>CAVXSD010000010.1:0-1124232 GCA_963764305.1 uncultured Acidimicrobiaceae bacterium | reverse complement strand
ATCCCCGGGTTCTTCCTCGCATTCGAATCGGGGGCACCGCGCGCCGTCCCAGGCTTCATCCGCCGTGTGCTGCGCTTCACCATCCCGGCGGGGACCGTCACTGCAGCAGCCACCTTCGCCAGCTACCTGGTGGCGCGAGCCTGGCCCGATACCACCCTGGCCCAGGCCAGGACGGCGGCGTTGCTGGCTGTGTTCGCCATGGCCATGTGGGTGTTGATCCTGATCGCGCGTCCGTTCAACCCGGCCCGGGTGATCCTCGTGGCCTCCATGGCAGCAGCCTTCGTGGCGTTGTTCTGCCTCTCGCTGTCCGCCGGGTGTTCGTGCTCGATGTTCCCCCGACCGCGGTGATCGTCGTGACCGGCGGCATCGTCGTGGTCGCGATCGGCGCTCTCACCCTCTGGCGCCGCGTCGGCGTCCACCCTCGGGGTCGCGTTCCATATATCCTGCAACCCGACGGCAAGGAAGGTACTCATGAGTGAAGCGAATCCCGTCGGGGACGGCGGCACGCCGATCCGGCGAATCGTGGTCGGTGTCGACGGCTCGGAGCCGTCGATCCGCGCCCTGCAGTGGGCGGCCCGTCAGGCCGAATCGTCCGGCGCCACGCTCGAGGTGGTCACGGCCTGGACCTTTCCCGAGCACCCTGCACCTCTCGGGATCGTGGTTCATGTCCCCTGGCCCGAGGAGCTCATGGCCCAAGCTCGCGTCAAGCTCGACGAGGTGATCGGAGACGCACTCCCGAACACATCGACCCTCAGCGCGTCATCGCGGGGTGATCAGAGGCAGTGCCGTCCGGGTGTTGCTGGACTCAGCCCGCGATGCCGAGCTTCTTGTCGTGGGCAGTGGCGGAGGGGCGATGGCAGAGGTCCTTCTGGGGTCGGTGAGCGAGCGTTGCGTCCGGCACGCCGGCTGCCCGGTTGTCGTGGTCCGTTAGCCGTCCTCAGGCCGAGGAGCCGACCCCACTTTGAGGATCAGGGCACGCTGTGTTCGGAGTCCGCTGCCGGCCTCCTTCGATTGTCGCCACTGAGATGCTCGGATCCGACATGCACTTCGCACTATCAAGTTTCCTGCCCTTCGTGTGCCCTCGTGAATGCGAAACACCGCGGAATAGCGTCGTGTAGCGAGTGCGAAAATGCGCTCAGATTCCGGCCTCTGAGCTGGAATTTCTTGCATTCGCCGTCGTCAGTCGACAGTTCCGACATGAGCCCAGATCCGACCTGAAAAGCGTGAGGTCACCGGATCGATCGCCTACGCGCCCGACGCCCCAGCCCTGCTCCAGCCGAGATCGAAACGTGACGTCAGTGCCGCCCGGGAGTGTCTCGTCGAGACTGGGCATTGAACCCACCGCCCGTGACAGGTGATCCCAGGTGGAAGCTGAATGGAGATCCCCATCGCAACCCCGACAGTTGTCGACGCGGCGCGCCGTCGCTCCGGTGGGCGTGTCCCCACCCGGCGCCACGAGACCACCCATGAAGCCCTCGAGCGACACGCTTCCATGATCTCAAACTGACCACTACCCCCGAGCGAGCAGACTGTCGCCGTGGACGAAGTGTCCGTCGATCCCGATCCGATGACCCAGCTGTCCCGGCGCTCGAGTGCCGCCATGACGGCGCCGGCGGTCGAGCGGCCCCGGTTTTGTCTCTACTGCGGCCCGGCGGATCAAGCAGGCCGACGAAGCACGTCCAGGTAGTCATCAACACGGATCCCGCGGAATCAGGGACCGCGGCCGCGTGTGTTCTCACTTAGCCTGGAACCACCGATCGACCATCTGAGCGAGCATCGCTGACGTGATTTGCAAGGTGAACGGTGTAGCGATGGCGGCGTGACTTCGTCAGGGGCCTTGGGGACGTGACTGTCCAGAGGGCTGTGATATGCGTCGGTTGTCAGCGCCTGATTCGGTCGTCTGCGGTGCGCCGACCGCGGAGGTGGCGTTAGAGCGGGACCGGTGGCAGAGCACGGAGGAGGGCGAGTGCTCGGTCGAAGACTCCTGCCCATGGCCAGTGCAGCGGCGCGGCAGCGTGTGCGTTCCAGAGCGACTGACAAGACGACCGGGGACCGAGAAGAATCGAGTGCGCACTGTGCGCGCCACCACGAGCTGGTCCGCCGGGGTGAGCTCGCCGAGCAGGGCGGACCAGCGGATGAGGTTGTGGGCCAGGGCGGCACAGAGGAGCCACGCAGCGTTGGCGGAGAAGTTGCCCGACGGGACGTGCTCGAGCCCCGCCCCCTCCTTGAGGTCGCGGATGGCGAGCTCGACTCGGGCATGGGATCGGTGGAAGGCGTCGACGGCGACGGCGTCACCTTGCAGATCGGTCACGAAGGCGAAGTGACGCCACTCGGGCCACAGGGTCGCCTGGGCTCCGACGAGCCGGGTCCGACGCACGATGAGGCGACGACCCTTGTAGGTGCACTCGGCCACCTCGGCCAGGCCGTCGGGGGCGTAGTCGATCGGGGTCCAGGCAGCCTCGTCGATCATCGAGGTGGCCCGGTGCACGGACTTCACCATGCGAACGCCCATCGTGTAGCCCACTCCCAGGCGCTCGAGGGTGGCGATGGTGGTATTGGACCAGAACCCCGAGTCGAAGCGCATGATCAGCTCGCCGGTCGCCCCGGCCCGGCGCAACCGGGCTACCAGCTCTTCGACGAAGCGCTTGGTGCCGCGCTGGGTGTTCGCCGCCCCCTTGCGCATCCGGACATGAAGGAGCTCACCGGTGGCCGCCAAGGTGGCGAGCAGGGGGTGGTAGCCGAGCCGCTTGGTGTAGCCGTAGCCGGCACCGTGTTTGGCTTTGCCGCACACCTCGGCGATGGTCGAGTCGAGGTCGACGACGCACTGTCGTGCGCCGGGCCCGGCTCCGAGGCTCCAGGCCCGGCGCAGCGCCTCGGCGAAGACGGCGTCGAGCTGTCGGACATGACCGAAGGTGAAGGACCGCAAGAAGGTGCCGAGCGTCGACGGTGCCATTACCCGGTGAGGCAGCACCGAAGAGGTGGCCCCGGCCCGCAACATGTCAGCGTGCTCGATGTGCGAGCCACCGGCCACCATGGCGTGCACCAAAGTGAGCACCTTGCGGCCGGGCAGGGCACCCCCGACCCGGCCCGACAGATCCACCGTGGCGTTGATCAGCCGCTCGAGACCGAGGCGAGTGACCAGCGTCGCCACCAACAACAACCCGGCATTGGCCACCAGGTTCGGCTCGTCAAAGGTCACTTCGATGCGGTCGATTCCGCGCGATACTGGCCTCACAGAAAGTGCCTCCTCTGTTGCTGGACAACTGCGACTTCGACATCGCAATTCTCCCAGCCAGGGAGGCACTTTCCGCGGATGCGCAGCTACGTCACCAGGTCATTGGTCGGTGGTTCCAGGCTTAGTGATGGTACGGACGAAATATGGGACGGAATGGCGTCACCCGCACTCGGGTGCACACGAACGGAGAGGAACGAACACATGAAGACACCGATAGCAGCAGTGTTTTCGGGACCGCATGATGACGAGATGTTTTACGTTCACGCGTGGCCCGTTGGTATTGGTCCTCCCGCCGCAACCGATCCGCCGAACGGTGGTCCGTTTGCTACGGAGGATGACGGAAAGCAATGGCTCACCGAATACTCGGAGCGCTACTGGGCGCAGCGATACATAGTAGAGCCGTGCGAATGTGATGCGGGCGAAACCGGCGACTGCTGGACAGTACCGGACACCAACTTCACGGATGCGGAATGGGCCAACGGGACCGCATATTGGTTGCGGTATGACGACGACAAGGCGGGTGCGATCAAGTGCGCCGCGGAGTTGAACGCAACCGATGCGGACTCACTTCAGGACTACTCCACATTGGAAGCGAGCGATGACACGAAGACGAGGCCGCCACGGAACGACTGGGTCGAGCGGTGCGAGCGGGCCGACAGAGAACGTGCACGGGAACGTGGCATGGACCGAGGAGTGCCGACCGATGTCGACCGGTGAACTGACCGCCGAGGAGGCAGCAGAGCGTGAGGACAAGCGGCAGATGGCGCTCGCTGAGTACACGACGTGGGAACCGTTCCCCGGCTCCGAGATACGCCGCTACGCCATGGGCGAGATCACTCGACTGCAGCCGACAGTGTGGGAGCGGGAGGACGGCGTGCTGCTGCTATACCCCGGCCGCACGCACCTGTTCGCTGGTCCGACGGAGTCCTGCAAGACGTGGGCCGCACTGGAGGTGATGGCGCAGGAGATCCACACCGGAAACGCAGTGCTCTACTTCGACATCGAGGACGAGGTCATCAGTGCGGTCGAGCGACTCCGAGAACTGGGCATGACTGCCGATCAGCTGGAGGAAGGGTTCCTCTACGCCAACCCGCTCGATGGCTTCGGCTGGGTCGAGCAGGTCCACCTCGATGAGCGAGTCAGGTGGGTCGAGAACGAGTACGGGCGACCGACGACGCTGGCGGTGCTCGACTCCGTCACGGAGGGCATGGCGCTGGAGGGACTCGACCCCGACCGTGGCACGGACGTCACGTCCTTCTACAAGCTGGCACCGGCATGGCTGGCGTCGAGCGGGTTGGCGGTCGTTCTGATCGACCACGTACCCAAGGCGACGAAGAAGGGCGGGGCACGCACTGCCATCGGCAGTGAGCGCAAGCGGTCGGGCCTGACGGGCGCGTCCTACTCGTTCAGCAAGGTCGAGGAGTTCGGTCGAGGCCGCACCGGCATCGTGGAGGTGACCATCGACAAGGACCGGCCCGGTAGCGTCCGGCCGCACTGCGGCTCGGACGGCAAGGTGGTCGGCACTCTGGTCCTCGTGTCCGACGTCGAGGACGACGTGGTCGACATCACGCTGACGACCCGCACGGACATCGGCCGGAAGGCTGCGCAGGCTGAGGCTGACGAGGAGCGGCTGCGCGTCGCCATCTGGTTCAAGGCGGAGCAGCAGCCGGGACTGACCGCCACGAAGCTGCTGGAGGGCATCGAGGGCGGCAACGACGACAAGAACCGGGTGCTGCAGCAGCTGCGGGCCGAGGGCCACCTACGGGTCGAGCCAGGGCCGCACAATGCCAAGCGGCACTACACGGCCGAACCTCTCCCCGATGACGAGGAGGAGGACGAGGACGAGGACGAGTAGTCCGGCAGTCTCTCTCCAGTAGTCCTCCTTCTGCACTCTCCTAGAGAGGAGGGTGCGGAGGACTGCTGGATTCGGGTGTGACCCGGCCGGTACTGATCTGCCCAAGGTGGGCCGGAACGGCCGAAGTTTCGAGAACGAGCTCCATCCCATGATCAGCGCACGTCGTCCTGAGGTACTTGGCGTCGGCGGCACAGATCCTGCATCTCCACACGGGATGGATCGTACGAGGACCGCCCGCAGTCCGGTGTGATCCGGCAGATCGGGGGCCGCCCTTCTGCGGTCGGTCTCTGCTCGCGATAGTTGCTGCGCCCACTCCGACACCATGGGGGCAGGCTTCAGGTAGGGAGCCATCCAGCATCCGGCGACACATGCGCCTCCGATGCCATCGGTGAGACTCTCCGCATGGATGGGGGCAGTCCCAGTACAGTCGGTCGTGCGCAAGATCATCTCGGAGGCTCGGAGAATTCGCCTCGAGCTCCGCGCTGGTCGACGTTCAGTTGCAAGCGATCCGAGCTGGGACGGTGTCGGGCGTTTCGCCCGCCCGGAAGACCGACCTCAGCGCGATACTCATTCGACCGAGGGAAAGGCAACGGCTAGTGCTCGGCGTACGGCACGGACCCGACTGAGGTCATGAGCCTCCTGACTCTGCTCGTTCTGGCTGCACTCGCCTACGGCGTGTTTCGCCTTGTCACCCGGCGACGCAAGAAGAAGAGGCCCGGATCGGGGCCTCTAGAAGTTGAGTCGAGTGCAAAGTCGATAGCCACAGATGCAGGTCTGCCACCTGGGGAACCCATTGGGATGAAGCCTGCCCGCCGTGACAATGGAGCAGTGCTGGGTTCGCCGACTGCTCCTTCGATCGTCCGGCACCGGAATTCGAGTGATGGATGGGCGGTCGAGACGCACGGGCTCACCAAGCACTTTGGTCCGAACATTGCCGTCAACGATGTGGAACTGCGTGTGCCGCGTGGATGTGCGTTCGGATGCCTCGGGCCCAATGGTGCCGGAAAGACGACCCTTATCCGGGTCCTCCTCGGGCTGACGCACGCTGACGCCGGCACGATGTCGCTCCTCGGCTACCCCGTGCCGAAGCATCGCGACAAGGCCCTGGCGCGGATCGGCGCGATCGTCGATGAGCCACGGTTCCATGGCCATCTGACCGGTCGGCAGAACCTCCAAATCCTTGCCGCGGCCCGAGAGCCAGCGGCGAGGGATCGCATCGACGCCTCGCTCGAGCGGGTCGGCATGCTCCACCGAGCAGGGGACAAGGTGTCGAAGTACTCGATGGGCATGCGCCAGCGTCTCGGCGTCGCGGCATGTCTCCTCGGGGATCCGAAGCTCCTCATCCTGGACGAGCCGATGAACGGGCTCGATCCCGCCGGCATACTCGAGATGCGCGAGATGATCCAGTCTCTCGCGGCCGAGGGCAGGACCGTCTTTCTGTCGTCCCATCTGCTCGACGAGGTCGAGCGGACCTGCGATGCCGTCGCCATCGTCGACAAGGGCAAGGTGATCCGTCAGGGGTCCATTGACGAGTTGCTTGCAGGAGCCGCTGTGGAGATCGAGATCGACTGCTCATCGCCTGATCGAGCAAAGTCGCTCCTCGCGAGCACGCCGTTCGGTGCCCACGTGGAAGCGCGAGTAGAGGGCTTGGACATCGCGCTCCCCGCCCCGA
The DNA here is from genome assembly GCA_963764305.1 of uncultured Acidimicrobiaceae bacterium. Lineage (GTDB taxonomy): Bacteria > Actinomycetota > Acidimicrobiia > Acidimicrobiales > RAAP-2 > Bog-473. The sequence continues at coordinate 1,117,470 of CAVXSD010000010.1, read as the reverse complement.
CGGATCGTGCGGCGACGGCGGAGATCAATCGTCTCCTCGTCGAGGGCGGGATCTCCATCTATCGGCTCCAAGAGGTCCACGCCTCGCTCGAGGCGTGGTTCCTCGAGGTCACAAACCGACTGGGGGCCGACGAGTGACGATGTCCTCGGCTTCAGGTGCCGAGATCGACTCATCGCAGGCCGAGCACATCTCGCTCACTCACGACCACCGGGGCTCGTGGATCCCAACGTGGGGCATGGTCACCACGCGCTTCATGGAGCTGCGCAAGCGACGGGGGCTGATGATCGCCCTGGTCGCCGTCAACATCGGCATCCCGGTCATCATCCTCGCCGTGCGGCTCATCGGCCACGCCGTGGGCCCCAGGTCCTTCGGACCAGCCGGTGGCTACAGCATCTTCACCGGTCTGGTGCTGGGCTTCATGTACGTCTTCGGGTTCATCGTGGCGGCCGTCGTCGGCTGCACGGCCGGGTCGGACGACCTCAGCGACGGCATGTTCCGCCACCTCGTGATCACCGGCCGTTCCCGCTTGGCCCTCTACCTGGCCAGAATCCCCGCCGGGCTGGCCATCGTCATCGCCATGGTGGCGATCGGCTACACGATCGTCTGCGCGGTGTGTGTGTTCGCCGCCCCGACGCAGTTCAGCTACGACGGAGTGATCGTGCCGCAGGGGCTGTCTCGTCCCGCTCTCGACAACTGGGCCGCCGCTCATGCCGACGAGGTCATCTGCAACTTCAACTACAACGGGCCGAGCGTCCCGCCCAACGTGCCGTGCGGCAACGGGAACGGTCCCGCGGGCCCCAACTCGGTCGTCAGGACGCCCCAGGGGACGGTCGTCCCCGTCCATCCCACGCAGGCGCAGATCCGGGCATTCGCCGTCACGATGGCCAACCAGGACTACGCCGACTACCGCGCCACCTTCCTGGTCCCCTCGACCTCGCTGATGATCGACGTCGGCCTGTGGATCGCGCTCGAAGCGACCATCGGGTTCACCGTCGGCCTCGGGCTGGGCTCGCTGATGGGACAGCGGACGGTCCCGGTGATCCTCCTCGTCGTGCTGGAACTGATCCTCACGCCGATCTTCAGCCGGCACGTCATCACCCACCTGCTCAACGTCGAACGGGCCATCGTGGGCATCGCCATGCTCCATATCGAGCCCGGCGGGCTGCCGACGCCGTCGGGTGGCGGCGGGCCAGGAGGTGGCGGCGCGTTTAACCCGAACATGCTGATTCCGGAGTCGACCCTGGCGGCGTCCCTTGTGATCGTGGGTTGGATCGTGTTCTGGACTGCCATCGGCGCCTGGCGGATGATGACCAGGGACGCGTGAACTCTCTCTTCGGTCTCAAGTGCCCCCGTTCGCCGGGACTGGGTCGTTTCAGCTGAGATCAGTTGCTCCTGCTAAGTGCGACGTTGAGCTAGCTCTACCGCCAGGGCCAGACGATCAACGACGCACCTGATGGAACCCGCTCGTCACCGCGCCCGTCCGCCACCCGCTGGAACCCAGGGATGGCAGACGGACGGGGTGCGAAGAAGTCAGCCGCCTGACTGCAGGTTTGCGCACTGGCCGGTCGCCTTGCCGCCGACCGTGTTGACCTCACCGGGAATGAACCCACCCGCCACATTTGGGCCGAGTCCCGAGCAGTTGAGGTTCCGCCCAACCCTGTTCTCCACGATCTGGATGGTGGGAGTTGGGTCGCCTGGGTCGTTGATAGTGATATTGGTCAGCGTCGCGTTGCCACCAATCTGGTTCCAAAGGACGCCGAGCCAGTCAGCGAGCAACCCGCTTATCGTGAGGTTTTTGCCGAAGGTGTTGTTCTTGATGGCCCAGGGAATCGGGCCACCTCCTCCGGTCAGCGTCACGTTCCCGTTGACCGTGATGCCGTTGAGCAACACGGTGTTCGCGTTGGTGGTGGTGATGTTCCCGTCGACGGCGATGTCGGAGACCCCTTCCGGGTCGTTGGCGCAGGCATGTTCCGCGTGGACGCCGTCCGGCTGGCAGCCCAACTCGAGCAGCGAGTCCGCAGCCGCGGTGACGTTGTGTCCGACGGTGATCGTTGAAGGTACGCTCTGCGCGTCCAACTCGGCACCTGCGAGGACGTTGATGTTGCCGACGACACTGACCACGGCATCTTTCGCTACGGGGCACGCGCCCGTGACCGTGATGCTGGCGTAGTTACCCGACGGGATCTCACCGCCGGTGCATGTGTACGCCGTCGGCGACGGGCTGGCCCCGGCAACCATCGCCGTTCCACCCGAGAGCGCGAACGTTCCCGCTAAGACGAGGCTCCCCAGAACCCCGAGTCGTGTTGCTATCCCCATGAGCATTGATCTTTCTCTCCGCTGCCCCGCCAATGGGCAGCCCCGTCATGTGTCTACACCGGGAGCCCGGCGAATGTCCAATGGGCACTGCCGAGTGACGGCCCATGACTTGCACTGGGCATGCATCGATCAGCTGCGAGAGGAGTGCCACCCCAGACCGGTCCATGTGACGCTCAAAAGATGCCCGTCTGACTGTGTCCCCTATCGCCGGTTCAGGGCCCTGTCCTGAGGGCTCGCTACGCTCGATGCCGGATCACTCGATGAAAGGGAGCGCGGATTGGCGACCTGGGCCGAGTTCGAGGCTGCTGCTCCTGAGCTGGCGAGCAAGGGCAAGGCGCTGCTCTACCAGTACGGGGCGCCACTGGGATACCTCGCCACCACTCGAGTGGATGGAGGACCCCGAGTCCACCCCTTCTGTCCGATCGTCGCCGAGGGCGGCCTGTGGGCCTACATCTTGCGCTATTCACCGAAGGGTGCGGATCTTCGGCGCGATCCCCGTTTTGCGCTGCACGCCTTCTCCCCGCCGGACGTTGACGACGAGTTCTTTGTTCGGGGCCACGCACAGCCCATGAGCCGTCGGGTGATCTGAAAGCAGCGATCATCGCGGCCGCAGTGCCTGCCACAGTCGGCGCAGATGAAGAACGGCTTCTTTCAGCTCCACATTGACCGCGTGCTGATTGCGAACTACGCGTATAGGGGCCAGTGGCCGCCCTCGTATGAACGGTGGTCCGCCTCTGACGACTGACGTGTCCCAGTTGACCTGTTATACGGGTGATCCGCCTCCCCCGAGAGTGTCCCCGTACGCTGCCGGGACGGTGTGGGCGACTCGGACAGGGCGCACAGGCAAGAATGGTGGCGTGACGCCGGGGGCAGTTGACGGCAATCTGATTCAGCTCCGTGACGCATAGGGCTCGGTGCGCCTCGACCAGGGGGCGTGCCGTCCAGCGCCGTACTGACGCGAGCCGGCGACGTTCGTCAACCTGCCCCAGCCCCACCCGACACGGTTCGGACAACGCGTGAACCTGCAGGAACCACTACCTCGTGCGACGGCAGCGCGGGCAGAGGCACGCTGCATCGCACAGACTGCAAAGCTGTTGTTACAGAGGCGGACCCACCTTCCAACAACGAACGTGGGACGGCGCCTACGTTTTGCGGACGGAACGACGGGTCGAGTTTTCCGGGAGACGGTCGTCGAGCGGCAAACGCCGGAGGATCCCTGCCTACTGGTTGTCGAGTTCAGGCTGCGTCTCCTTCGTGGTCGCTGGCACACACTGTTCTTATGGGAGTGCATCTTGAATACGCCCCTGTTCGTTGGATTCCCGGGCTTCGTGTCGAAGCTCTGGCTGGATCGCGACCAGCAGGAGCGTTACCGCGGCTATTACGAATGGAATGACCCAGAGGGAGCCGAGTTCTACGCCAGATCACTTTGGCGGGTCCTCGAACTGGTCTGTTCCCGAGGTGCGATCCACTACAGGGTCATTCCAGGCCTGTGCCGCGATGACGTGCTGCGCGATCCGCACCTTATGGGCGGTATCGACGAGCCCGAAACGACCTCAGCGTGGTGGCGTTTGGTCGCGACCGATCCCTGAACCTGCGCCGATACGGCGCGACAGGGCGGAACTGCCCCAGTTCGCGTCGCCGGCTCGGTATCAACTGCCGCCGAGCCCAAGAACGGCGCAAACGGATCAGGTGTCTGAGGAGTCGACGTACAGCTCGATCTCGTTCCCGTCCGGATCGAGGACGTGAAGACTCCGCGTGAACCTCCGCTCGGCCTCGTAGAGGACTGTGGTTCTCTCCGTCTCGAGCACACTCCGTGCGAGGCGGAGCTCTTCAGCTGAGCTGCCGATCTTGAATGCCACATGAGCGAGGCCAGTGGCGTCGTCCGCCGGTGTTGACGCGACTGCATCCATCTCCATCAGGGCGAAGTCATGATGGTTTCCTGGCGTCTCTAGGGTGAAGAACGTCATCCGTGGATCTTCGATCCTCAACACGACTCTCATGCCCAAGGTGCCCGAGTAGAAGACTTCGGCTAGTTGCAGATCGCGAACCTTGAGAACGACATGGCCGAGCGCTTGCACCTGCACGGCGCTACCTCCTTCGCGCGATGACGCTTCAAACGACAGCGGCAAGTACCGCGTCGCTCTCTTCGACGCTCATCGGCGGCCCAATTGGCCTGAGGTCGTGCGAGGCGGCAAGACGCGCCAATTCATCCATTGGCGGAAAGTGCGGCTGGGTCGGAACCACGTGCGCCGTCGCGGGACTGCTCAGCTCGCGAATGAAGTCACGAAAGCTGGCATTGTCGTGCACGAGGAGAATCCGCGCTTCGCGATCACCCACCACCCGGAACGTGTGGGGAACGCCACGTGGCATGGAGACCCAGTGCCCCGCGCCGACGACCAATTCGTCGTCGCCGCAGCGCATGACCATCTCGCCCTCGAGGATGTACCAGGTGTCGTCGAGGTCGTCATGGACGTGCAGTGGGGGCGCCGAACCCACGGGCAAGGTCATCTCGAGCACGATGGTCTCCATTTCGGAGGCACGACGGTGCTCGACGACCAGAGTGTCGAGGAACCACCATGCCTGCGCATCTGCGTTATCGGGGGAATCAACGATTGCAGTGGTCACCTCGGCCATCTCCTTTTCACAAGCCGTTGCAGGTCGTGTAGTCAGGCATCCTTACGATCTAAATCGTATGGTAACCTTACGACCTATGTCAAGCGACTCCTGGGGCGGCATCGACCACGAACGAAGTCCGTACGTCGGCGCCATGCTGCGTGTCGTTTGGCAGTGGGTTCGTGACCAGCTGTATGCGGGTGTCCTAGCGGCAGGATTCGACGATCTGAGCGCAGCGCATGTCGCGCTCTGGCGTTATCCCGGCCTCGAGGGAGTACGTCCCAGTCAGCTCGCGGATCGTGTGGGGATCACGAAACAGTCGGTCAACGACCTGCTCGGGCATCTGGAAGGACACGAGTACTTATTGCGCGTCCCCGATTCGGTCGACGGTCGGGCTCGTGTGATCCGACTTACCGCCAAGGGACGGCGGCTCGGAGAGACCATTTACGCCGCGGCGGGGGCGGCTCAGCTGCAGATCGAAGAGATCCTCGGGCCACGTCGGTTCGCACAGCTGCACAGCTCGCTCGAGCTGCTGACCGAACAACTTGAGGGCTCACCGACCGTCCCCTAACGCCGTACATGAAGGGGCGGAGCCGGATCAAGAGCCCTTTTCTGTCGATCGTTCCTGATTCACCCATCGGCGTCCTGCACGAGAGCGCGCGCCAGCGAGGCGTCGGGGTCAACGTCGGGCGATGCCCGCCGAAGGCTTGGCGTTGACGCCGACGGTGAGCGGCGCATCCTCTTCGAGGACGCCTATGTGGTGCTGCGAGTTCCCATCACTGCTCGGGTTCTGTCACGCTCCCGTGGGCAGCCAGCCATTCATTCGTCGATCTCCGCACATGATGGGGTTCGGCCACGTCCCGACGGGCTCAATCAGAAGCGACGGCCACACCAGGGTCGGTGGGCCACGGCGTTAGTCGAGCACGCGTCGGTCCGTGGCCGAGACTCAGGCGGCGATCTCGAGGCATCGGACCTCCCCGTCGCGCATTGCGTAGAAGACGAGGGTCAAGAGCTTGGGGGCAACGGCGACCCGGGCCTTGTACTTGCCGGCGTGTTCGGCGATGCGCTTGTGATCCTCACGGAGCTTCTCGTTGCCCTTGGCCCGGTAGTTGCCCACAGCCTCGATGGCCGCCCAGCGCACCAGCGGCGAGCCCTGCTTGGTGATCGTCCCACGGTGCACCACCTCGTCGGATTCGCGGTGCTTGGGAGTGAGACCGGCCCAGCTGCAGAGCTTCTTGGCCGAGTCGAAGCGGCTGATGTCGCCGATCTCGGCCACGAAGATCGCCGCGATGACCTTTCCCACTCCGGGCAGCGTCATGACGGCTTGATAGCCGGGGTCGGCCTTGAGTTCGGCGTGGATATGCGTGTCGAGCTCGGCGATGGCCGCCTCGTAGACGTCGAGGAGGTTGCGCAACGAGTCGAGGCGCATGGCGTAGGCCTCGGGGAGCTCGAGACGGTCGAGTTGGGCCTGACCGGTCGGTCCCCAGAGCTCGCCGACGACGGGCAGGATCCCGTTCTTGGCCATGACCCCGTGGATCTGGGCCTTGGCACTGGTCCGGTGCCGGATGAGCGAATAGCGGTAGCGCACCAGCTCGCGCAGCTCTCGGACCTCTGGCGGCGCGATCCAGCCCTCGGCCAGGCGCCCGAGCGCCAACATGGCGGCCAGGTCCTGAGCGTCGCGCACGTCGTTCTTCACCCGGCGGTTTCCCCAGTTGTTGCCGAGCGCATGGGCCAGGTGCACGTGGGCGCCGAGGTCTTCGAGAACATCGGCCGCCCAGTACCAGCCATAGGTGGATTCGAGCACCACCTCGGGCTCGGGCCCGGCGGCCGCCATGGCCTGGGCGAGTTCGAAGGGCTGACTGACGAAGCGTTCGGTGCCGAGCACCTCGCCGTCTTCTGCCATCCGAACGATGGTCGTACTGCGTCTGTGCAGGTCGATTCCGACGTACTGTCCCATAGGGGCCTCCTCCTCTTTCGAGGTTTACTTTTGCAAGACCGAGCATGCTCGGATCTCACAAGGGGCGGAGGCCCCGCCCCTTCATCGCATCATGATGGTGGGCTACTTGGATATGCCTACTCGTCGGCTGCGTCCCCCGAGCTGCGGATCTCGCTCTCTTTGGCGCTGACGCCACGCTCGGATGGCGACGCCCCCGTCCATTGTGGGAAGCGGTGTCAAAGCGGCGCAAGTGAACAACACGTTGAGCCAGCCCAAGTAGGCCAGGGCCCGGATTCGTGGGTACCGACGGTGCAACTTCAAGGCGACAACGCCGAGAAGGAGATTTCAGCGGGGCCGCCGAGCGCTCGGGTCATATGGACACGTGCTGGTAGAGGCGCCTCCTCTGGGTACGTGTTGTACGCGAGCGTCGCTGTGAAGACCACGGCCCTCATCGGTGCTCCAACGGATCTGGCTGTTGCGATGGTCCCGATCTGATGGGCGAGCATGCTGACGCCCGTAATTCCAGTGAAGCCCAGGCCGGCCAATGTCCGTCCACGGCTCGAGCGACCTGGGAGCACTCTCGCCATGATCTGGCCAAGGACGACCAACCATCCGATGCTGATCCACGCCGAATCGGTGGCTAACCAGTCGGTACCCAAGGCCCGAACGACGAGCTGCGGTTCGGCTGCCCCAACGTTTTCAAGGACGTAAGGGGGCGTATTCGGAGGCTCCGCCAACAGTCGTTCGCGCAACGTAGTGATGGGCAAAGCATTACCAGGTAAAGGGCGACTCTGGTAGGAGCCCTTCCAGGATGCCGATCCTGGCGTGGGTGCATCCGGCAGTTGCCACACCTCTGAGTCATCCATGGCGTCCGCACAGCCGATACCGATCAGGGTCCGAGGTGCCCCAGAACGCACCATGGGGGCAGTCCGCCACAACTCGTGTCCTGAGAAACAACTGAGATCAATGGCCATCGTCCGAGCCTGTAAGACTTGTCTCTCGTCGCCACTCGGTTGACCCGCAGATGGGAGGGCGAGCGTGTTTGCAGTTATCGGTCGAGTGAAGATCAAGCCAGGTCACTCTGACGAAACCCTTGCAATGATCGGCGATCATGGAGCACCGATGCTGCAGGGAATGACCGGATCAAATGGTGGCTACTGGGCCCGAACCGTCGATGGTGGCGATCTAATCCAGCATTCCTTCTGGCTGTTCGATACCGAAGAGCACGCGAGGTTCGCAGAAGTGACCTTCAACACGCTACGCGAGATGCCTGAAGCACCAGCGATCTTCGTCAGTGTGAACGTATGCGAGGTCATTGGCGAGGCATAAGTCGGGGCAGGCTCGATGCTTGAGTCCCAAAACGACCGGAGGTGGAGACCCGTATGGGACGGTCTAGGAGCAGGCGCTATACCGCCGAGTGGCCGCACATCGAGCGTCGCCGGCGGCCCGGCTTCGTCGGTTTGAGCGAAAGTCTGGTCGTTCGTGGCCAGCTCAGGGATACATGAGGTGCCCGTCGAGGATATCCATGTCCTGCTGGCACGCGCTGTAGCCGGAGGCTCCTCGGTAGCACTTGAGGATCTCGGTGAGGCACAAGTCAACGGCACGCGTCGACGATCTTGTTCATCTCGATCCATAATGATGTCCGGGTGGAGGTGGTAGGTCAGGCATAGCTCGTGGCCCAGATCGTCACACTCTGTTCCGTTATTGCCCCGTCCAACGACGCCTTGGCTTGTGTCCCGTCGTCAGTTCCGACTCCGGCCTGTGCATTTCCGTACGAAGCGAAGGATAGCGATGTGTTTTTGGGTGTCACGCTGCATGAGCTGCACCAACAGGCCGTTTAGCGAATTGTCCTTTGTGTCGCGAAGCTCGTGTTGAAGGCGCTTGAGTTCGCGAGCGTCCTCGCTCTCGTGTTCGAGAAGGCGCTGCGTCGCCTCGATCACTGCCTCCCGATCAGCGCTGGCAAAGTCGATGAATGGTACGACAGGTTCTTTGGTATTCATGAGCGCAATCGCTTCGAGGGATTCAGCAAGCTCCGAAAAGATTCTGTGGTGTCGAATCTCGTCTTCAATGAGCAGATTCACGAGATAGCGAAATGCTCTGGACTCCGTTCGGTCAGCGATCTCGGAGTACTCTTCCAGTAGCCCTCGTTCGGCTGCGATGTGATTGGTCAAATGAGCGTATAAGGCCCGATCCGTGGCAGAGGGCCCTGCCGAGGACTCGTTTGTCATGTCGATCATGTTCCCTCCATCGGATCGGTTGTTGATGTTCTCTGATTCGATCATGAACCTGAAGTAACGCGGTTCGCACCGTCAGTGCAGCGAACATGCCGGGGGCCTCGTTTCACGGTTGATCACACACCAACACGTCACGCCCAGGCTTCAGCGTCATTGTCGTCCATCCGACAAACCCACGACCGTGTCGATCCACAGGCCCCTGTCCGTTCGGCCGTTGTTGCTGTAGTGGTGCCGCATCATCGAAGGCGTTCCTCTCGGAGAGTCCTTTGCATCCAGCATGGGCGAGTCACGTTGCTGTTACTACGGGACGAAGGTCCCGATGTGTGATGTGGCGCGGGACCACGAAGGTAGTCAATTTCTCGGGATGGAGTCGTGTCCGGGGTCGATTGGGAGCTACTCCACCCAAGGCCGCGAAGGAAGGCTGTCAAGAAGTCGGCTCCAGGGAAGAAGCGGATCTCAGCTCGCAAGTGTCCCGCCAGGAGAACGGCTAAGCGCTAGCTAGGTCATTCGTGGAGTCGGCAAAGGCGAAATTGTCGGCCGAGGCGAGCGGGATCTCGCACACGGGTCTCGGGCAGTCAGTAAGAGGTGGCGATGAGCTTGAATACCGGATGGCGGGGTGCTTCTTCGATGAACTTGTCCACCGGGTCGTCGCCCTTGGCGTCGAAGAATGGGGCGGTTACCCGTACGTTGCGAACGTAACGCTGGAGGACGGGACCGGCTGTGGCTGCATCGACCTCCTCGGCGTGAAGGGTCTCCGCTCGCTTGCCATGACGAAGTGTCACCTCGGGCTGGGCACGCACGTTGTGCACCCAAGCCACCATTCCGTATGGCGAGACAAGCCATCGTTGCCCATCGTTCTCGACCAGGACGACCGGTGTAGTCCTCCGCTGCCCTGTCCTACGTCCCGTGGTAGTGAGGAGATACGTCGACCTACCGCCGATGCCGAGGGAAATCAACGGCTTCATGAGCACATTGACCGCTCGACGGGCAGGCCCGAGTCGGTAGCTCTTTGCCATCCCCACAGTCTGTCTTGGCGATTGTGCACTTGCTAATCCCGACGTCAACAGCGTGGTTGGGCGCCCCGGGGTTCCGGACTGTTCCGCCGACCCGGCAGAGTGGGATACCTCGGCTCCGAAATGGCAGGGTACGCCATGGTTTTCTGAGTCATCATGGAGCATGACCGACGTCGACATCCCGACGGTAGGCGTGCTTCCGGCCTATGTGGCCGTACCGACAGGGGAGGGAACCTGGCCCGGAGTGATCGTCATTCACGATGCGTTCGGAATGAGCACGGATTTGCGAAGAAACGCGGACTGGTTGGCGAGCGAGGGATACCTGGCGGCAGCTCCGGACCTTTATCACGGGGGCAACAAGCTCAGATGCATGAAAAGCGTGATCAGAGACGCTCTCGCGCGAAGGGTCGGACATTCGATGACCTGGAGGCGACGCGGGCGTGGCTGACCGGACGACCGGACTGCACGGGGCGGATCGGTGTCATCGGCTTCTGCATGGGAGGTGGGTTCGCTCTGCTCCTCGCTCCTCGACACGGCTTCTTTGCGTCAAGCGTGAACTACGGGAACGTACCGAAAGACGCCGAGGATCTGTTGCGAGGCGCCTGCCCGGTGATCGGAAGCTACGGTGCCAAGGATCGTTCACTGCGTAGGGCACCTCGCCGCCTCGAGGAGGCGCTACGCGCCAACGAAATCGATCACGACGTCAAGGTGTATGCCGACGCTGGGCACTCCTTTCTCAATGATCACGATCCCACAGAGGCTTCGATGATCTTCAAGGTCCTGGCGAAGGTGTCAGGCGCGAAGTTCCACGAGAGTTCCGCGCTCGATGCCCGCCGTCGAATCATCGCCTTCTTCGACGAACACCTCAAACAGTCGGTCGCCTAGCGTCAGAGTTGCCGGTCATTTGTAACCGTTCCGTTGTACGGGACACCAGCTCTGGTGCTGTGGCGGTCGGATTTCGTAGGCGCCTCAGTATCCGCGCCACGGACCCCACAAGATCGACCGACGACGAGCAACCAATGTCCGGTTCGATCGCTGGCTCGACCACGACGAGGCCCGTGGACGAGCCCCCAAACGTTGGTCGAGAACCGCCGCATGACCGCCGCCATCGGCAAGGAACTTGGGGCAAGGTGACGGCTAATGTATCGATTTAGGTTGACGTATCAAACCCGTTTGATGTACTGTGGACGCGTGGTCGCTGCTGTTCCCGACGAAACGCCCCTCTCGTTCCTCCAGCTGGTCGCGGACCCCCTGCGCTGGCAACTTGTCGACCAGTTGGCGCGGACCGACCGGCGGGTCGGCGAGCTCGCTCAGCTGGTGGGGAAAGCCCAGAACCTGGTTTCGTATCACCTCGGAGAGCTGCGGTCGGCGGGGCTCGTATCGGCGCGGCGGAGTTCTGCTGATGGGCGCGACACGTATTATCGGCTGAACTTGGCCCGCTGCGGCGAGCTCTTCGTCACGGCCGGGTCGGCCCTGCATCCGGCGCTCCAGCTCGCCCCGCTTCCTCTGCAACTGCCCCACGCCGCGACGCGCCGCAGGCAGCGCGTCCTGTTTCTGTGCACGGGAAACTCCGCGCGCTCGCAGATCGCCGAGGCGCTGCTCGCCAATCGTTCGGAGGGCGCCGTCGAGGCCCGAAGCGCCGGCAGCCACCCGAAGCCGCTGCATCGCAATGCCGTCCGGGTGATGGCAGAACGAGGGATCGACATCTCTGGGCGAACCACCAAGCACCTTGACCGTTTCGCACGCACCCGCTTCGACCGCGTCGTCACGCTCTGCGACAAGGTCAAGGAGATCTGCCCCGACTTCCCGGGCGCGCCGGTGACCGCGCATTGGAGCATGGCCGATCCGGCGGCTTCGGCGGAGAGCGACGAGGACAGCTATCCGATATTCGTGCGCACCGCTGAGGAGATCGAATCCCGCGTCGACCTGCTTATTGCCGAGCTCGCCCACCCCGCGAAAGACGAAAGGAATATCCATGTCCCCCAATGAGACCGTCAACGTCCGCTACATGGTCACCGACGTGGCCGAAGCCGTGGAGTTCTACTGCACCCACTTCGGCTTCCAGACCGGCATCGCCTCCCCTGCGTTCGCCGACGTCACGAAGGACAACCTTCGCCTCCTGCTGAGCGGACCGGATAGCTCCGCCGGTCGCCCCATGCCGGACGGCGCTGTCCCGGGCCCCGGAGGATGGAACCGCATCCACTTCATCACGCCCGACCTCGATGCGGAGGTCGTCCACCTTAAGGATGCGGGTGTGCGCTTCCGTAACGAGGTCGTGAGTGGACCCGGTGGACGTCAGATTCTCGTCGAGGACCCCTCGGGCAACCTGATCGAGCTCTTCCAGCCTGCTACCAGATAACGACGGACGGAAAGTAACGGTGATGACGCCGACAATCAGCCGTCGTCAGGCTTGCTCGGAGCACGCGTCTTCACCCGACCGCGCGCTGGCGGCCATCCTCTTTACCGACATCGTCGGCTCCACCGAGCAAGCCTCCGCCCTCGGTGACCGGGCGTGGCGCAACCTCTTGGAGACTCACGACGCAGTCGCCCGTACCGTCGTCGAACAGCATCGGGGGACAATGATCCACATGACCGGGGTGACAGGCGACGGAATTCTCGCCACATTCGAGGGACCCGGCCGAGCTATTCGCTGCGCAATGGCGCTAGGTGAAGCACTACGCATCCGGGGTCTTGAGATACGGGCCGGGCTTCACACCGGGGAGGTCGAGTTGAGAGAGAGTGGTATTGCGGGAATAGGGGTGCACATCGCGGCTCGAGTCCTTGCTGCTGCCAGGTCGGGAGACATCTTGGTCTCAGCTGCGGTTCCCATGCTTGTGACCGGATCTGGCTTCCAATTCGAGGACAGAGGCGAACACGAACTCAAAGGTGTGCCAGGGACATGGAGACTATTCGCTGTTCTGGCTTGAGTTGGTTGATGAGCGTAAATGCGGAGACTCCCGTAGTGAGGTCCGAACTCCTTTCGTGTCAACGTTGTCATGAAGATGAATCGGCTCGGTCGCGATTACCTCATGCTCAACCATGTAGTGGAGTTCGAGCCAGATCGCCGCATCTCTTGGGAACCCGCTCCGGGAGACATGTCTAGGGCTGGACTTGATCCGGTTTGACGGACAGGTTGCGTGTGCCGATTATGCCGCCTGAAGGTCGGCGCGATGATGGACAGCTTCGTATTGTGCGGGACTGAGGTAGCCGAGCGTCGAGTGCAGCCGGCGGGTGTTGTACCAGCCCTCGATGTACTCGAAGACCCCATGTCGAAGTCCGGCCCGTGTTGGCCATGAACGCGTGTCGATGAGCTCGCGCTTGATGGTGGCGAAGAACGATTCGGCGACCGCGTTGTCCCAGCATTCGCCCTTGCGCCCGACCGAAAGCACGACGCCGTTGGCCCGGGCCAGCTCGGCGAAGTCCCGGCTCGTATATTGCAGCCGCGGTCGGAATGAAAAATGACGCCTTCCACGGGTGCCCTGTGTTCGAACGCCATGGTGAGGGCGTCCTCGACCAGTTCTGTGCGCATGTGGTCGGCCAGGGCCCAGCCGACGACCCGGCGAGAGGCGAGGTCGATGACCGTCGCCAGGTAGGCCCAGCCCTCCCAGGTTCCGATGTAAGTGATGTCGCCGACATAGCGGCGGTCAATCTCTTCGCCCGGGCCGAAGTGGCGCTGGATGAGGTCGCGGGCCAACTCGGCAGCGGGGTCGGCGACGGTGGTCTTGCGCCAGCGCTTCTTGCACCTGCCCTCGAGGCCGGCTTGGCGCATGAACCTGGTCACCTTGTGCTTCCCGCAGGCGATGTGGCGATGGAGGAGCTCCTTGTGGATCCGCGGGGCGCCATAGGTGCCCTTGGACTCGGCGTGGATGGCGGTGATCTTCTCCAACAGGTCGGCATCGCCCCGCTGGCGGGCCGAGGGGACACCGTTTCGTCGCTGGTAGTAGGCGGCACGGGAGACCTCGAGCAGGCGACAAGGCGTTCTGCACGCTGTGACCTGCGACTTCCTCCGCCTCGATGAACGGGTCCACCGTCATCGGGTCTCCCGAGCGAAGAAAGCCGTTGCCCGCTTGAGCGTCTCGTTGTCGATCTCGAGGCGCCGGTTCTCCCGACGCAACCGGGTGAGCTCTTCACGCTCCGCGCTGGTCAGGCCGGGGCGCTCACCTTGGTCGATCTCGGCCTGCTTTACCCAGGTCCGCACGTTGGTCTCGGTCAGATCGAAGTCTCTGGCCACCTGGCCGATGCTGCGATCGCCGCGCCGGCACAGCTCGACGATTTCAGCCTTGAACTCCGGAGTGAACGACCGGCGGGGACGGGGCTTCTTCCTCTCCATGGTCTCCATTTTGGACATCCTCTCTGGGGCAGTGCCCCTGATGGTGGATGTCCGTCAAACCGGTGGAAGCCCAGGCTGGAGGTAATCCATCCAAAGTCGGCATCCCTGCGGGTTACCGATGGGGCTTCAGCCTCACTCCGGACGGTGACGACGCCACCGTCGTCACCGAGGTCTTCGACTTCGGCCCGGAGGAGAACCGACCGTCAAACCCTCCTACTCAAGGGCGGGGAGTGGATCAACGGGACCAATTCGTTGCTTGAGTCCATGACGGCCAGCCTGGAAGGCTGGAGAAGATCAGCACCGAGTAGGATCGCCGCCGGGGCGTATGTTCTCGCTCCATGGAGCAGGCTGTCGCTGACCTCGTCGGTCCGGATCTGCGAGTGCTTTTCTGTGGGATCAATCCCGGGACGCTCTCGGGTGACCTCGGCCTACATTTCGCCCGGCGGGGGAACCGGTTCTGGAAGTTGCTCTGTGCCGGTGGATTCACCGAGTCCGTCCTCGTACCCGCCGAGCAGCACACTCTGCCCGGGCTCGGCATAGGCATCACGAACCTGGTGGGGCGGGTGACGGCCGCTGCCAGCGAACTCAGTGTCTCAGAACTGCGTGAAGGCGCGACGCGGCTCGAGGCCAAGGTGGGGAGGCTGCGGCCCCACTGCGTCGCGGTGCTCGGGCTGCAGGCGTACCGCACGGCTTTTCTCAGACCGGAAGCCGTAATCGGCCGTCAGCCCGAACCACTCGGCGGTGCGCTTCTTTGGCTCCTGCCCAACCCGAGCGGCCTCCAGGCTCACTACCAACTTCCGGAAATGGCTGAGATGTACAAAGCGCTCTATGAATCGGCCTTCAGAGCGTTCTAATCGGCAGACCCTGTCCTAAGTCGCCGGGAGGGTACTCCATCAGTTATAGAAGTCTGGATCGTCCGTTTCTGACTGGTCTTCAGCGCCAGCTCTCAGTCCTCTGTGATCACATGTCCTCTGCGCGAATCGGAACGATCGAACACCGGCACGCCTTGTTCGTCGGACATCAAGCGACTGTACGCACTGGGTTTCCGGTATGCGTCTCCCATCGTCTCACGCCTTCGGTACTCCCTGAGTGCGTCCAGATTGAGAGTCGCAAGGTAGACGCCCTCGCCATCGCCTGCCTCGAGAATGAGCTGGTCACGAGGTTGACCGTTCGGTTGACCGTTCTTTTCGTAGACCATTCCGTCAAAAACGCTGGAGTGGCCATCTTGATCGGGAGCCGAATAGTTCACCGTTGCGATCGCAGTCATATTTTCGAAGGCTCGGGACCGAAGCTGATAGGTCCGCTCGCCAGCCATGGGACAAGCGTTTGGTACCAGAATGAGTTCAGCGCCGCCAAGCATCAGCTCACGCGCTGACTCAGGGAACTCCCGGTCAGCGCAGATCATGACGCCGATGTCGACGAACCCGCCTTCAATGTCGAGCCGAGCGACCTCGAAGGATTTTCCAGGCGTGAGGGCTTTCTCCATTCCCCAGTCACACGTATGAACTTTGGCGTAGCAAAGAACATCTTCACCATGACGATCGATAAGCAAGGCGGTGTTCCGAGGGGATCCGGGCCACCGCTCCAGAAATGTCGTCAAAATCGCTAGGTTGAAGCCCGACGCAGCCTTTCTGAATGCGCTCACCCATGGATCGTCACGGGCGATCGCCATCTCCTGCCACCTCGCCCGTCCAGCCTCGTCATCAGGGCAAGGGGCGTAACCGATTTGCCACATCTCTGGCAGGATTGCAATGTTCGCCCCCTCTTCGGCGGCCCTCGAACATACGGCCAACCCCTTGTCGAGGTTGGCCTGTGGATCGCCACTGGAGGCGGATTGACAGAGAGCCAGCCGTAGGTCGGACACCACTCCATTATGCGGCCCGTAGGCTGGCACCGGGTTCTCTTGGGGTGAGTTCCTAACGGCAGTCAACCCTCAGGCCACTTTCTCGTTAGCTTCTTTCGTGGCGAGTCGAAGGCCGGAGCGAACTTCTGGGCCTACCCTTTTCGCCTCGACCCGCTGCCCTGTGCTTGAGGAGTTTGGCCGGGGTATTTCGACGACGCACCCGACTTTGGGGGTCGATCTATCCAGCTTTGCCTTCGGCCTCGGTGATCGTTTCGCCGTCCTCGTCTCGTAGTTGGTAACTCTCTCTCCTTTGCGCCAGCAGGCGGCGAACCGGGTGATGAGGACGGCCGAGACCGAGCACAATGCTGAGTTGCGGTGCTTGCCTTCGACCATGACGAGCCGGAATTGGCGCTGGGCCAGTGTCGGATGAATGTGCGAGTGTGGTCGGCGCCCAGGTACAACGTGTCGCGCAGGCCGGCGCCACCCGCCTTGGTGATGCCCTTGCGTCCGTTCGTCAGCCGTGATTGGTCGACCCTTGGAACAACGCCGGTGAAGAAGCGCTCACGGGCGAGGTTGGCGAAGCGGTTGAAGTTACCCGCGTTGGCCAAGATCGCCGCAGAGAGGACGGGCCCAAGCCCCGGTGCCGAAGCGACGATTCCCGAGAGGTCGGCTTCGTCATAGGGAACGGCGATCCGCTTTCGGCGGCGGCGATCTCGTCGTCGAAGCAGCGCAGCAACCCGGACTTCTGAGTCGATGTCGTGAGCCAGCTGGGTGCAGCCGATGCCCTCGGCAGACCACAGGGCAAGTGTCTCGTTCGCCATCGCCAAGTAGCTCGTCGGCCTTGTCCTCACGCCACAGTTCCGCGCTCGAACGGATCAACAACGCGGTCAGCCGGGCGCGCCCGAGTCGCTTGAGCGCCCGTGGATCAGCGTATTTCTACACGATGACCAGGGCGGTCTTCGAAGCGGTGGCCGATCCGAGGGAATTGGCCCGGACGCTGTGCAGCGAGCCGAGAATCTTCCCAACACACGCCAACGGGAGGTACAGGGTTCGAAACCTTCGACGTGACGAATCCCTGTTCCTCCTGCGATAGTTGTGCCATGCGCTGGGTCTCCGTCTTGGTGATGGCTTTGATCGTCGGCCTGTTAGCCGTGGTTCCGGCGGGGGTGGCTGCAGCCAGGACCCTCCATCGCCCGGTCGTCGGCATCGCGGCCACGCACGACGGGAAGGGGTACTGGGAGGTGGCATCGGATGGCGGCGTCTTCAACTTTGGCGATGCGAGCTTCCTCGGGTCCATGGGTGGCAAGCCGCTCAACGCGCCCATCGTTGGCATGGCGGCGACACCCGAGGGAAACGGGTACTGGGAAGCGGCGTCCGACGGTGGCATCTTCAGCTTCGGCGATGCATCTTTTCTCGGTTCCATGGGTAGCAAGCCGCTCAACGCGGCCATTGTGGGCATGGCGGCAACACCCGATGGCAAGGGATACTGGGAGGTGGCATCCGACGGCGGCATCTTCAGCTTCGGGAACGCACCTTTTCTCGGTTCCATGGGTGGCATACCGCTCAACGCGGCCATTGTGGGCATGGCGGCAACACCCGATGGCAAGGGATACTGGGAGGTGGCATCCGACGGTGGCATCTTCGGATTCGGGAACGCGCCCTTTCTCGGTTCCATGGGGGGCCGGCAGCTGAGATCCCCCATCGTCGGCATGGTCGCCGACTCGGACGTTGGCGGCTACTACTGGGAAGTGGCGTCCGACGGCGGCATCTTCAGCTTCGGGGACGCAGAGTTCGCGGGATCGATGGGTAACCAGCATCTCAACGCACCCGTTGTGGCGATGGCGGGGACACCTGACGGCAAGGGGTACTGGGAGGTGGCCTCCGACGGCGGCATTTTCAGCTTCGGGGACGCCGAATACGCGGGATCCATGCCGAGCCTGCCGCCGACAGGACCCCCCAGGATCGCGCTGTATGGGGACTCGCTGGGCATGGAGGCGGGCCCGGACTTCGCCTACATCGCCGGTGCGGGCGGCGCCTCCACTCTCGTCCATACGTACGGCGGTCTTGCGCCCTGCGACTTTCTCCCGAGCATGGCCTCTGACGCGGCCTCTTGGCGGCCGACGGCCGTGATACTCGAATTCAGCGGCGACGCTTTTACTCCTTGCATGGCCGGTGACACGGTCGCGACACCGCAGTATTTCCAAAAGTATGACGCCGACATCCAGACGGCAATCGGCATCTTCCGCCCCTACGGGACGGAGGTGTTCCTCATCGGTCTTCCCTTCACTGCGTCAGCGGCCACCAACCAGAATGTCGCCAACTTGAACCAGCTCTACGCCTCTGTCGCCGCGGCAAACGTCGGTGTCACCTACCTCGATGCTGGCCAAGCCGTCATGGCCAACGGGGCCTTCACGTGGACGCTCCCTTGTCTGCCCAGCGAGCCGTGCACCGGGCCCTCTGGAGCGGACGTCGTCCGGTCACCAGACGGATCCCACTTCTGCCCAACCGGGCAGACGACCATTGAGAGTTACTTCGCTGTGTGCAATGTGTACTCATCGGGCGCCTACCGGTTCGCAACGGCCATGCTGGGTCCCGCTCTCGCCTCGTGACTTCATCGAAGACCAGATTGGTGACTGACTTGGTCGGAGATATTCGACGCGGATGACCTCGATGGGGAAGGGTGCATTGAAAGGCCCGGTTTCAGCCCAGCGTTTGGCCGCCCCAAGCTCGGTTCCAGACTCCGGGCAGGCATTGCCGACAACGGCGATCAGCTGAGGCGCCTGGTCGTGTTGAGCGGTCAGCCATCTGCGCCGAATACCTTCGGACTCGCGAGCCGAGTCCGAAGACACCCCCAGGCCGCGATGATGTGAAACGTGTACCACACCTTCATAACCAGGGCTTTCAGGTGGCATTCGTCGTGCGAGAACATGATTGAACCTGTGTCGCTCGCCGGGTATATCTCCCCGTGAGCGGGCCCAACCCAAGATGACAGAGAGGAGATTTGTGACCACACTCGAGAACCGGCCGAGTGCCGCACTCCTCGTCGTCGATGTGCAGAACGGCGTGGTCAGCGGGAACTACGAGCGCGACGCAGTGGTGACGAATATCGAGCGCATTGTTGAGAAGGCACGGCGGGAACAGATCCCTGTCGTCTGGGTCCAGGACTCCGGCGAGCCGCGTGCCATAGGTAGCGATCCCTGGAAGATCGTTCCCGAACTGACTCCGATCGACACCGAGCCGCACGTCGACAAGAAGTACGGCGACTCATTCGAGGACACCACCCTCGAATCCGTACTGTCGGGTTTCGGAGTCGGGCGACTCTTCGTCGTCGGCGCACAAACCGACGCCTGCATCCGCTCGACACTCCACGGCGCGTTCGTCAGGGGATACGACACGACCCTGGCCAGCGATGCTCACACAACCGAGGACCAGACTGCTTGGGGAGCACCACCCCCAGACGGGTCATCGCCCATACGAACTTGTACTGGACCTACCAGGCGGCTCCGGGTCGGACGGCCCAGGACGTCAAGACCAAGGACCTCGACTTCGGTGCGATGTCCTGAACCGGGAAGTCACATAGCGGTCAGGATGCTTCACGCGCGATGTGAGCTCGCTCCCGGCGTACTTGGCTACCCCTTTTGTGGCGACTAGACATGAGTGGGAAGGTTGTGAGCACACCCGTCATTCAACCGACCCAAACTTCCTTCGTCGTTCGATGGTGGATGCAGATCTCAGGGATACCTCACTGCGTCAAATGCACGCGCGGTAGCAGACGTCGCCCTGCACGATCAGGTGGCTGGCGAGATCCGCCGCGCCATTGGCGCCGGCGAAATATTGCACCTGGTGAGCGACTACCTGCGGCAACTGACCTGGCGGCGGTGCTTGGCGTGAACGCCAACACGGTCCTTCGCGCCTTGCGCATCTTGAGCGATGAAGGTCGCGGACTATTGGCGCGGCCGAGGCGTGACCGTGGCCGGAACGGTCCACGAAGGTGCGGTGATCGAGAGGGTGCGAGAAGCTTCTCGATTTCACACGATTTCATGGGTACCGAAGCCAGGACGTCGTCGAGATCGTTCGATCGCTTTCGTAAGGACGCCTCGGATGCGGCAGCGATAGGGATACCCAGGGTTCAGTTACTTCGGTTGACCAAGACAGGCATAGTACGATTCAAACTCGACGGATAACGTCCCATGGAAGAGTTGGTGCAATCCTTCTTCACACCAGGAGCGGATCTCGGTTAGTGAGACACCCGAACGCACTGCGGCACCAACGTTGCTCTCGGTCATCAGGTAGTCGAGGTAACCGTCCAACTCGAAATCGATTGAAACGGCAAAGGTCTCGTAAGCGACCAAATGTATCGGCGCTGCCTCGAAAGTCGCTTCGCTCACCTCTCGCACTCCGTCGTTCGGTTTTGGCCAACGCCGCAGCATTTTGGAGTACCAGGAATCAAGTTCAGCGCACTGCGCCGAGCATCGTCCCGACGCAAAGTCGTAGACGACCAGCAGCCCCTCGCGGGAAAGCACCCTCTTTGCCTCGGAGAAGCAGGCCGAGATGTCGGCGTAGTTGAGTGATCCCGCTGCCGTAAGCAGTCCGACTGTACCGGACTGCACCGGGAGGGCCTCGGCAGAGGCGAGCACGAACGATGCCCCATCGACATTACGCCTGGCTGTGCGAATCATGGCATGGGAAGGATCGATGCCGAGCACGTGATTTCCGATCCCACGCTGCATCAAAGCGATCGTTGATGTTCCGGCTCCGCAGCCAAGGTCGAGGGCCAGGTCGATCTGACTGACTGATTGAAGGAATGCCACCCGGTCGAGAATCTGCGTATGGACAGGTGGCCGACTCGTGGCATATCCACCTGCCAGCCAATCTTCTGCATACACGCCATCCCGCGACATGTGGTGAACGTAACAGGAGGTTCCCGGAGCGACAGCAACTGGGGCCGGAATGTCCCACCCTCCCGGTCCTCGGAGGGGCAACCCCCGAAGAGCACCCGGTTACCCGTTTGGTAGCCGCAAATGTCGCTGATTGCACCCATGCCGTACTACTGCTTGGCGAGCAAAATGGGTCGAGAGTCAAGTCGATATCCGTAGGTGCGATCAGCGGCTGAGATAGCCAACAAGAGAACGGAGACGGCTGCGCAGGCGACAAGAGTAAGACGAAGTGTGGTCTTTCTCACCCTGCGAAGCAGTACCCTGACCCTACCGCTGACTCCAGTGGGGCTTTGTCCGGCATCCGCCAATGCGAAACGAGAGGTCTGCTTGATTCCGCCGGGTGGTCGGAGATCACCATCGAGGAGTACAAGGACGAGATGCGCATAGGACGCGACCCTGCTGACGTCGTTGCCTTTCATGCTCTCTGACGAGATGGGGCATCGGCTGGTGGAGGGCAAGGACCCAAAGGCGGTGCAGGCGGGCATCGAGGCCACCATCGAAGCACTACGACCGTACGCCACGCCCGAGGGGTCGTGCTGGGCGGCGCCTACTGGCTCGTAACCGCCCGTGAGGCGTAGGGAGGCGGCAAGCCGAGACTGGCAACTGCCGCTTTCAGAGGAGATGGGCCACCGTTCCGGCAGCGAGGCGCCCTGCGTACAAAACGCTGTCCTTACGTGTCGTGAAACGCCGGGGAGTAACAGACAGCAACGAGCAAGCCTTCCGGGCTCAAGAGTCGCCCGGTGATCTGGGCCCACGGTTCCGTGCGCGCACCGTGGATCAGCCGATAGCCCTTGGCAGTAAGTTCAGCAGCCGCAGAGGCGACGTCAGCGACCTCGAACTCGATGCTGGCCTGCGGGGCAGGGATTTCGGCGGGCCAATTGGTGGTTCCGAAGCAGGCATTCGCCGCCTCCGAAAGGGGCCACAGACCGAAGTGCTTTGTCCCTTCAAGCTCGTGGGTGAACACGTAATCGCCGTCTTCGCCCTCGAAGGTCAAGCCCAAGGCGCCCTCGTAGAACGACCGAGAGGCCTCAGCGTCTCGCACGATCGGGGCGACACTCGTTACGAACTGGACATCCACTGTCCTCCACCTCCGTAAATATCTGCTTCCGTGTGCACTCCAGCTACTTATACCCCCGAGGTGAGACACCTCCGCCTGGGCCGGTTCAACAGTCTGGGCTGCCCAGCATCTGTCCGCTCGATCCCAATGTGCCAAACCGTCCTAAGCTCCCGGCGTTCTTGAGAACCTCCACTGGCCGATATCGGCAAATTCAGGATGGCCCGCCGAAATGACCCCAGCGCGTGGCGATAACGAGAAGCAAGCATGGTGCGAAGTGCCTCACCAACCCGGCGCACGGGGGCAGGTGTCGCCATAGTTTGAAGGTGCGAATCGTCACGTTCAAGCGATCTCATGGAACTCGAATCGAGGCCTTCGGGAGCATCTTTGCTCTGGCTCCGGTGACTCACATTCAAGGCAAAGCTCGAGTTGGGTGTTTCCACTTTGGGCCTGAGTGAACTCGTTGGAGAACACACCGCGATGTCACCCCAACTCTTCTGCGTCGTGGTCGGCGAAGGCTGGGTGAGCGGCCAAGACGATTCCAGAATTTCGATCAGGACATACTGAAGCTGCACATTGGATCAGAGTCAGCGACATGCCGCTGGCACCGAAACAGGCATGACCGCCATGGTGATCGAAGGCGAAGGCATCCAGGAATCCGAAACAAGGACATTCTGGTACCCCGTATAGGACACCACTGAGCAACCTCAGCAGGGTTGGAGGCGACCGAGGACTGTGGGCGGGATCGTCACACTTTCGAGAACAATCTCCACGCCTCGCACCTCAGCGAGACGGCCCATGCTCACCGAGGATGGGACCGGCGTCCCCGCGGAGTCGGCCGCAAACGACGCGAGGATGTAGCCGCGGATGTCGTCGTTCGACCAATCGACGTACACCCCACGGCCCGGCGGCAAGCCGCCGATCGCGACAGTCAGCACGCCGGGGACAAGTTGCCCTGTCGTCCCGTCGTAGATGACGTGTCCAGACAGCGGCGCCGAAGCGCAGAAGTTCTCGACACCTCGGTAACCGGCCCGCGGCGGG
Organism: uncultured Acidimicrobiaceae bacterium; assembly: GCA_963764305.1. Classification (GTDB taxonomy): domain Bacteria; phylum Actinomycetota; class Acidimicrobiia; order Acidimicrobiales; family RAAP-2; genus Bog-473. The sequence goes on along the minus strand of CAVXSD010000010.1, from coordinate 1,094,153 downwards.
AGGGTCGTCGCAACTGCTGCTGAGGTGGTATGTGTCGTGGCAGTGGTAGTCGTTGACCCGGGGCCTGAGACCTGTGGTCTCTCCCCGTCGTCACAAGCCGCCACGCTCAGTCCGACTGCCACAACGCTGACGGCAGCAACGATCCGAACCCCTGACACATCCTCAGGTCTTACTACCGATACTGCATCCGGCTCGTCCGCACTCCAATCACCGACTGCGGGACAAGACCGGACGAAGATGAACCCGAAAATGCGGATCGTCCCCGACCCGGCGTGTGGGCACACCCCGAGTCAGCCCACCCGGTATCTACACGTCCTGGCTGGCTCTCGACTATCTGACTTTCGGCAACTGCGCCCCAGGCGGGAACTCGACGGCCACGTTGAGGGTGTTCCAGAACCCGATGAGCCCAATGGTGTACAGCAGTCCGGCAATCTCATCGTCGTCGAACTCCGTCCGGACGCGAGCCCAGGTTGCATCACTGACGTTGCTCCCATCTCCGATCCGGGCCATCTCTTCAGCCAGCGCAAGAGCTGCTCGCTCCCTTGACGAGAACTCAGGTGCCTCTCGCCATCCAGCGAGAAGATCCAGCTTCTTCTGTGCGACCTCGGCGAGTCGGGCAGTGCTGGAGTGCAGCTCGAGACAGTACGCGCATCCGTTGATCTGGCTTGCTCGCAGTTCGACAAGATTGCGAATGACCGGATCGAGCGGACGGCCTGCCAGATGACGGGCCAACCTGAGGGCGTGGCCGTAGGCGTCTGGATCAGCGAAATAGGGGTCGAAGCGCATTCTCCCGACGGTATGCCCGGCGGCAAGTCGGCTGGTGGGATGCCAATGACCAGCAGACTTGCCACAGGAACGAATATTGATGATCCCTGCCGGTTACCGAATGGGATCTTCTTGGCCTCCAGGACTATCCCCGTGGAGCCGCGTAGCACAGCGTCCATCGACCGGTGGCACCTTCATCGCATGCACTTAGATGCGTCAGGTTGCCCGTTGTCGTGCAATTAGGACCCCCGAGTCCTTCCCAGCCGCAAAGGTTCCGTGCGCCTCGATCTCACGTGCTACGACCCGACGAAGTTCATCCATTATGTCTGCCCAAGTCGCATCCTCTACCCCGCCCTCTAGGCCAGGGCGATGGCTTTGGACCCACGCCAAGACCGGTCCAGGATCGGGAAACTCAAAAGTTCCCCTCGTCCGATCGACGGCCACGACATCGAACGTCTCACCGAGCACAGTGGCTCCGTTGTCGAGGTTGAAGGTGTCCGACCAGTGGGGGACATTGAATGTCCGGCCAATGACGCGGCGACCGGCTTCTTGCCATGCTTGCCTGATCTCGGCCTTGTCCCCAGGACCATTCGTAACTGCGAGGATCATCCCACCGCCGCGTAGAACACGGGACAGCTCGTGTAGGGCTCGGTCCAGATGAGGTACGTGATACAACATGAAGGCGGCAACTGCCACATCGACTGAATCCGAGACCAACGGCAATGCTTGAATGTCGGCGACCGCAAGATGCGCCTGACCGTCAGGCGTGGCTTTCCTCGCCCTCGCCAGCATCCCGAGCGATAGATCAAAGCCCATTACTCGTCCGGTTCTCAGGGAGATCGGTGAGAGAAAGCCTCCTGGACCACAGCCGATGTCGAGCGCCGACTCCTCTCCGGTCCAGTCGAGATGATCGAGAACCCAGTCCTCGAATGTCGCCCCTTTTGGCAAGGGATGCTCGGGACACAAGTAGGCGTACACGTTGACGCGGCTTTGCAGGCTCAATGGGTCTTTGTATTGGGCTACCACGACAGAACGCTCGGTTCCCGTCAATCGCAGGTCGCTGGCATCGCCGGACATGGCCACATTATTCACCCCGGCAGCTCAAACTGTCACCGACACGGCGGCAATGTATTGGGGCATGCCCGCACCCCGAGATCCTGACGTCTCGAAGGTTGCCGGCCCGACTTACCTCGTTCGGGTCAACCGGATGTGGCTGACCCTGCGAGAGCTCACGAGCTCAGCGCATTCAAGTCGGCTCCAGCGCCGTCGAGATCTTCGAAGCGTCGCTCGCCAGCGCCGAGAAGGATCGGCACGATCGCGATATGGAGATCGTCCACCAGTCGCGCCCGGAGGTACTGACGCAGGGTCGACGCGCCCCCGCCCAGCCTGACGTCGGCACCCGCGGCGGCATCGAACGCTTGCTCGAGTGTCGATTCGATCCCGTCAGAGACGAAGTAGAGGGTCGTGCCACCCTCCATCTCAATTGGCGGCCTCGGGTATTGGGTGAGCACGAACACCGGGTGTTGAAACGGAGGATTGGCACCCCACCACCCATGCCACTCGTCATATGGCCAAGGGCCTCTCACCGGGCCGAACATATCGTGCCCCATGATGGTTGAGCCGATTCCGACGAAGCCCTGTGCGGCGAAATCATCATCGACACCCGTCTCGCCCCCTTCGGCCCGATCATTCCGTGTCCGGTGCGGGTCTGGAACACCCACTCGTGCCTGCAGGGTGGTACCCCAGCGCGGGGTGGCACCCCAGCCCGATCTGGGGCACCGGGCTGTGCGAGCCTTAGCACCGTGACGAGTCCCATCGGCCCGCATATCGAAGTTCCGGAAGCGCTCGTCTCCTGGCACCGCAAGTACTTCGGCGAGACCGGTCGCGCCTGGATCGATGCATTGCCAGACCTCGCCGCGAGCCTGATGGACTGCTGGCAGTTGCAGCCCGACGGAGCTCCAACCTGCGGCGCCTGGGCGTTCGTGTTGCCCGTCGTGCGCGCAGACGCCACGCCCGCGGTACTCAAGCTCCAACCCGTCACCGACCACACCGTCGGCGAGCCCGACGCACTGCGCGCGTGGAACGGAAACGGCGCCGTACGCCTGCTGGACCACGACCCCGAATCGGGTTCGATGTTGCTCGAACGCCTCGACGCCGACCGCTCACTGGCCACCGTCCGCGACGACCTGGCCGCCCTAGAGATCCTGTCCGAGCTCCTCGCCCGGCTCAGCTCCGTTCCCGCACCCGCCGGCATGCGCCGGCTATCCGATTTCGGCGCCGACCTACTCGACCGTGCACCACGCGCCCTGACGCTCGTAAGCGATCCATCGCAACACCGCCTCATCCAAACCTGCGCTTCCGCTCTCGAGGAGGTGCTCTCAGAAGCCGGCGACCGCCTCGTGCATGAGGATCTGCACTTCGACAACATCCTGGGACCCCACCCCGCCGACCAGCGAGAACCCTGGCTGGCCATCGACCCCAACCCGGTGGCCGGCGATTCCGGCTTCGCGCTCCTCGCGGCACTGCACAACCGGTGGGAGGAAGCCGTCGCCACCGGCGACTTACCGCGGGCGATCCGTCGTCGCTTCGACATGATGACCGACATCCTCGGACTCGACCGGAACCGCGCAACCGCCTGGACACTGGCCCGCGTCCTGCATAACGCACTCTGGGACGTCGAGCACGAGGACACCATGTGGCACACCGAACCAGACCGAGCTATCGCCCAAACCCTGCTGGACACAGCGGGCTGAGGCTGCTGATCGCCCGCCTCATCCGCAATGCGCGCGAATCGCCCCATGTGCCGGATTGCCGCTCCCCAGCCCGGCGTTGAGCGATCGGGGCGACCCTTCGACAACGTGGTCTACGCACATATGGGCGCACTATTGCGACCCACGGTCACGCCCAGAGCATCGCTCTGGGCGTGATGGTCGCCGCCTCCGCTACGGCGCTGTGAGAGAGCGGGCCAGAACCCCGAGGGCCTCAAGCTCCGCTCGGAGGTGACGGGACGAGCGGAACAGGGCGGTCTGGATCCCCAATTTTGTGGCCGTCTCGAGGTTCTCCTTCGTGTCGTCAATCATCAACGTGGTGTTCGGCGTCAGGCCGAAACGGTCGAGCAGTCGTCTGAAGATGGCAGGCTCTGGCTTCGCAACCCCTTCTCGACCGGAGACGACGGTACCGTCAAACCAACCGAGAAACGGAAATCGCTTGAGGCGGAGCGGATACGTTTCCGCCTCCATGTTGGTGAGGGCATAGCAGGGCAGCCCGGCTTCTTTCACTGCCGAGAGGACCTCTACGGACCCGGCGTCGACGCCACCGATCATCTCCTCGCTGCGACTCGACCACGCCCAGATCAGCTCAGAGAGCTCGGGATGCCTGGAGGCGAGCTCGGCGCACGACGGCGCCGTCGAGACGCCCCGGTCGTGGGGCGCATGCCACCCCGGCGAGCAGACATCGGCGAGGAACCATTCCATCTCCGCCTGGTTTGCGAACAGCTTGCGGTAGAGGTGCCGGGGGTTCCAATCGAGCAAGACGCCGCCTACGTCGAACACCACGGCCCCGACCGGAGGACACCCGGCACCAGTGTGAGAACGCACATCAAACATGTTAGATTGAACATTATGGATGTGCACACCCGCCACCAGATGATCCTGGAGCAGCTCCGCCAGCGCAGTCCAGTGCTGGTCGGCGAGCTGGCCGATGCCCTGGATTGCTCTGAGATGACCGTGCGTCGTGATCTCGAGTCGCTGGAGCGCAGTGGAGGCCTCCGACGTGTGCACGGCGGGGCGGCGAGTGTCTTCCTCAGCGCCGAGGAGACCCCGTACGGCATCCGGGCCCTCGAGTTCAGCGACGCCAAAGCGACGATAGGCGCCGCTGCGGCCAGTCTCTTGGCCGACGGCGAGACGGTCATTCTCGACGGTGGTACCACCGCCATGGAGGTGGCACGAGCACTCCGCAGCCGGCGGTTGACCGTCATGCCGCTCGCCCTCAGGCCAGTCTTCGAGCTGCACGAGTGCCCGGGCATCAAACTCCTCCTCCCGGGTGGCGAAGTCCGTCCGGGAGAGCTGTCGTTGACGGGGAGTCTCACCGAACCGTCTTTTTCTCAGCTCCGATTCGACACATGCGTAATGGGCCCTTGCGGCATCGACGCCAAGGCGGGCATTACGACCCACTTGCTCGCCGAGACCGCGGTCAAGCGCGCCGCCGCCCGATCCTCGCAGCGGGTCATCGCGGTGGCCGACTCCTCGAAGCTCGGGCGCGTGGCGTTCGGCCATGTCTGCGATCTCGATGAGATCGACATCGTCCTGACTGATGCCGGAGCCGACCAGCAGAGGGTGGAGGAGTTGCGGGCGATGGGAGTCGATATCCGCTGCGTCTGACGCTGAGTCCGGGCTTGAACCGACGAACTGCACGAGCGTCGGTTGACCGCTGGCCTCGCCTGGCCGTCATCGCCGTGTTCTTCGTGCACGGCTTCTTGTTCGCCTCCTGGACGGCCCACATACCGCAGCTGAAACAGCACCTCGGCCTCAGCGATGGCCGGCTCGGACTCGCCCTGCTGGGGGCCCCCATCGGCTCGGTCCTGGCCTTAGTGGTGGCTGCCCGCATCCTGTCGAGAATGGGCAGTGGGCCGATGGTCCGCCTGGCCCTTCTCGGTTATTGCGCCACGGGACCAATCATCGGGCTCACCGGCTCGTTCGGAACCTTCTTCGTCGCGTTCCTGCTCTGGGGCTTCTTCCAGGGGATGCTCGACGTATCGATGAACACCCAAGGGATCGCGGTCGAGCAGTTCTCCGGTCGGGTGCTGATGCCAGGTTTCCATGGCTCGTGGAGTAGTGGCGCCCTTGTCGGTGCGGTCATCGGCGCGTCTGCGGTGGGGCTGGGCGTCTCGCTCAGCGAGCAGCTGCTGGTCCTGGCCGTACCGTGCCTACTGGTCGTTGGCTGGCTCACGACCCGGATGATCCCCGACCGGCGGGTGGGCAATGAGCCCGAATCTTCAAAAGGCGATCGCGAGAGGCGAAACGGCGTGCTGCAAAAGCAGCTCATTGTCCTTGGGGGCATCGCCTTCGCCGACATGCTCTGCGAGGGTGCCGCAGCTGATTGGGCCGCCGTCTATCTCCACAACTCGGTGCACACCGCACCGCTAGTCGCCGGAATGAGTTTTGCGATCTATGCCTTCGCCATGTTGGCCGTTCGGCTCTCCGGCAACCGGCTCTTCACCAGGTTCGCCGCACACCGTCTGCTCCCCCTGCTCGCCGTCGTCGCCACTCTCGGATTCGCCGGCGGTCTCGTCATCGGTCGTCCCGTGAGCGTGCTGGTTGGATTCGCCTTGCTCGGAGCCGGACTCGGAGGCGTCATCCCGATGACCTTCAGGGCGGCCGGAGCGGTCGGCAACATGAACACCGGAAGAGCGGTCGCTTCGGTGGCCGGGTGTGGCTGGGCCGGCTACGTCTTGGGACCGGTCGTGATCGGCGCAATCGCATCGTCGACAACACTGCACACCGCCCTGTTTCTGATCCCAGTGCTCACCGGGATCGTCGCGATTGGGACGTGGTCGGCAAAGGGGTTGCAACGTTCGGCGAAACCCGCTGGCGCGGTGCTGGCCGCATACACCGGCGAACCTGCTAGCAGAGCGTCACGAACCGAACCTTACATCGACTGAATTTCTCGGTTCAGCCCCCAGCCCCCAAATTGGAGAGCAGACGGCACGGCACCGCCGACTGCCGGTTCGGAACGCAGACGAAGTGTCCCCGAAAGTCCACCTAGATCGGCCCCGGCGCAATCCCCAGCGTGCCGCACGGTGGCACCTTGTACCGGCGAAAAGGGCAGGCTGTTCATCGAGACCTCGAGCGAGCTAGTCAGAATGGCGACGGTTGGGCGCTCGATAGAGGCGTCAGATACTCGGCGATTGTGCTCGCGGCTCTGGGAGACGAGGAGGCAGCATTGCTTGGTGGGCCCCCACAGTGAGGCTCAAGGAGGACGTTCGTATGGAGCGGACACCAATCCCGTCTGGCAGGATTGGGCGAGCACAGCGATTCTGGTGGTCGCCAGCCATCAATCGAACGAGGGCCTCCAAAGGCAAGTTGGCGGGTATAAATGAATCGGAAGCCATCGCAATAGTCCGGCGACATATCGAGAGTGGACAATGAGCGAGCAGTGCCACGCCTTCATTTACGTGCCATTCAGTGAGAAACCTAGCGGACGGCGTCGCTGTCGCAACTGGACAACACACCGTTCTGGGTTGTGCTGGCTTCATCGTTATACAGCCATGCCCGACGACGACCGTAAACGACCGTGACCCGTGCCCGACGGGCTGACGGGTGATCGAAATATCGGCTCCCGTCCGGATCTGCGACATCGGTGGGTGGACCGACACTTGGTTTGGGGGGCCGGGACGGATCTTGAACATCGCAGTGACGCCAGGAGTGGAGGTTTCGATCCGCACGACGGAAGGCACGGACCATGTTGTGCTCGACGTTGCGACCTTCGGCGACCGGTACTCCATCGTCCCGAGGGCGCCCCGGGTCGCCCGCCACCCGCTGCTGGAAGCCGCCATCGACGCGTTCCCACCCCCAAGGGGCCTCGCCGTGGAAGTCAGTGTTCGTTCCGCGGTCCCGGCTGGTTGTGGCGCCGGTACGTCGGCGGCGGTAGCGGTTGCTCTGCTAGGCGGATTGGCGGCCTTGCGCCTGGAGCAACGCTCGCCGCGCGACATCGCCTACGCAGCGCATCGAATCGAAGTAGACATCCTCGGTGTCCAGAGCGGGATCCAGGACCAGTTGAGCGCGGCGTTCGGCGGGATCAATTACCTCGAAATCGAGACATACCCCGAGGCCAGCGTGTACCCACTTCCGACCTGGGAGGATCTCAGCTCCCGGCTAACGCTGGTCTTCCTTGGTCGCGCCCACGACTCCTCGGCCGTGCATCGTCAGGTGATCGAGGATGTGGCGCGTCGCGGGTCAGGGGCGTTCTCGCGGTTGCGAGATGCGGCGGTAGCGGCTCGCGACGCTTTGCATGCCCGGGATCTCGACGCGTTCGGTCAGGCGATGATCGCCAACACCGAGGCTCAGGGTTCCCTCCATCCTGGGATTGTGGGGGTGGACGCGCGACGGGTGATTGAGTTCGCAGCGGCGCGTGGCGCGGTCGGGTGGAAGGTCAATGGGGCCGGGGGAGATGGTGGCTCGGTCACGATCTTGAGCGCCAACTGGGAGACCAAAGAGGCACTTGAGGATCGCGTCACCGATTTGGACGAGCGTTACCGGGTGCTCCCCATCCAAGTCGGCCCCGTCGGACTCGAGGTCCGGCGTGCCCTCTAGCCCACTGCCCGTTGGACAACATGCGCATCGAGCCACGTGATCTCCGATGACTGACAGGTTCTTCCGGCGAACAACCGCTCCCACACCCGGCGGTGATGGGATATTCAGAACCGCCCGGGATCGGCAGGCTCCGGCCGTACGCCGGCCGTAGAGCCGCTCGGTTCGGTAGGCGACACATGAGCTACGCCAGCATTTCATCCTTCGGGTGGGCGACACAGCCATGCGGACGTAGGTGCCATCGGATGTGCACGGCCCCCGGACTTCTTGCTGTACCGGTCCGTCCAATGCTTGGACTACCGTACGAGCATTGATGAGCACCAATCTCGGGGCGTAGGTCATGGATGAGATGGACACGGACCAGGCGGCGGTTCGGCAACTGATCGACAAGGACCAGATCATCGATCTTGTCCACCGCTACTCGTACTGCGTCGATCACAGGCTGTACGACGAGGTCGTTGAACTGTTCACGGAGGACTGTGTGGTCGACTACGGACCGGGCGTCGCCATGCGTGTGCGCTCCAGGTCTCGTCTCCGGCAGATGTTTGGACATCCCGGCAGCGGTTTTGCCGCAACAAGCCACCACAACGCCAACGTCCTGGTGACGTTCGAGGACCTCGATCATGCGTCCGTGCGCACATCCGTCTACGCCTGGCACCAACGGACCGATGGGGGCACGCCTCGCCTTTGGGGCTACTACCACGACTCGGTCGTCCGCCTTCCCGAGGGATGGCGTATTGCCGAGCGACAGCTTCGGACCCTTGGGGTCGAGGACTGGGATTTGGAAATGCATTCAGCCCTCGGGGGCGAAGGTCGGTAGTCGGCAGTCCCCGTCAGTAGCGAACCATTGCTGTCCCTTACAGGTAGATGGCCGAGCAGTCCTCACCACCGCTGGCCGATGCCGACCGACTAAGGGATGATTGGCAAGCATTCGATTCATCCTCAAGGGCCCGCAACATGTCGATCACAAGGGTTCCTCACAATGTCGCCGGCACAGCGGCGGCTCCATCGAGTTCCCTCATGGAACATCAAGCGGCAGACTCCAGTTTCACGGATCGGCCAGCTCGGCCAAGACGGTCTTTGCCAGTACCTGGACATTGACGGTGAGTGTCGTATTTACCACCACCAGCCTGCCAAGTCCGATGGGCTGATCGAACTCTGCGAGAAGCACCGAGTCCAGTGTCGGAGTCACGTGAGCCGGATGGTGAACCTTCTGGGCTGCGCGTCGCTCATAGCGCTCTCGGGCGACATCGGGAGGGCATGAGCAATACACCTCGACCAACTTGGCGGAAAGCTCTGACAACTTGGCCTTCTCGTAATCACTATGTGGACGAAAGTTGGCCTCGAGAACAGCCCGCCCGCTCTGAGCGGCAAGTGTCCACATGACCTCCATCGCAGCTGCGCCCAGCCGTCGGGACCACTCGAGGTCCCCGCTCGGTGGACCCAAAACATCCCAGAGGGTCTCCTTGATGAGATCCTTTCCAATGAGATTCATCTGAAGGGCTTCCGCCAGCCTCCCGGCAAGAGTGGTCTTCCCGGACCCAGGGGCGCCCGAGACGAAAACGATCTCGCGATCCATCGATGGAGTCTACGAATCCGCTGCTATCGAAGCGCTGTGAGGGTGCCCAAATGCCAATGACGGATGCCTCCCGTTGTGCGGCCTCTGAAACCGGGCCATTCACAAGCGGATGTCGTCATTCGGAACGTGCTGAAGATGATGTGCTGACTTCCGGTGGCCAAGCGAGTTCGCCCTCACCCTCCTGCAGCTTCCCCGTCCGAGACGATCATTGACTGCATCATTTGAGCCCGGAACCCCCTATTCAATAGGGATCGGCCGGCTCCTCCAGTAATCGCATCTTGGTGGATCATTCACACGTGCGGTGAACGGAGCCGACATACGGGGGGAAGGAGCCAGCCGTGTCCAGTATTGCCCACCGAGGGCTCGTCCACTTGACACGACACCACATCCTCTCGTGCGCCACGTAGTTTGCTCTTCGTGCTGCGCACCAGGCTCAAGGTCATCGCGGTTCTGTGCCTTCTCGCAACCGCGGTTTTGGCCTGGGCCGTGGCGCATGGCCGTTCACCGTACGCGTTCGAAGACCCTGTTCTCGCATGGCTGGGGCCTCCTTCTGCCGTAAGATCCTGGGCCGATCTCGTCGAACTCCTCGGCGCCCCGGCCATTGGCGCCGTCCTCGTCGTATCCTTTACCCTCGGCGTGGTCAGACGAGCATATTTTCGTGTGGCTGTCTACACAGTGATTGCTGCTGCGGCACTACTCATCAGCGAGGACGTCGCCAAGCCGCTGGTTCAGCGGACCTACAATGACGAGCTCACCTTCCCCTCCGGGCACGTCACCGCGGTCAGCGCGATAGCGCTTTCCATGTGGCTGGCGCTCTACCCGGTGCTCGGGAAGCGGGCGCGCGTTGTAACGTTCGTGCTCGGCGTTGCCTGGACTCTGCTGATGTGGCTGGCCGTGGTCGGCGCGCTGTGGCACACGCCAATCGACGCCGTCGGGTCCATCTTGCTGTCCGTCGGCGTCGTGACTGCGGGCGCTGCGGTCTTTGAGCCGGCTGGGACTCGGAGACCCTTCATGAGCGCAGGCGGCGCTGGGAGTGGGGAACGGTGAGCCAGGTCTCCACAGCTGCCTCGCCCACCATGTCGCCTACGACGAATCGATCGCCTGGGGGTATCGTCCAGAGACCGAATACGCAAAGGCTGCCTAACTTTTCAAGCCGTGGGACGTCTAGGCGGGAGCCCCACCGCCAGCCTCCTCCACCACCTCCCACATGCGGGCTTGCTCGGCAACGGACATGTGGGGATCCAACACCTTCCATGCCACCACGTCACGAAGACGTTGCCTCACTACATCTACATCGAAGGAGTCAACAAAGCTCTTCACCAAGACCGCGCGAGCACGACCGAGGACAATGCCGATGAACCGACCGGTCGGCACCTCGCCTGCCGCCATGAGGACCCAAGCGAGCGCCACATCGACGGCGGGATCACCTCGGCAAGCACCGGTCCAGTCGATGACAACCGGACCTCGTGGACTCATCATCACGTTCTGTGGATGTAAATCGAGGTGGAGGACACGATCTCCACGACCGACGGGGGCGTCGTGCAACCAGTCCGGAGCCGCCAGTTCATGAAGCCGACGATGGAGATCGGCCAGCACCCGCCCCACGCGAGGGATCGCCCATGGGCGCTTGGACATCATCGCCACCATGTCGGCGCCTTCGATGCGTTCCATGACCATGGTGAGGCCGTCGTCGCTCACTTCCTTCACGGCGGGCACTGGGAACCCCTGGGCACGGACGTACTGCATGACTCGAGCTTCTCCCGACATCGAATGTCCCTCCCGGGAGCGCCGAAGCACCAGTCCAGGGCCGTATTCGAAGATGTCTGCGTCTCTGCCGGCCGCCAACAAGGGCCCGTGGTCCTTCACTTCGGCCAGGGTAATCTCCGACCAGCAGTGACAGACCTGTGGCCGAAACCCAGCAGGAAGGGCACTGGGATGCGCCTTACGAAACCCGTGGAGCTAACGGAGTCAGTTGGTTTCAGCCATCGCGGACACATCGATCGAGTTGATCGAACGACCGGGGATACCCACGACCTCAGGTGAGACGGTGAAGCTCCATGCGGTTGTCGGGCACTGGGTCGATCGGGATCGGTGCGGTAAGCGATCTTCAGTTGGCCACAGCGAAGAGCGCCCAGGTTCCATGTACGCCCTTGAGTTCGTGTCGGCGCCGGGAATCTCTACCAGCTTTGACCCGGAGATGTGAGCACCCAGATACTCAGCGTGGGGCCTTCCGGCGAAGAGGTCGTCGGAGTCCCAGTCTCAAGCTCCCTCGTCGTCACCGGGCCAGCTCCATCGAGAAACCTCACGCGGTGGATGAAGCTGGTCCTCGGTCTCCGCGTGAGAGTTCTGCATTGCGACCTTCGTCACGTATGAGTCGATGCCCACCCTCATCCTTCGACTGCTCGCCGTGCAACAGGGCGGCGCAGACGACAGGGCTTGCCTTTCGGTTCTTCAAGGGTGCGCGTTCGTTTGAGCCCCTCAACCGTCGACGACGAGCTCCCCGCTGGCGTCGACGGCCACCTGGATCGCGCTCAGGCCATGCGGCGCCGGAGGGCTCAGGACGGCGCCGGTGCTTGGGTCGAACTCGGAGCCGTGACACGGACACACGATGAGATTGGCGGCGGAGGAATAGCCGACGGTGCACCCGGCATGGGGGCAGACGGCGTCGTAGGCAACGAAGCGGCCCTTTGCCGGTTGAAGAACGAGACCAGGGTCACCCGTCTTCGGATCGGTGAAAGATGCAGCCCCACCTACCGGCACCTGGCTGGCCCGGCCAATCCGAGTCCCCGCCGGTGCCGTCGTGCTCGGAGCCACCGACCGAGGAGCAGTCGTCGTTGGGCCAGAGCCCGCAGCTCCGGACGCACCCGGACGAGGGGGGGCAAGCGAGACGCTCTGGCTCTCAGGGCTCTTTGCGCCGCCCACGGCCCGTCCGAGCCCGGCCGCCGTTCCGGCGACCACGCCGCCGGCGACGGCCGCCGCGACCGCCGCGGCGCCCCCGAGCACGAGGGTCCGGCGATCGACCGCGTCGAGACCTCTCTCCGAAACGGTGCTGCCATGTCCCGCCGGGTCGGCCGAGAGGAAGGGACAGCCGCGGACGTCGCAGGGACGTCCATCCTTTGCAGTACAGGAGTCGTTCTCGTAGTGGCCGCATACCTCCTGGACGAGCGCGAAGCGGACGGGGACGACGGTCGGCGGCCCGAGGTCGTGCTCCCCTGCGACGCGTCCGGCGATCACCCCGTCGAGCGAGAGCACGCCGCCCGACCCGGCGAGGACAAGCGGGATCCAGGCGAAGACGAAGACGATGTCGGCTCCTGTGTAGTAGGGAGACGAGTGGAAGCTCACCGTGAGGAAGAGCGTGAACGCGAGGACCATCCCGCCGGCTGCGGCGACTCGCGTCCACAACCCCAGGATCGTTCCCAGACCTACCGCCACTTCGGCCAGGGCGATCACGATTCCGATCGGGACGGCGAAGCGCAGAAGGTGTCCGAGCAACTCGTGCAACGGGCTGATCCGGATGGATGCGATGAGCTGGGCCTGGATGCTCGAGGGGCTGTTCGCGTTGAAGAAGTTCGGATTGGCCAGCTTCTGGAGCCCGGCGAAGCAGAACGTGAAGCCCAGGAAGGCACGCAAGGGTAAGAGCGCCCACCCCGAGAGGGCCAGAGCCCGCGGCGGTGGGGCATCGAAGCGGACACGCCGCCGGCGTCGGGCGGGTCGGCGGGCGCCTGACGGACCTCGTTTTGCCTTAACTGGCCTTGTTCGCTGTGACACGTCGACTCTCCTCGTTGTCGAACGATGCCCCGAGACAGCGGGACACTTGGGTCCCCCTCATCAAATCGCATTGCGGTCGGACTCTCCTGACGCGGCGCTCTCTCGGGGGACGGCTGACCTCCATCAGCCTGGCATTCGGCGCCACAGGGCTCGTGGAAGCAGGCGCAGAGCCCAGAACACCCACCGGAGAAGGCTCGGCGACCAGATCACGGTCTCGTCACGTTCGAGGCCGCGCACGATGTCCGACGCCACCCGCGGAGCCTCGACGGCGAACGGTGCAGGAGACCTACCTTCGGTCATTTTGGTATGCACGAACCCCGGTCGGACGATGTGGACGGACACGCCGGTTCCGCGCAGGGATTCGCCCAGGCCTGTCGCAAAGCTGTCGAGACCCGCCTTCGCGGAGCCGTAGACGAAGTTGGAGCGCCGGATACGGAATCCGGCCACGGAGGACAGGACGACAATTCGCCCATGGCCCTGCCGTTGCAACTGGGCCGCCACCGCCGAGAGCGCCGCAGCTGGCCAGGTGAGGTTGACCGTGATCATGCGTGCGATCCGGTCAGGGTCGACCTCGTCCACTTCCTGGGACCCGAGCTCTCCCACGGCGACGATGACCACGTCGACCGCCTCGGCTGCCGCCTCGAAGCACCGCATCACCGTCTTGTCGACGTCGTCGAGAATTCCGGCGTCGAACGTCACCGTCTCCACCCGCGCCACACTGCGGCGGAGGTCTTCCGCCACCTGCTGGAGTGCAACAAGGTTCCGTCCTGCGAGGACGATGGATCTCCCGCGGTCCGCGACGAGCCGGCCAACCAGCTCTCGGGCGATATCCGACGTCCCGCCGAGCACGACGACCGATTGAGGGTGACCGAAGGCATCGATCACGGCGAGATACCCAGTCGACGTGAGAGGTCGGAGGCAAGTAAGCCTTCGGGGTCGACGCGGCGGCACGTCGCCTTGAAGTCCGGCAGCCCCGGATACATGGCGGACAGCAGGTCCGGTCGCATTCGTGCGTCCTTGGCGAGGTAGACGCGGCCGCCTGCATGAGTGACGGCGACATCGAGGCTGTCCAGCAAGCCCGACAAGCCGGCCGGACCAAGCGGGAAGTCCAACGCGAGCGTCCAGCCTTCTTGGCTGAACGAGAGTGGGCCCGGCGTTCCCGGTCCGAAGCGCTTCAACACAGCAAGGAAGGAGGGGATCCCTGACGATGCGATCGTTTTGACGGCGTCTTCGATAACATCGGCCCGCGTGGGAGGCACAGCGAACTGGTACTGCACGAAACCTTGCGGTCCGTACAGGAGGTTCCACCGACCGACGCCATCGAGCGGGTGAAAGAACGCTTCCAGTGGGCGGAACGATCCCTGGGACTCCAGGGAGGCCCTGAACCATGCTTCGTTCAACGCGCGCACCGACAGCCGATTCACGAGCCGGCCAGGCGGCGGCCCGGGTACACGGAACCTCGGACCGCTCGGAACTTCCCGACTGCGCTCGCGCAGCCGGTCCGGAATAGTGCCAGAAGGCGCGTGGTCTCCACGCGTGAGAACAGACCGATAGCGACCGTTTCGGTGCCCGACACAGTCGAGCCAGGCGACACTGTAACGATGGCGGACGTCGGTTGCGTGCATGGTCGACATCAGGTCATCGAGCCGGGTGAACCGCTGGGAGTCCACCTGCATCCACGACGTCTCGATCGGAATCAGCCGCAGGATGGCGCTGACCACGACACCGGTGAGGCCCATACCACCGGCTGTGGCCCAGAACAGCTCGGGGTCTCGATCAGGGGAGACGGTGATCACGCCACTCGGCGTGACGAGGGTCATCTCCACGACGTGCCTAGCGAAGCTGCCATCGCGATGATGGTTCTTTCCGTGGACGTCTGCGGCTATGGCACCGCCGACTGAGACGTAGCGGGTTCCGGGCGTCACCGTTACGAACCAGCCCGCGGGGATGAGATGCCGCATCAGGTCATGCAGGCTCACGCCCCCGCCGACCTCGATCGTTCGCGCCGCCTCGTCCAGCTCGCCGATGTGGCTGAGCCCTGCCGTGTCGAGGGTGAGCCCGCCCGTGCACTGCGCGGCGTCGCCGTAGCTCCGCCCCAGGCCCCGGGCGATGACACCACCGGAGTGCGCGCCGAACGAGGCCAGAACGGTGGTCGCGTCCGCCGGACGGCAGACCAGGGCGGTGGTGGGTGCGGTCCTCCCCCAGCCCGACAGCGGCCGGAGGGAGCGCTCGAGGGTGACGCTCATCCGTAGAGGCCGATGCCCATAAGGACCAGCCAGAGTACCCCGTAGCCATGAAGGACGTGATCACGCAGGGCCAGGTTCTCGGGCTCGCCGCCCTGGCCGGCGTCAAGGAGACGGAGGATGTGCAGGACCGAGAGGACGAGGGGGATGACCGTCAGCTCCACCCAGATGATGTGGTCTCCGGCGTGGGCGAGCAGCCCCGAGCGGGCGAACGCCCACAGACAGTAGGACGCGACCGTCACCGTGGCCGAGATCGTCAGGGTCGATTTGAGGAAGGACTCGCTGTACTGATCGAGCACGGGGCGGTGCATGCCCTGTTCGCTCCCCGAATGGGTGAGCTCTGCGCAACGCTTCCCGGTCACGATGAACAATGCGGCGAAGGAAGTAAAGACAAGGAACCAATCGGAGAGCGGCACGTTCACAACCACGCCACCGGCGATGGCGCGCAACACGAAGCAGGCAGCGACCACCGCCAGCTCCATGACGGGTTCTCGCTTCAAACGGATGCTGTAAGCGATGCTCAAGCCGGCATAGGAGGCAACGATGATGGCGAACGCCCACGGTCCGATCAGAATCGCCAACGCGATGGCCATTGCAATGAGGGCGGCGCCAGCGGTGGCCGCGGTCCCTGGTCGGAGCGCTCCGCTCGCCACCGGCCGACGCCGCTTGACCGGGTGGTACCGGTCCGCCCCCGCATCGATCACGTCGTTGACCAGGTACGTGCCCGACGCGACGACGCAGAACACGAAGAAGGCCCCGATCGCGCGCAGCGCGGTGTGCCATTCAACAAGCACGCCCGCGGCAGCGGGTGCCATGAAGACGAGGAGGTTCTTGAGCCATTGGCGCGGGCGGGCACCCCGGGCCAGCAGACCAAGGGTCGAGCGGGACGCGGCCGAGCCGAGAGGGTGCAGTGGCAGTGGCTCGACGCGGTGTGCCGGTCGCGGCTCCTCGTGCGGCACCTTCCCCACCCACGTCACTTGCCGACCGCCGCCGACATGGTGATGAAGTCCCGGGCCCACCACGGTTCGAAGTAACGACCGGGAGTCCCGGTCATTCCGGACAGGAGCTCGGTACCGTTGGCGGGAGTGGCCGGGCCCACCGTGGTCGAGGGCTGGTAGCTGCTGAAGTTGACCCAGTCGGTATTGATATCGAGTTCCATGGCCCGCACCGCCCCGGCCCGCACCAAGATGTTGGCCAGGTCCAAGATGTTGAGCCCGGGACCACCCACGTACACCAGGGCGCCGTCCGCCGTGACACCGAGTCCCGACCGCCACACGTAGAGGCGGCCGCCCAACGTGGCTCCCCATGCCGTGGAATCCGGGTTACTTGCCGCCGGTACCACCTGCCCGTTGTCGACAAGCAGGTCAAGGTTCTGTCGCACTGACACGACGTTGGGCGCCATGGTGACATCACGTCCCCATTGACCCACGGTGCTCGATCCGTTCTTGTAGACCACGAACGAGGCGGCCCCCGTCCGCAAGGGAATGACGGTCTTGTTGTCCGTGAAGTACCCGCCGTTTGCACCGGGCATCAAGAATCCCGCGTTGAAGGCGGCGACAAGTGAGGTGGCATCGGTTGGCGAGATCGGAGCGGTATGGGTGTAGGGGCCCCCGCCCGGGATAGCGCTGCCCGAATACAGCGTGGCCTTCAGGAGCTCGGTGTCCATCCAGGCGATGCCCACCACATAGCTCGTATGGACGGCGTCGGGCCGGAGCATCGTCTCGTAGACGGCGGGCAGACCGTCCACCGTGCGCCCGACCGGAGACCACTGGCCCTCGCCCGCGACCGGTGGGCTGGCGAACGGCGCGACGGACGCCGGAACGGGAAGGTGCGGCACGATGGCGACGGTCGGTGTTGTGGTGGGAACCACTCTTGGCTTGCGAATTGTTCCGGCGGCGAGGGTGCCGCCGATCTTCGGCTGGTGGTGGGAGTACCACTCGTTCTCCGCCCAGACGACGATGGACGCCCCACCGTGCCCGCGGAACCACTCCGCGGCCCGCGCTCCCATGGAGGTTCCGAGGGCTGGATTGGTCAGTGCGCTGCCGAGCGAGAGCGCGAACCAGAGGAAGAAGATCCCGAAAGCAGCACCGAGGGCCGCGAGGATGCGGCGCCGACGGCGATGGACCGGCGACCTCGACCAACGCGGTCTCCCGACCCTCCGGGCGGACCGCAAACCCCGCTCGCGCTCGTCGACCTCTTCCTTAGGTGGGCTCAACACGTCCGCTCCACCAGGTGCAGGGCCTGCTTCGGACACGACCGCACCGCGCGTACGGCATGTTCGACCAGGGCGGGGACGATGTCAGTGCCATCGATGACGGGATACCCCCACCGATCGAGTTCGATGTGTTCGGGGAGCATCTCGGCGCAGACGCCGCGCCCGTCGCACGCGACCGGGTCGAGAACCAATTCCAGCCTCCGACGCCTCACGCCCGGCTGACCAGCCTTCTTCGCGAGATCGGGCCCGCCACGGGGAGCACCCGGGCCGCCCGCTCTTGCGGACAGGGGAGCCGTCGTTGGTGCGATGCGACCTCGTGGTCGAACACGCCGAGCCCGGTACGCACGAACCGGACGACCCCGTCCGGATGGCGGCAGGCGCCCCTCCCTTCGACCAGGGTGCAGATCTCGAGGATGCGGTCGGGGTGGGATCCTCCCCGACCGCCGTACGCCAGGCGGTCCATCGCTTCGGCCAACTCGGCCAGGCCGTGCACGCACGGGCCGCACTGGCCGGCGCCCTGCCCCTCCATATACCGCACGACATCCGCCATCTCGGCCAGGGGGCAGACGTCACGAGGCAGCGGCACGATCACGCCGGCGCCGAGTGTCGCGCCGACCCTCCGTGCGGCTCTCTCCGACACGGGGAGGTCGCGGAAGACCTCCGGCGGGACCCAGGCGCCCCCGTAGCCCCCGAGGAGGAAGGCGCGGGTACGCGCGAGAGCGTCTTCTCCGAGACCCGTCGCGGCGCGGAGGGAGGAGCCGAGCGCCGCCTCGACGACCAGGGGAGGGCCGGGTCCGTTGACCGTCAGCAGCATGGTGCCCGGGTTCTCGTGCGTGCCAACCCTCCGGAACCATGCCGCGCCGAAGCGGGCAATCAGCGCCACCTGGGCCAGCGTCTCGACGTTGTGCACCAGCGTGGGACGCCCACCGACACCGCGCTCGCGGATGGTGGCCAACCCGACGAAGGACGGGACCGCGTCCCGGCGCCGGCCGAGTGCGTTGACAACCGCGGACTCCTGACCTGCGATGAACGTATCGGGAGACTCGGCGAGCTCGATGGCGATCGGATCGAGTCCGTGGGCATGGCGCTCGGCAAGCGCGGCCTGGATCGTCGGGATGCTCGACGCTGGGACGTACACGATCGCCTGCTGGGCGCCCAGGGTGGTCGCTGCCAGCGCGAGGCCGTCGAGCACCAGATGCGGTGCACGCGTGAGCAGCAACGCGTCCTTGCGGCTGGCGGGCTCGCCTTCGGCGCCATTGGCCACCACCACGGGGCGGCGACGCGAGGCCCCGGCGACCGCCCGCCACTTGGTCGCCACGGGAAACCACGCCCCACCGTGGCCGACGAGCCCGCTCGCCTCGAGCTCCTCGATCAGCCGGTGCGGCTGGGGATGGAGCTCGCCCCACCGGTCGAGATGGGTCCGCAGCCCCGGGTCCGGGGCACCGCCGCCGGCGAGCCCGTGCAGCAGGCGGGTGGCCGTCCTCGGCGGGGCCGTGGTGTCGTGACGGAGGGTGAGGCTCATTGTGCTGCGCTTCCCGAGAGGTGGCCGGTGACTGTGCCGGCGCCGGGATCCAGCGACAGGTCCATGGTCAGGCTGAGCGACCCCGTCGGTCCGGTCACATTCGCACCGATGGTAGAGCCGTCGAGGGCGGTCACCTGACCGTTCAGCTGCCCGAAGGTCACCTCACTCCGGCGCAGGGCGACGCCGCCGTTGACGGCGGGTCCGATGATGCGCACCTGCAGGGGCACGGTGGTGTCGGCCAGCCGCAGGCCAAGGGTGACCTCGGCGTCGCCGTCGGCACCGGGCGGAGACGTGGCGATCGTTCCCGACACGGTTGTCTCGAAGGGGGCAGTCGGGATCCCCCCGGCAGGCGGCGCGGTGGTGGACGGGGGGGTCGAGGGCGCAGAGGAGAACGACGCCGAGGCGGAGCCGGACAACTGGGCCAGGAGGGCGGATGAGGTGCCGGCCCGGTGGGACCAGCCGGACCGGAGCGGACCGGCAGCCGCGAATGCCGCGATCAGCACCAGCACCGCAGCGCCTGCGATGGCTGCGCCGATCCGCCAGGTCACTGAGCGCGCCCACCCGGCCGCCAGGCGCCAGGCGACTGCAGCGGCGACACCGGTCGTGCAGACGATGAACACGAGCAACGCCCCGGGCAGACGGGGGTCCGAGCCTGAGCCCAGGCCGTGGACCACCGCGATCGGCCAGCACGCATAGGCCAGCCAGTGGACTCCCCTCCATGCCGCCACGCCGATGCGTCGGCGCAGCGCGCTGGTGATCGCGACGGCCAGGAGCATGTCGAACGCCACCGCCCCGAGCCCCACCCAGATCGGGCGGTAGGGGGAGCGAAAGGGGATGATGGCGTCAGCCAGCCCGATGGGGACGTAGCCGTCAGCGACTGTTGTGACGACGTGCACACCGATGAGAGCGATGCTGAACAGCGACAGGTTCCGATGCACCGATTGCGAGAGGAAGCGAGGCCAGCGGTCGCTCGTCCATCCAACCGAAGCGACGGTCCCGAGCGCGACGGTTGCCGACAGCAGGACGAGCGAGACGAGGCCGGTCGCCCGCGTCAGATACCACAGTGCGGTCGAGCCGTGGCCGACGGTGGCCAGCATGGTCGCGGTCATCGGGTGCTCGCCTCCGGCACGGGCGGACGAGGTTCCGGGATCGGCCAGCTTTCCGTGTAGACGACCGTCCCGTCGAGCCGCACGAGGCGCGCCGGGAGCCCGTGGTCTTCCAGCCAGTCGACGGCGCGCGCTCCCAGCACGATCGCTGCCGTGGACGCCGCGTTCGCCTGTACACAGGTCGCCGCCGCCGTCGAGACCGTGCGCCAGCAGGGCGACGCAGACAACCCGGTGGCCGGATCCACAATGTGGTGGACCTGGTGTGCCCCCAATCGCCAGTGGCGGACGCCGATGCCCGACGACGCGAGTCCGCCCGACGAGATGGCGATTGCCTCGGCGGGGGCGCGAGAGGTGCAGGTGTCTGCGATGCCGATGTTGAACCCGCCGGCGGGTGCCGGGCCGGCCGCGGACGCATCGCCGCCGAGCGAAACGAGCACGCCACACCCGAGCGCGCCGTGGATGGTCGCAGCCGCTCGGTCTGCCGACAGCGCCTTGGCTGTGGCGCCGAGGTCGAGGGAGGTGTGCGCCAGGAGGCGGACCGCGCGCCGGCTGCGGTCGACGGAGACAGAGCGCCACCCGGGCACGGCTCGCTCCGGCGGAAGGTCGCCGTCGACCCCGGGAAGGACATCGGCGAAATCGCGGTCGTAGCCCAGGCTGTTCATGGCCGCCCCGACGGTGGGGTCGACCAACCCATCGGTCGCCTCGGCCATGGCGAGCGCGACGTCGATCGCCTCGAAGAGATCGTGGCTGACAACGACCTCAGTCCCTGCGGCGGCGTTCAACCGGCTCAGCTCCGAGTCGCTCCGGAACCGGCTGGCCACGAGATCGATGCGCTCGAGCTCAAGTTCGAGCATGGCCGATGCCTCGAAGAGTGTGCCGGCGTCGGTGACGAGCTCCGCAATGGAACCGAGGGCCCGGGTCCGGTAGACGTGTTGGCGGTCGGCGGAGGCACAGGCCTCGGCCATCAAGTCGACCCGCTGGTCACCGGCGGAGGCCCCGATGCAGCCTGTGGCCGGGTCGACGGGGGGTTGAGGGAGTTCGGGGAACTCGAGGCGCCTGCGCTCGGTGCGGTGTTGCCCGACGGCACGCCTGCGGTGGTCGCCCCGGCGCTCGAGGGCGCATGGTGCCCCGGCAGGGCCTTGCCGACGTAGATGCCCAGCGCCCCCACCGCGGCGATCGTGGCAACGGCAATGGCCCCAGTGATGCTCGACAGCCGGTTCAGCGCGCTGTCGCGGCGCAGGGATGCCGCACGGCGCCGCTGCGCCGGAGTGGGCTGCCGCACTCGTGCCATGCGGAGCAGAGTACTGGCACACCCTGACGCTCACATGAAGAGCGAAGGGCTCAGGCTAAGGATTCACTAAGAGCCTCACCGGTCTGGTCGGGCTTTCCCTTCCGCTCCGGCACCTTTCGCCAGGAGATCTCCAAGCGAGCGCCCCCCAGATCGGCAACCCCGATCGCCCAACGTCCTTGCGTCGAACGCACGACGGAGTCGGCGATGGCCAGACCGAGGCCTGTGCCTGCCACCGTGTCCGTGGCCCGGTGGAACCGGTCGAACACGGCGTCCCGCTGGTCCTCCGGGATCCCGGGGCCGGAGTCGTCGACGCGCAGATCCACCCGTGTGCCCCAGTCGCGCACGCTGACCTCGACCGTGCCCTCCTCACCCGCGAACTTGCACGCGTTGTCGATGAGGACCCCGGCCAAGCGGTCGATGAGGTCGGGCTGCGCCTGCACGGTGAAGGGTCCGCTGCCAACCCGTTGCATGGAGAGATCGACCCCGTGCCCAGCCGCCAGGGCACCGAAGCGCGCCACGCACATCTCGACCACTTCGCCCACATCCGCGAGGTCGGCGTCACCTGGCTGTGGTTGCTCACTGTCGACCCGGGCCAGCCAAAGCAGGTCCTCGACGATCCGGCGTAGCCGGACGCTCTCCCGGCCCACCCGTTCGAGCACCTCCCGGTAGGCGACCGGGTCGCGCTGGCCGGTCGAGGGCCAGGCCCACCTCGGCCTCGATCACCGAAATCGGGGTGCGCAGCTCATGCGAGGCATCGGCGGTGAATTCCGCTTGGCGGCGACGGACGAGCTCGGAGGGAGCGGAAGCGCGCAGGCCAACGACCGTCGCACCGGCGAACACGGCAACGGCCAGGATCACACCGAAGACGAGCTCGGCGACCAGGAGCGCCGATTGGATGTTCGACGTCGCGGCCGTGCTCTGACCGGCCACCAGAACGGCATCGTGCGTCCGCGATGTGTCGAACCGGAGGGTAGAGCCACCAATATCGAGCACCACAGGGTCTGGCCCCCAGTGACGTGCCGGCAGAGGCGGCGCCGTCGGCGTCAAGGCGGTCACTGTCCCGGAGCGCGCGATCGACCATAGGAACACCGGTGCATCGTCGACGTCCGTGCCACCTTCCCGCGTGGCCGATCCCGGCAACGTGAGCGTCTGCTGCTGAGCGTCCCTGAGACGATCGGCGAGGCGATTGTCTGTCGTGCTGGTCAGATGGTTCGTCACGATCAGATTCAAGATGATGGCGGCGACGACATAGAGCCCTAAGACAATCAGCGTGGCCACCGCGGCGACGCGCACCGCATGCCGTCGGTGTCCCCGACTCGTCTTCACGTCTCGACCATCCGGTACCCGGTGCCGCGTACCGTCTCGATGCGCGCCCTGCTCGCGCTCAACTTGGCGCGCACCCGGGCCACGTGTACGTCAATGGTGTTCGATCCAACGGCGTCGGCCTCGTTGTCCCAGACCTGGGTGGCGATCACGCGGCGCGTCAAGACGCTCGGGGACCGGCGCAGCAGGAGCTCGACCAACAACAACTCGATCGCCGTCAATGCAACGGGCTGCCCAGACACGGTGACCTCCCGGGTGGCCGGATCGAAACGGAGGTCGGCACATGCCAGCACCGGTCCCACTGCAAGCGGTGGGCGGCGCTGCAGGGCCTGGACTCGGGCAACAAGCTCGGGGAAGTCGAACGGCTTGACCAGGTAGTCGTCGGCACCAGCGTTGAGGCCCGTGACCCGGTCCGACGGGGTGTCGCGGGCGGTGAGCATGAGGATCGGTGTGCGGTCGCCGCGCTTCCTCGCCTCGGCCACGACCTCGATCCCGGTGCGCTCCGGCATGCGCCAGTCGAGCACCACGACGTCGTAGTCGTACGCACGAAGGTGTCGGAGGGCTGCAGTGCCGTCTGTGACCGCGTCGACGACGTAGCCGTTCTCCCGGAGGCCACGCTCGAGGACCGACCGCAACGCGGCATCGTCCTCTGCCACCAGAACTCTCATCGAACGGGTGACCTCACGCGTGACATCGGGTTCAGGCTACGGGCTTGGTCATCCGGCCGCCGTGCGCCTCTCCGTCATCTGTTCGTCAGGTTCGTTCACTACGTTGACTGTCGCCGTGCACCCGTCGATTGAGCGCGGCGCGCCCCCGGGGCTCCGGCCTCGTCCCCCGAGTGCCGTGCCTCGCGACCGGCACCAGTACTCGCCGCACGTTGGGCGCGCGCCCAAGCCCGCATCAAGACGGCCCAGCAGAACCGTGATCGCCACAGGCGGCGACGCAACCTCTGTTACTTCGTCTGGGAGCTCCGGAGCCTCGTCGGATCTCATGCCTGTGCCTTCGAAGATCTCGTCTTCGTTCGTCCTCGTCCATCTCTTCCTGGTCGCCAGAATGTTCCGCTCGCTGGAACTTCTCTCCCAACGGACCAACTCCCTGTCGGCGTCCACGGCTCCCTCGAGGCGGATTCATCGTGTCGGTCTTTCAGCCCGCCTGCGGAGACAACCTCGAGGTCGATACCGAACAACCCTTCGAGGTCACGAAACAGGCCTGCCCGATCGAGTGCTGCTCCGGTTCGAAGTCGACCAAGAAGTCCACGTCGCTCTCTGGCCCGGACTCAGCTCGGACGACGGAACCGAAAAGGGGGACGCGACTGGCCTTCCGGGCCACCTTCCGGGCCCGCACGAACTCGAGGATCTGGCTGCGCCTCGACATCACGTCATCGAGCGTCATGCCAGACATTTTCCCAGACTTGTCCACGATCCCGTCCATAATCAGGAAGGAATAGGTCGGACCTCTCCAGTGGGACTTTGCGCTTCGATTCTCGACCTCCCAACCGCTTGTCCGTCATCGCTGTGCTGAGCCCTGCAGGGCGGCCTTTTGGCACGTCAGGAGCGCCGCTCGGGCGTCATCCGGGTTCCCGTCGGTAACGGTCTGCGGTGACGACACTGCGGGACCGCCCGGTGGGCACCTGCCCGTCTGTGAGCCGTCGAGGCCGCAAGACCGGGTACCGCCGGGGGCACTGACGCGCCCCCAGGCATGCAGGGAGGTCTCATCGGGTTCCCAGGTACCCCCGATCGGTCCCGCACGACATTTACCGATATGGCGGCATATCACCCAACGCGACCTTCCAATGGATAAGTTTGACGAAGTAGCCAATGCTGTCGGTCTCGCTGAGGTAAAGGAGAAATCGGATGCTCGCGTATAGCTACCCGCTGGGTGGTGTGTTCTTGTCGATGCTGTACTTCTTCCTCTTCTTCATTTGGATCTGGATACTGATCACCGTCTTCATCGACATCTTCCGGAGTCACGATCTCAGCGGCTGGATCAAGGCTCTCTGGGTCATTTTCGTGATCGTTCTCCCGTTCCTCGGTGTGTTCGTCTACCTCATCGCCCGGGGCGGAAAGATGCAAGAGCGTAAACTGCAGGAGGTAGCCCAACAGAAGACTGAATTCGACCAGTACGTCAAGGAGGCAGCAGGACCGTCGGGAACCGATGTCGCCTCCCAGTTGAGCAAGCTGGCCGAACTCAAGTCCCAGGGTGTGCTGACCGACGCCGAGTTCGACGCACAAAAGGCCAAGATCCTGGCGACCAGCTGACGCAGAGGGGGACGACGCGTCGCCGTTGCGTCCAACAGGTCGTCGATGATTCTCCATCGGCCAGGCTCCGCCACGGTGCGGGCGGTCGGCATTTCGGCAATCGTCAGGGCGGTGAGCGGCCGCCGAGTCCTCATCGGCTGGGAGACCGCCACCGCCCCGTCCCCGGGGGTGCTCGAGGTGTCCGGGTAACCGACCAACCGAGGCGAACGTCACGGGTCGGCGAACGCCCCATCACGTCCCCCTTGCCACTACCTCCCCCCGGCCAGCGCCCGACGGTGCCTCACCTGGTGACCCAGGAGGAAGCTCACAAGAACGAGCGCAACGACGACTCCTCTGGACAGCGCCTTCCCGGCGCTTCGACTTGTCTCCACGCCGCCATTCTGGCCGCAGCGCTCGGTCAGGTCTACCGCCGTGCTCTGAACTGCGATCATCCCGGCATATGCGACCATCGACGCGGCCGCTGGCAGCGTGGGGATGATCGCCGACCACCGCACCTCCAAATCGTCCAACCGTTCCGCTTATCCGTGGACGAGACAGCCGACCTGGTCTGCCCGAACGGTATGACCCAAGCGCCTGCGTCCCATGCTGCTGTTCAGGACGACAGGATCTTCGCCTTCTGGGCGTCGAACTCGGCCTCGGTGAGAATGCCTTGAGACTTGAGCTCGGCAAGGTCCTTCAGCTGCGCAATGGGGTCGGGAGCGGGCGTCGGCTGTTGGGGCGGCGCGTATTGCGGTTGCGGCGCATACTGCTCTTCGTTCTGTTGCGCCCACCGATTTTGTTGCCGGCGTGAGACACGATTCGATACCGCCGTGGCCGTTCCGGCGATGGCTGCGGTTCGTGCGATACCTCGGAGAAGTGGCATGGTCTCGTCCTTCCTCTTTCGATCAACCTTCGGCGGCGTCGAGTGCCGCCACGATGTCGGACTGCGGGATGTATCCGGCCGCGACCAGCTGGGCTTCGCCCCGACGCAGCGCCTGGATGAAGGGCGTTGCCCAGCGGTTCTCGAAGATCAAGATACCGGCCGCGGATCCTGGTTCGATCACCGACGCGGCCTCAGAGAGGTCGCCCTCGCTCAGCAGACCCGACGAAGCGCCTGCGAAGATGGCGAGGTCGAACTGTCCGTCATGGTCGATGTCCTGGAGCTCGAGCGCACGTATCGAGCCATCGGAGTCCCGGGTCACAAACATTAGATCGAGGATCCGGATGACCCCATGGTCGACGAGGTCGACCAGAGTGGCGAAACCCTCACCCGTCATCTTGTTGCCGGGGAACTCAACGATGAGATAGCTGAGCGGGCCCAGGACTCCCGTTTCTTCGGCCATCGTGCGACCACCTTTCGAGACTGCTGACACTCAAAGAAGGGAAAAATAACCCATCGAAACCGTCCACGCCACGTTGTTCACCTTGTGTCCCCAGGTATGTCACAGAGGAGCTTGGTGTTCCCGTGTTTCGCTCTAGGTCGTATGACGGTTCTCGAGGCCGGCTGTGGCGACAGCCCCGGACGGCACGGCTCGCTCAGGACGGCCGTGCTCCCGGGATGTCAGGTCGCGGGCCGGCGACTCTCGATTTCAGCACCGAAGCCCGGATCTCGCATCCATGTAATTCGGGAGCAATGCAGCTAGCATTGGGGTTGCCAAGAGGCCAAGTAGCCGAGCAGCCTGGCCTCGGAGGCGATCGCTGACGAAGGTCGGACGATCTTCACGAACAGGGGGCGACAAATGGAACAACGCGGTGACGGTTGGATTCTGTTTGCGGCCATCGTGCTTGGAGTGGCCGGCATTATGCGTGTTTTCGACGCAATCTGGGCCTTCCGCTACCACGGTGTCTTGCCGTCAAACCTCGAGGCGGCCATCTTCGGCCACAGCCTCAAGACGTACGGCTGGATCTATCTCGTCGTGGCCGTCATCCTCATCCTGACGGCGTTCGCGCTCATCGCGAGTCGTTCACAGATCGGCCGCTGGATAGGCGTCGTCGCCGGTGCGATACTCGCGATCAGCGCGATCTGGTGGATGCCCTACTACCCGATCTGGTCGCTCACCTACATCGCCGTCGGTGTTCTCGTCGTCTATGCCCTCGTTGCGCATGGCGCGCGCGACGAGATCACGACCTGACCCAACCCAGCCGGCGGTCGGCATCACACGCCTGGGAGGCTGGGGCATTTCGAGAGAATGAACCCCGTGTGAGGCGGCGTGTCGTTTGGAATCGGCCTTTGCCTCGTCCTCGATGTCCTTCTGGACGGGTCTGAACTCGTTCGCCTACATCTTCACTGACCGATTCCGAGATTCGCCCCACGGTCTTCGGGCGCTCCTCACTCTTCCTGGATCGCTGCCACCGCGGCGGAGAGTGTTGGGTAGAAGCGGTCACGGTCGAGGGTCTCGAACAGCCCATAGCGAAGCACGAGTTCTTGGAGCCGGGCGCGCATCTCCACGAACGCCATGTGGATTCCCGCTGCGTTGAGCTCGCGGTCGAGTTGTTCGAGCATCCCGGCGGCCGACACATCCACGTCGGTCATTGCCTCGCACTGCACGACAACCCACGACGGCTGGCATTCAGCGACGACGTGGCGCACCTGGGTCCGGAAGGCCGAGGAGTTCGCGAAGAACAGTGGAGCCTCCCAGCGATAGACCACGATCCCCGGGATCTGGCGCGCTTCGGGGTACCGGCTGACGTTGTGCCAGCCACCAAGTGACTCCACCAGGCCCAAGACCGCGCCGTGGGGTTGCCAGCTTCGGCGGAAGAACAAGAGAACGGCGAGGACCACGGCAATGACGATTCCTTGGAGGACACCGAGGACGACTACGCCCAGGCTGGCGACCACCGACAGCGCCAGGGCGCTCTTGCGGACCCGGTAATAGCGGACCAGGACCTTCAGGTCGAGCAGGGAGAGTGCGGCAGCGATGAGGACGGCGGCCAGGGCGGCCTGGGGTAGATCGGCCAGCAGTGAGTTGAAGAACAGCAGCAGAGAGACCACGATGCCGGCCCCCACCAACGACGCGAGCTGGGACTTTGCCCCCGCTTGCTCGACGACAGCGGTGCGAGACCCGCTGGTCGACACCGCGAAGCCCTGGAGGAGGCCTGCCGCGAGGTTGGCCGCCCCGATGCCGATCATCTCCTGGTTCGGATCCACCTCCTCACCGCGCCGGGCACCGAAACTCGAGGAGGTGGCGATCGTGTCTGCGAGGGACACGAGCGTGATGCCCAGGGCCGCAACCATCAAAGGTCCGACATCAGCGAATTTCGTCCAGGGCACGGAGGGCGCAGGGACACCCTTCGGCAGCGTGCCGACGGTCGGGACTCCGTGGGCGTGCAGGTCGAAGAGCGCAGAGACGACGGTCGCGACCACGATGCCAATGAGCACCGCTGGGACCACCCTGGTGAACCTTGGCAGCACCAACAAGATGACAAGCACCCCGAGGCCGACCAGGAGCGCCGCCCCGACGGTTTCGTTGAGCCCGAGGACGAAGGCCTTGATCTCCTCGCCAAATCCCTCGGCGTCCGTCGAGAAACCGAAGAGCTTGGGCAATTGGCCGACGATGATGATGAGGGCGAGCCCGTTCATGTAGCCGACTTGCACCTCGCTCGACAACAGGTCGGCCACGAAACCCAGCCGCCCGATGCCCAACCCAATCTCGATGACGGCGACGATGACGGCGAGCATCCCGGCCAGCGCAATTGCCCGATGGACGTCTCCGCCGGCGATGAGCGGCAGGAGGGCGGCGAAGATCATGGGCGAGATCGATGAATCCGGACCGAGGACGAGGATCCGCGACGGGCCGAAGACCGCATACCCAACGAGGCATCCGATGGACGTGTACAAACCAGTCACGGGAGGGAGCCCGGCCAACTCCGCGTAGGCCAAACCCTGAGGTACCAAGATGGCGGCGAGCACGACTCCCGCCACGAGGTCGGAGCGCGCCCATTTCCGGTCGTAGGTCCGAACGGCCCTGAGACCCGGTATCCATCTGGTCATCCCCGAAGGACCTTCGTTCACCGTGCTCCTGATCCCTACGTGACCCTCGGTCATGCCGCGTGGTTGACCCAGAACCTACAATGCCCGCAAGTAGAAGACGAGGGGACTCCACCGATGATGCTCAGACCCCAATGGAAACTCAGCAATGCCTCGTCTAGGTAACGAGAGCAGGATGGGATCCGCAGTCGCCCGCCCACGTCGGCACGCGATCGGTCAGCATGCCTGATACGAAACGCACGCCTGCCTCCCGCCAGCGGGTCCTGGCTCTTGTCTCACTCGTGGCGGTCGTCTTGCTCGCAGTGGCCCTGATCGGCTTCCTGGTTCGCAATGGGGTGTACGTCGCCATCGGACTGGCCGGCCTCGCGCTCGGCGTGGCGGGCGGGTGGTGGGCGATCACAAAACGAGCCATCCGCCGCGTGTGCGGGATCATCGGGATGGTGGCAGGTGCGGCCGTTCTCGTCGCGTCATTGCTCGGAGCCGGGAACGAAGATTGGCAATCCTTCGTCCGCGCGCTTCTCTGTGTCGGGCTCCTTGTGATCGCGATTGCCACGGCCCGAGCTGCCTTCGCCGCTGGGCTCCGTACTACCGCGGCGAGCAGGACGCACTACGCGACCCGGCCTTCACACCCCGTCCTGTTGTGCAACCCGTGGTCGGGTGGGGGCAAGGTCGAGACGTTCGGACTGGTGGAGTTGGCAACCTCCCTCGGAGTCGAGACCGTGATGCTCGACCACGGCCTCGACCTGGCCCAGCTCGCCCGGGACGCTATTGCCGGGGGCGCGGATTGCCTCGGGATGGCTGGCGGAGACGGTTCGCAGGCACTGGTGGCTTCCATCGCCGTGGAGCATGATCTCCCCTTCGTGTGCGTGGCCGCAGGGACCAGAAACCACTTCGCACTTGACCTCGGGCTCAATCGCCGCGACCCGCGCCAGAGCGTGTACGCCTTCCGCGATGCCATCGAACGACGGGTCGACTATGCGACGGTGAACGACCGCTTCTTCGTCAACAACGTCTCACTGGGCGTCTACGCAACGGTCGTCCAGCAGGAGGGCTATCGGGAGGCCAAGGCGGCCACGACGAGGCGGCTCCTCCCCGAATTGCTCGGCGACGCGCAGCAACCCTTTGATCTGTCGTTCGCCACGCCCGATGGCACCGATGTCGACGGATCGTTCCTGATCATGGTGTCGAACAACCCCTACGTGCTCGGAGCCTCCCCGGACACGTCCCAGCGCCTCCGTCTCGACACGGGAAAGCTCGGTGTCTTCGCCGTCACGGCCGCGACGGGCGCACAGGCGGCCGAGGTCCTGATGCTGGCGCTCGCCGGCCAGGGGTCGCGCAGCGGCCATGCCTTCGAGTTCATCTGCGAGACGCTCGAGATCACGTCCCGGTCCGGCACGGCGTTCGCGGGCATTGACGGCGAGGCCCTCGAGCTGGAGACACCGATGATCTTCCGCTCCCATCCTGAGGGCCTGCGTCTGCTCGTTCCTGAGGGCAACATCGACATCGCGCTCGAACGCCAATCGCATGAAGTCCGTCTGCACGATCTTTTCCTCCTCGCGAAGGGCGCGCCGCCCTCCTGAGCTCAGCCACCGAGGCCGCCACCGACCCGGGTGGGCGTCTCATGCTTCTTGAGAACCTTGACCTTCCCTGCGGGTTTCGCGCTCGATGACCGCCCAGAAAGCGCGATCCGGCGATCAAGAAGGCCTCGTGAACCGGGTCACGGTTTGATTTACAGGCTCAAACCCACTGCGGCTTGCCGACTGACGTAGGGCCGGCGACCCAGGGAACCAAGCTGATCCGAGCCCGCCGGGCGGCGCGGCGTGCCGCTGCCGAAGAACCCGCGACGGCACTCTCAGCGTGCCATTGTTCTCGTATGTATCCGGCCAGCGTGGCACCACAGGGAAAGAACCGACGGGGGGACGGTGCCAACGGGGAAGCCTCGAAGGATGCCCCCGAGGTAGGGCACAGCAACCCGCGACTCGCGATCTTGCTGGCGATGGCGATGTTCGTGCTGGTCGTGGACACCTCGATCATGAACGTGTCGATCTCGGCAGTTGTCCACGACATCGGTACCACCGTGAGCGGGGTCCAGTCCGCCATCGCGCTCGAAGCTTTGGTGTCGGCGGCGTTCATTCTTATCGGGAGCAAGGTTGGCGACCTCATCGGCCGCAAGCGCGCCTACGTCCTGGGGTTGCTGGGCTATGCGGCCGGCGCTCTGGCCATGGCCTTCACCCAGAGCCTGACAGTCATCATTATCTTCTGGGCCATCGTCGGCGGACTCGGAGCGTCATTGCTCCTTCCCGCGATGCAGTCTCTGATCCACGGGAACTTCGAAGGGGCGGAGCAACGCAAGGCGTATGCATTGGTCGGTGCGGCCGCGGCAATCGCAGCGGCTGTCGGTCCACTCTTGGGAGGATTCATCACGACGTATCTGTCATGGCGGATCGCGTTCCTTCTCGAGGATCTCATCATCTTGATCGTTCTTTCTGGGATTCGCTTGGTCAAGGATGTGCAATACACCGGTCCACGACATATCGATATCGTCGGAGCAGTCCTCTCGGTAATCGGCATGGGTGGACTCGTGCTCGGCATTCTGGTGTGGCAAGAAGGTGGCGAGACCGTGATCGAGTTGCTCGTCATCGGGAGCGGGGCGATGGCAGGCTTTGTGTTTTGGATCGTGCGCCAGAAGCGGCTGGGAAGACCAGCCCTTGTCGATCCCGGGCTGTTCAAACTGCCGCACTTCAGATTCGGTGCTACCGGTCAAATGATGCAGCAGATCTCACTCGGCGGGTTGATGATCGCGCTGCCGATCTACCTTCAGATGGTCTTCGAATACAACGCGATGCAGGCTGGCCTCTCCATGGCCCCGCTGTCGCTGAGTATGTTCGCGGTGGCTCTCCTCGCAGGCAAGAAGGCGGGAAACCGACGCCCGGCCACGATCATCCGGGCAGGATTCGCTCTGACGTCTGCGGGCGTCCTGGTCTTGATCCCCTTCATTCCGCGAGCCGACTCGGGCTGGTACCTCATCGTACCTCTGCTGATCGTCGGTTCCGGACTGGGACTGCTCGTATCCCAGTTGAACAATTACACTTTGGCACCGATATCCGAAGAGGGGGTCAGTGAAGCAGCCGGCGTCAATTCCGCAGCCGGGTCGTTTGGGCTTTCTTTCGGGCTCGCGTTTGCCGGCGCCATCATGTTGGCCACGCTGTCCTTGTCGTTCAACCACCTGGCATCGCAGAGCGCCGTGCTCACGTCCGGCGAACAACAGCACGTGGCGCAGGTGTTGGAGCACGACGCACAGGTCCTCAGTAACACGCAGCTGGCGAACCAGCTTGTCGGACAGCCCAAGGCGACGCGTGACGAGATCATCAGCATCAACACCGAAGCGAGACACGACGCTCTACGTTTCGCACTATTGGTCCCGCTGTTCGCGGGGCTAGTAGGCCTCTTCAACTCTTTCCGGATGATGCGGCTACCCGATCCGCCGCAATCCGAGTCAACGGAGGGCCTTGCTCTCGGCTGAGAACGACGCGCCGCCGCCGGTCCGCACCTGCCGCTTGGCCCGAGCGTCAGCGAGCAACCCGAGGCCGATGCCCAGCATCCAGACGTCCCTGTTCACCGGAATGCCCGTGGGGGTCGGCCGGACGCTGCCCGGCTTCCGCAGAGCGGGCGTCCTGGCGTACATCGCGAGGAGTGAGCCGGAGAACCCAGTGAGGGCGCAACCGGCCAGAGGATTGGGAACGAAAGGGGCCAACAGGAGCGCCCCGGTCAGAACCTCACCGGCGGCCAACACTTTGAGAAACCGTTCGGGTGGGATCGACTTGAGGAACGGGAAGGCCCCCGCCGCCATGGCGTGCACGCCCTCCGCCTGAGCGCGCGGACTGTTCCATTTCTCAATCCCGGAGTGAAGTATGAAAGCGCCGGTTGCGACCCTGCCAGGGAGCGAACGGGCCGAAACTTGAAAGAACATCCGATGCAACCCTTCCTACACAGATGCCCGAGAGACGACCATGGAGTCATGCTAGGAGCCCGGACGAAACGTCTTGCACCCCGATGCGGGTGCTGAGGCCATGACGGAGTCCACCGGCGGGACGTAGCCAAGAGCCGCGCCGGTAGCGTCGCAGACGTAGGGGGCTCAGCGAAGGGAGCAGGTAATGGCCAAGACGTTGTACACCGCTCGGGCTCATGTGACGGGTGGCCGGGAGCAGGGACACGGGGTCACCGGTGACCGGGCTTTGGATGTGCAGCTCCGCACCCCGGTCGAGATGGGCGGCGAGGGCGGAGGCACCAACCCCGAACAGCTCTTCGCCGTGGGCTACGCCGCGTGCTTTGAGGGGGCACTTGGGGTCGTCGGACGTCGCGAACGAGTGGACCTCGGAGACGTCTCGATCGAATCTGAGGTCAGCCTGATCACGACCGAGAACCGCGGCTTCAATGTGGCCGTAGGACTCGATGTCTCACTTCCGGGCGTGACCGATCCCTCGCGCGCCATTGCGATCGTCGCCGCGGCGCACGAGGTGTGCCCGTACTCCAACGCGACCCGTGGCAACGTCGAGGTGACCTTGAAGGCGAACGGTCAATCGGTCCCGACGACACGGGCTGGTGTCAGCTGACGTTCCGGCGACCGGTTGTGCCTGACCGAGAAACCGGTCGGGCATCGCCTGCAGACGTCTTCGGAGATCTATGCATTCTCTGGCGCGGCATGCGTCGGTTCCCTTCCGCCCGAGACTGTGCCCAAGAGGCGGCGGGAGATTCCGCCTAGGCAGAGAGTCCCACGACCGTCGGAGGTTGCGTGAGGCCGTCCCTGTGGACACTGCCGTTCTCAGCATCTGTCTCAGTCATCGATTTCCTCCGGATTTCGCCTTCTGCCGCCCTCGATCTTCGCAATCTCCGTGCTACATTCCCCAGCTCACTTTCCCCAGCCCACTTTCATGGCGCAGGCGCTGCGCCGGGCCCACGAAGAGGACGGAACATGCCAATTCGAAACCATTCCCGCGTCATCGCCGCGGCCTTCTTGAGTTCGGCTGTCGGGTTGGCCCTGTGCACTGCGGTGACGAGCAGCGCCGGGGGATCCACCAAGCCCTCCCCGAGCTTGAGCATCCTGGTCACAAATGACGATGGGGTGACGGCACCCGGGATCAACGCAACGGTGCAGGCATTGGCTGCGCTCCCCCACACGAAGGTCATCGTGGTGGCCCCGCTGACCAACCAGAGCGGAACCGGAGCAAAAGTCACCGACGGAGCGCTGACTGCGACCAGCGCCGTGACGGCAGGCGGCTACCCGGCCAAGGCCGTGGCCGGGTACCCGGCGGACACCATCATCTGGGCCATCGATGACCATGGCATCTCGCAACCGCCCGATCTCGTCGTCTCGGGGATCAACCTTGGCGAGAACGTCGGTCCCTTCGCCGCCCTCTCGGGGACCGTGGGAGCGGCTCAGACTGCGTTGGCCCGCGGGATACCTGCGCTCGCCGTGAGCCAGGGTGTCGACAACGGCCAATCGGCCAACTTCTCCCAGGGGGCGAGGTACCTGGTGGCCTGGGTGCAGGCACACCGCAAGGCCCTTCTCGCGGCAAAGAAGGGGACGGCCAAGAGCACGAATGGCAACCTCAACGTCCCGACCTGCGTCAGTGGGCACATTCGGGGGCCGGCGAATGTGACGGTGGCCCCGTCGTTCTCCGGCTACTCGGTCAGCACGGTGGACTGCTCGAGCACCGCCACCAAACCGTCGACCGACGTCCAAGCCTTCGTAGAGGGCTTCGCGTCGATCTCGGCGCTCCACCCCGTGAACCCGCTGAAATAGGTTCTCCGTCCCGACAGCGACCTGCTCATCCCTCGGCAGTGCCGCTCGAGCCGGCGGCGGTCGCGCCGGGAAGGGCTCGGGTGATCGTTGGCGCCAGCCCCTGCTGTCGGGCCATCACGGCGCCCGATAAGGCAGCACGACGACCTACCACCGCTCGCAGAGATCAGCGCCGGACGAAATCCTGGCGCAGCCGGCCGTGGCCCTCAGCGACCACAGGGTCAGGCCCGCACGACCTGCGAGCCTGCGTGCTCCGAACCCGACGAGTCGTGAAGTAGTTGCTCGAGCAATTCCACGCCGTCGACCACCCGTGGGCCCGGGCGGGAGAAGTATGCGTTGGCGTCGACGGCGATGATGCGGCCGAGGCCTTCGAGCTCGGGACGAGCCAAGAGCGCAGGGGCCTGCTCCACTGCGCCTGCAAGATCGAACCCGCACGGCATGAAGAGGGTGATGTCGACCTGTTCAGCTTCGATCTCCTCCCAGGTGAGCCGGCGCGAACGGACACCGGCGTCGGCGAGCACCGGCACTCCGCCCGCCGCCTCCACCTGGTCAGGGACCCAGTGCCCAGCGTTGAACGGCGGGTCAGGCCATTCCAGGGCCAGCACCCGGGGCCGCTCGCGCGCCATGACGCGCCGTCGCACCGCGTCGACCCGGGCCCGCAGATTGTCCATGAGCGCCACCGCCTGTGCGCTGGCACCCGTGGCGGCCCCCACCGTGCCCACGCAATCGATCACTTCGTCGAGCCGGCCGGGGTCGAGGGAGACCACCTGCGCGTGGCACCCGATCACCTCGAGCGCCTGCTCCACGGCACCCGACGGCACTGCGCAGACCTGGCACAGGTCCTGAGCCAGAATCAGGTCGGGATCGATGGCCCGCAGTTGCGCATCGTCGAGGGTGTAGATGGACTCGCCTGCTGCCACCCGGGCGCTGACCGCGGCGTCGATCTCCTCGGCGCTCAGCGAACCATCGGTGGGCAGGGCCGTCCCCGAGACGATCGGCACCGCTCGGGCGGGCTCCGGATAGTCGCACTCGAAGCTGACGCCGCGCAGATGCGCACCGAGATCTAGGGCAAAGACGATCTCCGTAGCGGACGGGAGGAGGGAGACGATCTTCACCGTCCCATCATTGTCCACTCCCCTTCAGCCGCCCATCTGTGAAGTCCACCTGCGGTTCGAAGGCGGCGCGGCGCGAGGCACGGCGCAGGGCGGCCAGCACCGGTCGGCCGAGGACCAGGACCATGACGGCGCAGGTCACGGCGCGGGTGAGGTCGAAGCCCATGGAGGTCGTGAGGTCGAAAAGGATGAACCGGTGCAGGTTCGCGAGAGTCCCGAGGCCGGGTACGAACGAGTAGGTCGTCGTGGTCCCGCCGAAGAAGGGCCAGAACCAGAAATTGGTCAGGAGCCCGTAGACGAGCGCAGAGACCACGCCGTACACGGCGAGCAGCAGGCGCTCCGAGAGGCCGCGCATCGGGGGCAGGCAGCCGGCGCCGAAGCCGACCCACGCCCCGGCGAGCATCTGGAACGGCAGCCACGGGCCTACTCCCCCTGTGACCAGAGCCGAGGCGAAGAACGCCAGGGCCCCGAGGACGAACCCGAACCCCCGACCGAACACCCGGGCCGCCAAAATGAGGAGGAACCATTCGGGTTCGAACCCATTGATGCCGGGACTCGGGACCCGGAGCGCGGCGAAACAGGCCGCGAGGATCCCGAGCAACGCCACCGCCTTGGCATCGATCGCCCCTTCGGAGAGTTCGGCCATCACGATGGCCAGCAGAAGGGGAATGAGGCCGACGAAGATCCAAGGTGCGTCGCCGCTGTGGGCGGAGTTGGGGCCCGAAGCCCGATGGATCAACAGCGGCCAGGCGAAGGCGGCGGCGCCGAACACCGAGGTCAGGAAGAGGAGGAAGGAGGAGCGGGTGCCGAACCGGATGGCCGGCGGCAGACGGCGCCCCGGCCGGGGTGTTGGTCGCGGGACCGAGACGGTCATGCCGTCGCCACTTCTTCGAGGGCGACGCGCACTTCGTCCACCGTCAACCATTGTTCCGGCGCCAGCACCTTGGCCACCTGAGGGGCGAAGATCGGGGAGTGGCAGACCACCTGCCGGGCGGGGCCGTCGGTGATGATCTGCCCGTCCGCCAGGACCACCGCCCGGTCCGCCACGCGGGCGGCGAGTTCCACGTCGTGCGTGGCCAACACAACGGCGTGACCGCCCCGGGCCAGTTCGCGCAGGACCTCAATGAGGCGATCCTTGCTCGGGTAATCCAGCCCCCTGGTCGGTTCGTCGAGCAACAGGAGGGCGGGGGCCGGTGCCACCACGATGGCCAGTGCCAGAGCCAGTCGCTGACCCTCGGACAGATCACGAGGGTGCCGACCGGGAGGCACGCCGGGCAGCACCCGGTCGAGCGTGCGCGATGTCGTCCCCGCCGGCAGCGCCGACACCTTGTCCGCCGTCTGGCATTCGGCGTCGACGCGCTCCCCATAGAGGAGGAGCCCGGGGTCCTGGGGAACCAGCCCCACGTGGCGCACCAGATCAGCTCCCCGGAACGATTGGGGGTCTCGTCCGCCCACCACGGCGGAGCCTCGCGTCGGCCGCCGCGCTCCTGCGAGCGTGCTGAGCAACGTCGACTTCCCTGAGCCGTTCCTCCCCATGAGCACGAGAACCTCGCCGGGCGCGATCGTCAGGTCCACGCCATCGAGCGCCACCACGGGCCCGTACGAGACCGTGAGCTTGCGGATGGAGGCCGCCTCGACGCTGTCCGTGGTTGGCGCGGCGGGGGTGCTCGGATGGGGTGGCGATATCGGCGCCAGTCGCTCGCGGAGCGGAGCCGACTTCCGGCGGGCGTCACGGACCGACAGGGGGAGTGGGTCCCACCCGACGAGCCGGCCCAATTCGACCAGGGGTGGAGCAACGGTCGACGACCGCATGACGACCTCGGGCGCGCCGACGACGAGCGGCGCCCCATCGCCGGGGACCAGGACGATCCGGTCGGCGAACGGCACGACGCGTTCGAGCCGGTGCTCAGCCATCACCACGGTCAGACCGAGATCGTGCACCAGGCGAGCGAGCGCACCGAGGACCTCCTCGGCCGCGGCCGGATCGAGGGCGGACGTCGGCTCATCGAGCACCAGCAACCGCGGTGACGCGGTCAGGACTGCCCCGATCGCCACTCGTTGTTGTTGGCCGCCCGACAGCGCGCGCAATGACCGGTCGCGGAGATTCTGTAGACCCAGCAGGTCGACTGCGTCCTCCACGCGGCGGCGCATCGCATCCGCGGGAACCCCGAGGTTCTCCATGGTGTAGGCCAGTTCGTCCTCGACGGTCTCGGTCACGAAACTGGCCAGCGGGTTCTGGCCCACGAAGCCGACGACGTCAGCCAGATCGCGTGGCCGGTTGTCCCTTGTCGTCCTTCCGTCGACGGTGACCGTTCCGGCCAGCGTCCCTCCGCTGAAATGCGGGACCAGTCCGTTGATCGCCCGCAGCAGGGTGGACTTGCCCGTGCCCGTCTCCCCCACCACCACGCAGAGCTCGCCTTCGGGAATGACGAGGCTGACCCGGTTCAGCGTCGGGCGAGCGGCGTCGTTGTAGGTGAACGACACCTCGTCGAACGCGATCATGTCGACACACCCGACAGGTCCGATTGGACCGGTTGGCCCGGTCTGTCCTTGACGGCCGCACTGGCCCCACCCGTACCGGGCCCCTCGTGCAGTACGGTCGTCGGCGGGGCGATCGGGTTGGGCGCCGCGACGGCCGGCGCCAGGGCGATCAGGATCCCGACGACCGCCAGCAACGGGATGCTCGGGAAGGCCAGGGGCGAGAACGAGATGGTGAGTCCCGGCACGTCCAGAACACGGGTAACAGCCATGGCCACGAGCGCCACCGCTCCGGACCCCGCCACGATCCACTCGGGCTTGCGCCACGGGTCCGGGCGGTAGCGCGAGCGGGCGGTGCGCCGCCCTCCCAGGGCAAGGCCAACCCCGCACAAAACGGCGGCG
This sequence comes from uncultured Acidimicrobiaceae bacterium, assembly GCA_963764305.1. Classification (GTDB taxonomy): domain Bacteria; phylum Actinomycetota; class Acidimicrobiia; order Acidimicrobiales; family RAAP-2; genus Bog-473. The sequence goes on along the minus strand of CAVXSD010000010.1, from coordinate 1,055,017 downwards.
ACCGCCAGGACGGGAAGCCCCAATCCGAAAAGAGACCCCGAATCGATGACGCCGTAGAGCCCGGCCGCCGTCAGGAGCAGCCCACCGACTGTGGCTCCACCGGCCAGCCGCCGCGCGGCTTTCCCGCCGGAGATCCGCCGTCCGTAGCCTCGAGCGTCCATGCTCGTGGCGAGCTGGAGGGAACGGTCCAGTGCGCTCTCCAGCACCGGGACGGCCACGCCCCGCATGCCGCGCATGCCTCTCGCCGGAATGCCGCGCTGGCGACGCGCCTGCCGTACGACCCCGATGGACTCGATCAATTCGGGCGTGAAGGACAGCGCCACGGTCACGGCGACACCGGTCTCGTAGAGCACCGCCGGGAGCGAGCGAAGGAGCCGGTACGGGCTGGCGAGCGAGTTGGCCGCGCCGAAACAGAGAAGGATCACGGCGATCTGCAATCCCTCCACGAAGGCGTTGAGGATCGACTCCACGGTGACGGGCCCGCCGATGCTCACGGCCACCGCCCAGGCGGGGAGCGGCACGTGCGGGAGGGTGAAGACGACGTGCCCGGGGATCCCGCGTTGTCCGAACAGGATCTCGATCACCACCCTGATCACAATCACCAGCACGCCGACGCGGAGGAAGAAGGCGATGGAGCGCGACCAGGGTGCACTGCTCCGGCGAGCGGACACCACCACACAGGCCACGACGCCGATCAGGGCCAGCAGGAATGGGTTGTTCGTCCGCATGGCGCAGATCGCCAGGCCGGCTGCCCACAGCCACCAGGCCACCGGGTGCAGGGAACGGCGGCTGGGGGCGGTGGCCCGCGTCATTCCTCGGCCGGTCTGCGACGCCATCGGAAGAGGGCGAGACCACCGAGCGCAGCCACGACCACCGCGATCAGGCTCGCCGGGAGGACATTGCTCGGGGCGCCTCCACCCGAATTGCGGGCGGCGGCGCTCGCCACGAGGGATCGATGGGTACTCGACGACCCGTGAGCACCGGCGCCCCCTGTTGCGGTGTCCCCGGAGCCGAACGTGGTCGTGGTCGTGGTCGCACCCGGGGCTGCCGTCGTGGTCGAGACACCGGACTCTGGCCGCGTGCCGGCCGCGGTGGTCGGCGTCGTGGCCAGAGCGGGCCCGGTGCCGGACCTCCCCGTTGTCGGCGTCACGGACGCAGGCGTCGGCGTGGCCGTGGGGGTGGTCGTCGTCGTCGCTGCGGCGGACGGCGTTTGGGCCGGAGGCACCTCGGTCGACGCATTGCAGATCTGCGCGTAGGCCGGGGCAACCGTGGGGGGTGGGTCACTGCCATTGGCCGGCTGGTCGGTCTGGAACCTCAACCCCTCCACATCGTTGGGGGGACTCGATACAGAGTGCTCCGCGGGGCCGTCGTTGGCGTAGGCCCACGACCCCGAGGATCCGTGCCAGTACGACCAGTAGTCGTAGTCACCCGGCCCGACGCTCTCGCCACAGTTCTGGACGCCATTGGCCGGGTAATTGTCGATGGCGCACAGAAGACCGGAGCTGCTGTACGCCACGTTGCCGGCACCGACGGCGGCCGCCAGCGCATCCGAGTCGTGCGCGTTCGATGCGACCGGGACGCATTTCGACACGGACGACATCGAGGACCCGCTCCCGAAGTCGACGACGACCGCCACGTAGACGTCGTTGCCGACCGAGTCCGCCGACGCGATGGCCATCTTGAGCGGCACCGAGCGCGCCGGGCCCGACTGGGGCGAGCACAGCTGCAGCTCCGCCCACGAAGAGCCCCCACAGGAGCAATCGGGCCCGGCATCCAGCGCGCCGCACGCTATGAAGCGCTGTCCGATCCGCCCACGGCATCGCTGATGCGGAGTGAAGCGGCTGACCCCGAGAAGCGCGCATCGCCGTAGTTGAAGATCCCGCCGTCGGAGGCGACCAGCCAGTAGCCGCCGCCGTCGCGGGTCCCGATCATGCCGACGATGGGCTGGTTCAACGTGATGCCTCCGGTCGAGCCCCGGAAGATGGCGTCGCCGTAGCTGAAGATGCCGCCGTCGGAGGCCACCAGCCAGTAGCCGCCGCCGTCGGGCGTGGCCGCCATGCCCACGATCGGCTTGTTGAGCGGCTGGCCACCGCGGGAGCCGAAGAACGCGGCGTCGCCGTAGCTGAAGATGCCGCCGTCGGAGGCCACCAGCCAGTAGCCGCCGCCGTCCTGCGTGGCCGCCATGCCCACGATCGGCTTGTTGAGCGGCTGGCCACCGCGGGAGCCGAAGAACGCGGCGTCGCCGTAGCTGAAGATGCCGCCGTCGGAGGCCACCAGCCAGTAGCCGCCGCCGTCGGGCGTGGCCGCCATGCCGACGATCGGCTTGTTGAGCGGCTGGCCACCGCGGGAGCCGAAGAACGCGGCGTCGCCGTAGCCGAAGATGCCGCCGTCCGAGGCCACGAGCCAATAGCCGAGGCCGTTCAGCGTCGACGCCATGCCGACGACCGGCTTGTTGAGAGCCGTTCCAGCCAGCGATCCGTACGACTTCGCCGAACCGAATGGGTGGACCCCCCCCGAGCCGGTGGCGACCCAGTAGGAGTTGGTGGGCCCGAACCCGTAGATCAAGCCGGCCAAAATCGGCGTCACCTGGTTGCTGGCCAGCAGATTGCCTGCGGTGGCGTCCTGGAAGCCCACGGCGCCCTTGTCACCCCCCGACGTCACCACGAAGGACAACAGCGCCATGACGGGCGAGCGCCCCGAACTGGTCAAGGCGGAGCTCGTCGGCGACAGGCCCATCGCCAGCATGGCCTGGATCACCAGTCCGGTGGATTGCGAGTCGGTCTGCTGGGGCTGGGCGGTGGAATTCTGGTAGGTGCTCCAGCCTCCGTCGGCGTCCTGCCCGGTGATGAAGAAGTTCAGCGCGCTGGTTTCGATGGTAGGGGTCAGCGCACCCTGGGCGGCGAGGCCCTGGACGGCGAGGGAGGTCGTCTGGTTGTCCGGTCCCGTGAAGCCCGAGGGATCGTACGCACACCCCCCTCCGACGGCCTGACTCGGGAGCACCCAGCCGCCGGTGGAACACTCCTGGGCGGTCAGCCAGCCGACGGCCGCCGCATTGGCCGTCTGCCCTACCGCCCCGAGCGCGGTGAAGACGAGGCCTTGGACGAAGGTTCCGACGAGGAAGTCGCTCAATTGTTGCTCCGTCCCGAACAGACCCGCGTCGGTCCCCGAGGTCTGCTCGGTGGCGAGCAGCCGCGTCACGAGGTTGGTTCCCCCGAAGTTGGTCGGGTCGACGCCCATGGCGTGTGCATCGAGGATCAGGTTGGCTAGCTGGCCGGGCCCGTCGGCACCGTCAGCCGTGATGTAGGAATTGGCGTTGGCTTCCACGTAGGCCAGCGCGGCCTGGGCGCCGGCCGTGTCGACGTGGGCGGCGGTCAACGCCAACACGGCGTTCACCGTCGTCGAGAGGGAGCCCCCGATGCTGCCGTCCGCAGCCTGTTGGCCGGCGATCCACGTGGCGGCCGACTGCGCCGCCGCGAACTGTGGGATCTGGGGTCGGACCGACACAGCGCCGGCAGGACCCGCGAACGACGTCATGGTGGCGGCGGCAAGCAGTGTCGCCAGGACGACAGCGGAAGCACCCGGCAGGGTGCGACGGAGGATGTGCACGGTTCTCGCTTCCCGGACCTCGACCCGGGACGCCCCGCGACGAGCAGGGTCGTGCCGAGCCCCAATCCTTGTGTCTCGACGGTGGGAACTCCCTGCCTTCGAGGTATCCCGGCTCATGGCGTCGCCTCGGCGGCGCACCATTCACGGTTGCGGACCAGCGCCGGAGTCTCACCGGCTTCCCCTCTCGGGCAGTACAGCTACAGCGTTGTGTTGCCGGCGTACGGTACCACGTGACCCCGTCAGGGCAGCTCCCGCTGGGTCGAGCAGGTGCGCCGGGCCGGAGGCTTGGAGTGTCCGGCACCGGTCGGGTGCCACCCGTCGTGCAGGGCCGGGTGGCTCGGGTCGACCGAGAGCGGTTGGGAGACGCAGTGGGAGACACCGTCATGCGCCCATCCCCACTCGTTCGCGTCGGAGCCGAAGGAGTGGTGGCTCGGCCTCGCAGGCCCCGGGTTGTCCGGCCGACGCCGCTGTGGTCCGATCGCAGGTCGGGGTCGGCGCAGCGGGCGGCGGCGGGTTGACCTTTGCGTCGAGCCGCGGGAGCGTGACTGGCATGGCAATGGGCAACCGTCCTGAGGTTGAGACCGCACCGGCACCGATCGTGGTGTTGGACGTGTCACTGCTGGCCGGCCAGTTCGCCACGGCTTTGGCTCGGGTGCCGTTCCGACACTCCTTTTCGGGCGATTCCTCGCCGCTCTCCAACCTGGGCATCGCGGTGACGCGGGAGGTCATCCGTGCCTTCATGGGCTACGCCTCGTCCCTGCGCATACCCGAGTTCCGCTCCCTCGAGTTGGTGCTCGACGACATCTGCAAGCGGATCATGCCGCCCAACGTCCGCTCCCTCGACGTCGAGCGACGTGCGGCCGAGTTCGGCGGCGTTCCCGGGATCCTCTACGTCCCGCGCCATCAAGATCCCGGTGGGGTTGTGCTCTACCTCCATGGAGGCGGCTACATCGGCACGTCGCCGACGATGTATGCCTTCTTCACGGCGCGCGTGTGTCAGGAAACCGGGTGCGCCGTCTTCGTGGCGGACTACCGCCTCGCCCCCGAGTTCCCGTACCCGGCCGGAGCAGAGGACGCGTCAGCTGTCTACGCGGAACTTGTGCGTCTGGGCATCCCACCTGCCCGGATCTTCCTCGCCGGCGACTCGGGCGGGGGTGGGCTGGCCAACACCGTCCTCCTCGAGCGTACCGACCGGATCAATCCGGTTCGCCCGGCGGGCCTGTTGCTCTTCTCACCCGAGGTCGACCTCCGCCTCGACGAGGACTCGGTGACGGACAATGCAGACCACGACATCCTGCCGTGGAACATTCCGACGGCGGCATACCTGCACGGCTCCGACGCCACGAGCAGCGCCGTCTCACCGCTGAACGCCGAACTGAGCGGGTTTCCGCCGCATCACCTGGGGCGGCGACGAGATGTTCCGCGACCCCATCCCTCGCTACGTCGAGCGTCTGCGTGCGGCCGGGGTCCCCACCGACGCACGTGAGTTCGACGGGATGTTCCACGTGTTCCAGATCCTGATGCCGTGGGCCGACGACAGCCGGGAAGTCTCCCGCCATGTCCACCGGTTCATCCGTCGCGTGCTCGCCGACGCGCCACCTCTCGGTGACACCGACCTGCGTCACGTCCTCAGCCTGCAAGACTGACCGTCCCGGCGGGTCAGCGCCGGCCGAGCCCGTCGGCGACCTTGCGCAGGGCCGGCCGGAAGTCCGGATGCGCGATGTCGACCAGCAGATGGGCACGCTCGCGGACCGTGCAGCCCGTGAGCTCCGCCGCGCCGTATTCGGTGATGACGACACCGGTGTGGTGGCGCGGCGTGGAGACCACCGAACCTTCGGCGGCCAGGCCGGCGATGCGGGACACGACCTCTCCCCCCGCTCGACGGTGGAATGGAGGCAGATCAGCGAGTGGGCGTCGAGGTGCAACTCCGCTCCGGCCACGAAGTCCTCGTGGCCGCCGACGCCCGAGATCTGCAGGCCGTCGATGCTGTCAGCCATCACCTGGCCGTAGAGATCGACCGAGAGGGCACCGTTGATCGATACGAGGTTTGCGTTCTGGGAGATGACCGTGGGGTCGTTGACGGTGTCGACCGGCAGGAAGGCCACCTCTTCGTTCCCGTCCAGCCATCGGTAGAGCTCGGCGACCCCGAGGGCGAAGGTCGTCACCGACACACCCTCGAACACCCCCTTGGCGTCGTTGGTGACCTTGCCGGCCTGGTGCAGCTGCATCAATCCGGTGGTGAACATCTCGGAATGGACGCCGAATCCACCGCGCGGTCCGCGCGCCAGCTCGGCGGCCACGATGTTGGGGATGGCGCCGATGCCTGTCTGCAGCGTCGACCCGTCGTGCACGTACGTCAGCGCGTGGCGCGCGATGGCCTCGTCCACCGCGTCGGCCGGCGCATCGGTGAGGGCGAAGGGGGTGCCATCGGACTCGACGAGCACATCGATCGCGTCCAGAGGGATGGTGTTGTCGTACGCCGGGGGCAGGCTCATGGTGCGGGGGAAGTTCGGGTTGACCTCGACCATGAGCAGCCGGTCTGGATCCCGTCCGGCGCGCAAGAGCTCCTCCCGGGTCCCCCCCACGTGCAAGGAGAGGTTCACGCTCCCCCCTTCGGGCGGTGCCCCCTGCGCCATCATCACGCGCGGAGCGAACCGGGCCATGATCGGCCCCATCTGCCGGAAGCCGCCCGGCACCAACTCCACGCGGTACCCCAGGGAAAGGTGGAGCCGCTCCGCCGGTCCGAAGAACCCGCAGCGGTAGCTCACCCCGCGCTTGGTGAAGATCTCGTACAGGTTCAGGCACAGCGCACCTCCGAGTTGCAGGTCCTGCCAGTCGTCGCGGGCTCCGAGCGCGGCCAGCAGGGCATCGGGGATCCCGGGGCCGAGGCCAAGGCCGATCCCATCGACCGGTCGGACCAGCGCGACGGCCTCCCCAGCTGTGCAGACGTTCGGCATGGACTCCACTCTCGCACCAAACCACGTCGTTGACCAGGTCCTTCGATCCGGGAGTCGGCCTGGGCAGCAGGCAATCCATTACTTTCGGCTCTACCATCAACAGGGGTGCCCCCGCACAATGACTGGGACACCCTCCTCTTCCCAGAAAACGGTGCTTGGAGAATGGCGGCCACCCCCCTCGGTCGCCATTTTCCAATTCCCCGGTGTCGTCCCCGGTGTCGTCCCAGCGACGGAATCGTCCGGGACCACCGCCAACGCGTCGGCCATCGTGGGGGCTCGCAGACCACGTCGATGTTCGTGGCCTCGAGTGCACCGCGGCCATCTCCCCATTCGGGCCCAAAGGCCGCGACAGGCCGGGAGGGCTCGTCCGGTACCTCGATACACTCACGCCGTGAGCAAGAGCGCAGGGCGGTGACCGCGGCACCGTCTTCGGGCGAGGGCCGGATCGTCGTCGGCTACGACGGCTCCGCCTCCGCGCTCGCCGCGCTCTCCTGGGCCGCCCGCCAGGCCACCCTGACCGGGAGCACGCTCGAGATCGTCATGACATGGGAGTGGCCACCGAGCTACGGCTGGGCGGTGCCGGTCCCCGACGACTTCGATCCCGAGTCGGACATCGAGAACGCGCTCGACGAGGTCGTCGCCCAGGTGTTGGCTGCCCATCCCGGCTTGCAGGTGAACCCCCGCGTGATCAGCGGGCATCCCGCACCGATCCTCGTCGAGGCCTCGAAGGGTGCCGAACTCCTGGTGGTCGGCAGCCGCGGCCACGGCGAATTCGTCGGGATGCTGATCGGCTCGGTCAGCGTGTACTGCGCGACGAACGCGCACAGTCCGGTCCTCGTGCACCGGGCCACCGGCTAGAGGCGGACCGGGACAGCCGGCCGAGCGGGCGTCAACGCCCCGCCTCGGAGCGCACGTCCTCGATCGCACGTTGACGCGTCGACCGGTCGGCGCCCAGCTGGGCGAGACCCGGGCCGCCCTCGGTCGGTGCAGGCGGACGGCCGCGCCCGCCCAACAGCGCGTCGAGCGTTGCCACCACCGAGGATTCGAGGGCATCGGCGTCGTACCCGCCTTCGAGGAAGAGGGCCAGCCGTCCGGGCCGCGGCGCGAACTCGTTGACGACACGGGCCAGCTCGGCGAAGTCCCCGCTCGAGAGCCGTAGGTCGCTGAGCGGGTCGTCCCGGTGGGCGTCGAATCCGCACGAGACGAGCACCCAGTCGGGGCGGAACTCCTCGATCGCCGGGCGGGCCTCCACGTCGAGCGCGGCGCGCACCACGTCGCCGGTCGCCCCGGGCGGCAGCGGGAAGTTGAGTGTGCGGCCGGCCGCGGCCGGCCCCCCGACCTCGTCGGCACGGCCCGTTCCGGGGTAGAGGGGGTGCTGGTGCATCGAGACGTAGAGCACATCGGGATCGTCCCAGAAGATCGCCTGCGTGCCGTTCCCGTGGTGCACGTCCCAGTCGACGATCAGGACCCGCTCCCCACGGGCCGTGCGCGACGCCGCGGCGACGGCGACGTTGTTGACGAGGCAGAACCCCATCGCCCGGTTGGCGGTGGCGTGGTGGCCCGGCGGTCGGACGGGCACGAATGCGACACCTTCGCCACCGCGCTCCAGCTCGTTGAGGGCGGCCAGACCGGCCCCTGCGCCTCGCCGCGCCGCGGTCCACGAATCCGGCCGTGCGTAGGTGTCGGCATCGATGTCCCCGCCACCCTCCGCGCAGAACCCCTCCAGCTCGGCCAGGTAGGCGGGGTCATGTGCCCGCGCCAGCTCGTCCATGGACGCATCGTGCAAGGCGAGAGACACGACCTCGTGCTCGGCCGCCACCGTGCGCACGCCGGCCATGACGGCGACCAACCGCGACGGGTGCTCGGGATGGCGGGGTCCGCCGTCGTGTTCGGACAGCCCGCTCGGTCCGGCGACGATGAGCGCCGTCACGTTGGATCGTCCTGAGACCGGGCCGGGGCCGACGTGTGGTCAGGGGAGGTGGGTGCACCGATTGACCTGGCGGGCATGCGTCCCTCCTCGAAAACCGCCATGCTACGGGTACGCCGCATCGCGCTCGGGCTCGACCGTCGTACGCTGGTGCGCGATGGCGGCCGTCATGGAGGCATGGGTGGTCGACCGGCCCGGCCCGGTCGACGGCGACCCGCTGGTGCGGATCGACCGAACCGTCCCCGACGCGGGCCCCGGCGAGGTCCGGCTGCGCGTGCGGGTCTGCGGCGTGTGCCGGACCGATCTCCATCTCACCGAGGGCGATCTGCTCCCCCGCCGACCACAGGTCACGCCCGGTCACGAGATCGTCGGCATCGTCGACCAGCTCGGTCCCGGCAGCACCCGGTGGCGTCTCGGTGACCGCCTCGGGGTGCCCTGGCTGGCCCACACCTGCGGCACGTGCGCCTTCTGCCTGTCGGGCCGCGAGAACCTGTGCCTCGCGCCGCGCTTCACCGGTTGGGATGTCGACGGGGGGTACGCGCCGTATGCCGTGGTGGACGAGGCTTACGCCTACGCGCTTCCCGGGGAATTCGGCGACGTGGAGGCCGCGCCGCTGCTCTGTGCCGGGATCATCGGTTACCGGGCCCTGCGACGGGCCAATCTCCCCGAAGGGGGCCGGCTCGGCATCTACGGCTTCGGGGGCTCTGCCCATCTCACGGCCCAGGTCGCGCTGGCCCACGGCGCCCGCGTCCACGTGATGACCCGCTCCCGGGAGGCGCAGCAGCTGGCGCTCGAGCTGGGCGCCAGCAGCGCCGGGGAGGCCGACGCACCACCACCGGAGCCCCTCGACTCCGCCATCCTGTTCGCACCGGTCGGGTCGCTCGTGCCGCCCGCCCTGGCCGCCCTGGACCGGGGTGGGACCCTGGCGGTCGCCGGCATCTACCTGAGCGACATACCCGTCCTCGACTATCAGAAGCACCTCTTTCAAGAGCGCAGCCTGCAGAGCGTGACCGCCAACACCCGGCGGGACGGCGAGGAATTCCTGGCTGAGGCGGCACGGATCCGGCTGCGTGTCTCGGCCGTCCCCTACCCGATGGACCGCGCCGACATTGCGCTCCGCGACCTGCGCCACGACCGCGTCAACGGTGCCGCGGTCCTGGTGGCGTGACAACCACCCGTCCCCGGTGATCGGCCCCCCTCGCGACCACGGGACGATCAAACTTGGGGTACCGGGATCCTCCCGATCCGGATCGCCGCGGGCACCGCGCCTGTGTATGCGGGGAGGCAGAAACAGACAACACCATCGCTGAGCAGGGAAGACACTGCCAAAATGTAGAAACGCCGACGGTGCCCCAGCCGATTCACGTCGAAACGCTGTCGCAGGACCCTTGGCGATAGGTCCTGGAGCTTACGGCTGGGGCACGCACGCCGGCAGTGCGATCAGGCGGTAGATCGCTTTATCCATTATTCCCGATCCCAGCTCAGATAAACACAGAATTTCAAGAGATTTTGAAAGCGTTCACATGACGGGTTCGACCTGGTCAGCAGCCATGAGGACGGCCGCCAGCTCCTGATCACGGGGGTAGGAGAGAAGTCGGGTTGCACTCTTGAGGGTCAACCAACGCAACTGGTCCACCTCGAAGTTGGGGGCGAAGAACCCCTCTTCGGCCGTCATGACCCAGTAGGCCACGGCCTTGGGCCGACCCTTGCGGTCCACGTAGTCGGTGTGGCCGAGGAATTGCAGGAGACGGCACGCCATGCCCGTCTCCTCGCGCACCTCGCGAGCGCGGCCAGCTCGAGGGTCTCCCCCGCCTCGAGCTTGCCCTTGGGGAATGACCAGTCCTGGTGCACCGGCCGGTGCACGACCACGATCTCGAGGACCCCGGCCTGCCGGCGGACGACCAGTCCGCCTGCCGCCTGCACGACATCTGCGGGGGAAGGGAGCTCAACCGTCATCGTTCGTCGCGCCACTTCGTCGCAGGTTACCTTCGCGCCCCGGACGATCCGCGGCAATCGCGTTCGACCCGTTCCCCGCAAGGAAGCCCCCGGGTACGCTGGCTCGTGGTGTCCGATTCCAGTGGAGACGCTCCGGGGGGAGACGACCCCGTCGAGATCGAGTGGCAATTCGATGCCCTCGATCTGCGACCGGTGGAGCGCTGGCTCACCACGCTCCCCGCCCTCGCCGTCGATGCCGGCGAGGGCCGCGAGGGCGGAACGGTGACAGCGCTCGCCCGCCCGCCGCGACGGCTGGTCGACTCCTACCTCGACACGGACGATTGGCGCATCGCCCGCGCCGGCTTCGTCGTCCGCACCCGGCGCCGCGGCCGTCACGATGAGATCACGCTGAAGGACAGCCACCCCGCGGAGGGGAGCGGCCTCCGCCAACGCCTCGAGGTCACCGAGGTCCTGCCCCCGTCCGGCCCGGCCGAGCTCGGCCCGGACGGTCCCGTCGGGCGGCGGTTGCGTGCCATCGTCGGCGCCCGCCGGCTGCACGAGGTGCTCCAGATCCGCACCCGACGGCGCCCCTTCGCGCTGCGGGTCGGCGGCGTCGATGCGGCGGAGGTCGCCCTCGACGACACCGTGATCGTCGTGGGCGAAGGCCAGCGGCCGATGCAGCTGCGGCGGGTCGAGGTCGAGGTCCAGCCCGAATGGCTCGACGCACTCGAACCCATCGTCGAACAGCTGCGGGCGTCCTGCGGGCTCCGGCCGGCGCATCTCTCCAAGTTCGAAGCGGGGCTGTTGGGCGTGGGCGAGGGGATCCCCGGCACGCCGGACCTCGGGCCGACCGAGATCTCGGCCGCCTCCACCATGGGGGAGCTCGCCTTCGCCGTGCTCCGGCGCCAGCTGGGCGTGGTGCGGGCCAAGGAGCCGGGCACGCGGCTCGGGGAGGATCCCGAGGAGTTGCACGACATGCGTGTGGCGACCCGCCGGCTGCGGGCCGCGCTCTCGCTGTTCGCCGGCGTGCTGCCCGTCCGCTCCCAGGCCTTCCGGGAGGAGCTCGGCTGGTTGGGACGCCTCCTCGGCGCGGTGCGCGACCTCGATGTGCAGCTGCAGAACCTGGCGGGCATGGCCGCCACGGGCATCGACCGGAGCGTCGGTTCTGACGTCGACGGTCATGGCGATGTCCACGGTCACGACCCGCTCGCCGAGCTGGCGGCGCTGCTCGAACGCGAGCGGGCCGCCGCCCGCACCGCCATGTTGAGCGGTCTCGACTCCGTGCGCTGCGATCGCCTGGTCAAGGGATTGACCGCCATGGCACAGCAGGGACCGGCCCGCCGCTCGCTGGCCACCAGGGTCCCGGCCGAGATCGGCCTGCCCGAACTGGTGTTGGCGCGTCACGACAAGGTCGCCAGGGCGGCCAAGCGGGCCAAACGCTCGGGCGTCGTCTCCGATTTCCACGGCCTGCGCATCCGGTGCAAGCGGCTGCGCTACGCCCTCGAGTTCAGCACCGACGTGTACGGGAATCGGGCCTCCCGCTTCGTGCGGGAGCTCACCGTTCTGCAGGACGAGCTCGGCGAGATGCAGGACGCCGAGGTGGCGTCGCTCCAACTGGAGACCTTGGCCACGGGAGAGGCCCATCTGCCTGCCGCCACCATCTTCGTCATGGGCGGCGTCGCCGAACGGCACCGGCGCGAAGTGCGCCGGCTCCTGAAGCGCCTGCCCGGGGACCTGCCCCGCACCAGGGGGCGGGCCTGGCGCGAGCTCCGCGATCTGATGGAGCGCCGCCGGGCTGAAGCCGAGGCGGCGGGGCCGCCGGTCCGCACCGCACTGCGCTCGCTGCCCCAGCCGCGACCCGACGCCGAGCCTGCACCGGCGCCCGCCACGGCCACCGGGCCGCTGCACCCCGCCACGACCCCTGGGCTGGCCGCCCTGCCTCCGTCGCCCGGGTCAGGCCAGCGGGAATGAGGCCGTGCTGTCGCCCATGACGACGCGCGGATGCTCCGTCACGATGAAGTGCAGCTGGTCGGTGTCGAGGAAGTGCCCGATGTCGGCCCAGATGTCAGGGAAGTCCGGCTCCGCCATGTGGGCCCGGTAGGCGTCCATGCTCTCGAACCACTGCACCGTCACGCCGTCGAAGCCCGTGTCCGCGTCGCCGTCGTAGTCGTCGAGTGGCCGGGGGTGCTGCTCGTAGCGCACCACGTGACTCCCGCTCCTGCTCGACTTGATCAGCGGGCCGTGGACGTCCCGCCAATACGCGTGGAACTCGGCGGGCGTGAGACCGTCCTTGCGGCGCAGCAGGCACGTGAGTCTGACCATGGGACCTCCTGTCGGATGCTGACGCCGGCGCGGTCGACGCTGCCCGGCGCTCCGCACGCTATCGGCGGTCCCGGGCGCCTCCGAGCCGCCGCCGCAGGACTGCGACTGATTGAGGAGGTCGAGCGACACGGACCCTCCGTTGGACTGGCGCTCCCCGACCGACCCTCCGTGACAGAGTCGGGCGTGGGTGGGCGGCGAAACACCTCTGGTCCCATACTCTTGCCCGGCAATGCCCGCGTCTCACGTCGTCGTGCTTCTCCTCGGCGGTCTGGGTGCCGGCATCTTCAACGGCGTGGCCGGCGGGGGCAGCCTGATCTCGTTCCCGATCCTGCTCGGGCTCGGCTACCCCGCCCTCACCGCGAATATCACCAACACCATTGGGATCTGGCCCGGCTATGTGGCCTCGGCCGCCGGCTACCGTCGGGAGATCGGTGACCAGTCACGTCGTCTTTTCCGCCTGACTCCGGTCGCCCTGGCGGGTGGGATCGCCGGCGCGCTGCTCCTCCTCACCACGTCCCCCGCGACGTTCGAGGACGTCGTCCCCTGGCTCGTCCTGGGGGCCGCCGCCCTGTTCGCCGCCCAACCGGCCCTGCGGCGTGCCCTCGATCGAGGCTCGGCCCACCCCCGCACCAGGCCCGTCCTCCTGGTGGCAGGGGTGTTCGCCGCCTCGGTCTACGGCGGCTACTTCGGCGCCGCCATGGGCGTCATGTTCCTCGCCATTCTCGGCCTGGCCCTGCCGGTCTCCATCGCCCACACCAGCGGGCTACGCGCCGTCCTCTCCATGATCGTCAACGGCATCGCCGCCCTCGTGTTCCTCATCCATGGCGGGCTCGCCTGGGAGGCGGTCGGGCTGCTGGCTGCGGGCAGCCTCGTCGGTGGCTATGCCGGGGCCCGGCTCGCCCTGGCGCTCCCTGCGCCCGCATTGCGCGCCGTGGTCGTCGTCATCGGGGTCGGCACGGCCGTGAAGCTGTTGGTCTGACGCAGTTGGTCTGACGCAGTTGGTCTGACGCTGGCGGCCCGTCAGTCGACGGCCAGCGGGTAGGGGCCGACGACGGCCTGCTGCAGTTCTCGCCGCGCCACGCGTCGGGCCTCCTCCGCCGCGGCGGGATCGGTGGGCACGAGGCGAACCGTGGTACCGGGAGCGCACTGGCCGAGGAGGCCGTGGTCGGCGGACACCAAAGCCGCCAGGACCGGGTAGCCCCCCGAGCGTCGCGTGGTCGGGCAGGAGGACGACGGGGTCGCCGTCCGGTTGGCACCTGAACGGCCCCGGTGACGACGCCCTGGGAATCGAGTTCCCCATCACCGCGCCGCCCCCGCTGGTCGGCCCTCTGATCGGCCCGCAGCCTGAGCCCGACGCAGTTGGACGCGGGCGCCACCTCGAAGACGGCATCGGCGAGCCGCGCCAGCGCATCGGGCTCGAACTGCTCGGGGTGCGGGCCCGGGACGACACGCAAACGGACCGGCGCGTCAGGCACGAGTTCGGTGGCGCAGCCGGTCCTGACGTGGTCCCCCAGCGGGGGCGCCCAGGGGTCGGACCAGTTGGCAGGCGGTCCCGGCCTTCGCCGTGGCCGGCGAGCTGGGGCCACACCTGCTAGTGATGCCGATTTCGCTCCTCGCGACGAGCGATTCAATGGTTAGCACAGCGTTCAGCCCATTCTGGCTTGCAACCAGCAGGCCGGGGGTTCGAGTCCCTCTGCACCACACCTCTGCACCACACCTCTGCACCCACTGCGTTGTCCTTATTGCAACGTTGTGGCTGCTCAAGGGCATTGTTTCATGTCCGATCGCGGGTGACCTTGAGGGCCTTACTCCAACCACTGGGCCTCCTTCTTCACCGAGGTGTCTACGGGACTCCGTTGCGGGCCCTTTGGATTTCCGGTGCCTACGGAGCCACCCGCCCGGTGGTTTCTTGTCTGCTGCCGGAGACCGGCACGGAACCCACTGTCCTGTATCTGGCTTGATTCCACGGGGCCGCCCTATCAGCGATCACAGCGGGCTCCAGCGACCGCGGAGGTTTAGGGTGGCGCCGTGGGTCACCGGACCGCCGACAGCGGTCTTCGCCTCGGAGCCGACATCGGTGGGACATTCACCGACGTCGTCGCGGTGACGGCCGCTGGGGCGATAGTCATGGCCAAGGTTCCCTCGACCCCCCAGGACCAGTCGCTGGGCGTGACCGCCGGCTGGCGGGCCAGCGGGATTTCGGCGGAGAGCGTCGCGGTGTTCGCTCACGGCACGACCGTGGCCACCAACGCGCTGCTGGAGCGGCGGGGCGGGAGAACGGCGCTGATCACGACCGAGGGCTTCCGCGACATCCTGGAGATAGGCCGCCAGAACCGGGCGTCTCTCTACGACCTCACCCGCCACCGCCCCCCGCCGCTGGTCCCGCGGGGCCTGCGGTTCACGGTGCGCGAGCGAACGGGTCCCGAGGGGATCGTCACTCCTCTCGACGAGGCGACCGTGGCGAAGGCCGTCGAAGCTGTGGCAGCCGCCAGGGGCGTCGAGGCGGTGGCGGTGTGCCTCCTGTTCGGCTTCTTGCATCCCGAGCACGAGCGACGGGTCGGCGCGGCGCTGCGATCGCGGCTGCCCGAAGTGGCGGTTTCGCTGTCGTGCGAGGTGCTGCCCGAGTTCCGCGAGTACGAGCGGATGTCCACCACGGTCGCCGACGCCTACCTGCGGCCCCGCCTCAGCAGCTACCTGCAGCGGTTGGCGGCCCGGGCTGGGGACGCCGGCCTGCCCACGCCGCTGATCATGCAGTCCTCGGGAGGTGTCGCCGACATCACCGTCGCCGCGGCACATCCGGCCCGCTTCGTGCTGTCCGGGCCGGCGGGCGGGGTGGTGGGCGCGTCCTATGTGGCCGGACTGTCCGGCTACCAGGATGTGCTGACATTCGACATGGGCGGGACGAGCACAGACGTGGCTCCCGTCGTGGGGGGCGCGGTGCAGACGACGACCGAGTCGGTCGTGGCCGGCGTCCCGTTGCGGCTGCCCATGGTTGACGTGCACACGGTCAGCGCGGGCGGCGGGTCGGTGGCGTGGGTGGACGAGGGCGGAGTACTGCGGGTCGGTCCCCGCTCGGCCGGCGCCGAGCCCGGCCCGGCCGCCTACGGGATGGGCGGCAAGGAGCCCACCGTCACCGACGCCAACCTGGTGCTCGGCGTCCTACCCGACGGCGCCCGACTCGGCGGTGGGTTGGTGCTGCGGCGTGAGCTGGCCGAACGGGCGCTCGCCCCGCTGGCCAGCCGGATCGGCCTGACCATCCCGGGGGCGGCACTAGGCGTGATCCGGGTGGCGGACACCGCAATGGTGCAGGCTCTGCGGGTCATCAGCGTCGAGCGCGGCCTGGATCCGCGGAGCTTCTCGCTGGTCGCGTTCGGGGGCGCCGGCGGGTTGCACGCCTGCGCCCTGGCTGAAGAGCTGGGCTGTCGGACCGTTCTCGTGCCTCGTGCCGCCGGTGTGCTGTCAGCCCTGGGCCTGGCCATCTCGGAGGTCCGCCGCGACTATGTGAGACCGTTCCTCGGCGCGGCGCGAGACGATCTGGAGCGGGCCTTCGCCGAGCTCGAAGCTCGAGCCTGCGCCGAGCTGGACTCGCCGTCGACGGAGCGCCGGGCGGATCTTCGCTACGCCGGGCAGTCATTCGAGCTGACCATGTCGGGCGCGACCGGCGACGAACTGGTCGGCGCCTTCCACGCCGAGCACGAGCGGCGCTACGGGCACCGCATCGACGACGAGCCGGTGGAGCTGGTCAATCTCCGCCTGGTTGCATCCGTCGCCGGAGCCACACCGCGCCTCGCCGAGCAGGAGCCGGCCGGGGACGCCTCGGTCGGCCGGCGCAGCCTTCTGCTCGAGGACGGGGAGGTGGACGCCGCCGTCCTCGACCGGGCCGCGATGGGCCGCGGCTCGAAGGTGGAAGGCCCAGCGGTAGTGGAGTTCCCCGAGGCGACCTGTCTGGTGCGCCCCGGCTGGGCCGGTGCAGTGGATGACGTCGGCACCCTGATCCTGGAACGGGCGATATGAGCCTCGACCCGGTGACGCTTTCGGTGCTGGCGGCGAGTCTGGCCGGCGTCGCCGAGGAGATGGGAACGGTGCTGGTGCGCAGCGCCTACTCGTCGAACATCAAGGAGCGTCGCGACTGCTCGGCCGCGCTCTTCGACGCCGAAGGGCGAATGGTGGCGCAGGCGGAGCACATACCCGTGCATCTCGGGGCCATGCCCGAATCGGTCGCCGCCGTAATAGCCCGCGATCCCCGGCCGGGCGACGTATGGGTCCTCAACGACCCATACGCCGGCGGCACCCATCTGCCCGACATTACGCTCGTCAGCCCCGTCGAGACCGGGGGCCGGATGATCGCATACGGGGTCACCCGGGCCCACCACTCCGACCTGGGTGGGATGTCCCCCGGATCCATGCCCTCGGCCTCGCGTGACCTGTGGCAGGAAGGCCTGATCATTCCTCCGGTCCGGCTCACCGCAGACATCCTGGACGTCATCTGCGCCAATTCGCGCACGCCCCGCCTGCGCCGGGGCGACTTCCGGGCCCAGATGTCGGCAAGCCGTATCGCTCAGCAACGCCTGTCGGAAATGGCCGACCGCCACGGGCTAGACACCCTTCTCGCCGGCTTCGAGGAGGTCCGGGGCTATGCCGAGCGGCGCACCCGCGACGCCCTGCGAGCCCTGCCGGACGGCACCTACCGGGCTTCGAGCGAGATCGAGGGCGACGGCCTCAGCGACCGCGACATCCCTCTAAAGGTGTCGGTCACCATCGAAGGCGATACCGTACGAATCGACTTTTCCGGCACGGCCAGGGCGGTCGAGGGCAACGTGAACTGCCCCCTCTCAGTGACCAGGTCCGCTTGCTACTTCGCCCTGCGCGTCCTGCTACCAGAGGACATTCCGGCAAACGCCGGCACCTACGCGCCGCTCACGATCGCCGCCCCGGAAGGCTCGGTCGTAAACGCCCGGCCGCCCCACGCTGTCGTCGCCGGCAACGTCGAGACAAGCCAGCGGGTGGCCGATACGGTGCTCGCCGCACTCGCCTCCGTCGCCGACGTCCCCGCCGGCGGCCAAGGCACCATGAACAACGTGATCATCGGCGGCCAGGGCTGGACCTACTACGAAACGGTCGGTGGCGGTCAGGGCGCTTCGAGCCGCGGTGATGGCCCCTCCGGCATCCACGTCGGCATGACCAACACCCTCAACACCCCCATCGAAGCGCTCGAACTCGAATACCCCATGCGAGTCGAGCGCTACGAACTGGCGGCCAACTCGGGCGGCGACGGCCTGCACCGGGGCGGCGATGGCATTGTGCGGTCAGTCAGGGTCCTCGAGGACGCCACGCTCAGCCTGCTCACAGACAGGAGACGCCACCAGCCCACTGGGCTCGCCGGCGGCGGTCCAGGCAGCCGGGGGCGCAACCTCATCGGACATCGGGAAGTCCCGGCCAAGACCACCCTGCGGCTCGCCGCCGGAGACGTGGTCACCGTGATCACCCCGGGCGGCGGAGGCTGGGGGCCACCGGCACGAAACAGTGGCAAGCAGCAGACGTGAGCGCTCCCTGCATCCGGACTTTGGCCCCGCTGGCCGTCCTCATCGGCAACTGGTCCGGTCGGGCCACGGCGAGTACCCCACCATCGACCCCTTCGACTACCAGGAGAGACGGTCACTTTCTCCCGCGTCGGCAAGCCGTTCCTGGCCTACACCCAGCGCACCAGCCGCGCTACGTTGCGATCACTGGGGTGGCGCTCGCCTTGAAGCAGCGCTAGATCCGGGGATTCAGCTCCTCCTAACACCACCTGACCGGACTCGAACCAACTGGAAGGTGACGTTCCCATCGGAATCCCCTCGTGCGAATGCGTTCGCCAAGCGCTTCGTAGGCACGAGACTGTCCTGAGCGGATTCGTTGATCACTACAACGAACATCGCCCTCACCGGTCACTTGGCCAGCGGGCGCCGCTCACCGTGGGGAAGAAGCCAACTCGAATCAGCGATCCGGGTCCGGTCCAACTACGACGGAGCGACAGACTCGGCGGCCTCATTCACGAGTACCGACTCGTGGCATGAGCTGCTCGGATGGGATTTTCGGCACGAACAGGTGTGATGGCTGAGTCGCCAACGTAGATATCGAGCCGATCCGGCATATGTCCTGTCCCAACCTCTCAAGGTCAGCGTTCGTTGCACGACCCGCCCACCTAATTAGTTCACCCGAGATCATCGGCCGGTCCTTCGACCCTGATAACGACGTTGCCGATCTTGTGGCCCGCTTCCACGTAGCGATACGCCTCGAGGATTTCGTCCAGTCGATAGCGCCTGTCGATAACAGGCTTGAAGTCTCCCGACTCGATCAACCCTTTGATGTACTTGACCATCTCCTGGTCATGCTTCGGAAACGGGAACAGGACCTTCTTGCCACCGAACAGGGGCGTGATCACAGCAAGGATCGGGTTCTGGGGGAATGGTCCCAGTTCTGACGAAAGATAAACTCCTTTGGGTTTCAAGAGTCGCTTGCATCGAAGGAACGAGCTCTTCCCGACCGCGTCGAAAACTACGTCGTAGCGCCTTTCGTCGCGCGTGAAGTCAACGATGGTGTAGTCGATGACCCGTCCGGCGCCAAGGCTTTGGACGAGGCCCACGTGAGGGGTGCTGCAGGTGGCAGTCACGTTGGCGCCGAGGCCTACGAGCAGCTGGATCGCTGCCGAGCCAATGCCCCCGGTACCGCCGTGCACGAGCACATCCTGCCCGCTGCGGATCTTCGCTCTCCGGATGTTCGCCAGTGCGTAGTGCGCTCCTTCGAAACTGGCTGCGGCCTGGTCGAAGTTCAAGTTGGGCGGCATGGTAGTCACCGAGGCATCGTCGGGGACCGTTAGGTACTCGGCATGCGCACCGAACCGCCCCTCGAGGTACCCGAAGACTCGCTCGCCCGCTTCGAACGCCGTGACGTCGGTCCCTGCTGACTCGACCACTCCGGCAAACTCCGTTCCGAGGATCGCCCGCTTTGGTCTTGTAATTCCGGTCAGGAACCGCAGGATGAACGGCTTGGCGGCCCGGTAGCCACAGTCGGTGCGGTTCACGGTGGTGGCGACGACCTTGACGAGCAGCTCGTTCCCTGCGGTCCTGGGCCTGGCAACCTCGGCGACTCGGACCACGTGAGGCCCGCCATAGTAGTCGTAGACGGCGGCCTTCATTGATTGCATGTGACCCCGATCCGGTCTCTCTTCAGACGACCTTAGGTGACTTATCGATTGTCAACGTGGTCAGGCCCAGTCATCGTGGTTAGCCGCATCTGATCTCCTTGAGGCGTTGAGAAAGCAGCAAGCCCCTAAAGACGAGTCGCCACGAGGATGACGGTGCAGACGCTTCAACGACGAGTCCTCCTCTGCCAACGTCGATCGAAGGGCTGTCGAACGTCGACACATCGCCTTTGCGCTTGGCGATGGCATCCGCGGACAGGATCGAAAGCAGTTGGCCGTCGACTTCGGCAAGCAGGCACGGCGTACGACCCTCAGTTGCCTGCGCCACCGCTTGGCTGCGTTCATTGAGATGAACACACTCGACAGGTATCGCAAGGGAATCGCAGAGGAGGTCCCACGTGGGCTTGCGTCACTCCGCTGTCGGTGACATCGCACAGGGCGCAACGTGTTCGGCCCAATGCTTGAATCGATACCTCCGCGTTCGCGGCGCCGACTGCAGTCGGCGGTCGGGTCGGCAGTAGTCGCCTACGAAGGGACGGTCGTCGTCGTCGTCGTCTGCGGTGGGGTCAGCTGCGAAACCCCGACGGGGGTAAACGAAGTCCAGGGGGTGGACCAGTCCATGACCCCGTGATCGCCGGGCACGGGAGGACGGGGTCCGCCGACCACGTTCACGATGTCCCCGACGCGGCTGAAGCCGAAGAACTGTTGGGCGTTGGTTGGGCTGATGTTGACGCAGCCATGCGACACGTTCGAGTTGCCCTGCGCACCCACCGACCAGGGCGCGGAGTGCACATATTCGCCGCTATCGGAGATGTGGACGTCCCAGTACACGGTCTCGTCGTAGCCGTTCGGCGAGTTGACCGGGATGCCCACGCTCGATGAGATCATCTGGACTTGACTCTCTCGGTCGAGCACGATGTGGGTGCCGTTCATCGTGGGGTACTGGTCGCGGCCGCCACTGATGGGATACGTGGCGACGAGCTGGCCGTTGTCGGTTACCGTCATCTGGTCGGTGGCCAAATTGGCGGTCGAGATCCGAGTGTCGCCAGTGCTGAAGGTGACACTGTCGGTACCTTGGCCCCATTCACCGCTCCCTGCATCCCAACCCCCGAGTGAGTCCGAAAAGGTAATCTGTTCTCCGGTGGGCCAATAGTTCTCCGGGCGAAGGTGCAGCTCGGTGGGCGAGAACCAGTAGGCACCCACGGGCACCGGACTCGACATCGACAGGTGCAAGAAGGCCAGCACCCCTTGCTGGCTCGACGGGGTGATGATTGGCTGTGTGAAACGCAGAACGATGGGTTGGCCCACTCCCACGGTGAGACCACTGTCTGGCCACAGAGAGGCTCCCACCCATGCGGTGGGGGTGAGCGTGGTGAAGTAGGAGGTCGCGGTCCCCGTGACACCCGAGTGGCGGGTCACCACGGCCTTAACCCGATAGCTGCTGGTTGCCCCCAAGGTCCCGGCAGACGTCCACTGGGTCGCCGCAGCATTGAGGCTGCCGGTGAGGGGCGCACCGGCGGTCGGTGTCACCTGCACCGAGGTCAGGCGACCGGTGCTGGTCGTGACCGTCACTGGCGCGTTCAGCGCCACGCCGGACGTGCCGTTTGAGGGACTGATGGTCACGGCCGCCGCCAGTTGGGCTGACAAGTCGGCAGCCGACGTCCTCGCCTGGGGGGCGGCATTGTGTGACAGAGCGCAGGCCGAAAGCGCCACCGCCGCCAGGAGAGTCGCGGCTCCGATCGTCGCCGCTCGCTTCACCTTTCAATTGTACGCCGCGGCGAGGCGATCGAGTCCGCGCTCAGCGGCACTTTGGTCCTGCTCGGCGCGCCGAGCCGAGTTCATTCCAGGGCAGGATCCAGGGGGCCAGCGATACCGGCTTGTGGAGCCACCTCGCGGTTGTGTAGGGCGAGCGGCTGCGAGCCCCCCACCGCCGTTGCCACCGGGGCCGGGCGACCACGTGGCCGCGTGGGGGAGAAACTCCGCGGTCACGAGATCCGCGAGGCTTCTTCCGGCATTCTCCATCATTTGAAGCAGGTCGACATGAACTTCGTGCACTGTGAGGCGGTCGATCTCACGCATCTGGCCGGCCGTCACCGCGGGGAGCTCGTTGCCGGCAATGCGGCGCATCAGGGTGCCTTCGTTGACCTCGCCCGAGGATTCTTCCGGGTCCTCGGCCAGGTGAAGATGTCCGTGCTGCTCGGCTTTACCCTCGCGGCCTACAACCTCGACCGGGTTCGCAGCTTCCGGGCCAAGCAGGCACAGTACGAGGAGAACCCTCGTCGCCGGGCCAGGCGTCGCCAAGGAACTTGGAGCGACCTCGTAACAGCTCCGCGGTCGGTGGCCACGGAGCGTTCGACCGGGCCCCCCGACTAGCTGAGTCTCGAAGCACCGCAGGTTCTCCGCGATGCGATTCGTCGCGTCCCAAAGTCCAGAATCCAAGATCGCCTGACGCGGAACTGCCGGCCCGAGGGTCGGCAGTTCGTCATTTCGGGGTGGCGGACGAGCAGCGAACTCATCGCCACCTCCAACAAGGCACTTTCATGAACACTCGAGGTGCTCTTTCGTGAACATGCCGAGGTAGGCGAATCCGGGGGAGAACCCGACCACGGCCACGGTCAGTGGCTCTGCGGTCAGGAGCGCCGCCACGTCGTCGGGAGCACACCGACCCAGCGCGGCCACCTCCGCGAGATCGGGGCCGTCGAACCGGCACGGAATCGTGACCAGTGGGCCCGGCTCGACCGCGTCCCCGGAGGCGTGGCCGTGGGGCCGGCTCTCGACCACCCCTGCCGCGGTGCCCCACAGCGATCGGAGCCCCGCGTCAGGGTCGGTCGTGTGGACCATCACGGTGGCGGTGCCGCACACCGCATCGGCTGCACCTTCGAACGCGTGGGCCAGCGCCCACGCCAACGCCCGGCCTGCGCTGGCGTCGGCGACACCGATCAGAAGGGCGCTGTCACCGAGTGCCCGTAGCTCCCCGACGGGAACGGATGGGGTCATGCACGTGCCGGCGCGACCACATCGATCCCCGCGTCAGCCAGGACCCGGCGGACGGCGGTCGCGATGGCGACCGCCTCGGGGGAGTCGCCGTGGATGCATAGCGAGTCCACCCAGAGGGTCAGCACGCACCCGTCGTCGGCGACGACCGCGCCGCGGGCGAGCCCCAGCGCCTGTGCCGCCGCCACCCCGGGCTCTCTCAGCACGGCGCCCGGCGTGGCCCGGTCCACCGGGCCGCCGTCGGGCCGGTACGCCCGGTCGCAGAAGCCCTCCTCGTAGGCCTCGACGCCGTCGCGGAGCACCATCGCCATGGCGCGGCAGGCCGAAGGGAGTACCAGGGCCGCGCCTGCGCCGACGGTGTCCCGGGCGGCATCGCGAAAGGTCTCGTAGACGGCGCCCCCTTTCGCCACCTCCTCGTAGAGCGCGCCGTGAGCCTTGACCGAGGTGATGACCGTCCCGGCCTTCCGACAGACCCGCCCGAGAGCACGCAGCTGCTCGGCCAGCGACTCTCCCAGCTGGCCGCGGTCGATCTCCATGGGATTGCGACCGAAGCCGGCGCGGTCGGGATAGGAGGGATGGGCACCGACCCGGACCGCGTGCTCCATGGCGGCGGCGACCGTCGCCGCCATGGAGTCCTCGTCCCCCGCGTGCGCGCCACAGGCGACGTGGACCGTTGTCACGAGTCCGAGGAGCTCCCGTTCCACGTCGATGCCAGCCGGATCGGTCGCCTCGCCCGCGTCAGCACTGAGATCGATGGTCCGGGGCCGTGCCACGACCTCAGCCGGCCTCGAGCTGGTCCACCACGATCCCGTCGCGATAGATCACGCGCTGGTTGCGGCGCGTCGGTACACGGGCCCCTCCCAAGATGGAACCGGTCATGTTGAGTGGGTCCGCCCCGGCCACCACGACCTCCTCGCCCTCGGCCCCGCGGCGATGCATCGCCTGCAGCTCGTCGAATGCCTCCGGGAGCGCGTACTGCTCACCGGAGAGCCCCGCGACGAAGCGGCCTCCGAGTGCGAGCCCCCGCGCCTCCATCCGGCGCAGCGCCCACACGACCTCGCGCCAGGCCACCTTGAACGATTCCCTGCTCCATAGCTCCCAGGCGACGATCCCCCAGCGCACGAGCAGCTGCTGCGCCACCGACTCGGCCAGCGCCTCGTTGCCGGGTAGGAGTACGCCATCGTCGACGACCGGCGCACCGAGGACCTCGGGCCCGGGCAGGAGCGACCACCGGCCTTCGCCGATGCCCGTCCCCACAGGAGCGCGGCGCCGCGCCAGTCGCCCGGACGGACGGCGCACCGTGCGGGTCCGCCACCGGTCGCGGGCGGAGAGCAGGGCGCGCACCGCCGAGAAGGCGTCGGCGGTGACGATGCCCCGGGAGACCAGATCCCACAGGCCCTCGTCGACCTCGGCCGGCAGCCGGCCGGTGAGGGGAGCCAGCTCCGGGCGGAAGCAGGCGCCCCGCACCCGCAACGAGGCGAGGACGTCGGCGGCCGCACCGACCTCGGGCTCGGGTGCGGGCGACCCCGCTCTGACGGCGCGCAGCATCAGTTCGAGCTCCTCACGCACCACGAAGGCGAGCGGCGTCGCCGGTGAGGGTGTGCCACTGCGCCCGGTCCGCTCGGCGCGCGGCGTGAGGCGTCCCCACACGATCTCGCCGGACAGGCACAGCTCGTCGAGCCAGCGCGGGTCATAGCCGGCGACGCGGGCGGGGAGGATCTGGGCCTCCCACTCCGCCGCGGGAGCCTCGATCCCCTGCAGCTGCTCGAGCACCTCGAGCAGCCCGGCTCGGCCTTCCACGCGGCTGCCGGGCGTCGCGTGCTGCCAGTGCGTCAGGAAGCGCACGTACTCGGCGATCGGCACGGCGTCGACCAGGCCGCGGCGCCGGTTGCGACTGGCTCCGTGCAGGCGCACCAGGAGGTTGCGGGCGCACCAGCGACCATCAGGCAGCTCGATGGCGGAGCCCTTTCCCTCGAGACGGGCCAGCGCCGTGCGCGCCCGGGCCGCCGACAGCGGCGCTCCCATCGGTGCACCCGACGGCAGCTCGCCCTCCGCCACGAGCTCCTCGACCGTGACCGGACCGGCCAGTTGCAGGTGGCCGGCCACACATGCCGCGGCCGCCTCGTCGTCGCTCCCGAGCGTCTCCGCCGCCACGCGGCGCTCCGTGGCCACCCAGCAGCCGTCGTGCGTGCTCGCCCGCCCGTCGGCCGCGAGGGCGTCGTACCACGCGCCCCATTCCCCGTGCGGCCGCGCCGCCACCAGTGAGAGCAGCAGGTCGTGCAGCTCGTCGGCGTTGCGGAGGCGGGGCCGGACCTGGTCGAGCACGGCGGCCACGGCGGCGGGGTCGAGCGCGGTCAGTTCGGCGGCCGGAACCGGCAGCCCGTCGGGTCCCAGCTCCCCCAGGCCGCGGCGCAGCGAGAGCGCGCGAGTACGCCGCTCCTCGAGCGGAGCGTCGTCGAGGTAGGTGTAGGGGCGCCCGCTCAGAATGGCGTGGGCGAAGGGGGAGGGCTCCGAGGACTCGACGGTGTGCACCGCGATGGCACCCGACTCGACCCGGGACCACAGTTCGACCAGTCCCTCGACGGAGAGTCCCTCGTGCAGGCAGTCGTAGACCGTCTGGCGCGCCAGCACATGGTCGGGCACGCCCACCGGCCCGGGGGGTGCGTTCTCCTGGCAGGCGGCCAACCCCGGCCACACGGCCGCGAGCAGGTCGTCGGCCTCCATGCGCTGGAGGTGGATCGGCCGCCGCTTGCCACCGTTCATGCGGGGGAGGACCAGGGCGCGATTGAGGTTCCAGCGCCAGCGCGCCCCGAGCATGGGGTGAGGCAGCACGGCCTGGGTGAGGACCTCGGCCGCCCTTGCGCTGCTCAGCATGGACTGCACACTGGTCAGCGGGAAGCTGTGCTGGGGCCCGAGCGACAGCACGACGGTGTCGTCGTCGGCCGCCGCCTGTAGCTCGAAGTCGAAGGACACGCAGAACCGCTTGCGCAGCGCCAGCCCGAGCGCGCGGTTGATGCGGCCACCGAAGGGCGCGTGGACGATCAGCTGTGATCCCTCGGTGTCGTCGAAGCAGCGCTCCACGACGATGCGCTCGCGGGTCGGGAGACGGCCCAGCGCGCGCAGGCCGGCGGCACAGTAGGCAACGACCTGTTGGGCCACTTCGGCCGACACCCCGGCGCGCTCGGCCACGAGGCGGCGCGCCCCTTCGCCGTCTCCGGCGTGCAGCAGCGGCTCGAGCGCCGCCCGGAGATCGCTCACGGCCTCGGAGAGCTCGGCGGTGCGGGCGGGAGCCTCGCCCAACCAGAAGGGGATGGTCGGCGGCAGGTCCCTCGCGTCGTGGACCCGGACCGTGCCGACCTCGACCTTGGCCACCCTCCACGAGTGCGTGCCCAGGAGGAAGATGTCCCCCGCGGTCGCCTCGACGGCGAAGTCCTCGTGCACCGAGCCGACCGTCACCCCGTCGGGGTCGAGCACCACGCGGTAGTCACCGGTCTCCGGGATGGCGCCGCCGCCGGTCAGCGCGGCCAGCCGCGCGCCCCGCCTGGCGCGCAGCCGCCCGTTGACGGCGTCGTGATGCAGGTGCGCGCCGCGGCGGCCCCGGCCCGTCTCGATCCCCCAGCTCGCCAGCGCCACCACATCGTCGAAGTCCTTCCGGGGCAGTGCCGCGTACGGGGCCGCGTGCCTGGCCATGGCCCACATCGCCTCGACCTCGCGCTCATCGGTGGAGGCCACCTCCGCCACCAATTGCTGCGCCAGCACGTCCAGTGGCGCCACGGGTGGCTCCAGGAGATCGAGCCGGCCTTCCCGCACGGCGGCGAGTAGGGCGGTGCACTCCACGAGCTCGTCACGCGTCGTCGGGTAGAGACGGCCCGCCGGTGTGCCGTCGCGATGGTGGTTGGCCCGGCCGACGCGCTGGAGAAAGGTGCCGATGGCGCGGGGGGAGCCGATCTGGCAGACGAGCTCTACCGGGCCCACGTCGATCCCCAGCTCGAGCGAGGCCGTCGCCACGAGCGCCCGCAGGTCGCCGGCCCGCAGGCGGGTTTCGACGATGCGCCGCCGCGCCGCCGACAGGCTGCCGTGGTGGGCGGCGACCAGGAGGGAGGCGTCGACGTCGGCACCGCTCGCCGTTTCGTCCTCGCCGAGGCGCTCCGCCAACTGGTGGGCCACCCGCTCGGCCATCTTCCGCGTGTTGACGAACACCAGCGTGGTGCGGTGGTGGCGGGTGTGATCGGCGATGCGGTCGAGGATGTCCGACATCTGGCCGCCGCTCATGACGGCCTCCAGCTCCGTGGAGGGGAGCTCGATGGCCACCTCGAGGTCACGGGCGTGCCCGCAGTCGACGATCACCGTGGGTGGGCGGTCGTCGTGCACGCCCGTGAGGAGCCGGGCGACCAGATCCAGTGGCCGCTGCGTCGCCGAGAGCCCGATGCGCTGGAGACGGCCCCCGCTCTCGGTGACGAGCGCATCGAGTCGCTCGAGGCTCAGGGCCAGGTGGCTGCCGCGCTTGTCCCGCGCCAGCGTGTGCACCTCGTCGACGATCACGGTGCGCACGCCCCGCAGGAGCGCACGTGACGAGGGTGCGGTCAGCAGGAGGTAGAGGGACTCGGGGGTCGTGACGAGCAGGTCGGGCGCCTGCTTCTTCATGGCGGCCCGCTCCGCCGCCGGCGTGTCCCCGGTGCGGATGGCGACGCGCAGCCCCGGATCGGCGTAGCCGAGACGCGCCGCCTCCTCCCGGATCTCCGAGAGCGGGACGTGGAGGTTCTCATGGACGTCGACGGCGAGCGCCCGCAGCGGGGAGATGTAGAGGACCTCGGGCGCGCCCCGGACGCTCGATCCGGCCTCCGCGGCGCGGTAGGCCGCGTCGATGGCCACCAGAAACCCCGTGAGGGTCTTGCCCGAACCGGTGGGCGAGGCCACCAGCACATTGCTCCCCGCCGCGATGTGAGGCCAGGCCGCCGACTGCGGCGGCGTCGGGCCCGCCGGGAACCGGCGGGTGAACCAGCCCGCCACGGCAGGATGGAAGAGCGACTCGGGCGAGGCTTCGGGCACCCTCCTATTCCACCAGGAACCAGTGACACCGACGACCGCTCCGGCCGCCGGTACCGCTCAGGCGGGCAGGCGGCGGCCCCAGCAGGAGATCATCGGCGGTTGGGCCAGGTCGAGCAGCCCCGACGCCACGTTGGCCAGGTGCCTGGTGATCTCGTCCTCGGTGGCGATGCCATGGTCGAGGAGCTGGTCCCGGACCAGGTTGATCGTCGCCGTCTCGAGGTGGTTCGAGGCGGGATTGCTCAGCGGGAAGGCCGCGTCGGCCGCCACCTGGACCAGCCCGGCCGCCCGGAGGCGGCGCGGCAGCGAGCGCCCGTAGGCCAGGTCGACGCCGCGTTCGGCCAGGAGCGAGCGGAAGCCCCGCCGCAGGCGGTTGGCCAGCACCTCCGCCGGCCCGAGCTCCTCCAGACAGCTCAGCGGCTGCAGGGCGGGATCGGCGTCCTCGACGAGGAGGATCCCGCCCGGGCGGAGGGCGGAAACCATATTGGCCAGGGCGGCGTCCCTCTCGGGCACGTGCACGAGGACGAGCCGGGCGTGGACCAGGTCGAAGGTCCCTTCCGGCGGCGGGTCGGCTGCCACGTCGTGTTCGAAGATCTCGACGTTGGGGGCGGCCGCCTCGCCGGCCCAGGACAGGTTGATGTCGGTGGCGAGCACGTGCCCGCCGGGCCCGACCCGTTCCGAGAGGTGCTGCACGACCGAGGTCCCGCCTGCGCCCACCTCCCAGCAGCGCCAGCCGGGGGCCACGCCCAGACCGTCGAGATGCCGGAAGGTCGAGGGGTCGAACAGGGCGGCGAAGGCGGTGAAGCGGTCCATCGCCTCGGGAGCATCGTTGGTGAGGAGGTAGCGGTCCCCGCTCACCGTTTCACCGTTTCACCGTTTCACCGTTTCACCGTTTCACCGTTTCACCGTTTCACCGTTTCACCGTTTCACCGTTTCACCGTTTCACCGTTTCACCGTTTCACCGTTTCACCGTTCAGCTCACGTTTTCACGGTACGGGCGTCTGTGCCGGCGCCAGGTCGTGGGAGGTCCCGGCATAGCGATCGAGGACGTCCGCCACCTCGGCGCGTCCCTCCTCGATCAGGGCCGCCGTCGCGGAGAAGTCGCGGTACTGGCTGGAGGGCTCTCCCCCTCCGCTGAAGACGACCACCTCGACGCCCGGCGGGAGCAGGGTGAGCTCACGGACGAAGCGGGCGTGGATCGCCACGAAGAACGCGGTCAACGCGGCCTCCGCCGGTCGCCGCGGCGGCGGGGGGTGGTAGTGCAACGGCCCGCACAGCAGGACATAGACACGGTCACAGCCGGCGGACAGGGCCCGGCTGATCGGCACGTTGTTGACCACGCCGCCGTCGACGAGCACATCGCCGTCGATCGTCACCGGCGGAAAGATCGACGGGATGGCCGAGGAAGCCAAGATCGCCTCGACGGCCGGACCGTGGCCGATCCACCGCTCCCTGCCGTCGGTGAGCGACGTCGCCACCACTTCGATCGGGATGGTCGCATCCTCCAGGTCCTCGTAGCGGACCCCGGACTCGATGATGGCCCGCAGCCCGGTGTTGGCGTGCACGGAGGGCCGCTTCTGCAGGAAGGCCCATGGTCCGTCGAACGTGCCGCGAGGAAAGATGTCGGTGCCCTTGATGGCGCGCCAGATGTCGGCCATGCGCTCGACGTTTTCGAGGGTCGGGTTGCCGGCGTAGGACGCGCCGTTGATCGCACCGACCGACGCGCCGAAGACCCGATCGGCCCGGATGTCGCGCCGGATGAGTTCCTCGAGCATGCCCACCTGGACCGCGCCGCGGCTCCCGCCGCCGGCGAGCACGAATGCCGTCCGGCGCGGCGCCGCGCCGTTCCGGCCATCCAACAAGTGACGCCTCTGTGCCCAGCGGGCGCGCACGCGGGCGGACCAGGGGGGCGTCGGTGCCTCGGCGAAGGGGCCGGCCTCGCTCACGACGCGGCTCCCGGCGGATCCGGGGGCGGCTGCCCTCGCGCCTCCTGGCGTGCTCGCCACGCCTCTCGCCCGGCGAGATCGTGCCGGACGGCCCACACGATCACGATCACCACGAGCGCGACCATCGCCACCACGAAGATTCCGAAGATCACGTAGAAGGCGGAGTTGCCGGCCGACGCCAGCAGGAGTGCGGGTGCCATGTACGTCTCAGGGTAGAGCAGTGTCACACCCCGTGGGCACACTGCTCCGATGGTCCTCGTCGCACCACGCCCACTGCTCCGGCCAACGCCTGGCTGTGACGCGCTCGGCGAATCGCGGCGACGGAGAGGTCCTGGCGCTGCTCCGCGGCGACGCCGCCGCCCGGCCGCGCTTCGACCCGGGCCTGGCCGGCGGATTGCGGGCCTGGCTCGAGGATGCCGCCTACGACGTCGTCGTGGCGCGCGGTGAGCACGCGCCGCCCCTCTTCCTCGGGCCGCGTCAGCTGCTCGGATTCCCCGAGGAGCATCGTCACGACGACACCGTGAACGATCAGCTCGAGCTGTCGCGCCTCGTGCACACGCTTCTGCGTCAGCTCGTCCACACGGGGGAGATCGACGACCCGTTGGCCGACGCGGTCAACGGCTTACGGGCCTGCGGAGCCGACGCGGCGGTGTGCCACATCGAGTCGCTTCCCGAGGCGACGCGTCGCACCCTCGCGGAGACGCTCGCGTCCCACGCCCGGAACCTGTCCGGCCTGGTCCCTCGGTTCGCTCCGGGTTGGATGCCGCGGACCGACGATCGCGTCGCCATACCCCTCGGGGGAGGCCGGGTCGTCCTCCATGGTGTCTTCGACCTGGTTGTGGGTCTCCCCCGGCCGCGCTCGGCCTCGCTGTGCGCGCTCGGCCTCTCCACCCGCGGGACCTGGGCGTCGGAGCGACGTTCTCTGCACTATCTGTCACTGCTCGAGACCCTGCGGAGCGGCACTCCCCCGTTCCGGCTGGCCCTGCTCGAATCAGCCACCGGCCGCTACGGCGTGGAGGACGTACGCGAGGAGCATCTCCGCGCGGTCGCCTCGCACATTGCGGCGTGGCTCGCCCGCGCCAGCACTGACCGTGGCTGACCGGCTCATGCACGCGTTGGTGGCGCCCGTCCCTGCAGTCGACGCGCCGTCTTGGCAGGCTGCGCTCGAAGACGCCAAGTCAAGACTGGCGGGCCTGGCCATCCGGCGCGCCGGCGCGGTCCGGTTCCGTGTCACCGACCACGAGGTCCGCACCGCGTTCGGCGGCGATGCGGGCGCTCCGGTGCACTCGGAGCCGTTCGCCTGGTCCGCGCGCAACGCGCGTCGATCCATCGGGGTGGCCGCCGTGCGCCTGCTGCTCGGGGGTGCCGCGCGCTCCCCGCTCGAGGCCGTGCGGTACAGGCTGGCCGAATCCTCCCAATTGGTGCGCGACGGCAGTTCATCCGTCTCGCAGCTCGACCGCTGGATCGACGGGCTCCCACCCGCCGGCCGCGCCGCCGTCGGGGCGGAGGCCGTGACCTGGGCCACCCGCCTGTGGTGTGCCCTCGACTGGTCCGCGTTCCCCGCACCGCCGGCCGTCGGCCGCGACCACTGGTGGGACAGCCCCCATTCCGCGTTGCTCGCCTTGCGCAGTCGCGCCGACGTGCGCACGGTGCACGCGCATCTCGTGGTGCTGTCCGGGCCACGCCGTGACTCGGTCCGCGCCGAACTCGCCCTGGTGACCCTCGTCGAGGCACTGCGACTGCGGGGCGACGACGTGCCGGGGCGGGTGGTCGGGTGGTGGCCCGATTCCGGCCACCTCGTGCGGGTCGAGCCTGAACCGGCGGCTCTCACCCTCGGGACGGAGGCGGTGGAACTGGCCCTGGGCGGCGCCGGGACCCGGCTGCGATCGGCCGCCTGAGGCACCCCACCCAGGTCATCTATCGTTGGTCCCCCCATGGAGACCCGCGATGACATCAGGAATGTGGCCATCGTGGCGCACGTCGACCACGGCAAGACCACCCTGGTCGACGCGCTCTTGCGCCAAACCGGCGCCTTCGGCGCGCATCAGGAGCTGACTGACCGGGTGATGGACTCCGGTGACCTCGAGCGCGAGAAGGGGATCACCATCCTGGCCAAGAACACGGCCGTGCGCTGGGGCGGGGTGAAGCTCAACATCGTGGACACGCCAGGGCACGCCGACTTCGGCGGTGAGGTCGAACGTGGGCTGACCATGGTCGACGGGGTGCTCCTCCTGGTTGACGCCTCGGAAGGCCCCCTGCCCCAGACACGCTTCGTCCTCCGCAAGACCCTGGAGGCCCGCCTCCCCGTCGTGCTCGTGATCAACAAGGTCGACCGGGCCGACGCTCGCATCGCCGAGGTCGTGCACCAGGTGGAGGAACTGTTCTTGGACCTCGACGCCGACGAGGACCAGATCGACTTCCCCATCCTCTATGCCAACGCCAGGGCGGGTTGGGTCAGCACCGAGCCCGGGGTCGAGGGCGAGAACGTCGAGCCCCTGTTCCGGACCATCATCGAGCACGTCCCGGCCCCGTCGTTCGACAAGGCGGCGGGGACCCAAGCGCTCGTCTGCAACCTCTCGGCCTCTCCCTATGTGGGCCGGCTGGCCATCTGCCGGGTGCACAACGGCACGCTGGTGAAGGGCAGCCCGGTGGCATGGTGCCGCCTCGACGGCACCATCGAGAAGGCCAAGATCACCGAGCTCTACGTCACCGAGGCGCTCGACCAGGTGCCGGCGGAGTCGGCCGGCCCCGGTGAGATCGTCTCGGTCGCCGGCCTGGCCGAGGTCACCATCGGCGAGACATTGGCCGATCCCGACAAGCCGGTCGCGCTGCCGGCCATCACCGTCGACGAGCCCAGCCTGGCGATGACCATCGGCATCAACACGTCGCCCCTCTCCGGTACGGACGGGACGAAGCTCACGGCCCGCCTGCTCAAGGCCCGGCTCGATGCGGAGCTCGTCGGCAACGTGGCCATCAGGGTGGCTCCGACCGACCGCCCCGACATGTGGGAGGTTCTCGGCCGGGGCGAGCTGCAGCTGGCCGTGCTGGTCGAGACCATGCGGCGCGAGGGGTTCGAGCTGACGGTGGGCAAGCCGCAGGTCGTGACGCGCGAGATCGACGGCAAGGTGCACGAGCCGGTGGAGCTGGTCAGCGTCGACGTGCCGGACGAGTATCTCGGCGTCGTCACCCAACTCTTGGCGCTCCGCAAGGGCAGCATGCTCGAGATGGTCAATCACGGGACGGGCTGGGTGCGCTTCGACTACCGGGTCCCGGCCCGCGGCCTGATCGGCTTCCGCACCGAGTTCCTGACCGAGACCCGGGGCACCGGCATCCTCCACCACGTGTTCGACGGCTGGGAGCCCTGGCACGGCGACCTGCGGACCAGGCGCAACGGGTCGATGGTCGCCGACCGGCGCGGCGTGACGACGACGTTCGCGCTGATGAACCTCCAAGAGCGCGGCACCCTGATCATCGGCCCCGCCGAGGAGGTCTACGAGGGCATGATCGTCGGGGAGAACGCCCGAGCCGACGAGATGGACGTCAACCCGACCAAGGAGAAGAAACTGAACAACATCCGCTCGGCGACCGCGGAGGACTTCGAGCGGCTGACGCCCGCCATGGCGTTCTCGCTGGAGCACGCGCTGGAGTTCATCAGCGAGGACGAGTGCGTCGAGGTCACGCCCAAGGCGGTGCGGCTGCGCAAGGTGCTCCTGGACCAGGCGACCCGGGGGCGGCTGCGCAGCCGCGCCCGGGATGCGCGCGAACAGGCAGCCAAGGGGTAGCGAACGAGCGGAAGGGAGTCACCGGTGGTGACCGCACGGAACGAGGGCTTCGATCACATGACGATCGTGGTCACCGACCTGGAAGAGGGGCGTCGTTTCTTCGGTCTCCTCGGCTTCGAGGAGACCATCGCGGTGGTGGCGTCCGGGGAGCAGATCTCGGAGTACATGGGGATCCCGGGGTGGGAGTCAGATCACGTGACCCTCGCGCTCAAAGGGGCCGACGTGCACCAGGAGATTCAGCTGCTTCGCTTCCATCAGCCGCCGATCAAGGTCGACGGCGGGACGGGCACGCTCGACCGCACCGGCTTCAACCACGTGTGCTTCCGGGTTAACGACATGGCTGCCATGCTCGAGCACCTGGCCGAGCACGGGATCACGCCACGGAACGAGATCTTCGACTACCACGACAAGAAGCTCGTCTTCCTCGACGGGCCGGGCGTCGTCGTGGAGCTGGCCGAATTGTCCGGTGGGTGAGTCGTGTGGTGAGGGCCTTCACCTAGCATGAACCGCCTGGAGGGATGGCAGAGCGGACGAATGCACAGCTCTTGAAAAGCTGCGAGGTGCAAGCCTCCGTGGGTTCGAATCCCACTCCCTCCGCTCCCGGAAAGTCGTATCAGAGGAATGAGACCTCTGAACCTTCGATTCGAACCGACGTCGTCGGTGTCCAGACCGAGCCGATCGCCAGGCCCGTCAGCTCCGGACGTCGTCGGCAGCCCGTCTTGTCGCGGATGCCCGACCCTGGGCTGGCTCCAGTGCGACAGACGTAGACCTTGTCCCGTGGTCCTGCTATTCGTCCGCACGACAGTGACGACTCACTCGGTCGTGAACGTCTCCGGATTCACCCGCATGGAGGGCCCGATCAGAATGGGTCAGCGAACCCACATGGTCAATCAGTCGTACTCAGCCGGAGCTCGCCACTGCGGTCGCAGCGGGTGGCGGAGTTCCCGTCGTGGTCGGAGCCAAACCCTGTTGTTGCGCCATGATCGCCGCCTGCACCACTTGGAGGTCGGAGGGGTCGATTGCCAACGGTCCACCGGCCACCGGCACCTGCCAGACGTGGGTCATGAACGGCGTGGTCGGGTCGGCGGTGGAGCCGGCGTTACACGGCTGGAGCCCGTCGATCTGGTGCGTCACGTCGCTGGTGCACAGGTTGGTGTGCGCGTGCCACTGCACCAGGCAGCCGTAGGGCATCGGGCCGTTCCCGTGACCGGGCATGAGGAACATGGCGGCCACGAGCACCGGACCGTAGGGGGTGGTGGCATAGACCAGGGAATCCACCTTGTTGGGATCCAAAATGTCCTGCGCGTTCATGTACCTGAAGTTGAGGTAGTGCACGACCGGGTAGTCGGTGCTCGTGATCGGGAAGTAACCGGCGGCAGTCGCCGCACTGAGTTCCTTGTACTTGGACACCGCCGCTGACACGGCCTGCACGTATTGGGTCGCCCCCAGCACCTGTTGCGAAGTGGGCGTGGTCGTGCAATTCGGGGTCTGCATTGCGTGGCCCTTGTCCTGCTCGTCACTCGATATCGTGAGCGCGTTCACTTCGGCCGCCGGCAATGGCGGCCCGGTGTACTTCCAGTTGGAATCGGTGACGTTTAGTCCGGCCATGGCCGACATGTTCATGGAGTGTTTCCCGCCGCCCCGGGCGGCCGGCGCCGTCGTCGAGCCCGTCATCGACATGCCTGACATGGAGCTTCCGGATCCCGATGTGCTCCGGCTGGCACTGACCGACGCAGCAGTCGAGGGCGTGGAGCCCGAGGCCGAGACAACAACCTCGGTGCCGGCCGGAGTGACCGCAACGGCCAGGGGCACGAGGGCAAGGACCAGCACCCCCAGCACGGCGCCGACGGGATACTGGGACATGAGTCGTGCCGCCAGCGTGGGCTCGCTGGACTGTGCGGGAACCAGCGGCAGAATGGAGAGGCCGATGAGCGCAATGATCGGCCCGTTGTTGGGGTCCGTTCCGCCGAAGGTCAGGAGTCCACCGAGCCCCTGTCCCATCACCCAGTAGCCCAAGGCGAGGGCGATGCCCAGAAAGATGAAGACCTCGCTCCGGTTCGAAACCAGTGGCCCGAGGGCGATGACGATGGAGGTTACGGCCAGCAGCACCGCCACCCAGACGCCTGCGCCCGTGAACGCATGGCCGAACGAGTTCAGGATATGGGCGTACCAGCCCGGTTCCCCGGCCGCCGTTGCAGACATCTGATTGGTCACCGCATTGCCGGTGCGGTTGGCGGGGAACATCCAAATGATGGCTTCGAAGATCCAGATGGCGGACCAGACCAATAAGGCACCAGTTCCGCCCAGGAGACCACGGCCGGCGACCGAAGAGTCGGCGCCGACCCTGGTCCGATTCGGATCTCCCTCTTCCCGCGGCCACACCATGACGCCGAGCAGGACGTAGAAGCAGACCGCACCCGGCGCACCAGCGAGGGGTGACGTGTGCCCGGTCAGGACCATGCCGAAACCTTCGCCGAAGATGTAGACGCCGCCACCCCAAATGAACGAGGCGACCAGCGCGGGCTTGACCGTCCGTCGGAACAACAAGGCGGCGCCGATTGCGATTTCGACCAGTCCGAAGACGGCGACCCACACGGCCGCTTCGTGTGACAAGAAATTCGCCATGTGGTTCATGGTCGACGCGACCACGGTCGGCTGCCCGACGGCCATCGACCGGATGAAGTTACCCACGAATGCGGGCTTGAAGAGTGCCGGCTGGAACTTCAAGAGGCCGTCGAAGATCCACATGACGCCGAGCGCGACCTGCAGCGAGCGCCGGCTCAAGTGGAGGCGCGCCGCGATGGAACGGTTCGGGTCGGTGCCAACGTCCATGATGAACTCCCTTTGGACAGTCTCAGAGCCACTGTCTCGGGGGTCAGAGTAGCGGACAACCTGTTCGACGGGCTGGTGATCAGATGTGCCCTTACACATCCCTCACATATGGTCCTCTGCCTTTACGGATACCGGCTGAAGGCCTTGGGGTAGCCCACCGATCGGCGACCAACTGGCTGAAGAGGTGATCTTTGTGCCGGCCTTGGAGGACGGCGGGCCTAGTGACGCCGTGAAGCGATCGTCTTCCATCCTCGAGGCGCGGTTCGGTATCGGGTCGCGGGGAGGGCTCCGCTTCGGCTTGCTCTTCGTCGGCCTGTCCCTTGTGCTTGTGGCAATCCTGATGACCGTCGTCGGCGTGGTGCTGGTTGCACAACACGCCTGCGTCGTCGGAGTCCTCGTCGGGATCATCGGTATTGCGGGGGTGATCGGCGTGGCCGTGCACACGTCGGCCGGCGCAATGCACATGGGACGATCCTCCACCGTTTCGCCACCGATCGACCGATGCCCGACCTCGGCGTCGACGTCTCGGGCGCGTTCAAGCTCGGGGTGACCTCTCTGCATCTCCCCGGACGCTGACGATCAACCTCCGGCGGTAACCTCGGCCAGTCGTCGGGAGAAACTCGGCAAAGGGGAGTGGCGCATGCCAGAGATGAGGGCCCTTCAGGTCACCGAGCACGGGCAGCCGGGCGAGGTCCTGGCGGTGCGAACGGTCGAGGTTCCAGAGCCCGGCCCGGGCGAGGTGCGGGTGAAGGTCAGCGCAGCCTCACTGAACTTCAACGACATCGATCGCTGCCGGGGGAAGCTGGTCTCGGTCCCCACGCCTCCGCCCTTCACTCTGGGCATGGACGTGTGCGGCATGGTCGTCGCCGCAGGAGAGGGCGCTGCGCAGTGGCTGGGCCGACGCGTCGTCGCCATCACCAAGAACGCGCTCGGCGGAATCGCTGACTACGCCATCGCCGACGCCATCTCGGTGTTCGAGGCTCCCCCCGACTTCGACGATGTCGAGGCCGCGGCGTTCCTCCTGTCGTTCCAGACGTCCCACCTGGCCCTCTTCAAGCGAGGGCGCCTCCGGGCCGGCGAGACCCTGGTCGTGCACTCCGGGGCGAGTGGGCTGGGCACCGCCGGCATCCAGCTCGGCAAGGCCGCGGGTGCCCGGGTCATCGCCGTGGCGGGGGGTCCGGAGAAGGGGGGCCTCTGCTCCTCGCTGGGCGCCGACCTGGTCATCGACCACACCGCCGAGGACTTCGTCGAGGCGGTGCTCGTCGCCACCGGCGATGCCGGTGCGGACGTGGTCTACGACCTCACCGGCGGGGACTTCGTGGAGCGCTCGTGGCGCTGCACCGCGCACGGGGGCCGCTACCTGGCGGTGGGATTCGCCGACGACGACGCCAACGGCATGACGGGGCGGCCGCTCCGGATGGCCTGCATCGGGAATATCGACATCGTGGCCGTCATGGTGGCGTGGGCGGACTCGGTCGACCCCGGCATGCGCCGTTTCGGGTTCAATCCGTTCGGCCGCGACGTGGCCGATGAGATCCATGCCGATCTCCTCCGGCTGGCCGCCGCCGGTGCGATACGTCCCGCCGTCGGGCGGCGCGTCTCCATGGAGGAGGCGGGCCGGGCCCTGGACGAGCACGAGGCGCGTCGCTCGTTGGGACGCACCGTCGTGGAGGTCGGGTGAGCACCGTCGAGTTCACCTGGCGCGATTCCGAGTTGCGCAGCCGGCCCCTCAGAGCGCTCAATTGGACCGGGGCGCAGGTGGCTCGTTTCGGGCCCGAACTCCCTTCGCTCGCTCCGTCGTCCGTGACCTCGGCCGCCGCCAAGATGGCCGGCTCCGACGACTTCGGGAGCGGCTCCTACAAGGAGCCTCTCGGGGTGTACCTCCGAGCCTGTGAGGACGAGGCCGAGCTCACGACCTTCGGGCGCCTCTTGATCTCCAAGATGCTCGCGGGCGCGCTCGCCAACCGGATCGCACTCCAGCGCTGGGCCGAGGAGCATCCCGAGGTGCGGAAAGGCCGCATCGAGCGCCCGTGGATCATCGTCGGGTTGCCCCGCACGGGAACCAGCCTGCTGTCCATATTGCTCGGGCTCGACCCCGTGGCCCGGCCGCTCCTGCAGTGGGAGGCCGCGCACCCCGTTCCGCCCACGACCCTGGAGGAGGCGGCGGAGGATCCGCGCATCGCCCGTACCGCCAAGGACCTCAACGGGCTGATGAAGCTCAACCCGCCCCTCAAGGCCATGCACCCCTTCGGCGCCACCTTGGCCGAGGAGTGTGTGGCGATCTTCATGTACGACGTGCGCGCCTTGGCTCTCGAGACCCAGGCCCACGTCCCCAGCTACGCCGCGCTGGCTCGAGCAGGCGGACATGACCTCCGCCTACGCCCAGCACCGGCTCGCCCTCCAAACCCTGCAGTCGCGCCAACCGACCGAGCGCTGGATCCTCAAGACCCCGAACCACCTGTGGCACCTCGACGCGATGCTCGCCGCCTATCCCGACGCCCGGGTCATCTGGACCCACCGGGACCCGGGACCGGTGGTCACGTCGCTGGCCAGTCTCGCCAACGCCGGCCAGCGCGTCCTGACCAGCCGGAAGGACCCACGTCCCACCGCCGAGGAGTGGAAGCGCAAGTGCGCGTTCGCCCTCAACTCGGCCATGATCTTCGACGAGCAGGCCTCCGAGGGCTGGTGCCGGCACATCCACTACGACGCCCTGATCGCCGACCCGGTCCAGACCGTTCGTGCCCTCTACGCCGATTTTGGCGAGGAGGTCGGCTCGCTCCATGCCCGTCGCATGCACGCCTTCCTGGGGGATCGACCCCAAGACCTCTTCGGCCGGCACCGTTACGACCCGGCCGATTTCGGCTGGACGTACCCCGGGCTGGCCACCGAGTTCAAGGACTACACCGAGCGCTATCACATCGAGACGGCGGCTCACTCGTAGTCCCCACCACCTGCGGGGACCCGGTTGGCGCTGTCATTTCCGGCTCCCGGGTTGCTAGTGTGCTGTGCCAAAACAGGAACGTGTTCTAGGATTTGCCACGGGATGCGGAGCAGAACCCGATTTCGGTTCCGTGCGACAGGGGGTTTTCGATGATGAAGAGGGTCACGGGTTTGCGGGCCCTGGGAGCAGCACTGATGCTCACGACGCTGACCGCGGCCGGGGTTCTGATCTCGCCCGGGATTGGCGGCGCTGCGTCGTCCTCCTCGGCGAAGTTCGGCACACTCCCCTCGCCCTGCGGCAAGGGGCATGCCACCGGCGCCACCGACAAGGGCGTGACCAACACCACCATCAACCTCGCCTATGGCGACGACCGGGGCTTTTCGGGCCTCCCCGGCCTCGACCAGGAGATGGGTGACGCGGTAAAGGACATGATCTCGTGGTGCAACGCGCAGGGCGGCATCGACGGGCGCAAGCTTGTCGGCAACTACTTGAGCGCCGCCGTGACCAACGTCGGTTCGGTGATGTCACAGGCCTGCAAGCAGGACTTCATGCTGGTCGGCGAAGGCTTCGCACTCGACGGTGCCGCGGAGCAGACCCGTCTGGGCTGCAACCTGGCCTCCGTGCCCGGCTTCACCGTGGCTCCCGTGGTGGCGAACGCGTACGAGATGTACCAGGCGTCGCCGAACCCGGCCAACGCCAGCCCGGTCTCGAGTGCGTACCAGGCCGAGAAGCTCTTCGGTTCGAAGACCAAGCATGTCGGCGTGTACGACTCCACCCTCTCCACCCAGCAGTCGTCGACGGACAAGGCCGAGCAGGCGTACACGCAGGCCGGCTGGAAGTTCCTGCCCAATTGCTCTGCCGTGATCAACTACAACGGCGAAGCGAACTACACGCCGTTCGTGCAGAAGCTCCAGAGCTGTGGGGCCCAGATCGTCTACAACAACGCCACTCCGGGGCCGACCCTCTACGGCGCCTTCCAGTCTCAGAGCCAGATCGGCTACAACCCGATCTGGGTGATGGACTCCGGCTCCTACACGGCGGCCTTCGCCCAGTGGAACACCGCGGGCCTGGCCAACAACGTCTACGTCCGTCTTTCCTATGAGCCCCTCGAAGCCTCCAAGGTCGTCCCGGCCGTCTCCCAGTACCTGTCGATCATCAAGAAGTACGGCGGCCTCACCTCGCAGTTGGGAGAGCAGGCGACCTCCTCGTTCCTCCTGTGGGCCACCGAGGCCAAGGCGTGCGGCTCCACCTTGACTCGCCAGTGCATGGTCAACCACCTCGCCAAGGTGACGAACTGGACCGGCGGGGGTCTCAACGCGTCGGGCAACCCGGCCAAGAACCTCCCGCCGGACTGCGGCCTCCTGATGAAGCTCGACGGGACCAAGTGGGTGCAGGCCTACCCGAAGAAGCTCGGGACCTTCGACTGCTCCCCGAAGTACGTCGTCCCCAACACCGGTTCCGTGATCGGCACCACCCTGAATTCGCAGGGCTACGCAACCCAGTACGCTACGTCCTCCGTCATCAAGCCTCAGGGGTGAGCGCACAACACTTCAACTCGCCTGCTCCTTGACCTGAGCGACGGCAGCTCCGGCCATGCATCTGTTCCTCACCTACACCATCCTCGGGCTGGTCACCGGCGCCGTGTACGGGATCGCGGCGTCGGGCCTGGTCCTGACCTACACGACCTCAGGCATCTTCAACTTCGCCCAGGGCGCCATGGCGATGCTGGCGGCCTTCACCTACTGGCAGTTCCGCTACGGCTGGAACTGGCCGGCTCCACTCGCGCTCTTCGCGGTGATCGTGGTCCTGGCTCCCCTCCTGGGCATGGTCCTCTACGTCGGCATCATGCGAGGACTCCGCCAGACGGCTGACGTGACCAAGATCGTGGTCACCATCGGCATCATGCTGGGTTTGATCGCGCTGGCCCAGTGGATCTGGAATCCGGGTGTGCCACGGACCGACGGCCTGTTCTTCGGCAACGCGGCAAAGTTCAAGGTCCTCGGCGTCTATGTCACCGATCACGAGGCCATCGCCCTGGCCTGCGGTGCGCTCATCGCCGTGGGCATCCGGCTGCTGTTCACGAGCACCCGCACCGGCGTGGCCATGCGAGCCGTCGTCGACAATCCCGCGCTGCTCCAGCTCAACGGCGGTCGGCCTGAGCGTCTGGCCGCGTTCTCCTGGGCGCTCGGAGGAGCGCTGGCCGCGCTGGCCGGCATCCTCATCACCCCGATCAGCGGCGGCACCCTCGACGTCCACGTGCTGACCCTGCTGGTGTTGGACTCCATCGCTGCGGCGATGTTCGGCCGCCTGCGGAGCATCTGGCTGACGTTCGCCGGGGCGCTCGTCCTGGGCCTGGCGGGGACCTACGTGCTCGGTTACTTCCCCGAGTCGTGGTCTTGGGCCTCGAACTTCCGCATCGCGCTGCCCATGATCGTGCTCTTCGTCGTGCTGATCGTGCTGCCCCAGGACCGGCTGCGGGGAGCGATGCTGCTCCGCACGAGGGAGCGGTTCACCGTTCCCACCATGCGCTCAGCGGTCACCTGGGGCGGGATCCTGCTGCTCGTCGTGCTGGCCCTCGAACAG
The DNA here is from genome assembly GCA_963764305.1 of uncultured Acidimicrobiaceae bacterium. Classification (GTDB taxonomy): domain Bacteria; phylum Actinomycetota; class Acidimicrobiia; order Acidimicrobiales; family RAAP-2; genus Bog-473. Next base: position 1,012,963 of record CAVXSD010000010.1, on the reverse strand, counting down.
ATCATGGGCACGAACGACATGGGGTCGCTGACCGTAGGCATCACCTACGGCATCATCGCCCTGTCGCTCACCCTGCTCACCGGCTACGCCGGTGAGATCAACCTGGCACCGGTCTCCTTCGGGGCGATCGCCACGATCATCGTCTTCCACCTCGGTCTCTCGGGCACGGGGCTCGCCCAGCGGATCACGCCCTGGGGGCTCCTTCTCGGGATGGCCGTCACCGCCGTCGTTGGTGGTCTGATCGCCTTGCCGGCCCTCCGTCTCCGCGGCCTCTACCTGGCCCTGGCGACCCTCGCGTTCGGTGTCTTCGTCTCCGACATGATCATCGCCGACATCGCTCCGCACGTGCTGCCGATCTTCCACCTGAACTACTCGATCTTCCCCAACGGCACGCTGCAGATCCCGCCGCTCAAGCTCGGCCCGATCGACCTCAGCTCGGCGAAGACGTTCCTCACAACCTCGACCTGCATCTTCATTCTGGTCGGCCTCGGCCTGATCGCCCTGCGGCGCAGCAGTTACGGGCGGCGGCTCACCGCCATGAAGGACAGCCCCGCCGCTGCCGCCACACTGGGCCAGAACCTGATCAAGCTGAAGCTCTCGGTGTTCATGATCTCGGCCGCGATCGCCGGCCTGGGCGGCGTGCTGTTGTCGGCCTCGGCCGTGAGCGTCAACGCCAACACGTTCATCATCTTCATCAGCCTGGCCCTCGTGATGCTGACCGTCGTCGGGGGAATCGCCAACGTCGCCGGCGCGCTCATGGGCGGGATCCTGGCCGGAACCGCATTCCAGGCCCTCACCTCCACTTTCTCCAACCTGAGCACGGACGCCGGTGGCGGTGGGTTCTGGAGCGTCATGGCCAATCTCTCGCTCGTGGCACCGGCACTCATCGGTGTCAGCCTCGGTCGCAACCCGAGCGGAGCCGTCCCCGACATCGTGGCCCGGTACAAGCCACTCTGGCAGGCCAAGGGTGTGCTGCTTCTCGGGGTGATGGCGGAAGTTGTCGCCTATCTGCTCGTGCTCACCAAGGTCATGGGGAACTGGTGGTTGGTGCTGGCCACGGGCCTGATCGCCATCGCGTTGCCGGCCGTGGGCCGGCTGGTGCAGCCGGAGGCCTTCGCCGGGCCCGCCCGCGCCCAACCGGCCCGCCACCGCCCGACGGCGAGGCCCGCCGCCGTGGAGCCGCTCGTCGAAGGTGTCGTCGATGCCCGTCCTTGAGGTCTCCGAGGTGTGCGTGGCCTTCGGGGGGGCCCAGGTGTTGAGCGATGTGACCCTGACCGTGGCCGAGGGGGGCGTGACCGGCCTCATCGGGCCCAACGGGGCGGGCAAGACGACCTTGTTCAACATCGTGAGCGGGTTGCTGGCGCCCAAGTCCGGGCGGGTGATGATCGACGGTCACGATGTGACGAAGGCCAGCCCGGCCCGTCGGGCTCGCTGGGGACTGTCCCGCACCTACCAGCGACTCGAGCTCTTCACCTCACTCACGGTGCGGGACAACATCCAGGTGGCCGGTGAGATCCGCAACACCTGGGGGAGGCGCGGCCGCATCGACGTCGGCGCCGAGACCGACCATGTGATTGAGCTGGTCGGCCTGGGCGATGTCGCCGACCGCGAGGTGAGCGAGCTGCCGACCGGCCGGGCCCGGGTGGTCGAGGTGGCTCGCGCCCTCATGACCCAACCGAAGATCCTTCTGCTCGACGAGCCCGCCTCGGGGCAGACGGAGCAGGAGACCGAGGCCTTCGGGCGGCTCCTGTGCCAACTCGTCGAGGAGCGTGGCCTGGCCATCTGTCTGGTCGAGCACGACGTCGGCCTGGTCATGAGCACCTGCGAGCACATCCACGTCCTCGACTACGGCGAGATCATCGCCAGCGGTCCACCCGACCAGGTCAAGGACGATCCCGTCGTGGTCAACGCCTACCTCGGTGCCCCGTGATCGAGGCCGTGCCGACGGGCGATCCCGGGGATGCACCGATCCTCGAGCTGCGTGACGTCCGGGCCGGCTACGGCCCGGTCGAGGTCGTCCACGGAGTCAGCCTCGAGGTGGCGGCCGGATCGGTGATGGCGTTGCTCGGCCCCAACGGGGGCGGGAAGACGACGATACTCAACGTCTGCGCCGGCACCCTGACCCCGAGCGGAGGTGAGGTGCGCTTCGAGGGCACCGTGGTCACCAAGATGTCGGCGGACGATCGCGCCCGAAGGGGCATCTGCACCGTGCCCGAAGGGCGCGGCATCTTCCCCAACCTCAGCGTGCGGGAGAACCTCCTCATGGCCACCCAGGTCGGGGTGCCGATGGACCGTATCGAGGAAGTGGCCTTCTCCCAATTCCCGCAACTCAGCGGGCGGCGGAGGCAGATGGCCGGGACGCTGTCGGGCGGTGAGCAGCAGATGCTCGCGCTGGCCCGTGCCTTCGCGACCGCACCGAAGATCCTGATGCTCGACGAGCTCTCCATGGGCCTGGCCCCGATCGTGGTCGGCCAGCTCTACGACAAGGTCCGCCAGTTGGCGGCGGCCGGGCTCTCGATCCTGCTGGTCGAGCAGTTCGCCCGCACCGCGCTGCCCATTGCCGACAGCGCCGCTGTCGTCCTGCAGGGCGTCATCGCGCACCGGGGGTCCCCGGCCGAGATGGAAGAAGCCCTCTCGACCAGCTATCTCGGCGCCTGACGGAACCTGGACCCGCAGTGCCAGGCCGTGGTGCCAAAATGTGCCGGGCACGGCGTGTCCGTGGGCATGAGGAGGAACCGAGGGGGACGGGATGACGAGCCTGCTCGAAACTGATCGCCGGCCCTTCCTGACCGAGCCGACCCCGCGCCAGCGGTTGCCGCGCTGGGTGCGCTGGGTCATGGGCATCGCGGCGGGCGCGCTCGTCGCGACCGCACTGGGCTACTTGATTGCCGACCAGGAGCAGGCACGCGACCAGTACGGCCGCTCTCATACAGCGCTCGGCGTGACGCGGCAGCGGGCGCATGCCGTCTCGGCTCAGCTCGCCGAAGTCCGCCGTGACCTCAGCCTCCTCGAGACCCAGGTCGGCAGTGACACCACCGCGCTGAGCCAGGACGCCTCAGAGCTCCTGGGCGCACAGACTTCGTTGGCCTCGGCGCAGTCACATGTGACACAACAGGCGTCACTCATCAGCTCACTGCAGACGTGTCTGGTGGGTGTCGAGCAGGCATTGAATGCCCTGGCGGTCGGGAAGCAGGCCAACGCCATCGCGGCGCTGAACTCCGTCTCGACCAGCTGCACCGCCGCGGAGGCCGCGAGTGGCTGACAGCCGGACGCGACGCCGGAGGTGGTACACCGCAGCCGGGGCAGCCCTGTGTCTCGGAGTGCTCGTCGCAGCAATCTGGATCGACGTCGACGCCCGCACGCGCCGCCAGAATGAGCAGACGTTGCTCGCCGCGTCCAAGGCTCACCTGGCGACATTGCAGCACGAGGTCGCGGTGACCCGGTTCGCCAAGGCTGTCACGACGAACAAGCGCGACGTTCTGCAGACGGCGATCAACTCGACGATGAGCCAACTCGCCTCCACCAACGGGACGTTGACCAACACCAATGTGCACGCGTCCGTGCAGGGGCACGGGATCGATACATTGCAGACGTGCCTGGGCGGCGTCAAAAGCGCCTTCGGTCAGATCACAGCCAAGCACAACACGCAGGCCGCCAAGGACATCTCCGCCGTCTCGGGAGCGTGCACCCAGCTGGCCGGCGGCACGAGCACCGGCCTCGTCTACCCGTTCGACTTCCCCGACCCTGCCGTGATGCTCGTCGGCCGGACCTATTACGCGTATGCCACCAATTCGGTGGCAGGCAACATCCAGATCATCGACTCCACGGACCTCACGCACTGGACGGCGATCGGGAACGCGCTGCCGAGCCTCCCCGCATGGGCGGCCGCCAACAACACGTGGGCCCCTTCCGTGGCCATGATCGGCGGGAACTTCGTCCTCTACTACGCGGCCGACGTGGCGGGCGGTACGCAGGAGTGCATCTCGGTGGCGACCGCCAGCCAACCGCAGGGGCCGTTCAGCGACACGTCGACGGCGCCGTTGGAGTGCCAGAAATCACTGGGGGGCTCCATCGACCCCGCAGCATTCATCGACACCAACGGAACGCCATATCTCGTGTGGAAGTCCGGGGGCCCCGGTTCGTCGCAGATCTGGTCTGAGCAACTCGACGCCTCGGGCACGGCGTTCGTCACCGGGGCCAACCCCTCCGCACTGCTCGTGCCGGACCAGCCGTGGGAGTCCGGAACCGTCGAGGCACCCGACCTCGTGACGGCAGGCGGCCAGTACTACCTCTTCTACTCGGGCAACGACTGGACCACCGCGAACTACGCCGTCGGCGTCGCCACCTGTACCGGCCCCCTCGGACCGTGCACTGACGCGACGCCCAGCCAGATTCTGTCGAACGGGCGGGGCGTGGCCGGTCCCGGCGGCGAGTGGGTGTTCGCCGACACGAGCGGGAACTTCTGGATGGCGTTCCATGCCTGGGTCCCCGGAGCCGTGGGATTCCCCAACAGCCGCGACCTCTACCTCCGCCGGATCACGTTCACCGGCCTGGGACCCGTCGTCGCAAAGTCCGGATAGATCCGGGGCACGACCTCACCCTCCGCTAAGGGAAACCACGGCGCCGCTCGTGGCGGCGCCGGGCGGCTGCGACCGGGGCCGTTTCAGTCAGCGCGCCGCGGCCAGCGCCTCCGCTCGCCGGGCGAGCCCGGCGGCGTCCATGTCGTCACACAACCGCGCAAAATCGCTGGTCGGGCCGCGCCAGCGCAGGTCCTCGACCGATCCGAGCAGCGAGCGATCGATCCGGAGCGTCGCCAGCTCCTTGAAGAGCAGCGCGTCCTGATGGCACTCCTCCAGCGTGGTCGCCAATTTGGCCGCGCTCCGCACCGTGACCTCCCAGGCCGCCGGATCCGACGGAATGTCCTCGACATGGGTCCAGCGAGCCAGGACGGTGGCGGCCGACTTGGCCCCCCAGCCGGCCAGCCCCGGAAATCCGTCGGCACTGTCACCGACGAGCGCCAGATAGTCGGGGATGGAAGCCGGTCCGACCCCGAACTTCGCTTCGACGCCGCCCTCGTCGATCACCATGTCCTTCCGTCGGTCCAGCTGCACGATGCGGCTCCCGCGCACGCACTGTCCAAGGTCCTTGTCGGGCGTGCAGATGATGATCTGCTCCACCTCCGGGTCGTCGTCGGCCACGGCAGCTCCGCTCGCCAGCGCGTCGTCTGCCTCGAGCTCGACCATCGGCCAGACCAGCACCCCGAGGGCATCGAGAGCCACCTCGAGCGGCCAGGCCTGGGACCACAGGTCGGGATCGACGCCCTCACCGGTCTTGTAGCCGGGCCAGAGGTCGTTGCGGAAGGACTCGATCACGTGGTCGGTCGCCACGCCCACGTGGGTGGCCCCCTCACCCAGCAGTTGCAGGACGGAGCTGACCACTCCCCTGACCGCGGCCACCTCGTTTCCCGCGGCGTTGCGATGGGGCGGCGCACCGAAGAAGTGGCGGAACAGCTCGTAGGTGCCGTCGACAAGATGCACTTTCATGGTGAGACCGAGTCTGTCACTCCGTAGGCGCTGCCTGGGCTCGGTTCGCCCCGCTACGCGACAGTCGTCATGGTCTTTACGACGGCGAACTTCGTTTCTTGGCGGTCTTCTTGGATGCGCTGGCCTTCCGCTTTGGCGGGGGCAGTCCGCTTCTTGGCGGTCTTCTTCAGGCTCTTCGCTTTCCTGGCGGCCCCTTCCCGGAGCGGACGTGATTGCTTCTCAAGACACTCGGCGCTCTTTGATGCCTCGATCGCGGTGACGGCTTCCTCTAGGCCCTGCCGAGCCTCGACCCAGCTACCGCCGTGGCGGTCGCGACGGTGCCAACAGCATCTCCCACCAATCCCGCAGCCTTGTCCAATCTGTTCGGCATGAATCCATCGGTTCAAGTCGCTGACGTGTAGTCGCGTACGGCGGTTGCTCTACCCCGGATCACTTGCATCTACACCCATCGACGATCGAGAGACATCGCGTTACGACATACGGCGCCAAGAAGTCCTGTGAGGTGCAGACGTCACACGCATAACGTTGCCGATAGTGGGAAACACATACCCGTGTCTCGGCTTCGACGGTCCGACCTTGCGGCGCCAGGCATCCACCGTCGGCGCTGCGGCAAGGGGTTCCACTACCGCTGGGCCAATGGGGCTCCGGTCGTGGACGAAATGACGCGGTCGCGGATCAAGAAGCTTGCGGTACCACCAGCCTGGACGGAGGTATGGATCTGCCCTTGGCCCAACGGGCACATTCAGGCAATTGGTGTCGATGCTGCCGGTCGTCGACAGTATCGGTACCACGAGGTGTGGCGGGCGCATCGAGACCGAGAGAAATTCGAGCGGGCCTTGCGCTTTGCCGAAGCCCTCCCTCGGCTTCGAGCCGCTGTGTGTCAGGACCTGCAGAGCGATGAGGTTGACCGGCAGAGGGTCCTCGCTGCCATCGTCCGACTACTCGATCTCGGAGCGTTCCGGATCGGGGGCATGGAATACGCAGAATCGAACGAGACCTACGGCCTGGTGTCGTTGCGACGCACACACGTGCGCGTCAAAGGTGACCTGCTGTGTTTCGCCTTCCCGGCCAAGGGCTCCCTTGAACGCGTCTTCGAGACGAGGGATGCCGAGGTCGCCGCGGTCGTCTCTGCCCTCAAGCGCAGGCGCGCCGCCGATGGCCAGCTCTTCGCGTTCAAGGACGGGGGGCGTTGGCATCTCCTGCGCACGGAGGACGTCAACGCCCACATCAAGCACGTGTGCGGTGAGGACTGCTCGGCCAAGGACTTCCGAAACTGGAGTGCCACGGTGCTCGCCGCCGCACTGCTTTCGGTGTCACAGGCAGCAACCTCTGGACGCGCACGCCGTCGTATCGTGAAAGAGGTCGTTGAACAGGTCTCCGTACAGCTCGGGAACACTCCCGCCGTCTGCAAATCCTCCTATATCGATCCGCGAGTGATGGATCGGTACTCGGACGGAGTGGTTATTCCATCCAAACTGGCAAAATGCATGCTGCACAGCCCACCGAGCTCGGTGGCCCGTGAAGCAGTGGAGACCGCCGTCATGGATCTTCTCGGCACGGCTGAGTCAGAAGCATTGGCCGCCTGAGCCACTGCCGGCGACCATCCGACATCCCGATACCGGACGGCGGCAGCCTGTCGTTCAATTTGGGAAAGTCCCCGTCAATTTGGGAAAGTCACCGTGTCAATATCCAACTTGGCGAAGGAACCGGTCCGAATCACTCCCATTTGAAGCCGTCAGGCCAGACCGGTCGCCGCGCGGGCGCGCTCGAGGAAGGCGCGTTCGGCGGCATTGTCTGTCCGCGCCAGAGCCGAATCGTAGGCAATGGCCGCTTCGGCCAGGCGGCCCGATCGTCGCAACAGGTCGGCCCGCACCGCGTGGAGGAGGTAGTAGGACTCGAGCGGCAGGACGTCGATTGCGCTCAACGCCGCTGCCGGACCCTCCGCTTCGGAGAGGGCGACGGCCCGGTTCAGCGCCACCACCGGTGACGCGTCGAAGACGAGGAGCTGGTCGTAAAGGGCCAAGATCTGGCGCCAGTCGGTCTCCGTTCCCCGCGGCGCGTCGCTGTGGACCGCGTTGATAGCCGCCTGGATCTGGTACGGACCGGGCATGTTCCGCCGCAAGCACCAGCGGACGAGACCCTGGCCTTCGCTGATCAGATCCTGGTCCCAGAGTCTGCGGTCCTGCTCGGGGAGCGGGACCAGGACGCCACCGGCATCCGTGCGGGCCGGCCGACGCGCCGCGATCAGGAGCATCATGGCCAGGAGCCCGACTACTTCGGGCTCGTCGGGCATGAGCTCCGCCAACGTACGCCCGAGGCGGATGGCTTCGGCGCACAGGTCCTCCCGCACGAGGAGATCACCCGACGTCGCGGTGTAGCCCTCGTTGAACACGAGGTAGATCACCGCCAGCACGGCACCGAGGCGGTCGGGGAGCTCTGCGCTGCTCGGGACCCGGTAGGGGATGGCGGCGTCACGGATCTTGGCCTTGGCCCGGACGATGCGCTGCGCCATGGTCGGCTCGGGGACGACGAACGCGCGGGCGATCTCGGAGGTCGAGAGGCCGCCCAGGAGACGCAGCGTCAGCGCGACCTGCGCCGCCGGCGCCAACGCCGGATGGCAGCAGGTGAACATCAGGCGGAGTCGATCATCCGGCACGGCAGGTTCCTCTTCGATGTCTTCGGTCGGGGCGTGCAGCGTGGTGGCCTCGGCCTGTCGATCGGCCCGGGAGCCCTCTCGCCGGAGGCGGTCAAGGACCCGACGGCGCGCCGTCGTGATGATCCACCCCGCCGGGCTCGGGGGCGGGCCTTGCTCCCGCCACCGCACCGTGGCCACGGTAAAGGCCTCCTGAACCCCGTCCTCGGCCAGGTCGATGTCCTTGAAGTCCCGGATGAGGACCGAGACCGCCCGGCCGTATTCCTGGCGGAAGATGCGCTCGATCTCGAGCGCGCGCCCGCTTGCGTCGCCGTCCGGCATCAACCCGGAGGGTTCTCCTGGAACGGTCGGACCTCGACAGGCTCCATGCATGCCCGGGTCGCCTTCTTGGCCCATGCCAGCGCTGCGTCGAGATCGGCCGCCTCAATGACCCAGAACCCCCCTATGTGCTCCTTGGACTCGGTGAAGGGCCCGTCCGTCACCATGAAGGTACCGCCGTCAGCGCTGACGACGGTGGCGGACGACGCCGGCATGAGCCCACCCCCAAAGACCCAGGCACCCGAGGCTCGCAGCTCCTCGTTCAGCCGGTCGACCTGCTCGTAGGCGAGCTGTATCTCCTCCGGGGGCCGCGGCGGTGCGCCGTCGATCATCGCCACACTCAATAGGTACTGCCTCATTCCGGTTCTCCTCTCATACGTCTTGTCGTTGCCGATCCCGGCTCCGGGGGGCGGCCCGCTAGGCGACGGCGCCGACCGCGTTGGCCGAACGGTACGTCAGGATCACAATCCCCTCCCCCACCGTCTGTGCGTTCTCCAGCACCATCGTCGGGGGCTCGGACACCTCCCCGAAGAGCCGCTTGCCGCTCCCGAGGACGATCGGGAAGATCATGAGTCGGATCTCATCCACGAGACCGTGCTCGACGAGCGCCTGCACCAACGTCGCGCTGCCGGCGACGAGGAGATCACCTCGGAGCCGCCCCTTGAGCGCCGCGAGCTCCTGCACGACGTCGCCCCGGATCACGGTGGAGTTCTCCCAGGTGGCGTCTTCGTCCCGCAGCGTGGTGGAGACCACGTACTTGGGCATGGAGTTCATCTTGTCGGCGAAACCCACCGGATCCTTCATGGTCGGCCACGCCTGGGCGAAGGCCTCATAGGTGACCCGACCGAGCAGCTGTGCCTCGGCCTTCTGGAGCTCCTCGAGCTTGAATTGATCCCCTTCGGCGCCCCGGTTGAAGCGGAAGGTCCAGCCCGCGTGTTTGAAGCCTTCGGCGCCGCCCGGATCCTCCATGACCCCGTCCAGCGAGACGAACTCGGTAACCACGATCCTGCCCATGACCTTGCCTCCGTCATTCGGTGTCCCCGGCCCAGTGCCGGCGGTCAGCGTCTATACGAACTGGGCACGCCCGAATTCGACATCCACGCCGGAGATTTTTCGGGTTCTTCGGCTCGCGCTGCCCTTGCTGTACCTCAAACCCCTGGCCACGGATGCGGAGGCGTCGAAACGCCTGCTGCGAGGTCCCGTGATGCGCACAGCGCAACGGGCGGACGTTCCGCCTTCGCGGCAGGGGCTGTCACATCGGACCGCAAGACCGGGTCGTCCCAGAGCGAGTGACAAGACCCAGGAGGCCCGCCGCGGGTTTGACTGCGCAGTTCATGCGGCGGCCACGGTGTAGTTCCAGTCGCCGTGCCAGCGGTGAGGCGTGAGCGGGACGGCGGCGAGTGCAGCATCGCTGACCTTGAAGCCTGTCTCGTACGCATTTCAGTCGCGATCGGCCCGGACGCGCAGTCCGCTCTTGGTCGTCGTGGCGAGATCGTCTCGATCACGGTGCGACAGGAGACGAGGCACCATCCGGCGCTGGAGCTCGTTGAGGTGCGGGAGCACGGTCGAGAAGAACTCCGTCAGCTCTTCTCGTCCTGCCTCCACACCATCGGAGTACATCGCGCGATCTAACTTATGGTGACCCTCAGATTCAAGCACCCAGACACCCACCGCGTGTGTATCCTACGGTCTTGTCTTCTCCTCAATAAATGACCGCTCAATCACTTGGGGCCTTGCTCTGAAGAGGTCCGAGTCGTAAGGTCGCTCGCGTTCTTCGACACTGGCTAGTGCGATGAGCGGAGGTGGTCACGTTGATCGGTGTGAGTCGGTGTCGGATCGCATTGGCTGCTGGCGCAGTGTTGAAGATTTCGCTCGCCTCAATAGTGCTGCTTCCTTCTGCTGGGCTTATCGGAGTGCTCGCGTCTGGGAGTGCTTCTGCGTCAGTCAATACCAGCAACCCGTGCGGTCCCCCAGTCGTCAATCCAGTTGCGTGCGAGAACACGTTGCCAGGTTCGCCGCCATCCGGACCGAATGGTTGGGACATCGGTGCCCAGCCGGGCGACCTCTCTATCCAAGGGTTTGCAACCGATGCGAGCGTCAATGTCGGCCAAACCGTCTCATTCAAGATCAAAACGGACTCATCGGCCTACCACCTCGATATATACCGAGTCGGCTGGTATGGAGGAGATGGCGCACGGCTGATTGCTGGCGACGTCAACCCAAGCGCGGCGCTTCCTCAGACCCAGCCACCCTGCCTTGTCGACAACAGCAACACGACGGGTCTGATTGACTGTGGCAACTGGGCAACCTCGGCTTCGTGGACCGTGCCGTCCAACACCGTCTCAGGGGTTTTCTTCGCGGACCTGGTACGGGATGACGCTACAGATCCCGGGGGTAAGAGCCAGATTTTCTTTGACGTTCGCGACGATGCGAGTCACTCTGACATCATCTATCAGACCTCGGACGAGACCCGAGCCGCGTACAACCCTTACGACGACAACCTCTCCGACGAGCAATCCAACGTAGGCAACAGCTTGTATCAGTGCACCATCGCATGTCCGCCTGGAAACCCGCTCGAGTACAAGGGCGCTTACAAGATCAGCCTCAACCGACCGAACATCGCCGGAGGCCTCGGTGGGCAGTACTCGTTCTGGGATTCGGAGTTCCCGATGGTCGAGTTCCTCGAGCAAAATGGCTATGACGTCAGCTACATGTCCGGCGTCGACAGCGACCGCAGCGGTGCTCTGATCAAAAACCACAAAGTCTTCATCTCTTCGGGCCACGACGAGTATTGGTCGGGTAACCAGCGCGCCAATGTCCAAGCGGCGCGTGACGCTGGTGTGAACCTCGCATTCTTCAGCGGTAATGAATCTTTTTGGAAGACCCGGTGGGAAAACAGCATCGATGGGACGAATACGTCATATCGAACACTGGTCACCTACAAAGAGACCCACTTCAATGCCCCGGTGGACCCACAGGACCCGCCAACATGGACGGGGACTTGGCGTGACACTCGCAACAGCCCACCAGCTGACGGGGGTCAGCCAGAGAACGCGTTGACAGGCCAGGCATATATGGTCGATCCCCCGAACACCTTCGCCATCCGGGTGCCGGGCAGTTATGCCAACTTGCGCTTTTGGCGTAACACCAGCATCGCCAATCTCGCTCCGAACGGGACCGCGACGCTTGCTCCAGACACCCTCGGGTACGAATGGGACGAAGACCTCGACAACGGCTTCCGCCCATCGGGGGAGATCGACATGTCCTCTACCACGGAGCCGGTCAGCGCCCTGCTTCAGGACCTGGGAAGCACCGTCGCCCCAGGTACCGCGACCCACCATCTCAGCCTATACAAGGCCGCCTCGGGAGCGCTGGTCTTCGGCGCTGGGACCGTGCAATGGGCCTACGGTCTAGAGGACACTCACAACCCTGCACCTAACGTTGACATGCAGCAGGCAACAGTCAACCTTTTTGGCGACATGGGCGTGCAACCGGCGACCCTGATCTCCGGCCTGATACCGGGAACCCAGAGCACCGATAACACACCCCCAACTTCGACCATCACATCACCCACCTCCGGACAGACCTTCGCGAGCGGTTCGAGGGTGACCATCTCGGGGAACGCAACGGACACCGGCGGTGGCGTTGTGGCGGGTGTCGAGGTCTCCACAGACGGTGGTACCACCTGGCACCCGGTTTCAGGAACCTCCAGCTGGAGCTATAGCTGGGGCGTCAGTGGTGACGGGCCAGTGACCATCAAGACGCGGGCAACCGATGACAGCGGCAACATCGAGACACCATCGGCCGGAGTAACTGTCAATGTCAACTGCCCCTGCCAGATGTTCGCCAACACTTCTACGCCCGCTCAAGTCGACTCTGGCGACGCAAACGCTATCGAGGTCGGCACCAAGTTCCAGGCCAACACCACGGGCTATGTGACGGGGGTCCGGTTCTACAAGGCACAAGCAAACAGCGGCACACACGTAGGTGATCTCTGGTCGAGTACCGGTCAGCTGCTGGCCCAAGCAACCTTCACCAATGAGACAGGGTCCGGCTGGCAACAGGTCAACCTCTCTCAGCCGGTCCTGGTCCAGTCAAACACCACCTATGTCGTCTCCTACCACACCACGGTTGGGCACTACTCGGACGACCCATATGGGTTCGAGCTCTCGGCAAAGAACAGCCCGCCACTCATCGCGGCTCTGGACACGTGGGCCAATCCCAATGGCGTATACAGCTACTCGGGAACACCTGCCTTCCCGAACTCGTCGTTCAATGGCAGCGACTACTACGTCGACGCGGTGTTCGTGCCGAGCGCGGGCCCGCCGACGGTGATTGCCCATTCGCCAGCGTCTGGAGATTCAGGCGTCGGCACCGTGGTGCCAGTGACTGCGACCTTCAGTAAGGACATCCAGCCTTCGACGCTATCGTTTACACTGACCGACGGCTCAGGCAACGCCGTTCCGGCGACGGTCACCTACGACAGCTCTACGTTCAAGGCGACCCTCACTCCGACCAGCGCACTCAACCCAGGGACTACCAATACGGCGACTGTGAGCGGAGCAAGGGACGATTCCGGCAACTCAATGCTGTCGCCATCGATCTGGACCTTCAGTACGTTCACGTGTCCGTGCACTCTTTGGTCGACTTCGACCACGCCTACCCAGGTCGACTCCGGCGATCTCAACTCCGTCGAACTTGGAGTGAAATTCCGGAGCGATGTTGACGGCTTCGTCGATGGTCTGCGGTTCTTCAAGTCGGCGGCCAACACCGGCACTCACGTGGGGAGCCTGTGGACGACGACAGGCACGCTTCTCGCGCAAGGAACCTTCTCCAATGAAAGCGCGAGTGGGTGGCAGCAGCTCAGCTTCGCCAACCCGGTCCCAGTCACCGCGAACACCACATACGTGGTGTCGTACCACACTACGGTTGGCGACTACTCATTCGACAGCTCGTACTTTGCAGCTTCGGGCGTCGACAGCGGTCCACTCCATGGGCTTGCTAGCGGCGTGGACGGACCGAATGGCGTATTCGTGTACTCAAACACACCGAGCTTCCCGAACAACTCTTTCAACAGCACCAACTATTGGGTTGATCCGGTTTTCAACACGGTCGCGACCACCGATAACTACAGCTACGCGGCCGGAGGCGGTACGGGCACTCCTCCGGCCGCCGGAAGCGGCCTCGATGGCACCACCATCACTTTGGCGGCCAATACGTTTGCGAAGAGGGGTTACACGTTTGCCGGATGGAACGACGGCACCTCGACGTATCCCGCAGCCTCCCCCTATACCCTGTCGAGCGGCGGTGCGGCCATCGTGTTCACCGCCCAGTGGACGGCGAATGCCACCGACACCGTCACCTTCAACTCCGAGGGCGGCAGCGCGGTGGGCTCGCAGAGCGGCCTTGACGGCACCACCATCACCTTGCCCGGCGCCCCCACCTTCGCCGGCCACAACTTCAATGGTTGGTTCACCAACCCCACCGGGGGCAGCGCGCTGACCTCGCCCTACACCCTGACCGGGTCGGTCACCCTCTACGCCCAATGGACGGCCACGCCAGCCACCGCCGTTTTGATCCCTTCAACCGGGGCGACATTGTCGGGCACGGCCGCCACATTGGATGCTTCGGCATCGAACGCCACCAGCGTCAAGTTCCTGCTCTTTGGCGGCTCCTTCGGCTTCAACGCCCCGGTCCTCTGCACGGCCACGCCGACCATCTACGGATGGTTGTGCAGCTGGAACAGCACGACGGTCCCCAACGGTTCGTACGCTCTGGTGTCAGAGGCCTTCGGCCCGGGCGGAAGTGCATTAGTCCCCGAGGCGTCAGCATCACCGTCAAGAACTCGCCGCCGACCACGAGCGTCCTCGTCCCTTCGAGCGGAGCGACGCTGTCCGGATCGACCACCCTTGATGCTTCCGCCTCGAACGCAACCAGCGTCAAGTTCCTGCTCTTTGGCGGCTCCTTCGGCTTCAACGCCCCGGTCCTCTGCACGGCCACGCCGACCATCTACGGATGGTTGTGCAGCTGGAACAGCACGACGGTCCCCAACGGTTCGTACACTCTGGTGTCAGAGGCCTTCGGCCCGGGCGGAAGTGCATTCAGTCCCCGAGGCGTCAGCATCACCGTCCATAACTGACCGGCCCAGTTCTCCGCCGTGTTCTCTGACTCGTTAGGGCGACCACCGTCTGGCCATGACGGCAACGAATGAGGCCGACCTGGCCGGTGGCCATGCCGATCGCAGCTGGGAGAGCCGCCTCAAGGCCTGGATCCGGCCCAGCGTCTTGATCCTCGACGACCTCGCCATGCGAGAGTTCACGCCCGGCCAGGCCGACGACCTCTACGAGTTGGTGACAGAACGGACCAAGAAGAGCTTGATCATCACGGCCAACCGGGCCGCCAACGACTGGTACTCCCTGTTCCCCATCCCCTTTTCTCGTCCTGACTCCACACCATCAGACTACATCGCGCGCGATCTAACTTATGGTGCGCCGCCCTTGTCGTCATCTGGCGCGAAGACCCAGTGGACCAGGGCCGGCGCCAGGTCATCGACGCTCGATTGCACGCAGGCCGCGGCGGCCTCATCGAAATATTCGACAAGGGAACGTTTGCCCTGCTTGAAATAGAGTCGGATCGCGGTGATGAACCAGCCCTGCACCATTCCGGTCAAGGCCAAAACTTCGGCGGACGAATACCGCTTGTCCTCCCGTGTCTCCTCCCGCGCCTGCAGCGTTGCCACCATGCTCTCCTCGAACGCTCTGAAGCCGAACAGCAACTGCCCGCCTGCGAGTCTTGGTTCCAACGCCAGGACGGTTCGGATCTGGTTCAAGAGTGAACGCTCGTACCCTTGTTCGCAGAGCTCGCGCCATACGGCATACAGGCTGACGAGTGTCGGCTCGGATGAAGGGCGCTCCTGCAAGCGATGCACTACAAAGTCCCGCTTGACCGCAGTGTGGTCAAAGAGGATTGCCTCTTTGGTGGCAAAGTGGCGAAACACAGTGCGACGATTGACGCCGGCCCCCTCGGCGATCTGATCGATCGTCGTTTCGCTATAGCCGCGACTCACGAAAAGCTGGAGCGCCGTCTCGGTGATGCGGTCCCGTGTCTCTTGAGCTTTGAGATCACGAATCGGGGTCTCGGCCACGTGCTGCGAGCGTATCGGGATCGTCGCGGCAGAGAGGGAACATCTGTCATGCAAAAGGAGGCCTGCGTCTGCTGTTGCGGCTCCGAATCCGAAACATGAAACCCATTGACCAAAACAGTTCGCGCCACTAGTGTCATTGGTGAGGTCCCGGCAGGGTTGTGGGGACCAACGGGGAGGGGATTCATGCGACGCCATCTCTTTGCCGCGCCCATATCCATGCTCAGCATCACGCTGCTGGTGCTGCTTGCCTATCCGGTTGGGTTCTTCAGCGCGGGTACCGCGGCGGCCGCTCCGGGCTTGACCGTCACCCCCGAGCCGGTGGGTTCCTCCATCTTCAACGGCACGCTCCAGGGCACCGGCTTCGATCTGTCGCAGGTCGGCTACGAGAGTTCCCAGTACTTCATCTCGGGCTCCACGAACTCGTACGTACCGGTGAACCCTCTGACCAGCGACGGCAAGTGGAATGTGACCACCGGCGCGAGCGCGCCGTATACGACACGGATTGCTGTGTACCGCCCGATCGATCCGAGGAAGTTCAACGGGACGGTCGTGGTCGAATGGCTCAACGTCAGCGGCGGGGTGGACGACAGCCCGGATTGGACGCTGACCCACAACGAACTGATCCGGGAGGGCTTTGCCTGGGTGGGCGTCTCCGCCCAGGCGGTCGGTGTCAACGCGGCGAAAACCACCGATCCCACGGAATACTCCTCGCTCTCGCACCCAGGTGACAGCTTCTCGTACGACATGTTTTCTCAGGCCGGCCAAGCGGTACGCAGCGACTCGGCCCAGATCCTCGGCGGCTTGACCCCTCACAAGCTGATCGCCGCCGGTGAGTCGCAGTCGGCCGGCCGCCTGATGACCTACATCGACGCCGTGCAGCCCATTGCGCACGTCTACAACGGGTTCCTGGTGCACAGCCAGTTTGGTACCGGAGCGCCATTGTCCCAAGCGCCGCAGACCGCCGTCCCCGCCCCCACCCCGACGACGATCCGCAACGACCTCGGCGTTCCGGTCCTGGAATTCGAGACGCAAACAGACGTGTTCAACAGCAACCTGACTGACCGTGACTTCGTCGGCAACCCGCGCAACTTCCGCCTTTGGGAGGTGGCGGGCAGCTCGCACTTCGATGCATACGGCCTAACGATCGGACCAAACGACATCGGCAACGGTCAGGGCGCGGTCGAGAACCTGGCCGCCATGCAGAACCCACCTGTCAGCCCCAGTCCGCAGCTCCCCAACTGCAACAAGCCCATCAACACCGGCGGAACACACTGGGTACTCGACTCCGCGGTTCATTGGCTCAACTTGTGGGTGACCTTCGGCATCGCACCGAAACAACCCCCGTACCTGGCCACAACCCAGTCATCGCCAGTGGTCTTCCAAGATGATTCCCACGGAAATGCCCTCGGCGGGGTGCGATCGCCCCAGGTAGACGCACCGATCGCCACGCTGGGCGGTACGGGTAACACTCCTGCCTTCTGCACGCTCTTCGGCACCACCGTGCCCTTCAGCTCCAGCCAGCTCACGGGCCTCTACCCGAATCACTCGACTTTTGTGTTCAAGTGGGATCTGTCAACCCTCAAGGACCTCTTTGCTGGTTACCTGGTTCCGGCGGATGCTGTCGAGTTGATGAACTCCGCTGCGCGCTCACAGATCGCTTAGAAGCTCGAGGGGTAGTCGAAACGGAGCCGCAATTACGTCGAGATCGGGCGTATCTCCAACCCCCGGACGTCAGGCGGCCGGGCAGTCGGTGTCCTCCCGCTCGAGTTCGAGCTGACCTCGGACGAATCAGCCCGGAGGATCCTCGATCTGCTCCATGAATTCGAGGCGGATGCCGCCCGGGGCCTCCACGAACACGATCCGGCGCGTGCCGAACGTACCGCTGACCGTCCGGGGCCCCCAGAGCACCGCGTGGTGCGCCAGCTCGGCGTCGAGGTCGTCCACGAAGAGCGCGGGGTGCAAGAACCCCTCGCCCGGCAACGCGCAGGCGTCCTCGTAGATCGCCTTGGTGAAGAGCGTGAGCGCCAGCGCGCCGAGCTGGACATCGGCTCGGCGGCCGTTCTCCCACTCCACCGGTTCGGTCACCGTGGCGCCGGCCGCGTCGAACCAGGCGCATGCCTGTTCGAGGTCGGCAACCTTCACGGCCAGGTTGGCCAGGCCGGTGACGGGCATCAGTGCAGCGGGGTGCCGTACAGCGAGCCGAGATCCTCGGCGATGAGCTCGAGGCGTACGCCGTCGGGATCCGAGAAGTACAGCGAGATCTCGCTCTCGATCTGCGTTGGTATGCCCGCCTCCTCGAGGCGGCCCCGTGCGGCGTCCCACTGCTCCCGGTCGACCGAGATGGCGAGGTGATGGAATCCGCCGAGCACCTCGGAGTAGGGCTGGAGACCGAGGTCAGGGAAGTCGAAGAAGGCCAGCGTGTTGTCGTGTCCCAGATCGAAGAACAGGTGGGTCGACCCCCTGTAGTCCCGGTTCTCGAAGAGCTCGGCCAGCGGGAAACCAAGAAGGCCCTGGTAGAACCGAATGGTCTGCTCGACGTCGGAGCACAGGAGCGCAACGTGGTGGACACCACGGGCGGTCGACGTCGGGCGCTCCGCTGGCTTCTGCAGGTATGTGGCGCGCAGCCGCTCCCGCTCCGCCGCCGCGGCCTCGAGGTCGATGCTCACAGGCCGAGGAGCCATGCGGCGTTTGCTCCGAGCATGTTGGCTCGGGCCGGGTCGGCCAGTCCGGCCACGGCCCGCTGCGCCTGTGCCATCGGGTCGGCGACCCCCTCGGCGTGAGGCCAGTCGCTCCCCAACATGAACGTGTCCGCGCCGACCTTGGGCACGAGGCGATTGGGCATCTCGTACGGCAGTGCCGCCACCCGCACCTGGCGCAGGAAGTAGTTGGAGGGGCGGTCGGCCAGCTTGTGGAACGGCTCGCCGTGCCGCACCGTGTAGAAGTCCGACGCGCCGTCAATGTGCAGGAGGAAGTGCGGCACCCAGCTCGCCGTCAACTCGACGACGCCCACCCGCAGGCGGGGGAAGCGCTCGAGCACCCCGTTGAGGATCAGGTTGGCCAGGGCGACCGCGGGCGCCAGGTACAAGAAGATCGAGTCGAAGAGCTGCTCGCCGTCCTCGTGCTCCCCCGTCCGCCAGGCCGGGTGGAGCGGGCTCTCGAACTCCGAGACGTGGAACACGGGAGCGACGCCTTCGTCGCTGAAGGTGCTCCACACCGGATCGAAGTCCGCGTGGGCGAGAGGCTTCCCGTCCACCGGGGCCGGCGCGATCATGGCCAGCCGCAGTCCTTGCGCCCGGACCCGTCTGATCTCCTCGACCGCCCACGCCGGATCATGCAACAGGACGTGGGCCACCCCGAAGAGGCGTCCTTCAGCCTCGCCGCACACGTCGGCCACGAAGCGGTTGTAGGCGCGGGCGTTGGCGCGTTGCGCCTCGCGGTCCGATGCCAGCCGCTGTTCCCACAGCAGTCCGTAGTTCGGGAACATCACCGCGGCGTCGAGTCCGAACTCGTCGAGCGATGCCACGCGGGCACCGGCCAGGCGGTAGGAATCGGGCACCGACTCATCGAAGGACACGGGCGCCCGTTCGCCGCGCAGGCGCCGGAGGCGGTCCTCCCCGATCAGGTTCGAACGCTCGGGGATCGGGACCTCGAGTGGCGTGAGCCTGTCGCCCCGCCAGGTCAGCCAGGGCCATCCGGCTTCATCGTCGGCGATGGACAGCGCATCAGATCGTCGTGCGGGATCGATGTACTCGGACCACGTCGTCCTCGACTCGAACAGGTGCTGGTCGACGTCGATGGTCTGCAGCGTCACATGCCCTCCCCGTCGCAGAGTACCAGCGGGCGTTCCCCCTAGTCTCGCCGGGATGGACGTTGGCGTTCGGGGCGACGGGTTGTGGGCGCCGCACCGACGCGCGCTGACGCTCGGCCTGGTGCTCAGCGTGACGTTTGTCGCCTCTGAGGCATTGGCCGTCATCACGGTGATGCCGCTGGTGGCCCGCGACCTGCACGGTCTGGCGCTCTACGGCTGGGTCTTCTCGACGTTCCAGTTGGCCAGCCTGGTCGGGATCGTGGCTGCGGGTCGCGACGCGGACCGTCACGGCCCGGCCCGACCGTATGTCGCGGGCCTGGTGCTGTTCTCGGCCGGGCTCCTCGTCGCCGGCCTTGCCCCCTTCATGTGGGTGCTGGTGGCCGGACGTTGCCTGCAGGGGTTCGGTGCCGGGGCTGTGCCGGCGGTGGCCTACGTGGCCATCGGACGGAGCCTGCGCGAGGCGCAGCGGGCCCGGATGATGGCGGTCCTCTCCACCGCCTGGGTGATCCCGGGCATTGTCGGACCAGGCGTGGCCGCCGCGGTTGCGCATCTCTTCGGATGGCGCTGGGTGTTCCTCGGCCTCATCCCCCTGGTCGCCGTCGCCGGGCCGATCGCCGTGCCGGCACTCGTCCGCCTCGGTCGTATCGACACGCCCCCGGCCGAGGAGCACCGCATCGCCGACGCCGTCCGCACCGCTCTCGGGGCCGCCTTCGTTCTGGGGGCGTTGAGCGCCCGCAATGTCCTGGTCGGCTTCGGGCTGGCGGCTATCGGCGTCACGGTCGGGTTCGCTCCGCTGCGCCGGCTGCTTCCGGCCGGCACATTGCGCGGCGCCCGGGGCCTGCCCGCCACCATCTTGAGCCGGGGCCTGGTGACCTTCGCCTTCTTCGGTGCCGACGCCTACGTCACCCTGACCATCACGACCGTGCGGGGCCACAGCACCCTGGTCGCCGGTGCGGTCGTTACGGCCTCGACACTCGCCTGGACCGTCGGCGCCTGGATCCAGGCGCGCCTCAACGAGCGTTGGGAGGGGGCGCGTCTCGTGCAGACCGGGCTGGTCCTGATCCTGCTCGGGACGGCCGGCATGGCCTGGCAGCTCCGGCCCGGAGTACCCGTGTGGGAGGCGTTCGTCGCCTGGTCGGTGGCGGGGCTGGGGATGGGTCTCGCCTATGCGCCGATTTCGCTCATGATGCTGCGGGCCGCCCCCACCGGCCGCGAGGGATGGGCCTCGGCCTCCTTGAACCTGGCCGATGTCCTCGGGATCGCGCTCGGCGTCGGCATCGGTGGGGCCGCGGTGGCGGCGGTCTCTCGGGGCTCCCGACCGGTCGCCGGGGGTGTCGTGATCGCATTCGCCGTTGCGGGCCTCGCCGCCGCTCTGGCGCTCGTCATCGCCCGCCGCCTGCCCGGCTCGCTGGCGCGCAACGAGGAGTCGCCGGTCAGCCGATAGCCCCGCGGATCCCGCGCAACCAGGAATCGGCCGCCAGCCACGCCGCGTCCGCCTGGCGCCGCTGCTCGGGTCCGTGCTCCCCGGCGGCGGGATACGAACCGAGGAACTTGACGCCGGCCAGGTTCGCATGCAGATCACGCAGGCAGTCCGCCACCACCTCGTCCCCGACGTGACCCGACAGGTCGACGACGAAGCAGTAGTCGCCGAGGGCCTGCTTGGTCGGGCGGGACTCGAGTTTCGTCAGGTTGATGTTGCGCGCCGCGAACTGGCCCAAAATGCCGTGCAGACTGCCCGGATGGTCGGCCCGCTGAAAGCAGACGATGCTCGTCTTGTCGTGTCCCGTCGGCGCCGGCACCCGGGCCCGGGCGACCAGGACGAAGCGTGTCTGGTTCTCCGGGTGGTCCTCGACGTCCTCCGCCACGATCGTCAGGCCGTAGCGCTCGGCGGCCAGCCGCGGCGCGATGGCGGCCTCACCGGCGTCGCCGGACTCGCCCAACAGCCGCGCCGCGTCGGCCGTCGAGTTGGACGCGCGCTGCTCGGCCGCGGGCAGTGTACGGGCCAGGAACTTCTGGCACTGGGCGAGGGCATGGGGATACGACGAGACCGAGCGGATGTCAGCGAGCCCGGTACCCGGAACAGCCATGAGGTGGAGGTGGATGTCCATGACGACCTCGCGCTGAATATGCAGGTCGACGTCGTGGATGAGCCCGTCGATGGTGGCGCTGACCGTCCCCTCGATCCCGTTCTCAATGGGCACGAAGCCGAGGTCGACCTCCCCCTGGGCGACGGCATCGAGCACCGCCGTGATGGAGGCCAGGGCCGTCAGATCGGCCTGGGCCAGGTCCGGCTGGGTCAGCAGGGCCTCCTGGGTGAAGGTGGCCGCCGGGCCGAAGTAGGCCACCGAGGTCGCAGGCGGGTTCACAGTTGGGCAGGATAGAGCAGGTCATGGACGCTTCTTCGCTTCGCGCGCTCATCGAAGAGGTCGCCAGCGGCGCCACCGCGCCTGATGACGCCGTTCGTCGGCTGCGCCGGCTCCCCTACTCGGACCTGGGATTCGCACGGGTGGATCTTCGAGCGCGACCTGCGCCTCGGCATGCCTGAAGCCGTCTATGGCCCCGGCAAGACACCCGAACACTGTGCGGCGGTGGTCGAGGAGCTCCTGGCGGGTACCGACGGCCCCGTGCTCCTGACCAGGGCGAGCGAGGCCCAGGTGAAGGCGGTGACGGCAACCGCCGCGGCCCTCGGCTTCGGCCCGGGTGTTGTCTCGGAGAGCGGCTCCTTCTCGACCGTGGTCTTTCGCCCGGGGCCCTCGAGGACTGGCGCTGTCTTGGTGATCACGGCCGGAACGGCCGACCTTCCCGTAGCCACCGAGTGCACGGCGGTCCTCGGCGCCCTGGGCTTTTCCTCCAGGCAGCTCACCGACTGTGGTGTCGCGGGGCTGCACCGGCTCCTCGCCGATCTCGACTCGCTCGCGATGGCCGACGCCGTCGTGGTCATCGCCGGCATGGAGGGCGCGCTGGCGAGCGTGGTGGGTGGGCTCACGCCGGCCCCCGTCATCGCCGTACCGACCAGCACCGGGTACGGGGCCGCGCTCGAGGGTGTCACCGCGCTGCTCTCCATGCTTTCTGCCTGCTCCTCGGGGATCACCGTCGTCGGCATCGACAATGGCTACGGCGCAGCCTGCGCCGTCGCCCGGCTCCTCCCGTGACGGCGGCCGCGGCGGGGCCTTCGACGGTGGCATGGTTCCACTGTTTCGCCGGCATCGCCGGCGACATGGCTCTGGGATCGCTGGTCGACGCCGGCGCTGATGTCGACGAGGTCCGTGCCCTCCTGGACCAACTGGCCCTCCCCGGCTGGCACCTCGAGTTCGAGGAGGGCATCCGGGGAGGCATCGCCTGCACCCGGGCCATCGTCGGGGGCGACGACGTCGTCGTGCGCACCCACGGAGCCATCGCCGCCCTGATAGAGGACGCCGCGCTGCCCGGCCGGGTGACGGCACGCGCCCAGGCCGTCTTCCACAAGCTGGCCTCGGTCGAATCCAGGCTGCACCGGCGCCCCATCGACCAGGTCCATTTCCACGAGGTCGGCGGGCACGATGCGATCATCGACGTCGTCGGGACCGCTGCCGCACTCGAGGTCCTCGGCGTCGACGAGGTCTGCGCCTCGGAAGTGGCCACAGGGATGGGGACGGTCCGCAGCGCGCACGGCTGGCTACCCAACCCGGCCCCGGCGACGGTCCGCCTGCTCGAGGGGATCCCCTCCTACGGCCGCGACGTCCGGATCGAGCTCACGACCCCCACCGGCGCCGCACTGCTGGCCGCGCTGTCCACCGCGTTCGGACCCCTCCCGGCCATGACGGTCGCGGCCTCGGGATTCGGGGGAGGCGCCGGTGAGATGGACGACCTGCCGAACTGCACCCAGGTCGTCATCGGCAGGCGTGTCGGCCAACCCTCAGTCGGTCCTGGACAAACGGCGCTCTTGCTCGAGACGAATCTCGACGACGTGACGGGTGAGCAGCTCGGACATGCCGTGGCCGCCGCCCTCGGGGCCGGTGCGTTCGACGCCTGGGTGAGCCCGGTCACCATGAAGAAGGGCCGGCCCGGCCACGTCCTGCACGTCCTGACCGACGCCTCGCTCGTCGAGGTGCAGCGAGCGGAGATCGAACGGGTGACCGGAACCATGGGGATCCGCGCCACGCCCGTCGAGCGCTGGCCGGTCGCCCGCGCGCTCGAACAGGTCACCGTCGACGGCATCGTCATCAGCATGAAGGTCACCAGTGGACGGGCCAAACCGGAGTTCGACGACGTCGCCCTGGTGGCCAGGAAGACGGGGGCCCCGCTGCACGAGGTCGCCAGCCGGGCCGAGGAGGCCTGGCGCGCCGCCCACCGCCCGACCCCGGGACCGGAGGGCGCACCCGCCTGATGGCGAGCGCGATGTTCCACTACGACGAGGCCATGACCGACCTGATCCTGTCGGCCTGCCGGGAGCGCCTCTCCATGGACCCGGTGGCCCTCGATTTTGGCGGCCTCGTCGAGTCGCTCGACGCCGAGCTGGCCGGGTTGATGCGGCCCGAGGGGAGCGATCCCGCCCACGTGCTGAAGGTGTTCGTCGACAAGTTGTCGACCGCGGTCGTGTCGTGCGACAGCCCTCGTTTCCTCTCCTTCATCCCGGCGGCACCCACCAAAGCCTCCCTGCTCTTCGACATGTTCGTCTCGTGCTCGTCCCTGCACGGGACCTCCTGGCTCGAGGCGGCCGGCGTGGTCGTGGCCGAGAACCAGGCCCTCGGTGTGCTGTCCGCGCAGGCCGGCCTCCCCGAGGGCGCCGGAGGCTGCTTCGTGGCGGGAGGGTCGGCGGGCAACCTCTCCGCCCTCATGGTCGCCCGGGACACCGCGGGTCACCGGCGCCACGCCGACGGCCCGCTGCATCCGCTGGTCGCGTTCAGTGAGGACGCGCACTCGTCGGTGGGGAAGGCCCTTCATGTCCTGGGCGTCGGGACGCTCACCGTGCCGACTCCGGATCACCGGCTGACCGGTGCGGCACTGGGAGCTGCCCTCCGTGACGACCCGCGCCGGGCCGACGTCATCGGGGTCGTGGCCACCGTGGGAACGACGAACGCGGGCATCATCGACGACCTGGCGGGGGTCGCCGACGTGGCCGCCGAACACTCCCTGTGGTTCCACGTCGACGGCGCCTACGGTGGCGCTGCCGCCCTGTTCGCACCGTCGGTACGAGCCCAGTTCGCCGGATTCGAGAGGGCGGACTCGTTCATCGTCGATCCCCACAAATGGCTCTTCGCCCCCTTCGACTGCGCGGCGCTCGTCTACCGGCAGCCGAACCTGGCCAAGGCCGTGCACACCCAGGACGCGCAGTACCTCGAGGTGCTGCACAGTGAGAATCCCGAGGAGTGGAACCCGAGCGACTACGCCTTCCACCTGACGCGGCGGGCGCGGGGGCTCCCGTTGTGGTTCTCACTGGCCGTCAACGGGCTCGACGCGTATCGCGACGCCGTGGAGGCGGGGCTGGCCATCGCCCAGCGGGCGGCCGAGCGGATCACGGCGTCACCCCACGTCGAGCTGGTGCGCGACCCCGGTCTCTCCATCGTGCTCTTCCGCCGCCCCGGCTGGGGCAAGATCGACTACGAGGCGTGGTCGGCCCGCCTGCTGCACGCGCAGATCGGCTTCGTCACGCCGACGACGTGGGAAGGCGAGACAGTGGCCCGCTTCGCCTTCCTCCATCCCGACACCACCGTGGAGATGGTCGACGAGATCCTCGGCTCAATGGCCGAGACGTGACCAGGCGCGGCGCAGCACGATCCCCAGCGTCTCGACGTCCTGCGCGCCCGGGATCGGCCACGCGCCACCGATCAGGAAGTACGGCACGCCGGTCACGTCGAGCTCCTCGGCCGCGGCCTCATCGGCGCGGACCTCAGCCGCATAGGCGGTGCCGCTGAGCACCTGTTCTGTGACGTGCTCGGGCAGGCCCGCCGAGCGGGCCACGTCCGCCAGGACAGCGTGATCCGAGAGCTGCCGGCCCTCGCTGAAGTGGGCGGCGAACAGGCCCTGCACCAAGGCGCGTTCGTGCGCTCCGCCACGGGCGGCCTGGAAGAGCCGGTGGGCGTCGAAGGTGCTCCCCAACCGCACCCGCTCGAAGGAGAACGTGAAGCCCACCTCCGCCCCGAGCGCGGTCAACCGCTCGTGGCCGGCACGCACCTGCTCGGGGCGGAGGCCGTACTTGCGCCCCACCACCTCCTCCATCGCCCCCGCGCTGCGGGCCGGCGCCCGCGGGTGCAGCTCGAAGGAGCGGTGCCGCACGGTGATCTCGTCGCCGTGTTCGAAGGCCCCCAGGGCGATGTCGAGCCGGGCGATGCCGAGCGCGCACCACGGGCACGCGAAGTCCGACCACACATCGATCTGCATCCCCCGGTCACCCTAGGTGTGGACGCCGGAGTGTCCTACGCCCAATCCTGGGCCGGCCATCCCTCGGCGGCGGCCATGAGCGTCCAACAGGTCCCCCCGTCGATGGACTCTCGGAGGATGTCTGCGTGCCCGGCGTGCCGGGCCGTCTCCTCGATCAGGTGCAACAGGACCCAGCGGGGCGTCCAGACGATCCCGCCCGGGATCCACGGGACGAGGTCGACCGTGGGCGGAAGGGACGCCCCCAGGTCGCCCAGGGCGCCGACGATCTTTTCGGTCATCCGGGCCTGCTGGTCGGCCAGCGGCGAGGACATCGTCGAGGGTCTCCCCCTCCGTGAGGCAGAACCCGTCGGACCAATTGTCCGGGTCCCCCGGGGCGAAGACGGCGGTGTCACCCGTAGTGAGGAACGTGGTCCAGGCGTGCTCGACCTGCGCCGCATGCTTGACGAGGCCGATCAGGCTGAGCTCGCTGACCGTCGGGCGGGCAGTGGCCTGGGCCTCGTCGAGGCCGTGCACGGCATAGCGGAGGGCATCTCGCTGCTGCGCCAGGAAGGCGAGGAGCGCCTCGCGCTCGTCGACGAGGGGGGGAACGAGTCCGGGCATGGTTTCAGCTCCATTTCTGCCGGGTCCCGCCCGGCGCTCGACTGGATGACGTCATGGTGCGCCCTGAAAGTGGACAACTCATGGCCACTTTTCCTGACAAACTTGTCCGGTGCGCGCCGACCGCCTCGTCGCCGCCCTGCTGGTCCTGCAGGCCAAGGGCACGGTCACCGCCGCCGAGCTGGCGAGCGAGCTCGAGGTCAGCGAGCGCACGGCCCGGCGGGACCTCGAAGGCCTCGCCCTGGCCGGTATCCCCGTCTACTCGCGGCCCGGGCGAGGTGGCGGCTGGGAGCTGGTGGGCGGCGCCCGCACCGACCTGAGCGGACTGACCGCCGACGAGGCGCGCGCCCTGTTCCTTATCGCCGGGCCTTCCGCGGCGACGCCCGAGGTCCGGGCGGCGCTCCGCAAGCTCGTGCGCGCCCTGCCGTCGACCTTCCGCGAACATGCCGAGGCGGCCGCAGCCGCAGTGGTGCGCGACCCGGCCGGGTGGGATCAGCCGGCGCCCGCGCCGCCGGACCACCTCGAAGCGCTGCAGCGCGCCGTGATCGAGGGTGTGCGGGTCGAGCTGGACTACCGCGGTCGGGACGGACGCACCTCATCGCGCGCCGTGCACCCGTTGGGGCTCGTGGTCAAGAACAACACGTGGTACCTCGTGGCGGACACCGACGCCGGACAGCGCACGTTCCGGGTCAACCGGGTGCGGTCGCTGCGGCTCACCGCCGAGCCCGTCGTGCGCCCCGACGATTTCGACCTGGCCGAGGCCTGGAGCTCCATCGTGACGACGGTGGACGCGCAACGCGCCCCGGTACGGGTGCGACTGCGGGCCGACGAAACGATTGTCGACGTCCTGCGCTACATGTTCGGCAACCGGGTCGGGCCGGGCGCGGTGGGACCGGACGGCAGGGTCGAGGTCGAGCTACGGGCCCAGTCCGAACTCATGGTGGCGCGGCAGCTGGCCGGGCTCGGCGACCGCATCGAGGTCGTAGCGCCCGACAGTGTGCGACAGCACCTGGCCGACATCGGCCTGGACCTCGTTCGCGCCCACACCTGAGGGCGAGAGCGTCAGGCCGACGCGACCGCCGCTTCCAGGAGCGCCCCAGCGGCGAGCAGCCGCTCCTCACTGTGGGTCGGCCCGATCAGCTGGATGCTGGCGGGCAGCGGCCCGTCCGCCGGCACTGGCAGCGAGAGCGCCGGCACACCGGCCAGGTTCACGGGAAAGGTGCAACGCGAGACGAGGAGGTCGTCCCCCTCGTCGAGACGCGGCGGGAAGATGGTCAGGGTCGGCGTGACGAGGATGTCGACTTCGGTGAAGATCTGCTCGAGTGCCGCCTTCCACGTGCGCTGAGCCATCCAGGCGGCGCGGACCGTGCCTTCGTCGAAGGCTGATCCGAGCTCCAGCCGGGCGCGCACGTCGGCGCCGATCCCGGCCGGGTCCTCCTGCACCAGGTACGCGTCGGAAGCCCACGCCTCGACCACCAGGAGAAGGCCCGCGTGCATGGTGGCGTCGTCCCACCCCGGGACCGCCAGGTCGCGGCAATCCCACCCCGCGAGGCCGAGGGCCCGGTCGAGCGCCGCTGTGATGAGCGGATCCGCCTCGAGGGCCAGCCGGCCCACGGTCAGATCGGCGCTGTCCGCATCGGCAACGGCGAAGCCCGGCTCGAGCAATTGCATGCCGGTGACCAGACCATCCACCGTGCGGGCCATCGGGCCGACGGTGTCGAAGCTGGGCGCCAGCGGCCAAACCCCGTCGAGCGGGATGCGGCCCCACGTGGTCTTGAGGCCGGCCGTGCCGCAACAGGCGGCGGGGATCCGCACCGAGCCGCCGGTGTCGCTGCCGTAGGCCACGTCCGCCTCGCCCGTGGCCACCGCGACCGCAGACCCGCTCGACGAGCCGCCGGGGACGCGGGTGGGGTCGAGCGGGTTCACGGGCGTCCCGTACCACTCGTTCACACCGGTCACGCCGAGGGCCAACTCGTGCAGATTGGTGCGACCGACGATCCGGGCTCCCGCCGCCCTGGCGCCGGCGAGGCACATGGCATCTCGGGCCGCCGGCACGGCTCGCTCCGCCACGGCGCGGCAACCCGCAGTCGTCCGCTCCCCCTCCATGTCGATGAGGTCCTTGACGGCCAGGCGGACCCCGGATCCCGACGTCTCGTAGCGGGTGATGAAGGTGGTCATCCCCTCATTGTGTACGGACGACGCGGGGAAGAACGAACTCCACATGCGCGGACCAAAGTCAAGGGCGCTAAAGCGGCCGGTCCAGCCATACGATGTGCCGGACCCTCGGATGAACCAAGTTCGACCTCCACGTCCCGTGGCCGGGAACTGCGGGGGATTGGTTACCGAGGGATTGGTGACTGATCCTTGCCCCCCGGGAATCCGAGCATGTCGATGGCGGCGAGGTCACGGCTGCCCCGAAGAACGGTCAGGCGCCCCCGGCGGGTGAGGGGACAGTGCCGTCTTCCACGAGCACCGTCTCCTGGCGCCCCCGCTGCAGGCCGAACAGGGCGACGACGCCGGCGAAGGCCATGATCCCGCACATGACGTAGAGCACAGTCTGGGTGGCGTGGGCGAAGTCGAGCGAGACGAAATGCGGGATGGACGTCACCGATCCGTGACCCTGTTGGGTCTGCGTGATCCGGTTGGCCTCGGCGGCGGCGTTCGGAGCGCCCTTGGCTTGCAGTGAGGCCGTCAGGTGCGAACGGTAGTTGATCAACAAGATGGTGCCGAGCGCCGCCAGGCCGAGGCTGGCGCCGAAGTTGCGGATGGTCTGGGTGATGCCCGTCGCCTCGCCGTAGGAGAGGTTCCCGGCGCGGTTCACCGCGTCGGTGTTGGCCGGGCCGAGCATCATGCCCATGCCGGCTCCCGCCACGATGACCCAGATCTGTTGCTTGCCGAAGCTCAGTGTCGTCGCCTTGGAGGCCCAGGCGCCGAAGCCGACCGCCGCGATGGCACAGCCGATGACGACGGCCCGCTTGGCTCCTTCCCGGTCGAGTATGCGGCCCCCGATCTGGGCCGCGACCACGAAGCCGAGGAAGAAGAAGAGCAGGAACAATCCTGCCTGCGACGCTGTCTTGTGGAGAGCGATCTGGGCGTACTCGCTGGCGAAGAAGAAGACGGGGATGAAGGACATCATGGCGATCAGCAACACCAGATTCTCCACCGTGAAGGCGCGGACGCGGAAGATGGAGACCTTGATGAGTGGCGACTCCGTGCGGAGCTCGGCCAGGACGAAGACAGCGAGGATGACGAGGCCGCCGATGATGCAGATCCACGTCCAGGGATTGCTCCAGCCCCAGAGAACGGACTGCTGCAGGCCGAAGATGCTGAGCCCGATGCCCGCCGCGATGAGGACGGCGCCCCGGTAGTCGATCGGGGCCCACTTGTACTGGGTCTTCGGCTTCGACACGTAAATCAGGGCCAGCGCGATGAGGGCGACCGGGATGTTCACCCAGAAGATGGCGCGCCACGTCCACTGGGTCAGGTAGCCGCCCAGGATCGGCCCGAGCGCGGTGAGCCCGCCGGCTATCCCGAAGAACAGGGCGAGCGCCTTCCCGCGCTCGCGCAGAGGGAACACGTTGACGACGATGGCGAGGGCGGCCGGGAACATCAGGGCACCGCCGGCACCCTGGACCACCCGGAACCCGACGATCCACCCTTCCGCCGCAGAGCCCGTGGGGGTCAGGCCGCACATGGTCGACGCCCCGACGAACACGATCACGCCGATGACACACATCTTGGTGTGGCCGAAGATGTCCGACAGCCGGCCGCCAAGTGCGAACAGCGCGGCGAGGGCGATCAGGTAGCCGTTCACCACCCACTGCACCCCGGTCGACGACAGGCCGAGCTCGCTCTGGATGTTCGGCACGGCGATGGAGACGATCGTCTGGTCGATGAACGTCATCGACACCGCGAAGATCATCGCGGCGAGCACCCAGTTACGCCCCTGCACGCCGGTCCCGCTCATGCACCCTCCCTGCGCGTTGTCAGCAACGTGACATTAATGGGTGGGCCTGGGCCGGGGCGGGGTCCGCTTGGGGCCGCGAGCGACCGACCCGCTGGTCGCCCGGACCGATGACCGCGCGACTTCCTGGGCGAGCTGTCCGATCGGTACCGCGACGACGCGGCGAACCCGCGACCGCCTGATCCCGCATGTCTGGTAGCTCGCGCATTGCGGGTCACGGTCAGAGGGTCCAGCGCCTCCAGCGCCTCGAGCGCCTCCAGCGCCTCCAGCGCCTCCAGCGCCTCTAGCCGGGCGCGCCCGACATCTCCGCGAGCATCTGCTCCAGGGCCGCCTGATCCGGCCCGACGAAGGGCGACGCCGCCGGCACCGTCTCGAGGTTGGCGATGAGGCGGTCCAGCGAGCGACCCGGCGCGGCCGGCAGGTGGCTGCTCAGGACAGTCGTCGGCTCCAGGTCACGGAGCGCTCCGAGCGCGCCGGCGAAGGTGTCCGGGTTCGTGTTGTGGAGCCAGGGCGAATCGACCGTCGCCCAGAAGACCTGGCCCTGGCGGAGCGCCTCCTCCGAGAGGTCGTCAGCGTTCTGGGGGACCTCGGCGAGCAGGGCACCGAAGCAGTCCGCGCTGAAGAGCGCCCCCGAGCGGTCGTCGTGGAACCCTGTCGTGACCGGGTTGTCGAACGTCGGTGGCCTCACCGCCGTCAGGTTCCGGTCACCGACGTGCACCGACTGTCCCGGATTGAGAAGGTAGACGCGCTCCAACGGCAGAGGCGCGAAGAGGCCCATGATGCCCACGCCGAGGAACGATGTGATCACCCGGATCTGGGGGTTCTCCTCGAGCAGGCGGCCCAGGGAACCGATGTGGTCGAAGTCGGTGTGGGTCAACCAGATGTAGCGCAGGTCGGAGGGATCGATGACGGTCCGCAGTACGGTCAGGAACTCATCGCTCTCCACCACCGTCCCGGTGTCGACCAGGACCGGCTCGGCGGCGTGCAGGACGAAGGCGTTGATCGGGATGAGCCCGAACCCCGGCACGGGGAAGCTCGACGTCAGGACGTCGATGTCGGGCGCTGCCCTGTAGGTCGTGATCATGGAATGTCTCCTTCTGCTGTCGGTACTGCCGGATCAGGAACGATGTCGATGCCGTGGCGGGCGGCCGCCGCCTGGAGGAGTGCGGCCGGGCGCTCGGGCAGCGCGGCCGGCGGCATGGTCACAGCCGTGGCCGGCCAACCGCAGGTCCGGGTGAACTCCTCGAACCCGGCCGGCGTCAGCAGGAGGAGGAAGTGCGCCTCGTCCGAATCGACCCGAAAGCGGTGCTCCACCTCCCGCGGTCCGAAGACGAAGGAGCCCGCACCGACAGTCCGCACGTCGTCGCCGAGCCAGAAGGTGAGCTCGCCGCTCATGATGTACCAGGCCTCGTCCTCGTGCTGGTGCCGGTGTCGCGGCGAGCCGGCGCCATGCGGAGCCCGCACCTCTGCCACCGTCAGCCCACCGTTGGTCTCGGTGCCCGTGGCCTTGTAGGTGACGAGGGCATCGGCGAACCAGAGTGCCTCGCCTTCGGTGGCCCCGAGCACGTAGGCGTCCGCCGTGACGTCGAGCGTCATCGCCGGCCGGCCTCATCTCTGGCCTCGGCGGTTTTCTTGAGCTGCGCCAGCGTGTGCTGCAACGCCTCGCGCAGCTCACGGGCGCGATTGGTGGGGACGTCGACGATGCGCGCCCACACGGGGATCCGCCTGACCTCGTACGACTCGGTGACCCTGGTCCCCCCGTCGACCGCCTCGAAGCGGTAGCGCCACACGGTCCCCTCACGACCGCCCTCCTCGGTGACGAAGGCGAACTGGCGTCCGGGGTCGGCAACGAGCACCCGCCCCCGGCGCGACCACTTGATGAGGCCGCGGGGTCCGCCCCGGTTGTGGCCGACGAACGCGGCCCCCTCCGCCGGGCCGCTGGCCCCGTCCTCCCACTCGACCCTCTGGCACTCCGGGCTCCATTCGCCCATCCGTGGCAGGTCGGCCACCATGTCGTAGATGCGCTCGGGCGCCGCGCTCGACGAGGGTCTCGTGCCTGTCTTGGGTCAACCACCATCTGCTGCTCCGACTGCTCATGTCCCTCCTCGCCGACTCAATGCCCGTAGGTTATTGGTATTAGCTATTGCTGTCAAGAGCTTCCTTTGCTATCCTCCTGGTAATGAGCCGGAGCCCGACGAAGTCCGCGGCGGAGGCAGACGACACTCCCCGACCGGATCGTCGGGCCAGACGGCGCCAGGAGACGATCGAGGAGATCCTCGACATCGCCAGAGAGGTCATGTCCGAGGAGGGAGTCAACGGCCTGAGCCTGGCCGAGGTGGCGCGCCGCCTCGGGGTCCAGCCGCCTTCGCTCTACAAGTACTTCCCCTCGTTGATGGCCATCTACGACGCGCTCTTCCTCCGCGGCCAGCTCGAGAACCTGGCAGAGATGTGCGCCGGAATGGAGGGAGCCGACCCGGGACTCGACGCGCTGATCGCCGGCCTCGAGGCCAGCGGGCGCTGGGCCCTGGCCAACCGCGCCGTGGCCGAATTGCTGTTCTGGCGACCGGTTCCGAGCTTCCACCCCTCCGAGGAGGCGTTTGCACCGAGCGCGGAGATGGTCGAGCTGCAACGGCGCGCGCTGGCCGATGCCGTGGTCGCCGGTCAGCTCGGTCCCGACGCCAACAACGAGGACGCCGTCTACGTCGTGTCGACCCTCATCGTCGGCGTGCTCAGCCAGGCGTTCGCCAACGAGCCCGACCTCCCCTGGGGCGAGGGTCGCTTCACTCCCACCTTCGCGCGCCTGATGCGCCTGCTACCCGCTGTCTTCCCGCTGCCGGCGGTGTCGGAGATCATCGGCGCCTGAGCCATTACGCGCGGCGCTGTCGCTCGTCCCGTCCGCTGCGCCGGGTCGGGCACGGTCGTTCCGGAGGGGGCGTTGGTGCAACGACGCGAGTCCGCTGGGACCGGGGTCAGCTTCCCTCGAGCGTTCTCCGGTAGACGTTCGTCCGGCGCATCTCGAAGCCCATCCGCAGGTAGAGCCGGTTCGCCGCCTCGCGGTGGGGCCGCGACGTCAGGTCAACCGTGCGCGCACCGAGTTCGGCTGACCTTTCGAGCGCCGCCTGCACCAGTGCCACCGCCACCCCACCGCCACGGGCGGCGCCATCGACCACGACATCCTCGATCCAGGCGCGCACACCCGTCGGGACCTGGAAGGTGGCGAGCGTGAGCATGCCCACGATGCCGCCGTCGTCGCGGGCCACGAACAACGTGGTGGCGGGGTCGGCCACCATCCGTTCCAGCAGGGCTCGGCTGGGCGGAGCCGACGAGGAGGAGAGCTGGGGAACGAGGTGCTCGACCGCCGCGCAGAGGTCGTCGTCGACCGATGCGGCAGCCTCGACCGAGATCACGACGTCGTCGAGCCGCCCCGCCACATCGGTTGACGCACGCTGTCGTAGAGGACGTCGCGCCGCTCGCCGTTGATGGCGGCGAAGACGTGCTCGCCCCACCGGTCGGACCCCACGAGCGGCTGCGGCAACGTCTCGCGGGTGAACCAGCCGACGTCGCGCGTCTCGAGAGGGTGTGGCGCCAGCTCGCCGCCCACGGCCTGGCAGTAGAACAGCAGCGAGTAGAGGGGCACCCGGGTGAACCCGAGGCGCAGGCCGTCGAGGACCGCGATGAGGCGCACCGGCTCCGCGATGATGCCGGTCTCCTCCTCCACCTCCTTCACCACGACCTCGGCGGCCGAGTAGCCCACGTCGCACCAGCCGGTCGGGTACAGCCAGATGCCCGAGTCCGCCCGCTGGATCAGCAGCAGCTCGCCCTTGTCGTTGCCGACGGCGGCGCCGACCGCCACCTTGGGCGTGACGTAGCCGGGGACGCCCTTGCCGACGGTGTCCATCCACTCCTGCACCAGGCCGCCGGCGTGGTCGGGATCGTCACTCTCGCCGTCCGCCTCGGCCCGGATGTCCGCCGCCACCTTGAGGATCTCCTCGAAGCGCTCACTCTCGTAGAGGCTCTCGGTGAATCCGAGCCCGGTGCGGGCGATCCCCGCCAGGGCCTCGCTCCACCGCAGCAGCGTCTTGAGGGGGACGTCCCGGTCATCACTCGTCTCCACGAGCGGTGACGCTACCGCGGCCCGCCGCCTGGGCCAGAATGGAGCGTGTCCGTCAACGAGGATTGCCGCCACTACGTGATGCGGACCACGCCGCGGGGAGACCGCCTGGAGCGTTGCAAGGTCGACGCCAACGAGCCGCTCCCCTTCGCGTGCCCCGAGGGCTGCGTGTTCTACGAGCCCCGCAACGTGTCCTCGGCGGGGTGGCACGTTCCCCAGGACCCCGAGCAGGGCTGAACCCTCCGGGCGTCATCCCTCGAGGACGTCCCCCAGGAGGTCGACGGTGATGCCCTCGCCGCGCAGCCAGTCCAGCGCCGCCTCCACTTGGGCTGCCTGACCGTCCATCTCGCACACGATCCAGCCGCGGTGCTCCTCGACGTCGGCCCGCCGGATGTCGGGATCCACGTCGAACCGGCGCACCAGGGTGGCGAGGACAGCTCGCCGGACCTCCGACGCGGGGAACGTCAGCTTCACCTTGACCCGGACCTCGCTCATGGCTCCACCTCACTTGGGGCCGCCTCGCGCAGGCCGCGGTTGAGGCTGCCCGACCGGAAGCCTTCCAGGTCCAGTGCGACGAAGCGGAAGCCCGCGGCGCGCACCGCGGCCACCACCTCCTCCCGGCGGGCCACGACCTCGGTCAGCGCGGCGGGCTCGACTTCCACGCGGGCGGCGTCGCCATGGTGGCGCACCCGTAGCTGCCCGAAGCCGAGCGCGTGCAGTGCCGCCTCGGCCGCCTCGACGGCGGCCAGGCGACCCAGCGTGACAGGCGTGCCGTAGGGCAGGCGTGAGGCCAGGCAGGCCGCGGCCGGCTTGTCCCAGGTCCGCAGCCCGAGCAGGCGGGACCAGTGGCGGATGTCGTCCTTGGTGAAGCCGGCCCCGACCAGCGGGAAGGCGGCACCCGCCGC
The DNA here is from genome assembly GCA_963764305.1 of uncultured Acidimicrobiaceae bacterium. Lineage (GTDB taxonomy): Bacteria > Actinomycetota > Acidimicrobiia > Acidimicrobiales > RAAP-2 > Bog-473. The sequence continues at coordinate 977,560 of CAVXSD010000010.1, read as the reverse complement.
GGCCGCCGCGGCCTGGCCGGGGCGGTGGTCGCCCAGGTCGCTGACGTTCACCCCGAGCACAACGGTCGCACCCTCGGACGCGGCCAACGGGCCCAACGCGTCCATCAGCGCCGTCTTGCAACGGGCGCAACGATCGGGGGCGTTGGCGACGTAGGCCGCATCCTCCATCTCGCCGGTGCGCACCCCGACCCAGCGCAGGTGCCACTCGTCGGCCAGAGTCCGGCAGTCCGCCTCCTCGGTGGCCGCCAGCGAGGGTGAGAGCGCGGTGGCGCAGAGGACCGCGTCCCGGCCGAGGGTGTCGTGGGCCACCTTGGCCAGCAACGACGAGTCGGCGCCGCCACTGAACGCCACGACGACGCGCCCGAGCCGGCGCAGCTCGTCCCTGAGGTCGTCCAGCGAGGCGGTCGCAGTGGGAGCAGTGGGCGCGGTGGAGGTGGTCACGGTGTCGCGGTCAGGCGCCCAGCACCGACAGCACCTCGTCGAGCGTGCCCACCATGCCGGTGTAGAAGGGCCCGAACTCGGCGTAGAGGGCCGAGGCCTCGTCGAAACGCATCTCGTAGACGCAGTCCTTGAGATCATCGGGGTGCGTGCCGAAGAGGGTCACCCCCCATTCGTAGTCGTCGAGGCCGGTCGATCCGGTGATGACCTGGAGGATCCGACCGTGGAACGTCCGGCCCACCCTGCCGTGGCCGAGCATCAGCTGCTTGCGGGCCTCGAAGTCCATGGCATACCAGTTGTGTGCGACGCCGCGGCGCTTGCTCATCGGGTAGAAGCAGAAGGCGTCCTTGCCGGCAGGGGGGAGCTGGGGGAAGAGCCGGGCCTGGCGGAGCTCGTCGGGAACCCCGGCGGCGTACTCGGAGACCTCGGTCAGCGACACGTAGGACTGGGCGGCGACCAGGCCGGAACCGGTTGCCTCGGTCTGCAGGCGGCGCAGCCTCCAGACGTCGGGCCCGAGCGCCATGAGCCCCAGGTCCGCCTTGTGGCCGAGCAGGGCCACCGGGACCACCTGGTAACCGTCAGCCTCGGCGGCGCTCACCGCCTTGCGCAGGGCGTGCGGGTCGAAGTCGGGCGCCAGCCGGCAAAAGAGGTGGAGGACCCCCCAGCCGGTCGTCGGGGTCAGAGCCACGACGTCAGTGTAGAGAAGGCACTCATCCCGCAGAGACAGACCCCCCGGAAGACAGTGCGCCCGGAAGACAGTGCGCCCCGAAAGGCAGTGCGCCCGAAAGGCAGTGCGCCCGACCTTCCGGCCGGGCGCACTGTTCAGCCTCGGTTGGGGTTGAGGCAATCTCCAGTGTCACCCTGCGCTGTTGCAGCGCCGTGGCATCCCGGTTACAGCCCCATTCCGGGACCGGCAGCAGCCGGTCTAGTAGTCGTCCATCCCGCCGGGCATGGCGGGCGCATCTTCCTCGGGCTTGTCCACGATGACCGCCTCGGTCGTCAGGAACAGGGCCGCGATGGACGCCGCGTTCTGCAGGGCGGAGCGGGTGACCTTGGCGGCGTCGATCACGCCCGCCTTGAACAGGTCCTCGTACTCACCGGTGGCCGCGTTCAGGCCGTGAGAGCCCTTCAGGTGGCGCACCTTGTCGATGATGACGCCGCCCTCGAGGCCGGCGTTCACCGCGATCTGCTTGAGCGGCTCCTCGGTGGCCTTGGCAACGATGCGGGCTCCGGTGGCCTCGTCGCCCTCGAGCTTCTCGGCACCCTCGAGGATGGCGGTCTGGGCCCGCAACAGGGCGACGCCACCGCCGGGGACCACGCCCTCCTCGATGGCGGCCTTGGTCGTGGAGACGGCGTCCTCGATCCGGTGCTTCTTCTCCTTGAGCTCGACCTCGGTGGCGGCCCCGACCTTGATCACGGCCACACCGCCGGACAACTTGGCCAGGCGCTCCTGGAGCTTCTCCCGGTCGTAGTCCGAGTCGGTGTTCTCGATCTCGGTCTTGATCTGGTTGATCCGGCCCTTGATGTCGGACTCGGTGCCCGCACCCTCGACGATGGTGGTCTCGTCCTTGGTGATGACGATCTTGCGGGCGGTGCCCAGCAGGTCGAGCGTCACGTTCTCCAGCTTGAGGCCGACCTCCTCGGTGACGACCTGGCCGCCGGTGAGGATCGCGATGTCCTGGAGCATGGCCTTGCGGCGCTCGCCGAAGCCGGGGGCCTTCACGGCCACCGAGCGGAACGTGCCACGGATCTTGTTCACCACGAGGGTGGCCAGGGCCTCGCCCTCGACGTCCTCGGCGATGATCAGCAGCGGCTTGGCGCTCTGCATGACCTTCTCGAGCAGGGGCAGCAGGTCGCGCACGGCGGTGATCTTCGAGCCGACCAGCAGCACATAGGCGTCCTCGAGCGAGGCCTCCATGCGCTCGGGGTCGGTCACGAAGTAGGGGGCGATGTAGCCCTTGTCGAAGCGCATGCCCTCGACGAGGTCCATGTCCATGCCGAAGGTCTGGGACTCCTCGACGGTGATGACACCGTCGCGGCCCACCTTGTCGATGGCCTCGGAGATCATCTCGCCGATCTCGGTGTCGGCGGCGGAGATGGAGGCCACCTGGGCGATCTGCGCCTTGGTCTCTGTCTCCTTGGCGATGCCGCGGATGGCGCCGACGGCGATCTCGACCGCGGCCTCGATCCCCCGCTTGAGCGCCATCGGGTTGGCCCCGGCGGCCACGTTGCGCAGGCCCTCGTGGACCATGGCCCACGCGAGGACGGTGGCCGTGGTGGTGCCGTCACCGGCGACGTCGTCGGTCTTCTTGGCCACCTCCTTGACCAGCTCGGCGCCGATCTTCTCGAACGGGTCCTCGAGGTCGATCTCCTTGGCGATGGACACACCGTCGTTGGTGATCGTCGGCGCGCCCCACTTCTTGTCGAGCACCACGTTGCGGCCCTTCGGGCCGAGGGTGACGCGGACCGCGTCCGCCAGCTTGTTCATGCCGGTCTCCAGGCCGCGGCGGGCGTCCTCCTGGAAGGCGATGATCTTGGCCATCTGGTCTATTCCTCCATTAGCACTCTCGTCTTGTGAGTGCTAACAGGTAACCACCTTAGGGCGCTGCGCGCAAGAGCGATGCGGTCGCCTCCCCCGGCCGGGCCGGGGCCGGGGCGGCTCAGCCCCCCGCGACGGCGGGCACGATGGAGAGCGTCTGGCCGGGCAAAACCGGCGTGGCCAGGCCGTCGAGGAAGCGGACGTCCTCGTCGGCCAGGAAGACGTTGACGAAGCGGCGCAGGCTTCCGGCGTCGTCGAACAGGCGCTCGGCTAGGCCGGGGTGGGCGGCGTCGAGGGCTTTGAGGGCCTCGCCGACCGAGGCCCCCTCCACCTCGACCGCACCGGCGCCCTCGGTCAGGGTGCGCAGCTGCGTGGGGATGCGGACGGTCACGCTCATCGGGGGGTCTCCTTGGTCTGGTCGTCCAGCGCGGCGTCGAAGGCGTCCAGGGTGGGGGCGATGGCGGCGGTGGGGCTGCTCCCGGGTGCGCCGGCCAGGGCCTCCACGGTCTTGAGCCCGTGCCCGGTGACCAGGGCCACGACCCGCTCGTCGGGGCGGATGGCCCCGGAGGCGGCCAGTTTCGAGAGGGTGGCGATGGTCACGCCGCCCGCGGTCTCGGCGAAGATCCCCTCGGTGCGGGCCAGCAGCCCGATGGCCTCGATGATCTCGCCGTCGGTCACGGCGGCGCACGAGCCGCCCGAGCGGCGCATGGTGTCGAGGGCGTACCAGCCGTCGGCCGGGTTGCCGATGGCCAGCGACTTGGCAATGGTCCGGGGCTTGACCGGCCGGATGGCGTCGGTGCCCTCGAGGAAGGCCTTGGCCACGGGCGAACACCCCTCGGCCTGGGCGCCCGACACCCGGACGGCGGGCTCCTCGGGCAAGAGACCCACCTTGCCGAGCTCGGAGAACCCCTTGGCCACCTTGGTCAGCTGGCTGCCCGACCCGATCGGGACCACCACGTGGTCCGGGGCCTGCCAGCCCAGCTGCTCCGCGATCTCGAAGGCCAGCGTCTTGGAGCCCTCGGCATAGTAGGTCCGCACGTTGACGTTGACGAAGGCCCAGGTCGGGCGCTCGCTCGTCAGCTCGGCGCACAGACGGTTGACGTCGTCGTAGTTCCCCTCGACGGCGATGACCGTCCCGCCGTAGACAGCCGTCATGGTGACCTTGGCCGCCTCGAGGTCGTGGGGGATGAGGACGACCGAGTCCATGCCGGCTCGGGCGGCGTGGGCCGCCACCGAGTTGGCCAGGTTGCCGGTCGACGCGCAGGCGGCCACCTTGAAGCCGAGCTGGCGGGCCTTGGTGAGGGCCACCGAGACCACCCGGTCCTTGAAGGAGCCCGTCGGGTTGGCGGTGTCGTCCTTGATCCAGAGCTCGCCCAGCCCGAGCTCGGCGGCCAGGCGGTCGGCCCGCACCAGCGGGGTGAAGCCGGCGCCGAGATCCACGGGCGTGGCGTCGTCGACCGGGAGCAGGTCCCGATAGCGCCAGATGGAGCGGGGACCGGCCTCGATGCGCTCCCGGCTGACCGCCGCCGCGATCCGCTCGTAGTCGTAGGCCACCTCCAGCGGCCCGAAGCAGTAATCGCAGACGTGCAGCGCCTCGGCGGGGAAGGCGCGTTGACATTCACGACAACGCAGCCCAGTGACGAAATCGACCATCGGTCCTCCTCATCGGTCGGGCATTGGCACCAGGTGCTCCGCACTGGTTGCCGCGACGTCGACGGGCCCGTCCCTCAGTCGCTCTGGATGATGGGAAGCATGTTAGCCCGCCCGGGCCGGTGGTCTCAACGCGGCGCGGCTGCTTGAATCGAGGCCGTGGCCCACACCTTTCACCACGGGGACTTCCCCGCCGGAGCGGTGCTCGAGGCCAAGGCCCGGACGGGGCGGACGGTCTCGGTGTGCATCCCGGCCCGCGACGAGGGCTCGACGGTGGGCTCGGTCGTGCGGGCGGTCGTGCAGCCCTTCCTGGCCCGGCAGGGGGGCAGCGGGCTGGTCGACGAGGTCATCGTGCTCGACGACGGGTCGCTCGACGACACCGCCGAGCAGGCCCGGGACGCCGGGGCGATCGTCGTGGCCGGTCCGGGTGGCGCCGGCGGCAAGGGCCAGGCCATGGCGGCGGCCCTCGGGGCCTCGACCGGTGACATCGTCGCCTACCTGGACGCGGACGTGGCCAACACCACCCCGGCCTTCGTGACCGGGCTGCTCGGGCCGCTGCTGACCTCCGACCACGTCGCACTGGTGAAGGGCTTCTACACGCGGCCGCTGCACGGCGACCCCACCGGCGGCGGCCGGGTGACCGAGCTGATGGCCCGTCCCGTGCTCGAGCTGCTCTTCCCCGAGCTCGCGTGGGTGCGCCAGCCCCTGGCCGGCGAGACGGCGGCGCAACGCTGGGTCTTCGAAAAGCTCGGCTTCGCCCGCGGCTACGGGGTCGAGCTCGGCCTGCTGATCGACGTGGCACGGCATCTCGGGGTGGACCGCCTGGCCCAGGTCGACCTCGGTGAGCGCATCCACCGCAACCGGCCCCTGCACGAGCTGCGCCCCCAGGCGGTCGACGTGCTGCGGGCGGCCCTCGAGCGCGTCCCGCCGGCGACGCTCCCGCGGCCCTCGTGACAGCACCGTGAGCCGGGCGTGAGCGGCACCATCGTCGTCTCCAACCGAGGCCCCCTGACCTTCCGGGCGGGGCCGGACGGCGCGCTGGTCCCGGTCCGCGCAGCGGGCGGGCTGGCCTCCTCCCTGCACCGGATCCTCGCAGGGAGCGGCACGACGTGGGCCTCGGTGACGATGGGGGCGGCGGACCGCGAGGCGGTCGCCCAGGGCCGCATGCACGAGGACGGCCTCGATCTGGTCCCGGTTGTCGTGGACGACGACACCTACCGTCAGGCCTACGACGTCGTCGCCAACACGACGCTGTGGTACTGCCACCACCATCTCTTCGATCTGCCGCACCGGCCCCGCTTCGACCGCTACTGGCGGGCGGCCTGGGACGGCTACCGGGCCTACAACCGGGCCATGGCCGACGTCGTCGTGGCCCGGGCGGGCGAGGGCGACACCGTGTTCGTGCAGGACTACCACTTCTCGCTCCTCGGGCGGATGCTGGCCGAGGCGCGGCCGGACCTGCGCACGGTGCACTTCTTGCACACCCCGTTCGCGGCCCCCGACATGCTCGCGGTGCTGCCCGACGACGTCGTGGCCGAGCTGCTCGACGGCATGGCCGGCTACTCGGCCTGCGGCTTCCACTGCCACCAGTGGGAGGCCGGCTTCGTGGCCTGCTACGCCGCAGCCGGGCGCCCGGCCCCCCGGACCTTCGTGGCGCCGCTCGGCCCCGACCCCGGCGCGCTCGAGGGGGAGGCCGCGTCGCCCGAGTGCGTCGCCGCGGCCGCCGTGTTGCGTGCCGAGGTGGGCGGCCGCCGGATCATCGCCCGGACCGACCGCATGGAGCCCTCGAAGAACATCGTGCGGGGGATGCTCGCCTTCGAGGAGCTGCTGACCGCGCGCCCGGAGTGGCGCGGCCAGGTGGTGCACGTGGCGTTGGCCTATCCAAGCCGGCAGGGGCTGGCCGAGTATCTCGCCTACGCCGCCGACGTGGAGCACACGGCCGAGCGCATCAACCACGCCCTCGGGGACGACGGCTGGACGCCGATTGTGCTCTCGGTCGCCGACGACTGGCCCCGCTCCCTCGCCGCCATGACCCTCTCGGACGTGCTGCTGGTCAACCCGGTGCGCGACGGGCTCAACCTGGTGGCCAAGGAGGGCCCGTTGCTCAACACCGCCGACGGCGTGCTCGTCCTGTCCCATCAGGCGGGGGCCTGGGAGGAGCTGGCCCTGGGCGGGGGCGGCGCGCTCGGGGTCAACCCCTTCGACGTCGCCGGCACCGCCGACGCGCTGCACGACGCGCTCGTCATGGACGCGCCCGAGCGGGCGGCGCGGGCTGCCGCGCTGCGCGCCGCGGTGCGCGGGCGGACGTCGGACGACTGGTGGGCCGACCAGCTGGCGGCGGCTCAGGGCTGAGGGGTGCCGGCCGCGGCGCTGGCCTCGGCCTCCACGGCCAGCGCGCGCAGCAACGCAACGGCGCCGGCGGCGGCGGGCACCGACAGGTCGGCGGCCGCGGCCACCGCCGGCGGGCTCTCGGTGTCGACGGCGGCCACCCGAACCACGGTCAGGGGCCGCCCCGCCGCGTCGCGCAGCTCGTCGAGGGCGGCGAAGGCGGGCAGGTCGCCGATGTCGTCGCCGAACGCCGCCGCCGCCCGGAGCGGCACCGCGTGCTCGTCGTGTTCGGCCACCAGCGCGCGCACGACGGTGCCCTTGTCCACATGGAGCGGGGGCCGCAGCTCGCGTTCGTGGCGCCCTTCGTGGATCATCAGGTCGCGGGCCTCGTGCTGCCGGGCCGCGAACGCCACCACCCAGTCCTTCTGCGCGGGCGCACGGCGCCAGTGCAGCGTGACGGTCAGCCCCTTGGGCTCGACGTAGACGCCCTCGGGCGCAGTGGCCGTCGCCTCGGCCACCACCTCGTCGATCACGGAGGCCCAGGCATCGTGGGCGGGCCCGCGCAGCGCGCGCTCGAGGCCGTAGAGACCGGCCAGCGTGACGCCGGCCGGCGAGCCCAGGACCTCGGCCAAGAAGGCGGTGGGGCGGCCCGAGATGACGGCGACCAGGGCGAAGCGGGCGGCCAGCGCGGCCAGCAGGGTCGGCACGCCGGGGAGCGGTCGGGCCGCGGTCGGGTCCTCGACGATGGCCGCCAGGGTCCCGTCGAAGTCGAGGAACAGCCCGCTGCGAGCGGGCTCGGCCGCCAGCGGCTCCAGGGGTGCCGGTAGGCGCGCTGCGTCGCCCGCTGCGGGCAACGTCAGGAGGACGCGGTGGTCGTGGTCGTGGTCGAAGCCAGGTCCGAGCCGATCACCACCACCACGTCGGTGCCCGTAACCCCGTTGACCGGCGTGGCCGTCGTGAGCGGGAGCACCTGGGTCGGCTTGACGCCGATGGTGGTGGCGATGGAGGCCGCCGCCGCCTGTTGGCCCGCGGCGTAGTAGACGGCCGACGTCGCCGCGGAGGTCGAGGCGTCGACCGGCGTCTTCATCGTCCAGCCACCGGCACCGATCACCGTCGAGTAGTGCGCGGCCAGCCCGCTGGTGGTCGTCGCGTTGGCCACCACGACGCTGGTCGCGCTGTGCGGCGCGGTCGTGGTTGTCGTCGAGGCCGCCGCGCCCTTGTGGCCCGCCTTGGTGGTGGTCGTCGTCGCCCCGCCGGCCGCCGCCGCGGTCGTCGTGGTGGTCGTCGCTCCGGCCGCCGCGGTGGCGGTCGTGGTGGTCGTCGTCGGCGTACTGCTCACGCTCCCACGCGTTCCGACCGCCACGAGGACGGTCACCGCCACGACGAAGATGATGAGGACAGCCGCCGCCCGGACGACGGAGAGCGAGCCAGTCGACGAAGAGCCAGTCGACGACGAGCCAGTCGACGACGAGCCAGTCGACGACGAGCCGGACGACGACGAAGAGCCGGGCGACGACGAAGCGGACGACGACGAGCCTGTGCCGGACGTTCCGGACGACCCTGTCTGCGACTGTTCGTCCACCATTCCGGCTCCAGCCTGCCCCGGGTCCCCGCCGGGTGCAAGCCTTTCCGCTGGTCGGGTGGGGGCGGGGTGGCAGCCCTGTAGCCTTGGGCCCAGCGCCCGAGTAGCTCAGTCGGTAGAGCACTTCACTTGTAATGAAGACGTCGCGGGTTCGATTCCTGCCTCGGGCTCCCACTGGCTCGGGTTCCCACTGCCTCGGGCTCCCAGTGCCTCGGGCTTCCAGTGCCTCGGGCTTCCTGCCTCGGCTCCCGGCACTTCCTCGGGCTTTCAGTCTCGAGGCGCCACTCAGTCGTGCCGGCGTGGTGCAACGGGCCTAGGGCGGGTACAGAGCGGGCAGGGAGAGGGCGCGTGAGCCCGTCGTGAGCAGGGAGGCCCGGATGCTTTCTGACTTCAAGAAGTTCGTCCTACGGGGCAACGTCGTCGACCTGGCCGTGGCGGTCGTGGTCGGTGTGGCCTTCACGGCGCTGATCACCGCGTTCGTGGCGGACCTGATCACGCCGCTCGTCGCCGCCATCTTCGGCAAGCCCGACTTCGGCCGCCTGGCCTTCAGACTGCACGGTTCGACGTTCAAGTACGGGTCCTTCCTCAACGCGCTGCTGTCGTTCCTGATTGTGGCGACCGTCGTCTTCTTCGCCGTCGTCGTGCCGTTGACCACCCTGATGCGGCGCCTCAACGTACTGCCCAAGGAGGAGCCCAAACCCGAGACGCACCAGTGCCCGGAGTGCCTGAGCGAGATCCCCGCCGCGGCGCGCCGGTGCGCGTTCTGCACGTCCGAGGTGCCGGCGGCGGCCTAGCCGCCTTGGTGGGCGGCGCGCTGGCGGGCCACCTCGAAGCAGGCGACCGCCCCGGCCACGCCGACGTTGAGCGACGGCAGGGCGCCGTGCTGGGGGATGGCCGCCACCGCATCGCAGCGCCGGCGCACCAGCGGCGCCAGCCCCTTTTCCTCGCTCCCGACCACGAGCGCGACGGGGCCCTCACCCAGTGGCAGCTCGTAGAGCGACTGCTCGGCTTCGCCGGCCAGGCCGATCGACCACACTCCGAGCTCGCGCAGCTCGCCGAGCGCGGCCGGCACGCCGCCGACCACCGCAAAGGGCAGGTGCTCGATGGCCCCGGCCGCCGTCTTGGTCACGGTGGGCGAAAGGCGGGCCGAACGATGGCGCGGCAGGACCACACCGGTCACGCCGGCGCACTCGGCGCTGCGCAGGAGGGCCCCCAGGTTCCGGGGATCGGTGATGCCGGCGGCCACCAGGAGGAACGGCGCCGTGGCGCGGCGGTCCGGCGTCGCCAGGTCCTCGAGCGCGACGGGCTCGAGCGGACGGGCCTGCGCCAGGACGCCCTGGGGCGCCTCGGTGCGGGCCTGGGCGTCGAGCCTGGCCCGGGGCACCGTCTCGACGGGGACGCGCAGCCGCGCCGCCAGCTCCTCGATGCGGTCGAGCTGTGGCGAGGGGTCCTGCTCCTCGGCCAGCAGGATGCGGCGCACGGTGCGGCGCCCGACCGAGAGCAGCTCGAGCACGGCTCGGCGCCCCTCGACCTGGTCGCCACCGAGCTCGCTGCGCGGGCCGGGCCGGCGGTCGGAGGCCTGCCCGCCGTCGCCCCGCCGCAGGTCCTGGCCCCGGCGCGGCTCCTGGCCCCGGCGCGGCTCCTGGCGCGGCGCGCCCGCCCGGCGCCGCCCGCCCCGGGGGGGCGGGCGGCGGCTCACGCCGGCTCCATCAGCACGACGGCCAGGCAGGCGATGCCCTCGGCCCGGCCCAGTGCCCCGAGCCCCTCCGCCCGCGTCGCCTTGACCGAGACGGGGGCCTGGAGCACGGAGCTCAGGCGCTCCACCATGGCGACGGTGTGGGGGGCCAGGCGGGGTGCGTCGGCGATGATGGTGCAGTCGGCGTTGGCGCAGGCGAAGCCGCGTGCGGCCGCCATGCCGACCACCTCGGTGAGCAGGGACACGCTGTCGGCGCCCTCCCACGCCGGGTCCGTGTCGGGGAAGTGCCGACCCAGGTCGCCCAGGCCCACGGCGCCCAGCACGGCGTCGGCCAGGGCGTGGCACACCGCGTCGGCGTCGCTGTGGCCGCCCAGGCCGCGCGCCCCTTCGATCTCGACGCCACCAAGCACGAGCGGGCGGTGCGGGTCGTCCGAGAAGCGGTGGATGTCAATGCCCTGGCCGATGCGCACGCTCACCCCTCCCGCGCCGCGAGCAGGCGCTCGGCCGCCTCGAGGTCACCGGGCCCGGTGATCTTGAGATTGCCCGGCTCGCCCGGCACCACCTGCACCGCGCCACCCAGGGCCTCCACCAGCATGGCGTCGTCGGTGGCGCTCGACGGGGCCTGCTCGTGGGCCCGCCGCAGCACGGCGCCCCGGAACGCCTGCGGCGTCTGGACGGCGACCAGCGTGGTGCGGTCGAGCGTGCTGGTGACCCGCCCGGACTCGTCCACGGCCTTGATGGTGTCACTCGGTGGGATCCCGGGCACGGCGCCGTCTGCTCCCCCGCCGTCCACCGCGGCGATCACGGCGTGGAAGAGGGCAGCCGAGGCCAGCGGCCGCGCCGCGTCGTGCACCACGATCACGTCCGCCTCGGCCGGCACCGCGGCCAGACCGCAGCGCACCGACTCGGCCCGCGTCGCACCACCGGTCACGACGGCGTCGGCGCCGTGGGGGTCGTGCCCGCCCGGTGCTGCGGGGACCACGAGGACCACGCCGGCGGAACAGGGTCGGCACGCTGCCACGGCCCATTCGAGCACCGGGCGGCCGCCGAGGAGAGAGAACTGCTTCAGACGGCCGAAGCGCCGGCCGGAGCCTCCGGCCACGACGATCGACCACACCTGTGCCACGGTGCGACCGGGCCGGTCGATCAGGTCAGTGCCTCATTGAGGCGCTCTTCGGCCGTCTCCTCGTCCACGTTGAGGGCGAAGGTCAACTCGGATACGAGGATCTGGCGCGCCCGCTGGAGCATCCGCTTCTCCCCGGCGGAAAGGCCCTTGTCCTTGTCCCGGATGGAGAGGTTCCGGACCACCTCGGCCACCTGGTAGATGTCGCCCGAGCGGAGCTTCTCGGAGTGGTTCTTGTAGCGGCGGGACCAGTTCGTCGGCATGCGCGCCTCCTTCTTGCGCAGCACGGCGAACACCTCCTCGACCTCCTCGTCGTTGATGACCTCGCGCAGGCCCACACCTTCGGTGTTGTCGGCGGGGACGTTGAGGATCAGGTCGCCGTAGGCCAGGCGCAGGACGAGGTACTCGCGCTTCTCCCCGAACGCGACCTTGGTCTCGCGCTTCTCTATGACGGCGGCCCCGTGGTGGGGGTAGACGACTTTGTCTCCGACCTTGAAGGACACAGGACTCAGGGCTCCCTTTTGGTGGATCGGCTGCGCCCGCACGGGCACGCAGAACTGCGGCGATACTGTGCGGAGGCGACCGGGGCGGACGGTGGGCGTCCGACGGTGGCTGACTATTTTACCAGACCCACCCGGTCATTCGTATCGCTCGAAGATGCTGGCCTCGACCAGCCGGGCCAGGCCGTCACGGACGTGCCGGGCGGTGGCGGCACCGATGCCGTCGACCGACTCGAGCTCGGCAGCCGAGGCGGAGAGGATCTCGGGCAGCGAGCCGAAACGCTGCACCAGACGTTCAATGATCGTCTCGGAGAGCTGCTGGGGCAGGCGGTGGAGCAGCCGATACCCGCGCGGCGCCAGCTCGGCGTGCAGCTGGCCGTCCGGCGCGGGCAGATTCAGCGCCGCCATCACCTTGGGCAGGTCCATGAGCGCGTCGGCCGACAGCGAGCGCAGGTGGGCGATCCCCTTGTCGTCGGCGTAGTCACGCAAGACCAGGGCCAGGGTCTCGGAGACGCCGGAGCTGAGCTCCTCGGTCTGCAGGTGGATGAGCCGGCCGTCGGACCCGAGCTCGACGAGGTGGCCCTCGATCTCCTCGGCGATGCGTCGCACCATCTCGCCCGGCTGGAGCGCCGAGACGACGTCGCGTACCGAGACCGTGTCCTCCATCTCGAGCCGGGTCAGCGTCGACAGGGCGTCGTCGTAGCGGGCCCGGAATCGCTGCAGGGTGGCGAGCGCCTGGCTCGAGCGGTCGATGAGCCAGCCCGCCGACTGCGTCGTGTGCTTGCGGTCGTTGCGATACACCGCAATGGTCGCCATCGCCTCGGAGACGGCGATCACCGGGACGTTGATGGAGCGGGCAACCCTCTCTGCGGTGCGGTGGCGCGTGCCGGTCTCCGACGTCGTGATGGTGGCCTTGGGCACGAGGTGCACGTTGGCGCGGGCGATCCGCGAGGCGTCGGCCGCCAGGATGATGGCGCCGTCCATCTTGGCCAGCTCGGACAGGCGCTGGGGGCTGTACTCCGCGTCGAGGAGGAACCCCCCGGTGCAGACGGAGAGGACGGCGGGGTCGTCGCCGACCAGGATCAGCGCGCCATGCTTGGCCTGCAGGATCCGGTCGAGGCCCTCCCGGAGCCGGGTGCCCGGCGCGATCATGGCCAGCGCGTCGTTCAGAGGCTGGCTGCCGCCGGCACCGTCGGCCACCCGGGCATCGTACCCGTCCCGTCCCCCGCGCCGGCTTCCGATCAGGCCATGGTCAGGGCCTCGGCCAGCGTGCGCACCCCGTGCACCGTCATGCCGGGTGGCGGCGTGCCGGACGCGCTCAGGGTCGAAGCGGGAACCAGCGCCCGGGTGAAGCCGGCCCGGTGGGCCTCGGCCAGGCGGCGGTCCGCGCCGGGGACGGCGCGCACTTCGCCGGCGAGGCCGAGCTCGCCGAACACGACGATGTCGGGCGCGAGGGCCCGGTCGGTGATGACCGATGCCATGGCCAGGGCCACGGCCAGGTCGGCCGCCGGCTCGGTGACGGTGATGCCGCCCACGGCGGCAGCGAACATCTGGGCCGAGCCCGGGACCTCGACCATCGTGCGGCAGGCCAGGACCGCCAGGAGGAGGTTGGCCCGGGCGGGGTCGATGCCCAGGGTCTGCGGCCGCGGCGGCCCGGTGCCCCCGCCGGTGCCGGGGCCGGGGCCGAGAAGCGCCTGCACCTCGACCAACAACGGGCGACGACCCTGCAGGACCGGCACGACCACGCTGCCCGGGACGCCGGCCATGCGGTCCCCCAGCAGGAGCGGGCCGGGATCCGGCACGGCGCGGAGGCCGTCGTCGCGCATCTCGAAGATGCCGACCTCCCCGGTCGGGCCGAAGCGGTGCTTGACCGAGGTCAGGACGCGCAGCGCATGGTGACGGTCGCCGTCGAAGGAGAGGACCGTGTCGACGAGGTGTTCGACGGCCCGGGGCCCGGCCAGGTCGCCGTCCTTGGTCACGTGGCCCACCAGGAGCAGCGGGGCCCCGCTCGACTTGGCCATGCGGGTCAGCCGCTCGACGCAGGTGCGCACCTGGGCCAGGCTGCCCGCCGGCTGGCCCAACTCGGGGTCGGAGACCGACTGGAGCGAGTCGACCACCACCAGGGCCGGGTGATGGCGCGCCACGGCGGCCTCGATCGCCTCGACGTCGGGTCCCTCGAGCGCCAGGAGATGCCGCGGTATCAGGCCCATGCGTGAGGTGCGTGAGGCCCGCCCGCGCACCTGGGCCAGCGATTCCTCGGCCGAGGCCAGCATGACGTCGAGCCCGGTGGCGGCCAGCGACGAGAGGACCTGGAAGAGGAGCGTCGACTTGCCGATGCCGGGGGGCCCGAACAGGAGCGTGACCGAACCGGCGACCACACCGCCGCCCATGACCCGGTCGAGCTCGCTGACGCCCGTCGGCAGCGGGTGGATGGCCGCCGTCGACACGTCGGCCAGCGGGAGCGCGGGAGGGCCCTCTGCCGGTCCGGCCTTGGAGCCGCCGTGTCGCACCGGAGCCGGGGCGAGCGTGTTCCACTCGCCGCAGGCTGGGCAGCGGCCCGCCCAACGCAACGAGGTCGCGGTGCACGCGGCGCAGAGATAGGGGCCCTCGGCACGGGCGCGCGGGCGGGGTGCCGTGGGCATGGCGGCAGGGTAGGAGAGGGATGTGACAGCGGTGGCGGTGGCGGTGGCGGTGACGGTGACGGTGGCGGTGGCAGGCTCAGGGCATGGACGCGACAGGGCTCCCGGTCACGGTGGGTCGGCGGCGCCCGTGACTGTGACGGTCCGCCCAGCGACGACGGCCGACCGAGCGGGCATCCTCGCCGTCGTCGGGGACGCGTTCTCCTTCGGCGGGACACGCGACACGGGCGAGGAGCTCGCCATCGTCCGGGGCACGTGGTCGGCACAGGCAGGCCGGCCGCTCCTCGAACTCGTCGCCGCCGAGGGCGCGACTCTGGTGGGCCACCTGCAGGCGGCGCCGGGCCGCCTCGACGGCCGCGCCACCGCCGTGGCCGGGGTGGCCCCAGTCTGCGTGGCGTCGGCCCACCAGGGCCGGGGTACCGGCAGCGCGTTGATGGCTGCGCTCATCGGCGCGGCGGAGGAGCTGCACTGGCCCCTGCTCGTGCTCCTGGGCGATCCGGCCTATTACAGGCGGTTCGGCTTCGAGGCAGCCGGCCCGCTCGGGCTCAGCTATCCGCCCGCCGGAGCGGGCAACCGGCACTTCCAGGCGCGCCGGCTCCCCGGCTCGAGCTCAGAGCTGCAGGGGGAGTTCAGCTACTGCTGGGAGTGAGGCGAAGGGGACGCGATGACTCGCGAAAACTGTAAACAATTCTGTTTACAGTTTTTCTGAACCCACTCGCCCCTCGCCGCTCCTCTCGCCGCCCCGATGCCGACGCTCTGCCGGACAGGCATCCACGTCGTGGACGTTCGACGTTCGGCGCCGGCATCCCGGTTGGGCCCGACCAGGGGTGCAGGCTTCGGCCCGCGTGCTCCTATTCGGCGTCGGCGCCGGCGCCGGCCAGCTCGAGTGGCGGCGGCTGGATGCCCTCGATCGCCGTGAAGCTGAGCTGCGGACCCTCGCCGTCGATGGGCGACTCCTCGACGTCGACGACGATGGTCTCGCCGACGCGGAATTCCTTCCAGAGGATGCGCTCGGACAGCGGGTCCTCGACCAGCTGCTGGATGGCCCGGCGCAGCGGCCGTGCCCCCAGCTGGGGGTCGTAGCCCTTGTCGGCCAGGTGGGCGCGGGCGGCCGGCGTCAGCTCCAGGCCGATGCCCTGATCCGACAGCTGCTTGACGGTGCGCGACATGAGGAGGTCGACGATCTCGGTCACCTCGGCACGCGACAGCTCGTGGAAGACGATCACCTCGTCGATGCGGTTCAGGAACTCGGGGCGGAAGTGCGCCTTGAGCGCCTCGTCCACCTTGGCCTTCATCCGCTCGTAGGTGACGGCCTCCGACGTCTTGGCGAAGCCGATGTTGGCCTTGCGCAGGTCGGCCGTCCCGAGGTTCGACGTCATGATCAGCACGGTGTTCTTGAAGTCGACCGAACGACCCTGCGCGTCGGTGAGCCGCCCGTCCTCGAGGATCTGCAGCAGCGTGTTGAACACGTCGGGGTGCGCCTTCTCGACCTCGTCGAAGAGCACCACCGAGAACGGCTTGCGCCGCACGGCCTCGGTGAGCTGGCCGCCCTCTTCGTACCCGACGTAGCCCGGAGGCGAGCCGACCAGCCGGCTGACCGTGTGCTTCTCCATGTACTCGGACATGTCGAGCTGGATGAGCGCGTCCTCGTCGTCGAAGAGGAACTCGGCCAGCGTCTTGGCGAGCTCGGTCTTGCCCACGCCCGTCGGGCCCAGGAAGATGAACGACCCGCTGGGCCGCTTGGGGTCCTTGAGACCGGCGCGGGTACGGCGGATGGCCCGGGACAACGCCTTCAGCGCCTCCTCCTGGCCGATCACGCGCTTGTGGAGCTCCTCTTCCATGCGCAGGAGCTTGGCCGTCTCCTCCTCGGTGAGGCGGTAGACGGGGATGCCGGTCCAGGCGGCCAGCACTTCGGCGATGACCTCTTCGTCCACGACGTCGAACAGGTCGACGCCCTCGGCCCGCAGCTCGGCCTCCTGGCTCTCCTTGCGGTCGAGGCGCTCCTTCTCCTGCTCGGCCAACTTCTTGGCCTGTTCGAAGGCGCCCTTCTCGATGGCGGCCTCCTTGTCGGCCCGCAGGCGCGCGATCTCCTCGTCGAGCTTCTTGGCGTCCGGCGGCGTGCTCATGCGACGGATGCGCAGGCGGCTGCCCGCCTCGTCGATCAGGTCGATCGCCTTGTCCGGCAGGTAGCGGTCGGCCAGGTAGCGGTCGGCCAGGTTGGCTGCGGCGACGAGCGCCTGGTCGGTGATGCTGACCGCGTGGTGCGACTCGTAGCGGTCGCGCAGACCCTTGAGGATGTCGATGGTCAGCGCCACCGTCGGCTGGTCGACCTTGACCGGCTGGAAGCGCCGCTCCAGTGCGGCGTCCTTCTCGAGGTGCTTGCGGTACTCGTCGATCGTCGTCGCGCCCACGGTCTGCAGCTCGCCGCGCGCCAGCATCGGCTTGAGGATGGAGGCGGCGTCGATGGCACCCTCGGCCGCGCCCGCGCCGACCAGGGTGTGGATCTCGTCGATGAAGAGGACGATGTCGCCGCGCGTGCGGATCTCCTTGAGGACCTTCTTCAAGCGCTCCTCGAAGTCACCGCGGTAGCGGCTGCCCGCCACGAGCGCGCCGAGGTCGAGCGTGTAGAGCTGCTTGCCCGTCAAGGTCTCGGGCACCTCGTTGGACACGATGCGCTGCGCCAGTCCCTCGACGATGGCCGTCTTGCCCACACCGGGCTCGCCGATGAGGACGGGGTTGTTCTTCGTGCGGCGCGACAGGACCTGCATCACGCGTTCGATCTCTTTTGCACGTCCGATGACCGGGTCCAGCTTGCCGTCCCGGGCGAGCTGGGTCAGGTTGCGGCCGAACTGATCGAGCACCGGCGAGCCCGAGGGGTTGTCGCCCGAACTCGATCCCTGGCTGGCGCCCACGGACTCCTTGCCCTGGTTGCCCGACATCAGCTGGATGACCTGCTGGCGGACGCGGCCGAGGTCCGCCCCGAGGCTCACCAGCACGGTGGCGGCCACGCCCTCTCCCTCGCGCACGAGGCCGAGGAGCATGTGCTCGGTGCCGATGTAGCTGTGCCCGAGCTGCAGGGCCTCGCGCAGGGAGAGCTCGAGCACCTTCTTCGCCCGCGGCGTGAACGGCGGCGAGCCGCTCGGCGCGGTGCCGGCCATGCCGATCGTCTCTTCGACCTTCTCGCGGACGGCCTCGAGGGAGATCCCCAGGGATTCGAGGGCCTTCGCGGCAACACCCTCGCCCTCGTGGATCAACCCGAGGAGAATGTGCTCGGTGCCGATGAAGCTGTGATTGAGCAGGCGCGCTTCCTCCTGCGCCAGCACCAACACCCTCCGTGCCCGGTCGGTGAAACGTTCGAACACCCTGACCGCCTCTCCTTGTTCCTCTTGATTCTCGGTTCAGTGTACCTGTGGCCTTAGTCCATCACGCCGCAGGCCGGCGGTCCCGCATCCAGGAGGAAAACCCCCGGCAGGCTCGTTTTCCCGCGCCCCCGGTCCCCCGCAGTTGTCGACGTTCGCCGGTCGTGCCCTAACGTTCGGGGGAGTGAACCCCACCGAGGCCCTCGGCCTGCCCCGTGTGCAAGAGGGATTGCGAAGCCTGGAACCCCTGCTCACCGACGCTGTCGTGACGGGCGACGGCTTCCTGGACGAGGTCACGACCCACCTGATCGCGGCGGGGGGCAAGCGGCTGCGGCCCCTCCTCGCCCTGGCCACGGCGACGGGAGGCCACCGGGATCCGACCGAGGACGACCTGATGGGCGGGGTAGCGGTGGAGCTCGTCCACCTCGCCTCGCTCTACCACGACGATGTCATCGACGAGGCGACCATCCGGCGCAACGTCGAGAGCGTCAACAACCGTTTCGGGAATCTCGTCGCCATCGTCGCCGGTGACTTCCTCCTGGCCCGCAGTGCCGCCATCGCCGCCGGCCTCGGCACCGACATCGCCGGGCTGCTGGCCGACACGCTGGGCCGGCTCTGCCAGGGACAGGTGAGCGAGGTCCGCTCGGCCTTCCAGACCTCGCGGAGCCGCGAGGACTACGTCGCGTCCATCAGCGGCAAGACGGCCGCGCTCACCGCGACGTCGTGCCGCATCGGCGCGCTGACCGGCGGACTCCCGGCGTCCGAGGTCGACGCCTGCACGGAGTTCGGGCGCTGCTTCGGCATGGTGTTCCAGATCCGTGACGACATCCTCGACATCACGGCCACGGACGACCTGTTGCAGAAGCCGGCCGGACAGGACCTGGCCGAGGGCATCTACACGCTGCCGGCCCTGGTGGCGCTGGCCGACCCCGATGCCGGGCCGGACCTGCGGGCGCTGCTGGGGCAACCCCTGGCCCAACCCGAACGCGACAAGGCACGGAAGATCGTGATGGCGTCGCGGGGGATCGCCGAATCGGTGAACGAGGCGCGCCGCTACGTCGACGACGCGCAGCAGGCCACCGCCGGAATCACCCAACCCGAACTACGGGCGGGGCTCTCCCGGCTGGCGGCCGAACTGCTGGGCGACCTCCCGGACTGACCCTCCGCGGTCGCCCGACGGCCCCTCCGCGGTCAGCCGGCGGCGCTCGTCCCGCCGGCGTTGCAGGCCGCCAGGGCCTTGGCCAGTCGAGCGTTGACCTTGGTCTCACGGTTCTGGACCCTGGTGATCCGTTTGGCGATGGCGTCGGCGCGCTGCGTCTTGCCGTCCGTCTTCAATTTGGCCTCACGGGCCTGCGCCTTGGGCACCCAGGTCGCGACCTTGGCCTCCACCTTCTGGACCCTGGCCTGAATGGCCGGGAGCTTGGCGCACCGGGCGGCCATGTGGGCGCCCGTCGAGCCGGTGGCGGGCGTCGACGCACCGGCGATGCCGGCCGCGCCGAAGGTCAGGGCGCCGGCGACTGCGGCTCCTGCGATGATCGTGCGAAACATGGTGTCCTCCTTGGACCTCGGTGCTCTGTGTCCACTCTCCACCGCCACCCGGCGGCACCAACCCACACTGCGAGCGACATGTGAGGGAACTGTCAGTGAGATATCAGGGAAGACACCGGAACGTAAGGAGATCGGAAGAAACCGTCGCCGCCGGGCGCCGAGGGCGCCGCCGGGCGCCGAGGGCGCCGCAGGCGCCGCCGGGCGCCTCAGCCCCGTTCGGGGCGCAGCGTGGGGAAGGCGATGACCTCGCGGATGTTGGCCACGTCGCCGAGGAGCATCAGCAGGCGGTCCACGCCGAGCCCGAACCCCGAAGTCGGGGGCAACCCGTACTCGAGGGCGCGGAGATAGTCCTCGTCCACCACCGCGGACTCCTCGTCGTCACCGGCCCGGGCCTTGGCCGCCTGCTCCTCGAAGCGGGCCCGCTGGTCGTCGGGGTCGATCAGCTCGGTGAACCCGTTGCCCAGCTCGCGGCCGGCCACCACCGGCTCGTAGCGCTCGACCAGCTCGGGGCCGTCGCGGTGACGCCGTGCCAGCGGTGACACCTCGGCCGGGTAGTCGATGACGAAGACGGGGCCCCACAACCCGGGCTCGGTCGTCTTCTCGTAGATCTCGAGCAAGATCTTGCCCGGCCCCCACGCGGCGTCTACCTCGATCCCGACCTCGGCCGCCACCTGGGCCAGCTCGGCCCGGGGCGAGCGCACGTCGATCGTGAAGCCGGTGGCCTCGGCCACGAGCTCGCTCATGTGGCGCGCCGCCATGGTGTCGTGAGGTCGAGGTCCCGCCCGCCGTAGGACAGCGTCGTCGTCCCGAGCACGTCGAGGGCCAGCCCGGCCACCAGCTCCTCGAAGACGACCATGGTGTCGGTGTAGTCGGCGTAGGCCTGGTACAGCTCGAGCGTCGTGAACTCGGGGTTGTGGCGCGGCGAGATGCCCTCGTTGCGGAAACTGCGGCCGATCTCGAACACCTTGTCGAAGCCGCCGACGACGAGCCGCTTGAGATAGAGCTCGGGCGCCACGCGTAGGTAGAAGTCGGTGTCGAACGTGTTGTGGTGCGTGACGAACGGGCGCGCCGTCGCCCCGCCGGCGATCGGATGCAGCAGCGGCGTCTCCACCTCGACGAAGCCGCGCTCCCACAGGCGCTCGGCGCATGTGGCGCACCACGTCGCTGCGCAGCTGCAGCAGCTGGCGCGCGCGCTCGTTGGCCCACAGATCGACCTCACGCTGGCGGTAGCGCGTCTCGACGTCGCTGACACCGTGCCACTTGTCGCCGAAGCTGCGCCGCGCCTCGGCCAGCAGCACCCACTCGCCCACCTTGACCGAGAGCTCGCCCCGCCTGGTCCGCACGACCTCACCGGTGACCCCGACCCAGTCGCCCAGGTTGCGCTTGGTGAACTCCTCGAAGCGCGGCGTCTCGGCGGCCCGCGGCGAACAGTTGGACCGAGCCCGCGCTGTCGCGTAGCTCGGCGAAGGCGGCCTTTCCCTGGTCGCGCAGGAGCATGATGCGGCCGGCCACCCCGACGGTGACGCCGGACTCCTCGCCGGGGGCGAGCGACGACCAGGCCTCGACGACCGCCGTCGTGTCGTGGGTGCGTGCGAAGCGGTAGGGGATCTCCGGCGTCGGCTCGGTCATGAAGGGACGTTGCGCTCGTACACGATGCGCAGGCCGTGAAGGGTCAGCCAGGGCTCCACGTGCTCAATGGTGTCCGAATACGGCGCGATGAGCGAACTGAACCCTCCCGTGGCCACCACGGTCGACGGGCCGAGCTCCTCCATGAAGCGCCGGGCCAGCGCGTCGACCAACCCGGCGAAGCCATAGAGCGTCCCGGCCTCGATCGACTCGACGGTGGAGCGCCCGATGACGCTGCGCGGCTCGACCAGCTCCACCCGGCGCAGCGCGGCGGCGGAGTGGTAGAGCGCGTCGAGGCTGACGCCGACCCCGGGCGTGATGGCGCCCCCGAGGTACTCGCCCTTGGCGCTGATGCCCTCCACCGTCGTCGCCGTGCCCATGTCGACCACGACGCAGGGGCCGCCGTAGAGGTCGTAGGCCCCGACGGCGTCGGCGATGCGGTCCGCCCCGACCTCCTTGGGGTTGTCGTAGAGGATCGGCATCCCGCTCTTGGTGCCGGGGCCGAGCACGACGCAGGGCAGGTCGGAGAACCAGCGGGAGGCCATCTGGCGGAGCTCGCCCGTCACGTGCGGAACCGATGAGCTGACGGCGATGCCCGAGACCGACGTCGAGATGTCGAGGCCCTCGAGGTCGAGGAGCTGGGTCAGGAGCACCGCGTGCTCGTCGGGGGTTCGGCTGGGGACGGTCGAGAGACGCCAGTGGTGGGTCAGCCCGCGTGGCGCCGTCGGGTCGTGCTCTGTCCCGATGCCGACGCCGATGCTCTCCTCGGGCGGCGGCACGTTGCCGTCGTTGTCGGTTGCGTAGAGCCCGATCACCGTCTCGGTGTTGCCGACGTCGATGACCAGGATCACGGCGTCCCTCCTCCGCCCTTCGTGTCCTCCGCCCCGGCCTTGGTCCAGATCAGGTCGAGGCCGAGATCGAGCGCCGGGGCCGAGTGGGTCAGCGCGCCGACCGAGATCCGGTCCGGTCCGGCGGCCGCGTAGGCCCCGATGGTGGCCAGAGTCACGCCGCCGGACACTTCCGTCAGGATGTGCCCCGGCGCGTCGATGTGGGCCACGGCGATGGCCTCGACGACCGTGCCCGGGTCCATGTTGTCGAGCAGAACGGCGTCCGCGCCGGCGCGGGCGGCCTCGGCCACCTGGTCGAGGGCGTCGCACTCGATCTCGACCGTCCGCCCCGGCCACAGCGCGCGAGACCGGCTGACCGCGTCGGCGATACTCGTGCCGGCGAGGTGGTTGTCCTTCACCAGGACCGCGTCGGAGAGCCCGGAACGGTGGCTGGTGCCGCCGCCGGCCCGCACGGCCGCCTTCTCGAGGACGCGCAGGCCCGGCGTCGTCTTGCGGGTGTCGAGCACGGCCACCGACGGGTTGTTGTCGTGCGCCGCGGCGACGAACTGCGCGGTCAGGGTCGCCACCCCCGACAGCCGGCCGAGGAAGTTGAGCGCGGTGCGCTCGGCGGTGAGGATCGGCCGCAACGGTCCGGTCACCTCGAGCACCGTGTCTCCCGCGGCCAGCTCGTCGCCGTCGCCCGCCAGCCACACCAACTCGACCTCCGGGCCGACGCGCCGGAAGGTCTCCGTGGCGCACGCCGCGCCCGCCAGGACGCCGGCGCGGCGGGCCCGCAGTGCGAAGTGCGCGTGCACGTGCCCGGGCACCAGGGCCGCCGTCAGGTCGCCCTCGGGACCCAGGTCCTCCGCCAGGGCGCGGCCGACGGCCTCGCCGACCACCCGCGCGTACGTCTCCTCGTCCTCACCCACGGGGCTGTACCTCCGCGACGGCGGCGCGACCGTGCACCAGCCGCCGCCGCCACGCCGGGTCGGCGGCGGGGTACTCGGCCCGGGCGTGGGCGCCCCGGCTCTCGGTGCGGGCCAGCGCGGAGGCCAACAGCGCGTCCGCCACCCGCAGCAGGTTGGCCAGCTCTCCGGCGGCGACGGAGGCCGTCGCGTCCCCCAGCGCGGAGGTGGCGTCGTCCACGACCGCCCGCGCCCCGGCCAACGACTCGGCGCTGCGCACGACGCCCGCACCCCGCGTCATGGCCCGCTGCACCGTGTCGCGCAACTTGGTCACGTCCACGCCCGGCAATCCGTCCGGCGCGGGTGGTGCGGCACCGGCCGGCGGTCCCAGGAACGTGCACCCGATGCCGTCGATCGGCTCCTCGCCCAGCACGGCACGCAGCGCGCCACTCGGCTCGGGGCTCGGGGCTCCCGAGGGTATGCGCTCGGCCAGCCGGGCGCCGAAGACCATGCCCTCGAGCAGTGAGTTGGAAGCCAACCGGTTGGCCCCGTGCACCCCGGTGCAGGCCACCTCGCCCACGGCCCACAGCCCGGGCAAGGCCGTGGCACCCCACAGGTCGGCGACCACCCCGCCCGACAGGTGATGGGCCGCCGGGGCGATCGGCAGCCAGTCGCGTTGGGGGTCCAGGCCGATGGACGAGAGCGAGGCGTCAATGGTCGGGAAGCGCGCCGAGAAACGCTCGAGCCCCGTCGCGTCGAGCCAGAGGTGGTCGACGCCCTGCTCGGTCATGCGGGCGGCCATGGCCCGGCTGACGACGTCGCGGGGCGCCAGCTCGTCGACGAAGCGCTCGCCATCTCGGTCGCGCAGCAGCGCGCCGTGGCCGCGCAGCGCCTCGGAGAGCAGCGGGCGGGGCATGGCCGGGTGGTGCAGGGCGGTCGGGTGGAACTGGACGAACTCCACGTCGGACGTCGGCACGCCGGCGCGCAGGGCCATCGCCACGCCGTCGCCGGTGGACTCGGGGGGGTTGGTCGTGACGGAGAAGAGCTGGCCGGCGCCGCCGGTGGCCAGCACGACTTGGTCCGCCCGTACCTCGACCGGGCCACCCCCGCCCGGCGGCCGGGCCCACACGCCCACGCAGCGGCCGCCCTCGACCAGGAGGTCGAGCGCGAACCAGCCCTCCAGCACGGCGCTGGCCGAGCGGTAGGTCGCGTCGACGAGAGCCCGCTCGACCTCGGCGCCGGTGGCGGCCCCGCCGGCGTGCACGACGCGCGGGCGGGAGTGGCCCCCCTCGCGGGCCAGCGCCAGCAGTCCGGTCGACTCGCGGTCGAACTCGACGCCGAGCGCGATCAGCTCGTGCACGCGCCCAGGGCCCTCGTCGACCAGAATCCGCACGGCCTCTTCGTCGCACAGGCCGGCCCCGGCCGCCAGCGTGTCGGCGAGGTGCAGGTCGGTCGAGTCCTCGTCGGCGCCGAGCACCGCGGCAACCCCGCCCTGGGCCCAGCGCGTCGCCGACTGGGAGAGCGCGCCCTTGGTCAGGACGCCGAGGGAGAGCGACGGTGAGGGCCCGCCCGGTCCGGCCAGCCGCACCGCGGCCGACAGGCCGGCGACCCCGCTGCCCAGGACCAGGACATCGAAGGGTCCGCGCCGGGCCCCCGCGGTCACGCCGGTTCGTTCAGCGTGAGCTCGGCGTCGAGCTGGGCCGACACCTCGTCGATCACGCGGTTGCGCGCGTCGACGTGCACGACGCGGGGCACGTACGCCTCGAGCTCGGCGCGCTCGTAGTCGGCGTAGGTGATGATGATCACCTTGTCGCCCGGTGCCACCAGCCGCGCCGCCGCGCCGTTGAGGCAGATCTGGCCGCGCTCACCCTCGATGGCGTAGGTCTCGAAGCGCGCGCCGTTGTCGATGTCGAGCACGGCGACCTGCTCGTAGGGCACGATGTCCGCCAGCGCCATCAGCTCGGTGTCGATGGACACCGAGCCCACGTAGTGCAGGTTGGCCCCGGTCACCGTGGCCCGGTGGATCTTGGACTTCATCATGCGGCGGCGCATCGGCTCACCCGATCCTTTCGAGTTGGCGTGCCTGCCCGTTCGCCCCGGGCACGGTACGGACTTCGTCGGCCGCGTCGAGGGCGGCGCTGTTGTCGATGAGCCTGACCGGCCCCAGCTGGCCGGCGATCAGCAGGCGCAGCGACCCCGCGTCGCCGACGGCGACCACCTCTTCCAGCGAGTCGGCGTCGACCGCGACGGCGTAGTCGAGTGCCACCAGCGGCTCGGCGGCGGCGACGGCGCGCATCGCCTGCCCCAGCGCCGCTCCCGAGCGCTCACCGTTGCCCAGTGCGGTGCGGCCGGCGGCCAGGGCCCGAGAGAGCACGGTGGCGGCCTCGCGCTCGGCCGCGGAGAGCCGGACGTTGCGGCTGGACATCGCCAGGCCGTCGGCCTCGCGCACGATGGGGCACCCGACCACCTCCACCGGCAGGGAGAGCTCGAGCGCCATGCGCCGCACGACCGCCAGCTGCTGGAAGTCCTTCAGGCCGAAGTAGGCCCGGCAGGGTCCGGCGATGGCGAACAGCTTCGCCACCACTGTGGCCACGCCGTCGAAATGACCCGGACGTGCGGCACCCTCCCAGGCATCGCTGACGCCACGCACGGACACGGTCGTCGAGGGCGCAGCGGGCCACGACGGGTACATCTCGCGCACGCCCGGGACGAAAACGACGTCGGCCCCGGACCCCGCGCACACGAGCAGGTCGCGCTCGAGCGTCCTCGGGTAGTGCGCGATGTCCTCGGGGTCACCGAACTGGAGCGGGTTCACGAAGATGCTGACCGCCACCACGTCGCACTCCGCCTTGGCCCGGGCCAGCAGCGAGGTGTGCCCGTCGTGCAGCGCGCCCATGGTGGGCACCAGACCGACCACGCGGCCGGTGGCGCGGGCCCGGTCCAGCAGGGCACGGCAACGGGCGGCAGACTCGACGACCTCCACCGTCGCTCCTCCTACACCGACGCCGGCTCCGCCGGCGCGGTGGCGTCCGAGGCTGCGGCGTCCGGGGCTGCGGGGTCCGAGGCGGTGGCGTCCGAGGCTGCGGCGTCCGCGTGGGCCAGACGGGTGGCCAGCGCCGCCCCGGCCTGGTAGCCGGCGCGCTCGGACTCGGGCAAGGAGTCGAGATGGCGGCTGAGCGTCGCCCAGTCGCCGCGTCGGGCCGGGCCGGTCAGCGCGGGGCCCGCCCCCAGCGCCGCCACGTCGTCGACGGCCGCCCGGGTCAGCGGGAGGAACGACTCGAGGTCCAGCCCCACGGAGGCGGCGACCCGCTCCACCTGGCCGAGGAGCGCCACGACATGGTTGGCGGCGATGCAGGCGGCGGCGTGGTAGGCCGCCCGGTCCTCGTCGGCCACCTCGACCACCCGGCCCCCGAGGCAGTCCACCATGTCCCGCGCCACCGGGGCGCCGGCCACGGCGAACGTCACGCCCGAGCACAGGCGGGCGGCACCGACCTCGCCGTTGGGCAGCGGCACCAGCGGGTGCACCGCCGCCCGCAGGGGATGTGGGTCCAGCGCGTCAAGCCCCAGCGAGCCGGACAGGTGGACCACGGTGGTCCCCGGGACGGGCCTGACCGCCGCCGCAACGTCGGCGACGGCGTCGTCGGGCGTGGAGATGACGAGCAAATCCACGCCTTCCGCGGCGCGGGCGAGCTCGTCGTGGCGGCCGAGGAAACCGGCGAACGCCCAGCCGCGCGCCGACAGCGCGGCGGCGAGGGACGTGCCGGCCCGACCGGGACCGATGATCCGGATGGAGTGCATCTGACCTCCTTCGGCGTTCCAGCCCCTCTCGGGTGCCGTTCGCCTACAGACGATCGAAGATAACGACGTCTATAGATTACCCACAAAAGCGACCGTGCCACCAGAGCCCCTCAGCTGCTCCGATGTCACGAGGTCGGGCGCCCGAGCAAGAGTGATCACGACCCATTGCAATCACACGTCTTGACGAGGGAATTCCTGACCCACGGTGGCGCCACCCGGTCGATCGTTGCCGTGGCCTCTCGAACGAGCGCACTCTCCGACGGTGTCACGGCCCACAGGCGGAGCGTGCCGCCGTCACTTGACGTCAGGACCTCTTTCCCGCTCCGATTGAACCCGCAGCTCGAGACCAAGGTCGCCCGGGGGTCGGGCAGCACCTGCAACTGGGTGTTCGACGCTACGTCCCAGATCCGGGCCGTGCCGTCACTGCCCCCGGCGACGATCTCGTTGTCGTTGTTCGGTGCGAAGCTTGCGCAGCTCAAGTAGGCCGTGTCGACGCCGATCGCTGCCTCCTGCGCGCCGGAGTTGGCATCGAGGACGTAGGCGTTGCCGCCACTCTCGGCAACGACGACCCGGGAGGAGTCCTCGCTGAACTCGGCGTCGTTGAGGACTTGGTTCTGGGGGTGGAACCCGACGGGATGCACACTGAAGTGTGCCATCGGTTGGCCATTCGACGTGCTGAAGATGTGCAGTTCGGACCCCTTCTTCGTGGCGACCAAGAGTTTGGTGCCGGCAGAATTCAGATCCAAGTAATAAGTTCCGCTCACGCTCGTCCGGATGAGATGATCGCGGCCAAGGTCGACGGACCGTCCGACCTTGAAGCCGTCCTTCACCCCAATGACGAAGAGATGACTTCTGGGCCAGTAACCCAAGGCACTCACGCCGGTGGGCGGATCGGCGATCGACATTGGACGCAGGCCGGGGAGCGACCATGCCACCACCGTGCGGTTGCCGCTGACGGCGAGGAGCCTCCGGCCGGGGACGACCGTGACGCTCAGCGCGTCTCGTGCGATGACGCGCGTCGCGCTACTGCGCGGGTCCCACTGCACGAGCAATGCTGCACTGGTTGTCGCATAGACATCGCCCGTGCTCGGGTCCTGCACCATGCTGGAAATCGTTCCGTCCTGGGTCGGGAGTGTGACAGTCTTGTCCACTGACGCAGCATGCGGGTTTGCGTACCACATGGACACGGCACCTTGGTTGTTGGCCGTGACGATCTTGGATCCCGCCGGGTCCATCGCGGCGGCTTCGATGGGCCCGAGGTTGGATCGCAACTCGGTGACCAGGGAACCGGTGCTCACATTCCACACCGTGGCCGTTCCGATACCGGACGTCGCGATGACCTCGTGCCCGTGATCCCCGAACACAGCCTGAAGCACGCCGCCGATGATCGTGAACTCGTGCGCGGCGGTTCCCGTGGCCAAGTTCCAGTCGATGACGCTGTCGTTGTCGTACGCGGCAAGGAGGGAGCCCCCGTCCGGGCTGAACTCAATGCCATGGACGTTGGTACCCTGCATGGGCAACGAAGGCCGCGCCGGTTGACCGGTGAGCACGTTGTAGAAAGCGACGACCCCCGTGTCCTCGGCCGCCGCGATCTCCGAGCCGTCCTGGCTGATCGCGAGGCTGTAGACCGCCGTTCTCGGCAGGAAGATATCTCGGAGAAAGTGACCTGAGGCCGACCAGATATCCAGCGTCTCGCCGGACGCGTGGTAGTCGGCCGCAGCGAACTCGGTGGACTGAGCGTTGTAGACAGCGTC
This sequence comes from uncultured Acidimicrobiaceae bacterium, assembly GCA_963764305.1. Classification (GTDB taxonomy): domain Bacteria; phylum Actinomycetota; class Acidimicrobiia; order Acidimicrobiales; family RAAP-2; genus Bog-473. Next base: position 949,248 of record CAVXSD010000010.1, on the reverse strand, counting down.
TTCCACGTAGGTTCCCCATCCTTCCGGGGGCTTCTGGGGGGCGGGGAGCGCTGTCCCGGTCGTTGCGTTGCGGAGACCCACCTTTCCGTCCGCATTGGCCACGAGAAGCGTCGACCCGTCGCGGCTGTAGGCGGTGGACGTGATCGCTTTCGTATCATTGCGGAAGGGACTGATGTCTTCCGCGTGTCCGGCAAGGTCGAAACGGTCGACCTGCCCACCGCTCGTACCCACCATCACGAATTTCCCGTCGGGACTGAAGGCTGCGGTTTGCGCTCCCAACGTGTCTTTGGGTTGCCTGGTCCAGATCTCCTGAATGGCGGGGAGCGCGTTAGCCAGGGCGCCGTAGGCCTGGGGGGTCGGTGAGATCCTCTCGGCGTTCAATGCAAGGAGGGTGGCGAGCTCGGGATCCACGCTGGTATCGGCCTCGGCCACCGCCGCGAGTCGCGTCGACTCGGCGACGTCGCGCTCGTGGACCGACCTCCGCCACAGCACCAGGAGGCTGCCCGCCGCCACCACCACCGCGAGGAGGACCACGAGCGATGCCCCAAGGATCCGGCGTGCCCGGCGCAGCCGCTGCTCGGCCATCTTGTTCTCAATGGCGCGGTTGATGGCAGGGGACAGGACGTCGTGGTAGATCTCGTAGCGGCGGTAACGCTGGGGATCCTTGTCGGGCGGAGCGGGAACTGGACGGACGATGTGGGCGTCGTCGAGCTTCTCCAACACGGAGCCAACGATCGCCTCGTCGTAACCTGTCCGGGCGGCGAGGTCGGCCACCGGTTCGGCGATCTTGCCGCCCGAGGCCGTGACGAGGTGGTCGAAGACCTCCGTCACCACTGTTCGCTCCTTGCGGCTGAGCGCCTCCAGCGCGTTACCCAGGTATGCATCCACGATGGAGGCGACGTCGAGCTCGGACAAGCTGGAGAGGCGGAGGACCCGCGACGACTGCGCCCGCTCGTGGTCCCAGATCGCCCGCATCACGAGCTGGAGGAGCGGGGCGGAGACGAACCTGCTCGCGTCACCGGGAGTGTCCCCGTTCGTGACCGGTGTCCCGCCGGTAGCCACCTGCTCGAGGACGGCGTCGACCAGCCCATCCTCCAACTCGACCGTCTCGCCCGGGTGCTCGGCGTTGTAGAGATGGACCGGGCCAGTGATCGCGGCACGGCCCTCTTGGCGCGTGAGGTGGTCGAGGTGGAGGTAGTTGCCGTAGACGTTGGCGATCTGGCCGGCGAAGAGATCGCCGAGCCCGGCGTACGCGTCCTCGCGGATCGCAATCAGGAAGTTGGCTCGCGTGTCAGTGCTGTTGACGCACTCGGCCAGCTCCCGTCCGAACCGCCCCGGATCGTGCTCCTGAACCCTGTAGACGAAGTACTCCTCGAATTGGTCGAGGATCACCAGGAGGGTGGCGCCTGTCGATTCGTTTGCCGTGCGGACCACATCGATCAGACGGGCATTCGCCATGGGCTCGGGTCCCGGACCCGAGCCGTCGTGGCGGACCGAGGCGGCGATGGCCCGGGCCAGTGCGTCGGCCGGCTCGTCCTTCCACTCCTTGAACACGACCGGCAGATACTGCGGGCGACGGCCGGCTTCGATCTGCTTGCCGGCGACCTCGAGGAGCTTTGAGGCCACGCCGGCGCGGAGCAGAGAACTCTTCCCCACACCGCTCTCGGCGTACAACAACGTGAGGCGACCCCCACGCAGGTTGGCCGATATCGTCCGACGCTCAGCCTCTCGCCCGAAGAACCACCGTGTGTCCGCCTCTCTGTAGAAGTTGAGCCCAGGGAAGGGGCAGTCGGTGACCGCCCCTTTGCCGTTCACGGCGGGAATTGCCGGGTCGAGTACCGATGTCATGTGTTCCCCCTCTAGCAGCGACGTCGGCTAGGCGTGAGACATCCGTCGGCTGTCGAGCGCGGCTCTCAACTGCTCCACGTAGGCGTTCAGAGCGCACCCGAACAATTGGGTGGAGGTCATGCCCCACCCGTCCCGCTCAAAGACATCGGGATTCCCCTCGATCGCCCATGACCTCTCCGAGAGCGGGTACGTGTGCCACAGTCGTCGCAGGAAGATCCGCTCGTTCCACGTCCGCATGCGGTACCCGAGGAACAGGTTGTGGCTGTCCCTCAGCTTGTTGAGGACCTGAATCGGCACGACCGACCGGATGTCGTCGTTGGGGAGGTAGTCGATGTACTGGTCCTCGGTGAGGACGTAGCCCTCCCCCCGGTTGGCCTGCTCTGTCGACACGTCGGTGCCACCGTGGATCTTCACGATCACCGTGTGCTCGAGTTCGCCTTCGTCGGGGTCGATGGGGAACCCGTTGTACGTGTTGGGCGTGGTGATCGGAATTCCCTGCATGTCGCCGTCCTCCGATCTCCAGGGATAATGCACGAACTGACCGGTCTGCGCCATGTACACCGCGAGATCGAAGGGCTCGTGTTCATCGTCGAAGGCACGTTCGAGGGCGTCGTCGTAATTGCTCGTGATGATCAACTGGTGCATCGGCTCTACGCCCAGTGACTGGAACGCCTTGGGGAGTCTGGCCAAGAACCTGTGGACCGGCGTCGGCTGTCGTTCCCGCAGCGCCTTCCTCACCGCCTTGCGAAGGTTGCCCTCGCCAACGGTGACAGCCACGTACTGCGCCACCTCCGCGAGGTCGGCATTCGAGCCGAGCTGGGGCAGGCCGTACTCGGTGGCGATGTACGACGCGAGCTCCTCTGCGTCCGGGATCGTCCCGCACACATGCGAACCCAGGATGGGCACAACCGTGCCGTAGAGCATCTCCATTGCGACCTGCTCATAGTGGTCCTTTCCGGGTGCACTGATCCCGGATGGAATGACGTCGGCCGCTTCGGGCTCGCTGTGCGCCGGCCCGATGTCGTCGGGCTTCTCGATCGTGAGGCCAGTCTCGAGCGGTGGATCCGCGACGAGTCCGGACGGATCGTCGGATGGTCCGCTCGCACTTGCGACTTGGCCCTCGATCGCCTCCATCAGACGCGCCGCGTCCGGATCGAACGAGCTGTGACGCAACTCGAATGCGTTCTTGGTGGTGATCGCCCTGATGGATCGCGGGAGCTTGGCGGCGTCGGGCATCGACGTTCCGACGAGCACGGGGATCACTTGGCCCGGCCAATCCCGGAGTGCCCACTCGATCTCCCGGCAGACGTAGTCTTCGTGGGCTGCATTGGCCCCGACTTGCGCGGCGCGCCTCGCCTGCAGGTTGCCGAGCCACTGGTTGCCGATGAGAGCCAGGAACGCCCCTCCCCGGGCGCCACTGCCACGGATCTCCTTGAGCCACTCCGCACCGGCAGTGAGGCTTTGCACGTCGAGAAAGACGTTCTCCGGACCGAAGCGTGCGGCGAGTGTGGTGTACAGCAGCAGTGCCTCACCCGCCGTGTCCTCGTGGCGGTAGTTGATGAACACGGTTCGTTGCGGCGCCGGGGCTGTGTGGGAGGGCATCACGTCTCCGCCATCACGCGGTACCTCGTCCATGTCAGCCGCTCCCCGGTCGTCGTCAGATCTCTGTCGCCCTGGAAACCCAACCATTACCGACCCCCCCGAACAGCGGGACACGAAACTTACCCTGATCGAACGCCGATTGCCATGGTTTTCCGTCTCGCTGGCTCGCCCCCGATCCCGGACTCGAGCCACGTCGGCTGTCCGCATGACGTCGTCGGGGTCGGCGCTCTCGCACTCTCCGCGACGCGACCTTCCTCTACAGACGGCCCACCCGCGTCACGTCCCCGCCAGATGCTTCGAGCATTCCGGGGGTGACCAGGTCGGGGGCCAGGTCCGCCAGGGGCTGCACCACGAAGCGGCGCTCCCACAGGCGTGGGTGCGGGACGGTGAGGTCGTCCTCGTCCACCTGCCAGCTCTCCACCCACAGCACGTCGGCATCGAGGGTCCGCGGGCCCCGGCGCACCGAGCGCACCCGCCCGCCCGCCGACTCGAGGGCACGGCAGCGCTCCAGGAGCTGGCGGGGCGTGTCGGGCGTGCGACAGCTCGACCACCAGGTTGAGGTACGGGCCCTGCCCCTCCGGGCCGCCGACGGGATCTGTCTCGTAGAGCGGTGAGACGCCGACGACGTCGCCCCGGGCGCCCAGGCCGTCCACCGCCTGGCGCAGCAGCGCCCGCCGGTCCCCCAGGTTCGAGCCCAGCCCGATGAAGGCACGCCAGGGCGGCGGTGCCGGCCCGGTCATCAGCGGGCGCGCCGCACCCTGACCCCGGTCGAGCCCACGTCGAGGGCCAGCGGCGGGTGCAGCTTTCGCACCGTCACCTCGACCGCCTCCAGGCGGGAATCCAATATCAGCAGGGCGCTGGCCAGACGGCCGGCCAGGGCCTCGAGCAGGCGGTAGGACCGCCCACCCACGATGTCGGCCGCGGCCTGGGCCAGGGACCCGTAGTCGACCGTGTCGGCCAGGTCGTCGCTCTGCTGGGCCGCAATCATGTCCACCCACGCCACGATGTCGACCGAGAAGGGCTGCGCCCGCTCCCGCTCCTCGGGAAGCACGCCGTGGGTCCCCGTCACCCGGAGGTCACGGATCTCGATCCTGTCGGTCACCGCAGCTGACCGCGCGACGGCATGCCCTCCAGCTCCGACAGCAGCTCGCGGCCCGGCTCGCCCATCGCGTGCCCCACCACGTGCTCGACCAGCGCCACGGCCTGGGGCTGGTTCCCGATGCGCTCCGACCAGACCAGGTACCCGGCCAGCACACCCATGACCCGGTCGCCCAACTCGTCCTGGTGCACCAGGATCCGCAGCCCGGCAGCCAGGGACTCGTCGATGTCCCGGTAACAAGAGGCCAGAACGGGCCGCGGGTCCCCGGAGCGCTCGAGCGGGTAGTGGGCCCAGGCCAGCCCCTCCTCTTCGTACGCGGCCAGGTTGTGGGGCGACGGCAACAGCGAGACGACGCGCCCGAATCCCTGGACGCGTAGCCAGATGATCTCCTCCTGGCGGCGCACCCGGCGGTGGTTGACCGCGAACCCGCCCGGCCGCTCGCTGACGGCCAGGTGATCCGTGATGACCCAGGTGAAGTTCCGAGGCGGGATGCCGGCCGCCCACTTTCCCTTCATGCGGCAGGACCATACAGCCGTGCCATCCGCACCGTCGCCGCCACGTCGTGGACCCGCAGCATCCCCACCCCCGCCACCAGGGCTGCGGCCTCCGTGGCCAGCGATCCCTCACCCCGCTCCTCCACCGGAGCCGGCTCGGGTGAGCCCGGGTTCGCCAGTATCCCGAGGAAGCGCTTACGGCTCGTCCCCACCGTCACCCCGGCGCAGCCGGCGCCCGAGGCCGCCTCCACCAGGCCGGGGAGATGCCGCAGCAGCGACAGGTTGTGGGCGGGAGTTTTGCCGAACCCAATGCCGGGGTCGATCCAGACCTCGCCCACCCCGGCCGCCAGCGCCCGCCGGGCGCGCTCGAGCACGAAGGTCCGCACCTCGCCGACCACGTCCTCGTACCGCGGGTCTTCCTGCATTGTGCGCGGCCGGCCCTGCATGTGCATGGCCACCCAGCCGGCCCCGGCCGCGGCCGCAACCTCCCACAGCGAGGCCGAGATGTCGTTCACGAGGCTCGCACCCACCCCCACCGCGGCCGTGGCCACCTCGGGCTTGATGGTGTCCACCGATACCCGCACGCGGCGCCCGGTACGCCGGACGGCGCCGGCCAGCGCCTCGACGACCGGCACTACGCGTGCCAGCTCGACGTCGACCGGGACGGGTTCGGCCCCTGGCCGCGACGACTCCCCGCCCACATCGATCACGTCGGCCCCGGCGTCCATCATCTCGAGGCCCCGGGCGACGGCGGCCTCGAGGGTGAGGTAACGACCCCCGTCCGAGAAGGAATCGGGCGTCACGTTGAGCACGCCCATGACGAGGGGGCGCCCGGCGTGCGGGCGCACCGGTCTCAGTGCCCCCGGATGAACTGCATGGCCTCCGCCCGGGTGGCGACGTCGGAGCGGAAGAGGCCGCGCACCGACGAGGTCACCGTGACCGTGCCGGGCTTCTTGACTCCCCGCATCGACATGCACAGGTGCTCGGCCTCAATGACGACGAGCACGCCGCGGGTGACAGCACCGCGGCGATGGCGTCCGCGATCTGCGTCGTCATCCGTTCCTGCACCTGCAGCCTCCGGGCGTAACCGTCGACCAGGCGGGCCAACTTTGACAGGCCGGTGATGCGGCCGTCCTCGGCCGGGATGTAAGCGACGTGGGCCTTGCCGAGGAACGGCACCAGGTGGTGCTCGCACAGCGACGCGAACGGGATGTCGCGCACCATCACCATCTCGTCGTGCTCTGCCGCGAACGTGACCTCCAGATGACGGGCGGGGTCGTCGTGCAGGCCGGAGAAGAGCTCCTCGTACATGGCGGCAACGCGTATGGGAGTGGCCAGCAGGCCGTCCCGGCCGGGATCCTCCCCGATGGCGATCAACAACTCGGACACGGCCGCCCGCACCCGCTCGACGTCGACACTCACTGTTGTGCCCCCTTGTAGCAGTGGACCCCGCGCAGGTTCCGATAGCGCTCCGCCACGTCGAGGCCGTAGCCCACGACGAACTCGGGCGGGATGGTGAAGCCGATGTAACGCAGGTCGAGGTCGACCCGTTGCTCGCCCTCCTTCACCAGGAGCGCGCAGATCTCCACGCTCTTGGGCTGGCGGGCCGTGAGGTAGCGCCGGAGGTAGTTCAACGTCAGGCCGCTGTCGATGATGTCCTCCACGACCAGCACGTGACGGCCGTCGAGCTCGGAGTCGAGGTCCTTGACGATGCGGACCACCCCCGACGTCTTCGTGGCGCTGCCGTAGGAGGACACCGCCATGAAGTCGACGTCCACCGGCAGGGCGATGGCCCGGCAGAGGTCACTCATGAAGAGCATGGCGCCCTTGAGCACGGCCACCAGCAGCGGTGGCTCACCGGCGTAGTCCTCCGTGATCTCGGCACCGAGCTCGGCCACCCGCACCGCCAGGCTCTCGGCGTCGACCAACACCGGTCCCACATCGGCTGCAGCCCAGGACGGGACGCCCGCTCCGGACTCGTCGAGGGTCACCGGCGTGACACTACCGGAGCGTCGTCCCGGCTCGACCCGGAGCCGGCCGCCCGAACGGCGCACCCGCCGGCCTCCCGCCAGCTCGGTCCCCACAGCCGCGCCCGCGGCGACGGCCAGGCTGCGCTCGACTTCGGCCAGCGACGGCGGGTGCCCGGAGTCACCCGCGTCCCGCAACCAGCGCCGCAGGGCCCGGCGGGCCAGAGCCCGGTCGGCCCCGGCCACCGCCCGGGCATCCGCGGGGTCGGGCAGCACCTGGGCCGCCAGCGTGTCCAGGAGCGCGACCTCGGCGCGCAGCACGCCGGCCTGGCGGGCCAACAGCGGGACGGGGTCACGACCGGCCACCTGCGCGCAGAGCGGGAGCAACTCGTGGCGCACCCGGTTCCGGACGAACACAGGGTCGGCATTGCTCTCGTCGCACACCGGCGCCAGGCCCACCGCGGCGCACAGTGCGTGGGTCTCGCTCCGTCGCAGGGCGAGCAGCGGGTGCCGGCCACCCGGTTCCATGCCCGCCAACCCGTCGGCCCCGGCGCCCCGCAGCAGGTTGATCAGGATGGTCTCCGCCTGGTCGTCCATGGTGTGCCCGGTCGCCACGTCTGCCGGCAGCGCGCCGAAGCGGGCCGACCGGGACCGGGCCTCGAGATTCGGCCCAGCGGGCACGGAGACCCGGTGGCCCTCGTAGCGGGCGCCGAACCGTGCCGCCGCGTCCCGCACCACCTCGGCCTCGGCCGCCGAGCCGGCGCGCAGCCCGTGGTCGACGTGGATCGCGGTCACGTCGCACCCGGCGGCGGTGGCCAGGACGAGCAGGGCGAGCGAATCGGCACCCCCCGACACCGCGCAGGCCAACGGGTCGCCCGCCGGCGGGAAGGTGCACCGGCTCAGCAGGTCGGGGACGAGGGTGGGGGGAAGGCTCGAGCCCCCCTCACCCACCGGCTCGGGCCACCCAGGCCGCCGGCTCGCGGATCTCTTCGAGTGTGGGCAGCCACTCGGGCCCCTCCCACACGCGGGCCAGCAGGGCCGTCCCGCCGGCGGCCTCGACCGACTCGACGAAGCGCTCGCCCTCGGCGTACTGGCGCATCTTGGCGTCGAGGCCGAGGAGTTTCGACATCAGCTTGGTCAGACCCCTCGCCTGGGTCCGGCGCTCGTGCAGCACCTGGGAGAAGTGCGCCGCCCCTGGGACCTCGCCGGCCCCCGCCCGGTCCATGGTCACGTCGCCGTGGCCCTCCAGCAGGCTCATCATCCCCGAGATCTTCGACAGGGCGAGCCGCTGCTCGGGAGTGGCCAGCATGCCGATCACGCCGCCGTCACTGGCCGGGTTGCGCCCGGCCCGCAGCCCGTCAGCGGCCCGGCGCAGCATCTCGGCCAACCCGGCCGGATCGCCCGAGAGCGGCCCGAGCAACTGGGTCACCAGCCCGACGAAGTGGTCGCGCAGCCACGGCACGGCGGTGAACTGGAGCCGGTGGGTCACCTCGTGCAGCGCGAGCCACAGGCGGAACTCTCTCGGCTCGAACCCGTACTGCGCTTCGACCGCGACGATGTTCGGGCCGACGTAAGAGACCAGGTCCTGGTCCTCGGGCGCCTCGTCGTTGATCAGCAGGTCGTACTGGCCGAGCACCCGTGTCGCCATGTACGCCAGCATCAGGCCGAGCTGAGTCCCGGCGACCGCTCGGCCCACGACGAGGGACGGGCCGCCGAACGCGGACCCGCGCTTGCGCTGCAGCTCCAGCATGGCGGGCCCCACGAGACGCTCCACGGAGCGCACGTTGGCCGCGGCCCAGTCGCCTCGGTCGGTCACCTTGGCCCTCGCCATCCCGTGGGCCGAGTGCAGGCCGGTGGCCTCGCTCACCAACGTCTCCGCCCGCGCGGTCAGGTCGTCGAACTGCCCCTGCAGATCGCGGGAGCGGTAGGTCGCGGGTGCGGGCTTGAGAATGAGGGCGCCCGTCGCCACCCGCTGGGCCAGGGCCCAGTCCACCATGTCGGGAGCGTCGGTGACGGCTTCGGGGTTCGTCGGCGAGACGTCAGCGCTCGCCGTCGTGCTGTCGGCTTTCTTCGTCGATTGCCTCGGCCACGCGCCGGATCAGGCTGTCGGGCACGCGGTCCTTGCAGCGGTTCGCGATGACCCTGCGCAACTCGGCTTCGAAGTCCGCCGCGCCGCTGCAGGGCCCGCACCAGTCGAGATGGACACGGATCTCTTCGCGGCGCTCCTCCGTCAGCTCTCCGTCGAGATAGTGGTACAGCTCGTGCACCGCTTCCTCGCAGTCGACGGAAACCCCAAAGAGGGCGCCCGCGTCCACGGTCCCGCCTGTGGTGTCGTCGCTCTTGCCCACGTCCTCGCTCACTCCCTCGACCCCCCGGGCACGCTACCGACAAGTCCGCGCGCCTCTGCCACATCGTGCAACGCCTTCTGGAGAGCCTTTCTTCCCCGGTGGATCCTGCTCATGACGGTGCCGATGGGCACATCGGTGATCTCTGAGATCTCCTTGTAGCTGAAGCCCTCCACGTCAGCCAGGAGCACGGCCATGCGGAACGCCTCGGGCAGCGCCTCGAGCGCAGCCTTCACGTCCTCGTCGGTGAACCGCTCCAGCGCCTCGTCCTCGGCCGAGCGCCCCGGATCGCTGCCGCCCGAGCCGGCCAGCCGCTTGTAGAGATAGAGGTCCTCGACGTCCTCGACATCGGCCAGCTCCGGGCGTCGCTGGGCGGCCCGGTAGTTGTTGATGTAGGTGTTGGTGAGGATGCGGTACAGCCAGGCCCGCAAGTTGGTCCCCTCGGTGAAGGAGCCGTAGGAGCGGTACGCCTTCAGGTAGGTCTCCTGAACCAGGTCCTCGGCGTCGGCCCGGTTGCGGGTCATCCGGAGGGCGGCCGAGTACAACCCGGGCATGAATTCCATCGCGACGTCGGTGAAGGTCGCCTGGTCGGCCATGGGACAACCATACCCACCCGGGGGATATCGTCTCGGCCGTGACCACCGCACCGGAGAGCCTCGGGATCGACCTGATGAGCGGGGTGTTCTTCGGGCGGGAGCCCCACGACGCCTTCGCCTGGATGAGGGCCAACGCCCCCGTGTACTACGACGAGCCCAACGATCTGTGGGGTGTGGCCAGCTACGCCGCCGTCAAGGCGGCCTCCCTCGACACCGAGTCCTTCTCCAACGCCGGGGGGATCCGGCCCAAGTTCCCGCCCATTCCGATGATGATCGACTTCGATGCGCCGGAGCACGTCCGCCGGCGGCGGCTCGTCTCGGAGGGCTTCACCCCCAAGCGGGTGCGCGCCATGGAGGACAAGCTCCGGATGGTCTGCGACGCCCTCATCGACGAAGTCTGTGAGGAGGGCCGCTGCGACTTCGTGCGGGACATCGCGGCGCCGCTGCCCATCATCATGATCGGCGACATGCTCGGCGTGGCACCCGACGACCGCGACGACCTGCTGCGGTGGTCCGACGACATGCTCAAGGGCCAGGGCTCCCCCGACCCCGACGCCATGACCAACGCGACGAACGCGTTCGTCCAGTACTCCGAGTACATCCACCCCGTATTCGACGATCGCCGGGCCAGTGGCAACCGCGACGACCTGGTCGGCGTGCTCTGCCATGCCGAGGTAGACGGCGACTCGCTCGACGACGACTCGCTCGTCCACGAGACCCTGTTGATCCTGATCGGCGGCGACGAGACGACCCGCCACGTCATCAGCGGGGGCATGGAGGAGCTCCTGGCCCACCCGGACCAGCTGGAGCGATTGTCGGCCGATCCCGCCGGACTGATGCCGGGCACGGTCGAGGAGATGCTGCGCTGGGTCACGCCGATCAAGAACATGGCCCGCACCGCTACTCGCGACGTCGAGCTGGCCGGAGCGAAGATCAAGGCGGGCCAGGAGCTCCTCCTCCTGTACCCGTCGGCCAACCGCGACGAGGCCGTCTTCGAGGACCCGGACACCTTCGACATCACCCGCAGCCCGAACCCGCACGTGGCCTTCGGCTTCGGGGCGCACTTCTGCCTGGGCAACCAGCTTGCCCGGCTTGAGCTCCGGGTCATGTTCGAGCGGGTGCTCGCCCGCCTCCCCGACCTGCGCCTGGCCACCGAGCGGGCCGGCTGCCGCGCCGCGCAGGCCAACTTCATCTCGGGGATCGAGTAGATGCCGGTCGCGTTCACGCCCGAGCGCGCCCGCTCGGCATCGGCCCCGTCTGATGCCCGGCGCCGACGAGGCGCCGGCGGGCATCGCCGGCTGGTCCATCCTCGTCACCGGAGGCGGGAGCGGCATCGGGCTCGCCACGGCGGAGCGGTTCGCCGCCGACGGCGCGCACGTGACGATCTGCGGCCGCACCGAGCAGAAGCTGGTCGACGCCACCGAGCGCATCGCCTCGGCGGCCACCGGTGGCGCCACCGCCCGCTACATCGTCGCCGACGTCACCGTCGAGGACCAGGTCGCCGCAGCCGTGGCGGCCACCGCCGAGGTCACCGGTCGCATCGACGGCCTCTTCGCCTGCGCCGGCGGCTCGTTGCACCTCGGCTCCGTGCTCACCGCCGACGTCGCCGCGGTGCGGGCCACCATCGACCTCAACCTGATGGGTTCGGTCATCTGCGTGAAGCACGGCGCCGCCGCCATGCAGGCCCAGGGCGGCCCGGCTCCATCGTCCTCATGTCCTCGGGCGCCGGCCGTTTCCCCCATCCGCACCTGTGGGCCTACGGCGTGTCCAAGGCCGGCATCTGCTTCCTCGCCGAGACGGCCGCCGAGGAGCTCGGCCCGCTCGGCATCCGGGTCAACGCCGTGGCGCCCGGGATCATCGACGACGAGCTCATGGCCTCCATCACCGCCGGCGGCGCGCTGCTCGACGACTACCTGGAGCAGATGCCGCTCGGACGGGTCGGCACCGTCGAGGACGTGGCCGAGGCCGTGCGCTACCTGCGGGACCGAGTCCTCGTTGGTCACCGGCGAGAACCTGGGCGTCGACGGCGGCCACCACCTGCGGCGCGGCGCCGACTACTCGCTGCTCTTCGGCGGCTGAGGGAGCGGCCCCGCTCCGATCCGGTACTCCGGACTGCTCCGAACCCTCTCGCCCCGGCGCGGGCCGGGCGGGCGCAAATGACTCTAAACAAAACCGTTGAGAGTGTTGGCCCGATATCGCCCGGTCCAGACGGGCCCTTGCCAGGCTTATCCAAAATGATTACCGTTACCGTTGTGAGTGTGATCCACTCCGGCCGGTCCTGGCCGGTGCCGCCCTGGCCGCGGCCACCCTCGGCCTGGCGGGCGGCGGCGCCGCCGATGCCGGCGCCAGCACGCCCGGCGTCGTGCACGCAGTGGCAGCGGAGAACTTCTGGGGCAACATCACCAGCCAGATCGGCGGGCGCGATGTCGAGGTCACCTCGCTCATCACCAGCCCCAATGCCGACCCCCACCTCTTCGAGACGGACGCCGCCGACGCCGCCACGCTGGCCCAGGCCCAGGTCGTGATCGAGAACGGCGCCGGCTACGACACCTGGATCGAGCTCGCTCCTCGGCGCCGACAGCGGGCACCCACGCCTCGTGAACGCGGCGGCGGTGCTCGACGTCACCGGCAGCGACCCCAACCCCCATCTCTGGTACGACATCCCCCGCGTCGCCGACCGTGGCCGCCGCCATCGACGCAGGCGCTCGCGAAGGCGGCGCCGCGGGACGCGCCGACTTCGGGGCCAAGCTGGCTGCGTTCGACGCGCTCCCTCGCCCCGCTCGACGCCACGCTGGCCACGCATCAAGGCGCAGCTTCCACGACGTGCCGGTCGCCTACACCGAGCGGGTCCCGGCTACCTGCTGGCCGTCGCCGGTCTCGACGTCAAGACACCGCCCGGTTTCGCCCGCTCCATAGAGGACGGCATCGACCCCGGCCCGGCGGACACGCTCGCCATGCAGCGGCTCCTCGACGACCACGACGTCAACGTCGCTGCTCTACAACGTGCAGACGGTGACGCCCGTCACCGACGCAGATGCGCGCCCTTGCCCGCCAGCACGGCATCCCCGTCGTCGGCGTCTCCGAGACCATGCCGGCCGCGCCACCGACCTACCAGGAGTGGCAGCAGTCCCAGCTGACGACCCTGCTCCATGCGCTCGGAGGCGAGCCGCAACCCGTGACCGCGCGCGCCGCGTCGAGCTGCGAGGGCGCCGCCGTGCGCCTGGGGCCCGCGCACGCTGTGGTCCGAGCTCGACCCTCGATGTCGCCGAGGGCGAGTTCCTGGCCGTCCTCGGCCCCAACGGGGCCGGCAAGACCACGCTGCTCAAGGTGCTGCTCGGCCTGGTGCCCCTCGCGGCCGGCACGCGTGCGCGTCAACGGCGCGCCGCCCCGGCGCGGGCAACCACCGAGCTCGGCTACGTCCCGCAGCAGCAGGCCTTCGACCGCTCGCTGCCCATCCGCGGGCGCGACCTCGTCCGCTTCGGCATCGACGGCCACCGATCGGGGGCTGCCGCTGCCACGCCCGGTCCGCACGCGCGCGGGTCGACGCCGCGCTCGAGGCCGTCGGGCGCCATCGGCTACGCCGACGCTCCGGTCGGGCTGCTCTCCGGCGGCGAGCAGCAGCGCCTGCGCATCGCCCAGGCGCTGCTCGGCGACCCGCAAGGTGCTGCTCTGCGACGAGCCGCTGCTCGCGCTCGACCTGGCCAGCCAGCGGGCGGTGACGCGCCTCATCGACGAGCGTCGCCGCAAGGCCGGCACGCCGGTCGTCTTCGTCACCCACGAGGTCAACCCGGTGCTGCCCTATGTCGACCGCATCCTCTACCTGGTCGCGCGGAAGCTGGGCCATCGGCACGCCCGCCGAGATCCTCACCAGCGAGCGGCTCAGCGACCTCTACGGGATCGAGGTCGACGTGGTCAAGGTGCGCGACCGCTACCTGGTCGTCAGCGCCGAGGACGAGCTCCCGACCGAACCGGGTGCCCACGCGCACCACGGACCGACGCGCGACTGATGGGCATCGGGTTCTACCTCCAGTTCGGCTTCGCCCAGCACGCGCTCGAGGCGGCCTTCCTCGTCGCCGTCAGCTGCGGGCTCATCGGCCCGTTCGTCATCACCCGCACCATGTCCTTCGCCGTGCACGGCACGAGCGAGCTGGCCTTCACCGGGGCGGTGGCCGGATTGCTCGTCGCGGACAACCCGTTCGCCGGCGCGCTGGTCGGCGCGCTCGATCGTGGCCACGCCTCATCGGCCTGCTCGGCCAGCGCGCCGCGGACGCGACTCGACGATAGGCGTGATCCTGGCCGCGGGGCTCGGCCTCGGCGTGTTCCTGCTCGGCTACTACCACGGCTTCGCCAGCGAGGCGCTGAACATCCTCTTCGGCAACATCTTCGGCATCAGCTCGAGCCAGATCCTCCTCCTTGGCGTCATCGCCGTGGTGGTCGCCATCGTCCTCACCGCCATCCGGCGACCCCTGCTCTTCGCCTCGGTCGACCCCGACGTGGCCCGCGCCGGTGGCGTGCCCACCGGCGTGCTCGGCATCGTCTTCCTCTTCGTGCTCGCCATCACCGTCACCGAGGCGGCGCAGATCGTGGGCACGCTGCTGGTGCTCAGCCTGGCCATCACACCGGCGGCGGCGGCGCAGCGCCTGAGCGCCAACCCCTTCGTGGTCACGGTGCTCTCCGTCGTCATGGCGGTGCTCGCCGCCGACGGCGGGCTGCTGCTCAGCTTCCAGTTCCCGACGGTCAAGCCGAGCGTGCTGATCGTGGCCATCAGCTTCGTCTTCTACGTCGTGGCCCGCCTCGTCGGCCCCGCCCTGGCCTCGCGGCGGAGGGACCGATTCGCCGCGCCGGACCTGGCAGAGTTGAGCCGTGGTTGAGCACGCGGAGCACCCGGCCCGCACCCCGCGACGGACCCGGCAGGGGGACGCCGTGCTGAACGTCGTGCTGGGCTCGGACAACTTCCGCAGCGCGCAGGACATCCATGCCGCGCTGCGGGCCTCGGGCGAGACGGTCGGCCTGACCACGGTCTACCGGCACCTGGCCCTGCTCACCGACGAGGGCCGGCTCGATGCCCTCCAGACCGCCGACGGCGAGCTCGTCTACCGCCGCTGCCACAGCGAGAGCCACCACCACCACGTGGTGTGCCGGCGCTGCGGCCGCGGCACCGAGGTGGAGCTCCCCGACCTGGAGCGGTGGGCCGACACGACGGCGTCGGACCTCGGCTACAGCGACGTGACGCACACGGTCGAGATCTTCGGCGTGTGTGCCGACTGCCGCGCCTGACCGGCGCAACGGGATCAGGCGACCGGATCAGGCGGGCGGTTCAGCCGGCCCTCACGAACAGTCCGGCGTCCATCACGGTCTCGCCGCGCTGCGTCTCGGTACGGAACCGGTAGGCGCCCGGCGCGCTGTCGCCGATGTCCCATAGGGAGACGGTCAGCGTGTCGCCGGGCATGGTCGGCTTGGAGAAGCGGGCGCGCATGGCGCCGAAGCGCGCCGGGTCCGATCCGCACACGGCGTGGAGCAGGGCGCGCCCGGTGAAGCCGTAGGTGCACAGGCCGTGCAGGATCGGGCCGTCGAAACCGGCCCGCTTGGCGAAGGTCGGGTCGGAGTGCAGCGGGTTGCGGTCGCCGCTGAGCCGGTAGAGGAGCGCCTGATCGCGGCGCGTCGCGTAGGAGACGATCTCGTCCGGCTCTCGCGTCGGCAGCGGCTCGGCAGCCAGCGCGCTCTCCTCGTCACCCTCCGGGTTCCGCGGGCCGCCGAAACCACCGACACCGCGGATGAACAGGCTGGAGCGGCTGGTGAAGGCCGGCTCGCCACTGCCTGCATGGCGCGATTCGCTCTCGAGCACGACCAGGCCGGCCGCGCCCTTGTCGTACATGCCGGCGACCCGGGTGGTGGTCGACACCGTCCCTGCCGCGGGGAGCACACCGTGCAGACGGATCGACTGCTCGCCGTGGACCAGCATCGCCGGGTCGAAGTCGCCGAGGGAGACCGCGCCTCCCCCCTGCCCGATGATGGTGGTGAACGTCGGCAGGACCAGCTGGGTCACGCCGTCGGAGTTCTCGGTGGTGAACTCGAGCTCGAAGCCGGTCGGGTCGAGCGCGCCGGCACCCACGCCGAGGGCGTACAGGAGGGCGTCCTTGGAATCCCACGACCGCTCGACAGGGTCTCCACTGACTCCCACCGCATCGAGATTCAACCCCATCGCCGCACCTCTTCCTCTTGTGGTTTCTCTTCTTGTGGTTTCTCTTCCCGGCCTCTGTTGACGGTATATCATGTTACATGGCTCACTGTTATACTTGTCAAGTGAAGTCGGACGACCAGAAGTCGGACAACCAATTGCTTCTGACCATCGACGAGCTGGCCGCGGCGACCGCCACCACCACCCGGCGCATCCGTTCGTTGCAGACCCTCGGTCTGCTCCCCCATCCGACCATGCGCGGGCGCACCGGCCTGTATGACGCGGAACACCGGGACCGGCTGGCTGCCATCCTGCACCTCCAGGAGCAGGGCTTCTCGCTCGAGTCGCTCGGCCTGCTCTTCGACGCCGTCGAGGCGGGGCGATCGCTCGCCGCCGTCCTCGGGCTCCCGGAGCCGGCGGCCTCAGCGGAGAGCGGCGCCGAGGGCGGCGCGGACTCGGCCGAGCTCTACGGCTTCGCCGAGCTGCAACCCGCCACCGGCGCACGGCAGAGGGGACGCCCGCTCCTCTCCGTGGTCCCCACCACCGTGTGGGACGAGAGCCAGGCCTCCTAGCCCAGGCGGCCCGTCCGAGCCCAGGCGGCTCGTCACCCGGCGGAGCGGCCTGCGCTCGGTAGGGTCAGAAGCCGTGCCCGATGCCCCGGCCGTCCCCCTGATGCGCTGGGACGTGGCGGGCGACCACGGGGCGGCGGTGGCCGTGACGACGCGGCACGGCGGCGGGTCGGAGGCTCCCTACGAGACCCTCAACCTCGGACTGCATGTGGGCGACCGCCCCGAAGTCGTCATTGACAACCGGGCCCGGGCGGCGAGGGCCTTCGGCGTCGACCTCGACACCGTGGTCTTCGCCCGTCAGGTGCACGGCGCGGGGGCGGCGCTCGTCGGCCCCGAGCATCGGGGACGCGGCACCCGCTCTGATGCCGACGCCTTCCCCGGCGTCGACATCCTCGTCACGACCTCGCCAGGGGTCACGCTCGCCATCCTGGTCGCCGATTGCGCCCCGCTGGCTCTGGTCGATCCCGACGCCGGTGTCCTGGCGGTGGTCCACGCCGGATGGCGCGGGACGGCCGCCGGGTCGGTCGCCTGCACGCTGCGCGCCATGCAGGGCTCCGGCGCCCAACCCGTGCGTGTACACGCCTTCCTCGGGCCCGCCGTCCACCCCGAGCGTTACCAGGTCTCCGACGAGGTGCCGCGGGCGCTGTCGGGGGCTGTCCACCCGGACGCCCTCGACCGCGCCGTGGCGCGGCCCGACGGGCCCGGCCATTGGCTCGTGGACCTGATCGCCGCGAACCGCCAGCAGCTCTTGGCGGAAGGGGTCCGGGCCGACCACATCGTCGACAGCGGCACCAGCACGGCCGACGACAGCTTCTTCAGCGACCGGGCCCAACGTCCCTGCGGCCGGTTCGCCCTGCTGGCGCGCCTCGTCGGCTGAACACATGAGGCCGGTACCTGGTGGCCTTGGCCGTAGCATGGGCTGGTCCGGACCGCCGGGCCACCCCCAAACCCGCATGCCTCCATCTGACCGGTTCCGCTATGACGGCTTCGCCATCGACCCGGCGGATTCGATCGTCACCTGCCGCTACTCGACGGCCGGCTACCCCTTCACGGAGCGCTTCACCTTCGAGCACGACGGGCAACTGGGAGGACCCCGCTGTCCACGCCGCTGTGCGCATCTTGTACCTGCTGGCCGGCGTGTCGTACTACAAGACTTCGGCCGCACCTCTTATCGATCTGGGCGACTTCCCGACGTCGCCGCTCGAGCGAGACTTCCTCCGCAGCTACTACGTCAACGGCCTGGGTGAATTCGCCTACCGCAACGGCCTCGACCTGCGCGGCGTGCGCCTGGAGGGCCCCGACGGGGCCACGCCGGCCGTCTCCTACGATCCCGCCCCCGGTCGGCCCCTGATCCCGTTCGGCGGGGGCATCGACTCCATCGTGACGGTGGAGTCGCTCACCGGCGACCATCCGGACGCCGCGCTGTGCGTCGTCCAGCCGCCCGGAGAACGGTTCGCCGCCATTGAGGACGCCGCGGCCCAGACCGGACTGCCGGTCACTCGCATCGGCCGCCACCTCGACCCCCTCGTGCGCCGCTCGGCCGAGCTCGGGTTCCTCAACGGGCACGTGCCCGTCACGGCCGTCATCACGGCCGCCGCCCTCGTGGCCGCGGTCCTCGAACGGCGCGACGCCGTGGTGCTCTCGAACGAGTGGTCCGCCTCCGTGCCGACCCTGGTGACCGACGGGGTCGCCGTCAACCACCAGTGGTCCAAGGGCGAGGAATTCGAGCGCCGATTCGGGGAGTTCGTCCACTCGTCGCTCGGCCCGGGCATGTCGGTGTTCTCCTACCTCCGGCCCCGGAGCGAGCTGTGGGTCGCCCAGCAGTTCGCAGGGCTGACCCGATACCACAGCGCCTTTCGGAGCTGTAACCGCGCCTTTCATCAGGACCCGGCACAGCGGCTGGACCACTGGTGCGGCCGCTGTGACAAGTGCTGCTTCATCGATCTCGTCCTCGCCCCGTTCATGTCCCGCGGTGGAACTCGAAGCCGTGTTCGCGGGCAACGAGCCCCTGCAGGACGCCGCCAACGAGGAGCGGTTCCGGACGCTCCTCGACCTCGGCTCCGGGGCGAAGCCGTTCGAGTGCGTGGGAGACACCGACGAATGCCGGGCCGCCACACTGCTCGCGGCGCGGCGGGAGGACCGCGCGGGAACCGGCGTGCTGGCGCGGTTGCGCGCCGAACTGGCCGAGGCCGCGCCCGCAGACCCCGTCGCCCTGCTCCAGCCGCGCGGCACCCACCGTATTCCGGACCGCTATGCGCCGACCGATCTCCTGGTCCGCGCTCGCTGACGCCTCGGTCGGCGTCTGGGGACTCGGCGTCGAGGGGCAGGCCAGCGTCCGGCGGCTCCGATCCATGGGGCGCGACGCGTTCCTGGTCGACGACGCGCCCGGCACCCCCATCCTCGACGGGCACGAGGTGCTGGCGACGGGGTCCGGGGGGCTCGACGCACTGCTGGGCTGCGACGTCGTGGTGAAGAGCCCGGGCATCAGCCGCTACCGGCCGGAGGTGGCGCAGCTCGAGAAGGCTGGTGTGGCGGTCTGCGGAGGCCTGGGCCTCTTCATGGCGGAGGCCGATCCCACCCGCGTCGCCTGCATCACCGGCACGAAGGGCAAGAGCACGACGACTGCGCTGGCCGTCCACCTGCTCACCGGACTCGGGTTCAACGCCCGGGCGGGAGGGAACATCGGGCAGCCGCCCTGGGACCCCACGTCCGATCCGGCACCGGACTACTGGATCGTCGAGACCTCGAGCTTCCAGGTCCCCGACCTGGACAACGCACCCCGGGTGGTTGCCGTCACCTCCCTGTCACCGGACCACCTGGACTGGCACGGAACGGTCGAGCGCTACTACGCGGACAAGCTCGCACTCGGCACCAAGCCGGGGGTGACGCTGGCACTGGCCCACGGCAGTGACGACGAGCTGCGAGCCCACGCGGGCCTGCTGGGACCGCACCTCCGGTGGGTCACCGACGCCGAGGTGGAGCGCGACGCCGCCTGGTCGGGTGCGCTCGGACTCACCGGACCGCACAACGCGCGCAACGCCTCCATGGCGCGGGCCGTGCTCGAGGGCATGGGTATCCCGGGCGCATCCGACACGGACCGGTTCGCCGACGCGGCGCGCGACTTCGCCGGGCTGCCCAGCCGCTGCCGTTCCCTCGGCTCGGTGGGGCCGGTCGAGTTCGTCGATGACGGCCTGTCGACGAACGTGCTGCCGGCTCAGGCTGCGTTGCACGCCTTTGGGGACCGGCCCGTCGCGCTGCTCGTCGGTGGACAGGACAGGGGTCTCGACTACGCGCCGCTCGGCCGGACGATCGCGCGACGCCAGGGCCCGACACTCGTGGTCACCATGCCCGACAACGGCCCGCGTATCGGGCAGGCTGTGCGCGACGCCACCGAGGGGCGCGTCGAGGTGATCGATGCCGCAAGCCTGGAGGCCGCGGTCTCGGCCGCGGTCGAGTGGTCGCCGACCGGCGGCGTGGTGCTGCTGTCCCCGGCGGCGCCGAGCTTCGGGCGCTTCGGCGACTACCGGGAACGCTCGGCCGCCTTTGCCGCAGCCGTCGGCCGCTTCGGGAAGCTCAGTTGAGCAGCGTCAGCAGGGGTCGCCGGCCGGCGCCAGCTCCTCGCGCTCGCTGAGGAAAAGCCACCACGAGTCGGCGGAGACCGTCGCCGCCGCCTGCACGATGTCGAGGTCGGCATCCAGCGCCGCCAGGGCCTCCATCGACCACCCGGCGTGGTCCACCTCCTGGGTGCGGTGCACGTCCCAGAAGCGGGTGCCGTCCTCGCCGAAGCCGTAGTGGCGGCGCAGCCCATCGCCCTTCGAGCCCGCGATGTCGGCGGCCTGGACCTCATAGGCGGCGACCATCGCCAGCGCGGCCACCGGGTCGTTCGCCGCGGTGGTGCGCACGACAGCCAGCAGTGCGGCCGTCGAGGGAGTCGCCGGCGCGTCGGGTGTCGCACCGGCCGGCACCGCGAACGACTCGAAGAGCTCCGCATGCGGCTCGGGCCTACCCAGCTCGTCGGAGAGGTTCGCCTCCACGAGCTCGCGGGCGCGACCGGGCGGCAGCGCCGCGGCAATGGTCGCCAGCGTCACCGGGAGCTCCCGCTCTATGTGCCGGTACTGCTCCGCATAGGCGGCCAGCTCACCCTCGCTGAGGGTGCCGGCTTCCCAGCGACGGTAAAAGGGGTGCGTGAGCAAGTGACGCCCGACAATCGCCTCCGCAAGCACCTCGTGGATCTCTTGAGTGTGCATCGGCGCACCTTATCCGTTCCCGGCCTCACGTCAATTGGGAGGGCCGAGGGTCCGGCTGCGGCCACAATCGGGTTGTGCTCATCCTGGTGTGGTTCATCGTCGGTGGGCTCGTCGGCTGGGGAGCGGGGCATGGCGGACCGGCCGTGCAGCGGGCCTGGCCCGTCTTCCTCCGGGTGCAGATCCTGGCCACGTCGGCGACGTTGTCACTGGTCGCGGCCTGGCGGCTGACTTCGGTAGGCCAGTTGGTCGGGCCCCTCGCCCTGTCCGCGGGCATGTGGCTTCTCCTCGGGGGCAGCCTTCTCACGAGGGGCGAGCGGAGTGCCGGCCAGAGTTCGCTCGAGGCGTGGGCCGTCAGCCCCAACGCCAGCTTCTGGGTGGTGCCGACCGCAGCGGCCTTCGCCGGATCGGCCGGGACGATGATCGCCGTCCTGGCCAATGTGATCACGACGGCCTGGAACGCTGTTGCGGTCCACCTCATGCGCCGCGACGCCCCCTTCCACCAGCGCCGCTCCACGACCTGGGTCGACCAGTCCCCCCTCCTGGCCTCGCTGGTCGGGCTCCTGCTCCACCTCGTCGGCCCCGCTCCCTCGTGGACGGCCGACGTGCTGACCCTGGCCGGCCCGCTCCTGGCGTTCTCGGGCGCGGCCCTGTTCACGGGGTCGGTCATCCATCCCCACAACCTGGCGGTGTCGCACACCGCGCACGCCGTGCGCCGGCTCTCCTGGCTGACCGTCCTGCGCATCGCCTATTACGCGCTCGTGGCCCTCGCCGCGTCGCTCGCGGGCTCCAGCGCCCTCGCCGTGGTGGCGGTGCTCACCGCGCTCAGCGCACCGTCATTCCAGCCCGTGCAGCTCGCCGTGCTGTACGGCTACCGCTCCGAGGTCGTGGTGGTAGCCGTGCGCTGGGTGTGGGTCCTCGCACCGATCGGGCTCGGGCTGGCCGGGGTCATCGGTTGACATTGCGCCGTTGGACGTTGGCCGCCCACTGGTGGCGGCTCCTTACCTCGCGGGCCGAAGGGTCCCGGGCTCAGCCTCTTGCGGGACCCGCGGCGATCTGCCCGCGGATGGCGCCGTTGGGATAGGAGTTGGTGAGGACAGTCACCCAGCTGGTGCCCGACACGAGCGCGGCCCCTCCCGACGCAGAGACGACCACCGTGCCGGACGGGTGCGTGGTGCGACACGGGGCGCACAGCCGCACCAGCAGAGCCCCGAACTGGCCGGCCTTGCCGTAGTGGATATCGGCGATGACTACTTCCGGCTTGCCCAGACCCGCGTAGGTCAGGTGCCAGGACAGCTTCTCGGACTTCGTCGCCAGTTGGCCGGTGAATGTGCCCTGGGCGTGGGCCAGCCCGTGATTGGGCCCGTCTTGGCCCGGTGTCGGACTGACAACCTGGCGAGAATCCAAGCGAGCGTGGAGCTGACGTCCGGTTGCCGTGGACTCCCCATGAGTCGGTGCACTCGAACAGCCCGCTCCGATGACGGCGAGCGCTCCGATTGAGAGCCAGATCGCCGGTGCCCGCATCCGGTCAGCCTAGGAGATGCCCCGTTGGTCAGCGGGTCGTCGCGGGTTCGAGGTCCGCACCGTCAAATCAGGACGGCGGGGGAGCGCGAGCGGACGGTCCGTTAGCATCTGGCCTTGCGCCGGCACGACCCGCCCCACGAGTTCCATCCCGAGCGAGAGATCGTCCCCGTCGACCAATGAAACCCGATAACCACCACGCACGAGCGCCCGCGACGCGGGTACCCGTGCAACAGGACGGCAGCACCCGGTACGGGGTCGGTAAACACGGTCATCGTTCGCCGGGAGGACGATCCGCGACCATCCCCCTGTGCCCGTGACCATTGCACAGCCGGCCGAACGACTGAGTCCCTACGTTCCGCGGCTGCTAGCGGAATGGGATCTCGAGGCGCCGGGTGCCCTGTGGCGGACGATCGACAGCACGTGCTGTTTCGTCGACATCTCCGGGTTCACCGCCCTCTCGGAACGCCTCGCCCGCAAGGGTCGCATCGGAGCCGAGGAGCTGACCGAGATCCTCAACCACGTGTTCTCGCGGATGCTGGGGGTGGCCTATGACAAGGGTGGGAGCCTCCTCAAGTTCGGAGGGGACGCGCTGCTGCTGGTGTTCTCCCGCGGCGACCACGCCGTGCTCGGTGCCGAGGCCGCCGTCGCCATGCGCGGCGGCGCTCCGCGAGGCGCGGACACTCGCGACTTCGGTCGGCAAAATCAACCTCCGGATGTCCGTGGGGCTGCATTCGGGGGACCTGCTCCTCTTCCGGGTGGGCGACGCCCACCACGAGCTGATCGTGACCGGTCCGGTGGCCACAATCACAACGGAGATGGAGCATGCCGCTGACGCCGGTGAGATCCTGATCAGCCGGGCGATGGCCTCCCACCTCCCAAAGTCGTCTATCGGCGAGGCCAAGGGCCCGGGCGTCCTGCTCCGCGGGCGTCGGGTGGTCGAGGGCGGCCCGGGGCCCGAGCCCATGCGCTCCGTCCAAGAGGAGATGGTGTCCGCCAGCATCCCGACGCTTCTCCGGAGGCGGCTGGCGGATCCGACGGCCGAGTCGGAACATCGAAACGCAACCGTCGGCTTCGTCAAGTTCGTGGGTGTCGACGACCTCCTGGCCGAGCAGGGACCCGACACCACCTCTGCCGCGGTCGACGCGATGGTCCGCGCTGTCCAGGCCGAGGCAGACGCGGAAGGAGTGACCTTCCTCGCCTCCGACATCGACGCCAACGGCGGAAAGATCATCCTCACCACCGGCGTCCCGTACGCGCAGGAGGACGACGAGGGCCGGATGCTCCGTACCGCCACCGCCATCGTGGGCCACCGGTACGACCTCGCGGTGCGTGTCGGGGTGAACACCGGCCACGTCTTCTGCGCCGATATCGGGACGGACTTCCGCCGCACCTTCACCGTCATGGGCGACACGGTGAACATGGCCGCTCGGCTGATGGGCGCCGCATCGCCTGACCAGGTGCTGGCCACCGCCGGAGTGCTCGACCGGGCCGGCACGCTCTTCCAGACCGAGTCGCTGCCCCCGTTCATGGTCAAGGGGAAGTCGGAGCCTGTGCAGGCCTTTGCCGTCGGCGACGCGACCGGCCCCCGGACGTTCTCGTACGAGGCACTGCCATTCCGGGGTCGGGAGCCCGAGCTCGGGCGCCTCCTCGAGGCCTTCGCCGCGGGTGAGGACGGTGAGACCGGAATGGTGGTCGTTGAGGGCGAGCGGGGATCGGGAAAGACCCGGCTGATCACCGAGCTCCTTGCCGCCCTGCCGGTCGTCCCGACCTTCATGGCCCAGGGGGAGCCGCACGGCGAGGCGGTGCCGTACCTGCCGTTGCGAGGCCCGCTACGCACCGCGCTCGGCATCGACGCCGCCGACCGGGCCGAGGCCGGCGCGCAGCTCGTGGCGACGGTGGCTGCGGTGGCACCTGACATCATCCCGTTGCTCCCCCTCTTGGCGCCCGTCGTCGAGGCTGACCTGCCGGCGACCTCCGAGAGCGCCGCCGTGGCCACCGAATTCGTACGCGACCAGGTCGGCGAGATGCTCGTCACGCTGCTGGACACTGCCTTCGCCGGCGCGGTCGTGATCGTGTTCGAGGACACCCACTGGTTCGACGAGTCGTCCCGAGAAATCTGTGCCCGACTGGCCGACGCGGCCAAGTCGCGTCCTTGGCTCATCTGCGCCACCAGGCGCCCGGATCCGACGGGGTCCGCCATGGACACCGACTTCGTCATCCAGCTCGAACCGCTGAGTGAGGAAGCCGCGAGATCGCTGGTCGACGCCGCCATCTCCGACGCGCCACTGCGGCCTCAGGAGTGCGACGGCATCGTGAGCCGCGCCGACGGGAACCCCCTCTTCCTCGGGGAGCTGCTCCGCATCGTGCGCTCGACCGACGTCGAGGCGCTTCCCGATTCGTTGGATGCCATTGCCATGCGGGAGATCGACTCACTCCCCGACCTGGCGCGCCGCGTGCTCCGGCTGGCGTCGGTTCTCGGCCGGTCCTTCGACACGGCGCTGCTCCAACTCCTCCTGGAAGATGAGCGTGCCGAGGTTTCGATCGACCCGCTGCGCGAGCTCGAGGGATTCCTCGTCGACGGAGGCAATTCGAGACTGACGTTTCGGCACGCCGTGCTCCAGGAAGCCGCCTACCAGAGCCTCCCGTTCCGGAGCCGTCTCGCCCTGCACCAACGGGCCGGGCAGGCCATCGAGCGGTCGACGGCAGACACCGACGAAGTGGCCACGATCCTGTCGTACCACTTCATCGAGGCCAAGGACTGGGAGCGGGCATGGCACTATGCGCCTCTGGCGGCTCAGACCGCTCAGGCGGCCTACGCACCCAGTGAGGCGACCGTCCACCTGGAGCGGGCGCTGGTGGCGGCGCAGAAGCTCGGGACGGTCGAGCCGCAGGTGGTCGCCGCCGTGCTCGCCGAGTTGGGCGAGACGCTGACCGACACGGGCGTCTACGACAGGGCCGAAGCGGCCTTCCGACGGGCCGTCTCGACGGCGCGTGACGACCCAGTCGAGCGGGCCCGACTGGCCGAACGGCTCGGAGAGGTCCTGGGCGAGTTCCAAGGTCGGTCAACGGCTGCGATCCGCCAGGTGCGTTCCGGACGCGCGCTCATCGACGCGCTGGACGCGCCGGGCACCGACGGATTGCGGATCCGGGCGAAGCTGCTGGCACGGGAGGCAACCATCCGGCTCTCGCAGGGCCGCCTGGCCGAAGCCGCCCGGCTCTCCGAGTCGGCCAGCGAAGCGGCGGAGGCGGCGGGAGAGGACCTCGCCCTGGCTTTGTCCTTGGTGGTGCAAGACATCTCCCTCGTCCAGCTCGGACAGGGGGAGAACGCTACCCACATGCCGCGCGCGCTTGAGATCTACGAGCGGCTCGGCGACCAGATGCGCGTGGCGACCACCCTGGGCAACCTCGGCGGAGTGTCCTACCACGAGTCGAGGTGGGACGAGGCGACCAACTTCTACCTCCGGGCGGCCGACGCGGCCACCGCGGCAGGGTACCTGGCAGGGGCGGCCATCGACCGCACGAACCTCGGGGAACTCTACGTCGCCCAGGGTCGCTTGGCCGAGGCGGCCCAGCTCCTACCCGCGGCCCTGCGGACACTGGAATCGTTTGGCTTCCGCGTGCCAGCGGGATGGGCGATGCTGCACCTCGGGCGAGCCCGGGCCCTGTCGGGCGACCTCGAGGGCGGCATCGCCCTCGTCGAGGAGGCCGCGGCGACCTTCGACAAGGCAGGCGCCCCGATCGGGTTGCTCGAGGCGCGAACCGGTTTGGCGGAGATCTGCGCCTTCGCCGGCCGGACGCAGGCGGCGTCGGAGGCACTAGCAGCGGCGCGCGCGCTGGAACAGACGATCGGCGAGACGCCCCTCAGCGCGATGATGGACCGGGTCGAGGTGACCATCGAAGCCGGTCGATCACCCGAGCGTGTCCGGAACCTGCTCGGGGCCGCCATGGACCGGGCCCGGGCACTCGGGGCGTCATTCGACCTGCTGGTGCTCCTGACCCTGGCCGACCGCCTCGATCAGGGGCACTGGGGCGAGGAGGCAGGCCTGCTCGCCCGTGACCTGGGGGTCGTCAGTCTCGTGGTCCTTCCCAAGCGCTGACCGTCACACTTCCGGTCAGCGGGGATGCCACGCAGTGTCCCCGTAGCCGTCCCACGTCTCGGTGATGTGGGTGACGGTGATGCCCCCGACGTTGACGTAGGTGTAGGTCCGACTTGTCGTGCACCAGGGCGGCGTCGTGATGCCGTTCGGGTCGGCGGCGGCGCAGAACGTCTGGGGCTGCAAACCGGATCCGAAGTCCACGTAAGTGACCGGGCAGGCCTGGGGCGACCCGGGCGGTACGTTCGGCACGCAGTACCCGAAGTAGCCCCAGTCGAAGCTGGCGCTCACGTGGGCGCCCGCTAGCGGCTGGGACAGAAACTCCACGTCGTTGCCACCGGTCTGTGAGGCGCTGGCGTTGAAGTACGAGTAGTTCTTGCAGCTTCCGGTCGGCAGGCTGTCCAGGGTGATGCTGGCCGTCACCGTGCCGTCGGTGACCACGCCGTCCGACGCGCTCGTCTTTGATCGTGTTGCCGGCGCAGATCGGAGTCTGCTGCGCGAAGAGGGTGTCGACGGCGTTCGTGGCCGTGACTTCAGTGCTCGAAGCCGATGCCGTGTCGACTATCGAACCAGCCTTCAGGTCGTCCAGCGTGACCGTATGGGTCCCGCTGCAGGTGACCGACGCCCCCGGGGCGAGGCTGATCCCGGGGACAGCGGAGCACGCGTACGCGTCCGGCGTCGGCGTGTCGGCGACCGTGACGTTGTGCAGGGTGATGTTCCCGCTGTTGGTGGCGGTCACCGTGTAGGTGATGACCTGACCGGGAGCGGTGTACTTGGAGGGGCTGAGGCTGTCGGTCTTGACCAGTGTGAGCGCCGGGCTCTGGGCGGCCTTCGTCACGACCGTCGAGGTCGCCGGGGTGGGGGCGCCGGCGGGCGAGGTCGCCGTCGCCGTGA
The DNA here is from genome assembly GCA_963764305.1 of uncultured Acidimicrobiaceae bacterium. Taxonomy (GTDB): domain Bacteria; phylum Actinomycetota; class Acidimicrobiia; order Acidimicrobiales; family RAAP-2; genus Bog-473. The sequence continues at coordinate 921,794 of CAVXSD010000010.1, read as the reverse complement.
CGGTGTTGCTGATGGATCCGGCGTCGAGGTCGGGCTGGCCGACCGTGTGAGTGTTGCCGGTGCCCGCGCAGGACTCACTCGCGCCGGGGGCGAGGCTGCCACCGCAGGTGACCGCGAACGAGGTGAGGGACGGATCGGCCAAGGTGACCGTGTTCAGCGTGACGTTCCCGGTGTTCTTGACCGAGAAGCCGTACGTGATCACCTGACCGGCCTGCGAGTAGGTGGTCGTGTCGGTGTTGTTCGTGCTGAACGTCTTGGTCACGGAGAGCGCCGCGCTCTGGGCGGCCTTCGTCACGACCGTCGAGGTCGCCGGGGTGGGGGCGCCGGCGGGCGAGGTCGCCGTCGCCGTGACGGTGTTGCTGATCGATCCGGCGTCGAGGTCGGGCTGGCCGACCGTGTGAGTGTTGCCGGTGCCCGCGGCAGGACTCGACTCGCGCCGGGGGCGAGGCTGCCACCGCAGGTGACCGCGAACGAGGTGAGGGACGGATCGGCCAAGGTGACCGTGTTCAGCGTGACGTTCCCGGTGTTCTTGACCGAGAAGCCGTACGTGATCACCTGACCGGCCTGCGAGTAGGTGGTCGTGTCGGTGTTGTTCGTGCTGAACGTCTTGGTCACGGAGAGCGCCGCGCTCTGGGCGGCCTTCGTCACGACCGTCGAGGTCGCCGGGGTGGGGGCGCCGGCGGGCGAGGTCGCCGTCGCCGTGACGGTGTTGCTGACGGATCCGGCGTCGAGGTCGGGCTGGCCGACCGTGTGAGTGTTGCCGGTGCCCGCGCAGGACTCACTCGCGCCGGGGGCGAGGCTGCCACCGCAGGTGACCGCGAACGAGGTGAGGGACGGATCGGCCAAGGTGACCGTGTTCAGCGTGACGTTCCCGGTGTTCTTGACCGAGAAGCCGTACGTGATCACCTGACCGGCCTGCGAGTAGGTGGTCGTGTCGGTGTTGTTCGTGCTGAACGTCTTGGTCACGGAGAGCGCCGCGCTCTGGGCGGCCTTCGTCACGACCGTCGAGGTCGCCGGGGTGGGGGCGCCGGCGGGCGAGGTCGCCGTCGCCGTGACGGTGTTGCTGACGGATCCGGCGTCGAGGTCGGGCTGGCCGACCGTGTGCGTGTTGCCGGTGCCCGCGCAGGACTCACTCGCGCCGGGGGCGAGGTTCCCACCGCAGGTGACCGCGAATGAGGTGAGGGACGGATCGGCCAAGGTGACCGTGTTCAGCGTGACGTTCCCGGTGTTCTTCACCGAGAAGCCGTAGGTGATCACCTGACCGGCCTGCGAGAAGGTGGTCGTGTCGGTGTTGTTCGTGCTGAACGTCTTGGTCACGGAGAGCGCCGGGGAGTTGTTGGCGAGCGTGAAGGTCGAGGTCGGCCCGATCACGCTGATCGTCGCGCTCGACGCCGAGGGTGGCGTCGGAAGCTGGACCGCGAGCCGGTCGAAACCCGAGGCGACCACGCCGGTGTCGACTGTGAGCGGGTCGTCGTCGTCTTGGTCTCCGGGCACCGTGGCGGTACGACACGCGGGTCCAGTACCCAAGGTCGTCGTGCCGACGGTGTAGCTGCACACCTGGGTCGAGCCGAGGTACTCCACCAAGCGCACGGTGGCGGCGGAACCCCGGTTATTGCCGACGATCACCAGGTTCGCTTCGGTGAACACCCGGCCGGCCACGAGGGCGTTGGTGCCGACGGAGAAGTCCAGCGCTTCCGAGGGTTCGATGGCCCAGGTTTGTGGGATCGAGCACACCCCGGTGCGGCCCGTATGGGCGCCGACCACGGCCGCTCCCGGCGTCACATCGATGTACGTCGTCGTGCTGTAGCGGAAGGCGCTGAGGCCGAGAATGGGAGGCCCCGTGGGCGTCGGGGTGGAGCAACCGCCCCCGCCGGTGAGCGACTGGGTCGTCGGTGCGATCTGCGGGTTGCCCGGGACGTACTTGAAGTAGGAGCCGCCCGTCCCGGTGGTCTGCACGTACTGAATGGTGTCTGGTCCCTGGGTGGTCGCGGCGGCCGGAGTGGTGGCAGCGGGGATCGCGACGGTCAGCGCGATCGGAGCCACGACGACAGCGAGCCCCGTGGCTCCGGCCAGCACAGCACGCTTCACGGTGAATCTCATAGCGACCTCCCAGTCAAATGCACGAACCGCCACCCCCGTTCGGCTGGGTGAGCATAACGACGAACGGGTCAGATGGCAATGCGGGATGCGCTCTGGAGACGGCCAATTTCACTGCGCCGTCACAATTGAAGGGGGATGGGGATCCGGCGGCGGACCAAAGACAGAGGTGACGGCAGGTGCACCGTTCGACGAGGCTTCGAGCCTAGGTTCGATCGAGTTGTTCAAACGTTGTCATCGGGCCGAACCGGGCCACCGACTCGGCCTCCACGGGCGGGCCTTGGTGTCCGCGGAGAAGCCCCTGACCGTCGCGAGCGGAGGTTGCGGTTCTTGATCCGGTTGCCACAGACCGCCATGTCGCACCACGCCCCGCGGCTCGCATGGGAGCGGTCGTAGTAGGCCCAGCGACAGTCGGGATTGCGGCAGGCCTTCAGACGCTCCCAGGAGCCGTCGCGCTGCGCGTCGCGGATGATGAGGAGCAGTGCGACCAACTCCGGCAACCCGTCCCCGTCGGGCTGTAGGTCGACAGCCCCGTCGTCGCTGACCACGGGGCGCAAGCTGGCGTGGCCGGCGAGTGCCCGCAAGGACCCCAGGTGGACTGGACCAGCGGACTCGCCGCCGCTGTTCTGGACAAGCAGGGCCCTGACGCCCTCGCGGATCTCCCGGGCCAAGGCGAGGTCGACGTCGGAGCCGTGCACCAGTCCCGCCACCTGAAGCCAACGCGGGCCTTCCACCGGATCGTCGAGTAGATCCACGCCCGAGTCGCCCTCCCAGGTGTTCACGAAGGACTGCACCACCAGGAGCGGCATGGGTGCGGGCTTGGTCTCCTCGTCGGGGACCCAGGTGGGCAGTGTCACACAACCACCGTAGCAGGCGCGTGACCGATAAAACCACTTGACCGGTCTTGGAGTGACGAGCAGAATGGGTGTTGATGGTCACGCAAGGATCGCCGGGGCGATGCCGATGATCGTGTTGCTCCAAGAAGGCAGCGGTCTCGGCCTGCGGCGGGTGCGGTGGCGGGACCGTCTGGCGGTGCGGGCCCGGGCGTCGGCACTCGACCGCGCGCTGGCCGCCGGAATCTCCCCTGAATCGAACGTCGCTCTCGCCGTCCATGCCGGACGCCTGTGCGAACCGGCACAGCGGCGACTGCTGGCCCACAGCCTCACGCGGATCGCCGCCGCATCGGACGCGCCGACGGGACGTCGCCTCAGGGCGCTGGTCCGCTCGAGCGCAGTGCACCAGGCACACGCCGAGCTGGCGGCGCTGACCGGTCGGCTGGCCGCATCCGGTCCGATCGACGTGCAGGGGGTGGCCCGGATCCGGATCCTTTTGGCCGACGGGACGGGACCGCTGTATCAATCCGCTCCACCCGAGCGGCTCCGCAAGGAGCTGACCGCCGCCCTGGCCGCCCTCGATTCGTTCGAATGACCGAGAAGGGCGAGCGACGCGGCGCCCGCCCTCAGCGCTGGCGCAGAATCCGGTCGAGCTGGGCGATTGTCAGCGGGTCGTGGGCCACTGGATCATGGCCGGGGCGGAGGCCGTCGAGCAGGAGCTCCAGAAAGCGTAACGACGGCTTGGAGGACTTCGTGTCACAGACGTCCGCGATCGAGCGCACCGACATGAGGACCACGACGATGTCGGATACGTCGACGTCAGATCGGACCGTCCCCGCCTGCTGGCTGCGGTCGAGGATCTGCCGCAACAACGGGGCGAGCTTCTCGAGTCCCGTCCCCTTCGAGCGCCAGGGTGGGGCAGAGATCGTGGCGCGCCAGCAGCTGGGAAATGCGATGCAGCGCCGCAGGAACTCGAAGACGCCGTCCCCTGGAGGCACGTCGGCGAGGACCGCCTCGGCGATCTGCTGGTTGCGCTCGTGCGCCGCCTCGACGACGGCATTGAGGAGGTCGGCCTTGTTCGGGAACCGGCGGTAGAGCGTTCCGACCCCGACTTCGGCCCGCATGGCAATGGCCTCCATGGAGGCGTCGTAGCCTTCCTCGGCGAAGACATCGCGTGCCGCGGCCAGAATCCGGCCCAGGTTGACCTCCGCGTCGCGCCGCAGGGGCCGCGGCTCAGTGGCAGACGCCGGACTCACCTCGGGTGCCAAGACAGGAACGCTGCGCGGTGTCACCCGAGGTCCTCGGGTCCGAAGGCAATGGCGCCGACGACGACCTCGGCCTCTGCCGTGAGTGCGGGGTGGGGCTCGCGCCGAACGACGGAGGGCATCGTCCGCTTCGGGATGGTGAGCGCGGCGAGCGCGGCAACGACCAGCGCGAGCCCGCTGACCGCGAAGGCCAGCACGTAGCCGTGCTCCTTGGGAGTGCCGTCGGGTAGCAAGCCGCTCACGACGAGACTGGTGGCGATCCCGCTCCCGAGCGCGGCACCGATATTGCGGATGTTCGTGTTCATCCCGGTGGCCACGCCGGTCTGCTCTGCTGGCACGGCCTCGATGATCAGGTTCGCCATACTGGCGAAGCCCAGGGCGATCCCGATGCCGAGGAGCCCCGAGGCGGCGTAGATCGACCATTGCTGGTCGTGGTTCAGCACGAGCAGGAGGTAGCTCGAGGCGGCGAAGAGCGACCCGGCCACCAACACCATCTTCGAGCCGACCGCCCTCGAGAGCCGCCCGGTCATCGGGGCGACGATCACCATGGCGACTGCGAACGGCGCGAGGTAGAGACCCGATTGCGTGACCGACGCCCCGAATCCGTAGCCAGCCTGGGTGGGTGTCTCGGTGAACTGGGGCAGCGTGATGAACATGGCGAACATTCCGAACCCGAAGAGCAACGCAGCGAGGTTGGTGCTCCAGACCGCGGGAATGCGCATCATCTTCATGTCCACCAGAGGCGAGTCCGAGCGGTTCTCCGACACCGCCCACACCACGATCAGGACCGCGGTGGCGACGAACAAGGCGACGACCGATGCGTTGCCCCAGCCCCACGTCGGTGCGTACGAGATTGCCAGCAGGCCCGTCACCAGCCAGGCCGACATCAGGCCCGCCCCGAGCCAGTTGATGCGACCGGGCGCCCGCACGGGCGACTCGGGTACGAACACGAAGGTGGCGATGGTCGCCGCGGCCGACATGATCAGGGGGAACCAGAAGAGCCAGTGGTAGTTCAGGTGCACGAGGATCGGGCCGGCCAGCACGATCCCGGCGCCGGCTCCGACCCCGAGGATGGCCGACATGACACCGATCGCTCCCGCCACCCGCTCGGCGGGGAACTCGTCGCGGATGATCCCGAAGGCGAGCGGGAACACCGCCCCACCGGCGCCCTGGATCACACGCCCCACAAGCATCACGGGCAGGGTGGTCGCCAGTGCGCTGATCAATGACCCCACGCTGAGGGCGATCAGGACGGCGACGATGATCTTCTCCTTGCCGGCCATGTCCCCCACGCGACCGAGGATCGGCGTCGCGATGGCGGCACTCAGCAGGTATGCCGTGAGCAGCCAGCTCGCGCCGCTCTCCGACGTGTGCAACGTGTGCTCCAGGTGGGGGATGGCGGGGATGATCAGCGACTGCAGCAGGCTGAAGGCGAGCGCGGCGGTGCCGAGTACGGCAAAGGTGACTGCGTAATGGGTGTGTGGGCGGGCCATGCAGATCCGATCGCCAGAGACGGAACGCTCTGTTCCGGTTAGGTTACCATAAGCGGAAGACAGGATTCCGGAAGCGCAGGGTGGAGATCCGTGACGTCAGCAGGCGAAATCCAACCGAGCACAGACGCACCGGCACCTGGTCGGGCGGGTGCGCGGGCGGGGGCGGCGTCACCACGGTTCGAGCCCTCGGTGTCCACTCACCGGGATCGCCGGCGGCCAACGAGCGCCACAAGTGGACCGCGCTGTTCATCACGACCCTCGGGATGCTCATGGCGACGATCGACGCCTCCATCGTCCTCATCGCGCTGCCGGACATCTTCCGCGGCATCCATCTCGACCCCCTGCTCCCCTCCAACACCTTCTTCCTGCTCTGGATGATCCTGGGCTTCCTCATCGTGACCAGCGTGCTGGTGGTCAGCTTCGGCAGGCTCCCGCGCACGGTGTGCCGGCGGCAACAGCACAGTCGATCTCGGCGCGGCGGCCTCGTGGACGCGAGGCGGAAAGGTCCCCCCGCGTACGGCGGACGACGAAGTCCCCGTCGAGGACCTGGTACCCGAGCCCGTGGCCTGAGAGCCCCGTCCGGCCCCCGCCATCCTCACGACCGGCTTGTTCAGCACGATCGACCCGTCGAGCCGTTGAAGCCGGCACCGCGTCGATGAAGATCCCGCCGTCGCGTCCCCGCTCCTCTGAAGTTATGGGCGGGGTGCCGCCACTACCGCAGGCTGGGTCCCGTGTGACCCGTTTGTCCTAGTAGTGAAGCTTCCGTTCCACTTGCTCGGTGGCTGAGTGTGACTGGGCGGGACAGGCCGGATCGAATGGTTGGGACGGTGTTGGGATAGGTCGAGCGACTCGGCTGCGAACGGCAATCGTGTCACGCGCCGTGTTGCAGGGCGTCAATGGCGCTGGCGCTCCCAAGGTCGGCCGCCCGCTCCCACCAGCGCCGGGCCTCGACGGGGTCACTGTCTTTGAGCAGGACCCCGAGGTTGAACATGGCGCCGGCGTTGTCGTGCGCGGCCGCCCGCTCGTACCAGCGCCGGGCCTCGACGGGATCGCTGTCGTTGAGCAGGACCCCGAGACCGAACATGGCGCCGGAGTGCTCGTGCGCGGCCGCCCGCTCATACCAGTGTCGGGCCTCGTCGGGGTCGTGGTCCCTCAGCAGGACCCCGAGGTTGAACATTGCGCCGGCGTGGTCGCGCGCGGCCGCCCGCTCCCACCAGCGGCGGGCGTCGGCGGGGTCGCTGCCTTTGAGCAGGACCCCGAGACCGAACATGGCGCCGGTGTGGTCGTGCGCGGCCGCCGCCTCGTACCAGCGCCGGGCCTCGGCGGGGTCGCTGCCTTTGAGCAGGACCCCGAGACCGAACATGGCGCCGGTGTGGTCGTGCGCGGCCGCCGCCTCGTACCAGCGCCGGGCCTCGGCAGGGTCATCGTCCTTGAGCAGGACCCCGAGGTTGTACTTGGCGTCAATGTGCCCATGCGCGGCCGCCTGCTCGTACCAGCGCCGCGCCTCGGCGGGGTCGCTGTCTTTGAGCAGGACCCCGAGGTCGTACATGGCGCCAGTGTGATCGTGCGCGGCCGCCGCCTCGTACCAGCGCCGGGCCTCGGCGGGATCGTTGTCTTCGAGAAGGACCCCGAGGTTGAACATGGCATCGGTGTGGTCGTGCGCGGCCGCCCGTTCGTACCAACGTCGGGCCTCGGCGGGGTCGTCGTCCTTGAGCAGGACCCCGAGACCGAACATGGCGCCGGCGTGGTCGCGTCCGGCCGCCCGCTCCCACCAGCGCCGGGCCTCGGCGGGGTCGTCCCCTTCGAGCAGGACCCCGAGGTTGTACATGGCGTCGGTGTGCTCATGCGCAGCCGCCTGCTCGTAGCAGCGCTGCGCCTCGGCAGGGTCGCTGTCTTTCAGCAGGACCCCGAGGTTGTACATGGCGCGGGTGTGGTCGTGCGCGGCCGCCCGCTCGTACCAGCGTCGGGCCTCGGCGGCATCGTCGTCTTCGAGCAGGACCCCGAGGTTGAACATCGCGTCGGCGTTGTCGTACTCGGCTGCCCTCTCCCACCAGCGCCGGGCTTCGGCGGGGTCGTCGTCTTTGAGCAGGACACCCAGGCCGAACATGGCGCCGGCGTGGTCGTGCCCGGCCGTGTGCTCCCACCGGCGCCGGGCTTCGGCGGGGTCGTCGTCTTTGAGCAGGACCCCGAGGTTGTACATGGCGCCGGTGTGGTCGTGATCAGACGCCTGCTCGTACCAGCGCCGAGCCTCGGCGGGATCGCTGTCGTTGAGCAGGACCCCGAGGTTGAACATGGCGCCGGCGTGGTCGTGAGCGGCTGCCCGCTCGTACCAGCGCCGCGCCTCGACGGGGTCGCTGTCTTTCAGGAGGAACCCGAGGTTGTACATGGAGCCCGTGTGCTCGTGCGCGGCCGCCCTCTCGTACCAGCGGCGAGCCTCGGCGGGGTCGTCGTGCTCGAGCAGGACCCCGAGGTTGTACATGGCGTCGGTGTTGTCGTGCCCGGCCGCCCGCTCCCACCAACGCCGCGCCTCGGCGGGGTCGCTGTCGATGAGAAGGACCCCGAGACCGAACATGGCGCCGGCGTGGTCGTGCGCGGCCGCCCGCTCGTACCAGCGCCGGGCCTCGACGGGGTCGCTGCCGATGAGCACGGCGCCGAGGTTGTTCATGGCGTCGGTGTTGTCGTGCCCGGCCGCCTGCTCCAACCAGCGCCGGGCCGCGGCGGGGTCGCTGTCGTTGAGCAGGACCCCGAGGTTGTTCATGGCGTCGGCGTTGTCGTACTCGGCCGCCCGCTCGTACCAGAGCCGGGCTTCGGCGGGGTCGCTGTCCTTGAGCAGGAACCCGAGGTTGAACATGGCGCCGGTGTGCTCGTGCTCGGCCGCCGCCTCGTACCAGCGCCGGGCCTCGACGGGGTCGCTGTCTTCGAGCAGGGCCCCGAGCTTGTACATGGCGTCGGCGTTGTCGTACTCGGCCGCCTGCTCCCACCAGCGTTGGGCTTCGGCGGGGTCATCCTCGTTGAGAAGGACGCCGAGGTTGTACATGGCGCCGGGGCGGTCGTGCGCGGCCGCCCGTTCGTACCAGCGTCGGGCCCCGGCGGGATCGTCCGCTTCGAGCAGGACCCCGAGCTTGTACATGGCGTCGGCGTTGTCGTGCCCGGCCGCCTGCTCGTACCAGCGTCGGGCCTCGGCGGGATCGCTGTCTTCGAGCAGGACCCCGAGGTTGTACATGGCATCCACGTTGTCTTGCCCGGCCGCCCGCTCCAACCAGCGCCGGGCCTGGGCGGGCTCGCTGTCTTTGAGCAGGACCCCGAGACCGAACATGGCGCCGGTGTGGTCGTACTCGGCCGCCCGCTCCCACCAACGCCGGGCTTCGCCGGGCTCGTCGTCTTCGAGCAGGACCCCGAAGCGGTACATGGCGCCGGCGTGGTCGCGCCCAGCCGCCTGCTCGTACCAACCCCGGGCCTCGACGGGGTCGCTGTCGTTGAGCAGGACCCCGAGACCGAACATGGCGCCGGTGTGGTCGTACTCGGCCGCCCGTTCCCACCAACGCCGGGCCTCGGCGGGCTCGTCGCCTTCGAGCAGGGCCCCGAGGTTGTACATGGCGTCGGTGTGCTCGTGATCCGCCGCCCGCTCGTACCAACGCCGGGCCTCGGCGGGGTCGCTGTCGTTGAGCAGGACCCCGAGGTTGTACATGGCGCGGGTGTGCTCGTACCCGGCCGCCCGCTCGTACCAGCACCGGGCCTCGGCGGGCTCGCTGTCTTCGAGCAGGACCCCGAGGTTGTACATGGCGTCGGCGTTGTCGTGCCCGGCCGCCAGCTCCCACCAGCGCTGGGCCTCGGCGGGGTCGACGTCTTTGAGCAGGACCCCGAGGGCGAACATGGCGCCGGTGTGGTCGCGGCCGGCCGCCCGCTCGTACCAGCGCCGGGCCTCGGCGGGGTCGCTGTCTTCGAGCAGAACCCCCAGGCCGAACATGGCGGCGGCGTGGTCGTGCGCGGCCGCCCGCTCCCGCCAGCGCTGCGCCTCGGCGGGTTCGCTGTCCTTCAGCAGGACCCCGAGGTTGTACATGGCGCCGGCGTGGTCGTGATCGGCCGCCCGCTCGTACCAGCGCCGGGCCTCGGCGGGCTCGCTGTCTTTCAACAGGACCCCGAGGTTGTACATGGCGTCGGCGTTTTCGAACTCGGCCGCCCGCTCGTACCAGCGCCGGGCCTCGGCGGGGTCGCTCGCCTTCGAGCAGCACCCCGAGACCGAGCATGGCGCCGATGTGCTCGTCCGCGGCCGCCCGCTCGTACCAGCACCGGGCCTCGGCGGGCTCGCTGTCTTTCAACAGGACCCCGAGGTTGTACATGGCGCCGGTGTGGCCGTGGACGGCCGCCCGCTCGTACCAGCGCCGGGCCTCGGCGGGCACGTCGTCTTCGAGCAGGTCCCCGAGACCGAACATGGCGTCGGCGTTGTCGTACTCGGCCGCCCGCTCGTACCAGCGCCGGGCCTCGGCGGGGTCGTCCCCTTCGAGCAGGAGCGCGAGGTCGTACATGGCGCCGGCGTGGCCGTATTCGGCCGCCCGCTCGTACCAGTACCGGGCCTCGGCAGGGTCGCTGTCGTCGAGCAGGACCCCGAGGTTGTACATGGCGTCGGTGTGGTCGTGCGTCGGCCGCCCGCTCGTACCAGCACCGGGCCTCGGCGGGCTCGTCTGTCTCCGAGCAGGACCGCGAAGTTGTACATGGCGTCGGCGTGGTCGTGCGCCGCCGCCCGCTCGTACCAGCGCCGGGCCTCGGCGGGGTCGCTGTTCTTGAGCGAGGACCGCGAGGTTGAACATGGCGCCGAGCTGTGGTCGTGCGCCGCCGCCCGCTCGTACCAGCGCCGGGCCTCGGCGGGGTCGCTGTCGTCGAGCAGCACCCCGAGGCTGAACATTGCGCGGACGTGGTCGCGCCCGGCCGCCCACTCGTACCAGCGCCGGGCCTCGGCGGGGTCGTCGTCTTTGAGCAGGACCCCGAGGTTGTACATGGCCCCGGGGTGGTCGTGCCCGGCCGCCCACTCGTACCAGCGCCGGGCCTCGGCGGGGTCGTCGTCTTCGAGCAGGACCCCGAGGTTGTACATGGCCCCGGGGTGGTCGTGCGCGGCTGTCCGCTTGTACCAGCGCCGGGCCTCGGCGGGGTCGCTTTCTTCGAGCAGGACCCCGAGGTTGAACATGGCGTCGGCGTGGTCGTACTCGGCCGCCTGCTCCTACCAGCGCCGGGCCTCGACGGGGTCGTCGTCGTTGAGCAGGACCCCGAGGCTGTACATGGCGCCGGGTGCTCGTGGGCAGCCGCAGCTCCCACCAGCGCCGGGCCCCGACGGGGTCGTCGTCTTTCAGCAGGACCCCGAGGCCGAACATGGCGCCGGCGTGGTCGTACTCGGCCGCCCGCTCGTACCAGTAGCCGGGCCGTCGGCGGGGTCGCTGTCGTTGAGCAGGACCCCGAGGTCGAACATGGCGTCGGCGTTCTCGTGACTCGACCGCCCGCTCGTACCAGCGCCGGGCCTCGGCGGGGTCGCCGTCTTCGAGCAGGGCCCCGAGGTTGTTACATGGCGTCGGCGTTGTCGTGCTCGAGCCGCCCCTTCGTACCAGCGCCGGGCCGCAGCGGGGTCGCTGTCTTCGAGCAGGTCCCCGAGGTGGTACATGGCGTCGGCGTGGTCGTGCCGGGCCGCCCTCTCGTACCAGTGCCGGGCCGCGGCAGGGTCGCTGTCTTCGAGCAGCGCCCCGAGGTTGAACATGGCGCCGGCGTGGTCGTACTCGGCCGCCCGCTCCCACCAACGCCGGGCCTCGGCAGGGTCGCTGTCTATGAGCAGGACCCCGAGGTTGTACATGGCGCCAGCGTGGTCGTGCTCGGCCAGCGGGAGCCAGGCGTCGTAGGCCACGGGCTCGTTCTCGCTGATGGCGGCCGCATAGCCAATCCTGAATCGTCCCGAAACGCTTTGGGTGTGCTCGAGTGCCGCCCGCCAGATCGGATCGGGAACGGCCGATCGTGGACCCTTGGCGTCGGCGTCTTGCAGGTAGTCGTGCACCGTGAGACCGCTGCCCGAAGCGACCTTGGAGAGGATCGCTTGGACCGAGCGGCCCGAACCGACCACGGAATGACAGGCCCATTTCAGGGCCTTTTTGAATTTGCCACTGCGTGGCGCTTCGCCGAGCGTGACGGCACAGAGCACCTGGGCAAGGCTCCACGGGCATGGGTTGGCCGATGCCTGTCGCGTACCAGTCGAGGACGGTCCGCACCAAGGCGTAGCGGACCGGGTGGTCTTCGTCGGCCCGCGAGGAATCGAATTCCCTGACCAGCTGAGGGCCGGCCACCAGCCACGCGCTCGGCGATCTGCCGTCGGCCACCCAGGCCGAGAGCGAGGGGTCGCGCACGAGGCCCTGGACCCTCGCCAGCTCGTCGGCATTCCAGTCCCTCCAGCGCACCTCGGTCACGCGGTCACGATCCGCGAGGGCATCGCCGAAGGGGTCGTGGTAGTCACCGCAGGGCGCCAGCGACGCCAGCCGGGTCTTGCGGATCGTGGCGACGACGAGCGCACCTCTGTCTCGCAACCAGTCAAGGGTGTCGGGAGCACCAGGCTCGTTGAATCGCTCGAGGTCGTCGAGCCAGACGAGAGCGTGGCCCCAGTCCTCGATATCGAGGTGTTCGAGACGCGCCAGGCGCCCGACTCTTGGGGCAAGCAAGAGGCGGCTGCCGGCCTCTTGGCGCACCGCCTCGGCCGCGGAGCGCGATTTGCCTCGGGCCGAGCCACCGATGACGAGGACCATTTGCTGTTCTTCCTCAGCTGCGACGAGGGCGGTCCTCAATGCGGCGTCGCCGTCGCGCTCGACGTAGTCGAGGTAGGGGGACTCGCCGGGGAGGTTGGCGCGGTCGACTCCGAAGACGCCGAGGTCTGCCTCATCGACCCGGAGTGGGTTTCCGTCAGGGCCGAGGCACGACTTTCGCAGCACATCTTGAAATCGAACCGCGTCTGGGATCTCGACGACGGCCGGGGCGCCGAGGATCTCGGTAAGGGCGGAGGCAAGGGTCGAAGAGTCGCGAAGCACCTCGGCCACCGGGACGACGTAGAGGCGGCGCTGTTGATGCTCGTGTTCGGCTTCGACGACCACGCCGGCGATGCGGCCGTCGGCAAGCACGACTACGGCACCCGAGATGCCCTTCCATCCCGCCGTCGTTTCCGGGTCGGCGACGTCAACGTCGAAGGGCAAGACGCGCCGGGGTTGGGCCGAGGCCGGCGAGCGTCTGGCCATGGCGGAGGGCAGCAGCTTTCCTACTGCCCGTTCGGGCTGGCGGACCCGGTCGCCGGGGTAACCGCTGCTCGTGCGCTGGAGAGCGACGTCAGGGAAACCGACCGCCTCGCAGGCGGCTTCGTGGGCGGTGCCCAGGGCGACGAAGGGGGGGAAGGGCTCTGGGGCGCCGACCAGATCTCGTGCCCTGACTCGTCGACGACGAGAAGAGCGAGGTCCCAGTCGGGATCCTCCCAGGCGATCTCCATCGGTGTCCAGGTCGCCGTCTCGACGCCAGGACGGACAACTCGAGCCAAGACGTCGTTCTCGCCACGCGCATCTTCGACGACGTGTCGGGCGGTCAGGATCCCGTGGCTCCCGAGTACGACACCCGAACCCGCCCGGCCCGGTTCGGCCCACACCTCGACTAGGCGGTCGGCCCAGAGTCTCGCCATTGCCCAATCGCCTCAGCGATCCGGCCGTGGTTGGTCGGCGTTCGTCTTCAGCGGGGAGCGATTGCCCTCCTCGTCGAAGAGTTCGGGAGTCAAGCTGTGCACCGGGCTCTGGGTGCTGCCCGCCCCCGTCCTTCTTGTCGTACCAGCCTGGAGGACGTACCGGCGCACTCCGCCCGAGGCCTCGGCGTCCTGGCACAGCTCGGTCTCGATGGTGAGTGCCACCTCGCTCACCTCGAATCGGACCATTCGGCCTGGCCATTTCTCCCAGGCCTCCTCAAAACCGTCTCGAGGCCGTCTCGAGCTCTAGCGATTCGAGCGCCAGAGACGGTGCGTTTGTCGTACTCGGCCACGTTCACCTCCTCGGTTCTAAGAGTCATTGTGACAAATGAGAGCCATCCACCGTCACCGACTCGGTGAGTCCGAGAGGGTAAGCGCCGGATCTCAGCTTCGCGCCCATGTGGAAGGGAGGTCACCCGATCGAGAACGCGCACTGGAACGTCTCGAATGAACTCACACCTTGTGGTCGTGGCCGTCGAGGATGCCGAGGACGGTCCGCCCCGGAGGACCCTCGACCTTCGGATACCGAGGTCCTGAGGGTCCCGAGGCCCCGGGGTCCCGAGGGTCTTGAGGTCCTGAGGGTCTTGAGGTCCTGAGGGGTCCTTAGGTCCTGAAGGTGTCGCGCAGGGCCAGCGTGGCCGTTGGGACCCGGCGGAACACGCCCGGTTGTAAGCATTGTGCTACAATCACAACACGTCCGAGAACGTATCCGTCCGCTTGGAAGATGGCTTGGCCCAGCGCCTTCGCCTGCGGGCACGTGCGGCAGGCGAGACCCTGTCGGATCGGCTTCGCCGCTACGCCGAAGAAGGGGTTCGCCGGGACGAACATCCGCTGATCACTTTTCGCGACGGACCCACCGGGCGCCGAGCCGGGCTGGTCGGCGGTCCCGACGTGTGGGAGGTGGTGATGTGGGTCGAGGAGTTGTCGGACGAGGTGGATCCTGTGGCGATACTGGTTGAGGAGTCGACGCTCATCCGGGCACAGATCGACGCCGCGCTCCGCTACCGGGTCGCCTACCCCGATGAAGTAGATGCCCGGATCGACTTGCACCGCCAAGAAACAGCTGCGGCCTCGAACGCTTGAAGTTCCTGCTCGATGAGATGTATCCGCGAGCTCTGGCCGAGGTACTACGGACCGGTGGCATTGAGGTTTTCACCGTTGCAGAACGGGGGCTGGCCGGACGATCCGACCCCGACGTCCTCTCCGCCGCTGCGGAGAATGGGTACGTGCTGCTCACCGAGAATGTCTCGGACTTCACTCAGCTCGCCGCCGAGCGCTTCACCGCAGGTGGCCATCACCGAGGCGTGTTGATCGCTCCTTCCTCCCGGTTCTCCCGTCGTCCGAGCGGCATTCCCAGGATCGCCGCAGCTATCCGGACCCTCGCAGACGAGAAGCTCGAGGACCGTCTTGTTCACCTGGAGGAACCGTCCGAATAGCGCGAGCCTCTCGGCTTGAGGCGGCCCCGAAGGGGGTCCCACTACCGTCGTGGACGGCGCGCCCAAAACAATGAGCCGGGAGCGGGAGGAGACGTGGCCCGGGACGGACATCTGCCAGATGGCGCTTTGCCGCCGGTGTAGGCCCTGGGAGAAAGAAGGAACGCGCTCCGTGCAAGAAGAGTGGAGCCGGAAGGGCGCAACGCTAAACGGTCCTCACGTGTCGACATCCGATCGCGAGCACAATTGTCGACAACTGGAGCCCGCCCGAGGTGAAATGACGAGTCAGGGACTGTTCCATTTGTAGATCAGTGTGTTGTTCCATGAGCCGGAATCACTCGACGTCACGTACTTGCCGACACCGAAGCAGGGCTGGGCGCTCAGGCACGATACCCCTGAGAACTCGCTCTCGATGGGATCGTACGTGGGCATGAGTGACCATGTGGTGCCGTTCCATTGGTCCACAAGACTCGTCTGTCCCGCGCTCGAATCAAACGAGCCCACTGCGAAACAGGACATCGTGCTGGTACACGCCACGCCGGAAAGTTGAACAGACGTTGCTCCCGCGGGAGTGGGGCTGGGAACGAATGACCATACGGTGCCACTCTCTTGCTCGATGAACGAAGTTGTCGCGCCACCCGAAGGGCTGAGGCTCCCTACCGCAAAGCACGAAGTCGAAGTCGAACAGGCCACGCCGGACAGCGAGGTGGCCTGCATCGATGGGCTCTGCGCGATCGACCACGCAGTCCTGTTCCATTGCTCCAAAAAGGCGTAGTTCGTGACGAGGGCCGGAGGGGTCACCGTTACATAGGTACCAGCGGCCACGCAGGATGTCGCCGAGGGACAGGAGACGCCCGCGAATGACATGAATTGCCCAGCGGGGTTGGGACTTGGGACGATCGACCAGGTGGCGCCGTTCCATTGCTCGACCAACGTCTGAGTGAAGAGTGGGGGTGACCCATACCCACCGACGGCGAAGCATGAAGTCGTGCTTGCGCATGACACCGCGGAGAGAGAGGCTCTCCCGCGGATGGCGTTGGACTCGTCACGATATTCCACGTGGCACCGTCCCACGCCTCGATCAAGGTTTGAGTGCCATTCGAATTTCGCGTACGAGCCGACCGCGAAACACGACGTGGTGTTGGGGCACGCGATGCCAGAGAGGGAGATCGACGTTGTCCCGCTTGGGTTGGGACTTGGGACGATTCGACCAGGTGGTGCCGTTCCAGGCTTCCGTCAGGGTGCCGGTCGTGTCCATGCCCACGGCCATGCAGGAGAGGGCGCTCGGACACGACACACTTGAAAGCAAGTCGGATGTGGGTCCGGCCGGGTCGGGACTTGGGACGACCATCCAGATCGAGCCATTCCCGGCCACCGCCAGGGTCTGTGTGCTGTTCGACATCAGGGACGAGCCCACAGCGACGCAAGCGTTACCACCCGGGCACGACACCCCGGAGAGCGAGCTGCCCGCCCCGGCGGGATTTGGGCTCGGCACGATCGACCACGCGCTGCCGTTCCATTGCTCCACCAAGGTCTGAGCTGTCGATGAGATGTGGTACGAACCGACGGCGGAACACGCACCGCTCGTCGAACACGAGACTCCGGAGAGCTGGGCCTCGATCGCTCCCGTCGGGTTGGGGCTCGGTACCATCGTCCAGGTGCCGCCGTCCCATTGCTCGGCCAGGGTCTGCACGTTGTTCCCGCCCACAGCCAGGCAGGACGATCGACTCGGGCACGACACGGACGCCAGTGAGAACCCATTGCCGGTAGGAGTGGGGCTCGGAACGATCGACCAAGTGCTTCCGTCCCACGCCTCGACCAGGGTGGACTGCGGTCCGCTCGAGTTGAAGGAGGATCCCACGGCGAACCACGAAAGAACGCTCGCACACGACACGCCGGAAAGCTGACTGGAAGCTGGGCCAGGCGGATTGGGGCTCGACACGATCGACCAAGTGGTTCCGTTCCACGCTTCTATCAGGGTGAACTGCGTTCCGCTCGAGTCGAATGAGGATCCTACGGCGAAGCACGATGTCGCGCTCGAGCAGGACAAGCCAGAGAGAGAGTCTGACGTCGCCCCGGTTGGCTCGGGAGTGGCGATGATCGACCACGTACTGCCATTCCATTGCTCAATGAAGACGTGAAAGTTGCTGCCCGACGAATCGCGCCAACTGCCGGCCGCAAAGCAGGAGCTCCCAGTGGCACACGAAACGGCGGCCAGAGGGCTGTGGTCCGTGCTCGAGCGGAGTGGGGCTCGGAACAACCGACCAGGTGGTTCCGTCCCAGTGCTCAATCAGGGTCATGTCGCCGGTGGTCGTGTCGTGCCCTCCTACGGCAAAGCAACTGTTTTGGCTTGGACAGGCCATGCCCGCCAGAGCGCTATCTGGCGGTCCGGGAGCGTTCGGGGACGGGATCAGACACCCGGTCAACAGGACAGCGATCAGCGGCGTCGCAAGCAAAGGGAACACAACTCGACGACCCGAAGAGTCCGACCGTCGTCGAATCGCTTGAGATCCTTTCGACCTCGAGCGCTCAATGAGGGCGGAAAGTGGCAGGCTCATTCTCATCGCCGTCCCTCCTCCAACAATACCAACCACACCTGATCGTGAGGAATACCTATCACCCTTCCTCCATCTCGGCTCTCGCAGAACCGTACGTGATGGTCTCCCGTCATACGGCTCACACAGGTCGATTGTTGGTGAACGCGGCAAGCGGCCAGTGGGCGAACAGCCGGGTGCCCGCTGACGCAGGTCAGCCAGCCACTCCCATGCCCGCCGGGGCTTGCCACGGCGTCGCTTGACCTACCCCTGCCAGTACAAGAGAACTGGAGCCTGAGAGGAGATTCGAACTCTTGACCTGCGCATTACGAGGAGATCGGCCGGTTCTCGCTACGTCCCTGGTGGTCCCGCCCAATCCCAGTCCGTCCTCGTGACGGTGCGGGCCGAGGATCGAAGTGAGAACCGCCGGGCGCAGAAGGACACTCCGGGACTCAATGTTGGGACAGAGTTGGGACGGGTCGGTCGACCATGTCCAACCTGCAATCGGGTCATACGGAGTGCCGGAGAACGTCCATCGCGCCGGCGTTGGCAAGCTCGTCCGCCCGCCTCGAGGTCAAGTCGGTAGGATCCGAAGCGACCAAGAGCCTCCCACGGTTTGTATGCGAGGAGCACCGGAACAAGGGGAATGAGGGCATGGCTCAGCGCGTGTTCTTGAGCTACCGGCGAAGTGATTCGGCAGACCAAGCTATCGCTCTCAAGATCGTCTTGGAGCAGAAGCTGCCCGATGTCTCCGTCTTCGTCGATACAGAATCGGTCAACCCGTTGGAGCGCTGGCCAGATCGACTCACCGCGGCCCTCGACCATTCCTCGGCGATGGTGGCGCTTATTGGTCCCAACTGGCGCTTCGGGGCGGACGGAACGGACCGGTTCGCCGACTCCAACGACTGGGTGGTCCAGGAGTTGGCGTACGCGCTCGAACATAAAGTGGATGCGGTCGTGCCCGTCTTCTTCGACCTCGCCACCACCACGACGACCTGCCGAGATCTGCCCCCGAGCGTGATCGGCATGGGCGACATCCAGGGACTCGAGCTGAGGCAGGGCGCGCACTGGTCGCAGGACGTGGATCGCCTGGCCTCCTTTCTGGCCAAGATGCTGGGAACGGATGCCATCGGACGAACGATCAATTTTCCACGTCCGAACGAACTGAAAAAGCGCACACCTCGGCTCACCGAAGCCGAATTCGAAGAGCACAAGCTCGCCGTGGCTGGCCTCGCCGGGTGGGTATTTTCACACGTTCCCATCAACACTCCCGACGGCGAGGTCGAGGGCACCCAAATCTCCCGCAGCTTCACCTTCACTGACTTCAAACGTGCGTTCACTTTCATGGCACGTAGCGCCGAACTGGCCGAGAGCCGGCCTCATCACCCCGATTGGACGAACGTCTGGAATCGAGTCGATGTGCGGCTACGCACCTTCGATGCTGGCCAGTCGGTTACGTGGTACGACATCGAGATGGCTTGCGCAATGCACGAGGTCGCCCTGCAGGTCGCTAATGAAGACAAGATCGGCTGGCCCCTCCGGCCTTCCTTGTGACGTGAACTGCAGACCAAACCTCGCTGACGACTGAGCATTGGCCTTCTCCCGCGACGGCACCCGCATCGTCTCGGCCTCTTACGACAACACGCTCCGGGTTTGGGACGTGGCCGGCGCCCCATTCCCGACCCTTCGTGTCCTTGGCCTGGGAGGGCCGACGATCAGTCCCGACAGCGTCACCCTCGCCGACGCTGTCGCCTGGCACCAGGACGTCGACTCGGTTTCAGGGTGCGTGCTCTCGATGGCCCGCTTGGCCGAGGTCACGCTCGCATCTGGCGACGACCGGTCGGCCCGTGAGCTGGTCGAGCTGTCGCTCGAGGTAGCCCGCAGCGCCCCCGATCGCGCGATCACCTCATCGTGCGCATTCTCGGCATTCAGGTCGCGGCAGCCGAGTCGTTGCACTCCGCGATGGGCCCAGTTCGAGACGGCGAGGAGCAACTCGCCGAGCTGGATAGGTGCGGACCGTGCTCGATGACATTCCGGGTCGCCGCCGCCACCAGTTACGCCCAAGCAGGGGCCCTCGACGCCTCTGCGAGCTATGTCGACGCGGGCGCTGCGAGATTGCCGGCATGTGGCCCGGCAGCCCGCGGGAAACCGCCGAATGGGAGGCCCACGCTGCGCTACTGCCATGACAATGGGGATGGATCATTGATGTACGTTCAAAGGACGGACTCAGCCGTCGGCTTGCCTGGTGCCGATTTTGCCGCCAGGTCACCGGACGATATTTCCCCGGGGTTGGTCGGGGCCCTCGGCTGTCGGGGGGGCGTCGGTTGACTGGATAGCGGGAGGGCGGCCTCGTTTAGTTCTGAGGTGTCGTTGTAGGGCGTCGAGGACTGGTAGCCAGGTGTCCTCGGCGTCTTCGCTGGTGTCGGGCGATTCGAGTTGGTCGATGACGAGGGTGATCGTGGTTCCGTTCGGGCTAAGTCGGAGCAACCAGGTCAGGTACGTCGGTGGATCGGTGGATGCGGCCTGTAGGAAGTAGGAAAGCCGTTCACCCGGTCGCGAGCAGATGACTTGGCCTGTGAGGCTGATGGTGCCGTCGTAGTCAGCGGCGATGGCTGCATCGGCCTTCCAGGTGGAGTGGAGGGCAAGGTTGTCGAGATAGGACCTGGTATGGCAGGTGTCCGTCAACGCGTCCCAGACCTCGTTCGGACAGGCCGGGGTATGGCAGGCAAAGGAGTGCGAGGAGCTACGGACGTGTTCACCAGGCTCCATGAGTGACTCCTGCCTTCAGTGGAAGCGGGGTACGGCTGGCGGCCATGGTCGACTCAACCTCAGGCTGAGCGGACGGATTTCGCCGCGAGGCTGCTCCTTACGGCACGGCGGGCTGATCGGCTTGCCAGCTGGCACCGATGGATCGATTGCCAAGTGCAGTGATGGCCCCATACCCATTGAGAAGTCTGGCGATTGGTCCGAGTTGCGCGCGCGACCAAAGCCGAGTTCCGCGGGACTTGGCCATCAGGATCCTCCTACCGTCAAGGACCGCCCCAGTGACTCCGCCGCCTCGAGGTCCCGCTGGGGCAGCATGTGGGCGTACGCCTTGAGCGTCGTGCTGGCGTCAGCGTGGCCCAGGCGACCAGCGACCGTCCGCACGTCCTGACCGTCCCCGATCATGGCGCGGGCCGCGAAGTGACGCAGGGCATGGAGGTGCGTATCCACTCCGGCTGTGTCTGCGATGGCACGGACGTAGTGGGACGCCGTGTCCGGCGAGATCGGGTCCACCAGGTCATAGGTGAAGACCGGCATGTCGTAAGTGACCCACAGACCGAGCTCTGAGGCCCGCTCCTCGAGGCGGAGCCGTTGGCGGCGCAGGACCTCGAGCCCGAACTCGCCCAAAGCGATCCGGCGCACCCCGTGGGTCTTCGTGGGCTTGAACATGTGCTCCCCATCGACCACGGCGTAGGACCTCACGATCGACAACGCCTTCAAGCCCTCGTCGACGTCACCCCAGCGCAGGCCACAGAGCTCGCCCCTCCTGGCGCCGGTGATGGCCGCCAACGCGATGAACGCCGCCATGTCGGGGTCGTCCTTCTCGGCCGTCTCGATGAGCAGCTGCACCTCCTCGACGCTCGGCGCCCCCCTGGTAGCGGATGGAACAGACGGAGCCGTCGCAGCCTGGGCAGGGTCCTGACCACTGATTTCGCCCCACTTGACGCCCTGCTTGCACGCCGCGGCGATGACGGCGTGGATCCGCCTGACCGAGGAGGCCGACAGCGGCTTTGGGCGGGTCATCAGGGAGACGTAGAAGTCGTCGAGGACCTTGCCGTCGAGGTCCCGGAGCGCCACGTCGCCCAGCACCGGCCGGATGTTCTTGTTGATGGTCCGCTTGTGCTCCCTGACGGTCGTTGGCGAGAGGCCCTTGAGGGTGGTCGCGTGTGCCAGCCAGCGGTCCAGCAGCGATCCGAACGTGACCTCCGGCCCGTCGTGATGTCCACCAGTGACCTCTGCGACGAGCTCGGCGAGCTTCGCCTCAGCTACCGCGGCGTTGCCGGTGACTGTTCGTGAGATGTACCTCGGCTTGCCTGTGACCGGGATTGTCGGCCCGCGTGGACCCGCAGCTCCCAGACCGCCGACTTTCCCCGGCCACGAATTCCTTCGGCGGGATCCCTTCATGCCCCAGATTGTACTGAATATGGGGTGGATATGGGGCAACCGGTTTGGAAACACCCTCTGAACTGGAGCCTGAGAGGAGATTCGAACTCCTGACCTGCGCATTACGAGTGCGCTGCTCTACCGACTGAGCTACCCAGGCATTACCGTCCCCAACCCGTCGGAGGCCCTCGCAGACCCCCGGATCCGGAACCAGCCCAACATGGTAGACGCCTTGGTCGGGCGCCCAGGTGAGCGGCGACGGGCCCCAGGACCAGCTCAGGCTCGGCCCGATCTGGCCCGCCTTGCAACGTCCGTGCAATCACGGTGTAAGCGGCGGGGCGCAGACTGGCCGGCACCTTGGCCGATGCAGCCGCGGGGCATCTGCATCGCATCGAGAAAGGAGGCGAGGCGTGGCATCGACCATGCGAGCCCAGGCGACCGTCGACCGCTTGAGGGCCGTCGACCTGCTGCAGGATTGCACCCGGGCCCAGCTCGAGGAGGTGGCCTGCCTGGCCGAGCGCGTCCACGTCGGCGAGGGTGAGGTCCTCGCTCGCGAAGGACGGATCGGGCGGGAGTTCTTCCTCATCCTCTCCGGCTGGGTGGCGGTGACCCAGAACGGACGGCGGGTCAACACCCTCGGGTCAGGGCAACTTCTTCGGCGAGCTGGCCGCCATGGACCCCGGACCGCGCAGCGCCACCGTGACCGCGCTCTCCGACCTCGACGTGCTCATCATCGGGCCCCGTGAGTTCTCCGCCATGGCCGACATCCCCGGCTTCCGCGACGCGCTGTTCCGCAGCATGGCGAGCCGGCTGCGCACAGCGGACGCCCACCTGGCGGACGCCCGCCTGGAGGTCGCCCTCAGTGGGCGGGACGCTTTTCCTGTCTGAACCGGACAGCTCCCCCGAGGGGTGACCTTCCGCCTTTCGATCCGGCCCGAGTCCCCGACGGTGCCGGGCCGCCTTCCCCAGCGCGTACCCTGACGACGCGGGGTGCAGGACTCCGCCGACCGTGGGGGAAGCGGAGATGGGCGCAGACAGCGAGGGAGGCGAGCAGGCCGGACCCGACCGCCTGCACGGGGTGCCCTGGTTCGCCGCCTGCACCGAGGAGCAGCTCCTGGAGATGGCCCGTATCGCCGAGCGCCTCCGCATCCAGGCGGGCGAGGTCATCCTGCGTGAAGGCCGTCTCGGTCGCGAGCTCTTCGTCATTCTCGAGGGGACGGCCACGGTCACCCGGACCGGTCGGGTCGTCAACGTCCTCCATGCGGGTGACTACTTCGGCGAGCTGGCCGCCATCGAGGCCGCGCCCCGCAGCGCCACGGTGACCGCCACGACCGATCTCGACGTCCTCATCGTCGGGCCGCGGGAATTCGAGGCGATGATGGAGATCCCCGGGTTCCGCAACGCGTTGCTCAGCGGCATGAGCCGGCGCATCCGCGAGGCCGACGACAGGTTGGCCGCCTACATCGAGCGCGAGGACCCGATGCCGGAGTCTCCCGGGGGTGACACGACAGCCCGCTGACCCGGCGTCATCCCGGCGCGGCGGCCAGCTGCGCCAGTCGGTGCAAACCCATGGCGAGCGCGGCCTCTTCCGCGCTGCGCAGGAGCACGGCAACCCGCTCCTGTTCACCGTCCCGGCCGACGCTGGCGCAACGTGCGGGCGAGCTCCACTTCGGCCGCGGCGACGAAGGGCGGTGATCCCATGCGGCGGGCCAGGCGCAGCGCCGCCTCGTGGTGCACTTCTGCCAGGGCGAGGTCACCCATGGTCCCCGCCAGGAGTCCGAGATAGTGGTCGGCCGGCCCGAAGCACGCCGCCGCGGGCGCACGGACCACGATGGCCGTGCCGGCGTGGGGCCGCATCGCCTCGTAGACACGCGGCGCGAAGTCACGGGCCGCGCCGCCGATGACGCTGCAGGCCGCGGCCGCCAAGGAGAGCGCCACGCCCTCCGTCTGGTCGTCGGCCAGGCTCTCCCACCCGATTGCCGCCAGCGCACGCAACTGGGCCAGCGCGGCGTCCGTGTCTCCCGCCTCGGCATGGGCCAAGGCCAGCACGGCCGACACCGTGGGGTACTGGGCCGGGGCCTGCGCGATGACCTCCCGGAACGCCACGTCCGATGCGGCCAGGTCGCCGCGCTGCCACCAGGTCCACATCATGAGCGCCCCGTAGAAGCTGAGGGCCAGCTCGTTGTGGCCCTCCGCCACCTCCACGGCCCGCTGGCCCAGCTGTTCTGCCGTCTCGAAGTCTCCCGCCAGCAACGACATCATGGCGGTGACGTTGAAGACGAACGAGGCCTCGAGCGGGTGCACCGGTCCGGTGTCCCGGGCCCGGAACCGGGCGATCTCCTCGTGGACGGCGTCGACGTCGCCCTGGGCCAGTAACTCTCGGATGCGCCACATGTGCCCGTGCAACGCGAGCAGCTCGTCACCCATGTCGTCGGCGATCTCCCCGAGCTCTATTCCCGTCGCCAGGCGTTCGGGCGCCAGTTTGATGCCCCAGAGCGCATGCATCCGGGCGTTCAGTGCGTACCCGAGCGCCACGCGGTCGCCGAGGCGGCGGGTCATGGCCACGGCCTCGTTGCTCAGGGCGAGCGACCGCGTCACGGTCCCGGGCGCGGGAACATCGGAGGTGTAGACGATCACCAGGCCCAGACGCGCCGTGACCATGGCGCGGAGGTGCGAGTCCTCGTTCTCGGGCAGCGCTGCGCGTGCCTCCTCCAGGAGCTGCACCTGTTCGCTCGTTGGCCCGCACGATCCCGAGATAGCTGAGCGGCCCGGCCCGCAACGCGGCGGCGGCCAGGCGCCCGGCGTCGCCCATGTCCCGCGCCAGGTCGGCGGCCCGCTGCGAAGTTGGCGTTGGCCAACGCGGTGTCGCCGGCCCGGTTCTGCGCCTCCGCCAGTGCAATCAGGGCGTCGCAGCGCTCCGCTCGATCCTGGAGACCGAACTGCCCGGCCACCTCGAGGCTGCGGGCGAAGTGCATGGCCGCCTCCTCGAACGCCAGCAGGCGGAGGGCCCGCTCGCCGGCGGCCCGGCTGTACTGGCTGGCCTTGTCGGCATCGGCCAGCGGTGCACCCATGTAGAAGTGGTGGGCCAGCTCGTTGAGATAGCTGTCCGCTGCGTCAGCGTGCGCCCGCTCGGTGGCCAGGGCGATCTTGTGGTGGTAGCGCACCCGGCGCCCGCGCAGGAGCTCGCCGTAGATCGCGTCGCGCACGAGCGCGTGGCTGAAGACATAGCGGTCCCGGATGTCCTGCCCGACGCGGCGGAGCAGGCGGGATTCCTCGGCCCGGTCGAACGCGTCGAGCCGCTGGTCGGGCGTGAGCTCGGCCGCCTCGCCCACGATGCCCGCCTCGCACTCGAGTACCCGCCACGGCCGCCGCCTGCAGGAGATAGATCACGTCCTCGGGCAGCCGCGAAACGCGCCGGGCCACCAGCTCCCGGATGGCTTCGGTCGGGCTGAGGTTCGGCGGGACGGGCGCGTCGCCCTGCTCCTGCTGCTCGGCCTCCCGGTAGCCGATCTGGCGGAGCAGCTCGTCGAGGAAGAGCGGGTTGCCGTCGGTCAGTCGGCAGAGTTGCGGGACGAGTTCCGCCGGGGCGTTGGGCCAGCCCTGCACCAGCTCGTCGACCGCCGCACTGCTCAATCCCTGCAGGTGCACGGTGGCGACCGGGTGCACCGCCCGGAAGTCCGCCAGCATGGTGCGTAGCCGATGGGCGGGCGGTCACTTCGGTGTCGATGAACATCGCGACCATCCCGAGTTTGGCGTCGTCGGTGCCCCGCAGCACGTGACGCAACAGCAGCAGGGTGGGCTGGTCGGCCGCGTGAAGATCGTCGATCACCAGCAGGATGGTGCCGTTGGGCGACAGCTCGTTCAGCGTCACCGTCACCGCCTCGAAGAAGCGGAAGCGCTCGCTTTCGGGATCGCCGCCCTCGTCGTCGATGGTCGGAGCCAACTCACGAAAGGCGCGGCACGAGCCTGGAGAGCTCGGCGAGCTGCCAGTCGGGCATCCGCGAGATGCGGTCCGCCGAAAGGGACTGGAAGTAATGACCGAGCGCCTCCGCGAAGGGCTGGAACGGCGCCACCGGATCCTCGTCGCAGCGACCCCACAGCACCAGCGCACCCTCCGCCTCCACGGCGCGCGCGAGCTCGGCCACCAAGCGCGTCTTCCCGATGCCGGGATCGCCGTCCACCAGGAGCAGGCGCCCGGCACCGCCGTGCACCGACGTCCACCAATCGCGTAGCGTCGCGGACTCCCGGGCCCGGCCGACCAGCGGGCCCTCGTGCGGTGAGGCGGGCACCCGGACCTGGTACGCGGGGGGTGATGTGGACACCGTCGCGTCGTCGGGGACCTCGGCGTCGGGTTCGGGCGGGACCGGGAAGTCGAGTGCGGGCTCCTGGGCGAGGATTGCGTGTTCCATCCAGGTCACGTCGTGCCCCGGCTCGATCCCCAGTTCGGCCACCAGGAGGGCGCGCAGATCCTGGAAGACTCGGAGCGCTTCGGCCTGGCGTCCCGAACGGTAGAGCGCCAGCATGCGCTGCGACCACAGTCGCTCCCGCAGCGGGTTGGCGCTGGTCAGCGCCTCCAGCTCGCCCGCGAGGGCCTCGTGGCCACCCAGGGTCAAGCCGGCGTCGATCCTCGTTTCGGTGGCCGATAGGCGGAGCTCCTCCAGGCGGCGGGCCTCGGCCCGGGCGAAGGGTACGTCCCGCACCTCGCTATAGGCCGGGCCCCGCCACAGGCTCTCGGCCTCGGTGAGCAGCCGCACGCACTCGTCGGGCGCCGGCGGGCCAACTGGCGCCGAGCCTCCACCACCAGGCGCTCGAGCCGGAGGGCATCGGTCACCTCGGCCGGCACCTCGAGCACGTAGCCCGGGGCCCGGGTCACGATCATGTCCTCCGGCGCGCCGGCCTGGCGTAGTCGCTTGCGCAGGCGCGAGATGGTCGAGCGCAGTGCGATCTCGGCCCCCGGCCCGTCGTGCTCTCCCCAGAGGGAGTCCACGATCCGATCGACCGAGACCACGAGGTTGCGGTCGATGAGCAGGCGAGCGACGAGAGCCCGGGCCTTGAGGCCCCCGATATCGACGGGTCGCCCGTCCCAGGCGATCGCGATCGGGCCGAGCACCCTGATCTCCAACCGTGACGCGTGGGCCGCGGCGCGACCGGCCTCATCCCCCGCAGACTCATGCCCGGGCATGCCCGTACACTTCCATGCAGCGTGGGGGTGCCGCTCACGAACCGGCGGATTCTCCGACCACGTGATGGGGACGCTCCTGGCGGAAGGCCCGCACCGTGTAACCCGTCACGACACTGTCTTCCGCTGCACGGACCGAGGCGCTCCGGGGCAGGTTGAGGATCGGCCCCAGCTCGCCGATGTAGTTGCCCGGCCCCATGCGGGCGAGCAACTCGATGCCGCCACCCGTCAACTCGCGGTACACCTCGAGCAGTCCGGACTCGACGCGGTAGATGAGTTCTCCCCGTTCGCCCTGCCTGAACAGGACCTCGCCGGCGGCGAGACAGACCTCTTCGGGCAACCGGTCGACATCGGAGAAGTGTGGGGCCAGTTCGATCACCCGGTCCGCCAGCTGGCTGACCCGGTCGTCGTGGGTCGAGACAACGACGATGCGGCCGGGGCTGGCCAAATCCCGCATCAAGCGGAGAATATCCTCGACCTGAATGTGGTCGAGGTGGGCCGTGGGCTCGTCGGCCAGGAGGAGTGGCGGATCGTGCACCAGTGCCCGGGCGATCGCCACTCTCTGCTGCTGGCCGCCGGAAAGCTGGGCCGGCCGATGCTGCGCACGCTCCTCCAGCCCGACACGACCCAGCAATTCGTTGGCCCGTGCCCTGGCCGCCACCCGTGACGTGCCGGCCAGACGCATGGGCACGACGACGTTGCCGCGCGCGGACAAGCTGGCGATCAGGTTGAAGGCCTGGAAGACGACGCCCACGGTCCGGCGGCGGTACTCGGACAGCGCAGGGCCCCGCAACTGGTTGACCACGATGGACCCGAATTCGATCCGCCCACCGGTCGGGGTGAGCAGCCCGGCGAGGCACGAGAGCAGCGTCGTCTTGCCGCAACCCGACGGACCGAGCAGCACGACCAACTCGCCGTCCTCGGCCTTGAAGCTCAGCCCGTCGAGCGGTTTGATGACGTAACCGCCCGAGTCGAAGGCGACGGTCAGGTCGTCAACGAGAAGGTCATCACTCATCCGAAGGCCGTCGCAGGGTCGGCACCGGTGACGCGGCGCAAGGCCGACAGGCTGGCGATCACACCGACCGTTACGGCGATGAGCGGCAGCACGAGGCGGGCGCCGGGCGTGATGTCGATGGGCTGGGAGAAGAGCGGCCCCATGAAGGTCGCCAGGAACTCGGCCAAAATGGCCGCGAACAGGGTGACCACGACGGCCTCGACGACGAGGCTGAAGAACAACGTCCGTGATGAGGACCCGAGGGCTTTGAGCACCGCGAAGTCACGCTTCCGCTCCAGTGCGGCGACGTAGAGCATCGACGCGACGATGGCCGCCGCGATGAGCCACATGAGCGAGCGCGTGTTGTCGATGGAGCTCACGACAGTCCCGAGTGCCGACACGGTGTCGCCGACCACGGCCGACGGTGCCAAGACGACCAGCCCCGCGGGCACGGTGGCCGGCCTGCCTGCGGTGGCCACCGCGGTGATCAGCGGCCTGCCCCCGGTGACTGCACGCTGCACCGTCGCCAGCGGCATGTAGACGGTGGGGGTCCCTCCGTCCATGGTGAGGCCGTCGACCACCCCGACCACGCGGTAAGGGTGCCCGCCCAGCCTGAGCACGCTGCCCACAGGCGCGTGCAGCTTGGAGTCGACCACCGCCTGGGCGGGGCCCGAGAGCCCGTGACCCGTGACGACCTGGGGATCCCCCAGGCCCCCCGGCTGCACCCCCATGAGGCTGACCGTCTGCGGCGCCGTCTTCCCGGCGACGAGGACGACCTGCTCGGGCGCGAACAGCACGGGGGACGCACGGTGGACACCGGGCTCACGGGCCACGGCGCCCACCTCAGCCGCCGGAAAGGCCGCGATCGCGGTCATCCGGCCCTGAGCGGCGGCCGCCATCACCCACGATGTGGCACCCACCGCGTCGACCGTCGACTCCACTTCGGCATGGAAACCGTCGGCCAGGCCGCTGAGATCGAGCGCGAGAGCCAGGACGAGCCCGACACCGACGACAGCGATGAGGAATTGGCGGGCCCGGAACCACAGGTCCGCAAACGTCACGGCCAGCACTCGTCCAGCCTCCTATCGCCATTCGGGAAAGCCGCGAGACTCTACTGCGGCGCGGCCTCGGCGCTCGGCGCGGCCTCGGTGCGGCCTCGGCGCGGCCTCGCGACGGCCTGTGCCGCGGCCTGGGTGCGGCCTGTGCCGCGGCAAGGGGCCTTACGCCGCCAGCGCGGCCAGGCGCAAGAAGAGCGACTGCACCAGGAGTGTCTCGTTGGGGTTGCGCGGCAGCGCTTCCGCCGTCTCAGTGATCAGCCCCACCGCCTCCACGGCGCTGCGCACGTCTTGGTCTCCGACGGCCACCGCCGTGACGTCCACCGCCCGGACCACCCGCCCGCGGTAGGCCCGGGCCAACACGCCGAGCCCCGCTCGCAGGGCGTCGATGCGGAAACGGCGCTCCTCACGCTGATGCTGGTCGACGATCTCCTTGCGCCCGGGGAGCCCGCGTTCGCCCATCTCCTTGGCCGCCGCGGTCAGCGACTCGAGCTCGCGGGCGTGCGCCGCCCGGAGCGGCTCCACGGCGCGGTCGGCGGACTCCAGCACGCGCCGGGTCAACCCGGCGGCGGTCATGCCCGCCGCGGTCAGCTCGTCGGGCACCGACGTCCAGAGTGCGACCCGCGCCGCCACGTCGGGGTCGTCGACCATGACGCGGGCCCGCTCGGGGTTGCCGCCGCTGCTGTCCGCCACCACCGCCGCCATGTCCGGCGCCACGCCCGACCCCGTCAGCCACTGCACCAGGTCCGCCGCGGGGCACGGGCGGGAAGGCAACCTCGACGCAGCGGCTGGCCACCGTCACCAACTCGGGGACGACCTCGTCCGCCAGCAGCACGAAGACCGTGTCACCGGGCGGCTCCTCCAGCGTCTTCAGGAGCGCCGGCGCCCGCAACGCCGCCATGTGCACGTCGAGGACGACGATCACCTGGCGGGCCGCGTGCAACGGTCGCCGCTGCGCCAACGACACGACCTGACGGAGGTCCGCGATCGAGACCGAGGCCCCGCTGCGCCGGACGATGTGGAGGTCGGGATCGGTCCCGGCCAGGGCGGCCCGGCAGGTGGCGCAACGGCCGCACCCGCCCTCGGGGCACAGGAGCGCGGCGGCGAACCCGTAGGCGGCCGCCAGGCCGCCGTTGCCGGGCGGGCCGCGGAAGAGGTAGGCGTGCACGGGGTTGGGGGCCGCGGCGCGCAGGGCCGCCACCGCCGTGTCCTGGGCGACCACGCCGGCGAAGAGCTCGGGTACGGGCAGCGTGTCCATTACCGGGCCGCGTTCACCGGCTCGGGGGGGCCGGCGCGTCGCCCAGCCGATCGCGCACGGAGGCCACGATATGCGCCGTCAGCGCTCCGACCTCCGCCTCGCCGTCGACCACGATCCAGCGTGCGGGGTCCGTCACGGCCTGGGCCAGGAAGCCTTCGCGCACCCGCCCGGCGAACGCGGGGCCCAGGCGCTCCAACCGGTCGCTGCCACCCCGGCCCGCCGCGGCCAGGCGCCCCGCCGCCACCTCGACGCTGACATCGACCAGGACCGACACGTCCGCCGCCAACCCTCCGGTGGCCCACCGGACCAGCGCGTCGAGCTCGGCCGGGTCGAGGCCCTGCCCGTAGCCCTGATACACGATGGTCGACGCGGCATAGCGGTCGCTGACCACCCACTCGCCCGCGGCGAGAGCGGGCCCCAGGACGCGGGCGACGTGCTCGGCCCGGTCGGCCGCCATCAGGAGGGCCTCGGCCCGTGGCCCGGGGGCCGGTGCGTCGGGCGCCAGCAGCAGTTGGCGCAGCCTGGCCCCGACGGGCGTCGCCCCGGGCTCGAAGGTGAGCCGGGCGCCGAGTGCGTCGGCGAGCGCACGGGCCTGCGTCGACTTGCCGCTGCCGTCGATGCCCTCGAGCGCGATCATGCGACCCCGGGCCGGCATCTCAGAACGGTTCGGTCGGCGCAGCCTTCATCGCAGCGTGGTCGGCCGGTTCGGACGCCGTCGCCGCCTTCTTCGCACCGGGCGCCTTCTTGGCCCCGGATGGCTTCTTGGCGGGGCTCTTCTTCGCCGTGGCCTTCTTGGCTGCGTCCTTCCTGGCTGTGGCCTTCTTCTTGGCCGGCGCCGCCTTCTTGGCCGCCTTCTTCTTCCGCGTCGAGGGACCGGCGGCCCGGCGCTCGGCGAGCAGCTCTGAGGCCCGCTCGATGTCGATGGACTCGACGACGTCGCCCTTGCGCAGGCTGGCGTTGGTCGTGCCGTCGGTCACGTAGGGGCCGAAGCGCCCGTCCTTGACGACCACGGGCAGGGTGGTGGTGGGGTCGGGCCCCAGCTCGCGCAGGGGTGCCGCCGAAGCCCGGCCCCGCCGTTGCTTGGGCTGCGCGAACAGTGCCTGCGCCTCGGGGAGGGTGACGGTCAGCAGCTGGTCCTCACTGCCCAGGCTGCGCGTGTCCGCGCCGCGCTTGAGGTACGGGCCGAACCGCCCGTTGTGGGCGACGACGTCCTCGCCCGTCTCGGGATCCGTCCCCACGGTCCGCGGGATCCGCAGGAGCTCCAGCGCCTGCTCGAGGGTCAGCGTGGCCTGGTCCATGGAGGAGAAGAGCGAGGCCGTCCGGGGCTTGTCGCCCCCCTCGACGACGTCGCCCACCTGGACGTAGGGCCCGAAGCGCCCCGCCTTGACCTGGACGTCGAGCCCGCTGTCGGGGTCGACCCCGAGCACGCGGTCGTTGGAGGGCGCCGCCAGGATCTCCTCGGCCCGCTCGATGGTCAGCTCGTCAGGAGCCATGTCGTCGGGTATGGAAGCCCGGTCCTCGCCCCTCTGCAGGTAGGGCCCGTACCGGCCCACCCGGGCCACGATCGCCTCGCCATCGCTCCCGTTGCCGAGCGGGATGGAGTTGACCTCGCGGGCGTCGATCTCGCTGAGGTGCGTCGCCACCGAGGCCTTGAGCCCGACCGACTCGACCTGATCGCCGTGGCCGTTGTGCCCGCCCGGCACCGACGCGCCGAAGTAGAACCGGGTCAGCCAGGGCAGGGCCTCCTCGCGCCCGGCGGCGATCTCGTCGAGGTCGTCCTCCATCGACGCGGTGAAGTTGTAGTCGACGAGGTCGCCGAAGTAGCGCTCGAGCAGGCCCACCACGGCGAAGGCGGTGAAGCTCGGCACGAGCGCCGTCCCCTTCTTCCACACGTAGCCGCGGTCGAGGATGGTGGCGATGACGCTGGCGTAGGTGGACGGGCGCCCCACACCGAGCTCCTCCATCGCCTTGACGAGCGAGGCCTCGGTGTAGCGGGCCGGAGGCTGGGTCGTGTGCGAGCCGGGCTCGAACGCGCTGCCCTCGACCACGTCGCCCACCGCCAGCGCCGGCAACACGACCTCGCGGTCGGCCAGCTCGGCGTCCGGGTCGTCCTCGCCCTCGACGTAGGCGCGCAGGAACCCGGGGAACGCGATGACGCGGCCGCTGGCGGAGAACTCGGCCTCCTGCCCCTGGGCCACGCCTTCGGGCACCTCGGCCGTCAGGCGGATCTGCGCACTCGTCCCGGTGGCGTCGTTCATCTGGGAGGACACCGTGCGCTTCCAGATCAACTCGTACAGGCGGAGCTCGTCCCCCGACAGATCGCGGCCCGCCTGCTCGGGCGTCCGGAACGTCTCGCCGGAGGGGCGAATGGCCTCGTGGGCCTCCTGCGCGTTCTTCACCTTGCGCTCGTAGCGCCGCGGCGCCTCGGGCACGTAGGCATCGCCGTACATCTGCCGCGCCTGGCTACGGGCCGCGGTCAGCGCCTCGTCCGAGAGCGTCGTCGAGTCGGTGCGCATGTAGGTGATGAAGCCCTGCTCGTAGAGGCGCTGGGCCACCTGCATGGCGCGCTGCGCGCTGAAGCGGAGCTTGCGCCCCGCCTCCTGCTGCAGGGTCGAGGTCATGAACGGCGCCGCCGGCGAACGGCGGAAGGGCCGCTCCGTCACGGCACTCACGGTGAACGATCGGCCCACCAGCGCGGCCGCCACCGAGGTCGCCTCCTCCTCGCCGAGCACCCGGACGTCGCTCTTGCCGGTCCGCTCGCCGTGGTCGTCGAAGTCCTTGCCGGTGGCCACGGTGGCCCCGCCCAGCCCGACCAAGGCCGCCCCGAAGCCCGACGCGGCGGCGGCGTTGGTGAAGGTGCCGTCGACACCCCACCAGGTGGCGGAGCGGAAGCGCATGCGGGCCCGCTCGCGCTCGACCACCATCCGGGTGGCGACGCTCTGGACCCGCCCGGCCGAGAGGCGCGGCATGACCTTGCGCCACAGCACGGGGGACACCTCGTAGCCGTACAGTCGGTCGAGGATGCGCCGCGCCTCCTGCGCGTCGACCAGTCGCCGGTCGAGGTCGCGCCACTCGTCCACGGCGCGGGCGATGGCGGTCGGCGTGATCTCGTGGAAGACCATGCGCTTGACGGGCACCGTCGGCGACAGCACCTCGGAGAGGTGCCACGCGATGGACTCGCCCTCGCGGTCCTCGTCGGTGGCGAGATACAGCTCGTCCGCACCCTTGAGGAGCTTCTTCAGGTTGGCCACCACCGACTTCTTCGGCGAGGACACCACGTAGAGCGGCTTGAAGCCGTTGTCGACGTCCACCCCGAGCCGGGCCCACGACTCGCCCTTGTACGCCGCCGGGACCTCGTCGGCGCCGCGCGGCAGGTCGCGGATGTGGCCGACCGACGACTCGACGATGAAGTCGGGTCCCAGCATGCCGCTGATGGTGCGGGCCTTGGCCGGCGACTCCACGATGACGAGGGCCTTACCCATGGCACACCCCGCGGGGCGGCGATCGGAGAGATGAGAGGGTCGGCATGGTCACGTCAGAGTGGGGGTCCGCCACCCCGCCTGTCAAGGGCACGGTGCCCCACCAGGGCGGCGGCAGAACGGTCCGCTAGGCCCCTGAACAGGTCAATCGACCGACGCAACGACTGCCGGAGCCGGCGTCGAATCGGCCGTGTCCTCGGCGTCCATCGCCTCGGACCCCCGCTTGGAGAAGGCCAGGGCCGCCAGCAGGATGACCAGGGAGACGCCGGCGATGGCCAGGCGGGCACCCGTGTCGTTCCGCAGCGCAATGACCGCGGGCAGGATGAGCAGCGACACCAGGTTCATGACCTTGATCATGGGATTCAGCGCGGGGCCGGCCGTGTCCTTGAACGGGTCGCCCACCGTGTCGCCGATGACGGCGGCCTTGTGGGCCTCCGAGCCCTTGCCGCCTTCGTTGCCGTCCTCGATGTACTTCTTGGCGTTGTCCCAGGCCCCTCCCGAGTTCGACAGCGTGTTGGCCAGCAGCTGCCCGGTGAGGATGGTGCCGGCCAGGAACGCGCCGAGCGCGAAGTAGTTGATGCCGAACCCGACGATGACCGGGGACAGGATCGCCAGCAGCGCCGGCGTGGCCAGCTCGCGCTGGGCCGCCGCGGTGCAGATGCTGATGACGCGGCCGTACTCGGGCTTCTCGGTGTAGTCCATGATGCCCGGGTGCTCGCGGAACTGGCGGCGCACCTCGAGCACCACCGTTCCGGCCGAGCGACCGACGGCCCGGATGGCGAGCGACGAGAAGAGGAAGCCGATCGACCCGCCGATCAGCAACCCGATGAAGGTCTTCGGGTTGGACACGTTGATCTGGGTGAACGGCGAGACCAGGAGCTGGTTCGCGCGCAGGTGCAGGTTCAGCTGCGAGTTGATCGTCTCGATGAAAGAGGAGAAGAGCGCCACTGAGGCGATCACGGCCGAGCCGATGGCCACACCCTTGGTGATGGCCTTGGTCGTGTTGCCCACGGCGTCCAGGCTCACCATGACCCGCTCGGCCTCCCCGGTGAACTCGCCCGACATCTCGGCGATACCGGCCGCATTGTCCGAGACCGGCCCGAAACTGTCCTCGGACACCACCATGCCGGCGGTGGCCAGCAGGCCGATGCCGATGAGGGCGATCAGGTAGAAGGTCAGCTCGATGTTGCCGTCGCCCAGCCCGATGGCCACCCCGATGGCGATGGCGATGGCGATGATGGCCCAGACGGACGACTCGAGCCCGATGGAGAAGCCCGAGAGCACGGTCGTGGCCGGCCCCGTGCGGGCCGACGCCGCGATCTCCTTGACCGGGCCGCGCTCGGTCGAGGTGAACTGCTCGGTGATCTGGCTGGCCACCAGCGAGAGGATGACTCCGGTCAGGACGGCCCAGAACACTTTGAGGTCGTGCACGTAGTACTGGGCCACCAGGAAGGCGCCCACCACCGTGAGGAGTGCCGCGAGCCAGAAGCCGCGGTTGATCGGCGCCAGCGCGTTGCGGTCGCTCTTGCGGGCCCGTACCACCAGCACCCCGATGACCGAGGCGAAGATCCCGATGGCGGGGACGATGAGTGGGAAGAGGACGGCGGGGGTCGGGTTCTTGTGGATGGAGGTGAAGGCCGAGTAGCCCAGGATGATCGACGAGATGATGGTGATCTCGTAGGACTCGAAGAGGTCGGCCGCCATGCCGGCGCAGTCACCGACGTTGTCGCCCACGTTGTCGGCGATGGTCGCCGCGTTGCGCGGGTCGTCCTCGGGGATGCCGGCCTCCACCTTGCCCACCAGGTCGGCTCCCACGTCGGCCGCCTTGGTGAAGATGCCGCCGCCCACACGCATGAACAGGGCGATGAGCGAGGCCCCGAAGGCGAAGCCGATCAGAACCGCCGTGGCCGAGTTCTGGAAGATGAGGACGATGGTGGTGGCGCCCACGAGGCCGAGGCCCACGCAGAGCATGCCCGTCACCGCACCGGTGCGGAAGGCCACCCGCAGGGCCTCGACCATGCCGCCGCCCTTGGAGGCCGCCGCGGCCGTGCGGACGTTGCCCCGCACCGCGATGCTCATGCCGATGAAGCCCGTCAGGCCCGAGAAGGCGGCGCCGAAGAGGAAGCAGATCACCCGGTAGAGGCCGTCCTGCTGGAAGGTGAGGGCGACGCCCCCATCGGGCTTCACCACCTTGGTGGCGGTGAAGAAGATCAGGATGGCGAGCGGGATGATGATCATCACGATGGCCCGGAACTGGCGGGCCAGGAACGCCTGGGCCCCCTCCTGGATTGCCAGGGCGATCTCCTTCATCTTGGCCGTGCCCTGGTCGAAGGCGAGCACGTTGCGGGCGAGCAGCAGGCCGGCGACGATGCCGACGATGCCGGCGACCAGGCAGATGTAGAGCCAGGTCTTGTCGGTCCCGCCCAGGTGGAAGGGCTGGTAGCCGCCTTCGGCTGCGAGCAGTTTGATCATTCCCGGTGTGCCCTTTCTGTTCCTGTCCGTCTGGCGGGGAGGGGTTGGAGGCGCCCTCCTCCGTGGTGCGGTGCGACCGCGCTCAGCACCATTTCATTCGATGTCATCCCGGGCCGACGGCGCGCCGGCGAGGTCGCACCCGACGCCGGGCCGGGGGGGACGTTAGCGACTGGCGCCACGCCGGGCAATTTGGCTGTCGCCGTTCCGGCGGCGGGCGAGCCGGGAGGGCTCAGGGCTCCGCCGGATCGCTCGGGGCACCTCGTGGACCCTTTCATGGCCAGGGTCATACCCTCGACACGACGGCCCAAGGTTCCTCGATGCGTTCATTGGGGCTCGACCGTCGGCTCGGAGGTGGCCTGTACCAGCTCGTACGAGGGATTGACAATGGCTTGCCGCCTGGCCCAGTCGCCGACCATGCCCTCGACGACGAGGCGCGCACCAGGCTCGATACCCGCGATTTGGCGCCGACCCTGGAACACCAACAGAATTTTGCCAGTGCCGTCGGCCAGGACGCACTCGAGGTTCGCGTTGCCGGCCCGGGGCTGGGTCCGCACCGAGTTGACCCGGCCCGCGATCCGGACACGCTGACGCCACTCCACCCGACCGATGGGCGTGGTCTCCGCGGCATGGCTCCCGAAGGCCGCCCTTTCGAAGGAAGAATCCGCTGCCTGTCGGTCCGCGACCCTTCGTGCCGCCCTCTCGAGCGAGCGATCGGAACGGGCCCCCGCCGCGCGAGCCAGCTCCACGTTGGTCGTCGGACGATCAGGCGAGCGTCGCTTCGAGAACCAGCCGCCGGTGAGTTGATAGGGCACCACGGTGGCATTCACGTGGTGGAGTTGCGCAACCGCAGCGGCAATACGGTCGGCCGTGCCGTCGTGGAGCAGGCGATGCCAACCAGTGGCGAATCCCCGTCGAGGGAGCAGGATGGTCAGCTCGGTCTCCTGGTCGGCCACTGCCTCGGCCGCAAGCTCAAGGACGGCCCGGCCGAGCCGCCGGTCTTCGCATTCCACGACGTCGAGCGGCAGTCGAGCGAGCCCAAGCCGGCTCCACTCGGCCACGAGCTCCGCTGATACCCGGCTGTCCAACGTGAAGTGCACCGCACGCAACTCGTCAGCGTTGAACGTCCGGGCGTACTGAAGGGCCCGCGCCGTCGCCATGTCCAAGCGATCGACCAGGACCACGACGATGTGCCGATTGAGCACCCGCGCCGCCGCGGCTTCGGCTGCACCCTCTTCGAGTTGGTGCTCCTCGTCCGCGTACTGGCGGTGCAGTCGCAACAGAACGAGTACGCCAACCGGCAGGATGATCAGGATGACCCAGGCTCCTTCGCTGAACTTGGCCACCGCGATGATCAACAACACGATGAAGGAGAGCACCGAGGCGATGCCATTGATGGCCAGCCTCCGTCTCCAATGGTCCTCCCGGTGCGTCAAGTGATACTTCGCCATCCCCGCCCCGGCCATGGTGAATCCGGTGAACACGCCGATCGCGTACAGCGGAATAAGGCTGTCCACTCGAGCCCGGGTGACAAGGAGCAGGAGGACGGACACAACGGTGAGCACGATGATTCCGGTCGAGAACACCAGACGGTGGCCTCGCTTCGTCAACTGGCGAGGCAAGTAGGAGTCCTCGGCCGCGAAGCTGGCGAGAAACGGAAAGCCCGTGAAGCTCGTGTTGGCTGCCAAGATGAGGATCAAGGTCGTCCCGATCTGGAGCATGGCATACACCACCCCGCCGAGCCCCTGGCTTCCGTAGACATACTTGGCAACCTGGGAGATCACCGTCGGAGTGCCGGATACGTAGGGCACGGGGTGGGTGATCGAAGCCAGAACGGAGACACCGAGGACGAGAGATCCGAGGATCGTGGCCATCAAGATCATGGTGATCCGGGCGTTGCGAGACTCCGGCTTTCGGAAGATGCTCACGCCGTTCGAAATGGCCTCGGTTCCGGTCAAGGCCGAGCCTCCCGAGGCAAAGGCCTTCATCACCACGAACACCGTGGCTCCGTAGAGAAGACCGCTTCCCGCCGTCCCGATGGGGACTGAGCCCGGGTGCCCGATGATCGGATGGGCATGCAGGGACCCGGTTGCCGTCTTGTAGAGCCCGCAGGCAATGAGGAGCACCATGTTGGCGATGAAGAAGTAGGTGGGGACAGCGAACGTGCGACCGGCTTCGCGAATTCCTCGCAGATTCCCGTACGCAAGAAGAATGACCAGGCCTATGGCGATCCAGGTCGTATAGGGAGTGAGGCTCGGGATGACGGAAGTGACGGCGGCCACGCCGGCCGCCACCGAGACTGCCACCGTCAACGTGTAGTCGATGAGCAATGACATGGCGGCCACCTGGGCGACGTTGAGGCCAAAGTTCTCGCGGGCCACCACGTAGGCTCCTCCGGCCTTCGTGTACACCTTGACCACCTCGAGGTAGGAGAGGGTCACGAAGAGAAGGACGAAGATCACTGCGATGCTGATTGGGATGACCAAGGAGAATGCGGCAATGCCGATTATCGGGATCAGGGGAATGAGCATCTGCTCGGTGGCATACGCCGACGACGAGATGACGTCCGAGGACAAGACCGCCAGGGCGGTCGGTTTGCCCAACCGCTCGGTGGACTGTCGCTCGGTGGCGATGGGAGGCCCGAGCAACCGGTTCTTGATGCGGTAACGGAGGGTCTCGGGGAGATCGAGCTGGGCCAGCGTGGAAGCCGCTGGCTTCAAGCGCGCTCCCGGGGCGGGTTTCACCGATATCGTCGGAGTGCTCGTCCCCGTCCTGGGTGATTCCACCGAATCGTCACCTCTGGCTCCCCCTTCCGTCATGCGCTCAGTCAATCATGGGCCGTGGTCATCCCCAGAGTTCGACCGCCATCATTCCCCAGCAGGACCGAGGGCCGGGAGGTGGACATAGGTCCGGAACGGCTCAACTTTGCAAGACCCGACGCGGCGTGTTGCACTGTGGCGTGCACGTCGTCGTCGTCGGGTGTGGTCGCGTGGGGTCGGGCCTGGCCATCTCTCTCAGCGGCGAGGGGCATTCGGTGGCCGTCCTGGACAAGTCGCCCAAGGCCTTCCGCCGGCTCAAGGAGTGGGACGGCCCATGCATCGTTGGGTCGGGATTCGACCGGGACGACCTCGAGAAGGCCGGCGCGCTCGAGGCGGACGCGCTGGCCGCCGTGACCAGCGGGGACAACACGAACATCCTGACCGTGCGCATCGCCCGGGAGACCTACGAGATCCCCAACGTGGTGGCCCGCATCTACGACCCCCGTCGAGCCGAGATCTACCAGCGGCTCGGGATCCCCACCGTGGCCACGGTCACGTGGACCATCGACCAGGTGCGGCGG
This sequence comes from uncultured Acidimicrobiaceae bacterium, assembly GCA_963764305.1. Taxonomy (GTDB): domain Bacteria; phylum Actinomycetota; class Acidimicrobiia; order Acidimicrobiales; family RAAP-2; genus Bog-473. The sequence continues at coordinate 882,475 of CAVXSD010000010.1, read as the reverse complement.
CGCTTGCTGCCCGACAAGGACGCCGATGACTGGTCCGACCCGACGGGGCGGCTCACCCTGATCGACCGCTCCCTCCCCGAGGATTGGGCCGGGCGGCCCCTCAGCGAGATCGAGCAGCCCGGGCGCCTGAGCCTGGTCTCGGTGACCCGCTCGGGCGTGCCGCGGCTCGATGCCCGCGAGCTGGTGGGCCAGGAGGGCGACGTCCTGCACATCGCCGTGCTCGACGACGCCCTGCGCCAGCTCGACGACATGATGGCCCGGACCAAGGGCCGCGCCCAGGACGGTGATCGGTGAAGGTCGCCATCGCCGGCGCGGGGAGCGTCGGCACCGCCATCGCGTCCGACCTGCACGCCAACGGCCACGAGGTGCTCCTCTTCGAGCAGGACCCGGAGCTGGTGGAGCGGCTGCGCCCCACGCTCGACATCACCTGGGTGGCCGCGGACGCCTGCGAGGTCTCCTCGCTCGACCGGGCCGGCCTGGCCACCGTCGACGTCGTCGTGGCGGCCACCGGCGACGACGAGGACAACCTCGTGATCTCGCTCCTGGCCAAGCAGGAGTTCGCCGTTCCCCGGGTCGTGGCCCGGGTCAACCATCCCAAGAACCAGTGGCTCTTCAACGAGAGCTGGGGGGTCGACGTCTCGGTGTCGACTCCGCAGCTGCTGACCGCCCTCGTCGAGGAGGCGGTCTCGGTCGGCTCGCTGGTCCGGCTGCTGCAGTTCAAGGGCGGCGTGGCCCACCTGGTCGAGATCACCCTGGCCGAGGACTCGCCGGCCAACGACACGGCCATCGCCGATCTGCCCTTCCCGCGTGATGCCGTCGTCGTCGCCGTGGTGAGGGCCGACCGCCTCGTCGTCCCCCGGGGCGACACGACGCTGCAGTCCGGCGACGAGGTCCTCGTCCTGGTGACGGCGGAGGCCGAAGACGCCGTGCACGCGCTGTTCATCGCGGGGCACGAGGCGTAACCGCAACCAGCTCGCAACCCCCGCGACGCCCCTGTTCACGGGTACCAAAAGTTCGCGGCCTCGTCCTCCAATTGTCACGGTCGCTCAAGCCGGGACCCCAGTCGCCCGTACCATAAAGGTATGGAGGCTGCCTTCTTCGATCTCGACAAGACCGTGATCGACCGCGCCTCCATCGCTGCGTTCGGGCGGCCTTTCCTCAAGGGCGGCCTCATCAACCGCCGGACGGTGGCGCGGGCCGCCATCTCCCAGCTCATCTATCTCTACTTCGGCGCCGACGAGGAGCGTCTCGTCCGCGTGCGCGAGGCCATGCTGGCCGTGACCAAGGGCTGGGACCGGGCCCAGGTGCGCCAGATCGTGCGCGAGACGATGCTCCAGACGATGGAGCCGATCATGTACGCCGAGGCGCTCGAGCTCATGGAGCTGCACCGCGCCGCCGGCCACCGCGTCTACCTGGTGTCGGCGTCGCCCGAGGAGATCGTGCTGCCTCTCGCCGACCTGCTCGGCGTGGACGGGGCGATCTGCTCGCGGGGCGAGGTCGACGAGCAGGGTTGCTACACCGGCCGCATGGCCTTCTACGCCTACGGCGAGTCCAAGGCGACGGCCATACGCGAACTGGCGGAGCGCACCGGTCTCGACCTGGCCGCCAGCAGCGCCTACTCGGACTCGGGCACCGATCTCCCGATGCTCGAGGCGGTGGGACGACCAGTGGCGGTGAACCCCGACCGGCCCTTGGCCAAGGTGGCGCGCGAGCGCGGTTGGGAGGTGCGCAACTTCGTCAAGCCGATCCGCCTGCGCGACCGGGTGGGGCGCACGACGCCGGTGGTGACGACGAGCCTCGCTCTGGCCGGTGCGGCGCTGATCTTGTGGCGGCGCGGCCTCCGGGGCCGGCACGCCGCGGCCAGGTTGGCCGGGCGCCCCGCGTAGGGCAACGCTTCTGGGAGCCCTGCTCTGGGGCCTATGCCTCGCGCAGGCGACGGGCGGCGATGACGCCGATGGCGACCAGGACGGCGAGGATGAGGAGTTTCTTCATGGCGGAGAAGCCTAGGCGTCGCTAGACGGTGAGCAGATCACGCGCACCGGTGTCCGAGGACGGGTGGCGCAGCTTGGACATGGCCCGGGCTTCGATCTGGCGGATGCGCTCCCGGGTCAGGTTGAAGTGCTCTCCGACCTCCTCGAGCGTGCGGGGCTCGCCCCGGTCCAGCCCGAAGCGCAGGCGCAGGATCTCGCGCTCACGCTCGTCGAGCGGCGAGAGGAGCCGGCCGATCTCGTCGGGCAGCAGGGACACGGCGGCCACCTCGAAGGGCGACTCGGCGGAGCGGTCCTCGACCACGTCGCCCAGCTCGGCGTCCCCGTCCTCGCGCAACGGCTCGGACAGCGACAGGGGCTCGGCCCGGAAGCGCAGCGCCTCGACGAGCTTGTCCTCGGGCATCTCGACCTCGATGCCCAGCTCGGCCAGCGTGGCCGGGCGGCCCAGCTTCAGCTCCAGCCGGGCCTGCGCCTTCTGCACCCGGGCCAGGGTGTCGCCGGCGTGGACCGGCAGGCGGATGGTGCGCCCCGTGTTGGCGATGCCCCGGGTGATGGCTTGGCGGATCCACCAGGTGGCGTACGTGGAGAACTTGAAGCCCTTGCGCCAGTCGAACTTCTCGACGGCGTGCATCAGGCCGAGATTGCCCTCCTGGATCAGGTCCAGGAGCGGTAGACCGGAGGCCTGGTACTTCTTGGCGATCGAGACGACCAGGCGCAGGTTCGACTGCACGAAGGTCTGCTGGGCCTGCTCACCCTCCATGACGGCACGGCGCAGTTCACGCTTCTTCGCCGTGGTCAGCCCCTTGGGCGCGTTGGCGACGTCGGCCTCGGCGCCGCGCCCGGCCTCGATGGCCTGCGCCAACCGGACCTCGTCGTCCTTGGTCAGCAGCGGGTACTGACCGATGTCTGTGAGGTAGAGCCGGACGAGATCCTCGTCGTCGCGCTCAATTCGTTCCTTGGCCAAGATGTTTGCCAAACCTTCCGTCCCATGACCTCGGCAGGAGAACCTGGCCGGGCTGTCGCGCTCGTCAGACGCAGCCGACGACCGATTCGGGCGTACAGGCGCTGCTGAGATAGTGTAATGGCACTGTCAAGATGCTTGTTCAGCAGGGAAAACGGTGGTGTCGCTAAACGCCCGTTCGAACTCGGCGGCGAGCACAGCGTCCCTCGTCAGCCCCTCCGCCGACTCCTCCAGCAGGGCATCGTCCAGCAGGGCATCGCCGCGGCGTATCTCGCGGGCGAGATCCCGGTGCGCTCCCGCCATGACCTCCAGGACCGGGGCCTCGCTGACCCACGACGCGGTCCGGAGGTGGGCTCCATAGACGCCCTGCAGGCCGGGGAGCACCGACCCGACCAACGTCGCCACACCGACCCTGGCATCGGGTCCGGCACCCAGGGCGTCGAGCGCTCCCGCCAAGGGTCCGGCGGGGGCGGTCACCAGCTGGGCGCCCCGATCCACATACGCCCGGAGCGGGAGCCGCTCGGCCCAACGGACGGCCAACTCGCCATGACGCCGCGACACCCCCGCGCACCACACCCGCAGCGCCGGGTCGAGGGCAGCCCCGCCGGCGTGGCCCGGCGAGGTCGCCCAGACGCCGCAGACCTCGAAGATCCGGTTCTCGACCCAGCTGTACGCGCCGACCAGAGCCGCCAGCTCGTCGATGCCGCGCCACGACCCGGTGACGACGCCCACCTCAGCCACCGCCGGACTCCTCGCGGGCCGAAGAGCGGTAGCGGTTCGTGATGGGCATGCGCCGGTCCTTGCCGAAGGCCTTGGTCGTGATGCGCACGCCGGGCGGCATCTGGCGCCGCTTGTACTCGGCGCCGTCGACCAGGCGCACGACCTGATCGACGACCGCGGGGTCGAAGCCGTCGGCCACCAGGTCCGCCGCGGTGCGGTCGCCCTCGACGTAGCCCTGGAGCACCGGGTCGAGCTCCTCGTAGGGCGGCAGCGACTGGTCGTCCCGCTGATCGGGGCGCAGCTCGGCGGAGGGCGGCTTGTCGAGCACGCTGTCGGGAATGGGGCCGGGCAGGCCCTCGAGCACCGCCTGCGTGTTGCGGTACCGGCACAGCTCGTACACGAGCGTCTTCGGCACGTCCTTGATCACGGCGAAGCCGCCCGCCGAGTCGCCGTAGAGCGTGGAGTAGCCCGTCGCCATCTCGCTCTTGTTGCCCGTCGTGAGGACGATCCACCCCTTGGCGTTGGACACGGCCATCAGGAGCACGCCGCGCAGGCGCGACTGCAGGTTCTCGTCGGTCAACCCGAAGGGCTCGCGGCCGAGCACCGGCGCCAGCATGGAGGCGAAGGCCACGTGCGCCTCCTCGATCGGCACCGTCTTGAGGTCGATGCCCAGACGCTCCGCCAATCCCACGGCGTCGTCACGGGAGCCGTCGCTCGAATAGCGCGACGGCATGGAGATGCCGTGCACGTGCGACGGGCCGAGCGCGTCGACCGCGATGGTGGCCACCAGCGACGAATCGATCCCGCCCGAGAGACCGATCACCGCCTCGCTGAAGCCGTTCTTGCCGAGGTAGTCACGGGTGCCGAGGACGAGCGCGGCGTACACCTCGGCGTGGTCGCTCAACGCCGCGCGGGGCGTGGCCGGCGCCAACGGGGGGCGATCGGCCCGGCGCGGCTCGGTCACGACGATCCGCGGCAACAGCTCGGTCACTGCCCGCGCGGGGTGCGACCCGATCGGGAGATCCACGACCACGAGGTCCTCTGCGAACTGAGCGCCCGATCCGACCAGCGTGCCGTCGGCCGACACAATGAGGGAGTCGCCGTCGAAGACGAGCTCGTCCTGCCCCCCCACCTGGTTCACGTAGGCGATGGCGCAACCGGCCTCGGCCACCCGGCCCGACAGTATGGCGAAGCGCTCGGCCCGCCGGCCCCGGTTGTACGGCGACGCGTTGAGGTTCACCACGACGTCGGCTCCCGCCCGTCCCGCCTGCGCGACCGGACCGTCGTCGAACCAGACGTCCTCGCAGATGGAGACACCCACCCAGGCTCCCGCCACTCCGAAGAGCGGCGGAGGCTCGTCACTCGGGACGAACCAGCGCTGTTCGTCGAAGACGCCGTAGTTGGGCAAGAAGCGCTTGCGGTACACCCCGACGACGCGGCCGCCGGCGCACACCGCGGCTGCGTTGGCCAGCCCGACGCCGCCCGGGGCGGCGCCGACGAACCCGACCACCACGGCGCAGTGCCGGGTGGCGGCGGCCACCTTCTCGAGCGCCGTCACGTTGTCGGCCACGAATCCGGGCTTGAGGAGCAGGTCCTCGGGCGGATAGCCCGGTATGGCCAACTCGGGACCGACGCAGATGTCCGCTCCGGCCGCCTCGGCGGCGGCCAGCGCGGCAAGGATCCGCTCCACGTTGCCCGCCAGGTCGCCCACGACGGTGTTGAGCTGCGCGGCGGCGAGACGCAGGTGCGGCACCATCGACCCAGATTACCGGGGGCCCCGGCTTCCCCGATGGGCCCGACGGGGCGGGTCGCGGCAGGGGGGGGTATCGGGCATGCGAAGCTAGTGCGGTGCAGGGTCGGCGGGACTACGTGCTCCGAACCGTGGAGGAGCGGGGCATCCGCTTCGTCCAGTTGTGGTTCACCGACGTGCTCGGGACCCCCAAGGGGTTCAACATCCCCTCGGCCGAACTGGAGAACGCGCTCGACGGGGGGATGACCTTCGACGGCTCGGCCATCGACGGGTTCAGCCGGGTCCAAGAGGCCGACGTCCTGGCCCGGCCGGACCCCACGACCTTTCAGCTGCTGCCCTGGCACCACGACGACGCGCAGGTGGCCCGCGTGTTCTGCGATGTCGCCAATCTCGACGGCACGCCGTTCGAGGGTGACCCCCGGCACGCGCTGCGCCGGACGCTCGAGCGGGCCAGCGCCGCCGGCTTCACCTTCTTCGCCTCGCCCGAGGTCGAGTACTTCTACTTCGCCGACGCCGACCCCGAGCAGGGCCCGATCACCCTCGACGCCGGGTCCTACTTCGACCTGTCGGTGGCCGATCTCACGAGCGACCTGCGCCGGCGCTCGGTCCTCATGCTCGAGGAGATGGGCATCCCCGTCGAGCACACCCAGCACGAGGACGCGCGCAGCCAGCACGAGATCGACCTGCGCTATACCGACGCCCTCACCATGGCCGACACCGTCATGACGACGCGCATGGTGATCAAGGAGATGGCGCGCCAGGAAGGTGTCTTCGCCTCCTTCATGCCCAAGCCGCTGGCGGGGGTGCAGGGTTCGGGCATGCACACGCACATCTCGCTCTGGGAGGGCGAGCGGAACGCGTTCGCCGACGAGAACGACCGGTACGGGCTCTCCGAGGTGGCGCGCCGCTTCATCGCGGGGCTGCTGCACCACGCACGCGAGATCACCGCCGTGAGCAACCAGTGGGTCAACTCCTACAAGCGGCTCATCGGCGGCTACGAGGCGCCGGTCCACGTCAGCTGGGCCCGCAACAACCGCTCGGCACTCGTCCGGGTGCCCGTCGTCAAGATGGGGAAGGCCGAATCGACCCGGCTTGAATACCGGGCGCCCGACAGCGCCTGCAACCCCTACCTCACCTTCGCGGTGATCCTCGCCGCGGGGCTACGCGGCATCGAGGGGGGATACCCGCTGCCCCCCGAGGCCGACGACAACCTGTTCACCCTGACGCCCAAGGAGCTGGCCAAGAAGGGGATCGAGCAGCTGCCCTCGAGCCTGCACGACGCCGTCAACGAGATGGAGGGCTCCGAACTGCTGGCCGACACGCTCGGCGACCACGTCTTCGAGTGGTTCATCCGCAACAAGCGCGAGGAGTGGGACGCCTACCAGGCCCAGGTGACCCAGTTCGAGCTGGATCGCTACCTCCCGCTCCTCTGAGGTCGACGGAACGATGGATCCCCTCCTGTGCTTCCCCGCCGACCCGCCCGCCGAGGTGACCCTCGCGCTGCAGAGCGCGGGGCTCGGGCTCCAGTGCGTGGCGGGACCCGATGAGGTGGTGGCTCCCGGTCCGGACGGCCGCTCCACGGGCTACTCCGGCGCGCTCGTCGTGGCCGGGGACGACATGTCCGCCGCCGTGGCCTTCTGCCGCCATCTCCGCCTGCGCGAGGTGCCCATGACCCCGCTGCTGCTCGCCATCGGGACGGACCAGGTGGGCGACCTCATGCTGCGCGACGACCTCTACGACGACTTCTGCGTGCTGCCGGCCCGGCCCGAGGAGCTGGTGGGGCGCCTGCAACACCTCTTCTGGCGCGCGGGGCAGAGCATGCGGCCCGACCTCATCGAGTACGGGCCCCTGATGCTCAACCTCGAGACGTACCAGGCCGCGGTGGCGGGTCGGGTCCTCGACCTGACCTACATGGAGTACGAGCTCCTGCGTTTCCTGGCCGGCCACCCGGCCAAGGTCTTCACCCGCGAGACGCTGCTCAGCCGGGTGTGGGGCTACGAGTACTACGGCGGCGCCCGTACGGTCGACGTCCACATCCGGCGCCTGCGGGCCAAGCTCGGCGAGGAGCACGCCCACCTGATCCAAACCGTCCGCTCGGTCGGCTACCGCTTCGGACAGGTCGCCTGGCACCCCGGCCTGGCCCTGCGCAACGGCTCCTCGGCTCCGCCGGCGACGCCGACGGCCGCCCCGTCCACTCAGACCACCGGCGCGTAGGCCCAGGCCTCGACCTCGATTCGGGCTCCGATCGGGAGCGCCGCCACCGCGACGGCCGACCGCGTCGGCCGGTTCTCGGTGAAGTACTCGACCCAGACCTCGTTGAGGGCGGCGAACTCCGACATGTCGAGGAGGAACACGGTCGTCTTGACGACGTCGGACAGCCACGCTCCCTCGACGGCGAGCACGTCGGCCACGTTCTGGAGTGCCTGGTGCAGCTCGGCCACGGTCCCGCCCTCGACCAGACGCGCCGCACCGGTGCCGTCGGTGGCCAGACCGACCTGACCCGATGTGATGACCCAGTCGCCGACGCGGCGGACAGGGGAATAGGGACCGACGGCAGGACCCATACGCGCTCCTCTCAGCTCCCCGATGGAGCCACTCAGCTCCCCGATGGTGCCACGTCACTCGAGGGCGCACGCACGGCGTCGCGCCGCGTCGGCCAGCGCCCGGGAAGCCCCTCGGCGATCCAGGCCGCCGCCAAAGTGGCGACGAACACCGAATCGGAGCCGTTGGTGGGCCACCGGTCCTCGTCATGGAGCCGCACCGTGACCTCGGGCATGTCGCGCGCCGCCAGGATGCCGAAGGAACGGATGGTGAGGTCGACCGGCTCACCCGCCGCGTCGAGGGCGATGCCCTCGCTCCACACCATGCCGAGCGCCTGATGCACCGCACCGAGCGCGTAGGAGCGCAGCGTCACCGGACAGAGGATCTCGCCGGCCCAGACGTCGACCTCCATGCGGGCACGCGAGCCGTTCCCGAGCTCGAGCTCGACGCGGGCACTGCCCGCACCGGGCAACGCGACGTGCGCGGCACCGCTCCCCGGGGCGTAGCCCGGAGCCTCGAGCGCGGTACGCGCCGCGAGCACCTCGGCCCAGCCCGCGCCGCGCAGGTCGGGCGACACGGGTGGGCCGGTGACATCGACCTCGTCGACCTCGACACCGGGGCAGCGCGCCCGAACCCGGGCCGCCAGCGGCGCCAGGTCGACCCCACCCTCCGTGCGGCCGACGCGCACCACGCCGGTGCCGTCGGCGCGCAGCGCCACGGCCACAGGCGGCCGCTTGGGCCCGCGCCGCACGACGTCCTCGCGCCGCCAAAGGACGCGGACGGGCTCCCCGGTCGCGTCGGCCAGCGCACGGGCGCGGGAGGGCACCGGGCTCCGGCGCTTCCCGCCGAACGCACCACCGTTGGCCAGCGTCGACACGGGGGCCTGCCCGGGGCGGCACCAGCTGGCGTCCGGCTCGACGTAGGCCGGCTCGACCCAGGTCGTCTGCAGCGTGAGGGCCCAGTCGCCCGCGGGCACGTCGACCGGGTGCGACAGGGGCACCGTGCTGTTGCGACCCTGGACCCGTCCGCTCCGGGCCCGGGCGGCGCGCAGGGAGGGGGCGAGCGGCGCATCCACCCCGAGCTGGACCAGCGCGCCGGGTGGCGCGCTGTCGTCGGCGAAGCCGCCCCCGCCGAGGACCACGTCGGGCCCCGACGTCTGGAAAGCCGGACCCTCGAGCTGGGCCCGCCATGCGGCCAGCAGCGGATTCCGTGGATCGCCGGCGAGCGGGCCCGGCGCGCCGTCGACGCACAGCGCGCTGCACGCGGCCTCCACGATGGACTGCCAGCCGGTGCACCGGCACAGGTGGGCGCGCAGGGCCGCCTCGATGCCCCCGCGGGTCGGTGGCCGCGCCGCGCCCGTCGCGTCGAGCGCGGCCAGCCGGAGCACGATGCCGGGCGTGCAGAAGCCGCACTGGCTCGCTCCGTGCTGGACGAAGGCGGCGGCCCAGCGGTCGCGCAGCTGCGCCGGTGCTCCCTCGAGGGTCGTGACGTGGCGGCCCGCGACGCGGCGGACGGGCGTCACGCAGGCGACGCGGGGTGCCCCGTCCACCCACACAGTGCAGCAGCCGCACTGGCCCTGCGGGCTACAGCCGTCCTTGACCGAGCGGCAGCCCAGCTCGTCGCGCAGCGCGTCCAGGAGGGTGATCCCGTCGGCGACGACAACCGCGTCCCCGTTGAGCACGAAGGGGACGGACGTGGGCGCGGGCGCGCCAACGCCGGGGGGCGGCTGGGCGGTGGGAGCGGTTCCGCTCAGAGGGCGGGGTGCCCGGAGCTCAGCTGAAGGAGGAGCCGCAGCCGCAGGTACGGGTGGCGTTGGGATTGATGATGTTGAAGCCGGCGCCCTGCAGGCCGTCGCTGTACTCGAGGGTCGAGCCGGTCAGCAGCTCGGCACTCGCCGAGTCCACGACCACCCTGACGGCGCCGAACTCGCGCACCACGTCGTCGGGCATGACCTCGGTGTCGAAGAACATCTCGTAGCTGTAGCCAGAGCACCCGCCGGGTTTGACGGCGACCCGCAACGCGAGCTCATCGCCCTCTTCCTGGGCCAGCAGCTCGGCCACCTTGGCCGCGGCGCCGTCACTGAGAGTCACCGGTGCCGGCTTCTTCCCGATGTTGACGGAAGTGGACATCGTCGTCACTGGTTCCTCCTCGTTGCGCCACTCGCCGGGCGACAGACACCCGGGGCGCACGGTGCGCCACGGACCTGGGCCCATGTTACCGGCGCCGGGCGGAGGCCGGCACCCCAGCCTGGACGGGTCGGAATTCCCCGCCACGCAGGTACAATTCCTGGCGATGACCCCTCTCGCCGGATCGACGCCTCCGCCCGGGGGACCGTCGCGGGCCGCCCGCGAGGAGGAGGTCCGCGACTGCCTGCGGGCCGTGGTGGACCCCGAGCTGGGCGACACCATCGTGGACCTCGGCATGGTCCGGGGCATCAGCGTCGAGGACGGCGACGTCATCGTCGACGTGGCCCTGACCATCGCCTCCTGCCCGTTGCGCAGCCAGATCGAGCGTGACGTGGTGAACCACGTTCGCTCCCTGGACTGGGTGCGCTCCGTCGACGTGCAGGTCGCGGCCATGGACGCGGACGAGCGCGCCGCCGTGATGGCGCGGGCCCGCTGGAAGGCCCGCGACGACGCGCCGGAGACGGCGATCGCCGCCTCGACCCGCGTGCTGGCCATCGCGTCGGGCAAGGGCGGGGTCGGCAAGTCGTCGGTCACGGTCAACCTGGCCGTGGCGCTGGCCTCCCGGGGACTGGTGGTCGGGATCCTCGACGCCGACATCTGGGGCTTCTCCGTCCCCCGCCTGCTGGGAATGGAGGGCGACGTCGAGGCCCGGGCGGGCAAGATGGTCCCGCTCGAACGCTCCATCGGATCGGGCACGGTCCGGGTGCTCTCCATGGGGTTCCTGGCCGACGAGGAGCAGGCGATCATGTGGCGCGGGCTCGTCCTGACGCGTGCGGTGCAGCAATTCCTCCAGGACGCCCACTGGGGTGATCTCGACTACCTGCTCATCGACCTCCCGCCTGGCACCGGCGACGTCCAGATGGGACTGGCCCGCCTCCTGCCCCGCACCGAGCTCCTCGTGGTGACGACGCCACCCGTGGCCGCCCAGAAGGTGGCGGCCCGGGCGGCCGACATGGCTCGCCGGGGCTACCTGCGCGTGGCCGGGGTCATCGAGAACATGAGCGACTTCACCTGCGAGCACGGGACCACCTACGCGCTCTTCGGGTCCGGCGGAGGGGAACGTCTGGCCCACAGCCTCGGCGTGCCGCTCATCGGCTCCATCCCGCTGCACCCGGACCTGGCCGCCGGCGGGGACGCCGGCGTGCCCGTCGCCATGGCGGGGGAACGGAGCGAGCTGGGCGCCGTCTTCAAGGAGATCGCCCGGGTGGTGGCAGAGGACGTGGCGCCCATCGTCGACGTGCAGGGGTGCTCGGCTCGACTGATGGAACGGGTCGAGGCGGCCGTGGCCCAGGGGACTGACGCCGGGGACTGACGCCGGGGACTGACGCCGGGGACCGACGCCGGGGACTGACGCCGGGGACCGACGCCGGGGACTGACGCCGGGGCCTGGGGCCTGGGCGTCGCCGGGCTCCGGTGCCCCGTTCAGGCGGCGGCCCAGCGGGTCTCGATGGTGTCCTCCCCGGGCGCCGCGCCGGCGGCCACCGCCCTTCCCTCTTGGCCGAGCGCCCGGAGGTGGGCCCACAGCGAGAAGCGGGCCACGGGGAGCTGGCGCTCGGTCACATCGCCGTAGACGAGGGACAGCAGTTCGTCGACCGTCCCGTCGCCCCTCCCGGATAGGGCGGCGGCAATGGTCTCGTGGCGCCCCAGACGGTGGGCCACCAGGGCGTCGACGACCTCGGGCACGTGGTCCATCAGCCGTCCGTGACCCGGCGCCAGCGTGCGGATGGGCGGCACCGCGTCACGCAGGCGGGCCAGGCTGGCCAGGTACTGGTGGAGGTCCCCGTCGGGCGGGCGGATCACAACCGTCGAGCCGTGCATGACGTGGTCGCCCGTGAGCAGGAGGGCGTGCTCCTCGACGAGCCAGCACAGGTGGTCCGAGGCGTGGCCCGGCGTGTGGAGCGCGCGCAGCGTCAGGCGCTCGGAGGCCCGGTCGGCGGGGCAGGCCAGGGCCCACCCTTCGCCGGCTCGCTCGTCGGGAGCGAAGCCGTCGGCCGGGCCGTAGCCGACCACCCGGGCGCCGGTGGCCGCGGCGAGCCCCGCCGCGCCGGGCGCGTGGTCGATGTGGGTGTGGGTGACGAGGATGGTCCGCACGGGGCCGAGGGGGGCCGCCGCCGCCACGATCGCCGCCGTGTGCGCCTCATCGGCGGGGCCGGGGTCCACCACGACCGGCTCGGCCCGCCCGACCAGATAGGTGTTCGTGCCCGGCCCGGTCATGAGACCCGGGTTGGGGGCGGTCAGACGCAGGACGCCGGGGGCCACCTCGTCGACCCGACCCGGCTCGGGGGCCGGGCCGAGACCGAAGTCCGGCACCGCCGGGATCACGGTTCGTCGCGTGGCGGTCCGGCGGGGCGGGGCCCGGGCGCGGTGTCGGGTCCTTCCTCGTTGGCCCGCATGGAGACCTCGCGCACCGCCTCGTTGAAGTCCCCCCGCGCCATACCGTCGGTGGGATCGGGCACCGCCCCGCGCTCGTAGCCGGGGTCGCCCGGGAGAACGATGCGCATCCCGTTGCCGTCGGGCACGACCCGCGGCTCGATGGCGGGGACCGCACTCGACGCCTCCTCCGCCGCCGCCAGCAGCGCCTCGCTGGTGTCGAAGCGCCCGATCACCTGAAGGTTGCGGATGGTCGGGAAGATGATCTCGATCTCGCCGGAACGGTGGCGTGCCAGCGCGTCCTGCGGTGAGATCCACACGTCGGCGATCGTCTCCCCGGCGTCGTGCGCGGCGATCTGGCCCGGGGGTGCCGCGGCCACGAAGAACCGCGTGTCGTAGCGCCGGGGGGCGCCGCGGGGGGTGACCCAGTGGGCGAAGTAGTGGATGTCGCCCACCGTGAGCCGCAGGTTCTCGTCCCGGCACAGGTCGAGGAAGCGCCGCGTCCCAGCGTTGACGGCCGCCCGCTGGGTGACGAAGTGCGCCTCCTCCTCCGGGTTCCCCGAAAGCAGGTCCGGACCGCCCTCGCGCCGGGCCAGGAGGATGCCGGCCTCCTCGAAGGTCTCGCGCACGACGGCCACCCAGTAGGCCAGGCCCCCCGACTCGAAGCCCAGGAGCGCGCTGGCGCCGGCGTCGGTTCGCCCGGCGCAGAGCGTCTCGGCCGCGGCGCCGGCGTCGAGCGGGTCGACGGCACCACCGGGGAACACGTAGGCCCCGCCCACGAAGTCCGAGCGCAGGTTGCGCCGGACCATGAGCACCTCGAGGGACGTCCCACCCGACGCCGCCGGGGCGTCGCGCACGAGCATCACCGTGGCGGCGGGGCGGATCTCGACCGGGGCCGGACCGGACGCGGCGGGGGACTCTGGCGTCGGGGGGGCCGATGGAGGCACGCCGGAGAGGGTACCGGCAGCAGGAGGCGGCGCCCCCGGAACGGGGGCACCCCTTGACTAACCTGACCCGGTCCATGAGCCAGCCCGCCCCCGAGCCCGCGTCGGTGCCCGCCCTGCGCCACATCCCGCGTCGTTACCTCGCTCTCGGGCTCATCGTCGTCGCCATCTGCCTGCTCGGTGCGCTGGTGCTGGTGCGTGACAACTCGGGGCCGAGCACCTCGTCGACGGTGGAGACCTTCAGCCCCGCGCCGTCATCGCTCGTCTCGACCCTGACGTCGGTGCCCGCCTCGGTCTACGACGCCGTCGGGGTGAGCTCGCCGGATATTCCGGTGGTGGCCCCGCAGCCGGCCGGGAACGGCAACGCACCGATGTGGTTGGCCACGACCAACGGCGGACCATCCCTGCCGGTGGTGTTCTTCTACGGGGCGGAGTTCGCCCCGTACGCCGCCGTCCAGCGCTGGCCGCTGATCCTCGCCCTCTCGCGCTTCGGCACGTTCAACCAGCTCGGGTTGATGCAATCGAGCGCGACCACCGCCTTCGCCAACCTGTCGACGTTCACCTTCTGGGACGTCTCGTACACGAGCAAGTACCTGAAGCTCGAATCCGTGGAGCGCTACAGCTCCTTGAACCCCACCGGGGCGCGCTATCTCGGGCTGCAGACACCCGACGCCCGGCAGGCCGAAGCCGTCGCCAGCTACGGGGCGAGTGCCAACACCTTCGCCCTCCTCGACGTGGCCAACCGCTTCGTCCTCAACGGCGCCAGCTTCACCCCGGGCGGCCTCGCCGGCCTCTCACAGGCCCAGATCGCCGGCGATCTCGATACGCCGGCCAGCCCGCTGACCCAGGCCGTCGTGACGGCGGCAAACGAGACCACGGCGAGCATCTGCGCGGTCGACGGCGACAAGCCCGACGCGGTATGCGAGAGCCACGGCGTGCTGGCGGCGGATCAGGAGCTGAAGATCACACCCCCGCACTGAGGAAGATCACACCCCGCACCGAGAGGCGCGGCGATGGCGGCTCAGCTGGCCCGGCGGTCGAGCATGAGCTTGCGCTCCAGCTCGTTCATGCCGCCCCAGATCCCGTGGGGCTCACGAATCCTGATCGCGTAGTCGAGGCACTCGCCACGCACGCGGCACTGGTCGCAGATGGTCTTGGCCCGCATCTCGCGCAGGGCCTTCTCCTCCTTGCGTTCAGCGTGGGACGGGGGGAAGAACACCGCAGCCTGCGGTCCCCGGCACGCTGCCTTCAACTGCCACATATCTTGTCCCTGGTGCATCAAACCCCCCGACTAGGCTCCATCGGTTCCCCCTACCGGGGTCAAGCTACCGCCGGGGGTGGCCGCTTTCAAGGGGCGTGACCAGGATTTTCGTCCGGCGATCGATCTGCGCCGGGAGTCCGGCCACTACGCTCGGCCCGGCATGGACGTGGGGACCTTCTGCGCACAGAGCCACGTCCTCATCGTCGCCGGCAAGGGCGGCGTGGGCAAAACGACGATGAGCGCGGCGCTGGCCAAGATGGCGGCGGCAGCGGGGAAAACCGTGCTCATCGTGGAGCTCGAGGGCAAGTCGGGGATCACCGCCGCCTTCGGCCGCCACGGAGACCTCGGCTACGAAGAAGTCCTGCTCGCACCCGCCGCACCCGGGGGCGCGGGCGGCGGCCCCGGCGGCCCGACGGGCTCGGTGCGGGCACGGCGGCTGACGCCCGACGACGCGCTGATGGAGTATCTCGACGACCACGGCCTGCGACGCGTGTCCAAGCGCCTGGCGCGCTCGGGGGTCCTCGACGTGGTCTCGACCGCCATCCCCGGGATCCGCGACGTACTGGTCCTGGGCAAGGTGAAGCAACTCGAGCGGGACCGGGTCGCCGACCTGATCCTGGTCGACGCGCCGGCCACGGGGCACGCCATCACGTTCCTCACCTCGGCCAGCGGGATGGTCAGCGCCGCCCGGGGCGGGCCCCTACGCACGCAGGCCCAGGACGTGGTCGAGCTACTGAGCGACCCCGCCCGCTGCCGAGTCCTCCTCGTCACCCTGCCCGAGGAGCTGCCGGTCTCCGAGACGATCGAGTCCGCCTACACGCTGGAGGACAAGGCCGGTGTCCAGCTGGGCCCGGTGATCGTGAACGCCTGTGACCCCGAGCCGACCGGGCTGGATCGGCCCGCCGCCGACGTGGCCGCGGCGGCCGGCGTCCGCCTGGCGCCGAACCACCTGGCCACACTCGAAGAGGCCCGGAGCTTCCGGCTGGCGCGCCACACCGTCTCCGCCGAGCAGATCGAGCGGCTGCGCCGCGACCTCCCGCTGCCCCAGCTCCTCGTGCCGGCGCTCGACGCGGCCTCCATCGGCCCGGCGCAGACCCAGGTGCTGGCGGACGCGTTGGCAGGCGCCGTGGCGATGCTCGTGGCCGAGGGCGCGACATGAGCACGGCTGACGGGGCCGCGGAGGCAGCAGGAGTAGGGGAGGCGGCGGAGGCGGCGGAGGCGGCGGAGGCGGCCGCGATCCGGGTGCCGACGACTCTGCCCGAGCTGGTGACCGAGCGATCCGTCGTGGTGTGCTGCGGGTCGGGCGGCGTCGGCAAGACGACGGTGTCCGCCACCGTCGCCGTGGGGGCGGCCCGGGCCGGACGGCGCTCCTGCGTCGTCACGGTCGACCCGGCGCGGCGGCTGGCCGACGCGCTGGGCGTGCAGTCGCTCCCCAACACGCCGGTCGAGGTGGCCGGCGACTGGCCCGGTCACCTGCACGCGCTGATGCTCGACTCCAAGGGCACGTTCGACGACCTGGTGCAGCGCTACGCGCGCACACCGGAGCAGGCCGAGTCCATCCTGGCCAACCGGCTCTACCAGAATCTTGCCGGGGCCCTGTCCGGCACGCAGGAGTACATGGCCATGGAGAAGCTCTACGAGCTGGTCCATTCGGACGAGTTCGACATCGTGGTCGTCGACACGCCTCCCACGCGCAACGCGCTCGACCTGCTCGACGCGCCGCGCCGGCTCACCCGCTTCCTGGAGAACCGGCTCTTCCGGGCCATCCTGGTGCCGACCAAGATGTCGCTGCGGGCGGTCGGCGTGGCCACCCAGGCCCTGCTGCGCACGATCGCCAAAGTGGCCGGCGCCGAGATCGTCCAGGACGCGGTCAGCTTCTTCCAGGCCTTCGAAGGGATGGAGGACGGCTTTCGGAGCCGGGCCAGCGCCGTGCACGAGCTCCTGGCCGACCCGCAGACGGCCTACGTCCTCGTCACCTCGGCCCGGCCCGACGCCATCACCGAGGCCGGCTACTTCGCCGAGAAGCTGGCCGAGCGGGACGTCGCCGTGGCCGCGCTCGTGGTGAACCGGATCGCGCCGTCCTTCGGCAACGGGGACAGGGACGTCGAGGCGAGCCACGCGCCGAAGCTCGCGGCGCTGGAGGCCAACCTGGCCGCGCTCAACGCACTGGCCGCGCGGGAGGAATCGGCGTTCTCCGGGCTGGCCGCGCAGGTTGCGCCGGCACCCGTCGGCCGGATCCCCCTCTTCGGGGAGGACGTGCACGAGCTCGTCGGGCTGCAGCGGGCCGCCGACCGGCTCTTCTCCTGACCGGGCCCGGACGCCTCGCCGCCCGTCCCCCTCCCGCCCCGGCAGGGCACGACCGGGTTTCCGGGCCCGCTGAGCGGTCCGATAGTGTCCCCGCGGTGCAGACCATCCTGGTCGCCAGCGACGCACCCACGCTCCGCAAGGACGTTGAGGCGGTCGTCAGCGGGCCCGACATCGAGGTGCGCGCCGTGACCTCGGGTCCCGAGGTGGTGGCGTTCGTCGCCGAGGAATCGCCGGACCTGCTCATCGTCGACATGCAGATGGGCAACATGGGCGGCATGGCTGTCTGCCTCGAACTGCGGCTGCAGGAGTCCTACGACGCGCTGGACCACATCCCGGTGCTCATGCTGCTCGACCGCCGACCGGACGTCTTCCTCGCCCGCCGATCTGACGCCGAGGGCTGGCTGGTCAAGCCGCTCGACCCTCTCCGCCTCCGGCGCGCGGTGGCCGCGCTGCTCGACGACGCGACCTACGCCGACGACTCGTTCACGCCCGTACCCGTGCTGGTGGGCGGCGCACCCCAGCTGCAAGCGGGACCCGAGACCCGAACCTGACCCGGCGCGGCCGTGTCGCAACGTTCACGACGACTGTGGCGCCGCTCCGATGGGCCCGGGGAACCGGGCCGCTCGGGCCCGTCACTCGAGGCGGAGGCCTCCGAACAGGAGCGGTTCATCACCGAGGCCCTCGCCGATCTCCGGGACATGGACGTGCGCGAGGTCATGACGCCGCGGGTCGACGTCACGTTCCTGACCATCCCGGTGCACGCCGAGGACATCGCCCACGCAGTGCGCACGTCGGGGCACAGCTGCTTCCCGGTGGTGCACGACGATCTCGACGACCTGATCGGCATCCTCTTCGTCAACGACATCTTCCGGACCAACCGACCCGAGTCACCGGCCGGCGGCAACGGCGACGAGCCCCGGGACGCCACCGACCCCAGTCCCCTGGAGATCTCCCGCAAGGTGCGCCAGCCCTATCTCCTGCCGGAGTCCCTCGGGGTCCTGGAAGCGCTGGCGGACATGCGCAAGCACCGCCGGGCCGTGGCCGTCGTCGTCGACGAGTACGGCGGGGTGGCGGGACTCCTCACCGTGAAAGACCTCCTCGAGCCGCTCGTGGGCGAACTGCACGACGAGTTCGACGAGGAGGAGGAGGCCCACATCGTGCGGGTCGACAACACGCGGTGGCTCATTGACGGACAGACGAACGTCGACGACGTGCGAGAGCGGATCGGCATCGAGATCCCAGACGGTGAGTACGTCACCCTGGGCGGCCTCCTCTTCGAGCGCTTCGGCCACATCCCCACTGAGGGCGAGGAGGTCCGCGTCGGCGAGTGGGACATACGGGTGGTCGAGATGGAAAAGCGGCGGGTGGCGCAGGTGGTGGCCACCTTCGTCAGCGGCGAACCCGGCCCCGGAGCGGCCCGCACGGACGACCACGACCCGCCGGACAGGGATACCTCGGCCAACGGCACCGGCGAAGCGGCCGGCTGACACCGCGGTAGTGTGCTGATTGCTCCCCCCGGGGGGCGGACGGGCTGTGGCGCAGCTTGGTTAGCGCGCTGCGTTCGGGACGCAGAGGTCCCCGGTTCAAATCCGGGCAGCCCGACTCGAAAGGCCCAGGTCAGGGCCTCAGGGACCTGAGGGGTCCGAATCCTCGGAAGCGATTGGCGCGGAAATGGCGCGGAGATTTCGTGCCTGAGTCCTTTTGGCCTTTTTGCCGAAGAAGCGCTCGCCGAGGACGCCCGCAGCGGCCCGGTCGACTGCTGCCGGAGCCGAGGCGTAGACGGCCAACGTGGTCCTCGGGTCCGCATGGCCGAGTCGGGTCTGTGCCGTCTTCACGTCGATCCCCTCGACGACGAGCGTGGTGGCGTTCAGCCGCCGCAGGTCGTGGAAGCCGGCGCCGGGACAGCCCGCGGCAGCCACGGCGGGGAGCCACACCCGCCGGCGCCAGTTGGAGTAGCGGAGCGGACCACCCTCCTCGTCGGTGAAGACGAGGGCGTCGGTGTCGTCGCCGGTGGACCCGGCCTGCTCGAGGTGCGCCGACAGCATGTCGACGATGACTTCGGGCATGAACATGGTCCGGGTGCCCGCCTTCGACTTGGGCGGGCCGAAGACGTTGCGGCCGCCAGTCCCCCGGACGAGCGCCTCGGCCACCGAGAGCCGTCCGGAGCCGAGATCGAGCCGACCGAGCCGTAGGGCGGCCACCTCGGACCAGCGCAAGCCGAGCGCCGCACCGATCCAGATCATCGGGCGGTACTCGTCGGGCGCCTCGGCGGCGATGGCGGCGACGTCCTCGGGGGTCAGGTCGAAGCGGCGGGTTCCCTCGACCGGCGGCAGGTTCACGTTGCGGCACGGGTTCCGGGCCAACCAGTCGTTTGCGCACGGCATAGCCGAACATCGCCCGTACGACCTCGAAGTTGCGCTTGACCGTCCGGGGAGCGTGGTCGGCCCGCCAGGAGTTGACCAGCCGTTGGATATCCCGGGGTCCGACCCGCTCGATGCGGTGGTCGCCGATCACCGGGAGCACGTGGAGACGGAGCGTCAGTTCCTCCCGGGCCGTGGTCGATTCCCGCTTGTTCGGGTTGTAGGCGGTCCACTCCTCGGCGAGCTCGGACACCCGGAGGCGGCCGGCCCACGGGTCGATCCACACGCCCCGACGGATGTCGGTCTCGATGGCGGACAGGAAGGCCCGGGCGTCACCTTTGGTCGTGAAGCTCGTCGGTGCAGCGTGCCGGCGGCCGTTGTGCCAGTAGCTGGCCTCGTAGAGCCGCCCCCGCTGCCGCACGCTTCCGAACGGGCGCATCGACGGCACGACTACGCCGTCCTCCGACGCGGCGTCCGGTTCGCGCACGACGGTACGGACCCGTCGAGCGACATCCGTCGGTGACGAGCGGTCCGCAGCAGGGCGGCCGGATCCACCGCGGCAATGCGATGGTCGTCGACCCAGTGCTCAAGCTCGTGCGCGTCGAAACGGACGAAACGACCGACCTTCACGATGGGGATGCGCCGCTCGTCGGCCAGTCGGCGCACGTGGCGCAGGCTCGTGCCCAACCGGAGCGCGACCTCCTCCAGGGTAAGGAGGGCACTGGGCGGGCGTGGCTCCCCGCAGGCGGGACAGCGGATGGGACCGCCGCGGGGCGGAACCGCCCCGGAACCGAATCGCCGCTCGCCGCTCACCGGTAGCCCCCCTCCGCTCGGCGTCGCTCGACCCGCTCGGCAAAGGTCATCCGGCGGACGATCTCGTCGTTGCCCACGCTGACCGAGAGTGCCTCGAGGGTGTGCTGCAGGTCGGTCGTGCCGGCCCAGAGCGCGAAGGCGACCAGGTAGCCGACGAGCACGGGCCTGAGCCGGCGGATCGACGAGGCCCGCTTGTGCTGGCGGATGAAGTGCAGCTCGGTCCCGCCGTGGGCGAGCGTCGCCGACTGGACGGATCCCACCGAGCGTCGAGCGGCCAGCGGGAACGGTTGGAGTCCGCCGTCGGCGAGCGCAGCGTGAGCCACTCGGCCGTGCAGTAGCGCCACAGCGACGGTGCGGCGGCCAGCACGGCATCGGGGCGGAGCAGCTCGAGGTCGCTGAGTGCGGCCCGCCCGATCTCGAACTCGATGCGCCACACCTGCGCTCCCGGGGTGTGGCGCTCCCCCCAGATCAGCTCCCACCAGTCGGTGCCCCTGGTCGTCATCTCGGCCGTCTTGTCGTAGAGGCGGGCGCTGATTCGCTGCTTCTGCCTCGACCCGAAGCTGAACCCGGTGACCAGCTGCCCGGTCTCGTAGGTCCGGATCTCGTCGGCCCGGCACACGAAGGCGCCCCGGTCCGCGGCACACAAATCCATCCCTTCCATGTCTAAGAACAGGTCGAGGCGGCGCGACGCTAAGTACCAGCCCCTCGACGAACGGTCGCAGGATCTCGGCGAAATGGCGCACCGTTCCTTCGGGGCCCGCCGCATGGAGGAACTCGGCCCGGGGCTGGATCCGCACCGTCGGCAGCCGGCGGCTCGCCGTGAAGCCGATGCGCCCCGTCTCGTGGCCGAGGCAAAACCGGTACTTGCCCCAGCCGTGGGGAGCGAAACCCAGGATCAGGTCCCCGAGCTCGAAGGGAACCGGTCTCGACGCCCGGTCGGCGAACATGCGCTCCTCGTCCAGGCGGGCCAGGAAGCCCTTCGACAGGTAGCCGTTCCCGGACAGGTAGAGGGCGTCGACCCCCGAGGCGAGCTCCTTGGGCACGGACGCCCTCTCCACCGAGCTGGACACCCGCAGATTTGCGACTATGGGGATAGAGGCCGGCTCAGGAGAACGCATCGGGGTCTCTCAGGCGGGGTCCGGAGGGCCAGAGGGGTGCAAGAAGTCCTCGAGCTCGTCGCTCCAGGCCCGCTTGGGGTCGAGCTTGATCCATTCGAAGCGGTGCTCGTCGGGATGGGACCCGAAGCGGGCCCGGAAGCGGCGGATCTTGCGATAGATCGTCGCCCGGTGCCACCCGGCTGCCTCGAGCCCGCCGAAGCCGCCGGCCTTGTGCCAGGCCACCCAGAACCCGATGAGCTCGGCGTCCTCGACGACCGAGCTGGTGACGGCGTCGCGGATGAACGCGGGGTAGTCCTCGATCGAGCTGACGGTGAGGGTCGACTCGTGTGACACCTCGGCGCGCACGCTCTCGGGCAGTGAATTCCAGAAGGCCCTGGAGCGGCTGTAGGAGATGCCCCGCCCCTCGGGGCTCTCGCTGCGGTCGGATCGGTAGTCGGGGGCTTCGCTCATACAGAGTCGCAAGTATGCGACTCTATCTGAGGTTGTGAAGCCCTTTCTCGAGAAATTCCCCCTTCAGATTTTCCGAACTCATGATCCCGTTCAGACTGGTACGATATCTTGTACGACTGAAAGGAGCGGTCCCGATGGCGATGACGGCAAGCGAGGCCAGGAAGAACCTGTTCCCCCTGATCGAGCAGGTGAACAACGACCGCCGGCCGATCGAGATCACCTCCAAGCGTGGGGATGCCGTGCTGATGTCGCGGGCGGACTACGAGGCCCTGGAGGAGACCGCCTACCTGCTTCGGTCGCCGGCGAACGCCCGGCGTCTGCTCGAAAGCCTCGAGCAGGCTCGCAGCGGTGAGCTCGAGGCCCACGAACTCTCGGAGTGAGGCTGGTCTTCACGCCGCACGGTTGGTCCGACTATCTCCATTGGCAGTCAGTCGACAAGAAGATGGTGAAACGGATCAACCGGCTCATCGAAGACACGTTGCGGGAGCCCTTCGCCGGCATCGGCAAGCCCGAGCCGCTGCGCCATGTCCTCCAGGGATGCTGGTCGAGACGGATCGACGGCGAGCACCGCTTGGTCTACATGGTCGAGGGCGACGACATCGTCGTGCTGCAGGCCCGGTACCACTACGAGTCTTGATCTTCGAGAACGTGTCGGGCCGGATGGCTCCCATGACCACCTAAACCTGAGATGTATTTTGCGGGTGCTGTGTTACAGGGTACGCACCCGCAAGGTGCAACAGCGATCGACGTAACGCTGCTCGAATACCCTAGGACGCCCCTGAAGTAAGGGCCCCCGCTGGCTCCGCGGAGCACAAGATGGGGTACTGGGGCTCGACGCGGGTAGGACGCGGCGATCGTGGGCAGATGCCGAGTCCTCGTGTGAAGAGCACGTCGCGGCCACACCGCCGGGAAGGAGGGCATCAGCGCGACCCAGTGTGGCCCTCGAAGGCCTTCTCAGGGCCCCGCCACGCTCCATCGGGCACCGTCATGATCCAGTCCAAGCACGGCCAGTCGAGCCCAGTTGATGGCACCGGCCCGGGTGTCGACGTCGGTCGCGATTCGTCGCTTGCCGCGCACCCGGGCATGGCGGCCGCCCCAGGGGCGGCGGACGAAGTGGGAGATCTTGCGCTCGACCTTGGGACGGTCGGCCCGATAACGCGCTTGCCACTCGGGGGTGCTCTGCTCGGAGCGGCCGTCTGGAGGAGGTCTTCGTAGCGGCCGATGCTGATCGTGCGCCCCGAGCGTGACTTGGTGCACGCCCGGCGCAAGGGGCAGTGGGTGCAGTGGACCTTGAACGAAGCGCGTCCAGCACCGTCGCGGGTGGGGTTGATGGCGACGCGCTGGCCGACCGGACAGGTCACGCTGTTGGTCTCGAGGTCCACATCGAAGCGGTCCTTGGTGAAGAGGCCCGTGGCATTGCGCACCGGCGGCACCTTGGCCACCACCTCGAAGCCGGCTTCGCGCAACGCCGCTCGGGTGGCGCCGTCGGCATAGGCCGAATCGCCCAGGATCTCGGGCTTGTCCTCCTCGTCGGCCAGGGTCCCCACCAGCTCGTCGACGGCGTCGCGGTCAGGGGCGTTGGCCGGCGTGACGGCCACCTCGTCGATGAGCTCTGAGTCGGGGTCGATCGAGAGGTGGGCCTTGTAGCCGTCGAAGCGGCGGTTGCGCGACTTGTGGCCGTGGCGGGCCTCGGGGTCGACCGTCGAGATGACCCGGTCCTTTGGCCACCTTGTGGACGATGCGAAAGACCCCGTCGTCGCCTTCTTCGACATCTTGGCCGGCGACGAGGGCCAACAGGTCGGCGGCGGCGGCGGCGCTGGCTGGCAGGGCCTCCCCGTCAATGGCACCGAGCGCGGCCAGCGTGTCACGCACCAGTGCGTCGACGAGGGCGTCGCGGGCACCCTTGTCGTCCCAATCACACGGCGGCTTGCCGACGGTGTCGTAGTCGTCGTCGCGGACAAGGACGGATCGCACATCTTCGGCCAGGGGGCTGGCCACCTGGTCGAGGGCAACGAGCAGCTTGCGGATGCGGCGCGCAGCTGGGTGACGGTGTCTTGGGTGGCCACGGCGTCATGGAGTGGGGTCGAGTCGAGGACGCGGCCCGGCCCTTCATCGCCCCGGTCTCTTTGGCCACCACCTTGGTGTCCTCGAAGAGGCGCCGGGGGCGCTCAGAGGCCCGCAGGCGGTTGCGCTGGCCGACGAGGGAGGTCGGATGGAAGGCCACATAGCCGGTGTCGACCCCCGCGGCCGCCTGCCAGCGCAGGTCGAAGCTGAGCCGGTCGACCGCCTCGGCGTCACTCAGGCCCTCGAAGGCCTGGAGCACCATGACCGTGGCCATCACCCGGGCCGCGATGGTCGGTCGCCCCCGGGCCGACTCGGCATAGAGATCGGCGAAGTAGTCGTCGCTGTAGAGCCGCTCTCCGTGGTCGGCCAACAGGCGATAGAGCGAACCCTCCTTCAGCCGATCGCCGAGGATCTCCCTCGGACTCTCGAAGCGCTGCTGGACCTTTGAGCGACCAAGTGCCATGGACAAATTCTCGCCCACCCCAGCCCATTTCGCGAATCGAGAGGCCACTATTTCAGGGGCGTCCTAGGTACTGGGACGTGCTCCGGAATGGTGTGGAGAGACCGGACAGGACCCACTTTCCCCATCAGTTCAAGGCCGCCCTGCCCTCGGCCGGCGGCTCCGCCGCCGCCTCGGCGGGCGGAAGAAATCGCATTTGCCATGCGGATCTTGGAGTTCGTGAGCAGCGAGGTTGCCCGATATTGAGGTCGCCCCGTACGAATCCTCTTTGAGTCAAGACCCCTATTTCCAGTACTTCTGGGCGCGACGAATCGAGCCGCCAGGGAAGGTCACGACGGCGTAGGGTTTCTTTGGGTTCGGGAGTGACTTCGCCGAAGAACCGGTCGCGCAGGGTGAAGAACCGGTCACGCAGGCTTGGAGTCGTCCCTGAGTGTCCTCCCGGACCCCCTATCGGGCGTCGAGGATGAGCTGTCGGTAGACGGCGTTGCTGATCTGGCGCTTGAGCGAGCGGAGAGCTTCCTTTTTGGTCTTGCCCTCGGCGACCTTTCGCTCGAAGTAGATGCGTCCCATGGTCCCAGGATTGCGGATCTGGGTAACGGCCATGTGCAGCGCGTGGTTGAGCTGACGGTTCCCGCGTTGGGAGACCCGGTGCACGACTCGGCCGCCCGAAGCGAACTCGACCGGTGCCGTCCCGTTGTAGGAGGCGAAGGCATCGCGGTTGGCGAAACGGCGCACATCGCCGGCATAGCCGATGAGCTGCGCGGCGATGATCGGACCGACTCCGTAGATCTCAGTCAGCGAGGTACCCGACGCCTTGATGGCGATGCGGATCCGGCGGTGTGACTCCTTGGTCTGCTCGTCGAGTCGGCGCACGTCGTCGAGGAGCTCGAGGGCCAGGTCGTGGCGGACCTGCTCGGTTGAGCTCTGGGGTTTCACTCCCGAGCCCCCAAAGAGGGGTTGACAAGTGATAGGAGCTCGCCGGTTGGGAGGCCGATCTGATGGGTCGGAGTCTTCGCCGTAACCAGCTGCCGGACTCTGAACTGTCAGCATGTAGGGCGTGGCGGTAGCCGACCCAGTCGCATTTGTCCGCTTCCTGAGCGGCGTCTGCCGCGGAGGTCCACGCCGTCGTGGGTGAGTACGGGGCCCGCCATGCGAGTGATCCAGAGGCAGGCTCCCAAGCACACCGAGAGATTTTCGAGAACGGAATCTCGGGTCCGGGAGGTCTCTGGCCCCCAAAGGCATTGCATACCGCCTTCACGCTGGCTGGGGGGATCTTCATCGGCGCAGCCGGCGAGTACCTCATGAGCCCTGTCGGGCGGTCAATCCCGCTTACTCGTTGGACCTGACGGACGAAATGAAAACTCGGGGTCCCGGAGGTCAGACATGACGCCCACTACGCCTCGGCAATCTCGAGGAGAGAATGTTCGTCCGCTGATCTCCTCGACGCCGTATTGCCCTCGGGGACGCCCTTCTATCCGCTCCGGCATCTTCCTGGTCCCCCAGGAGCGACACAGGTTCACGAGCTAGTCTGGTGGCAGTGCGACCTTGCGGTCCGCGCTGATGCCTTTGGGAACGACCTCCGCTTCACCGGTCCCTCGTCGGTCACGTATCCAGCCCGCTCCGGTGTTGATCCAGTTCATCGACTTGAAGTGGACACGTTCCTTGGCGGCGCGTATCTGGAGTTCGACATGCGGCTGACCGCTGGCTCGGTGGTGTGGTCCGAGACGCAGATTGCGGAAAGTGCCCAGGTTCCGGCACCCGTCGCAGCAACCTCCTGAGGACGAGGAACCGCGGGGGCTTTCTATCGGTCCGTCTGTAGTGGAGTCATCTACTATTCGGTGATCCAAGACTGGGCCCCAAGTAACGCGGTTCGTGACGGTGTGCCCTTCGGCCCTGCCCGGTGCTTCTCTCCGCGAGCAGACTGGACGTGATGCACGCCTACGGGGTCAGGGCGGGGTCAGACGATAACCAAGGGTCAATCGCCGAAGGTTCTGGAACTGCCGCCGATGGTGCAGAGTCCGGGGCCAGTCGACGCATTCCTCGGGGCCTCACCCTGGCGGTGCTCTGCATCACCCTGCTGATCGTGAGCTTGGACAACACGATCGTGAATGTGGCACTGCCGACGCTTGTCCGAGAACTCCACGCATCCTCCAGCCAGCTCCAATGGATCGTAGACGCGTATGCTGTGGTGCTGGCCGGTCTCCTGCTCGTCGCTGGCAGCACCGGCGACCGGTTCGGTCGCAAGTGGATCTTCATGACTGGCCTCGCATGTTTTGCAGTGGGATCGGTCGCGGCCGCGTTCTCGGCGACCCCACACTGGCTCATTGCAACACGTGCCATCATGGGTGCTGGTGCGGCAATGATCATGCCGTCGACCCTTTCGATCTTGACGAACATCTACCGGAAGCCTGAAGAGCGGGCGCTGGCGATCGGTATCTGGTCCGGAACGAGCGGTCTGGGGATTGCGATTGGCCCGATTGTCGGCGGTTGGCTTCTCGCTCACTACTGGTGGGGCTCCATCTTCTTCGTCAACCTCCCCTTGGCGATTCTTGGGTTCGTTGCTGCTATCTGGTTCGTGCCGAACTCGCGCAACCCCTCGAGCAAGCGACCCGATCCCGTTGGTGCGCTGCTTTCGATCGCGGGTATGAGCCTGCTGATTTGGGGAATCATCGAAGCATCGACTCGGACGTGGAGTTCACCTCTCGTCGCCGTCGGGGTGGGGACTGGGCTCGCATGCCTGGCCGGTTTCGTCGGCTGGGAGCGTCACTGCAGCCATCCGATGCTCGAGCTCTCCTTCTTTCGTTCGCGACGCTTCAGTGTGGCTATCGGCACCGTGTCGCTGGTCATCTTTGCGCTCATGGGTCTGTTGTTCGTTGCAACCCAGTATCTGCAGTTCACCCTCGGCTACACGCCTCTGCAGACCGGCATTCGAATCGCACCGATCGCACTCATTCTCCTGGTCGGCGCACCGATGTCGAGCTACCTCGTCCGCTGGCTCGGCACGAAGGTTGTTGTGGCTTGTGGCATGGGTGCCGTGGCCACCGGCATGTTTCTCTTCGCCCAGACGACGCTCGGCGGGTCCTATGCCGACGTCTTTCCCGCGTTCATGATCATCGGATTTGGCACGGCCCTCGTCATGGCACCGACGACCGAGTCGATCATGGGCTCGGTGCCGCCGGAGCAAGCAGGCGTGGCTTCCGGGACCAACAGTGCATCGCTGCAGCTCGGAGGCGCTCTGGGCGTCGCCGTACTCGGGAGCCTGCTGAACACCCGCTACCAGAATCGTCTGACGGCTGTGCTCAACCACTACCACGTGCCAACGGCTGCGACCCACTTCATTACAGGTTCCTTGGGCGGAGCGATCGCGGTCGCCAACCACATCGGAGGTGCCCTCGGGCGGGCACTCGTCGGCGTTGCAAACCGCGCCTTTGTCAGCGGCATGGACCTGGCGTTGAGTATCGGCGCCGCCACGGCGGTCGTCGGGACAATACTCGTCATTGCCCTGTTGCCTGCCCGAGCGGACAACGAGTCTGCGGACAGCACTACGAGAGGAGACTCGCGCCCAGCGCCCGTGGCGAGAGGCCTTCGTCCCTGATCGGTTACTTCTCGGACCGGTTGAATGGCTCATCGAACGGGTGATGCCGGCACCGGAACCACCTCGCACAACTCCACACGCTCAGAGATGCCCTTGAGGCGCCGCTTGCGGAGTCGTCGGAACTCGGCACCGGGAATTGCACCGGCTGCCCTTGCAGTTTCCGCGGTCACCACAACCTGGTTCCCCTTGGCTGTCTCTGTGACCCGGGCGGCGATGTTGACGACCTGACCGACAACGTCGTCCTGAGTGACCACTGCTTCTCCGACGTGTAGGCCGGCGCGCAGGCGCAGTGGAGCGGGCGAGGTCTCGAGTAGTTCGAGCGCAGCTCGGATTCCGCCGTTGGCGTCGGGAAAGGTGCAGAGCAGCCCGTCACCTAGGTGCTTCACCACGCGCCCGTGCCAGCGGCGCACGATGGGGCCGGCCGCCCGATTCTGCTCGCTGATCATCGCCGCCGCTGCGGTGTCTCCGTGGGTATCGGTAAATGACGTGAACCCCTCGAGATCCGTAAAAGCGACCGTCACCACCTCGACCTCGCCGGTCCCGTGGCTCCGGAGGGAAGCCAGGAGTTGGACGGCGCTGAGGCCCATGGTCGAGAGCAGCGACGGTTTACGTTCCACTGATCGCGCCAGGAAGTGCTCGAGGATCTCGGTCGGCTTGCTCGGAGAAATCGGCTGATTGATCGGGTCGTCCAGCCAACGATGGTCAATGATGCCGAGCTCGAGCGCGGTGGCCGCCTCCTCGGGGTCATTTCGGATGACCTTGGCCACCGTCTGGGCGAGGAGCCTGCGCAGCGTGTCGACCGCGCCCTCACCGGCGGACAGTGCCGACTCGATTTCCTTGGCACTCACCATCCGGACCCTACTGACATGCCCAAGGCAGCGACAAAGGAAGCAGGCAGTGCTGGTGGGGAGACAAACCCCTCACCACCGGGCTTCTGGGGAGATGCAGGTGTCCCATGACGCGCATCGGTCAATCGTGCTGCAGTGTCTCCTTACGCCGGCTTCGGGCGCGTCATCGACGTTCGGGTGCTTGCCCGTCGCGAACTGCCACCCCCCGACACCTCGGGGCCGGCCAGAGCGCTGGTGTGAGCGAGAGCACCGGCATTCGCATCGTGCGTGGACTCGGAATCGAGGACCTGTCAAGTCGAATGAAGCAGTCCCAGTCAACACAGTCGGCAGACGGGGTGAACCGCCGTCCGTGGGGGTCGGTTACCTCGAACACGACGCCCGTCCCGGGCCCATTCGGTCGTTAGGTGCCGAGTGGCCGGCCGTCTCCGTCGAGCAGGGCGCTCGGGTCGAGGGCGTGGACATCGCCGGCCCCGGTCAGCGACAGGGCCACCTTCAGCTCACCTCTCATGGTGCGCAGCACGTCGACCACTCCCTGGCGCCCGCCGGCGGCCACCGACCAGGCCCAGGCCCGGCCCACCAGGCAGGCCCGGGCGCCGAGCGCCAGCTCCTTGACCACGTCGAGGCCGCTGCGGATGCCCCCGTCGACCAGCACCTCGAGGGAATCGCCCACCGCGTCGACGACGGCTGGCAGGGCGGCGATCGTGGACGGAGTGCTGTCGAGCTGGCGTCCGCCGTGGTTGGAGACCACGATCCCGTCGACACCGGCGTCGGCGGCCCGCCGCGCGGTCCTCCGGGTCGAGGATGCCCTTGAGCACGAGCCGACCCGGCCACGTGCGGCGTACCCAGTCGAGGTCGTCCCACGTGACCGAGGGGTCGAACTGGTGGTCCACCCACTCCTTGAACGCGTCCGGGCTGGTCGCCCCGGGTATCGCCTTCTCGAGGTTGCCGAAGGTGTGCGGCCGGCCCCGGACGGCCACGTCGCGCGCCCAGCGCGGGTGCAGGCCGAAGTCGAGGGCCTGGACGATCCGGCCCGGCAACCGCTGGGGTCCCGCCATGCCGTTGCGCACCTCCCGATAGCGGGCGCCTACAACCGCGAGGTCGACGGTGAGCACCAGCACGGGACAGCCGACGCTGGAGGCACGGGACATCAGGTCCTCGGCGTAGGCCCGGTCGCGCATGACGTAGAGCTGGAACCAGAACGGCGCGGTGGTGGCACGGTCGACCTCCTCGATGCTGCAGATGGACACGGTCGACTCGCAGAAGGCGATGCCCATCTGCTCAGCAGCCTGGGCCGCCTGCACCTCGGCGCGCGTGGCGTACATGCCGGCCAGACCGACCGGCCCGAGTACGAGCGGCATGGCCAGGGACTGGCCCAGCACGGTGGTGGCCAGCTGCAGCTCGGACACGTCCCGCAGCACGCGCTGGCGCAGGTGGATGGCGGCGAGGTCGTCTTCGTTGGCCCGCAGCGTCGACTCCTCGTAGGCGCCGCCGTCGATGTAATCGAACAGCTGGCGGGGGAGCCGCCGCCGGGCCAGTTCGCGGTAGTCGCGGACCGAGGCCGGAGCCAAGCCCAGAGAGCGATCGGGGAACAGCGCCATCGTGGCCGACGCTAGCCCGCTCGGATTACGGCCTGTCGGCCGGCTCGGCGAGGAACGGTGCGAAGCCCACTGCCGAGATTTCCTCGACGACGTAGCGCCAACCCGTGCAGCCCTCCACTGCGAGCGCCACCGAGCCGCCTTGTGCTCGAGCGCTGACCTCGTGTTCGAGCCAGTACCGGAACCGCGACCGGTCCGGCTGCCAGAGGCGTCCTCGCCAGATCTCCCCTGAATCGACGTCCAAGACGTCGTAGGTGATCTGTCGCCGGTGCAGATCGAGTCCACCTACCATGCTCATGAAGGACCTCCTTGTGCTCGCTTGGGTGTTGAGACAACCCAATGGTTGCCCGTGCGAGTGGCAAGGAGGTCCTCACACATTGAATGTTCTGGGATACGCGGATAAGCCAAGTAGGCCCGATTTGTCAGGTGCCTGCGAATCGATTCAGGTAGGCCGCGGCCAGCGCCCTTGACTCGGGATCACGGAGCGCCGTTACCAGTGTGTCCGCGTCGTTCCAGGCGCGAGCCGTGCTGACCATACCCTCGGTGACGGCGTTCACGTGCAGCTTCGTCGCGGAGAGGGTCAGCAGTGACTTGCTCTCGAGCTGACCGACGAGGGCCTCCACCGACGCGTCGAGTTCGGCTGCGGGGACGACCCGGTTAAGAAAGCCCGCGGCGTGTGCCTCAGCTGCGCTGAACGGCCGACAGGTCATCACCAGCTCCTTGGTCATGGCCGGGCCTATCTCGCGGATAAGACGGGGAATCCCACCCCAGGCGAGAGGTATCCCGAGATCGACCTCAGGGATCGAGAACCGGGTATCGTCAGCGGCGACACGCAGATCACACGCGGCGGCGAGGACAAGCCCTCCACCCACACAGTGGCCGTGCAGTCTCGCCACCGTGACGGCTCGCATCGACTCGATGGCCTCTGCCATGAGGCGCCCGGCGTCAGCCGCGTCGCGAAGAGCACTGGCAGACGGCGCCGAGCCGTCACCCGTGGAGAACGCAGCCAGGTCGGCACCGGCGCAGAACGCCCGCCCCCGGCCGCCAATAACGACGACCTTCACCTCGTGCCTCGCGTCGAAGAACCGGGCCGCTTCGGCCAGTTCAGTGAGGGTGATTGTGCTGAGCGGGTTCAGCTTGTCGGGGCGGTGCAGAGTGATGGCACCTCGGGCATCGCTGAAGCTCACCTCGATCGTGGAGAAGTCCATGTCCCCCAATCCAACTCTGGCGGCGCCCTTCGAGCAAGATGGTCTACGAGACCCGCTGTAGCCGAGTGAAGACCTCAATGGCGCTCGCTGCTCCCACACTGTGAGCGACCCTGTCTCCCATACCCGGCGATAGGGGGCACCCTCGGACCTGCTCGGTATCGGCACTTCCCTGATGCAACGGGGGCGGTAACTCTACGGGCCGCCCTAGTGCTTCGATGGAGTAGCAGGATCGACGCCCAGGACGCCACAACGACTCTTGTACTTACGTAACAGCAAAGGGCGAATCCACTGGATTGGCTTTGGGAGCGTAGCCAGGAACTCGGTCGCCTGTTCCTTGGTCATGCCATACTCGACCGCACCCATAAGCCAAGATATGCCCTTACGTGGCGTCTTCTTGGCGAGATCGGCGCCTAGCCGCTCAGACTCGGCGTCCGGCATGTACTTGGCGAGCAACGGGAAGAAGATCGGTTCTTCATGGTCGAGGTGAGTCAACATGTCGTGCTTGAAGCGGCCCACCAGCACGCGGAGAGATTCGATGGCCTGGGCATCTGAGACCCCGTTCCTAAGGCCTTGAAAGGCACGCTCCATTTCGTCGAGCAGTGAGACAATCGAACGGTGTTCCTTGACCAGTGGTTCCAGAAGGGACTCGTCAGCGCCGTTTCTAACAATCGTCGGCCAGAAATAGTCGTCTTCCGAGCCGTGATGAAAGTGAGAACCGGCGACGGCGAACAAGCCCAACTCAGAAAGGACCTTCATCTGGTTGGTGTCACCTGGTTTCGCCGCTGAGACCGCCGACTCCAAGAGTCGCAGGAGTCCTCGAATCATGTTGTGGATTCCGGCGAACTCTCGAACGGCCGCGTTTTCCATCGGCGAAATCTATGCCAGGGCCTCGGACCCTGCTCGTTGTCCCACCTCGGGAAGCCGATTGAGCAGGCGCTCGTCGTCACGCTGGCCCCATTGGGTCCTGCTGCCTGGAATGCCAAGGATCTCGGCTGTCGCTCTGGGAGGCGCTGATCCCGTACGTCCGAAGCGATCGGATCGCAAGGGGTCGACGTTTGCGTGCGGGTGGCCCGGGGAGCCGAGCGCTCGCCCACGGCTCATACCGAGCGTCGTAGCTACCCTGGGATGACGTCGCGGAGACGTGCCAAGCTGTAGAGCCGTGACCGCCCTACCCACGACCCAGTACGCGAAGAACGGCGATGTCCATATCGCCTACCAGGTCGTGGGCCAGGGACCTCTCGATCTCGTCCTGATCGGATCCTGGGTGCATCACGTCGAGCTGTTCTGGGACTTCCCGGAACTCGCGCGCCAGTACCGGCGGCTTGCCACTATCGGGCGCCTTATCATCTTCGACCGCCGTGGTACGGGACTGTCGGATCCGGTGCCGCTCGATCGGATGCCCGACCTCGAAACCCAAGTGGCTGACGTCTGCGAAGTCATGGATGCTGCTGGGTCAGAAGAAGCGGTCATTCTCGGCTTCAATGACGGTGGGCCGCTTGCCCTCCTCCTAGCCGCAAGCCATCCACAACGATGTCGTGCACTGGTGCTCTGCAATACCGCGGCCAGATTGACTGCCGCCTCTGACTATCCGTGGGGAACCTCGGAGGACCAGCTTCTCGAGGTCGTCAATCTCCAGGCCCAATCATGGGCTACGGGCGATGCCAACCACGTCGCTTTCCTTGCACCCAGCCAGGCAAGCGATCCACGGTTCGCCGAGCGGTTCATCCGCAGCGGACGGGCCGCGATCTCGCCAGGTGCCGTGGCACATTACTACCGACAGACGGTGCTGACCGATGTGCGCGAGGCGTTGCCGCTCATCCAGGCTCCGACCATGGTCCTGCAGCGCGCGGATAATCAGATCGCTCCGCGTGAGCTCGGCGAGTATCTGGCCGCCAACATCCCAAATGCCAGATATGTGGAGATGGCCGGGGCCGACCACTTGTGGTTCACCGAAAACGCGGACGAGGCAATAGAAGAGATCGAGGAGTTCCTGACCGGCGCCCGATCCTTGGCTGACCCCGATCGAATGCTCGCCACGGTGCTGTTCACCGACATCGTGGGCTCCACCGCACGGGCATCTGCACTCGGTGATCGACTCTGGCGCGCGCTACTGGACGAGCATGACGCCATTGTCCGACGCGAGCTGGCCCGATTTGGCGGACGGGAGATCGACACGGCGGGCGACGGCTTCCTCGCAACCTTCGATGGGCCGGGTCGAGCCATCCGCTGCGCTCGTGCCATAAGTGATTCCATGGATGGCATCGGTTTGGCGGACCGCGCCGGTGTGCACACGGGTGAGGTGGAGGTGCGAGGAGAGGAGATCGGCGGGCTCGCAGTTCACATTGGCGCGCGAGTGGCGGCTAAGGCTAACGGTGGTGAGATAGTTGTCTCGAACACGGTAAAGGACCTACTGGCGGGCTCAGGATTGACCTTCACCGATCGCGGCGAACATGAGTTGAAGGGCGTGCCCGGCAGCTGGCGCCTTTTCGCCGTGGATGGTTGAGGACACGAGCTTTGCCAGTGCTAGGTCGCACGCAAGCGTAAGCCTGCGCTAGGTCCCTAACCGCCCGGTAATGCCGGATACCGAGTGGCTGCTAGGCCCCCTGCGACCGTCCCCGACGAGCCGCACGGTGGCACCCTGTCCCGGCGATTGGTGACGCCCTGGGCCCGCGATTATGGGGCGCGCGATATGGGACACCCCAACATGCGTTCTGTGCGGCCCGAGCTCTCGCAATATGACGCCAGAGCGGGCATTATGCGCTCGCCGCCGCCACGGCCGAGGGCGTTCGGCGACCGACGATCGCGGGTGCCTCGTGCATCAGCTCGTCGTTCTCAAGTGCCGCAACCATGAACAGCGCAAAGTCTACTCGGCGCGTCATGTTGCTCTTGAGAATCGCGTCACCCACATGCCGACTCCAGACCGGAAGACCTTCGCTCTCGCCTTCCTCCAACTCGCTTCCCCGCACGACGGTCCACCGCGTGTCGCTGGCGAACACGCGCCGACAGGCCTCAACCTGGTCGTCGAGGTCCACCGCTCGAAGGAGCTTGGCGATCCCGCCGAGAACAACTACCTTGAATCTGAGCCTCCGTGAGTAGACGTCCTGACCGTCAAGCGAGATGTGCCACCCGCTGGAGAAAATGAGGCGAGCGCCCGGTGGGGCGAGGTCGAGCACCGCCTGAGCCGTTTGGCGGGAGTACCCGTGGACACCTCGCGGCACGAGGACGGTGATCACACCGTCGCACCCGGCTACCGCTTGCTCGATGACCTCGCGGTCGTCCGTCGCCCCGCGTACGACGGTTATGCGGCCCGCGAACTCGTCGAGTTTCGGCACGCTCTGTTCACGGCAAACGCCGACCACCTCATAGCCGCGGTCGAGCGCGTGCTGCACGATGTACTTTCCGGTCTTCCCCGAGGCCCCGACGACGCAGACCTTCATCTCGGTCGGGCGGCTGTGCGCTTCCGTTGTCATGATGCGTCGATCTGATGGGAGGCGAACCCTTTGGCGAAGAGCCAGATCGGGAGGATCAGCTCGAAGAGGCCGCCCGGGACCAACGCGACCGTCCCGGCGCCGTGTGTCACGTCGATCACGCTGAACATGGCCAGGATGGTTCCCACGAGGAATACCGGATAGCCGATGACACCGAGCATGGATAGGTTCCTCGGCACGATCCGCGACGTGAGCAAGGCAGACGAAAGGACGAGGCCGGCGGCACCGGAGAGGGCGTAGATGGGTAGCACGTATGCGTCCCAGCGAGTTTGGCTTGTCAGGAAGTACACGCCTATTGCCACGACCGTGAGGCACTCCGCCGCCCTCAGGACGCGGTAGGCCTGTGAGCGAATCGGTGTGCGTGGCGCCAGGATAGGGCGCATAACCAGACCGTTCGCAGCGTCGGCCAGGCCATGGCAGCCCAAAAGGAGCACGCCCGCGATGAGGGTGCTGTTGTGCGAGGACACGTTCGAGAAGAACGAGTGGATGCGCGCGGTACCGATGGCGAAGGCGAACGTGGCGGTGAGGAAGCACAATCCGACGAGGGCTGCGGTCCCCCTGGTGGCTGTGGCGGTCGCGCTTTGCTGCACCGTCGGAGCGACCGCGCCTGAAGGAGAGGTTGTTGTCGGTTCCGTCGATCGTTCCAGCGTGGTTGTCGTCATGGTCTCTCCTCTGGTCGGTGGACTTACGTTGTAAGGTAGCGTAGGCTTACGACGTAAGGTTGTCAAGCAGAATCCATGAGGGAGCGAAGATGGCCCGGCCGTCGAAGTCCGAACTCAAGCCCCGCAGGTCTTTAACCAGGGATCGCGTGCTCCTCGGGGGTGTGGCCTTCGCCGACGACAATGGGATTGCTTCGCTCAGCATGCGCAAGCTCGGCGAAGCCCTCGGAGTCGAGGCGATGTCCCTGTACCACCATGTCGCCAACAAGGACGCA
Organism: uncultured Acidimicrobiaceae bacterium; assembly: GCA_963764305.1. Lineage (GTDB taxonomy): Bacteria > Actinomycetota > Acidimicrobiia > Acidimicrobiales > RAAP-2 > Bog-473. The sequence goes on along the minus strand of CAVXSD010000010.1, from coordinate 846,514 downwards.
CTCCTCGACGGCATGGTCGACCTGGTCTTCGGCGAGATCCACCTGCCGTCGGACGGAGCCGACTGGAAGACGGGGATGCGTGAGCGGGCACAATCCGCCCGGCAGGCACTCCGCCGCCACCCTTGGGCGATCGCGCTGATGTCGACCCGAACGTCACCCGGACCGGCAACGCTCCGACATCACAATGCCGTCATCGGGAGCCTCCGGGCCGCGGGCTTCTCGGTCGAGATGACCGCACATGCGTTCTCCGCCCTCGACAGCTACATCTACGGATTCGCCTTGCAGGAGGCCACGTTGCCCTTGGGCGACACCGAGGAGGAGACGGCCGAGGTGGCTCAGATGATGATGGCGCAGGTCCCCGCCGACGAGTACCCCCACCTCACCGAGTTCACCGTCGAGCACATCCTCCAGCCGGGCTATGACTACGGCGACGAGTTCGGGTTCGGGCTCGACCTGATCCTCGATGGGCTCGAGAAAACCCGGGAAGCGGCCTGAATGTTACGCGTGGCGAGAGACTCGGACGTACATAACTGCCGTTCGGCGCCCGTCGAAGGCAGGCAGATCCGAGCAGAACGAGCGCCCCATAACGCGCAGCGAACCGGCAGCTAGGGGTATCCCCATCGTGCCTGCGACCCCCGATGCATCCAGGCCGGGCGCCGCAGCGCCCGGCCCATTCCATTGTGGGACTTCAGGCGAAGCCACGACGCGGCCGTCAAGGGTCCGCTGCGCCGGCCTCTGGCCGCCCTTGATGTGATGAAGGAGCGGGGCCTCCGCTCCCCGGGAGGTCCGAGTCGGTCAAGACTCGGGGCTTCTCAAACCAATCCTCACTGAGGAAGGGAGGCCCCTATGAGTAACGCAGGCTATGTCGGAATCGATCTGCACCGGCGCCGGTCGGTGATCGTCCAGATGGACAGCTCCGGCGAGGTGCTGTCGACGACAAGAATCACAGCGATGTGACTTGCCCGCCCGAAATTCGCTCAGGCTCCTTTCGGGGCGCAGAGGTCCCCGGTTCAGAATCCGGGCAGCCGGGCTCTGAAGGCCCAGCTGAGCCTGACGCTGGGGTATGACCGCCGAGCAACATTGCGAGAAGAGGGAAGAGAGACGGCCATGACGACGAGCGGGTCGCAGAAGAGCAAGTCTCCTTCTCAGGAGATCGACGCGAGGATCAAGGAGCTCGGCGACTGGCGGGGCGAGACGCTCAGCCGGCTCCGCGCCCTCATCAAGGAAGCCGACCCCGAGATCGTCGAAGAGTGGAAGTGGCGCGGCGTTCCCACGTGGTACCACGACGGGATTATCTGCACGGGCGAGACGTACAAGAGTGTCGGGAAGATGACCTTCGCCAAGGGAGCGTCCCTGAGGGATCCTTCGGGCCTCTTCAACTCGAGCCTCGAGGGGAACGCCAGGCGCGCAATCGACTTCCACGAGGGCGAGAAGATCAACGAGAAGGCGTTGAAGGTGCTCATTCGCGCCGCCGTGATCCTGAATACGTCCAGAGCCAAGAAAACCACTGCGTCACACGTCTGCGGCCCGGTCCCGTGGTAGGTGCCGATCAGGATGACCTCCGTCGTCATGGCCGTCGCGTGCCGACACGGCGAGGAGTCGTGAGCCCGCGATCCTGGGTGTCGCTCAACGGCGGTGGGTGCCGACCGCGGCTGACCCGTTTCGCTCCGTCAGTCACGCTCGGGTGGCGGGCGTGCCGGCGGCGTGCCACGTGCTTGGCCTCGTACCTGGCTTCATTCGCCTGCTGGCGGAGCCGCTCGATGTCGCCCTTCTTGCCGGAACAGGCAGAGTCCATGCCGACCGAAGTCCGCGCGTGCCCTGCACCGTGAGGCGCGCCGACCGGACGGCAACGTCGGCGGCCGAAAGAAAGGTGGCAGATCAGTCTGGCGCCGGCGAGGCCGGTCCGCTTTCGAAGCGGTCACCCTCGGGCGCAACGGCCTCCAAGAGCGAGGCGAGGAACGGCGCCTGACCCTTGACGAGCTTGCGCCGCGCCTGATCGACCGAAACCCACTCGACCCTGTCCACCTCGGGGAATTCCCGGAGCTTGCCCGAGCCCCTCGGCCACTCCAGCTCGAACGTGTTGCTCGCCGCGTTGGTCACGTCGAGGTCTCCCTGCAGCCCCCACACGCTCACTCGCTTGCCCCCGGGCTGGCGGCGCTCCCCGAGGAAGACCACCACGCCGTCCGGGGGCGACACGCCCACCTCCTCTTCAAATTCCCGATAGGCCGCGACGAGGGGATCCTCATCGGGGAGGTACTCGCCCTTCGGGACCGACCAGGCGGCTTCGTCCTTCCGCGCCCAGAACGGCCCACCGGGGTGGGCGATCAATACCTCGACCACGCCCCCGGGGGAGATCCGGTACAGCAGAAGCCCTGCACTCCTCGCGCCCATCGGTCAGGCCCATCCTTCCATTGGGGTGGTGGTGAGCCCGCCATTGGACGTGCAGGGGTCGGCGGGCCGGGCGAGCGGCTCACTGCATCCCATATTGCAGATTGGCCCCGCTCGTCGCATCGCCGCACCTCGCACCCGGTCCATGACTGCCCCAGCCGGGTGGCGTTCGCTAGGCTGTCGTCTCGTTCCGGCGACCCGAGCCGGAGCCATCTCGGGGGCACGGGCGTGGACCGGAGCAACCGGCCGCACGTCTTCAGTTCTTGAACACCGCGCCGCCCATATGAGTCCCCCCAATCCCGAGAACGACCCCGTCCAGAAGGGCCTACAGCAGCTCGGCCAGCAGATCGGCGGCGGGAAGCCGAAGCAGGCGGACGGCCTGGACCGGGAGCAGAACCCCGTCGAGACGGGGCTCCACGAGCTCGGTCGTCAGATCGACGAGGCGAACCGGGGTGGTGGGCGCCGGAAGAACAAGACAGCCGAAGGTGGGACGGCCCGGCCGGGACCGGCTCACGCCGCCCCCAAGGCCCGCTCGCGCAAACGGACGGTGGCCTGGGTCACAGGGACGACTGCGCTGGTGCTGGTGCTGGTGGCGGGCGTCGCTGCCGGGTACGGCTGGTACCTCAATCACGAGATCCATCGCATCGACTTGAGGAACCTCACCTCTGCTCCGGTGAAGGGCGACGACGCGGGTACGGAGAACATCCTCATGATCGGTTCGACGGACCGGTGCGCGCTCAAGGTGCAGAATCCCGCCTACGGGCTGTGCTCGCAGGGCGTCAACGGCGTGAACAGTGACGTCGTGATGATCCTGCACCTGAACCCGGCGAACCACACCGTGTCCATCCTGTCTATCCCGCGCGACATGTTCGTCCCCAACGCCCGTTCAGATGGCGCGAACAAGATTGACGCCGCGCTGTACCAGGGTCCGGACCGGCTCATCGCGGCGATCGAGGAGGACCTAGGGATACCGATTCAGCACTTTGTCGAGCTGAACTTCGACAGCTTCATCAACGTCGTCCAGGCACTCGGGGGTATCAAGATGTACTTCCCCGAGCCCGTTTACGACGCGTACTCGGGGCTCAACATCCAGACGACCGGCTGCCTGTCGTTGAACGGTACCCAGGCGCTCCAAGTCGTGCGGGCCCGCCACCTCCAATACAAGGCCCCTGGAGTGACCACCCACGACCCCAACTACTGGCCGCAGGAGGCACAAAGCGATATCGCGCGCATCCGCCGGGACCACGAGTTCCTGCGCGTGCTGGCGGCTGCCGTCAAGGCCAAGGGTCTGAGCAACCCCATCACCGACCAGCAGCTCGTCGCCGGCGTGGTCGGACAACTCACCGTTGACGCGGGCTTCTCGGCCTCCGCCATGATCGACCTGGTCCTCGGCTACCACAACGTCGACGTGAACAGCGCACCGCAGCTCACCGTGCCGGTGTCGGTGGACCAGTTCGGCAACTACGTGTACCAGGGTGGGAGCTACGGGGACATCGAGTTCCCGGCCCAGCCGCAGGACCACAGTGCCGTCGACCAGTTTCTCGGGCTCAAATCGAACAATGAGGACACGTACTCGGGCGGCACGCTCCCGTCGCCCTCAACAGTGACCGTCTCCGTCCTCAACGGGTCCGGCGCCCCCAACCAGGCGACGACGACGGCGCAGAGCCTGCAGGCGCTCGGTTTCCACATCGGGACGATCGGCGACAGCCCACCAGTGGGTCGGGAGGCCGAGACGGTCGTCTACTACGCCGCCAAGACACCGGCTCAGCTGGCGACCGCACAAGCTGTGGCGAACGCCATGTCGGGAGCAGTGATCATGGCCGTGGACCCGACGCAGGTGAAGGCAGGCTCCCAGGTCACCGTCGTCACGGGCACCGACTTCACGGTCAACGCCCCGCCCGCGACCTCGACCACGGCCCCTTCTGGAGCGACCACGCCGAGCACCACCGCGACCTCCACGTCGGGCAACAGCAGTAACACGGGGAGCTCCGGCGCGTTCCAGGCACCCACGCCGACCGTCGAACCGCTGCAGCCCTGGGACCCCCGCTCGTGCACGCCCAGCGGGGGAGAGGGGACCTAGGCCGACAGGTTCTGGCTCGCAGTCGCGGCGTCAGGCGAAGATTTCTCCTCCGTTGGTGTCGAGCGCCTGGCCGGTCATGGCCGAAGAGAGGTCAGAGGCGAGGTAGACGATCGATCCGGCGACGTCACCGTCGCTCGGGATTCGACCTAGCGGCACACGCGCGTTCAACTCGTCGACCACGACCTGAGCCGGCACGCCCCGACCACTCGACGTCATCTCGACGTAGATGTCGACCGATGGCCCGGCCATCCAGCCGGGGACAACGGCGTTGACACGGATCTTGGACGGACCCAGCTCATAGGCGAGCACCCGGGTGGCCGTCAGCAACGCCCCCTTTGATATGGCGTAGCCACCCTGCGCCGGCTGGGGCTGACGCGTCACCATGGAGGCGACCATGACGACCGATCCGCCACCGCGCGCACGCATGGCAGGCAACGCGGCGCGGGTCATCTGCAGCGAGCCGAAGAGATTCGTGTCCATGATCTTGCGCCAGCGGGCCAAGTCGACCTCCTCGAAACTCTGGAAGGCGTCGAAGCGGAAGGCGTTGTTCACCAATACGTCGATGCCGCCGAACTCCTCCACTCCGGCCGCCATGAGACGGGCGCAGGCCTGCGGATCGGTGATGTCGCTCGGCACCGCGATGGCCCGGGCCCCCATGCTGGACACCTCGGCGAGGACCTCGTCGAGGGTCGACCGGCGCCGGGCCGCCAACACCAAGTCGGCCCCGTGGGCGGCGAGGGCCTTCGCCGTCTGGCGGCCTAGCCCCGGACCGACGCCCGAGACCACGCACACCTTCCCCGACAACAATCCGCCCCGGCCAGCGGCTGACTCTTTGCTCTGCACCGTCGTCATGAGCGAAGCGTAGGGCAGGGCGGGAACCCGGAGGCCGTGGATATCCGCGCCGGTGTCACACGGGCCTGAGATGATCGGCGGCACGGTTGAACAAAGGAGAGTCATGGCCATTTGTTCGCACTGTGGGGGCGAAATGACCGAGGGGATCAGCTGCCTGACCGACCCCGTCGTCATCGAGGGCAAGGCCTACGTTCCGATCGCCTGGGGCCAGGAACTCCGGCCGAGGCACCGATACGAACCAGAGGACTGCCGAGACTGTGGAACCCCCCTCGGGGGGGTCCACCACCCCGGGTGCTGCATGGAGCGGTGCCCGGCCTGCCACGGGCAGGCGATTTCGTGCGGCTGCGTGACCGAGACGGATTGCACCTTCGAGCGAAGCCGCACTGGGCGGTGTCACTCGCACGTCCTCCGGCGGGTCGGCTGGCGCTGAAGTCAGTCGTCCGCACCAGGCGCCCGGCCTGAGCGCCTGAGCATCGCCTCCCAGGGGCGGAGGCGGGATCCCAGCGGCACGAGCAGGCCGGCGACCCTTCCCTTCAGGCCGCCCTCGACCACCGCCAGGCACTCCCCGGTCGCCTCATAGAGGGCGGTGGGGTCACTGGGGCGGTGCCCCCACCCACGGGAGCGAGCCAGGTCCCAGGTGTGGAGGTGCCACTCGGAGGCCGCCATGGCGGCGTGCAGTCCGGCGGTGACCGTGCCCCGTGGAAAGCCGAACGGCAGATCCCACGACGCGGGAAGGCGGGCACCGTAGGCGCGCGCACGGGCGACGAATTGCCCGACCGCGGCCGGCCCGCCGAGGTGCGCCAGCTCGGCGAGCGCCCGGGCATTCTGTGCCCCGAGATCCGCCACGCCGAACGCGGGAGCGGCGTCGCCCCGCTCAGCCCGGTCGAGCCACTCGTGGTACCACCCGGCGACAGCCAGGACGTGCCTGGCCAGCTCCGCAGCCGTCCATTCGCCGCAGGCGGTCAGGGACCACCCGTCGGGTGGCAGCCCAGCCGCAGCCGCCTCGAACGCGCGGACACCTTCGTCGTAGAGACGCAGGACGCTGTCTCGGGGGACGCGGGGCACGACATGACTCTTGCACCGTATGGAGCGGGCCGTCCGATCGAGCCAGCGCTTGACCTTCCGGGTGCAACTCACAAAGGTGTGGCGAATGACCTCCAGCCAAGAGAACTCCGCGAACGAACCGACGACCGGACCTCTCGAGGGCGTCCGGGTCCTCGAGGCGGGGCTCCTCGTCCAGGGACCCCAGGCGTCACTGACGATGCAAGAGTGGGGAGCGGAGGTCATCAAGATCGAGCTCCCGGGCTTCGGCGATCAGGGTCGGTGGCTCCCCATCGGCCGTGGAGACCGGCGGTCGGCGTTCTTCATCGCGTACAACCGGGGCAAGCGGAGCATGACGATCGACCTTCGCTCGCCAAAAGGACGCGATGTCTTCCTGCGCCTCGTGAAGGACGCCGACGTCGTCATCACCAACTTCAAGCCGGGGACCATGGAGGCGTGGGGCCTCGGGTACGCCGACGCGGCCGCCTGCAACGAGCGGATCATCTATGCGATGGGGTCCTCTTTCGGACCGGACGGTCCCGATGCGGCCCGGGAGGGCGCTGACCTCAGCGCACAGGCCGCGGGCGGGCTGATCAGCACCACTGGCGGAAACGGCGTGGACCCCAGTGCCATCGGAGCCACCATCGCCGATCACATCTCAGGGCAGAACCTGCTCTCGGGCATCCTGGCCGCGCTGTACGCACGGGAGCACACGGGCCGTGGGCAATTGGTCGAGACTTCACTGCTCGGCGGTCAGCTGTGGGCACAGGCCGGGGAATACACCCGGTATCTCCTGTCGGGACAGGTTTCGGGTCCGAGCGCCCGCAGCCACCCGATGATCCCGGGCATCTACGGCATGTTCCCGACGGCCGACGGCTGGATAGCCATCGTCGGTACCGCGGGACCGGCGCGTGACCTCTTCTACCGGACCATCGGCAGGCCCGACCTGATCGAACGATTCTCAACGCTGATGTACTTCGAGGATGACAAAGCGGCCCTGTGGCCCATCCTGGACGAGGTCTTCGCCACCAAACCGACGGCGGAGTGGTGCGATCTGCTCGGCGCCGCAGGCCTGCGCTTCGCCCCAGTCCGGGATCACGCCGAGGTCGCGGCAGATCCGGGCGTCAGGGCCAACGGCTACATCGCGCGCCTCGAGGACGCCCCCGGGACCACCACCGAGGTCGTCAGAGCGCCGGTCCGCTTCTCGGACCCCCTGCCGAAGGCGCGTCCCGTCGTGCCCGAGCTGGGACAGCACACCGAGGAGGTCCTGCTCGAGGCCGGGTACACCTGGGACGACATCGCCAGCCTGTCGGCGGAGGGCGCGATCTAGCCACTCCTTCGCCGTCATCGGTTGGACAGGAAAAGGACACACGGGGTGAAGACACGGCAGGCTCCGGCAATCGGGTCGGACGGGCAGGTGACGACCCGCTGGGCGATGTCCGGCGGATCCAGACCCGGGTGGTCGACCTCGAACCCGAGGAATGTCGCAGCGTGCCGTAGAGCCCGACTTCGTCAAGTCGTTGCGCTACGGACAGAGCGCGCAGATCGCACAAACGGCCCGATGACACCCAGTGCGTCATGGAGATCCCGGTTCGAGCTGCTCTTTTCTCTTCGAGCGCTCGGATCCAACTGCGCGCTCGGATCCAAGGGTTTTGTGGAGGTGAAGGTTGTGGAGGTGAAGGGACTCGAACCCTCGACCTACGGCTTGCAAAGCCGCCGCTCTTCCAGCTGAGCTACACCCCCGGAAGCGACCGAGACTGCCAGAGCCACAACTCTGCTCTTTGGGGTCACCATCGTAGGCCCGAAGCGGTCATGCCTCGGCAGCGCCGGTAGGGTGCGGCCCCGTGGATGCACGGACCTTCCTGGGAATGGTGCCTGACGGCGACAACCTGCACTGGCGGATGCGCGTGGCGCCACAGCTCACGACGCCGGGAAACTTTCTATTTGGCGGATGCGGGCTCGGGGCAGCCCTCGTTGCCCTCGAGGCGGCATCCGGGCGGCCGACCGTGTGGGCCACCGGCCACTATCTGTCTTATGCCCTCACCGATGCAGAACTGGTCTGGGAGGTGACGCTGGCGGCCGTCGGCGGCCACGTCACGCAGGGCCGTGCGGTCGGTAGCGTCGACGGGCGGGAGATCCTGACGGTCAATGCCGCCCTCGGGAAAGACGATCTGGGGGTCGGTGGGGTGTGGGTCGCTCCACCTGACGTGCTGCCGCCCGATCAGTGCCCGCCGCGGTTCCTGCCCGATATTTTCCGCAACACCATCATGGACAGCGTCGAGGTGCGCTCCGCCCGAGGTCGGACCTTCGAGGAGATGGACGGTTCCCCCGGGAGCCCGGATTCCGCCCTCTGGGCACGGGTCCCCGGTCACCTCACCCCCTCGGCCGCCACTCTGGCGATCTTCGGCGACTACGTCTCCGGGGCCGTCTCCCAGCCGCTCGGACGCCGCGCCATGGGACGGAGCCTCGACAACACACTCCGCATGGTGCAGTTGAAGCCGACGGAGTGGGTGCTCTGCGACATCCGCATCCACGCCCTCGTGGGCGGATACGGACAAGGGCTCGCGTTCCTCTGGTCGGAGGACGGGGACCTCCTGGCGACCGCCAGTCAGTCGATCGGTGTGCGCTTGTGGCCGGAGGACGCTGCGCTTCCCGGCTGACACCCCCTGGGCGCGATGACCCGTCGCACGCCAAAGCCGCGAGGCTGTATGCCTATGGCTCGCCCCGCGACCACCCGAAAACGGCGCCGACCATCCGGCAGAATCACCGCCTCCGCGGTCGCCGTTGTCGCGCTACTGGGCGCCGTTGCGTTCCTAGTGGTGGAGAATTCGGCCACGCCCTCCTCAGCGCACCATCGCACTGCAGCGACCCACCTCGGGCCCACGACCACGACCGCGCCCCCTGCTCCGACGACGACCGCGACGACGAACCGCCCGGCGGGACCGGGGTTCGTCGCCGGCCAAGTGACCGCCGTCGGTGACTCGGTCATGCTCGACTACCAGGGTCCGCTCAAGACCTCGATTCCCGGCACCAACGTGGACGCCTCGGTCAGTCGGTCGTGGTCCGATGGCGAATTCATCCTTCAGGCCCTGAAGACCGAGGGCCGGCTCGGCGGCGACGTCATCGTCGGACTGGGCACCAACGGACCAATCACGGACCGCGACTTCGACAACATGATGTCGATCCTCGGAGGGGCGTCACGCGTGGTTTTCGTGAATGTGCACGTCGATCGCCCGTGGCAGGACCCCAACAACGCCGTGCTCGCAGACGGCGCGACCAGGTACCCCAACGTCGTCGTTGCCGATTGGGCGGCGCTCGCGGCGCAGAACCCGCAGTGGTTCGGAGGGGACGGCACCCACCTGGCAATTGACGGGCCCGGGACGGACGCACTCGCATGGTTGATCGCGTCGACGCTGACCAACGGATGAGCCGGGATCCGGTGGCATAGCGGGTTCAAAAGTGACGCCGTGCACATCCGCTGCTCCGGTGGCATGCTGCCTCCGGTCGTATGGCGACCACCGGGATAGAGGTTTCAGATGACGGAATCGGCGACAGTCTCCTCGCCGCGCAGGATCTTGGCTCAATGTGGAACAGCTCTTTCGGTGCTTCTTCTCGCCGTCGTGTCCTTGTTTGCTCTGCCCACGACATCAGGCGAAGCGGCGACACTCCGTCCGCATGCTGCCACCACGTGCGATCAGACCGCCGCATTTCCCTCTGGCAGCGCGGTCGTCGGGATTGCAGCAACCCGGGATGACGGCGGCTATTGGATCGTCACCAATTATGGATATGTCGCGGCATGCGGTGACGCCGCCTACCTTGGCGAACAAATCACTCTGAACGCCCCAATTGTCGCCATCGCGGCGACGCCGGACGGGGGCGGCTACTACCTCGTCGCTTCGGACGGCGGCGTGTTCACCTTCGGCACCGCTCAGTTCCGAGGCTCGACGGGATCCATCCGCCTCAACAGGCCGGTGGTGGGCATGGCGGTCGATCCTGCGACGGGTGGTTACTGGCTCGTGGCCGCCGATGGCGGGATCTTTGCCTACAACGCTCCGTTCCTCGGGTCGACGGGTTCGATGACCCTCAACAAGCCGGTCGTCGGCATGGCCGCTGCGGGCGACGGGGGCGGATATTGGTTGGTCGCATCGGACGGTGGTGTCTTCGCGTATGGCGTTCCGTTTTGGGGATCGACCGGCTCGATCCATCTCAACAAGCCGGTCGTCGGGATGGCCGCAGATGCAGAGTCTCGTGGCTATTGGCTCGTCGCATCCGACGGTGGGATCTTTGCGTACAGCGCTCCCTTCTACGGATCGGCCGGCGGCATCGTCTTGAACAAACCGGTCATTGGCATGGAGGCACCCACGAGCGGCAGCGGATACCGCTTCATCGGTGCTGACGGTGGAGTGTTCACCTACGGAACCTCGGGCTTCTACGGAACGCCTGCGTTCGCCGCACCGCCGATACCGCGGGTGACCGCAGTCGGGGACTCGATCATGGTCGACTACCGCGATCCCCTCACGGCTGACATCCCCGGCATCCTGGTCGACGCCGCTGTGGGTCGCCAGTGGGCGGAGGGTGAATCCATCTTGCGGACCATGAAGACCGAGGGAGAGCTCGGGGACGAGGTCATCGTCGGGCTGGGCACCAACGGACCGATCACCGACGCCGACTTCGACACGATGATGTCGATCGTGGGCGGCGCGTCGCGGGTGGTCTTCGTCAATTTGCACACGGACCGCCCGTGGCAGGACTCCGACAACGCAGTCCTCGCCCGCGGCGCCACCCGGTACCCCAATGTCGTGGTCGCAGACTGGGCAACGCTGGCAGCCCAGAACCCGCAGTGGTTCGGAGCGGACGGCACGCACCTAGCGATCGACGGGCCCGGAGCCGACGCACTGGCGTCGCTGGTCGCCAGGACTCTTTCGAACGGGTGAGCCCGAGCTGGCCGGTTGCGCCGGGCCGTGGTGTAGCCTCATACGTCCTCCAGCCTGGACTTCGGGGGCTATAGCTCAGTCGGTTAGAGCGCAGCACTGATAATGCTGAGGTCGCTGGTTCGATTCCAGCTAGCCCCACCAAGTAGAAGCGCTGGCAGCGGGCAAGAAGTCTCCGGGCAGGATTCTCCGCAACGACTCGCAAATGGCGAAGTCGATCGACGCCGAGCGCCAGCGGGAGCGGGAGCGGGCCGAGAACACCTCCTTGGTTCGACTGCGGGGCGGCGTGTGGCGGGTCGAGCTCAACCCCGAGCAATTCGCCACGTGGGCGAGGGAGGCGTTGTGATCCTGGGACGCTTTGCCGCCGCCGCCCGAGGCCAGGTGCAGGCGTCGGATACACGACAGCTCGGAGTGCCGTGCGAGTGGCCGACCCGCTGTCGGCAGAGATCTTGGCGTTCTTCACGCCGACGCCCTCGGTCAGCGAAAAAGCGAAACCCGGAGCCGGTCCGAGTGGCGAACAATGTCACCCGCCCGCATTCACTTATTCTGTCTTCGTCACGTTGCCCAACGTGGCCGTGAAGGTCCCCGATAGCGGAAAGACACCGCCGAAACCCTCAACAGAGAACGTAACCGTGGAAGCGCCTTCGAGTATCGGGATGGACCAGGGAGGTCCAACAGGAATGGTCCCCACTCCCAAAACATTCAGAGCAAATTTCAATGGACCGTCCCACGATAAATGTACAAGTACTCCGCCGGGAGGCGCCGGTCCCGAAAGTCCCAGGGTTCCGGTCGTGGGTGCCTCACGATGGATTACAAACAAGGTCAACACGACTCCTCCCGAAACCGTTGCCGGTCCAACGGCCTCCCAGGTGTCGCCCAACAAACTGTCACGCGCCAAAGCCGGTGTCCCGCCAAACAGCACCAGTCGGCTTCGCACTGAGTCGAAGGCCATGGCATGCAGCCAGCGCGCCTGAGGACCCATGTCCTGGCGCTCTACCCATTGCTGGCCGTCCCATTCCCAGGTATCGCCAAACAGTGCCGCCGGATTGGCCTGTGCGCCCCTGGACCCACCGAATAAGGCCGTGCCATTTCCAGTGAACACCATGGCCGAGCCCTCACGGGCAGGCCCGACGTCCTGTACGTGTGTCCAGTGCGTGGCGTCCCACTCCCAGGTGTCACCGAGCGCGGTTCCGCTCCCGCCGTCCCCACCGAACAGCACCGTACGGTTCCGGTCGGCCGCGTAGACCATCGCGTGCGACTCTCGGACCGGCGGTCCGGTGTCCTCGACCTCGGTCCAAGCGGTCCCGTCCCACTGCCAGGTGTCGCCTGTCAAACCGCCGCTGGCGCGTCCACCAAAGAGCACCGTGCGTTGTTGGTTTGAATCGAACGCCATTGTGTGCCCGCTCCGGGCAGAGGGTCCGACGTCTTGGACCTGCGTCCATTCACTACCGTCCCACTCCCAGGTGTCGCCCGCGAGTACTGCCGCATTCCCTTCACCCCCAAAGAGCACGGTTCGCCCGCGGGTGCTGTCAAAAGCTAGGGCCGTGAGGGAACGGGGCGGCGGTCCGATGTCCTGGATTTGTGTCCAGTCCGCACCGTCCCACTCCCACGTGTCGTTCACGAATGAGCCGCTGGCGACGCCTCCGAATAGAACAGTGCGACCGCGTGCGGTGTCGAACGCCATCGCATGGCCAAAACGTGCCGACGGACCGATGTCTTGGCGTTGCGTCCACAGCAGTGGTGCCATGGTCAGACTCTACGCGGTGGAGTCAATTGATGCCGTTGGGTTGAATGTTGGTCAACCTGCTACCGACTGAAAGGATCGCGATCTCGACACATTGTTGGGACAGTCAGTAACTGTTAGGACAGCCGCAGAAGACCCATTGCTCAGGCCGCGGATCTGTCCCAACTTCGTCCCAACTATTGGGTCCCAGGCCGTCCCGCGGAGTCCCGATGAGTCTCACGCTCCAAGAAGTGGGGTCCGATGAGCAGCAGAATTGGTACTGTGCGGGACACATCGGAACCGAGCAAGATTTTGTGGATCTCCCTGATAATGCTGAGGTCGCTGGTTCGACACCAGCTAGCCCCACTCAGAAGTCCTCGTCAGACGGGCAATGCGGTTGAGCGTACCGTTGTCAAGGCATTCGTCTGTCCCAACAATTTGCGGCGAACCGGGCAATCTGATTGACACCCATCAGCTTGTCCAGTCAGCTTGACCGAACCCTGCGCTCCAAGCGATGTGACGAGCAGGTCCGCGATTCCGAGCACGGCGATCACAGCGTTACGCGAGCCGACGTACGGCATAGGGTGCCTGCATGAGTACCCCCTTCTGGCGTGGTGCCGCCGAAGACGAGGCCATGCAGGACGAGCACGCCTTTCTATGGAAGGCGATGCTCGACACCATCGGCACCGACCTGCGGGGCGGCGGGTGCTCGACGCCGGCTGCAACCGTGGGGGCTTCCTGCGCCTACTCGTCGACGCCGAGGGCATCGCCGAGGCGACCCAGCCTCGGGTGCCATCACAGACGCCCGCCGTCTCACCGGCGACAGGCCGCTCACCTTCGAGGTTGCTCACACCGTGCCGGATGGGTGGGACGAGTTCGACGTAGCCTTCAGCCACGAGGTCCTCTACTTGCTGGAGGATCTCGTAACCCACGCTACTGGTCTCTTTGGCGCCTTGAAGCCCGGCGGGTCGTACTTCGCAGTCTTGGGCGTTCATGCGGGTAGTCCGATGATGTCGGCGTGGCACGCGGAATGCGCAGTTGAGCTAAACCTTCCACGGCTCTACGAGCTCGACGAGGTCGCGAGAGTCTTCGAGGACGCCGGCTTCTCTGTATCGGTAGCCAACTTGAAGCTGGGGTTCGTCCCGGTGTCGGCGCATCGGCACGGGCACGATCATCGGAGGGACCTCCTCGCGTGGTTGGACTATTACAAGCTGCGTTTCACACGACCGTCCTCCTAGCCGAGGGCTCGAGCCGACGCAGGGTGCACTCCGAAGTGCGGAACCGTCCCACCTAACCGAACGGTGGCACCTGCATTCAACTGACACGGCATTCGCGCGCGCTGCCGACCGGAACACCAAGTGATCCCACCGTCCCCCGCGCAGAGGCGTCCTTCTCACTGAGAGTGTGTGAAGGCGGCATCTGCGCGGAGCCGGTCCGGTGGCGCCACCCAGAGCCACAAGGCGAAGAGGCCGGCCACCATGCCCGATATGAGTAGCGGCACAACGCCGGTGCCATGCCACGCGAGGCCTGCCCACACCCCGGCGACGACGATCGCCATGCCCGTGAAGCCTTGGTAGACACCTTGAGCCCGGCCCTGAAGGGTGGGGCCGACGAGTGACGACGCCCACGCTTTGCCGACCCCATCGGTGCACGCCGCGAACATCCCGTAGGCGCACAAGATGACCCACGCCATAGCCGTATTCTGGGTCAGCCCGAGGCCGATGTACCCCACACTGAAGAAGGCGAGCCCGACCGCGTAGATCCGCGCTCGCGAGAGCCGGTCGCTCAGCGCTCCTGCCGGGTAGCTGAACATCGCGTACACGATGTTGTAGGTCGCATACGCCAGAATCGTCATGGCCACGGAGAACCCGATCGAGTGCAGCCGGAGCAACAACAGCGCGTCGGGGAAGTTCGCCAGGCTGAAGACGGTGAGCACGGCAACCACGCGCCGGAACGCCGGTGGGAGCGGTGCGAGGGTGGCCGGATCGGTCCGGACGGGATGGCGGGTCTGGGCTGCCTCCCTGGATTGCAGCTTGACCCGGTCGCGCCACGGGTCGTGCACGAGTGCGACCAGTGCGACGCTCAACACGGCCGGAATGACGGCGATCCATAACAGCGGGCGGATCTGGTGATCGAGGGCCTCGTACGCGACGAGCCCTATGAGCGGGCCGACCACCGCGCCGAACGTGTCCATCGCCCGGTTGAAGCCGAACGCCTTGCCCCGCTGGGCCGGGACAACGCCGTCAGCGATGAGCGCGTCACGGGGCGAACCGCGCAGCCCCTTGCCGAAGCGGTCGGCACACCGGGCGACGAGGACGGTGGGCCACGCGGTGGCCAGCGCAATGAGGAACTTGCCGAGTGCCCCCAGGCCGTAGCCAGCGGTGATCAGGGGCTTGCGACCCATCCGGTCTGCAGTTCGGCCGGCGAACGGGGAGACGATCGCACTGATGCCGTCGGCCAGGCCTTCGATGCTGCCAAGGACGGCCACTGGAGCACCGAGGACAACCGTGATGAAGATCGGGAGGATTGGGTAGATCAGCTCGCTCGCCGTGTCTTGAAGGAATGACACGGCCGAGAGAACGAGGAGGTTGCGAGTCAACCACGCTCTTGGTGGTGAGGGGTCGCCGGAGGGTTCGGGTGTGCCGGTTCCCGTGGGCTCGGTCACAGGGTCAGCCTGTCATCCCGGCGGATTGGATGGAGGAACATCTCGGGAATCGTCAACTGCTTGGGAGACAAATCGAGTTCCGCTTCGCGCGGCGAGCCGTCCGTTTGGCGTGCCTCACATCGGCGATAATTGCGAAGTGCAGCACCTGCTCGAGACCTGGGGATACCTGGCCGTCTTCCTCCTCACCATGTTGGAGTCCGCCTGCATACCCATACCCTCAGAGGTCACCCTCGGCCTGGGTGGAGCGCTGGCCAGCGGGGCTGTCATCGGGGGTGCGCAGGGCCACCTCAATCTCGGCCTGGTGATCGTCGTGGGCATCGCCGGATCGGTGTGCGGCTCGTTGCTCTCCTATGTCGTCGGCCGCACCGGCGGAAGGGCGCTGGTTGACCGGTACGGCAAGTACGTGCTTCTTTCGCATTCGGACCTCGACAAGGCGGAGGCATGGTTCTCCAGGCGCGGTGAGTGGATGGTGCTCTACGGGCGAGTGCTGCCGTTCATCCGCACCTTCATCTCACTACCGGCTGGCATGGCGAGGATGAACGTGGTCAAGTTCACCGTGCTCACAACGATCGGGGTTTCCCTCTGGGTGACCCTCCTCACAGTGATCGGCTACGCGCTCGGTGGTAGTTGGAACAAGATGATCAAGGCGTTCGGCCTCGCCGGGTACGTCGTGGCGGCAATGGTGGTCGTTGCCGTCGTCGCGTTCATGGTCCGTCGATACCGGTCGTCAAGGGTCCGGGGTGCGTCCACAGAGGGGCACGGATCGCCGAGAGCGGTCAGCAAGCCTGAGCCGGGCGATGAGATCCCGGTCGAGTACTAGAGGAGCATGACTCGGCGGCGTGAAACTAGGCGAAGTAGACGATGCAGGAGGTCCCGACCGCGAGACAGTAGATCGAGAACGGCCACAACGTCCGGGTCTGAAACCATCGGAGCAGGAAGCGGACGGAGAGATAGGCAGCCACGCCTGCGGCAATGCTCCCGGCGAGGATCTGACCGCGGATGCCGTTGCCGAGGGGGCCGAACAAGTCTGGGATCTTCAGCACCCCCGCCGCCAGGATGACCGGCGTCGCGAGAAGGAACGAGAACCGTGCCGCGTCCTCGTGGTTCAACTTCCGCACCAGGCCGGCCGCCATGGTGACGCCCGACCGACTGATGCCGGCGAAGAGCGCCAGGATCTGTGCCGACCCGATGGCGATGCCGCTCCCGAACGACAGTGTCGCCAGCCGACGGTCCGCAACAACCGACGGAGTCAGGTCCCCGGCCTTGTAGTCGGCCGGGTCGGAAGTCGCTGCGGTCGGCGCCGGCCTGGAGTCGCTTCTCGCCTGGCGCCGCCGCAACAGCTCGGCCCCGGCCAGGATCAGACCGTTGATCATAAGGAACACTGCCGCCGCCAACGGCTTGGCGAAGATGGTGCGGAACGTGTGTTCGAAGAGGAATCCGGTCAGCCCCACCGGGATGGTGGCCACGACCAACAGCCAGGCGATCCGCTCGTCGGCCGTTTCGATCGACCGGGTCTTGAGGGAGTGAAAGAACCCACGGCCGATGGCAACCCAGTCCCTCCAGAAGTAGAGGATCAACGCCCCCGCTGTGGCGACATGGAGTCCGACGACGAAGGCGAGGTAGAAGGATTCCCCGGCGGATTGGCCGTTGACCAGGTTGTGCCACCCGAGCAAGGCGGGGATGAGGACGCTGTGCCCGAGGCTTGATACTGGGAACAGCTCGCTCACCCCCTGAAGCAGGCCGATCACGATCGCTTGGATGTAGGACAACGTCATCCACCTTCCACTCGAAGAGGGTGGCTCACCCTATTCCACGGCTCGGTGCCGATCCGGGCACGTGAGCTGCTCGCCGACACGGACCCGGCCGTGAGCCTCACCCCTGGGGTGGGGTGGACGCCTGGAGATGAGACACCCCATTCCCTTGCGGCCTCTGGTGGACATAGAGAGCGTAAGTTGCTAGGTACGTGACGGCTTCGGGCCCGGGATAGAACTGAACGCGCGCTCGTCGCACTCGGGTGCTCGCGTGGGCTGAGGATCGGACCAAGGAGATGACAATGACCAGTGCAAGCGAATCCGGCCACCCCCGCATCATCGTCGGTGTGGACGGCTCGGCCTCGTCAATTGCCGCCCTGAACTGGGCGGCTCATCAGGCTGAGCTCACCGGGGCACGGCTGGATGCCGTGACGGCGTGGGAATGGCCCAGCAAGTACCAATGGATGCGCACGCCGCCTGATTACGACCCGGCGGGCGAGACCCAGAAGAGCGTTGATGCCATCGTCGACGAAGTGAGATCCGCGTACCCCTCGGTCCCCATCCAGTCGACGGTCGTTGAAGGCCACCCTGCAAGGGTGTTGGTAGAGCAATCGCAGGGAGCGGAGTTGCTCGTCGTCGGCAGCCGGGGGCACGGAGAGTTCCCGGGCATGTTGTTGGGGTCCGTCAGCCAGCACTGCACCACCAGCGCCCACTGCGCTGTCGTGGTGCTGCGCGACTAGATGCCGGAGCAAGCCTTCGCGACGTCCGGGATGCTTCGGGCATCCGGACCGCGGACGAAGCGGTGTCTTGACCCAGCCTGGCACGAGTTGGACCGCAACCCCACCCACGTCCCGATGTCGCCCGCACGTTCTGTGGCGATCGAGGCTGGTCACAAGATGAGTATGCGGAATGGCTCGAAGACATTCTGGTCTGCTCTCCCTCAGACGATTCTGCATAGCACGCCGAGCTGTCGCCGAAGCACAGGGAAACCTATCCCCATGGTGCCTGCTTGAGACTCTGAGCAGACCCTGCGGCTGATCCGTAGCGTTTAGAGGTCCTGGTGGGGTCGCTCTCGTAGTGCCTGCCGCCGGCATTGCTGGCTGGCTTTCGTTCGAAGAGCCTCCCGCCAGGGCTTCGCCATGGAGTGGCTCAAAAGAGGATCGAGCACGACAGTCTCCAAGCAGGAGTGCCCTCTGTGGTTCCGTCACGACCAAGGAGGTAGTCATGCATGTGGTGATCGGCGTCGATCCGCACAAGGCATCGCACACAGCGGTGGCGATCGACGAGGCAGAAGACGAGCTCTCGAGCGTCAAGGTCCGGGCCACCCGGCGCCAGGTGGACCAGCTGGTCAGTTGGGCCGAGCCGTTTGAGAAGCGCACCTGGGCCATCGAGTCGGCGGCCGGGTTGGGCTACTTGTTGGCCCAGCAGCTGGTCGCTCGGGGCGAGGACGTCCTCGACGTACCCGCCACCTTGGCCTCTCGCATCCGGGTGCTGGCCTCCAGCCGCTCCAACAAGAACGACCCCAACGACGCCCGCTCGGTTCCCATTGCGGCCTTTCGGGCTCTCCGAGCCTGCGCAGCGTCGAAGCGGCCGATCACTGCGAGGTCCTGCGACTCCTCGCCAAGCGCAACAGAGACCTCGGCAGTCATCGCACCCGGGTGATCTGTCGTCTTCATGCGCTCCTCGCCGAGCTCGCACCGGGGGGAATTGCCAAGGAACTCTACGTTTCAGACGCCCAGCGGTTGCTGGCCAAGATCACGCCGCAGACCCCGGCCGAGCAGGTCCGCTACGACCTGGCCCTCGAGCTGCTCGACGACGTGCGCCGCCTCGACGCCCAAACCAAGGAGTCGCACCGTCGCATCCGAGTCGCCGTCAAGGCGTCGGGCACCTCGCTGACCGACGTCTATGGCGTGGGCCCCATCATCGCGGCCCAGATCATCGGCTACACCGGCGATGCCCGCCGCTTCGCCAACCGCGATGCCTTCGCCTCTTACAACGGCACCGCCCCGATCGAATGGTCCTCGGGCGGCCGTGTCGTGCATCGGCTGTCGCGGCGCGGGAACCGACGGCTCAACCATGCTCTCCACATGGCCGCGATCACCCAGATCCGCAATCCCGGGACCGATGGACGCATCTACTTCGAGCGCAAGGTTGCCGAGGGAAAGACCAAGAAGGAAGCACTTCGCTCCCTCAAGCGCCAGGTCTCGAACGCCGTCTACCGCCAGCTCTTGCTCGACGTCGAAAGGGGTCCGGGAGGACACTAGGAAACGACTCGTTGCCTGCGTGGCCAGCTCTGCATCCTAAAGGCCGGCTCTTCGGCGAAGTCACCCCCGGACCATCTCAAAGCCTACGCACCTGCACCGTCTCGTGACGGGCCGATTTCGTCGCGCCCTTTCGACGCTGAAATTGGGGTCTTGATCTAATGAAGGAGCGCAGCGCAGCTCCCGTGTGACGGGCGCCGGTTTAGCGCACGGGCCCGCACGCCGAGCACGAGGAGCGATTCGCGTGACCGCGAGGAAAATCGCCACGCCGACCCGACCCAGATCGAAGAGCCCGCGGGAGTCCTCCCGTCGCCCGGGACCAGGTGTGCAAAGCACACTTGGGGTTCCCAAACCAACCCGGAGACGACAGAAGGAGGCTCCCGTGGAACAGCAACAACAGTACGTCGGCATCGACCTGCACCGGCGGCGCAGCGTGATTGTGCGGCGGAACGAGGCGGGTCAGACGCTCGAGACGGTCCGCATCGACAACGACCCCGTCGCCCTGGCGGCCGAGCTGGCCAAGGCCGGCGAGCATCCAGAAGTGATCCTCGAAGCGACCTATGGCTGGTACTGGGCGGCTGATGTGATCCAAGAGTGCGGGGCCACGGTGCACCTGGCCCATCCGCTGGGCAACAACTGGGGGCATCGGCGGGTGAAGAACGATGAACGCGATGCCACGGACCTGGTCGACCTGCTCCGCATGGGACGTCTGGCCGAGGCCTGGATCGCCCCACCCCCGCTGCGCGAACTGCGCGAACTCGTCCGCTACCGGGGCAAGCTCGTCCATCTGCGCACCAACCTAAAGTCCCAGATCCACGCCGTCTTGGCGAAGGAGGGTGTGACGGTGCCCATGAGCGACCTGTTCGGAGTAGGCGGCCAGGTCCTCCTCGACAAGGTGCACCTCGCCGAGGCCTACCGGGTGCGCGTCGAGTCCTTGCGCGACCTGATCGATCACATCACCCGCGAGATCGCCCTGCTCGAAGAACAGACCGCCCCGTATTTCGCCGGCGACCTCGGCTACCACGCCGTCCAGGCCATTCCCGGCGTCGGCCCGGTGCTGGCCGCGGTCTTCGTGGCCGAGATCGGCGATATCTCGAGGTTCACCTCGGCCCGCCACCTCTGCAGCTGGGCCGGGCTCACCCCGTCCCACAAAGAGTCCGACGTCACGGTCCGCCGGGGCCACATCACCAAGATAAGCAGGGTTCTCGCCTCGTGCGCTGGGCCGCCGTCGAGGCTGCAGCCCGACAACGCGCCGATACGCCCATCCGACGTCACCACCGCAACGTGGGAGAACGCCGGGGCAATCAGATCGGCCGCGTGGCGGCGGCGTGCAAACTTCTCATCCTCGTCTACTACGGCCTGCGCGACGGTGAGGTCCGTTGCCTGGCGCAGACGGGGTGAGAACCGCAACGGACGCAACCCGGTGCGAGCTCGCCATGTGTCATGGTTCCCGCACAGCGGCGAAACCGCGGTCTTGATTGAGCCCACCGGGTTGCGGCCGAACCACTCCATGTCGCTCCTCCGACGAACAGATGACCGGCACCCGGTCTATGGGTTGCCCGCCAGCAACGCCTGGCTCTGGAGACAGGTCGCAACGTGTCCCCGGCTCGGTATCACAGGGGACGACCACGAAGCCCTGACGGGCTTCGCATCACATGATGTGACGAACAACTGACCGAGCCGTCAAGGCTTCCCCTGCGGGCGGCCTCCGGCCGGCCTTGACCGCCCTCTTCGGTTCTTGGTTATTCGAGAGCCTCCGTTGGCGCGCCCATCGATCGGGACCTCACCGTCATCGGGGCACGACCAGAGGCCAACGGAGCCTCCGGCACCCCCTTGACGAACTGCGCTCCTTCATAGATGACACAAAGAGGATCCGTACGGGGCGACGCTAACTACGAACTCTCGAGCAGCGGTCCGAAGAGAGGTCTGTCCCAACTTTGTCCCAACAATTGGCTCCCACTCCGTCCCGCTGGGTCCCGCTGGTTCTCGGAGCATTCTCTTGTCAGCCATCTGACCAGGACGGAGTGGTACTGGTCGGGACGCATCGGAAGGCGACGGGATCAAGCGGACCTCCCTGATAATGCTGAGGTCGCTGGTTCGATTCCAGCTAGCCCCACCAACAGTCCCACCAATAGGTTTCTGGCGCCCACCCGACTGAGAAAGCTAACGACTGGCCTGTCCCGTAACGCCGGGTGGGTTCCACCCTGCAAGGCACTACGGCGGCAGTGCGCAAGAAGTGATCAGGGGGTGGCGTTCCGCAGCTTCGGGATCCGGCGCTTGGCGTCACGCTCCGATTCGAGCACGGACTTCATGCTCGATGCGGCCGCAGGATCGTCGAAGACCCTGTTGTGACGCTCCTCGGGGTCCACGGTCAGGTTGTGCAGCTCCCAGTCGGACTCGGCGGCCGGACCCAGGAACGGCTTCGGAGCCACACCCTGCGCGGCATACCAGTCGTCGAGCCGCTGGTAGTAGTGGTTGAGCTTCCACAGCTCCGCTTCACCACCGTTACCGGTTGGGAGCATTGACAGCACCGACTCGATGTTGATTGGCGGTGCGACCGGGTCGAACGCAGCCCCAGTCAGGATGTTGACCTCAGTCATTCCCCGAGTTACGTCGTCCTCGGTCATGAAGTAGATCGGCGAGCCAAACGAACTTGGGTCGATCTGCCCCCGGACCACCGGACTCAAGTCCCGACCGGGCAAGGGCTGGACCTCGTCGTGATGGGCATTGACGCCAGCGGTTGCCTGGTCGGGGTCGATGCCGGCCAATCCGAGGAGCGTTGGGATCAGGTCAACATGGCTGGTCGGCACGTCTATGCCTCCACGCCCTGGCTCGACGCCCGGACCGGCGATGAGAAGCGGCACGCGGGTGGCCTCGTCGAAAGCGTTACACCACTTCTGAATCAAGCCACCGTGGGCGCCGAGTAGGTCGCCGTGATCGGACGTGAACATGACAATGGTGTCGTCAGCCATGCCCGATTGCTCAAGCGCCTCAAGAATGCGCCCGATGGCCTTATCCACCAACTTCAGCAGGTAGTAGTAAAGCCTCCGATAGCCGAGATCGGTGGCCGTCTCGAAGATCATCTGTGGCCAAATCGCCTTGAACGCCTCCTGGCACGCCGGGCGGCCGGTGAACGGGTCCGACTGGGATGGCGCCTCGGGCACGTTGGGCACGGTGTCGTCTGGCGGTCCGAAATGGAGCATCTGTTCCCATCCGAATCCCGAGAAGGCGATGTCGTGAGGATTAACAAAGGATGCCACCGTCAGCCATGGACCGTCGGCCCGTGATGCCGCCAAGTCGCCGAACAGCTCGATGACCTGCTCAGCGAAGACGCCGTCGCGCACGGTCCCGCAATCGGACTTGTTAGCGCCGTGGGGCTCGCGCCCGATCCATCCCGAGAACCCGAACGGGTCCAGCCTGTCGGCCTTGCGATACGCCTCCACCGCCTCAGGCAGCGGGATGCCGTCGTCGTCGGAGGCCTTCAGCCCCTCGTGCGAGCCTGGGGTCGTAAGGTCGGCGAACGAAACGTGCCACTTGCCTCTGTAGTGGGTCCTGTAGCCGCCGGCCCTGAACCAGTCCCCAAGGGTCGGCACCGTGTTTGGATCGAGCCACTGCATGCCAGGGTCGGTGTTCTGCTTGGCCACGCCGTCCGTGGACGTCACTCCGTGCAGTGACGGGTACTGGCCGGTGAACAGGGTGGCTCGGCTGGGCACGCACGCCGTCGAGCCTGCGTAGTGCCGGTGGAACTCCAGGCCCCGAGACCGGATCGACTCCCGGGCGATGAGCTGGGAGTTGCGAAAGGCGCGCACGCTGTCAGCCTCGTATGGGGGCGCGTATCGCTCCTCGTCAGTCATGATGAGAAGGATGTTCGGTTGACTCATGGCTCAGACGTTATCGACAGAGCAGCCGCCCGTAGGGGGACTTTGGTCCTATCGATTGGGGTCGGGCCGGCCTGGAGACCCGACTTAACCGAGGTCCGCCCCGTGGACGCAGCATGTCCTGATGTGATCATGCGGTGTCTTGGGCCGGGCTCCTCTATCTCCCATCCCTGTGGCCCGGGAAGTGGCAAGCGTCGGCGGCGCCCTCGAGAAACCGGCAATTGGATTGGACGCCTCGCCCGAATCTGTCCCAACTCTGTCCCAACAATTGGGTCCCGGAGCGTCCCGCTGCGTCCCAGTGGATCTCACTTCGAAACTTGACCTGCCCGGTGACCAGGACGGACTGGGATTGGGCGGGACCTTCTGGGACACGAACGAGAACCCACCGACCTCCCTGATAATGCTGAGGTCGCTGGTTCGATTCCAGCTAGCCCCACTCATAAGATCCTCTTCAGAAGGGCAGTGCAGTTCAGCGTACCGTTGTCAAGGCAATTCGTCTGTCCCGACAATTTGCCGGGCTATACCCAGACGCTTTGTGAAGTTCCATTTCATGCTTGACAGCGTGGCTCCGGTACCTGCTTGACACTTCAGGACGCGGTTCCGGTACCAGGGCGACACTGGCTCCGGTACCTGCTTGACACTTCGTGCCTGCGAGGGTCCACCACGTGGCGGTTGCCACCTTCTGCGCTGTTGGCGCGGTAGTCGACAGATCCGAAGGAGCCGTCCGTATTGGTGGAGCTCAAGTTGGTGGTACAGCGCTATCGGGCGGTGATCGACGTCCTCAACGGGATGAGCGTGACCGACGTGGCCCGCCGCAACACGGTGAGCCGCCAGACGGTGCACACGTGGCTCCGCCGCTATGGCGACGGAGGCATGGCCGCCTTGGCCGACAAGAGCTCCAAGCCCGAGAGCTGTCCGCATCAGATGTCCCCGGTGCTCGAGGCCCGGGTGGTCGAGCTGCCGCCGGGCCCACCCTCGGTGGGGACCGCGTTCGATCCGGACCCAGCTGGCCAAGGAGGGGTTCAGCCCGCTGCCGGGACGCTCTTCGAGCGGCCGAAGAGATCGCCTAGCAGGTTGTCCAGGGAACGATCCTCGAAGAGGACCACGACAACGGGTCCATGGCATGGCTTCGATCCCTCATGTGGGCCGTCGTTTTCGCACGGCTCTCTCGTCATTCTGAATGCCCGCAGTTGCGGGTACGAGCAGCTCCACCATTCTTGAGTATTCCACGAGACAAGCTGTTAGCGCCGCTCGTCATGGCTTGGGTCCAACTGCCCGCCTCCCGGCCCGTCAAGCAATTTGAGCAGCAACGCCAACGCCCACTGATCCCCGAATCCTGGAGGTGCGATCCAGATGACAGAGATGCAAGAACCACCCACGATCGGCCCCATTGCCCGCTACGAGCAGAACATCATCGAACGAATCAGCGACTTCAACGACCCCCGCCAGGAGTGGCGGCGTCTCTTCTCCGAGCTGCTGGGAACTTTCTTCCTTGTCCTGGCGGCCGCCGGCGGGGGGATGATGGGGCACGCCTTCCCCGGCGTGATCAGCCACACCGCTGCTGTTGTGGCACCAGCGCTGACGGTCTACATCGCCCTGGCTGGTTTGTGGGGGAGTCCCATTTCTGGGGCCTCGATGAACCCCGCGCGCACCTTCGGTCCCGATCTTGTCAGCACGACCTACTGGCTACTGGGTGTACATCGCGGGTCCTCTAGCGAGAGCCGTGCTCGCCGTCATCATCGCCTTCGTCTTGCGTGGTCCAGGCGGCAGTAAGTCCGGTTCGGGTGCGGCCCAGGGCGACATCTTCACCGAGACCTATGAGGCCGGGAAGTCCTGACCCACTCGATCGATCCCGCAGTGCTGAAGATGAGAGTCATTGTCTTGCCCGTTGGATCGCCCGCATCTAGGTGCCCCAAATCCCGTGCCTCACAAGTTCTCCCAAGCGGTCGAGCGAGACGAGGTCCGGGCCTGCAATCGTCGCCCCTTTGGTCACCCGACACCACGCGCAAGCTCACAGGCGAGCCCATCCGGTTTCCCGGGGATCCGGCGGTGGTATTGCACACGCAGAACGGACCCGACGCTCACCGCTACAGGGTCCGGCAGTACCCACACCGACGTCGCCCAACTCGACGCGGGCCATGTCCACGGATCGAGGGTGTGCGCGATACCCAAGTACAACTCGGCGCGGAACGTGAGCGCTATTGCGTTCACTTGGCCGGGCGGATCGACAAAGAGATCGGCCGAAGCGCGAACCGATGGCGCATCGAAGGTCGTGAGGTCGAGCGTGGCCAGCTCGACCGGCGGACCGACCTGGGGCCAGGTGGCAACCACCTCGCCCTCGGTGATCGTATGGATCGGACCCGGGGTCGCTGCCTCAAGCAGGGGCTCGAAGTCGATGTCATAAAGGGTCCGCCACCGCATTACCGCAGCGCGCCCGAAGGCACGCTGTCTGATCTCGGCCTCGGGTAACAGGACCGGGCGGGCCAGCAGCGTGAGCGCATTGGGGATCAAGCGGGCTCCCGGTACCAGTAATCGGTGGCGGGCGTCGAGGGTCGTCTCGAGGATCTCCTCCTCGAGTGGCTCGTTGCCGATGACCTCGGTGACCAACAGGGTGGCACGCTCAGGCAATTCGATCTGCCTGGACCAGCCGGGTATGAGCGTCACCCGATCCCGAACCCCGTTGAGCGCGAACACGCGCTCAGCCACGTCGGCGATGTCGCTGGCCTCGACGGCGTAGACGTGGCGGGCACCGGCTCGGGCCGCCGCGACGGCGAGGACCCCGCTGCCGGTGCCGATGTCGAGAACAACATCGTTGGGGTGCACCGCTGCCGCCAAGGCGGCCAGGTAGTCGCCGGTCCGACGTTCATCATGGAGCATGCGCGCGTGCTCCACCGGATCGGCCCACCCACTGGTCGGGGCTCGATCGGCGTCAGGAGTGACCAGAGCACTTTCCTCGATCAGCATGTTGAGGACGCTCAGCGTCGGTGCGAAGTCTGTGGAATGGCCGTACTCGCGCTCAAGCCGAGCGATCGCGTCACCAAGTCGGATCGATTGAGAGAACATGGCCAAGATCGCATAGCCCCTCGGTCCGATGTCGATGATGGTCCCGACTGGTGAGTCGACCATGACGTGACCCGATCGGTCGCAGCGCGTGCGGATCGCAGGTGCGAGCTGAAGAACGGTATCTGGAGAGAGCTCCATCTCCTACCTAAGCAACGACTTCCGGCTCATCGCCATGCTCTCGATAATGATCCTCACCCACTGTCCTTCTCGATCTGACCGTCTCCGCAAGTGGCGGACAGCGCCCGACCACGACCGATCTCGTTCGCGCCAGACCAGGTCGGCCACGTCACCTCAGACGCCTTCGACCGCGTCGAGCCGTCCACCCCGGATGGCGCCCACGAACTCCTGGTAGTCCCGCTCGTTTTGGTCTGCGTAGCGGTTGGAGAAGTCGGTGATCGAACGGTCGAACTTTTCGCTCGTGCCGAGGTACGCCGCCAGTGCCACCGCGTCCCCCGAGCGCGCGTGAGCCCGGGCGAGTGTCCAACCGCAGAGTCCGGCGTAGAACCCAAGGACGACAGGGGTCATCGTCTCGACCAAAGCCGAGCCCTTCATGTCGCGCAGCTGGCGCCAGTACAAGAAGCGGTCGGCCTCGGCTCCTTTGGTCCAGCCAAGGTAGATGTCGCTTGCTGCCTGCATCAGCCGTTGCCCCTGGACGACGCGCTCGCCGGGCTGGCTGAACCGGCTCTTGGGGAGGTGCTCCTCGAGTACGGAAGCCGTCGCCTCTTTGACCTGGAGGAACAGCGGGTCCTGCTCGTCGCGGCCTTGGAGGAGGACGATGAAGGCCCTGGTGCCGACGCTACCCACGCCAACCACCTTGCGGGCCATGTCGACGATCTCGAAGCGCTCGAGGAGATGGCGCCGGTCTTCCTGCAGAGTGGATCGGTAGGCGCGGAATTGGTCATGAATCGTCTTCTGGAGCTCGTCACTCGAAAGTCCGTACATGACTTCGAGGTCCCGCGCCGGAATGACCACGGGCGGCTGGCTGACGATCCGGTAGCGCCCGTCGACCATCTCCCCGAGCTTGGACAGCGCCTGGAGGCTGTCGCGGGTGTGGGCCTTTTCGACGCTCTTCTTGGCGGTCTTCGCACCCTTCTTGGCCTGGGCGGCCGTGCTCTTGGTCTTCTCTCCCTTGGTCAGGGTGCCGATCGCATCCATGACCTGCTCTTCTGTCAGGCGGGCATACCAGATGTCCATGTTGCCCATGGTGGCGAATTCGGCCATGGCCTCGCGATACGCGCGTACCGATACCAGCGTCGACGCCGAGGCGTCGGCGGCGCTGAAGCCGTTGTTGCGTGCCGCGATGGCAAAGCTGGCCGCCATGCGCTTGACGTCGTACTCGAAGGGGCCGGGCAAGGTCTCGTCGAAGTCGTTCACGTCGAACAAGAGAGTCCGCTCGGGAGACGCGAAGCCGCCGAAGTTCGAGAGATGTGCATCACCGCATAGCTGGACCCTCAGCCCGGCCGTCGGTGTGTCCCTTAGATCGGTGGCCATGATCTTGGCCGCCCCCCGGTAGAAGGTGAACGGCGAGACCATCATCCGGCCGTGACGAACGGGCACCAGATCCGGTTCCCGGGTGAGATTCTGGGCCTCGAGGAGTGCCACGGGGTCGAGTCGATCACTCGCTGTCGCCCATCCACGGTGCCCCTGCAGCGGCGACCGATCGCGTGCCTCCTTACCCTGAGCGCGGCGCTCACTGACGCTCGGGTGCGTTACCTTCGTCTCAGCCATTTGGGTTCCTGCCTTTCCTGTTCCTTCATCGGTATCGCCGATGACCAAGTATCCGTCGGCATCGGCCTGTACGACGGCTACTGGTTGTCCAGTCGAAGACGACGATCGCGATCATGTTGCGCGCACCGTTGAAGCATCGAGCCCCGAAGAATCGCACCGTAGGACGCTTCTCCATACGTTTGGGACCTTCAGGCCTAGCCTCAAACCCGCCCGACGCCTCATCAGCTGGGACGAGTCTGATGGTCGCGCATCTCCTTGCAATACCACCGCGTGGACGTGCCAGCCGGATAGTCCTCGATGACGCCAACCGTCCGGTAGCCCAGTCGTTCGTAGAAGTCGCCGACAAGGACGTCGTACGTAAGGCCCATGACCAGCCGACAACCTCGGTCCCGAGCGTGACGCTCGACCTCTGCCATCAGGTCTCGCCCAAGGCCTCGATGTCGGACGGTCTCGTCGACCCACACGACGTGCACCTGGCACCCTCCGCCCCACATGGCTCCCGACGCCCCGGCGACTATCTGCCCGTCGTCGCGCACAATCACCGCGAACTCCCGCTCCTCGCCCACACCGGCCGCCGAGACCGCGGCTTGCGCCATGCGCTCCTCCAGGAAGGCCATGTCCAGCGGATCGGGTTGGAGCTCGAAGACGACGGAGTACTGGTGGCCCATGATCCTGATGCTCGTACCCTGCCTATGCGTCGAGCATTTGCTCCAGCAAGCTGGCGTCGTCGAAGTAGGCACGGACCGCCTTGATCTTGTTTCCCGCGAAATCCGCGACCGCCGCCGCGCCGAGCAGGAGTTGCTTCCCGTTGGGCTCGATCACGGCCGCCTCCTCAATGACGAAGGGGCCCGAGAAGGTCGCCGAGACACGGAACTCGGCTAGACCACGGCTCCCGAAAATGTCGAGGGTATCGAACTGGATGTCGACGTCTGAGAACGCTGATTCGCGGTAGATGAGATTCTCTGCGAGGTCTACGACGCCGAGGGCCAACATGTTCGGTGTCCAGACGGTCACGTCGTCGGTAAACAATTCGCCAAGCTTCTTGATGGCGTCGTCATCGGGTGAGATGAAGACTTCGATGGCGCGGCGCAAGGTGGCGCCCCGGGGATGCTCTGTCATGAGTACTCCGTTCTAGGTCTGCGGCGCGCTAGGCACCGAGGACCTTCTGCTTGGCGGCGGCGAACTCCTCGTCGGAGAGCGCGCCAGATGTGTGCAATGACGCCAGGCGCTCGAGCTCGCCCGCGGCATCGTTGGCGCTGGGCGCCGGGGGCGGGGGTGCGGGGGGCGGCGCTTCGGCGTACCCCTGGTCGCCCTGAGGCTCCTCTTCCTGGCCGCCGCCTCGGTTCCTGCCGGCGGCGTATGCCGCCCCGCCGACCACCATCGCCGTCCTGCGGCGTGTCCGCCGACGTACCATTCCCATGGCTGTCTCCTGTCTCGTGTCGGAACTACATCACCTGCCTGACGCCGCACTCGGGTGGCGTTCTCGGCCTGGACTCCCGGTCAGCGACGGTCGCGACGGTCCTGGCGGTCGTCGCGGCGGTCCTCGCGGCGGTCCCCGCGCCGGCGCACGCCGTGCGTGACGACGGCCGCGGTGCCTACCACGGCAGCCGTCCGGGCCACGGGAGCACCGATGACACCGCGCCGTGCGGCGCGTGCTGGTCGTAGTGGCATGTCAACCTCCTTCGGTCGTCTCGTCGGCTTCGAGCGCGGCGAGCAGGGCTTGGATCGGGATCCGTCCGTTGGCAATGAGTTGGCCCCCCGAGCGGCGGGCGGCCGAGGCAAACGGTGCAGCCCAGGTGTTCTCCCAGACCAGCACCCCCGCCGTGGTCCCCGGCTCCATGGCGGCGGCGAGGTTCACTAGGTCCTCGGCGGCGAGTATCTCGGCGAGGTCGGCCTCTGCCTTTCGCAGCTCATCGACCTGCTCGAGGTCTTCGATCTCCATGCCCTCGATCTCTCCGTCCGCGCCCTTCACCATGACGAGAAGGTCCAGGATCCGAATGGTTCCTGCGTCGACCAGCTTGGCCAACTCAGCCGCCATCTCACCCGTGAAGTGAGAAACGCCCGGCGGGAACTCGACTACCAGGTAGTCGACCGGTCCCAGTGTGTCGATGTCTGTGTCCGGGGAGGTTGTCATGATGCAACGTGACTGACGACATTCGCGTCAGCCTCTGCGGGCCGAGCGATGATGTAGATGAGCGCGCCAACGATGGGAAGGAACAGGATCAGGATCGCCCACCCGGCCTTTGCCATGCCGTGGTGATCGTGTCGACGGAAATTGTCGATGAAGCACCAGACGATGAAGAAGATCATCAGGAAGATGCCGGCAAAGATCAGCATCGTCCAGAACAGGCTCAACAGGGGAAATGAGTATGCGAACAGGGTCCCTATTTGTGCCACTGCGACCTCCTCGTGTCGATTCTGCCCTTGTGGTCATTACTCAACCAGATGACCTGGATGGGAGCATCACCCATTGCGGGGTGATTTGAAGGTATGTGCGTTGAGAGTCGGCATAAAACCACTCGCTACGCGCTGGCGTGGCGTCAGACCGAACGGTCCTCACGTCGAAAGCCGGATAAGTGGCACCTTGATCCGTGCCGCGGCGAAGTTTCCCCTGGATGTCCACAAAGCGTTATGCGATGCCGTAGTGGCCTGATCGGCTGATGCCACCGCACAAAAGGGATGGCATTCGCATTCTTGACCGTTGAGGCAGTCCCGCAATCTCAGTCGATCGGGCCTATACGAAATCTTCGCAAGCCTATCGGGAGGCGCGTGGCCAGGTTGCGTGCCTTCAAATCAATCCAGCAGCTCGTCCATTCTCGACTGCCGCAACCCGTGACTGCACGCCGAGCTTGTGGTAAAGGCTCCTAATATGCGACTTGAGAGTGTTCATAGATACAAAAAGGTCATCCGCAATCTCGTGTTGAGTCAGACGACTCGAGAGGAACCGGAGCACCGTTACCTCGCGTGGGCTCAGAACGATCTTCCCGGGAGCATTGTGGCGGTTAGGAGCGACCGCGGCGTCCGACATCGCTATCAATTCCTGGACATATGAATCGGACGGGTTTCCAACGGGCAATGAACGAAGAAGTTGGCCTACCTCCGGACCTTGCTCGAGGATCGTCCGTAGGAATCCTTCAGGCCGAGCTAATAGAAGCGTCTCTTGGAACATCGCTTGCGAGAGCTGCATATCGTGACTGCACTCAACGAGCGCTTTCAGCACCCCAATTTCGATCCTCTCGCGCAACGTAAGTGTCGGGTCGGTATCGTCCAGAAGGACGGTAGGGATTTCAGATCTACCCTGAGCGATCATTAGACGAACTCTCAACACGTTCGATTCGATTCGGTCGGGAAGTCGCGAAATAAGTGCACTTCCACTTTCGGGCGCGAAGGCGATCGCCAGGCGGAGTTCTTCGAGAGCGAAGTTGGCACGTACACCAACCGAGGGGGCGGAGAATAAACGTCGCGCCGTGGCCAAATGAACCACGGCTGCCTCCTCTTCACCCTGAGCTAGGGATGTTCTGGCCCGCCATAGCAACACAAAGAACAGCAGCGGTGTTGATCCGGAATCTCGAGCATTTGCTTCAAGTTCGATAAGCAGATGCTCGGCAGTCGCGATTTGACCGAGTTCTAGAGCGATACCCGCCTTGACCAAGGAGGCCAGCGTTCTCCCCAATGCCCGAGCAGGGGCGTCCAGCTGATCTGCCTTCTCTAGCGCTTCTTCTGCCTTGCTAGTGGCCACGCTCAGTTCGCCACGCAAGAAGGCCACCCAGGCCCACGCGGCAACCACCAAGACGGCGTCGACAATGGGGAAGACGAGCGAATCCGATGCTGACTCGATCGCGACTCCGGCACTGGTCAGATCCCCATTCATCAGGTAGGCCGCTACCTGCTGCACGGCTAACGAATCAAGAGCTGGGTGCTGCCGTTGTGTGAGAAGGCTGGCTTCAATCGCCCGTTCGCTATGAACAATTCCTCGCTCCGCGTCTCCACGACTCAAATCGTTGGCCGCCCATGTCCCGTAGAGGAGGGCCCGTAGAAATGGATCCGCCTCTGGGTTAGCGAGCTCAACTTGGATCAGCCAACGTTCCACGTCATAGTCACCAGAAATGGCAAGCACTAAAACGAGCTGAAGCAACGTTTCGGGATCTCTTGAGACTGAATCAGTGCCGTATTCACGAAGCCACGCGAGGATCGCACGGTGCGAATCGCCAGCGTTAGAAAAATCGAAAGACATGATGATGGCGTCAGTGACAATTGTTGCGGCCAGACGAGTATCACCGGCAGCCATGGCAAGGCCGAGAGCGCCGGTGTGGTCGCCTCTTAGCTGAAGTGCTCCAATGGCATGTCGATAAATCTCTTGAAGTCGAGCATTGCCAAGCGATCTCAACCTTGCCCGTAGGAATGCTCCGAACAGGTGATGGAAGCGGTAGCGCTCGCCTATGACATCCACCTCCGTGACAAAGAGATCTGCAGCGAGAAGATTCGCGAACAGTTCCTCAGCATTAGGAGCTCTGCTCACTGCCTTGGCCAGACCGAGATCGAATTCGTCGAGCACCGCGATCGCCGTCATGAAGTCGACGAGGTCGGGCTCCACACGTTCGAGTACCTCGTTGACGAGGTAGTCATTGACTGCTCTGGTGGATTGGCTGAGAACATCGACGACCTTCTTTGGATCTTCGGATCGTCTCAGCGCGGCAAGGGCCAAATGGCAACCCGCCGGCCAGCCTTCTACAAAGCCGTGGAGCTGCTCAACGTCTCCTTTGTCGATCGTCAACTCGGCCAAGGAGAACAATTCGACGGTCTCTTCCCGCGAAAACACGAGATCCCGAGCCCGAAGTTCGAACAAGTTGTCATCGACTCTGAGTTTGGCAAGTGAAAACGGGGGATCCCATCGACCTGCGAGGATCATGCAGCCATTCAGCGGCAATCCTTGAGCTATGTCGAACAACGACCGCTGAGACGACTTGGCATACTGTGCGTCGTCGATCACGATGGCAAAGGGCATTCCTACCTCAGCGACATCATTCATAAGAGAAGAAACAAGCTCAGGAACATCCTCGGATCCCCGTTCAAGGATCAATGCCGCGTCATCGCCGACTCCCGGCCACTGCCGGGCA
This sequence comes from uncultured Acidimicrobiaceae bacterium, assembly GCA_963764305.1. Lineage (GTDB taxonomy): Bacteria > Actinomycetota > Acidimicrobiia > Acidimicrobiales > RAAP-2 > Bog-473. The sequence goes on along the minus strand of CAVXSD010000010.1, from coordinate 813,036 downwards.
ACGGTGGCGATCACGCCGGTCCAGAACTCCCTGGGCTCGTCGTCCGTCTGGTCGCACGAGAGCCACGCAACGCTCGCTGTAGTCGTACCGGCCCACTCGGCTAGGACTGTGGTCTTCCCGAATCCTGCTGGTGCGACGATGAGGCGACACTGCTGATTGGCCTGCTCGATTCGGTCGACCAGGGGCTTCCGACTCACCCTGGCGCCCATTGGCTTCGGGATCGTCAGCTTGCTGATTGGAACGGTGCGGGTCATTTCAGTCTTGGTTCGATCTGTCAGCCCGCCCAGACTTCACTCAAGTTCTGGGCAATGTAGCGAAGTAACCCGAATCACCCCACCTAGGGCGATGCCAAGCACCTCTGATCCTTCATACTCATCTGGTGAGGTCGGGACTTCCAGGATATCAGGTCGCCATCAAAGGAGTCCTGAGCGACCTGGTCCAAGCTCAATTTCCAGAAGTGACTTCGTGGGCCTTTGATGACAATACGCAGTTCTTCGCCCCTGGGCTTGACCAAGCGGCGCTCTACGGCCTGATCGCGCGGATCGAATCCTTGGGATTGATCCTTCTAGGCATATACCCGGGCGACCCGAGTGAGGATGCGAGAGGATCGCTGATCCCACCGTCCGAATCCTGCGGACCGTGATCTCTGACTTCTGCGATCAATACCTCGGCTTCAGCAACTGGGGCAGAACACCGAGACTCACCCACAGTCTACGACGACCATTCCGCGGGATCCGTATCGGCTAGATCAATCGAAACCTCGAGACGCAGTCCATGTGTGACCGACGTCGATCGCAACGGTCCACGCCGTCGAGCACCGCGTTGTTCTCGTAGCCCATCGCCTCTGCGTGCTGTCATTTGGCAGAGCAGCACGATCTGCCCAGCCCTTCCGCCGCCACGAGTCCACGCTTCCCGAATCACCCCGCAATGGGTGATGCGCCCCCATCCGGTCACGTGATTCAGTAATGACTACAAGAGAATCCGCACCCGAAGGAACTTGAACGAAAGGAACTCATCATGGGATGGGGAATAGGAATCATTGGCATCATCATCTGGGTCGCGATCGCCTTCTGGCCAGCAAGAGTAGCTGGGCGTAAAGGACACAGTTTTGTCGGCTACTTCTGCTTGAGCCTGTTGTTCTTCCCGCTCGCGCTGATCATGGCGTATGTAGTTGGCGATCGGGTCAGTGTCGTGCCATTGGCGACTCCCTAAGCAAACTCGCCAGATAGGAGCTACCCCGATGCCAGTGGTCGAATATCAGCCCGGTCACCCCTTCCCCGGCTTGATCGGACGCACGGCGGACGAGTCGGAGCCAGCCTGGCTGGCCCCGACCAGGGCACCGAAAGGCACACCGAACGTCGTCTTCGTCGTGCTCGACGACACCGGATTCGGCCAGCTCGGGTGCTACGGCAGTCCGATCGACACACCGAATCTCGATGCACTGGCAACGCACGGGCTGCGCTACAACAACATGCACACGACGGCGCTCTGCTCGCCGAGCCGTTCGTGCATCATCACGGGCCGCAACCATCACTCCAATGCGATGGCGTGCGTCACCGAGTTCTCCACGGGGTTTCCCGGCTACGACGGGAACGTGCCCTTTGAGAACGGCTTCCTCTCAGAGATCCTGCTCGCCCAGGGGTACAACACCTACATGGTCGGCAAATGGCACCTGATCCCGGCCAGTCAGGAGTCGGCCGCCGGACCCTACGACCGCTGGCCGCTCGGTCGCGGCTTCGAGCGCTTCTACGGCTTCCTCGGTGGCGACACGAGTCAGTGGAACCCCGACCTGGTCTATGACAACCACCAGGTCGAACCACCAGCGACACCCGAAGAGGGCTACCACCTGACTCCGGACCTGGTGGACAAAGCCATGCAGTTCATCGCCGACGCCAAGCAGGTCGACCCCGACAAGCCCTTCTACCTCCACTTCTGCCCAGGGGCGACTCACGCGCCCCACCACGTCCCCAAGGAATGGGCCGACAAGTACGCCGGACAGTTCGACGACGGCTGGGATGCGTACCGCGAGCGCACCTTCGCCCGCCAGAAGGAACTCGGGATCGTCCCGGCCGATTGCGAACTCTCCCGCCATGATCCCGACGTACCCGACTGGGGCACACTGACGCCTGATCAGCGCCGGCTCTACGCCCGGGAGATGGAGGTCTTCGCTGGCTTCTTGAGCCATACCGACCACCACATCGGCCGCCTCATCGAGTTCCTGCGATCCATCGAAGAGCTCGACAACACCTTGATCATGGTCGTCTCCGACAACGGTGCGAGCGCAGAAGGAGGGGTGACGGGCACCACCAACGAGGCGCAGTTCTTCAACAACTGCCCCGAGACCGTGGAGGACGGCCTCAAGGTGATCGACGAGCTCGGTGGCCCGAGGCACTTCAACCATTACCCCTGGGGCTGGACGTTTGCCGGGAACACACCTCTACGGCGCTGGAAGCGAGAGACGTACCGTGGGGGATCGAGCGACCCGTTCATCGTGCATTGGCCCGCCAACATCCAGTCGCAGGGTGAGGTGCGGACGCAGTACGCCCACATCATCGACATGGTGCCGACGGTCCTCGACCTGCTCGGCATCGACCCGCCGGCGAGTATCAAGGGCGTGCCCCAGTCGCCCATTCAGGGCGTCAGCTTCGCTCACACGCTCAACGACCGGACTGCGCCGACCAAGCATCACACCCAGTACTTCGAGATGATAGGGAACCGTGCCATCGACCACGATGGCTGGCGAGCGGTGTGCCCGTGGCCAGGCCCGTCGTTCGCCGAGGCGAAGCAGCCCTTCGGCACACCGATCTCGGCCGATGCGCTCAGCGAGCTCGACGCGTCGGGCTGGGAGCTCTACCACGTGGCCGAAGATTTTGCGGAGACCCGCAATGTGGCGGCAGACAACCGTGATCGCCTGATCGCGCTCATCGGCACCTGGTACGCCGAAGCAGGCAAGTACAACGTGCTACCCGTGGACGGCAGCGCTTTGAATCGATTGCTCGTGGAGCGCCCGCAGCTCGCCGCTCCCCGCGATCGATACGTGTTCTTTCCCGACACCCAGTCGGTGCCCTACTTCGCGGGGCCCAAGACACTGAATCGGCCGCACGCCATCACCGCAGACGTCGAGATCCCGAAGGGCGGGGCCGAAGGGGTGCTGCTCTCGCAGGGCGCTGTCCCCGGGGGCTACTCCTTCTTCGTGCAGGGCAACAAGCTCGTCTTCGTCCACAACTACGTGGGCCGGGACTACTTCAAGGTCGAGTCGGCAGGTGCGCTGCCGGAGGGCCGCCACAAGCTGCGTTTCGAGTTCGAGCCGACCGGGGACCTGAACCTGCTCGAGGGCAAGGGGGCCCCGGGACGCTTCCAGCTCTACGTCGACGGCGATCTCGTCGGCGAGACGGATGTCCCCTACACGACGCCGATGATCCTGAACCCAGGAGCGCTCACCTGCGGGGGGAATCCGGGATCATCGATCACGTCCGACTACGTCGCACCATTCAGGTTCACGGGCACGATCCACACCGTCACCGTCGACGTGAGCGGTGACCTCATCGTGGACACCGAGGCCGAAATGCGCGTGGCCATGGCCCGTCAGTAGTTGGCGTCTAGACCAGCACGCGTCGACCTGACTGAAGAGAAGGGAGCTCGTTCGATGAGCGAGCCACAGTCGACGCGAACGGGATCCGTATGATGGCCGACGTCTCCTCCCCCGCCGCGGCGCCGCCCGCCGATGCCACCTCGCTCCTGCGGACCAAGAACTACCGTGTCCTTCTCGTACTCGCCGCCGTCATCGGCGTCCTGGTCTCACTGGCGTCATGGGGGTACCTGGAGTTCATCCACTACCTGCAGCTGTGGGTCTACAAGGACCTCCCGGGGGCACTGAACTTTTCGACCGTTCCGTCGTGGTGGCCGTTGCCCGTGTTGGCTGTCGCCGCGGTTCCGATCGCGTTCGCAATCGCCAAACTGCCGGGGGGCGGTGGTCATAAGCCCGCCGAGGGGCTGAAAGCGGGACCCCCCACGCAGCCGATCGAATTGCCGGGGGTTCTGCTGGCCTCGATCGCCTCAATCGGGCTGGGTATGGTGCTGGGTCCCGAGGCGCCGCTCATTGCGCTCGGGGCGGGCCTCGGAATTCTCGCCGTCAAGCTCTCCCGAAAGGACACCCCTAATCAGGTCCTCGCCCTGGTCGCGGCTGCCGCCAGCTTCGCTGCCATCTCCTCGCTGTTCGGGTCTCCGATCGTTGGCGCTGTGATCATCATTGAGGCAGCCGGGCTCGGGGGAGCCACCCTTCCGGTGGTCTTGCTGCCTGGGTTGTTGGCTGCCGGCATCGGTTCGCTGGTCTTCATCGGCATGGGTTCGCTGACCGGCCTCAGCTCGAGTGCCTACGCCATCGCCCCGCTCGATCTGCCGAAGTACCACGAACCAACGCTCGCTGCGCTCGCGTGGACGATCTTGCTCGCCGCCGTCGTGGCCGTTGGGGTGTTCGTCATCGTTCGGATCGGCCGCTCCGTGAACGCGGCCACCAAGGCGAGGCCCTTCGTAGTCGTTCCCGTGGCGGCGCTGGCCGTCGCCGGCTTGGCCATCGCCTTCGCACACATCACGGGGAAGCCCGACAATCTCGTCCTCTTCTCCGGCCAGGAGTCCATGGGCCCTCTCGTGACTCAGGCCAGCACCTTCTCCCTTTCCGCTTTTGCATTCCTCATCCTCTTCAAAGGCGTCGCCTACAGCTTCTCGTTGGGCAGCGCTCGAGGGGGCCCGACCTTCCCCGCCATGTTCCTGGGCATTGTCGCCGGCCTCCTGTGCGCCCACCTTCCCGGGTTCTCCGAGACCCCTGCCGTCGCGGCGCTGATGGGAGCGGCCACCGTCTCGATGCTCAGGCTCCCGCTGGCGTCGATCATCATTGCGATGGTCGTCTCCCAAGCCGGCGCGGCCACGGTCCCGCTGATCATCGTCGCGGTCGTCGTGGCGTACCTCGTTGTGCTTGGCCTGTCGGCCCGATTCGACGCAGATGCCGTGGCACTCGCGCCACACGTCGTGGGGTCAACCGATGGCCACAACGCAGTATCCAAGATCCCGGCTCAGCAGGCACGGTCGTGACGTCACCACGGCCGAACGCTTTCCAGAGCGACCCCGACCGTCGGTCTGTCGGTCGACGGTCTGCTGGGGTGTCTAGCGAGCGAGCCGCTGTGGTGCTTTGGCGATTCCGGACGCAACTGCGGAAAACGAACGACAAACTGCGAACGGGGGTGTCCGGTGAGTGAGCTCGATGACTCGGATGCACAAGCCGATGGGCACCAAACCCATCGAACACTGCACCGCGGCATGGCCACCATCGGTGACAAGTACTCCGGCTCGTCGATGGAGCACCTCTGGAACCGTCTGAACGCGATGGATTTCATCAACAAAGGGATGCTCTTCGCCGCGATCCTCCTCCTTTGCTTCTTCCCCTTCATCATCGTCGCCAACGCACTGGCCGGACAGAGCGCGGTCACCGGCCTGGTGCGGCATCTGGGGCTGAACCAGGAAGCAGCCAAGGACGTGAGCGGACTTTTCGCCTCATCTTCGTCCACATCCAATGCCGTCACCGGCACCGCCTGGCTCTTCTTCATTCTGGGTGGGATCGCAGCGGCGACGGCGGTGCAGGACCTCTACGAACGATCCTTCGAGCTGGAATCGAGAGGCCTGAAGGACATCCTGCGCCGGATCATCTGGTTGGCTGTGACTGTGGGTGGCGCAGCCCTGGCTGCGGTGGCCGGGCCGTGGTTCCACTCCTGGGGTGGCCCGGTGGTGCTGGCCATCGTGGGGTTGGGCGCTCTCACGCTCTATTGGTGGTTCACGACGTGGTTTCTGCTCGGTGGGAGGGAGTCGTGGCGGGCCACGTTCCCGTCTGCAGTGGCGACAGCGCTCTTCTGGATCGGGATGGAGGTGGTCTTCTCCTTCATCTTCTCCAGCACCGTGATCTCCGACGACAAGAAGTACGGGCCCATAGGAATCGTCTTCGCACTGATGTCCTGGTTGATCGCAATCGGGGTCGTGATCATCCTTGGTGCGGTCGTTGGGGTGGTGTGGCGCGAACGAGGCCTGTCGTGGTCTGGCGCACTCCGACGTCTCAGGAGGCGACCGCACCCGGTCGAACAATGACAAGTCGAACGTTGTTGCCCACCGTTACGCTCTGGGGGCGTCACCTATTGATGGTCCGGAGTTGGGCCACGTGACAGCCAATCCCGGCATGGCAGACAAGACAACCAGGCCCACCTTGCGAAGGGGGATGGTACGCGAGGCCGCCAGGGCGTCCGACAGCTACGGCTTGCTTCTCGTCTTGGTCGCGATGGACTACATCGTGCTCTCGGTTGGCTGGACGAGTGGTACGCCCATCATCCTCGCCACCGGCCTCATCGGCATCACGGCACTACTCGCCTTCCACACGTCGCATGTGCGCGGCCACCTCTTGGGGGCCGTGCAAGTTGGAGCCGTCCTTGCCTTCGTGGCGTCGATAGTGGCCGCGGCTGCCGGAGGTGAAGTCGCCCAGGGCGTCGTGTTCGTCATCAGTGCGCTGCTGATCCTCACCAGCCCTGTCGTGATCCTCTCGAGGATTTTGCGGCATCCCCAGGTGACGGCAGAAACTCTTCTCGGAGCGGTCTGCGTGTACATCCTCCTTGGACTGGTGTTCTCCTATTCGGATTACGCCGTCCAACTCGTCGGGGGCAGCTCCTTCTTCGCCCAGTCCGGCACGCATGACGCTCCGGACTTCGTGTACTACAGCTACATCACCATGACAACGGTCGGATACGGCGACCTCTCGCCTGCAGTCGGTCTCCCGCGGACCATGGCAGTCATCGAGGCGCTGACCGGCCAGATCTTCCTGGTGGTCTTGGTGGCTCGCCTGGTCTCCATGTACCAGCCCAAGACCCGGGGCGCTCGACTCCGGAACCTTGAAGAGTCCGCTGTCGTCGACAGCGCCGAAGCAGGACCCACTAACCCCGAGACAAGGACTGAACAATGATCGAGAACGAAGCTCTCGAAGAGCCTAAAGCCGAGACGAACCAGGGATCGGCCAAGGGCCCCCGGTGGCGGAGGATCACATCGTGGGCGCTGATCGTGCTGGCCTGCCTGCTGGCCGTTGTCTCCGTGGTAGTGGTATTCGCCCGCAACCAATTGCTGAACACCGACTCCTACGTGAGCACGATGGCTCCACTAGCGGCTAACCCTGCCATCCAGACCCAGATTGCCACCCGGGTGAGCGAGAACCTCGTCGCTCGGACCGATCTCCATCAAAGGGTCAAGGACGCCCTACCGGCCAAGGCCGGGTTCCTGGCGACACCGATCACGTCCGAGGTGCAGAAGGCCACCTACGCAACAACCCTCAAAGTGGTGCAGTCACCCAAGTTCGAACAAACGTGGGTCACCGTCAATCGCGCCGCCTCCAAGCAGTTGGTCAACGTGCTCACCGGATCCTCAGAGGGAGCTTCAGTCAGCACCAAGGACGGAAAGATCACCATCGACCTGAGCAAGGTCGAGGCGAACGTCAAAGAGAAACTCGACGCCCAGGGGATCACCGTCTTTGACAAAGTGCCGGCGGCCAAGGCACTGAACTACGTCTTGTTCCAGTCGAAGGACCTGGTCCGTATCCAGAAGCTGGTCAACTTCCTCAACAAGCTGGCCATAGCGCTGCCGATCATCACCCTGCTGCTTTTCGCCGGGGCCGTCGTGCTGACCCGCAACCGACGGAAGGGATTGGTGCGGGCGGCCACCGGCCTGGCCATCTCGATGGCGCTGATCCTGGTGCTGTACCGCGTTGTTCTCAACCACTACATCGCCGGGGTCCATTCGCCACAGTCGCCTGAAGCGCAGACAGCCCTGCTCGACACCGTCACCGCCACGCTGCGAGACGCGGTGTGGATCATCCTCATCGTGGCGGCGCTGATAGCCATCGGCGCAGTGGTGGCCGGCAACGCCTCGGTGCGGCACAAGGTCGGCGACATCAGTTGGATGACGGGGGGCCCGGTCCACGACTTCGTGGCGCTCCATCGAAAGGCCCTGCAGTGGTCGGTCCTGGTCTTGGGGCTCCTCATCCTGGTTCTGTGGAGCAATCCCACCACGCTGGTAGCGGTAGTGATCGTACTGATCACGCTTGCCGTCGTGGGGCTCGTGGGACTGTTCGCCGGTCGGAGGCCCCAGTCGGCTGTGACCCATGAGTAGTGATGAAGAGGGTAAGGAGGCGGCGCCGCGTCGTAGCCTCGTACGTCGAGGCTACAAGATTGTTAAGTTCCCGCCTCCAGCAGAAGGCCAGCTTTCTCGCCCTCCCGACGATTTAGGTTCGCGAACCTGCTTCATCGAGAGACGGTCACGTCCGAGACCCGCCAGCAGCTTCTGGTGGAATCGGTCAATCTTGATCCATGACTCTCGAAGACCATCGCTCACGATTTCGTTCTCTGCATGGAGAAGGAACTTTTCTCATGCCAAACCCGTTCGATCTTGGTTCGGCACGACCTCTCTGATTTCTCGGGTTCTTGGCATTGGTAACAACCAGCGGTGAATTTGCCGTTTCACTGGGCCGTCTGGATATGACGACCACGCGTGACGAGCTGCTGCGTCATGTTTGAAGCACTGTGCACGATTACTGACCTTCCAGTAAATATGGACGCTGAGCGGTGCTTCCCGGAACGCTGGCGGCATCGCCAAGACCATCGAGTTGCTCGCCAATGCTGGGGCCTCGGGATGCTCGATCGAGGACTGGGATCCGCTAGACGGACGGATTGAGAATATCGACATCGCTGTTGGACGTGTCGAAATGGCGGCATCACAGGCGACCGACTCAGGTCTCGTATTGACGGCACGCGCCGAGAACCATCTCCGCGGCCGTGATGACCTTGACGACACGATCGCCCGACTCTCGGCATACCGAATGGCGGGGCAGATGTTCTCTACGCCCCGGCGCTGACAGACATCGGCGATCTCTCGGATAGTCGACGAAGTCGGGGGACCAGTCAACGTCTTGCTGGCTCCAGGAGGTCGATCTCGGGATGAGCTGCAGGCGATCGGTGTTCGGCGACTTTCCGTCGGAAACTCGTTGGCACGGATCGCCTATGGGGCAAAGTACGAGGCTGCTCGACACCTCCTCGACTCCGGAGTTTTGAGTCCTGACGCAAGCTACCTCAGCAGAGACGCCGCAAATCATGCATTCGATTGAGCGGGCATATCACCGAACTGCCCCACCGTCCCGGCAGGGGGACAGTCGAGGGCGTCGCGTGTCGGTTTCGCTCGCCGGGTACTCACCCGGCGACGAGCCGAACACCGTCACTGTCGAAGGTGATCGTCATGCCCTCGTTCGCCAAGCAAACCCTGTCTTCCGCCAAGGGCCAAATCTTGCGAGCCTCGGTGATGAGCTCTTCGAGCTCGTGGTCGGTGTGATAGGGGTCGTGGTGGAATAACACCAGGTTCCGAGCGCCTGCCTTGTCTGCGAACTCCATTGCGTCGGCGAGCCTCGAATGTCCCCAGCCGACGTGTGCACCGTACTCGTGGTCGCGATATTGAGCGTCGTGCAATAGGACATCGGCATCGCGCGCGATGTCGTAACCGCTCATCCACTCAGCGGCGAGCGAGCGCAGCTCGGTGCCGAGCGAGGGCTCGTGATCTGGGAGGTAAACCAACGCGTGTCCGTTCTCCTCGATCCGGTAGCCGACGGTCGGACCTTGGTGCTGCACCTTGCACGATCGTATCGTCGCCGAGCCGATGGAGACGGCTTCTTCGGGCGCGTTGTGGAAGATCAGGTGAGCAGGAACATCATTGATGTGGACCGGGAACAGCGGAGGTGACAGATACATCGCAATCCGCTCGGAGAGTGGTTGAACCGGAGACGGCGGGCCCCAGATATGAATTTGGACATTGGGATCGAACAGCGGCCGGAAGAACCCGAGGCCCTGCAAGTGGTCAAGATGGAGGTGGCTGAGCAGGATGTGCAGCTCAGGGTACGGAGCCGCCTGCAATAGAACACCCAGCGGCCGTATGCCGGTGCCGGCGTCGAGCACCAGAACCTCTCCGCTGGACAGCCGCACCTCAACGCACGACGTGTTGCCGCCGTACTTGACGGTATCCGGGCCGGGCGCGGCGACCGAGCCACGGCATCCCCACACGCGCGCCTGCATTAGGCGCCGTCTTCCTCGTCGGCCACTTCCCAGAAGACCGACACGACGCCGTGCATCTCGGCGGTCGAGCCGAACAACGGATACGCCGTCGCGTGCACAAGACGCTGCACGCCGTCGTAGCCGGTCGCGGCGAGCGTCCGGTGGGCGGGGCGACGTTCGAAGAAGGCGATCCCGGCGGGCGTGTCGCGCCGACGAAGCGGCTTGTCGTCCAGAGTCTTTAGGTGTAAGACAGCGCCGAACTCCTCGGCCGGTATCTCGCCCATCTCGCCGAATGACCTGCCGATCAGCAGCGCAGCGGCATCGTTGTAGAACACGAGCAACCCGCGCGCGTCCATGAGGAACATCGGCGTCGCGAGATTCGACGCCAGCTCTCGAGCGAGGATGAGCGGTAGGGGTTTCCCGCTGCCTGCCGCTGCGTCATGGTCCACGACCCAGATCGTTGCCCACCGCAAGCTTCGTTGCAACCTGCTTGGCTCATGGTTTGGCCGAGAAGCAGCGGTGGTTTGCACAGCCGTGGTCCGACACGCCCCCCGCCTCGACTTATCAAGACAGCGGTATCCCATAGGTGCAGCACCGACCCGTCACTGTTTGGGGAAAGGCCGCTCGAGAGTCCTAGCCTCTCTCCGTGACCTCGGACCGGGATGACGATCTTCTCGCAGGGCCCCGGACGCGGCTCGTGCTGATCTGTGGGCTTCCAGCCTCGGGCAAGTCGACACTCGCTCGTCAGCTCGCACCCAAAATCCCCGCCATCAGGTTGGACAAGGACGGGTGGGCGACTCAACTGGGCGCCGATGTGTGGGATGAAGAATTCCGAGTGCGTCTCGAACATCAGCTGTGGGTTCTTGCCCAGGATCTCCTCGCCCGGGGCCAGAGCGTGATTTTGGAGTGGGGCCACTGGGCGCGAGTTGAACGGGATGAGAAACGACTCGCGGCGCGAGCTTTGGGGGTGGGAGTCGAACTGCATTGCCTCGATGCGCCCATGGAGGAGTTGATCGAGCGAGCTGAACGTCGCAATGCGTCCGGCGAGTGGACGGCTTCGCCTATGACACGGGCTCACTTTGAAGGGTGGGCGACGACGTTTCAACCTCCCGATGAGGAGGAGATCCTGTTGTTCGACAAGCCCGTTACCGAAGGTTGATCTCGTCGAACTTGTCCCGCCCGCTATCAGGGGCGACCCGAAGTGCCTGCGTACGCGGCGTAGGGTCGCATGAGCAAGATGCGGCCTCGAAGCGAGCCGCTGACGGATCCGATGTCGGTGCTTCTGTCCCAACTTTGTCCCAACAGTTGGTTCCCAGTCCCAATAATGTGCCAAGCGGCTTCAGATTTCTCCTGGCGTCACCCGGTCCACAACTGCGCCTATGTCTCTGCTTACGGACTGCTGACGTCGGGATCCTCTGGTGATGCCGAACCCAACCTGAGCGACCCTTCACAACGTCCACAGAGTGTCGCGCGGGAACAAACCTGACCTGCGCCTTTGCCTTCGTCAGGGATTTCATTGCCCCGTACGGGAGTTCGATTCAACCCGCCGCCTCAATGTGTACGGGCAGGTAGATCGCCTTGATCCGCTCCGCCGTGGCGCGCTGGTGACGCAGCGCAGCCACGCGTGACGAGTGGCCGATGGTCGCCGTGCCTCCGGCTACAAGAAGGGCGCTTAACGGCGATTGAGACTTTATGACGGAGGACGCTACCTTTCCGAGGGAAGGTCGGTAAGGATTGGGGTCGTGGAGGCGTCGACATCATGGCGAGGGTTGATCCGTGTGGTGGGCAGCGACCCGGAGGATCTCGCGGAAGTCGCTGCCGAGATCGGTCGGCGGTACGGCGCGGATTACGACGTGGGGTCGTCGTCGAACCCCGACGTGGCACTCGGAGAGCTTCGCAAGCTCCACGCGACGGGTGCGCAGGTTGCTCTGGTAATCGCTTGCCAGCATGGTAGCGACGAGGGCGTCCAATTCTTGGCGCGGGTCGGTGCAATGCACCCGCAAGCCAAACGTGTCCTGGTGCTTCGATGGGGGGATTTCGCATCGCGCCAAGGATTGGTCGACGCGTTCGCGCGCGGCGAACTCGACCGCTGGATCCTGCGTCCTGGGTGTTCCGCTGACGAGGAGTTTCATCGGTCCATCACTGAACTGCTGGAGGACTGGTCGGCAGTAGCTCGACCGCCCTGCTACGAGGCGGTGCAGATCATTGGTGAACGATGGTCGCAGCGGGGGGTCGAACTTCGAGAGTTCATGAGTCGTAACAGCGTGCCGTTCGGCTTCTATGACTGCGCCACTGACGAAGCACACGAGTTACTCGTAGCTCACAACCTCACGTTGGCAGTGGCTCGATTCCCTATCGTGATCGTGCAGTTCCGGCCCGATCTCGCGCCTCTGCAGAACCCATCGGACGAGATACTCACGGATGCATTCGGTGTCAACGCGTCGATCGATGACGTGCGCCGCGTCGACGTCACAATTATCGGTGCTGGACCCGCAGGCCTCGCGGCCGCCGTCTACGGTGCGTCAGAAGGACTCGACACGCTCGTGGTCGAGCATCTTGCGATGGGCGGGCAGGCAGGGACCACGTCGTTGATCCGGAACTATCCGGGGTTTGACGCCGGGGTGAGCGGCCAGCGCTTAGCGAACACGATGTATCGACAAGCGTGGGGACTGGGTGCGCGGTTCTTGTTCGGGCGCAGTGTGACCGGATTACGTGAGTACGATACCGATGAACTCGTCGTTGAGCTCTCCGACGGCACCAGCGTCCGCTCCGCCGCCGTCATCGTCGCCGGTGGCGTTTCCTATCGTCAGTTGAACGCACCCGGGATCGAAGAGCTGATCGGCAAGGGTGTGTTCTATAGCCCGGCGGTTAGCGAGGTCGCCGCCATGACCGGCCGGCCCGTGGTCGTCGTTGGCGGGGGGAACTCTGCCGGCCAGGCCGCCATCCACCTCTCGAAGTACGCCTCGACCGTGACGCTCCTGGTGCGGGGCGAGTCGCTTGCCGCGAGCATGTCGGACTACCTGATCTCGGAATTGCGGGTCGCGGCCAATGTCACGATTCGCCACCACAGTGAGGTTGTCGCCGCGAGAGGCGATCGACGCCTTGACCACATCGTGGTTCGCGATACCAATACCGACGCAACCGAAACCCTCGAGACAGCCGGCCTGTTCGTATTGATCGGATCGCAACCGTGGACTGATTGGCTACCTCCAACCATCGAGTGCGACAAGTGGGGATTCATTCTCACCGGTCGCGACAGGAGTGGTGGCCCGACAATCGGAGCGGCGTCAAGCCTTCGGGGAGTCTTCGCAGCCGGTGACGTTCGCAGTGGTTCCATCAAGCGCGTCGCCTTTGCGGTCGGCGAAGGCGCGGCCGTCATCACCGAAGTCCACCAATACCTTGCTCAGCTTGAATCGGACCACGCTGACCACGGCACTGCGCTGACCTGATCCAGCGCAGTAGACGTGGCACCACAGCGTGGCCTGTTTGCGAGCCCTGTGCTTGTCCTTCGGTCGGGGGGCCGAGCAGCTGCCGTCGGGGCAAGGTCCGCCAGTCCAGGGCGTACTCTTCCCGATCCCTTCCACAAGGAAGGTTTGAGATCTTGCTCGGCCGTCAGGCCCGGCGGCGGTCGGAAATGCAGGCGCTGGCCTGGCCAAAAACTGGCCTGTGAGCTGGGAGATTATCGGTGGGGCGAGCAAGACTCGAACTTGCGGCCTCAGCACTATCAGGGAGATCCGCTTGATCCCGTCGCCTTCCGATGCGTCCCGACCAGTACCACTCCGTCCTGATCAGATGGCTGACAAGAGAATGCTCCGAGAACCAGCGGGACCCAGCGGGACGGAGTGGGAGCCAATTGTCGGGACAAAGTTGGGACAGATCTCTCTTCGGACCGCTGCCCGAGAGCTCGTAGTTAGCGTCGCCCCGTAACCGCACATCGGGGACAGTCAACCTTCCGGCAAGATGCCACACGGGTGCCACCCGTCGTTACTGAAGGTCTGTTGGCCTTCGGAACGTCGGCCACGCGTCGAGCAGCCGGCCGTTGCGTACCGCGTGAAGCGAGCCGAAGTAGTCCACGCCCTCACCGCTTTGATTCGGCCACAGGAGCACATAGTCATTGATCGATAGTGCCCCATTCGGTGCAACGATGGCCGCGCGGCCGCCTGCATGCATGTCGTCCACAACGCCGGGCGGATGTATGAACGCTGGCTGGGTGCCGCTGCTGTCGGGCCAGGCCGACCCGAGCAGGTACCACGCGTGACCGGTGATCGGGGGTTGCGGGATCTGGGTGATGAGCTCTGACGGATAGGGGCCGATGTCCTTGAGCACCGGGGAACACTGCGTAGCCGCACGGACGAGCCCTTGGTTGTCGAACGTCTGGAGGTAGCCGGCATACATGTACGCGGATCCCGGGCTGATCTCGTTGATTTCTGGCTTGCCCACCCAGTTTTGGTAATTGGAGCTGGCTGGGCCATTGCGGATGAGCGTTTTGGGGTTGTACAGGTCGCCACCCTCGTCCTCTAGTTGCGCGAGGTACCTTCTGTACAAGTCGCTTGCCGTGTTGGCGACGAAAAGACGGTAGTTCTGATCGCCGGTCAACGTCGCCCAACCGTCGTAGCAGAGTGTCGCTCTGAGACGCAGGTGGCGCTTGGCACGACGCAGCAACTTGATCGCCTCCGAGATCTCCGGCTCGAAGACAAACCCGCCGCGGCCCTCGCCGGAGTCGAACTCCAAGGCGATGTTGAGCGGTAGCTCGCGGGGAGTGGTGCGTGCGAGGCCCGCGAGATCCTCGATGTTCTCGAGCGAGCTGGCAAGAATTGTGAGGGTGTAGCTGCGCTGGCCGCTCGGCGGCTGGGAACCCAGAAACCAGCGCAGTTCTCCGCCAGTCGATGGGTAGCCCATCATCAGATCTGTGCCTGCTGGCGCGGCCGTCATGATTTGATCGACTTGGCGCAAGCGGAATACCAAGCCACGAGGCTTGGGCAGTTGGCGCATGACGTAAGCACAGAGTTGCGGGCACTGGAATGCCTTGAGTGCTGGCCGGACATTCCAATTCTGACGATCGGCGAAGTTCTGAATCACGTTAGCGTTGCGATCCACGGCTGCCAGATCGACGAACATCAGCGGTTGTCCCTCCCCGTATCGACGAGCCAACCTTGCAAGTGCCGACATGCCCGTCGGCTTGCCGCCCTGGCCGAGAAGTCGAGCGGACCCTGTGAAGGCCGTCGGCTCATAGGCGGGAGCAGCGGCGCCGGCGGCGCGCGCTCCGGGTCCGACCGCGGCCAACGCACTCACCGCGCCAGCACCCGCCAACAGCTCGCGTCGGCTCAAGTGCGTCGTGGCTGAATGGGCCTCCTCATTCATTGCGCTAGACCCCCGGTCCCGCACGATACCCGTTCAGCTCCTCGATCGCGGGCCGAACCGCAACCGTGGGGTGGGTGATTGGGGGAGCCGTGGGATACAAGTCAGAATCGACGATATGGCGTCCCGAGAAATGGAGCTGACAGTGAAGGAGGGCGAGACGGTGGACTTGGGCTGTAGAGCGAGGCCCGGTGCGGCCTTCTTCAACCCTTTGCTCATAGGGAAGCCGATTCGCCTGTCCCCTCGCCGTGCCGAATGGACTGATCCGCCCCCACGCCGGGCTGGCGGGCTCGTTGTCCTCGTCAGCAAGGGCATGTCTAGCCGGCCAGGTCGAGGCTGACTTCGGGTCGGGAAGTGACTGCCCCACAACGCCGGGACTGAGTGCCATCCTGCGGCGGCATTGGTGGTAACTCTCAGGCCGCGGGATGCAGCAGGAACATCCTGGGCACGCGGTCCCCACAGGTCTCCAGGTACCTGGCGTAGCCCGCATAGACCGCGCAGAAGCGAGTCCAGTTCCTGTCCCAGCAAGCCTGGTCGACGAGTTCTGCCTCGACGGCTACCCGGACCTGGGCGACCTCGATATGGGCCTGGGGATGGGCGAGCAAGTTCGCCGTCCATGCCGGGTGAGCAAGCTTTCCCCAGTTGGTACCGATAACGACGAAATCGTCGCCATCACGTACGTAGAGCAGGGGCGAGGTGCGCACCAAGCCGGTCTTCACGCCGGTGGTATCCAGCAGCAAGCCCGGAAGCCCGTAGAGGCGGGTCATCGTGCGACCGCCCCGGCTCCGCATGACCCACGGATCCACCTTGGGCCCGAAGCGGCGATAGAAAGCGATGAACCCCTTCGTCGGCCCGAGTCTGCGGAAGATGCGTGTCATCAGGGTGCTGTGGACCGTGTGCTCGTACTCTGCGATCTCACCGAGGCGGGTCGCGAGGTCGGTATCCGCGTGGGTCATACCTCCACATTGCAGCACACACGACGTCTTCCGTGCTCACCGGGCGCCACAGGTATTGAGCAGTGCAGTCCGAGATGTGGATTACGGCCCGTTATGCCCGGAGAACGACGTCATGCGATGTCGCGGCGGGCCGCCTGTCCCCAAAACTGCCCAAGCTACGCTCGACAGACGATCCGGCAAGGGTGTCGCAGTTCGCCGGCATTGCATCACCCGATTCCGTCGCTCACTGAGAGCCGGCGATCGATCTCGGCTCCCATGATCTTGCAGTCCGTTGCCGGGTGGTCGTAGCGGCAGAGCAGCGCACCGGAGAGGTACGCACGGGCCTGAAGCAATGTGGCGATCTCCTCGTCGAGAGCCTCGAGTCGGCGCGTGGCAATGGCCTTCCATTCGCTGGCGTCGGCAGCGCCGAGGATCCCGGCGATGTCGACTAAGGCGAGCCCTGCGTCCTGGAGCATGCCGATGAACACGAGTTTTCGGAGGGTGGTGACCCGATAGCGGCGCTGGCCGGACGCTCGGGCGTCGGCGACGAGCAGGTTGAGGCGCTCGTAGTAGCGGATCGTGGAGGTGGCCACGCTCGCTCGTTCGGCGACCTCCCCGATGGTCAACAGAGGCTCTGACACACGCCCACTTGACTTGAAGCCAGGTTCAACTGTCAAGGTGGAGGGATGAGCGAGCAGCACGCACCGCCCAATCACCACGCCGATTACCCCGGCTTCAGGGGGTGTCGCTGGGCTCGTCGCCGCGTTCAGCATGGCCTTCGGACGCCACGGCGATGCGCAGCTCGCCGTTCGACTAAGTCACATGGGATCCGGCGACAGAGTCCTAGACGTCGGGTGCGGACCCGGAGTCGCGGTCCGCTACGCGGCCCGACTGGGTGCGACCGTCACTGGAGTCGACCCAGCGCCCGTCATGCTACGTGTAGCGAGACTTCTGACCCGGAGTTCGGCGAAGGTGCGGTACGCCAACGGCGCCGCCGAGGACATCCCACTTCCCGAGAGTTCTGCTTCGGTGGTGTGGTCGATCGCGACGGTGCACCATTGGTCGGACATCGACGCCGGTCTTCGAGAAGTGCGGCGGGTGCTCATCACTGGAGGCCGACTGGTCGCCATGGAACGGAGAGCAAAACCGGGTGCCCGAGGGCACGGGAGCCACGGCTGGACCGACGAACAAGCCACCGCCTTCGCGGATCGATGTCGCGAAGGCGGTTTCACCGACGTTCGTCTGGAACGGGCAACAATCGGTCGGCGCCGATCAACGATCAGTGTGGTAGCCAGCGCGTCCTGATGCTGTGGAGTTGAAGGCATCGCCACGGTTGTCCCCATATATTCGTCGACCCAGGCGCCTCAGGATCACCCCGTACGCCGGCTGTGGGCGCAGCTGACCGGCACTTTCGGGCTCCAGCGCAGCAGAGGATTTCCCGCATTCGGCGGTTCCTCGTCATTCCACCCCAGCTTGCCTCGCAACCGCTGGACGGCGTACTTGACCCGCGAGGGTTGGACCTCGCTCGGATTGTGCCAGGCAACCTGCTGGTGCGGTGGCAACACCTGGCCCTGGTCGCGGATGGGCGTGACGAGCAAGCGGTACTCGGTCGAGGTTAAGGCAACGGACCTCCCGTCGACCGTGACCTCCTGGTTAGCGAAGTCGACGCGCAAGGCGCCATCCTCGAAGACGGTCATGGCTTCGTGGTCCTCAACCGTTGGCGCGGCCTGAGGACCACCGGTTCAGTGTTACGACCCAACACAGACATCTTCTGATTCTCACATGCGTCCTCGGAAGGGTGCCCCGGTTCGCCGGGTAGGTGCGCAGTTCGGTTCTTTGAGTGACAATTCTTCCCGCTCCAGTCGCCCTGGGCGGGTGCAGTCATCCCGATAAAGACCAGCCGAACTCTAATTCACAGGTCCCGCGATCTTTCCGCCATACCCGTCTTGATCGATGCTCCATTCGGTGGGATCCCCGGATTCCGCGAGAATGTCGGTCAACCAGAAGGTTTGGTCTGGGTCCCATCCCGCGAGAACCGTGCAGGCATCAAGAACCGGCAGCGCTCGTCCCGCTGTCGTGAGGTAGCCGGTCACCGTCAGATGAACGGCGTCGTAGTCAGAAGCCACGGCAAGCCAATCGGGAATGAGCCAGGCACTTGCCGTGCCAGTTGTTCGCCACCAGTCATGACGCCGAGACCGGCTCACGTCCAACGGATAGCGAGCAACCAGATCGATCCAATCCTCCGGAGTCCGGATGTCAAAGGTCCGTGCTGAGCCCTTCGGCACAAGTGGCCAACAGCGCGCCTCGGTCCAGCCGGAAGAATCCTCGGCCAGGACGAGTTTGACGGCACCCAGACCTGGCAGACCTCTGGTCGTGCACACCAATCGGCTGGGAATCGGAACCGACCACCAGTGTCCGCTGTTGCTGGCAGAGGGGGCCTCAGGTCGCAACTTGGCCTGTTCCTCGTCCGCGTCGGTCGCCACCCGCCAACTCTCAAGCTGTTGGCGGGCACCTAAAAGTGACGGTGGCCCGCCGCTTGGCCCATTGACCCACTCGGTGTATTGCTGGTCTTTGAAATACACGCCAGTCGACCACCACAGGGCAGCTGGCGAGTCCGCAACGGATCGAGCTATCGGCCCAAGGAGCTCGTAGATTTCGGGGTGACTGAGGATTCGGTCTTCATCGTCTGGCTGTTGCCAGTACATTGCCGCCCCAACTGACTGTGAGAGGGCACCCATGAGGGCCAGTTCATGGTTGGCCGAAGAAATCATGGTGAGATCCGTTGTGGAGACGGCGGCTTCGAGGTCTGCCGCAAGCGACCTGAGATCTGGCTCCTGTTCCCTGCGAAGGAAAGGCCTCCAGTGAGGTAGGCGATCCGGATTGATCAGGGCAAGGCACAGTCGTCGACCCCTCGGACCGTTCAAGAGTGCCAGAGCCATGGAGAAAACGTAACAACCTGGCCTAGTGGCCCGTACGACGCTGCCGGTTAGGTGTTCTGCCCCACCAGGTTGTTGACGCGACTGACTGGTGGTCCACCGACGGCCGTGTGGTGTCGGTGATGGTTGTACATGTGAAGCCAAGTGTCCAACGCCCGGGTTCTTGCCGCTTCTGATCGATAGGGGCGGGCATAGGCCCATTCATTGAGCAGCGTGCGGTTGTAGCGCTCCACTTTGCCGTTGGGCGACCCCCTTGGCGGTCGAGGTCAGAGAGCCGGCTCACCCCATGACGCTGGAGGACCCGGTGCACGGTCGAGGCCGGGATCCCGGCCCGTGGAGCGAGACGGGCCGGGCCCAGCTGGTGGCGCCGCCGCAGCTCTACCAGACGTCGCTCAACCTTGGCCGGGGTCTTGGTCGGACAATGCCGGGGCCGGCTGGAGCGATCCTCGAGCCCGGCCACGCCCGATTCGAGATAGCGACGCCACCACTTGTGGGCGGTCTGGCGAGAGATCCGCATGGACTCGGCTGAGCTGGCGATAGTCCAGCCCTCTTCGACCATCTGGCAGAGCCGAAATCGACCCTCTGGGGTCAGTGGGGCGTTACCGTGCATCGTGAGCCTCCTTGGCTTTGTGGGTGTGTCAGCAGCACCACAATGCCTTGGAGGTTCACTTCATCGGGGGAAATTTCGCGTCAACAATGTCCGTGGGTAGAACAGTTTAGGTGGGACGGTTCCGCATTTCGGAGTGCACCCTGCGTCGGCTCGAGCCCTCGGCTAGGAGGACGGTCGTGTGAAACGCAGCATGACCTTCTGACGGTTGTAATAGTCCAACCACGCGAGGAGGTCCCTCCGATGATCGTGCCCGTGCCGATGCGCCGACACCGGGACGAACCCCAGCTTCAAGTTGGCTACCGATACAGAGAAGCCGGCGTCCTCGAAGACTCTCGCGACCTCGTCGAGCTCGTAGAGCCGTGGAAGGTTTAGCTCAACTGCGCATTCCGCGTGCCACGCCGACATCATCGGACTACCCGCATGAACGCCCAAGACTGCGAAGTACGACCCGCCGGGCTTCAAGGCGCCAAAGAGACCAGTAGCGTGGGTTACGAGATCCTCCAGCAAGTAGAGGACCTCGTGGCTGAAGGCTACGTCGAACTCGTCCCACCCATCCGGCACGGTGTGAGCAACCTCGAAGGTGAGC
Organism: uncultured Acidimicrobiaceae bacterium; assembly: GCA_963764305.1. Taxonomy (GTDB): domain Bacteria; phylum Actinomycetota; class Acidimicrobiia; order Acidimicrobiales; family RAAP-2; genus Bog-473. The sequence goes on along the minus strand of CAVXSD010000010.1, from coordinate 792,496 downwards.
GGCCTGTCGCCGGTGAGACGGCGGGCGTCTGTGATGGCACCCGAGGCTGGGTCGTATCCGTAACCCTCGGCGATGCCCTCGGCGTCGACGAGTAGGCGCAGGAAGCCCCCACGGTTGCAGCCGGCGTCGAGCACCCGCCGCCCCGCCAGGTCGGTGCCGATGGTGTCGAGCATCGCCTTCCATAGAAAGGCGTGCTCGTCCTGCATGGCCTCGTCTTCGGCGGCACCACGCCAGAAGGGGGTACTCATGCAGGCACCCTATGCCGTACGTCGGCTCGCGTAACGCTGTGATCGCCGTGCTCGGAATCGCGGACCTGCTCGTCACATCGCTTGGAGCGCAGGGTTCGGTCAAGCTGACTGGACAAGCTGATGGGTGTCAATCAGATTGCCCGGTTCGCCGCAAATTGTCGGGACAGACGAATGCCTTGACAACGGTACGCTCAACCGCATTGCCCGTCTGACGAGGACTTCTGAGTGGGGCTAGCTGGTGTCGAACCAGCGACCTCAGCATTATCAGGGAGATCCGACGGATCCCGTCGCATCCCGATGGGTGTCGACCCGCCCACTCCATCCTGGTCAGATGGTTGGCAAGAGTGTGCTCCGAGAACCAGCGGGACTCAGCGGGACGGAGCGGGAGCCAATTGTCGGGACAAAGTTGGGACAAAGCTCTCGTCGGACCGTTGCCCAAGAGCTCGTGGACGGTGTCGCCCCGTACTCAAGCAGCCACAACTGGGTGTGTGGATAAGTCGGAAGTATTTTGGCAAGACATCCCTTGCTGCGGCGTTGGCGCAAGAGATGGGCTTGCCGCTCCTTGCGATGACCTGATTATAGAGACATTGATGTCTCTCCTTTTCGTTCCTGACGTTGACGCTTCGAAATGCATCGGGCAGGCGGCCATCGGGGTCATGTATGTGGTGGCCGGTGCATCCTTGATTGGAGCGGTGCTTGAGGCGATCTTCTACCGCTGCGCGTCCGTCGCCGGTCTCCAGGGACTCCCGGGCTCCGTCGTCGAAGTGTTCTGTCGCTGTGATCGCGAGATCGCGCTCGCCAGATATCGCCAGCGCTCAGAACATCGGCATCCTGGCCACGTTGATCTTCAGCGGGTGTGGAATGACGAGGTCACAGTTCCGGTGGCGGGTGGATGGGCCGTACTCGAAATCAACACGACCCGGCCAGTGAATATCTCGGCGGTCGTCCCGGACATCAGGCTCTCGGTTTCTCTTGATCTGACCCTGCCCCCATACAGTGACCGGGTCACGGTCACATATCGGGGCAGTCGAGTTGACGCAAGAAGGGGAACGAGAACCAAAGACACATTCACGGGCTGCTCGGTTCATTGACGAGCATTGTGCCGTCATCAACGGCGAAGGAACTGTTGGAGAGCCGGAGGGTCGCTTCGACGGTATACCCATCCCAGGTGAGGCAAAGTGCCTGATCAACGCGTCGAAGTGGGCGTACCAGGGCATCATTCGTCGTAAGAACTTCAGCCTTTACAAGAGAGATACCTCGGGCGTTGGCTTCACTGAACAGTTCTCTCACTAGGCGCGTCCCAATTCCGTGTCGCTGCCATCGGTCCTCGATAACCACGCCGAGATCAGCCCAACCCTTGCCTGAGTCCAGTAGCGAGGCCAATCCGAGGATCTCGGTGGCCGACCGAGTCGCCACTCGGCTCCCGTCGGGATCGGAGATCACGGCGTCCAGGTATGACAGAGGCAGGGTCGGGAAGGGCGAGTGGAGCCGATACAAGCGGGTCCAGAACGAGCAACGTCCCCACATCTCCTCTATGCCGTTCCGGTCTTGTTGAAGAGGTCGTCGGATGCGCAGCGCCGTTGCGTCGATTTTGGATGTCCGCCCGGACCCGATGTATTCGCTCACTAGGCCAGCATGTGACACCGTCTTGAGTCCTTTCTGGCGGAAATCCGACGTGACTCTGTCGGGCGGGTTCTGGATCATCTCCCTCACCGATCAATGGCACACGGCCGATTGGTACCAGAGCCAGCCCACTTGTAGACGACATCATCCGAATTCGGCTGCCAGGCTCTGTCGATCCGCCTGAGGCAGATCACGGCCAGGACGATGAAGCTCCCTTCGACGATCAGACTTACGGTGCCGAGGAGGTAACCCCAGTTACCCACATCACCCAAGTCACCAGGAAGACCAGTAGTTCGCGACAAGACGTATCCGGTCATAGGGCCGACGCTCGATGCCAGCCCCAGCAGCCACCCCAGTGTCTTGCCGCGAATGATAAGACCCGCGCTTATTGTGCTGCTGATCTCGACTATGTAGTACCCGTACTTCAACCACACGGGGGACTGGCTTCCCGGCAAACCGCCCTGGTCCTGTACATGTATTACAGCGATGGCCAGCGCAAGACTGGCACCCACGACGAGAAGTGAGACGCTGGTCTGGGTGTCATCGCTCAGTAGGAACTTCGCGACGCGTCGCTCAGATCCCGCTTGAGTCACCGATGCCAATGCCATGAATGAATTCCTCCTCACTTTCACCAGTCAATGGGGCCGTCGAGTCACAGGACCTACGAGCGAAGTGAGCGTCGGGATGGTCGAACTAGGTGAACGTTCCGTGACATACGTCGCGAGTCGTCAAGACAGGGTGGGGTAGTGGAGCAGAGTGCTCAAGTACCGGGGGCAGCTGCCAGCTCGTAGGTAGGGAGATGATGTGGAGGGTGCCCCCATACATTGCTGGGACTGGTCCTTACGGGACCTCTGAAGCCCAGCGAGGACCGCCTCGACAATCCATATCTTTGCGTGAGGCAGATCTCCATGATCTGCCGGGTGAGGGTGTCCACATCGACTCGTAACAGATCGTCGGAGCACAGAGGCATTTGCCGTGGCTGTCGCAATGACGAGCTGAATTCGCCAATCCCCAATGCGCGCCGGTTCGTATGGAATACATGCACCTATTCGTCATCAAACAATTCACCTTCACCATGACGCTCGTGGCAACGGCGGCGTCATGATCATGGGCAGCGCGTACAACCCGTTCAGCGAAGTCGATGCCGACGTGCTTGCCCGATCGTGGGCCGACGCGTGGAACTCCCACGACGCGTCACGAATATCCGCGCACTACAGCGAGGACGTCGAGTATCACTCGCCATTCGTTGCTCGTCTCACGGGCGGCGAAGCCCTTCACGGTCGCGCCTCTGTGGGGGAGTACGCGGCAGCCGCCCTAGCGCGGTACCCTGACCTTCACTTCGGACCTGACATCACCGTCGCCAAGGGGGCGGGGAGCCTGGCGCTCGTATACCGAAGCGTAAAAGGTCTACTCGCGGTGGAGACCCTCGTGCTCAACGACAGTGCATTGGTCGCGTGTGCGCGTTGCCACTACCGGTCCACGGCCCCCGACGAGTCGACGGTCGGAGCACTGACCGATGGCGATTGAGATTTCCGACGCACCGACCGCGACCCCACTCGTGGACGACGCGAGCAGAGCGGCGGCGGCGCCTCGCCGCTCTCCGTATCCGGGCCTCACCGGCCTCAGTGCGGGCGCGCTTGCAGCGTTCAGCCGCGGCTATCTCCCGGAGTTTCTCGGTATGGAGAACCTTGTGGTGGAGCCGCAGCGCGTTCGAGCACGCGTGCCGGTACGACGTGATTTGATGGCTCCACACGGCTATCTTCACGGCGGCACGCTCGTAGGCGTCGCCGACTCGCTGTGTGGTTACGGCACCATCGTGAACCTTCCTGATGATGCGACCGGTTTCGTGACCATTGAGCTGAAAAGCAACTTTCTCGGCACAATCCGACACGGCGCAATGACGTGCGAGGCGACCCCTGCGCACATCGGTCGCTCCACGCAGATTTGGGACGCCGTCGTGACCGACGAGTCCGACAACCGAACGCTATCCATCTTTCGCTGCTCGCAGTTGATCCTGCGCGACGGGAGGTGACGCACCTCATCGACTCGAGATTGGCTTTCAGAAGTCGTGCGAAGCCTCCCACGTCGATCAACGATAGACGAACCCGTGCCAAAGGAGAGTATCCCCATACGCCACTCGGGAAGGTGTCACGGTGCGGCACTTTCTGGAACGGTCGAGCTTGGGCGCTGCACGATGAGGGGTGGGCAATGGCCCTGATTCGAGTCGGTCGACTCTCTGCTATTGACTCTGCACCGTCAATGCATTCCAGGCTGCTAGAGAGTCCACGTAGTCCCTCCGGTGCGCGATTCTCCGGTTCTCAATCTCGATGATTGAACAATACCGATTGTCGTACTTGACACCTGTCGCAAGCATGGTCCCATGGACTTCATACTCGATGACGAAGACACGACCGTCGTCCTTCTTGCCGCTAATCAAATTGTCGGCGGATTCAAGCTCGATGTTGTCGCCATAACCCTTGAACTGGGCCATTAGGTCAGCTTGGCCCTCGAAAGTACGAGGCCAAGCCGGAAACTCGTGGAGGACCTCATAGAGACGACGCCGTCAGAGACGATGTCGAAGAAATGATCGCCATCAACGCTGTCGCCTAGCGCCCCTCGAACCAGATCGAAATAAGGGTCGGCGGGCTCGGTAAGCGGCGTAGATCAGATTAGGCATCCTGGATTCTCCATGCACTTCGCGATCTCTCTTTGCAGCAGTATAGGGAACTTCTTGTAGAAATCCGGGCGCTGTGTGCCGTCTACCAGTGGGTCGCTGCGATGATATGGCGCTCGCACCGAAGTTCCGTGAGCGACCCCCCGTCCGGCGATCGGGGACACGGACTCGCAACGCCACATTCGCGAGATGTTTGAATGTCAGACGGGGTGTGGCTCGTGGTCGGGGCACAGGCAGCCGGGAAGTCCACCGTGGCGGATCTACTTGCACGGCAGTTCGAGCGTGGCGTCCACGTGCGAGGAGGTCAGTTCTACAAATGGGCAGTAAGTGGCTGGATACATCCGTGGGACACAGATCAAAATGAGGCCAGGAACCTTCTCGACCTGCGCTACCGCCTATCGGCACTCACTGCAACCGAATATTGCGAGGCCGGATTTACCACGGTTGTGCAGGACAACATCTTCGGCGAAGACGTCCGGACCTGGCTCCAGGCGGTAACAGTACGGCCTCGGCACCTCGTAGTTCTCCGTACCAGCGTGGCTGTCGTCCTTGAGCGTGATCAAGCTAGACAGCGAGAGCTTGGCAAGATCGCCTACCGCTCCGGGGAGACAGATGCTCACCAACTCGATGTGTTGCTCGCCACTACCCCTCGGATTGGGCTTTGGCTCGATACATCGACAGAGACTGCAATCGAGACAGTGCAAACCGCCCTGGAACGACAGCCTGAAGCTTGGGTCGACTCAACCATCTGACCCACCGCGCACTGTCCCATATGCGCGATTTGGGGGCGTAGGGTCGCATGAGCAAATATCGCCTCCAAGCGAGCCGCTGACGGATCCCGAGGTCGGTGCTTCTGTCCCAGCAGTTGGCGGCAATGAGTCCCGGTCGGTCCCATGAATCTCGAGCCGAATGGCTCGTGGCAGCGGGACCAGGACGTAGCGGATCGCCTGGCATCTGCTGGGACAGGCAGGGATTGCCCTGACCTCCCACAATGCTGAGGTTGCTGGTTCGATTCGCGCTAACCCCACCCCTCGTCAGCGACGGCGGTCGGCGCTACAGGGTCTCGGCAGTGCGTGATCTCGGACAGAACCTCCGGTCCCGCTCCAGGCGTCGTCACCTGCTGGATTAGCCCGGTGAGATCCGGGGTATGAGCTATGAGCGTGATGGGTTCTCTCGACTCACGGCTGGCGTCGACACGGAGATACGAGCAATTGTCTCTTTTCACCCCGGGACACGATGTCCCGCACTTCCGATGGTCTGAACCGCCTGGCGTTTCGGCGGTGGTGATCGCATTTTCTCTGATCCTCGTTCCGTGGTCGCTGATCGGCTGGTTGATCGCCACGCTCGTCTGACGATCCTGCGGGATCTCTAGGGCTCATCGGCCAGCGGACTCGTAGTGACCGCGCCACGCGTGACAAGTCAGTTGTTTACGGTGAGAGTGATCGGCGCGCTGGCGGTGCTCATCCCGCTGGCGTAGGCGGCGACGCTCCGGACGCTGTAGGTCCCGTCTGGTACCGACGTGGTGTCCCACACGGCCAGCCAGCCGTACGAGGTAAGCGTCCCCTTTGCAATGACCTGTTCGCCGCTGATCGACCCACCGCTCAACTCGAAGCTGACGGTGGCAATGTTGGACGACGCGGTGGCGTCGAGGACGGCCCTCGAACCTGACTGGGTGGCCCCGTTGGAGGGAATGAGCACAGAGGTCGCGGGCGCCGGGTTGTTCACCGTGATCGTGATGGGCGCACTCGTGCCCGTCACGCCACCAGCGTAAGAGGCCACGCTCTGGAGGCTGTAGGTCCCGTTCGGGACAGTCGTGGTGTTCCACGCGGCCAGCCAGCCGTAGATCGTCGGCGTCGCGGTGGCGATGACGTGGTCGCTCAGCGACCCGCCGCTCAGCTCGAAACTGACCGAGGTCACGTTGGTTGCGGCGCCGGCGTCGAGGTACTGGGTGGGGCCCGACTGCGTCGCTCCGTTGGAAGGGGTCAGCACCGCGGAACTCGGCGGCGCGTTGGCCACCGTGACGTTGATCGGCGCGCTGGTCACCGTGGTGCCGTCGGCGTCGGTGGCGACGCTCTGGAGGCTGTAGCTCCCGTTGGGGACCGTCGTGGTGTTCCACGAGGCCAGCCAGCCGTAGATCGTCGGCGTCGCGGTGGCCACGACCTGGTCGCTGAGCGACCCGCCGCTGACCTCGAAGCGGACCGTTCCCATGCCCTCGGGGCTCGAGGCCGCCGCGTCGAGACTCGCGGAACCCGACAGTGTGGCGCCGTTGGCCGGGATGCCCACGTACGTGGTCGGGGCCTGGCCGATGATCACGGCGCCGGAGGTGTAGGTCCCGTCGCCGACCGCCATGCACGCTCCCGCCGCCGGGCAGGAGATTCCCTTGAACTCGAGGGACGCGCGGGGCGCGCTCTCACTCGCCCACGTCGCTCCGCCGTCGGTGGTGGCCTCGACGATGCCGGGGCCGTCGTTGACCGTCGCTTCGCCCACCACCGAGCACGCCATGACGGAGGTACACGCAAGCGCGCTGAGTTGGTAGATGCTCGAGGACTCCGCGATCGCCCCGGTCATCGTCCAGGTGGCGCCAGCGTCGCTGGTCGAGACGATGGGGAACGACTGGTTGACGATCTGCCCCATCGCGACGCACGCCGTCGTGGACGGGCAATCAACGGAGAGCAAAGTGAACGAGCCGCTCGGCGCGGCCTGCGAGTTCCACGTCGTGCCGCCGTCGGACGTCGTCACGATGGCGGGAGAGGAACCGTTGAATCCGACCGCCGTGCACGTCGTCGCGGAAGGGCACGAGACGGATTCGAGGCCGACTCCAGCCGGCGCGGTCTCGGACGCCCATGTGGACCCGCCGTCCGTGGTGCCGAAGAGCCCGCCGCCGTTGACCGCCGTGCAGTCCGAGGCGGACCCGCACGACAATTGCCCATTTGCCGCGAACCCCGACGGGACGCTCTGACTCTGCCAGGTGGACCCGCCGTTCGTCGTCCCGACGATCGCGGGGTTCCCCGTGCTCGTCGAACCGAGCGCCTCGCAGACCGAAGTCGAGGCACACGAGATCGAGGAGAGCGTCGCGACGCCGGCGGGGAGCGCCTGCGGTATCCAGGTGGCGCCCCCGTCGGTGGAGTTGACGACGACCCCTGGGCCCAATGCAGCTCCGTTGAGCAGGCCGCCCTCGGCGGTGCCGCCTGCAGTGCACACCGACGGCGAGGGGCATGACACAGCGTCCAAGTCGTCCACGCCGTAGGGGGCGACGAACGAGGTGGCCCAGCTGGTGCCCCCATCCGTGCTGTTCGTCACCGCCGAACCGAAGCCCGCGGTCGCCCCCGCCGCCATGCAGTTCGAAACGGATCCGCACGAGACCGCATCGACGGTCGCGATCGGAGCGATCTGCGTGGTCCAACCAGTTGCGTTCGGCGTGGCGATCTGGCCGTCGCCGACCGCGCCGCAGGTGGCGATCGAGGGACACGACACGCCGCTGATCACGGTCATCGACGAGAGTCCGCCTTCCTCGTTGCACCCCGTCACAATGGTGCAGGAGCCGCTGAGGGCGACGCCGAACGCGAACGCTTGCGTGGACGAAAACACCGCACCCTGGTCCCCCGCCACCATGCATTGCGTCGTCGTGGGGCACGAGACACTTGTGATTGTGCCTCCGTTCAGGCTGCCCGAGCTGCCGCCGCCGGACTCGGACCAGCTCGACCCCCCGTCGGTGGTCCAGGTATAGAACGGAACCTGCGGGCAGCCCGGGAAAGGCCTGCACGACCCGCCCTGCGAGGCGGCACCGCCCGCTACGCACGTCGAGGTGGAGGGACAGGAAATCGAGTCGAGGGATTCGTTGTCAGCAGGGAGACCCACCAACGACCAGGTTGCCCCCGCGTTGCTCGTCATCAGCGCCGCTCCGCCGTCCACCGCCGTGCAGATCGTGGTCGAGGGACACGACACGGCGTAGAGCTGGTGAAGGACCCCCGGGATCGTGTTCAGCGTCCAGGACGAGCCCCCGTTGGTCGTGACGATGTCGATGGGGACGCCACCCTGGGTGTTCGTGGAGCCCACGGCCATGCAGTTCGTCGCGGTGGGGCATGAGATCCCGTAGAGAACCCCTGTACCGGCGGGTACGTTCTGCGCCGTCCAGGTCGCGCCGCCGTTGGTCGTCTCCTCGATGACGTCTTTCGCCGAGGAGACGACTCCGACCGCGATGCACTCGGACGCCGTCGGGCACGAGATCGCACTCAAGGGACCGGTCGTCTGCGCGAAGGACTTGTCGAGCTGCCACGAGCCCGGCGCGCCCGCCGCCGCCGCGGGCGACTCGTTCGGCACCGTCAGGATCATCAGTGCGCTCACCGCCAACCCAGTGACCGCGAGCAGGCAGACCGCGCAACGACGTAGGCGATCGACCACGCCCGCCCCGCGTCGCCTCGTGATGTGCGAGCCAGCTCCCATCACGGCCACCCCCTACGAGGAGGTCCGGCCGAGCATCGGCCGTCTGGGACCTGCCTCGAGTCGGCTGGGACATTATCCCAATCCACGGCGAACGCGACGGGTGACCGTCAGAGATTCTGCATCCGAAGGACCCGCTGCGACCCGCCCCATAAAATCAATCGGTGGAGTTCAGCAGGGAGCTGCGCGACGACATCGCCGCTGGCGACATCACGGTGACGTTCCGGCTCTGGCGGCGTCGCCAGGCCAAGGTGGGCGGTCGCTACCGCGTCGGCCGGGCCGAGATCGAGATCGACAGCATGGAACTCGTCCCGTTCTCCAGCATCTCGAACGCCGACGTCCGCCGGGCCGGTGAACCTGACCGTGAGACGCTGCGGGCCCGTGCCGCGCATGCGGGGCCGGTCACTGACGACACGCTGCTCTATCGGATTGCGTTCCACGTAGTCGGGTAGTAGACGGGGTTCGGGGCACTGACCCCCGAGAGCGCCGGGCCACAGCAACACGAGGAGGACCACATGCAGCAACGTCCCATCGGCAACCGGACGGTGAGCGCCATCGGGCTGGGTGAGATGCCGCTCTCCATTGAGGGACGACCCGACCGCCGCCGGGCGATCGCCACCATCCATGCCTCCCTCGACGCCGGCGTCACCATCATCGACACCGCCGACGCCTACTCGCTGAGCGTGCAGGAGCACGGCCACGGCGAGAGGCTCGTGGCCGAGGCCTTGGCGGCCTACGGCGGCTCCACCGACGACGTGCTCGTGGCCACCAAGGGCGGACACCGCCGTCCCGGTGACGGCAGCTGGACCGTGCACGGAGACCCGTCCTACGTGAAGGAGGCATGCGAGGCCTCCCTCAAAGCTCTCGGGGTCGACGCCATCGGTCTCTACCAGTACCACCGGCCCGACCCCACGGTCCCATGGGCCGAGTCGGTGGGTGCCCTGGCCGACCTGCTCGACGAGGGCAAGATCCTCATGGCCGGCGTCTCGAACGCCACGGTGGCGCAGATCGACGAGGCGCAGAAGGTCCTGGGCGGCCGCCTGGCCAGCGTGCAGAACGAGTTCTCCCCGCGCTTCCGCTCGTCGGAGGGAGAGCTCGAGCATTGCGAGAAGCTCGGCATCGTGTTCATCCCATGGAGCCCCATGGGCGGCATCGGCCGCTCCGATCGGATCGAGCAGCACTTCCCCGCCTTCGCCGAGGTGGCCGACGAGGTCGGCGTCAGCCCCCAACAGGTCACGCTGGCCTGGATGCTGGCCAAGGGCTCCCGGGTCATCCCGATCCCCGGCAGCAGCCGGCCCGAGACCGCGGTCGCCTCGGCCGCGGCGGCCGACATCACGCTGACGCTGGAGCAGGTGAGTCGTCTCGACGCCTCCTGACCGCCTGCCCGGTCGGCACGCGGACGGAACAGAACGGGGGCACCCCGTGTTGTAGTTGTGTCCGCCGAGATTCGCCCCGGATCTTCCCCGCCAGGGGAGCCCGGGCGAACAAGAGAACCAACAGAGAGTGAGGCTGCCATGCCCGCAGTGACCGTCCCCGACACCCTGGTGCTGCCGCGCGTCGCGGTTCAGGATCACGCCGACTTCCGCCCCGTCAAGGCGGTCACCGATGCGCCATCGGGCTACGAGGGGGAGGGGTTCCCGGTGCGCCGGGCCTTCGCCGGCGTCCCGGTCGCCGACCTCGACCCCTTCATCCACATGGACCAGATGGGTGAGGTCGAGTACGCCCCGGGGGAGCCCAAGGGCACCGCGTGGCACCCGCACCGCGGGTTCGAGACGGTTACCTACATGCTGGACGGCACCTTTCAGCACCAGGACTCGATCGGCGGCGGCGGGCTGATCACGAACGGTTCGACCCAGTGGATGACGGCCGGCTCGGGCATTCTGCACATCGAGCGACCGCCCGACCAGCTGATCGCCACCGGTGGCCTCTTCCACGGCATTCAGCTCTGGGTGAACCTCCCGGCGGCCGACAAGTGGATCGATCCCCGCTACCAGGGCATTGAGGCCGACAACGTCCTACTGCTGACGTCCCCCGACGGGGGGGCGTTGATCCGGGTCATCGCGGGCGACGTGGCCGGGCACGACGGGCCCGGATCGACCCACACGCCGATCTCCCTCGTGCACGCCACGGTGGAGCCGGGGGCCGAACTCGTCCTCCCGTGGCCCCGCGAGTTCAACGCGTTGGTCTACGGACTCTCGGGGAGCGGCACTGTCGGTCCCGAGGCGAGGCCCTTCCACACCGGCCAGCTGGCCGTGTTCGGGGCCGGCGACGCGCTGGTCCTCCGGGCGGATGCGGCGCAGGAATCGCGCCACCCCGCTCTCGACGTCCTGATCCTCGGCGGACGGCCCATCGGCGAGCCCGTGTACGCCCACGGTCCCTTCGTCATGAACACCCGGGCCGAGATCATCCAGGCCTTCGAGGACTTCGAGGCCGGCAAGCTCGGAACCGTTCCGGCCGACCACATCGGCAACGCGTGATCCGCATCGCCGGGAGCGAGGTGACGGGCGGCGCCACCTGGGGCGCGGCCGACATCGGTGACCTCACCGGCCGGATCGCGCTCGTCACGGGGGCGAACAGCGGCATCGGGTATCAGACGGCAGCCGCACTGGCCGAGCACGGTGCCCACGTCATCCTGGCCTGTCGCGACGGAGAGAAGGCGCGACGGGCGCGCGACAAGATGGAGAGCGAGCTCGAGCGCTCCTCGCTGGAATTGCTCCACCTCGATCTGGCCGACCTCGTGTCCGTGCGCGGGGCCGCCGCTGCGGTGCTCTCCACGCACGCCCGGCTGGACATCCTGGTGAACAACGCGGGTGTCATGGGCACCCCGTACCGCCAGACCGCCGACGGCTTCGAGCTGCAGATGGCGACGAACCACCTCGGCCATTTCGCCCTGACCGGCCTGCTGCTCGACCGTATGGTGACAACCGAGCGCTCCCGGATCGTCACCGTCAGCTCGCACCTGCACCGCATCGGCCGGCTGCGCCCGGACGACGTGGCCGGCGCCGCGTTCCACAACACGTGGGTCGCCTACGGCACCTCCAAGCTCGCCAACCTGCTCTTCACGGCCGAGCTCAGCCGGCGCCTCGATGCGGCCGGCCTGCCCACTCTGGCCCTGGCCGCCCACCCCGGCTGGACCCGCAGCAACCTGGCCGGGAGCGGTGCGGCACTGGGCAACAGCCGCCTGCGGCGCAAGCTCGGGAGAGCGGCCGGGTCCACACTCGGGCAGTCGGCGGCCGGCGGGGCCCTGCCGGTGCTGTGCGCCGCCACCTCGTCGTCGGTGCGGTCCGGCCAGTACATCGGTCCCGCCGACCTGTTCGGCCTGTACGGGCCACCGCGGGTGGCACAGCCCTCGCGGCACGCCCGGGACCCGCAGCTGGCCGCCCAGCTCTGGCACGCCTCGGAGGACCTGACAGGCGTTCGCTATTCGGTGGGCGCCCCGGTCTGAGCGCCGGTCCACGTCCCTCCGAACAGGATTCCTCGCCGGTGGCCGGAACCGGGGCTAGACCGTAGCCATGCCCGGCATGGCGACCAGAGGAGAACCGGACAGCCACGCGGCGGTCCACGACCTCGCCCGATCACCCGCCCGGACCGACACCACGATCGCCGCCAACCTGCCCGAGAACCGCCGCTACCGGTTGAAGCGGGTGCTCCTCGGCCCGCCCTTGGTCAGCGACGATCTCCACGGCCAACGGCTCGGCAAACCGACGGCGCTCGCCGTCCTGTCGTCGGACGTCATGTCGTCCTCGGCCTACGCCACGGAGGAGATGCTCCGCATCCTGGTGCCCATCGCCGGGCTCGCAGCCTTCTCCATCGTGACGCCCATGACGGCGGCCATTCTCTCCGTGCTCGCCGTCGTGACGATGTGCTACCGGGACGTCGTGCGCTCGTATCCCAAGGCCGGGGGTTCCTATGTCGTCAGCCGGGACAACTTCGGTCCGAACGTCGCGCAGGTGGCTGGTGCGGCACTCTTGATCAGTTACACCATCACCGTCGCGGTGTCGGTCGCAGCTGGAGCGGACGCGATCGTCTCCGCGGCGCCCGCACTGGGCACGCAGGCGTGGGTCCCGGTGGCCATGTCTGTCGCCTTCGTCATCGTCCTGGCTTACGGGAACCTGCGCGGCATCAGGGAGGCCGGGCGCGTCTTCGCCATCCCGACCTACTTCTTCATCTTCAACATGGCCGTCCTGATCGTGCTGGGCCTGTTCCGCAAGGCATCGGGCGATCTCGCGCACCAACCGGCCCACCCCGGTACCCTCCCGCTGGGGCACGCCAGCGGTGGGCTGATCCTGGGCGTCTCCGCCTTCTTCCTGTTGCGCGCCTTCGCCAACGGCAGCTCAGCCATGACCGGCACGGAGGCCATCTCCAACGGTGTCAGCATCTTTCGGAAACCACAGGCCCGCAACGCCCGGACGACTTTGGTGCTCATGAGCTCGATCCTCGGGGTCATGTTCCTCGGAGTGTCCGTCCTCGCCGCGCTCACCCACAGCGTGCCGTTCGTATCGGGGACGCCGACGGTGGTCTCCGAGATCGGTTCCCTGGTCTACGGCTCTTCCCCCGCCGGGCACGCGCTGTTCTACTCGCTGCAGGCAGCGACGGCACTGATACTCATTCTCGCCGCCAACACGAGCTTCACCGGGTTCCCGTTCCTCGTCAGCTTCGTGGCAGAGGACTCGTTCCTACCGCGCAAGCTGACGGTCCGTGGGCACCGCCTCGTCTTCTCGAACGGCATCCTGCTCCTGGCGGGTGCGTCGATCGCCCTCCTCCTTGCCACCGGCGCGAAGGTGGCCGCGCTGATCCCGATGTACGCCATCGGCGTCTTCACCGGCTTCACCATGGCCGGCGCCGGCATGGTCGCCCACCATCTCCGCCATCGCGATCAACACTGGCGCCAGCGCGTGGTGGTCAACGGGTTCGCCGCCATCGTGTGCGCGGTTGTCGTCGTGGTCTTCGCCGTGGCGGAATTCACCCAGGGCGCCTGGGTGGTCGTCGTGGTCATGCCGCTGCTCGTCTACACCCTGGTCACCATGAACCGCGAATACCGCGCCGAGGACGCTGTTCTCGAGGAGGGGGCGGCCGTCGAGGCGTGCGAGGCCAAGGTCCTGCGCCGCCACGTCGTGATGGTGTTGGTGGACCGCATCGACCTGGCCACCGCCCGGGCCATCCAGTATGCGCGCACGCTCACGCCCGACGATCTGCGCGCCGTGCACTTCAATATCGACCACACGCGGACGGACGCGCTCATCGAGCGCTGGCAGCGCGTCGGGCTCTCCCGGCTGCCGCTCGACGTGGTCGATTGCCCGGACCGGCGGCTCGGGCGGGCGACCCTCGAGCTGGCCGCCGAGCAGGCTGACGGCGAGACCGAGGTGAGCATGCTCCTGCCGCGGCGCTCGTACGGCAAGGCGTGGCGTCGGATCCTCCACGACCAGACGGCAGACCGCATCGTTGAGATCGTCAGCCAACTGCCCCACGTGAACGCCACCATCATCCCGTTCCACGTCTCGGGGGGCATGCAGGAACCGTCGCTGGAGCTCCATCACCTGTTGGAGGCCGAGGTGGACCGGGAACCTGGTCCGTCACACGGGGGGCGAAAGAAGGGCGGCGCGAGTGCCGCATCCTCCTCCGTTCCCGGTGCCCAGCCGATCGCCTCCTTGCACTGGCGCACGCGGGCACGTGTTGCCGGCCGGGTCAAGACGATCCGCGTCCAACCGTTGCCAGAGATCCCGACGATCGAATGCATCGTCGCCGACGACAGCGGCGAGGCCATCACGTTCGTCTTCCTGGGCCGGCGCTCCATCGCCGGCCTGCGGAGCGGGACACAGATGGTCGCCGAAGGGATGGTCGGCAAGCACAAGGGAAAGCTCGCCATGATCAACCCTTCCTACGAGGTGTTGGTCATCCCGGGGGACAGGACATGAGCGGGGAGGAGGCCGCGCGGCAGCGCCTGTGGGCGGCACTCAACGGTGCCGGCTTCCAGTGGCTCCTGGCCGTCGCGACCCCCATCGTCGTGGCTCTTCTGCTCATCCCCGGCCGCAGTCACCTCGACAGCGCGGACGACGCCCTCGTGCTGGTCGTGGTCACAGTGGCCATCGCGTCCACCGGGAGCCGGGTGCGGGCCTTCGTCGCCGCGCTCGTGGCTGCGGCGTCCTTTGACTTCCTGCTGACCAGGCCCTACGGCTCGTTCCGGATCAGCCGCTCCGCCGACATCACGACGGAGGTCCTCTTCGTCGTCGTCGGGCTCCTCGTGGGCGAGCTCGCCGCGCGCGGACGCAGGGACCGACAGGCCGCCGCGTTGGGCCGCAACGAGATCGCTCGGCTGCACGACTTGAGCCAGCGCATCGCCGAGGGTGAAGACCCTGACTTCGTTCTCATCGCCGTGGCGGGAGAGCTGCGCGAGCTACTCAGCCTGCAGGACTGCCGGTTCGTGCGGGAACAGCCTTCGGGAAAGGGGGCCTGGATCGCCGGTGACGGCACCGTCCGGCTCAACCCCCTCCGCTGGCCCGCGGCCACGGTCGGGTTACCGACGCGGCACGTGGAGCTCCCCGTGCGGGGCGGCGGCCACGTAGTCGGGACATTCATCCTTACGCCGACGCCGTCGACCCCGATCAGCCACGAACAGTGCGTGGTGGCGGTCGCGCTGGCCGACCAGCTCGGTGCAACCATGGCGACCCACGGAACCGAGGGCTGAAGCCGGCCCCAACGGGCTGGCTGCCCGCCTTCAGGCCAGGTGCCGGCGCAGGAAGTCCGCGTGCAGCGCAACCCGGTCCGGGCGCAACACGCGTCCGAGCGGGACGATCAGCGTCGAACGTGCCCCGGCGAGGGACAACGCGGCGGCCGCGCTCTGTGACCGCGCCCCGCTGACGTAGCTGTCATCGAGAAGGAGGGCGCGCGTGCCGGCGAACCCGTGTCTCTCCCTGGTGCGCAGGCTGAAGGCCGCCGGGTCGGGCCGCATGTGCGCGACGGGCGGCGGCCCGCCCTGAGCCTGGGACCGGCGCAGCAGGCCCGGCGCCCACCGCGCCGTGGGAAGAGCAGCGGTCACGTCACGGCCGAGTCCGTCCACCTGACCCAGTGGCGCTGTGTCCGGCCGGTGCGTCGACGGGACCAGCAGCACGAGGTCGAGGGGGCCGCCCGCCATCGCCTCGAGCCGACCGGCATGGTGGAGCAGGAACTCACACAGGAGCGACCGGACGATGGCGCCGAAGCGAAGCCGGGCCTCGGCCGCGGGCGATTCCTTGTACCCGAGCAGCACCGTGTAGAGCGGGCTGGGCAGCGGGCAGAACCGCACGGGGACAACGGGAGCGAGCGGCAGGCCGAGGCGACGCGCCACGACGCGGCAGGCGAAGCAGACGCGCCGGTCAGCGTCTGCAGGGCCCCGGCAGACGCGGCACACCCCGGGCCCGGGGTCGGGCACGCGGAACGGGTCAGGTGGCGGGAGCGGCGCCCGGGTCGGGTTCGGGGGCGGGTCGATGCAGGAGAAAGGTCCCCGTGGCCCGGCTGACCAGCGCGCCGTCGGCGTCGCGCACCGTCGCCTCGCCGTAGGCCACCTGCTTGGCCATCCGTGCCACCTCGCCGCGCAGAGCGTATGTGTCGCCCTTGAGGGCGGGGCGCATGCACTCGGTCTTCATCTCGAGCGTGCCCCGCGTGCGGGCGTTGCCCGGCAGGGCGGCGTTGATGGCGAAGTTCATGCACGCATCGAGCACCAGGGAGTGGATGCCGGCCTGCGTGATGCCGTGGGGGTTGCAGGCGAGGTCGGTCGGCGCGAAGGACCCGGTGACCCAGCCCAGGTCCTCGCCGTCCACGCCGTACGCCGCGAAGGCGCCACCGACGAGGTCGATGATCGGCATGCCCCCGTCGCCCAACCAGCGGTCCATGTCCTTCCCGGCGCGGCTCATCGGGGGCAGACCCTACCGGGCGGTCGCCGGGCACCCGGGGGGCGGGCCGGCCCGATGGCCCGCCAGGCGGTGCCGGGTAGGATGTCGCCGATCTGAACCGGTGGGGCGCCGATCGCCGCCGCCGGGTCTGGGAGGAGACACCATGACCACCGCAGTGATCGTCGACGCTGTCCGGACCGCCGGCGGGAAGCGCAACGGCAAGCTCCGGAACTGGCACGCCGTGGACCTGGCCTCCGAGGCGCTCAAGGCGGTCGCCGAGCGCAACCAGCTGGACCCGGCCCTGGTCGACGACGTGATCATGGGCTGCGTCATGCAGGTGGCCGAGCAGTCGCTCAACATCGGCCGCAACGCCGTGCTCGCCGCCGGATGGCCCGAGTCGGTCCCGGGCACCACCATCGACCGCCAGTGCGGGTCCTCGCAGCAGGCGGTCCACTTCGCCGCCCAGGGCGTCATGGCCGGGGCCTACGACATCGCGATCGCCGCCGGCGTGGAGTCCATGACCCGGACGCCCATGGGGTCCTCGGTCGTCCGTGACCTCGGCTACCCCTTCGGGCCCCGCATGATGCAGCGCTACACCGAGACGGGGCTGCCAGGGCAGGGCATCGGAGCCGAGATGATCGCCGACAAGTGGGGTATCTCGCGCGAAGAGCTCGACGCGTTCTCGGTGCGGAGCCACCAGCGTGCGGCTCGGGCCACGGCCGAGGGTCGGTTCGAGAACGAGATCGTGCCCATGTTCGTGCGCGACGACGAGGGCCACGACACGGACGAGGTCTTCGCCTCCGACGAAGGCATCCGCCCCGACTCGAGTGTCGAGACGCTGGCCAAGCTGAAGCCCGCGTTCAAGGAGGACGGCAAGGTGACGGCCGGGAATTCGTCGCAGATCACCGACGGCGCCTCGGCCGTCCTCATCATGAGCGAGGAGAAGGCCAACGCGCTCGGACTGCGCCCCCGGGCCCGCTTCCACGCCTTCGCACTGGCCGGCGTCGACCCCGTGACGATGCTGACCGGACCCATCCCGGCGACGACGACCGTGCTGGAGCGGGCCAAGCTCACCATGGACGACATCGACGCCGTGGAGATCAACGAGGCCTTCGCCTCGGTCGTGCTGGCCTGGGAGAAGGAGCACCACCCCAACATGGAGCTGGTGAACCCCAGCGGCGGCGCCATTGCCCTCGGCCACCCGCTGGGCGCCTCGGGCGGCAAGCTGACGGCCACGCTCCTCAACGAGCTGGAGCGCACCAACGGCCGCTACGGGCTCTTGACTATGTGCGAGGGCGGCGGGCTGGCCAACGCCACCATCATCGAGCGGTTGGGCTGACCAACCCGCGGGCCGGCGCCGCCGTCAGCGGTATCTGGTCGCCAGCAGGAAGCCCGCGAAGATCATGACCAGCCCGGCGACGAGGCCCCACGGCGAGCCGTGGGCCGCGAACGGCAGGTGGGCCAGGTAGTTGACCGTGATGACGGCGACGCCCCCGATGAGGAGCACCAGGATGAGCGCTCCGAACCAGGGCGGGCTGTGCCGCACGCTCTTGGGGATCGGGGCGGTGTAGCGACCGCTCTCCTCGGCCGTCTTGTAGCGGCCGACCTTCGAGGCGCGGCCGGTGGCGGACTTGCCCTTCTTCGAGGCGCCGCCCGGTCCCTTCGTGCTGGTGGCCACGGGGTCAGAGGTTAGCCACCACCGGCAGGGGGCTCCGGGCGACGGGGGTACGATCGTCGGCCCATGGGACCCCGGGTGCTCGTCGTCGACAACTACGACTCCTTCGTGTACAACCTGGTCCAGGAACTGGGCGAGCTCGGCGCCGAGCCGGTGGTCTACCGCAACGACGCCATCGACGTGCCCGGCATCCGGGCCGGGCGGCCCGACGCCGTGCTCATCTCCCCCGGGCCGGGACGACCCGAGGACGGCGGGGTGAGCCTCGAGGCCATCCGGGTGCTGGGCGGGGAGATCCCCGTGCTGGGCGTCTGCCTGGGCCATCAGTGCATCGGCCAGGCCTACGGCGGCGCCATCGTCGCGGCCCCGCACCTGATGCACGGCAAGACCTCGGAGATCCATCATGACGGCAAGGGCCTCTTCGCCGGGCTCCCCAACCCCTTCGTGGCCACGCGCTACCACTCGCTGGTGGTGGACCCCGAATCGGTGCCCGACGAGCTGGAGGTGACGGCCACCTCGAACGACGGCGTGGTCATGGGCCTGCGCCACCGCTCCCTGCCCGTCGAAGGGGTGCAGTTCCACCCCGAGTCGGTCCTCACCGTGTCGGGCCCCGCCCTGCTGGCCAACTTCCTCGGGCAACTCGGCTCCGCCTTGCCCGGCTGACGCGACCCACACCCGCCGCCGGGAGTGGGCTCAGCCGTGCTGGGGGTGCACGTGGAGGTGGTCGGTGCCGATGGCGGTGCCCGCGGTCGTCGACGTCGTGCTCGACGAGGTCGTCGTGGTCGTCGTCGTGGTGGTCGTCGTCGCCGACTGGCACACCGAGATGTTCACCGTGGTCCCCCTGTTCACCTGCCGCGTTCGCCCCCGGGCTCTGACTGTCGACGTTGCCCGGTTGGGCCCCGTTGGGGCACCCCGTGTCGAAGGTGGTGTTGGCCACGAGGCCCGCACCCGTGATGGCGGAGGTGGCCGCGCCCTGGGGCTGGCCGACGACGCCGGGGACCGAGATACAGCTGCCGCTCGACACGACGAGGTTGACCGGCGTTCCCGGCGGCTCGGAGGCGCCGGCACTCGGGTTCTCCGCGGACACCAGACCACTGGGCTGACCCGAGCACGCCGTGGTCTGGCCGCCCACCCTCAGCCCGGCCTGGGTCAGGACGCCGCCGGCGCTGGCCGGAGACTGACCCACCACGCTCGGCACCGACACCGAGGTCTGCGTGCCCGAGACGGTCAGGACCACTTTGCCGCGTCTCGAGGATCTTCGTGCCCGCCGCCGGGTCCTGGCTCAAGACGGTGCCGACCGCCTGATTGCTGTTCACGTTGTGGACGGTGTAACCCAGATTGGCGGACTGCAAGAGCTGGATCGCCTGGGTCAGTTGCTTGCCGGTCACCGACGGGACCTCGACCAGGGGGATGTGGGGGCCGCCGCTCACGACCAGGTTCACCGCGGAGTTCTTCGCGACGGACGAGCCCGCCTTGGGGTCGGTCGACACGACGTCGCCCTTCTTGGTATTGCTCGTCCGGACGGTGCTGCTGCCCACGGTGAGGTGGTTGTCGTGCAGCGTCTGCGTGGCCTGGTTGGTGGTGAGACCGACCACGTCGGGCACGCTCACGTTGCCGCCGAAGAGCGAGCGGAAGAGGAAGAAGGCGATGACGCCGAGGGCCACGAGCAGGAGGACCAGCAGAATGATGAGGTTGCGGGTGCGCTTCTTGCGCTCGAGGTCCTCCTGGCCGGTGGGCGGCCCGGCTCCGGCGGGAACGGCCGTGGTGCGTCCGGTGGTCGTCGGGACGGCCTGGGTCGCCCCGACGGCGGCCAACACGGTCGTGACGCCGGGGTCGCCCGCCTCCACGGGTCGACCGTCCGCGAACCTGAGCAGGTCCGCCCGCAGCTCCTCGGCCGAGCCGTAGCGGTCGTCAGGGTTCTTGGCCATCGCCTTCATGACGACGGCTTCGAGCGCCGGCGGCACCGCCGGGTTCACCTCCCGGGGGAGGACCGGCATGTCGCGCACATGCTTCGAGGCCACGGCGACGGGCGAGTCGCCGGTAAAGGGCGGACGCCCGACGGACATCTCGTAGAGCACCACTCCCAGGGAGTAGATGTCGCTGCGCGAGTCCACTCCCTTGCCCTCGGCCTGCTCGGGCGAGAAGTAGGCGGCGGTGCCCATGACGGCACCGGTCTGGGTCAGGCTCTCCTCGGTGTTCACGGCCCGGGCGATACCGAAGTCCGTGACCTTGACATCCCCCTCCGGGGTGATCAGGACGTTGCCCGGCTTCACGTCGCGGTGCACCACCCCGTGCCGGTGCGCGAAGGCGAGGGCGGCGGCCACGCCGGCACCGATGGTGGCGATCTGGCGCGGCGGCATGCGCTGGGGATCTCGTAGGACGGCGGAGAGCGGCCGGCCCTCGACGTACTCCATCACGATGAAGTACGAGCCGTCGTCCTCCCCCCAGTCGAAGACCGGCACGATGTTGGGATGGGACAGGTTGGCGGCGGACTGGGCTTCCCGGCGGAAGCGCTCGACGAAGGTACGGTCGACGGAGAGCTCCGGGAAGAGCACCTTGAGCGCTACCGGTCGCTCGAGCTGGCGGTCCATGGCGCGATAGACCTGCGCCATCCCGCCCCGGGCGATCAGGTGGGTCAGCTCGTAGCGACCGGAGTACGTCCGTGGCGTCTCGACCGGTTCCATGGCGACCTGAGCCTACGCTTGGGGCTTTCGCCGACGCGGAACGGACGACTCCGTCATGGCGCAGCTGTGGTCGCGGCTCACGGGGACAGTAGTCGTCGTGAGAGGAACGGTGGTCGAGGTGGTCGTGGAGGGTGGCGCCGGGGTCGTTCTGATGCGCGGCCTGGGCAGCGTCGTGGCGGTGGTGGTCGTGGTCGTCACCGTGACAATGCTGACGACGTAGCGCTTGGCGGACTGCAGGGACGGTCTCTGGACGCCCGCCTTCACCGGGCCGACCGCGGCGGGAAGGATGTCCGCCGTCGTGTGGCCGGTACGGTCCACCACTTTCGGGTGGAACCACAGCACCCCGCCGGGCTGCCCCTGCTTGACGACGATCTGGTCGCCCTGGGTCGTCACGATCCAGTTGTCGTAGGCGTACCACTTGAGCACGAAGTAGGCCGCGACCGGCACGGCGGCGACCAGGAGGACGAACCCGACCACCCGCGGCGTGATGCGGCGCGCGATCCCCAGTCGCCGCCGCCGCGCTCCCCGGCTTTCCCTTCCCTCAGGCTTCTCGGCGCCCCGGTTGGCGGGCGGCGGAGGGACCCGGGCCGTCGAGCGGGCCACAGGCACCGAGGCGGTCGCACCCATGAAGAATTCGTCGCTGCGTGGTCCGGACTCGGCCAACGTCGCCGGCTCGTCGCCAAACGCCAGCCGCTCGCCCGGGGCCCGCGTCCGGTCGGACACGACCGCGGGGACGACGGCCGTGACGTCGGACGGCGTCGACGGGCCGAGGGGCGGTGGGGCTGACTCGGACTCCGACTCGGACTCCGGCTCGGACTCCGGCTCGGACTCCGGTGGTGGCGCAGCCGGCTCCGGCTCCACCACCGCGACCGCGGCCGTCATCGCCTGGGCCGACGCGGCGAGACCCAGCCCGAGCGGCGTGACCCGGGACGAGCGCGCGTCCTCGGGCTCCCCCACCTGCACGTCGACGACGACGACGGTGATGTTGTCCGCGCCGCCGTGCTGGTTGGCTACCTCGACCAGCCGCTGCGCCGCCTCCCCCGGGTCGTCGACCTCGCGCAGGATCGCGGCCATCTCGTCGCTTCCCAGCTCGTTGGTCAGGCCATCTGAACAGAGCAGTACCCGGTCGCCGGTGCGCAACGAGAGCTCCCACATGTCGGTGTCCACGTGGTCCGAGACGCCGAGGGCCCGGGTAAGGATGTGCCGCTGCGGATGGACGGCCGCCTCCTGTTCCGTCATCTCGCCCTGGCGCATCCGCTCCTCGGCGAGGCTGTGGTCGTCGGTGACCTGAGTCAACTCCCCCTCAGAGAAGATGTAGGCCCGCGAGTCACCGACGTTGGCGAGCGCGAGCACGTCCCGGCCCTCGGTCCCACCCACCAACGCCACAGCGGTCAGCGTGGTCCCCATGCCACGCAGGTCGGTGTTGGCCTGGCTCTCGTGCCAGATCGCGGCGTTCGCCTCCGAGAAGGCCTCGCGCAGCCCGTCCACCGTCGGCGCCCGCCCGAAGGCCTGATCGAGCGTCTCGACGGCCACCCTGGCCGCCACCTCGCCGCCGACATGACCGCCCATGCCGTCAGCGACCGCAAACAGGTTCGGACGCTCCAGCGGCAGGTCCTGGTTGACGGTGCGGACTCGCCCGACATCGGAGGCAGCGCCCGAACGCAGGACGGTCAACGCGAAACCTCGAAGACGGTGGAGCCGATCTGCAGCAGGTCGCCTTTGCCCAGCCGCACCGCCTGCTTGATCTGCTCGGAGTTGACGAAGGTGCCGTTGGTGGAGCCGAGATCCTCGACCCAGAGTTGGTCGCTACGCCGGAAGAGCCGCGCGTGGAGCGTCGAGGTGTAGATGTCCTCGGACATGGAGACGCCGCAGCCCGGTGAGCGTCCGATGGTCAACTCGTCGTCGAGGTCGTAGGTGCGTCCGACGTCCTCCGATGGCTGGACCACCTTGAGGTACAGCTGGCGGCGGCGGCTGGGTCGGGGCTGGGTCGGGGGGCGCTCGGCAGCGCGCACTTCGCGGCGCTCCTGGCGACGCATGGCCCGCGTCTTGCGGACGGTCACCGGGCTCATCTCGACCCACACGGCCCTTATCACCCGGAGGAAGAAAAGGAAGATGAGGGCGATGACCCCCCATTGCATGATACGGAGGACCGCATTGAGGTTCTGGGTGGCGATCAGGACCGCGATCGGACCGGGTGCCGTCACGACATTTCGAAGACGAGCTTCGTCGAACCCACGCTGACCTCGTCCCCACTGGCGAGGAGCTGTTCGCGGACCGGGGTCCCGTTGACCCTGGTCCCGTTGGTGGACCCGAGATCGGTGACGAACACGCCGTCACCCTTGCGCCGGAGCTCGGCGTGGCGCCGGCTCACGTTGGAGTCCGGCAGAACCACGTCACATTCGGGGAGCCGGCCGATGACCAGGGCATCGGAGCCCACCGTCACCCGCCTGCCGTCCGGGAGCACGAGCTCGGCCAGGAACCCGCCGTCCTCGCTCTCGTGCACGTCGGCCGTCACCGTGAACCGACCCGCCTTCAGGCCGGCACCCTCGAAGATCTCGACCTCGACCCGGCCGACGAACGAATAGCCCTCGATCCGAGCGTGCTCACGGGCGGCATCGGAGAGCTCGCGGGACAGCGCGTCGATGAAATTGGAGAAGCGGCTCACGTCGGCCGGCGAGAGCGTCACGGCGAAGGCGTTGGGCGCGATGAGACCGCGAACCCCCACCCGCCGGTGGAGGTCCATCTCGCGGGTCAACCTGCGGCCGATCTCAACCGGCTGGAGATTGCTTCGAAACGGCTTGGCCAACGTGCCCTCCACCAGACGCTCGAGGCGCTCCTCAAACTGCTGGAGTCCCATGGTCATCCAGAGAATACCGGTCCGCTGCGCTCAGGAGGGATACCGCAGGGGTCTGACCTGGTCACCTCTCCCGAGCGGGCTCGCTGGGCCGGCTCCTGGGGGCCAGCCCAGCGACTACTGTTGTCCGGTCGCCCGGGCGAGTGGCGGAATAGGCAGACGCGCAGGATTCAGGTTCCTGTGTCCGAAAGGATGTGGGGGTTCAAGTCCCCCCTCGCCCACCCAGGGGGGTCGACAGAATTCGGCACGTCCAGTCGACAAAACCCAAGTCCTGCTTCGCTCCGGCGCGGGATTCTTGGCCGAGTTGAGGGCGGAGGCTTGCCTCCGAGGCGCTCGAGGGACGCCAACTCGCTCTTCGCTGCTCGCCTGCCGCCCGACGGGCGCGACGAAGCCCGGGTGCCACGAGACGGGGCGGTGACGCGGGTCAGGCGATCAGCGGGGGGGTCCGGGTCCGACGAGCCGGTTGCGGTGGTCGCCGACGTGCGCCAATGCGTGATGGGCGTGGTGTCCGCCGACGAGGTCGACGGGGCTTGGCCGAGCCGATCCGGAGGAACCCGTCCGCCTCGTCCTGGACGCCCAACTGGTCGATCTTGTAGTCGTAGACGGGTCGGTAGCCAAGAGCGAGGGCCGGGAGTTGGAACTTCTCCGCCTTGGCGCTCGATAACGCCCGGTCGGCGGCGAGGAAGCTCGACCCGAAGTCGCGACCCACCAAGACCGCCCGGCGGCGCCCGAGCTGCGCCACCAATGACATCCTCTCGATCCACTCGCCGGTGCCGGTGTCCGAAGGCGAGGTCGTGCCCGCCGTTCTCACCATCGACGTGGGCGACAAGATCCATGTGGCCGTACCTCTCGGCGCCATCGCCATGGTGAACACAAGCCATGCTTCGTGTTCACGGTCGACCTGGTCGGCCTGGTGGCGGCATCCTTGGGCGTTGGTGTGGGCCCTCGCCGTCTGGAAGACGCCCAAGAAGATTCGGGCCATCGGCGAAGCCGAGGCACGGCGACGGGAGAACTGAACCGGCTCAGCTCGGCCGGAGTCGCGGCCGCCTCATCCGGCTTGTGTCTTCGTGCCGGCGAACGGGGCACCCGGACCCGCTGGATATCGGCACTTATGCGCGGTGGAAACAGCACCGGAGGGAATCTCAAGACTGTAGGTCGAAGACTCTCAGCCGAGCAATGGAACCCCCTGGTGTTGGTGGCGAGATCATGCATCTATTCAGGGGGGAGACGCACATCAAAAACGGGCACCGGCTCGGCAAACCCTTTGAGATCGAGCGCGCCCCTCGGATCGAAATCAAAGCGCTTCCCAACGCAGAGTTCACGCACCGCTGTCGAAACAGCTATGCCACCGGGAGAGGCCACTCCGCAAAGTCGTTCCGACAGTTGAACAGCTGCCCCGAACAAGTCGCCTCGTTCTGTAACTGGCTCCCCGACGCTGATCCCAACACGGAGGCGGATGGGCCGCTCCGCTTCTCCGTTCCGGTTGCGCAAGGCGCGTTGAATGTGTATGGCCGACTCAACTGCAGCCGACACGGACGTAAACGACGCCATGATTCCATCGCCGGTGTGCTTGACCTCGCGTCCTCGTTGTTTGTGCAATGCGGCCCGCACTATCGCGTCGTGCTCGCGAATGAGCGACATGAACTCGTCGTCGCCCATTTCTTGGGTCTGCTGTGTCGAGTCACAAATGTCGGTGAAGAGGATTACTCGAACAGCAGAGTCGATGTATGCCTCGCCTGCCGGGTGTCGTGGAATCTCACCAAGAAACGCATTAATGGGCCCGTTGCGCACCTCGATGATGTTGTCAGCAATCAGGCCGTGCGCCTCCCGGTGTACAGCTTCCAAAGACTGTCGGTCAGGTCCCTCGGCGAGACAAAAGACGGTCCCCTCTGTGTCGTCGAACCAATACGTGACGTAGCGAACCTGATATTTCGCCTGAACCGCAAGATCGAGTTCGTGTGCGGCGGCGATGGCGGCAGCCGTCGTGCCCGGCGCATCATGTCGATCAAGGAACAAGGCCATGCGCGGTACGCTAGTGACAAGGGTGATTTCGTGTCCACGGGAAGCCTGCTGAGTTTCGCTGAACTGATTGACTCGCACTCATCGCAACAACGAAGCGCCCTGGATTGAGTCTCGTCAAGACTGCGCCCTTATTTGTTTACGCGACCGCCTCGAACATCCGGGCCCGCTCCGCGGGTGTGGCGTCCGACGCGAAATCATCGAGCTTGGCTAGGGCGGGAAACAGCGCTGTCACGAACCGGTTCTGCAGATCTGTCACCGCGGCCATGTCGGGGTGCTGATCGAGACCCTTCACGAGATTGAGACGCGAGGCCTCCACCCACGCCAGGACATCGGGAGCGCCCTGCCATTCCATTTCGGTCCTCATCCCGGTCAACACGTGCCGTATCCAGTCGAACGGCGTGTGAGGCCACGCATTTGGTCGGCAGAGCCGATTCTTCTCGGTTTTCGATCGTTCCGAGGCCTCGACGAAGCCGATCAGCCCGGCGGAGAGGCTGATGCTGACACGCGTGACTGGTTGAAGCAAAATGTTGTCGTCGGCGAAGATCGGCTTCGGTGGGTTGTCGCTCAGCCCGGCCGAGGCGCAGTGGATGTGCAAATGATCGGGACTGGTCGGAATCGATCCTTGTTCAAGCGTGATCGCATCCGCAGAGATCCGCTCTACGTGCCCGAGTCTGACCACGTTCTCGATGCGTCGCAACTGGTCGAGCTCTCCAAGACTCGCCGTGGCGCCTTTGAGCATGGATGGCTCGACGGACCGGTCGATACGCAACATGACCCCGCATTCCTCGAGTCGTTCGTAGACGTTCTCGATCGAGTCGCACTCGGCGACCGCTTCGAGCTCTAAGACGACTCCCTCGAACGTTGGAACGACACCCACGCCCGGTTGGAAGAAGGCGCGGTTCAAGATCCACGAGTCGCGAGGACGGATCCAGGTGATGTCCTGTGGCGGAGTACCTTGATCGAGGAGCCAACACCCGGCATCCATGGCCGTCTTTCCGCCGCCGATGATCACGAAGCCGACTGGAGGCTCCGTGATGGTCGTCAGTGTACCGGCTGGGACGCATGTGGCGTCATCGGAGACCTCGAACGGTGGCGGGTCAGTGGCTGGAACCCGAGACGCCATGTACGTGGCGTCCACAACGCTGCGTCGCACCGACACGTCCGTCTCTGCGCCCGTCAATCTGGATCGGAATCGCCCGTCGCCGAGGTAGTCGCACATCGGGAAGAAGCGCACCCGGCCCGATGCCAAGAATCGGTAACCCATGATCTCGTCGTAGTAGCCGCAGATCTCGACTCCACTGGCCCGCTCGTAGAAGCCTGCGTCTCTTCCTTCGGGCTCGATTCGGTCCTGCCCCAGCGGAGTCGAGTTCACGCCGTAGTTCATCGACGGCTGGTGCAACCGCACGAACGGGTAGGAGTCGAGCCAGTGACCACCGGGCCGGTGCCCCCGATCGATCATCACGACGTCGGCGTCGGAGTTCTCGATCAAGGTGTCCACGAACCCCATCCCGAGTGCCCCTGCGCCGACGACGAGGTGATCAGTTTCTATCTCCGAATTTGCCCTCATGGCGCGGGAACTGTAGCCGTCCAAGTTCTACAGAACTGGGGGACGCCGAACACTTGACCAAACAGACCGGAACCTTTGCACCCCGAAAGATGCTTTAGGCATCGAGCAGACCGCGCGAACACGTCGGCTACCGGATGGCCCGTCACCATGATGCCCCTGCCCCAGGGTGCCGGACTGGGGATGTTCCACCTAACTCGGCCTTGGGTACTGAGTCCGATGGAGTACGTCTCAACCGGGTGTCGACGACTGGAGGTAAACCAAGTGGCGAGCTTCATCTACCCGATCTACATCCAGGCCACTCCCGAGCAGGTCTGGCAAGGGCTGACCGACCCCGCCCTGATGAAGCGCTACTGGCGGCACCAGAGGGCTGGTGAGAAGACCTTCATTTCGGACTGGAAGAAGGGCTCCACCTACGACATGGCGCATCAGGAGGTCGGGCTTGTTGTGAGCGACCCGGGACAGGTGATCCTCGAGTCTGATCCTTACCTCCGGCTGTCCTACACCTGGCACACGATCACGCCCGAGTGGGCAATGGAGGTCGGCATGGACGAAGCCACCGCTGAGGTCTGGCGCGCTGAGCCCCGTTCCAAGGTCGCCTTCGACATTGAGGATGTCGGGTACGGGGTCGTCAAACTCACGGTTGTCCACGACGGGTTCGAGCCCGGTAGCGCCGTTCTCCGTGGCATCTCTGAAGGCTGGCCGGCCGTTCTTTCCAGTCTCAAAAGCCTCCTTGAGACTGGCTCGACGCTGCGGACCTCATAAGTTCATCGTCAGTTCTGTCCCACGGCCGGCGAACTCGGGCGCCCTGAGTTGGATGGCTCACGGCCTTTTGATCCTGAGCCAGGCGTCGTAGTGTCGGGTGCGGCGGGTTGATGCCTCGGTTGAGCATCGCATCTGGTCGTGAATGACGGTAGAACGGTAGCGTGCAGCTCAGCGAAGACGTCCGCAAGGCGCTGACCTCCGGGCACCTTGCCCACCTGGTCACGTTGGAGCCCGACGGAACGCCTCAGGTGACCTTGGTATGGGTAGGCCTCGAGGATGACGAGATCGTGGCAGGCCACCTCGGAGTGTGGCGCAAGGTTGCCAACGTTCGCCGAGACCCACGGGTCGTCCTTTCGATGGAGACCGGGGGGCCTGCTCCCAATGGCCTAGCGGAATACCTGGTCGTCCACGGGAGGGCTCGCATTACAGAAGGCGGAGCACCGGAGTTGCTCCAGAGGCTGGCACACGTGTACCTGGGTCCTGACGTGAAGTTTCCTCCCATGGACAACCCACCGCCCGGCTTCATAACTAGGATCACCCCTGAGAAGATCGGTGGGGTAGGTCCTTGGCGGACGTGATTCTCAAAAATCATTCCAACAACTTGCATTCCCCCCACCGTCCCGGCCTACGGAGGCACCTTTAACAGTTCCTCAGAGCCGGGTCAGTTCCTGTCTAACCGCTTCCTCGACGGATGTCCCCTCGAAGAATCCCGGGTTCGTCCCCGCCCAGAGCCGCACCGGATTGGCGAAAGTGAAGTGGCGAAAACTCTCGGGGTCGAGGAGGCCGTGCTCGACCAGCTCCCACGCTTCCTCGAGCACCTTGCGGAAGTCGGGGACGTCCCAGTGGACGATGTCGCTGGCAAAGAGGGCGGGGATGCGGGCTCCCAGCGGATTGAGGCGCTCGTCGAAGGCCACGGCAGCCATGGGGTCGTCCGCCTCGCAGCCGAAGAAGTACTGGGAGTTGAACACGTCGTAAATGTCCTTGGGTGAACGGATGAGGGATTCGGCGAAGTCGTCGATACTTGCACCCTCGACCATCGGCTCGGACAGCAGGCCGAGACCCTCGTCGAGCCGGCTGAGGCGTTCACGGACCGGACCCTCAGCGAAGCGGTCGAACAGCGAAGTGAGCATCGCATGATCAAGCTCGGCCGGGTCGAAGCGCGTCACCGCTTCGGCATGGCGCTTCTCCCAGTGCCCGATCACGTCGCTGTAGAGGTTGCAGGCCCACGCGGTGCCACCCTCCTGGAAGGCGAAGCGGAGTTCGGGGAACCGTAGCGGCACCCCACCCATGAGGAGAGAGCGAGCAGTCAGTTCACCGGCGGCAGCGAAGTTGCCGATGTGGTTGTAGACGAAGTTGCTTGTCGACATACGAGAACCCCATCCCGAGCCTGTCGAATGAAAGGTTGGGGAGATGCCTAGCTCGGCGCACCGACGCCAAAGCGGGTCGTAATCGTAGAGAGAGCCGTGGCCGAGTCCGTCCATCCAGATCGCCCCTGGACCACCTTCGGGAATCGGGCGGGAAATGGCACCGTCCATCATGACCGCCCGGAGACCGAGCTCGACCACAGCGTGCTCGAGCTCGGCCAGCGCCTCCTCGGGCGTGAACGTGGGGATGCACGCCACGGGGATGAGCCGGTCCTCGAAGGGGCGTATTGCTCGGCGAGGTAGGCGTTGAACGCGGCCGCCATGGCTTGCGCAGCTCGTCATCGGGGATGTGGATGGGGATGAGGCCGTAGGTCGGGTAGAGGACGGCGACGTCCAGGCCGAGCTCATCGAGGCGCTCGTAGAGCAGGCGCGGGAGCATGGCGGTAGCCCGGTCGAGGGTGTTGCGTGTGGGGATGCCCCACCAGGGCGTCTGGGTGATGCCGTGGCGCTTTCGCATTTAGTCGCTCACTCCTTGGAGCGTCTCACCGCTGTGCACGAGTGCGTCGAAGCGCTGCGCCACCGACTCGCCGGCAAGGTCGACCAGCAGGTCCCGAACGAGGGGGAGGAACTCGACCAGGTGTCCGTCGCTGTCGATGATCGGGTGGTTCAGCCGGGCCCGGATGCGCCGAACCTCGTCTGACGGCTGGTAGTTGGTCATCTCCGTGCTTCCTCCCTCGACGCGGTGATCCTACGACTGGGAGCAGGTGCTGAAAGTGGGAGGCGCTCCACACTGACCCGCATCGAGTCTCGTCCGATTTTGCGCCATAGTCCGGCGAAAGGGGGCACCCACCGCGTTGTGATGGACCTACCCTCAAAAGAGACGGGAGAATCGATGTCAGTCACGCCTCTGCCGCAATAACGCAGACTGAGCGACGAACCAGGCGGCGCTCTGAGCACCTGGGGCCTCGTCAGGCGCTCGCGTTTGGTGACACCGACTCCTCACGTACCGCCTCGATCCGAACCTCCGGGAGCAGCCGCTGCAGGCGAGAGACGATCGAGCCGTGCGCGATCTCTGCCAGCCGGGAGCGGTGCCGACCGACGACGAGTCGGGAAGCGCCGTGGTCCCGCACCGCTCGGGCCAACCCCTCGGGCACCGACGCCGCGGTCAACTCGACGTAGAAGCCTCCGACCTCTGCGACCAAGTCCCGGTGCTCGGCGTGGGCTTGCGATCGCCGGTCGGTCATCCCGTCGTCGAGGCTGACGTGGACCACCAGCAGGTCGGCGTCGTCCTCGAGCGCCCGTTCGATGGCGCGGCGAATGACGTGCTGGCCCCAGCCGGTATCCGAGACCCCCGCTACTACGGTCGGGCGGGACGCAGCGACGAGCCCGCGCGCCTCGAGTATCTCCTCGGCCACCACCTCCAGGGTTCCGTCCATCCAGGCCCGCCCGAGGGCACTGAGCGCCTGGAGGTTGGACACCCGGAAGTAATCTGCCAGCGCGCCTCCGACCCGGTCGGCTGAATACACCTTTCCGTCGGCGATGCGCCGACGGAGGGCATCGGCAGGTAGATCGACCAGCACGGTTTCCCCGGAGCGCACGAACTCGTCCGGAATCGACTCCACCGTCCCCGCTCCGGTGAGTTGCGCCACGTAGTCCCGGGCCGACACCAAGTTGGCCAGGTTGGCGGTCGTCATGACGTCAATCCCGGCCGCCAGGATGTCCGCCACCTCCTGCCACCTGCGCCTGGTCGTGCCGACCACGGTGTGGGCCAGCTCGTCGACCAAGGCGACACCGGCCCCGCTGGCCATCACCGCCTCGACATCGAACTCGGCGAAGGTCCCGCCCTCGTAGGCGACCGAGCGAGGTGGCACTACCTCCAGGTCTCCTACTTGGGCCCGGGTCTCGGCCCGGCCATGGCGTTCGACCCAGCCCACGACGACCCGCTCTCCCGCATCGGAACGAAGTCGGCCCGCCCGCAACATGGCGTAGGTCTTTCCGACGCCTGGAGCAATGCCCAGGTACGTCGTCAGGACGCCGGATCCTCCCACCAGTGCAGCCTGCCACCTCGACCGATCCCTCGCCGCGACCCGGCAGAACTGGGGCCGTAAAGTCTTATCTCACCTCGAGCTTCCGGCACTCGGCCTGAGCGCTGAGAAATGCGTTCAAATAGACCGTTCAAATAGACATTGACGTCCCCATTTTCAGGCTGGGCGAAAATGCGCCCGGTCTCGGCCAACGCTGGATTGCCAGACTTGATCAGGTTCTCCGCCTGTTTCGTCGGTAGTGCGATCGCAAGACCCATGCCCTGCTTCACAGGTGGAAGCTTGACCTTGACGATTGGTGCGCAAGCCGCAATCTCTTTTGCGCTTGGCCCGCTCACCGTTGCGCTTGGCACGCTTGTACAACGAGCCAACATGACCCCAGACCAAGTGCCGCCAAAACCGCCCCTGCCTCGGTCATGAGCGTCGAACCTAGACCCCATGTCCCTAGCTCGAAAGTGCCCGTAGGGGCGCCCCAACGGCTCTTCCGGCGATGCCCGCGGCGTGGGAAACTGAGTACGACTATTCGAAGCGAGGCAACCATGGACCGGTTCCGTCCGTATCGAGACCAGCTCGCCCTCGTCGCCGCCGTCGTCCTCCCGCTCGGAGTCGCGGCCGTCTTGGTCCCGTTCCGCGCGGATTTCGCGAACACGGCATCGGCCCTGATCCTCGTCGCCGTGATCGTCGCCGTGGCCGCCCTGGGCAACCGCTTCAGCGGTTTCGTGGCCACAGTCAGTGCCACCTTGTGGTTCGACTGGGCTTCCCGGACCCGAGATCGAGCTCATGGTCCAGCATCGCGGTGAGACCCTGGGCCGTTTTGTCCTCACGCCCACTCCGGGGTACGAGGTGCCGCTCCAACCTCGAGTGGTGGCCGTAGCCCTCGCCGATCAGGCCGGTGCGTCACTTCGTCCCCACCTGCGTAGCGCATAGAGCATCAGCGGCTCGAAGTCCACCCGCAGCTGTTTGGAGATACCGAAGTCAAGCCAACGGCTGCCAGATCATGACGGAATTGTCGGCTTCCGGCGGCCCGATGGCGTCGCCCATAACGCGCTCCTTTCTTCGGCTGGCGGGTAGCCCACTCGTATGGGGCAGGGGTCGTGGTCCTGACGTCAGGCTTCACCGCCACACGGAGCCGGCCCCGGTTCTCCGATCGGACTGAGGTGGGCTCGGGTTCCGAACACAACCGCGGCCATGGGTTCGCCGCTGGGCATTTTGAGTGTTCACGGGTGAGGCTGAGCGCCTGCCACGAGGGCATCGATTTGGATCATCGCCGCGGCATTGTTGAGGGGTGAACCATTTCCAGCGAAAAGTCCGTGACGCAGCCGCTTGCTCGCCCACATCCCCGAGCTGTACTTAGCTGCCAATGAGCGGTACCGGTCGTCGGGTCGCACTTGATCTAACACCAGCAGGTTCCGGAAGAGCACGGCGTTGAAAGCGGGATCCTGGGTCATGAGCTCCGCGACATCCCGACTCTCAATGTAGGCCCCCGCCGTTTCCGCGGAGTGCTCCAAAAGAGACGGATCATTTGTTTGTCGGGCAAGGAGGACGCCCGCTCCTATCATCGACCCTTGGTTGTAGGACCAGATGGTCGGCGTGAGTGAACCGTCTGGTGCAATCTGATCCACGTACAGACCATCAGTCCCTCGTAGGGCCCCACGTGTCCACTCGTAGATGCGAACTGACCAATCGAGGTACATCGTGTCGCCGGATTTCTCGTGGAGTCGCGCCGCCAGTTCCCCGGTCGGCCCGTTTGCGCAGGCATTGCGGGAGCGATTGCCTGTGGGTTCCTTCCAGCGGATCCCGCCACGAAACTGCCAGGTTGTATCGGTCGACCAGCCCGAGATCAAGAAGGAGAAGACCCGCTGGGCAAGCCGCAGTAGCTCCGGGTTCCTCGTCAATTTCGTGGTGCCGCACCAGCGCGAGCCCGAGCCACGCATTGTCGTCGTAGAACCTGTCCCCGCCACTCCCGAAGGGGGGTCTTACGACCGACTCAAAGCCAGCATCGCCCGTGGTGTCGAGAATTTGTGACTCCTTGCTGTAGCAACGGAGCCCGTTGACCATCGCATCGGCCAGATCGAGAGCGTCCTTTTGGCCCGGGAGAGATCCCAGCGTGCACAATGCCGACCATGCGCCGGCGAAGGGCCACAGGTCCTCGTAGTCGCGTCCGAAGAGCCCCCATCGCCGCATCCCGAAGAGGTTGTGTTCTCGACCATAGAGTCTTGGAGCTCGGATGGCTGCGAACGTCGTGGTCGCCCGTTCGATGGCCTCTTTCCTGAGATCCGAATCGTTTAGCGCCATGAGTTTCTGACCACGTGGATGGCGTCGCCTCCCGTCTGTCCATGGCCCATCTCGCATCGGTGGATCTCAGCGCTTCTTCGCCTTTCCGCCCTTGCAGAGATCCCGCCAACCTTTCTGTGAGACTTTCACGTCGTAGTTCTTGGCCGCCGTTACGATCCGCTTCCAAGCCCGGTCTCGCTCGGCGTCGCTTACACCTTCAACCTGATCAAAGCGAGCTATGGCGTTTCGGACGTGCTTGGCGTCAATTCAGCGGTTCCTTGCGTTCCTTGGGAAAGGCGAACTTCTCGTCCGGGAGTCGATCCTTCTCCGCGGTACTCATGCCGGGGCCCTTCTTCGTCGAGGCTTTGCTGCCCTTGGCGCGCGAACCCTGCGATCCTTGTGCCCGCTTGCCATTGCGTCGGGCGACCTTCCTCTGCGTGGTCGTTGCCATTGTCATTACCTCCGATCGACGCTCCGCATCTTCGAGTTTCGAAGCACGCACATTCAAAGGACGTCACGCTCAACGGGACGTCGGATCCTCAGGATCCACACGTGTGCACCCGGCCGGGACGAATTACGAGGTCAAACCGCTATCGGTGAAGAGACCCACGGCTCGAGCCTCGGCTCAGAGCGAAACTCGCGACCCAAACGACCGCCAGTACGACAGCCGCGATCCACAACAGGTGAACGGCAAATCCGGCGCCGAAAAGAATCAGTACCAACAGAGCCAGCAAGAGTATGAGCATTGTCGTTCCCCATTTTCCAGGTGCCCGTGGGACACGCTTCTCGATGATCAACTAACGGGGCTTTACCCACGAGACACGGCCGAGAACCTCGCTAAGGCTCATTATTTTGAACGCGTTTCTCACGTTCTCTCCCGCCAGCTTCAAGTTGCCTGCTGCCTTGTCGCATTTCCCTTCCGCCGCGGAGAAACCGATCCTTGGTGGCGATGGCGAGCCGCGGAACCTAGGGCGCCAGGGGATGACCCACATCAGTAGGCACGACCATGGTCTCGTCCGTCACGGGCGTCGGCGTACCAGTTTCACCTCGACCGTCGCCGACGCGACTGGCCTCCGCATGCAGTTCGGCGCTCCACAACGAGCCTCTGGAGAGGTCTTCGAGCGTGACGATCTTCGACGTTGGGGTACGGATCCGGGTAGTCGACAACCCGGACAAGCCCGGAAGGGCGGTAGCGACCGCTGATGATGACCTCCCGGGGGACATAGGGGTGAAGGCCCATGCTCCGGAAGAGCCGGGTCGTGGGCTCCCAGATGGAGCTGCGTTCGTGCCAGCGCAGGAGGTCGAGCTTTCGGAGCAGCACGACCAGCGTGCACCAGCGTGCCGGCCAGCGCGCCGGCGATGAGCGCTCCCCACAGTGTCCCGCCAGGAAGAACGACGATCAGTGCCATCAAGATCAACAGCAGGAGGAGCAGGCCGATCCACTCGATCGGCTGGAGGGACTGGCCGGTCGTCGCCTCGATCAACGCCCGGTTCGACGCCATTTCGATACAGGTGTCGACCAGGCCCCGGTACGCGCCCGATTGGTGGGACGTTGTGGGCTCGAGGGCGAGTGCCGCGTCGGTCAGGGCCATGTGGGAGGGCGTCGAGAGGTGGTTGTCCACCAGTCGATAGTCGATCTGGTCGGTCAGCTGACGATCGATGAGACCACGTACCTGTGCCGCGTCTTCGTCAGAAAAGACGGCCACCATCTGATGGATGGACAGGAGGCACGCATTGCCCCGACTGACAAGGCTCTGCACGACGGCCAGCCGCTCAGTCGTCCGTGCGATGGTGAACGCGATGAGCACCCCGAAGAGGAAGGTCGCCATGCTGGCCAGCGCGACGTTTACTTCGAGATCGCCGCTCGTGTGACCCACGGAGTACGACGCCACGGCGACGATGGCCCCGGCGGCCAGGGAGGGCCAGAGCGCTGTCTCTCCCTGTAGCACTGCATGGGCTGCCCGCCGAAGCCTCAACGACACATGCGTAAGGTAGCCGGCGGTGGACTCCCTCCGGCGGCCGCGGTCTATAACCGGGGTGCATGCACATGAACATCGCGTGAACGAAGCGGCGGGAATCGTGACCACCACACTCGTTCTGCACGACTACAATTTGGGTCGTGTCCGACATGGTGAGCCTGTCCGCGCACCTCCCCATCGTCGAGCTTCGTACGGGCGACGCTGTGGTCTCGCAAGGCGGGCCCAGTGGAGGCGTGTGGATACTGATCTCTGGTGCCCTGCAGGTCTTCAAGGGCGATGTTGCGGTGAACACCATTTCCAAAGAAGGGGCGATCATCGGAGAGATGTCCGTCCTGTTGGGTACGGAACACGGAGCGACCGTTGTGGCGACGGAGCCGAGTCGATTGCGTTACGCCGACGATGGTCACGCGTTCTTGTTCAGTGATCCGGAGATCACGAAGCTCATTGCGGTGGGCTTGGCGGAGCGGTTGAACTTCGTCTCGATGTATCTCGCTGACCTCAAGTTCCAGTATGGCGATGCATCCGGTCTCAACATGGTGTCAGACGTCCTCGAACAGCTGGCGGAACGTCAGGCCGTCTCGGCACGGCCTGGTTCGGCGCGGGATCCCGATCCCGAGTATTAGCGCCAGAAGGAGTGGTTGAGCGCCGGTCCCGTCAGAACACTGTCCGCGCCGGAGCAGCCCGTGCGTGCATGTCGAGCGATTCGGAGCCCATGATGGAGACCCAGCTAGCCCGTTGCAACGTCAGGTCAAGCTCGATGAACGCCGGGACTTTGCCGATCTGGTGGCCTGCGTTGAAGACCCATGTGTTCCCGATTCGGTCCATCCACGATCCGTCACTCTTGAACGGTGATTCATGGACGTGTCCCGTCAGGACGACGTCAGGCTGGAATTCTTCGATCCACTCGCGCACGTCGGGGTCGCCATAGTCACGGCGACCGGTCCAGCACGTTGGCGAGCCGATCGGTGGCCAGTGATACAGCCAGACCCACGTGGGCGGACGACGAGCCGCATCGGCTTCGAGCTGGGCAACGACCTCAGCGCGGCCCAGTGGCCCATCCCACCACGGGCAGATGGTGATAAGAGTGTCGTCCAACAAGGCCGAATCCCCGTCGGTCTTCATGCCGAGGCCCTGCCTCTCACGCAGCCAGAGGGCTGACTGCTCCCCCTGCGCGTCGGGGCCGGTGAGGTCATGGTTGCCCGAACTCACGACGAGCTGTGCGGCCGAGGCAATCAGCGTCAGATAGCGCTGCACGACAACGCTCTGCGCGTCTAGGGGTACCGGAGAATTGATGTTGAGGCTGTCGCCGGCCACGGCGACTACGTCGAAGGAGGGGCTGGCTCCGACAACCCAATCAAGCTGCGGCAGCGAATAGTGCAGATCTGAAACGAGGAGGAGTCGCATAGGAGTGTCGGTTCCAATCCGTGGGCCGGCGCACTCTCCTTCCCTCGAAGGTGGCCGCCCGCCAGAGAGGCGCCGCCCGAACTTAGCTCAGAGCCGGTAGAGCTTCGCGGCGTTCTCGCCCAGGATCTTGCGCTGCACCTCGGGGGCCAAGGTCGACATCTTCTCGGCCACCGTGTCGAGCGGCTTGGGGTAGAGGCAGGTCGGGTGCGGAAAGTCGGTTTCGAAGAGGATGCTGTCCGCGCCGACCGCGTCGATGAGCGTCGGCAGGTTGTTCTTCTCGAACCAGAACGTCGCGTAGAGGTTCCGCTTGAAGTACTCCGAGGGGAGCATCGCCATCCCCTCCAGCTGCTTTGGCGCATTCTCGGACATCTCGTAATCGAGCGCCTCGAGGATGAACGGGATCCACCCCACGCCGCTCTCCACCGAGACCATCTTCAGCTGTGGGTGCCGGTCGAGCATGCCGCTAAGGATGATGTTCGTCACCACCCGCGCGTTGCCGATGAAGAGCAGCGTCCCGCCGATGGCCAGCTTGGTGTCCTCGTCCTGCGACTCCCAGGGATAGGTGCCGAAGTAGGTCATGGTGGTGAGGCTGGCGCCGATGTGGAAGTGCACGGGCAGCTCCAGGTCGGAGCAGACCTCCCAGAGAGGGTCCCAGGCCCGGCTGGCGAGGTCCGGGCCGCCGACGTCGTTGGGGTCCGACGTGATGTTGACGCCGCGCAGGTCGAGCGAGGCGACCCGCTTGGCCTCGGCCACCGCCTCGTCGACGTCCCACGCCGGCAGCACCGGCATCGGGAGCAGGCGCCGGCCGGAGTCCGCCTGCACCTCCGCCATGGCGTCGTTGTAGATCTGCACACAGAGCAGGCGGAGCGCAGGATCCTTCACGATGTCCGAGATGCCCTGGCCGCCGAGACCGATGGAATTGGGGAAGCAGATTTGTGCGTGGATCCCCGAGTCGTTCATGACGTCGATGCGGGCGGGAATGTCGAAGGCCCCGAGGTGGATCTGGTCCTGTGTCCACTCGAAGAGCGCCTCGGCGGCACGGCCCTTGCCGCCCTGGCGGTCGATCACCCCGCCCCCGCCCGCGAAGCCGAGCTCGGCGCCGTCGACGTACCACATGGGCTTCCCGTCGACCTCGACCACGTGGGGCACGCGGTCCGCGTACTCGGCCGGGGCGCGCTTGGTCCACAGATCGTGGGCCTCGGTCAGGTGCGTGTCCGCATCAATGACCCGCAGACCTTCAAGAGCCAGAGCCATCTGGTGTTCCTCCCCGCAGAGCGCCGATAGGCCACCCTACGGGCTGGGGTACGGCGCTGCCCATCGGGGGGATGGAGGTAGCAGGCACCCGAGCCCGATCCGTGCCCGTGGAACGGAGCCCGCGTGGTCCCCGGACGCGCCGTTCTACCCCACCGGAGCCGGCTCCCGGGCGAGGTTGGCCAGCTCCTCGGTCACCATCCGATCGTGCTCCTCGAGGTCGCGGCGGGCCGCCCTCGGGCTCCAGCGCCCCCGCATGAAGAAGACCAGCACGGCGAAAACCAGCTGCCCGATGAGGCACACCCCCCACCACCGCTTCCACTCCCCGGGGGAGGTCTTCTGCGCCGGCACCAGCTTCTGCTCGGCAACCAGGAGGCCGGCCAGGTTCTGCGAATGCACCCCCACCTTGGTGTTGATCTCGGACTGGCTCACCGTCTGGCCATTTTGAATGGCCTTGGCGAGCGGGTTGTAGGCCAAGAGGCCCTGGACCTGTGGGTTGGCCAGGCCGCCCGCGGCGGTCAGCGCCTGGCCAAGGTTGTGGGTCGAGTTACACGTGGCGAGGACGGTGGCCAGTGTTTGCGGCCCGGCTTCGTTCGTGGCTTGCAGCCCGGTGATCACAGAAGCGGGTGCCGACTTCGGGTTGCACGCAGGCGGTGTGGTGGGCGGGGCATAGGGCTCCGCGGCCTGGATCGCCTGCAACGCGGTAGCCGCCGTCTGGTTGTCGACCAGGACGGTCGAGGTGGTGATCACGTACGGCAGCACCAGGAAGGAGAGGGCCACCGTGATGCGGAGAATCCATCCCCACACCGCGAGCCCCGAGGCGGTGAGGGCGGGGTTGTGGGACTCGACCTGCTCGGTGTAGTTCGCCATCCACGGCGCGTAGGCGATGGAGATGGAGACCGCCAGCAGGACGATGACGAGGACGTTGGCGTAGTAGCCGGTATGGGGGTGGCCGGTCTGGACGATGAGGAAGCCCAACATCACCATGGCGCAGACCGCCCCGAAGAGCATGAACGGCTTGCGGACCCGCACCAAGTCCGAGAGGAAGCCGGCCACGACCAGCCCCGCGGAAAGGAAGGCGGCGAGCCAGACGTTGATCCCATTCGCCTGGGGCGTCGATCGGTTGAAGATGACGACCCAGTAGATGGTGAGCACGCTCACCGAGGCGTAATAGAAGAGAAGGAAGACCGAGATTGCAATTGACGAGGAGATCAGGTCGAGCTTCATCATGGAGCGGATCGGGTGCGCAGTGGCCGCCTCCACGTCAATGCCCTTGGCGCGCGCCTCGACGAGCGCGCGCTCGCGTTCGCTGACCATGAGCTGGTCGCGCAGCTGCGGCGACAGCTCGCGCAGGAAGAAGAACGCGATGATGACCACGCCCAGGCAGATGAGCCCCGAGATGATGAACTGGTCCTGCCACGGGTGGAGGTGGTCCAGCGTATGGGTGGCCACCAGGCTGGCGCACAGCGCGCCCATGGTGGGGCCGAGCGCCCAGAATCCCATCGCCACGCCACGACCCATTTGGGGCGAGAAATCACGCATCAGCGCGGGCGTCGAGACAAGGATGACCCCTTCCACGAACCCGATCACGCAGTACGCCGCGGCGAACCCCCACTTGTCGTGGATGTGAGGGACGGCGAGCTGGACCAGCGCGACGACAAGAGTCCCGTAGATGGTGAGATTGGCCCGCCCGATCTTGTCCGACAGGCCCCCGATGAACGCGCTGAAGGCACCGATCGCGTTGGAAACGACCAAGAGGTACAAGAAGAACTGGAACGACATGTGGTAGTAGGGCAGCATCAGCGGCGTGACCGCGCCCTCCACGTAGTAGAGGTAATACAGCATGATCGTCGTCAGTACGACGATGGTCAGATACCCGAGCCGCGGCCACGTGTTGGGGTACTTGTAGAGCTGTCGCCTCCCCAAGGCGTTCGCCAGCCCCCGCTTCGGAATCGGTGCGCTCAGCGCTGTCGTGGTCATCTTCGATCCCCTTCCCCGCAACTCCGCCCGCCACTCCCCCAGATGGCTGAGGTGCCGAGCGGCGACGGGCCGGGCTAGGTCAGAGATGCTACGACGGCGACAGGGACCCTGCTCGCTGCCGCGAGAGACCGGCTAGAGCGGACCGGCCTTCACAGGAGCCGACATCGAAACGATGGCGGTCATCGAGGTGGTGGCCACCGGAAACAGTGCCGTCCTCGCCGGGCTGGCGCCGCCGGGCCGCCGGCCCGCCAGGTCGCCTGATCGCCTGATCGCCTGATCCTTCGAGCGCTCGGCGAGGGACCATCCGAATGTCGTCGGTCACGAGCGGCCCGCCCGGCGTCGGGCCGTAGGCAGGCCGGTGTGGGTCAGGCGCCGGCCTCCAGGGGGACGTGCCAGGTCAGCCGGGTGCCCCCCTCCCGGGAGGTGCCGAGCTCCACCCCCCCGCCGAGCCGCTCAGCCCGATGGCGGAGGTTCTTGAGTCCGAGACCCGCCGCAGACGCGTCGGTGATGCCGCCCCCGTCGTCGGCGACGACAAGACGCAGCTCGTCGCCGACGGCGATCGTGATGACGACCTGGGAGGCCCGAGCGTGTTTGCCGACATTCGTCAGGGCCTCCCGGAGCACGGCGAGCACCTCCTCCGCCAGCGAGTCGCTGATTACCGCGTCGACCGGGCCGCTGAACGAGACCTGCGGGAGGATGCCGAGTACCGGCCGCAGCTCGTGGACCAGGTCGAGGACCTTTGGATGCAGCCCCTCTTTGTTGATCGTGAGCTCGATGTCGAAGATGGCCTTGCGCAGCTGGCGGATGGTCTCGTCGAGCTTGTGGATCGCCTCCCCGATACGCATGACGGCCTCAGGCCGCTCGACCAGGCGGGCTGTCCCCTGCAGCGACAACCCTATGGCGAAGAGGCGCTGGATCACCGAGTCGTGCAGGTCGCGGGCGATGCGGTCCCGGTCCTCGGTGAGCGCCCGGTCGCGCACCAGGCCGTGCAGCCGCGCGTTCTCGATGGCGATGCCCGCGGCCATGGCCAGGGCCAGGACCAGCTCCTCGTCGTCCTCGGAGAATTCCGGTGCGGTCTTCTTGTCGGTCAGGTAGAGGATCCCATAGACCTCGCCGTGCACCCGGACCGGGACACCGAGGAAGGACGTCATGGCCGGATGGTGTGCCGGGAATCCGAAGCTCTCCGGGCTGGAGGCGATGTCGGCCAGGCGGAGGGGCTTGCCCTGAGCGATCAGCGTGCCGAGGACGCCGCGTCCCGTGGGGCGGGCGCCAATGGCCCGCTCCTCCTCGGGGCTCAGGCCGATGGTCAGGAATGGGTCCAGAGCCCGTCCGTCCTCGGTCAGGACGCCCAGTGCCCCGTACCGGGCGTCCACCAGGTCACGAGCCTCCTCGCTGATCCGCCGGAGCACCACCGGCAGGTTGAGCTCGGCGTCGAGAATGAGGATCGCCTGCACCAATCGGCGCAGCTTGGCGGGATCGTCGATCCGGTCGAAGGGCTGCACGAGACGTCAAGGATAGAGGGGGACCCATCCTCCATGCGGCCAGGGGGCCCAAGAGGGGCGCTGCGGCCCGATGGCAGGACGGCGACGGGGGCGTGGCACTATTGGGAAAAATGACGATTCGGGTGTTTCTCCT
Organism: uncultured Acidimicrobiaceae bacterium; assembly: GCA_963764305.1. GTDB lineage: Bacteria > Actinomycetota > Acidimicrobiia > Acidimicrobiales > RAAP-2 > Bog-473. The sequence continues at coordinate 750,153 of CAVXSD010000010.1, read as the reverse complement.
CGATGATCACGAACTCGTGCGGACGGGCCTGCGCACGCTGCTCGAGGCCGAACACGACATGGAGGTCGTCGGCGAGGTAGGGACGGCCGAGCAGGGGCTGCGACTGATCCGCGAGCTGGTGCCCGACGTGGCCATCCTCGACGTGCGCCTGCCCGACGGCAACGGGATCGAGGTCTGCCGGGAGGTCCAGTCCTCCACACCACAGGTCAGGTGCCTGATGCTCACCTCGTACTCGGACGACGACGCCCTGTTCTCGTCGATCATGGCCGGCGCCTCGGGCTACGTCCTGAAGGAGGTGGGCGGCGGTGACCTCCTGGGTGACATCCGGCGGGTGAGCCAGGGCATCTCCCTGCTCGACCCGGTGCTGACGCAGGAGCTGTTCGACCGCCTGAGAAAGGATCGGGAGGCCGAGTCACGCCTCACCATCCTGACGCCGCAGGAACGCAAGGTCCTCGAGCTCATCGCGCAGGGGCAGTCGAACCGCCAGATCGCCGAAAAGCTCTTCCTGGCCGAGGCGACTGTCAAGAACTACGTCTCGAGCCTCCTCTCGAAGCTCGGCATGCGCCGCCGCACCGAGGCAGCCGTCTACGCCGCCGTGCTCGCCGAGCGCAAAGCGATCAATCCGAGGAAGTGATCGCCGGGGCAGCCGAAGCCGCCAGGCGACCTTGATCCGCCGGTTGTCCTCGAGGTAAGAAAGTCCGCCCCCGGGGTTCGAGCTGGCTTTCTGATCGCTCACGTTCGACCAGGAGGTTGCCGAACCGGCGGCAGGGGTCCACATCGCCCATGATTTTGCCGGAATCGGATCCGACCAACAGGGCCGATACTCCTGATCGTGTGAATGACCCCCGCGTGGACCCGGTGGGCCCGCGCGCCCCCCCTCAGTGCCCCGAATCGGCCCTGACCAGGGGCGAAGGGCCGTCACGGGTCGGGTGGGCCTCGCGTCTGCGCTAACCTCGGCGGAGAAACCTCGGGGCCGCTTGACGAACCGCGGTGGCCCTCTCTGCCACCCGGCGAGTGGCCCGGAACAATCGAAGCGCAACGAGTCGGGACCATCGAGCCATCCTCGCCAGCCGTGAAGACGAGCCCAACTGACCCTGGGCCGTCCGCCGCGGCCACTCGGCGGTGACCGTACCGGCGACCATCGTGGCCGACACCAAGAGCCTCGAGGCCCTCGTTGCTGAGGTCGCAGAGCAGGACGCCTACGGTTTCGACACCGAGTTCCACACCGAGCGCACGTACGTGCCCGACCTGGCGCTGATCCAGATCGCCTGGGCCGACAAGACGGCGCTCATCGACCCGCTCGCCGTCGACCCGGCGCCGCTCGCTGGGTTGTTCGGAGGCCCCGGCGTCGCCGTGGCGCACGCGGCGTCGCAGGACCTCGACGTGCTCATGGCGGCCTGCGGGGCCATCCCGACCTCCGTGTTCGACACGCAGATCGTCGCCGGATTCCTCGGCCTCTCCACACCGTCGCTGTCACGCCTCGTGGACCAGATGCTGGGGATCTCCCTGCCCAAGGCCGACCGGCTCTCGGACTGGCTCGTCCGGCCGATGTCAGAGCGCCAGATCTCCTACGCCCTCAACGACGTGGCCCACCTGCTCGAGCTGCGGAACGTGCTCACGGACCGTCTGCGCGCGCTGGGACGGCTGGAGTGGGCCCTCAGCGAATGCGATCAGGTGCTCGGCGACCGAACCCCGGTCCGCGTCCCCGAGGAGGCCTGGTGGAAGCTGGGCGACATCCGGGGCATGTCGCGGCGATCCCGCGCCGTCGCGCAGGAGGTGGCGGCGTGGCGCGAGCGCACCGCCGCCGAGACCAACCGGCCCCGCCGCATGGTGCTGTCGGACCTCGGGCTACTGGCGATCACCCAGCGGCCGCCCCGTAACGGCGACGAGCTCCGCGGCTCCCGTGGCGTCGACGGCCGCCATCTGGCGCAGGGCCGGGCAGCCGAGATCCTGCGGGCGGTCGAGCGCGGCCTTACCCTGCCTCCGGACCAGATCCGCATGCCTTCCGAGGGGAGGGACGCGCCGGCCCCTCCGGCCGCGGTCGCCGTGTGCTCGGGCGTCGTGCGCCAGATCGCGGACGACCTCGACTTCGACCAGGGCCTGCTGGCGACCCGGGCCGACATCGCCCAGCTGCTCTGCGGCGAGCCGAGCCGGCTCGACGACGGATGGCGGCGCACGATCGTGGGGGACCCGCTGCGCCGACTGATCGCCGGCGAGGTCGCCGCCGCGTTCGACCGGCGGGGTCACCTCGTCCTGGAGGAGCGGGGGGGACGCTGACGTTTCCCGCTGAAGCTCCCTAATTGACCAGCTTCTCCTGGCCCTCCCAGTAGGGCTGGCGCAACTTGTACTTCTGCAATTTCCCTGTCGCCGTGCGGTCGAGGGCGGGGCGCAACTCCACGCTGGTGGGCGCCTTGAAGTGCGCGAGCCGCTCGCGGCAATGCGAGATGAGGTCGGACTCGGTGACGGTGGACCCGTCGCGCACGACCACGAGCGCCTTGATCGTCTCCCCCCACTTCTCGTCCGGGACGCCGATCACCGCCACCTCGGCGACGGCCTCATGCTGGTAGAGGCAGTCCTCGACCTCGATGGACGACACGTTCTCGCCCCCCGTGATGATCACGTCCTTCTTGCGGTCCGAGATCACCACATGTGCCCCGTCGAGATGACCGCCGTCGCCCGTGTGGAACCAGCCTCCGTGGAGCGCCGCCGCCGACTCGACGGGTTGCTCCCAGTAGCCGGCGAACACGTGATTCGAGCGGGCCAGAACCTCGCCCTCCTCGTCGATAGCGATCTGCACCCCCAACGCGGGGGCGCCGGCGCGGCTGAGCAGCTGCGAGCGGGCCGCGGCGCCGAGATGGTCCCACTCCGAGGGCGAGCGGTTGATGGTGAGGAGGGGCGCCGTCTCGGTGAGCCCGTAGATCTGAATGAACTCCCATCCGAGTTCGGATTCGACCCGCTCAATGGTCTTCGACGGGGGCGGCGCGCCGGCCACGACGATACGCACAGTGCCCTGTCCGGGTACGGGGCGGCCCTCGGCGGCGCGCGCTTCCGCCGCGCCCAGGATGGCCGCGACGACGGCGGGCGCACCGCAGAGCAATGTGACCCCGTATCGCTCGATCCGCGACAGGATGTCCTCCCCATCGACCTTGCGGAGCACGACGTGCATGCCGCCCATGCCGGTCACGGCGTAGGGCATGCCCCAACCGTTGCAGTGGAACATGGGCAGCGTGTGCAGGAGCACGTCGCGATCGTCGACTCCGGTGTGCCACCCGAAGGTGGCGGCGTTGAGCCAGCAGTTCCGCTGCGTGAGCTGCACGCCCTTCGGCCGCGCCGTGGTACCCGACGTGTAGTTCACCGAGCAGGCCGTGTCCTCTTCGGGCTCCCACGCCCTGGGGACGGCGTCGGCCTCTGCGGGTGCAAACAGGGCAGCGTCGTCGACACCGTCCAGGCAGAACCGGTGGGCGACCTTGATGGAACTCACCTCGGCGGTGAGGTCCGGGTCGTAAAGGAGGACTGACGCCCCGGAGTGCTCGACGATGTAGGCGATCTCGTCGGAACCCAGCCGGAAGTTGATCGGTACCAGGACGCGGCCGTAGCCGCTCACCCCGAAGTAGGCGGTCAGGAACCGCCCGGAGTTCGGGCTGACGATGGCCACCCGCTCGCCGTGGTCGACCCCGAGGTCGTCCAACGCGAGAGCCATGCCCCTGGCTCGGCCCTCGAGCTCACCGTAGGTGAGTGTCCCGTAGGAGCCCGGCACGGAAGGCTCGTCGATCACTGCGACCCGATGCCCGTAGACCAGCGCGGCGCGGTTGAGGAAGTCGGCCACCGTGAGTTCGACCCGCATGCGACCCCCGATCTCGGCTGCTGTGGCTTCGGCCGCGGGCGACCCTAGCCTTAGTGGACCACCCGGACCAGATCTCTAGAAGTGCCCGAGGACCGGGTGGGGTACGTAGGGCTTCTCGAGTGCGGCGATCTCGTCCTCGGACAAGGTCAGCGCCTCGGCGCCGAGCGCATCCTTGAGGTGCCTCTTCTTGGTCGATCCCATGATCGGTGCGCTCACACCCGGCTTGGCCAGCAGCCAGGCCAACGCAACCTGTGCCGGGGGCACATCGCGCGCCGCCGCCACCTCGACGACGGCATCGACGACGTCGAAGTCGGTCGGCTGGTCGTAGAGGTAGTCGGTGAACGCGTCCGTACTGGAACGGGTGGTGAGCCGGCCGCCGTCCCGGGTGCGGTTTCCCGCCAGCACCCCGCGCGCCAGCGGGCTCCAGGGGATGCACCCGACGCCCTGATCGAGGCAGAGAGGGATCATCTCGCGTTCCTCCTCCCGGTAGATGAGGTTGTAGTGGTTCTGCATGGAGACGAACTTCGTCCAGCCGTGTGCCTCCGCCGTGTACTGCGCCTTGGCGAATTGCCAGGAGAACATGCTGCTGGCCCCGATGTAGCGCGCCTTGCCGGCCCGAACGATGTCATGGAGCGCTTCCATCGTCTCTTCAATGGGCGTCCGGGGATCCCAGCGGTGGATCTGGTACAGGTCCACGTAGTCCATCTTGAGGTGCTTGAGCGACGTGTCGATGCCCGAGAGGATGTGCTTGCGGCCCAGTCCCCCGCCGTTCTCGCCCGCGCCGACGGGCATGAACACCTTGGTGGCGACGATGGCCTCGTCCCGGGTCAGGAACTTCCGGACCAGCCTCCCCGTTGCCACCTCGCTGGCGCCCCCGGAGTAGGCGTCGGCCGTGTCAAAGAAGGTGACGCCACCCTCCACCGCAGCCCGCACGATGGGCTCGGCCGCATCCTCGTCGATGACCCACGGTCGGTCACTGCCGTTGCCGAAACCCATCATGCCGAGGCAGACCCTCGAGACCCGCAGTCCAGACGTTCCAAGATTCGTGTAGTTCATGGCTGACCTCGCTTGTGCCGGGACACGACAGTGCCGACATCCGCATGCTTACCAGCCGATGCCCTGGGATCAAAGGCCTCGTCCCGCCGTCACGTGATCAGTGCCGCCGCCAATAGGTCAGGGGCGCCCGGGGGACGTCGAACCCAACGGGCTGCCACTGCTGACTTGGCCTGGGCCGTGTCCGTCCTCCTGGCCGGGCACTGGGAATGGCACCGCCTCCGGCGGGAGCTGCACTGGGGCCGGAACTGGGACTGGCGGCGGAACGGGAACCGGAGCCGGAGCCGGAGCCGACAAGGTGCCAGGCCCATTGCCATTGCCGTTGCTGTCGCCGTTGCCGCTTCCGAGGCCGCTCTCGTTACCGCTGCCGCTTCCGAGGCCATTCCCGCTACCGCTTCCCAGGCCACTCCCGCTGCCACTCCCGAGGCCACTCCCGCTGCCACTCCCGAGGCCACTCCCGCTGCCGCTTCCGAGGCCACTCCCGCTGCCACTCCCGAGGCCACTCCCGCTGCCGCTTCCGAGGCCACTCCCGCTGCCGCTCCCGAGGCCACTCCCGCTGCCGCTCCCGAGGCCCCTTCCGGGTGCGGGACCACCGGCCGCTGAAGAGACCGGAATGGTGGTCGTCGTGCTCGGAGGTGTCGTCGTGGTGGTGGTGGGCGTCGCCGTGGTCCCTGTCGGGGTCGATGTTGGCGTACCCGACCCGGCCCCGGCCGGGGCGGTGGAGCCCGTCCCGACCGCGGTCAGGGTGGCGGTCAGGGTGGGCCCTCCGCTCGGGGGCGACGAACTACTGATGGCAACCGTATGCACGGGCAAGACCGGTGTCCCGCCGCCCGAGCGTTGCGCGATGCCCTGGGGCTGATTGCCGGCTCCGGCGTTGCTCGGGCTTGCCGCTCCCGCTGGTGCCGCTGGTGCCGCGACCGCGGGACCAGTCGTGGTCGGCGTTGTGCCGAAATCAGGAGCGCCGGGGCCCGCCGAACGGGCGGAGATCACGGGTGGCCTCAACCGACCCGAGCCGATGCTCAACCCCGCCACGATCGACAGCGCGGCGGCAGCGACCGCTCCCGACGCGATGAACCGATTGCGGGCGAAGTACGGCTTGGGTGCAGCGACCACCGCCGCCACGACGGGAACCTCGGGAACCGGGTGTCCGAACGTGCGAGACGCAAAGACCTCTTCCAAGGTCGCGTCTTCGCTCGCACTCCCCGCTTCTTGCTTCGACCCCCCCATGACCCCTCCAAAGCAATCGTCCGTCAGGCTTGCGCACGCCGCTCGGAGTCCCGCCTGTGAGACTCGACTTCCCCTCGGTCCTGGCTCATTTTACAGGGAGGGAACCGGGGTAAGTGCCAGGAAGCCGGAAACGGGCGGGAATCGCCTTAAACCCCTGTGTCAACACGGGAAAGCGAAGTTCGACCGCACGCCCGTGCAGAAATCCCGCGGCGCGGAACGCCGTTGTCTGAACCTTGTCAAACGCGCCGTCCGCATCCGCAAGGACCCGGCGGAGCACTCCGACAATAGCAGTGCGCGTGATTCCGTTCCACCGTTGTCAGCACGTTGTCGAACAGACCACCTGTCCGAGGCCCTCCGACCACCGTGGCCACCACCTTGGTCACCGACCCCGCCACCGAGATCGATTGGTTCGCGACGGTCATGATCGACGTCCCCCAGCAGTCACGACGCTCGCACACCAGCCGCCCGAATCAGGCTGCAAGTCCCGGCGCGGATCGATGACATGTCGATTCCGCCCACGAGGTCCTGCCTCTTCCGTGTAGAGCACGCACCCGCCTCGAGCTCCCACCATCGCGTAGACCCCTCGAAACGGGAAATCCCCTTCGCCCGTCGAAACGTGCGCGATTATTGCGATGTCACGACCGTCATCCTTCGCGCGCCTGTTGCGCCGCGCCCTCCGGAACGCAGCCGATTTCGCGCCCGCACTGGCGTCGTTCGCCGGTTCGGTCACCCGTGGTCGACTCGGCGCACGATCCGTCGGTCCGCCCTGCAGTCCACCGCGGAGGTGCTACCCGCGTGAGCGGCGGAAGTACCGGCTGAGCGTCTCTTCTTGTTGCTGATAGGACGAACCGATTCCCGACCCGTAGAGCGAGGTCGGCTGCTCGAGCATGCGCTCGAACGTCAGCTTGCACACCGCCTGACCGTTCTCGACCATGAAGGGCACGTCGTGGGCGCGCACCTCGAGCGCGGCACGCGAGCCCCGGAACCCTCCGGTCGGGTCGAAGCCGAAGCCGGGGTCGAAGAATCCCGCGTAGTGGGTGCGAAGCTCCCCGCTGGTCGGGTCGTACGCCGTCATCTCGGCCGCCAGGTTGGGCGGGATACTGACGGCCTCGTTCGACATCAAGAGGTAGAAGCGCTTCGGGGACAGGACGAGGCGGTCGCCCTCCTCGCGGAAGACGGGGTCCCAGAAGGGCAACGGGTCGACCTCGCCGCTCGATGTCAGATCGAGCAACGGCGCACTGTCACGGGTGCTGTGCCCGACTTGTCCGCGCTCGTCCCCCCGCAGATCGAGGCCCAGGAAGAGCCCGTTCAAGAGGACCAGGTCGTCGACGGCCACCGGCAAGCCCGCCTTGTACAGGATCGGCTCCTCGAGGTGCGTCTGCCGGACCTCGTCATCGCTCAGCCACGGCCGGCCGATGGACAACCGCAACTGGTTGAGCGTCAGGTCCTCCCGGACACGGACGGCGAACGAGAGCGGCACGACCTCCAGGTAGAGGGGGCCGTGATAGCCCGGTGCCACCTCGTCGAACCGGTCGCTGTGATCGGTGATGACCCTGGTGAAGACATCGATGCGACCGGTCGAGCTCTTGGGATTGGCCTTGCCGCGCAACCCGGCCGGAAGGTCGAGGCGCTCCTTCAGTTCGATCAGGTAGGGACACCGCGCCTCGAGCATGGCCCCGTCGCCGCGGAGATCGATCTCGTCGAGGATGTAGTCCTTCAGCTTCCGCTCGACCGAATCGGTCCCCGGCAGGAAGCTGCAACGGATTCGCAGCGCCCGCTCGCCGAGGCGCAGGTCGAGGCTTGCCGGCTGCACGTTGGTTTCAGGGATGTTGAATCGCCCGGCGTCGATGTAGCCGGCCCGGATGGCGCGCTCGAGCAGCTGCCCCGGAAGGACCCCTTCGGACGAGGACTGGAGGTTCAGCACCGGGGAGGTTGCGTCGGGTCACATGGTCTGGCGGCAGGCACGGACAGAGCAAAGCACGTGGCGTCGTGACGCGAAAGCACGAGGGTGGGGACGGCTCGGGCACAGGCTGTGGAAGACTTGGGGAAGACTTGACACACACGGGGGTTTCCCAGGAAGGAACCGTCGTCCACAAGGGTTGCCGGAACCCGTGTGACCGGGGTCTCCTCGTGCGTCCGGGAATGGGGATTGCGCCCGCCCCCGGCCCGACCGCCATGACCTCCGCTTTCGGAGTGGAGAGGTTCGGAGGAAGGATCGGCTCGAGGAGCCCCACGCGGGTAGACGGTGTGACCCGTGCGGGCAGCGCAGCGACAGACGGCACGGTTGGACGGCCCCGATGCGCGTGAACATCTGCTCGAGCGCCCTACCATCCTTCTCGTCGATTTCGACCGGATGCTGGAGAGCTCGACCTCGAGGCGGAAATTCGACCCTGGCCGTCTTCGACCGGACGGACCAGCTGCTGTCGGGCCCACCACGAAATGACACGCGGCCTGACCATCCGCCGGAGGGCCGTTGAGGCCCGTTTGCGGCAGGGAACGGCGGTCGTCATCCGCCGTCACAGGTGGAGACTCCCCCCGGGACAAGCTGGTGTGAGGCGTCCCAAGGGCCCGCGCTTGCGTGCCCTGTAAGCTGACGGGTCGTCAGATTTCGGCGCTTGCTCCCCACCCGACCGCGCCCGCCCCCGGAGGTTCCATGCTCGACTACGTCATCCGATCCGGCACGGTCATCGACGGGACCGGGGAGCCCGGCCGCCTCGCCGATGTCGGGATCCGGGACGGTCGTATCGTCGCCATCGGCCAGATCGACGAGGCAGGGGCGACGGAGCTCGACGCCGGCGGCCTCACCGTGATGCCTGGTGTGGTCGACCCCCACACGCACTACGACGCGCAGCTCTTCTGGGACCCTCTGGCCTCCCCTTCCAACGTGCACGGTGTGACCAGTGTCATCGGGGGCAACTGCGGGTTCACTCTCGCCCCCATCAACGCCGAGGACGCGGACTACATCCGTCAAATGATGGCCAAGGTCGAGGGGATGCCCCTCGCCGCCCTGGAGAACGGCGTGCCGTGGAGTTGGTCGACCTTCGGGGAGTACCTCGACGCGCTGGACGGCCGGCTCGGCGTCAACGCCGGGTTCCTGGTGGGGCACTGCGCCCTTCGGCGCAAGGTGATGGGCGCCGACCGCGGTGAGGAGGTGGCGTCCGACGACGAGATCGCCGCCATGCGTGCCCTGCTCGCCGAATCCCTCGAGGCCGGGGGGCTCGGGTTCTCGTCCTCGCAGTCCCGTACCCATTCCGACGGCGACGGTCGTCCGATCAGTTCGCGCTACGCCGATCGCCGCGAGATGCTCGCCTTCTGCGAGGAGGTAGCGGCCCACGAGGGCACGACCCTCGAGTACATCACCAACGGATGTCTGGACTCGTTCACCCCCGAAGAGGTGGACCTCATGACCGCCATGAGCGTCACCGCCCGCCGCCCCCTCAACTGGAACGTCCTGACGGTCGACGCCCGCTCCGCCGACCGGATCGAGCATCAGCTGTCCGCCTCGTCCGCGGCAGCCGCCGCGGGCGGGCAGATCGTGGCCCTCACCATGCCGACGCTCGTCCCGATGAACATGAGCTTCCGCACGCACTGCGCGCTCTTCCTCATTCCAGGGTGGGGCGACGTCATGGGGCTCCCCGTGGCGGAGCGGATGCGCCAGCTGGCCGACCCCGCCGTTCGCGCCCTGCTCGACGAGCGGGCGCACAGCAAGGAGGCGGGGGTCTTCCGCGGCCTCGCCCGCTGGGCTACCTACGTCATCGGGGACACGTACGCGCCTTCCAACGACGGGTGTGCGTTCCGCAGCGTGGCGGACATCGCCGCGGAGCGGGGAACGGCCCCCTTCGACACCCTCCTCGACATCGTGCTGGCCGACGATCTGCGCACCGTCCTGTGGCCCAATACCGACGACGGGGACGAGGCCACCTGGGGGATGCGGGCGGAGATCTGGAGCGACCCTCGTGCCATGGTCGGGGGATCCGATGCCGGAGCGCACCTCGATCGCATGTGCGGCTCGAGCTACCCGACCGCTTTCCTCGGTGACTGCCTGCGCGGCCGCAAGTTGGTGCCGGTGGAGAAGGCTGTGCACATGCTGACGGCGCAGCCCGCCCAGCTCTTCGGGCTGCGCGATCGGGGCCTGCTCCGCGAGGGCTCCATCGCCGACGTGTTCGTCTTCGACCCCGAGAGGGTCGCGTCCGAGCCCGCACGGCTCGTGCGCGACCTCCCCGGCGACACCCCTCGGCTCTATGCAGGCTCGCACGGGGTCGTGCGCGTCCTGGTCAATGGGGTCGAGACCGTCCGCGACGGCGCAGCCACCGGCGCCCTGCCGGGCGCGCTCATCCGGTCCTGGCCGCGACACGGCTTCAGTGATCCCAGCCCCGGCCTGAGCCCCGGACACCCCGCGCCTCGGTCTAGCCTGCGTACGGTGACGCCCGAATCGAACGAACCGGTGGTCGCCGTCCACGAACCGCCTCCGGACGGGCCTCCCGGAGCCGAGCCCGCCCCCGCGGTTCAACCGGCAAACCCCCGCCCGACGCGTTGGATCACCGAGGCGATCATCGTCGTCCTGGTCGCGATCCTGGTGGCCGTCCTGCTACGGGCGTTCGTGGTGCAGACCTTCTTCATCCCTTCGGGGTCGATGGAGCCGACACTGCAGATCGGCGACCGGATCCTCGTCAACAAGCTGAGCTACCACCTCCACGGCCTCAACCGGGGCGACATCGTGGTCTTCTCACGGCCGCCGGCCGAGAACTGTGGCGGCCCCGAGGTGAACGACCTCGTCAAGAGGGTCATCGGACTCCCCGGGGACGTCCTCTCGGTCTCCCGTGGGTACGTCTACGTCGACGGGAAGCGACTCGACGAGACCTGGCTCCCGGCGTCCGAGCAGGGCATCACCGTGGCGGGACCCTCCGGGAACACCTCGAATCTGGCCCAACCGTACCGGGTCCCGGCCGACAACTACTTCGTCCTGGGCGACAACCGGACCGACTCGTGTGACAGCCGGTACTGGGGACCGGTCACAAAGTCGCTGATCGTCGGCAAGGTCGAGGTGCGCGTCTGGCCGATCTCGTCCCTGCACATCTTCTAGATCTCCGCTAGATCCCGGAAGGCTAGATCCCGGAAGGACTCCGCCTGGGTCGACGGGTTCAGTCCTCTTCGGTCTCCGCGTTCACGCGTGCCACAGCCGCCACGCTCTGACCCTCGTCGAGGTTCATGACACGGACCCCCGTGGCGTCCCGACCCTGCGAGGCGATCTCACGGGCCTGGGTACGGATAACCACCCCACCCGAAGAGACCAGGAGGATCTCCTCGTCGAGGGCGACCATGAAGGCGGCGACCACGGTGCCGCGCTTCCCGGTCAGCCGGATGCCCCGCACACCCTGTCCGCCGCGGGCCTGCCGGTTGAAGCGCTCGAGCTTGGTGCGCTTGCCGTAGCCGGCATCGGTCACCATCACGATGTCGGTGTCGTCCGCCGCCACGTCCAGCGAGACCACGGCATCCCCGGCGCGCAGGCGGATGCCCCGCACGCCGGCAGCATCGCGGCCCATCGACCGCACGTCCCCCTCGTTGAAGCGGATGGTCATGCCGTTGCGCGTCACCTCGAAAAGGTCGTCGTCGCCCGACGTGGCCACCACCCGGACCAGCTCGTCGCCGTCGCGCAGGTTGATGGCGATGAACCCCTCGCGACGGGACTTGTCGTACTCGCTCAACGCGGTCTTCTTCACCTGACCGAGCGCGGTGGCGAACACCAGGAATTGATCGGATGCGAACTCCCGCGTCGCGATGATGGCCGTGATCGACTCGCTCGGCGCCAGCGGCACCAGGTTGACCGCTGCCGTCCCCCGCGTGGTCCGATCTTTCATCGGGATCTCGTGTCCCCGGAGCCGGTAGACCTTTCCCTGGTTCGAGAAGAGCAGCAGGTAGGCGTGGGCGGAGGTGTGGACGACCTGGCTGACCAGGTCCTCCTCCTTCAACCGGGCCCCCTGGACGCCCCGTCCGCCGCGACCCTGGGTCCGGAAGGCCGCCGCGGCCACGGACTTGATATAGCCGGCCCGGGTCATCGTGACGACGATTTCCTCGTCGGAGATGAGGTCCTCCACGCCCATCTCACCGGGGTCGTGGGTGATCGTGCTCCGGCGCGGGTTGCTGTGCTTGTCGCGGATCGACGTCATCTCGGTCTCGATGACACCGCGCAACTTAGCGTCGTCCGACAGGATCGCCTCGAGCTCGGCGATGGTGGCGCGAAGTTCCTCCATCTCCGCCTCCAGCTCGGAGCGGCCCAGACGGGTCAGGCGCCCGAGCGTCATGTCCAGGATGTGGGTGGCCTGCACCTCGGTGAACGAGAAGGGCTCGGCCATCAGCGCGGTGCGGGCCTCGGGGCGGTCGGCGGACCCGCGGATCGTCGCGATGACGGCGTCGAGCATGTCGATGGCGCGTAAGAGCCCTTCGACGATGTGCGCCCGGTTGCGCGCCTTCTCCAGGCGGTACGCCGAGCGACGCTGAATCACGTCGATCTGGTGGTCGATGTAGTGCGACAACGCCTGGGCGAGGTTGAGAGTGCGGGGCACGCCATCGACCAGGGCCAGCATGTTCACGCCGAAGCTGGTCTGCAGCGGCGTCTGCTTGTAGAGGTTGTTCAGCACGACGTTGGCATTGGCATCGCGCTTCAGTTCGATGATCAACCGCGGCTGCTGGTTGGCCGAGGCGTTGCGCATCCCGCTGATGCCGTCGAGATCGCCGGCACGCACCAGCTCGGTTATCTTCTGCTCGATCACCTCGACCGAGGTCTGGTACGGGAGCTCGGAGACGACGATGCGGTCCCCGGTGCGACCCTCCTCGATCTCGGCGACCGCCCGCATTTTGATAGAGCCGCGTCCGGTCCGGTAGGCGTCGAGGATGCCCTGCCGGCCGAGGATCTGCGCGCCCGTCGGGAAGTCGGGGCCCTTGACGAATTCCATCAGCTCGTCGGGCGTGGCCTCGGGGTGGTGCAGGACGTGGATGGCCGCGTCGATGACCTCGCCCATGTTGTGCGGCGGGACGTTGGTCGCCATGCCCACGGCGATGCCTTGCGACCCGTTGACGAGAAGATTGGGGAAGCGGCCGGGGAGCACGACGGGCTCCTGGGCCGAGCCGTCGTAGTTGGCCACCATGTCGACGGTGTCTTCGTCGATGTCGGCCATCAGCTCCAGCGCGAGCGGGGCCAGCCGGCACTCGGTGTAGCGCATGGCGGCCGCGCCGTCGTCGGGGCCCCGACCGCCGAAGCTGCCGTGCCCGTCGATCAGCGGGTGGCGGAGCGAGAACTCCTGGACCATACGGGCCAGCGCCTCGTAGATCGCCGAGTCGCCGTGCGGGTGGTACGTCCCCATGACCTCGCCCACGACCTTGGCGCACTTGCTGTGCGGCCGGTCGGGACGCTGCCCGTTGTCGAACATGGAGTAGAGGATCCGCCGGTGCACCGGCTTGAGGCCATCGCGCACGTCCGGAAGGGCGCGGGCGACGATGACGGACATGGAGTACTCGAGGAACGAGCGCTCCATCTCCTCCTGGATCTCGATGGGCTCGATGGAACCGCTGACCGGCTCTTCGGCCGCGGGTGGGGTCCCGCTGTCCCCGCCCGAGCCCGCTCCCCCGCGGCCCGAGCCGCGTGTCGACTGTGGCATGTGCTCCCTACTCCCGGTCCGGCCGCTCAGATGTCGAGGAAACGGACGTCTTTGGCATTTGTCTGGATGAAGTGGCGCCGGAGCTCCACGTCGTCACCCATGAGGATGGAGCAGACCTCGTCCGCCGTCGCCGCCTGCTCGACATTGATCTGCAGCAACGACCGCTTGCCCGGGTCCATCGTGGTGTCGCGCAGCTCGGCGTAGTCCATCTCGCCGAGGCCCTTCAGCCGGTTGAAGTCATGCTTGTGATCGGGGTGCTCGGCCAGGAACGCGTCCCGGGCGGCGTCGTCCTTGAGGTAGATCTTCTCCTTGCCGACCAGCGTCGAGTACAGCGGTGGCTGCGCCACGTACACGAACCCGCCCTCCACCAGCGGCTTCATCTGGCGGTAGAAGAACGTCAGGAGAAGCGTGCGGATGTGGCTGCCGTCGACGTCGGCGTCGGCCAGCAGGATCACCTTGTGGTAGCGGATCTTGTCGACGTCGAATTCCTCGGCGAGACCCGCGCCGATGGCGGAGATCAGCGCCTGGATCTCGGCGTTCTTGAGCATCTTGTCGATCCGGGCGCGTTCGACGTTGAGGATCTTGCCCCTGATGGGCAGGATGGCCTGCGTGTGCGGGTTGCGGGCGTCCTTGGCCGACCCGCCGGCGGAGTTCCCCTCCACGATGAAGAGCTCGGACTCGCGCGGGTTGTGCGACGAGCAGTCGGCCAACTTGCCGGGCAGGCCCGCGCCGTCGAGCGCCGACTTGCGCCGGGTGAGGTCGCGGGCGCCCTGGGCGGCGAGACGGGCCCGCGCCGCCTGCATCGACTTCTGGACGATCTGGCCCGCCTCGCGCGGGTTCTCCTCGAGCCATTCGGAAAGCTTCTGGTTCGTCGTGCGCTCGGTCAGGGAGCGGATGGAGGTGTTCCCAAGCTTCGACTTGGTCTGCCCCTCGAACTGCGGGTCGCGCAGGCGGACCGAGATGATGGCCGTCAGCCCTTCCCGGATGTCCTCGCCCTTCAGGTTCTCCTCTTTCTCCTTGAGGAGGTTGCGGGCACGGGCGTAGCGGTTCACCACGTTTGTCAACGACTTGGAGAACCCCTCGACGTGCATCCCGCCTTCAATGGTGGAGATGCCGTTGGCGAAGGAGTGGATCGACTCGTGGTAGCCCGCGTTCCACTGCAGCGCGATCTCGACCTCCTGGCCCTCCTCCGCCTGCTCGAAGGAGGCGACCTTGCGGAAGAGCGACTCCTTGGAGGCGTTGAGGTGCTTGACGAAGTCGACGATGCCGCCGTTGTACTTGTAGGTCGTCTTCGCCACGGGATCGGTCCGCTCGTCTACGAAGCGGATCTCGAGGCCCTTGTTCAAGAAGGCCATGATCTGCATCCGCTCGATGATCGTCTGCGCCCGGAACTCCGTCTCCTCGAAGACGGAGGCATCGGGCCAGAAGGTGACGGTCGCGCCCGTCCGTGGCTCGCCGGTGGTCCGGTCCTTCGGGGCCGGGCCGACCGCCTTGATCTTCTGCTTGACCTTCCCACCTTTCTCGAATTCGGCCACCCAGTGCTGGCCCTCCCGGTCCACCTCGAGCACGAGCCGGGTGGAGAGGGCGTTGACCACGGAGACCCCGACCCCGTGTAGTCCACCGGAGACCTGGTACCCCTTTCCGCCGAATTTGCCCCCGGCGTGCAGGGTGGTGAGCACGATCTCGGCCGTCGAGACCTTCGGGTTCTTCGGGTGGGGCCCCACCGGGATGCCGCGGCCGTCGTCGCTCACCCGGCACCCGCCGTCGGCCAGCAGAGTCACGTCGATCCGGGTGCAGTACCCCGCCATGGCCTCGTCGACCGAGTTGTCCACGACCTCCCAGACCAGGTGATGCAGTCCGGTCGGGCCCGTGGAGCCGATGTACATGCCGGGCCGCTTGCGTACCGCTTCGAGCCCTTCGAGGATGGTGATGTCGTCCTCGGTGTACGACGCACCGGTCCGACCGGGTATCTCATCCACCTTCACTGCCACAGGCGCGCCCTTTCAGAACATAGGTCTTCGCGGTGCGTATCGAATCCCCGAACCGTGACTTCCGGCCTTTCGATGCGAACACACCATTCTACCCGACCGCGGCCCCAATTCGGCACTCATGAACGGTCGCTGGAGCGCCCGGCGACGCCCTGGTCAGGAGCGCTCGACGACGACCTCCAACCGCTCGATCGAGGTATCCCCCCACTCCTTCAACCGGGCCAGGATCTGTCCCGATTCCATGCGGGCGCGGGTCGCCCACACCGGGTGCTCCACCGCCACGACGAGCGCGCGCCCGTCGACGCGGAGCGGCCGCACGTGGCCGCCGAGCTCGGCGCCGACCAGCTCCTCCCAGCGGGTGAACACGGCCTCCATGACGGCCGGGGTGGGCGCGGAGCCCAGCCGGCCCAGCACCTGCGGCATCGATTCGCCCACCCGCCGGGGGCCGCTGTCACGTCGCCGTGACGTCACCCGGGTTCCAGGCTCTGGACGGGAAGCAGGCGGGCCACGACGATCCCCTCTGGCAGGGGGGCGGCCGTGGTGAGGATCGACTGCCCCGGCGGCAGCTCCGTCACGAGGGCGCGACTGCGGGCCGGGTCCAGCTCGGAGAAGACATCGTCGAGCAGGAGCGTCGGGATCAGGGCGGTCCGCGAGCGGATGAGCTCGTGCACACCCAGGCGCAGGGCCAGCGCCACGCAGCGCTGTTCGCCCTGGGAGGCGTGGGTCCGGGCCTCGCGCCCCTCGATCTCGAGAAGCAGATCGTCTCGATGGGGCCCGACCGTGTTGACCCCCCGCCGCAGGTCGTCGGCCCGGCAGGCCCCGAGCGCGTCGAGGAGGTCGCCGGCCCAACTCCGCTGGTAGCGCTGAGCCAGGAGTACCCGGTTCTCGACGCCGGCCAGACGCCCGTAGGCCGCGGCGACAAGGGGGTCGAGGTCGGCCACCAGCCGCTCGCGGGCAGCCACGAGCACCTTGCCGGCGTCGGCGAGCCTCTGGTCCCAGACGTCGAGGGTCGCCACCACCTCGCCGGTGGCCCGCCCGCCCGATTGGCGCAACAGCGCCGCGCGCTGACGGAGGATGCGGTCGGTGTCGTCGGCCGCCCGGGCTCCCTCGGCGTCGAGCACCGCCAGCGCGTCGTCGAGAACCTCGCGCCGTCCCTTTGGGCCGCTGCTCACGATGACGAGATCTTCCGGGGAGAAGATGGTGCAGGGTGCCGCGGCGCCGAGCTCCGCCCGTCCGCTGGCCGTCTTGCGGTTCACCCGGGTCCGGCTGCGTCCGGCCGGCAGGATCTCCGCCTCGACGAGGGCCGGGCTGTCCCGGTTGTCGATCTGAGCGCGGACGATGGCGCGCTCCGCGCCTGACCGCACCATGGCCTCGGGGGGTGCGCCGCGGAAGGAGCGCCGTGACCCGAGGTAGGCCACCGCCTCGAGCACGCTGGTCTTCCCGGACCCGTTCGACCCGGTGATGACGGTGATCCCTTCCGCTTCGAGGTCGATGCTCGCAGCGCGGAAGAGACGGAAATCGGCCAGCTCCAGGCGCCGGACGCTCACCGCAACCGGAGGCCGTTCAGGAGACCCGGACCGGCATCAGGAGGTAGCGGAAGTCCTGATCTTCGGCGCCCCGCACCGTCGCCGCGCGCGACGCGTCCGCCGTCTCGACGATCACCTCGTCGCCGGCCACGGCCTCGACGCCGTCGATGAGGTACGCCGGGTTGAACGCGATGACAAGGTCCTCGCCGGTGAAGTCCCCGTCCACCGCCTCCGCGGCGTCGCCGACGTCCTGGCTCTGGACGCTCAGGTCCACCCCACCCTGTCGCATGGAGAGCCGGACGGGCGTCGTGTTGTCGCGCACCAACAGCTGGACCCGACGCAGGGCGGCGAGGAAGCTCTCCTTCCCGAGGTGCAGGCTGTTCGGGTAGTGATCCGGGATCAGCTGCTTGTAGTCCGGGTACCGGCCTTCGAGGAGCCTGGTGCTGATCTGCACGTTCCCCTGCCAGAACGTGATCTCGTTGCTGTTCGTCGCGACGCCCACGCGGTTGGTCTCCGATCCCTCCGAGATGGTGCCCGTGGGCAGGCGCTGCAGCTCGGACAGCGCGCGGGCCGGGACCAGGAGATCCTCCTCGCCCGGGAGGGTCTCGGCGCCGGGGAGATCGCGCATCGCCATCCGGTACGAGTCGGTCGCCACCATGCGGATCGACCCGTCGACGCGGGAGATCAGCACGCCGGTCAGCAGCGGGCGCCCGTCGTCATGCGACGCCGCCCGCACGACCTGACGTACCGCCTCCCCGAGCGCGTCCTCCGACAGCTGCGTCATCGGCTCGCTCGTCTTGCCCACCGGCGGGAACTCCACCACGGGATAGGTGTGGAGCTTGAAGGCCGAGCGGGCCGCGCTGATCGTCATATGGTCACCCTGGTCGGCGAAGGTCACCGCTCCGGGCTCGAGCCGCCGAACGATGTCGGTGGACAGGCGCGCCGGGATCACACAACTCCCGTCAGTGATACCGATCACCTCGCCGGTCACTTGGATGGTGAGATCGAGGTCGGTGCCGGTGACGTACAGGGAGTTCCCGGTGCACGTCAGGAGCAGGCCAAGGAGCACCGGAGACGAGCCACCTCGGCCACCAACCGCCCGGCTCGCGGTGGCCAGCATGTCAACGAGTGCATCGCGCTCGGATCTGAACTTCACCGACGCCAGTCCTTTCGGGAGTTTTCCCAATCCTTCATTGTGAGGGGAGAGGTATATGTGTCTAGTAAAGGTAGTAAGGGGTGTGGATTGTGGATGACATGGTCCGGTCCCTGCTCGCCGCCACCCCCACCGTCCCCATGGGACTGTGGGTGCGGCGTGGGCCCGATGGTACGCGCCGAGGTTGGTCGGTCGGCCTGGGGACAAGTCCGCAGACGGTCCCCAGGGGTGAGCCGGATGGTCCACATCCTTTTCCCCGGGCAAACCACAACTTGACGGACGGGGTGGGAGTGGGACCGGGACTCAGGCCGAGCCGGCACGGATCTTCTGGATGAGCTCGGTGACATGCTCGTAGATCTGTCGCCGCTCCTGCATCTGGCCGGCGATCTTGTCCACGGCATGGATCACGGTCGTGTGGTCCCGCTTGCCGAAGACACGGCCGATGGCGGGATAGCTGTAATCGGTGAGCTCCCTCGTCAGGTACATGGCGACCTGTCGGGCCGTGACGAGCGGCCGCGTCCGGCTCGGGCCGCAGATGGCATCCACCGAGAAGCCGTAGCTCGCCGAGGTGGCGTCGAGGATCATCTGCGGCGTGATGCGGCGGGGCTCGCCGGCCAGCACGAGGTCGGAGAGGACCTGCTCGGCCTGGGCCAGGGAGATGGGCTCCTTGTTGAGGTTGGCGAAGGCGCAGATCCGGGTCAGCGCGCCCTCGAGCTCGCGGATGTTGTCCTTGACGTGGGACGCGATGAACTCGAGGACGTCGTCGGGCACCTCCTGGTGCTCGCTGAGCGACTTGGAGCGGAGGATGGCCAGGCGGGTCTCGAGGTCGGGAGGGTCGATCTCGGTGATGAGGCCGGAGAGGAAGCGGCTGCGGAGGCGGTCCTCGAGGGTCTCGATCGACTTGGGCGGGCGGTCGGAGGTCAGGACGATCTGCTTGGAGGCCCCCTTGAGGTCGTTGTAGGTGTGGAAGAACTCCTCTTGGAGGCCCTCTTTGCGCTCCATGAACTGCACGTCGTCGATGAGGAGGACGTCACAGTCGCGGTAGCGCCGCTTGAAGGACAGCGTCGTGGAGGTCCGCAGGGAGTCGACGAAGTCGTTCATGAACGTCTCGGTGGTGACGTAGAGGATCTTGCGGCGGGGATAATTCTCCGCGACGTAGTTGCCGATGGCATGGAGGAGGTGGGTCTTGCCCAGGCCCGAGTCCCCGTAGATGAAGAGGGGGTTGTAGGAACGGCCGGGCGTCTCCGCCACGGCCTGGGCGGCGGCGTGGGCCAGGCGGTTCGACGAGGCGGCGACGAACGTCTCGAAGGTGAATTTCGTGTCGAGCTGCACCACGGGCGATTCGCGCCCGGTCCGGGCCGGCTCTGCCTGGGGCCGCGGCGCAGGCTCGGGAGGCAGGCCGAAGACCTGCTCCGTGTTCGGCTCAGCGGCGGCCGGGTCAGGCTCCTGGACCTCGAGACGACCCCGGACCGGGGATCCCACCTCGTTGGCCAGGGTGTCCTCGATCATCGGGAGATAGCGCGACTCCACCCGCTCGCGGATGAGCCCGTTGGGGACGGACAGCACGAACTCACCATCAGCGAAGGCCACAGGCTCGATGCCCGAGAGCCAGAGCTGCCACGTGCTCTCGGACACCTGGTCGCGCAAAGACCCGGTGCATCGTGTCCAAAGATCTCCTGCCTGGGTCACCGCTCCGTCCGAACGCCCCTTCTCCCCCCTCGGCGTCCAGGCGACATGTTCGGAACGATCCTCGGTGCGGGTAATTGGTCGAACGTACACCGTGCCAGACGATGCGACTAGAGCCCATCGGCAAATCGCGCCTAACATGGCAGGACTCGCCGCCGCCGGCCGTAATCGACTCGAAGGCCGAGGCATGGAACCTGCGACGAACCGGCTCCGGATGCCGCACGGTCGTCGCGAAAGGCTGAATTGACGTGAAGCGCACTTACCAACCCAACACCCGGAAAAGGGCTCGTACCCACGGGTTCCGCAAGCGCATGTCCACGCGCGCGGGTCGGGCCATCTTGAAGTCGCGGCGGCTCAAGGGGCGCCACCGTCTCACCGTCTGAAGGCTCGAGTGCCTGTACGGACGGTCGGACGCATCACCCGCCACGCGGCGTTCGCCGAGCTGCAGCGCTCACGGGCGCGTGGGGCCAGTGGCCCTGTGCGGGCGACATTCGTCCCGGCCGAGAAAGGGGAGATCGGTGTGTTCCCCCAGGTCGCATACGCAATTGGCCGCCAGTGTGGCGGTGCAGTCGTCAGGAATTCGCTCCGGCGGCGCGCCCGCGAAATCGTCCGGGCCGAGGCGCCGACCCTGCCCCGGGGGACCTACCTGGTGCGGCTCGAGCCCGGTGCGGCCGCACTGGCGCCGTCGGCGTTCCGGCAGGACGTGGCGACGGCGCTCCTCGAGGCCGGTCGAGGACGGGTCGCATGAGTGACACGCCCGCCACCCAGGGCCGGCCCGTCGCGCGCCGCGATTGCCCTGGTCACCGCCTATCAAGGTGCGGCCTCCGGCCGGATTTCGCCCTGCCGCTTCTACCCGAGCTGCTCCACCTACGCCGTGGAGGCGTTCAGCGTCCACGGCTTCTGGCGGGGCCTGGCCCTGAGCGCCCGGCGCCTCTTGCGCTGCCGTCCCTTCGGGCCGCACGGCGTGGACCTCGTCCCCGTTCGGGTCCACGCCCATGAAGGGAGCCGTCCGTGCTGAGCCACCTCCTCCTGGGCGAGAATTCCCTGTTCAAGCTGATCGGGGAGATCTTCCACCCCCTCTTCGAACTCTTCGGGTACATCCTGGCCGGCCTTTACTCCGTCTGGCCCAACTACGGGTTCGCCATCACGGGCCTGACGATCCTCATCATGCTGGCCCTGACGCCGGTCACGGTGAAGAGCACCAAGTCGATGTTGGCGATGCAACGGCTGCAGCCCGAGATGAAGAAGCTCCAGGCCAAGTACAAGGGCCCGGAGAACCGGGAAGAGCTCAACCGGGAGATGATGAAGCTCTACAAGGAGAACGGGACGAGCCCGTTCGGGGCCTGCCTCCCGAGCCTCCTGCAGATGCCCTTCCTCATCGTTCTCTACACGCTGATTCGTGGGTTGTCGACGACGACGAGCAAGGTGGTCAACGGGCACAAGATCGTCGTTGGAGCTCCAAAGTACATCCCGACGAATTCCCAAATGCATCATGATTTGGTCCTAAGTCAGGGCCAAATGCATTGGTGGTTCGGGATGGATTTGTCGTCCTATCCATTCTCGAATCACACGATGAATCCCTTCACGCATGAGGTGATCACGAGCGCCAGCCAGGCTGTTTTGGTGATCCCCTATCTGGTCCTTATTGCTGCGGCGATGTTCCTGCAGTACTACCAAATGAAGCAGATGAATAGCCGCAATCCTCAGGCTGCAGCGGCGAATCCACAGATGCAAACCATGCAGAAGTTCTTCCCTATTATTTTCGGCGTCATTTACCTGAGAGTGCCCGCCGGAGCAACCATTTACATGGTGGTCTCATCGGCGATGCGGATCGGGACACAAGAAGTGATGTTCCGCACCGGGATGGTGACGCCGGTCGCCGCCGAGCGTGAGATCGGTTCGGCCAAGGAGGACAAGGCCAAGGAGGACAAGAAGGAGAAACCGCCTCCCCCGAAGCCGGCCAAGAAGACGTCGACGGCCACGGACGGCACGGCGGCGGCCAAGGCGACGCTGCCGCCGGCGAAGAACGCCTCGAAGGGCAATGGGCGGGCTCCCGCGAACGGGAGGAAGCCGGCCGCAGGGAAGCGAACGACGAACGGCAAGGCAGCGAGCGACAGCGCCCAAGATGCCCCGGTGCCGAAGTCCCATCCCCGGTCGCGCTCGAAACGGACCAGAAAGGCTCGATAGCGCGTGGAGTGGGTTGAGGTGGCGGGCAAGACCGTCGAGGAAGCGACTGAGCAGGCCCTGGACCAACTCGGGGTTGCCGTGGGCGACGCCGAGGTGATCGTGGTGTCCGAGCCCAAGACAGGCCTCTTCGGACGGGTCAGGGTCGAAGCCAGGGTGCGGGCACGGGTCCAACCGGTCGGTGCCCGGCCCCGCCGGGAGAGGACGCGGCGGAGCGGAAGCCGATCCGGTCGCCAGGGTGGCCAGGGTGGCCAACGGAGCCGACAGGGCGGTCAGGGTGCGGCCCCGGGGGGATCATCGGGGAGCAGCGGGGGCGGCAGTAGTCGGGACGGGGCCAACGGCTCGGGCCCGGGGTCCGCCGGCACCGGGACCAGCCGCTCGGCCCGACGACGCCGCAATCGCTCCAAGGCGCCGGGGAGCGGAGCCGCAACGATGGAAGGCTCGAGGAACGGCTCGAGGGGGCCGGCAGGCGAGAAACAGCGGAGCACCGAACCGAAGGAGACAGTGGACATGGCCGAAGGAATGACGCTCGAAGAGCAGGGCGAGGCCGGGCGGGCCTTCGTGGCAGGCCTCCTGGGCGAGTTCGGCATGCAAGGGACCGTGGAGACCCGTCTGCTCGACGAGGACACGGTCGAGATCGCCGCCCTCGGTGACGACCTCGGAATTCTCGTGGGACCCCGGGGCTCCACCCTGACGGCCCTACAGGACCTGACCCGGGCGGTGGTGCAACGCCAATGCCCGTCGCGCACCGATCGCATCCTGGTGGACGTGGCCGGGTACCGGGAGCGTCGCTCGGCGGCGCTCACGCGGTTCAGCGTCCAGATTGCGGAGGAGGTCCTGGCGTCGGGACAGGAGAAGGCTCTCGAGCCTATGAATCCGGCCGACCGCAAGACCGTGCACGACGCCATCAACGAGCTGGCCGGGGTCGAGACCCGCTCCGAGGGCGAGGATCCCAACCGCCACATCGTCATCGCTCCGGCGGGCTGATCCGGCGCCGGTGCCCGGCGCAGACGAAGGGGGCCGCTCCCCCACCGTGCTCCATCAGCTCCTCAGCGAGGCCCGTGCCGCAGGCTTCCTGGGTCCGGGGCCGATCGAGCCCCAACTCGAACACGCCGAAGGCTTCGCCGCCATCGCGCGCCGCCTGGCGCCCGCCGGACCCGCCACCCTCGTAGACCTTGGCTCGGGAGGAGGGCTGCCCGGGCTGGTGGTGGCCGGCGGCTGGCCGGACGCCTCGGTGGCGCTGCTCGAGGCCAACGGCCGCCGGGCTGCCTTCCTGCGTCGTGCGGTGGACCGTCTGGGACTTGGGGGCCGGGTGACGGTCCTCGAGGAGCGGGCAGAGGTCTGTGGGCGCCAGCAGGGCCTGAGAGCCGGGTTCGACGGGGCCATGGCCCGTTCCTTCGGACGCCCAGCCGTGGTGGCCGAGTGCGCCGCGCCGCTGCTCCGGGTCGGAGGCTGGCTGATCGTCTCCGAACCTCCCCGGACGGGTCCCGAGACTGACCCCGAGACTGACCTGGGATCCCGCTGGCCCGCGGCCGAGCTCCTCCAGCTCGGATTGGAGCCCGCCGAGGTGGTCCACGAGGGATTCGAGTACCGGACGCTCCGCCAGGCGGGACCGTGCCCGGACCGCTTTCCCCGGCGAAACGGCGTCCCGGCCAAGCGACCCCTCTTCTGAGCGCGACCACGGGATCTGTCATAGGGCGGTGTTCCACGTGGAACCGGGCGTTCCGGCGGGGGCCCCTCAACCCAAGGTTTCACGTGGAACAATTGCAACTCTTGACCTCGGGACGTCGGCAGGCCAGGATAGGCCCGTGCGGCGGCGATCCGGAGTTCCTGCCTGATGCGCATCAGGCGCAGGGAGAAGGACCGCTCCGAGACAGCTGAATCGGGACCGGCGGACCTCCCCTCCGACCGGGAGGGATCCCACCCTGCCGATCCGGTGACGACCCTGAACACCGAACCGGGCGCGGCCGCCCCTGACACGGTCGGCCCGGGAGATCCGGCACCTGCTCCCTCTCCCCAGGGGAATGCGCCATCTTCCGAGAGCGCCCAGCCCGCTCCGGCCGCCCAGACGCCCCCCGCTCCAGACGTGTCTCTGAGCCGGGTCGACACCGGCGTGGCTGGCCCACCCGCTCAGAACGGCCCGTCGGCCACTGCCGCTGCTACTGCCGCTGCCGTCGCCGAGCCGGTCCACCCGGACGCCCCGGACTCCCCCACCTCGGTCCCCCCGGCCGCAGCGACGGAGACCCGAGCCGGAGACCCGGCGACGAGCGCCGGGGCACCCCCGGCGGTGGTCACCGAACCGGAACCCGCCCCGGCCCCCGCTCCCGCCCGGAACCCGCCTCCGACGGCCAAAGCCACCATGCGAGCCCCGTCCATCGGGAACGACGCCACGGAGCTGTTGAATGGATCGAAGCCGGCTCCCCGGGAGCTGCCCAGGGTGATCGCCATCGCCAACCAGAAGGGCGGAGTCGGGAAGACCACCACGACGGTCAACCTCGGAGCGGCCCTGGCCGAGTTGGACTACCGGGTACTCGTCGTCGATCTGGACCCGCAGGCCAACGCCACGACCGGACTCGGCGTGGAGGCCCGCAACTTCGAGCTCTCCATGTACGACGTCATCATGCGGGAGCAGCCGCTGGAAGACTGCGTCGAGCCGACCAGCGTCAAGAACCTCTTCGTGGCCCCGGCCACCATCGACCTGGCCGGCGTCGAGATCGAGCTCGTCCCGGCGTTCAGTCGGGAGCTCAAGCTGAAGCGGGCCATTGACACCGTCGTGGACGATTTCGACTTCGTTCTGATCGACTGTCCGCCGTCGTTGGGTCTCATCACCGTCAACGGCCTGGCCGCCGCCGACGAGGTGCTCGTCCCGATCCAGTGCGAGTACTACGCCCTCGAGGGTCTTAGCCAGCTGCTGCGCAACGTCAATCTGGTCTCGACCAACTTGAACCAGGCTCTCGAGGTGACCACGATCGTGCTGACCATGTACGACGCTCGGACCCGGCTCTCCGTCGACGTGGCCAACGAGGTCCGCGTGCACTTCTCGGAGCGGGTCTGCCGTTCCGTGATCCCCCGTACGGTCCGCCTGTCCGAAGCGCCCTCCTTCGGGCAGCCCATCACGGTGTTCGATCCTGCCTCGCGAGGTGCCGTGGCCTACCGCGAGCTGGCCAAGGAGGTGAGCGATGGCGCGCCGCAGCGGTCTCGGTAAGGGCCTGAGTGCCTTGATCCCGGGTGAGTCGACAGGGGAGTCCGACTCCCTGCTCCGGGTCGTGCCCATCTCGCACATCCGGCCCAACGCCTTCCAGCCCCGGAGCCACTTCGACGAGGAGTCCATGGCGGCGCTGGCCACCTCCATCCGCGAGGTGGGGCTCCTCCAGCCGGTGCTGGTGCGTCAGCTCGAGGACGAGGAAGACAGCTACGAGCTCATCGCGGGGGAGCGGCGCTGGCGCGGCGGCGCGGCGCGGCGGCCTGCAGACGATCCCCGTCCTGGTTCAGGTAGCCGACGACGTGGCCAGCCTGGAGCAGGCGTTGGTCGAGAACCTCCACCGGGAGGACCTCAACGCCCTGGAGGAAGCCGCCGCCTACCAGCAGCTCATCGACGAGTTCGGCCTGACCCATGAGCAGGTGGCGTCCCGGATGGGCAAGGGCAGGGCGACGGTGACCAACACCCTGCGGCTCCTGCAGCTGCCGGCGGGAGCCCAACGGGCCCTGGCCGAGCGCACAATCTCGGCGGGCCATGCCCGCGCCCTGCTCGGGACGCCCGACCGGGCCTTGCAGGAGAAGCTGGTCGAGCGGGTGATCGAGGAGGGGTTGACGGTTCGTGCCGTGGAGGACCTGGTGCGGCAGGGGGGCTCCGAGCTCAGGGTCGTCCCCGATCAGCCGGACACCCCGGACGAACCGCCGCCGGCCAAGGGTGTCACCTCAGGTACCACCGAACCGGTCGGTCGCCGGGCCTCCGTGCGCAAACTGCCGGAGCCCGGCGTGCTCGAGCTCGAGGATCTCTTGTCGACCTATCTGAACACGCGCGTCAAGGTCGACATCCAGAACCGGCGGGGCCGCCTGGTCGTGGAATTCGCCACGCTCGAGGACCTCGAACGGATCTACCGCGCCATGGTCGGTGACGGCGGCGTCGCGTAGTTCACGCAACTGTCAAGGGGCGGTACAGCTTCATCCACAACCTGTGCATGACCTTGTGGATTGTCACCCCGTTCATCTGCTGGAAGCATTGATCGCGGAACCATCACCCGATCCACGGGGATGCCAGATCGGCCATCGGGGCGCCCTGGACGGATGATTCGCGGGATTCCCCGCTGAGCGAAGGCCGGGTCGGTCGCCGAGGCGTCCGTGATCGGCGTTGCCTGGTCCCAACTCGACCATGGGGGTCGAGTGGACGCAGAACCGGACATCCTGGTCACCACGCTGTCTTGTCCGCCGAGCTCCGACGCCGAGCCGCGGCCTTGGACAAGGGTGTATCGCTCCAGAGACTCACGTGCCCCAGCGCCTGGTCGCCCTCACCGCCGCCCTCTGGCCCAACGCCCAGAGCGGTCAGCGCGCTGCGATCGCCCGCCGCGTCCCGATCGCCCGTCGGGTCTCGATCACGGCTGACCCCATGAAATTGACCATCAGGGAATTGACCATCTGGCCCGGGCCGGCTTGATTACCCGTAATCAGTCCCAGGAGGCGTCGGCCCAGCGGCTGAGGGCGGCGGCCAGGGCGGCGGCCAGGGAGGGCGTACCCTCGACCACGGCGCGGGCCGGACCCAGCTCGATGAGCACAGCGGGCATGCGCGTCTCACGCAGGAGGGGCACCGACATGCCGTGGACGCCGGCGTCGGTGACGCCCAGGGCCGCGGGGACCGCGGCTTGCACCAGCTCGGCCAGCCGGCGCCCCCCGAGGGACTCGTCGTGGCGCCCGGACCAGAAGGCGGTGCGGCAACCTGAGGTCGAGGGATTGAGCCGGAGCCCGACGAAGACGTCGACCTCGAGCTCGTTGGCCTCCTTGGCCTGGACGGCGTCGTCGGGGTGGTGCAGCTCGGTCACCCGGATGCCCCCCCAGGTCAGCCGGCGACGGAGCGCGCCGGTGACGCTACCCAGGCCCCCGCTCTCGCCCATGGCCACGTGGCGACCCCGCAGGGTGGGCGGGGCGTCGCGCAGGGCGGCCCGGGCCCGTACCGCCGAGACCAGTTCGGGCGCGTGGTGACGGCTCTCCAGGCGAACGAGCTCCCGGAGGGTGGCGCCGCCCACGATGCCGTCGACGGGGAGCCCGGCGTTGCGCTGGAACTCCCCGAGGGCCAGCGCCGTGGCGTCACCGAAGATCCCGTCCACCCGGCCCGTGTCGAAGCCCAGCGTGCACAGGCGCTGCTGCAGCTCGGCGACGTCATCGCCCCGCAGCATCGGGGTCCGACGGTAGAGGAAGCGGTCTCCCATTCGGAATCCGGCCTCCACCAGGGTGTTCCAGGTCTGGGGGCCGCAGACGCCGTCGACGCGGCAGGCCGCGCAGGCGCTGGAACGCCTCGATCGCGGCCCGGGTACCCGGTCCGAAGATGCCGTCGGCGTCGACGGGCGCGCCCGGCAGGATGGCGGTCAGGCGGTGCTGGATGTCGGAGACCGCGTCACCACGGTCGCCGACGGCGAGGGGCAGGCCTACAGGTAGGCCGAGATCTCCTCGAGCAGCTGGCCCTTGGGCTTCGCCCCGATCAGGCGCACCTGGGGCTCCCCGTCCTTGAACAGGATCAGGGTCGGGATGCTCATCACGTCGAAGCGACGGGTCACGTCCAGGTTGTCGTCGATGTTGAGCTTGCCGATCCGGATCTTGCCGGCCTGCTCCTGCGCGATCTCCTCCAACACCGGGGAGATCATCTTGCACGGGCCACACCACTCTGCCCAGAAGTCCACCAGGACGGGGACGTCCGAAGCTTTGACATGCTCGTCAAAGGTAGCGTCGGTCAGGGTCTCGATCTTCTCGCTCATCACATCTCCTTGTCAGCAGGTGCAACGCCCACCCGCCCGGTTCTGTTCCCGGCTACTCGCCGCGGGCCTCCAACCAGCGCTCGGCGTCCATCGCGGCCACACAACCCGACCCGGCCGAGGTGATGGCCTGGCGGTAGTAGTGGTCCTGCACGTCGCCGCAGGCGAAGATCCCGTCGACGCTGGTGCGGGACGTGCCGTCGAACGTGCGGACGTACCCCATGTCGTCGAACTCGAGCTGGCCCTTGACGAGCGAGGTGTTGGGCTCGTGGCCGATGGCGACGAAGAGCCCCGTCGCGTCGAGCTCGGAGGCCTCGCCCGTCACCGTGTCCCGGAGGCGCACGCCGCTGACCTTGGTGTCCCCCAGGATGTCGGTGACGACGGAGTTCCATGAGAACGTGATCTTGGGATTGGCGAAGGCCCGTTCCTGCATGATCTTGGAGGCCCGCAGCTCGTCGCGCCGGTGGATGACCGTGACCTTGGACCCGAAGCGGGCCAGAAAGAGGGCCTCTTCCATGGCGGAGTCCCCGCCGCCGGCCACGGCGATGTGGTGGTCGCGGAAGAAGAAGCCGTCACAGGTGGCGCAGGTGGACACGCCGTAGCCGAGCAGGCGCTTCTCGTTGGGCACGTCGAGCATGAGCGAGCGGGCCCCGGTGGCCACGATCAGCGTGTTGGCCAGCACCGTCGGCTCGTCCGCGTCGGGGTCGCCCACCCAGACCTTGAAGGGCCAGTCCGCGCTCTCGATCCGGCTCACCCTGGCCGTGCGCAGCTCGGCATCGAAGCGCAGGGCCTGTGCCCGCATGGTGCCCATGAGCTCGGGACCCATGATCCCGTCGACGAAGCCGGGGTAGTTCTCGACCTCCGTGGTCAGCATCAGCTGGCCCCCCGGCTGGTCGGTCGTCGAGGAGGGCTCACCCTCGATCACGAGCGGTTCGAGCTGGGCCCGCGCCGTGTAGAGGGCGGCGGTCAGCCCGGCCGGCCCGCTCCCGATGATGACGACCTTGCGCCGCTCAGGCATCGGGTGGCACGCCGCGGCGCGAGTACAGAAGGGCGCCGACCGCACAGAAGATGAGCCCGAGCACGATGTAGGAGGCCCAGATCCGGTGCCCCGCGATGGTGGTCAGGCGGATGAAGCCCACGCAGAAGAGCACGACGACGGTGATGCCGACCACGGCGATGACGACGCCGAAGACGATGCCCCGGGCGGCGACGATGGCGGGCCGGATCGCCTTGTCGTTGACGGTGGCGACCACCGTGTCGACTGCCTCGAGGGCACGATCCGACAGTGTGTCGGCAAGATCATTCTCAGCCACGGCGTGGAGACTACCCGGCGGTCCCGGCCGTCCTGGCAGGAACGATGTAACAGACGCCCACCGTGTTCGGCCCGGCGTGGGTGCCGACCACCGGGCCGAGGTCGACGGCCACCAGCGGGTGATCGGTGGAGATGCCCGCCAGCGAGGCCATGACGTCGGCGAAGTCGTCGCAGGCGCCGTCGGCCACCGCGATGCGCTCGAGAGGCGCTTCGGCCGCCACCTTGGCCGTCATGTAGGCCAGCGCCCGGGTCCGGGTCCGCTGCTTTGATTCCTCGGCCACCTCGCCGTCCTTGAGCTGGATCACGGGTTTGATGTTGAGGAGCGAGCCGACCAGGGCCCGGGCCCCGCCGATGCGGCCGCCGCGCTGGAGGTGCTCGAGCCCGCCCACCACCCCGTAGATGCGGGTGCGGGGGATGCGGCCCTCGGTGTCGGTCACCAGGTCCTCCATGGAGGCGCCTGTTGCGGCCGCCTCGGCGGCGGCGATGACGAGGAGGCCCTGGCCCATGGTCAGCGAGAAGGTGTCGATGACGCGCACCGGGATGGACGTGAACGCGTCGGCGGCGGTGACCGCCGAGCCGTAGGTGCCCGACACCTTCGAGGAGATCGTCAGGCAGAGGACGCCGTCGGCCCCTTCGTCGGCGGCCTGCTGGTAGGCGGCCTGGAAGGCGCCGGGGGAGGGCGCGGCGGTCTGGGGCAGGTCGCCCTTGCCGCGGCAGCGCTCCCAGAATTCGGTCGGGGTGAGCTGGCGGCGGTCCTCGAGCTCCTCGGTGCCGAAGCGGATGGTCAGGGGCACCACGGTGACGTTGTGCTCCTTGACGAGCTGATCGGTCAGGTCGCAGGCACTGTCGGTGACGATGTGGACGCCGGGCATGCTGCGAGTCTGCCACGGGACGGACCCCCGACGGGCTGACGTTCAGGCGCCCCGGGTGGCGCGGAGCCGGCCGACGGGTCCGACGGCCCCGGTGGAGCCGACCGGCCTCGCCGGTGGGGGACGCCGGTGGGTGTCGTGGCGCCGGCCCAGCCAGACGACGACCGCCCAGAAGGTCAGGCCGCCGGCGAGCACGGATCCGACCACCCGGGCCAGTAGAGCGAGGACGGTGGTGGACGCCGAGAGGTTGGACACGACCAGCACCACCACGGCCATGGGCACGGCGGCGATGAGCACGCGGACCAACGGCGCCCAGGTCTCGCGCTCGGCCAGGCGTCCGAACCACTGGCGGAAGACGGCCAGGGCGAGCAGCGCTG
This sequence comes from uncultured Acidimicrobiaceae bacterium, assembly GCA_963764305.1. GTDB lineage: Bacteria > Actinomycetota > Acidimicrobiia > Acidimicrobiales > RAAP-2 > Bog-473. The sequence continues at coordinate 719,316 of CAVXSD010000010.1, read as the reverse complement.
CCACCGTGTAGGCGATCGACAGCGAAAGGGCGAGGCCGCGCACGCCGAGCGGGCGGACCAGCAGCACGGCCAGGACGATGTTGAGGCCGTTCTCCACCAGGTAGAGGTAGAAGGCGACCCGTGTGCGCTGCATCGACTGCAGCACCCGCACCAGGTAGAGGTAGGTGCAGAACCCGGGCAGGCCAAGGGCGAACATGGCCAGCGCGGCGCCGGTGGTGGCCGTCTCGGCCGGGGTGCTGTGGCCGTTGCCGAGCAACAGCGCCACCGCGGGCTTGGCCAGGAGCAGCATGCCGACGGCGGACGGGATGATGAGGGCGAGGACGGCGCGCAGGCCGCCGCTCATGCGGTGGAGGAAGGCGGTCCGTTGCCCGGTCGACCAGCGCTCGGCCAGGTCGGGGGTGACGACCGACATCACCGTCACCGCGATGATGCCGTAGGGCAGCTGGAAGAAGGCGTAGGCGTACGTGTAGGACGACACCGGGTCGGGCCCGGCCACGCTGCCGGCCAGGATGGTGACCACGAAGAGCGCGATCTGGTTGGCCAGGACGAAGCCGAACGTCCAGCCGCCCAGGCGGGTCACGGTGCGCAGCGCGTCGTCGCGCGGGTTCCAGTTCCAGCGCAACAGCCCGAGGTCGGCGCGGCGCAGGCTCGGGATCAGCGCCACGCCCTGGAGCACGACCCCGAGCGAGGTACCGAGCCCGAGGAGGATGAGCTCCGATCGGTGGTCCTCGACGCCGGCCAGCGACGCGCCGTGGCCGCCGGCCCACAGCCCGAACCAGACCAGGATGCCGATGCAGACGAGGTTGTTGACGATCGGGGCCCAGGCCACGGCGATGAAACGGCGCCGCGTGTTGAGGAGAGCAGCCGCCAGAGCGAAGAGGCCGTAGGCGGCGATCTGGATCACGAACCAGCGCAGGAACCCGGTGGCCACGGCACGTTCCATGACGACGCGGTGGACCTGGGCGGGACCGGCGTGGGTATCGAGCACGGTGAGGGCGTCGATGAGGAACGGCGCGGCGACCAGCGCCGCCACCGTCGTCACGAGGAGGACCACCACCGAGACGGTCAGCACGGCGGAGATGGAGTCGAAGGCCTCGCTCTCGGACTTGTTGGACAGCCGGTCGACGAAGACGGGGATGAAGGTGGCCGAGAGGACGCCGCCCAGCACGACGTCGTAGAGCATGTTGGGCGTGGTGTTGGCCAGGTTGTAGGAGTCGGCCAGCAGCGTCTGGCCGAGCGCCCAGGCCAGAGCGACGAAGCGGAGCAGCCCGGTGACGCGCGAGACGCCGGTGCCGACCGCCACGTAGGCGGCCGACGTCCGCAGGGGGAGGGTGCGGGCCCGGCGGGGGGTGGCCACCGTCAGTGCGCCCGGGGACGGGCCCGCCGGGAGCGCCGCCAGGTGCGCACCCACCAGACCAGGAGGACGGCGCCGGCGAGCACGGTGAGGGCGACACCCACGAACGAGATGGCGGTCGAGCGCACAGTGAGCACGGCGTGGGCGATGAGGAGCTGGCCATCGGGCGTGTGCAGGGACACGTCGATGGGGAGGCGGTCGCCCGAGGTGCGGGCCTGGGCGGTGACCCGGACCGAGGTGGTCGGATGGATCAGCGTCAACCGCTGCGTGTTGCCGTCGGGAAAGGTGAATTTGTCACTGGCGAGGGTGACGACGACCGTGACCGGGTAGGGGGCCGAGGAGAGCACCGTGACCGGGATGGCGGCCCGCTGCGCGGTGAAGGTCACGGTGCGCTCGGTGGCGAGCGTGATCTGTCCGGTGGCCCCCTCGAAGGACTTGGCGTAGGCGCTCAGTGCGGCGGTCCTTCCCACGTTGCTGAGCCCGCTGGCCTCGGTGGTGAGGAGGGCGTCGCCGAGCGAGGTCAGCGTGGTGGGGTGCCCGCCCACCGCGCTGCTGAACGACGCCAGCTGTTGGCGATCGAGCGCGATGCGCTCGGCCGCGCCGCGCGTGATGCCGCGGCCGGCGGGTCCGGACTGGAGCTGGCGCACCGCAGGCTCGTGGTTCCCGCCGGCGGGCACGTCGGCGAAGAGTTGGGAGACGGTCTCCGCCTTCAGGGCGGGGTTGCCTGAGAGCCCGGCGAGCAGCGTGTCCATGAAGGCGGCCGAGGGCCGCCACCCCGGGGGCGGGCTAACCACGACTCCGCGGGGCGCACCGAGGAACGCGTTCTCGAAATGGACGAAGGAGAGCCCGGCGAGCAGCTGCTCGGCTCCGAGGATGGGATTGGACCTCTGCGCTGTGAAGCGCGTGCTCAAGGTGGAGTCGGAGGCCACGGCCGGGACGGTGGAGCCATGCCCGAGGTCCAGCGTGAAGGGCTGGGCGAAGGTGAGGTTGCTCACGCCACCGGCGGCCAGGTCGTCGTCGCTGATAACGACCTGGGAGGCGCCGGCGGCCTGCAGGCCCGAGGCGAGGTTGCCGGCATCACCCTGGGTGAACATCGAGGCGGTGTCCACCCAGGGGCCGCCGTCGGGCCGGAGGCCGGTCGCGCGCAGCACCTCGTCGCCCCTGACCACCTGGGCGCCGATCTCCCCGGAGATCCCGGCCCCGGAGAGCGCGGCCAGATTGATGGGCACGTAGGGCTGGTCGATCATCTCGTCGCCGCTCAGCGCGGCCAACTGGGCCAGCGCGCGCTGGCCGTCGCGCGAGCGCGCCGCCGCCAGCGCGCTCATCGCCAGCGGGTTCACGGCGAGCGTGGCCGGCACGTCATGGTGGGCCGTCAGCGCGTCGGCCAGTGTGGTCACGCCGGCGGCCGTGACGGGGACCACGACTCCGACGCGCAAGGGACCCCCTGTCGCCGACACGGCGGTCGGTTCCTGGTAGGTGAGGAAGGTGGTGAAGCGGGCCAGCGGGGACGACGAACCCTGGCGCACGAGCGCGACGGAGACGGGATAGACGTCGCCGCACTTGCCGCTCAGCGGCGTGCAGTCGAGGGTGAGGGTGTGGGAGCCGGCTGGGCAGACGCCAGGCCCGCTGGTGGGGACACCGGCGCTCGAGTTGGGCACCACCGTCACGCAGGCGGAGGCGGTCAGCCCGCCGGCTTCGGAGATGACGGGGACGGGGGGCAGCCGCAGCAGCGGCGTGGCCGTGGGCACGCCCGAGATCGCCTGTTGCAGCTGGGAGACGTCGTCGAGGCGTCCGTAGAAGGTCAGGTTGACCTGCAGACTGCCGGCCGACCCCTCGTCGGGGGAGACGCCGAGCGCGAGGTTGAACCAGGGCTGAGCGGCGGTCACCCACGGGGTCTGGGACACAAGGACGAGGGGCGGCCCGCCTGTGCGCGCCTGCTCCAAACTTCCCGCAGGGGTGGCGCCCAGCGTGCTGACCAGGGCTGCGACGGCCACCGCGAGCGTGCAGAGGGCGGTCCTGGCCCGGCGCGTCGACACAGGGAGAGGCTAGAGGCAGCGACCACCAGTGTTGGGGCAGTTACACCCTTCTGGCACGCTCCAGGGATGCCCCGTAATCGCTCCGCCGAGGGCATCCGCGTGGTACACCGCACAGTGCCGGACGCACACTCTGCGATCGCAGGATTTGACAGGAGCAGGGTCAAGGCCAGCGGTTACAGCACTAGAGGGCGCACTACCGTGGGCGGGTGCAGTCCACGTCGGTTCCCGAGCGGTTCCGCCCTTACGTCGACGCCACAGAGGAGGTGGCCCGCCGCTTCGCCGCGGCGGGGCACACGCTGTACTTGGTGGGGGGCTCCGTGCGGGACGCCCTGTTCCCGGGCCCGGCCGCGACCTCGACCGACCACGACCTCGATCTCACCACCGACGCCCTGCCGACCGAGACCGAGCGGCTGGTGCGGGGCTGGGCCGACGACGTCTGGACCCAAGGTGAGCGCTTCGGCACCATCGGCTGTCGCAAGGGCACCCAGGTCTACGAGATCACGACGCACCGGGCGGAGGTCTACGTGCCCGAGTCGCGCAAGCCCGAGGTGACCTTCGGCGACGACCTGGCGGTCGACCTGTCGCGGCGGGACTTCACCATCAACGCCCTGGCCCTGCGTCTGCCCGACACTGAGCTGTTCGACCCCTTCGACGGGCTGGGGGACCTGGCGGCGGGGCGGCTGCGCACGCCGCTCGATCCCGAGATCTCCTTCGGCGACGACCCGCTGCGCATGCTGCGGGCGGCCCGTTTCGCCGCCCGCTTCTCGCTCGAGCCCGACCCGGCGCTGACGGCGGCGGTGGAGCGGATGCACGGCCGGCTCTCCATCGTGTCGGCGGAGCGCATCCGCGACGAGCTGGACAAGATCGTCATGGTCGACGTGCCGTCGGTGGCGCTGTGGTTCGTGGTGCGCACCGGGCTCGCGGGTGAGTTCCTGCCGGAGCTGCCGGGCCTCGCGCTCGAGCAGGACCCGATCCACCGGCACAAGGACGTGTTGGCCCACACGCTCGCCGTCGTGGACAAGACGTCACCGAACCGGCTGCTGCGCCTGGCCGCGCTGTTCCACGACGTCGGCAAGCCGCGCACGCGCGCCATCACCGACGGCGGCGTGAGCTTCCACCATCACGAGGTCGTCGGGGCGCGCATGACGCGGACGCGCATGGAGGCCCTGCGTTACTCGGCCGCCGACGTCGACACCGTGGTACGGCTGGTGGAGCTGCACCTGCGCTTCCACACCTACCGGTTGGGTTGGACCGACAAGGCGGTGCGTCGCTACGTGCGCGATGCCGGGCCACATCTGGACCTGCTGAACGAGCTGACCCGCTGCGACTGCACGACGCGCAACGCGGCCAAGGCCAAGGCGCTGGCCCGGCGCATGGACGAGCTCGAGGCCCGCATCGCCGAGCTGGGTGAGCAGGAGGAGCTCAGGGCCCTGCGCCCCGACCTCGACGGCAACCGGGTCATGGCGCTGCTGGGCATCGGACCGGGTCCCGCCGTCGGCCAGGCCCTGGACTTCCTGATGGAGCTCCGCCTCGACGAGGGCCCGCTGGGCGAGGATGAGGCGGCGGCCCGGCTCCTGGCCTGGTGGGCCGAGCGTCAGTAGCCGAGCGACCGGGAGCGCCACCGCAGTAGCGTCGATGGGCATGACGAGGATCGCGGCACCGGAGAGCGGCATGGGCGAGCACATCGACTGGGCGTTGCTGCGCCCGGACATGGCAGCGGGCATGGGCAAGCTGTCGGCAGCGGTCTACGGCAACTCGCAGCTGTCGGTGCGAGAGCGCGAGGCGGCCCGTTGGACCATCGCGCTCATCAACGACTGCGCCGTGTGCCGCGACACGCGGGCCCGTGACGGGGAGTCGGCCGGTGCCGGCGAGCCGTTCTACGCCGAGGTGACCGACTGGCGCGCCGCCACCGGGCTCAGCGTGCGGGAGCGGCTGGCGGCGGAGTTCGCCGAGCGCTTCGCCCTCGACCACCTGGCCATGGACGACGAGCTGTGGGGCCGCCTGCACGGCGCCTTCTCGGAGGCCGAACTGGCGGACCTCACCATCTGCTGCGGGTGCTTCCTCGGCATGGGGCGGACCCTGGCCGTGGTCGGGGTGCGGGCCCCTCAGGAGCGCATCCTGGTCTGAGCGTTCCGAGCCGATCGCTCGGTGCGGCCTCGGTGCGGCCTCGGTTCGGCCTCGGTTCGGCGGCGGGTGGGGGCGGAACCGCGTGGAGCCGCCGACAAGATCCTGGTGGGAGCTCGTGGCGGTCGGCTGCCCGGTGAGGTCTTCTCCAAAACTCTAAACAGGACCGTTTAGAGTTTTGGGAGATCAATCCGGCGGCCAGCTCTCCTGGGGCTCGCCGGCGGCGAAGTCCTCGATGAGCCGGTGCGCCACGTCGTCGTGGTACTGCACCGGCGGTGACTTCATGAAGTAGGCGGACGGCCCGAGGAGGGGGCCGCCGATGCCGCGGTCGAGGGCGAGCTTGGCGCAGCGCACGGCGTCGATGATGACCCCGGCCGAGTTGGGGGAATCCCACACCTCGAGCTTGAGCTCGAGGTTGAGGGGGACGTCGCCGAAGTTGCGGCCCTCCATGCGGATGTAGGCCCACTTGCGGTCCTTCAGCCACGGCACGTGGTCCGACGGTCCGACGTGGACGTCGTCGGCGTCGAGGATGTTGTCCTCCAGCTGGCTGGTGACGGCCTGCGTCTTCGAGATCTTCTTGGACTCCAGCCGCTGGCGCTCGAGCATGTTCTTGAAGTCCATGTTGCCGCCGAAGTTCAGCTGGTACGTGTGGTCGAGGGCGAGGCCGCGGTCCTCGAAGAGGCGGGTGAGGATGCGGTGCACGATGGTGGAGCCGACCTGGCTCTTGATGTCGTCGCCCACGATCGGCACGCCGGCGTCCCGGAACTTGCGGGCCCATTCGGGGTCCGAGGCGATGAAGACGGGGATGGCGTTCACGAAGGCCACCCCGGCGTCGAGGCAGGCCTGGGCGTAGTGGCGCTGGGCCTGCTCGGAGCCGACGGGCAGGTAGGAGACCAGGACGTCCGCCCGGGCCTCCCGCAGGGCGGCGGCCACGTCGACCGGCTCGGCCGGCGACTCCTCGATCAGCTCGCGGTAGTAGAGCCCGAGCCCGTCGAAGGTCGGCCCCCGCTGGACGGTGACGCCGACCTCGCCGACGTCGGCGAAGCGCACCGTGTTGTTGAGGCCGGCGCCGATGGCCTTGCCGAGGTCGGTGCCGACCTTCGTCTGGTCCACGTCGAAGGCGGCGACCGGGACGAGGTCGCGCACGTGATAGCCACCCAGCTCCACATGCATCAGCCCGGGCACCACGTCGTCTGGGTCGGCGTCGCGGTAGTAGGTGATGCCCTGGACGAGCGAGCTGGCGCAGTTGCCCACGCCGGCGATGGCGAGGCGGATGGTGCTGGGCGTGGACATGGAGATGTCTCCTTCGGTGTCGGTGTCGGTGTCGGTGTCGGTGTCGGGGGCGGGGGCGGTGTCGTGGGCGTGGGCGTGGGCGGGGTCGCGTCGTCTCGTCACGTCGCCGGCTCCGTCCCGGCGGTGGCGAGGGCGGCGCGTTCTGACGCGATGAGGGTGTCGAGCCAGCTGATGTCGCGGGCCACACCGTCGGCGGTGTGCTGCACGACGGAGCGGGCGTAGACGTCGAGGTCGGTGCGGGCCGCCTCGGCCTCGCCGAGGCGCTGGACCAGTTGGGCACGCCGGCGTTCCAGCAGGGTGAGGCGGCCCTGGGGCGCGAGATGCCGGGCGAAGGCCAGGCGGAGTCCGAAGCTGCGGGCGTCGTCGGTGGCCCCGCTGCCGGCCAGCAGCTCGGCGAAGAGGGCGCGGCCGGCGTCGGTGATCCGGTAGACCTTGCGGCCCCGTCGGGCCCGGGTGGGGGAGTGCCGGCGGGCGCGCAGCACGGCCAGTTCGCCGCTCAGGGAGCCCGTGGGCGGCGCCACAGCCGCCGCCGTGGCCCCCGTGCTCCCGGGGCCTCCACCCTCGGTCGCCACCACGGCGCCCGACTTCTCCAGCCGGGTGAGGGCGGGGTAGATGGAGCCGAAGGAGACGTTGGCGAGAAGGCCCAGGTGCTCCCGCAATTGGCGGCGTATCTCGTAGCCGTGCAGGTCGTGCTCTTCGAGGAGGCCGAGGATGGCCAGATCCAACATGACGGATGAGTATATCGGTTCGATATAGCGACGCGACCATTTCGGTCACGCAACCGTCGCGTGCGTGCCTGATTTGCCTGCAATTGGGTCCCCGATTCCGGGCGTGGGGGGTAGCCTGGCGGCCGTGCCCGTCACCTCGGAGCCGAGGTCGAAATCCCGTGCGGTGAGCCCCGACCTCACGGCCCAGGTGGAGTACCGGATCGTCCGCAACGCCGTGGTCCGGGAGGTCGAACGGGGCAAGGTCCTGCGGACCGACGTGTGCGACGCCCACCCCGAGTTGCTCCGGGCCGCCCGCAACGTGGGCCGCCCGACCAAGGAGGTCTGCCCCATCTGTGACGACGGGCGGCTCGTCACGGTCACCTTCGTCTTCGGGGCCAAACTCCCGCCGGGCGGCCGTTGCCCGGGCACCGCGGCCGAGCTCAAGGCGCTCTGCCGCCGGCCCGAACCGGTGCTCTGCTACGAGGTCGAGGTGTGCCCGTCGTGCGCCTGGCACCACTTGATGCGCAAGTACCCCGCCGGCGGGCGCACGCCGCGCCCCAAGGGAACGGCGCCGGACCCATGAGCGACGGGGCCGTCACCGTCCCGTCGCTGCGGGCCCGCAAGCGCCGCCACGGCGCCACGCCCATCGTGATGGTGACGGCCTACGACGAGCCGGGCGCCCGCATCGTGTCGGACGCCGGCGCCGACATCATCCTGGTCGGGGACTCGGTGGCCAACACGGTCCTCGGATACCCCGACACGCTCCACGTCGACATCGACGTCATGGCGCACCACACCGCGGCCGTGGCGCGCGCCGCGCCGGACTGCCTGATCCTCGGCGACATGCCCTGGATGAGCTACCACCTCTCGGCGGACGAGGCGGTGCGCAACGCCGCCACCCTGATCCGTGCCGGGGCCCAGGCCGTCAAGCTCGAGGGCGGCCGGGCCCGCCTGCCCGTGGTGGAGGCGATCATCCGGGCCGAGATCCCGGTCATGGGGCACCTCGGTCTCACGCCCCAGTCGGTCCTCGCCATGGGCGGCTTCCGGGTGCAGGGCAAGAGCGTCGACGCGGCCAGCGCCCTGCTCGACGCGGCCAAGGCCCTCAGCGCGGCCGGCTGCTTCGCCTTCGTGATCGAAGGGGTGCCCGACGTCGTGGGCGCCGCCGTCACCGAGCACCTCGACGTGCCGACGATCGGCATCGGGGCCGGCCCTGCCTGCGACGGCCAGGTCCTGGTCTTCCACGACCTGCTGGGCCTGGGCAAGGGGACCCCGCCCAAATTCGTGCGGCGCTACGCCGACCTCGGCCGCCTCGCCACGGAGGCCGTCGCCGCCTTCGCCGAGGACGTGCGCAGCGGGAGCTTCCCCGGCGACGCCGAGAGCTACCACGCCCCGCCGGGCCTGGGCGACGCCCTGAGCTAACGCCCGGAGCCGGGGGCGGCTAGCATGGCCGCCCGCAACAGACCCTGCTCCTGACCGTCAGGAGCCCGGGCAACGCCCGGTCCAGAGGGAGGTACGCCGCACATGCGGCCCTACGAAGTCATGGCCATCTTTGAGGCCACCACCGAACCCACGGTGATCCAGGGCGTGCTCGACCAGGCCCTCGACGTCATCCGCACCACGGGTGGCACCCCCGGCGCCATCGACCGCTGGGGGAAGCGCACCTTCGCCTACGAGGTGAACCACAAGCGCGAGGGGTACTACGTCGTGGTGGAATTCACCGCCGAACCCGAGACCGTGGCCGCCCTGGACCGCATGCTCGGCCTGGCCGACGAGGTCGTCCGCCACAAGGTCGTGCGGCTCCCGGACCAGGCGCCCACCGCATCGACGGCCGCGCCCGCGGCCAGCTGACCAGCCGGCGAGAGGAGCTGAGATGGCGACAGACAACAGCGTGACGCTGGTTGGGAACGTGACCCGCGATCCAGAGTTGCGCTTCACCAACACCGGACAGGCCAACGTGACGTTCGGGCTGGCGGTCAACCGCCGCTGGCAGAACCGCCAGACCCAGGAGTGGGAGGAGGCCACCTCGTTCTTCGACGTGGTCTGCTGGCGCGAGATGGCCGAGAACGTCAGCGAGACCATCACCCGGGGCGCCCGGGTCATGGTGGCCGGCCGGCTCGAGCAGCGCAGCTGGGAGACCCAGGAGGGCGACCGCCGTTCCAAGGTCGAGGTGGTGGCGGACGAGATCGGCCCGTCGCTGCGGTGGGCCACCGCCCAGATCACCAAGAACGAGCGCCGCGGCCCCGGTGGCGTCGGCGGAGGTGGCGGGGCGCGGCAAGCCGCTCCGCCGGCACAACCCCAGCCCGCCCCGGATGCCGGACCGGGCTACGGATTCGATGAGGAGCCCTTCTGATGGCACGCAACAACCAGCGCGGCGGGACGACGTCACGGCGCGCCCCCAAGGATCTCGGCCGCCGGGTCAAGAAGAAGCCCTGCGCGCTCTGCCGCGACAAGGTCGAGTGGGTCGACTACAAGGACGTCCCGATGCTGCGCAAGTACATGAGCGACCGCGGCAAGATCCGGTCGCGTCGGGTGACGGGCAATTGCGCCCAGCACCAGCGGGCGCTGGCCATGGCGATCAAGACGGCACGTGAGCTCGTGCTGTTGCCCTACACCCAGCGCACCGTGACGGAGCGGCCGGGCGGGCGCGGCGGGCGCGACCGCGGCGAGCGCACGCTCGATTCGGTCCCGACCGAGGCACCGCGGCCGCGTCCCTCCGCCGATGTGCCGGCGACGGCCACGCCGGACGAGGCCCTGGCCATCGTCGAACAGGCCGAGGCGGACGCCGAAGCAGGCGCTGAGGTCGAGGTCGTGGTCGAGCCGGCCGACGCGGGAGCGGACGCATGAAGGTCTTGCTGCGGGACGATGTCGCCGGCGTCGGGCGCCGGGGGGACATCGTCAAGGTGACGGGCGGCTTCGCCCGCAACTTTCTCCTGCCCGAAGGCCGGGCCATCGTGGCCACCGAGGGTGTCGAGGGCCAGGCCCAGCAGATGCGGCGCGGGCGGGACCTGCGCGAGGCCCAGGACCGGGGCGCGGCGGAAGCCCAGGCCACGGTCCTGGCCGGCGCCGTGATCCCGATCGCCGCCCGGGCGTCCGGCGGCGGACGGCTGTTCGGCTCCATCGGCCCGGCCGATGTGGTGGAGGCCATCAAGGCCGCCAAGGGGATCGAGGTGGACCGCAGGCACATCCTGTTGCCCGAGCACATCAAGGAGACGGGCTCCTTCGAGGTCACGGTCGAATTGTTCCGCGACGTCGCCACCATCGTGACGGTGGAGGTCTCGGCCACCTCCTGACCAAGGGCGCCATCCGCGCGCTGTCACACCCCGCTGCCCATCATGTGGGCGTGCCAATGTGCGTTCTGCGTGGTCCACAGTCAGCGACCGCTCGTACACGGCTTATCCACACGACCCGGTGCCTTACCCACACGTATTGGGGCCTTACGGTCCCCAGCACCCGACCGGCACAGTAGGGGAGCCGTGGTCCAAGCTTTTGACGACATCCGCCCCCGCCCGCTCCGGACGTCCCCCCACCCGGCGCCGAGCGGAGCGCGGGTGCCCCCCCACGACGTCGAGGCCGAGGAGTCGCTCCTCGGCGCCATGCTCCTCTCCAACGACGCGGCGTCGGTCGGGATAGAGAAGTGCTCGTCGGCCGACTTCTACAAGCCGGCGCACGGGCACATCTTCGGCGCCATCCGGGCGCTCATGGAGCGGGGCGAGGCCATCGACGCGGTGACGGTGACCGACGAGCTCAAGCGCTCCCGGGTGCTCGAGGCGGTGGGGGACCCGTCGATCTTCATCTCGTTGCAGGCCAACACACCCTCGATCGCCAACGCCCGGCACTACGCCGAGATCGTCGAGGAGCACGCGCTGCTGCGCAAGCTCATCGGCGTCGCCGGGGACATCGCCGACATCGGTTACTCGGTGCCCGAGGACGTCAAGGCGGCCGTGGACGAGGCGGAGCAGATGGTGTTCAACGTCGGCGAGCGCCGCACGGTCGACACCATGCGCCCCCTGCACGAGCTGCTTGGCGCCGGGTTGGACCGCATCGAGGAGCTGGGGCAGCGCGGCTCGAGCATCACCGGCGTGGCCACCGGCTACCACGAGCTGGACAAGATCCTGCTGGGCTTCCAGCCCTCGTCGCTGAACATCGTGGGCGCCCGTCCCGGCATGGGCAAGACCAGCTTCGCCCTCGGGGTCCTGGCCAACGTCGGGCTCCAGGTGCAGCGGCCCGCCCTCCTCTTCTCGCTGGAGATGGGCCATCTGGAGCTCACCCAGCGCCTGCTGGCCTCCGAGGCCGAGGTGAACGGGCAGAGCCTGCAGACGGGCCGGATCCGCACCCAGGACTGGAGCAAGATCGGCATGGCCGTGACGCGGCTCTCGGGCGCGCCGATCTTCATCGACGACAACCCCAACGTCACGGTGATGGACATCCGGGCTCGGGCCCGCCGGCTCAAGAAGTCCGAGGGCGATCTGGGCCTCGTCGTGGTCGACTACCTCCAGCTGATGACCGGGCGGGGCCGGGCGGAGAACCGCCAGACCGAGGTGGCCGAGATCAGCCGTGGCCTCAAGATCCTGGCCCGCGAGCTCGAGGTGCCCGTCGTCGCTCTCTCCCAGCTGTCCCGGAACCTCGAGTCACGTCAGGACAAGACGCCGCAGCTGTCGGACCTCCGGGAGTCGGGCTCGCTCGAGCAGGACGCCGACGTCGTCCTCTTCATCTACCGCGAGTCCGAGTACAACGACGAGGTGCCCATCGACCGCGCCGACGACGCGCTGATCGAAGTGGCGAAGCACCGGAACGGACCGACCGGGAAGGCCAACCTGCTGTTCTTGAAGCAGTACGCCCGCTTCGAGAACCACCGAGGCGTCTAAGGCGCGACATCACAGCGGGTATGAGTTCCGTTGGCAACTTCGACGGAGGGAGCTCAATGAGTTCGGTGCACGCCAGTATCACGATGTCACTGGATGGCTTCATCACGGGACCCGATGACGGCCCGGGCTGCGGCCTCGGCGTAGGCGGTGAACGACTGCACTACTGGGTGTTCGGCGGCCCTTGGAGCTACGACTCGCCCGGGCGCGGGGAGCCGTTCGGTGAGGACAAGGCTTGGTTGGAGGAGACGCTGGCCGCGAACGGCGCCGTCGTCGCGGGGCGGGCCACCTACGAGGCGGCCGGGCACTGGGGTGACAAGAATCCCTGGGGGATCCCGGTCTTCGTGGTGACCCACCGCCCCGAAGAACAGCCCACCGGTGACGACTTCGTCTTCGTCGGCGGTCTCGCCGAGGCAATCGAGCTGGCAAAGGATGCAGTCCGCGACAAGCACGTCAATGTCATGGGAGGCGCACAGATCATCGGCCAGACCTTGGCCGCCGGCCTCGCCGACCAGCTCACACTCATCATCGCCCCGCTGGTGCTCGGTGCCGGCAAGCGTCTCTTCGAAGGATTCCATCGGTCGCTGGAGTTCGAGCAGGCCGGTGTACGACGATCGCGGTTCGCCACCTTTATCGACTACCCGCGTGTCCCAAGGCCTTCGGTGAGTCCCTTCAGTCGCATCCTGTCCTCTGATCTGTCACGCTTTTGGCCGTGTTCGAACGCTTTACTGATCAGTCGAGACAAGTGCTCGTCGTCGCCCAGGACGAGGCTCGACTCCTTCAGCATCCCTTCATTGGGACGGAGCACATACTCCTCAGCCTCATTCAGGTCGACGACGGGGTCGCTGGGCAGGTGCTCACGGAGATAGGCGTGTCTCTGTCCGAAGTGCGGGAGCGTGTCCAAGAAGTTGTTGTCCCATCCGGCAGCCCCCTACAAGAAGGTTCACCCCCATTTACGCCACGGGCGAAGAAAGTGTTGGAGTTGGCACTCCGAGAAGCGCTGCAGCTCGGTGCCGGGCATATCGGCACTGAACACGTACTGCTGGGTCTCATCCGCGAGGGAGAGGGCATCGGTGCTCACATACTCCTCAGCTTCGGTATCAAACTCTCAGATGTTCGACAGAGAGTTGTCGGTCAATTGACAGGAGCCGGGAGTGCGTCCTCTGTGGGTCAACGGGGTCGTGCAATCGCCAGGCGAGTCGCACCCACCGAGGCCGTCGTCGTCATCTGTTCGTTCTGTGGTCTACACCCGCCAGAGTCGGGTGAGATAGTCGCTGGAAACAACGCATTCATTTGCGAGCGCTGCATCCGCCAATGGTCATCGCGCCTCGACCGCTCCGGACCGGCACCCCGCTCATGGAGTTCCAACATTCCCTCGAACGTGGTCATCCCGGGAGAGCCACCCGACGATACCGACAAGGCCCGGGCCGAGATCGGGGCGGCCTACGCCAACCACGGGTCATTGAGCGAAGATGGGAAAGCGGCGCTGGGGGTCGAAAAGGGAGCCAACCTGGGTTGGGCTGTGACGGCGGCCAAGGCGAACGCACCCCCCGCAGTGCTGGAGGCGGAGATCGTCGTCACGGTGGACGAGCTCATCTTCGTCGATCCCGAGCACGCCGCCGTGTGGTTCTCGATCTTCATAAACGGCAGTCCGGTACTCAGTCGCCACCGTGGCGACGCTGTCCTCGTTGACGGCGAGTGGATGATGGCCCGTTCAACGTTTTGTCAGATCATGGCCATGGCGGGAGTGACCTGCCCTCCTGAGTGATCGGGCCTGACTCATCGATCTGGAAGGTACCGCTCGCCTTCCAGTGTGTTCATGGAGAGGCCACATTTCGCCTCCGCTCACATGGACGGCAAGTGGCCAGAACCCGTGAGCGGCACTCTGGTTCTGATCCCACACGTCAATTCAGCGTTGACGTCTTGCTATCGTCAAGCTGAAATTGACGCATGGTTCCGTCTTCTCCCGTCTCCCTCCAAGATGCCATCCGCTGGGTCGACAACCGGGCCCCGAATCAAGACGCACTGGTTCGGCTCCAGACGGCCTCTGCCCTGGTTCAGGGTTTGGCCGACATCGGAGACGCAACGCTGGGCTACTTCGTCGATCAGGCTCGTCATGACGGACGCTCATGGTCGGAGATCGGCGACGCCCTCGGAGTCTCCAAGCAAGCCGCTCAGCAAAAGCACACGGTCCGGGTGTCCTTCGGGCCGAATACCCCTACCTTCGAGCATCTGACCCCAAGGGCGCGCGGGGTTGTCAGCGAGGCCGAGGAGATCGCACGGAGCTGGGGTCACGGTTACGTGGGCACCGAGCACCTGCTCCTGGCGCTCTATCGTGAGCCCGAAGGCATCGGAGCGCAGGTTCTGGTCGGTTCCGGTTTGTCACGCGAGGGCGCAGAGTCGGCGGTGGCCGGACGCGTCCAACGCGGTATGGCGCGGACGGAGGGAGATCTGACCTTTACGCCCCGGGCGATCGCCGTGCTCTCCGGCGCACTGTCGTCAGCCCTTGCCATGAACCACAACTACATCGGGACCGAGCACCTCCTTCTTGGCCTCGTGCGGGGTGACGGCGTGGCCGCGGCTGTGCTCCGCGATGGCGGGCTTACTCGGGAGTTGGTCGCTCAGGCAGTCGATGCCGAGCTCGCCCGCTACGTCGCTCGACACCCGACGACCAAAGCTCCCCGCAAGCGAACGGCGGCCAAATCCTCGGCGTCGAACAAGAGAGCAACGGCTACCAAGGCGAGGCGGCGATAGCACCGCCTACTCCCGGCGGCCGGGCATCTCGCTTGCCTCGGGCGAAGTCCGCATGGGGCGGTCCCGTTGTCGTGGCCGGGGAGCGGTCGCCGCGCTCGGGCATCGGGCTCACGGGGCGAGGGTAGATCGGGGCGCGGTTCAACCCCGTCACCGTTGACAGGGTTGAACCGCCCCCACCCTGACCTCAGCAGAACTCGATCAGAATGGCCCCGAGGTAACAGACCCAGCCGCGGCGACGTCTGATACGTCGTGGCCGGGGCCGCGTACACCGCCGCGAGCACCGAGCACGTGGCGGACGACTCGGCCGGCGTCGTGCTGCAGGCAGAGACCCCAATGGGAAATACCACCGCAAGACCAATCCGGTGAGCGCAGTCCCCTTTGTCACTTGCCGCCTTTCGGGTGGTGGACACCTGCGAGCCCCGACATGGCCGGCGTCAAGCGAACGGGGGCAGGCATGCCCCACGAGTGGCCCGGGCAGTACGTCGGGTGCTTGTCGATGAAGTGGGAGGCTGGTCTCCGGGACTCCCTACGCGCTCCAGATCGGCAGGGCCCATGGGAGGCGCTACAGGCGGAGGCGCCGCCCAACGCGAACGTCCGCCGGGGTGACGAGCACGGAGGAAGACGACATGTCACACGTACGCCGTTTCGACCACGTTGGCATCACTGTCGCCGACCTTGATGCCGCGACGCAGTTCTTTGTCGCGTTGGGGCTGGAGATCGAGGGAAGGACGTTCGTGGAGGGCGAGTTCATCGACACCGTCATCGGCATCCCGGGATCAAGAACCGAAATCGTGATGCTCCGGCCTCCGGACAACGGGACGGGCGTCGAGCTCTCTCGCTTCGTCCGGCCTGGCTGTGTTCCGGGCTCACCGACCGCTATGGCCAACGAGATCGGCTTGCGAAGCGTCGCTTTCGAGGTTCATGACCTGGACGCCGCCGTCGACCAGGCGACGTCCGCCGGCTTCGGGTTGGTGGGCGGAATCGGCGGGTACGAGGGCTCTTGGCGGATGGCCTACGTCCGAGGCCCGGAGGGGATCATCGTTGCGCTTGCCCAGCCCATCGGCTGACAGGACTCGTCGCCCGCACACGAGGCGACGCTGCCGAAGCGTCGCCGCGAAAACGCTCTTGCGCCACAGTAAGACGGGTCATGCGCGATGCGGACCATGACGAGCACCACAGTGCGCTGTCGGCGTGGCGATCACCGCCGCGATCGAGGCGGTGTCGGTTGCTCTTGCCCGAGGAGGCCGCGATGGGTGCGACACCGCACAGGTGGGCCCACGCCGCTTCTGAGTGCAGCCGTTCTCGGGCCCACAGTCAAGGGCGACGACCAAGCGACCGCTCCCCACGGTGCGCAGCCAGCAGCATGCCGCGTGGCCCGAGAGCCTTGACGTGCGGCGAAGGACGCACGAGTATTCCGCTGTGCGTCGTCACCTCGTCTTGCCCGTCCTCGCGGTCCTGGCCGTGGTCGTCACCGCCTGCGACTGGCCCAACATCGCCCCTCCGGGCAGCGCGCCTGTGCGCTACCGCGACCAGCTTTTCAGCGCCGTCACGGTCACGCCGAACATCACGTGTGACTTTCTGCAGATGGACATGTACCAGCCAACCGGTGACTCGGTCGGCGACCGGCCGGCCATCGTCTGGGTGCACGGTGGGTCCTTCTGTTGTGGCGACAAGACGGAGGCTGACATCGTCGATGAGGCGACCACCTTTGCCGAAAGGGGCTTCGTCGACGTGTCGATCAGCTATCGGCTCGAATCGCCCGGCTGCAGCGGGACGGGCTCGAAATTGTGGGGCGGCGATCGCCGAGGCCTTCGCGGACGGGCAGAGCGCAGTGGTGTTCCTACGAGCGCACGCGGCGGCCTATGGCATCGACCCCAACCGCATTGCCATCGGCGGGACCTCCGCCGGCGGGATCACGGCCCTCAACGTCGGCTACTCCTCCTCGGAGGATCCGGCAGCGCAGGTGCGCGCGGCGGTGTCGCTCTCGGGGGCCTACCTCGGCGTGTCGGGAGTCGGTGCCATCTCGAAGGGAGACGCTCCGGCGATGGACTTCCATTGCACGACCGATCCACTGGTGGCGTACCCGCTGGCGGTGAACACGATCAACGCCGCCCAGGCCATGGGCCTCGACGCCTTCCTCGAGTCGTGGAACGAGACCTGCCATGCCCCGTATGCGGAGCACAGCGCGCAGATCCTCACGCAGACCACGAACTTCTTGTGGTGGGAGATGGACCTCGCGCACGCGGCGATTTGAGCTGACCTGCACGGAGCCGGGTGGTGGCGTCGGCAGTTTGGCTCCCAGCGGGTGCGCGAGCTCAGTCTGAGTCTCGACGAGAGTGCTGCCTCACCGAAGGCTGCCGAATCGGTTGTTGTGTAACGAGCGCGCAACAAGGTCGCGTTCGCAGCCATCCAGGCCGAGGACTGGGTGAATCTCGACAACCATTCCACATGGCGTGAGCATCTCCGAGCCGGTGTATGGGGCTACCTGAGCCCGGTCGAGAACGGCACGTACCGGATGCCTGCCAAGTGGATACAAGCCGCGCGTTTCGGGGGGGTTAGCCGTTAGCCCCTCACGGCGAACAGCTTCCAGGTCCCCGGCACGCCTTTGAGATCGTGCTCACCGCGGTCGCTGAACTCGATGCCCGAGCCAAAGACGAGGTCCTTCACGGTCGTGGAGACGAGGACCTCCCCGGGCTGCGCCAGCCCACCGATGCGGGCTCCGATATGGACCGCGATACCGGCCAGATCATCGTCGCGAACTTCACATTCGCCGCTGTGAAGTCCGCAGCGCACCTCGATTCCCATTTGACGGGCCCCTTCTGTGACGGCCCTGGCGCAGCGGACGGCCCGGCCCGGCCCATCGAAGGCAGCCAGGAAGCCGTCCCCGAGGCTCTTGATCTCCCTGCCGCTGAAGCGCTCGATCTCCACCCGTGTCAGCCGGTCGTGGCGATCCAGAAGGTCGCGCCAGGCATGATCCCCTAGGGTCGAGGCGCGCTCGGTCGAGCCCACGATGTCGGTGAAGAGCACGGTGGCGAGGATGCGATCGATCTCGTGGTCGCCGCGAGTACCGGTAAGGAACTGCTCTACAAGGTCCATTGCTTCGTCTTCATCACCGGGGCGAGCGCTCAGGTGGAAATCACCGGGAAGCTCGACGAACGTGGCGCCGGGGATGTGCTCGGCGGTGTAGCGACCCGCCTCCACGGGCACAACGTCGTCGCCGCTTCGATGGATCACCAGGGTCGGTGCGCTGATGGTGGGAAGGACCGACCGGACGTCGACCCGGAGATTCATCTCCAAGAGCTGGCGGGCCGCTCCGGGGCTGGCGGCGAAGCGCTCGAAGCGACCCGTCTCCTCCCGAGCGCGCTCGTCGTCTGCCACCCCCTGGATGAAGAAGGGCAACACTGTTCCCGTCCCCCAGTTCTGCTCGGCGACATCGAGCCGGGGAGCGACCGCTTCCTCGGTCCAACCCCATGGCCAGTCCGGCCCCGCGGCAAAGCGAGGTCCTGTGCCCCGCAGGACCAGGGCCATAGCCCGCTCGGGATAGAGGGCGGCGAACACCATGCACATCGGACCACCCTCGGACACACCAATGAGCGCCGCCCGTTCGCTCTCGGCCGCGTCCATCACGGTTCGGATGTCATCCATGCGTTCTTCGAGGGTGGGCCAGCCTGCGACCCTGTCGGAGAGTCCGGTGCCCCGTTTGTCGAAGACGATCACCCGGCAGAACTGGGAGAGGCGGCGGAAGATATTGGCCCAGTAGGGCAGCTCCCAGTTCAACTCCACGTGAGAGATGAAGCCCGGGGCATAGACCAGGTCGAAGGGTCCTTCGCCAAAGACCTGGTAGGCGATGTGGAGGTCACCGCTCATGGCATAGCGGGTGACAGGCCGGTTCACGGCACCAGTGTGGTCCAGGTGAAGCCCCGTCGTGTCACGGGCGTCCGGGAGTGAATCAGGGAGGTCCTCATGCAGGTCCAGCTCGATCCTGAGCAACTGCTCGTAGAGCCACACGTCGGCCTTGGGTAGATCCACCGGCTCCGGCGATTCATCCTGACCTCTTGTCGTTCGTCGGCGATTGATCCTTCGAGGTCTTCAGAGCTTGGCCGCCGGCAGCACGAAGTGGTCCACGGCGAACGCGAAGCCCTCGTCCTCGTCGGTCTGCGTGGTGCGATGGGCCGCATGCTTCACCTCGGGGTCGGCGTTGCCCATGGCGATGCTGAGGCCCGAATGGTCGAACATCAAGATGTCGTTGGGCTGGTCGCCGATGGTGGCGATCTGCGCGGGCTCGAGCTGGTACCGCGTGGCCAAGAAGCGGGCGACGCTCCCCTTGTTGGCCTGGGGGTGCGTCACGTCGAGGTAGTAGGGCTGCGAGGCCGCCGCCGTCACGTGGTCGCCGAACTTCTCCACGGCGGCGTCGGCCGCGGCGGCGATGGCGTCGTGGTTGTCGCTCACCCCGACCAGCTTGGCCACCCCGTCGGTGAGCCCGTCGAACCCCTGCATCACCTTGGGCTCGAACTTGACGGTCCAGGCCTCCCGGTCGACGTGGGGGCCCTTGGGGTCGGGCACGTACCAGTCCGCCCCGCGGTAGAGCCACACGGCGAGGTCGAAGGACCGCATGTGGTCGGCGACGGGCACCACGAGGTGCTCGGGGATGACGTGCTGCTCGAGGACCTGCATGGCGCGGTCCACCACCAGGCCGCCGTTGAAGGCGGCGATGGGGGTGTCGAGGTTGAGTGGGTCCACCAACATCTCCATGCCACGCGGGGGGCGGCCGCTGGTCACGGCAAAGAGGACGCCGGCCTGGCGCAGACTGCGCACGGCGGCGACGGCGGAGGGGGTCAGGACCTTGTCCTGGGTCACCAGCGTCCCGTCCACGTCGGCCAGGAAGAGGCGGATCGGGAGTGCACGGTCCTCGGGTGCGGCGTGGTCGCAGGCGATGAGTCGATGGTAGGCGCCACTGCCGGCGCGCGCATCGATGGCGCCGACGCGGGTATATCCGACGCATGACCGACAACCGCATTCCCGACAGCCACCGCGACCTGCTCGACGGCGACTTCGCCACGCTGGCCACGGTGGGCGAGGACGGCTACCCCCAGGTGTCCGAGGTGTGGTTCCTGGCCGAGGGCGATCAGGTCGCCATGTCGCTCAACACGGCGCGCCAGAAGGTGAAGAACCTCAAGGTTGAGCCGGCCTGCACGGTGATGCTGCTCGACCTCCAGAATCCCTACCGCTACCTGGAGATCCGGGGCACGGCGGTCGTGACGCCCGACGACGACCGCGCTTTCGCCGCGCAGGTCGGCGCCAAGTACGACGCCGACCTGCGCGAGCACGACACGCCCGGGGATCGCCGCGTCGTGGTGCGGATCGTCCCGCTGCGCGTCAATGCCGTCAACATGCGGGGTTAGGTCCGGGCCGGCACCGGGGAGCGGCGCCGGGCCCGCCCGGCCGCCGCCGTTGCCCCACCGACGACCAGGACCAGGGCCAGGACCAGGACCGACGCGGCCCAGAGGGACACGAAGACGGCGAAGGCGATGGCGGATGCCAGCTCGGCGACGACGACGATGCCGAGCATGACGGGCGCCAGCCCGGTGAAGCGCCGGTGGAACGCGGCGAGGGCGGCTGCGCTCGTGATGCCCCGTCCGAGGAGGACGGCGAGCCCGCGCACCAGGCCGAACAGCGCGCCGATGGCCAGCGCGGTGGCGGGACGCCCGGTCAGCGCGCCCAGCACGATCATGAGGTAGAGCGCGGCCGTCTTGATGTAGGTGACCAGGCCGGTGCCGATCTGCCAGCCGAAGCCCGCGCCGTAGACCCAGGGTCGGAACTGGTCGAGCCAGCGCTCGTTCACCTGGCGATGGTGGACGGGGAGGTGGAAGCCCCCGCGCGGCGCGTCGGACGCGGCCGCCAGGATCGACGCCGCGGCGGCGAGAGCCGCCACGGTCAGCACCGGTGGCCCGGCGGCGCGCACCGCCGCCGCCAGCCCGGCCATGCCGAGACCGAGCGTGGCCCCGCCCGCGAGGCCGCCGGCGATGAACCATGCCGCGGTCGTCCGGTAGCGGTGGCCCCGGGCGCGCTCGGCCAGGGGTGTGACCGTCGCCAGCATGGAGAGGCCGCAGGGGGACCAGGTCGAGCGGGCCGCCGCGAGCACGGCGATGGCCGCCGCGGCGACGGTGAGGAGGGTGTTCAAGGATGCTCCCTTCCGGTCATGCCGGTGACCCGAGGAACGGTGCACCACCGAAGGCGAAGATCCCTCCGTCCTTGGCGACCAGCCAGTACCCGGCGTCGCTGCCGAAGGGCGCCATGCCGACCACCGGCTGGTTGAGGCGCATGGCTCCCGTCGATCCGTAGAAGACCGCGTCGCCGTAGGCGAAGATGCCGCCGTCGGCGGCGACCAGCCAGTAGCCCCGGCCGGTCGGCGTCCCCGCCATGGCGACGACCGGTTGGTTCAGGTGCTGCCCACCCCTGGAACCGAGGAAGGGGGCGTCCCCGAAGGCGAAGATTCCGCCGTCGGCCGCCGCCAGCCAGTAGCCCCGGCCCGTGGGGGTGGCCGCCATCCCGACCACCGGGGCGTTCAGCGGTCGCCCGCCCATGGAGCCGTAGAACGCGGCGTCGCCGAAGTCGAAGATCCCCCCGTCGGCGGCGACGAGCCAGTAGCCCTGACCCGACGGGGACGCCGCCATCCCGACCACCGGGGCGTTCAGCCGTCGCCCACCCATGGAGCCGAGGAACGGGGCCCCGCCGTAGTCGAAGATGCCGCCGTCGGCCGCGGCCAGGAAGTAGCCCCCGGTCGCGCTGGTCGCCCCGGCGACGATCGGGGCGTCGAGAGCGAGCTGCGAGGCGTCGCCCTCGGCCGGGAAATCCCCGTAGTCGAAGAGCCGGCCGAACGCGGCGAGCACGGCGTAGCCATGGCCGTCGGCACTCCCGACCAGACCGACGACCTGGCAGTTCGTGGCAGGTGAGGCGCACAGCGGCGCCGGGGCGGCCGTCGTCCAGCACGGCTCGTTCTGCTCCGCCGTGCCGTTGTCGACGGCGACAGCGGTGGTGCACGAGGGATCCACCGCCCATGGGGGGACACAGGCGACGACCCGGCAGACGATCCGCCCCATGCAGGCGACGTGCTGGTTGCACTGCCCGTACCGGAATTGGAGGCAGCCGGTCAGGTAGGAGTCGCAGCCCAGCGGTCCGCAGCCGCACCCGGTCTGGTCGCAGCCCGGCTCGCAGAACCCGAAGCCGTTGCCGCAGCCGCTCTCGCAGGCGCAGGTGGAATTGCAGTCCATGTAGTAGCGCGGGCCGCCGCAGAAGGAGGAATTGTCCGCCATCCACCAGCCGCCCATCACGGTGTTCTCGGGGCAGAAGTTGGCGCCGCTCACCGCGCAGCAGAACTCGGAGAACCCCGAGCAGCACGTGCTGCCGCAGCCGCAGCCGGCGTTCCCGCATTCGCAGATCGCGCCGTAGGCGGTACCGGGCTTGAGGGCGAGGTCCAGGCCGGAGCCGACGGCCACCGCGCTGCCGACGAAGGCTGAGCGGTTGATCAGGCTGCGGCGGGACAAGCGCCCCTCCAGGGCGCGGGCCGAACGCGCCACCAGTGCGGTCGAGACGCTCACGACGCCCCTGCGGGGCCGGGCCGGGCCAGGCGACGGGCCCCGGTGAGAGCGGCCAGGGCGGAGAGGGCCAGGGTGGTGAGCCAGAGCCCGACCGCGCTCACGAAGAGCAGCGGGAACCCGGCCCCGGGCTGGTGCGCCAGCAGCGTTCCCAGCGAGCCGTGGCTCGGCGCGGCGGCGGCGATGGCGAGCGCGGCGGCAGCCAGCGTGAGGTCGATGACGAGGTGGAGCGCGGTCGGCGGCGTGTCAGGTCGACCGAAGCAGCCACACGTCGCCAGCGGCCCGCCGCGCCGACGCGCCACGGCGACGACGCCGAAGAAGGACACATAGGAGAGGGCGACCAGCGCCGCAGTGGCCGGACGCGGGAACGCCACGGCGAGCACGCCCAGCGCCGCCTCCCCCAGCGCGCCGGCCCGGACGGCGCCGCGCACGAGACGGAACGGCAGAGGGCCCGGCAGCAGCGCAGCCATGGCGCGGGCCGTGTCGTCGGGCCGCGCCGCCTTGCCCACGCCGGCCACGGCCAGCAGGCCCGCGGCCACGAGGTACAGGCCGATCAGTTCCATTGCGGCCGCGCCGGGAGTGTCGCCGGGGTCAGCGTGAGCGAGGTGAGCAGCGTGTTGACGTGCGGCACCAGCGCCGGCCGCTGTGCGTGGCTGCCGAGCACGGCGTAGAAGGAGAAGGGTCGCCCGGCCTCGGTGAAGAACCACTGGGTGCCGGACTGCCCGGGAATCCCCCGCCGCAGGACCATGGGGGAGAAGTCCGCCACCGAGAGGGCGGACGGCCGGCCCTGGCGGGCGAACAGCGCGGTGCCCACGCTCTCGGGGCCGTACTCGAAGAGGGTGGCGAACACGTCCGACGGCCCCATCAACGTAACGGCGCCGCCGCCGAAGTCACCGATGTCGTCGGGAATGGGGAACGTGGCGAACTGCCCCACCGGGTAGGTCACGCCCACGGCGGCGGGGCGCACGAAGATCCGGCCCTCGAAGCCGTCCGGGAGGCGCGCCACGATGCCGTGGGCGCCGATGGTGGCCACTACTCGGCGCCCGCCGGGCCACCGGGGGCCGGCGCGGTCACGCGGCCGAAGGGGAAGACGTCGTCGAGCGTGCGCGGGTACAGGCTCGGGTCACCAGGGTGGATCCCGGCCGCCCGCAGCACGTCGTCGGCCGCCCCCTCGCGGGCCGGGCCGCCCAGTGAGCCCTCCGCGCGGCCGCGCCCACGGCCGGTGGTCACGGTGCCCCGGTCGTGCTCGGCCCGCCGGACCAGCTCGGCCAGCTGGCCGACGTGGTTGGCCACCCCCTGCCCGACCTTGCGCCCGGTGGCGCCGTCGACGAGCACGAAGAACGGGGAGCCGGGCACCTGGTAGTCCACCCAGGCGTCGGTGGACATCACAACCGGGACCCGGCCGGTGGTGCGTGCCCGCACTTCCGCCGGCACCTCGCGGTCGGGGCCCTTGGTCACGATGACGACGCGGGTCCGGTCCGGCAGCTCGAGGCGTCCCGGCTCCTGCAGGGCATCCCAGAAGGCGGCGCAGCCGGTGCAGCCCGATGAGAGGAACCCCAGTAGCGTGAGCTCGTCGCTGTTGTCCACGGCCACCGCCCGGGCGTCCCCGGACGGCGTCACGCCCGCCACGGCGGGAGCGGCACCCAGCGCGGGGCCGGCGCCCGGCGGGGAGAGGGTGACCGGGGCGGGGGTGGGCGCCGAGCCGGTCGGGTCCCCGACGCCGACGCCGAGCTCGTGGAGGGAGCGCAGGATGTCGGCATGGCTCCGGAGGAGGCCCGCCACCAGGATGCCGAGGAGAAGCACCACGAACGTCGACACGATGACCAGCGCCAGCACACCGCCTCCTTTTCTGCGTCCGTCCCAGTATCCATCCCGGACCGGTCGCAGGCGCGGCATCGTCGGCTCGGCGCCACGCGCCTTCGTCGGGCATACTCCGGTTCGTGACGGACGACGACCTCTTCCTCCCCGAGCCCGAGCCCCGGGAGGTGCGCTACACCGTGATCTCGGTGGACGACCATGTCGTCGAGCCGGCCCACACGTTCGAGAACCGGCTGCCCGCCGCGCTGGCCGACCGCGCCCCCGCATCGTCGAGACGCCGGAGGGGCATCAGGTGTGGGAGTTCGAGGACCGGCGCTACACGCAGGTGGGGATGAACGCGGTGGCGGGCCGGCGCCCCGAGACCTACGGCCTGGAGCCGTTCCGCTTCGACCAGATGCGCCCCGGTTGCTACGACGTCGACGCCGCGGTGCGCGACATGGACATCAACGGGGTCTGGGCGTCGGTGAACTTCCCCTCCATGATCACCGGGTTCTGCGGTCGCGTCTTCTTCGACGCCACTGACCCCGACCTGGGCCTGGCCTGCGTCAGGGCCTGGAACGACTGGCTCTTCGAGGAGTGGTACTCGCGCCATCCCGATCGCATCGTTCCGCTCGGCATCACCTACCTGGCCGACCCGGCCCTCGCCGTGGCCGAGATCCGCCGCAACGCCGCCCGTGGCTTCACCTCGGTGACGTTCCCCGAGCGGCCGCACGAGATCGGGCTGCCCTCGCTGTGGGACCGGGACCACTGGGACCCGATCATGCAGGCCGTGGTCGACACCGATACCGTCGTCTCCCTCCACGTCGGCAGCTCGGGCCTGACCCCGGCGCCGCCCGGGGCCGGCATGGACGCCCTCCCGCTCGGGGCCACGCTCTTCGGCCAGCTGTCCCTCATCGCCTGCGCGGAATGGCTGTGGTCCGGCTACGCGGCGCGCCTCCCGAGCCTCAAGATCGCCATGAGCGAGGGCGGGATCGGCTGGGTGGCCATGCTGCGCGACCGTCTCGACAACATCGTCGACCGCTCCCGCTACGGGCTCGGGTGGGACGTGCGACCGGCGGAGGTCCTGCGGCGTAACTTCTGGTTCTGCACGATCGACGACCCCTCCACCATCGACACGCGCCACGCCATTGGGGTCGACCACATCATGGTTGAGGTCGACTACCCGCACGGCGACAGCACCTGGCCCGACACGCAGGACGTCATCTCGCAGTGCTGGGGCCACATCCCGGCCGATGAGCTGCGCGCCATGTGCTGCGAGAACGCCGCCGCGCTCTACCGCCACCCGCTCCCGGACGTCGTCCTGCCGCGCTGAGAGGAGCCGACCGATGTTCACGCCGACCGCAGAGAAGCTGATCCCCGATCTCACACCACGCGAGGAGCTCGTCGTGCTCGCCCGCGCGCTGTGGCGGGAGGGCTACAACGACCACCTGGCCGGGCACATCACCGTCAACCTGGGCGACGGCACGCTGCTGTGCAACCCGTGGCTGCTGACCTGGGCGGAACTGCGCCCCTCCCAGGTGCTGCGCATCGACCTGGAGGGCCGGGTGGTCGAGGGGGACTGGCCCGTCCCGCTCGGCCTTCCCCTGCACATCGAACTGCACAGGCTCCGGGAGGACGTCGGCTGGGCGGTGCACAACCATCCGGTCTTCGGCACGGTCTGGGCGGACCTGGCGGAGCTGCCCCCGATCCTCGACCAGAGCTCCGCGCTCGGCGGGGGGACGCTGGTCGTGGTGGACGAGTACGAGGGCCCGGTGAACGACGCCTCCAGCGCGCGGCGGGCCGTGGAGAAGATGGGCGACGCGTCCATGGCGCTCCTGGCCGGCCACGGCGTCTTCGTGCTGGGCGGCTCGGCCCGCGCCGTGCACCAGCGGGCGGTCGCGCTGGAGCAGCGTTGCCAACACGCCTGGTACGCCCGGGCGGTCGGCGGTGCGGGCGTCTCCCGGGTCCCGCAGTCCTTCATCGACCTCGTGGCCCGGAACGACGGTGAGGGCTTCATCGGCTTCTGGGAGGCGGCGGTCCGCGCCGAGCTGGCGGCCGACCCCGACCTGCTCGGCGGCTAACCCGACGAGGTCCCGAAGACCTCGCTCAGCTCCATCGGGACCGGGGCGTCGAGCTGCGCGTAGGTGCACGAACCGGGCTCGCGGTCGGGGCGCCAGCGCACGAAGGACGTGGCGTGCCGGAAGCGGTCCTGCTGCAGATGGTCGTAGGAGACCTCCACGACCGCCTCGGGCCGCAGCGGCTCCCAGGTCATGTCCTTGCCGGCGTTCCAGCGGTTGGTCCCACGGGGGGCCCGTCCGGTCGCCTGGGCGTCGGCCCAGCCCGCCCACGGGTGGTCCGTCGCCGCGCCCTTCCGGTAGGGCTCGAGCTCGGCCACCAGCTCACGCCGACGGGCCACGCTGAACCCTGACGCCACGCCGACGTGGTGCAGCGTTCCCGCGGGATCGAAGAGGCCGAGCAGGAGGGAGCCCACCCCCTCGCCGTCCTTGTGGGTGCGGAAGCCCGCGACCACGCAGTCGGCGGTGCGCTGGTGCTTCACCTTGACCATGGCGCGCTTGTCGGGCTGGTAGGTGAGCGCGCCATCTTTGACCACCACGCCGTCGAGCCCGGCTCCCTCGAAGCGAGAGAACCAGTCCGCCGCCACGTCGGGGTCGTCGGTCACCGGGGTCAGGTGGACCGGCGGTCGGGCCTTCTTCAGCAGTTTCTCCAGCGCGGCGCGGCGCCTGGCGAACGGCACATCGAGCAGGGAGCGGTCGCCCTCGGCCAGGAGGTCGAAGGCGACGAAGGAGGCAGGGGTCGACCCGGCCAACTGGCGGATGCGCGTCTCGGCCGGATGGATGCGTTGGGAAAGCGCGTCGAAGTCGAGGCCCCGGGGGCCGGCGATGACGATCTCGCCGTCGAGCACGATCCGGCCCGGGAGCTCCCGGCGGAGGGAGTCGACCAGCTCGGGGAAGTAGCGCGTCAACGGCTTCTCGTTGCGGCTGCCGAGCTCGACGTCGTCGCCGTCGCGGAAGACGATGCAACGGAAGCCGTCCCACTTGGGCTCGTAGAAGAGGCCATCGCCGCGGGGGAGGTCGCGGGAGAGCTTGGCCAGCATGGGAGCCACGGGCGGGCGCACCGGGAGCGTCACGCCGGGTCAGCCCTCATGCGCCCCGGCCCAGGCCAGGAGGTCGTCGACCCCACCGCGGTTGACGATCCGCTCGGCCGGCACCGCGGCGTCGACCGCCTTGGCGCAGCCGCGGCCCAGCCAGCCGAGCTGGCCCGGCGCGTGGGCGTCGGTGTCGATGGAGAAGGAGCAGCCGCGGGCCACGGCCTGGCGGAGCAGGTCTTGGGGCGGGTCCTGGCGTTCGGGCCGCGAGTTGATCTCGACCGCGGTGCCCGTGCGCGCGCGCAGGCCGAGAACACGGCATCGGCGTCGAAGGTGGACTGCGCGCGGCCCCGTCCCGTGATCAGGCGCCCGGTGCAGTGGCCCAGGATGTCCGTGTGCGGGCTCTCGACAGCGGCGAGCATGCGCTCGGTCATGGCGGGCGACTCCATGCGCAGCTTCGAATGCACGCTTGCCACGACGACGTCGAGCTCGGCCAGCAGGTCCAGCTCCTGGTCGAGCGAGCCGTCCTCGAGGATGTCCACCTCGATGCCGGTCAGGATGCGGAAGGGCGCCAGGTCCTCGTTCAGGTCGGCCAGCACGTCGAGCTGGGCCCGCAGCCGCTCCGCGTCGAGGCCGTGCGCCACCGTGAGGCGGGCACTGTGGTCGGTGAGGACCAGGTAGTCGTGCCCGAGGTCCCGGGCCGCCTCGGCCATCTCGCGGATGGGGCTCCCCCCGTCGGACCAGTCGGAGTGGGAGTGACAGTCCCCGCGCAACGAGCCCAGGAGCTCCCGGGCCGGGGCGTCGAGCTCGATGTCGTCGGGTGTCTCCTCCAGCTGGGTCAGGCGGTCGGGCACCTTTCCCGCGAGTGCCTCTTCGATGACCTGTGCCGTCGACTTCCCGACGCCGTCGATGCTCTGCAGCCGCCCGGCCCGGGCCAGCGCGGCGAGCGTGTCCGCATCCATGTCCGCCACGGCGCGCGCCGCGCCCCGAAAGGCTCGCACCTTGTAGGTGTCGGCGCCGCCGCGCTCGAGCAGGAAGGCGATCCGGTTGAGGGCATCGAGCGGCTCCACCGGCTACGCCTTCTTGGCCCGGCTCGGGGCCACCCGGGGCGGCTCGTCGGGCATCTTGGGGTACTGCGGCGGCCACGGCGCGTCGTGCAGGCCGGCCTCCCTGTCGCGCGCGGCGAGTTCGAGCAGCGGCTCGATCGACTGCGGCCGGGTGGCGATGTCGGCCCAGGGGTCGCCGCGCCGGCGCACCAGGTCGGGCACGGTGCGGATGGTCAGCTCGTTGGGGACCACGTTCTCGACCTCGTCCCACGTGAGCGGCGTCGAGACCTGCCCGCCGGTGCGGGGTCGGGCGAACCAGGCGCCGAACACCGTCTTGTGGGGTGCGTTCTGGTTGAAGTCGACGAAGACGCGGCTGCCGCGCTCCTCCTTCCACCAGTTCGCCGTGATCAGGTCGGGAAATCGCCGCTCGAGCTCGCGGGCCAGGGCGACGGCGGCGGCGCGCACCTCCACCGAGTCCCAGCGCGCCTCGAGCCGAAGGTACACGTGCAGCCCGTTGCTGCCGGTGGTCTTGGGGTAGCCGCGCAGGCCGAGCTCGTCGAGCACGTCGCGGCAGAGCAGGGCGACGGCCCGCACCTCTTCGAAGCCGATGCCGGTCGTGGGGTCGAGGTCGATGCGCAGCTCGTCGGCGTGCGCGGGGTCGGCGGCGAGGTACGGCCACAGGTGCAGACCGAGGCAGCCGATGTTCACCGCCCACACGACGTGGGCGATGTCGGCCACGACGAGCGCGTTGGAGGTGGTGCCGTTGGGAGTGGACACGGTGGTCGACTGCAGCCAGTCCGGTGCACCCGCCGGGATGCGCTTCTGGTAGAAGGACTTGCCTGTGGCTCCCTCGGGGAACCGCTGCAGCATGGCGGGTCGCCCACCGGCGGTGTTCAGCAGGTGATCCCCCACCTCGAGGTAGTACGAGACCAGGTCGAACTTCGTGGCATCGAGGGCGGGGAAGTACACCTTGTCCGGCCGCGAGATGCGGACCTCGTGCCCGCCGGCCTCCACCGTCCGCTCGTCGTCCCCTGGCACCGCACTCGACTCTAGTGACGGGCCGCGGCCGCGGCTTGCAACGGCGGATGCCCCGGCGCCGGGCGGGACTCTCCCCGGGGCGGGGACGATCACGACGAGGCCGAGGGAGATGACCAGCGCGGTGCGGAACCCGGGACGAACACCGCGACACCGAGGAGGATCCCGGGCTGCCAGCTCGAGCTCGGGGCTCTCGAACCACTCCGGCGTCGAGCGGACGTTGTGCGATGCGCACAGTCCGATCACCCGACAGGGCTGACAGGCCCGGGGTTTCCAGCGTGTGAACTGTGGTGGGCCCCCCTTGCTTTCGCGACAGGCCGGGACCACTGTCAGATGGGTAAGGACTGCCAGTTCCCGCAGCGGCGGCGATCGGGCAGCCGGAAAGCGTCTCAGAGAGGCGAGGTTCACCGACGGCCCGCCCGACTCCCCCCCGGGCGGGCCGTTGCGCGCCCCGGCATCAGATGAAGTCGGCCAGCCCTTCCCACCCGGCCGGCGGCGACGCCAGCTGCCAGAACTGCTCGGGGACGCGGCCCTCCATGCGAGCGGTGAGCGCGTGGTCCTGCTCGAGCGGGGCGATCTGCGACGTGTAGCACCAGATGGCGCGGCGCTTGCGCTCCTCGTCGGGCACGTGCGGCACGATGGCGGGCGTCGGCCAGGGATGGGCGCGCAGGAGCTTCGCCACGCGCCAGGCCAGGAGGCCGGGCAGATGCTTGTAGCCGTGGTCCTCGTAGCAGAACCACAGACGTTCCGGCTGCTCAAGGCGCACCAGGAGGCAGGCGTCGTGCACCATCACGTGATCGGGATTGCCGAGTCCCATCGGGAAGAACACAGAGGTGGGATCGAGTGCGTCGATGGTGGCGGCGAGAACAGGCGCCACGTCGGCCGGCGTGGGCCGGTCCGGCGGGGCCAGGTACTGGTGGTCGGCGAACTCGAGCCATTCGTAGCCCGATTCGAGGACCGCCATCGCCGCGGCGTCTTCCTCCCGCCGCACCGCCACCACGTCATCGCCGGCCACGAAGCCGCCCAGCGCATCCCACTCCGAAGGCTCGTCGGGGTAGGCGGGCGGCCGCCCGCCGAGGACCGTGACGACGGTCGTGTCGTCGTAGCTGCCGATCAGATGGCCGGCGCCCATGGCGGCGTCGTCGAAGTGGGGCGAGACGACGAGGATGCGGCTGAGGGCGGCGGGGTCGACCTCGCCCCACGTCGGCTCGGCGAACGTGTTGCTCATGGCCGGATCATATGGGCACGTCGTCGATCTCACCGGCGACGTGGTGCCGGAAGACCGGCAACAGCGCGCCGATGACCGCGGCACCGATGATGCAGGCGAGGCCGCCCGAGACGACGGAGAACTCGATGCTGGTCAGGGTCGCCACCGCCCCGGACTCCATGTCGCCGAGGCGCGGGCCGCCCTGCACCACGGCCATCTGAATGGAGGACATGCGGCTGCGGAACCGCTCGGGGATGGAGCTCTGCAGGATCGTGTTGCGCAGCACGGCCGAGATCACGTCGGCCCACCCGGCCACGGCCAGCAGGGCGAGGGCGATCCAGAGCGTGTCGGTGAATCCGAACAGCGCGATGGCGGCACCCCACACGCAGACGGCCACGATCACGGCCCAGCCCTGGCGCCGAAGGTTGGCAACCCAGCCCGTGGTCACTGCCCCGATCAACGCGCCGACGCCGGGCGCGGCGTACAGGAAGCCGAGGGTGATGGTGCCGCCCCCGAAGACGGAGCCGGCCATCGCGGGAAAGAGCGCCCGGGGCATGCCGAACACCATGGCGTTGATGTCGATCAGATAGACGCCTTGCAACGCCTGGCGTGAGCGCAGGTAGCGCAGCCCCTCCTTGGTGGACTGCCAGGGCGAGACGCCGGCGGCTCCGTGGTGCGGTGGGATCGGAGCAATCATGGCCGAGGTGATGACGGCCACCACGAACGACGCCGCGTCGAGCGCGTAGACGAGCGGGAGCCCGATGCCGAGGAGCAGGCCGGAGAGCGCCGGCCCCACGATGACCCCCACCTGGAAGACGATCTGTGTCATGGCGGCGGCGGCGGGGATCTGCCGCCGCTCGACCATGCCGGGCACTGCCGCCATGCGGGCGGTGCTCGAGAAGCCCGTGAACCCGGCCGCCAGCGCGCTGATGACGTAGAGCACGGCCAGCGAGGGGTGGGCGACCGCGGCGTTGACGGCCATGCCGCCGCTGGTGAGCATCAGGGCCAGCGCCGCCCACACCATGATCCGGCGTTTGTCGACGGAGTCGCCGATGGGCCCCGCGGAGAGCGCACCGGCGAGGAAGGGGAAGAGCTGGGCCAGGCTGATCGCCCCCACCTGCAGGGTGGAGTGCGTCATGGAGTACACCTGGTAGGGGATGGCCACGACCGTCAGCTGTGTCCCGATGACCGAGATGAGTTGACCGATGAAAAGCAGACGAAAGTCGCGGCTCTCCCGCAGCGGGGTGGTGTCCACCAGGATCCGGCCCGGCATGGCGGTCAGCCTACGGTCGGCGCCCGGCGGGCCCGGCCCGGAGGCGGCGCGATCAGGAGAGCTGCTGGCCGAGGTCGCGGACGGAGATGTCCCAGGCCGCGGGCCAGTCGTCCGTGCGCAGCAGCGCGTCGCTCCCGCCGTCGCAGAAGAGCACCGACCCGCAGAAGAAGGTCCCATCGGGGCCGAGAAGGAAGGCGACGAGCGCGGCGATCTCCTCGGGCCGGCCGGGGCGCCCGAGCGGGATCGGCAGCATGTCGAGCAACGGCCCGGCTTCGGCGTCGGCCCGCATGCCCGCCACCATCGGCGTGTCGATCAGGCCGGGGGCGATGGCGTTGAGGCGGAGGCCCGAGCCGGCCCAGTCGCGTCCCGTGGCGTGCCGGCGCACCCAGTGGGCCAGCGCCAGCTTGCTGGCCGGATAGGCCACCAGGGAGTCCCGGGCGTCGGCGATCTGCGCACTCGCGTCTTCGTCGTGGCGGAGGAGGGCCTCGACCAGGTCGGCCGGGATGGCCGGCTGCACCGTGGTCGAGTTCGAGCTGATCGCCACCGCCGCACCACCCGGGGCCAGCAGCGGCCGCAGACCCTCGAGCACGTCCACCGTGCCGAAGTAGTTCACGGCGGCCAGCTGGGAGCCGGCCCGGCCCGGCAGGCCGGCCAACCCGGCACAGGTCACGATGCCGGCCAGCGCGCCGCCGGAGCGTTCCGTCGCGCCCGTCACGGCGTCACGGCGCCCCGCGGGGGTCGACAGGTCGGCGACGATGTCGGTCTCGTCCTTGTCGATGCCGATGACGTTCCAGCCCGCGGCGCCGAGCCGCGCCGCGGTGGCGGCGCCGATCCCCGAGGCGGCGCCGGTGATGACGACGGTGCGGTCAGGCAGCGCGACGCGCGCCTTCAGGAGAGCCAGCGCCTTGTCCGCGTGCGCATCC
Source organism: uncultured Acidimicrobiaceae bacterium (assembly GCA_963764305.1). GTDB lineage: Bacteria > Actinomycetota > Acidimicrobiia > Acidimicrobiales > RAAP-2 > Bog-473. The sequence continues at coordinate 686,204 of CAVXSD010000010.1, read as the reverse complement.
ATGGAGACCTCGGTGTGGATCACGTCCAGGAGGGTCCGGTCGGTGTCGATCACGTAGGTGACCCGCTTGTTGGGGAGGAAGTTCATGCCACGCTTGGCGCCGAGTTGGGATGCCACGACCCGGTCGGAGTCCGACAGCAGCGGGAAGCCGAGGGACTCCTTCTCGTCGAACCGCTTCTGCTTCTCGACTCCGTCGGCACTGATGCCGACCGGCTGGGCGCCGACGGCGGCGAACTCGCCGGCCATGTCCCGGAAGTGGCAGCTCTCCTTGGTGCACCCTTTGGTCATCGCCGCCGGGTAGAAGAACAGCACCACCGGTCCGTTGGCGAGGAAGCCGCTCAGCGTGCGGGGCTCACCCGTCTGGTCGGGGAGGGTGAAATCGGGAACAACGTCGCCTTTTTGCATCCGCTCAATGTAGGACGAAAGGCCGCGTCCCTGCCGGGGCTATCCCTCGAAGCGGAAGCCCACGCCGCGGACGGTGACCAGGTGGCGGGGGTTGGCCGGGTCAGGCTCGACCTTCCGGCGCAGCCGCTTGATGTGGGTGTCGAGGGTGCGCGTGTCGGTCAGCTCCTGGTCCCACCAGAGCCGGTCGATGCACCAGTCACGGGTCACGACCTGGCCGCTGTGGGCCATCAGCAGGGCCAGGAGGTCGAACTCCTTGCGGGAGAGCTCGACCGGCACCTCGCTCACCGTGACCTCGCGCCGCCCGGCGTCGAGGCGCACGGGACCCACGCTGAGGACCTCCTCGTGGTGCTCGGCGACAGCCACGCCGCGTCGCAACACGGCCCGCATGCGGGCGACGAGCTCGCGCAGGCGGAACGGCTTGGCCACGTAGTCGCTGGCGCCCAACTCCAGCCCGAGGACGATGTCGACCTCGGAGTCGCGCGCGGTGACCATGATGATGGGCACGGGCTTGAGGACCCGCATCTGCTGGCAGATCTCGATGCCGGACTGGTCGGGCAACATGACGTCGAGCAGCACGAGATCGGGATGAATCCGATGGAAGAGGCGCAGCGCCTCGTGCCCGTCCCCGGCGGCTTCGACCGAGAACCCTTCGCGTGTGAGCCCGGACGCCAGCGCCTGGCGGTAGGACTCCTCGTCGTCGACCACGAGTACCAGCGGACGGTTGTCCCGGCCCGGGCCGGCCGATGGGGCCCGGCCGCTGGTGGCCGGTGCGTTTGCAATCGCCACGCCCGGTTCCGCCTCAGGCAGCGTCGTGGGGGACCCGAGGCGGCCTGAACGGGAGAAGTGCAGGCGACGACGGCGGACGGGGGGTAGATCGCACCGACGTCGCCTGGCGGCGCGGGGAAACGAAGACCCGCGCCACGGTGACCAACGACCCGAGGATCCCGGGGCGGTGTGAGCGCTCCGGTCGGATGATGATGACCTCGGCCAAGCCTTCTTGGCCGCGATGGTGGCCGACACCGGGAGCAGGACGAAGGTCCCGGCTGGATTGGTCCACGGTCGCCATCGCCCCTCACGCTACGAAGTCGAGGTAAACGGGCCGTGAAACCGGTGCAACCGTAAAGTGTTCTGCAGATGAACTCTTACGACTCCGGCCCTGCTCAGAGGATTACGCTCCCTGACACACGAGTGGGAGGTACCGGATGACCGAGGCCATGGGCCACGGCGTGAATCAACGCAAGGCCATAGAGATGACACCCGGCGAGGTGGAGGCGTTCCTCGCCGAGCGGCGGAACATGACGATGTGCTCCATGTCCCCCGACGGCTCCATTCACGCCGTGGCCATGTGGTACGGGTTCCTCGACGGCTGCATCACGGTCGAGACGAAGACCAAGTCGCAGAAGGTCCAGAACCTGCGCCGGGACCCCCGGCTCACGCTCCTCTTCGAGGACGGTGACTACTACGAGGAATTGCGGGGCGTGGAGTTGGTGGGCAAGGCGGAGATCGTCGACGACCCCGACAAGCTCTGGGAGCTCGGCATCAGCGTGTACGAGCGTTACAACGGCCCCTACACCGACGAGCTCAAGCCGATTCTCGAGATCATGCTGCACAAGCGGGTGGCGGTGAAGCTCAACGTGGAGCGGACCGTCAGCTGGGACCACCGCAAGTTGGGACTGCCGTCGACGCGCCCCACCGCGTGAAATTCGCCGTCCGGCAGGCGGTCGCGGTCACGCCGGCCCGGGCGATGGCGGCGTACGGCTCGCCGGCGTTCTACGAAGGGCGCCCGGCGCGCGATGACATCGCGGTCCGCGAGTTGGTCCGCCACGAAGCGGCAGGCGACCGGATCCTCGTCGAGGTGCGCTTCGCCTTCACCGGCTCGGTGTCGTCCGCCGTACGGGCCGTGGTGGACCCGGGGAAGATGTCGTGGATCACCCGGACCGAGATCCTGCCGGCCGAGGCGCGGTCGAGCTGGGTCGTGCTGCCCGACCACTACCCGGACCGGCTCAGCGCCAGTGGCACCTACCGCTTCGAGGAGCGAAAGGAGGGGCCGGGCAGCACGGACGTCGAGGCGGAGGGCGATCTGAAGGTCCGCGTCCCCATCGTCGGGCGCTCCGTCGAGCGGGTCATCGTGTCGGGTCTGCGGGATTACATCGCCGACGAGGTGGCCCGCATCCCGGACTGGGAGGGGTGACGCTCAGCCGGGCGGCTGCTCGCACACCTTGAGCATCTGCGTCATCCCGTCCTCGATCCCGGCGGCCAGGACGTCGATGTCCGCGGTCGAGTCGTAGTCCCCGGTGATCCCGAAGTTGACCGCACCGTCGTAGGAGAAGATGGCGATGCCCAGCCGCATCTGCCCGCCGAGGGGGACGTAGGGGAAGGCGCGGATCATCCGCCGGCCGGCGGCGTAGAGCGGGAACTGCGGGCCCGGCACGTTGGTGGTCACCGTGTTCACGTTGCGTTGGGCCGCCCTGGTCGCCAGGCGCATGCCCAGCGCGAGCAGCATCGGTGGCGCGAAGCCCGACATCGATGTCAGCGCCTCGCCGGCCAGCGCCTCGCCGGAGTCCTTGAGGTCCTTCATCTGCTCGGTGATGACGTGGAGGCGCAGGGTGGGATCGTCGATGTCCACCGGCAGCTCGGCGAACATCGCAGAGACCTTGTTCCCCGCGTGCCGTCGCCGACCGCCTTGCCTGCGCCGTCGCGTGGGCGGACCGACACGGGCACCAGGGTGCGCACGACACGCTCGACGTCCTCGCCGCGTGAGAGGAGCAGCTCCCGGAACCCGTTGGTGATGCTGGCCAGCACGACGTCGTTGAAGGTCCCGCCGAGGGCCTTGCGCACCCGCTTGATGTCGTGGACCGACGTGGTGGCCCAGGCGTAGCGCCGGTGCGGGCCGAGCGGGCCGTTGAGGCTCGAGAGCGGGGTCGGGCGCACGAGCCCGCCGAGAGAGAAGAGGCCACCGGCGACCTCGAGGACGTAGCCGGCCATGTGGCGCAGCACCCGCGTCTGTGCCCGGGCGGCCCGCACCTGCTCGTAGGGGGACTGCACGATGTTCTCCAGCGCCTCCACCACGAGCTGGAGCCCCGAGGGCTCGGGGTGGGGCGTCCACTGCGACGGCTCCGGGCGCTCGGTCTCCGGGCTGAGGTCCATGATGACCGCCAGCAGGTCGGTGCCCGAGACCCCGTCGACGAGGGAGTGGTGCGTCTTGGCCAGAATCGCCCAACGCCCGTCCTCGAGCCCCTCGACCACCCAGATCTCCCACAAGGGCTTGGAGCGGTCCAGCTGTTGCGCCATCACGCGGCCCACCAGCTGGCGCAGATCGCTCTCCCCGCCGGGGGACGGCAGCGCCGTGTGGCGCAGGTGGTACTCGATGTTGAAGTGCGGGTCGTCGATCCAGACCGGGCGTCCGAGCTCGAAGGGGACGAAGCGCACTTTCTGGCGGTAGCGCGGGACGAGATCGAGCTTGGCCTCCACCATGGCGACGATGTCACCGAACGGCGGCGGCGGTCCCTCGAAGATGGCGACCGAGGCGATGTGCATATGGGACACGTGATCCTCGATGTGGAGGAACGAGGCGTCCAACGGGCTCAGGCGATCCGGACTCATCAGCCTCCCTTCCCAGCTCCCCCCGACCCCGCAGGCTACTACCGGGTGCTGCGGCGTTTCCCCGGTTCATCCGTCGTGCGCGGGGCGAGCGGGTCGCCCAGCGAGGCGAGGAAGGGTGTGGCGAGTATGCGCTGGCGGGTCTCCTCGTAGGCGGCCTCGATCACCCGGGGGCTGCGGTCCTCGGCCATGGCGCGCAGACCCATGGCACGCCGTGACTCGGCTCCGGGCTCCAGGCTGATCACCGTGGTCCCGCCCCCTTCGAGCCGGGCGATCTCGCGCTCCATACGCCGGCGAACGGTGTGCCGGAGCCACCCGTCGGCCCCGTTGGCGCTGCCGTCGGCCGCCGACATGGACGTGATGACGACCACCACGTCGAGCCCGTCGGCGCGCAGCACGTCGGCGTTGGTCGCCGAGTGCACGCCGCCGTCGACGTACTCGGTGCCGCCGATGTCGACCGGTCGGAAGTATCCCGGGATCGCGCACGAGGCCAGCACCGCGGCGGCCAGCCGCGCCGGGGGGGCGCCGGCGCGGCCGAAGACCACCCGGGCCCCGTCCGATCGGCGCACGGCGCAGATCCGCAGGCCCTCCGGCCATCGGTTGCCCATGTGCTCGTCGAGGCCCCGGGCCCGCTCCGAGATGTCGATCCCTCCCCGCGGCAGCAGCGTCACGGCCGCCACCTCCGGCCGGAAGGCCAGGGGGCGCCGGACGGCCCGGGTGATGAGCGCCGGGGAGGGCAGGTTCCACGGGCGGAAGAGCGAGCGGACCGACGGGGTGGGGAGCGGCTCGGCGTCGGCGGGGAGGATGCGGCGCAGGATGGCGCCGCCCTCCCGTGACGTGGGCACCCCGTAGAGCGACGCCGCCAGGTCGGTGGCGGGGACCCCGATGCGCAGCGCGGCGCCGGTCACCGAGCCCGCCGAGGTGCCGACGATGATGGACGCCTGGCGCGGATCCCAGCCGGTCTCGCGCCGCAAGGCCGACAGGACGCCGGCCTGGTAGGCCTGGCCGACGACGCCCCCGGCGCCGAGCACGATGCCGACCGTGGGAGTCTCGCCGCTCCCGAATCCGCCACGGATCACCTCCATCGTCACCTTTCTACCTGCTGCGCCCGGGCGCGCAAATTCCAGCTCCGGGGCGATCAACCCGGTGGGACGGGGATACTGTCCGCAGTTGGAATGCTGACGACCCGCGCTCATCTGCACCGGATTGCGGTGCACGTGCTCGGACGCCGGCGCTTCGCGGTGAGCGGACACTTCGGCCTCCGGGCCAGCCCCCGCGGCATTGCGACGCCCGCCTTCGGGCCCGAGCCCGAGGTGATCCGGGTCGCCGGTCCGCGCCTCGTGCGTGAGCTGGGCGCTTCGTCGCGGTCCCTGCCGATGGACGGCGCAACGCTGGCCGAGCTGGCCGCGTTCGTCGACGCGGACCTGACGTCGGAATTCTCCGCGGGCGGCGCCGCACCGCCGCCCGGTTCGCCCGACGAGCCGCTGCACCTGGGATCCGACGAGCTCGACGTGCTCTACGCGTGGTTCGACCTCGGCTGGCGGGTGCTCGACGTCGTCACGTCGGACCCGGAACCGGGGCAAGGCTGGTCCACCATTCAGCTCTGGCCCGAGCACTTCGACGTGGGCACCGCCCTCGACCTCGGGTCGGGGAAGGGCGTCAATCTCGGCTTCTCTCCGGGTGACGCCTTCTCGGAGGAGCCCTACGCCTACGTCGGTCCGTGGGGTCCCGAGCGGCCCGGCGAGCCGGCGTACTGGAACGCGCCCTTCGGCGCGGTCCTGCCCCGGTCGGGTGTGGGCGGTCCCCAGGCGGCCGCGGCTTTCCTGCGGAGAGGCCTCGAGCTCCTCGGGAACCGGTAGTCCGCCGGCGGGCGCGGGCAGTGGCCCGTCAGGAGTCGAGGAAGCCCCGTCAGGAGTCGAGGAAGCGGAGCACGGCCAGCACCCGGCGGTGGTCCTTGTCCGAGACCGGCAGGTCGAGCTTGGCGAAGATGTTGGCCACGTGCTTCTCGACCGCGCCCTCACTGACGACGAGCGCGTGGGCGATGGCGGCATTGGAGCGTCCCTCGGCCATGAGCGCCAGGACCTCGCGCTCGCGCGTGGTGAGGACGGACAGCGAGCCGGTGCGCCTCGTCGCGCCCAGCAGTTGCGTGACGACTTCGGGATCCAAGGCGGTACCTCCGACGGCGACCCGCTCCAACGCCTCCACGAAGTCGCTGACGTCGGCCACCCGATCCTTCAACAGGTAGCCGATGCCGGCCGCATCGTCGGCCAGGAGGTCGGCGGCGTAGCGGGTCTCGATGTACTGGGAGAACAAGAGGATGCCCAACCCTTCGTGGCGGGCACGCAGTTCCAGGGCGAGGCGGAGGCCCTCGTCGGTGAAGGTCGGCGGCATGCGGATGTCGATCACCGCGACGTCGGGCGGGTTCTGGGCCACCGAGCTACGGAGCGCGGCCGGATCCCCGACGGCGCCGGTGATGGCGAAGCCGCGGTCGACCAGCAGCTGGACCAGTCCGTCGCGCAGGATGGCGGAATCCTCGGCGATGGCGATGCGGAGCGCGCCGACCATCAGGAGGTGAGGGGGAGGTCGACGGTGACCACGGTCGGACCGCCGGGCGGGCTGACGAGATGCAGTCGCCCGTCGACCGCGTGCACCCGGTCGGTGAGCCCGGCGAGGCCGCTCGAGGAGGAGCCGACCGTGGTCAGCTGGGCCCCGCCCGTTCCGTCGTCGCGCACGACGATGCGCAGCCACGTCCCCTGCTGCGAACAGGAGACCGAGGCCCGCGAGGCCTGGGCGTGCTGGGCCACGTTGGCGAGGAGCTCGGCCACGCAGAAGTAGGCGATCGCCTCGATGGCGGGCGTCGGCCGCGTCTGGAGCTCGACGGCGAGCTCGGTGGGCACTGCGCTGCGGGCGGCCAGCGTGGCCAGGGCGCCCTCCAGGCCGATGTCGAGCGCCGGCGGGTGGATGCCGCGGGCGATGTCGCGCAGCTCGGCGATGGCCTCCTTCGCTCCTCGGTGGGCCGCGTCGACCAGCTCGCGCACCCGGTCGAGGTCGACGTGCTCGGGGTCGTCCTCGAGCTTCTCCTTGGCCATGCCGAGCCGCATGGCGAGCGCCACCAGCTGGGCCTGGGTGCCGTCGTGCAGATCGCGCTCGATCCGGCGCAGTGTGGCGGCCGAGGCGTCGACGGTCTGCGTACGGGCCTGTTCGAGGGAGCGCACACGCGTCGCCATGGGATCGGGCCCGAGCAAGCTCCGGATCAGCATCCTGTCGACGTTGACGAAGCCCCGCATGACCCAGGGCGCCGCGAAGAAGAAGATGGCACCGAGCACGAAGATGGCGACGCTGTGGAAGAAGTCGATCGGACCGCTATTGAAGCGATTCGCTGGGAGGAACACCTGGGCGAACCCCCACACCGGGGGGCCGCCCCCGTTTCGCCCGAGGAGGGGGTTCGCGAGGCAGGCGAACGCGTCCCACCACAGGCTGACGGCGACGAAAACACCGAGGAACGACCAGGGCACCTTGAGCGCCAGGTAGCCCACGGCCCGCCACGACACGCGGTCGCGCAGGCAGGACTGGAGCCAGCCCAGGAATCCGGGACGCCCGGCGAAGGGCTGGGGATCCTCCACCGCTTCGCCGAGCATGCTGCGCGCCAGGCCGCGCTCGAGGCCGCCGATGCCTCGGGCGCTCCGCAGCGACAGCGCCAGGACGGCCAATCCGAAGAAGGTGATGGCCAGGACGAGGCCGGCCGCCATGGTGGAGAACACGAAGAGGAGTCCGACTCCCGCCAGCGCGGAGCTCAGCAGAAAGAAGGCAAGCTCGCTCCAAACCCGCTTCGTGAAGGGCTCGTGCAGGATCCGGCGCGCCAGGATCTTGGCCCGTTCGGCCTGCTCCTCGCTCAACGCAAGCGACATCTCGCGACCCCGGACGCGCACCCTGACGCCGCTGTCCTCGTCCTGATCCGGCGTCACGCGTCCCTCCGGTTGAGCAGCAGGGCTCCCAGGCCCAGCGCCGTGACGCAGTAGGCGAGCATGACCACGACTCCGATTGTGACCGACAGCGAGTTGTCCAGCCGCACGACCGCCGCCACCGAGTTGGCGAAGACGAGCTCCGGGGCGTACCGGGAGATGCTCTCCGAGATGGAATGGAGGAGGATGGGCGCCAGCAAGGCGAAGCCGGCGAACGCTGCGATGGCGCCGGCGGTGTGGCGGATGACGGTGCCGAGACCCAGCCCGAGCAGCGCAAAGAGGGCAAGGAAGGCGCCCGACAGTGCTACCGCCCGCAGCACCCCCGGTTGGCCGAGCGACGCGGTGGGAGCGCCGCCCGACAGCACGGCCTGGCCTTCGAAGAACGCGATGAAGCTCAGCGCCTCACCGACGACCAGCGTGCACAGCCCGACCACGACGACCTTGGCCGTCAGCAGCACGCCGCGGCGCGGCACGGCGGACAGTGACGAGCGGATCGTCCCCGTGCCGTACTCCCCGCTCATCGCCAGCACGCCCAGAACCCCGATGGCGAGGGAGCCGACGGCGAGCCCGGCCAGGGACTGGTTCGTCGGGTCGAACCCCTGGTACCAGGCGGGGGGGTGGTGCAGCGAACTCCGGGTCGCCAGGTACGTCACGAGGAAGGTCCCGACCGCGGTGACGAGCAGCGTCCATCGGGTCGAGCGGAGCGAGACGAGCTTGGTCCACTCGGCCCGCACGGCCTGGCGCAGCCCGGCGCGCCAGGGCCGGGCGCCGACGGGTCGGGCGCTGCCGGTGGTCACGACGGTGGTGAGGGGGAGGGTGGTCATCAGTGGTCCTTTCAGCGGGTCGGCAGCGCGGCCGCGGCGCGATCGAGGGCGGTGTGCGAGCGGTACTCGACGGATGAGCTGGTGAGCTCCATGAAGACGTCTTCGAGTGACGCGCGCACCGGCGTGAGCTCGTGCACGGTGAGCTCCTGATCTGACGCCAACTCGCCGATGTCGGCCGAGGACAGGCCGGAGGCGACAATGGCGCCGTCGCCCTCGACGGACGGCCGGGCCCCCGCTCGCGAGAGGGCCGTCACGAAGCGCTGGGGCGTGGGCGTCACGATCCGGACCGCGTCGCTCCGGTGGCGGGCCACGAAGTCGTCGACGCTGGTCTCGGCGATCAAGGTGCCGCGGCCGATGACCACGAGGCGTTCCGCTGTCAGGGCCATCTCGTTGATGAGGTGGCTCGAGACCAGCACCGTCCGGCCCTCCGACGCCAGGTCCCGCAGCAGGTGGCGGACCCAGCGGATGCCCTCGGGGTCGAGGCCGTTGACCGGCTCGTCGAAGAGCAGCACGCCGGGGTCCCCGAGGAGGGCGCTGGCGATGCCGAGGCGTTGTCCCATGCCGAGCGAGAACTTCCCGGCCCGCCGGTCGGCCACCGCGGTGAGCCCGACGATGTCGAGAACGGTGTCGACCCGGGCTGCGGGGATGTCGTTGGTCTGGGCCAGCCAGCGCAGGTGGTTCCGGGCGCTCCGGCCCGGGTGGAAGGCCTTGGCGTCGAGCAGGGCCCCCACCTCCCGCAGCGGCCACGTCAACTCCGCGTAGGCGCAGCCGTTGACGAAGGCCGTTCCGGCGTCGGGCACGTCGAGCCCCAGGATCATGCGCATGGTGGTCGACTTACCCGAGCCGTTGGGCCCCAGGAAGCCGGTGACGACGCCCGGCGAGACGGCGAAGCTCAGGTCGTCGACCGCCACCGTCCCGCCGTAGCGCTTGGTCAGTCCGTGGGTGACGATCATGGATCTCCGTTCGCAACCGGGCCCGGACACACCGCGCCGCTCGCTTCTCAGCATGAGACTCCGCCGCCGCGTGCGGAATGCCGCTACCGGGCGTCTGGGTACTGGGGCTAGCACCAGCCCCGCGGCGGCGCCTCCGGTGAGCACGGGGTGACAAATCGACCCCTGCCACGGTCGTGCCAGCGGTCGTCGGCGCGCAGCGGGCTGACGCGTGCGCGTCGCCAGCGGCCTGAACGCCTGAATCAGGGCGTCACCCCGGACCGTTCAACCGGCGGACGACGCGGCGGGGGATCCCGGCCAGGCCGGATAGGAGGGGGCGCGGTCGGGCGGCGACGCGTAGCTCGAGACGGCGCCCGGTCTCGAGAACATCGGCACAGGACCGTCGGGGACGTCACCGGCCTTGTAGCGCACCCCGCCGTTGACGTAGCGCATAAGGCCGGTGCCGTTCTGGCCCTCCTCGTCGGGACCCTTCGCCGCCGCGTCGTACCAGAGGAAGGTGTAATCGGCGGGTGAGGAGTAACTCGGCAGCGGCGCGGCGCCCCGGTAGCCGTAGGCGGAGAGCGGTGACGTCGACCCGCCGCCGGCCGGCGGGGCACGGAACAGGCCGGTGGTGAAGTTGGACGGCGTGAGGTCGGGACCGGCCAGCTGGACGCCGGTGAAGAACTGAGAGATGGGAGGGATGATGGCCGGTGCCGCCGGGGAGGCGGGTGAGGTGGTGGCGCCGTACCACCAGCGATAGAGATGGTCGGCGTCTCCGGCCGCCACGGGGACCGGCACGGCCAGGCTGGTGACGCCGAAGGCGTGTGCCCACTCCTGCTGGTCGTAGTAGCGCCCCAGGGTCGACGTGTCGGTGAGCACGATCCCGGTGATGATCCACTCGGGGAAGTACCCGACCTTGGCGCAGGCCTTGGTCAGGTAGATCGGCATGATCGGATCGCCGGCGAAGACGACGCTGGTGGCGCCCGAGGATTTGAGCTTCTCGGCCAGGGTGGCCGCCTGGGTGGGCAGCGTGGTGAGGTTGAGCGTATAGGCGAGGTCGGCGGGCGACGCCACGTTGACGCGGCCCGCCCGCAGTTTCTTGGTGAGCGATGCTGTCAGCTGGGCGTAGCCCGGCCCGGGAGGCTCCGACGTCTCGCTCACGATGATGAACTTGCGCTTCTGGGTGTGCAGGGCGGGTTCGCCGGCCCAGACGGCGTCTTTTCCGTTCAACTTGGCGACGAGGAAGTCGACCGTCTCGTTGAGCGACGTGTCGGCGGTGGGCAGATTGGCCCACTGGTAGGGCGCGTTGCGCTCGATCTCCCCGTAGGTGGACGAGTCGCCGCACGCCATGCAGAACACGTGCTCCCGAGCCAGCTCCTCCTCGTAGGCGGAGGTCTCACCCGGGCCGTTGATGGATGCGAACGCGTGCAGCTGCTCCGCGACGGTGACGGCGTCGGCGTGGGCCGCCACCGGATCGGTGCCGGCTCCCGACGCGGTGAAGGGGATGAGGTTCACGTGCCGCCCGTAGAGCTCGTAGACCTGGTTGAACATGGCCACGTAGGCCTGGGCCGTGGCGAGCGCCTGGGCGTTGGTGCCGGCCGCACCCGAGATGGCGGCGGCCAGCCCTCCCGGCTGGGCCTGGTAGTAGACGACGTTGATGGTGTTGTCCGTCACCCCGCTCGAGGTGTTGCCGCCATTGGCCCCCGTGGAGACCGGCACGCAGGGCGGCGAGTAGACGGTCGGCATCTTGAGGCGACCGGTCTTGTGGTCGCACTCTGGGCCCCAGTCGGAAGCGCCGGTCTTGCCGAGCTTGGCGGCGGCGGCATAGGTGAGGGGCACGGTCGACCGGGCGCTCGGCGCGGTGCCGCCCGTGCCTTTCGACGGTGTGGTGGTGCCGTTCGTGGTGTTCTCGTGCACGGTGGCCGTGATGCCGGCGGCCACCAGCGCGGCCACGATGAGGACGACCGGTGCCGCGATGCGCAGCCGGCTCACCCACGGCCAGGGTCGTTCAGCCTGTCGCGACTCGGCGTCGGTGTCGGTGTCGCTCACTGGTCCACCTCCGTGGGTGCCCTCGTCGTGACCCGGGCCGACGAGGGGCCCGAGCGCGACACCGCCAGCGCGCCGGAGCCGAGAAAGGCCTCGCCGACCTCGGGTGACTCGAGGACGGCCTGCGGTGCGCCGCTCGTGAGCACGGTGCCGCGGTCCATGACCACCAGGCGGTCGGCCAGCTCGGCAATGAAGGCCATGTCGTGCTCGACGACGAGCATCGTGGCATCGAGCCGATCTCGCACGTTTCGCAGAAGGTCGACCATGGCCTCCACCTCGCGCTGGGCGACGCCCGAGGAGGGCTCGTCGAGGAGGACGACCGTCGGCTGGTGGGCGACGACCGCAGCCAGGTCGACCAGCCGACGTGAGCCAGTCGACAGCTCGCTGACCAGGTTGTCGCCGTAGCGCTCGAGGCCGAAGAGCTCCAGGAGCTCGGCCACCCGGTGCATGACGGCGGCCTCCGTCCGCACCTGGACCGGCAGGCGCAGGATTGCGTTGAACGGGTCGCTCACGTCGGTGAAGCGTTCGAGCGAGACGGCCAGCGCGTCGCGCACACTGAGCCCGGAGAAGAGCCGCGAGTCCTGGAACGAGCGGCCCAGACCGAGGCGGGCGCGGGCCGACGCCGTGCGTTGGGTCACGTCGACGCCGGCCAGCTCGACGCGTCCGATGTCGGCGCGCAGGAACCCCGAGATGACGTCGAACAGTGTCGTCTTGCCGGCGCCGTTGGGCCCGATGATCCCGACGACCTCCCCGTGGGCGGCGTGCAGCGACACGTCGTCGAGCGCCGCGTTGCCGCCGAAGCTGAGCGAGATCTCCCGGACCTCGAGGTCGTGGCGCCGGTCCGGTCCCGGCGCCGCAGCCACGACGGCCTGGGCCCCGAGGGACTCGGATGCCTTCTTGAGGTAGATCGACCACAGGAGTTCGGGATGGGCCGCGAGCTCCTCGGACGTGCCGGAGAAGCGCACGGCCCCGGTTTCCATGACGTAGACGCGGTCGGCCACCGCCACGGCGACGTTCATCGACTGCTCCACCAGCAGGATGGCGGTGCCTTCCTGGCGCATCGACTCGACGGCGCCGAGCAGTTGCTCGACGACGAGCGGGGAGAGCCCGAGCGAGAGCTCGTCGATCAGGAACAGCTTGGGACGCGTGATGGTCGCCATGGCGAGGGCGAGCATCTGCTGCTGGCCGCCCGAGAGGTTCCCGGCACGCTCCGCTCGGCGCGAGGCCAGGATCGGGAACGCCGCGAGGGCCTCGTCGATCATGTCGGCGTCGCGCTCTCCCCGGCGCCTCCCCTGCCAGGCCGCGGCGCGCAGATTTTCCTCCACTCCCAGGTTGGGGAAGATCCCCTCGCCGCCGGGGACCTGGGCGATGCCGAGGCGGGCGATCTCGTCGGGCGGCAGGTGGGTGATGTCGCGGCCGTCGAAAACGATGGCGCCGCCGTCGGCCTCCACCACGCCGCCGATGGCCCGCAGCAGCGTCGACTTGCCCGCCCCGTTTGTGCCGACGAGGGCGACGATCTCGCCTTCGCCTACTTCGATCTCCACATCGGAAAGCACCGTGACGCCGTCGTAGCCGGCGCTCAGTTCGCGGACGGCGAGGAGCGGGAGGCGCCCGGCATGGCGGTCCCGCAGCATCTGGGCCCGGGTGCGCATGGAGGTCCACACGTTGCGGACGTCCTGCTGTATCAGGCCTCCCGCGCTGGCCACGATGAGGCCGCCGATGGTGAAGATGGGGACCAGGATGAGCAGGCCGTAGCGGAATCCGACCGCGTCGCCCAGCGCACCGACAGTCGGGAGCACCAGGAACCCCGGCAGGATGAAGAGCGCCCCGATGGAGAAGCCGACTGAGCGCACCCGGGCCGGGATGGCCAGGGAGAGCGCGGCCAGGACGCCCGGGCCCACGATGGCCAGCGACATGGCGATACCCGCGTTGCCGATGAAGGCGAGCGGGACGTTGGGGGCCAGCGCGAAGAGGACGGCGAACCCCGCCGCGATGACCGAGGCCACGGCGAGCATGCGGAAGACGAGGCCGATGTCGCGCTTGGCCAGCCGGGTGGCGATGACGGCACCCACGGCCAGGCCGAGGAGGTCGAAGACCTGGATCGGCGCGATGAGGAAGGCGCGCTGGACCGCATCGAGGTGGAACGTCTGCTGGTACTGCAGGGAGGCCAGGGAGGTGAAGCCGGCGATGGCGGCCGCGAGGAAGGGCAGCGCGATGAAGATGCGACGCAGCACGCCGATCTTCCAGACCGTCCGCCAGGCCTCGCCGAGCGACGGCGGGGCCTCGACCGGGGCGTCCACCGTTTCGGGCGGCGTCGGCGGCGGCGTCGGCGGGGCGGCCGTGACGTCGCCCAGCGGGACCGGTTCGCCCCGTTCCGAGGCGAGCATCTGCTCAGCCAGCTCGAGCTGTTCATGGCGCCCGCGGGGGGGCTCGCGCAGGCGCAGACCGAGGAGGACGACGACGGCGATCGGGATGGCGAAGAAGAAGAACGGGGCTCGCCAGGTCCAGATGGACGCCAGACCGGCGCCGAGGAGGACGCCGACGATCGCGCCGATGCTGATGCCCGCGCGGTGGGCCGAGTAGACCCGCGGACGGGCCGGAACCGGGTAGTAGTCGGCCAGCAGGGAGTTGTGGGTGGGGAAGATCACCGCCTGACCCATGGACACGCCGACCAGCATGATGGTCGCCCACACCACGGTCTGGGCCGCGCCAAGACCGATGGAGAAGACGGCGCCCACCGCGGCGCCGATGAGCGCGATGCGCACCCGGTTGGTGCGGTCGGCCAGTACCGCGACCGGCAGCGTGCAGAGGAGCGCGGCGGCGCCCGCGATCGCCACGATCAGCAGGATGCCGGCGTTGGTGAGGTGGAACGCGTCGCGGATGTTCGGCGTCAGGACGTTGAAGGCGCTCTGGGTGGCCTGGTCCAAGAGCTCGATCCCGAAGAGCACTCCGAGGGGGAACAGGGACACGCCCGCGCCGAGCTCCGAGAGACGGTGCCTCATGGCGCCAGCGCCGGATCGACGGGTCCCCGCGCGCCCGGCACGGCGGTCTCTTTGCGCCGAGTCAGCGCGTCGACGAGCCAGGCGCGTAGGTCGAAGCACAGCCCGGCCAGCCCGCGGGGGAAGAGGATGAGCACAATGAGCACGCCGATCCCGGCGGGGAAGAGCTGCCAGCTCGGGGGGAGGTAGATGGTGCTGCCCTCGACGAGCGCGGCGCCGAGGATCGCCCCGAGGGCCGACCCGAGCCCGCCGACGGCCGTCGCGGTGAACACGAGGAGGCTGACGGGCACGAGGAACGAGGTCTCCTCGTAGGACTGGGTCACTACGAGGAAGAGGCAGCCGCCCAGACCTGCGATGAAGCCCGAGACCGCGAAGGCGGTCAGCTTCGCCCACACGACGCGAACCCCGTAGCCCGACGCCGCCTGCTGGTTGGTGGGCAGCGCGCGGAGGACGCGGCCCGTCCGGCTGTGCCGCAGGCCGGTCATGGCGACGAGCACGAGCACGAGGACCCCGAGGCACAGCTCGAACACCGACGCCTGCGAGGTCATCGAGAGCCCGAACAGGTAGGGGGTCCCGAGCTGGCCCTGGGGGATCCAGGAGAACTCCGCTCGGACCAGGAGGTAGCCCGATGCCGCCAGGGCGAAGGCGAGGGTCGTCACGGCGGCGAACATGCCGTCGAGCCGCAGGGTCGGGAGCCCCACCACGGCGGCCACCACCGCCGCGGCCGCGCCGGCCAGGAGGAGGGCGAGGCTCAGGTCCCAGTGCCAGTCGATCAGCGCGACCGCTCCGACAGCGGCCCCGACGGCAGCGAAGGACATCTGGCCGAGACTGACCTGGCCCGACCATCCGGTCAGCACGACGACCGAACAGCCGACGATGGCGAGCACGACAAGGGCCGAGCTGCGGATGAGCTCGCCCGGGCCCATCCAGAGAGGCAGCGTGCAGGCGGCGCCGAAGGCGAGCAGCGTGAGCGCGGGAGTCCCGACCTTGACCTCGGTTAGGTCGCGGGCGGAGGCGGGCAGCTCGCGCACGCTGCCGGCCAGCGCCAGCGTCGCCGCCGCTTCGCGGTCGGTGTGGCGCGCCACCAGCTGGCGCACGACGATGGCCGCGAAGACCACGCCGGCGAGTACGGCGAGCCCGAGGGCGGGGTTGGTCGGGTCGTCCCACGCGACACCCTGCTGCAAGATCCCGAGGGCCACGGCGGAGGCGGCGATGGTTGGCAGCTCGGTGAAGTTGCCCAGCGCGAGCGCGGCCAGGGCGGTGACGAGCGCGGTCAGCCCGTAGGTCGGGTCGAGCGGGAGACCCAGGATCGTCGCCTGGAAGAAGATGCTCACGAAGGAGAGGACGCCTGCGACCACCCAGGTGACCGACTGGAGGCGCCCGACGGGGATGCCGAGCATGGAGGCACGGTCCCGGCGGTCTCCTGCTGCCTGCACCGCCACCCCGATGTCGCTGCGGGTGAACCACGCCCACACCGCGGCCAGGCAGGCGACCGACACGATGACCGCGACGAGATCGTTGGCGTCGAAGACGATGGGTGCGACGTGCCAGGAGAAGTGCCAGGGGAACGTCACGACGGCGCTGCCGATGGGCGCCTGCCCCCAGATGCGCGGGATGAGGAGGCTGAGTACGACCAGGACCTGGGCGAGACCGATGGTCGCCACCGTCAGAATCAGGCGGGGCGAGCGACGGAACCGCCGGATCACGACGAACTCGGAGGCGAAGGTCAGGAGCACCACCGCGACGAGACCGGTGGCGAGGCCGACGAAGTAGTTGACGCCGGAGAAGGCCACCAGACCGATCGCCAGGACGGCCGGTGCGGTGCCGAGGTCGCCTTGAGCGAAGTTGATGACTTTGTTCAGGCGGTACGTGAGCCCGAGGCCCACCGCCATGAGGGAGCCGAGGAGGCCGAGCACCGCTCCCTGGATCCACACCCCGAGGGGGACGGGGAAGAGGATGAGCTGGACGGCGAGCACGGCCGCGACGGAGGACAGGGCCGCCACGGCTGTCGCTCCGCGCTCGGGCACACGAAGGGAGGCCCTCAGCGGCTCATTCCCTTCTCATGGCGTCATGCCCGTACCCCATGGCGAACTAGAGCCCCCCGGTCGCCCACGTGCCGATCTGGCAATTGCTGTCCTGCCCGTTGCGGGGCTGACAGTAGCGGGCGGTCCGTGGCGCGCCAAAGGTCCGATCCCTCGTGGTACACGGGCTACACGGGCGTTGTCCCAGTGAAGGGAGGGCGTCCACGGGTATCATGAGCGCACGGGCCGCTTCTGGTAGCCAGTACGACCGCAACGACGGCGCCGCTGCGGGCGCAGCGGGCCTCAGTGGCATCCCTGAGGTTCTCGGCGATGCTCTCAGGGTCGGATCAGGGTCTTGCCGGATTCACATGCAGGTGGGAACGCCGCCAGGCTGGCACGATGAAGTCATCCGTCCACCCCATATCGACGAAACGAGGCAGCGTGGCGCTCACCGAACAAGCTCATCCCGCACCGCGGGCGACTTCTCCGGCCGCCTATGCCGCCGAGCTGCGCAAGACCTACGGGACGGGACAGGCGACGGTGCACGCCCTGGCCGGCATCGACGTGACCTTCGCGCGCGGCCGCTTCACCGCGGTCATGGGCCCTTCGGGATCGGGCAAGTCCACGCTCATGCACTGCATGGCCGGCCTCGACCGCCCCACGTCGGGGCAGTGCTGCGTCGGCGACGTCGACATCGGCGCCCTCGACGACAAGGGCCTGACCCAGATGCGCCGTGACCACATCGGCTTCGTGTTCCAGTCCTTCAACCTCGTGCCGACGCTCACCGCAGGCGAGAACATCACCCTGCCGGTGGACCTGGCGGGGCGGAAGGTGGACACGGAGTGGTTCGACTACCTGGTGGACCAGCTCGGCATCGCCGACCGGCTGTCGCACCGGCCGACCGAGCTGTCGGGAGGGCAGCAACAGCGCTGCGCCTGCGCCCGCGCCCTGATCAACCGGCCCGACCTGGTCTTCGCCGACGAGCCCACCGGGAACCTGGACTCCATTTCCACGACCGAGATGCTGTCCTTCCTGCGCCGGTCGGTCGACGAGTTCGGCCAGTCCATCGTCATGGTCACCCACGACCCCCACGGGGCCGCCTATGCCGACCGGGTGGTCTTCCTGGCCGACGGCAACATCGTCGCCGAGCTCTCGGAGCCGACGGCAGACTCGGTGCTCGAGCGCATCGGCACCCTGGGCACCTGACATGTGGCGGGTCACCATCAAGGGTCTGCTCGCGCACAAGCTCCGCCTCGCCCTGACCGCGCTGGCCATCGTCCTCGGGGTCACCTTCATCGCCGGGACGTTCGTGCTCACCGACACCCTGCACAGCACGTTCGACAACCTCTTCGGGAACATCTACCAGAACGTCTCCTTCCAGGTGCGCGGGGTGGCGCAGCTCGGAACCAGCGGCGGCGACGTCAAGCGGAATCCGGTCCCCGAGTCGCTCCTCTCCACGGTGCAGCGAGTCCCCGGCGTGCAGGCCGCCAACGGCTCGGTGACCGGCTTCGCACAGTTCATCGCCCCCGACGGCAAGGCCATCACCACCGGCGGGGCACCGACCCTGGGGGTCGAGTTCGACCCCAACCAGCAGATCTCCGCGCTCCACATTGCCCAGGGCACACCGCCGACGACACCGCACGACGTGCTCATGGACCTCGGCACCGCGCAGAAGTACAACTTCAAGGTCGGCCAGAAGGTGCGCATCATCCTGGCCGGCCCGACCCAGACGTTCACCATCACCGGTCTGACCCGCTTCGGCACGGCCAACAACTTGGCCGGGGCCACGTTGGCCGCCTTCGACGTCCCGACGGCGCAGGCGGTCCTGGGTGAGGTCGGTAAGTTCGACAGCATCAACGTGGTCGCCGCACCCGGCGCCGACAAGGCGGTCGTCCAACGCGACATCGCGCGCGTGCTGCCCCGCGGCGTCGAGGTGGTGACCGGTCAGACCGTCGTCAACGAGGCGACCAGCGCCATCAGCTCGGCACTGGGCTTCTTCAACACGGCGCTTCTGGTCTTCGGCTTCATCGCCCTGTTCGTGGGCGGCTTCACCATCTTGAACACGTTCTCCATCACCGTGGGCCAGCGCACCAAGGAGCTGGCGCTGCTGCGCATCGTCGGGGCGAGCCGCCGCCAGGTGTTCCGCTCCGTGCTCGGCGAGGCCTTGATCGTCGGGGTGCTGTCGTCGCTGGTCGGCCTGGGGCTGGGCGTGCTCGCCGCCGTCGGGATCGAGAAGCTGTTGAGCGGCTTCGGTGTCACGCTGCCGTCGGGGTCGCTCGTGTTCGAGACCCGGACAGTCATCGTGTGCCTCGTCGTTGGCGTCGGCGTGACGTTGGTCGCCGCCATCAGCCCGGCCCGCCGCGCCGTGCGCATCGCCCCTGTGGCGGCGGTCTCCGAACAGCAGACCGAGGCCGAGATCCCGCTGCGGCGCCGTTTCATCCGGGGCGGGATCATCACGCTGATCGGGGTCGCCCTGCTGGCCGTGGGCCTGACGGCACCGGCCATCGCGCTGGTCGGCCTCGGCGCGGTGCTGATCTTCGTCGGCGTCGCCATGCTGGCACCGGCGGTGGCGCGGCCGCTGGCCAGCGTCATCGGGCGCCCCTTGGCCCGCCTGCTGGGTACTTCGGGACGCCTGGGCCGTGAGAACTCCATGCGCAGCCCGCGGCGCACGGCCCAGACGTCGGCAGCGCTGATGGTCGGGCTCGCCCTGGTCTCGGCCATCGCCGTCTTCGGTGCGTCGTTGTCGCGGTCGGCCACGAAGAGCGTCGACAACGCCATCAGCGCCGACCTGATCGTCACGACCACCAGCAACGGCGGCGGATCGGGGAACTTCAGCAAGACCGTCCCGCAGCAGGCGGCCAGCGTCCCAGGTGTCACGGCGTCCAACACCGTCTACAGCGACCAGTTCGAGTTCAGGAGCTCACTCGAGTCCCTCCTGGGTCTCGGGACCAAGAACCTGTCCGAGACGGTGATCCTGGACATGACCGCGGGGAGCACCCGGGCGCTCTCCGCCGGCGACCTTCTCGTCGATACCAACACGGCCAGCGCCGACCACCTCTCGGTCGGCCAGACGGTCCCGGTGAAGTTCGCGCTCACAGGCCGGACCACCATGCGCATCGGCGGGATCTATCAGCCGAACGCCCTGGCCGGGAAGTATGTCGTCAGCAACGCGGTGTTCCTCCGCCACTATCAGAACCCGCTGCCCGTCGCCGCTCTGTTGAAGACGGACGGCAGTTCGGGCGTGCAGCAGGCGGTGGCGCATGCGCTGACGGCCTACCCGAACGTGCAGGTCCAGACGCGCGCCCAGTTCGAGGCGCAACAGACGGCCCAGGTGAACCAGCTGCTCGGCCTGGTCTACGCGCTCCTCGCGCTGGCTGTGCTGATCGCCCTGATCGGGATCGTCAACACGCTCATGCTGTCCGTGTTCGAGCGCACCCACGAAATCGGACTCCTGCGCGCCGTCGGAATGAAGCGCCGCCAGATCAGAGCGATGATCCGCTCCGAGTCGGTGATCCTCGCCGTCTTCGGCGCCGTGATCGGCATCATCGTCGGGACCGGCCTGGGCATCGCACTGGTGTCGGCGCTCCATTCGCAGGGGATCACCGACACCGTGGTGCCATTCTCCAACCTCGTGATTTTCCTGATCCTGGCCGCTGTGCTCGGGCTGATCGCCGCCAGCTGGCCGGCCCGGCGTGCCTCCAAGCTCGATGTCCTGGCCGCCATCGCGGCGGAGTGAGTTCGGCTCAGTTGTTCGTGAGGCGCCACGTGATGGTGACGCGTTCGTAAAAGGCGGTACGAGAACACCTCCGCCCTAGCCGGCCGGGCCACGCGCAACGCGGGTTCGGTACAGTACGGGCATGACGGCGACCGCAGCGCCCTCGAAGCAGCCCGGCGCCTTCCGTCTCCCGGGCTACACCATCGCGGTCGGGCCGTTCACCCACGTGGCGGCGGAGCGGGACCGCCTGGCCGCGCTGCGCTGGCGCCACTTCGACGCCCATCAGCTCGGCGCGACGGTGGGGGCGGAGATCACCGGCGTCGATCTGACCGCGGCACTGCCCGACGACGTGGTGGACGAGTTGCGCCAGGCGTTGCACGACTACAAGGTCATCTTCTTCCGTGACCAGCCGCTCGAGCCGCGCCAGCACGTGGCCTTCGCGCGCCGCTTCGGCGACTTGGAGGTCCACCCCTTCCTGCCGTCCAACACCGGGGAGCCCGAACTGGTCCGTTTCGAGAAGACGGCCGAGGTCAGCGGTTACGAGAACTCGTGGCACCACGACGTGACCTGGCGGGCGTGCCCGTCCATGGGGGCGATCCTCCACGCCGTGTCGGTGCCGGACTGCGGCGGCGACACGCTCTTCTCCGACATGTACGCCGCCTACGACGGGCTCGACCAGGCGACGAAGGACGAGATCGACGGGCTCGAGGCGGTACACGACTTCACCCAGACCTTCGGGCACACCATGTCCGCCGAGGAGCGCCGTCAGGCCCAGGAGCGGTACCCGCCGGTGCGCCATCCGGTGGTGTGCACGCACCCCGCCACGGGAAAACTGCACCTCTACGTCAACCGTCCCTTCGTGAGCCACATCGAGGGGATGGACCGCGCGGCCAGCCTGGCGCTGCTCGACCGATTGTGCCGGCAGGCCGACGCGCCCGAACACCAGTGCCGCTTCACCTGGACCAGGGACGCCGTGGCGTTCTGGGACAACCGGGCGGTGCAGCACTACGCGTCGAGCGACTACTGGCCCCAGCGCCGCTCCATGGAGCGAGCGTCGGTCATCGGTACGCAGCCCATTCGTTCCTGACGGACGCCGGCCGCGGGCGGCCGGGCGCCGGCGTCGTCCTATGCGCGGGCACCTCGGTCGGTGGCCGCCGGGTCGGGACGGCCGTCGGGCCGAGCGACGAGTGGGCCAGGAGGATGTAGCCGGACGCCAGCATCACGTAGACGAGGTCCAGCAGCAACGCCAGGCTGCCGCTGCGCTTCGAGCCGAGGCTGCCGAAGACGCCGGGCGCGATCAACGCGAAGACCAGGTAGATGGAGACGGCCAGCGAGAGGATCAGCTGGATCAGGTAGATGAAGCTGACCACGCCGGCATAGGACTGCATGCAGCGGAGGTTGGGACCCGTCACCCCGCCGTCACCCCGGGCGACCTCGATCCCCCGGCCGAGATGCAGCAACAGCACGCCGCCGAACAGGACGACGAGCAGGCCGCCGATCACGACGGAGCGCGCGATGGAGTCGGTCAACGGTGCGACGTGCGGCGCGATCACCGAGAAGATCGACGTGACGATCAGCACCGAACCGGCGAAAGTCAGCTGCAACGCCACGAAGCTCATCCCGAAGAGGTAGACGCTGTGCGACCGCTGCCCCCTCTGGTCCGGCTCAGCCCGGTTGGCCACGATGAGGATGATCGGGACCAGGAGGATCAGGGAGAACAGCGCGATGAAGATCGCGACGAAAGCGACGATTCCTCCGGCGAAGCCCGCGAACTGACTCGGAATCATGGTCATTGACCGACTCCTGTTCTGGCGCCTCTTCGGGTGCCTTTCGTACGGTAGGTCGCGGCCGGCTCCGGGGGGCGGATGCTTCACGGAGTGCACCGGGGTAAGAGCTCTCTCCAATGCCGGCGAGAAGACACGCCGGCCTACCGCACGGCCTGACGACGCGGCCCCTTCAAAACAGCGGAAGCCGGGCGTATCCTCCTGGCATGGCTGGCATCGGCCCGTTCTCCCGTCGATTGCGCGACCGACCCGACGACCAGTTGCCGCTCACCGCCGGACCCGTCTCCAACGGCGAGTTCGTCCCCGCCGCCGAGGAGGCACGGGACCGCGAGGTCAACGAGCTGATCCGGGAGACCATCGACGACTCGGCGCGGCGGACCGGGCTGGACCGGCGTCGTTTCCTGCAGGGCGCCGGGGCCGTGGCGGCGACCCTCGCCGTGTTCGAGTTCGCCGGCTGCGCCTCACCGGCGTCGCACCCGCAGGCGGCGCCCCGTCCCCGGGGGAAAGGCGGGCGGTTCAACGTCCCGCCGCCCGAGGACACGGCCGCCTGCCAGGACGCATTGACCGGTTCGGAGTTCATCTTCGATGTCCACACCCACCACGTGATCCCGACCGGCCCCTGGGTCGACGATGCCCCCGAGACGACCTCGCTCGTGCTCTCCATGCTCCCGGCGGGCTGCACCGACAGTTCCCAGCTCGATTGCGTGGACCGGGCCAGCTACCTGCACGACCTCTTCCTGGCCAGTGACACCACCATGGCGGTCCTGACCGACGTCCCCAACTCCGGCCCGTCCAACGCCCCCATCCCGTTCCCCGAGGCGCTCGGCACGCAGCAGATCGCCGCGAGCCTCACCGGCGGCGGCGCCAGCCGGCTCCTGGTGGAGAACATCATCGCCCCCAACGTGGGGCCGGTGAGCGCCACGCTCGAGGAGATGTCGAACGCGGTGGCGACCGGGCCACCGGCCGCCTTCAAGGTGTACACGGCCTGGAGCCCGAGCGGGCAGGGCTATTCGTTGCAGGACCCCACCATCGGGCTCCCCACCGTCCAGCACGCGCACGACCTCGGGGTGAAGGTCTTCGTGGCCCACAAGGGTCTCCCGCTGGTGAACTTCGACCCGGTCTTCAACCACCCTGACGACATCGTCGCCGTGTCCCGCCAGTTCCCCGACATGCAGTTCGTGGTGTACCACGCCGCCTGGGACCCCAACCACGTCGAGGGCCCGTACGACCCCAACGCCGGCATCGGCATCGACACCCTGCTGGCCTCACTCGATCACCACGGCGTGCCGCCCAACGACAACGTCTGGGTGGACGTTGCCACCCTGTGGCGTCAACTGCTCACGACGCCCGACCAGGCCGCACACGCCCTGGGCAAGCTGCTCGGCCGAGTCGGCATGCAGCGGGTCATGTGGGGCACCGACGCCATCTGGTACGGGAGCCCCGAGCCCCAGATCATGGCCATGCGCACCTTTGAGATCACGCCCCGAATTCCAGGACGTCTACAAGTACCCGGCCCTGACCGCCGAAATGAAGGCCGGATTGTTCGGTCTCAACGCCGCCAAGCTCTTCGGTGTCGACCCGGTGGCGACGCGGTGCGGGCTGACCCAAGATCCGCTCTCGGCCAACATCTCGGAGGCGGCAGCACTGCGCGACGAGGGCGCGCTGCCCTCGGCCTGGTCCGCGCACGGGCCCACGACGCGCCGCCAGGTCCTCGACTGGCTCGGCTCGTCCGCCACGAACTGGGTGCCGACCTAGCGGCGGGTCCCCGGCTCGGGTGCAGGCACCACCCCTGCAACGAGGGTGTACCTGCCTGTAGAAGCCGGAGCGGCCCTGGTTTAATGAGCCCGGTGGCGGGCCAGGGACACTCGGCGGCAGCGTGGGACGGGTAGGGAGAGCCGCGTGGCTTCCCTCATCTGGATCGTGGCGCGCCAGCTCCGCGCGCGTTGGCGGAGTTGGGCGTTGCTGGCCGCGATCGTGGGTCTCGCCGGCGCGGTCGTCCTGACCGCCGCCGCCGGGGCCAGGCGCACCGACTCCGCCTACGGTCGTCTTCTCGCCAGTTCCAACGCGGCCGACGTGCTGGTCTCCCCGAACAACACGGGCTTCGGTGGGTACTACCAGGCGCTCGCCAAGCTGCCGGGCGTCCAGACGGTGGCGCCCGTGATCGGGGTCCAGGCCCTGCCGGTTCGGCCGGGCCGCAAGCTGGTCGAAGCGCAGGTCTATGCGCCCGCCGACGGACGATACGGTCGGGTCATCGAGCGCCCCCGCATCCTGTCGGGGCGGCTGCCTCGTCCGACCCAGGTCCACGAGGTGGCCCTGGACATGCGAGGGGCGCAGCAGCTCCACGCCCAGGTCGGCAGCGAGATCACGCTGGCGGCGACGCTTTCATCGGCGCCACCCGGCCCGCAGCCGGCGGGCCTGCGGATCTTCCGCCAGCGGGTGGTCGGCATCTTCATGACCCGGGACAACCCGGTTCCCATCAATGCGTTGGCGCAGCTCCCGATCGTGTACACCACGCATGCCTTCTACGCCGGGCTCGGCGCTCCCTACCGGAGCTTCGACGCGGCCTATGTGCGCCTCCGACCGGGCGCGTCGGCATTCCAATTCGGCCAGCAGGCAGAGGCGCTGGCGAAGAGGTACCCGGCCACCGGGGGCAATGTCTTCGTCGCCAACCTGCGTGACCAGGCCTCCCAGATCGAACGCGCCATCCGGCCCGAGGCGATCGCGCTCGGACTCTTTGCGCTCGTCGTTGGCCTCACCGGACTGGTGATCATTGCGCAAGCGGTTCTTCGACAACTGCGGGCGTCCAGCATCGACCTCGTCACCCTGCGGGCACTCGGACTCACCGGCCGGCAGCTGTGGTCGATCAGCCTGATACAGGTGGCGGCGGTGGCTGTGGCGGGTGCCGTGCTCGCCGTCGTTCTCGGTGTGCTCGCCTCTCCGATCATGCCGCTCGGTGCGGCGCGCGTCGCGGAGCCCAGCCCTGGGATCAATGTCGATGCTGCCGTGGTCGGTCTTGGCATTGTCGCCATGGTCGTGCTGCTGCTCGCCGCGGTGGCGTGGCCGTCATGGCGGCTGAGCAGGGAGTCCCGGAGCACCGGGGACGTCCGGGCCACCGCACCTCGGAGCGGGCGGTTGGCGTGGCTCTCCAGGAGCGCGGTGCCCGTGACGGCGTCGCTCGGGATCCGCGAGACGCTCGATCCCGGAACGGCACGGGGTGCCGTACCGGTGCGCAGCGCGCTCGTGGGCACCATCTTGGCGATCACCGTGGTCGTCGGAACGCTGGTGTTCGGTGCCAACCTCGTCCACCTCGTGACGACGCCGCAGTTGTACGGCCAGACCTGGCAAGCCTCCATCGACACGCAATTCCAGCCCATTCCGGTCTCCTTCATCCGCACCTCTTTGCATGAACGTGCCGGCGTCGTCGCCTGGACGCCGGGGAATTTCGGGACGATCGACGTCATGAATTCCCATATTCCGGCCATCGGACTCTCTCGTGGAGGTGGCCCGCGGGTCGGACCGACCCTGGTGACCGGGCGGTTGCCGACGCGTCCTGACGAGATCGCCCTGGGGGTCTCCGTCCTCCGCTCGGTCGACCGGCATGTCGGGCAGGACCTCACGGTCCGGGTCAACGGCGCGCCGCGGAAGATGCACATTGTGGGACAGGCGGTGTTCCCGGAGTTCGACCAGGGGAGCTTCACGTCGACCGATCTGGGTCTCGGTGCGGTTGTGACTGCCGAGGACCTCGTGCCACCGTCGACGTCGCTCTCGGACACGTATACGTTCTTCTTGGTTCGTTTTGCTCCTGGTCCCGATCAGGCCCGCGAGGTGAGGAGCTTCGGGAGAGCGGCCGCTCCGTATTGCTCGGGCGTGCAACAGACCACCTGTTTCGTAACGAGCCAGACTCCGTTCGACATCGGCAACTACGCCCGGATCGAAGATGTTCCCGAGGCCCTCGCTCTGGTGTTGGCCGCACTCGGCGTGGGGGTGCTGGCACAGCTCATGGTCGTCTGGGTCCAGCGCCAGCGGCGCAACATCGCCATCCTCAAAACTTTGGGATTCGTCCGCCGGCAGGTTCTGGCGCTCGTCGCGTGGGAAGCCGGAACTTTCGCCGCGCTCTCGTTGGTCATCGGGATCCCACTGGGGATCGTCGTCGGTCGGGGAGCCTGGGCCCTCTTTGCGGGCGAACTGGGTGTCGGGTCGACTTCAGTGGTGCCGAGCAGCCGCATTCTGTTGTGCGTTCCCGCGGTACTTCTCATCGCCATGGTGGTTGCGATAGCCCCGGCCTGGTTCGCCAGCCGCGTGCAGCCGGCCAGGGTCCTTCACTCTGAATGAAAGCCGACGCCGTGGGCCGCCCCGGCGATGTGGTCGTCGGAGTGGCGGAGGCCCGACGCCACAACCCGCACGAGCACCCGTGGTCTTTCGGCTGGTCGGGGTCCACCTCGTGGCGGATGCGATGATGCCCCCATGACAGAGAAGAAGAGGGTCGTCGTCTGGGGCACGGGGTTCGTGGGGAAGATGGTCATCCCCGAGGTGCTGCGCCACCCGAACTTCGAGTTGGTCGGCGTCGGCGTGAACGACAAGGACAAGGTCGGACGCGACGTCGGCGACATCTGCGGCATCGCACCGACCGGGCTCACCGCCACCGACGATCTCAGTGCGCTCGTCGCCCTCCGCCCCGACGCCCTGGTGCACTACGGGCCCACCGCCGGCCTGGCCGACGCCAACATCCGGGACATGGGCGCCTTCCTGCGTGCCGGCATCGACGTGTGCTCGACGGCGATGACGCCGTGGGTCTGGCCGCACATGAGGCAGAACCCACCGTCGTGGATCGACCCCATCACCGAGGCCTGCGAGGAGGGTGGCGCCACCTGCTTCACCACCGGCATCGACCCCGGCTTCGCCAACGACCTCTTCCCGATGACCCTCATGGGACTGTGCGCCGAGGTGAAGAAGGTCAAGGCCCTCGAGATCCTCGACTACCTCAACTACACCGGTGCGTACGAGGACGAGATGGGCATCGGGCGCCCGGCTGACTTCACGCCCCTCCTCGAACACACCGACATCCTCGTCATGTCGTGGGGTGGCACCGTGCCGATGATGGCCCATGCCGTGGGCATCGAGCTCGATGCGATCACCACCACCTGGGACAAGTGGGTCACCGACGAGCCCATCACCACCGCCAAGGGCGTGATCAACCCCGGCGAGGTGGCGGCCATCCACTTCACCATCAACGGGATGTACAAGGGCGAGCCCCGCATCTGCCTGGAGCACATCAACCGGGTCGGTACCGACGCCGCGCCCGACTGGCCCCGGGGCACGCAGGACGACGTGTACCGAGTGGAGATCGAGGGCACCCCGTCCATCACCCAGGAGACCGCCTTCCGCTTCACCGACGGCAGCGGGCGCGACGCCGCCGCGGCGGGCTGCCTGGCCACCGGGCTCCGCGCCCTCAACGCCGTGCCGGCCGTCAACGAGCTGCCGCCGGGGTGGGCCACCGCCCTGGATCTGCCGCTCATCCCGGGGGCGGGCACCATCCGATAAGCCAACCCGGACCTCCTACCGGTCCGCTCACCGCCGCGCTCGACAGCAGCGCCTCGGGTGCAGGCACCACCCCTGCAACGAGGGTGTACCTGCCTGTAGAAGCCGGAGCGGCCCTGCTTTAATGACCCCGGTGGCGGGGAAGGGACACTCGGCGGCAGCGTGGGACGGGTAGGGAGAGCCGCGTGGCTTCCCTCATCTGGATCGTGGCACGCCAGCTCCACGCGCGTTGGCGGAGTTGGGCGTTGCTGGCCGCGATCGTGGGTCTCGCCGGCGCGGTCGTCCTGACCGCCGCCGCCGGGGCCAGGCGCACCGACTCCGCCTACGGTCGCTTCCTGGCCGTCTCCAACGCCGCCGACGTGCTGGTCGCCCCGAACAACACGGGCTTTGGCGGCTACTACCCGGCGCTCGCCAAGCTTCCGGGCGTCGAGGCGGTGGCGCCCGTGATCGGGGTGCAGGCCCTGCCGGTCGGCCCGGGCGGCAGGGGTGGGACGCTGCTGAACGCGCAGGTCTATGCGCCCGGCGATGAACGATTCGGAAAGGTGGTCGAGCGCCCCCGTTTCGTCTCGGGGCGACTGCCCCTGACGAATCGGGTCCACGAGGTGGCGCTCGATGCGAGTGCAGCTGCGGCGTTCCACGCCCACGTCGGCAGCAGCATCACAATGGCAGCGATCCTTTCGTCGACACCTGGTCAGTCGGCACACGGGCTGCCGCACTTCCGGGAGAAGGTCGTCGGCATCTTCGTGACACGTGACAACCCGGTGCCGATCAACCAGTCGGCCCAGCTCCCGGTCGTCTACGCCACACATGCGTTCTACGACCACCTCGGCCCTGCATATCGAGGCTTCGACGGGGTGTACGTCCACCTTGTGCCCGGCGTGTCGGCGTTTCAATTCGGTCGGCAGGCCGAGGCCCTGGCCAAGAAGTTCCCCGCTACGGGAGGAGACGTCTTCGTCGCCAATTTGAGCGACCAGGCGGCCCAGATCGAACATGCCATTCGACCGGAGGCCATCGCGCTGGCCATCTTCGCGTTCCTGGTCGCCTTCACCTCGTTGGTGCTCGTCGCCCAGGCCGTGCTCCGACAGCTCAGGTCGTCGAGGGACGACGTCACGACGCTGCGGGCGCTCGGCCTCAATCACCGGCAGTTGTGGTGCGTGAGCGTGATGCAGGTGGCGGCCATGGCCGCAGTCGGCGCGTTGCTCGCGCTCGTCGGCGCCGTGCTCGCGTCTCCGATCATGCCGCTCGGGCCGGCGCGGGTCGCCGAGCCCAACCCCGGCATCGACGTCGACGGCGCGGTGTTGGGCCTCGGCTTCGTCTGCATCGTCGTCGTCCTGATCGCGGCCGTGGCGGTGCCGTCGTGGCGGTTGAGCTCGGCGACTCGTGAGGGCGTGAACCGCCGCGCCGCGGCGTCGCGGGGCGGCGGGTGGTTGGCCTGGCTGTCGAGCAGCGGTGCACCCCTGACGGCCTCGCTCGGCATCCGCGAGGCGCTCGATCCGGGTTCCTCGCGAGGGGCCGTTCCCGTGCGCAGCGCGCTGGTCGGCACCATCTTGTCGATCACCATGGTCGTCGGGACCCTGACGTTCGGCGCCAACCTCGTCCATCTCGTGACGACGCCGCCGCTGTACGGGCAGACGTGGCAGGCCTCGGTCGACACCCAGTTCCAGGCCATCCCGCCGTCCCTCATGCAGAGTTGGGTGAACCACCGTCCCGGTGTCGTGGCCTGGTCGTCCGGGGACTTCGGAACGGTTGACGTCATGGGCTCCCAGGTTCCGGCCATCGGCCTGTCTCGCGGGAAGGGTTCATTGGTGGGGCCGACGCTGGTGACCGGCCGCTTGCCCACGGCCCGCGACGAAGTCGCCCTGGGGGCGTCGGTCCTCCGCTCGGTGCACCGGCAAGTGGGGCAGGACCTCCGGCTCAGCGTCAACGGTGTGCCGCGGACGATGCACATCGTGGGACAGGCGGTGTTCCCGGCGTTCGACCAGGGGAGCTTCACCTCGACCGACTTGGGACTCGGGGCGGCCGTCACTGCGGCGGCCCTTGCGCAGCCGGGGACTTCGGTGGCCGACTCCTCCGAGTTCCTTCTGGTGCGCTTCGCACCTGGTCCCGATCAGGCTCGTCAGGTGCGGAGCCTGAGCCGAGCCACCGCCTCGTTCTGCTCGGAAGTCGATCAGAGCACCTGTTTCGTGACGGCGCAGGCTCCTTTCGACGTCGGGAACTACGCGCGCATCCAAGGCGTCCCGCAGTTCCTGGCCCTGGTGCTGGCCGTCCTCGGCGTGGGCGTGTTCGCGCAATTGATGATCGTCTGGGTCCAGCGCCGTCGTCGCGACATCGCCGTCCTCAAGACGATGGGATTCGTCCGTCGCCAGGTCCTCGCGCTCGTGACCTGGCAGGCGGCGACCTTCGCCGCGGTTTCACTGCTCATCGGGGTTCCGCTGGGCATCTTTGCCGGCCGCGGCGCCTGGGCCCTCTTTGCGGGTGAGCTCGGGATCGAAACCTCGTCGGTGGTGCCGGGCGCGCGCCGTCGCGCTGTGTCTTCCCGTCGTCTTTGTCATCGCCGTCCTCGTCGCGCTGGGTCCCGCGTGGTTCGCCGCCCGCGTGCAACCGGCCCGGGCCCTGCAGACCGAATGACGCCCCCCTCGGTCGTTCCAAGACGTCCCCTCACTCCTGCTGCTCCTGGTGCTGTCGGACCGGCGGTCTCGGTCGGTGTCACAGCGTCGGGCATCATGCAGGAGTGCGCGTCCTCCACGCAGCCTGGCTGAGCGATATCGAGCGCCTCGTCGTGTGGGCCGAGGACGGGAGCGGGCCCCGCACGGCCGCTCCACGTCGCGGCCGGCCACCCCGGCATCGGCGCCCGATCCCGCACCCGTACGCCCTCGGCCACGACGGCGTCCGTCTCGCTGTCGCCGAGGTCGGAGGGGTCGAGGCGGACGACCTCATCGTCAAGGCGGACGAGGTCGACCTCCTCCTCCGGCTGCCCGGCGGCGCGGCCGGTCCCACCGCTTCTCCGCTGCTCGAGGACGAGCCCGCACGCCCCGACGGCCCGGGCTCCTCACCGTCACCGGGGTCCGGCGAACTCCCGCCAGGGTGGACGGCGCCGGGACTTGCCCTCCAACCGGGCGACGCGGCACGTCTGGCCCCCGCCCTCTGCGCCGCGGACCCGTGGAGCGCAGTCGTCACGGGGGAGCCCGATGTCGCCCTCGCCACGGACCTCCGTTTCGCGGCGAGGGCCGCCGACCTCGTCCTCGAGCTCATCACCAGGGGTCGCGTCCTGCCCGATCTGGAGCTCACCACCACTGGTCGGCGGGCCCGGTGGCGCCCTCTGGTGGACCGCAACGACCGTGGGCGCCTCGAGGCCCTCTGCTGGAACCTCCCGGCGTCGTTCACCTGTGCCGGCATCGCCGACGGGGGCCACCGGCCCGGCAAGGGGTCGGACCCGCCGGCGCCGCCCGACGTCGTGCGCTCCTACATGTGGAGCGTGACCGACGCGCTGACGTGCCGCTTCCTGGCCGATCGGCCACCGGCCAAGGCAACACACGCCAAGCCACCACCCGGTCGCCGGCGCCGTCCGCCGGGGGCCGATGCCGTCGAGGCCTGGCTGGCCGCCCTGGCCTCACCGGTGGCCTCAGCCGGCACGGGCATCGCCGACGTCCTCGACGTGCCCGCCGCCGAGGGTGAGTCGCTCGCCGAGGCGCTGCGGGCCTGGCACGCCACGGCGGACACGGCCGCCGAGGCGGTGCGCACCTGCTTCCGCATCCAACCCCCCACTGTCGGCGACGAGAGCGAGGGCGAGGACGCCGGCCACCGGACCGGCCACCGGGCCGGCGACGAGGAGGATGTCGATGACGGACCGGGCCCGCCCACGAGCCGGAAGGGTGGCCGTCGCCGGTCGGTGCCAGCCGGGGCGGAGGACTGGCGGATTGAGTTCGCGCTCCAAGCTGTCGACGACCCCAGCCTGTTCGTCCGGGCCCCGGCAGTGTGGGCCGACGGTCCGGAGTTGACAGCCTTGGAGCGTCACGTCGCGCACCCCGACGAGGTGCTCCTGCGCGGCCTCGGGCTCGCGGCCCGGCTCGTCCCCTCGCTCGGCTCCGCGTTGGCCACGGCGACGCCCTCTGAGCAGGTGACCGACGCCGCCGGCGTGCTCAGGTTCCTCCGCGAAGGAGCCCCGGTCCTCGAAGAGGCCGGCTTCGGGGTCCTGGCGCCGCCCTGGTGGCGCTCGTCCCGGACCCGGCTCAGCCTTCGCCTCAAGGCCAAGACCCGGCCCGCCGCCGTGTCGTCTGGCACGGGCATCGGACTGGACGGACTGTGCGACGTCCGTTGGGAGGTCGCGCTCGGCCCCGATCGACTCGATCTCGCCGAGCTCCGCGTGCTGGCGCGCCTGAACAGCCGCTGGTCCGGGTGCGCGGCCAGTGGGTGGAGCTGCGCGGGGGGACATCGAGGAGGCGATCGCCGCGGTCGGGAAGAAGGGCACCGCGACCCAGATGCCCGCCGGCGACGTCCTACGCGCCGCACTGGGCCTCACGCCGACCTCCGACGTCGACGGCGCCCTGCCCGTCACCGAGGTAGAAGCAGACGGCTGGCTCGGCGGCCTCTTGGCCGGAGCCGAGGACCGCCGGCTGCAGTCCCGGCCCACTCCGGACGGGTTCGCCGGGGAGCTCCGTCCCTACCAGGAGCGCGGCCTCGGGTGGCTCGCCTTCCTCGGCGACCTCGGTCTCGGGGCCTGCCTGGCCGACGACATGGGGCTCGGGAAGACGGCGCAACTCCTCGCGCTGCTGGTCGACGAGGGGGCCCTCGTCCCTCGCTCCCCCGGCCCGACCCTCGTCGTCTGCCCCATGTCGCTCGTCGGCAACTGGCAGCGCGAGACGGAGCGGTTCGCCCCGGACCTGTCGGTGTACGTCCACCACGGGCCCGACCGGCTCGACGGCAGGGCGTTCACCCGGCAAGCCAAGAAGGCGGACCTGGTGCTCTCGAC
The DNA here is from genome assembly GCA_963764305.1 of uncultured Acidimicrobiaceae bacterium. Classification (GTDB taxonomy): domain Bacteria; phylum Actinomycetota; class Acidimicrobiia; order Acidimicrobiales; family RAAP-2; genus Bog-473. The sequence continues at coordinate 653,413 of CAVXSD010000010.1, read as the reverse complement.
GTACGGCCTCGCCGCGCGCGACGCAGCAGCTCCTCGCCACCGTCCCCTGGCGGCGCCTGGTCCTCGATGAGGCGCAGCAGATCAAGAACAGCGCGGCCCGCACCACCCAGAGCGTGCGGGCCATCCCGGCCGAGCGACGGATCGCCATGACCGGGACGCCGGTGGAGAACCGCCTGGCCGAGCTGTGGTCGATCATGCAGTTCCTGAACCCGGGCCTGCTGGGCTCGGAGAAGTCCTTCCGCGAGCGCTTCGCCATCCCCATCGAGCGGCTGGGCGACGACGAGGCCGCCGGCGTCTCCGCCGCGTCACCGCACCGTTCGTGTTGCGCCGGTTGAAGACCGACCGGACGATCATCGCCGACCTCCCGGACAAGATCGAGATGAAGGAGTTCTGCACGCTGACCCGCGAGCAGGCCACGCTCTACCAGGCCGTGGTCGACGACATGCTGGACCGCATCGACAACTCCGAAGGGATGGAGCGGCGTGGCCTGGTGCTCGCCACCATGATGAAGCTCAAGCAGGTGTGCAACCATCCGGCACATTTCCTGGCCGACGGCTCCGCCCTGCCGGGCCGCTCGGGCAAGCTGATCCGCCTGGTCGAGGTGCTCGAAGAGGCGGTCCAGGAGGGCGACCGGGCCCTCGTCTTCACCCAGTTCACCGAGATGGGCGACATGCTCGAGCGCTACCTGCGCCGCCACCTGGCCCGCGAGGTGCTCTGGCTCCACGGCGGGGTCCCCAAGAAGAAGCGCGATGCCATGGTGGAGCGCTTCCAGGGCGCCGACGGGCCCGCCCGTGTTCCTGCTCTCCCTGAAGGCCGGGGGCACCGGGCTCAACCTCACCGCGGCGACGCACGTGGTGCATTTCGACCGCTGGTGGAACCCGGCGGTGGAGAACCAGGCGACGGACAGGGTCTTCCGGATCGGGCAGCAACGCAACGTGCAGGTGCGCAAATTCATCTGCGGGGGCACGCTCGAGGAGCGGATCGACGCCATGATCGAGGCAAAGCGGGCGCTGGCGGAGCGGATCGTCGGCTCGGGGGAAGGCTGGATCACCGAGATGTCGACCGAGCGGCTGCGCGAGGTCATCGCCCTGTCGGCCGACGCGGTGGGCGAGGACTGATGCCTGCACGGCGAGAACCCGAACGGCGGCCCGCTCGCCGGCAGCCCCGCCCGCCCGCACCGCGCGGCGACGGCTGGTGGCCGCCGACGTCCGCCCCGATCCCGGTGGAAGGCGGCCTGCAGGCCCGCAGCCGGCGTGGCGCGATCGGGGACACTTGGTGGTCGCAGCGTTTCATCGCGGTGCTCGAGTCCTTCGGCATGGGCAGCCGCCTCCAGCGCGGCAAGCGCTACGCCCGCACGGGTCAGGTGGTGGCTATGGACATCGGGCCGGGCCAGGTGAAGGCGTCGGTGCAAGGGTCACGGACCCGGCCGTACCGGGTCTTCATCGAGACGCGCGCCCTCACGGGCGCTGAGTGGGATTCGGTCGAGAGCGCCATGGCGTCGAACGCGGCTTTCGTGGCCCCGCTGCTGGCCGGCGAGATGCCCCATGAGATCGAGACGGCGTTCGCCGGCTCGTCGGGCTCTCTGTTTCCCGCGTCTACCGCCGACCTCGATGCCGCGTGCTCCTGCCCCGACTGGGAGAACCCGTGCAAGCACATCGCCGCCGTGTTCTTCCTCCTGGCAGAGGCCTTCGACGACGATCCCTTCCTGATCTTCGCCTGGCGCGGCCGGAACAAGGAGGAGCTGCTCGCCGGCCTGCGGGCCCGTCGCCGGCGCGCCGATCCCCACCAACGGGGATGCCGGTCCCGAGTCGGTCGAGGAGACCGAGGATGGAGCGGTCGGACCGTTCGGCTGGCCCCTGGCCGGGGGCGAACCGGATCCGACTCCCTGGTCGCCGGAAAGCGCGGAGTGGTGGGGACGGCCCGCCGAGCTGGCTGCACTGGAGATCCGTCCCCGCCTGGCCGTCGCGCCGGACCTGGTGCTCCGCCAGCTCGACACGGCTGCACTCGGTGACGACGGCGGACGGATCGTCGACGGGCTCCGTCCTCTGTACGAGGCGATGACGGCGGGTGCGGCGGCGCTTGCCCTCGGCGAGGAGTCCGAGGAGTCATAGAGCCCGCGCCGACGCCGACGCCGACGCCGACGCCGACGAAGACGAGATGGGCACCCGAAGCCCACCCGAGTTCACGCCACCTCCACCTGGGACACGTGGGTCACCGACGTGCCCGGCACGACCGCCAACGGCGTCATAAACCCCGGCGAGGAGGCGGCCATCCACTTGACCATCACAGGGATGTACAAGTGCGAGCCCCGCATGTGTCTCGAGCGCGTCAAACCGGCGAGCACCGACGCCGCGCCGGACTGGCTCCGGGGGACCCAGGACGACGACGTCTACCAGGTGGAGGCCGCCTTGCGTCTCACCGAGGGCAGCGGGCGACGCAGTGGCGGCGGCCCTGCCTGGCGACGGGGCTCCGGGCCCTCAATGCCGTGCCGGCCGCCAACGACCTGCGCCGGGGTGGGCCACCCCCCTGGATCTGCCGCCCATCCCGGCGGCGGGGACCATCCACGAGGAAGTCACGGAATGCTGCCGGCGGGTACCACCCACTGGCAGCGCTGACCGGTTACCGACGCGATGAGATCGAAGTCGGCGTCGTAATGGAGCACGATGGCACCGCGCTCCTCCGCCGTGGCGGCGACGAGAAGATCAGGGATCTTGCGGCCCCGCCGGCTTCGAGCCGCCAGCAAACGCTGGACTTGCAGCGCACGGCCCAGGTGTGCCGCGGTGGTGTCGACGGTCTCGAAGGCGTCGAGTGCTCCCATGAGCTCGTCCCACTCCGCCGCATTGCGCGCCGAGTAGCCCACCTCGAGGTCGCAGATGCTCGGGCGACCCAACTCGCCGACCGCCGCCAAGGGCTGCACCACGCTGCGGACCTCCGGCCGGGCGAGCCGTGTGATCACGCTGGTGTCGAGCAGGAAGCTCAGCGCCACGCGTCGGCGCGGTCGTCGAGCCGGGCATCGGCCAAGACGGAAAATGCCGCTGCGATGCGATCTTCCCGCCGGTCAGATGCCCTGCGCAGTGCTTCGTTTACCGTGTCCTTGATAGTGGTTGTGCGGAGCTCGGCCCGTGCGGACTCGAGCATCTCCTCGTTCAGATCGACCAGGTGTTTCGCCATACGATGAGTATATATTCGAGACTCCCCGATATATACGTCCACTTCCCACCGGGAGCGGACGATCAACGTCTGGGTGCCACTGATCCGGCCAACGAGTGAGCCAGCACGTCCATCCCATCGTTGCGATTGACCTCGTCGACGAAATCGTCCACGGCCGCTCGGTCGGTCAAGCGAGCAGAGAAGGCGAGCAGAGAAGGGAGAATGCGAGAGTGATCAGCTACGACGAGGCAAGCGCCGAGCTCACCGGACCGGGCCGGACCTTCGAACTGGGTGAGGACGTCATCGACGGCATCCCCTACCGGGTCTTCAAGAACGCCCCGTCCCCCCACCACCCCGACCTTCGACGGAGGACTCACGACCCCCCCTACCGGGTCTTCAAGAACGCCCCGTCCACCCTGGTCGACGTCTTCGCCGCCTCCCGGGAGGACGAGTCGACCTTCCTCGTCTACGAGGACGAGCGCTGGTCGTTCAAGGAGACCGCCCGGCACGTCGACGCCCTGGCGCACACGCTGGTGCACACCTTCGGTGTCCGAAAGGGCGACCGGGTGGGCATCGCCATGCGCAACCTGCCCGAGTGGATCGTCTCCTTTGCCGCCATCCTCTCCATCGGCGGGGTCTCCGTCTCGTTCAATGCGTGGTGGACGGAGAGCGAGCTCGACTACGCCCTCGAGGACTCCGGCGCGGTGGTGCTCATCGCCGACGGGGAGCGTGTCGAGCGTGCGCACCGTCTCGCCGCGCAACGCCGGGTCCCGATCATCGCGGCCCGCGTGACCGGCGGAGAGCCGCTCCCCGGCGGGGTGCAGCGGTACGAAGACGTCATCACCCTGGGTGATCCGATGCCCGCGGCGGTCGTGCTGCCCGACGACGACGCCACCATCCTCTACACGTCCGGGACGACGGGGTTTCCCAAGGGGGCGGTGTCGACCCACCGGGCGGTGACGCAGGCCCTGATGGCCTTCTGGGCGCGCGCCGCCATCGAGGCGGCGCGCCAGGGCCGGGACAGGCCAACGGGCGACGACAGACCTCCGCGACCAACCTTCATCCTCATCGTCCCGCTCTTCCATGTCACTGGCTGCGTGCCCGTCATGCTGTCGTGCTTCGGCCTGAAGATGAAGCTGGTGATGATGTACCGCTGGGACCCCGAAGTCGCACTCCGGCTGATCGAGGCCGAGCGCGTCACCTCCTTCGTCGGCGTCCCCACCCAGAGTTGGGACCTGCTCGAGAGCCCCGCCTTCTCCAAGTACGACACCTCCTCGCTCGCCACCATCGGCGGTGGGGGAGCACCGGCGCCGGTCAAGCTCGTCGAGCGGGTCGAGGATTCCTTCTCCGGAGGTCGGCCCAACATCGGCTACGGCATGACCGAGACCAACGGCTTCGGCCCTGGCAACAGCGGAGACGACTATGTGGCGCATCCGTCCTCCACCGGTCGGGCGAAGATGACCATTGTCGACATCGAGATCCGGGACCGCCACCGACAACCGGTGCCTGCGGGGACCCGGGGTGAGATCTGGATGAAGGGACCCAATCTCATCCGCGGGTACTGGAACAAGCCCGAGGCAACGGCCGAAGTGCTCGTCGACGGGTGGCTGGCGACGGGTGACCTGGGGCGAATCGACGATGAGGGCTTCCTCTACATAGAGGATCGGGCCAAGGACATGGTGATCCGGGGTGGCGAGAACGTCTACTGCGCCGAAGTCGAGAGCGCCATCTACGAGCATCCACGCCGTGTACGAGGCGGCGGTGTTCGGCGTGCCCGATGAGCGCCTGGGTGAAGAGGTCGCGTGCGTCATCACTCGTCGACCCGGAGCGAGCCTCGATGCCGAAGAGTTGCGGCGGTTCTTGTCCGAAAAGCTGTCGCCCTTCAAGATTCCGAGCCGGATCGCCTTCATCGGGGATCGGCTTCCCCGCAGCGCCTCGGGCAAGATCCTGAAACGAGAACTGCGTGACACGTACTTCGCCCCCGAGGGGTAATCCGGAGCCCTCGGCCGAGGTATCGCCGACCCCCCTCCGATCGGCTCCGTTCGATGCGGGGTCCGTGTCGATCCGGCTGTACCCGCACAACGAGCTTCCCGCCGATGGCATCGTCCGCGAGCTCTGCGCACAAGCGGGCCTCGCCCTCGAAGGTGGGTTCGACGGCGTCATGACGAGCGAGCACCACGGGGGCTTCGCCGGCTACATGGCCCAGCCGCTGCAGATGGCCTCCTTCATATTGGAGGAGCGCGCGACCGGGTGGGCTGCCGCCGCTCCGCTCCTCCTGCCGCTGCGGTCCACTGCTCTCGTCGCCGAGGAGGTCGCGTGGCTGCAGGCTCGTCACCCGGGTCGGGTCGGGCTCGGTGTGGCGGCCGGTGCGCTTCCGCTGGACTTCGAGGCCGCGGGCGTCAGCCGGTCCGAGGCGGTCGATCGCTTCAAAGTGGAGCTCCCCCGGCTCGTGGCCATGCTCCGCGGCGAGGAGTTGGGGGACCTCGACGGCGATCCGGCGCTCCTGGCCTGCCGAGCGGCTCCGGTCCCGGTGCTCAGCGCGGCCGTCTCGGTGGCCGCCGCAGTCCGCGCCGCCCTGTGCGGAAGCGGGGTGCTGATGGAGGGAATGTCCCCGCCGGAGAGACTCGCCCGTCTGACGCGCGCCTTCGACGAGGCCGGTGGGACGGGCTCCAAGGTCCTGATCCGTCGGGTCTGGCTGGGTCGGGTGCGGTCCGGGCTCGTCGACAGCCAGCGGGCCGTCTACGAGAGCTACGCCGAGCGCGCGACCTCGTTCGGCGAGGACCAGACCATCGCATCGCAGGAGCCCGACGAAGTGGTGCAGCGGCTCATGGCCACCATGCGGGAGGTCGGGGCTGACGCGCTCAACCTCCGAGTGCAGCTTCCCGGCACGTCGCCGGAGGACGTCCGGGAGCAGATCGCCCGCATCGGGTCGACGGTCGTGGGTCCTCTGAAGGAGGATCTTGCCCGTGCCGGGATCGGGCGTCGCGGGAATTAGCGGATCGGCGTCCAGCCGCTCGAGAGGTGGTTTCCTCCGTCGACGTCGAGGGTGATACCGGTGATCTGTCGGGCATCGTCGGAGAGAAGGAAGCACACCGCCGCCGCGATGTCCTCGGCTTCGGTCAGCCGGCCCAGGGGGAGAGCCGAGCCGGCGCCCGCACCCCCGTCGTCCTCCCAGATCCCACGGGTCGCCGTGGTGCGCACGAGCCCCGGGCTCACCGCGTTCACTCGAACTCCTTTCCCGGCCAGATCGGCCGCGATGGTGCGCGTCATGGCGTTCAGCGCCGCCTTGGCTGACGCGTACGACACCATGGCCGATGTCGTCTTACGCGGTGATCCGCTCGAAATGGTCACGACCGAGCCGGCGTGGTCACCGAGACCACGGGCCAGGGCGGCCCGGATCAGGGCGAGGCCGGGCCAGGTGTTGAGCCGGAACGTCTCGAGCAGCTGTTCCTCGCTGATGGTGTCGAAGGAGCGGGGATAGGGGGCACCACCCAGCGTGCTGACGAGCAGGTCGATGCGGCCGAACGCCTCGATGGCCCGGTCCGCGAGCAACCCCGCAGCGGCTTCGGTGTCCATGGAGCCGGCGACACCGACGGCCTCGAGCCCTTCTGCGTGCAGAGCAGCCTCCGTCGAGGCAACCCGGTCCTCATTGCGGCCGTTGATGACCACCGACGCGCCCTTCGCGCCAGACGGAAGGCGCAGGACCGGCCGATGCTCGGATCGGCCGTCGACCCGGTGACGATGGCGACCCGGCCGGAGAACCGGTTTGCACCCTTCACGGAGCGGCCTCAGTGTGCGCACCCGTGACCCCGTCGGCTGATCCCATGTCCCGCATCTTGTCCCAGGACCTCAATCGACCGCCATGCGCCAGCCTCGGCGATCGTGTGTCGGCCGTGACACTCCCACCTATACTGGGCCCCACTTATCCAGACGAGCCGAGACACCTGGGTCTCTGACGCTCACCAACCGGCCGCAAGGCACGGTGGCAAGGCCAGGTTCGATGAGGAGACCATCATGGTGTCGAAGACACTGGCGTCGCTCGACGCATGGCTGGCGCTGGCCGAGGAGGTGTTGGCTGAGCAGAACGCGCTCCGGGAGACGGAACGTGAGCCGGAAGAACCGGACGCTTTCGACCAGCTCTCGTTCTTCCCCCGAAGGGGATCACCTGAGGTGACGGTTCCTCGGGCGCGATCCGCCCGAGATCACTAGGTTTTCCGCAGGCGATCGGAAGGGGTGGGGAAAATGGCAACCGTCGAGACCGTCCGGGGTCCGATCGATACCGCCGAACTCGGGCCGACGTACATGCACGAGCACGTCTTCGTGCTCGATTCCGACGTGCAGCAGAACTACCCCGCCGAGTGGGGCAGTGAGGACGACCGCGTGGCCGATGCCGTCGGCAAGCTCAAGGCCCTCGCGGCCCAGGGGATCCGCAGCATCGCTGATCCCACGGTCGTCGGGCTGGGCCGCTACATCCCCCGTATCCAGCGCATTGCCGAGCAGGTGCCGGAGCTGAACATCGTTGCCGCCACCGGTTGCTACACCTACGACCAGGTGCCGTTCTTCTTCTTCTACCGGGGCCCGGCCCTCTCGGCGGCGCTGGGCACGGAGGTGCCCGACCCGATGGTGGACATGTTCGTCGCCGACATCACCGAGGGCATCGCCGGCACCGGGGTCAAGGCCGCCTTCCTCAAGTGCGCCATCGACCACCAGGGCATGACGGACGGGGTGGCCCGCGTGATGCGGGCGGTGGCCCGGGCTCATCGCACCACGGGAGCTCCCATCACCGTGCACACGCATCCGGGTTCCCAGACCGGCCTGGCTGTCAAGGCACTGTTGTGCGACGAAGAAGGGGTCGACCCGACCCGGGTGGTGCTGGGCCATTCGGGCGACAGCGGGGACGTCGACCATCTGAGCGCCCTGGCCGACGAGGGCTTCATCCTCGGCATGGACCGCTTCGGGCTCAACGTGGAAACGACGTTCGAGGCCCGGGCCGACACGGTGGTGGAGATGTGCCGCCGCGGCTATGCCGATCGCATGGTGCTGGCCCACGACGCGGCCTGCTACATCGATTGGATCGACCCCAATGTGCTGGCGATGATGACGCAGTGGAGCTACCTCCACATCTACGACGAGGTACTGCCCTACCTGCGTCTACACGGCGTCACCGAGGATCAGATCAACACCATGCTGGTGGAGACGCCACGCAGCTATTTCGAACACAACGCTGCTTACTGAGACGGCACCTCAGGGCTGTCGACCGACGGCCACCGGATGAGCAGGCGCGGCATCGTCAATGGAAGGAAGCAGGCTCGCGCGCTGGTCGAGCCACTCCCGTAGGGCGGCGGTGGCACGGACGTCGTCCTCGTTGTAGTCGAGGATCCATCGGCGCGCCTCGGAGCGAAGAACGGGGTCATCGTCCGCTGTCGCCTCGACGTAGCGGACCATGGCCGAGTCACCGCCGACGTCGTCTCCCCGCCAGGAGAACCCGGCGAGCGGGGCGACCGTCTTGAGGCCCATGGTCGGGAGGCCCGTGACGAGCTGATCCCGCACGAGAGGGAGCAGGTCGACCCATTGCTCGGACCGGATGAAGTCTTCGACTTGCTCCTCGAGCCCGCAACGCGCCGCCAGGCGACGCAACTGGCCGTTCTCGGCCGCCTGGCTGTAGCAGTAGGCGCGGAACGCAATTCCTCTTCGTGCCGACTCGGTCCGGAGGTCTGAGAACCATTCCCAGAAGCCGAGAAACGCCTCGAGCTCCCCGACACCGGTATCGGGGTCCCACGAAAGGAAAGGGACGAACCTCGACGGCTCAGAGCCGGCGGCGCCACGGACGTTGAGCAGCGTGCCCCAGAGATAGCAGCCTCCGTTCACGTTCTCCATGTCCACATCGACTTCGATGTCGGCCCGGGGCACGACAACCTGGTCGACCCCGCGCCGGCGATAGGCCGGAGAGGGCCCGATCCGCGCCCTCGCGTTGTCGATCTGCTGGGGAAGGTCGCCGAGGCCGGTGTCGCCGAAGCTCGCAGTGCGCGGGTCGATGAGTGCAACGTCTGAAGCCGTGGCGATGCCCTCGGCCACCAGCTGCTCCGCCTGCATGGGTCGTCCGCTCAGCAGGTCCGTCACCAGAGTCGACGGGCCGGCGACACGCGCCAAGTCGGCGAGATGCCGCAGATCGACTCCGGCCGCGATCAGCCGGGCGGTGCGGGAGTCGAGGGAAGCCAACTCCTGCAAGGTGGTCACGCCACGGGCGAGGTACTTGAACCGCCTCTCGACCGTCATCCGCGGCAGGAGGCTGACGTCACCCGACGCCTCCATCTGCTCGCGGCACCAGTCCTGCCACCCACACCCGTCGCACTCGGGCACGGCGATCGGTTCGGCCAGGAGGGCTGCCGTCGGATCCGTCAGGTGAGTGAGTGACGCGTCGATCACCGAGAGGCGATGCGCGAACTCGAGGTCGTAGACCTCCATGGTCGAGAGCAGCCTGTCCGGCGGATCCGCGATGTACCCGCTCGGGTGCCCGCGGGGCAGATCGAGGTCGTACCACACGACCCGCACCTCCCGGCCCACGATGCCGCCCCATCGTCCGAGCCGAGACGCGTGCCCACATGCTTCGAGCAGGCGTTGATAGTGGGCGAGCTGGAGAAGATCGTCCGAACGACACCGGGCTTCCATGGCTGGGTCCAGCTCGGCGGGTTCGGCGAAGAGCGTGTCGAGACCCGACATGAGCACGCCGTCCGCGTCGTCTCTGGTCGTGGCGTCGAGCGTCTTGTGGTGCTTCACGTCGACGGGCAGATAGCCACCGTCCGCGGCGCTCAGCGAAAAGGCATCCGAACGGACGAGGAGGTCGGGCTCGCCGGCCCGGAGGGCCATCGGGTCGACCGGCAACCGGCCGCCGATGACAAGGGGGACGCCATCGTCCATCGCGGCAACGGTCGCCGCCTCCCGGGCGCTTCTCGGCAGGCTCTCGTCGATGACGACGGCGTCGGGGACCGCTCCCGCCAAGAGCTCGAAGACGGCGGCCTCGAAGTCCCTCCCCTCGTCCCCGAGCATGGAGATGAACGAGGAGGTGGGCAGCGGCTCACACGGGTGCAGGACGTCCAGCTGCACCCTCTGCGGGCACCGTTTGGCCAAGTAGCTCCCCTGCGGCGGTACCTCAATCATGACAACGGCATGGGTATGGCACGGGACGAAGGCTACGGGGTGCCTGTGTCAACGGCCTCCGGCTGGGGGCTGTGCCGGTGCACGAACTCCTCGACCGCATCGAGCTCCCGGGGCACCACGCCGGTGCCGGCGTCGGGCGCGATCAGGAGGCTCGGCGTGGCGAGGTCGGCTGCCCACTCCCGAGGGGTGACGTCCTCGTCGACGAAGAAGTCGATGTCGTCGTCGATCCAGATGAAGGGCCTCGGGTCGCGCTGGACCGAGCGGCGGACGGCGAGGAACTTCCAGTCCAGGTCCCACTCCTCGGCCTCGTTCCGGGGTGAGAGGACGGGCAGGCCACGCGGGAGCCCGCAGAGAGGAGCGATGGCGGAATCGGCGCGGTGTTCCCAGGTCGTGGCCCAGTGGATGTCGACGGCGAGCTGGGCGATGCGGGCGCCCATGGTGGGCGAGAGGCGGACGTGGAAGAGGCGCGGTCGTCCAGGCTCGAACACGAACTCCACCTCGTGGACCTCGAAGTCCTCGAACCCGTCGACGCCGTTCCCCCCGTCGAGCTCCAGGGCGTTCAGCACCCCGTCGACGTCGAGGAAGAGGTTGGGGGGTTCAGGCCGACGATCGTCCACCGGCGTGATCAGTCCCCCGACGCCGCCCGGCGCTCGTCCTCGGTGTACTCGAGGCTGTGCGCCTCACCCTTCCGCAGCCGTCGATAGGCAGCGGACGCCGATGTCATGGCGCCGGTGACACCCTGCGCCGACTTGTCGAACGTGAGCGACGCGCCGGCATCCAAGCCCAGGCCCCGCCCTTCCTGGACGGCATCCTGGTCGGCGCCGAGGAACGTGAAGTGCCAACCCTCGGCGGTCCTCGCCCTGACCGAGTCCATCACCTGGAGCCGGCTCCACTCCCGGCTGGCGTTCTCCATGCCGTCGGTGATCACGGCGAAGAGCTCGTTCGTGGGACGGTCCTGCGGGCTCATGTTCTCGATCCGGGAGTGGACTGTGGCGATGGTGCGGCCAATGGCATCGAGCAGCGCGGTCGTTCCCCGCGGGACGAGCCGGTAGGGCGCGATCTCGGCCGCCGGCACGCCGTCGGCCACCACCTCGTACTCGTGGTCGAACTGGGCCAGCGTCACCAGGCACGCGCCCTCCCCGCGGGCCTGCTCCTCGATCAGCGTCTTGATGCCGCCCTCCATGTCGTCCTTGATGTCGGCCATGGAGCCACTGCGGTCGACCACGAGCGCGAGCAGGGTGGTGCCGACGTTGACTGCGTGCTTTTCCGATGCAGTCATGATTCGCCCTCCTTCAGGCGATCCGAGGACCGCCGCTTCGTCGGCTTGCCCTCGGACGGGCGTGCCTTTGCGTCCTTGATCAGCTGGTGCGCACGGGTCGGGCTGACGCCCAGCTCGCTGGCCAGTCCACGAACGGACCCGGCGGAGTCGTACGCATCTGCTGCGGCGGCCGCCCGCAGAGAGGAAAGCTCCTCCACCGCCTTCTGGTACTTCTCGAGCTCTCGGGTTGCCTGCCGGTAGCGCTCGCGGGGATCGGGCACCCCTCTGAGCCACTGGAGGAAGGCGTCGTTGTCATCGGACCCAGGGGTGACCGGTCTGACCGGTCCGGGTGCATGCTCTCCGTGACTCATGTCCAGGGGGACTGTACAGCATGGCGCCGGCTCTGTCAAGGGGGGCTGAACAGCTCCCTCCCGTCCAGTTCTGTCCACCCCGCCCAACCTGACACGGGTGTCAGGGTCCGCCCGAACGGGATACCCTTTGCCCATGTCCCGGCCAGGTTCCGTCTCGGTGCCCTTCGACCCCGAGGCGGTCCACGCCAAGTACCTGGCCGAGCGGGACAAGCGGCTCGTCGAGGGCCGGGCCGCCATCCGCGACCTGAACCACGACACGCTCTTCGGGCACTACCGGGACGACCCGTTCACGCCCTTCGTCGAGCGCCCACCCGTCACCGACGAGGTCGACGTCGTCATCGTGGGCGGAGGGATCGCGGGGATCCTGGCCGGCTCGGAGCTCCGCAAGCGTGGGATCGAGCGGATCCGGATCGTCGACCAGGCCGGCGGCATCGGTGGCACGTGGTACTGGAACCGCTACCCCGGCGTCATGTGCGACGTCGAGTCCTACATCTACATCCCGCTGCTCGAGGAGTTCGACTGCATCCCCACCCGGCGCTACGCCTCGGGCGACGAGATCCGCGGCCACCTCGAGCGGATCGCCGACCGATACCGCCTGGTCGACGACGCCCTCTTCCACACGGACGTGACCCGGGCGGAGTGGCACGACGACGAGGCCCGGTGGCACGTGCACACCGACCGCGGCGACGACGTCGCCTGTCGTTGGTACGTGCTGGCGGCCGGGATCCTGAACCTCATGAAGCTGCCGGACATCCCGGGCATGGACGAATTCGGCGGGCACTCGTTCCACACGGCGCGGTGGGACTACCGCTACACCGGCGGCGGGACGAACGAGCCGCTCGACAAGCTGGGGGACAAGACCGTCGCCCTCCTCGGGACCGGCGCGTCGGGCATCCAGTGCGTGCCACCCCTGGTCGAGTCGGCCAAGCACGTCTACGTCTTCCAGCGCACGCCGTCGGCGATCGGCGTGCGGGGAAACCGACCCACCGACGCCACCTTCGGACGGGACCTCGCGCCGGGGTGGCAGAAGGCGCGCATGGACAACTTCCAGGCTCTCATGCTCGGTCGCAAGGTCGACCGCGACGAGGTGGACGACGGCTGGACGCACCACTACGCCGCCGTCAACAACCCGCCCTACGTCAAGGGCATGACCCGCGAGGAGTTCGCGCGCAGCGCCGAGGAGCTCGACTACGGGATCATGGAGGAGCATCGCCGGCGCGTCGAGGAGCTCGTGACCGACCCCGCGACGGCCGGGGCCCTCAAGCCGTACTACCGCTACATCTGCAAACGCCCTTGCTTCCACGACGAGTACCTGCCGGCCCTCAACAACCCCAACGTCACGCTGGTCGACTGCCCGGCCGGGATCGACACGTTCACCGAGAAGGGCCTGGTGGTCGACGGGACGCAGTACGAGGTCGACTGCATCGTCTACGGGACCGGCTTCGAGGCCGAGCGCACGCCTCTCCCCCGTCGCGCCGGCCACGAGATCGTCGGCCGCGACGGGGTCACCCTGGCCGAGAAGTGGGCGGACGGGCCGCTCAGCCTGTTCGGCATGGTGAGCCGCGGCTTCCCCAACATGTTCGTCATGCCGGCTCCGAGCCAGCAGGCCGTCGTCACGGTCAACTACACGCAGCTGGCCGTGCTCGGGGCCGAGTTCGTCGGCACCACCGTCGGTCTGCTCGAGCGAGCCGGAGTCGAGGTCTTCGACGTGAGCGCGGAGGCCGAGTCGGCCTGGGTGCAGGGGATCGTCGACACGTACACCGACAGCACCCGGGTCATGTCCGCCTGCACGCCGTCGCGCATCAACAACGAGGGACATCCCGAGACCCTGAGCCCGAGGACCGGCAACTACGGCGGCGGGTTCGGCGACTGGTTCGCCTATCGCGAGGTCCTCGAGAAGTGGCTCGCGGACGGCCGGTTCGAGGGCCTGGAGCTCGACGTGCGGTCGATCACGCCATGAGCCCGCGCCAGCGGGTGGCCGTCGTCACCGGTGGCGCGGGCGGGATCGGGGCGTCCATCGCCGAGGCGCTGGGCCGTGAGGGCTGGTACGTCGTCACCGTCGACCCGCTCGTCACCCTCGACGGCACCGAGCAGCTGCCCGAGCCGGCGGACTCCACCGCGGCCCGCATCACCGCCGCCGGTGGCTCGGCCCGGGCCTCGTCGGCCTCGGTGACCGACGCCGAGGCCGTGCGCTCCCTCTTCGGCGAGCTCGTCGCGGATCACGGTGGCCTCGATGCGGTGGTCAACGTCGCCGGCATCACCCGGCAGAGCTACTTCGCCCGGGGCACGGAGGAGGACTGGGTCGCCCTGCTCAATGTCCACCTCGGCGGCTACCTCAACGTGCTCGAGGCCGCCCTGCCCCTCATGGCCGAGGCCGGGCACGGCCGCATCCTCGGGGTCACCTCCGGCTCGGGATGGCGGGCCGCCGACGCGGGCGGGTACAGCGCCGCCAAGCGGGCCGTCGCCGCGCTGACCTGGCAGCTCGGACGGGTGGCCCCTCCGGGGGTGACCGTCAACGCGCTCGTCACCGATCGCCAACACCCGCATGGTCGCCGCGGCCTTCGAACGGGCGCGCGCGGCAGGGCGGGACCGGTGGCGGGGGCGGGCTGACGCTCGACGCCATCCCCGGCCCCGAGAACCTCGGGCCGCTCGGTGCCTACCTGGTGGGTGACGAGTGCGGGTGGTGCAGCGGCCAGGTGTTCTTCGCCGGCGGGCCCGAGGTGGCCGTCGTCGACCAGCCGCGCCTGGTCGAGGTGGTCCGCACGGACGACGTGGTCTCCCTCGCCGGCGTCCTCGAGGCCGTCGTTCCCCGCGCCTTCGTCGCGGCCGAGGCCAACCAGGCGACGGACGGAGGGGCGAACCCCCGGTTCGGATCGATCTTCGACCAGCCGGCGCCGGGGGCACTCCTCGCGGGAGACGTGCGGTCCTGTGCCGTCGTCAGCGAGCGTCCCGATCTGACCGCCACCCTCACCGCGGCACTCGAGGCGAGGTCGATCACCTGCCACCTCACGGACCCGGCGCGCGACTTCGACGGTGCGGCCAAGGCCCTGCGCGCCACGGTGGACGCGGCCGGGCCGATCGACGCGGTCGTGGTCGCTCTGGCCGGGCCTCCCGCCGGCCCTGCCGCACGCCCTGCCGCACCCACGGGGTGGCAGGGCATTGTGGCCGACCACCGCGAGCTCGTCGAGCACCTCCATGCGGATGCGTCCTGGACCCGTGCGGTCGCCGAGTACGCGGCGGGGACCGAGCGGCCCGTGCGGATCGTCACGCTGACCGACGCCACGGCGCCGGCCGGCCGGAGCCGGGCGCAGGCCTCGGCGCAGCTCGCCCGGGCCGCCGCCGTCGGCACGGGTCGCCGCGTCACTGCGCTGGCGGCGAGCATGGAGTCGTCCGGGCCGGCCACGCCCGAAACGACGGCCGGGCTGGTCGGGCACCTTCTCGGTCACCCGGAGGCCGGCGCCCTCGCCGGTGCGGAGCTGGTCGTGGGGGCCGGGTGGATCGGCCTGCGGGCCCACCCCCGGCCGATCGGCACCGTCGTCTACGGCGGGCCCGCGATCCCCGGGTGGATGGACGGCGCGCTCCGCCAGATCGTCGATGCCCCCGGTCCGAACCCGCCACCGGAGGCCCGATGACCGACGCGCCCGCCCGGTCGTCGACGCGCACGTCCACCTGTGGGACCCGGCACGGACCGACTGGTACCCGTACCTGTCGCGTCCGGGGCACGAGGGCGGAGGTTCGGGGATGTACCGGCGGTTCGACGCGGACACCTACCGGGCCGAGTCGGCACGATGGAACGTCGAGAAGTTCGTCAACGTCGCCGCCGCCACGGGACCCAACTCCATCGACGAGACCCTGGAGCTCGATCGCAACGCGCCGGACCGGGGCGGTCCCGCCGCCATCATCGGAGGACTCCCACCGACCGAGACGGTGGCGGAGGCGGTCGCGCTCCTCGACCGCCAGATGGCGGCGTCCCGCTTCCGCGGTGTCCGTCCCATGGGACCGCTGGGCGACCCGGTCCCCGACGGCGCCGTCCTCGGCGAACTGCGGGACCGGCAGCTGATCTTCGAATTGATGGCGCATCCGGATCAGCTCGCGGCGGCGGCGGCCCGGCTGGCGGCCTTCCCCGATCTGACCGTCGTCGTGGAGCACACCGGATGGCCCCGCACGAACTCCGACGAGGAACGGGCGCTGTGGCAAGCGGGCCTCTCCGCCCTGGCTGCCCTCGGCGACCACGTCGTCTGCAAGCTCTCCGGACTGTCCATGCCCTTCGGGTCCATGCAGGTCGGGGCCTTCGCGCCGTGGCTCGAGTTCGCGCTCGATGCCTTCGGGGCCGACCGGTGCATGTTCGCCAGCAACTTTCCCGTCGACTCGGCC
The DNA here is from genome assembly GCA_963764305.1 of uncultured Acidimicrobiaceae bacterium. Taxonomy (GTDB): domain Bacteria; phylum Actinomycetota; class Acidimicrobiia; order Acidimicrobiales; family RAAP-2; genus Bog-473. The sequence continues at coordinate 637,102 of CAVXSD010000010.1, read as the reverse complement.
GCGGGAAGCTTCGACGATCTCTACACGACCTTCAGCGCGGTCACGGGCGGGCTCGACGCGCCGTCACGCGAGAAGGTCTTCGCCGCGACCGCCGAGCGCATCTACCGGATCTGACGGCGGCGGCCGGGCATAGAGAAGGCTGGCATGGAGAAGGAACGGGGCGAGGCGGACACCGACGCGTTCAGGGCCGAGCTGCGCTCCTGGCTCTCCGAGCACCTGACCCCCGAGGTGGTGGCTGCCGGCGGGCGGCAGCTGGAAGGAGGCTCCCTGGAGGTGCTGCGGGCCTGGAACCGCACGCTGGCCGACGGGGGCTGGGCCGCGCCGGCCTGGCCGGTCGAGCACGGTGGGCGCGGCGCTGGTGTCGACGAGCAGCTCGCCTACCTGGAGGAGACCAGCCGGGTCCGGGCGCCGGGTCCGGTGAACGTGATCGGCGTCTCCAACATCGCCCCGGCCATCATGCGCTACGGCACTCCCGAGCAGCAGGCCCGCTTCCTCGCGCCGATGCTGCGGGGCGACGAGATCTGGTCGCAGGGCATGTCCGAGCCCGACGCCGGCTCGGACCTCGCCTCGCTGCGCACGGCCGCGGTGCAGGACGGCGACGACTTCGTCATCAACGGGCAGAAGACGTGGAACTCGCTCGGGCACCTCGCCGACTGGTGCCAGCTGTACGTGCGGACGGACCCGGCGGCCACGAAGCACGCCGGGCTCACGTGCTTGCTGGTCGACCTGCGCACGCCCGGGATAGAGGCGCGGCCGCTCACGACCATGACCGGCGGGCAGACCTTCGCCGAGCTCTTCTTCACCGACGCCCGCGTCCCCCGCTCGGCCCTGCTCGGGCCCCTGCACGGGGGGTGGACCGTGGCCATGACGACGCTCAGCCACGAGCGCGCCGGCGTGGCGCGCCTGCACCTGTCGCTGGCCCGCCGCCTCGACGACCTGATGGCCGACCCGCGGGCGCGGCCGGGCCGGAGGGACCCGGTGCTGCGGGACCGCCTGGCCCGCACGTACGCGTCCATCCGCGCCATGCGCTTCCTGACCGAGCGCTCGCTCTCGGACCCGTCGGCCGCCGAAGGGGCGGGCGGCAGCCTGGCCAAGCTGTCCTGGGCCCAATGCGACCAGGAGCTGGCCGACCTGGCCGTCGACCTCATCGGCCTCGACGCGCTCGGGGCGCAAGACCCCTGGGCCGAGAACCTGCTCGCGGTGCGCCAGGCCTCCATCGCCGGCGGCACGACCGAGATCAACAAGAACATCGTCGGCGAGCACGTGCTCGGGCTGCCCCGGTGAGCGCCGTGGCGCCACGGAGGGCGCGCGGGGCCCGTGTGCCAGACTCCTCGGGCGCCACGGCGGTGCAACGGTGACGGTGAGGGTCACGGTGACGGTGACGATGACGGCGAGACGGTGAAGCGAGAAGTGCATGGCCCGAGTCCCCATTGAGCAAGGGTTCTTCCGGATCCCCGACGACCCGGCCGAGCCGCCACGCCTGCTCGGGAGCCGCTGCCCGTCCTGCGGCGAGGCGTTCTTCCCCCGGCGGTTGGTGTGCGCCAAGTGCCTGCACGAGGGCACCGAGGACATGGAGCTGTCGACCCGCGGCACCATCCACACCTGGACCTACTGCCACGTGCCGCTGTTCGGCAAGAAGGACGCCGATGTCGTCGGCTACGGCGTGGCGCAGGTCGACCTGCCCGAGGGGCCACGGGTGCAGTCGATCCTCTCGGGCGAGCGCGACGACTTCGCGATCGGCATGGAGGTGGAGATCGACCTCGAGACGCTGCGCCAGAACTCCAACGGCGACGACGTCGTGATCTACCGCTTCCGCCCCGTCCGTGACGCCGGCGTGGCCGCCGGAGCCGGTGCCGCGACGGGGGGTTCGTCGTGACGCACGGCCTTCGTTTCGAGGGCGTCGCCGTGGCCGGCATCGGCATGGTGCGCTTCGGGATGTTCCGCGACATCCCGGGCGTGCACCTGGCGCGCGACGCCGGGTTGCTGGCGCTGCACGACGCGGGGATGACGCTGGCTGACGTCGACGAGGCGTACGTCGGCTACATCCAGCCGACGTCCATGCTGGGAATCAAGGCGATGAAGGAGCTCGGGCTGACAGGGCTCCCGGTCACCCACATCGAGAACGCGTCGGCCACCGGGCTCGTGGCCTTCCGCGAGGCGGCCTGGGCGGTGTCCTCGGGACGGGCCGACGTGGCCATGGCGCTGTGCTTCGACAAGTTCACCGACATGACCGGCACCGGCGGCCGCGGTGCAGGGCGCGACCAGATCGACGCGCCGATCCTGCCCGCCGCCTACTTCGCGCTGTGGGCCCAGCGCCGCATGCACGAGCGGGGCACCACGCCCGAGCACTTCGCCACCATCGCGGCGAAGAATTGGAACTACGGCGCGGTGTGCCCGTTTGCCCACCGCCGTTCCGACCACGTCGTGACCGCCGAGGAGGTGCTCGCCGCCAAGATGGTGGCCGAGCCACTGACCACCATGATGTGCTGCCCGCCCGACGACGGTGCCGCCTGCATCATCGTGGCGCGCGAGGACCTCGTGCGGTCCCGCCAGCCGGGTCGGCCGCTGGTGCGCGCGCTGGCCTCCGCGCTGACCTCGGAGACCTACTCGCCCGGCCACACCTTCGTGGGCCCGGTGGTCGGCCCCTCGACCATGACGAAGGCGACGGCGCTGGAGTGCTACGAAGCGGCCGGCCTCGGCCCCGAGGAGGTGAGCGTGGCCTACTGCCACGACGCCTTCGTCAACGAGGAGCTCGAGTACTACGAGCTGCTCGGGTTCTGCGCCGAGGGCGAGGCCGAGAAGCTCGTCGTCGAGGGCGAGACCGGGCCGGGCGGGCGCATCCCGTTCAACACCGACGGCGGACTGATCGCGCGGGGGCACCCGGGTGGCCCGACCGGGACGGCCATGCTGCACGAGGCGGTGCTGCAGCTGCGGGGCGAGGCGGAGGGCCGCCAGGTCGAGGACGCGCGGGTGGCGCTGACGCACCTGGTGGGTGGCGGCAGCATCGCCACGGTCAATCTCTTGGGTGTGGAGAGGAGCTGAGCATGACGACGAGTGACGAGCGACGGGCGGCCGGGCGGGAGATCCAGGGCCAGCTCTGGCCGGCGATCCTGAAGGGCCCGACCGGGCAGTTCCCGGCCGCCAAGCTGGCGCCCGACTTCTTCGACCACGTGCAGCAGAGCGCGTTCGGCGACATCTGGACGCGCCCGGGGCTCCCGGTGCGCGACCGCTCCATGATCACGGTCGCGGTGCTGGCGGCACTGGGGCAGACCGAGGAGCTGCGCTCGCATGTCGCCGGGGCGCTCAGTGTGGGGATCTCGCGCGAGGAGATCGTGGAGATCCTCATGCACGTCTCCATTTACGCCGGCGTCCCCGCGGCGGGCTCGGCCCTGCGCGCGGCGGCTGACGTGCTCGGCACGGACTGACGACACCGAGGGCGCGCCCGCGGGCCCGCCGGCTCCGCCCGGGCGGTGTCGGATCTACTCTGGAGCCCAGCGCAGGGTCACGCCGGCCCGTTCCTCGGCGACGGCGACGAGCTCGCTCCAATCCGCCCCGCCCAATCCGCTCGCGACCGCGCCGTCGAGGACGCTGCGCACCGCGACCGCGACCGGGGTGGGGGCGCCCAGCGCGTCGCCCCAATCGACGATGAGGCCGGCGTCCTTGGCGGCCAGCGCCAACGCGAACTGGGTCGGTCTGCCCCGCCCGTCGATCGTCTCGACCTGGCGGTCGATGAAGAAGTTCGACGCCCCGGCCGTGCGCAGGACCTCGACGGCCTTCTGGACCTCGATCCCGGTTTTCGTGGACATGGCCAGCCCTTCGAGGCTCACCCAGGTCGTGGTGAAGGCGATGAGGCTGTTGAGCAGCTTCATGGTGTTGCCGAGCCCGAGCGCGCCGACGTGAAACGTGGCACGCCCGAGTGGCTTCAGAACAGGCAGGACCCGGGCGACGGGCTCGTCGTCGCCGCCGACCATGAACACGAGCATCCGCCTCTCGGCCCCGATTGCTCCGCCGGTGAGGGGCGCCTCGACCAGCGAGTGCCCCGAGGTGGCCAGGCGCTCCCCGAGCTCGCGCACCGCGGCCGGACTGTTCGTGGACAGGTCGACGAGTACGGAACCCGGCGCGGCGGCGGCGGCCCAGGCCGCGGCGACGTCGGCCACGACGTCGGGCGTGGGCAGCGAGAGCAGCGTGACATCGGCCTGCCGGGCCACCGACGCGACGTCCGGCGCAGCGACGGCACCGGTGATCGCCGCACTCGCCGCGGCGTCGACGTCGTGCACGACCACGTCATTGCCGTCCGCCACCAGGTTGGCCGCGATGGCCCCGCCGATGTTCCCCAGCCCGATCACACCTGTCGCCATCGACCCTCCCGAGTACCGCAACGCCCTTGCCACGCCCCCGATCGGGCGCGGGACGAGAGCGTATAGTGAATCCTGACTCGAGCGTCAGGGATCCCGGGGGGTCTGTTCCATATGGGGCTACGCGACCACGTCATCTGCGACAGTGACCTCCACGTGATGGAGCCGCCCGACCTGTGGGAGCGTTACATCGACCCGGCCTACGCGCACGCTGCCCCCGCGGGCTGTCCGAGATCACACGCGACATGCGGGTGCGGGTGAAGAACCACGTGATGCTCCGGATGGGCCCGACCCGGCCGCAGCGGGTGGAGGGCCGCAAGACGGGGTGGCAGAAGGAGCACGACACCGTCTACGCGGCGTCTGAGGCTCGGGGCTGGGACGCCCAGTCGCAAATCGACGCGATGGACGCCGAGGGGCTCGACCTGGCGGTGCTGTTCCCCTCACGCGGACTGTTCGTGCTCGGCCTCGACTCGTCCGAACAGATCGGCGCCGACGGCCTGGAGCCCCAGTTCGCGAGCGCCATCGCCCGCGCCTACAACAACTGGCTGAAGGACTTCTGCGACCATGCGCCGCAGCGGATGTTCGGGGCAGGCATGGTGGCGGCGCACGACGTCGACGGCGCAGTCGCCGAGGCGCGGCGCTGCGTGGACGAACTCGGCTTCAAAGCGATCTTCCTGCCGCCGGCCGCGGTGAACCGCCGGCCGTGGCACCACCCGGCCTATGACCCGCTCTGGGCCGAGATCCAGCGCCTCGGCGTGCCGCTGGCGTTTCACGGCGGCGGCCAGACCTACCTGACGCCCGACTTCGGGCTGGAGGTGCTGGACGAGCTGATGCTGTGGCACACCTTCAGCCAGCCGCTGGGGATCCAGTTCGTGACGGCGTGCCTGTGCGGTGGTGGCGTGCTCGAGCGCTTCCCCGAATTGAAGGTGGCGCTGCTCGAGGGCAACTGCTCGTGGGCGCCCTGGTTCCTCTACCGCCTCGACGAGCACTGGGAGTGGACGGGCTGGTACGAGGCGCCCGAGCTCACGATGCCGCCGTCGGAGTACTTCAAGCGCAACTGCTGGGTCGCGGTGGAGGCCGACGAGGTGACCGTGCCCCACTTCGTCGAGACCTTCGGCGACGAGAGACTGATCTTCTCGACCGACTACCCCCACGGCGATTCGAAGTATCCGCACGCCGTGGACAGCTTCGACAAGCTGCCGCTCTCCGACGAGAGCAAGGCCCGGATCGTCAGCACCAATTGGTCGGCGCTCTACGACATTCCGCTGGTCAAGAAACCTCATCCGCCTTCGTAGCCCTCGCAGGCCCGAGCGTGGGCATGCAGAATGCAGAAGGCCGGCGAGAACGGGCGATGTGGCCATCCCGAGAATCGCTCATTGCTGCTCCTCAAGGTCAGTTGGCGGACGTCGTACAGTTCACGACCGAGAAGGCGCCCGTGGAGGTGGCCAATGCGGGGGGCTGGCCCGGCACCTGAATCTCGCAGGTGATCTTGGCGGATGGATCGCCGCTGCCGGTCTGGGCCGAGAGTCCGAAGATCGTTCCCGTGTCAGGCAAGGTCATCGACCACGGCAGGGGCACGCCGGTGTGCTGGGACTTCTGGTTGTCGTCGAGGATCGTGATGTCGTTGGCCGGCCCGGTTCCAGTTATGGTCATGACGACCTGTGGTGGCTGTGGCGGTGGCGGCACGGCGGTCGTTGTGGTTGTCGGCAGTGGCAACGTGGGTGCCGTGGTTGTCGGTGGCGGCGGTGCTGTTGGGTGGGAGGGAAGTATCGACGTCGTTGTCCCGGAATCTCCCGTATTCTCCGTTGAACCGGCGGTCGTAGACGTCGCCGACTTATGACCTCCGTCTGTCGAACAACCTGCAGCGACGACGGCCACCAACGCCAAGCCCAGTAGGGCGCGCCGCATCAGCGCGTTCCGGTCGTGTCGCCTCATTTTGGGATCGTTCATACGTTCATCGCCTACTGCTACCTCGCAGAGTAGGTCAGACGGGGCACCGTGACGCTGTGCTCGTGTCCACCACGCCCCCGAGCGTCCTCCCCAGCCGATGAGCGAGATGCCGACCTACCCGACACCGACGATCGACGACGCGCCATCGCCGCCGGCGTCCGTGGTCCCGCCCCAGAGTCCGACAAGGCCGCCGTCGGCAAGCGCCGCGGCCGAACGCCGGGCCCACATCTTCTGAAGAACGGCCGCCCCGCAAGCGCAGGGCGGCCGTCTTCTCGTTCTCTCGCGTTCGATCGGCACCGTAGTGGATCCAGTGTCGCCGGCCACTGTGACGCTGACTGCGGTCTCGGCGCAGAGGTCGGTGAACGGCAACGGATCCGGCTTCGGCGTGCCGAGCACGACGGCGAAGGATTCTCTGTATCGCGAGGAGGCGAAGACGTCGACCGTCCCGACCGGCTAGCAGTCGATCGTCATCGGCCCGGTTACCGTTATGGCCGTCGCCGACGTCATATCGGACGGCGAGCAGCCGCCCAGGATTGCCTGCATGCCAGTGGTGGATCCCCACGACGGAGCCGACGGTGACGACTGCTGACCACCACCAGGCGGGGCTGGCATGGTCGTGCTCGTCGTCGTCGGTGTGCTGGTTGTCGGTGTGCTGGTCGTCGCCGGTGTGCTGGTCGCCGGTGTGCTGGTCGACGCCGGTGTGCTCGTCGTCACCGTGGTCCCGGTGTTCCCGCTCGGGAGCGACGGCGACGGAGACACGGAGCCCAGCCCGCCAGGGCCGCCGCCAGAACCGAGCGCCCCGAGTCCCGGGACGGAGCTGCTCGTCGTCGTGGCCGGCGGAATCGTCGTCGTGCTCGACGTCGGCGAGTCGCTGTCATCGGCGTGCAGGACGAACGCCAACCTCGGGGCCGTCGGCAGTTGCGGCGTCCGGAAGGCGAACCCGGCAAGCACCCCGACCGCGACCGCCTCCGACACCAGCAGCGTGTTCCTGAGCCAGCGTCTGGAGGCGACGCCCCTTGCGAGCCCGGCCACCTTGGCCTTGACCCCCCGCAGTATCCTCATCGCTGCCGCCTCCTTCCCTCTAGGCCGAGCGTCCTGAAGAAGCCGGCGGTGCCGTGCCCCTTGGCCATCGGGTATTCCCGTATGGCCACGCTCGGAGTAGCCCTAAGGGCAATCTGCTTGAAGTTCTGGCACCACCCGACCAGACGCCGTGAGCATGGCATCGATTTCGACCCTGGCTGCGGCCTCGGTTCCGAGGTAACCGTCAGGCGTCATTGCACGGAAACTGTAGACGCTGCCGTTTCCTGACGCCTACTGACGGATCCACGCATTGAACTCTCAAATCGACTGGGCCCCCAAGCCGATGGGTTAAGAAAGATTCCGCACGGTGGGGGAGCATGAACAAGCGCGACAACCCCTACACGCCCGGAGCCGGACGCAAGCCCCGGACCCTGGCCGGGCGCGACGAGGAACTCGAATCCTTCGTCTCCCTGGTGGAGCGTCTCGGAGCCGGCACCTACGAGCGGAACCCATCTATACGGGCCTCCGGGGTGTGGGGAAGACGGTCCTCCTCATGGAGTTCGACGTCCTGGCCTCAGAGGCGGGATGGGCCACCGCCGACGTGCAGGAGGTAGGCACCAACGCCGACTTCCGAGCCACTTTCGCCCGTATGGAGGCACGGCTGCTGGTCAATATGAGCCGACGACCCCGGGCCAAGCAGCGGATCGAACGCGCGCTTGCGGTCGTCAAGGCCTTCAGGGTCGTCATCCCCGGGCGGTCGAGCTCAAACTCGACGTCGACGCAGCGACCGGCGTCGCCGATTCGGGTGATCCCGAGCAGGATCTCGCCGACCTGTTCTGCGAGGTGGGTGAGGTGGCGCGGGCCAACCGCATGGGGGCGGCCTTCCTCAGGGGGAACTGATCAGAAGTCCACCTCCGGCCCGGTCATGTGGGCCAGCAAGCGCGCGTAATCGATGAGGTGGCGGTCGCTCAGGTAGTGCTGGCGGACGTGGTGCCGGGCCCGTCGTCCCATGGATGCCATCCCCGCCGGATCAGCCAGCAGGGTGACCAGCGTCTCACCGAACGTGTCGAGGTCGCTGGGGTCCTGAAGGAGGATGCCTGCCCCCGGGGGGATCTGGCCGACGATGCCGCCGACGGCGGACGCCACCACAGGCCTGGATTTCCACATGGCCTCGGTCAGCGTGAGGCCGAACCCCTCCTGCAGGCTCTTCTGCACCACGACGCTGGCGTGGCGCTGGACCGCGTTCACCATGAGGGCGTTGGCCACGGGGTCCGCCATCGGGAGGCACACGAGGCGGATGACGTTGTGCGCCCGGGCGGGCAGCGACGACCACAGGTCGATGCACTCGGCCAGCACGCGGTCGCCCTCGGGATCGTCCTCCACGGCTTCGACGGCGGGGCCGACGAGGGCGAGGCGGACGTCGTCCCGCCCGGCGACGTGGTCGGCGAAGCCCCGCATGACGCCCGCCATGTCCTTCAGGCGGTCCCAGCGCGACACCTGCACCACGAGGGAGTCGGTCGGCGCGAAGGGGGCGAGGGTGCCCACCACCGCCGACGAGTGGCCGTTGCCCGGGCCCGAGAGCAGGCCGATCCCCTCGAGGAGCGACATGATGCGCGGCCGCGGCAGCGGCCGGTTCTTGGCCGCGAGCGGGTCGATGGAGGGCTCAATGATCCAGACGTCCTTCCCGGCCAGGAACGGCGGGACAAAGGCGGCGTGCGAGAAGATGAAGGTGTGGCACTCGGCCAGGTAGGGCGCCAGGAAGGCCCATGCCTCCTCGGTCTGAGCGTTGGCCCGGTCGGCCCCGACGTGGCAGCGCCAGGCCACCCGCACCCCGTACTCAATGAGGTGGCGCGCCAACCCGGCCGTCTGGGGGTCGTGCAGGAAGACGATGTCGCCGCGGTGGATTCTGCCGTCCAACCCGTCGCGGTTGGCGCGCAGCACGTTCGAGTAGTGCGCGGCCTCTCGGGGCCCCAGGTCGCCGGCGTCACCTGCGACCCCGTGCAGGCGATTGTGCAGGCGCTTGGTGATGACGAAGAACTCGGCATCGGCGTCGATCACGACCCAGCGCGCGTCGGCACCGGCGTCCCTGGCGTAGCCGCAGAGCAGGCCGACCATCTCGGCCACCCCGCCGCCGTGCGCGGTGGAGCTGATGTTCCACACCGTGGCCCCGTCGAGCGACCCGATCGTGGCGCGGGCCGCCTCCTCCAGGGCGGCGAAGCGCTGCGGGCCGACGAGGCGGCCCAGCCGCACGATGGAGTGCGCCGGCACCTCGACGTCGTGGGGTGCGGGCACAACGACATCATGATCCACCCGGGCGGCCCAGGCCGAGTGGCGGCGTGGCCCGCCGTGTGGTCAGCCCCCGCCGGTGGCCTGCAAGATGGCGGACGCCGCCGCCGCGGCGTCGTCGGAGGTCACGAGGAGACGGCCGCATACGGCCCCGGACAGGTCGACCACGAGCAGTCCCTTGCCGTGCACCGCCGGATCAAACCCGCTTCGAACGCCTCGGGTCCGGTCAGTTAGGGAGGGGCAACCGTTCGTGTCCTGGTCAAGGGAAAGAGGGTCAACCCGCCGAGCCTGACCGACGATCCCCACTAGGACGTCCCCGTCGAACGGTCTCATCTCGACGATCCACAATCCGACGCGCAACTGAAGTCATTGCTCAACAATCAGCAGGTCCATTACGAGCCAGGCTTCTACGAGAGCATTGAGCCGCTCAAGCGTATTGGGCCGTTGCTACGAGCCAAGTATGGAGAACGCCTCAAGAGCATCGGTTTTTTCCCACGCAGCCCTTTATCTGTATGGCGACCGCATCTGGCGCGACGAAAGGGACGAGTTCCTGCGGGAATCAGGCTTCCGTGAGCAAGGACCACTGTTAGTGCCAGAAACATCAGGCGGTATCCTTGCCTCAGCGACTCTGGATCGCGGGAACTGCGATGCTCAAGTCGGGTGCGCGACGTTGAAGCGGTTCTCGCTGACATCCTTGACCTACTGCGAGAGGATGAGCGTCGCTGGATTCTCATCATGGAACTCGTGAAGCTCCCTAGGCGGTTCGTACAGGTGCTCGCACTCACGTATCTGGAGCGCTCTCGTGGTGTTCTGATCCGCTCGCACAATGGACGGAGCTTGCGTCGCGGAAGATGAAAGGGCTGAGCCTCCATGTCATGCAGGGTCAGGGACCTTCAGGCGCCTCCGCCCAGGCCGCAGGAGGTTGCACCAGCCCCGGATCACGGGATGGGGATTCTGTGCATGCAAGCGGTCCAGTGCCGCCTGCATGGCAGTTGTGATCTCTTCGTAGCACGCGGTCACAGCCGCCTCATCGTCCGCTGCGTCGGGGCCGTAGCTGGTCCAGTCGAGGGGGGCAGGAACTCGACGGTGATCGCCGCGGGCATCGGAAGCGGCGGTGTGAGGATGGTGGTTAGGCCGTAGGGGGCGAGGAGGATGGGGAACACCTTGATCCGGATGCGCTCCAAGCCGAAGGCTTTCGCCAGGCGCTCGCCGCTCGAGACGACGACGACCGCATCGTGTGACCCGTGGGCCACCACCGGCACCACGGGTACGCCGGCACGGAGTGCCAGGCGAACGAACCCCTGATGGCCACCGAGGTCGATCTTGTCGCGCTGAGTCCAGGGCCGACACGCCTCGCGGTCGCCCCCTGGGTACGCGACGACGAGGCCACCTTCCGCCAGGCCCTGTTCGGCAGCCTGCCCGCCTGCGGGAATGGCTCCGATGCGGCGCATGAACGGACCGACGCCCGGAATGCCGAAGAGCAGGTCGTATCCCATGGCGTACGCCGGCTGGTCGAGACCACGTCGTCGGACGATCTCGAGTCCGACCACCCAGGCGTCGGGCATGTAGAAGAGGCCGGAATGGTTCCCGATCACGAGCGCAGGACCGCTGGCGGGCAGATTCACCTGTCCCCGGACCTCGGGTGAGAAGTAGTTCACGTAGCGGGTCACCGCCGAGAGCTGGCGCCGGAGGAACTCCGGGTCCCGCTGGAAGAGGGGTTGGTCGCGAACGTGGTCCACGCGCTCTGACAGCCCTCGCATCAAGGGCGCGAGAACCCCGTCGGCCTCGTGCCCGCCTGCGGACTCGGTTCCATGTTCCAACCGGACGGCCATACTCACTCCTGTTCCTCATTCAACGCTCGCGCTACTCGGCGCCCGTGGGCAGGGCCGTTTGGCCCGAACGTCCCGAATGAGCGGCCGACCGAACGGCAAATGGCAGCCGGATCCGGGGAGGGGCGTCGCGGAGGTTCGCCCTACCTGGGGTTCCGCTCCGGCGCGGAAGCAACCGGGCTCCGTCGGGCGCCCGGCTTGGCTCGCGTTGACAGCGACGACACTGCCTGTCGCCGTGGGTGAGGCTGCTCTGCCATGCCCAGCCGCCCTCATGCGGTGGCGGGTATCCAAGACCGGTCGCCCGACCCCGAGCCGGTCATGGTGGAGTGCCCCGGCATCGCCGACGCCGGCCTCGACGGTACGAGGAGACTGGGACCGGGTGCGGCGTGAGGTGAGCGAGTGATCGGGCCGTTCACCGCATTGTGCGGGAACCCGAGACCGCAGCAGCACTTGGCGAGCTTCGCGGGGCAATCGCGAATCCCAAAGTGAGTCGGTTGCCTCTGCATCGAGTCCTCGATGTCCTCGCGTGGCAGCACCGCAGGCAGTTAGGCACTCTGGTTCTCAGCCTTGGGAAGCCCTCCAGAGCAAACTTGATGCCCTGGTCACTAAGGTATTTTTCCACGTAGAGATGGAAATCGCGAAAATCGATTACTCGTAAGTACGCGCTCATATGCCATATTTCTCGGGGCGCGTTGCACGAAATGGAGAGAATTGCCCAGTTGCATGCTGTTGCACGGGTCGAATCCGCGGGGTCGAAAGTCATCGACCGAACTCTGAGGATCCAGCCTCTTTGCAGTTTGGTTTACTCGGCGAAACTGAGGAACGAAATCGATGCAGGAGCCAGGCCGGCCACAACAGGCGGCATCGGTGGACGGCTAAGCCGATGGTTCGGAGTCATACGTGGGATCGGGCTCGAAGAACTGGTGCACAAGCGCTTCGAGTCCGAGGGCAAACAGCGTCCAGTCCTCGTTCTCCCCGTTCGGCCCGGTCGGCCGGGTGACGTACTCGATCTTTCCGTTGATGCGGTGGCGGAGGGAGAATCCCTGGTCCAACGCCGCGAGCACCACGACGAACTGCGACATGTCCGATTCTGGTCGGATCCGCAGTCCAAGGAGGGCTGCCAATGCGGCGAAGCTCTCCTCCCACATTTTGGTGAACGACGTGTATCCCTCGCGGAGGACCAGCAAGATCCGTTCCCGTTGTTGTGTGTGTGAGGTCGTAATGGCCGTCGCGACCACGTGCATCCAGAGCGGATAGTTGGGCGACTCGGCCGTGGTGATGGCGTTGGCCTCACCACCTACTCGGCACACCTGTTGCACGAGCCGGGCTCGTGACTCGGGATTTGAAAGGACGGCCCCGTCTAGAAGCGGGCCCAGAGCATTGAAGATGAGACCGAGCTCCGGCCGGGACAGGTCGTTTGCCACTGCCACGAGGACGTCGGCTTGGAACTCGGCCTGGTTCTCCCAGATTCGCTTGATCACTGAGCCGTTGGTTACTTGGATGCCCGTTCGCACCCGGACCCGGTCGCAGACGCGCTTGAAGGTGATGTTCACGGATCCGGTATGAAGACCTTCCTCACGCAGGATCTCGAGTGCCGCCTCGAGGAGCATCGAGCGCAGTTCCGCTCGCGCCAGGCGTGGCTTGCGTCCCCGGCCCGCCGTGTCACCTTGTCCCATTCGTCCCCCACAGTGCGCAAGTCGAGACAGGCTGGGTGCCGAAAGAGGCTGTTTCATCGATCGATAGTCGGGTCATCGGCTCAGCTTGACGACTGTAGGTGCCAAGAGTTCTGGGCGTTTCACTTGGCGGCACTGCACTACAACTTCGTGCCGGAGTAACACGACCTCGATGGCCGGTTCGCCGCGGCCGGAAGGCTGGATATGGAGGAGTCGTAGGGGTGGCCGGATTCTGCTTCCAACCAACAACCAACAACCCTGGGCGACCGGCCTTGGTCAAAGAATCCGAGTCGGGCCATTGCAACTGAGGATTGCAAACCTGATGAAGCGGGACCGCTGGAGCAACAAGGGGAGGGCGGACTCCCGTCGTTGCTCCAGCCGTGGGTGCCAAGAATGTCATCCGCACCATCTGACCTGGAATCTTCATCAGGCGATGGCTGGCCGATTGGCAATTTGCAACTGCGAGTTGCAACTGCGAACGAAGCGTCACTTGGAAGACAGTTCGAAACGCGTCCGAACGGAGGCAGGTTCTGCTGCTTCGTCGCACTCGCGATCCTTGGAAGGGGGATTCGCCGCCCTGTGTACCCGACCTTCTGAGGGGCTCTTTGGATGACGTTCGTCACCTGAGAGCGCAAACAGGGCTGGCGCCTCTGGTCCGCCCCAGAAGCGCCAGGCCTTGTCGGCTGGGTCCACCGCCTTCCGCCTCATTCTGCACAATCGGTCCTCCTATTGCAACTCTAAGTCGCATTGGATGTAGAGTACCGCGGGCACCCGGCAAGAGGGGTAGCGACCATGCCCATGACCAAGCGGTTTTTCGAGCAAGTGGCGTCCTCGATCAGCGAGATGCGGGGCACGGTTCAGAATGACCTTGACCGGTGCTACTCGGTCAACGGTTCGATCGTTCTCGATCAGCTGACCCAGCGCCTGGCCGACGCCTTCGCTGCCCATCACCCAGGCTTCAAGCGGGACGCGTTCCTCAAGGCGACTCACGTCCCTCAAGGCTCAGGTCATCTCACGGACAGCGCGTGTGATGATCCGGGCATCCGCTCCCGCGTCGTGTACACGATCGAGACCAACATGCGCGGCGACTCGCCCGAGGCTGAAACCCGATCTTTCTTCACCTTCGCGGAGGCCAAGTCCGCGATGACGAGTGAGCTCGACCGCCGCGCGGGCCGTTATGCTCAACTCGGCAACGAGACGGGCGTCAGGATGATCGGGACCATTCAGTCCCACCTAAACATCGCGCCGGGTCCCGAGTGGCAGCACTGCGACGGCTCCTGCGGGTTTCATATCACACGGCGCGTGGGGTAACCGACCAGTCTCATCTGCATGTCCAAGACTGGCGGAGACGCCACCTGACGATGGCTTGGATCCACAGTTAGCCCTTTTGCTAACCAAACTGCGCTTGCCCCGTCACGGGTAAACCAAAGCCTCGACGGCACGAAGTGAGGGCGTGCACACGCGCTTCTGGGTCATCGGATTCGCCGGATCGCCGGATCGCGGCGTTCAGCTTGGGAAGCCCTCCAGAGCAAAATGGACGCCCTGGTCAAGAAGGTATTTTCCAAGTGAAGCGAGAAATCGGGAAAATCGATTACTCGTAAGTACGCGCTGATAGGGCCCATTTCTCGGGGCGCGTTGCACGAAATGGAGAAAATTGCCCAGTTGCATGCTGTTGCACGGGTGGAATCCACGGTGTCGAAAGTCATCGACCTGAACCCTGAAGATACCGACCTCTTGGCAGCCTAGTTTAACCCGGCGAAAGTGAGGAACTAAATCGACGCACGACGGCGAGCAGTTGCGGTGACTGCTGCGGGGCGAGTTGTACACCCGTTGGCGACGTCACAGTCGCGGGGCAATGGCGAAAAAGTAGTAACTACCTCGTGCAGGGGTATTGAGCGTGGAGGGACGCTCGAAACGTTCAACCTTCTAATCCCTAGTGGCTGCCAGGCCGTTCTACGCCGTCCTATACAGTCAAGTACTCCCAGTTCAGAGTAGGTTCAATGTCCTCCAGGTGAAGCCCTGTCTGCCCAGTCCTACTGGAAAGATTGCCAAAAGGATTGCCAGACTGATGGTCAGAAGGTGATCAGAAGCTCAACTCATGCGGTGCGTTTCGTGTGCGTGCTCACGGCTTCCAACGGCTTCCGCACCCGACCACCACGGCGACTTGATTCAATAGTTTTCGGTGGAGTGGTGTCGGAGGTCCGAGTCGCTCGCTTCGTACACCGACCAAGCGTTGAGCAGCACTTCCATAGCTCGATGTTCGGGATTCCCCCTCGTGTTTGCTTTGACCACGAACTCCGCCGTCATGGAGGCCCGGGCCGGTAGCCACGAAGCGGCGTTGGCGACTTCGTCATCGGCCCAGCACCCGTGAACGACACGAACTTATCGCCATCACTGAAATGGCTACAGCTTTCCGTCGACGTGCATGGCCAAGATGATCAGAGCTATCGTTACTGACGTCCCGATCCAAGCACGGATGACATCCATTCGAAGTGCTCCGTGTCATCGATAATCGTCGGCTTTATTGAGTCGATCACGATGGAGGCCGGGCTTGGAATCGTCCTCGACCAGTCTTCACGAGGCTGATCACGCCGGTCGTATCGAAGGTTTAGGCGCTTGGCCAGTTGTGACATGAGAAAGTCGAAGACCCGCAAGTAGAAATAGACATCTCTCGCCGGCGAGCCGCGGGCAGTTGACATCGCACGGTCGAGCGAAGCTCGCATATGACCGTATGCGCGCTCGGTCGGGGCCACCCACGACTCGTCCCACTGCGCTTCCACTTTCGGTTTCAGACTGTAGGTCGCTTCTGGCGCAGCCACCCTTAGCTGCCGGATCCCGAAGCGTTGTGCGAGCGCAACGTCGGAGAGCGACATGGTGCCGCCAATGGGACGGCCCGGTTCGACGGGATGATTGTGTGTTAGGCAGTGGGCGCCCGTGAGCAGTTGCAGCACATGCCGATCAACCTTGCCGTCCCGACCAGTTGGCAACAGCACCTGTGACTCGGTTCCACGGAGGTACAAGACGACACGATCCTCTCGATCCAGCACCACAAGATGCTCCCTAGCTTCATTGCGGATCAGATCCTCGACTGCAAAAAGTCTCTGGGTAAGCGCGTCCACATCTCGATATCTTCCAAGGTCGCTTAACGACGCGTGTTGGTCCACAATGCGATTGAAGAGCTGCGTTGCGGCGGCAGTGTCGCCACGTTCGCTTGCGGCACCCGCCTCGGCCAACCCCTGAATCACCCTAGTAATTGACTCGCTTTCTTAGCAGGACAACACTACGTGCTCGCGAACTAAACGGTTGTTGAAAGCACTCTTCGCCAGCTGGGCTTTCAATGTTAGCCGGATCCTGGGGAAATCGACGTCCCAAAATCACCAGCCGCCGAGGCAATTAATACACGCACGGGTGGAATCCGCGGCATCGGTGGGGGATTCCTTGCGAGCGCATCGGTAACCTGGGCCCCGAAGCTCGTTAGCAAGGTTGAAAGCTTATTGAAGCGCAACAGATTTGAAGTCGGTTCGCATTGCGGGTCGCAGCGCGTCGACCTGAGCCGCATGGGTTATGTTGAATTCTGACTCGGAACATTCCGATATCAGCGGAGCGCGTTCTCGATGCGGCGCGCCGAAGCTGCGATAGCCGGAAATCCAAGTCGCTCCGGGTTATCGCCGATGCGGTAGCGGGACCTCCGCCACGTTCCACCCAAGCCGGACCGCAGTCACTATGCACCAGGCCTTGACACATTCAAAGGTGCACAAGCTCCACTTGCGATCGGGTGAGTCCGGGTCTAATGCGCACGCAGCAAGGTTCGGTCTTGTATAGCGATGGATCATCGACTAGTTCCAAAGTCATACCATTGGCTCTGACTTTTTGGCGCACAACGGCATCGTTTAAGTCTAAGTGAGGAATCCACGAGCCAGGATTGAAGAGAGCTGGCAGTTTGGCACCTGCCAGATTTCCATCGACTATCTGGTGAGTATGGCCAAAGACGACATGGGTAACATCCGGTCGCTCGAGGCGCGTGAGAGCGCAGGCTTCTTCGCGGGATCCGGATCTGACAAGCCGCATGATCGCACCTTCGACGGCTGGCTCGTCGTCATCGTCCGCGTCGAACTCTAGATCCTTACCAACCGTAACTGTCGCGCTCCTTGCAAGGTCCATGCGGTCCTGCTCCGGTAAATCCTCAATGGCTTTGGCCACCACCTCCTCCGAGCCATCGAGGGTTTCGATCGCGAGTTCATGCCAGTGAGATTCGTCGAAGGCTTCAGCCAATAGGTCGGGACTCAGTTCTGAGACATCCATCGTCGACGCGATCGCTCGCACAGGAACGTTCCGCTTCAGGAAAACGAGCAGCTTTACAAGTGCACTTTTCGGTATCCAACCCCGACGCATCCCGTGCCACGCAAGCCAGATTGTTGGCTTGACATTGTCCACGTAGGGGTGCTGCCTTTCTAGTTCGTTGAAGAACTGCAGAAGGAAGTCGGTGCCCCACACGCGCTCGAGCATCATGCGTTGGGTGCCGTCGGCATTCCAGCTATGCACGAAACGTGTCGGATCCTTCGGGCAATTTTCAGGAGTAAACTGGTAACCATGCTCGATGGATACACCGAAAGTTTTCGTGCTACCTACAACGAACTCAATAACTCCTTCACCTCCTCCAATAGCTTCACGAAGTCGTTGCTGAATGCGCGGCCAGGCCAGATCAAAATCGTGATTACCGGCAATGATCGTCAACTGTGCTCCCTGCGCCAGACCGTCTCCTAGCGCTTCAAAACATCTGCGGTGCCCTTCAAGCGCGATATTTAGCTTGTGAAGTGACGTCTCTTCATCCCACAGCAAATTGCTGGGAATTTCACTGACGTCGAAAGGCTCGATCTGGGCGAAGTCGATGAAGTCACCGTTGATCACGAACCTGGACTTGTCGTGAGCATGCGATCGGATGAAGTCAACAAAGAGATCCTCTTCGTAGAAATCGTCAAGCGGATCCTCAATGCCTGCGCCAACATGGAGATCGCTCACTACAAAGATTTCCTCGCTCATGACACGCCTCGATTCGTCAGTGTGATTTCCGGTTCCCCATATAAGCCGTAGATCAAGGGATAGGGGTTGCCCGCTTGGAAGGAGTCCAACGAAACTGATCGGAGCGCATCGATAAGAGCACGGCCAGTTCTGAGTCGCGATATGACATCTCGGCTGAACACCGCCGCGAATGCAGTTGGGATCGTCCAATCGGTACCGACGAGAGCACGACACTGCCAGTCACGGATGAATTGATCAACGAATGGATTCCCATAGAGCGGATCTGCCTGGGCCGATCCGCACGCGTTTAGGAAGACGAGAGGGCGCCGCGGACGTTTCTCCCCCCATTCCTGAAGATCCTGCAAAGTCACACTCATATCGGTTGCGTTCTCGAGTCCGAGGCCCAACAGCGTTTCCCTAAATGGATCGGCGACTTTTGTTGGACGCCCGTTGGCACCTACCCGGGTTGGCGTGCTTGCGTGACAGAAGAAATACAGCAAGTCGCAGTACGACTGGGATCCATCAGAAATCCAATCCCGAAATTGGTCCGGCTTCGTGATTTGAGCCTCCGAAACCAAGTCAATCGTCGTTGGGCTGGATCCAGGGCTAGTTAGCGCCTCGACTTGATCCTGGAAGACAGCGCTGCCGAAGGTCGGATTCAGGACCGCCGTAACGAACGTTTCGCTTGGACCAAACAGATCACGTTGGCGTGTTCTAGGAAACCGCGTCCGATACATCGCGAATCGATAACCCCAGAAACAACGCACGTCTACGTCCTCGGAGCTTGTCGGCTCGCGGCGGTATCTTTCTGGGCATTCTTTGCCGAGTGCCCGGAGTTCCTGACCAAAGGCCCGAGCGTCGTAGAGCAAACCCCACGGCAAGGGTATACCCACGTCGTCGTTGACCTGCATTACCACCTCATCGATTGGATCGCGACCTACCATCGCGATCGATCGAGCAAGTTTCGCTGCATCGTCATCCGCCGCGGCTAACCCAAAGAGGGAGCGGTGGAGTCGCGCCGCCGACTTGAGCAAATTTGGTAATGATCTCAGCACCCCGATCGCCCAAATCCCACTGAGACCGTCCATCCATCCCAACTGCCGGTTCCGGGTACTGCGTTGCTTCTCGAACCAACTCACGTCGAGTGTCTTCGACCACGACATCGATTTGGTCCTCCGTCCCGACCACGCGCGTGAAGGCCTGGTCAAAGCCGTCTTCGTCGCCAGTGGCATTCGCCTCAACCAGCAGATGTCCGCCTTCCTCTCTGATGCCAATTCGCAGTGCCACGGGTCTTGGACGTCGAATGCCAGTAAGATCCGTTGAACTCGGCGGCGCGGGTGAGTCCCCGTCTACGAAAGCAACCTGGTGGCCGGCGGGCTCGTTCGTAGTAGGCGGTTCATCGTTATTGGCACCCAAGATTCGCAACGGCAGCTCCTGATCGAGAAGCCGTGAATTTTCGACAACCAGACGAATGTTTACGGTGGCGCTCCCAGGACTGGGAAACTTGCAGCGAATCATGAAGGGTGTTGTTCCCGTTGCGTCGCATGAGAGAATGTCGCTTTCGATGGTCGAGACGAAGTCTGGCAGTCCGTTGATCGTTGAGAACTGAACATTGGTTCCCCGGAACAAGAACTGAATCGTGCTGCCCACCAGTTCCTTCGGCTCGTCGATCGACTCTGAGAGTCCTGACGAAGGTTTCTCTTCGATGGCTGTTTCGAGCCGATACTCGAAGTTAGCGATCGCTGTGTAGGGCTCGCCTTGTGGAGGAGAGAGAACGCTCTCGTTTCCGGGGAATCGTGTGTTCCAAAAGAGGGAACCTGGCTCAGGGGGAAATGCAAGATCCGGAGCGGTACTCTGAACACCAAGTTGAAGATCAACCTGTGGCTCAGAAGACACTGCGAACTCCGGGACAAAGTCTTCTGGCTCAGAGGAAGATTCAAGATTCGGAGCAATCCTCTGAACACCAAGTTGAAAGTCAACCTGCGGCTCAGAAGACACTGCAAACTCCGGGACAAAGTCTCCTGGGATCCCTCCATAGAACCTGTCCCTCATCCGCTGCGCGAGCATTAGTGGAGCCTCGGATGTACTTTCACCGTAAAAGCCGTGGGAACGCAAAGCGCCGGTGACCGCGTCATTGAGAGACCGCACCACAGATGTCCCCGACGACCAAGTCGCGTAGTTGTTACGGAGATCGTCGAATGCATCACGTACAACAGCGGCTTCTTGGTCCGGCCCAAAGAGGGCGCCAGGGCTAGGCGCATAGGCCTCTTGCACGAACAACCGGACAACTTGCGTCATATCTGAAAACAGCGGGTTGATGCGAGACCCGGTCTTCAGGTCGAGTATGTAGCTGCTGGATTGAGCGATCGCTTCCCGCACGTTCTGAGTGCCTATATAGAGATCAGCCCCCGCAGCGTGCGATGCGACATAGCTACTTAACTTTGGGGATTCCCCGACGACGATGACTGAGGACGACGGAAACTCCTGACTTACTGCCTCTACCGTCGAGGTCAGGTCAGGAACCCGTTGAGATGGTTCTTCGACGAAGATCACCGAGACATCATCGGCGCCGAAGTCTGACAGCGCTTCGGTGACCGACGCTGCCACGAAGAGATGGAGGTCAGCACGATCACCCGTTGTCGCGATAACGCGCGATGAGGGAACCTCGAAGTGGTTCGAAGTGCGCTCGGTTCGAATAACTAATCCGACGAGATCCGGTTCGCTCTGGGCCATTCGCCACCGCCAATGCCACGCATGTGATGCTTCGAATGCAAGCAATCTCTCCGCTCAGAAACGATATGGCTATAGAGCAGCAAGAGCAATAGTGAAGCTTAATCCACGGTGGCGCCATTGACTGGGCCCCGATTGTTGAGCCACTCGCTATGCGAGCTGTAGCTGTTGTCGGTTGAGCCACTGCTCGACGAACTCGACCGGGGTGAGCCAGCCGTGTGCCGAGTGGGGCCTGTTCATGTTGTAGTCGATCCTCCAGTCCTCGGTGAGGACCTGAGCCTCGAGCAAGGAGTCGAACTGCTGGCCGTTGAGGTGCTCGTCGCGCATCCTCCCGTTGAAGCTCTCGATCCAGGCGTTCTGCCATGGTGAGCCCGGGTCGATGAACACCGTGCCCGTCCCGTTGAAGCGGCACCAGTCGGCCACGGCGTAGGCAATGAACTCGGGTCCGTGGTCGAAGCGGACGAAGACCGGGGCGCCGCGCACCGCGGCCAGGTGTTGGAGGCAGACGACCACCCCGTCGGCGTCGATGGAACGCTCGACGTCGGTGGCCAGCGCCTCGCGGGTGAACTCGTCGATGACGTTGAGGATCTTGAGCATCCTCCCGTCTGAGGTCTGGTCGAACTGGAAGTCGAGGGCCCAGACCACGTCCGGGCGGATCGGGCAGAACGGACCCATAGCCTTGCCGATGCCCCGCAGCGGCTTCTTGCGCTTGCGATAGGGCACACGCAGGCCTTCTGTGATCCAGAGGCGGTGGACCCGCTTGGGGTTCACCCGCCACCCGGCCGCCTTGGCCGCCAGCGCTGCCCTGCGCCACCCCCACCTCGGACGCCGCCGGGCGAAGTCGCGCAGGAAGGCCCGAAGCGCCAGTTCGTCGTCGGAGGGGATCGGTGCGGCCAGGCGCTGGGTCGATCTGGGCTGGCCGAGCACCCGACAGGCCCGCCGTTCACTCACCCCGAACTGCGTGCAGAGGGCTCTGACGGCCCGCCGCCGGCAGTCCGGGGTCAGAAGTTTCCCCGGTTGATCTCCTTGAGCATCGCCTTGTCCAGCTCGGCCTCGGCCAGCAGCTTCTTCAACTGCGCGTTCTCCTTGCGCAGCTCACGCAGCTCCTTGGCATCGTCGGCCTTCATGCCCCCGTACTGGTTGCGCCAGCGGTGCCAGGTCGACTCGGTGATCTCGAGGTGACGGACCACCTCTTCGATCGTCTTTCCCTCACCGAGGAGCTTCTCGCCCTCGGCCAGCTTCCTGATCACCTGCTCGGGCGTGTGGCGCCGTCTCTTCATCGTCGTGCTGTCCTCCTTCCCCACATCGTGGGGCTCGGACTCGCACAACGGGTGGATCAGTTCACGGGGACCCGGTCACCATGGAGTGAACAATCGGGCTCATATTCGGCGAGCCTCTGGATGTCTTTGGTTCTCCACTATTGGCGTCCCACCGAGTGGTGGGCTTTGAGGTGACCGGAGGGTCCACCACGTAGGTGAGCCACCGGGTGATCCTCGGTGTGTTCCTACAAGAACGCACCCCAAGGGAGACACCCGATGGCCCTCGATCAGTCTGACCCGTCCGAACGGCTTGCCGCGCTCAAATCAGGCGACGGCGTCGACCTCGTCCGCGATGCCGTGCGTCTCGTCCTCCAAGAGCTCATCGAGGCCGAAGCCACCTCGGTGATCGGCGCCGGGCGCTACGAACGCAGCGGCGAGCGGACGACCGAACGCGACAGGCATCGCGCCCGGGTCCTTTCCACCAAGGCGGGCGATATCGAGTTGGGGATCCCCAAACTGCGCCGGGGCAGCATTTTCCCTCGATCCTCGAACCGAGCGAGTTGGCTGGACGGGAATCAACGAAGCCTGACACCGGCGACCTCACCTGAATACGGTTGCCTTTGTTCGCTTGGATTCATCGTTCGACGGCGATGCTTGTCAAGGGCTGCCGGAGGCAGAGCGAGGACACGGAGCGAAGCGGCGTCCCGCAGCGCCCCTTGAAGAGCCGGGCTGACCCGGGATCACAATGGCTGAGGCCGGCCCGCCGGGCCGGCCTGGTCGCGTATCTGATTGGCGAGAGGGCAGGTCCCTCTCCGGGTCGACTCGAGGTGGATCGCAACGAGGCGTCCCCGACCCGAGTACATGGTTCGAGGACACCGAGGATCTATATCTTCGGAAATGAGCGAAGTGCAGTAAGTAGATCGACTACCAACTTAGCGGAGGTCCAACAATCTGAGGTTGTTCTACAACCGCAGATAGAGAACCAACGTGGTAACTAAACATACACCTCGCTATTGGAGTGGATGATCGAGCTTCGAGCGATCGCCTTCTTGAGCGCAGAGGACGGCGCTCAGGACCAGGCAAGAATCCACGTCGAGACGAAGACCTCGCTCGTGGGGTGTCCGAGGTGCGGGGTGCTCGCTCTCAAAGATCGTCCCACGTCGAGTTGATAGACCTCCCGCTGTTCGGTCGCCCGACACGTCTCGTGTGGCACAAGCGCCGTGGCGTGCCCCGATGCAGTCTGTACGATGTCGTCGTGGACCGATGAGGACGATCGCATCGCCTGCACCCCGCCAGGTGCTCACCTCACGAGCGGCCCGGTGGGCGACGAGCCAGGTCGGCCGTCATGCTCGCAGCGTCAACGAGGTGGCCCGACGAGCTCGGGTGTGACTGGCACACCGTCAACGACACCGTCATCACCTATGGCACAGCCCTGCTCGATGCCGACCCCGAGCGCTTCGGTGACGTCAGGCCCTCGGGCTCGACGAGGTGCTGATGGTCCGGATCGGTCCCTAGCACCGCCAGCAGTTCTCCACCCAGATCGTCGACGTCCGCGCCGGCCAGCTCCTCGACGTCGTCCCCGGTCGCGGCAGTGCCGAGCCCATGGTGCTGGCTGGCCGAGCAGAGGCGGCGTGGCGTGAGCGCATCCAGTTCGCCACCCTTGACCTGTCCGGTCCCTATCGGCAGGTCTTCGCGCTCATGATGCCCGGTGCCATCCTGGTGGCCGATCCCTTCCACCTCATCAAGCTCGCCAACACCAAGCTCGACGAGTGCCGCCGCCGGGTGCAGAACGAGACCCTCGGCCATCGTGGCCGCAAGTCCGATCCCCTCTATCGGTGCCGACGCCTGTTGACCAAGGCCAAGGAGCGTCTCAACGACAAGGGCCACGAGAAGCTCATCGGCCTCCTTCGTGCCGGCGATCCCTACGGCGACGTGGCCACCTTCTGGGAGGCCAAAGAAGCGGTCCGCGAGCTCTACGCCCACGGCGATCCCGATCTCGCTCTCGAGTGGGTGACCCAGCTCGGACGCGACCTCCAGGACAAGGACTATCCGATCGAGGCCCGCTCCCTCGGACGCACCCTCATCCGCTGGAAGCACCAGATCGCCGCCTGGCACCACGCCCACGTCAGCAACGGACCGACCGAGGCGGTCAACAACCTCATCAAGCGAGTCAAGCGCGCCGCCTTCGGGTTCACGTCCTTCCGGAACTACCGGATCCGCTCACTGCTCTACGCCGGCAAGCCCAACTGGGACTACTTGCCACGGTCACACCCCGCTGAAATCCGAAGAGCCTGATTGGCGAGATAGGTCCCTCTCCGGGTCGACTCGAGGTGGATCGCAACGAGGCAGTCCACGACCCGAGTACATGTTCGAGGACACCGAGGATCTTGTCACTACGCGCAACTGGCGTCCGATTGATCCTGTTCACCGGGCCAGGATCGGGGCGGTATCCAGGTGACGCCCTTCCCTCAGCGTGACGCCGACATCCGTCAAACGCGACCACGTTGAAGTCACAGTCTCCTAAATGGAGTCATCCGTCGGAGACTCGGCGACTACATGAGATAAATCATGTGCGTGCGCGTGTATCTCAGAAGCGGCGACAACCTGGATCCTCGAATCGGATGTCCGCACCGAGCCGGATTCTGGCGTCGAGGCTTGAGGCCAAGCATCTGAACCGGCGCCCCTGCACGTCCTAAATGGTGCGGGTCGGTTCCGGAGGGGGTGGTGGAGGCGGTGGAGGTGGCGGTGGCGGCAGCTCTTGGATCTCCGCCACCTGTTTGGCCTGAAGGTGTGACTCTTCTCGTGCTTGTTGTTCCCGAAGAGCAGTCTCTTCGACCTCAAAATTCGTGGCAATGGCCTGTTGGTTGACTTCTTTCGCTTGTTCGAGCGCGTCTAGACCTTCTTTGCTGAGATCCGTTTGACTGGCCATCCACTCGGCCCGCTGATCGTCCTTCACGGCCTGTTCTTGCAATGCCATGTCCTTGGCCTGTTGGAGATCCTTGAGTTGGGCTTCGTGCGCCGCTTGCAGCTCTTTTAGCTCGGCCATTTGCTTCTCAACTTGGTCCCCGCCAATTTCGTAATCCGTTTTGTGCTCCTCGGGTGACTCCGAATTTCCGTGGGCAAGCTGCTCGTCGAACTCTTGCTTTTCCTCGAATTTGGTGCGCATCTCATCTGCTAAGTCTTCGTATTGATCTCCAAAATCAGCCGTTTGTTTGGAATGCTCGATCGCATCCTGAGACATACCTGGATAGATAACTTCGGCAGTGCTGGGATTATCCCTATACATTTCTCCCATGTATCGTTCCGGGGAAACGGAACAAACATATCCATGCAACATCACAGAAGCCATTATCGGCGTAACATAATTTCTGATTCCGGACATTTGTCGCATGAACCCAGACTGATGGCTATTAGTCATTGCTCGCCATATCGATTCTTACGGCTCCTGCACGCACTAGGACTGGGAGCGCATGCGTCATCGCGTCGGAGACGCTCTCTTCTAGAGGCACCACTTCGTTTAGGGAAGCATTTAGCGATTCAAACAAACCCGAAACGCGTCGACCGTTGCAGCGCAGGAGAACCTCATAAAGACGCCCACTGACATGCACCTGTTGCCCGTCTCTCCCCCAGATCGTGAACTGTTCACTCGGCTGATCCTGTGCGGCATTTCCCCGAAGCTCGCCGATCACAGTGATGAGCAAACCGCGGGAGAAGGCCTCACGCAGCTCACCCGCCTGGACAAGGAGCTCCGAGGAGAGCAGCGCCTCAACATCTGTGTCACACGATCCGAGGCCCTCCGAACGACACCAGTCATCCAGCTGCTCGCGGTTCGGAGCTACGTGGCATGCCCGCCATATCCTGTAGGCCCGAACAGGAATCGCCAGGATGTCGTCACCACGGAGGACTACCCTGAGGGATCCGCGTCATCGCGAAGTCCCGAGAGCAAGCCGCCAGGTGTCCCTACTGGAACAAGCGGTTCGGACATCGCCCTAACAGGCGCTGCCGTCGTCAAAGATAGGGCTTCTGCGGACATGGATCCTCTACCTGAGACAATGTGGTTGACCGCGGCCTATCGCTCCGACCGCGCAACGCCAATAGGCGGTGGCGGGGGTGGTGGTGGGGGCGGGGGCGGTGCCATCGCCGCAGGAGCAGGTACGTCCGCTGGCGCCATTACTCTCATGGGACTTGGTGGCTCTAGTCCCATCCGTTTGATCAGCTCTGGATGCTTGAATGCAAAGTCCTTGCTGACAACAACTGGCTTCGCGCCCAACCCCAGCACCAACTGAACATCCTTGAAACTTGGACCAGCCAAGTCCGCCGCGTCGATCAAACGCTTGCGAGAGCCATCATGGATGGAGTCCACATAGCCCAGCTCTTCAGAGAGCTTCTCGGCCATACCGTCGGCTCCGCTTGGATTCATAAAGATCCGAACTACACACGATCCCATCATTCCGTCAGCATTCTCGTAAGCGTTCTGTAGTTGTCCGAGACTCTGAGCAAACATCCATAGTCGTAGACCGTATTTTCGGCCGATATTGAGCGCTTCATCGACCGGAGCCATGTACCTAAGTCTCGGCAGCTCGTCGAGCATGATCAGGACAGGCGGCGCACCCCGGGCTGGAACTTGACCCGCGGTCAGAATCCGGATGTGCTGTCCAATAAAAACGCGCAAAAGCGAGAGATAAGCCTCTACTTCGTTGGGCCTGATATAGATATAAATGGTTGGATTCTGGCCGCTCCTAAGATCCATCGGGTCCCAATCGGACCGCTCGGTGGCTCTCGCAATGCGTTCACCCGACCATGCGCTGAGACTCGATCGTGCAGTCTGCAACACGCTGCTCAAGGTCTTCTCGTTCATTGTCGAAAGCGACGTTCGCGTGTTGCGTCATGACCCGAACGTTGACAGCCATTCTCAACCCAGAGATCATGTCTTCCCAGGCTTGACCACCGAAAAGGATGTCGAGTACTGCATGCATTGGCCGCTCATGGGGAGGGTTGAAATAACACACGAAGGCGATCGCCGCGGTTAATGCCGTTCGAGCCTCGTTTTCCCAAAACGGGTCATTTGAAAAGGCTGGGACAATCATCATTTCTGAAAGAGAGCCGCGCATCTTCCCAAATGAAGTCTGGCTCGTTGCGGACGAAAGCAAGCGGGTTGTACTTGTGGCTATCTTCTGGTTCTAGCGGACTGAACTTGTAAACAGGTCCGACGTGTGCCGCTCGCCAACCTGCGGTGTGCTCGTATATGTCGCCAGAAATATCTAGGACGATTGCGGGCCCTTTCCAGGTCAAGAGATTGGGAAAGACATTGCACTGCGTTTTGCCAGACCCGGGCGGTGCGATCGTGACCATAGATCCCTCGCCGGAATACGAGAGAGGCGGGCCTCCCGTGAAGGAGCCAATGTGAACAGAGAACGGACTTGTGGGTTCGAAAACGGTTCCGCCCAACTGCGTCGGCTTTAGCCAGTCACCCCCGCCTGTCGGAGCGACTCGATTCATCAATTCATCAACGATGGCTCGGTTCTCTGGTATTAGATCAGTTCTTTGATGGCTTCGATTGAGATCTTGTTGAAGCGCATTAATGGTTGAGTCGAGGGAAAAGAACTTCTTCATCCACTCCGCAATATCATGGGTTGATGGTTGTTGATCAGCAACAGCGGCCCGGGATGTTTCCATTGCGCACCTGGACCAAGTGTGCCTGCCCCGTCGCCCCAAAGCACGGCAGCCTTTAGACGAACATACCATAAGTTGTTACCGTGGGTCATTGCGACAAATAGATCCGCCATCCTGAGGTATTCTCGATCCCGGTTAGACATACCGGCAAGATTTCGGCTTACTCGGAAAAACATATAGCCAGGTTTTGCCGTCTTAACCCCCCGCTCTTTTTTCGAACAAGGTCTCCGAAGTAGGTCGCCTGTATCGTTGCAACCTTGCCGTCGTAGATCGCATTAATGGCCTGTGCCCGCTGTGGAATGGTCGAGCCGAGCTGATTAACCAGGGCAGTGCTCTCGTCCATGGCAATTCGCTCAAGCTGTCTTTCTGACAGAAACCTATGTTTTGGCACCGCCACTCCTCAGTGAGTCGCCCCTTCGGGGCGGGGATCCTGAATACGCCTGCCGATGCTAGGCGCGATGCCGTCGATATTACAGGGGGGTTGCACTGCGCTTCCAGGTCCGGCTGAGCGAGATCCTGTATGACAGGCCGGACAGCCGAGCAATCCCAGTGGCACCTCGCGATCACACGTCGTTATGCTACTGCGGACTCGTGCCAGCGACCCGCCGTCGTCGCTGGCACCGGTCGGTTTGTTGCCAGATGTCGATTTGAACACGATTGGGGCATTGAGATGAGCGACGTAGCGCAGGGAGCCGGATGGTGGCAAGCCTCAGATGGCAAGTGGTATGCGCCTGAACTTCATCCCGACCATTCCGACGTGACAGAGGGCAATCCCTCGGCCCCTGTCGCAGCGTCAGATGGAGCCGACGAGATCACATGGGGCACTGTGTCCGAACAGTCCTTCCCCCATACGGTTATTTCCGACGACACCGTCGGGACTGTCACCTTGGAATCTCATTCACCGCTCGTTGAGACGGCTGGAGCAAATGGACGAGCTCATCGCCAGTAAATGCTCAGGACGTAGGTACCGACCAAATCTTCGGCACCTTTCCGACTCCCGACAGCGATCAGGTCGTTCGGCAGACCACGTACCCGGAAATTCAATATCCGAAGGTCTCCTCAAGAGCCTCAAAATCGAAGATTGC
Organism: uncultured Acidimicrobiaceae bacterium; assembly: GCA_963764305.1. Lineage (GTDB taxonomy): Bacteria > Actinomycetota > Acidimicrobiia > Acidimicrobiales > RAAP-2 > Bog-473. The sequence goes on along the minus strand of CAVXSD010000010.1, from coordinate 608,223 downwards.
CACTGGTCTGTTGGCCATATTCTTGGGATGGCTAGGTATTCACCGATTCTATTTGGGTTATAAGAAGCTTGGGCTCACCATGCTCCTGATCACTCTGGTCAGCCTGGGAGCGCTTTTGCCGCTCGTTTTTCTCTGGGGTGTGGTTGACGGAATTTTGGTATTTGCGAACGTCATCAAAAAGGACGCGTACGGGGATCTCTTGAAGTAAGTCGATCCAACGCTGGTCGAGATAAGGCGTCGTGTCGCAACCGGACGTCTTTCGATCAAAGGCCTGGGTCGCAGTTCCGATCGTGACCCTTGGCTTGGGTACGGCGATGCCCTTTGCGTATGCCGCCTTTAGGTTTCGAAGTCGCTCATTCGCACTTTTCGCCGCCATGTACGGGACGCTTGGGGTTGTGTGCCTGTGGCTGCTCAATGCAACCTCGACTACCGAGAGCTGGCAGTCCTCCGTCGGAATAGCACTAGCCCTGGCCTCAATATGTGGTGGCGCGGGCCACATATGGGCTTTGCATCAGCAGACAACAGAAGGGTCGGCGCCAAAGCTTCTGGCTGGCGACCTATCAGCGCTGCAAAGAGCTCAGGAACGTCTGCACCTTCGTGAGGAGGCTCGTCAATTATCAGCTAAGCAGCCCGAGCTCGCACGAGAGCTGCGTATTGGTCGACCGGATCTTCCTAGATTTTCGACGACGGCGGCCTTGTCGACGTCAACCACGTACCAGCGGAGATCCTTGAAAACCTTCCCGACATTGATCGAGAGATAGCACTACATATAACCGCAACCCGATCCATCGTCGGACGGTTTGAATCGCTAGAAGACCTTGCACTGACGACGGGCTTGGCGCCCCAGGTTTTCGATGAAGCTCAGCACCTGTTGGTGTTTCGCTGAAGCCCCGGAGGATCTGAAGTTGAAACATGCCAGCCTCTCTAGATGATTCGCGCCGGTTTATTCGAGCCACGGCGGCATAGTGAAGGTTTGCCCACAGCTAGGGCAGAGAACATGGCCTAGTCACCTCGTCACGAGCCTGATAGCTGTTCTCACAATAAAGCGCACACATGTGCGAGAAACTACGATAATGATGGCCATGGACTATACGGATCCCATTGCGGCGGTGATTCCGGGGGTGCAGGGTCGCGTGCTGACCGTTCTGGCCCGGACCGAGGTGGAGCTGACCATGCGGTCAGTCGCCGAACTGGCAGGCGTGAGCGCCAATCAGGCCACCGTGGTGCTGAATCGGCTCGTGCGTATGGGACTGGTCGAGCGCCGGGACGTGGGAGTGGCCGCCCTGGTGCGCCTGGTCCGGGACAACGAGGCGGCACGGGCGGTGCTCCTTCTCGCCGAACTACGAGACCGGGTGCTGACACGGCTCGCCGCGGAGGCGAAGAAGATCCGCCCGGCCCCGGCCTGTCTCGTGGCGTTCGGTTCGTTCGCCCGCGGGGAAGCCCACGAAAACAGCGACATCGACGTCCTGGCCGTCGCCCCCCCAGGAACACAGGCCGACGATGGCCAGTGGACGGCTGCGCTCGGCCGGTGGACCGACCGGGCGGCCCGAATCACTGGCAATCCGTCAATCTGATCGAGTTCACTGTGGAGGAGTTGCCAAAGCGGGTCCGTCGTCGGCAGAGAACCGTGGCCGACGATCGTCCACGACGGCATCGTCCTCGCCGGTGATCTTCCCCCGGAGCTCCGGGCTGCGTCATGACAGCCGCACGCGTGCGGCGGTGTCAGCGAGACAAGGGCGCGTGTCCAGCTCGTACTGGCGCTGCGGTAAGGGCCGAGATGGGCCGGCCTCTGGCCCCCCCCCCGACCTCAACGGCGACGTTGGACTCTCGTCCTTCCGTTCTCCGTCAAGGTGGCTGAGGACGCGCCCTTTTGGAGCCATAGTGGCTCTTCGGAAATGAGTGGGGCCGGAGGTTCGCGGGAGCAAGCACCTGGCGCTTGACGCGCCCGAACGGCGCCCACTCATCCCGCAGCGTTTGGGGATGCTATGCGTCGTCCCGGAGGTGGAGGCCAAATACAGGGCTCGCCATGCACCACTCGGCGAACGAATGGCATCCTTTGTGCTGTGCCGAAATCGAAAGTAGTTGCCCGTGTGCTGAATGGTGATCGGCTTGAGTGCCAGGTCGTCTCACCTGAAGGCGAGAAGCTCACGCTGACCGGCTCCACGTCGGACGTGGAGCCCAAGGTCGAGGGGTCGGCCGCGCTCCGGGGCAACCGCGCCCTAGTCCACAACGCCTGGGCTTTCGCCAAGTTCACCTACCTGAAGGTCAACCTGCCCAGCCAGGAAGAACAGAAGAACGCGGAGAAGCGCGCAAAGGCCCACCACAAGGTAGCGGCATGGATCGCCGACCTGGCTGCCGACCCCGCGGGCGCGAGGAAGCAGGGTTGGTGTTCTAGCTGCTTCGCCGATACGGAGCATCAGAAGGTGAAGCGGCCGGTGGGTCAGCTTCCCGTCTACCTCTGCATGAATTGTGGATCGCCGACGCTGCCCTGCGCAGGCCCCCGCTGTCACAACATGGCGGTTCGGGAACGAGGCGCGATCCGGGTGCCGCGGTATTGCGCCGAGCACCGCCACGAGATCCCGGGATTCGAGAAGGCCGACCACAAGATGGGCGCGCTCGGGGACTACCGGGAGTTCCTCAAGTATGACAAGCCCAACCTGAGCCGCACCACCAAACTCGCCGGCTTCGGGCTTGCTGGGCTGGCGGTGGGCGCTCCTGCCGCCCTGCTCGCAGCGCCAGCCATCGGAGGTGCTGTAGGCACGCTCATCGGTGGTTACTCCGGTGCCGCTGCCACCAGTTACGGGCTCGCGCTCTTGGGCGGAGGCTCGTTGGCTGCCGGGGGACTGGGCATGGCCGGCGGCACCATCGTGGTCACCGCGATCGGCGGCACGCTGGGTGGTGCGCTGGGGGCGTCGGTCACGAATGCCTACGTCCGCGAGGACAAGTCGTTCCACATCGAGATGCTGCAAGGTGGACAAGGCGTGCCGGTGGTCGTCTGCAACGGCTTTCTCAGCGAGAGCGGCACAGGTTGGGGAGAGTGGAAGGACATCGTCACCAGGCGATATCCCGACTCGCCTGTCTACCGGGTGCATTGGGGCGCCAAGGAACTCAAGCACCTGGGAATCCTCGCCGGCTACGGGTCAGTGAAGGTTGCCGGGCCAGCCGCGCTCAAGAAGGCCGCATTGGCCGCCACCAAGGCGGGCAGCGAAGAAGCTCGGCCCACTCGGCCCCGCTCTGCTCGCCGCCGACCTCGCCAAGAACCCCTGGCACGTTGCCAAGAACCGCGCGGACAAGACCGGGGTCGTCCTTGCCGACCTGCTGGCTCGCACCAATGCGGATTCCTACGTGCTGGTGGGCCACAGCCTCGGCGCAAGGGTGATGGTGGTCGCAGCCCAGACCCTGGGGACCAAAACTGACGGCCCGCGAGTCGAAGCCGCCCACCTCACCGGTGCCGCCATCGGAGCCAAGAGCGACTGGGATACCCTGACCGCTCGGGTCAACGACGCCGTCTACAACTACCACTCGACCAACGACAACGTCCTGAAGTACCTATACGGCGTCGCCATGGGAGGTCAGAAAGCGGCCGGCCTCATCGGCTTTACGCCGAGTCCTCCCAAACTGAAGAACATCGACGTCTCAGCACAGGTCGAGCGCCACTCCGATTACTACACGAACGTCACATTCCTGTGATGCCGTGATGCTCGCTGCGCCGCACGGCGGGCGGGGGCCGCACAGGATCACGTCCATGGGTTCCGCTTGTTGCCCCTCAACACGCTTCGCTAGATCCATGCTCACGCTGGTCACAGAAGAGCGATCCGGCGCCGGCAACTTGAACGGCCAACGTCCTCAGCCTAGGTAGCTGAGGACGCACCCTTTCGAGTTGCACGCTGTTGCACGTTTGTTGCACGACGGCCGATTGAGCACTTGACGGCGGATCAGCGGTCGCTGCAAAAGTGGGCTCTGAGCTGGGATTTCGAGTGAGAGCGGGCGACGGGAATCGAACCCGCGTTCTCAGCTTGGGAAGCTGATGTTCTGCCTCTGAACTACGCCCGCGAGAACCCCGTAACTCTACACGCTGGGTAAACGCGGATTCCTGGTGGCCGAAAACCGCCAGATGACGCTACGACGTTGGCATGGTGTGGCACGAAAATGGCATGACGAGCCCACTCGCTGGGTCCGTCTTGAGCTCGTGTCCGACCTGGAGACCCCGCTTTTCATCCCCCAGCCGGGGCATCCGCTACCAGCTCTCCGTCGTGGCGTCGCCGTCCAGCATGTGGTTACCCGGCCGGATGCTGGCCGGTCAGGAGGTAGCCCGCCCCCCCGGGGCCCGGCACCATGGCGAAGAAGCGGTCCTGGCCCGCGACGCCCGCCCGGGAGCCGTAGAAGGGTGCGTCGAAACCGAACACGCCGCCGTCGGCCGCCACTTCCCAGTAGCCGCCACCACCGCCGGCCGCCGCCATACCCACAATGGGCGCGTTGAGCCGCGTGCCGCCCATCGACCCGTGGAAGACGGCGTCACCGAAGGAGAACACACCGCCGTCGGCCGCCACCTCCCAGTAGCCGCCGCCGTCGGCCGTCGCCGCCATGCCCACGATGGGCGCGTTGAGCCGCGTGCCACCCATCGACCCGTGGAAGACCGCGTCACCGAAGGAGAAGATCCCGCCGTCGGCCGCCACTTCCCAGTAGCCGCCGCCGTCGGCCGTCGCCGCCATGCCTACAACCGGCGCGTTGAGCCGCGTGCCGCCCATGGACCCATGGAAGACGGCGTCACCGAAGGAGAAGATCCCGCCGTCGGCCGCCGCCTCCCAGTAGCCGCCGCCGTCGGCCGTCGCCGCCATGCCCACAACCGGCGCGTTGAGCCGCGTGCCGCCCATGGACCCGTGGAAGGCGGCGTCACCGAAGGAGAAGATCCCGCCGTCGGCCGCCACCTCCCAGTAGCCGCCACCGCTGCCGTCGGCCGCCGCCGCACCGACGAACGGCACGTTGGATGTCACCGGCGGCCCCGGAGCCGGAGCGTTGCCGAACGCGTACGTCGCGCTCACCTGAGGACCGGAGGTGGGCCCGGCGCCGCAGATGGAGACGAACGCGTACCCCATGGCACGGAGCCGGCTGATGATCTGGGGCAGGGCGGCGACGGTCTGGGACCGGTCGCCGCCGGCGTCGTGCATGTCGACCACGGCGCCTGGGAACGCGGCCCCGACCACCCTGTCGGCGATCGCCTGCGCGCCGGGGAGCGTCCAGTCCCTCGGGTCCACGGAGTAGCTCATCGTCGTCAGCCCGCGCGCCGCGATCTGGCTCAGGACGCCGGCGTTCCACGCGTCATAGGGCGGGCGAACACACCGCGGCGTGGTGCCCGTCACCGCCTGGATCTGGGCCTGGGTCATGTCGACCTGTGCAGCCACGCCCGACGCGGGGAGGGTGGTCAGATCGGGATGGCTCCAGGTGTGATTCTCCACGGGGAACCCGGCCGCCGCCACCATCTTCGAGTACTGGGGGTATTGGGCCACCTCCTCGCCTATCTCGAAGAACGTGGCCGGCACCAGGTTGCGCTCGAGGACGGAGAGCACCTGGGGGGTGAACGGACCCGGTCCGTCGTCGAAGGTCAAGGCGATCACCCGCTGGCCGGCTGTGGCGGCCCCGCCCGGTGCCTCCGACGTCGTGAACGCCGGCTGGCCGCTGGACGCCGCGCCGGCATCGGGCGCTGCGGCCAGCCACCCCGCCAGCAGCAGCGCGACCGCCCCCAGTGCCGCCCCCAGTGCCACAGCGCTCGCTCGTCGGATTCGCACCGCCCCCATGGCGTCCTTCTAGTCGACGCCGCCCGGACACGCCAGTGGCAATAGTCATCAAAAGACGGCAGCCCGAGACGCCCGCGGCTCCGGCGCCGGAGTAGGGCAAGGGCGGACGTCTCCTGCGGGCGGGACTGTGTGTCCTGCGGGCGCCCGCAGCCGGCCAACGGGCTCGACCCGCTCTTCACATGGTCCCCGCCGGGGTGAGGCCTGGTCCGGCGCAGCCGATGAGGGCCGCCGGAGCGGCGCAACGGCCGTCTTGGGCGGCGGTGCGCAGAGAATTGAAAGCGAGGCATCGAAAGGATCGGCCAAACAGTGTTGTCATCAGGCTGAGGCGCCGGTCGGGACCCTTCAACTAGGCCCCCAGGAGGTGGCCCCACTATCCTCTGGTCCGCATCGAAGTCCCAGGTGGCGCTCGCACTCCGTCACCCATTCCCCGTTCGACGATCTGTGAGAGGCGAGGAGCATTCGTGCCCGTCAGAATCATTATTGGACTCCTGGTCACGGTCATCGGGTTCGGCATCGCCGCCCGCCGCTTCCACTGGCTCTCCAAGCTCATCCGCTCCGGCAAGAAGGACCCCAACCGGTCCCGGGGCCCCATCAGCCGCAAGGTGGAGGCCGAGACCGTCGAGGTGGCCGGCCAGCGCAAGCTCCTGCAGTGGACGGTCCCCGGCCTGGCCCACTTCTTCACCATGTGGGGCTTCACCATCCTGCTGCTCACGATCATCGAGGCCTACGGCGATCTCTTCAACAAGTACTTCCATATCCCGGGCATCGGGACCTGGGACTGGGTCGGCTTCATCGAGGACTTCTTCACCGTGGCCGTGCTGATCGCCCTCATCACCTTCTCCATCATCCGCCTGAAGAACGCGCCGAGCCGCCTCGAGCGCAAGTCACGCTTCTACGGCTCCCACCTCGATGCCGCCTGGATCACCCTGCTCATGATCGCCGGCGTCATGATCACGCTCCTCCTCTACCGGGGCGCGCAGGTCAACACCGACCCCACCCAGTTCCCCTACGGCTGGGGCGCCTTCGCCTCGCACACCGTGGCCAAGATCCTGGCCCCGCTCGGTGCCGGGACCAACTCGGTCCTCGTGACCGTGTTCCTGTTGCTCAACATCGCCATCATCTCGGGCTTCATCGTCTTCGTCTCGTACTCCAAGCACCTCCACATCTTCTTCGCCCCCATCAACGTGGCCTTCTCCCGCCGGCCCCGGGCCCTCGGCGCGCTCTACAGCACGCCCGACATGGACATGGAGAACGTCGACGAGGACACCGTGTTCGGCGTCGGCGAGATCGGCCACTTCTCCTGGAAGCAGATGCTCGACTTCGCCACCTGCACCGAGTGCGGGCGCTGCCAGTCGGCCTGCCCCGCCTGGACCACGGACAAGCCGCTCTCGCCCAAGCTGCTCATCATGGGCTTGCGCGACAACATGTTCGCCTCGGCCACCCCACTGCTCAAGGGTGAGGGCGAGCAGACCGCGCTGGTGCCCAACGTCATCGACCCCGACGTGCTCTGGGCCTGCACCACGTGCGGGGCCTGCGTGAACGAGTGCCCGGTCGACATCGAGCACATCGACGCCATCGTCGACATGCGCCGCTACCAGGTGCTGATGGAGTCCGAGTTCCCGTCCGAGGCCGGGCTCATGTTGCGCAACGTCGAGAACCAGGGCGACCCCTGGGGCCTCGGGCAGAACAGGCGCGCCGAGTGGACCCAGACCCTCGACTTCGAGATCCCGGTGATCACCGGCACCATCCCCGACGACATCGAGTACCTCTACTGGGTCGGTTGCGCCGGCGCCCTCGACGAGCGGGCCCGCAAGGGCGTGCAGGCCACGGCGCGCATGCTGCACCGGGCGGGAGTCACCTTCGGCATCCTCGGTCCCAAGGAGTCCTGCACCGGCGACCCGGTGCGGCGCCTCGGCAACGAGTACCTCTACCAGGAGCAGACGAAGATGAACATCGCCACCCTGGACGAGGCGGGGGCGAAGAAGATCATCGCCAGCTGCCCGCACTGCTTCAACACCATCAAGAACGAGTACCCCGCCCTCGGCGGCAACTACGAGGTCATCCACCACGCCGAGCTGCTCGAGCACCTGGTGCGGTCGGGCAGGCTCACGCCGGGGTCGGGCTACTCGGGCAAGGTCACCTACCACGACCCCTGCTACCTGGGCCGGCACAACCGGATCATCGAGGAGCCGCGCTCGGTCCTCAGCGCCATCCCCGGCGTGGAGCAGATCGAGATGCGCCGCTGCAAGGAGCGCGGCTTCTGCTGCGGCGCCGGCGGCGCGCGCATGTGGCTCGAGGAGAACATCGGCAAGCGGGTCAACATGGAGCGCATGGACGAGGCGCTCGGCACCGGGGCCGACGTCGTGTCGACGGCGTGCCCCTACTGCATGATCATGCTCGACGACGCCGTGCGCGCCAACGCCAAGGAGGACGATGTGCGCGTGCTCGACCTCTCCCAGCTGGTGGAGGAGTCGCTCGGCCAGCCCGCGGCCACCGGCCAGCCGGCCGTGTCCACTTGACGGGGGCCCCGGTCGGAACCGGGACCGAGGCGGGGCAGGGTCGCGGCCCGGCTCGGCGGGGCCTCCTCGTTGCCTGCGGCGCCGGGGCGCTCGCCGGGCTCGTCCTGCCTGCCCTCTGCGGGGGCGTCTCCGCCGGCGCCGGCGCGGTCTCCTCGTCCTCGCTCTCGCGGTTCCTGCTCAAGTCCAACGAGATGCCCGGCTACACGGTGGGCGGCCACCCCAGCACCCTGACCACGGCGGCGGGCTTGCTCGAGGGTGGGAACTTGAGCAAGGGCCAGAGGAAGAGCGCCATCAGCACGTTGCAGAAAGCCGGGTTCGTCAAGGCCGTCGAGCAGTCGGCCAAGGGCTCGAACACCAACGAGGGCCTGTCCCTGGTGATGCAGTTCAGCAGCGCCGCCGGCGCGCAGAGCGCGGCGGCCCTGTTCCTGCACATCGCCAAGACGGGCCAGGCCGGCTCCAAGCCGTTCAACGTGGCCGGCGTCCCGGGCGCCAAGGGCGTCACCGTGACCGGCAGTGCGGGCGGATCGGCCAACGCCTACTGGTCGGCCGGGAACTGCGCCTTCGGCGCGGGCGTCTACGACGGCACGGCCACGTCGGCCAAGGCCGCCGCGTCCCCCGTGCAGGCCGGCATCAGGTCACAGGCCAAGCGCGTCGGCTCGACCTGTCCGTAATCGATGGATCGAGTTGATCAACGGTGACCAATTGGGCGACGGTCGCGGCTGCGACATTTGCTGGGATTGGATTGGTATTTGCTGGGATGCAAGCACTTCTGTCGAGGCGACAAGACGCACGTGAGCGTCAGATTGCGTTAGACGGAGTCGCTGTGTCATGGAAGGCAACTGAACACCCTGATCATGCAGAGCTAGATGGCACTGCTCGGTGGGTGTACAAGATCACGGTGCACAATCCCGCTCGTCTCCCGATCGAGCGCATCGAAGTGCAGTGGCACTTCCCATGCCCGGTTCGACGGTTGCATTATTCCGGGCGACTGAGCGAATCCGTAAAGACATTGACTATTCAACATCCAGTATTAGCCGGACTCGACCAGCAGAGTTGGAATAGGAAATTGGAAATCAAATTCGCCGACGAGGCGGAACTACCAAAGACGTGGGCGGAAATTGCCTTCCACGACGTTAAGGGAATTCAACACACCAACCGTTGGCCTAAGACTGGGTAGTTGAGAGGCACCCCGATCACTACCCACGGGTTAAATTGGGGAGAGCTCCTGGATCTGTCGAGTTGGGGCATCTATTGGCGGCTCGGCTCCAGCCTCGTTCGTGATTCGAGCGGGGTGGTCGATCCCCATTAGCGTCCGTCATTAGTCCATTGTTGCTGTAGCTAGGGCTCAGCCCCCGCCCATCAGCCCGTAGGCCCGCTCAGGCCGCAGCGTCAACGCGATGCGCTTGTCGGCGATCATCGCGGCGCGGTACTCGTCCCAGTTCGGGTGCGCGCCCGAGCCCGCCTCGTAGTAGCGGATCAGGGCCTCCACGGTGGCGTCGTTCGGCTCGGACGCCACCGGCGACAGCTCGGCGGTCGCCTCGATCACGACGTACTGCCAGAAGTTGCCACCCAGCACGTAGAGCGAGGCGCGGGGGTCACGCCGCAGGTTGGCCGTCTTGGCCCGGCTGTCGGTGATGGAGATCAAGAACGTGTCGCCCTCGTCCGGCACGTACATGATGTTGGACAGCTGCGGCCGCCCGTTGGCGCGGATGGTGGCCAGGACGCCCTGCTTGTGGTTCCTGGCGAATGTGAGTGCCTCGGTCAGATCCATGGATCCGACGGTAGCGGCCCGTTGCTAGGTACTAGGTCGGCGCGGGCTCCGCCGCCGGCGCCGGCACGTCCGCGGAGCGGTCGGCCAACACCAGGTGGATGATCGCCGCGATCAGCGCGCCGACGAGCGGGGCCACGATGAAGACCCAGACCTGGCTGAGCGCCGTCCCGCCGACCACGATGGCCGGACCGAGGCTCCGGGCCGGGTTCACCGAGGTGCCCGTGAGCGGGATGCCGATGAGGTGCACGATCACCAGGCCGAAGCCGATGGCCACGCCGGCGGCGCCCTGAATGGAGGCCTTGTGGGTGGCGAACAGCACGATCAGCACGAAGATGGTGGTGAGGACGACCTCGATCAGGAAGGCGCCCCACTGGCTGACGAACAGGTGCGATTGCTTGCCGTACCCGTCCGTCCCCAGGCCCACGACCGACTTCTTGTAGAAGGGCGACGTGGTGAACATCCAGTAGAGGAGGTAGGCGCCGACGATCCCACCGGCGAACTGGGCCACGAGGTAGGCGACCCCCTCGGCCAGCTTCATGCGGCCCGAGGCGATGAAGCCGAGCGTGACGGCCGGGTTGACGTGACAGCCTGAGACCGGCCCGATGGCGTACACGAGCGCGACCAGCACCAGACCGAAGGAGAGGGCCGTGGCGACCACGCCGGCCGAGTAGCTCAAGCCGAAGAGCTTGAAGCCGAACGACTCGGTGGCGACGCCGACGGCGACGACGACCAGCACCATGGTGCCCAGGAACTCAGCCCCGAGTTTTCTGAAGTCCAACGTGTCCAGCATGACTGTGACCTCCTGTGTCCCGGCGAGGGAATGGACACAGGGAGTTTGGCAGCGCGTGCCGGCGCGGACGCGGATACCTGGGACGAAACGGCCAGCTCACGAGGGCGCCGACGTCGCGACGGCGACGGCCCCGGAGGAGCTCCCTAGATGACGGCCATCGCCCTCTCGTCGGCCTCGCGCAGGCGGGTGGCCATGGCAGCCAGCATCTTCCGCGAGAGGGCGGGCACGGAGTCGAGGATCCCGTTGAACTGGCGCTGGCCGAGGACGAGCAGGTCCATCTCGGTCTCAGACGTCACGGTGGCGGAGCGGGGCAGGCGGTCGAGCAGCGCCATCTCGCCGAAGTACTGGCCGGGGCCGAGCGTGGCCACCTTGCGGTTGTTGCGCCGGACGGCTGCTTCGCCCTTGACGATGAAGAAGAACTCACGTCCGATGGTGCCCTGCTCGCAGAGCATCCGGCCGGGCGGCACCGTCACCTCCTCGAGCGCGCGCTTGATGGTGCGCAGGTCCTTGCCCGACGAGGTGGAGAACAGCCAGATCTTGGACAGGTCGAAGTTGTCGCCGCTCATGGACGAACAGTAGCCCGCGCCCCTCCCAGATGCTCGTGTGCGCCGTCCCGCGGCTGGCTCAGACGGCGTCGGCCCCGCGCTCGCCCGTCCGCACCCGCACCACGGTCTCGGCCGGCACGACCCACACCTTGCCGTCACCGATCTTGCCGGTGGCGGCGGAGGAGACGATGGCGTCGACCACGGCCTCGGCCCGGTCGTCCTCGACCAGCACCTCGACCCGGACCTTGGGGATGAAGTCGACCGTGTACTCGGCCCCCCGGTAGTTCTCGGTGTGCCCGCGCTGGCGGCCGTAGCCCTGGGCCTCGGTCAGCGTCATGCCCGCCACGCCCATGTTCTTGAGCACGTTCTTCACGTCGTCCAGCTTGAACGGCTTGACCACCGCCACCACGAGCTTCATCGACAGCACCTCACGATCGGCCGGGCCTCGAGGCCCTCACACAGCACGTTAGTGACCGGGCCGGTCGACCGCCCCCGGACGCCCCGGGCCGCGTCCGGCGGGCTCACACGGCTCCACCGGGACACCTTTACCCACGGCTTTACCCGCGGCGGCTCGGCCGACCCGAAGGGAGCAACGCCCGGGGAGCGATAGCCTTCCCCGATGTCTTCGACTCCGGGCGCCGGCGATCCGAGGGGCGACAGCGCGCCAGGGATGACGCTCTGGGAGCGCATCAAGTACTCCATGGTGCGCCCCGACGACGATCCGAAGGAACAGGAAGTCGAGGAGATCCGGCCGGTCGAGGAGATCGAGGCGGACATCGCCCGGTCCAACGACAAGGAGCGGGCGATCGGGCTGGTGGCGGCCCCGGTGGCCGCTCTCATCGGCCTGATCATCAGCTCGGCGTCCATCAACTACGCCAAGACCCACAACCAGAGCGTGAGCGTCTACGACAAGTTGACCTACGTCCTCCTCGGCCTCGCCCTCCTGGTGCTGATCACCTCGCTGTTGCGCAAGCGCCTCTTCCAGGGCATCACACTGGCGCTCTACGGGCTGGCGATCTTCCAGCTCCACTACACCTACTTCGGCTTCGCCGCCCCGTTCCTCCTGGCCGGCGCGTGGTACCTGGTGCGCGCCTACCGGCTCCAGCAGGAGCTCAAGCGGGCCGAGGCGGCCGGGCCCGACGCGCCGCGGCCCAAGCGGAGCACCGCCGCCCCGCCGCGCCCCCGCCGCAACAAGCGCTACACGCCGCCTTCCTGATCCGGCCCTCCTGATCCCGCCTTCCTGATCCGGCTCTCCTGATCCGGCCCTCCTGATCCGACCCTGATCCCTGCGGGTCACGACGAGGGGTCCCGCCGGGGGTGTGTCCCGCCGGGGGTGTCCCGCCGGGTCGTCGGGAGCGCCGTGCCGGTTCGCCCCTAGGGAGCGGGTGACCCGCCCGGCCCCTCGCGGGCGTGACGCCGGCGGCGCAGCACCAGGAGCAGCGCCACGAGCAGCAACAGGACGACCGCCAGGATCGCCGGCAGCACGAACACGCCCGCGGAGGAGTGCTCGGTGGCCACGATGGAGGCCGGCGACACCAGGGCGGGATCGCCCGGCACGGCAATGGCGGCGACGGTGGACCCCGGCCGATGGAACGAGTTGCCTGGCAGCTGCTCGTGGTAGCGCCGGCCCTGCAGGCTGTACGTGCCACGGCACGAGTACCCCGCCGCGTTGCTCCCGCTGCCGCCGAGGAGCCCGAGGCAGCCCGTCACCGTGAAGGTGACCGGCACGCCGTCGTGGTGCAGGCGGTCGTCCTGCTGGTTCGTGTGCACCCCGACGAACGTGAAGACGACGGCCAGGACGGCGAGCGTCGCCAGCACGATCCCGATCGCCACCTGGCCGACACGCCGGCGGTCCACCTGGACCCCGGCGCCCCGCAGCTGCCCGATGCGGTCGGCGGGCTCGGGGCCGGCGCCGTTGACGCCGGAACCGCTGGCGTGGGCACCGTTGGCGGCGGCGCCATTGGCACGAACGCTGTCTTCATCGCCGCTTTCGGGCACGAGTGGGCCGGTGATGGTCATGTCGATCGGGAGATGGTACTGGGGTCCGCCGCCCCGTCCGTTCCGGCCCCGAGGGCGACGTTGGCGGCCCCCGGAACGGGTCGGATTGCGGTTTGCGGTGGATTAACAAGCTCGAAACACACGCGTGACGATTCGGAAACTCCTGAACTGCATTGTGTCTCCGGCGGGGTGAACCGTCCGAAATGGCATTAGCCGTATCCGGTGTTTGGTAACGCTCTGGCCGCAGAGCGGGGCACCGGGGCGGATGACAGTTAGGAGAGCTTGAGTGATCCATCTGATAGGAGCGGCCTCGTACGTTCCGTATCCCAGTTGGCTCAATCCGGCAGACAATACGTGGCAGATAACAGCTGCCACCTTCGTCGGCCTGATGAGCCTCCCTGGCCTGGCAGTGCTCTACGCGTCTCTCGTGCCCAAGAAGTGGGCCGTGAACGTCCTCGCCATGATGTTCGCCGGATTCTCACTGGTGTTGGTGGCGTGGTTCCTGTGGGAGTACAAGCTCGGCTTCGGCGACACGTCGATCGGCGGCGGTGTCCATCTCGTCAACGGGGTGGTGACGCAGACGCAGAACGCAGGGACGACCGGAACGTTGACGCACTTCTTCGAGAACTTCCTCGGGAAGCCGGGCCCGGTCACCAGTGCCTTCGGTGAACAAGCCCAAGCGAGCTCGGCGGCCAACACGATCATCCCGTTCCATTTCCCGACCTCGTCACTGGCCTACTTCCAGTTCGTGTTCGCGGCGATCACTCCGCTCCTGTTCCTCGGGAGCGTGCTGGGCCGGATCAAGTTCAGCGCCTGGGTCCTGCTGGTCCCGCTGTGGTCGACCTGCGTGTACTGCGTGGACGCCTTCATGCTCTGGGGCGGCGGCTACTTCGCCCAGGAGGGTGCGCTCGACTTCTCGGGTGGGTACGTCATCCACATGTCGGCCGGAGTGTCCGGCTTCGTGGCCGCCTGGGTCCTGGGTCCGAGGCTCCTACGAGATCGGCAGCACGCCTTGCCCAACAACCTCGTGATGGCGGCAGTCGGTGCCGGCATCCTGTGGCTGGGCTGGAACGGGTTCAACGGCGGCGACCCCTACTACGCCGGGGCCAGCGCGGCTGCGGCGGTGGTCAACACCAACCTGGCCACGGCCACCGGTGTCCTGGTCTGGATCGCCCTGGACGCCTGGCTCTCCAAGGAGAAGAAGCCCACCTTCCTGGGCGGTGTCAACGGCATGATCTGCGGCCTCGTCGGCATCACGCCGTGCGCCGGCTGGGTCAACGGCCTCGGCGCGATCTTCGTCGGGGCCATCGCCTGCGCCATCGTCTGGGTGGCCTGGAACTACCTGTCCAAGGTGCGGCCCTTCTCCAAGGTCGACGACGCCCTGGGCGTGGTCTACACCCACGGCATCGCCGGCCTGACGGGCGGCCTGCTGCTCGGCATCTTCGGAGACCCGAACATGATCGAGTACGGCTGCGGTCACCTGAGCGCTTCCGGGCAGGTCATCGCCACCAACCAGGCGACCTACCTCACGGCAAAGGCGACCTGCGTGCCCTTCGGCGTCAACGGCCTCATGTACACCGGGTCGGCGCACCAGCTCTGGGAACAGTTCAGAGCGGCCGTCTGGGTCATCTTGTGGTCGGCGCTCGTGACCTTCATCCTCATGAAGGTCATCGGCTGGGTCCTGCGTGGCGCCCGCTACAAGGACGAGATCCTCGAAGTCGGCGACCTCGCCATCCACGGCGAGGAGGCCTTCCCCGAGGAGACGCTCGCCAGCCGATCCGACGGTGCCTTCGCCATGGCCGGTCTCGACAAGGGAGGTAGCGGATCCCCACAAGAGGACTATCCGGTGCCCGCTCCCGATACCGGCGGCGGATCCTAGGCCCGGTCACACAGGACGAAAGGAAATCGACAATGAAGCTGATCGTGGCAGTCCTCAAGCCGTTCAAGCTCGATGACGTGAAGGAGACTCTGAAGAACCTCGGGGTGCAGGGCATGACCCTGACCGAGGCCCAGGGCTTCGGGCGCCAGCGAGGGCACACCGAGGTGTACCGCGGTGCGGAGTACGAGGTGGACTTCGTCCCCAAGATCCGTGTCGAGGTGCTGGTGGACGACGGCCAGGTCGACGAGGTGGTTGACGCCATCGTCGGCTCGGCCTCCACCGGCAAGATCGGTGACGGCAAGGTCTGGGTCCTCCCGGTCGATGCCGTGGTGCGGGTGCGCACCGGAGAACGCGGGGCTGACGCCTTGTAGGGCGCAGCAGTCCTGTCGGCAGTCGGTCAGGCCGGGGCGCGGCGAGGCGCCCCGGCCTGCCGCGTTCTGGGTGCGACGCGTCAGCCGGTCCGGCCGTGGCGGCGAACCGGCGGGCGAGCTGCCCCCGACGCGCTGCCCCCGACGCGCTGCCTCCGGCGCTCAGTCCCGGGCGACCTTGGGCCGCCCCCGCTTGGGCAGCGGCGCCGCCCGCTTGGGCATGCGCCCGGCGTCGCTCAGCGGAGCGGGTGGCGATCGCCGGGGTCGAGATCGTCGAGGTGCGCATCTCCCACCTCGCCCGACGGCCTCTATGGAGAGCCGCACAGTCCGCTGTTCGACTCCTCCGGCACGGCGGAGGGAGCCGAATGGATCGACGAGCACGCGCGGCGAGCGCTGCTCCAGCGCGAGGCAGACGATCGTCCACCCGTCGTGGCGCATACCGACTGGTCGGCGCGCAACGTGCGCCTCGACGAGCACCGGCTCCTCGCCGTCTACGACTGGGACAGTGTGGCGCTCGTGCCCGAGAGCACGGCTGTCGGACAGGCGGCCGCGACGTGGTCGGTCACGGCCGATCCGGGTGGCACGGAGTTCCCCGCTCTGCCCGACATCGTGGGACTCATCACCGACTTCGAAGAGGCAGTCGGGTACGGGCTCGACGACGGCCAGTGGCGCGCCGCCGGTGCGGCCGCGGCGTACACCCTGGCGTACACGGCGCGTTGCGAGCACACGCTCGCAATGACGGGCCGGTTCCGGCCCGATCAGCACGCCGCGCAGGACCGGCTGGCCGACGCCGGCTCCGCGCTGCTCGATCTGGGTCGGCCTCGGGGTCGGGGTCGGAAAGGCTGAGGGGCGACTAGGTCAGGGGGTGGGTTGGTCGGCCTGGCGGGCCACGGCGGCCGCCGCGGCGGCCGCGGCCTCGGGGTCGCCTAGGTAGTCGGCCTCCCGCACGGTGAGGTCGTCGTCGAGGCGCATGCGGTAGGGGATGCCGGTCGGGACCTCGAGCTCGGTGATGGCGTCGTCGGCGATCTCCTCGAGGTGCTTGCGCAGGGCGCGGATGGAGTTGCCGTGGGCGGCCACCAGCACGGCGCCGCCGGTCTCGGCCGCGGCGCCGCGCAGGTCGGGGACGATGACGGATTCCCAGTAGGGCACGACGCGGCGCACGACGTCCTTCAGGCACTCGGTGCGCGGGATGTCGCCTGGGTCGAGGTCGCGGTAGCGGGGGTCGCCGGCCACGTCGTAGGGGTTGTCGGGGGACAGCGGCGGGGGCGGGGTGTCGTAGCTGCGGCGCCACTTCATCAGCTGCTCCTCGCCGAACTCCTGCTTGATCTGGGACTTGTTCTTGCCCTGCAGGTCCCCGTAGTGGCGCTCGTTGAGGCGCCAGTCCCGGCGGACGGGGAGCCAGCTGCGCCCGGCGGCGTGCAGGGCGAGCTCGGCCGTCCGGATGGCCCGGGTCAGGACCGAGGTGTGCAGGATCCGCAGGTCGAGGCCGTTGGTCCCGGCCTCGACGGCGAGGAGCTCGCCGCCCGCGGTGGCCTCGGCCTCGCCGGCGGGGGTGAGGTCCACGTCGACCCAGCCCGTGAAGAGGTTCTCGGCGTTCCAGGTGGACTGGCCGTGGCGGAGCAGGACCAGGTCGAGCACGTCACCAGCGTAGGTGGGTCCGGCGGAATGGTGTAACCCACCAGTTCAGCGTGGTGGAAACCGGGGTGGCAGCTATTGCCTCAAGAATCTTGACAAAAGGGGACTCAACTTTGCTACACTAGTGAAACAGCAATTGAAGCAATTGAAGCAATTGACGACGTAGAACTGACGACGTAGCCAGACCCAACCGCAACCAGACCCGATCAATCGACTGGAAGCACAGGCGCCGGGCGGAACCGGCAGACGACACCACAACCGGAAGGACTGCAGATTATGGCCAAGGCCGTAGGAATCGACCTGGGAACCACCAACTCGGTGGTCAGCGTGCTGGAGGCGGGCGAGCCCGTCGTGATCCCCAACGCGGAGGGAGGCCGCACCACCCCCTCGGTCGTGGGCTTCTCCAAGACGGGAGAGGTGCTCGTCGGTGAGGTGGCCAAGCGCCAGGCCATCACCAACCCCGACCGCACCATCCGCTCGGTGAAGCGCCACATGGGCACGGGCTGGACCGTCGACATCGACGGCAAGGCGTACACCGCCCAGGAGATCTCGGCCCGCATCCTGGGCAAGCTGAAGAGGGACGCCGAGGCGTATCTCGGCGACACCGTGACCCAGGCGGTCATTACCACGCCCGCGTACTTCGACGACGCGCAGCGCACGGCCACCAAGGAGGCCGGGGCGATCGCCGGCCTGGAGGTGCTCCGCATCATCAACGAGCCGACGGCCGCCGCACTGGCCTACGGGCTCGACAAGGAGGACAGCGACCGCACGGTCCTCGTCTTCGACCTCGGTGGCGGGACGTTCGACGTCTCGGTGCTCGAGATCGGCGAGGGCGTCTTCGAGGTCAAGTCGACCTCGGGCAACACGAAGCTCGGCGGCGACGACTGGGACGACAAGGTCATCGAGTGGCTCGTGACCGAGTTCAAGAACACCGAGGGCGTCGACCTGTCCCAGGACAAGATGGCCATGCAACGCCTCAAGGAGGCGGCCGAGAAGGCCAAGATCGAGCTGTCGACCGTGCAGGACACGCAGATCAACCTGCCCTTCATCACCGCCACGTCCGAGGGGCCCAAGCACCTCGACCTCAAGCTGACGCGGGCCAAGTTCAACGAGCTCACCCACGACCTGGTCGAGTCCTGCCGCGGACCGTTCGACGCCGCCATCAAGGACGCCGGGCTCAAGACCTCCGACATCGACCACGTGGTGCTGGTCGGCGGGTCGACGCGCATCCCGGCGGTGCAGGAGCTCGTGCAGAGCCTGACGGGCAAGGAGCCCCACAAGGGCGTCAACCCCGACGAGGTCGTCGCCATCGGCGCCGCCGTACAGGCGGGCGTTCTCAAGGGTGAGGTCAAGGACGTCCTGTTGCTCGACGTCACGCCGCTGTCACTCGGCATCGAGACCAAGGGGCAGGTCATGCACCGGCTCATCGAGCGCAACACCACCATCCCGACCAAGCGGTCGGAGATCTTCACCACGGCCGAGGACAACCAGCCGTCCGTCGAGATCCACGTGCTCCAGGGTGAGCGCGAGATGGCGATGTACAACAAGACGCTCGGCAAGTTCCAACTGGTCGACCTGCCGCCGGCACCCCGAGGCATCCCGCAGATCGAGGTCACGTTCGACATCGACGCCAACGGGATCGTCCACGTGCACGCCCAGGACAAGGCCACCGGCAAGGAGCAGTCGATGACGATCACCGGCCAGTCCTCACTGGCCAAGGACGACATCGAGCGCATGGTGCGCGACGCCGAAGCCCACGCCGAGGACGACCGCCAGCGCCGCGAGGAGGCCGAGGTGCGGAACTCAGCTGACACCTTGGTGTACCAGACCGAGAAGCTGCTCAAGGACCAGGGCGAGAAGTTCGAGGGCTCCGAGAAGGACGACGTCGAGACCGCGCTCAAGGGCGTCAAGGACGCGCTGGCCGGCACCGACATCGAGGCCATCAAGGACGCCACCGAGAAGCTGGTCGGGGTCTCGCAGAGCTTCAGCCAGCGCCTCTACGAGCAGGCGTCGGCCTCTGCTTCGGCCGGGGGTGACGGCGGCTTCGGTGGGGACGGCTCCGGCGAGGGCTCCGGCTCCGGCGCCGGCTCCGGCTCTGGCGGCGAGAGTGCGTCGGACGACGACGTCGTCGACGCCGAGATCGTCGATGAGCAATGAGCTTCGGCGACGAGGCCATTCCCGAGGAGGAGCCTGTCTTCTCTGAGGCCGAGGCGGCGGACGAGGAGAACGACGCGGCACTGGCCGAGCAGGCCGACCCGCGGGAAGTGCTCGGCGCGCGAGCGGGACGAGTACCTGCTCGCGCTCCAGCGCACCCAAGCCGACTTCGAGAACTACCGCAAGCGGATTGCCCGGCAGCAGGAGGAGCAGGCGGCGCGGGCCTCGCAGCACCTGGTGGAGAAGTTGCTGCCGGTGCTCGACGCGCTCGACCTGGCGGAGAACCATCTGAACGAGTCCCTCGACGTGAGCGAGGGCGCCAAGGCGTTGCGCGCCTCGCGGGCGATGCTGATGGACATCCTCTCGAGGGAAGGCCTCGAACGAGTGGACCAGCCCGAGGTTCCCTTCGACCCGTCGGTGCACGACGCCGTCGCGCACGCGGATGGGGACTGCGGCCCAGGCGGCGAGACCATGGTGGAGGAGATCATGCGCTCCGGCTACCGCTGGAAGGGGCAGGCGCTGCGCGCCGCCATGGTCCGCGTGCGGGGGTGAGCTGACCCGTGGCCGCACAGCGCGAATGGTTCGAGAAGGACTACTACAAGGTGCTCGGCGTCGTCTCCACGGCGACCGACAAGGAGATCACGCGCGCCTACCGGAAGTTGGCGAAGGAGCACCACCCCGACACCAACCCGGGCTCGGAGGAGCGCTTCAAGGAGATCAGCGCCGCCTACGACGTCCTGGGCGACCCCGAGAAGCGCAAGGAGTACGACGAGGTCCGCACGCGTGGGCCGGTGGGCGGCTTCGGTGCGCCCGGCGGTGGCGGCGGCACCTTCCGCATGGAGGACATGGGCGACCTGAGCGACCTCTTCGGGGGTCTCTTCGGTGGTGGCGGCCGCACGCGCACGACCCAGCGCGGACCGCAGCGGGGCGCCGACATGGAGGCGCAGCTGCACCTGTCGTTCCAGGACGCGGTGCACGGCGTCACGACATCGGTCAACGTGCCCCAGGAGGTGCGTTGTTCCAACTGCCGCGGTTCTGGTGCCGCGCCGGGCACGTCGACGCACACCTGCCCGCGCTGCGGGGGGTCGGGGAGCCTCAACGACAACCAGGGGCTGTTCTCGCTCAGCACCGTCTGCCCGGACTGCATGGGCCGCGGGACGCTGTTCGACACGCCGTGCCCGGTGTGCCACGGCACGGGTACCGAGCACAAGGTGCGCTCCATCAAGGTCCGGATCCCGGCCGGGGTCGAGGGCGGCCAGCGCATCCGGGTCAAGGGGAGGGGCGCGCCCGGGCAGGGCATGGCGCCGCCCGGCGACCTCTACGTGGTCGTCCACGTGGCCCGCCACGAGGTGTTCGGCCGCAGTGGTCGCAACCTGACCATCACGGTGCCGATCACGTTCCCCGAAGCGGCGTTGGGGACGACCATCACGGTGCCGACGCTCGACGGCAAGGTCACGCTCAAGGTGCCGGCGGGCACGTCGTCGGGCAAGGTGCTGCGCGTGCGCGGCCGGGGCGTGCCGGGCGGGTCGGGTCGCAACGGCAAGAAGCCCGGCGACCTGCTGGTCAAGGCGGAGGTGGTCGTGCCGACGGAGCTCACCGACGAGCAGAAGGCGGCATTGGAGTCGCTGGCCGCTGTGACCGAGCCGGCGCCGCGGATCGCGGTGGACGGGTGAGTGCGGTGCGTGGCGTGAATGGTGTGAGTGGTGTGAGTGGTGTGAGTGGTGTGAGTGGTGTGAGTGGTGTGAGTGGGGTGGAGCGGTGAAGGCCGCCCGCGATGGCAACCAGGCGGTCTACGTGATCTCGGTGGCGGCCGAGCTGGCGGGGATGCACCCGCAGACGCTGCGCATCTACGAGCGCAAGGGCCTGCTCGACCCGTCGCGCACCAGTGGCGGGAGCCGGCGCTTCTCCGAGCGCGACCTGGAGCGCCTGCGCCACATCCAGGAGCTGACCTCGACCGGGCTCAACCTCGAAGGGGTGCGCCGGGTGCTGCAGCTCGAGTCAGAGCTGGCCCGGCTGCGCGATGAGCTGGTGCAGGTGCGGGCCCAGGCTTTGGATGCGGTCGCCGCGACACACCGCCAGTACCGGCGCGACCTGGTGCCGCTGCGCCAGGCGACGGTGCCCTACCGGCGCCGGACGGGCACGGAGAACTGAGCAAAGGATACGGGACAGAGGGCGGAACGAAGGACCGGACGACGAAGGACCGGGATACGAAGAACCGGACGACGAAGGACGCGAACAGGACGATGCACGACATGACAAGGACGGGCCGGTGCCGATAGACCCAGAACGTTGGACGAACAACACGAAGGCCGCCTTCAGCGCGGCGACGGGCCACGCCGCCTCGTCGAACCACCCCGAGCTGACGCCGGCCCACCTGCTCGACGCGTTGTTGCAGCAGCAGGAGACCATGACGCGCCCGCTGCTGACCCAGGTCGGTATCGACCCCGACGTGCTGGCCGGCAAAGTGCACGAGCAGCTGTCGCGCCTGCCCCGGGCCGAGGGCGGCGCGGAACCCGCGCTGTCGCGTGACGCCCGCGCCGTATTGGAGGCGGCGGACCAGAACCGCCGCGACCTCGGCGACGACTACGTGTCGGTGGAGCATCTCGTGCTGGCGCTGGCTGACCAGATCGGCGTCACCAAGGACGCGTTGCTCGCCGCCTTGCGCACGGTGCGCGGGAACCACCGCGTGTCGACGCCCGACCCCGAGCAGACCTACCAGGCCCTGGCCAAGTACGGGCGCGACCTGACGGAGGCTGCACGCGAGGGCAAGCTCGACCCGGTCATCGGGCGCGACGAGGAGATCCGCCGGGTGATCCAGGTCCTGTCGCGCCGAACCAAGAACAACCCCGTGCTCATCGGCGAGCCCGGTGTGGGCAAGACGGCCATCGTCGAGGGGCTGGCCAACCGCATCATCGAGGGCGACGTGCCCGAGGGCCTGAAGGGCAAGCGCGTGGTGGCACTCGACCTGGCCTCCATGGTGGCGGGGGCCAAGTACCGCGGCGAGTTCGAGGAGCGCCTCAAGGCAGTCCTCAAGGAGATCACCGACGCCGAGGGCGAGATCGTGACCTTCATCGACGAGCTGCACACGATCGTCGGGGCCGGCGCGGCCGAGGGGGCCATGGACGCCGGGCAGATGATCAAGCCCATGCTGGCCCGGGGCGAGCTGCGCCTCATCGGCGCCACCACGCTCGACGAGTACCGCACTTCCATTGAGAAGGATGCCGCGCTCGAGCGCCGCTTCCAGCCCGTGTTCGTGGGCGAGCCCTCGGTGGAGGACACCATCGCCATTTTGCGTGGGCTGTCGGAGCGCTACATGGCGCACCACAAGGTCCGCATCCAAGACGCCGCGCTGGTGGCGGCGGCCGTGCTGTCCGACCGCTACGTGACAGGACGCTTCCTGCCCGACAAGGCCATCGACCTCATTGACGAGGCGGCCTCGAAGCTGCGCATCGAGATCGATTCCATGCCGACCGAGCTCGACCAGATCTCGCGGCGCATCCGCCAGCTCGAGATCGAGAAGCTGGCGCTGGAGAAGGAGACCGACGAGGTCTCCAAGGAGCGCCTCGAGCGCCTGGTGCGCGAGCTGGCCGAGATGTCCGAGCAGCGTGACTCCATGGCGGCGCACTGGCAGCAGGAGAAGAGCTCCCTCGATGCGGTCAGCGCGTTGCAAGAGGAGAAGGCCTCCAAGGAAGAGGAGGCGGCCCGGCTGGAGCGCGACGCCGACCTGGAGGGCGCCGCAGCCATCCGCTACGGCGAGCTGCCGGACCTGGAGCGCCGCATCGCCCAGGCCACCGAGGACCTGGCCAAGCTGCAGACCGACTCGCGCTTCTTGAAGGAGGAGGTCGACCCCGAGGACATCGCCGAGGTGGTGAGCCGCTGGACCGGCGTGCCCGTGTCGCGGCTCATGGAGGCCGAGGTGCAGAAGCTGGTGCGGCTCGAGTCCACCCTCCACGAGCGTGTGGTGGGGCAGGACGAGGCGGTCTCCGCCGTGGCCAACGCCATCCGCCGCAGCCGGGCCGGGTTGAGCGACCCCAACCGGCCCATCGGGTCGTTCCTCTTCCTGGGGCCGACCGGCGTGGGCAAGACCGAGCTGGCCCGGGCGCTGGCCGAGTACCTCTTCGACGACGAGCGGGCGATGATCCGCATCGACATGAGCGAGTACATGGAGAAGCACGCCGTGTCGCGCCTCGTGGGGGCGCCGCCGGGGTACGTCGGCTACGACGAGGGCGGCCAGCTGACCGAGGCGGTGCGGCGGCGGCCCTACTCGGTCGTGCTGCTCGACGAGCTGGAGAAGGCACACCCGGACGTGTTCAACATCTTGCTGCAGGTGCTCGAGGACGGGCGCCTGACCGACGGCCAGGGGCGCACGGTCGACTTCACCAACACCGTGCTCATCATGACGTCGAACCTCAAGGGTGAGCCCTCCGACTACTTCAAGCCCGAGTTCATCAACCGCATCGACGAGATCGTGCGCTTCAAGCCGCTCAGCGAGGACGACCTGGCGGTGATCGTCGGGATCCAGCTCGGCCGCCTGCGGTCGCGCCTGGCCGAGCGCCGGCTCTCGCTCGTGGTGACGCCCGAGGCCGAGCAGTGGTTGGCCCACGCCGGCTACGACCCGGACTACGGGGCCCGTCCTCTTCGTCGGGTGTTGCAACGCTCCATCGAGGACCCGCTGGCGCTGTCGCTGCTGGAGGGCCGCTACCTCGAAGGCGCGACGGTGACCGTGACGGTCGACGACGACCAGATCGTGCTGCGCTGAGGCCTACGGCGGCGGGGTGGCGGGGGAGTGGTCTGGTGGTGTGGTGTGGGTGGGTCTCGCAGGACGAAGGTGCACCGGGGATGCCGGGGATGCCGGGGATGACGGGGATGCCCGGGATGCCCGGGATGGTGCAAAAAAACTATAAGCAGGATTGTTTAGAGTTTCAGGAGAACTCCCGCCGCTCCGTTCGGCGATCCTCTGGGCGCTGACGCGGGAGGGTCACGCAAAGCGTTTCGCCGGGCGTTTCGCCGGACCTCGGGTCAGACGGTTGCGCCCGCCGGCGTGAACGCTGCGGTGAATTCGCGGCAGAAGGCGCCGAGGTCCTCGGGCCGGCGGCTGGTGACCAGCGTGTTGATGCCCACACGGCAGACCACCACCTCTCGGTCGACCCAGTAGGCGCCCGCGTTTCGCAGGTCGGTCTGCAGGCTCGGCCACGACGTCAGGGTGCGGCCCGCCACGAGGTCCCCTTCAATGAGGGTCCATGGGCCGTGGCAGATGGCCGCCACGGGATTGCCGGCCTCGAACATGGCCATGAGGAAGTCGACGGCCGCCGCGTCAGTGCGGAGAGCGTCCGGGTTGGCCACACCGCCCGGCAGGACCGCGGCGTCGTAGTCGGCCGCGTTGGCCCGGTCCGTGATGGTGTCGACGGGGAAGCGGTCGGCGCGGTCGAGGTGCCGCATGGTCTCGACCATCCCGGGTCGGGGGGCCACGAGCTCGGCCGTCCCGCCGGCGTCGACCACCGCCTGCCAGGGCCGCAGCAGCTCGCTTTCCTCAATGCCCTCGTTGGCCACGACGAAGGCGACCCGCACATCCTGCAACTCGTTGGCCACCTTCACTCCTCCCGCGAGCCCCCTCGAAACCGCCGGTCGATCCGGACGGTCCTTCCCCCGCTCGTCGCGGGAGATACCCCGTGTGGGTGGGGGCCGAAACGCCCCACTTTGACGACCCCTATTTCAGGTAGGGGTACACTGGTGCGTAATCCGAAGCGACAGAGCGAACGGAGAGGCGCGTGCCCGCAACCGTTGTGGTCGGGACCCAGTGGGGCGACGAGGGGAAGGGCAAGCTCACCGATCTCCTCGCGCGCGAGATGGATCTCGTGGTCCGCTACCAGGGTGGCCACAATGCCGGTCACCGCATCGTGGTCAACGGCGAGGCCTTCGCGCTCCAGTTGGTGCCCAGCGGCATCCTCTACGACCACATCACGCCGATCATCGGCAACGGCGTCGTGGTGGACCCCGCCGTGCTCCTGGCGGAGCTGGACAGCCTGGCGGCCAAGGGTGTGGACACCGGTCGGCTCGTGGTGAGCGGGAACGCCCACCTGATCATGCCGTACCACCAGGAGCTCGACCGGGTGACCGAGCGCTTCCTCGGCAAGAACGCGCTGGGGACGACCAAGCGCGGCATCGGGCCCGCCTACGCCGACAAGGCGACCCGCGTCGGCCTGCGGGTGCAGGACCTCTTCGACCCCAAGATCTTCCGCCAGAAGCTGGACGTCGTGCTGAAGGAGAAGAACGCCGTCCTGGCCAAGGTCTACAACCGGCTGCCCCTGGACGCCGGGGAGATCGCGGACCGCTACCTGGGCGAATACGCCCCACGCATCGAGCCGATGGTCGGCGACACCGTCGGTCTGGTCCACGACGCCATGGACCACGGGCGCCAGGTGCTCCTCGAGGGGGCCCAGGCGACCTTCCTCGACCTCGACCACGGCACCTATCCCTTCGTCACCTCCTCCAACCCCGTCGCCGGCGGGGCCTGCACGGGCTCGGGGCTCGGGCCGCGGGACATCGACCGCGTCATCGGCATCGCCAAGGCCTATGTCACGCGGGTCGGCGCCGGGCCCTTCCCGACCGAGCAGGACAACGACATCGGTGAGCTGCTGGTGGAGCGGGGCCACGAGTTCGGCACCAACACCGGGCGCAGGCGCCGCTGTGGCTGGTTCGACACCGTCATGCTGCGCCAGGCCGTGCGCCTCAACTCCATGACCGAGGTCGCGCTCACCAAGCTCGACGTCCTCGACACGTTCGAGTCCGTCAAGGTCTGCGTCGCCTACGAGGCCGACGGCATCCGCTACACGCACCTGCCCTACCACCAGTCGACCTTCCACAAGGCGGCGCCGGTCTATGAGGAGCTGCCGGGCTGGCGGACCGACCTCAGTGCGGCGACTGCTCCGGACGACATGCCGGCGGCCGCCCGGGACTACGTGACCTTCCTGTCTCAGCAGATCGGCGTGCCCGTCCGACTCGTCGGCGTCGGGCCCGGCCGCGAGCAGACCGTCTCCTTCGCCACCGCGTGAGGGTCTGCATCGTCGGCAGCGGCGGCCGGGAGCACGCGCTCGCACACCTGCTGGCGCGCACGGCGGACGTGGTGGTGACGCCGGGCAACCCCGGCATGGCCCCACCGATCATGGTGGTCGACGACGAGCCGGTCGAGGAGATTCAGGCCGACCTCTACGTCATCGGCCCAGAGGCCCCGCTGGTGGCCGGGCTGGCCGACACCCTGCGGGCCCTGGGCCGGGCCGTGCTGGGCCCGGGTGCCGACGGCGCGCTGCTCGAAGGGTCCAAGGCCTTCATGAAGGAGGTTCTCCGCGCCGCCGGGGTCCCGACGGCGCGCTTCGCCACCTTCGACGCTCTCGAGGCCGGCGCGGCCTTGGACTACCTCGAGACGCTGCCGGGCCCCTGGGTCATCAAGACCGACGGCCTGGCCGGCGGCAAGGGCGTGCTGGTGGCGCAGAGCCTCGATGCGGCCCGCGCCGACATCACGGCCAAGCTTTCCGGCGCCGCCTTCGGCGCCGCCGGGCGCCACATCGTGATCGAGGAGGGGCTGACGGGCGAGGAGTGCTCCCTGCTCGTCCTGTGCGACGGCGCGCGCGCCGTACCCCTCGTCCCGGCGCAGGACTTCAAGCGCATCGGTGACGGCGACGCCGGCCCCAACACCGGCGGCATGGGGGCCTACGCGCCGATGCCGCACGTGGGCGGCGCGGTGGTCGACCGCATCATGGACACCGCCGTCCTGCCGCTGGTCGAGGAGTTGCGCCGCCGCGGCATCGACTACCGCGGCGTGCTCTATGCCGGGCTGATGCTGACCCCCGAGGGCCCCAAGGTCATTGAGTACAACGTGCGCTTCGGGGACCCCGAGACCCAGGTGGTGCTGCCGCTGCTGGTTGACGACGCAGCCGCGTTGTTCCTGGCCGTGGCCAAGGGCGAGCTCGAGGGGGTGGCCCCGCCCGCCTTCTCGGGCGACGCCGCCGTGTGCGTCGTCCTGGCTTCGCAGGGCTATCCCGAGGACCCGCGCACGGGCGACACCATCGAGGGGCTCACCAGCGCGGGGCAGTCCGTCGCCGCCATCGACGGGGTCACCGTGTACCACGCCGGCACCGGGCGCCACAGCCCGGACGGGCCCTTCCACACCGCGGGCGGGCGCGTGCTCGGGGTGACCGCGGTGGCGCCGACGCTCGAACAGGCCCGCGAGCGCGCCTATGCCGCCACCGCTCCGATCGACTGGGAGGGCATGCAGCTGCGCCACGACATCGCCGCCCTGGTGCCCGGCGCCCCCGTGGGGGCGCGGGAGGGAGCACGGTGATCCCGCGCTACTCGCCGGCGGACATGGCCGCGCTGTTCAGCGACACGGCACGGTTCGCCATGTGGCTCGAGGTCGAGCTGCTGGCCACCGAGGCCCAGGCCGCCCTCGGCGTCGTGCCGGAAGAGGAGGCCGCCACCTGCCGGGCCAAGGCCCCCACCGTCGACGACGTCTTCGTGGCCGACGTGCTCGAGCGCGAGAAGATCACGGACCACGACGTGGCCGCCTTCGTGGACGTGGTGCAGGAGCGCATCGGCGCGCCGGCCGGCTCGCACATCCACTACGGGCTCACCTCCTCGGACGTGGTGGACACGGCGTTGTGCGCCACGCTGACCCGGGCGGCCGATCTGCTGCTGGCCGACCTCGACGCCTTCGTGGCCGCGCTCAAGGCGCGCGCCCTCGAGCTCCTGCACGTCCCCGTCACCGGCCGCACGCACGGGATGCACGCCGAGCCGACGACGTTCGGGGCCAAGTTCGCGTTGTGGGCCCTGCAGGCCGACCGCGATCGCCGCCGGATGCGAGCCGCCCGCGACGGGATCGCCGTGGGCAAGCTGTCCGGCGCCGTCGGCACGTACTCGAACATCGATCCCGAGGTGGAGGCCCGCGTCTGCGCCGCACTGGGCCTCACCCCGGTCCCGGCCACCCAGGTCGTCGCCCGCGACCGCCACGCCGAGTACTTCTACGCCTGCGCAGCCGTAGGCTCGACCATCGAGCTCATGTGCACGGAGATCCGGCATCTCGCCCGCAGTGAGCTGGGCGAGGCGGAGGAGCCCTTCGGCATCGGCCAGAAGGGCAGCTCGGCCATGCCGCACAAGCGCAACCCGATCCTCTCCGAGCGGCTCTGCGGCCTGGCCCGGCTGCAGCGCGGCTACCTCGGGGCGGGGCTGGAGGACGTTGCGTTGTGGCACGAGCGCGACATCTCGCACAGCTCGGTCGAGCGGGTGGCCCTGCCCGACGCGTCCCTGCTGGCCTGTTACATGCTGCGTAAGGCCACGGGGCTGGCCGCCGGCCTGGTCGTCCACCCCGAGCGGGCGCGCCAGAACCTCACTGAAGGCACGCTCGGCCTCGTCTTCTCGCAATCGGTCCTGCTGGCGCTGGTCTCGGACGGGCTGACGCGCGACGAGGCCTACCGGATCGTCCAGCGCGACGCCCGCGTGGCCTGGGAGGAGCGGCGCCCCCTGCGCGCCGTCCTCGAGGCCGACGCCGAGGTGACGCTCGACGACGCCCAGCTCGATTCGGCGTTCGACCTCACCCGCACGTTGCGCCACGTCGACCGCTTCGCCGACGCGCTGGCCCCGCTGTGACGGCCCCCGCGGTAACCGCGTCGCCATGACGATGGAGCTCCCCCGGGTCCACTCGGGCAAGGTGCGCGAGCTCTACGACGCCGGTGCCGGGCGCCTGCTCATGGTGGCCTCGGACCGGGTCAGTGCGTTCGACGTGATCATGGCCGAGCCCATCACGGACAAGGGCCGCGTGCTCACGGCCATGACCAGCTTCTGGTGCGACGAGATGGCCGACGTAGTGCCCGGCACGCAGATCACCGCGGACCCGGCGGCCATCGCCGACGCGCTGGGGGGCGCCGCGCTCCCCGTCGACTGGGCCGGCCGGGCCGTCCTGGTGCAGCGGGCCGAGATGCTCCCGCTCGAGTGCATCGTGCGCGGCTACCTGGCCGGGCAGGCCTACGAGGAGTACGCGCGCGCGGGCACCGTGCACGGCACGGCCATGCCGGCCGGGCTGCAGCTGGCGAGCCGGCTCGACGAGCCACTCTTCACGCCCTCCACCAAGGCGGCCGAGGGGCACGACCTCAACATCGACTTCACCGCCGCCGTCGACCTGGTGGGCGCCGAGGCGGCCGTCGCCGCCCGTGCCATCTGCCTCGAGCTGTACCGCCGCGCCGCGGCTCGCTGCGCCGCCGCCGGCTTCGTGCTGGCCGACACGAAGTTCGAGCTGGGCTACGTCGGCGGCGTGCTCAGCCTGTGTGACGAGGTGTGCACGCCCGACTCCTCTCGGCTGTGGCCGGCCGACCAGGTCGTGCCCGGCGAGACGCCGCCCGCCTTCGACAAGCAGCCCCTGCGCGACTGGCTGGCGGCGCAGCCCTGGGACCGCCGGCCGCCCCCGCCCCCGCTGCCCGACGAGGTCACCTCGGCCATGTCGGCTCGCTACGTCGCGGCCTACGAACGCGTCACCGGGCGCTCACTGGACGACTGGTACGGTGCGACGCCATGAGGTTCCGCGCGCGTGTGGAGGTGCAGTTGCGGCCCGGGATCGCCGACCCCGAGGGCGCCACGATCGAGCGGGCGCTCCCCGCGCTCGGCTTCGACAGCGTCGCCCACGTCCGGGCCGGCCGCTCCTTCAGCTTCGAGGTCGACGCCCCCGACGAGGGCGCGGCCCGCAGCACGGCGACCGAGCTGGCCGAGCGCCTGCTGGCCAACCCAGTGATCGAACAGAGCCGGCTCGAGCTCGAGGCGATCTGAATGGCGCCGCGCATCGGTGTCGTGGTCTTCCCGGGGACCAACTGCGAGCACGACGTCGTGCAGGCCGTCGAGGCGGCCGGCGGTGCGGGGGTCCTGCTCTGGCACGGTGACGCGCAGCTCGGCGCGGTCGATGCCGTCGTCCTCCCGGGCGGCTTCGCCCATGGCGATTACCTGCGCCCGGGCGCCCTGGCCCGCTTCTCGCCTGTGATGGAGGCGGTGGGGGCCTTCGCCCGCGCCGGTGGCCCCGTGGTCGGCATCTGCAACGGCTTCCAGGTCCTGACCGAGGCCGGCCTGCTGCCGGGCGCGCTGCAGAAGAACGGCCGGCTGCGCTTCTTGTGCCTGCCGGCGCAGGTGGTGGTCGCCTCCACCTCGTCGGTACTGACGTCGGGGGCCGAGGTGGGTGACGAGCTCGTCATCCCGATCAACCACTTCTCGGGGAACTACACCTGCGACGACGAAATGCTGCGCCGCCTGCAGGCGGAGGACCGCATCGTGTTGCGCTACGCCGACAACCCGAACGGCTCCGTCGACGCCATCGCCGGCATCGCCAACGAGGCCGGCAACGTGGTCGGCCTCATGCCCCACCCCGAGCGGGCCAGTGCGGCGCTGCTCGGCTCCACCGACGGGCTCGTGCTGTTGCGCTCGCTTGTCGGTGCGGCCTCGGCCCGCGCCGCGGCCTGACGCTCAGGCCCGGGCGCGCGAGATCTCGGCCTTCTGGAGGACGGCGGCGCTCACGCCCGTCGCCCGCCAGGTGCCGTAGGTGATGCCCTTGCGCTCGCCGTAGGCCTTGGCCACCTTGATGAACTGCTTCTCCAGGGCGGAGAGGTCCTTGACGCCGTCGACCCGGGAGCGCTCGTCGAGCAGGTCCTTCTGCTCCTGCAGGAGGTGGAGCCGAGTGAGCGCGTCGGCGTTGCCCAGCTGGGAGTCGATGGCGGCCAGCCGGCGGTCGATCGACGCCGGGGTGCGCTTGCGGCCCCGTTTGGGCTTGGAGGTCTCGAGCGCCTCGAGATAGTGGCGGACGGTTGCACTCTCGGCACGCCCACGGGCCAGCGCCGCCTTGTGGCCGCTGCTCATGGGCTTGCGAGGAGCCGGAGTTTTTGCTTTTGGAGCCATGCCTCCATTGTGCCGTACGGCATGCGCTCTCCTGCTTCAATTCGACGGGTTTCTTTGGCTTTGTTCCGCCGATCCCTCTTGGGGCTCTCACGCGTCACCACATTCGCAATTACCGCAATTACTCAGACGGATTCCAGGAATCCCAGGGGTTGCGGACGTGGCATTCCGGCGACCGGGAGAGCCGATTTCGCCCTGGAGCGGGGGCATTACCCTGCGGGGTGACGGCGGGCCGCGGACACCCCGTGCCCGCCATGACCAGACCCCGCCATGACCCAATTCCACTTCGACCCCGCCACCTACCTCGACCTGATGAGCCAGGAGGTCCCCGCCTACGGCCGCCTCCAGGAGGCCGTAGGCGGGGCCACGGCCGGGCTGGCGGTGTCCTCGGTGCTGGACCTCGGGACCGGGACGGGGGAGACGCTGGCCGCCGTGCTGGCTCGCCACCCCGGCGCGACCGCGGTCGGGGTCGACAAGAGCGAGGCCATGCTCGGGGAGGCGCGGCAGCGCCTGGCCGGCGCCCCGGTGGAGCTGCACGTGGCCGACCTGGCCGACCCGCTGCCCGGCGGCCCCTACGACCTCGTCGTCTCGGCCCTGGCCGTCCATCACCTGGAGGGGCCGGACAAGGCGGCTCTGTTCGTCCGCATCGCCGGCGCGCTGGGCCCCGGCGGGCGCTTCGTGCTCGGCGACGTGGTCGTCCCGGTCGACCCGGCCGACGCCGTGACCCCGGTCACCTCCGGCCACGACCGGCCCTCCACCCTGGCCGACCAGCTGGGCTGGCTGCGCGACGCCGGGTTCGCGGCGTCGACCGTCTGGTCCGAGCGCGACTTGGTGGTCGTGCGCGCCGACCGACCCGGCTAGCGCGCGCCCGTGCCCGGCCGCGCCCGTACGAGCTGGCGCGCCTCGGTGCCGCTGCGCGGGACCCTGCCCCGCGTACCCATCTCGATGACGAAGGCGGTGGCGGCCGTGACGCCGTTGAGGAAGAGCTGGTGCCGCTGGTCGGGCCTGAGGTCGAAGTCCGTGGTCGAGATCCCGGCGTTGTCCACGAAGATGGTGCGCCCGGCCGTGGCGGCGTCGACGCTGTAGGCGTCCCACTCGCCCATCATGGTGTGCAGGCAGGCCCGCGCCTCGCCGAAGGCACTGTCCGCCGCCCGCGTGGCCGCGTACTCGGTCTGGAGGGCGGACAGCTTCACCCCGATGGTGGGCCAGCGGGGCTCCCCGCCGTCGGCGCGATCGAACGCGTTGATGGGGAAGTTCCGCAGCATTCCTCCGTCCACCCAGGTCACCGTGCCGCCGGCGTAGCGGGTGGAGACCGTCCCGCCCCCGGGGCTCGGCACGTCGACCTCGGCCGGCTGCGCCGTGACTTTGACCGGCTCGAAGAAGAAAGGGATGGACATGGAGGCGCGGACGGCGTGGACCACGTCCTGGGCGTCGCGATCGAGCCCGTAGTGGTCGTAGTCCCACGGCAGGTGCACGAGCTGGCCGCGGGTCACGTCCGAGGTGTGCACGAGGAGCCGGTAGCGGTGGCTCTCGGGGAGGCTCATCCCGGGGTCCTCCTCGGGTGTGATCTTGAGATCCGCGAAGGTGTGCACACCGAGGTCGTGCATGATCGGCTCGAGCCATGTGGACAGGTACGCGCCGTCGTAGACACCCATCTTGTGTGTCAGGACCTCCGCCGAGGACAGGATCTCGCCGGAGTTGCCGAAGTGGTGGTCCAAGAACGCGTGCACCTTGCCCTGGGGCATGAACTCGGTGAAGGCCAAATTGTCGAGGTACCCCTGGAGCGTCGTCATGGGGTCGCCTTTCTTGGAGATGGCGGCGATGAGCGACGCCGCGATGGCCCCGGCGCTCGTGCCGGCCACGCGCTGGAAGCGGTAGCCGGCCTCGGCCAGCGCCGACACGGCCCCCACGATCCCGATGCCCTTGACGCCACCACCCTCGAGCGCCAAGTCCGCGACGAGCTCCTTGGACCCGGCCCCGCTCCAACCGTCGGAGGCGAGAAGCGCCGCCGCGGCCTGCTCGAAGCGCTGCTGGAGGCCTGCCTCACGGGAGTACCCATAGGGCGCGGCGGGATCGATCACGATCGGCCCACTCGACTCGGCGTGGCCTGCTCCGGGACCGGACATGGCGAACCCCCTCCCACTTCGTGCAATCGTCAGAGCGTAGCGAGCCGGACTCCCTTCACGGCGTGCGTACGCGGTCGCGAGGTGCGGGAAGGCCGGGTCGAAACGGTCGGCGACTAAGTTGATGGGGCCATGACTCCTCCGGCCGGGGCACTGACGCCCGACCACTCGCCCGCCGGGGAGCCGCTGCACCGGGCGCTGGGCCTGACGGACGACGAGTTCGAGGCCGTCGGCAAGATCCTGGGCCGGCCGCCCAACCATCTCGAGCTGGCCCTCTACGCCGTGATGTGGAGCGAGCACTGCTCCTACAAGTCGTCCCGGCTGCACCTGCGGCGACTGCCCACCGAGGGGCCGCGGGTGCTCGTCGGTCCCGGCGAGAACGCGGGGGTGATCGATGCCGGGGACGGCATCGCGGTGGCCATCCGCATCGAGAGCCACAACCACCCGTCGGCCATCGAGCCCTACCAGGGCGCCGCCACCGGCGTGGGCGGGATCCTGCGCGACATCTTCACCATGGGCGCGCGTCCGCTCGCCGTCATGGACCCGCTCTTCTTCGGGTCGCCCGACGACGCCCGGCAGCGCTGGCTGGTCGAGGGCGTGGTGAGCGGCATCTCGGGGTACGGCAACTCCGTCGGGGTGCCGACGGTGGGGGGCGAGCTGACCTTCGACCCCTGCTACACACAGAACCCGCTCGTCAACGTGCTCTGTATGGGCGCGCTGCCGGTCGATCGGCTCGTGCTCGGCATCGCGTCCGGGCCGGGCAACCTGGCGGTCCTGCTCGGCTCGAGCACCGGGCGCGACGGCATCGGCGGCGTCAGCGTGCTCGCCTCGGCCGGCTTCAGCGGCGACGAGGCCGGCGCGGCCGACGACACCAAGCGACCGAGCGTGCAGGTGGGCGACCCCTTCGAGGAGAAGCGGCTGATTGAGGCCTGCCTGGAGCTGCTCGACACCAAGCTCGTGGTGGGGATCCAGGACCTCGGTGGCGCAGGGCTGGCCTGTGCCACCAGCGAGACGGCGGGGCGCGGTGGCGTCGGCATGGACGTCGACGTCTCCGCCGTGCCCCGGCGCGAGGAGGGCATGGAGCCCTGGGAGGTCATGACCAGCGAGAGCCAGGAGCGCATGCTGGCCATCGTCACCCCCGAGTCGTGGCCGGCGGTGGCGGCCATCTGCGCCAAGTGGGAGGTGCGGGCCACCGTCATCGGCACCGTCACCGAGCCCGAGCCCGACGGGGGCGGCCGCCTGCGCATCCGTGACGGGATGGACGGCCCGGTGCTGGCCGACGTACCCGCCGCCTCGCTGTCGGACGACGCACCGCTCTACGACCGCCCGCGCCGGGCGCCGGCGGCCGCCGCAGCGGCGCCTCCTGCACCGCCGGACGACTGTGCCGGCGATCTCCTGGCCCTGCTGCGCTCGCCGGGCTGGGTCTACCGCCAGTACGACCACCAGCTCTTCCTCAACACCGTGGCCGGGCCCGGTGCCGACGCCGCGCTGCTCCGCCTGGCCGGACCGGGGCTGCCGCCCTCGGTGCGCGGCGTGGCCCTGACGACCGACTCCAACCCGCGGGCCTGCGCGCTCGACCCGCGAGCGGGCACCGCGCTCGTGCTGGCCGAGGGCGTGGCCAACCTGGCCTGCGTCGGTGCCACCCCGGTCGCCGTCGTCAACTGCCTGAACTTCGGGAACCCCGAGCACCCCGAGGTGATGTGGCAGCTCGCCGAGTGCATCGACGGGATGGCCGAGTCCTGCCGCGCGCTGGGGCTGCCGATCATCGGCGGGAACGTCAGCTTCTACAACGAGAGCGGCGGGTCCGACATCGACCCCACCCCCGTGCTCGGGCTGCTCGGCCTCGTCGACGCCGTGCATGCGCCGCCGCCCGGGCCGGCGTGGTCCGACGGTGACACCGTGGTGCTGGTCGGGCCGCGCACCGCGGCGGACGGCGCGGTCCCCCTGGAGGGGACGCGCTGGGCCACGGAGCGCCGGGACCACCGCACCGGAAGCGTCCCGTCCGTCGACTTCGCGTCGCACGCCGCGGCGTGCGCCTTCGTCGCCGCGCAGGTGGCCGCGCAGGTGGCCGCGCAGGTGGCCGGCGCCGTCGACGGCGACGGCGATGGGGGCGGGGACGGCGATCGGGGCGGGGACGGGGAGCCGCTGGTGCACGCCGTCCACGACGTATCGGGTGGCGGCCTCGCCACCGCACTGGCCGAGATGGCCGCCGCGGCCGGGACCGGCTGCACGCTCGAGCTCGACGATGCGGCCGAGCTCTTCACCGAGCTCCCGTCGCGCTTCGTGGTGGCGACGGGTGATCCCGACGAGCTGTGCCGCCTGGCTGCGGCGAGCGGGATCCCGGCCGCCGTGCTGGGTCCGGCGGGCGGCGCCCGGTTCACCCTGGGCGGCCTGGTCGACCTCCCGATCGAGGTCCTGCGCGAGGCGCACGAGGGCAACCTGGCGCTCGCCCTGGGCGAAGCGTGACGGGGCGGCCGTGACGGGGCGGCCGTGACGGCGCAGGCCTGATGGGGCAGGGCTGTGCGACAATGGGTGACGCGTGAAGGAAGCCTGCGGTGTCTTCGGGGTGTACGCGCCCGGGATGAGGGTGGCCAACCTCACCTTCGACGGTCTGTTCGCCCTGCAGCACCGCGGGCAGGAGTCCGCGGGCATGGCGGTGGCCGACGGTGACACGGTCACCGTCGTCAAGGACATGGGCCTCGTCGCCACCGTCTTCGACGAGCGCACCCTCTCGGGGCTCCAGGGGCATCTCGCCATCGGGCACACCCGCTACTCGACGCACGGCTCCTCCGACTGGGCCGGGGCCCAGCCGGTCTACCGCCCGGTCGGCCGCGCCGGCTTCGCGCTCGGGCACAACGGGAACCTGACCAACACATCCGCGCTGGCCGAGAAGGCCGGGATGCTGCCGGGCTCCATCGCCACCGACAGCGACGTGGTGGCCGAGTTGCTGATGCAGTCCTTTCCCGAGACCGAGGACCTCGCCACCGCCCTGCAGGCCGTGCTCCCGATCCTCGAGGGTGCGTACTCGTTCGTCCTCATGAGCTCCGAGCGCCTCTTCGGCGTGCGCGACCCCTACGGCTTCCGCCCGCTCTGCCTCGGACGGCTCGGCCCCGCCGACGCGCCCAAGGGGTGGGTGCTGGCCTCCGAGACCCCCGCACTGAGCGTCATCGGCGCCACCTTCGTGCGCGAGGTCGCGCCCGGCGAGATGGTGGTGATCGACGCCGACGGCCCCACCAGCATCGAGATCCCGTGGCTGCGCGACGTGGAGCCGCGGCTGTGCATCTTCGAGTTCGCCTACATCGCGCGGCCCGACAGCCGCCTCTACGGCCGGGAGGTCCACGAGACGCGCTGCCGCATGGGCGAGCTGCTGGCGCTGCAGGCGCCGGCCGAGGCCGACATGGTGATGGGGGTGCCCGAGTCGGGTGTCCCGGCGGCCGAGGGCTTCGCCCGGGCCAGCGGCATCCCCTACGGGCAGGGCCTGGTCAAGAACCGCTACATCGGGCGCTCCTTCATCGCGCCCGACCAGCAGGAGCGGGCCGACGCCGTCCGGCGCAAGCTGAACCCCCTCACCGACGCCGTCGCGGGCAAGCGGCTCGTGGTGGTGGACGACTCCATCGTGCGCGGCACGACCCAGCGGTCGGTCATCCGCATGTTGCGCGAGGCCGGCGCCGCCGAGGTCCACCTGCGCATCTCCTCGCCACCCTGGCGCTGGCCCTGCTTCTACGGGATCGACACTCCGTCGCCCGAGGAGCTGCTGGCGACCGACCACAGCGTCGAGGAGATGGCGCGGACGTTGGGCGCGGACTCGCTGGCTTACATCACCATCGACAACCTGAAGGCGGCCATCGGCGCCGACGGCGGGTTCTGCGACGCCTGCTTCACGGGCGACTACCCGACCCCCGTCCCCCCGGTGCCCGTCACGCTCCGGCGACCCGAGCCGGCGCTCACGCCCCACCAGGCCGCGCTCCCCGGGGTCTGACCATCGTGAGTGAGGGCGGCGCCACCTACGCCGGCGCCGGTGTGGACATCGCGGCCGGTGACGCCGCCGTCGAGCGCCTGCGCGACATGGTGACGGGCATCGGTGGCTTCGGGGGCCAGTTCCCGCTCGACCTCGCCCGCTACCGGGCGCCGGTCCTGGTCGCCTCGACCGATGGCGTGGGCACCAAGATGGTCATCGCCCGCGACACCGGCCGCTACGGGACGGTCGGCATCGACCTCGTCGCCATGTGCGTCGACGACCTCGTGTGCGTGGGCGCCGAGCCGCTCTTCATGCTCGACTACATCGCCACGGGCAACGTCGACCCCGACCAGGTGGCCACGGTGGTGGGGGGCGTGCACGAGGGCTGCCGCCAGGCGGGCTGCGCGCTGATCGGCGGCGAGACGGCCGAGCACGCCGGGGTCATGCCGCGCGACGAGCTCGATCTGGCCGGCTTCGCCGTCGGCGTGGTCGAGCAGGGGACCCAGCTCGGCCCCGAGCGGGTGCGGGCGGGCGACGTCGTCGTGGGGCTGCACTCGCCGGGTCTGCGTTCCAACGGCTACACGCTGGCCCGCCAGGTGCTGCTCGAGCGGGCCGGCCTCGAGCTCGGGGACCCCGCCTGGCCGGGAGCCGACCACAGCGTGGCGGACGAGCTGCTGCGCCCCTCGGTGATCTACACCCCCGCCGTGCTCGCCGTGCGCGGCGCGCTCGGCGACTCGCTGCACGCCTGTGCGCACATCACGGGCGGTGGCATCGTGGGCAACCTCCCGCGGGCCCTGCCCGGCGACCTGGGCGCCGTGCTGGAGCGGTCGGCTTGGGAGGAGCCACCGGTGTTCGGGGAGATCCAGCGCCTGGGGTCGGTCGCCGGGGATGAGATGGACCGGGTCTTCAACCGCGGCCTCGGCATGGCGCTGGTGCTCGATGCCGGTGCGGCCGACGCGGCGTTGCGCACGCTGGCGGAGGCCGGGCAGCCCGCCTCGGTCATCGGCGGGGTGGTGGCCGGCAGCGGTGTCCGCTTCACGTGAGCGGGCCCGACGACTTCGCCGGCCTGCGGGACCACCTGCTGGCGCACTCGGTCAAGACGGGTGACTTCACCCTCAAGTCGGGGCGCAAGAGCGGCTGGTTCATCGACTCCAAGCAGACGGTCTGCCGGCCCGAGGCGATGCTGCTGGTGGCCGATGCCGTGCTCTCGGTGATCCCGGCCGACGCGACGGCGATCGGCGGACTCACCATGGGCGCCGACCCCGTCGCCTTCGTGACCGCCGGCGTGGCCGCGACGCGGGGTCGCCCGCTGAAGGCCTTCAGCGTGCGCAAGGAGGCGAAGGATCACGGCGGAGGCGGCCGCATCGCCGGCGCGCTCGACCCGGGGGACAAGGTGGTGGTCACCGAGGACACGGTGACGCGCGGCTCGTCGTTGCTCGAGGCCGCCCACGCCGTGCAGGAAGCCGGCGGCGAGGTGGTCCTGCTGGTGGCGGTGGTCGACCGGGGCGGCACGGTCGAGGCCATGGCGGCGGCCGAGGGGATCCCCTTCCGCGCGCTCCTGACCGCGCCCGATCTCGGCTTCCCCTTCGAAGGCGCCTGAGTCCGGACGAGCGTCGCCGATCGGCGCCGGCGTCTCCGATCGCCGTTTCGCACCGTGGCCGCTCTCTTCGGCAGAAAGAAGGGCGGAAGGAAGGGCAGAAGGAAGGGCTGATCCTGATTCACTCCCTTCGTCCAAATGGATACACCATTGACAAATTGCCGCACCGGGCGGAAAAATGCAGGCTGTCAACTTGAAGCAGTGTCAGAGAGTCGAGGGGGATCGATGACTGTTGGCGCCGAATGGGCTCAACGAAATCTGGGACTGCAAATCGAGAAGGAAACTCCACGGGCAGATGAAGTTCCGGTCGCCCAACGGGACCAGTCCATCACCAGGGAGTTGATCGACTATGACTCTGAGGGCGCGACCGGTGCCGCGTTCGCACGTCAGGCACCCTTGGCCGCCAAGGGACTGTCGCACTATGTGACCGTCCCATGGCCGAAGAACCTCGCACCGGTGGTCGGGTCGGAGCCAGCTGGTGAGTCTCTACCGAGATCAGATGTTCTCATCGTCACGTGGACCGTGGACGAGGGCCACGCGTTGAGCCAAGTGATGACGCCGGGCGTCGACAGCAAGTCGGGGTGGAAGCCCTACACGAAGAATTTCGATGTCATCTCGAAGACCATGTCAGCGGGCTGCCCCGCCAGACAAGCCAATCACCTCGGCACGTATTGGACGAATCGAATCGGATCCAAGCAGGTCACACTGTTCAAGTCGGACTCGCACATGTCCCAGGACGGACCTGCTCTGGCCAACGCGGTGGTCTGGAAGCAACTCATCGCGGATTGCCAACCTTCGTGGGTGATCACCACCGGTACGGGTGGAGGCATCGGCCCGGCGTCGGAGGTCGGCGATGTCATTGTCAGCCGGTTTGTGACCTTCGATTGCAAGAGGGAATTCAAGAAATTCAACGGCGATTCCTTTTCGTGCGGGACCGAGGTATCGAGTGGCAAGTTCACAACGGCGGAGTCACTTTTCGCCACCAACGCCGCCATGCTGCCCAAGGACAACACCCGCCCACCGAAGATCATCTCAGCGCGGTCTGCGCGGACCGGAATCCTGACGACCGACTTTTTCGGCTTCGACAACACGGCCGACACGTATGGTCTCGAAGGAAAGGGTGACCTTTCCGAGATGGGCGATGCCGTGCTGGGGATGGTGTGCAAAGAACTCGGTGCAGATGCACCCAATTATGTGATCGTTCGCAACGTCTCGGATCCCCAGATCGACTCAACGGGACTGACCCTGGAGCAACAGACAGCTCTGGCCGGCAACATCTACAAGGGGTACGGCTTGTGGAGCTCGGTCTGCAGTGCCATTGTCTGTTGGGCGATCGTCGCCGCCCTGTGAGGGAGGAGCAAAGATTCCCAAGTGCTCGTTGACGACCCGGCGTCGTGAGCCAACCAATCTCAAGTAGGCCACAGCAACGTACACAGCACAAACTCAGCGGAGGAGAACGGACATGTTCTACACGGAGCTCGGAACCGACAAGGTCAATGCCAGCCAACTCGAAGAGATGACCACGGCCATCAACGAGCAAATGAGCAAGGATTTCTGCCCTGCCTACGGCCTGACGACGTTGACGTGGAGTGTGCTCCCTACGGGTGGCAAGGCTCAGCCGGGAGACCTCGTCATCACCCTGATGGACCAGGACAAGACCGAACCGGGTGCCTTGGGCTACCACAGCGAGACGAACAGTGGAGTCAAGTTCGGTACCATTCTCGTCGACCCGTGCCTCCAATATCTGGGTTCGAATCCATTGGTGAGTGTTGCGCAATGTCTCAGCCACGAGTGTTGTGAAGCGGCCGCCGACATCGCCTGCGATGTCTGGGTCCTCGGTACGGACAACCTCCTGTGGGCCCAGGAGGCATGTGATCCGGTCGAATCTTCGACCTACGCGATCGGCTCGGTCACCGTGAGCAACTTTGTGACCCCCGCTTTCTTCGACGACCTCGCACCGGCCAAGAGCAAGTTCGACCACTTGGGAGTTCTCAAGGCCGCATTCACCATCGACAAGGGTGGTTACGCCGTGCAGTGGAAGCCCGGCACTGCGCAGCCCAAACAGGTCTTCGGCGACGCGTACCCTGACTGGCGCAAGGCCACCAAACAGAGGGAGTTCTCTCGAACGAAGAAGCGCCTGAGCGCGTAACTCGCCTCCAGGCTCAGAGCAGCTCTCCCGAGGTCGGGAGCGCAGGCTCTGGGTGGCTGTCACGTTCCAGCGCATGCACCTCGCGCGGAGCGTGTGAGACCAAGGGTCTCACGACGTTGCTGCGGCTGGACCGACGGCACAAGGTCATTGGGCCCGTCGAACCGTCCACTTCTCGCCAGGCAATGATTTCGGGTCAGCTCAACTCTGACTTGAACCTCAATTCCGACTTGAACTGAGTCAGCGCCATAGCGTGCCACGGCGATGGACGCGTGCTCAGCCACACACGCTGAGAACGTTCACGACAATGCACCCTGACGGCTCGACGGGCCGATCGACGCGGCGAGAGGAGTCCGGCGACCGGCGTCATGCCGCGGCCGCGGGTGATGGCATCGTTCCGCCCGATTCCGCAGGGGTGCTGGCTCACGCACACCAGTACCCGATCAGCCTGGGACGGGTCGAGACCACACGTGACGTGCAAAGCTGGCGTAAATGGAGGACGAGTACCGGGATCCGCATCGGAACCGCTACCGAGCGTGCCCGATCTGTGGCTCGAATCGAATTGCCGTCACCAGAGACCAGGACTGGTCTTGGCGCCCCGATTACAAGGCGCCCCTCTCTCCCGTGATCCGCTGGATGGGCTGTGAGTCGTGTGCCCACGAGTTCGCCTGGGGATATCACGACAAGATTGGTAGGGAGATCGTCTTTGCAAGCGCTCAGGCATTTCAAACGGCCGAGAGAATGACGGGGACAGCTGCGGAGGAGGCCCGTCTTCTTTGGGCTGACGTCGTGGAGGCCGTGTCGGGATATCGACCCGACGGCTATTGGCTCGACATCGGCGCTGGCTCAGGCATGTTGCTCGCCACGGCGGAAGAGTATGGCTATACCACGGCAGCTATTGAGGCTCGTCCCCCATGTCGCTGATGCTTTGGTCAGGCTGGGAATCGAGGTGTCCTCAGATACTCCCTCCTGAATTGGGGCCGTCAAAAGTCCGGCCGCCGTCGGGCGGTCGCCGCTTTATGTAAAGGGCATCAGAACAGGGCGATCGGGTTGACCGGCGACGCCGTGCCACGGCGGAGCACCAGCGGCGCCACCGTGAAGAGGAACTCCCAGCGCGCCTCCTCGGCGCAGGCGGCCGCCAGCAGGTCGAGGTCGAGGTTGTCCATGAGATGGACGCCCATGGCCACGATGGCCACCGTGTGGATGGGCATGCCCACTCCCTCGACCCTCGACGGCAGCACGTCGGAGACCCCGTCGCTGCCCAGGGTGGCCACGTCGCGCGCCCGCAGCCAGGGCAGGCACGAGGCGTCGAGACCGGCCACCAGGCGCCCGACGTCCCAGGCGCCGTGCTCGTGCCGCCAGCGCCAGCGTCCCGTGCGGACCACGAGCGCGTCGCCCGGGCGCACCGTGAGGCCGGCTCGATCCTCGGCCGCCTCGAGGTCTTCGGGGAACACGGCCTCGCCGGGCTCCAGCGCCTCGACGCCGCGCACGGCGGGTATGTCGATCAGCACGCCCCGGGTGACGATGCCGGCACGCAGGAGGTGGATGCCGAGCTTGGTCGCGCCGTGGGCGGTCACGGCCTCGGACGGGTAGCCGTTGTACAGCCGTCCCTCGTGGAAGATGTGGCACAGCGCGTCGAGGTGGCTCGTGGCGAAGCCGTGAGGCGCGATGGCGAAGTAGTCCGCCCCCATACCCTCGGTGAACGTGCCGGTCATGTGGTGCGCCACCGGCGAGGGGTTGTCCGCCGACGGCACGGTGTCGAGGGGCCGGGCACATGACACGGACCGTCCTGTGCGCACCGTCGCCGCGGCGGCGGCGGTGACCTCCGGAGTGATCAGGTTGAGCGTGCCCAACTGGTCGTCGTCGCCCCAGCGGCCCCAGTTGGAGAGGGTCTGGTGGAAGGCGAGGACGTCGCTCGCGGTCATGGGGTCGCGGGGCACGGTCGGACAGTAGCCCGGACACCCTACGATTGGCTGATGACCACACTCCAAGGTGACTACGAGCCCAGCCCGTCAGAGTGGGTCCGCGGCCAGGTGGCCGAGTACGAGGCCTCCGGGGGCCAGCGGGCCAACACGCTGCTCGATACGGGGATGCCCATCATCGTCGTGACGACCCGCGGGGCCAAGAGCGGCAAGGTCCGCAAGAACCCCGTCATGCGGGTCGAGCACGGCGGCGAGTACGCGCTCGTGGCCTCCAAGGGCGGCGCGCCCGAGAACCCCGAGTGGTTCTACAACCTGGAGAGCCACCCCGACGAGGTCCTGATCCAAGACGGGCCCGAGCTCTTCGCCGTGTCGGTGCGCGAGTTGCGCGGGGACGAGAAGGCGGTCTGGTGGGAACGCTCGGTGGCCGCCTACCCGCCCTACGCCGAGTACCAGGAGAAGACGGACCGGCAGATCCCCGTGTTCATCGCCACCGCCAAGGGCGCCTGAGCCCCGGGCTCAGCGGGCGCAGGCACCGGCGAAGGCCTGCACCATGGCGGCGCGCCACGGCACCAGGTTCGCCTTGCGCTCGAGCGGAGTCTTGCCGAGGCGCACGACGACGAGGTCGAGGGCGGGGCAGACGGTGATGGACTGCCCCTCGTAGCCGGCCGCGCGGAAGGTTCCGAGGGTGTCGCCGGCCACGCCGTACCAATGCGCGCCATAGGGGTTGTCGTCGTCGGGGTCCACCGAGGTCCAGGTGCGGGCGTAGTCGACCCAGCCCGGCGGCAAGAGGCGGACGCCGTTCCACATCCCGTCACGCAGGTAGAGCAGCCCGAAGCGCGCGAAGTCCCGCGCCGTCGCCCGCACGTACGACGAGGCCACCCAGGTGCCCGCCTCGTCGAACTCGGGGTCGGCGCTCGCCATGCCGATGGGCCCGAAGAGCCGGCCGTGCAGGAAGCGGGCGTAGCGCTCGCCGGGTCCCAGCATGCGGGCCACCACCCCCGAGATGATGTTCGAGGTCCCCGACGAGTAGTTGAAGCGCGTCCCCGGTGGCGCCGTCAGCGGGCGGTCGGCGGCGAAGTGCGCCATGTCGGGCTGCCCCTCCCCGAAGAGCATGTGCATCACGTCCGAGACCCGGTCGTCGACGTAGTCCTCCACGAAGGCCAGCCCGTCCCGCATGGCGAGGAGCTGGCGCAGCGTGATGGCGTGGCGGGGGTCGTCGGGATCAGCCCACTCGGGCACGGCGGCGGGGGCGTCGAGGTCTATCTTGGCGTCGCCGACCAGCAGGCCGACCACCGCCTGCAGCATCGACTTGGCCATCGACCAGCTGAGCAGCAGCGTCTCGGCCGTCACCGGGGTCGGTGGGCGGTCGAGGTGCTCCAGCGCGCCCTGGTAGCGCTCGGCGACGACCCGCCCGCCGTGCACCACGACGACGGCGAATGTC
This sequence comes from uncultured Acidimicrobiaceae bacterium, assembly GCA_963764305.1. Lineage (GTDB taxonomy): Bacteria > Actinomycetota > Acidimicrobiia > Acidimicrobiales > RAAP-2 > Bog-473. The sequence goes on along the minus strand of CAVXSD010000010.1, from coordinate 563,663 downwards.
TGGGCGAGCGGCCCGTCGTCGTCGAAGGCCTCGTCGAGCAGCGGGGCCAGGTCGACACCCGGCGGGAGCGCGCCTTCGGGCCAGCCCTCGGTGGGCCAGTCCACGCCGGCGGGCTGGCGTGGCAGCGCGACGAGGTCGCTCACACGGAGGCGAGGAACGACAGCAGGGCGGCGTTGGTCTCGGCCGGGCGCTCCTGTTGTACCCAGTGGCCGGCACCGTCGACCACCGTGGCGCCCCGGAAGTCGGGCATCGCCTCGGCCATTTCCTCGATCGCGCCCGGCATCATGGAGTTCACCGGGTCGAGCGAGCCGGTGATGAAGCCGGTCGGCATGGTGTAGACGGACGGCGGGATGTCCTTTGAGCGCTCCCAGTTGGCGTCCATGTTGCGGTAGAAGCTCACCGGCCCGAAAAAGCCGCTCTTCTTGAACGCGGCGGCGTACACGTCGACGTCATCCTCGGTGAGCCAGCCCGGGAGCGTCTCGGGAGCCGGGGAGAGGATGTCCATGAAGCGGGTGCCCTCGCGGGGGAAGTCGCCGACGAGCTGATTGGCGTTGGCCATCGCCTCGCCGCCGGCCGAGTAGAGCATCGTCCGGAGGAACAGGCGCGGGTCCGCTTCGAACTCAGCCTCGGCCGGACCCACCGGTTGGAAGTAGAGCATGTAGAAGAACTTGCCCTCGAAGATCACGTCGAAGATCTGCGTGGGCGGCGCCGGCGCATTGGAGTACGGCACGCTCATGTTGAAGAGTGACCCCACGCGGGAGGGGTGCAGGCGTCCCATCTCCCATACCACCATGGCCCCCCAGTCGTGGCCGACGAAGGCCGCCCGGTCGTAGCCGAAGTGGTCCAGCAGCCCGGCCAAGTCGCCGGTCAGGTTGTCGGAGCCATAGTCGCCGACCTCGGTTGGACGCGCACTCCCGCCGTAGCCGCGCAGGTCCGGCGCATAGGCGCGGTAGCCCGCGTCGGCCAGCGCGCCGAGCTGATGGCGCCACGAGTACCAGAGCTCCGGGAAGCCGTGACACAGGACGACGGGAGGGCCGTCAGCCGGCCCAGCCACCGCAACGTGCAGCTCGATCCCGTTCGTCGGGATCTGCCGGTGCGTCACCTCAGCCATGGGGCGTCACCTTCTCCATGTTCTCCGTGCGGGCCGCCTTGTCCGCCCTCTCCTCGTGGTGCTTCTGGATGGCGGACATGACTGCGTTGCCCGCCGCGCCGATGAACTCGGGGCGGTTCTCGGCGGCCCAGTCCCGGCTCGAGGTCGGCGAGGCGGCCGAGTCCTGGAACTGGGGCGCCACGTAGCGGGCGATGAGCTCGTAGGAGTGGCGGGTGGCCGCGGTGTCGGCCCATTCGTGGCCCATGAGGAGGAACGTGCCGAAGCCCCTGGACTGGGCCTGCAGGCGGCTGATCTGCGCGATGGCGTCATCCACCGTCCCGATGACGGCGAAGCCCGATGCGTTGAGCGCGTCGACCAGCGACTCGAAGTTCTCGGTGTTGGGGGCCAGCGGCAGTGCGGCCACGCGCTGGAAGTAGTCGACCCACTCCTCCAGGCCGAACGCCACGTCGGCCACCGCCTGCTCCTTGGTGTCGGCGATGTGCATCGGCCCGACCAGACGCCACGCGTTGCGATCGACCGTGGTGGAGAACTCCTCGGCCCGCTCCTCCATGACGTCCCAGTGGATGCCCAGGACGTCGAAGCCGCCGGCGGAGGTGGCGCCGATGGAGAGGAGGCTGCACCCGAAGCGGCCGGCGGCCCGCGGCCCGGCCGGTGATACCTGCGCCGCCACGGCGACTTCGGGGAAGGGCCGCTGGTAGGGCCGCAGCTGCAGGCGGGCTTTGACGAGCTTGAACCACTCGGTCTCCACGGAGACCGTTTCGCCTCCGAGCAGCCGGAGAATGGCCTCGAGGGACTCCTCCATCATGTCGCGCTGCTTGGCCGGGTCGATGCCCATCATGAAGGCGTCGGAGGGGAGGGCGCCCGGGCCGACGCCGAACATGACGCGTCCCCGCGTCAGGTGGTCGAGCAGCACCATGCGGTCGGCCAGCATGAAGGGGTGGTGGTAGGGCAGCGACGACACGCCCGTGCCGAGGCGGATGTGCCTCGTGCGCTGCGCCGCGGCGGCGATGAACACCTCGGGCGAGGCGATGATCTCGTAGCCGGCGGAGTGGTGCTCGCCGAACCAGGCCTCGTCGAAGCCGAGCTCGTCGAGATGTTCGATGAGCTGCAGGTCGCGCTCGAGCGCCAAGGTCGGGTTCTGGCCGACCGGGTGGAACGGGGCCAGGAAGATGCCGAACTTGAGTCGGCCGTCGGCGTCGATCGTCGTCATCGCTCTCCAGGTTTGGTCGGTGGTGTCGGTGGTGGAGCCATCGGTCCTTGGCGTGGTGTGGCGCTCTGTCTCGACCGTGATGTTTCGAAAAAACTCTCAACGGATCGGTTTATAGTCCCGCCGCACATCCCGCCGCACATCCCGCCGCACATCCCGCCGCACATCCCGCCGCACATCCCGCCGCACATCCCGCCGCACATCCCGCCGCACATCCCGCCGGAACTTCCCGCCGGCGGGTGCGACACACGAATTCGCAAGGGCGTGGCGTGGCGGCATGTCAGGGCGTCACCAGGATCTTGCCGTGCTCGCCCGGTGTGCGCAGAGTGTCGAAGGCGCCGGGTGCGCCGGCCAGGTCCACCGTGGCGGTGACGAGGAGGTCGGCGCCGGGCACGCCGTCGGCCAGGCGTCCGAGGGTGGCCGCGAACTCCTCGGGGGTGTAGCCGAAGGAGAAGCGCAGCTCCATCTCCTTGGTCACGGCCATGAAAGGCTCGATGGTGTCGCTGTGCATGCACACCCCGACCACCACGATCCGGCTGTGCGGCGGGCCGTCGGCGATCAGCGACTGCAGCATGCCGGGCACGCCGACCGCCTCGAAGATCACCGGGTCCGGCACGGCGGCGCCGAGCATGGCCGCGCCGATGCGCCCCATGACCGTGCGGGCGATGCCGAAGTCGGGCCACCGGTCGTGCGGGGAGCCCTCGGCGGGATCGATGACCTCGTCGGCCCCGAAGGCCTCGGCCAGTCGGCGCCGGGTCGGCGAGAAGTCCGCGGCGAGCACCGGACCATGGCCTCGCCCCTTGAGCGCGGCGATCACCGCCAGCCCGACCGGGCCGCAGCCGACGACGAGACAGGGCTGACCGGGGCTCAGACCCGCCAGCCCCACGGCGTGCTCGCCCACGGCGAGCGGCTCGGTCAACGCCGCCAGGTCGGTGGCCAGTGCATCGGGTACCGGGAGGCACAGCAGCTCCTGGAGCACCATGTGCTCGGCCAGCGCGCCCGGATAGGTGTTGGAGTAGCCGATCTGCTCGACCCCGGTCGGGCCGAGGATGATCGGCACCGAGCAGACCCGGGTGCCGACCGGCAGGGTGCCGGCCGTGTCGGGCCCGTGCTCCACGATCTCGGCGCAGAACTCGTGGCCGAAGACGCAGTCCGCGCCCGGGTCCAGCGCGGGAACGCCGACGGAGTCCATGAGCCCGGTGAAGTGCCCGAAGTCGGCCAGCGCGTGGAGGTCGGATCCGCAGATGCCGGCGGAGAGCGAGCGCACGACGACGTGCCCCGAGGACGGCGCGGGCTCGGGGACCTCGCCCAGCACCAGCCGTCCACCCCTCGTCACCGCCGCACGCATGGCAGAGCCACCCCCACGGACGGCGCGGCCGCCCGCATTCGTCGCTACGTTTGCCCGGTGAGTTTCACACAAGATCCCGCAGGACGCCCGTTCGCCGGGAGTGTCGCACTGGTGACCGGTGCGGCCCGTCCACGTGGCATCGGCCGGGCCACGGCCGTGGCCCTGGCCAGTGGCGGAGCCGACGTGGGCTGCCTTGATATCGCGCACCCCTACGACGACGCTCCCTTCCACGGCACCGGCAGCAGCAGCGATCTCGACACCCTTGCCGCCGAGCTCTCCGCTCTCGGTGCCCGCGTCGCCACGGTGCAGGCCGACGTCGCCGACGAGGCCGCGGTGGAGGCCGCCGTCGACCGGGTCACCGAGGAGCTCGGGACCGTGACCCTGGTGGCCAACGTGGCGGGAGGGAGCGGCCCGGGGTTCGGGCTGGGCCCGCTGCTCACCGTGCCGGCCGAGGAGTTCCGTCGCGTGCTCGACGTGAACGTGGTCGGGACGTGGTTGGTGTCCAAGGCCTGCGCCAACCGGATGCTCGCGGCCGGGGTGGGCGGTCGCATCTGCAACGTGTCGAGCCAGGCCGGCAAGCGCGCTTTCCACTTCCTCGGCGCCTACTGCGCGGCCAAGGCGGGCATCATCTTGTTGACCCAGACCATGGCGACCGAGCTGGGCGCCCAGGGCATCGCGGTCAACGCGGTGTGCCCGGGCACGGTGGACACCGACCTCGTCAACCGCGACGCCATGTTCGAGAACCTGATGGGCGGCCCCGAGGGCCTGGCGGCCTACATCGCCCGCGAGATCCCGCTCGGGCGTCTGCAGAGCGCCGACGAGATCGCCAGCGCCATCTGCTGGCTGCTCTCCGACGGGGCCCGCGGCGTGACCGGCGAGGCGTTGAACGTGAGCGCCGGACAGACAATGGTGTAGCCATGCCGATCCTCGATGCCCGCCACGACCTGGCCCACCCCGTCGAAGGCGATAGTGCCTGGAGCGAGTCCTACTACTTCAACGCCTACGACCCGGGCACGGACTCGGGCCTGTTCAGCCGCATCGGCATCCGGCCCAACGAAGGGACGATGGACGTCGGCCTGTCGCTCTGGCTGCCCGACGGGCAGCTCGGCGAGTACCGATGGGTCAAGGAGCAGCGCGACATGGTCGACTCCGTGCTCGAGGTGGGTGCGGTCCGCTACGAGATGCTCGAGCCGCTGCAGTCGTGGCGCCTGACCATGGAGGGCGAGGTGCAGGCGCGGCCCTGCGTGCGGGGCGACTCGGCGACCCGCCTTGTACCGGTGGCCCTCGACGTGCGCTTCGATGCCGTCACGCCCGCCATCGGGACCGACGGGCAGCCGAGCGGCGGCCCGAAATCGGCCCAGGCGGCCGCGGCCGCCGGCACGGTCGGCAAGGGGCACCTCGAGCAGGCCGGGCGCTGGACGGGCGCGCTCACCGTCGACGGCACGCGGCACGAGTGGCACGGCGCGCACGGCAACCGGGACCGGTCCTGGGGCCCGCGTCGCTGGGGCGGCCCGAAGATGTGGCGCTGGTTCTCCATCAATATCGGCGAGGACATGCACTTCGGCGGGATCCGCCTCGGCACCGACGCCGGCGACCTGCACCGCGGCTGGGTGTGGGACGGGACGCGGGCCACCTCGGTGGCCGAGTGGCGCGTGCAGACCGAGCTGACCGACGACGGGGTCACCCACCGTGTGGTCCACCTCGACGTGGTCGACAAGTCGGGCCGCGTCTACCCGCTGCGCGGCGACGTGCTGCGGGTGGCCGACATCGGCCGGGCCGGGGGCACCATGGTCAACGAGGGGCTGGCCCGCTGGACCTACGCAGGACCCGGCGGGCCCGGCGCAGACCGGCTACGGGATCTGCGAGTACCTGCACCAGCTCGACGACGGCGGGAGGCCTGTCGTCCCCGTCGAGTAGGGATGGCTCCACGACGCAGCACCGAGGAGCTGGCGGGCGCGCTCGGACGCCGGCTGGACGGCACCGTGCGCGGGCTGCGGCGGCTCTCCGGCGGCGCCTCGCGGGTCACGAGCGCGTTCGAGCTGGAGACGCCCGGCCACGCCCCGCGCCCGCTCATCCTCCAGATGGACCGCGGCATCAACGCACCGAGCGGCCGCGTCCGCACGGAGGCTGCGCTCCTGCGGGCGGCGCATGACGCCGGCGTGCCGGTGCCGGGCGTCGTCGCGCTGGGCGAAGGCGACGACCTCGGCGCCGGCTGGCTGGTGGTGGAGCGCATCGAGGGCGAGACGATCCCGCGCAAGATCCTGCGCGACGACGAATGGGCCGGGGCCCGCCGCGCCCTCACGGCCCAGGCCGGCCGCGCCCTGGCCGCCATCCACACGATCGACCCGGGCGCCATCGACGGGCTGGCGCCGTCCGACCCGCTGGGTGACCCGCTCCCGTTCCTCGATGGGCTGGGCGAGGTGCGGCCGGCGCTCGAGCTCGGCGTGCGCTGGCTGGCCGCCCACCGGCCTCCGGACGGGCCCCGCGTCGCCGTACACGGTGACTACCGGATGGGCAACCTCCTGGTCGGTCGGGACGGGCTGCGCGGCGTGCTCGACTGGGAGCTGGCGCACACAGGCGACCCGGCCGAGGACATCGGATGGCTGTGCGCCCCCGCCTGGCGCTTCGGGGGCACCGGCGAGGTCGGGGGTTTCGGCGCGCTCGACGAGCTGCTGGCTGCCTACGCCGCGGCCGGCGGCGGGGCCATGACGCCTGAGCGCGTGCACTGGTGGCAGGTGTACGCGACCGTCAAATGGGCCACCATCTGCGCCCTGCAGGCCTCGGCGCACCTGAGTGGCGCCGCCCGCTCCGTCGAGCTGGCGACCATCGGCCGGCGCGTCTGCGAGAGCGAGTGGGATCTGTTCGGTCTGCTGGGCACGCCGCCGCCCGGGGACGCCGGACCCGCCGCGGCGGACCCAGTGACCGCGCCCTTCAGCCGCCCGACCGTGACCGAGCTCGTCGAGGCGGTGCGCGAGTACCTCGACGGCGTCATGGAGCGCAGTGAGGGGGCCGCCGGCTTCGAGGCGCGGGTGGCGCGCAATGCGTTGGGGATCGCCGAGCGCGAGCTGCGGCTCGGACCGGCTCTCGCTGCGGCGCACGCGGCACGGGTGGCCGAACTCGGCTTCGCCGACGACGCCGCGCTGGCCACCGCGCTGCGGTCGGGGGTGCTGGACGACGACTGGGAGTCCGTGGCGCCCGCCCTGGCGGCGGCGGCGCGTGATCAGTTGCTGGTGGCGAACCCCGCCTATCTGCCGGCGGCGAGCGGGTAGAGCGCAGCAGGTGCCACGGCCGGGGGCTCGGCGGACACGGACGCGTCGGCCGTCTCGGTGACGCGGCTGCCGATGCCCTGGAGGAGGAGACCGGCCAGCAGGCTGCAGCCGACCATGAAGCCCCAGGCGTGGTGGAAGGCGGTGACCGCCGTGGCGCCGGTGGCAGTGCCGAGGATGGCCACCAGGCACGCCACCCCGAGGGCGATGCCGATCTGGCGGGTCATGGCGTAGAGCGCGGAGCCGGTGGCGAAGCGCTGGGGCGGGAGCGGTGCCGTGGCGGCGCCGCCGAGCGACGGCAGCATGAGGCCGACGCCGAAGCCGCCCAACAGGCTGCCGGGCAGGTAGGCCCCCGTCCAGTCCGGCACGGCGCTGACGTGGGTGATCCACCACACCCCACCGGCCGCGAAGAACAGGGAGCCGACCGTGCCCACGACCCGGTGCCCCAAGCGGGCGCCCAGGAGGCCGCCCGGGAACGCGGTGAGCCCGGCCAGGAGCGGACCGGGAGCGATCATGAACCCGGCGCGGAGCACCGACTCGTGCCACACGCCGGTCAGCAGGAGGACGCCGCCGAGGACCATGGCACCGAAGCCGCCGAAGAAGGCGAGCGAGCTCAGGTCTGCCAGCGCCACGGCGCGGTGGCGGATGACAGCGGGCTCGATGATGGGGTTTGGGTGCCGGAACGAGCGCACCACGACCCCGACGCCCGTCACGGCCGCCAGCGCGAAGGCGCCGATGATCCGCCCGCTCGACCAGCCCCAGTCCGAGCCTTCGACGATTCCGGCCACGAGGCTGGCCACGGCGACGGTCAAGAGGCCGGCCCCGAGGAGATCGGACTTGTGGGCGTCCGGGTCACGCACCTCGTCCAACAGGCGCACGCCGAGCACGAGCGCCACGACGCTGAACGGCAGGTTGACCAGGAACACCCACCGCCAGCTGGCCTGCACCAGCAGGCCGCCGATGGGAGGGCCGAACGCGGCGGCTGCGCCGCCGACCGCGGACCACAGGCCGATGGCGGCGCCCTTGCGAGCCGGGCCGAAGGCGGGAAGCAGCAGACCGAGAGAGGTGGGCAGCATGAGCGCACCGCCCGTGGCCTGGAGGACGCGGGCGCCGACGAGGAATTCGAGGGACGGTGCAACGGCGCACAGAGCTGACGCGCCGGCGAAGACGGCCAGCCCGATCAGGAAGGCCCGCTTGCGGCCGGCCCGGTCGGACCAGCGTCCGGCCGGCACCAGGACTGCCGCGAAGACGATGGTGTAGGCGCTGAGCACCCACGAGAGCGAGCTCAGGCTCTCGCCGTGGTAGGTGGTCGAGATGCTGGGGAAGGCGATGTTGACGATGAACAGGTCGAGCGAGGACAGGAACACCCCGGTGAGGACGATGAGGGCGGTGAGCAACGGGCGGGAACGCCCGGGGCGGGTGGTTTCGACCTCTGTGGGTTCTATCATGCAACTGACTGTAGAGGAGAAAGTTTCATAAAACAACCCACCCGCGATAATTGTGAGTTATGCTGGAGGGATGCTCAAGCGGGACTATCCCACCCAGTACTGCCCGGTGGCCTCGACGTTGGAGGTCATCGGTGAGCGCTGGACCCTGCTCATCGTCCGGGACGTCTTCCTTGGCATTCGGCGCTTCGAGGACATCCAGCGGGACCTGGGCGTCGCCCGCAACGTGCTGCAGGTGCGCCTGGAGCGGCTGGTCGAGGAGGGGATCCTGGTCAAGCGGCCCTACCAGGAGCGCCCGCTGCGCTCCGAGTACCGGCTGACCGAGAAGGGCGCCGACCTGTGGCCGGTGCTGGTGGCCATGCTCCAATGGGGGGACCGGCACGCCCTCGAGGGCGGCGAGCGACCGATGATCCTCCAGCACCGTGGCTGCGGCGGCGAGCTTGACGACCGCCGACGTTGCCTGACCTGTGGCGCGGACGTCACGGTCACCGAGGCCGTGGCCATCCGGACCGGGGCGCGCCGCCTCGGGACCGACACCGGGCCTGCCATTCCGTCGGACGAAACGAGCACGCCCGCCCGCGTGTGAGAGGGCGCGCCGGCGCCGGCATCGCGTACCGTGCACGCCATGAGCGACGACACGGCATGGCTGGACGCGACGGCACAGGCGGAGCTCGTCCGCAGCAAGGAAGTCTCGCCGTCCGAACTGGTGGGTGCGGCCATCACCCGGATCGAGCAGCTCAACCCCGAACTCAACGCCGTGATCCACGAGCTCTTCGAACGGGCCCGGGCCGAGGCGTCGGGCTCGCTGCCCGATGGCCCCTTCCGTGGTGTGCCCTTCCTGTTGAAGGACCTCGGCGCGGAGCTCGCCGGCACGCCCTTCAACGAGGGCCTGGCGTTCGCCGGCGACTACCGCTCCTCCGTCACCCAGGCCCTGACGCAGCGCTACATCGATGCGGGCTTCGTCATCTGCGGCAAGACGAATACGCCGGAGCTCGGCATTTTGCCGACCACCGAGCCCCACCGCTTCGGGCCCTCGCGCAATCCATGGAACACGGACCACTCGACCGGGGGGTCGTCGGGCGGCTCGGCCGCCGCCGTGTCCTCGGGCATGGTGCCGGCCGCCCACGCCAACGACGGTGGCGGCTCCATCCGGATTCCCGCATCGTGCTGCGGTCTCGTCGGGCTGAAGCCGACCCGGGGGCGCAACTCGCTTGCCCCCAACTACGGCGACCTGATGGGCGGCCTGGTGGCCGAGCACGTGGTGACGCGCTCGGTGCGCGACTCGGCGGCCATCCTCGACGTGACCGCGGGTCCGATGCCCGGCGATCCCTACTGGGCCCCCCCGCTCAGCGGTCCCTCCTTCGCCGCCGCCGCCGCGACGCCACGGTCGCGGCTGCGCGTGGCCGTCATGGCGGCGTCGCCCACGGGCAGCGAGGTGCACGCCGACTGTGTGACGGCGGTCCGGACCACGGCCTCCCTCTGCGAGTCGCTCGGGCACCAGGTGGAGGAGGCGGCCCTGTCGGTCGACGGGGACGCTTTCCTCGTCCACTTCATCAACCAGTGGGCCTGCGGCAACGCCTGGGCCATCGAGGACTGGGAGGCCCGGGTGGGACGGGCGGCATCGGAGGCTGATCTGGAGCCGTTGAGCTGGGCCCTCGTCGAGCTGGGCCGCTCTGTCAACGGGGGTCAGTACCTCAGATCGATGCAGGAGCTGCAGCACATCAGCCGCGGGATCGCCGAGTACTTCGAAGGGATCGATGTCTTGTTGACGCCGACGCTGGGCGAGCCGCCGGCGCCGCTGGGCACCTTCGACTCCCCGCCGGGCGAGCCGCTCACCGGCCTCTTCCGTGCCGCGTCCTACGTCCCGTTCACGCCGCCGTTCAACGTGACGGGCCAGCCCGGGATCTCGCTGCCGTTGCACTGGAGCGGGGGCGGGTTGCCGATCGGCGTGCAGTTCGTCGGGCGCTTCGGCGACGAGGAGACCTTGCTGTCGCTGGCCGGCCAGCTCGAGCAGGCGGCCCCGTGGGCGGGGCGCCGGCCGCCGGTCGCGGCGTAGAGACAAATCACTCGGGCGGAATCGGGGCGACCGCCTACCCCGGAGGACCCGTCACCAGGACGCAGCGCGTTCCCGAGTAGATCGTGGGCATGCACTTGTTGCAGTGGATGCACAATGAAGTGGTCGAGGTGCGGGCCCGCATGCGGTTCGGCAGATCGGGCTCTCGCAGCAGGGCGCGGGCCATGGCGACGAACGCGAAGCCCTCGGCGAGCGCACTCTCGATCGTCGCCAGTTCCGTGATACCGCCGAGAAGGATGAGCGGGGTGGAGAGCGCGCGCCGGAACTGCCGCGCGTACGGGAGGAAGAACGCTTCCTCGTAGGGGTAGGCGCGGAGGAAGCGGTGACCGATGACGCGGAAGCCGAGCCGCACCGCCGCCGGCAGCGTCGCCCCGAACTCCCGCCGCGGCGCGTCACCTCGGAAGAGGTACATCGGATTGGCCAGCGAGCTGCCGCCTGTGAGCTCCAGCGCGTCGAGCGCGCCGTCGGCCTCGAAGAGCCGGGCGATCTCGACGCTCTCGTCGAGCCACAGTCCGCCGTCGACGCCGTCGGCCATGTTGAGCTTGGCCGTGACCGCGACGCCCGGGCCCGCCGCGTCGCGTACCGTGCGCAGGACCGTGCGGGCGAAGCGGGCGCGGTTCTCCACCGACCCGCCGAACTGGTCGTCGCGCCGGTTGAGCTTCGGGCTCAAGAACGCGCTGAGGAGGTAGTTGTGACCGACGTGCACCTCGATGCTGTCGAAACCGGCCTCCACCGCCAGCCCGGCCGCACGCCGGTAGTCCTCGGTGATGCGCTCGATGCCGGCGACGTCGACGGCGCGCAGGCGCGAGCCCATGGGCGTGAAGCCGCCGGAGGGCGAGAGGGCGGGGGCACCGTTGGAGCGGGCGTTGGCCACCGGTCCGGCGTGGCCGATCTGCGCCGCCGCCGCGGCACCTTCGGCGTGGACGGCATCGGTCAGGCGGCGCAGTCCCGGGACCGTGTCCGCGCTGAGCTGGAGGCAGTGGCGGTCGGTCCGCCCCTCCGGCGAGACCGCCAGGTAGGCCACCGTGGAGAGGGCCGCCCCACCGGCGGCGACCAGGCGATGGAAGTCGATGAGTTCGTCGCTCACCGTGCCGCCGGGCGTCACGCCCTCGAATGTCGCCGCCTTGATGATGCGGTTGCGCAGGGTCAGCGGCCCGAGCGGCGCCGGAGCGAAGACGGGCGGGACGGGCTCCTGGCGGGCGGTGGGCGGCACGGGGCCTACCTTTGCCGACGGGCGCGCCGGCCGCACATCGGGGTGGTTAGTCCGTTTGCGAGCCGGCGGCGACCAGCGAGGGGTTGAGCGGGGGGCCGCTGACCCCGCAGTTCCAGGTGGGTTCCCCCGCCTCGGCTGCGACCACGGCGTCCGGCGAACGGGCGGGGTTGCGGATGGTCAGCGCGGCCAGCAGGCCACCGGCGGCACAGACGGCGCCCGAGATCACCATTGCGGTGCGGAACCCGCTGGCCAGCTCGGTACTGGTGAGGGCGGCGGCACCGGTCAGGCCGGCCAGCAGTGGCAGGACGGCCACGGCAAGAAGGCTGGCGGCCCGGGCGACCACGTTGTTGATCGCCGAGGCGACGCCGGAGTGCTCGGGCGGCGCGGCGCCCATCGCCGTGGACGTCAGCGGGGCCACGGTGACAGCCAGCCCGATGGCGAACAACAGGACGGCGGGGAAGACCTGGGTCCAGTAGCTGCCGGGGTCGGCGGCCCGGGTCAGGAGAACCAGGCCGGCGCCGACGATGAGCGGTCCCACCGTCATCTGCAGGCGGGGGCCGATCCGCGCCGACAGCGCGCCCGACCGGGCGGAGAAAGCCAGCATGATCAGCGTCAGCGGGAGCAACGCCACACCGGACTCGAGCGGGGTGTAGCCCTTGACGATCTGCAGCTCGACGGGGAGCAGGAAGAGGGCACCACCGAGGGCGCCATACACGGCGAAGGTCACGCCGTTGGCCCCGCTGAACTGGCGGGAGCGGAACAGCCGGAGGGGGAGCATCGGTTGGGCCCGGCGGTGCTCGACGAAGAGGAAGGCGGGCGCGGCGACGGCGGCCACCACGAGGCAAGCCACCACCGCCGGGCTGGACCACCCGCGCGTCGGTGCCTCGATGAGCCCGTACGTCAGGCCGGCGAGGAACACGACCGCCAGTGCGGCCCCGGCGGTGTCGACGTGGCCGCTGCTCGTCGGGTCACGCGTCTCGGGCACGTGGCGGGCCGTGATCATGATCACGGCGGCGGACACGGGCAGGTTGATGAAGAAGACCCAGCGCCACGAGCCGACGGCGATGAGGTAGCCGCCCACCAGCGGCCCGGCGGCGCCGGCCACGCCGCCCAGGCCCGACCAGGCGCCGATGGCGCGCGCCCGGTCGTCGGGTCGGAACGACGCCTGCAGGATGGCCAGGCTTCCTGGCGCCAGCAGCGCGCCGCCGATGCCCTGGAGCACCCGGGCAGCGATGAGCAGCCCGGCGCTCGGCGCGATGCCGCAGACGGCCGAGGCGACAGCGAACCACATGACCCCGACCGAGAAGATCCGCTTGCGTCCGTAGTGGTCGCCCAGCGCATCCCCCGAGGAGGAGGAACGCCGCCAGCGTGAGCGAGTACCCGGTGACCACCCACTGCAGGGTGCCGACGCCCCCGTGGAAGTCGCGGCCGATGGAGGGGAGCGCGATGCCGACGACTGTCGCATCGAGCAGGGCGATGCTCGAGCCGAGCACCGTGGCCGCCAGGACCCAGCGGCCCCGCCCGCTCGACAGCGCCAGGGGCTCGGCCGCGGCGCCGGCCGGGGTCGCGCCGCTGGAGTCTGGCCCGCTCACTGGGGCGTTGCCCTGCCCACGGAATAGCAAGCCCAGGCCAGGCCCGGCGAAGTGGTCGTGCTGGAGATATTGCGGACTGCGTTCTTCGTCGGGAAGTTGCCGCACGACGACAGGGCGCCGGCGCCACGAGGCCAACGACGCTGACCGCCGCGACATGGGCCCTCGAGGTGCATCGACCCATCATTGTTCCTGGGTCGCCCGGGCGCGTCCGGGCCTCCCTGCCGGTTATTTCAAGATGTTGACGGCCCGCGCAACGACGAGGATCCCGACCACGAGAGAGATGGCCGACTCGGCCATCATCATGAGCTTCGCCCAGGTCTTGACCGCCGACACGTCGGTCGGGCTGAACGCGGCGGCGGTGGCGAACGCAAAGTGGAAATAGTCGACGAACACGGGATACCAGCCCTCCTCAACGTGCTCGGTGTGCAGCATCTCGGGGAAGATCAGGGCCGGGCGGGGGCCGATGCCCGCAGCGCGGGCCGCCGGCCCGCCCCGGTCGAGGTTCCAAAACCACAGGGCGAAGGCGATGATGTTGGTGAGCCAGATTTCGGCACCGCTGGCCAGCAACACCTTGGCGTTCTGGGTGAAGCTCGACACGTCGACGATGCCGACCACGAGCCGCACGGCGGCGTCCGCGTTGGCGACGGTGATCAGGCCGATGAGCACGCTGGTCAGGTTGTGGAGCCAAGGCCGATCCCGGTCGATGCGGCCGGGGTCGCCGACGATGAGGACGGCCAGCAGCCCGACGACGATGACGAGGGCGAGCCAGGCCGCGTCCCCGATGCGCAACTCGTGCGGGAGCGCTGCCCGGAGCAGGCCCGCGGCGACGACGGCGAGCGCCATGGGCCAGCGGGGCTCGCCGAGACCGGCCTTCGAGTGCTCCTGCGGCGGCTCGGAGCGGGCGGACATCGAGCCATCTTCGCCCACCGCGGGGGCGCCGCCGTGGGACTCCGCCCTGAGGGCCGGCCTCAGAGACGAGCAGTGAGCAGGCGAGCAGGCGGGTACAGGGTGCAGCCATCGGGGCCGCCCTAGGGGACGTAGGCCCCCTGAAACGCCAAGACGGCGTAGATGGCCATGCCGGCTCCGCACAGTACGTAGGTGAGGCCGGCGACCCGTCCGGACCTGAGCAGGGTGGCAGCCGCGATCACGAGGGGGAACGCACTCAACGCGTAGCGCTCGAACGAGTCGAGGTTCGACCCCGACAACGCGACGACGACGATGCACAACGCGAAGGCCGCGTACGACACGGGCAGGCGCCAGAAGGCAACGAGGAGCAGCACGACGACGATCCCGATCCATGGGACGTGCAAGGCGTCGCCGATGTGGTGACCGTGCGCCAGGTTGGTCAGTGCGTGGGAGATCGTGACGACCGGATCGGCGAGCGTCCCGTGGTGGGCCTGTTGCTGCTGGATCTTGAGCGGCTCGAAGAAGCCCCCGAACTCCGCACTGACCCAGCCGAGATACGTCACCGTCCCGGCGACGGAGGAGACGATCGCCACGACCTTCCCCGGCCATCGGCTCCAGCGGCCGGTCGGCCACGAGCGGATGACCTCGATCAGGGCCGGGACGACCAGGAGGCAGCCGATCGGCCGGGCCGTTCCGGCGAGATACCCGAACAGGCCGGCCCACCACCAGCTCCCCCGTCGGATGGCGACGAAGAAAGCGATCGCCAGCAGGACGAGGACCGACTCCGAGTACCCCATCACGAAGACGAAGGCCGGAGGAGCCAGCATCATCAGCCATACCGTGCGCCGGGCGAGGGCCCGGTCCCCGAACTCGGCCCGGACCAGCGCGTAGATCCCGATCGCCACCATGAGGCTGGCGAGGTTGGTTGTCAGAAGCGACGCGATACCGACGGTCAGCGGGGTGACGTCGCTCAGGCCGCGGTCGAGCAACGGCAACAGCGGGAAGAACCGGATGGCGGACCGGGGCAGCGCCCCGTACCCGTGGGCGGCGATGCTCTGGTACCAACCGGCGTCCGAACCCAGGAGCCCGTAGTGCGTTTCGAGGACCGCCTTGAGGTCGGTGATGTGGAAGTGCCTCACCTCGTACTTCGCCAGGCCCAGCGCCAGGAGCGTGACGGCCCGCGCCGTGAGCCACGGCAGCCAGGCCACGCCGAGCGCCTCGAGGATCAGGCCCCGACGACCCCACCAGCGCTCGATCAGCCCGGGTGCACGTTCGTGGTCACCCGGCAACCGGGTTTCGGCGCTGCGCGTCATCGGGGACGCCGTGTCCAGTGCCGGCATGGGCCGATGTTTGCACGTACCCGGTGGGGGCGCGAATCTTCAGCGCCGGGCATCGGCGAGGGTCCGGTAGAGCAGCGCGAGCTGCTGACCCGCCGTCTCCCAGGAGAACCGCCCGACCTGTCGGGTCCCGGCCGCGATCAACATCTCCCGGGTGGGGTTGTCCTGCGACACCAGCAGCAGTGCCTCCGAGAGGGCGGCCACGTCACGGGGAGCGACGAGGAGGGCGGCATCGCCGACCACCTCTGGGATCGCGCCCGCCGTCGTCGCGACCACCGGCACGCCGAGGGACATCGCTTCGAGCGGTGGCAGTCCGAACCCCTCGTAGATCGAGGGATAGGCGAGCAGCCGCGCACCCGCGATGAGGGAGCTCCGATCGTCGGTCCACCCGGTGCGATGGATCCTCCCGGCGTGCCGGGCGACTCGGAGGGCATCGGCGAGCGCATCTTCGCCCCACCCGGGAGGCCCGGCGATCTTGAGATGGACGTCGGGAATCGCCCCGGCGATGCGGTCGAAGGCCGCCACGAGGTCGGGGAGTCCTTTGCGCGGCTCCACCGTCCCGATGGCGAGAATGTACGGGGGTTCCGCCTCGTCTCGTCGGCGCGGGCGATCGAGTGGCGTGAGCCCGTTGTGGATCACGTGCACCCGATCGACCCCGACATGAAAGTGATCCATGACGTCCTCGGCCATGGCCTGGGACACCGTGTGAATCGAGGCGCCCTGGTCGACGGCGCGACGGATGAGGCCGGGATACCGCAGCGATGTCGAGTGGCAGAGCTCGGGGAAGCGCAGCGGGGTCAGGTCGTGCACGGTCATCAGCCGGGCCGCCTTCCGTGAGGGTGGCACGACGAAGTTGGTGCCGTGCACGACGTCGACCGGGCCGGTCCACCACTCCGCTGGGGGGTGGTCGATGCGCCCCCACGTCCGGAGCAGGGCGCCGGCCGGGATCGGGACCCGTCGCCCCGGCCTGACCCCGACAGGGAGACGCCCCGAGAGGGCTCCCCCTTCGCGTGCGCTGAGGGCGAACCCGACGACGTCGAGGTCAGGATGGGTGGCCACAGCGTTGATGAACCCGGCGACGGACGCACCGACACCCGTCCGCACCCCGAGCAGCGCCGTGGCGTCCATCGCCACGATGGTGGGGCCGGCAGTGTCGGGCATGGAGCCGAACCTTAGAGAGTCGAGCCGGACGGCTCGCTCACCATCGGGATCGAGTCGTTTTCCGCCCACCCGCCCCAGCGGTGAGCGCCGGGGACTATTGGCAGTTGCGGCAGCGACCGAGAATCGAGAAGTGGTGAGGGTCGATGGCGAAGCCGAACTGCGTCTGCGCGCGCTCGGCCAGGCCCACGAACAACTCGTCCGGAGCCTTCACCGCTTCGCCGCAGTTCTCACATACGAAGTGGCAGTGCGCACTCGCTGCCAGGTGGTAGGTCGCCGGCCCGTGCCCGAGATGGGAATGCACGATCACCCCGAGCCGCTCCAGCTCGTCCAAGTTGCGGTAGATCGTGGACAGGTGCACGTCCGGGGACCTGGCCTGGACGATCGCCGCCAGATTCTCGGCGCTGTGATGGCCGGGGTCGTTGAAGATGGCCTCGAGCAGCAACCGTCGCGAGGTGGTCACCCGGCCCCCGCTCTCACGAACGAGGGCAAGCACGTCATCGACGCAGCTGACATCGTGCCGGGGTGCATTTGCATCGAGCGGTACGCCCATCACATCCACTGTAAGGCCCCGTAACTTCTTGCAAATCATTCGCAGTTGCTTTAGCCTTGCGATAGCGACTTGGCAGCTGCCCGACGCACCCGAGGAGAGCACGACATGGCGGACCAGATCGGTCGAATCTCCAAGATTCGCAACGGTCTGACCCGCAGGGAGTGGGCCACGGCGGGGGCGATGGCCGCCACCGTTGTCGGTCTCAACATCCTGGGCTGGGGCATGCTGGTCCTGGCTCTGCACGGTCACTACCACGTCAACAAGACCGAGCTCTTCGGCTTCGGGACGGGTGTGCTCGCCTACACCCTCGGGATGCGACACGCATTCGACGCCGATCACATCGCGGCCATCGACAACACCACCCGCAAGCTCATCCAGGAGGGTGAACGCCCTCTCAGCGTCGGCTATTTCTTCTCGCTGGGTCACTCCAGCGTCGTCTTCATTCTCGCCGTGCTCTTGAATTTCGGAATCCGGGCACTCAACGGGGCGGTGAAGGACAACACCTCGACGCTGCATCATTGGACCGGGATCATCGGCACGTCGATCTCGGGGACTTTCTTGTGTCTGATCGGTCTCCTCAACCTCGTCGTTCTGTTCTCCATCATCAAGGTGAGCCGGGAGATGCGCCAAGGCAGGTACGACGACGCCGAACTCGAACGCCAACTCGACGCTCGAGGAGTGATGAACCGGTTCCTCGGGGGCTACGCGAAGCGCGTCGATTCACCATGGAAGATGTACCCGGTTGGGGTGCTCTTCGGGCTGGGCTTCGACACCGCCAGCGAGGTGGCCCTCCTGGTGCTCGCCGGATCAGCCGTCGTCGGCGGGCTCCCCTTCTACGCGGTGATTTCCCTCCCGGTCCTCTTCGCCGCCGGCATGTGCCTCTTTGACACGATCGACGGGTGCTTCATGAATTTCGCGTACGACTGGGCCTTCTCGAAGCCCATCCGGAAGATCTATTACAACCTGACGATCACCGGGCTGTCAGTGTTCATTGCTCTCTTCATCGGAACGGTCGAGCTCGTCGGACTCATTGGTCAAGAGACCAATCGAAACGGCGGTCTCTGGGGTCTCATCGAGAAGTTCAACATCAATCGGGCCGGATTCATCATCGTCGGCGTCTTCGTCGCGACCTGGATCGTGGCCCTGGCCATCTGGCACTTTGGCGACATCGAGCGCAAATGGGAGGCGCAGGCCGCCCAGGCCTACGCGAACGCCGGGACGAACACGAACGACTGACGTCGGGCCGCCCTGTCAGGAGAGTTGGAACGAGACGGGTGTGGCCAGGACGCCGGGATGGCCGGCGAACGCGGCGGCCTCGATGACCACACATGGAGCGGCGGCCTCGAACCCGCGCTCGGTCCAGCGCTGGAGCGGCCGGGTCGATCCGGTCAGTTCCAGGCGTGTCGCGTTTCCGGGGCCCAGAGCGACGGCGCCGAAGCCGAGCAGCACCCGGCTCGGGAAGTCGTCACCCGCCTCGAGCCGCGCGTAGAGCTGCACGACGTGGCGACCCGCGCGTTGCCCGGTGTTCATGACGGTCACGGATGCACCGAAGCTGTCGCCGACGAGGTCATCGACGGTGAGGTCAGAGACGGCGAAGTCGGTGTAGGACAACCCGAACCCGAGCGGGAACGCGGCAGTGTGGCCGTCCCGGTCGAGCAGGCGTTGCCCGAACCACTTGTCGTAGGTGATGGCGGTGGCGTCGCGGTCGAAGAAGGGGAGATGCGCCTCGGACGTCGGGATCGAGAACGGCAACCGTCCGGATGCGTCGACGCGCCCGAGTAACACATCGGCCAGTGCATGACCACCCTCGGACCCGGAGTACCAGCTGAGCAGCACGGCGGGGACGGCGTGGCGCCATTCCTCGGTGATGACGGCGCCGGCCGTGATGATCGCCACGATGGTGCGGACGTTGGCCGCGGCAACCGCATGGATGATCTCGGCATCGACCGGACGGAGGCGCAGGCTCAGGCGGTCCCCACCCGCGCCCTCACCGCCGATCATGACCCCGGCGCCGTCCCCCCCGAGCCCCTCCATGAGCTGCTCTGCGGCCGAGTCTCCGAGCGGTGGAAAGGTGGCCAGCAACCGCGGGTCGGCGAAGGCCTCGCTCCCGATGTACTCCCCTTCGTCCTCGGCGGTGTAGCCCACAATTACGACGGCGACGTCTGCCGCTCGTGCGGCATCGGCCGCGAGAGTCGCATCATCCACCGCCAGATGAGTGATCTCGACCGCAGGGAGCGCGGCGCGCAGGCCCTCGAGCGGCGTCACAACTTTCGGGGAGCGCACATCCGACGATCCGTGATCACCCGTGTTGGCAACGTCGGCCAGCCGTCCGATCACGGCCATGCTGGTCAGCCCCCCGGCGTCGAGAGGGAGCAGAGGGCGCCCTCCGATGGCGTCGTTCTGCAGCAGGACCATGGCCCGGCAGGCAACGTCGCGGGCCAGGGCACGGTGTCCCTCCGAGAACACCACGGAGGGCGACGGCTCGGCATCCTCGCGCCGTGCGTAGTAGCGCAGCTGGGTGCTGAGGATCCGGCGGGCGGCGCGCTCGACATGCTCGTCGGTCACGGAACCGCTCCGGATCGCCTCGGGCAGATGCTCGGCGCGCTGCTGGGCGAAGGGCTCTTCCACGTCGAGGCCGGCCCGGAGGGATTGGGCGGCATCGCGCAGGCCCCAGATGAAGTCGGAGACCGTGACGCCGGCGAAGCCCCATTGGCCGCGCAGCACCCCTTCGAGGAGACCCTCGTTCTCTCCGGCCCATTCGCCGTTGACCGAGTTGTACGCGGTCATGATCCCGTCCACGCCTTGGTCGACCACCCGGCGAAAGTGGGCCAAGAACACCTCGTGGAGCGTGGCGTCGTCGGCTGTCACGTCCACGGTGAATCGCGCGTTCTCCATTGAATTGAGGGCGTAGTGCTTGGCCACAGCCATCATGTTGGGCTGGACGCCACGGACCAGCGCCGCCCCCATTTCGCCGAGCAGCAGCGGATCCTCACCGTAGGACTCCTGCACGCGGCCCCAGGCCGGGTGGCGAGGCAGGTTGATGCACACGCCGCCGAAGAAGTTCGCCCCCTGGGCGCGCCCTTCGAGGCCGATGGCGGCGCCGACCCTTTCTTCCAAGTCGCGATCCCAGGTCGCACCCCGGGCCATCGAGACGGGAAAGGCCGTGGAGTGTCCCATGACCACGCCCCGGGGGCCGTCCGAGAACAGGAGTCCTGGTATCCCGAGCCTCTCGACGCACCCCATAGGGATCGGCGTCCGGTTGTACCCGTTCGCGTGCATGTCGGCGATCCCGTCCCAGAACGGGATGTCGCCGTCGAGTAGGCCAAGCTTCTCGGCCGGCGTCAACTGCCCCAGCAGCTCGTCAACGAGATCGACCAGGGATTGACCGGCCCGGAGACGGTCCACGCAGCGCGGGAAGGTGGTCGAGCTGTTGTTCACCGCAGCGGAATCCGTGGCCATGCGGCAAACGATAGAGAATTCCACTGCTTCCGGCGATGGCGACCTCTTCACCGCCACCCGGTACAACTCGGCGCCGAGCCGACCGATCGTCGGGCCAGCTCGTCGAAGCGATCGAGGTCGTCGTGGCAAGCCGACGAGGGTCTCGCTCACCCGCGATCAACGCCTCGATCATCTGGCGGGCAGCCTTGCCCGTGAGGTCGGAGACGAGCGAGCGAGCCAAGTTCGGCGGAGTCGTGACGAAGCGTTGAAAGATCGCCTGCGGGTGGACTAGTAGCGAGTCGGAGTCGGAGTCGGAGTCGGAGTCGGAGAGACCCGAGATCCGGTTGAGAACGAAGTGCCCCGAGAGCCACGTCGGAGTGATTCATGAGCGCCTGCAGCTGTGGTGCCTTACGCTCCCCATGTGCCGAAGAATTGGCCGCCATGCAGAAGGGGAGGTTGCACCGGAAGCAGACTTGCCCCGTACGGCAGGTGTCCGGCTCACCTCGCCGAGGCCGATCTCGAGGCGTATCTTGCGACGGTCGCAAACGATCGAACCATTGATGCACGGGGCGTCGAGATCTCCTCGGAGTTGTTCCTCCGCGTCATGGAGCGCGTACCGGACAAGGCGCTGGATGGTTGCACAGTTCGATGAGGCCACCTTTGTCGGGGACGCGACCTTCACCTCCGCGACGTTTGTGAGGCGTGCATCGTTCTACGAGGCGGCGGAGGTGGGGTGCGGGTTCTCGCCCAGGGGAGGACGCAGGGAATCCCAGGAGCACCGTGAGACCAGTAGCTCCAACGAGCTCTTCCATTTCGGTACCGCTTCCGCACGGTCACCGCTTCAGGCAAGACCTTTCTGTCGGGGGTCGCCTCGAGTGAGCGTGGACCCATGCTCGGAAGGAGTACAGCGGTGAACATCCCGACCCGCCGGACGTGCGTCGACCGCGACGAGTCCTCCTGCACCACATAGCTTCCGAGGTGACCAAGTGAGTGATTTCTCTCAGGGCGAGGGTTGGTGGCAAGCCTCCGACGGGAAATGGTATGCGCCGGAGACCGCCCCGAACCCCACCGGCAGCCATCCGCAGGGTTCCCGCAAGGCACGGAACCCGTGGCGTCGTTTCCGTGGTTGGCCGTTGTGGGCGCAAATCGTCCCCTGGGTGGTCCTGGCGTTCATCCTGGTCATCGTCGGCGCCGCTTCGGGTGGCGGCGATGATAGAAGCAGCATCGCGACTAGGAGGCCCATACCGCCCGTCTCTCCGGCGCCGACAACCGCGGACAGTTCGGCGACGACTTCAGCGCCTTCCACCGTGGCCTCGACAACCACGTTTCCAGCGCCAGTGCCAGCGCCAGCGCCAACGCCCCCGCCGACGACCGCCCCTGCGTCACCTGCAACAACCACCGCACTTTCGGGGTTGGCCACCCTGCCAGTCAAGGGACGGGCGCCCCTTACCGGCTACAGCCGTGCCCAGTTCGGGCCGGCTTGGACTGACGATGTCACGGTGACCGACGGGCACAACGGCTGTGACACCCGAAACGACATCCTGCGCCGAGACCTTACCGACATAGTCATCAAACCCGGCACCCACGGATGCACCGTGGCAAGTGGGCTGCTGCACGACCCCTACACGAACACAGCCATCACCTTCACCAGGGGCGAGAACACAAGCACAGTCGTCCAGATCGATCATGTCGTCGCCCTCGGCGACGCCTGGCAGACCGGGGCGCAGAAGTTGAGCCTGGCGGTCCGAACCAATATGGCCAACGACCCACTCGAACTGCTGGCGGTATCTGGGCGGACCAACGAGCAGAAGGGCGACGCCGACGCGGCCAGCTGGCTGCCACCCAACAACGCCTTCCGTTGTTCCTACGTGGCGATCCAGGTCGCCGTAAAGATCCGCTATCTCCTGTGGGTCACCCCGGCCGAGCATCAAGCCGTAGAAAGCGTGCTTGCCACCTGCCCAACACAGCCGCTGCCCACTGGCGCAGCCAGCCCTACGACGGCCCCGCCGTCTGCTGCTCCGCTCCCAACTTCTGCTCCGCCTGCTACAGCCGCCCCAGTCCCCAGCACGACGCCCCCGAGTGTGCCCATCGTCCATCCGGGTGCGTTTTGCACGCCCCCTGGAGTGGGGGTTACCTCGAAAGGCACACCCATGACGTGTAAACCAGACAGCACCGGACAGCGCTACCGCTGGAGCAAGGCATGAACCCGACACTTGGTTGTTCGCCACGGTGAGGCCACGATTGGGGCCGGTCCCCGAGCGCGGGGGAGGTTCGTAGTGGTACCGCCCTCTTTGAGCGTTCCGACCTCGAAGCGCCAAAGTGCCCACCGGTCAGAACCTGAGTATTCCTCTTCGGGCCGAAGAATGCGAACGCCTCCCCGTCTCTCGGGTCATTGGAGAGTCCGAATTCGGGTCCCGGGAAGGTTGGCAATGGTCCGATTCTCGCCCTCGCTTGTCCGACGCGTTCCTATTACCGGGTGAGAACAACCTTGATGGCACCGGTATCGGCTGCCCGTGCGAAGGTGTCGTACGCCCCGATCAATCATGGAGGCGAAAATGAGGGTGCCGAATTCGACGGGCATCGATCTGGCGAGAAGCAACCAGACGGACCACGGTGGGCGTTGAATAGGTGTCGACCAACCCGGTTGTGACGTCACGCGTCCACAATGTTTCAAGGTGAAGAGTGACGGGCTTGCCGTGGACACCGATGTTCTCTTTGTTAGTTTCGGGCGTGTGGTATTGATCAGATGTCATGCGAGGCCGTGAGCCGAACGCTGGACGATCACCCGTCCAGTGATTTCGAAGGGTTCGATGCTGATCACGTTGAGGCGAGCTCCGCCCGCCCACGGTTCAAGCTCGAGGTGTGCGGCAACAATGCGCTCTTCGGGGTCTTCGATGAGGCGGGCGTGACCGCGTACCAGCACGCTCCAGCCGCCGCTCATGGCCTCATCGATGTGATCGACCTCGAAGGCTACGACACCGGAAATGTTGGCGGTCATAGCATCGGAGGTCCGAAGGATGACGGCTCCGCCGGTGAAAACGAAGTTCACCGGGAACGCGACGGGCCCTGATCCAGTCGTGAGGACGATGCGCCCAATGCCCCCAGCAGCGAGGTGCTCCCGGCATTGCTCGGTGGTGAGGCTCTCGAGCACAGGGTGTGGGCCGGCGCGGCCGTGGCCCGGCGGTCGGTCGATCTGACCACCTTCGAGGGCAAACGGGGTCGTATCGAGGGCGACGGCGAGCCGCAGCAGGGCCCCGCCGCTGAGGCTGGTGTCCGCACTTTGCTCGAAGTACGCGAGAAACCAGGCATCGATTCCAGCTCGTTTCGCCAGTTCCTCAGTGCTGAGGCCGACCTCGGTCCGGCGGTGGGTGACGCGGCGGGCCAAGTCGCCCACTCGCATTTCTCGAGGCTGCGCAGACGTCTCGGCACCCTCTGAACCGGTTGCAGGCGCAGTGGGTTCTTGTTTTTGAGCTGGAGGTGTCGATGTCATAAGGCAAGTGTGAGCTGATGTGCGCCAGATCCATAGGGACCTAAGTCCTGGCGCCCATGACCTTGGTCTCTTTGGGTTGGTACACGACAGCAAGGCCTTCCTCGTCACGATCACACCGGTTACAGAACGAGTCCCGCCCGGCCTGCACTGTGGCAGGCCGGGCGGGGAAGCGCGATCGGGGATTGGGAAGGCTGATTCAGCTCGTGACCAGTACCCGCTCCGCTTCTGTGTGCACGGCGAGTTCCTCAGTGGCTGTAGTCCGGCGAGCATGCCAGAAGCCGAAGGCCACCAGGAGCGCCATGATCGCAGCCAGGACGAAAGCTGAGATTGCCGCGATGAGTGCGATTGTGGCGAGCGTTCCAAACGCGTAGGCCTCAAGCAACAGGCCTCGCAGGGTGGTGCCCTGGAACACGGTCGTTGCCTTGGCCTCGGCGGCGGTGTACGCGGCAGATCCCTTGGGGAGAGCCTGGGCCTTGGCCGAGGGCTGAGCGTAGGTCAAGCCGCCACCGATCTCCTTGAGGTGAACCGCAATGAAGTCATCTGCGTAGACCTGCGCCTGTTGGCCAGTAACCAGTGGTTGCCCTGCGTACTTCGACACCGTGCCAACCATGGACGGGGTGATCTCACTACCGGCGACGGGGTGCGCAAAAGCTGCCGCGGCCGGGAAGACGATGTGTTGCTCGGCCAGCTGATTGTGCACGTTGGAGTTGGCGAAGCTGTAGCCCCACATGAGGAGAACGCCCGCCACCACCAAGACGATCACCATCACTGCACGTCCGGCACTGGCGATCAAATCGAAGA
The DNA here is from genome assembly GCA_963764305.1 of uncultured Acidimicrobiaceae bacterium. Lineage (GTDB taxonomy): Bacteria > Actinomycetota > Acidimicrobiia > Acidimicrobiales > RAAP-2 > Bog-473. The sequence goes on along the minus strand of CAVXSD010000010.1, from coordinate 538,724 downwards.
CCTTTCGTTGCATCGTCGTATCTCCTGTTCACAATGACCCCTCCTCGCGAGGAGATCTGTTCTTCTCTTCATTGTGGAGATCAGGCCGCTCGGAAGAGTGGGTGCAAAGGTCCCGACGAACAGGACCTTGGTCCCCGTCTGCGGTAGTGCCCGGGACCGCGGCCCGTCTAATCGAGTCGCTGGTGGCGCAGAGCAAGCGCGACAAGGTTTCGGTATGTCCGTAGAATTCGACCGGCTTGCCATCTGATGAAGGGTGCGTGGATTGCTCGCCTCAAAGGCGACGGGCAGGCTTAGCGGGTCGTGGGCGATCCACCAGCCTTGAGCTTGGTGGCATAAATGGCGACCTCAGTGCGGCTGTTCATCTTGAGCTTGGCCAGAAGACCCGTCATGTAATTCTTGACCGTCTTCTCGGAGAGGAACATCGCTTCAGCGATCTCACGGTTTGTCATTCCCTCCGCGATGAGGTTCAGAAGCCTCGCCTCTTGTGGAGAGAGTGCCTCGAGTTCGGAATTGACCTTTGGAGGGTTCGTAATGCGCTCGACAACTCGGGCCACAGTCCTCGGATCCATGAGTGATTCTCCGTCGGCGACCCTCTTGACATCTCCAATAAGGTCGCGGGCCTTGATCTGCTTGAGCACGTAGCCAGCGGCTCCGGCCATGATGCTGGCAAAGAGCGCCTCGTCATCAGCGAAGCTGGTCAGTATCAGACAGACCAGCCCCGGCATGAGGGACTGGACATCGCGACAGACCTCAATGCCGCTTCCGTCCTCTAACCGGACGTCGAGGATGGCCACGTCAGGCTTCGCCAGTTGGATCCGGGACAGGGCTTCCTCTACGGTGGCAGCCTCGCCAACGACTTCGATGTCCTCGTCGCTCTCGAGCAAGCTCCGGATACCCTCTCGGACCAACTCGTGATCGTCGAGGAGGAACACACGTATGCTCATGGCTCTCCATTGTGACAGCGTTCGAGACAGAGCCAATTCACGTGCCAGCGGGTCGAATGTTGCCGCTAGCTATAGCTACGTTCCGGTAATGCCGTATCACAATGTTGAGGATCCGGCCAAGCTCCTGCGCATCATCGACGCCGTCCTCATGGTCGAATCCGTCGTCGAACTTCCTGTGCTGCGCCGCCACCTCATCGAAGAAGCGTGTTCGCTCGTCGACGCTCGCTATGGCGCTCTCGGAGTGCTCGATGAGGCAGGGACTGGCCTGGACCCGTCTATTACCGTTGGGCTGAGCGACGCCGAGGAAGAGGCGATCGGGCTCGCCCGACCGGGCGGGGGGTGTTGGGCGTACTCATCACCGATACCACACCACTGCGCCTCAAGGACCTCGGCACGCATGCCGACAGCTACGGATTCCCGGCCCCATCACCCCGCCCATAAAATCCTTTCTCGGCGTCCCCGTCCGGGTCCGTTCGGTGGTCTACTCACCGGTCATTGAAGTCTTGTCTCCATTGGAGCTGATGGGAATAGCCGAGTTGTGCGAACTGTGCCACCCTCCCATCACTGTTCGGAACCAAGGTCGGCATGGGGTCACTCCGGGATTACGCTGCCCACCTTGTGAGATGGTTGCTCGCGTTCCGCGATCATTTTCTTGACGGGCGGCAGCCCAGGTGCCAACAAGCCGAGCGTGGTGTTCGACGGGGACTCCATCACGGTCCTCGCCACATCTGCGATACATCAACGTCTCGATCCGAGTTACGACGTTGAGGTTCTGGCCGTAATCGGCATTCGTATCAACCAGAGTTTGCCAGCGCTTGAATCGGCGTTGAGGTCTCATCCTTATGCCGTGGTCGAGAATCTGGGGACGAACGATGCACTACGAGGTGGCGCCGACCCCGCCTGGGTACCGAGTTGGGACAAGCTGATTCGCATCACAAGAAGCACACCATGTGTTGTCTTAACAACGATCAACCCCACCGCTGACGCTCTCAGCCACAGACCGGTAGCGACGAGAATCAACGCTGACATCAAGGCTCTCGCTGCACGAGACCCCAAGAAGTACAAAGTGGCCGATTGGAGCGGTTTCTTGAGTCGCCATGTCAGCAACCAAAGGACATATCTCCGGGCCGAGCCGATTCTGATTCATCCGACACCAGCGGGGGCCGTGAAGCTTGCGACACTCGACCAAGATGCTCTTGCGAAATGCGGGAGCCGAACCTCCTAGACCTCGCTATCAACGTAGGATTCATCGCCGCCAGCCACCGTACGCCTGACGACTGTGTCAGCGTCCCGCGCATTGGGCTACCCCTTCACCTGGTGCTCGGTGACAATCGTTGTTCAAGGAATCGGATCAGTTTGGGATGCTCCGCGGGAATCGGTTCGAGAAGTCGGGCCGCAGCCCAAACCACTTTCCAGCGCTCAAGATCTTCCGGATCCACGGGGTGACGCTTTCGGTAGGTGGCGAGATAGCGTTCCGCGAGGAGCCTCCGACCGACCGGTGCCAGGAACTTCACATGGGCTGGTGCACCGGGAGGAAGCTCGCCTAGACGCTGCAGGAGATCTGTCCGAGCCACATCAGCAATCGGATCACCCCGTGATGCATCTCCCCAATCGATAACGAATGGCGTCGACCATGAGCCCAGGAGATTGCCGAGGTGAAAGTCGCCATGACACAGACGATCGCCGTGCGGCAGATCCACAAGGACACTCAATGCAAAGTCCCGCAGATTGTCGGGGAGATGAGGTGCAATGTCGATTCGCCGTCGGAGGTCGTCGTTAAGATCGGGGAGGTTGTGCGGTGCTTGAACCCGGTGCATTTCGGCATGTGCTTGGCCGATCGTTCGACCAGCCCAAAAGATGGAAAGAGGGTTGCGACCGAGAAGGACGAGCAGATTCTCGCCGTCGATTCGCTCGGTGACTATTCCGCGACGCCCGTTTACGGTCACGAGGTCGAGGAGTTTGGGAGCCGAGTACCCATCAGCATTCAAGCTGCGAAGCGCTGCCGCTTCACGTTCAGCCCTTGGTCCGTAGGTTGATTCACGAAGCAGTTTCAACACGGATCCGTCACTTCGTAGAAAGACCTCCGCCTCCCGTCCCTCTGCAAGCAACACCAGACCCGGCATCGAAATCAGCATATTGCTCAGTCCCGGGCCAAGTGTGGGGAAGAGTGCTCCCAGGTCCGACGGGCATATGGGACAGTTCAGTCGGCTCGATTCGGAGGCCTAAGCAGCGCTCTCACTCACGAAGGCAGCAAGTGCGAAGCGATGAAGCCCCGCAGAGGAGCACTGCACCTGCTGTCGAAATGAGAGAAGGTAGGTCAAGTCCAGGGCGGCTCTCTTGCGGCGCCCGCCCGATGCCACTGTGACCTGATCGGCACATCCAACGTGCGCGCTGATCCGGCGCAACGTTGCCGCTCCCAGCTACCCGCGCCGATGCTCAGCCCGTCTGCGGATGCGTTGGCGTCGACCCGTCGGCGTTGAGGATGTCGAAGCCGTCGGGCGTGTTCAACTGCCCCGGTCCGGTGCCCGCCGAGTCCGGGATGCCGAAGTTCTATACCAGCGCTTGTGTCGTCGGGTCGATGGCGGCCATGCGGTCCCGGTAGTCGTCGTTGGCCAGGAAGACACCGCTTGGCAGGAGCTCGACGAGCGACGGCTGGTTCAACCGGTCGAGCCCCGCAGCGGCCCGGTACTCGTAGAGGATTTGGCCCGACCGGTTGAACTCGACGATGCCGCCGGGGTTCTCGTAGTCCGCGGCAGAGATAGAGGTTGGGCCTGATCTGCTGGGAGTCCGAGGGGTACCCGATCGGCAGATGCGTCGTCCACACCACCGAACCGCTCGGGGTGTACTCACTGATGAAGGAGCCCCTCGTCTCGGACACCAAGATGTTGGCGTCGGCGAGCGGCGTGTCGCCGTTCGGGCCGCCGATGTCGGCGGGAGGGTTGTGCACGCAGACGCCGGTGGTTCCGATCTGCTTCACGACGACCCCGCTCGGACTGATGATCAGGATGCGGCAGTTGTCGGCGTCGGCCACTGTGACGTCGCCGTTCTTGAGCAGGTAGGCGTCGTCGGGCTCGTGGAGGTAGCCGGGGGCGGATCCGGGCCGCGGCGGGGTGTCCGTAACTCCAGAGGAGCTTGCCGCTCGGATAGGCGATCTTGACGATCGTCTCGTTTTCCTCCTGATTCGAGATGATGGCCGTGCCGTGGTCGACGAAGAAGGCATCGTCGGGGAAGTAGAAGCCGCCGGGCCCGGGCGGCGGCGGCATGGAGGGTGGGTTCGGATAGGTCCACACGACGGCGTCGGTGTCATCGAGCACCAGGAGGCGGTTGTTACCGCTGTCCGCGATCAGCAACTTCTCCCCGTAATAGGGCGACCCCGCCCCAGGCTTCCCGGCCGTGCCGAACTTCACGTTGGGCCGCAGCATCTGGACGACTGTGGTCGGGGCGGCGCCGCTTTCCCCGCCGACGAGCCAGCCCGTGTCCCCCACTGCGGCGATCGCCGCGTTCGCCACGGGGGCGATGAGGTGCCCGGCCACGATCGCATGGTGCGATGCCGGGTCGTAGGCGTCGATGGCGCCGCTGTCGGCCGCTCCGTTCGTCCCGCCCACAACGTAGAGGACGCCGTCGAGGACGACCGCGGACGCCCCGAGGACGGCCTGTGGCAGATGGCCCACGACGGTGATGTGTCCGGTCGTGGTATCGATCTTCTGGATGGCATCCACCGCTGCCACGCCGCCCCCGACCTGCTGCCCACCGAAGACGTAGATGGCGCGACCGAGCGCAGCGGCGGCCGGGTAGCGCACTGGGACCGGCAGCCGGCCGACGATGCGGAAGGTGGCGCCGTTGGGAGTCGCCAGCACCTCGGCGTCGGCGTGGGTGCCGTCGTAGCCCCCGATCACGTACGCAGTGTGTCCCACCGTGACCGCCGTGGCGTCCGAGCGCGGTCGGGGGAGCTGCCCGACGACGGTCGCCGCCGCCGAAGCCCCCGTAGCCGGGAGGGCGAAGCCCTGCACGGTGGCTACCGATGTCTGGTTCCCGCCGCCGAAGACCAGCACGCGACCGGCGAGCACGGTACCGGCGGCGTCGTGCGTGGCGGCCGCCAACGCTCCGGCTGGCGAACCGACGCCACCAGGGACGGCCAGATCCGAGACGCTCGACGTGGTGGAGTCGCCTGCGGTCAGCCCGCCGGCTATCACAAGGCTGCCCCGGGTGGCGTCGGGAACGGCAACCTCCCGGCTGGTCTGCTGTGCGAGCTGCCATGGGACCAGGCCCGATTCGACGGCCGGTAACGGGTCCTTGGCAGCGCCGGGGGCCGCCCCGAGGTGATGGGACCGGATCGTGGCCGTAGTGTCGCCGTACCCGCGGACGCGGTTCGCCGCTCGACTGACTGCGCCATCGAGGCCGCCATGAGGTAGCCGCTCGTCAGGAGGGTGAGGGCTAGAAGGGGAAAGCGGTGCCGACCCCGCGGCGACTTGCGCTTCTGGCCTTTCGACCGAGGCTCGCCCGGAGCGGATGGGGGGCTCACTGCAGGCCGCATCTTGCCAGCGTCCCCGAGGGACGACACCAGATCCTCACGCATCGGGACATCTCTACTCAGGTCACCCAATACCCGAAGAACGGGGAGCGGGTACCCTCGAAGTGCCTGAAGTGTCCCATGCTCCCCAATGGACCGGGGCACTTCGGATCTGAATCTGCCCGACGACACCGAACGATAGATTGCGGCGCTGGACTGGAAACTTGAGCTTGTGTCAATTCCCGTAACCGACGTCGATCGGGCTAAGGACTTTTACGTCAACGAGATTGGTTTCTCTGCCGACCACGACCACCAGGTCAACGACGCGTTGCGCTTCGTACAGCTCACCCCTCCTGGGTCCGCCTGCTCAGTTGTGCTGGGAACAGCTATCACCGATATGACACCGGGCTCTCAGAGAGGGGCGCAGGTTGTCGTCGAAGACGTCGAGGCCGCCAGGCAACACCTCATAGCCAACGGCGTCACGGCGATCGAGGTGGATGTTGAGCCGTGGGGCTCCTTCGTCACCTTCAGTGATCCAGATGGCAACACCTGGGCGCTGCAGCAAGCGCGATAGCTGGTCAAGGTCGCCGCATCGCCGGTCCGCCGCAGTTCCAATTCGGCGGCGCCCTGCGAACCTTGTGCTCATGACTGACGGGACCACGACTGTCACCATCCCGGGGGATGCTCCGACGGCGGTCGAGTTGTTGATCGCCCTGCACGGCGGTGACATTGACCTGGTACGGCGCCTCCTGTCAGACAACCCTGACCTGGCCCGGGCGAGATTCACAGCTAGAGGCGGTACAGGCACCGCCCTCCATTTCGTAACAGATTGGCCCGGTTACTTCCCAAACGGGCCGCACATCGTGCACCTGCTGATCGACGCTGGCGCCGACCCGAACGCGCTCACGACTGGTGGAGGCTCGGAAACACCAGGACCGGGCTCCGAGACGCCTCTGCACTCTGCCGCGAGCAGCGACGACGTCGATGTCGCCGCCGCACTCATCGACCGAGGCGCCGATCTTGAAACGCCCGACGGCTCTATCGGGACCCCTCTCGACAATGCTGTGGGTTACGCCTGCTGGCACGTCGCTCGCTTACTCGTGATGCATGGCGCCCGAGTCGAGAAGGTTTGGCACGCCAGCGCCCTCGGCATGCTGGGCCGATTGGACGATCTGCTCGTACCCGACATCGAGCCTGAGCAGATTTCACAGGGGTTTTGGCACGCATTCGCCGCCGGCCAACGCCGTGCTGCCGAGCGCTTGTTGAGCGCGGGCGCTGATCTCAACTGGGAACCGGACTATGCAGAGGGGACTCCGCTCGACGCGGCCGGCCGTCTGGGGACTCGTCAGGAAGGCGTCATCACATGGCTCCAGGAGGAGGGCGCCCGCTCCTCAGCTCGGTCGAATTAGGACAACAGGTCTTTGATTGAAATGCATTGTGCGGAATGGGCGTGCCTTGTTGATGACGGCAAAATGGTCGAAGGGTGCGACAAACCCGACTGCTGTCGCAACAACCCCCTGACAGGCTCCGAGCGACTCTGACCCATGGTGCCGAAGTGAGTGAGAGAAGATCTGAATGATCGGCTGCTGGTACCCCGGACGAACCGGGGGGCGTTGAGGGCGACCTCAGGTCCCCGGCGTGGCGGCGATCCCCACGATGGGGCCGTTGAGCACAGTTGCACCCATTGATCCTTGGTAGGGCGCACCGCCCAGAGCAAAGACGCCGCCGTCTGAAGCGGCCAGCCAGTAGCCCGGCCCATCGGGGTTGACCGCCATTCCCACCACTGGCGCATCAAGCTGGTGTCCACCCATCGATCCTTGGTAAGTCGCATCACCGAAAGCGAACACGCCGCCATCGGAGGCGACGAGCCAGTAACCACCACCGTCGGGTGTCGCCGCAATACCCACGATCGGCCTGTTGAGGCGGATGTTGCCCGTCGACCCATAGAAGTTGGCGTCCCCGAAACTAAAGACCCCGCCGTCTGCTCCGACCAGCCAGTAACCGTGCCGATCGGGGGTGGGCGCCATCCCCACGATGGGCGCGGCCAGCGTGAGGTTCGTCACCCCGCCCAGAGGTGCGGGCATGCTCCCGCATCCCATCACGCCACCGTTGGCGCTGACCAGCCAGAATCCGTGGCCGTCCTGCGCGACCGCCATGCCGGTCCAGCTGCCCATGGCTCCGTTCAGAGCGATCGGAGTCAGAAATCACCGGACGACAAGACCAGGCGAGGCCCGGAGCGGCCCCGGCCTCACTTCGGATTTTTCAGGGGGAAGTAGATAGTGAACTGGCTGAAGCTGTGGACGAGTTGATCGAGGCTGATCGCAACGATGCCCGCACCATTTCGCGGAGAGTTCAACTCGGCGACTGCGGAGGTGTCACCGGAGGAGCGATCGCTTGGTCTGCCCGGCACGATGCTCACATCGAGGGTACCGATTTCTTTTTGACCGGCAGCAGCCCCCCCTCGGCGCGTCGCCGGGACGGTGGGGCAGTTCGGCACCATGGGATAGCCAAGGTGGTGCGAAACGACGCCAATTGAAGACGTTCCTTTGCCGATAGTTCGACCACAATGGTGTTGGAAGCAAATAGGAGGAAGAGCGATGGCCGAGTTCACGGTAAATACCACGAGGGTCGACCCATATAAGGGGTTCAACTTCCGGGTGAAGTGGGAGGGAAAGTACATTCCGGGCATCATGAGGGTCAGCGCTCTACGGCGGACAACGGATGTCGTCGTGGAGCGGGAAGGCGGCGAACCGAGCACGTTTCGAAGATCGCCCGGCCTCACGCAGTACGCGCCAATCTTGCTGGAGCGGGGGTTGACATTCGACGACTCGTTCGAGAACTGGGCAAACCTGGTCTGGAATCTCGACCGCAGCGGTCCAGAGGTCTCGCTTGCTGAATTCCGCAAAGACATCATCATCGATTTCTTTAACGAAACTGCACAGAGAGTGAAGTCGTTCAGGGTGTATCGATGCTGGGTCTCTGAGTATCAGGCTCTGCCCGATCTCGATGCGTTCTCGAGCGTGACGGCGATCGAGTCGATCACACTGGAGAACGAGGGGTGGGAGAGGGACCTCAGTGTTACCGAGCCCGTCGAGCCATAGCGAAGACTCGCCCCGCAGCTGGAGTCCGCGTGAAGACGAGGTCCGTAGCCCCTACCCCCGTACATTGCCGGCACATGGCAATACCTTCGTTGGCCGAGCGGTTAGTTTCGGTACTCGCCACCACGGAAGGACGTCGTGAGTACGAGACTCGAAGGCAAGACATCATTGGTCACAGGCTCCACAAGTAATATCGGTCGGGCAATCGCCCTTGCGTTTGCGGCCGAGGGGGCCCACGTTGTTGTCAGTGGCCGAAACACTGGGCGTGGCGTCGAGGTCGTTGATCGGATCCGCTCAGCAGGCGGCCAAGCGGATTTCCTTGCGGCTGACCTCGATGGATCCGCGAACGCTTCGGGGGAGCTCGCAACGGAGGCGATGCGTGTCCCCGGTGGCCGTATAGATGTCTTGGTGAATAACGCTGGCATCTTCCCTCGTACGACCACTGCCACTACGGACGAAGCGACTTTTGATGAGGTCTACGGCGTCAACGTCAAAGCTCCGTATTTCTTGACTGCGGCCATAGCGCCGGTGATGGTTGCCGCAGGCCGGGGTTCGATCATCAACCTCGGATCGTGGATCGCGCGCCTCGGTATCCCGAGCGCCTCGTACAGCTCAACGAAGGGCGCCATAAAGACCTTGACGAAGGCGTGGGCCGCGGAGTTCGGACCGGGCGGAGTGCGGGTCAATGCCATCTCTCCCGGCGTCATCCGGACCCCGAACCCGGATGGATCAGACAGCGGAAGCCACCCGGCTGAATTCATGATGCATGGCACACCAGCGGGCAGGAGCGGTACCCCAGGCGAAGTCGCATATGCGGCTGTCTATCTAGCGAGCGACGAGGCGACATTCGTCCACGGCAGTGTGATCGATGTTGACGGCGGTCGGACAGGGGCGGCGGTCGTCGCAAACTGAGCCAAATGCCTTGGGAATCAGAGATCGCCTCTCTGGCGTCTTGGAAGGCGGGGTCCAACGTGCCCCCGTTCACCGTAGATGGAGCAGCGGTTCCCTGAAATCAGCAAGAAGCGCTCCGCTGTCCAGCAACAGCAAACGTTGCCCCGCTGCCATAGCATTAGCTCGCTCGTTGAAGACCGGAGGTGCTTCATGGTTGCACGACTTCTGCGGCCAGGTGCCACGGTTCTGGTCGTCGCCGTCGGACTGGTCAGCCCGATGTTGGCGGCTGCGACGTCCAATCCAGCCGTAGCCGACACCGTCGTGGATGGCTGCACCATCGTGTCGAATCCCACTTCGACCAATTTCACCAACTGCGCTGGCGCTGATCTCTCGGGATCCGACCTGTCGGGGGTCGATCTCAGCTTCGCGGACCTGGCGGGAGCACGATTCGCCGATTGTGATTTCTTCACCGTTAGCTGCGACGCTGCCAACCTCAACGGGGCCATCCTCGTTCACGCGAACCTTGCTAACGCTGTGTTCTTCGCCTCAACGAGCGAACCGCCACCATTTACTGGGTTTGCGTCTGGAGTGACGACTCTCAACGACGTCGACCTGTCGGGCGCGGACATATCGGGCGCCAATCTGCAATCGGGACAGCTCCAGGGTGCCACGCTGATCGGGGTCGACGCCACTGGGACCAATCTTGAGTCTGCGAACCTGACTGATGCCAACTTGACCGATGCCAACCTGACCGATGCCACGACCACAGTTGTGAATATGACCGGCGTCACCTTCGGCGGCGCCATTGTCACCGGGACCAGCCTGATACCGCCTCCCGACGAAACGGCCCTCGCGACGAGCAATGCCGGGTGGGTTGCCAGCTGGCCGACCCTGGAGCCAGTTCCCGGAGCCACGCCAGGCAGTTGCACGCCGGGGTCTGGAACTTCCATCCCGGTTGGCACGACGACGGTGACCTGTCAGATCTTCGATGTCGATGGCAACGCCGCCACCGGGACGTTCCAGATCACCGTGGTGGCGACTGGAGTCGTCCTCCCGTCGTACCTGAGCACCGTGAGCGGTGTTATTCCGCTCGACGCAACCGCCTTCGACGCTGCGGGGATCACCGGGGTCGTCTACGAATTGTCCGGAGGTCCCTCGAACCTGACCAACCAGGTCATAGCCACGGCGACGCCCACCATCTACGGCTGGCTGGCCCAATGGAACTCAACCACTGTCCCCGACGGTGGCTACAGCCTGGTCAGCGTGGCCACCGACGCCGACGGTGTCACCTATTCCAGCATCCCGGACCCCTTCTCGGTGTTCAACCGCGCCCCGACCACCAGCCTGCTCGTCCCCTCGAGTGCGGCCAGTGTCTCGGGGAGATCGTCGGTGCTCGATGCGTCTGCGTCGCCCTATGTGAGCACCGTGACCTACAGGCTGTCGGGAAACGGTCTGAGCTTCCAGGCGATCGCCAGCGGCACCCTGACCGCCTACGGCTGGCTCGCCACCTGGGACACGACGACAGTGCCCAACGGCACCTACAGCTTGGTCAGCGACGCCGCCTACCTCAACGGTGTGAGCAACTTCAGCCTTCCTATCTCGATAACGGTCAACAATCCACTACCGGCGACGAGCATCCTCATTCCTTCAAAGACGACCACACTGTCAGGATCGACCTACCTCGATGCAGCAGCCTCAAACGCGACCAGCGTCGAGTTCTTGCTCTTCGGAGGCAGCTATGGCTTTAACGCCCCGGTGATCTGCGTGGCCACAGCGACCCAGTATGGATGGCTATGTAGTTGGAATACCGCGACGGTTCCCAACGGCTCGTACGTTCTTGTGGCCGACGCTTCGAATTCGGCGGGAAGCGTGGCCAGTTCAGGTGTGAACGTGACAATCAAGAACTAGTAGTCAGTTTCGTCCCCTGACAGTCGCCGGGAACGTGGGGATACTTCGTAGCGGGTGGGGATATGGGCTGGGACAACATTGCCTCTTGATCGAGATCGAGCGCATTGCCGATGGACGAGGTGCAGTCGTGCCACTGGGCCGGCTCTGCCGACAGCCGAGAAGGAGGACAGCATGCCCACCTCAATTCCTTACACGGTTGCGTTGGTGCGTGCGCACTACGAGCCTGTACCAGACACCGCGTGGCACGACGTACGACGTCGCTTGACCACAGCAGAACCTTCGTTTCGACGCCGACCGTCCGCTCGTCACCATGGTCAAGAATCAATGCATTGCTCGGTTCACGACGTGCAGGAACTCGCTGCCGTCCGGATGGACCTCACCACCATGCGGTCCGGCCCTTCGATGTTGGGAATTGCTCCGATTGTGTATCCATCGATTCGTCGTGGCGTCCGGGCGAGGCAGATCTGATGGATCGACCAGTCCCGAGCGATGTCCGCCACGCTCCCCTTGAAGTGGACCGGTGACGCATTCGGGCAGTAGTCATGCGTCGCGCTTGCCCGTTCTGGAACTACCGCGCACCGACACTGAAGTGCTTGCAGCCTCAACGGGCAAGCCGGAGCCAGTGTCCAATTTGCTGAGGTGGATGCAGGTGGAGGGTCCAACATCGAGGAGAACAGCGAACACCTACGCGGGCCTCGGTGCCTAGGGCGCCCGTAGTCGGCGTACTGGGCTACTCGTCTCTGGCCCAGGCGGGCCATGGTCGAGATGTCTTGCCGAGGTTTGAAGATCAAGCCGCATCAAAGCGCCAGCGGGTTGCTCCTCCCGGGTCAGCAATCAGAAGCGAGGTCGCGTTTCGTGGTTTGAGGCGGTAGATCGCCCACGGAGGAGGTCCAGCAGATGGAGCACTGTACTCAGCAGTGAGAGCTACACCGGACGCATCTACTTGAGCTGGCCAACCCTCCGAGTTCCAAAGCTCGGCCATCGTGGCAACCAGGGCCGCATCTGTCGCCTTCTCAGCGACGCCCTCTACGACGAGGTCGAACTCATTAGTGGCGAGGCTCAATGTGCAGCGCGAGTCGCGGGCGAGGTTTCTACCCTTTCGCGTCCGCTCTCCGGTCTCGAACCAGAATGCCCGGTCGTGCCAGAGCGCACCGACGCCCGTCACATGCGGGCTCCCATCCTCGTTGATCGTCGCCAACCAACTGGTGTGTCGATCAGGGCCTCCCGTCCCAGGGGCTTGCGTAAATCCTCGTGCGAGACGGGCTTCGATGATGGACCATTCAATGGTGGGCAGTCCATAGAGTTCGGCAAGATTTTTCGTTTCCACAATGTCCAACCAATCGTAGGGTGGAGGGTCACGGCTCAGCCATGCCGCATCCGTCGTCCCACTCATCCGGCGCCTGATCGGCGCCAAGCCCGTTGTCAGCTCGGATCGGCGCCTTTGAAGTCGGCAGGGGTGAATTCCCTCGGCTCGACGAGCACGAGCCAGTTACCAGAGTTGTCCCGCATGAGCGCTTCCACCCCGTAGGGCCGCTCCTGCGGTTCCTGGATGAATTCAACGCCTTTGTCCGTCAACTCTCGGTAAGTCTTGCGGCAGTCGTCAACGTGCAGGCCGACGCCCGGGAGACCCCCTTCGGCTTGGGCTCGAGTCAATGCCGCAATGAGGTCGTCTGACAGCGGGCCACTCGGGGTTGTCAGATGCAGATCGAGCTCGGGCTGACTCGCGTGGCCCACGGTTACCCATCGGAAGTCCTCGCCGAGCCGAATATCATCTCGAGCTTCGAAGCCCAAGACGTCGGTGTAGAAAGCAAGTGCTTCGTCGAGGTCCTTGACCCACACACTGACGAGGGAGACGTTGGTAATCATGGTGCGCATGCTACGACGGGGGGCGAGCTGCTGGCTTCTCCTCGCTTGCGCTTTTCCGCTCGAGGTATCCGCTCATGAATAGGTAGCAACCCGGTATCCGGGGCGCATTGCCTGCATACCGTTGTTGAAACGCTCTCGGCGATTCGCCGACGATTTGCGCGAATCGGCTGCTAAACGAGCCAAGACTGCTGAACCCAACTGCGAAGCAGACCTCAGTGACCGTGAGATTTGTGGATCGGAGTAGATCCTGTGCGCGTTGAAATTCTTCGACCGGAGATATGGGCTGCAGGTGTTCGACCATAGGTTGCAGTGAACAGACGATGAAAGTGGTATTTGGAGAGCGCCGCCACTGCCGCGAGGTGCTCCAAATTGAGCGGCTCGGCGAAGTGTCGATCGGCGTGGTCTCGCGCCCGGCGCAGTTGAACCAGTGCATGATCCGGCGCTCGCGTTCTCTGCACGGACACAGAATAGAACGACTGTCATCTGGCCGTGATTTCGCGTCGCTATGTGGTCAATCCGGGGGTCGGGGGCACCCGGCCCTGGCGGGGCCGAGGGCGTCGGCACTTGCAAGAATGAAGGCGTGACTGACATCCGATCCGTAGTCGTGTGTGTGCAATGCGAGGTCCACTGGTACGAGGACGATGAGCCGCCAAAATGCACTGCCCCAGACCACGATCATCAGCGACTTGATCTGCACCTGACCGATCCGTCGTGGTGCTGCCCGATGGGACCGAGGTCACCGCCATTTCGTTTGACGCCAGGGATCCCTATGACCGCCACCAGGCTCCCGACTTCGGTCTGTATCTCGACCCTCAATGGGATCCTCCGTGGCCCCACGATCACCTCGACTGGCCCGATTTCGGCGTGCCCAGCGATTCTGCTCCAGTGGTGGCCTCCTTGAAATCGCTGCTAGAACGCGCTCGCGGTGGAGAACGGGTTGAGTTGGGTTGTCTCGGAGGGCACGTACGAACCGGAACGGCCTTGGCCTGCCTGGCAATCCTCTGTGGACATCCTCCCAACGATGCCGTCACCTCGGTCCGTGAGAACTACTGCTCAAGCGCTGTGGAAACCGGGGCACAGGAAGCGTTCGTTGACGGCTTCGTCGGATGACAACCCGGTTTGTCGAGTGTTGTCCTGTACCCGGCGATCGGGCCAGCAGATGCAACGGCGTCATTGAACCGGCGTAAAGGGCAGGTCGGTACGGGACCAAAGTCCCTACTGAGTCGGGACGATTGACCCTGCCCTTGCCTGATGAGCGGCGGCATTGTTCAAGTGAGGAGGTCATGTGAGATGTCGATGACTTTGAATGATCCAAAGCACCCGTGGGCTCAACGTACGAGTGCAATCGAGGTCTACGCAGATGTGTGGTGCCCGTTCGCGCATGTGGGCCTCCACTACGTCGTTGAGCGTCGGTCTGCGCTGGGACGTGGAGATGTTCTCTTGGATATCCGGGCTTGGCCCCTCGAGTTGGTCAACGGAGCGCCGCTTGATCCTGATATCACTGCTTCACATGTCCGAGAACTACGATCCCAGGTAGCCCCTCACCTTTTCGGGGGTTTTGATCCGAACCACTTTCCCACGACTTCGTTGCCCGCCCTCGCGTGTGTACACGCCGCATATCGTCAGGATCTGAAAACAGGCGAAGCAATGAGCCTGGCTCTTCGTGATGCACTCTTTGAGGAGGGCCTCGACATTTCCCGACCCGAGGTGCTCTCTGAGCTTGCCGAATCATTCAACGTTGGTCCATATGGCGCTGCCGACGAGGAGGCGGTACGCAGAGACTGGGAAGATGGGGTTCGACGGGGCGTCAGAGGATCTCCTCATTT
Organism: uncultured Acidimicrobiaceae bacterium; assembly: GCA_963764305.1. Taxonomy (GTDB): domain Bacteria; phylum Actinomycetota; class Acidimicrobiia; order Acidimicrobiales; family RAAP-2; genus Bog-473. The sequence continues at coordinate 523,681 of CAVXSD010000010.1, read as the reverse complement.
CTACTGTGGAGACTTTGACGCCTTCTGTCCGTCCCTCGACATCTCGAGAGGTACGGATGGAGCATTGACCGTGAGGAAGGATGCGGCGGTACTCAACACCCTTCTGGCCAACTGCTTTGCCGACTAATCACGTCAGACAGAACCGGTGAGCCCTGTCTCCGTCCCGGCGGACTTGGCTACCTGATCTCCAGCGCTTCTCAGTAGATGACCTGAAAGCTTCCGCTGCTACGCGGTCCGCTCACCGGTGAGGCAGAGCAACTCAACGAGCAGATTGGGACTGAGGAACCGTGCCGCAGCGACCCAACGGTCATTGAAGGTATCGAGCAGGGTACGGAAGTCAGAGCCGGGCATTTTCCGCAATGAGAAATGAGATCTCGTTCTCCGCTTGATCACGCTGCCGACTGAGCAGCGACAGGTCATCGCCCAGGAAGTGCGTCGCAACACCCTTCACTGTGTATGCAGGACATTCTGTCGTGCGCCCCCACTCATCTGGGCCCAGCCCTTCCAACAAGTTGGTTAACGCGGATCGCTCGGGTCGATGGACCACCTCGAGGACAATTCTGATGGACGAGGCGTCAAGCACGGTTCCACTTCTTAGTCGCACGGATCGCTCATTCGCCGCGTGGCGGGTCCCATTCGGTTGCCACCTAGCGGTGGGTGACGTGTACGAGAGCAGTGGCGAACCGGGTTCTCATCGATTTGGGCTGTTTTCCGGCCTTAGCGGCTACTGTCGGCAGGGCCAGCAGCCAACTAGGGGTTTCCTAGATGCGAGGCCGTCCGGGCCCACAAAAGATGAGAAGACACCTCCCAAGACATTCGATGCGAAAGGAAGCGGGCTCATGCCCGACGACTCACTAGGTGACTCCGGCTCCTCGATCGACAACCATCACCTTCTGCTAATCGGTGCCGGGCCCGGTCTCGGAATGGCCATGGCTCGTCGCTTCGCCGGCGGCGGCTATCGAGTGACCTTGGTGGCTCGCAGCACGGAAGGACTCCGCGATCTCGCCGACAGCCTTGCTGACACCGGAGCCCAGATTGACACGATCGCGGCAGATGCCAGCGACCCTGAAGGTCTGGGGGCTCGGATGGCCGAACTCTACAACGAGCAGGGTGCGCCGGGGCTCATCATCTACAACGCCGTCATGGGAGCTCCGGACAAGCTCCTGAGCTCGGGCGTCGAGCACCTTCAGACGGCCTACGCGGTTGACGTCATCAGCGCCATCGTCGTGACCCAGGTCGCCGCCCCAGCCATGCGGGCGGGCGGCTCCGGTACCATCATGGTGACGGGTGGCGGTTTCGCAGATCATCCGATCCCAGCCCTCGCGACCATTTCCCTCGGCAAAGCAGCGCTCCGATCCGCCGCCACCATGCTCGGAGCCGATTTGGAGGCGGATGGCATCCGCGTCGCGACATTGACGATCGCCGGGCAAATCGTTGCTGGCACCGCCTTCGATCCCGAGAAGATCGCAAACCGGTATTGGGAGATCGTCCATTCCGACGGTCCCTGGCAGGCGGAGTTTCGCTTTACCGGGGAATAGGGCTCGGGACATCGACGGTTCGATCGTCGAGTGCGAATCGGCGGTTGGACCAGGATGCCAGAACCGCCAGCGCATCGACCGACCGGCGTCAGGCGCTGAGACGCGCCTGACCCCGCCAAGCACAGAAGGCCGTCCGTTCATTGGCAACTTGAATGTCGCCATGTCCGCGACTTCCATGAGCGAAGGACCCATTTGACCAGGGGTGCCCCCGTCCGGATGGCGGGCGGTCATGGGCGTAGCGTGAACTTGTATGCACAGGTCTGTGGGCGTTGTGCGCAGTTGGGAGCTCGTTCGAGTCGATGGCGATATGGCGGTGATGAACGCGGCGTCACTCGTGAAGCAGGTCATCGCGCACCTGGCGCTGGAGTTGTCCGAGGACCTCGATCAACCCGTCCTGGGCGACATCACGGTGCGCCACGTGCTCACTCACACCACTGGGCTTCCGAACTGGCGCCCAGATGGGCAACCTCTCGAGCCACTACGCCCACCCGGCCAGCGCTGGGGCTACTCCGGCGAAGGCTTCTTCGTGCTCCAAGGGCATCTCCAACGCCGCACCGGTGTGCCGATCGAAACGCTTGCCAGAGACAGGGTCTTCGGGCCCCTCGGCATGGATCAAAGCTGTCTCGCCGATCCTGAACCCGGCTTTCACGGCTACCGGCCGCTTTTGACCACCGCTGCCGATTACGGGCGCTTCTTAGCCCACGTTCTCCGGATCGATGATGCACGCTGGCAGCCGCTCTGGCGCATTGATGACGAGCTGGCCTGGGGCGCAGGTTGGGGCATCGAACTCGGTCCACCTCTTCGCGGGTGGCAATGGGGGCTGAACGATGATGCGAGCAACTTCGTCATCGGTTGCCCGTCGACCGGCGACGGCGTCGTGGTTCTGACAGACGATCCCGAAGGCCGGACCTACTACCGAGACGTGGTTCAGCGCGAGCTTCCAGGTGATCACGCGTCCTTGCGCGTCGAGCAGAACCCTACGTGGCTCGAACTGACCACCTGATCGGAGTCGTGCCCCCATACATTGGGGGGCTGGAAAGCACCATTACATTCACTTCTCGTCTTTCGTGGAAAGGAGGCGCCAGTGGCGACGAGCGTGCAAGTGACCTTCGACTGTGAGGATCCCCATCGGATGGCTCGGTTCTGGGCGGGGGCCCTCGGGTATGAGAAGGAGGATCACGCCGCCTTTGTCGGGGAACTCCTCGATGCGGGAAGGATTCCAGAAGCGGCAACGTGTGTCGTGGACGGCGGAGTTCAGTTCGCCGATGTCTCAGCGTGTCGCGACCCCGAGGCGATTGGTCCACGGCTGTACTTTCAGAAGGTAACTGAAGGCAAGGCGGCAAAGAATCGGGTCCATCTCGATCTGCATCTTGGACCGGATCGCTACGAGAAGGAGACTGAACGCCTGGAGGCTCTCGGAGCAATGAAGCTCTGGTTCAGTGATGATCGCGGTGGCCCGTGTTGGACCATGGCCGATGTAGAGGGTAACGAGTTCTGCGTTCACTAAAGCGCTCTGGTGCGCCAGAGTTACAGCCCGACCAACTTGATCCGTTTGTGAACGCTCGTCCGCTGAGTAGCCAACTTCGCCGGGCTGAGATCACCCGAGCCGTGGATGCTTGCTCCCGGGACCTGTTGAAATGCGGCACGACTGGGCCAGGCCCAGTCCTCTGACCAACCCAAAGAAAGAGGCGTACGGTGGATCGACTGAAGCGAGAAGGAGATGGCTGGTATGCCACTACGCAAGCTCACTCTTATTTCAGGCTTGGTGCTCGCGTTCGTCGCCATGAGCCCAGCAGCGGCGATGGGGACGGCCAATGGAACCAACCGCCCGCTGACAGGCACACTCACAACCACCACGACGATCAATTTGATCACCGGGTCGGCGAGCAACGTGGGTTCCGGTCAGCTCTCACATTTAGGAATGGTCACCGGTAGCAGCGACGAGCAGTTCGCCCTTGTGGGTCCGAACGGGTTCAGCTGGACGGGTACAGGGAGCATTGTCGCGGCCAACGGCGACAAGCTGTTCACGACCATCTCGGGAGTGGGGACCTTCGGACCCCCGTTGCAGTCGACGCGGGTCGACACAATAACCGGCGGAACCGGTCGGTTCGCTGACGCGAGCGGGTCATTCACCTACACGAGCGTTAGCGGATCTCAATCAATCGTCGGATTGATCGAGACGACTATCAACAACGCCACCATCGAGGGAACCATCAGCTACTGAGCGAAACCAGCTTCTAGGGCTGTCGCTCAAGGACGCAAATCGATCCTCTCCGCGGAGAGCACTACACGGGACAGCCTCGACGACATATCAAACCGTTCGCGTCCCACCCTGACCTCAGCACGCAGTTCTTTGCGTCCGTCTTGGCCGAAGCCCCTGACGATGAGGCCGGGCTCTCGCACGGACAGGTTCGGAGTGGTGCGGACTGGTTCGCATCGGCCATCCAAAGATGTGCCGGGCACGGAGCTGGACCGCTCACCGTACGCTCAATGTGTTCAGGTCACCTGAAGCGCCAGGCCGGCGGGCGTGCGAGCCGCCACCAACCCCGGCCACGCCGCTGCCACGTTGGCCGCGATGAGCGCGGCCAACGCCGTGACGGCGATCTCACCCGTAGGAGTCACAGGGTCGGGCAGGATCCCGAGATGGGAGGCGACCAGCATCCACAGCCACCGGCCGAATGCGATCCCGAGCGGGATCCCCACCACCAAGCCCACGGCGGTCATGGCGGTCGACTGGCTGGCCACCACACCCGCCAGTTGGCGTGGGCGGTAGCCCAGCGACTTGAGCACGGCGTGATCCCGGCGGCGGCGACGCGCGCTGCTCACCAACGTGAGGAAGAGCGTGGCTACTGCGAGGCCGGTGAGCAGCAGGGCCAGCAGGACCGGGAGGTTCTGCACCCGGCCGAAGCTGAGGATGTCGACGGGCGGCTCCGCCCGGAAGATCCTGTATTCGGTGCCGATCTGGCGCTGGAGTTGGGCCAGGTGGCCCGGGGTCTCACCCCCGGGAGTGAAATCGACGAACGCGTCGCTGGTCGTAGGGATGTGACTTCGCTCTCGTGGGGGAACGAACGCCAGCAGCGCATTCCGGCTCATCAAGGCCGCGCTCGATCCGGACGTGTTGGTGGCCAGGGCGGGACCCACCTGCTGGCCGACCACCGTGAGCATCCGGGTCGGTCCTTCGATCGCGGTGACCTGTACGGGTACGTGGCTGCCCAGGTGCACGCCCAGCTGGCGCATGAGCGGTGCCGTGAGTGCGATCTCGGCCGAACCGGAGGGCTTCCGCCCTTCGGCGATGGTGAAGCTAACCGCACCCTTTTCCTGCTCGAAGTCCACCCCTTCCACGGTGTGACCGGCGATGCGCAACGGAAGGCCTGTGTCGGCCAGGTCCACGTCCCGCAGCCAGGGATCGGCGGCCAGCGTGCCCTTCAAATGCCCGGTACCGCTGTTGCCCGCGTCATAGATGTGGGCGTCCCAGGTCCAGCCATACATGGCCGGGGTGTCGAGCATGTGGTTGAGGCTGGCACCGAAGGTGAAGGCGGCCGCCAATCCGCTGGAGGCGATCACCAGCGAGACAATCGATGCCCGGACCGGCACCGACGAAGCGCCCCTTCCGGCCCGCAGGCCCTGCACGGCACCCATCCAGACCACGGGCCGGAGCCAGAGCCACCGAGGGGACCAGACCGACCCTTTCGAGCTCATAGGCGGGCGGGCTCGCCAGCCTCGGGGGCGAGCGGCCTCCCGGGTGGTCCGCCACCCCGGCCAGGCAGCCAGGGCTGCGGTGAGGACCACGATCGCCACCGCTCCGACCCCGAGGACGACCGCGTTCATCGCGACCCCGGGATCGGGCTCGGCAACCCGTGCCGTCCCTAGAGGAAAGATGGGCGAGAGGGCCACGGCCGTCGCGACGGCCAGGCCGGCAGCGGCCAGGCCGATCGCTCCCGTCCGGGCGAGCTCCACCCCGGCCAGCTGGCGCTGGGTGGCACCCAGCGCCAGTGCCGTGGCGTAGGGATCCTCCTCCACGGCGCTTAGGCGCCCGAAGAGCTGGAAGAGCACGAACAGGGCCACCACCGCCAGCGAACCGCCGAGGAGCCACAGCTCAATGGCCGCGGGGTGGATCGCACTCTCGATCGCCGTCGTCTGGAGCGCGGACCCCTGCACGATCATGGGCGCGTTGCGGAACTCGTCGACCACCGCCCTGGCGAAGGCCGGCACCGCGGTCTGACCACCTCGCAGGCGCACCTCGATCCCGATGCTCGGCTGTCCGAGCTGCGCTTCGTGGGCGGTCATGAACGACGACGCGACGAGTAGGACGCCACCCGCGCCATCAGCGCTGTACGGAGGGAAGTTCAGCGTGTTGGCAGCGATGCCGACCACCCGGAGCGGGTACGTCACCGACGAGCCGTTCTCGTTTGAGAGCAGCGTGGCCCGGTAGGTGTCCCCCACCCGCTGGTGCAGTTGATTGGCGACCGTCCAATCGAGTGCGACCTCGTCGGGCGCCGTGGGCAGCCGGCCCGAAAGGAGCCGGGGGACGCCGACCGTGTGCTCGAAACCCGGTCCGAGGGGGGCACCGACCGTCGTGCCGTTCTCCTGGTCGTATCCCTGAATCCGACCGTACGCTGTGACCAGGGGGAGGCGGACCACCTTGGCGAGGGCGGCAACCATGTCCGGCCCGTTCGAATACTGGTACATGGTGGCGTCCGCCCCGCGGTACTGGGCGGCGAAACGGGGGTACGCCGAGTCGGTGCGCAGTCCGCCGGCAGCGAGGGCGAGCGCCGTTCCTCCAACCACGCCGATGATCAGGACCAGGGCCAACGACGATCCCCACGTGGTCCGCAGACGGGTCCGGGACCAGTATGGGACGAAACTCATAGGCGTGTTCCTCGGGTGGTCACGGGGTGGAATCTAGAGGCCGAGCGGGACGAATTTCGGTCGACCACGTGCAAGAACGCCCATGGCTCCACGGTGACGCCCGGGGCGGCGCGGCGACAGGGTGCAGGCCACATCGGTCGGTGGTGGCAACACCAATGCCCTGCGGGTGCTTCCACCCGAATACCGGACCGGATCGCCGGATCGGGGTGATCAGAATGCCAGTAACGGGAACACAATCCCGCATAGAGGGTGAAGTCGACGGGGCTACCTACATTTCTGCGCATCTCCGAGCGGCGGCGTCGCCGTGCGGGCTATCAGATCGCCAGGCGAATTCACGTCGAGATCCATCTCCGATCGACTGCGTGCTCACCATCTCGCCCGTTGCAAGCATCCCGTCGAGCTCGCTCGTGAGCTGCGAGACACGCTGAAAGGAGATCTGGTCCTCGGAACGCTCTCAGCCGGCTGCGGCGAACGGAAACTTACCCAGCCGTCAAAGAGCTAGGCGAAGGTGCTCCATGTCAAGAAGGTGATGAGTCGAGTCATGGACCGCGTGGCGAAAATCCCGTGCGGATCGGCCTTGGCCCCATCGAGCGTCACAGTCGAGTGCCATTCGTTGGGAGACAGCTCCGAGAAGGTCTTGAGCAACGAAGTCACTTCTCGTTCAATACCGACCACCGCTGCGTCAATTTCGATCTGACGTGGCTCGGGCTCGAACGGTGAAGATGGCGACTCACCAAGGTCGGTCCCTGGCTGTGTGACCGAAATGTCGAGCACCACCGACTATCCACTGGTCGCCGGTGTAGATCGTCAGAACTGAGACCTGCGACAGCACCGGTGAACCGGGTGGGTAGGCCTGCTATCGCCGCGATGGCCGCGGCATCGCTCCACTCCTCGCCGTTGAACCCACACGTGTCGCACCGTTCAAAATCCACGACACGTTCGATTCTGCCCGCTGGTTCCGAATCGGGGATGGAAAAGTTCCTCGACCTGTCTCGGAAGCTCCGAAGTGTCCCGTTGTGGCCGTGAATTTGGGCATTCACCCCGACCCGGGAACGAGGGCACCCATGGACTCTCATGCCTGTCCGAGGTCACAGTCCATGACGACGATTACCTTCGTGGGCTGGTAAACCTCTGGCATCGTTGCTCCCGAAGAGCGCATCCCCATGCTGAGATACGCCGTCAGTGCCTGTTCGTTGCCTTCCCGAACACCGAGACTCAATGTGGTCGCCCCTTCCGAAACCGCCCACGCCTTCACCTGATCGAGCAGTTGCTTGGCTATTCCACGTCGGCGGTGGGACGGCGCGACCCACATTCCGACCAACTCACGTTTTGTGGGGTCCCCGGACCAACCGTCCACACCGACGGCTACGCCGACCAGTCCTTCGTCGTCCGCCACAAACCACCGACCGGTGATAGCGAGGTCGCGCCACTTCGCCTCGTCGTATGCCGATTCACGGCCGAAGGTCGAGGTAAATGCCTCAGGCGCGTCAATCAAGGAGCGGAGACGGACGTCTCGGATGTCCTTCCAGTCATCCGAGTTGAGGGCGCGAATCTCTGTCATCTGTTGACGAACAATAATTGGCGCTGAGCCTGAGGATGGCGGGAGATTGGATGCGCCAGAATTGGCGGTTGGTCCCGCAAGGTGGCACCCAGTCCCGGCAGCAGCACTGGATCGCGCCGACACCGGGCAACCTCGGCTACTGGCTGGTGACCCAGGGCGGCCTTCAGAACACCTACGGCAACGCGGTCAATCTGAGCCCGCTGTTCAGTGGCGCACCTGTCGTCGGGGTGGCGGACGCGTCCGCCGATGGCTACTGGTGGGCCGCCTCCGACGGCGGAGTGTTCACAGTTGGGACCGCGCCCTTCTTCGGGTCCGTCGGCGGCACTTCCCTCAACGCGCCCGTGGTCGGCATCGCGTCGACACCGGACCACGGTGGCTACTGGCTCGCCGCGGCCGACGGCGGCGTGTTCGGCTTCGGCGACGCCAAGTTCTACGGCTCGGTTCCGGGCGTGTTGCAGCCGGGGCAGTCGCTCAACGCTCCGGTCGTGGGCATTGCCGGGAACACCCTGGGCGGCAACTGGCTGGTCGCGAGCGACGGGGGTATCTTCGCCTTCAACGCCGCGTTCAATGGGTCACTCGGCAGCACCGTGCTCAACGCCTCGATTACGGGGATGGCGACGACCGACGACGGCCAGGGGTACTGGATGGTCGCCGGCGACGGCCGTGTCTTCGCCTTCGGCGATGCGCCGTTCTGGGGATCCGCCGGCTGAGCGAGAGCCGAGTAACGCGTTGAGCTCGGTTGCCCGCATGCGTTGTCTCCCGGCCATCGAGATCTCCCAGGGAATCCCACCCGAGCGCTCGACCAATCCTTCGGCGTCGGCTCTCCCCGAGGGATCGCCGCGGAGATGAACTCCAAGGTGAGGTAGAGATAGCTCAGGAACTCTCCGCCGCGGTAGGCGTTTGCACGGTGAGCGGTCCGAGCGCCCCGTAGCCGCCGAGAGATCGCACCATCTGGAGCAGGCCCGAAGGCCAGGCCCGGGCGGCGACGTCGCTGTGCCCGTGGCAGCAACACCGAGGGCGCAACGGCCTCGTGCAAGCCCCGGGCTCTCGCGCCCGGCAGCACGGTGGCCACGCCACCGTTGGTTGGGCCCCTTGGCTTGGGTCATGGCGGCCGCCCTTCTCCACCGGGACCCCGTTCGGCGGCAACCACGGTAGCGGAGGGGGACTGACCTGGCTAGGCTCGCTCGGCGGAGGCGCACCGTGATCGACGCGGCACGGGTGAACCAGGGTTGAACGGGGACACCGTGGAGGCAGGACGCAAACTCGCGGCCGGGACGTCAGCTTGCGGCGCCTGCGGGTCGACACTTGTAGGCGCCGCCAACTCGTGCCCTCATTGCGGGACTCGCGTGCCGCCCTTCGGTGCTGCCGTCGCCGAGGGGCAACGACGCTGGCTCACCGTCACCTTCACGGACGTGGTGGGCTCGACTGAGCTCTCGCGTCAGCTCGACCCAGAGGACTACGGGGACATGATGCTCCGCTACCAGAACCTCTGCGGTGAGGTGGTCGAGCGTCATGGCGGCCACCTGGCGAGTTACGCGGGTGACGGTCTCCTTGCCGTCTTCGGTTGGCCCACATCACACGAGCGCGACGCCGACCTGGCCGTGCTCGCCGCCTTCGACCTTTTCGACGAGCTGCACGTCCTCAACGATTATCTCGAGGAGACGTACGGCGTCCGGCTCTTCCTACGGATCGGCGCCCACTCCGGCCTGGCCGTCGTGGGCAAACTGGGGCGGAGCGGCCGAGTGGATACGTCGGTCTTCGGCGACATCGGGAACGTGGCAGCGCGCCTCCAGCACGAGGCACCTGCGGACGCAGTCGTGGTGAGTGACGTGACGAGCAGCACCCTGCGCGACCGATGGGTCTTGAAGAGCCTCGGTCACCCCGAGCTGAGGGGCGTTGGCAGCGACTTCGAGGTGCTCGTGGTCGTCGGCCACGATCCAGTCCCCGGTCCCGACGTGGAACGTGTCTACCAGCTCGTCGACCGCCGGGAGCAACTCGACGAGCTGCACGAGCTCTGGGACGAGGTGGCGGCGGGCCGAGGCCGGGTCGTCGTCCTCGAAGGCGAGGCGGGCGTCGGGAAGTCACGACTGGCCTACGAGCTGCAGCACGGCGACGCCGTCCCAGCCTCGTGGCTCACGGTTCAGTGCTCGCCGCTGGCGCGCGAGGAGCCGTTCGGTCCGCTGACGGCGCACCTCCCGCCCTTCGACACCGCCGCGGGGCTACCGCCCGAGGAACGGCGCGCCGCCGGCCTCGGTGCCGCGGTCCGGTGGGCCCTGGGTCTCGCCGAGAGCGGTCCGGCCGTCCTGCACGTCGAAGACGCCCATTGGGCCGATCCCTCGACCGGGGCTTTGATCGAGCGTCTGGCCGACGCTTTGGCCACCCGCCCACAGCCGTTGCTCGTGGTGTGCACGGCCCGCCCTGGAGCCGACCAGCGTTGGCTGGACCGCACGCCGATGCGGCGGATCGACCTTCCCCCGCTCATGGACGACGACATGTCGGCCCTCGTCGGCGCGGCCACCGAGGGGCGGCTCCCCGCATCGGCGGTGGCGGAGATCGTCCAGCGCGCTGACGGTCTGGCGCTCTACGCCGAGCAGCTGGCCACGATCGTCGATGCACCCGGGCACGCGGTGCCGTCGACGCTGCAGGGGATCCTGACCGCATGGCTGGACCGGCTCGACCCTGAGCTCCAGCTCCTGCTCCAGCTGGCGTCTGCCATCGGGCGGGTCTTCGACGACGCCGTCCTCGGGCAACTCGTGGACCAGGGCGTCGATGTCGCAGCCCAGCTCGACCAGTTGGTGGCATCGGAGGTTCTGGTCCGGCTCCCCGGGGATCGGCACGAATTCCGCCACGCGCTCCTCCAGGAGGCCGCGCACGAGTCGATGCTGCAGCGCCAGCGCCGACGCGTCCACGCCCGGATCGGGAACGTCCTCTCTGCGCAGCACAGCGCACTGGTCGACGCGCAGCCGTGGCTGCTCGCGCACCACCTGGCAGAGGCCCGCGACCCCGAAGCCGTCGCCTGGTTCGAGCGCGCCGGCGCCCAGGCGGCGGCCGATGCGGCATTCTGGGAGGCAACGAGCCACTTCCACAGGGCTCTGGAGATCGCCGAAACGTTCGGCGGCCTGGCCCCTCTGGACGAGCTCCGCCTGCAGATCGGCCTGGGCAACGCCATGTTTGGCGCGCATGGCTGGGGCGCAGCGGACACCTTGCCGGTCTGGTCCCGTGCGCAGGAGCTCGCGCGCGAGCTGGTCGCCGTGGACGAGCTGACCTCCGCGCTCAACGGACTTGCCACGTACTGGAACCAGGCCGGGGATTGCCGGCGCTCGGCAGAGATCGCCGAGGAGATCCTCCGAGTCGCCGATGCCGGTAACTCGCGGGCGGGACAGCTGCGCGGCCACTGCACCCTCGCCCTCAACCATCTGTTTCTCGGAGAAGGCCCACTGTCCCTGCAGCACGCCCGCCGGGCGATCGCGCTGTACAGACCGGAGGACTTCCACACCGTCACGTACGGGTTCGGGACCGACCAGGGCGTCATCGCCTACAGCGTGGCCGGAGCGGCAGCGTGGTGCACCGGCCGCCCGGACGAGGGCATCGCACTCACCGAGGCGGCCGTGCAGCTCGGGCGCACCCTGGGCTCCCCCATCAGTGAGCTCTTGGCGCGCATCTTCAAGGGGTTGGTGCACCACCTCCGCGGCGAGAGCGAGCTGGCTCGTGGCGAGGCGGAGGTGCTTTCGGCAGAAGGCGCCCGGCTGAGCCTCCAGCTGCCCCTCGGGTTCGGGCACATCCTCGGGGGTGCCCTCCGCGCCATCGATGCCGCCGACCCCTCAGGAGTCGCGGACATCGAAGCCGGCATGAACGAGCTTGCAGCGAACGGGGGACAGGCCGGCGGTGCCCCCATTGCATTCGTCCTGCTCGCGGAAGCGCACCTGGCCACCGGCGCCGCCGAGACCGCGCGGGAAGCGGCCCGGGCCGGCCTGGCGATGGCCGATGCACTCGACCAGCATTTCCTCGATTCCGAGCTGCTGCGCCTCGAGGCGCTCGCTGCACGCAAGGCGGGGGTGTCCGTCGCCGATACGGTCGACTTGCTGAGCGTTGCAGTCGACGCGGCCGAAGCTCGGGGACTGACCGGCCTGGAGCTGCGCGCGGCGTGCGACCTTGCCACCTTCGCGCCGAAGACGACGAAATCGGTCCGCGCCCTGCTCGAGAAGATCGAAGGCGGCCACGGTACGCGCGACCACTCGCGGGCGCAGGTCGCCATCACTGCCCAGGATTCATAACAGTCAGGACCCATCAACAGCGAGAAGAGGGCGCCACAATGACGACATCAGAACCACCGACGAGGGTCTATCTCTCCGGCCCCATGTTCAGCGCCGGGGACAAGTATGAGCAGGGGGCCTTGGCCGCCGCCCTCGAGGACGCCGGCTTCGAGTGCCACGTGCCTCAGAGGGACGGGATCGAGGTGGCTACCGTGATGCAGCTCCTCAACGATCCCTCCCTCCATGTGGGCAACATGTTGGAGCCTCTGGTGCTTGATCGCTGCATCGTGTGGGTGACCCGCACTGTGGTAGCCCTCGACGTCTTCCAGGTCGTCGAGGGCTGCCAGGTCACGGTGCTCAACATCGACGGCCGGGTCCCCGACGAGGGGAGCTTGATCGAGGCCACGTTGGGCTGGTACGCAGGGCATCCAGTAGTCCCGTACAAGACCACCTCCATCTCGGAGCTCGAGGGGAACAACAACCCGATGATCGGCGTCATCAGCGGTTGGGCCCCGGTCTCTTCGAGTCCCGCGGGCGTCCTCGCTGCTGTGAAGGCAGCCGTGACGCCCACCGTGGCCGCACGGCAGCCGGTGACAGCGCCCCCGCTCGATGTCCAGCAGCTGATCGACCTCGGCCGAGTGATCTCCGACATCCGGGCGCGGCCTCCGTTCAACAGAACTCAGCGCACGGCCGCCGCACGGGCTCTGGCCACCCTTCCCCCTGACTTGATGGAGTTGCTCGAGCCCGACGCGTCACTGCCGTCACTGCAGGCGATGTGCCGGCGGCTGGTGCTCGCCATCATCGAGTTCAGCAAACTCGGCCCGGATCAGAACGCCGATCAACTGAAGATCTTCCGTAGTGAAATCCGCGCGCTCCACACATCGATGGAGGACCCCCGTATCCGGAAGGCGATGCTGAAGAACCCCATCACCGCCTGACGAACATCACTCAGGCCCGTCCATGCTGCAGGGCCACGTCCGCCCCTATTCGAGGGCGTTTGCGTCTCGGTTCTCTCGCGCCTCGGTGGCATCAAGGCGTCGAGCGGGTGGGCGGACTCCGGTCATCTCACCGCTCTCTGATGGTCGTCGATTCGTGTTGCGCAGTCGACTGGGTCTTCGAACCAAGGGGCGTGCCCTCCAGCGACCTCGTGCAAGCGTGCACCCGGGATCCGTGCCACCGACGGGCGCGCCTGCTGTGGCGAGAGAAACGGGTCGTCTCGGCCCCAGTAGAACATCGTGGGTACCCGGATCCGGGCCAGTTCGCTGTCTTCCATGACGGTTTCCGGTCGGGGACGGCGAAACCGGTCGATGCCGTGCATGAGCGATGCCACCGTCTTTGGATTACCCTCCCTCCGGCGCGCGAAGCGCAAGATGTCGACCAACTCATCGGGCATGCTCCGCGCGAGCGGCGGGGCTCGTCCCTTGGCCGAGTATCCGCCGGTATGTCGAACGCGGCAATGGCGAGGAGAGCACCGCTCGCCCGAGCCCTCTCACGGTCAGAACCGATAGCGGCATTCTCACCTGAACGCCCGGCAGCGCGGCGCCGGGATCGCCGATGGCGATGAGCGAAGCAATCTTGCCCGGTCGGTCGGCCGCGTGCCAAAGCGCGAACATCCCGCCAAGCGAATGGCCGACCACAGACGGAGCGTCAAGTCCGAGCGAATCGAACAGATCATCAAGAAGCTGGACACTTTGCTCGCGCACGGTACCGACCTGATACGTGAACGGGTCGGAGAGCCCGTGTCCGGGCAACTCGACGAGAAGCGTGCGGTGCCCCTCGAGGCCGTTCAGCAGTGGAACCCACGCCGCGGCGGAGAGACTGACACCGTGGAGCATGACCAGGTCTGGCCCCGAACCAACCGTGAGAACCCGGAGACGAAGGTTGACGGATGGAAGATGGACAAATGACTCTTCGACGTTGAGTTTGCTGCGAGCGAAGAGCGCGCCTTCAGCCTCTCGAATTCGTTGATCGACTGACATCTTCCTCCTCCAGGATCCGGACGGTCCGGCCAGTGTGAGAGCTACGCCTCGTTCTGCTCGAGAGTTGTGAGCCATCTCGACAATCGCTTGGGGGCGCCGACACCTGATGCACCGACCAAGTCGGCGATGGTTGTCGCGGCAAGTTCGTTCCGCCAGGCCCGTTCGGCGCGGTCCATGAGGCGGGCGATCCCACACGGTGTCTTGCAGGCGGCTTCGGTCAGGGGTACAGGCCCGCGCTGGCGGATCTCGGTGCAGGAGAACAGTTGGCCTCGTCCTTCGACCGCTTCGAGCACCTCGGCTGCCGTGATCTCGTCCGCCGGCTTGGCAAGGCGGAAACCGCCACGCGGCCCACTGGTCGCGGTCAGCACCCCGGCGCGCACGAGTGAATTGAGGACCTTCGCCAGATACGGGGCCGGAAGGTCGTAGAACTCGGCAAGGCGGCGCGTCGAAAGCGGCTCCGAAGCGGGGGCGGCTGCCAGCGTCCAGGTGCAGTGGAGAGCCCATTCGACGCCTTCCGAAAGCTTCATTTCCGGATATTAACTATCTATAATGTCGTCGTCAAATGACGTTTGGTCGTTGGCGGACGGTGCTTCATTTGTACGGCAACCTCGGGCGTGCCCGGGACCGCGAGCCGAGCATTCCACGAGCGCTTCGCCGGTGCCGCGAACCATCTCAGCCCTCGACGGCGTGACCACCCACGGAACGACGCATGACGGCGTGCAGTCGGTTGGGAGTGAGGACGCCGAGGTAGCGATCGCCGTCGACCACCGGTATCCAACGCACATCGTGCTGGAGCATCTCGCCGAAGGCTGCCCGGAGCGAGGTCCCGACGGGAACCTGGACCTCGAAGGAGACAAGGTGATCCTCCACCGACCCGGTCAGGCCGGGGTCGAGATCGACCCAGCCATGCAGGTGCGCATCGGCGTCCACTACCACGGCCCATCGGCTGTCCGCGCCGCCGACCATCGCCCGGACATCGAGCATCGACAGGTCTGGGCTCACCTGAGGAGGATGAAAGAGGTCGTCGGGTTCGATCGCCGTGACTGCGAGGCGCCGGACCCCTCGATCGGCACCCACGAAGTCGGCCACGAAGGCCGTGGCCGGCCGCCCGAGCACTTCACTGGGCGTGTCGTACTGCTCGAGCACGCCACCCTTGGACAGCACCGCGATCCGGTTCCCCAGCTTGGTGGCCTCCTCAATGTCGTGCGTGACGAACACGATGGTCTTCTTCAGTTCCGCTTGCAGGTCGAGGAGCTGCTGTTGGAGGCGCTGGCGGGTGATGGGGTCGACGGCGCCGAACGGCTCGTCCATGAGCAGGACCGGCGGGTCCCCGCCCAGAGCCCGGGCCACGCCGACACGCTGGCGTTCACCGCCCGAGAGCTCATGTGGGAACCGCCGCCCGTACTGGTCGGGGTCGAGCCCGACCAGGTCGAGCAGATCCCGCACTCGGGATTCGACCCGAGCGCGGTCCCAGCCGAGCAGACGCGGCACCGTGGCGACGTTGTCCGCCACGCGCCTGTGCGGGAACAGGCCGCCCTGTTGGATCACGTAGCCGATGTTCCGGCGCAACTGGACCGGGTCGATCTGCAACACGTCTGTCCCGTCGATCAGGATCCGGCCGCCCGACGGTTCGATGAGCCGGTTGATCATGCGCAGTGTGGTCGTCTTGCCGCACCCTGATGGGCCGACCAGCACGCAGAGCTCGCCGTCGGGCACTGTGAAGCTGAGCTCCGCCACGGCAACCGAGTCGGCGCTGTAGCGCTTGGTCACCCGGTCGAGCGTGATCACCAGGAGGAAGGTTACTCATCGACCTACTTGTGATTGGCCGAGGTGGTCCGGGGTCGACGCGGCCGGCGCCCAGCTATCGTCGGCTCGGTGCTTTTCGGGACGAACCCGTTCTTCCGGTGGAGCTACGTCACCAGCCAGTGGAGCCAGATCCAAGGCGACCTAGTCCAACACATCGAGCTGAGCCTTCTCGCCGTGGCCATCGGGACGGCAATCTCGATCCCATTGGCCGTGCTGGCGTGGCGTTACCGGATCGTCAGAACCCCGGTCTTCGGGGTGGCCAGTGCCCTCTACATCATCCCCTCGCTGGCCATCTTCGCCATTCTCGGGCCCATCACCGGATTCGTGGCGTCCTACACGACAGCCGAGATCGCCCTCGTGGGCTACACGCTGCTCATCCTCATCTGGAACACCGTGGCGGGCCTCGATGCCGTCCCCGCCGACGCCCGTGAGGCGGCGACCGCGTTGGGGTATTCCCGCCGGGCCGCGCTCGTCCACGTCGACCTCCCCCTCGCCCTGCCGTTCATCTTTGCCGGCCTGCGCGTGGCAACCGCCACAGTTATCGGACTGGTCACGGTCACGGCGTTGATCGGTCTGGGAGGCTTGGGACAGCAGATCACGTACGGCTTCAACATCGCCTACAACACACCCATCATCGTCGGCCTGGTCCTCTCGGTCGCCTTGGCCGCTGTGGCCGACCTCCTGCTGGTCGGCGCCGAACGACTGCTCGTCCCCTGGGCGCGCTCACGCCGCCGGGCGCAGGCGGACGGTTGACGTGCCCTTCCTCGCCCATGTCTTCGGCTGGTTCACCACCGCAGCGAACTGGACCGGCCCACAGGGCATCCCGACGTTGTTCTGGCACCAACTCGAACTGTCGGTGGCGGTCGTCTTGACTTCCATCATCCTTGGCGGCGGTCTGGGCGTCGTGCTGGGCCACACCGGGCGGGGGGGTCTGGTCGCCGTCAACGCGGCGAACGCGTTCCGTGCCGTGCCCACCCTGGCGCTGCTGACGCTCCTGGCCATTCAGCCGGCCATCTCGCTCAAATGGAACGGCTTCCTGGCCGCCTGGCTGGCCCTCACCGCACTGGCGATTCCGCCGATCCTGACCAACACCTATGTCGGCATGAGACAGGTCGACGCCGACGTACGCGAAGCCGCGGAGGCGATGGGGCTCACCGGAGGGCAGGTCCTTCGTTCGGTCGAGGTACCTCTGGCCCTCCCCTTCGTGATGGCGGGGGTGCGCACGGCCTCGATCGAGGTGGTCGCCACCTCGACGCTGGCGGCCTATGTCAGCTACACGGACCTCGGCACTCTCGTGATCACCGGCCTCAACACCAACGACGCCGTTGTCGCCTTCAGCGGCGCGCTGCTCGTCGCCGCCATGGCCGGGCTTGTGACGCTGGTCCTGAGCCTCCTGACCAGGGCACTGACGCCCCTTCCCCTGCGCCGCCGGCTTCGCCAGCGCCCACTTGGCGGCGGTCTGCCCCTCCCGGCCGCATCCTAAAGCTTGCCAATCATGATGGATTAGGTCATGATTTCGGATTCCTGACGGACTCGTTGCAATCTCGCCACCGATATGAGGCGGGCCGAAAAGAAAAGGGGCTCTTCATGCATCTCACCCGTACCCTCGCCGCCGGAGTCCTGACGGCGCTGGCCGCGACCCTCGCCATCCCTGTCGTCTCTGCCGGGGCCTCCACCAGCGCATCGTCCAGCAAGCCCACGATCATCATCGGCTCGACCAATTTCGAAGAGCAGGCCATCGTGTCGAACATCTGGGGCGATGTCCTACAGAAGGCCGGCTACAAGGTGACGGTCGAGCCCAGCTTGGGCACCCGGGCCATCGTGGTTCCTGCCATTGAAAAGGGTCAGATCGACCTGGAGCCTGACTACGCCGCTTCGCTGCTCGGTTTCCTCCATGGCGGGACACCGCAATCGGCAGGCGACAACATCACCACCGCCATCCCGGCCGATCAGAAGGCACTCGCCAGCTATGGGGTCACCGTGCTCCCCGCCTCGAAGGCACTTGACACGAATGTGTTCGCGGTCACCAAGGCGACGGCCACCAAGGACCACCTCACCACCATCTCGAGCCTCAAGCCCTACGCGTCAAAACTCACCTTGGGCGGACCACCCGAGTGCCCGACGTTCGCAGGGTGCGAGCCCGGCCTGAAAAAGGACTACGGCCTCACCTTCGCGGGATTCAAGTCCCTCGACGAGGCGGGGCCGCTCAGCGTGGCCGCACTCAAGAACGGCGAGGTGCAGGTGGTCGAGCTGTTCTCGAGCGACGGCAACGTGGTCTCGAACAACTTCGTGGCGCTGACGGACAACAAGCACCTCGAGGGTGCCGACTACATCGTTCCCGTGATCCGCAAGTCGGTGGACACGGCTGGAGTTGCGAAGGTGCTGAATGGCATCGATGCAAAGCTGACGACGGCGGCCATCTCGAAGCTGAACCTCGACGTGACCTCCAAGCAGGAGCAACCCGCCGCGGTGGCGCAGACGTGGGTCAACTCGGTCAACGGCTGACGCCGTAGGACCCCCCCGGGGACTCGGGGCACCGAGACTGACGCCTCTAGCGGCGAAGAATTTCGCTTGTTCTCCGGCACATCGCGTTCGAGGAACATTCTGTTGCTGTGCGAGACGAGCCGATCGATCAGCGCATCACGCTCTCGACCGGGCAGACTGAGGCCGTGGGAGACTCAGCCTCGTACCGACTCGATGGTCATGTGGCCACCATCACCTACAACCGCCCCGACGTTCTCAACGCCATCAACGCCGAGATGAGGAGCGACCTCAATGACGCCTTCTCGCGGTTTCGTGACGACGAGGAGGCGTGGGTGGCCATCGTCACCGGCTCGGGGCGGGCCTTCTGCGTAGGCGCAGACCTACGCCAAGGAGCCGGATCCGCCGGGGAGTTTCCGGGCACGTTCTGGGAAAAGCCGACGCTGAATTCCTTTGAGAGCGGATGGGAAATCTTCAAGCCCGTCATTGCTGCGGTCAACGGGTACTGCCTGGGCTACGGTCTCACGCTCGCCACCTGGTGTGATTTCGTCCTGGCGAGCGACCGCGCCGAGTTCGGTCTTCCAGAGGTGGCTCTCGGAGTCCCGGCGATCGTGGCGTCGATACGCCTTCCGCAACGGCTCAACTGGGCCGATGCAATGGAGGTCTTGCTCACGGGTGAGCGAATCGATGCCGAACGAGCACACGCCATGGGCCTGGTCTGGAGGGTCGTCCCCCATGACACGCTGCTCGACGAGGCGAATGCCCTGGCCGAACGCCTTCTCGGCGGAGCACCTCTCGCTCAGCGAGCGATGAAGGAGATGGCGATGCGCACTCGGCACATGGCGACGCTGGAGGCCATCCGGTTCGGCGAGACGATGCGGCACGTCGCCGGGGCCACACAGGACGCAACGGAAGGTTTTCGGGCCGCAGCCGAGGACCGCCCGCCGCGCTGGACCGGACGATGAAATGCCGGATCAGCCGCGCGAGTGAGCTGCGTTCGAGGTCAGACGCCCGACTCGATCGGCCCCGAGCTCGAGTCGGTGGCCGACGGCATGGTCACGGCGGTCGCCCTTGACTGATGTCGCGAAGCCCAGCCATCGACGAATGCTCCGCAGATGACCAGGATCAAGCCCGTACCGATGCTGTAGCCGACCTCGTAGGCCAAGACTCGCAGGTGGGTCGAGGCGACAAAGTACCCCGAGCCATTGTTGATCACTGGCCAGGCGAGCGGGCCAACGGCGAACCATGCCCCGCAGACCATCAGCAGGATCCCCGCAGTCGCCAGGCTCAACCGACCCTTGCCCACGACGACTCCCCGGGACTCGGCGACCACGAACAGCCCGAGCAGAACCCCCAAGATACCCGGAGCCAGTGCCAGCACGGCGTGAGCCAGGTTCCAGTGCCATGACCCAGATCCGTCGCCGCTGTAATTGAACAGTGGGCCCACGTAGGGAACGATCCCGCCCCACGCCGACACGAGAACCGCCACGACTCCGGCCGTTCCGATGCCCAATCGCCCCAGATGGGCTCGCGTCCGAAGCTCACGAGCGTCGAATTCTTGTCGCTCCACGCGATCACTCCCTGCAATGGCGCTTGTAGACATGACGCCGACCTCCTACTCCGTCCAGCGGAATGATGAATTAGATGTACCCCGATCCGGAGGCCGAAAACGGCTCTGGCGTCAACCGTCGCGTCGGGTCGAGCTCGCTCGCGAACGTCATGGCCGCGAGGAACCAACGGGCGGGGGCGAACGGCCGGCCCGGGAGGCCTTACCGCCTCACAGATCCCATGCCGCGCGGCGGCCGTGGGACGTGAACGTGTCCCGCAGCGCCGACTCGTCCTCCTCGCCGAAGAGGCGAAACTGCTGCTCGCCACGCGCCCGCAAGTACACGGCGTCACCGTGCACCCGGTCGGAACGGAACTTCTCGTAGGCGAGGGTGCGGGTCAGGATCTTGTTGGTCGGAGTGCTGGGGAGCGTCTCGCAGACCCGGACGAACCGCGGCTGCCACTTGGGGCTGAGATCGGCTTGCGCGTCGAGCCACGCGACGAACGACGCCACGTCGAACGCCGCGCCGTCCCGCAACACCAGAGCAACCATCACCTGGTCCCCCGAGTCCGGAGCGGGCACACCGTAGGCGGAGACCAACATGACGTCCGGATGGCGCCCGACGATGGCCTCGATCGGCGCCGCCGTGAAGTTCTCACCGTCCACGCGCAGCCAGTCGGAGGTCCGCCCGGCGAAGTACACCCAGCCGTCATCGTCGACATAGCCAAGGTCCCCGCTCCAGTACCAACCCTGGCGGGTGGTCTGGCGCATGGCCTCCTCGTTGCGGTAGTAGCCCTCGAACGGCCCGACACCGAGCGTGTTCACCATCTCGCCGACGCATCGATCCGCGTTGACGAGACGGCCTTCGCCGTCGAATTCCGCGGCGGGGCGACTCGTTTCCCTCGTCGTCGACCACCAGGATCCCTTGTCGAAGACGCCCGATGGACCCGCGGGGACGGTTTCCGGTTCGGTCCAGCGCGATGGCTCCCTCCGTCGAGCCGAAGACATCGATGATCCGTACACCAAAACGCGCCGCGGCCGTCTCGACGACCTGTGGCGACCCCTCGTTCCCGAACGCGACGCGCAGGGGGTTGTCGGCGTCGTCGGCCCGCGGTGGAGTGGCCAGCAGATATGTGAGCAGCTTGCCGGTGTAGTTGAACCAGGTGGCGCCGTAGTGTCGCACGTCGGGAAGGAACCGCGACGCGCTGAAGCGACGGGCTACCGAAAGCGAGGCGCCGGACACCAGCGCGGGAGCAAGGCCGGACATCAACGAGTTGGTGTGGAACAGGGGCATCGACGCGTAGCCGACGTCGTCGGGTCCGAGCTCGAGCATCATGGCCATCCGGCTGCCCGTCGTCAGCAGTCGGCGTTGCGTGCAGCGCACCGCCTTGGGCGCGGCAGACGTTCCGGAGGTGAACAGCAGCGCCCAGAGGGCGTCCACGTCGGGCTCGGCCACCGCCGCAGTCCGGTCCTGACCCCCTCCGTCGTGATCGGCCCAGGCCGCCTGCAGGGCCTGCTCGAGCGGCTCACCTGCGGCCGGCGGCTCGTCCCGGTCGGCGAAACGGTCCGAGACGACGATTCCAGCGGGGAGCGCCACTCCCTCGGTGCCCCGTCGTAGCTGCTCCTCGTGACGGGGCTCGGTGATGACCATTTGGACGTCGGTGTGCGAGATGTCGTGGCCGAGATGCTCGCCCCGGCGGGTGTAGTTCAACCCCGCCACGGCGGCACCGACCAGGCCGGCACCGCAGAGTGCAAAGACATAGTCGGGCGTGTTGTCCAGCAGAAGGCCCACGTGGGGCGGACGGCCGGGATCGAGCCTGGCCCGGTACAACGCGGCAAAGCGCTCCGATTCGGCCAGCAGCTCGCGGTGTGTCCACTGGCGGTCGCCGAACCGCAGCGCGGGACGGTCGGCAGACTCGACGTCCGTGCCGTTTCGGCGCAGGAGGGCAGCGGCGTTCGGAGCGGGGAGCGGCACCTCGGCCAGCGGTGGAGCGAGCCCACTGAGCCTCGCCCCGGGGACTACCTGATCCTCAGCCCCGGCCTCGTTGTCCTCCGCCATCGTCCTCTCTCCTCGCGGCCAGGCCACGGATCATCACGACGGACCACTCACCCTTCACACCCTCCCGACGACGGAGCCGGAACTCGACCTCGCGCGGCAGGACGGTCCCCGGCGGGAGCCGAAGTATAGAGGTCGGGTACTGTGCCGGCACCGGCACCGGCACCGGCACCGGCTCTCACGCGCCTCACCACCCGCCCCAGGGGCACGGCGGTCGACCCCCAGTAGCATGAGCATCGATCGGGCCGAGTGCCCGCCCTGCGGACTCATGGTGCCGTGAAGTGCCGTGAATGGAGACCGACGACATGGACCTCGGGTGCTTGCTGGTCGGTGAGGACAACAGCCTTCCCAGAGAGCGCTACACCAGTCCGGAGTTTGCCGCGCTGGAATTCGAGCGCCTCTGGTCACGGGTCTGGCAGGTGGCCTGTCGCGAGGAGGAGATCGGCGAAGTCGGCGACTTCTGCGAGTACCTCGTCGGCGACCAGTCGATCTTGGTCGTTCGGTCGGATCGGGAGATCATTCGCGCTTTCCACAACACCTGTCTGCACCGCGGCACTCGCCTCGCTGCCGGGAATGGTCGATTCCCCGAGGAATGCATCCGGTGTCGCTATCACGCCTGGCGCTACGACCTCGACGGAACCCTGGTCGAGGTCGTCGACCAGGACGAATTCGATCCGATACCGGCCGACGCCGGGCTGGGAGCGGTGCGAGTCGAGCGGTGGGGTGGCTTCGTCTGGGTCTGTCTGGATCCTTCCGCACCGCCCCTGGCCCAGTATCTCGAGCCGCTGACGACCCTGCTTGCGCCCTACCACCTGGACCGTCTTCGACTTCGCACCTACCTGTCGACCGTGCTCCCCGCCAACTGGAAGGTGGCGGTCGACGCGTTCAACGAGGGATACCACGTTCAGGGGACGCATCCCCAGCTCCTGCCGTGGACCGACGACGTGAGCCTCGAGTACGAATCGCTCGGTCTCCACGCCCACTACGGCCGATTGCCGAACGCGCGGCGCCAATTGCAACCGAGTCCCCGCCTAGGGCTCTCCGAGGGTGATTACGACGAGGGTGAGATCCTCTGACAATTTCATCCGGGGACTCGGTGGCCTCTTCTACCGGGACGAGCGAGCGCTGGTCGACGAGATCCGCGCCACCCCGCGCGACGGAGAGTCCCCGTTGAGCCGCTATCAAGCGGGCCGGCGTGACCTGCTCGTGGCACGCGGCGTACTCGTGGAGGAGTTCGGCGACGACCAGCTGACCAGTGCGGACGACGTGTTCTTCTTTCCCAACATGGTCGGCCCGATCTACCCGGGGATCGCCATCCTCTTCCGGGTGCGGCCCAACGGCACGGATCCCGACAGCTGCATCAAGGACACATGGTTCCTGCAATGGCCCCTGGAAGACGAGGCTCCCAGGAAGGCCGAACGCCGTTTCTACCCCGTCTGGACGGAGCGCGACTGGGGCGAGATCACCAATCAGGACTACGCCAACATGGAGCACGTACAGGTCGGGATGAAGTCACGCGGGGGGCCGGCCATCAGGCTCAACCGTCGCCAGGAGGCCAACGTCCTGCACATGCACCGGATGATCGACCGCTACGTGACAAGGGCCTGATCGACTGCAGAGCAAGACCCTCAGAGCGTGCGGTAGAGCCCCCCGTCGACAGGGACCTGCGCGCCATTGACGTAGCCGGCGGCGTCGCTGGCCAGAAAGACACACGCGCCCACCAGGTCCGCGGGTGTCCCCATGCGCCGCATCGGGTTCATGGCGGCGATGCGTGACTTGGTCTCCTCCGGCCAGTTCTTGGTGAGGTCCGTGTGAGAGGCGCTCGGCAGCACCAGATTGGCGCGGACCTTGGGCGCCCACGCACCGGCGAGCCCGAGTGTCAGCGCGTTGAGGGCCGCCTTGGCCATCGCATAGGGCAGGTCGGTGGCGGTTGGGCGCCACGAGCCGACGGACGAGACGTTGATGATCGACCCACCGTCTCCTTGTGCCATGCGTTCCCCGATGAGAACGCTCAAACGGAACGGGCCCCTGGCGTTTGTGGCATGGACCTTGTCGTAGAGGTCCTCGGTGACCGAGGACAGGCTGTCGTAAGCCGGAGACATCCCCGCGTTGTTCACGAGTATGTCGCAGCGTCCCAGCTCTTCGTACACGCTTTCGACGAGCCGGTCACAATCCGGCCAGCGGCCGACATGGCACTCGAGGGGCACCGCGCGGCGGCCGGTTGCCGACTCGATCTCCCTGGCCGCGGCCTCGCAATTCTCCAACTTTCGACTGGCGATCACGACGTCGGCTCCCGCGGCAGCCAAGCCCTCCGACACGGCCCGTCCGATGCCACGGCTCCCTCCTGTGACAAGGGCGACCTTGCCGTCGAGGTCGAAGAGTTCCTCGGGTTTCTTCATCGTGCCCTCCCGTCCCCGGTGCGTCCCGGTGCGTCGGACCGGTTGCTGGTCAAAGGGAACTGTAGGGTGCTCGACCCGGACAACCAGGGCTCACGCCGTCAGGGGTCAGCCCGTAGAAGCACAAGGGCCGGGGAACTCAGACGCCAATGCCCCTCACGAGGGCTTCCCCAGGTCGTCGCAGGGTCATTCGAGATCTCCTGGGCCTTCTACGTGCAGCTCTGCGGGTTGAGCTGCGCGTTGCCATAGGGCGTCGCCGAACGGAAGGCGTTGAGCAACCAATAGCCCGCTCCGTCGGGATCGGTTGCGATGGCGCTGCAGCCGAGAGCGCCGTCGAGTGTGCTCGGCGGTTGAGGTGAGAATTCACAAGCACCGGCGGTCCCGGAACCGAAGAAGGGCGCACTGAAGCTGAAGACGCCGCCGTCAGCTCCGGCCAGCCAGTACCCCGGAAGACCCGGCGTGATTGCTCCCGCCGGGGCGGTGGTCGGGCTCCCGAGAAGTCCGAACAGCACGAGCGTGAGCACGCACCCCAAACCCAACCGTCCTCTCATCCCCAACCGTCCCCCCAGGATCATCTCTCCTTCTTTCACTTGGTGCCGCGATTGTGACAGTCGCGACTTGACTGTGCTCAAGAACAGTGATGAATCGCGACAAAGGGTTCGTTTTGGACCTCGACCTGGCAGGAGCGCGATCCGCAAAGCTGATCCGCCCTGACCGATGACCGCTCATAACCGGATTCGGGGGCACCCAGATTCCCTATGCAGCGGCAATCCAGCTGACACCGATGATCTGTGCGCCGCCGTGCACGCCGACGACGGCACCCAACGTGCCGATCCGAATGGCGTCTCGGGGAAAGCGGGGAGCGATGAGGTCGAGGAACTGGTCGATGTCATGTGCGCCACAATGCATCACCGCCACGTGATCGATCGCCCCGGCCGCGCTCATGCGTTCATAGAGCATCTGTAGTGCCCTTTTGCGAGTCCGAGCCTTACCGGCTTCGTGGACGACGCCACCAGTGAGGTCGATCACTGGCTTGATCGACAGCAGTGACCCAACCATTGCCGTCGCGCCCCCAATTCGTCCACCCTTCTTCAGGTTCTCCAAGGTGTTCAGAGCCGCAAGCACGTGCGTGCGTGGGATGAGGTCGCTGACTCGACGCAATACTGTGCCAATGTCGGCCCCATCGGCAGCTACTTTGGCGGCTTCAATCACCAGAGTGCCGAGCCCGCTTGACACCGTCCGGCTGTCGATCACATGGACGTCAATCCGCCCCTCGACCCCGGTGGCGGCCGTGAGGGCTGACTGAAATGTGGTTGACAAGTCGCTCGAGATGGTGAGGCATATCACTGCCTCCGCGTCAGCGTGTCTTGCGTTGCGAAAGGCCTGTTCAAACGCACCGGGCGACGGGCAGGCCGTCTGGGGGAGATCTTCCGTGTTCGCCATTCGACGGTAGAAGTCTTCGACGCTGAGGTCCTGGCGGTCGGTAAATTCTTCGCTCCCAAATCGGATCGTGAGGGGAACGATCTCGATATTGAACCGGTTGATGTCGTCCTGCTCCAAATCGCAAGAGCTGTCGGTGACCACGAAGACACCAGGCATGAGAACCTCCTCTTTAGGATCTTCACCATTCTGGTGCCCTGAGTAAGGCCTCTCGTCAACCCCCACCGTAACGAATATCCGACGGTTCCCCGTCAGAAGTCTCAGTTCCGGCTTCTCGGGGTGCCCCGACCGGGCGTCTGGGACACGGTCACGGACTCATTGGCCGAGGTGATTATCGTTACGAAGGTCGAGTCGAAGACTGAGAGGTGGCCAATGGTGACGGTGCACAACCTTGATCACGACGCGGTTGCCAAGATGACCCAATTGGACCTTGCGAGTCTGGACCGAGAGCCGGAGAGTCCGATCGGGGACTTCTCGTTCCACGGTTGTACGGGTGGCGTCGCAGCCTTCAAAGGCCGACCACCTTGGGAGTACCACGGCCAAGGCGACGAGCTTCTTTTCATCTTGGCGGGCGAGTCGGAACTTACAGTGTTAGAGAAGGACAGTCGTTCAGTCTGGAACCTTTCAGCTGGCCATCTTGCGATTGTTCCGAGGGATCGTTGGCACTCCAACAACGCACCCGGCGGAGTCACGATGCTGTGGATCACTCCTGGCGAAGGCAATGAACACTCCTGGGAGGAGCCGAGCGTCTGAGAGCTTCGGATCAGGCGCGGACGTCACGGTGGCGCCGAAGTATCCCATCGTCGCGACGTTCGGGGGCAGGCGGCTCGAGAGCCCCAGCCTCTCTCCGTGACCTCGGACCGGGCTGACGATCTTCTCGCAGGGCCCCGGACGCGGCTCGTGCTGATCTGTGGGCTTCCAGCCTCGGGCAAGTCGACACTCGCCCGTCAGCTCGCTCCCAACTCCCCGCCATCAGGTTGGACAAGGACGGGTGGGCGCACTCAACTGGGCGCCGATGTGTGGGATGAAGAATTCCGGGTGCGTATCGAACATCAGCATGTGGGTCCCTGCCCAGGATCTCCTCGCCCAGGGCCAGAGCGTGATGGAGTGGGGCCACTGGGCGCCACTCACCCCCAACCCTCGGAGCATCCGCGAGGAGACGAACAGCGCCGCTCCGACTCGCGCGCCAGACGTCGAGATAGGCGGAGTACCCGGGTGGTGGGCGTCCGGTGGTCGCCGGGTGCTCAATCGAGACCTCTTGTGCCGGTCGCCTCGTCGCTCGTATCAGGTTGCGGCAAGTGCGACGCCTGAACTCATGTCTGACAGCACGGCACCTCCCGAGAACCTCGGAAGTCGGGCGTTGTCTGTCGCCTCCGAGCGAAGCCCTCCGCGAGAGAATGTTCACAACTGCCCAGGCCAGAAGGCCCAAACGAACAGCATGATCAGGCTTGTCGCGACCCAAGAGCCCAGCGGGACGAGACCGTTCCCGTAAATGGACTCCAACATTGAGGTGTGCTCCTTTCGTGGACCTCAGACGCGGTACCCGTGGAGTGTGAGATGGATCTCCTCCAACGACAACTCCGCGGTATCGGATCCGGCGCACTGTCCACAATTCTTCGTGTGTCGCCACGACCGGAGCTGACGCGACCGAGCTGCATTGAGGTAGACGGTAAAGCCTTCGCCCTGGGAATCCAGCTGAACCTGCCAGTACGGGCGCCACTCTGTCGCCACCGGCCGACTTCCGACCTCGACACCTTTCAGAATCCGGCAGAACTCCAGCTGCCGCGGGTCAAAGATCCACGTGCTGTGGCAAGACTCGAGAACAACGACATCGAGAAGCCGAAGGGCAAAGTCCGACGAAACCGCGGACGTCGCGCAGGGTCGGCCTCCCTGGGTGGGGGTCACCCGCGCGAAGGGTCGAGCGGTAGTCGTCACTGGTTCATTCCGATCTGGGGAGTCGGCGTTGACCGGCGGGAACCATCCGACTTCGCCCTATCTGGGAGCTGGGCCTCACGTGAGGGTGGCGGGCTGACGACTCGGAGTTCGTCGGCATGGATGGTCTCATTGAGCACCGCACCGTCGGAAGCCCGTCTGATCCGAAAGCCATCGGATCGCACTTCTGCGATGGTGAACCCGGGGGCCCATCTCCCGAGTTCATACCGAGTGTGGACGTCCACCCGAGTGCCGACGCGCAAGTCGGTTCGTGCCGTACGTGTGTCAATTGGGTTCTCCATACGTCTCCCTTCCCCTGAGAGCTGGCTGGACAGTGTCGGCCCCGTCTGCAGGTCACAGCTCGAGTCTCGGAACCAAAGCGCCGTCATGCCACCAGTCAATCCCTCGGCAGTGCAGACACTGTTGGGTCGATGTGGAGGTCCTGTGGAGATGGAGACTCCCAACTACGCGCTGGGAATCGTGGCAACGAATTGGGCTCCGTGTCCTTCTTCGCTCGTAGCAGTGACGTGACCCTTGTGGGCTGACACCAGCTCCCGGACGACGGCAAGGCCAACCCCGCTCCCCGTGGTGTGCCGGACGCCTGGTCCCCTCCAGAATCGATCGAAGACGTGTACGAGGTCGTCTGGCGGGATGCCCCGCCCTGTGTCTTCGACCACAATCCTGGCGATTCGATCACGCGAAGAGACAGAGACGCTGACCGATCCTCCCGCTGGGGTGAACTTGATGGCATTGGTGAGGAGGTTGGTGACGACCTGGTGCAACCGGTTCTTGTCGCCGCGCACAACCGCTGGCTGAAGGTCGCGGGTCAGGGAAAGCCCGGCGCTCTCAAACTGCCGCTTGAGGGCCTCTGCTGCCTCATCCGCGACGAGAGCAAGATCCACGGGCTTGAGCTCCAATGCCAAGCCAGCGGCTTCGGCTGAAGCAAGGACCTCGAGGTCTTCGACGATGCGCCCCAGACGCAGAGTCTCATCGTGAAGAGAAGACAACGTCGATGCGCTTGGCTCCGTGATGCCATCGGCCATGGCCTCGGTCGTGGCTTGCAAAATGGCCAGCGGGGTCCGTAATTCATCCGCGACATCTGCGACGAGAACTCGTCGGAGCTGATCTTCTAACTCGAGCGCGTCCGCCATGTGGTTGAAGGTCCTCGAGAGATCGCCAAGTTCTCCCGGGCCCTCGACGTCGGCCACGCGGACGCCCCACGCGCCGGACGCCATGGCCCTTGCCGCGTCAGTCAAGGCGACCACGGGTCGGGTGATCCGGCGGGCGAAGACGACTCCCGCCATCACGGCAAGGATCGCCAGCACGAGGGCGCTCCATCCAATTCCCGTGGCCAGGGCGCGCCGCAGCGAGCTGTCGGCGGCCCCGATACCCGCCGCGCTCGTTCGCACCGAGACGGTTCCAACAGGAGCGCCATCTGTCTGAATCGGGATCACGAGTGGAGGCCCGAGCGTGCTCGGGTGGATTCCCTTTGGGATCGCAGAGTCCAACAGCGCTCCCGACTGGTCGCGCACCTGCACGGCAATGCCAGCCTGGCTCGCCAGTGCCAAGGCCGGAGACAGATCAGCGGCGTTCCATTTGTGGCCCTGCTCGTAGCTGACTTTCACCGCGCTCGCCACGGCATGGCCCAGATCGGCCCGCTGTCGGCCGGAAAGGCTCGTGACGTCATTGTTGGCGAACACCAACGTCGCCGTCGCCAACAAGGCCAGAGCGACCAGAGCGACCAGAGCAATGAGGAGCGCGAGGCGTCGTGCAATCGGGGAGAACGGATGGCCGGCTCGTAGGGACGCTGAGGGTGACGCGTCGAGCTCCTTCGAGGAAGTCGCCCCAGGGGTGCTCTCGTCGCGGAGTTCACTCATCCCGCGGAAGACCGAGTCGGTAGCCGGCGCCGAGGACCGTCTCAATGATGCGAGGGGATCCTGGATCGGATTCGATCTTGCGTCGAAGGTTCTTTATGTGTGAATCGACGGTGCGTTCGTAGCCCTCGAACTCATAGCCCCGGGTCCGGTTGATGAGCTCGAAGCGGGAGTAGACGCGGCCCGGAGTGGTGGCCAGGGCGATGAGCAGGCCCCACTCTGTCGGCGTCAGGTCAACCGGATCGCTGTCGATGAGCACCTCCCTGCGGGCCTCATCGATGATGAGTGTCCCGTCCCCGAATGAGGTGCGATCGCCGTGGGGGGAAACATCTCGCCCGCGGCGCAATATCGCTTGGGCGCGCAGCACCAGCTCCCGTGGGCTGAAGGGCTTCGTTATGTAGTCGTCTGCACCGAGCTCGAGCCCTCTGATGCGGTCACTCTCTGACGCCTTCGCCGTCAGCATCAGAATCGGCACATCCGTGGATCTCCGCAGGTCGTGCGCGACGTCCTCCCCCGGGACGTCAGGGAGTCCGAGGTCAAGGATGACGAGGTCGGGCCGGCCCCGGTGCGCGAGGTCTATGGCCTCGCTCCCCGACGCCGTGGAGAGCACCACCATGCCCTCGCGCTCGAAGTAGGACCGTAAGAGCTCCCGGAGCTTGGCTTCATCCTCGACGACCAGCACAGTGGTCGTCATCGAAGCGCCTCCATCCCGCCATTCTCCACCGGCGGCCGGCGATCAAGTGGCCACCCTCGGTCCCCGGCGACGCCCGGAGACGATCGATTCGATCCGTCACGAGCGGATCAGTGGAAAGAGCCTGGCACTGCCCGTCTGTCTCAAAGGGGGTTTGACCAGCCAGGCGGAGACATAGCGAGAGCCATCCCCGTCGGCACCACCTGTTCGTATTCTTCGATCCGGGGGGTGAGTCTGAGGTCGCATCTAGGACACTGATGAATGGCCATGACCTGCTCCTTCGTGCTTCGAACCTGGGAGCGTCATCACACACCCGCCATGTGAAGCCATTGTGGCTGCCGCGTGCAGATGAAGTGGAGAGTCACTCCCAGCGCACCCGGTATCTCGTCCCAGCGGTCGGCGGGGCCTCACCGAGGTTCACATCATCTCCACATCGCGTACACGCCTGCTTCACCGCACCGTGATTGGGTGTCCGGAGATCAGGCGTCGCAGTCGCCGCGAGAGAGTCAGATGATGAACGCAACGACATGCAGGAAGCGAGCCGGTTGGTTGGTCGGCCGGTCCGCCCGGACTCGGTCGTTCCCATTTGGAGACCTCGTCCCCGCCGTGGGGGTTGAAGCGGTGAGCGAGGGACCACCCGGCCTCCTCCGGAACTTCTAGGGGGCCACCCTCGTGCAGACTCCCATGTGGTGCTGGTTCGCGACCGGTGCATTCATCTTGGTTCTCCTCTCGGTGGACTTTGCGGTGCACCGAGGGGATCGTGAGACCACCCTGCGCAAGGCCTTGATTGGCAGCAGCGCCTGGATTGGCGTGAGCGTGGTCTTCGGGGTGGTAGTCGGCCTGATTGGAAATTGGGAGAGTGCGGGAGAGTACTTTGGCGTCTATCTGACGGAGAAGTCGCTCAGCATCGACAACATCTTCGTCTTTGCCATCCTCTTCCGAGCATTCGTAGTACCCGCTGCGTATCAGCGCCGCGTCCTGTTCTACGGAGTGTTCGGAGCGCTAGGTTCTCGTGCCGCATTGATCGCAGTCGGGGCATCTCTGGTCGACCATTTCGCATGGCTCCTCTACATCCTCGGCGTCTTGCTGATCTTTTCGGGGGTCCGCATGATGCGCGGCAGCGAACTCATCCATCCCGAGCGAAATCTCGCGATCCGGCTGCTCCGTCGTGTCCTGCCGGTGACACACGACTACATGGGCCAGAGCTTCGTGTGCCGGGTGAACGGCGTACGCATGGTCACGCCTCTGGTTATGGCCCTCCTGGCTATCGAGTTCACGGATCTCGTCTTCGCCATGGACTCCATTCCAGCTGCATTCGGGATCACGACCGATGTCTTTGTGATCTTCACGGCAAATGCATTCGCCGTGCTTGGCCTGAGGTCGCTCTACTTCGTCCTGGCCGGTGCAATGGATCGTTTCACCTACATCAACTTTGGCCTCGCCGCGCTCCTGATCTTCATCGGGTGCAAGATGCTGCTCGAGCCGTTCTTTACGATCCCAATTGCCGCCAGCGTGGCAGTGATGATCGCGGTCATCGGCGCTTCCATCGTCGTCAGCGTCTGGCACGACCGGCATGGCACCCGCATGCCTATCGAGAAACGATCAACCAGTGGAATTGGTTCGTGAACCACCTTTCCGATCTCCAACCGGACTCGGTGCTCTCGTATCTCATTGCCTTTCTGTTCCCGGCACTCGACGCTGTCCTTCCTGTGTTGCCGAGTGAGACCGCGATCGTGGCATTGGGTGTCGCGACAGCGGGGAGCATTGACCCGCGCCTTATCCTCTTGGTGATCCTGGCCGCATGTGGCGCATTCGTCGGCGACAACGTGTGCTTCATGATCGGGCGTCACTTCGGCCCATGGGTCGACCGTCGTTTTTTGCGAGTGAGCGAGGCGCCCGACATCGGTCATGGGCGCAGACGACTCTCGAACGCTTCGGCGCTCGCTTGATCATCGTCTGCCGGTTTATCCCGGGTGGACGGACCGTGGTCACGTCTACCTGTGGCGCTGTCGGTTACCCATGGCGTCGTTTCCTTCCGATGACCACGTTTTCGGGGGTGATCTGGGCTTCCTACGCGTTCGTCTTAGGCCGCATTGGCGGCACGACATTTGCAAGCAAGCCGTGGCTCGGCCTCGTCATGGCCGTCGGACTGGCCTTCGTGATCAGTCTTATCGCGGAGGTCATCCGTCGAACGATCCAATGGCGGCGCCACTCTCTCGCTTGAATGAGATACGCGTGGTCCTGGTTCCGCAGGACCGGATCCCACAAAAACCCGACGAAACCGGCGGTGGGTGCCAGAAGCGTATTGCTTGGAAGTATCGGGTAACAGCGGGAGTATCGCAGGTAGGCGCTGATTCAGCCGCACTGAAACAGATCTCTCAAAATCTCAAGAGACGGCCGAAAATTCGAAACGATTACGACTCACGATCAACCAAAAACCTCGCCCCAGTTCGCACGAGGGACAGGCTTGTTACCGTTCATTCCCGACTCCGATGTTGAGCTGTTGCTCATTACGGCACGCCAAGGGCACGGAACTTGAGTGAACCGAAGCACTGCCCGACGGCCCTGACCCGTTCCCGACGATCGAAAGATGCCAGCGACGGACTCACAACTCGGACGCATAAACCTCGAGGCAAATAGCAGAAGGTCATCCCAGCATTTGCCGGCGACGGGATGGACTTGACCGCATTGGTGTCCATGCCGATCGTGCGTATCAAGCCGTACGGTTACCAATAGTCAGTTCTCGACTCGGAACAGGCGCCAACTCCCGGGGACGCCCTTCAGTTCGTGTTCGCCGCGATCTCGAAATTCGATGCCCGAGCCAACCACGAGGTCTTTGACGGTGCTCGAGACAAGAACCTCGTTCGGTGATGCCAAAGAACCGATCCGAGCGGCGATGTGAACGGCGAGGCCGCCCAGATCGTTGCCTCTCACCTCGCACTCACCAGTGTGGAGGCCCATTCGCAGCTCGATATCGAGGGCTCGGGTGGCATCGACGATCACCTGGCCACAACGGATGGCTCGAGCCGGACCGTCGAATGAAGCGACGAAGCCGTCTCCTGTCGTGTTGACCTCTCGACCTCGGAAGATTCGCAGCTGTTCGCGGACTATTTGATCATGGCGATCCAACAGAGACCGCCATCGTTGATCACCCAACGAGGCTGCCCTCACGGTTGATCCGACGATATCGGTGAAGAGTACAGAGACGAGCACCCGGTCTATGTCGGTTACGGGTCTCGTGCCGGTCAAGAACTCGGCCACTTCGTCGAAGATCAGGTCCTGCTGGCCGAAGATCAACATGTCGGCGCCCGGCAGCGCGACGAACTTGGATCCCTGGATGTGCTCGGCCAGATAACGCCCATGAGCGATGGGCAGAAAGCTTGGATTGTCGGCGCTCAAGACCAGCGTGGGTATCCGGAGGAGCGGGAGCACCGGGCGGACATCGAGGTTCCGAAGGAGGTAGTCGTACTGTGCGGCCGCGGTTCTCGGGGTGACCGATGACCGGAAGAGCCGAGCAAGGGCATCGCGGCGAACTGGGTCTTCCGGGCCAGCTGCACCAGCGAGCGAGAGGAACTCCGGCGTACCCCAAGATGTCCGGAGGAACTCGATGACCAAGTCGAGTGCCTCAGGTGTGATACCGATCGGATAGTCGTCAGCGATCGGATAGTCGTCAGCATCAGATATCGGGCAGTGGTATTGCACAGCACCAGGGAATCGACCCGTTCGGGATGTGCGGCGGCGTAGAGGATCGCGATCGGGCCAGCATCGACCGTCGCGAGGATGGATGTTTGCTTGGACCCGACCGCGTCGAGGACGCTCTCGATGTCTTCTGTCCACTCCTCCCATGTTGGTATGGCGTTACGTGGCACACCG
Source organism: uncultured Acidimicrobiaceae bacterium (assembly GCA_963764305.1). GTDB lineage: Bacteria > Actinomycetota > Acidimicrobiia > Acidimicrobiales > RAAP-2 > Bog-473. The sequence goes on along the minus strand of CAVXSD010000010.1, from coordinate 489,386 downwards.
TCAGATGCCCCCGTGCCTCGTCGATCGAGAAAGATCAAGCGGCGTAACGACGCCAGCCTTCTGAGGAAGTCGGCAATTTCTGGGTCCTCCCACGCCATCTCGACGTTGCTGCCCAGTCCGTTGAAGAAGAGGAGGTCGGAGGGTCCCTCTCCGAGGACCTGGTAGGCAACGTCAGCATCCCCGACGGCCACGTACTTGGTGTCCGGACGGCTCATGTGACAAGCAGTCTGGCCTGCGATCCAGTTCAATGCCGGAGTTCTTCCTTGGCGAAGCTTCGTGCGCCACTATCCAGCGTCCTCACTGCAGAGGAACACAGATGCGTGGGTCGTTCCGCCGCCGTTGCTGAAGGACCAACGAGCTCCAGGTTCGTTGATGTGGCCGAGCTGGGAAAGGACTTCGCCGACCAAGATCTCCAGGTTTTCGTGCACGGAGGGTGGAGGTAGTCGAATTCGGATGCCGTTCCTGTTTCCTTCGGGCACGTAAAGGGCATGCCGTGGCCAAGGAGTTAAGCCGAGATGCTGGTCGGCGCTCTGACGAGGGCATTCGTTTCGTGGCCGGACATGTCGACAGAACGACCGCACGCTTCACGAAAGAGCGGTCGCCGCCGCGCTGATGCCACGTTCCAAGTGACGTATCCCCTGGTCGGGGTGCCTACCGGTGGTCGGGCGCGGCATCGATCCGCGGACCTCACGCTTTTCAGGTCGGATTCGGGCCGTTTCGAGCGCGGCTTGCTGACAATGGCCAATGCAAGAAAGCGCAGCTCAGGGGCTTGAATCTGCGTCCGTTTTCGCCATCCCTCCACCGCGTTGTTGCACGCTGTTTCGCATTCACAAGGGCACACAGAGGGCACGAAACTTGATTGAAGTGAAGTATCGCAGTCGGATCCGAGATCTCTCGGCGAAGATCGAAAACGTCGTTCTAGACGTTGTGAGCACTGCCAATGAGTGCGATACCGCGAAGTCCAGAGCTCTGGCGCGTCCCTGGGATCCACCTTGGACCCAGCTATTCCTAAGTGTCACTTGGCTCACTACGTGAGAGTGGAGTCCCTCAGAGGGGCGGAGTCCAATCGATAGCGCCGCGATGGGCATTCGCGCTCGTTAACCGACCTGCTTCGCCCACCGCTTCGACCAGGCGTCAAGGGGAGCTAGCGCGTCGCGGAGGGCGCGCCCAAGGGGGGTGAGCGCATAGTCTTGACCTTGGCGGCAGATGAGCCCGGCCTCTGTCAGTTCTCGCAGACGGTCGTACATCACGCTTGGCGAAAGGCCCTCACAACGAGAGAGAAGCGAGCGAGCGCCGACAGGTTCGGCTTGAAGTTCCCACAACACGCGCAAGGCCCATCGACGGCCGAGGAGGTCGAGGGCAGCCATGATCGGCCGTCCTGTCCTCGACGAGCGCAATGGCTGTCCTGGTCTCGGGGTTGTAGATGGCATCGTGAACTTTCTGCTTGTGTTTCGATTTCCGTTACGGTACCCTCTTTGAAGGTGTTACGGGTTCCGTAACACCTTAGCACCGGCAAGGAGCGCTGTGACAGTGACCGTGACCCGCATATCACCCCGTGAAGCATCGTTCGAACTGCAGATGGAGAACGTTCCCCGCCGCGGTGTGATCGGCGTGCTGGCAGGCAACGCGGAGGACCGGGATGGTATCGGGCAAGAGCTCGATGATCGCTACGGCCGCGACTACGACCTCGCGATCTGGACAACGCCCGAGGCAGCGCTCGCCGCATTGCACGACCTACGCACGAACGGGCGCCCCGTTGCGCTTCTGGTCGCCTGTCCATGTCACGCCGACGATGGCCTCAACTTCCTGGGGCATGCCGGTTCCATCCATCCCCAGGCCAAGCGCGCCATCGTCATCCGGTGGGGTGACTTCGAGGCGCGCCGGCGGACGGTTGAGGCGCTCGTTCGAGGGGACCTCGATCGCTGGCTGTGGCGCCCTGAGCACCCCGCTGACGAGGAATTCCACCTCGCGGTGACCGATCTCCTGGCGTCGTGGGCCTCGGGTCGTCCGGCGGTCACGGAAGCAGTGCAGATCATCGGGGATCGCTGGTCCCAGCGCGCGGTCGAGCTTCGCGACCTGATGAGCCGCTTCAACGTGCCATTCGGCTTCTACGATGGCGACAGTGATGCGGGACGGGCATTGCTCGATGACCGCGGGCTCGTCGGGGTCGAGCTCCCGGTGTTGGTCTTCCGTTTCCGCCCTGGTTCGCCCGCGCTCGAGGACCCATCCGACGAGGCTCTCGCCGACGCGTTCGGAGTGAACGACGCGGTCGAGCCCGACCGGCGCTTCGATATCGCAATCATAGGTGCCGGCCCTGCCGGGCTTGCCGCGGCGGTGTACGGGGCCTCGGAGGGGCTCGACACGCTCGTGGTCGAGCCTCAAGCCTCGGGCGGACAGGCTGGATCGACGTCCCTCATCCGGAACTACCCGGGCTTCCCCGCCGGCATCAGCGGTGCACGCCTCGCTATGGCGATGTACCGCCAGGCGTGGGGCCTCGGGGCCCGGTTCCTGTTCATGCGCCGCGCGACGGGTCTCGACGCAACAGAGCACGGTGAGCTGTGCATCGGGCTCTCGGACGGCACGTGCATACGAGCCTCATCGGTCATTGTCGCCACCGGCATCACCTACACCCGCCTCGATGTCCCAGGGGTCAATGAGCTCCTCGGCCGCGGCGTCTTCTACGGCCCGGCCGTTACCGAAGCGCCACTTATGGCCGACCAGCCGGTGATCGTCGTCGGGGGTGGCAACTCGGCTGGCCAGGCCGCCGTCCACCTCGCGAAGTACGCCAGCGCAGTCACCCTTGTCGTCCGTGGGCCTTCACTCGCCACGAGCATGTCCGACTATCTCATCCAAGAGCTGCGGGCAGCTCCGAACATCAAGATCCGTCACCACTGCGAGATCGTCGAGGCGATCGGGGGCGCGCATCTCGAACAAGTTGTGGTCCAGGACACGGCCACCCGCCAGCGTGAGTTCCTCGATTGTCACGGGCTGTTCATGCTGATCGGCGGGCGGCCTCGAACCGACTGGCTGCCAGATACAGTCCGACGGGACGAGTGGGGAAGCATCCTCACCGGCCGGCTCGCCGGCGCTGACCCTTTCGCCACGAACGCCGCGAGCATCCCCGGGCTCTATGCCGTCGGTGATGTCCGGCGCGGAGCGACCAGACGCGTTGCCGCAGCCGTCGGCGATGGCGCGCGCGCGATCAAACAGCTCCAGGAGCACCTCGCTGCCACGAGGGCGCACGGAGCTCTTATCAGACAAGCCTCGAATATGGGGGCTACCTCGTGAACACCGGCCCGAACACGGCTTTGTCGGCCCTCGGATGACGTCACCATGCAGTCCAGGGGAACTTAACCAGATGCCCGGGATTATCGATCCCGGTCGGGACTTGCCACAGCCGATACCGAGCAGCCATCAAGCGTGTGGCATCGGCGGCGGGGGAGGGGTCGATGGCCGTCCGGTTCGTCCAGCAGTATCTCGAGCACGCAGTTGTGTACGCGTAGCCGCAGGCAGCACCTGACTTGTTACCTGGCGTCGACCTTCCAAACCAGTTCAACTTCATCTGTGTAGTCCTGCTCTTCCCATCGCGTTATATGGGTCGACTCGCAGAACCTCCATAGCTCTGGGTCCTTCTATTCCGCGCTCATCGGAGATGCAGCACGCCACGGTGTCTCCGCGAACCACACGTGGCGCAGGGGGACCAAGATCGAAACACGTGTCTCGTTCTCGTTACTCGTTCCAACTCCGTTAGGGCACGCGGAGTGCACGCCGGGACCAAGGGTGTCCGCCGATACGCTGGACGACGCTCTGGCGTGGGAATTCGTTTAGGGGTGACGCAAGCCGACACCCTGACCTCACGCTTCACGAGATGGCGGTCATCCTTCGGCTGATGGCACGGTCGAGGAGATGCAAGTCCTGGTAGGGCACTTCCCGGTGGTCGGGCGCGGCATCGATCCGCGGACCTCACGCTTTTCAGGCGCGCGCTCTACCAACTGAGCTACCCGACCGGGTCACCGAGTTCCCGCCGCCCAGGGGCGGTTCGGAACTCGGCAGCGGACCTGACGGGATTTGAACCCGCGACCTCCGCCTTGACAGGGCGGCGTGCACTCCGAGCTGCACCACAGGTCCGTGGCAATGATGCTCCTCGGCCGGTCTCGCCGGTCGCTGAGCAGCCCCTTACTCTAGCCTGTCCCCGGTTCGGCCCCACCCCGGCGTAGAGGCTCCTGAGCGCCTACGGGGTGGCAGCCCGCAGGGCGCTCACCCCGGCTTCGAAGCGCGCGGTACTTCGCGGTTTTGAGCGCACCTGCGAGCGCCGATGCACAGAGCCGGTCGGTGATCTCCTCGGCCTCGTCGTGCTTCGCTTTAATGGCTGCGAAGTCGGGAAACGGCTCCGACCATCCGAAGAACTTGGCCTGACCCGGACCCTCGTTGGTGAGGATCGCCTCAAGGGGGGACAGCCCCACGGCGGTGGTCGCGACCAGGTGGATCCCGCCCCGCCACTCGCGGAGGATCTGCATGAGTTGGGCCACCCGGCCGGCGGCCGATTCCGAACGGACCGCATTGCGCCACCCGACGAAGAGGGGGATTGCCGAACCCTCGAGCCCGTCGACCAGTTCCTCGGTGGTAGCGACCATCTCGTCAAGACCCTCAACGCCGCCGTAATGCTTCTCGCCCCAGGTCCCATGAGCCTCGGCCATCCGGGCTGCCGCACCCCTGGCGCCCGCAACGTCGATGCCCTCGGAGTACATGGCCTGCACCGCACTCGGGGCAAACCACCCGAAGGCCGACGTCACTACATCGTGCCCCACATCTCCGAGCATGCCTCCCCGCCCGGCGAAGTAGAAAGCGAACGGATTGGTCCACCCCCACTCGGCCGCCCATGTGGCGATGTCGGGGCTCAGATAGGCAGCAGTCCCGATGTCATGGATGGGCACCGAGGTCGCCTTTACGACGGCGAGCGCGACCTCCTGATTTGCGGCGCCCATTGGGGCCTCCTTGGTTCAGTTCGGTTCGAACGGGTCCGATGTCGAGCGAAGGACGCGGCGCATGCCCGGGATGGTCCCGAAAACCGACTCCATGAGCCCCCCCAATTCGGTCACGACCGTATCGAGATGCGTGAATCGCTCGTTGAGCAAGCCGGCGACACCGGCGAGTTCCGGCGACACCTCTTGAAGAGACCGGGTGGCGTTGGGGAGTTCGTTGGCCAGTTGGATCGCGGCCCCGCTGAGCCGCTCGGTCAGGAAACGGAGCGCCGAGGCGGAGTCGGAGAGAGAGGGGAGGGACGAGTCGAGCGCGCTGACCGCCTGCTCGAGCCCTGAGACCGCGGTTGAGATACCGAGCGCCGCCAGGTCGATCCCGGAGCCGGCCCGGTTGACGCCGCCCTCGAGCCGTTCGAGCAGCGTCGTGAGGCGATCCAACCGATCGGCGATGTCGGGGACCGCGTCGAGCGCGGCACGCGTCGAGGAGGGAAGTCGGAGCAGGTCGCCTGGGAGACGGATCATCGTTTTCAGCAGCGACGGAGATTCCACATGTTTGATCATGGGTCGATTGGGGCCGAGTGTCCAGTCCCTTCTCGGTCCCTTCTCTGCTCCATTGAATCGTCAGACCAGCTCGGCCTCAATGGAAACTCGTAGCTCGTCGAGGACCAGTTTGCGGATACGCAGCTTGGTCGCAACATGGGCGGCGCGATCGAGCGAGCCCAGGTCCTGGGCAACGTGGAGCGCGACCCCGTCGAGCTCCGCTGGCGGGACCACGGCGTCGAGGAGGCCGGCTCCCCGGGCGGTCTCGGGTCGAACATCTCGCCCGTCACGGCGGCGTGATCGAAATGCGCCGGCGTGAGACGGTGTCGGGCGAGCACGACGGCGAACCACGGCAGCGTGAGCCCGATCCGGACCTCGTTGAGGCCCAGCAGGAATGGTCCGTCGGCGCCCACCCTTGCGTCCGCCGCCATCAAGAGGAAGGCACCGGCGGGGAAGGCATGGCCGGTGCACGCGACTGTCACAGGCGCAGGGAAGGAAAGGATGCGCTCGGCCAACGACGCTCCGAGCCTGAGGATGGTGACGACGTCCCGGTGCGGGCCGCTGAGCGTCTTCAGGTCGAATCCCGCGCTGAAATACCCAGGCCGCCCCTTGAGCAGGATGGCGGTGTGGTCGCGTTCGGCCTGGTCGAAGGCCTCATGGAGGGATCGCAGCATCGGGATGGAGAAGACGTTCACCTTCCCGTCGTCCATTTCGACGATGCTGACCAGCTCTGCCCGGGAATAGGTGACTGTGTTTGTCATGGCCTGTTTGTCATGGCCTCTCCAGATGCAATGTGCAGCTATATTGAATCGATGTTTCGGAACAATGTTCTTATACAAGGGGCAAGGAGTCAAATTCGCTATCCGACAAGCCACTTCTGATGCCTCGGACGAAGCAGCGAACCCCCGAGCTCCGGACCCGAGTCCTCGCGGTCGCCGTCGACCTCCTCGCCGAGGAGGGCGCGGCAGGACTCACGGCGCGGTCGTTGGCGGCTCGGGCGGACACGTCGGCCCCGGCGCTCTACGAGCTGTTCGGTGACAAGTCGGGTGTCGTGCGCGAGCTCTACTTTGAGGGCTTCCGCCAGCTCGCCAGCGAGCTGGCGACGTTGGCTGAGTCCCCTGATCCGGTGGCCGACCTGTGGGCCCTGGCCGCGGCGTACCGCCGGTTCATCCGAGTCAACCGCGAGCTGGCCGAGGTCATGTTCTCGCGTCCGTTCACGGACTTCTCGCCAGGGCCGGACGAGCTAGCGGCGACGAGTTCGGTCCGTGTCCTGATCGTGGGCCGGGTGCGTCGCTGTATCGAAGCGGGTCGACTCCGCGGTGACGAGACAGATGTTGCGCACGTGCTGGTGGCCCTCATCCAGGGGATGGCCTTCGCAGAGGCCGCAGGTCGCCTCGGGACCTCCACGGAGTCCCTCGAGCGCCGGTGGCGGCTGGCTGTCGGCGCCATGCTCAACGGCTTCGGCGGGCGGGCCTCGTCAGACGGGGCGTCGCGCCCGGGCAGGGTCACGCAGTAGGGACGCGGCACCGCGGGTCAGGACGTTTTGGTACAGCGTCGCCGGGAGACGCGAGACGAGATCGATCACCTTGGCGTCCGGGCCGATGAGCGCGGTGTCGGCGATCGCCGCGGACCGCGGTCAGGATCTGCTCTGCTGCCGTCTCGGGGCTCGTGATGAACGCGCGCTCGAAGTCTCTCACCGCCTTCTCGGGATCCCCCGCAATGTCATAGGCGCTCGCATCAATGCGGGCGTTGCGCGCGATGTTGGTCTTGATGCCACCGGGATGAATCGTCGTGACCGAGACGTTGGCCCCTTCGATCTCGAGCTCCATCCGCAGTGAGTCGGTGAACCCACGGACGGCGAACTTGGCGGCGTTGTACGCGGACTGCGTAGGGACGCTGATGAGACCGAAGACGCTCGAGAGATTCACGATGTGACCCTGACCGGATTCCTTCAAATGCGGCAGGAAGGCTTTCGACCCATAGACGACGCCCCAGAAGTTGATGTTCATGAGCCACTCAAAGTCTTCGTAGGACATCGACTCGACGCTGGCGCCCAGCGCGACACCGGCATTGTTGAAGACGAGATTGACGCTCCCGTGATCAGCGGCCACACGGTCGGCCCAGGTGTACACGGCATCCCTGTCAGCGACATCGAGGTGCTGGGACGTGATCTTCACGCCGAAACCCTCACACTGCGCCACCGTCTCGGCGAGGCCCGCGTCGTCGATGTCGCTGAGCGATAGATGCGCCCCCCGCTGAGCGAGCGTGTTGGCAAGGGCCCGTCCGATGCCCGAACCGGCACCGGTGATGGCCGCCACCCGGCCGGTGAAGTCCTTCATCCCTGCTCCTGTCTCCCGTCTCAGGACCCGACGGTCTCGAGTGCCTTCTCCGGAACCTCGGGCCGCGAGAACTCCATGACGGTGTCCTCGACGTCGCTCATCTTCAAGGCGCGGTAGTCGCGCAGGTAGCTCTGGTGGACCTGCCAGGGGTACTTCGTCCCTTGCTTGGGGAGGAGATGGGCCGAACGTTGGATGTAGCCCGACGTCAGTCCCAAGATTGGACCGCCCGCAACGGACGCATCTCGGTTCCGGGGCACGCACATCGTCAGCCCCCGGTCGTGCATATGGACAAGCAGGCGACACACGTAGTCACATGTCAGGTCACACTTCAGTGTCCACGACGCATTCGTGTACCCGATGGCCACCGCCATGTTGGGCACGCCCTCGATCATCATCCCCTTGTAGGTGAGCCTCGTCGCGGGGTCGACGGGCTCGCCGTCGACCGTGAGTGCGATCCCGCCGAGGAAGAGCAACTCGAGGCCGGTGGCGGTCACGATGATTTCCGCCTCGAGCTCGCGGCCCGAGGTGAGGAGGAGGCCGCTCTGGGTGAACCGTTCGATCTGGTCTGTCACGACCGACGCCGACCCGGCCGAGATGGCCTTGAAGAGGTCTCCGTTGGGCACGGCGCAGAAGCGCTGGTCCCAAGGGTCGTAGCGGGGCGTGAAGTGGGTGGCGATGTCGTACCCGGAAGGCAGCTGGCGCTCCAAGCCCTTCAGCAGCATGCGCCGGACGACAATTTGGTACCTCCGGCTCGCCTGGTAGAAGGCCTGGGCCAGGATGGCGTGAAACCACTTCGCCGCTGATCCGGCCTGTTTCGCCGGCAGGATTCTGCGCAGCGGGGCGACGATGGGACTCTTCTCCGGCAGCGAGGCGATGTAGGTCGGCGACCGCTGGAGCATCGTCACGTGGGCGGCCGAGCGTGCCAGCGCAGGAACGAGCGTGACAGCCGTTGCCCCGCTGCCGATGACGACGACCTTCCTTCCGGCGAAGTCGAGCACCTCCGGCCACGCCTGCGGATGCACGATCGTGCCGGCGAAGTCGTCCATTCCGTCGAAGTCGGGCAGATAGCCGTGGTCGTAGCGGTAGTAGCCGCTGCAGGAGAAGAGGAAGCCTGCCGTCAGGTGGATGATCTCGCCGGTGTCCGTCCTCTCCGCCGTGATGTGCCAGAGCGAGTCTGGTGTCGACCATTCGGCGACGGTGATCCGGTGGTTGAAGCGGACGTGGTTGTCGACACCGGACTCCCGCGCCGTGTCCTTGATGTACTGCAGTATGGAATCACCGTCGGCGATCGACTTCTCGCCATCCCAGGGCCGGAACGAATAGCCCAACGTGTGCATGTCCGAGTCGGAACGTATTCCGGGATACCGGAACAGGTCCCAGGTTCCGCCGATGGTGTCGCGGGCCTCGAAGATCGCGTAGTCGGCCCACGGACACTCAGTCTGGAGGTAGTGACCGGCGCCGATGCCGGAAAGGCCGGCACCCACGATCAGGACGTCGAAGTGGGTCCTGCGTTGCGCCATGGTGGACCCCATCAGGCTGCCGCTCCGATCAAAGCTTGTCCTTCAGGGTCCCGTGCTCCCTGAAGAGTTTCGCCCTCCAGGATTCCACCAATTCCGTGGTGTCGCTGTCAGAGAGGTGGAAGTCCGGACGGTTACAACCTTGAGCTGGGCCCAGAGGGCGACGGGGTCCACGATCGGCGAGGCCTCCGGCCCGCCGGCTCGGCGCCAGCTCGGACGCAGGCAGCCCCGGCGGTGGGTGGCCGGGTCGCCCGATAGCCACATGCGCACCGCGAGCCCACGCCGATGATGAATCCGGGACGTCGAAGGGCCACGGTCTTGTCCTCGGACTCCTCGAGTCGTCCAGACGATCAGGTCGCGGACGGCGTCGGCGCCCACCCATCAGGGCGTGGATCTCGGCGGTGAGCATCAACTCTGCGAGCCTCGCGGGTGAAGTGCTCGAGCGCGGCCGTGGCGCGAGGTAGCAGATGGATGGCCGGTGGAATCCGCTCGCACGGTCTCGCCCGGGTGAAGTTCTCCCTGGAGCCCGACCTCACGGGGCGCGTGCTCGAGATCCCCGAGCTGAACGAGCTGCGCAATGCGCAGCACCGAGCTCCTGCGGACAGGCCGAGCGGCGGGGACCGTGCGGCCGACATCGACCCAGGGCCCGAGGTCACGGCAGCATCGCCCCTGATGTTGGCGGTCTTGATGTCGGTCACCCGGCTCGGGAGCGGCCGCCATGGCGTACTCCCACTGCGACGGCGGCTGGGTTCGAGGCCGTCCGACCTCCCCGGCTGAGCGGATGGAGGCGGCCCTCGGCGCGTCAGCCCTGGTTGGGAAGGAATCGGTCCAGGGCTGATCCATGACCCTGACGTTAACGTTAAACTTTTTCGGGTGAGCAGCGCAATCCTGACCAACAACGGCTCGGCCCCAGCCGGGGTGGTCCCCGACGAGGGGAAGTCGGCCTACCGCTGGATCGCTCTGGCGACGGTGACGCTCGGCACCCTGATGGTGTTCATCAACCAGTCCATCGTCCTCATCTCGCTCCCCGACATCTTCCGCGGCATCCAACTCAACCCGCTCACTCCGGGCAATACCGGTTACCTGCTGTGGATGCTCATGGGGTTAACGGTCGTCCTCGCCGTGCTGGTCGTCACACTGGGTCGGGTCGGGGACATCTTCGGCCGGGTCAGGGTCTTCAACCTCGGCTTCGTGATCTTCACCGCATTCTCGATCCTTCTCGCCGTGACCTGGCTCACGGGTACGGCGGCAGCCATCTGGCTCATCGCCATGCGCATCGGCCAGGGCGTCGGCGGCGCCATGCTCTTCGCCAACTCCTCGGCCATCATCACCGACGCGTTCCCCGCTGATCAGCGTGGACTGGGTCTGGGTATCAACAACACGGCGGCGATCGCCGGCTCCTTCGTCGGACTGGTCCTCGGGGGGGTGCTGGCACCGGTCCAATGGCACCTCGTCTTCCTGATCTCGGTGCCCTTCGGGATCCTGGGCACGATCGTCGCCTACGTGAAGCTCGAGGAACGTGGGACACGTACTCCGGCCAAGATCGACTGGCTGGGGAATGTCACCTTTGCGGTCGGCCTGATCCTCGTGCTCGTCGGTATCACCTATGGCCTCCTGCCCTACGGCGGGAACTCGATGGGCTGGACCAACCCCAAGGTGCTGGCGGAGATCTTCGGCGGCGTGCTCGTGCTGATCCTCTTCGGCTTCGTCGAGACCAGGGTGAAGCAACCGATGTTCCGCCTCTCCCTCTTCCGCATCCGCGCCTTCTCCGCGGGTAACGGGGCCAGCTTCCTGGCCTCACTCAGCCGAGGCGGCTTGATGTTCATGCTGATCATCTGGCTCCAGGGGATCTGGCTCCCATTGCACGGCTACAGCTTCTCCGAGACACCGCTGTGGGCAGGCATCTACATGATCCCGCTGACGATCGGGTTGCTGGCGGCGGCGCCACTCAGCGGCATGCTGGCCGATCGCTACGGCGCCCGGCCGTTCGCCACCGGCGGCTTGGTACTGGCGGCGCTCACCTTCATTCTGCTGAGTCAGTTGCCGGTCAATTTCTCCTACGCCGGGTTCGCCGCGCTCATCTTCTTGAACTCCGTCGGCATGGGCATGTTCATCGCGCCGAACCAGACGGGGATCATGAACAGCCTGCCGGCGAACCAGCGTGGAGCCGGCGCAGGCATGGCCGGTACGTTCAATGCTTCGGCCCAAGTGCTCTCCATCGGCCTCTTCTTCAGCCTCATGATCCTGGGCCTGGCCTCGACGCTGCCGTCCGCGCTCTACCACGGCCTCGTCGCTCAGGGGATCAGCCCAGCGGTAGCGACAAGGGTCTCGCACCTGCCCCCGGTGGGCAGCCTGTTTGCGGCCTTTCTGGGGTACAACCCGATGCAGGTGCTGCTGGGCCATGCCGAGCTGTCGCAGCTGCCGCACTCGACCGCGGCGTACCTCACCAGTCGCCAGTACTTCCCTCACCTGATCGCGCCCGCCTTCTCCAGGGGGCTGACCGAGGCCTTCTCCTTCGCCGCCGGCGCCTGTCTGCTCGGTGCCGTGGCGTCGCTGCTGCGGGGCGGCAAGTACCACCACGAAGACGAGGTGAGCGACGACTCCAGCACCGACTGGGTGCCCGCCCAGGAAGCCGTTGCCGAGACCGAATCCTTGTTGGTCGACTGAAATGGCCGTCTCCACGCCACGGAAGGAAGTCGAGGCGTCCCCCGGCGCGGGGGACGGTGCCGAGGCAGGCATCCGGATCAGCGACGCGGCGACCCGAGTGGGCGTGTCGGCTCGAACCCTGCGGTACTACGAAGAACTGGGTCTGCTGACGCCGTCGGAGTACACCCCGGGCGGCGAACGTCGCTACACCCCCGACGATCTGGCTCACCTGCAGCGAATCCTGGAATTGCGCGAGGTGCTCGGGATGAACCTCGACGAGATACGCGAGTTTCTGACCCTGGAGACGAGGCTCCAAGAGCTGCGGGCCACGTATCGCGCCACCAAGGGGGCCTCGAGCAAGAAGGCACGGCTCGAACAGAAGGCGACGCTCGAGGAAGCGCTCGTCCTGAATGAGTCGCTGGCGGAACAGATCAGCGCAAAGCTGGTACGCATGGACGGGTTCCGAGCCAAGTTGACCAGCGACGCGCAGCGTTGCCGGGAACTCTTGGACGAGCTGGAGTAACCCTCCACCGTTCAGCGGGGACTACCCGGACATGCTCCGAAAGAAGGTTGCGTACGCTGGTCCGGTGGCCTACGACGAGGAGCTCGCTCAGCGGATCAGGGCCCTGGTCGCCACCGAGCGGGGACTCACCGAGAAGAAGATGTTCGGCGGCGTGGCCTTCCTCGTCGGCGGGAACATGGCCATCGCCGCCAGCGGCCAGGGCGGCATCCTTGTCCGGGTCGGCCCGGAACGGTCGGAGCAGTTGGAGGCGAAGACGGGGGCAACGGTGGCCGTCATGCGGGGGCGTCCGATGCCGGGCTGGCTCCGCGTCGGCGCCGTCGACGTCAGGACCAAGCGGCAACTGGCCAAGTGGGTCGATCTCGGGGTCGGGTTCGCTCGATCACTGCCTGCGAAGGGATAGTGCCCGACATGACCGCCCCGGCTCGTGACTGACGACACTGGGACCATGCCCCCCGCTCCCACGCACACCGGTGTTGCGCGGTGGATCCGCTCCAAGGACCCCGACCTCCTGGTCGTCAAGCGGTCGGTGCGGGCGGCCATCGTCATTCCGGCGGTCTTCGCCATCGCGCACGAGACCTTCTCGAACCCACAGGTTGGGCTGTTCGGGGCCTTCGGGTCGTTTGCCCTGCTCCTCCTGGTGGAGTTCACCGGCCGGCCCCGCGCCCGGATCGTCGGCTACGGCGGCCTCTACGTCGTCGGCACCTGCTTCACCGTCGTCGGGACGGTCGTCTCGACTCACAAGGTGGCTGCCGTCGTCACCATGGCGTTGGTCGGCTTCGCCGTCCTCTTCGCAGGCATCGTCGCTCCTCAGGCGGCGACCGCGTCGACGGCCGCGCTGCTGACGTTCGTCCTGCCCGTCGCCGTGGCCCAGCCGGCCTCGGCCGTCGGACCCCGCCTCCTGGGCTGGACGCTGGCCGCCGCCTTCTGCATCACCGCCTGCATGGTGGTGTGGCCACCCCCTTGGCACGACAATCTCCGGCGGCGCCTCGCCGCGACCATCTCGGCCGTCGCCCATCTGGCGGACGTCCGCGCCGGCGGCGCGGAGGATCCGGAGGCCTTCGCGGCCGTGACCTCCGAACTGGCGAACCTGCGCCAGCAGTTCTCCAGCACCCCGTACCCGCCGACGGGCGCCGCGTCGGGCGCGGTGGCGCTCTCCAAGCTCGTGGGCCGCGTCGAGTGGGTCGCCGGCAACACGGCGATGATCCGGGACGAACACTGGTCGACCGAGCCGCTCCCGTCCCTCGCCGTCACCGAGAAGGTGGCGGAGACCCTGCACCACACCGCGGCCCTGATCTGTGACGGCGAGGCGCATCCTGTCCACGACCCTGTACGCATCGAGGCGGTGCAAGAGTCCACCCGTCGGCTCGATCAGCTGATCAGTGCGGAGCTCGACGCCGACGTGTCCGCATTGACTGCAGCGGAAACGACGCCGCCGGCCAGTCCCGGTTCGCACACCGAGCCTGCCGAGGACCAGAGCCTGGCGGGCGCGCTGGATCCGGGGTTCTACGCGCGGGCCCTCGGCTTTGCCACGGAGATGGTGGCAGATGCCGCACTCGAAGCGGCCGGCGCGGACGCGGTGATCGACCGCCGTCTGGGCATGGCCGACGAGTCCACCTCGCACGTGTTCGTCCAACGGCTCTTGTCCCATCTTTCGTTCCGTTCCGTGTGGTTCCGCAATGCACTGCGGGGTGCGATTGGTCTGGCCATTGCCGTGGCGGTGATCGAGGTCACGAACGTCTCCCATGGATTCTGGGTGGTGCTCGGGACGATGTCCGTACTGCGCTCGAACGCCCTCGGGACGGGTGCCACGGCGCTGCGCGCCGTCGGCGGCACCGCACTCGGCTTCGTAGTTGGCTCAGTCCTCATGATCGGCATCGCCGACCACACCGTCTTGCTCTGGGTGTTGCTTCCTTTGGCCGTGCTGATCTCCGGCATGGCTCCCTACATGATCTCCTTCGTCGCCGGGCAGGCTGCCTTCACCTTGTTGGTGATCATCCTCTTCAACATCATCCAGCCCACCGGCTGGAAGGTCGGGCTGACGAGAATCGAGGACGTGGCCATCGGCTGCGGGGTCAGCGTTGTCGTCGGGATCCTGTTCTGGCCCCGGGGGGCCACTGCGGCTCTCGGGCGCGCTCTCTCCGCGGCCTTCGCGGCCAGCTCGGGCTACCTCGCCGACGCGGTGGAGCGGCTGACGACGACGCGACGGCACATCGACACCGTGGCCAGCGAGCAGGCGTCGCACCGCGCGTACCTTCTCCTCGATGACGCCTTTCGCCAGTTCTTCGCAGAGCGCGGGGCCAAGGTCGTGTCGGTCGAGACGATCTCGCGGCTCTTCACGGGCTCGAACCGGCTCCGGATCGCGGCGTACACCCTGGCCACACTACCGGTGCGCCCTCCGGCGGACGGCCAGCCAGAGGTCGAGTCCGTGGCTGTTGCCGAGGCGGTGCTCCGCGACTCCTACGCGTCCAGCCACCGCTGGTATCAGGAGTTCGCCGACCTTCTGGCCGATCGGCGCCAGGTGCTCGACGAACCGCCACTCCACGGTGAAGTTCTCCATGACGTCCTGCGGAAGGCATTCGAGGACGTCAAGACCCAGCAGCGTGGCGACCGTGTGCAGACGGCCCAGCAGATGCTGTGGGCCGACGAGCTCCTCGAGAACCAGAGTCAGTTGCAGAGTGACCTTCAGGCCTCGGCCGATCTCTTCGTCCGGGGGAAGCGCCGTGGCGTCCTGGTTTAGGGAGGCGGAGCCGCCGCTCAGGCCGTGCGCGCCCGGCGGCGTCCCCGCGCGTTCCGACAGGAATCAGGGCCCCGGCGTTCGCTGCTCTCGACGGAGATTGGATACAGTCGGCGCCTCGGCGGGAGTGATCGCAGATGCAGCGAGGGTGCCGATGGGGCTCAGGTTCACCTATCCGCGCAGGGTCGGCCTCGCGGGTGCCGTCGTCGTGTGTGGCCCGTTGCTCGCCTGCAGCGGAATGGCGGGCGCCGGTGCGGCGACGACAACCACGACGACGACGTCGAAGCTCCCGGCGACGGCGACCTCGACGGCGGCACCCACGTCGACCACGTCCCTTGTCCCGACGCCAGTCGGTCCTTCGACGACCACGACGACTGCGCCCCAGCACGTGGTCAACCAGCCCAACTTGAATGCCCTCACGCCCCACGTCGTGCCGCTGCACGGCTCGGGTGTGCGGTACCAGTTCAGCAGCGCGGTCTCAAGCCTGGGAGTCGGCCCCAACGTCCCGAGCTACTTGAGCTCACCCGGCGGTCCGTACCTCTACGACGCCAACGGGCGCGTCGTCCTTCTCCATGGCGTCAACGTCGTGTACAAGCACGCCCCGTACATCGCGTATCCCGACCCCGGTGAGCCGTGGAACTTCGAGCGCGACGGACGCAGCGAAGTTGCAGAGTCTCGGTTTCAACGTCGTGCGCCTCGGTATCGAATGGCAGGCGCTCGAGCCGGGATCCGGCGGCCCCAACCAGCCCCAGGTGTGCACCCCCGGGGCCCCGGGCAATGCGCATGAATGGAACAAGGCGGTGGCCGAGGCCTACCTGAATCACGTGGCCGCCACGGTCAACCTGCTGGCCCGTTACGGGATCTACACCCTCCTCGACATGCACCAGGACGTCTACAACAAGAATTTCCGGGGCGAGGGGGCCCCGGACTGGGCCGTGTGCACCAACAACGTCCCGATTGTGCCCAAGGGAGGGCGGTGGTCGAACAACTACTCGAACCCCACGCTCCAGACGGCGGTCCAGCACTTCTGGGCCAATGACGTGGTCGGCAACCTGCAGGGCAACTTCGACCTGGTGTGGAGGACGGTCGCGCAGAGGTTCAAGAACGACCCATGGGTCGTCGGCTACGACCCCTACAACGAGCCGTTCTCGACCGAGACGCAGACCGCCTCGGAGTCCACCTTCACCGGACAGCTGGAGTGCTTCTACAGCGGCAAGGCGCACACGGGGTTCCTGGCCAACGGGGCGGGCGCCTCGCTGAGCTGCACGCCCGGAGACCCCGACAACGGTGTGGTTCCGACGATCCAGGCGGTCGACGGTCATCACCTGACCTTCGTCGAGCCGGACATCTACTGGGTCACCGGCGGCAACATCCCCTCGCAGATGGGCCCGTTGCCCTTCACGCGCGTCGTCTTCAATTTCCACACCTACTGCGGTGACCGCAGCCCGGTGACCGGTAACCCGACCGATCTCCTCAAATGCCTGCAGTCGGAGGAAACCTCGGCCTCTGAGCAGGACATCACGCGGCTCTCCATGAGCTCGGCCAGCCAGCCGAGTGGGCCCGCCATCTTCATGAGCGAATTCGGGGCGACGACGAGCGTCCCGCTGGCCGGCTTCGACGTCGAATGGGCCGGCCTGGACCAGCTGGGCTGGATCTACTGGGCGTGGAAGTTCTACGACGACCCCACGGGCTCGTCGGCCGAAGGCCTGGTGCAGCCCGACGGGACGTACTCACCGATCGTGACCGTCCTGTCTCGCACGTATCCACAGGCCGTGGCGGGCGACCCCAACTCGGTCATCTTCAACCCGTTCACCGGCGCGTTCAACATGGTGTACGCGCCCGCGCCGGCTGCGCGCGGCGTGACGACCGTCGCGATCGCGGCGTCCCAGCACTATCCCGACGGATGGTGCTCGGCGGTCAAGGGAGGGCGCATTACGTCCAAGCCCGGTGCGGCACACCTCACCGTGCAGACCGCCGGGCATCCCAATCAGGTGTACATCACGGTGACGGCGGGGGCGTGCCCGTCCTCTTGATCCGGCCGCAACCCTGGTCCGCTCGCGTGGGCCCTAGTGCTGCGCCCGGATCTCGCGCTGGACCTGCTTCTGTTGAGCTGCCATGCGGGCCGAGGCGTGGGGCGGGATGGCGGAGACCTTGGCAGTGGTCGGGGGCAGTGACCCGGTGGGCAGTTCGGTGCACGTCGTGTGGAACATGGCCTGATCAGCCGCCGTCAACGAGCTGGCAGGGAGCGCGGAAGGGCTCGAGAAAGGATTCTTCGGTGCGGCGAGAACAGGCGCCTCGGCAAACGGCGGCCGCGCGGCCTTGAAGTCGAAGAAGTCCACCATGTCGTGCGCGTTGGCGTCGCGGTAGGTGAGCGCCGGGAGATTCCACTTGGTCTCGACCAGCTTCAGGATCGACGTGTGGTCGAACGTCTGGTGCGAGACGTAGTCTCTCTTGGACCAGGCCGACACCACGCAGCAGGGCACCCGGAACCCGGTGTAGTCGTACGAGCCTGGAATATCGCCCGGCTTCAGCATCGGCTCCACGTTGTCCGGTTTCACCGCCGGTTGTGGTGGGACATGGTCGTACCAGCCTCCGTGCTCGTCGTAGACCCAGATCAGAGCGGTCTTGTCCCACGCCGGGCCCTGCATGACCGCGTTGATGACCAGCGCGGCGTATCCCTCACCGACCGTGATGTCACCGTCCTCTTCTGAGAAGTTGACATAGGGGTCCACCAGGCTGAAGGCCGGAAGGTTGCCCGACGCCGCATCGGTGAAGAACTGGCTGACATGGACGGCTTTGGTCCGGTTGTTCAAGAAGACGGGCTCGAAGAGCGCACAGGTCGGAAGGTCCGTGTAGTAGTCCTTCCAGGAGATGCCGTGTTCGTTGAGGCGGTCGAAGATCGTGCCGTTGGGAGCATCGACCGTGGAGATGCCCGTTGAGTCGGTGCTGATGTTGCCGAGCGCCGTGCCAGCGATGAGAAAGCGGCGGTTGGGATAGGTCTGTGCCATGACGGAGGAGAAGTAGCGGTCCCCGATGGGGAACTGTCCAGCCATCGAGTGGTAGAAGGGGAGGTCATCACCTTCCCAGTAGCCCATGGCCGCTCCGCTACATCCCTTGACGAAGCCCATATTGGTGCCGTTGTCGAAGCAGATGTGCGACGCGTTCCATGACTGCGTGATGCCCGAATCGCTCTCGCCGCAGGTATTCGGGTTGTGGAAGGAGCGGACGTACCCCCCGGAGGGGTCCGGGTTGTAATTGACTGGTTTGCCGGTCGCATCGAGCGTGAGCCCGTCGCCACGGCCGAGCGTTCCCAGATGGTCGTCGAACGAGTGGTTCTCCATCATCAGGACGACGATGTGCTGAATCTTCGGCATGGTGTCGGTGCCGACAGGGAGATGAGGAAAGGGGCGGGAGCCCGGGTGAAGGAGGGAGCCGTTCGGCCCGAGGCCCTTGGCTCTCGTCGAGGTGGCGTACGCCTCGCTGCCCACGACAGCTCCGAGACCCGCTGCGGCCAGTCCGGAAGCAACGGTGCCGGCCAGCAGCGAACGGCGGGACAGTCGTGAGGTCCACCGTTGGTGTGGAAACTGGCCTTCGGTCACAGTTCCCACGCTAACAACGAGCCCTTACCTTTGTCCGTCTTACCTTTGTCCGTCTTACCTTTGTCCGTCGGAACTTTGTCCGTCGGAAATCTTGTCGCCATCCTGCTCCGTGCATCCCGGATCGCAACGGGCTCAGGTCGGCGGACGTTCGAAGCTGTGCACGTCGAAGTAGACCGGGAGCAGGTACTTCACGTAGAAGGTGTGCACAATCCGTCCTGGATAGATCAGGTCTTCGTTACGCTTGATCTTCACTCGCTCGTCCTTGTCCGCGTAGCGTTCACACGCAGCCAGCAATTCGTCGACCTCTTCACGCGACTGTTGCAAGAGGCCTAGGTGGTCGTAGCCCGGCGAATCCATCGGATTGTTGCTTTCCGCGAGGAGGATGAACTGGTCCGGTTCGGCCGTGAGCAAGTGACACGCTTGGCCGGCGACCTCGGTGTCGAGTGCAGACCACCCGAAGATCGAGCCGTAGAAGGCGTCGATCTCCTCACGGAGCGTCGTCGTGAGGCTGCCCAGCGGAAACGTCAACTCCATATGGTTGAACCGCATTGAGTTCCCTTCCTTCCCGTCGTCCTTCCCTGTCGTCCTTCCCTGTCGTCCTTCCCTGTCGTCCTCCGCTGCACAGTCTGACTGAACCACAGCTCTCCGTGTGAGGAGGACTAGAGCCACTTGCGCCGCTTGAAGAGGACGTAGAGCGCCGTCGAACTGGCGACCATCAGACCGAGTGCGATGGGGTATCCGTAGTACCAGTGCAGCTCCGGCATGTTGTCGAAGTTCATGCCGTAGATCGTCCCCACGATGGTTGGCGCAAACCCGATCGCGGCCCAGGCCGAGATCTTCTTGACCTCCTCGTTCTGGGCCACGCTCGTCTCGGTCAGGCTGCGCATCTCGTCGTTCTGTTGCTGACTGACCAGCGTGCTGTGCACGGTGAGCGCATTCTGAAGGAGTGCTCGGAAGGAATCGGCACGCTCCACGATCCGGATCACGTGGTCGCTGACATCGCGCAGGTACCTGCGCAGCTCGAGCTCCACCTCGTACTTGTCGAAGCCCTCTTCGAGAGCATGCAGCATGGCCAGGAGCGGCTGGGTCGTCCTCTGGAATTCGATGACCTCTCGGGAGAGCTCGTAGACCCGACGTGCCAACGCCGGGTCCCCGCCCTTGAAGAGCTGGTCTTCGATCTCGTCGATGTCATTCTCCAGGCCCGCCACGACCGGTCCGTACTCGTCGACGACCTGATCGATGATCGCGTAGAGGACCGCCTCAGGGCCGAGCCTGAGCAATTCTGGGGTGTCCTCGAGGCGCTTGCGCACCGTGGCGAGATCTGGTGTCTCCGCGTGGCGGATGGTGACGACGAAATCGGGGCCGGTGAAGATGTGGAGCTCCCCGAACTCGACCTCTTCCGTGGCATCGAGATACCGCGCCGGCCGGAGGACGGTGAAGAGCGTGGTTCCGTATCGTTCCAGCTTCGGACGTTGATGCGCTGTGACGGCATCCTCCACGGCCAGCTCGTGCAACTGGAATTCGTGCGCCACAGATCGGATCTCTCCGAGATCAGGTCTGTACAGCCCGATCCAGGCCATGCCCTGCCGTACGCGCAGGGCCTCGTAGGTCTCTTCGAGGGTCCGTGGATCGGCGCTCCGCAGCCCACCCACGTACACCACATTGTTGACCAGAGCCATGGGACCTCTGCGTGTTTGGGGAGCGCCTCACGGTAGCGCGATGGACGCGCTGCAGGTCATTCGCGATTCGGCCACCGGTCCACCGAACGGTCACTTCCAATTCCCACCGCCATAGGGACGGTATTCATCTGGACTGGCGAAAGCATCCGTCGTGACTGCGTGAGCGCGTGAGCGTTGGCTCCCGATCAGCTCGGTGGGGGAGGGACGCTCAGGCCATGGGACTCGGCGATGGCGACGAGCTTCTCCAGATCGGGATTCTCGGGTGAGACGGTGCGGTCGAGTTCGGTGAAGAACTCCGACGCGCCCTGTCGTGAGGTCACGCTGATCATCTGTCCACCGTCGTGGACGAAGCGGAACCAGTGCGTCGTTCCGCCCGGGAGCTGGACGAAGGTGCCCGGCCCGGCGACGCTCTCCAGGTCGGCGACGCCGAATGCAACCTCACCAGCGATGACGTAGAAGGCTTCGTCCCACGGGTGGTGGTGCGGCGGTGGACCGCTTCCCTCGGGTCCCGACTGCAGGAAGATCTCGTAGCTGCCGGTCTGCGCCGCGGACGCGAGCACCGTGATCTGTTCGCCGACGACGTTCAACGTCTCTGGGCGGTCCGCTGGTGAAACGACCATCGGATGTGCTGTCATGTCCCGACCTCTCTATGCGTCCATCATCTCGCTATGAGATATTGATAACATAATAAGATGCAAGTCTCACGTCAAGAGGATCCTCGGGCCAATCAGAAGACGAGGACACGGGCGGCGATCGTCGAGGCCGCGACCGCGCTCCTGCGCGAGGGCACGCCACCGACGGTGGCGGAGGCAGCCGAGCGGGCTCTGGTGTCGCGGGCGACCGCCTACCGGTACTTCCCCACCCAAGAGTCGTTGCTGCTGGATGTGGCGCAGGTCGAGCCGATGATCCGGCCGGTCGAGGAACTCGTCGCCGCCTTCGGGACTGACGACTCCGCACAACGGCTGGCGAACCTGATCGGAACGTTCATGCCGCTCCTCCTCTCCGAAGAGGTGCTGGCGCGATCAAACGTGCGTGTCTTCATGGACACGTGGCTGCAGAACCGACGCGACGGTCACGACATGCCCGTGCGGCCGGGCCGTCGGGTCCGTTGGCTCGATGAGGCGCTGGGCCCAATCCATGGTCAATTCGACGAGGCAAGCTGGAAACGTCTCCGCTCCGCTCTCGCCCTCACGCTGGGCGCTGAGGCCATCATCTCCCTGAAGGATGTCGTCGGGCTCGACGACGACGACGAAATCGTCGCGACGCTCCAATGGGCCGCTGACGCCCTCCTCCGAACCGCGCTGCGCGACGCAGGGAGAGCGAGTTGATCGCGACCGGACCGAGGATGGGTCAAGCCCAGCCAGCACCCCCAACCGGATTCGAACCGGTGCTGCCGCCGTGAAAGGGCGGTGTCCTAGGCCGCTAGACGATGGGGGCCGGGCCGCGCCGGTGGCACGGAATGGTCAAGCCTAATGGGCACCGATCGGGACGCCCGGCGCCGAGGTGTCGTGGAGGAGCGGGGCGGGGAGTGCCTCAGGTGCGTGGTAGGTGCAGGTGAGGAAGGTCTGCACGGATCCGATCACCAGCGCGGTGGCGCCCAGGATGTGGACTTCCACCAGGAGTGCGGGCAGGTGGGTGAAGTACTGCGTGTACCCGACCGCGGCCTGGGCCACCATCACCCCCATGAGGATGCGCGCGGAGCGGCGCACCCGTTCGGGCACGTCGCCCATGTGGAGAGCGACGACGAGGCCGATGGTGACGCCGATCAGGAGCAAGGCGAGGCTCGAGTGGAGCTCGGCCATGTCGCGCAGTGCGATGGGGATCCGCTTGGCCACCTGCTGACCGGAGGCGTCGCCCGCATGCGGTCCGGCGCCGGTGACGGCGGTGCCGGCGGCGATCACCAGGGCCAGGATCGCCAGGACGCCGTAGAAGAGGCGGATCACCGGCCGGGGCACCAGGAGGTGGGCCGACCCCGGCGTGTAGTCGCGGGAGGAGCGGTGCACCAGCACCACCGCGTCGACCAGCAGGAGCATGGTGGCGAAGAAGTGCACCATGACGAGGTAGGGGTTGAGCTTGGTGTAGACGACGATCCCGCCCAGGATGGCCTGGGCCACCACGCCGGCCACCAGCCCGCCGCTCAGCCAGATCAGGTCCCGTCGCCGGGGCGCCCGGAAGACCGAGCCGAGCAGGGCGGCGATCACCGCCACGGTCAGGACGATCGTGACCAGGCGGTTCCCGAACTCGACGAGGCCGTGGAACTGCAGGGCCGGGGTCAGGTGCCCCACCGAGCACTCGGGCCAGTCGGCGCAGCCGAGGCCCGAGCCGGTCAGGCGGACCGCCGCCCCGGTCAGCACGATGAGGGCCGTCAGGACCAGGGCCACGACGTCGAGCCGGTGGCTCAGCGAGGGCGAGACGGTGGGGGTACGGCGCCGCGACACTCTGGCCAAGCGTACCGGCGCCGGTCGCCTGGTCCCGGGCGTGGTCGCGGTCGTAGGCTGGTCGGGCATGTCCATTGAGGCGCCCGCCCTCCCGGGCCGACGAGCCACGTGGTCGCGGTCGACCGTCGGGGCCTATGTCGCCCTGACCAAGCCACGGATCATCGAGCTCCTGCTGGTCACGACGCTCCCCACCATGGTGGTGGCGCAGCGCGGCCTGCCCCCCGTCTGGCTCATGGCCGCCACCCTCGCCGGGGGGGCGCTGGCGGCCGGCGGGGCCAACGCCATCAACATGGTGGTCGACCGCGACATCGACCGCCTGATGAACCGGACCAAGAACCGGCCCCTGGTGACCGGGGCCATGACACCCACCGCTGCACTGGTCTTCGCCCTGTCGCTCGAGGTGGCGGCGTTCGTCGAGCTGTGGTTGGCCGTCAACCTGCTCTCGGCCGTCCTGGCCATCTCGGCCACCCTCTTCTACGTCTTCGTCTACACGATGTGGCTGAAGCGCCGCTCCACCCAGAACATCGTCATCGGGGGTGCGGCGGGCGCGGTCCCCGTGCTGGTGGGCTGGGCCGCGGTGACCGACAGCCTGGCCTGGGCGCCGGTGGTGCTCTTCGCCATCATCTTCATCTGGACACCGCCGCACTTCTGGTCGCTGGCGGTGCGCTACAAGGAGGACTACCGGGCGGCGGACGTGCCCATGCTCCCGGTGGTGGCGTCCATGAAGCGCACCACGACCGAGATCATCTACTACACGGTGGCGCTGGTGGCGGTGTCGTTCCTGTTGGGGCCGGTGGCCCACCTCGGCTGGATCTACATGGTCACCGCCGCCGTGCTCGGCGCCGGGTTCCTCTACTTCGTGACCCGTCTGTGGGGGCTGGCCCAGAACGGGCAGGTGACCGGGCGGGACGCCATGAAGGTCTTCGGGTACTCCATCACCTACCTCACCGTGCTGTTCGTGGCGATGGCGGGCGACGTACTCATCTCCAACCGTATTCACTAACGTCCCGCGGGATGACCGACGCACCGCCTCCAGATCCGGCGCCCTCGCCGGCGCCCGGGGGGGATGCGGCGCCCGGGGCTGAGGGCGCCCCCGCGGTCCGCCGACCCCGTAAGCGCTTCATCCTCATCGGCCTCGGCATCGGTCTCCTTATCGTCGTGCTCATCGGGCTCCTGACGAGCATCGGCAGCAGTCAGAGCTCGGGGCAGCCCAAGGAGGGTGACCAGGTGCCGCACTTCACTGCCCCCAACATCGGCCCCACCGGTCCGTCCCAGGTGTCGGTCCCGACGGGCGGTGGCGGGAGCGGCACCCCGGCGGTACTGCTGTTCTTCGGGGCCTGGTGCACGAGCTGCAGGCAGGAGCTGCCCCCGCTGACGGCGGTGGTGCGCCAGCAGGAGCGGTCGGGCGGCCCCCTGTCGCAGATCCACGTCATGGGCGTCGACAGTTTCGACAAGACATCGATCGGCAAGTCGTTCATCCACGACGAGGGGGTGAGCTTCCCCGTGGCGTCGGACCCCCAGGCCGGGATCACGAGCGGGTCGTTCTTCTTCGACGGCGATCCCTACACGGTGTTCGTGCGCGGGGACGGCACCATCTCCAAGATCGTGGCGGGCGCCCAGCTCACGCCGGCGACCTTCACCCAGGACGAGCGCGCGCTCCTGCCCACCGCGTCGTAGCGCCGGACCGGCTCTGGCGGCGGCCGTCGGTTATTCCCATTTGTCGGTTATTCCCATTTGAATGTGAGCGCGGCGGCCACCGGCGCCGCCACAGCCCAGACCGCCAGCACGGCCCAGGACTCCGTCGGCACCGCGGCGCCTGCACCGAGGGTGGCGTGCAACGCGGCGGAGAGGGCCTCGGCCGGCAGCAGCTTGGCGAATTCGGCCAGCCCGGCGGGGAGCTTGGAGATCGGGACGACCATGCCGCCCAGCAGCAGCAAGATGAGATAGAGGCCGTTGGCCGCGGCCAGGTTCACCTCGGCCCGCAGGGTGCCGGCCATGAAGAGGCCGATGCCGGCGAAGGCGGCCGAGCCCAGGAGCACAGCGCCGATGGCGCCGGCCACCGCCGCGGGACCGCCACCACCGGGGTTCCAGCCCAGGGCCAGTCCGACCGGCAGGAGGACGGCCGCCTGCAGCAGCTCGACGGCGACGATCGTGACGATCTTGGCTCCGAGCAGGCGCGGGCGACCGAGCGGGGTGGCGCCCAGACGCTTGAGCACGCCGTAGCCGCGCTCGAAGCCGGTGGCGATGCCGAGGGAGACCATCGCCGTCGACATGACGGCGAGGGCCAGGATGCCGGGCACGAAGAAATTGGCGGGCGTGGCCGTCGGGGTCGAGACCACCGACACCTTGGAGAAGAAGATGAGGAACACGACGGGTATGCCGAGGGTCAGCAGGAGGGTCTCGCCGCGGCGCAGGGTCATGAACATCTCCGCGCTGGTCTGCGCGGTCAGCGGCCGGAGGGTGCGGGCAGTCGCGCTCACCACGCTCACCGCGCTCACCGCGTCCGCCTCCGGCGCCGGCCCTTGGGCCGGCCCTGGCGCCGGCCCAGACGCCGGTCGGCGTCCGCCTGGCCCTCCGCCGTCTCGTCGGTGGCGGTGCCGGTGACGGCGGCGGTGACGGCGGCCGTCCCCACCGTCTCGAAGTACACGTCCTCGAGGGTCCTGCCCGCCACCAGGTCGGTGAGGGTGGCGCCGCGCTCGGCCAGGAAGTTGGCCACCGCCGCGGTGACGGCGGGGGTCGCCACCTCAGCGGCCTCGACCCGGTAGCGGCCGGGTGCGGTCTCGTTGACCACGGTCCCCGCCCCGACGGCGGCGGCCAAAGCGGCGGTGTCGAGCGCGGGGGGTGCCCCGAAGGTGAGGACCGGTGGGGCGCCGCCGGCGGGCCCGGCGCCGGTGGTCAGGCCGTGCGGTGTGCCCTCGAGCACGACGCGGCCGGAGGACAGGATCACGATGCGATCCGCCATCCGCTCGGCCTCGCCGAGCTCGTGCGTGGTGAGGACGACGCACACGCCCCGCTCCTTCAGGTTGGCCACCACGGCGCGCACGGCGATGCGCCCCCCGGGGTCGACACCGGCCGTCGGCTCGTCGAGGAAGGCCACCTCCGGCCGGCCGACCAGGGCCAGCGCGAGGGAGAGTCGTTGCTGCTCGCCGCCCGACAGGTGGCGCCAGGGCGTGCCGGCGACGGTGCGCAGGCCGACGAGGTCGAGCAGTTCGTCCGTCGGCACGGCATCGGGGTAGTAGCCGGCGAAGAGGTCGAGAGCGCGGCGCGGCCCGAGCATGGGGTACACCCCGCCGCGCTGGAGCATCACGCCGACGCGGCTGCTGAGCGCGGCGTGGTCGGCGATGGGATCGAGGCCGAGGACGCGCGCCTCGCCGGCGACCGGCCGGCGGTAGCCCTCCAGCGTCTCGACGGTCGACGTCTTGCCGGCGCCGTTGGGCCCGAGCACGACGACCACCTCACCGGCTTCGGCGGCGAGGTCGACGCCGTCGACCGCGGGCGGTGTGCCGGCGGGTCCGTAACGCACGGTGAGGCCTGTGACCTCGACGGCTGGCACGGCGTCGCAGGCTACTTTGAGCAGCAGTGATCGATATCCGGGCGCTCCGTGACGACCCCGACGCGGTCAAGGCCGCGCTGGCCCGGCGCGGCGTGGAGGCGGCCGAGGTGGACGCGGTCATGGAGGCCGATACGGCCTGGAGCGTGCGGCTGCGTGTCGCCGAGGACATGCGGGCCGAGGTCAAGGAGCTCTCGCGCCTGGTCGGGCAGGCCAAGAAGGCGGGCGACGAGACCCGGGCCGCCGAGCTCAGCTGGCGTAGCCGCCAGCTGGGCGACGACGAGCGCGTCGCCGCCGCCGAGGCCGAGGCCTTCCTGGAGCAGCGACAGACGGCACTGCTCTACCTCCCCAACCTCCCGGCGGACGACGCGCCGGACGGGGTGGGCGAGGAGGACAACGTGGAAGTCCGCCGGTGGTGGCCCGGGCAGGACGCCGGGCGGTCGGAGCCCGGACGGGTCGAGCACCAGGAGGTCCCGCACTGGGAGATCGGCGAGTCGTTGCAGATCCTCGACATGGAGCGCGGGGCGCGGCTGGCCGGCTCCATGTTCCCGCTCTACCGGGGTCCCGGGGCGCGGCTGTTGCGTGCGCTGACCGCGTTCGCCATCGACCGCCACTCGCCGGCCTACGAGGAGATCCGGCCGCCGACGGTGGTGCTGACCGAGACCATGACGTCCACCGGCCACCTGCCCAAGTTCGCCGACGACGCCTACCATCTCGAGCGCGACGACCTGTGGCTCATCCCGACGGCCGAGGTGCCGCTCACCTCCATGCATCGGGGCGAGATCCTGGAGGAGTCCGAGCTCCCGCTTCGCTTCACCGCAGCGACCGCCTGCTACCGACGCGAAGCGGGCTCGGCCGGGCGCGACACCCGGGGCCTGCTGCGGGTGCACGAGTTCGACAAAGTGGAGCTCTTCGCCTACACCACGCCCGGGGATGCGCTCGAGGCGCAGGCGGACATCCTGCAGCGGGCCGAGTCGATGCTCCAGGAGCTCGAGCTGCCCTACCGGGTCCTCGACCTGTGCTGCGGGGACCTCGGCGGGTCCTCGGCGCGCACCTTCGATCTGGAGGCCTACGCGCCCGGCGTCGACCGCTGGCTCGAGGTGAGCTCGGTCAGCTGGTTCCGCGACTACCAGGCCCGCCGGGCCAACGTGCGCTTCCGCCCCGCCGGGGGGGGTCCGCTGCAGCTGGTGCACACTGTCAACGGCTCGGCGCTGGCCTGGCCGCGCATCTGGGCCGCCCTCGTGGAGAACGGGCGCCAGCCCGACGGGACCGTGTTGCTGCCCGAGAGCTTGGGGCCGTATCTGGGCGGGGAACTGCTGATCAAGGCGCCATGAGGCCGGCGCCCGCCCTCCCCGTGCGCGCATCGGGGGCGATGGTGGTTTCGGAAACTATAAGCAAGTTGGTTTATAGTCTGACGAGACTTCCCTGGCCGCCGGCAGCCGCAACGCCAGCGGCACCGGCGGCGGCCAAGGCCACATGACGATCACCGATGTCGAGGGGAGCGGGCCGGCCGAGCACTTCGGCTTCGGCGACAGGCTCGAGATCATCGCGGCGGAGAGCCGGCGCCTGGCCGACACGGTGGCGGCGCTCGATCTCGACGCGAGAGTGCCGTCCACTCCCGAGTGGTCGGTACGCGACCTGGCCCACCACATCGGCGAGGTGCAGTGGTACTGGGGTCAGAACGTCCGGGCGCAGAATGCGAGCGAGCGCTCCGGGGCCGAACTGACGGCCTTTCCCGAGGACAGCGACCTGCTGGCGTGGCTGGGCTGGTGTACCTATTCACTGCTCGGCGCATTGCGCGAGGTCGGCGCTGACTCGCCGTGCTGGGCGTGGTGGCCCGAGCCCCACACCGCGGGTGCTGTGGGCCGGCATCAGGCCCAGGAGGTGTCTGTGCACCGCTGGGACGCCCAGGGCGTGACCGGTGCGTCGACACCACTCCACCCCGGGCTGGCCGACGACGGGGTGCCCGAGTTCATCGAGATCATGGTGGGGTCCGACCTGGCCTCGCTGCCGGGCGCCGTCACCCTGACCGCCACCGACACCGGGGCGAGCTGGCGCGTCGTCGGCAGCGGCGGCGAGCGCGCTTCCCGTGCCTCCGAGCTCCGGGCCCCGGCCTCGGACCTGGTCCTCATGCTCTACCGGCGCCTGCCGGTCCCCGATGCCGCCATCGAGGGCGACCCGGTGCTGGTGGCGGCGCTGCTGTCCCTGGCCGACACGAGATGACCGAGCTGACCTTCCTGGGCACGGGCAATTTCGTCGCACCCCCGGGCCGGTACTGGAACAGCTTCGTCCTGGATGCGTCGGTCCTGGTCGAGCCCTCTCCGATAGCTCTGCCGCACCTGCGGCGCTGTGGGATCCCGGTCGACGCCATCGAGGTCGTCGTCGTCTCGCACTTCCACGCCGACCACTGCTTCGGTTGGCCCTTCCTGCTCCAGGCGGCCGTCGAGAGCAGCGCCGGGCGCACGCTGCACGTCGTGGGACCGCCCGGGATCGAGGCGCACCTGGCCAACATGAACGAGGCCGGAGCAGTGGGCTCGGTGACCGCCATGGCCCATGCTCAGCTCGACCTGCGCTTCGTCGAGGTCGACGGGAGCTGGCAGGAAGCCGGGCCCTTGCGTTTCCGGGCCGTCGAGGTCGTGCACGTGCCGTACCTGCGCTGCTACGGCTACCTGTTCGACCGGGGGAGCCGGGTGATCGGCTACTCGGGCGACACCACCCCGTGCGACGGGCTCAGCGAACTGGCGCGCGAGGCAGGGGTGCTGGTGGTGGAGTGCAACGGCCGGCACACGCCGCGCGACTTCCCGACGTCGCACATGGACGAGGAATCGGTCCGGGCCCTCCAGGCCGCCCACCCCGACGTGCATCTGGTCCTGACGCACCTGGGCGAGCAAGTGGACACCGCGTCCATGAGCGGCGTGACCGTTCCGGACGACTTCGAGCGTCTGAGCGTCTGAGCGTCTGAGCGTCTGAGCGTCTGAGCGTCTGAGCGTCTGAGCGTCTGAGCGTCTGAGCGTCTGCGACAGCCGTGGCCCCAGACGCCGCGACGAACTGACCGCCCGTCAAGCGGCGGCGAAGCGGTAGCCCACGCCGCGCACTGTAGAGATCAGGATCGGCGTCGAGGGGTCGGCCTCGATGCGAGAGCGCAACCGCTTGATGTGCACGTCGAGCGTCTTGGTGTCGCCGATGTAGTCGGTACCCCACACGCGGTCGATCAGCACGTCGCGCGTGAGCACGCGCCCGGAGTTCTCGACGAGAAGGCGCAGCAACTCGAACTCCTTGCGCCGCAGGTGCACCTCCTCGCCGCGCACGAAGACGCGGCGCTGGTCGAAGTCGACCTTGATCCCGTTGGATTCCCAGATGCCGTCGTTGCCGAGATCGATGGAGTTCGCCATGTCGCGGGCTTCGGACCCTCCTGGCGCGCGCCGCAGAACGGCGCGCATGCGCGCCACCAACTCGCGCATGCGGTAGGGCTTGGTCACGTAGTCGTCCGCGCCCACCTCGAGGGCGACGACGGTGTCGATCTCGGTGCCCTTGGCCGTCACCATGATGATGGGGACCTGCGAGCGTGTCCGGATGGCGCGGCACACGTCGATCCCCGAGACTTTCGGGAGCATGAGGTCCAGCAGGAGGATGTCGGGCACGGTCTCGTCGAAGAGTTGCAGGGCCTCGTTGCCGTCGCGGGCCACGGTCACGCGGAAGCCCTCGTTGGTCAACCCGATCATCAGCGCCTCGATGAACGACTCCTCGTCCTCGGCCAGCAGCACGTTGACGGGTCCGTCGCCGGGCGCCGGGCGTCCCCCCTTCTTGGCGGTCTTGTCCGTGGCGGACTTGCTCACGCGACGCGCTCCGCCTGGACCGGGAGGACGAGGGTGAAGGTGGAGCCCTCGCCCTCGCGCGATTCGACGTCGACCCATCCCTGGTGGTTGTTGGCCACGTGGCGGACGATCGAGAGGCCGAGCCCGGTGCCGCCGGTGTCGCGGCTGCGCCCGTGGTCGACGCGGTAGAAGCGCTCGAAGATACGATCGAGGTCCCGGGCCGGGATGCCGACGCCGTGGTCCTGCACCGACAGCCGCACGTTGTCGCGCTCCTCGATGCGCCAGTTGGGTGCGTTCACCGCGCTGGGGTCCGTCGGAGCGCTTCCGGTGACCTCACCCTCGGCGGTGATCACCGGGGGCACCGGCATGGTCGGCGCCGTCGTGCCGGTCGCGGCCGAGGCGCCGGGGGCGGACTGGCCCAGTGGCGAGTACTGGTCGAGGATCTCGGGGGTGAAGACCGGCTCCACCGGGGCTTCCTCCGGCGTGGCCGCCTCGTTGTCCGCCTCGGCGCCGGAAGCACGGTCGGCGCTGACCGCAGGGAGCTCACCGGTCGTGGGATCGGCCCCGGACCCGTCGCCGGCGCCGTCGCCGACGCCGGCGGCGGAGGCGTGGCTCAGTTTGGGGTGGAAGCGTTGCACCGCGCCGGTCACGACGACCTTGGAATTGTCGTAGGAGTAGGTGATCGCGTTCTCGAGCAGGGCGTGCATGGCCGAGACGAGCTGGCGGCGGTCGCCCAGCACGGCGACCGGGGGTGAGGGCTCGTGCAGCACGATCACGATGCCGCGTTGGTCCGCCGTGGCGCGCACGCGCTCGATGGCGTCGGCCATCACCAGGTTGACCAGCACCGGCTCGCGCGGAGGCGCCTCCTCGGACTCGATGCGGGAGAGATCGAGCAGGTCGTCGATGATGCGGCTGACGCGGAAGGCCTCGTTGTGGATGCGTCCGGCCAGGCGCTGCGCCACGTCGGGGTCCGGCTCGGAGACGAGCGTCTCGGCCAGGAGCCCCAGGGCCCCCATCGGCGTCTTGAGCTCGTGGCTCACGTTGGCGACGAAGTCGCGCCGGATCTCCTCGAGCCGGCGGCGCTCCGAGACGTCCTCGATGAGCGCGATCACGCCGAGCGGCCGGCGCCCGTCGTCGATCTGGCGGGCGCGCACCTGCAGCGTGCGCCGCGGTGGGCCGTAGAGGTCGAGGGTGCGCTCGGCCGAGCCCTCGTGCCAGGCATCCTCCAGGACGTCGGTCACCGCCTGGGCGGCGAGGGCGTCACCGTGGCGGCTGACCATCAGGGCATTGGCGCGCCCGTTGCGGTAGATCACCGCGCCGTTCTCGTCGCACAGCACGACGCCCTGGGTGAGCGTGTCGAGCGAGCGCCGCAGGCGGATGGCGTCGGAGCTCGACTCGGTCACCGCCTGGGCGGCCCCACCGGTCACCTGCTCCAGGTAAGCCAGGGAGGTCTCGACGTTGTACTCGTCCTCGGGCGGATCGAGGCCGAGGCGGGTGCCGAGGGAAGCGAGGCGTTGCGAGATGGCCCGCCGTCCCGAGCGCCGTCCGAGCAGCGCGGCCACGAAGCCGACGACCACGCAGATGGCCACGACGATCGCAATGAGCAGGACCTCCTTGCTCATGCTCAGATTGACTTCCCCCGGCCCGATTCGCGGCACGCCCCCAATATGACAGGGCTGGGGCGTGGGGAGCGAACGGCTTGGCCGGGGAGGACCGCGGTCCGGTCAGCACTTTCCGGTGGCCGCGGCCACGGCCCAGCGCCCCTGAGCTGCCCTTCTGCAACCCCCGAGAAGGGCGTAGCGAACCGGTTGCCATCCCGGTGCGTCGCAAGGTTGGCCAAATGCGTCCCGCGGTGAACCGTTCTCCGACCGAACGGCGTCCCGGAGGGTCCGGCGCCGCCAGTCTCCCCGGAGGGCACCCATGGTCGTGTGGCACCTGGCCGATGTTTCGCTGAACCCGAGCGTGAACGCGCTGCCGGGTGGGGGGACCCTGCAGGAACTGACCAACGGGCTCGGCGCCTGGGCCCTCATCGCGGCGCTGGCCGGGCTGCTCATCGGCGCCGCCGCCTGGGCCCTTGGCGTCCATGCCCAGAATTTCCAGCAGTCGATGGTCGGGCGCCGGGCCGTGCTCGTCTCGGGACTGGCGGCCCTCCTGATCGGGGCGGCGCCCCCGATCATCAATTTCTTCTTCCACACCGGGACGGGCCTGCACTGATCCGACCGGGCCCACTCAGCCACCCGGCACGCCGATCCCGTGCTCGCCGCCGCTTGCACCGTCTCGACGCGCTCAACCCGACCTGCCAGGCCGGCAGCATCGGTGGCTCTCCAGCGCCGATGTGACCTCCCTACTCAACGGCGTGACGAGCAGGCTGGTGGCGGCCGCGGTCTACGTCGCCGTGCTCTTCCTGCCCTGAGCGTGGCGACGCTGGTCCGGCCGGCAGTCTCGCACCGGCGTTTTCCAGCGCTCAGGCAGGAACATGGAACTCGGCCGCGACGATGCCGCTCAGAGCCGGGTCTCGCCCTTGCACGCATTTCGTCGAGCGCGGCTGTTGAACCACGAACCACCTAGAGACGTCGAGGCTGAACAGGCCGGAGTCGGAGCTAATGTGCTGCCTGCACGGGTACATACAGGCCTTGATCAGATGGCGGATCACCCATCCCGTCCCTGCGGCAGATGGTCAATATTCGGGGCCCGAAGGCGGGGAACTCCCGGCGGTCGACGCCTCGCTGATGAGTGGAGATCCAAAGTTGACCATGAGCGAGCAGAGCGAGGCGATCGCCCAGAGGGAATCGGTCGCGGGCCCAAACCGCCTGCATGCGCAGGTCAACGACAGGTTCGGGAGCTTGGCGGTTACGGGCTTGGGCTTGATCGCCATGATCGGAGTGGCTCCTTGGCTCGGGGCCTCCATCTACCAGGACGAAGGTGCGTCCCTCTACTCAGCGCATTTGTCGTGGTCCGATCTGTGGTCTCAATCCAAACATCACGATCTGGTGCTGTCGCTCTACTACGTGTTGCTGCATCTTTGGCTGCTGGTCTCGTCCAGCATCGAATGGGCACGCGTCCCTTCGCTCCTTGCGTTTGGCGCCGTCGTCATCCTTGTCGGCCGAATAGGCCTTCGAATCGGCGGACGATGGTGCGGCATCATCGCCTCAGTCCTCGCTGCGACGAACCCGCTCATGACCGAAAAAGGGTTGAATGCGCGTCCCTACGAACTGACAGCGCTGACCGCCACCCTGTGCGCGGCGCTTCTCGTGAAGTGGCTGGAGGACGGTCGGCGAAGCCGGCTGTGGTTGTTCAGCCTTTTCGGCATCGTCACTGCACTGTTGCAGGTCTTTGCGGTCCTCGCTCCCATGGCAATGGTGCTCGCCGTACTGCTTGCGCGGCCGCAGCGCCTTGCCGAACGCCTCCGAGCCATGGCGGGGCCGGTCGGCACAATGGTCCTTGTCGCGGTGGCGTTCGTCGCTGCCACCGCCGGACAGCGGGGGCAAGTGTCCTGGATCGCATCGCTTCCGTTTGCGACTCGTCTTGAGAATGCAAGAGGTCCGGCCATAGGGAATCTCTACGACGCGGCCTTGCTGGTTGCTGCGATCATTGCGCTGCTGGTCCCCTGTTTCCTCTGGGAAAAGGGGGGTCGCGGAATGTGGTCGGAACTTCTCGATCGCGATCGCGACTACCTGGCGCTCTCCTTTGGGTGGGCCATACTTCCCACGCTGGTCCTCGTCGGCGTATCGGTTGTCTATCCGGTGTTCGTGGACCGCTACGCGACTGCGTCGTCTCCGGGCCTCGCCCTGCTCTTCGGTCTTGTCTCTGGCCGAGTCGTCCAGCTGGTACAAGGCCCACACAGCACCGCAACGCTCGGAGGGCTGCGGCAGCACCTCGGGAAAGGGTTGGCTGTCGTTGGAGCAGTGGTCTTGGTGATTCTGTCGCTGAATGTTTGGACGAATGCTTCAACCGTTTACGAAGACATTCCGGGCTTGGCGCTGTATGTGTCCGAGCACGCGCAGCCTGGGGACGCGATCGTCCTTCACGACCACGCTCTGACGACGTCAGTCCAGTACTACCTCACAAGAGATGGACGGAGGGTCGCGCTGTGGCCCGAGGTCGGTGTGCAGCAGGGCGGCCCCGATGGTGTTGATCTGGTCCCTAATCCAGGAGCTGCCTACCGGCTGCCACGCCGTCTTTGGATCGTCGAAAACGGGAGCGGATTGACGAATTTCACCCAATCGGTCCTCAACCCTCACTACTCGTTGATTGCAACCCGCCAGTTCGTCGGACTCTCTCTGTGGCTGTACGGCTATTCGCGGTGACCAGTCGGCAACGTGTGTGGTCGCCGACTGGTCAGCCGACTGGTCAAGGGTTTTCTCCATCGCATGAGGAGGAATTGCCACCCGCAGGAGTCACCGGCATCGAATAGAACGTGACGACCATTCCAGTCGTTCCTGAATTGGCTCCCCCCCATCGATCGAGAATCGATCGATGGGCTGATAGGAGAACGGACAGGAGTAACCGAGGTCCTTCGGTTGGATCATCAGATGCGGCTGGGCGGCTGTTGCGGCGATGAAGCGATTGGGCACGACGTTCTCGTTAACCACAATGTTCATGGCATTGGTCTTGAACAGGACCGACAATGGCGCCGTGGTGAGTGGCAATGGGATGGACGTCACTCGGGCAATGATTGCCTCATCCGGTCGAGTTGGCTGCGGCACACTGATGGTTTGACCGATCCGGCTGTGGACGACCGAGATCTGGTGCATCGAACCGCAACGGTTCGAGACCCGTCCGAGGACCTGCCACGACGACGATGCGCCGAGTTGCGCATAGTGGCAGATCGAGGAGACCACCGCGGCGGGGGATTCCAACGCGGGGACTTCGGAACCGATGGCACTGGACGGCGGACGCAGTATCCGCTCTGGGCCATTGCTGGAGGCGATGAAGTCTGCGTTCAACTGATCCAAATAGGGTGTGTATGTCGAATACTCCTGCAGGACGGGCAGCGGTTTCCATATCAACGAGGGATAGGCCCAGGAGACTCCAGCTTGGCCGTCTTGGATATAGGTGGTTTTGCCACGGGCCAAGCCGACTGTCTTGGGGCCCAGTGCCAGCCCAGGAACGAACCCATCTTGGATCTCCTCGCGGACGGTCTGCATCTCCGCGGCGCGGCGAGCGGGTGACAGCATCGTCGCGGGAACTCGAATGCTCGATTCCATCCCGTTTCTGAGAGCGTTGAACGTCGAGTCAAATCCGTTTACAGCGACGAGTGCGAAACTGGTGACAATCAATGCCCCGACTACCGGTAGCCGGATGCTTGCCGACACGGGAACGGCCAGCAGCGCAACGAGACAGGCGGCAAACGCAATGTATTTATGGCCCGGACCGTGAATGACGAAGGTTTCTTTGAACGTGAGGAACAGGAAGACGATGACAAGGATCATGGGAGCCCAGGTGAGGTAGAAGGTATGCCTTGGTGAGGCGAAATAGACAATAAATCCGACCAAGACGGCGAGCGCGAAAGCGGCAAGGTACTGCCAGGTGGGCGCGTTCTCGACTGACATCGCTGCCGTGTACCCAGAAGAGATCTGTTCCGATCCGTAGAGGTAGCGCCCGATGTTCGTGACTGATTGACCGTCGATGATCCAGAAGACCACAAAGAGGATCACGCTGCTGGTGGCGAAGGCGAACAAGCGGAACAGCCGCTGGCCTCTTGCCAAGAGCAGAGCGATCACCGAGAGCGCACCGACCACCACGGACATGTTGGTTTCAATGAGAACCAGCAATGCCGTGCCTGCGCCCAACAGTAACGGCATGACTTTGGTCGCGCGTTCGCTCAGGTCGTCTCGAACCAGTGCGCAACACCAGATGAGTACGGGTCCACCAACGAAGATGAGGCCCGGAGAAGCGGGCTCGACACCCTGCGGGGTTGCCAGAAGAGCAGCAGAGACACCCCATGTTCCAGCGACTGCGAGAACTACGCCCCATCCCTTTCCGAACGAGCGAGAAAGTGACCAGTAGAGCGCGGCAAAGAAGAGGAGATGGACTGCAATGACATACAGCTCGGCGAAGACGAATGTGGATGTGAAGTAGAGCTGCGGAAATTCCAGGAATCCCAATGGGCCGTACGTGAAAATCCGTCAGGACCGAACTGAACGTTTTGGGTAAACGCCATCGCCGCGCGGCATGCCAACTATCGTCTCCGGTTGGGATTGGTGCAATCGAACCAATCGGAGTAAGAAGCACGACGAGCACGACGCTGGCAATGATTGCGACGGTCAGCCTGTTGCGCGCAACCAATTCAGTGAGGAAGTGTCCGTTCTTTCTGGCCGATGTCCGGCCTTGCCAAGTGTTCAGCTGACCCTGATCGTCATCCTCATTCGATCTCGCCTCGCGTGCACTCGTTGAGATGTCCATCAACTCCTCCGAAGGATCAGGCCGCCACCCCTGATGTTCGAGGCTCGTTCTCGGGAGCCAGCCATGGCAACCGCTGCACTGGGGTTAGGTCTTAGTGGTAGCCGTGAGGGTCTGTGACCAAAGATCCTTCGCACGGGGCGGATCAGAAATGTAGCAAATCTCTCACTCGATCCACGCGCGACCTTGACGGCCCGACGAAGCCACGATGTCCCCCGGCCACCTCGACAAGGCGGGGCGGACCACCCCGCTCGGCCTTCGGCTCAGGCGGCAGCAGCGGGCGCAGTGCACCAACCAAGCGCCGATTCTCGTCTCACGGCACGCCACCGGCTCTCGCGGATTGTCACGGAATGGCGGCCCCACCGGCCACGTCCGCTCGTCCAGGCTGACCTCGAGGTGGAGACCTCCGCCAACGACGAGGGCCACCTCCTCGACGCCGCGACCTCGGGCTCGGCCGTCCCATTCTCGGATCGGATCCGTTGAGGTCTCAGGGTGCGGACCGCGGACCCGGGAATCTGGGAATCGGATGACATCGCCGCGGCGCACGAACCGTTCTCCGACCGTACGGCGGCACCGGAGATTCCGGCGCCGACAGTCCGTCACCACGGAGGTCACCCATGGTCGTGTCGCACCTGGCTGATGTCTCGCTGATCCCGAGCGCGAACACGCCCGGAGGCGGGACCCTTGCAGGACCTGACCAACGGCCTCGGAGCCTGGGAGTTGAACCTATCGTCGGCGGCGCGGCTTATCGGGTGCCGCGCCATCAACTTTCTTCCACAGCGGGACGAGCCTGCACTGATCCGACCGGGCCACTGAGCCACCCGGCACACCGTTCCGTTCCCGTGCTCGCCGCCGGTTGCACCGGTCTCGACGCGCTCAACCCGATCTGCCAGGCCGGCAGCATCGGCGGCTCCATCGCGTCCTCGGGCTTCGAGACGGTCCTGAGCGGGATCAGCCAGTGGGTCGCCAGCGGCGCCGAGTGGCTGCTCGGGCAGATCGGCGACGTGCTCAGCGCGACCACCACGGTGGACGTCGGGGCCAGCTGGTTCCGCACCCACTATGGGCAGATGACGGCGTTGGCCGGCGTGGTCATCCTCCCGATGCTGCTGGCCTCGACCCTGCAGGCGGTGGTGCGCCAGAACCCCGGGCAGCTCGTCCGGACGTTCCTCGTCCAGCTCCCGCTGGCGCTGTTGCTGGCGGTGGTGGCGATCCAGATCGTCATCCTGAGCCTGTCCGCCACCGACGCGATGAGCGACGCGGTGGCGGGTGGCACCAACGCCGACGTGAATTCCCTACTCACCGGCGTCACCAGCGGGCTGGTGGCGGCCGCAGCCGACCCGACGATCGCCAGCTTCGTGCTGCTGCTCATCTCGCTGCTCATCGCCGTGGCGGCGTTCGTGCTGTGGCTGGAGCTGCTCATCCGGGCCGCCGCGGTCTACGTGGCGGTCCTCTTCCTGCCTCTGGCCCTTGCCGCTCTCGTGTGGCCTGCGGTGTCACATTGGTGCCGGCGCCTGGTCGAGACACTGGCCGCCCTGATCCTCTCCAAGTTCGTCATCGTGGCGACGTTGAGCCTGGCGGCGGGGGCGGTCTCCTCGGGTACGGCCGGGACGGGCACCCACGGGTCGGGCTTCTCCTCCGTCCTGGCCGGGGGCGCGCTCCTTGTCATGGCTACCTTCGTCCCCTTCGCCATCCTGCGCATGATCCCGGCCGTCGAGGCCGGGGCGGTCGGGCATCTCGACGGGCTGCGCGAGCGGGGGACCGCCGCAGTGACCCGGCCCGCCCGAACGGCGGCGAGCCACGCGCTCCACGAGGGGCTGGGCGCCCTCGGTGACCGGCGGGTGCTGGCCCAGACGGCGGAGGCGGCGGCCGGCGGCGGGGCGGCGGCGGCCGGGGCGGCGGGGGCGGGCGCAGGAGGGAACCGGGGACGGCGGAACAGGCTCGGGCGTACCCATGGCCGACGGTGATCCCGAGTCCCAGCGGGCCTTTGACGACGCCATCGCCCTGGGGACACGGCCCAGGCCCAAAGGACCCAAGCCGGTGCTCGGGCCGGACCGAGCACCGGGTTCGGGATCGGGTGCCGAGGCCGACAGCCAGGCGGCGCCGACAGCGTCCGCCACTTGCGACCGTCGGAACCGCCCCCCGTGACGATCCCATGCGGGCCCGGACCGGTCCGGCCACCCCCGAGGACGCGTGGAAATGGGAAGGGGTCCCGCCGGGTCGCAGCCTGATCGGCAAGGTGGAGCCGGGCGAGCCGCGCTTCTACATGGGCGACGACGGCCACGGTCCGCAGATCTGTGGGCTGCCGCGGGCCTGGCCGCCGGGCCAGGGGCCACCAGGCCAGGAGCCACCGGGCCAGGGGCCACAGGGTCAGGGGCGTGAGTCGTGAGCGGTGAGCGCGGCGGCTCGCGCTACCGGTTCGGACCCCGTGAGCGCGGCGGCGGGTTGGCGGGCTGGCGCGCCGGCCAGATCGTCACCGTGGCCGTGGGCCTCGTCTTCGGGGTGCTGGTGCTGCGTTGGGAGGCCAACGCAATGGGGGTGGCAGCGGCCATCGGCATCCTCGTCCTCTACGGCGCGCTGGCGACGGTGCCGGTGGCCGGCCGGACCGGCGACGAGTGGCTGCCCGTCGTCGTGTGCTGGGGCACCCGTCGGGCCGGGGTGAGGGGCGCCGCGCACCTCGGTGCGCTGCGCGGGCTGCGCCTGCTGCCGCGCCGGCTGGCAGGACATGGGCGTGGTGCACGACCGCGCCGAGCGGACGCTCACGGCGGCC
The DNA here is from genome assembly GCA_963764305.1 of uncultured Acidimicrobiaceae bacterium. GTDB lineage: Bacteria > Actinomycetota > Acidimicrobiia > Acidimicrobiales > RAAP-2 > Bog-473. The sequence goes on along the minus strand of CAVXSD010000010.1, from coordinate 449,858 downwards.
CTCTCGCTGCGCGGCCGTAGCTTCGCCCTGCTGGGCGCGGACGAACAGGATCGCCGGGTTGGCGCCTGGGCCTCCGTGCTCTCTTCGTTGGCCCGTGAGGGCTCGCCCGTGCACCGTGTGCAGTGGGTGGCGGCGTCCTTCCCCGACGACGGCCAAGGGGTGCGGTCGTACCTCGCCGCCGAGGCGGCGCCCGACGCGGCCTCGGCCTGCACCGCCTCCTATGACGCGTTGCTGGCCGACATGGACTCGCACACCTGTGCCCACGACGTCGTGCTGGCCCTGCAGGTGCGGCTGACCAGGTCCGTCGAGGTCGGGTGCGCCACCCTGGCCCGCGAGATGGGATCGCTCATGCGCCTGCTGGGCGACGCCGACGTGCAGGTGGAATCCGTCCTGTCGGCCGATGCGCTGGCCCAGCAACTGCTCCGTACCTACGAGCCAGATGCGTCGTCGGCCGGCACCCCGCCGGCGGACCACTGGCCGATGGCGATGGAGGAGCGGTGGTCGGACGTGCGGGTCGACGGGATGGTCCATGCCACCTTCTGGGTGGCGGAGTGGCCGCGTATCGAGGTGCGCAGCGACTTCCTGGCCCCCCTCCTCCTCGGGGCGGCCCGCTCGACCCTCGCGGTCGTGATGGAGCCGCTCGGCCCCGACACCGCCGTGCGCAAAGTGGAGGCGTCGCGGACCGCCGACCTGGCGGACGCCGAGCTGCGCCGGCGGGGGGGCTTCGTGTCGACGGCCCGCCACGCCCGCGAGTCGGAGGTCCTGGCGCGCCGGGAGGCCGAGCTCGCCGAGGGCCACGCCTCCTTTCGCTACGCGGGCTACATCACCGTGTCGGCGCCGAGCGAAGAGGAGCTGGTGGCGGCGTGCGACGTCGTGCAGCATGCCGCGGGGCAGAGCCGCCTGGCCCTCCGCCGCCTCTACGGCGACCAGGCCTCGGCGTACACCTGCACGCTCCCGCTCTGTCGCGGGCTGCGGTGACGCGGAGACGCCCACCTACGATGCACCCATGCCGGCACGTCCAGATCCCGGCCCGCCGGCGGCGGGCGATGCGGAACGACCCGGTGCCCCGCGCAATGTCGTCGTACTGCTGCTCGACAGCCTCAACCGGCACATGCTCGGCAGCTATGGCGGTACGGAGTTCGACACGCCGCATCTCGACCGCTTCGCCCGCGAGCGCGCCGTCCGTTTCAACGCGCACGTCACCGGCTCGCTCCCGTGCATGCCGGCGCGCCACGACATCTTGTGCGGGTCGCTCGACTTCCTCTGGCGACCGTGGGGCTCGATCGAGATCTGGGAGGAGCCCGTCACCCAGCGGCTCCGCCGGGCCGGTGTCACCACGATGCTGGTGTCGGATCACCCGCATCTCTTCGAAGTGGGAGGGGAGAACTACCACACCGACTTCAGCGCGTGGGACTACGTGCGCGGGCACGAGGGAGACCCGTGGCGCACGTATCCCGACCCGAGCGCCATCGGCGCGCCCGCCCTGCCGGCCCGGGGCGGCGGATGGTTCTTCCGCGACCGGATGGGATGGGCGGAGGCGGGCGACCGTCCCTACGACCGCTCGCGCACGTTCTTCCGCGCCGAGGAGGACTTCCCGGGACCGAAGACGATGCGCACCGCCGCCGGCTGGCTGCGCGACGGCGTGCCCGGCGACGCGCCGTTCCTCTTGTTCGTTGACGAGTTCGACCCGCACGAGCCGTTCGACACCCCCGAGCCGTGGGCCGGCCGCTACGACCCGGACTGGGAGGGCGACCTGCTCATCTGGCCCCCCTATGACGTCGGGGCGGTGGCCCAGGGCCGTTTGAGCGAGCGGGAGGGCCGCCAGATCCGGGCCAACTACGGCGCCAAGCTCAGCATGATCGACCACTGGGCCGGCGAGGTGTTCGCCGCGCTCACCGAGCGGGGGCTGTGGGACAGCACGGTTGTCATCGTGTGCACGGACCACGGGCACTATCTCGGCGAGAAGGACATCTGGGGCAAGCCGGGCGTCATGCAGTACGAGCCGCTCGGCCACATCCCCCTGCTGGTGCACTGGCCGGGGAGGCGGGGCGGGACCGAGTGCTCGGCGTTGACGACCAACGTGGACCTGAACGCCACCATCGCGGAGGTCTTCGGCGTGCCGGGGCGCGCCGGAGCCCACGGGGTGTCGCTCGCTCCCCTGGTGCGGGGGGAGGCCGCGACCGTGCGGGAGTGGGCCATCGGCGGCGTCTTCGGGAACTGGGTGCAGGTGACCGACGGCCGGCGCAAGTACGCGCGTGGCGCGGACGGGGACAACTTCCCCCTCTCCATGTGGTCGAACCGCTGGTCCACCATGCCGGTGCACGGGCTGGAGGACGCGGTCCGCCTCCCCCCGCCCGATCGACGGGCCCGGCTGGACTTCATGCCCGGGTCGGACATCCCCGTCATCCGCCAGCCCTTCGAGCCCGGTGACCGCCTGCCGTTCTGGGTCGGCCACGGCGCGGTCGACGCGCATTTCCTCTTCGACCTCGACGACGATCCCGGCGAAGACGAGAACCTGGTCGGCACCGCGGCCGAGCCGGACATGGTGGAGCTGCTGCGCCACGCGTTGCGGTCGGTCGAGGCGCCGGGCGAGCAGCTCGCGCGGCTGGGCCTCGCGTGAGCGGCGGGTGCGGAGGGTGACGGTGACCGGCGACGAGCTGCCGTTCGTCCTGCCCCGGATCCCGGCGTCGGCCGGTGCGATGATCTTCGACGAGCAGGGCCGGCTCCTCATCGCCAACCCGACGTACAAGGCGCACTGGACGATCCCGGGCGGGATCATGGAGGCGGACGGCGAGACGCCCTGGGAGGCCTGCCGGCGGGAGGTCCGCGAGGAGGTCGGCCTGATCGTCGAGCACGGCCGGCTGGCGGCGGTCGACTTCCTGCGGCCGAAGCCGTCCAAACCAGGTGGGATGCGCTTCCTCTTCGATTGCGGCGCGCTCCACGACACGGTGCTCGACACCATCGCGTTGCAAGAGGAGGAGCTCTCCGAGCACCGCCTGCTTGCTCCGGCGGAGGCCCTCCCCTTGCTCAGCGGTCCCCTGCGCCGGCGCGTCGGGGCTGCGCTGGAGGCCGAGGGCTGTGTCTACCTGGAGGACGGGCGACCGGTCTGATCCGCTGGCGACGGCGACGGGCGACGGGCGATGGGCGATGGCCTCGCGGCGCTACCGGGCAAGACCGAGCTCGAGCGGCGCCTCCCGGTAGAAGAACACGGCAGCGGCGACGACGATGCCGGCGGCGATGCCGAGCGACCAGGTCGTGCCGGCATGGAGCACGAGGAGGGCGCCGACGAGTGCACCCCCGAACATGGACGCCACCGACGTCAGGCCAAGTCGCGGGTGTGGGTTGCCGCCACCGGCGAGGGGCGAACCCGACGCCAGTCCCGTCAAGGTCGTGGTGAGCACCGTCGTGGACATGTCGGGGACGCCGATGTGACGGACGGCGGCATTGCGGATCCCCATGCCGACGGCGAGGAGGGCGATGACGGTGAAGCGCGGCCACCCGGTGCCGACGGCCGCGACCGTGCCGGAGACGATCGTGGCCGCGGACGTGCAGCCGGCCTCGATCACCATCACCACGAGGAGCAGGCTCCGTTGCGGAATGATCCCGTGCACGATGCGACCCCCGACAACCGCGCCGGCGAGGAACCCTCCCAGCGCACAGAGGCTGGCCGCCACGGAGAACCCCGGGGGCACCCGCCGCGGCGAACCCGACCAGAGCCACGTTGCCGGTCATGTTGGCCGTGAACACGTGGCCGAGGCCGAGGTAGCTCACCGCGTCGACGAAGCCGCTGACGACAGTCAGTGCGGCCAGCGTCACCACGAGAGAAGACGGCGGACGATCGGGCTCGCTCATGGGCGCTCCACCTTCCCCGCGACCGCGTTGACCACGGTTCGGTCAAGGTAACGGAGGCGACACCGACGCGGGCGACCGTTCATCCCCATGAGGGAACGGATGCCCCGGGTCCCGGCCCATCAGGTGACGACGCGGAACCTCGGCGCGGCCTACCCGTTCATCGCGGAGGCGGGGCTGGGGCGGCGCGGGGTGGTGATCGGTGACGACCTGCTGGGCGGTTCCTTCGTCTTCGACCCCTTCGAGCTCTATGCCGCCGGCGTGGTCTCCAACCCCAACATGGTCGTCTTCGGTCAGATCGGCCGGGGCAAGAGCGCGTTCGTCAAGACGTTCCTGTGGCGCCAGGCCGCGTTCGGGCGCCGGGCCTGGGTGGTCGATCCGAAGGGTGAGTACGGCGACCTGGCGGATGCCTGGGGCGTCCGCCCGGTGGCGCTCCGGCCCGGCGGGGCCATCCGGCTCAACCCGCTCGACCCCGGTCCCGACGGCGACGGCGAGGGTGTCGCCGCGCCCGACGCCACCGGGCGCCGGCGGATGGAACTGCTCTCCTCCCTGGGCAGTGCGTGTCTGGGCCGGGACCTGGCTCCACGTGAGCGCGCCGCGCTCGGCGCCGCATTGACCGAGGCGACACGGGCGACGGACGTCCCGACGGTCCCGATGGTGGTCGAGGCCCTGCTGACCCCGACCGCCGACGCGGCGCGCTCGCTGCGGACCGAGCAACGCGACCTCCTTGAGGACGGACGCGACGTCGCGCTGGAGTTGCGGCGGCTCGTGCACGGCGACCTCTGCGGGATGTTCGACGGGCCGACGACGCCCGGTCTCGACCTCTCGGCGCCGCTCGTCGTGCTCGATCTTTCCGCGCTCTACTCGTCCGCCGCGCTGGGCGTCCTGATGGCGTGTGCCACCGCCTGGCTGCAAGCCGCGCTCGCCCGGGCGGCCGCCGGCGTCAGTGACACGACGTCGGGACGCGGCCGCTTCTTCCTCGTGGTCGACGAGGCCTGGGCGATCCTCTCGAATCTGGGCGTGGCGCGCTGGCTGCAATCGTCGTGGAAGCTCTCCCGCGCCTTCGGCGTGTCGAACGTGGCGGTGCTGCACCGGGTGTCGGACCTGCGCTCCGTCGGCGCGTCGGACTCCGAGCAGGTAGCGCTCGCGCAGGGTCTGCTCTCCGACTCGGAGACCCGCGTGGTCTACGCCCAGTCACCCGGCGAGCTCGAGGCGGCGGCCGAGCTGCTCTCCCTGTCGGCGACCGAGACAGACCTGTTGCCTCAGCTCCGGCGGGGCATCGCCTTGTGGAAGGTGGGCCAGCGGTCGTTCCTCGTCCAGCACCGGCTCAGCGCGACCGAACGGTCCATCGTCGACACCGACGGGGCCATGACAGCGGGGTAGGCATGGCGGGTTTCCCCGAGGTCGTCCTCCCACTCGCCCTCGGCGGCGCCCTCCTCGCCGGGATCACGCAGGCTGGTGGGACGTGGACGGAGCGGCGTCGCAGCGTCACGCGGCGGGGAGCCCGCTGGGCCAGACGGCGTGACCTGCGCCCGCTGCTGGTCGCGGCCGACGTCGTTCCGCGCGGCCGTCTCCTGCTCGGCGTCCTGCCCGGGGTGGCGAGGCACTCGGGGCTCGCGGCCGAGACAGCGCAGTCCCTGGTCGTGGTGGGCCCCACCCAGAGCGGGAAGACCACGAGCCTGGCGGTTCCCGCCATCCTCGACTGGAACGGTCCGGTGCTGGCCGCCAGCGTCAAGAGCGATCTCCTCCGTCACACCCTCGGGACGCGGGCGCGCCAAGGTCAGGTGTGGTGCGTCGACCCGACCGGCTGCACTGGTGCGCGGGCCAGTACCTGGTCCCCGCTGACAATGTGCGGCCAATGGCGTGACGCGTGTCGGGTCGCCGCCGAAATCTGTCAGGCGGCCAAGGGCGAAGGCACGACGGGGGACGGTGAGTTCTGGTACGCCACCGCCGCCAAGCTCCTCGCCCCTCTCTTCGTCGCCGCGGCTCTCGACGGGCGCACCATGGCCGACGTCGTGCGCTGGGTCGACACCCAGGAGGTCGGGGAGGTCGCGGCCATCCTCGAGCGCGCCGCACCACCCGAGGTGCTGCATGCGGCCCAGGCGACGTGGTGCCGTGACGACCGGACGCGGAGCTCCATCTACACGACCGCCGAGACGGTGCTCGCCCCCTTCGCCCATCCGCCACCCGGACCGTCAGCGGATGGCTCGTTCGAACCGGGCCATCTCCTCGGTGGCAAGCACACGCTGTACCTCTGCGCGCCCGCCCACGACCAACGCTGGTTACGCGGATACTTCACTGCGCTGACCCAGGCCGTGTTGGCGCACGCGTTCGCCAGTGCGACGAAGTCCGGCCGCCCCCTCGACCCGCCACTCCTGGTCGTGCTCGACGAAGCCGCGCACATCGCCCCGTTGGCCGAGCTCGACGGACTGGCCGCGACCTGCGCGTCGCACGGGATCCAGATCGTGACGATCTGGCAGGACCTGGCGCAGGTGCGGGGACGCTATGGCACGCGGGCGCCGACGGTGTTGAACAACCACCGGGCCAAGCTGTTCCTGCCCGGCATCGCCGACCCCGACACCCTCGAGTACGCCAGCCGGCTCATCGGGGACGAGGAGGCGACCAATCCCTCGGTCACCCGTGATCCGACAGGCCGGCGGTCGACCACGTCGACGACGGGTCCGCGGCGGCTGCTCCCGCCCGAGGAGCTCCGTTGCCTGCAACGCGGACGCGCCGTCCTCGTCTACGGGACGCTGCCGCCCGCGCGCCTGCGGCTGCGGCCGTGGTGGGCCCCGTCGGGGGCGTCCGGGCTGTCGCGGCTCAGGCGGGACCGGGCGTCGTGACGGGGGAGGTCACGGCGCCGGGCCGGGCGCGGCAGGTGCGGGCCCGTTCCTCCGAGAGGCTCCGTTCCTGGGCATTGGTGGCCAACGCGGCGGCACGGTCGAACTCCGAGGCGGCCTCGTCGGCACGTCCGAGCCGGTCGAGCAGGTCGCCCCGCACGCTGTAGAGCAGGTGGTAGCGGGCAAGGGTCCCGGTCGCGAGCAGCTCATCGACCAGCGCCAGAGCGGCGCCCGGTCCCGAGGCCATGGAGACGGCCACGGCCCGGTTGAGCTCGACGATCGGCGACGGGGCGGTGCGGGCCAGTTCGCCGTACAGCGTCACGAGCTCACCCCAGTCGGTGTCCTCGGCGCGGAAGGAGCGGGCGTGGCAGGCGGCGATGGCCCCTTGCAGGGTGTACGGCCCGCGGGGCTCGGCGAGCAGCTCGGCGCGGGCCAGCGCGGCCTCGCCCCGGTTGATGTGGAGGCGGTCCCAGGTGCGGCGATCCTGGTCCAGCAACAGGACCGGCGCGCCGGACGGGTCAGAGCGGGCGCGCAGACGCGACGACTGGAACTCCATCAGCGCCACCAGGCCATGGACCTCGGGCTCCTCGGGCGCCAGGGCGGCCAGGACGCGGCCGAGCCGGAGGGCCTCGGCGCAGAGCTCGGGCCGCAGCCAGTCGTCGCCCGAGGTGGCCGAGTACCCCTCGTTGAAGATGAGGTAGATCACCTCGAGCACCGAGCCGAGCCGGGCCGCCCGATCAGCGCCCGCGGGCACCTCGAAGGGGACGGCTTCCCTGGCGATCGTCTTCTTGGCGCGGACGATGCGCTGGGCGATAGTCGATTCGGGCACCAGGTAGGCGCGGGCGATCTCGGGCACGGTGAGACCACCGACCAGGCGCAGCGTGAGCGCCGTCCGGGCGGGGAGCGACAACACCGGATGGCAGGCCACGAAAATCAGCCGCAGGCGATCATCGGCGATGTCCTCGGACGAGGGTCGGTCTGTCGCGTCGGGGACGTCATCGTGACCGGGCAGCTCCGCCTGCAACTCGCGACTCAGCTGGGCGTACTTCGTCTCGAGCGTGCGGTTCCGACGGAACAGGTCGACCGCCTTGCGCTTGGCCACTGTGGTGAGCCACGCGGCGGGGTTGCGCGGGGTCCCATCATGGGGCCACTGGCGCAACGCATCGACGAGCGCGTCCTGGGCCAGGTCCTCGGCGAGGCCGATGTCGCCGACGAACGCCGCCAGGGCCGCCACGACCCGCGGGAATTCGATGCGGTAGACCGTCTCGATCGCGGTGGTCGAATCGGTGGCCGACACGCCACCGATTCAACCACCACCTCTGAGCTCCGACCGTCCGGAGCAGCTCACATGACGGGCCGGATGCGGACCTCGCCCTCCCCCAGGACGGCGACGAAGCGCTTGGACCACTCGATGGCCTCGTCCCGGTCGCGGCACTCCATGAGCGCCCAGCCGCCCACCAGCTCCTTCGCCTCGGTGAAGGGGCCGTCCACGATGGTGAACTCGCCGTCCTTCAGCGTGATCTTGGCGCCCTCCGCCGTGGGCGCGATGCCACCAGTGGCGACGATGACCCCGGCGTTGACCGCTTCCTCCACGAACTTGCCCATCTCCTCGTAGAGCTCGGGGCGGGGCGGCTCGGTCGGCGTCTCCGCCTCGTTGGCGAGGGTGTATCCGAAGAATCGCATGGGGTGCTCCCTTTCTGCTCGATGTGGGGCGTCTCTCGCCTCACTCTGGCAGAGCGTCGAGCGGGATTCTCCAGAATCGACATGCCGGAGGAACTTTCTGGCCTGGCTCGTCGACCAGCCTGCTCGGTGGATCGCCGGAGCCCGGACGGCGCAGCACGCTGCCTTGACCGGCCGAGCCGGGCATTCGTAGTGTCGCCGGTGGGTCCAGAGGAAGGGGCACAGGATGACCGATCACGCCGGCGCTGGTGAGGCGCGCATGCTCATCGGAGGCGAGCTCGTCGAGGCCGCCTCGGGGAAGCGCTTCGAGAACATCAATCCGGCCACGGAAGAGGTGCTGGGCGAGGTCGCCGACGCGTCGGCCGCGGACATGCAGCGGGCGATCACCTCGGCACGCCGGGCCTTCGACCAATCCGACTGGTCGACCAACCGTGCGCTGCGCAAGCGCTGCCTCGAACAGCTGCAGGCGGCGCTCGAGTCCGAGCGCGAGGACTACCGCGAAGAGCTCATCGCCGAGGTGGGCACCCCACGCATGATGACCTTCGCCGCCCAGCTCGACTGGCCGCTCGAAGAGGCGCTCCTGTGGCCGGCCAAGATGATCGACGAGTTCGCCTGGGAGCGTGGCCTGCCCGACGGGAACATGATGGGCATGCTCAGCCGCCGCGCCGTGTGGAAGGAGCCCATCGGCGTCATCGGCGCCATCGTGCCGTGGAACTACCCGCTCGAGGTCACGCTGAACAAACTGGGGCCGATCCTGGCCACCGGCAACACCGTGATCATCAAGCCGGCGCCCGACACCCCCTGGAACGCCACCAGGCTGGGCCGCCTGGTCGCCGAGAAGACCGACATCCCGCCCGGCGTCGTGAACGTGGTCACCTCCGCCGACCACCTCGTCGGGGAGGAGCTCACCATCTCCCCCCTGGTGGACATGATCTCCTTCACGGGTTCCACCCTCACCGGCACCCGGATCATGGAGAAGGGAGCGCCCACCCTCAAGAAGACCTTCCTGGAGCTGGGAGGCAAGTCGGCGATGATCGTGCTCGACGACGCCGACTTCGCCACCGCGGTCCCCGGAGCATCGATGGTCTGTGTCCACGGTGGCCAGGGCTGCGCCATGCAGACGCGCCTGCTGTTGCCCCGTTCCCGCTACGACGAGGGCGTCGAGTTGATCAGCGCCGCCATGGCCGTGGTGCCCTACGGCGACCCGACCAGCGACGAGGTCCTCATGGGCCCGCTGGTCAGCGCGCGGCAGCGAGACCGCGTCCTCGGCTACATCGAGCGCGGCCAGGAGGAGGGAGCGAAGCTCGTGGTCGGGGGCGGCCGCCCCGCGCACCTCCCCAAGGGGTGGTTCGTCGAGCCCACGCTCTTCGTCGACGTGGACAACTCCATGACGATCGCCCAGGAGGAGATCTTCGGGCCGGTGTTGGCGGTCATCCCCTACGAGGACGACGACGATGCGGTGCGGATCGCCAACGAGAGCAACTACGGGCTGTCGGGCGGGATCGTCTCGGCCTCCGAGGAGCGGGCGACGGCGCTGGCGCGCCGGGTGCGAACCGGGTCGATGAGCGTGAACGGCGGCCTGTGGTACGGGGCCGACTCCCCATACGGCGGCTACAAGGCCAGCGGTGTGGGACGTCAGTGCGGGATCGAGGGCCTGGAGCAGTACCTCGAGACCAAGGCCATCGCCTGGCCGCAATCCTGATCTGATCCCGGCGAGCCGGCGAGCCGGCGGTGCGGCCGTGCCGTCGGTGCGGGTGTGCCGTCAGGCCGGGTGTGCCGTCAGGCTGACCATTCGGCGAGCAACTCGTCCGCTGTGGCCAGGCGGGCGACGAAGCCGAGGCTGTGCCGGAGCATGGAGGCATGGTGCTCGGGCGGGGTGCCGACGCAGGCATCCGTCGCGACCGTGACGGCGAAGTCCTCGTCGGCCGCGCCGACAGCCACGGCCGGGATGGCCAGATTGGTCGAAACGCCGGCCACGACGACCGCAGTCATTTCCATGTTGCGCAGGATGGCCAGCACCTCGGTTCGATGCACGGGCGAGATGCCCTGGTGCCGCGGCAGCACGAGGTCGTCGGGTCCGACGCCGATCTCGGTGAGGATCTCGAGGGCCGGGTGCCCTTCGCTCCAGGCCGCGGTCGCCGACGTGGCGCGCACGAGCGGGGAGCGCCGGCTGGCCGACCGGCCGTCGGCGAGGGGCAGGTAGGTCAGGTGCGCGACCTGGACGCCGGCCGAACGAGCCCCGGCCGCCAGGCGGCCCATAACGGCCACGGCGGGCCGGGCTGCCTCGGCGAGGGCCGGGAGGACCGAGAGGTCGCCCACGACCCCGCGTCTGGCACTCGACGAAGAGCAACGCGGTGGTGCGGGGCTCGCTCACCGGATCAGCCCCCGGGGCCCGTTCGCGATCACTAGGCCAGGACACCGGCCAGCTTGAGCTCCATCATCTCGTCGGCGCCGCAGTCGATGCCGGCGAGGATCTCCTCGCAGTGCTCGTTGAACTCGGGCGCCCGCTTGGGTGGCGACGGCTCGCCCGCGAACTGCACCGGCGCCGTGACCAGAGTGAACGGAACTCCGTCCGCGGTCGCCGTCTGCCCGAGGTGGCCGTTCGCCTCGACCTGCACGTCCCTGGTCAGCTCCAGGCTGTCCTGCGCAACCGCCCACTGGCCCTCGAAGTCAGCGAGGCGGTCCCGCCACTCGCTCAGCGGCGCCGACTCGAAGGCCTCTTTCAGGATGGCGCGAGCGGCACCGGCGTTGGCCGCCAGCTGCTCGTGCGAAGAGAACCGCTCGTCGGTGATCAGCTCTTCGCGCCCGATGACGCGGCAGATGCTCGGCCAGTAGCGGAACCCCTGCAGGCACGAGAAGGCCAGGAACCGGCCGTCCTCGGTCAGGTAGGTGCCGACGAGCGGGTTGGGGAGGCCGGGGCCGCCCCCGCGGCTCGGGCCGGGGCGCCAGGGCATGTCGAGCTGGAGCGAGAGGGCGATCGCCGGGCTCATGGCCCACATGCCCACGCCGAGCAACGAGACGTCCAGCGGCAGGGCCTCACCCGTCCGCTCCCGGTGGAACAGCGCGCCCAGGATCCCGCCGGCGATGGTCATCCCTCCGATGGAGTCCCCGTAGCCCGGTCCGGGTTGCCCGGCGAGGTAGTCGACATCGGTGGGCGTCGTCCCCATGGCGCTGCCGGCCCGGCACCAGTAGCTCAAGAAGTCGTAGCCGCCGCGGTCGGCTTCGGGCCCGCGCTCGCCTCCGCCGGTCCCGGCCACGTAGATGATGTTCGGGTTGTAGGCCCGGACGTCCTCGAGCTCGATGTGCAGCTTCTTGCGGACGGCGGGCACCTTGTTCGTCAAGAAGACGTCGCACGTCGCCGCGAGCCGGTAGATCAGGTCGAGACCCTTCTCGGTGCTGACGTCGATGCCGATGCTCTTCTTCCCCCGGTTGGAGTGCTCCAAGAGCACGTGCACGGCTCCCATCGACGGCATGACACCGCTGGAAGCCAGGCCGCGCATGGCGTCCCCGCGCTCGGGGTGCTCGATCTTGATCACCTCGGCGCCCCAGTCGGCCAGGATGGCCGACGCAGCCGGCACGAAGGTGTGCTCGGCCACCTCGAGGATGCGAACACCTTCCATGATGTCTGCCAACGTGGATCCCTCCCCTTCGTGCCAGCCAGAGGCCGCAATGTGATCTGAGGCAGCTTCGCTGAACGCAGTGGCGGGCGCCAACCAGCATGCGAGCCCGGACCGTCCCGCGGACCGGGTAGCCGACTCCGGCCGTCGACCGCGGCACGCTTGGACGTGGGTCGGGACAGGGTCACTATTGCGCAACAGAGTGTACTGATTGGGAGGACCGAGATGACCGACGCGCACACCCGGTAAGACGCGCGCTCAGCTGGGGCGTGTGAGCCGTCTCACCGGCCGTCCGGGAGGTCTGGGACGAACACCGGGACGAACACCTCGCCGTGTTGCTCGAACCGGACCCGGACGCGCAGGCCGATGTGGACGTCCTCGGGGGGGCACTCCACCACGTTGGTCGTGAACCGGAGGCCCTCCTGGTCCACCAGCTCGACGACGGAGATGTTGTAGGGCACCGGGACCGCGGGGTTGTAGGGGTGCGCGTTCGTGGTGTGGGTGAAGACTGTTCCTTTTCCGCTGGTCGCCTCGTACCCGGTGGCTCCGCCGCACTCCTCACACGTGGCCGACAAGGGGAAGACCCAGCGTCGGCAGGACTGGCAACGGGTGATCAGGAGCGCACCCGTCGCACCGCCCGTCCAGAACGGTCGATTGATCTCGTTGAGCGGAGGTGTGATCCGGGGAGCGATCTCGGTCATGCGCTCACTGTATGGTTCGCCGCGTGAGCGACATCGTGGAGCAGGGAGCGATCATCTCCGGAATCGGGATCTCCCGCATCGGGCGCAAGACCGGTATCGCCGGGCTCGAGCTGACCGCGGAATCCTCTGCGGAGGCGGTCGCGGATGCCGGACTTACGCCGTCCGAGATCGACGGCATCGCCACCATGGGCGAGACCCCTGTCGCGGAAGCGGCGTCCCACCTCGGAATCGAGCACACCTGGACCGGCTCCCCAGTCGGTCGATGGGGCCTTCTCAGCCCCGTGGTGAACGCGTTTCACGCCGTCGCGACCGGGAAGGCCCGCCACGTCCTGGTGTACCGGACGGTGAACATGATGGGAGGCTCGGTGATGCCCCGACCCGCCGCGACCGGGGACGCTCCGGCCCCGCCGCCGTCCTCGGAACGCCGCCCTGCTCCCGAGGAGGAGAGAGGGAGTCCGATGGCCGACGTGCCCCGGCTCCTCGCCGCGCACGCATATTCCGCCGCTAATTGGCTCGCCCTGCACGCCCGGCGTCACATGCACCAGTACGGCACCACAAAGGAACAACTTGGCTGGTTGGCGATCAACAGCCGCAGGAATGCCGCGTTGAATCCCCTGGCGACCTACCGGGACCCGCTCGCCATGGAGGATTACCTCGCAGCGCGGATGATCTCGGACCCGTTCGGTCTGTTGGACTGCGACGTCCCGGTCGACGGTTCCGTTGCCTTCGTCGTCTCGGCGGCTGATACCGCAGCCGACTGCGACCACCCCGTGCGGGTGGGGGCGTGCGGTGGGTCGGCTGGGCTCGGAGGCTGGGACCAACGGACCGACTACCCGAAGATGGCGTCGACCGACGCTGCGGCCGAGATGTGGTGCCGGACGGACCTCGGGCCGGCCGACGTGGACATCGCCGAGCTCTACGACGGGTTCACGTTCCTCACCCTCGCGTGGTTGGAGGCGCTCGGTTTCTGCGGCGACGGTGAGGCGGGGCCGTTCGTGGAGGGCGCGGCCCGCATCGCCCTGGACGGGGAGCTCCCGCTCAACACCTACGGAGGTCAGCTCTCCGCCGGCCGCATGCACGGTAACTGGGTGCTGCACGAGGCGTGCCTGCAGCTACGAGGCGAAGCCGGCGATCGCCAGGTCGCGAAAGCACGACGTCGCCGTCGTCTCCAACGGTGGCGGTCCCATCGCCGGCTGCATGGTGCTGACGCGCTGAATGGTCGCGCACAACAGGCGCGGATGGTGCCAGCCGCTGGTCGACGGGGACAAGGCCGTGTGGGCACATACGTCGACCGTGCGCGGATGGGAGTCATTTCCAGTAGTCGTTCCGTAGTGGCATCCCACTGGCGCGCGCGCCGTGCGGGCGGTCATGGCTCGATCCCGAGGTCCGAGAGCACTCGTGGCGTGTCGGCGCCCAGCTCCGGCGCCCTGGCTCGCACCGGGCGCGCGTGGGGGTCTGCCACCGCGAGATCGCGGGGAGCAGGGAGGGTCGGGCCGGTCAAGGCGGCGCTCACGGCTGACATCGACACGTCCAGGAGCCAGCGACCTCCCGAGGCGAGCGACTGCAGGCAGGCATCGGCTGCGGTCAGGCCGGTGACCGGGTCGGCCAGAGCATCGGCGCAGAAGAGTGGGGCGTGGTCCTGCCAGACCACGAGACCACCCGCGGCGGCGGCGTCGTCGCCGAACGCGACCCGGTTGGCGGCATCGTCAGAACGCCCGTAGCCGGTGATCGAGATCCAGATGCGGGGTCCGCCGCTGCGCACGAGGTCGCGCGCGTCCAGCCCGAGTTGGACGAGTGCACGCGGGCGGCTTGCCTCAATGACGATGTCGGCCCGTCGAACGAGGTCGTGCAGGATCCGGATACCCGTGCCGTCCTGCAGGTCCAGCGCGACGGACCGTTTGCGGCCGTTCATCAGGTCGAAGAACTCGTGCGGGCCCCGGCGTGCGCCGTCGGGTCGTTGTCTCGACTCGACCTTCACCACGCGCGCGCCGGCACGGGCCAGCAGGTCACCGCACAGTGGCCCCGCCCAGAGCGCCGACAGGTCGACGACGACCATGCCGTCGGCGTCGGACCGCGGAAGGGCGTCACCGAGGGATGACCGCGTCACGCCGACCCGGTCCGCGGCCTCGCCGACTCGTGCCGCCGGCAGCCCGAGGAGTTGGGCCCTGGCCAAGAGGTCTGCGGGATCACGGCGACGGAGGTTCGACGCGACGGCGGACCACATCGCTGGCACCGAGTCCGGAACGGCATCGAGCTCGAGCCACGCCGGAACCGCCTCCATATCTTCGGCGCGCGGCAGCGAGACCGCCATGAAGCCGTCGGCCATCGGGAGAAGGCGGCAGCTCCCTCCACAGCTCGTGGCTCCCCGGCGCCAGAGGCCCATCAACGCAGCACGCTCGCCCAGAAGCGCCAATGCGTCCAGGCCGGGGAACGACCGGGCAAGGCGATCGATCCCCTCCACGAGGCCGTCGGGTGGCCCCAGCGGTTGGTCGGGAAGCCCGGTCAGTGCCATCGCCCCGCTCTCTGCCCAGCGCTCCACCCGGCGGTCGTCCACTGTCGGCAGGGTAACGTCTCGCGATCCTCGAACTCCTCAGCGCCGACGCACTGCTCGCAGAGCTCCGCAGCGACATCAGCCCCGAGCGCAGCGGCGCCGTGATGATTGTCGTCGAAGAAGGGACGGCCGCTCCCGAAGACATGCCGCGGGATGGCCTGGGAAGCCTGCCCTTCGTCGTCGTTGGCGTGCGTCGTGGCGATGTCGACGGCCGCTGGCTCGACCTGTGCGATGTGGTCGTCGACGAGGGCGACCCTGCGCTCCACCGGATTGAGGAAAATGTTGCCGAACACCCGGTCACTTCCACCACACTTGCCCTGTTGCTCCGCGGGCAGCATCGCCTGTCTGTGGGCGAGGGCCTGGTGGCGGAGTCGGCCGCCTATTCTGTCCTTCAGTCCGGCCCCGAGTTCGCCGCGTGGCGCGCCGCGCATCCGGCCCGGTCCGACCTCGACGAAGGCCCCCGGGTGCGGATTGATCGCCTGGGCGACACCCTCTCGGTCACGCTCACCCGGCCCGAGCGTCTGAACGCGCTGGACGCGCTGATGCGCGACCAACTCGTCGAAGCACTCGCCCTGGCCGCGGCGGACACCGGCATCACCCGGGTGGAGCTACGCGGCGAGGGTCGGGCCTTCTGCGCCGGCGGGGACCTCGACGAGTTCGGCTCCAGACCGGATCCGGCGACGGCACACCTCATTCGCCTCGAACGCAGCGTCGGGCGCGCGTTGTCCCGCCTCAAGAGGCCCACGGTGGCCTACCTCCACGGCGCGTGTATGGGGTCCGGAATCGAGCTTGCCGCGTTCACCGACACCGTCGTCGCGGCGGCGGACACGCAGATCGCCTTGCCGGAGATCGGACTCGGCCTCGTGCCGGGCGCGGGTGGGACCGTCAGCCTTCCCCGCCGCATTGGCCGTCTTCGTACAGCCTGGCTCGCGTTCACCGGCTCCACCATCGACGCCGCCCTGGCGCACGAGTGGGGCCTGGTCGACGAGCTCAGCCCCTGAAGAGGGGCTCGCGAAGGTCCCCGGATCGCAGAACAGTGCCCTCCATCCTCTCGTCGTTCCGGCGAGCCCGACCCGGTCGCGTACCCAGCGCCACCTGGGCCAACGCATGGCCACCAAAGTGGCACGAGGGCAGATCACCCCTGCCGACGCCCCGTTGACGAAGCTCTGGTTCAACGAGCTGAACCTGGAGGTGGCCGAGGCGGCGCTGACCCTCCAGGGCGCCCGCTCCATGGGGAGCGAGAGTGACGAGCTTTCGCACGAGGATGGGCGCTGGCTGGACGCTTTCCTTTACGCTCGGGCTTGGACCATCGCAGGAGGATCGAACGAGATCATGCGCAACCTCATCGCCGAGCGTGGCCTGGGGCTTCCCCGAGAGCCGAGAGGACAGTCGTGACCTCGACGTCCCGTCATACCCACGCGCACCCGCCCCACGCGCAGCGTGCCCGTGGCGCCGCGGCGGCCAACGACCCCTTTCCCGGGGTCGAAAAGGTCCGCCCCGGACTGTGGAGCATCCCTGTGCCCTTGCCGAACAACTCCCTGCGTTACGTGCTCGTCTACCTCTTCGAGACCGACCGCGGGCCGTACCTCATAGATGCCGGCTGGAACACCGACGACGCCTTCGGCGCGCTCAGCAGCGGCATGGAGGAGGCGGGCTGCGCCATCGGTGATGTGCAAGGTGTCATGGTCACGCACATCCACCCTGACCACTACGGGCTGGCCGGCCGGATCCGCGAGGCCTCAGGGGCGTGGATCTCGCTCCACCCCGCCGATGCCGAGCTCATTCACGATCGCTACGACGAGCCCGACGACCTGCTCGATCGGGTGGCGGTCGCGCTTCGCCGGATGGGGGCGCCCGCGGAGGAACTGGAGTCGCTGCGCAACGCGGCCATGCCGGTCCGGCCGCTGGTCGACGCGGTGGTGCCGGACCTGCTCCTCGAGGACGGGGCACGACCCGAGGTCCCGGGATGGGACCTTGAGGCCATCTGGACCCCGGGGCACTCGCCGGGCCACCTGTGCTTCTACGAAACCCGACAGGAGCTCATGCTGTCGGGCGACCATGTGCTCCCTCGCATCACCCCGAACATCCCGTTCCATCCCCAGGCCGGTGCAAACCCGTTGGGTGACTACCTGCAGTCGCTCGACAAGCTCGAGCCCTACCGGGTCGAGGAGGTCCTGCCGGCGCACGAGTACCGCTTCGACGATCTCAGGACCCGGCTGGAGGAACTGCGCCAGCACCACCGGGATCGCTTCAGCGAGGTCATCGCCATCCTGAGGGAGGGACCGCACACCGCCTGGGAGATCGCGGAGCACATGAAGTGGTCGAGGCCGTGGGACGACATCGCGGGCTTCATGCGTCGGGCGGCGGTCGGTGAGACCGTGTCGCACCTCCGGGTGCTCGAGATCGACCGGGTCGTCACGGTCCAAGACGGCGAGCCCGCGCTGTGGTCGCTCGCCAACCAAGCCGACTGACTGCACCGATCGCCGGCAGGTCAGCGCTCCGGCTGCACTCCCAATGCCTTCGCACAGAAGGACCGGACCTGGCCGACGCTGGCCCGCGACAGCCTGTCCGGGTCGGGTTGAGGCCCGCCGCCGCCCAGACCGCATTGAAGCGCCGGGGCCGCCCGGCGCGCGTCGCCGCCATGGACTCGGTCACGACTCAGGCCATCCGGGTCCGAGGCAGGGGGGAGGTGTCACCGACCCGGTCACGCCAGATGCGGAAGGCGTCACCGACTACACGGGCAGCGCTGCCGCAAGGACCGGCACTTCGGCCAGTGAACGCAGCCCGTCATTCAGGTGGGTGCAGCAGTCGGCGGCGCGGAGTCGCTGCAGGACCTCGGTGCGCATGGTCCGCAGGTCGGTGCCGGCCATCCATGATGCGTTGGGAGCCGCACCGGGGCACTCGACATAGGGCAACACGCGCGGGAGGGCGGTGATGGAGAGCAACTTTCCCGTTGCCCGGTCTGCCTCGCCGAGCATCTGGTACTCGTGGATGACGACCTCGGAGCCGTCGGGGTCCCAGCAGCTGTCGCGGAACATGGCATCGATCCCGAGGACTCCGCCTTCCTCCCACACGTCGATCCGGCGTGCCCGCCGCATGGCGATTTCGGGAGGATCGTCCAGCTCGTGCCATCCGAGCGGATCCGTCGGATCGGCCAGAGGCCCGGGATGAGCCGTGTTCTGGCGCAGACCCGACATGGAGCCGTCGCTCAACAGCGAGCTGGCTCCGTCGCGAAAGCCCGAGCACGTGTCACGCATGACGTGTCGCGGGGCTTTGTCGAGACGCTGCTTGATCTGGGGCACGTGATCCACCCAGCGGATGAAGGCGAACCCGGAAATGAGCGTTGAGCCGGCAAGGTCGTCGAGCAGCAGGTAGAGCGGTGTGCCGCCCGCTATTTCGTCCGGCAGTTCCTGCGCGATGGACGACCGAAGTCCCCCACCGGCACGCGAGCCGACGAGCCCTTGCAGACCCGGTCGGTCGGGGTTCGCCTCAATGCGTTGGATGTCGCGTTCGCGCCCGGTAACCGTGGAGAGCTCGGCGTGAGCGAGGACGACAGGCTCGCTGTCCCTCGGGGTGAGGAGGTCGCGCGCCCTGCCCTTGAGGTGGAGGTCGGTGCCCAGCCCGTCCGGCCAGAACATCAGGACGGTCGAGGTGCGGCGAACCGAACCGGGCCGGCGCACGGGCGGCGCGACGGCCGGGTCCGAAGGGGGGGCGGTCAGCTGCGGCACCGGTCGGCCCCCTTTTCGCAAATCATGTTTTCACCCTAGGCCTGGTGGCGGCGGATGCCTATTCCGGTCACTCTTCTTGGTGAAGGCGCTGGTCAGAGCCGCCTAATATGCCGTATGACCAGGTAGAATACGCCGATGACCACCCGGACGGCCCTCCGTGACGAGCCGCAGCCGGGTGCCGACTCCAACGCTAAGCGGGCGGCCAAGGTGGCGGACCTCATCATCGAGGACGTAATGGTTCTGGGCTGGCCCGTCGGCGAGGTCCTCGGTTCCGAGACAGACCTGCTCGACCGTTACCAGGTCAGTCGAGCTGTGTTCCGCGAAGCGGTTCGCCTGGTGGAACACCAGCAGGTCGCCGCGTACTCGGCGCGGGCCTGGTGGAGGCCTTGTCATCACCGAGCCGACAGTGGGGGCGGTCGTCGACGCGGTGGTGCTCTACCTGTACCGCGTGGACGCACGCCTCGACGAGACCTTCGAAGCCCGGATCATCCTGGAAGAGCTGGCGTGCCAGCTGGCCTCCGAGCGGACCGACGAGAACGATCTGGCGGAACTCCGACGCTTTGTCGACAAAGAACCCGTCGACGATGGCGACCCGCACGAGCTGCACGCACTGGTGGCCGTGATCAGCCGCAATGCGGGCATCGAGCTCTTCATCGATGTCTTCGACCGGGTGGTGCAGCTCTATTCGCCGGACTGGCAGCGGCTCGGCAGTCCCGTGGCAAAGGAGACGACCCACGCGAACGCGAGGATCGCCGAGGCGCTGATGGCGGGCGACGCCGGGCTGGCCCGGAAGCGCATGCGAAAGCACCGGGAGGCGGAAGCAGAGTTCTTCCGGCGGCGGCGCTCGACCCGTCAGCTTCTGCCTGACTCGGTAGTGTTGGCTCAATCGGTCGGGGGCAAGGGCGCCGAGACGGTGGCGCGCAATATCACCCAGATCATCGTGACCCAAGGGCTGCGGCCCGGTGAGCTCGTGGGGACGGAGCCAGAGCTCATAGAACGGGAGGCCGTGAGCCGCGCCCTGTTGCGTGAGGCGGTGCGGTTGCTCGAGCACCATCAGATCGCCCGCATGCGCCGCGGCCCGGGCGGAGGCCTCTTCGTCATGGCACCCAGCGCCAATGCTGTCACCGAGATGGCTGCTCTCTATCTGGCCCGGCGCGGCATGAGGCTGGAGGAGCTGGCGGAGCTGCGGACGGGTGTCGAGGTGGCCATCGCGGATCTGGCGGCCGAGCGCATCGACGACGAGGGTGCCATGGGATTGCAGGAAGCGCTTCTCCGGGAGAAGCACGGGAAGGACGAGGAGCAGGGGGAGTTGATCCACGGCCTGCACGCTGCCGTGGCAGCAGCCGCACAGAACCATGTGCTGCAGCTGTTGGCTTTGGTGCTCATCCGCCTCAGCCGCCTGGACCAGATCGAGCGACTCGCCCCCAAGGCGCGCAAGCAGATCCGGGCCGAATTGCTCTACACGCACGAGGGCATCGCCCGCGCCGTTGAGACGGGCGAACGTCAGTTGGCTCGGCACCGCATGCGCCGGCATCTCGAGGCGCTCGGCACCCTGATGCGCGAGTCAGCCCCGTAGTCAGCACTGCGCCGCGGTCAGCCGACCCTCTCCAAGTTCCCGAGCCGCTGCCTCTACGACCAGGTCGACGCGTCGTTCCAACGTGACTCGGTTGCATGGTGGTCACCCGGGGTGCCATCAGCCAATTTTCGAGTTTTCTTATCTAACCCACGCATTCTCCACATATTTGGAGGGGAGAGTGGGAGCCATGAGGAACCATCCGGGGCGGGCAATCGCCGTCGGCATTCTGTGCTCAATCGCGGCGACCGTCACTTTGTGGAGCGGCCCGCTGGCTTCGGCATCGAGCGCGTTGCACTCGAGCGCAATGCAGCACGTGCAGTTGATCCCCGCCTCGAGCCCCAGCAGGTAGCGCGCCCTGGTCCCGGGGCCGGCCTGCTCCTCGGCTCTCTGCTTCTCCGTCATGCGTTCTGTCCACGCCCCGGCCGACCTCCCCTGGCTCTCGGCCTCACTGGCGAAGGGCCAGCGCCCACGTTCCACTGACGGCATACTGAGCGAGCTCGGCTACCCGGTCGAGGCGATCGCAGATCTACGGGAGAGGAAGGTCGTGGTCTGATGGGCGACTCCGAGACTGACACGAAGGCCGAGCCCGAGCCGGTCCTGATTACGGAGCGGCGCGGCGCTGTCGACGTGCTCCGGCTCAACCGACCCGAGGCCCGCAATTCGCTCAACCCCGAGCTGCTGACCGCGGTCGGCCTCGCCATGATCGAGGCGGAGAAGGACCCGGACGTCCGCGCCGTCGTGCTGACCGGCACGGGTGACAAGGCATTCTCCGCCGGCATGGACCTGCGCGCCTTCGCCGAAGGTGGCTCCCTCGGGGGGAGCAAGGAAGGCATGCAGGGTTTCGCCCGCTTCACCCAGGGGGAGATCGGGGTGCCCATCGTCGGGGCGGCCAACGCCACCGCAGTCGCCGGTGGCTTCGAGCTGCTCCTCGGCTGCGACGTGGTGGTGGCCTCCGAGTCGGCCAAATTCGGCCTCCCAGAGGTCAAGCGCGGCCTGTTCGCCGCGGGTGGCGGTGTGTTCATCAGCACACGTATTCCGCTGGCCGTCGCATTGGAGTTGACGCTGACCGGAGATCCGATCGACGCGGCGCGGGCGCAGTCTCTGGGACTCGTCAACCAGGTCGTGCCGGCGGCACAGGTGCTCGACGCCGCCGTGGCACTGGCCGAGCGCATCGCGCGCAACGGCCCCCTGGGATTGCAGGCCACGAAGGAACTGGTGCGCACCGCGTCGACGAACCTGGAAAAGGCCCGAGCACGCGCGGCAGAGCTGCAGCCGACGGTGTTCGGGAGCGAGGACGCCAAGGAGGGTGCGACGGCGTTCATCGAGAAGCGTGACCCCGTGTGGCAAGGCCGCTGAGCGGGCCTCCCGGACCGGGGTCAGGAGGACGCCGGCGCCGGTGGCGGCGTCTGCGCCGGGTCCAGCGGAGTTGGCGCGTCGGGTGCCAGAGGGACCGTGACCCGGGCGACGACGATGTCGCTGCGGTCACGCAGCGCCGACGAGAGCACCACGTCGATCTGGTTGTGCAGGATCCGGTAGCGCAGCTTCTCCGGTCGTATGACGGGGATGAGGACGACGATCTGATCGTCGGGGTGATCCGCCCTGATGTCGTCGATGAACCCGACGATCGGCTCCACGACCGAGGCGTACTCGTTGTACAGCACGCGCAACGGCACCCCCGGATTCCATTCCCGCCACTGGCGCTCGAGATCCTCCGCGTCGTGGGCACCCTCGTCCTCGCCCTCTAAGACGACCGTCACGGCGACCACTTCCTGGCCGAGGGACTCGGCCTCACAGAGCGCGTGTTCGGTGAGGCGCGAGATGCGATTCACGGGCACGATGACGATCGTGTATTTGGGCTCCGGCCTGCCGGGTATCTCGTCTATCCGGAGGTCCTTGCGGGCCCGCTCGTAGTACGCATGGATGCGCAGGAAGAGGAAGACGAAAGCCGGGATGGCGATGACGACCACCCACGCCCCTTCGGTGAACTTGGAGATGAGGAACACGATGGTGGCGATGGCGGTGATGCACGCGCCGATGCCATTGACCGTCGCGCGCCGTCGCCAATGTGGTGGTCGGGTACTGCGCCAGTGCACGACCAGCCCGGCTTGCGAGAGGGTGAAGCCGATGAAGACGCCGATGGCGAAGAGGGGGATCAGCGTGTTCGTGTTGCCATCGACGGCGACGAGAAGCGCGCCCGCCATGACGGCGAGCACCACGATGCCGTTCGCGAAGGTCTGTCGGTCCCCCCGGATGGTGAAGAGGTGCGGGAGGTAGTTGTCCCGTGCCACGAGACTGGCCAGGACGGGGAGCCCGCCGAAGGAGGTATTGGCTGCCAGGGCGAGCACGATCGTGATGGTGATCGTGATGATGTAGTAGGCCCAGCCCCGGCCGACGGCCATCGCCATGATCTGGCTCAGCACGGTCTGACCGGTCCGGGGGCCTATGTGCCAGCGCTTGGCCAGGACCGCCAGGCCGAGCAGCATGGCCGCGAGGATGAGACCGAGCAGCATCTCGGTCCGCTTGGCCCGGACGGTCCGGGGCTCCCGGAACAGCGGCACCCCGTTGGCGATCGCCTCCACACCGGTCAGCGCACTGCAGCCGGCGGAGAAGGCTTTGAGGACGAGCAGGATGGTCACCGCCTTGAGGCCCGTCGTCGGCAGCTGCGACGTCCCCGGCTGTGGCTGGCCGAGGCCGAGGGGGTGGATGAGGCCGATGGCGATGATGGCCAGGAGTCCGACGATGAACACCGTCGTGGGCAGCAGGAAGGCGCGCGCCGTCTCGCCCAGGCCCCGCAAGTTGAGCACCATGATGAACAGGAGGATCCCCAGGCACAGCGGGATGGTGGCCCCGTTGAGCGCCGGGAAGGCCGATTGGAGCCCGGCGACTCCGGCGGCGATCGAGACGGCGACGGTGAGCGTGTAGTCGACGACCAGGGCGGCGGCGGCCACGAGGCTCGTGTGGGCGCCGAAGTTCGCCCGGGAGACGGCGTAGGCGCCGCCGCCCATCGGATAGGCGTCGATGACCTGGCGGTAGGAGAACACCAGGATCGCCAGGAGGGCGACGATGGCGATCGTGATGGGGAGGACGAGGTGCAGAGCCCCGGCGCCCGCCACGGCCAGCACGAGGATGATCGCCTCGGGCCCGTAGGCGACCGAGGTCAGTGCGTCGAGGGACAGGGCCGAGAGGCCCTCGACCGGGGTGATCCGCTCCTTCCCGGCGCCGCGTGCCGATCTTGGCGCCCCCACCAGCACGTTCCAGAAGGACGTGGTGGGGCCTCCTTCCGGGTCTGCCATGACCAGGACTTTACGGCCGGTGCTGTCGCGGCACGGGCTATGCGGACGTGCGCACGGCTCCGGTTTGTGCCGGGACGTCCACGTAAGATCTGCCGTGGCCGTCGACCGTCCCGATGCGCGGATGATCCCGAGAGCCCACGGGTGGGTGGACTGAGTCGATGGAGCTCTGGGAGCTCATCGCCCGGGAGTCGTGCCGCGACACCTTGGCGCAGTACAGCCACGCCGGCGACCGGTTCCTGCTCGAGGAGTTCGCCGGCGCCTTCTGTGAGGACGGCGTGCTGGAGATCCGCGGCAGCGAGCCGATCACGGGGCGTCCCGCCATCATCGAGCGTTTCGGGGGCCCGTCCACCGCGTCGAAGGCCCGTCAGGCGGCGCGCCAACAGCCGGCCGGCGCCACCAGGCGGGTCGTCCGTCACAACGTCACCAACATCAGGTTCGAAACTCTGTCACCGCAAGAGGCCATCGTCTCGAGCTACTTCACCGTCTTCACCGAGGTCGGTGCCGATCACATGGGCCGCTATCGGGATCGACTCGTTCCCGTCGGGGAGCGGTGGCTCATCGCGCATCGCTTCGTCTCGACGGACTGGCGCGCATCCGACTCGACCTTCCGGGGGACTGCTCCCCTCTAAGAGGGCACATACGCTGCAGCTCGCCGGGTCCTCTAGTGGGTCTGGTCGAGTGGCAGAAGGATCCGTTGTCGCCACCAGGTCGGGACCAGCAAGCGCGGTGCCTGCGTCACGGCCTCATCCACGACCGACTGGTCGGACCGCGAAGCTGATCCGGCTCGCCACCGATTGGGCCCGGGACTTGATCCAGCTCACGATGGCGCTGGACGAGATCCCGACCGCGGCCAGCACCGCCAGCGTCGAGCGGGCCTCGCCCGAGAGGTCAGCGACAGGGCCAGCCCCGCCGCCAGGATCAGGTAGCCGCAATGTCCCGAACGAAGCTGTTACCAGTCGCCCGGCCAGCCCGCCCTGGTGATGGGGAACGCCCCCACGGACACGTCCAGATCCATAAATGCTTCGGCCTTTCGGCCAGCTATGAGCAACTCCATATAGTCCACGTCCTCGGTCACCAGTGTGAGCCGACGCCCGTCCTTGTCGAGGCAGCGGAGGAACCCCCGACCCTGGTCGGTGGGATCAATTCCGGTAGCGCTGCAGACCTTTCGGTACTTCCGTGGCCGCAGGGTTTTCGGGCTGACTATCGAATACCCGACAGCGGTCAAGGGAATGTCGGCCACAATCCCGACCATACCCACCCAGCTGCCGACGGCGAGGATGCCCAGGGCAGTTCAAGCAGTTCCCGCACTAGAGTCGATTGATCATCGCGCGGGACGGATGCGATCGGAGGCAGATGACGACCCAGCAGACGGAGACGGAGACGAATGTCCAACAAGACATCGCCAGCCACCGAGAACAGCTC
This sequence comes from uncultured Acidimicrobiaceae bacterium, assembly GCA_963764305.1. Lineage (GTDB taxonomy): Bacteria > Actinomycetota > Acidimicrobiia > Acidimicrobiales > RAAP-2 > Bog-473. Next base: position 424,601 of record CAVXSD010000010.1, on the reverse strand, counting down.
GACCGCGCAGGAGTTTCGCTGCGCTCTATGGGGCAGCCAAACTCCGTCGCGGAGGCGTTCGACTTCTGGGATGACCGCTACGAGGGACGGCGACTCTTCTCAGAGGTCCTTGGGACTTTCCTACTTGTTCTGGTAGCCGTCGGTGGCAGCATCGTCGATGCCCGATTCCCCGGCTCCATCCCCCTCGCCGCCCGGGTGGTAGCCCCGGGCATGATGGTCGCCGCGATCATCCTCTTCATGGGGGCCGTGTCCGGTGCACACCTCAACCCGGCGGTCACGTTGGCGTTCGCAATACGAGGCAACTTCCCCTGGAAGCGTGTTCCGGCATATATCGTCGCTGAGTTCGTCGGAGCCAGCCTCGGCGCACTCCTCCTCTGGGGGATGCTCGGCAAGTTCGGGCCAGCAGGACTGACACTGCCTGGCCACGGTGTCACCAATCTGACCGCCTTCTTGACTGAGATGGTCCTCACGGCCGGGCTCGTGAGCGTGATACTTGGCACCGCCTCTGGTGCTCAGCAGCTCGGTCCGATTGCGGCCCTCGGCGTCGGGTTTTACATCGCGCTCGCTGGATTGTGGGCTGCCCCGGTCAGCGGCGCATCGATGAATCCTGCCCGTTCGCTCGGACCCGCCCTCGTCTTCAATGATTGGACATCATGGTGGGTGTACTTGGCAGGACCCATTGCTGGGGGTGCGATCGCAGTTGGAATCGCCTACGTGTTGCGTGGTCCGGGCGGTGGCACATCGGGAACCAAGGCAGCACAGGGGACGCTTGGTACGGAGTGGCGTCCCGAAACCATTGGCGATGCCGATCCAGCACCTGTGGCACCGAAAGAGACGGGCTGAAGTGCAATCGTCGTGCACGAGTCGCTATCCCTCCGATTTCAATTGAGCCCCCGCTGCCGACGTAGTCGGGTTGACCCGGATTCGAGATCCATGAGTAATCGATCTCTCCCACTGGGGCGCGGGTGGATTCGAGGTCGAGCCGGCCCCCCAGCTCGGCCATCACCCAGCCCATGCGCAGCGCCTGGGGCAGCGTCGTCGGGCGACACCGTGAAGGCCGTCATCTTGGAGGATGTGTCCGTCATCGCACCGTCTGCCGTGCCGCTCGACACTGGGTGACGTAGCAGCCGTCTTTCCCGACGTCAAGGCGCTGAATCGAATCTTGACGTCGGGCCCCGCCGCCTGCGAGAAAGCTTTCAGCGCCGAACCTCTGGTTCGGCGCGCCCGAACAGAACCTACGAAGGCCTGCTTGACATGCCGATCCACATCAGTTGATGAGCGGGTCGCGTGGGAGGCCGAGGATGCGCTCGCCGATCTGGTTCCGCTTGATCTCCGACGTCCCGCCGGCGATGGACAATCCTCGGTGCATGAGCACCATCATGGACGCCATCGGCCCCGGCGCCGTCCGAGTAAGCGGTCTCCGGCCCGCCGAGCGCGGCCAGGATGGCCGCTGCCTCGTGGCCGAGCCTCCGACAAGACCAGCTTGGTGACGTTGCCCTCGGGGCCGGGCCCCCCGCCGATGACGGCGCGGTGGGCGCTGCGCATGTTGAGCACCGCCATGGCTTCGGTCCCGGCGATGTAGCGGCCGATCCGTCCGGCCCCTCCGGCCAGGCGCTCGGGGTGGGCGTCGAACGGCGCCAGCATCATGTCGGCGGGCGTCGACCCGCCGCCCTGGCCGCCGCCGATCGACACGCTCTCGTTACCCAGCGTGGCCCGGGCCACGGTCCAGCCGCCGTTGACCGGCCCGACCACGTCGTCGTCGGGCACGAAGACGTCGTTGAAGAAGACCTCGTTGAAGTCCGAGTGCCCGGTGACCTGCTTGAGCGGGCGCACCTCCACACCCTCCGCGTGCATGTCGAGGACCATGGTGGTGATGCCCTGGTGTTTCGCCGCGTCAGGGTCGGTGCGGATGGTGGCCAGGCCGAAGCTGGAGTACTGGGCACCGCTCGTCCACACCTTCTGGCCGTTGACGAGCCAGCCGCCGTCGACCCGGGTGCCCTTGGTCGTGACCCCGGCGGCGTCGCTGCCTGCGTCGGGTTCGCTGAACAACTGGCACCAGATGACGTCCTGGCGCAAGGCGGGCATCACCCAGCGGGCCACCTGGTCATCGGTGGCGTGCTGAATGAGGGTGAGGATGACCCACCCGGTGATGGCGTACTGAGGGCGGGAGACGCCGGCGGCCTTGAATTCCTGCTCAATGACGAGTTGCTCGACGGCACCGGCCTCGCGACCCCACGGCCTGGGCCAATGTGGCATGACGTAGCCCGTCTCGATCATGGCGTCGCGTTGCGCTGCCGCATCCAGTCCCTTGACCCGCTCAGCGAACAGCCGCACCTCGTCGCGCATCGGCTCGGCCTCCGGTGGCAGGTCGATGGTGCGCTTCCGGCGCGCGCCGCTGCGCACGAGGTCCGTGATGTCGCGTGACGCCGCCTCCGCGTCCATGACCGCCTCGAGGGCGGTGGCCCGGCGGAGATACAGGTGGGCGTCGTGCTCCCAGGTGAAGCCGATGCCGCCGTGCACCTGGATGTTGAGCTGCGCGCACTCGTCGGCCGCCGACAGAGCGAGAGCGCACGCCATGGCCGCGGCCAGCGACAGCTGGTCGCCTCCCTCCTCGGCGGCGCGGGCGGCGTCCCATACCGTCGCGGTGGCCAGCTCCGAGGCCACGAGCATGTTGGCGCAGTGGTGCTTGACCGCCTGGAAGGTCGCGATGGGCCGGCCGAACTGCACGCGCACCTTGGCGTAGGCGGCCGCCTGCTCGGTGCACTCGGTGGCGATGCCGGTCGCCTCGGCGGCGATGACGAGGCGGGCCAGGTCGACGAGCACCCGGCGTCCGCCGGCGATGACCTGCGCGGGCGCACCGTCGAGCGTGACCCGGCCGGTGCGCCGGGTCGGATCGAGGTTGCCGGGCACCTCCACCGTCACGCCGGCGCCCGACGCCTCGACGACGATGGCGTCGTCGCCCGCCGGGAGGACGAGGACGTGGGCGAGGCCACCGCCCAAGACCGCCGGCGCCGTACCGGCGGCCGTACCCCCGGACACGGTGATGTCGGACGTGAGCGCGATGCCGCCGAAGGCGGACCCGTCGGCCAGTCCCGGCAGCAGCCGGGCCGCCAGCTCGTCGGGAGCGGCCGCGTCGATGACGGCGCTGGCGATCACGGTGGGCACGAAGGGCCCCGGCGCCACGGCGCGGCCGAGTTCCTCGACCACCACCACGAGCTCGGGCAGCCCGAAGCCGGAGCCGCCCCGCTCCTCGGGGAGGTGCAGACCCAACCAGCCCAATGAGGCCAGGTCGTCCCAGAAGGCCGGGAGTCCCTCGGTCTCCGCCTCGAGGAGAGCCCGGGCAGCCCCTCGGGCATCGCGTTTGGCCAGGAAATCCGAGGCCGTCTGGCCCAGGGCACGGTGGTCTTCGGTGATGGCGATCGACATGTCTAAATAGTATCCTCTATTGTGGGGTCAGGGCCAGACGTGGCTGGTGTTCGCTGGGCCATCATGCCCGCTTCAACTCTCGAAATGAGACCGCCGTCGGTGCCTGAGGCTCCTTCGGCAGCCCGAGAATCCGCTCGGCCGTGATGTTCAGCTGGATCTCGTCGGTGCCACCGGCGATCGACTGTGCAGGGACCGATTCGAGCACTTCGGCGATCATGCCGTCGAAGGGTGAGGTCGGACCGACGAGCATCCCGGCCGGCCCGACAAGCTGCGTGTGCGTTTTGGCCGCTTCTCGGGCAACCTTGCTCAGACCAAGCTTGCCGATCGAGCCTTCTGGTCCCGGCGGGCGACCAAGTTCGCGGTTCAACCGAGCCCGCGCGGCCGTCCATTGATGGGCGTGGTGGAGTGCGGACAGCCCAGCGATTGCCTGTCGGCTGACCGGATCGTCCCGGCGACCTGCCGCCCGGGCGTGTTCGGCCACGAGGTCGGCCCTTCCGGCCCGCTGTGGATACCACGAATAGGTCGCGAAGTAGGCCTCTGCCTCGGCCTTCGCTTCGTCCAGCGCCCTTCCGCCGGAGCCGAAGTCGCGGCGGCGCACCGAACGGAAGCCTCGCTCGTGGGCGAGGGTGGTCAGCGCGATCGGCCAGCCTTCACCCAGTTGGCCAACGACGTTCTCGACGGGAACCACCGCATCGCTCAAGAAGACCTCGTTGAACGAGGCGTGGCGGTTCATCTGGCGAAGTGGTCGGACCTCGACGCCCTGCTGGCGCATGGGCAGGGCCATCCATGAGATCCCCTTGTGCTTGGGGGCGTCCCAATCGGTCCGCGCCAGCAGCATTCCGAAGGCGGCGTGATGGGCACTCGTGCTCCAGACCTTCTGTCCGTTCACCACGAAGACCCCGCCATCACGGATCGCCGTCGTGGTCAGCCCGGCGAGATCTGATCCGCTGCCCGGCTCACTGAAGAGCTGGCACCATGTGTCGTCGCCCGTCACGATCCGCGGCAACAACGTGTGTTTCTGCGCCGGTGAGCCGTGGGCCAAAATCGTCGGAGCGGCAAGGTCCATACCTGAGCCCAGGGGAGTGCCTACCGCGCCGGCAGCGGCCAGTTCCTCTTTGACAATGTCATCGGCCCAATCGGGCAGCCCGCGTCCGCCGCACTCCCTTGGCCAAGTTGGGCACGCCCACGTTGCTTCGTACAGATGACGACGCCACGTGGTCAGCTTGAGCGTTGGATCCCAATGCGCCTGGATCCATTGTCGCGCGTCCTGGCGTACGGCGGCCTTCAATCGCTCGTCGTTCGTCTCGACCGGTGCCATTGCCTCCTCTTGTGCTCGGGCCGCTCGGAGCTCCCAGGCGCCGCCCCCCGTTAGCGTCCGGCCGGGTGCTCCCTCCGGGCTTGCAGCAGTTCCTCGAAGCTTCGGGCGTCGCGTCCCTCCCGCGCAGCCAGTTCGGCCTCGTGTCGCAACGCCTCCTCGACGACCTCGGTCATCGACCCCGGCAGCAGCAGCTGCTCCTGGTGGATCGTGGCGCCCAGGACGCCGTGGTGATCCCGCAACGACCCGTGGTACGACCCACGCGCGCTGCGGGCCTTGACCGGACGGAGGTCGACGAGCACCCAGTCGTCGGCCCGGATGTTCTCGTGGAACCACATGGAATGGTCGATTGACGGGCCACCGCGCCCGATGATCGTCTTGTCCTGCTGCCCGAAGCCGCTGCCGAGATCCGACAGATAGGTCAGCGCCGCCCTGTGCATCAGCGGGTCGTCGCCGAGCGAGGCGGCCGAACGTACCCACAGGCAGTCGGTGAACACGCCCTTGAGGAAGTCGGTCGGCGTGACGGGGCGCACATCGAGCATCGTGTTCCACCCGCCCTTGGCCAGGTCCTCGGGTGCGGGCACGTCTCGCCGGGGCGCGTCGTCGAAGACCCCACCATCGCTCTCGGCGTGAAACGACGTGATCATGGAGAAGATGACCTCGCCCTCCTGAACGGCGATGACGTGGCGGGCCGAGAACGAACGCCCGTCCCGGTCACGGTCCACCTCCAGGATGACCGGCAGGTTGCTCCGTCCCGCCCGCAGGAAGTACCCGTGCAGCGAGTGGGGGAGGCGGTCCGCTTCCACAGTCGCCGCCGCGGCGAGGAGACACTGCGCCGCGACCTGCCCGCCGTAGAGGTTTTGACGCGGCCCGTAATTGGCGTTGCCACCGCGGAACAGGTCACGGTCGACCCGCTCGAGGGTCAACAAGGAGGGGAGGTCCTCGGCGTGATCGAGGTCCATCAGTCCCGTGCCGCCCGGACCCACTGCGCCCACGTCTCGATACGGCGCCAGAACAACTCGCGCGCGTGCCGGCGAAGTTGTGCATATGTCCCATTCTGGGGCAGATGTAGAGGTCCACGCTGCGGGACGACTCGTAGGCTCGCGGCTCACCGCGCGGGTCGACCAGCACGTCGCGCTCGCCCAGGCCCACGAGGACGGGGCACCGCAGCGCCGCCGCCTCGGGGAGCGCCCCACCCGGCGTGAGACACCACATGGCGACCGTCGCGGGAACGGTGGCCGAGCCCCAGGGCGGGAGGTCGCCGCCGCGGGTGGGAAAGTCCTCAAGATCGCGCCGGACGACCTCAGGGTCGACGTCGTCGTAGTGGAAGCCCCAGGCCATGGCATCGGCGCCCGGCGCCGCGGCCGGGTCCACGTCGGCCAGGGCCGGGCCATTGGTGAAGATGCCGTCGGAGGGCAGCGCGTCGCGGGGGACCCACGGCATGACGAGGGGTGGCGTCCCGGGCGCGGTCGGCGGATGCGTGTGCAGCACGCTGTAGCCGAGCACCCCGATGCCGTCGTAGCCGTGGTAGCGACCCTGCTGCACGACCGTGAGGCAGCCTCCCATCGACTGCCCGATGCCGATCGTCAGGGGACGCTCGACCGTCGGGGAGCCCGTCGATCAGGGTGCCCGCCGCCAGCTTCTGCAGCACGTCGGCTTCGGCGGCCTGACTCGCCGCCACGACCGGGGTGTAGGACAGTCGTTCGGGGTCGTGTTGGGAGCTGTCGCCGACACCGAGATGGTCGACCGAGACGAAGACCCACCCCCGTGCCGCGTGCCAGTCCGCCTGGGCGCCGTGCCCCGGCCCGGGCCCGGGCAGATCGACGGTGTAATAGCCGCGCGCGTAGCCGCCACCGGGCTTGGCGAAGCACACGACGGCCTCGGGACCGAGCTCGTCGGGGACGGTGACGGTCAGCGCCACGTGGGCCGGCTCACCCAGGCCCGCCGCTTCGGTGACGTCGACCCGCAGGTCGATCGATCGCACCGGAACGGCCGGCTACTTGGGGGCGAATCGTTGCCCGGCGTCGAGCCGGATGCAGGAGCCGTTGAGCATCGGGTTCTCCACAATGGCGACGGCGAGCTTGCCGTACTCCTCGGGGCGACCCATGCGCTTGGGGAAGGCCGCATCTTTGGTGAGCACGTCCGCGAACTCGTCTGGGATGCCCTTGGTGATCCCCGTGCTGAACAGGCTGGGGGCGATGGCCAGGACCCGGATGCCCAGGCTCCCGAGGTCGCGGGCCATGGTCAGGGTCATGCCGGCGATGCCGGCCTTGGCCGCCGTGTAGGCCACTTGGCCGATCTGTCCCTCGAAGGCGGCAATGGAGGCGGTGTCGATGATGACACCGCGCTCACCGTCCTCGGGCTCGTTGGTCGACATGTGGAAGGCCTGGAGCCGGTTGAGGTTGAAGGTCCCGATGAGGTTCAGCTCGATGGTGCGGCGGAAGTCTTCGAGCGGGTGGGGCCCGTCCTTGGACAGCGTCCGCTTGGCAGTACCGCCTCCGGCCGTGTTGACGGCGATGTGCAGGCCGCCCAGCGCGGCGACGGCGTCCGCCAGGGCAGCCTCGGTCTGGTTCTCATCGAGGATGTTCACCTCGTGGAACGTGCCGTCGAGCTCTTTGGCCACCTCGGCGCCGGCCGAGGTCGGCAGGTCGAGGATGGCGATGTCGGCACCCTTCTGCCGCAGCAGCTCGGCTGCGGCCTTGGCCATGCCGGAGGCACCCCCGACGATGACGGCCTTCTTCCCCTGGATCTCCACGGCGGGTTCCTCTCTCGTCTGTTTCGCTGTCCACTTCTCGGTCGTGTGATGCTGTCTGGCCCGCAGGCCCGGCCGCAACCCGAGAAAAAGAGTGTACCATTTTGCCCCAGATCGTTACCCGGGGCCCAGGAGGAACCATGGAACGCGAAGCCATCCTGTTCGATGTGGCGGACAACGTGGCCACCATCATGCTGAACCGTCCCGACAGCCTGAACTCGTTCAACCAGGCCATGGCTGACGACATGACGTGGGCCTGGGAGACCGTCCGCGACACCGACGACATCCACTGCGCCGTTCTCCAGGCCAACGGCGACCGCGCGTTCTGCACCGGGCTCGACATCAAGGGCGACAGCAGCTGGTTCATGAAGGAGAACGTCTGGAACAGCTTCGACCCGGGTGCGCTCCTCGCCCCGAAGCTCCATCACCGGGTCTGGAAGCCGGTGGTGACGGCCGTGCACGGGCTGTGCGCCGGTGGGGCGCAGTACTTCCTCAACGAGTCCGACATCATCATCTGCTCCGACGACGCCGTCTTCTTCGACCCGCACGCCAACGTGGGGATCGTCAGCTCGCTCGAGCCGATGGGGATGCTGCACCGGGGCGTCCCCTTGGGCGACGTCCTCCGTTGGGCGCTCATGGGCAACGAGGAGCGCATCACGGCCGAGACCGCCCTTCGCCTCGGGCTCGTGACCGAGGTGGTGTCCCGGGAGCAGTTGCGTGACCGGGCCCGGGAGATCGCGCTGTCGATCGCCGGGCGGAACCCCAAGGCGATCCAGGGGACGATCCGGGCCATCTGGGAGTCACTGGACATGTCGCGCACGGCAGCCATTCAGAACGGGATGTCCTACACGGAGATCGGCAACTTTCCCTCCGCACCGCCGGCGCCCCGGGACAAGAGCGAGACGAGGTACCGCTAAGAGGTAGGCGCAGCGACCGCCGCGGCGGCTTCGAGGTAGGGCCAGGCCACATCCGGTGGCAGGCCGCCGACGAGCGGCTGCAGGCCGAGCGGTATTCCCTTTTCGACGAAGCCACGGGCCTCGGCGGGAGTCAGGATCTGGTACGCACCCTTCTCGGCGGCCATCTCTTCGATGCTGCCGGCGCGGGAGATGGACGCCGTTCCTTCGCGATCCGCGTTCCACTCGGCATAGCTGGCCGAGTCGCGGTACAGGTACTCCCCGATCTCGGCCCACGCCCGCTCGGGGTCGTCGGCGACGAACACCGTGATCGGCACGCCGGCCTGCGGGAAGAAGCAGCCCGGCGCCGACGCACCCCCTTCGGCGCGGTAGGCCTGCTCGAGGGTGGCATCGTGCGTCTCGGCCATGAAGAGCAGCCCGAGGCGCGGCCGCCCGCCGCGCCGCCGCCTCCGTGCCGCCGCCGTAGGCAAGGGGCGGGCCACCGGGCGTGTACGGCTGGGGTGTCACCCGGACCCGGCGGCCGTCGATCTCGACGTCCTCTCCGGACCAGAGCCGGCGCAGCAGGGTGATGCGCTCCTCGACCAGCGCGGCGCGTCGCCGGCGGTCGACCCCGAACATGGCGAACTCCTCGGCCCGGTACCCGATGCCCACGATGTAGGAGACACGGCCCCGGCTGATGAGATCGACGACCGCGAGATCCTCTGCCAGCTTGACCGGTTCGTAGAGCGCCAGGAGGAGCGCGGCGACGTTGATGGGCATGGACCCGGTCCTGGCCGCGATGGCCGCCGCGAGCGGGATCGGTGAGGGGAGGTATCCGTCCTCGACCCCGTGGTGCTGGCTCAGAACGGCGGCCACACCGCCGCGGCTCTCGGCCCACTCGCACATCTCGATGGTGGTGGCGTAGAGCGCGGCCCGAGCATCCGGATCAAGCGTGCTGGATCGCATGGCGAATCGCATCATGAACACCGTGGATGCGTACCATGTGGCGACCTGGCTTCTCAACTGTGGACGGCCGCGTCCTCGTGCAGCCCGAACGTGTTGTCGTCGTCCGAGTTCTACGTGTCCCATAACTCGTCCAGTTCTACGTCGTCCCATAACAGCGTCAGTGTGACGGTGGTGATGACCTTGGCGTTGAGGTCAGGTCAGCTTCACCGAACAGGCTCGGACTCGTTATGAGACCCGCTCGATGATCACCGCCGGCGCCATGCCACCGCCGGCGCACATGGTGATGAGCGCGACCTGCTGGTCACGGCGTTCCAGCTCGTCCAACGCCGTCCCCACCAGCAACGAACCTGTCGCGCCGATGGGGTGGCCCAGGGCGATGGCGCCGCCGTTCACGTTGATCCGCTCGCGGTCGATGTCGAGGTCGCGGATGAATTTCTCCGGGACGACGGCGAAGGCCTCGTTGACCTCGAACAGGTCGATGTCGCTCAACGACATGCCGGCCTTGGCGAGGACCTTGCGGGTGGCGGGGACCGGCGCGTTCAACATGAGCGTGGGGTCGTCGCCCAGGTTCGCCGTCGCCACGATCCTGGCCCGGGGCTTCATCCCGTGCGCGGTGGCGTACTCGGGGCTGGTCATGAGCAATGCGGCAGCGCCGTCGACGACTCCCGAAGAGTTGCCCGCGTGGTGCACGTGGGTGATCTCGAGACCGGGGAACTTCTGCAGGACGAGGGAGCGGTAGGTCGTGCCGTTCTCGTCCAGCGCGATGTCGGCCAGCGCCTCGAAGGACGAGGGCAGCGAGGCCAGCGAGTCGACCGTCGTTCCCGGTCGCGGGTACTCCTCGCGGTCCAGGAGGACCGTGCCGTCGACGTTGTGCACCGGCACGGTCGACTTGTCGAAGCGACCTTCTTGGATGGCGATCTCGGCGCGGCGCTGCGACTCTGCCGCCAATTCGTCCACGGCCCGTCGGTCGATCTTCTCCAGCGTGGCGATGGCGTCGGCGGCGACGCCCTGGTTCGTCTGGGGATGGATGGCCCGCAGGTGGTCGTTGCCACTGTCGAGGAAGGGTGAGCGGGACTTCGAGACGTTCCCGGCGTAGGAGGACATCATCTCGGTGCCCCCGGCGATGACCACGTCCTCCATACCTGACAGCACCGACGCGGCGGCGAAGTTGACCGAGGAGATGCCGGACCCGCAGAAGCGGTCCAGGGTTACGCCGCTGGCGGTGATGGCGTAACCCGCGTCGAGGGCGGCCATGCGGCCGAGGTCGCCGCCCTGGGTCCCGACCTGCATCGACGTGCCCCAGACGATGTCGTCCACGTCGCCGGTGTCGAGCCCGTTGCGCTCGGCCAGCGCCCTGAGCACGGTGGCGCCAAGCACCTGCGGATGGAGCGCCGCCAGTGCGCCCTTGCCAACCTTTCCGATTCCCCGTGGGGTCCGGCAGGCGTCGATGATCCAAGCCTCGGTCACGTCGTATCCTCGTTCCTCTGCGCCGACTGGTGTGGTGTGGCCCTCCAGGGCCTAGCGATAATGAGTATCCCAAATCGGGAAATCAGATCGGGTCGGCTACGGCGCGCCCGACCGGGGAGGACGATAGTGGCCGGAACACGCAAGGCAGAGCTCAAGGAGATGCCGGGCACCGCGCCCGATGTCATGCGGGACTACGACCTCGCCACGCTCGGCTACCAGGAGACCGAGTTCAGCGTGGAGGGATGGGCGACCTCGTACGAGCTGCAAGGTGAGCGGGGGGCCGACGGACGCTGGGACGTGGCGCCGGGCGCCGAGGCGCCCTTCCGGACGCGGTTCGTGGTGCGCCGGCCCATCGATCCGGAGCGGTTCAGCGGTACGGTCGTGGTCGAGTGGTACAACGTCTCGGCGGGCATCGACGCGGCGCCGGACTGGGGGTTCTTCCATCGCCACCTGGCCGCCCAGGGCCACGCCTGGGTCGGGGTGTCGGCCCAGAAGGTGGGGATCGATGGCGGGGGCTTCGTCGAGAGCATCCACCTCAGGCTCCTCGCACCGGAGCGCTACGGCGAGCTCGAGCACCCGGGAGACGCGCTGGTCCTTCGACATGTTCACCCAGGTCGGTACCCTGCTCCGGGAGCCGGCCGGGGAGAACCCCCTGGGCGGCCTGGTGCCCGAGCAGCTGCTGGCGGCCGGCGAGTCGCAGTCGGCGGCCTGCCTGGTGACGTACATCAACGCCGTGGACCCCCACGTACAGGTGTTCGACGGCTTCTTCGTGCACGGGCGCCCCGGCGCCGGTGTGTCCATCGACGGCGTGTTCATTGCCGCGGCGCGGGGCGAGGACATGGAGGCGACCCGTCGCGCCATCTCGTCGAAGGGTGAGCGCATCCGCGAGGACGCACGGGTGCCCGTGCTCGTGCTGCAGAGCGAGACGGACGTCATCCTCCTCGGGGGCGGCCTGGCCGAGCAACCCGATTCCGAGCAGGTCCGAGTCTGGGAGATGGCGGGAGCGGCGCACGCCGACACCTACACGGTCAGCGCAGGTCGTCACGACGACGGCACCTTGAGCGCGGAGCACTTTGCCGAGCTGCTGCGCCCCACCAAGAACCTCATGATCGGCCAGACGGACACGCCCATCAACGCCGGACCCCAGCAGCACTACGTAGCACAAGCTGCGCTGGCCCACCTGGCGCAGTGGGCGGCCGGCGGTGAGCCGCCCCCGACGGCGCCTCGGCTGGAGCTCGACGACGAGGGGACCGGCTACCGCCTCGACGGTCACGGTCTGGCTCGTGGCGGGATCCGTACCCCGTGGGTGGAGGCACCGACCGCGGTGATGGGGGGCCTCGGACAGAACGGAGAGTCCTTCGCCATGCTCTTCGGCCGCACGGAACCCTTCGACGACGCGACCTTGTCGACGCTGTACCCCGGGGGGAAGGACGAGTACCTGCAGCGCTTCGGCTCGTCCCTCGACGCCAGCATCGCCGCCGGTTTCCTCTTGCGGGAGGACCGGGACGAGATCCTCGGGCTGGCGGCCGCCTCGTACCCGTTGGTCGTGGCCGAGGGTTAAGTGCTTCCTCTTGTCCCCGAGGAGGGTGGACCCAACAGTAGGTCGGAGGCCGTAGGCCCGGCGTGACGGAGCTGGCGCCGGACCCGATGCTGCGTTGCGAAGGCCTGCGGAAGAGATATGGCGACCGGCAGGCGGTCGACGGGGTCTCCTTCTTCATCGAAGAGCGAGAATGTTACGGCCTCTTGGGCCCGAACGGCGCCGGCAAGACCACCACCATCTCCATGGTCTGCGGCCTGACCATGGCCGACGAAGGAGAGGTCTCCGTCGCTGGCTTCGAGGGCGGCACGCTCGAGGCCAAGGCGGCGATCGGATTCGTTCCCCAGGACCTCGCCCTCTACCCGGATCTGTCCGCGGTGGAGAATCTCACGTTCTTCGGTCAGCTCTACGGGCTTTCCGGGAAGGTGCTCCAGGCGCGTATCGGGGAGGCGCTCGACCTGGTCGGACTCGCTGATCGGGGGAAGGACCGCATCGCCACGTACTCGGGCGGCATGAAGCGGCGGGCCAACATGGCCGCCGGCCTGCTGCACCGACCAAAGTTGCTCGTCCTCGACGAGCCCACGGTGGGCGTCGACCCACAGAGCCGCAACGCGATCCTCGAGACGGTCGGACGGCTCGGCATCGCAGTCCTCTACACGACGCACTACATGGAGGAAGCCTCCAAGTTGTGCGACCGGATCGGCATCATCGACGACGGTCAGCTCATTGCCGAGGGCACGGCCGACTCGCTCATCGCCACGCACGGTGGGCGTGACAAGGTGCATCTGGCGTGCGACGCCACGGCCCTCGATGAACTCGCCGCCGCCTGTCGGGAGCTCGACAGCATCCACGATGTGCACGAGGTCGACGGTCACCTCGAGCTGACCACGGAACACGGGCCGGTCGTCCTGTCCGCGGTGGTGGCCGTGGCGGCGCGGCACAACATCGATCTGACCGGTGTCGAGGTGCGCTCGCCAAACCTCGAAGACGTCTTCTTGAGACTCACGGGAAAAGACCTGCGCGACTGAACGGCGTCATCGCGTCGGAGAATTCCGGCGCCGACTGTGCGATCGGGTCTGCCCAGATCGGACGCAGGGCGCACGTTGGCCTCCTGGTGAGTGCTCAGGAGGCGACAAAAGGTTCCCCGACTGGCGTCAAGACGCAGACAGACTGCGAAGAACGTGGTCATTCCCCTCACTGGTGGTCGTGTCACAGGCGTCAAGGTCCACAACCCGACACCTTGCATCTAGGGCTTTAGACGGCGGCCGGCCACAGGGACTCGGGCTCCCGTCCCTTGGTCTCTGGGAGTAGCCAGAAGAGCGATGCCGCGGCCACCATCGGCAGGAACGTCACGTCGGCCGCCAACGCGAAGCGGTTGCCGACATCGGCGACGGCCCCGAACACCACGAGGCCGCAGACGGCGCCGACGACACCAGCCGTCACCGACCACCCGGTCACCGAAGCCCGGACCGACGTCGGGAAGAGCTCGGTGAGCAAGGCGCCGAGCGATGGCGAGAGGAGCCCACCGCTGAGCGCGCCCAGGATGTACCCGGCGACGAGCGCGCTCTTTGCGCCCGAGTAGGCGAACGCCGGCGTCAGCGCGATGGCGACCATGGCCACGCTGCACGTCGGTCGCCGGCCGATCCGATCGCCCAGCCACCGGCCCGCCAACAGGCCGAGCCCGCCCGAGGCCCCGGCGGCCACGACCATGAGCGCTGACACGTAGCCGGCCATGTGCAAGACGTCCTGTGCGTACAGGAAGACGAAGCTGGTGGCCGGACCCGTGACGATGGAGACCGCGAAGAAGATCGAGCACAAGATCACCACCCGCCCTCGATACCGGGGACCGACCGCGCCCAGGACAGGGGTCGGATGGTCCGCTGCGGCCTGCGCCACCAGGAACCGGGCGGGTTCCTCGACCCAGCTGCGCAGCGCGTACACGACGGCGAGGGGCACGAGTGCCAGCACGAAGATCCCCCGAAAGCCCAGTGCGCCGGCCGCGAGGCTGTGGATGACGGCCGAGAGCCCGGCCCCTCCCGCATAGCCCGCCGCGACCAGGGCGATCGCGGCTGTTCGGTCGCGAGCGCCGGTCTCCTCCGCGGCCATCAGCTCAGCCAGCGCGTTCGTGGCGCTCAGCAGCGGGCGCCCGAAAGCGAAGATGACGACGAACCACCAGTAGCCCGGACTGCCCGCGGCGGCGGCAGTCAGTGCCAGGCCGGCCACCGTGACGGCCAGGATCATGCGACGGCGCCCGAAACGGTCCGCGATCCCGATCAGGGGGAGGCTGCCCAACGAGGCGATGCGGATGATCGCCAGGCCCACGCCGATGCTGGTTCCGGACAGCCCGACCTTGTCGGCGATCGATCCACCCGGCGCAACGTGACCGAGCTGCGTCGACACGTCCCCCAGCGCGGCCACCACTCCGAACTGGCCGAAGCCTGAGGCGAGCGCCGTGATGGCCAGGGCCACGATCGCGCGGTCGAACCACCGGTGCAGCCGGAGCCGGGCGGCGGCATCGGTCGGCTCCCCAGCGGGGAGCGCCGACACCTAGGGAGCGCCCCCCGCCGACCAGGAAAAGCCGGCGTCCCCGTAGCTGAAGACGCCGCTGTCGGATGCCACGAACCAGTATCCCCCGCCGACGGGGGAGCCGCCATGCCCACGACGGGCTTGTTCAGCGGTGCCCCCAGCCGACCCGTAGAGGCCGGCGTCGCCGCAGCTGAGATGCGGCCCGTCGGAGGCCACGAGCCTGTACCCCCAGCCGTCGGGGTGGTCGCCATGCCCCCCGGCCTTGTTGCGTTTGACACCGCCGGGTATGGGGCCGAGCGGATGTCGCACAGCCCCTTCCCAGCGCCATGTGGTCAGTGAAACCCGAGGCGAAATCCGAAGCGGAAATTCGATCCACTTCAGCCGATCACACTGCTGCCCGACTCGATGTCGTTGGCGGCACCGGGCATCCGGTGAAGTGGCGCGTCACGGGCAACAATGAGCCTCCATGCCCGACTCTGCGCTGCTCATCATGGACGTCCAGAACTCGATCGTGGAGCGCTTTGCTGACTCCGCGCCCTCCCTGCTCGAGGCCCTGGGTCAGGCGGCTGCCGCGGCACGGGCCAGGCGGATTCCCGTCGTGTACGTCCGGGTCGCGTTCCGGCCGGGAGCCCCCGAGGTGAACCGGAACAATCGCATCTTTGGCGCTCTGGCCGACTCCTCAACCTTCGTCGCGAACGGGCCTGCCTCGCAGATCCACCCGGCGGTCGAACCCCAGCCCGGAGACATCGTGGTCGACAAGAAGCGAGTCAGTGCCTTCGCCGGAAGCGATCTCGACATGGTTCTTCGGGCCCAAGCCGTGCAGACCCTCGTCCTGGCCGGGATCGCAACCAGCGGAGTCGTTCTCTCGACACTGCGGCAGGCCGCCGACCTGGACTACGGGCTCGTCGTGCTGCGCGACGGCTGTGCCGACGCCGACGAGGAGGTCCACCGTGTGCTGCTCGACAAGGTCTTCCCCCGGCAGGCGGACGTGCTCGACGTCGACGAATGGGTCGCCGGCATGGGGCCGTAGCGGATGCGCCTCGTGATGGACGATTGCTGGAGCCGCGTACGGGCCGCCGACCACGGCATCCTGTGCACCACGGGCGCCGACCGCAAGATCGATGCGGTCCCGGTGTGCTTCGCCGTCGTCTCGCAGCTGTTGGTCACAGCCATCGATCGGGTCAAGCCGAAGACCACGACGAACCTCAGTCGGCTCGAGAACCTCGATCGGGACGCCTCGGCAACGTTCCTCTGTGAGCAGTGGGACCGTCACGACTGGTCACGGCTGTGGTGGGTGCGAGCGCACCTCGTCCGTCGAACGGGCCGCGACGTCAGCGGTTCCCTGCTCGACGAATGTGACAGGGCCTTGCGTGACAAATACACGCAGTACGGGGACGCGGACTTTGCGGAGCTCCTGCTCTTCGACGTGACGTCCCTGATCGGTTGGGCCGCCGTGGGTCCTCAGGGCGGAGCGACCGACCCGCTCATGTAGGCGGACTCGCCGTGTTGGTGTCGTGGCGATACTGCTCGGCCGACCCGGACGGCACGATGCTCCCGTGCATCGTCACCATCGCCTCGTTAGCGATCTCCAGCGGGAGCTGCACGTGCGCCCAGCACGTGGCCCGATGGCCGCACGTGGCCCTATCGGCCCGCGGGGTACCTTCGCCGACCTACGAGGCCTCGTCGACCCCCTGGGCCAGCTCGTCCCGCAGCACCCGACGGAGGAGCTTCCCGGTCGCTGAGTACGGCAGCTCGTCCCGGAACTCGATGACGCCGGGCATCTTCGTGGAACGCAGTCGTTCCCGTACCCAGCCCTGCAGCTCGGCCGAGCTCGCCGACGTGCCGGGGTGGAGGACCACGACGGCCGCCACCGCCTCTCCCCATTCGGCGTCGGGAATGCCGATCACCGCGGCCTCGGAAACGGCCGTGTGCGCCATGAGCACCTCTTCCACCTCGCCGGGCGAGATGTTCTCCGCGCCTCGCACGATGACGTCGTCCAGCCGGCCGTCGACGTAGAGGAAGCCGTGCTCGTCGAACCATCCGGCGTCCCGCGTGCGGAACCACCCGTCCTCCGTGAGGGTGTTGCTCCCCACGTATTCGCCCGCCACCTGCTCGCCGCGCACCCAGATCTCGCCCTTCTGCCCAGGCGGGAGGGCCACCTCGTCGACGTCGCGCACCTCCACCTCGAGGGACGGGAGGGGACGCCCGACCGACCCCAGCCGCGCCCTGACGGCTGGATCGTCACTGGCGAAGGCCTCGCGGTGCTCGTCCGGGGTCAGCATGGCGATGGTCGAGCTGGTCTCGGTCAAGCCGTAGGCGTTCACCAGATCGACGTGGGGCATGTCCCGCAGCGTCCGCTCGACGAGCTCGAGCGGCATGCGCCCGCCGCCGTAGGAGAGATGTCGCAGCGCCGCCGGTTCGATGCCGCTTACCTCGACAGCTTGGAGGATCCGCCCGAGCATCGTCGGCACCACCATGGCGTGGGTGATCCGCTCCTCGGCCGCCAGTCGGACCCACTCCGTCGCGTCGAATGTCGGCAGGTACATGATGCGACGCCCGGCATAGAGCGAGCTCAACACTGCTGCGATCCCTGCGATGTGGTACGGCGGGACGCAGATCAGCTGCGCCTCGGTCGGCTCGCAACCCAGGAACTCGACGCTCGAGATGATGTAGGACACCAGATGCCGGTGCCGCAGCACCGCGGCCTTCGGCTCCGACGTCGTCCCACTGGTGAAGAGCAGCACGCCGATATCTTCGGGATCGACGAAGGGGTGCTCTCCAGTCACAGGATCGGCGATGGCCGCTGCGAACTCCCCCTTGGTGATCACGTGTTCGGCGCCGCACAGCCCGAGACGAGCCACCTCGTCATCATCCGCGATCATCAGACCGCCGGTGACGCGTCCCAGGATCCCCCGCAGTTGCTCGTCCGGAGCTCGATAGTTGATCGGCGAGAACGGGACACCGGCCAGCGCGGCCCCGAACAGGGCGACCGGGAGCACATCGGAGTTCAACCCGAAGTAACCGACAAGTTCGGCACCACTCTTCTCGAAGTAGACGGCGGCCCGCCGGGAGCGCTCGAGGAGCTCGGCCGCGCTCATGCCGCCCTCATGGGAGCCGAGAACGATGCGCTCGGGGTCGCCTTCGGCTGCCATCTCGAGCAGCATGGCGATGTTCACGAGAGTTTGTCCTTCAGTCCGAGGCCGGGAGCGGCTTCGCGCCCTTGACGGCGAGGATGGTCTCGCCGACCGATATGGACCCCTCGCCCGCCTTGGTGCACAAGAGCTCCAGGCCGAGCTCGTCGTCGCTGTAGCGCTTCCCCAGCTGGGTGCCGCCATCGAACCCCGCCATAACGGATTCGT
The DNA here is from genome assembly GCA_963764305.1 of uncultured Acidimicrobiaceae bacterium. GTDB lineage: Bacteria > Actinomycetota > Acidimicrobiia > Acidimicrobiales > RAAP-2 > Bog-473. The sequence goes on along the minus strand of CAVXSD010000010.1, from coordinate 406,360 downwards.
TGCCGGGCTCGGCATCGGCGGGCAGGAAGGCATGGCCTCCGCAGCGCAGGTCAACGGGCTCGGCGGGCGCACGGACCACCACGACGTCGCAGGCGTCGGTCGCGCTGCGCAACCTCGCCCCTGCCTTCAATTGGATAGCCACCGCGATCCTTCCTGGTTGTCGTTCCATTGTGGTCCCCCCGTTTCCGGGGGAAAGAATCGGGATCCTATTCTGCCGCCCCTGGTGCTCCGCATCGAGACGGCGCTCCTTTTCTACCGCCGGGATCTCGGAACCCGCACCCGAGCTGCGCATTTCCCCTGGGAATCGTGACGCCGGGGGATCCCAGGTAGACCAAGGGAACACGGTCGGACAACGCCCCGGGGTGGCCACCGGACCCCGAGCCTGAAGAGCGGGAGCGTTACTGGAACGGCTCAACCCGGACCGATCGGGTCCGGCCGGCCGGGAAAACCCGCTCCTTCCACCTCCCAGAGCAGGTCACCTGAGCTCCGGCTGGCCTGGGTCTCGACGCCGACGAAGCCGACGACACAGAGACACCGAGACACCGAGACACCGAGACACCAAGACACCGACGACGTGGCGCACCGCCGTCGGGCCGCACCTCGGTACCGGCCGCCCCGTTACGAGCCCGCGACCACCTTGCGGGCGAGCACGCCCCACCGCTCGAACGCGTCGGCATCCCGCACGACATCGGCTCCGGTGAAGTAGCTGACGACCCTGGTGGCCACCCCGCCGTACTTGGCCACGATCTTGTCGGCGATGTCGTCCCAAGACCCTTCGGTGATGAAGTTCTCGAGCAGGTCGTCGTCGATCTCCGCCGCCATCCCGGGGATGTCGCCCGCCCGCTGTCGTTCGCGGATCAGGTCGGTCGTGCCCTCGCGGTCGAGCTGCTCGAAGATGAACGCGTAGTTGGGAGTCGACCCGTAGAAGGCCACCTGCATGCGTGCTCTCTCGCGCCACGAGGCGCGCTCCACATCGGTGTCGCCCACCACCAGGAACGCCGGGACGATGATCTCGAGGTCCTCGACCCGACGCCCGGAGCTGGCGGCGCCGTCCTCCAGGTTCGGCAGCACGGTCTCGCGCAGGTAGGTCGGCGTGTTCAGCGGGTGCACGTGAACACCGTCCGCCACCTCCGCCGCCATGCGGAGCATCCAGGGGTTGACGGCGGCGACGTCCACGGGCGGATCCCCGCACTCGATGGCGCCCGGCGCCCAGCTCGGCGGGAGCAGCGAGAGGTTGTAGAACTCGCCTTGCACCGCCAGCGGCGCACCGTTGCGGAAGGACTCGAAGATCTGCTTCACGGCGAGGACGTACTCGCGCAACCGTGGTCCCGGATGGTCGAAGTCGGAGCCGTAGCGGCGCTCGATGTGCGCCCGCACCTGCGCCCCCAGTCCCAGGCGGAAACGGCCCCCGCTCGCCTCCGCCAACTCCCACGCGGTGGCTGCGGTCACCATCGGGCTGCGCGGGAAGGCGACGGCGATCCCGGTCAGCACATCGATGTCGGCCGCCACGACGAGCGCGCCGCAGGTGAGGTAGGCGGTGCGTCCCGCCTCGGTCACGACCAGGCCGGAGAGCCCGGCTTCACTGGCCCGACGGCCGAGATCGGCCGCCTGGCGGAGGGGCTGCGCCGGCAGCATCGCATCGAACTTCAGCGCCACGGAACCCTCCACCCGTTCGGCCGGCTCAGCCCGCTCACGCCACCACCGCCGACACCGACGCCGTCGGACGGCCGTCCCGCCGCGCCGGGACCCAGTCGTTGACGCTGGGGAAGTACTCCTCGCTGTGGTCCGTCGTCCCAGCCGCGGCGTAGTGGTACACCATTGCGGCGCGGATCCCGCCGGACTCGTTGTCCGTCGAGCAGTGCATCAGGTGACTGTCGAAGACCAGCAGGTCGCCCGGGTCCATCAGCACCGGTTCGGCGGCGCCCATGTCGTGGTCGACGATCTCGAAGTAGCCGTAGTTGGCCCCGGGGCGGCGGTCCGGGACGTGCGTGTGCACAGGCTCGGTCTGCGACCCGGGCAGAACGTGGAGGCACCCGTTGACCAGGGTGGCCTCGGTCACGGCCAGCCAGACGCCCACCACGGGCCGCGTCGGCTCGAACGGGAAGTAGAAGGAGTCCTGGTGCCAGGGCTGCCCCCAGGCCCCCGCCGTCTTGAAGATGAACTGGGACAAGAAGACGTCTATATCCGGGGCGATCAACTCGGCGACGGGGTGCACCACCTCGGCCGAGTCCGCGAATCGAGCGAAGACCGGGTCGCGGTGCAGCTTGAAGATCTTCGACACCCCGTCCTCGGGGTTCTCCACGGGCAGCCCGGCCTTGTTGGACTCGGGGACCACCTTGACGCCGAGCTCAGCGGCCAGGTCGGGGTCTCGCACGATCTCGGTCACCCGGGCCAGCATCTCGGCGCACGTCTCCGGCGGAGTGAAGCCAGTAATGCGGAAATAGCCCCGCTCCATCCACGACGTCCGCTGCTCGTGTGTGAGCACGGCCGTCACCAGATCGGCGCTGCGGGCGGATCGGGCGGGGCACCGTCGGGGCGCGGCCAGGCGATCGGCGTGACATCGCTGGCGATGACGGCGCCCATGGCGATCCCGGCCCGCTCCACCGAGGGATGGGGGAAGCGGCCCTCGCCCCGGGTTGAGCCATCAGCGAAATAGATCGCGGTGTGCACCCGACGGACGGTACCGGTCAGGTTCGGCTTGGCCAAGTGGAAGGTGAGGCCGTGGTGGAAGGCGACCGACCCCGGCGGCACCTCGACGAACACGGGCGCGATCCCGACCAGCTCGTCACGCGCCAACGGATCGTCGCCGCTGCCGGTGAAGATGTCGACGAACTCGCGCACACCGAGCCGGTGGCTCCCGGGCAGGTAGCCCACGGCGCCGCTCTCGAGCGTCGAGCCGTCGAAAGGGATCCACGCCGTGATCGTCCTCGTCTCGACGATGGGCCAGTACGGCTGATCCTGATGGGGGTCGGTCTCGCGGCCGCCCGCCTCCTTGTAGAGCGCTTGGTCGTGCCAGATCCGCACCGCGGGCACCCCGAGGAGGCGCGCCGCCGTCCCGGCGATCACCGGGTGGAAGGTCAGCGGCCGGACCTCGTCGCAGTCCTCCCACAGGTTCTGGCATTGAATGAAGCTCTGCTCGTAGCGCGACTTCTCGGCCACGGTCCGGGCATCGTGCCGGCTGCGCCGGGCCACTCCCTCGTCGACGGCCGCACCGAAGCGGACCAGCTCGGTGGGGGTCAGGAGGTCCGGCACCACGACGAAACCGTCACGCTCGAACTCCTCCATCACCCGCGGCGCCAACGGGGCGGGGGTCCTCAAGGCTCCGGCTCCTCCCGGACCTCTCGGATGTACCCCACGAGCTCGTGGGCGCTCGGCGAGTCGAGCCATGGCGTCAAGTCGACGTCGTAGAGCGCCGAGGGCTCGGGGCCCTGGTCGAGTGAGTGCGGCTCCGATGCCATGAACCGCCCGTCGACCAGCCGGACCTCGGTCAGGAGATCGGCGTAGGGGAGGGAGGTGGCGGCGGGGGAGCCGAACCCGTAGACGCGCTCGGAGCCCATCACGGCGTTCGCCGTCGCCCGGCCCGAGAGGAAGGACCGGTAGTCGTTGCGCGCCAGCTCTCCCTCGTAGGCGTCGAGGACGTGAAGGGCTCGATCGAGCACAGAAGCGTCGAAGCCGTAGAAGACGTTCGGAGCCGGGAGGTCGCCCCAGACGCCCCACATCCACCACCGGACGGTCGGGGGCAGGGCCGCCATGGCGCGCTGCACGCCCCGGCCGACCGTCTCGTGGCCGTGGTGCACGTCGTGCGGCGACGGCGAAACGACGATGGAGGCGTCATGCGCCTCGACGATGCCGGGGAGCTCGGTGGCGACGCGCCGGGTCGCCAGGGCCAGGTCCCCGTCGAGATCGAGGTTGAGCGGCGGGTCCATGAAGACGGGCACGAAGCCGGCTCGCTGCGCCGCCTCCTGCGCCTCGGCGCGTCGGCGATCCCACTGACCTGAGAACCCCAGGCTGGCGATGACGCTGACGACGGTCCAGCCCCGGTCGAGGAGATGGAGCAGCGCGCCCGGGCAGCCCACGGCCTCGTCGTCGGGGTGGGGGGCCACATGGAGCAGGGTGGGGGCCACGTCCAGGGAGGTTACGCCTGTCGGATCCCGGGTCGCCGCCCCGCCGATCGCTCCGCCGCCACTCGAACCGACCAGCCGGCGACCCGAAGGTCGAATAAACCGGTCAGAGCACTCTTTACAGATTACTCTGAGTAAAATATACTGACACCCATGCCCAGATGGTCCCGTTCCAACCCACTCGCCCTGGCCGTCCTCGTCTGCCTCTACGAGAAGCCGATGCACCCCTACGAGGTGGCGCAGACGTTGCGCCAGCGGGCCAAGCAGGAGAGCGTCCGTCTCAATTACGGCTCCCTCTACGCCGTCGTCGAATCCCTCGAGAAGAAGGGCTTCATCAAGGCCACCGGCACCGTCCGCGAGGGGAAACGCCCCCAGCGGACCGTCTACGAGATCACCGAAGAGGGCTCGATCGAGCTGACCGACTGGCTGACCGAGCTCATCGGCACCCCGAACAAGGAGTACCCGGCCTTCATGGCGGGCCTCTCCTTCATTGCCGCGCTCGATCCCGACGACGCCCTTGCCGCGCTCCGCCGGCGGGCCGAGACCCTGATGGTGAAGCTCGTCGCGATGCGCAGCGCCATGCAGGCCGCCCGCGACGCCGGGTTGCCGCGCCTCTTCGAGCTCGAGTCCGAGTACGAGGAGCGCGTACTCGCCGCCGAGCTGTCCTACGTCAAGGCGCTCGTCCAGGAGATGGCGGACGGCACGCTCGAGGGTCTCGACATGTGGCGGCACTTCCAGACCGAGGACTTCGACCCCGAGGAGGTGCACTTCACCTTCGAGCTCCCCAAGGAATGACCCCTGAGGAATGACCCGAGGCCGCGTGTGACACCACGCGGCCTCGGGCCCACACAACCACGAGCCGATCCACGAGGGACCTTCGCCCGAGGCAGCACTTGAGAGCGTAGGCGACCTCCGTGGGACGGACTCTGTCCGAAGCAGCAGCGACCCACGGAAGGAGGCGTGCATGCACACGCTCATCGAGGCCGACGGCCTCAGCAAGAAATTCGGGAAGGTCGAGGCCCTCGCCGGGCTGACCCTCACCCTGCCCGCCGGGCAGCCGGTGGCCATCCTCGGTCCCAACGGCGCCGGCAAGACCACGTTCATCCGCATGGTGGCCACGCTCATCGCCCCCGACTGCGGCACGCTCGCCGTCAACGGGCTCGACGTCGGGCGCGACCCGATGGCCGTGCGCCGCATGATCGGCCTCGCCGGCCAGTCCGCCGCCGTCGAGGAGATGATGACCGGGCGGGAGAACCTCGTCATGGTGGCCCGCCTGTACGGCCAGGGCCGCGCCGAGGCGGTGGCCTCGTCCATGCGGATCCTCGAGCAGATGGATCTGGTGGAGGCCGCCGACCGCTTGGTCCGGACCTATTCGGGCGGGATGCGACGGCGACTCGACCTCGGTGCGAGCCTCGTCGGCTCGCCCCGGCTGTTGTTGCTCGACGAGCCGACGACGGGACTCGACCCGGGGAGCCGCAACGAGGTGTGGGACGCCGTGCACGACATGAGCCGGGGCGGGACCGACATCGTGTTGACGACGCAGTACCTCGACGAGGCCGACCATTTGGCGGCGCACATCGTCATCATCGACGGAGGCCGGGTCATCGCCCAGGGGGCGCCGGGCGAGCTCAAGTCGCGGATGGGCTCCGACAGGATCGAGCTGCACACCGTCGACGGGCCGACGCTGCGGCGGGCGGCCGAGGTGCTCGGCGCGCTCGGGGTGGCCGAGCCGACCACCGACTTGGCCACGCGGCGCTGCTCCATCGCGGCGCCCGACGGGGCGCGGCTGCTGCCGGTCGTCGTGCGCTCGCTGGACGAGGCCGAGGTGGCGGTGGAGGACATCGCGCTGCGGCGCCCGACGTTGGACGAGGTGTTCCTGGCGTTGACCGGGCGCACGACCGGCGCCGGCGACGGAGATGGCGCCGGCGACGCAGACGGCGGCGATGACACGAACGAGAGCAACGACAACGATCCGACGAGCCCGAAGGAGGGTGAAGCAGCATGACCATGGACATCACACTCGAGGCGCCACAACGCCGGCCGGCGCCGGACCCGGGGGCCGGGGAAGGGGAAGGGGCAGGGGTGAACGCGGGGGCGTCGTACCTCGTCGCCTCGGGCCAGGTGGCGGCCCGGACCCTGAAGAAGTTCGTGCGCTCCCCGGCCCTGCTCGTGGCGGGGACGGCGCAGGGCCTCTTGTTCCTGCTCATCTTCCGCTACGTGTTCGGCGGCGCGGTGGCCCACACCGGGTCGCTCGACTACGTCGACTTCCTCGTGCCCGGATTCGTGGTGACCGGCGTCCTGTTCCAGGGCATGAGCGCATCGAGCGGCGTGGCCGACGACCTGGAGGGCGGCCTCTTCGACCGGCTGCGCAGCCTGCCCATCCGCCTGCTGTCGATCGTGACGGGGCGCGTCACCGCTGACTCGGCGCTCGTCACGTGGGGCATTGTGGTGATGACGGCGGCCGGCTTCGCCGTGGGCTTCCGCCTCGGCGGCAGTGCCGCCGAGGCACTGGCGGCGCTCGGGCTGACCATCCTGTACGGCTTCGCGTTCGTCTGGCTCTTCATCTTCATGGGCCTGGCGGCGGGGAGCCCGCAGGCGGCGCAGGGGCTCTCGTTCCTGGTGTTCCCGCTCTCGTTCGTGTCGTCGGCCTACGTGCCGGTCTCGACCATGCCGGGCTGGATGCAGGGCTTCGCCAACAACCAACCGATGACGCAGATGGTCAACACGGTGCGGGCATTGACCGGCGGCCCGGCGGCGCAGGAGTTGCTCGGGCACTCGGTCTCGTACTATCTCGTGCCGTCGCTGCTGTGGTCGGCGGGCCTGGTGGCGGTGTTCGCGCCGCTGGCCGTGTGGAAGCTGAAGCGGTCCTAAAGGGGGGGTGGCCGTCACACCCCCTCGCGAGTGGTACGTCGACCCGCTCTCGGAGCTTCCGCTTGGCTGGACGGACGGACGGACGGCCGAGTCTCGTTGCCGGGAGGGTCCGCGCTGCCGTAGGTTGAGCAGGCGGCCGCATCCGGACGTTCGAAGGATGACCTCGGGGTGCAGCGGCACGAACCGGGCACGGCCGTCCGGTGAGGCCGCCGGGTCGCGGGAGCGCGTCATGTTCGAGAAGCACAAGGAGAAGAAGGCCGAAAAGGAGTACGAGGCCCAGCTCAGTGCCTGGCAAGCCCAGCACGACGAGCTGACGGCCGTGCTCCAGGCGGCCAAATCCCGTCAGGGCTACGAAAGCTCGGACCTGGTGCTGAAGCCGGGTGAGAGCATCTTCGGGACGGTGGCCAAGGCCAGTCTCGTCGAGGACCGGCGCGGCCCCGGGCACTACACGGGTGGCTCTACGGGTGTGTCGATCCCCTTGGGGTCGGTGGGTGGCCGGTCTGTCCGCTATCGGGTGGGTGTGACCAGAGGCCACTACGTCGAGGGGACCCCGCATCCCGAGGCCGTCGACCAAGGCGAACTGGTCGTGACCAACCAACGCGCCGTATGGGTGGGGAACACGAAGACGATCGAGTGTCTGTTTCCGAAGCTGGTGAACGCGACTGTCGGCGAGGGCGAGCTCGCGCTGTCGGTCTCCAATCGGGAGAAGGTGACACGGGTCCACTACGGTCCGCAGCTGGACTCGTGGGTGCACCTGCGTCTGACACTCCGCACTGTCGGTCTTCCGGGGCGATGCGGAGCAGTTCGCGGAGCAGATCCAGGAACAGCTCAACGAGCTGGAGTCGAAGCGGCCGGTGCACGCGTAGGGCAGAGCTCGCTCAGTACCTCATATGAAGTGTGCCGCCGAGAGGCACACGCGGAGCAGCACGTGTTACGTCGGCGCGCTTGGCGCCACCAACGGCCACGGTCGTTCGAGCTCGACGATCCTTGCCAAGTCGAGCAGCAACTGTTCTGCATGCCGTCGCCCGATGATCTGCATCGAGACCGGGAGGCCATCGACCAACCCAATCGGGATAGCCGCTGCCGGGTGCCCCGTCGTGTTGGCCGGGATCGTGAGCGCGCCGTTGTTCCCGACGGCAGCCTCGAAGCCGTGCTCCGCGATCAGGTCGACCCCGTCCACCACGGTGGGCATGGGTCCTTGCGCGCCGAACGCCACGTCCGGGTTGGTGGCACACATGATGAAGTCGACTTGCTCGAAGATCTCGGCCATCTGCACGATGATCGATCGTCGGAATGACTCGATGTTCCTTGCCGTCTCGACGTTGTAGTGGTTGGTCGCGATGTTGGCTGCCAACATGATCTCGGGCGTCAACTGAGACTCGCAGGCGGGATAGAGGTCGCCGAGCCCGACGAGCAGGCTGGCCGTCCCGGCGAGCGCCCACTCCAAGCCGCCGCGGGGCAATGCGATCGGCACGTTCACCCGCTCGAGCCCGGCGTCCTTGATCAAGAGGTCGGCTGCGTGGTCGACCTTGTCACGGACCGCCGAGGCGACGACAGCCGCGCCCAGGTCCACAGACACCGCCACCCGCTTACCCAGCAGTTCCTGATGGCCGAGACCGGCCTCCCAACCCCCGACTCGGGGAAGGGAGAATGGGTCGTACTCGTCGTGACCGTTGCAGACGTCGAACCAGCGCGCCGTGTCCCGCACCGAGCGGGAGACGCACCCCAACACGGCGGTCAACGGCTCGATCTCGGTGCGGGGCCCTTTCGGGATCCGTCCGAACGTCGACTTCAGCCCGAACAACCCTGTGAAGCCGGCTGGGATGCGGATCGATCCGCCCCCATCGCCGCCCGTACACAGGGGAAGGAGCCCGCCCGCCACCGATGCCGCGGAGCCTCCCGACGAACCGCCCGGCGTCCGCTCCAGGTCGTAGGGGTTCGAGGTCGCGCCGTGGAGCCGGGTGTAGGTGCAGTTGATGCCACCGAACTCCGAGGCCGTCGTCTGCCCGACCAGCACCGCACCCGCACCTCGCAATCGGGCCGTCATGGCGCCGTCGTATTCGCAGATGCGGTCCTTGAAGACGAGTGACGCCTCTGTCTGCGGCCAGCCGAGCACCGGGTCGAGCTCCTTCACCCCAATCGGCACCCCTCCAAAGGGCAGGCTCACGTCTGCGGACGCTGCGGCCTCCCGTGCCCGATCCTCGTCCACGAAGCACACCGCGTTCAGCGACGACGCCTCCACCGCGGCCAGCGACCCCTCGAGCGCTTCGGAGGGTGAGATCGTCCCGGCCCGAAGGGCGTCGACCAGCGAGCAGGAGTCACCGAGCCATGGCTGACCCGTCACGGTTCGTCGATCTCGCCATCGAGCACCGGCAGCGCGTCGAGGCGGCAGTGCAGGAGCGAAGATTGATGGTCGAGCGACACCCCGCCTTGTTCAACCTCAGCCAGGGCCGGGCACCCCGCAGAGATTGGCCAGTACCTGACCGGCGGCATGCACCGGAAGGGCCCACGTCTGCAAGCCGACGATGCCGTCCGCGTGGATGCCCCCGGACTGCTGCGCCCCCGTGACGGCGCCGGCTGTGATGGGGCCGTAGTCCCCATCGACGGCCAGAACCGGATTCGAGCTTGGGGCGAAGTCACCGCGTCCCTCGTTGAGAGCGGTCTGAAGTTGCTGGACCACGCCTCCCTGAGATCCTTGGGACAGGGTCGGTGGCTCCGGACCGTCTCCCCCGAGCGCGGCCCAGGTGTTCGGTCCGACGATGCCGTCCACCGCCAGCCCGGCCGGGCCTTGAAATTGCTCGACCGCAGTCTTGGTCACCGGGCCGAAGATGCCGTCGATCTGGTTGTAACTGAGTGTCCGGCGGACGAGAAGGTATTGCGCCCAGCTGACGTTGGCTCCGGTGGCGCCTTGGGAAATGGTCGGAGGGGTGGGCATCGCGACTCCAATCGGGTTGGTGTGGTCTGGTCTTCAACGAGCAGGTGTGGCGCAGAGGTCCTCGAACTTCTGCACTCACCTCCGCCTCGCAGAGGTCCGACTCGCCACGCTGGATGGTAGGCCTGCGCCTAACCGGAGTCAATGAATTGACGTCGCGGTATTCGCTGTCGCTCCTATTCGGTCGTCCGGCGCCGGAAGAAGTGGGCCGCCAGCGGCGCAGCGACGGCCAGGATCACCACCGACCAGATCAACGAGGCCTCCACCGGGTGCTGCATGGGCCAGGCCTGGATCGTCGCCGACGGATTCGGGTTGCCCCAGAGGTCCCTGGCCCCTGCGATGACGGCACTCACCGGGTTCCAGTTCGCGATGACCTGGAGCCACCCGGGCATGTGCTGGGTGGGCACAAATGCGTTGGACACGAAGGTCAGCGGGAAGAGCACGATGAAACCGAAGGAGGCGGCCGACTCGGGGCTCTTCGAGTTCAGCCCCACACAAGCGGAGACCCATGACACCGCATAGGCGAAGAAGAGAAGGAGCGCGAAGCCGCCCACGACCGAGATGGCGTTCGCTCCGGGCCGCCATCCGACGACCAGACCGGTCAGCGCCACGATGAGGGCACACACCACCGACGTCAGAAAATCGGCGACCGAGCGCCCGACCAACACCGCGGAGCGCCACATGGGCAACGTGCGAAAGCGGTCGATCATCCCCTCGTGGAGGTCGGTGCTCAGCCCCACGGCCGTGCCCATGGACGAAGTGACCAGGTTCAACGCGAGGATTCCGGCCAAGAGGAAGTCCACGTAGCTACCGCCGCCCGGTATCGGGATCGCGCCACCGAAGATGTAGACGAACAGCACCGTGAAGAGCAGAGGTTGGAGCGTGACGTCCGAGAGCTGCATGGGCTCCCGCGAGATGTGCACCAGGTTGCGCCGGGTCATGGCCCAAATGTCCGCCACCGGGCCGACCACGCTCCCGCCTGAATGCGGCCGATCGAATCCCGCAGCGGTACGCGTCAAGGCGGTCGTCGTCATGTCCGCACTCCCTCCAACTCATGGCGACCGTCGCCCTCTGCGGCGGGACCCGTTCCGGCAACCGCAGCGGGCTCGCCACCCGCAGCGGGCTCGCCACCCGCAGCGTCCCCGTCAACCGACTCTTCGATGTGCCCACCCGTGAGCGAGAAGAAGACGTCGTCCAAAGACGGCTGCCGCACCTCGATGTTGTCCACGAGCACACCAGCCGCATCAAGCGCCCGCACGACGGCAGTGGCGAGCCCAGTCGAAGCGTCCACGCCTGCACTCAACCGCCGGCCGTCGTCACTCAGGTCGACCCGCCCCGACACGAGTGGTGCGATCGCACCAACCGCCTCGGGGTGTGGTTCCGCCAGGGTCACTTCCAAACGGGCGGTGCGACTCGCCTCCTTCAGTTCCTGGGGCGTCCCGTCCGCAATCACCCGGCCGTGGTCGACCACCACGATGTGGTGGGCCAGCGCGTCGGCCTCCTCCAGGTACTGCGTCGTCAGCAGGACGGTGACTCCCTCTCCGATCAGTTCCCGGATGGCCTCCCACACCCGCTGGCGGCTGGTCGGGTCGAGCCCTGTCGTCGGCTCGTCGAGGAACAGGACCGGTGGCCGCGTGATCAACGCCGCCGCCAGGTCCAGTCGCCGGCGCATGCCGCCCGAGTAGCCCTTCACCACCCGGTCGGCGGCGAAGGTCAGCTCGAACTGATCGAGCAGCTCGACCGCCCGGACCCGCGCCGGGGCGCGGCCCATGTCGGAGAGCTCGCCCACCAGGACGAGGTTCTGGCGCCCGGTCAGCAGGGGATCGAGCGTGGCGTCCTGGGCGGCGACCCCGATGTGGCGGCGCACCTCGGCCGGGTGCTGGGCCACGTCGATGCCCGCCACCGTGGCCCGTCCGGCATCGGGCAGGGCCAAGGTCGTCAGGATGCGCACGGCCGTCGTCTTGCCCGCGCCGTTCGGCCCCAGCAGCCCGAGGATCGACCCCGCCGGGACGCCGAAGTCGACCCCGGCCAGTGCCTGGGTCTCGCCGTAGCGCTTGGTCAAGCCCTCCGCCTGGATCATCAGCTCTTCAGCCATGGACTTCCTTACCTGTCGGTCAGTAGACTCGCCCCAAACGACAGGCTAAAACGATGACTAACCGGTCGTCAAGTAGACTTGGAACCGAGCGTCGATGACACAGGCCGCACCCGCAGAAGCCCAGGCACACGACGAGGGTCACGAGCAGGCCCTCATCGAGAGCGTTGCCGAGCCCGGCCCCGAGCCCGGCCCCGGCCCCGACACCGCCTTCGCCGCCGCATCCGACCCCGGAGCGACCGAGCCCGTCGACACGCGGCAGCGGATCCTCGATGTGGCCCTCGACCTCTTCATCGAACAGGGCTTCGACGGCACCAGCCTGCGGCAGATCGCCGAGCAGTTGGGCGTCACCAAGGCGGCGCTCTACTACCACTTCGAATCGAAGGACGACATCCTGATGGCGCTGCACCTGCGCCTGCACGAGTTCGGCCGGGTGGCCCTGATGCGGATGGGGGAGGAGCCGGTCACTCTGGGCCTGTGGGGCGAGTTGCTCGACGAGATCGTCGACCAGATGCTGGCCCAGCGCAAGATCTTTCTCATGCACGAGCGGAACCAGGCCGCCCTCGAGAAGCTCCACCGTGAGGACCACGACGCCGAGCACGAGGACATCCAGAACCAGTTTCGCCGGGTGCTGGCCGACACGAGGGTCCCCCTGCGCGATCGGGTGCGCATGGCGGCCTCGTTCGGCGTGGTCTTCTCGAGCCTCTTCCTCTCCGGCGAGGCCTTCGCCGCGACGACCAACGAGGAATTGGGAAGGATGCTCCGCGACGTCCTCCACGACGTCCTGCAGGGATGACGGGACCGGTTCCCCCGGACCCATTTCCGCTCCAGCTGGCTACAGTTCGTGCCGGTGACTGATACTTCCCCCGACCAGCCGCACGAGCACCCGTTCACCATCGCCATCGATGTGGGCGGCACCGGCCTCAAGGCCGATGTCCTCGACGAGGACGGCCGGCCTGTGGCGGGTCGGGTGCGGGTGTCCACGACGTATCCGATGTCACCCGAACTGATGGTGGCCACCTTGACCACGCTGGTGAGCAAGCTCCCGCCGGGGGACCGCATCTCGTGCGGCTTCCCCGGCATGGTCCGCCAGGGTCACGTGTTGAGTGCGCCGCACTTCGTGACGACGAAGGGCCCGGGGAGCAAGCTCGACCCCGAACTCGTGACGGCGTGGTCGGACTTCGACCTGGCGGGGTCGCTCGCCCAATCGATCGGCAAGCCGTGCCGTGTGGCCAACGACGCCGACGTCCAGGGTGCGGCGGTCGTGCAGGGCGACGGCTTCGAGGCGGTGATCACGCTCGGCACCGGCTTCGGCACAGCGTTCTTCATGAACGGCAGCCTGATGCCCCACCTCGAGTTCGCCCACCTGGAGTTCCGGAAGGGTGAGTCGTTCAACGAGCAACTCGGCGAGCCGGCACGCAAGTCGATCGGCGACGAGAGGTGGAACAAGCGGGTACGGAAGGCCATCGCCTATCTCGACGCGCTGTGCTTCTTCGACCACCTCTACATCGGCGGCGGCAACGCCACGCGGGTCAACCGGCGAGACCTCGGTGACGTGCTCGAGCGCGTCACGGTGGTGGACAACAAGGCGGGCATCCTCGGCGGGATCAGGCTCTGGGAGGGGCACCACGTCGGTGTCTGAATGGGGACCCCCATGACCGCAGTCGATTCCGAGCCGATCGCCTGGGATCCGCTCAACGAGAAGTACAAGGTCGACCCGCATGCAATCTGGAAGCGCCTGCGTGATGAGGAGCCCCTCTACTACAACGAGCAGTACGACTTCTATGCGGTGAGCCGTTTCGCGGACGTCGACGCCTTCAGCCGCGATCCCAAGACGTTTTGTTCCTCCCACGGCACCGTCATGGAGATGATCACGGTGGATCCGATCGAAATGGAGATGATGATCTTCATGGATCCACCGGATCACACCCGCTACCGGCGGCTGGTGTCCAAGGCGTTCACGCCGCGTCGGATGAAGCTCCTCGAGGAGGACATCCGGACGCTCTGCGCCCGTCTGCTCGACGATCTGGTCGGTCGGAGCTCGTTCGACTACGTGCAGGACTTCGGGGCCCGGGTGCCGGCCTACGTGATCGCGGCGCTCCTCGGCGTGCCGGCCGAGGACCGCGACATGGTCCGGGGCTGGATCGACGAGTCGTTCCACCTGGATCCCGAGACGGGGATGTCGAACGACGTGTCGGCGGCGGCCATGTTCAACTTCATGGACTATCTCGGCGCCACGCTTAGCGACCGAATGAAGAACCCGCGCGACGACATGTTCACGGACCTGGTGAACCTCGAGATCGTCGAGGATGACGGCGTCCCGCGCCGCCTCACCCTGGAGCAGGCTGTCAACTTCGCCGCGCTGATCGGCAGCGCAGGCACCGAGACGGTGGCCCGCATGCTCGGCTGGGCCGCCCTTACACTCGACAACAACCCGGGGCAGCGTGCCGAGCTCGCGGCTGACCCCGGCCTCATCCCGAATTGCGTGGAAGAGCTTCTCCGCTACGAGGCGCCGTCACCTGTGCAGAGCCGCTGGTGCACCGCGGACGTGGAGCTGCACGGGGGCACGATCCCGGCGAGGTCGAAGGTCGTCATGATCACCGGATCGGCGGGACGCGACGAGCGCGCCTACCCGGACGCGGACCGCTTCGACATCCACCGGAAGTTCGACCACCACTTGTCTTTCGGTTACGGGATCCACTTCTGCCTGGGGGCGGCGCTGGCCCGGACGGAAGGGCGGATCGCGCTGGAGGAGACGTTCAAGCGCTTTCCCGAGTGGTCCGTCGACATGGACGGGGCGGTACCGCTCCACACCAGCACCGTCAGGGGCTACTCGAAGCTCCCGATCCGCCTCTGATCAGGGGTTCCCCGCTCACGGGACGGCCACCGCTCTCCTGTACACTGAGTGACTCACCCAGCGCTCGTAGCTCAACGGACTAGAGCATCTGACTACGGATCAGAAGGTTGGGGGTTCGAATCCCTCCGAGCGCGCTCGAATTCCCAGTTCAGGGCCCCTCTTTCATTCTCATCGATCGAGATGCCGGGAACGCCGTGAGAACCAAAGATTGCGCGGACAACTGAACACAACTGAACACAACTGAACCGGACAACTGAACCGGACAACTGAACCGGACAACTGAACCGGACAACTGAACCGGACAACTGAACCGGACTGAACCGGACTGAACCGGACTGAACCGGAGTTGACACAACTGAACCGGACTGAACCGGACGGTGATCCTTACGGGGAGTCTTCTGGCACCCCTGGAGCCGCCGCTCGGTGACTATCGGGATTTCGGGACGGCGAAGCCGAGCGATGCATAGGCGCGACGACGCTCGTCGTGCATGCGGGCAAGAACCGGTATGCGAACGTCGACGTAGTCGTGGACCTCGACTCGGTTCTTGGTCTCGGTAGGCCGCAAGACTCGGCCTACGCACTGGACGACGCTGCCCTTGAACTTGATCGGGAATGCAAGGAAGAGGGTATCGAGGGGCGGGCAATCGAAACCCTCGCCAAGGAGACTAGAGGTGGCGGCGAGTACCAGCCCGCCGTCTTCAAGTGGCGGCGCGAGGCGGTCTATGACCGCGGCCCGAGCCTTCTTGCCCATTTGGCCGTGTAGAACAAGCGTTTCGATCCCCATAGCGACGAGCGACTGGCTGATCGCCTCGAGGTGTTCGGTCCATCGGGTCAGCACGAGGCAGTTGCGACCAGCCTGCGTTGCACGGGCGATGTCTTCGCAGATGGCCACAGTTCGCTGGCTGTCTTCGACGAGCCCGCGGAAGGTCGTCTGTATGTGTTGCCCCTCCTCGGCGGCCTCGTGGTCTGTCTCGTGGACGATCAGCTCCAGGGTCTGCATGAGCGCGCCAGATGCCGTTGCCATTGTGTGACGTATCGGCCCGCAGTGCATGGCCATCATGGATTGCAGACCATCTCGACGATATGGCGTGGCGGTGAGACCCAGCCATCGTCGGACCGCTATCTCTCGCACGGCCCGTTCAAAGGTCACTGCGGGGACGTGGTGGCACTCATCGACGATGACCAGTCCGTAACCGGCCGTAAGCTCTGTCAGGTCGTCGCGGCGAGCAAGGCTCTGAACCATCGCCACGTCGACCACGCCCGTCGCCCTGCTGCGACCCCCTCCAAGCTGCCCGATCTGCTTGGGTGTGAGGGTGAGGTGGCTGACCAGTCGGTCGCGCCATTGCTCCATCAACGGTTTACGGTCGACGATCACCAACGTTGGGACTTGATGCCGCGCGATGACGGCGCAGCCTACGACCGTCTTACCCGAACCCGGGGGTGCGACCAGCATCCCGAGTTCCTGTTTTCCAACAGCTTCCTCCGCGATCGTTTGCTCTGGTGTCAGGTTCGCCAGCAACTCGACGCTCAGGCCGGGTGGGTGTCCATATCCGTCGGTGATTACCAACTCGCTTCCGGCGTCAGCGACTGTTCGAGTAGCCTTCTCCCGTAAGCCTCGGGGCAAGAGCAGTCGGTCGAGCGTCTCCCGATAGCAGCGGATGAATCGTGGCGTGTTCCATGTCGAGAACCGGAGCCGCTCCTTTTCGTAGAACTCCGGGTTGTGGAGAGAGGCCAGATGTTTCAGTGCGGCCAACATTGCCGGGGGCACGCCGATGCGGTCGACCGCCAACATCGCCTCAGCTCGAGCGGCGATCGTCGGCGGTGGTGTGGGGTCAGTCGAGCCGTTGGCAGGCCGCCGGTACGTCGATGCGTCCGGCCCCGTCGCCAGTTCTCCGAGCGCTCCGGCCAGCTCGATGGCCGACTGGGCAGAGAGGGGTTCGAAGGCTGACAAATATGCCCACTGGTCTTCGAAAGGCTCGAGGCTCGTGGGGTCGAGGAACACCGTCGTGCCACTCTTACGGGAAACGCCCTGGAGGGGCAGGGCAATCAAATTCCCGAACGATCCCTTCGGCATGAAGTCCTGCGCCGGGAACAGCCGGTCGTAGCTGGCGAGGTCGATCTCAGCTCGCACTGTCATCGCCTCTCGCAGCAGGTGCACGCCGATCCGCCGAGCGGACATCGCCGGAACGTCACCGTCGAAGAACACCCAGACGTGCCCGCCGTCACCGGATCGGGACCGTTCCAATGCAGCAGGCACGCCGGTCGCATGGGCGGCGTCCAGATAGGCTAGCGAATCGAGAATCCAGCCTTGCCCGTCGAAGTCGCATGCCAGCAAACGACAGCTATCGCCGCGTTGGAGCGGATAGAGGCCGGCGTGGATGTCACCAGCGAGATGCGTCTCAACCACGTTGTCGGTGTAGGGCAGGTATTCCCGATCGGATCGGCGAGCCTTTGCCCATCCACCTGGAACAGCGGGAACCCATCCGTATTTGCCCGTTCTCTGGTTGTCCCAGCGAACGGCGTAGACATCGTCGCGGCCGACGAACAGCGACCGGAACAGGGCTATCTTCTGTTCCACGGGAGAGTGACGGTCGACGGTAATGGTCGGCCTGGTCGGCGACTCGGCATTCGCGAACAGCGTTGCCCGCCATGGAGTGGTCGGTTGTCGATGGGAACGATCATCGAGCCCGAGCAGACCTCGTAGTCGAGCGTTCTCTGCTCGAAGCGCTCGGAGCTCCGATTCCATCGAGTCCGCTCGGTCGTTTCCAGAGGAGCCCTCGGTTGGGTGCCTCACGTTCCGATTATCCCAGCTCGATCGCCAATGCCGCGACAGCGGCCAAGCGGTCGACAACCTCGGCCCGGGTCGATGGCTCGTCGTCCTGGCGCTGTTCCGCAGATCTTGGGCTCTACTGGAGGTTGGCATCTCTACCCCTGAGGGGAGAATGGCTTGGGAACGGAGCAGCCCGGTGGCTGGGCTGTCCATTTGATTGCCACTATTTAACGCACATATAGGCGATAAATAGGTATAATCCTGGCGTGGACTACATCCGGCCCATCGAATCGATCGTTCCTGGCGTTCAGGGAAAGGTGCTGACCGTATTAGCGGGCACGGAGACTGAACTCACGATGAGTACGGTGAGCCGCCTCGCAGGAGCCGGCGTGAACCGGACGGTATCGGTATTGAATCACTTGGTAGCCCTGGGTCTGGTGGAGCGGCGGGACGTGGGCGTCTCAGCTCTGGTACGTCTCGCTCGAGAGAATGAGGCCGTTCGATCCATCCTCGAACTCAGCCGCCTAAGAGACGCCGTTCTTGCAAGGATCGGGAGTGAAGCAACAACTATCGATCCCGCGCCGCTGAGTGTTGTCGTATTCGGTTCGATAGCACGGGGCGAGGCCGGACCAGAGAGCGACATCGACATCGTCGTCGTCCGTTCCAGCGATGTAGACGCGGACGATGCGGGCTGGACCGCATCACTGGGCCGTTGGTCCGACAAGGCTCGTCTGATTGCTGGTAATCCAGTAAACCTCCTTGTTGTCGCCCAACAAGACGTTCCCAAGCTTCTTCGTCGTCGGAATTCGGTCTGGCAGGAAATCGTCAGAGACGGCATCACACTTGTCGGAAACAACCTCCAGGAGATCGGCGCGTCCGCTCAATGAGTCCTCGAGGCTCTGGGAACACCCGCAAGGCCACCATCAACGATGGCCGGATGTATCTTTCGAAGGCTGCCGAATTCTTGCAAGCTTCGAATGATTCACTGGCACACGGCAATCGTGTGGCGGCAACTGGCAACGCCGTTCACGCCGGAATCGCCGCGGCCGATGCAATCGCGGCTTGCCGAGCCGGTGCCGTATGGAAGGGCGAACACAGCCAAGCAGCTGGCTACCTAGAAACGGCTGCGGGAGCAGAAGGCCGGAAAGCCTCAGCCCAGCTACGTCGACTTCTTCCATTGAAAACGCGCACTGAATATGACCCTGCTCCCGTGACTGACTCGGAGGCCCGCCGTGCGGTCCAAGCCGCACAACGAATATACGCCATTGCCGAACAAGTGGTTGCATCGACAATCGCACGGTGAGGTGGTCTGGGGTTGGAATTTGGCGCTGTCATGAGAACCAGTGTGAGAACCAAAACTCAGGAAACCGTGGAAACCCGTGTCATCTCATGGCCGCTGCAGTCCAACAACAAGTGAGGGTTCACTCTGGTCGAAGGCTCAATCTGGCCGCTCCTGGCCACTCCTGACTTCACCTGTCCCGGGCCCGGGTACGGATCAGAAGGTTGGGGGTTCGAATCCCTCCGAGCGCGCGCCGCGTAGGCCCAGCGTGACGATGATAAGGCGCTGCGGTCGCGGAGCAGGGATCCGCGCCCTGTCCCTACATTCGTCCCTACTTTTGCGCGCATGGCGTGGGGGACAGGCACCATGCGCGAGCGCAGCCCTGGGGTATGGGAGATCCGCATCGCCGTCGGAGTCGATCCCGTCTCAGGGCGAACGGTGCAACGCTCCTTCTCCTTCCACGGCTGCGCCGAAGAGGCCGAACTTCACCGCAAGGAGCTCGCCGCCGAGTGGGCCGAGCGTCGTGCCATCCGGCGGGCCGCGCCGTTCCTGACCGTCGGCGAGCTGCTCGAGTGTTGGCTCAGCGCTCACCATGACTGGCGGCCGGCCACGTGGATCTCGGCCCGCTCCAACGCCAAGGCCCTCCGGGCCGACGGCTTGGCCGCGCGCCGGGTCTCCACGCTCAAGCCCGAGCACGTTCGGGCGGCCATGGCGGCATGGAGTGGTGCCGGCGCCTCGGTGGCGGTCGTCTCTGGGCGCTTCCGTGTCCTGCGCTCGGCGATCGGGTGGGCGCATGTGGAGCGCATCATCGACGTCAATCCGCTCAACGGCATGCGGGGACCCCAGCGGCCCGGCACGCGGCTGCATCTAAATGCCGAAGAAGTGCTCCGCCTGCTCGAGGCCGCCGACGCCCTGGTCGCCGCCAGTGCGGGTAGGGACGCCGAGCGCTTGCACAAGGCCGAACAGATCCGCCTGCTCATCCGCCTCGCGGCCGACTCGGGGGCGCGCCGCGGCGAATTGGTGGCGCTGCGTTTCGACGACCTCGAAGGGCGGGTGCTCACCATCGAGCGTGGCGTCTCGGCCGACGTGCTCGGGCCTACCAAGACGGGGCGCGCCCGGAGGCTCACCCTCGGCCGGCGGACGTCCGAACTGTGGCTGTCGAGCGCCGAGCTGTGGGCCGGGAGGCTACCTGACGGTGCCGCTCTCGGTCCCTGGCTCTTCTCCCCCGAGACCACACACCACGTCCGACTCAGCGCCGGCGCCCTCGGGCACTGGTTTGCCGGGCTCGCCCGAGCCGCCGACGTCCACGGGGCCACGCTGCACCGTCTGCGTCACACAGTGGCCACCTTCCTCGTTGGGCGGGGCGAGCTGCTGCGGGCCCAGCAGCGCCTCGGCCACCGGGACGCCTCGACCACCCTGCGCAACTACGCCCATGCCATGCCGCTCGAAGACGGATCGGTAGCCGACGACATCGACCAGATGCTGGGGACGCCGGCTCAGAGCTCGGAGCGGGATCGTTCGACGGACACGTCGTGATTCGGCAAGCTCTTCCCATGCGTTCGGAGCGGCGGCGCGACCCCTATCCCCGTACGCACCTCGGTGGCATGCCCCACTTGCCAATAGCACCGTCAAAGTGGGACACCTCAGGCCAGTCTCACCCTGCTGCATGTCGCGCTCCTCTTGACACGACACTGCCGAAGGAACAGACTACTACTAGAGTCCTAGTGAGATAGGAAAAGGTGATCGACTTCAACCTTGACCCGAGTTCGGGTGTGGCTCCCTATCTGCAGTTCGTCCATCAAGTGCAGCGAGCACTCAGACTGGGTCTTCTCCGCGAAGGCGACCAGCTCCCCACGGTCAAGCAAGTTGTCGCTCGCGTCGCGGTCAACCCGAACACAGTGGCGAAGGCCTATCGAGAGCTTGAACATCAGGGACTCGTGGCAGCTCGACCCGGGGTAGGAACGTTCGTCATCAAAACGCTGACCGACGCCTCGCTCGCCGCCCACGGACCACTTCGCAAGGACCTCGGCCGCTGGATGGCCAAGGCACGTTTGGCCGGTCTTGACGATCAGAGCATCGAGGCACTCTTTCGAGACACGCTGCAATCAACCGCCGAGCGAGGAATCGCATGACTCCGGTTCTGCAGGCCAACGGTCTCGGAAAGCGCTTCGGTCGCCACTGGGCGCTGCGCGATTGCACACTCTGCATCCCCAGCAGCCGTGTGGTCGGACTGGTCGGGCCCAATGGGGCGGGTAAGACGACCTTGCTACACCTTGCAGTCGGCCTGCTGACCCCAACGACGGGGACGATCGAAGTTCTCGGGGGTCACCCCGGTTCCAGCCCAGTCCAGCTCGGCCGAGTCGGTTTCGTGGCCCAGGAGACGCCCACCTACGCCCGATTGCGGGTGACTGACCACCTCCGTCTCGGAGCCAAGATGAACCCCAACTGGGACGATGCCCTCGCACGGGAGCGAATTGACCAGCTCGATCTCGATCTTCATCAGCGGACCGGATCGCTCTCTGGCGGACAACGAGCCCAGCTCGCCTTGACTCTCGCCATGGCCAAACGCCCGGAAGTTCTCCTACTGGACGAACCGGTCGCGAGCTTGGACCCCCTCGCTCGGCGCGAGTTCCTCCAAGGTCTCATGGAGATGGTGGCCGAACACGAAGTCAGCGTGGTGCTTTCTTCACACTTGGTCGCAGATCTCGAGCGGGTCTGCGACTACCTGATCGTGCTTGCCGCCTCTCGAGTGCAGATAGCG
The DNA here is from genome assembly GCA_963764305.1 of uncultured Acidimicrobiaceae bacterium. Classification (GTDB taxonomy): domain Bacteria; phylum Actinomycetota; class Acidimicrobiia; order Acidimicrobiales; family RAAP-2; genus Bog-473. The sequence continues at coordinate 384,677 of CAVXSD010000010.1, read as the reverse complement.
GGCGAAGTCGATGAACTGCTGGCTACTCATCGCCGGCTTATCGGGCCGCGCCGGGATTACCACGACCTACCTGAGAACCAACGTGTCATCGATGCCAGTCAGACGGACCGGTCGAGCACGCTGCTGATTCATACCGAGGATCCGATCCTCGATCCGTCATGGACCGTTGAAAACGTAAGTCTCGACGACATCGTGCTCGCCTACATGAGCCAGGCAGCCGCAGCCAAACACAGTCGCCAGCGACCGTTGAAGGTTCTGCGATGATCTGGCTCACATGGCGTCAATTCAGGACCCAAGGCCTGGTCGCGCTCGGCACACTTATCGTCCTAGCCGTCATCCTCGCGTTTACCGGCCCGAATCTCGTCCATCTCTTCGACACGACAATTGCGAACTGTGGTGCGCGTGGAGACTGTGTAGGAGCAACGACGGCCTTCCTCTCCCATGACCGTCTGCTGCAGGATCTCGGTACCGTACTTATTGCGGTCCCTGCCCTTATTGGTGTCTTTTGGGGAGCGCCACTCGTGGCGCGTGAGTTGGAGACGGGCACACATCGCCTGGCGTGGACGCAGAGCGTCACTCGCAGTCGCTGGATCGCCGTAAAGCTCGGTCTGGTGGGTCTGGCCAGCGTGGCTGTCACTGGACTCTTCAGCCTCATGGTGACCTGGTGGTCCAGTCCGTTCGACCGGGTCAACATGAACCAGTTCACGTCGGCGTTCGATCAGCGAAACATCGTCCCGATCGGATATGCCGCTTTCGCTTTCGCTCTCGGGGTGACGGCTGGAGTTCTCATACGTCGGACTCTGCCGGCGATGGTGACAACGCTCGTGGCGTTCACGGTCACACGCATCGTCGTGACCTTCTGGGTTCGGCCGCATCTCATGACGCCTGTGCGCACAACCACGGTGCTCCACATGTCAACCGGGATGGGATTCAATCAAACGAACAATGAGCCGCTGAGTGTGACGGGAGGACACCCCGGGGCATGGGTCATTTCAGACTCGATCGTCGACAAAGCAGGTCATTCCGTTGCGGGGAGCTTCCTCGACCAGGGAGCCTGCCTCCAAGACCGGGGTGCGCCGGCCTGCATCGGCAGCCTCCGAGAAGTACTGGTCTCTCAGCCAGCCAGTCGCTACTGGGCCTTTCAGTGGTACGAGATGGCCATCTTCCTGAGTCTGGCGCTGGTACTCGGTGGCTTTTGCTTCTGGTGGATCCGGCACCGGGTCTCTTGACTGCAGTCGGCCGGCAAATGTCACACCCTTGAAGAGCACGAGGCTCAGGTGCTCACTCCCGTAAGCCGTTGAGGTGGCTCAAGAGGACCCGTCGCCCGTTCGACAATCAACCGTTCTCAAACTGGCCCGCTGTACGGATCTGGAGTGCGAAGGGTGTCCCATAACGCGGGAGCAGCATGACCATTGAGACTGCCCCCTACCGCCGGACTGGGATGCCACCCTGCGGCACTTTCGGGCTAGGGCAGGATGTTGGTGTGGGATGGACGCCCGAGGAGTGGCAGGAAGCCGCCGCATCGCCACCCCGTTGGCAAGTCACCACGCCGAGCAACAACAGCTTTCGCGTGTTGGCCTCTTATCGGTCCTCGTAAGCTCTTCGATGTGTCGGGCGGAGCTTGGCGGTGCTCAGTTGGTCTTCGGCAGTCAAAGTGTCGCCCAGGTCGAGAGACGGAAGAGCGTCCGCTTCCTGAAGCAGTTCAATCACGCCTAAGCCGTTGTCACCGGGCTGGGTCGGCGCCTCAACGCCATAGACGGGGACGGAGAGCTCCCCACCCGACTTCTCGAGGAGAAAGCGTTCTCGGTATGCATCGTGGGCTGCCGCTGCGATGCGGTCGACGAGTGCGAAATTGACCGTTCCACCTACGACCATCCCGGCCAGCGGAACGAGCTGGCCCAGCTTCTTCTTTGTAAGCCGCAAGCCGAACTTGATCGCGAACTGTTGGGCAATCTTCGTGAAGACCTTGGCGTTGAGCTTCTCCCAGGGTGCTTTTCGTAAGAGGAGTTGGGTCAACTGTGAAAGATCGGCATAGGCGGCGGTCTTGGCGCTTGTCCCTTCCGCCATAGCCAGACCGAGAATGGACATCATGAAGACTTGTTCTTCGGGTTGTCGAGGGTCGTATCCGTAGTACTGAGCGGTTGAGGCGACGGTCCTTGCCGAAAGTCCGAGCACCAAGGCGGCGTCAGCAGCGAACGCGGCTGCAACGACTGCGAACGATGGGGCCTTCTTGGCGCCCGTTTCCCCCACGGCTAGAGCTTCGGCGCCAGTAATGGCGGCTGCGGATGCCATGCCACTGAGGGCAGCCGTCCCCGAGTGCCCGTATCGAATGCGGTCCCACCGGGCGATTGAATCGACTTCTTTCAGGTCGAGGTCGTGGATGCAGTCAAGGTCCTCGACCGCGTAGCCCGCATCTTGGAACTGCTTGACCACGTTCCTAGTGCTCACGGTGTGCGATGCTACGTCTCCAATGATGTTCCCGAGTTCCTTCATTACGCTGGCATAAGCATCAACTGCGGCGTCGACTCCTGGGGTGCGCTTGACAGCATCAGCGGCCGCGGAGAGTCGATCCCGCGCACCAGCCGGTAGTAGATGTCGGGCTTTCTTGCTGAGTGCCGCCGCCTTGCGCCGTTGAAGCCGTTCCCATTGCTTCTTCTCGTATTTGGAGAGCGTCACGGACGAACCAGCCTGCGGTCTCCAACTCCGTGGTTCAACGGGCCGCGCCGGTTGATCACCAGGCGGCACCTCGGTATCTGTGCTCACGCTTCCAAGATTGCGCTCGACCTCGTCCGACCAATAGAGCCAGAGGTCCCGAGCGATGGGTCGGATCGTCCCAGACCCCGATAGCTTACGCACGATGCGAGCCACTTCGCATCTGCCCCTGCCCTGCCCCAGTTCGCCAGGTCGGGGTGGCACTTCGCGGCACTTCGGCCTAGTCGTCTCTGACGTCTACACCAGTCAACGAGTCCTCCGACGCCATCGGTTGAACAGCGGCTCCTCCTGGCACTCATGTGAATCTCTGGAGGCGTGGTGAGTGACTGGCTGACCTGTCAACACTCTCAGCTGCGGTCAATGACGACACCTGATCGATTGATGACCCAGCGAAGTCCGGCAATGGCTCCGACGGCCACCAGCACGATCACCGCGGGCACCCAGAAGTAGACGCGGTTACCGGCGGCTTCGAATAGTGCAACAGCCATCGCCGCGATCAAAACAATCGTGGCCAGCGCCACCGGGACGCTTCGACGCAGATGGTGGTGAATCGACTCGACGATAACCAGAACGACGGGGTCGTCAATTCCGGATCCGGCCCGCATCGAACGGTAGGTCGCCCATTGACGCTTTCGGTCGAGTCCGACGAAGGCCACCGACTGGGAGTCCTCCGGCCGACGCTGCCACTTCGTCCATGAGTAGGAGATGGTCCCGATGCAGGCGATGCCAACCGGGATGACGCCGAGCAGGCTGTAGTCGTCGTTGGTCTCCATGACAAGGAAGACGCTCGGCACGAAGGCGAGGATCATGACCAACAAGGATCGTCGTCGTCCTCGCGACGCCAGAGCACGCAATTCCTCGTCCCTTCTCGCCAGTTGATCGAACCGCTCTTCACTATCCATTGCTGACCTCCAGTTCGGCGACCGCGTCCGCTGCATTGTCGAGGATGCGTTCGACGGCGGCACGGTCGACACGACCGCTCAGCTTGCTGATGCGAGCCACGAACCGGTCGAGGACAAGCTGCAGCGAGGCGTCGGACTTGAGCGCAGCGCTCGTGCGGGCTTCGATCTTCGCTAACACGGATCGCTGGTCGATGAGCATTTGACGACCTTGTGCCGTTACGCGATACGACGCCTTCCCTCCCCCTGACTCCTGCTCGATAAGCAGCTCGGCTCGCAGCGCAGAAAGCGCTGGGTAGACGCTTCCGGGGGATGGCCGATAGCCCGGGCCAAAGCGTCGCTCGAGTTCGCCCAGCAACTCGTAGCCGCCCTGTGGGCGGTCGGAGAGGAGGTCGAGGAGGACGAGTGGCAGCTCGCCGGGCATGAAGAACTGTTTCCTGATCGTAATACGAACTGTAGCTCAACGTAATACGAAGAGCAACCTCCCAAACGCGAACAGAGGTGTGTCCCCGCCTCGGATGTTTGAGCGAGTCAGCCCAACCTGGTTTAGCTTAGTACTTGACAATACCTAGTACCTGGCTTAGTATCAACGCATGCCCCCGACTCACGATCCTCAGCTCCTCAAAGGCGTCCTGTCGCTGTTGTTGCTGCGGCTGCTCGCCGACCGCGAGTCCTACGGGTACGAGGTCGTTCAGAGCCTGCGTCAACTCGGATTATCCGATATCTCCGACGGCACGGTCTATCCCGCCCTCGCAAGGCTCGAACGCGAGTCCCGAGTCAGCGCCCGTCTGGTTTCGTCGAGTTCGGGTCCGGCCCGGAAGTACTACCGACCCACCAAGGCCGGTTATGCGGCACTCACCGATGGCGTGTCCTCCTGGCTCTCGTTTGCCGACGTGGTCACCTCGGTGTTGTCACTCCCTTACCCGCCCCAACCAGTTCAACCTACAAAGGAAGTGTGAAATGAGTGGAACCCTGATCTGGACAGACCGGCTCCGTATCGAGCGGGCTGTGTGGACTCTCAACAGCTACTTGCAGACTCTGCCATGGCGTTCCCAAGTCGCGAAGCGCCGCGAGCTGCGAGGCAACCTGCGGGCGGCCTCCGCCGACGTCGGCACCAAGGAAGCCGTGCGTCGGTTGGGCAACGTCCGCACGATGGCCGCCGATTACATCATTGCTGAGAAGGGCGGACCGGGACCTTCCTGGTGGGCAGCAATCTGCGTCGCCTTACCGGCGTTCGTGCTCATGTTCTGGTTGTCAAGTGCCCGCATCGACGCCTTCAAGGGGGGCGTACTCGCGGCCAATCCGCACGCCACTGGACTGTTCCACTGGCACGGTGTCGCCTATGTCTTCACCGATGCGACGTTCACGTTCGTCAACGGGAAGGCCACCGAGGTGGGCGGCACGTTGCTGCCGCTCGTCTACGTGTGCGTCTTTGGGCTGGCGATTCTCGTCGGACGGCTCTGGCGTGTGCTCCCGGCATCGCGCCGCCAGTTCGCGATTGACTCGGACGGCAAGTAGCAACCCTGACAACCGGACAGTGGATTCAGTGCGATCAAGATCGCGGTCGACCCACCTAACATCGGCAGACTTGTCCACACGCCAAAAGTGCCTGATTCGTACGGGGCGTAGCTCGCATGAGCAAATGTGGGCTCGAAGCGGGGCGCTGATCGATCGTCCGGGGCAACACTTCTATCCCAACTTGATCCCAACAGTTGCCTCCCACTGAGTCCCGGTCGGTCCCACTGAATCTCAAGCGGAACGGCTGGTTGGATCGTGACCAGGACATCGTGGGATCGCCCGGCATCTGCTGGGACAGGCCGGGATTGCCCCGGCCTCCCTCGTAATGCGCAGGCGACTTCAAGGTCTTCAGACCCCTAAGTCACCCTTCTCTGATCGCCGCGATGTCGTGTCGTTGTTGGTCCGGTTCCACTTCGTGAGAACCGCCGTGAGAACCAAAGCCGATGAAACCGTGGAAACGGGTGTCATTTGTTGGCACTCGCTGGCCCTCAACGAATCACCGAACATCCTGCTCAAGCGCCCGGATCGGCCACTCCTGGCCGCTCCTGGCATAGAGCGTCCTCGGGCTCAGCCCGATCTACGGATCAGAAGGTTGGGGGTTCGAATCCCTCCGAGCGCGCCGTGTGATGTCGCGAGACATCGTGGACAGTTGTCGCGAGACATCATGGACAATTTCCAACTCCCGTGAGCTGGTATGTCCGCCTCGGGTCCACACTCAGGTGGCGGATCAGTCTCCGTCTTTGCTCAGGATCCGGACGTCACGGTCCTTGACCAGCATCAAGACCGCTTTGCCGTTGTGGGCGGCGCCCGACGCCGATATGCAAGAGCATGCTCTTGTAACGCAGCGTGACGTTGCCCCCGTTGACCTTGTCCTGGCGGATCCGACAGTGCGGCGGGACGACGAGGGGGAGACCAGAGGGCCGGGCCTTCTTGCGAGCGCCGAAGGCTTGGGCGGGGGTCTTGCGTCCGATCGCCCGGTGCGGGCGCAGCGTGTTGTAGTACGCGACGAAGGCATCGAGGAGGGCCTGGAGGGCTCGATGGAGCGGGCCGGCTTGTGGGCGGCCAGGTACTTCTTCATGGTCTGGTGGAAGCGCTCGACCTTGCCGCAGGTCTGGGGGTGATAGGGCCTCGAGTGCTCGTAGGTGATGCCGAGGGAGAGCAGTTCGGACTCCATGACGCAGACCCCGTGGCGAGACGCCGCGGTGAAGATGGCGCCGTTATCAGAGAGCACTGCGGCCGGAAGTCCCCATGTACCTGCGGCTTTGTAGAAGGTGCTCACCACGTCGATGGCCTTGAAGACAACGAGCGCGACCGAAGAGACACAAAGACGGGAATGGTCGTCGATGACGTTGAGGATCTCGACCTCGCGCCCGTTGGCCAAGAGCACGTGGGTCACGTCCATCTGCCAGCACTCGTTGGGCAGCTCGGCCTCGAAGCGCACGTAGGAGGACCGAGGTCGCTTGTGGGGCTCGGGGACGACGAAGCCCCTGGCCTTGAGCACCCGCCAGATGGTCGAGACGGAGGGCACCTTGGCCCTCCGGTGGGCCTGACGCAGGTGCATGCGGATCGTCTCGGGACCGGCATCGAAGCCCGCCTCGGTGAGCTCTTTTCGAGTGCGGACGATCTCGTCCTCGAAGCGATCGGCCACCTTGGTCGGCGAGTGGTGGGGCCGCTTCGAACGCGCAACCAGTCCCGCCTCGCCCTCGGCCCTATAGCGGGCCACCAGCTCGTAGAGCCAGGTCTTCGACACCCCGTGGTCCTTGGCCACCTTGCGGACCGACAGGCCCTCGACCTCCACCGCTGCCACCAAGTACACCGCCATCTCCATCGGGCCACCTCCTTGAGGTGTCCACGATGTCTCGCGACATGTGTCCGCTATCTCATGAACTCAGACACCTCCGAGCGCGCCGAGCAAAGTCCAGCGTAACGATGATAAAGCCCTCTTGTAGCGGAGGAGGGATCCGCGCCATGTCCCTACATTCGTCCCTACTTTTGCGCGCATGGCGTGGGGCACCGGCACGATGCGCGAGCGCAGCCCTGGCGTGTGGGAGATCCGCGTATCGATCGGGGTCGATCCCGTGCCGGGGCGCACGGTGCGGCGCTCCTTTCGCCTTCCACGGTTGCGCCGAGGAGGCCGAGCTTCACCGCAACGAACTCGCCGCCGGGTGGGCCGAGCAGCGCGCCATCCGGCGGGCCGCGCCGTTCCTGACGGTTGGCGAACTGCTCGAGCCTTGGCTCAGCGCTCACCACGACTGGCGGCCGGCAACGTGGATCTCGGCCCGCTCCAATGCTCGTAGCGGATCTCTACGAGTTCTGCGCTGGGCCGAGGCGCCGCCCGGAGAACCAGATGAGCGGAATCCCCTCGGACCAGGCCCGCCGGAGCCTCGGCCAAGGTCGCGTCGGCCATCCGGGAGGCAGCCTGCGGCCAGGAGCTGACGGCCGGAGGCGGGTGCCTCGCCGGAGGGGGCGAGCGTCACTCGACCCTCGAGGCCCGGTGTACCAAGATGGCGTTGTGGCCGAGCCTCGGGACGTGGACGTTCCGGCGCACTCCGTCGAGCGACTGGGCCGCCTCATCGACCCGGCACGCTTCGCGGCGCTGGAGGAGGCGGCCGCCACGACGCTGCAGTCGCTGGACGGGGCACGAGTGTGGAACATCAGCTCCACTGCGCACGGTGGCGGGGTGGCCGAGATGCTCACGTTGCTCTGCGGCTACGCCAGGGACGCCGGCGCCGACACGCGGTGGATGGTCATCGACGCCGACCCCGAGTTCTTCGCCATCACCAAGCGCCTGCACAACCGCCTCCACGGGGCCGTCGGCGATGGCGGCGACCTCGGGCGCCGCGAGGCCGCGCACTACGAGGCCGTCCTCGACGCCAACGTGGACGCGATCGACGGGAGGATCCACCGCGACGACATCGTCTTCCTGCACGACCCGCAGACGGCCGGCCTGGCCAACTACCTCATCGACTACGGCGCCCGCGTGGCCTGGCGGTGCCACATCGGGTCCGATCGCACCAACGCGTTCACCGAGGAGGCCTGGACCTTCCTGCAACCCCACCTGGCCCAGTGCCGCACGTTCGTCTTCTCGCACGCCGCCTTCGTGCCCGCGCGCCTGGCGGGGGCCGACGTGTGGATCATCGAGCCCTCCATCGACCCGCTGTCCGCCAAGAACCGCCCCATGAGGCGCGCACGGATCTCCTCGGTCCTGGCGCGCATCGGGCTGCTGGAGGGCGACCGGGACGGGCGGGCACCGGCCGTGATGGGCGGGGCCGGACCCTTCTCGCCCGACGACCCCCTCGTCGTGCAGGTCTCGCGCTGGGACTACTTGAAGGACATGCACGGCGTCATGCGCGGCTTCGCCGATCGCCTGGCCGGCCGGACCGACGCGCGGCTCGCCCTGATCGGTCCGGCGGTCGGCGCCGTGAGCGACGATCCGGAGGGCGCGCAGGTCCTCGCCGAATGCCTCGACGCGTGGGAGTCGCTCCCCCGGCAGGCCCGCGGCGCCATCCGTCTGGTCACCCTCCCGATGGAGGACGCCGTGGCCAACGCGGTCATGGTCAACGCGGCCCAGCGGCACGCCAGCGTCGTGGTGCAGAAGAGCCTGCAGGAAGGGTTCGGTCTCACGGTGAGCGAGGCCATGTGGAAGTCACGGCCCGTGGTGGCCTCTGCGGTCGGGGGCATCGTGGGCCAGATCCCCCCGGGGGCCGGCATTCTCGTCGAGGACCCCAGCGATCTCGACACATTCGGTGACACGTTGGCCTCCCTGCTCGCTCATCCCTCGGAGATGGCGACGATGGGCCGTCGGGCCCGGCGTCACGTCCGTGAGCACTTCCTGAGCGACCGCCATCTCATCGACTACGCACGCCTGCTAGCGCACATGACCGGCCGGCGGGGGTGGCCTTAGCCCGGGGGTCCACCGCCTGCGCGATGAGCCGCCCCGTTACCTCCTGGGATGGAATGCGGACCAGGGCGTGGCGTGGCCGGCCCGCCTACTGCTCGTGGCCCAACACGGCCAGCGCCCGGCCTCGTCAGGGACGTCGACGCGGCGCGCCCGCACGGTTACGAGCACGCTCCAGCCCTCGCCCATCGACTCGTCGACGCGGTCGATCTGGAAGCTGACCCGGGGCTGGTCCTCCAGACGCCTCGCACGGTCCACCGTGGTGCTGACGATCACGTCACCCTCGCTGACGGCGAAGTTGAGTAGGTGCACGACGGGACCCCGGGACGACACGAAGACCACGCACCCGACGCCCCGGCGCGCAGATGCGCCTCGCACTGCTGGGCCGTGAGCTCCGTCAGCTCGGGATCCCGGCCCGCGCGGCCTGCTCCCGGCCGGCGGCCGACCGTGCTAGTGGGGAGGCCGATACAGCGCTGCACCCGCAGTGATACCGGCACCGGCGGCCACGAACAGCACGGTGCGGGTGGCCGCCAACGCGCCAGTCCGGATGACTTCCTCCAACGCGGCGATGAACGCGACGGTGTGCAGCTCGGGCCCCGCTGTCACGATGCGTTCGGCCGGCAGGCCGAGTCCCGTCGCCAGCGAGGCCACGAACTCAGGGCGAGCGGGGCTAGCCACGAGCAGCTCCACGCCGTCAGCAAGAAGTTGGTGTTCGGCCAGCACCTCCTGGGCGGCCTTGGCGGCGACGCCGCCGGCTCGCGCCGCGAACACGTCCTGATGCTCGATGGCGAGGATGTTGCGGTGGCCGACCAGCTTGAGGGTTGACCGGAACCCTTCGCCACCGTCGGGTTCGTTCACCCAGCGAAACGACCCCAGTCCCTGCTCGTCATCGGTGAAGCTGCACACCAGCGCGCCACCCGCGGGAGCGAACGGGAAGCCGGGCGCCATACCATGGCCGGGATCGGCGTCGCTGGTGACCACCAGCGCGTGGGTGACGGTACCGGCTCGCAGGAACCCGTCGGCAACCTGCAGCGCGGTCAGGACGCCGCACGCGCCGTTGGCTACGTCGAAGGAGAGCGTGCCGCGCCCGCCGGGGTGCGGGTCCTCGGGGTTCAGACCCAGGTCCTCCTGGATCAACGGAGCGAGCGCCGGCTCGCCAAGGTTGCGGTCCCGGTAGAGCCCTGCGTTGATAAGCAACTCGATCTCGTGCGGTGTATGACCGCTTGACGCCAGCGCGCTGCGGCCAGCCGCGACTGCCAAGCGGAGCGCGCCGTGCCGGCGCCAGCCCCCCGCTGCTGCCGTCACGCCCTCAATCGTTGTGCCCATAGGTCCTCACCAAGCCCTCGTGGACGGTAAACAACACGATGCCAATGACCAGACCTGAGGCCAGGGCCACCAGCGCAACCCGGTCGCCGGCGCGGACGTGGCCCGCTTCCAACTCCTCGACGAGGGCGACGGTGTGGGTGGTCGACGCGGTGTTGCCGTAGTGGTCGACGGTGACAACTGCGGGGTGACGAGGCTCGTCCCCCAGTTCCTCGGACACGTGTGCCATCCCCTTGCGGATGGCACGCGCCGAGGTCTGGTGGGTGATGACATGGTCGATGTCAGCAATTCCGATCCCGTTGGCGTCCAGCACTTCCCGCAGGAGGGTCGGGAGGTCCTTGATGGCCATCTGCTGGATCGCCCGCGATCGCGTAAACATGCGGGCGCCCGCCTCGTGGGCCGCTGGGTAGGCGAGGCAGAGCCGGCTGTGCTCGGCGATGGTGGTGAACCCGGTGACGCTGATGCCAGGGACCCCGTCGGGCGACCGCTCGACGATCAGCGCCGCCCCCGCGTCGCCGAGAGTCAGGGACGCCAACTCCCGGCTGAGGATGTTGCGGACGTGCTTGGCGGCGTTGCGCCCCAGCTGCGAAATGTACTCGCCGCTGACGACCATACCCCGGCGGATGAGGCCGAGGCGGATCCAGTTATTGAGGACGGAAACGCCCGTCAGCATCCCGGCGCACGCGTTGGAAAGGTCGAAGGTCATCGCGTTGGCGGCACCGATGGCCTGGGCGACGGCCATGCTCATGGGTGGCTCCAGCCACTGGACCAGGCCGTCGCGGTACTTGGAGATGCTGCAGCTGATGACCGCGTCCAGTTCGGACGCCTCGTATGCGGATCTGGAAAGGCAGTCCAGGGCAGCTCCCGTGGCCAGCGTGAAGGAGTCCTCATCGCCATCCGACACCCTGCGTTCGTGGATGCCCGTAAGGCGTTCAAGGTCGATCTTCGTATGATGGCGTGTCGAAGCCATGAGCTCGCTAGTCGTCAAACGAGACGGAGGGAGACGCCTCCCGGCGCTCTCGATGCGGGCCACATGCGGAGCCCGCTCGTCGCCGGGCCCAGCTTCCATCAGGAGCCACTGCGTGCTCGCCGGGAGACTCATATCATAAGTTTGCGCCGACCACCGGAGACGTCACAGGGCCGAACGTCCCATCATCTGGGGCCATAGAGCATGATCGGGGAATGGAACCAGTCTCCCCCTCGGTGCGGGTCGAGCCAACGCCTGTGCCGCCTCCCTCCGCCCGTCTGGTCGCGCGGCTGGCAGCGCTGCTGACCCGGAGCGAACCACCCCGGCTATTCGGGACGATAGGCCGGAATCGGCGGTTGTCGCGGTGGTGGTTGCCGTTCGCCGGCACGCTTCTCTTACGCCCGCGACTCCCTCGCCCCGACGTTGAGCTGCTCATCCTGCGCACGGCGTGGAACTGTGCCTGCTGGTATGAGTGGGTCCAGCACGCTGGGCTTGCGTCGCGAGCCGGGCTCAGCCAGGTGGAGATCGCCGCGGTGCCGGAAGGAATGCAGCACGACCGGTGGACGCCCCGGCAGCGGGTGTTGCTGGCGACCTGCGATGACCTGCATGCCGCCCGCACGATAAGCGACGGTGTCTGGGCTGCCCTGCTGGCGGAGATCGACGAGGAGGAGGCGATCGAGCTCTGCTTCCTCGTCGGTCACTATGAGATGCTCGCCATGGCCCTCAACTCGCTCGGCGTCGAACCTGAGCCGACCGCTCGTCGCAAGCTGGCCGGCGCTACTGCCGGGGTGGCGGACCAACTTCGGGACGCGCTGCTCGCTGGTCGCGCCCGCGTCAGTGAGAGTTAACCGGCCCACCCGGGTGCCGCGAACCCAGCTGCTCGATGATGGTGACATTGGCCTGATCGCCCTCGCCACACTTCGTCTGTAAGCCGTACTGGCCCCGGTTCGCCCGAACTCTTGTGGCCGATGTGAACGTCTTGCTCCCTCGATTGATCCGGGCCCTCGGAGCCCGTCGGTGAGCATCGGAGCCTTTCATGCCATCGGCGCGACTAAGAGCGTGATCGATGGGCCTGCTTGCGGACTCCTAACGACTTCGCTAGCCATGAGGAGAACCCCGCTCCGGCGGGACCAGTTGATCGGAACGCTTCACTTAGCTCAACCGCGGCCACGTGCTCGGGCAAAGTCCTCGATGCGCTGGTGCGGACCCGACAAGGGCCGCCGGGTCGCTGTCCCACGGGGCCGGGGCCACCACGGTGAGTACGTGGCCGATGTGGCGGCGCCATCGGCCCGCAAAGCAAGGTCGTCCGCCGGGCCCAACGACCGTGAACGATTCCCACCGAAGCCCATCGCGGCGCCCAGGTGACACGCCAAAGCGCACCACAACGTCTCGCGTGTCGAGGCGCAAGCCCTCACGCAACGCCTTCAGGGCGCTCTCCTTCCCGGACCAGACGAGCGTGATGACCAGCGCCCGCGACGGCAGCGGCCATGCCTGCACGGCCGCTCGCTCCTCCTCGGTGAACCAATCCGCGACGAAGGCATCACTGCGCGCTTCGATGGCCTCGATGTCGCAGCCGATAGCGGTCTTGCTGGGCGCCACCGCGCACACGGCCACGTCATGACGGTGCGACAAGGACAGGGCGAGCGGCGCCGCTCGCCCTGTCACAAAGGCTTCGGGGGCACCGTCGGGAGCAGCGATGATCTCCACTGCATCCAACGCGCCGGGCGCGCAAGGTCCCAGCGAGGCGCGGACCGCGTGCTTCGCTGTCCACCGCCCGAGCCTCCAGTCCATCCGGCGCCGCTCGAGTCGCAGCGCCGCGAGCGTCGCCTGCTCCCGGGGTGAGAGCCAGCCGTCACCGTCCTGGACGTCGGCCTGCGAGCACGACAGCCAGCCGACGGTCGTCACGCTGTCTCGGCCGGGAGGGTGACGGTCACCTTGTCCACGCCACGAGTGTGCCGTTCGATGCCCCGCTCGACCGCGGCCACCAGGTACGGGCGCAGCTCCACCGCCGGGATGATGCGATGTACGGAGCCCACGGCGCGGGCCCGTTCGACGCTGTGGACGCGGTCGAACTCGCCCGCCACCTCACCCAGCTTCTCCGATCGAGCCGCGTCATAGACCGCTGCCTCCTGGGCCCGCAGCCGCGTCTTCTCGGCCCCCTCGGCACTGGCAATTCTTGCCCGCAGCTCTTGCACACCCTGGTCGGCGGCGGCGCGTGCGTCGACCTCGCGCGCGAAGACGACTGCAGCGGCTGGGGTGCCTCCGATGACCGACGCGAACGAGCCCTCGAGGGCGACGACCTCGAGTTCGTCGTTGAGCGCGGCCGAAAAGACGACGAACGCCCCTCCGTGGTAGCGGGACACCACGCAGAAGACCAGCGGGCCACGGAAGTTGACCACGGCCCGGCCGATCTCGGCGCCATACTCAAGCTGCAGCTTGTCCATCGACTCGGGGGAGCCGTCGAAACCCGAGAGGTTAGCCAGCACCAACAGCGGGCGGTTGTTGCTCGCCGCGTTCACGGCCCGAGCCACCTTTTTGGAGGACAGCGGGAACAAAGTTCCAGACGTCCAGAGATCGGGCCCATCGGCAGGCACGAATCCCCAGCGCGGCAGCGGCCGAGACTCCACGCCAATCAGGCACACCGGCCACCCACCAAGGTGAGCGTCCCAGACCACCGCGCTCTCGGCGTGGCGGAAGCCGGCCCACCGCTCGAGGGGGGGGTGGTCCTGGTCGATAGCCGCTCGCATGACCGACCGGATGTCGAAGGGCTGCTTTCGCGCCGGGTTCGCCTCTTCGGTGAAGACCTCGCCCACAACCGAGAATCCCGATCCCTCATGGGGGTAGCTCCGGACGTCGCGGTCGACCGGGTCGGTCGTGGCGGCCTGGCGCGGGAAGCGCTCGCCCGGCGCGATATAGGTGTGCTCGTAGTGGCGTAGGAGGATGTGGCAGGCGCCCGGGATGTCCGGCGCCCAGTACTGGGCCTGGCCATTGGGGCCCATCACCCGTTCGTAGCCACCGATACCCTGGTTGTCCTCGGCCGACACGCCCCCGGAGTACTCGAGCGCCTGTTTGCCGGTGAGGACCATGGCCGACTCCGGAGTCATGACCAGAATGCCTCGCGTGTGCATCAGCATCGTCGCTTCTGCGTTCCAGTAGGGCTGCGCGCCGACGTTGATGCCTGCCACCACCACGTTGATCTCGCCACCGGCCTGGGTGAACTCGACAATGCGCCGCAGCACCCTCGCGATCCAGTCCATGTTCTCAGTGCCGCTGTCTATGGCGATCTTTGCTCCTGCCGACAACGCGAACCACTCGACCGGCAATTCGAGCGCGGCGGCCAGGTCGATAGCCGCGATGATGCGCCGGCATTCCGGTTCCGCCAACGATCCGAGCCCTTTGCTGGGGTCACCCATCAACGTCACTCGGGCCATTCCCTCGGGATAGGTCGGCATGACGGTGCGAAGGATCCCCACCACGACGCTTGCCGAGTTGTGCCCGTGCTCGCGGAGCACAGGCACCAGGTTGACGTCGTCGTCGAAGTCGTACTCGACGAACTGTCCGGGTGGAAACTCCCCGTGCTCGTCATCGCCCGAGGCGGTGAGCATCTTGATGAGCTCGTAGGGGTAGACAAGGCCGTGCCGGCGCAGGGCGTCGACCCGCTGCTCGTAGTCAGTGAGCGGCGGTAACGGCTCCTCGGAGGCCGGGAGGAAGCGCACGACGAACCCGGCCCCGGTAGGGTTGGACAGCTGGACCGTCGTTTCGTGCGCGTCCGCGGCCCAGGCTTGCGACAAGCAGACCCGTAGCACCACCTCGTCAATTCCGAGGCCTTCGATGTCCGGCGCCAGCCGGTGCACGATGCCATGCAAGTCGGCGGCGGTCAGCTCGGGCACCGGCCACACGTAGAGCAGGACACGGTTCATGTGCAGGCGACGCTCGGGTGGACGCGCCGAATGGTGGGCTCGCATCCCGGCCAGGGCCTGGCCCAGCTTTCGCTCGACGCCGGGCAGTCGCGCGGCGCACCCGGCGTCGTCGCGCACCGGGCTGACGTCGCGCACTTCGGCCAGCGCGAACAACCTCTCGTCGCTCGGGTTCTGGTGGGCGATGCCGGAAAACAGATACACGTCCTCCACCGACGGCAGCCGGGCGAGGCGGAAGTTACACAGTCGCTGAAGCCGCAGGCGCTCCCCCATCATCGGATGGAAGCCGCGATAGAGCGTGTCTTCTTGGTAGCTACCGCCCGGCGTCTGGCGGAAGGTGAAGTGCTGGGTACCCGCCATCCCCAGACCCAACCCTGGCGCGCTGATGGCCACCACGAGGCGGCGCACTCGATGCGGGAATGCGGCACCCGCCAGCAGAGCCTGCAGCTCCCGAGCGGTGGCCTCGTCGTCGTGTGGTCGCTCCGGACGCCACACGTAGAGGTCGATGACGACGTCGCACCCGTCGGGCACGTCGCCCAGAAGGGGCGCGACGTCGCCCATGGACTGGCCTATGCCGTCATATCGGGCAAAGGTGGTGAAGAGCTGTTTGCGTATTCCCTCATGGTCGTACTGCGCCATGGCAATGTCGGTCCCTTCGGAGGAGACAAAAGTGAAGCCCTCCAGGCTGCGTATCCGGTAATAGCGGCGGGTAAGGGTCTCGAGCATGGCGCGCCGGCCGGTGGCGCTGGCACCCTCGAACTGTTGGGTGAGGAAGTTCTTCAGAGGTTGGGGGCACTCAACCAGAGCCGCCACATGCTGCTCGCGCTGGGCCATTCCCATGGGGTGCTCCAGGGCGTGCAAATGGGCTACCGCCTCGTCGTAGGCGAGCGCCTCCCTTGCCTCGAACTCGGGCCGCTCGAAGTGTTGGTAGCGCACCTCCCTCGCCTGGCGAGCCAGATCGGGGAAGCGGTGCCGGGTGGCGGAGATTAGCCGGTCGAGGATGGCGCGGAAGCCGTCCTCGGACTTGGGCGCGATGTGCTCGATCTGCTCGAAGCGGCGGTCGAGGATCGACTGGACGGCCGGCAGGTGCTCGCCGATCCGCTGCTGCGCCTTTGCCATCCAGAACAGGGCCTCGCGCAAATTCGGGCGTGGGCTCGAGATCTTGAATACCGTAATGGCCGAGGCAGCACTGCAGGCTCTCGAGGAACGAAGCGGCTAGGTTCGTACCTCGTCGCTCGATGGAGCGGAGGTAGGCCCGCAGGTCCTCGTGGGAGCTGTGCGATTCCTCGCCGGGGTATCCGTGCGGGTCGGGCCGGGTCTGCGCCAGCGAACAGACATCGGCAAAGGCAATGAGGGCATGGTCCTCGCTCCGCAGGAGGGCCTCGTCGTCCGGAACAAGCTGCCTCGATGCCGTCGCGTACCAGTCCACCAGCTGTTGTGAATGACGGGGGTCAAAGTCGAAGCCGAGCATCTGGCGCCGCAGGGCGTCAAGGGCGTCGCTGCAGCGAGCCTCGGGACCGGTATCAGGCGCCCCATCTTCGTAGGCGTCCAGGTCCACCGGCGGGCTCCCCTCGCCGCTGTCCTCGAGCGCCAGCGACTGTAGCTCCAACAGCGGCGCAGCCGCCCCGACATGGACGTTCGGCGCGACCAGCACCTCCGTCACCCGCCCGTGCGCCGACGAGACCACCGACACCTCGGTCTTCATGGCCTCGAGCACCACCAGCCGGTCGCCGACAGCCACCTCGTCACCGACCTTCACGAGCACAGCCATGACCACCGCTGGTCCCGGCGCCCGCACCACCCCACCCGAGTCCCGGCTCACCTGGTGAGCGACACCGTCCACCTCAATCAGGTGGCGCACACCGTGCACAACTGACAACACGCGGTAGGTCCGTCCTCCCAACGACACCCGGCGGTCAAAGCGCCCAGCCCGCTCCGCACGCAGGTCGACCTCCCGACCGGCGCCCATCACCCGGTAAAGCGATGGGCCCAGGCAACGAACTTCGAAGTGATAGTCGAATCCGCTGGCGCGGAGATGGACAGCGTGGCCCACCGAAGCTCTCACCTGGGCCCGGCCTCTCGCGGCCAAAGAGAAGAACTGGGCCAGCTCGGCAGAGAACTCGTCGTCGTAGGCCTCGACCGCGGCTACCAGAAGAGCCACGCCGCGATGCTGGCGGGGAATGTGCGCGCCGGTCGCGGTCAGCCGGTCGAGCCAGCTCACGTCGATCTCGCCCGACGCCACCTCGGGGCGACCAACCAACGCGAGCAGGAACGACCGGTTGGTCGATCCGCATCGCACGACCACCTCCGTCTCGGCGAGGGCACGTGCGACGCGAGCCAGTGCCTCGCGCCGGTCGCGGCCCGAGGCAATGATTTTGACGATCATCGAGTCGAAATCGGCGGGGATGGTGTCACCCTCGCTGATGCCGGTGTCGACGCGGATCCCGGGCCCGCTTGGCAGGCGCAGGAGCTCGACCGTGCCCGGGGTGGGGGCGAAGCCGGCCTCCGGGTCCTCGGCGTTGAGCCGAACCTCGATGGCGTGCCCCACTGGCGGAGGTGGCTCGCCCTGCAGCCGGCCGCCACCCGCCACGTAGAGCTGGAGCTTGACCAGGTCAAGGCCAGTCGTCTCTTCGGTCACCGGGTGCTCGACCTGGAGCCTGGCATTGACCTCCATGAACGAGAAGACGTGGGTGGCCGGGTCGTAGAGGAACTCGACCGTGCCTGCATTGGTGTAGCCGGCCAGCCGGCACAGGCGGGCCGCCGCCTCGCGGAGCTCCCGGTCCTGGGCCTGGGTGAGCGCAGTCGATCCCGACTCCTCCATCACCTTCTGGCTGCGACGCTGGATCGTGCAGTCGCGCACGCCCGCGGCCCAGACGGAACCGTGATGGTCCGCAATGACCTGGACCTCAATGTGCCGCGACGCAGGCAGCAGCCGCTCCAGGAATACGGTGGCGTCGCCGAATGACTTGTATGCCTCCGCTCGAGCAGAGTCGAAGGCCGCAACCAGATCACCTGGTTCGTGGACGCGACGGATGCCGCGGCCACCGCCGCCAGCCGTCGCCTTGATCATGAGGGGGTAGCCGATACGTCCCGCGTCACGACGGGCCTGCTCCAGGGACTCGACCGGGCCGCCGCTCCAGGGCGCTACTGGCACGTCAGCCTCCTCGGCGAGGCGCTTGGCGCTGATCTTGTCACCTAGACGGCGCATCGCTCGCGCCTCAGGACCCACGAACTCAATATGCAGGCGCTCGCAAAGCTCCGCAAACGCGGCATGCTCAGCCACGAATCCCCATCCCACCCACGCGGCGTCGACCCTGGCCTCCACGAGGGCCCGCTCCAGTCGCTCGTAGTCGAGGTAGGTGCTCATGGGGTGGCCGTTGCCGTCGAGGAATGTGGGTGGCCCGAGTGACACGGCGTCATCGGCGTAGCGCACATACATGGAGTTACGGTCGGGCTCCGTGAAGAGCGCCACTGCAGCTACCGGGCTGTCCTGCTCCCGGTTGAGCTCCTGGACGGCGTGGATAAGGCGCATCGCCGCCTCGCCCCGGTTGACGATGGCGATGCGGGAGAAGCGGCAGCGCATCATCAGGACACTGCGGCTCGCAGCGGCTCGAGCAACTCGGGGCCCATCGGCGCCGGCAGGGCCACGCTGCGGTAGCCCTCCACGCGCAGACGAATACGCCCGGCGTCGTCGACCACCTCGGCGTCGAAGTGATCAGCCCCCGCCTCGACCACTGCGTACAGCCTGCCGGTCGCGTCGGCCGGCTCGAGCAGGGTGACCCGTGCGATCTCCTGCGGCAGCCCCAACCGGCCCGTCGACCCCAGCTCCCCGATGCCAGCCGTCTGGAAGCACAGCTCGAGCAAGCGGGGCGCGGTCAGCAGGGGAAGCTCGGGCGGCTGGTGGTCGGCGGGAAGACCCTCCGCCAGCAGACCGATCTGCCGGTCACCCTGGCGCCAACTCCGGTCCAGCACCCGGTACGCGGGTCCGTGGAAGTACACCTTGTAGATGGCGTCAGCGAACACCCCGCCTCCGTCGGGCGGCATTGGTGGCGCGGTCGAGGCGCCGGTCTGCAATTGGCGAGCCAGCCGCACCCGGCCGGTGAAGTGGGTGGTGATCTGCGGTTCGGACTGGTTGGCCAGCGTCCTGACTCCGATCAGCCGGCAGTTGGCGACCAGCTCGTTGCCCTCCGGCGTCAGGCAAGCCTCGATGGTGATCTGCCGGGGCTCATCCCGGTAGAACTTGAATGGAGCGACGAAGGTGACGTGGTCGATGGAAGCCACCCGCCACCCCGGCATCATGAGAGCGGCCACCTCGGCGAAGGCCTCGACGCCCATCACGCCTGGCAGCACCGGCACGCCGTCGATGCGGTGGTCGTCAAGGAAGCCCTGCGCGGTCGGGTCGAGCGCCGTCTCGACCGTTAGCGGACTGAAGACGCCCATGCTGCGGACCTCGCCCACCATCGGCCCGTGGGTCAGCAGCCCGACGGCAGCCCGGTCCAGGCCACTATCGGCGTCGGCCTCCTCGGTGAGGATCCCCAACTCGCCGGCAACCAGCACTTCTCCCAGCCGGCCCCCGCGTACCAGTTCCCGCCGTACCCACGGAACACCCACCTCAGGCGCCAGCATGTCGATCCCCGCCATCTTCATCATCTTCGGAATCGACCCCCGGGTGGCCATGCCGATCCCGCTCCAGGCTGTCCAGTCAATGGCAATGCCGCGAATGCCGGGCCTGGTGGTGCGGAAGCTCGAGGTGAACTTGCACAGCAGGTCATTGGCCGCGCTGTAGTCCGTCTGGCCGCCGTTGCCGAAGCGCGCCGCCACGGAACTGAAGCAGACCGTGGCCCCCAGGGGCATGTCGCGAGTGGCGGCGAGGAGATTGAACCAGCCGTCGCTCTTGACATCGAAGACCAGGTCGTATTCGGCGTCGGACTTGTCGGCCAGGAATCGGCTGATGTCCAGACCGGCGGCGTGCAGTAGTACGTCCACTCGACCGTGCTCCTCCCGGACGACCTCGAGCGCTTTGGCCACTGCCTCGGTGTCGCGCAGGTCGAGGCTGTGATACACGGCGCGACCGCCTGCTTGCTGAATGGCGATGATGGCGTCGAGAGCCGCGCGCTGGCGCTCGATCCCCGCCAGCTCCCGGTCGGCCAGGGCCGGCGTCGGCCTCTCCCCTCGGTCCTTCATGCGCTGGTACAGCTCGCGCTTCAGGCCATCACGGTCCACCACGAACCGCTCGAGATCGGGATGTGCGGCATCGGGTTCAGGAGCCAGGTCGAGGAGGTAGAACGTCCCACCTGAGGCCCGCGCCAGGTCAGCAATGATGGCCGAAACGATGCTGCCAGCGGCGCCGGTGACGACGAACACGCTGTTGGGACCGAGGGCCAGGCCAGGCCGCCCGTCCTCGACGGCCTGTTCCTGCAGGCCGATGGCCCAGCGCAGGTCGTCCCGCCGGCCGACCTCGACCGCGCCCGGATCGCGCTCTGTCTCTTCGATGAGAGCCGTGGCGATAGTGCCAGGTTCAGCTGTGGTGGCAAGGTCCACAGCCTTCACCAGGCAATCGGGCCGCTCCCGCTTGTAGGTCTTGGCGAAGCCGGTGACGGCGCCGCCCATGGGGGCCGTGGCGCCGTTGTCGTCGTAGCCGTGATGACCGCCCATACGGGTGCCAACGACGAGGAAGGTTCGGGACGATGCCACCTGTTCGTAAAGCGATCGCATGGTGGCGGCGAGCAGCTTCACCCTGATTCGCAGGTGTTCCTTCCAGCTGGCAATGTCCAGCTGGGCCAGCGGTGGCTCCGAGTCCAGAGCGGGTAGCCAGTAGACGCCTTGCACGCTGCCTGCGCCGGCCCAGGCGGACAGCTGAGCTGCGAGGTTCTCGGCGGTCGAGGTTCCGTCGATGACCAGGACTTCGACCCCTCGATCGGCGAGGAGCCTTATTAGGGCGTCGCCCGCTCCGCCCCGGTCGGGCATCACCGCGACACGAGCACCGGCATGCAGCTGTATCCCGGTGGGGCGGCACAGGTCGAGCGGCGGCCGCAGGATGGGGACGGGCACCCTCCGCGTCACCATGTCGCAGGACTCCAGGCCTGCGGTGACGTCCGGCCCGGCCACTGGAGCGGCCTCGACCGGCGGCGTGCTCTCCACCGGCGCGGCCGCTACACCACCGGCCCGTTCCATCACGAAGCGGATCACATGCGCAAGGGTGGGAAAGTCACGCAGCTTGAGGTTGTCATCGCGGGCGATGCCGTAGGCCTCCCGTACCGTGGCGAACAGCTCGGCCTGCTTGACGGTGTCCACACCGAGGTCCGCCTCCAGGTCCAAGTCCAGGTCCAGCATGTCCTGGGGGTAACCCGTCTTCTGCGCCACCAAGGCCAGAACCCGCTCGCGGACTTCGCCCTCAGCGACCGCGGCAGCGACCGGAGCGGCCTCGACCGGCGCCGTGCTCTCCACCGGCCCGGCCACTGGAGCGGCCTCGACCGGCGGCGTGCTCTCCACCGGCGCGGCCGCTACACCACCGGCCCGTTCCATCACGAAGCGGATCACATGCGCAAGGGTGGGAAAGTCACGCAGCTTGAGGTTGTCATCGCGGGCGATGCCGTAGGCCTCCCGTACCGTGGCGAACAGCTCGGCCTGCTTGACGGTGTCCACACCGAGGTCCGCCTCCAGGTCCAAGTCCAGGTCCAGCATGTCCTGGGGGTAACCCGTCTTCTGCGCCACCAAGGCCAGAACCCGCTCGCGGACTTCGCCCTCAGCGACCGCGGCAGCGACCGGAGCGGCCTCGACCGGCGCCGTGCTCTCCACCGGCGCGGCCACTGGAGCGGCCTCGACCGGCGGCGTGCTCTCCACCGGCGCGGCCGCTACACCACCGGCCCGTTCCATCACGAAGCGGATCACATGCGCAAGGGTGGGAAAGTCACGCAGCTTGAGGTTGTCATCGCGGGCGATGCCGTAGGCCTCCCGTACCGTGGCGAACAGCTCGGCCTGCTTGACGGTGTCCACACCGAGGTCCGCCTCCAGGTCCAAGTCCAGGTCCAGCATGTCCTGGGGGTAACCCGTCTTCTGCGCCACCAAGGCCAGAACCCGCTCGCGGACTTCGCCCTCAGCGACCGCGGCAGCGACCGGAGCGGCCTCGACCGGCGCCCTGCTCTCCACCGGCCCGGCCACTGGAGCGGCCTCGACCGGCGGCGTGCTCTCCACCGGCGCGGCCGCTACACCACCGGCCCGTTCCATCACGAAGCGGATCACATGCGCAAGGGTGGGAAAGTCACGCAGCTTGAGGTTGTCATCGCGGGCGATGCCGTAGGCCTCCCGTACCGTGGCGAACAGCTCGGCCTGCTTGACGGTGTCCACACCGAGGTCCGCCTCCAGGTCCAAGTCCAGGTCCAGCATGTCCTGGGGGTAACCCGTCTTCTGCGCCACCAAGGCCAGAACCCGCTCGCGGACTTCGCCCTCAGCGACCGCGGCAGCGACCGGAGCGGCCTCGACCGGCGCCGTGCTCTCCACCGGCCCGGCCACTGGAGCGGCCTCGACCGGCGGCGTGCTCTCCACCGGCGCGGCCGCTACACCACCGGCCCGTTCCATCACGAAGCGGATCACATGCGCAAGGGTGGGAAAGTCACGCAGCTTGAGGTTGTCATCGCGGGCGATGCCGTAGGCCTCCCGTACCGTGGCGAACAGCTCGGCCTGCTTGACGGTGTCCACACCGAGGTCCGCCTCCAGGTCCAAGTCCAGGTCCAGCATGTCCTGGGGGTAACCCGTCTTCTGCGCCACCAAGGCCAGAACCCGCTCGCGGACTTCGCCCTCAGCGACCGCGGCAGCGACCGGAGCGGCCTCGACCGGCGCCGTGCTCTCCACCGGCGCGGCCACTGGAGCGGCCTCGACCGGCGGCGTGCTCTCCACCGGCGCGGCCGCTACACCACCGGCCCGTTCCATCACGAAGCGGATCACATGCGCAAGGGTGGGAAAGTCACGCAGCTTGAGGTTGTCATCGCGGGCGATGCCGTAGGCCTCCCGTACCGTGGCGAACAGCTCCGCCTGCTTGACGGTGTCCACACCGAGGTCCGCCTCCAGGTCCAAGTCCAGGTCCAGCATGTCCTGGGGGTAACCCGTCTTCTGCGCCACCAAGGCCAGAACCCGCTCGCGGACTTCGCCCTCAGCGACCGCGGCAGCGACCGGAGCGGCCTCGACCGGCGCCGTGCTCTCCACCGGCGCGGCCTCGACCGGCGCGGGAACCTCCTCGACCGGGGTGGCCTCGACGACGCGCAACTGGTGCTGCACAATGTCGACATCGGCGTCCGCATGGCCGCTGACCCGGGCCAACCAGTGACGCCACCGCTCCGGGTCTTCGATGCGGTACTCATAGCCCAACGCGTCGGGGGCGTGCCGCTGGCCATCGAGTGCCGGCACCCACCGGAGCAGGATCATGCTGATCTGGGAGCCGAAGCCCGCAGCCAGCCGCAGCGCGTAGTGGACGGGGTACGCGCCCCCACGTGAGAGGTTCAGGTCGCCGAGCTCCGGATCGGTCTCCTTGAAGTTGGGGATGGGCGGAACCAGGCCGGTTTCAAGGCTCTTGACCGCGACCACGTCCTCGATGCCAGCCCCCATCGCATGCCCGGTCAGCCCTTTGGTATTGGCAATCACGATTTCATCCGCAGAGGAGCCGAAAACCGAGCGCAGCGAAGCGATCTCGGCTGCGCGCGCTCCACCGCGCGCAGGCGTGTAGGTCTCGTGCGAAACGAAGACAGTCTGCGGAGCAAGCTCGTGGCGGTCGACGCCCCACCGTTGCTCGGCCTCCGTCAGCAGCCGCTCCATCTCCGCGCTGATGTGGTGCACATCGAGACGGGTTCCATGGAAGGCGCTGTTGGCCGTGACCCCCGACAGCACCTCTGCGATGGGGCGGATACCCCGCTCCTCGGCGGCCTCGGCCACCTCCACGACGATGGCTGCGGCCCCCATCCCGATGATCATCCCGTGGCGCCGGCGGTCGAACGGCAATGCCGCTTCTTCCACGTCAGCGTCGGTGGCGGCCGCGCCCGAGGCGAGGAAGCCGGCGCCGATCCAGGCAAGGAGGTTGTCCGATGCCGCATTGTCGGCGGCCACGACGATCACACGGCGGCAACGCCCGGCCCGGATCCAGTCTTCCGCCACCGTGATTGCCTGGGTTGTGCTGGCGCACGCCGCGTTGACCTGGGTATTCGGGCCGCGGGCGCCGATGAACTCAGCGAACTGGGAGTGCCCCATGGACAGGATGCGGAACAGGAAACGGCGATCGAAGGAGTATGGGTGGGCATCGATCTCGGCACGCAGCGCTGCGACGTGCCGGTCCAACTCAGCACGTAGGGCGCCCGTGTCGGCGCCGTCCCTGCTCGTGGCGCTGGCCCGCACCGCTTCCAGGGTGGCCAACTGTTCTCGGCGGGATCTGTCCGTGTAGTAGTCGTCGCGCGTAGCCGGCGAAGGCGTCGAGACCGGGGAATGCCGACGCAAAGATTACGCCGGTGTCGTCGCGAAGCTCATCGGGCAGGCCCCAGCGCTCCGGGAGCCGAGTGCCGATGTGGGTGGTCCTGTAGTGCAGGACCAGTGGGATGCCGGCGTCGCGCAACGCATCCAAGCCTGCCGCGATCGCCATGCAGGTCGAGTTCTCCAGTGCGAGGGCCCGCTCGGGGTCGATGCCGAACTCCTCCACGGGATCGAAGGCTCCGGCGCGGCCCGCCAACTTGATGACGTCGGCGGCGGTGTCAATGGTCTCGAAGCTGCCGCTCCCATCGCGCTGTTTGACGAGACGGGTGATGTGTTGGTCCAGGATGGCGTCTCGCATCTCCGGCGGGATGGGGCTGATGCACTGGTCGCCTTGTAGCAGGCGGCCGAGGTTGGCTCGGTCGAAGACCTGCTCTGTGCCAGGTAGGCCCAGCGCGGCGCCGGTCACCACTACTGGCCGTCTTGGCCCAGCCCCGTCCCCCTCGACGGCCACGGTCCGGTCCAGATATTCCGCGACGAACTTGCCCAGTTCCGCGTAGCGGGACGGGGGGATCAGCTTTGTCGCTGTCGCCGGGTCGATCGCCGCGATGGGCCCCACTCCGGCGGCGTACAGACCGCAGAGGGTTTGATTGAATGCCACGCCGTCCTCCCACTTGGGATGGTTCGTGAACAGGGCGAGCACACCAGAGTCGTCGCCGAACATCTCTTCGACAAAGCCGTGCAACGCCTTCTTCGGTCCTACCTCGACGAACACCCGCGCCCCGTGCTGATACAGCGTCCGCAAACCCTTCACGAACTGAACGGGCGACGCCACCTGCCGGCCCAGGATCTCGATCATCTCGGCTTGTGCGTCCGCTCCCATCGGATAGAAGTCCCCACTCAGGTTGGCCACGACGGGGATCTGCGGCGGGCGGAGGTGGAGCCGGGCGAGTGTCTGCTTCAGCGGCGCTGAGGCGGGGGCTACGATCGAGGTGTGGAAGGCGTGGCTCACCGGCAACAGCACCACGTGATGGCCAGCGCCACTGAGCGCGTCAATCGCATGTTCCACCGGAACGCTGGCCCCGCCGATGACCGACTGGTTGCTGCTGTTGACGTTGGCGATGACGACGTTGCCGTCGATGCTGGTGAGGACTTGCTCCACCTCTGCGAGTGGCGCGAAGACGGCGGCCATCAGGCCCCGGTCCTCGATCTCGAGGTTGGCCATCTCCCGGCCGCGCGCGCTCACCGCTTCGAGCGCATCGGCGAACGGCAGGGCGCCGGCGGTTACCAGGGCCCCGTACTCGCCGAGGCTGTGGCCCATCACGAAATCGGGGCGAAACCCGTGTTCCGCCAAGAGCCGGGTGATGGCCCAATCGACCGTCAACACCGATGGCTGGGTGATCTCGGTGCGGCGCAAGTCCTCGGCGGCCTGGGCCACCGCGGCCTGGTCGTCCGGGTCGACGAATAGGTAGTCCCGCAGGGGCTTCCCGCCCAGCAGCGGCTTCATGACCCGGTCGGCCTCGTCGAAGACCTCGGCCACGACCGGATCGGTCTCCGCCAGCGTCCTCAGCATGTTGGGGTACTGCGAACCCTGTCCGGTATAGAGGAAGGCCACCTTCGGCCCAGGGCCGCGACCTCGGAAGATGCCACGCGCCCGCAACAGCTTCCAGGCGCCGTCATCGCTGGCCAAGGCCTGCTGCGCCCGCCTGGCCTTCTCGGCCAGTTCCTCGGCGCTGCCAAAGTCAATGGCGATCCGTTCGGTGGAGCGCAGCGCCTCCGGCGAGGGTGCGGCGGCCGGAGGGATGCGTCCCATCCCGGCTTCCGCGGCCAGGCTGGCCAGCCGCTCGCCGAGCTCGGCTTCCGTGGCGGCGCCGACCACGGCAGCGCCACGGTCACGCTCCGGTACCGGAGGGAAGGCGCGTGCCGCGGCCTTCGGCTCGGGCACGGCGAACTGGCGGGCTCCACTGTCGTCCCGCCCGGGAACGTACTCCTCGAGGACAGCATGGAAGTTGGTGCCGCCGAAGCCGAAGGCGCTGACCCCTGCCCGCCGGACGCCATGCTCGGGCCGCTCCCACTCGCGCAGCTCTGTGTTGACTCGGAAGGGGCTGCTGGCGAAATCAATATCCGGGTTTGGCTGGGAGAAATTGAGGCTGGGGGGCAGCACCTTGTTGTGGATCGCCATGACCATCTTGAAGAGGCCGGCGGCGCCAGCGCCTGCCTTGAGGTGACCGATGTTCGACTTCACCGAGCCCAGGGCGATCGAACCCGCGGGCACGCCACTCCCGCCGAAGACCGCCGCCATACTCTCGTGCTCCACCACATCGCCGACGCGCGTGGACGTGCCGTGACCCTCGACCAGGCTGGCCGTCTGGGGCGCCACGCCCGCGTTGCGCCAGGCCCGCTCCACGCAGAGCTTCTGGCCAATCGGGTTGGGCGCGGTGATCCCCTTTCCCTTCCCATCGCTCGATCCGGCCATCCCGAGCAGCACGCAGTAGATGCGGTCGCCGTCGTGGATCGCGTCACTCAGTCGCTTGAGCAAGAACGTGGCCGCCCCCTCGCCCATCACGAATCCGTCGGCACCCTCGGCATAGGGACGAGTCCCCGTGGCCGACAAGGCGCCGATCTTGCAGAACTTCACGTAGGTGGCCGCGCCCATGTTTCGATCGATGCCGCCGGTGATCACCGCGTCGTACTCGCCCTCCACGAGCCCGCTCACGGCCGAGCTCATGGCCGCCATCGCCGAGGCGCACGCCGCGTCCACCACGTAGTTGGGACCGCGGAAGTTGAAAAGGTTGGCGACCCGCCCGGCAATGCAGTTGGAGAGCTCACCGGGCATGGTGTCCTCGGTGATCTCCGGGTAGCGCTTGCCGATGAGGTCGCCGAACTCGACCACGATCGCTTGCTGGACGTCGTTGGGCAGAGAGCGGAAGCTGGGAGCGTCACCCAGCTCGCCGGCCAGCTCCGGAAAGCTGATCCGCAGCACGGTCTGGTAGTGCTGCTCGCCTGCCATGGCATTGCCGAACACCACAGCCACCCGGTCGTTGTCCAGCGTGCGCCCCGGGTAGCCGTAGTCGGTGAGCGCCTGATGGGTGCAGGCCACGGCCCACTTCTGGGTGTCGTCCATGGCGTCGGCGACCCGCGGCATGACGGCCAGGTCCCAGGCCCGCGGCTCCCACACCCAGTCGCGGACCCAGCCACCGATTTTGGAGTATGTCTTATCCGGTGCTTTCGGGTCGGGGTCGTAGTACAGCTGCGGATCCCACCGCGACGGGTCAACGTCGCTGATGCTGTAGCGGCCCTGCTTGATGTTCTCCCAGAACGTGGCCGCGTCGGGCGCGTCAGGCATGATGGCGCCGACGCCGACGACCGCAACGGCCCGGTCCAGGTGATCTCCCATTTCTCCTCCGGTTCGGTATCGGTGTTGTGTTAGGGCTGGCGCCCATACAGGGCGTCGGCCACGCGATTCATGTCAGCCAGCAGTCCGGCCTGGGCGGCGTGGATGGCCGCCAACCCGATCGCTGACGCGCCCGCGGCCACGTCTCGACCTGAACCGTCGGCTCCAATGGTCCAGCGCAGGCCCTGCTCGGCCACGGCGAGCGCTGCGGTACGAGCCGAGACCCGGCTCACGGCGGACAGCGCAGCAGCGTCAAAGCGCCCATCGGCCTTGGCGTTGAGGGTCCCAGCCTCGGCTCTCGCCGCTCGCCGGGCCAGCGCCCCGGCCCCTTCCGCCTTGGCGATCAGCTCGCCGAAACGGAGCAGCACGTGCTGGTTTCGGGTCAAGCGGTCGACCCGGGCCCACTCGAGGAGCTCCGCCAGAGCGTGGGCGGCCAGGGCCGCGATCCCGGCACCGACCCCGGGGTGCTCGGCGTGCAGTTGTTCGAGCTCGGTGGCGCGGTCGTGATAGTGCCGGCCACGTGTCTTGAGGTGGTCCTGCCAGCGGTCCCGGGCGATCGTCATTTCCATGATCTCGGATGTGCCCTCGTAGATCGTGGTGATACGGACATCGCGCCGGATCTTCTCGACCAGGAACTCCCTGACGTAGCCGTAACCGCCGAGCGCCTGGATGGCGGCGTCGGCGGCCGCGTTGCCGGCTTCTGTGGCCAGATACTTGGCGATGGCGCCCTCGGTGTTGAAATAACCCTCCTCGGCATCGATGCGCTCGGCCGTCTCCTCGACATAGGCCCGACTGGTCTCGAGCGCGACGGCGTGGGGCACGATCAGCTTGTGGATGTAGCCCTGCTTTTCCGACAGCGGGGTGCCTGCCTGAATGCGCTCGGTCGAATACGGGATGGCGATCTCCAGGGCCGCCCAGCCAGCCCCGAGCCCAAACGCGGCCACCATCAGGCGGGTGTAGCCAAAGACCATCTGGGCCTGCAGCAACCCCTTGCCCTCTTCGCCACCGACCACGCTGTCGGCACTAACGCGCACGTCGTCGAGCATCAGTGCCGCGGTGTTGCTGGCCCGGATGCCGTGCTTGTCCTCAGGTTTCCCGTGCTCGAACCCGGGCACTCCGGCCTCAACGACGAACCAGGTTGGCCCATCGGGAGCGGTGGCCAGGATGCTGTAGGCGTCGGCCACGCCGCCGTTGCTGATCCACTGCTTCTCCCCGTTGATGACGTACACGACGTGCCCGTCCTCCTCGATTCGCCGAGCCGTAGTCTTCAAAGCAGCGAGGTCGCTGCCCGCTTCGGGCTCGGTGGCGCCGTAGGCGAACAGCAGCCCTTCGTTGGCGATGCGCGTGAGCCAATGCTTCTTCTGCTCGGGTGTGCCACCGACCACGATGGGGTCGCTACCGAGGAACGTCGCCAGCACGCCCGTGGCCACGCCCAAGTCGATGTGGGCCATGGCCTCGCAGACCCGGTACAGGTCAAAGGTGCCACCGCCCATCCCCTCGTACTCCGTGGGAATGAACAGCAACTGGATGCCTAGTTTCTCGCTGCACATGGCCCGCAGCACGTCGAGCGGGACCTGGTCATTTCTGTCGTACTCGAGCAGTTTCTGGGCGGGCAACTCCAGATGAGCGAAGTCTCCGATCGCCTCTAGGACCATGTCCAACGCTTCAGGGTCGAGACCTAGCACGATGTCTCCCCCGTTCTGCGGCCTGCGGAGCTTCAATTTTGCTCTCGCTGGCGCGCCACTACTAGGGCACAAAGTCTCTACGCGGGAGCTCTCAATTCCGGGGGTCGCAGGCAATTCCGGGGGTCGCAGGCAGGGTTCGTGGGTGCGCCGGGATAAACCGGCGAGAAGGAGGGAATGGAAGAGTCCTCCATCGAAGGGCTAGCGACCCACGGTGGCCCCGACCATGCGTCGGCACCCGTGATGGTGACGGCGAAGCGTTGGACCGGGGCACGTGCAGGCAGGGCTATTGAGCCGCGTAATCACCTCATTCGGGGTGCCGACGACGTCTACGAGATCGGAGGGCCACATCGCCAGCAGCGCTAGATCAGCTTTCCAGACTCAGCTGCATCGTGCCGCCGGCGAAGACGGATCCTCGACGTTCTGGTAGTGGCCTGTCTTGGGCTGATCCCTGGATCGTGCTCCTGGCGCTGGCGCTTCCACCCCCTATGTCGCAAACCATTGGACCCTGACCTGGGTAGGGGCTCGACGTGGCAGAGCTCTGTGCCCTTGCGGTGACGGCGTGGGCGGCGTGGCGCCGCAGGCAAGCTCTGATCGGCGCAGCGATCGTGGCAGGAATGCTTCGCACACATGAAGATTCGATTCTCTGTTGCAAGCACGGCAGAATTCCCCAAGTTCGGAGGCCGGTACATGTCGCGCAAAGCACAAGAAACGCTCAGCAGGAGTCCGATCACCTTCTGAACGTCGGCTTGGCAATCCTTTTGGCAATCTTTCGGGCAACATTGGGCAGACGGCGTTGCACTCAGCGGACATCACACCCCATCTGAACTGGGAGTATGTAACTGGCGAAGACGGGGTAGACGGGCCGGACGCCACTACGGATCAGAAGGTTGGGGGTTCGAATCCCTCCGAGCGCGCTCACGGTCCGCTATCTCATGAACTCAGACACCTCCGAGCGCGCTCTATGGCAGAACACCTAGACCCCGTTTGGCGGTCCAGGCTTATGAGAGTTTGGTGGTGCGCTACCAGGAGGTAGTCCATGCCCAAGCGATATGGGAGAGAGTTTCGGCGGGCGATCTGTGAGTGCCTGGTCGCCGCGAACAGGTGAGCAAGCTCTCCGAGGAGTCCGGGGTCTCGCTTGCGACCCCTCCATCTGTGGAAGCGCCAGGCCCTCATCGACGCCGGCCTCAAAGGCGGGTACCAAGAGCGTCGAGGTGCAGTGCGCGTCGGGGCTTCGGCTCCCAGAACACTTCGACCGATTGATGTCGTCGGTCAAGAGACCACCGTGAATGCCTGCGGCGAAGTCGTGGCGATGCAGCAGGGGCATAGCGATTGGCGATTAGGAGCACCATGTTCGTGGGTCTGAAACGGAAGTTGCAGTCGGCACCCGCGGTCAAGGGCTTGTGAATGGGCAGGCCCCAGAGATCCTCAGAACGGCGTGCAACATTTTCGTGCACATGGGTACAAGAGGTCATGAGATGTCCGAGCGTGAGCGTGCGAAGCGCAATCGACCTAAAGAGTTCACATACGTAGTCAATATCCGACATTTGCAAAACGGGATCGGGATCGCTGGTGTCTTGGGTCTTGTGTCGATCTTTGGGTATCTGGCACTCGATCCGGGTTCGCCGAGTGCTCCGCCCGCCATGACAAGCGGACCCACAACACCGCTCACGTCGACAGGCGGCAATGGGCTTCCATCTGGCATGCCCAGTGCACTACTGCCGACCCTTGCACCATCGTCAGTGTCGACGTCATCGTCGAGCGGGTCACCAAGTTCACTAAGACGCACCAACAACCGAGCAGTATCATCTGCGCCACGATCGAGGACCACACAAATCGATCCAGTGGCATCGAGCACATCTGCACCGCCAAGCGCAACGGCACAGCCTCGAGACGCAACAACGAGCTATACCACGACTTCGAACCCACCGCTTAGCACGAAAACGACACCGACACCGACACCGACATCGACAACGAGCACGACGGCACCCACGACGACGGCCCCTACCAGAACGGTCAAGGGCACCGCAGTGAGTATTGGCGCTGGGGACTACACGGGCGGCACCGATGTGGCGCCCGGTCTGTACGACGTGACAACGGGTCCTGGTCAGAGCGGCAAATTCATCGTCAATGGCACGGAGTCGTACAACGAGGTTCTTGACTCGTCAGGTAGCCGGGGAGTTCCCAAGATCCGAGTCCAGATATCGAACGGCGACCAGATTCAGATTTCTGGCCTTTCGCAGGTTTTCTTCACGCCGGTTTCTACACCGTTCGTGACGACCCATAGTGGTGTAACCCTTTATGCAGGAACCTGGACGGTCGGACAGGACCTTGGGCCCGGTATCTATGTAGCCACTCCTGGTGCTGGGCAGAGCGGCACCTTCATCATCACAAGCGAGGGCGTCAATGAGATCCTCAGCGGCCACCCAGGGCGCGGGGCAGTGCCCAGCGTCACCTTCAATGTCCAAATCGGCGATCTCATCGAGATCTCTGGACTCGAGCAGGTGACGCTGACACCGTCGTGAGTGACGGGTGCCAACCGAGCGGCTGTTCGTGGTCAGTTCTTCAAGCGAACCGGACTGTTCCGAGCCGATGAAGGTCTGTGCCCTTCGATATGCGACATGAGCGCCCACTCGGGCAGTGCCGCCCTAGCAGCCATCGGACGCGGGTTGTGTGTCGCCTCCACGCCCTCTCAGTCGAGCTCGCTCCGGGCGGAATAGCCGAGGAATTGTACGTTTCTAACGCCGAGAGGTTCTTGGCCAACATCACGCCCCAGAGCCCAACCGAGCAGGTCCGCTACGGCATGGCCCTCGAGCTCCTCGACCTCACTGGCACGCAGCCCTTCTTTGCCTGTGGCTCTCACGGGCTGCAGCACCTAACGTAAGTCCACCCGTATCGGGGCCCTTCGCTCGGAAGGGCCTAGGGTGGCGTCGATGATCCTGGTTCATGCGGGCAACCGCGTAGATGGACCGTATCGCAAGCCGGCTCGCTTTCCGGACGATCGTGAGCAGTTTGTGCGGCGGCGGTTCGACTCCCTACTCCGCGTGCTCGCACCTGAGGGAGTCGTCACTTCAGCGGCTGCTGGTGCCGATCTCGTGCTTGTCGAGTCGGCACTCGAGCGGTCCGTTCCCATTCATCTCGTTCTACCCTTCGAACCCGCGCAGTTCCGAGAGACATCGGTCTCCGATCGGGGATCGAGATGGGAACGATCGTTCGACGAGGCTCGGGGCGCCGCCACCCACACGTCACAGAACTCCCTTGTATCTTTGGACCTTCCTGTGAACGAAGCGGCTTTCCGCACGGCGAATCAGGCACTCATCGAGCGTGCTGATTCCCTTGCCCCCGATAGTGTGCTGGCTGTCGTAGTCCGCCATCTATCCACCGAGGAACCACCGAGCGTCACCGATGATTTTGTGCGTCAGGCCGAGGCGAGCGGCCTCTTCATCATCGAGATGGACCCCCTACGTTCCGGGCGCTAACCGCACCAGCGAATTCTCTTCCCACGATCATCATCGTCACCGACTGGTTGAGAGTTGGCGGAGGAGCAGCGCACCGAAGGTGGTCCTCCATTCCGGATCCGGAACTGATAGGACTGTGGTTGAAGGGAAGCGTTTCGTCGGCACCCTAAGAAGATGGAGATGAGCTCTAGAGAGACGGAGATGAGCCTCTAGGGAGACGGAGATGAGCTCTAGGGAGACGGAGATGAGTGAGTCTTGGCTGGCCAAGGTAGGGGCGACGTTGCGTAAGCCAGCGCTGCTGCGTCGGTTCCCCGTGCTCGGCAGATACCGGCCCGCTCGAGAGGAACTGCATCCTGTGGGGCTCGAGGAGAGCTACCCGCGCTTGGCCGAACGCATCGCGTTCGCCCGGGAGGTGATGGATGGCCCGTTCGCCGACGCCAGTAGTCGCGCCCTGGCCGCCCAGAATCGCCACCGACGCCAACGCGTGGCGATGATCATCGGGAGCCTGCTCGCGACGGGTTTCGCGGCGGCACAGGCCTCGTTCACCACCGCGGCGTGGATCGGCGTCGTCGTGGCCACACTTGCAGCCGCGACCGCCACGATGACGGCGCTCGTCCAACAGGACGGGTCGCTGCACAAGTACATATCTGAGCGAAGGAAGGCAGAACGGCTCCGGTCCCTCTCGTTTACGTTCGTGTCTCATCCGGTACCAGAGGGTCAGAATCAGATCGACCACTGCCACGAATTGCGCAGCAGAGTTGCCGCTATATGCCATCAGAACGAATGAGGGGATCGTGATGGACGAGGATGCGAGAGAGGCGCTCGACTACTACCAATCCCGACGTTTCGACGACCAACGACGGTTCTATCGAGCACGTTCTGACGAATTCCAGAGCGCGCAGCACCAAGCGGGCGTCTGGTCGGGCGTATTCCTCGTTGTGTCTGCGCTGACCGCGGCGCTGGGCACCGCGGACATCGGGGGCCAGCGGCGGGCCTGGGCCATCGCCGCCGCCGCCGCTGCTGCGCTTAGTGCGGCCATCGCTAGCTATGCCGCGACCTATCAGTTCGACACCCTGGCCCGGACGTATGACCGCGCCCTGGACGCTCTCGGGCTCCTCGCCCCGGATCGCCCTGGTCTTGACGGAGCGGACGGCGACATCGGCCAATTCGTCGACCACACGGAGGCCATCCTCCTCGGAGAGGTGGAACGATGGGGGAAGAGCGCCGAGGCCGCCGCCCATCCGACGAGAGCGCCCAGGACCGGAACACCCGCGAGCCCGGTTGTGGGTGGTGCACCTGCGCCCCCCTCCGAGAACGCCGACGCACCACCGACGAGTCCGGCCAGAGCCGCGGAAGGCCAGTAAGCCGGTCACTGACTCGGCCCTGTGCTTTGCGTCGTCGTAAGTGCCCGGGTAGGCATCCTCGAAGCGCCTGGCTTGTTCCCAGTCGGTCGGCCACACCTCCCGCTCGACGAGGTCCAAGAGCAGTCCGGGTACTGGGAGGGTGTTATCCACCCCCCTCAAGAGACTAAGTCCGATCGTCCTACCTATCCGGCAGCGTACGGGGTCACTTTCGATTCCATCAACGTTGACCTCTGAGATTCTGGGTGCATGGCGCAGGATCTCAGTCGGTGGGTGCGGTGCTCAATCGTGGTCCGATTGACGGACAGGAGCGTCCGACCGAGAGCGACACTGGTGAGCTTTGCGTGATGAGCGAAGGCCCAGCAGCATCGCTATCGGCGCACCGAAGGATTGCAACCGTTGCCCGATGGGCGGGTGGCGGTGGTCTTCGAATAGGCAGGTCGGTACTGCGGGCCCGAAGTAAGGAGCAACACGGCAGGGGTGTCCCACCTGGCCGGTGTACTGGGGCAGGGCATGGCGGGCGAAGCGATCGTTTGGCTCAGGTTGCCCAAAGGAGGGTGGATCCGTGGTCGAGCCGATCTACTTCGACGAGCCCCAGATCGCTAAGCGCCTGTTCGCGTCGACTGCTTTTGCGTGGCTCTGGTTGGTGTTGCGGCTGTACCTCGGCTGGGAATGGTTCATCTCTGGCTGGGGCAAGACGTTCGGCGGCAACCTTACGTGGAAGTTTTGGCAGTGGGGTGAAAGTCAGTACTCGTTGACGGGCACAGCCAACTGCGGCTGGATCCGCTCCTGCGTGATTCATGGCGTGAGCGTTCCTCGAGGCGTCGCGGTGAAGGGCTTCGCCGCCGCGGCGGTCAAGAACTCCACGGGACCGCATCCTGACGTCGCGTACTCGTGGTACGTCAACTTCCTCGAGTGGATCCGAGACAGTAGCTATGGGTGGATCGGTCCTCTCGTCTCGCTCACCGAGCTCGTCATCGGCGTCCTGCTGATCGTGGGCCTCTTTACCGGAATCGCCGCCCTTGTCGGCGCGATGTTGAACTTCACCTACATCTTCGCCGGAACCGCCGGGGTTAATCCGCTGTTCGTCATCATTTCGCTGCTCTTGATCCTGGCGTGGCGTGTAGCGGGTTGGTATGGACTCGATCGACTCGTCTTGCCCAAACTCGGGACTCCGTGGCAGCCGGGGCACGATGTTCCACCGAAAACAGCCGCAACATGTGCATACCGATAGCTGACCCAACTCTTGCTTCAGGAGCATTGCGCTCCGGAACCCGTTCGAACAACGGAGCCTAACCTCGGGCTGCTCAAAGGAACCCGGCGGGGTGAAGGCTTGACCGCTCGAAACTGCTGGATACCGAACGGTTCCGCCACGATCAAAGCCCTGCCCCCATGGTGCGATTCGATATTGGGCAGTGCCAACGCTCTGGATTCTCGCCAAAGTACCTCCCCTGCCCCTGCCCCTTGCCACCTGCCACCTGCCACCTGCCACCTGCCCCCTGCGCCGGCCCCTGTCCCCGGTGGACCCGCCCGCCCCGTGCGCCCCAGCCCCGGTGGGCCGTGCCCGGCCTCGCCGCCTCGCCGCCTCGCCGCCTCGCCGCCTCGCCGACTCGCCGCCTACCCGCGGGGTTTTCGTCCCGTCCACGCCCGGCCCCCTTGCCTTCTCCAACTGAGGCGGTGGGCGCTGTGGGACTCGGACCCCCGGCCGGCTCGGTGTGAGCCAGAGCGAGTTGAGCGCTGTTGCAGCCAGGGAAGACGCAGATCGCCCCGGAGCGAATCAGGCATAACTATGTGTACGGTCAGGTCTTCCCGAGTACCTGCAAGCTGCATTGAGATAGGAGATCGATGAGCCCTCCGCAGCGTCGACGATGGGCAATCCTGTCGGTTCTCTGTGACGCTCCTACTCATCAGCCTCGACAACACGATCCTCAACGTCGCGTTGCCGTCAATCGTCCGCAGTTTGCATGCCACCTCCAGCGAGCTGCAGTGGATCGTCGACGCCTACGCCGTCGTCTTCGGCGGTCTCTTGCTCACCTTCGGAGCGCTCGGTGACCGCGCGGGACGCAAGTGGGTGTTCATGGGTGGGATGGTGGTCTTCGGGGCCGGCTCGGCGCTTGCCGCGTGGTCACTGAGTCCGGACCGCCTGATCATCGCCCGGGCCGTCATGGGGGTGGGAGCCGCGGCCCTGATGCCGTGCACGTTGTCCATCTTGACCAACGTCTTCGTCAGTGATCGAGAGCGAGGCCGCGCCATCGGAGTTTGGTCCGGAACGGCTGGTCTGGGTGTCGCCATCGGTCCCATTCTCGGCGGCTTTCTCCTGGTCCATTACTGGTGGGGCTCTGTGTTCCTTATCAATGTGCCAATCGCATTGGCCGGCCTCGTCGCCACAGCCTTTGTAGTCCCGAACTCGAGGAATCCGTCCGCGCAACGTGCCGATCCGGTCGGGGCGGCACTGTCGATCGTGGGTCTCGAGTTGCTCCTCTGGGCCATCATCGAGGCGCCAGACCAGACGTGGACGGCGACGTCCATTGTGGGTGCGTTCGTCCTCGGAGCGATCGCTCTTGTGCTTTTCGTCCTCTGGGAGCGTCGCAGCGACCACCCGATGCTGCCCTTGCGTTTCTTCCGCAACCGTCGTTACAGCGCGGCGATTGCCTCGCTCGGGTTGGTGCTCTTCGCGCTCTTGGGGATGTTCTTCCTCATGACCCAGTACCTCCAGTTCTGCCTCGGCTTCGACCCCTTCAAAACCGGGCTCGCGATCGGCCCCATCGCCCTCGTGCTGCTCATAGTGGCCCCGCTCTCGGTCTTCGCTGTGCGGCGGCTCGGTACGAAGGTCGTTGTCTCCGCCGGCCTCCTGCTGATCGCCCTGGGCCTTGGGCTTCTCTCGGGGACGACCGTGCACGACACCTACCGCCAAGCGCTGCCCTGGTTCCTACTCATGGGTGCGGGCGTCGGACTCGCCCTCGCCCCTTCCACGGATTCGATCATGGGATCGCTGCCGAAAGAGGAGGCGGGAGTCGGATCGGCCACGAGCGACACGTCCATGCAGCTGGGGGGAGCACTCGGCGTGGCGGTTCTCGGTACCGCTCTTTTCATCCGCTACCGGAACTTCATGACGCCGCTGTTGGCACACCAGCACCTTCCCACCAACATCAATCAGCTCATTCTTGGGTCTCTCGGCGGCGCCCTGGCGGTCGCCCAGCATGCACCGGGTAGAACAGGAGAGCTTCTGGCCGACGCTGCTCGTCGAGGTTTTGTGTCGGGCATGGATCTCGCGCTGATCATTGCCTCGGTGATCGTCGGTGTCGCAGGTCTGGTCGTCCTGGTCGCCCTGCCCAACCGGCCGGCCGTGCAGGGCCGTTCCGCACAAGAACTCGAACGGATCAGAGCTTCGCCACAAGTGACGGCCTGAGGACGAGTAGCTCCACGCTTGAACAGACGGCGCCTCAAGCACTGACTCCGACGTGGCGGTCGGGGCACGGCCTAACCTGCCTCCGGGGACACCTGTTCCGACGTTAGCCAGACGGGTGGGTCTAATTGAGAGCTAGCGCCAGCCGCTCGGCGCGTTGCTTTATGCCAAGCAGCATCTTGCGTTCCATCACCAAGCTTCCCGGCTCCATGACGTACTTGAAGAACGTCCGAGACAGTTTCCGTGCTCCGGGTGTTGAGATCCTGTTTCGGCTGACGAGTCGGGTTTGGTTCCCATCGGGCGTCAGGCAGAAAGCCCAGACCCAGTTGCCATCGTCCGAGCGCAGGACCAGTGCAGCGTTCCAGTCCGCCACCGCTACACGTAGTACGGGTCCGTTCTTGCCGAGTCGTTGCGCATAGCCGACCTGGAGGTCCTGGAACTGCGGAAGGATCACGTCAGCGCTGTGCATGTGCAGGCCGAAGAGGTTCTCGATCCAGTCGTAGGTGTACAGACCACCCCTACCTGATCCCATCTGGGCCAACCACGGCCAGA
Source organism: uncultured Acidimicrobiaceae bacterium (assembly GCA_963764305.1). Classification (GTDB taxonomy): domain Bacteria; phylum Actinomycetota; class Acidimicrobiia; order Acidimicrobiales; family RAAP-2; genus Bog-473. The sequence continues at coordinate 346,140 of CAVXSD010000010.1, read as the reverse complement.
CATCGCCGACAGCGGCGTCGATCGAAACGGCGCGGGTAGAGACCAGGTCAGGGTCGTCCAATAGGTCGTCACCGGGAAGGGCTTGCGTCTCCTCTTGAGCCGACGCACCCCACGTGAGGCACCAGGTCCGCCAGCGAGGGTAGGACACCACTGCCAGAACACCGGCGAACGCGACAGCACCGGCGACAAAGCCGACTCCTCGGAGCGCATTTCGTGCAGTTGATGTGATCCGTCTTCGAGAAGTCACCCGACTAGCTCCGCCGAGCAGCAGTTTACTGGCCACGCACAGGACGGCGACCAAGACAACAGCAGCCGAATCACAATCGCGCCTCCGATCACGGTGAAACTCGTCGGAATCATGTAGGCCGATCGATCCACGGGTGACCACCGGCCAAGCCGAGGGCAGTGGTCAAGTTCGGTCGGACAGCCATCGACCGTAGGCGGGGCAGGCCGTGCCGACAATGTGGTCTGAATCGTCGACTCAGCGGACAACGGTGGTCGTGCAGTGCGCGTGATGGACGACGTACTCCGACACTGAGCCGAGCAGGGCGCCGACAATCTGCCCGTGTCCCCGGGTCCCCACCACAAGCGCCGATGCTCCCTCGCTCACGTCGGACAGAACAGGACCTGCCACGCCATAGACGGTCTCGCCCTTTGTCACCACATCGGGATGGGACTTTGCGACTTTGTCGGTCGCCGCACGTACCACGGATTCGGCATCCTCTTGGTCGAGAACAACCGGGGTGAAGATGCCGTATCCCGGGAGCCCGTTATAAACGGTCACGATCTGCAGGATCGATCCGGTGCTGGCGGCTTGATTTGCTGCATACTCCAGCGCTCTGAGCGCACCGGCCGAGCCTTCCACCCCCACCACGATACGAAGCTCTACGGTCGTGTCTGACGTCGCCTTGTCATTACTCATCAGTTCCGTCCCTTCGCGGTTGAAAAGTGGATCCATAAACCATCCCGGAGCACGTTCTTGGTGCGTCTCCACCGGCGTACGAATCAGCGTCGAGAAATGACAGCCTGCACTGCGTCGAACGCCTCATTGATGTCGTTGAGAAACTCATGGACTCCGAGGCGCTGGCGCTGGAGGTCTTCACTTGGCGCATCGAAATCTCCTTTCAGTTCTGGAGAGAACGTGTCGATGCGTTCATTGGACCTCGAATGAGGCTCATGGGCTAGGGAGGAAGGCCCTGACTGCCTGGGACCTAAGTCCCTACCCCCGGGGCGGTATGCCCGAGGCTCTCCGCTTGTCAACAAGCGGCCAACTGGCGCAGTGCGCTCTCGAGGTTGGCCGATGCCGCAGTATGCGAGGTGTCGACGACGGTGGCCGAAGGCCAAGGGTCCATTCGCGTCGCCATCGCATCTCTGACGGCGACCGTGGCCTCCGAGACGTCATCTCCGCGCGTGAGCCTCTGCCGAATCCGCTTCGCTCCGACGTCCTTTTCGCACGTACAGCAAATCGCAAGGAGTTCACTCCCTGTCTCCTGTGCGACGTGGACGGCTCTCTCCCGCTGCTCGTGGCTGACCCAGGATGCATCGAGAATGACCGACTCGTCCTGCTCGAGGTGCTCCCGAGCAGTCCGGAGGAGGTCCTGGTACACGGCGACGACTGCGCTGGACGCGTAGCGATCGGACCCAGACGGTCGTTGTTGCCGAACCTCGTCTGAACGCACGAGGACCCACCCGGTCTCGTCAGCCAGACCGGCCGCAAGCGTGCTCTTCCCGGAACCTGGGAGGCCCCCAACGAGCACGAGCGCCGACCGGGCACTGCGGAGGTGTTTTAGGGCCAGCACCTGGAGATCGCGAGCCGAGTCCGCAGCCAACGCGTTCTGTTCGGAACGAAGGCACGCAACCTTGGCTCGCACGTACGCCCGCAGAGCGATGTGGAGGTGCAGAAGAGACGGTGGGAGGCGGCCTCCCGAATGATGCTCGTACGCCCTTACGAAGATGCGAGCCGCGTCGGGACGGCCAAGACGCTCTAGGTCCATTGCCAAGAAGGCAACGTCGGCGCAGACATCATCCCAGCGCAATGTGTCTGAGAATTCGAGGCAATCCAGGATACGCACCCCGTCGTCGAGGCAGAAGATGTCAGAGGCTTGCAGGTCTCCGTGACCGTCGCAGATGTGCCCGTCCGCAATCCGGGCCTCCAGAAGCGCACGGTGCGAGCTCAACCACCGATCGACGAGAGCCCTGATCTCGGTCTCGACCGATGGATCAAACGGGTTGTCGTCGAGTCGTGCGACTTCCTCGAAAATTCTCCTTCCACTTGCCCGCGAGTGCCGATGGGCTGGCGGACGCAGAAATCTCCACAGAGCGGGCCGCGGTTGCATGGAACGACGATAAGGTGAGGGCAACTCGGTCCAGCCATGTCTCGATGGATGCATCGCTCCGCAGAAACGAAACCAACTGGCGGTCCTCGGGAAGAGCCCGCATGACCACCATGTGATCGACAGGCTCGCCATCCATAACGATGTCGGCCACACCGAGGTACACGTCTGGCGACAAGCGACGATTGAGTTCGACCTCGCGGTGGCAGTCCGCGGCGCGGTTGGCGCGATCTCTGAAGTCCAAAAAAGCGAAATGGACGGGCTTGCGAATCTTATAGACCCTGTCTCCGGCGAAGATGAGGATCGAGATATGAGTCTCAGCTATTCGCAGCTCTGAATTCGTCCCATTCGTTGGTTCCATGATTCAGATTCAAGAATCCTCGTGAGGTGGCGATCCGGTCTCGGATATCGGATTCGTCTCATGCCGTGTCGATTCACATAAGTTGGTAATCGTCATCCTTGAGCTATTCGACCGGCGACAAGTGCGACTGGGTCGTTTCTCGCCAGCTGGGCCGACAGAGGGTCTCCACGAATCGCTTGGCGGGGTCGAATCAGCAGTTCGACTCAGTTCTTGCGGCCATCTCAGCACCCGTTGAGAATTACTGAATGTGACCCTGATTAACAGCAGACAAACGTCACGTCTGTCGGGACCTTGGTCCCTAAGGAATCGGCGCTCATAGGGCTCATACTTGCCCCAGGCGGTGACAAGACCGGAACCGACATTTGAGACGGCTCTACGTCGAAACTGAACGCAGCTAGACCTAGAGAACCGGAGATCTCCATGGTGGCACTTGTCTACAGCGGTCCTGGACGCAAGGGTTGGGAGCAAGTGCCGACCGCGACGATTCAGGACAACACAGACGCTGTTGTACGCGTTGACTGCACGACCATCTGCGGGACGGATCTTCACATCCTGAAGGGGGACGTTCCCGAGGTAACAGCGGGTCGCATCCTCGGACATGAAGCCGTGGGGACTGTCGAAACCGTCGGTTCGGCGGTCACCACCGTGGTGTGTGGTGATCGGGTTCTCGTCTCATGTATCAGCGCATGTGGGAGATGCCGCCTTTGTCGCGATGGCCGCTACGGCCAGTGCCTCGGCGGGGGTGGTTCGATACTCGGCCACCTCATAGACGGACCCAAGCTGAGTACGTCCGGATTCCCTTTGCCGATACCTCGCTGTACAAGGTGCCGGCGGGAGCGAGCGACGAGGAGATCCTCATGCTCGCCGATATCCTGCCCACGTCGTACGAAGTCGGCGTTCTGAACGGTCGCGTGCGACCGGCTGACACCGTCGCCGTCGTTGGCGCCGGCCCCATCGGACTCTCTGCCATTCTCGGAGCCTGCCTCTACTCCCCGAGTCACGTCATCGCGATGGATCTTGCCGACACCAGGCTGGAGGCCGCCAAGACATTCGGCGCGGACCTGACCGTGAACAACGGTCGTGAAGATCCCGTCGCATTTGTCAAGGAGCTGACCGACGGCCTGGGCGTGGATGTCGCAATCGAAGCGGTCGGCGTGCCGGCCAGCTTCGAACTCTGCACTGAGCTCGTTCGACCCGGAGGTCACGTCGCCAATATCGGCGTCCACGGCGCCCCCGCCACTCTGCACCTCGAGACGCTGTGGATTCGTGACGTAACCGTGACGACTGGGCTGGTCGACACCTATTCAACACCGACCTTGCTTCGCCTGGTTGCCTCTCACCAGATCGATGCTGGTCGATTTGCCACTCACCACTTTGACCTTCACGACATGATGAAGGCCTATGATGTCTTCGAGCGCGCTGGGGAGACCGGAGCGGTCAAAGTTATCCTGAGCCGGTAGAGATCACAGATCGCGTGGCGTGCCGAGAGCGAACACTGGAGCGCGTGAATTCCACAAGAATCAGCCAATCCCCTCTGACTGATGGCCACACGGAAAGACTGACGTGATGGTCTTGACCACATGCCCTCTGCCCGAGTTGGATCTCGCTCGGGCCGCAGTGCTTTCGCCCGAGGAGACTCTTTCAGTTCTTGGGAGCCGTCCTGAAGGGCTCACCTCCGTCGAAGTGGAGGAGCGTCTTCGTCGGTTTGGCTCAAATGCGCTTGCCGTTCATCGCGTACGTGCCATGGCGGTTCTCTTTCGCCAGATTCGGAACCCGATCCTGCTGCTTCTGCTTGGGGCGGCGCTCGTGTCGGGGTTCACCGGTGGTGGCGCCAATGCCGTGATAATCGCCGTGATCGTCTTTCTCAGCGTTGGCCTCGGCTTCTTCAACGAGTACCGGGCCGAAATGGCAATGGCTTCTCTCCGGGCTCAGATCCGACAGGACGCAGAGGTTCGGAGGAATGGGCAAACGTGTCGGGTGCCCGTCACAGACCTCGTTCCGGGCGACGTGGTGGCGCTCCGCATTGGGGATCTCGTTCCCGCTGACCTCCGCCTGCTCAGCGTCGACGAGTGCGAGTGCGACGAAGGGATTCTGACCGGGGAGTCGATGCCGGTGGTCAAGTCCGTGAGCGTCCGTTACAGAGGGCATGTCACAGGACCAGCCGGGCTGTGCCTTCATGGGAACAATTGTTCATGAGGGGTCGGCCCTCGGCGTTGTGGTCCAGACGGGCGCCCGGACCGCTTTCGGGCGCATCGCGGCTGGTTTGTCCGAACATCAGGGCCAGACGGCTTTCGAGGTGGGTCTGTCGCGCTTCTCCCGGTTCCTGTTCGGTGTGGCAGCGGTCCTGACCGCGTTCATCTTCATCGTCAACGTCGCGCTCTCGAGGCCGTTTATAGAAGCGCTGCTTTTTTCCCTAGCGATAGCCGTGGGTATCGCGCCCGAGATGATGCCGGCCATCGTCACGGTGAGCCTCTCGTCGGGATCCAAGGCGTTGGCGGCAAAGAGGGTGCTCGTGAAGCGACTGGTGGCCATCGAGGACCTCGGCAACATCGAGATCCTCTTCACCGACAAGACGGGCACCCTCACAGAAGGTCTGATCACGTTTGAACGGAGTCTCGATTCGCTCGGCGAGGAGAGCGATCGCCCCCTGCTGCTTGGACTTGTCTGCAACGAAGCAGCGGTGACGGAACACGGCCCGGTCGGGGGGAATACGCTGGATCAGGCCCTCTGGTCCGCTCCCGCTGTGGCACTGCGAGGGGACGTCGCAGTCGATGCCTCTCGCTACGTTCGATTGGGTCTGCTCCCCTTTGACCACGAACGCCAGTTGGCTTCGGTGCTGGTCGAGGCACCAGATGGGGACCTGCTCGTGGTCACAAAAGGCGCGCCAGAGGTCGTCCTCGACCGCTGCAGAAACGTTCCCTAGTGGCGCCCGCAAAGCGCTGGAAGCGCTGTTCTCCGAAGGGGCCCGCGTGGTCGCCGTCGGCACCCGATCGGGGCAGGGTTTGCCGTCGTTGACCGCGACCGACGAGCAGGGACTTGAGTTGGCGGGCTTCCTGACGTTCGCCGACCGGCCAAAACCCGACGCAGGTACGTCCATTGACCAGCTGAAACGCCTTGGAGTGGACGTCAAGATCATCACTGGGGACAACGGCATCGTGGCGGCCAAGGTGTGTTCGGAGATCGGGGTCGACTGTGCAGGAGTGCTCACCGGTCAGGAGGTCGAGGCACTTGATGACGACGGACTCGAAGCGGCGATCCTGACCACGACGGTATTCGCACGGATCGGGCCCGATCAGAAGTCCCGGATCATCAAAGTGGCCCGTCGCACCGGAAAGGACGTGGCGTTCCTCGGCGATGGGGTCAATGACGCCGTGGCGTTGCATCACGCAGACGTCGGCATCTCGGTGGACTCTGGAACTGATGTGGCAAAGGACGCCGCTGACGTGGTCCTGCTCGACAAGGACCTAGGCGTGTTGGCGGACGGCGTGATGGAGGGTCGCCGCATCTTCAACAACACCATGAAGTATGTCCTCATGGCCACCTCTTCGAACTTCGGCAACATGTTCAGTGCGGCGGGCGCCTCCATCTTTCTGACGTTCCTCCCGATGCTGCCCTCGCAGATCCTTCTCAATAATCTGCTCTACAACACGGGACAACTAGTGATCCCGACCGACCGGGTTGACCCCGAGGCGTTGGCACGCCCAGCGGCATGGGACATGAAGTTCATCCGTCGGTTCATGTCGGTATTCGGTCCCGTAAGCTTCCTCTTCGACTTTCTGACCTTCTGGGTCATGCTCGCCGTGCTCCATGCCGGCCACGTCGAATTCAGAACGGGCTGGTTCGTCGAGTCGATCGCCACGCAGACTCTGGTCATCTATGTGATCCGGACTCGACGGGTCCCGTTCTTCAAGAGTCGGCCCAGTTGGCCGATGTTGGTTGTGCCGACCGGAGCGGCTCTGGTCGGAGCCATACTTCCGTATACCGGTCTGGCTCACCTTCTGGGGTTTACGCCGCTACCGACGACCTTCTTCCTCTTACTCTTTGGAATGGTCGTGGTCTACCTGTTGCTCGTCGAGCTGGCCAAGACTCGCTTCTACCGAACCCCGCATGCGCGGAGCCCCCGAATCACCTCTACCCACACGGAACGACTGGAACGGCGGATCAAGCGCCGGGTCTCGCGGTTCGTGCACTTTGTCGCTCCATATGAGAATAGTCCAACGAACTGAGCGAGCCGAAATGCGACGCCACTGCGTCGGTGGCCGAGTCGACGTGAAAGGGACTCTGGGCCTGACGCGCCAGGACCAACGTCCCTATCCCGACCGCAGTGCCGGAAGCGATGATGGAATCGTGCCCACGGAGATGCGTCTGAGCGATGACTCAGCACCCGGATTTCAGGGGGATGAGCCAATAGTCCTCACGATGGTGGGCGGCTCCGAAGAAGAACCTCCGTGCTGAGAGTCCCCCCGAACTATCCAAGCGATCTGCGGGTCGAGATTGTCTTGTCGGATGGCACTCGCTGCAGCCTGCGTCCGATCCGACCCGATGATGCACTGCTCCTGGTGACGTTTCATGAGCATCTCTCTCAACGATCGACCTACCTGAGGTTCTTTACGGTTCATCCGACCCTTTCGGCTGGTGAAGTCGAGCGGTTCACCTCCGTGGACTACGTCGACCGCTTGGCCCTCGTGGTCGAGACAGGGGAAGAGCTGATTGCTGTAGGCCGGTTCGACCGACGCGTTGGTACCTCAGAAGCCGAGGTGGCCTTCGTGGTAGCCGATGATTACCAGCACCACGGGCTCGGGTCCCTCTTGCTGGACGAGCTGGGCAGAGCTGCCAGAGCGCGCGGTATCAGCACCTTCCTCGCCGAAACCCTGTTCGAGAACAGGACCATGCTCGACGTGTTCTACCATTCCGGGTTCGAAGTGTCATCGAAGCTCGAGTGCGGAGTCGTCTCACTGCGATTCGGGATCGAGATGACAGAGTCGTACCGCTCGGCATTGGCCGCGCGAGACAGGATGCGGCAAGTCAATCGTTGTCCGTCGATCGGACACGTCGAGGGAACTCGCGAATGCTGATAGTGGCTGGACCATCGGGTGCCTCTGCGCATGACGGGGGCACGTCCCACCCCGAGCAGCAGGGCAGGATCTTCTCGGTGATGGATGGCGTACGCGATCTCCATATCGACGGGGCCATCAACTACGTGGACGCACCGGAAGCGGACTACGACGCGTTGACACGGGTGCACTCGGCCAAGTACCTCGACGAACTGGACCGGTTCTGCCGCCAGGGAGGGGGAAACCTCGACCCAGATACATATGCACAGACGGATTCCTTCACGGCGGCTCGCCGAGCAGCCGGTGCTGGGCTCGAGGCGATCACGGCCTTGGAGCGGCAGGGTGACGGCGTTGCCTTCGTCCCCGTAAGGCCACCTGGCCACCACGCTGAAGCCGACCGCGCCATGGGATTCTGCTTGCTCAACAACGTTGCCGTCAGCGCGGCGGCGTTGGCGGCGAGAGGGCAGCGCGTGCTCATCATTGACTGGGACGTCCACCACGGAAATGGGACGCAATCCATCTTTTGGGATGATCCCCGGGTTCTTTATGTCTCGACCCATCAGTGGCCCCTCTTCCCGGGCACAGGTAGAGCTCAAGAAGTCGGGAGCCCAGACGCTTTCGGCCTCACCGTCAACATTCCACTACCTCGTGGTGCGACCGGAGACATTGTTCGATGTGCTCTCGAGCAGATCGCTCGCCCAGTGATCGATCGATTTGTGCCGGACTGGGTCCTGGTCTCTTGTGGCTTCGACGCTCACCGAGCAGACCCTCTGGGTGAACTCGCCCTATCCACTGGAGACTTTGCGCAGCTCGCTCAACTTGTGAATTCATTTACGCCTTGTACGGGTCGGCTCGCGTTGTTCCTGGAGGGGGGATACCACTCCAGAGCACTGCGTGCATCAGTAACCGCCGTATTGAGCACCCTGCTCGATTTACCGGTAGATGTCGAGCCCCCCACATTTGGAGGGCCTGGGCGAGAGGCAATCGCCTCCGCAGAGATCGCTCGAAGCTCGGCAGCAGCTGGTCTTCAATAGGGAGGTTGCCAATGGTGAATGCAATCGACAGGGTCGCGGTGGGTTTCGATGGCTCAAGCGACTCGAGGACTGCTCTCATCTGGGCGGCCAGCTTCGCGGCTTCGGTTCAAGCACGACTTGAGGTGGTTCACGCGGTGGGCCTCTTGGAGCACGCGGGGCTTTCGGGTCGCCTGACTCCACACGAAGAGGTCGTGTTTGAGATCGCTGTCGGCGCCGGAATGCGCCCGACTGCGGTGGAGTGGCTCGTCGTTGACGGGGATCCGTGCTCTGCACTGCTTCGAATGATCGCTGCGCCACACTCTGTTGATTTGATAGTTGTCGGATCTCGTGGGTCCGGAGAGCATTCTGGCTCGTTGTTGGGTAGCACCAGCCTTGAGCTCGCGGAACACTCCAGCATTCCCGTAGTGATCGTCCCTTCGGATGGCCGGAGACGTGATAGTTGATCGCTCGACTCTTGGAATCGACTCAGCGGACGGGCTGAAACCTGGATGGACGGAAGCGCGCTTCAGTGGACCGGGCGGACGCACACGAACGAAGACCGCCACCTTGTCAAGGTGAGGGCCGCCTGTTCGAATCCCGTCTTCCGCTCCGTTGGGGAATCTCGCGAGAGATAGGAACTTCCGAACCCTCGCGGATCACGATTTCTTCGGACGAGCGGGCCCTCTGGGTGCTCGGTGCGCTCGCCCGGAAGGTGGGGCACATTTGGCACCTTTGGGTCGTCGGGACGGCCAATCCACCTGCTGGAATCCGACGGTCTGCGCCGCTCAGGCACGTGGTCTCGGGGCCTGATCAAGTGGTCCCGTGGGCCGGGTGCCAGAGACCCACTACGCCAGGGCTGACGACGGCGTCCACATTGCCTACCAGACCTTCGGTACTGGAGCGTTCGGATCTCGTCGTGATCCCGGGCTTTATCTCGCACGTCGAGCTGGCCTGGGAGGACGAGGCTCTGAGCAATGCGCTGGGTCGGCTAGGGACGTTCTCGCGGCGACGATATCACCGGGCTCGGCGTCAACATTGCGGCGAGGATCGACGCGTTGGCTCGGCCAAGCGAAGTCCTAGTCTCGAGGACTGTGACAGAACTCATCGTGGGATCGGGCTCGAGTCTGTTGATCGGGGGGAGTTCGAGCTGAAGGGTGTGCCCGGACGCTGGAACGTGCTCCCGCAGCACGCTGACGAAAGAGCCGATGACGACCTGATCGTAGGTGTCCCAGTTCATCGGAGGTGACGCCACCTTCGCCGTACCTTCCGAGCGTGAGTGGCGTGTTCGACGCCGAGCCTTGGCTGCAGTTCGCTTCTGGGAAGCCTTGGCAGCTGAGCGTGCAACGGTGATCTGACGTATCAGGATCACTGCACCTCACATCTTCTGGTGATTGTCGAAGAAGTTCACGATGTCGCTCCCAATCTGGCGAAGGCTGGGGTCAAGTGGCTTTGGGCCGACTCGCATGAACATGTGGCCCATGTTCTGCACCAAGACGAGCCGAGCGTCGTCACCCGCGCTCTTGAGGTCCTTGTAGAACTCGAATGATTGCGACTTCAAGACCTTCGTATCGTCGATACCCTGGACAAGAAGAATGGGTGGCGAGTTTGGAGCAACGAAATGCGTTGGGCTAGCAAGAACCAGATCCCGTCGATCGGTTTTGCCGAAGACCTGCTCAATGTCGGAGGGAGAGAACCCTGATGCTCGCTCGGTAAGGTTCGCTGGCCCGAAGATGTCTGCAACTGCAAGAATGTTGCTCGGTTCCGTCTGATACGGCCCGACATCGAAGGCTGAATGCCGACCGGTAAGAGCGGCGAGCGCAACAAGCTGCCCTCCGACACTGGTGCCGAAAGCGAACATCTCGTTTCCGTTCAGGCGATAGCTCGGTGCTTTGGCTCGCAGATACCTGATTGCGCACTTGACATCTTCGAGCTGTGTGGGAAACCGCGACCCGGGAGCGAGCCGATAGTCCACGCTGGCGACCGCGTAACCAGCCGACGCCAATGCGTCCAGGAATACGGGGTTGATGTCCGACTTGTCGCCAGCCGTCATACCTCCCCCGTGGACGTACATTGCGATCGGAAGTGGATGAGTGGCAGCGGCACGAGGGATGTAGAGATCCAACTCTTGCGAGTTGCAGTAGGTCAGATTCCGGTTGGCGGTCCCAAGCCCAAATGGCACATTGGGTGGAGCGGTGCCACACGCCGCCATCAGCCCGACGAGGAGCAGCCCGACTAGAAATGGCGTTCGCTTGATCACTCTCTGTCCCGGGACGGCCGGCCAGTGTCGCTAGGGCCGACAGGTCACTATTGCTGCACGAGGCACCTTCACATTCGCACCAGGATGGATTTCAGTGCGGCGGCACCGGTCCGAGGCCACATCCATACAGCCCTCTGCACCCTGTCCACGTAACGCCGGGACTGGGTGTCCGCCAATTGCGCATGACGGTTATGGCAGCCCGTTGCAGAACGGCCCCCGGTGGCTTGGCACCGATCCCAGGGCCGGGTTCAGTCAGCCGAGATCTGCTGCTGGTCCGAACGAGTAGTTACCTCGATCCGGCGGGGCTTTGCCTTTTCTGCCACAGGGATCACCACCGTGAGCACCCCGGCCTCATAATCCGCATTGATGTGCTCGGTGTCGAGGTTGGAACCCAGTATTACCTGACGGCTGAACGAGCCGTAGGGCCGTTCAGCGATGACCGACTCGATGCCCTCTGCCTCAGGCGGTGCCGGACGCTCAGCCTTGATCGTGAGGACGTCCTCCTCCACAGTCAGTTCCACCGAATCGGGCTTGACACCGGGAAGATCCAGCCTCAAGAGAAAGGAGTCGTCTTTCCTGTAGGCGTCCATCGGCATCGCCATGGACCGAGAGCCGCTCTGTTGTGCGGTCCAGAGCTGCTGGAGCAGTCGGTCGACGTCCCTGAACGGGTCACTTCGTACTAGAGCCATGACCAATCACCTCCTACGTGTGTAGTTGACGAACGACCCCCACCTCCCACGGGGGGGACGAGGGAGTGTGGGGCAAGGTATCAAGTCTCGTTGTGAGGGGCGTCGGTCAACGCCCGCATCGCCAGAGGCTCGAAGGTTGCGTCGTGACGTTTCGTTCGTAAGCACAGCGTGTCCTTCCCGACCGGCGATTCGGTAGGGACTTTGGTCCCAATCCCGACGAGATCGCTGACGGACGGGTGCCTCGCTGCCGGGCTGGTGTGCCACCCTGCGAGCACTTCGGGGCGACCCGTATCACCTTCGGACGCGCAATGTGGGCTACCGGTCGACGCGAGGCGCGCCGACAGGCGGTCGGGCTTGAGTGGGGAGGGGCCCCAATCCAGATAACCCGCGGCGAATCGAAGGGATTGCTTACGGTCACCGACCACCGTGCCACCCAGCCGCCCGAATGAACTCTTTCGCCGTCGCCCCCGTAATTAGTTCCCGGAAGCTTCGCAACGGCGCTAGGACGGGTCCGTGGTCCCGAAACTATCTACAGGCAATCCGAGATCGCGCCAGCGAACATACGGCAACCACCCAAAACAACTTCAAAGGACGGTCAAGTGACCAAACGACTGGGAATCCTCATCGCGGTGATCTCGGCTCTCGTGGCGGGAGGTCTGGCTCTCGGGTTCGGGCTCATGTCCAACTCCCACGCCACCGCCCTCAAACCCACCCCTGCAGCCCGCGCCACCACAACCACCCCACCGCCGCCGCCGACTGCCGTGCCATCGCCGGCGACCTTGACCCCACCCGCGAATACTCCGCCTATCTCGGCGTCAACCTCGCCGCCGAAAACGACGCCGACCCCAGCCGTGCCAGCGCCGCGGCTGAGAACCCTCCCGCCGCCGACCCCTCCGCCGACTGCGGTGCCGCCGACTACCGCGCCGCCCCCGCTGCCGACAACGGCCCCTCCGGTGACTGCACCGCCGGACGTCGTCAACGGCATTGCCCAGGACAACGGCGGCGACCATGACGCCGATAACAACGGAGGGCCGAGCGATGGCGACGGTAACCTCTGATCAGGTTGCTGGCCTGGTCCGTCGCCGTCTGGCACGGTTGGGCCCGGAGCCCGTTCAGGCGGCGCCGCGGCGTAGAACAGTGACCCACCTCGTTCGATCGGCGAATCCGCCCGCTGCCCAGCAGCCCGCCACTCAAGAGCCGACCACGTGCCATCCGGCCAACCTGCCATCCCCGCGCTTCATGATCGTGATCGTCTCGGCCCTCTTGGTGGCGGCGGGCGCCGGGATTGGCTTCGCCGTGCAGCCGGCATCGAGGGCTCGAGCTGCCGACGCGACCAAGGCGACGACTGCTCACACCGGGCTCGGGAGCTCGGCGACGCTTGGGTCGTTTGGTTGGCTCGCGTCAACCAGACCGCCAGCGACTTGGGCCCGGCTCACCGTGCCTTCCGGGCTCGGAACCCTGCCCTCGCCTCCGGGGTTCCGTACGGTCGGCGGCGATCCCGGCACGTTGTCGGTGGCCCTCCGCAACTCGGGCGGGACCTACCTCGGCTATCTCAATGTGACTCCCCGCCAAGGTTCCGAGACCCTGCAGGACTGGGTCGCATTCCGCCTCACCCACCTGCGTGACGACGATGCCGTCTCCGTCCACGAGGACGCCATGGTGCAATCGTTCCGAACCGTGGCGGCAATGCGGTCGTGCGTCATCGACGATTACGTGACGACCGTCGATCACCACCAGTTCCATGAGGTGGCCTGCTATGTAATGAGGGGGGCTGTCGGCAGCGTCGTCGTCGCCGCCACACCCTCGGGTGATCCGGCCCACGTCTGGACCCAACTGGAGCGCGCCGTCGCCGCCTATCCGTTTGAGTCCTGGCATTCGTAAAGGGTCGAGCCCTGGTGCCCAACGAGGAACCATGCCTACCTTCTTGGGTCTCGGCGACCCGCCGTTCTGAACTAGGCCGCAGCCTCAGCTGTAATCCGCCCCTTTGGAGTGCGGGTGTACACCCCAACACTTCTGAAATTCCGCGTTCTCTGCCGGGCTGACTGGTCGCTTGTGGCGTGACCAGGGATGGCGACGTACGGGCCCGCATCGAAGCCGCCCGAGGATTGTCCGAAGGTCTGGCCGGAACGGCGCATGAGCCGGCCACCCAGCTCATGGGCCGGGACTTGGTCAGCTCTCCACAGGGCGCCCCAGTACGGTGGCCAGGTCGACGAGGCGGCTCGAGTAGCCGGTCTCGTTGTCGTACCAGCCGAGCACCTTGACCAGGTTGCCGTTCGCCATGGTCAGCTTCGAGTCGAAGATGCACGAGGCCGAGGAGCCGATGATGTCGGTCGACACCAGGTCGTCCTCGGAGAACTCGAGCAGGCCGGCCAGGCGGCCCACCTCGGCAGCCGCCCGGTAGGCGCCGCAGACCTCGTCGACCGTCGGGGTCGCCCGCAGCGTGGCTACCAGATCGGTGATGGACCCGTCGGGGACTGGGACCCGGAGCGAGAGACCGTCCAGCCGACCCGCGACATCGGCCAACACGAGGCCAGTTGCCCGGGCGGCGCCTGTCGTGGTGGGCACGATGTTGATCGCTGCACCCCGTGAGCGCCGCGGGTCCTTGTGTAGGGCGTCGACGAGATGCTGGTCGTCCGTGTAGGCGTGCACAGTCGTCATAAAGCCCTGCTCCATACCGAAGGCGTCATCGAGCACTTTTACCAGCACCGCCAGACAGTTGGTGGTGCATGACGCGTTGGACACGACGAAGTCGCGCTTCGGATCGAAAGTGTCCTCGTTGACCCCGACGACGAAGGTGGCGTCAACGTCCTTGCCCGGCGCCGAAATGATCACGCGGCGCGCCCCCGCCTCGATGTGGGCCGCCGCCTTGTCCCGGGTGGTCATGAGGCCCGTGCTCTCGACCACGACATCGATCCCCAGCTCCCGCCAGGGCAATTGCTCGGGGTGCGGCTCCATCAACATGATCACCGGCGAGGAGCCGACCATCATGGTGTCGTGCTCGACTGAGACCGGCAGGGGCAAGGGCCCGTGGACGGAGTCCCGGGCCAGCAACCGGGCGAGTGCCTCCGGCTCGCCGAGGTCGTTCACCGCGGCCACCTCGACGTCGTGGGGTGACTTGAGAGCGGCCCGGAGGAAGGCTCGTCCGGTTCGGCCAAACCCGTTGATTGCGACTCTCACGGCCATGGTGGCATCTCCGTTGTCCCAGAGGCACCTCGTGGCCCCTCCGTGTGGCTATGGTCCCATCCGGACTGAGCATCCGGTAGGGACAAAGGTCCCCGCTCAGCACCTCTGGCTGAGCGAAACCGGATGGAAAGGACTTACGTCCCCACGAACGGGGCGGTTCCGGGGACCTTTGTCCCTATTCCCCTGGGATGGGGCACGGCACGCTTGAATCATGTTCGCAGTCCGCTTCCATGGTCGCGGTGGGCAGGGTGCCGTTACCGCAGCAGAACTCCTGGCTCTCGCTGCGTTCGAGGACGACCGGTTCGCGCAGTCGTTCCCGAGCTTCGGTTCCGAGCGGATGGGTGCCCCCGTGGTCGCCTACTGTCGCATCGGCGAGCGCGAGATACGGACTCGTGAGCCGGTGATGGCGCCGGACTGCCTGATCGTGATCGACCCGACCCTGGTTCACCAGGTCGACCTCTTCGCCGGGCTCGGCCCGGATGGCTATTTGCTCGTCAACTCCACCCGGACCCTCGACGAACTCGGGCTGGGGTCCCTCTCCGCCCGGTTCCGGCCGGAACGCATGCTCACGGTGCCTGCCACCGAGGTGGCGCGGCGCCAGATCGGCCGGCCGCTCCCCAACGCCGCACTTCTCGGGAGCTTCGCGGCACTCACCGCCGAGGTTTCCATCAGCGCGGTCGCCGCGGCTGTCCGGGAGCGGTTCGGCCGCACCCCGTCGGTGGCCGAGTGCAACGTTGCTGCGGCGGCCGAGCTGTTTCGGCTGGCGCGCCAGGTCATGACTGCCAGCGGAAGGGCGGTGCTCGGTGCTCCGGCAGATTGAGGGCTCGCGGGCCGTCGCGGAGACGGTGGGTCTCTGCCGGCCGGAAGTCGTATGCGCCTACCCAATCTCACCGCAGACGCACATCATCGAGGCGTTGGGCGAGCTGGTGAAGACAGGCGAGCTGGCACCGTGCGAGTTCATCAACGTGGAATCGGAGTTCGCCGCGATGTCGGTCGCCATCGGCGCTTCAGCAGCCGGCGCGCGCGCCTTCACCGCGACGGCGAGCCAAGGGCTGCTGTTCATGATGGAGGCCGTCTACAACGCGAGCGGACTCGGGCTTCCCATCGTCATGACGCTTGCCAACCGGGCCGTTGGCGCGCCCATCAACATCTGGAACGACCACAGCGACGCCATGGCGGCGCGAGACGCCGGCTGGGTCCAGCTGTTCGCCGAGTCGGTCCAGGAGGCCGCCGACCTGCACATCCAGGCCTTCCGCCTTGCCGAGGAGGTCTCCGTCCCTGTCATGGTCTGCATGGATGGGTTCATCCTCACCCACGCCACCGAGCGGGTGGACCTTGCCACCCAGGGGCAGGTTGACGCGTTCTTGCCCGCCTATGAGCCGCGGCAGATGCTCGACCCAGCGGAGCCCTACTCCATCGGCGCCATGGTGGGCCCCGAGGCCTTCGAAGAGGTGCGCTATCTGGCACATGCACGCCAGCTCACGGCGCTTGGCCGCATCGGGGAGCTGGGCGCGGAATTCGCCGAGGCCTTCGGGCGCGACTCGGGCGGGCTTGTGCACCCGTACCGGAGTGCCGACGCCGAAGTGGTGGTCGTGGCAATGGGTTCGGTGCTCGGGACGATCAAGGACGTCGTGGACGCGCAACGCGCCGCCGGGCACCGGATCGGCGCGGTGGGCATCACCTCATTCCGGCCGTTCCCGATCGATGCCGTTCGGAACGCACTCCTTCACGCGCGGCAGGTCGTCGTCGTCGAGAAGGCCATCAGTGTGGGCTTCGGCGGTGTGCTGTCGACCGACGTGGCCATGACGCTCAGCGGATTGCCGATTCCGGTCGCCACGGTGGTGGCGGGCCTGGGTGGCCGATCGATCACCAAATCCTCGCTCGGAGGGGTCTTCGAGGCGGCGGGACGCGGCGACCTCGGGCGCCTCACGTTCCTCGACCTCAACATGGACCTGGTCGAGCGCGAGCTCGAGCGCATGGCCCTGCACCGCCGCTCCGGACCCACGGCCGAGAACATGCTGCGCGACCTCGGCGTCGTCGCCTCGGGGATCGGCTGAGCGGTGGCCGTCCGCTTCTACCAGGTGGGGAGCTTCGCCGTCGGCAACCGATTGGTGAGCCGCGCCGACCGCACCGTGCAATCGGGCGCAGAGCGCCCGAATTCGCTGACGTCGGGCCACCGCGCCTGCCAGGGCTGCGGCGAGGCGCTCGGCGCCCGTTACGCCATCGATGCGGCCATGCGCACGACCGGAGGCCAGATGGTGGCCGTCAACGCCACCGGCTGCCTCGAGGTCTTCTCAACGCCCTACCCGGAGACGTCG
This sequence comes from uncultured Acidimicrobiaceae bacterium, assembly GCA_963764305.1. Lineage (GTDB taxonomy): Bacteria > Actinomycetota > Acidimicrobiia > Acidimicrobiales > RAAP-2 > Bog-473. Next base: position 328,932 of record CAVXSD010000010.1, on the reverse strand, counting down.
TGGCAGATCGCATGGTTGCACTCGTTGTTCGGCAACGCCCCAGCGGTGGCAACCGGAGTCGCGGCCGCGCTGCGGGTCAAGGGCCGGGGCGACACGAGGGTGATCGCACAAGCCGGCGACGGCGGCACGGTGGACATCGGCTTCGGCTGCCTCTCGGGTATGTTCGAGCGCAACGACGACGTCCTGTTCATCTGCTACGACAACGAGGCCTACATGAACACCGGCGTGCAGCGGTCGGGGGCGACGCCGCCGGCAGCGCGCACGGCCACGACCGAGGCGGTCGGCCCCAATCCAGGGAACTCCTTCGGTCAGGGTAAGAACCTTCCCGAGCTGGCGATGGCGCATGGGATCCCCTACGTGGCCACCGCCACGGTGGCCGACCTCCACGACCTCGAGGACAAGGTCACCCGGGCCATGGAGATCCACGGTGCCCGTTACATCCACATCCTGGTCACGTGCCCACTCGGTTGGGGTTGCGCTCCGAGTGACACGGTGAAGGTCGCCCGGCTCGCTACTCAGACGGGCCTCTTCCCGGTCTTCGAGGCGGAGCACGGCGAGGTCGTGCGGGCGTCGACGATCCGGCGGCTTGCCCCGGTCGAGGAGTACCTACGGCTTCAAAGCCGCTTCGCGCACCTCTTCGACGCGACGGGTAACCAGGCCCGTCCCGACATCATCGCCGCCTTGCAGGCGATGGCCGACAGCAACATCTCCCGCTACCGCCTGCTCGAGCGCGGGGAGGAGCCGGCCCCATGACGGTAAAGCCGTTCGCCATCACCCTCGAGGTCGGATCCAGCCTGGCCAACAAGACGGGCTCGTGGCGGGTCGAGCGGCCGGTGTACGTCGACCGTCTCCCCCCGTGCAGCAACGCCTGCCCGGCCGGCGAGAACATCCAGCAGTGGCTCTACCTGGCCGAGGACGGCTCGTACGAGGCGGCCTGGCGCCAGATCATGCGCGACAACCCGCTCCCCGCCGTCATGGGACGAGCATGCTTCCATCCTTGCCAGACGGCCTGCAACCGGGCCCAAGTGGACGAGACGGTGGGGATCAATGCCATGGAGCGGTTCCTGGGCGATCGCGCGCTGAGTGAGCGCTGGTTGCCTGAACCGGCGGGAGAGGCCACGGGGAAGCGGGTGCTGGTCGTCGGCTCGGGGCCTGGCGGCCTCTCGGCCGCCTACCACTTGCGACTCTTCGGGCATGCGGTGGTGATCTACGAGTCGTCACCGCTGCCTGGGGGCATGATGCGCTATGGCATCCCGTCCTACCGCCTGCCCCGCGACGTCGTGGAGGGCGAGGTCGAGCGCATTCGCTCCATGGGCGTCGAGCTCGTGTGCGGTCGCACCGTCGAGGACCTCGAGGCGACTATGAGGGACGAGGGCTTCGACGCCGCGTTCCTCGCCGTGGGCGCCCAGCGGGGCAAGCACGCCGACATCCCCGCCGGAGACTCGGCGCGCATCCTCGACGCCGTCACGCTGCTGCACGACACCGAGGAGAGCGAGGCGCCCGTGCTCGGGCGGCGCGTGGTGATCTACGGCGGCGGCGACACCGCCATGGACGCGGCCCGCACGGCCCGACGGCTCGGCGCCGAAGACGCTGTGGTCGTCTACCGGCGGACCCGGGAGCGCATGCCGGCCAACGTCGAGGAGGTGCAGGACGCCGTCGACGAGGGCGTGCGCCTCAAGTGGCTGTCGACCATCGTCGGCACGGGTAGCGAGTCCCTCACCATCGAACGGATGGAGCTCGATGCCGACGGCTTCCCCCAGCCCACCGGCGAGATCGAAGAGCTGACGGCGGACTCGGTGATCCTGGCGCTGGGACAGGAGGCTGACCTGTCGCTGCTCGGGGGGACGCCAGAGATCACGGTAGCCGACGGAGTCGTCGCAGTCGGAGCCGACATGATGACGGCCCGGCCGGGAGTGTTCGCCGGTGGCGACATGGTGGCGGGCGCCCGAACCCTGACCGACGCCATCGGCCACGGCAAGCGGGCGGCACGAGCAATCGACGCCTGGCTGGACGGCCATCGTCTGGAACGTCCACCCCGCCACGAGCTGGCGACGTCCGAGCGCCTCAACACGTGGTACTACGCAGACGCTCCCCATGCGGTCCGTCCCCGCCTCGACGCCGCCCGGCGCACGTCGACCTTCGACGAGGTCATCGGCGGCCTTGACGAGTCGACCGCGCTGTTCGAGGCGCGTCGCTGCTTGTCCTGCGGCAACTGCTTCCAGTGCGACAACTGCTTCGGCGTCTGCCCGGACAACGCGGTCATGAAGGTCGACGAGGCGCACGGATACCGCTTCAATTACGACTTCTGCAAGGGGTGCGGCCTGTGCGTGCAGGAATGCCCCTGCGGCGCGATCGACATGGTGCCCGAGGAGGCCTGAGGTCCGGCAGTCCTGGGCGGCCACGTCGTGTGGCCCGCCGAGAACTCCCACGAGCCCCGATCCGTCAGCGACGGTGGCGGAGGGGGTGTCGTGGTCCCACCCCGCCCGACAACTCGGGGCGGCCCGGTACGGCGGCCTGGAGCAGCAGTCGCCACTCGGCGCCCGCCACGGTGTGGCGCACGGCCGCGACGGCATCGGGGTTCACCGAGATGGACGTGATGCCCTTGGTCACGAGATGCTCAGCGAAGGCCGGCCGGTTGGAAGGGGCCTGGCCACACAGCGAGGAAGTGATGCCCGAGGACTGGCAGCCTCCGATGATGCGCCCGATCGCATCGAGCACGGCGGGGTCAGCCTCGTCGAAGACGTCGGCACAGATCTGCGAGTCGCGGTCCACGCCGAGCATCAGCTGGGTGAGATCGTTGCTGCCGATCGACACGCCTTCGATTCCCATGCCCGCATAGGTCGGGATCCAGTAGGCCACGGAGGGCACCTCGGCCATCACCCACACCGGGAGGGAGCCCGCGACCGGGCTGCCATCGATCACGTCGAGACATGCCTCGAGCTCCCACGCTGTGCGGACGAACGGGATCATCAGCACGATGTTCGGCGACTCCTGGAGCACCCGAGCCAGCACATCGAGCTCCAGACGGAACAGGTCCGGCTCTCTGACGTATCGGTAGCAGCCCCGGTAACCGATCATCGGGTTCTCCTCATGCGGCTCGAACCGGTCACCACCCTCGAGGTTGGAGAATTCGTTGGAACGGAAGTCGATGCTCCGGTACACCACGGGCCGCGGTTCGAAAGCTCTTGTGATGCGCAGCAGCGACTTGGCCATGTCGTCGACGAAAGTCTTCTCGTCGCCGCGCTCGAGGAGCTTGCGCGGGTGGACCCCTTTTAGGGCGTCTGTGACCATGAACTCCGCTCTCAACAGGCCGACACCGTCGACCGGCAACGCGGCCACTTCCTCGGCGTGTTCCGCGAAGGCCAGGTTGACGTAGATCTTCGTCGCGAGCGCGCCCGGCCCGACGGGTCCCGTCTCTTGCGGCGCCCTTGCCGCCGTCGATGCGGCTACCGCCTCGGCCGCGGCGCCTTCGGTCACGGTCCCCTGGGCGCCGTCTACGGTGACGAGCTCGCCATCGCGGAGCACAGTCGTGGCGTTGCGGGCACCGACGACGGCAGGGACCCCCAGCTCGCGCGAGACGATGGCGGCGTGGCAGGTCATGCCTCCACCATCGGTCACGATGGCGGCGGCGCGGCGCATAGTCGGGACCCAATCGGGACTCGTCATCGGCGCCACGAGGACTTCGCCGGACTGGAGGCGATCGCCCTGGTCGGGCGACTGCAACACACGCACCACGCCTGAAGCCCGGCCAGCCGAGGCCGCCAGGCCCTGCACGAGCAGCGTGTCCTGTCCGGGCGACACCGCGGGCCCGCCTCCGCCGACGGCCGTGACGGGACGTGACTGCACGAGGTAGGTCCGTCCACCGGCCATGGCCCACTCCGTGTCCTGTGGTGAGCCGTAGTGGGCCTCCGTGGCCAGGCCGAGGCGCGCTACTTCGACGACCTCCTCGTCGCTGAGCACCCGGCGGCCGCCATCGGCCGTGTCGAGATCCACCCGCTCGTCTTCGCCGTCGGGCCCACGCACGATCTTGAAGTGCTGCGTGCCGACCCGTGCGTGCAGGAGACGGGGCCCGTCCTTGGCCACCACGTACGTATCGGGCTCGACCTGCCCGCTCACGACCACCTCGCCCTGGCCGAAGGCGGCCTCTATCACGAGATGATCCGTCTCACCCGTCGAGGGATCGACCGTGAACATCACACCTGAGCGCTCGGAGGGCACCATCTCCTGGATCACTACGGCGATTGCCGGCTCTGCGGTCAGTTCCTTGTCGCCGCGGTAGAAGATGGAGCGGGCACCCCACAGCGAGGCCCAGCAGTCGACGACCCGCGCCAACAGCTGCTCGGTGCCGGCGACGTTGGTGTAGGTCTCGTTCATACCGGCGAACGACGTGCCTTCGGCATCCTCGCCGATGCCCGACGACCGCACGGCCACCCGCACGCCCTCCCCGAGGCGCGCGTACCCCTCGACGATGCCGGCTGCCAGGTCGTCGGGGATCGGCACCGTGTGCACGAGGCTCCGGGCCTCCGACGCGAGGCGGTCGAGGTCGTTCTGTGCCGTGGTGCGGGCTTCGGCCAGAATGGCCACCAGCCGGGCCCGGATGCCCGCCCGGCCAATGGCGTCGAGGTACGCCTCACCGGTGATCACGAACCCGGTGGGCACCGGCAGGCCGCCCGCCGTCAGCTCACCGAGGTTGGCGCCCTTGCCCCCGACCGAGTCCGTGTCCTCGAGCCTGATGTCTTCGAACCACCGAATTTCCTTCATTACCGCTGCCTCCAGAATTGCGCGTGGCACGCGCCACCTATACTGATCGTCCCTGATCAGCGGCGGTGTCGATAGGGACCAACGTCCCTGTTTTGCGGAATCAGCCTCTGTGACACTGATGCGATGCACACCATGACCTTCGAGGAAGCCGTTGCGCGGATCGGCGCCCTGCCGGGCCGCGAACCGCGAATCGTCATCTCGGGCAATGCCGCGACGCCCTTCACGCTGGTCGGGGCCCTCACCCGGGCACTCGAGACGTGCCGCGTGTTCCAGCTCAATGCGCAGTACGACTTTGCCGGTCACGCAGGGTTCATCTGCGAGACTCCCTTTGTCGGGCCCGGCATGCGCCACGATCCGATGCTCGACTACCTGCCGATGCGACTCTCGCTGGTGCCGCGACTCTTCGACACCGTGCGCCGGCCCGACGCCGTGCTGCTCCACACGTCCCTGCCTCGCGACGGCAAGGTGTCCCTCGGGATCGAGGTCAATGTGCTGCCGGCGGCGGTCGATCAGACGCGGGCTCGGGGTGGGCTGGTCCTTGCTCAAGTGAATCCCCGCATGCCCTACACATTCGGCGCCAGCGAGATCCCCGTCGAGTCGATCGACGGCTTCATAGAGGTTGACGAGCCGTTGACCTGCACTCTCTGGCAGGGGTCCGAGGAGGCGGCAACCGCAATCGGCGAGCGTGTCGCCGCCTTCGCGGCGGACGGCACGACTCTGCAGCTCGGAATCGGCCTCATCCCCACCGTCGCGGCGGGGATGATGTCGAGCCGCCACGGTCTGCGAGTGTGGTCGGAGATGATCAGCGACGGTGTCATGGACCTCGATCACGCCGGCGCGCTCCATCCGGGGGCACCCGTGTACACCTCCTTTCTGATCGGCTCGCCGGAGCTCTACGACTGGGCGGACGGGAACGAGCAGCTCTGCATGCTGCGGACCGAGACCGTCAACGACCCCTCGCACATCGCCGGCCATCCCTGCATGCTCTCGATCAACGCGGCCATGCAGGTCGACCTGTTCGCCCAGGCGAACGCCAGCTTCGTGGACGAGCAGATCTACTCGGGATTTGGCGGGCAGCCAGATTTCGTCTCCGGGGCCCTGCACTCGCCAGGTGGGCACGCGATCGTGGCCATGCACGCCTGGCACGACAAGACGGACTCGACGACCGTGGTCCCTGTGCTGACGAATCCGGTGACGTCGTTCCAACACTCGGCGGTCATCAGTGAGCACGGGTGTGCCGAGCTGTTCGGACGCTCGCAGCATGCGCAAGCCCAACTGCTCATTGAGCAGGTGGCCGACCCGCGCGCCCGCGCCGGCCTCGCCGAGGCGAGCGGACACCTCGGACTGCGAGAACTCGACTGACGAGAGGTCGGATCGCCTTTCCCCGTCGTCGCCCTCATCGGCGTTGGGCGGATCGCCCAGGTCCCACCCCCGTCGGACTCGGCTTGGAGCGGGGGACGGGCGCCGTCTCGGTCCTGTCGCTCCTCAACGCTGTGGCCACGGCGTAGGAGACGCGCAAGGGCCCATATGGCCGTCACCCCGGGGAACAGACCGAGACCCTTCGAGCTGCGCCACAGGGACGTCGACACCGAGCAGCCGGCAAACCTGCCCCGCCTGCTGAAGAAATCAGACAGCGGACCCGAGGAAATGTCGGCATAAGGGAAATTGGTCCCTGTTGCGCGGCCCAGATTTCTGGTCACATCGCACTATGGCGCAGTTCGACGTGCTCAGCGTAGGCGACACCGCGACCGACGTGTTCATCCGGCTTTCCGACGCGCACGTCCACATCCGGGAGGACGACCACGGGCAGTGGATGGACCTACCGTTCGGCGGCAAAGTCCCGTTCGACTACGCCGTAATGGTCGACGCGGGTGGGAACGCGGCGAATGCCGCAGTGGGGTTCGCACGGCTCGGACTCTCGACCGCCATCGCGGCACACGTCGGGAACGACGACGTCGGCCGAACTATGCAGGCGGCACTCGAGCACGAACGTGTCGACACCCACCTTGTGCGGTTCGACCCCAGTCAGCCGAGCAATCGCAACTTCGTGCTCTGGTTCGGACCTGACCGCACGATCCTGGTCCGCCACCAGATCTACGACTACCACTGGGCCCACCTGAGCCCGCGGGAAGTCCCTCGTTGGCTGTATTTGAGCTCGGTCGGTTCAGATGCTCCCGGGTATTACGACCAGATCGTTGCCTGGCTCGATGCACAGCCATCGGTGCGCTTCGCGTTCCAACCCGGGACGTTCCAGATTGCTCAGGGCGTCGACGCCATGCGGGGCCTCTACCGGCGGGCCACCCTGCTGATCTGCAACAGGGAGGAGGCGGTCGAGATCGGCGGGGGTGACCACCGCAGGGTGGGCGAGCTCCTCGACTCGCTGCACCGTCTCGGCCCGGAGATCGTCGTGGTTACGGACGGCCCCGACGGGGCCTACGCATCGGACGGGTCGGAGCGCTACTTCGTCCCCGCCTACCCCGATCCCGCCCCGCCCAAGGAGCGCACGGGCGCCGGCGACGCGTTTTCGTCTGCCTTCGTCGCTGCCATGGTAAATGGGCTCCCGTTGCAGGCGGCGCTGTCCTGGGCACCCGTGAACGCCATGAGCGTGGTTCAGGAGGTCGGCTCCCAATCAGGCCTGCTGAGCGAAAGTCAGCTGCACAAGTTCCTCGTGGACGCCCCGGAGGCGTACGCGGTCACGGCCTGGTGAGCCGCACCGCCGGCGGGCGCTACGCCTGCGCCACCCGCTGCGGAACACTGGACGCGATGAAGGACCGGCATATGAGGGCGGACATGTGACGGCGCCGCTCGTCCTGGCCGCCGACGTCGGCGGCACGCGGATGCGAACCGCCCTAGTGGATAAGCGTGGCACCGTGCTGCTGCGGCGATCGGTCGCGACGCCCGGCCACGCCGACGTGCCGGAGGCACTGATCGACCTCGTTTGCACCGTCGGCGCCGAACACCATCTCGGCACCGTGTCTCACGCGGTCGTGGGTTTACCGGGCGCCGTGGACTACGAGGCCGGGCGGCTGTTGTGGGCACCGCACCTCCCCGAGCGCTGGACCGACCTGCTGTCGCGTGACGAGCTGTCGGCCCGCCTCGGACTCCCGACCCATATCGCCAACGACGCCGACCTCGCAGCAGTAGGCGAGGCCGCCTTCGGCGCCGGCGCGGGAACCACCGACGTCGCCTATCTCACCATCTCGACTGGCATCGGGGCCGGAGTGATCCACGACGGTCGTCTGCTCCGCGGGAGACGCTCCCTCGCAGAAGTGGGACACACCGTCATCGACTGGAGCGCATGGCGGGAGGGATCACCCTGCACGCTCGAGGAATTGGGATCGGGCAGCGGTCTGGCGCGGCTGGCCCGCGAGACCGGCCTCGGGGCCCTCGACGCCCGTGGGATCGAATCGGCGATGAAGAGCGGTGAAGCCGGCGCGTTGGCCATCTGGCGGGGCGCCATCGCTGCCTGCGCCGTCGGGATATGCAACCTCGTGATGACCTTCTACCCGAGCACCGTGGTCGTCGGCGGGGGGCTGGGTTGCGACCCGGAGTTCTTCGAGCCGCTCCGTGACTTCGTGCTGAGCCGGCCCGAACATCACCCGGCTGACCTGACCATCGTGCAGTCGGCCCTGGGCGACGACGCCGGCCTGGCCGGAGCGGCCGCTTGGGAAGCGGCGACGCAACCGGCCTGAGAGCTAAGGGGCCCGAGCGGGACATTCACAGGGCACCCCCAGCAATGCGCCCAGCAACCGGATCGGGAACCCAGCGGATGACCACAGCTCAAGGTCGTCCTATTGCTGATCATCAGGGTTCCACTGCTCTTCGTGATCGGTGTCTTCGCGGCAGTGTTCGCAGGGCGCACGCCGTGGGTCTCCGCAGCAGGTGAGCGATTCCAGGGATTTGCTCCTCACGCGCCGGAGCTCCTGCCATCGCAGCGAAGGCAGGAGCTCCGGGCGAGCTCTGTGATGCAGGGTATGCAGGGGATCCTCAGTGGCTGAAGTGAACCAGTGCGGACCCACAGCCCACCCCTTGTATCCAGGCATTCTGGATGCCAGGAACATCAGGAGCGATGTCGTTGGCCGAGACGATCACGTTGGCGGTGAACGACTCGTGGTTCCCGTCGCCGGCTCGGTAGAAATCGGCCCGCAGCGCGGCGGTGTCCTTGGTGGTGGTCCCCGTTTTGACTCCCGCCGGATCGGTGGCAGTGCACTTGAACGGCGTGCTCCTCAGCAGCGACGCAGTATCCCAACGAACGCCCTGTCCCGCCATGCATCCGGCGAGCGGGCCGCTGCTCACCGTGGAGGTGCATTTGAAGGCGCCGCCAGCGTGGACGAACCCTGTTGTGGAGTCGAATACGCCTCCTCCGGCCAGAAAGGCCGCTCCCGAAGCACCGGAGATGTTCGGCGCGATGAAGCCGAAGCCGGTGTGATCAGTGGACGCGAACGCGGCGGATGAGCCGAGCAGGACGGCGACGGCCGCAGTTGCCACTGCAGGCACCGCATGCCGCAACTTCGCTGACCGTATGACTCCTCGTCGAATCGATGGGTTGTAAATCATGGGATGCTTCCTTTCATTGATTGATTGTCGTCGGGGATGAATACGCAGTCGTGGGGTTCGTGGATTGGACACCAGCTGTGGTCTGGTCCTCACGCAGAAGCGACCGCACCTTCGTGAGGCCGCGGCGGACACGAGTTTTGGCCGTGCCCAAGGGGATTGCCTCGGCCTGGCTGATCTCTCGGGCCGTATAGCCGTAAAAGGCGGCGAGAAGGAGGGCCCGTCGCTGTTCGCTCGGAAGCCGGGACAGGGCCGTCCTCACCCGGAGGGTCTCGTCGGTGACGATGGCCGCGTCCTCCGGCATCGACCCGTGCGCCGGTTGGTTCAAGAAGATCGCGGTTCGGGGGTCGGCGGGCTGGGCCCCTTTCCGTCTGAGCGTGTCCACGGCCAGATTGCGTGTGATCGTGAGGACCCAGGTGAACACCGAGCCGCGGCGGGGGTCGTAGGAGTGGGCGTGGCGCCATGCCCGGATCAGCGCCTCCTGGGCGATCTCCTCGGCTTGGGTCGGATTCCCCACGATGCTGTGGGCCAGCCCGTAGACGCGCCCTTGATACCGACGCACAAACGTGACCCCGGCCTCTGGGTCCCCGTGGCCAAGGCCGAACAACAGGGCCTCGTCGGAAGGGCCGTCGTCCGGCTGTGAACGCGGCAAGCTCGCTCTGTGGGCGGTGGGGTACATCGGTGTCCTCTATTCCAGACAGCGAGTATCGTTACTCCCTGACTATAAACCTGCGCGATCCATTACGCAAGGGTATGTAAACTAATAATTGCCAACCTGGCGCAGGCGAGGAGAGAAGAGGAGACGGATGGCCCAGAGCGACATCGGTGGGCAAGGGGGCGAGGACGACGGGGGCGGTGCGCACCGACGCCCGGGACGACCCCGCGACCCTGGCTACGACAAGGTCATCCTCGATGCCACGCTCGAGATACTCAATGACAAGGGGTACGCCGGGCTGACCGTCGACGGCGTCGCGGCCAGGACGGGTGTGGGCCGACCCACGATCTACCGGAGGTGGCGGTCCAAGCCGGCGCTCGTCATTGCCGCCCTCACACAATCCCCGAACCTGTCGTTGACACCCGATACCGGTACTCTGCGCGACGACCTGATGGCCTTCCAGCGCGATCAGGTGATGATGATGGACAGGCCAGCATCGCGTCGCATTACCGCTGGCCTGGTGGCCGATCTCGTGTCCGACCCTGAGCTGGCCGAGACCTACCTCGGCGACTATGTCGGCCTGCGCCAGACGTCGGTGCGGGAGGCGCTCCAGCGAGGCATCGAACGCGGCGAGCTCCGGGCCGACGCCGACCTGTCGCTGATCTATGACCTGCTGATCGGCCCTCTTTTCATGCGTTCGGTCGTGCGCGGCGAGTTGCTCGGAGCTGACATGGCGGAACAGACGGTCGACCTGGTGCTGACCGCATTCGGGACCCGCGGGAAGAGACAACGGCGTCAAGCGACCTCATAGGCCCTCGCAAGACTCCTTGCTACTGCGTTGCTATTCAGATCAGTGACTGGACGGACCGGAGTAGAAGAAGTTGTGCACCACCAGATCCGAACTTGCCGAGGGACAAAGCGCGATGGGTTGGACGATCGGAATCGCTCTACGGATCAGAAGGTTGGGGATTCGAATCCCTCCGAGCGTCGCCCACACCTCCGGCGCTGTGATGTCGCGAGGCATCGTTTGGGCCCTAGGGCGGATCTCGCGACCCATCATGGGCAATTTTGGCTCTGGGTCGACCTGCCTTCAACGGCGTGCCGATCATCTTGCGCTGAAAGAAGAACCCGCTCAGCTGCCCGACACCAGGTGCCCGAACGCTCCTTCACGCTTTGTGACCACCGGATCGTCGTCCAAAATTGCGCCCCGAGATCCGCTTGTCCCACCCAAGTCCAAACCGGACGCGCTTCAACCGCTCTGACGCCCGCTCAATGAGGGCCCCCGAGCAGCGACGCAACAAGCTCGCGGCGACTCCCGACGCCGAACTTGTCAAAGATCGCGCTGAGGTGCTCTTGGACAGTGTGAGCCGAGATATGAAGCTCATTGACGATGGCTCGGGTCGAGTATCCCCGCAAGACGAGCACCGCCACCCTGTTCTGCGCCGGGGTCAGGCCGTGGGCATCCAAGATGAGTGAGCTCATCTCATCAGACGATGCCGGCTCAAGGACAATCGCCGTCTGACGACCGTCTGTCCCGTACAGGTGGGACGCGTGAAGGATCAGCCACCGACCTCCATTTGTTTGCAACCGAACGCTCGCCGGTTGGCCGTTGTGCGTGTCAACGCCGTTCAGGCGCGCTGCCGCGGCGTAGAGCGCCATCGGCAATTCTGCACCTGGTGCCCGGGCACTCCCCAACTCATCGATCCAACCCTCGGCCTCTGGGTTCATCGAAATCAATGAGAGTTTGTCGTCCAACACCACGATCCCGGGAGCCACCGAGGCGCCAGTGGGACCGCTCGAATGGTCCATGACCAGGGACCTGCGGAGGCCTTCGGCCAAATGGGGCACGAGGCGTCGAAGAATGGAGATCTCGCGATCGGAGAAGCCAAAATGTGAGGCGCCCCGGTGGAGGCACAAGACGCCCCAACAGCGCCCTCGGGCCACCAGAGCGGCACGAAGCTCATCGCCGAGACCGAGGGGCGAAATGACCTCCCGGTAGCGCGTGCTGATCCGACGGTCTCCCTTCGTGGCCCCGTCGAGTGATCCGACCGGATCGGCGGCATCAGCGAGGCTGGTGAATTTGTTGACGTCGTCCTGACCGAACTCATTATCCAAAAACATCGGTGTGACCGACCCTAGAGGTTCTTCCGCCATCGCAGATGTAAACATCAACGTGGCCGGATCGACAGTGGCGAAGAACGCCGCATCGACCGGCACGATGGATCGAAGGCGGCGGAGGAAGTCTTCTCGCAGTTCAGTAGCGCTCAGTCCGACATAGCACCGCCGGATGGTCTCGCCGAGTTGTCGTTCCGTTACTGCAATGGCCACGTACGTAGAGGATAGGCCCGGATCTTTGATCGTGTCCGGTGGTCATTGGAGTAGGCACGGAACGCGGCGTATTGCAGTCTCATGCTCGCGGAGCCAGTCCGAGTTGGCGGAGAAGGCCTAGCTCATCGAGGCGGCCCCAGCGTTCGACAATTTGTCCCTCTCTTACCCGGAAGATGTTGATGCCTTCAAGCGTGAGTGGTTGACCATTGCCGATAACGCCCATCAGCTCGCCCGTGTGCGTACCTGAAGCAGTGAACGGTTCGACGACAAGATCCCTCTCACCGACCAGGAAGTGACATTGGCTTTTCCAATCGGGGCAGGCCGAGCGGAAAATCATCGCCGCCGCTCGCATACCCTCCTTGCCCGCCGGGCCGCCGAATGGTGGATCGTGATTGATGAAATCGTCGCTCAAGAGGCGATCGACCGCTCCGACGTCCCCACTGGTGAAGAGGGCATCGATGAAGTCCTGCGCAATGGTCTTGTTCTCGTCAATAGTGGTCATGGGTCAAGTGTGCGGCAGTTGGTCTCGTCAGGCCACCCCAACGTATTGGGGTGAGCGACTCCAACGTGTTGCTTGGATCACGTGCGAAGTTGGACCGCCCCACCAGCATCCGAGACGGGCGGCGACCGATGGCCAAATAGCCAGTGCGGACCCGAAATCGAGTGCCGATATTTCGGGGTGCAACCGCCCGGTGCGCACAACGACCTCCGCCGAGGGCAACAGCGTGGCAGCACTCCGTTCATAGTGACCTCGCCCCAGTCCAAAAGAAAGGAGTCTTGAGAAGTGTGACTCTTGGCAGTCCGGCCGGAAGTCCGCAAGTTGACCGTCCGCCTCTACACGGCGTCATGTGACATCAGAGGAGGGCCCGTTCGTCTGGACAGTTCTGCCCTGTCCCTTGATGCAGCTCAGCTCTTCGTCAGTGGGTGATCTGTCAGTGGGTGATAGACGATGCCCAGGGGATGTTGTCTTGGCCAGTGATGGCGGAAACGGCACCCAGCGTCTGGACCACGGCGTTCTGGGTCGTACCCGCATCTTCGGTCAACACTCCAAATACGGTGACAATCTCGCCATAACGGGCCTTGGCGTAGGCCACCAGGGCCGCCCACTCCCCGACCTGGGCGGGGTTGTAGATCTCAGGCATGGCGACGTTCGGGGAGAAGCCGTTGGCCACCTGGAGGAGCTGATCCTCGGACCAAATCCCCGGATCGGCTGAGCCGAAGTCCACCATCGGCGGGTAGCTGCCGCCCACCACCTGCGCGTAGCCCTGCATCACGTAGTACGTGTTGTTGAATCCCGGATCGAATGCTGGCTCGACATCGTCTCCGGCCACGACCCTGACGGTGTCGGTGTACCCGTTGGAGGAACGGAATTCCGCTGACCAGGCACCGAGCTGCTCCACCGTGTCTGCGAACTCTTGCCCCCAGGTGATGTAGCTATTCGGTTCGTAGGGGCAACCGCACACGATCGCTCCGCAAGGCTGATACATGCCGCAGCTGTCGTTCGTTCCGACGGCCACGTCGATCGTCGTGTTGGGGGGAGCGTAGTTGTAGTAGCCCATGATGTAGCTCTCAACGCCCTTACTGATTGCTGCAAAAGAGAGAAAATTGTGCGCGAAGCCCAGCGTGCCATCGCTCGTCCCATCAGAGGCTGGGCGGCCGAAATCCAAGATTACGATCCCTTGGGTCCCAGCCTGACCAGCAGCCTCTCCTTGGAGGTACAGGGCTGGCGCGGCCGCGCTCTGCTCGTAGTAGGAGGTGGTCGGCGCTACTGCGCCTGCCGCAGCGCCGGCGACACTCGTCAACGGCGCGAGGAGCGAACTCGCCAGCACGAGGGCGACCGCAACCCTGCGCGGCCACGTCCATTCCCAATCACGTGAGGACCGACCGATTGCCGTCACCTGGAAGAAGTTATCGTGTTTCCTTCACAAACCCCGAAAATTCTTGTTGGCCGCGAGATGTAGAGCTTCGACCATGAGAACGACCGCAACATGTTGTGGCGCCATGGATCGGGAGGGGATGTGGGTTGCCCTGCCGCTCCTCAGGGACAACCGTGCACTGATCTCGTCGGCCGGCGAAACAGTGAACGGATCAGGGTGGTTGTGCTCTGCCGGAGAGTGACGGTCGATGGCCGCCGCCGGACTGGTTGTCGACTCGTCATTTGTGGACAGCGTCAGATTCCATGAAGTGGTCGGTTCTCGACGAGAACGACGTCGAGCCCAAGCAGACTTCGCGGTCGAGCGTTCTCGCTCGCAGCGCTCGGAGTTCCGATTCATCCAGTCCGTGGGTCGTTTCCAGAGGAACCTTTGGTCGGGTTTGTCACTTTCCGATCATCCCAACACGATTTCCAATGTCGCGAAGGCTGGTAGGCCGCCAGCAGCCAAGCGATGCAATCGGCGTCTCCAAATGAACATCCCTCCCTTCGTAGCGTTCGCTGCTGAACAGGGCAAATGGGACGGCTCAATACTCGATGGACGGGGCGGCCAGCTCTCTCAAGTCTTCCTACGGGTTTGAATCCCGTTGGGCTGCAAAATGGCCAAGACCTCCCGAGCACGCACGAGCCTCTCAGAACGCGTGAACCCACAGATCTCCGAGCGCGCTGGATGAGTCCAGGCAGGAGCCTTAGATGCTCGCGGCTCGCTACGGTTGTCGCCGCTGTCGAACAATGGTGCTGGCTTGGTCTTCGTTTCGAGGCACGCCCACGGCCGACATTTCGATCACGAATTGGGTCGCAGCGCGGACGCCATTGAGGAATAGCATGTCTTGTTGGATCTGGTTGAGATCGAACTGCGTCGCAGTGAGCCCGCCATTGGCCACGAAGATCGTTCGGGCCGCAGTTGTCTCGTTAACCTCATAAGCATCCCATTCGTTCATCATGGTTCGCAAACACCTGACGCCAACCGCAAGCGAGCTCTCGCACGCGTGGGTCGAAGGAAAGGTGGTGTCGAGGGATGACAGTTTGATCCCAATGGTCGGCCAACGCGGCGGCCCACCATCTGCCCGATCGAACGCGTTGATTGGAAAGTTGCGCAACATCCCACCGTCGACCCATGTCACGGTGCCGGCTTCATAGGTCTGGTTGATCGAACCGCCACCGGGAGTCGGGACAGGGGCGGTGGCCTTCTGGGATTGAAACGTCACGGGCTCAAAGAAGAACGGGATGGACATTGAGGCCCGTACGGCCTGAATAACGTCCTGGCCATCCCGATCGCAGCCATATAACGGGTAATCCCAAGGCAGGTGGACAAGCTGGGCCCGGTTGATATCTGCAGTATGAACCACAAGCCGATAGTCGTGACCAGCCGGTACGCTTAGCCCAGGGTCATCGGTCGCCGTGAGCTTCAGGTCTCCGAAGGTGGTTACCCCAAGCTCTCCAAGAATTGGTGTCAACCACGTTCTCAGATAGTCGCCCGGGTACAGACCCATCTTGTGACTGAGCTTGGCAGCGTCAGCCGCCAGATCTCCCGCCTTGCCACCATGGTGATGGAGGAACTCGTGAATCGGTCCATCCGGCATGAACTTCGCAAACTCGAGCGAACCCATATATCGCCAGAGCGAACGATAATCCTTACTGGTCTTCGATATCGCCGCAATCAGCACAGCCGCAATAGCGCCGGCGCTGGTACCGGCTACACAACGAAACGAGTATCCGGCTTCATTGAGCGCCAGCACGGCGCCGACGAGGCCGATGCCCTTGACCCCACCACCCTCTAGGGCAAGATCGGCGACCAACTCCCGATTGTTGTCGTTAGCTGGGTTGGGCCAGCCATCGTGGTCAAGAAGGTCCTTGGCAGCCTTGGCGAAAGCAGCTTGCAGCGGCTCACGTCGTCGATAGCCCCATTCCGAACCGGCATCGATTGTGATGTCGTCAGCAGACGCTTGACTAGTCATACATGCTCCTCACTAATGCCTAAATGATGCTCTTCTGATCCAGAGGCGAAGGGAGTGTGGTCCAGAGCAGCAACACGACGAAACTTTCTGGGCACATCTCTTCAGAGAGTCGTATAGAAGAACCATGTGGTCATGTGCGCGGCGTTTCACCCGCTGTCGCGCCAGCACTAAGAGGTAGTAGCCGGCGGCCCCGTAGCCCGGAGAGAGTTCATCCGGGTAAGTAGGTCGAACCAGAAGGGCGCGCCGAAGGTGAGCGCCCCGATGGTGAGCAGCCAACCGAGGACCGTCAATAACCACGCAGCGCCGCCCTGGGGCCGGTTGGCAGCACCCCAGCCCACGGGCAGGGTGGCCGCTTCGTTGAAGTCGGTCTTGAGAGACTGCGGCTGCTGGGTGGTTTGACCCTGGTTCTGAGATGGCGCAACCTGATTTGCCTCCAGCGAGACCGCGGCTTGGAGAGTGGGCTGGCGCCACAGCTCCTCGGCGACGTGGATTGTGCTCACGTTGAATCCGATCGTGACAAGGACCGCCAGGCCCAGAAGGATGACTTGGACGAAGCGCTTGTACCACCCGCTCAGCCGGTCCATGGCGTCGTTGAACCATTTCTCGAGGACGATTTGAAGTTGTTGTTCATCGTTGGAGAGAGCGGTCTTGAACGAGGTGAGCACCCCCCAGAAACCCGTTGGCGCCGCGGCATTTGCAACCGCAGAGGGGATGGGAGAGTCCGGGGGGCGCGGGGGGTCCGCGGCCACTGCTTTCATGACGGTCACGACAGTCGTAGGTGAAATATACGACGGGAGCACTTTGCGGGTCTTCCGGGTGACGGTGCTTTTGATCGACCCGTCCTGTGAGTTCTGTGTGATGCCAGCGATGAGATCAACTTGGGCAGCTTGCTGCGCTCCGGCCTTCGACTTTGACTTCAAGAGTGGGGTGATGAGGTCGTGGGTCCAGAAATTCTTGGCCATGTCAGCGTCACCAATCAAGGCGTTGATGGACTGAAACAGTTGCGTGCCTCGAGAGTTCAAGACTCGGGCAATGCCCTCGTTGATTCCCGAGCACATGGAACTGAACACGAAATACGTGAAAACAAGGCCCACCCCGACCTCGATCGCGCCTGAAACAGACATGTGACCGCCCCTCCGAAGCTCGTGAAAAGCCTCAACCTACCCGCTCATCATGTCACCCTGCAGCTGGTGTTGCAACACCCCCGATCCGGTGATCAGAAGGCCGGCCGCTCAGGGCCCTCTTCCGTTGCATCCCGCGAGAATCCGTACAGAGATGGAATGTGAACCCCGCTCCGAAGAGGATGAAGACGAGCAGGCGCGTCAGCTGGCGCGCACAGTCCAAGGTCCTCGCGCGACCACAGAGTGGTCTGTTCCAAAAGTCCTGTTGTCATGATGAGACGCTTACGCGGTAGTGGAGATGAACGACCCCGTTGTCGAAGCGGCGCTCATCGAGCAGTTCGAGTTGCGCTCGGACGTTGTCCGGCAGGGCGCGTTTGCCGCCACCAACCACGATCGGGCATAAGAAGAGATGGCACTCGTCAACCAGTCCGGCGCCGATCGCCTGGCCGGCGAGTTCGCTGCCGCCGACTGCGATGTCGGCCGTCGAGGACAGCTTCAGCTGCCGGACCGCGTCCCGCTCGAACTCGCGTTCGATCCGCGTCCTCGCGCCGGATGGCGTCTGAAGCGTCCGTGAGTACACGATCTTCTCAGCCGCCCGCCAGATTCCAGCATAGTCCCAGAACACTGCCGACTCATCGGCCTCGGTGCTCACGGTCTCCCAGAACACCATCGTCTCGTACATCCGGCGCCCGTACAGGTAGGTGCCGATCGGCCGCTCGAGATCGTTGACGAAGGCATGCACCTCGTCATCCGGCGCCGCCCGGTCGAAGTTACCCTCCGCGTCCTCGAAGTACCCGTCAAGCGAGCTGATTACCGAATAGATCAGCTTGGTCATGTCCACTCCAATCGATCGTCAACATGCAGTCCAGACCGCGCAGACCGAGACCGCGATCCGCGTCCAAAATCATCGATCCGGCCTCGGTGACGGACGTGTCAGATCGACTCACTCGCACGCGCGACCCCGCACTCCGCGCAGGGCGAGAGCGACGGCCTGGAGGAGCGCGATCGAACATGAAACGGCCCCGGGCCGGCACCATCGCTCGCGTGACAATGCGCCCGTCCGGCGTCGACAAGAGTCGCGTCTCAGATCTGCCGAGTCAAGTCCCGGGACGTGGGCCTCGTTCAATGGAGGAGACTCGACACCACGTTGATGACGAGGGCGACGATGACTGCTCCGAACAAATACGAGAGCAGAGCGTGGGAGAGAGCAATCCTCCGAATCCCCTTGGTCGTGAGATTCGTGTCAGACACCTGAAATGTCATGCCAATGGTCAAGGCGAGATAGGCGAAGTCGACATAGGTCGGTGGATCGTTCTCGTTGAAGTCGATGCCACCCACTGGTCGGGCGTAGTAGGACCGGGCGTAGCGCAGCGTGAAGACCGTATGGACCAACGCCCACGACGACGCCACACTCAACAGCCCCAGAGCGATCAGGTACGCCTTCGTGGCCCCAGTGGCGTTCCCCGCCCGGATAAGGGCCAGCCCAACCGCAGCGAGCACTGCGACTCCAGCCGACAAGACGATGAGCTCGCTCAGTCGGATGCTCGGATCCTCTCTGTTGGCGTAGCTCTTACACTCCTCGACATCAAGGTCCCCAACGGCCCACCAGATCCACGTGATCAGGAAGAGTGAGCCGACGTCCCAGCCGATGAGCGTCGCTGCCTGCCAGAAGGTAAAGACAGACACCACGACTCCGGCAACGATGCCGATTGACGCTGCGACTCCGACACGAACGCCGGCGCGCGGCTGTCGCCTCCGCCAAGGTAGGTCGGTCGGAGGAGTCATCAAGGAAGCGTAGGCGGCGCAGCGACATCGGCCGCCGCCTTGCTTGTCGGAAACCATGCCATTTGGGCAGCGGCCCTTTCCGAGCGGCGCATGCCGGAGGAGCCGTCAACCCGAGGGCATCGACTGCCGACAGGGACGAAGCGATCCGTCTCGATCACGCCGCTGGCCGGGGTCGTGTCCCGACGAGCACATGCAGCGGTATGGAGAAACACCTATCCCCGAGGGTCCATCGGGTCTGGCAGATCCGAAACGGCTCCGTCACAGGCAACGAGTGCATCGCTGCCCAGCGGACCCGCCGTCGGTCGGGCACGAAGCGATTACTGCGAAGATGGTCACCCGCTCCTGGATGGTTGGTCGCCGGTAGCTTCGCCCGCCACCGTCTCCCTACCCAGCACCACGTGATCTCCCCTGCGTCGAGCACGCCAGGACGGAGAATCGCATCCAGTTGGAAGGCAGAGACCTCAACGTCCTCTTGAACGACCGGAGGCTCAGAAATATTCTTGACGTCGATGCAGTTGTCTGACGAGGCCAGCGGGCGCCCGCTAGCCAAGATGTGCCGTTTCGCGGCGAAGAGGAGGGGCTACCAAGGAGAAGAGGCACCAAGTAGAGGTTTCTCTAGAAGTTCATCGCCATCGCCCTTCCACGAGGGGCGGGCGCTTTCTTTGTCGGCTGAGCATGGGAGGCAATTGATGATGGACCCATTTAGCGTTACTTCTCGCGACTTCGAAGAAGGTCGCATCTTCGCTCTTAAAGGGGAACTCGACGCGAGTACATGTGAGGGGCTCGCACAGCAGTTGCACGGACCTCCTGGCTCGTTGGTGGTCGTCGATCTTTCCGAGCTCAGGTTCATGGACTCCTCAGGGCTGGGTGCCATTCACTCAGCAAGGCGCCTCGCGATCAAAGATGGAGGAACCCTGGTCGTATCTCGGCCCCAACCGGCCGTCAACCGCGTGCTTCAGCTCACAGGCCTCGACACCTGGATCACGGACTGGAATCCGATTTGGTCGGGGTAATTCGGTTCCGCTCACCCGCGCGGACCTTTGATGAGGTTGCCGGGCTCGGGCATTGGGTCCTCAGGGGTATCGCACGTTGTCGGAGAGACCTTCCGCTCACCTGCGAAGCGTTCACGTTCCGCTTGTTGCGCGAAACCGACCACCGCCCATACCGTCCGGCCCGCCTACCACCCTCCCCGCGGTGGTTGCCGTCTTCTAGGGCGAACTGGCCGCCGCGGTAAGCGACAATTACAGGGGGTGGGTCCCCGCCCTTCTCGGCGAGCTTGTTCAAAGCCTCGAAACGCTCATCCCAGTAGTCCTCGTCGAATGGACAGAGCACCGGTCCCCGGGGGGCCCTGCCAGGCGATGGAGTTTGTCCAGTGGCAACTTCACCGGACCGGCCCACCATCCGAGTTGCTGGCAGAGCTGCTCGGCAAGGGCGGAGTTGTCGCTACCCGGGCTCGCCAGGAACCGGGTCACCCAGTCTGCCAGCCGGCCTTGTTGGGCCGCGGTTCGCGCACTCTCGACCGAGTACTGAGGATCATCACGCATATCGTCGCTCTTACCCGTTTTTGCCCGTAACGTCACCAACCGGCCATGGGGAGCGCTCAGCATCGAGATCCAGCAGATGTGGTTGTCCGTTGAACGAATGTAGTGTCCATCGGTCCAAGGTCCGCTCGTGCTCCCACTCGGTGACTCCGGTGTTCGTCGGTCGAATCCGTGCCCCGGTCCCGGGGTGGGGAATATCGAAAAGCACGCGGATCGACGCCATGATGAAGCCGGCGTGGCAAACGGCAACCACGGTCTGGTCGATGAACTCCGTGGCAATGCGCCTGCACGTCTCACGGACCCGTTCGTGGAAGGTCCGCCAACTTTCGCCACCCGGCGAGAACACCCGCTCGGGTTCCCCCTCCATGTCGAACGAACCGTATCGGGCGGCGTACTCCGTCCAAGTCAGGGCGTCAGCCTCGCCGGTGTGGATCTCGCAGAGATCACACTCTTGGCAGACACCCTCGGCCTCAACACCCAGTGCTGAGGCGATTATCTCGGCGGTCTCGATCGCTCGTGGTAGGACGCTGGCCAGAAGGACGTCGGCATGAATCCGACCGGTATCGGCAAGGTGATCTCGTAGTACTTCAGCTTGGCGCCGCCCGAGCTCCGTGAGCCCCCTGCAGCCACGTGGTCCGCTGATCACGCCGTCAAACCCGGCATAGGCATCACCGTGGCGGACGAGGATGAGCCGCATCGAAGGCCAAGGTACACGCAGTTTTGACGGCATCTGACTTCGAGGAAACCAAGCCGGTCTCAGTCTCCATGAACCCCAACCTCCTCACCGCCTCCCGTGGCACTCGCCGCCTCTGGGCAACAGTCGTGCCGGTTGACCGTTCTGCTGGGCGACGTCTTGATCGCGGTGGAGCCAATTCCCAGGCTCATAGACCAGTTCAAACAAGAAGGTGACGCCGGCAAAGGATTGTGGGAACTCCCCTTCGGACACGACGAAGATTGCTCGCGGGCCATCGGGCGGGCCTACGCCCTGTTCCGATGGTTCGACGACGGTTGGAAGGTGAACGCCGAACTCCCCGGGACCGATGCCTTCGCTGCAGCGTCGAGCCATGTCCGGCCCGAGGACGAGTTGAAGGCGATCCCCGGCCGCAGCCCTGTGGAGCAGGCCGTGCGCGTCGTGCACCGGTTCACCGCCGCGGGGTTCACGGACGTTGCACTCGTGCAGATCGGCGTCAGGTCCAGGAGCACTTTGATGGGCAGACGGCGTGCTCCTGGCCGCCCTACGGAGCAATCCGCCGTCCATCGCTTGCTCTCCCTCTTCAGTCTCCTAGTGCCCGCTTCGAAGTTTCGCCGCTGAGCTGCCGGTTTGGGGCTGACGACGGATCGATCATGCCGCGTGGCGACGGGGGTTGATAGGGCCTATGGACGGGTATGCCTGATGGCAGTGCTTCGAAGAACCCGTACCCACCCCATGTTCAGGAGCACAAGATGCCCCTGAGCGTCGAGCGTTCCCATCTGCTGCAGGCCGCTCCGATGAAGAAACGCCGGCAACTGGAAGACAATCTCAGGGATATCAGTGCTGTCACCCGGGCTTCCCATGACCTCGACGAGCTACTGCCCCTACTACTCGATCAGGTTCTAGACCTCCTGCACTGCGACACCGCTGCGGTTCTCCTGTTCGACGCGATATCGGACCAACTCGTCGCAAGGGCTGCCCGTGGGCTGGAAGAGGAAGTTCGGCAAGGCGTCCGCATACCGGTTGGAGTCGGCTTCGCGGGGCGCATCGCGTCGGAACGTCGGCCGTTGGTTCTCGACCGGATTGACTCATCGACTGTCGCGAACCCCATCTTATGGGAGAAGGGCATTCAGTCGATGCTGGGTGTACCGCTGATTACCGGTGAAACCCTGATCGGCGTTCTCCATGCGGGATCGTTCAGCGCCGAGGCGTTTGACGAGAACGATGTGATGTTGCTTGACGTTGTCGCCGACAAAGTGGCCGAGGCAGTGGAAGCCGGGATTGCCTCTTCGGAGCGTCGCGCCGCCGGGGTACTGCAGCGAAGCCTGTTGCCCTCGGCCTTGCCGAGACATTCCCACATCGAATTCGCGAGCCGGTACGCTCCGGCTGAGCGGGGCGACGTCGGCGGTGACTGGTACGACGCCTTTGAGCTCCCCTCGGGCGAGGTGTGGGTGATGACGGGCGATGTCACCGGACACGGGCTCAACCCGGCGATCACTATGGGTAGGTTGAGGAGCGCACTGCGGGCGTATGCTCTGTTGGGCATGTCACCCGAAGATGTTCTTCGAGGCGCCAACCGTAAGTTGCTGTATTTCGAGCCCGGAGCGATGGCTACGGTTATTTGTGGGGTGCTCGCGCCGCCGTTTGATGAGATTCGCATGTGCTCGGCCGGCCACCTACCTCCGGTGATGATCCACCCAGGGCATGAGCCAGAGCTTTTGGAAGCCTCACCGACGCCGCCGTTGGGTGTGGTCGAAGAACTGGAGACCCAGTCCAGCCGATGGAGCCTCACTGACGGGTCCATACTCGTGTTCTACACCGACGGCCTCGTAGAGCGGAGAGGCGAAGCCATCACGGACGGGCTCGAGCGACTGCGAACCGCCATTTACAATGATGCCCCAGAGCGACTGTGCGGTCGGATCATGGACTCGATGATCGGAAGTTATGTTCCCGCCGATGATGTCGCCGTGCTCGCACTGCGTGTCACGACGCAGTCGAGGACCATGCCACCGACGCCCGAGGAGGACGCCGATTGGTCCATTGTACGATCCGATCTGTTCGCTTGTGATCGAGCTTCGGTGAAGGCAGCCCGCCGGTTTATCGGGGAGTGCGTCGAGCACCTCGGACTGCACTGCTTGCCAAACGTACAACTCATAGTGTCCGAATTGGCGACCAATGCTGTCCTTCATGCGAAGTCACAATTCGATGTGACTCTGGAAAGAGTGAGTCACGGCCGTGTCCGGGTGGAGGTTCGAGACTTCGGGAGGGGAACCCCGCGCCTCTTCCCGAGCTCGACCGAAAGCGAGGGCGGCCGAGGGCTGAGAATCGTTGATCTGCTCGCCGAGACGTGGGGGGTGGAGAGTCGGCCAGGCGGGCGGGGCAAATCCACTTGGTTCACCGTTTCCGTCGGGGCGCAGATGGCGTCATCCGCCAATCACCCTTCGGGCGAGAGTAACGATTGACGATCCGCTGATTCATTGGAGTCGCCTCGGTGGGACGGTCTTGTCGGGTCCCGGCCAAAGCTTCTCAATTGCAGATGGGAGGGCATCCGGATTTCTACGAACCCCCGACCTCCCGTCAGCTGCCCAGCGAGACGTACAACCCGGCGATGACCCCTCGGCCTGCCGATTCATAGACGGACTTTGGATCAGCGTCGAAATCGTTGGTTCCAGCGCGTTCCTGTTCTCGGCCGACTGCCCTGTACCACACAATGGCCGGCGGCTTGCCGCTCTGTCTATCGGGTTCGCCCGCCCCGATGAGGGCTACTGCCACATCGGCATGAAGGAGGTGGCCGCTCCGCGGGCCGTGTGACGTTCCGCCGTTTCGCTGCCGAGCGGCACTTCGCCCGCCGTCGTGAACCGACTGTTTCACCGCCGAGTTGCACGCGACGATGCCACCCAGGAGCCAGTCGGCGGTGCCGGTGAAGCAGGAGTGAGCATGCCACCGCTCAGCGACTCGGCCAGCCCAAAAGGTCAACGACCGATAGTCGAACCGTGTCCGCCAAACCTCTCCACCATGCCCATCGGTCTGGCCGTCGCTCGGCAATCGCAGAGAACAAGTCCAAGTCCCCCTCCGCCGCGGCCACGACCTCATCGTTGCACTCGCCCACGGCTACCAGTTGGCGCTCTTCATCGCCTCGTGCTTCGTCGTCATGAGGCTGTGCTGTCCGCGATCCTGCTGCGGACGAGGGAGTCCTCCGAAGAGCAACGAGTCCGCATCGTCGAGAACATGGCGACCCCAGAGGTCTTCGAGCACTTGGTTCTGTAGTTCCAGGCGTTTCTCTTATCTGGGTCTTTCCCCCGCTCCGCTGGTCGGCCGGAGCGGCGTGCCCGAGCTCACGCGTTGATGTTCGCCTTGAGCCGCTTCGGCTCCATGCGCCACGGCTCGCCCGGGCTCGCCTCAAGCTCGAACTGCAGCGCGAGGAGGTCGGCGCGGAACGTCCTGAAAGCTTCGGCTCCGCCCAGATCGAGCGCGAGGTCCGAGAAGTCGCTCAGCAGCGCGGTCCGGTGGACGTTGAGGTTGAAGTTGGCGTTGACCAGTCGCTGGTAGACGTCGAGCGGGGGGCGGGTCCCGTCGGCCGGGACGCGCGCGGGGACGACGTCGCTCCAGAGCTGGTAGTCCCACATGCCCGACCCGAGGATCTCGTGCTCGACCGTCGCCAGCTGAATGATTGCAGCCGCCAGCCGCGCCACCCTCTCCACACCGACGGCCGGACCCGCCACCCCTTCGACCCCCGGGACCCGC
Organism: uncultured Acidimicrobiaceae bacterium; assembly: GCA_963764305.1. Lineage (GTDB taxonomy): Bacteria > Actinomycetota > Acidimicrobiia > Acidimicrobiales > RAAP-2 > Bog-473. Next base: position 303,864 of record CAVXSD010000010.1, on the reverse strand, counting down.
CTGGCCAGCTCCGCCAACCAGGCCTGGACCGCGGGGTCGGCCCCGATCCGATCGTCGTCGTAGTAGCGCTCGAGGTAGCGACGGGCGTGGGCGAGGAAGACGGCGTGGTGCTCGCGCCGGTTGTCGACAGCGGGAGTGGCCAGGCCGCCCAGCCCTCGGCTCGACGCGTCGACGTCCGGGTCAATAGTGCCGAGGTCGAACCCGTCGATCGAGGCGTCGATGAGCGAGCTGACCCCGCGATGGGTCAAGCTGAAGATGCCCTCGAAGTCTCCCCCGGGCCCGAGCTGGTCGCGGGTGATGAGGTCGTTGCTGTACTCCGTGGCGTACACGTGGGGCCAGAGCAGGCGGCGCAACGCATGGTCGGGCGGCAATTCGTTGCGAGTCACGACGGCCAACGGTCCCCCCGCCGTCAGATGGATCCAGCCGAAGTGGCGGACAAGAGAGAGGTGCGTCGAGGCCGCGCTCAGCGCCAGCCGCCGTGCCAGCGGCCAATCAGGATCGGAAGGGTGCATGAGCCGGCGTCGCAGTCGATCCGGACCGCCGTGAGCCGCCCGTCGCCGGCGGACGCCTCGAAGCTGACGACCGAGCCCAGCGATCGCAGTCCGGGGTGGTACCCGAATTCGTCGAGCATGCGCAGGTCCCAGCTGAAGGTGCCGTCGTCCTCGGCGGTCACGTAGCAGGCGAACGGGCTCGCCACGGCGAGCGCTCCGAGGTTCGGCCCGTCGAGTTCCGGCGTTCCCCGACCTCGCCGCTGGACACCAGGACCCTCGAGCTCCCGCCCTTCGAGGTCACGCCCTCCGTCTTGTGACAATGCGCCCGGCCGCACCGGGCCTGGGAAGCGACGCCGGTGGGCCTCCGTGTACGCGACGGCGAGCGCGACGCGGGGATCGGCATCCACCGGAGGGAGCCCGCGCTGCTGGGCCGGCACGATGCGGTAAAGCGCCGCTTGGATGCGAGAGGACAATCGCTTGACCGGATGGCGTTCGTCGCCGGGGATCCGGTCCGCCACCAGCGCCCGTACCATCGTGATGTGTCGGTACTGGGAGGCGAGGGGCACCAGAGCGAGAGGTAGGTCCTGGACCGGCACCGGCACCGTGGTGGGCCGGTTGTGGTCGTACTTGAGGATCCCGAACCGGTTCCAGAACCAACGCCGCGCCCGCCGGCGCAGCTGGGCGATCATCCTCCGCTCGCCGTGCGCCACGGCGCGAAGGCATTCTTGACGCCCTCGAGGTGGGGGGCCAGCTCGGGGAAGTTCCGGGCCAGCACCGTCCCCATCGTGTTGTCGGCGATCCATTCCATGCCCTCGGGGCTGTAGACCTCCGGCCGGAAGTCGTAGGTGTAGAAGCGATCGCTCTTGAGGCGCCGGGACGCCATCAGGATGAACACGCGAAAGGCGGTGTCGCTGAACGCGAAGCCCTTCGGCGGTGCCTCTGCATACAGGCCGATCATCAGGTCGACGTCCTCCGGGTGGTCGTAGAGGCTCCGCAACTTCTCGACCACCGCCGGGTCCTCGCTGAAGTCCTCGAACCGTTCGGCCGGAGCCAGGTGGAACTTCCGGCGGAACTCGTTGTACCGGGGCACTCCACGCTCCCGGCTTCGCAGGAGGTCGGTGGCGGCGAGGTCGAGGATGCTGCCGTCCGGCTTGACGAAGTGCTGCAGGCCCTTCGGAAAATTGTCGAGGACGATCGCCCCGGGGTTCGAGGTGGCGAACGAGTAGAGGAGATCCGTCATCGCCACCGTATCGAGTACGAGGTGGGTCTGGGTTCCCGAGATGTCCGGGAAGGTGTAGTTGGCGATCTCGTGGTTGTCGCTCGCCGAGCGGATGGAGAACTCATCGGGGATGAGCGGGTGCATCCGGTAGACGGCGACGAACTCCTCAGTCATCGCGTACGGCGCGCCGTGCAGCCATGTCTGCGACCCGGGGATCCCGCTGACCTCCTCGCTCTTGCTCACCCGACCGAAGCGGCGTGAGAACCGCTCTCCCAACAGGCCCCACCAGTTGGCGCGCATGCCGGTCTGCATGGTCGAGTCGCCCAGCAGGGCAGTCGTCCACTCCACGGTGTGGATCTTGGCGATGAGGGCCGCGTTCACGAGCCGGGCATGCTCGAACAGCGCGTCGTCGTCCCAATCCGGATGGGCGCCGGCCAGTCGCTCGCAGATGGCATTGTGCTCGCGCATGAAAGCGGTGTGGAAGATAGCGAGGCCGAGCCACCAATTCCCGTTGACCCCAGCCAGCGCGCGCATCGTAGACGGGTCGAAGGGAACGAGGCCCTGGGCGCTCAGCAAGACCTTTCCGCCCTGGTTCGTCCGGATCATCTTCTGGAACTCGAGCGTGCTGCCGTACACCTGGGAGGCATCCCACCAGTGCGTTTCGGTGTTGGCATAGCTGGGGGGCTTCCCGTCTGTCGTCGGGACCACCTGGTGCGTCCGCTGAATCTGCATTGGGTGCTGCGGCCACGGGTCGGTCGGGTCGAGGTCGACGAGCCAGGGGTCGTCGGGCTCGTTGGTCCCGTGGCTGAACCAGTCGTGGACCTCGAACTGCAACCACGCCGCCGCCAGGACGTTGAGGGTCGTGGCCGGTTGGAAATTCACGCGGGTGAGCAGTTCCAGGCTGACCCGGCGGGGGTTCGGCGTGAGCACCTTCGACGGAGCCGTCTCCCCAGGTGGAACGTTCCGACCGAAGAGAGCCCCGGCCGATCCCATCTGCTTGTCCGTCAGGTCGTTGCCCGTGCCGTCGGCGGCACGTGTCAGTGGTCGTGGCCCGTCGGGCAGCGGGCTCGGTGCCCAGGGCAGGGTCACGCCGGAGGTGTCGTAGAGGTTGTCACGCCGCAGCCGCATCCGAAGTCCCAGGAGAGTAACCAGGGCGACTGGCTTCGGGACCCGGCTCCAGCCGTAGCGGCGATCGATCCGTTCCGACACGTTCATGAACGACCGTTTCCACAGAGAGTTGCGCAACGTCATCGTTTGGGCCTCCTTCGCTACGCGAACGATCCAGCCTCCACTGCTGCTCCAGTGTCGCGCGACATGGCAGTCCCGTGGCGGTCCGAGCGGTCGGTCGCCGCGGCTCATCTCGGACCCCTCCGACCGTCGCTCGAACGGTGGGAGGGCGGCCACGAAAGGGTTGCCGGACCGACGGCCTTCCGCCTGGCCTCACGCGTGAAGAGGACGCGGAGTGTGCGGCCCAGAGAGCGCCGGGCGGGGCTTACTGCGTCGTTCCGGATGGCCCGCTCGGCTCGGCGCCTGCTCAGTGGGTACGCAGGTCGGTGCGGTGACCACAGTGGACCCCGCCGTGGGAGTCCGGCCGCGGGTGGAGCGGAGCGCCTGGACGGATCTGCACCGGGAGACCGACGGTGCCAAGCGCGCCAGTGGACTCCATTAGACGCGGGATGGTCGGGTCACGTTGATGCTCGAGAAGTGTGGGGGACCACTTGTGTCCGGCCAGGGTAGCCCGGTGTCTCAGCCAGGAATCCTGTGACACGCAGTCACGCTATTGGATGAGGCAGAATTTCGGGTGCACCAACAAGTCTGGAGTGCAGTCTCGGATTTCGAAGTCGACGATTCGCGACGCCGAAATGGATCGGCTGCATGTGCGTCCCAACTACTCGGACGACTCGAAGTGGACCAAGCGCCACATCTGGCGACGTGACGTCTACGGAAGCTAGACGGATTCCGGAGGCTCGCAGCCGTCGGACACATGAGTTCAAGTCCGATGGGAGTTGGTACCTGGTGCGAAGCTCGGACAGAGTCACCGGATCATCTGTAGAAGCTCGAAGTGGGTTTAGCGCGCGTGACTTGTCTGGGTCCACGTAATAGAGCCCGTGGTCGAGGGCCGATTTCACCTCGCTGGCAGCCATGGATCCGCTGTGGCGATCTTCGAGCATCAATCGACGCAAATACACACCAAAGTGTGCGTGTTCAAAAACCGCCTTCTCGAGCGCGCGAGTAGCGTCAGCATCAGTTCCGAGGCCGATCGTGACACCAGGCCACGTTTGACCATCGCCGAATCCGATGCAGACCATCGTCGGGTGCCCTAACCCGGCATCGATCAGATAAAGCTCCGTCCTAGCTCCAAGGCGTTCAACTCCACGAAGGGCATCGCTAGCGGCAGGACTCAGGCCCTCGTCGGCCACTCGCGTTCCGGGAAGTCTGGTCAACCAAAAAAGCATGAAGGCGTCCCGCTCGATCAGTTCATATATGGCGCTGAGGGTTGCGTTCTCAAGTGAGCCGCCGGCTGCCAGCCCGTTGCTCGTGGTCTGCGCAAAACGCTCAGATCGCGGGGCTGGAAATCCTAGGAATGTGGCCAAGGCCGGTACCGCAGTACGGGTGCCGTCATCGAGCCATCTCCCGACCGCCCAGTGAATCGGTTGGAAGGGTTCGTATCGCATGAACGGAAAGGCAGAATCGCTGTATTGGTCGTCGTCATAGAGAACCAAATATCGAGGATCGAAGGCCCAACTGGCAATGTCGTCAAATGGTGCATACAACAGTTGAACTGGGTCCCACATCGATGCTGAATAGCGCTCAATACCTTCGCCGATGGCGCTCCATACGGCATCCTCCTGTGTAGCGCCTTTACCCTCGCCGGTCAGTGCTGGAAAACTGACATTTGATCCGTTGAAACCGGCGATTTGCGCTGCAGCACAACTCGGCACCGGTGGAAGTTCATCCCCGCTGTCAAACAGCAGCAGCTTCTTTATGATTCCCCCCCGGGTGCCAGCAAGGACTCGCAACTTCTCTGGGATCAATAGCGAATGCACAATCCCAGAGCTCTCATACTCCTCAGGTCTCACCCCACCACATAGGGCGCACCACGGAGCTGGTACGACGTTGTGAATGCTCCAGCCTTCACCTTCCTCCACCAGGGCACTCCCGTAGGGCGTCAGTTCGCCATAGCAGACTGCGAGAAAGACAAGCTCGGCGGCGAGCTTGGCGGTTTGCTCAGTCGACACGCTGGAGAATTGACTGGAAGGTGGATCCGCAAAGCGGATGACGGCACAATTCCAACAGGCAGTTCTTCCGGGTCGCGAGAGAGGTCCGAATATTGCTGTTTCTCCAACAGTCCACACGGCCACTGAGGAAGTTCCCGTTCGGTGAACCTGTTTGGCCAAGCCAAACGCATCCTCGGTCGAGAGTCCGGATAGATCCATCAATACGAACGAGGCGTCCAGCAGGTTCGGTGTTGTCGTGACGCCCAGTTTGCAAAGAGCATTGCTGGCGAGAGAGGTAAGACGAGTCCCCCGAGGGATCCCGACGATCCGCCGGCCCTCAAAGTCAGTCGGGTGTTTCGGTATCTCGCAACTCTCGAGCACACTTAAGCGCTCAAGATCCGCACACAACTGAGACACCCATTCCGGCCGGTCAGCCCTGTCGCCCTGGAGGATGACCGGAACAACCTGCGACACGAAGGTCGGGCTGGACAGCTTCAGTTCGCGACAACCCGCCGGAGTCGCGAGAATCGCACCTCGAGGAGTGGGCGCGATTCGAATGTCGTCTGCAAATCGAAACGCAAATTCGCGAACGCTTATCTCAGGCCTCCGGCCTCGGCATTTCCGGCCGAGCGAAGCACTTTCAGGGATTCCATAAAGGCGGGGCCGCATGGCTCGCACTGATTGCATTCCATGCACTGAAGACGCTTGAAAATTATCTCACTGATGACGGCTAGGGAATCCATAATTTCTTCAATTTCGTACTTCGGTGGCATGTCGTCTCCAGTTTCAATCTGTAGTCCGTGAAACGTGAATGGTCCGAGGCCGCGCGTTGACGTGCGGTGTGCTGAAATCGTGCTGCGACTGAACCGATCGCCGAAAGCGCTGCTGAACAGGACGTTAATACACAACAAGTGCTATGTCTAGAGCATTTGTCGGCTTTGCCGAGCGCGCCATGATCACCTGCGAGTGAGCCGTCTCAGAATGCAATTCCCAGAGGGTCAAATATTCCAGAGTCAAATAGTGCAGAGTCAGTTAGATTTCCCGATCCTCCCCATGCCCCGATTCTCGTCATGCGTCGTTGACACCTGCGTTCTCCAACAGAGCAAACCTGGTTGTCGGCATCCTCGAGAACGCGTGGTTGTTCGTGTCTGCCGATTGGAAGGCATTCGTAGTCCGAAGCAATCCATCAACAGATCTGCAATCACGGGCTCCACGCGGTTCGAATCGCTCTCCGGCGATACAAGACAAGACGTTCCCGCCGCGTCAGCGGGGCGTCGCGATCGAGAAACACAACCATCCCAAGGCATAAGAGCCGGCGGGACAAAGTGCTAAGAAAGCGACACACAATCCTTAGCGAGGTGACCATGACAAGCGTCCTTCCCCCGGAGGATCTGGATCTGACAAGGATCCCCGATGGGCTCCGAGTCGGTGGATCCTCTGGGCCCCTGCTCGGTGTGCACGGAGGAATCGGCAACTTCCCCGGCACCTGGACCGGACGCGGATTCAACTTGATCTGGCGACCCCACTTTCCTTCAACAGACGACCACTTCCTCCAGCTCAACTTGACCTCGGAGACGATCGAGTTCAATGGGGTGGGCGGTCCGGTACCAAACCGCGGTCTCAACGAACCCGACATTGCCATATTCGCGATCCGGTACCTGCAGCAGATCCACGACGCAAACTTCCCGATTCCGCAAGGTGGTGGTGGGCTTCACGTCGAGCCAGGCTTCTGGTTGAGCATTCCAGCCACCCCAGAAACGGCTGGGACACGTTCCCTCGTCCGAGCCGCCTCGATACCGCATGGGACAACGATCCTCGCTCAGGGCTCGGCTGTCTCCCAACTGCCACCGGTAATCCCAGCGGTGAGCACAGTCCCATTCGCAACGAATGGCGGGCAACAGTTCCCGTTCACCACCGAGTCGATAATTGCCAACCCATCGAACTTCCGCACGACGCCGTTGCCGGTGGGCATCACTCAGGCACTGGTGGACAATCCGAACGCGCTGTTGACCGATGCGAATCAGGCGGCCGCAAATCAGGGTTTTCAGATCGTTGATTCGGTCGAGATCAGTGTGAGTGCCAATGGCGTGACCGCAGCAGGTCAGGCTGCGTTGGGTGCTATTGGCAATATTCCGTTCTTGATTCCGAATGCTGACGTGGCTGACGTTTCGGCAACGTTCTGGCTTGAGCGCGTGAAGAATCCCTCTGGCGCATCGTTTCTTCAGCTCCAGTACTCGCAATCCGTCCTGCTCAACTTCAATGGCTTGAGCTGGCCGCATATCACCGTGGGAACGCTGGTCAAGTCCGTGTAGTTCGGACGGATATCCTGCGACGGTCTCTTAGCTTTGAGGCTCGGCGGATTTGGCTCGCTTCTTGATGACCACGGTTGCGCCCGTCGATGAGTTCGCGAGCCACGAGTTGGTCCGTCCGACCGGCCAGAGCTATCCCGTCGGAGGCCTCTTCGCCATGAAAGGTGACGATGATGAGACGGACGACGTGGACGACGACTGAGCGATCGCCCGTCGCCTAGCGCCTGCTACGACGACCTGACACTCGTTGCCTTCCGGATCATCTCCATGAGTCCAGTGTGACGTCGATCGGAACTCAGTGCGACCAGCTATCCAAAGCAACCGATGAATTGCGGGTGTCCGCATTCCGAACGGGTATCGCGTGAGGAGATGCGCTGCCGGGGACTGAAACAAAGGACTTGTGGCGCGAGGGACTCACAGCAAGATTGCCATCTTTCCGGATCCACCAACGCAGTCACCCTCCTGCTCTGACTTGACCTACGCGACGCCAGCGCCAACGGCATGTCGTCGTTCTTCGACCTCAGTGAAAGCGGCCGCCCGTTCGCCGAGCCCCGAGTACCGTTCACTTGGCGCAGCCGCACTCCCCGCGAGCTCGATCACCTCGATGGAGGAGGCGACGTTTTCTGACGTGTAGGGGAACTGCCCGCTAGGTCGCTGCCCTTCCGGAGGCCAGTCTCGGCTCCACCCACCACAACCCGAGTCCCTCGGGATGCGGCCAACAGAAACGGATCCAAAGGAGATCCGGGATCAGCGGTACACACCAGCGGCGCAGAGAGGCCCGCTCCAGCGGTCCTTCTTGGTGGTGCGCCCTTACTCTCGTCGCCTTACGCTTACTCTCGTCGCCTTACGCTGCGCTCGGCTGCCGGTTAACGTCAACTGGCCATGGGGAACGATACGCCTCCCGGTGGACCACCGGTGACCTCGGTCGCCGAGGCCATCACTCGGATGCAGCACATCGAGGCTGCTCTGCCGGCGGCGGACGGGATCGCCTGCTTCAATCGCATGTACCTCGAGGTCACCCAACAGGTCGACAACCGGATCTCACAGGGGTTCTTCGCGGATCCTGCGTTCATGAGCTACTTCGATATCACCTTCGCCAACGTCTACTTCGCGGCCGTCGACATGCTGGCCAACGAACCGAACAATGTTCCGGCCGCGTGGCAACCCTTGTTCGAGGCACGCTCCAAGGCCGACATCTATCCGATCCAGTTCGCGTTGGCCGGTATGAACGCACACATCAACCACGACCTTCCCATCGCCCTCGTCGACACGTGCACCAGAATGAAGACTGCCCCCGACGACGGGACCCATTACGCCGACTACCAGAAGGTCGACGTGCTGCTCGACGCCGCGGAGCAGTCGGTCCGCCAGTCCTTTGAGTCGAGCGTCGTCCTCGATGTCGATCGTCACGCGGAATCCGTGCTCGACCTGATCGGGAATTTGGAGCATCAACTCCGCGCGAGACGTCGCCTGGGACACCGCTCTGGCACTGTGGCGCTGCCGGGATGTCACGGCCGTCGAGGATCTCCTCATGAATTCCGTTGCCCGCACGGTCGCGATGGCGAGCCGCTGTCTGCTGACCTCCGGTGAGGCGGAGGGTGGACGGGTCCAGCCGCCGGGGATTCGTTTGCTCTCGCTCTTTGGATTCGAGCTCCGCCGGCAGGGGTGAGCGCGGCAGCCGGTTGACCGTTCGCATGCTTTGGGCGCTGGTTTTGAAGGGGCTGGCCAGCGCGAGAGCAGGAAGGCCTGAGCCTCCCCGCGGGTGGCCACCCCCCTGAAACTCGCGCCTGACCGCTCTTGCAGAGGCAGACGATCGGGAAGGCATCGACCATGATGTCGCCCGCCACCGACATGGCGGGACCACTGTGAGCTGCCCTGCGTCCCGCCACCAGCATGGGACCACCATTCCGCCGGTATGGGGCCCCCTTTTTGGATCCACCCAGCGCCGGTGCGCGATGCGGGGCGCTCGCCGTCATCGTTGCGCGGATCTGAGGAGCGGCGATGGGATTCAGGGAGGGCCTGCGCTCGCTCGAGAAGCTGGTCGGCATCGACGACAAGACGGTCCGGCGCCATGTGGAGGCGGCGAGGGCGTCGGGCCTCGAGCGCGACGCCGGCGGAGGGCTCAGCTGAACCTGCTCATCGCTTTGGTGCCCTGAGACTGCTTCGGGCGCCAACGGGTCTTCTGCGCCAGGTCACAGGGGCCGGAAGCGTTCCTACGTCACACGCCGGGGGCGGCGCACGTCAACAGAACGTGACCACCAACGACGTGTTCCAGAATGGCACCACCATGGACGCCACCGCCTTTGACGCCGAACGACCCCGGCTGACCGCGATCGCCATCCGGATACTTGGATCGGAGGCTGATGCGGGCGATGTCCTGCAGGAGGCTTGGCTGCGACTTTCCCGTACCCGAGATGTCGACGACCTGGCAGCCTGGTTGACGACCGTCGTGACGCGGTTGTGCCTGGACCACCTACGCAAGCGGCGTACCAGGTCGGACGCAGAGGCCTCGACGCCTGCAATCCCCGCACCGGTCGACCCGGAGGCCGACGCGCTGCTCGCCGAGAGGGTAGGCGGGGCGATGGAGGTCGTTTTCGACACCCTGGCACCCGCCGAGAGGGCGGCGTTCGTGCTGCACGATGTCTTCGGGTACCCGTTCGACGAAATCAGCGCCATCCTGGGGCGCTCGGGCACCGCCGTGCGCCAGCTGGCGAGTCGGGCGCGGCGCAAGGTGCAGGGTGCGCCGGAGCCCGTCGCGGCGCAGGCTGAGCGCGTCGAGGGTCGCCGCGTCGTTGATGCGTTCCTCGCCGCATCCCGCGGCGGGGATCTCTCGACCCTGCTGATGCTGCTCGCGCCCGACGCGGTCATGCGTGCTGACCTGGTCGGGCAGCAAAAAGGCACGGATCCGGTGTACCAGGGCGCTTCAGCGGTTGCCGAGCGCTTCAACGGTGCGAAGGGGGCGGCACCGGTCGTGATCGACGGCGACCTCGGCGGTGCCTGGATTCTGGCCGGCGAGGTCAAGGTCGCCTTCGTGTTCCACGTCCACGCCGGGCTGGTGCGCGAGATCGAGTTGATCGCAGACCCGGACGTGCTGGCGACGCTCGACGTGGTCCGCTGGAGAGGAGCCCGGGAATAGACCCTCTCCTCGACTGCACGCTGACTAGAGAACGAGGTGCTCGTACGTCTCGGGTTCCTGCATGTTCTCTGCCATGTGCGCTGCCTCATCCTCGGGTGAGGCGTTTGTCCGCAAGAGGAAGGGCGCAAGGATGAGGCCGACCAGCACACTGGCGGCGGCGATGAGCAGGGCGAGCCGGTAGCCCTCGGTCAGCGCGCCGATGAGTTCGTGACCCTGCGCCACCAGGGACTTGGTGTAGTTCGTAGCGATGGTGCTGAGGGCAGCCAGGCCGACGGCGGCCGACATCTGCATGGAGACGTTGACGATGCCCGAGGCCAGGCCGGCGTCCTCCTTCGGGACTTCCGACATGGCGATCTGCAGAAGCGGGATCATGGAGGCGCCGGCGCCGAGGCCGAGGAGGAAGAACCCGAAGAAGATCTGAGGGAAGTAGCCCGGGTGGGAGCCGGCCAGAGCCAGCAGGAGGAGGCCGACCGCTGCCGTCAGGATGCCGGGGTACATCACACGACGGGGTCCAAAACGCCGGACCAGCTGAGCGGCGAGGCCCGAGGACATAGCGGCCATGCCGATCGTCGCCGGCATGAACGCCAGCCCCGTGGCGATCGGGCTGTAGCCCAGCACCCGTTCGAGGTACAGGGCGCCGATGAAGAAGGTTGAGAACATGCCGGTGGCGAGCAAGCCCCGCACCACGCTCGAACCGGTCAAGCTGCGCAGCTTCAGGATGCGCAGCGGCATGATCGGGTTGGCCAGCTTCGATTCCAGGACGATGAAGGTGGCGAAGAGGACCACGGCGATCGCCAGTGGGCCCAGGGTCTCGGGGGAGCTCCACCCGACGCGTGAAGCGGTCACGATCCCGTAGATCCCCACCATCAGGGAGACCGTCACCAACACGGAGCCAACCACGTCGACGCCCTGACGGATGCCGATGCCGACGTTCTCCACAATGAAGAATTGGCCCAGGATCAGCGTGGCGACTCCGATAGGCACATTCACGAAGAAGATCCAGTGCCAGGTCAACGTCTGCGTGAGCACCCCGCCCATCAGTAGGCCGATGGAACCGCCGCCCACGGCCACGAAGATGTACGCGCTCATGGCCTTGGATCGCTCGTAGGCGCGGGGGAATTCCGTGACGATGAGGGCGATGATCACGGAGGAGGAAAGCGCCCCGCCGATGCCTTGGACGAAGCGAGCCGCCACCAGCATGGACTGGCTGTCGGCTGATCCGCACGCGATGGAGGCCAGAGTGAAGAGCCCGACTCCGGCCACGAACACCTTCTTGCGCCCGATGAGATCACCCAGCCGGCCGGCCAGAAGGAGAAAGCTCCCGAAGCTGATGAGGTAGGCATCGACGACCCACGTCAGGCCGGATTGGGAGAAATGCAGGCTGTGCTGGATGTCGGGGAGCGCCACGTTCACGATGGAGCCGTCGAGCGCGTTCATCAGCATGGCCAGGCAGACGACCATCAGGGCGATCCAACGCCGGCGGTCGCCGGCGGGGTCCCCGGTGGCCCGCCGCGGCGCGGCGATCGTTCCGGATTCGGGGATAGTCATGATCTCGGGACTATCATAGGGGGGTGATTGAAATGACCATGCCGCCCCGCCCCCGGAGGGCCATGGCAGGATCCGCGTGGTGACGGCCCGGAACGCCATGACACCCACGACACCCACGACACCCACGACGGGGACGATCGTGCTGCTGACCCGGCTCTCCCGCGCCGTCTTCGTCCGGAGCTCCGTCGATCTGGTGGGGATGAATTTGAAGAACATGGTCGTGCTGGCCTACCTGCGCGACCACCCGAGCGCGTCTCAGCAGGTCTTGACCGAGGACCTGTCGATGGACTCCAACACGGGCGTCCTGGTCCTCAACGACCTGGAGGATCTCGAGTTCGTGGAGCGCCGGCGTGATCCGGCCGACCGGCGGCGCCACATCGTGGACATCACTGACGCCGGCCTCGAGGCACTGGAGCGGGCGGAGGTCGCGCAGGGAAGCATCGAGGATGAGATCCTCGGTGGTCTGAGCGACTCGGAGCGGGTGACGTTCCGACGGTTGTTGGTGAAGGCGCTCGAGGAACATCTCCCCGCCGGGGGATGATCGCGAGCGGGTGCCGAGAAAACTCAGTGGCTAGGCGACGAGCCTGGCCACGACGCGAGCGGCGCGCTCACGTCTGGGGCTTGATGACCGAGGCGGTCGCGTACTGGGTTGCGTAACCCTGCGCGTTGAGGGTGGTGCCGATCACGGAGCCGGTGTTCGGAACGATGTACTTGGACGAGCAGTCGAAGGTCCCAAGCTGCTTCGGGTACGCCTGCACCCATTTGGTGTTGTCGAGCTTCATCAAGATCCCGCATGACGATGGGAGGTCCTTGGCAGGGTCGGACAGTGCGTTGAGACCGCCACCGGTCCAACTGGTCACCTTGGAGAGATGATTGATCATGCATTGGCGGGTCAAGGTGGAGCCGCATGCCTTGGCCGCAGTGGCCCAGAGGAGGAATGACGACGTGGACTGCTCTCCGAGGGCCGACGTGAGGCCACCGTACTTCTTGAGGATCGAGAGCTACTCGGCGACGGCCGGAACGACCTTGGCCGCCTCGAGCGGCTCGTAGCCGACGCGGACGTAGACGTTGTTGGCCAGCCCGCTGGTGTTCCACTTGGCGAAGCCCTCCGTGTACTCGGCGGCGTCCATCAACCAGACCGGGTTGTACCCGATCTGGTCTTCCGCTTGGAGGGCGCCGTAGAGGGTGGGTCCCGGAGTGGCGTTGTCGAAGACGATCTGCGCCCCGCAGCTCTGGAGCTTCTGCACGAGCGGCGTGTAGTTGGCCTCGCCGTTGTAATTGACGAGGAACGGGCAGTTGACGAACTTCCATCCGGCCTCGGTATAGGCCTGGACGTCCTTGGCCATCGACTGTTGCTGGGTGGAGAGGGTGGAGTCGTATTGGCCCACGTGCTGGGCTTGTCGCCGAAGAGCCTCTCCCCCTGGTAGGCGATCGACACCGGGCTGTGGTTGGCCGGGTTCGGCGTGGTTTGGTACATCTCGTAGGCGTTGGCCACGACGGGGGAGACGGTGAAGCCGGGGACGGCGGCCAGATTGCAGCCGAGGCGGGTTTGCGGGTGGGGAGACCGTGCTCCGGTCGCCGACCGGAGGGGGCCTTCGGCCCCGAGCCTGCCGTTCCGGGGTGGCCTGGCGCCGTGGCCGGCGCCGGATCCTGTGGGAGTCGGCGCCGCATTCCCCGATTCCCTAAATTCCGGGCCTGTCCGGGTGGCAAGGCTTACACTGCCCGTTTCGGTCCAGGGGTCGACGGAGGGTCGGGACCCCGGGCTTTCGTCAAGTTGCGCCATCGAATTGTCGATACCAGGGAGTTGAGTTGACCGGACAATGGGGGGACATGCCGCTGGCTTCGCAGGATGCCGCGAGTGAGCACGGCCGCGCCGACACGACCGAACCCCCTGTTCGGACTTCGTCGACCGTGCGACGGAGGCTGAATCCGACCAAGTTGGCCTACCTGATCGGGCCGGTGGCCTTGGCGGTCATCTTGCTCCTCGTACGGTTCGGCTACGCCGCCAGCGTGTCGCCGTGGGTGTGGATCGGCGTGTTCATCGCCATCGTCATCGTCAACCGGGCGGTCGACCGCCTCTACGACGCGCATCCCAGCGCGCTGTCCCTGGACCTGCGCGTCATCAGCCAGGTGGCGTCGGTGACCGTCGCCATCTATCTCACCGGGTGGGGACCGGTCCTCTGGGCCGCGTACGCCTTCATCGCGCTGGAGAACGTGGCGCGGGCGGGATCCCGTGTGTGGCGGACGACGGTCGTGTGCAGTCTCGTCGGCATGGCCGTCGGCCAGTTCTGCCTCGCCCGAGGCTGGTTCCCGTCAGAACTGACGAAGGCGCAGTCCGCCTCGTTGACCGTAGTGGGGGCCTTCGTCCTCTTCTTCGTGATCCGGATGGCCGGAGCCATCATGGAGCAGAACGAAACGATGTTGGAGCAGAAGGAGGGGGCCGAGCGCACCTTGCGGTTGAGCGAGGACCGGTTCCGTTCGCTGATTCAGAACTCATCCGACGTGACGATGATCCTCGGCGAAGAGGGCGTGTTCCGCTACGTCTCCCCGGCGATCAAGGAGCTCCTGCAATACGCGCCGGAGGAGCTCATCGGACGCCGCTCGACCGACTTCGTGCATCCCGAAGACCTCGATTCCGTCCGCCGAATGCTCGGTGGCGAATTTGAGTCGGGTCCGGGGCCGGTCACCCTCGAGTTCCGGATGGTGCGAAAGGACCGCACGTCCCGCGACGTGGAAGCGGTGATCTCGGACCAGACGGACCGCCCCTCTGTTGCCGGCTACGTCGCCAACATCCGTGACATCACCGAGCGGAAGAAGTTCGAGGCCCTGCTGGCGCACCGCGCCCTTCACGACCCCTTGACGGGACTGGCGAACCGCCAGTTGATCCTCGACAGAGCGCAGCAGATGCTGGTGCGGGCACGTCGAACGGGGGTGCCGGTTGCCGCGCTGTTCATTGACCTGGACAACTTCAAGGACTCCAACGACTCACTCGGACATGGCGCCGGCGACCAGTTGCTGCAGCTGGTCGCCGGACGCTTACTCGGCGACTTGCGCTCGGGGGACACGGTCGGGCGGCTCGGCGGGGACGAGTTCGTGATCCTGGCCGAGGGGGTCTCGTTCGCCAGCGGGCCGGAGATGATCGCCGAACGTGTCCACCAGGTGCTCAAGCCGGCTTTCCATCTCCCCGGCGCCGACGGCATGTCCATCACCATCTCGGCCAGCATCGGCATCGCGGTAGGGGACCGCCCGTCCGCCGAGGATCTGCTGCGGGACGCGGACATCGCCCTCTACCGGGCCAAGGGAGCCGGTCGCGACCAGTCCGTCCTCTTCGACCGTTCGATGCAGTCGGCGGCGAAGGAGCGGCTCGCCCTCAAGTCCGACCTGGAATCGGCACTCGACCACCACGAATTCTCGCTGCTCTTCCATCCGATCTTCGACCTGGATGGGATTGAGATCCAGGGCGTCGAATCGCTCCTCCGGTGGCAGCACCCCACCAAGGGGGCCATCGCGCCGGACGTCTTCATCCCGGTGCTCGAGGAGAGAGGGTTGATCGTCGACGTCGGCCGGTGGGTACTCAACGAGTCCTGCCGGGAGGCAGCGACCTGGCACCGGCAAGGACATCACACCGCCATCTCGGTGAATGTCTCCATGCGCCAGCTCGAGTCTGATCGGCTTCTCGACGATGTGCACGATGCCCTCGTGGCCCACGACTTCGATCCCGCCATGCTCATCCTCGAGGTCACGGAATCCTCGCTCATGAGGGACTCCGTCGCGACCGTCGCCAGGCTGCACAGCCTGAAGCAGCTGGGGGTCAAGGTGGCGATCGACGACTTCGGCACCGGCTATTCGTCGCTCGCCTATCTCCGGCAGTTCCCGGTGGACGTCCTGAAGATCGACCGGTCGTTCGTGGCGGACATGAACCGGTCTCCCGACGCGGCCGCACTGATCCACACTCTCATCGAGCTCGGTCGCACCCTCGGGCTCGTCACCCTGGCGGAGGGTATCGAGACACACGAGCAACTCGAAGGGCTCCGTGCCGAGCACTGCGACCACGGTCAGGGATTCCTCTTCTCCGGGCCGGTCCCGGCGTCGGAGATCGTCCGGCTGCTCGAGACAGCGAGCGCGGGTGATCCGGTGTGGGCGCGGGGTCCGGTTTCCGCCGGCCTCCCGACCCCCCGGCCGGCCAGAGTGGTCCGGCGACGGTCGTCTTCGGCCGGCCGAGCGGGTGGCCGTCAGAGGTAGCAGGGGTTGTGAGGTCGAACCGGCAACCCTCGCCCGGGGTCAGCCGTCGAGGTGGAGCGCGATGGCGGCGTCCGGCTCGAGCACCCGGAAGTTGAAGCTCTCCTCGATGTAGAGCCGTACGACCTCGGCGTCGTGGTCGAGATAGCCGATGGACAGGTCCTGCCCGCAGTCGATCTGGAAGTCCCCGCCGCGCAGGCTGAGAACGACGCCGCCCGCGACGCCGGGCGCCCACACCAGGGGCCCGCCCAGGATCTCGCGGAGGTGGTCGAAGAGCAGGTGCCCCCCGTACTCGGTGCTCTCGACGATCCTCGTGTACATGTCCGGGCAGATGGCCAACCCGTACGGTCCGTCGACGCCCGCCTGGCGCAGCGCATTGACGCCCCGGGCCACGCCGTCGGGGGCGTGGGCCATGTCCCCGTCCAGCTCCAGGGGCTCATGGGAGGTGGTCTCGGTGATGCCCCGCAACCCGGCGGCGGCGTGGCCGTGGAAGACCGTGACGTTCTCGCCCAACGCGATCTGGCGCACGGCCTCGTCCAACTCGGCCAGATCCGGGTTGTTCGCGCCGCGCTCGACGTCGTCCAACTCGACGCGCGAGACCCTGAACTCGGTCCGCAGCTCCACCAGGGGAAGGACGATCCGCTGCGCTGCCGCCACGCCCTCCGAGGGCCCGGTGATGGGAGAGATGCGGCCGAGATTGGTGGCGGAGTGGGACCACCCGTAGGGCCCGCCGAAGTCCACCATCTTGCGGGCCGCCAGGTAGGTGGGAAGGCGCGACTTGGCCTCCCCGTCGATGACGTCCCAGCCCTCGGCCGAGATCGGTGCCAGTTCGCGGCGGAGATGGTTCACCGCAGGGCGCCCTTCAGGCTGCCGATGGCGAGCGACCCCGACGTGTCGGAAGCTGCAGGATCGGCTGCGCCGTCGGAGGCGCCGTCGGATGCGCCGTCGGAGTCGCCGTCGGGCGCCCCGTCACCGAGCTCGGTGATCGGGCCGGACGTGAACAGGAACTTTCGGAGATTGGTGTCGAGGGCGACGTCACGCCGGCGCAGCCATTCGAGCGCCATCGCCGCATGTTCTTTCTCGTCATCCCGGTTGTAGGCCAGGATCGCCGCCAGGCTCTCGTCCGATGTCGCCCGTACCCGCTGGTCGTACCAGTCGATCGCCTCGAGCTCCTCGCGGAGTGACGTCATCGCCCGGTGGTGATCGATGGTGGCTTCGTCGAGCAGCTCTTCCCGCTCGTGCAATCCCTCGCTGGCCAAGGTCCTCTCCTCGCGGTTGCTTTCCACAACCCGACGGTCCGCCGGGAACGATGACCACAGTGAAGCATCTGCGGGGTCCACCAGTCCACGTCTGGTTCTCCGGGGCGGCGTGCTCGCTTCGGCGACCTCGGCCGAGGCGACCGGCGCCTGCCTGAGCCCCGCCGACGCGCTACCCGGTTGCGCTCGGCGGGGCCGCCGCCGGTCGACCGCCCCGGAGCGTGCGGGTACTGATCGGCGCGGCGTCGGTGTGCTCGGGTCGCTCCGGGTGGAGGTGCTGCGCCCGCACGCCGTAGCGGGCGGCCAAGGGTGACGCGCTGATCCCGTGGAGCAGGACGCTCAGGGCCACGGTCAGGGTCACGGCGCCCAGCACCACCTTGGATTGGGCCGGTGCCAGCGAATCGAAGGCAATGAGGCCGAACACCACGGAGGCCAGTCCCCGGGGACCGAACCAGCCGACGAAGACCACCGTGGCCCGGTCGAGTCCGCTGCCCGCGAGTGCCAGGGCGACCGGCACCATCCGCAGGACGGTCAGGGCCAAGAGCGCGAACACCACCTCGCGCCAGCCCACGTCCGCCAGGCCCGGTGCGAGCATGGCGGCCCCGAACGTGAACCAGACGAGCAGTGAGAGGAGCGTGCCGCCCTCTTCGGTGAAGCGCAGGTCGACCTCGCCCTCCGTTCGGTCGACCGTGCCGAAGGCCACGCCGGCCACGAACGCCGCGATGAAGCCGTTGGTGCCGGCGGCGACGGACACCGAGTAGGCGAAGAGCGCAAGACCCAGCACGGCGATCGGCCGGAAGCCTGTTGCGCTCCACCCGTGGCGGCCGGCCAGGGCCAGGAGCGTGGCGCCGACGACGCCGACCGCAATGCCGAGACCCGCCCCACCGAGGAGATCGAGCGCAGCCGTGGTCGGGTGGACGCCGCTCACCGCCTCGGCGCTGACCGCGCCGGCAATGAAAAGGTTGACGAACGGCGTGGCGATGCCGTCGTTGAGGCCGCTCTCCACGTTGAGGAGGCGACGGACTCCCGAGGGCACCCGGTTGTCCCCCATGATGGTGGCTCCGAGCGCGGCGTCGGTCGGGGCGACGATGGCGCCGATGGCGGCCGCCACCCACAGGCCGTTGCCGCTGAAGAGGAGCGCGGCAGCCCCGGCCCCTGCTCCGATGGTGAGCGGCAGGCCGATGCCGAGCAGGCGGGCCGGCAACGCGGCGTCGGTCCGCAGGGAGCGGACGTTGACCCGTGAGGCGTCGGCGAAGAGCACCAGGGCGAGGGTGACCTCTGCCAGCGAACGGATCGTGGACGAGTGCACGTTGACGTGGACGAGCGTGGTGGGCCCGTGCGTCACGGCCAGCCCGAGGAGGACGAAGGCGATGGGGGCGGACACGTCCCAGCGTTCCAGGCGGGCCGAGACGAGGCCCCAGATGAGGACGCAGGCGGAGATGACCGCCAACGCCGCGATGTTGAGATCGTGGTTCATGGGCCGGGTGCCATTGTCCTCGGTGGGCGTCCTTCCTGGTCGGACCCGAAGGTCACGGCCTCGGCCGTGCCCCGGTCAGGCACTCGGGTGGTGGTCCGGCGGCGCGGCGAGGCCGGATGCCCGATCGGCGGGCCACGCGAGTCATCCCAGCACGGGTCGAGGTGCAGGGACTAGACATTGCGGGTCGGGTTTCGCGCCGACCACTGATGACAAGGAGTTCCTTTCGATGCTCGCTTCCACGTACCCGATCCTCGATGCCTTCCTGACGATGTTGTACTTCTTCCTCTTCATCATCTGGATCTGGCTGCTGATCATGGTGTTCATCGACATCTTCCGCAGCCGCGACATCGGCGGCTTGGCCAAGGCGCTGTGGGTGATCTTCGTCATCGTCCTGCCCTTCCTCGGCGTCTTCGTGTACCTGATCGCCCGGGGCGGCAAGATGCACGAGCGGGCGGCGCAGGAGGCGGCAGAGCAGCAGAAGACCTTCGACCAGTACGTCAAGCAGACCGCCGGGGCGAGTGGCGACAGCACGGCCGACCAGCTCTCGAAGCTGGCCGACCTCAAGTCACAGGGTGTGCTGAGCGACGCCGAGTTCGACGCCCAGAAGGCCAAGATCCTGGCCAGCTAGGACCGCCGTTCGCCTCGTCGCCGAGAGCAGCTCGCCGGTGGCGGGGCCAGAAGACCACGAACCCGAGGAGCCGCGTCCGGCCCCGCCGGGGGAGAGCCCCACCGGCAGCGACGCGCTGTCGCAGCGGCTGGCCACTCGCATCGAACACGACGTCGCGTCACCACTGCCGTGGCGGTCTGTCGCCAAAAAGACCGTCATGGTGGTGGTGGGCGGCATCACCATCTACCTGGTGTTCCCGAGCCTGGCCGCGGTCTTCGACGCCTTCCCGCAGCTGACCTCGCTCGACCCGATCTGGTTCTCGATCGCCGTCGTACTCCAGGTGGCGCATTTCACCTGCACCATCGCGCTGCAACGGATCGCCCTCCGCACTGACGCCTGGTTCTCGGTCACCACGTCGCAACTCTCCGGCAATGCCATCAGCCTCATTGTGCCCGGGGGTGCCGCGTTCGGGGCGGCCACGCAATTCCGCATGCTCGCCGCGGCGGGGAACGACCCGGCGACCGCGGTGGCGGGGCTGACCGCCTTCTCATTGCTCGGCATCGCCGGGCTGCTGGCCCTGCCGATCTTCGTCCTGCCCGCCATCATCGCGGGCACGCCGATTGAGAACGGACTGCTGCACGCCGCGCTGCTGGGCATCGTCGCCTTTGTACTCTTCGCCGGGTTCGGCGCGCTTGTGCTGACGTTGGACCGACCGCTCCGGTGGGTGGGTAGCGTCATCCAGTCCACGCGCAACCGGCTGAGGCGCAAGGCCGAGCCCATGACCGGCCTGCAGGACCGCCTGGTCTTCGAACGCAATCGCATCCGAGGCGTGCTGGGCCAGCGTTGGAAGGCGGCGATGCTCCTGAGCAGTGGCCGGCTGGCCTTCGACTTCGGCACGCTGCTGGCCACGATCCGGGCCACCGGTGCCAGGCCGAACCCCTCGCTCGTCCTGCTGGCCTACGCGGTCGCGGGGTTGTTGGCGCTGATCCCGATCACGCCCGGCGGGCTCGGCATCGTGGAGGCCGGGTTGAGCGCGTTGCTGATCCTGGCAGGGGTGCCCGGCGGCGACGCCGTCGTGGCGACGCTGGCCTACCGGATCATCTCCTACTGGTTGCCCATCGTGGTGGGACCGTTCGCGTATCTCGCCTTCCGGCTCCGCTACGGGAAACCGGGACGCGGAGGTGGGGCAGCCAGCGCCGGCGGCGCAGCCCTGGCGGCGGGCTGAGACATGCCGTAGGAACAGCGCGCCCGAGATGTTGCTCAGGCGCAGCGGCCACATGCGACAATGCCACCCTCATGTATGAGGGGACATGGGAGTCATTGCGGACCCATCGGGTGCCGGTCTGGTACGACGACGCGAAGCTGGGGGTCTTCATCCACTGGGGCCTCTACTCAGTCCCGGGGTGGGCGCCCCGCGTGCCGGACATCCAGCAGCTGCTGATCAACGACGGCCCCAAGCGCATGCTGCGGGAAAATCCCTACGCCGAGTGGTACCTCAACTCGATGCAGATCAAGGGTGGGCCAACTTACGAGTACCACGCCCGGGTCTACGGGGACGACTACCCCTACGACAACTTCGTCCCGACGTTCAACGACGCGTCATCCGGGGCCAACCTCGAGGCCATCGCGGATCTCTGCCGGGCGTCGGGCGCCCGCTACGTCGTGCTCACCACCAAGCACCATGACGGCTTCGCCCTGTGGCCCTCCTCGGTTCCTCATCCGGTCAAAGGCGACTACCACGCCAGCCGGGATCTGGTCGGCGACCTGACCGAGGCGGTCCGCGCCAAGCGCATGCGCATGGGGCTCTACTACTCCGGCGGCTACGACTGGCCCTACAACAAGGCGATCCTCTCCAAGCCGGCCGATGCCGTGCTCGCGGTGCCGCACGACCGGCGCTATGTCCAGTACATCACCGCGCACTGGCGCGAGCTCATCGACCGCTATCAGCCGTCCGTCCTGTGGAACGACATCTCGTGGCCGACCGATCCCCAGCTGCCGCAACTGTTCGCGTACTACTACAACGCCGTTGAGGAGGGCGTGATCAATGACCGGTGGAAGGAGCCCGGCCTGGTCCGGAACGACTTCACCGACGCGATCCTCCGCGGTGCGGGCGCCGTCGTGCAGGCGCTGTGGCGGTTCATCCCCGAGAGCCGGAAGCACCTGACCTTCGCCTCCCCGAAGCACTGCGACTTCCGAACCTCCGAGTACGACGTGCTGGGCACCGTGACGGAGCGCAAGTGGGAGCTCGCCCGCGGCATTGGGCACTCGTTCGGGGCCAACCGTCACGAGCAGCCGGAGGAGCTCATTTCGGAGACGGACCTGATCCAGATGTTCTGCGACGTCGTGTCCAAGAACGGCAATCTGCTCATCGGAGTCGGACCGGGACCCGACGGGACCATTCCCGACCTGCAGCAGGAGCCTCTGCGCGGGCTCGGCAGGTGGTTGGCCGCAAACGGCCAGGCCGTCTACGGCAGCCGGCCCTGGGTCGTCACCGAGTCGGTCACGGTGGACGGAACCCCCCTGCGCTTCACCAAGAACGGCGATGGTGTGTACGTGTTCGTGATGGGGATGCCCCAATCGCGGCGGATCACCATGCGGGCGATCGACGGGTCGCGGGTGCGGCGGGTCCGCCTGATCGGGGTCGACGCGCAGCTCGACTGGTCGGTCGAGAGCGGCGGTGACCTGTCGGTCACGCTTCCGGAGCAGATGCCCAAGGCGGCGGTCACCGTGCTGGACCTCGGCACCGACGTTCGGGCGAAGTGATCGTGTTCCTCTCCCTCGGGCTCGGGCTGTACCTCATGGCGAAGAGCATCGGCGGGCTGGTGAACGGCGGCTGAAGGCCGCCCGGTATCCACCAGCCCCCCTCCGTTGCCCGTTAGCTTCGGGCACGGGAGGTACACGATGTTCGCTTACACATGGCCGCTGCTCAGCCTGTTCTGGACGTTCCTGATGTTCGCCGGGATCTTCCTGCTGCTCTTCTTCATCATCTGGTGCTTCGTCGACAACTTCCGCCGGCGTGACCACCACGGCCTGGCCAAGGCGGCCTGGACGGTACTGATCCTCGTCGTGCCGTTCTTCGGCGCGCTGATCTACATCATCGCCCGGCCGGCGGACGCGCAGCTGGCGACCTGATCGGCGGGAGCGCCGGGTCGGCCTGCCGAACCCTCGGGCGGCGCGGATCCGCTACCCCTTCCAGGCGGGGATGACCCCCAGCGCCGGGGACCGTGACGCCAACGGACGGGGGGAAATCGGGGTTTCGCTCGCCGCCGCCGGTCGCTATCGTTCGGACCCTCAGGGGAGCGAGCGGGAGTCGTGATGCACAACCATCACCCTAAGATCACACAACGCCCCGACAGGGCGTGGGTGGTCGAATGTGTCCAGTGCCGGAACGACCTCACCTCCGCGGTGCCGATCGGGATCGGGTTACCACTCCGGGATCGGGAGACGGCCGAACGGCTCCGTGACAACCATGCGGGGCGGCCCGTGAGGGCCGCCGCGCTCTAGAGACCATCCCGGCGAACGCCGCCGGAGCCGGTGCCGGCGTCGGGGCCGGAGCTGCGGGCACCGTGACCAAGCCGAGCACGCTCTCGGTCGCCCACACGGTGACCCGGCTCCTGGACCTGCTGGGCTCGAAGGGCATCAAGGTCTTTGCTGTGATCGATCAGCGGGCCGAGGCACGTGCGGTCGGGCTCGATCTCCGCGAGACGACGTTGGTGATCTTCGGGAGCCCCGCCGCCGGCACGGGTGTCATGGCGGCTACGCCGCTGGCCGCCCTCGACCTCCCCCTGAAGATCCTCGTCTGGGCCGACTCCGACCGGGGCACCCAGGTCAGCTACACCGCCCCGGCGACCCTGGCGGCCCGGTACGGGCTGAGCTCAAAGTCGGAGGCGGCCTTGGTGGCAATCCACGCGCTCACCGACGCAGTCGTCGCCTCCTGAGGCGGACGGGCGTCAGCTCGACAGTTCCAGGCGGATCCGGAAATGGGATCTCCACCCTTGGTGTCCCCGCCGCGGCGGGGGCAGCGGATCAGGCCAGGAGGGGAACCGGCATGGCGTACTCCAGCTCGAAGTAGCCGCTGGGCGCACCCGGCGCGCGGAGGGCGGCCGCCGCCGGTCCGATGTCCACGCCCGGCAGGCCGGGGAAGAGCGGGTCGTGATGGCAGAAGGCGACCCGCCCGGGACGCAGCCTCCGCACCTGCTCGAGCATGAACTCGACCGAGGAACCCTGAAAGGGCTCGCCGTCGACGTTGGGCCGGCCGCCGAGGGAGAGCAGGGCGACGTCGGGACGCAGTCCGTCGAAGATCCCGCGCCAATAGCCCGCGCTGCCGCTGATCAGCACCGACCCGGCGGCGGTCATGAGCAGGTAGGCCAGCTGCCCTCCGTCGTGGCGTGAGCAGGCGTCGTTCATGGCGATGAGGGCGGGTCCTGCCGGCGCGGGCGCCGCGTCCATGGCGCCGAACAGCGAGCGCACGGTGGCGGCGCGGTCCTGGGCGCTCACGTCGAGGTCGCCGAGACAGGGGACGGACGTGTCGGCGTCGCTGTGGGCGAACAGGCACGAGTGGAGGGCCGGGAGGACCCGGACCCGCGTGGTCGGGCCGCACTGCACCGTCTCGCCCCCGGTGACCACGAGCAGCTGCGCCTCGGGCACCCCCCGCTCCCGGAGGCACCGGCCCGACTCGGGCGAGGCGACGACCGTCGCTCCCGTCCCCAGCGCGATGGCGTCCGCGCCGTAGAGATGGTCGAAGTGGGCATGGCTCACGAAGACGAAGTCGGCCTTCTCGACTTCGGCCGTCGAGAGACCGACGGGGTCGAGGCCGGGCAGGCGGTCGAGGTAGGCATCGAAGAAGAGGTCCAGGCCTGCGTGGCGCACCCTGAAGGTGGCGGTCCCGAACCACTCCAGCGTCGTCAGTGCCATGGCGTGCTCATCCGGCGACCGGCTCGGCGACCTCGCCCGGGTGGCCCACGAGCTTGGCCGAGAACTTGACCGCCTTGACCGCGCTCGTCGCCCCCGTCTGCAGGGTGGCCCCGATCACGATCAGGATCACGCCCAGCCAGAAGACGTAGGGCCAGCCCAGCATGAGGATGCCCAGGCGGCCGAGCAAGTAGGGCGGGGAGCAGACGACGGCACCGAGGGCACCGCCGACCGCCGTCGCCGCCAGCGCGTCCCGGCGGGACTGATTCTTCTTTTCGACGCCGACGATGCGGGCGGGCACGGCGAGGTAGCAGAGCATCATGATGCCCACGACGATGCTCTGGCTGATGACGAACGGCCAGTGGCCCCAGCGGGTCGTGATCAACGCAGAGAACGACAGCGCGAGCCCGATGGTGCACCCCCAGAGCAAGATCACACGGAGGTGGTGGTTGGCCCGACCGAAGGCGGGGCGGATCTCCGGCGTCCCGGGCACCGAGATGGCGAAGGCGAACACGCCGTTGAGGTAGAAGCTGGCGGCGGTGAGCGCGGTCACCGCGAGTACGCAAGGGATCAGGATCGGGCCGCGGATGACGTGGAACTGCTTGCCGTGGAGGACATGGAGCTTGATGTCCAACATGGCGATCCAGATCCACATGGCCGGCACGATCTGCACCAGGGTGAGGCGCCAGTTGGTGTAGAGGAGCTTGACGCCCTGGAACAGCATCAAGAAGGCGCCCACGATCATGCCCAACGGGGCGAGCCAGCGGCGCCGCTGGCTCAGCTGGAGCACGGCCTGCTCCACCGCGGCGTCGTCGCCGCGCCGGATGGCGTCGGTGAGCCGTCTGATGGACGCGCCCATGCGCTGGCGCCGGGTGACGCTGGACCCGGGGGCCGGCTCGGGCCCGGGGGATCCCGAGGATCCGGAGCCGTCCGGTGCGCTCCGACCCTCGTGGTCCACCTTCACTCGTCGCCCCTCGTCCCGGCCCTGCGCACGGGTCACCGCGCGCTTGTGCTCGTCGTGCGGTCGCTGCCGGCGGCGCCGCATCCCCGACTCCGCCATTGTGACGCCGCGCGGAGGGGTGGGGAAAGTTCAAACGATATCGGGACCCGGGCGCCAGGGAGCCGGCGGCGCCGGCTCGCGGGCCCGGCTGGGCGAAGAAGACGTGAGTGGTCGTAGCCTCGGGCCACAAGCTTTGGCGCGGCGAGGTGTCGGGGAGGTGGCCGGGCATGGCTGAGGACGAGGGGATCCGCTTGGCGAAGCGGCCGGTATCGATCGTTCCACACAGGACCGAGGCGGAAAGCAGGCGAGCGGCAAGGAGGCCCGGGTCAAGACGCCCCGGGCCAGCCACGCCACGTTCGAGCCGGCGCCGGACCGACTCGACCCGGTGTGGTTGCTCGAAGAACAGGCGACGACCAGGGTGCCCGAGCTGGTACCGATCCGCTACGGCCGCATGGTGGTCTCCCCCTTCACGTTCTTCCGAGCCGCGGCCCTCGTCATGGCATCGGACCTCTCGAGCACGCCGCGCTCGGGACTCAAGGCTCAGATCTGCGGGGACGCCCACCTCTCCAATTTCGGCGTGCCGGTTCAGTCAGATGGCACGCAAGGTGGTCGGGGTGGGCAGCGTCGGCACCCGGGCCTGGGTGATCCTCCTGCACGGCGCCAACCCGGCGGACGTCCTGTTCCTGCAGGCCAAGGAGGCGGAGGCGTCGGTCCTGGAGCGCTTCACCAAGAAGAGCATGTACGGCAACCATGGCGCGCGGGTGGTCGCCGGCCAGCGCGTGATGCAGGCGAGCAGCGACATCTTCCTCGGGTGGCAGCGCGCCGAGGGCGCCGACGGCATCAGCCGTGACTACTACCTGCGCCAGCTGCAGGACTGGAAGGGGTCGATCGACACCGAGACCATGGTCCCACAGGGACTGGAGGCCTACGGGAAGCTGTGTGCGCTCACGCTGGCCCGGGCCCATGCACGTTCGGGTGACCGCTTTGCCATGGCGGCGTACCTCGGGAACAATCCCACCTTCGAGAAGACGCTGGCCAAGTTCGCCGAGTCCTACGCGGACCAGAACGAGCGGGACTACGAGGCGTTCGCTCCAGCCTGCAACAGTGGCCGGCTGCACGCCGAATTGGGGATCTCGGCGCGGTGGTCTCGATCGCCCGCCTGCGCGCCACCCGGGCGAGAAGCGGCGGCCGTCGGGCGTGCATCCCCCGACCGGCCCCAGAACCGTCACGGAAGAGACATCTCCGTCAGGGCCTTCGGTCCTCCCCACATTGCTGCGATGTGCGATGCTAAGACGGCGTACGAAGTCGCCCTGACGGGCCCGCGTCACCACATCAGAGAGAGAAGGAGCCTGCATGCTTGCCGCCACCTACCAATACCCGATCCTCGATTTCTTCCTGACGATGCTGTACTTCTTCCTCTTCGTCATCTGGATCTGGCTGCTGATCATGGTGTTCGTCGACATCTTCCGCAGCCACGACATGGGCGGCTGGGCCAAGGCGCTGTGGGCCATCTTCATCATCGTGCTGCCCTTCCTCGGCGTGTTCGTGTACCTGATCGCCCGGGGCGGCAAGATGCACGAGCGGGCGGCGCACGAGGCGGCGCAGCAGCAACAGGCCTTCGACCAGTACGTGAAGCAGACGGCCGGCGCCGACAATACCGCCGACCAGCTCTCGAAGCTGGCCGACCTCAAATCGCAGGGCGTGCTGACCGATGCCGAGTTCGATGCCCAGAAGGCGAAGATCCTGGCCAGCTGAGCGCACAGGCGGCACAGGGTCGCGGTGAGGGAAGCCCGGCCCGAGTTCGGCACAGGAGAAGGTAGACAGGTAGAGGAGAAGAGGAGACGCCATGACTATCGGACCAGTCAGCTACACGGTGATCGCCTTCCCCGGCAATCGCTTCAACGGGAGCATCGCCCCGGAGGTCGCGAAGCTGGTGGAGAGCGGCACGGTGCGCATACTCGACCTCGTCTTCGTCGCCAAGGACGAGCAGGGTGACACCCTCAGCCTCGAGTTCGACCAGATGGACGAGCTGGCGGCCTTCGCGGACATCGACGGGGAGGTCGGTGGTCTCGTCAATGCCGAGGACCTCGACCACGTGGCTGCGAACCTGCCGGAAGGCAACTCGGCCCTGGTCATTCTGTGGGAGGACCTCTGGGCGGTGCCGCTGGTGGAGGCGATGCGCGAGTCGGGCGGGGTGCTCGTCGACAGCGCCCGGATTCCCGCCCCGCTGATCGAGGCGGCGCTCGAAGAGCTGGCCCTGGCGCTGAAGAGCTGAGCACCGGACTTCGAAGACATCGACGTGAGATCGAAGAGAGAAGGAGCACGACCATGCCCATGATGCGACGACGTCCCGTGATGCGGACCGTGGCGAGAACGGCCGTGATCGCCGGGACGGCGACCGCGGTGGCCGGCGGGGTGAACCGCCACCAGCAGCAGAAATATGCCAATCAGGAGGCCGCGGCGCAGCAAGCGGCACCGCCGCCGGAGGCCGCGCCGGTCGCTGCCGCGCCGGACAACGACGACCTCATCAACAAGCTCAAGGAGCTCGCCAACCTCAAGGACCAGGGCATCCTGACCGAGGCCGAGTTCAACGACCAGAAGTCCAAGATCCTCGCCCAGATGTCCTGATCACCGATACGGGGTCGGTACCGTTGCCCCTTCAGGGCGAGTCCACTGAGATCAGGACGTCCTCATCGGCCCCCAGGCGCCCCCGCCATCCGGACGGTAGGGCATGCGACCGATTCGGGACCATCCGGCGCAACTGATAGGAGCCCCGGAGCCGACCAGCCTGGGTCACGACCACCCGTGGATGCTCCAAGAAGACCCGGGACCTGATGAGGACTGGCTCGCCCCCTTCGCGTGCGGGATCCGTTCTGTTCGGCACCACCCAAAGCAACGGGTCCGCCACGCGCACCCGCACGGTCGCGGGCCATGCCCCGGGGTCTGCACCTTGGCCGAGCCACGCCGCAGCAGCCCGGCCGACGGACAGGGCCCGCCGTGCGGCCACATCTGCGATCTCGGCCGGGTGCACGACGTTTCCCGCCGCGAAGATCCCCGGGGCGGTCGTCGCGCCTTCTGCCGTACACGCGGGACCGCGGGTCCCGGGATCGATGCCGAGACCGGCGAGTCGCGCCAGCTCGCTGTCCGGGATGAAGTCCCCGGTGAAGACAACGGTGTCGACAGCCACCGAACGCTCGTCGCCGCCGGGACCCCGGACCAGCACCCCCTCCACCCGGTGGCGTCCGTACACGCCGGCCACCGATGTCTCGGTCCAGACCGGCACCCTGAGTCCGAACCGGCCCAGGAGGTCGAACAGGCGATAGGTCTGGGGACGCGGAAGCTCCGTGAGGAGAGCCACCGGGTGGACGCCGGCGCGTCGCAGGGTCACGGCGGCCGAATAGGAGACATGCTCGGCGCCCACGATCACGGCCCGACGGCCCACGGGGAGGTGCTCGCGGTGGACCCACTGCTGGAGCTGGCCGGTGGTGAATATCCCCGAGGGCCGCGTCCCGGGAATCAGCCGGGCCGCACGTGGCCGCTCCCTGGCACCGGTGGCCAGCACGATTGTCCGGGCCGCCATCTCGAGTACTCCGCCGGGGCCGGTCACTTCGGCACGACCCGATGCCGCCCACCCCGTCACCATCGTGCGGGTCCTGATGTCCGCGCCGCAGGCGACCGCCCGTTCAACCCAGCGGCGGGCGTACGCCGGCCCGCTCAGGACACGCCGCAGATCCCGCAGGCCGAACCCGGTGTGCTCGCACAGGCGCGGGGTCCCGCCCGCCTCGTCCTCCCGGTCGAGGACCACGACGGTCCCCGCACCACTCGACCTCAGTGCAATGGCAGCCGCCAAGCCGGCGGGGCCGGCGCCGACGATCAGCGCGTCGACCGTCACGACCGTGCGGCTCATGCCTTCACCCGCGATCGGAGCTGGGTCGCGATGGCCGCCCCACAGAAGAAGCCCTGACATCGCCCGTTGGTCGCCCGGGTGCGTCGGCGCACACCACCGAGGTCCACCGCCGGGACCGGAGAGCGAAGTGCATCTCGCACCTCGCCCTCGGTGACCCGCTCACAGAAGCACGTGATGTGCCCATAGGCCGGATCACCCTCGACGAGCAGCGCGTCCTCGAAAGGCCGTAGCGCCCGATCGGCCAGCTGCGGCATGTGGGGGACGGCCGGCTCAGCCTCAGCTTCGGCCAGCGACAGGCCGGCCGCCCCCATCTCGCCGACAACGTGTTCGGCGATGGCGAGGGATGCGGTCAGGCCCGTGGACCGGATACCTCCGACACAGGCATAGTGCTCACGATCGTGGACGGAGATCTGGTAGTCCGTGTGCTCGGTGGCGGCGCGCACGCCCGCATACATCGCTGTCACCTCTTCGTTGACGAGGTCGGGCAAGATCCGGCGAGCCGCATCCAACAGGCCGTCGATGCCGGCGGCAGTGGTCGCCGTGTCCCTCCGATCAGCCACGTCCTCCGCGGTGGGGCCCAACAGGACGTTGCCGTAGACCGTCGGCGCCACCAGAACGCCCTTCGTCCGTTCGGTGGGCACCGGTAGGAGGATCGACGACAGCAACGTGCGAGCCAACTTGTCGAACACGATGAGCTGGCCTCGTCGGGGTGCGATCGTGAACTCGTCGTGGCCGAATTGCTGATTGAGCAGGTCCGATTCGAGGCCGGCTGCGTTGACGACCCAGTCGCTGCGGAGGGCGCCGCGCGAGGTGCGCAAGAGCCAGGCGTCCGTGTCTCTGCTCACATCCGTCACCTCGACGCCCAGCCTCAGCTCGACTCCGGCGCCGACCGCTTCGGTCGCGTAGGCGATGCTCGTGGTCCATGGACAGATGATCGCTTCGTCGGGAATCACAACGGCCCCCGTGGCACCTGTTCCGAGACTCGTTTCACGCCCGTACAACTCCTCGAGCGTGATCCGGCGTGCGTTCTGGTACCCGTTCGCCTTGGACTTGGTGACCACGTCGTCCAGCCGCGCCGCCTGCTCCGCGTCCCAGGCAATCAGGACGGCCCCGGTCTTCTCGAGGGCGATGCCCGATCTCCTCGCGTAGTCGGTCAGCAACTCGTGACCGCGCCGGACCAGCACGGATTCGAGGCTTCCGGGGCGGGTGTCGAACCCGGTATGCAGAATGGCGGTGTTGGCCTTCGAGGTTCCCGTGCCGACATCGGCGGCGCGATCGAGCATCACCGTGCGCAACCGGTAG
The DNA here is from genome assembly GCA_963764305.1 of uncultured Acidimicrobiaceae bacterium. Lineage (GTDB taxonomy): Bacteria > Actinomycetota > Acidimicrobiia > Acidimicrobiales > RAAP-2 > Bog-473. The sequence continues at coordinate 273,244 of CAVXSD010000010.1, read as the reverse complement.
CGCGCAAGCTGGCGTCCGATAGCTGTTCCCACGACACCGGCACCGATGATCGTCACGTCGTAGGTATGGTCGTCGGTCACGTGATCGTCCTGCCGATCAGGCGCGCGACGGCGCGCTCGAAATCCGCCAGCTTCTCCGCTGCCTCGGCAGCGGAAATGGCGGGCTCGTAGCGGATGTGCGAGTCAGCCCGGCGCACCGCCTCACCGAGCGACCGTGCGGCGCCGGCTCCAAGCCGGGCCAGAGCCGCCACGCCGGCGGCGGTGGCGTGTGGCGAGGAGGCGACTTCGACCGGTAGCTGCAGCAAGTCAGCCTGCGTCTGCATCAGCACCCGAGAGCGGGTCAGACCGCCGTCCACCCGGAGCCGTGCGAGCGGACGACCGAGATCCTCGGCTGCGGCGTGCGCCAGCAACGTCACCTGCGCCGCCAAGCCGTCGATGGTGGCCCGGACCACATGCGCAGGCGCGGTGCCGGGGCCGATCCCCGCGATGCTCGCCAGGGCATCGGGACGCCACCAGGGCGCACCGAGGCCGCTGAGGGCGGGCACCACCGAGACCCCTCCGCCGTGGGGCACCGAAGCCGCCACATCGTCGAGGTCCTGGGCGCGGGCTATGAATCCCCAGCGTTGCAGCCAGGCCAGGGCGGCTCCCGCGGCATACACCTGACCATCGATGCAGTAGGTGGCGTGTTCTCCGTGCTGCCAGGCCACCGACACCGCCAGCCCGCCGGAGGAGGCGAACGGTCGGGGCCCCGCATTGGCCAGGAGGAAGGCGCCCGTTCCGTATGTGCACTTCGATTCCCCCGGCTCGAGGCAGTGCTCTCCGACGAGCGCCGCCTGTTGATCCACGCTCAGTCCGCTCAACAGCAGTGACGGACCGAACGCATCGGTGCGGCCGATCTCCTGGGCGCTCCCGACGACGGTGGGGAGAACCATGGGGTCGAGGCCGAATGCCGCGCACGCCTCCTCCGACCACGCGCGACGCTCGAGGTCGAGGAGGAGCGTCCTCGAGGCCGTGGTGGCATCGGTCACATAGGCACCAGTGAGCCGGTGCACGAGCCAGGCGTCGCTGGTGGTGACCACACCTTCGCGTGTCACGTTCCGACGCAGCCAGGCCATCTTCGGAGCTGCGAAGTAGGGATCGAGTGGGAGCCCCGTGATGCGGGTCAGCTGTGCGGCATCCGGCGCCATCTCGGCACAGATCGTCGCGGCACGCCGGTCCTGCCAGGAGATGGCGGTGCTGAGCGGGCGGCCCGTGCCGCGATCCCATGCCAACACGGTCTCACCCTGATTCGCGAAGCCCATGGCGACGACGCCACCACCCGAACGTGCAATCGCGTTCCGTCCGGCCCGAAGGACCGAGTCCCACATTTGTCCGGGGTCCTGTTCGACGCCTCCCCCCGAGACGACGCGCGGGGTCACGGCGGCTTCCACGGAGGTGAGGATCTCGCCCTCGTCGTCGAACACGACGGCCTTGGTGGCCGAGGTCCCCTGGTCGATGGCGAGGACCTTCACGGGGATCCCCGCAGCCGAGGAAGATCATCAGCCCTGCCGGGATTGCGTTGCTGACTGCCACGCACCGGCGGCGAGGATCGCACGTGCTCATCCTGCCAGGTCAGTGTGGGACTGCTCCGTCCTTTTCAGCCTGCGCACAGGCGCCGCGCGCCCGGATCCGAGGTCGACAGCTCTTGCGCCTCATCCTTTCGGCTCCGCCGGCCTCAAGCGCAACTATTCCCGTCACGCGGCGACTGGACTTGCTAACGTTCGCAACACCGGATGCGACCCTGGTCCCGGGCCGCCAGCAGCAAGGGGGACGCACGTGTCTGAAGGAACTCTGGAAGAGGCCCCGGATGTCGTGACGCTGACTCCGGACGAGCAGCACCTCGCCAAAATGGGCTACAAGCAGGAGCTGAACCGCTCCTGGTCAGGTTTCTCCAACTTCGCCATCAGCTTCTCCATCATCTCCATCCTGGCCGGCTGTTTCACCACCTTCTACGCGGGTTGGAACGGCGGTGGCCCAGCGGCCATCGCCTGGGGGTGGCCGGTGCTCGCCGCCCTCGTTCTGTGCATCGGCCTCTGCCTTTCCGAGCTGGTGTCCGCGTTCCCGACCTCTGGCGGGATCTACTGGTGGGCCTCGAAGCTCGGGGGTGTGAAGGCCGGTTACTACACAGGGTGGCTGAACCTGATCGGGCTCCTCGCCATCGTCGCTTCGGTCGCCTACGGCTGCGCCACCTTCTTCGACCTCACCCTCGGTTTCCTCTTCCCCGGCAGCTACACCTCGGGCAACCTCGACACGATCTTCCTCTACTTCCTCGCCATCCTGGTCCTCGCGGCCGTGGCCAACATCTTCTCGAGCCACCTCCTCGGGATCTTCAACAACGTCTCGGTCTATTGGCACGTGCTCGGCGCGGCGGCCATCGTGCTCATCCTGATCTTCCTGCCCCACCATCACGCCAGCGCCAGCATGGTCTTCACCTCGACGGTCAACAACACCGGCTTCTTCAGCGGGAAGACCCACGGGTGGGGGTTCATCTTCATTGTGCTGCCCATCGGCGCCCTGCTCACCCAGTACACGATCACCGGGTACGACGCCTCGGCCCACCTGTCGGAGGAGACCCACTCCGCCGCCAACTCGGCGGCCAAGGGCATCTGGCGGTCGATCTTCTACTCGGCCATCGGCGGCTGGCTCCTCCTGCTGGCGTTCCTCTTCGCCGTCCAGAACGAGGCCGGTGTCTCCAAGGGCGGCGGCGGCGTGGCGGTGATCTTCTCCCAGGCCCTCACCTCCAAGTGGGGCGGCACGGTGCTCCTCATCGCCACCATCGGCCAGTTCTTCTGCACCATGGCGTGCATGACGAGCTGCACCCGGATGCTCTTCGCGTTCAGCCGGGACGGGGCCGTGCCCGGTAACAAGCTGTGGTCCAGACTGAACTCCCGCCGGGTGCCCGTCGCCGGGGTGATCCTCGTCGCCGTGATCGCTCTCATCATCACCTCGCCGGCCCTGATCAAGGTCGACGTCGGCGGGGTGGCCGTGCCCGTGGCCTTCAATGCCGTTGTCTCGCTCGGTGTCATCGGCCTCTACTGGTGCTTCGCCGTGCCGATCTGGCACCGGTGGCGCAAGGGCGACAGCTTCGAGACCGGCCACTGGAACCTCGGCGCGAAGTACAAGTGGATCGCCGTCATCGCCCTGCTCGACATCGTCCTCGTGACCTTCATGGCCTTCATGCCGAACATCAACCTCGGCGTGCCGTGGAACCCCGACTTCTCCTGGAAGTACGTGAACTACACGATCCTCGTCTTCCCGGCTGCGCTGATCGCGCTGTGGATCTACTGGCACGTGTCGGTCAAGAACTGGTTCACCGGCCCGAAGCAGACCATCGAGCAGGAGACCGTCGAGCTGCTCGGGGGTGTCGACTACCCCGCTTCGTCCCTCCCCTGAGCAGGCCCGACCGTCCGCCGCAGTGAGCGCCGGCGCCGGCGCCGGCTTCGATCCGTTTCTGTTCGAGCGCATCGACGTGTTCCGGGGCCGGCCCTGCCGGGTCGAGTCCCTTCCCGGTGGCCTCACGAACCGGAACTACAAGATCACGACGCCCGACGCCAGCTACGTGCTCCGGCACTCCAACCCCTCGTCGGAGGACGAGCTGGCGGTCGATCGCCGGGCCGAATACGAGAACAGTGTCCGCGCCGCGGCCACCGGCGTGGGTGCGCCCGTCGTGGCCTTCCTGCCCGATGACGGGGTCCTCGTCGTCGGTTTCCTCGAGGGGGAGTCCCTGACCGACGAGCACCTCCAACAACCCGGGATCCTGCCGCGGGTGGCGGAGGCCTGTCGGCGGCTCCACGCCGGCGAGCCGTTCGTCAACCGGTTCGACATGTTCGAACTCCAGGCCGACTATCTCGGACGTGTCCGACGCCGCGGCTTCCGCCTCCCACCGGGCTATCTCGACCACACCCGGACCATCGGGCGCATCCGGGACGCCCTGAGCGTCCGGCCGGTGACGCCCCGGCCGTGCAACAACGACCTGCTCGCCGCCAACTTCATTGACGACGGCCGCAACGTGTCGATCATCGACTACGAGTACGCCGGCAACAACGACCCCTATTTCGAGCTCGGCAACATCTGGAGCGAGTGCCACCTCACCCCCGACCAGCTCGAGGAGCTGGTCGGCGCGTATGACGGCGCACCCTCCAGGAGCCATCTCGCGCGAGCCCGACTGTGGGGCCTCATGTCCCAGTACGGGTGGACGCTCTGGGCATCGATCCAGGACGCCACCAGCTCGATCGACTTCGACTTCTGGAGCTGGGGGATGGAGAAGTACGAGCGCGCCGAGGCAACCCTTGCCGGTCCCGGCCTCGAGCAGCTGCTGGCCGACGTGACGCGGGCAGACTGAGAAGACCGGCAGGGGAGGACGAACGTGGAGGATGCACCGACCGGCGGGGACCTCCCGGACCGGGCCCGCGTCGTCGTCATCGGCGGTGGTGTCATCGGGACCTCGACCGCGTACCACTTGGCCCTCCTCGGATGGACCGACGTCCTCCTGCTCGAGCAGGGACAGCTCTCGTGCGGCACGACGTGGCACGCGGCGGGCCTCCTCGGCCAACTCCGGGCGACCGAGTCCGGCACACGGCTGGTGCAGTATTCCGCCCGCCTCTACGGCGAGCTCGAGGCGGAAACGGGCCTCGCGACCGGCCTCAAGCGGTGCGGTGGCGTGACCGTGGCGCGCACGCCGGAGCGGATGATCCAGCTCCGCCGGACCGCGGCGACGGCCGAAGCCTACGACCTCGAGTGCGATCTGCTCACCCCGGGCCAGGCCCTCGAGCGTTACCCCATTCTCGAGACGCGCGATCTGCTCGGCGCCCTCTGGCTGCCCGGCGACGCCACCGTCAACCCGGTCGACGTGACGGCATCCCTCGCCCGCGGGGCCCGCCTGCGCGGCGTCCGCATCGAGGAGCACACACGGGTGACGGGCATCACCACGCGCGACCGCCGGGTGACCGGCGTCGTGACCGACCGGGGCGCCGTCGAGGCCGAGGTGGTGGTGAACTGCGCCGGCCAGTGGGCGAAAGCCGTCGGCCTCCTCTGCCGGGTCGACGTCCCTCTCCACTCAGCCGAGCACTTCTACGTCGTGACCGAGGCCATCGAGGGCGTCCATCGGGACCTCCCTATCCTGCGCGACCCCGACGGGTACACGTACGTGAAGGAGGAGGTCGGCGGCCTCGTCGTCGGCGGCTTCGAGCCGACGGCAAAGCCCTGGGTCGCTCCCGACGCGCTGCCGTACCCGTTCGAGTTCCAGCTTCTCGAGGAGGACTGGGAGCAGTTCAGCGTCCTCATGGAATCAGCCGTCCATCGGATCCCCGTCCTCCAGCGCACCGGGCTGAAGAAGTTGTACAACGGCCCCGAGAGCTTCACGCCCGACAATCAGTTCGTCCTGGGCGAGGCACCCGACCTCGGAGGCTTCTTCGTCGGGGCCGGGTTCAACTCGGTCGGTATCGCATCGGGCGGCGGTGCCGGCCGGGCCCTCGCCGAGTGGATCGTCGAGGGGCAGCCGACGGGAGACCTCGTCGCCGTCGACATCAGGCGATTCGCCCCCTTCAACGCCAACAACCGATGGTTGCGGGACCGGGTGGGGGAGGTCCTCGGCCTGCACTACGCCGTGCCCTGGCCCAACAGGGAGCTGGCGACGGCCCGTCCCTTGCGGCGGTCGCCGCTCCACCACCTCCTGGCCGGCAAGGGGGCCGTCTTCGGTTCGAAGATGGGATGGGAGCGGCCCAATGTCTTCGCGCCGGCGAGCCGACCCGCCGAGCTCGACTACACCTGGGACCGGCCCGAGTGGCTCGGTTGGTCTGCGGCCGAGCAGACGGCCACCCGCCGGCAGGTTGCCGTGTTCGACGAGACGTCCTTCGGCAAGCTCTTGGTGGTCGGCCGGGACGCCGAGTCGGTGCTCCAGCGCCTGTGCACGGCGGACGTGGCCGTCGAACCGGGCCGAGCCGTCTACACGGGCATGCTGAACGAGCGCGCCGGCTACGAGGCAGACGTGACCGTGACCCGCCTGGCGCGTGACCGGTTCCTGCTCGTGACGAGCGCGGCGTCGCCGGTGCGTGACGCCGTGTGGATCGAACGGCACCTCCGCGCGGGTGAGCATGTGAGCGTTGTCGACGTCTCCTCGGCGTACGCCGTCCTTGGCGTGATGGGACCCGCGTCACGCGAGCTGCTCGGACGCCTTGGATCGGCCGAGCTGTCTGCTGGGGCGTTCCCGTTCTCGACGAGCCGGGACATCCCCCTCGGGTACGCCACGGTGCGCGCCACCCGGATCACGTACGTGGGCGAGCTCGGCTGGGAGCTCTACGTCCCGACCGAATTCGCCGTGGCTGTCTACGAGGACTTGCTGGCCGCCGGGGTCGACCTCGGTCTGGTCGACGCCGGGTACTACGCCATCAACAGTCTCCGCCTCGACAAGGGGTACCGAGCCTTTGGCACCGACCTCACCCCGAATCACACCCCGCTCGAGGCCGGCCTGCGCTTCACCTGCAAGCTCGCGACTCCGATCGACTTCGTGGGTCGGACCGCCCTCGAGTCAGCCGTTGAGGCGGGGCCCCGACGTCGCCTCGTCTCCTTTCGCGTCGGCGACCCCGACGCCATGCTGTGGGGCGGCGAACTCGTCCTCTGCGACGGTCGGCCAGCCGGCCAGGTGACTTCAGCGGCGTGGTCGGCCACGTACGGGGCGGCCGTGGGACTGGCCTACGTCTGGCGCCCGGACCACGGTCCCGTCAGTGCCGCCGACCTGGCACGTGGGGCCTGGGAGGTGACGGTGGGCGATGCCGTGGCAGCGGTCGAGGTGCAGACCGGTGCCTTCTACGATCCGACCTCGGCTCGGGTCCGAGGTTGAGGCAGCGCACGAGAGCCCGGAAAGCGCACGGCGGTGGCGCGGCAACCGAGCGGGGGTTTTCGGGGACGCGCCGCCCGTGCTCCATCCGACTCTGCACGCGCTCGGGGCGAAGGGGCGTGGTCGGCGGACGGGCCACGTCGAGGCGGTGCGCTCACCGCTCGCAGGCCAGTTCAGAGCTCCTTTCTTCGCCTTGGCCGGGACCCGGCGTCCTCGCCGACCCGATCCCTCGAACGGAGGTCGGGCCGGTAACGTAAGCCGGATGTGGCCGAACGACCGCGGTGCGACCGACGCCGTGCACCGCGCCGGCTCGCACCCGGTTACGCGTGCCTGAGCAGGCCGGCCCGGAGGCCGTGATCGAGCAGGCTCCAAAGGTGGCGGATCCGTCTCCCCGGCAGGATCAGACCTCGCCCCACGGCAGCTGGTGGTGGGTGCCGGGAGCCATCACGGTGATCACGATCGCCAGCGTCATCCTCGTCACGCTGTCGCAGCTGCACCCCGGCATGCTGCTCACGAACACGACGACCACCGGCGGCGACACGGGCGCGCACATCGCGATGCCCAAGTTCCTCGAGACGCTGATGAGCCATGGCCACCTGACGGGCTGGGACCCCGGTTGGTACGACGGCTTCCCGCTGTACACCTTCTACTTCACGATTCCCGACCTGTTCATCGCGATCGGCGGCTGGGTGATCCCCTACGGCGTCGCGTTCAAGCTGGGGACGATCCTCGGTTCGGTCATGCTCCCCATCTGTGCCTGGGCGTGTGGCCGGTTCTTCCGGCTCCGCGCCCCGCTCCCCACGCTGCTGGCCGCGGCCACCCTGCCGTTCCTGTTCGATTACACGTTCACCATCTATGGCGGGAACCTGTTCTCGACGCTGGCAGGAGAGTACGCCTTCTCCTTCAGTCTCTCGCTGGCCGTGTTGTTTCTCGGGCTCTTCGCCTGTGCCGTCAGAGAGGGCCGCTACCGGGGGTGGGCCGCGGTCGTGCTCGCCGGATGCGTGCTCTCGCACATCGTCCCGGGCATGTACGCGCTGGGGGGCGCCGTCATCTTGACGATCGTCGAGCTGCTCCCGGCGCGCTGGGGGATCGGCGATTCAGCCCTGCGGATCTGGCGGAACGACGCACACGCGCAACACGTGCCTCGGACACGCACGCTCTGGTGGGCCGGCTCGACCGTGGCGATCGGGCTGCTGCTCTCGGGGTGGTGGCTGGCCCCCTTCGGGCTCGAGCACGCGTACTCGTCGTCGATGGGCTACACGAACGTCGAGGGTTGGGCCCAGTACTTCCGGGAGGCCGACGCCTGGGCTCTCGTCCTGGCCGGCATCGGCGCCATCACGGCGTTCTTCGTGCGGAGTCGCTTCGGCATCACCGTCACCGTGCTGGGAATCGCGTCGGCGTTGGCGACCGCGCTCGACCCGCAGGGCAGTCTCTACAACGTCCGCTTGCTGCCCCTGTGGTTCCTGTCCGTCTACATCATGGCGGCATGGGTGTTCGGCATCGCGAGCATCGCCGTCGCGACGGCGTGGCGCCGGGCGCGGGACCGGCGCGAGGCGGCCGAGGCCGATGCGGCTGCGTGGGCCGGGGGCCTGCCACCCGACCGCCCCCTGAGGCCCGCACCGGTGCCGTCCCGGCGCTGGGGCCCGGCCGCCGTCAGTGGTGCGGTCCTCGGGCTGCTCGCCGTCATGGTGGCGGTGGTGCCGCCCTTCGTGCTGCCGGCGTCGTCGTTGCCGGTCACCGTCGGAGCCAACCAGGTCACGAACTGGTCCAACTACAACTACGAGGGCTACCAGGGCCAGGCTTCCTACCCGGAGTTCAAGTCGGTCATGCAGACGATGAATGCGGTCGGCAAGCGCTACGGGTGCGGCCGGGCGATGTGGGAGTACAGCGCCAGTGAGAATCGTTTCGGCACACCCGAGGCGCTGATGCTCCTGCCGTACGAGACGAACGGGTGCATCGACTCGATGGAGGGCCTCCTCTTCGAGTCCTCGACCACGACGCCGTACCATTTCCTCAACCAGGCCGAGCTGTCCGCCGGACCCTCCGAGCCCGAGGTCGGCCTTCCGTACGGCTCCCTCAACGTCACGCTCGGGGTGCAGCACCTGCAACAGCTCGGGGTGAAGTACTTCATGGCGGAGACGACGGAGGTCGAGCAGGAGGCCGCGATCGACCCGGACCTGCAGCTCGTCGCCAAGACCGGCCCGTGGACCTACAACTACAGCGGCGCCCTCACGCACACCACCTGGAACGTCTACCTGATCAAGGACTCGTCGCTCGTCACCCCGCTGGCCAACGACCCGGTCGTCCTCTCGGGGGTGACGCCGGGGCCGGCGAGCTGGCTCGGGAACGCCACACACGAGGGACCGGCATTGCGCTGGTACACCGACCCGAGCCAGTGGGACGTCGAGCTGGCGCAGAGCGGTCCCCCGGAGTGGCCCCGGACCCCGGTGCGCGACATCCGACCGAAGGTCAAACACGCCGGGACGACCAAGGTCAGCGCGGTGACGCAGACCGACTCGTCCGTCAGCTTCCACGTCTCACGGGTGGGCACCCCGGTGCTCGTCAAGGTCTCGTACTTCCCCAACTGGCATGCCAGTGGGGCGGACGGCCCGTGGCGGGTGACGCCCAACCTGATGGTGGTCGTCCCCACCAGCCACGACGTGTCGCTGACCTACGGGGCATCGGGCGCGGATCATCTCGGGCTGCTGGCCACGGTGATCGGACTGGCCGCCCTGGTGGGGATGTTCGTCGTGCCCACCCTCCGAAGCTGGAGGCGCAGAAGCAGAGCGTGAGCGGGGAGCGGCCTCCCCGCAGCGCCCATTGAGAGACACAAAGAACAGAAAGTGTCTAATATGTCCTCCCAATGACGGCGACCCTGCAGGACGCCACCCCCGGTGCCGTCTTCGACGGCGCCACGGAGGGGTCGTTCAGCCCGACCGAGGAGCGGATTCTCACCGCAGCGCTCGGGCTCATCGGCCGGCGTGGGGTGCGCCGGCTCGGGATGCGGGAGATCGCGGAAGCGGCCGGCGTCTCCAGGGGCACCCTGTACCGGTACTTCCCCAGCAGGGACCACGTGCTGGCTGCGGCCGCCGCCTACGACGCCCAGCGGTTCTCCGACGGGCTCGACGCCGTGCTCTCGGCCGCGCGGTCACCCGAAGAGCGCATTACCGCCTTCATGGCCTACGCCTTCGATTTCATCCGCACCCACCCCTGCCGTCCCCTCTTCGAGACGGAGTCGGGATTCGTCCTGAGCTACCTCCTCGATCACCTGCCGTCGTTGCGGGCCGAGCTGGTGCTGCGCCTCGGGGACGCGCTCGACGCGGTGCCGGCAGTGGCGGCGGGTTCCCTCGGCCGCGAGCAGCTGGCCGACGTCATCGTGCGCCTCTTCGCGTCGAGCTGGATCATCCCCGAGACGGACGACGCCTCGCTCGTGCAATCAGTCAACCGCATCCTGCAGATCAATTCGGAGGAGACCCATGGAGAGTGAGACCGAGACAGTCACGGCAGAGTCCGGGGGGAACCCGCTCTCGGCGATGGATCCGGACATGGCCGCCCACCCGCAGCCGACCTTCAAGCTGCTTCGTGACGAGATGCCGGTGCTGTCCGTGGCCCTGGGTGAGAATCCCGGCATCCTCCTGTCGCGCAAGGAGGAGATCGATTTCGCCCTGCGACACCCCGAGATCTTCTCCTCCAACATGGATGCCGTGGACCTCAAGAACAAGCGGCCGCTGATCCCGCTCCAGATCGACCCGCCCGAGCACAAGAAGTTTCGCAAGTTGCTCGACCCGATCTTCTCACCGCGCAAGATGGCGGCAATGGACGAGGAGGTCTCGGAGCTCGTCAATCACCTCATCGACGGTTTCGTCGAGCGGGGCGAGGTGGACTTCGCCAAGGAGTTCTCCGTCCCGTTCCCGTCCCAGGTCTTTCTGACGCTCCTCGGGCTGCCCCTCGACGAGCTGGACCGCTTCCTCATCATGAAGGACGGCATCATCCGCCCCGACCACGTGACCGGGAAGCTCTACGGATCGCGGGAGGCCGTCGAGTACCAGCAGAAGATCGCTGACTCGGTCTACGACTACTTCAACGAGGTCCTCGACGAGCGTGAGAAAGAGCGGCAAAACGACCTCCTCTCACACTTCCTCGACGTCGAAGTCGACGGCGACCGTCTCACCCGTGAGGACATCCTCGACATCTGCTTCCTGTTCCTCATTGCCGGGCTCGATACCGTCACGGCCACCCTGGACTGCATGTTCGCCTTCCTCGCCGAGCACCCCGAGCACCGGCGCCAGCTCGCCGAGGACCCCGCGATCATCCCGAACGCCATCGAGGAGCTCCTGCGCTGGGAGACCCCGGTCATGGGCGTGGCCCGCGTCGCGGTCACGGAGACCGAGCTTGCCGGCTGCCCCGTGCACCAGGGTGATCAGGTGATGATCATGATCGGCTCGGCCAACACGGACGAGGCCGAATTCCCCGATGCCGAAGTGGTGCGCTTCGACCGCGAGGTCAACCGGCACATCGCCTTCGGCGGCGGCATCCATCGCTGCCTGGGGTCACACCTGGCCCGCCTCGAGTTGCGGGTCGCCGTCCGGGAGTGGCACAAACGGATACCCGAGTACGAGATCGAGCCCGACCACACGCTGGTCTACACGTCGGGCATCCGCTCCATCGACCATTTCCCGATGCGCTTCACGGCGCGGGCGTAGGCGCGTCGGCACTCCGGCGTCCGCCGTTGGCCACGTTCTCGGTCCAACGGCCCTCGTGCCAGTAGCGCCGTTCGTGGCGTCCCGCGGGGTCCGGGTACCAGCCTGACGGGGCGTCGTGGGGGTTCGACGCCGGGGTGCCCGTGCGGTCACGCTGCCGGGCCGCCCGGCTCAATTGCATCAGTTCGGCCACCAGCCGGTCCGCCTCGTCCACCCCCCGGTCCCGGAACTCGGCGCGCGCCCGCTTCCCTGCCACGTCGACGTGGACGGTGGCAAGCCCGAGTGGCCGCTGCAACGGGCCCTGGACCCGCCGGATGCTCTGCGTCTTCTCCAGGGGGACCCAGATGGTCGCCCGGTTGATCCGACCCGTCACGCAGACGGCGTGCGCGCCATCGTGTCCGGCGGAGAGGTAGTGGAAGCTCAGCGGGGCCTTCAGCCGGGCTCGCCCCGGGGGCGCCGTGCGCACGGGATCCGGCGCGCCGAGAAGGCGGGCCAGGAGGTGCCAGGAGTCCTGCTGCGACCCCACGGGGAGGAGCGCCTTGCGGACGACGCTCGTGCCCTCGCCCCGCTGGTTGCGCGCGGTGGCGCCGGCCACGTCCACTTCGAGACGGCACCACCCGAAGGGACGCCACAACAGGGGCTCCACTTGGCGCACCGCCTGGATCCTGCCGTATGGCACCGTCTCCGAGATGGTCTGCAGCAGCCCGCGCCGGATGCACACGCCCTCGGGGGCCTCCACGGCGATGAGGCCTAACTGACCCGAGAGCCGGCGCCAGAGCAGTCCGGCGGCGCTGAGGAGGTACACGGCGAGGAACCCCGCCGCGCCCGCCGCCGTCTTCGGTTCGAAATTGGTCGAGGACGGCCAGCGCGGCCACCGTGCCGATGAGCAGGATCGTCATCAGCGAGAGGAAGGTCGACGCGAGGAGGCGACCCGTGTCCACTTTGGCCATGGGCAGGCCGGTGTTGCTCGACGCGGCGCCCTCGGCGTCGATGTGGCCCGCCAGCAGCACCAGCCGGAGCTCGGACGCCTGCGCCTCGGAGAGGAAGGCCAGCTTGCCGTCGGTGGACCCCGACCCCGCAAGCCGGATGCGCAACTCCGAGACGCCGAGGAGCCGCGCCAGCACGGGACGGACGATGTCCACCGCCTGGATGCGGGCCAGCGGCAGCCGCCGCGAGTCCTTCCGGATGAGCCCGGTCTCGATCCGCAGCGTGTCCCCTTCGAACCGCCAGCGGGTGACCATCCAGTGGATGTAGCCGTAGACCATCGAAGCCACGGTGATCACGACGAGGTAGTAGGTCTCGGCTCGCCCGTTCTCGGCCTTCGAGTGAACCGTCGACACCAGGAGGAGGAGCACGAGCGCCGGGGCGAGCCGGCCCACGCGGACCACCGGAGTGAGCGGGTGGAGCCGGCACCAGCCCTCGTCGGGAGGCAGTGGATCGGTCCGGGTCTCCGTCACATGCCCGCCGCCATCGACTCGCCCAGCTCGGTCAGCCGGTCCCGGAGCCGCGCCGCCTCCTCCCGCTCGAGCCCGGGGATCCGGGCGTCGCTGGCCGCCGCCGCCGTGTGGAGCTTGACGGTCGAGAGCCCGAAGATGCGCTCGAGGGGGCCGGCGGTCACTTCGACGAACTGCATCCTCCCGTAGGGCACCACGGAGAGCCGCTGTACCATGACCCCGCGCGCCACGATGAGGTCCTCGTGGCGCTCCTGATAGCGCCAGGCCCGGAAGCGACGGCGCAGGAACCACCAGAGCACCGTGCCGAGCGTCGCCACGACGAGGGCGCTGACGAGCCCGGCCAGAGGGCTGACGGCGGCCAGAAAGAGAAGCCCGAAGAACGCTGCCAGCACCACCGAGACCGTCACCACCTCGGCCCGCCGCATCCGCCACAGTCCAGGGGAGGGGTGGAGCCAGGGTTGTTCGTCCCCCATCGTCACTGAGAAGACGTTAAAGGAACGTGCTGGCGTAGGGTGGCACGAGTGACCGGGTTGCGCACTTCCTCGACAAGAAGGCTGGCCATGGCACTGGAGCCGGTGGCCGGCCAGGTGTACTTCTCCCCCGAGTGCCACGCGGCCTACGCCGAGCTCGGCTTCTCGCCCAGCCCGGGGTCGCTCCCGAGCGGTGTGCAGCTCCCTGACGGGCCGGCCTACTTCACGAGCCGCGGCTCGGTGATGGGTCAGGTCCCGGGCGAGGTGGTCGCCGCCGCGTTCGCGGTCTTCAATCCCGATGCGGTGGTGTCCGCGGTCCGGTTCGGCTGGACCAAGGTGGACGCAGCCACCGTGTGCGCGGCGCGCACGCGCGGTGCGGTCGGCCAGTTGGTGCGGGTCCTGGGCGCGGAACCGGCCGGTCTGGAGCGCGCCATCGAGCTGTTGGCGGCGGCGGCGGCGCCGCTGCGCCCCGAGGGCAAGCCCCTCTTCGCCGGCCTCGTGAGCCTCGGCCTGCCCGGCGATCCCGTGGGCGACATGTGGCGGCTCGCGGACCTGCTGCGCGAGTACCGCGGTGACGCGCACACGGCGGCGTGGACATCGGCCGGCCTCGACGCGGCCGAGATCGGGCTGCTCACCGAGCTCTACTGGGGCCTCCCGATGCGGAGCTACGTCCGGACGTGTGCCTGGTCGGCCGAGCAGCTCGATGCGGCGGAGACCCGGCTGTCGGAACGTGGCCTGGTGGCCGACGGCGCGCTCACGCCCGAGGGCCGGGAGCTGCGCGAGTCGGTCGAGGTCGCGACCGACTCGCAGTGCGAGGCGGTGCTCCACGCACTCGGTGACTCGTTCGACGAGTTGCTCGCCCTGCTCACCCCGTGGGGCCAGGCCCTACGCGCCGCCGGAGGGTACCCGCCGCAGGGGCCCCACGACCTGGCGCCCGTCCGTTGACGCTCAATCGAGCGGGCGGTGCTCCGTGCCGTCGCCGGGGGTGATGAAGAGCGCCAGCCCCGGCTCGTGGACCCGGGCCGTGTGCCACACGCCCACCGGGTTCACCATGGCCTGACCCGGTCGCAGCTCGACGACGTGGTGCCCGCCGTCGAGATCCTGCACGATGTCGACGCGCCCTGAGAGCAGGACGACGACCTCCTCCCCGGCCGGGTGCCGTTCCCACCCGTCCCAGGTCGCGTCCTGGGCGGTGACGCAGACGAGCCGCCCCTCCTTCCCGTCGGCGGCGAACCTCCGGCGGTAGGCCTCGACGTGCTCCGCAGACCAATCGAAGTCGGGCAGGGGAGTCGCGGTGGAACCCTGGCCCAGGTGCACGAAGGTGCGGGCGAGGTCGAAGCCGCCGGACTCCGCGGGACTCATCGGCCGTCGCCGTGGCTCAGTACAGCGGTGACCACGACGCGCTGCGCAGCAGCCTGCTCTCCCAGCGGTCGCGGACCTCCAGGGCGTCGTGCAGCCACGTCCCCGGGGCCGACGCCTCGGGCGGGAGATCGTGGCCCAGCATCCACATGACGGCCTTCGTGTTCACGACGCGCTGCCAGAGGACCACCTCGGTCGTCATGTGGGTCCCGTAGACGGGCTGGAAGGCGGCCTCGAGCTCGATCATGCCCGTGCCCTCCTCCTTCTGGCTGCTCAGCGTGTGGTCGTAGAGGGTGCCCGCCTTTTGCAGGTAGGCCTCCAGCCCGCCGGCGTAGGGCCAGGCCGTGTCCTCCATGAAGAGGGAGTTCTTGTGGGTCTCGCCGTTCACCGGCACGGTGGCGAGGTCGATCTCCTGCAACGGGGACCAGGGCACCGGCTGCATCACCTTTGCCTCGCTGGAGTGGCGCATGGCGTCCACCTTGGCCGACCAGCCGCGGAGGTCACCGCCGCGCACGCGCTCGGCCAGGTCCCCCCACGCCGCCGCGTCCCGGCAGCCGGTGATGGAGACCACCGTGTAGGCCTGCCCACTGCCGTGGGCCAGCCGCAGGTACCAGAGCAGCCTGCTCCCGTCGGACTTGGCCAGTGCCGGCAGGTACTCGTCGCGGAAGGCGTCGTCGAAGGCATCTTCCTCGGCGCCGTGGACGCGGTGGACCTGGTGCAGCAACAACACGGTGTACCCCCTGTATCGATGGCTCGTGGCGGACTGCCGTCAGTGAGCGCAATGAAGCTGTGAAGCTGTGTGTGTACGGGCTAGCGGGTGGTGGCGATCCCCCCGTCCACCGGGATGATGGCTCCGGTCAGGTAGGCCCCGGCGCGAGAGGAGAGGTAGATGGCTGCGCCGGCCATGTCGTCGGGCCGGCCGATGCGCTTGAGCGGCGCGCTCGGCGGCGATCTGCGTCCCGAAGGCCTCGAGCGTGGCTGCCATCATCTTGGACTGGAAGGGCCCCGGTGCGATGGCGTTGACGGTGACGAGCGGCGCCAGGCGCTTGGCCAGGTGCCGGGTCAGCTGGTGCACGGCGGCCTTCGACGCGGAGTAGGAGTAGGTCTCGAGGGCGGGCACCCCGATCCCGTCGATCGACCCGATGTTGATGACGCGGGCGGGCTCGTCGACCGTCCCGGCTTTCTCCAACAGCGGCACGAGGAACCTGGTCAGGTGGAACACGCCCTTCACGTTGAGGGCGAGCACGCGCTCGAAGGCGGCCTCGTCGAAGTCCTCGAGGGGCGTGCCCCAGGTGGCACCGGCGTTGTTCACCAGGATGTCCAGGGAGCCTTCCCGCGTCGCCATCTCGTCGGCGAGCCGACGGCACTCGGCCTCGGTGGACAGGTCGGCGGGGACGGCGATGCAGGTACCTTTTTGCGAGAGCTCGGCGGCGACCTCGGCCAGGACGTCCGCCTTGCGCGAGGAGATGTAGACCTTCGCCCCCGCGTCCACGAAGCCCTCGGCGATCATCCTGCCGATGCCGCGGCTTCCGCCGGTGACGAGTGCCGTCTTGCCGGCGATGGAGAAGAGGTCGGACGCGGTCATCGGCCTATTGTGCCCGTCCGGCTACGGAGCGGCCAGTGCGAGGGCGCTGCGCACCATGATTCCCGCGCCGATGCGGAGAGAGGCGTCCTCCACCGAGAAGGTGGGGCAGTGGTGCGTGCCGCTCGTGCCGTCGGCGGCGGCGCCACCCAGGAAGAAGTAGCACCCGGGGAGGTGGGTCAGGAACTCGCTCACGTCGTCGCTCGGGGCCGAGGGCGGCATGCGGAAGACCTGGTCGTTGCCGAGCAGCCCCTGCGCCTCGGCCTCGACGAGGTCCACCACGGCCGGATCGTTCACTACGGCCGGGGTCTGCTCGGGCAGCTCCAGATCCGCCATGACGCCCTGGGTGTCGGCGATGGAGCCACAGAGGTCGCGCAGCCGGCGCAGGGCCTCCTCACGCTGTGCGATCGTGAACGTCCGCAGGGTGCCGGTCACCAGCGCTGAGGTCGGCACGACGTTGACGGCCGTCCCGGCTCGGAGCGTGCCCGCGCTGCAGACGCAGTCGGTCCCTTCATAGGACAACCCGTCAGCCACCTCGACCAGCCGCCTGACGAGCTCGGCCGCCGCCCGGATGACGTCGCCCTGCCCTGTGGGCATGGCGCCGTGGCCGCCGGGACCCGTCAGGGTGACGCGCAGCGAGTGCGCCTCGGACATCGTCACGCCGGCGCGCAGGGCCACCATGCCGGTGGGGATCTGCGAGGTGACGTGGAACCCGACCAGACGGCCTCCCTCCATCGTCGCCGAGCGCGCCGTTCTCGACCATCGTCCTGGCGCCGCACAGCGCCTCCTCGCCGGGTTGGAAGAGGAAGACATAACGCCCCGGCAATTCCTCGCGTCGGGACGCCAGCACGGTGGCGGCACCCAGGAGCGCCGCGACGTGGACGTCGTGCCCGCACGCGTGCATCAGGCCCTCCACCTCCGAGCGTCCCGGCTTCGCCTCGTCTTCCTGCACGGGCAGCGCGTCGATGTCGGCCCGGAGCACGACGGTGCCGCCCCGTCGCCCGCTCTCCATGGAGAAGATCCCACCGGTGTCGCTGATGCGGGCCGCCTCGTCGATGCCGAGCCCGGCCATGTGGTCCCGGATCAGCGCCGTCGTGTCGTGCTCGGCGAAGGCAAGCTCAGGGCGGCGGTGCACCTGCCGCCGCAGGTCGACCATCTGATCGTAGACGGCGTCGGCGGGAGCCGCCCCGAAGAGCTCGCTCACATCATCGGCCGAGGAGGTCGCGGGCGATGTGGGTCACCTGGATCTCGTCGGTCCCGGCGTAGATCTGGAACACCTTGGCGTCGCGCGCCAGCTGCTCCACCCGGAACTCGGACATGTACCCGTTGCCGCCGAAGAGCTGGACCGCCTCCATGGCAACATCCGACGCCGCCTGTGCCGAGTAGAGCTTCATGGCCGAGGCCTCGGCCAGGGTCAGGGTCTTGCCCGCCGAGCTCATCTCGATGTGACGGAACACGAGGTTCTCGACGTTGAGCCGGGCGACCTCCATGCGGGCCAGCTTCAGCTGGATGAGTTGGAACTCCGCGATCGGACGCTCCCAGAGGAGACGGTCCTTGGCGTACTGCACCGAGAGCTTCAGGCACTCCTCAATGAGGCCGAGTGACATGGCGGCGACGCCGGCCCGCTCGGTGACGAAGTTCCCCTTGGCGCTCTCGCGGCCTTCTCTGCCGCCCGACGTGCCCTCCGTCTCACCGAGCAGGCGGTCCCTGCCCACCCGCACATCGGTCAGGAAGAGCTCGCCTGTCGGCGACGAGTGCAGGCCCATCTTGCGGAAGGGCTTGGACTGCTCGAGCCCGGGCATGCCGCGGTCGAGGATGAAGGTGAGGACGGGGCGCTGACGCAGCGGTGTGTCGCTGCCGTCGTCGAGCTTGGCGTAGAAGACGATCGTGTCCGCGTACGGACCGTTGGTGATGAACGTCTTGTTCCCGTTGAGCACGTACTCGTCGCCGTCGCGGAGGGCCGACGACTTCATCCCGCCGAGCGCGTCGGACCCCGAGTCGGGCTCGGTGATGGCCCAGGCCCCCACCCTGTCGAGCGTCATGAGGTCGAGACCCCAGCGCTCCATCTGGGCCGGGGTCCCGCCCTTCATGATGGTGCCGCCGGCCAGGCCGGTGCTGACCCCGAGCGCCGTGACGATGCCCGGGCAGTAGTGGCAGAGCTCGATGATGGGGATGAGCGTCAGGGCGGCGTTGCCGCCGCCCTCGGAGCGCTCCGAGGGCGGCGCCCCCGACGTCTTGCGCTCGAGCGCCCGCTTGAAGGAGTCCCGGGCGAGGGCGTCGAGGCCGAAGGTCCGGTAGAGCTTGCGGATCACCTCGTAGGGCGGAGTGTCGCCGTGCTCGAGCTCCTCGACGTTCGGCTTGACCTCCTCGTCGACGAAGCGCCGGACCGCGTCGCGGATCGCCAGCTGCTCTTCGGACCACTCGAACATGACGTACCTCCCCGGGCCCGGCGGGCCCCGCCGGGCCGACCCTACAGGCCGTCTCTAGGCGTCGGCGATCCGCTTCAGCGTGTTGCGGTCGGTGTGGACCACCTGCTCGGGCATCCGGGCGTGGTGGATCACCGTCGTCTCCGAGTAGGTGAACTCGCCGTCGACGCTGGTGTCGATCGTCACCTCGTACCGGATGGCTTGGGCGTTCTTGTCCAGCCAGTTGTTCGACAACATGCCGTAGGTCTGGCTCCCCACGTTCGCCTCCAGGGTGAAGCTGGTGGCATCGGGGACCACGGTTGCGCCCGCCACGATGGCGGATCCCCGCTGGATGATGAAGCAGCGGACCACCTCGCTGTCACGAGCGTCCCACAGCCAGTACCCGACCTCGGTGTGGAACGGGTTCTCCTCCGTGCCCCGCCACGCCGCCATGCGGTAGTCGAGGCCGTAGAGCGCCAGGCTCCCGTTCTCCACCGGACCGAAGGGCTTGAAGTCGATGTGTTCGCGGTACGGGGTCAGGCCGACCTTCCCGTCCTCGTTCGCGTAGGTCACGTCCTCGCCCTGCTGGCCCTCCCACACTCCCGCTAGGCGAGCCAGTGGCCCCCACTCAGGTCCTGCGCTCAACGCTCGGTCCTCCTCGCCACTCGGGTGGTGCGCCGATTCAGGCCACCTTAGAAGGTGGCGCCGGACGGCAGAAATCCGTGGGCCAACCCGCCGAGTCGTGGGAGGGAGGGCGTGGCGGCTACTGCGGCGGAAGGGCGCCGAGGTCGGGCTCCTGCCCCGGTGCCTCCTCCGGCGTGGCGGCGGACGCCGTGGGGGAGGGCACGTTCGTCACGCTGCGAAAGCGGGTGAAGAACCCACGCCCGCCCTGAGGAGCGCTCTCGGAGTGACGTTGGGTGCGGGCCACGACGATGCGGCTCGCCACCAGCAGGAGGAGGACGATGACGATCAGGATCAGCGCGGCGTCGTACGAGATGTAGTGCTTCTGCACCGACGGGTCGTTGTAGTACGTGAACACCACGTAGGTCAGGTAGGGGAACTGGGCGTGGGTCAGCGAGTGCGGCAGCGTGTTGGAGAACCCGGCCGTGTAGATGAGGGGCGCCGTCTCGCCACAGGCGATGGCCAGGGCGAGGAGCAGCCCGGTGGCGATGCCGGGCAGGGCGCCCTTGAGTACGACCTTGCGCAGGCCGTAGCCGGCCGACATGCCCAGGGCGGCCGCGCCTTCCCGGTAACCAGTCGGCACCTGGCGCAACGAGTTCTCGGTGGTCTTGGCGATGTAGGGGATCACCATGATGGAGAGGATGATCAGCGCCGAGGCCAGTGAGAAGCCCCAGTGGAGCCCGACGACGAGCGCCACGTAGCCCACGTAGCCGAGCACGATGGAGGGAAAGCCCGACAGGATGTCCGAGGCCGTGCGGAGCGGGCCGCTGAGCCGGCCGCCGATCTTCTTCGGCTGGGTGAACTCGGCCAGGTGGATGCCGGCCAGCACACCGATGGTGCCGGCGATGATGAAGACGCCCACCATGAGGATCAGGGTGCCCAGAATCTGGTCCCGCAGGCCCCCCCGGTGGGGGTGAGCTGGGTCCACAGGACGCTCCACTGCCAGTGCGACCAGGCCCGGGCGACGACACCCAGCAGCAACCAGGCGGCCGGGGCCATGATCAGCACCAGCGCCAGGTAGGTGAGGGCCCGCCACGTGAGCGTCGAGACCCGGCGGCGGCGCGTGGTGGGCCCGCCCGCCAGCGTGGTGGCCGCCATCAGTCGCCCCCGACCGGAGCGCCCACGCGCCCCGTCCGCCTGATGATCATGCGGGCGAGCAGGTTGACCCCGACCGAAATGACCGCCAGCACGAGGGCCAGCTCGGCCAGCGTGGACACGGCGAAGCCCGTGCCGTCGCTGAGGGCGCCGTCGAGCTGGGTGAGGATGGTGGCCGCCACCGTCGTGAACGGCAGATAGATCGTCGGCGGGATGTGCAGCGAGGCACCCCCGATCATGGCGATGGCGATGGTCTCGCCCAGCGCCCGCCCGAGGCCGAGCACGGTGGCGCCGATGATGCCGGAGCGCACCCACGGGAGCGTGACCTTGTTCGCCACCTCCCAGTCGGTCATGCCGAGCGCTGGACGCCCCCTCCTTGGGGAGCGGAGGGACCTGTTGGAACAGGTCGCGGGTGGTCGATGCGATGATGGGGACGATCATGAGGGCGAGCACGATGCCGGCCGCCAGAAGGCCCTCGCCGGTGCCGGTCGGGTTCCGGAAGTACCGCAGCACCGGGACGTCGGGCGCGTTGTCGGCGATGACCGGGAAGACGTTCTTGGCCAGCCACGGGCCGAAGGTGAGGATGCCCCACAACCCGATGACCACGCTCGGGATGCCGGCCAGGATCTCGATGGTGAAGCCCAGCGGCCTCGAGATCCACGTGGGCATGCGCTCGGTCAACGCGAAGGCGGCGCCGATGGAGAGCGGTACGGCGATGACGATGGCGATGAGGGAGGAGACCACCGTCCCCCAGATGATGGCCCAGGCGCCGAATTGGGCCCCCATCGGATGGGCCACGCCGTTGGTGTGCGCGATGGCGCCGTACCCGTTGCCGTACGTCCAGTTGCGCCCGTAGAGGAAGTACGAGCCGTTGACCCGGATGGCCGGCCACGCCTTGACGGCCAGCACCGAGACGGCGAACACGAGCGCCGCCAGCGGCAACAGCACGGCGATCCAGGCCGAGCTGCGCCAGGCGTGCTCCTCGTTGCGGCGGGCGAAATCCAGAACCCGCCGGTGCGGCGGGGGCCTGCCCGTCGATCCCGCTTGCGGCGTGGCGGGGACCCGCCCCGCCACGCCGCCGACGGTTGCCATCGCTACTTGATGCTCAGGATCTGCTTCACCGACTGCGCCACGACCTTGGCCGGCAGCGGCAGGAAGGCGACCTGCGACAGGTACGAGCTCGCCGAGCCCTGCTTCGGGTTGATGGCCCACTCGAGCACGGACCGGATGTTCTTGGCGGTCGAGGAGGACGACTGGTCGTTCGACACGATGGCGTACTCGTAGTTGACGATCGGGTAGCCGTCGCTGATGGGGCCGTAGATGAGCGAGATGGTGCCGTTGGCCGGGGTCTTCTTCACGAAGCCGGCGGCCTCGGCGGCGATCGCCTCCTGCGTCGGCAGGACGAAATTGCCCTTGGCGTTGCCGAGTGCGGCGTAGCTGAGACCGGCCTGCAGGACCTGCGTCTGGTAGCTGATGCCGATGTAGGCGACGCAGCCCGGCGTGGCCTTGCAGCCCGAGACCATGCCCGAGTTGCCGGTCTCGCCCAGCGCACCGGGCGCGTTCGGCCACGGGACGGTCGTGTTGAAGCCGATCTTGGTGCCCCAACCCGACGGGTCGGCCTTGGACAGGTAGGAGGTGAACAGGAACGTGTCACCGCTGCTGTCCGACCGGTGCACCGTGACGATCGGCAGGTTGGGCAGCGTCACCCCGGGGTTGGCGCTGGCGATCTGCGAGGCGTTCCAGTTGGTCACCGTGCCCGAGTAGATCTCCGACAGCAGCTTCCCGCTCAGCTTCAGGTGCGCCGTGATGCCCGGGATGTTGTAGGCCACCATCTGCGCCGAGATCGCGAGCGGGATGTTCCTCAGGTGCGGGCTGGCCTGGACATTGGCCGGCGACAGGTAGGCGTCGGAGGCGCCGACGTCGATCGTCCCGTTGGTGGCGTCCGAGATGCCGGTGCCAGACCCTGTTGCTGCCGTCTGGATGGAGGTGTTCGAGTACTTCTCGTTGTACCCGCTCGCCCACAGGTTGAAGAGTGGGTAGAGGAGGGTGCTCCCGGTCTCCGATACCTGACCGCCGGCCGGCTTCTCCACGCCGCCGGAGGGCAACTTGGCGGCGGACGCAGCCATGCTGAGGACGACCGAGCTCAGCGCGAGCCCCGCCGCCGCAACGGCGGTGATCACTCCTCGCCGCAGTCGCGTCGCTCTCATCAGTCTTGTCACAGGTTCTCTCCTTGTGGTGTTGGTTGGTTGGTGTTGCTCTGGGTGAGTCGGTTGATGTGCCTTGAGAGGTGAACTGGACTGGACCCCACCCCGCACAGAGCCCGAAATTTGCCGCCTAGCCCATCCGTCCCGTGACGTAGCGCTCGGTGTCCGGATGCGATGGCCTGTTGAACAGGTCGTCGGTCGCTCCGTACTCGACGAGAGCCCCCTGGTAGAAGAACATCGTCTGGTGTGACACCCGCATGGCCTGGCCGAGGTTGTGCGTCACCACGATCAGGGTCAGCGCTGGTGTCAGCGTCCTGAGCAGTGCCTCGATGGACTCCGTCGTGACGGGGTCGAGCGACGAGGTCGGCTCGTCGAGCAACAGGACTTCCGGCCCCACGGCGAGGGCGCGGGCCAGGCAGAGCAACTGTTGCTGACCGCCCGACAACCGGAAAGGCGAATCGTTGAGACGGTCCTTGACGGCGTCCCACAACCCGACCTCCTTCAGCCGGCGCTCGCACACCACATCGAGCTGCTTGCCCTTGGCGATGCGGTGTGCCTTGACGCCGGCGACCACGTTGTCCTTGATCGACATCGGGAACGGGTTCGGCCGCTGGAACACCATGCCCACCCGCCGCCGTAGTGTCAGGAGGTCGACGTGCTGCGCCCACAGGCTCTCGTCGTCGAGGGTGACGTCCCCCTCGCGCGTGAAGCCGGCTACGCGGTCGTTCATCCGGTTGAGCGTGCGCAAGAAGGTGGACTTGCCCGAACCGGTGGGTCCGATCAGCGCGGTGATGGAGCCTCGCTTGAGGTCGACGTTGATGTCGGCGAGCACGGTCCGGCCTGAGAAGCCCAGATCCAAATTGATGGAGCGCATGACGCACTCCGGGCGAGCCGCGTCCGGGTCGAGCGCCTGCAGCACTCTGTCGACATCGGACTGCACCTCGGTCGTAACGGGATTGAGACTTGTCCGGTTGATCTCACCGTCGGCCACCCTCTGGAACGTAGCCAGGCAAGGTGAACGCCAGGCAACAGGAGTGCTATCGCGAGGTGAACAGTTCGTTTGTTTTCGTTCAAGAAAGACGATCCGTGGCTGAGAAGCTGAGAATCAGCCCGGGATCCTGGTCAACCCCTCAGCAACCCGGTTCCGCTCTCCTGTTGGTCCAGGGCCTCCTGATGGGAGGCCGCGATCGCCAGCACGATCCCAGGAGCCCAGGCGAGGACCGCCAGGCAGGCCAGCGCGGCGGGGATGGACAGCACGAGGGCCGTCCCGGTCGAGAACAGGGCGGAGCCGGCGGCCACCGTGCTCAAGAATCCGGTGAGGAGCCAGGCGATCCACCAGTGCAAGACCCGGCGTCGGTGCGGGTGGTCGGGTGGGAGGCAGTCGCGTATGGCGGAATAGGGCATCCACAGGTTGACGACGGGCACGAACCACGAACCGACGCCCCAGGCCGGCGAGCGACGGGACGGGATGCCGAGGGCGCGCCCCGCCGATGCCGCCCGATGCTGCCAGATGCAGGCGACGATCACCGCGGCCACGGTGGCCGCCCCGACGAGGAGGCCGACCGGGGTCAGCGAGTTGCTCGGCGCGTGGTACGGCGGCGGCGTGACACCGTTCTGCGCGTCGTGCCAGTCGATGCGGAACTGGTGGCCGGCCGACCGCAACTGGTCCGCGTTCGGCGCGTTGGAGGACGAGGCTGACCAGGAAGTACACGGCCGGCATCGCCACGGCGAAGCGGGCTACGGGCACCATGTGGTGCTCGGCCTCGACGCGCTGTGCCGTGTCGTGCGTGCTGAGCTGTTGCGATGCCACGGCCAAGGGCGCCCCCTGGGCCGGCGGCCGCTGCGGCGCCGACGTGCCCGCCCACGGCGGCGGTGGCGGTGGCGGGGGCGGGTGCTCGGGGAGCACGGTGGCCTCCGACCAGGCGTAGCCGTCCCACCAGCGCTGACCGGGGCCGCCGGCGGGATCGGGGTACCAGCCCGGCGGCGCGCCCGGATAGCCGCTGTGCTCGCTCACCCACCCATCCTGCCAAAGCCAGGGGGCCGCCCCGTGCCGGCGTCGCGCCGGCCCGAGGCGGATCTTCGTGGCGGGGGGGACCGGGCCATTCGTCGCCCGCTGGTGACATCGTTGCAACAGGACGTACCCGGACGGGCCGCCACGCCGATCACGCCCCGACGGGCAGCCCCAGGGCGGCGCCCACAGCCCCGATGATGCCGGCGCCGACAAGCGTGAGTACGACGCTCCGCCGTAGTCCGATGATCGTCACCGCCGCGCCGGCGAGCAGCACGACCTGCCACCAGTGCGTGAGCGCCAGCGCGAGTGGGATGGACGCGCCGGCGATGGCCCCGATGGCCGCAGGGCCGGCCCCTCCCAGGAAGGAGCGGGCCAGGCGGTTGGTCCGTAGCGCGCTGAAGTGCCGGGCGCCGGCGACGATGAACGCGAACGAGGGAGTGAACGCGACCAGCGCTCCCAGCAGGGCCCCGCCGACGCCCCCGGCCGCGTAGCCGACGACCGCGATCGTCTGCACGACGGGACCGGGCGTGATCTGTCCGAGCGCCACCGCGTTGAGGAATTGGCTGTTCGTCATCCAGTGGTAGTGGTGCACCGCGTCGGCCTGCATGAGCGGGATGATCACGAATCCCCCACCGAAGGACAACGCCCCGACCTTGAGCGCGACCCAGGCCAGGGCGCCCAGCCCGCCGGCGGCCGCGACGCCGACCGGCGCCGCCATGAGGCCCGGCAGACGCGTCGGTGGCCGCGGCCGGCCCGAGACGGCCGCCTCGACGAGGCCGCAGCCGATCAGGACCAGCACCAGGAAGGTCCCCACGGTGGCCGCGGCCACGCCGCCCACCAGGGCGTACACCACCCAGCGCAGCCGCCGGGCCGGGAGGTCGCCGGCTCGGCGCCAGCTCGCCGGGAGCAGGCCGAGGGCCGCGTTGACGGCGACTGCCGCCACCGCCGCCCCGGCGCCCAGTGCCGCGCCCGTGATCCAGATCGGCGGAGCGGAGGCGAGGAACACCGCGGCCAGAGCGATGATCGCGGCGAGTCCCGGGCAGATGAAGCAGGCCCCGCCGACCACGGCGCCCCGCACCCCGCGCAGACGCCAGGCGCAGAAGATGGCGAGCTGCGTCGACGCCGGGCCCGGGAGGATGTTCGTCGCCGCGATGGCATCCTCGAACTCCGTCGCGTCGATCCATTCCCGGCGCTCCACAACCAGGCGGCGCAACATGGCGATGTGGGTCGGCGGACCGCCGAAGCCGGTGCAACCGATGCGACCCCATTCCTTGGCGATCGTGGACAGTGCGACGTCGGGACGGGCGTCCGGCGTGGGTTCGTCCGGCCCCGGCTCGTCCGGCATGGCCAATGTTGGCACGATGCCGGCCGGGCGGATCGCTACAGCAGGACCTCCGCCATCTCCTCGAGCGCGCCGACGTGCGCGTCGGTGTCACCGAGGCCGGCGTGCATCGTGTTGAGCGACAGGTGGGTCGCCCCCGCCGCCGCCCAGCGTCGCGCGTGCTCGGCGATCTTGTCGTGGTCCCGAGTGGCGTATTCCAGCCTTCCCTCGAACTCCAGATCCGACAGGTCACGGCCGACCTCGGCGCCGGCCTCACGGATGATCTCGAGCGCGGGCTCCAGGCCGCCGCCGGGACGGACCATGGGGAACCAGCCGTCGGCGATGCGACCCACCCGGCGCAGCGCGGCCGGCGCGTGGCCGCCGATCCAGATCGGGATCGGCCGCTGCATCGGGGGCGGGGCCAGCCCTGACGCCCGGATGTGGTGGAAGCGGCCGTCGACGGTGACGCTCCGCTCCGTCCACAGGGCGCGCAACACGTCGACCTGCTCCTCCAGGATGGCCGCCCGCTGCTCGAAGGGCATGCCGAGCGCGTCGTACTCGAGCTTGTTCCAGCCGATGCCGAGCCCCAGCCGGAAGCGGCCGCCGCAGAGCAGGTCGACCTCGGCCGCCTGCTTGGCCAGCAGCGCCGTCTGGCGTTGCGGCCCGATGAGGATAGAGGTGGCGAAGGCCAGGTTCGTGCAGCCGGCCAGGTAGGCGAACATGGTCAACGGCTCGCGGAAGCTGTCGTCGATCGTGTAGGGACCACCCAGCTCCCCGAGCACGGCCGTGTCCCCCCCGAGCACGTGGTCGTACGCCGCCAGGTGCGTGTAGCCCAGGTCCGCGACGGCCTGCCCGATGGCGCGCACCGCGCCGGGGTCACCGCCCGCCTCGGTCTGGGGGAAGATCACTCCGATGTCCATCACGGCAGTTTGCCCCGTCGGGGCACGGCGGCGCGGGCCGAGTCCTGGGCCGGGCGCAGGCCGGTCCATTAGCTTGGGCTGATGAAGGTCCGCATCTTCGTGGAGCCCCAGCAGGGCGCGTCCTACGAACAGCAGCTCGCGATGGCGCAGGCGGCCGAGGTCGCCGGCTTCGACGCGTTCTTCCGCTCCGACCACTTCCTCGCCATGGGCGGCGATGGCCTGCCCGGCCCGACTGACTCCTGGCTCACCCTGGCCGGCATCGCGCGCGAGACCGACCGGATCCGTCTGGGCACCCTCGTGACCTCGGCCACGTTCCGGCTGCCCGGACTGCTCGCCGTCGAAGTGGCGCAGGTGGACGCCATGAGCGGCGGGCGCGTCGAGATCGGTCTGGGGGCCGGATGGTACGACGCAGAGCACACCGCCTACGGCGTGCCCTTCCAGCCCCTCGGCGAGCGTTTCGAGAGGCTCGAGGAGCAGTTCGCCATCCTCACCGGGCTCTGGGCCACGCCGGTCGGCGAGACGTTCGACTTCGACGGGCGGCACTACCGGTTGAAGGGCAGCCCAGGGCTGCCCAAGCCCGTCCAGCAGCCCCACCCACCGCTCATCGTCGGCGGCGGCGGCGCCAAGCGGACCCCCCGCCTCGCGGCGACCTACGCCGACGAGTTCAACCTGCCCTTCTCCTCGCTCGCCGACACCGAGACCCAGTTCGGGAGAGTCCGCGCCGCCTGCGCGGACCGGGAGCGTGACCCCGGGACGCTGCGGCTCTCGACAGCGCAGACCGTCTGTTGCGGTGCCACTGACGTGGAGGTGGAGCGCCGCGCCGCGAACATCGGCCGCAAGCCCGATGAGTTGCGCGCCAACGCGGTGGCGGGAACGCCGGACGAGGTGGTGGCGCGGCTGCAGGAGTTCTCCGCCATCGGCGCGCGAATCGGTCTATCTCCAGGTGTTGGATCTCGACGACCTTGACCACATCGACCTCCTGGCGGAGGAAGTGCTGCCGAACGTCTGACGAGCGCCGACGTGGGGTGGCTCACCCCCGCGCACGCACGCCCGCCCGGACATCGATCACTGCGGGCGCGGCGCGCCGTGCTGATCAGCCCATTGTCTTGGCGCGCAGCTGCGGAACCGCATAGGGCGCCGCGGCAACAATGGCAGCGATCAGCGCGAGGAAGGCACCGAACTCCCAGCCGACGCCTGAACCACCTGGCTTGAAGATGAAGGCGATGAACACGATGACGAGGTTGACCAATGTCGCAACCATCATCGTCGTGAGGTGCGGAAGATTGATACCGCCCGGCAACTCCTCCCAGCCGGCGCGTAGCACGAGGTAAGCGACGATCAGAATCGACAAGATCATCACGATGTAGAGGTACCCGTGGGCCGACACCCCGCTCGCGGTCACGGTGATGCCGATGACGTTGATGCCGAACCACGACAGGAACAGCGAGATGAACAGCACGACGGTGGCCACACCGGCGATCCGGTCCGCCGTGGACCAGCGGGCCGCATCGAACTTGTATGCCGGCATGGACGACGCGCCGGGTGCTGCGGCCGGTGCAGCCGCGGCCGGCGCCGCCGGCGCCGCCGGCGCCGCAGCACTCACGGGTGGAGCGTCCTGGGTCGGCCTCGCGCCCGTGCTCAGCGACGCCCCACAGCTCGGGCAGACGCTCACCCCGTCGGCGGCCTCGCTCTGACACTGCGGGCAGGTCTGTGGCATGGCACTCCTCCATCGGTCGGGCGACGGGAGTCCGCGCACCCCCGCACGCTTCCAACACAGCCTCGATCCGGCAACCCCGAGTCTACGGGGGCGCAACCCTCCTGACTAGGGATCCTTCTTCTGGCGACACGCCGGCGCGCCGCTACCTCTTGGCTCCCGCAGGCTCGGGGTGCCGCTTCGGTTGGAAGAGCGCGAGCCGCGCCACCGTGTCCCCCCCGACGGCCACGCAGCCGGCCGTCGACGGGCAGGCCACCGCGGTCAACGTGATGGGGATGTACGCCGTCGCCGAGCTCTGGAAGGTACCCCCGGCATCGGTGCTCTGGGCCACCGCGCCCGCGCCGACGGCCGGCAAACCGGCCCATTTTGTGCCGACCATGACGCAGTGCGTCGCCGAAGGGCACGCCACTCCGTAGACGTCGTCGACCGGCACTGCGCCGGTCACCGGCGCCCACGTGTGCCCCCCGTCCGCGCTGCGGAGGAGCTCACCCTTGGCAGGGACGATGTCGCTGACCGTCGTCCCGGTCGTGCCCGCGGCAAGGCAGACGGAGGCGGAGAGGCAAGCCGTACTCTGCAACACCCCAACACCTGAAGGCACCATCGCCAACGCCCAGGTCTGGCCGCCGTCGGCGCTCACCGCGACTGCTCCGTCTCCGTGGCCATTGCTGGTCGGGACGTAGCCGGCGTCGATGCAGGTACCGCCCGCCACGCACGTGAGATCGTTCCCGGGCAGGAAGAGTGCCGGAAGGTTGCCCTCCCGCACCCAGCTCTGACCCAAGTCGACGGTGTGGGCGGACCACGTCGAGGTGCCGTCGTTGACGACGGCGCTGCAGTCGGCCGGGCCGGCGCAGGTCACACTCGAGACAAGGAGGGCGTTCTGCGGTGTCGACGCGGCCGACCACGTGGCGCCGGCATCGGTGGTCGAGAGGACGACGCCGCTTCCGGGCAACGATGCCCCGTTGGATCCGACCGCCAGGCACTCGGTGGCGGTGGGGCAGGAGACAGCGCTCAGCTGCGGCGTGATCCCTCCGGCGACATGCTGCGCCTTCCACGACACCCCGCCGTTGGTGGTGGCGGCGATGACCGTGACGCCGGTCGTCGGGGCCGGATTGGGCCCGGCGACACCCACGGCCCAACAGCGCCGAGCCGTCGCGCACGACACCGCACCGAGTTCTCCGGTGCCCGAGGGTGCCGGTTGCCCAACGGCGAGAGGCGTGCCGTTGGGCTCACCGAGGACGCGCGCGGCCTTGGATGCACCCGGGTGTCCGGAGACCCCACAGCCCGACGCGGTGACGGCCAGGGCAGCAACGACGAGGGACAGACCGCCACTGCGTCGCCCGA
Source organism: uncultured Acidimicrobiaceae bacterium (assembly GCA_963764305.1). GTDB lineage: Bacteria > Actinomycetota > Acidimicrobiia > Acidimicrobiales > RAAP-2 > Bog-473. Next base: position 243,114 of record CAVXSD010000010.1, on the reverse strand, counting down.
CACGCCAGTGTCGAGACACGGAGGGCGGAAGCACGGCACGACGACAATAGCGGTGGGGGGTGCATTTTCCAGTGCACCGTTCGCTACCCTCGCAGCGGTGGACTGGGTCGATCTGTTGATCATCGGGCTGATGCTGCTGGCGGCCGTCCAAGGCCTCCGGCTCGGCGCCCTCGTCCAAATCCTCACGTTCGGGGGTTTTTTCGTGGGGTTCCTGCTGGGGACCCTCGTGTGGGTGCCGCTCTTGACCCGCGGGCACGACGACGTCACGCGCTCCATCGTCGTCGTGTCGCTGGTCCTGCTGACCGCCTGCGCGTGCGGCTATGGCGGTCGCGTCCTCGGGACCTGGAGCAACGTCACGGTCCGGCGGCATCACCTTGGCAATGTGGACGCCGTCCTGGGGGTCGGGGTGGCCGTTCTGGCCGTCCTCCTCACCGTCTGGGTCGTGGCGGCAACGGTGTTGACCCCCAACAGCCGGTTCACCTCCCTCGACGCCGCGGTGGCCCGCTCGGACATCCTCCACTCGATTGACAGGGTCCTTCCCCAGGCACCCTCCATCTTCAACGACCTGCAGACGTTCCTGAACAACCGGGGATTTCCCCAGGCCTTCTCGACGCTGACGCCGCCCTCCACACCGACGGTCTCGACTCCCACGAACGCCGAGACCCAGGCGCTCGCCGTTCCTGCGGTGTTCTCGACGGTCAAGATCCTCGGCACGGCCTGCAGCAACGAGCAGGAGGGCTCGGGGTTCGTGGTCGCCCCGGGGCTCGTCGCCACCAATGCCCACGTCGTGGCCGGGGAGAGCAATGGCAACACACAGATCGTTCTCGGGAACAGCGCGTACGACGCGACGCCCGTGCTGTTCGACCCCGACTTCGACCTGGCGGTGCTCAAGACCGACGCGCCCCTCGGCCCCGCCCTCACGATCAGCTCGAACATCGTGCCCCGGGGCACCCAGGCTGCGATCTTGGGTTACCCCGAAGACAGGGGGCTGAGCATCGGTGCGGCGGGCGTGACGGAGGGGGTCACGGCCATCGGCAAGGACATCTACAACAACGGGTCGGTCACGAGAGGCGTCTACGCACTCGATGCCAGCGTCCTGCCGGGGAACTCCGGTGGCCCGCTGCTCGGCCCGGGGGGCCAGGTCATCGGTGTCGTCTTCTCCCGTTCGACCGTCTACCAGGACGTTGGCTACGCCCTGGCTTCACCCGGCGTGCTGGCCCGCGTGCAACAAGCGGAGCGCCATCATTCGGCGGTCAGCACGGGGCCCTGTATCTCGAGCTGAACCGGCAAGAATGAGGCCATGAGTCAGCGCATCGAGGACTACGCCGTCATCGGAGACCTCCACACGGCAGCCCTGGTGGGCATGGACGGCTCAATCGACTGGCTGTGTCTGCCGCACTTCGACTCGCCGTCGTGCTTTGCGCGCCTCCTGGGGGACGAGGACAACGGATATTGGAAGATCGCCCCTGTCGGGGGTCCGTCAGCGATCCTGGCCACGCGGCGCTGGTACCGCCCTGACACCCTCGTCCTCGAGACCGAGTACGACACGGCCACCGGAACGGTGCGGGTAACTGATTGCATGCCCGTCCGGGAAGAGTACCCGCACCTGGTGCGTTCGGTCGAGGGCGTGAGCGGCACCGTGGAGATGCGCATGGAGCTCGCGGTGCGTTTTGACTACGGAGAGGTGCTCCCGTGGGTCACCTCGCACGACGGGTTGACCCGCCTGACTGCTGGTCCCGATTCGGTGGCGCTGTGGCACCGGATCGACGCCGTGGGCAAAGACATGCGCACTGTCGCCGACTTCACCGTCACCGCGAACCAGCGCTACCCCTTCACCCTGGTGTGGCATCCCTCGCACGAGGAGCCGCCGCCGCCACTGGACAGCTACTACGCGGTACACCTGACCGAGGCCTATTGGACCGAATGGGCCACACAGTGCTGCTACGTGGGGCCCTACCGGGACGCCGTGGTCCGCTCCCTCATCACGCTCAAAGCCTTGACCTACGACCCGACGGGCGGCATCGTGGCGGCGGCCACCACTTCGCTTCCCGAGGCGCTCGGGGGTAATCGCAACTGGGACTACCGGTACTGCTGGCTGCGCGACGCAACTCTCACGCTCGAGTCGTTGCTGCGTGGCGGCTACCACGCGGAGGCCTTCGTGTGGCGCGACTGGCTCCTGCGCGCCGTCGCCGGTGACGTCTCGAAATTGCAGATCATGTACGGGCCGGGAGGGGAACGCCGTCTGGACGAATGGGAGGCGGAGTGGCTCCCCGGCTACGAAGACTCGGCTCCCGTCCGGATCGGGAATGCGGCCTCCGACCAGTTCCAGCTCGACGTCTACGGAGAGGTCATGTCGGCCCTCTACTCGTCGGCCCGGACTGACGGCGTCCACAGCCGGTCCGTCTGGGGTCTGCAGAAGCAGCTGGCCGAGTTCCTCGAGAAAGGATGGCAGCAGCCCGATGACGGAATCTGGGAGGTACGAGGGCCGCGCCGGCACTTCACGCACTCCAAGGTCATGGCCTGGGTGGCCGTCGACCGGGCGGTGCGCACGCTCGAGGACTGGCCTGACCTCGACGGCCCGCTCGAGACATGGCGCTCGCTGCGGGACGACATCTTCACCGAGGTCTGCGACAAGGGCTACAACCGGAAGGTCGGTGCCTTCACCCAGTACTACGGCTCAGACCAGCTCGACGCGAGCGTGCTCATGATCCCCCTGGTCGGCTTCCTCCCACCGCGCGATCCGCGAGTGGTGAGCACCGTGGAGGCGGTGCAGCGGGACCTCGTGGAACACGGCTTCGTGCTGCGCTACCGCACCACCGACGACGGTGCCGTCGACGGATTGACCGGCCGGGAAGGCGCCTTTCTGGCGTGCTCGTTCTGGCTGGTCGACTGCCTGCACATGATCGGTCGCGCCGAGGAAGCCGAGGAGCTCTTCGAACGGCTGTTGGCCTTGCGCAACGACCTCGGAATGCTGTCGGAGGAGTACGACCCGCTGGCCGGCCGGCTCGTCGGCAACTTTCCACAGGCCTTCTCGCACGTCTCCTTGATCAATTCGGCCTTCCGCCTCAGCGGCAATGATCCGCTGGCCCTGGCCGACGACGGCTCGCGTGTCCTCGTCGACAACACCCTCACCACGGCGACCGTCGGGAGTATGAAGCGCCTCGGTCGCGTCCCCATCAAGCGCCGGGCCGGAGCAGTGCGGTGAGCATGACCGCCGGCGTCATCCTTCAGCGTTGTTCGGAGGCGCGCCAAGGGCCGCCCGGCGACCACACCTTCGTCGTCGAGGTCGCCTGGGCATGAGCGGGACGCATGCACACGGACGCCGGGCGCACCGCCACGCCGATGCCGGCCTGCACGTGCACGACCCTGGAAGCGGCGATGCCATTCCCGCCGTTCCCCCGCCACGCTCCATCGCCACGGGTGTGCTGGAGATCGACACCATGCTCGGTGGTTGGGAGCGGGTGACCGCCGGCTATCTCATCGAGGGACCCGCTCCCGTCCTGATCGAGACCGGGAGTCAGACGTCGGTGCCGGTGCTGCTCGCCGCGCTCGGGCAGATCGGAGTGGGTCCCGCCGAGCTGGCCGGTGTTGCGGTGACGCACATTCACCTCGATCACGCGGGGGGAGTCGGTGATGTGGCCCGCGCCTTTCCCTCGGCCACGGTCTATGTCCACGAGAAGGGGGCGCGGCACCTGGCCGACCCCTCGCGTCTCATTGATTCGGCGGCACGCGTCTGACGGCCCACTCCTCGACTCCCTCTACGGCCGCATCGACCCCACGCCACACGAGCGCATCCATGTGCTCGAAGACGGCGAGCAGATCGAGGTGGGCCCGGGGCGCCATCTCGCCGCCGTGGATTCACCCGGGCACGCAAAGCACCACGTCGGGTTGCACGATTCGCTGAGCGGAGTCCTCTTTGCCGGTGATGCCGTCGGGGTCAAGCTGCCCGACGGCGGTGTCCTGCGCCCTTCGACCCCGCCTCCTGACTTCGACCTCGAGCAGGCACTCGCCTCACTGGCCAAGTTCGGCGCACTCCGGCCGTCGGGAATCGCATTGGCGCATTACGGCCTGCTCGAACAGCCCGAGGAGCTCCTGGCCGAGGCCGACGAGACCCTGCGGCTGTGGGCCGAGACGGCAGAGAAGGCCTATCGCGAGGGCGCCGACATCGCTGATGCGCTGGCCGACCGCTTCGACCCGCTGCTCGGCGACATCGACGCCGCCCACAAGGAGAAGTTGGACATCATGAACGGCGTCCACTCCAATGCGGCCGGCTTCCGCAGGTGGCTCGAGGGACGAGACGCCACTCCCACGACCTGACCGGCCCGGAGGGACTCCCACGACCTGACCGGCCCGGAGGGCCGGCGTGCCCGGGTGCGCACAGGAACCGGCCTGGCCGGTCAGACGACGAGTTTGGCGCGCAGCTCCTCCTGGCGGACCTCGAAATCGTCCAGAGAGATGCGGCCTTCGGCCAGGTCCTCATGCAGTGCGGCGAATTCCTCGAGCAGACGCGTCTGGTCGACCTCGTCGGCGGAGGGGGCGGGGTCAGCTTGCTCACTTGCCGCCGCCTTGTCCTCCTTCCGCGAAATGCGGTCGTCCATCTTCGCCTTGGCCCTGTCCTTCTTGGCCTGGTCGCGCTGTAATTTCCCGAATGTCGAACGTGCGCGTGCCACGGTTCACTCCTTTCCGGCCGCCAGCGAGCGACCAGGTGCTGCCGGCAAGGCGCTTGCCCTGCCGATGTTCTTGCCGCACCCGCCCGTGCGGTGGACCTTTTCGGCCCCGAGCGGAGGAGGTGGGATTTGAACCCACGGTACCCATGAGGCACAACGGTTTTCGAGACCGTCCGATTCGGCCGCTCTCGCACTCCTCCGGGCGAGATCCTAGTCGCTCTGACCTGGTCCGGAAGGTCGAGGAAGCCCCCCCGGGGGGCTCACCGGCGCGAAGAACGAGGTCAGAAGGACGGTCCCCGGCCTCGACCGGCCGTGTCCCTCGGGCCCCGTCTCAGGCCGGGGGGCGGTGGCGGAATCGCCCGGTCAGACCGCTGGGGAGGACGATCGAGATGGACCTCAGCGAAGGCGGCAGAATCGGTTCTTCCTCCGTTTGGCCCGGGACCCGCGATCAGCTGACGCCATCCGAAGCGAGACTCGCCGCAGGTGGGCTCCCGCCGCCGTCGGTCCGCTTGCCGGCGAAGAAGGAAGACACGAGAGCGCCACATTCCTCGGCGCGGACACCCCCGTTGACCTCGAGCTCGTGGTTGAGCCGGGGGTCGGCGCAGAGGTTGTAGAGCGACCCGCAGGCACCCGCCCGCGGATCGCTCGCCCCGTAGACGAGCCGACCCAACCTCGCAGCCACCAGAGCGCCGGCACACATCGGGCAGGGTTCGAGTGTGACGACCAAGGTGACTTCTGAGAGCCGCCACCCACCCATTGCGGCCGCGGTGTCCCGTAGCGCCAGGATTTCCGTGTGCGCCGTCGGGTCGGTGGCGCCTTCACGTTCGTTGTGGCGTGCGGCCACGACCTGCCCCGCGACCAGCGTGATCGCACCGACGGGAACCTCGCCGTCTTCGGCGGCCGCGCGCGCCTGCGCCAGGGCGAGATCCATGGCGTCCTCGTCGTGCAGCGGGGTGGGGTCAGTGGATGGGATGTCCCAGTATGCGGGGTGGAGCGACGGACAGGAAGTCCGGCTGCGGCCCCCTCGCGGTCTCCGGTCGTGGCTCGGTCCAGTTCCTGGTCGGGCGAGGTCAGGGTCGGCTGCAGCTGTGGGGCCGCGGCCTCAGGCCGAGGCTTGGGTCCACGTTGACCCGTCGGTCGGGTGGACAACCCTGTTGAATCCTGCCCGTGAGCGGAGGAGGTGGGATTTGAACCCACGGTTGGTTGCCCAACACACGATTTCCAGTCGTGCCGATTCGGCCGCTCTCGCACTCCTCCGAGGTTGCAGCCTGGTCAGGCTAACAATCCATGTGTGGCGTCCCGTCAGGTCCCGGTCGGCTCAGAAGAGAGCGCGGTCACGAGGGCGGGGGGCGCCCCCGAGGCAGATCAGAATTGTCGAGCTGGAGCGAGGGCCAGATGGTTGCCGGGTCATGGACCGGGTGGAGTGTGACGCCCAGGTCGTGTCGGGAGGCGGACGAGACGAGCCGCTAGCCTGGACGATCTCGCCGTCCCGATGTTGGGTGCGGTGGCCGGGTCCTGCGCAACGGCCGCTCGTGAATCGAGTCAGGGTCGGAAGGCAGCAGCTCTCAGCGGGTATGGCCGGGTGCCGTAGCCAACCTGGCCGCCGCACCGAGCACCGGGCGGCGATGTCCGAGCGCATGGGTAGGCTCGGCCGCCATGGCCGACGCACCCTTCGTCTCCCTTTATCGGCGCTTCAGGCCGGGGCGATTCGACGAGCTCAGAGGTCAGGACCACGTGGTGCGGGCGCTGCGCAGCGCCGTCCGCGACGACCGCGTGTCGCATGCCTATCTCTTCAGCGGTCCGCGGGGCACGGGCAAGACGTCCTCGGCACGGATACTGGCCAAGGCGCTCAACTGCGAGACGCCGGTCGACGGCGAGCCATGCGGCGTCTGCACCTCGTGTACCGAGATCACCCAGGGCAGTTCCCTCAACGTGCACGAGCTCGATGCTGCTTCGAACAACGGCGTCGATGCCATGCGGGACCTCGTGGCCCACGCCGGGCTCGGCACACCCGGACGCTGGAAGGTGTACATCGTCGACGAGGTCCACATGCTGTCCACTGCGGCAGCCAACGCGTTGTTGAAGACGCTGGAGGAGCCGCCGAGCCACGTGGTGTTCGTCCTCGCCACGACCGACCCCCAGAAGGTCCCGCCGACCATCCGCAGCCGCACCCAGCATCTGGAGTTCCGGCTCCTCGGTGCGGAGACGCTGCACGACCTTCTCGAGTCGGTCAACCAAGAGGCCGGGCTCCATGTCGACGGCGAGGCGCTGGAGGCGGCGGTGCGCCGCGGCCGGGGCTCGGCCCGTGACGCGCTCTCGGCGCTGGACCAAGTGGTGGCGTCAGGGTCCGCCGATGCGGCTCGACCTGAACTCGCTGCGGTGCTCGAGGCCCTGGCCGGTGGGGACGTCAGCTCCGTGCTCGTCGCGCTCAGCGCGCTCCTCGCCGGTGGTTGGGGTCCCCAGCAACTGGCCACGGAGCTGATCGACGACCTGCGCCAGGTCTTCCTCGCCGCACTGGCACCCGAGCTGTGCACCGTCTCGGGAACGTCTCTGGAGCGGTTCCGTGGGCTTGCCGAGGGGATGGGGTTGGCCCGCGTCGTGCGCAGCATGGAGATTCTGGGTCACGCCCTGGTCGACATGCGCGAGGCCCCCGACGCGCAGGTGGTCCTCGAAATCGCTGCGGTGCGAGCGGTGCGACCCGACCTCGACTCCGGGGCCGAGGCGCTTTCCGAGCGGGTCAGCGTGCTCGAGCGCTCGATGTCCGGGGCGGCCGCCTTCCCCCGGCCCGGCGCCCCCGCCAAGCGGGGCTCGTCCCCGGGGTCCGACGCGACCGGCGCGGCGTCGCCGACGGCCACCGCGCCCGAGGCTCCGGCTGCCCGCCCGCCGGGAGAGGTGGCGCGGCGACCCTCCATTGGCGCGGTGCGGCGGAGCAAGGAAGCGGCCGACGCGACACCGTCTGCCCGAGTGACGGTCCCCGAAGCGTCCGCCGCTCCCGAGCCTGCAGCCGGGCCGCCAGTGCCCGCACCGGACGCGCTCGATGCCGGTGGCGCGAAGGCCGGCGCGGCGGAGCCGGGCCGCCACCTCGATCGCGACAGCCTCACCGAGGCCTGGGGCGACGGCATACTCCAGTCCCTGCCGGCACGAGCCAAGGCTCGCTACGCCAGCGGTCGTTTCGTCTCGGTGGACGACCAGGGTGTGCACTTCGCCCTTCCCAACCCCGCCCACCGGGACCAGTGCGCCGAACAGCAGGCCGTCGTGGAGGCGGCGCTTATGGACCACTTCGGGACGAAGATCACCCTGGTCCTCGATATCGACGAGGGTGCTGCTCCACCGGCGCCCCGCTCCGGCTCCTCCCCCGCCGTGTCCGGCGGATCACCGGGTACCGCCCCTCCGGACCGGGCCTCGCCGGGGGACGATGTCGAGGACGTGGATCCTCATGAGTTGATGGAGGATGCCTCCACCGACCAGGCGTCGGATGCCGAGGCGCGCCTTTTCCAGGCCTTCCCCGGCGCCAGCGAGGTGGCCGGCTAGGTGTACACCGGGCCCCTCCGCTCCCTCATCGACGAACTCGGACGCCTCCCCGGCATCGGGCCCAAGTCTGCCCAGCGCATCGCCTTCCACATCTTGAAGGTCCCCGGTGAGGACGCCCGTCGCCTGGCGGACGCCATCGTCGCCGTCAAGGAGCGCACGACGCTCTGCGAAGTCTGCTTCAACGTGGCGGAGTCTGGTGAGCTGTGCGCGGTCTGCAGCGACGACCGGCGCGATACCTGAGGTCATCTGCGTCGTCGAGGATCCTCGCGACATCGTCGCCGTGGAGCGCACCGGGTTCAAGGGCCGCTACCACGTGCTCGGCGGTGCGCTGAGCCCGCTCGACGGCATCGGACGGGAGCAGCTCCGCCTGCGTGAGCTGCTCGATCGCATCGACGCCGGGGTCATCCGCGAGGCCATCGTCTGCACGAACCCCACCATCGAGGGTGAGGCCACCGCCATGCTGATGGCCCGCGAGCTCACCCCGCGGGGAGTCGTGGTCTCCCGGCTGGCGAGCGGGCTCCCGGTCGGTGGGGACCTCGAGTACGCCGACGAACTGACACTCGGGCGTGCGCTCGAGGGGCGCCGGCCACTCGAGGTCTGATCACCGGGACGGCGGCACCGGGTCGTCCCGTACAATCGGGCGATGCGGATCGCCATCGTCGGAGCGACCGGGCAGGTGGGCGTGGTTCTGCGCGCCATCCTGGCCGAGCGCCATTTCCCGGTGGAGTCCATGCGGTATCTCGCCTCGGCGCGCTCCGCCGGCTCCACGCTCCCGTGGGGCGACGGTGAAGTCGTCGTGGAGGATGCCGAGACGGCCGACCTCGCCGGCATCGACCTCGCCTTGTGTTCCGCTCCGGCCTCCGTGTCGCACGTGCTGGCGCCGCGGCTGGTCGCCGCGGGGGCCACCGTCATAGACAACTCCTCCGCTTGGCGCATGGACCCCGAGGTGCCGCTCGTCGTGCCCGAGGCCAATGCCGGCACGCTGCGTTCGATCCCCAAAGGCATCGTGGCCAATCCCAACTGCACCACCATGGTTGCCATCCCGGTCCTGAAGCCTCTCGACGACGAGGCCGGCCTCCGCCGGCTCGTGGTGGCGACGTACCAGGCAGTGTCCGGCGGAGGAGTTGAAGCCGTGCGCGAACTGGCCGAGCAGCTCTCCAAGACGGTCGATCGGGCGCAAGACCTGACCTTTGACGGCTCGTCCGTCGACTACCCGCCTCGTAGCGTGTATCCGGTCCCGATCGCCCACAACGTCATACCGCTCCAGTTCAAGCTCGTCGACGACGGCTCCCTCGAGACCGACGAGGAGCAGAAATACTGCAACGAAGCCCGCAAGATCCTCGGGCTGCCCGAGCTCGCGGTGACGACGACCTGCGTCAGGGTTCCGGTCTTCACCGGGCACTCGGCCGCCATCGTGTGCGAGTTCGAGCGACCCATCACCCCCGAGCGCGCCACCGAGGTCCTGCGGACCGCCCCCGGGGTCGAGCTGGCCGAGATCCCGACGCCGCTCCTGGCGGCCGGCCGCGATGTGTCGTGTGTCGGCCGCATCCGGCGGGCCCAGGGTGCTCCCAACGCATTGGCCTTCTTCGTCTCCGGTGACAACCTGCGCAAGGGCGCCGCGCTCAACGTGGTGCAGATCGCCGAAGAGCTCCTGGCGCTGCGCTCCTGATCCCCGGAGGATCAGTCGGGACCCGACGAGACCGGCTCGGGACCGCCGATCACCAGAGTGGACATGCGGCGCGCCAGGTTGACCGCGTGGTCGCCGAAGCGCTCGTAGAACCGTGCCACCATGGCGAGCTCGATCGCCACCGGTAGCGGCATCGTGCCCGCCACGAGCTCGGCGGTCAGGGTGACATGGAGGTCGTCGAGCTCGTCGTCGAGATCGTCGATGGAGGATGCGGCATCCGCGGAGCGCTCGGCGAAGGCATCCGCCGTCTCCCGCCAGATGGTCGTGGCCACCTCACCCATGCGTTCCACGAGTCCTCTGCTGCGGGCCGACATCTCGGCGCCGAGGCCGCGCGCGGCCCGGCGTGCGATGTGCTCGGCCAGGTCGCCGTTGCGCTCCATGTCCGGGAGCATGCGAAGGATGGCGACGTACTCGCGCCGCTCGTCGGGCGTCGTCTCGCCGTGTACCAGCTGATGCTGCACCGTGGTCGAGATCTGCCCGATCAACTTGTCGATCACCTCGTCGCGCTTGACCAGTTCCTTGGCCGCGTCCCGATCGCCGGCCAGCAGCGCGTGGGTCGCACCGGCAATGCCTTCACCGACCAGAGCGAAGGCCTGCGCGAACAGGCGGTCGACCTCGTGGGGCTCGGGCAAGGTGCGCGGCCAGAGCGGCTGCTCCGTCACGAGCGGTCCGATCTGGGCCTGGAGATCCACGGCCTCTACCTGCTCGGGAACGGTTTTGGTGCTGCCACCGAGCTTGAACGGCATCCCGGTCACGCTACCGGCTCCGTTCCGGGCTCACGACCCCCCAAGATCACGAGCTGCTCCAGCGCCGCACGCAGGGAGAGTGGGCGGTCCCCGTTGTTGACACACCTCATCGTTACATTGGCCGCATGGTCCTCGGAGTGGTCATCGGGCTCGCGGCCGGTCTCGCCGCCGGCTTCGCCTGGCATCTGGCGCGTACGGTCCGCACCGCCGGCGCCGCCCGTCTGGCCGAGGGTCGTCTGGCCGATGCGCAGGCGCGTTCGGCGTCATTGGCGGCCGAGCTGAAAGCCGTGTCGGAGGCCTCGGCCGCTGCCGAGACGGCCCGGGCGGTCGCCCTCTCCGAACTCGAGCTTCTCCGCACGTCCGAGGAAGAGGCCTTGCGCCGGATCGACGAGGAGCGCGACCGCCTCGCCGGGGCGTTCGCCGAGCTGTCGGCCCAGGCGCTCGCAAAGAACAACCAGCAGTTTCTGGCGCTCGCGGACGTACGTTTCAACGAGGCGCGGGCACAGGCGCAGGGCGATCTGGAGCAACGCCAGATGGCCTTCGCCCGGCTGCTCGATCCCTTGAGCGAGACGCTCGCCCGGTACGAGAGGGAGCTCCAGGACATGGAGCTCGAGCGTCGGGGCGCCTACGAGGGTCTCAGCGAGAAGGTTGCGCAGCTGCACAGCGGGCACGAGCAGCTCCGCAAGGAGACTCGTAACCTCGTGACGGCCTTGCGCTCGCCCCAGACGCGGGGACGCTGGGGCGAGGTCCAGCTTCGTCGAGTGGCGGAGATGGCCGGCATGATCGAGCACTGCGACTTCAATGAGCAGGTGTCGACGACCTCAGACGAAGGTCGGCTGCGTCCCGACATGGTCGTGCACATGCCAGGTGAGGGTGAGGTGGTCGTCGACGCCAAGGTGCCTCTCGAAGCGTTCCTGCAGCTGCTCGACGCAGACGACGACGAGGAGAGAGCTCTCTGCCAGGCCAGGCACGCGCGACAGCTGCGAACCCACGTCGACCAGCTGGCCAAGAAGGACTACTGGAAGCAATTCGACCGTTCGCCCCAGATGGTGGTCGCCTTCATCCCCGGCGACCAATTGCTTGCCGCCGCTTTTGAGTCAGATCCGGCGCTGCAGGAGCACGCCATGGCCAACGGTGTCCTCCTCACAACGCCCGTCACGCTGATCGCCCTGCTCCGCACGGTTGCTTTGGGCTGGCAACAGGAGACCCTGGCTCAAAGCGCGCGGGAGGTCCAGAAGCTCGGAGCCGAGCTCTACGACCGCCTCCGGGTGATGAGCGGGCACATGCAGACGCTGCAGCGCAGCCTCACCTCGAGTGTCGAGGCGTACAACCGGGCTGTCGGATCGTTCGAGTCCCGAGTGCTCGTGTCCGCCCGCAAGTTCCCGAGCCTCGGCGTGAATGGGGCCGAGATCGCGGATCTCGCTCCGATCGAGGCGGCACCGCGGCACCTGCAGGCGTATCAGCCCGATCTCGACGAGGACGAGGGCGGGCAGCAGACCATCGTCGCCTTGCCGGAGGGTGGCGCGAGCACCGGTACCTCGGCGTAGACCAGGCCTCCCAGCTGGAGGCTTGCCGAGGCCGCCGTCCGGGAACAACGCCGACGTACTCTGCCTGGATGCTGCACGTCCACCGCTCCGATCGCACCGACGCCTTGGTCGCGATGCTGGCCCGGTTGGTGGCCGTGCCGCTCGAGGACCCAATGACAACGGAGGTCGTCTCCGTGCCGACGAAGGGCATCGAGCGATGGCTCAGCCAGCGCCTCGCCACCCGACTCGGGGTCACACCCGGAGCGCACGACGGGGTGTGCGCCAACATCGACTTCCCTTTTCCGGGGACCCTCGTTTCGGCCGCGTTGGCCCGGGCCACCGGCAACGACCCCAAGGCCGACCCGTGGCTGCCCGAGCGTGCCGTGTGGCCCCTGTTGGAGGTGGTCGAGGAGCATTTCGACGACCCGTGGCTGGCACCGCTGGCCGACCACATCCGCAATTCGGGCGTCACCGGGGACGAAGCCATGTCGGGAACGTCCGAGCAGACGAAGCGGTTCTCCATCGTCCGGCACGTGGCGGACCTCTTCGACCGCTACGCGGTGCACCGCCCAGACATGCTCCAGCGCTGGGCGGCCGGTGCGCTGGAACCCGAAGAGGCGGCCTGGCAGTTCGAGCTGTGGCGGCTGCTCGGCGAACGCATCGGCCGACCGAGCCCGGCGGAGCACCTTGACAGCGCCTGCCGAAGACTTCGGGAGGAGTACGACCTGCTCGACCTCCCGCCGCGATTCTCGTTGTTCGGGCTTACGCGGCTCCCTGCCAGCTACCTTGAAGTCCTCGACTCCGTCGCCTGCCAGCGCGAGGTCAATCTCTTCCTCCTCCACCCGTCTCCCGAGCTCTGGAGACGCCTGGAGGCCGATGTCGGTCCGAGCACCAGGCACCTGCCACGTCGGCAGGACCTGACGGCGTCAGCCGCGCGCAACCCGCTGCTCGCCTCGTGGGGCCGTGACGCCCGCGAGATGCAGCTCGTCCTCGGCGGAGCCGAGACCCACGCCGACGTGGTGATGGCAGAAGTGTGCAACGGCGAGCCCACGCTGCTTCAGCGGATCCAGGCCGACGTCCGGGACGATCGCCTGCCCGCGGCCGGGGGCGACGTCGATGCCCGCCCGATGCTTGCGCGCGACGACGACAGCGTCCGCGTGCACTCCTGCCATGGCCGCAGCCGCCAGGTCGAGGTCCTGCGCGACGCAATTCTGCATCGGCTGGCTGACGATCCTGATCTCGAGCCCCGCGACATCATCATCATGTGTCCCGACATCGAGCACTTCGCCCCGCTCATTCAGGCGACGTTCGGCGCGTACGACGAGGAGGGCGGCCACGGGGACGGTACGCGCCGGCTCAAGATCCGCTTGGCCGACCGCTCGCTCCGCCAGACCAACCCGGTGATGGGTGTCCTTGCCGAAGTGCTCGAGCTCGCCCCCGCGCGTATGACGGTGAGCCAGGTGCTCGACCTGGCGGGGCGCGAGCCCGTGCGGCGACGGTTCCGCCTTGCCGACGACGACCTGGCGCGCCTCGAGCAGTGGGTCCGCGAGTCGAACGTGCGCTGGGGCTTCGACGCGGCCCACCGGCACGCGTTCAAGCTCGGGCGCGTCGGGGAGAACACCTGGCGGTCCGGCTTGGACCGGGTCCTGCTCGGCGTGGCGATGGCCGAGCAGGACCAGCGGTTGTTCGCGGAGACGCTCCCACTGGACGACGTCGAGAGCGGCGACATCGAGCTGGCTGGTCGCCTCGCCGAGTTCGTCGAGCGGATGCACACCGCCATCGGCCGCCTTTCGGGCGAGCGCCCCATGCGCGAGTGGGCGCTGGAGCTTGCCGCGATCGCCGATTCGCTGGCGCTGGCGCCGACCGGCGAGGCCTGGCAACGGGCGGAGCTCACGGCGCTCCTGGATCGGCTGGTCGACGAGGCGAAAGCGGAGGGCGAGGACAGTACCGTCAAAATCGGCAGTGACGACGTCCGCTCGCTCCTGGCCGAACGGCTGAAGGGCAAGGCCACGAGGGCCAACTTCTGCACGGGTTACCTGACCGTGTGCACCCTTGTCCCGATGCGATCCATTCCACACAAGGTGGTGTGCCTGCTCGGTCTCGACGACGGCAGCTTCCCGCGCCATATAGAGCGTGACGGTGACGACCTCACCGCACAGGACCCGCGAGTGGGCGACCGCGACGCACGGAGCGAGGACCGCCAGCTCCTGCTCGATGCGCTGCTGGCCGCTCGCCAGCACCTCGTGATCACTTACAGCGGCCACGACGAGCGCTCGAACCAGCCCCGCCCGCCGGCGGTGCCGGTCGGTGAGTTGTTCGACGTCGTGGATCACACAGTCCGTACACCGGCGGGGCGACCGCGTGACGCCATCGTCGTCCAGCACCCCTTGCAACCCTTCGACTCTCGCAACTACCTCCCGGGCAAGCTCATCGCCGCCCGCCCCTGGAGCTTCGACAGGCTTCACCTCGAAGGTGCCCGCGCCGCGCTGGCGCAGGACTTGCGACTCCGCCCGTTCCTGGAGCATCCGCTGGCCTATGAGGTCCAGACCGTAGATGTCGACCTGTTGGACCGCTTCCTACGCGACCCCGTCAAGGTGTTTCTGCGCGAACGGCTCGGGGTCTCGCTGTGGGACCGGACCCGTGAGTATGAGGACGCCATCCCGATCGACCCGGACGCGCTGGCCAAGTGGGGGATCGCCGAGCGGATCCTGCGCGCCCGCCTCGACGGGGCGAGCTGGGACGAGTGCGAGAAAGCCGAGACTGCAAGGGGAGCGCTGCCGCCGGCGTCGCTCGCTGACCCGGTGCTCGACGAGATGGAACAGGACATCGAAGAGTTGGTCCTGGCCAGCCAGCACCTTTCGGACCTGCCTCCAACGGCGCTCGATGTCCATGTCGACCTCCCGGGCCTCCCGTCTGTGGTCGGGGCGGTGGCCGGGGTGCGCGGCAACGTCATCCCGATGGTGACCTACCGGCGGATGCAGCCGGCCCTCCGGATGAGCGCGTGGGTCCGACTCCTGGCGTTGAGCGCCATGTACCCCGAGTTGCCCTTCGAGACGCAGACGATCGGCCGGACACCCAAGGGCGCGCGGCATGCCGTGGCAATGGCCACCATCGGACCGCTCGATCCCGATCCGCAGACCCGTCGAGACGTGGCGCAAGCCCATCTGGCCGTTCTCGTCGAGCTCTTCGGTCGGGGCATGCGCGAGCCGCTGCCCCTCTTCTGCAAAACCTCCGCCGCCTACGCAGCCGATCGCGCTCTTGGGCGTGAGCCCGGCGAGGCCGCCCAGTCGGCGCGGAAGGAATGGGAGTCGAGGAACGACTGGGACAACGAGAACAGGGACAAGGAGCAGCGGTTCGTCCTCGGGGAGGAGCTCTCGTTCGTCGAGATGATCGCACTCACGGGGCATCCGGCCCCGGGCGAGGGTGCCGCGCTGGACCCTCCCGAGCCCCATCGGTTCGGTGTCTGCGCCCGTACGCTCTGGGACGGGCTTCTGGCGCTCGAGAGCCTGAGGCTCCGGTGACGCCTTCGGTGGCGCTGGGACAAGCGGACGACCAGGTCCCGTCGTTCGACGTCTGCGGCCCGCTGCCGCGGGGGACAACGCTGCTCGAAGCGAGTGCCGGGACCGGCAAGACCTTCACGATCGCGGCGCTGACCGCTCGCTATGTGGCCGAAGAGGGGCTGCCGATCGAGCGCCTTCTTGTCATCACGTTCACCCGGATGGCCACTGGAGAGCTCCGCGAACGAGTACGCGAACGGTTGGTGCGCGCCTTCGACGGCTTGGTCGATGTCCTCGCAGGAAACGAGCCCTCCGAGGATGACGACATCCTGCAGATCCTCGCCGCGGTGCCGCGCGCCGAGCGGGAACAGCGGTGTAACAGACTGGCCAAGGCGATCGCCGAATTCGACGCCGCCACCATCGAGACGACACATGGTTTCTGCCTGCAAGTCCTCTACGGCCTCGGCACAGCAGGCGATGTGGACCGCGACGTTGTGCTTGTCGAGGATGTACGCGACATGGTGGACGAGGTCGTCGACGACCTCTACCTCCGGAAGTTCGCACATCGAGACAACACGATCGCGTTTTCGCGGGAGGATGCGGGCAAGGTCGCTCGCAAGGCTCTCGATATCCCGGACGCCCACCTGGTGCCCCCGCTGTCCAATGGGGACGATCTGGAATCGACGCGCCGCCGGTTCGCCGAGCGCGTGCGGACGGAGGTGGAGGCGCGCAAACGCGCCCTCAAGATCCTCACGTACGACGACGTCCTCCTCCGTCTGCGCAACACCCTCAGCGATCCGTCACGAGGTTCGGTGGCGCGGGCCCGCCTGCGTGAGCGATACGACGTCGTCCTGGTCGACGAGTTCCAGGACACCGATCCCGTTCAGTGGGACATCATGAGGACAGCCTTCGACGCGGAAGGCAAGACGCTGGTCCTCATCGGCGA
Organism: uncultured Acidimicrobiaceae bacterium; assembly: GCA_963764305.1. Taxonomy (GTDB): domain Bacteria; phylum Actinomycetota; class Acidimicrobiia; order Acidimicrobiales; family RAAP-2; genus Bog-473. Next base: position 226,514 of record CAVXSD010000010.1, on the reverse strand, counting down.
TCCGAAGCAGGCGATCTACGCATTCCGGGGCGCCGATGTACACACGTACCTCAAGGCGAAGGCGACGGTGCAGTCAAAGTGGACGCTCGACGTCAACTGGCGCAGCGACGAGGGCCTGCTCGCCGCCTACGACGCCTTGTTCCAGGGTGCGCAGCTCGGTCAGGTCGGCATCACCTATCGCAACGTCAGGGCGGCTCCTCCGAACGCGCAGCCTCGGCTGCTCCGCGCTCCCGTGCCCACTCCGCTGCGCGTGAGGGTCGTCCACACGGCAGACGGCTTTGTGCCCACCTACCAGCAAAAGGTAAAGGCGCCCGAGGCGCGTGACCTCGTCGCCCGCGACCTGGCCGCACAGACGGTCGAGCTCCTCAATGCCGAACCAGAGATCACGACGCGTCACCACGACGGCACGAAGAGCCACACACTGCACCCTGGTGACATCGCCGTGTTGGTCAGGTCCAACAGGCAAGCGACGACGGTGTGCGACGCGCTTCTCGCGGCGAACGTGCCTGCGGTCATCGGGGGAGCCGGGTCCGTGTTCGGCTCTGGGCCGGCTCGTGAATGGCTCCGCTTCCTCGAGGCGCTCGAGCAGCCCGCGTCCAGCGCCCGGGCCTCCCTGGCGGCCATGACGCAGTTCATCGGTTGGACGGCGGAGCAGGTGGCGGACAAGGAGGACGTGCAACGCTGGGAGGATCTCCACGGGTGGCTGCACACCTGGGGTCGACTCCTGCGTGACAGAGGAGTCGCCACGCTCTACGAGTCTGTCACGACCGCCCGCGACGTTCCGGCTCGAGTGCTGCGTCGCCCGTCGGGGGAACGGTTCATGACTGACCTACGTCACGTCGCCCAGTTGTTGCACGATGCGGCCGTCACTGAGGGTGTTGGCCCAACGGCCCTTGCGAATTGGCTGGGACGACGCATCTTTGAGGCAGACCGGGACAGCGAGAACGAAGAGCGGACACGCCGGCTGGAGTCGGACGCGCAAGCGGTACAGGTGATCACGGTCCACCGGAGCAAAGGATTGGAGTTCCCGGTCGTGATGGTCCCATACGCCTGGGACGGATGGGCGTTTCCGATCGATGTCCCGGTCTTTCACGACCCCGACAGCACGAACGAGCGAACGATCGACGTCGGGTGTCCGGGCCCCGACTTGACGGCCCACAAGAAACTGCAGGAGGAAGAGGAGCAAGGCGAGAGCCTCCGTTTGCTCTATGTCGCCCTGACCCGCGCCCGCCACCAGGCGGTGCTGTGGTGGGCCGGAGCGAAGGACACGAAGAACGCTTCGCTGTCGCGCCTCCTGTTTGACCGGGGGCCCGACGGCCAGATCCCGGCCAGCGGCAAGCGCGCCCAGCCCGACGAGGCCGTCGTCTCTGCGTTCAGCGCGCTAGGCCCAGAGGTCGTAGTCGAACGCGTCGTGCAGCCGTCGGACATCCGGTGGCACCACGACCTCGAGAACTCCTCCGAACTCGAGGTCGGTGTCTTCGCCCGCGAGCTCGACACGAACTGGCGGCGCGCCTCGTACTCGTCCATCACCAGCGCGGCGCATGAGCAACCGACCATCGCCAGCGAGCCGGAAGCTGAGGTGACCTTGGACGAGGAGACGTCCGGCGTCCCTCGTCGCGTGCTCGCCGGAGCCTCCTCCACAGACGATCTCGACGAGACCCGGTTCCGCTCGGTGCGGTTGGCCTTGGCCGCGATGCCCGGTGGGACGCTCGTGGGAACACTGATCCACGGTGTCATGGAGCGGGTGGCGTTCGACGCTCCCGACCTCGTCGCCGAGGTGGATGAGGCCCTGCGCCACGAGCAGGCGTACTTCAACGTCGACCTGGGCAACCGCGAAGACGTCATCCGGGGTCTCTGCGCGTCCATCGAGTCGCCGCTCGGCCTTACGGCGGGGCTGCGGTTGCGCGACATGGCGCGGGAGAACCGCCTTGACGAACTTGGCTTCGAGCTACCCCTGGTCGGCGGTGACGACGCGAACGCGGGACGGGACGACGACCTTCGTGTGACCGATCTTGCAACGCTGCTCGTCGAGCATTTGGGGCGAGACGATCCGGTCTACTCCTATGCCGAGCGGCTCCGCGACCCTGCGCTCGGGGGCCATCCACTCCGGGGCTACCTGACCGGCAGCCTCGACCTGGTGCTGCGGCTGCCGGACGACCGGTTCGTCTTGGCGGACTACAAGACGAACAGGCTCAGTGCCGCCGACGACGCTCCCACCGCGTGGCACTACCGACCGGATGCGATCGAGAGCGCCATGGCCGAGGCCCACTATCCGCTCCAGGCGTTGCTCTACTCGGCCGCCTTGCACCGGTACCTGCGCTGGCGCCAACCTGACTACGACCCGGCCCGCCACCTCGGTGGCGTCCTCTACCTGTTCTTGCGAGGCATGAGCGCCGCCGAACCCACACTCTTCGGGAGCAGGCCGTGCGGGGTCTGGTCGTGGTGTCCTCCGGCCGACCTGGTCACTGCGCTGAGCGACCTCTTCGACCAGGGGGCCCGCCGGTGACGACCGTCGAGACCAACGGTGTCGTCCTCGATCGCTACGACGTGTCCGTCACCGCCTGGGCCTCCGGGAGCCTGCAGGCGTTCAATCGGGCGGGGATCCTGGACGGGTCCGACGTCCACGTGGCGCACCGGCTGGCACAACTCGCCGGAGTCAGCGGGGAGGACGTCGGCCTTGGGATCGCTTTCGCCGTCCGGGCGCCGCGACTCGGCCACGTGTGCGTCGACCTGCAGACCATCCGGGAGACCGCCAGTGGAGACGTCGACCTGCCGATCGACTTGGACGCACTGCCCTGGCCCGACCCCGCAGCCTGGCTCGACGCAATCGCCCAGAGCCCGCTCGTCGGGGACGGCAACCCCCTGTACCTCTCTGGATCGAAGCTCTACCTGAATCGGTTGTGGGCCGATGAATGCCTGGTCGCGGCAGAGCTCCTGGCGCGGGCCCGGACCGAGGCGATCGACGTCGACCTGACACTGCTGCGTGCTGGGCTCGCGCAGCTGTTTACCGAAGCGGACCCCGAGTCGGAGGACCCTGATCACCTGCAGCCCCTGGCCGCCGCGGCCGCCGTCCTGCGCCGGGTCTCCGTCATCGCCGGCGGGCCAGGGACGGGGAAGACCACGACCGTGGCGCGACTGTTGGCGCTGCTCGACCAGCAGGCGGTCGCCCGGGGCGCCCCGCCGCCACTCATCGCCCTGGCGGCGCCGACGGGCAAAGCAGCGCAACGGCTCGAGGAGGCGGTCCGCAACGAGGCGACCCATCTGGGCCTCGATCCGGGCATCGTGGCGCGGCTGCTCGAGCTCCGCGGGACGACGCTGCACCGGCTCCTCGGGCGGAGTGGCGGCAACCGGACCCGATTCCGGCACAACAGGTCGAACCCGCTTCGCCACGACGTCGTCGTAATCGACGAGACCTCCATGGTCGCGCTGTCCATGATGGCCAGGCTGCTCGAGGCGTTGCGGCCCGACGCCCGCCTGATCATCGTCGGAGACCCCGAGCAGCTCGCGTCGGTCGAAGCCGGCGCCGTGCTCGGCGACATCGTCGGTCCAGCGTCGCGTGGGCTCTGCATGGGTGAGACCGTCAGGACGCAACTCGAGGAGGCGACTGGCTACCCCGTTCCCGACGCGGAGACGACGGCGTGGTCTCCCATAGGCGACGGGGTGGTGCTGCTTCGCCATGTACGACGCCACAAGGGAGCGATCGCCGCTTTCGCGTGGGCGGTCCAGGCGGGCAACGCCGACGCCGCGCTGGCCGAGCTCGGGTCCGGCGACTCGAACGTGGACTGGCTGGCCATCGATCCTTCGGATCCGGCGAAAGTGGGGCAGCTCGAGGTGATCCACGATTACGCGGTCAGGAGCGGCCGCACCGTGATCGAAGCGGCGCAGGACGGTGACGCCGAGGCCGCCCTCGACGCCCTGGAGGGGTTCCGCCTCCTCTGTGCCCACCGGCGCGGTCCCGAGGGCGTGCGAGCGTGGACGGGCCACATCGAACGCTGGCTCGAGGCGGAGGTCGAGGGGTTCGCCGCGGGAGACGGTTGGTACCTCGGGCGACCCCTGATCGTCACCGAGAACGACTACTCGCTCGATCTCTTCAACGGCGACGTCGGTGTCGTCGTGAAGGGCGCCGTCCGGCCGATGGAGGCCGCGTTCCGGCGCGGCGACACGGTCCTGCCGGTCAGCACAGCCCGGCTGGCCGCGGTGGACACGGTGTATGCCATGACCGTCCACAAGAGCCAAGGCTCCCAGTTCGATGTGGTGGCCTTCCTGCTCCCGAGCGCCGATTCACGCATCTTGACGCGGGAGCTCCTCTATACCGCGGCCACCCGGGCGCGGAGGCGGCTCATCCTGGTGGGCACGGAGGACCTGATCCGTTCCGCCATCGAGCGCCCCATCACGAGGGCGTCCGGCCTGCGGCGGGCGCTCTGGCGCGAGGACTTCCTGGGCTGACACGGGGTTGATGGCGAGGCCGCCGGGCATCCCCCCGCGCCGGATTCCCGCTCTTTAGGCTGCCCGACTAGCGAAAAGCGCAGGTGTTACGGCGATTACAGCCGCTCCACAGCGTGGATTCAGGGTTCTGTCCCAGAATGAAGCTGACATGACTCCGTAACAAAGGCGGAGCCTGAGTGAAAATACGGGTGAAATGAAGATTCTGGTTCTCGGAGGAGACGGCTACCTGGGTTGGCCCACCGCCCTGCATCTTTCGGCCCTGGGCCATGAGATCACCGTCGTCGACAATCTGGTGCGCCGGGAGTACGACCGCGAAATGGGCGTGGACAGCCTGGTACCCATCGCCTCCCTCCAGGACCGGGTGACGCGGCTGGGAGCAGGTGTCCGGTCATGCCATCAACGTCCGCATCGGGAACCTGACCGACGCCGCCTTCACCTACGGCGTCGTGGCCGAGGGGAAGCCCGACGCCATCGTGCACTTCGGCGAGCAGCGATCTGCGCCGTACTCCATGATCGACCGGGAACACGCCGTCTACACGCAGGTCAACAACGTCGTGGGGAACCTGAACGTGATGTACGCCATTCAGGAGACCGATCCGGACATCCACCTCGTCAAGCTCGGGACCATGGGTGAGTACGGGTATCCCAACATCGACATCGAGGAAGGGTTCATCGAGATCACCCACAAGGGCCGCACCGACGTGCTGCCCTACCCCAAGCAGCCCGGCTCCTTCTACCACCTGTCGAAGGTCCACGACAGCCACAACATCATGTTCGGTTGTCGCATCTGGGGCCTGCGTGCCACGGACTTGAACCAGGGGATCGTCTACGGCCAGTCGACCGAGGAGACGGACATCGACCCGCTGCTGGCCACCCGGTTCGACTACGACGGCGTCTTCGGCACCGTGCTCAACCGCTTCTGCGTGCAAGCCGTCACGGGCCACCCGCTGACCGTCTACGGCGCCGGCGGCCAGACACGCGGCATGCTGAACATCAGCGACACACTGGCTTGCGTGACCCTGGCGCTCGAGAACCCCGCTGACCGCGGTGAGTTCCGGGTCTTCAACCAATTCACCGAGTCCTTCTCCGTGCGCGAGATGGCGCAGATGGTCAAGAAGGTCTGCCCGACGCGGGTCGACATCGCGGAGGGCTTGTCCAACCCGCGGGTCGAGAACGAGGAGCACTACTTCCACGCTGCCAACACCAAACTCCTCGACCTGGGCCTTCAGCCGCACCTCCTGACCGACGAGGTCATTGGCCAGATTCTGGAGCTCGTGGAGCGTCACCGGAGCCGGGTGGACCTGCGGGCCATCGCCCCCACGGTGCAGTGGAGAAAGAGCGCCAGCACGCTCACCACGTCCGGGGAGACCCCGGACGCATCCTTCCTCGCGGTGTAAAGCCTCTGCTGTCGCAGTAGTTTCCTCTGCCGATGCCGCCACGCAGGCCACGCCGCCGCGCGCGCCGTCGATCCTCGGCCCGATCTGTCATCCTGCTCGTCGCAGCGGTGATCGTGCTCGCATTGATTGTGGGCGGTCTCACCCAGGTATCGCGGCAGTCGCAGGGCTATGACGCCAACGCCGACCGCTCCCTGGCGGCGCAGGGCACCGTTGTGGCCGACCAGTCCAACGCCACGTCGGTGACGGTGCGCCGGGCCGTCAACAACCTGCCGGCGCAGACCCGGCAGGAGTTGCAGTCGACCCTCGACAGTGCGGTGCAGCAGACCGCCGACCAGTCATCACGGGCGGACCTCGCCGCCGGGTCGACCCCATTGGGACCGGTGGCAACTCAGTTCACCGCCGTTTTCGCGGAGAGGGCCGAGTCCATGAGGCAACTGCGTGCCGCCGTGGACGGGTTTCTCGGCATGCAGCCCATCCCGCCTGCGGACACACCGTCGGATGCCACGTCGACCAACCCCGGTCGGGCCCCGCTCCTCTCGGCGGCGCAAGCGACGAATCGCATCGCAGCGGCTGGTGCGCTGCTCACCCGGTCCGATGCGCTCTACCGTTCGGTGCGGCACTCCCTGGCCGTCGATACCGGCCACGGGAGGCTTCCTCCGTCGGTCTGGGTGACCCACCCACAAGTCTGGCAACTCGGCAGCGTGGCGGCACAGGTCGATCTCCTGGCCACGTCGGCCACGCTGTCGGCGACGCACTACGTCGTGTTGCGAACCGTGCGCCTGAGCCCGCCCGCCCTGCCGACACCCCAAGGCGTGTCAGCGGCGGTGTCCGTGCTCAGCCCCACCTCCCAGATCGGGGTCACCGTGGTCGTGGCCAACCAGGGCTCGTCCGATGAACCGCACGTCTCGGTCCGGTTCTCGCTGGCCGATCAGACGACTGGCGCGACGACCACCCAGGTGCGGGGGACGTCGCTCGCCCTGGGCGCCTCGGTCACGCTTCCGACGGTGACCATGCCCGTGAAGTCGTCCACCGCCTATGTGCTCACGGTCCAGGTGATTCCCCCGCCCGGCCAGACCCTCACGGCCGGCACCGCCGTTCAGCAGCAACTGCAGGTCGCTCCCGCAACCTGAGCGTCGGACCGCGGTCTTGGCCGCGCCATCCGCGTGTCGACCCCACCTGCTCCTGGTCCTAGGATCGGGACGCACAGAATTTCAGGAACTGGAGGGCTCTTCACGTGGCCGAGAGCATCACGATCACGGACAATCGCAATGGTGAGTCCATTGAGATTCCGCTCGTCAACGGCGGGGTCGCAGCGGAGGACTGGGCCAAGCTCCTGCCCGGGGTGTGGTTCTTCGACCCCGGCTTCATGTCGACGGCGGCGTGCGAGAGTGCCGTCACCTATCTCGACGGGGACGCCGGCATCCTGCGCTACCGGGGCTATCCCATTGAGCAGCTGGCAGAAAACTCGACCTACCTGGAGGTGGCCTATCTCCTGTTGAAGGGCGAGCTGCCCAACGAGGAGCAGTTCGCCGACTGGCGCCACGATGTCACATACCACACGTTCATCCACGAGAACGTCCGCAAGCGGTTCCTCGAGGGCTTCCACTACGACGCCCATCCCATGGGGATGTTGGTCTCGGCCGTCGCCGCCCTGTCGACCTTCTATCTCGACGCGAAGGACATCTTCGATCCCGATTCCCGCAACAAGCAGATCATCCGCCTCATCGCCAAGATGCCGACTCTGGCGGCGGCTGCGCACCGATTCAGCGTGGGCATGCCCTTCGTCTATCCCGACAACGCACTCGATTTCGTTCCGAACTTCCTCTCCATGCTCTGGAAAGTCGCCGAGCCGCGCTTCGAAGCCGACCCTGTCCTGGCCCGCGCCCTGGACATCCTGTTCATCCTGCATGCCGACCATGAGCAGAACTGCTCGACCACGGCCATGCGCGTGGTCGGTTCATCGCATTCCGATCCCTACTCGGCCACGGCGGCCGCGGCCGCCGCCCTGTACGGACCACGGCACGGGGGCGCCAACGAGGCGGTCATCCGGATGCTGACCGACATCGGGAGCATCGAGAACGTGCCGGACTTCATCGCCACGGTCAAAGCGGGGACGGGCGGCCAGCGGTTGCAGGGCTTCGGGCACCGTGTCTACAAGAGCTACGACCCACGGGCCAAGATCATCAAGCGCACCGCGGACGAGGTGTTCGAAGTGACGGGCAAGAGCCCGCTCCTCGACATCGCGCTCAAGCTCGAGGAGATTGCGCTCAACGACGAGTACTTCACGTCGCGGCGGCTGTACCCGAACGTGGACTTCTACTCGGGCCTCATCTACCAGGCCATGGGCTTCCCGCTCGAGATGTTCCCCGTTCTCTTTGCCATCCCGCGCACGGCGGGGTGGCTCGCACACTGGCAGGAGATGCTCGACCAGGACTCCAAGATCTCCCGGCCGCGCCAGCTCTACATCGGCTCCGAGGAGCGCGACTACACCCCGATGCAGCAGCGCTGAATCACCGGGCGGCCCGCGTGCGCAAGCGGACCAGCCCCTCCTGAGCGAGCGAGACGCACAAGCGCCCCTGCCGGTCGAACAGGAAGCCACGAGCCAGACCCCGCCCCTGGGCGGCGATGGGTGAGTCCGTGTCGTAGAGCAGCCATTCGTCGGCCCGGAAGGGCTGGTGGAACCACATGCAGTGGTCCAGGCTGGCGCCCATGAACTCCGGGTCGTCCCAACTCGTGTCGTGCGGGGCGAGGATGGTGTCGAAGAGGGACATGTCCGAGGCGTAGGTCGCCACGCAGGCGTGGAGGAGCGGGTCGGCGGGGAGCTCGCCGTCTGCCCGGATCCAGAGGCGCTGAAAGGGCTCGCCCTTTTCCTTGGAGTGCCACGGAAGCTCGCCGATGTGCCGCTGGTCGATGGGATGGGGCCGGTCGAACCACTCGGTCAACTCGTTCTTCCACGGCTCCAGCCGCTCGTAGAGCGGCGCCAGCGACTCGGGCTCGGGCACCTCGGGAATGGGGAGCTGGTGCTCCAGGCCCTCCTCGAGGTCGTGGAAGGAGGCCGAGAGGTTGAAGATGGCTCGCCCGTGCTGCACGGCGACGACGCGACGGGTCGTGAAAGAGCGCCCGTCACGGATCCGGTCGACCTCGTAGAGGATGGGAACGTTCGGGTCGCCGGGCCGCAGGAAGTACGAGTGGAGCGAATGCACCCGGCCGTGCTCCACCGTGCGCCCGGCCGCCATCAGTGCCTGCCCGGCCACCTGGCCGCCGAAGACGCGCTGGCGCTCCTCGTTGGGCTGGATACCCCGGAAGATGTTGACCTCAATGGGTTCGAGGTCAAGCAGGTTGACGAGGAACTCCAAGGACGCGCTCATTGGCCCATGTTCGCAGGCTGTCGGAGCGGGCGCCGCTGAGCAGGGAGACGCGACCCCAACTACCCTGCGGCGTTGTGACCGCAGCGAAACAGCAGGCCAAGGGGGACGAGCTCGTTTTCCCAACGGGGTTCGTCTGGGGCGTCGCCACGGCAGCGCACCAGATCGAGGGCGGCAACGTGAACAACGATTGGTGGGCGTGGGAGCACGATCCCGCTTCGGGCACCGTCGAGCCGAGTGGGGACGCATGCGACTCGTTCCACCGCTGGCGTGAAGACATCCAGCTCGTGGCCGACATGGGTCTGGGCGCCTACCGTTTCTCGCTCGAGTGGAGCCGGATCGAGCCGGCCGAAGGTGAGTTCTCCCTAGCGGCGCTCGAGCACTACCGCCGTGTGTGTGCGGCCTGTCACGGGCACGGGATCCTCCCGGTCGTCACCTTCCACCACTTCACGACGCCACGGTGGCTCACGGCGCGGGGGGCTGGGAGGCGCCCGACGGCCCCGACCGCTTCGCCCGCTTCGTGGAGCATGCGGTCGCGCACCTCGGCGACCTCATCGGATGGGCCTGCACCATCAACGAGCCCAATGTCGTCGCCGTCATGGGTTACTTCCAGGGCCAGTACCCACCCGGTGTCAAGGAGGACTTCACTCGCTACGCCGCCGTGAACGAGGCGATGGTCCGCGCCCATCGCCTGGCTGTCGATGCCCTCCGCTCGGGGCCCGGCGACTTCCCGGTCGGGCTCACGCTCTCCATGGCGGAGATCACCGCCACCGAGGGTGGGGAGCGACTCGCGCGATGCCGCCGAAGAGATGCTCGAGAACGTCTTTCTCCGTGCCACCGGTGGCGACGACTTCGTGGGCGTGCAGTGTTACACCCGCATGCACTTCGGCCCCGACGGACTCGCCCCGAACGACCCCGATATCCCGCTGACCCAAATGGGAGACGAGCGCTGGCCCCAGGCGGTCGAGCACACGGTGCGGCGTGCTGCCGCCGTGAGCGGGCGGCCGGTCGTGGTGACCGAGAACGGCATCGCCACCGCGGACGACACCGAGCGGATCGCCTTCGTCTCCGACGCCCTCCGGAGCGCCCATCGGTGCCTGGGGGAGGGCATCGACCTCCGGGGGTACTTCGTGTGGAGCCTGCTGGACAATTTCGAGTGGCACCTGGGTTACGGTCCCAAGTTCGGGCTGGTGGCGGTGGCTCCCGGGACCTTCGAGCGCCGGCCCAAACCGAGCGCGCACTGGTTCGGAGAGGTCGCCCGGAGCAACCGGTTGCTCACAGCGGGTGCAGTGGCCCCTGACCGAGGGTGAACCGGGCGTGAATTGGCGGCCGGGATAAGGTGACACCGTGCGCACCCGGCTCCAGGCGGTAAACGACTGGCTGCACACGCACGAAGGCAGGAAGATCTTCCGCTACACCATGGTGTCGGTGATCTCGACCGCCGTCTCGCTCGTTGTCATCGCCATCGTCTACGGCCTGCTGCACCTGTGGACCGAGGTGCCGAGCACCATCTTCGGCAATGTGGTCGCCACGTTCCCGTCGTACTGGCTCAATCGGAAGTGGGCCTGGGGCAAGCACGGCCGGTCGCATTTCATGAAGGAGGTGGTGCCCTTCTGGACCCTCGCCGCGATCGGCATCGCGTTCTCCATCGTGGGCGCCGCGGTGGCCCGCCACATTTCCATCAAGCACGGGCTGGACCACTTCGAGACCACACTGCTCGTCCTGTTTGCGAACGTCCTTTCGTTCGGCGTCTTCTGGGTCGCCAAGCTCCTCATGTTCAACCGGATGTTCCGCACCGAGCTCGACGAGTTCGACGAGCACCTCGTGCACGAAGAGGAAGAGGCGTCGACCCCCGCCACGCCGCACTGACCCCGCCGCACTGACCCCGCCGCACTGACCTCGCCGCACTGACCCCGCCGCACTGACCTCGCCGCACTGACCTGCCGCACTGACCTCCGGGCCGCTGGAGGTGCCGGCCCTCAGTCCCGGAAGTTCTCGAACTGCAGCGGGATGCCGAAATCCTCCGCCTTGCACTTGGCGATCACCTCTTGGAGGTCGTCCCGCTTCTTGCCGGTGACACGGAGCTGATCGCCCTGGGTCTGGGACGACACTCCCTTGAGCCCGAGGTCCTTGATGAACTTGTTCAGGCGCTTGGCGTGGTCCGACGAGATGCCGGCCCGGATGGCGATCTTCTGGCGGACCGTGCTCTTCTGCGCCTCTTCGACCTTGGCGTCCTCGAAGGCCTTCAGGGACACATGGCGCTTGACCAGCTTCTCGTCGAGGACCTGGTGGAGCGCCCGCAGGCGGTCCTCGGTCGAGGAGCGGAGCACGAGCTCGTTCTCGCTCAACTCAATGGCGGAGTCGGTGTTCTTGAAGTCGAAGCGGGTGGCGGCCTCCCGGTTGGCCTGGTCGACGGCGTTGCGTACCTCTTGCATGTCGACTTCCGAAACGATGTCAAACGTAGGCATGGGCTCAGCGTACCGTCGCCACCTCCCGGTCCGGCGTGCCGGGCCGGGCTAGTCTCGGTCCCCAGCGGGTCGGTGTCCGAGTGGCCAAAGGAAGCAGGCTGTAAACCTGCCGGTTAACACCTACGGAGGTTCAAATCCTTCCCGGCCCACGCATTTCCGCCGGTACGGCCGTTGGGACGAGTGGCCCGGGCGACCCGCCGACTGCCGTTACAATGCGGTTTCAGATCGATTGCGGGAACCTGCTGCCCGGGCGTGAGCCCACCCTCCCCCCCGCCGGGTCGTAGCGCCCGGACTGACAAGCGAGACTGACTACCCCGTGGACGAGAGCGCGATGTCGACGTCAACACCGGTTCTCGATCGGGTCAGCGCGCGCCTCCGGCGTGTCTCCATGCGGGCCGATGCGATGCATCTTCGCCTCACCGGTGGTGCCACGCTCACCGAGCGCGTCGAAGCGGAAGAGGGCGACCCCGAGGACTGGTCGTTCCTGCGCCGGCCCGCGCTCCTGGGTTTCGTCGCCGTCGTCTCCATCTGCGTCGGCGCCTCGCTGCCGAGCTCGCCCTTCAAACTGGAAATGGGGGGCACCTGGTTCTTCGGCGAATCTGACTGGCCCTCGACCACCCTCATGCTGCCGGGCGTTGTCGCCGTCTACGGCGGGATGGTCCTCTTCGTGCGCGTGTGGTTCGGGCTCTTCCAGACACTCCGGGAGCGCGGGGGTGTGCCGATCCGCCCACTCGCCTACATGCTCGCGCTGTGGATCATGCCCCTCTTGGTCGTGGCACCGCTCTTCAGCAGGGACGTGTTCTCCTACGCCGCCCAGGGCGAGATGATGAGCCACCACATCAACCCCTACCACTACGGGCCGGGAACACTGGGCTCGGGGCCGTACGTCTCGGGGGTCGATCCCCTGTGGGCGAACACGCCCGCTCCCTACGGGCCGCTCTTCTTGATGCTGGCCGGGCTGTCCGCGTCGCTGAGCCTGCATCACGCCCTGATCACCATCGTGCTGCTGCGCCTGCAGTCCGTTGCCGGCATCGCGCTGATCGCCTACTGCATCCCGAAGCTCGCCCGCTCCTTCGGCCGGGACCCGGCCCCGGCCTTCGTGCTGGCGGTGCTCAACCCGCTCACGCTGCTCGCCCTGGTGGGCGGCGCGCACAACGACGCCATCATGGTGGGTCTGCTCCTGGCCGGGATCACGGCGGCGCGCTCGTTCCATCCCGCCTGGGGCGTGGTGCTGTGCACGCTCGCTGCCTCCATCAAGGTGCCTTCGGCCATCGGCATCGTCTACGTCGCGTGGGATTGGGCGGGGCCGTTTGCCGACTGGCGCCGTCGCGCCCGCTTGGTCGTTCGCTCCGGCCTGATCACCGTGGCTGTCATGGGGGTGCTGTCCCTGGTGTCGGGTCTCGGCTGGGGCTGGATCGCCAATCTGGGGACTCCGGGCACCGTGCGGTCCTGGATGGCTCCGGCGACGGGCTTCGGGCTCCTCATCAGCGGGTCGGCCCACGTCGTGGGCATCGGCGTCGGCCTGGGCGGCGTGCTCACGCTGACCCGGGCCATCGGGCTGATCGGCGCCGCCGCCATCGCGTTCTACTGCCTGTGGCATCGCGAGCGCATCGGGTTGCTGGCAGCGCTGGGCGCCACCATGATGGCCTTCGTCCTCCTCGGGCCCGTCGTCCAACCGTGGTACCTCACCTGGGGGATCATCCTCGTGGCGCCCGTTGTGACGGGGCGCTGGCTCTACGCCGTCCTCGGATTGTCGACCGTGGCGCCGTTCATCGGGCTCACCGGAGGCGCCGACCTCCTGAGCGAGTTGGTGCATACGGACCCGGCCAGCATGGTGCTGGCGGTCATGGTGCTGTGGGCGGTGGCCATCTTCCCGCTCGGTAACTGGACGACATCGTGGCGGATCGACCGGTCCCGCCTGGCCGCCCCGCCGGCCACCAGCGCGGCGCTCGAATCCTGAGCCGGCCGGCGGTCCATCGTCCAGGGATTCAGAGCAGCCGCTGCAATTCGACCACGTCGAGCCATTGGCGGTGCTTGCGCCCGACCTCGCGTTCGACGCCGACCAGATCGAAGCCGGCCGCCTCGTGCAGGCCGATCGAGATTTCGTTGTGGCCGGCGATCCGGGCGATGACCGAGTGGAAGCCGTGGGCAGAGGCCAGGACGAGAAGCTCGGCGAGCAGCGCCCTGCCGACCCCCTTGCCGCGCTGGGCGCGGTCGACGTAGACGGAGTTCTCGGCCGTGGCCGAATACCCCGAGCGCTCGTGGAAGGCCGAGAGCGAGCCGAAGCCGAGGACGATCTCGCCGTTGGCCCCGACCCGGCCGCCCACCCGCGGGTCCGGGGACTCGGTGGCCACCAGGGCCGGGTGGACCCCGCTGTGCTCGAGGATCCAGGCTTCCTGCTCGGCCCGGCTGCGGGGCACCATGTCGAAGGTGTTGGTGCTCCCGAGCACCTCGACGTTGTAGATGGCCCGGATGGCTTCGGCGTCGGCCAGCTCGGCGAGTCGGATCCGCATCCGCCGATGGTACTGTTGACGTGCGAAAACCAGGGGAGCGGAGGCAGCTCGCCTCAGGCCCTGGCTATCATTGACCCTTCGCGGAACGTAGCCGCGGCGCCCCCTTAGCTCAGTCGGCAGAGCACAGCCATGGTAAGGCTGGTGTCGTCGGTTCGATTCCGACAGGGGGCTCGCCCTGGCGGCGTAGCTCAGTTGGTCAGAGCACACGGCTCATAATCGTGTTGTCGCGGGTTCGAGTCCCGCCGCCGCTACCAGATCCGGGGACGGGTGCCCTCGGGGCAGTGACCAGGAAGGATTGAACATGGCAAAGAACGAGAAGAGGGTCCAGGTCACACTGGCCTGTGAGATGTGCAAACGGCGTAACTACATCACGACCAAGAACAAGCTCAACGACCGTGAGCGGATCGAGATGAAGAAGTTCTGCCGCTGGGACCGCCGGCACACCCTGCACAAGGAGACCCGCTGAGCCACCCCGGGGCTGCCGGTGCTACTCTGGCAGGCCGATCCCCAGGTCAGGGGGAAGAACCACCTGCTTGAGGGCAAACCGAAGGCACCCCACCGAGGGCAGTAGCTCAACTGGTAGAGCACCGGTCTCCAAAACCGGCGGTTGGGGGTTCGAGTCCCTCCTGCCCTGCCCCGGACGTAGCCACCCGCAAACGAAGTATGTGAGGCAAGAGTCGTGAACCGCGAGACCAAGCGCATGATGCAGCGCCAAGGGCAGATGGAGGCCGATGGGTCTCCGGCTACCCGCAAAGCGCCCGCTGGTTCGACAACGGGTGGTCCGCGCCAACCGAGAGCCCGGCAACAGGGACGCAAGCGCACGACGCCCGTGCAGTTCGTCCGCGAGGTGCGCGACGAGATGCGCCAGGTGGCGTGGCCGTCCCGCTCTGAGCTGATCAACTACACCTCGGTGGTGCTGACGACGCTGATCATCATGATCAGCCTGATTTTCGTGTTGAACCTCGCCTTCGGGAAGCTGATCACGCTTCTCTTCACGAAGTAGCGCGACATGAGCGATATGACGCATTCAGAGGCAGAGGAAGCATTGGCGACCGGCGACGAAGAAGACGTCGCCGAGGCGTTGGAGGCGGAACGAGAAGAGGCCGAAGCGGCCCCCGAGGAGGCGGCGGTGAATTCCGATGTCGTCGCAGACCTGGTTGAAGAGGTGACCGCCGAAGAAGAGGCGCAGCTCGAGGCCGTCGTGGAAGAAGCGGTGATCGAGGAGATCGTGGAAGAAATCGTGGAGGAAGTAGTGCTGGAAGCAGTCGACGAGGCGCTGGTCGAGGAGATCGCGGTGGAGATCGCCGCCGAGGAGACGGCCGCGCCCAGGGTGAGCCGGACCTCGTGCTCGACGCCACCGACGGCCAGGCGGCCGCGGACGAGGACGGCGACCTCGGCGGATGGGTCAAGGACGAAGAGGACGAGGAGGAGCTTCCCGTCGAGAGCCCCTATGACCGGCCGGGTCGCTGGTACGTCGTGCACACCTACTCGGGCTACGAGAACAAGGTGCGGTCGAACATGGGCAACGTCGTGGCCTCCCGCGGGATCGAGGACCGTGTCTTCGAGGTCGTGATCCCGATGGAGGACGTGGACGAGTTCAAGGGTGGCAAGAAGGTCACGGTCCAGAAGAAGGTGTTCCCGGGCTACCTGCTCGTGCGCTGCGACCTCGATGACGACACCTGGGGCGCCATTCGCAACACCCCCGGGGTCACCGGCTTCGTGGGTCCGGGGACCAAGCCCACTCCGCTGTCACGCCGCGAGGTCGAGAACATCCTCCAGGTGAAGGTGGAGGGTGGCCCGGGCGGTGCGCCCAAGCGCACGCGGGCACGCCTCGAGTACGAGGTCAACGAGACGGTCAGGGTCAAGGAAGGCCCATTCGCCGATTTCTCGGGGCAGATCTCGGAGATCAACGAGGACCAGCTGAAGCTCAAGGTGCTGGTCAACATCTTCGGCCGGGAGACGCCGGTCGAGCTCGAGTTCAGCCAGGTCGCCAAGCTTTAGGCGCCCGGACACAGATACCGGAGAAGGAGAACAAGGACGATGGCACCGAAGAAGAAGGTGCTCGCCGTGGTGAAGATCCAGCTCGAGGCTGGCTCGGCCACGCCGGCACCGCCCGTCGGCACGGCGCTGGGACCACACGGCGTGCAGACCATGGAATTCTGCAAGCAGTACAACCAGGCCACGGAGAGCATGCGTGGTCAGGTGATCCCGGTCGACATCACGATCTACGAGGACCGCTCGTTCAGCTTCGTGCTGAAGACCTCCCCGACGCCTGTCCTGCTCCGCCAGGCGGCCGGGATCGGCAAGGGGGCGGCGACCGCCGGGCGGGAGCAGGTCGGGACCATCACGGATGCCCAACTCGCCGAGATCGCCACCACCAAGCTTGCTGACCTCAACACCAGGGACCTCGATGCCGCCAAGAAGCAGGTCGCCGGCACGGCGCGCTCCATGGGCATCAAGGTCGCCGGTTAGGGCACGGACGAGGAGAGAAGATGACCCAGCACGGCAAGAAGTACAAGGAGAGCCTGACCAGGGCGGATCGGGATTCGATGCACAGCGTGGCCGAGGCCGTCGAGCTGGTCCAGTCATTGTCCAGCGCCAAGTTCGACGAGACGGTCGAGCTGGCCGTCCGCCTGGGGGTCGACCCCCGAAAGGCGGACCAGATCGTGCGCGGCACGCTCTCGCTCCCCTCGGGCACCGGGCGCACCGAGCGGGTGGCGGTCTTCGCCGCGGGCGAGGCGGCCGCTGAGGCCCGTGCCGCCGGCGCCGACGAGGTCGGCGCCGACGACCTGGTGGCCAAGATCAATGGCGGCTTCCTGGAATTCGACGTGGCCATCGCCACTCCGGACCTGATGGGCCAGGTCGGCACGCTCGGCCGGGTGCTCGGGCCCCGCGGCCTGATGCCGAACCCCAAGACCGGGACCGTGACCACGGACGTAGGCAAGGCTGTCGCCGAGTTCAAGGGCGGCCGGGTCGAGTACCGCACCGACAAGGTGGGCAACGTGCACATCCGGGTGGGCAAGGCCTCCTTCACCGCCGAGCAGCTGGTGGTCAACATCCGTGCTGTCCTCGACGAGCTCCAGCGGGCCAAGCCACCGTCGTCGAAGGGCCGTTACTTCCTGTCGGTCACCGTGTCGACGACGATGAGCCCCGGCGTCCGCATCGACCCGGTGAAGGCCCGCTACAGCGAAGAGGAGCTCGCCGTCACGGCCTGAGCCGGCACCCGGCCGGAGAGTCTCCGGCTGTCGTACTACGCTTTCCCGCACAGCTCGCCGCCTCAGGGTGGACGGGCACAGAATCCGATACGCCACAGACCTCCGGTGCGCCCCAGGGCGCCGAAGCGGCCCGATGGGCCGGCCTGACGAGGCGACACCTTGCATGCCGGGACCGTCCGGCCTGCGACCCGTCGCACCGGAGACTCGGGCCGAGTCCGGTGGAGGACACCGATGGCAACGCAGAACGCAGCAAGGGCACACAAGGTCGAAGTGGTCGACGAGGTCAAGTCGCGCATGGGCGCGGCAACGGCCTCCATCGTGAGCGAATACCGCGGTCTCACCGTGGCGGAGCTGGCCGAGCTGCGGACGGCGCTCGCCGCCGCCGGCGGCGACTACAAGATCTTCAAGAACACGCTGGTGCGGCTCGCCATCGACGGCGGCGAGTACCAGCCCCTGTCGGAGTACCTGAGCGGCCCCAGCGCACTGACCTTCGTGCAGGGCGACATCAGCGCCGTGGCCAAGGCCCTGCGGGACTTCTCCCGGGCCAACCCCCTGCTGGTGATCAAGGGCGGGCTGGCCGACGGGTCGCTGCTTTCGCCCGGCGACCTGGCCGCACTGGCCGATCTGCCTCCCCGCGAGGTGCTTTTGGCCCGCCTGGCGGGCGCCCTGGCCGCACCGATGCAGCAGATGGCCGGCCTTCTGCAGGCCCTGCCCCGCAACTTGGCGTACGGGATCTCGGCGCTCGTCGAAGAGCGCCAGGCCGGCGGGGAGACGCTGCCGGCCGAACCTGCCGCCGAGGCCGCACCCGCAGAAGCGGCCGCGCCGGAGACGGTGGAGGCCGCCGGGGAGACGGTGGAGGCCGCCGGGGAGACGGTGGAGGCCGCCGGGGAGACGGAAGCTGAGCCCGAGGCGGCAGGCACCTCCGAAGCCCCACCCCAGTAGCACGAAATCGCATTTCCGCACCGAACCGAACAAACAAACAAGACCGAAGGAAAGAAAGGAAGGCCAGGCAGATGGCAACCCTGACCAAAGAAGAGATCCTCGACGGGATCGCCGAGCTCTCGGTGATCCAGCTGAGCGAGCTGTTGAAGGACTTCGAGGAGCGCTTCGGCGTGACGGCGGCGGCCCCCGTGGCCGTGGCGGCCGCTGCCGCCCCGGCGGCCGGTGGCGGCGACGCCGGCGGCGCCGAAGAGGAGAAGTCCGACTTCGACGTCATCCTGACCGACGCCGGCGACAAGAAGATCCAGGTCATCAAGGAGGTGCGCGCCCTTACCAGCCTCGGTCTCAAGGAGGCCAAGGACCTGGTCGAGGCCGCCCCCAAGCCGGTCCTGGAGAAGGCGAACAAGGAAGATGCCGAAAAGGCCAGGGCCGCCCTCGAGGGCGCCGGGGCCAGCGTCGAGGTCAAGTAGTCCCGGTCCGGGGCCGGTGGGACCCGCTCCCACCTGGCCCTCCGACCAGGATCCTTGACGGCGGGGGAGGCTGCCTTTACCCTGTCGAGGACCCCGGGCGGCAGCCCGTGAGGCCCAGGTGGCCAGGGGGTTGTATCCAGGCACGCCCCGCGATAAGATGCCGGGTTGCCGTGCGTCTCCGTGTCTTCGTTTCCGTAATTCCCGGGTGTCGACGCGCGCCCTCGAAGCCCTGATCCGCCGTTCCGTCCTCGTCCGTCCCGATTCGCAGTACCGCCCCCACCCGCCGCTTTTCATCTGGGAGGAGTTGACCGTTGTCCTCACGGTCCCGTAGTCCCGAACGTGTTTCGTTCGCCAACATCAACGAGGCTCTGCCGCTTCCTGACTTGATCGCCATCCAGCGCGATTCGTTTCAGTGGTTCCTCGACAAGGGCCTCGCCGAGGCCTACCACGACATCAGTCCGATCGAGGACTTCACCGGCCAGCTGAGCCTGGAGCTCGAGTTCGACCCGACGGATGCCGACCTGCGCCCTCCGCCGAAGTTCTCGGTGGAGGAGTGCAAGGAAAAGGACATGACGTACGCGGCCCCCGTCTTCGTGCGGGCTAGGTTCCTCAACGCCAACACGGGTGAGATCAAGGAGCAGACGGTCTTCATGGGGGACTTCCCGATGATGACCGACCGCGGCACCTTCATCGTCAACGGCACGGAGCGGGTTGTGGTCAGCCAGCTGGTGCGCTCCCCCGGCGTGATCTTCCAGCCCGGTCGCGACGCCAAGACCGTCTTCACCGGGACCATCCACCCGTACCGGGGTGAGTGGATCGAGCTCGACATCGAGGCCAAGCCGGGCAAGGACGTCACCGCCGGCTGCCGCGTGGCCCGCAAGCGCCGCCTGTCCCTGTTCGTGCTGCTGCGCGCGCTCGGCTACGGCGACGAGGCCTTCCTGGACCGCTTCGTGCGTCACTTCGACTTCCTCGAGGGCCAGTGGGAGAAGGAGCGCAACCTGGCTCCCACCCGCGAGGAGGCCCTGCTCGAGATCTACAAGCGCGCCCGTCCCGGCGAGCCGCTGTCGGCCGAGGCCGCCCGCGTCTATTTCGAGAACGCCTTCTTCAACCCGAAGCGCTACGACCTGACCCGGGTGGGGCGCTACAAGCTGAACCGCAAGCTCGGCCCGGAGATCGACCGCCTGAGCGACCTGTTCGGGATCGACGTCGAGAAGCCGGCGCCGAACCAGTCGGTGCTGACCCCCTCGGAGATCCTGGCCTCGGCCACCTACATGCTGCACCTCGCACTGCACATGTCCGACGGCGAGTCCACCTACCGCATCGACGACCAGGACCACTTCGCCAACCGGCGCATCCGCTCGGTGGGCGAGCTGATCCAGAACCAGGTGCGGGTCGGCCTGAGCCGCATGGAGCGGGTCGTGCGCGAGCGCATGACCACGCAGGACGTCGAGGCGATCACGCCGCAGACGCTGATCAACATCCGCCCGGTCGTGGCCGCGGTGAAGGAGTTCTTCGGCACCTCGCAGCTCTCGCAGTTCATGGACCAGAACAACCCCCTGTCGGGCCTGGCCCACAAGCGCCGCCTGTCGGCGCTCGGGCCCGGTGGTCTGTCCCGTGAGCGGGCCGGCTTCGAGGTCCGTGACGTCCACACCTCGCACTACGGCCGCATGTGCCCGATCGAGACCCCCGAGGGTCCGAACATCGGCCTGATCGGGGCCCTGGCCACCTACGCCCGGGTCAACGAGTACGGCTTCATCGAGACCCCGTACCGCACCGTCGTGGGGGGCAAGGTCACCGACGAGGTAAGCTACCTGGCCGCCGACGAGGAAGAAGAGCACGTCATCGCCCAGGCCAACGCCTCGGTCGATGCCGACGGCCGCCTCACCGAGGAGCGCGTCCTGGTGCGCAGAGGCCCTCAGGGCACCGGCGTGCGCATGGGCGCCGTCAACACCTCCTACGGCACGACGTCGGAGATCGACTTCGTCCCGCCGTCCGAGGTCGACCTGATGGACGTGTCGCCGAAGCAGATCGTCTCGGTCTCCACGGCCCTCATCCCCTTCGTCGAGCACGACGACGCCAACCGTGCCCTCATGGGCGCCAACATGCAGAAGCAGGCGGTGCCCCTCGTCGTGAGCGAGGCGCCGTACATCGGCACCGGGGTCGAGGCGCGGGCCGCCCGCGACGCCGGCGACGTGATCCTCTCAGAGGGCGACGGCACGGTGACCGAGATCAGCGGGGACACCATCACGGTGGAGTACTCCTCGGGACAGAAGGACCGCTTCGGCACGGCGCTCGGACGCAAGGCGTACCGCCTGTCCAAGTTCCGCCGCTCCAACCAGAACACCTGCATCAACCACCGCACGCTGGTCGTCGAAGGCCAGGGCGTGGTGGCCGGCGACCTCCTGGCCGACGGGCCGTCGACGCACAACGGTGAGTTGGCGCTCGGGAAGAACCTGCTCGTCGCCTTCATGCCCTGGGAGGGCTACAACTACGAGGACGCCATCATCCTCTCGGAGCGCCTCGTGCGCGACGACGTGCTGACGTCCATCCACATCGAGGAGCACGAGGTCGACGCCCGCGACACCAAGTTGGGCGCCGAGGAGATCACCCGGGACATCCCGAACCTGTCGGAGGAGATCCTGGCCGATCTGGACGACCGCGGCATCATCCGCGTCGGCGCCGAGGTGGAGCCGGGCGACGTCCTGGTGGGCAAGGTGACCCCCAAGGGCGAGACGGAGCAGACGCCCGAGGAGCGGCTGCTGCGCGCCATATTCGGCGAGAAGGCCCGCGAGGTGCGCGACACCTCGCTCAAGGTCCCCCACGGCGAATACGGCAAGGTGATCGACGTGCGGGTCTTCTCGCGTGAGGAGTCCCACGAGCTGCCGCCGGGCGTCAACCAGCTGGTCCGGGTGTACGTGGCCCAGAAGCGCAAGATCTCCGAGGGCGACAAGCTGGCCGGTCGCCACGGCAACAAGGGCGTGATCTCCAAGATCCTCCCGGTCGAGGACATGCCGTACCTGTCCGACGGCACCCCGGTCGACATCATCCTGAACCCGCTCGGCGTGCCGAGCCGGATGAACGTGGGCCAGGTGCTCGAGTCGCACCTCGGCTACGCCGCTCGTCACGGCTGGGAGGGCGTGCCGGTCAACGACGGCGTGGGGACGAGCGCCAAGGGCGATGGGGCGGCACGCAAGACGCGCCCGCGCACCGAGCCGGCGGCCTGGGTCTCCACTCCGGTTTTCGACGGCGCCCACTGGGACGAGACCGAGGACGCCGGGGCCCACCCCACGATCCAGCACGTCTTCGGCTCCCTGAACGCGGACTCGGCCAACGGTGACGTGCAGATCCGGACCGACGGCAAGGCCACGCTCTACAACGGCCGCACCGGCGAGGCCTACGACAACCCGATCTCGGTCGGCTACGTCTACATCCTGAAGCTCGCCCACTTGGTGGACGACAAGATCCACGCCCGCTCCACCGGCCCGTACTCCATGATCACCCAGCAGCCGCTGGGTGGGAAGGCGCAGTTCGGTGGCCAGCGCTTCGGTGAGATGGAAGTCTGGGCCCTGGAGGCGTTCGGCGCCGCCTACGCCCTGCAGGAACTCCTGACCATCAAGTCGGACGACGTGCTGGGCCGGGTCAAGGTCTACGAGGCCATCGTCAAGGGCGAGAACATCCCCGAGCCGGGGATCCCCGAGAGCTTCAAGGTGCTCATCAAGGAGATGCAGTCGCTCTGCCTCGACGTCGAGGTCCTGGCCGTCGACGGCCGGGAGATCGAGATGCACGAGCTGGACGAGGACGTGTTCCGCACGGCTGAAGAGCTGGGCATCGATATCAGCCGCAACGAGCGCGGCTCCGACGAAGAAGACGAGCGGCGCGCCGCAGAGAGGAGCTTCTCCTAATGGCTCTGGACGTCAACACCTTTGACCAGCTGCGCATAGGCCTGGCCACGGGCGACTCCATCCGGGGATGGTCCAACGGCGAGGTCAAGAAGCCCGAGACGATCAATTACCGGACGTTGCGCCCCGAGAAGGACGGCCTCTTCTGCGAGAAGATCTTCGGGCCGACCAAGGATTGGGAGTGCTACTGCGGCAAGTACAAGCGGGTGCGCTTCAAGGGCATCATCTGTGAGCGCTGTGGCGTCGAGGTCACGCGCTCGAAGGTGCGCCGCGACCGCATGGGGCACATCGAGCTGGCGGCGCCCGTCGTGCACATCTGGTACCTGCGCGGGACACGGTCGTGGTTGGCCTACCTGCTCATGGGCACCGAGCCCCGCGAGGAGCTCAAGGCCAAGCAGCTCGAGAAGGTCATCTACTTCGCGGCCAACCTGGTCACCTGGGTCGACGAGGAGAAGCGGCACCAGGATCTCCCGAGCCTCGAGAACGAGATGGCCGAGGAGATCGCCGACATCGAGAAGAAGCGCGACCTCGACATCGACCGCCGCTTCAAGGCGCTCGAGGAGGAGCTCAAGGCGCTCGAGGGCGAGGGCGCCCGTGACGCCGAGATCAAGGCGCGCCGAGCGCGCCGTCGAGAAGGAGATCCAGTCCGCCCGTGAGCGGGCCCAGGAGGACGCCGAGATCGCCCAGCGCTCCCTCGACGAATTCCGCAACCTGCACGGTCGCAAGATCATCGAGGACGAGATGCTCTGGCGCGAGCTGCGGCTGCGCTACGACGAGTACTTCGAGGGCGGCATGGGCGCGGAGTACATCCTCAAGCTGATCGACCGCATCGACCTCGACGCCGAGGAGATCAAGCTGCGCGACATGATCGACGCCAAGGACGGCCGTCGGCCGCTCTCGGCGCAGCGGCGCCAGAAGACGATCAAGCGGCTGAAGATCGTCACCGCCTTCAACCGCCGGGACGACCACGGCCGGCGCATCAACGACCCACGGGCCATGATCCTCGAGGCCGTGCCGGTAATCCCGCCGGACCTGCGCCCGATGGTGCAGCTCGACGGTGGCCGCTTCGCCACCTCGGACCTGAACGACCTCTACCGCCGCGTCATCAACCGCAACAACCGGCTGAAGAGGCTGCTCGACCTCGGCGCGCCCGAGATCATCATCAACAACGAGAAGCGCATGCTGCAGGAGGCCGTGGACGCGCTGTTCGACAACGGCCGCCGCGGCCGCCCCGTGACAGGTCCGGGCAACCGCCCCCTCAAGTCCCTGTCGGACATGCTGAAGGGCAAGCAGGGCCGGTTCCGCCAGAACCTGCTCGGCAAGCGGGTGGACTACTCGGGCCGCTCGGTCATCGTCATCGGCCCGAACCTCAAGCTGCACCAGTGCGGCCTGCCCAAGCTCATGGCGCTCGAGCTCTTCAAGCCCTTCGTCATGAAGCGGCTGGTCGACGCCGAGCTGGCCCAGAACATCAAGTCGGCCAAGCGCATGGTCGAGCGGCGCCGGCCCCAGGTGTGGGACGTCCTCGAGGGCGTCATCCGGGAGCACCCGGTGCTGCTGAACCGCGCGCCGACCCTGCACCGGTTGGGGATCCAGGCCTTCGAGCCCGTCCTGGTCGAAGGCAAGGCGATCCAGGTCCACCCGCTCGTGTGCACGGCCTTCAACGCCGACTTCGACGGCGACCAGATGGCCGTGCACCTGCCCCTGTCCGCCGAGGCCCAGGCCGAGGCCAGGGTGCTCATGCTGTCGGCGAACAACATCCTCTCGCCGGCCACCGGCCGCCCGATCACCGTGCCCACCCAGGACATGGTCTTCGGCGCCTACTACCTCACCCTCCGGGTTGAGACGGGCAAGGGCGCCGGTCGCGCCTTCCGCCACATCCACGAGCTGGAGGCCGCTTTCGACGCCGGCGACGTGGAGCTGCAGGTGCCAATCACGTTGCGTCCGGCAACGGGTTCGGCGCTGGCCGGCCGCCTGGCCGCCGCCGGCGTCACCGCCGGCGAGGACGGGGTGCTCAGCTACGACACGACGCCGGGCCGGGTGTTCTTCAACGAGGCGCTGCCCGAGGGCTTCGCCTTCGTCAACGACGTGGTCGGCAAGCGCAACACCCCGATCGGGGTGATCGTGGAGGAGCTCTCCGCCAACTACCCGAAGAACGTTGTGGCCCAGAGCCTCGACCGGATCAAGGCGATCGGCTTCCGCTTCGCCGCCCAGTCCGGCCTGACCATCTCCATCAACGACGTGCAGACCCCGCCCGACAAGCTGGCCATCCTCGATCGCTACGAGAAGGAGGCCGAGAAGGCGGAGACCCAGTTCAAGCGTGGGATCATCACCGACGACGAGCGGCGCCAGAAGGAGATCGAGATCTGGACCTCGGCCAACTCCGAGGTGGGGCGGGCCATGGAGGCGCAGCTGGCGACGATCGCCTTCAACCCGCTCGACATGATGGTGGACTCGGGTGCCCGAGGGAACTCGCAGCAGATCCGCCAGATCGCCGGCATGAAGGGCCTGGTGTCCAACCCGCGCGGTGAGATGATCCCCCGGCCCATCAAGTCCTCCTTCCGTGAGGGCCTCTCGGTGCTGGAGTACTTCATCTCGACCCACGGTGCCCGCAAGGGTTTGGCCGACACCGCCCTGCGCACGGCCGACTCGGGCTACCTGACCCGTCGACTGGTCGACGTGGCCCAGGAGCTCATCATCCGGATCGACGACTGCGGGTCGACCAGGGGCATCTGGATCGAGGGCGTGGCCCCCGACGGGCCCGGGCACCGCAACTACCTCGAGACCCGCGCCTTCGGCCGGCTCCTCACCGAGGACGTCACGCTGTCGGACGGCACCGTCTACCCGGTGGGCACGCTGCTCCTCGACGACAGCATCGCCGCCCTACGCGACGACGAGGCCGTCGACCGCATCCGCGTCCGCTCGGTGCTCACCTGCGAGTCGCCCCAGGGCGTCTGCGCCTCGTGCTACGGGCTGTCCCTCGCCACGGGCTCCATGATCGAGCTCGGCGAGGCGGTCGGCGTCATTGCCGCCCAGTCCATCGGCGAGCCCGGCACGCAGCTCACCATGCGGACGTTCCACACCGGTGGTGTCGTCGGTGAGGACATCACCCACGGCCTGCCCCGCGTCGTCGAGCTCTTCGAGGCCCGCACGCCGAAGGGCGCCGCCGTGCTCGCGCACCACTCCGGCGTCGTCCGGTTGGAGGACGACGAGACGGGCCGCCGCATCACCGTGGTGGCCGACGACGGCACGGAGGACTCCACGCTGGTGGCTGCACGCGCCCACCTCGAGGTCACCGACGGCCAGGAGGTCGGTGCCGGTGACGCGCTGGTCGAGGGCCCCAAGGACCCCAAGGAGCTGCTCGAGGTCAAGGGCATCCGCGAGACCCAGCAGTACCTCGTCGAAGAGGTGCAGAAGGTGTACCGCGACCAGGGTGTGTCGATCCACGACAAGCACATCGAGCTGATCGTGCGCCAGATGCTGCGCCGGGTGCTCGTGGCCGAACCGGGCGACGCGCCCTTCCTGCCGGGCGAGCGCGTCGACAACCAGATCTACGCCGAGGTGAACCGCACCCTCGTCGAGGACGGCAAGGTGCCGGCCGAGGGTCGTCCCGAGCTCATGGGGATCACCAAGGCGTCGCTGGCCACCGACAGTTGGCTCTCTGCCGCCTCCTTCCAGGAGACGACCCGGGTGCTGACCGAGGCCGCCATCGAAGGCCGTAGCGACCCCCTTTTCGGCCTCAAGGAGAACATCATCATCGGCAAGCTCATCCCGGCCGGTTCGGGCATGGAGCACTACCGGGACATCCGGCTCGAGATGCCCGACGCCGAGGCGATGCCCTTCTGGGCCATGGGCTCCGGCGAGTCGGATACCGAGGACCTGGCCAACTGGCTGCGTGACATGGGCGAGGGAGCCAGCGAGGACCCCTTCGACTCCTCCATCGACGCCAGCTGGTTGGGCGCGGCGCCGACGGCCGAGGACGCCTACGGGAATCCGATCGCCGGCAGCGGGAACGGCGCCGGCGACGGCACGGCGGCGCCCGAAGCGCCCGAGGCGCCCGAGGCAACCGAAGCTGGCGCCGCGGAGGCAGGGGCCTAAACTTCCTCCCGTTCACCGGGGGAAGACGAAGGGGAGGGTCCGTTGGCGACACCGCGCACGGTGGCTGAGGGCGGCGGTCCGGATGGCGTGGCGCTGGCCGGATCGGGCCATTACCGCCTGTCGCATCTCCGGGCCCTCGAGGCCCAGTCGATCCACGTCTTCCGCGAGGTGGCGGCCGAGTTCGAGCGCCCGACGCTCATGTTCTCGGGCGGCAAGGACTCCATCGTCATGCTGCACCTGGCGCGGAAGGCCTTCTGGCCGGCCCCCGTGCCCTTCCCCGTCCTGCACGTGGACACCGGGCGCAACTTTGACGAGGTGCTCGAGTTCCGCGACCGCCACGCCGAGGACCTCGGCGTCCGCCTGGTGGTGGCGCGGGTGCAGGACGACATCGACGCCGGCCGGACGGTGGAGGACACATCGCCGGGGGCCACGCGCAACCGGCTGCAGACGGTGACGCTCCTGCGGGCCATCGCGGAGGGGCGCCACGACGCCGTCTTCGGCGGGGCCCGCCGTGACGAGGAGAAGGCCAGGGCCAAGGAGCGGATCTTCAGCTTCCGCGACGAGTTCGGCCAGTGGGACCCCAAGAACCAGCGTCCGGAGCTGTGGAACCTCTACAACGCCCGGCACAACAAGGGCGAGCACATCCGCGTCTTCCCCCTGTCGAACTGGACCGAGCTCGACGTGTGGAACTACATCCGGGACGAGCAGATCGACGTGCCGCAGATCTACTTCGCCCACCGGCGTCAGGTGTTCCAGCGTGACGGGATGTTCATGGCCGTCACCGAGCATCTCGCCCCGGCGGAGGGGGATCCGGTCTTCGAGACCATGGTGCGCTTCCGGACGGTGGGCGACGCCGACTGCACGGGCTGCGTCGAGTCCATGGCCGAGACCATCGACCTGGTCATTGCCGAGGTGGCGGGCACCCGACTGACCGAGCGGGGCGCCACCCGGGCCGACGACCGGATCTCCGAGGCCGGCATGGAGGACCGCAAGCGCGAGGGGTACTTCTAATGACGGAGCTCCTGCGCCTGGCCACGGCCGGTTCGGTGGACGACGGCAAGTCCACGCTGATCGGGCGCCTCCTCTACGACGCCAAGGGGATCTTCGAGGACCAGCTCGAGGCGATCCGCCGGACCAGCGAGCAGCGGGGCGGGATCGAGACGGACCTCGCGCTGCTGACCGACGGGCTGCGCGCCGAGCGGGAACAGGGCATCACCATCGACGTGGCCTACCGCTACTTCGCCACGCCCAAGCGCAAGTTCATCATCGCCGACACCCCCGGCCACACCGAGTACACGCGCAACATGGTCACCGGGGCATCCAACGCCCACGTGGCCCTCATCTTGATTGACGCCCGCAAGGGGGTGATCGAGCAGACGCGCCGGCACGCCTTCCTCTCCTCCATGCTCGGCGTGCCGCACATGGTCGTGTGCGTCAACAAGATGGACCT
Organism: uncultured Acidimicrobiaceae bacterium; assembly: GCA_963764305.1. Classification (GTDB taxonomy): domain Bacteria; phylum Actinomycetota; class Acidimicrobiia; order Acidimicrobiales; family RAAP-2; genus Bog-473. The sequence goes on along the minus strand of CAVXSD010000010.1, from coordinate 198,257 downwards.
GATCGACTGGGACCAGGGGCGCTACGAGCAGATCAAGTCCGACTTCATGGAGTTCGCCGCGCGGTTGAACGTGCACGACATCACCTTCATTCCGATCTCGGCCCTCCGCGGTGACAACGTCGTGCAGCGTTCGGAGCACATGTGGTGGTACGACGGCTCACCGCTGCTTAACCACCTGGAGTCGGTCTACATCGGCAGTGACGAGAACTTCATCGACCCCCGCTTCCCCGTGCAGTACGTCATCCGGAGCCAGACCCCCGAGAACCCGGACTTCCGGGGCTACGCTGGCACGGTGGCCAGCGGGGTCCTGCGCCCGGGAGACGACGTGCTCGTCATGCCCACGGGCACGACCTCACGCATCGACGCCATCGCCACCGCGGACGGAGAGGTGGCCGAGGCGTTCCCGCCCATGGCGGTGGTCATCACGCTGGCCGACGACATCGCCGTCTCCCGGGGCGACATCCTCTGCCGGCCCAACAACCGGCCGACCGTGTCGCACGAGATCGAGGCGACCGTGTGCTGGATGGACGAGCGCTCCTCCCTGGCCGAGGGCCGCCCGTTCCTGCTCAAGCACAGCACCCGGACGGTGCGAGCGACAGCACAGTCCCTGCACTACCGGCTCGACATCAACGGTCTGCACCGCGACGAGGCCGCGGCGGTCCTTGAGCTCAACGAGGTCGGTCGGGTCACGTTCCGCTGTACCGAGCCGCTGCTGGTGGACGACTACACGACCAATCGCTCCACCGGCAGCTTCATCATCATCGACCCGGCCACCAACTCCACCGTGGGCGCGGGCGTCATCCGGGTCATCGCCACGGCGCACGCCAGCCCCAACGTGGTGCGCCACGACGGGCGGCTGTCGCGGGTGGACCGCTTCGCCGCACTGGGGACGGCGGGGGCGACGTTGCTGTTCACCGGCTTGTCCGGGGCGGGGAAGTCGACGCTGGCTGCCGGGGTGGAGGAGGCCTTCGTGCGCAGCGGGCGGCCTGCCTTCCTGCTCGACGGGGACAATCTGCGCCACGGGCTGAACGCCGACCTGGGCTTCTCCGACCGCGACCGCACCGAGAACGTCCGCCGTGCCGGCGAGGTGGCCGCCATGTTCGCCGAGGCGGGGTCGCTGGCGCTCATCGCCTTGATCTGCCCGTTCGAGGAGGACCGCGCGCTCATCCGCGCCCTGCACGAGCAGGCGGGGCTCACCTTCGCCGAGATTTTCGTCGACACGTCCATCGAGGAGTGCGAGCGGCGCGACCCCAAGGGCCTCTATGCCCGGGCCCGGGCCGGGCAACTCCCCGGCTTCACCGGCATCGACTCGGCCTACGAGGTACCGGTCCGCCCCGACCTGGTCCTCGGCTCCGATTCGGGGTCGTTGCCCGAGCGGGTCTCCCTGGTGCTCGGCCTGCTCGAAGACCTGTTCCGCTAGCCGGTGGCCTAGAGGGGCCGCCGGCGGCGTCGGCGGAAGATGATCCTGCAGGCGGCGGCAAGCCCGCACGATGCTCCGTCTCGGGTGCCCGGGCGCTGATGCCAGCTGGCGCCGGCGTGCGGGTGGCCGGTGCCGATTTGGGCGTGTGGTCTCGGTCAATCTGCGGGGTGAGCGATCCGCCCGGCTCAGGCTCCCGGCACCCGGGAGATGTTTCTGAAAACTATAAGCGAGTTCGTTTAGAGTGCGAGAACACAATCCGCCATCCGCCTCCCCCCGTCAGCCTCCCCCCGTCAGCCTCCCCCGGTCAGCCTGCCCCCCGTCAGCCTGCCCCCGGTCAGCCTGCCCCCCGTCAGCCTGCCCCCCGTCAGCCTGCCCCCCGTCAGCCTGCCCCGCAAAGTGCGTTGACCCCGACCGAGCTACTCCTGGACCAGCTCGATCAGCGTGCCGAACGACGTCTTGGGGTGCACGAAGGCCACCGTGGTCCCACGTGAACCCGGACGCGGCGCCTCGTCGATCACCCGGCCGCCGGCGTCCTTGATCGCCTGGAGGGCGACGCCGCAGTCGTCGACCCGGTAGCCGACGTGGTGCAGGCCCTCGCCCTTGTTGGCGAGGTACTTGGCCACGGGGGAGTCGTCGCTGATCGGAGTGAGCAGCTGCACGTAGGAGTCGGCCACCTTCAGCAACGCCTCCTCGACTCCGTCGGACTCGACGCGCTCGCGGTGGTCGACCGTGGCACCGAAGACCTCGGCGTACCAGGCGATGGCGGCCTCGAGGTCGTTGACGGCGATCGCCACGTGGTCGATCTCGGTGAGCAGGGAGTCGCTCACGCGCCGTGCCTCCGGAACAGGGTGATGCGGTCCTCGCCGACCTTGGCTCGCAGCTCGGGGTCGTCGATGCCGAGCCCTTCCTCGGGCGCCAGGCACAGGACGCCGATCTTGCCCTCGTGCAGGTTGTGGTGGACCTGGTAGGCCGCCTCACCTACCTGCGTGAGCGGGTAGACGGCCGAGAGCGGCGGGAGCACCTTGCCCTCACAGACGAGCTGATTGGCGTCCCACGCCTCGCGGTAGTTGGCGAAGTGCGAGCCCTTGATCGTCTTGAGCTTCATCCACAGATGCCGATTGTCGTACTCGATCATGTAGCCGGACGTGGCGGCGCAGGTGACGATCGTCCCCGCCCGCTTGCAGGCGAACACCGACGCGCCCATCGTCTGGCGGCCCGGGTGCTCGAAGACGATCTCGGGCTCGGAGCCCACCAACCCGCGGATGTCCTTGCCGAAGCGTCGCCACTCGGACTCGTCCTGGGTGTGCTCGTCCGACCAGAAGCGATAGTTCGCCGCCTTCCGGTCGATGACAGCCTCGACGCCGAGATCGTTGAGCAGCTTCACCTTCTCGGGCGAGGACACGACACCGATCGGCGTGCCGCCCCCGTTGAGCACGTGCTGCACGGCATAGCTGCCCAGCCCTCCGCTGGCCCCCCAAACGAGCACCTTGTCGTCCTGGGTCATGCGGGCCCCGTTGGGGGAGACCAGCATGCGGTAGGCGGTGGAGTTGCACAGCGCGTTGATGGCCGCCTCCTCCCAGCTGAGATGGGCCGGCTTGGGCATGAGCTGGTTGGCCTTGACCACGGTGATGTCGGCCAGCCCGCCGAAGTTGGACTCGAAGCCCCAGATGCGCTGGTTCGCCGCCAGCATGGAATCGTCGTGGGCCGACGGGTCCTGGTCGTCGACGTAGTTGCAGTGGACCGTGACCTTGTCGCCCACCTTCCAGTTGCGCACCAACGAGCCGGTGCGCAGCACGACGCCGGCGGCATCCGAGCCGACGACGTGGTAGTCGAGCGCGTGGCGGGCCGCCCAAGGCCCCTCCTTGCCCAGGCGGTCGAGGAAGCCGAAGGTGGGCAGCGGCTCGAAGATGGAGGTCCAGACGGTATTGAAGTTGATCGAGGAGGCCATCACCGCCACGTAGGCCTCGTCGGGAGCCAGCTCGGGCAGCGGCACCTCCTCGACGTGGAGGGACCGGCGGGGATCCTTGTCGGCCGACTCCATGCCGTCGAACATGGTCGTCTCGCTCCGCTTGACCAGCGCAGCCCGGTAGGAGGCGGGCATGTCGAGTCCGGCCAGCTCAGCGGAGGGGGCGCCGGCCAGGACAGCACTGAGGATGTCGCTCATGTGACCCGACGATAGTTGGCCCGTAAGATGGTGTTTCCGACCGGTAACCAGACCGGCGGGAACGCGGAGAACGCGGAGAACGCGGAGGTGCAGGGAATGGGCGAGGCCGTCATCGTCGCAGGGGCTCGGACCCCGATCGGAAAGCTCTCAGGCGGACTGGCCGGATTCACGGCCATGGACCTGGGGGGATTCGCCATCGCGGAGGCGCTCTCCCGAGCCGGGGTGTCCCCCGACCAGGTGGACTACGTGCTGATGGGCCAGGTGATCCTGGCCGGCCAGGGCCAGATCACAGCACGCCAGGCGGCGGTCAAGGGCGGCATCCCCATGACGGTCCCAGCCAACACCATCAACAAGGTGTGCCTCTCCGGCCTCAACACCATCTACCTGGCCGACCAGATGATCCGTTCCGGGGACGCCGACATCGTGGTGGCGGGCGGCATGGAGTCGATGACCAGGGCGCCCTACCTGCTGCCCGAGGCCCGTGCCGGCTACCGCCTCGGTGACGGCGAGCTGATCGATTCCATGATGTACGACGGCCTGACCGACTCGTTCGACCACATCGCCATGGGCCTCTCGACCGAGCAGCACAACGCCAAGGTCGGCATCTCCCGCGATCGCCAGGATGCGTTCGCGGCGGCGAGCCACGAGAAGGCCGCCGCGGCCGCCAAGGAGGGCCGCCTGGCCGAGGAGATTGTCCCGGTGCGGGTGCCCCAGCGCAAGGGCGACCCCCTCCTGGTGGACACGGACGAGGGCGTGCGCCCGGGCACGACGGCGGAATCGCTCGGCGCGCTCAAGCCCGCCTTCGACAAGAACGGCACCATCACCGCAGGGAACGCGTCGCAGATCTCCGACGGCGGGTGCGCCGTGGTCGTGATGTCGGCGGCCAAGGCGAAGGAGCTCGGAGCCAGCCCGCTGGGCCAGATCGTCGGCTACGGCATGGTGGCCGGGCCGGACAACTCGCTGCTGACCCAGCCGTCGCGGGCGATCGTCAAGGCGGCCGGGAAGGCCGGCGTCGACCTCGGTGCCATCGATCTCTTCGAGATCAACGAGGCATTCGCCGCCGTCGGTCTCGCCTCGGTGGACGACCTCGGCATCGCCGAGGACAAGGTCAACGTCAACGGCGGCGCCATCGCGCTCGGGCACCCGGTCGGCATGTCCGGCACCCGGCTGGCGCTGACCGCTCTGCTGGAGCTGCGCCGCCGCGGTGCCGCCACGGCAGCCGTCGCGCTGTGCGGTGGTGGCGGCCAGGGCGACGCCGCCATCCTGCGCTCGCTGGCGTAGGCCGGACGCATCTTGTACTTCTCGCCCCGTCAGTCTCGCGAGACCGATGAGGCGGTGTACGGCGACGCGAGCGACCAAGGGGTTTGCAGCATCAATCGAGCCGCGCTCGCAGTGACCTCGGATACCGACCCTGCGGCCTCATCGTTTCCGAGATATCGAAAGTCCCGGACGCGTGACCCATTGCAAGCGGATCAGATGAACCCCATGAGCCGACACGGGTCCCGACGGGTGGCGGGATGACCGCAACACCGGACTCAGGCGCTGTATTCAGCGACGGCGCGGGCCGAGTCATCTCCGGAGTGGTGCTGAGAGGAGGGTGCGGTCAATTATTGACCGTGACGCTGACCCCCGAACTGAAGGCGTTTCCGCCTGAGTTGAAGGCCTCCGACACGAGGACATAGGAGCCGTTGGGTACCGTCGTGGAGTTCCAGGCGCACAACCATCCGTAGATGGTCGGTGTGGCTGTGCACAGCACCGGGGCCGCAAAGCCGTACGTACCGCCGAACAGGCGGAACTCGACGCTGGTGGCGTTCGAGGCGGAGGCGTCCAAGGTGGCTGTGCCCGACAGCGTCGCACCACTCGAGGGGATGAGGACGCCCGTGGTGGGCGGGTTCTTAACGGTGATGTTCACGCCCGGGCTGAATGCGCCCCCAGATGCGTTGAAGGCCTCAGACACGAGGACATAGGAGCCGTTGGGTACCGTCGTGGAGTTCCAGGCGCACAACCATCCGTAGATGGTCGGTGTGGCTGTGCACAGCACCGGGGCCGCAAAGCCGTACGTACCGCCGAACAGCCGGAACTCGACGCTGGTGGCGTTCGAGGCGGAGGCGTCCAAGGTGGCTGTGCCCGACAGCGTCGCACCGGTGGCGGGAATCAGCACACTTGTGGGTGGCGGCGGCGGGCCGGCCGGGCCCTCGAAGGCATGGATCTGGGTGGAGGACGGTGCCAGGATAAGCCCGTCGGCTGCCGAGGGCGAAGGAAATGACGACGCCGAAGGTCCGATAGCGAACTGCTGGACCGCGGTGCCGTTTGCGGGGTCCAACGCGTAGAGGTTGCCATTGCCGATCGACCACACCAGGCCACCGGCGACAATCGGGGAGCCGTGCGCCCCACTGGAAGTCGACCACAGCGCACTGGGGGGACTTGACGTAGGAGTGACCGCTTCGATACCTCCGCTACAGGGGACGAAGAGGGTGCCGTCAAGGTCGGCGGAGCCACCGTCGGCGAAGCAGAAGGAGTTGGTGAGCGCCACCTGGCCGTTGACACCTCCCAGATGCGACTGGGCGAGAACGTACGCCGTCCGCGACTTACCCACCTCGAACGCCAGGCCGTTGGGTAGCAGCGCCGGTGCAGTCGAACCGAGATCGAGGTCGCTTGCGTTGTCGGCGTACCAGGCCTGGGGGGTGAAGGCTTGAACCAGTTTCATGGCCGGGCTGATCTCGAGGACTCCATCACTCTCGTCGTAGGTATCGCTCGAACTGTGGAACTCGCTGTTTCCGGTGGTCACCCAGACGTTGCCCTGTGCGTCGACGGTGGGCGCCGCCCCACCCATCCACACGGCGCCTTGGCTGTCGCCGGGCAGGTCGGCGACCACATACGTCGTCGGCGTCGAGCCGTCCTCGGGAGCCGAGACCACCAATCCGTGGTAGTCGCTGCAATCGCCGGCGTTACCGCCGAAGCCGGCGATGACACTTCCTTCGTCCAGGGCCAAAGACGCCCGCTGGAGCTGGGCAGCCGGATCGGTGCCCGGCGGGTCTATCACCTCGTCGAGGAGGACGGCGCCGGTGTGGAGGTTGAGCCCGATGAGGTGATGTGCGGCGATGGGCGAGGACGCCTCGTCCGCCACCACGAAGATCTCCGAGCGGGAGGCGTCGATGATCGGGGTCGAGGTGATGCCGACGGTTGGAGAGATGTCGCCGCAGGGCAGGTTGGCGGCCTCTACCGGGGCGGCCAGATGATGCGACCACAGGATCGCGCCGCTGTCGGCGGCCAGGGCGTAGACCGTGTCGTTCTCAGTGGCGGCAAAGACCGTTCCCGCGGAGACCAGTGGCTGGCCATAAAGCTGGCCGTCGAGGGTAGGTGAGTTCCAAGCCGGAGTGGCCGGCGAGAAGGAGTTGCCCGACGGATCGACCCCCGAGCGCAGGGAGTCGTGATCGAAGGTCGTCCAATCAGATGCGGTCACCGCCAGGGGTCCAGACGCGGTCGATGACGGGGCCGCCCCGGCCTGGGCCGCACTCACGCCGGCCAGCACCAGCGAGCCGGGCATCGCCACCACGATGAGCGCAGCCGTGGCGGCGGTGAGGAGCAGACGGGCGCGCATCTTCAGGTGGGAGGGCATTCTGTTCTCATTGTTCTGCTCCTTCGCTCGATTGCACTGGTTACAGCAATACTGCCTTTACGACAAATCACGGCAACGATGAGCACCGACCACCTCCCGCCTCACGATGTCGGCAATCGGACCGAGGTCAATGACCTCGCGCCCTTCGCCGAACGCAGCGTAGGACTAGCCCATCATCGGATGCCGGGGTGCGACCACCGTGCACCTGCAACGTTGCGCCAGCGCCACCGTGCTGCGGAAGCGACACGAATCACAACAACCGAACAACAACGAGACGGGTCGTCGATCAGATCCTCAGAGCGACCACGTCGACGCAGTTGGTTGACGTCGCGAGACGACTCCATCAGGAGACAGTTTCGGACCCTTGGGGTCGAGGACTGGGATGTGGAGATGCATTCAACCCTCGGGTGTGAAGGTCGGTAGTCGGCAGTCCCCGTCACCACCGAACCATTGTTGTCCCCTAACCGGGTTGGGGCGCAAGAAGTGTTGTCGTCTCAGCGATGTCCTGGTTATTGGAGTCCTGGTTATTGGAGTCCTGGCTCTTCACGCCCCCGGGCCCTCTTCACTATTAGGACGCGTGGCGACCGGTGTCGCCTGGAGGTGGGTCGGTGCCGGGGACACCACCGTCTGAAACGTGCTCCGTCCATTCAGACCCGGACCAGTACCGTTTCTCATGTCGGCCCGAGGGGTCCGTCAACCAACTGGGAGGAATCCCCGTGAATGTGATTTTGCCGGACGGTGCGCGTGCGGCATCAGATTCTTCACTTGAAGAAGTGCGGTCGGTGAACGGGCTCGCGGGAGGTGAGCTCGGATGGTGACCCCGGCGGCGTCGCTGCGAGAGCACCCGCATCGCGACGAGGCCAAAAAAGACCAGCAGGGCGATCCAAGAACCGTGGACTCCGTAGTACGTGTCCACACCCTAGCGTCGCCGGGCAGAGGTCGCCGGGCAGAGGTCGCCGGGTAGAGGTCGCCGGGCAGAGGTCGCCGGCGAGGTCGCTGCCGAGCCGGTCCATCGGCGCGGCAGAATATGGGGAAGATGGTCCGTGTCCGTCGCTCCCTCCCGGCAGAGAGTCCGATCTTGAGAGAGATCGAGACATTGGCCGGAGATGCGTTCCGGTCGATTGGAATGGAAGCGATAGCCGACGCCGAACCCATGTCGGTGGAGGTGCTGGATGCCTATGCACTTGGTGGGCGCAGTTGGGTTGCCGTCGATGAAACCGATTGGCCGATTGGCTACGTCGTCATCGATGTCGTGGGTGGAAATGCTCACATTGAACAAATCAGCGTCCTCCCGGACTACCAGGGGCGCGGGGTCGGGAGGGATCTACTCGACACGGTGCAGTCGTGGGCGATTGAAAGCGGATGTCCTGCCATTACGCTCACTACCTTCATCGAAGTTCCCTGGAACTACCCGTTGTACGAGCATCTCGGATTTGTTGAAGTACCTGAGGAGCAACTTGGATCCGCGCTTCGGGCTATCCGAAAGCATGAAGCTCAAACGGGACTCGACCCAGCGAATCGAGTCTGCATGCGCAAGGAGATCAGCATCGGTCTGGACCAGCGAGCCTGACGGCCTTCAGGGTGATGGGGTCCACACCCTGCCCCGTACTTGATACCTGCCGGTCGTGTCGCGACGTGCCGGGCAGATCGTCGCAAACGCTGGTTGGCACGGCACTGGTTGGCTCGGCGCTGATTCGCGCGGCACTAGTAGGGCGGCCCCAGCAGGGCCACCAGCTTGGCCGTCCCGGACGCCACGTCGGCCCAGTGCTCGAAGTGGAAGGCGTAGACGCCGAGTGCACAGGTGGGGAATCCGTGCCGCAGCGCGGCCGAGGGGCCCTTCTTGTCGCGGGCGGACAGCAGGCCCTGCGAGAGGGAGTGCGCCGTGGGGTTGTGGCCCACCACCATGGCGGCAGCGATGCCATCGGGCAGAGCGCGCACGAAGGCCAGCACCTCCTCGGGGTCGGCACCGTAGAGCGCGTCGTCGAAACGGCACTGCGGGGGATCGGCCATGCCGGCCAGGACGAGCTCCGCCGTCGCCGCCGTGCGGGCGGCGGGTGAGACCAGCGCGACCTGCGGCCGGGGGACGCCCTTCAGGGCGGGTCCCAGCCCTTCGCCGTGCCCGGCGAACAGGCGGCCGAGGGCGGTGGCGTCACGCCGGCCCCGCGGGGCCAGGACGCGGTCGAAGTCCGTGCCGTCCGGTGGCGGGTCGGTCACCGTCTTGGCGTGGCGCAGGAGCCAGAGGATGCGGGACGGCTGTGCCCGGGTCGTCATCAATCCGTTGCCATCAGCCGAGGGCGAAGGCCGCGTGCAGGGTGCGGACGGCGCGCTCGACGTCACCCTCGGCCACTATGCACGAGGTGCGGATGGTCGAGGTCGAGATCATGTCGATGTTGATGCCCTCGTTGGCCAGCGTCTCGAACATGGTGGCAGCGATGCCGGGGTGCGACTTCATGCCCACCCCCACGAGCGAGACCCGGGCCACGTCGGCGTCCGCCGTCACCCCAGACGCGCCCAGCTCGTCCGCATGGGCCTGAGAGGTCTCCACCGCGACCGCGAGGTCCGCAGTGGGCACGGTGAACGAGATGTCAGTGGTGCCGTGGGCGGAGGTGTTCTGCACGATCATGTCGACGTTGATCGACTTGTCGGCCAGCGCCCGGAAGAGGCGAGCCGCCACGCCTGGTCGGTCCGGCACCCCGCTGACAGTGACCTTGGCCTCCGAGGTGTCGTGGGTCACTGCGGTGACGACGGCTTCTTCCATGTCTGCATCCTCCTCCACCACCCAGGTGCCCGGCTCCCAGGTGAAGCTGCTCCGCACGTGCAGCGGCACATTGTGGTTCCGAGCGAACTCGACGGCGCGCAGCATCAGGACCCGCCCACCCGTGGCCGCCATCTCGAGCATCTCCTCGAACGAAATCCGGTTGATCCGGTGCGCCTCGGGCACGATCCGGGGGTCCGCCGTGAACACCCCGGTGACGTCGGTGTAGATCTCGCAGGCGTCCGCGCCCAGGACGGCGGCGAGCGCCACGGCCGTGGCGTCGGACCCGCCACGCCCGAGCGTGGTGATCTCGCGGGCCGCCGAGACGCCCTGGAACCCGGCCACGACCGGCACCTTGCCCGCCATCAGCGCCTCCCGCAGGCGGTCGCCTTTGACCTCCCGGATCTTGGCCCTGGTGTGGTCGTCATCGGTGATGATCCCCACCTGGCTGCCGGTGAACGACGCGGCATCCACCCCGAGGTCGGCCAGCGCCATGACCAGCAGCGACATGGACACCCGCTCCCCTGTGCTGACGAGCATGTCGTACTCGCGGGGAGGCTGGGTGGCGCTCACCGAGTTGGCCAGGTGGATGAGGTCGTCGGTGGTCTTGCCCATGGCGCTGACCACGGCCACCACCTCGGAGCCCTGCCGGCGCGTGCGTGCGATGTGGTCGGCCACGGCACGGATCCGATCGGCGTCGCCGACCGAGGTGCCTCCGAACTTCTGCACGACCAGTGGCATCCGGACGAGGCTACAGACTGCGCACCGGCCCGATCGCCGCCGGCAGCCTCTGTTCCCGCCCCGGGCGGACTCTGACGGGCGTCCCGGCCAGGCGGGCGACCCAGTGCCGTCCCGAGGATTGGGTAGGGTCTCGGGCCGTGCCCAGCGACAAGAGAGCCCGCCAGCGCGCGGCCAGGGAGGCGCGGCTGGCCGCCGAGGCCCAGCAGCAGAAACGCCGCAAGCAGATCCGCAACGCCATCATCGGGGTGGTCATCGCAGGGGTGATCGTCGGGATCGTCTTCCTGGTCTCGAACAACAACAACGGCCTCGCAGTCCAAGGGGGGCACGACGACCACCACGGCCGCCGGGAAGGGCGCCGACGCCAAGCTGCAGGCCCAGGCGAACGAGGTGGCGGTGAAGGCGGGCTGCCCGGCCAGCACGAAGACGACGGTCAACACGCAGAAGTACCCGTCGGCCCCGGCCATGGCGATCGACACTTCCAAGACGTACACCGCCACCGTCGTCACGACCGCCGGCACATTCGACCTCGCGCTCGACGCCAAGACGGCCCCCACCACGGTCAACAATTTCGTGTTCCTGGCGAACAAGGGCTATTACCACTGCGTGGTCTTCCATCGCGTCATCCCCCAGTTCATGGACCAGACGGGTGACCCGACCGGCACGGGCGGGGGCGGACCCGGCTACACGATCCCGGACGAGAACCCGCCCAAGGCGGCCAATCCCGCGGGCCAGTACCCGCTCGGGTCGGTGGCCATGGCCAACACGGGTTCGCCCAACTCCGGCGGCAGCCAGTTCTTCATCGTCGCCGGGCCGCAGGGCGAGTCCCTGCCCAACACCTACGCTCTGTTCGGGACGGTGACCTCGGGCATGAACGTGGTCGACACCATCAACCAGCAGGGTTCCACCCAGGGCGTCCCGCCCGATGTCACGCAGCGCATCATCTCAGTCACCATCCACGAAACCTAAGGACACGCGCAGACCATGGCCACCCCCACCGCACCCGCCGCCGACGGCTCGAGCCCGCAGCAGCGCAATTTCGACGAAGAGCCGGCGATGCTCATCGACACGGCCAAGCGCTACGTGGCGACCATGGTCACGTCGCACGGCACCATGGTCATCGCCCTCGACCCGCTCGCCGCGCCGAGGGCGGTCAACAGCTTCGTGTTCCTGGCGCGCTACCACTACTACGACGGGATCGTGTTCCACCGCATCATCCCGGGTTTCGTGCTCCAGGGCGGCGACCCCACGGGGTCGGGCTCGGGCGGACCCGGGTACCGCTTCGACGACGAGCTGGGGGCTGCGGGGCGCTACCAGGTCGGGTCGCTGGCCATGGCCAACGCCGGGCCGAACACCAACGGCAGCCAGTTCTTCGTCATCAGCGGTCCCGACGGCGTGCGCCTCCCCCCGCTCTACTCGCACTTCGGCGAGGTCGTGAAGGGGCTCGATGTCGTCGAGAAGATCAACAATGTCGGCAGCCGCTCCGGGACGCCGACCGAGCGGGTCGTCATCGAGAGCGTCACCATCAAGGAAGAGGCCTAGCCGGGCGGGGCCTCAGCCTCAGCCTCCGAGTGCGCCCAGCCCCTCCGTCTGGGTCCCGCCGACGAACACGGCCGGCGTGCCCGCCCCCTCGGAGCGCCAGGCGCCGTTGCCGTCCCTGATCAGCGCGGTGCGAGCCGGGAGTGCCACCACCGGCAGCGCCGCCGGCGCCATCGCCACCGTCCGCTCGAGCTTCTGGCCGTGGGCATCGTCGTGCTCGTCACCGAAGTGGGGGACGACAGTGACGTTGTCGACCAGGCCCAGCCCGAGGGTCAACGCCCCGCCGCGCGGGTCGGCCATGGGGTCGGTGAGCACCATCGCACCGGCACCGGCACCGGCCACCACGGCCCCCCCGGCGAAGGCCTCCAGCAGCGCCTCGAAGACGGCGGACCGCTTGAGCACGGCGCGCAGGTGCAGTGGCGAGCCACCGGAGAGGTAGATGAAGCGGGCGCCGGCCAGGGCCGCCGCCATGCCCGGGTCCTCGGAGGAGGCCCGGTCCACCACCATGAGCCCCTCCACCCGGGCCCCGAGGGGTTCGAACCACTCGGCCGCCCGCAGCACGACCCGCTCGGGGTGCTGGTAGGCCGCCGCGGTCGGCAGCACCACCACGTCGACCCCGCCCGACGCCGCCAGGAGGGCGGCGTCGAAGGTGCAGCCCTCGGTCCATTCCTCGCCCCCGACCAGGGCCAGCGTGCCGGAGGTGTCCATGGGCGCCACTCTTGCACGCCCGACGCCCTCCTCCCCGCTTCGACGCCCGAGGTTACCGACCGGTAAAGTCGGAGCCCATGTCGATCACGCGTGTAGGAATTGTCGGTTCGGGGATCATGGGCTCGGGCATCGCCGAGGTGGCCGCGGCCACCGGGCACGAGGTCGTGCTGCGCAGCCGGACTCACGAAGGCGCCGACGCCATGGTGGCGGCCCTGAGCCGCTCGTTGGCCAAGCAGGTCGAGAAGGGCAAGCGCACCGAGGAGGAGGCGGCCGAGATCTCCGGCCGTGTCCGCGCCACAGCACATCTCGGTGATCTGGTCGACGTCGACCTGGTCATCGAGTCGGTGGTCGAGGACCTCGGCGCGAAGCGCGCGCTGTTCTCCGAGCTCGACGGCGTCTGCAAGCCCGAGACGATCCTGGCCACCAACACCTCGACGCTCCCGGTCGTGGAGATGGCCATGGCGACGGGTCGCCCCGACCTGGTGTGCGGCATCCACTTCTTCAACCCGGCCCCCGCCATGGCCCTCGTGGAGGTCGTGCGGCCCATCACGGCGAGCGACGCCACCATGGCGGCGGCGGTCTCCTTCGCCAGTGCCTGCGGCAAGGATCCCGTCGAGGTGAAGGACCAGGCCGGCTTCATCGTCAATGCGCTGCTCTTCCCGTACCTCAACAATGCGGTGCGCCTCCTCGAGCAGGGTGTGGCGACCAAGGAGGGCATCGACGCCGCCATGAAGGGCGGCTGCGGGTTCCCCATGGGCCCGTTCGCCCTGCTCGATCTCGTCGGCCTCGACACCTCGCTCGCCATCCTCGACGCGCTCTACGAGGAGTACCGCGACCCCAATTACGCCGCGGTGCCCCTGCTGCGCCGCCTCGTCACTGCGGGGCAGCTCGGCCGCAAGTCCAAGAAGGGCTTCTACGACTACAACCGCTAGCCGTGCCCCGATGGTGCGGAATCCGGGCAGAATGGTGGTGCGCCCCTCTCGTCTGGAGGTGATGTGAATGGCCAACGACCCGCAGCGTGACGCGCCGTGGGTGATGCGCACTTACTCGGGCCATTCGACGGCGCGCGCCTCCAACGAGCTGTACCGCACCAACCTGGCCAAGGGGCAGACGGGCCTCTCCGTCGCCTTCGACCTGCCCACCCAGACCGGGTACGACCCCGACGCCCCCGAAGCGGCCGGCGAGGTCGGCAAGGTCGGCGTCCCTGTGGCGCACCTCGGGCACATGACCGAGCTGCTCGAGGGCATCCCCGTCGAGCACATGAACACCTCCATGACGATCAACGCCACGGCGGCCTGGCTGCTCGGGCTCTACGTGGCGCACGCCCAGGACAAGGGTGTCGACCCGGCGCTGCTCGCCGGCACGACACAGAACGACATCGTGAAGGAGTACCTGAGCCGCGGGACCTACATCTTCCCGCCCGGCCCGAGCCTGCGCCTCACCGTCGACACCATCGCCTACACCGTGCGCCAGGCGCCCAAGTGGAACCCGATCAATGTCTGCAGTTACCACCTGCAGGAGGCGGGGGCCACGCCGGTGCAGGAGATCGCCTACGCGCTGGCCACCGCCATCGGCGTGCTCGACGGCGTGCGCGACTCGGGCAAGATCGACGACGCCGAGTTGCCCGCCGTGGTCGGCCGCATCAGCTTCTTCGTGAACTCGAGCGTCCGCTTCGTGGAGGAGACCTGCAAGATGCGGGCCTTCACCCGGATGTGGGACCAAATCTGCCGTGAGCGCTACGGGGTCGAAGACCCCAAGCTGCGCCGCTTCCGCTACGGCGTACAGGTGAACTCGCTCGGCCTGACCGAGCAGCAGCCAGAGAACAACGTGCAGCGCATCGTCCTCGAGATGCTCGGCGTCACGCTGTCCAAGAGCGCCCGGGCCCGGGCCATGCAGCTGCCCGCCTGGAACGAGGCGCTCGGGCTGCCCCGGCCCTGGGACCAGCAGTGGTCGTTGCGTATGCAGCAGGTCCTGGCCTTCGAGTCCGACCTGCTCGAGTACGGCGACATCTTCGAGGGATCGGTGGTCGTCGAGGCCAAGACGGCCGAGCTGGCCGAGGCGGCGACGGCCGAGCTGCACGACGTGGAGGCCCTCGGCGGGGCCTTCCAGGCGATCGACGAGCTCAAGCGGCGCCTCGTGCGGAGCCAGGCCGAGCGGGTCCGGCGGATCGAGACGGGCCAGCAGAAGGTGGTGGGCGTCAACTGCTACACCGAGACCGCGCCCTCGCCGCTCCTGGGAGACGGCGAGTTCGAGAACATCCTCAAGGTCGACCACCGCGTGGAGGCCGAGCAGGTCGAGGAGGTGGAGCGCTGGCGTGGCGCCCGTGACGCGGCAGCGGTGCGCGCCGCCCTCGACGGGCTGCGCCGGGTCGCCACCGACGACGGTCCGGGCGGCAACATCATGGAGGCGACGATCGTCCTGGCCCACGCCGGCGGGACGACGGGGGAATGGGCCGGCGCGCTGCGCGAGGTGTTCGGCGAGTTCCGGGCGCCCACGGGCGTCAGCGGCGGGGTGGGCCGGCGCGGTGACGACCTGGCGCCCGTCCGCCTGCGCACCCGGCGGCTGGCCGAGGAGACCGGGGGGCCGCCACGCCTGCTGGTGGCCAAGCCGGGGCTCGACGGGCACTCCAACGGGGCCGAGCAGATCGCAGTGGCGGCGCGCGACGCCGGCTTCGAAGTGATCTACCAGGGGATCAGGCTGACGCCGGCCCAGATCGTGGCGGCCGCCCGCGACGAGGACGTCGACATCGTGGGCTTGTCCATCCTGTCGGGCTCGCACCTGGAGCTGGTGCCCGACGTGCTCGACCGCCTCCGCGCCGCCGGCAGCACCGCGGCGGTGGTGGTCGGGGGCATCATCCCGCCCGACGACGCCGAGCTCCTGCTGGGCAAGGGCGTGGCGTCCGTCTATACGCCGAAGGACTTCTCCTTCGACCGCATCATGGAGGACCTGGTGGCGCTGGCCGAGCGCCAGCGCGGCGCCACTCCCGGGTGATGCGCGCCATCTCGCGCCAGGTGACCGCCACCGCGCCGAGCTCAATGGCGCGCCACCGGAGACCCTCCGGCACGTCGTAGTGGTTCAGCGCGGCCGAGCGACGGTGGCGCTGGTAGCCCCGGAGCGGGATCCCGAGCGCCGCGGCCATGGCGTGCAGCTCGGCGTGATCGTCGGCCAACAGGTGCGACCAGCGGTCGGTGCGGCCGCGCACGGTGGCCCGCTGGCGCCAGTCGTCGACGTAGACCGTCAGCGCCGGGCCCAGGGCCGATCACGGCGCAGGGGCACCGGCTTGTGCCACCAGCGCCCGCTGAAGCGCCACGGCTCGTGCACCGGGTCGTGCTCGTCGGCCGGCGCCGGGCGGGGCCACGCCAGCTGCACCGCGGCCGTGATGGCGGCCAGCACGGCCGGGTCGGGGACGCTCGGGGGCCGCAACGTGAGCTGGTCGGGGTCGACGGGCAGGGTCACAGCGGGACGTTGCCGTGCTTGCGCCGCGGCAGCTCCTCACGTTTGGAGGAAAGGATGTCGAGGCTGCGGCAGATGACGGCGCGTGTGTCGGCCGGGGAGATGACGTCGTCGATGTAGCCGCGCTCGGCCGCGATGTACGGGTTGGCGTAGCGCTCCGTGTACTCGTCGATCAGCTCGCTCCGTCGTCGGACCGGGTCGGCCGCCTCGGCCAGCTCGCGCCGGTAGACGATCTCGACGGCGCCGTTGGGGCCCATGACGGCCAGCTCGGCCGACGGCCACGCGAAGGCGAGGTCGGCGCCGATCGACTTGGAGTTCATGACGACGTAGGCGCCGCCGTAGGCCTTGCGGGTGATGATCTGGATCCGCGGCACCGTGGACTCGCAGTAGGCGTACAGGAGCTTGGCCCCGTGGCGGATGATCCCGCCGTACTCCTGGTCGGTGCCGGGCATGAAGCCGGGGACGTCCACGAACGTGAGGAGCGGGATGTTGAACGCGTCGCAGGTCCGGACGAAGCGCGACGCCTTCTCCGACGAGTCGATGTCGAGCACGCCGGCCAGCACGGCCGGCTGGTTGCCCACGATACCGACGACGCGCCCGTTCATCCGGGCGAAGCCGCATGTGATCGACATGGCCCAGTGGCGGTGCACCTCCATGTACTCGCCGTCGTCGACGATCGCCGTGATGATGCGCTTCATGTCGTAGGGCTGGTTGGGCGAGGTCGGCAGGAAGTCGATCAGCTCGGTCACGGCGCGGTCGGGCTCGTCCCCGCTCGGCTCGATCGGCGGCTCCTCGAGGTTGTTGGAGGGGAGGAAGGAGAGGAGATGGCGCACGTCGTCGAGGCAAGCCTTCTCGTCGGGGGCCACGAAGGTGGCCACCCCTGACTTGGTGGCGTGGCTCATCGCGCCTCCGAGCTCCTCGAGGGTGACGTCCTCGCCGGTCACCGTCTTCACGACGTCGGGGCCGGTGATGAACATGTGCGAGGTGCCCTGCACCATGAAGATGAAGTCGGTCATGGCCGGCGAGTAGACGGCGCCGCCGGCACACGGCCCCAGGATCACGCTGATCTGGGGGATCACGCCCGAGGCCGTGACATTGCGGTGGAAGATGCCGCCGTAGGAGTGCAGCGAGACGACGCCCTCTTGGATCCGCGCCCCGGCGCCGTCGTTCAGCCCGATCATCGGAACCCCGGTGGAGGCGGCCAGGTCCATCACCTTGTGGATCTTCTCGGCGAAGACCTCCCCGAGGGCACCGCCGAAGACGGTGAAATCCTGGCTGAAGAGGCACACCCGCCGGCCGTCGATGGTGCCGAAGCCCGTCACCACCCCGTCGGTGTAGGGCCGGTTGTCCTCGAGCCCCATGCCGTGGGCCCGGTGCCGGGCCAACATGTCGAGCTCCTGGAACGAGCCCTCGTCGAGGAGGTACTCGATGCGCTCCCGCGCGGTCAGCTTCCCCTTGGCGTGCTGGCGCTCGACTGCTCTCGGGCTACCGGCGTTGAGGGCCTCGTTCTTGCGTTCGGCCAGGTCGGCCAGGCGTTCGGCCATGGAGTGTTCCATGCGGTCGAGGCTAACGCTCCGGGGGTGGTGCCCGAAATCTGGGAGCCGACCGAGTCCGGCTCGCCGGACCGGGTCCGGCGGCATCGGGTCGGCGGCCCCCAGCCCCCGGCACAGCTTCCCGGAACTATGCACAAGATCGTTTTATGGTTTTGGAAGAGAAGTCGGCGACGTGGGCGACGGCGGGGGTCGGGCAGCGGGCCGGTAGACTGGGCGCAACCGGGAGCGGACCGATTCAATGTCGGGGCCGCGTCCGGGTTGCGGATGCCATGGCGCGATTGTCGGAAGCCCAGGCAGCCGCTATCATTGAGTGCCTGCCATGTGCGGCTTCGGCCGGCGCGCCAGCGCCACGCACGTGGGGTTCACATTCTTGATTAGCGAGAGGTAGCGCGTGCCCACAATCGCCCAGCTCGTCCGCAAGGGACGGCAGGCCAAGGTGACGAAGACCAAGACCCCGGCCCTGAAGGGCGCGCCCCAGCGCCGGGGGGTCTGCACCCGCGTCTACACGACCACCCCCAAGAAGCCCAACTCGGCCCTGCGCAAGGTGGCCCGTGTGCGGCTGTCCTCGGGCGTCGAGATCACGGCCTACATCCCCGGTGTGGGCCACAACCTCCAGGAGCACTCCATCGTCCTCGTCCGTGGCGGCCGGGTGAAGGACCTGCCCGGCGTGCGCTACAAGGTGGTGCGCGGCGCGCTCGACACCTCCGGCGTGCGCGAGCGCAGCCAGGCCCGCAGCCGCTACGGCGCCAAGAAGGAGTCATAGCCGATGCCCCGTAACGGACCCGCCACCCGCCGCGAGCTCGCGCCGGACCCCGTCTACCGCTCCGTCCTGGTCACCCAGTTCGTCAACAAGATCCTCTCCCGCGGCAAGCGCACGCTGGCCGAGCGCATCGTCTACAACGCCCTCGAGCAGGTGCAGGAGAAGTCGGGCGGCGACCCGGTGGCCGCGCTCAAGCGCGCGGTGGAGAACACCCGACCCGAGGTCGAGGTGAAGTCCCGCCGCGTCGGTGGCGCCACCTACCAGGTGCCCGTCGAGGTCCGGCCCCGCCGCGCCACCACGCTGGCCATCCGCTGGCTGACCACGTACTCGCGCCAGCGCCGGGAAAAGACCATGGCCGAGCGCCTGGCCAACGAGATCCTGGACGCCTCCAACAACATCGGTGCCTCGGTGAAGCGCCGCGAGGACATGCACAAGATGGCCGAGTCGAACCGCGCCTTCGCCCACTACCGCTGGTAGTGGACCCCACCGACACCACACCACTGCACCATGGCTGAAGCTCTCCCCACCCGCGACTTCCCGCTCGCCAAGACCCGCAACATCGGGATCATGGCCCACATCGACGCGGGCAAGACCACCACGACCGAGCGCATCCTCTATTACACCGGGCGCAACTACAAGATCGGTGAGGTCCACGAGGGCGCCGCCACCATGGACTGGATGGTCCAGGAGCAGGAGCGCGGCATCACGATCACCTCGGCCGCCACCACCTGCAGCTGGCGCGACAACTGGATCAACATCATCGACACCCCCGGCCACGTGGACTTCACCGTCGAGGTGGAGCGGTCCCTGCGCGTCCTCGACGGCGCGGTGGCCGTGTTCGACGCCGTGGCCGGCGTGGAGCCCCAGACCGAGACGGTGTGGCGCCAGGCCAACAAGTACGACGTGCCCCGCATCTGCTTCGTCAACAAGATGGATCGCATCGGCGCCGACTTCGAGCGCACGGTGCAGATGATCCGCGACCGCCTGGACGCCCTGCCGGCGGTGATCCAGCTCCCGATCGGCGCCGAGTCCGAGTTCAAGGGCGTCATCGACCTGCTGGAGGAGAAGGCCCTCGTGTGGTCCTCGGACATGGGCGAGGAGTGGGAGACCCTCGAGGTCCCCGAGTCCATGGCGGCCGAGACGAGGACGCCCGCCACCAGCTCATCGACGTCGTCTCCAACTTCGACGACACCATCATGGAGAAGTACCTGGTCGAGGAGCCCATCACGGCCGTCGACCTTCGCCGCGCCCTGCGCACGGCGACGCTCGCCGCCGCCGTCGTGCCGGTCCTGTGCGGGTCCGCCTTCAAGAACAAGGGCGTGCAGCCCATGCTCGACGCCGTCGTCGACTTCCTGCCCAGCCCGCTCGACCTCCCGCCCACCCAGGGCCACCGGCCGAACCACATCGAGGACCTCGAGGAGCGCAAGGCGGATGACTCCGACGCCTTCTCGGCCCTGGCCTTCAAGATCATGACCGACCCCTACGTCGGCAAGCTGACCTACATCCGGGTGTACTCGGGCACGCTGCAGAAGGGCGCGTCCATCTCCAACACCACCAAGGACAAGAAGGAGCGGGTCGGCCGCATCCTGCAGATGCACGCCAACCACCGTGAGGACAAGGACGCCATCTTCGCCGGCGACATCATGGCCGTCGTCGGACTGAAGAACACCACGACGGGCGACACCCTGAGCGACCCGGGCCGCCCGATCGTGCTCGAGGCCCTCGAGTTCCCCGAGCCCGTGATCCACGTGGCCGTGGAGCCCAAGACCAAGGCCGACCAGGACAAGCTCTCACGGGCCCTCTACTCGCTGAGCGAGGAGGACCCGACCTTCCGGGTGCGCTCCGACGAGGAGACGGGCCAGACCGTGATCTCGGGCATGGGCGAGCTGCACCTCGAGGTGCTGGTCGACCGGATGCTGCGCGAGTTCAGCGTCGACGCCAACGTGGGCAAGCCCCAGGTGGCCTACCGCGAGACGATCCGCAAGCCGGTCGAGAAGATCGAGGAGAAGTACGTGCGCCAGACGGGTGGCCGCGGCCAGTACGGCCACGTCGTCATCACCCTGGAGCCGACCGGCCCGGGGGGCGGCTACGAGTTCATCGACAAGATCAGCGGCGGCGTGATCCCCAAGGAGTACATCCCCTCGGTCGACGCCGGCATCCAGGAGGCTCTCACCTCGGGCATCCTGGCCGGCTACCCGACCGTCGACGTGCGGGTGACCCTCACCTACGGGTCGTACCACGACGTGGACTCCTCGGAGATGGCCTTCAAGATCGCCGGGTCGATGGCGGTCAAGAAGGCGATCCGGGCGGCCAGCCCGGTGCTGCTCGAGCCCGTCATGGAGGTGACCGTGACGGTGCCCGACGACTTCCTCGGCGCGGTCACTGGTGACCTCTCCTCCCGCCGGGGGAGGATGGAGGGCATGGACCAGCAGGGGACCAGCCACGTGATCAAGGCGCTTGTCCCGCTCGCCGATATGTTCGGCTACTCTACTGACCTGCGTTCGCGCACCCAGGGTCGCGCCACGTACACGATGCAGTTCCATTCGTACAACCAGGTTCCGGAGTCGATTTCCAAGGAGATCATCGCCCGGGCGCAGGGGGAATAGCCCCCGAGTCGCTCCGGAGCCGACCGGACAGATCTCACAGATCGCAGAAAGAGACACACAGCGTCAGGGCCACCGTGGCCATGACAAGGAGCAGGGAGTAGTCAGGCGATGGCCAAGCAGAAGTTCGAGCGCACGAAGCCACACGTGAATGTCGGGACCATGGGTCACATCGACCATGGCAAGACGACGCTGACGGCCGCCATCACCAAAGTGCTCTCGGAGCGCAACCCGAACACCTCGTTCACGTCGTTCGACAAGATCGACGCCGCGCCGGAGGAGAAGCAGCGCGGCATCACGATCACCATCGCCCACGTGGAGTACGAGACCGACAAGCGCCACTACGCGCACGTCGACATGCCGGGCCACGCCGACTACATCAAGAACATGATCACGGGCGCCGCCCAGATCGACGGCGCCATCCTGGTGGTCTCGGCGGCCGACGGCCCCATGCCCCAGACCCGTGAGCACGTGTTGCTGGCCCGCCAGGTGGGCGTGCCCTACATCGTGGTGGCCCTCAACAAGGCCGACATGGTCGACGACGAGGAGCTGCTCGAGCTCGTCGAGCTGGAGGTGCGCGAGCTGCTGACCGCCTACGACTTCCCCGGCGACGACACCCCCGTCATCCGGGTCAGCGCGCTGAAGGCCCTGGAGGGCGACCCCGAGTGGAGCGAGAAGATCGTCGAGCTCATGGACGCCGTGGACTCGTACATCCCCGAGCCCGAGCGCGACGTCGACAAGCCCTTCCTGATGCCGGTCGAGGACGTCATGTCCATCACCGGCCGGGGCACCGTGGTGACCGGCAAGGTGGAGCAGGGGATCATCAAGGTGGGTGAGGAGGTCGAGATCGTCGGCCTGAGCGACACCCAGAAGACGACGGTGACCGGCGTCGAGATGTTCCGCAAGCTGCTCGACGAGGGTCGCGCCGGCGACAACATCGGCGCCCTGCTGCGTGGCACCAAGAAGGAGGACGTGGAGCGAGGCCAGGTGCTGTGCAAGCCCGGCTCCATCACCCCGCACACCCAGTTCACCGCCGAGGTCTACGTGCTGAACAAGGAGGAGGGCGGCCGTCACAAGCCGTTCTTCACCAACTACCGCCCGCAGTTCTACTTCCGCACCACGGACGTGACGGGCACCATCACGCTGCCCGAGGGCACCGAGATGGTCATGCCGGGCGACAACACGAAGATGACGGTCGAGCTGGGCAAGCCCATCGCCATGGACAAGGGCCTGCGCTTCGCCATCCGCGAGGGTGGCCGCACGGTCGCCTCCGGCGTGGTCGACGAGATCCTCAAGTAGTCCCGGCCCGAACCGAACGAGAGCAGGCACCCCGACCATGGCCGACGGCCCGAAGCAGAAGATCCGCATCAGGCTGAAGGCCTACGACCACGAGATCCTCGACCAGTCGACGGAGAAGATCGTGCAGACGGTGCTCCGGACCCAGGCCAAGGTGCTCGGCCCGGTCCCGCTGCCGACCGACAAGCACCGCTACACGGTGATCCGGTCGCCCCACAAGTACAAGGACTCCCGCGAGCACTTCGAGATGCGGGTCCACAAGCGCCTGGTCGACATCGTCGAGCACACTCCCAAGACGGTCGACTCGCTCCAGCGGCTCGACCTGCCGGCCGGCGTGGACATCGAGATCAAGATCCAGACGGCCTGACGGCCTGACGGCCGACCACCCCGCCGCCCCGCCGGACGCCTGGCAAGGGGGCGGGCCCATGGTGTAACCTCGCGAGCCGCCCGATCGGGCAGTTCCGGGCAGTTCACGGGCAGTTCAGAGGCAAAAAGAGCGGCACTGCAGTGCTGCCGACCACAACAGACGTGCGTGATCGCCGGCCCGAGCCGGGACCTCACGCCGAACCAATCGAGCGCTCCGCTCGGGTCTCCCGGGCGGAGCGTTGGCATGCGCACCGGGAAATCGAGACGGCGCAGGGAGAAAGAACGGACACGTGGCAAGCAAGGCGATCGTCGGCGAGAAAGTCGGCATGACCCAGGTCTGGGACGACCAGAACCGCGCCATTCCGGTGACGGTGCTGAAGGTCGCGCCCGTGCGCGTGGTCCAGGTCAAGACGCCCGAAACCGACGGCTACGCCGCCCTGCAGGTGACCTGGGGCTTCCGGCGCAACTCGACCCTGACGAAGCCGCAGGCCGGGCACTACGCCAAGGCCGGGGTCAACCCCGGCCGGGCCCTGGTGGAGCTGCGGCTCGACGACGTGGCCGACTACACGGTCGGCCAGGAGCTGGCCGCCGACCTGTGGGCCGCGGGCGAGCGGGTGGACGCCATCGCCGTGAGCAAGGGCAAGGGATTCGTCGGCGGCATGAAGCGGCACAACTTCAAGGGGCAGGGCGCGTCGCACGGAAACCACCGCAGCCACCGTGTGCCGGGGGCCATCGGCGCCTGCGCCACCCCGTCGCGCGTCTTCAAGGGCACCCGCATGGCGGGCCAGATGGGCGGCACGCAGGTGACCGCCCTGAACCTCGAGGTGGTGTCGGCCGACGCCGAACGCGAGCTGGTGCTGGTCAAGGGCGCCGTGCCGGGGGCCCGAGGCAGCGTGGTCGTGCTGCGCAACTCGGTCAAGGCCCCGACCAAGGCCGGCGGGGGGTCGCGATGACGCCCGCCGCCACGGAGACGGAGCGCACCGGCACGGTGCTGCACCACACAGCCCGCAAGGACCGCCCGGAGCCCGTGCTGCGCACCGCGCCCCGGCGCAACGCCGCGGGGCACGACCTCGGGACGGTGGACCTGGAGCCGACCGTGTTCGGCCTGGAGCCGAACCGGGCCGTCCTGCACCAGGTGGTCACGGCCCAGCTGGCCGCCGCCCGGGCCGGGACGCAGTCGACCAAGACCAGGGCAGAGGTGCGCGGCGGTGGCGCCAAGCCCTTCCGGCAGAAGGGCACGGGCCGGGCCCGTCAGGGCTCGAGCCGGTCGCCGTCGATGGTCGGCGGCGGCGTGGCCCTCGGGCCCAAGCCGCGCAGCTACGTGCAGCGCACCCCCCGCAAGATGGTCCGCCTGGCCCTGCTCTCGGCGCTGAGCGACCGTGCCGAGATCGGGCACATCGTGGTCGTCGACGACTGGAAGATCACGGCGCCCAAGACCAAGGACGCCGCCACCATCGTGCGCAAGCTCAAGTTGAGCGGCTCCCTCCTGATCGTGGTCGGCCAGGACGAGCTGGACGTCGAGCGCTCGTTCGCCAACCTGCCCCAGGTGCAGACCACCACCTTCGGCGAGCTCTCGGCGCACGACGTGCTCCGTGCCGACTGGCTCGTCTTCTCCGACCGCACCCTGCCGGCGGCTGCCACGGACTTCTCCGGGACGCACGCGGTCGTGGCGGTGCCCGAGCCCGAGCCCGAGCCCGAGCCCGAGCCCGAGGCCGAGACCGAGCCCGAGATCGCCCACGCGGCGAGCGACGAGGAGGCCGACAACGATGCGTGACGCCATGTCCGTGCTGATCCGCCCGGTGGTCTCCGAGAAGAGCTATTCGCTCATGGACAAGAGCGTGTACGTCTTCATCATCGACCCCCGGGCCACCAAGATCGAGGTCCGCCACGCCGTCGAGCAGGCCTTCAGCGTGCGGGTGACCAAGGTCAACACGCTCAACCGCAAGGGGAAGGCGACGCGCAACCGGCGCACCAACGTGAAGGGCAAGCGGCCCGATACCAAACGCGCCATCGTGACGCTCCATCCCGACGACTCCATCGACCTCTTCGCAAGCTGATCAGGACTCGCCATGCCACTTCGCTCACGTAAGCCCACCAGCCCAGGACGGCGGTTCCAGACCGTCTCGGACTTCTCCGAGATCACCCGCGACCGTCCCGAGAAGTCGCTGCTCGCGCCCAACCCGCAAAGCGGCGGACGCAACAACCACGGTCGCAAGACGGCGCGCCACCGCGGCGGCGGGCACAAGCAGCAGTACCGGATCGTCGACTTCCGCCGGAACAAGGACGGGATCCCGGCGAAGGTGGCGGCCATCGAGTACGACCCCAATCGCAACGCCCGCATCGCCCTCCTGCACTACGCGGACGGCGAGAAGCGCTACATCCTGGCCCCGGCCGGTGTGAAGGTCGGCGACAAGCTCCAGAGCGGCCAGGGCGCGGACATCCGTCCCGGCAACGCCCTGCCCCTGCGCTACATCCCGGTCGGCTCCACCATCCACAACGTCGAGCTGCGGCCCGGCGGTGGCGGCAAGATGGCCCGCGGCGCCGGCATGAGCGTCCAGCTGGTGGCCAAGGAAGGCGCTTTCGCGACCCTGCGGCTCCCCTCCACGGAGATGCGCCGGGTCTCCATCGACTGCCGGGGCACCCTCGGCGTGGTGGGCAACTCCGAGGCCGAACTGATCAAGGTGGGCAAGGCCGGCCGCAACCGCTGGAAGGGCAAGCGGCCGCAGACGCGCGGCGTCGCCATGAACCCCGTCGACCACCCGCTCGGCGGTGGCGAGGGCAAGTCCTCCGGTGGCCGGCACCCGGTCTCCCCGTGGGGCAAGCCCGAGGGCCGCACCCGGTCCCGCAACAAGAAGTCCAATTCGATGATCGTGCGCCGGCGCCGGACCCGTGGCGCGTGGCGGTAGACGAGGGATAGAGGAAACATGCCGCGTAGCCTGAAGAAGGGACCCTTCGTCGATGACCATCTGCTCAAGAAGGTCGACGTCCTGAACTCGAGTGGTGACAAGAAGGTCATCAAGACGTGGTCCCGCCGCTCCACCATCATCCCGGACATGGTCGGGCACACCATCGCCGTGCACGACGGCCGCCGCCACGTGCCGGTCTACGTGACCGAGTCCATGGTCGGCCACAAACTGGGCGAGTTCGCGCCGACGCGCACGTTCCGCTACCACGCCGGCCAGGAGCGGGGAGCCCGGCGATGACGGCCACCAAGACGAACGAGCGTCCCGGCACGCGGGCGGTCCACCGCCACTCCGGCATGTCGGCCTCAAAGGCGCGCCAGGTGCTCGACCTGATCCGCGGCGAGGACGTCCAGCGGGCGGCCGAGATCCTGACGGGCACCGAGCGCGAGGCGGCCGAGGTCATCGGCAAGGTCCTGGCCTCGGCCGTGGCCAACGCCGCCCACAACGACCAGCAGAACCCCGAGGAGCTCTACGTCTCGGCCTGCTACGCCGACGAGGGCGCGACCATGAAGCGCTGGCGCCCCCGGGCCCGGGGACGGGCCACCCGGATCCGCAAGCGGACCTGTCACATCACCATCATCGTGAGCCGGCTGCCGGCCGAGAAGCTCGAGCTGCGCCGCCGCCGCATGGAGGCCGTCAGCGCCAACCGTTCCCGCCGGGTCGACGCCTCGCGGCGTCGGGCCGACCTGTCCGGTCGCCTCTCACGACGCCGCGCCGCCCAGGCCACGGCCGAGGCGGAGAAGGCCGCCGCGGCCGAAGCGGAGGATGCGGACGAGGACATCACCGACCAGGCGCTGGCCGAGGCGGCGGTGGCCGATGTGGAGCCCGAGGTGACCGAGGCGGACACGGTCGACGGTGGCGTGGACGAGGACGAGGACCAAGACGTCGTCGAGGATTCGACGGCCGACGAAGTGTCGGCCGCTGCCGACGCGGACGAGAAGAGCGAGGACGAGTAGATGGGCCAAAAGGTCAACCCTTACGGCTTCCGGCTCGGGATCACGACGGACTGGAAGTCCCGGTGGTTCGAGGAGCGCCATTACCGCGAGTTCGTGGTCGAGGACTGGAAGATCCGCGACTACCTGATGAACCAGCTCGAGGCCGCGGCGGTCAGCCGCATTGAGGTGGAGCGTACGCGCGACCGCCTGCGCGTCGACATCCACACGGCCCGGCCGGGCATCGTCATCGGCCGCCGTGGCGCGGAGGCGGACCGCCTCAAGAAGCACCTCGAGGAGATCACGGGGCTCCAGAACCGGATCCAGTTGAACATCCAGGAGATCAAGCAGCCCGAGCTCGACGCCGCGCTGATCGCCCAGGGCATCTGCGACCAGCTCGTCCGCCGGGTCGCCTTCCGGCGGGCCATGAAGCGCGCCATCCAGACGGTGCAGAAGGCCGGCGCGCAGGGCATCAAGGTGCAGTGCTCGGGCCGCCTCGGCGGCTCGGAGATGTCCCGCAAGGAGCAGTACCGCGAGGGCCGGGTGCCGCTGCACACGTTGCGGGCCGACATCGATTACGGCTTCCGCGAGGCGCGCACGACGTCGGGCCGGGTCGGCGTGAAGGTGTGGATCTACAAGGGCGACATCCTCCCCTACAAGGTCTCGATCGAGGACAAGATCACCCGCGAGGCTGCCATGGCCGTGGGCGAGACGTCGGGCCAGGGCGGACCGCGGCGGCTCATCACGGCCGGCGGTGGACGCCGCCGCGCCGAGGACTTCGCCGCCGACGAAGACGGCGCCGTCGAGGACGAGACCGTCGAGGACGAGACCGTCGAGGAGCTGGTGGTCGAGGCCCCCGAGACCCCCGAGGCCACCGAGGGCACTGCGGTCGCGGACGGCGCAGCTACGGGCAGCACCGTGGCGGAGGCCGAGACGGTGACCGGAGAGGAGGCCGAGGAGGAGGCCGAGGCGCCGCCGGCCGACCTGTTGCCGGCGCCGACCGAGCCCGACGACCTGGAGCGCCAGCTGACCCAGGACGAGGAGATGGAGCGCCAGAACCGCCACCAGCACCACGAGGCGCCACACTTCCGCAAGGAGTCGGACTGACATGTTGATGCCCAAGAAGGTCAAGCACCGCAAGACGCAGCGGGGCCGGCTCTCGGGTCAGGCCAAGGGCGGTACGTCCGTGGCGTTCGGCGACTTCGGGATCCAGGCGATGGAGCCGGGCTGGCTCACGGCGCGCCAGATCGAGGCCGCCCGAATCGCCATGACCCGCCACGTGAAGCGTGGCGGCAAGGTCTGGATCCGGGTCTTCCCGGACAAGCCCGTCACCCAGAAGCCGGCCGAGACACGCATGGGCTCCGGCAAGGGCAACCCCGAGCTGTGGGTCGCCGTCGTGCACCCGGGCCGGGTGCTCTTCGAGCTGGCCGGCGTCGACGAGGAGCTGGCGCGCGCCGCCATGGAGCGGGCCATCCAGAAGCTGCCGTTCAAGGCCCGGTTCGTCGTGCGTCCCGGCACCCACGGCCACGCCGAGGTGGCTATCTGATGCCGACGGCCCATGATCTCTCCATGTTGGACGGCGACGAGCTGTCGAGCCGCCTCGGCGAGTCGCGGCGCGAGCTGTTCAACCTGCGCTTCCAGCTGGCCACCGGCCAACTCGACAACCCGGCGCGCATCGGCCAGGTCCGCCGTGAGGTGGCGCGGATGCTGACCGTGCTGCGGGGGCGGGAGATCCTCGAGGCCGAGGGCGCCTACGTGGCGCCGACGGTGGCCGAGCACGAGGCGGCCCGGGCCAAGCTCGCGGCAGAGGACGCCGAGCGCGAGGAGAAGGCGGCCGCGCGGGTCGCCGC
Organism: uncultured Acidimicrobiaceae bacterium; assembly: GCA_963764305.1. Taxonomy (GTDB): domain Bacteria; phylum Actinomycetota; class Acidimicrobiia; order Acidimicrobiales; family RAAP-2; genus Bog-473. The sequence goes on along the minus strand of CAVXSD010000010.1, from coordinate 169,538 downwards.
CGCAGAGGCAGAGACGGCGGCGGACGAAGTGCACGACCACGATCAACTGGACGACCACGAAGTCGACGACGAAGACGAAGAGGATGAGGCCTGATGGCCGACGAGACCCCAGAGAACGAAGAGGCCACGGCGGCGGCCGTGGCAGCCGCCGAGGACGCGGCGAAGGCCCTCGAGGCGGTCGAAGCCGAGGCTGCGGTCGAGCTGCCCGCTTCGGAAACCCCGGCCACCGCCACCGCGGCTGCCACCGCCGCTGCGGTCAGTGAGCCGGAGGAGGACGACACGCGTCCCAACAGGCGCAAGGTGCGCGAGGGCATCGTGGTGTCCGACGCAATGTCGGCCACCGTGGTGGTGGCCGTGGTCGAGCGGGTGCGCCACCCCAAATACGGCAAGACGGTGCAGCGCACGAAGAAGCTCTACGTGCACGACGCCGAGGACAGCGCCAAGGTGGGGGATCGGGTCCGGGTCCAGGAGACCCGGCCGCTCTCCAAGCTCAAGCGCTGGCGGCTGACCGAAGTGCTGGAGCGGGCCCGATGATCCAGCAGGAGTCGCGGCTCCGGGTGGCCGACAACTCCGGTGCGCGCGAGGTGCTCTGCATCCGCGTGCTCGGAGGGTCGCGCCGGCGCTACGCCAGCATCGGTGACGTGTTCGTGGCCACGGTCAAAGACGCCATCCCCGGTGCCGCCGTCAAGAAGGGCGACGTCGTCAAGTGCGTCGTCGTGCGGACGAAGAAGGAGAAGCGGCGTCCCGACGGCAGCTACATCCGCTTCGACGAGAACGCCGCCGTTCTCATCAACGACCAGCAACAGCCGCGCGGGACCCGCATCTTCGGGCCCGTCGGCCGCGAGCTGCGCGACAAGCGCTTCATGCGCATCGTGTCGCTCGCTCCGGAGGTGCTCTGACATGCGGATCCACAAGGGAGATCAGGTGATCGTCCTGTCCGGCAAGGACAAGGGCAAGAAGGCCGAGGTGGTGCGGGCCATTCCCGGCCGCGAGCGTGTCATCCTCGAAGGCGTCAACGTGGCCAAGCGTCACGCCAAGCCGACGCGCGCCACCCAGCAGGGTGGCGTCATCGACAAGTTCATGCCGGTGCACGTCTCGACCGTGGCGTTGATCTGCAAGAGCTGCAACAAGCCCACCCGCGCCGGCTACCGGTTCGAGGACAACGGCGAGAAGGTCCGCTTCTGCAAGAAGTGCGGGTCGGAGCTGTGAGCACGACCAGCGCGCCGGTGCGTCCCCGGCTGAAGGAGCGGTATCTGACCGAGATCCGGGACAGTCTGAAAGAGAGGCTGGCCCTGGGCAACGTCATGGAGGTCCCCCGGCTGGAGAAGATCGTGCTCAACATGGGCGTCGGCCGCGCCACCCAGCAGGCCTCGCTCATTGAGGGGGCACAACGCGACCTCGAGACCATCACGGGCCAGAAGCCGATCGTGACCAGGGCCAAGCACTCCATCGCCGGCTTCAAGCTGCGCGAAGGACAGGCCATCGGGGTCAAGGCGACCCTGCGGGGCGACCGGGCCTGGGAGTTCTTCGACCGCCTGCTCAGCCTGGCCATCCCCCGCATCCGCGACTTCCGGGGGCTCTCCCCCCGTTCGTTCGACGGCCACGGCAACTACACGTTCGGGGTGACCGAGCAGCTGATCTTCCCCGAGATCGACTACGACAAGATCGACACGACCCGCGGCATGGACATCACAATCGTCACGACCGCACGCACCAACGAGGAAGGACGGGCGTTCCTGACAGCGTTCGGCTTTCCGTTCCGACAGGAGACCCGGTAGCACCATGGCGAAGAAGGCTTTGATCGAGAAGCAGCAGCGCACCCCCAAGTTCAAGGTGCGGGGATATACCCGGTGCCAGCGGTGCGGGAGGCCGAAGGCCGTGTACCGCAAGTTCGGGCTCTGCCGCATCTGCCTGCGCGTCATGGTGCACGCGGGTGAGGTGCCTGGCGTCACGAAGGCAAGCTGGTAGGCCGCCATGACGATGACCGACCCCATCGCGGACATGCTGACGCGGATCCGCAACGCCAACTCCGCCATGTTCGACACGGTGCGCATGCCCGGCTCCAAGCTGAAGGAGTCGCTGGCCTCCGTTCTCGAGCGTGAAGGCTTCATCGCGAGTTACACGGTTGAGCCCAACACCGGCAAGCCCGGGACCACCCTGGAGATCACCCTGAAGTACTCGGGCGACCGCACCCGGACCATCGCGGGGATCAAGCGCGTCTCCAAGCCCGGTCTGCGGATTTACGCCCGGGCCGACGGCATGCCGCGCGTGCTCGGAGGCATGGGCGTGGCGGTGGTCTCCACCAGCCAGGGCCTGCTGACCGACGCCGAAGCGCGTCGCAAGCACCTGGGCGGGGAGGTGCTCTGCCATGTCTGGTAGCGCCCTGTCCGTCACGACCCGGAGGGAGGTCTGATGTCGCGCGTCGGACGCTCTCCCATCGCGGTCCCGTCCAACGTCACCGTGACCCTGAGTGGGGCCACGGTGAGCGTCAAGGGACCCCAGGGCTCCCTCGAGCGCCAGCTGCCCGAGGGCATCACCGTCGCGCAAGAGGGCGACACGCTCGTGGTCAGCCGCCCCGACGACGAGCGCCAGCACCGTGCCCTGCACGGCCTGTCGCGCTCGCTGGTGGCCAACATGGTCTCGGGCGTGACCGAGGGCTTCTCCAAGGAGCTCGAGATCGTGGGTGTGGGCTACCGCGCCACGGCCAAGGGGCCCGGCGCCCTGGAGCTGGCGCTCGGCTTCTCCCACCCGGTCAATGTCGACGCCCCCGAGGGCATCACCTTCGAGGTCCCGGTCCCGACGCGGATCATCGTCAGGGGGATCGACAAGGAGAAGGTGGGCCAGGTGGCCGCCGACATCCGCAAGCTGCGCAAGCCGGAGCCCTACAAGGGCAAAGGCGTGCGCTACGCCGGCGAACGCGTGCTGCGCAAAGCAGGAAAGGCAGCCAAGTAATGGCCCGTACCAGCGATCGCACCCGCCTGCGCCTCCGGCGTCACGACCGGGTGCGCACAAAAGTCAGCGGCACGGCCGAGTGCCCCCGGCTGGCCGTCCACCGGTCCAACCGGCACATCTCGGCCCAGCTCATCGACGACGCCGCCGGGCGCACCCTGGTTGCGGCCTCGTCGGTGGAGCCCGACCTGCGCGCGTCATTGGGCAAGAGCGGTGGCGGTAACGTGACGGGCGCAGAATCGGTCGGGCGCCTCCTCGGCACGAGGGCGAAAGCGGCCGGGATCACCAAGGTGGTCTTTGACCGTGGGGGCTTCGTGTACCACGGGCGTGTCGCCGTCCTGGCAGACGCGGCACGGGCCGAGGGACTGGAGTTCTGATCATGGTCGACACACAGTACGAAGAGCGCACCATCAAGGTGAACCGCGTGGCCAAGGTGGTCAAGGGTGGTCGACGGTTCTCCTTTGCCGCGCTGATGGTGGTGGGCGACGGCAACGGCAAGGTCGGCCTCGGCTACGGCAAGGCGAAGGAGGCCGGGCTGGCGGTGCAGAAGGGGATCGAAGAGGCGCGCAAGAACCTGTTCGAGGTGCCCCTGGCCGGCAGCACCATCGTCCACCCGGTCATCGGCGAGAGCGGTGCCGGCCGTGTGCTGCTCAAGCCGGCGGCGCCCGGGACCGGCGTGATCGCCGGCGGCGCGGCGCGCCACATCCTCGAGATGGCCGGCATCCGGGACATCCTGGCCAAGTCGCTGGGTTCGTCGAACGGGATCAACGTCGCCCACGCCACCATCGCCGGGCTCAAGCAACTGCGACGCCCCGACGACGTCGCCGCGCTGCGCGGCAAGTCGGCCGACGAGGTGACCCCCGGCGGCGTCCTGCGGGCCTACCGCGAGCGCAAGCGGGAGACGGACCTGTTCGCGGCGGAGACGCGCTGACCATGGCCGCCACGACCAAGAAGGCGGCGGACGGGCCCCGCCTGCTCGTCACGCAGACCCGCTCGGCCATCGGCACCAAGCCGAAGCACCGTGGCACGCTGCGGGCCCTGGGCCTGCGCGGCATCGGCCAGTCCAATGAGCTGCCGGACCGCCCCGAAATCAGGGGCATGCTGGCCCGCGTGCCCCACCTGATCCGCATCGAGGAGGTGTCGAAGTGAAGCTCCACGATCTGGCGCCGCCCAAGGGCGCGACCACGGCCAAGCGCCGGGTCGGCCGCGGCACCGGGGGCAAGGGCCACAAGACGGCCGGCCGCGGGACCAAGGGCCAGAAGGCCCGCAACACCATGCCGGCCGGCTTCGAGGGAGGCCAGCTCCCCCTGATGCAGCGCATTCCCAAGCTGAAGGGGTTCAAGAACCCCTTCCGGGTCGAGTACACCCCGGTCAACCTGGCCGCGCTCGACGCCCTGGGCGCCGACGAGGTCACGATCGAGACGCTGGTCGAGGCCGGTCTGGTGCGCCCGAAGGCCCTGGTGAAGATCCTGGGCCAGGGCTCGCTCAGCCGTCCGGTCCGGGTCTCGGCCCACGCCTTCTCCAAGTCGGCCGAGGCGGCCATCACCGCCGCCGGGGGTCGCGTCGAGCGCGAGGCACTTCCGTTCGCGGACGGGCGCCCGCCCGCCTCGGGCAACGCCCTGATGAACCGCTAGTGGCCACCGCACCGGGACCGCACTGAGAGGAAGGGCCATGCTCTCCCGTCTCGCCAACATCTTCAGGGTCCCCGACCTTCGGAACAAGGTCGTCTTCACGCTGGCCATCATCGCCCTGTACCAGATCGGGGCCAACGTCCCGGTACCCGGTGTCAACTGGTCGCGCCTGCAGAGCCTCGAGAGCTCGGCCTCCGCGTCGGGTGTGCTCGGATTCCTCAACCTCTTCAGTGGGGGCGCCCTGGTGCGCCTGGCCGTCTTCGGCCTGGGCGTCATGCCCTACATCACGAGCTCCATCATCATTCAGCTGCTCTCCACCGTCATCCCCAAGCTCGAGGAGTGGCGCGACCAGGGCGCAGTCGGCCAGAAGAAGATCACCCAGACCACCCGCTACCTCACGGTGGCCCTGGCCGTCATGCAGTCCTCCGGCCTCGTCTACGCCTTCCACGGCCACGACTCGGCCCTGCTCGGCACCAGCGTCGACCTCATCCCCAGCTTCAACTGGCCGCTGGCCCTCTTCATGGTGCTGATCCTGACCGCCGGCACGGCCTTCGTCATGTGGCTGGCCGAGCTCATCACCCAGCGCGGCATCGGCCAGGGCATGTCGATCCTGATCTTCGCCAACGTGGTGGCCGCCATCCCCACGGGATTCAAGGCGATCTACGAGGAAGGGGGCCGGGCGAAATTCTCGATCATCATCATCGTCTCGCTGGCCTTGCTGGTCTTCATCGTCTTCATGGATCAGGGCCAGAGGCGAATTCCCGTCACGTTCGCCCGGCGGGTGGTCGGCCGCCGAATGTACGGCGGCAGCTCCACCTACATCCCGCTCAAGGTCAACCAGTCCGGCGTGATCCCGATCATCTTCGCCAGCTCGGTGCTGTACATCCCGGTGCTGCTCTCGAACGTCGTCCCGTGGAACTGGTTCCAGAACTTCGTGCGCAACAGCCTGACCCCGACGAGCTTCTTCTACATCCTGGCGTATTTCCTGCTGATCGTGATGTTCACCTTCTTCTACGTGTACGTCGCCTTCGACCCCCACCAGCAGGCCGACCTGATCCGCAAGCAGGGCGGGTTCGTGCCCGGCATCCGGCCGGGACCGCCCACCGAGCGGTACTTCGCGCACATCCTCAGCCGCATCACGGTCGTCGGGGCACTGTTCCTCGGGTCCGTGGCCGTCGTGCCCTCACTGCTCATGGCGCTCTGGCACCTGAACCGCTTCCCCTTCTACGGGACCACCCTGCTGATCTCGGTGGGCGTCGCCCTCGAGACCATGCGCCAGATCGACAGCCAGTTGATGATGCGCAACTACGAGGGCTTCCTCAAGTAGGCGCCGGTGATTCCCGGGGTCAGGCTCGTGGTCCTCGGCAAGCAGGGGGCCGGGAAGGGGACGCAGTGTGTGCGCCTCTCCCATCACTACGTCGTGCCGCATGTCTCCACCGGGGACATGCTGCGCAGCGAGGTCAAGTCGCGCTCGCCGCTGGGAAAGCGCGCGCACTCGCTCATGGACCAAGGTGAGCTCATTCCCGACGAGATGGTCATGGAGATGGTGGGTGGCCGCCTCTCCGAGCGCGACACCGCCGGGCGGGGCTTCGTGCTCGACGGGTGCCCGCGCACAACGGTCCAGGCCGAGTCGCTCGAGAAGATCATGCAACCCTTCGGACTCGACCTGGTGATCGACCTCCAGGTCCCGACCAACCTGGTCATGAAGCGCCTGGTCTCGCGCCGCGTCTGCGTGGACTGTGGCGCCAACTACTCGACGGCGGCCCCGCCGCTGGTCAATTGGACGTGCGACGTCTGCGGCGGCGAGGTGGTCCAGCGGGAGGACGACACCGAGGAGGCGATCGAGCGCCGGCTCAACCTCTACGAGGAGGAGACGGCTCCCCTGCTCGATTGGTACAAGGAGCGCAACCTCCTGGTCGAGATCAACGGCACCGGCTCACCCGACGCCGTGACCCGGCGTATGGTCGGGGCCATCGACGTCCTGCGCAAGCAATTGCGGGAGGAGGCGGACCGGTGAGGCGGAACGACGGCGAACTGGCCAAGATGCGCCGAGCCGGCAAGGTCGTGGCCGAGATGCACGAGGCGACCCGGGCCGCCGCCAAGCCGGGCGTGACCACCGCCGACCTCGACGCGGTGGCCCGCGACGTCCTCGAGCGCCGCGGCGCCACCTCGAACTTCCTCGGCTACCACGGGTTCCCGGCGGTCATCTGCACCTCGCCCAATTCCATGATCGTCCACGGGATCCCGGGCGGCTACGTGCTCGAGGAGGGGGACATCCTCTCCGTCGACTGCGGCGCCATCATCGAGGGCTACCACGGCGACGCCGCCTTCACCATGGGTATCGGCACCATCTCCAAGGAGGCGGAGGCGCTGCTGGAGGTCACCGAGCGCAGCCTCTGGGCGGGGATCGAGCAGATGACCAGGGGAAACTCCCTCAACGAGATTGGACGGGCGGTCCAGGACGTGGCGGAGGCGGCCGGCTTCAGCGTGGTCCGGGAGTACGTGGGCCACGCCATCGGCACGGCCATGCACGAGCAGCCCCAGGTGCCGAACTACTGGCCCGGCACCAAGGGCCCGACCCTCAAGACGGGCAACGTGTTCGCCGTCGAGCCCATGGTCAACGTCGGCTCGCCCGAGACCGTGCTGCTCGAGGACCGCTGGAGCGTGGTGACGGCCGACGGGAGCCTCTCGGCCCATTTCGAGCACACGATCGCAGTGACCCCCGACGGACCCGAGGTTTTCACCCTGGCCTGAGGCCACCGATCCGGGGCCCGGCCAGGACTTTCACCAACACCGGCTGGAAATCCCCCCAGGATGCGGTAGACTTTTTCGCTGGGCCTGGGGCATGGTCCGTTCCCGTGGGGATGGGCTGCTCGATGGCCACGCCCGATTCCGCCCCGTTCCGGCCCCGCGCCACCGGTGCGGTCGGGGGAGCACATCAGAACGACGATCAGGAGAGAGTCACCTGCCCAAGCCCAAGGAAGATGCCATCGTGCTCGAAGGCACGGTGGTCGAGCCACTGCCCAATGCGATGTTCCGTGTGGAGTTGGAGAACGGACACAAGGTGTTGGCGCATAGCTCGGGAAAGATGCGGATGCACCGCATCCGCATTCTCCCAGGGGACAAGGTGCAGGTGGAGATCACTCCGTACGACCTCAACCGGGGTCGGATCACCTATCGGTACAAGTAGGACGGGGAGTCAAGTGAAGGTTCGGCCAAGCGTGAAGCCGATCTGTGAGAAGTGCAAGGTCATCCGGCGCCGCGGCGTGGTCCGGGTGATCTGTGACAACCCGCGTCACAAGCAGCGGCAGGGCTAGGAGAGGAAGACAGATGGCCCGAATATCCGGAGTGGACATCCCGCGCGAGAAGCGGCTCGAGATCTCGCTGACCTATATCTACGGCATCGGCTCGACCCTGTCGACGCAGATCTGCCAGGCGGTCGACGTGAACCCGTCCACCCGCGTCCGCGACCTGACCGACGAAGAGGTCGCCCGGCTCCGGACCTACATCGACACCAGCTTCCGGGTCGAAGGTGACCTGCGGCGCGACGTGTCCCAGGACATCAAGCGCAAGATGGAGATCAACTGCTACCAGGGGGTGCGCCACCGCAAGGGCCTGCCCGTCCACGGCCAGCGCACGCACACCAATGCCCGCACCCGTAAAGGCCCCAAGAAGACGGTGGCCGGCAAGAAGAAGGTGAAGAAGTAGTGGCCAAGACCGCCAAGCCCGGCGCCCGCCGCCCCCGCCGCAAGGAGCGCAAGAACATCGCCTACGGGGTCGCCCACATCAAGAGCTCCTTCAACAACACGATCGTGTCCATCGCCGACCCCGAGGGCAACATCCTCGCCTGGGCCTCGGCCGGGAACGTCGGCTTCAAGGGATCACGAAAATCCACCCCGTTCGCCGCCCAACTGGCCGCCGAGGCCTGTGCCAAGCGGGCCATGGAGCACGGCGTGCGCAAGGTCGACGTCCTCGTGCGCGGCCCCGGCTCCGGCCGCGAGACGGCGATCCGCTCCCTGGCTGCGGTCGGGATCGAGGTCGTGGGCATCAAGGACGTCACCCCGATCCCGCACAACGGCTGCCGGCCCAAGAAGCGGCGCCGGGTCTAGGCCCCGCAACCGAGAGACACAGAGGAAGAGGAACCCCACCCCATGGCTCGATACACCGGTCCCGTGTGCCGCCTGTGCCGGCGCGAGCGGACCAAGCTGTTCTTGAAGGGCGAGCGCTGTTACTCGCTCAAGTGCCCGGTCTCCGAGGCGGTCACCGACCGGCACAGCCGCGCCTACCCACCCGGCGAGCACGGCCGCGACCGCATGCGCCAGGGCTCTGAGTACCTGGCCCAGCTGCGCGAGAAGCAGAAGGCGCGCCGCATCTACGGAATCCTGGAGAAGCAGTTCCGCAACATGTACGAGGAGGCCACTCGCCAGGGCGGCATCACCGGTGAGAACCTGCTGCGCAACCTGGAGCTCCGCCTCGACAACGTCGTCTTCCGGGCCGGCTGGGGAGCGAGCCGCCGCCAGGCCCGCCAGTTCGTGCGGCACGGCCACGTGAGCGTGAACGGCAAGCGCGTCACCATCCCGAGCTACCGGGTGCGCAAGGGCGACACCGTCGTGCTGCGCGAGGCCACGCGGGGGAACTTCCTCGTGCGCCGCAACATGGACACGCTCGAGCGCCAGACCCCGGCCTGGCTCGAGACCGGCGATGCCGGCTTCTCGGTGTCCGTCCTGAACCCGCCGCTGCGTGAGCACATCGACGAGCCCATTCAGGAGCAGTTGATCGTCGAGCTGTACTCGAAGTAGCCCCCGTCCCCTGCAACAGGAGTACCCACCATGCTGATCATCCAACGGCCGATCGTCGAAGTCGTCGACGAGGAGCAGAACAACCGGCAGCGGTTCGCCATCGGCCCGCTCGACCCGGGCTTCGGCACCACACTCGGTAACTCGCTCCGGCGCACACTGCTGTCGTCCATCCCGGGCGGGGCCGTGACCCAGCTCCGCTTCGACGAGGCGCTGCACGAGTTCACGACGCTCCCCGGGGTCAAGGAGGACGTCACCGACATCATCCTCAACCTCAAGGACCTGCTGGTCCGGGTGCAGTCCGACGAGCCCGTGACGCTCCGTCTCGACGTGCGCGGCCCCGCCGACGCCACCGCCGCGAACCTGCAGCTGACGTCCGACGTCGAGATCCTGAACCCCGACCTGCACATCGCCTCGGTCAACGCCAAGGGCCGGCTGGCCGTCGACGTGACCGTGGAGCGCGGGCGCGGCTACGCCTCGGCCGACAAGAACAAGAAGTCCTCGGTCATCGGTGTCATCCCGATCGACTCGATCTTCTCGCCGGTGCACCGCGTCACCTTCGACATCGAGCCGGTGCGGGTGGAGCAGTCGACCAACTACGACCGCCTGGTGCTCGACATCGAGACCGACGGCACCATCTCGCCCCGCGAGGCGCTGGCCTCGGCCGGTGACACGCTGCGCAACCTGGTCTCCCTCGTGGCCGACCTCGAGGAGGCGCCGCAGGGGCTGGAGCTCGGGGACACGGGCACCACCACCCACGGGTCGCCCGACCTCGACCTGCGCATCGAGGAGCTCGACCTCTCCGAGCGCCCCCGCAACTGCCTCAAGCGGGCGCAGATCAACACGATCGGCGAGCTGGTCGAGCGCACCATGGACGACCTCCTGGCCATCACCAATTTCGGCCAGAAGTCGGCAGACGAGGTCGTCCAGCGACTGGACGAGCGCGGGCTGTCGCTCCGCACGAGGGACTGAGCCGCCATGCAGGCAACTCCGAGGCGCGGCCGCCGCATGGGCGGCTCCGCCGCGCACCAGAAGGCCATGCTGGGCAACCTGGTCGCCTCGCTCATCGCCGCTGAGTCCATCGTGACCACCGAGGCCAAGGCGAAGGCGCTACGCCCGGTGGCGGAGAAATGCGTCACCGCGGCGCGCAAGGGCGGGACCTCCAACCACCGCAACGTGGTCGCCCTCATCCGCGACAAGGACATGGCCCACAAGCTCTTCGAGGAGATCGGACCCCGCTATTCCGAGCGGCCGGGCGGCTACACCCGCATCCTCAAGCTGGGCCCACGCCCCGGTGACAACGCGCCGATGGCGCGCATCGAGTTCGTCTGAGGGTGGAGCACCCCGCCGGCGCTGCGCTGCAGCGCTGGAGGCTCCTGCTCGCCTACGACGGAGCGGCCTTCCGGGGCTTCGCCCCCCAACCCGAGGTCCCGACCGTCGCCGGCGCACTGCGCCAGGCGATCGAGCGGACGGCCCGCCTCAGCGAGGCACCGGTGATCACCTGCGCCGGCCGCACCGACGCCGGCGTGCACGCCCGGGGCCAGGTGGTCCATGTCGACCTGCCGGCCCTGCCCTTCGACGGCGCCGGGCTGGCCCGGGCGCTCAACCGACAGCTCGCCCCCGAGGTGGTGGTGCGCCGGGCCGAGGCGGTCGGCCCGGACTTCGACGCCCGCCGCTCGGCCACCTCCCGCAGCTACCGCTACCTCGTCTGGAACGCCCCCGCCCCCGACCCCCTCCTGGCGGCGCTGGCCTGGCACGTGCGCGACCCGCTCGACCTCGGTTCCATGCGCACCGCGTCCGACGTGCTGCTGGGCACGCACGACTTCCGCTCGTTCTGCCGCCGGCCGGTGGGGACCGACGCCACGCAGCCGCTCTTCCGCCGGGTCACGACGGCCCGCTGGGGCGTGGACCGGGGACCCGAGGCCCTCGACGCCGCGGCGGCCGACGGGGAGGCCCGGCTGCTGCGCTTCGAGATCTCCGCCGCCTCCTTCTGCCACCAGATGGTCCGCTCGCTGGTGGGCAGCCTGGTCGAGGTCGGACGGGGCAGGGAGAACGCCGCCGGCCTCATGGAGCGCCTGCGGGCGGTCTCGCGCCACCGCATGCCCGATCCGGGCCCGGCGCACGGCCTGTGCCTGGTCTCGGTGGCCTACGACGCGCACGCCCACTCTCCCGAGCCCACCGACGCCACGGACGCGGCGAACGACTGAAATGCTGCGCCGGCCTCAGGCCGAGCGCAGCGCCTCGGCCGGACTGAGCCGCGACGCCCGCCACGCGGGATACAGCCCGCCGAGTGCGCCAACGGCCAGCGCGACGCCCACGGCACCGGCCAGCACGCCCGCCGGGACCGAGGTGCCCCAGTTGCGGATCGCTGCACAGATCGTCACCGCCAGTGCGCCCAGCACCGCGCCGGCCACCCCGCCGACCAAGGCGAGCGCCGCGGCCTCGCACAGGAACTGGATCCCGATGTGCATGCGGCGCGCTCCCATGGCACGGCGGAGGCCCCCCGGCGGGAAGGGGGTGCGGCCCCGCCGGGACGGCCCGGGCGGGGACGGGCGGCGGCCCGCCCCGGACCCCCTGGTGGCGGTGGCTTGCTGGGCCTCCCCGGAGGCCCTATCCTGGTTCGTCGGCTCTCGGGACCCCCGGGACCGCTGAGCCCTCCCCGGGACAGGTCCGGAGGCGGTCTCACCCACTACGCGGATGCGAAAGATCGGTCTTGTGCGCACATTTTCACCGAAGGTCACGGAGATCCAGCGGACCTGGTACGTCGTGGACGCCGACGGCCTCGTCCTCGGGCGCCTGGCCTCGTCGGTGGCGGCCATCCTGCGCGGCAAGCACCGTCCCTACTTCGCCCCCCACGTCGACACCGGCGACCACGTGATCGTGGTCAACGCCGACAAGGTGATCCTCACCTCGAACAAGGCCGACGCCAAGATGGCCTACCGCCACAGCGGCTACCCGGGCGGCCTGCGCTCCACCAGCTATGCGGAGCTGCTCGACCAGAAGCCGGCCGAGCTCATCCGGCGCTCGGTGCGCGGCATGCTGCCCAAGAACACCCTCGGCCGCCAGATGCTCGGCAAGCTGCAGGTCTACGCCGGTCCCGACCACCCGCACTCGGCCCAGAAGCCCGAGCCACTCGAAGTACCCCAGGCCCGCCGCGCCGGCTGAGCCTGCACCCCAGGAAGGACATCACCCTCGCACATGCCCGTACCACTGAGTCAGACCACCGGACGCCGCAAGCAGGCGGTGGCGCGCGTCCGCTTCCGCCCCGGCCAGGGCGCCATCACGGTCAACAAGCTCCCCATTGAGAGCTACTTCACCTCCGCAACACATCGCATGCTTGTGACCGAGCCGCTGCGCGTCACCAACATGACCGAGTCCTACGACATCGACGCCACCATCGACGGCGGCGGGATCTCGGGCCAGGCCGGCGCCATGCGCCTCGGCATCGCGCGGAGCCTGTGCGAAATGGACCCCGAATTGCGCGGCGCGCTCAAGCGCTCCGGCCTTCTCACCCGCGACGCCCGCGAGAAGGAGTCAAAGAAGTACGGCCTGAAGAAGGCCCGCAAGGCGCCGCAGTACTCCAAGCGGTAGCAAGCAGGACTGCTATGGCGCCGACCCGCTTCGGCACCGACGGTGTGCGCGGGGTCGCGAACGAGGAGCTGACCCCCGAGCTGGCCCTCGCTCTCGGCCGCGCCGCCGCCCGTGTGCTGCCCGCGCCGACCTTCGTCGTCGGCCGCGACACCCGCCGTTCGGGCCCGCTCCTGCAGGCCGCCTTCTCGGCCGGCCTGGCCGCAGAGGGGGCCGACGTCGTCGACCTCGGCGTCCTGCCGACCCCCGGCGTCGCCGCCGTGGCCGAGCACCGCAAGGCGCCCGGCGCCGTCATCTCGGCCTCGCACAACCCCTTCGGCGACAACGGCATCAAGCTGTTCAGCCTGCTCGGGACGAAGCTGCCCGTCGAGGTCGAGGGGGAGATCGAGCGCGAGCTCGATTCAATCCTGGCCGACCCGGACCGCCCGCCCCGCCGCCCGACCGGTCACGGGGTGGGCCGGATCAGCGTCGACCCCGACGCCGTCGAGCTGTACCGGGCGCACCTCGTGGCGACCGCGGCGGGTCGCCGGCTGGACGGCCTGCGCATCGTGGTCGACTGCGCCAACGGCGCCGCAAGCGCGCTGGCGCCCCGCGTGCTGACCGAGCTCGGGGCGCAGGTCACCGCACTGCACAACGCGCCGGACGGCGCGAACATCAACGACCGATGCGGCTCGACCGACCCGAGTGAGTTGGCGCGTGCGGTCGTGGAGCTCCATGCCGACCTCGGCCTGGCCTTCGACGGCGACGCCGACCGGGTGATCGCCGTCGACCACAGCGGGACCGTCGTCGACGGCGACGTCCTGCTGGCCCTCTTTGCGCTCGACCTGGCCGAGCTGGGCCAGCTGACGGGCAACACCGTCGCCGTCACCGTCATGACCAACCTCGGCTTCCGTCTGGCCATGGAGGGCCACGGCATCGCCGTGCGCGAGACCGACGTCGGCGACCGCCACGTCCTGGCCGCTCTCGATGCCGACGGGTTGGCCCTGGGCGGCGAGCAGTCGGGGCACATCATCTTCCGGGCGCGCTCGACCACCGGTGACGGGATCCTGACCGGCATCGCGCTGGCCGACGTCGTGCAGCGCGGCGGGCCGCTCGTTGGCCGATCTCTCGGCCGGGCTGGTGGAGCGGGTGCCCCAGCGACTCGTGAACGTGCCCATCCCCCAGCCCGAGCGGCTGGCCGATTGCGCCGAGGTGTGGGAGGCCGTCGTGAAGGCCGAGGCCGAGCTCGGGCACGAGGGCCGGGTGCTTCTCCGCCCGAGCGGTACCGAGCCGCTGGTGCGCGTGATGGTCGAGGCGCGGGTGGAGGCGCAGGCCAACGCGGTCGCAGCCCAGCTCGCCGGTGTCGTCGAGGCCGCCCTGGGGCAGATCCAGCCGCAGGCACCCAGCTAGCCTGGGTCGCTATGTGCGGAATCATCGGCGTCACAGGCGAGACCGAGGCTGTCCCGATCCTCCTCGGTGCCCTGCACCAGCTCGAGTACCGCGGCTACGACTCGGCCGGCGTCGCCATGGTGGTCGACGACCCGGACGGGCCCGGGGCCTCCGTCTGGCGGGCCCGGGCGGCCGGCGGCACCAACTCGGTCGCCAAGCTGGCGGAGCTGGCGGCGGACGCGCCCACCGGGCACGCCGCGGCCATCGGACACACCCGCTGGGCCACCCATGGTGGTCCGACGGTGGAGAACGCCCACCCCCACGTCGACTGCACCGGCCGGCTGGCCCTGATCCACAACGGCATCATCGAGAACCACGCCGAACTGCGGGCCGAACTGGAGGCCGGGGGCCACACACTCACCTCGGCCACCGACACCGAGGTGATGGCCCACCTGATTGAGCAGCAGATGGCCGGCGGGGCGACGCTGGCCGAGGCGACCCGCACCATGCTGCGCCGGGTGCGGGGCGCGTTCTCCATCGCCGTCGTGTCGGCGGACGAGCCTGACACCATCGTGGCCGCCCGGCGTTCCACGCCGCTCGTCCTCGGTCTGAGCGACGGCATGGCGTTCCTGGCCTCGGACATCCCGGCCCTCATCGGTCACACCCGCCGGGTCTTCGCACTGGCGGACGACGAGCTGGCCGTCCTCACGCCGGGCGCGCTGGCCGTCAGCACACTCGACGGCGCACCGGTCGAGCCCGAGCAACTGACGATCACCTGGGATCTCGAGGCGGCCCAGAAGGGCGGCTACGAGGACTACATGTCCAAGGAGATCCACGAGCAGCCGCAGGCGGTGGCGGACACGCTGCTCGACCGCCGTGGTCCGGGCGGCGAGCTGATGCTCGACGAGATGCGCCTGAGCGCGGCGGACCTGCGCGGCATCGACAAGGTGTTCATCGTCGCCTGCGGCTCGAGCTACCACGCCGCGCTGGTGGCCAAGTACGCCATTGAGCACTGGGTCCAGTTGCCGACCGAGGTCGACATCGCCAGCGAGTTCCGCTACCGCGACCCGGTGCTGAACGAGCGCACGCTGTGCGTCGGGGTGTCCCAGTCGGGGGAGACGCTCGACACGTCGGAGGCCATGCGGGAGGCGTCACGCCTGGGCGCCAGGGTGCTCGTCGTCTCCAACGTCGTCGACTCCTCCATGGCCCGCGCCGCCGACGGCGTCCTCTACACACGGGCCGGGCCCGAGATCGGCGTGGCCTCGACCAAGTGCCACCTGGCCCAGATCGTGGCGCTCGAGGTGCTGGGGCTGTACCTGGCCCAGATCCTCGCCACCCGGCCGGCGCCGGAGATCAACGCAATCCTCAACGCCATGGAAGTGCTGCCGGGCCTCGTGGGGGACACGCTGGAACGGGCGGGCGACGTCGACGACGTGGCAGCCAAGCTGACCGACGCCCGCGACTTCTTCTTCCTCGGGCGCCACGTCGGCTACCCCGTCGCCCTGGAGGGCGCGCTGAAGCTGAAGGAGCTGGCCTACCTGCGGGCCGAGGGCTACCCGGCGGGTGAGCTCAAGCACGGGCCGATCGCGCTCGATTGAGCCGGGCACCGTCGTGGTCGGCATCGCCACGCGCAACCCACTGTGGGAGAAGATGCTTTCCAACATCGCGGAGGTGCGCAGTCGCGGCGCCACCGTCGTGCTGCTGGCCGACGACGGTGACGAAGAGTCGGCCGCGGCGGCGGACCACGTGCTGTGGGTGCCGCCGACCTCCCCGCTGCTCTCGCCCGTGGTCGGCGTGGTGCCATTGCAGCAGCTGGCCTACCGCCTGGCCCGCCTCCACGGGCACGACCCTGACCGTCCCCGGAACCTGGCCAAGACGGTGACCGTCGAGTGAGCCTCGATGCTCCCGCTCCGGCCGGGGCCCTCGCCGGCGTCGGGGTCGACGCCGTGGACGTGGCGCGGTTCCGGCGGGTGCTCGACCGCCGCCCCCGCTTCGCGGCTCGGTGCTTCACCGAGTCGGAGCGCTCCGACGCCGGCGGCTCGGCCGACGTGGCCCAGAGCCTGGCGGCGCGCTTCGCCGCCAAGGAAGCGGTCATGAAGGCGCTCCGCTCCGGGATCGGCGGCTTCGCGCTCACCGACGTGGAGGTGTGCCGGACGCCGGGGAAGGGTGCCACGAGGAACGCCCCCTACCTCGTGCTCCACGGCGCCGCCGCCGAGCTGGCGGGCGCGCGGGCGCGGGCACCTTTCACCTCTCGCTCACCCACACCGACGGCGTGGCGATCGCCTTCGTCGTCGCGGAGCAGGCCCCATGCGCGCCGTCCTGACCCGCGAGGAAATGCGGGCGGCCGATGCGGCGGCCCTCGAGACCGTCTCCCACGAGACTCTGGTACAGCGAGCCGGCACGGCTACGGCCCACGCCGCGCTCCGCCTGCTCGGCGGCGCCTACGGTCGGCGTGTGGTCGTCGTGGTGGGCAAGGGCAGCAACGGTGCCGACGGCCGGGTCGCCGCGTCGTTCCTGGAACGGCGGGGGGCCCGGGTACGCGTGCTCGAGGCCGCGGCGGCGGGCGGGGTCACCCTGCCGCCGTGCGACCTCGTGGTGGACGGCGCCTATGGCACCGGGTTCCGCGGCTCGTACGACGCTCCCGGCGCTCCGGCCGGCGCCCAGGTCCTCGCCATCGACATCCCCTCGGGCGTCGACGCCGACAGTGGGGAGGCACCGGGCGAGGCCGTGCAGGCCGACCGCACGGTCACGTTCGCCGCGCTGAAGCCCGGCCTGCTGCAGGGTCGCGGGGCGGTGTGCAGCGGTGCCGTCGAGGTCGCCGACATCGGGATCGGGTTCCCCACACCGCGGGCGCTGCTGGTCGAGGATGCCGACGTGGCGCGCCTCCCATCGCGCCCCCGCCAGGTCAACAAGTGGACGACCGCGGTCGGGGTGGCCGCCGGCTCGGCGGGCATGGAGGGTGCGGCCATCCTGTGCAGCCGCGGCGCCATGGCCGCCGGCGCCGGCATGCTGAGGCTCGGTGCCCCGGGGGATCCCGCGGCGCCCTGGCCGACCGAGGCCGTGCGGATGCGACTGCCCGCGGCGGAGTGGGCCGGCGCCTTCCTCGAGGCCACGGCCAAGTGCAAGGCCGTCGTCATCGGCCCCGGGCTCGGCACCGACGAGGCCACCGCGGCGGAGATCAGGGCACTCGTCGTCGCCGTGCCGGTCCCGCTGGTGATCGACGCCGACGCGCTGACCGCGCTCGGCGGCACGGAACCCGCCCGCACCCTGTTCGACAAACGGAGCGCACCGACCATCCTCACTCCCCACGACGGCGAGTACGCGCGCCTCAGCGGTGCCGCCCCGGCGGACGACCGGCTCGCTGCGGCGCGCCACCTGGCGGGCGTCACCGGTGCCGTCGTCCTGTTGAAGGGGCCGCTCACGGCGGTTGCCGCCCCCGGCGGGCCCCTCCCCGACGTGCTCCTGGCCGCCGCCGGTGGGCCCGCCCTGGCCACGGCCGGCAGCGGCGACGTCCTCTCGGGCGTCATCGGCGCCTTCTGCGCCCGGGGGCTGGCGCCCTTCGAGGCGGCGGCACTGGGCGCCCACGTGCACGGGCGGGCGGCGTCGCTCGGCCCGGCGCAGGGCCTGGTGGCCGGCGACCTGCCGGCGTTGGTGGCGGCCTTCCTGTCCGAGCCGGGTGCGGTGCCGGCGCCGGCGGGAGGGGACGGCAGCGCCCATGGCTGAGGGTGCGCGGGTGAGGCTCGTCGCCCCGGTCCCGGCGGACGAGGACGCGGCCGTGACGATGGCCCAGGCGCGCTCACGCCCGGCGTGGGCCGAGATCGACCTGGCCGCGATCGCGCACAACGCGGCCGTGCTGGCCCACCTGGCGGCGCCGGCCGAGCTGTGCGCGGTGGTCAAGGCGCACGGGTACGGCCACGGGGGGCCGGCGGTCGCCCGGGCCGCGCTGGCCGGCGGCGCGACCCGGCTGGCCGTGGCGCTGGTCGACGAGGGGGTGGAGCTACGCGAGCACGGAGTCACCGCCCCGGTGCTGCTCTTGAGCGAGTGCGACCCCGCCGCAGCCGCCGCCGCGGTGGCCTACGGGCTCACGCCGACGCTGTACTCCGCCGAGGGCATCGCGGCCTTCACCGCCGCGGCGGGCGCCGCCCGACGGCCGGTCGACGTCCACGTGAAAGTCGACACGGGCATGCACCGCGTCGGGGCGCTGCCCGAGGACCTGCACGACATCGCGGCCGCGGTGCGGGGCGAGCCGCTGCTCCGGCTCGAGGGGGTGTGGACCCACCTGCCCGTCGCCGACGGCGAGCGGGCCGAGGACGGCGCCTTCACCGAGGGGCAGCTCGACCTCTTCGACCGCCTCGTGGCCGACCTGGCCGCCGCCGGCATCACGGCGCCGCTGCTGCACACCGCCAACACGGCGGGCACGGTGGCCTTCCCCCGCTCGCGGCACGACCTGGTGCGCTGCGGGCTCGGCCTCTACGGCTACCTCCCGGTCGGACCGGTCCGGAGCTCATTCGACGAACAGGCGAACGGCCGGCGGCTGCGCCCGGCCATGGCGCTCAAGGCGCGGGTGGTGGCGGTGCGCGCGCTCGACGCGGGGGAGCGCCCCTCGTACGGCCGACTGCGCCCCCTCCCGAGGCGCGCGCTGGTCGCCACGGTGCCCATCGGCTACGCCGACGGGGTGCCGCGGAGCCTCTTCGACGGCGGCTACGAGGTCCTCATCGGCGGTGTGCGCCGTCCCCTGGCCGGGGCGGTGACGATGGACCAGATCGTGGTCGACTGCGGCGACGACGACTCGGTGCGGCCCGGCGACGAGGTCGTGCTCCTCGGGCGGCAGGGGAGCGAGGTCATCACGGCTGACGACTGGGCGGCTCTGTTGGGGACGATCAGCTACGAGGTGGTGTGCGGCGTCGGGCCGCGCATGCCCCGGATCGTGGTCAACCGCCCCGACGCGCCCGGTGCCTGACGCCGACGTCCTGGAGCGGCTGCGGCGCACCGCCTCGACCTGCACCCTGTGCCCGCTGGCCAAGGGGCGCACCCAGGTTGTCTTCGGCGTGGGCGACGCCGCAGCCGACCTGCTCTTCGTGGGCGAGGGGCCGGGCCGCGAGGAGGACCTGGCCGGGGAGCCCTTCGTCGGCCGCTCGGGCAAGCTGCTCGATCGCCTGATGTGGGAGGAGATCGGCTTGACCCGGGCCGAGTGCTACATCGCCAACGTCGTCAAGTGCCGCCCGCCCAACAACCGCGATCCGGCGCCGAAGGAGATCGAGGCCTGCCGCCCGTACCTCACCGAGCAGATCACCCTCATCGACCCTGTCGTCGTCGTCACGCTGGGGAACTTCGCCACCAAGCTCCTGCTCGACACGGACCGGGGCATTCGCGAGCTGCGGGGGCAGGTGTTCGAGCGCGGCCGGGCCAACCTGGTCCCGACGTACCACCCGGCCTACGTCCTGCGGGCGGGCGGGGAGGCCATGGCCGAGATGCGGGCCGACCTCGTGCGGGCGAAGCGCCTGATGGCGGCGGACCGGGCGTGAACTGGCCCGTGGCCTGGACGAGCGAGTCGCCCGAGGCCACGAAGGAGCTGGCCGGGCGGGTGGCCCGGCTGTGCCGGGCCGGTGACGTCGTGCTCTTGATCGGGGAGCTCGGGGCCGGCAAGACGGTCTTCGCCCAGGGCTTCGCCGCGGCGCTCGGCGTCGCGGGCCCGGTGACCAGCCCGACCTTCGCGCTGGTGCGCCAGTACCGCTGCGGGGCGGACAGCCCCGTCGGGGTGCTGATCCATGCCGACGTGTACCGCACCGGCTCGCTGGACGAGGTGGCCGACCTGGCCCTGGCCGAGCTGGTCGAGGAGGACGCGGTGGCGCTCGTCGAGTGGGGCGACCTGGCCGCACCGGCCCTGGGGGAGAGCGCGCTCGAGATCACGCTGACCGTCCCGGATCCCGTCGGGGCGCCGGAGCGGCGACTACTGACGCTGGTGGGCCGGGGTCGCCGGGCCGACCAGACGGGCGCCGCGGCCGGGCTCCTCGGGCAGGTGGGGGACCGGACGCCGTGAGCGGGGCCGAACCCGATACCCCTCCTGCCATGGTTGCGATCGAGACGGCGACCGAGACGGTCGCGGTCGCCGTGCGCACGCCCGGCGGAGTGCAGGCCGAGCTGGCGCTGACGGGGCGCCGTCGCCACGTCGAGACGCTCACGCCCGCCCTCGAGCACCTGCTGACCCAGGTGGATCTGGTCCCCGCCGACCTGGGCGTCGTGGCGGTCGACGTCGGTCCGGGGCTCTTCACCGGCCTGCGGGTCGGCGTCGCCGTGGCCAAGGGGCTGGCCCAGGCGCTCGGCCTCGGGGTCGTAGGCGTGACCAGCCTGGACATCCTCACCGCCGGCGCCGCCGGGGCGGGACTGCGGGGCTTGGTCCTGGCCTGCGTCGACGCCCGGCGGGGCGAGGTCTTCGCCACGGTGCACGAGGTCGGGGCGGCGGGGGTGGACCCGGTGGCGCGCCTGGCCCCCGGGCTGTTCGCGCCCGATGACCTGGTCGCCTCGCTCGGCCAGTTCGCCGGCGCGCCGCTGCACGCCGTCGGCGATGGCGCGCAGCGGTACGCGCCGGTGCTGCAGGAGACCCCCGGCCTCGCGACGGTCAGGCCCGGCCTGTCCTTCCCGCCACCGGCGGCTCTGCTCGACCTGGCCCGGGCACGGCTGGACGCGGGAGCACCGCCAGTCGGGCCCGCTGCGGTCGTCCCCCTCTATATGCGGGAGGCGGACGCCAAGAGCAACTTCGCACGTGCGGTACGAGCCTGAGGGCGGCGCGGAGATGACGCTGCGCATCGACAAGCTCAAGCGGAGGGACCTCCGTCACGTGCTCCGCATCGAGAGCGCGGTCTTCCCCGAGCCGTGGTCGGTCGCGGTCTTCACCTCCGAGCTGGCCCTGCGCAAGGGCCGTCAGTACCGCGCCGCCTGGGACGGTGAGGAGCTGGCCGGCTACATCGGGTTCATGATGGTGGACGAAGAGGCGCACATGACCACCATCGCCACGGCGCCGGCCTTCCAGCGTTCGGGAGTGGCCATCACGATGATCGTCGACGGCATTCGAAGCCTGCGCGCCGCGGGGATCAAGCACATCTCCTTGGAGGTGGCGGCCAACAACGACCCCGCCCAGGCGCTCTACCGCCGCTTCGGGTTCGCCCCCGTCGCCGTGCGCAAGAACTACTACCCGGTCACCGGGCAGGACGCGCTCGTCATGTGGGTCCACGACATCGATTCCGACGAGTACGCGCGGCGCCTCGACGACCTGGCCGCCGCCGGGCTGGCCGTCCAGGAGGGCTAGCCCGCCACGCCGTGTCCCGGCGACGCGGCGTTGACGACGGACGGGGCTACCCCTGGCCCAGCTCGATCAGCGTGCCGAACGGCGTTGGGCTGGCTCACCTCGGCCGGACTCACCTCGGCCGGGCTCACTGGGCCGGGCTCACTTGGCCGGGCCATCGGAGACATCTTCCGGACTATCAACGAACTCGTTGATAGTTTTCCAGAACACCCCGAGGGCGGACGATGCCTGGACGAGGGAGACTGTCCCAAATGGCAGATCTCGGCGATGTGACCCGGCTGGCGGCGGCGGATCACCACCTGGCCGTCTTCGCCGTGGCGCGTCCCGACGGGACGGTACACGCCTCGGTGGTCAGTGCAGGTGTACACGCCGACCCGGTGGACGGGTCCCCCGGTGTCGCCGCGGTGCTGGGCGGCGGCGCGCGCAAGCTCGAGCTGCTCCGGTCCTCGGGCCGGGCCACCGTCGTCTTTCGTGTCGGTGCCGACTGGGCCGCCGTCTCGGGGCCGGTGCGCCTGGTCGGGCCCGACGATGGCGCTGCGCCCGGTCTCGACGTGCCGGCGACCATCCGGTCGGTCTTCGTCGCGGCCGGCGGGACGCACGAGGACTGGGCCGAATTCGACCGCGTCATGGCGGCGGACCGGCGCTGCGCCGTCTTTGTCCGTGCCGGCGTCATCACGTCCAACGCCGGAGCCTGAGGAGTCCGCCACCCCGGGCCGGCCACCCGGGCCTGCCACCCGGGCCTGCCACCCCTAGGGTGCAGCCATGGAAACGATCACGCTCGGAAACCAGGGCCTGCGGGTCTCGCGCCAGGGTCTCGGCTGCATGGGGATGTCCGACTTCTACGGCCCCGGGGACGACGCCGAGTCCATCGCCACCATCCACCGGGCGCTCGAGCTGGGGGTCACTTTCTTCGACACGTCCGACATGTACGGCCCGCACACCAACGAGGTGCTCGTCGGGAGGGCGCTGGCCGGGCACCGCGACGAGGCGGTCATCGCCACCAAGTTCGGCGTCGTGCGTGACCCCGACTCCCCGGCCAGGCGCGCCGTCAACGGCCGGCCCGAGTACGTGCGCCAGTCCTGCGACGGCTCGCTCCTTCGGCTCGGCGTCGACCACATCGACCTCTACTACCAGCACCGCGTGGATCCCGACACCCCGATCGAGGAGACGGTCGGGGCAATGGGCGAGCTCGTGGGCCAGGGCAAGGTGCGCTTCCTCGGCCTCTCCGAGGCGGCGCCCGCCACCATCCGGCGGGCCCACGCCGTGCACCCGATCTCCGCTCTGCAGACCGAGTACTCGGTGTGGTCGCGCGACCCCGAGCAGGAGATCCTGCCCACGCTGCGCGAGCTCGGGATCGGCTTCGTTCCCTACAGTCCGCTCGGCCGCGGCTTCCTGACCGGCGCCCTGCGCTCGCTCGACGACCTGGACGAGGGCGACTTCCGCCGCTACCAGCCCCGGTTCCAAGGCGACAACCTGGCCGACAACGTCGCCATCGTCGAGGTCATCGACCAGCTCGCTTCGGCCAAGGGCTGCACATCCGGGCAGATCGCGCTCGCCTTCGTGCAGGCGGCCGGACGCGACGTGGCCCCGATCCCGGGCACCAAGCGCCGCACCTACCTGGAGGAGAACGTGGCCGCCCTCGACGTCGAGCTGACCGAGGAGGACCTCGCCGTGCTCGACACCGTCGCGCCCGCCAAAGGCGACCGCTACGCGGACATGTCCCCCCTCGACCGGTAGGAAACGGGCCGCCCGGCGTCATGTAAGTTGAATTGGCCGACGTCGGCACGTCAGCGGGCGAGGAGGCGGCGGGCCCGGCCGAACGCCCGCCGCGGTGTGGCCTGCGTCCCGGCGACGCTCCACCACGCCCGCTCGAGCGACGTCCGAGGCGTCGGACGGTGCGGCCGCCGGCACACATAGGCGAGCAGGTAGCAATTCTCGATGTCGTCGAACATGCCGCGCTTGGTGGCGAGCTCGGTGGGATCGAAGACGCCCCGCGCCACGGATTCGCCGCCGTAGTTGATCCCCATCGCCCGCTCGATCACGAAGCCGTTGCCGCGCAGCATGGCCGCCATTTCGGCGTGCCGGTACTCGTACTTGTGGTCGGGGTCGATGTACGCGTCCTGCTGCAGCCGGGTCAGATTGGCGTTGGGGGTATCGAGGGCCAGGATCCCGCCCGGCTTGAGGACGCGCCGTGCATCCGCCAGCACGTGTTCGGCCTCCACGCGTGATGTGCTCGATGCTCTCCCCGCTGTAGACCATGTCGAACGACGCCGACGGGTAGCTGCTCAGGTCGGTCATGGAGTGGTAGCGGTAGCTGACCCGCCCTCCGGCGACGTCGACGGAGGTCAAGCGCTGGTCGTCCTGGTACAGCTCGTGGCGGTCCTCGCTCGGCAGGTCGACGATCACGATCTCTTCGAACGCGTACGGGTAGCCCATCAGGACGAGCGCGCCGTAGGGGACCCCGAGGGCCACGCCGCCGATGTCGAGGATCCGCCGTGCCCTCGGCAGGCTGCGGATGAAGACGCCGCGCCCATAGTGCAGTGACGGGCCGAATTCGGTCATCGGCGCGGAGTGGCTCCACTCGGCTGAATGGATCAGCCACTCCATGAGCTGGCGCGGGCTCGTCGCGCCGCGTTCGAGCTCGGCCACGAAGGGATCGTCGGGGGCGGGCTCACGGCCGAAGAGGAGGTGGAAGAGCCCCCGGTGCAGTTCGGCGGCCGGGAGGTCCTCCAGCAGTCCCGAGTCGGGGAAGGATTCGGGCCGGGCGGGACCCGGAGCCTTGCTCACCCGCGGCCAGCGCACACGTCCTTCGGCTGGCATCATGCCGAGACTAACCCGCGCCGCTCCGAGAACGGCTCCGGCGCCACTGCCGTGGCGGTACGCCTGGTGGGCCCGCTTACGGACGCAGCGACGCGCCCGCGCCCGCCTGCTGGCCGCGCACGGTGTCGTTCGCCGCGCACAGCTCGGCGAGCGTGGCGCTGATCGTCCCGAGGGGGTCGCTCGCCGCGATCTCGGCCTGGAGCGCCAGCGCCCGCCGCCGGTAGGTCCGGCGGACGAGCACCCGGCGCACGGCCCGGGCCACCATGGCCGGCGAGGGCCGCCCCGTGTGCAGGTTGATGCCGGTGCCCGACCACTGCACGCGGGCGGCCACCTCGGGCTTGTCCTCGCTGTCGCCGGCCACGACGAGGGGGACGCCGTGGGCCAGCGCCTGCTGCACCCCGCCGTAGCCGCCGTTGGTCACCATGACGTCGACGTGGGGGAGCAGGAGATCGTGGGGGACGAAGCGCTCCAGCCGCACGTTGGCCGGCAGCCCCCGCCGCAGCGGCCCCGGGTCCGGCCCGCGGTGGTGGCGATCACGAGCACGTCGTCGTGGGCCAACGCCCGGACGGTGACCAGGAGCAGGCGACCCAGGTCCGCGTTGTCGAGCGTGCCCTGGGTGACATGGACGACCGGGCGACCGCTCCCGAGCTCGCCCCACCACGCCGGCTCCTCGAAGGACTGCGACGGTGGGGCCAGGATCGGCCCGACGAAGCGCACCGTCGGGGCCAGGTCGGAGCGCGGGTACTCGAAGCCGGCCACCGTTGCCTGCAGGTAGGCGTCGACCACCTTCGGGGGCAGGTCGATGAGGTAGCCCGGGAAGCCGGGCGTGCCGGCCTCGGCCAGCCGGCGCCGGGCGAAGCGCTGGATGTCGGCCATCGCGACGTGCTCGGTAGCCCAGTTCAAGGCGGCGTTGCGGACGCGGCGGAGCGGTCCGCCACCCGGCTGGAACGCCACCCCGAACGGCGCCGTGTCCCGGCTGCGCGACGCGTAGGGCATGACGCCGATGCAGGCCAGCGCGGGGCGCACCGCCGCGGGCCCAGGGCCAGGGGGAGTGCGCCGAGGAACATGGTGTCGACGACGATGCAGTCGGCGGCGAAGCCGTCGAGGATGGCGCGCAGGCCTCGGCACTGGCCCGGGAGCGGGCCGATGAAGATCCGCCGTAGGTCGTCCTTGACGCCGCGCACGCCCCGCTTGGACGAGGACTCGCCGCGGGATTGGCCACCATCAGGTCGTGGGCGTCGTCCTCCGCCGCGAAGGGTTCGAAGCGGACGCCCGTCGCCTCCACCTTTTCCCGGTAGTCCGCGGTCGTGAAGAAGACGACCTCGTGCCCCTCGTCGATGAGCCGGCGGGCCACCGCCAGGAGCGGCGCCGTGTGGCCTTGCGCCGGCGTACTGCACAGCACGAAGCGCCGGGTCATCGCGTCACGACGGCACCACTCCAGGACGGCAGCGTCAACGCGCCCTCCATGACCGACCCCTCGAGGTCGTGCTCGGTGCTCACCGTCACCGTCCCGACCACCCCGTCGAAGGTCGCGTCGCCGCCGCTCATGTTGAGGAGCACGGTGGTGCCGTCCCCCCGGGCGTAGGCCCAGGTGTCCTCCGGCGAGGCGAGCGACCGGTAGGGCCCGACGGCGAGATCCTCGCCGGCCTGGCGGGCCACGATGGCCCGGCGGCACAGCTCGAGCGCGGAGTCGGGGTCGCCCTCCTGGTCGGCCACGTTGCACAGCGCCGGGTCGGCCATGGGCAGCCAGGTGCGGACGCCCGCCGGGGTGAACCCGCCGCCGGGCCCGCGGTTCCACGGCATCGGCGTGCGCTCCGCGTCGCGGCCCTTGTAGACGGGCCAGAAGCGCGCCCCGACCGCGTCGAGGACGTCCTCTCTCTCAATGGGGCCGTCGACCAGCCCGATCTCGTCGCCCTGGAACAGGAACGGCGTGCCCCGCAGGGTGAGCAGGAGAAGCAGGGCAACCTTGACCTTGGCCGGGTCGCCGGCCGCCCAGCGGGTGGCCAGCCGGGACACGTCGTGATTGGACGCCGTCCAGATGGGCCATGCTCCCTCGGGCAGGAGGGCCTCGGTGTCCTCGACGACGGTGCGCAGCGCGCCCGCCTCGAACGGCGCGTTGATGAACACGAAGTTGAAGCCGCCGTGCAGTTCGTCCCGCCCGTTGCCGTAGAACTGCATCAGCGTGGGCAGCTGCTCCACGTTGGTCTCGCCGATGAGGATCCGTTGGGGCTCGTAGGTGTCCACGAGGGCGCGCCAGCGACGCAGGATGTCGTGGGCCTCGGGACGGTCGGTGTTGTAGACGGCGCGTTGCCCCATGAACTGCTGGTCCAAGGGGTCGTCCTCGGTGGCCGGCGGGTTGTCGCGCAGCTCCTTGTCCTTGATCATCATGTTGCACACGTCGATACGGAAGCCCGCCACGCCGCGGTCCCACCAGAAGCGCAGGATGTCGTCGAACTCGCGCCGCACCTCCTCGTTCCACCAATTCAGGTCCGGTTGTGCCGCCTCGAAATTGTGCAGGAAGTACTGGCCGCTCGCCTGATCGAGCTCCCAGGCGGAGCCGCCGAAGATGCTGACCCAGTTGTTGGGCGGGCCGCCGTCGGCCCTGGGGTCGGCCCAGACGTAGTAGTCGCGGTGCGCCGAGTCCCGCCCGCTCCAGCGCGTCGACGAACCACGCGTGCTGGTCGCTGGTGTGGTTGGGCACCAGGTCCAGCAGGACGCGGATGCCCCGCTCGCCCGCCTCGCGCACGAGGGTGTCGAGATCGTCGAGCGTCCCGAAGGCGGGATCGATGGCGCGGTAGTCCGAGACGTCGTAGCCCCAGTCGCGGTTGGGCGAGCGCGGTCACCGGCGACAGCCACACCGCGGTGATGCCCAGGCGCGCCAGGTGATCGAGCTTGGACACGATGCCGGGCAGGTCGCCCACTCCATCACCGTTGGCGTCCGCGTACGAGCGGGGGTACACCTGATAGAAGACGCCGCCGTGCCACCAGCGGTCGGGATCGCTCTTCGGGCTGGCTGGCGCCATCAGTGTCCCTTCCGGTCGTGGGAGACGCCCGGGAGCGTAGCGACACCGGCCCCCGGGGTGCCGGTCCGGGTTCGCGGTGCTCAGGGTGCCTGTGCGGTGGGATATGCGAAGAGCTGGTGCTCGAGCGGTCCCGATGCCGGGGCGGTCACGCAGCGGAGGGTCTTCGGGTTGGTGAGTGTGGCGACCCCGCGCAAGGCTGCCTGGCCGACCGCCGGAGTGACCGTGCCCCTCTACGGGTCCGCGATCAGAGAGAGCAGGTGGCCCTGGAGGTGGACAGGCGCCGGTCCCACGAACGAGGTGAGGATCATCAAGTGGCTCAACCGACCCCGGGCCGCGTCGGCGATGGTCATGTTCGCCTTCAACGTGATGCCTCGATACGTGATGGGCATCACCAACGAGATCCCGGACTCGCCGCCCAGCGTCTCAGGCGGCTCGAGGACCGAGCCGCTCGTCTGGCCCAGCTTCATGTCCTTCGTGAGTCCGAGAAAGGAGTGCCCGCTTCCGTTGCTGAGCGTCAGCGCGAGGCCCGGACGACGGTTGTCGCGATCGAAACGGCTGTCGCGACCCTCGGATGCCTTGTCATCGAGACCCTCCTCGTTCCTTGGAACCTCGACAGGGCGCTCGCCGGCCTGGAGACCTTAGGGCTCGCGAGCAATCACGGTCGTAGGAGCGTTGTACGACAGCCCGGTACAGGCTCGGTAAATCCGAGGCGGTCAGGGGGCAGGTTCGAGGCCGGACGAGACCCAGAACGGGAGGCGAAGGGAAGGCGGAAGGGACCGGAGAGGAAACGGAGCAGCGCCCAGGTTGCCAGTGCCCGCTCGGCCCGCTACTCTGGCACTCGCAACCCGAGAGTGCTAACAGAGTGCCAAGGAGGCCCGTTCCAAATGAAGCTGCAGCCCCTCGATGACCGGATCGTCGTCCGCCCCGGCGAGTCCGAGGAGACCACTGCCTCTGGCCTGGTCATTCCCGACACCGCCAAAGAAAAGCCCCAGCAGGGTGAGGTGATCGCCGTAGGCCCGGGCCGCCGCTCCGAGGACACCGGCGAGATCATCCCCATGGACGTCGCCGCGGGCGACACGGTCGTCTACTCCAAGTACGGCGGCACCGAGATCACGGTGGAGGGCGAGGACCTCCTCATCCTCTCGGGCCGCGACGTTCTGGCCAAGCTGGCCTGATCGGTCACATTCATTCCGGGTCTGCCCGCCGCCCCGGTTCACCCCGGGCCGGTGCGGCGGCCTCCCGGAAGTTTCCCTGAGATTCGAGAACTCGAGAGGAGTTTCGACAGAGTCATGCCCAAGATCCTGAAGTTTGACGAGTCCGCCCGGCGCGGACTCGAGGCCGGCGTCAACAAGCTGGCCGACACCGTGAAGGTCACCCTGGGGCCGAAGGGCCGCAACGTGGTGATCGAGAAGAAGTTCGGCGCCCCCACCATCACCAACGACGGTGTGTCCATCGCCCGTGAGGTCGAGCTGGACGACCCGTTCGAGAACATGGGCGCCCAGCTGGTCAAGGAAGTCGCCACCAAGACCAACGACGTCGCCGGTGACGGCACCACCACCGCCACCGTGCTGGCCCAGTCGCTCATCTCCGAGGGTCTGCGCAACGTCGCCGCCGGTGCCAGCCCGACCGGCCTGAAGAAGGGGATCGAGAAGGCGGTCCGCGCCGTGGTCGACAGCATCGCCAAGCAGTCCAAGGACGTCGGCGGCAAGACCGAGATCGCCCAGGTGGCCTCCATCTCGGCCGCCGACAACGCCATTGGCGACGTGCTGGCCGACGCCATCGACAAGGTCGGCAAGGACGGCACGGTGACGGTCGAGGAGTCCAACACCTTCGGCATCGAGCTCGAGCTCACCGAGGGCATGCAGTTCGACAAGGGCTTCTTGTCCCCGTACTTCGTGACCGACGCCGAGCGCCAGGAGGCCGTGCTCGACGAGCCGGTCATCCTCTTCTACAACTCCAAGGTCAGCGCGGTGCACGACCTGGTGCCCGTGCTCGAGAAGGTCATGCAGACCGGCAAGCCGCTGCTGATCATCGCCGAGGACGTCGAGGGCGAGGCCCTGGCCACCCTGGTCGTCAACAAGATCCGCGGCACCTTCACCTCCGTCGCCGTCAAGGCCCCCGGCTTCGGTGAGCGCCGCAAGGAGATGCTCCAGGACATGGCCGTCCTCACCGGTGCCCAGGTCATCAGCGAGGAGATCGGCCTCAAGCTGGAGAGCGCCACCATCGACCTGCTGGGCAGCGCCCGGCGCGTCATCGTGACCAAGGACGACACCACGATCGTGGAGGGTGCCGGCTCGTCCGAGGACGTGAAGGGCCGCGTCGCCCAGATCAAGCGGGCGATCGACGACACCGACTCGGACTGGGACCGCGAGAAGCTCCAGGAGCGCCTGGCCAAGCTGGCCGGCGGCGTGGCGGTCGTCAAGGTCGGCGCCGCGACCGAGGTGGAGCTCAAGGAGAAGAAGCACCGCATCGAGGACGCGCTGTCCGCCACCCGCGCCGCGGTGGAGGAGGGCATCGTGGCCGGCGGTGGCACGGCGCTCATCCGGGCCCGCAAGCCTGTCAACGCGCTGGCCGAGACGCTCGAGGGCGACGAGGCCACCGGTGCGCGGCTCGTGGCGCACGCGCTCGAGGCGCCGCTGCGCTGGATCGCCTTCAACGCCGGTCTCGAGGGCGCCGTCCTGGTGGCCCAGGTCGAGGCGGCCAAGGGCGACACCGGTCTCAACGCGGCCACCGGCGAGATGGAGGACCTGGTCAAGGCCGGCATCATCGACCCGGCCAAGGTCACCCGCTCGGCCCTGCAGAACGCGGCCTCCATCGCCGGCCTGCTGCTCACCACCGAGGCCCTCGTGGCCGACAAGCCCGAGAAGGTGGACGCCGCGGCCGCGGCCGCCGCCATGGCGGGCGGCGGCATGGGCGGCATGGGTGGCATGGGCGGGATGATGTAGCCCTGCCGCCGCATGAGCTGTCACCGGCGCGACCGTACTGGTCGTGTCGGGCCTCGA
This sequence comes from uncultured Acidimicrobiaceae bacterium, assembly GCA_963764305.1. Classification (GTDB taxonomy): domain Bacteria; phylum Actinomycetota; class Acidimicrobiia; order Acidimicrobiales; family RAAP-2; genus Bog-473. The sequence continues at coordinate 139,058 of CAVXSD010000010.1, read as the reverse complement.
GGCCGGGTCTGCGGACCCGGCCTCGGCGCGTGTGCCGGCCCACAATGCGGCCGTGAGCGATGGCCGGGTGTCGCCCGGGTGACGGAGTTTGGTCTCCGTTCGCGTTCGGCCACAGGCGAGCGAGCCGCCGGGAAGTGGTGTGCCACACTGGCGCCGTGGCGGCAGTGACCATGCCTTTGCGCCGCATCGTTGTCTTGCTTGTTGCCTTCCTTGCTGTCTTGCTCGTCGGCGGGGCGTTCGGTCTGCTCGGCCCCGCGGGATCCGCTGCGGCGAGCACGCCGGCAGCCCTGACGTCGTCTCGGTCTTCGACGCCGCTCACCGCGCCGAGAACCTCCTACGCGCAGGACACGAAGTTCTTCACGGGTGTCGCCGAGGCCGACCCCGCGCTGGCCGCCTACGAGCAGAAGCAGGGGAACGTCGCCCTCCGCGCGCTGTTGACCGACGGGTCGGCGTTCTGCGCGTTGCTCAAACGCGGCGGAGGCCTCGATGATGCGCTGGTCGAGGAGGCGACAGGTGCCAGGGGCACGGAGTCCCAGACCCATCTTCCCCTGTCGGTGACGACCTTCAACACCATCGAGGGCGTGGCGTTGCTGACGCTCTGCCCTTCCGAACAGAAGCTGCTCCCGGCCTCGGTCCGGACGAGGATCCACAAACTCGGGAGGAGTCTCGGCAAGCAGCCGGGCTGATTCCCTCAGCTTCCCTAGTCTCCCGGGGAAGATCTCGATCTCCGGAACGGTTCCGTGTTCGCGGTCCCGTCACACAGAAATAAGGCCCTCGTAGCACGATGTCATCTTCGGCGTAACCCGCCGATCCTAGGTTTGCGCCAACCCATTGTGGATCTCAGGCCTATCGAGGAGGACTGGTGCGAATCTCCAAGAGGTTCCGGCAACACCGAGTGCGGAGCGGGGCGATGGCGTCCGCGGCCATCGGGCTGATCGCCCTGTCGGGCGCCAGCATCTCGGCCGCGGCCGGGGGAATGCCCTCGGCGTCCGCCTCCCCCCCGGGCGCGACGACGTGCCCCGCGGGCAGCTCGCTGCAGATTCCCAGCGGGAGCAATCCCAGCCAGGCGCAGTGCGTGATCACCTCGACCGGCACCCCCGTGGGCGCGGTCAAGCACGTGTGGGTCGTCATCTTGGAGAACAAGTCCTACGACGAGACCTTCACCGGCCTCAACCAGAACAGCTACCTGTGGCAGACGCTCCCCCAGCAGGGAGCCCTGCTGACGAACTACTACGGCACCGGCCACTTCAGCATGGACAATTACGTCTCGCTGGTGTCCGGCCAGTCGCCGTCCTGGGACGTGCAGGACGACTGCTCGACCACGGCGAGCATGACGAACAACAACAGCGGGATCATCACCAACGGCACGGTGGGGACGGTGACCGACACCGACCACACCACCGACGGTGCGGGGATCAACACCGTCGCGCCGAATGCCACGGCCGCCAACAACGGCAACTTCGGCCAGCTCCTCGTCCACGGAGGCATCGACGCCAACCTGGGCAGCAGCGGCTGCGTCTACCCGACGGACGTCACGACCCTGTTCAACCAGTACAACGCGGCCGGCGTCTCCTGGAAGGCCTACGCCCAGGACCTCGGGGGAGCCCAGCCCGTCGGAGCGACGTCGTACGTGACGGGCACCACCCCCGGAGTCAGTGACACCGTGCCCGGGCGTGACGACGGGCAGTGCGGGTACCCGGGCATGTCGAGCAACAACGCGGTGACCAACCCCACGAATCTCGTCGCCCCCTCGGGCGACGTGAGCAGCTTCACGGGTGCCCAGCCGGCCAACGCCAACAACAACGGCGACCCGGCCGACCAGTTCGTGGCCAAGCACTTCCCGACCGGGTGGTTCGGTGCCCTGACCGGCGAGTCCGCCGGGACGCAGACGGGCGTCACCTACCCGGCCCAGCCGGCCCTCAACCAGCCGACCGGGCCGGAGTTCGACGGACCGGGCGCCCCGACGAACGGGAAGACGGACACCAACTGTGACGCCAACCACGTGGCCAACCTCGACGACCCCACGTACGGTCTGGCCCACGACTTGAGCCTCCCGGCCAACCAGGTTCCGGCGTTCAACTGGATCACGCCGAACAACTGCAGCGACGCCCACGACGCAAGCTGCCAGGGCAACAACCTCTCCGGGGCGTTCCACGCCAACGGCACGCCGAACTACACCCCGGCCGGCCTCCCGGCCGACGACCCCGAGGCGACGACCCCGACCAACTACACGGGTGGGCTCTACGCGGCCGACCTGTTCCTGCGCTACTACATCCCGATGATCGAGCAGTCCGCGGCCTTCGCCGACGGGGGAATGATCGATGTCACGTTTGACGAGGCCAACCCGCCGTTCACGATCGGCAACAGCTTCAACAACGTGCCCGCCCCCGGCGACAGCACGCTCTTCCCGGCACCGGCGGACCAGCCGTCCTTCGCCTCGCCCGGGAGCACGGCACCGGGGGCCACCAGCCTCTACGGCGCCTACGGCCTCCTGGCCGACGCCGCCGGCGAGAACATCAACGGCCACAACGTGAGCACCGAGCCGACCGGCCCGAACGATCCCGAGGTGACCAACGGCTCAGGTGCGCAGCTGCAGCCCGGGCCGGGCGCCGCGGGATTCATCGACCGGCCGCTCGGACTGCCCAACGAGAGCCCCAATGTGAGCGGATCACCCGGCAAAGCGACCGAACCGGCCGTGGTCGCCGCCGGCTCGAGCCTGGTCGGGGACTCGAAGATCAATGCCGACGACACGGGCCGGCTCGTCTCGGGCACGGACGCCGGGGGCAACACCATCCCGCCCGACACCTTCGTCGGCGCCGTGAGTGACACGGGACCGATCGCTCTCTCCGGCAACACCAGTAACAGCACGGCCTCGAACAACTTCGCCAAGCCGTGGCTCGGCACCTTCCAGCTGCTCAACGACAGCGGTCAGCCGGTCGCGCTGCCGAACGGGTACAACGGCAACGTGACATTGAGTGCCGAAGGAGCCACGTCGACCGTCCCGAGCGCGACCTGCCCGAGCGGCAGCGAGGCGGCAACCACCAGCGGCTGTGTCACCGCCGACCCGCTGTTCGACCCGACCGACTTCACCCCTGGTGGCGGTGACACCGGCACGGTGCTGATCAGCCCGCTCATCAAGCCAGGCACGGTGTCGAGCACCTACTACAACCACTACAGCATGCTGCGTAGCCTCGAGGACCTGTTCCTGACCGGGAAGTCCTGCGCGAACCCGTCCAACGCCGACACGCCTCTGGCTGCCGGAACGGTCTGCGGGGGCCTCGACGGACAGGGCCACATCGGCTACGCGGCGCAGGCCGGACTGGCCGGCTTCGGGCCGGACGTGTTCAGCGCCGAGCACTTCGCTCCCATGCCTGGGCACAACGGCAATGGCAGCAATGGCAATGGAAGCAATGGCAATGGCAATGGCAATGGAAGCAATTGGTCACGCGAGACGAATGGGTAGGAGCTCCGCAGGCAACTGATGGACTCCACCGTACGCAGGGAGCATCACGGCTGGGGCCGGGCACTCAAGCCCGGCCCCAGCGTGCTTTGCATCGTCGTTCTATTGGGCGCGCTCGTTCTCGCAAGTTGTGGCGGGAGCGGTGGGCCGCGCTACCCCTCCGCCCTACCGGGGCAGAAGGCTGCGCGGTACCCATCCTTCCTCCCGAAGAAGACGCTCGATCCCACCGTCGACGCCACGCTGGTCGGCACAGAGGCGCGACCGGCGCTGCAGACCGAAGGTCTGCCCGTCGAGGCGAAGACGAAGGCATTCCACGTGAACATCACCGTGAGTGGACCGATCGTTCCGGGAGAGGGCCTCCCCAACCAGCCGGCCGCCACCACCTGCACCTGGACCGTGACGATGAAGGATGCCAGTGCCGACGTGCCCGTCTCCATCGCCGACTTCCACTCGGTCGACCACCTCGGTTCGGTGTTCCTCATGGGACTGGTCCCGGGAGAGCACCGACCGCCACCCATGCTCCACCCAGGCCGGACGCTCACCTTCGAGCTCCGCGCCTACGAGCTGGTGGGCGAGGGCCTCATGCAGTGGGCGCCCGATCACAAACATGTCGTCGGCAACTGGGACTACACAGTGGAGAGCGACTGACCCGTGCCTCTCCAAAGCTGCTCTCACGAACCTGGTGCGTGATGCGATGGCGCCGGATATCGCTATGAAGAAGGCTTGCGCCTGAGCGGCGGCGGGCCGGAATGGCGCCGGCCGGCTGGAGTCCGGATGCGCAGGGCCGCCGCGAGCGACTCGAATCGGAGCGGCGGTTCGAGCGTGACGGCCTCGCCGTCCAATCCGACGTCGATCGTGGCCCCTGAGTCGATCTCGAAGCGAAGGGTGGTCCATTCCGGCCAGTGGCGCAACGGCGGTCCGTCGGGCACCACCACCACGCCGAGCGTCCCTCCGTCCATCGCCCCCCGGGTGCCCTGAGCGCCGAGCGGGTCGAGCTGGTAGCGGTTGTTGGACACCAGGACGAGCTGAGCCGTCTCGTACGCCACTCCGCTCGGGTCGGTGAAACGCAGGTCGAAGGGCACTGCGCCGGGGCCGAGCAGGTCGGGCAGCATTTCGATGACCGTGCGCAGCTTGGCGTCGCGGTACTCGGGCGACTGAACAACCTCGCCGTAGAAGCCGATCGATGCGTTGTTCACGAAGACGCGACCGTTGACCTGGGCCAAGTCGATGCGGCGCTCTGAACCGTGATGGAAGGCGTCGAGGGCACCGATCACATCTTCCCGGTCCACGCCGATATCCAGGGCGAAGTGGTTCCGTGTGCCTGCCGGTATGCAGACGTAGGGGATGTCGTGCCTGGAGGCGGCGGCGGCCACGATCGCTTGGGAACCGTCGCCGCCGGCCATGCCGATGACGTCGGCCCCCGATGACACGGCTGCCGCGGCCAGCGACGCCAGGTCGTCGCCCTCCTTCATCACGACTGGCTCGATCCACGGGCGCGGCACCGAGCGACCAGGTCGTAGCGCTGGGCCTTACCGCCGCCGGACCTCGGGTTCACGATGAGGACCGGGTGCAGCGGCCCGGTGTTGGCTGAATCCGTCATCTCACCTCTCCCTCTCGGGGCGTTCGTAGGACGCTTGACATGTGGGTGCCGAGAACGTGGTCCGATGCGCTGACTGGGGACGACCCGACATCCAGGCCTGCATCTTCCACCTCGGAGCGGATTCGACGCTCGTCCGCCCAATTGAGATCAAAGTAAGGGGCTGTGGCATGAATGTCGAAGTCACAGAAGCAGAGGCTCGACTTGCGCTGACCTCCATTGAGCAGCGCCGCCAGCAGGTGATCGCCGAAATTGATCTGCCTTCGTGGTATTGGATCAGCCTCGCCGCAGGATGGATCGTGCTCGGAGTCCTGACGCAGTACGGACCCTCCTGGGCAACCTTCGCCGGGACGGTGGTCTTCGGAGCTGTCCACGCCGCTGTCTCTCCGCGGATTCTTTCCGGCCGTCATGCATCCCCGTACTTGAGCGTGCATAGCGACCTCATCAATCGTCGCGTGCCGGCATTGGTCATTGGTTTCTTGATTCTCATGACGGCTGTCACGGTTGCGCTCGCACTGATCGCCGATGCCGACGGCGCTCGCCACGCAACCGTCTTTGCTGTTGTGGTCGTGGCCCTACTCGTTCTCCTTGGAGGACCGAGATTGATGGACACCGTGCGCCGACGCGCTGATCGACAGCTCGGTGGTTCGTGAGTACCGCCAAATTCGACGAGACCATTCATCCCAGTACTCGCCTGTCCATAGTTGCGCTCTTGGCGTCAACCGATTGGGCAGATTTCTCATTCGTTCGTGATTTCCTGGGTATGTATGATTCAGCTCTGTCCAAACAGTTCTCGATTTTGGAGGACGCTGGATACGTCACGATCGATCGGTTGGTGACCAATCGCCGACGGCGAGTTCGCGTCGGCCTTACTGGCGCTGGCCGCAAGGCCTTCGAGGGACACGTGGCCGCCTTGCAGTCGCTCATTGCCAGTGCAGAGGCTGCATCTCCTTCGGTCCCAAACGGTTCGTGAACTGTGTCGAGCGACGCCTCCCCGGTGGCTAACTGGGCTACCCGGATCGCTGGCAAGCTGACCGACACGGGTGCACCCAGCCCGGCCTCGAGCTCGTTCCCGTGTCAGATATCAGCATTCACGAGGTGCGCCCCGGCGAAGCGACGCAACTCTGCAAATCGCTCGGTGTCCTCGGGGGCCATGCCGAGGAATCCGCCGTGACCGGCCGCCTCCCACACGTGGAGCTCGGCCTCAACCCCGGCGCGGCGCAGCGCCCTGTGCATGCGAACATTGTCAGAAAGGAGCCTGTCGCGTGTGCCGCTCAGAAGTATGACGGGCGGCAACCCTGTCAGATCACCGAACAGCGGTGAGATGTAAGGCTCGCGGCGGTCGTGGCCACCAGCGTAGAGCTCGGTGCACGGCTCGACCGGTCCGGAGAGGACATTGTCGAGCCCATCGTTGGTCTGCCAGGAGTCGCCTGAACCCGTGAGGTCGAACGCGCCGGTGTTGAAAATCACGCCGGCAGGCAGGGGAAGCCCTTCATCGCGTGCTCGCAGGATCAGTGCAGCGGCCAAATTCGCCCCGGCAGACGTCCCGCCCACGATGATGTCGTCGGGGCGGCGTTCGTCCAAGAGAAGCCGGTAAGCCGTGAGACAGTCGTCGAGCGGTGTAGGGAACGGATGGTCAGGGGGCATCCTGTAGTCCACCGACCAGACGCAGATGCCCATGGAGCCGGCCGAGGCGATCGCAGTCCTTTTGCACAGGTCGCCGCCACCGAGGACCCAGGCGCCACCGTGGATGTCGAAGAACACCCGGCGGTCACTCTGAGCGACGCCGTCCGGCGTGACCATGTAGAGGGGGCAGAGCCCGATGTCCCGTTCCTCGATGCTGCCCTTGAACCCTGCTGCGGCATCGCCCATCATGGAGCGCACGAAGTCGTCGGCTTCTGCGACATAGGCCTTCCAGCCCGTAGCATCATCGAGCGCCGGCAGCGCTCTTGGTGGCGGGCCGAGCCGGCCCATGGCGAGGACGGACTGAGCCTCTGGGCTCACGGAGGTGGGGACCGGAATCTCTCGGGCTTCGAGCTGAACCATAGGACGATCGTACAGATAGGTGACAGGCAGCGCTCGGGCCCGGCGACGCTGATACCCCAGGCTGAGTTTGCCCCCGGACGCGCAGAACGGGCCAGTGGGCCCGTGGGGTCTGGGTGCGCCTACGGCCCGTAGCCCAACATCGTCGTGCCTCCCTCGTGCTCGTCGAGGAGCTCGAGGTCCAAGCAGCGTCGTCGCGTGTGCGCAGCCGCATGGTGAGCCGTGCGCGCTCAGGCGAGGACGAGCTCGGCGAGGTGCGTCAATGAGTTGCCCAGGTGATCGGAGGGGAAAGGTGGGAACCTTGGCCGTGTTTGGCGCACGTCCTCGGGCACAGCCGACCAATCGTAAGACAGCCTGACCTCGGTCTCGGACGGGCCGAGCGGGGCCAGGTCGTAGCGCCAGATGCTCGGGGGACCGGAGGCGTGACACGTGATCTTCGGGTTTCAGGTCGAAGGTTCCCACATCTGACCGGGGACCGGAGCGACGGTACTCTCGCGGTGATGACCCTAGGGCCAGAGATCCGGTTCCTGCCATTCGCCGGTCATCGCATCGCTTACACGGTGACCGGCGACGGGCCGCCGCTGGTCACGCCGGCATGGTGGGTCAGTCACTTGGAGCTTGATTGGGAGGATCAGGCGTTTCGGCAGCTCTGGGAATCGGTAGGCCAGGGCTACACCTTCGTGCGTTATGACCGACTTGGCGTCGGAATGTCCGATCGTGATGTGCGGGACGTGGATCTGACGCTTGACGGTGAGGTTGCATTGCTGCGTGCTGTGCTCGACGATCTCGGCTTGGAGAAGGTCGTCTTAGTCGGCGGCTCATCGGGCGGTTGCGTGGCAATCGCGTTTGCCGCTCGCTTCCCTGAACGGGTCAATCGTCTGGTGCTCTACGGCGCGTACGCTGATGGGCCCTCGATCACGTCTCCCGAGGTGCGCGAGGCCATTCTTTCCACCGTGCGCTCGCACTGGGGACTGGGGTCGCGGGTGCTAGCCGACCTCTTCTTGGGTGAAGCCACCAGCGTCGAGCAGGAACGTCTGGCGCGCTATCAGCGCGCAGCGGCGAGCCCAGAGACCGCGGCCAGGTTACTTGACCTCATCTATCGAAACGACGTTCGAACCGAGTTGGCAAAGGTACGTGCTCCAACGCTGGTCGTGCATCGTCGTGGCGACCGCGCCATCCCCTACGACCTCGGCCGAGACCTAGCGGCGGCGATCCCGGGGGCGACGCTCATACCGCTCGACGGCAGCGCCCACTTCCCGTGGGCTGGGGATGCGCAGTCGGTGGCACGCGCCTTGCGATCGGTGCTCGCGCCCGAAGCTCCGGGCCGCGTTTCCGGGGAGCCTGCGGCGGTCCTGCTCTCGGGCCGAGAGCGCGAGGTGCTGGCCTTGGTCGCGGCGGGGTTGAGCGACCAGGAAATCGCCGAGCTGCTGGTCGTGAGTTACCACACCGTGCACCGCCACGTCGCCAACATCCGCCACAAGCTCGGCCGTAGTTCTCGCGCGGCGGCGGTCGCCGAGGCAGCGCGCCTGGGCTTGCTCTGAGGCCGATTGCCCAAACGGGCCATTTTTTTGAGATGGCCCGGGAGAGCGATGCGGTCTCGACGTGGTGCCTTGATACTCACTCTTGTGAACGACGACATCACGCAAGTCACACCAATGGGCGGCTCGTCCGCCTGGGCACACGCATTCGCGGCTCTCTATGACCCATTCCTGTGGGTCGGCGAGCGGGCCGGGTTGCGCGCACACCGTAGGGAACTGCTCGGCCAGGCGCGCGGGTGCACGGTGGACATTGGCAGTGGCACCGGCCTGAACCTGCCGCACTATCCCGATGACCTCGATGAGTTGGTCCTGGCGGAGCCAGACGTCGCGATGCGTGCCCGCCTCGAAAGGCGGCTGAGCCGCTCTCAGATCCGGGCGCGGATTGTCGACGCGCCAGCGGAGCGGTTGCCGTTCGCCGATCGATCGGTCGACACCGTGGTCTCAAGCCTGGTGTTGTGCACGGTCACCTCTCCCGATCTCGCCCTCCGAGAGATCGCCCGTGTGTTGCGCCCCGACGGACAGCTGCTCTTCATCGAACACGTCCGTTCCGACTCGCCGCCGCTCGCCCATTGGCAGGACCGGCTGGACAAGCCGTGGTGTCGCTTTGCGCGAGGCTGTCGCTGCAACCGCGCCACCGCGGAGCTGATCGTGACCTGCGGACTTGAGCTCGCAGACATACGCGACGCGCCATGGCCGGCAATGCCGCCGATCGTGCGACCGCTCATCATCGGCCGGGCACAGCTCCGAAGCAACGGAATGGCTGATATTGGGTCAGTCGTCGGCCGAGCACAGCTGGCCGATGCGAAAAGGTCAGAGCCATGATGGCGAGCGTCCGTGTCGGGCTCTTCCCTCCGGCCGTTGCGCTCAACGGCGGCCCAGCGGAACTGGATGCGATCCTTCGATGTGTTGCCGACGAGGACCTCGACCACCTCTGCGTCGGCGATCACGTGAGCTTCTTCGTCGGGGCTGGCTCGGACGGGCTGATCGCAGCGGCCTCCCTGCTCGCTGCCCAAGCGGAGCTGCCGGTCTATGTCGGGCTCTACCTGCTGCCGTTGCGCCACCCGGTTCCCGTCGCCCGCCAGCTGGCAACGCTCTCGCAGCTCGCGCCCGGTCGGCTCACGCTCGGTGTCGGACTTGGCGGCGAGGACCCCCATGAGATCGAGAGCTGCGGTGTGGACCCGAAGACACGCGGACGCAGGATGGATGAAAGCCTTCGGATCCTGCGCGGGCTGGCCGACGGCACGCCGCTCACTTTCGACGGCGAGTTCTTTTCGCTACGCGACACGCTGATCGTGCCCGTGCCATCGCCGCGGATACCCATCATCGTGGGCGGACGATCAAACGCGGCGGTCAGCCGAGCGGCGAGGCTCGGTGACGGCTGGCTCGGGATCTGGGTCTCTCCACGTCGATATGCCACGGTGCGCGACCAGATTGCCCGCGAGGCTGCGGAGGCGGGCAGAGACCCAAGCTGCTTCGAGCACTCGCTCAACGTCTGGTGTGGTCTTGGTCCCACGCGTGAGGCCGCACGCGAGCCACTGGCCCGACAGATGCAAGCGTTCTACCAGATCCCGTTCGAGCCGTTCGAGCACTATTCCCCTCACGGCACGCCCGAGCAGGTCGCAGAGTTCCTGAGCCCCTACATCGAAGCCGGCTGCACATCGTTCAACGTGATCCCATGCGGCGAAGACACCAAGGGCGCGATTGCCGCGGTCGGCGAGCTCCGAAAGCTGCTCACAGCGTCGCGAAACCCGGTGATCGCAGGAGGACAAGTGGGATTGTGAGCACGAACGTAAGCATTCAGGAATGGCTGCATTCGGAACCGACCCGCTCTGGATCCGGTCAGAGGGTTCTCGAGACCCGTCCATTCGCTGGTACTTCCGATCCACGGGTAATCTTCTGCCTGCCCTCGGCACAGTCGACACTTCCGACTGAGCATGTAGCCGCAAAGTGCGGGGCCAGTACCTCGGTTGCCATATCGTCCCACGCCGTTGCTCTTGCCGACGTTGCATTTGCGCGGGCAGCGCCAGGCGATGGTCCAGCGATCGAAGCCATGCTGGCTCGCTGCTCCCCGAAATCCCTCTCCGACCGCTTCTTCCGTCCCATTTCGAAGGCTCCCGATGGATATCTGGATCAGGTGTTGTCGAACCGTGATGTCTATTTTGCCTTTCTCGTTCAGAGACACGGTGAAGTGATCGGATTGGCCGAACTGCACCGAACCGGATCTCACTGTGGGGACATGGCACTCATAGTCGAGGATGCGTATCACGACAGAGGTATCGGAACAGCGGCCCTTGGACTGCTCATTGAAGTGGCCCCCCATCTCGACATGCATACACTGACCGCTGACGTTCGCATTCAGAATGGCGTGGTCCTGAGGGCGCTTCAACGGGCTGGGAAGGCAACCGTGACCCGAGCATGTGACATCTGTCATGTGCAAGTTCATATCGGGTCGCTCGAGGGCGAGTGCCTGCTCACAGGATGCCCCGTTTGGCGCGGTCTGATCCCATAGACAAAGGAGCGGCTGTGATCGGTGTCAACGTGACGTTCGAGTACAACGGTGACCTCGATCGCGATCGGGTCGTCAACGTGGCTGACAAGGCACGAGCGATGTTCGAGGGAATGCTGGGCTTGCGCTTCAAGTTCTTCACCTTCGACGAGAAGCAGCAGCGCGCAACGAACTTCTACGTCTGGGAGTCAAGAGAAGCTGCCGATGCGTTCTTCTCGGAAGAGCTGCGCGAGCGAGTCACCGACCTCTACGGAGTCAGCCCCAGAATCGACTTTGTGGAAATCGCTCAGATTGTCAATAACTCGAATTTGTAAAGGCCTCTGCAGGTTCGACTCGGTGTTTCGAGGCGGCACTGAACTCGGCTCTGGCCCACGCTGTGTGTGCTGCCCCATACCGAACGGGGATCGGGGTTGCCATACGGTCATGTCGCGACGTGAACCGGGCACAACGTTGCCAACGTTGGTTGACACGGCTCGCTCTAACTCTTTTGGAGGTCCAGCAATGCCGGCGAGCCGGGTCGAGCTGCGACCAGTCCGGACTAGTGCACGAAGGCGTGGACGACGGCGCGGTAGTTGGCGCTGGGCGCCGACGGCTTCGGGGCGGGGATGCGACCGATCCGCCGCGCCGCGCGCATCCGCAGACCGGCCGGCGTTGCGGGCGGTGGAGGGGGCGGACCGACAACCGTGTGCACCCCGGAGAACCCGGCAGCGCGGCAGAGGTTGTGCAACGCATCGATCGTCGGCACGTACCAGTTCCCGAAGTCGGTGCGCAGGGAGCTGCCGGCGTGGAACTGCAGGAGTACGTCGCCCTCGTGCCCCTGCAGGTGCACCGCCTCGGTCTCGATGACGGCCACCTCCTTGGTGACGGCGCGCACGCGCTCGAGGCAGGTCAGCGGCTCCTTCATGTGGTAGAGCACGCCGAGGTAGAGGACGACGTCGAACAGCCCCACCTGGTCGAGGTCGACGGTCTGGAAGTCGGCCACCAGCGGCTCGACCTTCGACCCCAGCGCGGCGGCCGCCAGCTCGAACCCGCGCCGCCCCGGCAGCTCGGGTTGCCAGAAGTCGGTCTCGTCGCGGGACTGGTCGGGGAAGACGCCGCGGTCGATGCACTCGGCCCAGTAGGCCCCGCGGGCGGCAAAGTCGACGCCCCACGCGTAGTGGTCGAGCGCGACGACGCGGGCCGCCCCGGCCCGCTCCGCCAGGAACGAGTACTTCCCGTCCCACGCCCCGATGTCGAGGACGCTGCGACCATTGACGTCGGGGAGGATCTCGGATCCCTCTTCCTGCGCGCTGTCACCCTTGGTGACGACCCCGTTGCCGAGGTCGATGGTGTGGTACCAGTGCAGCGCGTCGGCCTGCGCCTGCAGGTCTCCCGGGGACGTCATCGGAGCGAGAGCGTAGCGAGGCGCCGGGCCCGTCCGGACGACCGTCGCCCCCGGCGGGAGCCCGACGGGGCGACGGTAGCGTGAGAGAGATGCCTCGACCGGTGCCGCCCCAGGTGATCCCGCGCCCCTCCACCTGGGAACCGGGCGCGCCGGCGCCGTGGGACGACCTGCCGGCGCCGCAGCGCACGGGGATCGGCATCGCCCGGGTGCTCGAGGCCCTCGACGCCCGGGGTCAGCGTGGCCCCGTGCCCGAGGACATCGGAGCGGACGCGATGCTCGGTCCCGCTGTCCTGGTCAACGAGGCGAACGCGCCGGCGATGCCGGGAATCAATGCGGCTGTCCTGGCCGTGCTCTTCGAGGAAGTGGGTGAGACCCGGCTCATCCTGACCCGGCGCTCCTCCGGGCTGCGGACCCACAAAGGGGAAGTCAGCTTCCCGGGTGGACGGCTCGACGCCGGGGAGGGCCCGGCCGAGGCGGCACTGCGCGAGGCGCACGAGGAGGTCGGCCTCGACCCTGCCCGGGTCACGACGGTCGGCTGGATCCAGCCCGTCATGACCATGGTCTCGGCTTCGCTGATCCTGCCCGTGGTCGCCACCGTGGCGGAGCGCCCCAATCTGGTGGTCAGCCCAGCGGAGGTGGAGCGGGCCTTCGACGTCTCGCTCGCCGAGCTGGCCGGGCCAGGGGTCTTCCACGAGGAGCGTTGGAGGATCCCCGGGCGGTCAATTCCGGGGACCGACGACGACGCGTTCGCCGTGCGCTTCTTCGAGGTCGCGGGCGAGATGATCTGGGGCGCCACGGCCCGCATGCTCTACGAGTTGCTGACCATCGTCCTGACCGGGCGAGCGGGGATCTGATCTCGTCGGACGTCAGTCGCCGAAGCCGACCGACAGGTGGCCCAGAGGCCCGAACGACACGCTGAGTTCGTCGCCGGGAACCACGGCGACCGGCGCTACCACGGACCCGGCGATGATCCTTTCGCCGGCCCGGAGTGTCGCGCCGTGGGCGGCGAGATACGACCGCACGAACGTCACGGTCGTGGCCGGGTCCTCCACAAGCCGTCCCTCGGCGACGACGTCGCCCGCCCGTGTCACCGACGCCACCATGGCCCATGGGTCCACACCGGGGACCTCCTCTCCGAAGATCACCCCGCGATGGCAGATGTTGCCGGCCAGGACCGGTTCGATGTCGTCGAACGAAATGTCGAGATCGACCAGCTCGAGGGCCGGCGCCAGCCCCGCGACCGCACCCCCGGCTCCCACCCGGATGGCGACCTCGACTTCGACGGCGGGGGCGCCCCAGCCCACCAGCGGCACGGTGCCGCCGTCGGGCGACACCCCGGCGTCGGTGAGGTAGCCGACGACGGGTTCGGTCAGCCCGAAGTGCTCCTGGATGGCCGGCGTGTTGAAGCCGATCTTCCAGCCCACCGGCGCCGCACCGGTGGCCAGGGCGGCGTCCCGGCGGGCCAGCAGGGCGCGCATGCCGCGGGACACGGCGCCGGCGGCGGGGTCAGGGTCCTTCACGGCCCCAGCATGCCTCAGGTTCGCTCAGGGTACCGCTCGACCGGCTGGCGGGCTGCTGCGGAGGGCCCGGCTAAGACGGCGGCAGGAGTTGGCTGATCAGGGTCTCGACCCTACGCCTGACCTCATCGCGGATGGGTCGGATCTCGTCGATCGACCTGCCGCTCGGGTCGTCGAGGTCCCAATCCTCGTAATGCTTCCCGTGCACCAGCGGGCACGCGTCACCACACCCCATCGTCACGACCACATCGGCCGCGCCGAAGAACTCGTCGGTCCAGGGCTTGGGGAACTCCCGAGAGATGTCGATCCCGACCTCCGCCATGGCCGTTATCACCGCGTGATCGATCTGAGCACCCCGTCGACGAGCCTCCCGACCACGCGATGGCTCGACTCCGAGCGAGATGCGAGAACCAACCCAACGCCATTTGGGAACGACCGGCGTTGTGCACGCACAAGAACAGCACCCCCGGGACCTTGGCGGAGTGGTCCTCGGCGTGGATCAGCGCCTTGATCCTCTGCTCGGCGAATCGCTGGGCGCTGACCACCAGCCATCGGGTCACGGTTGCCGTCTTGGACAGTTCTTCGAAACCGTCCAAAACCAGGGCCTCGACGGTCTCGATTCCGAACACCCCCGCGTACTTGTCGTGGAGATCCCGGGCAACGTTGTGCAGTGCGCTCCTTTGACCCGATGTCATCACTGCCAGGTCATCCATGCACCCTCCCCTTTCGTTTACAACACCCACCCGTCCTCACGGTGGCCAAACACACTGGACCTCCCCGCCGCTCGACCTCTGCGACGGCATCTGCACCGGACACCCACCGATGGTCGTTGCCACGGCTCCCCGAAGAGCGGCGTGGAGGTCACGCCTGCAGCACGGGGAGGATCTCGTCCAGAAGTGCCTCGACCCGCCCCTTGACCACCCCTCGGATGTGTCTGATCTCGTCCAGCGACCTCCCTGTCGGGTCCTCGAGGTCCCAGTCCTCGTAGCGCTTCCCCGGCACCAAAGGGCAGGCGTCACCGCACCCCATGGTCACCACCACGTCGGCCGCGCCCAGGAACTCGTCTGTCCACGGCTTCGGAAACTCCTTGGAGATGTCGATGCTTACCTCGGCCATGGCCTTGACGACATCCTGGTTGATCTCGGATCCTGGCTCTGATCCCCCTGACCATGCAATGGCACGGCCGGCGGCCAGGTGGTTGAACCAGCCCAAGGCCATCTGTGAGCGCCCCGCGTTGTGGACACACAAGAAGAGCACCGCGGGAACCCGTTTCCCCGAGTGGTCACGGGTGTGGGCCAGCGCCTCGAGGCGCTGTAGGGCAAACTTCTCTGCGGTCACGGTCAGCCACTTCGTGACGGTGGCCCTCCTCGCGATCTCGTCATAGCTCTCGAACACGAAGGCCTCGATGGACTCGAGGCCGAAGATGCCGTGGAACTTGGTATGCAACTGTTTGACAACGTGGTTCAGTTGCACTCTCTGTTGCGGTGTCATGGGTTCGTGCTCAGGCATGTCCCTCCTCCTTCGTCTTCAACCCCACCCGTCCTCATGGCCGACTGAGCCAACATTGGGGCTCAGTCACCACCCGCTGCTCCCTGCGCTCGAACCCAGGCCTGGGCCCCCATTTGCACCGCATCCCATGGGCTCCCGAGGGGCGGCGTGTAGGACAGGTCGAGATCGCTCATGGCGTCCACGGTCATGTCGTTGAAGATGGCCGTGGCGGCGATGTCGATGCGCTTGGCCACCTCAGCGTGGCGGTGGCCGAAGAGCTGAACGCCGAGGAGTCTGCCCGTCGTGCCGTCGCCGGTGAAGCGCATCCGGATGCGACGGCTGCCC
Source organism: uncultured Acidimicrobiaceae bacterium (assembly GCA_963764305.1). Classification (GTDB taxonomy): domain Bacteria; phylum Actinomycetota; class Acidimicrobiia; order Acidimicrobiales; family RAAP-2; genus Bog-473. The sequence goes on along the minus strand of CAVXSD010000010.1, from coordinate 123,180 downwards.
GGGTAGTAGGCCTTGTGGTCGTCCGCCTCGAACTCGACGGTCTGTGGGTCGAAGCCGCTGGCAACCGCTTCGTGATCGCGCACTCCAGTGCGCGCCGCCACCATGTCGAAGACTTTCACGACCTGGGTCCCGAGGCTGCCGGCGAACTCCCGGTGCCCGCCGATCGCATTCTCGCCCGCCACCCGGCCCTGCTTGTGGGCCGTGGTCCCGAGCGGTAGGTACGTGAGGCCCATAAGGCAGTGGTGAGTCACGACGCAGTCACCCGCCGCGAAGACACATTCGAGATTGGTGCGCATGTCCCTGTCCACTCTGATCGCCCCACCGATGCCGAGCTCGGCCCCGGCGGACGCGGCCAACGCCGTGTCCGGACGCACACCGACCACCACAAGGACCATGTCGGCAAATGCGGTGAGCTCGCTGCCTGACGACTCGACGGCGTCGATCTGGAAGCGCCCGGCCGAGCCCGTGGGCGCCCGGGCGATCCGCGTGACGGTCGTATTGGTCCTGACGTCGATGTCGTGCGCTGTCAGCTCCGCATTGACCAGCGCGCCCAGGCTCGGGTCGACGGTCGGCAGCACCTCGGGGAGTTGCTCGAACTGCGTGACCGAGAGCCCACGGGCCTGGAGTCCCTCGGCCATCTCGAGCCCGATGTAGCCGGCGCCGACGATCACCGCGCTGGCCGGCTGGGCCTCTTGGAGCGTGCGCACCAGTTCGAAGGTGTCGCCCATGGAGTGGAGCAGGTGGACTCCGTCGGAGGGACCGAACGAACCGGGACCGACGAGGCCCTCGATGGGCGGTCGGGCCGAGACGGCGCCCGTCCCCACCACCAGCTGGTCATAGGCGAGCTGGTCCTCGACCCCGGACTCGTCGACCACATGGAGGCGATGGCCGGCGACGTCGATCTTGGTGGCCAGCGTGTTGAGGCGCACCTGCATCCCGGTGGCTTTGAGGTCGTCCAGTGTGCGGTGCGCCAGGTTGCGCCAGTGGGTGACCTCGCCCGAGACGTAGTAGGGAATGCCGCAGATGGAGAAGTTGGGGTAGGCGTCGGCCACGACGACAGTGACCTCGGTCGTCGGGTCGAGCTCGCGGGCCCGCAGGGCGGCGCTGATGCCGGCGTCGCTGCCTCCGATCGCTACGAGGTGCATGGGCCGTCCTTTCGTGGGTGGAGAGGGTTAGCGAGTCTCGAGGTCGTTCTCGCCCCGCAGGTGCGGCTCGATGACGTCGGCCGCCTCGGCCTTGGTCATGCCGGGGTAGAGCCCCTTGATCAGTCCGAACGCCAGCACGCCGCCGGCGACCTGAGCAGAAATGAAGTTGGGGACCGATGAGGGGGCAATGCCGGCGAAGGTGTTGGAGAACATGCGGCCGACCGTGATGGCGGGGTTGGCGAAGCTGGTCGAACTGGTGAAGAAATAGGCCGCACCGATGTAGGCACCGACCGCCGCCGGTGCGAGGTGGGATCGGCCCGTCCGGGCCAGGGCGAAGATGACCAGGATCAGGCCGATGGTGGCGACGACCTCGGAGAGCCAGTGGGGTCCGGACGCCCGGTGCTTGGTCGAGATGGAGATCGCGGCCTCCGAAAACATCACATTGGCCAGAATCGCGCCGCAGATGCACCCGGCGACTTGGAAGGGCAGGTATGCGGCGGCGTCCTTCCACTTGAGACCCCCGAATGCGGCATCCACGAATGAGACGATCGGGTTGAAATGTCCGCCCGAGATCGGGCCGAACATCAAGATGATGGCGAACAGACCCGTTGCCGTGGCCGCCGCGTTCTCGAAGAGCTGGAGCCCGATGTTGTCCGGGGAGAGGGTCTGTGCCGCGATGCCCGAGCCAATGACGACGGCAGCCAGAAGGGCGCTGCCCAAGAACTCGGCGAGGAGCCGCCGCCACAGGACCGTGTCCCTCACCAGCCTTTCCCCTGATCGCCGTGTTTGCTCAGCAGCAGGACGGCGAGCAGGACTGTGGCGAACCAACCGTCACCGGAATGCTCTGGACCGCTTCGGGGACACAGCAGCTCCCGTCGCCGGCGATGCCCGTCTCGGCCGGAGCGTCGGCGAGGACGGTGTAGATCTCCCATGGTGCGCCGTTCGGGTCGCTGACCCAGACCTTGTCCTGCACCGCGTAGCAACACGTCGTCCGCTCCTCGACTTCGGTCTCGAGGCCGCCGTCGCTCAGGCGACCCGTTGCCGCCACTACGTCGTCCGGCGTCTCGACCTCAACGCCCAGGTGGTTGAGAGCACCAACGGTGCCGTGACCCCGCGCGGCCGTGTCCTCCATCAAGACCAGCTTGAGCGGCGGGTCGGCGATGGCGAAATTGGCGTAGCCCGGCTGGCGCTTGGCGGGCCCGGTCCCGAAGAGTTTGGAGTAGAACGCGACGGCCTCGTCGATGTCGCTGACGTTCAGAGCGAGTTGGACCCTCGACATGGCGACCTCCCTGTAGTATCGATCACAGTCGATGTATCGAGTATGGCTGATACATCGATGGATGTCAATATATGTTTGGAAGAGGTGACCCGTGAGCAAGCCGACCGCTACGAAGGTCCGATCGACGGAGTGCTGTGCATCGGTGCTTGCGGCTCCACTCGACACCACGGATGCGGCGAGGTTGGCCAGCGGGTTCAGCGCATTGGCAGACCCCGTCCGGCTGCGGGTGCTCAGCATCCTCGCTGCCTCCCCCGAGGGAGAGGTCTGCGTGTGCGACTTCGTCGGGCCCCTGGCCAAGAGCCAGCCCACAGTGTCTCATCACCTCAAGATCCTGAGCGAGACGGGTCTCGTGCGGGGCGAGCGACGGGGCAAGTGGGTCTGGTACTCGCTCAACCGTGATCGCCTCGCTGAGCTCCGGGCGGCCATCGACAGCTGAAAAGGATCGGCGACATTTGGCACCGACCCGAGGGCTCTGGGCACCGGAGGCGGTCCCGTCCTTCCAGCTCGGAGACTAGAGTGGAGCATCGTCGGCGTGTCGGCCCGGCGTTCGCAATCGAGTCGAGAAGACAGGCCGGTGTGGTTCGTGAGCCGTACTGGCCCCACGAATGCCGGAGGGCGAGCACATTGGCTGAGATCGAGATCGGAATCTTCAAGTCGGGGCGGCAGGCCTACGGGTTCGACGACATCGCCATCGTCCCGAGCCGGCGGACCCGGGACCCCGAGGACGTCGACATCTCCTGGGAGATCGACGCCTACCGATTCGAGCTGCCCGTGCTCGGCGCGGCGATGGACGGGGTGATGAGCCCGGTGACCGCCATCGAATTGGGCAAGCTCGGTGGCCTGGGCGTCCTCAACCTCGAGGGCCTGTGGACCCGCTACGAGGACCCCACCGCGCTCTTCGACGAGATCCGCGAGCTCGACGACGACAAGGCCACGGCGCGCATGCAGCAGATGTACCAGGAGCCGATCATCCCCGAGCTGGTCACGGCCCGCATCACGCAGATGAAGGAGGCCGGCATCACGACGGCGGCTTCGGTGACCCCCCAGCGCACCGAGTCGCTCGCCCAGGCCTGCCTGGCCGCCGAGCTCGACATCCTGGTCATCCAGGGAACTGTGGTCTCGGCCGAGCACGTGTCGAAGACCTCCGAGCCGCTCAACCTCAAGCGCTTCATCCGCGAGTTCGACCTCCCGGTGATCGTCGGTGGCTGCGCCTCCTACCAGGCCGGCCTGCACCTGATGCGCACCGGCGCGGTGGGGGTGCTCGTGGGCGTCGGTCCGGGCAACGCCTGCACCACTCGCGGTGTCCTCGGGCTGGGCGTCCCCCAGGCCACGGCGATCGCCGACGTGGCCGGCGCCCGCATGCGCCACCTGGACGAGACCGGGGTGTACGTGCATGTGATCGCCGACGGCGGGATGTCCAAGGGTGGCGACATCGCCAAGGCCATCGCCTGTGGCGCCGACGCCGTCATGCTCGGATCGCCCCTCTCCTCGGCCGTCGAGGCGCCGGCCCGCGGCTTCCACTGGGGCATGGCGACCTTCCACCCGTCGCTGCCGCGCGGCGCCCGAGTCCGCACCTCGGTGCGCGGCAGCCTGCGCGAGATCCTGCTCGGCCCGGCCCACGAGAACGACGGCCGCATGAACCTGTTCGGCGCACTCAAGACCGCGATGGCGACGTGCGGCTACGAGACGGTCAAGGAGTTCCAGAAGGCCGAGGTCATGGTCGCCCCCTCGCTGCAGACCGAAGGGAAGTTCTTCCAACGGTCGCAGGGCGTGGGGATGGGCCACTGACGCCGATGAGCACGAGTCGGTGACGGCCGACACGATCCTCGTCGTCGACTTCGGCGCGCAGTACGCCCGCCTGATCGCCCGCCGGGTCCGCGAGGCTCACGTCTATTCCGAGATCGTCCCGCCGACGATCTCGGTCGCCGAGATCAAGGCCCGTGCCCCGAGGGGCATCATCTTCAGCGGCGGCCCCAAGTCGGTGTACGAGTCACCGGCCCCGTCCACCGACGCCGGCGTCTACGAGCTGGGGATCCCGATCCTCGGGCTCTGTTACGGCGCGCAGCTCATGGCACTGCAGCTCGGCGGCACCGTGTCGCGCACCGGCCAGGGCGAGTACGGGCGCACGGAGCTGGCGCAGACCGGCGCCTCACCCCTCTGCCCGGACTGGCCGGCCACGTCGAGTGTGTGGATGAGCCACGGCGATGCCATCACGGAGGTGCCCGACGGCTTCACGCCGACCGCCACGAGCGCCGGCGCGCCGGTGGCGGCGATGCACGATACCGGGCGCCGGCTCTTCGGGCTGCAGTTCCACCCCGAGGTCGTGCACACCGACCGGGGCGGCGAGGTCTTCGACCACTTCCTCATCGACGTCTGCGGCTGCCTGCCGGGCTGGACGCACGTCTCGATCATCGAGCAGCAGGTGGCGGCGGTGCAGGCGCAGGTGGGGGCGGACCGAGTGCTGTGCGCGCTGAGCGGTGGCGTGGACTCGGCTGTGGCGGCCGCGCTGGTGCACAAGGCGGTGGGCGACCAGCTCACCTGCGTCTTCGTCGACACGGGCCTGATGCGCTCGGGCGAGGCCGATCAGGTCGAGGACACCTTCCGCCGTCAATTCAAGATGGACCTCGTCCACGTGAAGGCGGCCGACCGCTACTTCGACGCTCTGGCGGGGGTGACGGATCCGGAACGCAAGCGAAAGATCATCGGCGAGCTGTTCATCCGGATCTTCGAGGAGGTGGCGCGCGATCTCGGCGCCGGCTCCGGCGAAGGGAGTGGACCGGGCGACAGCAGAACCACCGGCACGGGCGAGGGCCCGCGCTTCCTGGTCCAAGGGACGCTCTACCCCGACGTGATCGAGTCGGGGAGCGACACGGCGGCCAACATCAAGTCGCACCACAACGTCGGTGGCCTCCCCGACGATCTCGCCTTCGATCTGGTCGAGCCGCTGCGCCTGCTATTCAAGGACGAGGTGCGCGCCGTCGGTGAGGAGCTCGGCCTGCCGCACGAGATCGTGTGGCGCCAACCGTTCCCCGGCCCGGGACTCGGTGTGCGCATCATAGGTGAGGTGACACCCGAGCGGGCCGAGATCCTGCGCAACGCCGACGCCGTGGTCGTCGAGGAGATCCGCCGGGCGGGTCTCTACCGCGAGCTGTGGCAGAGCTTCGCCGTGCTCCCGGCCGTCCGCACTGTTGGCGTGATGGGCGACGGGCGCACCTACGCCTACCCCGTCGTGATCCGGGCCGTCACCAGCGACGACGCCATGACGGCGGACTGGGCCCGGCTGCCTTACGACCTGGTCGAGCGGATCGCCTCCCGCATCATCAACGAAGTGGAGGGCGTGAACCGGGTGGCACTCGACGTGACGTCGAAGCCGCCCGGGACCATCGAGTGGGAGTGACCGTGACGCCGGGGAGCGGCGAGCACGCGCACCTGTTCGACCTGTCCGACGAAGACGCGGGCGCAGCGGCCGCTGAGGCCGAGGAGAGCAGGCACTCCGATGTCGTGACCGACCGCGTGGTCGACACTACGGCCGAGGGCGCAGACGACGGTCGGCGCCGGCGCCGGCGTAGCGCCACCTCGACGGGCGCATTCTCGGGCCGGCCGGCCGCGCTGGTCGACGATCTCACCTTGCCGCAGCGCGCCGCGGTGGAGCACCGCGGCGGACCGCTCCTGATCATCGCCGGGGCCGGCTCGGGCAAGACGCGCGTGCTGACCCGCCGTATCGCCCACCTGCTCGCCACCGGGGACGCGCCGCCCTGGGGAATCCTGGCCATCACCTTCACCAACAAGGCGGCGGGCGAGATGCGCACCCGCGTGGCCGACCTGGTCGGCCCGCCCGCCGAGAAGATGTGGGTCTCCACCTTCCACTCGGCGTGCCTGCGCATCCTGCGCTCGAACGCGGACCGGCTCGGGTACCGCTCGGCCTTCACGGTCTACGACGACACCGACTCGCGTCGCCTCGTCGAGATGATCACGGCCGAGCTGGGCTTCGACCAGAAGCGGCTGCCCTCGCGGGCGGTCCAGGGGGTCATCAGCCAGGCCAAGTCCGAGCTGGTGGACTTCGAGACGTTCCGCGAGGAGGCCCGCAGCGGCCCGGACCCCTTCCGCAAGCGCATCGCCGACATCTACGCGCTCTACCAGGGCCGGTTACTGGCGTCCAATGCGCTGGACTTCGACGACCTGCTGATGGTGACGGCCAACCTGCTCCAGGCCTGTGACGACGTGCGGGCCACCTACCAGGAGCGCTTCCGGCACATCCTGGTCGACGAGTTCCAGGACACGAACCACGCCCAGAACGAGATCGTGAAGCTGCTGGGCGAGGCGCACGGAAACGTGTGCGTGGTGGGGGACTCGGACCAGTCGGTCTACCGCTGGCGCGGCGCCGACATCCGCAACATCTTGGAGTTCGAGCGTGCCTTCCCCAATGTGACCACCATCATGCTGGAGCAGAACTTCCGCTCGACCCAGACGATCCTCGATGCGGCCAACGCCGTCATCGCCAACAACGTCGGCCGCCAGCCCAAGGAGCTCTTCACCGTCGGCGACACCGGAGACCCGGTCACGCGCTACCGGGCCGAGGACGAGCGGGACGAGGCGGCGTGGGTCTCCAGCGAGATCCTCCGCTTGCACGCGTCGGCCGGGCTGACGTGGGGCGACTGCGCCGTCTTCTACCGAACCAACGCGCAGAGCCTGCCGCTCGAGACGTCCATGAAATTCAGCGGCATCCCCTACAAGGTGGTGGGCGGGGCCAAGTTCTACGACCGCCGGGAGATCAAGGACGTCCTGGCCTTCGTCCGCGTGCTGGCCAACCCCGACGACGAGGTGTCGGCCCGGCGCATCGTCAACGTCCCCAAGCGCGGCATCGGTGACACCTCGGTGGCCCGCCTGGCCGCCTGGGCCCAAGTGGAGCATGTGCCCTTCAGCGAGGCCATCGACCGCGCCGCCGACGCCGGTCTCTCGGGCAAGGCCCTGAAAGGGGCCGAGCAGCTCTCGAAGATGCTGGCCGAGTTGCGCCCGCTTGTACAGACGGTGAACCCGGCCGACTTCGTGCAGCTCGTGGCCGAGCGGACGGGCTACCTGGCCGAGCTGGTGGCGGAGCACACCCACGAGGCCGACGGGCGCATCGAGAACCTGGCCGAGCTGGCCAGCCAGGCGGCCGACTTCGACGACGTCATCGGCTTCCTCGAGACGGTGGCCCTGGTCTCGGACTCCGACGAGCTCGAGAGCGACGGCACCCGCGTCTCGCTGATGACGCTCCACACCGCCAAGGGCCTCGAGTACCCGGCGGTGTTCGTGGTGGGTTTGGAGGAGGGGATCTTCCCGCACTTCCGCTCCCTGGCCGAGCCGAGCGAGCTCGAGGAGGAGCGTCGCCTCTTCTACGTCGGCATCACCCGGGCGCGCCGGCACCTCGCCATCTCGCACGCCTGGTCGCGCACGACCTGGGGCCGCACCCAACCCGCCATGCCGAGCCGCTTCGTGACCGAGGTCCCGTCGCACCTGGTCGAGGACGTCGGGCTGGGCTCGCCTCGCCGCGGCTCGGGGTACGACTCCCTCTCGGGCGAGGAGCACCTGTCGGGGGCGACCTTCTCGCCGGCTGTCCCTCTGGCCACCGCCTCCCGCGCCGCCCGTTCCGGTTGGACGGGCTCGGGTGGCGCCCGGGGGAGCACCGGCGCCGAGGACCTCGGACTGGCCGCCGGCGACGAGGTGGTCCACGACCACTGGGGCCGCGGCGTGGTCGTCAGCGCCAAGGGGGAGGGGTCACGGGCCCAGGCCACCGTCCATTTCGACTCGGTGGGCAAGAAGAACCTGCTGCTCACCGCCACCCCGCTGCGGCGGGCCTGAGCGTTTCCGGTCTGGCGTCCGGATCAGGGCATCCGTATCCTGGGAACCTGATGAAACGTCCATACAGGGTGGTCGTGGCCAAGCCCGGACTCGACGGCCACGACCGCGGGGCCAAGGTGATCGCCCGGGCGCTCCGTGACGCGGGGTTCGAGGTCGTCTACACCGGCTTGCACCAGACCCCCGAGCAGGTGGTCCAAGCCGTCGTGCAGGAGGATGCCGACGCCGTCGGGCTGTCCCTACTCTCCGGGGCGCACCTCACACTGGTGCCCAAGGTGGTCAAGCTGCTGGCCGACGTCGGGCGCGGGGACGTGCTCGTCATCGTGGGCGGCATCATCCCCGAGGGCGACATCCCCGTGCTCCACGAGCAGGGCGTCGCCCACGTCTTCACGCCGGGGGCGCCGCTCGACTCGATCGGCTCCTGGTTGTCCGAGGCCCTCGACCAGCGCGAGGAGGCGCTCGGGGCCTGACCGCCGTTCCCGCTGCACCCGCTTCCCCCACCCCACCACCGCGCCGGCGTGCGAGACACAAGGAGACAGCACCCAAGTGGACCTGTACGAGTACCAGGGCAAGCAGTACTTCGCCCGCTTTGGCATCCCCACCTCCCCGGGCGGGGTGGCCGACACGGTCGACGAGGCGGTCGAGCAGGCCGAGTCCGCGGGATACCCCGTCGTGGTCAAGGCCCAGGTGAAGGTGGGTGGTCGCGGCAAGGCGGGTGGGGTGAAGCTGGCCGCCGACGCCGACGAGGTCCGGTTGCACGCCGGCAACATCCTCGGGCTCGACATCAAGGGCCACGTGGTGAAGCGGCTGTGGGTGGAGCACGCGTCCGACATCGCCAAGGAGTACTACGCCAGCTTCACGCTCGACCGCCAGGCAAAGTTGCACCTCGGCATGCTGTCCGCCGAGGGCGGGGTCGAGATCGAGGAGGTGGCGGAGACCAACCCCGATGCCATCGCCAGGATCCACATCGATCCGGTGGCCGGCATCACCGAAGAGCAGGCCCGTGAGTGGGTGGACCGGGCCAACCTCGACCCCGAGGCGCGGGACCAGGCAGCCACCCTGCTGGTCCGCCTCTATCACTGCTATGTCGAGGGCGACTGCGACCTGGCCGAGATCAACCCGCTGATCCTCACGCCCCAGGGCAAGGTGCACGCGCTCGACGCCAAGGTGACCCTCGACGAGAACGCCGCCTTCCGCCACCCCGAGTGGGAGGAGTACGAGGACGACTCCGACGTCGACCCTCGCGAGAAGATGGCCAAGGAGAAAGGCCTCGAATTACATCGGCTTGTCGGGCTCCGTCGGCATCATCGCCAACGGAGCGGGCCTGGCCATGAGCACGCTCGACGTGGTGACCCAGGTCGGCGGCGAGGCGGCCAACTTCCTCGACATCGGCGGCGGCGCCAACGCCGACGTCATGGCCGCCGCCCTCGAGGTGATCAACGCCGACCCGGCGGTGAAGGTCATCTTCGTCAACATCTTCGGCGGCATCACGCGGGTCGACGAGGTGGCGAAGGGCATCATCGAGGCCATCGGCCGGGTCAAGCTGAGCTCGCCGGTCGTCATGCGCCTGGACGGCACAAACGCCGTGGAGGGCCGTGCGCTCCTGGCCGATCACCTGTCGCCCACGCTCATCGCCGAGCCCACCATGCTCGAAGCCGCCCGCCGGGCCGTCGGCCTGGCCACGGCATAGGCGCCCCGGACACGAGAGAGAACAGGAACCAACGTGAGCATTTTCGTCGACGAGACGACCAAGGTCGTGATCCAGGGCATCAGCCCTACGAGCCAGGGGCTCTATCACGGACTGCGCAACAAGGCCTACGGCACCAAGGTCGTCGGGGGCACCAACCCAAAACGGGGCGGTGAGGAGATCGAGGGGATCCCGGTCTTCGCCTCTGTGGCCGAGGCCGTGAAGGAGACCGGCGCGACGGCGTCGTTCATCTCGGTGCCGCCGCGGGGAGCGGCCGACGCCATCATCGAGGCGGCGGAAGCCGGCATCGCCTTCATCGTCTGCATCACCGAGGGCATCCCGGCCCAGGACGAGGCGGTCGCCTACAACCGCCTGGTCCAGGAGTTCCCGGGGACGCGTCTCCTCGGCCCCAACTGCCCCGGCATCATCAGCCCCGGAAAGTGCAACATCGGCATCACGTCGGGGGACATCGCGCTGGCGGGCGGACCGGTCGGCATCGTGTCCCGCTCGGGCACGCTGACCTACCAGGCCCTGCACGAGCTCTCGCAGCAGGGCATCGGGCAGACCACCTGCGTCGGCATCGGCGGCGACCCGGTGCCTGGCACCAACTTCATCGACTGCCTTGCCGCGTTCGAGGCCGACCCCGAGACCAAGGCCGTCATGATGATCGGCGAGATCGGCGGATCCGAAGAGGAACGTGCCGCAGATTTCATCGCGTCGAGCGTGACCAAGCCGGTGGCGGCCTACATCGCCGGGGTCACCGCGCCCCCGGGTCGCAAGATGGGGCACGCAGGCGCCATCATCTCGGGTTCCCAGGGCACGGCGCAGGCCAAGATGGACGCGCTGTCCGCCGCCGGCGCCCAGGTGGCGCAGAACCCGACCGAGTGCGGCGAGAAGATGGTCGCGATCGTGCGGGGGCTGTAGCACCCGCACGACACGAACCGGATTGCGCACGAATCCGCACTCCACCAGCGCATGCCCCACCCACGGCGCCCGTGTCGTTAGCGTCATGTGGCAATGGAGACAGGAGATGCACCCTCTGGCTCGGGTTCCCGAACGCGGCTGAGCCGTAAGGACCGCGTCCCGGCCACGCCCCTCCGTCTCGCCGATCTGGACCCGGCGTCACGCCGCCGCGCCATTTTCCGGTGCGGCGCGACCGTCGCGCTCTGTTGGGTGATCATCATCGGCGCGTTCTACGTGGTGCCCATCGGTCACGAGTCCGGCTTGCGGGCCTTCTTGCGCCTCGGAGCCGACATCGCGCTCATCGGGTCCGTCTTCGCCTGGCAGATCCGCCGGATCTCGGTGGCCGAGCTCCCCGAGCTGCGGGCGATAGAGGCCCTCGGCATCGTGATCGTGCTGTTCCTCATCGCGTTCTCCGGTATCTACCTGGGGATGTCGCACGAGGCGCCCCTCACCTTCACCCAACGGCTCAACCAGACTCGGGCCCTCTACTTCACGATCAGCATCTTCTCGACGGTGGGGTTCGGTGACATCACCCCGCGCACCGACCCCGCCCGCCTGGTGGTCTCGGCCCAGATGCTGCTCGACCTTGCCATCATCGGCGCCGTTGTCCGCCTCATCTTCAATGCCGCCCGCAGCCGGATCACCCCGCCGGCCGATCCCGCTCCTTCGACCGAGTCGTAGCTGTGCCGCGGCGTGGCCGCGGCCCACCGAGCAAGCCGCTCTGTCTTTGGGACACTCACACGCGGCCCAACACTCGGAATCATGCCGACAGCTCGGATGAGTGAAATCGCTCCGAGTACGACGTTGACCCTCGGTGTCCTCACCGTCGGCGAGGGACCTCCCCCGCGGGAGAGTCTGGATCAGGGAAACGAAGAAGAACTGGGCAGCCCGAGGTCCTTGCGGATCTGGTTGTCCGCGGTCTGGGTCGTGGAGGACTGGCTCTGAAAGCCGGACAGCCAGGCACGGGTTTCGACTTCAAGCGTGAACGGCAGCTCCAAACGTCGGTCCCACCCGAGACGAGGCGCCTCTGCCACCCCGTCCGGAACCGAGCCGACGATGAGCCGGGTGGGGAGTGGGGGAGCGGGCCTCGTGCGCTCTGGCTGATGTCCTCGCAGGTGCACGCATAACCGGCGAAGCGGGGCTCGCCCCGGACATGAGGGATTACGGTGTATCTGTCTGGAACTGATGTCACACTGCCGATCCGTTAGTCGACAGCCGTGGGGGCCGCTCGGTAGCGTGCGGCGATGCCCGTTGACGATTAGGAGTGATCTCTGTATCGAGAAAACACGGCGCCCACAGAGGCGGCGTCGCGGTGAAAGCAACCGAGGAGCGGTGACGATGTACCAGCAGATCGTGGTCGGGACTGATGGGTCGGCGGGCGCGAATGTCGCGGTCGACGCGGCAATTGAGCTCGCGCGTCTGACCGGAGCTCGCTTGCATGTTGTGCACGCACACAGGGTCGCGACCGCGACTGCGACCGGGGCCGAGCTTGGAGCGCCGCCGGTTGACATCATGGAAGTGAACGAGGCTATTCATACCGAGGGCCAGCGCATCTGCGACCATGCGATCGCCCGTGCTGATCGTGCCGGGGTGCAGGCAGAGGCGCACTGCGTTGGTGGGCACGCGGGTGAGGAACTGCTGCGAGTCGCTACCGCCGCCTCCGCTGACTTGGTCGTGGTCGGTAACCGGGGGATGACCGGCATGCGCCGCTTCGTGTTGGGCAGCGTTCCAAACAAGGTGGCACATAATTGTTCTGCGAGCGTGCTGATCGTGGACACGTCCCAAGCCCGCGCCTGAACCGATCCGACACAGTGTTCTCCGGGGTCTGCCCCGCTGTGCCGACGTGTCCCACCCTCTCGGTTGTACGGGGGCATCCATAGCCCACCCGCGTAGGCACTTTTCTGTTGTCCCGAATGCTCTGCTCAATCCCACCGCCGGTAGTCAGCCATTGTAGGGATAGCCTGCCGCCGTGACCACGGCGCGACTCGAAACCTTCAGTGACGGCGTATTTGCCATCGCGGCCACGTTGCTCATCCTCAACGTAAGTGTCACAGGGGTCCCCCTGGGAAAGGCATTGGTCCATGGCTGGCCGTCCTATGTGGCGTACGCGGTGAGCTTCCTCACGATCGGGATCATGTGGGTGAATCACCACGGGGTCTTCTCGCAGATCGACAAGGTCGATCGCACGTTCCTGATGATCAACGTTGTCTTCTTGATGCTTGTGGCATTCGTTCCCTTCCCCACGAAGCTCGTCGCCGAGAACATCCATCGTCCAGGGCTCGAGGCGGCCGCGTTGACCTACGGATTCACCCTTACGCTGACCGCCCTCGCTTACAACGCTTTGTGGTTCTACGCAGCGAGGGGTAGGCGGCTACTGCGTGCCGATGCCGATGCGAAGACGGTGACCGGTATCTCACGGAGCTTTCTCCCCGGGCCTTGGATATACCTCACGGCCACCTTGTTCGCCTTTGGGTGGCCGACGCTGAGCATCGTTCTCTTTGCGCTGATCGCCTTCTTCTACATGCTTGAGAGTGCTCTCTTCGGACGACGAGCGGTGAACTCGTCTGAAGGAACTCGATGATCGCCTCCGCTTTGCCCGACGACCCCTCACAAACGAGAATCCGATGGGTATGCCCGTCCCGGCGAACTGGGGCAGTCTCCGCCCTGGCTCGTCCCTGACTCCCGACTTCGGCGTCTAGGATGGTTGAACGATCCGCAGAAAAGCAGATCTCGTTCCCAGGAGTCGGTCTTAGAGGTTCGTCATGAAAGTATCAGTCATTGGTACTGGCCGCATCGGCTTAACCCTTGGGCGAGCTCTGTCAGACGCAGGACATCAAGTCACCTACGGATCCCGACACGCAGATGATGAAATCGGGGCGGGAACAACTGCAAACGTCTTACCCATTGATGAGGCGCTGCTCGACGCAGATGTCATCGTTCTTGCCATACCAGGCGCCGCGGTTTCGGATCTCACGGCTGAACAAGGGACTGTAATGGGGGGCAAGCTGGTGATCGATGCCACCAATCAGATGGGGGCAAATGTGGCCAACGCCAGAGCTTCTCTCCCATCGTCTGTCCGATATGCCCGGGCATTCAACACGCTCGGCTGGGAGAACTTGGCTGACCCGGTGTTCGCCGACGGAAGAGCCGACATGTTCTTCTCCTCTCTGGAAGACGACCGGCCCACGGTTGAAGAGGTGATCGAAGGCGTCGGATTACGGCCGGTCTACGTTGGTGAGGACCAAGAGGCACTTGTCGATGCCCTCTTCCAGTTGTGGATTGCGCTTGCGATTAAACTAGGGCGAGGCAGACGGCTTGCCTTTCGGTTGCTCGAAGGCTGAAGCCCGCCACAATCCCGGCGGCAATGTACTGGGGCACCCTCCGACGTACGGTTGGGGAGTGAAAAGCGCCGAAAAGGTCGCGTCTCTGGAACGAGCCTATGAGCTCTTCAACGAGCGGAGGATCGACGATCTCCTGGCCATGATGGCCGACGAGGTCCAGTGGCCTGATGTGGCTCACGGAGTCGTGCTCAAGGGCAAGTCGGCGATCAGGAAGTACTGGGAAGCGCAGTTCGCAGCGACTCGACCCTTCGTCGTGCCATCAGACTTCACGGAGCTAGGCGACGACGTGATCGCCGTCGTCGACCAACGGATCTTCGACCTCGTGGGCGCTCTTCTCACTGACCCGGTCGTCGTCTTCCATCGGTACTCGTTCACAGTTGCGTTGGTTAGCCGCATGACTATTCATTGGCTACGTGAGGATGCAATCGCCCCGTGACCACCACCCGGAGATGGCACGAGCGGCTCAGCCAAGGCTGATACCGATGCACTCGCCTGTGGGCGAGCTGAAGTGGCCTTTACCTCATGCTCCGGTCGCCAGGCTTCCGACCTTCGCGTAAACGACATTGAAGTCGAGCTCCCAGACTTCGCCGTCCACCGATCGCTCCCAACGACCATCAACCCTCTCGCCGTTGTCGGCGAACGTGCCGCTGAAGCGCTGGAAGAACTCGGGACCCGACTGACCCCAAATCTTCCACTCTCCGGTGCTTAGGCTCATCTTGTATACCCGTCGGACGCCGCGAGCGTCTGCGTAGGCAAAGGCGTAGTTATCGCTTGCGTCATCGACGGCGATGATGGTGACCAGCGGGAACGGCGAGTTTTGAATCAACTCCGGAGGCATCGATTCGGTCGGGGCCTCTGCGTCGGCGTGTTGGATAAGAAAAGCCCCACCTTCGAGCCACTCGAACACCGCCTCGGCGCGTGCCACCGGCATACCCGGGATCCGTGCCTCCATTACCCACGTTCCTACGAGATCCTCGAGGCGTCGGAGCGCGGGATTTGGCGTTGGCTGCTGCATGTGCTTTCCTCGCTCCTCAATCACCCCCAGGATGCCACTTCGGCCCATGCTGGACCGATTGCAACTGCTGTATACGGGCGCTCCGAGCCTGTCAACCCGAGTGTCCCCGTCGTGACGAATTGCCCCACCAGCCCGGCGTTCGGGGACAGGCGGCGGCAGTCCGCTTCGAGGCGCGTCGTCCCGGAGCCAGAGATACCGGAGGGAGTTGGGCGCGCGGGTTTGGCCCTTCACGACCCGGAAGGCTTGGCGGCACCTACAACACCTCCTGATCGACTGCCGCAGGACAACCATGGACCGAACGAGCAAGACTGTGCGGCGTATGGATCGACCCGAGACCCAGTACGTGAAGGTGTCCGAGGCGTACGTCGCCTTCCAGGTCTTTGGTGACGGACCACTCGATCTTCTTTACTTCCACGGCTTGGGCAGTCACTTCGAACATTTCTGGGACCTGCCCATGTACGCCCAGCTCCTAGGCCGATTGGCCGACTTCAGCAGGGTCATCATCTTTGACCGCCGGGGCACCGGCGGGTCGGACGATGTTCCCCTCGCGGCCACCCCGACCTGGGAGGAATGGGCCGAGGACGTTAGGGCCGTGCTCGACGCAGCGGGTTCGAACAGAGCAGCCATCGTCGCTGTCGGCGATGCCGGGCCAATTGCCATCTTGTTCGCCGCCATGAACCCGGGACGAGTGAGCGCCCTGGTGTTGTTCAACTCTTCTTCCCGGTACCTCATCGCCAACGACTACCCCATCGGAATGAGACCTGAGATTGTTGACGCGTTCATCGGGCGGGTGAGGACCACGTGGGGAACTCCCGAGTGGGTGCGGACGTCCAATCCCGACATGGGGAGCGACGCCGAATTCAGCCGGTGCCTCGCCAGGATGTTCCGCTCCGCCGCCACTCCTGGCACGGCGGCGACCCAATTCGACTACATCCTTCACAACCTCGATGTCAGAGAGGCGCTCCCGCTCCTCCAGGTTCCGACCTTGGTGCTGCACGTCCAAGGGACTCCACGTCCGCCCATAGAGCAGGGTCGCTATCTCGCCGAGCACATCACCGGAGCGAAGCTGGTCGAGCTCGCTGGCCGGGACTTCGCGATGGTCGCCCACAGCGAGGCAGCACTCGACGAGATTGCCGAATTCTTGACCGGCGAGCGCCCCCAGGTGGAGATCGAACGCATCCTCACGACGATTCTGTTCACCGACATCGTCGGGTCCACCGAACGGGCCTTCTCCCTGGGTGACCAGCGGTGGCGATCTCTGCTCGACGAGCATGATCGCAGAATTCGGAGCGAGGTTCGCCGGTTCCGAGGACAGGAGATCCAGACCACCGGCGACGGCTTCGTCGCCACGTTCGACGGTCCCGCGCGGGCGATCCGTTGTGCCCGAGCCGTAGGTGATGCCACCAGGAAGCTCGGGATCGATCTCTATATGGGACTTCACACCGGAGAGTGCGAGGTCCGAGGAGGTGTTCTCGGGGGTCTCGCGATACATGTTGCCGCCCGCCTGTGTGCGCTCGCAGTAGCTGGGGAAATCCTCGTGTCCGGGACCGTCAAGGATCTGGTCGTGGGCTCGGGCATCGAATTCAGCGAGCGCGGTGATCACCAGCTCAAAGGATTCCCTGGGACCTGGAAGCTTTTCGCCGTGGCGGCGACTTGAACGTCATCGGCGGGCCGGCCGTCAATGGTGGGCCTTGTGGCGACCTACCTTGCGCTTGCTCCTGCTCGACCCGTTCAGGCTCACACGTGTCCCCAATGTGCCTGCTTCGGACTGGGGCAGGGGATCAGAAGCCCTCAGACGCCCCGGTGATCACCTTCCGCGCGTGCTGCCGACACGCCTCCACGTACCAGGGACGCCCCTTCCCGACGCACTGGGGCAGTCCTCGTGCAATCGCCCGCGTAGCGCTTGTTCGACGAACGCCGGCCGTCGTCCGGCTGCCCTGGACGACCGTCCTCGCCTGGTGTCAAGCGGTCCCGTCGCGCGGTTCGAAGACGATTTCGGGCGTCTCGGTCGAGCGCTGGCTGGCATACCCGTCGAGCCGTGGATCGACCGCGGTCCAGCGCTGCCACAACCGATCACGCTCCTGACCCACGGCCGGCCGATGATGACGCTACGCTCCTGGCCGGACTTGCGCCCGATGGTCGTGAGACGAAGGGCACCCCAGCCGCGCTTGATTGACGTCGTCCACAGGAAGCGAGCAAAGGCGGGGTGCTCCCACATGAGGTCGATCGGGCTGGCCCAGTTCGGGACATAGACGAGATCGCCTACTCCGTCCCCGATTACCTGGTAGGCGATATGAGCCCCACCTCTCGCCACGGGCGTAACGGGTCCTGGGAGCTTCCATAGCTGGTTGACAGTTTGTCGCGCATCGTCATCGCTGTCGCCGAGGACGTTGACGCCCACGGAGTTGGCTACCCCGTGGACGCCCACGGGGTTGGCTACCAAAATGGGCGCCCCGGCACGGCGGTAGGGGGCACAAAACACCCACTCACCCCCTCACGGCAAACAATCTCCAGGGATCAAGAACCCCTTTGAGCTCGCGCTCGCCGCGATCCTGAAAGTCGATCCCGGATCCCGCCACGAGGTCCGTGACGGTCCGCGAGACGAGGATGTCCCCTGCATCAGCTGCGGCTGCCACTCTGGCGGCGATATGGACCGCGATGCCAGCTATGTCGTCACCGCGCCCCTCTACCTCGCCGGTGTGAAGGCCAACGCGCACATCGATACCAAGTCTCCGCGCGCCCTCGCGGATGGCGCGGGCACATTGAATCGCCCGTCCCGGTCCGTCGAAGGTGACCAGGAAGCCGTCACCGGTCGTTTTGATCTCGTTGCCCCGAAATCGGCTCAACTCACTCCGCACCACTCGGTCGTGGTCGTCGAGCCGGCGGTGCCACTCCTGGTCCCCCAGGGACGTGGCAAGCCGAGTCGAGTCGACGATGTCGCTGAAGAGAACCGTGGTCAGGAACCGATTGCGGACCGGAACCGGCTGGACTCCGGTGACAAACGCCTCTACCTCGTCGAGAATCAGTTCAGGTTCCTGGGTCTGGGGCCAGACGTCGACCCCGGGGATTTCGACGAGACGTGCACCCGGGATCTGTTGGGCAAGGGGCCGGGCGGACTCGATCGTCGCCAATCCATACCCGGTCCGGTGCATCACCAGTGTGGGCACCCTGAGCGAAGGCAGGATGAACTCCACCTCCGCCGCCGACCGCGATCTGGTCTTAGCAGCAGCGGCGCGTGGCGTCATCGTTGCCCGCATGTACTTTGCCAACCAGGCGCTTTGGTCCGGGTCCCCTTCGATACTCGGCGCAATGAACTTCACGAGGTCCGGGGTACCCCAGAGCTCCTCTTCAACACTGGCGACCAACTCCGCAACCGCCACCCTTTCGTCTTCTGACTGGTTGGCATTCCCAAGGGAATGAAAGAGCACGAGCGCTTCGATCCGGTCGGGGTGGCTCGCGGCGAAGGTAATGGCCATCGCACCGCCATCGGAGACCGCGAACAACACGGCCCTTCGGGAGTTCACGGCGTCGAGGACAACTTGAAGATCCTCAGCCCACTCCTCCCAGGTCGGGGTGATCTCCGGAGGAAGCCGGTCGGACACGCCGACACCTCTACGATCAAAGATGACGAGGCGACTGAAGGAAGCCAGGCGTTGGAGGAATCGGGCGCTTGAGGGATGCTCCCAGCGCACGTCCACGTTGCTTAGCGAGCCAGTTAGATAGACGAGGTCCACGGCACCTTCCCCGAGGACCTGATAAGCGACTTGGTTCCCGTCCCTAGCCGTCGCGTATTTCGTCTGCGGCGGCTGCACGAACGGAAGTCTGACACCTGGTCACTGTGTTCCGCACTGAACCAAGATCTTGGACGTGCTACGAGTGGCCCCAGAGGCGATCTGGGACAGTGTCGGGCGTACGCTCAGTCATTGATGGCGGACGAACTCGGACCGTGGCAGCCACTCGGACTCGGTGAGGTCATTCGACTCTTCGAGGGTTGGCCAGCACGCTGCGCAACGAGGCGGCTTTCGCACATCTCTGCGGTGCTTCACCGCTCGATGCCAGCAGCGGCAAGCAGGAGCGTCACCGGCTCAACCGCAGTGGTGATCGCCAAGCCAACTCGGCTCTGTGGCACATCGTGATCACTCGGATGGTCAATGACCCGCGCACCACCGAATACATCGATCGACGCACCAAGGAAGGTCTCACCAAGAAAGAGGCGATGCGATGTCTCAAGCGCTATGTCGCCCGAGAGGTATTCAGCCTCCTACCTCACGAGAAATTGGGGCTTGACAACCCATAGGAGCATCGTACTGGGGCACCCTCTAACCCACGGCTCGATAGCCGTCCTCGTTCCGCTAGTCAGTGGATTGCAATGGCTGATGGCTCTGGGCCAAATGGGCCGACTGGAATAGGAGTCTGTGTGATGTTGTTGGCCGTGTCGATCGGAACGAGCGTGTTGTTTCTGGTTACAACGTAGGCGGTCGTTCCGTCAGGGGTGATTGCGATTTGAGGACCGGGCGTACTTGTAAGCGTGGTGTTGAGCGAGATGGGGATGCCCGCGGAGTTGGTCGCGATGTCGATTGGGGTGACGGTGCTGCTCGCAAGGTTCACCACATAGGCGGTCGTTCCGTTTGGGGTAATGGCCACTGAACTCGGCTCGGAGCCCACTGTGATCGGGGTGCCTGCGGTGTCGGTGGAGGCGTCGATGGGAGTCACCGTGGTGCCATTAGAGAACTGTATGACTTGCCCGTTCACGACTCCGAACGCTCCGAAATTGGCCGCGTAGAGCGTTGCACCGTCAGGGGTGATCGCGAGACCTTCAGGACCTTCCCCCGCGAAGATTGGGCTCCCTGTGGTGTTGGTGGAGGTGTTGATCGGGACGACAGTGCCGCTGAGGGGACAAGCCACGTAGGCGGTCGTGCCGTCTGGACTGACCACGATGTCCGCTGCCACGTCATGTGGGGTGGTGCAGGCGGGGATGGCGGTCCCGGTCGTCTTGGTGGCCAGATTGACCGGAATGACCACACCCGTGCCCAGATCGCCCACGTACGCGGTGGATCCATCGGGAGTGATGGCAATGGCAGCCGGAAAAACGTTCGCCGCCATCGTGATGGGCGTTTCCGCGAATCCGGTCACAAGGTTGATTGGCGTGACGGCCTCGGTGTCTGAGACGTAGGCGGTGGTTCCATCGGGGCTGATGGCGATGGCGAGCGGAGTGTCGCCGATGCCTGTGATGGGCCGGCCGGGTGCGTTGTTCTCGGTGTCGATCGGTGTCACGTTGCTGGGCCCGTTGCTGCCGCCGCCAATTTCAGTCACATAGGCAATGGGGCCGTTGAGAACGCTGACGGTTATCCCCGTGCTGTGGGTACTAAAGCCTTCGGCGTCGTAAGCAACGCTCTGGAGGGTGTAGGTGCCGTTGGAGACAGTCCTGGTGTTCCAGTCTGCGATCCAGCCGTAGATGGTGGGGGTGGCCGTAGCGACGGAAACATCGCTGAGGGGTCCCCCGGTCAGATGGAACTCGACCTTGGTGACTCCGACGTTGTCTGTTGCCGCTGCATCGAGGATGGCTGGTCCAAATAGGGTCGCTCCGCTCGAGGGAATCAGCATGCTCGTGCTCGGAGGTGTGTTGTCAACGGTGATGGTGATGGGTGCTCCGGTGCTGCACACACCGCCCTCGTAACAGGCGACACTCTGCAGCAAGTAGGTGCCGTTGGGCACGCTCGCCGTGTTCCACTGACCGATCCAGCCGTAGATGGTGGGCGTGGAGCCAGAGATGACCACCGGGTTGGTGAGGGAGCCGCCGCTCAGCTCGTAGGTCACGCTCGAGACGTTGGCCGAGGCCGAGGCGTCGAGCACCGACGAGCCCCCCGAGACATTGGCCCCACCCGCTGGGATGAGCACGGTGCTCGTCGGTGCGGGGTTGTTCACCGTGACGGTGATCGAGGCGCTGGCCGTCGACTGCCCCAAGGCGTCGGTGGCGACACTTTGGAGGGTGTAGGTGCCGTTGGGCACCGTTGTCGTGTTCCACTTGGCCAGCCATCCGTAGTAGGTGGGGGTTGCGGTGGCGACGACCTGGTCGCTCAGCGACCCGCCGGTCACCTCGAAGGTGACCGGTGCCATACCCACAGGGCTCGACGCGCTCGCATCGAGAACCGCCGATCCGCCCGACACCGTGGCCCCGTTGGACGGGATGAGAACGCTCGTGGTGGGGGGAGGGTTGAACCCAGTGGTGATGCGTCCGATGGAGTTGTTCCCGTCGTTCGTGAACCACAAGGCGCCGTCCGGGCCGGCGGCGATCCCGTTCGGATTGCTTATGCCCATTCCGGTGTAGTTGGTGACGGCCCCATCCGTGGTGATGCGCCCGATGGTGCTGTTTCGAGAGTTCGTGAACCACAAGGCGCCATCCGAACCGGCCGCGATCGCGTCCGGAGTGCTGATGCCCGTTCCCGTGTAGTTGGTGACGACCCCGCCCGTCGTGATGCGCCCGATGGTGCTGTTTCCAGAGTTCGTGAACCACAAGGCGCCGTCCGGACCGGCCGCGATCCCATTCGGGCTGCTGATGCCCGTTCCCGTGTAGTTGGTGACGACCCCACCCGTCGTGATGCGCCCGATGGAGTTGTTTCCAAAGTTCGTGAACCACAAGGCGCCGTCCGGGCCGGCGGCGATCCCGCTCGGGCTACTGATGCCCGTTCCCGTGTAGTTGGTGACGGCCCCATCCGTGGTGATGCGCCCGATCGAGTTGTTTTCCGACGTTCGTGAACCACAAGGCGCCGTCCGGGCCGGCCGCGATCGCGACCGGATTGCTGATGACGGTTCCGGTGCCGGTTCCCGTGTAGTTGGTGACGACCCCGCCCGTCGTGATTCGCCCGATTGACCCGGCGGAACCCCTGACTCCGAAGTTGGTGAACCACAGGGCGCCGTCAGGGCCGGCGGTGATCCCGACCGGGCTGGCCGCTCCGGTGTAGCTAGCGATAGCCCCTCCCGTGGTGATGCGCCCGATGGTGCTACTTCCCTCGCCAGTGAGACCCTCGTTCGCGAACCACAAGGCGCCATCGGGGCCGGCTGTGATCCCTTGGGGAGCGTCGATGCCCGTTCCGGTGTAGTTGGTGACGACCGGCGTGGAAGCGCTGGCATCGGAGGCAAACCAAGGCACGATGAAGGAGGCCGCAGCGAGCCCAACGCTCAGAAAGATGGCGGCCGCGCGCCTCGGGACACCAGCGCCCACTCGATAGGCCATCGTGACACCGTCCCTTAGATCACTCGACGGTCACCATAAATGGGGGTTTTGGAAGAGTCAAGGAAGGATCAACTGAGTAGCTTGTGTTCGGCGCTTGCTGTGGGGTGGCTCGCTTGGAGACTGCTCAGACACTTACCCTTGGCACTTCGAAGCCCTAGCTCAAAAGTGATGGCATGAAGGAGCGGGGCCTCCGCTCCCCGTGACGGCTTCGGTCTCGCGGTCGAGACTGGGGTTGTCACACCAAACCCTCACGACAAGGGAGGCCCCGATGGAGAAAGAGTATGTCGGCATTGACCTGCACCGCAGACGGTCGGTCATCTACCGGATGGACCAGGCCGGGGAGAAGATCGACTCGGTCCGGGTCGACAACGAACCCAGCCAGTTCGCCAAGGCAGTGAGCGTTGCCCCAGTGGGCAGCGACGTCATCGTCGAGGCGACCTATGGCTGGTACTGGGCCGCCGATCTCTTGAAAGAGATGGGCTACGAGGTCCATTTGGCCAATCCGCACGGCAACGACTGGGGACACCGCCGGGTGAAGAACGATGAGCGTGATGCTCGTGACCTGGCCGACCTGCTGCGTCTCGGACGCCTCGCCGAGGCCTGGATCGCCCCGCCCAAGACCAGAGAGCTGCGCGAGCTGGTGCGCTACCGCTACTCGCTCGTGCGGCACCGCACCAGCGCCAAGGCCCAGATCCACGGTGTCATGGCCAAGAACGGGATCTTGCCCGTCGTCGGCGAGCTGTGGGGCCCGACCGGTCAGGCCCAACTCGACCGCCTCGAGCTCCCCGAGGCCTATTCGATGCGCCTCGACTCGTTGCGCAACCTCCTCGACGTCTACGAGGCGGCCATCGCCGAACTCGACACGCACATCCATGCCGAGGTCAAGGCCGAACCCGGCTATCGGGCCGTCATGACGCTGCCCGGTGTGGGCAAGGTCATCGGCGCCATCTTCGTGGCCGAGATCGGCGACATCACCCGTTTCGACTCGGCCAAGAAGCTCTGCAGCTGGGCCGGCCTCACCCCCAAGCACCGTGAGTCCGACGAGGTCGTCCATCGCGGGGCGATCACCAAGATGGCATGTGGGGCGGCCGGCCCACCGGGGGCCGGATCGCTGCCATCAGGAGGTGACTGTGACGATCATCGGTGGGCTCGACATTCATCGAGCGCAACTTACGTACGACTACGTGGACCTCGTGACGGGCGAGTTCCACACCGGCCGGGTGGCTCCTGCGAACCGCGACCACTTCCGCGCCTGGTTGGAGCGGTTCGACGGTTTCGAAGAGGTGGCATTCGCGCTCGAGGGATGCACAGGCTGGCGATACGTAGTCGAGGAGTTAGTACGGGCGGGCGTGACTGCTCATGTGGCCGAACCGGCGGAAACAGCCGCTCTGCGAGGGAGGAAGAGCCGGGCTAAGACCGACCGGGCTGACGCTCGCCACTTGCGCCAGCTGCTGGTCGACGGCCGGGTCCCCGAGTCGTGGATCCCGCCAGCCGAGGTCCTCGACGCCCGAGTACTGGTCCGCCTCTACAAAGACCTGGTCGATGAACGAACCGGTTGGCTGCAACGGGTGCACGCCAGCTTGTTCCATCACGGCGTTCCCGCCGCGGGAGGGAGTCTGGTGACCAACGCCGGTCGCGAGCTCGTGGCGTCGGCCGAGCTGCCCGCCGCGGGCCGTTGCGCGGTCGACACCGGGATGCGCCAAGTCGAGCGGTTGACCGAAGAAATGCTCCCACTGCGCCGGCAGATCACAGCTATCGGTTCTCGTCAGCCGGGCTGCAAAGCGCTGCAGTGCCACTACGGGATCGGACCGTTGCTCTCGGTGGCCATCTGGGAGGAGCTCGGCGACTGCCGCCGGTTCACCAGCTCTGACGACGCCGTGCGCCACACCGGTCTCGACGTGACGGTGTGGTCCTCCGACGGCAAGCGAACCCGAGGACATCTGGCTAAACAAGGACCCCCGGTGCTGCGCTGGGCCCTGTATGAGGCTGCTGTGTACGCGGCCCGACCCACCTCCCCCGACTATGCCTACTACCGTCAGCTCCGCCAACGCCTCGACGCGCACTTGGTGTTGATAACCATCGCCCGCAAGCTCGCCCGACGCTGCTATCACAGTCTGCGCAACGTTGGCGACGCCGCCTACCCAGTCGCTGCTTGACCTTGAGTCCGGACCGTCGCGTCGCGTCCAACCATTGATGATCTGCGGCCAGCTCCCGCAACCCTGTTGCTGCCAGCCTGTCTGGACAGCCGACCAAGAACGAGCGGCCGCACCACGTTCGTCGGGACACCCCGAACGCCATCTTGCAGCCGGCCCACATCGCCGAGCGCCGAGATAAGCAGGGACGCCCGCAACCCCCGGACCCAACCCAAGCGTCCAACAGAAGGAGGATCATCGGCCCCAAAACGAGCAGCAGCATCCAAGAAGCCCTGTCGGACTTCCTAGACCCATTGTGCTCGCGGGCAGCTGACCGGGCCGTCAAGGCTTCCCCTACGGGCGGGCCCTCGAGCCGGCCTTGACCGCCCTCACTCCGCTCCGACCCCCTGCGCGGTTGTTTCAACGTGGGTTTGGCTGCGCCACACTTCACCTCACCCCAACCAAGCCAAACCAACCAACCGGTCTCTGGACACTGACAGGCCCCACAGATAAGCAGGGCTCACCGCTCGTGCGCTGGGCGGCCATCGAGGCCGTGGGCAACTACCGGGCCAAAGGCAACGAGAAGCTGCGCGCCGACTACAAACGCATCGCCGAGCACGCTGGCAAGTACAAGGCCCGGGTGGCCGTCGCCCGAAAGCTCTTGACCCTCGTTTTCTACGCGATGCGCGACGGAGAAGTCCGATGCCTCCAGGCCACGGCCTGAGTCTCGGCCACGGACCGACGCGAGCTCGACGAACGCCGTGGCCCACCGACTCCGGTGTGGCCGTTGTTTCTGATTGAGCCCGTCGGGACGTGGCCGAACCCCATCATGTGCGGAGATCGACGAATGAATGGCTGGCTGCCCACGGGAGCGTGACAGAACCCACAGCAGTGATGGGAACTCGCAGCACCACATAGGCGTCCTCGAACACGATGCGCCGCTCGCCGCCGGCATCAACGCCAAGCCTTCGGCGGGCATCGCCCGGCGTTGACCCCGTCGACTCGCTGGCGCGCGTCGTCGTTTAGGACGCCGTTGAGTGATTCAGGAACAAACTTCTCGGACCAAGCCCTTGACACGGCCTCGCCCCTTCATGAACGGCGTTCTGGGGCAGGCAGGCCCCCACGGCTTGCAGAAGCCCGGCGATCCAGTCTGCGTGCGTCTAATCGTCCGGGAGACGCCACTCGCTGACATGCCAAGGGCTCTCACCAGTGAACGGCGAGCGATCCCACCAGCCCCATCGATGTTCCAGCGTCATTCCCGCGATCCGAGCCATCAGGTCCAACTCAGCCGGCCACACATATCGGAACGGTGCCGTGAATTCGGAGAAGCTGCCATCAGGAAGTCGGTTGAAGTGCCGCGAACGGGAGATCTGCTTGTGCGTGCGGTCAATGAAGTCGTCGATGCCGATATAGTCCTCCGTCAATGCAAACGCCACACCGGAGTTGCCCGGTGGTAGCTGGCGAAGACCGGGCACGCTGGTTTCTATTACAAAGCGGCCACCGGGGCGAAGGTGCCGGGCAGCGTTTTCGAAACACGCCACTTGTTCGTCCTGTGTCGTCAGGTTCTGGATCGTGTTGAAGACCAGGTACACAAGGGAGAACTCGCCCTCCACGAAAGTCACGGCCATGTCGCCTTCGACGGCCGTAATATCGCTCGCTTCGGGTTTCGACCGCAGTACGTCGAGCATGTCTGCGGACAACTCGATCCCGGCGACCCGAACACCCCGGGCAGCCAACGGAATAGCAACCCGACCAGTCCCAATAGCGAACTCCATCGCCGCTCCGCCGTCGGTCAACTCGACCAGACAGTCGACGGTCGCTTCGACAACGCCGTCGGCGAACATCCCCGTCCCAGGTTGGTCATAGGTTCTTGCGATCTCGCCGACGAATCGGTTTTCGGGCACACTCCAGCTTGGTTCGCCCTGAGTCAGCTTGCAACGTCCCCGCCCTACCCCATAGGCGCCGGACTATCCCACCGTCTCGGCGTTCTGGGGCAGCCTTGCTCAGAAGGGTCGGATGCTCAGTTGTGCGCCGAATCTCACAAGGCCCAGCCTTGCCGCAAGAGCTTGAGATCCGATCGGCCGGGCTCGCCACTGAGGCAGTAAACCATCGGCAATAGCCCGGAGGATGGCGGCCGTTGCGACTCTTTGCCCGTGACCTTCTCCTCGATGCTCTGGCCTCGTGAGCACACTGAGGTGCGCCACTCCATTGGGCCAGACTCTGTATCCACATGCTGAGACAGGCGTCCCATCCGCCGCTCTGGCGACAAAGGCTGTTCCCGAGAGTTCACTGATCCCGCTCTCCTCGAGGTCTGTCTGTGGTGTGTCGATGAGGAGGGGCGCAAGTTCGTCCACGGCGGCCTCTTCGACCCCAGTCAAGCTTGATGCCGGGGTGAATCCATCGGCGTAGAAGAGCGATGCCGGACCGATGATCTCGGTCGTGGTCGAGAGGTAGGGCAGGAGAGCCTCTGGTGTCGTGGCTTGCTCGGCCGTCAGGCGTGAGAGAGCGCCTTCAACCTCGCCCTTCAAAGCTTCCGCCGGTACGGTCGCTGTCACGGAGCCGGTCAACCCAAGTACGCCGATCCACCCCTTCGGGCAAAGGGCTGAGTCAGTCGATACAACTACTTGGACGGGTCGGAGGTGAGCTACGCCGATCAGTTCAGCCCATGCCTCACGGACGCGTTGACTCGTTTCCACTGCTGAAGTATCGCCCAGGGCCGAGCGCTTCAAGCGCCCAGCCACGTTCATGGACTGCCACCGTTGTGCCGAAGTGCCCCACCGTCCCGGTGTACTGGGGCACCTCTATCGCGTTATCGAAAGGCACACGTCGAGGTGAGCTTGGCGTCACCGCCCGACTGCTGTCCGCGACCTCGCGATGCGGGGTACCTCCGTCGCGAGTTCGGGGACGGGCGCTCGGGCATACAACGGTGCAACTTTCCACTCCAACTCAGGTGCGACAGGTGGTGCGGCGTTCAGCGCTTCCCGGTTTGACGTGCTAAGACGCTCCCTTGTTGTGTCCCGGAACGCACCACGGGATGTTGCGCGGCAAGGCCGAGCACGGATCCGGCATCGACTGTTGCGCTGGAAGCGGCATCAGCGGGAACGTTGGATCCTGCTGTGGGTACACGGCACCGTTGCAGAACGGATCACTGGGCGGGAGCTGGTGCAAGTTGCACAGCACCTGGCCCAACAGCGGATCGGTGACGCCGGCCCCCGGTCCGGCGGTGGCGCAGTTCCCGTTGGTCAGCTCTAGGTTGGCGGGCGCAGACGTTACCCCGCCGGAGTCGATGTTGCCGTGCCAGCAGTTGCCCTGACCGGGCGCCGCGACCGGCAGGCCGACGGCGGAAAAGTCACTTAGGTCGGCGAGGTCACCATTGGTCGGTTGCTGGAAGGAACCGTTACCCGAGAAGGTGTTGAAGGCGACTGTGGATCCCTGAGGGTTGAAGAAGCAGGCCGGGCCTCCGGCTAGCAGGCCGATGAAGGGGTTGTTCCATGTGCCACCTCCATTCGTGCAATCTGCAGGGCCGTTCTGGACGCCTGTGATGTAGGGCACGAGTGCGACCGCCCACGCACCATTGTTGGTAAATACATTTTGCTCGATGGTGTCATTACTGCCGCCGGCGACAACGACACCAGCTCCGACGAGCCCCAACCCGTTGCCGGGAACGTCGCGGTTGTTGTTGTCATGGATGTTGTTATCAGTCACCAGCCAGCAAGAACCGGTTGCGTCTGGGCATGCGCCATTCTGCGGCGCAGGCAGGTCGCCGCTGCTCGCGCTGTTGGTGTCGATCCCCTCGCCGTTGTGATCCCACTCACCGTTGCTGATGACGATATGGCCGCCCGAGTTCGTGCCCGAGTACCCGAGCACGTTGTTCTCGCCGTGCGCGTGATCCAGAACGGCGTTGCAATCGGCGCACGCACCGATGTAATAGCCAGAGTCGTTCATGTTGCTGGCGTAGGTTCGGTCGATGACCCCGGGTCCATCGGAGTTGCTTACGAAGATCCCATAGGTCGCCTGCGCTGGATCACTCTTCTGGTAGTAGAGGGTGGTCGCAGAGAGATAGCCCCCGCCGTAGGAGTGTCCGTGGATCTGGCCTGTTCCCGCGCCGCCGTTCCACCAGATCTGGTTGCCCGATTCGCCGGCGCCCGAGAGGAAGTTGCAGACCGTCAGATTCTGGATCGTGACGCCGCTCGTTTCCCACACCTCGATCCCGTTGCGACCCCAGGGGCCACCTGGTCCAATCGGTCCGTGGTCCTGGTCGGCGGGATTGCTGCTGCAGGGTGGGCCGGACTTGGTGCCGTCAACTATGACACCGTTGCGGTCGAGGCCGATCAGATGGAGGTTCGGCTTGTCGATCCAAACGCCCGCCCCGGCGTTCCCGCTCGGAGCATGCGTCGTGTAGTCCCCGCGCTCTTTGTAGTCACCTGGGGCGATGACGATCCAGTCACCCGGAGAAGCGGCATCGACCGCGGTCTGGATCGTCGTGTATTTGCCCGCCTTGCCTTGCCAGTTCCCTACTGTGAGCACCTGTGGCTTGGGCCCGTTCGGTGAGCCCGGGGGTTGGGTGGCGTTGGCGACACCACCCGATCCTGTAAATAAGAGGCCGATTGCGGCCCCACCGATACCGAGCCGTCGCAACCACGAAGCGTTCATATCTGGACCTCCCTGGAACCATGAATCGATACTTCTGTGCCGCACCGATTCCGTGTGTTGGCCTACCACCGCTTGTTCGCATTGGCAACCGTCACCCCGCTAGGCAGGGGGCGAACGAAAGGTTGCCTCCTAGCTCCCCTCCGGCAGCTGGCGACGCCGCCCAATCCCGGCGAACGGGGATACCCATACGACGTGCGTCCCAGCGAGCAAATCGGCAAACTGTCGCCATGGAGGTCGTGGATGTCTGGCGGGAGCTCCCACTCTTGCGTTGCCAAATCGCAGATCGCGTGGAGGCGATGCACGAAGGAGGTTGGGATTCCCCATCATGGTGTGGGGAGTGGCGAGTTCGTGACGTGCTCGGGCATTTGGTGTACCTGGCCGAGGCGAACCAGATGTCTGTGGGCCGTGACGTAATCCGGAGTGGCTTACGACCGGACCGAGCGTTGAACCGTATGGCTACACGTTTGGGCAACCTTCCTGTCCCCCAGTTGGCTGCGCGGCTTCGAGCGGCGTCCAACGGTCGCTTTCACGTTCTCGGGAGTCCACCAGCCGTCGCGCTCGGTGAGGGCCTTGTGCACGGCTCTGACGCTCTGCGCCCTCTTGGCCTTGACGTCGATGCACAACCGGCTATCGCCTGCCCTGTACTCGATGCCTACTGGCGAATCGGGCGTTTGGCATTTCACGCAGCACCGCAGCAGGGGCGCCGACTAGTGGCGACGGATCTGGATTGGTCGAGAGGCAAGGGACCAGAGATCAGAGGGCGGGCTATCGATCTATTGCTTTTTCTTGCTAACCGGCCCCAGGTCTTCGGACTACTTGAAGGACCGGGGCTGTCAGGGCTATAGCCAACGAGCAGAGTCGGCTTGGCGCTCGAGATCGAGCCATCGGCTCCTGGGCCATGGGACCCATCATCCCGGCGTACTGGGCTACCCCGTGAATATTGCCGAGGCCGGGCGGCCAAGGAGATGTTCGGCCGGGAGTTCGGGCCGTCACCGGCCGTCCTGCCGGCCTGAGCGTCGCGAACACCGTTCACCCGCATTCGCGAACGGCTCGTTCGCTCCGGTCGGATTCGGGTTTCGCGGGAGCGTCAGGTCGTCGGTGTCGTCGGTGTCGTCGTGGTGGTGGTGGTTGGCGAGGATGCTTCTCCACATATGACATAGGGACTTATACTCATTGAGACGCCAGCACCAAGCGGACCGGTGACAAGCCCCACGGTCTCCCAGATGTCGGGTGTGACCGGAAGCGATGAGCGGAGCTCGACGTTGCGGTTGGGGACTGAACCGGGGGCGGAGACCTGAGCGCCTCCGCTCATGAGAATCTTCCCAGTGGGACATGCCGTCCTGGCCGCGAGCACAGTGCCAACTGGGGGATCTGGCGCCGAGATGAGTTTCTTGCCGGCAACGACTGATGTAGACGCGATGGTTCCCGCCGGACCAGACGGGCCAGCCGGGCCAGGGTCACCGCGAGGTCCCTGGGCTCCGGTGGCACCGGTCGGGCCAACAGGGCCAGGGGGACCAGACGTCTTTGCCGGCATTGTTGCCACGGCATAGATGCCGACTCCGAGTCCAGCCAGACCGACAACGACAGCGGCTATGAGGACCGGTACGACCCACTTTCGCTCCTTGCTTGCCGATGTCGGCGTCTGTGGCGTGTTCGCCGTAGGCATCTCGGACGCTGATGATGGAGTCGACATGACGTTCGCCCTCCCGTACCGCCCTCACGAAACCCTGATCCAGTCAAGGTGCTATTCATCAATCAAATAGCAATATTATTACAACTGTTCGTCGAAAGGGTGACAATGCTCCGGGAGCTTCCAGATGACCAGGACGTCGAGGACGACCTGGTCCGGGCGCAAGCCGTGGCGTAGTCATCCGGTAGGCACATCCGCTCGGAACTGCGGATACCGGGCAGCCCGCCGCCATGAATTCCCTGCCCCCATGGTGCCTGTTCGTTAGGGGCTAGGCAGCTGCGACTTCAAGCGTGAACGGAAGCTCCAAACGTCGGTCCCAGTCCGTACGGGGCGCCTCTGCCACCCCGTCCGGGACGGAGCTGACGATGATCCAGGTAATGAGTCGGGGGAGTGGGGGCGCGGGCCTTATGCGCTCTGGCTGATGTCCTCGCGGGTGCACGCACAACCGGCAAACTGGCGCAGGGTTTCTACTCGTTGGAGAGTTCATCCGCAGCGCTTGTCATCCTCTCACCGAGTCGAGCAGTAAGTGAGCGCCCAGGGCAGGCGTGCCAAGCCACCCAAGAGTCCGCCTCAAGTCAGCTGCATGAGCGATGGATGTGTCGATTCAGGCCGGAAACCGATGTCGATCCTCACCAGCCGTGCCCCGGTCAGAGATCGTCGATCGGCGGCTCACGGTCGAGCCAGTTCCACTCGCTGTCCAGCATGAACTGGGTCGACCAACCGGCCGGGGCCTGCGGCCACTCCCGGAACACGAGCAGCGACACCACGACCGCCTCGGCGGCGGCCGGGGTCCGCTCGATCGCCAGGGCCCGCACCAGGTCGACGAAGTCGTCGGGACGGTCGGGCACCTCGGCGACGGTGCGCAGCAGCCACTTGTGGTACGGGTACAGCACTCGGTTGTGGGCCAGCACCAGGCGGCAGGCGAACAGCGCCAGCCGGCTCGCCGCCCACCCGGCGAGGTACGGGTCGTCGCGCTTGGCCGCCTCGCCCACGTACCACTGTGCGGCTTGGACCTGCGCGAGGAAGCGGGCCATGCGCTGTTCGACGCCGGCCTCGGGATAGGTGGCCGCCGCGTGCACCAGCGCGTCGATCGACGGGTCGGTCGACCAGGCCACGATCGCCCCCAGGAACGCCGATCGGGCCGGCTCGCTGCCTCGCTCCATGACGGCTTCGAGGAAGGCCCGGTCGACGTACTTGGCATCGACGTAGCCACGCTCGTAGTCGCAGAGCTCGGTGGAGAAGAAGGTCAGCTCGCCGCTGGCTCGGCGACGGGCGAACGCCTCGTCGGTGACGATCACGAACCCGTCGACGTCGCTGTCGGCGAGGCCGTACCCCTTGGTCAGCGAACCGGCCACCACCACGGCGAGCACCTCGTCGTCGTCGGCGGCGGCCTCGGCCCAACGCTCGATGGCGTCTCGATGATGCTGCTGCACGGTCCCTCCCGGTCGACACGATCATGGCAGGCGGTTGCCACCGGCGGGTGCGTCATCTGTATCACAGCACCCTCAAATTGCATGACGGTATTAAGCCGACCTGAGTCCGCTTGCTGGAGACAGCACCCGCAGTGAACGAAATGGGGCTCTCCAAGCCGGACGTATGGGCACCCTCCCCGCGCCGTCTCACTGGCACGTATGCGCTCGCAGCCAGTGAGAGGGCTAGCTGTTCTACCCATGGACCTTGTTGACGCGGAGAATCCGCTGATGAGATGAGCCCTCAAGGCAATGTGGAGCTGTTCACACACCCACAAAGCCAGGAGGGCTCAAATGCACCGTAACGCTCCACTCACCCCTGAAGGTCGACTCCGCCTCTGTCGTCTGATCGAAGAGGGCTGGACGGTGGCTTCGGCGGCGGAGTCCTTCCGGACCTCGCGCCAGACGGCACACAAGTGGTGGCGCCGCTACCCAGAGTCCGGCGAGCCCGGCCTGGTGGATCGCCCCAGCCGACCCCGTCGGTGCCCGACCAAGACCCCGGCCAAGGTGGAGCGCCGCGTCGTCGAGTTGCGCCGACGCCATCAGGTCAGTGCCGCTCGCCTGGCCGAGCGCGCCGGCCTCCCCGCCTCGACGCTGCACCAGATCTGGACCCGCCACGGGGTCTCGAGGCTCTCGGATCTCGAGCGTCGTAGCGGGCGGGTCATCCGACGGATCGAGACGTCTCACCCGGGCGAGCTCGTCCACATCGACATCAAGAAGCAGGCCAAGATCCCCAAAGGCGGTGGCTGGAAGGTCCACGGCAAGGCGGCCCGGAACCTCCGCGCCGGACGGGTGGGCGGCCCCGCATCGGCTACGCCTACATCCACTCGGCCATCGACGCCCATTCCCGTCTGGCCTACTCGGAGATCCACGCCGACGAGCAGGCGGTCACCGCCGTCGGCTTTTGGCGCCGGGCCCGGGACTTCTTCGCCTCCTATGGCATCACCGTCGAGCGGGTACTCTCAGACAACGGGGCCTGCTACCGATCGAATGGCTTCCGGGACCAGCTCGTCGCCCACGCCATCGTCCACACCAGGACCAAGGCCTACTGCCCTCAGACCAATGGGAAAGTAGAGCGCTACAACCGAACGCTCCTCAATGAATGGGCTTACGCCAGGCCCTACCGATCAGAGGCGGCGCGAACCCGGGCACTTGACGCCTGGCTCCACCTTTACAACTATCACCGGCACCACACGGCCATTGGGGGACCGCCCATCAGCCGGGTCAACAACGTGGTTGGACAGAACAGCTAGCGGCCCAACGAGCTGAGGTCAGGCACCATGAAGTGCAAGCTGGTCTACGTACGAAGCGAGGCGGATGTGCCGGGAACCTTACGTGGCGACGAGCGGTCGCACGTCGTTCCAGAAGCGGTCGAGCTGGTGCAGCTCGTCGGCAACCGGCCAGATGAAGACGCGTTGCACGCCTGCCTTCGCGAAGGCTGACAACTTCTCCGCGAACAGTTCTGGGGGGCCGATCGGGAGACGTTCGCGGCAGCATCTCCTCGGGCCGGTGCACGGTGGCAACGACCCGCTCTTTGAGGATGCGGTCTGCGTCGATGCGGTCGTCGGTGATGTAGCACCACATCGTGGCAAGAGCGTTCGGGAACGTGTCGGATGTCTTCCCGTGATCGGCCAGCTTCGAGCGAAGAACTCGCCACGCTTCGCCGAACAGCTTGGGCGTCGTGTTATAGGCAGACGCCAGCCAGCCGTCGGCCAGACGGGCCACGCGACGAAGCCCGGCGTCAGAACCCCAGCTACCCACCCAGATCGGCGGTCCGTGCGGTTGTGCAGGCAAAGGTTCCAAGGAAAGACCCTCTGTCGAGTAGAAGCGGCCGACGAACGGCGTACCGTCGGGCCGCCACAACGCCCGTAGCGCGCCGATGGCCTCGTCGAACCGTTGCCACCGTTCAGAGAAGTCCAGACCGACGGCCGCATAGTCCTCGGGCGAAGAGCCCGGACCTACTGCCACGAGCAGCCGACCCCCCGAAAGACGATCGATCGCGCCCAACGTCTTGGCGACCGCAACCGGTCCACGCACCACCGCCAGCGCGACCGTCGTGGCAAGCGTCATTTTCTCTGAGTGCTCCATCACAGCCGCGAGCGCGACCGGTCCGTCAAGCCAGGGTGTCGAAAACACCATATGATCGTTCACCGACAGTGCGCTGAAACCGAGTTGCGCAGCAGTCCTGGTATACGCGATGAGATGATCGAGGGCGTACGGATTGCCCCCGAAGTCCATCAGCGGGAGATGAACCCCGAACTCCATAGCGTTCCTCTCAACTTCGCGAAGTCATCAAGATAGGCCAACAGATCGGCGCCACGAGCTAGTACAGAATGCCCGGTCGGGAGTGCCGGCGCACCCCGGCCGGCATTGCCTGTGGATACCGGGCGGCCCGCCGCTATGAATTCCCTGCCCCCAAGGTGCCGGGGCACGCCAGTCAGAAGCCCTCCGCCGGCTGGCCCAGCAATGTACAGGGGCACGGCGCTCTGGACCCGCCAAGGATCAGGATCGCTAGGTGCCGAAACTTGGAATGGCCTGACATCGCACTGAGTTTGTCGTTACAAACCGAAAGCCATGCTGAAGTTCCGACCCATGGTCTGAGCAGAGCCTCATAATGAATGCGTAGAACCTCGTAGCGGTAAGAACCTGGAATGGAGCTTCAGTATGAATAGTGTCGTTCTCGTCCATGGTGGGTTCGTAGACGGCTCTGGCTGGCAGGGCGTGTACCAGATTCTGCGAAGGTCTGGCCACCCGGTCAGCGTCGTGCAGAACCCGACACTGTCCCTTGCCGACGACGCTGCCGTTACCCGGCGAGCCCTCGACCAGCAGCCGGACAAAGTAGTACTAGTCGGGCATTCCTATGGCGGGGCCGTCATTACCGAAGCAGGCACCCACCCCAATGTGGCAGCGCTGGTCTACATCACCGCTTTTGCCCCCGACCGGGGCGAATCGGTAAACAAACTCATCGCCGACCCGCCACCGGGCGCACCCGTCCCACCCATCTTGCCCCCCCAGGACGGGTTCCTCTTCCTCGACAAAGGCAAGTTCCCCGCCTCGTTCGCTTCGGACGTCGACGCAGACCTGGCCGCATTCATGGCCGATTCCCAGGTGCCCTGGGGCGTCGACGCCCTCGCCGGAGAAATCAGCGAGCCGGCCTGGCGGACCAAGCCAACCTGGTACCTCATCGCCACCGACGACCGGATGATCCCGCCGGACGCACAGCGCTTCATGGCCAACCGGGCCAACGCCACACAAGTCGAGGCGGCTGGCAGTCACTCTATTTACGTTTCCAGACCAGAAGCCGTGGCCGAGCTGATCGAGACGGCGATCAAAGGGGTCAGCTGAGGGCCGCCACTTCGCAACAAAGCGCAGCTTCGCGCGGCGGACGACAATGCCTGCATGTCGCTAGAATCTGAGTGCCTGCCCCCATAGCGCCGCAGAGTGGCACCCTCTCCTGGCGTACGGAGACACCCTCAAGGAAATCGGCTGGATAGCCGCGAACAGCGGGATGGTGGCACCGTCGCGGCTAATTGGGCAGCTGGAGTCGACATGCTACGCCCTGAGATAATCCATTGATGGCCGACATAAGAGTCCTGCCTTGCGACGAAGGCGTCGCAACAATCATCTTGGACCGTTCACACAAGAGGAACGCGCTCTCTATCGCCCTCCGAGAAGAGGTGATAGATGCGCTTGAACGCCTCCGCTCAGACGATTCGGTCAGCTGCGTCATGGTGACGGGTCAAGGTGACACCTTCAGCGCTGGATTCGATCTGAGCGAGTTTGCAGTGGACGATCGCGCCTTTCAGAGGCAGTTGTGGGAGTCCAGCGACAGGTTCCATCACGCGTTACTCCGATTTCCCCTTCCTCTGATCGCCGCGGTGAACGGTCCGGCGCTGGCCGGTGGGTTCGACCTGGCCGTCCTTTGTGACTTGCGTATTGCCTCGAGTTCGGCCCGGTTCGGCCACCCCGAGCGGTCCTTCGGCGACGTGATTTACGGACCGCTGCACGATCTGGTTGGCGGCGCAGTCGCCCGGGACCTATGCCTCACAGGTCGCACGGTTGATGCGAACGAGGCTCGCGAACTCGGACTCGTGTCACGCGTTGTTGCACCGACCGAGTTGATGTCGGTTGCAGGCGAGCTGGCAAGAAGCGTCGCCGCCTTCCCTCGAGAGCTCTCAATTCGCACGAAGGCAAAGATCGTTGCCCGCATGTCAATCGACCCGAAGACCAAAACGCTGGATCTTTGAAGCGACCGAGTGGGCTCGCCTGCCCACCGTCCCGGCGACGCTCCTATCAGTTGTCAAACCCCTTTTTGCGAACAGCGGACAGAACAGTGATGAGTCACTCGGGTGAAGACATGCTCTTATCAGGCCACGCCGTTCACAGAGCGTTGACCCGGACCGTGGGCCGGCGAGTCGCCGGAAAGTCAGCCCCGAAGGACGACAGTTAGGGGGTGAGCCAGACCCACGGTCCGAGATTCAGCCGCGTGGCAGGTAGCGGTAGAGCTCGCGGGCGACGTAGCGCTTGAGGAGACGGATGACGTCTCGCTTGGAGCGTCCTTCCTTTACCTTGCGCTCGAAGTAGGCGGTGGTCGCAGGATCGTGGGCGATGCGGACCATCGCGATGCGCCACAGCGCGCTGTTGGCTTGGCGGTCACCGCCGCGATCGAGACGGTGCCGGTTGCTCTTGCCCGACGAGGCCGGGATGGGGGCGACCCCGCACAGATGGGCCCAGGCCGCTTCTGAATGGAGGCGGTCGGGGTTGTCCCCGGCGCTGACCAAGAGAGCGGCCGCGGTGTCAGGGCCGACGCCGAAGCGTCCCAGCAGCTCGGGCGCCGTGGCCTCCACCAGTTTCTCGATGCGCTCCTCGAGCTCGGCGATCTCATCTTCGAGCCCTTGGATCCGGCGGGCCAGCTAACACAGTGATGCCTTGTGGGCGGCCATCACGAGATCTCCAGCGCGGCGACGGTCGCAGCCTCACCGCCTCCGCGGTCAGCGCCGCCACGGTCAAGCCTTTGAGGCGGCAGCGCACCTGGTCGGGGGCGGTGATCACCAGGTGGCGCATCTGGGTCAGCGCCTTAACCCGGGCGGCTCGGGCCGAGCGCGTGGCGACGACGAGGACCCGGATGGCCTCGTCCTTGGACTTCGAAATGCCTTGAGCCCGGCCGCTGAGGGCGGCTCGAGCCGCTTCAACGGCGTCGAGGGGATCAGACTTGCCCGAACGACGACGCTCGGCCCGGTTTGGCCGGTCGACCTCGATCACCTCGAGGTCTGCTCGGCGCAGGAACCGGGCCAGGCCCGCTCCATACGATCCCGTGCCTTCCACCCCGACCTTGGTGAGCGCACCGAAGCCCTTGAGCCAGGTAAGCAACGCGTTGTAGCCGGCCGGATCGGTGTCGAAGCGCTCCGTGCCGAGCAGGGCTCCGAGCGGATCGAGGGCGGCGGCCACGTGGACGTCGAGGTGAGTGTCGACGCCACCGGTCACACCCCGCGCAGCTTCTACGATGGTCATGGTCATCCCTTCTCTAAACGGTGTTAGGGATGGCACGGCCGTTCCGGATCGGAGCGACGGGCGGTCCGGGTTGTTCAAGCAACCCAGACCAATCACCCTTTCTCGGAGACGGGACGCGCCGCTGTCAATGTGCGAGACAGGTTGAACCTGCCGGCACTCCTGAAACTATTCAGGGCCACAGTGCAGCGGTGGATCCTCCGGACCATTGTCACTGTTAGGGGGCACGTGCCGGATCGTGCGAATTACATTGACCGGGTGACCACGGTTCGACTGGCAACGCTCAACGATCTTCCTCAGATAGCCCAGGTCCAAATGCGGGCATTTCAGTACGATCCGTTGATTACCTGGATGCTTCCTCCCGACGACTTTGAGCGGCGCGCCACGCTGTTGTTCTACTGCTTGATTCGCGCTTCGATGATCCACGAAAGCATCTACACGACCGATGATGCTGCGTGCACGGCGACGTGGGCGCCGCCAGAAGCCTGGGCCCACTCCGAGGAGCAGATCCGAATGATGGCCGAGCCTTTCGCTGAGGCTGCCGGCGAGAGAGCCGATCTTGCCATGGGCGTCCTGACTGAGATGGCAGAAGTGCACCCATCTGAGCCTCACTGGTACCTCGAAGGTCTGGGAACACATCCTGACTGGCAAAGGCGCGGACTCGCCTCCAAAGTCCTGGCCCCGGTTTTGGGCCAGTGCGACACCGATGGTCTTCCCGCCTACCTTGAGACGCAACGGGAGAGCAACGTTCCGTTCTATCGTCGGCATGGATTCGAGGTCATCGACACGAAGCAACTTTCGAACGGCGCGCCGAAAATGTGGCTGATGTGGCGAGTGTTCAGACCTATCGCGCCGCCCATCGACAACCCATGACAAAGGACGTGTCCGATCTCGGCCGTTTCGTCCCCGAGTGCGAAAGCTCCGACGCTCTCTACAGTCCGACCGATCCGATGCTCCTATGGATGATGTCAACCCCTTTCGGGGGATTTTTGGCAGTGAGGACAGCGGACAGACCAATGACGGGCCACTCGTCGGAGAGGGCAGGCTCTTATCAGGTCACGCGTCTTCGAAAGTCGGGTAACCCAGACCATGGACCGGCATATCGGTTACAGGTCAATCCCGCAGGACGACAGGCGAACGGTGAGCCAGGTCCATGGTCCGGGGATCTAGGCGCGAGGCAGGTAGCGGTAAACCTCGCGGGCGACGTAACGCTTGAGCATGCGGATGGCCTCGCGCTTGGAGCGACCGTCTTTGACCCGGCGTTCCATGTAGGCCTGGGTCCTCGGATCAGAGGCGAGTCGGGTGATCACGATGTGCCACAGCGCCCGGTTGGCCTGGCGGTCCCCGCCCCGGTTGAGGCGGTGACGAGTGACCTTGCCCGAGGAGGCCTCGAGGGGAGAGACCCCGCACAGATGCGCCCAGGCCGCCTCAGAGCGCAGACGCTCGGGGTTGTCGCCGGCGGCGACCAACAGTGCGGCCGCGGTGTCGATGCCCACGCCATAGACGGCGAGCAGCTCGGGGGCAGTGTCTTCGAGCAGCGGGGTGATCATGGCGTCGAGGTCGGAGATCTCCGCTTCGAGGTCGCCGACGCGATGGGCCAGCGAGCAGAGCGATGCCTTCGTCGCCGCGGTCACCACGTCGGGCGAGCGCGTCGGGCGCAATCCCTGGGCCGCCGCGACGAACTGGGCCATGGGGAGGCCCTTGAGACGGCTCTGGAGCTGGTCGGGGGCACTGAAGGTGAGCTGGCGCATCTGGGTGAGCGCCTTGATGCGCGCCCCTCGGGCCGAGCGCTTGGCCACGACGAGGACCCGAATGGCCTCGACCGAACCGTCCCTGCTCTTGGCCCTTCCATGGGCGCGGCCCGAGAGCGCAGCCCGGGCAGCTTCGACCGCGTCGAGGGGATCGGACTTGCCGCTCTGTCGTCGCGTCTGGCGGTTCTGGCGGTCGACTTCGACGACGTGGACCCCTGCGTTAGCGAGGAAGCGGGCGAGGCCGGCCCCATAGGATCCCGTCCCCTCTACGCCGACCTTGCTGACCTCCCCGAAGGACTCGAGCCAGGCCAGCAGGTCCGAATAGCCATTGGGGTCGGCCCCGAAGGACTGGGTGCCGAGCAGGCCACCAACCTCGTCGAGGGCGGCGGCTACGTGAACCTCTCCGTGGGTGTCGATGCCACCGGTGACGGCGCGCGCGGCTTCTACGATGGTCATGCCATCCCTTCCTTTCCTTAACTCGCTTGAGGGGTGGCACGGCCGTCCCGAGAAGGAGTGACGGTGAAGGTCGATCTGCTGTGAACAGACCGGCCCATCACCCCTCTGGAACGGGGCGCGCCGCGCCTCGATGGATGTGCCCGGAGCTCCGGTCGACGGGGTGTGGACACCAAGGCATGTCCAACGATCTGGAGTCAGACCGGCAGCTCCGGTGCTCTCGAAACTACTGACGACCAACCTTGCAGCGGTGGATCCTCATGGGAGCTTCACAACATCATTGGCGAACGGGGACACCCTTTGAACCCGCTCCGTAACGGCACGATGCGGGATGGTCTGTGGCCGGTGAGCATTAGGCCAAGTGCGGCTCAGGGTTTTCCCAGGGTGCAATGTGCATCGGACATCCCAGGACTGCGAAGTCATAGGTCAATGCGCAAGACCCTAAAGAATTTGTTTGCAACTGTGTGACGATCCGCAAAGGTGGCTTGACTTGTTGTCAAAAATTTGATCATTTGCTGGCAACATTGGCGAAAGGGCGAAATCGGGGGATCTTCACATGGACGTTCGGCGAACAGGCCGTATCTTCGGCTGGTTGTTCATCGGCACATTCGTAACGAGCATCCCGGCGCGGCTGCTCTTCATTCACGGACTCCACGCGAGCTGGTCGAACTTGGTTTTCGTCCCTGGGGCCACTTCCACCA
This sequence comes from uncultured Acidimicrobiaceae bacterium, assembly GCA_963764305.1. Taxonomy (GTDB): domain Bacteria; phylum Actinomycetota; class Acidimicrobiia; order Acidimicrobiales; family RAAP-2; genus Bog-473. The sequence goes on along the minus strand of CAVXSD010000010.1, from coordinate 82,321 downwards.
CAAGCCTCAAACTCGGCGCGGTCCTCGAGTTCGGACTGATCGTCACCCAAATCGGAACGGCAGTCGTCATCTACCCGCTTGTCAGACGGCAAAGCGAAACCGTCTCGCTCGGATACGTCACGGCTCGCATCATGGAGTCGGTCTTCGCTGCCATCGGCCTCATGAGCATCATGACGATTGTGAACGTGGCGGGCTCGTTGGCTTCAGCTACTGGCGCCCAGGCCACGGCACTAGGCGTTTCAGGTAATTCGCTGGCGCATACGTACGAATGGGCGTTCCAGTGGGGACCCGGACTCGTTGCGGGAATCGGGAACGGCTTGATGCTGGGCTACTTGATGTACCGATCGGCACTCGTGCCGCCTCGCATGGCGTTGCTGGGACTCATCGGTGGCTCGTTGTTGATCCTTAACTTCGTGCTGGTCCTGTGCGGTGTGTACAAGAACGGTTCGGGACTTTCTGGCCTCCTGACACTGCCGGAAGCCGCGTGGGAGCTCATCCTCGGTATCTATTGTGCGTGGAAGGGCTTCAGGACGGAGAGCCCGATCGCCAGACCAGACTGGGAATTGGCTACGGCTGACTAAGGCGATCCTTGCGCCAGACTGGCCACGCCGGGCTGAGCAGAAGCAACAGCACGAATTGAACTGGCAAAGGCCATGAATTGACTGCCCCCGTTGTGCCGGAGCGGGGCACCCAAGGCCGGCGTTCGGGGGCACCTCCGCCTACGTCCTTCGTTTGGTGGCGACGATGACACCACTGGCCACGGGCAACTCCGCCCAGACGAGATCGGGATGGGTAACGATTCGCTCCCTCACCGAGGCAAGGCCGTCTCGCAGTTCGGGATCTTCGTGCACCGTCAGGTCCATGTCATCGACCAGGAGAAAACCTCCCGGTCGGAGTGTGGAGATCGTCTTGCGAAGCTTGAAGATCTTCCCCCCGGGGGCATCGGGGAAGATGAGGTCAAACGATCCGATCGTTCCGACGAGATCGGCCCCGTCCCCCTCGACGATCGAGACCCAGCTCGGCCAGCCGACACTTCTCGCCGCATCTGCGAGCGCACGATCGAGTTCGACGCTTATTACCTCCACGTCGGTGCGGGATCCGACGCCGTGGACGATCCAAGAGAGACCCACCCCGCATCCTGTACCGATCTCCAGGATCCTCCCCCCAATGGGGACGGCATTGGCCAGGCAGGCCAGCAGTTGGCCCACCTCTGCCTCCGAGGAGAGTTCGAAGCCAGACTTGCTCGCTCGATCCTGCGCTGCAGCGACAGATTCGGGAATGTCCACGAACACGACCGTATCCATACTGGGTCGGGGCCGTCCACGCGCTCCTGGTGCCTCACCCAACCGGCGTATGGAACTCACCCTTTAGACACCCACCGCCTATGTCAAAATAGTGGGGCGACTGCTACCAATCTCCGGTGATCCGTTGTAATCAAAGATCACCTGGCCGCTCTTGACCACTCTCATGAACGCTTCAACGACATCAGCGTCATAGATCTTGCCAGCACCACTCTGAAGTTCCTCGAGCGTTGCGTCGAGACCAAGTGCTGATCGATAAGGTCGTCCAGACGCCATCGATTCGACCACATCGGCCACAGCAATGATCCGACTACCCATGAGGATCTGCTCGCCCTGCAAACCACTTGGATACCCTGATCGCCCCTGACCTCGTGGCCGGGCTTTTGGTAGATCTCGCCAAGAGCCCTGGTTGACGCCCCGACCTTTGGCGATAGGGGGCACCCCACTGCGCATCCACATTCCAGATAGATCCTGAGTGGCAGGCGAGTTCTCTAAAACGGCATCGCGTAATGTTCGTGCATGCCCCAGACGAAATACGCGCAGTGTGGCGACCTGAGCCTCGCCTACCAGGTATTCGGCGAAGGTCCGATCGACCTCGTAATCGCCTCATCGTTCATCAGTCATGTCGAACTCTTTTGGACCGTTCCTGAGGCCAAGGCGTGGCTTGATCAGCTTGCATCCTTCTGTCGGGTCCTTTGGTTCGACAAGGCAGGAGTGGGACTCTCCGACCCCGTCCCCAAGGTCCGTACGCTGGAGGACCGCGCGGCGGAGATCGAAGCGATCATGGATGCCGCCGGAATTGGCTGCGCCGCCCTCATGGGAATCAGTGAAGGTGGACCGGCATCGATCCTGTTCGCGGCATCACGACCTGATCGGGTCAATGCGCTCGTTCTCACGGGAACTTTCGCCCACGCGGAATTGAGTTGGGATGACCTAGAGGGCGATCCGGATGAGGTTGCTCGACGCCTAAGCGGGATCACCGCCGCGAAGTATGTGCTGTCGACCGAGCAGGTCCAGCGAATTCAGCCGTTGAGCGCCGCAATACGCTCGAACTGGGGAACCGGGGAAGCACTGCATGTCCTCTTGCCGTCGGTGAAGTCGTTGAGTCAACTCGGGATGCTCGAAAGGATGAGTGCGAGCCCTGGAATGGCCCGAGTCACCCTCGAGGCGGCATTCCGGATCGACGTCCGGCCACTCCTGCCCTCAATCCATGTGCCTACGCTCGTCATCCATGCCACGGATGATCCGATCCCGGTGCAGGGCGGTCGTTACCTCGCCGACCACATTCGGGATGCTCGGTTTCTCGAGGTCGCCGGGCACGACCATGCCCCCTTCCTTGCAAGCGATGCAGATCGCATCAATCGGAGGATCGAGGAGTTCCTGACCGGTTCCCACGCGGCACCGCGGCAACCGCACCGAGCCTTGAAGACCGTGCTGTTCACCGACATCGTGTCGTCAACCGCTCGTGCCGCCGCAATGGGTGACGAGCGGTGGCGCGCGCTGTTGGAGCGATTCGGTGACGTCACCACTGATGCGACCGAGCGCTTCGGAGGAACAGTAGTGAAGAGCACCGGTGACGGACACCTGGCCACATTCGAGGGGCCGACCCACGCCATCCGCTGCGCCGAAGCCCTCCGTGGCGACGCAGAATCCCTCGGGATCGAGATCAGGACTGGAGTCCATACGGGGGAGTGCGAGCTCATCGGTGACGACATCGGTGGCATCGCGCGGCACCGCTCCGAAGGACGCCTACGCGGCCAGGTTCTTGAGACGGGCGTGCCCGATTGTCGGAAGCTACGGCGGCAAGGATCGCACACTGCGAGGGGCCGCCGATCGCCTCGAGCGGGCCTTGACGGCCGTCGGGGTCGAACATGATGTCAAGGAGTACCCCGAGGCCGGGCACTCATTTCTCAATGACCACGAAGGAGCTGGAGACAAGAATCCATTCCCGTTCTCCGTCTTGGAGCCGGTCTTCGGAATACTCTCGCCAGGATCGGGCTACGACGAGGACTCTGCGCGAGATGCACGTCGGCGCATCCTCGCATTCTTCGACGCGCATCTGAAGCCGTAGAGGGCGAAATCGGCCCGAGAAGTGCCCAAACTGCCACATCGACCCGGCGCACTGAGGCATCCCCCTTTAGATGATGGCGGATCACCCGCTCGGAGCGCTGTCGTCGATCTGGAACACCGGATGATCCCGAGCCTCAGGCAGCTTCGCGAAGGACGAGCCCACGACGCGACCGGTGACTTCGCGGTACCGGGTGATGACGGGTCCCCGCTCGTCGACTGGGACCTCGACGGCATGGAAATCCTCTGTTCGGCCCTTGCGGCTCAGTTCGCCCTTACCGGCAGTTCGCAGGTTGCGGACCCATTCGGATTCGCCATACGGCGATACCAGATAACGGCGTCCGTCGACCTCGACGGGGAATGACCGGCACCTTGCGGGGCACACAGGTTCGACGGCCGACAACGGTGAGCGTGGCGACACCGCGGCCGTTCAACCTCATCGCCAGCGGATTGGCCAGCCGTCGGGTGAACGCTGGCGGCTTCAGATAGGCCATAGTGGCCTCCTTCTTGGAGCGGGGAACATCCCGAGCACTGCTGCATCACTTCGAGCCGGTGGTTGATGTCCCACTCCTCCAATATGCGCCCATCTGTTCACCTCCCCCAGAGCCGAAGGTCACCCTCACCGTCTCGGCGTTCGGGAGCAGTCCCAACGACGATGTCGCACGCGCGTTACGGGGCATTTATCGCTTTCGGGATCCGTCGTTGTGCGTCACCGCCTCCTCCAGAAAGTCCCGACGTGCGGTGCCGGAGTTCTGTGTGTAGGCGATCCGCAGACCCGGGCGTCGAGTCGTCACCCAACCGACCCCCGGCGACTCACCAGGTTCACGCGTCGGGTGGGCGGGTGTTGCTCAAGAGGCCTGGTCGTCGCTCGGCATCGGATTTCACGATCCGCAGTATCAGTCGCCGGATCAACGCGCTGAACGGGCCAACGAGCATCCAGTAGCGGGCGAAGTGGTGCAAGCTCGTGGAGTCCGTAGCCGCCGTTCGTGTCTCAGTCGTGATGAGGGAGCGCCCGCTGCCGTAGGACTCCACCCGGATGTTGAAGGCGACCTTGACGTACCCAGGGGTATCGAACTCGGCGAATCGACTGGCTTCGACCTGCGGCGCGAGCTCGTCGTCGGTGACCGCCTTCCACGGTTGCACGACGGTACCGAACACGATCTCGTGGCCGGGCCATTCGCCCAGGAGCAAGAAGCCGGCGCGCTCCATGTCGTCGAAGGTCAACGGCGGGTGGGAAGGTTCCGAGGGCTCCCCCTTCAGGACCCTCTGCAGCCGATTGGGGAGGCTGCGCAGCTCGAGAAGCACCCGAATTACTGCGGAACGGGACAGGTCGCTCCGCCGGACTGCCTGCCACGTGAGTTCCGTGTCTGCGTCGATGACGACGGCGTGGGTCTCCGTGACGTCGTACTGGGGAAGGTAGCGGTCCAGGAGCATCGCTTCGGCCTCAGTTTCCACCTCAACCTCCCTCGTGGAGTCAACCAGCGAGCACCACCGGACTGCGCGAAGCGGTCCTCTTCACACTCTCCGGCAGCAGAGGTGTCCTCGCCAGAGGCGAACGTCACTGTCCCACCCCGGCTCGTCATTGAGCCCGCTGCGCGAGACGAGGCCACACCGATCGCAAAGGGCCCTTACGCGCGCCCGGGCGAATGTCGGTAGATAGTCCGAAAGTGCCGAGAGGCTGCCAACAGCTCGCTAAGGAACGGTGGAACTGGTCCAGCCCCGGCCACCGATCAGATGGCGTGGGGCACCTCGGTCCGAATGATGGCGGCGATGGACCGGACCCAGGCCCGGACCTCAGCGGGATCCCGCCAGTCTCCGGCCCTATTCTTCGCCATGGCACTGGCCGGGAAGCCCTTGGCATCGGGCGATAGGCGACCTCCAAAGGTGATATGTCCCCGTGCCCCCACCCGCTCCATCAGCGCCTGGACTCCCTCGACAGGGGGAATGTCCTTCTTGGTTGCCGAGTCGTCAAGGGGACCGGAAGAGAAGAAGAAGACTGGGCGTTCTCGGAGTTCACCGGTGTGGCGCTTCACGAACCGCTTCGCCGCCCGGTGCCACCGGGAGGCGTACACCGCACCTCCGACCACCACCGCCTCGTGCTCTTCGAGCCGCTTGACCTTGTTGGGCGGGACCAGGTCAACCTGGAGGCCCTCCTCACGCAGATCGGTCGCCACCATCTCTGCCAGCCCCTTGGTCCCGCCGCGCTTCGAGCCGTAGGTCACCAGAACCGACATGGCGCACCTCCTTCCCTCTTTGGCCAGTGTGTGCCGCGAGTTGGAGCGCGCCCAGGGTCCAATGTCATCGCCGCGTCGACCTCCGAGGCACTGACCGGCCACACGCTGGCCCTCAGCGCTCACGGTGGCTGGCGCGGACCGCCCGTTGCCATGAACCCCTGCCCCCAGGGTGCCGTTAGGGGCTAGGCAGCTGCGATTTCAAGCGTGAACGGCAGCTCCAAACGTCGGTCCCACCCGAGACGAGGCGCCTCTGCCACCCCGTCCGGAACCGAGCCGACGATGAGCCGGGTGGGGAGTGGGGGAGCGGGCCTCGTGCGCTCTGGCTGATGTCCTCGCAGGTGCACGCATAACCGGCGAAGCGGGGCTCGCCCCGGACATGAGGGATTACGGTGTATCTGTCTGGAACTGATGTCACACTGCCGATCCGTTAGTCGACAGCCGTGGGGGCCGCTCGGTAGCGTGCGGCGATGCCCGTTGACGATTAGGAGTGATCTCTGTATCGAGAAAACACGGCGCCCACAGAGGCGGCGTCGCGGTGAAAGCAACCGAGGAGCGGTGACGATGTACCAGCAGATCGTGGTCGGGACTGATGGGTCGGCGGGCGCGAATGTCGCGGTCGACGCGGCAATTGAGCTCGCGCGTCTGACCGGAGCTCGCTTGCATGTTGTGCACGCACACAGGGTCGCGACCGCGACTGCGACCGGGGCCGAGCTTGGAGCGCCGCCGGTTGACATCATGGAAGTGAACGAGGCTATTCATACCGAGGGCCAGCGCATCTGCGACCATGCGATCGCCCGTGCTGATCGTGCCGGGGTGCAGGCAGAGGCGCACTGCGTTGGTGGGCACGCGGGTGAGGAACTGCTGCGAGTCGCTACCGCCGCCTCCGCTGACTTGGTCGTGGTCGGTAACCGGGGGATGACCGGCATGCGCCGCTTCGTGTTGGGCAGCGTTCCAAACAAGGTGGCACAGTAATTGTTCTGCGAGCGTGCTGATCGTGGACACGTCCCAAGCCCGCGCCTGAACCGATCCGACACAGTGTTCTCCGGGGTCTTCCCCGCTGTGCCGACGTGTCCCACCCTCTCGGCGAACGGGGGCGCCCACATACTCAGCGCAGGAGCGTGCCGGTTGACTATTCGCTGAGGTGGGGATGAAATCGTCAGCTATGGCCTGTGAGGCGATGGGAGGCGGCGACTACTTGCAGGAGTGGCACGATCGCCACCCGGGAGCAACGTCGACGATCCTGGATTCCCTGACCGATGATGTCGGCCGCAACTCCTACGAGGTGCTCGCTGAAGTGATTCACGATGGAGATGAACCGGTCCTCGACCTCGCCTGCGGTGACGGTTACCTCCTCGAGCTACTTCATCCGAACCGCGTGTGCGTCGGGATGGACTGGAACATTGCCGAGCTGGACGCTGCGTGCCGGCGGATAGGACATGGGGCGCCGCTCGCCCGAGCCGATGCGGCTGGGTTGCCAGTCGCCACCGCCGCGTTCGGCGCGGTTGCCTGCCATTACGCCTTGATGCTCCTGCAACCGCTTGAGAGTGTGCTCGCGGAAGTAGCACGAGTCCTCCGCCCAGGTGGACTTCTCGCCACCGTGCTTCCGGCACCCCCGCCTGAGAACATGGTGAACCCAATCTCGGCGTTTCGCGCTGCATGGCAAGAGGTAAGCGGGACCTACCCGGTCAACATCCCACCAATCCAGGACGATCGAGCTTTACAGTTCGAAAGCCTGAAATGGCTTCTCGCCAACGCCGGATTGAGTTCCGTGTTGGTTCAGTCATTCTCAGCATCGAAACCGATGACAGTCGATGAAGCCGTTGGCTTTCTGCTGTTGACTTATCTACCGGATCTGCTGCCCCCAGCCGGCTATGCCCACCTGACGCGAGTGCTGAAGGTTGAGCTCGACAAACTGGATGGGGGCACCGGCATGGTCACCTTTGTAGAGCATTCAGACCTCGTGACCGCCCGCCGCCTCTGACTCCGTCCGCCTGGCGCGGTGTGTACTCGTCCGCCGTTTCACGTTGGACCAGGAACTCCGTGTCCCCGAGCCGGCGTTAAGCGTTCGGGACACATCAGTCGATGTTCTATTCCCGAGACTGCGAACTTCCTCTGGCGGCGAAGGAGTGCCGTCGCCTTCGAGCCGAACGCTCCTCGTGTCTCGTTAGGCCCAGTTGGCTTGAGCGGCTTGGATCGCTTTCATCCAGGCGTCATCGAGCGCGACCACCGGGATAACCGTGGTGTCTTCGAAGAACGGGGCGTAGGTCGCCGACGTCGTCATGTCGGGTACGTCGGTATCGACGATATTGATAAACGTCTTCCCATCCGTGGCCGCCCACGTGGCTTCGGTCCCCGGCGGCAGGCCAGCTTTCTGGAACACCTCGAGCGCCTTGCGAGAGCTCTCAATTCCAGGCGCCAGTCGGCTGATCACTACGTATTTCACGGTGCCTCCTTTACTGCTGGGCAAACCGTCCCTTGTCAACGCGGTCGTAGTCGGCTGGACCGTCTACACCTCTATTGCCGTTATCCCACACAACCCGTTGAGTGTCAATCGACGCCGACAGTCTCCGATACAGGGACATCCAGAACAGAACGTGTGCTCGATGAATCCGACCGGGCATATGGCCATGGCGATGCACAGCGGCAACGGCAGATCCGACCGATTCCCACCCACGAGAGGGGAGGACGGGTTGCCGACCGCTCGTGCGGAATGATCGAGTGCCTACGGAGTGCCGCACTGCCTCACCGAGCCGATTGGCGTACTGGGACAGTTTCGTCAAGCCCTCTGCCGTCGCTGGCTAGAACGCCGAAGTCACTCAGGCCAGTCGATCTGCGACTCGGGAACCCCAACCTGCCGAGCGTAAGCCGCCACTTCTGCACGGCCTTCGGGGTTCCCCCTCTTGTACCTGAAGACCCTGTCAGAGAACACGACAAAGGTCTCGTCGTCAGTACGGAAATCGCAATACCAGCCGAGCACCGGGTCGAGGACAGTTGCGAGAGAATCGGCGAGTTCGACAGCCCACGTTTCCTCTGCATTGAACTCAATGAATGTCCAAGTGGATGGTTGACCGACGGACGCATCGCCGACGGACCCGACTCGGGTGATCTTGGTGGTCGTGAGCGCTACCCGATCGAGGGGCTCGTTAAGTTTGAGGCTTTCAGCGATGAGGGTGCCGGATATCACTGCTCAAGTCTTGCAGCACCTGAACGAGTACCCCCGGCGAACGGGGGCAGTCTGGGCCTCGCTCAGGATCGGCACCCATCGGATGGTTGGTTCATTCCGCGACTCGACGGTGAAGGTGCAGCCGCACGACGCCGATGACGGAAAGCTGGCCCGTAGTCCCACTGGCTTAGGCAAGTGGGTATAGGCCGATGTGACCAGCTTCCAGGACAATGGCCGCAACCATGCGAGTGCCGTTTCCAGTGGCTGAGCGTCGGTCGCGCACGTCGCTTCAGGCATGATGAACCCGATGCGTGACCCATTTCGGAGGGTGCGGATTGGCCTCGTGGCCCTGGCGCTCGTGCTTTTAGTCGGCACCACGGGATACCTGCTGCTCGGATTCGACTTCCTCGATTCCGTCTACCAGACCGTCACGACCGTCACCACGGTGGGGTTTTCTTCCACGCATGCGTTGGGGGCGGACGGCAAGACCTTCACCATCGTCCTGATCCTGGTGGGCGTGGGCACGGCGCTCTATACATTCTCGGCCGTGTTAGAGGTGCTGATCGAGGGCCACATGCGAGACCTCGTAAGGAGGCGCAAAATGGAGCACGACATCGCCCGGATGTCTGGGCACGTGATCGTCTGCGGCTGGGGACGGGTCGGGCGTGAGGTGGCCCGGTTCCTGGTCAGCGCCGGTCGGCAGGTCGTGGTGATCGATCGTGACGCCTCGCGGCTGGATGTGGTGCCATATGCGTCGGTACGCGGTGACGTGACCGACGACGAAACCCTTCGCCAGGCTGGCATCGAACGGGCGGCCACACTGGTTGCCGCCCTCGACACCGACGCCGACAACCTCTACGTGACGGTGGCCGCCAAGTCGATGCGACCCGACGTGCAGATCATCGCCCGGGCGCGCAAATGAAACGTCGGAGCCGAAGCTATTGCGTGCCGGTGCCGACCGCGTAGTGAACCCTCAGCAGCTCGGTGGCGACCGCATGGCGTCATTCGTGACTCAGCCCCACGTGGTGGACTTCGTTGACGTCGTCATGCACGACGGTACGCTCGAATTCAGGTTGGAGGAGTTGACCGTTTCGGCCGCATCGTCGCTCTCGGGTAGCACTCTGCGCTCGGCGCAGCTGCGCGACCGTACGGGGGCCCTGGTGTTGGCCGTCCGCCGCCCCGCAGGCGTCTTCATCACAAATCCATCGCCCGAGTACGTAATCGAGGCGGGCGACATCTTGATCAGTGTGGGTACGGCCGAGCAGCTCGCGGCGCTTGGGGAGTTTGCAGCCCGCCCCTGAGCGCTGGCCGCCTGCCTCGTATCCGATCAAAGTCGGTCGCAGTGGGCGATCGTCCACGTGGCCGTCACGCCCCAACCCGGCGTTCGGGGGCACCCGTAGGTGAGCTTCAGTCCAAGTCGGCACGCGCCTCGCTATTGCTCCCGCAACCTCCAACGAAGGTCACGAACATTCCGACGCTCAGTCTTCGGGAAGGCTGTCGGAGCTCAGTCTCCACCCTCGTACTTGAAAGAAACCTTCACCCTGGCTCGATACGCCTTGACCTTCCCATCCTCGAGCTGGAGGTCGAGTTCAGCCACCTCGGCGATCCGAAGGTCACGCAACGACGAGCTGGCCTTTGCCACCGCCGCGCTGGCGGCCTTCTCCCAGGATTCCCCGCTCGTACCTACGAGTTCTATGACCTTGTACACGCTCTCGGCCATGACAAGCTCCTCTCTCCTCGATGTTGCTTAGACACTACGCCGACCTGGACGCTGCTTTCACCGGCGTGTCAGCATCCACGTAGCGCCCCGCATTGTCTTCGGCGGATCCGATCAACAAGGTCTCGCGGAGGCTGATTGGTCCCACCAAAAGCCGAACGGGGCAGTTCGCTCTAGTGCTGGCGCTGAGAAGTTGGGTGGTGCTGACTCGCTCACACATTCAGTGAATGGCACCAGCCGTGCTCAGTCGTCTGCTGGCTCCTCCACGGCTCCTGGGGGGAGAGTGCCCGTAGCGGCCTCCCAGCCAAAGGCGGCGAGGCGGACACTCACTACCTTGGCGATGCCGAGTCCGATGCCGGCCGCGGCAGCCCACAGCACGGCGTCCGGCCACGAGAACTGGGGGTTGGTGGGGTCGAACGGCGTGACGGGGGCAGTGTCCTTGCGGACGATCTGATACGCGACCCGAATGAGCCTTCGTGCAAGCAGCCCACCCAACAAGCCGGTGGCAACGGAGACCAACTTCCACATCCGCTCACGGCTGATCATGTCGGGCGCCCCCGTCGCATTGTGAGAACCCATTATGTACCTCGTCGATCCTGCGTCGAGAATCAAGAGAGACGATTGGCCGGAATCGCCACGAGTCCTGCAGTCCCGGCGAACGGGGACACCCTTCAATCGTCGATGACGTGTGCACGGAGTTGAGCGACCAGACCCCGCATCTCATCCTCGCCAACCCGGGGTGCATCGGGCCATTCTCGGAGCCGGACACCCCAATACTGCACCGGGGTGCCTGCATACCGGGGCGCCATGACAACGTGAAGGTGGGCATGGGCGAGCCCGTCACCAAGAACAAAGCTATAGACGTGCTCGGCCTCGGCCACCTCCTTCAGTGCTCGGGCCAGACGGTTCACCAATCGACCGAGGGCGGCCGCTTCCGGGTCGGTCAAGTCGCCTAGACGGTGTCCCCAAGTTTGTTGAAGTGAGGTGGTGGTCCCCCTCCTGAGTCCTGCCGTGAGGTAGGTGTTCAGGAGACCAATCCAAAGAACCACCCAGAAAGGGGACCACCAATGAAGAAGAAGCTACCCGTCGTGAACGTCGCGCAGGTGGAGGATGCAGATCGCCTCGCTGGCCTGCCGCTCGAGGCGACCGTCGCCTTGGCCGAGGTGGCCGGGGCGCTCAAGGACGGTCTCCTGGCGTTCGCCTCGGCCACCGGGCTCGTCGTGATGCGCCAGATGATGGAGGCCGAGCTGACCGAAGCGATCGGCGAGAAGCACGCCAAGATGCCGACCCAAGAGCGGGTCGGAAACTGGCACGGCAACGCGCAGTGTTCGGTTGTGCTCGGCGGGCGCCAGGTCAGCACCGAGCGCCCGCGGGGACGCAGCAGCGCCGGGAAGGAGATCGGGCTCGACACCTGGAAGGCATTCAGCTCGACCGATCTGCTCAACTCCCTCGTCGTCGAGCGCATGCTGGCCGGGGTGGCCACCCGACGCCACGCTGACGTGGCCGAGCCAGTCGGAGCCGAGCTCGAGGAGCGCTCCAAGTCCATGTCCAAGTCGGCAATCTCGAGGCGCTTCGTGGCGGCTACCACCAAGGCCATGGACGAGCTGATGGCCCGGAATCTCTCTGACCTCGACGTCGCCGTGCTCATGATCGACGGGCTCGACGTGGCCGGTTCGTGTGCCGTAGTCGCCCTGGTCATCACGGTCGACGGCACCAAGGTCCCCGTCGGGCTCTGGCTGGGCGACACCGAGAACAAGACGGTAGTCACCGCCCTCTTGGCCGACCTCGTCGCCCGGGGCCTCGACGTCGAGTCGGGCGTGCTCTGCGTCATCGACGGCGCCAAGGCGCTGGCCGCGGGCATCAACAAGGTGTTCGGCGATGCCGCCTCGGTCCAGAGGTGCGTGCTGCACAAGCGTCGAAATGTCGAGGGGCACCTGCCCAAGGAGCTGGCCGGGGTCACCGACAAGCGACTGGCCCTCATCTTCGCTCAGCCCGACGCGGCCAAGGGCCTGGTCGCCGCCAAGGGACTCGCCAAAGAGCTCGAGGCCGACCATCCCGACGCGGCTGCGTCACTACGCGAAGGGCTCGACGACATGTTCACCGTGCGGCGTCTCGGCGTCGGCGGCACATTGGCCGCGACGCTGACCACCACCAATTGCATCGAGTCGATGATCTCAATAGCCAAGCGGACGACCCGCCGAGTCACGAAATGGAAGGACGGCTCGATGAAGAAGCGCTGGGTCGCCGCCGGCATGCTCGAAGCAGAGCGCTCGTTCCGGCGCGTACGAGGTCACAAGGACATGGCCAAGTTGGTCGCCGCCCTTGGCCGCCAGGTCACACCCGCCGTTGTTACACCCCAAGACTACGATCAGGCAGCAGCCTGAATGAGCTGTGGCCACCGCTGAACTTCAACAGCGAACGGGGCAACGTCGTCGCCTAACCCAGCGACATGTCTTTTGGGCTCAGCGACGAGATAACCCCGATAAGCCAGCGTCGTATCGGCTAGCGGATACGCGTGTCCGGCATAGACCAATTCATCCTCGAAGAGGACACCCCCAGGGGCGGCATCACCGAGCGCATGTTTGGCGCAGACGAAGCAGTCCGCGGACGCCAAGGCATCAGGCATACCCAAAGCTTCCCCCGCGAGTGAAGCTCTCTGCAGGATCCGATACCTGCCGGGCTCTCATTGGAATGTTCTGCGGGGTGGCACCCTGACCGATGCTCCTATGGATGTTGTCAAGACCTTTCGGGGGAATTTTCGGCAGTGAGGACAGCGGACAGACCAATGACGGGCCACTCGTCGGAGAGGGCAGGCTCTTATCAGGTCACACGTCTTCGAAAGTCGGGTAACCCAGACCATGGACCGGCATATCGGTTACAGGTCAATCCCGCAGGACGACAGGCGAACGGTGAGCCAGGTCCATGGTCCGGGGATCTCAGGCGCGAGGCAGGTAGCGGTAAACCTCGCGGGCGACGTAACGCTTGAGCATGCGGATGGCCTCGCTCTTGGAGCGACCGTCTTTGACCCGGCGTTCCATGTAGGCCTGGGTCCTCGGATCAGAGGCGAGTCGGGTGATCACGATGTGCCACAGCGCCCGGTTGGCCTGGCGGTCCCCTCCGCGGTTGAGTCGGTGACGAGTGACCTTGCCCGAGGAGGCCTCGAGCGGTGAGACCCCGCACAGATGCGCCCAAGCGGCTTCAGAGCGCAGACGCTCGGGGTTGTCGCCGGCGGCGGCGAGCAGTGCGGCCGCGGTGTCGATGCCGACGCCATAGACGGCGAGCAGCTCGGGGGCAGTGTCTTCGAGCAGCGGGGTGATCATGGCGTCGAGGTCGGAGATCTCCGCTTCGAGGTCGCCGACGCGATGAGCCAGCGAGGAGAGCGCGGCCTTGGTGGCCGCGGTGACCACATCGGGCGAACGCGTCGGACGCAGTCCTTGGGCGGCGGCGACGAAAGCAGCGATGGGGAGGCCCTTCAGTTTGCTCTGGAGCTGGTCAGGGGCGCTGAAGGTGAGCTGGCGCATCTGGGTGAGCGCCTTGATGCGCGCCCCGCGGGCCGAGCGCTTGGCGACGACGAGGACCCGGATGGCCTCGACACCGCCGTCTCTGCTCTTCGCCGTTCCATGGGCTCGGCCGGACTGGGTGGCCCGGGCCGCCTCGAGCGCGTCGAGGGGATCGGACTTGCCGGACTGGCGCCGGGCCTGGCGGTTCTGGCGGTCCACCTCGACGACGTGGACTCCTGCTTTGGTGAGGAAGCGGGCGATGCCGGCCCCATAGGACCCCGTCCCCTCTACACCGACCTTGCTGACCTCCCCGAAGGACTCGAGCCAGGCCAGCAGGTCCGAATAGCCATTGGGGTCGGCCCCGAACGACTGGGTGCCGAGCAGGCCCCCGACTTCGTCGAGGGCAGCGGCCACATGGACCTCGCCGTGAGTGTCGATGCCAACGGTGACGGTGCGCGCGGCTTCTACGATGGTCATGCCATCCCTTCCTTTCCTTAACTCGGTTGAGGGGTGGCACGGCCGTCCCGAGAAGGATGACGGTGAAGGTCGATCTGCTGTGAACAGACCGGCCCATCACCCCTCTGGAACGGGGCGCGCCACGCCTCGATTGATTTGTCCGGAGCTCCAGTCGACGGGGCGTGGACGCCATGATCGTCCACCTGATCTGAAGTCAGACCGGCAACTCCGGTGCTCCCGAAACTACTGACGCCCAACCTTGCAGCGGTGGACCCTTACGGGAGCTTCACAACATCATTGGCGAACGGGGGCACCCTGGACACTGCAAGTCAAGACGAATCGAGCGTCAGGCAGTGCTCCGGTCCTGAAAGGCGTGGCGATAGCCCTGGGGACTGGTGTGGACGATCCGGCTGAAATGCTTGCGAAGGTTCCCTGCCGTGCAGAATCCGCTCCTCTCTGCCACTGACTCGATAGAGAGGTCACTGACTTCGAGGAGCCGCTGAGCCAGCTGGACACGCTGGCGGACGAGCCACTGGTAGGGGGTGGTTCCTGTCGCGACGAGGAACCGACGGGCAAACGTTCGGGGACTCATGGCAGCTCTGACGGCAAGATCTTCGACGGTCACGGGCTCGTCGAGATGTTCTTGCGCCCATTCCACGGTGTCCGCGAACAGATCGGAGCTGTCGAGGACCGGCAATGGCTTTTCGATGAACTGGGCCTGGCCCCCGTCGCGCTGTGGTGGGACGACCAGTTGACGGGCGAGTCGGGTGGCGACCTCGCTCCCATAGTCCTGGCGGACCACGTGCAGGCAAAGATCGATGCTCGCAGCGCTGCCGGCCGACGTGAGGATGTCGCCCTCATCGACAAAGAGCACCCCGGGGTCGACCGACAAGAGGGGATAGCGGCGGGCCAGCTCGTCGCATTCCGCCCAGTGGGTGGCGGCGCGCCGGCCATTGAGTAATCCCGCCTCGGCCAGAACGAACGCTCCGCCGCACATTGAAAGGATGCGGCACCCTCGGCCGTGGGCTTGGCGCAGTGCCTCAAAGACGCTGTCCGATATCTCTCCGGGTCGGTACGTCGGTGACACGATCACCGTGTCCATTTTCGAGAGGGTCTCCAGCCCGTGCGGCACCAGGATTTGGAAGCCACCTTCGGCTGTCACCGGAGCCGAGGTATCCCCGCAGATGAACAGGCGGTACCACGGGTCACCCGGAGCCACCCATCGGTCGTCACCGAACACCTCACAAGCCACACCGAGCTCAAATGGGGTGAATCCGTCGTAGACGATGATCGCAACATCGTGGGAGACGCGCCTCGGTGCACCGCGGCGCTTTGGCGCGGAACAGCCCGCGTCCCGGGGCTTTGAGGATTTGGCAGCTTTGTCGCGCACTGTGGCAATCATGCCACTTTCTTGTGCCGATGTCAGGCCCCACGATGGCTTGGTGACTACAGCTGGGTTCTTTCGAGTGATTGGGCATGACCGCACACGGGACAAGCAAAGGAACGCCCGACGCCGACACCAAGCGCTGCGGCCGACGCGCGTCCAGTCGCAAGGGCCACGCTCTGGAAAGACGACGCTGCTGCTCATCGACGCCGACGACTCTCACCAACTGACGGCTCGAGGCAATCGAAGATGGATCCGCCTGGCTACCCGATTGCTCGCGTCCTCACTTGATTCCAAACTCGCACAGGGGCGCTCACCGGAGTCAAGCCGGCTCCTGGCCGCCCGAGCCCAAGTCCTCGTCTCATCAGTCTCACGTCGCGAACTGGTCGACAGTTGGGAGTACCTCTTGGTACAAGCTCGTCGGCCCCCCGTCATGCGCAATCCGAGAGTGCTATGCAACCGCGAATTCATCATTGCGTGCGAGTCCGACATACGAGAGATGCAAAACGCCCTCTTGGCTCCGCTTCCTTCCCCCGCACGCGGCACGGCGATGGCGAACTGGCTTCTTCGCGACGGCACGGGACCGATTTACAACCGCCGTCTCTCGGGGGACTTGAGCATCACCCTAAGGGAAGCGATTGCACAGCTGGGCTCTTCGGCCTTGTTGTAAGACAGCTCCCAGGGCCTAACGGGGGCACCCTGGACTCAGCGTTGACGGGCTGAACCAAATATGAACCATCGGGTTGCTTCGATCCCGACCGTCCAGCCTTCTGCGGCTATCAAAGACTCGAGCTCGCTAGGCTCGTACATCACCTTGATGACCCGGTATTGCGATCCGTCGCTGAGAGTACGCAGGTGTAGATCCGGGCCGTACTCGACGACATAGGGGTCCTTTGCCAACGAGTCGGGGACCGGATCGTCCCGGTTGTCGATGAGGAATACCCGTCCCGAGGGGGTCAAGCAGGAGCGAACGAGGGACCAGAACTCCCCGAAACGAGATCGGGGAACGTGCGAGAGCCAAAAAGAGAGGAACACGACGTCGTAGGACGCATCGGGGCGCCACTCGAACACGTCCGAGAGGTCGTAGCGCACATCTCGACGTCCCACTCGTTCGCGGTTGAGTGCCAAAGCCTCGGGCGCACTGTCCACAACGGTGAGGCGGTCTGCTGTTGCCGCCAGCCGTTGGGTCCACCAACCGGTGCCCCCCGCCAGCTCCAAGACACTGCCTTCGACCCCGAAAGCATCCAGGGCCGTACGACGGTCGCCACCTGGCGCTGCCATTCGAGGAGCTGTTCTTCTCCTTGGTCGTAGCGGCCCCGTCGCTGCCACCACTCGTCGTACTCCGGAGTACGGGCCCGGTAGAACGCCCGCTGCTCGGCGAGTAGGTAGTCGTCGTTCACGGCTACAGCTTGGCACCAGTCAATGTGCTCCCGAACTGCTGAGACAGCCATCCCCAGACCGGCGAACGGGGGCACCCTTAGCATCGCCCACTTCTGATGGCTCAGGGGATGATCCCTCCGAGCGTCAACGGGTTATACGAGGCGTTCCTCGATAATGTCGAGGTTGACGAAAGTCGGAGGGCCGTCAGACAGGGCCGCCGTCTTTTTCGACAGTGCGTCTGTCTCGGGAAGCGCCGAATTCTTCATGGCGTCTTCGTAGGAGTCGAAGAAGACAACGACCGCGTAGCGGCCCGGGTTGTCCCGGTCCTGGCAGACCGCGCTTCGCCCCACGGTGCGCCTGCCCTCGGTGGTCTTCTGCCACTCGTCGACGGCCGCTCGGATCTCGTCGATCTTGGACGTCTGCAACTGCATGATCTGGATGAACGACATCACTTCCTCCTGGTAACGCTTCGACTGATTTGAGCGGGCCCTGGATCTGCACGACCTGGGGTACCGATGGTCGCCAACGATAGACAATCAGCGCGTAGATCACCGGATTGGGATTGGAGGCTCAACTCGGTTCAGCGCTGGGCGCTATTGAGAGATCAGCCAGGCACGTCAAAGAGCTTCCAGGATCCCGGCACGCCCTTCAACTCGTGTTCGCCACGGTCCATGAACTCGATGCCCGACCCGACAACGAGGTCCTTGACCGTGCTCGAGGCCAAGAGCTCTCCTGGACCTGCGAGCGCCGCGACTCGCTGCCCGATCACCACTGCCATCCCCGCCACGTCGTCCCCTCGGAGCTCGATCTCACCGGTGTGGCAACCGGTGCGAAGTTCCAAGTCCAGACGACTGGCTCTGTCGCGAACGGCTTGAGCGCATCGGATTGCTCGGCCAGGACCGTCAAAAGTCATGAGGGTCCCATCGCCTGTGGTTTTGACCAACCGGCCTCCGAACCGTTCGACTTCTTGTTCCACGATGGCGTAGTAGGTATCGAGAGTCTGTTTCCAGCCACGGTCGCCGAGTTGGCTCGCCAACGCCGTGGACGAGACGATGTCGTTGAACACGACCGTTACAAGGACTCGATCGGTCGCGACGCTGTAGCGCTCGCCAGTGACGAACTCCTCAATCAACCCGAGAGAGGTCTCAGGGTCTTGGAAGAATGGGAGGTGGTCGGTGCCCGGCAGCTCCACGTACCTCGCACCCGGCACCAGTTCGGCGGACTCGCGACCTTGCTCCACGCTGACCATGAGATCCCCGACGGTGTGAATCACGAGGGTCGGAGCCGAGATCATGGGTAGCACCGGGCGAGCGTCAAAGGCGGTGTTCATCTTGAGGATCGCCGCTACCGTGGCGGGACTCGCAGCCAAACGCTCCACCCGGGCGCTCCATTCTCGAATGTGATGGTCTCCGGCAACGCTCGGCGCGCCGGCATCGATCGACCCGCCCGTGCCCCAGTGGTCCTGGATGTACTCGTCGACCTGGGTCTCGAACTCGGGTGATAGCCAGTTCCCCATCGCGGCATTGAACAAGACCAGTCCCCACACCCGTTCCGGGTGGGTGGCAGCGAACATCGCGGCAATAGCCCCTCCTTCGGACATGCCGCAAAGGAACGCCCGCTCGGAACCGGCCGCGTCCATAACGGCGCCAACGTCGTCCATTCGTGCTTCGAGGGTGGGCACGCCCTCGACACGATCGGACATACCCACCCCACGCTTGTCGAAGGTGATCAGCCGGGAGAAAGATGCCAGACGGCTGAGGTAGCCGCCGACGGACGGTTCCTCCCAGTAGCACTCGATGTGCGAGATCGCCGAGGGCACGAAGACCAGGTCCCTTGGGCCATTGCCAGTGACTTGGTAGGCGATATGGATACCGTCGGCCGTCTTGGCGTACCGGATCTCAGGAGCTTCAATCACCGGCCTCAGTATTGCCCGTCATCGCCTCCCCGGACTATCCCCATGGGCCGTTAGGGGCTAGGCAGCTGCGATTTCAAGAGTGAACGGAAGCTCCAAACGTCGGTCCCACTCGGGACTGGGCGCCGCTGCCACCCCGTCCGGAACCGAGCCGACGATGAGCCAGGCAACGAGTCGGGGAGTGGGCCCCGTGCGCTCGTAGGTGCCCCATAACCGGCAGCGAACTGGGATAACTAGAACGTGGCCTGGTATCGGCACACACCGGGCGAGTAGTTGTCAGGCCCTCGACGTATCACCCTCGATCGTGGCGAGGGCGAGGACCTGCTCCTTGGTCATGGTGAGGGCGTGGGAGGTCTTGGAATGGGCAAGGGCCGCCTCGACGAATTCCTCCTCGGTGGGCCCCGTCACGTCCGTACCGCAGTCACAGTGGATTACCCAGGTCATAGGGACCCATTATGGCGCCAATGACCGGCGCAGCGCGGCGAACTTCGCCTGCGTCTCGAGGTAGTCGTGGATCGCCTTAATCGCACCCGAACCTTCGCCCACCGAGGAGGCCACCCGCTTCGTTGAGCGGGAGCGCACGTCACCCACCGCGAACACACCGGGAACCGACGTCTCGAAGACCTTAGGTGAGCGTGGGAGGAGCCAGTCGTCGAGGAGTTGATCGTGGATGAGCTCGGCGCCCGCCACGACGAAGCCGTGGGCGTCTCGCGCGATCTCCACCGGTAACCAAGTCGTGTGCGGCGACGCACCGATCATCACGAAGAGCCCATCGACGTCGACCTCGCGCTCGCTGCCGTCGGCGTCGTCGACGATCCGCAATGACGTGAGCTGCGTGTCACCGCTGCCGTCAACCACGCGGGAGTGGAGGAGCACCTCCAAGTTGTCTGCCGCGGCGATGGCGTCGATGAGGTACTTCGACATGCTCTTTTCGAGGGTATCGCCGCGTATGACCATGGTCACGCGCTTGGCCCACTTCGCGAAGTGGAGAGCGGCCTGGGCAGCTGAGTTGCCAGCACCGATTACGCAGACCCGGCGATCTTCATATTGCTTGGCCTCGGCCGGTGACGCGCCATAGAAGACGCCGAGACCCGCGAGGCGTTCGAGCGTTGGGATCTCAAGTCGCCGGTAGGCGACGCCCATAGCGAGGACGACTGCCCGCGTCGTCAGCTCGCGGTCGTCGGCTGTACGCAGGACGTGCACGTCGTAGCCGCACTCCATTGACGTAATCTCGGTTCCGACCAGGAAGCGGGTGCCGAACGCCCAAGCCTGTTGGTAGGCTCGCTGGGCCAGCTCGGCGCCGCCGACACCGCGCGCAAACCCGAGGTAGTTGCGGATCATCGAGCTTGAACCGGCCTGGCCTCCTATGGCGTCACGCTCAACCACGAGAGTGACGAGACCCTCGGACGAACCGTTGACAGCTGCGGCGAGCCCGGCCGGACCTGCCCCAACGATGACTATGTCGAAGTGGTCATTCTCGTCGAGCGCGGGACGGTCGGCGAGTAGTGACGATTCTCTCGAATCGAGCAGCTCAGTGGCTGTCCACTCCTGGAGGAATGCTGTGATCGTGCGATGGAATTGCTCGTCGGGTGACGTCCTCGGCTTGGACAAGAAGTGGTCGATGCTGCCGCTCGCTATCGCATTCTGGATAGCGATTGCAGTCGGCTGCCGTCCCCAGTCCTCGAGCGCGATGAGCAGGCAACGCTTGGTGCGGGGGCTCAGGCGACGAACGCGGGACAGGACGTCGGTCCCGTCCAGCTCTGCCATCGACTGGCTGGCGAGCATGACGGCGACTCGCTGGCCGGCGACCAACGCTGTCTCGACCGCGGACAGTGCCGCAATGGGTGTGCTTTTGACGACGATGTCGTAGTCACGGTCGTATCGGCGCTCCAGCTCTAGGCGGAGCTGCTCACGCTCCGCGGCATGGTCGTCGACAGCGATGATGACTGGCCGTTCTCTGAGCACGGGCTGAATGATATAGCGCCGATTGCGAGATTGGCTCTGCCCTACACGCCGAAGTTTCTACGCCGTGTGCTTGCCTGTGGTCAACCGATCTGTAACGCCGGTACTGAGCGGGACTCCGCCTCGCAACCTGGCCTAGCCCGCATGTGCCGAACTGCCCACCGTCCCGAGCATCGAACGGGGGGGATAGTCGGAGTCCTGGTCGTCCCGATGGCACCTTCTCGTTGTGGGCGACCCAGTTCCATCGGGTTCTGAGTCCGTGAAGGTGGTGGATCTGTCTGCAGCCGCCGGGACTTGCACCGTCCGGAACCACCGGACGGGCGCCCTTGCGCTCCGACTCTCCGCTCGGGTTTTCCCGCCACTCGTACCTCCACAGCGGCGGCACGCCTGTCCCGCCAACCCACTAAGTACTTGAGATGAACCGGTCCAGCTTGTCGAAGCTGTCCGTCCAACCATCCCGGTGGAGCGCCCGGCGCGCTTCGGTCTTGAACGGTCCTTGCGTGAGGACGACCTCCGTCGATCCTCCAAGATCGCGCAACGTAAGAGCGACCAACGTCTCGATGTCGTCGTCGTCGGGCTCCTCATATGCGAACGTGTACGCGAGTCGAGCAGGCCGGTCGACATCGCGGAACGCACCGATGATGTAGAAGGACTTACCGTCGGGCGGCTGCATCTCGATCCGGTAATGCTCTCCGACCTGAGGTTGGAAATTCAGACTCGAGACGGTGAATCCCTCGGGACCCCACCATTTCCTCAACTCGTTCGAATCGCTCAAAGCGTTGAAGACTACCTGTACAGGCGCTGGGAAGACTCGTTTGATCTCAAGCATGAGCTCATCCGACCGAGCATCCATTGACACGACCGTATCCCAGCTGTGGCTCCGGGACGAGTGTCGTGGTGACCTGCCTCTACGTCAACCAGTTGGACACGGCGACGCTGGCGACCATGGTCTCCACCGCCGGTCCGGTCTTCCCCAGCACTGCTGTCCATGACACGGCGACGGTGACCGGGAACATCGGGGCGGACACACCCCAAGGCACGGTGGCCTTCTTCTTGTGCGGGCCGATCCCCACCGGCTCGTGCGATGGCACCACCAACGTCGGGACCGGCATCGGAACCGGGATGCTGAGCGGCACGGGCGCCACTGCGAGTGCCGACTCGCCCGACGTGAACACATCGGCCAACCCCCTCCCACCGGGGCGCTACTGCTTCCGAGCGACCTGGCCCGGGGACGCCAACTACCCCGGGACCTTCACGGAGTTCGGCGGTCTCAACGGCACCAACGAGTGCTTCACTGTGCAGCAGATTTCGACGGCCACCATGACGACGCCGTCGCCCGGCTCGGGGGGGACGACCGACTTCGGGTCGATGGTCACGGACCACGCGGTCGTAACGGCCGCCAATAGCAGCGACGGCACTCCGACGGGGACCGTCACGTTCTTCGTGTGCGACCCGACCCAGACGAGCGCAGGAACCTGCCCGGACCCGAAGGGCACCCAGGTCGGGAGCCCGGTCACCGCGACGGCAGTGGCGAACTCGAGCCCACCCGCGTCGTCCGCCGACTCCAGCGCGGTCACGGTCAACAAGACCGGCACATGGTGCTTCCGGGCCGTCTACACCCCGGGCGGGGCCAACGGGCCCAACTACACCGGATCGAGCGATGCCAGCTCCGGTGAGTGCTTCACGGTGACCGATACGACGGCCGGCACGTCAGCCCAGACCTGGCGGCCCAACGACACGGCAACCGTCACATCGGCCCACGGGGCGCCGCTGAACGGCACGCTGTCCGCCCAGCTCTACACGGGCAGCACCACCTGCACCGTCGGCGGCACGGCGGTCAGCGGCCAGCTGTATTCGACGACGTTGACGAACGCCACGTCTCCGGCCTCGCTGCTAACGTCCAACACGACGTTTACGGTCCTCACCAGCACAAGTGTGTCGTGGCTGGTCACCTTCACCAGCCTCGATCCCAACGTGGGAAGCTCCAGCCACTGCGAATCGACGGGCCTGACCATCACCAACTAACCAGGACCCGGCTCGGATTCTCCGAGCAGCGGACCGACAGAAGGGGGCCGGCACAGCCGGCCCCCTTCTCCAATTCCGACTTGGGTGTATCTCGTCTCTTCGGATCTGAAGGGGGTGCGAGCCTCCAGGGCGGCCAGGGCCTCGTCGGCGGTCATCTTGCCGCCGAGGATCCGGCCGAACATGGCGCGCACCATCGCCTCGTCATCTCGTCGATGGGCGCCACGACGTCTGCCACATCAGATGGAAAGCCCATGACGCGCGCTCGACTTTCGTGTCGACTGGTAGCCCCGAGGTGCCCTAGGGGCTTGGCAGCTGCGACTTCAAGCGTGAACGGAAGCTCCACACATCGGTCCCACTCAGGACCGGGCGCCTCGGCCACGCGTCCCGGGCTGATGCGCCAGTAGATTGTCGTCATGCGTCTCGCGGTCCTTGTCTCGGGTTCCGGGACGATCCTGCGGGCGATGTTCGAAGCCGGGCTGCCGATCTGTGTGGTCCTGTCCGACCGACCCTGTGCCGCCCTGGCCCTGGCTGAGCAGCACGGTGCCGCCGCAGAGCGGGTCGACCGCGCCGGCTTCGGTGGTTTCGGGCCGGCCTTCGATCGGGATGGCTTCACGGCCACCGTGGCGGCCACCCTGGTGGCGCACCAGGTCGACCTGGTGGCCATGGCCGGTTTCGGCACCGTGATGACCGAGGCGGTCCACCGTGCCTTTCCGGGACGGATCCTGAACACCCACCCGGCCCTGCTCCCGGCCTTCCCGGGCTGGCACGCGGTGCGCGACGCCCTGACTGCGGGGGTGCCGCAGACGGGGTGCACCGTGCACCTGGCCACCCTCGAGATGGACGCCGGACCGATCCTGGCCCAGGAGGCGGTCCCTGTTCTGCCCGGCGACACCGAGGAGACGCTGCACGAGCGGATCAAGGTGGTCGAGCGCGCCCTCTACCCGGCCACCGTGGCCTGGGCGCTGGCCGAGCTCGAAGCGGGACGCGGCATCCAGCCCGAGAGGCGAGGTGCAGTGCAGGAGATGACATCGTGAGGGCGCTGCTGTCCGTCTACGACAAGGAGGGCCTGGTCGAGCTGGCCCAGGGCCTCTCGGAACTGGGCTGGGAGCTGGTCGCCAGCGGCAACACGGCGGCCACGCTGAGCGAGGCCGACATCGCCCACATCGAGGTGACACAGGTGACCGGCTCGCCCGAGATGCTCGGTGGGCGGGTCAAGACCCTCCACCCCAAGATCCACGGCGGGATCCTCGCCGACCGCTCCAAGGCCGAGCATCTCGACGACCTGGCGACCCTCGGGATCGATGCCATCGACCTGGTGGTGTCGAATCTCTATCCGTTCTCCTCCGACCCCTCCGTCGAGCTCATCGACGTCGGGGGCCCGACCATGGTGCGGGCGGCGGCCAAGAACCACGAGCACGTCGGCATCGTCACCTCTCCGGCCGACTACCCGGCCGTGCTCGAGGAGCTGCGGGTCTCCGGCTCGCTCTCGGCGGCGACCCGTCGCCGGCTCGCCCGGGCCGCGTTCGCCCACACTGCCGCCTACGACGCGGCCATCGTCGCCTGGCTCGACGCCGGCGGGCCCGCACCCGTCGGGGACCTCCCGGGCGCCACCGCTGCCGACGTCGAGGAGGCCGAGCTGTCCGAGGTCCTCCCGGCGACCCTGCACCTCACGCTCGAACGCACCGAGTTGCTGCGCTACGGAGAGAACCCGCACCAGCGAGGCTCGCGCTACCGCCAGGCGGGGACGACCAGCTGGTGGGACGGCATGGTCCAGCACGCGGGCAGCCCGCTGTCCTACCTGAACATCTTCGACGGCGACGCGGCGTGGCGGCTGGTCCACGAGCTGGCCGCTGACGCCGGGGCCGGCCAGGTCGCGGTGGCCATCATCAAGCACGCCAACCCGTGCGGCGCCGCCGTGGCCGGCGATCTCGTCGCCGCCTACGGGCGGGCGCTCGAGTCCGACCCGCTCAGTGCGTTCGGGGGCGTGGTGGCCATCGGGGGCGACGTCACCGAAGAGGTGGCCGAGGCCATCGCGGCCGGACCGCAGGCCGACGTCATTATTGGCTCGTCGTACGCACCGACGGCCCTGGAGAAGTTGCAGCGCCGTCGCAAGGCCACGCGCATCATGTCGGGGCCGGTCCCCGAGCAGGCGCGGCGCCAATTCCGAAGCCTCGGCACCAGCGTGCTGGTCCAGGACGTCGATTCCTTCGTCTCGCCCCGATCCGAGTGGCGCACCGTGACGACGCGCCGCGCCTTCCGAGGACGAGTGGCGCGACCTGGTGCTGGCGTGGCGCGTGTGCGGCCGCACGACCTCCAACGCCATCGCCGTCGTCACGAACGGGCAGGCGGTCGGCGTGGGTGCCGGGCAGCAGTCCCGCGTCGTCGCGGCGGAGATCGCCGTGCAGAAGGCGGGCGAGCGCGCCAAGGGCGGTGCGGGGGCGAGCGACGCCTTCTTCCCCTTCCCCGACGGGTTGCTCGTGCTGGCCGACGCCGGCGTCACGGCCGTGGTCCAACCGGGCGGGTCGGTGAAGGACCCCGACGTCATTGCCGCCGCGGACGAGGCCGGTCTGGCGATGGTCCTGACCGGCGAACGGCACTTCCGGCACTGATGGGCGCCATCCTCCTCGACGGCCAGGCGGTCGCCGACCGGCTCAACGCCGAGGTGGCCGAGGGCGTGGCTCGACTGGCCGCCGAGGGCATCCACGTGGGTCTCGGCACGATACTGGTGGGCGACGACGTGCCCAGCGAGCGCTATGTCGCCATGAAGCACGAGGACTCCGCGGCACTCGGCATCTACTCTGCCGGCGAGCACCTCCCGGCCACCGCCACGCAGGCCGAGGTGCTCGATGTCATCGCCCGCTTCAACGACGACCCGAAGATCGAGCGCGTTCCTGGTCCAGCTCCCGCTGCCCGACGGGCTCGACGAGACGCAGGCCCTGCTCGCCGTCGACCCCGCCAAGGATGTCGACGGGCTGCACCCTGTGAACCTGGGGCGCCTGGTGATCGGTACGCCGGGCCAGCTGCCCTGCACGCCGGCGGGCATCGTGGAGCTCCTCCACGCGTACGACGTCCCTGTCGAGGGCCGCCACGCCGTGATCATCGGGCGCGGCGTGACGATCGGCCGGCCCCTGGGCATGCTCTTGTCGCTGAAGCGCCCCGGCCTCAATGCCGCCGTGACCATGGTGCACACGGGCGTACCCGAGCGCGAGATGGCGGAGATCGTGCGCACCGCCGACATTGTCGTCGCCGCCGCCGGACGGCCGCACCTGCTCACCCCGGACATGGTCAAGCCCGGGGCCGCCGTGGTGTCGGCCGGTACGACCTTCGAGGGAAGGAAACTCATCCCCGACGCCCACCCCGACGTCGCCGAGGTGGCCGGATGGATCACGCCGCGCATCGGCGGGGTCGGCCCCATGACCCGTGCCATGCTGTACCGCAACACGCTGCGGGCTGCGGAGATGTCGGCGACGTGAGATCAGCACCAGGACGACGTTCCCCTTCCGTGGGCGAGCCACGGAGAGAGGCAGACATCAAGTGAGCGAACGCGAATACTCGGAGCGCCCGTGGGGCAATTACACGGTCCTCGACGACGATGCGCCCGATCACAAGGTCAAGCGCCTCGTCGTGCACCCCGGCAAGCGGCTCAGTTACCAGCTTCATGCCAAGCGGGCCGAGCACTGGTTCATCGTGTCGGGCACGGCGACGGTCACCCTCGACGGCACCGTGTCCCGGTTGCAGGCCGGGCAGGCGATCGACATCCCGCTCGAGAGCGCGCACCGCATCGCCAATGAGGGGGACACCGACGTCGTCCTCATCGAGGTACAAAGGGGCTCGTACTTCGGCGAGGACGACATCGTCCGGCTCGACGACGACTATGGGCGCGTCGAGGGCGGGCCAGGAGGCGCCGGGACCGGAACAGGAGGCGCCGGAAAGGTAGCGTCGCCGACATGACGCGCATAGCGGAACTGCTGGCGGCCGGACCCACCTACTCGTTCGAGTTCTTCCCACCGAAGAACGACAAGGAGCTCGCCACACTGGCGCGCACGATCAGCGAGCTGCAGCCGCTGGAGCCGTCGTTCGTCTCGGTGACCTACCGCGGCGGCGCCGAGTCGCGCCAACGCACGGTCGACCTGGTGTCGGGCATGCTGCACACGACCAACCTCAATCCGATGGCCCACATCATCTGCGTGGCCCACACCCGCCTCGAGCTGGCCGACATCCTCGTGTCCCTGCGCAAGGCCGGGGTCGAGAACCTGATGGCGCTCGGGGGCGACCCGCCGGAGGACCCGGCAGCCGGCCCCGGCGAGCTGGCATACGCCGCGGAGCTCGTGGAACTGGCCCGGGCCATCGGCGGCTTCTCCGTCGGGGTGGCGGCCCACCCGGCCGGCCACCCGCGCTCGCCCGACCTCCCGAGTGACCGCGACTTCCTCGCCGCCAAGCTCGCCCTGGCCGACTTCGGCGTCACCCAGTTCTTCTTCGAGGCCTCCGAGTACGAAGGCCTCATGGCCGACCTGCGCGAGCGGGGCGTCGACACGCCGGTCCTGCCCGGCATCCTGCCCGTGACCTCACTGTCGACCATGGGCCGGTTGGGCGCCATGGGAGCAGCGGCGCCGGACTGGATGCAGGAACGCCTGCGGAACGCCCACGAGCGCGGTGGCGCCGACGCGGTCCGCAAGGAAGGGGTGGAGCTGGCCACCGAGCTCTGCTCCCACCTCCTCGATTCCGGCGTGCCTGGGCTGCACTTCTACACCTTCAACACCTCGAGCGCGACCCGCGAGATCTACGCCGCCCTGGGCCTGGGACCCACGACCGGTTCGTAGGGGAGAGCCGAGGCCCGAGGTCCCGCACGCAGCGCACGCAGATAGGTCGGGTGCGGCCCGGCTAGTGGGTACATTAGTGGGTATGGCGTATGTGGTGGCCCGTCCCAAGGGAAGGTTCGAGATCCGCGAGTCGGTTCACACTCCCAAGGGCCCCCGAGCCCGCTCGCTCGCCAACTTCAAGGAGCTCGACGACGAGGTCCTCGCCCGCGCTCGTCGGCGGGCGAGCCGGCCCTTCGACCCGGACGTCGTACGCGTCGCCGCAGCCCGGGCGGCGGCAGCACGAAACGCACCGAGTCCGATCCCTCGTCACCAGCTCCCGGCGACCCGGCAGTTCGTCGAGGCGTCGCGGCGGATGGCCGCCGCGCTCGAGTCGAGGCCGCGGCCGGCCGGCTCGACGCGAGACCCAGGCGACGCCCTCATCGACCTCCTGGGTCTGGTCGCCGAGGTCGGCGCTTTTCGGCCGCCTCGCGATCCGGAGCCGCTGCGATTCCCGCCCCTGGCCCGCTTGCGTGCGGCGCGCTTGGCAGGGGCCTCAGACTGACGACCAAGGTCCAACGTTGAACAGGACCGGACAATTCGACGATCTGACCCCCAAGATCGTCTCGCTGCACGAGATGCTCGACTCCGCCGGGGTGGCGCACCAGTTCGGCGGAGCCATCGCTCTCACCTGGTACCGCAACCCGAGGGCCACCACCGACATCGACGTGAATCTGACCCTTCCGCCCGAAGCTGCAGAGCCCGTCCTCGAGATGTTGGCTCAGATCGGCGTGACGGTCACATCCCGGGATCAGGCCGCCATAGCCCAGGACGGACAGGCGAGGCTCGACTGGGGCGGCACGTATCTCGATGTGTTCTTCGCCACCATGGATCTCCATCTCGAAATGGCCGAACTCGCCCGCGTTGTCCGCTTCGGCCCGATCGACATCCCGATCCTCGCGCCCGAGCACCTCGTCGCCTGCAAGGCCATCTTCGACAGGCCCAAGGACTGGCTGGACATCGAGGAGATCCTCCGCTGGGGCACCGAGGTGGACCCAGTCCGCACCCTCTACTGGGTGGGTGAGATCCTCGGCCCGGAGGCAGAGCAGTACGCCCGCCTGGCCGGCCTGCTGGGGGCAAAGGGCGGCGGCCCGCCCCCCAAAGTGTCCTGACCCCGTCAATTGGGACGCCACCGCCTCGGCCCATAGCATCCGTCCATGGCAGATCTCATCCGCATGGGCGACGACGGCACCCTCCAGGTCCCCGACGAGCCCATCATCCCCTTCATCGAAGGCGACGGCACGGGGGTCGACATCTGGCCCGCGGCCAAGCTCGTCCTCGATGCCGCCGCCGCCAAGCACGGCCACACGGTCGCCTGGAAAGAGGTCCTGGCGGGCCAGAAGGCCTTCGACGAGACGGGCAACTGGCTGCCCGACGAGACGGTCGACACCTTCCGTTCGCACCTGATCGGGATCAAGGGCCCGCTGACCACGCCCATCGGCGGCGGAATCCGCTCCCTCAACGTGGCCCTGCGCCAGATCCTCGACCTCTATGTCTGCCTGCGCCCGGTGCGCTGGTTCACCGGCGTCCCCTCGCCGGTGGTGCACCCCGAACTGGTCGACATGGTCATCTTCAGGGAGAACACCGAGGACGTCTACGCCGGCTACGAGGTCCAGTCCGGCACGCCGGAGGCCGAGAAGCTCGCCACCTACCTGCGCGACGAGATGGGCTGGCCCATCAGGGAGGCCTCGGGCATCGGCATCAAGCCGATCTCGCCCATGGGATCCAAGCGCCTCATCCGCGCCGCGATCGAGTACGCGCTGGACCGCAAGCGCCGCTCCGTGACGCTGGTGCACAAGGGCAACATCCAGAAGTTCACCGAGGGCGCCTTCCGAGAGTGGGGCTACGAGCTCGTGCGCGAGGAGTTCGCCGACGTCGCCGTGGGTTGGGACGACTGCGGCGGCGACCCTGGCGACAAGCTGCTGGTCAAGGACACCATCGCCGACATCACGCTGCAGCAGGTGTTGACCCGGCCGTCTGACTTCGACGTCATCGCCACGACGAACCTCAACGGCGACTACCTCTCCGATGCGCTGGCCGCCCAGGTCGGCGGCATCGGGATCGCCCCGGGAGCCAACATCAACTACGTGTCCGGTCACGGCATCTTCGAGGCGACGCACGGCACGGCGCCCAAGTACGCCGGGCAGGACAAGGTGAACCCCGGCTCGTTGCTTCTCTCGGGGGTGCTGATGTTCGAGCACATCGGCTGGAACAACGCCGCCTCGGACATCGTGCACGCGCTCGAGGCCACCATCGCCGACAAGGTCGTGACCTACGACTTCGCCCGCCTCATGGACGGCGCCACCGAGGTGAAGTGCTCCGAGTTCGCCTCGGCCATCGTCGACCGCCTCTAACAGAACCAGCAGACAACCGTCGAACCGGCAACCCTGTCGGACCGGCAACCCTGTCGGAAAGGACCACCCACTCCATGGCCAAACCACCCGTCCACGTGACCGTCACCGGCGCCGGCGGCCAGATCGGCTACTCCATCCTCTTCCGCATCGCGTCCGGCCAGCTCCTCGGCGAGGATCAGCCGATCGTGCTGCGGCTCCTCGAGATCGAGCCCGCCATGCGCGTGCTCGAGGGCGTCGTCATGGAGATCGACGACGGCGCCTTCCCGCTGGTGCACGACATCGTCGCCACCTCCGACCTCAAGACGGCCTTCGACGGCACCTCGTGGGCTCTCCTCGTCGGCTCCATCCCGCGCAAGGCCGGCATGGAGCGCGGTGATCTCCTGAGTGTGAACGGCGGGATCTTCAAGCCGCAGGGCCGGGCCATCGCCGAGAACGCGGCCTCCGATGTGCGCATCCTCGTCGTCGGCAACCCGTGCAACACGAACTGCCTCATCGCGCGCTCCAACGCGCCCGAGGTGCCGGCCGACCGCTGGTTCGCCATGACGCGCCTCGACGAGAACCGGGCCAAGGCCCAGCTCGCCGCCAAGGCGGGGGCTCCGGTGGGCGACGTCACCAACGTGGCCATCTGGGGCAACCACTCCGCGACGCAGTTCCCCGACTTCGCCAATGCCCGTATCGGCGGCCGGCCGGCCACCGAGGTGATCACCGACGGCGACTGGCTGCGGGGCGACTTCATCACCACCGTGCAGAAGCGGGGTGCGGCCATCATCGACGCCCGGGGCTCGTCCTCCGCCGCCTCGGCGGCCGCAGCGGCGATCGACACCGTGGTGAGCCTGCGCACCGAGACCGCCAGGGGGGACTGCTTCTCGGTCGCGATCGCCAGCGAGGGCCAGTACGGGGCGCCCGAGGGGCTCCAGTTCGGGTTCCCGGTGACCTCCGACGGCAAGGGCGGATGGTCGGTGGTCGAGGGGTTCGCGCGCGACGACTTCGCCGACCGAGCGCATCAAGGTCACCACCGACGAGCTGCTGGCCGAGCGCGACGACGTCAAGGGGTTGGGGCTCATCGGGTAGCACGCCGGTACGCTGCAGGCTTGCTCCTCACCCGCCTGCCTGCCGCCCCTGGCTTCCGGCACCCCCTCCACCCGCCTCATCTGCCTCATCCGTCACCGGCTGTTCGCGGCCGTGAAACCGGCGCGAAACACATGCCTGGCACCCTGAGGACCGTGGGAGACCTCTTCGACGGCTACGGCGCGTCCGCACGAGGGCTGACCGTGGCCGCCTTCGACGAAATGGTCGGCCGCAACGGCACGGCCCGGGTGCCCTACGCCGCCGTGGCCTCCTCGCTGGCCCAGATGGGCCCCGACGACGTCTCGGCCCGCGCCACCCGGCTGGCCCGGGCCTTCATGGACCAGGGCGTGACCTTCGACCTCGACGGGGAGGAGCGACCGTTCCCCCTCGACGTGGTGCCCCGCATCTTCACCGGCGCCGAGTGGTCCAAGGTGGCCGCCGGGGTGGCCCAGCGGGTGCGGGCACTCGAGCTCTTCCTGGCCGATGCCTACGGTGCGGCTCGCATCGTCAGCGACGGCCTCATCCCGCACGAGGTGATCACGAGCTCGCCGGGGTTCGTGCGGGCCGCCTACGGGTACTCGCCCCCCAACGGCGTGCGCATCCACGTCGCCGGGATCGACGTCGTCCGCGACGAGGACGGCGAGTTCCGGGTGCTCGAGGACAACCTGCGGAGCCCGTCGGGAGTGAGCTACGTGCTGGCCAACCGCGCCGCCATGGCTCGGGTGCTGCCCGAGTTGTTCTGGGGTCAGCCGATCCAGATGGTCACCGACTACCCGGCGCGCCTCATCGAGCGCGCTGCGCCGGGCCGCGCCGGCCATGGTGCAGGACCCGACCGTGGTCGTCCTCACACCGGGTGTCCACAACTCGGCCTTCTACGAGCACGCGTTGCTGGCGCGTCTCATGGGTGTGCACCTGGTGGAGGGTCGCGACCTCGTCTGCCACGGGACCGATGTCTTCCTCCGCACCACCGAAGGCGAGGTGCCGGTCCACGTGATCTATCGGCGCATCGACGACGAGTACCTCGACCCGCTGCAGTTCCGGCCCGAGTCGTTGGTGGGTTGCCCCGGCGTCGTCAACGCGGCCAGGGCGGGTCGGGTCACGATCGCCAACGGGTTGGGCAACGGGGTGGCCGACGACAAGCTGGTCTACACCTACGTGCCGGCCATGATCCGTTACTACCTGGGCGAGGATCCGATCCTGCACAACGTCGAGACCATGCACCTGGTGGACGATGGTGTCCGCAAGGACGCCCTGTCCCGCCGTGGTGACCTCGTCTTCAAGCGGGTCGACGGCTCGGGCGGCAAGGGCCTGGTGATCGGGCCGGCCGCGACCGGCGCCGAGCTCGACCAGCTGGCACTCGACGTCGAGTGCGACCCGCGCCACTGGATCGCCCAGCGGGTGGTGGCCCTCTCCACGTCGCCCACCTGGGTGGACAA
This sequence comes from uncultured Acidimicrobiaceae bacterium, assembly GCA_963764305.1. Classification (GTDB taxonomy): domain Bacteria; phylum Actinomycetota; class Acidimicrobiia; order Acidimicrobiales; family RAAP-2; genus Bog-473. Next base: position 49,506 of record CAVXSD010000010.1, on the reverse strand, counting down.
CACCATGGTGCGGCGGCACGTCGACCTCCGTCCCTTCGCCGTCAACGACGGCGAGGACGTCTGGGTCCTACCCGGTGGCCTCACCCGGGTGGCTCTCGGCGAAGGCGGCCTGGTCGTGAACTCCAGCCAGGGCGGCGGGTCCAAGGACACCTGGGTCGTCGGCGGCGGGCTCTCGATGCCACTGCTGCCCCCGCGCCAGGTCGCGCCGCTCCAGGCCGGCCCGCCCATGGACGTCGGGCCCGCCTCCGACGGCGAGCTCGGCGTGCAACAGCAGCAGCAACAGCAGCAGCAACAGCAACAACAGCAACAGCAGCAACAGCAGCAGGGTCGGGCATGCCGGTGACCCGTGCGCTCCTGAGCCGGGTGGCGGAGTCGATCTTCTGGGTCGGCCGCTACGTGGAGCGGGCCGAGGGAACGGCGCGCATCCTCGACGTCTCGGTGTACCAGGCCCTCGAGCAGAGCGACGTCGAGGGCTCGCACGCGGCCCGCCGGCTCCTGGCCGTCATGGGGCTGCCCGATTCGGGCACCGAGACGCTCTGGCAGGCGACGGAGCGCCTGGCCACCGATCCCGAGAGCAGATCGTCCATCGCCGGCGCGCTGGCGGCGGCCCGCGAGAACACGCGGGCGGTGCGGCACGTCGTGCCGGTGGAGTTCTGGGAGCACATCAACTCCACCTGGGCCGAGCTGCCGCAGCACTGGGAGGCCGCTCGCCGGACCGGGCCGGCCTCCTACCTCTCCTTCGTGAAGACCCAGTGCGCCGCCATGATGGGCCTGGCCGACACCATGATGAGCCGCGACCAGACCTGGCTCTTCTTCACCCTGGGACGATGCCTGGAGCGCACCGACGTGGTCGGCCGCCAGCTGGCCACGGTGGCGTTCGACGAGGTGTTCGACAGCGGCCTCGTCATGTTGCTGCGCTCCTGTGGCGGCTACGAGCCGTACCTGCGCCTGTCCCAGGGCGTTGTCGAGCCGGGCCGCGTCCTCGACTTCTTGCTGCGCGACCGGCTCTTCCCGCGCTCCGCCTTCGCCTCCCTGACGTTGGCGGAGGAGTGCCTCGACCAGATCAACGCCGGGCGTGAAGGGGCGTGGGACGACGCCCGCGGACTCGTGGGACTGGCCCGGGCCGAGCTCGAGTACTCGGCACCGGCGACGCTCTCTCGTGGGTTGGAGGCCCGGCTCGAGCGGTTGCAGTCCTCCATCTCATCGGTGAGTGACGCCGTGACACGCCGCTACTTCGCACAGGACCTCCCGATGCAGTGGCGGCAGGGAGGTGGGGGCGGGTGAGCCGCACCGAAGGATGGCGGCTGCGGGTCTCCCACGAGACCCGGTTCGACTACGACGCACCGGCGCGGGCCTCCTACAACGAGCTGCGCCTGACCCCGCGCACCGAACTGCGTCAGACCACGCTGGAGACGAGAGTGGTGACGCTCCCACCGGCGCCCCAGTACTCCTACCTCGACTACTGGGGCACGCATGTGGTGGCCTTCAACGTCGATCGCGGTCACGAGGTGCTCGCCATCACCGGCAACTCGCTGGTCGACACCCAGAACTCCGACGAGCCCGAGGACTGCACCTGGGAGGATATCGGGGACGCCTCGACGACCATGGCCGACCACCTCACTCACCACCTCTACACCGCTCCCGGACCGGAGCTCTCGGAGATCGCGGTGGGGCTGCGCACAGGGCGCCCGCTCGAGACGGCGCGACGCATCATGGCGACCACGCACGACTCGCTGCGCTACATGCGCGGCGTGACCTCCGTGCACACTTCCGCCGACGAGGCCTACACCGACGGCGGCGGCGTCTGCCAGGACTTCGCGCACCTCGCACTCGCGCTCACCAAGTCGGTCGGGTTGCCGTCGCGCTACGTCTCGGGCTACTTCCATCCGGACCCGGACGCCGCCATCGGCGAGGAGATCACTGGCGAGAGCCACGCGTGGGTCGAGGTGTGGACGGGCCGGTGGTGGGCCTATGACCCGACGAACGACTGCTCGGTGGGGGAGCGCCATGTCGCCGTCGGCCGCGGGCGCGACTACAGCGATGTCCCGCCGGTGAAGGGCATCTACGCCGGCAACGCCGAGAACACGATGCGGGTGGCGGTGCGCATGGCGAGGGTCCACTGAGCGTGCGGAGCCTTGGTGACACGGTGCCGACGCCGTGCTGACCAGGATGCGGATCTGGCTCCCCGACGCCCCGGGCGTGTTGGGTGCGGTGGCCGCCGAGATCGGCGCCGTGCAGGGAAACGTCGTGGGCCTCGAGGTGCTCGAGCGTGAGGCGGGCGTGGCCATCGACGAGCTCGTGGTGGAGCTGCCCGACGAGCAGGGAGCGGTCGACGCGGTCTGCCGCGGGATCCGCAACGTCCCCGGTGCGGGCGTCGAAGAGGTCACCGAGTTACTGACGGGAGCGCCGGACCGGGAGGTCACCGTCCTGGCCGCCGCCGCCGGGATCCTGCGGGCCGCCACGCCCCCGGCGGCGCTGCACGCGTTGAGCGCCCACCTGATCACGCTGTTCGACCTGACGTGGCTGGCGCTGGCAGACGACGAGCTCTCGGGATTCACCGAGGTGCACGGCGACGTGCCGACTTTCCAGTGGGTCGCGGCCTTCGCCGAGGGCTCGCGGAGCGGGGCGGACCCGGCCAACGACACCACGGGCTCCGGCGTGTTCATCGAGCCCGTTCCCGAGACGGGGTTCACCGTGTGCGGCGGGCGCCCCGCGCCGATCCGGCGCCGCGAGCGCCAGGAGGTCGCGTTGCTGGTCATGGTGGCGTCGCGGTTCATCGACGCGCTGCACGGGCGGGTCGCCGTCGAGACCGCAACCCCCTAAAGGACGTCTCCCCAGCGGCTCCGCGACTCTCGCGGCCGACCAGCCGGGGAACTGATGCTCCGGGCACCACCGCATAGTGTCCCCGGCATGCTGCGTGTCGGCTTCGTCGGATCCGGTCTCATCGCCTGGGCGCACGGGCTGGGTCTCAAGGCGATGATCGACGGCGGCGTGCTCGACGCATCGATCGTGGCCGTGCACGACACGCACGAGCGCCGCGCCCGACGATTCGCCGATGCTCTCGGTGACGGCGACGTCGAAGTGGTGGCCGACGCCGCGGAGGTGACCCGGCGCTGTGACGCCGTCTGGGTCTGCACGCCGACGTCGGCGCACCGGGGCGCGGTCGACGCGGCCCTTGCCACCGGGTGCGCCGTCTTCTGCGAGAAGCCGCTCGATGTGGACCTGGCCCGTGCCACCGGCCTGGTCGAGGCGGTCCGCGCCTCCGGCGGGGCGAGCCAGAGCGGCCTCGTCCTGCGCAGTGCGCCGGTCTTCCTGAAGCTCCGTGAGCTCGTCCATGGCGGAACGATCGGCGCGCCGATGGCCGTGGTCTTCCGCGACGACCAGTACTTCCCCATTCAGGGCACCTACGCCTCGCAATGGCGGGCCGACGTCGCCCAGGCCGGCGGCGGCTGCCTGATCGAGCACTCCATCCACGACCTCGACATCCTGCGTTTCTGCTTCGGCGAGGTGGAGTCGGTCATGGCCCGGACGGCCAACCATGCCGGCCACGACGGCATCGAGGACCTGGCGGCCGTCACCTTGTCCTTCGCGTCGGGACTCGAGGCGCAGCTCACCAGCGTCTGGCACGACATCTTGAGTCGCGGCTCGACGTGCCGGCTGGAGGTGTTCGGCCGCGAGGGCATGGTGTGGTTGGACGACGAGTTCCGGGGCCCCCTCCACCTCCAGACCAGCGCGGGCACCGAGGTCCGGGCCTGCCCGTCACCGCCCTGGGTGGACGCGCTCCCGCTGGCCGACGACGAGGTCGGCCTGGCTCTGCGAGCCTATGTCGAGGCCGATCGGGGCTTCGCCGATGCCGTGATCGCCGGCCGGCCGCCCGATCCCGGGCTCGATGTCGCCCTCGAGGCGCACCTGCTGGTCGACGCCGCCTACCGGTCCGCCGCCGGCGGGGGAGTGCCGATCGGGCCGTCCCCGACTCAGGGATGAATTCATCGCCGGCGGCGTCATTCCGAAGTCGGAGCGGAGAGTCGGAAAGATGCCTCTGAGCAGGGAGGATGACCCGAAATGGTGACCACGGACCGGCTGGACGGCATCGATACCATGAGTCGCGGCGGCGTTGTTCCTTTGGCCGCTTGACGTTCTCACCCCGACGCCCAGCCAAGGAGACCCAGAGCGTGCGCCCGCTGATTCGCATCTTCACCCAGCAGCCCCTCGCGGCAAAGGTGCCGGAGGTCACCGCCCTCTTCTGGGTGATCAAGATCTCGACGACCGCGTCGGGCGAGGCGATCTCGGACATGTTCGTGTCCCACAAGGCGCTCGGCTTCGTCGTCGAGGTCTCCGCGTTCTGCGTCGCGCTCGTCCTCCAGTTCGCCTCCCGCCGCTACTCGGCGCTCACGTACTGGTTCCTCGCTCTGGCCATCGCCACGGCCGGCACCGGCGTCGCCGACACGATGCACCTGGTCCTCGACCTGCCCTATGCCGTGACATCGCTGTTCTGGCTACTCGTGCTCGCCGTGGTCTTCGTCATGTGGAACCGGAGCGAGCACACGCTCGACATCCACACCATCACGACGAGCCGGCGGGAGAAGTACTACTGGTGCGTCGTCTTCGCCACGTTTGCCCTCGGGACGGCTGTCGGTGATTTCGCCGCCACCACTCTCGGATTGGGCTACCTGGGGTCGGCCGTCCTCTTCTGCGGCGTGATCCTCATTCCTTGGGCCGGCTGGAAGCTGCTCAGGTGGAACGCCGTCTTCGCCTTCTGGTTCGCCTACGTCATCACCCGCCCGGTCGGGGCCTCCTTCGCCGACTACCTCAGCAAGGGTCACGACCTGAGCGGCGCCGACTTCGGTGACTGGCAGACGGCGCTGCTGTTGACGGGCGTCGTCGTGGTTCTGGTCGCCTATACGGCGGTGGCCCGGTACGACATCCAATCGCCCGATATCGAGCTCGCCGACGGGGTGTAGCCGCCCCCGGGGTCGCCGCACGGAACCAGTCGACCGAGCGAGGCGCGTGCGAGGGCGGACCCGTCCTCCCTAAGGTGCGGCCATGGAAATCGCGCCGTTGTTGCTCGAGCTCTTCGGGCGGATCCCGCCGCTGGCAGCATCGGCCCTCGAGGGTCTGGACGTGGACGAGCTCCGCCGGGCCCCCGAGCCGGGGGCGAACACGATCGGCTGGCTCGTCTGGCACCTGGCCCGGGTGCAGGACCATCACATCTCGGAATTGCTCGGCGCCGAGCAGGTCTGGGCTGGTGGTGACTGGGCCCGCCGCTGCGGGCTCGAGCCCGATCCCTCCAACACGGGCTACGGCCACAGCGCCGAGGATGTCCGCGCCGTGCAGCCCGAGAGCTCCGAGGTGCTGCTCGGCTACCTCGGCGAGGTGGACGCACGCACGAGAACGATGCTCGAAGGCCTGGTCCCCGACGATCTGGACCGCGTCGTCGACCGCCGCTGGGATCCTCCGGTGACACTCGGCGTGCGTCTGGTCAGCATCGCGGACGACTGCCTGCAGCATGTGGGGCAGGCGGCGTACGTCCGGGGTCTGCTCGGCGACTGAGCCTGTCCCACTTCACCGGCCGAGCGGCCAGGGGGCCTCTCAGCGCGGCGGCTTGGGCCAGCGGACGTATTCGGCATAGTGGTAGATGGTTTCGTACCCGAGCCGGCGGTAGACCGACTCACCCATGGGTGAGGCCTGGAGCGAGCAGGACGACGCACCGTGCTCGAAGGTCAGGTTGGTGGCGGCCACCGTGACCAGCGCGCCGAGCCCGGCCGTGCGGGCGGCCGGCACGGTGCCCACCCACTGCAGGCTGGCCACGCCGTCGCTCTCATAGGCCATCGCCGTCGCAATGGGTTCGTCGCCCCGGCGTGCCACGACAATGAAGGCGGCCGGGTCTGCGAGCACCTGGGCCGTCTCGTCGAAGAGGTCGGAGAGCACCTCGGCCGGCATCCCGTAGGACGCGTAGGCCTCGGCGTTCACGTTGATGAAATCGCGCACGCCGTCGTCGTCGTCGACCACGCGCATCGTGACCCCGTCGATCGGGTGCGGCTCGGGGAGCGGGCTGCGACAGAGCATTTCGGGCACGGGGTCGCCGAAGGACTCGAGGCCCGCCACTTCGCAGGCGCGACGCAGGTCGTCGTCCTCACCGCTGTCGCGTACCTTGACGGTGAAGCCCCGGGCCAGACCCGAGAAGAAGGCGTCGGCCCGGCTGATGAGTGCGGCGCCGCTCAACGAGTCGTCGGAGCGGAAGGCGCTGTTGGCTACCACGGGGATCCAGGTCCCGCTCGCGCACAGCACGGCCCCGCCCCCCTCCTCCAGCGAGCCCCGGCTGCCCCAGTGGGTGAGCGCGCGGTCGAACGCGATGAGGGTGCGGTGGCCGAGCTGCAGTTCGGTCGGGGGCGCTGTCACCTCGGTGGCGCCCGCACTGCTCAGCGGCCTTTCGTGGAGACTCGTCATGCACGTCATGATGCCCCACGCGGCGCCCCGAACAGGACCATCGGTGGGCACGCGGCGTGCCTCAGGCGACCTCGAACACGGGATGGTCTGCCGCCACGGCAGCCCACTCGGCATCGGTGGAGTCGGGCGTGACGCCATCGAAGAACATCCCCACCTCGAACTTCCAGCGACGGAGGTAGGCGCGCAGCATCGGCACGCTGTCGGCCACCGGGACCTCCGTCGCCGTGCACAGCTGGCGCCGCCGTCCGAGGATCAGCACCATGTGCCCTCCGGCGTGGCGCACGTTGCGGACCCACTGCGTCTCGCCGCGGGGGGCGACCAGGTACTGCCTCCCCTCGATCGTCAGGAGGTTCACCGGGACGTGGTGCAGCTTGCCGCTGGTGCGGCCCCGGTGCTCGAGGACCCGGGAGCCCCACACGCTCACGCCCATGCGGGTCAGGCCCTTGACCAGCGAGTTGAAGATGTGGCGGGTGAACCAGCCGGGCTCCTTGTAATGGGCGGGAACCGGCTGCTCGGTGCCGGATGGGATCATGCTGGTGGTGGTCATCGGGGCCTCCTCCTTGGGGGTCGGGTCGCTCATGAACATTGATACTAAGCGCGAACAGTGTTCTTGTCAAGTACTTGTGTTCTCAGTCAGGAGCAATGAGACTGGCCCCATGTCGGCGCCACGCACAGCCCGGGAGCGGGTTCGAGAGGAGATGACGGCGGAGATCCTGGCCGTGGCCGGTGCGCACGTGGCCCGGGAGGGTGCGGCCGGGCTGTCCGTGCGGTCCGTCGCCCGGGATCTGGGCATGGCCCCGTCGGCCCTCTACCGCTACTTCGACGGACGCGATGCGCTGCTGAGCGCGCTCATCCTCGCCGCCTACGAGGCGTTGGCCACCGAAGCCGAGAGGGCGGCTGACAACGCGGCGCACGCGAGCGCAGACCATGCGGGCGACGCGGAGCGCTGGTTGGCCGTGCCCCGCGCCCTCCGCCTCTGGGCCCTGGAGCACCCGCACCTGTGGGGGCTCATCTTCGGGACCCCTGTCCCGGGTTACCACGCACCCGAGGACACGGTCGAGCCCTATGCCCGCGTGGCGGAGGCCCTGGTGCGACCGCTCGTCGCGGCGAAGGAGGCGGGCCGTCTGCGCAGTGAGGACCGCGCGCGGCCCGTGTCGGACGAGTTGCGCGCCGCGGTGGCGCCGGTCAGCGAGGAGCTGCTCCCGGGCATGCCGATCGAGAAGGTGGTGCTCGCCCTCGCAGCATGGACGACGATCGTCGGCACCATCAGCCTCGAGGTGTTCGGGCATTGGCGCAACACGGTGTGGGAGCCGGGTCTGCTCTTCGAGGCAACCATCCGCCAGGTCGCGGACTCGATAGGCCTGCAGTAAGGGAGCCGGCCCGCCCGGCCTGTTCGCGTAAGGGAATCAGCGCAGCGTGTCGCAGAGCACCTGGGCCCGGGCCCGCAGCTCGTCGAGCCGGTCCTCGGGGACCCATTCAGCCATGGCTCCGACAAGATCGAACACGAGCGCAGCCAGCTCCGCCAGTTCCTCGCTTGGTTCCTCCAGCTTGATCTGCGAGAACGGGAACGCGATGTTCACCCGGCTCGACGGGGCGACGACCCGGGGTGACCCCTCTGGCTTCGCCCCTCCCATTCCGTCAAACGCGGCACGGGAAGTGTTCTTCTCAGATGACTTTGGCACCTCACCATCCTGGTCGCGACCGACGGCGCGTGATGGTACTCCACGGAGATCGCCCGCCGCGGTTGCGGCCGGGCACCGACCGTTACCCCAGAACGGGCAGCTTCACCTCGAGCCCGGCGTTCGCCAGGAAGACGAGCTTGTGCTCGAGTGCGTTCCGCCAATCGATCATGTCCTTGTCGAACTGCGTGCGGTCGCCTTCCTCGCACGCGTGCTCGAGCTCGTCGAATGCCAGGTCTTCGGCATCGAGCAGGGCCCGGTACTTCAAAAGGAAGTGGTCGTCGATCGGCTGGTGCACCTTCGTCCTCCCTACCTGCGGCCCGACCTTCGCGAGCCGGTAGGGAAACGATACTTCTGTGACGCGACGCTCGCTCGGGCGGACACCAAGGGGAGACCAACCGGCCGCAATGACGGGCCGATTCGCACCGGTCGTCCTACCAGTGGCGGCGCAGGCGGCGGTAGGTCCGGGGCATCAGAGAGCGGAAGACCATGGCGGCGTCGATGAGGCCGGACACGCTGATCTCGAGCGAGGGGCCGCCGGCCTGGGCCAGGATCCGGCGCGACACCGTCTCGACACTGCGGGTGGTCAGCCGCGGCGGCTTGCGGAGGCCACGGCCCAGCGCGCCCAACCCCAGTTCAGTCGCCATGAAGGCGGGGTAGACCACGTGGACGTGGACCCCCCGGGGGCCGAGGCGGAACGAGGTCGACTCGGTGAAGGCCGACAGGGCGGCCTTGGAGGAGGGGTAGGCGCCCGGCCCGGGAGAGGGCAGGCGGCCGCCGTCCGAGGAGACATTGACGATCGTCCCGCTCCTGCGCTCGAGCATGGCGGGCAGGACGGCGAGGGCGGCGGCGACCGGCGCGAAGAAGTTGACGTCGAAGGTGCGGCGGTAGTCCCCTTCTGTGATGTCGACCAACCGGACGCCGGGATCCTGGGCGGCATTGTTCACCAACAGGTCGATGGGCCCGTTCGCCGTGGCCACCTGGTCGAGTGCCCGCCGCAGGGCGGCGGTGTCGGCGACGTCGCAGGTGATCGTCGCTGACCGCGGCGTGAAGGTGCGCAGGTCGGTCGCCAGCTTGTCCAGCCGCTCCTCGTTGCGGGCCAGGCCGAACACGGTGGCGCCGGCCCGGGCCAGGTCCATCGAGAGCCGGGCGCCGAGACCGGCCGACGCCCCGGTGACCACGGCCACGCGGCCCTCGTAGCGCCCACCGAAGTCAGGCGCCTGCGCTGAGGGGGAGAAGCGGGTGCGGGCCACGGGCGTGTCAGCCCGACGGGGCCGGCGGGTCCGTCAGCTCCTCGAGGTCGGTCCCGAGCCGGTCCACCGCTTCGGCCAACACGCCCTGCCCGGCGACGAGCGCTGCCAGGTCACCGCGCACGCGCACGCGCCCGGCCGCCAGGGCCTCTGCCGGGTCGAGCTCGCCCCGCGCCATGGCCAGAGCCTCCGGGTAGCCGAGCACGATGGTCGCCGTGCCGCCCGCCGCCCCGGTGGGATCCAGCCCGAGATGGGCCCGCCCCTCCGCCACGGTCAGGACGACGCGCACATCTTCGCCCCCGCCCGCCGTCCGGATGTCCTCGGGGACGCCGGTCACGACCTCGACCACGCTGAAGGCGCCGTCGGCCGCAGCCAGCGAGCCGGCGCCCGCGGCCGCCACGGCATCGGACAGATCGAGCGCGCCGAGCGCGGCGTCGAAGGAGGCCACCCACTCGGGCGAGAGATAGCGGGGCATGGCGAGAGTCTGGTCCCCTCGGAGGTGGCGTGCCGGGCGCGGCGGCGAAACCCCGTGTGGGGAAGACAGGCCGGGCTCCCGATCAGCCGGCGGAGGCCTCTTCGGCCGTCTTCTTGGAGCGCCCCGTGATCTTGCGTCCGAGCCAGGCCACCGGGTCGTAGCGGGCGTCGACCACCCGCTCCTTCATAGGGATGATGGCGTTGTCGGTGATCTTGATGTGCTCCGGGCACACCTCGGTGCAGCACTTCGTGATGTTGCACATGCCCAGGCCGCGGTCGTGCGCCAGCTCGCGGCGGTCGTTGACGTCGAGCGGGTGCATCTCGAGCTCGGCGAAGCGGATGAAGAAGCGGGGCCCGGCGTACTTGGGCTTGTTCTCCTCGTGGTCGCGGATGACGTGGCACACGTCCTGGCACATGAAGCACTCGATGCACTTGCGGAACTCCTGGCCGCGCTCGACGTCGACCTGCATCATGCGGTAGCCGCCCTCGGGTTCGGGTCCCGGCTCGAATGCCGGGACCGTCTTGGCCGCCTCGTAGTTGAAGGAGACGTCGGTGACCAGGTCGCGGATGATCGGGAACGTCTTCATCGGAGCCACGATGACGGGCGCGCCCTCGGGCAGCGTGTCCATGCGCGTCATGCACATGAGGCGGGGCAGGCCGTTGATCTCGGCGGAGCAGGAGCCGCACTTGCCCGCCTTGCAGTTCCAGCGGCAGGCCAGATCCGGTGCGTCGGAGGCCTGGATCCGGTGGATGACGTCGAGGACCACCTCACCCTCGACGGCAGGCATCACGTAGTCGGTGAACTCGCCGCCCTCGTCGTCCCCCCGCCAGATCCGCATGGTGACGGTCGCGTCCGCGGTGGTCGTGGCGGTCGCCGTCTCTGTCGCCGTGGTGTCGGTGTCGGCCATGGCTACGTTGCCTCCTCGAACAGTGCGCGCAGCTCGGCTGGCATCTCGGGCAGCGGCTCGGGTGCGATGGCGATCGGCGCCAGGTAGCCGTGGTCACCGGTCTGGCGCTGCACGAAGTTGACCTTGCCCATCTCGGCGTCCGGCCCCGGGTAGTCCTCCCGGGTGTGCCCACCCCGTGACTCCCTGCGGTTGAGCGCACCCTGGGCCACGGCGATGGAGGTCGTGATCATGGACGGCAGGTCGGTGGCCAGGTTCCAGCCCGGGTTGTAGGCCCGGCCCCCCTTCACCTGGACCTTGGCCGTCTGCTGCTTGAGATCCTCGAGCTTGGCCAGTGCCTCCTCGAGCTCGGGACCGGTGCGGATGATGCCCACCAGCGCCTGCATCGTCTCCTGCAGCTCCTCGTGGACGTCGTAGGGGTTGTAGCCGTCCTCGCGCGCGAAGGGCGCGACCGCCTCGTCGATCATGGTCGAGACCTCCGCCGCGTCGACGCTCGGCGCTCCGGCCCGGCCTTCGGCAAAGTCGGACGCGCCGATGCCGGCGCGGCGGCCGAAGACGATGAGGTCCGAGAGCGAGTTGCCGCCGAGGCGGTTGGCGCCGTGCATGCCGCCCGACACCTCGCCGATGGCGAAGAGGCCCGGGACGGTGGCGGCCTGCGTCTCGGCATCGACCCGGACCCCTCCCATCATGTAGTGGCAGGTCGGGCCGACCTCCATGGGGCCGGCCGTGATGTCGACGCCGGCGAGCTCCATGAACTGGTGGTACATGGAGGGCAGCCGGCGCCGGATGTACTCGGATGTGCGCCGCGACGCGATGTCCAAGAAGACGCCGCCGTGGGGGCTGCCCCGGCCCGCCTTCACCTCGGAGTTGATGGCCCGGGCCACCTCGTCGCGCGGCAGGAGGTCGGGGGTGCGGCGGTTGTTGTTGTGATCGTCGTACCAGGCGTCGGCCTCTTCCTCGGTCTCCGCCGTCTCGGCCCGGAACATGTCGGCCACGTAGTTGAACATGAAGCGCTCGCCCTCGGAGTTGCGCAGCACGCCGCCGTCGCCGCGCACGCCCTCGGTGACGAGGATGCCGCGGACCGAGAGCGGCCACACCATGCCGGTCGGGTGGAACTGCACGCACTCCATGTCGATGACGTCGGCCCCGGCCCAGATGGCCATGGCGTGCCCGTCGCCCACCGACTCCCACGAGTTGGAGGTGTACTTCCATGCCTTGCCGATCGACCCGGTGGCGAGCACGAAGGCCTTGGCGGTGAAGAGCACCATCTCGCCGGTGGGGCGCATGTAGCCCACGGCGCCCGAGATGCGCCCTTCGGCGTCGGGGAGCAGGCGCAGGATCTTGCACTCCATGAAGACGTCGGTCCCCATGGAGACGACCTTCTGCTGCAGGGTGCGGATGAGCTCCAGGCCGGTGCGGTCGCCCACGTGGGCCAGGCGCGCGTAGCGGTGACCGCCGAAGTCTCGTTGGGTGATGCGGCCGTCCTTGGTCCGGTCGAACAGCGCGCCCCAGCGCTCGAGCTCGAAGACCCGGTCGGGCGCCTCCATGGCGTGGATCTGTGCCATGCGCCAGTTGTTGAGCATCTTGCCGCCACGCATCGTGTCGCGGAAGTGGACCTGCCAGTTGTCCTCGGGCCAGACGTGGCCCATGGCGGCCGCCATGCCGCCCTCGGCCATGACGGTGTGCGCCTTGCCGAGCAGCGACTTGCACACGAGCGCCACGCGCAGGCCGCGCTCCTTGGCCTCGATGGCGGCACGCAATCCCGAGCCGCCCGCCCCGATGATGATGACGTCGTACTCGTGGGTTTCGTACTCGGGCATGCGGATCCTCGCGGCCTAGAAGTGGAAGCCGGGGTCGTGGATCGTCCCGCTCGCCACCAGCCGGACGTAGAGGTCGCACAGGGCGACGCCGAAGAGGCTGATCCAGGCGAACCGCATGTGGCGCGCGTTGAGCGGCGTGACGAACTTCCAGAGCTTGTGGCGGGTCGGGTGCTTGGCGAAGGACTTCACCTGCCCGCCGCAGAAGTGCCGGCAGGCGTGGCACGACAGCGAGTAGAGCCACAGGAAGACGGCGTTGGCGCAGAGCACGACAGTACCCACGCTGATGCCGATGCCGAGCCCCGGCTGTTGGAAGGCGAGGATGGCGTCGTAGGTGAGGATGCAGTTGAAGAGCAGGAGGATCCAGAAGAAGTAGCGGTGGATGTTCTGCAGGATGAGCGGGAAGCGGGTCTCGCCGCTGTAGCTGCCGTGGGCGTCGGCCACACCGCAGGCCGGGGGCGACAGCCAGAAGGACCGGTAGTAGGCCTTGCGGTAGTAGTAGCAGGTGAGGCGGAAGCCGAGCGGGAAGATCAGGATGAGCAGCGCCGGCGAGTAGTTCCAGAACGGCAGCGTCCCGAAGGTGTGGCTGCCCGGCACGCAGCTGTTGGCGATGCAGGGGGAGTAGAAGGGCGAGATCAGGTTCCGGTGCAGGTCGGCTCCGGCGTAGTAGTCCTTGCCCACGAAGGCGGCCCACGTCGAGTAGATGACGAAGGCCAGCAGGACCCCCGCCGTGATCGCCGGCTCGACCCACCAGCCGTCCTTGCGCAGGGTGGGCACGTCCGGACCACCCCGGGGCGCCCCGATCGCAACCGGCGTCGTGGTTGCGCTCTCGACCGTCGTCAACTCGCACCTCCTCAGTGCCTGCCGCACGGCACAGCTCACCGCCGAGCGACGCCGCGCGACCCTATGGTCCGCCCGGTGGCGCGTCAAAGACATAAATGGCATGAAGATCAGAGCGATACGCTCTGATTGATGCAGCTGCACCAGTTGGCCTACGCCCTGGCCGTCGCCGAGGAGGGGAGCTTCACGCAGGCCGCCTCACGCCTGCACCTGGCGCAGCCCTCGCTGTCCCGCCAGGTCCGCCTGCTCGAACACGAGCTGGGCGTGCTGCTCTTCAACCGCGGTCCCGGCCAGGGGCCGGTCACCCTCACACCCGACGGTGCCGCCCTACTGCCCTTCATGCAGCGGGTCCTGGCCGACGTGGAGGCGACCGGCGCCGAGGCGCGGGCGCTGTCGGGCATGGCCCGGGGGCGCCTGGCCGTCGGCGCCACCCCCAGCCTCATCACCAGCGCGTTGGCGCCGGCGCTCGTGGCGTTCCACGCCAGCCACCCGGGCATCGACCTCGCGGTGGTGGAGGCCGGCTCGCACCAGCTGGTGCCCCAGGTGGCCGCGGGCGAGGTCGACCTGGCCCTGGTGGTGCTCCCGGTGACCGACCCGCTGGTGGTGACCACGCCGCTCTTCGACGACCCGCTCGTCCTGGCCACCGGGCCCGATCACCCCTTCGCCCGCCGGCGCCGGGTCCGGGTGCGCGACCTCGACGGGCTCGACCTGGTGATGTTCCGGGAGGGCTACGACCTGCGCGCCGTGACTCTGTCAGCCTGCCAGGAGGCGGGGGTGGAACCGCATCTCGTCAGCCAGGGAGCCGAGATGGCGGGCGTCCTGTCCTTCGTGGCGGCGGGCCTCGGGGCGGCGGTGGTCCCCGCCATCGCCCTGCCCGACGACGGGTCGCTGGTCGCCATCCCCTTCACGGCGCCGACACTGAGCCGCACCGTGGCCCTGGCCCAGCGGGGCGATCGCGCGCTGGCCCGCCCGGCCCGCGCCCTGGCCGACCAATTGCTGGCGCATCACCGGCCGAAGAACGCCGCGCGGATGTCCGGGCCCGAGGTTTAGGCTTCGACCATGGACGGCTCCTCCCCCTTCGACCCCTCCGCGACTCCACGCCCCGGCACCCTGAAGCCGCCCGCTGACCTGCCAGGCGCGCTGGCTGACCTCCGTTCCTCGGGCTGGGAGTCGGTGTCGGTCGCCGAGGAGATGCGGCGCAACACCGCCAGGGCGATCGCGTCCGGGGCCTCCCTCGTCCCCGGCGTGCTCGGGTTCGAAGAGACGGTGGTGCCCCAGCTGGAGAACGCCATCCTGGCCGGGCACGACATCATCCTCCTGGGCGAGCGGGGCCAGGCGAAGACGCGGGTGATCCGCTCCATGGTCGGTCTGCTCGACGAGTGGATGCCCATCGTCGCCGGCTCGGAGATCAACGACGACCCCTACAGCCCCGTCTCGCGCTACGCCCTCGATCGCGCCGAGGAGCTCGGCGAGGCCACGCCGATCGACTGGGTGCACCGCTCACAGCGCTACGGCGAGAAGCTGGCCACCCCCGACACCTCCATCGCCGACCTCATCGGCGAGGTAGACCCGATCAAGATCGCCGAAGGCCGCTACCTGAGCGACGAGATGGCGCTGCACTACGGCCTCATCCCGCGGGTCAACCGTGGCATCTTCGCCATCAACGAGCTGCCGGACCTCTCGGAGCGGATCCAGGTCGGACTGCTCAACATCCTCGAAGAGCGCGACGTGCAGATCCGGGGCCACCGGATCCGGCTGCCGCTCGACATCATGCTCGTGGCCACGGCCAACCCGGAGGACTACACGAACCGCGGCCGGATCATCACGCCGCTCAAGGACCGCTTCGGCGCGCAGATCCGCACCCATTACCCCTTCGAGACCACGACCGAGGTCAGGATCATGGAGGGCGAGGCCGACCTGCCGACGGCGGGCGTGCCGGTGACGGTGCCCAAGTTCATGAAGGAGGTGGTGGCCGAGATCAGCCAGCTGGCCCGGCGCAGCACCCACCTGAACCAGCGCAGCGGCGTCTCGGTCCGCCTCTCCATCGCCAACTACGAGACGCTGGTCGCTTCCGCCGTGCGGCGCGCCCTGCGGACCGGCGAGCCGGTGGCGGTGCCGCGCATCAGCGACCTCTCGGCCCTGGTGCCCTCCACCCAGGGCAAGATCGAGGTCGAGGCCATGGAGGAGGGCCACGAGGACGAGGTGGTGGCCCAGCTGGTGGCCGCGGCCACCCTGGCCGTGTTCCGCCGCCGGGTCACCCTCGACGACCCCCAGGCGATCGTCGCGGCCTTCCACGAGCAGGTCGTGGTGCACGTCGGCGACGACCTCCCCTCGTCGGCCTACCTCGCCATCCTGGCCGACGTGCCCGAGCTGGAGCCGCCGACCCGCAAGCTGGCCGGCCCCGAGGCGGCCGAGGCCGAGTCCCCCGCCCTGATGGCCAGCGCCATGGAGTTCCTCCTCGAGGGGCTGCACCTGACCAAGCGGTTGAACAAGGACGCGTCCGGGGCACGCGCCCTGTACCGCGGGCGCAAATAGGGCCCCGGAGAGGACACGCACATGAGCGCCCGCTACGACTACTCGGAATGGGACGGCACCCAGGAGTTCGCCGACCTCGATCCCGACGACCTGCTGGCCGGTCTCACCGACGATCTCCTGGCGGGCGGCGACCTCGACGACGCGCTGCGCCGGCTCCTCCGGAGCGGATTCCGCAATGGCGACGGCGAGCAGGTGCCGGGGCTGCGTGACATGCTCGACCAGTTGCGGCGCCGGCGGGCCGAGATGCTGGCCGAGGGTGACCCCGACGGCCGCATGGCCGAGCTCACGCGCCAGCTCGACGAGATAGAGCAGGACGAGCGGGCCGCCATCGACGACCTGGTCGAGGATGCGCAGAGCTCGGGTGACCAGCGACGCGCCGAGGTGACCGACGACGTCGCCACCGAGCGGCGCATGGCGCTCGACCTCCAACCCGACGACCCCGCCGGGCGCATCAGCAGCCTGCAGCACTACGACTTCGTCTCCTCGGAGGCCCGTGAGCGCTTCGAGGAGCTGGTCGACGAGCTGCGCCGCGAGATGGCCGACACCTTCTTCGAGGGTGCCTCCGACGCGCTCTCCAACATGGACGCCGAGCAGATGGCGCGCATGCGCGATGCCTACGACGCGCTGAACACCATGCTCGAGCAGCGCGAGCGCGGCGACGACCTCGACCCCAGCTTCGAGGAGTTCATGGAGCAGTACGGGGACATGTTCCCCGGCAACCCGCAGAACCTCGACGAGCTCCTCGAGCAGCTGGCCGAGCGGATGGCCGCCGCCCAGGCGGTGTGGAACTCGCTCAGCCCCGAGCAGCAGGCGCAGCTGCGCGGGCTCATGGACTCGGTCCTCGAGGACATGGACCTGCGCTGGCAGGTGGAGCGTCTGGCCCAGAACCTCCAGCGCGCCGTGCCCGATGCCGGCTGGCAGAAGTCCTACGACTTCAACGGCGAGGGCCCGATGGGCCTGGACCGGGCCACGGACCTGGCGACCCAGCTGGGCCAGCTCGACCGCATGGAGGAGGTCCTCCAGTCGGCCTCCACCCCGGCGGCCCTGGGTGAGATCGACCTCGACCAGGTGCGCCAGCACATGGGCGAGGACGCGGCCCGTACGCTCGATCGCCTGGCCAACCTCACCAAGTCGCTGGCGGACGCCGGGCTGATCGAGCAGCAGGGGGGCCGCATCGAGCTGACGCCCCGCGGCGTGCGCCGCCTGGGACAGAAGGCCCTGGCCGACCTCTTCGGCCAGATCAACAAGGACCGCATCGGGGACCACGCCGCGCAGCGCACCGGAACGGGCCACGACCGCGAGGAGACGACGAAGGCCTACGAGTACGGCGACCCGCTCAACCTGCACCTGTCCAGCACCGTGCACAACGCGGTGCGCCGGGGCGGGTCGGGCGTGCCGGTCCGCCTCACCCCCGACGACTTCGAGGTGGTCGAGGTGGAGGCCCTCAGCCGCTCGGCCACCGTCCTGGCCGTCGACCTCTCCATGTCGATGCCGATGCGGGACAACTTCGTGCCGGCCAAGCGGATGGCCATGGCCCTGCAGACACTCATCTCGTCGAAGTTCCCGCGTGACTATCTCGGGATCGTGGGCTTCTCCGAGGTCGCCCGCGAGATCCGCCCCGACGAGGTCCCGACGGCCATGTGGGACTACGTCTACGGCACCAACCTGCAGCACGCGCTGGCGCTGGCCCGGCGCATGCTGGCCCACGAGCACGGGTCGAAGCAGATCATCGTCGTGACCGACGGCGAGCCGACGGCGCACGTCGACGACGCGGGCGAGGTCTGGTTCAACTACCCGCCGATCCCAGAGACGCTGCGCCGGACCATGGCCGAGGTCATCCGCTGCACCCGGGCCGGGATCGTGATCAACACGTTCGCCCTCGACCTGCAGCGCACCCACTACCCCTTCGTGGAGCAGATCGCCCGGGTCAACGGGGGCCGCACCTTCTACACGACACCCGACGCGCTCGGCGGCTACGTGCTGGTGGACTTCCTCCAGCATCGCCGCGTCCTGCGCCCGGCCGGCTGAGCGGCCGGCCGCCTGAGCGCCCGGCCGCCTGAGCGCCCGGCCGCCTGAGGCATTTCGGCAGTTCCGGGCCTCATTCGGCCCGGTTCAGGCCGTGGCGGGGAAATCGTCCGAGAACGCCGGGCACGCGACGAGCGGTTGCCCGAAACGGGCCTTCAGCTGGGGTTTTGCCTCTACCGGGAGCGCAGAACGGGGCCCGTGACGCCTGTTTCGTGCCTGGAACGGACATTTCCCCTTGCGCCTGGCGGGTGCGTGATGAAAGATGACTACACCGCTGTAACTACACCATTGCCACCTGAGGTGAAGAAGGGGGGCGGACCAAGTGCCAGTCGACATAGTCACCACGCTCTACGGTCGCCAAGAACGAAGCTGGCAGCTGCAGGCCAACTGCATGGGGGTGGATCCAGATCTGTTCTTCCCGGAGCGCGGCGCGTCCACCCGGGAGGCCAAAGAGGTCTGCCGGGGTTGCGTCGTGCGAGAGGACTGCCTCGAGTACGCCCTCGCCAATGGGGAGAAGTTCGGCATCTGGGGCGGCATGAGCGAGCGGGAGCGCCGGCGTCTGCGCCGCGCCCGCGCCCTCGCTCGCCGGGACGTGGTGAGCGCCTCGTAGCGCGGGCCGGCAGCTTCTCTCACGCCGCAGGGAGCCGGGACTCCACCGTCCCCTCCTCCGACAGGCCGAGCTCAGCCCGCCTGCCGGGGGCGACGGCGGCCAACACCGCCTCGGGGACGAGCCCCACGAGCTCGCCCCCCTCGACCCTCCCTCCGGCCTCTCTCACCAGGGTGGCCACCGCGTCATAGAGCCGCTCCGGCCCGTAGCGGTCGGGATCGACCAGATTGCAGGACACCTGGGCGCGGGACCCGACGACCAGGCCCAGCGCCCGCACCTCGGGGCTCCGGACCAGGGTTGCCACCCGTCGGGCCACCGCGGCCGGGGAGACCCAGACGTTGTAGGCCACCAGCACGCGACGGGCGCCGACGGCGGTGGCCCCGTGGCGGGGGTCGGCCTGCGCCGGGCCGCAGTCCGGGGTCAGCCCATCGGGCGATCCCCCGAAGGCGTGGCGGCGGATGTCGGGCAGGGTCCGGGCCCGGCCGCCGGGAAGAGGTCCGTAGAGGAAGCTCGGCACCCCCAACTCCTCGCCCAGCCACCGGGCGAACCCATCGCGCTGGGCCACCGCCTCGGTGAGATCCTCGGGGGCGGGGCCGCCGGGCGCGTAGGGGACGAATGGCACGACGTCGAGCACACCCAGGCGGGGGTGGGCCCCGGCGTGGTCCCGCAGATCCAGGCGGGCGACGGTCGCGGCGGCGAGCGCGCGGGCGGCCCCGGCCACCAGATCCGCAGTGCCGGCGAGGGTGAGCACCGACCGGTGGTGGTCCGGGTCGCGGTGCAGGTCGAGCAGGGCGGAGCCGGCGGCGGTCGCCAGCTGGCTCAGGACCGCCTCGTCGCGGCCCTCGCTGACGTTGACGACGCACTCGAGGAGCACGCCGCCAGCGTGACACGCCGGGCCGGGGGAGCCGGGGGAGCCGGGAGGCTCGGGCGCCGGCTGGGGCCGCCGGCGCGGGGGCTAATTCGCGACGACGGCGTGCGAGAGGCGGCGGCGCCGCAAGATGCGGCGGCGCTCGCGCTCGGAGGCACCACCCCAGACACCATGGTCGATGTGGTGCTCGAGCGCGTACTCGAGGCAGGATTCGGAGACGGGGCACTCGGCGCAGATGCGCTGGGCGACCAGCACGCCCATGCCGTCATTTGGAAAGAAGGTGTCGGGTGCAACTTCCTTGCACTTCCCCCGGCCCATCCAATCGGTATTCATCGTTCGGCTCCCTTATCACGCACCATTCTACGGGAGCACCCTGTTCAGAGCCAGGTTTCGCGGATAGGAAGTTCCTAAGAATCCAGCGCCCGATTCGCGCTCTACCAGGGAGAACGTCGTTCCCGCCCCCCGGGGCTACGCTGGCCCCGATCGCCAATGCCAGGAGGTTCCAATGTCGCCGGACACCGAGGAAGAAGTCGTCGAAGAGGGTGAGCCGGTCGAGCCAATCGGGCACGTCCGCGTCGTCTACCTGGGGCCTGTCGCCCCCCACTGGGAGGTCCAGTCGGACTACGGCCCACCCGAGGTGATCGAGCCGTTCCGTGAGCCGCGTCCTGGCCCGCCTGGTGCTGCTGCCGCCACACGATCCCCAGTTCCGCCGCAACAGCGAGCGTGTCGTCCGGGACGCCGAGCGTGAACAGCTGGCGCTCGAGTGGGTCCTCGACTGGGGCGAGGAGGCCGGCGCCTGACCCCGGGGCGGCCGTCCGCTGCACCCGGGTTGCCCCCGAAGAGCCACCCGGGCGCAGCCCGATAGTGGAATCATGGTGGCGTTGTTGTTCAAATGTTGCGGGCCACCGAGCCGGCTCGAGGGGGAGGCAGTGATGGGGGAAATCCACACCACCGACGACAATGCAGTCACCGACGACAATGCAGTCGTCCGGGACTTACGGGAGTTGGTCGGCGAGCTGACCGACGACGAGGCGGCGCTGGTGTGCACGCTCACGCCGTCCGGCCTGCCGGAGACGGCCATGGCCGAGCACCTGTTCGACCTCGTCGACCTGTTGGCGACGATCCGCGACGACGACGCCATGGCCGACTACGTCTACGCCATCGCACCGGGATGGGACGGCAGCATCGAGACACTGGTCCTCGGGGGACGGGTCACCACCGCGTTCAACCGCCACGAGCTCGAGAGCTGTGCGGCCGAGCTCAGCGTGACCGGGCGCCGCGCATCGGCACGGCACGCCCGCGCGCACCGCGTACCCGCGCCGGTCGGCTGAACCCGTACCCTCACCCTGCGGTCGGCGGGTGCCGGGGCGGGGGTCAGTCCAGCAGCCCGATGCGGGCGAGCCACAGTCCGGGCGCGTCCACCTCGGCCGGGGTCGGCAGGTCCATCTCGTCGGCCCACAAGCGGGTCAGCGCGCTCTCGTCCGCCCGCTCCAGGACACCCGTCACGAAGTCGCGCCCGCGGTCGACCTCGTCCTGGCCGACGTTGATCCCGAACAGGCCGGCGAATGCTTGCTCGCCCTTGCCCTCCTCGATCCGGTAGCGGTACCAGGCCTCACGCAGCGCCGACGGCGACGACGTCAGCGTCTCGGCGATGCCGGCGGTGATGTGGTCGACGTAGGCGCCGATGGCGGTCGTCTGTGCCGTGAGTGCGCTCGAGATGCTGCGCTGCTCGGGGCTGATGAGGTCCGAGAGCAGCGCCTCGGGGTCCCCCAGGGCCTCCTCGAGCGAGGCCTGGCCGCCCAGCCCGTCGCCGAGGCGCTCGACGATGGAGCGCTGCGCCGCGGCCGCATGGGCCGACGCGTCGCCGAGCAGTGTCATCAGCGAGGCCCGCACGCCGGGCCGGGTCAGCACCGCGTGCATGGTCAGCTCGCGCAGGCAGACCCAGAGCTGCACCTCCTGCAGCGGAAGGCTCCAGTCCTCGGCGAAGCGGGCCACGTTGCCCGGCACGAGCAGCAGGGTCGACGACTCGGGCCAGGGCAGGGGGAGGGCGTACTGCCCGAAGGCGCGGCGGGCCAGGTGCCCGGCGGCCGAGCCGAACTGCATGCCGAGGAAGACCGGGCCGAGCGTCAGCGCGAACTGCCCGAGCAGCCCGCCGAGGCCGCCGGCGGAATCGGGGTCGAGCTCGCTCAGGTCCAGCGATGACGGGACCGCCGCCGCTCCCTGTTGCTGCGCATCGACCATGGCCTTGAGGACCGGCCGGTAGGCCTCGAGCGCGCGGAAGCTCCATTGCCCGGGCCCGACGGTCTCGAAGGAGACCCCGCCGCCACCGGAGGCGGGACCGATCCCGGTGGCCTCCACCACGTGGAGCTCGGCCACCCGCGCCAGCTCCTCGAAGGCGATGCGCACCAGCGGATCGGGGTTCTCGTCCTCGCCGCCGTCCGTGGCCACACTGAGGGCCAGGGTGCGGGCGGCCTCGAACCAGCTGTCGGCGGCCCCCGGACCCGACCCGATGACCTTGAGCAGGTCGCCGAGGAGTCCCCCCATCGGATTGTCGGGGTCATTGGAACCGAACATGCTCACCCTTGCATGCTACGAGGACCTGCCGAGGGTGATGCCCACCACCCTGGTCGTGCCCGGCTGCTGCACCGAGACCGTGATGTGGGCGCCCGGGGGCAGGACATAGAGGCGGGCCCGCAGCTCCGCCATGGAGCGCACCGGCGTGGCGTTCACGGCCACGATGAGCTGGCCTGTCTCCAGGAGGCCCGAGGCCGGGCCGCCGGACTGCACCTGCTCCACCTTGGCGCCCGTGCCGTTCGGGGCATCGGTGCCCTGCACGCCCAACCACCCGTGCACCACCCTGTTGTCGGACCGGAGGTCGTTGGCGACACCCACGACCAGGTCGCTGGGCAGGAACGTGGCGGGGGCGTTGCCCGGGTCGGGGTCGTAGAGGATCCCGACCACCGACCCTCCGGCATTGAGCAGCGGCTCGCCCGCGATGACCGGCGGCGTGGCGGGCGACGAGGTGATCGACGGCATGGTGGAGGCCGGCCCGCCGGAGATGGCCACCCCGACGTCGGTCACGGCGCCGGGCGTGCAGTGCAAGGCGACCTTGCTGCCGCCGGCCGGCACGAAGGTGAGCGCCAGGTCGGGCGTCCCGCTGTCGAGGTTGGTGTCAGCGGCGAACGGCGCCACCGGAAGGTCCTCGGGCACGTTGACCAGCGCGACGTCGGAGTTCTTGTCCGTGGCGACCACCGAGGCGGCCCGGCGCGTGCCTCCGGGGCCGACCATGACGAGGCGTTGCAGGCCGCCGAGGAGGTCGGCGGTCGTGGCCACGAGACCCCCCTCCGCCACGGCGACGCCGATCAGCAGGAACGTGCCGTGAGTGGTGGTCGCCTGCAGCTCGACGATGGAGCGCCCCGCGGCCACCGCCGCCGCCGGCACCGCGTTCTGCGGGCCGGCCAGGGTGGTCAGTGACCCGCTGCCCGCCGTGTCCAGCGTGGCGCTCTCGAGCGGGTGCTCCGAGGCCGGAGAGAGCAGGACGACGACCCAGGCCACCACGGCCATGACGGCGCCGACGCCCACGAGGACCATGACGGCGCTGCGGTACTGGTGGCGCGGCGGGGGGTTGAGCAGGAAGGGGACGTCCGGATCGGACCCCGGAGCAGCCATCTCGCTGGGGTGGCGCCACAGCCGGTCGTCGGGATCGATCCAGCCCCGCTGGGGCGAATCGGGCTCGTCCCGCCCGTTTCCCCCGCCGTCGCCCGGGCCCGGCGTGCCGTCCTCCGGGTCCTCGGGTGTGTCGCTCACTTGGGCGACCATACCGAGAAAGTCCAGGAAAGTGCCGTCGGCCGACGGCCCGGCCGTACCATGAGGCCCCATGTCCCGCGACCTTGCCATCGACCTCGGCACGGCCAACACGCTGGTGTACGCCAAGGGAAAGGGCCTGGTGCTGAACGAACCGACCGTGGTCGCGCTCGATTCGCGCAGCCGCGAAGTGCTCGCCATCGGCACCGACGCGTGGCAGATGATCGGTCGCACGCCTGGCTACATCGTGGCCGAGCGGCCTCTGCGCGGGGGTGCCATCACCGACTTCGAGGTCACCGAGCGGATGCTCAGCGTGCTCCTGCGTCGGGTCGGGGTCGGACGGCTCAACCGGCCCAAGGTGCTGATCTGCGTGCCGTCCGCCATCACCGCGGTCGAGCGGCGCGCCGTGAAGGAGGCGGCGCGGCGGGCAGGCGCGTCGGCCAGCTTCCTGATCGAGCAGCCGATGGCCGCCGCCATCGGGGCCGGGCTGCCCATCCACGAGCCGGTGGGCAACATGGTGGTCGACGTCGGCGGCGGCACCGCGGAGATGGCCGTGATCTCGCTGGGCGGTCTCGTCGCGGTGCAGGCGCTGCGGTGCGGGGGCTTCGACTTCGACGCCGCCATCCAGAACCACGTGCGCCACCGCTACGGCGTGGCCGTGGGCGAGCGCACGGCCGAGGCGGTGAAGCTCGCCATCGGTTCGGCCTCCCCCCACGAGGGTGAGCAGCAGGCCGAGATCCGTGGGCGGGAGGTGGCGACGGGCCGGCCCAAGACGGTGATCCTGTCCCCGCTCGAGGTCCGTGAAGCGCTGGAGGACAACGTGACCGTCATCGTGGCCGCCGCCGCCGAGTGCCTGGGCGAGGCGCCACCCGAGCTGGCGCAGGACATCATGTTCGAGGGGATTCACCTCACCGGAGGCGGCGCGCTGCTGCGCGGCATGACGCAACGCATCGCCGACGCCACCGCCGTCCCAGTGCATCTCGTGGACACGCCGCTGGAGTGCGTCGTCCAGGGAGCCGGTGTCTGCCTCGAGTCCTTCGACCGCCTGAAGCGGCTCTTCAGCGAGGAGGATTAGGCAGCTCGTCGGACGGATCGTCCAGCAGCTCGTCCGCCGCCTGGCGCACCTGCCAGTCGCGGTCCCCGGCCGACGTCCGCAGGGCGGGCGTCACCCGCGGGTCGTCGAAGCCGGCCAGTGCCACCGTGGCCCGCCGCCGCACCGTGGGCGAGTCGCCCAGCGCGGTGAGCACGGCCGGCAGGCCGGCGACGTCACCGATGGCGCCGAGGGCGGCCACGGCGGCCTCGCGGCAGCGGGCGTCACCGTGCTCCGTTGCGGTCGCCGCGAGCAGCGGGACCGCCGGCCGGATGTGCCGCTCGGCCAGGAACCAGGCGGCGCCGACCACGACGAGCGGGTCCGGATCGCCCAGCGCGCTGGTGACGGCGCGGGGGAGCGACGAGCGCGTGCCGGTGCCCCGCGCCGCCGGTGCCACCTCGACGGCGCGCCGCCGCAGCGCCGGCGTCCCCTCGGCGAGGGCCGACTCCACGTCGGCGGCCTTCAGCGCACCCAACCGGGCCAGCGCGCCGAGCGCCGCCACCTGTACGCCCGGGTCGGGATCGGTCAGCCCCCGGCGGGCCAGAGCCGCGTCCCCCCGATGCCCGGCGATGGTGAC
Source organism: uncultured Acidimicrobiaceae bacterium (assembly GCA_963764305.1). GTDB lineage: Bacteria > Actinomycetota > Acidimicrobiia > Acidimicrobiales > RAAP-2 > Bog-473. The sequence continues at coordinate 24,588 of CAVXSD010000010.1, read as the reverse complement.
GCGCCGCCGGCGGGCCTCGGCGCGGCCATCGCGATCGGTTTCCGTGGCAACATCGTCGCTCACCTTCCGAGTATGTCCGAACCTGACGCGACCGCCGACGGGGATGCCGCGGCGAACCCCACCCCCACCGACGCCGGCCCCGGCGCGGCCGGTGCGGCCGGTGCGGCCGGTGCGGCCGGTGCGGCCGGTGCGCTGGCCACCGCTCCCAAACGGCGGCGGCGTCTCTGGCCCGGCATTCTCGCCGCCTTCGTCGTCATCGTCGTCGCGGCGGTGCTGATCGCCTCCCGCACCTCCATCAATTACTTCGCCATCACGCCCGGGAATGCGTCGCCGGTCGCGCCGTACATCGAGGTCCCCGCCGCGGACGGCCATCCGCTGACCGGCAAGATCCTGTTGACGGATGTCTTCGTCACCCAGCTCAATGCGCTCAACTACCTGCAGTACCGGTTCTTCGAATCGAACAGCGACGTGGTCTCGGGGCCCGACCTGCTCGGTCCTTCGGTGAACGAGGGCGAGTACCTCAACCAGGGGTACCTCCAGATGGCGCAGGCGCAGTCGTACGCCACCGCGGCGGCGCTGTCGCACCTCGGCTACTCGGTCACCTCGACCAACGCGGGCGCCCTGATCTTCGCGGATCGCGCCCCACTCGCCGGCCGCCTCCACCCTCGAAGTGGCGCAGGTGATCACTGCCGTGGGCAGCACCCCCGTCACGAGCGATTGTGCGCTCGTCAACGCGCTCCACGGGTTGACGCCGGGCTCGAACGTCGCGTTGAAGGTCGAGGAGTCCTCCATCAACGATGTCGGCCAGTTCGTCGACGGCCCGACCGTGACCAAGTCGGTCACGCTGGGCACACCGCCCAAGGGGCTGGTGGACCGGGGCTGCGGCCCGCCGACCACGCCGACGGCCTACCTCGGCATCGATCCCATGACGCAGCAGGACTGGCAATTCCCGGTCAAGGTCACCGTGCACACGCAGAACATCGGTGGCCCCTCGGCCGGTCTGGCCATGACGCTGGGCATCATCGACAAGCTGAGCACCGGGCGCCTGACGGGGAACCGCATCGTGGCGGCCACCGGCACCATCGACCCGAACGGCAACGTCGGTGACGTCGGCGGCGTGGCACAGAAGACCGTCGCGGTGGAACAGGCGGGGGCGACGGTGTTCTTCGTGCCATCGGTGGAACTCAAGAAGGCCCAGTCCAAGGCGAGCCCCCAGCTCCACGTCTACGCGGTGAACAACCTCGACCAGGTGCTGCGGATCCTCAAACACCTCGGAGGCAGGGTGCCCACCAATCCTGTGCCGGCCCAAGCTTCGCCATAGGCTTCTTCCCATGGCAGAAGGCCGCGCCCCCATCTCGTCGTCCCGGATCGCCACCGGCGACATCGCCCAGCATTCCTTTGCGGTCGTCCGGCGGGGCTTCGACACCGACGAGGTGCGCTCCTATCTGCAGTCCGTGTCCCGCAGCCTCGAGGCGCTCGAAGCGCGCGAGGAAGAGCTGCAGTCCGCCCTGGCCGAGGCGCAGGAGCGGGCCGCCCACCCGGTGGTCGACGAGGCCACCCTGACGGCGTCCCTGGGCCAGCACAGCGCGCAGATCCTGCGCCACGCCCACGAGGAGGCGGCCCGGATCGTCGCCCAGGCCCAGGAAGGGGCGGCCACGCTCTTGCGGGAGACGCAGCGCCAAGTGGACGAGTTGCAGGCACGCACGGAGGCGTCGTCGGCCGAACGGGTCGTCGAAGTGGAGCTGCTGGTGGCCAACGCGGAGCAGGAGGCCCGTGTGGAGAGCGAGCGCATCATTGCCGAGGCGATCGCAGCGGGGGAGGTCATCATCACCCGCGGCAAGGACGAGGGGCGCGCCCTCCTCGACCAGGTCCAAGAGGCGCGGCGCCGGGTGCTGGCCGACCTGGCCTCACGGCGCCGGGTGCTGGGCATCCAGATCGAGCAGCTGCGGGCGGCCCGGGACGAGATGGCCGCCTCGGTGCACGGGGTGCGCGACCGGGTAGACGGCATCCTGGCCCACCTCGACCGTACCGACGAGGAGGCACGGGCCGCCGCCCAAGGCGTGGCCGACCAGTTCCGTCTCGGTACGGCCGGGATGCCTCACGATCAGGACGAGGTCGGCGACGCGACCGATGCGGCGCCGCCCACCGGCCCGACGCCGGTCGTCGGCGGCGAGCCCGGCGGCGTGGCGGACGACGAGTCCGGCGCCACGGGTCCCTCCGTCGACGAGCTCTTCGCGCGCATCCGCGCCGGGTCCGGCGAGACGGGGCAGCGCGCGGCGGAGACCGAGCCGCCGGCCCCCCAGCCCCCCACGGTCGATGCGGCGGAGACGGTCGACGCGCCGAACGCCGCGACCGCCGGAGCCGACCCGGCGGGGGCAGAAGAGGCTGACGGCGAAGAGGAGCCCGAGGCGGTGCCCGGGCCCGACGACCCGATCATCGCCCGGCGCGACGAGCTGCTCGCGCCGGTCACGGCCCGGTTGAGCCGGACGATCAAGCGCACCCTCGGTGACGACCAGAACCGGTTGCTCGATCGCCTGCGCAACGCGCCGGCGATGGACGCCGACGACCTGATGGGCTCCGAGGAGGATCACCTGTCCTCGTTCGCCGCCGCGGCGCGCAGCTACCTGGACGAGGCGTTCGCCGCCGGGACGGTGTTCGTCGGAGCCGGCGCGGCGACCATCCGCCGGGGCGACGCCGTGGAGCAGGCGGCGGCCGCGTTGGCCCGGGTGGTCGTGACGACGCTGCGGCGGCAGGTCGCGGAGGGGACCGGCGAGCCGGCCGACCGCATTGGTGCCGCCTACCGCGAATGGCGGGGCGAGCGCGTCGAGCGCCTGGCCGGCGACCAGGCCACGCTGGCCTTCTCCGCCGGCGTGGCGGCGGCCAGCGTGGACGGCAAGGTGCGCTGGGTGGTGACGACGGCGAGCGGGTGCTCGGACTGCGAGGACAACGCGCTGGCCGGCGCGGTCGGCACCGAGACGTTCCCCACCGGGCACGCCCACCCGCCGGCCCATTCGGGGTGCCGCTGCCTCATCGCACCGGCGAGTGACTGACCAGGGCTTCTGACCGCAGCGGCGGCCTCTGCCTGGCCATTGGGGCAGGCGCGGTGGACGTTAGGCTCCCCTCGTGCGCATCCCCAGCGACCTGCCTGCTGATCCCTCGCCGCGCCGCCGCCACCGGGCGCGGTGGTGGCTCATCGGCTTTGTCGTCGTCCTCATCATCGTGCTGGTGTCGCTGCGCTCGCTGGCCGGCCTCTACACCGACAGCCTGTGGTTCTCATCGGTGGACCTGCACAACGTCTTCTCGACTCTGCTGGCGATCAAGCTCGGCCTCTTCGGCGTGTTCGGGGCGATCTTCTTCGCGGTCCTGTGGGTGAACCTCGTCGTGTGCGACCGCATTGCCGGTCACGACATCGTGCTGGCCCAGGAGGACGAGCTGGTCCGCCGCTACCAGCAGTTCGTGAGGCCGTATGCAGGACGGATCTACGTGGGCCTCGCCTTCGTCCTGGCACTGATCGGGGCGTCGGGGACGGTCGGGCAGTGGAACAACTGGATCCTGTTCCGCCACGGCGGCAACTTCGGCGTGACCGACCCCCAGTTCCACAAGGACATCGGCTTCTACGTCTTCGACCTGCCGTTCCTGACCTTCGTCGTGGACTGGACGCTCGCCATCCTGATCGTGACGCTGGCCGTCTCGCTCGTGTTCCACTACTTCAACGGCGGGATCCAGCCGCAGCGTGGCCTGCCGCGGGTGCGGCCGCCCGTGAAGGCGCACATCTCGGTGCTGCTGGCCCTGATCGCGCTGGACAAGGCGGCGGGCTACGTCCTGCAGCGCTGGTCGTTGGTGAACTCGCACGACGGCTACGTCAACGGCGCCGGCTACACCGACGTGCACGCCCGCCTCCCGGCGGAGACGCTCCTCATCTATGTGTCGATCTTCGCCGCGGTGATCCTCCTCTTCAACATCCGTCGGCAGGGCTGGACGTTCCCGGTGCTGGCCATCGGAATCTGGGCCTTCGTCGCGTTGGTGGTCGGCATCATTTACCCCGCGCTGTTGCAGACGCTCAAGGTCACGCCGGCACAGAGCTCGCTGGAGGCGCCCTACATCAACCGCAACATCACGGCCACGCGGGACGCCTACGGGCTGAACAACGTCAGGGTGCACCAGTTCCCGTCCAGCACGAGCATCAGCGCCAGCCAGACCGTCGTGGCCGCGCCCACCATCGACAACATCCGCCAGTGGGACCCGGACCCGACGATCTCGCTGCAGACGTTCCAGCGCCTGCAGGGCATCAAGTCCTACTACTCATTCCCCTCCCTGGGCGTGGACCGCTACACGCTGAGCGGGTCGCGCACCCCGGTGTTGATCGGCGTGCGGGACATCTCGGCCTCCGGCGTACCCTCCCCGTCGTGGGTCAACACGCACCTCCAGTACACCCACGGGAACGGGGCCGCGGTGGCGCTGTCCAACCAGACGACTTCCAACAACCCGGTCTTCGCCATCCAGGACGTGCCACCCTCGTCGTCGAACGGGATGCCCGAAATCACCCAACCCAACGTCTACTTCGGCGTGGGCGAGACCGGCTACGTCGTGGCCAATTCCAAGCAGCTCGAAGTCGACTACCAGAAGAAGGACGGGACGAACATCGAGAGCCACTACACGGGGAGCGGCGGGGTGCAGCTGTCGTCGATCTTCACCCGGGCCGCATTCGCGCTGCGGCTGGGCGACTTCAACCTCTTGATCTCGAGCCAGATCACGGGCAAGTCGCGCATCATGTTCATCCGGGACCCGGTCTCCATGGCGCAGACGGCGGCGCCCTTCCTCACCTTCGACCACGACCCCTACGCGGTGATCAACAACGGGCACATCGACTGGATCGTCGACGGCTACACCACGACGGCCAACTACGCCTATTCGCAGAATGCAGGCACCCAGCAGGTGGCGGTGGGCAGCGACCTGCCGGGGAGCTACAACTACGTGCGCAACTCGGTCAAGGTCGTCATCGACGCCTACTCGGGGAAGATGACCTACTACGACACCGATCCGAACGACCCGATCCTGAAGGCGTACTCGTCCGCCTTCCCGAACATGTTCACGCCGATCTCCAAGATGCCGGCGCAACTGCTGGCGCACCTGCGCTACCCGCCGGACATCTTCTCGATCCAGTCGGCCATTTACGGGCGCTACCACTTGACCAACTCGGGACAGTTCTACGCGGCCAGCAACGCCTGGCAGCTGTCACCGACGGCCGGCGCCGGGCCGCAGTCGCAGGCGCTCCTGGCCCAGAACACCTACAACAACCAGGGGCAGCTGGTCTCCACCACCCCCGCCCGCATGTCGCCGCAGTACCAGGTGTACTCCCTGCCGGGCACCGCACCCGGCCAGCAGGTCTTCACCGTCTCGGACGGCTTCGTGCCGGCGTCGCAGACGAACCTCTCGGGGAACAACCAGAACTTCAACCTGACCGCGTGGATGGTGGGGTTGGCAGACCCGGGGCGCTACGGCCAGCTCGACCTCTACGAGACCCCGCAGGGGACCGCGGGGCCGGCCAACGCGGATGCGGAGATCTCCGCCAACAAGACGGTGTCGTCGGACATCACGCTGCTCGATCAGCACGGCTCCGAGGTCCTGCTCGGGGAGACACTCATGGTGCCGATCGCCAATTCCATGGTGTACCTGCGCCCGCTCTACGCCTCGCCGACGACGAACCCGCAGCCGCAGTTGCAGTACGTGGTCGGCGTGCTCGGCAAGACGGTGCAGATCGACACGTCGTTGTCGGCCGTGTTGTCGGACCTGTTGCAGACGACCGTGTCGCTGCCGTCGGAATCGGGCGTGTCCTCGACGGGCACCGTGCCGTTGGCCGTGTCCGGCCTGCTTCAGCAGGCGCAGACCGACTACACCAACGCGCTGGCCGCGCTCAAGGCCGGCAACCTGTCCGAATTCCAGACGGACATCAACATGATGCAACAGCAGATCACGCAGGCGCAGCAGGTGATCGGGGCGGAGGCGCCCACGCCATCGACCACCACGACGACGGTGCCGCCTGTCAAGGGGGCGAAGGGCTCGACGAAGGCGACGACCACCACCACGACCTCGGCCTCCCGCGCGTCGACCACGTCCTCCTCCACCTCCGTGCCGACGAGCACCCAACCCAAGAACGCCAGCACCACCTCGACGACGCTGGCCTCGGCGGCGCCCCGGACCTGAGCCCGACGCGGCGGGTGCCCGCGCTCCGACGCTGACGACGTCGGCGACGACGGGGTCAGGCGGCGACGGGGTCAGGCTGCGATTCCGGTTGCAGAGCGGGGCGGGCGGTCCCATGATGGAGGCGACGAGGTTCGAGGAAAGGAACGTCCCATGGGACTGCTCGACAAGGTCAAGGCGCAGGCGACCGCGGCGACGGAAATGGCCAAGGACGCGGCGGCCAAGGGCCAGGCAAAGATGAATGAGGTACAGGCCAAGAAGGCGGCTGACGGCATGCTGCGGGACCTCGGCGCGGCCTTCTACGCCACGAAAACGGGCCGGTCCACGCCGGCCACCGATTCCGACATCGACCAGCTGGTGGCGGCGCTGCAGGCGCACGAGTCCGAGCACGGCCAGATCACGCTCGCCCCCGAATCCGCCGCGGCCGCCCCGACGGCGACCCCATCGGCCGGCGGGCCGGCCGCGCCCGCTCCGCCCCCGAAGGCGGCGGACCCGGGCTCCCCACCGCCTCCTCCGCCGACGGCACAGACGCTGTAGCGGCTGGGGCCGACCGCCCTGCCGGCCCGTCCGGCCGGTCGGCACCCTGGGCGGACGGGAGCGCTGCCGTGGTGGGTGTCGTGCCGTCCATGTAGGATGGCGTCTTCGCCGCGGGGTGGAGCAGTCTGGTAGCTCGTCGGGCTCATAACCCGAAGGTCGGAGGTTCAAATCCTCCCCCCGCCACTCAGAGCCGTTCACAGAGTTCGGTGAACGTGTTGACACAAGTCCCGGGGCTGACAGACTCCGATCGGATTATTGCACCGCCGCGCGCTCGAAATCTCAGCGTGTCTATCGCCCCGTTGGCTAGCCTGACCGCGGTCAGTCCGAAGGTGGAGGGGCATTGATGCAGAATCCGATCGCGAACGTGTTCACGTGGCCGGCCGATGATCCAGAGCTGCTCGGTGGTGAGTGCAAGGACTGCGGTGCGGTCACGTTCCCGGTGCAGTCGCGGTGCCCGCGCTGTGGAACCCAGAGCATGGCCGAACTTCCATTACCCCGCCGCGGCACGCTCGTGTCCTGGACGACCCAGGAGTTCCCGCCCAGCGCCAACTACATGGGCGATCCGACGGGTGAGTCTTTCAAGCCTTTTGGGATCGGTCTAGTGCAACTTGACGACTTGGTGCGGGTCGAGTCGAGGCTTACCGAGTGCGATCCCCAAAGGCTCGACTTCGGAATGGAGGTCGTCCTCCGAATTGTCCCGTTCTATATCGACAAGGACGGCAACGAGATCATCACCTTCGCCTTCGCGCCCGTCGGCGCGCAGAACAGTGAGGAGCGCTGAATGGACGACGTCACGATCATTGGTGTCGGACTCCATCCCTTCGGCCGGCACGGCGACAAGTCCGCGTACGAGATGGCCGCCGACGCCGTCGAGCTGGCCCTGACCGACGCGGGCGTGACCTGGAACGAAGTCCAGTGCGCCTTCGGCGGGAGCTGGGGAGTCTGGACCGACCCCCTCACCGGTCTTGTCGGCCTGAGCGGCCTTCCGTTCATCCATGTGTTCAGCGCATGCGCAACCGGCGCTGCCACCATCCAGCAGGCCGCAAACGCCATTCGCGCCGGCAACGGTGACATCGTCGTGGCCGTCGGAACCGACAAGCACGCTCGGGGCTCATTCAAAGGAGATCCGACGACCACCAACGTGCCTGCTTGGTATGGCGAGAACGGGCAGTACGTGACCACCAAGTTCTTCGGCATGAAGATCAACAAGTACATGCACGACCATGGTGTATCCCAGGCGACGTTGGCCAAGGTGGCGGCGAAGAACTACCGCAACGGCGCTCTCAATCCAAAGGCCTTCCGTCGCAAGCCGATCACTGAGGAAGAAATTCTCAGCTCGCCGATGCTCAACTACCCGCTTACCTCGTACATGTTCTGCGCTCCCGACGAGGGCGCTGCGGCGGTGGTCCTTTGCCGCGCCGACATCGCTCACCGCTTTACGGATACGCCGGTGTATGTGAAGGCGACTGCTATCCGCACGCGCAACTACGGCTCGTACGAGGTCAACACCACATGGTCGCCCGTCGAGGAAGACGTTGCCCCCACCGTGTACGCGTCCCGCGCCGCCTACGAAGAGGCTGGGATCGGGCCCGAGGATGTTGATGTCATCCAGGTTCAGGACACCGATGCTGGCGCTGAGGTCATCCACATGGCTGAGAACGGCTTCTGTGCTGACGGCGAGCAGGAGAAGCTTCTCGCCGACGGCGCCACCGAGATCACGGGTCCAATGCCGATCAACACCGATGGCGGTCTCATCGCCAACGGTGAGCCGATCGGAGCCTCGGGCCTCCGCCAGGTCCACGAGCTCGTGCTCCAACTCCGCGGCCAGGCCGGCGACCGCCAAGTCCAGGGCGACCCACGCGTCGGCTACGCCCAGGTCTACGGTGCTCCCGGCACCGCCGCCGCGACGATTCTCGCCCGCTGAGGGCACGGATGGTCTGCAGGCGAGCCTCAGAGTCCACAGTTAGCTCCAGGACCTAGGCGCCGCGAAACCGATCTGGTAGGACCGACGCTCCTTGGCCCGTCGACGGATTCAGCTGCGCTGGCTTGCTATCTCGGACTCCGCGCGTGGCCGGTCGCCGTCTCCATCAGGGATTCCTGGATCCCACGAAATCCCACGAATACGAAATTTCGTGTCATCGATTGATCAGCTGCTCACGGGGCCCATTCCATAATCGTCCGAGTTGAACGAGCAATTCGGTGTCACTACATCAGTCGACGAGACACTTCGTGTCCGGCCGATCGACGTCTCATAACCCGAAGGTCGGAGGTTCCGGTCCTCCCCCCGCCACCAACAGGCGATCGGGATAGTCACCCGATTGCGTTCACGAAAGTCCACTCACGAGAGTCCTCGGAGGGGATTTCGTGGTTCCAGGGTCCTGAGTCTGGGGCGAGAGCCGTGGCGGTTCCCAGAGCTCACCTTGGGCCCTCGGGGTCGCCACGGAGCAGCCGGCGGTTGACGCGGTAGCGGGCGTCCTGGTCAACCGCGCGGGACGGCTTGTTCTCGTCGAGAGTGCCGATGAGCTCGAAACCCCCCTTCTCGGTCACCCGCTCGGAGGCGACGTTGCCGGGAAGGGTCATCAGATGCACGGTGTCGATCTCGAGCGAGCCGGACCGCCAGGCGCACAGGAGCTTGAGCGCCCGGGTCGTGGCGCCGCGGTTAAGGGCCCAGTAGCCGGCGGTCGCCGATCGGTTGGCGAAGTCGATCTCCGCGAGGGTCATGGATCCGAGCAGCTCCCCGGTTTCGGCGGCGCAGAAGGCGAACGCGGCACGACTCTCTTCGCTCCAGAACCGATCGTGCAAGGCGATCCACTCCCGGGCGTGGTGCTCCTCGTAGGGTTCAGGGATGCCAGCGGTCCACCGGGGGATCTCCGGGTCCTGACGAGCTGGTCACGGCTGGCACGGCGTCGAAAGAGAATCGCCGCAGGGCCACTACTCCGTCAGTGAGGGGCCAAGCCGGAGCAGGGAAAGCGGTCACAAGGAGAATCGTACGGGCTCGCTTTTGGGTTGCCGGGGGTGTCGCGTTGCACTTCAGGCGCGCAGAGTCTCGATTCGGCGGAGATGACGGCGGGCAGGTTGAGCAGCGAGGCAGCGAAGTCGATGGCGGTGCGGGCATGTGTTGGCCACCTGCTCGCACTTCACCTTGGCGCGGATCATCATCACTGTCATCGGGTGCTCAGAGCTTGTTGGTGCTCCGTCGTGGAGTGGCCCAACGAGGGCTAGAAGGGCGGCCTCGAGAACGGGTCGTTCATATACCTGCGTGACTCGACAAACGGGACGTTGTTGCAACTGCAGTGTACTATGCGCGTCACAACGAGAATCAGCAAGTCTCGGCGGCCATGGCTGGCGCACATGGGACCAGGGGATGGAGGCATGAACATCCTACTAACGGGAGCCTTCGGCAACATCGGGCAAAGCGCCATCGATGCCATGGCCAACCAGGGGCACCGGATCACGGCTCTCGACGTCGACAACCGGCGAAATCGTCGGCGGGCGCGGCAGTACTCGGGACGCCCTGGCATCGAGGTCACCTGGGGAGACATCAGGGACCGCTCGGTCGTGGAGCACGCCTCGTCCGGATGTGACGTCGTCGTCCACTTGGCCTTCGTGATCCCTCCGCTCACTGACATCGATCCCACGCTCTCCGAACAGGTCAATGTCGGCGGCACTCGTCATGTGCTCGAGGCCGCGGCCAAGCTCTCCCCGCCGGCAAGAGTGCTTTTCGTCTCCACCTTCGATCTCTTCGGACGCACCCAGGACAAGCAACCTCCGAGACGGGTGAGTGATCCGGTGCTCGCCACGGACACCTATACGGCCCACAAGCTCCAGTGCGAGGAAATGGTACAGAGCTCCGGCCTCGACTGGTTGATCGTGCGGTTCGCCGATGTGCCGATAATCGGGTTCCGTTCGCCGTCACCGGTCATGTTCGAACTCCCACTGGCCAACCGCTTTGAGGTCCTCCATTCCAAGGATGCTGGCCTCGCCCTGGCGCGTGCCGTCACCTCCGACCAGGTGTGGGGCCGGGTGCTTCTAGTGGGCGGCGGCCCGTCCTGCCAGGTGACCTATCGCGACTTTCTCGAAGGCATGCTCGACGCCATGGGCTTGGGAACGTTGTCCGATAGGGCGTTCACTTCGAGGGCGTGGCCGTGCGACTGGATCGACAGCACCGACGCGCAGCAGCTACTCGACTACCAGCACCACTCCTTCGCCGACATCATGGAGGAGGTACGCCACCGGACGCGTGTGGCCCGGCCCTGGATCCGCGCCGTGAGCCCCATCGCCCGTTGGTTCATCTTGCGGGGCTCCCCCTACCTCCGAGAGAGCCGCTCTCTCGACAATGCGCGAGGGGCGGCCGGCTAGAGCGCGATGCCTCCCCCTCACCCGCCCATCGCCGAGGCTCTTGACCTGGATCCCGCCGGATCCGCTCACCGCCCCCCGTTACTGGCCTCCCTCCTCGAAGCCGACGACTGTCGCTGATCGAATCGATGGAACACACCCTCCACGCCGGCTCATCGCACGGTCTGCGTCGACGACTCCGCGCAGGAAGCCGCCCTCAGCCGCTATCTGACGCCGTCGCCCCCCGTCGCGGCCTCCACCTCCTTATTTCACCCCGGCGACCACGGCCGGGTCGACCGGCCCCCGGGGCGCGGCCGGGCGGGCCGGCATCCCGAGCCGATGAAGCTGCCACGGGCCAAAACACGCCTTCGATGTCCTGGCCTCGCTCCGCTGTCGGGCCACGAGGTCCGCAGTGGCCGACTTCCTGGAGGGGAGTTCGTGCCGCCGCAACCCCCCGCGTGGGTGGTCTGCCCCGCTGCCCCGGCGAATGCTTTCCGACGTAGAGTCAGAAGCCGGTTCATGGCCTGACCGCCCCTCCGGGCCTTGCCACGGGGGAGAGGACGAGGGAGCACGAGAAGGGCTGGCAGTGGGGAGCATGCACATGTCCGGGTCGATCCCGTGCGAGCCAGGCCGTCGCCGCGGGCCCCCCTGCCGGGCCCTGCGGGGCCTGCTGGGCGGGTCGTTGGTGGCCGGCACGCTCGCCGTCGGGGGCGGCGCGTTGGTCGCGCCGGGCTCCGCGGGCGCGTCGGCCGCGTCGGGTACCTGCACCCCGGCCGTGGCGCCCACCCCCGCCCAGGAGGCCTCGACGACCGGCATCACGCCCTCGTCGGTCACCGTGGGCAACGTCTCGATCATCTCGGGGCCGGTCCCGAGTCTGTTCCAGGGTGCGCCCATCGGGGTGAAGGCGTACTTCGCCATGATCAACGCCCAGGGCGGTGTCCACGGCCGCAAGCTGATCGTCGACTCCAAAGACGACGCGTTCAGCGGCCACCAGAACCAGACCGAGACCCAAGCGGCGATCAACAGCGACTTCGCCCTGGTGGGCAGCTTCTCGCTCTTCGACGGCTTCGGGTGCGCCGCCCTGGCCAGCCACACCGCGGTGCCCGACGTCTCGGTCACGCTCGACACCGGCACCGACGCGCTGCCCAACGACTTCAGCGTCCAGCCCCTGACGCGCGAGGAGACCCTCGGGCCGGTCGACTACTACAAGAAGCACTTCCCCAAGGACATGACGGTCGGGGTCATCGTCTCCGACGTGGCGTCGGCCAAGCAGCAGATTGCCGGGCAGTTGGCCGCCATGAAGAGCGTGGGGTACAAGGTCGCCTACGTCGAGGACGTCAACCCCCTGCAGTCCGACTTCACCACCAGCGTCATCAACATGAAGAACGCGGGTGTCAACGCGGTCGATCTCGGTGGCGTCGACTGGCAGGATGCGGCGATCTTCGTGCAGAACGCGGCCACACAGAACTGGCACCCGGGCCTCATCTTCACGACTGGGCCCGCCTACGCCGACCAGTTCATCTCCCACGCCGGTGGTCCCGCCGTGACCAACGGGATCCAGGTGGGCCAGGTCTACGCCCTATACCTCGGCCAGGACGCCAAGACCGTTCCGGCGGTCAAGCAGTTCCTCACCTACGTGAAGAAGGTCAACCCGTCGTGGGTGCCCGACCTCTACACGCTCTTCGGGTGGGCCTCGGCCGATCTGTTCGTGCAGGCATTGAAGGCGGCGGGTCCGAACCCGACGCGGGGCGCGGTGATCGCGCAGCTCAAGAAGATCACGAGCTTCAATGCGAACGGGATCATGGCCACGTCCGACCCGCCGGCGAAGACGCTGTCACCCTGCTACCTCATGGCCGTCATCAAGAACGGCACCTACGTCCGCGAGCTGCCGAAGGGCGCCGGGTTCGACTGCAACGCCAAGACCTTCAACACGTCGGGGATCTCGCCGTAACGTCGGGGTGACAGTGCGGCGCGGGGGTGGGCAGAGTATGAGACTGTGAGCGTCTTCCTCTCCTTCACCGTCCTCGGGATCGTGTCGGGAGCCGTCTACGGCATCCTGGCCACCGGCCTGGTGGTGACCTACAAGACGACCGGCGTCTTCAACTTCGCCCAGGGCGCGGTCGGGATGGTGGCGGCCTTCTCCTACTGGCAGATCTGGCAGGACTGGCACTGGCCGTTCCTCCTGGCCATCGCGTTCATCGTGCTCGTCGAGGCGCCACTCATGGCCATCGCAGTGGAGTTCGTCTTGTTTCGGCGCATTCACGGCGCCACGGTCGAGCGGTCGCTCATGGTGTCGCTGGGCCTGTTGGTGATCCTGCTCGGTATCGCCACCATCTTCTGGAGCGGCCCCGACGTCATCCGCTCCGTGCCGGCCTATTTCACCGCGGCGGACGGCACGGTGGCCGCGGTGCACCTCTTCGGTGCCAACGGCATCACGATCCAGGACCAGCAGATCTTGATCGTCGTCGTGGCGGCCGTCGTTGCCGTCCTGCTCGGTGTCTTCTTGCGCAGCTTCCGCCTCGGTGTGGCCATGCGCGCCGTGGTCGACGACCCCGACCTGGTGGCCATGGCCGGTGCCCGGCCGCACCGCATGGCGCAGATGGGCTGGGCCCTCGGCTTCATGCTGGCCGCGCTGGCCGGGGTGCTGATTGCGCCACTGGTCGGCCAGACGGGTCTCACGTCGACGCAGCTCACCCTGCTCGCCCTGAACGGGTTCGCCGCCGCTGTGGTGGGCCGGCTGCGCAACCTGCCGATGACGTTCGTCGGCGCACTGATGCTGGGGCTGATCACCCAGTACTGCGTCGGCTATCTGCCGGGCCACATCAATGCGGGCCTGGCGGCGGTGCTCACCGAGGTCATACCGGTGGTCTTCCTCTTCGTCGTGCTGCTCGTGATCCCCGCGGCGCGGCTCGCTCCGGCCGGCCGGCTGGCCGTGCGGCCCTCCCCCAGGGTGGTCACGGCGCGCCAGTCCATCGCGGGCGCCGTGCTCCTCGTGGCGGGCATGGCCGTCCTGGCCGTCCTGGCGGGGGCGACGGCGCTCGCCACGCTCTCCCAGGGCCTGGCGTTCGGCATCGTCGGGCTCTCCTTGGTGCTGCTCGTGGGCTACGCCGGCCAGGTCTCCCTGTGCCAGCTGACGTTCATGGGCATCGGGGCCTTCACCATGGGCAAGGTGCTGGGCGGCGGCTCGTGGTGGGGTGTCCTGGTCGCCGTCGTCGTGTCCGGTGCCGTCGGCGCGCTGGTGGCGTTGCCCGCGCTCCGCCTGCGCGGCCTCTACCTGGCGTTGGCGACCTTCGCCTTCGGCGAGGTGATGTTCACGGCGTTCTTCAGCAACTCGAGCGTCATCTCGGATGGGACGTCGGTCGGGGTGGGCCGGCTGCGGCTGCCGTTCATGCACGGCGTGGGCGACCAGGCCGAGCTCATCGAAGTCGCGGTCGCGGCCGCGCTGTGCGCACTGTTCGTCGGGCTGGTCCGGCGCAGTGCCTTCGGTCGCCGTCTGGTCGCCATGAGCGACTCGCCCGCGGCCTTCGCCACGGTCGGGCTGAGCTCCGTCCGGACCAAGGTGATCGTCTTCACCCTCTCGGCGGCCATGGCCGGCCTGGGCGGGGTCCTCTACGCGGGGGAGCAGGGCGGCATCGGCGCCAACGACGTGCAGTTCTTCGCCAGCCTCACGCTCCTCCTGTTCGTCGCCATCTGGGGGATCCGCACCCTGACCGGCGCGCTGCTCGGCGGTGTGACGGCGGCGGCGCTCCCGGTGCTCCAGACGCACCTGCCCCGCTCGCTGGCCGATCTGACCGGCTTGGCCGCCGGCATCGGGATCGTGCTGCTCGCCCGCCACCCCGATGGCATCCTGGGCATGGAGTGGTTGACGAGCCGGGTGCACCTGCCCTTCGGCGACCAGCCGGCCGACCCCGAGACGCTCCTCTTGGACCGCGAGATGGCTCGTGCCGCCTGAGCCCGGTCACGGCCCCGTCGCCGCGGGCGGCCCACCAGCCCTCGAGGTCGACCAGGTGAGCGTCCACTTCGGCGGCGTCGACGCGCTCTCCGCCGTGTCGCTGCGCGCCGAGGCGGGGGTGGTGACGGGTCTGATCGGCCCAAACGGCGCCGGCAAGACCACGCTGTTCAACGTCATTACCGGGCTGCAGCGCCCCGACCGGGGCTCGGTGTGCCTGGACGGCACGGACATCACCCACATGAGCGCCCACCGCCGGGCTCGCCTCGGTCTGGCCCGCACGTTCCAGCGCCTCGAGCTCTTCTCGACGCTCAGCGCGACGGACAATGTGCGCGTCGGCCTCGAGGCCTCCGGCCGGGCCGCGGTGTCGACCGCCGTCGGCCTGCTCGAGCGCGTTGGCGTCGGGGACGAGGCCGCTTCACCCGTGTCGTCCCTCCCGACCGGGTCAGCCCGCCTCGTCGAGCTGGCCCGGGCCCTGTCGACCGACCCCAAGGTCCTCCTCCTCGACGAGCCGTCCTCGGGGCTCGACACGCGCGAGACGGACGCGCTGGGCGCGTTGTTCACGTCCCTCGCCGCCGAGGGCCGGGCCGTCGTCTTGGTGGAGCACGACACCAACCTCGTGCTGCGCGTTTGCGGGATCGTGCACGTGCTCGACTTCGGCCAGGTCATCGCGACGGGCACGTCCGACGAGGTACGCAACAACGCGCACGTGCAGGAGGCCTACCTCGGTCACGCCAACGACGTCGAGGAAGCGGCCGAGGCCGAGGACGCATGACCATGACCACCGGCACCGGAGTGGGCCTGACGATCGAGAACGTCCACGCCGCCTACGGGCGCATCGAGGTGCTCCACGGCGTGGACCTCACCGTCCCCGGAGGCACCGTCTTCGCACTCCTCGGGCCCAACGGGGCGGGGAAGAGCACGCTGCTCAAATTGGTCGGTGGCCGCCTGCACCCGACGGCCGGAACGATCGCCATCGACGGCCTGCTGGCACGGCGGTGGACGCCCGAGGTCCTGGCGCGCGCCGGGGTCATCGCAATCCCCGAGGGGCGCGGCGTGTTCCCCAATCTGACGGTGCGCGACAACCTGCGCATGTGGACCTACCGCGGCGGCATCAGCACCGCGGAGGTCGAGTCGCGCGCCTACGAGCAGTTCCCCCGGCTCAAGGAGCGCCGCAAGCAGCTCGCCGGCACGCTCTCGGGGGGTGAGCAGCAGATGCTCGCCGTCTCGCGCGCGCTGGCGGGGGAGACCAGGGTCCTTCTGCTCGACGAGATCTCCATGGGCCTGGCGCCCATCGTCGTGGCCCACCTCTACGAGCTCGTGACGGCCATCGCCGCCGGCGGCGTGACAGTGGTCCTCGTCGAGCAGTTCGCGGAGACCGCCCTCGGCGTGGCCGACCGTGCGGCGATCATGCTCCACGGGCGCATCGCCCACGAGGGAACACCCCACGAGATGGCCGCCGCCGCCACGGCCGCCTATCTCTGACCCTGCGAGTCAGGCCTCGTCGGCGAGCCGGGCCTCGACCGAGAGCCCGGGGTGGGCCGACATCAGAGGGAAGCCGGGCCTCGGTTCGCCTGGATGCGTCGGCAGCCTGTGCTCCATACTCCCCGTGGTGTCTGGACGGTCTCGCGGATCGGCGCTGTTGTGGCGTCTCGGGACGTTGGGATCTGATCTCGCGCGGCAGCGATGAGTCGTACCACCGGTTTTGCCAGGGAACTCGCCGCAGACCCACAACCCACGGCCCCGCTCCGTCGGGCCTCGCCCATGGCTTCTGCCGCCGGCGACGAACTGCTCCTCGCTTGCTTTCAGCAGCAGCACACCGTGGCCGACGACGATGACTTCGCGTCGACGTTGGACGAGTCGGCGTGCCCGTCGTTGATATGGCGGACCTGATGCGAACCCACACCCCATGCGCTTCGCCCATCATCCGCGGTATGAGGATTTCTTCTGGCTCGCCGATCGGCTGGATCCGGTCACATCACCGCTCGGGCTGTCTTCTCCAGCCCTGCCCGTTCGGCGGATCTGGGCTGGGCGGGCCGATCGTCTCGCCCGTCCGGGCCATGTCGAGCGCCTCACCCAACATTGGGGTGCGCCGACGGTGTCGTGGTACCAGGCCGGGCATCTGGGGTTCTTCGGCTCGCCGACGGCCCGTCGATGCGTGTCCGACACCTTGATCGATTCCGGTGGGCGAGCCGGCAGAAAGGTCGTCTCGTCGCGATCTGAGAGGGCGCACCGGAGATCCGCTGCCACCGAAGGGCTATCAGTCCGAAGTGGTCTCTGCCAGAGGCTCGACAAGACGGTGAGGGTCGTCGGCGGCGGCAAAGCCACCGAGGTGGCTCTCTCCCTGTCGCACCCGGAGTTCTACGTCGGGGAGCAGTGCCGCCGCGCGCTGGACCTGTTCGAGGGGGCACGAAGGGATCGGCGTCACCGTGCCACCAGCTGACCGGGACCGTCACGTCCGAGAGGGAGAACCGCCCACGGCTTTCCCAACAACACCACGTCGTTAACCATGGCCTGGAACTGGTCGTCTGGCCCCACTGACCGGGTCGTCGACGAACATGGCCTGGAACTCCCGATCTGAGTACGAGGCGATCTCCCTGGGGCATGATCCGTGCGAACCCCAGGGCCAAAGGGGCATGCGAAGGGCCGGACGGTCTGCACGCATTCCCACAGTCCCATGCCGAGAGGGCGGCGCATCATGTCGAGGATGTCGTGAAAGCGCGACGCGAGGGTGACGATACCCCCGGCCGTGATCTCGTCACCCGTGACGGGAAGTACGGAACCCCCCACCACCATGAAATGCTCGTGACCCAGCTGCTCAGCGGCGATTGCGACGTCCGCTGCCCCGTCGCTCAGGTGTTCGTAGATGTGTTCGGTGGAGTCCCCGACCCCGGGTCGCTCCTAGGAACGATGCGCAAGCCGAGATCGCAGTCAGCGTCGCGCCCGATCGGCGGGCGCCCGGGGTCCCGTGGAACCACAGGACCAAAGGTCCATCGGTGGTTCGAACCCACCTCAGCTCATGAAGGGCCTGCTTACGGTCGATGAGTGCCCATGTGTCGTGTGTTCGGCCGCCGTCGGTGCAAGCGATGCACGTCGCATGTGCCTGGTTCGTCCCGACATCGACCCCGATCACGTGCATAGTTGAGGAATGGTGGACAGCCGTAAAGCTACATCCGCCCCAGCGGGGTCTGCTCGTGACCCCGCGTTCCTTCGTGCCGCTCGACCAGTCCTGGAACGCTACGTGTCCTACTTCCGACCTGAGGTGAGGGGATTTGAGTGCTTACCCCAACACGGACCCTTCCTTGTGGTCGGGAACCATTCCGGTGGCCAGACACCCCCGGATCTACCAGTCCTGCTGACCGCGTGGTGGCGTGTGCGGGGCGCAGACGAGCCCGTCTACGCACTCTTCCACTCGTTCTTCCTGGGGCTCCCAGGGGTGGGTCCCGTCATGAAGCGAGCTGGCGCTGTCGAAGCCGGGCCAGCCGAGGCGGAGGCGATTCTTCGCAACGGAGGGATCCTGATCGACTACCCGGGTGGTGACTCAGAGGTTTTCCGACCCTGGTGGGAGCGAAACCGCATCGAGTTCGGCGGTCGCGTCGGCGTCGTTCGTCTCGCATTGCGAACAAGGGTCCCCGTGGTCCCTGCCGTCTCCGTGGGCGCCCACGAGACGCTGATCGTCCTCAGCCGAGGGGAGCGCGTCGCAAAGTGGCTTGGGCTCGACCGCATGTTCCGCATCAAAGTGATGCCCCTGGTGCTGGGACCCCCCTTTGGTGTCGTTCCAGGGGGCATTCCCACATGGCCTTTGCCTGCCAAGATCACCGTGGAGCTGGGCCCTCCGATTGACTGGTCGTCTCGGTACGCGCCTGAGGCTGCTGAGGACGAATCGATCGTTCACCAGTGCTACCAGGAGCTCACCGAGAAGATGCAGACGACGCTCGATCGATTGGCAGCTGAACGCCGCTTTCCGATTCTCGGTTAGGCGGTTTCCTCAATCCTCGTTCTGGTCTCGTAACGCCGCTTCGGCGACCCCTTTGGCCCAGGGGTAATCCGGTTTTCCGCTGGGTGAACGAACGATGTCATCGACGACGATGACCTCTCGAGGCACCTTGAAGCCGCTCAGCCTTGCACGGACGTGTTGGCGGACGGCCTCCGGATCGATCTCGTGCCCGGTTTGGGGCAGGACCAGGGCGACTACCCGCTCACCGAAGCGAGGGTCGGGCGCGCCGACAACGACGGCGTCGCGGACTTCGGGATGGTCCTTCAGCGCTGCTTCCACCTCATCGGGGAAGACCTTCTCCCCGCCAGTGTTGATGCAGAGCGAATCGCGCCCGAGGACGACGATGCTCCCGTCGGCGTTCACCGTCGCCATGTCACCGGGAAGCGCCCAGCGTTGACCCCGTGCCTCCACAAAGGCAGCGGCGGACTTGGGCGGATCGCCTAGATAACCGATCGGGACGTGCCCGCCCCTGGCGAGGTGTCCGATCACCTCAGAGCCGGGTGGGACAGGTTGGAGATCGGCATCGAGCACGTCGGTGCGGTCGTCAACCCGCAGGCGTGGCGGCCCGAACGGGTCCTCGGGAGGCATCTCACCACCGACCTGGCCGGTCTCCGAAGACCCGAATCGGTCGGCGACGATCCGCCCGGGGAGGAGCTCGGCCAGCTGTGCCTTGGTGGACGGCGAGAGCACCGCTCCACCGGATCCTACGGCCATCAGCGACGAGAGGTCGTAGCGATCGGGTTGTGCGGCCAGCACGTCGAGCAGCGGCCGGACCATGGCGTCGCCCACCACGGCGATCGCGTTGACCCGCTCCGCCTCGACCAGACGCCAGACCTCGGTGCCGTCGAAGACCCCCCCTCCGGTCGTCACGACTTTTCCGCCCCCGAACAACGTGGAGAACGCTAACCAGTGTCCGGCCGCGTGCATGAACGGAGGTATGGCGAGCGCAGTCATTCCCGGATGCAAGAGCCGCGTGGCAAGCTCGCCAGGGTTGGCGATGTGGTTGCCCAACGACAGTGGGTCACCGCCACCCATGGCTGCGAAGAAGATGTCGTCGTGTCGCCAGAGCACGCCCTTGGGCATGCCGGTCGTGCCGCCTGTGTAGACGCAGTAGAGGTCGTCGCTGCGGCGCGGGGGAACTCGCGGGTGTCGGGCGCCGATGCGAGGGCACTCTCGTAGTCATCACCCACGGTCGGGCGATGACCAACCGGCTCACCGACCTCCAGCACGGCCCTGGTCTCGGGCATGGCGCCCAGAGCGCCCTTCACCGCTGGGGCGAAGCGGCCATGAAAGATGAGGCCCACGAGCGCGGCGTCCCTGTAGAGGTACTCCAATTCGCCCGCCAGGTAGCGGTAGTTGACGTTGACCGGCACGGCACGAATCTTGAAGCACGCCAGCATGCTCTCGATGTATTCGGTGCCGTTGACCAGCTGCAGCCCCACCGTGTCACGGGGTCCGACGCCGGCGCCCTCCAGGTGGTGAGCGAGGCGATTGGCCCGCCGGTCCAATTCGGTGTAGCTGAGCCTCCGAGAGCCCGACACCATCGCCGTCTGATTCCCGACCTGGTCGACCACGCTCTCAAAAAGATCGGCAAGGTTGAACTCCAAAGCGCTCCCTGGTCCAGACCTGGGCCTTCAGCTCGGCTCTCGGTCAGAATTCCAGACGTAGTATTACAGTTTCACCGTGCGCTCTCTGCGGGCCACGGTACGCAAGGAGGCCGGATGGGGGAGGTTGCGCACGATCCGCCGGCGACTGCATCGAGCCGCCGGGCAGATTCCTCCCTACGGAGAGCATGTCCGGGAGCGTGGAGTCTGGTATCTCGGTGCCGGGGATCGATTGGTTCACCGGACTCTTTCGAGCCGCTGCCGGATTCTTAAGCCGACGAGCGCTCGTCCGGGCGACTCGCGCCCTGCCCCGGACGCTGCACTACGTCGGCTCGGCCTTACTGAGCGGGGAGGTGAGCGACTCGGTGCCCGCGCCGGACCTCTCGCTCGGCCTCGCGGCTCAGGTGGCGATGGACGAGGCGCTGCTGGCCATGGCCATGACACCCCGGAGGTTCCCGTTGCCCGGGGACTACGCCAGGGTGTCCAGCGAGCTCGCCGAGGCTGAATCCTTGTACGCAAGGAAAGGTTGGATTGCGGAGCCCGACTCCTATCACCGCACCCCGCCGCCGCTCTTCGAACCTGACGTGACGACGAGCCAGGGAAGGGCCATGGGGCTGAGCTACGACCGCTGGGATTGGGACAGCGGCTTCACCCCCTATCCGGGCGAGCCCGGCGCCGACCGGTGGATGGCGTTCGAACCGAACCGGACCGCCTCGGCCGTCATCGTACGCCACCCCGACGATCCCCGCCCCTGGGTTATCGCCGTGCACGGCTTCTGCATGGGTTTCCCGTTCATGGACTTTCAGGGGCTCCAGCTGAACCGGCTCCACCACGAGCTGGGGATGAACGTGGCCCTCCCGGCGCTGCCGCTCCATGGGCCGCGCCGGGTCACCCTGGTGAGTGGGGAGCCGTTCCTCTCCTTCGAGCTGATGAACGCCGTGCACGGCCTGACGCAGGCCATATGGGACATCCGGCGCCTCATCACCCTCATCCGTCAGCAAGGAGCCACGTCGATCAGCCTGTACGGGGTCTCGCTGGGCGCGTACACCGTTTCGCTCCTGGCCGGACTGGTGCAGGGCATCGACGGAGTGGTGGCGGGGATCCCGGTTTCGGATTTCCCAGGCCTGTTCCACCGACACAGCCCCCGCGACATCCGGGCCCGATCGATCGAGCACAAGATCATGGGCGGAACGGCCGAGAACGTCTACCGCGTGGTGTCGCCTCTGTCCCTCGAGGCCAAAGTGCCCAGGGGCGGCAGGTTCATCTTCGCCGGCTATGGCGACCGGCTGGCCCTTCCGGATCAGGCACAACGCCTCTGGGAGCACTGGGATCAGCCCCGCATCTCGTGGTATTCGGGGGGCCACGTAGGCTACTTGTGGCACAAACAGGTGACCGACTTCCTCGTCAGCTCGCTGCGTCAGATCTCTACCGGCCGTTCTCCCAAGAAGAACCGAGACTGACTCATGGAGACGATGACCGGGCTGGACGCGAAAATTCCTCTATTCGGAGACACCGACGGCCCACATGCACACGGTGAAGGTCGTGGTGTCCGACGTTTCTGTCCTGAAGGGCGAATTCTCCTACGACACCCGATCGAGGTCCTTGCGGGCCAACTTGGCCGGCTCCCGCCGTTCCGCCGCCGGGTCGTGCCGGTCCCGTGGGGGTTGGGTCATCCCGTGTGGGTGGAGGACCCTCAGTTCGACTTGAAGCGTCACATCAGCCGCCGGGTGCTCGCCGACCCGGCCTGCGATCGCGAGCTTGCCGCCGTGGTAGCTGATTTCGCAAGCACGCCATTGGCGCGCGACCGGCCCCTATGGGAGTTGTTGGTCGTCGAGGGGCTCGTCGGTGGCCGCATCGCGGTCGTGGCGAAGATCCACCATGCGGTGGCCGACGGGTCTGCCGTGGTGGCCCTGCTCCAGAACGTGGTGCAAGGCGCCGACGTCGCGCCATCAAGGGAACCCGGAGCGGAATCGTGGCGTCCAGAGCCGCTCCCAACGCATCGCGCCTGCTGAAGATGGCGGCGCACGACCATGTCGTCCGGTGGAAAGGCCTGCCGCGGTTTGTGGCGCAATCGGCGCGACGGGGCCGAGCGTCGGAAACGCGGCGTCGCAGCTTCGCGGTCAAGCCGCCTCTTCCCCTCCACCACATACCCAAGACGTCGTTCAACGTGTCGCTCACCTCTGAGCGCACGTTTGCAATGACCAAGCTCCCGCTCGAGGATCTCAAGTCAATGAGGCGCACCGCAGGCACCACCCTCAACGATGTCTACCTGTGTGTGTGCGCAGGGGCGCTACGACGCTACCTGTCGGACCGCGGCGAACTACCCGCGCGCCCGCTGGTCGCCAGTGTCCCGATCTCGACCGACCCGAATGTGGCCCGCATGTCGGGCAACCGGGTCGACAACCTCTATGTGAGCATCGGGACCGACATAGCCGACCCTGTCCAGCGCCTCGAACATATCCGGAGCATGACGGCAGCTTCCAAGGAGGTTCGCAGAGTCCTCGGCCACGATCTCTTCGAGCGGCGCGCCGATTTTGTGCCGCCCCAGATCTACCACTCGGCCGTGCGGCTCTGGACTCGGTCCCACATTGCGGACCGGGTCCATCCACCCCTCAACGTCGTGCTGTCCAACGTCGCTGGACCGCAGCCGCGGATCTTCTTCGGGTCCATGCAGCTCGAGGCTCTGTACTCCATAGGTCCATCCTCGAAGGGATCGGCCTCAACATCACTGCCTGGAGCTATGAGCAAACGCTGGGTGTATCCGTGCTCGGTTCTCCGGTCAGCATTCCCGACCCCTGGCTCATCGTCGACGCACTACATGTTGCACTCGAAGAGCTCGGGGATGCGATTCGCACTGAACCGCGGGCAGACCACTGATCCGTTGGGTGGTGAGGTTTGGTCAATGCGCCAGGGCTACCCACGTGATGCGCAGACTCGAAAGGTGGTGCTCTTGGAGTCTCGGGCGATAGTAGACCGCTCTACTGCGGCGACGGACGCAGTGGACACGGTGGAAACTGTGTGGACGAAACGGCACGGCGGGGGACTGGAGCCGACCACCCAGACCGCAAACCACCACCTTGCCAACGTGATGGTCGACTACCCCATTGACGACTAGGTCGTCGACGGGGATCGAGGCCCCAACTCCTCTTGAAATCGTGAGTTCTGCCGAGCTGACTGGTCGCTTCCGGGGTGACCAAGGGGCGCGACTTACCAGTCTCCAAAGACGTGACCCGAGGATTGCCCGAAGTCTGTGAGATCCCACAAAAATCCCACGGAACCGGTTCAGGCTGTCAGAAGCCTCTTACCTGGCGGGAGTGGGTGGGGGCTCCATTATCCCAGGTAGAGCGCTAACTCATAACCCGAACGTCCGAGGTTCAAATCCTCCCCCCGCCACCAACCAAGAAGAGTACAAGTCAAGACCGGTACGAGACTCCAGGTCTCCTTGCTGTCAGGGGTCGGATGACAACATCGCAGCCATGAAAGCGCATCGCTCGCTGAGCTCTATGAGCTGGTGAGCGACGACATGAGAGCGGGCACGCCCGCGAGCAACCTCCTCATCAAGGTCAGAGCCAAGCCCATTCTTATGAGCCCGGTGACCGACGACCGTCCTGGCCTAGGATCTGGCAACATCCGGAGATATCGCCGGTAGCTCCGGAACAAGCGAGGTGACGATGAAGCGCTTGTCCGGCACCGATGCCCTGTTCCTTTCGGCGGAAACACCGGCATGGCACCAGCACGTCGGCGGCCTGATCATCGTCGAACCGGCCACGTCCGACCGGTTCAGCTTCGATCAGCTCCACGACGACGCCGCCGAGCGGCTCCGCGGCGTGCCGAAGTTCCGCTGGAAGCTGAAGGAGGTCCCGCTCCATCTCGACCGGGAGGTGTGGATCGAGGACAAGGACTTCAACATCGGCCGCCACGTCCGTCGGATCGCCGTGCCGCCGCCGGGTGGGCGCCGCGAGGTC
>CAVXSD010000009.1:0-441141 GCA_963764305.1 uncultured Acidimicrobiaceae bacterium | reverse complement strand
TAGAGAGAGTCGAACGCTCTGGCAAACGCAGTTAGAACAATGGTGCCGTACGTGCCGTAGGGGTCACCCGGGACGAGCGGCGGGCAGACGTCAAGGACGGCCGGAGCCCGGTGAGGCGGGGAGCGGCCCACCGGGATCGGACGGGCATCATCGGCTTGGAAGGCTGACAGAGCCGGATGGGACCGAACCCAAAAGAATGGTCCGCGAATCAGGACGGATTGCGACGATCGCCGGTGTCAGAGGGATAGTCGGGGAATGAACGACAAGGGCCACAAGACTCGAATGGTCTTTCTCGATCACCCTTTCCAGCCGACACTCCAGTGAGGGCCCAAGATCGTCGTCTGCCCCCGTACAAGGAGGCACAACTGTGGCGCCACAAATGCGACGATCGACCTCACGAGTGCTCCCAGCACTCCTGAGAGCTGGGCGTAAGGATCTTCGGCCCCGTTTTTCAGCAATGGCGGTTGACCGATCTCACCTTCTGCGATAGGAAATTCTCAATCCTTGAGGAGGGGAGGTCAGCTATGTCGTGGAACCTCAAGGGGAAGCTATGTCGAGACCTGTTCGTGCGAGCTGATGTGCCCGTGCAACCTGTCGTTCGACCATGGTGCGACGTACGACTTTTGCCGGGTGTGCCTGGTGTTCAACATCCGGGAGGGCGAGGTAGAGGACACCCAGATCGGCGGTCGCAAAGTGGCGATGATTGCGGACACGCCGAAGGTCATGACCGAGGGAAACTGGCGTCTCGGTGTGTTCGTTGACAACGAGGCGACCGATCAGCAGTTCGAGGCATTGGTTCAGGTCTTCAGTGGCCAACTGGCGGCCCGATGGCGGCGCTCGCACCGCTTGTCGGCGAGATGCTCGGCGTCGAGCGAGCGGCGATCGAGATCGTCGATGACGGTTTGCTGCACAGTGTCCGCGTAGGGGATGCGATCGACTTTGAGATCGAGGACATCGTGCCTTTCGGTATCGAGACAGGCGAACCGGTTCGCTTCTCTGGCATGTTTCACCCGGTCGGGTCGAACTTGACGATGGCCGAGGCGAAACGGTCCCGGATCAACGCCTTTGGTATCCAATACGAGGGCAAGACCGGTCTTTCGACCTCGGAGTTCTCATGGGCGGCCTGACCGGGTAGTCATGTTGGCTGACGAGCGCCTGTCGAGAGACGAGGGCCTCGCGCCGGCCTTCGCCGCGATGCGGACGCGGTTGGCTGTGGTGACTTTGCTCTTTGCGCTTGCCGGTATCGGCTGGTGGTGGACAGCCGGTCAGATGCGGGGGATGGACGATGGACCCTGGACCGGTCTAGGAGCGGTCAGCTGGTTCCTGGGTGTCTGGGTTGTGATGATGGCAGCGATGATGTTCCCATCCGTCGTGCCCACGGTCGCCTTGTATTCGCGTACGACCCGGAAGCGGTCGCTACTGTTGCCCATCGTCTTCACCAGCGGATATTGGTCACGTGGGCCGTCGCCGGGGCAGTGGCTTTCGCCCTGGTGACTGGAGTTGGCCGGCTGTCAGACAATGCGCTGGCATGGAACCACGCAGGTCGGCCGGTCGCGGGGATCATCCTGATCCTTGCTGCGGTGTACCAACTGACACCGCTGAAGGACGCGTGCCTCGGAAAATGTCGCAGCCCGCTCGGACTTCTCCTCGGCTCTTGGCGCGACGGGCATTCGGGCGCCTTTCACATGGGAGCCAAGAACGGCGCCTGGTGCGTCGGCTGCTGCTGGGCACTCATGGCATCCCTTTTCGCCCTGGGCGTTATGAGCGTCGCCTGGATGATCTTCGTGGCCGGCCTAATAGCCATCGAGAAGACGATCCCATCGCGCCGGATTGCAACCTACGGAACGGGGCTGATTCTGCTGAGCCTCGGCGTGCTAGTTCTTGCGGCACCTGACGTGATCCCGCTGCTCACAATCCCGCAAGATCACCAAATGGGCCGAATGCCGTCCATGGGCTCGTAGATCGAATCTTTGATCCTCTTATGTCCTCGAACCGCTTCGACCTCGTGATCTTCGACTGCGACGGCGTCCTTGTTGATAGCGAGCGCCTCGCCGTGCGGACCGAGGCCGAAATCCTGAGAGGCCTAGGGTGGCCACTCACCGAAGCCGACATCGTTGAGCGATTTGTCGGGAGATCGGCCGCCTACATGCGCGAGGAGATCGAGCATCAACTGGGTCGGAGCATCGATTGGGATGCCGAGTTCGAGCGCCAGTATCAACAGGTCTTCGAGCGTGAGCTTGCACCCATGCCCGGTGTCATTGAGGCGCTCGACCAGATTCCGATACCCAGCTGCGTGGCATCAAGTGGAAGTCACGAAAGGATGCGTTTCACCTTGGGACTGACCGGACTCTTCGACCGGTTTGAAGGGCGAATCTTCAGCGTCGACGACGTTTCCCAGGGAAAGCCGGCTCCGGACATCTTTTTGCATGCTGCGGAGAAGATGGGGACAACGCCACACCATTGCGCAGTAATCGAGGACAGCGTCTCGGGCGTTACTGCTGGTTTGGCAGCAGGTATGGCTGTTTTTGCATTCGCCGGCGGCGTGACTGGCGCAGCACAGTTGTCGATTGACAACGCAGTCATATTTGAGGACATGCGGGACCTGCCGGGGGGTACTAGCCATTTGAAGGGTCGGACGGTCCATCAAGTACACTTCCGGCCGACGCGACGGGGGCACTTTGCTCAACCCGTGCGGCCAGCCACCCGGATCGCCGGGACGTCGTGGCCAGTAGTCGCCGACTGGGGATCGGCATCAAAAGGCAGCGAAGACCCTGGGATCGTTGGACCCCTAGCTTCCTCCCGCACTGTTCGCCACGCCGCCAGATCGGGATGCGTGAAGTCACGACAGGCTTCAGCAGGCGCAAGAAGATTCATGGCTTGGACGAGTTCCCACAGGGAGGCCGTAACTGTCTGTACCGCCACGGTGACCCAGAACGGTGGCGAGAACAACCGCAGGCCAATGAGGCCCAACGTGCTATGGCACCAATCGATGGTTGGGATCGGAAGTTCGGCGTCGGGCCTTCAGAAAGCGCGTTGATCCAGAACTGGTCCTCAGCGTGCTGATCGAGCGACGCCTCCGAATCCTCTCATGTCAACAGCCTCGATAGATCGAGAGCGCCGCGAGAACACCACCCCACTCATGGAAAATATCCTCGGGGGTGTCCCAGAGTGGCTCCGCCGCGGGAACGACGACCACCTGCCCCGAGAAACACCGTTCCATGAGCAAGCGGGCGCGGGTGGCCTGGGTTCGACTCGGCACGATCAAGAGACTGTGCCAGTGGTGACGTTCGGCGTATTGCCCCGCCCATCGGGCTTCGCCTCTCGTGTTGTTCGTGACGTCGACGAAGCACACGACCGAAACCCGAGGCACCTTGGGACACGCGGTGTTGTTGGTACTTGCACCCTGAGAAAAGAGAAGCACCGGGGCATACCCCTTCTCGGTGAGAGACACCGCCAGAGCCTCCCGGGCTTGTTCACCATGGCCATTGAAGCTCACGATGCCGTCGACATGTCTTGGTTGGTCTGTTGGGGGGTAGATGAAGAGCGCCAGCGTCGCCGCCACAAATACCACGACGACTGTACCGAGGATCCAGAGCAGTCGCCGTCGCCAACGGTGGCGGGATCTTGTGGGTCCTTTGCTGGGAACTCCGTCCGGCGTGCCGCCCTGCTTCGACCCGTTCTCCAAGCAGGCTCCTTCGCTCGCCAGGTGCCCCTTGGCCAGTGCGCTCATCGACTCGTCGCGACGGGGACGGAATTGCGAGAATGCGGCGGCAGCGCTTCCTGCACCAACAGCTCCCTTACAGGTGTCATACCAAGGAGGACGAGACCAAAGGAGCCACTATAGATACACCCGTAATCGCCCGATCGGCGGCTACGGGAAACGGAATTTTTCCCAGAAAGCGGGTCACATCGTCCGGAGTGGCAGTCATCGTGAGAAGGGGCCTTCGGGCCCCTTCGTTCGTCGTGACCGAAGGGCGTAGGCAGCCAATGCGCCAGGAAGGGACAGGGAGTCTCAGCTGCGGCGATGCTCCAAGAGGAAGCGGTCGACCGCTTCGTTCGCCGCCCCTTTGATCTCTCGGTACAAGTACTCCTCGTCCCACTGCTCCGGCGACAGCGAATCGAGATCGTCGTGGTAGCTCGTGAAGCGGTGCCTGATATAGGCCCGGGCGCTGAGAGCAGCTCGATCGTCGAGGGTGAGGTTGCGGGTCCGACCGACTCGGCCGCTGCCCACGACGGCTGCATGGTCTGCGGTCTCTTTGCCAATCCGCTGTTCGAGTTCTCGGTGGGGCGGGGCAAAGGCGAGGAAGCGCACGATGGCGACTTCCAACTCGTCTCGATAGCGATCTTCCTGAAGCCGGCGGGACTGAGCTCCGAGGGCACGCTTGGCCGCACGGCGTTCGGCCGTTTCTTCGGCGCGCATCAGAGCTGCAGCAATGGCCTGGCTCGGCGCCCAAAGTCCGAGAAGACGACGATGCTGGCGTTGCCGGCTTCGCGGTTGCCACGAAAGCCAGTAGGTACCCGCAGCCTTGACGGTCCGGGTCAAGAAGGCATCACCAGCGGGCAAGAAGTCCCAGCCAACGGGGATCTCGATGTCTCCATGCTCGGGATTCCACGGTCCATTCTTGGTCGCGTAAACATCGAGATGTTGCGTTGAGAGAGGTTCAGAATTGTTCGGCGTCTCCGCATCATCCACACCTAGAGACTTGGCGGACGCGATCCGTTCCGCAAGTCGAGCCCGGCCGGAGCACTGATCCCTGGGTGTCACCGTGGGACCGAGGTCCAAAAGCCGGCGACGCTGGTGACACCCCTCCAATACCGCTGAGACCACACAGGATCGGCACATCGCGGATGTCCCAGACGGAATCTCCTCACTGAATGATGCGGTAGTGAAGGTGGGTGACTCCGCTGCGGGAGCGCTGCTCATTGAGCAGTTGAAGGTCGAGACGCGCGTGCCTAGGGAGGGCGTGTTTGCCGCCTCCCAGCACGACTGGCCAGAAGAACAAGTGGCACTCGTCCACTAAGCCCGCCCCAAACGCCTGGGCAGCGAGATCAGCTCCGCCCACCGTGAGATCGCGGGTTTCGCCAGCCTTGGTCTGCCGAATTGCCTCGGCGTTGAACTCCCGCTCAAGGGTGGACCTACTGCTCGACACCGAAGCCAGGGTCTTCGAGAAAACGATCTTGTCGGCCGCTCGCCAGATGTTGGCGAAGTCCACGACCCAGGGCGGCTGGTCGGCGGTGGGTGCGGTCTCCCAGAAGATCATCGCCTCATACATCCGGCGTCCGTAGAGATAGGTACCGACCGGGCGCTCGAGGTCGTTGATGAAACTGAAGTACTCCTCATCAGGAGTACCCCAATCGAAGCCACCGTCCCGGTCCTCGGTGTAACCGTCCAGCGACGTGTTCGCCACGTAGATGAGCTTGGCCATGGTGGTGCCTCCGATCGGGGCCTCGACCGAAGATAGTTCGCACCGACCGCTCAGGATTATCCCTGCCGGACACCGGGCCATCGGTGCATCCTTGAGAACGGTAGGGCACTCGAGAAGGGTCGAACGGGCCACACAGTTCTCAGCCTCGGTAGCTGAGAACGAGCTAGACCGCTCACCACACGACTGTTTGTGCTCGATCCTCTATTGAGCCACTCCATGGCGAAGCCCAGGCGGGACACACTTCGTACGGGAGCCAGCCGACAACGCCGGCGGCAGGCACTACGGGAGTGTTCACGCCAGGAACCTCTAAACGCTAGGGACGAACTCAGCGCCTGCAGCCAGTCTCAAGCCTGCACTTCGGGGATACTCAACCCAAGCGGCATCTCACTCGATTGGCTGAGAGTAAGCGCGGCAAGAGGTGCTCATGGTTCGACGCATCGTCACAAGGCTGGCGCACTCAGGCGTCGCGGCGCACGAGGACCCAGCAGCCGATCCCCAGGATCACCACGGTGTACAGCACGAGCAAGGAGAAGCCCGTCCACGGACTGAAAGCGGGCCCAACGCGGTCGGGCACGCCATGGGTGGAGAACAGGACCAGGCCGATGTTGGCCGGCAGGTAGCGGGCAACGGCGTTGCTGATCGACGTGGGCAACGCCTGAACGATGAGAGGCAGGACCAGCACCACTCCGACGAAGGTCGAGATGGCGCCGGCGGTGTGCCGGATGATCGTGGCCAGTCCCAGCGCCATCAGCCCGAGCACGGCCAAGTAGAGACCGCCACCGACCACGGCCCGCAGGACGCCCGGCTGCCCCAATGATGCGGAGCCGCTCGAGAGCACGGCCTGGACGTTGTGGGGGACCTTCACCCCGAGTTGGTGGGCACGCTGCGTGACCGCCGCTGACGACCCGACGGCGTGCTTGGCCGACAAGATGGCCTGACCCAGGGCGAAGGCGCTGAAGGCGAGAATCTCACTCACCACCACCGCCACCGCTCCGAACACGAGGACCTTGGCGGTGAGCACGACGGGCCGGCGGGGCACGGCCGACAACGTGGCGCGGATCGTTCCTGTGCCGTACTCGGCGCTCATGACCAGGACGCCCAACACCCCGAAGATGAGCTGCCCGAGGAAGATCCCGACCAGGCTCCGGCGGGTCGGGTCCTCGATGATCTCGGACGGGCTCACCGTGCCCGTGCCAAGCGCGCACAAGCCCACGACTGCCACCACCGTGGCGACGAGCGTCCACATGGTCGAGCGGACCGACCACAGCTTCGTCCACTCGGCTGCCATGGCCCGGCGCAGACCGGCGCGGCCGGGGGGCTGTGCCATCTCGAAGGAGGCCGGAGCCCCGACCACGGCTGTCACGATCCACCCCGGAACTCGACGGCTTCGTCAGTCAGCTCCATGAAGGCGTCCTCCAATGAGGCGACAGGGGTCAGTTCGTGCAGGCCGACGCCGAGCGATGCGGCCAGGTCGCCCACCTCGGGTGCCGACAAGCCGGTGACCGTCATGGACCCGTCGGGATCCGGAATGACGCTCCCCCCCGCATTGGTCACGGCGTCGGACAATTGATGCGGAGCCGGCGTGCGCACCTTTACCGATTGACGCGAGCTGCGGGCAACGAAGTCAGCTACCGAGGTCTCGGCGATGAGCTTGCCCTTCCCAATGACCACCAAATGGTCGGCGGTGAGCGCCATCTCGGCCATGAGATGGCTCGAGACGAACACGGTCCGACCCTCGCCGGCGAGTGTTTTGCATAGCGTGCGGACCCAGCGGATGCCCTCGGGATCGAGGCCGTTCACGGGCTCGTCGAAAAGAAGCACTCCAGGGTCGCCAAGCAGGGCGGCGGCAATGCCCAGGCGCTGGCCCATGCCGAGTGAAAACTTGCCCACCCGTTTGCCAGCGACTGAGGTGAGACCCACGAGCTCCAGCACCTCGTCGACGCGCGCCCGGGCGATGGCATTGCTCCGGGCCAGGGTAAGTAGATGCGCGCGGGCGGAGCGACCGGGATGGATGGCCTTCGCTTCGAGGAGCCCGCCCACTTCCCGCAGCGGCCAGGGGAGGTCGTGGTAGCGCCGGCCCAACACGGAGACAGAGCCCGACGCCGGCGAGTCGAGGCCCATGATCATGCGCATCGTGGTCGACTTGCCGGACCCGTTGGGCCCGAGAAAGCCGGTCACGGTCCCCGGACGCACGTCGAAGGACAGGTCGTCCACCGCCACTACGTTGCCGAACCGTTTTGAGAGCCCCCGGGCCTCGATCACCTCGCCAGCCTTGCACGGCGCCCCGCCTTGTGGGTATCGGGGACAACTCCTGACCCAGCCTCTCCAGTGGTGGATGAACTACAACGGCCGGTTTCACAGGACGGGCATGATTCCCCTCTTCCAACGTGCCAGCACCTACCCTGAGGCGCTGGGCTGGGAGGAAGTACCGGCGGCTGCGGACCAATACAGCTTTCAGACGGTGGAGGACCGGACTGATCGATCGACAGCCCGGTCTGTCCGCCCAATGGAAGTGGGCCCGTGCCTATTGACCGTGTGACGGATGAGAAGAGCCCGGTGACGGGAGAATGTCACGCCGGGATCTGTGGGAACCGGGGGGTGCAATTCCCCCCGGGCTACCCGACCCTCCAGCCCCCCAAGACTCAATTAGTCCGCCTCCGCCGACGCAGATGCGGACGTTCTTCATTTGTCATTCTCGTCAGCCGCTCCGAACGACCGCTCTACGACCTTCCGCAGTCGCGGCAGTAGCCCTGGAAGAGCACTTCTCGGTTGATGATCCGGTAGCCGAAGCGGTCCGACCGTGGCAACTCGAGCGCGTCCAGTCCTTGCGGATGCACGTCGCGTAGGTCGCCGCATTTGAGGCACACGAGGTGGTGATGGCCGTCCTTGGTGTTGGGGTCGTAGCGGGTAGGGCTGCCACCCGCGTCCACCTGCTGAACCTCGCCCATCGAAACCAGTTCGTTGAGCGTGTTGTACACCGTCGCCAGGCTCACCTCTGGCAGACGCCCCCGTGCCCGCTCGAGCACCTCTTCCGCTGTGAGGTGGACGTTGTCCCCCTCCATCGCCTCGGCTATGACCCGTCGCTGGGGCGTCAAGCGCCAGTCCAGCGCTCGAAGGCGGTCGAGAAGCGGCATCGAGGGCATGCGTCCATGTATACCAAGCGACAGCCTCTAAGAATGAATTGGAAATAACCCTTGAATCGTTCTAGGTCCAGATTTAAGGTGAGCCAAGGCCGCGAACCACGACGACAGCAGGCCGAACGGGCAGGAGCTCCGATCGGTGCTGGGGAGGGCGCCAAGAGACATGAGCGACAAGGAGGACGCGGGCTCTGACAAGGTGACCGCCTGCACACGAGCCTTCGAGGAAATCGACGCCCAAGTCTTCCCGGGGCCCGGTCGTGGGGCCACGCTGTCGGAGGCGGCCGCGAGTGATCGATGGGGAGGGCCGTCGGCCGCAACGGTGGAGGCGTACCGCCACATGTTCGAGATCGTGGTGAGGCACCAGCGCGCCCACAGTCGCGTCGAGCCAGCCGGACCTCAGGCCACGTCGGACACCAGTATCGGGGTGGAGGCGACGACCCGGGCCAGACAACACACGAGGCGAACGTCGTCCCTTGTGGTGGGTCGAGCGATCTCGAGCGATAGCTGAGCGTATGATCCCGCCTGAGCAGGCAGCGTGACGTCCAGAATGCCAGGTCGTGTGCAACCGGCCATCAGATGAAAACATGCAAACAGTGAGAAGAGAGGAGAACCGACGTGACTGACCGCGGGAGCGAAAGCGAGAGCGAGAGCCCAGTAATCCCGTCTCCGATTCCCAGGCAGCATCGGGCCATGTCGAATCGGGACTGGTGGCCGAATCAGCTGGATCTCTCGATTCTGCACAAGCACTCGTCCCTGTCCAATCCGATGGGTGAGGGCTTCAACTACAATAATGAGTTCGCGACCCTTGACGTCGAAGCGCTCAAGCAGGACATCTTCAACGTTATGACCACTTCGCAGGAATGGTGGCCGGCCGACTACGGGCACTACGGGCCGCTCTTCATCCGGATGACGTGGCATGCCGCCGGCACGTACCGCATCGCCGATGGCCGGGGCGGTGGCGGCGAGGGCGCTCAACGCTTCGCCCCCTTGAACAGTTGGCCGGACAACGCGAACCTCGACAAGGCGCGCCGGTTGCTGTGGCCGGTCAAGCAGAAGTACGGCCGAAAGATCTCCTGGGCGGATCTGATCATCTTTGCCGGCAACTGTGCCTACGAATCGATGGGGTTCAAGACGTTCGGCTTCGGCTTCGGGCGCGAGGACATCTGGGAGCCCGACGAGATCTTCTGGGGCCCTGAGGACACCTGGCTTGGCGACGAACGCCACGCCGACGAAGGGGAAATCCAGGGACCCGTTGGCGCCGATCATATGGGCCTGATCTACGTGAACCCCCAAGGGCCCGGCGGCAACCCGGACCCGCTCGCTGCGGCGAAATACATTCGCGAGACGTTCCGCCGGATGGCCATGAACGACGAGGAGACGCTGGCGCTCATCGTCGGTGGCCACACGTTCGGCAAAGCCCATGGCGCAGTTGGTGAGGAATACGGCGGTCCCGAACCCGAAGGTGCATCCCTCGAGGAGCAGGCCTTCGGCTGGCGGAACACCTTCGGTAGCGGCAAGGGCGCCGATACGCTCACCAGCGGGCTGGAGGGCGCCTGGACCAACGAGCCGACGAAGTGGGACAACGGCTTCTTGGACAACCTGTACGAGTACGACTGGGAGCTCACCGAGAGCCCCGCCGGCGCAAAGCAGTGGAAACCCAAGAATCCGGAGGCGGAGGGGACCGTGCCCGATGCCCATGATCCGTCGAAACGGCACGCTCCGATGATGCTGACGACCGACCTCTCGCTGAGGCTCGATCCGATCTACGGGCCGATCGCGGAGCGCTTCCATCAGAACCCCGACCAGCTGGCCGATGCGTTCGCCAGAGCGTGGTACAAGCTGTTGCACCGCGACATGGGGCCCGTCTCGCGCTTCTTGGGCCCGTGGGTTCCCGAGGCGCAGCTGTGGCAAGACCCCGTGCCAGCAGTCGATCACGCGTTGATCGGAGATGACGACATCGCTGCCCTCAAGGGCAGGATCCTCGCATCGGGACTGTCCGTCTCCCAGCTGGTCTCCACCGCTTGGTCATCGGCGGCAACCTTCCGGGGCACCGACAAGCGGGGCGGGTCAAACGGGGCACGGATTCGGCTTTCGCCGCAGAAGGACTGGGAGGTGAACGACCCGACCGAACTTGCCAAGGTGCTGCAGACCCTCGAGCGCATCCAGCAGGACTTCAACGGCTCGCAGTCCGGCGGCAAGAAGGTGTCGCTGTCCGACCTGATCGTCCTAGGCGGGTGCGTGGCCGTCGAGCAAGCGGCAAAGAACGCCGGACACGAAATCACAGTCCCGTTCGAGCCCGGGCGCACGGACGCCTCGCAGGAGCAGACCGACGTGGAGTCGTTCGCCGTGCTCGAACCGAGCTTCGACGGGTTCCGCAACTACCTCAAGGCCGGAGAGAAGCTGCCGGCGGAGGAGTTGCTGGTCGAGCGGGCGTTCATGCTGAACCTGACCCCTCCCGAGATGGCAGTCCTGGTCGGCGGCATGCGGGCCCTCAACGCCAACTTCCGGCAATCCCGACACGGCGTCTTCACCGACCGATCCGAGACCCTGACCAACGATTTCTTCGCGAATCTGCTCGACATGAGCACTGAGTGGAAGGCATCCGTCTCGGCCGAGAACGTGTTCGAGGGTCGCGATCGCGTTACGGGTGAGGTCAAGTGGACGGCCACGGCCGTCGACCTCATTTTCGGTTCCAACTCCCAGCTCCGAGCTATCGCGGAGGTCTACGCATGTGACGACTCAGAGGAGAAGTTCATCCGTGACTTCGTCGTTGCTTGGGACAAGGTCATGAACCTCGATCGCTTCGACCTCGGCTGATCGAGTTCGCGGTCAGATGACCTGGTTCCGGATGAACCGGTTTACTTGATCGTCGCCGACATGATCGGCCCGCACGAATTCGCCCGACGACTACTGACGTGGTCGTGGGCTTGCCCGAGAAGAGACGCTATCGCCACGGGCTAGCGGGTTCCATCAACGCCATAACGTCCGAACGATGGCTGGCGACCCCCCCGAATCGCTGCGCCTAGAGTCGGCAATTTGCGCTCGGATAGGTGTCCCACGACGTGCGCCCTTGCGAGCCGACGTTTGCCACCTGGGTGCCGCACGGCGACACTCCAGGTGTCCTCTCTTCCCGGCGAGGCCGGGGGCACCTCGTCAAGGTCGACCCAGGCCACTGCCCTCTTCCCGGGGTCAGATCACCGCTGCCGTCACCACGCAACGCTCAGGGTTCGCCAGCCCTGTACTGCTGGCGACCTCGGGACCATGATGGAGGGCGCAGCATCAACGTTCGAACCAGGATCGGGGGAGCGATTATGGATCTGAAGCAACGACCAGACCGAGCGGCTCATGCCGTGCCGCACCTCACCGTCGAGGAGCGCGTGAAACTCGGCAAGGAGGCCCGCGCTCGGGCACCCCGATCGTCCCAGGCGGAGTTCCGTCCTACTACTAGCCGGCCGGACCCGGTCAGCCTGCTCGAGCGGCAGGCCACCACCCGGGTACCCGAACTGGTTCCGATCCGCTACGGGCGCATGCTGGTCTCGCCGTTCACCTTCTTCCGGGGAGCCGCGCTGATCATGGCCTCGGACCTCGCGTTTACTCCCCGGTCGGGCCTCACCGCACAGGCCTGCGGCGATGCCCACTTGTCCAACTTCGGACTGTTCGCCTCGCCCGAGCGCAAGTTGATGTTCGACGTCAATGACTTCGACGAGACCCTGCCGGGACCATGGGAGTGGGACCTCAAGCGACTTGCCGCCAGCGTGGTGATCGCCGCCCAAGACCTCGAGTTCACGGCGAAAGAGGCTCGCACCGCCGCTCTGGAAGTAGGAGCAAACTACCGCCGAGAGATGGCCCGCCTGGCCGGGCTCTCCACTCTGAACGTGTGGTACTCCCACATCGACGTCGCCGGTCTGCTCGCCGGGCTCGAGGCGACGGCCGGCAAGACGGGGTCCAAGGCCGACAAGCACATGGCGACGCGCACCGCTCAGATGGTCACCAAGGCCCGTACCCGGGACAGCCTCCAGGCCCTGGGCAAGCTCACCACCGTCATCGACGGCGAGCTCCGCATCGTGAGTGATCCGCCGCTGATCGTGCCGGCCGAGGAGCTGTTCCCCCAGGAAGTGAGTGACGCGCTCCACGAGTCGTTCCACCAGCTCGTGCGCG
Organism: uncultured Acidimicrobiaceae bacterium; assembly: GCA_963764305.1. Classification (GTDB taxonomy): domain Bacteria; phylum Actinomycetota; class Acidimicrobiia; order Acidimicrobiales; family RAAP-2; genus Bog-473. The sequence goes on along the minus strand of CAVXSD010000009.1, from coordinate 428,417 downwards.
GCTACCGACGGAGCCTCCAGTCCGATCGGCGCCACCTGCTCGAGGAGTTCGAGTTCGTCCAGATCGCCCGCAAGGTGGTGGGTGTGGGGAGCGTGGGCACCCGGGCCTGGATCCTGCTCATGGTCGGCTTGGGCAACGAGGACCCGCTGATCCTCCAAGCCAAGGAGGCGGAGGCGTCCGTGCTCGAGGAGTTCGTTGGCAAGAGCGGCCACGCCAACCATGGGGCGCGGGTGGTGGCCGGCCAACATCTGATGCAGGCGGCCAGCGACATCTTCCTCGGCTACCAAGCGGTCGAAGGTCCTGACGGTGTGACCCGAGACTTCTATCTCCGCCAGCTCCGGGACTGGAAGGGGAGCTTCGAGGTTGAAGGGGCGATCCCACAGGGCCTCGCCAAGTATGTCGGAGTATGCGCCCAGGCCCTGGCCCGGGCGCACGCCCGCTCGGGTGACCGCGTCGCGATCGCCAGCTATCTCGGGAACGGACCGACATTCGACCGGGCTCTGGCCGAGTTTGCTGACACCTATGCCGAGCAGAACCAGCGTGACTACGAGGCGCTGCGGCGCGCTGCGTCCACAGGACGGATCACGGTTGAGTCGGGTCTGTAGTTCGACACGACGAGGCCCAGCCTCTACCCGGACGGGACCTGAGCCGGGTCGTGACAGGTAAGACAACATCCTCAGACATGGCTTCGCCGATCTACTTCATGACCGAGGACTACATTTCGAGGGGCCTCAACCAGACCAACCTGCTGAGCGGAAAGCCCTTTGACCCCGCTGCTTCGCCCTCACGGGTCGAATCTGTGATCGTCACCCTCGCGACCGGTCCCGACGGCTCCGAGGAGCTCTGGAAGCTCAACCACTACTACGAACGGCTCGACGACTGGAATGCCGATCACGGCATCCCCAAGAGCCCATTTGCGGCTGCCGCTGCCAGCCCGTTCTTCGAGCTGCACAACCTGACCGCGGACCCCGAGGAGCGCCACAATCGGGTGAGCGAGAACCCAGACGCCCTGAGCCAACTCACGACAGTCCTCGAAACCCAGCGTGAAGCGAAGCGCCTCTTACCTGTTCACCGGAATCCTGAGTCCTGAGTCGGGGGACAGGTTCCCCGTTGTGCGCCGGTGGGTGGCACCCCGTCCCGGCAGCGTCGTAAGGGTCACTCGAGAGACCCTCAGAGAGGTCGCCTTCTCTGGCAACGAGAGTGGAGAGGTTGCCGAAGGGAGTTCAGCGTGGATCACGAGCAATGTGAGGCATGTGGCTTCGATGGCTCTGAGTATGAGCCGGTGCTGCTGTTGGACGCGATCCGAGATCTTGGGCCGCAATGGATTCAACTCCTGCTCGATGTTGGCGACGAACTTCGGCTGAGACCAGCGCCTGAAACATGGTCGGCACTCGAATATGCGGCTCACAGTAGGGACGTCACGGCACTTCACGTCTTTGGCGTCGAGCAGGCGTTGACGATCGATGAGCCCAGGTTCCCCGAGATCGCCGGTGAGGAACTCGTTCAGAGCGCTTCTGCAAGCTATGCCAGCCAAGACCCGAGTGTCGTTGGGCTGGAGCTCCAAAGTCACACTAGAAGACTTGCCGACTTGGCTCAGGAGTCAGGGCCCGCTTCATGGTCCCGAGGCATCACGATCGGCGATTCGCGGAGCGACGTCCGTGGGCTTCTCGAGCACGCGCTCCACGACTCGCACCACCATCTGGTGGATGTGGACAATGGCCTTGCCATTCTCAGGTCGAGACCCCGCTGACCTTGGTCGCCGAGCTATAAAGCATGGCCCTTGGGGATCGGGCCGACCCGGTCGATGGCCCTCCCGAATATGTCCCGCTGCCCCGCCTAGCTGCCCGCCCTACCCGTATTCGCGCCATTCGACGATCTGCCCGTCGTCTAGTCGGAAGATGTAGCAGATGTCCTTCGTCAAGGGTTGGCCCGATTCGGTTCGCACTGCCTCATAGTGATTCTCTGTAATGACGTAGTCGTCGGCAGAGTGGCTGTGGAGGACGGTGCTCCTCCTCTCGGGAAGCGCCGCCAGTGACTGCTCCATGAGGTCACGAATCGCTTCTCGCCCGTGAAGTTCGATTCCGAGAGTGAAGTGGCAAAAGTGGGCATCCTTGGCTACCGAGTCGGCAGCGTCATTGAGGCGCTTCTCGTTCCAGGCCAGCCACATCGCTTCGATGACGGCAAGATTGGCTTCCTCCGACATTGGCCTCCTTCCCACAGGCGAACGCCGTCCCAGAATCCTCGCGGATCGACTGCCCTTCGTCCATCAGGGCGGGAAGTGCCGCGGGAGCGGCAGCAAGCTGCGAGACGGCAGGCACGGGTAGCCCATAGAACGCCGGGTCTGGGATGGCCAAGAAGTCTCCAGCGAATGCCCGTCGTTAGCCCGCACGGAGCTGAGTTGCCGAGTGGCTTGCCTCAGAAACTCCGCTCTGCATCTGTCATGCCATCGACCCTTAGGATCTCCTCGCAGTAACCGGGCGTGGCGTGACGAAGTCAGGACTGCAACGCAGTGGACGGTCGGAACGCAGGTCATCTCACATGGACGTTGACCCCGTTACCATCGCAATCCGTCCATGCACCTCATCGACTACGTCATCTACAGCTTGTGGGCCGTCTTCTGGTTTGCATGGCTGGTGGCTGCCCTGAGTGCAAAGAGGGAAGCTCAGTCCGGAAGACAGTTCGTGGGCTTTAGGGTCGCCATATTTGTGGTATCGTGCTCTTGGTCGTTCGCTCGGGAGCCTTCAAAAAGGTCACCATGCCATCGTGCAGTATCCCCGTTCTCCAAGGAATTCGCATGGCCCTGTTCTTGATGGGGTTGGGGCTGGCGGTGTGGGCACGGGTCCATCTGGGACGGAACTGGGGCGCCCCGATGTCCGAGAAAGTGGATGCGGAGTTGGTCACAACCGGTCCGTACCAGTACATCCGCAACCCCATCTACTCGGGAATCATGCTCGCTGCCATCGGGACAGCGGTAGCCGTCAGCTGGTATTGGCTCGTCGCCGTCGCGTTGATGGGCGCCTATTTCGTCTATAGCGCAACCGTCGAGGGGCACACTATGGAGCGCCTCTTTCCCGACGCCTATCCGGCATACAAGCGCTCAACAAAGAAGCTGATTCCTTTCATATTCTGAGCCGCCATCCGGTCGAGGTGTCCCCAATTCCGACCAAATGAATGGAGTCAGGGTCGCCCAGTACGCGGCCGGGAGCGGGCGCTGCGTGAGGGCGTTCCAGATATCTCCGCGGATACCTGTCAGCTACGAATGGCGTGGTCCTTTGAGAATGCCGAGGTCAACGGACTCCACGCCGAAGCCTTCGAGACTCGGGTGTACTCCGACGACCAATGGAACTGGAATGACCTCCTCGCTAAGCACAGCCTCGGTTGGGTTGTTGCACGAGACGACAGACGCCTCGTCGGATTTGCCAGTGTCGTGTGGGCGTTTACGCATGTTTGGATTCAAGACACGATGGTTGCCAATGCGGACCGCAGCCGGGGCATCGGCACTCAGATGATTGAGATTGTGCGGTCCGAATGCCAGAGAGCAGGCTGTGAGTGGCTGCATGTTGACTTCGACGAGGAACTCGCGAAGTTCTATTTCCAATCCTGTGGCTTCACGCCGACTTCGGCTGGGCTCATTCAACTCGGCTGAACGAAAGACACCGCCTCAGGGTGTGCCCCATTCGCCGGATTGGAGACGCCTATCGCCCGGCCGGACGGTCAGTTCGTTGGCGGAAGGCTCATCCCGCCGGGGGCCGCCAGGGTTTGACCCACCCGTCTCCGGGCCATCCCTCCACTGCTGCCATGAGTGGACCACTCAACGCTCCGTCGAGAGCCTCGCGGATGATGTCGGCATGACCGGCATGTCGTGCGGTTTCCTCGATGAGGTGGAGCAGGATCCACCGGACTGTGCAGTCCTCTGGATCAGGAAACCAAGGCGCCTCGGGAAGGGGTACGCGACGCCCCAAGTCGTCGATTTCACTGATCACTGTGTCGGTTCGGGCGCACGTCTCTCCGTACTGCAGGAGGACTGCAGCCAACGTCTCATCCTCTGAGAGGACAAAACTCGCCATGTAGTCGTCGAAAGTCGTGTCGCTTGGCGGTACGCCCAGGATGCGATCGGTCCAGCCGCGTTCTGCGTCCGTGAGGTGCTTCACGAGCCCTCCGAGACTCAGCCCACTCTGTGTTGGCTGGAGGCGAGCTTGATCCTCATGCAATCCGTATGTGGCATTGCGAACTGCTTCACGCTGGTGTTCGAGGAAGGCAAGGAGGCCTTCGTGCTCACTTTGGATCAGAGGTGCGTTTAGCGGCATGGACCGAGTCTTGCATCGAAAGAGGACAGAACCTGTTCAGTTTCAGCGGAGGCTGCCTCGCCCCGAACGCCGGCAAGATGCAGCTATTCCAAGTCCCCAAGAGTGGCGAGCCTGACGTCATCTGGAGCCTGAGAGGATGTGACCGCGGTCTGTACCGCCAGGGCGATCTGCTCATCGACGGCTGCGAGGGCCTCTGACGTTGTCAACTGCCGAAGCCTGGTGCTTCGGGGACCAGCCGTCGGATCGGTGACCCGGTCCCAGAGTGCCTTGAATCGAGCCAGAAGTTCGGTCGTGAGGCAAGGTTTCTCCCAACCGTGCTGCGCCGATTCATCCCAGACGGTCTGCAGTCTGGTCTGTAATGGACCATCGGAGACCGCCACCTACTAGACAGCGTCGAGCAGGTGATTGGCGGCGTAATCCAGACTCACGACCGCCAAGGTTTGCACACCGGATTCCCCTTGGGGTAGCCCCGAACGCTCCGATTAGGTGGGCGCTCCCACCTAATCTCTTAAGCGTTGTGGATGACACCCTCCCGTTGCCGGGCTGCTCTTGGAGCTTGTCGATCGGGAGGTGTGGCCGGCCGACTGGGAACAAGCCAGGCGCTTCGAGGATGCCTATCCGGGCCCTTTACGACGACGCAAAGTACAGGACCGAGTTAGTCGAGTGCTACGGCGCGCCGTCGGTGCCAGTCGAACGGATTCGACTCATTCATCCGACTTAGCCCTGATCCACCGATCGGCCTCGGTGCGACGGCTTCTGCCAACGATGTGTAACTCTCCTGTCTGTGCCGTGCGGTGGTCAGTGGCTGTGACGTGTTCAGGGACGCGTTGAACCAGAGCTTCTTGTGATCGGCGATCTGCACTGGCGGCCGCAGGGTGCTCGGGCCACGTCCACACGAACGGTCAGGTCACGAGCAAGACGTTGCGGTGCCAGGTGAGCGCAGCGACGAAGCGCTCCGCCCATGGCCAACGGGCCGGCAGGTGCAAGGTGAGGTGTCGGGCCGAGCGGGTGAGGCGTCCCGGGAGGCTCAGGTAGTGGCGGCGGAGGGTTTCGGTGGTGATGAGGGTGTCGCCGAGTCCGAGCCGGGTGCTGAAGCGGGCCAGGTTGTGGGCGATGACGTTGAGAGCCAGCCAGGCGGCGTTGGCCCCGAAGCGCCCCGACGGCAGGTGGTTGAGACCGACACCGTATTTGAGGTCGCGGATGGTGTTCTCGATCTCGGCGTGGCGGCGGTGGTCGGCCTCGAGCTCGAGCATGTCGCCTTCGCGGTCGGTGATGAAGGCGTGGTAGGCGAACTCGACGAACAGCGCCAGCTGGCTGCCCGGTGTGGGCCGCACCCGGCGCACGATGAGCCGACACGGCTGGCCCTTGGTGCCGAAGGGCCGGTAGGTGGTCTCGGCCACGTCGGCGCCGTCGAGGAAGTAGGGGATCGGCGACCCAGGCGGACTCGTCGATGGCGGCGATGGCCGTTTGCACGCCGCCTTTGTGGAGTTTGGCGGTGATCGAGTAGGACACGTCGGCCCGGCGGCAGGCGTCGACGACGTTGCGGCTGTAGAAGCCCGAGTCGGCCCGCAGGACGATCGGCCCGCTGGCACCCGCCCCCGCACCCGGGCGAACGTCTCGGTGAGGAAGCTGGCCGCCCCCGACCCGGTGGGCGTTGCCGCCCCGCAGGCGGACGTGCACGACGTCGCCGGTGCCGGCCGTCACGGCGTAGAGAGGGTGGTAGCCGCGCACGTGGTTGTAGGTGAAGTGGGTCCCGCCCTGTTTGGCCAAGCCCGTAGGTCTCGTAGATAGACGAGTCGACATCGATGGTGACCGGCTCCTCGCCCGGACCCGCCCCGGCCGCCCAGGCCCGTGTCAGCAGCTCGCCGGCCACCGGGTCGAGCTGACGAGCATGGCCCCAGGTGAAGCTGCGCAGGAACGTTCCGAGCGTCGACGGCGCCAACACCACGTGGCCGAGCACCGCCTGGGTGTCGCCCGCCCGCAGGACATCGGCATCGTCGATCGAGTCGCCCCCGGCCAGCGCCGAGTGGACGAGCGTCATGGCCTTGTGGCCGACATTGGCCCGTCCCGCCGCATCGCCGAGGTCGACGTGTTCGTCGAAGAGCTCCCGCAGGCCCAGATGCTGGGCCAATGTCGCCGGCAGCATCAAGCCCAGCGTTGGCCACCAGACGCTCGTCGTCGAAGGTCACGTCGAGACGGTCGAGGCTGTGGCAAGATACGCGCATCGAAATAGTGCCTTCCGGTAGGGGATGTGGTCGTTGTGGTAACCACCATTTTCCCTTGCAGGAAGGCACTTTTCGCGGATGCGCGACCGCGATCAGACTCTATTCGTCGGTGGATCAGGGCTTAGTTGAAGTTGCATCTCTCGCCACCGCCATTCCTGCCGTCCCGGCAATGTACCTCGATCTCTTGGGGTATCGACGAAGTGCCGGGGTTACGAGCGGTTCTTTGCATCCGCTGAGGTCGACCTGGACTTGATGATCGAGATCGGAGACTTCGGTCCCGGTTCCGATCAGCCCATCTTCTTGGACTATCAGAAGAATCGGAAAGAGCCCAACGTTCTCCGGTTTGCATGCAAGATCGTGCGGTCGGGCCCCGAGGGCTGGCGAAAGTCCTGGGATAACCACTGGGTCAACGCCAGCTGGCTGCACCCCAATCCGGCGTTAAGCGTTTGGGGGCAGTTCAATTCGGAGGCGACCGGCTGAGCCGAAAATGAACCATCGCGTCGCCTGGATCTCAGTCGTCCAACCCTCTGCCTCGATAAGTGACTGCAGCTCACCGGGCTCGTACATCACCTTGACAACCCGGTACCGCGATCCGTCGTTAAGACGACGCAAGTGAAGGTCGGTGTCGTATTTGACGACGAATGGATCCTTGACGGTCGTGCCTGGCATTGGGTCGTTTCGATTGTCGACGAAGAACGCCCGGCCCGAGGGAGTGAGGCATGAGTCAACGAGGGACCAGAACTCGCCGAATCGGGCCCTTGGTACGTGCGAAAGCCAGAAGGAAAAGAACACAGCGTCATATTTGGAGTCGGCGTGCCAATCGAAGAGATCCTCTACGACATAGTTGACATCCGAGCGTCCCACCCGTTCCTGGTTGAGTGCGAGAACCTCCGGCGAACTGTCCACAACGGTGAGACTGTCGGCTATCCGTGCGAGACGCTCAGTCCACCAACCAGTTCCCCCCGCCAGTTCCAAGACCGAGCCCTTAGCGCCAAAGGAGGTTAGGGCGTCGTCCACGACCGCTACTTGGCGCTGCCATTCGAGCAGCTGTTCCTGGCCCCGGTCATAACGGCCCCGTCGCTGCCACCATTCGTCATACTCGGGCGCTCGCGCCCGATAGTACGAACGCTGCTCGGCGAGCAGGTCATCGTCGTTCATGTCCACAGTTTCGCGCTCGTAGGCGAGCAATAAGTCTGGGCAGTCGCCCCCCTGCCCCCAAGGTGCCGAACTGTCCCACCGTCCCGACGAACGGGGACACCCACCTGCGTCGCTAGCTCCTTGCCGAACGTTCACGACCGACCGCCCGCTGGGAGCCAGCCGAGGCAATACCGTTCGGGTTGATCGCCGCCCACGAAGTAGTTGGTCTCTGTGATCCCTTCGCGATCGAGAGCCAGCCTCAGATCGTCCAGATTCACGAGCCGGACGCCAACGCTCAATCAGGTCGCTTCTGGTTCCAGGTCCGGCGTTTCTGGGATGGTCGTCAGTTCGTCTGAGCTGATGTCGGAATGCGTCTTGGATTGGTGGCGAACTACGTCGCAGGAGGTTCGCAGGATCGGTTATCGACGCGTGAAGGTCAAGTGGGTGACGCCGCTCGGTGACGAGACCGCCTCGATGTCGTAGCGCTCCTCGACCCCCCCGACGCCGTCCCACAGGCGAACGCCACGGCCGAGCAGGATCGGCACCTGCACTACATGGAGCGAGTCAATGAGGTCGGCGGCGAGGAAGTCGCGGACGACCATCGGGCCACCGCCGATGCGCACGTCGAGGTCCCCGGCTGCTTCTTGGGCGAGGGCGAGCGCTTCCTGCGGGCTGGCGTCGACGAAGTGGAACACCGTGCCGCCCTCCATCTCGATCGACGGGCGCTGGTGATGAGTGAGTACGAACACCGGCGTGTGAAACGGCGGGTTCGGGCCCCACCAGCCGCGCCACTCGTCGGCAGTGCCCACATCGGTCCACGGGCCGGTCTGCACACCAAACTTGCCCCGGCCCATGATCTCGGCACCGATGCCGGTGCCATGGCGGTCGGCAAACGAGTGGTCGACACCCGAGGTGCCACCGGGCTCGCCGACCATCGAGCGCCAGAATCGGGTGGCGAACATCCACTGGTGCAGGCGGTTCCCGGCGTGACCGAACGGGGCCTCGAAGGTGATGCCGGTGCCGGTCCCGAACCCGTCTAGGGAGATCGAGAAGTTGTGAACTCGGACCTGGGACATGGCGGCCTCCTGACAGTCGATTCCCAAACTCGCAGGTTCGCACGAGATCGTCCACTCGGACGATCGGCCGCCCACCGTCGCTCTGGGATGACCATTCCGCCGGGCGAAGCCCGCCTATACCTGAAGTGCCGCAGGGCGGCACCCAGAGCCGGCGAACGAGGGCAACCATATACTCAGCGCAGGAGCGTGCGGGTTGACTATTCGCTGAGGTGGGGATGAAATCGTCAGCTATGGCCTGTGAGGCGATGGGAGGCGGCGACTACTTGCAGGAGTGGCACGATCGCCACCCGGGAGCAACGTCGACGATGCTGGTTTCCCTGACCGATGATGTCGGCCGCAACTCCTACGAGGTGCTCGCTGAAGTGATTCAGGATGGAGATGAACCGGTCCTCGACCTCGCCTGCGGTGAGATCTCTGGCAGACCGTGGCCGCCGGTTCGCCTGGGAGGTGGTGGTTGGACCGCCTACCGCGGTCATTACTGATGCGGTCAATTATCGTAAGCGACCTGGCCGTTTGGCCGAACGGCTAGCCCCAACGAGCGGCGGATTCAGCGAGTCCTGACGACGAGCTACCTCCCGAGGGTTCAGCTTTCTTCGAGAAGATGTTCGGTGACGATGCTGCGAAGGGAGATTGGCATCCGCAGCGACCGGGCGAGGAACGGTATTGAGGCGACGTTGGCAGCCATCGAAGACATAGCCGAGGCCTGAGGTGCGCGCTTGTCTACCTGTCCCGGAACGCTGCCGGCTTTGGGCGCGTTGTCCAGGCCCAAGTGGTTGCCGTGAGCTAACGGCCATCGACCGGCCCCTTGGGGACACTCCACTGCTTACATCCTGGCTGGCCGTATTGATGCAGCAGCGCGTCGAGCCTCTCGCTAACGGACTCGTAATCGATCCATACGCGAGCAGCAGCAGCCAGTCAGGAGCTTTTATCGAGCCCATTTCGGCTCATAAGCGGTAATGGAGATATACGACGCCGCTGCGAAAGCGGCGCTCGTCCAACAGCTCGAGCTCGGCATGGATGCCGGCTGGCAGGGCGCGCTTGCCACCGCCCACTAGGACCGGCCCGAGGAAGAGATGGCACTCGTCGACCAACTCCGCGGCGACCGCTTGGCCGGCGAGCTCCGCCCCGCCGATCGAGATATCGGATCGGGAGCTCTCCTTCAGCCGCCTGATCGCCGCGGCGTCGAACTCACGCTCGATTCGGGTTCTCTCGCTGGAAACCGTGTGAAGCGTCCGGGAGTAGACAACCTTCTCGGCCGCCCGCCAGATCTCCGCGTAGTCCCGGTACACCGCCGCATGATCGCCGGTCTCCCACCAGACCATCGTCTCGTACATCCGCCGCCCGTACAGGTGGGTGCCCCAGGGCCGCGCGAGGTCGTTGACGAAGGCGTGCACCTCCTCATCAGGCGCCGCCCAGTCGAATTTGCCCTGCTCGTCCTCGACGTAGCCGTCGAGCGACGCAATCGCTAAATAGGTCAGGCTGGCCATCCTGAAACCTCCTCCCGACGCTCTTGCGGAACGCGGAGTCCGATCCTCTTCACCGGCATCAGGCTAAGGCGAGAAGAACTCTCGGATACGAGCTGCTCCGGTCTCGGCGCAAGAGGACGTTACCGACCAAGTGCCCCCGTGCGCTGCCGGCTGTGTGATCCAACCCGCAGAACCCTCTAGCCCTCCTCCTAGATCGGGTGATGACCGAGAAGCTCCAGCTGTGCGTACCGACGTTCACGGGGGTGCCGTCGGACGCCACCGTCGTCAGACGCCCCAGCTGTGCTGCGCCGACGCCAGCCCGTCGCTAGCCTGGCCCGTCATGACGATCGATTTCCGCACCCGCAACGACGTCGACGTCGAGACGATCGACGTCGCGGACTTCTTCGGGACCCAGCTGCCCCGCCTGGCGGCGGACGGCTCTGCGCTGGCCGTCCCAGGCGCCGCGAGCTGGGCGTCCGGCCGTTCACGATCGAGACGACCGCCGGCACCTGGACGTTGTCGGTCGATGACGATGCCGTCCGGGTGCGCCCCGGCGGCGGTGGGCACGCCGCTGTGCGCCTCGACGTGGACGAGATCACCGACATCGTCCACGACCGCCGGACGCCGATGACGCTCCTCGCGGCCGCAACGCTCGACATGCCGATCGGTGACATCAACGACTTCCTCGACTGGTGGGTCGTCCTCCGCTCGCTGCTCGATGCCCGCACCGTGCACACCGCGGGTGACGTCACATTCACCGACCGTGACGGCGGCCCGCTCGACCTCCAGCGCTCGTTTACGGTCGACGACGATCCGGCCGAACTGGGGTACTACCTTGGCGAGGCGGGGTACCTCCACCTGACCGAGGTCTTCACGACCGACGAAATGGCGCAGGTCTCGGCCGACATGGATGCCGCCCTCCCGCGCTACCACGAGGGTGACGGCCGGTCCTGGTGGGCCACCACCGCCGACGGCGAGGAGCGGGCGGTACGCCTACAGGGGTTCCAAGAGGAGAGTCTTGCGACCACGGCATTGCTGGAGGACGACCGGCTCCTTCGCCTCGCCTCGCTCACGGGCGACGGGCACGTGCCGCGAGACCAGGGCAGCAACAAGATCGAGGCGCTTGTCAAACCCATCGGCGTCGTTAGGGGCATCTCCGACCTGCCGTGGCACAAGGACTGCAGCCTCGGGCGGCACTCCTCGCGCTGCTGCAGCCTGACGGTTGGGATCTCGGTCACCGGCGCCGACCATCGCTCGGGCCAGCTCGGGGTCGTGGCCGGTTCCCACCGGGCCCTCGTCCAGCCCGCCTTCTTCCGCGACTCCTGGGGGCTGCCCGCGGTCCCGCTCCCGACCCGCACTGGCGACGTCACCGTCCACTGCTCGTGCACCCTGCACATGAGCCATGCGCCGGTCGCGCGGGAACGCCGCGTCATGTACACCGACTTCGTCTTGCCCCCTCGTGCCGGTGACGATCCGGCGCCCAGCAGTGCGGGCGTCATCGATCGGGTGCGCGAGCGGGCTTATAAGGTGGTCAGCCAAGTCCCGTCGGCCGTCCGTCCTTGAGCGTCCGCGAACACCTGCCGCTCCACGAATTCGACGGCAACCACCTGGAAATAGTTCACCAACGCTTCCACCCGCCAAGCAGTCACGCCACAGATGGTGGACAGCCGCCTGTCGATGGTCGAGGCAGCCAAGCCTCGCTCCTACACAGCGCTGCGCCACAGCTCAATGGCCCGCTTGGCCTCGAGGACCTCGAGACTGACGTCGGTGCACCACTGGAAGTACGTGCGCAGGCCGTAGCGGTAGGTCTCGAGGGTCTGACCGCTGTAACGGACCAGGAACGCAGCCGCCGCCATCTGTGCCTGGGCGAACGGATCGGCGTCGCGAGCGCTCAAGAGTGCTATTGAACCGGGAATCGGGGGTGGACATGTCCTCCTCCTTGCGATGAGGAGGACAGCGAATACCTATGCGGCCGTCAATGCATGGGCGCCCGTAGCCGGTGAACGGGGGCACTGCTCCCGTTCTTTGGGCACTATGCGGAAGGGGTGGGGATCACTCCCTTCAAGCTCCGGGTGGCCGGTAGTCGCCTCCCACCTTCACCGCGGCGTCGACTTCTTCCGGAGTCAGCAGGACGGTGGTCTTGACGTCAATCGTGCCACTCGCAGCGACGAGCAGAGCGACGCCGGCAGCGGTCACATTGTCTGGCAGATCCATGATCGTAACGACATCCGTTTCGCCGAACGAGAAGTAGAACGCGTCAAGCTTTCCACCCACGCTGGAACACGCCTTTTCGACGACGCCCCGACGGGCCGTGCCCCCCTCCTTGCGGAGTCCTTGGACCCCATCGCCGATATAAGACGCTTGGACAAGGTACTTCGGCATCGAACTCCTCCTCGGTCGCTGACGCCCAAGTTTCACACCCTTTGGCCGAAACGACAACGGCTGTGCCGGGAGCAGCGGTCTGCCTGCCAGCAATCACCTTCGACTAGTGATCAGAACGCTGGCTACCCCTCCCGCGCGGAGTACGAACGACCAGGCCAATAGGGCCACTCTTCGAACCGTGAACATCGGCCGTCAGCTTCGAGTTGAAGGATCCACAGGTCCCGATATTCCTGGCTTACGGGTTGGCCATATCGCACCTCAGCTCGAACGACCGCCGTCTGATCGTCGACCGCTACAACCTCGGTGGAGAGCGTAAACACCTCGTTTGGCCCGTCCCGATCTTGTTCCCACATTCGACCGATGGCATCGACGCCCATCACAGGCTCTTCGTAAGGAGAGTGCAGATAGGTGGCATCGGTCGTGAATAAAGCCGAGATCTCAGCCGTTCCGGCCATGCGCCACGCGGCTCGTACCTCTCTACCCAGCTGCGAACAGCAGATCGATCGGTCATCGCTGCCATCTTGACATGGCACTGCGAGGAGACTCTGGAGCGGATCGTTGCCCGTTGAACAGCCACCGCCTGCGACAGGGCGCACAGTTGTTGACGGCTGCCGGACTCTCGGGCCTGGCCGGACCAGGACCGAACGCTGGCGGATCCGACGCCTTATGGATTCAGTACTCGCCCTTGATCACGAAGTACGAGCCTCGGATGGTCCCTGCGAGTTTCGATTTCTGGCGTGCGAACTTGAACGAGCCCAACTCGGCGGGGACGTCCATCCCTTCGGAGAGCTTGAACCCGACCGCCCGCTTCGGATTCGGTCCGTCGAGCGTGTACAGGACGTTGATCGACAGCCCGCTCTCGTAGAACACGTAGGTCCAGCGGATGTTCTCGACCTGGAACGTAGTTGCCTCGAGCGCGGGCGACGCGATGACGATGTCACGTTCCTCCTTGAGGATGCGGTGCACCATGTCGATGTCCTTCTTGGCCTTGGCGGCAGGCTCAACCGTGAAGATGTGGTCGTACTTGTTCTTGAAGTAGCGAGCCTCGTTCGCCCGCAGGCCGGCCAACGCGGCCACCATTGGCGACGACTCCAGGCCGACGGCAGATACGTTGACGAAATCAACGGAATAACCCACAGGTGGTGAGTATAGGTGGCAACAGTTTTCAACCGTTGGTTGAGATTGACCGACGCTTCGAGGCGACCCCGGACGGCCGAAGTGCCCGCGTCCCGGCGTTGTGGGACACCCAAGCCATCCGGTTTCCGTCACCTTGCGAACGATCAAGTCAACCCTCGACGCGGAACAGTCGCCAACTCCCAGGGACGCCCTTCAGTTCGCGTTCGCCCCGATCCTCAAACGCGATGCCGGAGCCGACCACGTGGTCGGTCACCGTCCTCGTCACGAGCACCTCACCAGGTTCTGCCAGATCGCACACGCGCTTTGCGATGTTCACCGTCAAACCGGCTATATCCTCGCCTCGCATTTCGACCTCACCTGTGTGGATACCAGCCCGCAGGTCGAGGCCGATGTCCTTGGCGGATGCCAGGATCTCGGCGGCGCAACGAATCGCTCCCCTAGTGCCGTCGAAGGTGGCCACGAAGCCATCTCCGGTCGTCCTCACCCAGCGCCCCCGGTGGCGGAGAAGCGCAGCGCGGATCAGTGCGTCGTGGTGGTCGGTCAGCCTGGACCACTGGCTCGAGCCGATCCTGGCCTCGTGCTCGGTAGAGGCGACGATATCGGTGAAGAGGACGGTCATGGTCTTCAGATCGCCCTCGGACCCGCTCCGCACTCCGGTCAAGAACTCCTCGATCTCGTCCGCCAAGGCGTCGGTGTCGCCCACGAAGGCGAGGTGGTCGTCACCTGGGAGAACCACGAGACGTGCGCCGGGGATGTGTTCGGCGAGGTACTGACCGGCGCCCAGGTGGATGTAGCGGTCGCCCTCACGGTGCAGGACGAGGGTTGGACAAGAGATGGACGGAAGAAGCTCGCGTACATCTCTTTCGAAAGCGGCCCGGACGATTGCGGCGACCTGGTCAGGGCCCATGTCGACTCGCTGAGTCCGGGTGAACCAGGCCTTGAAGCGCTCGTCAGTGACCCGGCTGGGGGCGAGGAGCTCCAAGGGTGCGCTCCTGCCCCAGTGTGCATTGATGGTGGCCTGGAGGTAATCGAGACTTTCGGGAGGAGTGCCCCACGGGTAGTCGTCCTCGCGCACGTAGTACGCACAACTGTTGACCAAGACAAGAGCGCTTACTCGCTCGGGATGGTTGACCGAGAAATGGATCGCCAGCCCGCCCCCTTCACCGCCCATCACCAACACCGGTCGCTCGAAACCAGACGCATCGAGCACGGCGGTGAGGTCGGCAGCGAAAACGTCTTCGATAATGGCGTCGCGGGGTTCACCTTCCGATGCGCCTCTACCCCGGGCGTCGAACCAGACGGTGCGGCTGAAGCTTGTCAGCCGCTTGCGCAGGCGGACGATTCCGGGTTCCTCAGCGGAGAGGTCGATCGGAATGCCGCCCAGCATCAGCACCATCTCGAGTGGCCCGGCGCCGCTCACCTGGTACGCGAGGTTGGTCCCGTCGGCAGAGCGGGCGTACTGGGTCTCAGGGGAATGGGTCATCGCTCCAGACAGTCTGCCCTTGGTCCCTCCCTGCCGTGTTGAGGGGCTGTACCGCCGGACCTGAATCAGCCCCGATCGGCATGGGGAGGCAGGCGCCGACCCAGTTAGCTGGGGCGACTGCGACTCGCGGGATGTCCGCGGGATGACGATGAGGGCCCGCCAGCCGATCATTCCGCTACAACCGTCGTGCCTGCACGTCTGAAGAGAGCGGCCGACCAGGATCGAACTGGCATCATCAGCTTGGAAGGCTGAGGTTCTACCATTGAACTACGGCCGCGAATCGGGGAGCAGTCTAAAGCCTCTACTGTCGAGCTTGTGGACGCATTGTACGAGCGGGTCGGCGGGGAGCAGTTCTTCGTCGACCTGGTCGACCGCTTCTATCTCGGCGTGGCGGGCGATCCCCTCCTGCGCCCGCTCTACCCCGACGACCTGCGTGAGTCGTCGCGCCATCTTGCGCTCTTCCTGATGCAGTACTGGGGGGGCCCGGGCACCTACGGCGAGGAGCGCGGGCATCCTCGGCTGCGCATGCGCCACGTCCCATTCGTCATCGGCCCGGCGGAACGCGAAGCCTGGCTCCGCCACATGCTTGGCGCGCTGCTCGAGCTCGAGTCGGCGTCGCGCATCTCGGCAGCCGACGCAGTCGAGTTCCGCGACTATCTCCAGATGGCAGCGAACTCGCTCATGAATTCTCCTTGACCACCGAGCCGTCAGTCCCTGAAGTCGGGCGTGCGCCCCTCCGTACGGGCTGCCACCGACTCCTCGAAGTTGCGCGTCGTGATGCGGACGAAGAGTTGGGAGGTGCCCTCCGCGTCCATGTGGGTCTGGAGGCTGCTGGCGTCCAAGCTGTTCCAGAGCTGGCGCTTGGTCAACTCGACGCCGGGCCGCCCCCAGCCGTTGATGCGGTCGGCGAGCTCGAAGCAGGCCGGCAGGAGCCGGGCCGGCGGCACGACTTGCGAGACCAACCCGATGCGGTCGGCTTCGCCCGCGTCGACATCGCGGCCCGTGAGCATGATCTCGGCCGCCCTCGAGTGCCCCACGGACCGGGGCAGGAGGAAGCTCAGCCCGAGCTCGGCCGCCGTGAGACCGTTGTTGATGCCCGCCGCCCGGAAATAAGCCTCGTCCGAGGCGATCCGGATGTCCGCCGCCAGGGCGAGGCAGAAGCCACCGCCGATGGCGGCCCCGTTGACGGCGGCGATGACGGGCTGGTGCAGGCGGCGGATGGTCGAGATCACGTCGTCCAGCATCTCCATGGAGCGCAATGCGATGGTCGGGAGCGTGAGGCCGTCCATGTTGGGCATCGTCCCGGGGTTCTCGTGGTCCGCTCCCGAGCAGAAGCCGCGACCGGCCCCCGTGATGACGACCACCCGCACGGCGTTGTCGTCGCCGATTTCGCGCAGCGCGTCGCGGAATGGGATCATGACGTCGAAGGCCATGGCATTCATGCGCTCGGGGCGGTTCAGCGTGACGACTGCGACCTGGGGATGCGGCCGGGAGACTTCGGTGAAGGACATCACGGCAGCGTAGGGCGCGGGTCACGCCCGACCGGAGCTGCTCCTCGTCAGGCGGCCTGCTCCTTGTGCGCTGCCGCGCCGGCATGGGGGCCCTCCGTGCGGGCGATCCAGCGCAGGCGGGCGGCCCGGGCGTCCCAGTCGTAGACGACGGCGGTCCCGGCGAAATAGTCGTCGAGGCCGCGCCGTTCGCGCTGGTACACGATGCCGAGGAATCCGATGCCAAGAGTGATGAACAGCGTGAAAGCGAGCCCGACGGTCCGCAGGAAGGCCTGGCGTCCGCTGATGGGCCCGCCCTGGGTCGTCACCACCTGCAGGCCGAGCCCGGCCATGCCCAGCGTCTTGCCGCTGACCGCCCACTGGTAGGTGAAGTAGAAGAAGACCCAGAGCGTCACGGTGACGGCGGACAGGGTCTGGTGGTTGCTGACCGTGTACGAGTGCCCGGTGACCAGCTTGATCGCGCCGCCGAGCAGCGCTGCGCCCAGCGTGTACAAGCCCCACGAGACGCCGACGTCGACGGCGAAGGCGACGAGGCGGCTGACGGCCCCGGCGTAGTGGCCCTGGCGGCCGACTGTCCTCTCGGCCGGGGGCACAGGCACGGTCGTCATTTCCGCATCACTTCGCCCCCACCAGGAGCGGCGGCCCTTCTGGCCAGTCGGCGATGCGCCTGCCACGCCCGACGATCCGGTTGCCCCAGCGGAGGACGAAATCGTCCAATCCGACCCCCTGGGCCCGGATGACGTCGAGGACCTCGGTCAGGACCCCGGTGGTGGACCGGGCGATGATGGCGCCCAGCTCGGTGTGTTCCACCAGTGCTTCGATGTCGATCTCCTGAATGACTGCGTTCAGGTCGACACGCTCGATGACCTTCTGCAGGTCGATCCTGTCGATGACCTTCTGCATGTCGACCTGATCGATGACCTTTTCGATGTCCACGCGTTCGATGATCTTCTCCACGTCGACCTTGTCGAGGATCGCGTTGAGGTCGATCGCATCGATGATCAACGGCACGATGCGCTCGGCCAGCGCCTGGGCCAGCTGCTCCACCCGTACGCCGATGGGGTTGGGGCTCATGTGTCCCCCGTGCTCCGTGACATTCCAGTGATCTTCTCACCCGCGGCCGGTGCATGGGGGGTATCGATCGGGTACCGTCGAACCCGTCGGGGCACGCTCATGAGGAGAAGGCACTGTGGAGTTCGAGCGCTACGAAGACGGAATCCCATCTTGGGTCGATCTGGGCAGCAGCGACCTGGCGAAGTCGAAGGAGTTCTACGGCGGGCTCTTCGGCTGGAACTGCCCTGAGGGGCCGCCCGAAGCCGGTGGCTATTCGGTGTGCGACCTGGGCGGGAAGACCGTGGCGGGGCTCGGCCCGCAGATGAACCCTGACATGCCGCCCGTCTGGCTGACGTACGTCAACGTCGACAGCGCCGACGCCACCGTGGCCAAGGTGTCCGCCAACGGCGGAACCGTCCTCGCTCCCCCGATGGACGTGATGGAGGCGGGGCGCATGGCGATCTTCGCCGACCCCCTCGGCGCCGTCATGGGCCTCTGGCAGCCCAACCAGCACACCGGGGCCCAGGTGGCCAACGAGCCCGGCACCTACTGCTGGAGCGAGCTGATCACGACGGACCTCGACGCTTCGAAGGCCTTCTATGGCGCCGTGTTCGGATGGGGCGCCGAGGACCAGGGCCCTCCCGGAGGCCCACCGGCCTACACGGAGTGGAAGCTCACGGGGAAGTCGGTCGGGGGGATGATGGCCAAGACCCCCGAGATGCCCGCGGAGATGCCGCCGAATTGGGGCGTCTACTTCGCCGTGGCCGACACCGACGCCACCGTGGCCAAGGCCCAGGAGCTCGGGGCCAGCCTGTTCATGGGGCCGACCGATATCGAACCTGGGCGCTTCGCCGTGCTCGCCGACAACGTCGGCGCCGTCTTCAACGTGCTGCAGCTCAAGAGCTAGCGGGGCGCGACCGTGGAGCGCCGCCGGCTCGGACGGACTGGTCACGAGAGCAGCGTGGCCGTGCTCGGTGGCGCGGCCTGCTGGGCCGCCACGGTCGAGGAAGCCGGGGACTGGCTGCAGCTGGCGCTCGACCACGGCGTCAACCACCTTGACATCGCGCCGCAGTACGGGGCGGCCGAGTCGGTGGTGGGTCCGCACCTGGCGGCCCATCGGGACGAGCTGTTCATCGCGGGCAAGACGTTGCGGGCCAATCCCGACGGTGTCACCGACCAGTTCGACACGACCCGCCGCCTGCTCAACGCGGACGTCCTGGACCTCTATCAGGCCCACGCGGTGACCTCACTCGAAGAGCTCGACCGGCGCTCGCCCGCGCTGGAACGGATCCTGTCGCTCCGCAATGCCGGTCACACCCGCTTCGCCGGGATCACCGGGCACGACATCGAGGTCCCGCGTGCGCATCTCGAGGCGCTGCGACGCTTCGACCTCGACACCGTGATGTTCCCGGTCTACCCCGCCCTGTGGTCCCGACCCGAGTACCGCGAGCCGGCCGAGGAGCTCCTCGCCCTGTGCACCGAGCGCGACGTGGGCGTGATGGTCATCAAGGCGGTGGCGCGCCGGCCATGGGCCGACCGGCGACCGCTGGCCGAGGCAGTGGTCGGGAGTGCCGCCACCTCGGCCCGCTGGGCCGACTCGTGGTACGAGCCGCAGGGCAGCGACGACGAGCTCGATCGCGGCATCCATTTCGCCCTCTCCACGCCCGGCGTCCACGCCTTCTGCACGCCCGGGGACATCGCGCTCCTCCCTCGCGTGCTCGCGTCGGCCGAGCGGTACACGCCGATGGACGACGAGGCGCGCCGCGCCGCCGTCGAGGCCATGGCGGCCGAGGAGCTCATCTTCCCCATGCCCCGCTGAGGCGCCGGCCGGTTCAGGTTCAGGCCGCCTGCAGTGCCTGCACCACGGGGCGGAAGGCCTCGTCGTCGGCCCCGTCGCTAGGTGGCGACACCACGATGCCCTGCCCCAGCCCGGCGAAGCGGTCGCGCAGCAGGCCCGGAAGCTCGTCGAAGGTGCCGCTGGGGACGAGGGTGTCGAGCACCTCGTCGGAGAGCACGCCGGCCAGGTCGTCCCAGCGATCGTGGTGGATGAGCTCGCGCAGGCGGGGACCGACGTCGGTCCAGCCGTAGAGCTCCAACGTCGGGGCGTAGGCGGGGGTCGAGTACAAGAAGGCGAGGAGGCGGCGTTGGCGTTCTCGCTCGGCCACCACTGCGCCGAGCGAGGCCCCGGTGATCACGGACGTGCCGATGACGGTCTCGAACCCGACGGAATGCAGATCCCGCCCCGCGGCGCGTGCTCCCTCGGCCAGAGCCGGGAGGCACGTCTCGCGCAGGTCGCGCGGGTTCGAGTTGGTCGGGTGGCTGACGAAGCCGTCCGCCACTGCTCCCGCCAGCTCGCAGGCCCGGCGCTGCACGCCGCCGAGGTAGATCTGCGGTGCCACCGTCACCGCGTCCGGGCCCGGGTTGAAGTAGGGCTGCATGCGGGTGACCCGGTAGTGCGGGCTGGCGTAGGCGGGCGCCGAACCCGAGGCGAACGACGTGAAGGCGGCCCGCACTGCGCCGACGTAGTCCGCCAGGCGACCGATGGGGTTCTGGCCGAACGGCACGGCGTACCGGTCCTCGATGTTCTGGCGGACCTGCGTCCCGAGGCCGAGCTCGAAGCGGCCGCCACTCAGCTTCGCGAGGTCCCATGCTGCGTAGGCGAGGAGCGTCGGGCTCCGGGTGAAGGCGAGGGTCACGCTCGTGCGGACGACGATGCGCTCGGTGTGCTCGGCGACCAGGAGCGCCACCGCCAGCGAGTCGTGCACCGTCTCGGCCACGTGCAGCCCGTCGTAGCCGAGCCGCTCCACCCGCTGTGCGTGGGCGACGGACTCGGGCAGGCTCAGGCGCGGATCCATGCCCGCGTAGACCCTCACGCCGGCGCGCCGTCGAGCCCCGTGCTCTGCTCCCGACCCCGGGCGACGATGTTCTCGCGCTCGGCTGACAGCCGCGACTGGTCGAAGCGCTCCGACATCCACGAGCGCGACCACTTGGCCTCGGCCCGGAACGCCTCGGGCCCGGTCATGGCCCCGATCTCGTCATACCCGCGCCTGAGCTCGCGCACGTATTCGGCGGGTATGGACGCGATGGTGGCCGCCAGCTCACGAGCCCGCAC
This sequence comes from uncultured Acidimicrobiaceae bacterium, assembly GCA_963764305.1. Taxonomy (GTDB): domain Bacteria; phylum Actinomycetota; class Acidimicrobiia; order Acidimicrobiales; family RAAP-2; genus Bog-473. Next base: position 407,531 of record CAVXSD010000009.1, on the reverse strand, counting down.
CAGCAGTGACGCATGGGGGACGACCTCGACCACCAGCCCCCAGTCGCGCGCCGTCTCGGCGTCGATGTAGTCGCCGGTCAAGCTCATGCGGCGGGCCCGGTCGATGCCGACGAGTTGGGGCAGCCTGATGGTCATGCCGCCGCCCGGCATGACACCGACCCGGGCGTGCGTGTCGGCGAAACGAGCCTGATCGGAGGCGATCAGGAAGTCACAGCACATGGCCAGCTCCAGACCTCCCGTCACGGTCGCGCCGTTGATGGCGCCGACGATCGGGGTGTCGTGGGGCGGCATCATGCCGGAGCGCTGTGACGGTCCCCGCAGCCGCTCCTTCTGCACCTCGCGGAGCTCGGCGGCGAGGGACTTGAGGTCCATGCCGGCGCAGAACGCCGGGTCGGCGCCGGTGAGCACCATGCATCCCACGTCGTCACGGGCGTCAAGGCTGGTGACGGCATCGTCGAGCTGCCCGTGCAGCTCGGCCGAAATGGCGTTGCGGGATTCCGGGCGGTTGAGGGTGACCGTGGCCACCCGGTCCTCGACCTCGACGAGCACCAGCATCAGCGTTTCCTCCCCACGTCGTGAGCCCTCATGATCGGCCGTCGGGCTGGCCCGGCACCAATCCCTCGAAGGTCACGACCCGGCAGATCGCCCCCGCCTCGTCCAGCCAACCGAAGCTCCAGCCCTCCATGGCGACGGTGCCTCGCTCGATCCGCTCCCAGCAGTAGCGGAAGTAGCCGTGATGGATGTCCACCGGGCTGGTCCGCTGCAGGCTGGTCCACCGGACTGCATTGCGATGGCGGGTGAACGCGTCGCTGAGACCTTGCGGCCCCTCGAAGACCGCCTCCGGGCTGACGTAGACGAAGTCGGGCGCAACGTGCGCGGCCAAACTCTCCATGCGCTCGTCGTCGTTCACCACGAAGACGCCCGCCATCAGGTGGTCGATCCGCGTCTCGATCTTCTCGTCCCGGTGATCGTGCCCGAACACCTGGGCAGTCTCGCAGAGGGGGTCGACCGAGTCCCGCTCAGCCCTGCGGAGCCCACTCCGCATGGAGAAGGGCGAAGCAGTCGGCGTCGTGTTGCTGACCGTCGATGCGCTCCCAGCCCCGCAGCGTCGCCTCGCGCCGGAAGCCGGCGGCCTCGGCCGTCCGGGCCGATGCCACGTTCCAGGGCTCGACGAAGAGGTGCAGCCGCGGGATGGCGAGGGTCCCGAACGCGAACGACACCACGGCCTGCAGGGCGCAGGCGGCGAGACCCTGCCCGCGCGCGCTGGTGACGATCCAGTAGCCGATGGAGGCGCGCCCGCCCTCTATCTCCTGCAGCCACAGCCCGATGGACCCGACGCCGGCCTCGGGGTCCTTCGCCGGCGCGATCACGAAGGAGTACCCGTCGCCCTCGGTGCTGCACGCGTGCTGGCGCTCGATGAAAGCCCGGCCGGAGTCGTCCGTGTACGTCCGTGGCACCGACGAGATGGAGGGGATGAACGGATCGGCCGCGGCCTCGCGCACCATCGCGAGATCGGAGACAGCGTAGGGCCGAAGCACGACCTGCGGGGAGGAGAGTTCGGGGACCCGCAGCGGGGGGGTGAAGGCCGTGGGGTCGAAGGCGCTCATCGGAGCGTGAAATAGCCGGGAACGAGATGGTGAGCCGTGTCGAGGTAACCCTTGGCCTCGGGGAGCCCTCCGAAGCGGCCGTGGCTCCAGCGGACCTCGATGTGCCCGACCACGGAGTGCACCGCATGGGAGACCCGGTCGCGCACCGTGGCCTCCCATCCCACCCGGGGCTGGCCTCCGGGCTGGGCCTCCATGGCGAACGCGACGAGCTGGAACTGCTGGCGCCAGTCCCAAGAAGTGGCGATGCGCAGGCGCAGGGAGCGGGCGGTCGAGGAACCCAGCACGAAGTACGGCGCGCTCCCGATGCGCAGGAGGCGCCAGAGCATGGCCTCACCGGCCGCCGCCCCGGCTTCCATCGCCGCTTCCCACCGACGTGCGGAGGCACGGGCGACCGCACTCGACAGCGCCGCGTAGAGATCCTTGGCGCCCGCCGGCCAGCCGGCTCGGAGCCACCGGCCCAGCGCGTCGCGCTGGGGCACGGTGAGGTCCACCGCCCGGAGTGGCAGGTCGCGCAACAGCGCCGGCCGCGCCTCGCCTCGTGATCCACCGGACGCGACCGCCCCGGTGACCGGGACCGCTCCGAGTCCCGGGAGCACCGGGGCGGCGGCCGGCCGGCCGGCGCGCTCCGGGTGGGCCGCCGATCCGGGCGGTGGTGGCTCGGCCGCCACGCCACCCCGCGCTGATTCGCGGACGGCCTCGTACAAGGCCTGGTACTCGGCCGGCGCCACCTCGACGTACCAGTCGCCGCCGCCCGGCAGCACCTCCCTCGCGGCGCGGGCACCCCGGCCCTGCCCCCCGAAGAGGAGGGAGTCGAAGACGCTGGTCGGCGAGACGTTGAAGAGGATCTTCGAGAGGTACTTGCAGCTCACGAGATAGACGTGGTCGATGCGGAGGTCGATGGGTGCCACCTCGTCGCCCGGGGCGCGGCCGGTGCCCTTCCACTCGACCACCCGGGGCGGTCGGCCCCGGAGGCCGTCGGCGGCCGTCAGGAAGGCCCGCCCGTTCGCCCAGGCGGCGTGGAACTCCGCGTCGTAGGCGCCCCCGGAGCGCAGGCGGTCCAGGCGCTCCCACATCTCGGGGGACAGGCTGTGCATCACGGCCGTGCGCTGCCGCAGCGCCTCCTCGATGCCCGCCAGCCCCAGCATGCCGAGACCGGTGCTGAGCTCGGTCACCGTGGTGCGGTCGCTCGGCATGAGGGCATCCTCCCACCCGGAGACCCCGCTGTTCCGAACGGACGTACCCCATCCCGGAGCGCCCTTACCGACGCGTTTCCGAGGCGACACGCGTTGCGCTCGACGACAGGGACGGACGGGCTCGCAGCTCGCTGTATGCGAGGAAAGGGACCATCGTCGTGAGCTCAGCACGAGACAACCACTGGAATACTGGTCAGGACCAAGATCTTCCCGCTGGCCTTCCTGCTCCTGCGCTTCAACACGAACGTGACCATCGACGGGACGACCTCGGTGCTCAAGTGGGGTGACCACATGTTCGCCGTGCCGCCGGGCGAGCACGACGTCAAGGTGTCGTTCCGGTACCTCTTCTCGCAGCGGCAGGGAGAGCCCGACCTCAGGCGTCGCGCGCCTGGTTTCGGGCGAGTCGGCGTCTACTCGGTGAACAGGGGGGTGAGCTGGAGCTCCAGTGGCCCCACCGGCGCATCGGCGGTCAGGTGCAGGTCGGTGCTCTCGTAGACGTCGACCGCCGTCCCCGTGCGGGCGATGAAGGCGAACACGGCGTCGCCCCAGCGCTCTTCGCGCAGGGCCTGGCGCAGCGCGGCGCGCTCGCCGGGCGGCAGGTCGCGACCGGGCGTCTTGGCCACCAGCTGGCAGGCCAGCACCCAGTTCAGCGTGTCGAGGTCCTCGGCGACGAACACGCGCGGCGGGTCCTCCCGCACGACCGCGCAGGCGACGACGGAGCCCATCAGACCCCGTCCATGGTCAGACGCCGTCCATGGTCAGACGCCGCCCGGGGTCACGTCCGCGGCCGACCAGAACCCCGCCCGGGGTGAGACCGTCCGGCCGCCGGCGTACGTCGCCAGCCGCGCCCGGGCGTCGGCCGAGAGGAGGTCGATGGCGTCGAAGATCCCGCCCGGTCCCGGAGCACGCAGGGCGCGGTCCGCCCCGGTGCCGGACCGGGGCAGCTGCGTCGTGAGCACCACGAAGGGCGCCTTTGCGCCGGCGGCCATCACATGGGCCCGGCCGAGCGCCCGCCACACCGTCTCGGAGCGCGCCATGCCGCCCCGGTAGGCCGAGTTCGGGCCGGCCACGTCGAAGTACCACGTCCGGCCCGCGGCGTCGCTGCCGGTGAAGTCGACGGCCAGTCCCAGTCCGCGCAGGCGGCGGTTGGGCCGCACGTCGGCGAAGCCGGCGGACTCGAGCGCGGCCCGCGCCAGCGTGGCGGCGGAGGTCCCGTCGAACGCCACGGCCTGGGCGTCGCCGCGCACGCGGCCACGCCCGCGGCCCCGGCGACCGGCGCCTCGGCCGCCAGGCGCGCACGGGACAGCTCGACGTAGGCGGGGTCGAGGTCGTAGCCCACGGCGTCCCGCCCGCAGTGCAGCGCCGCCACGAGGGTGGAGCCGGACCCGGCGAAGGGATCGACCACGAGATCGCCTCGATACGTGTAGAGCTCCATCAGCCGTTGCGGTAGCTCGACGGGGAAGGGTGCGGGGTGCCGCACGCGCACCGCGCTCTCGGGCGGGATGTCCCAGACGTCGAGCGTCAGCGCCATGAAGTCGTCCGCCCCGATGGTGCTCTCGTGGGGCAGGCCCTCGCGCCGGCGCTCCTTGGCGCTGCGGGCCCGCCCGAAGCGCCCCTTGCTGGCCACGATGACGCGCTCGGTCACGTCGCGCAGCACCGGATTGGCGGGGGAGCGGAAGGAGCCCCAGGCGCAGGAGCCGCTGGCCCCCTCGCCCTTCTGCCACACGATCTCGCCCCGGGGCAACAGGTGCAGGTCGTCCTGCAGAATGGCCATGACGTCGGCGGCCAGGCTCCGATAGGGCTTGCGGCCGAGATTCGCCACGTTGACGGCGATGCGGCCGCCCGGCTCGAGCACCCGCTTGCACTCGGCGAAGACGCCGCGCAGCAGCGCCAGGTACTCGATGTAGGAGCCCGGCACTCCCTCACGGTCGAGCTCCTCCTCGTACTGCTTCCCGGCGAAGTACGGCGGCGAGGTGACCACGAGGGCCACCGAGTCGTCCGCCACGGCCTCCATCCGCCGGGCGTCGCCCTGCACACAGGAGACGCCGGGCGCGTGCGGCTGCACGTGCTCGTCGGCGCTGAGCTCCGGTGCCTCGAAGCGGGCGTAGAAGGCGTCCGCCACGTGCGATTCGCGGCGCCCGACGCCGAAATTGGAGGTCGCGGTGCGACGGCGAAGCGGCATTCGGTCGGCTCGAACCCTACCGGCCGCCACGCGCCGGGGCCGGGATCAGAGGGCGCGCACCGGGCATGGAGCACACCCTACGGAACTGCTGTGACAGGCGCCGGCGCCGGCGCCGGCTACATCTCGTAGACGACGAAGGACGTGGGCTGCCCCACCTGGTCGTAGAGCGAGCGGGCCCGCCCGTTGTACTGCTGGGTGTGCCAGTAGACGCGGCCGGCCCCCCGCGCCGCGCCGGCCTCCTTGACCGCCACCAGCAGGGCTCGCCCGACGTCGTGGCCCCGGGCCGTCGGGGCCACGAAGAGGTCCTCCAGGTAGCACTTGGGCTGCCGGGACCAGGTCGAGGCGTGCACGACGCAGTTGGCCATCCCGATGCCCCGCCCGGTGTCGTCGACGGCGAGCAGGCCGAACAGGCCGTCGTCACCGGCGCAGAGGCGGTCGAAGGTCGCCCGGGAGGTGGCGTCGGGCAGCTCGGCCCGGTAGAAGGCCAGGTAGCCCCCCCAGAGGGCCCGCCAGTCGTCCCAGTCCTCGCGTTGCAGAGCCCGGATGGTGCCCACCCCTCCAGCTTCCCATCGACCGGTGGCGGGGGCCGGGACCCGCCCGCCGGGCCTACCGTGCGGCCCTATCGTTCTGTCATGGCCGAACCGGCCCTCGCGCAGCTCGACGGCGACTCCCGGGCGCGCCTGCTCGCCCTGGTCACCGGGACCGCGACCGGGCTCGACGAGCCGGGTCTGGCGACCCCCGTGCCCGACCGCATCGTGGTGTTCAGCCCGGCGGCCGCGGACATCGACGGGTCACGCCGCCCGGGCCCTTCCGCATGAAGCTGACGCTCGATCTCCACGACATCTACAACCGGGGCGGCGACATCGACCGGGCGCTGCAGGGAGTCATGGACGAAGCGGTGGCCAAGAAGGCCAAGCTGGTCGAGATCATCCCCGGCAAGGGCAGCGGGCAGCTGAAGAAGCGCGTCCTGCGCTTCCTCGACCGCAAGGACATCAAGGTGCTCTACCACCGGGTGGAGAAGGACCCGCGCAACTTCGGCCGCGTCTTCGTGCACTTCCGGCCGAAGTAGCCGGCGCGCAGAAGGGGCCCGAAGGCCCAAGGGCTACTTCGGCTACTTCGGCTACTTCGGCTACTTCGGGGCGCCTCGCCGCCGCCCTGGCCGGCCGCGCCCCTCGAACTTCTCGCGCACCTGGGCCCGGCGGGCCTGCAGCTCGCGGTGGGTCAGGCCGTCGGTCGACTCGTCGAGCCCGAAGCCCGCCTTGATCCCCGCCATGTCAGGCGCCCAGTCGTCGGACTGCTCGAGGCCCAGTTGGGCCATGATGCGCTCGCCGTGCTTGGCCGCGAACAGCAGCGCGATCGCCTCGACCTCGGCGAAGAGGTCGAGGTCGGGTGCCAGCGTGGCGATGGCGCCGTCGAGGAACATCATGTTCTTCACGAAGAGCATCAGCTCCTTGGGCAGGCGGGCGCCGATCCCGAGCAGCGTCTTGATGGAGCGCTGCATCTCGGCGACCAGCTCGTCGGCGGTCAGCGCGGTCGGGTCGATCGGGGGCCGGTCCAACCCCAGCACGTCGATGACGTGCTGGACGTCGACGTCGTCGGGGAAGGCGCCGAGGTCGCGCAGGGCGCCGACCTGCGCGGGGATGTCCCCGTTGGAAGCCCCGACCAGGAGCGAGAGCAGGGCCAGCCGCTTGGCCTCCGTCAGCCGGCCCGTGATGCCGAAGTCCAACAGCGCGGTCTTCCCCGACGGCAGCACGAAGAGATTCCCGCCGTGCAGGTCCCCGTGGAAGATGCCGTAGAAGAGCGCGCCCTCCAGGAAGCCGATCATGCCGGCCCGCACCACCGCCTCGGTGTCGATGCCGGCCGCCCGCATGCCGTCGACGTCACCGAAGTGGAAGCCGTCGAGCCGTTCCATCACGAGCATGCGCCGCGTCACCAACGTCGGGTGGGGCCGGGGCACGACGAAGGCCCGCTGGTCGAGCGCGGCGAAGGTCGCCGCGATATCGAGCATGTTCTCGGCCTCGAGCCGGAAGTCGAGCTCCTCGACGATCGTCTCGGCGAAGAGCTCCACCAGGGCCGGCGGGTTGGCCAGGGCGGCGACCGGGATCCGGCCCACCAGGTGGGGGGCCAGCCACGCCATGACGGCGAGGTCCTGGCGCACGCGGGCCGACACCGACGGGCGCTGGACCTTGACCACGACCGGGGTGCCGTCACGCAGCGTCGCCGCGTGCACCTGGGCGATGGAGGCGGCGGCGAGCGGTGCGCGCTCGACCGAGGCGAACGCGGTCGAGAGGGGACCGCCGAGCTCCTCGGCCAGGACCCGCTCGACGACCGGCCAGGGCTCGGGGGTCACCTGATCGCGGCACCACTTGAACTCGGCCACCAGCTCCGGCGGGAAGATGCCGTCACCCGACGCGATGATCTGGCCCAGCTTGATGTAGGTGGGGCCGAGCCGCTCGGCCGCGACGCGCATCCGCCGCGAAATTCCGGCGATCGACGCCGTGCCCCCGCGCCGCCGCTCCAGCAGGTACCACAGCCCCAGGGCGCCGCCGGCGTGGCGCACCGTCGTCCCGAGGCGCCGAACGGGCGGCAGGGAGCGGGACCGGGTCAGGGAGGGGAGCGAGGCGGTGAGGCGGGCCCGCACGCCGGCGAGGCCGCGGCGCCAGTCCGGCGCCTCCGGCTCGATGGTCCACGGCCCGGTGTCACTGAAGGTGCCCAGATGGAGGTCGGCAGACGCCACGGGACGAGCCTACGGGTGCGCCCGCCCCGGTCCGGGCTGAACGAGGCCCGATTGGAACGCGAAGACCACCGCCTGCACCCGGTCGCGCAGCCCGAGCTTGGCCAGCAGCCGCCCGACGTGGGACTTGACCGTGGCCTCGGAGACGTACAGGCGCTCGGCGATCTCGGCGTTGGACAGCCCGTCGGCCACGGCCAGCAGGACCTCGCGCTCGCGCTCGGTCAGGCTCGCCAACGCCGGGTCCTCGGCGGCGTCTCCCGCCGCGGCGCCCTCGGAGAGGTCGGGCAGGGTCTCGGCATACTCCTCGAGCAGGCGCCGGGTGATGCGGGGCGACACCACGGCATCGCCCCGGGCCACGGTCCGGATGGCCGAGATGAGCTCCAAAGGTGGGACGTCCTTGAGCAGGAACCCGCTGGCGCCCGCCCGCAGCGCGCTGAAGGCGTACTCGTCGAGGTCGAAGGTGGTGAGGATGAGCACGCGTGTCTCCGCGCCGGCCGGCGAGGCGGTGATGGCCCGGGTGGCCTCGATCCCGTCGAGGACGGGCATACGCACGTCCATGAGCACGACGTCGGGCCGGTAGAGCTCTACGAGGCGCACCGCGTCGGCGCCGTCGGGCGCCTCGCCGACGATCTCCATGCCCTCCTCGGCCTCGAGGATCATGCGGAAGCCCTTGCGCAGGAGCGCCTGATCGTCCGCCAGCACGACCCGGATGGTCATGCGGGGGCGGGCGCTTTGCAGTCGCGCAGCGTGGCCGCCACCTCCCAGCCACCCGTGGGGCCCGGACCGGCCTGGAGCGTCCCGCCGAACGCCGTCGCCCGTTCCGCCATGCCCGCCAGCCCGTGGCCGCCGCCTGACACCTCGGCTCGACCGTGCCCGTTCCCCGCAATGGAGGACGGCACGGCCACGCCGGCCCGGCCGTCGTCGGTGATTCGCACCGACACGTCGGGGTCGGCGAAGTCCAGCCGCACCTCCACCGAGGCGGGCGCGTCGGCGTGCTTCAGGGTGTTGGTCAGGGCCTCCTGCACAATGCGATAGACGGTCAGCCCCGCGGCCCCGGAGAGCTCGAACGGCGCGCCCACGTAGCGGACCGAGACGTCGAGGCCCGTGCCCCGGACCCGCTCGACGAGTGGGTCGAGGTCACGCAGGCCCGGCTGGGGGGCGAACGGCGGGCGACCGCCCTCACCCGCCGAGCCGTTCGTCCCGGCCGCTGAGGGCTCCTCACGCAGCACGCCGAGTATCCGGCGCATGTCGGTCAGCGCCTGGCGTCCCGTGCTCGAGACCTCCTGGATCGCCTCCGCCGCACGTGCCGGGTCCGCGGCCTGTGCCACGGAGGCGGCATCGGCCAGGGTCACCATCACCTGGATGTTGTGTGAGACCACGTCGTGCATCTCGCGCGCGATGCGGGCCCGCTCGGTGACCGCGGCGAGGGTCGCCTGCTGGTCGCGCTCGCGCTCCAGCCGCTCTGCCCGCTCGGCCAGCCAGTCGAGCTGGCTGCGCAGGGCCCGCACCACCACGCCCCCCAGCAGCGCGGTGAAGACCAGCCCGGTGAGGAACACGAAGGACTTGACGTCGTTGCCCGTGGGTGTCCAGCGGGCCGTAGCCATCACCACGCCCACCTCCAGGATGACCGTGGCCGCGGCGACGAGGAACCACGCCGACTCGAGCGCCACCGTGTAGAGCGCGACGAGGAGCGCGCCGTCGGCCAGGGCCGGACCGGTCACGAGCCACTGCACGAAGGCCACGGTGGCAATGACCAGGAACACCGTCATGGGGGCCCGCCGCCGGAACACCAGCGGGAAGATGAGGGCCGCCACGAACCAGAGATCGGGCCGGGTCGCCGTGCGCTCGATCACCCACCCCGAGCACACCACGAAGAGCCCGGCGGCGAGAACGACGTCGACCACGGTGGCGTAGCGCCGGTCGATGGCCCGCAACCACTCCCAGACCCGCCACGCCCCGTCGCTCTCGGGCCCCCCGGCCGGTCTGCCGCTGCGGGCAATCCGGGGCCGGGGCCACTCGGGGAAAAGGTGACGTGAGCTGGGGGCCATTGGATCCTTCGTTCCCAGGCGGGACGACCATCGTACTGCGGCTTGAGCTGGGCCTCCCTGCAGGAACACCTCCCCAGCCTCCCTGGTCGGGGACGGGCCGGTGCTCATCCCCAGGAATGAAACCTCAGTGGGCGGATCATTCCTGCGGACGATTCGGCCGGGCGGGGTTCCGGGCCTACGTTCGGAGAGCCAAGCCTTCGGGCGGCGCGAGGGAGCGGGCGTGGTCCGCCCCGAGCACGCAGCGCGCCTCGCGCCGCCCGTGGGTGGCGCCGCCGCTCAGCCGGCGCGGGCCGCCGCTTCGCGGCAGGCCTCGAGGTCGTCGAAGGCCCGGGCCACGTCGTCCGGGGTGAAGGCGAAGAAGAGCGCGGCCACGGCATCGGCGCCGGCCTCGGCGTAGCGCTCCACCCATTCGGGCGTCAGCTGGTTGAAGTAGGGGCACACCGTGATGCGCAGCTCGGCGCGGCTGCGCCCGACCTTGGCCAGCTCGTCGTCGAGCGCGGCCAGGCCGGCCGCCAACTCGTCGGGCGACCGGTTGAAGGTGTGCCATCCCTGCCCCAGGCGCGCCGCCCGGCGCAGCGCGGCCGGCGTCTCGCCTCCGACGTGGACGGGGGGCGGTTGCTGCACCGGCTTGGGGTACATCTCGCACGGGGGGAGGTCGTAGATCTCGCCGTGGAAGGAGGAGGTGTCGTCGAGCCAGAGCGTGCGCAGCACCTCGAGGTATTCGTCGGTCCGGCGCCCCCGGCGTTCCCAGGGCACGTTGAGGACGTCGAACTCCTCCTTGAGCCAGCCAACGCCGATGCCGAGGTCGACTCTCCCGCCCGAGAGCCAGTCGAGCGTGCTGACCTCCTTGGCGGTGTAGACGGGGTTGCGCTGGGGGAGGAGCAGCATCGCGGTGCCGAGCCGGACCGCGGACGTGCGCGCCGCCAGGTAGGTCAACGTGACCATGGGCTCGAGCAGACCGCTCCCCGACGGGGCCGGGATGCGGCCGTCCTCGGCGTAGGGGTAATGGCTCTCGTACTGCTCGAAGAGCACCACGTGTTCGCCCACCCAGATGGTCCCGACGCCGCGGGCCTCGGCCCCGTCGGCCACGGCGTCGAGGAGCGCGGCGGTGGTCATCGGGCTGGCGGTCGGCATCCACAGGTCGAACTTCACGTCACACCCCCAGTCCCCGGCACACGAACGAACTCATCTCGTCGGCGGCCTGGCCGACCGGGATCGGGTCGGGCTCGCCCGCCCGGACCGACAGCGCCCCGTAGATCTGCTGGCCGACGAGCACCACGGCGCGCTCGGGATCGAGGTCGGCCCGGAAGTCCCCGGCGGCGATGCCCGCCACGACGATGTCCTCGAGCACGCGGATCATGTCGAGCCCGATCATCATGAGCGCGCCTCCCACCGCCTCCGAACCGGCCGCGGTGGTCGACTGTGTGGCCATGGCGAGACGGAAGAAGGCGGGGCTCTCGTCGACCCGCTCGAGCGCGCCGAGGATCAGCCGGTGCAATCGCGCCACGGGCGCGGCGCCGTCGTCCACGACGAGGGCGATGGTGTCCTGCAGGCGGTCGTACATCGACTGCACGCAGGCCCGCAGGAGCTCGTCCCGGTTGGCGAAGTAGACGTACACCGTCGAGCGGGCGACCCCGGCCTCGGCGGCGATCTCGTCTATGGAGACGTCGGTGGAGCCGCGCTCGCCGAAGAGCCGGCGCGCCGTGTCGACCAGCTGGTCCCGCCGGAAGTCACGGATGACGTCTTTCAGCGCGTCGGGCGCGCGGCGCGCCACCGTGCCCGCTCTCAGCCCGCCGGCTCAGGAGCCGACGCGGGCTGATGGGGTGAACGCCACGGGGAGGTGTTTGACGCCATTGATGAACTGGGACTGTAGGCGCTGCACGTCACCGTCCTGGCGAATGTCGGGCATCCGGTCCAACAGAAGTTCGAACATCACCCGGATCTCCATCCGGGCCAGATTGGTGCCCAGGCAGAAGTGGGGCCCGCCACCGCCGAAGGCGATGTGGGGATTGGGGTCCCGCCCGATGTCGAAGGTGTCGGGGTCCGTGAAGACGTCCTCGTCCCGGTTGGCCGATGTGTGGAAGAACACCACCTTGTCGCCGGCGGCCAGCTTGGTGTTGCTCAGCTCGAGGTCGCACATGGCCGTGCGGCGGAAGTTCATGACGGGCGACACGAACCGCAGCATCTCGTCGACGGCGCTGGGCAGGAGGCTGCGGTCGGCGAGGAGGCGCTCCCACTGCGCGGGATTCTGGAAGAAGGCGTGCATGGCGCCGGACATGAGGTTGCGGGTGGTCTCATTGCCGGCGACGGTGAGCAGCAGGAAGAAGAGCTCGAGCTCCAGGTCGCTGAGGCGCTCGCCCTCGACCTCGACGCCCGTGAGCACGCTCATGAGGTCGGCATGGGGATCGATCCGCTTCTTGCCGAAGAGCTCGGCCGCGTAGGCGTAGAGCTCCATGGCGGCGTCGAGGGCCATCTCCGCCTGGGCCTGGTATTCGGGGTCCTCGTTGCCCACCATGCGGTTGGACCAGTCGAACACGCGGTGGCGGTCCTCCTGGGGCACGCCGAGCAGCTCGGCGATCACCTGCAGCGGGAGCTCGGCGGAGAGCTGGGTGACGAAGTCGGCCTCACCCTTCTCGATCACCGAGTCGATGATCGCTTCGGTCGACCGGCGGGTGCTCTCCTCGAGGTCGCGCACCGTGCGGGGGGTGAATCCCTTGTTGACGAGGCGTCGGTAGCGGGTGTGCAGCGGCGGGTCCATGTTGAGCATCATCAGGCTCTGCTGGGCGACCTCGTCCGCCCCGAGCTCGAAGGGCATGGTCCCCTGGGCGGCGGAGCTGAAGCGCTCGTAGTCCCGGTTCACGGTCACGCAGTCCTCGTAACGGGTGACGGCCCAGAACCCGGGGCCGCCGGGCTCGTCCTGCCAGTGGACGGGGTCGTGGCGGCGCAGATGGGCCAGCCAGGCATGCGGGACCCCGGCCACGTAGGAACGGGAATCCGAGAGGTCGACAGGGGTCATGCTCGCCACGGTGCTCATGCTTTGACAACTCCTCTGATGTATCGGACACATTGTCCGATACCCCGGATGATAAGTCCGGGATCCTGGAGAGTCAATGCACCGCCGCGGCCAGACCTCCAAAGGAATTGCCGCGTCGCACGCCGCAAGCTGACTGCTCGACCAGCCGGACGGCCGGCGAGCGCTGCGGCGTCCTCCAGCAGGACTACTCCGAAGGCGGGTCGAGCGGTGTCTTGGGCATGATGGCGACCGACTTCGTCGGATCATCGGGATCGAGGATGACCTGCACACGCTGATCTGCGTCAGGGGGTTCGCCCGGCACGGCGGCGATGATCGCCACCTCATGGACGCGTGGAGCGAACACGGCGTGGAGGCCTCGGGCGATTCCGGTGCCGACTGCGCCCAGGGCCGACTCACGCCGCCAGCTGTCGAAGCCCCCTGCGCCCTCCTCCTCGGTCTCAGTCCCGACGGGCTCGGCCTCTGCAGACCCTTCGTCGCCATCCGATCCCATGGCTCCATCCTCGCAGGGTTGGGCGGCCATCAACTCGGCGGCCCCGACGGCCCTGACGATCTCACGGTGTCGGCGTACGAGGTGTGGCGCGGTGTTCTCGGGGTCAGTCGTCCATCGCCCGTCGGACGTCCCACAGGTGGTGGCAGACCTCGTGTGCATTTCGTTGGACGACGTCGAAGGCATTGATCGCGCCGGACTCGGGGTGCAGTGTCGTCACGTCGTGCGGTGCCTCGAAGGCTGCCGTGCGCCACGCATCGGCCGCGGAGAGCAGTGCGATGAGGCCGACCATGGGCGAGAGCTGGTCGTAGGAGCGCACCTCGGCGACGATGTTCTCGTCCCAAGCCGGGACACCGAACGCGGGGTCCGCACTGATCGTCCACAGGCGCTCGGTCCCGAAGCGGAGGACGTCGACGGTGTGCCACACGTAACGGCTGGCGGACCAGAGACCAGGTTCGACGGCCTCCGCCGGGTCGATCCTAGAGAGCACGCCACCGAAGACGGCGATGTTGGTCACGCACCGGCCGACCAGTACCTCGTAGCTCGCCTCGTCCCAATCGAACCCGCACTCGGGGCACAGGGCCTGCTGGCGTTCCCAACCCGGGGGGCGCGACGACGGATCCATGCCAGCCCCTCGTTACGACGGATCGCGCCGTGGATTGCCCATGTGCCAGGCCGAGCAGACGTCGCAGCGATAGACGGTCAAGTCCACCCCTGACTCCTGCCGACGCACGAGTGCCGCGGTCAGCGCGTCAGCCTGGCTCGCGTAGGCGGCCTTCGGGAGGCCGTCGGCGCGCCAGTGCGATCCCAGGCCCGGGACGCGGTGATCGCCTAGAGACTGCTGCCCTTGGCCCTTGCGGGCACTGTTTCGACGTGGCATCGGACCATTCTGGCGACCGGGCCGCCCGACAGACGGAGCATTCTTGGCGGTGGTGGGCGAAAAGGCCCCGACCGCGCCTTGGATTTGACAGAGGGGGAAAAGGGGTCAAATCCGGCACGTCGGGACACCTCTAGCCTACCCGTATGTCTCCTGGGCAATCGACATTCCGGGTGATTGCACCGTTCAGCTGGCCGCGACCGGCGTCCGGCTGCACCTTTGCGGGCACCGACGACCGTGACCGCCGAATTCCTGCTGCTGTTCCTGCCCATTCGCCACAGGCGGCCTTTGTGGGCCGTCGAGGGCTCTGTCACCATTTGTCCATGGCAAAGACCGTGATAGTGAAGCTGACCGATGACATGGATGGCGGGGACGCCGACGAGACGATCGAGTTTGCCCTCGATGGCCAGACCTACGAGATCGACCTGAGCACAGCCAACGCGTCGGAGCTTCGTCGGGCGTTCAAGCCGTATATCGAGAAGGGACGGAGTAGCCGCGGGGGTGGGGGCCGTACCCGCTCACCGCGGCCGAGTGGTCCACCGGCCGAAGAGTCGCTCTACTCCAAGCTGAGCGCCGAGGAGAAGGCCCGTTTCCGGGCCTGGGCGAACATGCCGACGGCTCGACGGATCAGCGACGCCCGGGTCAAGAGCTGGAGAGCGGCGGGCAAGCCCTGACCGACTGGTTCTTCCGACTGCCCGCTCGACCCGCCTTCAGGCCCGGCCCTGGGTTCCGGGAGCGCCTCAGGCCCAGGTGAGGAGCCCATAGGTATTGCACAGACCCATGAGATCGATCAGCAGGAAGGCCGAGACAACGGCGATCACGAAGGGCGCCTTCCACCGGCGGCCGCCCCGGTGCACCACCGGCGGCATGTACCAGAGCGGGAGAGCGGTTCCCAGCTGGGCCAGGTGGATGCCGATGGGCACCGCCCCGTCGGCGATCGGCGCATCCGGGTCGGCGGCCAGAGCCAGGGCGGTGAGCTCGGTGTCCGTGAGCTCGGTGTCCGTGAGCCTTCCCCCGGGAATCACGTACTCCAGCGCCATACAGGCCAAGCTACCCCTCCGGGCCCTGGGTAACGACGTCCGGGGTGAGGCGGACTGACCACGGATACGACGAAGGCCCCCCCTGCCTGGTAGTGGCGGGAGGGGCCTTCGCAGTCACCGTGCCGGTGAGCGGAGCGCTACTGCGGAGGACCTGACGAGAGTTGCACCGTGGCCGTGTGGGTCTGGCCCGACCCGTCGGTCCAACCGATCGTCACCTTGTCGCCGGGGTGGTAGGCGCCCATGTCGCCGGTGAGGTCGTTGGCGGTGCCGATCGTCTTGCCACCGAGCGACGTGATGACGTCACCCTGGGCGAGACCGGCCTCCTGCGCCGGACCGTTGGTGACGACACTGGCGATGGAGGCCCCGGAGACCGATGACCCGGTGTTGCCGGAGTTGCCTCCGAAGAATCCACCGAAGCCGCCTCCTTGACCGCCGTTGCCGGAGTTGTCACTCGCGGCGTTGATCTCGACGCCCAGGAACGCCGTCTGGCCGATGTGGATCGTGGACGAGCCCGACCCGGCCTCGATCGCCCGGGCGATGCTCAGGGCGGTGTTGATAGGGATGGCATAGCCCTGGTTCCCCGAGGACTGGTCGCTGGACTGGAACGAGAACCCGGCGGAGGCAGCCGTGTCCACACCGATCACCTCGCCCGAGGTGTTGACGAGGGCACCTCCCGAGTCACCGGGCTGGATGTCGGCGTTGGTCTCGATGAGGCCGCTCAGCTGCTCCGAGGTGCCGTCACCTTCGTCGCTGGCGGTGATCGACTGGTTGAGCGCCGTCACCGTTCCGCCGGCCGCACTCGGCGTCCCGCCGGTGCCGCCAGCGTTGCCGACGCCGACGACGTTCTGGCCGACCGAGGCGCTGGACGAGGTCGCCAGCGTTGCCGTCTGGAGTCCCGAGGCGTTGTGCAGCTGCAGGACCGCGATGTCCTTGGTCCGGTCGTACCCGACCACGCTGGCCGTGTACGTCTTGTGGTTGCCGACATCGGTCACGCTGATGCTCGTGGCTCCGTTGATCACGTGGTTGTTGGTGAGGATCACGCCGTTGGACGTGAGCACGATGCCCGTCCCCGCGGCCTGCTCCTGCTGGTAGCCGAGCGTCGTGTTGATGTCGACCAGACCCGGGTCGACCTTCGACGCGATGGCGTCGGCGTCACTCGGCCCAGAGGAGTTCGACGAGCCCGAGTTGCCATTACCGGAGTTGCCGCCGGAGTTGCCCGAGCCACCGAAGATCCCCCCGAAGGGAGAGCCGTTGCCGAAGGGGCTGCCAGAGGATCCCGAGCCCCCAGAGGACCCGGAACCCGAATGCAGGTGTGAGCTGCCCGAGGAGGGGGCGAAGGCCTGCGTGCTCGACCCGTTGTTGTCGGTCGTGGCGTGGCCGATGCCGATGCCCGCGCCCAGGACGGCGAGCGCGGCAGCGCCGGCCAAGAGGCCGTTGCGCACACGGTGGTTGGTGCTGCCTGCCGCGGCGGGAGCGGGGGGCGCAGTCCACACGGGGGCGCCGGGGTCGGTAGGCGACGGGCCGGCGAACGGAGAGACAGGGGCGTCACCGAGCATGGGGTTGCCGGCCAGCGCGCCCATCGCGTAGGTGCCCTGCGGCGGGGTCGTGCCCTCGGTCGGCGTCGTGCCCTGAGGAACACCCATCGGGGGCGTGTCGGGCTGCTGGGGGAGGGGGAGTGGCTGTTCCGTTGGCGCGGCGGCAGCGGCCGGCATCGGGATGGCCGCTTCGTTGGTCGCCTCGGGCACCGGCGTCGGAGCGGTCTCCGCTGCGGGGTCGCCCACGGGCTCGCCGTTCGTCTGGTCGTTCTGCTGCTCTGTCATGTCTGCGGTCCTCCGTCTGAGCTCGGGCGGCCCCGGCTCTCCACGGCATCCATTTGACACGGCAGGTCTGAACGCCAGGTCAGAGAAACTTATGACCGGGATAAATGTTGTCTGTGGGGCGCCGACGCCTGTGGAAACCTATTCAGGCCTCGGAAATCGCCCGGAAGGCGCGGTCGAGGTGGCCTCCACATCATCATGGTCGCCCGGTCGGTCTACGCTAGTTGCGACGATCTGACCACTGGGGGGCCAATGGAATCAGCGATCTTCGACGCCGACAGCCACCTCATGGAGACGCCCGAGTGGCTGGGCGGCTTCGCCGACGCCGGGCTGCGCGACCGTCTCGGTTCGCTGGGCCTGGAGGGAGCGGGAGCCGGAGCGGCCCAGCTGATGGCCGGACTGCCCGAGCTCTGGGAGGCGCACCGTCGGCAGGAGATCGGGCCCGAGGTCCTCAAGGGCCCCAAGGGGTGGATGGCGCCGGGCGCCCTCGACACGGCGGTGCGGTCGAAGGTGCTCGATGCCCTGGCGATCGACGCGCAGCTCGTCTTCCCGACCTTCGCCCTGGCCCATTTCTCGCGGAGCAAGGATCCCGACGTCCTCTATGGCGGCACCGAGGCCCTGAACCGGGCTATGACCGCCTTCTGCGCACCGGACCCGCGGCTGAAGGCCGTCGGCTACCTGCCGCTCAACGACCCCGCCCGGGCCCTCGGGACCCTGATGGAGGCGCTCGAGGTCGGCGTGGCGGCCATCTGGGTCCCCTCCGACGCGCCCGGGGACTTCTCTCCCGCGCACGTGGACCTCGAGCCCGTCTGGGCCTGCCTGGCCGAGGCCGGTGTCCCCTTCGTTCTCCACGTGGGCGGCGGGAGGCTCCTGCCCAAGGCGTTCCACAACAACGGCCGCCCCCGGCCCAAGGACTGGCTCGGTGGTGGGGAGAACCTGCGGTCCAAGGACTTCCCGGTCCTGCACCATTCGCCCGAGCGCTTCCTGGCCTGCATGGCGCTCGATGGGGTCTTCGAGCGCCACCCGGGGCTGCGGGGCGCGGCGATCGAGCTCGGGGCGAGTTGGGTGCCCGGCCTGCTACGCAACGTCGACCACGCGCTTCGCTCGTTCTCCAAGTTCGAACCGGCGCTCCAGGAGCTGACGCTGCTTCCTTCGGAGTACCTCCGCCGCCAGGTGCGCTTCACGCCGTTCCCGTTCGAGGACACGGCCTGGCTGCTCGAGCAGTGCGGTCCCGACCTGTTCATGTTCTCGACCGACTACCCGCATCCCGAGGGTGGCAAGCGGCCGTTCGAGGCCTTCGGTGATGCCGTGGCCGGATTCGACGCGTCGACCCGGGAGCGCTTCTTCTGGAGCAACGGAGCCGAGCTTCTCGGCCTGGCCTGAACGAAGGGAGCCTGGTGACGACGGCCGGAAGGACGGTGCTGACGGTCGAGCCGGTGGCCGGCGCCCTGGGGGCGTCAGTGACGGGCATCGAGCTGGCCCGGGTGTCCGAGGAGGCGCAGCTGGACGAGTTGCGCCGGGCCCTGGCCGACCACCTGGTCGTCTTCCTGCCCGACCAGGAGCTCGACCTCGATGCCCTCGAGCGGGTGACCGAGCTGTTGGGCGGCCGCGACGTCACGCCCTTCGTGGACCCGCTGGAGGACCGCCCCTACGTGATCCGGGTGATCAAGGAGCCCACCGACGCCCTGAACTTCGCCAACGCCTGGCACAGCGACCTGAGCTACCTACCTGCGCCGCCGGCCTACACGCTGCTCCAGGCCTGGGACGTGCCCGATCACGGAGGCGACACCGTGTGGTCGAACCAGTATCTCGCCTACGAGACGCTCTCGCACGGGCTCAGGACGACGCTCGACGGTCTGTGCGCCGTGCACTCGGCCGGGACGGCCTATGGCACGGGCGGTCTACTCGACCGGGTCAAGGACCTCACCTCCATGGCCATCGCGCCCTCGGTTGCTGCCTACGCCGAGCACGTCCACCCGGCGGTGACCGTCCACCCGGTCACCGGCAAGAGGGCGCTGTACCTCAACCCCGTCTACACGACCCGTTTCGAGGGCTGGACGAAGGAGGAGTCAGGCGACCTGTTGGGCTGGCTGTACCGGCACAGCATCAACGAGAACTTCACCTGCAGGTTGCGCTGGTCCGTCGGGACAGTGGCCATCTGGGACAACCGTTGCACGATGCACAACGCGCTCGAACGACTATGCGGGCGTCCGCCGCGAGATGTACCGCACCAGTGTGCAGGGCCTCCCGCCGACCGGGGTGCGCTGAGATCTGGTTGCCCGGGGCGCCGGCCACGCATGCGCGCCTCCTGCCCCTCAAGGCCGGAAGACGACCTTGATGGCGTGCGACGTCTGCCGGTCGATGGCCGTCTCGATGGCCTGCCGGTAGTCGTCCAACCCGAACTCGTGCGTCACGACGACCGAGTCCGGGAGGAGCCCGGCTTCGAGCACGGCGAGGGCCCGGTCGACGGAGTGGCGACCCGCGCCGCCGGCGAGCCCCGGTGACGAGTGGGCATCCACCGTGTGGTCGATGGAGCCGACCAGCGCCGCCTCCTTGTACCAGATCGGTGTGAGGTCGACCTCGCTGATCCCGGCCGCGCCGAGCAGGAGGACCGTCCCGCGGTGCGCGACGGCCCGTAGCGCTTCGGTCACGGAGTCCGGCGACCCCACCGCTTCGATGACGTAGGGGAACCCGCCCATCAGCATCTGGTGGCGCTTCCGGCCGACGACCCGAGAGCCGCTCAGTGCCGCCAGCTCCTCCCAGTGGCCGTGCCCGGGATCGGCGTAGACGACATGGTCCGCTCCGCAGGCCTCGGCCGCCGCTCCCTGGTGGGGGTGGCGAGCCAGCACGGTGACCGGGGAGCGCGGGAAGAGCCCGCGCAACGCGGCGAGGGAAGCCAGCCCGATGATGCCGGCACCCACGATCAGGACGGGTTCGCCGTCGACCGGCATGGCTCGCAGCAGGCCGTGGCAGGCGATGGACACGGGCTCGTAGAGGCTGGCGCCACGGTCGGGGATGGCGTCGGGCATCGGGTGGAGCATGGAGTCGTGGGCCAGCACGCTGTCCGCCCAGCCTCCGCCGAGGTCCCGGGTGAACCCGAGCGAACGCCCAGAGCTGAGAATACGGCTGTCCAGATTGAGGCAGGAGGACGTCCAGCCACGGGCGCAGTTGTCGCACGGCGGCTCGATCCCCCGGGGCAGACAGGGGATGCACGGGTCGAGGGCCACCCGCGTCCCGACGGCGACGGAGCAGTTCGGGCCGGCTTCGACGACGCGGCCCGCCGTCTCGTGGCCGAGGACGAAAGGAAAGGTCCCGATGGAGGCGAGCGTGGGTGACGGCCCGGTGTTGTGCGCGAACAGGTGGAGGTCGCTGCCGCAGATGCCCCCCGTCGTGACCTGCACGCGCGCCCACGACGGCCCGGGCAGCGCGGGTTCGGGGACCTCGGTGAGTGAAGCGGGGAATTCGGGGTCAACCATGTCGAACACCACGGCGCGCACCGTGTGAGCGTAGGCGCGCCCGGCCTGGGCTCACCGGGAGACCGCCTGGCATAAGGTGCCGGCGATGCGGGTTCCTGACGCCACGCTGGCTGAGGTGCGCGAGCGGGGCTTCTCGCTCCTTGAGGGTTTCTTGAGCCACGAGGAGCTGGCGGCCGCCCAAGAAGCGCTCTGGCTGCACTTCCCCCGTCCCGGGCAGTACTTCGCGGACCCGGCCGCGTTCGTGCGCTACGCAGGGAGCCAATTCGCCGGCGTGGAGGAGTTCCCCTACCGCTCGTGGGACCTGAACCGCTTGGCGGTGCACCCCGACCTCGTGGACGCCGCCGAGCGCTACTTGGAGACGGCAGAGCTGCATCTCTACAAGGTCGAGCTGTGGGCCAAGTACGCCGGCGCCGTGAACTACGACCAGCCGCTCCACCGCGACTACGGCAGCCACAGCCTCGTGGTGCCGCGGCCCGAGCCCCGCTACCAGCAGCTGACGACTTTCATCTTCCTGTCCGAAGTGACCGCCGCGGATGGGCCCACGCGCATCGTGCCCTACGAGGACGGGAAGGACGTCGCGTACACGCCGCTGTACCTGCCGTTCGGGTCGCTGGCCGACGCCGAGGTGCCGTGCACGGGGCCGGCGGGGACACTGCTTCTCTACCGGACCGACATCCTCCACCGCGGCTCGGAGATCACGGGTCCCGACCGGTCGCGCTTCTCGATCCTCGCCGACTTTCAGGTCCGCGGCACCACCTGGGGCGGTAAGATGGCCTGGCCCAAGCAGTCGCCCGAGCGTTGGGCGAAGTTCCTCCCGCAGTGCACTGTGCGGCAGCGTGACCTCTTCGGCTTTCCACGGCCCGGCGATCGCTATTGGTGCGAGGAGACGCTCCTGGGCGTCGCCGCCCGGTATCCGGGCATCGACCTGGGGCCGTATCGGGAAGCGCTGGGTTGACCCGGCCCCGGGCGCCCCGGGTCGAGATCCGGCGCGTCTATGACCATCATCCCGATGACGGGACGCCCCGGGTGTTGATCGATCGGCTCTGGCCGAGGGGAGTGGCCAAGGCGGATGCGCCCATGGACGAATGGCTGAAAGATGTGGCACCGAGCACCGACCTCCGGCGCTGGTACGGGCACGACCCCGCCAAGTTCGAGGCGTTCGCGGTGCGCTACCGGGCCGAGTTGGCCATCGCGCCGGCCCGCGACGGCGTGGCGCGGCTCCGCGCCCGGGCCGGGAGCAGCGGGGTCGTCCTACTGACCTCGACTCGCGACGTCGAGCATTCCGCTGCCGCGGTGCTGCTCGAGGTGCTCACCGGGCCGGCCGCCTGAGCGCCTCCCGGCGTTCCTCAGGTGACACAGAGGTGGCACGGGCATACTGGGCCCACCCTGGTTGCAACGACGATGGAGGTATGACATGCCGGCCCAGCTGATCCTCGAGTTCGAAGGAGTCACGACGAAGGAGTACGAGGCCGTCAACGCCGCCCTCGGAATCGATCCGGCAACCGGCGCCGGCGACTGGCCCGACGGGCTCCAGGTCCACGCGGCCGGGCTCAACGAGGACGGGCACCTGGTCGTGACCGAGATCTGGGACACCCCCGAGCACCAGGCCCGGTTCATGGAAGAGCGGCTGGGTGCGGCGCTCGTCGAAGGGGGCATCACCGGCGCCCCGTCGAGCGTGACCTGGATCGAGCTCGTGGCCCATCACACCCCAGGGGGCTGACCGACCCGCGTGAGTCGACGCCCAGCTGCGCCTCTCTCCTAGCCCGGACCTTGGCCGGGGCACCACGGAGCAGATACTCTCTCCCTCCGAGAATGCCATTCTCACAGGTACCGCAGAGGCGGGGCGGGGCAACGCGGGAGGAGAGATCATGAGCGACTACGACGGCATCGACTTCTTCCGGGGCCGCGAGCTGGTCGTCGACCCCTACCCGTACTTCGACGCGCCTGCGTGCGCAATGCCCCGTGCAGCCGGAGCCGCACCACGGCGTCGTGATGGTCACGGGCTACGAAGAGGCGGTCTCGGTCTACACCGACACCGCCACCTTCTCGTCGTGCAATGCCGTGACCGGCCCGTTCCCCGGGTTCCCTGTCCCGCTCGAGGGCGACGACGTCAGCGCCCTCATCGAGCAGCACCGCGACGAGTTGCCGTTCAGCGACCAGATCACCACGATGGACCCGCCCAAGCACAAGGCGCACCGGGGCATGCTGATGCGGCTGATCACCCCGAAGCGCCTCAGGGAGAACGAGGAATTCATGTGGCGCCGGGCGGACCGACAGATCGACGAGTTCGTCGCACGCGGGGAGTGCGAGCTCATCAGGGACTTCGCCGGGCCTTTCACGCTGTACGTGATCGCCGATCTCCTGGGCGTTCCCGAGTCCGACCACGAGTGGTTCCGCGAGGAGCTCCAGGGCAGCCGCCAACACAGCCAGGCGCTCGGGAGCACGGGGTCCGGCTCGCTCGGCCACTCGCCGCTCGAGTTCCTCTACGACCAGCTGACGACGTACGTCGAGGACCGGCGCCGCGAGCCGCGCGACGACGTGCTGACGGGCCTGGCGACCGCCACCTTTCCCGACGGCTCGATGCCCGAAGTGATCGACGTCGTCCGGGTGGCCGCCAACGTGTTCTCGGCCGGCCAGGAGACGACGGTGCGGCTGCTCGCCGCCGCGCTGCAGTTGATCGGCGAGCGCAGCGACCTGCAGCAACTGCTCCGGGAGGACCGCACCCGCATTCCCGATTTCATCGAGGAGTGCCTCCGGATGGAGAGCCCGGTGCAAGGGGACTTCCGCCTGTCGCGCACGCCGAGCACGGTCGGCGGTGTCGACATCCCGGCCGGCACCACGATCATGGTGCTCAACGGAGCCGCCGGCCGAGACCCCCGCCATTTCGAGGACCCCGGCGAGTTCCGGCTGGACCGTGCCGAACGCCAGCGAGCATCTCGCCTTCGGACGCGGTCCCGCATTCCTGCCCCGGGGGGCCGCTGGCCCGGGCCGAGGCCCGCATCAGCGTCGAGCGGCTCCTCGCCCGCATGGGCGACATCGAGATCTCGGACTCGGAACACGGCCCGGCCGGCGCACGCCGGTACGAGTACGCGCCGACCTACATCTTGCGCGGCCTGCAACGGTTGCATTTGGAGTTCACGCCCCTCGGGTGATTGCAGCATCGCCACGGTGCCGCCGCACCTCTGTCACTTCGCCGGCCAGGTGGCATCATTCCGGGCGATGCCTGTCCCGACGAGCAAAGGATGTGGCCCGTGAGCTTCCGCGTGATCCAGTGGGCGACCGGGGGGGTGGGCCGTGCCGCCATCGAGGGGGTCCTCCAGCATCCCGATCTCGAGCTCGCCGGGGCCTGGGTCCACAGCCCGGCCAAGGAGGGGTGGACCTCGGGGTCCTGCTGGGCGCGAGGAGAATTGGGCGTGACCGCCACCGGCGACGTCGACGCGCTGCTGGCCACCGACGCCGACTGCGTCCTCTACAGCCCCTTCATGGCCGATCCGACGTGGTGGCCGCCATCCTGGAGTCGGGCAAGAACGTGGTCACCCCGCTCGGCTGGTTCTACCCACCGAGCGAGGAGCGGGAGAAGTTCGACGCCATCGCCCGGGCGGCCGGCGTGACCTTGCACGGCACCGGCATCCACCCCGGGGGGATCACCGAGCGGTTCCCGCTCATGATCTCCGCCCTGTCGGGCTCCATCACCCACGTGCGGGCCGAGGAGTTCTCCGACATCCGCACCTACGGCGCCCCCGACGTCGTCCGCGACTGGATGCTGTTCGGCAAGACCCCGGAGGAGGCGCGCGGCAGCATCATGACCGACGCGCTCGGCGCGGGATTCCGCCAGTCGATCTTCATGGTCGCCGACGAGCTGGGGTTCGACATCGATCCGCAGCTGCGGACCACCCACGAGATGGCGGTCGCCACGGCGCCGATCGACTCGCCCATCGGCCCGATCCAACCGGGGACGGTGGCGGCACAGCGGTTCAAGTGGGAGGCGGCTGGTCGACGGCGAGCCGGTGGTCACCGCGGCGGTCAACTGGCTGATGGGCGAGGAGCACCTCGACCCGGCCTGGGGCTTCGGGCCGGCCGGGGAACGCTTCGAGGTCGAGGTCACGGGCGATCCGAACTGCCTCGTCACCTTCAAGAAGTTGCACCCCGAGTCGGTGGAGGCCGGCCTGCGTCCGCAATCCGGGCATCGTCGCCACGGCATTGCACTGCGTCAACGCCATCCCCTACGTCTGCGAGGCCGAGCCCGGGACTGCGCACCTACCTCGACCTGCCCCTGGTGGCCGGCCGGGCCGAGCCGGGGCTGCACCGGAGCCGGCGGGGACACCCGCCGGCGTGATCCTCGATCGCTTCTCCGTCGCAGGGACCGGGTCGGCCATCGTCACGGGGGCGGGCCTCGGGATCGGGCGCGGCATCGCCATCGGCCTGGCCGAGGCAGGAGCGGACGTGGTGCTGGCGGCGCGCACGGCGTCCGACCTCGAGGACGTGGCGGCGCAGATCCGATCGCTCGGCCGCCGGGCGCTCGTCGTGCCCACCGACGTCACCGACGCGGCCGCCTGCGAGCGAGCTGGTGGCCCGTGCCGTCGACGGAGTTCGGCCGCCTCGACATCCTGGTCAACAACGCGGGCGGCGCCATGCCCCGGGCCGCGATGGAGACCAGCGAGGGCTTCATGGCCCGCACCTTCGCGTTCAATGTCACTGCGCCGCTCACGCTGACCAAGCTGGCGGCCCGCCAGATGGTCGACACCGTCGGCGCCGGTGCCGTCGTCAACATCTCGTCGCGCTCGGCCAGCATGACCCAGACCATGTTCGTCGCCTATGGCGCGGCCAAGGCGGCGCTCGACCGGATGACGCGCAACATCGCGCCCGAGCTCGCCCCACGGGTGCGAGTCAACGCCATCGACGTCGGCGGCGTTGCCACGCGCTCGCTCGACGTCGTCCTGACCGACGACACCCTGCGGCAGCAGTTCCTCGACGGCACCCCGCTGGGACGACCGGGAGAGCCCGAGGACATCGCCTGTGCCGTGCTCTACCTCGTGTCCGACGCCTCATCGTGGGTGACGGGCAAGGTGTTCGAGATCGACGGCGGCACCGAGGCACCGGCCATCGCGGTGCCGGCGCCCGACCTCGCGCCGAACCCGCGGCCCGACGAGCCCGGGTAGGGCGGCCCACCCGCACGAGAGCTCGGGCCGGCGATCGGTCACCTCCTCAGAGGCGCCCGAAGGTGGCCCCGCAGGCAGTGAGCGTGACCAGCCCGCGAGCATCGGAGTGAAGGGTGCTCCCCCGGGGCGGTGCTGCGCCCAGAGCTCAGCAGGGGGTACCCGCGCTCGAGTTTCAAACTCGCCCCTGGCAACCCGGGCTGCGGTCATGACGTGTCAACGACCCGGGAGGCAACGAAGAAGATGAATCCGAAACAGACACTCTGGGAAAAAGGCGATTTCACCCGAATTGCGGCCAGCATGCGGGACAGCGGTGAGGCGCTCGCCAAGGAGCTGGCGATCACGAGGGATCTCGAGGTCCTGGACCTTGGGTGTGGGGACAGGACGACCGCCCTACCGGCCGCCGCCCTCGGGGCGAACGTGCTCGGGGTCGACATCGCCAGCAACCTCGTCGAGGCCGGCAACGCCCGGGCTCGGAGCCTCGGGTTGACCAACTGCCGATCCGGGCAAGGCGACACCCACCGATCTGCACGGTCTCGAGAACGATCGCTTCGACCTCGTGGTCAGCATCTTCGGGGCCATGTTCGCGCCAAGGCCACACAACGTGGCCAAGGAGGTCGTCCGGGTCACACGCCCGGCGGCCGGATCGTCATGGGCAATTGGATCCCCAACGACCCGACGCTCGTCGCCCAGGTTCTCAAGATCAGCTCGAGCTACTCCCCGCCTCCTCCAGAGGGATTCATCAGCCCGATGACGTGGGCAGTCGAGGAGCACGTGATCGAAGGTTCGCCGGCGCGGGTGTCACCGCAGGGCAGATCGCGTTGGAGCGGGACACGTACACCTTCAATTTCGCGGGCAATTTCGCGGGCACGCCGTCCGAGCTCCTCGCCGAGTTCAAGACATTCTACGGGCCTCCGACCCAGGCGGCCTCCGCGGGGAACCGCGAGGAAGGAAGTGGAGACGTCCGATGGCCTTCGTGCGGTCATCGAATTCCAGACCGGTTGCACCGAGGTGTTGACGCTCTCGTCGACAACTGGCTGAGGCAGTGACGACCATTGGCGAACCACGACTCGATCGGAGCGCACCCAGGACCGAGGTCGAGTCGACGCGTGCGTCCAGATCGTGGAGTTCCCTCAGCATCGTGGGGGTGCTGGGTTCGATTCGCCCTATTCGGAGGTTGTCAGTGCTCCGATCTTCACCAGATTGTGGTTGAAGACCCCATAACCGCACCAGGTGCGTGCTCCTTCGATGCCGTCGATCTGTGTTCGGCTCCAACCGAAGTCTCGTTTGAGGCAGCTGATCCGACCTTCGCTTCCCGTTCTCCACTTCACCAGGCGCTGGAACTGCGGCCTGCTCTCGACGGCGCGCCGTGACGCGCTCGGTTTACCTTTCGTCGGAAGGACGACGGTTCGCACCCCGAGCGCGCCGAGCTGGACTCTCACCGCGTTCTCCCCATAGCCGCGGTCAGCGGTGACTGCCTTGGGCATGCGCCTGGCCCGCCGGGCGACGCGCTCGATGGCGGGGACGAGCATGGGCGCATCCGCTGGGTTGCCGACCTCGACGTTGTGGTCGATCACCACGCCGTCCTCGTTGTCGACGACCTGGGCCTTGTAGCCGAACTCGACGGGCTTGCCGAGCCGACCCTTGCGGATGGGGCGGGCATCGGGGTCGTGCAGCGACACCAGCCTGGTCGCTCCGTCGGGAACTTCGCCACCGAGACGCTTCTCGGTCTGTTCGGCGATCTGAGCGACCCGACCGGCGGTCATCGCCAAGTCGCCGGCAATGGAGCAGAGCCTTCTTGGGGCGGCGTCACCGAGGCGTTTGAGCGCCCGCAGAGCGTTCGCCGCGACTTGGCGGGCCTCGTCGACGGCAACGTGTGCGATGCGGACCATGTCGGCGTTGATGGCCATGACCTCGTCTTTTGCCTCGCCGCTGCGTCGTCGCAGGTTGGCGCCGATGGAGCGGGCCCGGGCCCTCATCATCCGAGTTCGGTCCCGCGACCTGGTCCTCGAAGCCAGTCCCACATCCTTGAGCTTCTCGATTGCCTTGGCCATCTTGGCCACGCCCTTGGCCATCAGGCCCGAGTCCGTCGGGTAGGCGACGTTGGCGGGGACCACCGTGGTGTCGGCACGGACCTTGTTGGTCTTCAAGACCTTGGCGGCCTGGGCCTTGGCCAGCAGCGCCTCGTTCAAGCCGTCGACCGCGGATGACCCGCACCGGGTGGTGATCTTCATCAAGGTGGTCGGATGCGGCACCGTCGTGCCCAACGGGATCCGACAGAAGCGCTGCCACGAGATCGAATCGGCGACCTCCCGGCACAACGGCTCGAAGCCGAGGCGGTAGCGGTACTTCAAGAACATCAGACGCAAGTACGTCTCGATCGGTACCGACGGGCGCCCGAGCGCAGCGTGGAAATGTGCACGGAACGGCTCGAAGAAGGCCGGATCGTTGAGCAGCCGGTCAACCGCCTCGAGCTCGGCCGGCATCCCGAGGCACATCTCGGGGAGGATCGCTTCCCACAATGTGGGCTGCGCGTTTACAGTTCTCAACACGATGGCCTCGATCCGTACTAGTCCTACGGTTCGGGGCCATCCTTATCGATCGGGGCTCAAATCGCGAGCACCTACGGCGACTTTTTCAGGGGGAAGTATCTAAAGAAGTCATACCACCGCACCGGCAGTAACGGTCCCGGCGAACGGGACCCTGCACTTTCTTTGACCTAGCGGATGTCCCAGGCGGATGACGGACCTTGGGGACCGACCGGCGGACGCCATTCGGTGGAAATCCGACTGTCCAATCCCCCCGAGCCACGCGACGATGACGATCATGTTGCATCCCGAGAACTGACCAACCCACCATCCTTCCCATGAAATTCTCCAGCTCTGTGATATGCGCAATCCCGGACGGCTCCCCTCCCGTACCTACTACGGCGATCTCTGCCGTGCCGTGGCCATTGTCACACCCTGTCGAAATACTTCTCCTTCGTCCCTAAGGAGCAACGATGCACCCCGATGTGTTACGGGCCCTCGCGAAGGCCAGACATGAGGATCTACTGAATGAGCGCCGCCACGCACGGCAGGGAAGAGTCCGACTCCGCAAGCATTCGCAATGGTTCGCTCGGTCGCGGCGCTTGGTAGGTTCACTGCTGATTTGGGCAGGCGCACGCGTAATCGGTGATCAGCGGACGCGGCTGGATCAGCGGACGCGGCTGGAACTGTCGCATGAGTAGGCCAGAGAGCCCCCCTAACCCGCTCATGTCCCACTTCGCCAGCCACGCGAACACGGTCGGCGTGCCGGTGGCGATCACCGCTTGGCTGAGCGTTCCACCCGTGAGCTCGAATTGGACCTTGGTCACCCCCGCTGGGTCAGCGGCCCCTGCATCGAGAACCTGGCTCCCAGCCAGCGAAGCCCCGTCGGAGGGGGTCAGGTGAGATTGGCCCCTTTGAAGACAGGGGCCGACTGACCTACGCCTCCGCCCGACGCATCACGCGGCGTCCGGCGTCCGCAGTCCCGTCCACAGACCCCCTAACGAGTCATCGGCCGGCGTGATCTCGAGGCACCGTTGCCCTTCCGAATAGTCCTCGCACGGCGTCCGGCTCGTCCCGTGGTCCGCCTTCGGGCCACGGATGAACACGTCCGGCCACACGCCCCTCCAGGCGGCCCGGTGCCACTCAGGGCGGCGTAGGATGTCATCGGGCTCGGGCTCGGGCGTCGGGCGTCGGGCGTCGGGCGTCATGAGCCATTCGATCGGCGGGCGCGCAGTCATCGCCTCTGGGGGTGCGGCGGCGGTCTATCGAGTCGGATGACCAAATGCAACTTTGCACGCGCACTGAGTATGCGCTGAGATGACGCCCGTCACCGTGACCGATCGCCAACGGTCCGAATGGGGGGTGACCGGTCCAATCATGCGCCTTCGGTTGGACCGCGGGCGGACCTTGATCCTCCCCCGGTGTACGGTTGCCCCGTCAGGCCGATGCCACAGCCCGGTGACCACCATCTGGTCTCCTTGTCGGGCCGATGCGATGCTGGGCGGTGATCCATGACGGCACGATGCAGGCCACGCCTCCCCCCGTCTCTTGGTTAGTAGTCCACTTCACTACTCGCGCAACGGCCTCCTGACACTGTCCCCGTTCATTGGATAGACGCGCCTCTCGCTTGCCCAGTTGAGCGAGAATGGTCACATGACTGCAACCGGCCCAGCCCACGACTGGGACGACTCGTACACGGGCCCGGCGCCGCCGTGGGACATCGGCCGCCCCCAGCCCGCGTTTCTCCGTCTCGCCGACGCCGGCGCGCTCACCGGTGCCCTCCTCGACGCGGGCTGCGGGACCGGCGAGCACACGATCCTTGCTGCGCGCCGCGGCGCTGAGGCCCTCGGCATTGACATCTCCCCGCGCGCGATCGAGATCGCCCGGCGCAAAGCCGCTGAGCGTGGGGTCGAGACCATCTTCCAGGTTCTCGACGCGCTCCGCCTCGACGCGCTCCGCCTCGACGCGCTCGAAGGGTCCTTCCAGACGATACTCGACAGTGGGTTGTTCCACGTCTTCGACGACGCTGCCCGTACCCGGTATGTCGCGGCCCTCCATGCGGTTCTACGTCCAGGCGGCCACCTTCATCTGATGTGTTTCAGCGACCGTCAGCCCGGTGACTGGGGCCCCCGTCGCGTCACCGATGGCGAGCTGCGCGCCGCGTTCCGATCCGGCTGGCGGATCGACTCGCTCAATTCCGACCGCTTCGACATCAACCCCGACCTCGGCACTCCAAACGCTGAAGCGTGGCTGGCCGACATCCTCAGGCTGGCGCCCCTTTAGAGGGACCGAGGTGCCCCCATTCAGTATGGAACGGCCAGCTCCTCCGGCGTCCGCATTTACGCGGATCATTCACTTGTGCGGTGGACGGAGCCGACATGCGGAAGGAAGGAGCGTGCCGTGTCCGGTATTGCCGACCGAGGATTCATCCATTTGGGGATGGACGTGTCGAAGGAATCGATTGCCGTGGCGGTGCTGTCGCCCGATCGTGACGTCGCCGAGGTCGACAAGGTAGGTGATGCTTGCTTCGACCCAGTGTCCTCCGGTGTCCTTGGGAGACGAACCACGAAGACGGAGGGCAATGCTCTCATCGCCGGGTCGAATAAGGGATCCTCGGAGTACAGGTAGCCACAAACCAGGTCGGTACGCCGCCCACCGCCGCCGTGGCGCAAGAGCGGGATATCTTTCCATGGCAGAGGATCGAGAAGCCTGACGATCGACACTGGATCAGCGGGGGCTTCACCACCGATGACGTGACGGTCTCCGTATGGAAGAACGATCACGTCGTCCGGACTTGCCCAGTGCCGCTCTTCGTCCTCACCTGAAACCCAGCAAGTTCCCTGGGCCACGATGTGGAACAGGATCAGGCGCGTCGCCCCAGGATGAAGCGCGTTTGCGAGGGCCAGAGGTGTTGATTCGAATGGAATGCCTCCGTGAGTTCGGATCGAAAGAAGATTGCACCTTCCAGTCGAAGCTGATGGAGAGCTGAGTCCAGCAGACAGCGTTCCTCAGAGCCCTCCAAAGCACTCATTTCCCTCGGTGTGGTGTCCCGGCACGCACACATGGGCGCTCAGTCATGGTCACCGGCCCCTTTCGAGCAGAAGCTGGTCTTGACAATAACGAACTGACCGTGGAGTTGCGCTGCACGGTCCGAGAGCAAGAGCGAAGTTAATGAGCACCTTCCCATCAATCACACCTGCGGCTCTCACCGTACGGGACCTCTCGGTCAGCGTTCCGTGGTACGAGGCACTTCTCGACGCCGAGCCCGTGATCGACGAGGACACTGACCCCGAGTTTCACCACACTGTCTACCTGCTCGATGGCGGAACGCTCCTCGGGTTACATCGGCACAAGCGGTCTGCACCAAGGGAGTCGTTCAGCGAATACCGAGTCGGTTTGGATCATCTGGCCTTTGGCTGTGCAAACCGCGACGAACTTGAGAAGTGGGCGTCGCGCCTCGACGAGCTCGGCATCGAGCACGGCACAATCAAGGACGCTGCCTACGGCTCAGCGCTGAGCTTTCGGGATCCTGACGGCATCGCGCTTGAGTTCTTTGCACCACCCGGCTGAACGGCAACGAACCCGTCGATCAGGGAGAAGCGACATATCCACGAACCAATGGCGAACCATGGCCATGGCGCACCGACCGGCACGTTCGCTCGTCGACGACCAGCAGATGAAGCCGGGTTGACGTGAGAGTCCCGACACCTCTTTCGCAGCGATTGGAAACGCCAGGGAGGCAGCTGAAGGCAACTTCGCCACCTCACTCTTCGTACGGCCTGTGCTGGAGCGATGTCGCCCAGGACTGAGCCCATGTGTCCAGTGGCTTGAGTGCGGATCCGAGCGCAGCGCCCAGCTCGCTCAGAATGTACTGATCATCGTGCGTCCGTTCGACGAGTCCAGACGTCGCAAGATCCCTGAGGCGGTCGTAGAGGACACTCGACGACATGCCGTCGCACCTGGCCTGAAGGGCTCTTGCTCCGATGGGCCCAGCCTGGAGCTCCCAAAGGATTCGGAGCGCCCAACGCCGTCCCAGAAGATCCATTGCCGCCATCAGAGGGCGCCCCGTGGTCGAACCCCGAACCTCCTGCCCCGGTTTCGGAGTTGTGCTGCGAGCCATCGAGCCCTCCCGATCCTTGAACCAATTGCATTTCGATTTCCGAAACGTTACCATGGCAAAGGTTTCGGAAATCAAAACACCGGAGGTGAGTGATGCTGTCCAGAATTAGTCCAGTACAACCACCATATGAGGATGACGTGGGCGATCAGTTGGAGGCGATGATGCCTCCGGGCGTTCCACCGATACTTCTGTTTCGTACCTTTGTGAAGAACCTTGCGATGACGAACGCGATGGGGGCGTGGGGCAGCTACGAGTTGAGCAAACGCCTGTCGTTGTCGATGCGTGACCGAGAGATCGTGATCGATCGAACGTGTGCACGCTGTCGCTGTGAGTACGAATGGGGCGTCCACGTCGCATTCTTCGCCAACCGGGTCGGGTTGACTACCGAGCAGATCAGCTCATTGACCCACGGTGCGTCGAGGGATCCGTGCTGGGCGAACCAGAGAGATCGAGTCCTGATCGATGTCGCCGATGCCCTGCACGACGAGTGTCGCATCCCTGACGGATTATGGGAACGCCTGTCGGAAGAATTGACTGAAGTCGAGATCCTCGACTTGCTGATGCTGTGCGGCTGGTACCACGCGATCAGTTTCGCCGCGAATGGCGTTGAGCTGACGCTCGAGGACGAAGCTCCTCAGTTCGAAGACGTGCACGCCACAAGCGCCTCCTCGAGTCGGAATCGGAGGGGACTCGACTATTGGAAGCCGCTTCCTGGTCAACCCTCGGAGGCAGTTCAATGATGGCGCTCCCGGTTCTGTTCGCCTTTGACGAGGACCCACGGACCCTTGGCGTTCTCAAGACTCAGTTGAGCCAAAGGTACGCGCACGACTATCGCGTCGAGTGTCTCGGGGATCCAGTACTGGCACGACAGCGCCTGACCGAGTTGGCGGAAGCCGCCGAGGATATTGCCCTGGTACTCGTCGGGCAGTCGGAGGCCGTTACCGCCTCGGGTGGATTGCTCGAACATGTGCGCGAGCTCCACCCGCACGCGAAGTGCGCGCTTCTGGTTGCCCCGGATGTCTGGGCAGACAGGTCGAGGGCAGATGTGCTTCGCTCCTCCATCGCGTTGGGGCGAGTGCATTACTACGCAATTAGGCCCGGTGGGCCACCCGATGAGGTCTTCCATGAGTCCGTGACGAGCTTCCTCCTCGAGTGGGCAACCGAACGACGGACGGTCCCGCACACCATTCACATTGTCGGTCAGGACTGGTCGGGCAGGGCGTATGAGCTCAGGGAGACTTTCGAGCGTTGCGCGGTTCCGCACGCCTTTTGCCTGGCGGACTCCACTGAGGGGCGTGAACTGCTCGCCAAGGCAGGACCCGAGGCCAAACTCCCCATGATGGTGCTTCCTGACGGCCGGGTTCTGAGCGATCCGTCCAACATGGAAATCGCAGAGGCCGCTGGGGTCACGAGCGACTTCGACGAAGACACCTACGACGTCGTCATTGTGGGTGCGGGGCCGGCGGGACTGTCCGCGGCTGTCTATGGCGCCTCGGAGGGCCTGCGGGTCCTCGTGCTCGATGAGGGCGGAATCGGGGGACAGGTGCGGTCGAGCTCGCTGATTCGCAACTACCTGGGCTTTCCGAAAGGGGTGAGCGGCAGTCGGCTTGCCGAACAGGCCTACGAGCAGGCTTCAGTGTTCGGAGCGACCTTCGTGTTCATGCACCGCGTCACTGCCCTCACTTGCTTGGGGGACCTCCTCACCCTCTCGTTTGCTGACGAACGGCATGTGACGGCCCGAACGGTGATCCTGACCGTCGGGGCCACCTACCGTCGTCTCGGTATTCCTGCTCTTGAGGAATTGACCGGGGCGGGTGTGTTCTACGGCGGGCCGGCCTCGGAGGCCCCTGCGCTGAGCGGCAAAGTCGCGTATGTGGTGGGTGGCGGAAACTCAGCCGGCCAGGCGGTTCTCCATCTCGCGCGGTATGCGAAACAGGTCACGCTCGTCGTGCGGGCTCAGACACTTCAAGTTGGGATGTCGCATTATCTCATCCAAGAGATCGAGTCAACGCCGAACCTCGATGTGCGTACCTGCACCGAAGTTGTCGGCGGGGATGGTGAGGGACGTCTCCAGCAGTTGATGCTTCGAGAAAGAGGGTCTGGCGAACGAGAGACAGTCGCTGCTGACGCATTGTTCGTGTTGATCGGAGCCGACCCTCACACGGAATGGCTGCCACCAGAGATTGTAGGAGACCCCAATGGGTTCCTCCTCACCGGTGGAGAGGTGTCGGAGGTTTCCAACTGGCCCCTGGATCGACAGCCCTACTCACTCGAGACCAGCATGCCCCGTGTGTTCGCAGCCGGAGACGTGAGGCGGTCTTCGGTCAAGCGGGTGGCGTCTGCGGTAGGAGAGGGCTCAATCGCGGTCCGGCTCGTCCAAAGACTCCTTGCCGACGAGCAATTGGATGTGGTGGGACGACCGGGCGAGGAAGGTGATCGCGGGACCTGACTAGCAGCCCTGGCACGCGCGGCCCCGCCCGAGTCGCGCACTGCCCTGGACAGAGTTCATTGGCGCTTAATGACGTGTTGGTCGTGGGTACACCGTCCTCATGACTGAGGGACCCGAGACTCTATGAACGGGCGGGACGTCGCAAGGCCTTCAACTGCCCTTCAAGACTGCGCTGAAGCCGGCAACAGCACGGCCCTCGTAATCGCACCATGGGGATAGCCCATAAGTGACCGCCGAACGTCACCGCCGCAGTTCGGCCACTTCTTCCAGTCGTCCCAGCTTGTTCGGATTGCGGACAGCGTAGATCCGTGTGATCAGGTCATTCTCGATCACCAGACTCACCGCAGTGACATCGCCACCAACATCGAACCGGGCGCCGGCCATGCCGTTGAACCAGGCAGTCGTTGCCATCAATCCCGACAGATCCGCCACGCGGGCCAGGAACGCCACAACCGTCTCCGCCCCGACGAGCGGCTTCCTGGCAGCCCGCACGAGACCACCGCCATCGGCGATCAACACCACATCTGGGGCGAGCACTTCCACCAATCCCCGCACATCACCGGAGGTAACGGCTGCCATGAACTGTCTGAGGGTTGCCTCTTGTTGGGCTCGGTCCACCTGCATCCGCGGACGTCGTGCCGCCACATGCTCCCGGGCACGGTGCGCGATCTGCCGGACCGCGGCGGGCGTCTTGCTCACGACCTCAGCGACCTCGTCGTACGGAGTCTCGAATACCTCGTGCAGTACGAACACGGCCCGCTCGACCGGACCAAGGGTCTCGAGCACTGTGAGCAGGGCGATCGAGATGTTCTCGGCGAGCTCGGCGTCCTCGGCCATGTCCGGACCCGTCAACACCGGTTCGGGCAGCCATTCCCCGGGGTAGTCCTCTCGGCGGCGGGACACCGTTCGGAGCCGGTTCAGCGCCTGCCGAGTGACTATCCGGACCAGATACGCCCGCTGGTCACGTACCTCAGTCCGATCCACGCCCGCCCAGCGCAGCCAGGTCTCCTGAACGACGTCCTCGGCGTCGGTCGCGGAGCCGAGCATCTCGTAGGCGACGGTGAAGAGCAGCCCGCGATGGGTGACGAACGGATCGTCCATCATGCTGACGAGGCTAGGGCGAGCGGCTTGAGGTCACAGGCGGCCGAGAACTCCTGGGACTCAATGCCCATGGCGACATTGGAGCGGGCCATGAAGTTGGCCAGCGCAATGAATGCGGTGAGTTTCGACCAGGGCGGCCGGACCCAGCGCCTTGAGCAGTCCAGCCGACAGTTCGTCAGTCACCGTCGGCGGGGTCTGCGTCATCGCTTCGGCATACTCCATGACGTCGCGTTCGAGCGGCGTGAACACATCCGACACCCGCCAGCGCGGCACCTCACGCGCCTTTTTGACGTCGAGTCCCTCATTGTGGGCGTGGAAGTAGCCGAAGTCGAGGCAGAAGCTGCAACCGACGAGGCTGACCGCCGCCATGTGGGCGAACGATTTCAGATTCTCGTCGCATCGGTCCCACTTCTGGGCCTTTCGACCGACGCCGAAGCTGAAGTTCAACACCTTTCTGTTGTGCCACGTCACCCCGACCGGTTCGGGCACCTCTCCGAACATTCTGCGCGACATCCGCTTTACCAGTGCGCCGTAGAGTCCGGTCAGTTCTGCCTGGGGGATCCGTGTACTGCTGGCCATAATGCCTCCTCGGGTGACTTGCTTTCACCATGAGACACCGGCCACGACTCGAACGTGACACCTGAGTCGGATCTAGCTGGCGGCCTCGGTCGAAACCTAGGACCAGGTGACCCTCACTTGCTTGCTTATGTCCCTATACCTGAGCGTCTCCGAACCGGCTGCCCCGCGTCGCCGGGATGGGGTTGCATCCCATCGAGCCACGACGTCCTCAATTAACCCTGTTCCACTCACTCACCGTCATCGCCCACTCCGTACTTCGTCTGACCTCGGCGTGAGCGTTCACCTCGTCATCGATTGTTCTTGGCAGGCGAAACCCCAAGCCACGGAGGACGCCGGCACTGGGAAGGTTTGCTTCATCACAATGGATGTGGACCTCCTCCATCCC
This sequence comes from uncultured Acidimicrobiaceae bacterium, assembly GCA_963764305.1. GTDB lineage: Bacteria > Actinomycetota > Acidimicrobiia > Acidimicrobiales > RAAP-2 > Bog-473. The sequence continues at coordinate 370,718 of CAVXSD010000009.1, read as the reverse complement.
GGTCAACTGAAACGCGGCCGTCGTCGGGGGCGTGGGCAGCGGCTGAGGCGATGCCACGTCGGAGCCAGCCCGCCCAGACCCAGTAACCGATTTCGATCCGAACCCAGCCCAGGATGTGGACCAGCTCCACCGACCAGCGTGGTTTCAGCGAGGTTCCAAATCGCATAGTCGTAGTTGTCGCCACGCTCGAAGGCCTCAATCGAGTGAGGGATGAAGTCGCCAAGTCCTTGCTCCAACGGCTCTACCGAGGCCCACGCCAACCATGGACTCAGGTGATCAGTGCTTGTTGAAAACGCCTCAAAGAGCGCCTGCAACTCGCCGCCTCGAAACCTCCGTAACACGATTGGAGGATCTTCGATTCTCTCGGGCGGTGTGCTGGGCATTGCCTCCAAGTCTGCCTTCTTGCGCCCCTGGACGCCTGTCCCCGAACAGGGAGGGTAGAAGGCTGGAACTCCTCCAGTTCGTGCCCCCCAGACTTTCATGGTGCTACCCCCGCGACCGGGATGGCCTTGTTGGACGCTTCATGCCGAAGGGTCAGGCGTCGACGAGAAGGGTCGCCCAGCCGCGACTGGGTACATCGATCGCGGCGGTCCAGACGCCAGTCGACGGGTCGTGGGCGACGCTCGCATTAGGCGAGGTGGGTGCGACCTCGGCCCAACCCGTCACGGTAACAGTCTCGCCGGGTCCCTTCACGACGAGACGTACACCGGTCGACGTCTCGGCTACCTCGATACGAGCGTCGCCAGCGGTCACGAACTTGGTGACGTCGCCAATCACCGCCAGACCGGAACCGAGTACCGGCGCGAGCACGTGGAATGTCCAACCCTCCCGGCCGAGTGATACGGGAATCGTGCCGTCGGGTGCCAGCCGCGTCGCCGTCCCTTTCTGCCAATCCCACGCCACGAAATCGGCTGCACTCCAACACTCCTGACTTGGTTGGGCTCCGGCATCGATCTCAGGTCGAGACAAAGACTCAAGTCGGATCTCGCCGGAGATCGGCTCGTCTCCAGGGTTGGCATGCATCGCCACCGCGTAAATCCACCGGCCGGCAAGGTGCTCTGACGTGCACTCCGCCACGAGCAGCGTCGATGTGAAGGCGGGGCCGGACAACAGTGACTCGTCGGTCGCCGCGATCGCAGTATGAGGCTTTATGAGGAGCCCGTCGGCGCGGCATGTCCGGAGCACCAATGCAGGATCCATGCGCCCGACCCGGTCGCCGAGCCCAACCGGCCCAGTGGAGAGGGCAGACAGCAGCGCCTCGGGTTCGCCGTTTTCGCCTGCGACCTCGGGATCGGCACGGAACACATCCTTGAACGGCAACAGGTGAAGGCTGCGAGCCAGCTTGTTGGTCGTACAGAACCACGCCCAGAGCTGGCCGGCGGACGCGATGTAACCATGGTCGCCGCTGGTTCTCACAGATGTGACCTGCGTGAGGGTCGTGGTCTGGGCGAAGTCGGCGGGCGTACCCATGCACCACTGGAGGGTGATGCCGCGGTCGCGGGCGGCTGAGTCGATGCCTTCTTGCCATCTCGTTGCACGCCCCGGCTCAGACCGCATGGCGCGCACGCCGAAGAACACCTCGACGAGCCAGTCGTGCTCGAAGGTCTCGACACCCCAGGCGACGCATTGGTCGAGCCACCGCTCATAGGCTTCGGGCGTGCTCGGTGCGGCATAGTCCCCGTCGATCCATGTCGGGGTTTCGGAGGCGATCGGCGCAGCCGCCGACAGATGGCGAGTGTGGGCGACGAGCGGCAGGTCGCGCAGCCGCTCCCGCAGGGCGGGGATGCCGTCGGGGAGGACGTCGGGTCGCGCCTCCCACGCCGTGAGCGCGCTCGGCGGCACGACCCATGCCTCGGTGTCGAATGGCCGCAGCTCGGCGTGTGGGTAGAACCACGAGTCGAGCTGCACGGCGCCGATCGGGACACCATTGGCTCGCAAGTCGTCGACGGCTGCGACGATCGATCCCGCAACGTCGTATCCAGGTTCCGTCTTGTACCAATAGGCCGAGCCGTTGTCGGTCCAGTACGAAGGGCGCGAACCGACCGCATCGGGCCAGCGCCCCGGGCGTACCGTGCGTGCGGCATCGAGCAGCATCCGGCCCCAGGCGTCGAGCGCCGCGCGAGGGCCGTCGGCCGCCAGCACCGCGAGATCGGTCGTGAAGCCGGCTGGCACGGCTTCTAAGTCGCCGTGCCAGCCGCAACGTAACGTTCCGCCATTCAGACCGATGATCTGCTCGTGGAACGCGTCAAGGGGACCGACAAGAAGCGTCCGGCCGTCTTCTCGGGTGAGCAGCATGGGCCAGCCAGTGGGAGGTCGATGGGGGAGGAGGAACCAGCCGTCGAGCGAAGGGCCGGCATTGCTCGGAAGCGCGAACTCGCAGTGCTGGAAGACAAGGGCGCGCAGGCCTTTCGGCGTCTTACCGTGAGCGCGTTCGCTGGGGGTGAAGGTTGGCCATGCGATCGAAGGTCGGTCATACTCGCCAGTCGCTATGTCGGTGAGGTCGGTGGTCGCCTCGCAACGGAACACGAGCAGCGGGCGCTCTACGTAGGCTCGGACCGAGCAGCGCACCTCACCTTCGACAACGGTGACCGACCGGGCGGCACCCAGCTGGTCGATCGCCGTGACGGGCTCGCCGAGGTCCGGAGGCAACGAAGGCCGCCCCGGTCCGCACCAATCCTCCCCATTGAGTCCGATCTTCACTGTGCCGTCGACCGTGACGTCCACACCCAGTCCTTCTGCCGCGAGCAGTTGCACGAACGAAGTCTGTCAAACACGGGCCTGGCGAGGCGGCCAGGAGCAGGAAACACTGGCGACGGCGGCGATGCGGAGGAGAAGGACTCTCGGTGTGGTCAACAAGCGACGACGGGTCGTCTTTGACTCGATGTCCAACGTAGTCTCTCAATGACCGCCAATGACCGCCAATAACTGCCGGCCGTTCCGGCCTGCCATTTCCATTTCGGTTCCGCGGCGAGGCCGGGTTGCAAAGGGCCCCTGCGCAATCCTTTCCCGCTCCGTGTCGGGAGCTGAAATCATCCGGCCGAGTCCCTCGAACGAGCCACGTTCCAATGGCCAGTCATTGAGACGTGAGCCGATGACCCTGTCACAGCCGTTTGTTGGATCTCTGAAGTCATCCGTCAACCGCCGAGGTCGGCCGCCAACGACCGCAGTGTGGTGTCTTTCCGATGCTCTTGTGTCTTTTTCGTGGCGCGGGACGTCGTCTGACGGTCGAAAGGCTTCCCTTCTGTTGTGTCCCCTTCATCCGACGTTGATCCTTAAGAGCGACGTTGGATGAGAAGTTCCAGTCAGGCGAGGCCTCGGGCCTCCTCGACCCGATGTTTCCAGACGATGGCCAAACCAAGGACCGCTACACAACCGGCCAAGACCAGCCAATGGCTGAGTGTCAAGGTGTGGCCGTCGAGCGAGGCTATGGCAAGCGAGACCTGGTGGTAGCTCGGCATGAGGTGGGCAACGAACTGCAGCGAGCCAGGCATTTGGTCGACCGGAGTGAAGAGCCCACCGAAGTATCCGAGGACGAACATGAGCCCGGTGACGACGGGGAACGCGGCCTCGGTCGTCACCAGGAAGCCGATGAAGACTCCGAGGACGGCAAACGGGAGGGAGGTGGCCCAAAGCAAGACGGTCAGCTCCATCCAAGTCGTGGCAGCCAATCGGACGTCGCCGAAGCCGGCACCGACCGCCTCCACCAAGACGATCACCGGGAACACCACGAGCATGCTGGCGACAATCTTGGTACCGACATACGACCAGGCGGGAATCGGGGTGATGCGAAGCTGGCGGGCCCATCCTGATGCTCGTTCCATCGAGAGCCGGGTACCGGCTGCGTTGAGAGCGGCGACTAGCGCGCCGAACGAGCACATCGAGACCATGAGGTAGATGCGCCAAGGCACCGTGCCGTCGACCACTTTGTCTGCCGTATGGTCGCCAAGGAAGAGCATGTAGAAGATCACCGGGAAACCGACGGTGATGGCGAGAAACTTCCAGCTCCGCAACAGTCGCCCGACCTCGAATCGGCCGAAAGCGAGAAGTGGGCGCAGGCGGCTGCGCCAGCTGTCACACGATAGGGAGTCCTCTGAGCTGCTCCCCCTCTGACGATCCGGCAGGTTCGGGGGAGCGATCGAAAGATCGGTCACGACTCGTCTCGAGTCAGAGTTGACCGCGGACTGGGCCTCGGCGGGAATGGTTGGGAGGGCTGCCTCGACAGCACGGCACTCGGTCAATGTCACGAAGGCCTGCTCCAGCCCGGCCCCGGTCATCTCAAGGTCACGGAACGGGACGCCACGACCAACCAGATCGCGGACAGTCGCGTCAGCATCCAGGGAGTCGATCGAGACGCAGGTTCCGCGGATCTCGACCTCCGTGACGCCTTCGAGGTCGGAGAAATCTGGACGGTCCGGCCGGTCGCAGACGAATCGGAGCCGCCGGGTGGCCACAGCCGCCTTCAGGGTGGCGCCGGGGCCGTCTGCGACGACCTTGCCGTGGTTGAGTACGACGACGCGGTCGGCGATCTCATCGGCCTCCGCCAGATGGTGGGTGGCGAAGAGCACTGTTCGACCCTCGTCCCCGAATGCACGCATCATGCGCCAGAATCCCTGTCGGGACTCCACGTCCATTGCGGAGGTCGGCTCGTCCAGGAATACGACCTCGGGATCGCCTGCGATCGCGATGGCGAAGCGGACCCGCTGGGCCTGGCCGCCCGAGAGGCGGTCGGTCCTCCGGCGTAGGAGCGCACCGATGTTCGCTCGTTCGACGATCTGGTCACGCGGTGCTGGCCGGCGGTACAGCCGCCGAACAAGGCCGAGCGCCTCGTCGACGCGGACGCCGGGGGGGAGGCCGATGCCCGAGCCAGCCTGGAGCATGGCACCCACGCGCCCGGCCGCCACCGACTGCCGTGGATCGCTCCCGAGAACTTCGACGCAGCCTTCCTGCGGTCGGACGAGGCCGAGCAGCGCCGAGATGGTGGTCGACTTGCCGGCCCCGTTCGGTCCGAGCAGCGCAAGCACCTCGCCCCGGGGCACGTCCAAGTCCAGCCGGTCGAGGGCAACCCGAGATCCATAGCGGTGCGTGACGCTTTTGAAGGACAGCGCCACTGGGCGCGGCCGCGGCAGGCGCGAGTGCGCCAGGTGGTGCTGTTAGAAGGGAAGTCAGGACATTCTCCGGCGGCTCAGGCCGCGCTCGCGTGGTGGAAGGCCCAGCGTAGCGTCGCCACAGCCGTGGCGCCGGTCGGCGGCCACGATCAATCCCCGCCGAATGTTTGACATGGGTCGTCGGACTTTCGGCGGGCATGCTTGCCCGGCCATGGTCGCAGAGCCTGGCCAACCTGACGAAGACGCAGGTGGGAGAGGCAGAACAGAAGCCGCGCCTGCCGAGTCTCCGGCAGGCGTTGACCCTGATGTCGTGCCCCGTTCGGGATCCCCGGGGCTGGTTGGTTCGTCATCACTCATGACGGCACTCCTCAAACTCAGGTATTCAGAGTGCCGGCCGTTCGTGTGAGCATTCTATCGAAGCGGATCAAATCCAGAGAACCTCTGAGATCGAGCGTGCCTGACGCCGCCGCCGTGCGTGGGGACTCGCCCGATTTCGGACGCTGTAGCCAATCCCCAACTCCCAATCAGCAATCAGATGACATCCCAACTGCCAATCCGCCGCGCTATTCGCAACGTCCTACTCTACGGCTGACGCCCGTGCACTTCGCAGTCGTCGGCAGAGTACGCCTATCACTGCGCGCATTACCTCTGGTTCGCCCAGGAACGGTCGAAAGTTCCAGCTGGCAAGAGAGAACGTCCGGAGATCACTAGTTGCCCTTACCGTCGCCGATCGGGGTCCCCCGTCGAGCAAAGCGATCTCGCCCACGGCGTCACCCGGACCCAATTCCGACATGTGCACGCCATGTGCGAAGACCTCGGCCGTTCCGTCCAGGATGAGGAAAAACCGTCCGGCACCTTCGCCCTCGGCCACAACTTCAGCCCCGGCCTGGAACGACATCACCTTTCCTGCATCGAAGATTCGCTTCAGCTGCTTTTGCGGAAGGTCCCGGAACAATTCGGAAGCCTGTAATGCAGCAATGATCTCGTTGGCCATTCGCCCTACCTTCCAGGACGGGACGATTATATCGAAAGGCGAGGCAGCGTTCGGCGAGGCCTACGCAGTCGAGAAGGCGATGCCAACGGACCAAGCGATGGAACTCGCTCTTGACCGAGAACAATCTGCCGACGCGTTAGGTCATAATCACGCCCAGACGGTCATTCGGTCGCGCTCGACGCGGAAGGGCCGCGACGCGCGGCAGCGTTGGTCTCGCTGCGGCCGTCGGTCACGGCGACGATCATGGTGCAGACGCGGCCTCGGCTCGGTCTGCGCGGACGGCCCGCCGTCTGGCGGTCGACAGCGAGCGAGCGGTGGCCAGGGCGTCGTCGCCGAGGCCAATCGACATCCTGATGAGGATCTCGCTGTACGAGCGCACCGGATCGCGGCCGACCGCATCGAAGGAGCTCGAGCATGGTGTGGCCGTGCACACCGGACCAGACAGCTTCGCCGGCGGTGGTGACGTCGTCGACCTCCCATCGGCCCGCGTTGACGCAGGCGTGGATGCGTCGGAGGAGCGAGACGAAAGTGGACCTCGCCGCGTCGAGGTCGGCGGGATCACCGAGCCTGAACGCGGCCAGTCCAGGACCGAACATCACCGTGTACAGGTGGGGTTCGCGAAGCGCGAAGCGGCGGTAGCTCTAGAGGTAGGTCATCCAGTCGGCGACGGCATCGTCGGTGACCGCGCCGCGGTCCAGCTCGGTTCCGAAATCTTCGAACCCGCGGCGCATCACCTGTCGGGTCAGCTCCTCCATCCTGCCGAAATGGGTAGAGACGACCATCGTCGACGTGCCCAGGTCGCGGGCCAAGCGCCGGGGCCGACACCGCGCCCTCGGTGGCCAGCAGCCGCGCGGCGGTGCTCGGGACTTGCCCGAGAGACCTGGGCTCTGCAGGAGACTCCGATGGGGAGCCTCATGTTGGTGTGGTTCGAGGTTCCTGACATCGAGAAGACGTTCACGAAACTCGCCACCTCCGGCGACGAGTTCTCCATCTGGTTTCGTGGCCAGGTCAAGGATGTGACTGGCGTCGACCTGGGCACACCACCCGAAAGCCCGCCCCCCGACCTACTTGTCGACTGGACCTCCTGAAGAACGACCTCGCCCCGGTAGGAATATCACCAGCGACGAGCGGTTCTCCGGGGCAGGAGGCTCTTCGCCATACGTCCCTTCGGCTGGGCCTTGTGATCGCCAGAGAGTCCGGCAAGGGCGTGCCATGTCGATTCTCGTTGCCGGCTCGGGGCGCACTTGGGGGTCCGGCGGCTGCATGCTCCAGTTCGCCAGTTCGCCAGTTCGCCAGCTGCCAGTCGGCACGACGGGGCGATCGGCGGCAGGGGATTTCGGATTTCACCCGACGATGCCAGTCACGCAGGGACGTCGGCCATACCAGCCAACTTCCCTTCGAGGGCAGCTTGGTCCGGAGCATCGAAACGGTGTTCAAGACGACAATCGACCCGAAGGATGCCCACAGCCATCAGGCATCCGCGTGAGTGACGCCATGGCATCGGCGCACGAGATCCTCGAACGCTCTGGCGATGTTGGAGGTGGCGGGATTCGAACCGAACTCGGCCCAGGTGCGTATATCGACGTCGGAGCCATTTCTGGCTTCTGAGCAGGGACAACGTTTGTCCGTCCCGCACCGCCAATGACCGTCAATGACCGCCATTTGGTGTCTTTTCCGTGTTCCTGTGTCTTCTTCGTGTAGCGCAAGACCCGCTTGTGTGCCCCAAAATGTCGAGCATCGTGAACTTTCACAGGCCGACTGAATTTGGGCATTAGCACTGCCCTGGAACGGCACCATGGAGCTACTCGCCGGGCGCGGAGAGGCTCAGGTTTTGGGCTACCCAGAGGGTCGAGGGCTTGCGGACTCCTCGATCATGAGCTGGCAGACGGGGCCAGGTCGTTCGGCCTCGAGGAACCATCTGCAGAGCCTGGTGCCAGCGCACTGTTGCCTGCCCGTAGGCGGCCCGACTCGGACACCTTCGCCCGAAGTCGTGAATGTCGCTGGGGACTCAGCTGTCGAGCGTGACCGCATCCAATCGGCGCCGAACCTCTAACGTGTTCACGCCGAGAGCGCCCAGCAGCACCGCCGCAGGATCTGGTGGTTGGAGAGTGAGGATCTGGGCCAGCACCTGCTGGGCAGTGACCTGGGTCTTCCGGCGATTGGGCTTGACCGCTTCCTCAAGCACCTTCTTTGCCGCGGGCGTCATGCGGAGGCGATCTTTTTTCATGACGGCTCTGATCGTTGGCTTCTTCGGCACGGCGCGCATCGGCAGTGGGGGAGCGTCGGTGCCGGACCCCAAACCCAGGGCGCCCAGGGCTTCGTGATCGAGCGACACAAGGGCCTGGCGAGCTTGCTGCAGGCTCACGCCCAACACGACTTCGATCGACGGGTTCTCCAACAAGCCGAGCAAGAGGTGATCGGTGCCAGTTCGGCGATCACCTCGGCGACGAGCCTCCTCACCGGCCCTCATAGATGGCCCAGACGTGAAGCACCTCTGGCACAACGGATTCGGTGGTCATGATGACTCCTTGTTGTATTTGGTGTGCACGGATTGACGGGTGACGCCCAAAGCGTCTCCGATCTGCTGCCACGACCAGCCCTTTTCCCGGGCCGACGCGACGTGGTTCGCTTCGACCCTCTCAGCCAGGCGATGGAGCGCCAACGAGGCGCGAAGCCCAATTGCCGGGTCATCCGACGAGAGATTCACGCTGAGTTTTTCGATGTCCATGGCTGTCAGCATGGACTGACATCCTTGATTGTCAATCTAAACTGACACAGCAGATCGCCACACCGGAGTGCCCCGATGGCGGGGTCATGGACACACTTTTCAGAGCCTGGACGGCCGACTGCCTAGTGGGTCCGCGTGGTTTGAACGGTTCCGAGGGATTGTCGGCCCGAGTCGAGCTGAGCGACGTGGACTCCGGAGGAGTCGGCTGGCAGGGAGCATGACCCACGCCACCCTCAACTCGTCGGCCTCGATCCCCACACCGAACGACGGCCGATTGCGACTGGTGATCCAGGAACTGGCCGCGTTGACAGCCTCGCCGGACGTCGCGACCGGTCTGGATGCGGCTGACCCGTCGGAGGCAGTCCGAAGGGCTAGGACGCCCCTGAAATAGTGGCCTCTCGATTCGCGAAATGGGCTGGGGTGGGCGGAATTTGTCCATGGCACTTGGTCGCTCAAAGGTCCAGCAGCGCTTCGAGAGTCCGAGGGAGATCCTCGGCGATCGGCTGAAGGAGGGTTCGCTCTATCGCCTGTTGGCCGACCACGGAGAGCGGCTCTTCGGCGACGACTACTTCGCCGATCTCTATGCCGAGTCGGCCCGGGGGCGACCGACCATCGCGGCCCGGGTGATGGCCACGGTCATGGTGCTCCAGGCCTTCGAGGGCCTGAGTGACGCCGAGGCGGTCGACCGGCTCAGCTTCGACCTGCGCTGGCAGGCGGCCGCGGGGGTCGACACCGGCTATGTGGCCTTCCATCCGACCTCCCTCGTCGGCCAGCGCAACCGCCTGCGGGCCTCTGAGCGCCCCCGGCGCCTCTTCGAGGACACCAAGGTGGTGGCCAAAGAGACCGGGGCGATGAAGGGCCGGGCCCGCGTCCTCGACTCGACCCCACTCCATGACGCCGTGGCCACCCAAGACACCGTCACCCAGCTGCGCGCCGCCATCCGCAAGCTGCTCGTTGCCCTCGACCAGGTGGCCAGCCCCCTGGCCGAAGATGTCCGATCCGTCCTTGTCCGCGACGACGACTACGACACCGTCGGCAAGCCGCCGTGTGATTGGGACGACAAGGGTGCCCGCGACGCCCTCGTCGACGCACTGGTGCGTGACGCGTTGGCCGCGCTCGGTGCCATTGACGGGGAGGCCCTGCCAGCCAGCGCCGCCGCCGCCGCCGACCTGTTGGCCCTCGTCGCCGGCCAAGATGTCGAAGAAGGCGACGACGGGGTCTTTCGCATCGTCCACAAGGTGGCCAAGGACCGGGTCATCTCGACGGTCGACCCCGAGGCCCGCCACGGCCACAAGTCGCGCAACCGCCGCTTCGACGGCTACAAGGCCCACCTCTCGATCGACCCCGACTCAGAGCTCATCGACGAGGTGGCCGTCACGCCGGCCAACGCCCCTGACCGCGACGCCGTCGACGAGCTGGTGGGGACCCTGGCCGACGAGGAGGACAAGCCCGAGATCCTGGGCGATTCGGCCTATGCCGACGGCGCCACCCGAGCGGCGTTCCGCGAAGCCGGCTTCGAGGTGGTGGCCAAGGTGCCGCCGGTGCGCAATGCCACGGGCCTCTTCACCAAGGACCGCTTCGATGTGGACCTCGAGACCAACAGCGTGACCTGTCCGGTCGGCCACCGCGTCGCCATCAACCCCACCCGCGACGGTGCTGGACGCGCTTCGTTCAAGGTCCACTGCACCCACTGCCCCTTGCGCCGGGCGTGCGCCAAGTCGCGCTCGGGGCGCACGATCAGCATCGGCCGCTACGAAGACCTCCTCCAGACGGCCCGCTCCGAGCAGAGCACCCCCGAGTGGCAAGCGCGTTATCGGGCCGACCGTCCCAAGGTCGAGCGCAAGATCTCCCACTTCGTCCGCCGCCCCTGGGGCGGCCGCCATGCCCGGGTGCGCGGCAAGCGACGAATCGCGACCGACGTCGACACCCGGGCCGGTGCCATCAACTGGGCTCGACTGGCCGTGCTCGGACTCGATCATGACGGTGCCCGATGGAGCGTGGCGGGGCTCTGGAAGGCCTTCGAGGGCCACACTCGGTCACGCTGATGCCCTCCTTCCCGGCGGTGTGGCCGCGACGTGCTCTTCACACGAGGACTCGGCATCTGCCCACGATCGCCGCGTCCTACCCGCGTCGAGCCCCAGTACCCCATCTTGTGCTCCGCGGAGCCAGCGCTACTTCAGGGCGTCCTGTCTTCGTTGATGTCGTGATGCTCTGACTGTCGAGGTGCTCGGACCCGGCCATCAGCTCAGCTCGGTTCGAGCGGAGGTCGGCGATAGCCCGGCTGCCGGGACAGTTCGTCAGCCGGGAGGCATGGGGCTGCCAGAGGTGTCATTCGTGCCGCTCGAGCTGGTGCCGCTCGTACCGCTGTCAGTGCCGCCTGTGCCGGTGCTGTCGGTCGCGTCGCGCAGATAGTCGAACTGCAGGCCGGACGCGCCCAGGCCCCGGCCGGGTCCGCTGCGGTTCGCCAGCCAAGTGACGGTGTTTCCGTCGGGTAGCCGGGTCCGACGCAGATAGCGTTGCGCGCTCACGCCGATCGGTGTGACTACTCGGTCGGTGAGGTAGAAAGGCCCGGCGGGCTCGAGGAGTTCGGCGACGGCGGTCAGCTGCAGCACCGTGTCGCCCGGGCCGGGGATGTCCATGGTGCCGCGCCGGAACACCGATGCCGCGCCGATCGACGGAAGCACCGGAACGAGCGGAATCCAGTTGTCCGGCGGCGGATGTTCCAACGTGTAGGCGACGCTCGGCATATCCGGGGCGGGCGGTGGCGGAGGTGCCTGGTTCTCGTCCCGCAGCCTGGCCAAATAGCCCTCGAACCCGTCGACGCCGACGTCCGCCGCGCCCCACACGGTGTTCTCCACAGCCCAAGCCAGCGCGGCGGTGGGATCGCGGGTGATGAGTATGTCCTCGATCGGATCGGCGTCTTCGGTCTGTCCGAGCGTCGGGGCCAGCAGGATCTCGCTCCCGACCGCGCCCGACGGATCGGCGATCTTGAACATCGACCAGGGCCGCGAACTGCCCTGCACCGGGTACTGCTCCACCGGACGGATCAGCGTGCGCACGCCGAACGTGTCGGTGACGACGAGCGTGTCGACCGTCTGCGCCGAACCGATTGGGCTCGGGACTGGGATGTAGAACCAGTCGTTGCCGTAGACCAGGGCGAACTCCATCACGAGCAGCTTGGCGAGATCGACGTGCTGGGCGTCCAGTTGCCCGAAGTCGGTCTTGCCGTCCTCGAAGCCCCACCAGCGATCCGATGGCATCCCGTGGAAGGTGACGTGTCCGGGGAGCATGGTGATCGTCGTGTACGTCGGATCGACCGGTGTGGAACCGATCAGTCCGGAGCCGCTGGTGAAGGAGTACCAGTCGAGCTCGCCGCCCGGGAACGAATCGGCCTCCAGAACAAGGGAATTCCCGTCCGTCGAGACGGCCTCGACGGCGAACGCGTAGTCGAGGTCGGCCGACTGCCAGGAGTCGGGACCACTGCTGGTGCCGCCGCCGGACCCGCCTGAGCCGCCCGCGCCGCCGGAGGCGTTGACGTCCTCGGTGAAGGCGCTTTCCCGGAGCGCGACGAAGTCGACGAGCACCGCCGCAGTGGCCGGATCGCTCGCCTCGGTGGGCAAAGGCGGATTCGCGATCGTTCCCGCCGCGGCGGCTTGCGCCGACCGGAACAGCGCTTCGCCGTCGAGTCGCGCGCCCGGCGGCGAGCGAGCGCAGCGCCAGGCCGTCCGCGCCCGCGAGGTAAGGGTCGGGGTCGGCCGCGGCGATCGGGAACGCCGCCCGGAACGCGTCCACGGTCGCGCCGGGCAGGCCCGAGTCGTTGGCTAGATCCTCGAACAGCAGGCCCAGTTGGACGCTGCCGCGCACCTTCAGGTTTACCGGACGCCGTTCGACCTGCATCTCCAGCGCGGTCGCGTTGTCGAGGGCGACGGTGGCGGCGGCCGGCTGACCGTCCGCGGCGGTGGTCCCGGCCGGTAGCCGGTCAGCGCGGCGGGTGGTCAGGCCAAGGGTGGCCTGAACCGGCGATCCCCCGTCCTCGCCGGCGAACTCGCCGACCTGCCACTGCCGTGCGAGGAACCACAGCGGGTCGCGAACCTGCGCCTGCAGCGACCGTTCGAGCGTCGCGTCCCGGGGTTGCGGTTCGAGGCGGGTCCACGTGGTGACCGAGGGCCGCAGGATCTGCGCGGACAGCCGCGCCACCGAAACATCGACAACGCTCCTGAGGTCATGACCTCAGCCGAACTGCTTGATGGCGCTGATGGCGCTGTCATCGATCACTAACTCCTTCGCGAACGTGGTCGCGGGCGTCGCCGCCTGCAGGTTGAAGGGGAAGTACAGGGTCGGGAGGATCTGTCCGACCTCGGTGATGCTGGCCAGGTCGACGCCGCGGATCTGGGCCAGGTCGAGGTCTCGTCGAGGATGTCGCGCGACCAGCTCGAGGTCCCAGATCTGCCGCTCGTCGGGGCACACGGCGAGCAGCAATGCCTGCGGCGCGCGGGCGTTCGGCTCGTCGTAGTGGAACGCCACCCCGGCGGTGGTGGTCTCGCCGGGGATCCGTTCGACCCACTCGTCGATGAGCAGCCCGGCGTACGCCGCGCGCTGGCCGGGTCGCCGTCCGTCACCGCCTCGATCGTCGACCCGGCCCGAGCTAGGCGGGTTATTCTCGCCCAGCGGCAGACCGAGCCAGCGGTCATCGCCGGGCGGGCAGCTGGGCCAGATCGACGGCCGGGCGGTCCGCGCCGAGCAGCCGAGTGGTGGCGACCGCGAGTCGAGCCGCCGCGGACGTCCTACATGGCTGAGCTGCAACAGCCAACGGCGCACCGCGTTCGGGTCGACGGCCTGCATCGCGTCCGATTGGGCGAACGACGCCTGCAGGTCGCCCGCGTCCGGCGGGGTGAGCTGCGGAAGCAGCGAGGACGGCGGCACCGAACACCGCCTGCGCGTTGGCGGTGATGTCGTCGAGCGTTGCGACGAGCCGGTGACGCGCCGCCTGGTGCTCTGCGAGCTGGGCGAGGGTGCGCCGGCCCAGATCGAGCAGTCCAGCTCCGGAGGTTCGCCGGCGGGAGCGCCGCCGGGGAGCGCATAAGCGCTGAGCATGACGAGCGCATCGACGACCGTTGTACGCGGCGACGGTGTCGTCGGGCGCGCAGTCAGCGTGGTCGGCCGCGACCTGCAGCGCCTGTCCGTGTCCGCGCGGTGACCACCGTGGCGAGCCGTCCTTCCAGCTCGACCAGGTCGATGGAGCCGCTGGCCGGCGTCTTGTCGGGGAGCGCGAACGACTTGCCGGTCGAGCGGGCGGGCGGTCGTCACCAGCACCGCACGCGCGTGCCGCGGTGAGCAGGTCCGGGAAGGTCACCGACCCGGCGGGCAGGCCCGTTCGGCCGCGTAGGTGATCGTGACCGTGTCGCGTCGGCCGGGGGCCTGGCGGCCAGCAGGATAGCGCTGCTCTCCAGCTCGGCCCGCTGTGGTCGGTCAGCCGCGTCAGCGAGCGCGAGGACGTCGAGCGGACCGATGTCGAGGTCGCGCAGCGAGACGGTCGCTGGCTCGGGCTGCGCCGGGCCACCGTCCAGGTCACCAGCGCCCGCACGGTCGCGGGGTCGGGCAGCCGCCCGGCGACCCAGTCGGACAGCCACGGCTCGAGCAGGTGCCGCGGCCGGACGCGTGATCCCCCGCCATGCGCGGCGCGCTGGCGGAGCGCCGGCAAGGAGCAGCATGAGCCGGTGGGTCACGTCGAGCCCGGGCCGGGGCGTGGTCACGATGTCCGGGTCCGGTGGATGGTCGCCGCGGGACACCGCGTCGAGGATCCCACCGACCCGTCCGTAGTTGCCGCGCATGATCTGGAACACGCTCTCGGCGATCGACACGTCGCTCAGCGCGCTCAGCATGTCGTCGATCGCCTCGAGCATCGCGATGACCGCGATCTGCGCGGGCGTCGCCGGCCGGCGGGAAGCCCGGTGCCCCACGACTGCCCGGGAGTCAGTGCGCCGTACTGCCACGCGTCGCGCAGCTTCACGCCGTCGACGACCTCCGACGGCGGTACGACGGCACCGTTGGCCGTTGTCCGGGGTGAGCTCGTCGCCGACCAGCGGGTAGGCGTCGCGGAACGGCTGGACGTAGATGTCGAGGCTCTGCTCGTGGAGCTGTTCCTCGAACTGGAAGCCGGTGAGGGCGCCGAGGCTCAGCCCCTGGCGCACGCCGCCGAGCAGCCACAACGCGGTCCGCGACCCGCGGTCGAGGACAGGTCGATCGCCAGCGTCGGCTCGTCGGGCGTGCCCCGGTGGCTCAGGTATCCGCTGCGCAGCACCGCGCCGGCCGCGGCCTGGGTCATCGACGGTGCGTGGATGAACCCGCCGCTGTCCTCGTGTCCGGGACCTGCACCGGCGCCGGTGCGTTCGTCGTTCGCGGCGAGCTGCGCGCGGGCTCGGTCCAGCCGGGTCACGGCTCGCCGCCTCGGCACCAGTGACCAGTCGCGCGCGCCACGTTGTCGGCGCGACTGTTCTCCACCCAGCCGTACGCGCCGAGATGCAGCACAGCGGTGTCGGCGCTCGTCAGGGCGCGTTCCGGTCGAGCTTGTACCCGACGCGCTAGTCGTGCGAGAAGCCGAGTTTGTAAGCTTGGCCGCCGTTCGGAGCTGCTCGGCCAGCAGGGACGTGCTGATCGCGGTGATCCAGACGTCGAGGCGATGGCTTGCGGCGTCCAGCGTCTCGGAGAGCAGGCGGTCGAGCTCCGCGTGGGCAGCTCGGCGAGACGGTCCATCGCGGCGCGCAGATCGGCCAACCGGGCGAGCGGGGACTCCGGCGGCGCGCCGGCGGCGGTGCCGAGGTATCTCGCCCACGTGAGCGTCGACCCTGCCGCGATAGGGCGTTCGATGATCTCGTACGCGGTCGTGGTCGGCGTCTCGCGGTCGATGTTGACCAGCTCGACTTCGCGGCAGCGCCGACGCGTCCAGCATGCCGGAACTCACCTGCGCCTGCCCGGCCTGGGTGACGTACTCGCGCAGCATCGACTGCCGCAGCACTGCGGTAGAGGATCGAGGTCGGCTTGGCGCCCGGGTAGTTCTCGGCCCACACGTCGGCCATCGGTGCGTGCGCGAGCCACGGGATGTAGTTGACCGGGGCGCCGTCCAGGGTGGCGTCCGCGGCGATCGGATCCGTCTCCGACAGCGGCGCGTCCTGGACGCTCGGAGTACGGCACCGGGTAGCTGTCGGTGCCCATGGCGGTGTGGATCACCCGCGGGTCCCAGGTCGGTCAGCTGCAACCGTCGAGCAGGGCCCTGCCCGCGCGCCAGGTGCTCGGTCCACCACTCCTCCGACGGCGGGCCGGGATTCGCGAACGTACCAGCATGTTCCACAGCAGGTCATCCCCGATGACCCGGCGGCCGCGGTAGTCCAGCGAGCTGGCGTCCATGCCCAGCATCTGCGCCAGGTCGGCGTCCGGGTCCGAGCTGGCGCCGATGTGCGGGATCGCACCGATGCCGCCTGCCCACGACGGGAGCAGGCGTTCGGCAAGCTGGGCGAGCACGCTCGCGCGCACGGGCATTCGCGATCCCGGCCGCGACGTGGTGGGCTTGGCGGCCAGCACCGCGGCCAGCGATGTCGTGGGCAGGATCCCGTATGGCGTCGCGCCGACCCGGACCGCGGCGAGCGGACCCGCGCGGCCGCACGTGTCCCGGCGCGAACTGCCGCACTGGTCTCCTGCTGCGCGGCGGTGAACACCGGATCCATCATCTGGTCGAGGAAATAGCCGAGCGTGGCGGGCCACAGCGCGGTGAGCATGTCGGCGCCGTTGCTGCCCACCCGTTGCCGTTGGCGTAGCGACGTGGCTGAACGTGCTGGTCGGCAGCCCCAGCGCTCGGGCCAGCGTCGGACCGTCCGCGGCCGGCGTCGGCGGCCAGATCGCCGCCTGCCTCGACCGCGAAGCTGATCGCCTGGTCCGGGTCCGCGCGTACTGAACGCGCGACGCCGCGTCCGAGGTGTTGTTCGTCGGAGCGCCCTTGCGGGACGAGCGCGAACCCGTCGGTGTAGTGGTGCGCGTCGAGCAGCTCGGCCAGTTGCGTCCTGACCGGGAGCGCCGTCGGCGGCGTCGCGACGCCGAACACGAGATCCGGTCGAAGCCGGCCTGCGTCTCGTCGGTGAGCGTCGATGCGTAGCCCATCCCACCTGCTCCGCCTCGGCGAAGTCGACGAGCCAGCGCATGCCGGCGTCGACCGGACAGCCCGTCCGGCAGCTGGCCGTCGTGCGGGGCGAAGCCGACCGCCAGGCTCGGCGTGATCGGGCCGCCCTGCACTGTACGGCTGGTGGTCCCGCGCTCGAGAACGACGATCCAATGCTGCGGAAGGGCTTCTGCGGTAGGGCGCCTTCTCGTAGGAGCTCGCCCTGGTAGCCGGGCTCGGGAAGGTCGGCGCGGCGTCGGTGCCGCCCAGGTTCGTCGGCGTCATCGTCGTGGCGATCCAGGCCGCGCGGCGGAGCGCCGAACTGGTTCGCGAGCGTGCGTCCAGGCGTCCCGCCGCGGTGTCGGTCGCCGTATCGCCCCAGCGCGGTCTGCCAGTAGCTGGTCCCGGCGGCGATCTCGTCGCTGGTCAGCTCGGGCTCGAACGACGATGTGCTTATCGTGTCGGGGTACACGCGGATGAGGAGGTCGAGCGCGGTCGGCCGGTTGACGACGACCTCAGCGAGATCGAAGTCTCTGGCGGCATCCCCTGCGTCGGCGTTCGCAGAGCTTTCCGCCGTTGCTGTGTCGACGAAACGAGTTTCGAGCCGCACCGGCAACAGCAGCAGCGGGATGCCAGCCGGCAGCCTGTCAGGTTCTGGTCGACTGTGGCGGTCTCGTGCGTCGCTTCTTCCTTGCCGTCATCGCCGAGCATCCGGCGGCCGGTCTCCACCAGCGAGTGGGCCGCAGCTTCGAAGGCTTGTGTCATGACGGGGCGTCCATGTCCGGGATCATCAGGTCGGCGTGGATGCCCACCCGGAACGGCAGACGGGCGGCGATGTAGGCGGTCTGGGCCGCGTCGGCGCCCCAGGGATAGCCGGCGTCGGCGCCCGTGATCGACGATGCCGGTCGGGTGTCGCCGGCCGACAGGAAGGGCGGGATCGGCCGCTGGGCGAGCACCCGGCGCATGGTCGACGAGGCCAGCAACAGCTCGGTGAACGGCGCAACGAGCGTCGGCTCGCGGCGATGACGTCGGGCTCGTTGTGGGCGCGGCCGTCGCCGGGCCTACCGGTCTGCGGGCAGCCGGGTCCGCGGAGTCGGAGCCGAAGTTCGTCCAGGCCAGGTCGGACCATTGGCGTGACGGTACCGTTGGCGGACGGTTCGAGCCCGAACCGCGGCCCGGACGGGTGTTGCTGGAAGACGAAGAAGTAGCCGTTCGGGAGCTCGGCTGCCTCGCCCTTCGCGTCGGCGGCGGACAGGTTGAACCCGAAGAAGTTCATGTCCGGCGTGAGCAGGCCGCCTGGAAGATCGGGTGCAGTGTCGGGCGCCGTGTCGTCGATGGTGCGCGGCTCGCCGTCGAGCTTCGCCTGCGCGGCGTAGATGATCGCGTCGGGATAGCGGCGCAGCAGTTCGCCCCGCACGATGAGCACGATCGGGTCGGGCACGTCCCGGGCGGTTCTGTGGTGCGCCGAGCGGATCCGGCAGCGGCCAGGTGATGATCGGCGGGATGTCCTTGAGCAGCTCGGCGAGCGCGGTCGGATCGGTCGGGTCGCCGGGCTGTGGCACGTATCCGCTGACGTCCCAGAACTGCCGGAAGTAGGTGCCCATGCAGTCGGTCGGGTAGCCGACGAACAGCAGTTGCGCGGGCCATCTCGTGGATCAAGCCGACCATGTAAGCCTCGATGAACGCGGGTTGGTCATGCACCAGGCCGACCGACTCGTTCGGGATCTGGTCCGCGCCCGGCATGATGTACTGCAGGACAGGTCGCGCAACGGCGCGTACATCGGCTGCGGGAACGACGGTGCGGCCATGATCTCGCGGATCGGGTCGGCCGGGTGCCAGTTGAGCCCCGCGGCGACCTGCACGATCGACGACATCCGAGCGGGGATCGTGAGCACGGGATCGAGCCGCTGGGTGAGTGTGTTGCTCAGCGTCGTGAAGTCGAGGGCCTCGGCCAAGGGCGGATCGGTGGCGACCCCGGCCCACGCCTCGGCGAGTGGACTGAGCGCCAACGCGGAACCGCGCCGCGTCCGGGGAGTCGATCCCGCCAGCTCCCGAACCGCTGCCCGAGCCCCTGCCCGAGCCGGTGCCGGTTCCGCCCGGTGCCACTGCGGTTTCCGGCGCGGTGATCACGAAGTCGGGCTGGGCCGACACCGCGTTGACGCGTCCAGCGTGAAGGCCACCGGGTTCACCGACGCCACCGCCGAGCCGGACCCCGAACCCGAGCCCGCCCCCAGGCCGGACCCCGGCCCCGAACCGGACCCCGACCGCTGCGGGCTTGCGTCGATGGTGAAGGTGAAATCTCCGGCCGGCGTGTCGATGTCGAGGGTGAGGGGGAACCAGCGCGACCACGGGAAACCGTCGCCGGACCCACTACCGCTTCCCGAACCGCCCGAGGAGCCCGACCCCGACCCCGTCCGCTCCCCGAGGAACCCGAACCGGAGCCGGACGCCGTCCCGCCGCCCCGCCGATCCCGGTGCCGACCTGCTCGATCGGCACCAGCCCACCGGGCAGGGTCACCGGTGGGACGACCGCGATCCGGCCGGAGTTGATGGCAGCGAGCAGGCTGCCGGGCGTGACCTCCACGCCGGTCAGGGCGACCTGCCGGCGCCGGATCAGGCTTGTCGGATGGGTCAACCGGCGTGCGGTGGGCGAGGTCAGCCGCAGCGGGACCCGGCTGGCGTCGATGGCCGCGCGGATGGTCCTCGGGCTGGCGAGCAGCTTGGCGTGCAACGGCGCCGTCAGCGTGAGGATGGTCGATGCCAGCGCCGTGCTCAATTGGGCGTGCAGCATGGTCATGGTGGCGCGGGCCAGCTGGGCTCGCCGCAGCAGCGGCGTTCGCCGCCTCGATGCCGGCGACCTGCTGCCATGCCGAGGCCAGCAACGAGGTCTGGTTCGCCTGCACGACCTGGGTGCCCATGCCCGCCGATCGTGCGGTTCCGCGGGTCGAGGCTCGAGCTCGTCGAGCCATCGGGTCGCCGCCACGGTGAGCCGCGTCGACGCCGGCGGGCCAGCGGCCGTACATCGGCGGAACCACCTGCGGGTCCGGCCCGTTCGGGTCGTCGACGAGCGGCGACACCCGGTTGACTAGACCGGCCACCGCGGTCTGGAACGCCGTCTTCGCCGGGTCGTCCCACTCGCGTGGTCGTCGCCACGATGCTCTGCAAAGCCCCTTGTAGCATGAGCGGCGGTCGCCGGCGCTCGGGCACGTCGGGCATCGGGTCGTCGACCGCCATCGGCCGCTCGCCGATGTTCGCGCCGAACTTGCGGGGCACCAGCCGGCGGACGAGCGACTCGAAGTCGCCCTGGTCGCTGGTGTGGAACTGCCAACTGGTAGAACACCGGCAGCCGCAGCGGCGTGCCGGTGCGTCGACGTCCACGCCGGGTCGGAGGTGTGCACGCGCGGAGACGTCCAGGCCCAGCCCGGCCTGCCGGCCGATCTCGAACGTCGGCACCACGAAGGCGGTGTACGCCGTCTCCGGATCGAGCCGGCGTGGGCACAGCAGCCGCGAGATCACGCTCGACGGGTCGGAGGCGGCCGTCGCGGCGAGGCCGGTGTCGCCGGACACCTGGGTGTGCGCCCAGTTCCACGCGTCGTCGAGGGACTGCAACGCGGCGATCGAGGTAACGTCGATGGCCGGCAGCGGCGTTGACCACGCCGGCGACCGGCGCGAACTCCGATCCCTTCAGCACGATCAGCGTGAGCCACGGCCGGATCCGGTCGCCGGCCGGGGCGGCGGGCGTGAACAGCCAGGGAAAGTCAGGGGTGTCGAACTCGATTCCCGACCAGGTAGTTCGGTTCGAAGTTGGTGGTCGAGTCCTTCGGCTCGGTGCGCACCACCTGCCGCGGGTCGATGCCGAGCACGTCGCCCGGGCCGAACGTGTGCACCGTGACGGTCGGGACGGCCGTGACGCTCCCCGGGTCCTGCGCGGTGACGTTGAGGTCGACGGTCACCGTGGGGCGGTCCGGCAAGCGAACTGCCGTAGTCGGGGTTGTTCAGCGTCGTGGCGATGCCCTGCCGCGACCAGGCTAGGAAGTGGTGGCGGCCGAACTCGTCGTCCGTCGGTCCCGTCATGTCGCCATCACCTCGGGCGCCGCCTCGTGGCTGGCGATCACCTGCACGTCGGCCCGCTCCTCGGGATGGCGCCAGGAGGAATGCCGAGCGCCACCTTCGCCTGGTAGTACGTGGTCGCGTCGGCCAGCACGTCGGTGCGCTGGGTGAGGTCGATCGTGCTCGCGACGACGTAGTTCGTGGGCCGCACGGCGATCGGGTTCGGGGCGTGCGAGGCGAAGCTGCGCAGCCCGGTCGTTGGTGACGGCGGCCGCGATCACGGGTGCTTGTCAGCGCACCGTGCACGGCTGCGGGCATCTGGTAGAGCTACCGACCACGCGGGATACCTGCTGGTAGTCGTCGATGATCTTGGTGACGTACTCGATCGTGCGGGGCGCGTCCTTCCCGTTGCTGCAGCGGGACGTCGCCGACCCGGACGCCCGCGTCGAACAGTTCGTAGGACGGCGCGCTGACCTTGTCCGCATCGCTCATGTCGGTGAACTGCGCGATCGCGAAGTCCTCTTGTTTGGGCGTGGCCGTGACGGGCTCGGAGTTGAGCCGGACGTCGGTGATCGCGAACTCGGTGCCGTCGGTCGGAGTGGCGTTGTTGAACTTGGTGATCTGCAGGTCGAGCGGGACGACGATCTCGCGGACCTCGAGCACTCCGGTCGGCTGAACCACGATGACGGTGGGATCCGGCGCTGATCGAGCGCAGCGAGACAGCCGGCGCGCCGGCGCTGGGCAAGCCGACCGTCCAGTTGCGCGGGTCGCCGAGCGCGGACGTGAGCGCGGGCAGCACGGTCGCGGGCGGCAGCGTCGCCTGGTCGGCGTCGCCCCAGGTCAGGTCGATCGGACGCGCTGACGCTGAAGAACAGGAACGTCAGGGAGGCGTCGCCGTGCAGGTGCCACGGGGTGGGGCCCGACAACAACGCGTCCAGGGTGACGCCGGCCAGCGTCGCGCCGTCGAAGCTGATGTCGAAGCCGGCGGAGAAGTCGAACTCGAACGAGAACGGGCTGAAGATGAACAGCGCGTCGAAGCCGATGTATCCGTGCACGGCGAATCCGCCGGCCGCGGCGTACGCGTCGACGTTGGCGCCGAACTGCAGTGAGTTCGACGTAACGGCGAGGTAGGCCGAGGCGCGACGAGCCGGGGGTTGTCGCCGCTGCCCAGGCTGATGCTGAGCCGCTTGAGCGCGGCACGTCCGGCGGCGGGGTGAAGTGCGGGTTGAAACCGCCGAGCGAGAAGAGGAAGTTCGGGGCTGCCGCCCCAGTTCAGCCGGAGCGCCATGTCGCCGCCGAGCTGGAACGCCAGCAGGTACGAGTCGTACATGGTGCCGTCGATGGCGAGTTTCTCCAGGCCGAAGTCGATCGTGCCGAGCACCTGGATCTTCAGCGAGATGATCGGGAAGTCGGGTGACGGGATGCTCGCTTTGATCTCGCCGAGAATCGCCAGCCGGATCGGGTCCGGGACCTCGAGAATGACCCCGACCTCGAGGTCCAGCAGCGTCGGCGTGCCCCAGCCGATCGAGAACATCGGCCCGAACAGGTATCGCCCTTGCTGCGGCGGGAAGAACGACTCGATCTCGCTGACGATCTTCGTGGCGTTGGCGACCGGGTCCGGCGGAAACAGGATGTCGTCGAGGCGTGTGCGCGCGCAGCCCGGCCTGCAGCGCGTCGATCACCATCGTGCGGTTGACCCCGCCGAGCCCGCCGACCCCATTCAGGGTGAAGCCCATGCCCGAGCTGAATCGGCGGGAACTCGAACGTGATGATCATGAGGAACGAGAAACCCGTGGAACCGTCGGGTAGTTTCGTGTCGAGCACAGCGATGACCTTGACCGCGATGGTGTCGACGATCGTGACGTCGAGCACGCCGGCGTAGCGGCCCTGAGTCCGGATCGAACGAGATGAACCCGCCGCCCGCGGCCACTCCGGCGTCGATCTGGATACCCAGCCCGGTGGGCGGCTTGAAGCCGAGCGAGAGGTCGACCGGGCCGAGGTTGCCGCGCTGGAACTTGAGGTCCGCCGTGACGCCCAGTCGTTGCACCGCCACCTGTAACGGACCCAGCGAGGCGCTGCCGTCGAAGCTGATCTCCACTGGCAGGTCGGGCTGCCCGAGCGTCATCACCAGGTGCAGGACGCCCAGGTGGAAGGGCCCGATGTCGGTGTTGAGGTTGATGTCGAAGTGCGGGCTCGCGTTTCCCTCGATGAACAGGCCGCTCGCCGAGGACCAGCCGAGCGTTAGGTTGAAGTTGCAGGTCACGTCGATCGGGATGATCGTCGCGACGAACGAGTCCAGGTTCTTGGTGCTCAGGGTGAAGACGCCGTTGGTGAGGGCGGCCGAGACGAGCGCACTGAGCTGGCCTGCGTTGACGTCGACCCCGCCGCCGACGCCGACCGAGCCCACGGTGATCCCGAGGCCGTCCGCCACGGTGAGCAGGTTGCAGCGGGGTCTTGTCCGCGTTGGCCACCGTGAGGGTCGCGAGGATGTGCCCGTCGAGCGACGTCGGCGATGTTGCCCGCGAGGAGGCCGGTTTTCATCACCGGGGCGGAACCAGCCCGGTAGACAAAGGCGATCCCGGTGTCCGCTTCCAACGAGGCGTCGATCCCGAAGGTGACAGTGTCGCTGATCGGGATCGTCGATGTCCCCGCCCCCCATCACGTACGGTGCGAACGCGATGCCCATATCCAGGCCGCCGGCCGTGGTCGGGCGTAGGCCGGTCATGGTGATCCCCACGTCGACGCCGGAGTCGTCGAGCGCCTTGAGGAAGCTGACGAACACCTGGAGCATCGGGTCGGTGTCCGCCTCTGGCACGTCCTGCCCGACCAGCGTGCCCTCGGCGCGCGGCGGGGAGCGCGCGCGAGCTGACCGCAGACGCCCAGGCCGCAGACGATTGTGCCGAGCGCCGCTCGACCAGCACGGACGGGTCGGCGTTCGCGACGCCCCACTGGAAGCCTCGGAGAGCAGGCCCCTGATGTCGCTGAACAGATGGGGGATGCGGTCCCAGTTCACGACCTGACGCACGTGCTGGACCTGGTAGATCGTCGGATCGGCGGGGTACGGCTGCAGCTCGACGATGCCGAGGAACATCAGCAGCGCCGATCGTGAGCAGCGACGTCGACTGCAGCACTCGAGACGACGCAGATAGTCCAGCAGCCGCGGTACGAACTGGTCGACGATGTCAGTCTTGGTCAGGTAGTCGCCGGTCGATGCGAAACCGTTGACAACCGTGTCGATGCCCTGCAGGAACTCGCCCGAGCGCAACGGCCACCTGCGCGAAGCCGGCGTCGAGGTCGAGGCCTGTGGTGCCCGCGTCGAGCAGATCTTCGAGGTTTGCGATCGCAGTCAGCAGGTCGGAGAAGTCCAGCGCCGCAAGGCCGATGTCGTCGACCTCGGGCGGCAGGTCCCAGCCGAGCCGGCCCAGCAGGTCGGCCGGGCCGTCCGGGCGTTCCACCACGTCGGCGATGTCGGCAAGCACATTGCCGAGCCGCTGGATGGCGAGGTCGAGGGAGGAGGGCATCGTCTAGCTGCTTGCGTCGGCCCACTTGCCGGTGTGGAAGTTGAACGCGGTGGTCTGCTCGAGCAGGCAGACCGGGTTGGTGACCTTGCCGTTTGCATCCTTGGCGTTGATGCCGGCGGCCGCGAGGAACTTGGCGTAGTCGCCGGGCGCGGTCGGCGGGAACGCGAGCACCCGGCCGTTGGCGTTGTTGGGGTCGATGGTGGTCGGGCTGTTGACGAGGACCTGCAGCTTCGCTGCGGCCTGGGTGTTCCACAGCGTCAGCCAGTTGCTCGGCGGGCTGGCGGGCGCTGCCAGCCGCGAGTCGGTGGTCGGGATACCAAGGTGCTCGCTCCACAATGCCAGCCGCAGCGCGTCGACGAAGCCGGTCGAATCATGGTTGTCCACGCCTTCGTAAACCACGCAGTTGAGTTCGTCGTTGCGGTTGATGCCGATGAGTGGCCGCATGATCTGGAACTCGTCGAGCGAGGCGCCGTCCAGATTGCCCGAGCCGATGGTCGCCCACTTGCCGTCGACGATCGCCGTCTTGGTGTGTAGGTAGTTCGGCATCAGCAGTGGGTTGCTGTCCTTGTTGTCCTTCCGCTTATGGTCGGCCGAGGCCGCCTCGTGCGACCAGGCGGTGAAGACCCCGAACCGGGTGGCGGCACTCGGCGCGTCCTTGCGGATTCGCGCGAACAGCTCGGTCTGCCAGTGCGGGTAGAACGGCATGTCGGGGACGACGTTCACCATGAGGATCACCTGCAGGTTCGACTGTTTCTTGAGGGCCGCCGCCAGCGCCTTCCCGATCGTCTCGTTGGTGAAGTACTGGTTCTCGAAGTAGATGTAATCGGTCGCGTTCTCGATCGCCCTGAGGTAGGCCTCCAGCAGGCCCTCCTCGCCGTTGGGCACCGTGGGCAGCGTGTCCACGTTGACGGTCCGGACCAGCTGGGCTGCGGCCACGTACTCGCCTTGGTTCGCCGTGGTGATCGCCACCGGCGGACTGGTCGAACGCGACGGCCGGGTCGCTGCCGTCGTCCGCCTTGGACCAGTGTGCGACGAACTGGTCCTGCAGGTCTTTGACCAGCGGTCCCCGGATCCCGATGCTGACGTCGTGCACCGGAACGGGCTCGCCGGAGCACGAGCCACGTCGGGCCTCGTACACCTGATGGTTGCCGGTGTCCCAATAGCTTTGTTCGAACGGCGACCCGAGCAGGAAGGCGTTCGACAGGTCGGCGCTGGCATCCACCGCGTCGACCAGCACGGCCTTGGCGTGCACCACGCTGATGCCGGTCGTGGTGAAGGTCAAGGCCTTGGCCGTGGTACCCGCTTCGGTGAAGTACTTCTGGACCTCCCCGGCGTCGGGGTAGGGCGCGCCGTGGAACAGGTGGTTCCACACGTGCACGACCGTGACGATGAAGTTGATGAAGGCGTTGCCGGTACTGGAAATCAGCACCTTCACCGCTCGGCCGCCCTGCGCGGCGGTGACCATCGTCCGTTCGGGCCGGGGGAACGTGGTCGCATCGTTGGCGGTCGTCGGCGACGTGGTGCCGTCAAAGCTGTCCGGGAAGTCGAGCACGACTTCGGGGCTCTCGTCCGCGGCGTTAGCCTGATAGCTGCGGGGCATGTCCAGTGCCAGCTGCATCACCGAGATCGCGTTCGTTGCATTCTTCATAGCGGTGTTCACCGCGCTCCAGGCGGTTTTGTCGTCGACGAACGCCTGCACCGCGGTGCCTTCCCACACCGGGAGTGCGTTGGAGGTGCCGGGCAGCGTCACCGCCCAGCCGGTGACGTCGGCCTGCTTGAGCGAGACAGTGTCGATGGTGGTCGTGTCGATGTCGCTGTCCGGGTAGGTCTGCAGGTAGAGCAGCCGGCCCACCACGGCGGTGCGGATCGACACCTCCAGCTGCCGTGGGCCGAGTTCGGTGCCGCTGAAGGAGTCGGCAGCGATCGTGATGGTGAAGCTGCCGTCCGATCCCGTGGTCGTTGCGCCAAGCTGGCTCGCGACGATCGCCGACGTGTCGCGGACGACAACCCGCAGCCCGGACAGTCCGTTGCTCGGGTTGTCAGCGTCGACGACCTTCCCGGTCACGGACATGCTCACGGCCCACTCCCATATGGACCGTGGGCACCCGGACGATGCACAGGTCTCGCAACGAGTATCGCGGTACTGCGCTCCGTGAACAGAGGACACTTCTCGTAGTCGCGAAGCCGAGACCAGGAACAACGACACCCGATTGGTTGGCTTTTCGTGTCATCACCTCTGGTGGTGGTGCCTCAAAAAGCCAGCCGCTGCCGATCCCTGGACAGCCGTTCTACCTGGGAGAACGCAAGCTGGCCGTCCCCACCTGCTGCGACGAGGTTGTTGCAGCCGTCGACGCAGGGGTTGCTGGTGGGGGAGATCCGGTCTTCACCGTGGAGCGGGTCTACGCCGCGATGGTCTCCTGCGGGTCTCTCTGGTCCCGGGAAACGGTCGCCAAGACCATGTTTCGGATGACCCGCCGGGCCCGTCGCCCACCGCACCTGCGGCTGCAGAGGGACGGCATCGACCGGTACCGCGTGTACCCGGCCATGTAGCTGCGGGTCGACCAAAACCGGGTGTCGGGCTAATCCTGCCTCCACAGGCCCGCAGCCGGCGTAAGTCAGGTGAGGAGCTGCCGGGCCTAAATGACACTTCAGAGATGGGGCTGCGAAGCATTAAGTCGCCTCTCGCGACGAGTCAGGAAGGACTGGGCGCCGGAAGCTACCTCCTGCAACCTCAGAGAGTGCCAGGAATCGCGGCGTGCAAACGTCGCATGGTCCTCCTTCCGCGGTGCCTCGGTCAGCGGTGCACCGGCCCAATGCGGAACCGGCTGCTCGCTACACAGGACGGATCGGCTTGCAGGCATCCCGAACTCTGGCCCCTTCTTCAACGTATTTGCTGCTATGTCAGCCTCGTAGTATTCGAACTCAGCGCGATGTCGTCGTTGACCTGGTCGGGCGTCTCGAAGAAAGGCACGAACGCGCGCCTACTGGCCGGTGAGTACACCGCTGCCCATCCCGTCGATGGCACCAAAGCGCCTGCGGTGAGCACCCCATGGCTGTACTACCCCGAGCAGTACGCGGGCACCTGTGAGACCGAGGGCGGCGCGAGCTGGTTGCAGGTGACACCCGTCGCTGCGAGCGGAGACACTCGCCCGCTCGTCAACGAGATCGCCGGTCCCACCTGGGGATACCACTTCCAGGACATCAACCTCACCCTGGGCAATCTGGTGGCCGACGTGCACGCGGCAGAACTCGCCTTTAGCTCCTAGCCGATCGGGCGTCGAACTCTGACTGGTCGGCGGTCACCTCGGCACCATGAGGGCTGGGGCTCGACCGAGATGATGTACTGGCGAAGATGATCGTGAAAAAACCAGGCGAACCGAGGGTCAGGCCCCGTGGCCGTCCTCGGTCGTTGACGACAGAGCAGATCGTCGAGGCCGCGCTGAAGCTGACCGACGAGTCGAATCTCGACGAAGTCACTATGCGGTCGCTGGCGAACGAACTGGGCGTTCCGGTCATGACGATCTACAACTACGTCACCAGCAAGGAGGCCCTCAACGAGTTGGTCGTCGACCATGCGTTGCGCTCAGTGGAAGTGCCTCCTCCTGAGGCAGGATCATGGGACCAGCGGATGCGCCAGCTTCAGCGCGGCGCCCGAGGAGCGATGCGCCAGCACCCGGGTCTCTCGTTCAGCCGCCATGGAAGCAGCAGTCGGGAGGCCATGCGGCTGGCCGAAGGAGCGATGTCGATCCTTCACGCTGGGGGATTTGCGCCCGGCGCGGCATCGACGGCGTTCGCCACACTGTTCACGTTCATGCTGGGACAGATCGAGCTTGACGTTCTGTCCGATTCGATGGGTGGTGAAGCGACCTTTGAGGGTGTGATGTCTCCCGCTGATCTGTCCCGAGACGAGCTCTTCGAGATCGGATTGGACGCCGTGATCGCCGGTATCAACCTGAACATGGGCAGGCGGGGTCATGAGCAGCGAGGTCGTAAGAGGGGCAAGTAAGCCAAAGAATCATCTTTTTTTTGGAAGGTCACCACCGGACGCTTCGGCCTTACAGCGACAGACGAAGTGGCAGCTCCACCAGGCGGCGAACCAAGAGGCTCTTATGGTGGTGCAGGTCCTCCGCCGGCACGTCGAGCTCAAACCGAGAGGTCCGAGCGAGGAGCTGTTCGACGGTCACTCTCGCTTCGAGCCCGCGAGCGGGGCTCCGAGGCAGAGGTGAATACCCCACCCGAAGCCGAGATGGCGGCGCGGGGTGTCGCGTTCTACGTCGATCACATCCGGGTTCTCGAAGGCGGACGCATCGTGATTCGCCGCGGGCCACAGCAGCACCAACCGCGCCTCGGCGGGGAGGCTGACGCCGGCGAGTTGTGTGTCCCGAGTCACCCGGCGGTAGTGCCCTCGAAACGGAGGGTCGATGCGACAGGCCTCTTCAATGAACGTCTCTACCAGCGCGGGATCCGCTCTGAGCCGCTCCTGAAGGGGCTGGTCTCCGGCCAGGATCGAGACACCGGTCCCAATGAGGCTGGTCGTCGATTCGCTTCCAGCGGACACCAGCAACAAGAGGATGACGAAGGCCTCGAGGTCGTTCAACTCACCGGAGTTCACCGCGTCTGCACACACTCCGATCACGGTGTTCTGATCGGGATGTGCTGCGGCGCGTGCTTGCCCGTAGGCATCAGCGACTGGGCCCAGGTCGCCGATGATCTCTTGGATCTCACGGCACCGTTCTTCAGATGCGAACCCACTGATCTGCTCGCCCGATGCATAACCGAAGTCCCGGACGAACTCGGCTGTCTCGTCGGGCAGGCCGAGCAGGCGCGACAGCACTACCGCGGGCAGAGGGATCGCGGCCTGACTCATCCACTCCATCGCACCGATGCTCAGGTGAGGATCGAGGAGCTCATCAACGAGAGCCCGGACCTCGGTCTCCCTCGCTTCGATGGAGCTTCGGGTGAAGAGCCGGCTCAGCACCTTGCGTTGGCGGCCGTGGTCCGGCGGATCGGCGGTGGCAAGAACCATCGGGACATCGAGGTCCTGAACCATCTCGCTACTGGCCGACCAGAGCTCAGGATGGCCCTTCGGATCGAGGTGCAAGAACTTGATGGTGTCGCTCGAGTACCTCGCCGGATCGGCGATCACCTCTTGGATGAGGCTCAGGCGCGACACGAGGTACGTCCCGGTCCCGGGGACTTCGTGAACAGGGTCGAGCTCCCGGAGCTCTGCGTAGTACTCGTATGGCTCCTCGATCACCGCAGGATCGAACAGCGGATCGACGGTGGTCACAGTGCCTGAAGCCGCTGACTCATTTCCGTACAGCTTATGGAAATGTTTGGGAGCACCGCAAGATCCGTCCAGCAGGCATTCTCCCGCCCCGAGATGCCTCGGCCAGATCGGGCGGGGGCGATCAGCGCGGGCAGGTGCCACCGGGCGGATCAACGTCAAAGGTTGCCTCAAAACGCCCGAGCGTCATCACCGTTGAGACTGCCCCCGTCCGCCGGGAAGGGGTGGCGGATGCGGCGCATGTGAGGCACGTCCTGTCCGTCGCTACCTACAAGCCGCCACACCGGGAGCGAACCGTCTGATCGGGCTCAATTGTAGGTTTCAGCCAGTCCATCAATCGTGGCGGGAGTTGCAGCGTGCCTCCCGATACCCACTTCCAGGAGTAGACCATGAGCGAAGTTGTCGTCGTCATCGGAGCAGGTTCCATCGGCCTGGCAATCGCCCGGCGTGTGAGCGCCGGAAAGCACATCGTATTGGCCGACTTGCGCAAGGAGAACGCTGACGTTGCCGCCGAGGTGCTGCGAGACGCCGGATTCGAGCTGAGCACCGCAACGGTGGATGTGTCCGAGCGAGACTCGGTTGAGGCACTCGTAGAGACCGCTGCTGGGCTCGGAGACGTCACCGGCCTCATCCATGCCGCAGGTGTCTCACCGAGTCAGGCATCCCCGGCGACGATCCTCGCAGTTGATCTGTATGGCACTGCACTTGTACTTGAAGAGTTTGGCAACGTCATCGCAAGAGGTGGCGCGGGTGTGGTCATCGCTTCGCAGTCGGGGCACCGGCTCGACGCTCTCAGCGCCGAGCACAACGCTGCACTAGCGACCACTCCAGTCGACGAGTTACTGACGCTTCCCATGCTCGCGCCCGACCTCGTAACAGACTCTCTCCACGCCTACCAACTCGCCAAGCGTGGGAACTCACTGCGCGTCATGGCCGAGGCAGTTCGGTGGGGGAAGCGAGGTGCCCGGATCAACACGATCAGTCCTGGCATCATCTTCACTCCACTGGCCCGGGACGAGTTGACGGGCCCCCGCGGGGAGGGATACCGGCGGATGATTGAGCTGTGCCCTGCCGGGCGTGGTGGCACCCCAGACGAAGTGGGAACCGTTGGTGCCCTTCTCATGGGTCCCGATGGTGCGATCATCACCGGCAGCGACGTCCTCATGGACGGTGGGGTCACTGCGTCCTACTTCTACGGCGAACTCGCCCCTGCTAACTGATCGTCATATCGAGCGGTGAATGAGGCCCGTTTCTTTCCGACTCGACTGCCGACCTCGTTATGGGGCCACCGATCGAACCGGAGGCATGGACGCCGTGGCAACCTGAAAAGGCGCATGCAGGCCGGCCACAGACCGGCCTTTTCGCATTGTGATCTCGGGGACAGGACCGGTTGGTCAAGGGTTCGCTGCGGGACTCCGCTTTGCTCCGAGTCCTCGCGAGCCTGCGGCTTCCCCTTGACCAACTTGACGGTCTAAATGAGAGCGCCTAGAAGCCGAAGGCTCGATCTGTTTTCGGACCGCCGGCCCTCTCACGGGGCTCCGAGGAATTTCTTGTGTCTTTTTCGTGTCTTTTGGGCCGCTGACTGGACAGAATCCCTGGTCAGCGGCCTGTAGTTCGTGGAGGTGGCGGGATTCGAACCGACCCAGGCGCAAATGTGTACGCCGAGGTCAGGTGTCCTTTACGCCCTCTGAACAGGGAAAACATGGTATCCGTCCGTTGCCGGCAATGACCGCTACTGGCCGTGATTCTGTGTCTTTTCGGTGTTCTTGTGTCTTTTTCGTGTCGCGCCGAGGCCATTTGGAGGGCGCAAGATTTGAGCGATGTGACGACCAGAAGCTCCGCTGGAATCAGGGTTCTTAGCCCACCGCCGAACGGCGCTTCGAGGATATCTGGCCCTCCATTCCGATTTACTCAGGCGTTACCGAGCTGACATACCCTCCCAATGAAGCGTTGCATTCCCACCACCCCGCAAGGGCGGCTAGGTTCTGCAACCCAGGTGGCGAGGAGCAACGCGCTCCAGGAGAAGGAGGGGCACAATGGCTGTGCGAGTTCGTCGAGGGGTGGTAGCGGCTCTGGCTGGGGGCACTGCTTATCGCACTATCGGTCGTCGCCAACGGTTCCGGAGCGGGTGCGTCCTCTCCTCGAATGAACACGACGGTGGGCGCGGCGGGATGCAGCGGTGGTAATGGCGAGTGCGTCGCCAACCTGAGCTTCGGGGACGTTCCCGTCGGCACCCATTCGGGCCCAGACAGCTTCTGGCTGAACAACGACTACCCCTCCACCGTCACTGTCGACCTCTCGACCGGTGTGTCCTTTTCGGGGCCTGGCGTGGGCGACTACCGGCTGGCGGTGCCCGGCTGCGCCGGCTCCAGTACCGGCACCATCACGATGACACCTGGTTATTCATGCCTCATGAATGTCACTTTCTATCCCGGCGCGCTCGGCGACCGCTCGGCCACCATCACGATCAATCCCTCAATCGGCGCACCCGGGACAGTGAATCTTGCGGGCACTGGGACGCCCAACACCCTGAGCTTTGGCGACACGACACTCGGCACCTCCACGGGCCCGGACACCTTCAGTCTGCAGAACGATGCCAGCTCCACCGACACCGTTGACCTCTTGACAAATGATCTGTCCTTTTCGGGTCCAGGCGCGAATGACTACGTGGTAACCCCGTCAAGCGACTGTTCCGGTAACGGGGTCAGCACCATCGTCCTCGCGGCTGGGGCTGCTTGCACCGTGGAAGTCTACTTCTATCCCGGCGCGCTCGGCGACCGCTCGGCCACAATGACGATCCGGGGCTCTGTGGGTACAGGGTGGTCCGGGAATCTCTCTGGCACCGGGACGATCGGCTACTACCAGGTGGATTCCAAGGGCAATGTCGCCTACACCGGGGACGCCGGCTACTACGGCGACGCTGGGAGCCTGCATCTCAACAAGCCCATCGTGGGTATGGCGGCGACCGGTGACGACGGGGGCTATTGGCTGGTCGCCTCCGACGGAGGGATCTTCACCTACGGCGACGCCAACTTCTACGGATCGACCGGGGCGATACACCTGAACAAGCCAATCGTGGGCATGGCGGGGACGCTCGATGCCGGCGGCTACTGGCTGGTGGCCACCGACGGCGGGATCTTCTCCTACGGCGACGCCCCGTTCTACGGATCGACAGGCTCCATCCATCTCAACAAGCCCATCGTCGGCATGGCCCCCACGCCTGACGGGAGGGGGTACTGGCTCGTGGCCTCCGACGGCGGCATCTTCTCCTACGGCGACGCTCAGTTCTACGGATCGACAGGCTCCATCCATCTCAACAAGCCCATTGTCGGCATGGCCCCCACCCCTGACGGGAAGGGGTACTGGCTCGTGGCCTCCGACGGCGGGATCTTCTCCTACGGCGATGCCCCGTTCTACGGATCGACCGGCTCGATCCACCTCAACCAGCCGATTGTCTCCATGGCGGCGATGCCCGACGGCCGGGGTTACTGGTTCAGCGCGGCAGACGGTGGGTTGTTCAACTACGGGAACGCGCCGTTCTTGGGTAGCGGGGTTGGGATCGGCCTCGGAACGGTGGTGGACATGGCCTCCGACGGGGGGCCGACACTGCAGGCGTTAGCTGAGATCCCCGCCATTCGTCAGGCCCACGTCTCTGGCGTCAGCCCTGTGGCGCGCCACGTTCCGCACTTTGCCGGGCCATAACGTACCGTCCTTTCGCCGGAAGTGGGCTGTCACTGTCGAGCTACCCGAGTGATCTACGCATTCGGGGAGCCGGGTAGAAGGCAGTATCGACGATCCGGACTTCCACGAAGCCCAGGTGCTCGTAGAAAGGCATGGCGTGGGGGTTGGCGGTTACCTCCAGCGTCTCGAAGTGCATCCCTTTCAGCCGTGCTGCTATGTCCAGCACCAACGCCTGTCCGATGCCATGCCGCATCCACGGAGGATCCACGAAGAGGTCTTCAAGCTCTGCTACGCCATCGGAGATCAGATACGTGGCAAAGCCGACCACCGCGCCATCATCTCCCACAGCGACTCTCATCCGTCCTTCTCGAACGCCTCTATCGGAGAGGATGAGCCGCTCGGGGTGCTCGAGTAGCGGCCCACGGTCGCTTTCATTCGACAGCGATGCTGTCTGGAACACGCCCTGAAGCTCCTCCATGTCCGTCATCGTGGCGTCACGAATGAAGATCGACATCTCAGCAGTCTGGTCGATGTTTTGCTCCTGCGAGGGTGCCCCAGAATGCCGGGCTGTGATGCCAACCTGCGGACAACGTTGGCAGTCCGCCAGAGCTCGTCATCGCCCGGTCCCTACTTGAAGAAGGAGCGTCGGCCCTTCCGCCCAACGTGAGTGTGGCCGTACCAATCGGATGTCTGGCGTGCTGGACCTTACGAATCGGCTTCGGCGTGGCCTTTCGTTTGAGGGAGCCCGCCGTGCTACGGACGGGGCGCATCGTTCGTCGGACGGGCCTGGGAAGAAACCCGCGAAGAATGCTCATGGCTAATCCTTTCTTCGTGATGTCTTCATGAGGGCGTGAAGCTCGTTTGGCATGAAGCCGCACCGACGCTCGCCGCACCGACGCTCACCGTGAGCTGCACGGTGTATCCCGGTGTTGCCCCCGAGATGCTGAAATCGACAGCGGCGTTTCCGTTGGTGTCCGTCATCCCTGTGTCTTGCGACGTAACCGTCTTGTAGCACTTGGTGAGGAGCACGGAGGAGTTCGGCACGGTCCCGCCAAGAACACGTTGCCTCTCGATGCGTCCAGACTGCAGGCGCGCCACCGTCAAAAATGGTTAGACGGCGAGGTCCGTGATCAGACGATCGCGAACGCTACGGGGTGGAGCATTGAACCACCGTCGACAGCTCCTTCCGAACACCGACTGCTCGCTGTAGTCGAGGAGGGCTGAGACCTGGGAGAGCGGGACGTCGGGTTGGGACAGATAGCGCTGGGCGAGGTCGCGTCGAGTTTCGTCCTTTAGGACCTCGAAGGTCGTCCCCTCTTCATGCAATCTGCGCTGAAGGGTCCGAGGGCTGACATGGAGGGCATTCGCCACCTGGCGGTAGCTGGAGGTCCCGGTGCCTAGCAGGGCCTCGATGGCATCACGGACCTGGGACGTGAACGAGGTGCGCCCCCTAACGAGTTTGCTAGCCAGGTATTCGGTGGCCACGTCGTGGAGCTCTTGGTTGCTCTCTGAGATCGGCAGGTCAAGGTCACGGGCGGCGATGATCAGGGCCGGGTGATCGGCGCGAAAGGTCACCGGGGCGTCGAAGCGGTCTCGGTAGCTCTTTGTACTTCCCACCTGTCGATGGGGGAACCACACCTCGAAGAGACGGCAACGGCCCTCGGAGAGCAGCGTCATGATTCGCCAGGTCAGCCCGACACCGTGCTCAGCGGTCTGCGCCCAATGGGGAGCGTGCGCATCGAGCACCTCGAACACCAGCGCTGCTCGATTTGGATGTTCTTCGGGTTCGATGGTGAACGCCAGGGCAGCATTGTGCACGCCCAGGTATTTCGAGACGCAGCTCATGGCCTCACCGACCGTGGCCGAATGGCGCATCGCCATGGCCAGGGTCCCCAAGATCCCGATGTCTTGACGCTCGGCCAGCCGGAGGCCGAAGTCGGCGCAGCTCAGGTTGTCAGCCGAGCGCTCCAGTAGGTCGATGAGAGTCTCGAAACTGATGAACGCCGTGAGCTGGTTGATCGCGGCGGGATCGACGCCGGCTTTGCGCAGGAGGCGATTCGGGTTGCCACCGAGGTCCCTCACCAGCTCTGGGTAGCCGCGCAACGCCTGCGCACGCACCATCGCGGTCATTGCACCGACCCTGCTCGTCTTGGCGTCAAATGTCAACAGATTGGCGCTCAAGGTCGAGTGATACAAACCCCCCAGCCTTCACAATGGCTATGAGCGACGGGCAACTGGGTCCATCGCGGCACTTGGAAGGCACCATGTCGAAGCGGCCGGTAAACAAAAGAATTGTCTTCAGGCTGCTGTTGGCCCCGGCGGCAACCTTCTCCGCGGCGTTGGTCCTGGCTGGCCCCGCTTCGGCAGAAACCGCCACCACCACGGTGCCCGCCGCCAGCAGCCCGCATGAGCTGGCGGTCAACCCGGTGACCAACAAGACCTACGTCACCAACGAAGCCAGCAACAACGTGACCGTCATCGACGGCGCCACCAATACGACCACCACGGTGGCCACCGGAACCAACCCATACGCGGTGGCGGTCAACCCGGTGACCAACAAGATCTACGTCACCAACAGCATCAGCAACAACGTGACCGTCATCGACGGGGCCACCAATACCACTACCACCGTGGCTGCCGGAACGGTCCCGAATGGGGTGGCGGTCAACCCGGTGACAAACAAAATCTACGTCACCAACCTGTCGAGCAATGATGTGACGGTCATCGACGGAGCCACTGATACTACGACCACGGTGCCCGTCGGCGCCTACCCGTATGGCGTAGCGGTCAACCCGGTCACCAACAAGATCTACGTCACGGATAACAGCGGTAGCAGCGTGACGGTCATCGATGGGGCCACCAATACCACCACCATGGTGGGAGCTGGCAACGAACCGGCTGGAGTGGCGGTCAACCCCGTCACCAACAAGATCTACGTTACTGATGAAGGCAGCAGTAACGTGACGGTCATCGATGGGGCCACCAACGCCACGACCACCGTGGCCGCCGGGAGCCTGCCGTATGGGGTGGCAGTCGATCCCGTCACTGACAAGATTTACGTGGCCAACGAAGGCAGCAGCAACGTGACTTTGATCGACGGCGCCACGAACGCCACCACCACCGTTCCCGCCGGCGCCGGCCCCTACGGAGTGGCTCTGAACCCGATCACCAACAAGATCTACGTCACCAACAGCATCAGCAACAACGTGACCGTCATCGACGGGGCAACCGATACCACCTCCACTCTGGCCGCCGCCAGCAGCCCCGAGGGGGTGGCGGTGAACCCGGTGACCAGCAAGATCTACGTCGCCAACGGAGGCAGCAACAGCGTGACCGTCATCGACGGGGCCACGAACGCCACCACCACCGTTCCCGCCGGCACCCTGCCATACGAGGTTGCGGTTAACCCGATCACCAACAAGACCTACGTCACGAACAACTACAGCGGCAACGTGACGGTCATTGACGGGGCCACGAACGCCACCACCACCGTTCCCACCGGCAGCGATCCGGCTGCGGTGGCGGTCAACCCCATCACCAACAAAGTGTACGTCGCCAACGGAGGCAGCAACAGCGTGACCGTCATCGACGGGGCCACGAACGCCACCACCACCGTTCCCACCGGCGAGGCGCCGTACGGGGTGGCTGTCAACCCGGTGACCAACAAGATCTACGTCAGCAACTCTTCAAGCAACAACGTGACCGTCATCGACGGGGCCACGAATACCACTACCACAGTGAACGCAGGTGCCGGCCCGGCCGGAGTCGCGGTCAACCCCGTCACCAACAAGGTGTACGTCGCCGACTATCTCAGTGCCAGCGTGACGGTGATCGACGGAGCCTCCAACACTACGGCCACCACTGTTGCCGCCGGCACCCATCCGCACGATGTGGCGGTAAACGCGACGACCAACAAGATTTACGTGCCAAACGAGGACAGCAGCAATGTGACGGTCATCGATGGGGCCACCAACGCCACCACCACCGTGGCCGCGGGTGCCGGTCCGGCCGGAGTCGCGGTCAACCCCGTCACCAACAAGGTGTACGTCGCCAACTATGGCAGTGCCAACGTGACGGTGATCGACGCAGCGACGAACACCACCACTACCGTGGCCGCCGGTCCCAATCCAGCGGGAGTGGCGGTCAACGCCACGACCAACAAGATTTACGTCGCCAACGGGGGCAGTAACAACGCCACGGTCATCGACGGGGCGACCAACACCACCACCACCGTAACCGTCGGCACCTACCCGCGTGGGGTGGGCGTCAACCCAGTGACCAACAAGATCTACGTCGCCAACTTTTCAAGCGATAACAGTGTTACGGTCGTCACTGAGCAGCGGGCGCAGAGCCTGCCACTTCAGGTGGACATCGCGCCGCTGGCGGCGACTACCGCCACCTCGGCCACCCCGACGTTCACATTGACCGCGTCGACCGCCTTCAGCCCCCAGTCCCCCGCTGTCGGAGGGGTGGAGTACCAGGTCGACTCCTGGCAGGGGCCATGGCGAGACGCAACCAAAACGGCCGCGAACGCCTTTACGGCCACAACCGCACCGCTGCAGCCCGGAATCCACATTCTCTACGCATTCGCCACCGACGCCCAAGTAGCCACTACCACGACCACCGGCCAGCAAAGCAGCCCGTTGGTCGGCACCATCACCGCCTATCCGTTTCTAGTTTCCTTTTCTCCCACGTTCACCGCAGTCAGCCCCCCGAGCTCAGCCACTGCCGGATCCGCGTACAGCTACATATTTGCCGCCACCGGCTCCGCGCCACCCACCTTCGCCGTAGCGAGCGGCACGCTCCCGACCGGTATGAGCTTGAACCCAACGACTGGCGTCCTGTCTGGCACCCCCACCGTTAGCGGGCCATTCACCTTCACCATGAAGGTAACCAATGGCTACGCGCCAGACGCCCTCTCTGCACCCATCACCATCACGGTAAACCCTGGCGCCCTGAACCATCTGGTCCTGTCGCCAGCCGCGCCCAGCGTCGCCGCCGGGACATCCCAGGCTTACACGGCCACCGGCCTCGACAAGTACGGCAACAGCCTGGGCGATGTGACTAGTGCCACCACGCTGAGCATCAGCCCCAACTCGACCGGCACCGGGGCGACCTGTGACAACAGCGCCCACACCTGCACCGCCACCCAT
Source organism: uncultured Acidimicrobiaceae bacterium (assembly GCA_963764305.1). GTDB lineage: Bacteria > Actinomycetota > Acidimicrobiia > Acidimicrobiales > RAAP-2 > Bog-473. The sequence continues at coordinate 332,051 of CAVXSD010000009.1, read as the reverse complement.
GCCGGCACCTACACCATCACCGGCACCGACGGCACCGCCGCCGGCACAGCCACACTTACGGTTAGCTCTCCGCCACCGCCACCGCCACCGTCAACGCCAACACACGGCTACTGGCTTGTCGGATCTGATGGCGGAATCTTTACCTTTGGCTCTGCCCAGTTCCACGGTTCGACAGGCAGCCTCAAGCTCCAGCGTCCCGTCGTCGGCATCGTGCCTACGACCGATCACGGCGGATACTGGCTCGATGCCTCAGACGGCGGCATCTTCGCCTTCAACACCGGATTCTTTGGCTCGATCCCGGGTCTTGGTTTGCACCCGGCAGGATCGGGTCTGCCTAATAGTCTGAACGCTCCGATCGTGGGCATGGTGCCATCAGTTACCGGCAACGGATACTTCATGGTGGCTTCTGACGGTGGCGTCTTCGCCTTCGGTGACGCTCACTTCGCTGGGTCGTGCCCAGGCATCGGGGGCTGCTCTGGAGCGGCGGTTGCGGTCATGCCCGATGCCAGCGGGAATGGTTACTGGCTGGTGACGAAGACTGGGAGCATCTACACATTCGGTGATGCCTCCTATTACGGCGCACCCGGGAACACCGGGTCCCCGGTCACCTCGGCAGTGCGGACTCCGGACGGTGGTGGGTATTGGATCCTCACCGCAAACGGCACCGTCTACAGCTATGGGGATGCAGGCCACTATGGCAATGCTGCAGGGGCATTCGGAGGCTTGAACCCGGCCACGGCGATCTCCACCACATCGGACGGTGGTGGCTACTGGATCAGCTCAGCGAATGGAACCGTAGTCCCGTACGGTGACGCACCTAACGACGGCGGCATGTCCGCTACGCACCTCAACGGGTCGATTATCGCAGCGACTGGTTTCTAATCGAGGTGGTCGCCACCGACCCGGCCGAGCTACCGGCGCGGCACCGCCTGACATCTCGAGCACACCGTTCGCGTCCGCGGATCCGTTCCACGTCGTTCGCGTCGCCAACCAGGTTGTCGAGAAGGTGCGGCGCTGGGTCCAGAACGAGACTCTCGATCACCGGGGGCGCCAGGCCGACCCGTCTATCGGATTCGCAAGCTCCTCCTCGCCGGTTCCGAACGCCTCGACGAGCGCGGTCATGAGCGCGTGCTGCTCGGGCTGCGCCGGGGGGACCCGCAACAATGATGCCGACGATCAAATGGACCCATCCCTAGGTCTTGAGGGTGTCGCGCACCGATCACTCAGTGATCGTTGAGCGAGTCGAGACGACACCAGACGGTCGGCCTTTGTAGCTCAATGCTCCCGGTCACAACCGATGGTTAGCGTTTTGCCGTGCGATGCCGTCGATGCCAGGAGTGTCAACGTGTCTTTCGTCCTTCGAGTCGTCACCTTCGGTGCCCCTCATGTCGCTCCCGAGGCGTCTGCGAATGCGGTCGCTCCAAACAGGTGAAGTCAGCGACCTGTGGAGTCTGTCGTAGCGTTTCGACGGAAGCGAACGGCAACTGGAAGGGTGGACGTACGAGGCACAAGGCGGGTTACGTGATTGTGCGTGCGGCCGGACATCCTCGTGCGACGAGTGGCCCGTATGTCTTCGAGCACATTCTCGTGGCAGAGGATCTGCTCGGCCGGCACTTGCGCGATGGCGAAACCGTTCATCATCGAAACGGCGTGCGGGACGACAACCGTCCCGGGAACCTCGAGCTCTGGACGACCCCACAGCCTTCGGGCATTCGTGTGAGCGACGCCATCGCGTGGGCACGCGAGATCCTCGAACGCTACGGGGACGTTGGTGCACCTCCAACGACCCTCACGATCTCGCGTGAGAGCCCTTGGAGGTGGCGGGATTCGAACCGGCCGAAGCGCGAATGTAAAAGTCGACGTCAACGCTGTTTAGTGCGCTGAACAGGGAAAACACGGTATCCATTACTTGCCGTTATTGACCACCAACAACCGCAATTCTGTGTCTTTTCTGTGTTCTTGTGTCTTTTTCGTGTTGCGAGCATCTCTCGGGGCGCCCCAACATTTCGAGCGACGTGACTTCCAGGACCACGCTGGATTCGGGACCAAACATTGCCCTCATGCTGCAGCAAGTACCAAGGGGGACCATCCTTGGAGCACATTCGAGCGCAGTCTTCATCGATGGTCGGCAACCCGTTGTCTGCATTGTGAGCAGCAGGCGGCAATACCCTCAGTATCGTTCCGCATTGTGAGCAGAACCGGCTCGGTCGGGGTGGCGTCACTTCCCGAGGCGTAGAGGGTTGCTGCTCCTGGCTCACCACAGGAATGTCTCCTGCTCCGTGGCCCAACGTCGCCCGCTTTGATTTTTCAGGTACACCCCTGACAAAGCTCTCACTCTGGGCTTGATCCGGTTCGACGGACAGGTTGCTTGTGTTGATTATGCCGCCTGACGGTCGGCGTTGTGGTGGACAGCTTCGTATTGAGCGGGGCTGAGGTAGCCGAGCGTCGAGTGCAGCCGGCGCGTGTTGTACCAGCCCTCGATGTACTCGAAGACACCGCGTCGAAGTCCGGTCCTCGTCGGCCATGAACGTGTGTCGATGAGCTCGCGCTTGATGGTGGCGAAGAAGCTCTCGGCCACCGCGTTGTCCAGCACTCGCCCTTGCGTCCGACCGAGAGCACGACGCCGTTGGCCCGGGCCAGTTCGGCGAAGTCACCGCTCGTATATTGACAGCCCCTGTCCGAATGAAAAATGACGCCATGCTCTGGTGCCCGGTTGGCAAACGCCATGGTGAGGGCGTCTTCGACGAGCTCGGTGCGCATGTGATCAGCCAGGGCCCAGCCGACGACCCGGCGGCTGGCCAGGTCGATGACTGTCGCCAGGTAGGCCCAGCCCTCCCACGTGGCGATATAGGTGATGTCGCCGACATAACGCCGGTCCATTTCTTCGCAGGGTCCGAAGTGACGCTGGATGAGGTCACGGGCCGCCTCGGCGTCGGGGTCGGCGACGGTGGTCTTGCGCCAGCGCTTCTTGCACCGGCCCTCGAGGCCGGCCTGGCGCATCAGCCTGGTCACCTTGCGCTTGCCGCACGCCACGTGGCGGTGCAGGAGCTCCTTGTGGATCCGGGGGGCGCCATAGGTCCCATTGGATTCCTTGTGGATGGCGCGGATCAGCTCGAGCAGCTCGGCGTCGGTGACGTCGCGGCGTGACGGAACGCCGTTGCGGCGCTCGTAGTAGGCGGACTTGGAGACCTCGAACAGAGCACACGTCCTTTGGACGCTGTGACCTGCGGTCTTCTCCGCCTCGATGAAGGGGTCCAGCTTCATCGGGTCTCCTTGGCGAAGAAAACTGTCGCACGCTTGAGGACCTCGACATCCTCTTTGAGGGAGCGGTTCTCCCGGCGCAACCGGGTGAGCTCCTCCTTCTCCTCGGTGGTGAGGCCGGGGCGCTCACCCTGGTCGATCTGGTCTTGTTTCACCCAGGTGCGCACGTTGGTCTCGGTCAGATCGAAGTCCTTGGCCACCTGGCCGATGCTGCGATCGCCGCGCCGGCACAGCTCGACGATCTCAGCCTTGAACTCCGGAGTGAACGAGCGGCGCGGACGCTGCTTCCTCTTCTCCATGGTCTCCATTTTGGACATCCTTTCCGGGGCCGTGCCCCTGATGTTGGATGTCCGTCAGACCGGTGGAAGCCCACTCGTTGCCGCTACCGAGGTAGCGCTTAGATTCTCGTCGGAGGCAGACACCACCTCGAAGTTGTTGTTGCTGACGAGTCGCGTGGGCTTGCCGCCGTGTGAGAAGAACCTGAGCTCGTGCCATCCGAAAGTTCAGGACGCCAGCCCGGTAGGGCATCCACCCTTCCCTCCTCCCTTTTCGCCGGTTGAGCAGCCCCCGCCGCCCTGAACCCGCCTCGCCGCCCCCATGGGCAGTCATCGAGTCGCTACCACTTCCGCGAGCTGCCTGGTCCCGTTGAGGGCAACGGTAGCAATGTCATACCGGATCTGCAATGCCAGTTGAAGGCGACCCAGGACCCAATGCCCCTGGTTGACGCGGGCCATCGGGCGGGATCCAAATTCCAATGGCACGCTCAGGCAACCGGGGTTAACGTGATCAAGAGGCGGGCTTGGTACGCCTGAACCTAGGACGGGAGGGCCATGGCTACATGCACAAGCTGTAGGGATGACATCGATCCAGGGGACACTTTTTGTACTTCTTGTGGGGCGAAACAGGTCAGTCTCGTCGAAACCGACGCCTGGTCTGGCCCGCCAGAGGCTCCCATGAGGATGGGGGCGACGACTTTCGCCGGGTCAGTAGCCCCCCCTGCGAAAACATCTGAACCCAGTTTCATACCTGCATCGCCCATCGACGAGCAGCCAGCGTCCGCTGTGTTCCCAGACTTGCTGGCCTCGGACCAGTTGCTGGGACAGGCGGCACCCAACACGGTGTATATCGGCCAGCGGATGATGTACGAGAAGGAACAACAGCTTGAGGAATTCGACCCACTGCGCAGTACCCGGTTCATACTCGAGGTGCTGCGGCGAGGATTCCTGATGTTGGTTGTCTGGGCCGTCGGCTGCATTCCGATCTTTATCATTGGGACAATCCTGGGCGTCGCCAACCATTCGTTCGGCGTCGTTATCGGGGTGCTGCTCTTCCTCGCATGGTGCTTCGTGATGGCCTGCGTTTATTGGCTCTCAAAGCTTCCAGGTCAACTCTCTGAGTGGAAGTTCTCCGTGGACGATAGAGGTCAAGCGGCGCCCATCGTCTTCGACCATATTGCGTGGGCCCTGCAACGCCGGAACACACCTATGGACTCACTACAACTGCGGCGTTTCAAGGTGATGAGCCAGGGACCGCGTGACGTGCTTGAAATCAAGCAGGGAATCTTCCGCGGGTTTGTCTCCTGCTTCGAAAACGGGGGTGACCTTTACGTCGGATGGACCTTCTGGCTCTATCTCTCGCCCGCGAGATATCTGTGGACAGCCATCCGCCGAGTCCTGTGGGAGCTCCGCAACAAGGGGCATGCGATCTACGTGACCCTGCAATTCGACCGCGCGAAGGCCCTACGCGAAGCGATGCATAGCGCCGTGAGAGAAGGCGTCGACGTTGCGGCGGGCCAGGTCGCTGCACAGGGGCAAGGAACGATTGGATCCATTGTGCCGGTTGTGGCGGACGGGAGCTCGCCATGGGAAGCATCGGATCAGCTCATGACGGTAAATCCGCCGTCTCGAACCCTTTAGTCTCCTTAGCTCAAGGGTGGGTGCTGAGGAGTCACGCTGACTGCTTTCATCACCACAAATGCGCCCCGACCGCGCATCTTCTGGGAGGAAGCGCGGCTTGACGTCCGGAGTGCCTATGGAGCACTCAAGATTACTTCTGCCGTCAACCTGCTTGAAGATCGAGCGTACGGCCAGCTTGACCGCCTAGAACGCCTGTCCGCCCTTCTTCGAGAGGAGCAGTCCTTCATTAGCGCCATGCGCGACGTCGGGATCCCAGTCGCCTTTGACCTGCGGATCGTGGCAGACCCGGAACGGTCGATACCTTTGGATGTCGTACTCATGGCGAGAGTTTGGGAAGAGAATGAGTCCGCCGAAAACTCGCGCGACCTGCAAGAGTCGCTTGCTCACGTTTTGTCGCAATTGAAATCGAGCCTGCCGCGGCACGTCACCGCTGAACTTGTCGATGACACGGTGGAGTTGCGCTCGTTTCTTCAGCCATTTGATGCTGGGGTTCCGGTCAGGTCGGCGATCATCACCAAGCGGGAGGTGCTCGGTGTCCCCAAGCGACCCGATGCGAAAGTCGGGTACTACTTCAGTGTCCTTCCGCTCAATTGGCTAGAGAATGACTGGACACAGCTTTATTCGATGCTGGCGGCCAGTAGAGAGCGCGTCGTCGTGTCAGTCGGCCTCATCCCAACGCAGTTATCCCCTCAGTTCTCCGACATGTTGCAAAGAATGGCGACCTTCTACGGTCGACTCGCACGACCTGATACCTTGCAGGGCGGTCTGTACTTCGGACAACAGACCCTGCCTCCTGATGCGTTCGCGGTCGACGCCGAGCGGACGTTCTCTGACTATGCGCGGCGCTACGTCGAGAACGCATTCGTATTCCGCATCCAGGTATCGTCCTCGAGCGCTTCAGTACCGCGAGGCCTCGTTGAAATGCTCGGGTCGCTCGTCTCACCCAGCGAGGCAGGAGGGGGGAGCCACCTCGCAAGAGACCGGGTTACCTCAGCCTACGAGATCCGCACCCCAGCCTCAAGAGAAGAGGAGCTGCTCGCACGCTGGAACCTCGACGCGATCGACTTCATCGGGTTGCCTGGCAAAACCGAGATCTGGTCACGCCCCGATCCCCCTTCGGCCCAACTGCGGGCGCTCTGTGTACTCGCGGACGCGAAGGACGCGAGCTCGGCGTTCCGCCTGCCAGCGGCCGTTGACGGCATGCTCCCTGGGTTCCGGGTACGAAAAGGACAGCTTGGACACTCAGAGGCGTACCAGGTTCAGGGCGACACCGTCACCATCGGACTCTTGCAAGGGGGCCAACAGGCCCTCAGGCTCCCGCTCAATGCCTTAACCAAGCATGCCCTGTTCGCGGGCAGCACGGGGTCCGGTAAGACGACATCGGTCATGGAGCTCCTGCGCCAGCTCTGGGTCGAGCACCACGTCCCATTTCTTGTGATCGAGCCGGTCAACTCTGAAGCGGACGATTACCGAAAGCTGAAGTCCCTCGAGGGATTTGACGAACTTGAAATCATCACCGTTGGTGACGAGGACGCGACCCCACTGCGCTTTAACCCGTTTGAAGTTCCCAAGGGCGTGCTTGTAGGCGAGCATCTCGCCAACCTGCTCGCGTGCTTCAAGGCCGCCTTCGGGCTCTGGGAACCTTTGCCAGGCATCTACCAGGACGCTCTGAACATCACCTATGGCAGAGCGGGGATCCTCGGTTCGGAGAGGTCAGGCGGCGTAGAACGCTCCTGGCCGACGGTGGTCGAGTTCATGAAGGCGATGAAGGAGGTGACCCAGGATCTCGGTTACGCGGGTGACGTCAAGTCGAACATCGAGGCGGCGTCGATTCGCCGCGCACAGCAGCTCGTTTCGGGCCCCACTGCTTCATCCTTTCTTACGGACCAGTCGCTGGACATGCGGACCCTCCTGGATCGACCGGTCGTAATGGAGTTGAAGTCCCTAGGTGCAGGTGACGAGCAGTCCCTCATGATCGCATTGCTGCTGAACGCCATGACTGAGCACTACCAGGCGGAGCGTGGAGCATCGCCAAACCTTGTGCATGTCACAGTCATCGAGGAGGCGCACCGGCTCCTCGCCCGACCGCATGGTTCTGGTGCAGCTGACGAAGCCCAAGCCAAGGAGAAGGCGGCTGAGGCATTCGCAAACACACTCGCCGAGAACCGGAAGTACGGAGAGGGCATCATCATCGCTGAGCAAATTCCGACCAAGCTGGTCGAGGATGCCGTGAAGAACACAAACCTTAAAGTGATGCATCGTCTCACGGCCGAAGAGGACCGGCAATACCTTGGGCGGTCGATGGGAATTGACGACGCCCAGATGCAGTTTGCGACACGTATCCAGACGGGCGAGGCGCTTGTTTACAGCGACGAGTACGCGGAAGCGGCTCACGTGTCCATCCGCCGGACTATCGTCTCAGAGCGGCTGGTGGCACCCCAACCCTCTAGTTCCCCTCCATTCCAAGCCTGTGGTCCGTGCCGAAGCAAGTGCACGTACCGGGGTGCTGCGCTGTCGATGGTCAGGGACGCGAAGCTGCTCTCGAGAGTAGCTACGGCGACTCGAGCGTTGCGCTCCACTGGCTCGCCCCCGCCCGAGGCCAAGGCCAGGTGGCACACTTTGACCACGCTCCTACGTGAGGAGGTCAAACGGTTCCCGGCCTTGCCATCGAGTGAACCGAGCGTTACAGACGCTGCCTTCTGTGTGTTCGTTCATTCGCAAGCGATTCGGAACATGCAGGCATCGACCAAATGGCCCGTGGCAGTTGCACGACGGCTAGGGATCCCAATTGAAGGTCCGATGAGCGATGAGTGAAACCGGAGGCGGGGATGGCGGCGGCGAAGGCGGCGGGGGCAACGCATCTGGCGGTGAGACACGGGGTGGCGAACAGAGCGAAGGGGCCAACGAGAGTTCGAGCGAAGAGGCTGAAGCACCAGACGAGGATGGTGAGCCCGCCGAGGATGGTGAGCCCGCCGAGGATGGTGAGCCCGCCGAGGATGGTGAGCCCGCCGAGGATGGTGAGCCCGCCGAGGATGGTGAGCCCGCCGAGGATGGTGAGCCCGCCGAGGATGGTGAGCCCGCCGAGGATGGTGAGCCCGCCGAGGATGGTGAGCCCGCCGAGGAAAATGGGGAGCAGGATGGTGAGCCCGCCGAGGATGTTGAGCCTTACGAGGACGGGGAGCCTACCGAGCCAGATGAGGGTGACGACGAGCCCGACGAGGGTGACGACGAGCCCGACGAGGGTGCGGAGGAGGACAGTGAGCGCAACGACGAAGGTGAGCCTGACAAAGGTGACGACGAGCCCGAGGATGACGACGAGCCCGACGAGGGTGACGAGGATGCGGAGAAGGACAGTGAGGGCAACGACGAAGGTGAGCCTGACAAAGGTGACGAAGAAGGTCCAGCTAACGATGGTGCGCCCCGCCTTTCCAGTTCGGACGTCGCCCAACCGATCGAGGTTGCCGGCAGTGACAGCCTTGACGCTACCGAGACCGAAAATTCCGAACAATCTGACAAGAGCCTGCCGTACTCACTTACTGATTCGGGCGGAATCAACTTCTTGTCATCAACTGATCAGGCCGGAGTGAATGCAAGCAAGAATCCGGGTGTAGTAGGGGCGACTGATGTCGTACTTCACGCCGACCCATACGGATTCGGGCTGAGCGATGGTACGGATCTGTCAACCTCCGATCTTGCTGACGCGATCCAGGCTGCACCCGACTATGACGGAGGCCCTGTTCGCTTGGTCGCATGTTCAGCCGGTGCGATGGACGATGGAGCCGCTCAGCAACTTGCGGATAAACTAAATGTGCCGGTGACCGCCGCAACGGACACCGTCTGGCCTTTTCCAGATGGAAGTCTTGTGGTTGGACCCAATCCAAGTACTCCCTCAGGGCAATGGCGTACCTTTCAACCTCGGGGAGGAGTTAAGTGAGGCTAGTCGGCTTCTTTTCAGATCTTCATCACGGGCTACCAGGCGAGCCAGCCCTCGCGGATTCTCTGAATCAATTGGATCCAAACTCGGCTAACGGACTAGCTCGTTACCTATCCGGCGGTACTCCTATCGTGCCCACACTTGGAACGAGGTGTTTTGACGTCCTCAGCAGTGATCATGAGGAAATCGGTCGACTCGATATCAAAAGCGATGGGGACTGGGCGTGGCCCTCAGATCTCTCGTACTACGTAGAGAGATACCGAGTCGGGGTGCCAGCGGATTTTGTTGAGCATGCCCGTAGTCATGATTGGGTTGCTCCTGAGCTTTCGGGCGATCAGGTCGCGCGAGCAGCGGCGGATTTAATGCGGTCGGGTAACGAACAGTGACGTTAGGTTCGGATCCGCTCAATACGAATTATTCTCGCTCGGATTAGAACCAACGCGTCGAGTTTCGAAGGAAAGTCTGGCAGGGCGCAGCCGCCGATAGTGTCGCCATCAACGACAACGTGGCGACACCCCCGACAGTCAGGTGGGTACTAAATCAGGACAGGTCGGCAATCCGGTCCGCTTCACCTGGCGGCACCGTGGCCATTGTCCATCAACTAAGCCTGATCCACCGATCGGCCCCGGTGCGACGGCTTCTGCCAGCGATGTGTAACTCTCCTGTCTGTGCCGTGCGGTGGTCAGTGGCTGTGACGTGTTCAGGGACGCGTTGAACCAGAGCTTCTTGTGATCGGCGATCTGCACTGGCGGCCGCAGGGTGCTCGGGCCACGTCGACACGAACGGTCAGGTCACGAGCAAGACGTTGCGGTGCCAGGTGAGCGCAGCGACGAAGCGCTCCGCCCATGGCCAACGGGCCGGCAGGTGCAAGGTGACGCGTCGGGCTGAGCGCGTGAGTCGTCCCGGGAGGCTCAAGTAGCGGCGGCGAAGGGTTTCGGTGGTGATGAGGGTGTCGCCGAGTCCGAGCCTGGTGCTGAAGCGGGCCAGATTGTGAGCCATGACGTTGAGAGCCAACCACGCGGCGTTGGCACCGAAGCGCCCCGACGGCAGATGGTTCAGACCGACACCGTATTTCAGGTCACGGATGGTGTTCTCGATCTCGGCATGGCGGCGGTGGTCGGCCTCGAGCTCGACCATCTCGCCTTCTCGGTCGGTGACAAATGCGTGGTAGGTGAACTCGACGAATAGCGCCAGCTGGCTGCCCGGTGTGGGCCGCACCCGGCGCACGATGAGCCGACACGGCTGGCCCTTGGTGCCGAAGGGCTGGTAGGTGGTCTCGGCCACGTCGGCTCCGTCGAGGAAGTAGGAGATGGCGACCCAGGCGGACTCGTCGATGCCGGCGATGGCCGTTTTCACGCCGCCTTTGTGGAGTTTGGCCGTGATGGAGAAGGACACGTTGGCCCGGCGGCAGGAGTCGACGACGGTCCGGCTATAGAAGCCCGAGTCGGCCCGCAGGACGATCGGCCCGCTGGCACCCGCCCTCCGCACCCGAGCGAACGTCTCGGTGAGGAAGCTGGCCGCACCCCGACCCGAGTGGGCATTGCCACCGCGTAGGCGGACGTGCAGGACGTCTCGGGTCCCGGCCGCCACGGCGTAGAGAGGGTTATAGCCCCGGACGTGGTTGTAGGTGAAGTGAGTCCCGCCCTCTTTGGCCAAGCCGTAGGTCTCGTGGATGGAGGAGTCGACATCGATGGTGAACGGCTCCTCGCCCGGACCCGCCCCGGCGGCCCAGGCCCGTGTCAACAGGTCGCCGGCCACCGCGTCCAGCTGACGAGCATGCCCCCAGGTGAAACTGCGCAGGAACGTTCCGAGCGTCGACGGCGCCAACACGACGTGGCCAAGCACCGCTTGGGTGTCGCCCGCCCGCAGGGCATCGGCATCGTCGATCGAGTCGCCGCCGGCCAGCGCCGAGTGGACGAGGGTCATGGCCTTGTGGCCGACATTGGCCCGTCCCGCCGCATCGCCGAGATCGACGTGTTCGTCGAAGAGCTGCCGCAGTCCCAAATGCTGGGCCAATGTCGCCGGCAGCATCAAGCCAGCATTGGCCACCAGACGCTCGTCGTCGAAGGTCACGTCGAGACGGTCGAGACTGTGGCAAGATACGCGCATCGAAATAGTGCCTTCCCGTAGGGGATGTGGTCGTTGTGGTAACCACCATTTTCCTTTGCAGGAAGGCACTTTTCGCGGATGCGCGACCGCGATCAGACTCTATTCGTCGGTGGATCAGGGCTAAGTTGGGAAAACACAGAGCTCGCAAGGGCTTCGATGGTGTCGATTCCGTACGTTTCATTCGGGCTTCCGGTTGTCAGGACCGCCACCACGTAGTTGCGTCCTCCGCCATCTACCCAACCGACGCTGTTGACTTGCCAGTCGGTTGAAGTGAGAGGCAGCCATCCATTCTTGAGAGCCACCGTCGCACCAGCTGGGGCTCCTGCGGAGACACCCCAATTCTGATCCGCTTCGACCAGCTCCATCAGGCCTAGTCCATAGTTCCGCGAGCTTGTGGACAACGTCGCGTTGGGATACGCAAACCTGGACATCAGGGTGACTTCATCAAGCGCACTGGTCGTCGTGAGACCCCAACCGGGCAACGAGGTGCCCGGGATCAATGCCAGACTCGAGGGGATGGTGTGGGTCATGCCGACTGACTGATCGAATTGCGCAAGTCCAGTGGAGCCACCCACCTCTCTCAGTAGGGCGGTGGCCGATGTGTTGTCGCTGTTCTCGATCATCGAAGGCATCAGAGAGGCCTCCGTCTCCGGCAATGGTTGACCCTTCTCCTGAGCTTCTTGGAGTGCCGCTCCCATGATCTGTAATTTCACGATGCTGGCGGTGTCCTGAACTAATCCAGGATTGAATGTCCAGGTTTGATTAGTGGTCGCATCGAACACCGCAGCCGTTACCTGGCCAGTCCGACTGGCCAGGTACGTATCAAGTGCAGCAAATGGCGAGATCTCCGCTTCGGTCGTAGTAGTGGAGGATGGAGGAATCGTTTGAGGAGAGATCGAAGGTGGAACCTGTCTTGACTGAACTGCGGCCGAGTTGCCGCAGCCCGTCATGGCCAACGCCACGACTGCATAGACGGCTATCCCGAGACGCCCAATTCGTTGACTCTTTGGAACTGTCACATGAACGGCCGTATCTGATAAGCGAGCCGACGCCTCGCGAAGGAGTGCGCATGCATCAGCACTGGCTCGTAATCACGGGACGATCTGCCGCATGTTCCCACCTTCGAATGAGATTTCGAGACCCGCAAAGCTCGAAAATGCGATGAGAATCAGAGCTGGCTGTACGTATATTGCGGGAGGCCGTAGGCCGTGGCGATGGGAGCCCAGAGAGCAGCCGACTGGGTTTTCGCCGCGGTCGCCTGCGCGTCCGATGTCTGAGCCGCCTGCCAGCTGGGATCGCCTTGACCACTTTGTCCCGGGGTGCAGCCAGCCTGGAGCAGGTCGCCAGCCCATGCTGCATAAGAGGAGTCCGAAGCCTTTGATGCCTGCCATGCAGACGTCAGGGCTGCAATCAACTGGGCTGACCCGGCCACCTGTGAGATCTGAAGTTTGGTGAGCTCGTTCAGGAGCAACTGTCTCGACTGGGCTGCACTTTCGAGCGTGGACTCGTCTTGGCTGAGGTTGCCACAGTTCGAAATGTCGTTGGTGGCGCTGACGATTTCATTGCGGTCGTTTGAGCTCCCAGCGAGGAGAAAGTTGATCTTCGATGCCTCCTGACTGGCGGATTCGGCGGCGATCGTGGTCGAGGTCGATGATGAGGTGGTCGTACGGGGAAGCGTCGTACGAGGAATACCCGTCGTGCTCGGTGGCTGTGAAGAATGGGAAACGGTTGCATTCGTCGGAGAAGACCCCGAATGAAGGAGAAAAGCGACAACCCCGATTATCACGACGGCGACTACGCCAGCCACAACTACCCACTTGGCACTCTTCAAGTTGGAATAGCGCTCGCCGCCCTCGGTTGATGCCATTGTTGACGAGGCGAGGCTAGGTGAAGGCTCGTGAGGTTTCGAGACCGAGGAGACCACCGGAAGGGGCGTCGTCGCCTCGGCATCAGGACTCGTCTCGACGACCTGAACCGGGGCCGAAGTGGTCACGCCACCTGGAGACGGCGAGTCCGCCGCCGTGGACACACTTCGTCCGCAGTTCTTACAAAACTTTGCTCCAGGATTGAGTTCTATGCCGCATCCATCGCAACGCTTTTGTTCATCTCCGACTGCCATAGCTATCTCCTCGCCGGTCGCCAATCCCGGAGCGGGATGCCCGACCCGGTGGACGCATCTTAGGCAACCGGGGTTTACGGCGCCCGGGGACCGACAGAGTCCCGGGCAAGGTCGATTTACCGCCCTAAGTCATGGGTGACCCGTCCCGCCTACAGCTAAGGATAAGGACAGCGACAGCTGATCCATGAAGAAGGGATGAGGTCGCGGGACGGATTCCAAGAGGCTGTGTTTGGGGAGGTGATGTCGACGAATGAGGTCGGTCACTCGTCTCTCGTCGGGATACACGGATGCCGTTGATCACACACCGACGCCAGGCGCGGACATATCAAGAGTTGCCCGAGTTTCCAAGGTTCCCTGAGTTGCCCGAAGTCCCAAAGTTCTGAGTCGTCGGTGTTGTTCCGTACCCCGAGTTCCCCGAGTTCCCCGAGTTCCCCGAGTTTGGACTCGTCGGTGTTATGCCGCTTCCTGAGTTCCCTGAGTTCCCTGAGTTCCCTGAGTTCCCCGAGTTCCCCGAGTTCCCCGAGTTTGGACTCGTCGGTGTTGTGCCGCTTCCTGAGTTCCCCGAGGATCCGGAGCCAGCCGAGTTACTGAAATCACCCACGATGTACCAAGTGCCGTTCAGCTTTACAAGTTGGGCCGATGAGTTGGCACCGGTAAACCGGGCGCAATAGGACGCGCCCGCACAGCTGATCGTCGCCGTTGCTTGATTGCCATTTGTCGAAACCACCACCGAGGCCAGCGCGATCTTGGGGAATGACACAGAGGCGGACTGACCCTTTAGTGCGTCATTGCAGTTTGCCTGCTGCGAGGGCTCGGCCAGGGAGCACAGCTTGGACCAGTTCCCAGTCTGCAGGTCGCCAACGGCCGCCGATGCCGTTGACTGGGCACTACTGGATGACTGAGACAAGACAAGGACGGCTCCGACGATCGCAATGATGACCACGCCAACTACCGCCAACGAAACGGGATTCCGCCACAGTGGCCGCGCCTTCGGTTGAGCTGAGGAAGAGTTGGACGGTGAACTCGAGGAATAGTTCGGCCAAGCACTGTTAATGACCGAGACCGGCGCAGTAGCGACCGACGTGGTTCCCTGCGGCACAACTCCAGGGCCAGGCTGTCCGATCTCCGCTGACGAGATCGGAGAACCGCAGTGCTTGCAGAAGCGCCCACCGGGACTGACCTCGCCGCCACAGCTGTTGCAAGAAGCCACGAGACGGAGAGTATCGGGGCAAAATGCTGGTTGCAACTGAGACTTTTGGCGATACGATGAACTCAGGGCGGTACCTTTGGGGACGTCCTGTCCGAGCTGGTAGCGGTTGAGATGGGTCGGAGAGCATTCGGGCCGGGCGACCGCAGCAGGGATAGGAACTGCGGTGATCATTGGGGAGGGCCTCAAGCCGGTAGCGGGCCGAAAGGGCATCTCACGCTCCCTATCGGTCCTGTGGGCACTGGTCCCATTGCTCACCCTTGGGTGGGGGACCGGATTTGCGTTCACCTACGCCGCCGTTCGTCTTCGCGACGGAGTACTCGCGGCGTGGGCATGGGTCTATTTCGTGTTGGGTGTGACTTCCTTCATCCTCGTGGTCTCTAGCAAAAGCCAGGGTGACTGGCGGGGAAACGTAGGGGCCGCATTGGCACTCATCCTTATCGCGGTCGGCTCCGCCCACACCTTTGGTATCCGGCGCCGCTTGATCGAACCGGGAAGCGATCGACAGTACAGAACTGGATCCATTTCTCAGCAGGAGCAGGCGCTGGCCGAGGCAAGGACGGAGCTCGAACGTCGCCGCGAGGCTCGCCAGATCCTGAAAGCTGATCCAGAGTTGGCCTGGCAATTGCGTATAGGCCGCCCCGATCTACCTCGTCGGTACCATGACGGGGGGTTGGTTGACGCGAATCACGCTTCAGGACCCGCACTTGCTGCGCTTCCTGGCATCGGCGCCTCGCTCGCCAACGAGATCGTCACGACTCGTGGCAATGTCGGTGGCTTCCGTGATCTCAACGACATGTCAGTCACCTTGGGTATTTCACCCCAGACTTTGGACGTGGCGGGAGCTTTTTTGGTCTTCTCCAGATTTGCCACCACAGACTGACGCAAGCAGACCCCTCTGCCTCCGTACCCGATCAGATGTGCCGACGAGAATCAGCCACCGAAGAATGTACAGTTCGGCGCGCGGTGTCTTTTCGGGATCGATGGTCGCCTTTCCTCTGAATCCTCATGGTGAATCTCAAACGTCGCGCTCGACCCCTAATTGCCGTCGGTGCAATCGTCGGCCTGACGCCGTTGCTCGCCTCATGCAGCTCCGCCCCGAGCTCCCCTGCACCGAGGTCTGGGGAAGGGCTGGCCCCGACCCCAAGCTCGACCCCGACATCGAGGTCCGCCACGTCGCCCACCAGGACCAGTACTTCGACACCCACGACTACTACCTCCGTGTTGGCCCCGACTGACGGAGGAGTGCTTCCCACTGGGCATCCGCTCGCGACAAAGATCGTCGGCATCGACCCTGGTCACAACGGGTTGAACTACACCGACCCGACCTACCTGAACCGGCAGATCTTCAACGGCCGCACCAAAGAGGGCTGCGACACAACCGGTACCCAGACCGCCGGTGGGTATACCGAAGCCCAGTTCAACTTCAATGTGGCCCAGTTCCTGGCAACGGACCTCCAATCGGAGGGGGCCCAGGTCGTTCTGACACGATCGAATAACGACGGCGTGGGTCCATGCGTCGACCAGAGAGCCCAGATCATCAATACCGCACACGCCGACGTCGCCATCGATATCCATGCGGACGGTGGACCCGTCAGCGGGAGGGGGTTTGCGATCCTCGAACCCGTCGCCGACGGCCCCAACGACTCGGTCATCGCTCCTTCGGAGGCTTTCGGAGGGGACGTGCGCACGAACTTCTCCGCTATCACTGAAATGCCGGTAAGCACCTACGACGGTACAGACGGGATCACGTTTCGTGACGACCTCGCCGGACTCAATTTAACGACGGTGCCGAAGGTCCTGATCGAATGCGGAAACATGCAGAACCCCACCGATGCAGCATTGCTGACCAGCTCATCGTTTCAGCAGAAGGCCGCTCTCGCGCTGGCACTCGCCATTACGAAGTTTCTGAGCTGAACACCAACAAAGATGACTCGAAGCCCAGCCTGCATGACTTTCGCGAGAACTGGGGGAAGCTCGAATCTTGGGCAACCACCAAAGGCTGGGACGGGTCATCCGTACTCCACGCCTCAATGGCGAGGACGACACGTTCAAATCCCGATCCGACGACGAACCCGGGTCGGATCCAGAACAGTACCTCCGGCTCCTGCACCGACGTCGTCCGCCCCGAAGAACGGACAGGCCCCAAGACCCAGGATCGCCACTGCAAACTGAGTCGCGATATGACGAATTCGTTGGTGGATACGGACGCAGATTGCGACTTGTTTCCAAGTGCCGCAATGGGGGTTGACTTTCATCAAATCGTTCGTTACATTTTCGCGGAGCCCAGAGAGGACTCGACGTGAAAGTAAGGGTGGACGAGCACATGACTCAGGTACTGGACTCTGTTTCGCTTCATGTCCAAGCCATGCAGTGGAGCAAGCTGGATCACATCGCCGACGTCAGGCCGATTGATGATTCAGACGCAGCGTGTCTTGAGGACATTCGGCAGGTCCTTATGAAGCACGGAGCGCTCTCGCGTTTTGGAGTTTCGTTGCTGCACAGCCACTTCGGCCTCGCCGACGACGAAATCATGATGGAAACGACCGACCTTGATCAGAGGCAGCACCTCGTACGCCCAGTGAAGCGTTCTTGGCTAGAAGAAGAGGGTGTGACCGCTCAGACGACCGTTATCGGCTTTGACGAGCACGGCTACAGGCAGAATTGCGGCTGCAACCCACGAGCGAGCGGGCATCATCACCTCTAATCCAACGCACGAAGGTGAAGAAATAGACGACAAACAGATGCCGCGCCCCCGGCTAGGTGCCATTTGGGGGCGCGGCATCTCTTGAATGCATATCTGCCAGCGGCAGGATGCTCAGTGGGCCTGGGTGGCCCTAATGCGTGTGTGTTTAGATCGGATCAGCCCCGACGACCCGTCCGCCCGTCCGCCTCTTTTCGCACGTTGATTTTGATATCAAGTTCGTGTTCTGGTGCCGTAGAAGCCTTCGGCTCATCGAGCTGCCGGCTCAGTTCCTCCTGGGCTCCTTCGAAGAGATGTCTGTAGACGCGCACGGTGATGGCAGGGTCGCTGTGGCACAATCCGCTGCGCAAAGGCCAACAGGTTGGCTCCGAGCTCGATGGGCAACGATGCGAGCGAGTGGCGCAGGGTCGGTCGTAGTATGCCGCTAGAGGATTTCGAGAGTCTGCTACGAAGTCTCACTGGGTATTCGGGACTCTACTGTAGGAGCCCATTTAGCACACGCATGGTGTACGCGGCCGGCCCACTGATGTTCGTCCTGAGCCGCGGAAACGGGCGACTGGGGTGTGCGGTGCCCGAAGGCGAGCGAGAGGTTCGTGGTGGTCGCTGGACCAATCTTCACCAAGGAATATCAATGTCGGTCACCTCCTGGGTCTGTGCCGGATTCGAGCCTCAAGGTGACCATCAACGCCCTAATGGAAGTGCTCTACGGCACGACGTCCCACTGGTGACCCTGTGAACGACAAGGTCAAGGCCCGCGACGGCGGCGATCGCCAGGCCAACTGCCCGCTCTGGCGCCCCATCGCGCACGATACCGAGCGCCGGGTCAAAGAAGGGATGACCAAAACGAGGTCATCCGCATCATGAAGCGATACGTCGCCCGCGAGGTCGCCCGCTACCTGCCCCGCGGCTGAATCCTCGGGCTGTGGTCTGGCTTTCCCCCGTGCTGTCGCTCTTCGGAGCTGACTCTCCAGCGATACGCCGACCCTCAACTCGAGCCCACGATCTCGAAAACGCGTGACCCAATAAGAAAGTCCTAGTCATTGGCCAGAAATCGGGTGCCGACTGAGGGTCACTGCCGCCGATTTCCGAAACTCCCCAGGGGCGATCAACGAAATTCCCCAGTTGACTGACCGGTGAGTTTTCCTTCATTTTACTCCTTGACCTTCGTGACACCCCCTTCCTGAGCCTCTCGGTGCGGGCCCGATGGGAGCGCATCCGGTAGCTCTCGCCGTCGATGTTGAACACGACGCTGCGGTGCAACAGGCGATCGAGCATGGCGGCGGCCACCATCGGGTCGTCGAAGATCTTCCCCCACGAGCCGACACCGAGATTGGTCGTCATGACGATGGAGCTCTTGAGATAGCGCTGGGTGATGACCTGGAAGAGCGCGGCGGCCGCCTCGCTCTGCAGCGGCAGGTAGCCCACCTCGTCGATGACCAAGAGTCGCGGCCCGGCGAAGAAGCGCATGGTGGTGGCCCACCTGCCTTCGAGGGCGGCGCGGTGACAGCGGGCGGCCAGATCGGCGGCCGTCGTGTAGTAGGTCCGATAGCCGGCGTTGATCGACGCCCGGGCCAGTCCAACGGCCAGCATGGTCTTGCCGACACCGGGTGGCCCGATCAAGAGCACGTTGGTGGCGTCTTCTAAGAAGCGCAGCGTGCCCAGCTCGCTCATCAACTTCTTGTCGACCGAGGGCTGGGCACTGAAGTCGAAGTCGTCGAGTGTCCACGGGGAAGGCAGGCAGGCGAAGCGCTCGAGGCCGGCGCGGCGTCTGATCTCGGTGGCGCTCACCTCGACCTCGAGGAGGCGAGCCAAGAACTCCGAGTGCCCCAGTCCCTCCTTGCGGGCATGCTCGAGTTCTCCGGGTAGCGCTTCGGCGGCAGCACCCAGACGCAGGTAGGCCAGGTGGCTGCGGATCTCTTGATAGGTGGAGGACTCGCTCATCGTCCCTCCGCGATCTCGTCATAGACGACTGAGGTCGACACTGGGCTCACGCCCGATGGGCCCGAGCAGTCGGGCTGCCTCTTCGAGTGCCTCTCGGCCCGGTGGCCGGTTGGCCTTCTTGTCGCACGGACGGGCCGTGGTGAAGGCACTGAGCACGGCGGCCTCGAGCGCTTCTTTGTGCTCGCGGCTGCGCACCAGGGCGCCCGATCCCGCCGGGGCGAGGCGATGGGTGACCAGGATCGACCCCCGAGGGTGCCACCACGTCGATGGTCGGAGACGACGAGCCGGTGTCTGACGAGCAGGATGGTGCCGGCGAGGCCCGGCGGCACCGAGTAGCGGTTGCCTCGGAAGGCGATGCTGGCATTGTCGGCGACGATGCGGGAGACCTCGGTGGTGGCCGGGAACGGGACTGCCGGGAGGGCGAGCAGGGGCTCGGAGTCGGCCAGCTCACCGACAGTGGTGCGTTCGCCGCCCGGTCCCCTGCGCTCGCGCTCGTCGCCGATGGTGGCGCAGAAGACGTCGAGGGAGCGCTGGGCCTCCTCGGGGTTCGTTGCTCCCATGGTGCGCCACCAGCGACCCGACACGAAGCGCACCGAGGACTCGACCGCCCCCTTTCGGTTGCCGCGCCTCGGCGGGCAGGGTTCGACGATGGCCCCGTAGTGCTTGGCGACGGGGGCGAAGGACGGCCTGGACGTCCCTCGTCCCCGGCACGATCACCGTCGCCAGACGGTCCGTCCGCCACACCCGGGCTGTCCCGCCCAGGCGCCGGAGCACCTCGTCCATGGCCTCGATGAGATGGGCCTGGTCCATCTTCTCGGCCAGCACGCCGCGCACCTTGGCCGAGTGCGGCAGCGTGCCCAAGAGCACGTAGGCCGTGGCACCCCACGGGGCGTTGCGTCGCTCGAACCAGTCCCACTGGATCTCTTCGCCTGGTGGATGGTCGATCTCGATGGTGTCGCGGCCTTTGACCCCCGTGACAGGCCTCGCAGTGGGGCCGGAGCCCGGCCACCCGCACCTGGCGGGCGAAGCTCGGGTAGCTCAGCGGATAGCCGAGCCGCCTGACCTCGTCATAGAGGGCAGACGCCCAGATGTGCGGATCGTCGACAAACCGCGCTGTCAGGTACTTCGTGAACGGCTCGAGCGGGTCCGGCGCCGATCTGGCCCGGACGCCGGGGACCCGCTCCCCGTTGATGTAGGCCCGGACGGTCTTGCGGTCCCGGCCGAGGTGGCGGGCGATCGCCGAGATCGTCCAGCCCCTGCTTCTGAGTGCATGTGCTTCCACGTCTTCCCCATGTGTGAGCATGCGGAGCGGGTCTCCCTTCGAGCTGTCTTGCTTGGTCGCTCGTCAGCATCGAAGGGGGCCCACCGCCGCGGGTGGATGGTTCAGCTCACCGGGACAGGGTGGGGAATTTCAGTGATCGAGGGTGGGGAGATTCAAAAATCGCGGACAACGCTATGGGCACGAAACTTGAGTAATCACAAATACTTGACTGCTCGAAGCTCGTCCCGATCCATGCAGCGTGGCTGTCTTAAGTAGTCGATTCACTCCCGTATTTGGGCGTGGTTCAATCGCCAGAACCTGCCTCGATCCGGCCTATCGGCAAAACGCCCTGCGGGATCAACAACGAACCAAAGATCAGCGCGTAACCCGTAAGGACCCAAGTGACATCGGTTAGTGAAGACAGATAGTGAAAGCTCACGCCAATGTCGTGCAGCGCAACGTTCACGACGAACAAGTCCATCACCGCCATAATGTTGGCCAGCGACAAGGTCGCCAGAACAATGCCTGGATGACGAACTGCCGAGTAGGCAGTGATCGAATCAGTCACCTTCCTCCTATGCGGTTATGCGGGAGACACGAGCTGATGACCGGGCCCCGATTGTTGAGCCACTCGCTATGCGAGCTGTAGCTGCTGTCGGTTGAGCCACTGCTCGACGAACTCGACCGGGGTGAGCCAGCCGTGCGCCGAGTGGGGCCTGTTCATGTTGTAGTCGATCCTCCAGTCCTCGGTGAGGACCTGAGCCTCGAGCAAGGAGTCGAACTGCTGGCCGTTGAGGTGCTCGTCGCGCATCCTCCCGTTGAAGCTCTCGATCCAGGCGTTCTGCCATGGTGAGCCCGGGTCGATGAACACCGTGCCCGTCCCGTTGAAGCGGCACCAGTCGGCCACGGCGTAGGCAATGAACTCGGGTCCGTGGTCGAAGCGGACGAAGACCGGTGCGCCGCGTTCTGTGGCCAGGCGCTCGAGGCAGGCGACGACCCCGTCGGCGTCGATGGAACGCGCGACGTCGGTGGCGAGGGCCTCGCGCGTGAACTCGTCGATGACGTTGAGGATCTTGAGCATCCTCCCGTCTGAGGTCTGGTCGAACTGGAAGTCGAGGGCCCAGACCACGTCCGGGCGGATCGGGCAGAACGGACCCATAGCCTTGCCGATGCCCCGCAGCGGCTTCTTGCGCTTGCGATAGGGCACACGCAGGCCTTCTGTGATCCAGAGGCGGTGGACCCGCTTGGGGTTCACCCGCCACCCGGCCGCCTTGGCCGCCAGCGCTGCCCTGCGCCACCCCCACCTCGGACGCCGCCGGGCGAAGTCGCGGAAGAAGGCCCGAAGCGCCAGTTCGTCGTCGGAGGGGATCGGTGCGGCCAGGCGCTGGGTCGATCTGGGCTGGCCGAGCACCCGACAGGCCCGCCGTTCGCTCACCCCGAACTGCGTGCAGAGGGCTCTGACGGCCCGCCGCCGGCAGTCCGGGGTCAGAAGTTTCCCCGGTTGATCTCCTTGAGCATCGCCTTGTCCAGCTCGGCCTCGGCCAGCAGCTTCTTCAACTCCGCGTTCTCCTTGCGCAGCTCACGCAGCTCCTTGGCGTCGTCGGCCTTCATGCCCCCGTACTGGTTGCGCCAGCGGTGCCAGGTCGACTCGGTGATCTCGAGGTGACGGACCACCTCCTCGATCGACTTGCCCTCTCCGAGGAGCTTCTCGCCCTCGGCCAATTTCCGGATCACCTGCTCGGGCGTGTGGCGCCGTCTCTTCATGTCGTGCTGTCCTCCTTCCCCACATCGTGGGGCTCGGACTCGCACAACGGGTGGATCAGCTCACGGGGACCCGGTCACTGAATACGGACGCCACGGGAGGGCCTGCTAGGGCTCGACCGACCCGCCAGATGTCGGGCTCACGACGCAGAGTTGGGCACGTCATTTTGGGGGGCGTTGTTTCGCAAACGTCATTAAGCAATAAAGCGGTGGATGGCCTCGTTGGCGTGGTCCTGAAACGACGGGTTGGCCAGGTCGGGGAGGAAGTCTGCTTGGTTGACCATGGGACCTTTAAGAGTGTTGGCCGCGCTGGCGTAGAACACGCCGCTCGACAGGGTCGGGTCGGTGACGCCGTCGACCAGTCGCTTCGCGCCCACGTCAAGTTTGTGGGAGAGACCCAGGGTGGGCATGATGTATTTGGCCCCTATACGCATCGGCAATGGGAGGTCACTGGCTGCTTGGGTGCCGGTGGTGTTGCCGGGGCTCACGGTGATGAAGCGGCGGTCGGGGTGTTGGCGGGCCAGGTAGGCCATCCATAGGGCGCCAATGTACTTGGCCTGCCCGAAAGCTAGGTTGAAGTCAGCTTTTTTGCCGGCGAAATAGCTGCCGTCGATGACAGTGGCGAACTCGTCGGCGGAGTGTGAGACGAACGTTGGCCCCTTCATCCGCAACTTCGGGACCCCCCTGACTGCTTCACTTCCGGCCAAGACCGCAACCTCGCCAAGCCGATCCTCGGCCAGGAGCCCTTCGAGGAGGACGACGTGGCCAAGGACGTTCGTCGCGAACACGGTTGTGACCCCGTCAGCGGTCAAGTCCAACGTCTGCGGGCCAATGACACCAGCGTTCATGACCAGCGCGTCGACGGATCCGTTGATGGCCGCAAGGCCAGCGCGCACCGAACCCAGATCGGCGACGTCCATGAGAACGATGTCGAAGATGCGCCGGCCGGTCGCTGCTTCGAGTTCGGCCTTTGCCGCTGTCGCCCGATCTTGGTTTCGGCACGCCAGGTAGATCCGCGCCATCTCGGGACGTAGTGCCAGTTGCCGGGCCACGTCCTTGCCGATCCCGGCGTTGGCGCCCGTGATGAGTACCGTCTTTCCTGGGACTGTGTTCATTGGTATTTCCTCTGGTTTTCTGTGGGCCTAGACAGGCAGGACAGCTCTTGCCGGCTTGCGTCCACCGGATCTCCCGGGTTGCTATTGGGATCTGGAGCCACCTTGATCAGCTGGGCAGGCCGTCGAGCAAGCCGAAACGGGCATCCATCGCGACATTTCGGACCTCGATCAGTTGCTGATATTCAGGCGAGTTGTACCACTTGAGGGCCGTCTCACGGTCAGTAAACCGCACGAGTGCTCCTGAAGTGAGCGAGCCATCGCCGTGCAGGACTTCCCAGTTGCTGTTGGCGAGAGCCTCGCCTCCTTGCTCTTTGGCCGTCTGCCCAGCAATGGGGCCGTATTTCTCACGGTACATTTCCGGGTCCTTGACTGTGAATTCGACAATTACGTATGCGCTCATGTTGATACTCCTTCGTAGTTAGTTGATAGTTGTGATCTGTGTTCTAGGACTTCACTCGTAAACGTCGACGCCGACAGGCGTTACGTTGCTGATCGGCCCCCGTCGACTGCAAGAGTGACGCCGTGGACGAAGCTGGCATCATCACTGGCGAGGAAGACGATCGCCGCAGCAAGTTCCTCGGGCTCAGCTACGCGACCTGCTGGTGCTAGTGCTGCGAGCTGATTCACCATCTCTTCGGGGACTGCTTCCATCATCCGGGTGTGCGTCGGGCCGGGGGATACGGCGTTCACCCGAACGCCACTCGGGCCGTATTCGGCGGCCCAAGCCTTCGTCAAGAGTTCGAGGGCTGCCCGGCTGGCGCCATAGAGATCCATGCCCGCCTGCCCAAAGCTGGCGACCATCGTGGAGATGTTGACGATCGAACCCCAACCGCGTTCGGCCATGGCTGGCGCCAGTGAGGCGACCAGGAAGAACGGAATCTTGACGTTCAGTGCAAAGGTCTCGTCGAACTCTGCTTCGGTGGCTGCGTTGCTTGGTCCGAGCAAGGCGACGCCAGCGTTGTTGATGAGGATGTCGACGTGACCATCGCCTGCCTCAGTGGCCCACTCGACCAGCTCCTGGGCTGATTGCAGATCGCTCAACGTCGTGAGCCGGAACGTTGCACTGCCTCCGCTGTCTTCGATCTCGGCGACCACGTCCTTGGCTCGTTGTTCGTTGCGTCCGACTACGAGTACGTGAGCGCCACGGGCGGCCAAGGCGATGGCCGTCGCCTTGCCGATCCCGCTCGTCGAGCCCGTAACCAGAGCTGTCTTGCCTGTCAGATCAGTCATACGTGCTTTATCCTCTCGTACAAAATGGGTTGTGTGACTCACTCTGACAGTTCGGAACTGGGTTGTCAAACTCAGAATCCTGTTAACATTGGTGCATGGTCAACGAGACGAGTGACCGGCCGAGGCTCACCCCCAAGGGAGCACGCGCCCGGGCACGAATAGTGGAGGAGGCCGCCGCCCTGATCCATGAACGCGGGGTCGCGGGCACCACCTTGGAAGACGTCAAGGTGGCGGCGGAAGTCAGCGGTTCTCAGATGTACCACTACTTTCCCGACAAGAACGAACTCGTGCAGGCGGTCATCGACTACCAGGCCGAGACCATCGTCAATCGCCAGCGGCACGCGTTCAGCAGCGCGAACGGAGTCGAAGCCTGGCGGAACATGGTGATCACCGCAGCGAAGCGCACCAAAGCAAAGGGGGGCTGCCAACTCGGCTCGCTCGTTGGTCAACTCGCCGAGAGTGACCCCGAGGCCCGAGCGCTCATCGCGGCAGGGTTCGATCAGTGGGCAGCCGCAATCGGCGATGGGCTGAGATCCCTTCATGCCGAGGGGAAGCTCCCGTCGGACATCGACCCGGACGACCTCGCTACTACTCTGCTCGCCACGCTCCAAGGGGGACTTCTACTCGCCCAGGTACAGCAGAGTCCCCGTCCGTTCGAGACTGCCGTCAATACCCTTCTCGCCCTTGCCATCGGCAGATGAGCCCAAGCCGGGCTCAATCACAGCCATTGCCGAAGTCGGCTCACGGCACTTGGACGACGCACGTGCATCCACACGATGCTCTTGCAGACCCGCTGCCATTCGGGATGCAGGACACATCGCTGCGCCCAGTGGGTTGCTCCGGGCTGGCTTTCCGTGAGCTCATTCAGCCCACCCTGACTGCTCGTGCCTCTTGGACGTGGACCGGCATCGTCAAGATGAACGGAATTTCGTGACTGCTCCTCGCGTGGGGGAGACGTTCCACCTCGAGCTCGACGGGACGGCAATTGCCGGCCGCTACATCGAAGTAGAACCCCCGCACCGCATTCTGCTTAGTTGGGACCGTCTAGGAACCGACACAACGACGCCGACACCTACATTCATTGAGATCACGCTCACCCCGACGGGTGACGGAACAAATGTGAGGGTGCAATTCTCCGGCCTGAGTGCGGAGGATGCCGAGATCTGTCGCGACTCGGACCGACAAGACTCCAGCTCCTCACACGGCTCAATTCTTCACGTGGCCAACGTTCAGGTTATGGAGCCTGTACGAGCGCGGCCCCCTGACAAATCCGGGAGTTGCCCGGGTAGCCATTGAGTCGACCCTCTACCGCTTTCGCCACCGAGTTCTCGCGCGTTGCCAAAGACTCTTGCCGCCACCTTGAATCCAAGTCGACCTTCCCCGTGACGTGCCACTTGTCCAGCCCAACCCGGAACCCGATGCCCTGTTTCCTCTGTTGACATCGAATCAGGCGGTAGAAGTGCCTCGAGCATTCCGCCGATAAGAGAACCCAAAGGCGCTCTCAGGCCGGCCGTGGCCGGCCGACCTCTTCCATTGTGGGGCATCGGTACGGTCCGGCAGGTAAAGGGGCTCTTCGGATTCTGGCGGGGTCGCGCACGTCACCGGACGACGATCGATCCCAGCACGCGCCAGTTGGGTTTGCCGGCGTAGAGCAGGACCCGGATCCGGTAGTTCTCGAAGTTGCGGAACCCGAAGCCGATCCGTTTGATGCGCTTGATCAGGTTGTTGAGCGACTCGGTCGGGCCGTTGGAGAACCGGGCCAGGTGGAAGTTGGCGATCTTGTCGAACCAGGTTCTGATGGTGCGTCCGAGCTTTTGGACTTCGGGCGGCATGGCCCGTCGCAGGCAGTGGCTCCGGAGCTCTTCGAGTATGTGGCGGCCTTCGTCGGGATCGGTCGTCCGATAGAACTCACGGAGACGCTCCTTGATCCGGTAGGCGATGGCCACCTCGGCGCTGGGGTCTCCGAGCTCGAGGAGTGAGCGCAAGCGCTCGGTCGCCTCGGCGTCGAGCTTCTCTTCTCCCATGAGCAGCACCCGGCGGGCCCGATAGAGCGGATCGTCGCGGCGTCCGCGGTGGCCCAGCTGTTCGATCTGGACCCGGCGGCGGACGCTGTCGAGGCAGCGGTTGGCCAGGGAAATGACATGGAACGGGTCGACCACCTGGGCCGCTTTGGGCAACATGACCGAATACACCGCGGCGTAGGTGGCCGACATGTCGAGGGCGCCGTAGTCGATCCGCTCTTTCCAGGCCTGGGGCTGCTTGTCGATCCAGCCCGCCACATCGGTGTATCTACGCGTGGGCAAGATGTCGATGATCTGGTGGTTCTCGACGTCGGCCACCGTGGTGGCGTAGTCCGCCTGCTTCTTCGAGGCGAGCTTGATGAACGAGGTCTCGTCGAGGCCGATGGCGCTCGTCTGGTTCAGCCGTTTGCGGTCGGCCGCGAGCAAGGCGCTGCCGTACGTGGTCACGGCGTCGTTGACCGTGTGCCAGTCACAGGCCAGTTCTGCCGCCACCTCTGAGACCGTGCGGCCCCCGCCCACCTGTCTGGTCGCCCACTTGGCCGCCCGCGTCGTGAGGAGGCAGCTCTTGGCCGCGATGCGGTGGTCCTCGATCGTCCAGGTCTGTTTCGCACACCGTGGGTCCACACAGCGCATCCGATGCTTCTTCCAGGCCAGCGACATCGCGGTGCCGTAGACGGGGAGGTCGACGTAGTGCACCACCGGGCGCTCTTTGACCTGGGCCGGTCCCTCGCAGCCCGGACAGCGCACGTCTCGGGTCACCTGCTCGATCATCAACTCGACGTCGGGACCGCGGCGTTCGTAGTGCACGACACGGACGTCTTTGAGACCCACCAAAGCGGCGAGGATCTCACTAGGGTGGACGAGGACGAAGGTGCTTCTCGATTGTTGGCTCACACCGCAAGCCTGAAGCGCCTTCGCCTATTTCTGGGTGACCCTCAGCGAGGGCAACTCCCCGCCAGAATCCGAAGAGCCGGTAAAGGGTCGCTGCGGGACTCCGCTTTCGGCTCCGTGTCCTCGCTAAGCCTGCGGCTTCCCCTTGACCAACCTGGTGGCCCAAATCTCAGTGCTGAGGAACCGAAATCCAACACGTTCGCGTACTGCCCGCTGGCACCCTCGGACAGCTCCGACGGAGTTCCTGTGTCTTTTTCGTGTCTTTTGGCGCGAAACAGGCCGTTGGTCAGAGCAATATCCCTGGTCAACGGCCCGTATTCGTCGTGGAGGTGGCGGGATTCGAACCCGCGTCCTCCGGAGCCGCAATAGGCCTTCTCCGAGCGCAGCCGACATCAGATTGTCGAGGGTGGCACTTCTGCCGGCCGGCAGTGCCACCCCGTAACCAACGAGATTGTCCTCAGTGATCAGCTGGTGTGAGCCACTGAGTAAGCCCTACTGAATGACGCCCAAGATCCGGTCCGTAGGGCGGAGACCGGCTGGACGTCGCTACTTAAGCAGCGAGCGCTAGCGCTGGTTGAGCGTCGGCGTTTGTTTTTGGTTCCGGCTCTTTAACGTGGTTCCGGAGACCACGGCTCGCTTCTCCTACCTTGACGACCGAAGTCGAAACCAATCACCCCCATGTCTGGGCTGCCGACCACCTTGGTCAGCCCCTCCACTCTACGGCGTGGTGGCGGGGTCGTACGACGGCGCCGGCGGCGGCGCTACCCGCTCCAGCGGCCCATCTCTTTGGAGGCCCGGGCGACTTCCCGCTCGGCGTCCCGGGCCATGATCACATTGCGCTTGTCGTAGAGCCGGCGCCCCTTGGCCAGGGCCAGCTGGACTTTCGCCTTGCCATCCCGGAAGTACAGCGAGGCTGGGATGAGGGTCAACGATTGCTGCTGGGTCTTGCCCATCAGCTCGTCGATCTGGGCCCGGTGAACCAGCAGCTTGCGCTTGCGATCCGGGTCGTGCGCGCCGACACCGGTGGCGTACTGCCAGGGCGGGATGTGCAGCTGGAAGAGCCAGAGCTCCCCGTCGTCCACCCGGGCGTAGGCCTCGCTCAGCTGGGCCTTGCCTTCCCGCAGCGACTTGACCTCGGAGCCCTGCAGGACGATGCCAGCCTCGAAGGTCTCGAGGAACTCGTACTCGCGCCGGGCGCGCCGATTGGTGGCGACCGTACGGTCGCCGCTCCGGTTCTCGCGGGCGGCCGCCCGCTTGGCAATCTGCTTCTTCGCCCTGGCCATGAGGGGTACGAGGGTACCCTTCATGGGTGCTCCGCCTGTCCCGTGCCATCTATATGGAGATGGTCGCCCACTGCCTCGCCGGCCTGCCGGACGAGGCGTGTGGCCTCCTGGTCGGGTCCTATGGGGGAGACGAGGCGACCAACCTCTTCGTGACCGCCAACGCGGCGGCCTCGGCCATGGTCTACGAGATTGACCCCAAGGAGATGCTGCGGGTGGACCGGGCCGCCCAGGGTCTCGGCGCCGACATCATGGGCGTCTTCCATTCCCACACCCACACCGACGCGTACCCCTCGCCGACCGACGTGGCCCAGGCGACCGATCCAGGCTGGCATTACGTCCTCGTCTCCCTCCGCGAGACGCAGCCCGTCGTGCGCAGTTATCTGATCCGCGAGGGCGCCATCACCGAGGAGCCGGTCGAGGTGCCCGGGCTCGAGGTCCTCGGGTTGGACGGTCCTGGGTAGGGTCCTGGCCTGGCTCCTTGTAGAATCGTTACCGAATCGGTCAACAATCAGCCGGTCAGTCAACATCAGCCGGACGGCCCACGGGTACGGCCGGTTGCGCAATCCGACACTGAGCGAGGAGGCCCTGTGGCCGTCGAAGTCCGCCTACCGACAGTCCTGCGCAGCCACGCCGGGGGCTCCTCTGCCATCAGCGTGGACGGCGCCACCATCGGCGAGGTCCTAACCAAGCTCGTGGCCGAATACCCGGGCATGGCGGGCCAGGTCCTCACCGACGATGGCGCCCTGCACAAGTTCGTGAACATCTATGTCGACGACGACGACGTGCGCTACCTGCAGGGGCTGGACACGCCGGTTGCGGACGGCGCCGAGGTGTCGATCCTGCCGGCCGTGGCCGGGGGCTGAGACCCCGGACCCCGGCGCCATGACGTTGTACGCCTCGGTGCTCGACCTGATCGGCGACACGCCGCTGGTCGACATCAGCGCGCTCAGCCCGAATCCCGCCGCGAAGATCTTCATGAAGCTGGAAGGGCAGAACCCCGGTGGCTCGGTCAAGGACCGGGTGGCGCTCTCGCTGGTCGAGGACGCCGAGCGGGCCGGCGTGCTTGTGCCCGGCGAGCCGGACCAAGTCCTGATGGAGCCGACGTCGGGCAACACCGGCATCGGTCTGGCCATGGTGTGCAAGGTCAAGGGCTACACGCTCAAGGTCGTGATGCCGACGAACGTGTCGATCGAGCGCCGCCAGCTCCTGGAGCTGTGGGGGGCCGAGATCATCGAGTCGCCGGGGACAGAGGGCTCGAACGGCGCGGTGCGCATGGCCCGGGCCCTGGCCCAGGAACACCCCGAGTGGGTCTTCCTCTACCAGTACGGCAACCCGGCCAATCCGAAGGCACACTACGAGGGCACCGGTCCCGAGATCCTGCGGGACTGCCCCGGGGTGACCCACTTCGTAGCGGGGCTCGGGACGTCGGGGACGCTGCTCGGCGTGGGGCGCTTCCTGCGCGAGAAGCTAGGGGAGGCCGTCCAGATCTGGGCGGTGGAGCCACCGGCGGGAGAGATGGTCGACGGCCTGCGCAACCTCGACGACGGCTACATCCCGCCCATCTTCGAGAACCTCGGGGGCGCCGAGCTGCTGGACCGCAAGACGGTCGTACGCCCCCGGGAGTCGATCGAGTGGACGCGGCGTCTGACCGAGGTGGGCATCTTCGCGGGGATCTCGACCGGGGCGGCCCTCGCCGGTGCGGTCAAGTGCGCGGCGTCGCTGCCCGAGGGGGAAGCGGCCTCCATCGTGGTGGTGTCGGCCGACGGCGGCTGGAAGTACCTCTCGACCGGGGCCTGGACGGGCGATCTCGACGAGGTCACCGAGCGGGCCAAGGAGATCATCTACTTCTGACGTGGCGCAGCTGGCGGGAAGGCGCTGTCCGACCACGAGGGCCGAACGGCTGCACCAGGCGGATGATGAACTCACTCTATGTTTGGATGCGTGGGACGACTGGTCGTCTTGGTGCACGGGGCGTGGCACGGCGCATGGGCATGGGAGCGAGTGGTTCCATTGCTCGCCTCGGCCGGTGTTGAGTGCGCGGCCCTCGATCTGCCCGGACATGGGGAGGACGGTGGTCCGTTCCGCGACCTGTCCTCCGACGTCGCACGGGTGCGTGGGGCACTTGACGAGTTCGACGGTGACGTGGTGCTCGTCGGGCACTCCTATGGGGGAGCCGTCATCACCGAGGCGGGGCTCCATCCTGCGGTCCAGCACCTGGTCTACGTTGCCGCCTTCGCGCTTGACGGCGGCGAGTCCTGCGTGAACGCCGTCGCCGCGGAGGTCGACGCGGCCCAGATCTCTCACGACGGCCGGCCGAACCTGGGTGCCGGCTTCATCATGAGTGCCGGCGACATGATCACCCTCGATCCGGCGAGCGCAGCAGAATGCCTCTACAACGACTGCGACGCCGACACCGTCGCGTGGGCGCTGGCCCGCCTCGTTCCGCAGCCGCTCATCACCCTGCAGGGAACGCCCAGGGGCGCGGCCTGGCGGACCAAGCCGTCCACCTACGTCGTGTGCGCCGACGACATGGCCGTCCATCCTGACCTGCAGCGCATCATGGCCCGACGCTGTGGCTCGGTGATGGAGTGGCCGACCGATCACTCGCCGTTCCTGTGCCGCCCCGACCTGGTGGCGGGGCTCTTGGTGGATCTGGCCAAGCGTTCGGGCTGACGATCTCAGACCCGGCCAGTCACCTGCTGAAGGTCCCCCGGTCGAATTCGTCGTCGCTCGACTGCAGTCACACCGGCTACGGGATCGGATCGGGGTCTGGGGTCTTCGAGCTCCTCCGGATGACGCGCGAGAACAAGCGGCTGGTCGTGGGCTGGGCGACGGAGCACGAGCTGTGCTGCCAGCGACACGGCGACGATCTCCGAAGTCAACCGCTGCGTCCAGGGATGTAGGCCGAGCCGGGAGGCACCGGTGATGGAGGCTGGCCTGCTCAGCGCTCAGCGCTCAGCGCTCAGCGCTCGGCACTCAGCGCTCTGCCAGGCTGCAGAGCTTGGCAACCGTGTTCCAGTTCCTGGTGGTGCTGACGACACCGAGGCGCCGCTCGAGGAACGTCCCGGTGTACTTCGTGTGCGCGTAGCCGTCCGGCGTGTGCACGTAGACCTCCTTGCCGTCGACGACGAGCTCGTCGCGTCCGCTCGGGGGGAGGGCGAACGCATCGAGCGCCGCCTTCGACGGGCGCGTGGCGAGAAAGGTCACGTGGTGACGCGCCGGGTTGGCGCCCGCCTTGGCGTAGGGGCTCGCCGAGCCGATACGCAGGAGATCGGGGATGCTGCGGACGAGGACGGCGGGTGCGTCACCGAATTCCTCGGCCAGGTGCTGCTCTATGGCGGTGGCGATGCCGGCCTCGCTCTTGGATCCGGTGGAGAAGAGGACGTTCCCGGTCTGGATGTACGTCGTGACACCGCTGTAGCCGAGGGCGTCGAAGGACGCCCGGAGTTCGTCCATGGCGAGCCGACCGTGGCCCGCGACGTTGACACTGCGGAGCAGGGCGACGTAGCGCGGCACCCAGGGCAATCTACCGGGCCTCGGCTGCCGGTCCCTACCGAGGCGTGGCCACGCGGCGCAGGCTGAAGCGCCCCAGGTCGACCGACGGGCGCACGCTCTCGGCCAGATCGGCCAGGAGTTCGCCCAGCAGGGGGCCGAATTTGAAGGCGTGCCCACTGGTGCCGCACCCCACGACGATCCGCCCGACCCGATCGAGGATGAAGTCGGAGTCGGCGGCGTTGTCGTAGACGCAGCGCTCCGTGGCCACCGGCCGCGGTTCGAGCGACGGGAGGAGGCGCGCTACCGCGTTGGTCAGCCGCGCCAGGAGCGCCGGGTCGTCGCCGGCCAACGGGCCGGGGTCGGTCGGGTCGAAGGCGCCGAGGGCCGGGCCCCGGGTGTGGTGGGACACCTTGTAGGTGCCGGTATGCGGGCCGCCCGTGGGAACCGGCAGGCCGTAGATCATGTCGTCCCCCCATTCAATGAAGACGGGAGGCACGTCGTCGTCACCTCTTCGTACGGCGAAGTAGGCCACCTGGGGGAGCGACGCCATGTCCTCCGCCGCTTCCGGCGCCGAGGAGCCCGAGGGTGGCCGGGCCGGCGCAAGCGACGACGATGTCCGCCTCGACGGCAGTTCCGCCGGCGGTCGCGACGGTCACGGAGCCGGACGATTGGTGCAGCGAGGTGGCCCGGGCGCCGGTGTGGAGCTCAAAGCCACCCGCCTCGCGCAGCGCCAGCAGGCACTCGTCAGCGGCCAGCACGCCCGAGTCGGGCTCGACCAGCACCGTCCCCGTGACGGCGACCCCTGGAAAGCGCCGGACCGCCGTCGCGGCCGAGACGTGTTCGACAGGTGCGCCGGCGGCCTCCAGCGCGCCGGCGATGGCGAGCAGTGCGGGCTCGTCGCCCAGCGTCAGCTGGCCGGTGACGTGGAGGAGCCGTCGCCCCGTCGCCACCTCGAGGTCGTGCCAGCGCGCGTGGGCCAGCACGGCCATTTCGACGTAGTGCGGCTCGGGATAGCCCAGACGGAAGATCCGCGCGTCGCCCTTGGACCCGGCGCGCCCGTGACCAGGTGCCCCAGCCGCCTCCAGGACGAGCACCCGCCAGCCCCGCCGCGTCATGGCCCACGCTGCGGAGAGGCCGAGGAGCCCGGCCCCGACGACGACGCAACGGCGGTCTTCGGGCATGACGCCGATCATAGGAACACGCCTGTTGGACCTCGTTGGTCAGGGGCCCGGCGGTACGCTCGGCGTCGGTGACGAGCGGGATGGAGGTGTCGATGCATCCGACGCCCGAGCATCCGACGGTCGACACGGTGCCTCCGGACCCTGGTCACCACGGCGAGGCCGAGCCGTGGCCCGGAGCCGAGGACCTGCCCCGCGCCGCGCTCCCCGCGGGTCACGACCCCGGCCCGCAGGTCCTGCGCACCATCGGCTTCCACGTCGTCGCGCTCGCGTGCTTCACCGTGCCCGCCGTCCTCCTGTGGTGGCACGTCTGGTC
Source organism: uncultured Acidimicrobiaceae bacterium (assembly GCA_963764305.1). GTDB lineage: Bacteria > Actinomycetota > Acidimicrobiia > Acidimicrobiales > RAAP-2 > Bog-473. The sequence continues at coordinate 298,309 of CAVXSD010000009.1, read as the reverse complement.
CGGGCACCCCTCGGCCGTGCTGACGTGCGGGTGCGGTGACCCGGCGCAGGAGGTCTGGTTCATGGCCTGGCCCGCTTGGGCCATCGCCCATCTCCACAGCCCGGTGTTCTCGGGTGCGGTGAACGTCCCGGACGGGGCGAATCTCCTGTCGAACACGTCGGGGACGCTGGTCGGCGTCGTCCTCGCTCCGGTCACCTGGCTCTTCGGGCCGGTCGCCGCCACCAACGTCGCGCTCACGCTCGCCCCGGCCCTCAGCGCCTGGGGGTGCTTCGCCGCCATCCGGCCGCTCGTGACCTGGAAGGCGGGCGCCATCCCCGCCGCGCTGGTGTACGGCTACTCGGCGGCCATCGTGACGTCGCTCACCTTCGGCCACGTGTCGGTGTCGGTACTCGTCATCCCCCCGTTCCTCTTCACCACGCTGCACGAGATCGTGATCCGACAGGAGCACACTGTCCGTCGCGACGGCCTCCTTCTGGCCACGTTGGTCGTGGTGCAGTTCTTCCTCTCGCCCGAGATCCTCGTCATGTGCCTGGTCCTGGCCGTGGTCGGGCTGCTGGCGGTCGTGGCCGTGGGCTGGCGGCAGCTGCGAGGCCGGGCGGGGCACGCCCTCCCCGCCCTGGCCCTCGGCGGCGGCATAAGCCTCGTGCTGTTGGCCTACCCCACCTGGTACGGGCTGGCCGGTCCCTCGGCGGTGTCCGGCGTGCTGTTCCCGCTGGCGCCGATCTCGGGTGTCCCGCTGTCGGGGTTCCTGGCGCCGGGCGCCTACGGGGAGCGCGCCCCCGAGTACATCCGCTTCGGGGGGTATCTGGGTCGCACGGGGCCCCCGCCCGACTACGTCGGCGGGGGCGTCGCGCTGGCCGCCCTGGCATCGGTGGTGGTCGGACGCCGCCGCCCGCTCACCTGGTTGCTCGTGCTCCTGACCGCCGTGGTCTTCTTGCTGGCCCTCGGTGGCTATCTCCTCGGCGGGCCCTCCTGGCTCGGCCACCCCTGGCTGCCCTGGCGCGACCTGTGGAGGCTGCCGGTGCTCAAGGAGATCCTGCCGGACCAGTTCGAGCCCCTGCTCACCTTGTTCGTGGCCTTTCTGATCGCCATCGGCCTCGATGCGCTGCACGGTGCGCCCCGGCGACGCGGGTCGTGGCTGGGGTCGCACCGGGCCGTAGTCACGTCGGCCGCCACGGCCGTGGTGGCGGTGGTCGCGTTCGTGCCGGTGTTCGTGACGTTCGAGGCGCCACTCCGCGTGGTGGGAGTGCACAACCCCGCCTACCTGCGGCCGGGGGCGCCGGCGCTCGCGGCGGACACGGTGGTGCTCACCGTCCCCTTCGCGGTCTCCGGCTCGACGCAGCCCATGCTGTGGCAGGCCGTCGACGGCATGCGGTTCCGCCTGGCCGGCGCGGCGCTCAAGACCCCCGACGCCAGCGGGGGGCCGATCGGGTCTGGGCCCCCGGGATCGGCCCGGCGGATCCTGACCAACCTGACGATTCCCGCTGGGCCGCTCCCCACCGGGACCACGGGCCAGCTCATCGCCGTCCGCCGCGCCGTGCGCGCCTGGCAGGTGGACCAGGTCGTCATCACCGGCCCCAGCCGGGACCCGGTGTACGCCTCCGGGTTCCTCACCGCGGCGCTCGGCGTGGCGCCCGCCTACGTGCACGGGGCCTGGGTCTGGAAGTTGCAGTCGGGTGGGCCCGCCGCGCCCGCCGCGCCCGCCGCCACCGGGGCCTCGCTGGCGCGCTGCCGGACATTCGCGGGCGCACCTGGGGCGCTCCACGAGCCGCTGGCCATGGCGCACTGCGTCCTGTCCGCGGCCGGACGCAGCTGAGCCTTTCGCGGCGTGCGGCCGTAGGCTTGACTTGAGCCGATGCAGCCCATCCTCCACCTCTCGATCCCCGTGCGGGACCTGGACGAGGCACGCGAGTTCTACGTGCACGCGCTCGGCTGCCAGCCCGCACGCGCCCGGGCCGGCTTCACCGACGTGTGGTTCTACGGCATGCAGGTCACGCTGCAGGACCGTCCCCACGAGGCCGTGCCGGCGCCGGGGGGTGGCTCGCGCCACTTCGGCGTGACGCTCGGGCGCGACGACTTCGAGGCGATGGTCGCCCGCCTGGGCTCGCACGGCGTCGACTGGCTGGTGCCGGTCTCGACCGACGACGCCGGCCTGCCGACCGAGCAGACCAAGGGCAAGGTCGCCGACCCGAGCGGCAACGTGATCGAGCTCAAGACGTACCGTGATCCGGACGCGGCCTTCGAGATCACGACCCACTCCTACCCAGAGGCCTTCGCCCACGGCAACTGAGGTCGCCTACGGTGGCGGCCGTGGACGGGGAGCGGACGGAAACCGAGAGGAGTGCAGTGGGAAACGCAGACGTGATGGGGGACCCCCGTGCGGCGCGCCAGGACGGGCGGGCGGTCGACCAGCTGCGGCCGGTCAGCTTCGCGCGTGATTACACCGTGATGGCGCCCGGGTCGGTGCTGGTGACATTCGGGCAGACCAAAGTGCTGTGCACCGCGTCGGTGGAGGAGCGGGTGCCGCCCTGGATGCGGGGCACGGGCCGCGGCTGGGTCACCGCCGAGTACTCCATGCTCCCCGGCTCGACGCCGGAGCGGGTGTCCCGCGAGGCAGCCAAGGGCAAGCAGTCGGGGCGGACCCAGGAGATCCAGCGGCTCATCGCCCGCTCGCTGCGGGCGGTGTGCGACCTGGTGACGCTGGGCGAGGTGCAGATCACCGTGGACTGCGACGCGCTGCAGGCCGACGGCGGCACCCGCACCGCCTCCATCTGCGGGGCCTATGTCGCGTTGCACGACGCCTGCACCCGGCTGGTGCAGACCGGGACGATCAGCACGCATCCGCTGACGGACTCGGTCGCCGCAGTCTCGGTCGGCATCATCGACGGCGTGCCGATGCTCGACCTGCCCTACACCGAGGACTCCCGGGCCGAGGTTGACATGAACGTCGTCATGACCGGCGCCGGCCGCTTCGTCGAGGTGCAGGGCACGGCGGAAGGGATGGCCTTCACCAGGGGCGAGCTCGACACGCTGCTCGGACTGGCCGAGGACGGCATCAAGGAGCTGACCGGCTTGCAGGGCGCCGTGCTGGCCGAGGCGCCGCCACGCCGGTGAGCGGGCCGGATGGGCGGCCGCCGCGGCGGCTCGTGCTGGCCTCTGCCAACCCCGACAAGGTCAAGGAGATCGTCGCCGTCTTGTCGGCCGCCCTGCCGGTCGAGTTGCTGCCGCGGCCAGACGGTGTCCCCGACGTGGTGGAGGGCGCTGACACCCTGGTGGGCAACGCCCGCCTCAAGGCGCGCGCGCTGGTGGCAGCCACGGGGATGGCGGCGGTGGCCGACGACACCGGTCTGGAGGTAGACGCGCTCGGGCGGCGCGCCGGGGGTCTACTCGGCCCGCTACGCCGGTGCGGACGCCACCTACGCCGACAACGTGGCCGAGCTGCTGCGCGCGCTCGGGGCGGCGGAAGGGGGGCGTGCCGATCGCCGCGCGGACTTCAAGACGGTGGCGTTGGTGGCGTTTCCCGACGGTACGGAGGTCTGGGCCGAGGGCGTGCTGCCCGGGACCATTGCGACCGCCGCCCGGGGGGCCAACGGCTTCGGTTACGACCCGGTGTTCGTGCCCGAGGGCGGCGGCGGGCGGACCTTCGCCGAGATGCAGCCGGCGGAGAAGGACGCCTTGTCCCACCGCGGCCGTGCCTTCCGGGCGCTTGGCGCGGCGCTGGCGGAGGCGCCATAGCAGTGAGGGGTCGGTGCCGTATGCCCGGCGTTGCCACGGGCCGGCCTCAGCCGGCGAGGAGCGTTGCCGCGAGTTCCCGGTACCCGTCCAGCGGGAATTCCTGCCGGCCGGAGACCACCTGGAGACAGACGTGGTCCGCGCCCGCGTCCTGGTGGGCGCGGACCGCCGCCGCCACCGTCTCGGCGTCGCCCCACGGGATGACGGCGTCGATCAGCCGGTCGCTCCCCCCGCCGCCGATGTCGTCGTCGCCGAAACCGAAGGTGCGCAGGTTCTGCGTGTAGTTGGGCAGGCCGAGGTACGTGCCGGCGTAGAGCCGAGCCAGCTCCCTCGCCCGGATCGGGTCCGTCTCGAGGACCACGGCGACCTCGGGCGCCAGGAGCGGGCCGGAGCCGAGGATGTCCCGGGCGCGCGCCGTGTGCTCGACCGGGACGAAGTACGGGTGGGCGCCGGCGGCGCGGACGGCCGCCAGCTCAAGCATGCGGGGCCCGAGGGCGGCCAGCACCCGCCGTGCCGGGGGCACCGGCACCGTCAGCGCGTCGAGGGCGTCGAGGTAGGCCACCATCTTCGAGTAGGGGCGCGTGTAGTCGGGCACGACCGGGCCGTGGCTGGTGCCGATACCGAGGAGGAAGCGCCCCGGAAACGCGACCTCGAGGGCGGCCACGGCCGGCCCGACGTCTTCTGGTGCCCCCGCCCAGATGCTGACGATCCCGCTGGCCACCGCGAGGTGACTCGTGGCGGCGAGCAGGCGCTCGAAGTGCGGCGACAGCCCGGCGTCGAAGCGCCCGGACGACCACAGCGCCCCGTAGCCGAGGGATTCGAGCTCGGGTGCGACGCTCCGGTCCGGATCCACCGGATGGCGCCACGAGCCGCTCCACCACACGCCGATGCGACCGAGATCCACGCTGGCACCGAGATCCACGCTGGCACCGTACCCGCCGGCGTGCTCCGTCAGTCGAGGCGGAGGAGGCGCATGGCCCACTCCATCGGGAGGAAGGGTGGTCCGACGCGAAGAGCACCCGGCCCCTGCCGCGAGAGGAGTCCATGAAGGTGACCAGCGCGGCGTCCATGTACCTGGGGAGGTAGGCCGAGTTTGGACAGGTACAGGCCGGGCCACTTGAGCATGTACTGCATCAGCAACGCTCGTAGGGGTGGCCCAGCGAAGCGAGCAGCTGCTGCAGCGTGGAGGCTGCCGAGAGGTCGCCCCCGAGCAGCGCGGGGAGGCCCTCGTTGCCGGCCCTAGCAGCCCATGAAGGCCGCGGCGGCCTTGCCGGTGAGCGCGTTCACCGAGAGGTCGACGGCCGTCACGCCGGGTCGGCGGCGCCGGGGGCCGGCGCCGCGTCCGGACCGGCCTCCTGGGCCTTCGCCTTGGCCGCTGCCTTCGCCTTGGCGGCGCGCAGGTAGCCCACGCCCGTGGTGAGCGACTCCTTGATCAGCCGGTCGTTGTCCTTCGAGATGAACGTGTGCACGCGCTTTTCGAGGAGGGCCCGGAGGAACGGGTTGAAGGCGTGGTACGTCTCGGAGAAGTGCACCCGCGTCGTGCCGTTGCCGACGTCCTCGAGACGGGTCCGCCCCTCGGCCTCGGAGAACAGCGGGCGTCCGACGGCGTTGTACTTCCACGAGACGTTGGGCGTGACCTCGGTCAGCCATTCCCAAGACTGGCCCTTGCCGCCGGTCAGGAGGTAGCGCGGCACGCGGAACGTGCAGTGCCGCACGAGGCCCTCGCCGATGGCATCGCCCGGATGGAGGATGTCGATGGTCACGTCCCCCGTCTCGGTGTGGGGGATGCGGGCCCAGAAGAGCTGCCAGAGCTCGTTCACGCTCGCCTCGATATCGACGTGGTAGTGGTGCTCCTGCACCGGCTCACCCTATCCGCGCACCTGACGCCGCTGTCAGGTGTGGCTCAGGTCGGCGGGAAGGGAGTCCCGTAGCGGTTCAGGTGGGCCTTCTCGGGCAGCGGCCGGCGGCGCGGCGGGCCGAGGGGCGCCGCCAGGTGGCCGAGCGGGATGACGGCGACGGGCACCACCTCGGCCGGCAGGCCAAGCAGGCCGCTCAGCTCGTCGCCGCCGACGACCGGCAACGTCGTCAGGGTCGATCCGAGTCCGAGCGCGTGGGCGGCCAGCAGCAGGTTCTGCACCGCGGGGAAGATCGAGGCGTCCATGGCCTTGGGATGGGTCAGCCGGGTGTCGCCGCCCACTACCACGAGCACCGGCGCGCGGGCGACACCGCCCATGGCGCCCTGATCGACGTCGCGGAGGAAGGCGGGTGAAAGACGTTGCTCCTCGAGCGCCTTGGCGCCACCCTCCCACAGCCGCGCCGTGAGCGTCGCCGATGGCCGCACGCAGCGCGGCGTCGCGGACGACGACGAAGACGAAGGGCTGGCTGTTCTCCGCGCTCGGCGTGTGGGTCGCCGCGGTCAGGATCCGGGTGACCGTCGCATCGTCCACGTCGTCAGGGAGGAACGAACGCGCCGCCCGCTGGGTGTGCACCACCGCGAAGAAGTCGGGCGGGGTCTCGGGCGGGTTCACGGCATGGCGATGGTACCGACCCGGCGGCCCGGGGCGCCGTTCCGGGCGCGGATTGGGCGCCGCCGAAGCGACCCCGCTACGTTGGGCGCTGCACCGGCCCCGGGCCGGGCCCGCCACGCGCAGGGGTGGGGGTATCGACGGCGGCGGGGGACAGGAGGCAGACGGTGGCAGATGGCGCCGCAACACAGGAAGACGTGCTCAAGGGGATCATCGGGCAGCCGACCGGCAAGTCCAAGGTGGTCGTCGAGCGGGGGCCGGTGCAGCACTTCGCCGACGCCCTGTTCAGTTCGAGCCCGATCTACCACAGCCCCGAGGCGGCCCGGCAGGCCGGCTTCGACGACATCCCGGCGCCGCTGACGTGGCCCTTCGCCATGGAGTTCTCGGGCAAGTTCGACGAGATCCAGCCGACCGACGCGCCCAAGGGGAACCCCCTCATGACCGCCATGGGACCGCTGATGGCCAAGGGTGGCCTGATCCTGCACGGCGAGCAGGAGTTCCTCTACCACCGACCTGTCCAGGTGGGCGACGTGCTCGTCAGCGAGGGCAAGATCACCGACGCGTACCAGAAGGAGTCCAAGGGCCGGACGATGACCTTCATCTGCTCGGAGACCAACTGGAGTGACGAGAAGACGGGCGAGCCGGTGGTGACGGCTCGCTTCAACCTGATCCACCGGGCATAGGCAATCGACGGGAGGTCGAGACGATGGGAGAGAGGAAGCTGTCCTTCGAGGACGTGCACGTGGGAGACGAGGCGCCGGTGATCACGCACACGCTGACCCGGACCGACCTGGTGAAGTACGCCGGCGCGTCGGGGGACTTCAACCCGATGCACCACGACGAGGTGGCGGCCCAGAAGGCGGGGCAACCCAGCGTGTTCGGGCACGGCATGTTCTCCATGGGCCTGCTGGGCACGGCGCTGACGGACTACGTCGGTGTGGGCAACGTCACGCGGTACCAGGTCCGCTTCGCGCGCCAGACATGGCCCGACGAGGTCCTCTCTTCCAAGATCGTCGTCAGCGCCAAGCGCGAGGAGGACGGCAGGAAGCTGGTGGACATGACGGTGACGCTGTCCAACAGCGAGGGCGAGGACAAGCTGGTGGGCGAGGCCACTGCTTCACTGCCCTAACCTTCTCGGCAGGACGCGAGCTGGTCAACCACATCGTCGGAGGCGCCACTCGGCCGGCAGAGCTGCGCAGGACTTCTGCGATCGGGGTCAGAGGCTGACGGTGGATCGAGACCCGGCGTCATCGCTGCTACTGCGCTGCTACTGCCTGCGCGGTGATCACCCCGCGCGCTGACCCCTGCGCGTGCTCACCACCGGCGCGCCCACCCCCCTGGATCCGCCGATGATGTCCGGGGACTCTCAACGGGTCTGCTTATAAACGATTCTGCTTATAGTCGAAAAAAACATCCCCGCCGCCGCTCGGTTCGCCGCTCGGTTCGCCGCTCGGTTCGCCGCCCGGTTCGCCGCCCGGGGTCCGGGAGCGACTACGCCACCCGCTTGAAGCGGAGCGGCAGCCGCGCCGGGCCCCAGATGCCGAAGGTCGAGGGCTTCCATTCCACATCGCCGGCGCAAGCCAGCCCGGGCATACGCCGGGCCAGTAGCGGGAGTGCCTCCTGCAGCTCGGCCCGGGCCAGGGCGGCGCCCATGCAGAAGTGGATGCCCGAACCGAACGTCATCTGCGCCGTGGTGCGCTCCCGGGTGATATCGAAGACGTCCGGATCGTCGAAGGCCTCCGGGTCGCGGTTGGCCCCGGCCAGCGAGGTGGCCACCAAGGTCCCCTGCGGGAACAGCACGTCGCGGTAGACCACGTCCTCCGACGGCAAAGCGGGCCGTGCCCCGGACGGCCCCCAGGTAGCGCATCGACTCCTCAACGGCCCGGCCGGCCAGCTCCGGCCGCTCGGCCAACAATGCCCACTGGTCGGGGTGCTCGGTGAAGAGCGCCACCGAGCAGGCCAACTGGTTGCGGGTGGTGTCGGTGCCCGCCATGAGCACCGCCTGCGCCAGCATCGCCATCTCGTCGGTCGAGAGCCGGTCACCCTTCTGCTCTATGGCAATGAGGTCGCTGAGTAGGTCGTCGCGGGGTTCGGCCCGGCGTGCCCTGATCATGGCGCCCACGTAGGCGGTGAGCTCCTCGCCCGCCCGCTCGATGAGGGGCAGGTCCTCAACGAGGTTGTTGTTGAAGATGCGGAAGATGTCGGTGGCCCAGCGCGAGAACAGCTTCCAGTCCTCGGGCGGCGCGCCGAGCAGCTCGCAGATGATCGGGATCGGGTAGGGCTCGCACACGTCCGCCACGAGCTCGCACTCGCCCCGATCGACGAAGCGCGCCACGAGCTCTCCGACCACCCTACGCATGGTGGGCCGGAGGCGGTTGGCCGATGCGGGCGTGAAGGCCGGCGCCACCAGCCTGCGCAGGCGGGCGTGGCCGTCACCCTCCATTGTGAGGATCGACTCGCCGCGGCGGTCGCGTGCATCCGAGCCCTGGAGCTCGGGTGCCTGTTCGATCATGGAGAGCGCGGAGTGGAAGCGCTGGTCCCGCAGAATGGCGGTGACGTCCTGCAGGCGGGTCACCGAGTAGCCGAGTTCGGTGCGGGCCAGCCAGTGGACCGCGCGCGCCGCCTCGATAGCGTCGATGGCTTCGCGCCGCTCCAACCCGATCGTGTCGAGGAAGGGCAGTTCCAGGTCCGAGACCAGCTGTGGCATGAGCTACGTGTCCGCGGGGCCCGGCTTCAGTCCCGGGTGGCGTTGTGCCAGCAGCCGCACAAGCAGCGCCTTGGGCGCCAGATGGGCCAGCCCGGCCGCGGCGCGATTCACCGTCCCGGGGATCACAACGGGCCGCCCGGCGGCGAGACCCTCGACGGCCGCCCTGGCCACGTCACCCACCGGGACCCACATGAACTTGGGCAGCGACTCGCCCGCCTCCTCGTCGGTCATGCCCGCCGCCTCGGCAAAGCCCGTCTCCACCGGGCCGGGGCACAGCGTGGTGACGCTGACGCCTGTGCCGCGCAGCTCGGCGCCGAGGGCCCGCCCGTAGGAGAGCACGAAGGCCTTCGACGCTCCGTAGCCGGCCTGTCCGGGCAACGGTTGGAACGCAGCGGTCGACGCCGTGTTGAGGACCGCGCCGCGATGCCGCGTGACCATGCCCGGCACGAACAGCGAGCACAGGTCGACGACGGCCTCGACATTCGTGCGCACCATGGCGAGCTCAGCGGCGCGGTCGGACCGGTACACCGGGCCCATCGTCGTGAAGCCGGCGTTGTTGACCAGGATGTCGGGCGTCAGGTCGCGCCCGGCCAGCCGCGCCGGCAGCTCGCCGCGCGAGTCGACGTCGGTGAGGTCGGCCGCGATCACCTCGGCGCGGACGGAGTGTGCCTGGGCCAGCTCGTCGGCCAGGGCCTTCAACCGGTCCTCGCGACGGGCCACCAGCGTCAGCCCGTGGCCGCGCCGGGCGAGCTCCCGGGCGATCTCGGCGCCGATGCCCGACGAGGCACCGGTGACGACCGCGGTCGTCTTCTCTTTGGGGCTGGGCAGCGCCATGGCGAGAGCGTAGGTGACCGCCGCGGTGCGAGGGGAGGCCGCCCCGGGGTGGTCGGATCGCGGCGAGATGAAGTTTGTGTGACGGGGACGGCCACCACCTGGATCTTCGTAAATGCCCTGTTCGCGCGGGGTTCACACGGGACGGGTCGAGGCGGATACTGGAGCCAAGCGAGCGGCAACCGAGCACCCGCCGTTGCCCCGAGTGGAAAGGAGCTGCCGATGCAATCGACAGGCTCGACCGAGGAGGCCGATCCGCCTCGTTGAGGTTGCGTCACCGATGTCGGTTTCGGTGGCGCCTCTGAGCAGACCGCTTGGCGTGAAGTCCGGCGTATGAACGAGGCCGTGATCGCGCCGGTGCGTGTGCCGGCCGGCCGACAAGGCGGCCCCCGCACCCACTGCGCTGAGGACTGGAGCCGCGGACTGCGCACAGAAGGAAGAAGTACTAAAAGAAGCACTACAACGAGAACGAGTGAGGACCGGTCCACTGTGGCCGGTCCTTCTCGCGTCAGAGGGGCGATGGTCGTGCGCACCCGGGTGCGGCCGTGCCATGGTGGGGCATGCCCGGGACGCGTCTGCCGATGTTCCCCCTGTCGGCCGTGCTGTTCCCATACGCCTCCATACCGTTGCACGTCTTCGAGCCGCGCTATCGGGAGCTGATGCGGGACTGCCTGGCCGGCGACGCCCGTTTCGGCGTCGTCCTGATCGAACGGGGCTCCGAGGTCGGGGGTGGCGACGAGCGCTCGACCCTGGGCACGCGGGGCGTGATCACCAAGTCGGTCGAGCTGCCAGACGGGCGCTGGGTCCTCGTGATCGAGGGGGAGGCGCGCATCGAGGTCGACGAGTGGCTCCCCGACGACCCCTATCCGGTGGCGTTGGTGCGCGAGGCGGGGCCGGGGCCGGGTCCGGGTCCGGTGCCGGAGCCGGGGGACACCGAACCGCTCGTGGGCGCCGCCGGGCAACGCGTCCGCCGGGTCCGGGCCCTGCTGGCCGAACAGGGCGGAGCCCCCCCGCTCCCGGCCGAGCTGGCGCTCGACGGCGATGGGGACGCCGAAGTCGCCGCATGGCAACTCTGCGCGGCGGCGCCGCTCAACTCCTACGACGCCCAGCGGTTGCTGGCGGTGGACGGTGCGCCGGAGCGGCTGCAGCTCCTCGCCGAGCTGATGGACGACCTCGAGCTCGACCTGCACCGCATGCTGCGCGCCGAATGAGCGCACGCCGGGTGGGGAGGCGGTCGGGCGTGCACGCAGAGCAAGGGGCCGCCGAGCCGGGAGCCGCCGAGAAGCGAGGCAGGGAGCGCGCGCCGGGCGCACCCCGGCGCCGCAACATCCTCTTCATCACCACCGACCAGCAGCGCCACGACAGCCTCGGCTGCAATGGGGGCACGGTGGCCCGCACGCCCGTCGTCGACCGCCTGGCCGCCGAGGGCATCAACTACCGCCGGGCCTACAACCAGAACACAGTGTGCATGCCGGCGCGGTCCACCATGCTGACGGGGCAGTACGTTCGCACGCACGGCGTCGTGGCCAACGGGATCCCGCTCCCCGTCGACGCCCCGTCGGTAGCGAAGTACCTGCACGACGCCGCCGGCTACCGCACCGCGCTGCTGGGCAAGGCGCACTTCGAGCCGGGATTCGACCCGACGAACCAATGGCAGGAGAACGCCCGCGCGGCCCGGGGCGACACCGGTCCGTGGCGCGGCTTCGAGCGGGCCGAGCAGGCGATGCACGCCGCCGCCTGGGGCGACCATCCCATCGCCCACTACGGGCGCTGGCTCAAGCAGCACCACCCCGAGCACCTGCACAGCTTCGCCGGCCTGCTCCAGGCCGAGCCGGGCGGTGACACCGCGGCACCGGAGACGAAGAACAACCCGATCCCGCGCGAGTGGTACCACACCGACTGGGTGGCCGACCTCACCGTCGACTGGCTGCAGTCCGTCGGCGCCGACGAGCCGTGGTTCTGCTGGATGTCGTTCCCCGACCCGCACCACCCGTGGGACCCGCCCGCCTCCGAGCTGGACCGTGTGCCCTGGCGGGACCTCGATCTGCCGCCCGGGCACCCCGGCTCCGACGAGGCGGTCCGCGCCGTCCTGGCCCGCAAGCCGGCCCACTGGCTCGCCTATTGGGACGGCCGCTTCTCCAATATGGAGGGCGGTCCGGCGTCGTTCGTCCCTTCGCGGCTGACGCACGACCAGATCCGAGAGGTCAACGCCAAGACCCACGTGATGAACGAGCTGATCGACGAGGCCTGCGGCCGGGTGCTGCGGTTGATCGAGCAGCGGGGTTGGCTGGCCGACACCGACGTCATCTTCACCACCGACCACGGCGAGATGCAGGGCGACTTCGGCCTCCTCTACAAGGGCCCGTACCACACCGACGCGCTGATGCGGCTGCCCTTCGTGTGGCGGCCGGCACCCTCCGCCGGCGTCGACCCGGCGGTCGTCAACGACCCGGTCGGGCAGGTCGACCTGGCCCCGACCTTCTGCGCCATCGCCGGCGTCGACCCCGCGCCGTGGATGCAGGGCCGGGCCCTCCCGCTGGCCGACGGCGAGCCCGGACGCGAGCGCGCCCTGTGCGAGTGGGACAGCCAGTTCCCCGGCTACGGCATGCACCTGCGGTCCGTCTACCGCCACGGATGGCTGTGCACGGTCTACGAGCCGTCCACCGCGGGGCAGCCCAACGGGCTCGAGGAGGTCTGGGGCGAGGGCGTCCTGCAGCCATGCTCCGTCGTGTACGAGCAGTCCGGGACGGGACCGGGGGGCGTGGCCGTGGCCACCGGGGAGCTCTACGACGTGGACACGGACCCTTACCAGTACGAGAACCTGTGGGACGACCCGTCCCGGCGCGCCCAGCGTGATGACCTCGTGGCCGACCTCTACGCCAGCCTGCCCACCGAGGTGCGCACGCTCAAGGTGATGGCGCCGGCCTGACCGTCGGGGCGGGTGCGCTCGGCGTGGCCCGCTCGATCGCCGGCCATCCGCTGGTGTGCACGCGCCGCGCGTGCTCGGCCGCATGCCCACCGCGGAGCCCGAAGAGCCGCTTGGCCAGGAGCAGGTAGAGCACGACGGCGAGGTTGATGACGAGGGCGATGAGCTTGAACACGCTCACGCCGTTCGTGAGCTCGTACACCTCGAACGGCACGAGCGCGGTGGTGGCGACGAACGTGAGGTACTCGGCCCACCGCTTGTTGAACCACAGCCCGACCCCCTCGACCGCCTCCAGCGTGGCGAAGGCCAGGAGCACGAACCCCAGGATCCGCAGGTGCGACGGCGAGTACTTGAAGGCCCGGCCGAGGTAGCCGAGGACGCCGCGCGCCTGGGAGGCCCCCGGCGCACCACCGGCAAGGTCGTTCATGATGTTCTGGTAGTCGTGATGGAGCGCCTGGTTGTGCGCGGCGAAGGTGAACAGCGCGACGGCCAGCCCGGCGAGGACGATGACATGGATGGCGCGGTCGAGCGCGATGAGGCGAAGCACGTAGCGGTCGCGCAGGGCCGCCCCGCGCAGGGGCAGCGCGATCTCGTCCCTCGGCTCGACCCGGTCGCGACCCGGCTGCTCGGGCGCCGCTCGCCCCTCCCAGCCGTCGCAGCGCAGGCAGCGGTGCCAACGCACCGCGCCGTCCTGGCGCACCACCAGCGCATCGTCGGGCGTGATCGTCGCGGCGTCCGTCCCGACCAGGACGTGGCCCGACCAGGCACAGGTCAGGAGCTCGTAGCGGTTGGAGGGTCGATGGCGTCCCGGCACGGCCTCAGGTTAAGCGAGGGACCAGGGAATTCTCTGTGTCCCGTTCTCCGTAGCCAGTTCTCCGTGCTTCAGACGAGGCCGGCCAGCACCGCATCGAGGAAGCGCTGCGGTGCCTCGACCATGGGGTAGTGGCCCACCCCGTCGAGCCGGACCGCTGTGGCGTCCGGTCGGGCCGCCAGCAGCGTGTCGACCATGCTGGGGACGGCGATCGGGTCGTCCAGCCCCCACACGACGTGCAGCGGCGAGGGGTCGCTTTCGATCGCGCCGGTGAAGCGGCGCTCGTTGGCCCGCCGCTCCTCGATGTAGCGGATCAGCCTCGGCAGCATCAGATGGCCGTCGTCGTGGACCACCTGGGCGGCTGCCGCGGGCACCGGGTCCTCGGGCCAGCCGGCGGGGACGGGTGGCGTCTGCGCGCTGAATGTCTCGCGCAGGCTCCGCGTGATGGAGGCGGCGTCGATCGGGATCCCCGGGGGCAGGACCGCGTCGGGCAGTCCGAGCAGGAGCTGTTGTCCGTTGGTCAGCTGGGCCTGCTCGATGTAGATGCTCCCGTTGGTCACGACGCGGCGCGTCACCTCCACCGCCCAGCGGCCCTCGGCGCGCCGGGCCAGGAGCTCGCCGCCGACCGTGTCGCCCATGTCGTGCGTCAGCAGCGCGAGGCGTTCGATCCCGAGCGCGGCCACGAAGGCGGCGGCGACGTCGGCCTGCAGCGCCATGGAGTAGGCCCGATCGGGCTTGGACGACGACCCGTACCCGACCATGTCGAGCAGGAGGACGCGCCGCCCCGCCCGCAGGCCGTCGAGGACGGCGGCGTAGTCGAACGATGACGTCGGGAAGCCGTGTAGGACCAGGAGGGGCGCGTGGCGCTCGGGACCGATGGACCGCGCGTCGATGGTGAAGACGCGCTCGCCGCAGAGCGCGCGGTGGGTGCCGATGCCCTCCCAGCCGGTGCCGGTCGTGATCGTCATGTGCCGGCCAGCTTGCTCACGACCGGCCCGAGCGTCTCCCAGGCCTCGGACTCGATCGACCAGTAGGAGATCCCGTACTCGGCCCGGCGCCATTCGAGCTCCTCGGCCATCTCGTCGAGCGTTCCCGCCAGCGCCAGCGGAACATGCAGCGCGTCGGCCGGGTCGATGCCGAAGGCCGGGGCCATCTGGCGGGCGAGTCCCTCGGCGTCGTCGGTCACCATGACGAAGCCGATCAGGGAGTTGAGCTCGAGCTCGTCGAAGCGGTCGCCCGCCGCCTCCTTCACCCAGGCGACCTTCGTGCGGGTCCGCTCCGGCGTGGCGTCGGCCGCCGTCTCGGCCCCGCCGGTCCCGTCGCGCAGGTTGACGTTGATGCTCACGATGTCGGCGTGCCGGGCGGCGAAGGACAGGACCCGCTTGCCCCCGCCGCCGATGATCAGGGGGGGGCCGGGCTGTTGCACCGGTCGGGGTGTGAGGGTGTGCCCCAGGACCTCGTAGTGCTCACCGTGGAAGTTGAAGGGCCCGTCGGTGCGCAAGAGGCCCTGGACGACCTTGACCGCCTCCTCGAAGCGCGCCACCCGCACCGCCGGGTGGTCATAGGCCAGCCCGGCGTCGTCGTAGTCGGTGCGCATCCAGCCGGCGCCGAGGCTGACCTCGAAGCGGCCGTCGCTGAGCACGTCGAGGGTGGCCGCCTCCTTGGCCAGCACGAAGGGATGGCGGTAGTCGTTGCCGAACACCAACGAGCCCATGCGCAGGGTGGTGGTGGCCGCCGCCACCGCGGCCAGGGCGGGCACGGGGGCGAGTTGGTCGCCGAAGTGGTCGGGCATGAGCAGGGCGCTGTAGCCGAGGTCCTCGGCCTTGCGGGACTGCTGGGCCCAGGAGCGGGCGGAGCCGTCCGGCGCCCTGCTCAGCTGGGCGGCGAAGCGGAACTTGCGGTCGTGTGCCATGGCAGCCATGGTGCCGCAGATCACGCGGGGATGCGATGTCGTGGCGGCTGGGACCGCGTGGTCGAGGTCTACAAGAAGCTGAAGTCGGGCACCCCGGAGCTGATGCCCTTGAAGAGGTCGGCCTTGGCGGCGACCAGCTGCTCGGGCGACCAGGCCGCGTCCCGCGTGACCTGGCCGACCGCCTTGAATGCGCTCATGGCGTAGATGTTGCCGCCGAACACCACGAGGATCTGCCCGGTGACGTCGGCCGAGGCCGGTGCGGCCAGGAACGCCACCACGTTGGCGATGTTCCTGGGGTCCCAGGCGTCGAAGCCGTCCTCCCCGGCGCTCATGCCGTCGCCGCCGAAGAGGGTCTCGGTCATCCGGGTGCGGGCGCGGGGTGCGATGGCGTTCGAGGTGACGCCGTAGCGGCCGAGCTCGCGCGCCTCGACCCAGGTGAGCGCGGCGATGCCCGCCTTGGCGGCCGCGTAGTTGGCCTGTCCGGCGCTGCCGAAGAGCCCGGACTCCGATGTGGTGTTGATGATGCGGCCCGTGACGTCCTCGCCGGACTTGGCACGGTTGCGCCAGTAGACCGCCGCCTGGTGGGTGGCGGCGAAGTGGCCCTTGAGGTGGACCCGGATCACGTCGTCCCAGTCCGACTCGTCCATGTTGAAGGACATCTTGTCCCGGAGGATCCCGGCGTTGTTGACCAGGATGTCGAGCGATCCGAAGGTGTCGATCGCCTGCTCCACGACGTTCTTCCCGCCGGCCCACGAGCTGACGTCGTCCCCGTTGACCGCGGCGTCGCCGCCCTGCTCCTTGATCAGGGCCACGACCTCTTCGGCAGGATGCGCGTCCTGCGCGCCTTCGCCGTGCAGCCCGGCACCGACGTCGTTCACGATGACACGTGCGCCCTCCCCGGCGAGCACGAGTGCCTCTTCGCGCCCGATGCCTCGTCCTGCGCCGGTGACGACCGCCACCTTGCCGTCGAGCAGTCCCATGGTGATGCCTCCCTGTGTCGGTCAGAGCGCCGAGCAGCCTTCCCGGAAGGGGGAGGCCCGGCGGGCGGGGTCGATGGCCGCCGCGACGCGCCAGCAGTGTGGCCGATGTCCTCGTTCAGGGGCAAAACCGGGCCAGCGCCTCGGCGGTGACCTCGTTGATCAGCGCGGCCGTCTCATCCCGGGCCCGGGCCAGGCCGAAGCGGGCCGTCAGGCTCACGACCTCCAGTCCCGGCGGTGGCGAGGCGAGCAGCGACGCGTCCACGCCGCCCGCGATGCACAGGACCGGGAGGGGCGATTGCGGGGCGCGACGGGCCCGGGCCAGCTCGAGCACACCGCCCGGCACCTTCCCGTGGAAGGACGGCGGGTCGAGGTGGCCCTCGCCCGTGACAGCCAGATCGGCCCGTTGCAGACGTCCGGACAGGCCGACCAGCGCGGCCACGAAGGCGAACCCGGGCTCGATGCGGGCCCCCAAGGCGACCAACCCGCCAGCCAGTCCGCCCGCGGCGCCCCCGCCCGGGACGGCGGTGACGTCGACGCCTGCCTCCCGCCGGTAGCGCGCCGCCACGTCGACGAGGCGCCGGCCGAGCTCCACCACCTGCACCGGCGTCGCACCCTTCTGCGGCCCGAAGACCGCGGCGGCGTCGTTGAACCGCGTCGTCACGTCGCAGGCGAGGACGAGCTCGACCCCGCCCAACGCGGCCGGCGAGCCGATGGCCTCGTACGCGCCCAGGCCACCGTCCGTCGTGGCCGACCCGCCGCAGCCGATCACGATGCGTCGAGCCCCCTCGTCGCGCGCGGCGAGCAGGAGCTGGCCGACGCCAGTCGTCGTGGCGCGCACCGGATCGTCGCCCCGCGGGTTGGGCAGGAGCGCGCGCCCCGCCGCCCGTGACATCTCGACGACGGCGGTCAGGAGCCCGTCATCGCCCGTCGGGCCCAGCATGCGCCACTCGGCCTCGACCCGGGGCCCCAGTGGGCCCGTCACGATGGCCGTGTGGCGCATGCCACCCAGGGCTTCGAGCAGGCCCTCCCCGCCGTCGGACATCGGCACCTCGTCGGCCGTCCAGCCCGCCGCCCGGGCGGCTCCGGCCGCAGCCGCCGCCACCTCGGCCGCGGACAACGTCCCCCGGAATTTGTCCGGTGCGGCGACAAGGTGGGACACGCGGATGAAGCTACCGGGCGCGGTGGCGGGGGGATTGGGGCCGGGCGAGAGTGCGGGCGAGAGGACTCGAACCTCCACCCCCTTTCGGGGACCGGGACCTAAACCCGGCGCGTCTGCCTGTTCCGCCACGCCCGCTAAGCGCTATGACCAGCATTTATATGCCGGTGTTGCTGTGGATAACCGCCCCAGCATGCCCCAAAAGTCACCACGGGGTCACCAACTCTGCTCGACCGCACGGGCCACCGCTTCGGCCGCGGCCTCGTCGTCGCCCGGAAGCACGTGGGCGTAGAGGTTGAGGGTCGTGCCCACGTTGGAGTGCCCGACCCTTTGGCTTATGACCTTGACCGGCACGCGGGCGACCGAGAGAGCGGCGGTGATGTAGCTGTGGCGGACGTCGTGGAGACGGATAACCCGAAGCCCGGCCCGCCGGGAAAGCCGTTGGAACTCCCGGCTCACCCACTGGGGCGGAACGCCGGTGCCGTCGGGCTTGGTGAAGACCAGGCCGGTGTCGCACCAACCCGAGCCCACGGCGAGACGGTCGCCGGCCTGGATGGCCCGCCATGACCGGATCGCCGCCACCGTCTTGTCGTCGAGGGAAAGCAGACGGGAGCCGGCTCGAGTCTTGGGCGTCCCCTCGACCACCTTGGTGCGCACGACGGTCCGAGTCGAGATGACGGCTAGCCGGGCAGCGTCGAGGTCGACGTCGGACCACCGCAGACCGCAGAGCTCGGCCCGGCGCATCCCGGTCATCGCCGCTAGACGCCACATACCTGCGAAGCGGTCGCCTTCCACCGAGCGCAGGAAGGTCGCCAGCTGCGCGGCCGACCAGACCACCATCTCGGATTGAGCAGCCCGGGGTTTCTCGGCCGTCGACGCCGGGTTGAGCGGGAGCACCCCCCAGCGAACCGCATCGGCCAGCGCCTTGTGCATGACGCCGGCCACGTTTGCGACCGTCTTGGGTGAGAGCCCGCCGGCGCGCTGGCGGCGTCCCTCGGTCCTGAGCGTGGCGTAGAGACGACTGAGCATGGTGCCGTCGAGGTCCCGCAGCTTCACGAGTCCGATAGCCGGGCAGATGTACACCCGCACCGCCATCTCGTAGGCGGCGATGGTGGTGGGCTTGACCGACTGGCGTTTGCTCACAAGCCAGGTGTGCGTCAGGTAGTCACCTAGGGTGACGTTCTCGGCGAGCACGTAGTTCCCCCGAGCGATCTCGGTTCGAAGCGCAGCCTCGGCGTTGCGCGCTGCCTTACGCGTGGGAAACCCCTTCCGGCGCACCTGGCGACGCCCACCGCCCGGCGTGGGCGCCCAGACCATGAACTCCCAGCTGCCCTTGCGAGACTCGCGGACGCTCATCCGCTCTTCCCCTTCCTGCCCGGCGGGAGGTACCCCCGCTTGCGAGCTTGCTTGATCCATCCGTGCACGGTGGTGATCGGGACGCCCTTGCGTTCCGCGAGGACGGGCCCGGGCCGCTGCCCTCTTGCCGTCAACCAGCGGTAGGCCTCGGCGACCGATTCGAAGAACCCGTCTGGGTAGCGGGTCCCGGCCGGCGGAAGCGCGAAGTCGAAGACATCGGTGTAGGTCGTCGGGTAGCGCCTGGGGTACGACCGCGTCTTCTCACCCCACGTCGCAGCGATGTCGGCTTCGAGTTCGCCGAGCGGGACGTCACGGAGGTGGGTGGCCCCGACGCCGGACTTAGCGCCAAGGACTCGCATCTCGACGACGGTCCAACGACCAGCAGTGAGGTCGGCCCGCAAATCGACGGTGATGGGAGCTTCGGGATGGCGCCAGCGCCACCAAGTCACGTCACCCTGTTTCACCGTTCGCAACTGACCACTACGGCTTTGCACCGCAGGGACAGTACCAGCGCGTCCCGACGCGTGCTGTCTATTTCTGCTGAGTTGGGGTTCCATCTCAGCTGGTCACGGCCTACGCTGCGACGATGACCAATTCAGCAGACTTAGATCTGGACGACCTGCTCGACCCGATGCGCCATCCGACCCTCGATGTCGAGATAGCCGGGCGGGTCCTGAACCTCAGTCGGCCGAGTGCCTATCGGGCGGTCCAGTCCGGGCAACTGCCGGCAATCCGCATGGGTCGCCGACTCGTCGTCCCCACGGCCGCCCTTCGCCGGCTTATCGGGCTCGACTCTGCGCCGTCCGCGTCCTCCTGACCGCTACCCGCCTGAGGGAGAACGGAGGGCGCTCATGCGGCCTTGAGCAACCCAGACATTCCAAAAACGACGAGGCGTCCGGCCAGCGACCGGGCGCCTCGTCACCAACTACCAACCAGAAACAAGGAAAGCACTCGCATGATATCCGCCGTAGATAGATGGGGTCGGTACCTGATCGTCCCGCCCGAAGGTGGAGAGCCTGTCGCCCATACCAGGGCGACGACGTGGGCCAGCACCCTCGATGACCGCTACGCCTTCGAGAAGTGGGGCCGGCGCAGTGTGGCTCTGGGGCTCGCCCGACGTCCCGATCTGCTGGCGTCGGTCGCAGCCGCGAAGTACGACGACAGAGACACCCTCGACGGCTTGTGCGAACGGGCACTGGAAGCCGGAGGCTCGTCGACCAAGGCCACGCTCGGGCAAGCGCTGCACAAGTTCGCCAAGCGGATCGACAACGGCGAGGACGTGGACGTTCCCGACCCGTGGCGGGCCGTCCTCGACGTCTGCACCGAAGCGCTCTTGCGGGCCGGGATCACGGTCGACCTCGTCGAGCAGGTGTGTGTCTGTCCCGTGCTGACCGTGGAAGAACTCCCCCAAAGTCGAGCTGTGGTGCAGGTACACCCCCGGAGTCGTGTCCGATAGGTCGAAGCCTGCCCCACTGGGGAGTGGCTTGCTCCACAAGAGCCGGTGGTAACGACGGAGCGTTGGACTGTGCGAATCCGGTCCTTACCGTCGGCGTCCGTCCTGAAGTCGAACGCGATGTCGATCGCCATGCCCTTGCGCCGCTCGTCAGGCCGCCCGCGTCCGCCACTGGGCCGCCCACCGCCACCTGGTCGGCGTAACGCCCGGTACACGCTCCACCAGTCCTCGTTCTTCCAGCTTGCGCAATGCAGTGTCGACGTTCGGCGGATCGAGCGAACGACCGTCGCGCCGGCAGACCTCGGACACCCGCAACCCGTCCTCGTTGTCTTCGAGCGCCGTGAGCACCGTCCGCTGCAGGGTCGCCTCGGGGGGCAGCATGGACGCCGGGTGCCCCAGCTCGGTGTCCGGGTTCTCGTCGTCCGCCAGGAGTGCGGACAGGTCGGCCACGCTGGTCTGGGCGTGCCGGATCAGAGTTCGGATAAGTGCCTTCTCGCTGGGAGTGAGTGTCATGGTTCGTCATTGTATGTGGCCCTTACAAGAAATCAAGTCACCCCCTCGGAGCCCCGCACAGGAGGGGTCCTGGCACTCACAATTCGTCAGAACGGCAGCTGCGGCTGATCGGATGCGGCCGGATCCGGCCGCAGCTCGGGGATCTCGACGTCGTGGCGCTCCTGTATCCACTAGGCGAACCAGCGGCGATGGCAGACCTGCCCGGCGTGGACGTCCTCGAAGCAGAGCACGACGAGCTGGAGATCGGGGTGCGAGCGACGACTTGGGCGAGCGCCGTCACGATCTCGTCGGAGTGCAGGTCGAGCCGGTCGAGGTAGCGGCGGCGAGCTTCGTCGATGGGCAGCTTCTTGCCGAAGATGCGGTATGGCGCCAGCGGCCGGATGAAGACGAGCGGCCCCTGGCGCCAGAACCTCGGCGACAGGCGCACCGACGGTGCTGCGGATCGGGACGCCCTGGCCTGGCTTCCACGAGCGGTAACGGCTGGTGACGAGCCCGGCAGCTTCGATCACCGCCAAGTCGTCGGTGAGGTCGCTATCCACCCATCAATCCTAGTTGGCCTGACTTGGCCGCCTACCAGGGACGATGCGCTTAGCTTACCCCTGGATTACCAACCTGTTCGTTTTGTCTCTCGGGGCGGCGCGTCCGGCCTCGGTGCCCAGCTTTCCATCAGCGGATGCCACCGATACGAGGTGCCTACGGGGAACGGACAAGGAAGGCCCCTCGGAACAACAGAGTGGATTCAACTTCCCAGGCGTGGGCGTAGAGGTTGTCTTGATCCGTGACGGCGCTGGCGGTGACGTGGACAGCGTCAACGAGGTCGGCGAGTTTCCTCCAATCCGGACAGACCCTCGGGTCCCGGGGGTTCGGATACCTCTGCGGGTACTGGTTGGCGAGAGTGTCGAAGTCGTCAATGGAGTCGATTACGAACAGGGTGGCGCTTCGGACTGGGCTCAAAAGCACGGGCGCCTTACTGTCCGGATCGTCTCTGAGCGTGTAGCTCCTGCTTTGCATCCACGCCGACGTCTGGCTTTCCTCGTCCCACGAGGACGTAAAGAAGCCCTGGTGCGGCTTTTCGCTCGGCAAAGGCGGCCAGGGATTCGTCCCGACAATGGCTTGCTTGAAGTCCTCTCGCCCCACCCATGCCTGTAACCCCAGACGGCCGAACTCGGCGACGGTTGTGAAGGCCAGTGCTCCACTAGGCATCGGTCGACCACGATACGCGCCGGCCGGCTCTCCCCCGATCGCTCCGACTCGGCCTCGATCCGGCTGATTCAGCCTCGATCCGGCCTTTTTCGCTTTTCGCTCGCCGGGGAGAGAGACAGTGGGAGTGAGTGGTTTGTGATCGAACGCATCAAAAAAGCCCCCAGCCGGTGCCAGCGCCTGCATCCGGGTGGAGCAACGTCGATCTCGCGGCACTTGATGGGGGCCGGCGGCGGCCGGGGCCAGCCGGCGACGGAGTGGGTGACGTGAAACCGGGTGCCCCCGGTGATCAGCGACGACCATCGTCGTAGTCTTGAGCTCGTGACGAATGGGACGACTCCCTACGGCTACCGCTACCGGCTCGAACGGCGAGCGCTCCTCGCTCATCGGCTGCCCTGCCAGCTGAGGCTCGTGTGCGATGGCGCCATCGCCGACTCTGCTGACCATGACCCAGCGCTAGCGCTGCACCACCACGTCCCCGGTTCCGGCTGCTGCCGGTTGCTGCCGGCCTGCCTGCCCTGTCAGAAGACTCAGGGCAAGGAGGTCGCTGCTCGGCTCAGACTGGGGCTCGTATCCAGACCCATCCCCGAACCGTCCAGGCAGTGGTGAGCGATGGCGCCACTGCCCGAACCGCACGACTTCGACCTGGCGGACACACCGGTCTGGGAACGCCAGCATGGCGAGCCGACTCGGGCCTATGCGGCGTTCCGGATCTTTCGTGACCTCTCACCTGCACAGCGCAACCTGGCCACGGTGGCGCAGCAGGTCAACTGCTCGGAACGCCGGGCCCGCCACTGGGCACAAGAGTGGAGCTGGCGTGAGCGGGCCGGCGCATGGGACGACGCCTGTCACCGCACCGAAGATCAGGAACGGCTCGACGCCATCCGGTCAATGCACGCCGTGCACCGTAGGACTGGCCGGGCAGCCATCGACAAGGCCATGCAGGCGCTGAGTTTGGTCGAACCTGAGCACATCCCGGTCAGCACCATCGCCCGGCTGATTGAGCTGGGTGCCAAGCTCGAACGCTCCACGCTCATCGTCTCGGTCGAGGAGCTGCAAGGCATCGAGGTCGAGGACGAGGAGACCGAGGACCCATGGGAGCGGATCGCTCGTGAGCTCGATCCGCACAACGCGCCTTAACTTCTCAAGACGGGGTTCGAAAGTCATGGATGTTTTCTCGCTGCGGGCGGCTCCTGGTGGAGGACCACAAGTCGATTACGGGTTCATTTGTTCAGCCCCGTGATGAGAAGGTCCGCCAGTTCTTTGGAGGAACGGTTGGCGAACGATGACCAGTGCTGTTGAGTGAGATCGGGTGCGGCGATCCGCCGCGCTCACTCAGGCTCAGCGACGGAGCTCCACGACGGGCCCCGTTCGGGCCGGGTAGGGGCGCCCCGTACGCACTACGGGGATACCCCTGTTGCCGTGTTCGGTGCGCGTTATGGGACGCTTTTTAGTGGCGGTTGCGACTGGTGCGATTCGATCCTGCGGGTGCGCTCCTCGGTGTCGCTGGAGGTTTCCGTGCCGGTTGCGTAGGTGCGGCGCAGGTGAGCTGGTGTTCGTCGGGGAGCGACGGGCGGGAGGGTGTCGGGGAGAGCTGCGATCGCGGCGCTGACGGCGGCGAGGGCGTCGAGAAGGGCCTGGAGGGCGTCGTCCTCGATGTTTGCCATGGCAGCGGCGATGACGTGTTGGACTTCTGGGAGCATCTTGTCGAGCACGGCTTGAGCGTCGGGCGTGATGTCGACCAGGACGCGGCGGCGGTCGTTGGGGTCGGCGATGCGTCTGATGTAGCCGTTGCGTTCGAGGGTGTCGAGGACGCTGGTCATCGTTCCGGTGGTGATGTGCATTCGGGCGCTGATCTCGCCGGTGGGAATGGGGCCGCCGGCGCCTTCGATGACGGCGAGCGCGTTGAGTGCTGCGTGGGATAGGCCGTACCGCCGGGCGACTGTGGCGACAAGCTCCTCGGCCTGGCCGCCGACGACCTCGAGCTGGCGGATCGCGAGAGGCGAGCCACGACGCGCCGGGGTATTCGTGTTCGAACGCGTCCTCTTCCGGTGGACGCGCCGGGGCGGCGCCCCCGCGGGGAACGCCACCCTTGCGACGTGCGGCGGACGGGCTCAACTCAGGCCTCCACGGCGGTTTCGATGTGAGGGCTCCGCGACGACGGCGCCCCTACAGCCGCGTTGCGGGCGGGGGCCCTCCACTGTCTCGGACACGGTGCGCCAGGCGCCCTGGTCTTGCACGCGGTGCCGGACGATCGATGTCGCTGCTGTCTCCATGGTCCCTCCATAAGGCTGCGGCCAGCATAGCTTGCCAGCCGGATGATTGGTCTCTGGAGATTGGGCTTCAAGTAGAAGCGTATCAAGATAACTCTTGACACGTAGTTTGAGGAGGATTATCTTGAAGTCAAGATACTTGTCCACGCCAAAGGAGGCCGACATGGCCAGTCCGATCGATGCAGTAGTGGCGATTCACAATGCGTTCCGAGCCGACATGGCGATCATCGACACCGCCGCGCTCGACGCGGCACGAGGGAAGCCGGGGCTCGAGGCGACGGTGGAGAGGTTCCGGTTCTTCAACGAGGTGCTGGAGTGGCACGCGCACGGCGAAGAGCTGGCGATCTTCCCGGCCCTCGAAGCCGTGGCCCCCTCGATCGCCGAGGCCTACGAGAAGGATCACCGAGCCCTCGATGCGGCCTTCGACGGGTTGAGCAACGCGGTGTCGGTGCACGACCCGTTGGAGACGGCACGCGCCACCAAGGCCTTCAAGTTTTTTCTCGACGTTCACCTGAACAAGGAAGACACCCACTTGTATCGCATCATCAGGGAGCGGGTCTCGGTGCCCGACCAGGGCCAGGCAGTCGGTGTCATGGCCGGCGAGGTTCCCCCGGACCGCAACCCCGAACTCATCGCGTGGATGTTCCCACTGCTGAGCGACGACGACCGCGAGAACATGACCCGCATCTGGCAGATGGTGATGCCGGCGGAAGTCTTCGGGGGAGCTATCCAGCTCGTCCACCAGGCGATCGGAGACGACTTCGCGGAACTCGCTCGACGCATCCCCGACCTCGCGCCCGCCCCCGAGTCCACCACTGACGTGGCGCTGTCGGTGTCAGGCGCGATCGCCGAAGTGACGGGGACCCGATCATGAGCGCCGCGGAACGTATTGGAGCCGAGGACACTCGACCGAACTGGCAGGGGATCAACCATCTCGCGCTCGTGACCACCGATATGGATGCGACGGTCCGCTTCTACCACGGAACCCTCGGTGCCCGGCTCGTCGCCACGATCAGCACGCCCGAGTTCCGCCACTATTTCTTCGAGTTCGGTCCCCAGTGCACGGTGGCCTTCTTCGAGTACGCCGACGCGCCTGCCGAGCCGTTCGTGAACCGCGCCGGCGTGCCCAACGAACGCGCCCCCCAGTTCGACCATCTGTCGCTGAACCTCCCCGACGAGCAGGCACTCGACGTCCTCCGCCGACGCCTGCAGAGCCACGCTTGGGAGGTCACCGACATCGTCGACCATGACGTCGTCCGCTCCGTCTACTTCACCGACCCCAACGGCATCGCGCTCGAGGCCTCCTGGTGGGTCAACGACCCCACCAACCAACCGGCCAACTACCACGATCCCCAGCTCTTCGCCGACCCCGATCCCGTCCCAGCCGTCGTCGAGCTCCAGAGCACGGGCACGCTGACTGGTAATCGAGATAGCACGCTCGCACCGACCGCGTGAAGGGATTGAACCCGCCCCAGAACCCCAGCACCGTCACTGAAATGACCACGAAAACGACTGCCCAGAACCAGGCCACCAGGCCCTAGAACAGCGAGGAGAAACCAATGACAACGACCGCAACCGAGCTCACCATGTTCGAGGGCGTCAGCGCTTCGATCGCCCGCGCCATAGACAAGGCCACCCCCTCCCAGCTCGCCGCACCGTCCCCCTGCGTCGGGTGGAGCGCACGCGACGTCCTCAACCACATGATCGGGGGCGCTGACCTGTTCGCCGCCTGTGCGCGCGGCGAACAGCAGTCCATGCCGGACTGGTCCGACATGCCCGACTGGGTCGGCAACGACCCCGCCGCGTCCTACCGCCACGCCACCGCTGGCGTCGTTAGCGCATTCAGCGCCCCCGGCGTACTCGCAGGAACCGTGCCCATGCCCTGGGGAGACACACCCGCACCCTTCGCACTCAACCTGATCATGGCCGACCACGCCACCCACGCCTGGGACCTCACTCGAGCCACCGGACTCACCATCGAGATTCAGGTTGCCGCGGCCGACAGCGCTCTCGCCACCAGCCAAGCCTCAGTCTCGCCCGAGTTCCGCGCCGCCGGCCTCTACGCCGCCGAGCAGCCGGCCCCCGAGGGCGCGTCCACGCTCGATCGACTCGCCGCCTTCAGCGGGCGTTCGCTCTGATCTCGCGGCCGACGCCCGTCCCGGAGCACTCACAACGCGAGAACTTTCCTCGGCTCGTGCCCACCCGCTGATCCGTCGAGCGCCCGGGCACGATCGAGAAAGCATCGCTCCGCCAGACCGCCAATCACCACGATCCCGCTACGTCGCCGACTCCAACACCGACACCGCATTCCAAGAACTGCAAGCTCATGGCAACCCAGACGGTCCCCCGAACACAGAGCGAAAGGAGCGAGGCAATGACTCGACACGGAGCCCATCTGGACCGTCAGTCCGAATGGGACGAACTACGCGCCCGATACCTCGCGCCCGCAGATCAGCGTCCGCAATCGGCGGGACGCGGCGTGCACCACCTCGCGCTACTCAGCCGCGATGTGGAGAGGACGATCGCGTTCTACCAACGCCTGTTGGAGTTCCCGCTCACCGAGTTGTTCGAGAACCGCGACTACCAGGGCTCCACGCACTTCTTCTTCGACATCGGGAACAACAACCTGCTCGGCGTTCTTCGACTTCCCCGGCCTCGACCTCGGCGAGTACGCCGAGGTGCTCGGTGGACTCCACCACCTTGCGATTTCCGTCGCGCCCGAGCAGTGGGAGCACCTAAAAGGCAAGCTGGACGCCGAGGGAGTGCCTTGCGAAACGATGAGTGGATCGTCGATCTACTTCAGCGGGCCTGACGGCGAGCGACTCGAACTCATCCGCGACCCGATCGGCGAGATGTACGGCACGGCCGTTCTCTAGTCGGAGAAGAACCGTTAGACGAACCCCAACCCAACCGCGCCCGCAGGGTGACCAGACACGCGACGTCCCAATTTGCCGCGTCCCCGAATCCCGCGCTCACGGAGTGTCCCCGATCGCCGGGAGTGGGGCGCCCCGTTCGGCACCAGGGGGGCAGCCGATCTCGATCCTCTGGATGCGCGGCCACATGCCGTTGGCATCTGGCATTGCACTCGATTGGCTCGCTGAGGGTGACTGCTGACATGGATGAATGCAGCGTGGATCTCCGCCAATCCCGGTCCGAGAAGCTGTTCCGACTTCCTCGGTTGCGCTGCGAGCTCCACGGGGGTTGACCTCGGATGGTCGATCATGCATGGTCGGACTAAGCGATACGAAACCTTCCATCCCCAGATAGGAGCGCAATATGAGTGATGTCGATCGCAGCCGTTTGCCGATCCGGCGGCCGGCCTTCTCTGGAACTGTCCACAAGACATTGGACGGGTCGCAACCCGACTGGAACCTGATCGGCCACCCCACACCACCTGAAGGCGCGCCCAACGTGCTGCTCGTCCTGATCGACGATGCCGGGTTCGGGAATCCAAGCACTTTCGGCGGACCGATCCAGACACCCAACTTCACCCACATGGCGCATGGGGGGCTCCGCTACAACCGGTTCCACGTCACCGCGCTTTGCTCGCCAACCCGTGCTTCGCTTCTGACGGGTCGGAACAACCACGCAGTGGGTTTCGGCTCCATCGGCGAGTTCGCAGGTGGCTTCCCGGGGTACTCGGCAATCTTGCCGCGCGACTGCGCGCCGCTCCCTCGGATTCTCAGGGACAACGGCTACAGCACGGCCATCTTTGGAAAATGGCACCTCACACCGGATGGCCAACAGGGCCCCGCAGGCCCATTCGACCGATGGCCGAACGGCTGGGGGTTTGATTACTTCTACGGAATCCTGGGGGGAGGGTCCAGCCAGTGGGACCCCTGCCTGGCCGAAAACCAGAAGATCATCGGCACAGATGACAGCTTCTACAACAAGGACGACCCCTTTTACTTTCCCGATGCAATGGCGGATCGGACTATCGAGTGGCTGCACGCCATCCGTGCCCAGGACGCTCAGAAGCCGTTCTTCGTCTACTTCTCGACGGGCTGCAGCCACGCCCCCCACCACGTCACCAAAGCGTGGGCCGACAAGTACAAAGGAACGTTCGACCAGGGCTGGGACAAACTGCGCGAGGAGACGTTCGCTCGCCAGAAGGAGTTCGGAGTGATCCCTCCTGAAACCCTGCTCACCCCTCGCAACAAGGCCTTTCCTGCTTGGGATGATGTGCCCAAGAACCTGAAGGCGTTCTATGTGCGGCAAATGGAGGTCTATGCCGGGTACTCAGAGAACGCCGACTACAACGTTGGGCGAGTGATCGACGCTGTTGAGGAGCTCGGCGAGCTCGACAACACGCTCATCGTGTGGATCTGGGGTGACAACGGCGCCAGCATGGAGGGGACTATCACCGGCTCATTCAACGAGCTCACGATGCAAAATGGCATCCCGCTGACCGACGAGATGCAGCTGCAACTTGCCGAACAGTATGGCGGGCTCGATCAGTGGGGCGCCGCCATCATGGACCCCCACTACTCGGCAGGGTGGGCCTGGGCCGGGGCCACGCCATTCCAGTGGGGCAAGCAGGTCGGCTCGCACCTCGGGGGGACTCGCAATCCGATGGTCGTTCACTGGCCCCAGCACGTCAACGATGCCGGCGGGCTGCGTTCGCAGTTCACGCATGTCATCGACGTCGCTCCCACGATTCTTGACATTGCTCGGATCCCCGAACCCGACACAGTCGATGGAATCGAGCAGGAGCCGATGCACGGCACCTCGTTCGCTGCGTCGCTCACTAACGGAGCCGCACCCGAACACCGCACCCAGCAGTACTTCGAGACGGTGGGTAACCGCGGGATGTACAAAGACGGCTGGTGGCTCGCAATGAAGACCGAGCGCATCCCGTGGGAGCTCACCCCCGAAGCTCTCAGCCCGTACGCACCGGGGGTCTGGGATCCGGATGCCGGCCCGGTGGAGCTCTACTACCTGCCCGACGACTTCTCCCAGGCGAAAGACCTCGCCCGCGACCATCCCGAGAAGGTGCAGGAGCTCAAGGACATCTTCTGGGAGGAGGCCGAGCGATACAAGGTGTTGCCGCTCCTCGGGGCGCTCTCGGCGTTCTTCGGCCTGGTGCCTCCCATTCCCGAGCAGACGACCTTCGAGTTCCGCGGCGACGTTCAGAACGTGATGCCCGGCATGATCCCCAGGATCTACAACCGTTCGTACACGATCAGCGCGGACCTGGTCGTGCCTGAGGAGGGTGCCGAAGGCGTGATCGTCGCCGAAGCTGACCACCTCGGCGGTTTCACCCTCTACGTCCAAGACGGCAAGCTCACCCACACCTACTCGATGATGGGCGTATTCGTCTTCACACAAGTCGCCGAAGAGGATCTACCCCCCGGCGAAGTCACCGTGAGGATGGAGTTCGCAGCCGACGGGGCCAAACCCGCAACCGGTGGAGACGTGACCCTAATCGTCAACGACCGACAAGTCGGGAAGGGGCGCATGGACTACAGCGTCCCGATTCGCTTCTCAGGGTACGCGGGCATGGACATTGGGCGCGACAACGGTGGAGTTGTGGACCGCGTCTACGAGGACAGAAAACCCTTCGCCTTCACTGGCACTGTCAAGAAAGTGGTATTCGACATCACGCCGCACCTCGCTGACGAGGACGAACTCGAGGTGCACACCGCCGAGCAGCACGGTCGGGCAGCTCATGCGTTGTCGGAGTGAACTAGCAACGAGCGCCTGAAGATCGAGAGGACATCCCAAATCGGAGGGTGCCCCAGTACGATGCTCCTATGGGCTGTCAAGTCCTAATCCTGGAACCACCGACCAATGACCTGGTGACGTAGCTGCGCATCCGCGGAAAGTGCCTCCCTGGCTGGGAGAATTGCGATGTCGAAGTCGCAGTTGTCCAGCAACAGAGGAGGCACTTTCTGTGAGGCCAGTATCGCGGGAATCGACCGCATCGAAGTGACCTTTGACGAGCCGAACCTGGTGGCCAATGCCGGGTTGTTGTTGGTGGCGACGCTGGTCACTCGCCTCGGTCTCGAGCGGCTGATCAACGCCACGGTGGATCTGTCGGGCTGGGTCGGGGGTGCCCTGCCCGGCCGCAAGGTGCTCACTTTGGTGCACGCCATGGTGGCCGGTGGCTCGCACATCGAGCACGCTGACATGTTGCGGGCCGGGGCCACCTCTTCGGTGCTGCCTCACCGGGTAATGGCACCGTCGACGCTCGGCACCTTCTTGCGGTCCTTCACCTTCGGTCATGTCCGACAGCTCGACGCCGTCTTCGCCGAGGCGCTGCGCCGGGCCTGGAGCCTCGGAGCCGGGCCCGGCGCACGACAGTGCGTCGTCGACCTCGACTCGACCATCGCCGAGGTGTGCGGCAAAGCCAAACACGGTGCCGGCTACGGCTACACCAAGCGGCTCGGCTACCACCCCCTGCTCGCCACCTTGGCGGCCACCGGTGAGCTCCTTCATGTCCGGATGCGCAAGGGGGCGGCGAACACCCAGCGCGGCACCAAGCGCTTCGTCGAAGAGCTGGTAGCCCGGTTGCGCCGGGCCGGGGCGACCGGCGAGCTGATCATGCGCTTCGACTCGGGGTTCTGGTCCAATACCACCATCGCCACCCTCGAGCGCCTGGGAGTGGGCTACACGATGGGCGTTCGCATGGTGAAGTCCGTGCACCGGGCCACCTCGATGATCGACGAGGCTGCCTGGACCCCGATCGACTACGCCCCCGACGGCCTGGCCGAGGTGGCCGAGTGCACCTACAAGGGTCGTCGCCTCATCGTGCGTCGGACCCGGCTCGTCGGAGCCCAGGCGACCCTGTGGCCCGAGTGGCGTCACTTCGCCTTCGTGACCGATCTGCAAGGTGACGCCGTCGCCGTCGACGCCTTCCACCGATCCCATGCCCGAGTCGAGCTCGCCATCCGCGACCTCAAGGAGGGGGCGGGGCTCGAGCACGTCCCGTCGGGCAACTTCTCCGCCAACGCTGCGTGGCTCCTCTGTGCCGCCCTGGCCCACAACCTCATCCGCTGGTCCGCCCTGCTCGGCGAGCTCACCCCGGCGGACCAGCTCGTGGTGGCGCGCACAGTGCGCACTCGATTCTTCTCGGTCCCCGGTCGTCTTGTCAGTCGCTCTGGAACGCACACGCTGCGCGCGCCGCTGCACTGGCCATGGGCAGGAGTCTTCGACCGAGCACTCGCCCTCCTCCGTGCTCTGCCACCGGTCCCGCTCTAACGCCACCTCCGCGGTCGGCGCACCGCAGACGACCGAATCAGGCGCTGACAACCGACGCATATCACAGCCCTCTGGACAGTCACGTCCCCAAGGCCCCTGACGAAGTCACGCCGCCATCGCTACACCGTTCACCTTGCAAATCACGTCAGCGATGCTCGCTCAGATGGTCGATCGGTGGTTCCAGGCTAATTTGTCGTGAGGTAGAAGGCTGAACACTTCTCGGGCGACGTAGCGCTTGAGGCATCGCACCGCCTCTTTCTTGGTGAGTCCCGCTTTGGTCCTTCGATCGATGTACTCGGCGGTGCGAGGGTCATAGACCATGCGGGTGATCACGATGTGCCACAGAGCCGAGTTGGCCTGCCGATCCCCGCTGCGATTGAGCCGGTGCCGCTCTTGTTTGCCGCTGCTGGCGTCGAGTGGTGAGGCACCGCAGAGATGAGCGAAGGCGGCTTCGTCGCGCAGTCGCTCGGAATTGTCGCCGGCTGTGACCAACAGAGCCGAGGCGGCGTCGGTGCCGATGCCGAGCGCACCGACGAGTCGAGGTGCGGTCTCTTTGACCAAGGGCTTGAGGATGGCGTCGATCTCGGTGATCTCCTCTTGGAGGGTGATGGCCCGCTGGGCCAGCATCCGCAGACTGAACTTGGTGAGCGAGACGATGTCGCGCTTGGATCCCGGTCGATAGGTCGAGGCGCGCTCGAGGAGGTGGAACACGTTGAGGCCCCGGAGCTCGGCCCGGATGGACTCGGGCGCGGTCGAGACCAAGTTGCGCATCTGGTTGAGAGCCTGGGTCCTGCCCTTGCGTGCCGAGGACCTCGCCACACGTAAAACCCGCATGGATTCGACGTTTCCGTCCCTCGTCTTGGCCTCGCCACAGGCGTCGCCCGAGAGGGCGGCACGGGCGGCCGAGATGGCGTCTTGGGGGTCGGACTTGCCCTTGCGCCGGCGGCGCTGGCGGTTGGGGCGGTCGACTTCGACGACCCTGATCCCCTCGGCTTGAAGGTGACGGGTGAGCCCGGCTCCATAGGAACCGGTCCCTTCGACACCGACGAGCTCGACCGGGCCGAAGTCGCTCAACCACCCCAGCAGCTTCTTGTAGCCGCTCTGCGTGGTGGCGAA
Source organism: uncultured Acidimicrobiaceae bacterium (assembly GCA_963764305.1). Classification (GTDB taxonomy): domain Bacteria; phylum Actinomycetota; class Acidimicrobiia; order Acidimicrobiales; family RAAP-2; genus Bog-473. The sequence goes on along the minus strand of CAVXSD010000009.1, from coordinate 265,618 downwards.
GCTCTCGACCCCGAGGAGTGCCCCTCGTTCATCCAAAGCCGCAGCTACATGGACGTCGAGGTGTGTATCGACACCGCCGGTGATGCTCCGTGCCAAATTGGTCACTGTCATCCCTTCGTTGGTTTGGGTTGGGGTGACACCGCACCGAGCGGGACGACGGACAGGACAGCGACGGGCCTGCTTCAGGCAGGCTCCTATTAGGTCACTCCGTCCGACCGGAAGGTGTCGAGTGGGTGACCGGGCCAGGCCGACGGATCGTACGAAGGACAGTCCCAAAGGACGTCAGCCGGTATTTTGGAGTCAGACCTGGCCTGGGCACCCACCCACACGCTGACCAATCCGTTCACCGAAGTGGTGGATCACTCAGCGGCCACCTCAATCCTCGCTGCCGGTTATACAGGTGATCCACCTCCTGGGATAGGCATCCGGGGGAACCTCCTCGGGTGCAAAACCCGACCAGGAGGTGTGCGGTGGAGTGGAGACCGGTTTTCGAGTGTCATGTCCGTCCCGACGGTGAACACGTCTATCGGATCGGCCATCAGCTGGTCGACGAGTTCTTGGAGTTCGTCGTGGGCCGGGCCCGTCCGAACACCGTGCGGGCCTATGCCCATGACCTGAGTGTCTTCTTCTCGGTGGTGGCCAAGGATCCCATTGAGGTGAGGCCCAAGGACGTCATGGCGTTCGTCACCGCGCAGCGCCGTCCCAAGCCCGGGGCCGAGAACGTGGTGCGCATCGCCGATGGCTCCGCGGGACTCTCGGCGGCGACGATCAAGCGGCGTCTGGCCGCGGTGTCGAGCTTCTATGGCTACCTGATCACCCGCGACGACGTCGACATCAGCACTAACCCCGTCCCCCGTGGCATCGCGACCCGCCGGAGCCGCTCTCGAGGCGGTCGCGGCCTGCCGCTGGTCCGCGGGGTGCGCCGGCTCCCCAGAATCCTCGAACCCGAGGAGATCGAGGACGCTGATGGGGGCGCTTGCGCACCGAGCGGGACCGGGCCATGACCCAAGCCATGGTGCTCGGGGGCCTGCGGCGCTGCGAGGTGCTCGGGCTCCGACTGGCCGACCTACGCCTCGGCGAATGGCGGGTCCTGATCAAGGAAGGCAAGGGCGGACACGAGCGCCTGGTACCGCTGTCTCCCACCTTCTTCGCCACCGTCGCCCGCTACATGGACCGCGAGCGACCACCCGAGACGACCAGCGACTCGGTGTTCGTCGCGCTCAAAGGAGCGCGACGCGGCCAGCCGCTCTCGGTGCCGGGTCTGGACCAGATCATCCGTGCTGCGCGGTGAGCGGGCCAGTCTCAGTCACGGCACCTGCCACGAACTGCGCCACACCTGCTTCACCCGCTTGCGCGAGGCGGGCATGGCCATCGAAGCCATCCAGGCCCAGGCCGGACACCGCTCCATCACCTCGACCCGGGTCTATCTGCACCTCGACGTGGACTGGCTGGCCGAGGAGTACCGCCGGGCCGCCGCCGTCATCGAGGCTCAGGCGCTGGTGGAGGTGGCCCAATGAACGTCACTCGCCGCGTGCTCCGTCCCGAGCCTCGGCGTCGAGGCGGCGGGACGCCCGAAGTCACGTGGGCCCAGATCGTCGGCAGAGCACCGCTCATGGCCGCCACCATGGCCTCCTACCTGGACCAACTCGAAGTCTCGGCCCGTCCGACCACCGTGGCGGGAGCCGAGGTGGCCCTGCGGCTCTTCGCCCATCGGGTCAGCGAGTCCGATCCGGGCTGTGTCTCGGTGGCCGGCATCGGGCGGGCCCACATCGAGGACTTCAAGCGTTGGCAGGCGGACCGCCCGGGTGCAAGCGGGCAAGGGCTTGGCCACCATCACCATCCGTCAACCGCCTCAGCAGTCGTGCGCACCTTCTTCGAGCGCATCATCGAGTGGGACTACGACGACGCCCCAGCCCGCCTGCTCGTCTACATGAGCGACTTCCCCGCCCTCGACGAGCCGCTGCCCAGGTTCTTGGACGACCCGACAGCTGCCAAGTTCATGGCCGCCCTGGCCGATGATCCTAACCAGCGCCGTCGACTCATGGTCGAATTGTTGGCCCGCACCGGGATCCGCGTCGGAGAGCTCGCCGGCCTCGAAGACGACGCCATGGTGCGAAAGGGTGACGGTCACCGCTTGCGCATCCCCATCGGCAAGCTGCACAACGACCGCTACGTGCCGCTGCTCCCGATGCTCGTCGACCTCATCATCGACTACAGGTCGGCGCGCGGACGCTCACGCTCGGGCCACCTTCTCGAGCGCGACGATGGCCGAGCCTTCGACCGGCGCACCATCCACCGCTACGTGGGCAGCGTGGCCAAGCGGGCCGGGGTCGGCCACGTCCATCCCCACCAACTGCGCCACACCCTCGCCACCCAGTCCATCAACCGCGGGCATGAGCCTCGAGGCGATCGCCGCCTTGCTCGGGCACCACTCCATGGACATGACGCTGACGTACGCCCGCATCTCCGATGACACCGTCGCCGATGCGTACTTTAAGGTGACCGAGGCGGTCGAAGCCCAGTACTACGGACTCTCCGGCACCGCCCCTGTGCACGCTGCAGCCTCCACTGCGCGCCCGCCGGTCAGCGACCATCGCCGATTGCTCGCCAACGGTCACTGCACGAGGCCCGCTCTTCTCGACTGCGCCTTCGAGAGCGTCTGCGAGCGCTGCGGGTTCTTCGAAACCGGCCCGCAGTTCCTCACCATCTTGAAGCGTCAGCGCAAGCACGCGGACGAGCGTGGTCAGAGCGACCGCCGGCAGCTCTTCGACGGCCTCATCGAAGGAGTCGCCGACGCCCAGTGAGTGTGGTTCCATAGGACACAGCCCAGGACTTTCGGATCACCTGTATAACGCCGGGCCGGTGTCACACCTTGCGGCGCTTTTGGGTTACCGACGGCTCGCCGACCAATCCCATGTCGGACAGCCCCACCGCCCCACAGAGGCCCTGGGGTCTAGGAGGGCGCTTCTGGGGGCGCCTCGTGCACGGCGGACTCCCAGACCTTGCCAGATAGGCGCACGGCCACCACTCGGGAGACGGCGATGCCCACGGCCATGGACGTGGCCCAGGTGAGGGCGGCGCCCCAGGTAACTCGCCGGTCCGCCGGTCCGCTAGGAGGGGGCTCATGGCGCACCAAGCCCCAGGCCATGGTGAGCAGGCGCTGGGTCACGAGGGCACCGACGGCCACCGAGGCGGCGTTGACCACCTTCCAGCCCAGATTCTTCTGCTCGGGGCTGGCGTTGACGGGCTTGTGAGGCCTCCAGGTGTGGTGGTAACGAGCCTCCATGTGCTTCCAATGATGCCCCTCTGCCACCGGGGGTTCAACTGGGGCCTCGGCTGGCAGTCGCCTCGAACGGATTAGACGCCTGCCCCCGATCGCCGGGAAGGGGTGCGCCCTACCGGCACAACTGGGCTAGTCAGCCGGTACTCACAACCGCCGAGCACGAAGGTAACCGCCCGCTTCGAAGGCCCCCCCGACATTGCGAAGCATTCGGGGGGACGATCCCGAGGCTGGCCCGCTTGCCGATGGAGCGGACCCAGGCGTTCTAATGGCTTCCATCCGGCGTTCCGGGCCAGCAGTCCGGTCGAACCCAGCCCTATTCAGTCCCGGGAGCCCCGCCGGAACGACGGTGTGCATTGACCCACGCAACTGCATCGCTGTGTGCACGTTCGAGCGACGCACCCACCCGCTCGTCGCCGGAGTACACGTTGTCGGTGCCGATCAAGTCGGTGATCCCGGTGACTCGCAGCTGCTCTTGGATCCTCTCGTTGGCGGACACGATGACCAGCTTGCTGTCCGCGGCCATGAGGCTCACGGAGTACCGGTACAGCACGTCCATGAAGGTCGTCCCCAGGTCGCTGCGGCCACGCAGCCGAAGGATCACCACTGAATTGCGGGAATCGTCGGTGGATGCCGGGAGCCCCGACTCGAACACAGGTGCCGCGGCGAAGAAAAGGCTCCCGTAAGGCTGGAGAACGACCACCTCATTCGATGGAAGCTCCGCCGGTGGATCAGACTCGATGATGTGCCCGTCAGCGTCGATCTTCCACCGCTTGATGGTGATCTGATTCGATTGGCGCACGACGTGAAGGATCACCGACAGGCCCACTCCGAGGAGGACGGCGTACTGCAGTGCGATGAGCATGGTCAGAACGAAAGTCGTCAGGAGCACGGCCTTCTGCACGGCACCAGTCCTCCAGACCGACTGGAGATCGGCCGGCTTGATGGTGCGGAAGCCGATCAGCATGAGCAGGCCGGCCAGTGCGGGCATGGCGATGTGGCCAACGAGGCCGCTGAAGGCGAGGATCACGACGGCCATCACCACCGAGGCAAAGACGAGCGCCAAGCGTGACCGTGCGCCCGCGTTCTTGTTCAGCGAGGATGCCGAGAGCGACCCTCCGACAGGCATTCCCCGGAACACCCCGGCGGCCACGTTGGCCGCTCCCTGCCCGACGAAGTCCCGGGACGCGTCCGGGTAGTTTCCGTCAGGCTTGGGATAGTTGGCCGTGATGGCGGCTCCCTGCACGAGTCCAACGAAGGCAAGCGAGAACGCCGGGATGAGGAGCACGGGCACGACCCGCAACTCTGGGGCCGTTGGAAACGGGAGCGATCGGGGGATGACACCAAGATCGTTCAAGGTGGCCACGTGGGTCCATCCCAGGGCGGCGGTGGCGGCGGAGGTGATGATCACGGCGACCACCAGTCCCAGCGGGCCGAGCTTGGTGCGCTCGAGGATGAGGATCAGCCCGATCGTGGCCAACCCGACACCGAGCGTTTGCAGATGGAGCTGGCCGGGATGGATCAAGGTGTTGAAGGCGCGGATGACGCGGTTTGCTCCCTGAGCGTGGTAGCCGGTCAGGTTGGCCAACTGCCCGAGAATGATGTTCACGCCGACGGCGCTGATGAAGCCCACCATGACCGCATTCGACACGAAGCGGAGCGCCGAACCGAGTCGCAGGAGTCCCGCGGCCAACATGACAATGCCGGTGAGCACCGAGAGCGTGAACAGTGCACGCTGCGGATCGCTCCCGCTGTGGACCGCCGGCACGTCGGCGACGATGATGGCCATGGCACCGGTGGCCTGGACCGCCATGAACGAGGAGCTCGTGAAGAGGGCGCCCGTCAGCGTGCCGAACATGTAGGCGTAAAGACCCGAGAGCGGGTTGACCGCGGCAAGCAGCCCTGCGGCGAGGCCGTCAGGGACGCTCACCACCCCGAGCACGAGGCCGGCGGCGGCGTCCTTGCGCAGCGTGCCCCCGGCGTACCTTCAGCGGGTTCTTCACCGTCGGACCGCGCCGACTAGCTCTACGGAGATCGTCGGAGACGGGAGGTGGAGCCGGAGCCGCACCGTGACGAACAGACTCCGAACGATAGTCGCCGGGAGAACACCATGGTGAGCGGGTTGCAGTCCGGAATGCTGTCGTCCGACGCGCACGGGTACGACGTCACTGATCCGGACGGTGCCGGGCAGGGAGCAGCTCCGATGTCACGGCGTGAGACTCCGGTTCCTGTTCCGGTACGAGAGGACGAGGATGTTGATACTGACCAGCAGCACCCAAAAGGGAAAGACGAGCTGCAGCCAAGGGGTCGTTGGGCTCGCGAATAGCAGGACGAGCGCACCGGTGAAGCCGACCACGATGACTGGGCGAGCATGGATCCGTAGACGGAAGGCGATGACCGAAGACGAGAGCATGAACACCGCGCCCACCCGCATCGCATAGACGATGGCGATGTTGAACGAGATCTCCCGACCCAGCCGCCAGAGGGCCAGTGGCGGGTCCCCGTCGTACACTCCGGCAAGGCTGATTAGGGCGCCGAACAGGGCGCCGAACACGAACAGCATGGCGATGAAGAGCAAGCCGCTCCCCAGGACGATGGTGGCGAAGAACTTGTCCTCGGCTTCGCCGATGTGGGCGCGGACGGCCCCCAGGAACCAGAGGAAGAAGATCCCGCAGAAGGGGATGAGCGCCAGTGCGAAGTCGAGGTCACGGCGGTCGCCCGCATCTGTCAGCAACGCCCCCGCCGATCGTGGGTCCAACGGCAGGACACTGCGAAAGAGGACGACGATGGCACCGAACATCAGTGCGAAGAGGACGCCTGCGACACCGGCGGCTCGAGGACTCTCGAGGACCCTCGGGGCGAGCTCCTCATCGGCCGCATTCGTCATCGCGCTCCGAGGCGTCGGGGGATGGTGGCGTGCAGCGCCTCTGGGGCCATGACGGTCGAGCGGAAGCACCGCCGGGTCACGGTCCCCTCCTGTGGGGTGGACTTCTGAGCAGCTCCGTGGGATCCGCGCTAGCCCACATCTGAGTTCAACTACGTGCTCGGGAGGCCGGCACGCAGCTTGTCGAGCGCTTGCTTGATGCCGAACGTGGCCGCCTCCTGCCGAGGCGGGAACTCGAGGAACGAGGCCACCATCTGGGCCACGAATGCCTGGGCGGGGACGAGCAGGAAGGCGTGGTCGAGCATCCAGTCCCAGTAGGTGTTCGACGTGAAGTCGGCGCGCTCGTAGGGATCGGTACGCAGGTTGAAGATCTTGGGCACCCGCAGCTCGGTGAACGGTTCGGCCCACACCTGCAGCGTCCCTCGCACCCGCTGCTCGAGGAAGACCATCTTCCAGTTGTCGTAGCGCACGGCCACCAGGTCGCCGTCGTCGTTGACGTAGAAGAAGAAGTTGCGCGGGCTCTCGTCCGTCTCGCCCGTCAGGTACGGGAGTTGGTTGTGGCCGTCGAGGTGCACCTTGTAGGTCGTGCCGTTCAGCTCTGCGCCCGCCTTCAGCTGCTCGGCGATGTCATCGACGCCGGCGGCGGCAAGCAGTGTGGGGAAGCAGTCGTTGTGGCTCATGATGCCGTTGAGGACGGTGTGGGCAGGAATGTGGCCAGGCCACCGCACGACGGCCGGTACGCGATACCCGCCCTCCCAGTTGGTGTTCTTCTCGCCACGGAACGGCGTCATGCCCGCGTCGGGCCACGAGTTCATGTGCGGTCCGTTGTCCGTCGAGTAGAAGACGATCGTGTCGTCGGCCAGACCGAGCTCGTCGAACAGGTCGAGGATCTGGCCCACGAGCCGGTCGTGGTCGATCATCGTGTCGTGGTAGTCCGACTGCCACCGGCCCGCCTGGCCTTTGCTTCCTGGCTTCACGTGGGTGCGGAAGTGCATATGGGTCGCGTTGAACCAGACGAAGAAGGGCGTCTCCGCCTCGGCCTTGTCCTTGATGAACACGCTCGCCACCTCGAGGAATTCCTCGTCGACGGTCTCCATGCGCTTCCTGGTCAGCGGACCCGTGTCCTCGATGCGCTGGCTGCCGTCAGCGTTGGCCCACGTGTGCAGCACGCCCCGGGGGCCGAAGTTCTGTCGGAAGTTCGGGAAGTCATCCGGCTGGGGGTAGTCCTCGAGCTCCGGCTCCTCTTCAGCATTGAGGTGGTACAGATTTCCGAAGAACTCGTCGAACCCGTGCATGGTCGGCAGATGTTCGTCCCGGTCGCCCAGGTGGTTCTTGCCGAACTGCCCCGTGGCGTAGCCGTGCGCCTTCAGCGCGGTGGCGATCGTCGGGTCCTCCAGCTGGAGACCGAGCTCGGCACCGGGCAGGCCCACCTTTGTCAACCCGGTGCGCGCTGGGTTCTGCCCGCAGATGAACGCCGCTCGACCTGCCGTGCAGGATTGTTCCCCGTAGTAGTCGGTGAACCGGACACCCTCGTCGGCGATCCGGTCGATGTTGGGGGTGCGGTAGCCCATCAGTCCGTCGCTGTAGCAGCTGAGGTTGGAGATCCCAATGTCATCGCCCCAGATCACCAGGATGTTCGGCTTCCCGTGTGGCATGCGACCTCCTGCGATGGACGACGGGGCGATTGTAGTCGTGCACGTGGTATGACGCTGATTCCATCTTGGGGTGCCCCCGTACATTGATACTTCTCTAAGGATCCACCGCTTGACTGTTGGTCCCAAATAGCTTCGGGAGTGCTGGCAGGTTCGGCCTGACTTGAAGTCCTGTGACGTTGCAATACGTCGTCGACCGAATCCTTCCAGCCGCACATTGAAAGACGGCACGTCCCGTCTCAGAGTTGGGGTGATTGGTCCGGGTTGCTAGAACAACCCAGACCACCCGTCGCTCCGATCCGGAACGGCCGTGCCATCCCTCACACCATTGAGAGAAGGGATGACCAATGACCATCGTAGAAGCTGCGCCTGGTATTACCGGTGGCGTCGACACCCACCTCGACGTCCATGTGGCTGCCGCCCTGGACCCGCTCGGCGGGCTGCTCGGCACGGAGCGCTTCGAGACCAACGCCGCCGGCTACAAGGCATTGCTGGGTTGGCTCGAGGGCTTCGGGGACGTGACCAAGATCGGCATCGAGGGCACGGGCTCTTATGGGTCCGGGCTGTCGCGTTACCTGCGCCGGGTGGGTGTCGAAGTCATCGAGGTCGACCGACCCAACCGAGAAGAACGGCGCCGCAGTGGCAAGTCCGATCCCCTCGACGCCGTCGAGGCCGCCCGGGCCGCTCTGAGCGGTCGGGCGAGCGGGCGCCCCAAATCGAGGGATGGTGCCGTCGAGGCGATCCGGGTCCTCGTCGTCGCCAAGCGCTCTGCCCGCCAGGCTCGAGCCAAGGCCCTGATCCAGATGCGCCACCTCGGCTTCACCGCCCCAGAACAGCTTCGTTGCCGCCTCAAAGGCCTCTCCGTGCCGGCTCTTGTCGCTGAAGGGACCAAGTTGCGGCCGACGCGATCTCCCGACCCGGTGACGGCAGCCACCAAGGCGTCGCTGTCCTCGCTGGCCTATCGCGTCGAAGCGCTCGACCGCGAACTTGCCGAGCTCGACGAGCGGATCGAGGCCCTCCTCGTGGCCACCGTGCCGGATCTGCTCGACCTCTTCGGTGTCGGCCCCGACACCGCCGCCGCACTGGTGATGGCGGGCGGCGACAACCCCGAGCGGTTGCATTCGGAGGGTGCGTGGGCCCACCTCTGCGGCGTCGCACCCGTCCCGGCCGGGTCGGGCAAGACCAACGGCAGGCTCAAGGCCCACGATGGTGGCGATCGCCAGGCCAACAGCGCGCTGTGGCGCATCGTCATGGTCCGCATCGCGCACGACCCCGAGACCCAGCTCTATTTCGAGCGCCGAGTCAAAGAGGGAAAGACCAAGGCCGAGGTGATCCGCATCTTGAAGCGCTACGTCGCTCGCGAGGTCTATCGCTACCTGCCTCGCGGCTGAGTCCTCGAGCTGTTGGGTCTGGCTTTCCCCCGTACTGTCGCTCTTCGGAGCTGACTCTCCAGCGACTCGCCGACCCTCAGCTCGGGCCACCATCTCGAAAACGCGTGACCCAATAGGAGCTTGTCCTCACCTCGAGTGACCGATCAATGTCGTGTCCGCTGTTTCACTCCCGAGCCCCCAAAGAGGGGTTGACAAGTGATAGGAGCTCGCCGGGTAGGTAGGACACTTTGGTACTTTGGCAGGGGTTTCTGGGCGGCTGGCCGACCGGTACCCGAAGCAATATCGACCAGTGCATGGTTGCACTCGGGTGGAGCATCATTGCGGTGTGGATCGCCCGGAAGCGGTAGCCCTTATGGAGAAGCGCCGCGATTCCTGGCTTCGCAAAGACCTTGATGCCTACCTGAGTCTGTTCGCTGCGGATTTCGTCTTTTATGCCGACGGCCTGGAGCAAACGCGTGGTCGGACCGAACTCGAACACACAGTCCGGCGCAACTACGAGCGGTTCGATCCAGTCAGCTGGGAGTTCCACGAGATTGCTGTACATGGCCAGAACGTCCTGGCGGAGTGGACCGTCACCATTGAGGAGAGGACGACCGGCTCGAGACAGATCATGAAGGCAATGTTCATCTGTGAGATACGAGATGGGCTCACGACGTGGGTGCGGGAGTACCGCTTGCCCATGACGTAGAAGCCGGGGTATCGGTGCCCCCGTAGGTCGGATGTGTGACCAGATGAGCGCCTCGCTGTAACAGCCTGGGCGAGGGAGAACCGCTCCGTCTACCGTTCGGTGGCGTGAGTATTGATGGCTTCCTCTCGGCGCTCCAGTGCGCCCGGCCTCTGGTCGCCGCGCCAGAGGTCGCCACTGCCTGGGAGCGGCCTTCGGCGCTGACCGATCTGACTGTCGGCGCCCTGACCGCCCACCTTGTGTCATCGGTCGCCGGGATCGGCTCATTCCTCGATCTGCCTGTGCCTGACGATGCAGACTTGGTCGACGCGGTCTCGTATTACTCGCCCGACCCGTTTCCGGCCTCCTTGCGCGACGCTCTCAAGGCTTCTGTGGAAGACGCAGCCCGGCCGGGGCCGGACGCCGTTCTCGCTCATTTTGACGAGGTCCGCAACCAAACTCGGTTCACGGCTTCCGGCTGAGTCGCCCCATCGACTGATTTGAGTCCCGAGTCGCGCCTCCCCTCGGGGTGAAGGTGAGGGCGGCCGGTACATGTACCTCGACGACTTCCTCATCGTTCGTCTCGTCGAGGTCGTGGTCCACTCCGACGACCTCGCTGCCAGCGTCTCTCGACCGTCGCCGACGTTTCCCTCGGAGACCAGTGACGCGGGTAATTGACCGCAAGTGGGGCAGGCACCTGGCGGCGTTGCAAGCCCTAGAACGGCTTCCAGGGCCGACCGGCCCGGACCCCTTCAGCGACCTGCTGGCCGAGATCATGACGCCGACGCCGGGCACGCGGAGAGGCCGGGGGAATTGCTCACGAAACATCGCCAAACAGGCGGATTGAAAACCTCCGAGCCGGATGAGGCGTTGGACATAACCGCACGTAGCCGCCCTAACGCGAATGAACGGTCCTTGACCCGGACGGTCTGAGTGTGAGTTCAAGTCACCCGCCCACCCACGTGCCATAGCGCCAGCAAGGGAAGAATTCAACCGGCGATCGTCGACCCGTCGCAATGCCCGCGCCGCCCGGCGTCGCCAGAAAAGTCAATCTCCCACCCTGTTTTTGAATGAATCGAGCGCCGAGCAGCCCGATTCGCCATGTTTTTTCCGCGCGATCGTGAATTCAATGGCGGAGGCCGGTATGACGACGCGAACGGCCGCGCGTGAGCTGCGATCCGGGTTCAGAACAAGACAGGACGCCGGTGTCGGACCGGGCCTCCCAGGAGCCCGCTCGGGGTCACCATGCGGGTCACCAACTTCGCCGGTAGTGATCCCGCTTGACGGAAAACGGACGTCAGTGAGTGACGCCCTATCTCACCCGAAACCGCAGACGACCAGTGCCTTTGGTAATGCGCATCATCGGCCACGACTGGGGACAACGTCGTTCGTACAGACCTAAACCCGGCGCGTCTGCCAGTTCCGCCACGCCCGCAGCGGCCCCGTCATGCGGGTGAACAGGGAGTGTACGGCGGTGTGCCTACAGGTGCCCTCTCCGCCCACTAGCCTCGTGGCCATGGCAAACGCATCCGAAGCTCCCCGAATCATGGCTGCAGGGGCCGATCTGGAGTCCGGCGGGCGGGTCTTCCAGCAACTGCTCAAAGAGCGCATCGTCTTCATCGGCGAGCGCGATCGACCAGGTGACGGCCAACCTCGTCTGCGCCCAGCTCGTCCTCCTGGAGGCCGAGAACCCCGAGAAGGACATCTCCCTCTACATCAACTCGCCCGGCGGCTCGGTGACCGACGGCCTGGCCATCTACGACACCATGCAATACGTCCAGCCCGACGTCTCCACCATCTGCGTGGGCCTGGCGGCCAGCATGGGCCAGTTCCTGCTCTGCGCCGGTGCCCCGGGCAAGCGCTACGCCCTGCCGCACTCGCGCATCCTGATGCACCAGCCATCGGGGTCGATGCAGGGCCAGGCGGCCGACATCGCCATCCAGGCCGAGCAGATCATCTACCTCAAGCGAATGATGGCCGAGCGCATCGCGTTCCACACCGGCCAGCCGCTGGAGCGCATCGAGACGGACTCGGATCGCGACCGTTGGTTCACGGCGGACGAGGCCTGCGAGTACGGCTTCATCGACAAGGTGATCGACCGCTCGACGGCCACGGCGGCAGCTGGGAACAAATAGGCGTGGCTTTGGACGTCCCGGCCTCGTCGTCGGGCGCAGATCCGAGAGTTGACGAGGCCGTAGAGAGAAGGGTGGCGGACCGCTCGCCCATGGCCGCCGAGGCGGCGGGCGCCCGGCGGCGAGGCCCGCCGTGGCTCGGGCACGCGCATCGTCACGCCCACCATCAGCGTGCGAAAGCGGCTGCACGAGATCTGGCTCTCGCGTGAGCTGCTGATCTACCTCGTCCGCACCGAGATCAAGGTCAAGTACAAGAACTCGGCGCTCGGGCTGGTGTGGTCCATGATCGCCCCGGCCATGACGCTGGCGATCTACTTCTTCGTCTTCTCCATCCTGCTGGACAACAGGATGCCGAACTTCGTCATCTACCTCTTCGCCGGCCTGCTGTTGTGGAACTTGTTCTCCCTGGGGGTCCTGACCGGCACGGGCGTCGTGGTGAACAACGCGGGCATCGTGAAGAAGGTCTCGTTCCCCCGGGAGATCCTGGCCCTGGCAGCGGTCGGCTCGGCCTGCGTCTTCTTCTTCTTCCAGTCGATCGTCATGGTGATCTTCATGGTGATCCTGCGGGCGCCCCCTGACGTGGCGTACTTCCCGCTGCTCATCGTGGCCCTGATCGCCGGGGTGATCCTCGCCTCGGCGTTGGCCGTGCTGCTGTCCTCCGTCAACGTGTATCTGCGCGACACGCAGCACCTCATCGAGGTGGTCCTCACGGCCTGGTTCTGGGCCTGCCCGATCGTGTACCCCTATCAGACCGTCGAGGCCAAGCTGGGGCCACACAGCCTGACATGGATCTACCTGCTCAACCCGGTGACGCCGCTGGTCCTGGTGTTCCAGCGCTGCCTCTACAACAAGACGAGTTACATCGTCAACGGCGTGTCGACCCCGATACTGCCCCAGCACGGCTACCTGTGGTACGCCGTGCTCACCTTCGGCGTATTGATCCTCGGGCTGATCCTGTTCCTCGTCGCCCTGGCCACGTTCGGCCGGCTCGAGGGCAACTTCGCGGAGGAGCTGTGAGCGCGTGAGCGACTTCGCCGTCGACGTCCGCAACATCTCCAAGCGCTTCCGCCTGGCCCACGGCCAGTACAACTCCCTGAAGGAGCGGCTGATCCACGGCGGGAAGCGCCAGAACGTCGAGGACTTCTGGGCCCTCGACGAGGTCTCGCTCACCGTCCAGCAGGGCGAGACCCTCGGCATTCTCGGCCGCAACGGCTCGGGCAAGTCGACGCTGCTCAAGTGCATCTGCGGCGTGCTCCAACCCACCAAGGGCGAGGTGGCGGTGCGCGGGAAGCTGGCCGGCCTCCTGGAGCTCGGGGCCGGTTTCCAGCAGGACCTCACCGGCCGGGAGAACATCTACCTGAACGGCTCGCTGCTCGGCATGTCCAAGCGTGAGGTGGACCGCGCCTTCGACGCCATCGTCGACTTCTCCGAATTGGAGGACTTCATCGACGGTCCGGTGAAGTTCTACTCCTCGGGCATGGCGGTGCGGCTCGGCTTCGCCGTCGCCGTGAACGTGGACCCCGACGTCCTGGTGGTCGACGAGGTGCTGGCCGTCGGCGACGAGCGCTTCCAGCGCAAGTGCATCGACCGGGTGAACCAGTTCCAACGGGAGGGCCGCACTATTTTGCTGGTGACGCACGCCGCCGACACCGTGCGGGCCATCTGCGACCGGGGCATCGTCCTCAGCCACGGCCGCATGGTGGCCGAGGGCGAGCCGGGCGAGGTCACCCGGATCTTCCGGGAGCGCCTGATGTCCGAGGGCGCCGGCATGTCGATCGTCGACCCCACCCTCGTCGCCGTCCCGGCGATGCCGGACTCCCTCGGCAGCGGGGCACTGCCCGACGCCGAGCGGCCCGTACGGTTCCGCTCCGTCCATCGGGTGTTCTCGGGGGACAACACCGTGCCGTACATGCGCTGCGGTGACGACCTGACCATCCGGGTGGAGTTCGAGGCCCTCCGCGCGATGGACGATGTGGTGTTCTCCCTGGAGATCCGCGATACCGACGGCAACACCATCGTGCGGACCGACACCTCCATCATCGGTGCGCAGATCGCCGCCCCGCAGGGCATCAACGTCATGCACTTCGGCATCGTCCGGATGCCCCTGCTCGACGGTTCGTTCACCTTCGCCCTTGGCATTCAGAGCCGGGGCGGCATCCTCTACGACTGGCAGGAGCACGCCGGGGCGTTCGAAGTGATGAACCCCGGCAAGACGACGGGCACGCTCCATATGGACGTCCACGCGGCACTCATCTCGAGCGAGAGTGAATTCGACGTGTCGGCTGCGATGGCGCAGCCAATCTGAACAGGCCGAGCCGAGTGAGCGAGACGGAGGCGACGCTCCCTGAGGACCCGCAGGCCTACGTGGAACAGGTCATGGCGGAGATCGCGGAGGAGGTCCGGCTGCGCCGCGCGTCCGGGGACCTGCCGCCCAAGCTCGAGCGCGAGCTCGACGAGCTCTTCCTGGCCCATTCACCCGTGACGGGCCGGGGCGGTGACCTCGGCGACGCGCTGCGGATGGTCGACGCTGCCACCTTCATCGACCCCGTGGTGCCCGTCGAGTCCGAGCGGGCCGCGGGTGCCGTCGTCAAGAAGGGGATGCGCTCGCTCCTCCTGTGGTACGTCGGGTGGCTGACGCACCAGATGAGCCAGTCGGCGTCCGCCGTCAGCCGCGCCCTGCACATCGTCGACGACCGCCTCCAGGAGCTCGAGCGCCAGGTGGAGGGCCAACGTGTCCCGGCCTCCGGCGTGATCGAGTTCCCCGGCCTGCACCACGCCGGTGCCTGGTGGGTCGCGCCCGCCGTGGCCGCCGTGGCCAAGGCGCCCGGACGGATTCTTCACACCGCCTGCGGTGACGGATGGCTTGTGCGGCGCATCGTCGCCGCCGGTGGCGACGCCTACGGCGTGGACCCCCGCTCCCGCGCCGTCGATGCGGTGGACCTCGGCACCCTGGACCTGCGCGGCGAGACCGTGGGGGAGCACCTGCGGGCGGTGGCCGCGGCCGGCCTGGGTGGCATCGTGCTGAGCGGCACGGTCGACGGGATGGCCGGAGCGGAGCGTGGTCAGTTGCTCGCCGCTGTCGGGACCCGGCTGGCCCCCGGCGGGACGCTCGTCGTCCATTCGGCGACCCGCCAGGCCTGGGAGTCCGCCGACGCCCCGCCCGAGGCTGATCTCGCGGCCGGCCGTCCGCTGCGGCCCGAAGCCTGGTGCAGCCTGCTGGAGCAGAGCGGGTACGAGGCCGTCGCGCAGACCGGTCCGGGTGACACCGACTTCCTCGTCGTCGCGGTCCGGTCCGCCATCACCTCGCCGTACGCGCCAACGGAACGGTGAGCGCCGCGGCCGGGAGGCCGGTGGCCGTGCACCAGTTCATGGCCGCGCTCATCCCGCATGACGCCACGGGGACCCATGCGCTGAAGCTGCGCGAGGCCCTGCGGGCGGCCGGCTGGCGCTCGGAGATCTTCGCCGAGGCGATCCACGACGACCTGGCCTCCGAGGCGTTCAAGCACTGGATGTACCCCGAGCATGCGGCGCCGGGCGACGTGGCCATCTACCAGTTCACGACGTCCTCGGCCGTGGCGGGCTACCTGGCCGAGCGCGGGCTGCCTCTGATCCTCGACTTCCACAACTTCACCGGGCCCGAGTACTTCGCCGGTTGGGAACCGCACAGCGTGCAACGGGCGGCCGCGGCCGCCGACGAGTTGGCGCTCCTGGCCCCGCAGGCCCTGCTCGGGTTGGCCGACAGCCCCTTCAACGGGGACGAGTTACGGCGGGCAGGCTGCCGGCGTGTCGAGGTCGCCCCGGTGCTCGTCGACTACGAGCGCGTCACGGAACCCCCAGACCCGCGGGTGGCGGCGGAGCTGACCGACCTCGGGGCGGCCGGTGGCGCCGACATCCTCTTCGTCGGGCGGATCGTGCCCTCGAAGGCCCAGCACGATCTGGTCAAGGCGTTGTGGGCCTACCGCCGCCTCTACGACCCGAAGGCCCGCCTGCATCTCGTCGGTGGCACGTCGAGCTTCGAGTACAGCAAGGCGCTGAGGGACTTCGTGCACGACCTCGGCCTGTCCGCCGCGGTCCGCCTGCCGGGCGAGGTGTCGGACGCGGCGCTGGCGGCCTACTTCGGGGCGGCCGACGTGTACCTCTCGCTGTCCGAGCACGAGGGGTTCGGGGTCCCGCTGGTGGAGGCGATGGTGGCCGGGGTGCCGGTCGTCACCCGCGGCGTCGGTGCCGTCCGCGACACGGTGGCCGATGCCGCGCTGGTGCTGGCCGCCGCCGACCCCTCCTACATCGCCGCGGCCGTCCACCGGGTGTGCACCGACGAGCGACTCCGCGCCACGCTGACCAGCGCGGGGCGCGGCGCGCGCGCGCGAGCTCTCGGGTGACACCGTGACCGCCGGCATCGTCGAGGCCGTCGCCGCCGCCGTGGGGAGCCCATGAGCCCGAAGGTGGCGTTCGTCACGCCGCGCTACGGACTCGAGATCATGGGTGGCGCCGAGACGGCGGTGCGCCAGCTGGCCGAGCACCTGCACGCCATGACGGACTGGGACGCCGAGGTCCACACGACCTGCGCGCTCGACGCCATCACCTGGGCCGACGTCCTGGAGCCGGGGACCACCGAGATCAACCGAGTGACCGTGCACCGTCACCCGTCCGCGCACGGCCGCCTGCCCGACTTCTACGGCCTGGACGGGACGGTCCGCCTCGCCCCGCGCCTGGCGACACGGGAACAGGGAAACCGGTGGGTCGACTACAACGGCCCTGTCTCCCCCCAGCTGGTCGACGCCGTGTGCGCGTCGAACGCCGACGTCGTCGTCCTGTCCCCGTACCTCTACCACCCCACCGTGGCGAGCATCGGCAAGGTGCGCGTGCCGGCGGTGTTCCATCCGGCGGCGCACGACGAGCCGGCTTTGTACCTGTCGGTGTTCCGTGGCACCTTCGGGGACGCCGATGCCTTCTGCTTCTATTCGGCGTCGGAGCGCACCCTCGTCGAGCGGATGTACCAGGTGGCGGAGCGCCCCCAGATCGTGCTCGGTCTCGGTGTGGGCGACTCCGCGGCTGCCGGCCGTCCCGGCGGCGAGCTGGTGGGGCTGGGGGAGCGTCCCTATCTCGTCAGCGTCGGACGCGTCGACGAGCACAAGGGCTCCAAGATGCTGGCGTCGTACTTCGCGACGTACAAGGAGCGTCACCCCGGGCCGCTCGCCCTCGCCCTCGTCGGGCCGGTCTCGGTGGAGCTCCCGCCCCACCCCGACATCGTGGTGACGGGCGCGGTGTCCGAGTCCGACAAGTGGGACATCATGCGCGACGCGCTCGTGGCGGTCTCGCCGTCTGCGCTCGAGTCGTTCTCACTCGTGGTGATCGAGGCTTGGGTCGAGCAGCTGCCGGTCCTGGTCAACGGCTCCTGCGGGCCGACCCGGGAGCACTGCGAGCGCTCCGGCGGGGGACTGTGGTTCACGTCCTACCCTGAATTCGAGGCGGTGCTGGAGCGGCTCGTGTCCGACGACGGGCTGCGCGCCGAGCTGGGGAGGCGCGGGCGCGCCTTCGTCGACCAGCACTTCCGTTGGCCGGTTCTCGTGGCGCGCTACGACGAGTTCCTCACCAGGGTGGTGGCCCGGGGGAGAGGCACGCCCGGCTTGTTCTGACGCGGCGCCGGGGTCTGATCGGGACCGCCGGGTGTCAGAACCCGGTCAGAACCCGTCCACTCCGACCATGGGCTTGTTGAGGTGTTGCCCGCCCATGGAGCCGCGGAAAGGCGCGTCACCGTAGCTGAAGACCCCACCGTCGGACGCCACGAACCAGTATCCCTGCCCGTCACCGGTGGACTGCATCGCCACCACCGGCCGGTTGAGATGGATGCCCCCAGTCGAACCGAAGAAGGGCGCCCCGTACGAGAAAATGCCGCCGTCCGAGCCCACGAGCCAGTAGCCGCCCGTCACCGGGTCGGGGGTGATACCCACGATGGAGCCGTTGAGGTGCAACGACCTGGCGTCGCCGGCGAAGCCGGCGTCGCCGAATTGGAAGATCCTCCCGGCCCTGCTGACCTCCCAGTAGCCGAGGCCGTCAGGTGAGGCCGCCATGCCGACGATGACTTGGCCCGGGACGGTGGCCGCCGAGCCGTGGAACCCGGCGTCGCCATAGGAGAAGATCCCGCCGTCGGACGCGACCAGCCAGTACCCTCTGCCGTCAGGGGTGGCCGCCATGCCCACGACAGGTGCGTTGAGGGTGAGAGACCCCGTCGAGCCATGGAAGCCGGCGTTGCCGTACGAGAACACGCCGCCGTCCGAGGCCACCAGCCAGTACCCGCCTTGACCGGGGACCGCCGCCATGCCCACCACCGGCTTGTTCAAGGTGATGCTCCCCGTGCTCCCGCAGAAGTCCTGTCCGAACGCGAAGATCCCGCCGTCGGAGGCGACCGTCAGGTACCCGTTCTGCGCCGCCGCGGGACGGGTGCACGTGCCGAGGGCCGCGCCGCCCCCGACGAACCCCGTCAGGGCCGAGTCGTGGTGGAACTGCGGCCACCCACCGGCCGCGTCGGCATTCGCCGCGCTGGACCCCGACACCTCGAAGTGCTGGACGATGCCCTGGACGGCATTCCCACCGATACCGAAGTAGCCGGCGACGGTGATGCCGATCTTGTTGTCTGCATCCGGCGTCACGAGCGGAGCGTTTTGGAAGCCATAGACCTGGCCGATCGGGACGCCGCCGTTGCCGGATCCGTCGTCGACGTTGGCCACCAGTTGGCCGGTGGGTCCGTCGAGGATGAAGAGGCCTTGTGTCGTCGGGACGATCACGTCCTGGGCGCCGCTCCCGAAATTGGCCGTCGTGACGGACCCGATGACCTCCCCTGAGGAGAAGTGATGCTGCCAGATGACGCCTCCCGAGGCGCCGTTCAGGGCGTAGACCGACCCCGATCCGTTCTGGTCGTTGGTTCCCTCCACAACAGCCAGTTGGCCATTGCCCTGCACGTCCGCCAGAGCGGGGCTCCCGTTCGTGAGCCCGTCCAATGTCGTGCTCCACACCTGGTTGCATTTGGTGTCGTAGACCTTGACGGTGTTCTGGTCGCTGACGCCCTGGTAGAAGCTGCCCGTGCCCGTCGCGATCCCGTAGCCCCCGCCCGGCAGGATCGGACCGACGGCGGGGGAGGAGTCGACCTCCTCGTTCGTGTCGGCACTGCAGATCAGCCCGCCGTGGTCGTTGTAGATCCGGACATGGCCGCCGTTCGCATAGTGCGTCCCGAGCGCGAACCCCTGCGACGACGCCCCGCCCACCGCGAAGTCGTCCGAGCCCGTGCCGTAGAGGTCGCCCGCGGCGGCGGTGGAGAAGACGCTGTCGGCGGAGAACTGCGGCCAGCCGGTCGCCGGCGCGCCGTTCGCGGTGTTGAGGGCGTAGGTCTCCTGCCCGAGCGAGCCACCTTGCACCAGCGATCCGCCGTTCGCGATCGGGAGCGACGCCTGGACACCGCCGTCGGGCGCGGTGTCGGTGGGCGGATTGGTGACGACCTGGTTCCAGGCCTCGGTCCCGTTCGACGCGTACGCGTAGTAGCCGCCGTCAACGGGCGAGGACGCGTTCCCGCCGCCGAAGTACAACTCGCCGTTGCCGTTGACCGATGCAGTCGAGTCGATGGGCGGGCTGCCGGGGACCTCGACCCCGTTGATCCCCGTCGCGGGCGTCCCACCGACGGGGTTGCCGCATCCTTGGCCCGAGCCGACGGTGCCGCCCGTCCCGCCGCCCCACCCCGGCGTGACAGCACCGCTCTGCAGGTTCAACCCGTAGAGGTCGCCGAGGCGGTCGCCGAGTTCGACCGCGGGGGTGCCGCCGTTGTTGAATTCCACCGGCGAAGCCTGCGCCACGCCGCACGGCGCGTCGTTGAGGATGACGCCGGGATCTGGCGCGCCCGGGTTCCACGTCTCGGTGAGCGTCACTGGCGCCGGCGCCGCCGACGCTCTCGGCGGGGAAACCGACGCGGCAGCCACGCACACTCCTGTCACGGAGATGCCTGCGAGGATGAATCGTGCCGCCAGCCTGCGCGCGTTCGTCAGGTTGCCCCGAGGTTGGTTCCCAAGGGTCCGAAGCTAGTCGCCCGTTACGCGGCGGGGAAGCGCGGGCTCCAGGACGTTGGGGGCAGCGCCGGTAGCATCGGACGCCATGTCCGCCGCAGGTCTTCCTCCAACCGGCGCTGCCGATCCCTCGGGTGAGCAGAGCAAGGGGGAGATCCCCCCGCCGACGGACCAGGTCCGGGCAACGGCAGCCCTGCAGGAGGCCTTCGCGCGGCTGGCACCGCAGGGGAGCGACGCCTGGAACTTCCTGGCGGCCTTCACGCATCTCGGCGACCGCTATGGCCCGTACCACCCCGGTGCCTCCGCGCTCTCGGACGCACTCGAGTCGTCGGGTCGGGCCGACGCCCGGCGGACGGGTCCGCTGGACCGGTTGCGTCCCCGACGGGACCGCGCCGGACGAGCACCCGAAGGCGAGAAGAGGGAACTCGAAGAGGCGATGGGCCACGTGGTCGAAGCCTTCCGTTTCCTGTCCGCACGCGTCGAGGCGCTCGAGGGGAGGCTCGCGGCCCAGGACCGGCCGGTGGAGGGGGCGGCGTGGCTCGTCCAAGCTCGCGCGTTGGGCGCGCTGGCCGGCCCTGTCGCGGCCCACATCCTGGCGCGCACGCCGGGCGGTGAGATCGTGCACGCGGACTGTGGGGACGGTGATCTGCTCCAGGCGCTGACCCAGCGCGGCGCGCCGGCGCACGGTGTCGAGCCCCGCGGCGCGGTCGCGCTCCGCGCACTGGAGCACGGCTACACCGTGACCATCGCGGAGGCGTCGGAGCACCTGGCCTCGCGTGCCGACGGCTCGACGGGTGGTGTCGTGTTGAGCGGCGTGGTCGATCGGCTCCCTCTCTCCTCACTCCTCCCGCTGCTCGCCCAGAGCCGGCGCGTGCTGCAACGCGGCGCCCCGCTCGTCGTCATCTCGGAGCCTGCCGCAGCCACCGAGTCGCGCGACGCGCCGGCCCGCGACCTGATCGACGGTCACCCGCTGCACGAGGCGACCTGGGAGCTCTTGCTCGACCGGGCGGGATTCGTGGAGGTCGCCCCCCTACCCGACGGGACCGGGCAGGACCGGCGCATCGCACTGTCGGCCGTCACCCCCTCGTGAGCGGGATCCACCACTTCGTCCCCGTGCTGCATCGCGGCGACGCCGTGGGCCGGCATACCCTGCGGCTACGCGAGGCCACCCGTGCCCGCGGCTTCCGATCCGAGATCTTCGTCGACACCGTCGACGACGACACGGTGTCCGAGACGGTGCCCGTTCTCTCCTATACCGAGTCGGCGGAACCGGGCGACGTCGTCGTGTACCAGTTCGCCACGGCCTCGGCCATGGCTCCGTGGTTGGCCGGCAGGCCCGAGACGCTCGTGGTCAACTACCACAACGTCACGCCGCCCGAGCTGATGGCGCCCTGGGACAACCACCTGGCCCTGGGGCAGCTGCGGGCCCAGGGTGACCTGCGTCTGCTCGCACCGCGGACGGCGCTGGCGGTGGCCGACTCGGCGTACAACGAGGCGCACCTGGCTTCGTCCGGCTTCGTTGCCACGGCCGTGATCTCTCCGTCGGCGGCCCTCGACGCCACCGTCACCACCGGCCCCGACCCGGTGCGGCCCGCGGCCGGCGCGACCGATGGCGGCGCACGCTGGCTGGCCGTCGGCCGCGTCTCGCCCAACAAGGGACTCGAGAGCACCGTCGCCGCGCTCGCCGTCGCCCGCGCCCACGCCGACCCCGGCGCGACGCTCCACATCGTCGGCAAGCCGGCGACCGATTCCTATGTCGGCGCGCTGCACCGCTACGTCGCCGAGCTCGGCCTCACCACCGCAGTGCGGTTCGGCGGCCACGCCAGCGATGCCACCGTTGCGTCGGCCTATGCCGTGGCGGACGTGCTGGTGGTGACCTCCGAGCACGAGGGCTTCTGCGTGCCCGTCGTCGAGGCGATGGCCGCCGGCGTGCCGGTCGTGGCGTTCGACCAGGGGGCGGTGCCCGAGGTGCTGGGTGGGGCCGGGGCGCTCGTCGCGGACAAGGATCCCTACGCGCTGGCCGCGTCCATCAGCGCGCTCCTGGCCGACGCACCCCGTCGGGATGCGATGGTGGCGGCAGGGCGGCGACGCCTGGCCGAGCTCGACCTCGACGCCGCGGCCGACCGGTTCGTCGCCCTCCTGGTCCCCCTGGCCGAGCGGGGCGCGTCACCTTCGTGACTGCGGTGCACCAGTTCGTCCCGATGCTGCACCGGGCCGATGCCGTCGGACGGCACACGCTGCGGCTGCGCGACGTCCTGGCCGGGCGCGGGATCCGCTCGCACCTCTATGTCGAGATGGCCGACCCCGACACGGAGTCGGAGACCCGGCCGTTCACCCGCTATGCGGAGGAGGCCGAGGCGGGCGACATCGTGCTCTACCAGTTCGCCACGGCATCGGGCATCGCCCCGTGGCTCCGGGCGCGCCCGGAGACGCTGGTGGTGAACTACCACAACGTCACGCCGCCGGAGCATTACGCCCCCTGGGACAACGCCATGGCACGGCACCAGCTCAGGGCGCAAATGCAGTTGCACGAGCTGGCGCCGCGCAGCGCGCTCGGACTGGCGGTGTCGGCCTTCAACGAGGCGGAGTTGCGCACAGCCGGCTTCCGACGGACGGCGGTCGTGCCTCCCGCGGCGATCGTGCCTCCCGCGGCGATCGTGCCGGTGGGGGCCGACGGACGCGCCTGGACATCACACCCGACGGGCGGCGCCCGGTGGGTCAGCGTAGGGCGCCTCGCTCCGAACAAGGCGGTGGAGCTTGCCGTGATGGCGCTCCTCGTGACGCGCGCCCACCACGACCGGGCGGCGACGCTCGAGGTGGTGGGTCGTCCGGTGGTCCCGTCCTACACCACGGCCCTGCAGCGCTTCATCGATGAGATGGGGCTGCATGATGCGGTCACGTTCACCGGAGCGGTGAGTGACGAGGAGCTCGTGGCCGCCATGGCCGGCGCCGACGTGTTGGTGGTCACCTCCCGCCACGAGGGATTCGGCGTGCCGGTGCTCGAGGCCATGTCGCTCGGACTGCCGGTCGTCGCCAATGACACCGGTGCGTTGCCCGAGGTGGTGGGCGACGCCGGCCTCCTGGTCGACGCCTCGGATCCCTACGCGTTGGCCGCCGCCGCCGCCCGTGTGCACGGAGACGGCCGGCTGCGTGACGCCCTCTCGACTGCGGCGGCCCGCCGGATCACCGCCCTCGACCTCCCGTCCGCCGCGGAGCGGGCGGTCGACCTGATCACGGCGTCGGGAGCCTGAGCCGTCTGACGCCCGGGCGGTGGCGCGTCCGGCCTGCTTCAGACGCCGACGGCCCGCTGGACCAGCGAGACGAAGCGGTCCGTCGAGTCTTTGAGGTCGAACCCGGCGGCCCGCTCCCGGCCGGCGGCGGCCAGGACGTCGCGTAGCGTCGCATCCCGGAGCACCCGGCCCACGGCCGCCGCGAACGGCAACGCCGACTTGTCTTTCAGCACCAGCCCCGCCCCGCCGACGGTTTCGGGCACCGCGGTGACGCCGTAGGCGACGATCGGCACGCCGTGTCCCATGGCCTCGGCCAGAGGCACGCAGAATCCCTCGTGGTCCGAGGCGCAGACGAAGACGTCGGCCGCCTGGAAGTACGCCTCGAGCTCGGCGCCGCTGACCGAGCCGGGGAGTTGCACGGCGTCCGAAAGCCCGAGTTCCGCGATGAACCCCCGCAACGCCGGCTCGTAGGTCTCCCCGAGCGGCGAGCCGACGAGGTGCAGGCGGGCCGCGGGGTCCTGGACGCGCCGCAGGACGTCGAGCATCTTGACCAGATCGTGCGGCGCCTTGTGCGGCGAGATCTTGCCGACGTAGAGCAGGTCGGCGCCGCCCTCGCGCTCCTTGCGGCGCGCCAGCGCGCGCGCCAGGACGGGATCGGGCTCGTCGCTCTTCGAATGCATATCGATCAGCAGGGGGACGACGGCGGTCTCCTCGTAGCCCAGCGCCTGCAGCTCCGACTCGTTGAACGCAGAGTCGGCGACGGCCAAGCGACTCTGGGGGGCGAGCCGCCCCAGCTGGGTGCGGCCGAGCGCGACCTCGTAGGCCACGGCGGGCTCCCAGTCACGTAACAGCGCGGCCGGAGTGATGTTGTGGTAGTTCACCAACTTGGGCTCCGCCCGTGCCGCGAGGATGTCGTAGACGGGGCTCCCGATCGATGCCTGATAGAGCAACCAGCGGTCACGGGCCGACCGGCCGAGCTCGATGACCGGCCGGCCCTCGCCCTGCACGTCCTGCGTGTAGCTGCCGTAGTAGATGTCGGAGTCGATGCCGACGGAGCGCAACCCGTCGCGCAGGTTCAACGTGTGGACCCCGATGGCGTCGCGGCTCGCCAGTGACGGTATGACCTGGTCGACCCGCACGCCCGTGCAGTGTACCGGTGCTCCCTGCACCCCGATTGCAGCGTCCCATGCACCAAATTGCCCAGGTCGCGCCGGTAGCCTTCCCACATCGTGTTGGTCGGTACCGATGTCGCGCCTCCCCGTCTCCTGCGCCGCCGCACCTCCAAAACGCTCGGGATGCTCTTCCTCTCGCTGTTTTTTGCCGCTCCCGCCGCCCTGCTCGCCCAGGCGTCCCAGGCGTCCCAGGCGGGGGCCGATCTCGCCGCGCCCGACCGGCCATCGGTGCCTGCGCTGATCCCTTCCCAGCCGCACGCGCTGCCGGGTGACGCGACCAACGTCCGCATCGACATGACCGAGAACGACGGACTCGACGTCATTGTGCAGGCGGCGGGTGGCGGTGTGTCGGCGCCGGGGGTGCCCAGCGCGGCGGCCGTTCGGTTCCATCAGGCTGCAGGGACCTGGGAGGTCGACACCGGTCCCGGATGTGCCGGCCCCTGGACCCCGGTGTCGGCGAATCAAACCACGCCCACGGCATCGCCGGTCGGTGGCGGACTCCTGACGCTCTGCGTGGCCAGCGGCAGCCCGACGGTCCACGGCACGCTGACCGGGCTCTACAACTCGCTGGGTCAGGCGCGGTCGGTCAATACGCTGCCGCTCGAGCAGTACGTGGCCGACACGGTGCCAGGCGAATCGCCGTCGAGCTGGGCCAGCCTGGGTGGTGCCGGCCCCCAGGGAATGAGCTGGGGCTTCCAGGAGCTCGAGGCCCAAGCGGTGGCCGTTCGCTCCTACGTCCTGGCCAACCCGGGCGGCTACGGCGGCTACGCCGACACCTGCGACCTCACCTGCCAGACGTACCGCGGCACCCAGTACGAGACGGCGACGAGCGTGGCCGCCGCCAACGACACCGCCGGCCAGGTGATGGTGATGCCCGGCGGTCAGATCGCCACAACCGAATACTCCGCGTCGACAGGTGGCTACACCTCGAGTGCCAACGAGGAATCGCCGTTTACCGCCGTGCCCGACGATGGCGACGCGGTGTGCGTGGCCGGCGCCTGCAACCCCAACCACCAATGGACGACCGCGGTCAGCTTCGCCACCGTGCAGGCCACGTGGCCCCAGATCGGCACCTTCACCGGTTTCGGCGGCGCGGTGTTCGATCCGGGCCGTCCCTACAACGAGGCCAGCTTCGGGAGGGTCGACACCATCACGCTCGACGGAACCGGGGCGCCCTCCGGCATGACCATTCCCGGCACCGAGTTCTACGGCGACCTCGGTCTCAATTCGGATCTCTTCAGCGTGACGTCGACCAGCAACAACACCGTCTCCATCGAAGGCCAGGGTTGGGGCCACGGCATCGGAATGGGTCAGTGGGGTGCGCTCGGCTACGCCATCGGTCAGGACAACGGCGATGGGAACTGGACCTACCAACAGATCGTGGATCACTACTACGGCCCGGCGCAATTGACGAGCCTTCCGGGCGGGACGGGGACCGTCGGCACGAGCGGCGGCGTCGGCGGCTACTGGATCAACGCATCCGACGGCGGCGTGTTCAGCTTCGGCAACGCGCAGTTCCACGGCAGCACGGGGGGCATGCGGCTCAACCGGCCCGTGGTCGGCATGGCCTCGACGCACGATGCCGGCGGCTATTGGGAGGTGGCCACGGATGGTGGGGTGTTCAGCTTCGGCGACGCGCCGTTCCACGGCAGCACCGGGAGCATCCGCCTGAACAAGCCCATGGTGGGCATGGCGGTGACGCCCGACGGCGGTGGGTACTGGCTCGTGGCCTCCGACGGCGGGATCTTCGCCTACGGCGACGCCGGCTTCCACGGCAGCACCGGCAGCCTGGTTCTCAACAAGCCCGTCATCGGGATGGTGCCGACCCACGACGGGTTGGGTTACTGGCTCATCGCGTCCGACGGTGGCGTCTTCGCCTTCGGCGACGCCGGTTTCTTCGGCTCGCTGGGCGGCGCGCCACCCTCCACCGCGCTCGTCGGCGTGGCCCCGACCCCCGACGGCGGCGGGTACTGGGTGCTCGGTGCCGTCGGCACCGTGTACGACTTCGGCGACGCGCCGCAGGTCGGCATCGCGCCGGGCTCGCCCTCACCGGCCACCATGAAGAGCGCCATGACCGGACTCATCCCGGACTTCAGCGGGCGGGGATTCGACGCCGTCAACGGCAGCGGCCAGGCCTTCGCCTTCGGTGACGCGCCCTACCTCGGGGACGTCACCACTGCCGTGCCGGGCTACTCAGGCCACGTCGTCGGCATCGCCGCCACCCCGGGCTGAAGCGACCACCTCTGAGAGCCGGGGGAACCGGCGCAGGCGCCCGAGCGGCCCCAGGCGGCCGGCGTCGACACCATGGTCGGCCGCGTTGAGCAGGCGCAGGTCGCCCCGGCTGTTGCCGTAGACCCACAACACGGGCTGCTGCTCGCCGCCGCCGTTGGAGAGCAGGCCCTGCGCCCTGAGATGGACGACGAGGCGGGCGTATTTCTCCGCTCCCCGGCAGTTCTTCCCCTCGTAGCCACCGGTGAGGAGCCCCCCGCCGCCGACGGCGAGCCGGGTCGCCACCACGCCGTCGACACCGAGCTCCTCCCCGGCCGGGCTCACGTAGCACTCGGGTGAAGCCGACACGATCACGGTGTGGTGCCCCTGCCGGCGGTGCCACTCGAGGCGGCGGTGCACGTCGGCGCGCAGGTGGCGCTGCAAGTACCGGCGGGCGAAGACGGCCGAGCGGCGGTCGACCTCGCTGACGGCGAGGCCGCCGAGCAGCCGGGTGAACAGCTTCTCCTTGACGTCGTCGGCCGCCGTGCCGGCGGCGATGGAGGCATGCAGGAGGGCAGGGGAGAGCCGCAGGACGGCGCGCAGGACCGGCCAGGCACCGCGCAAGCTGACCAGGAAGGGGAACACACTCCCCGAATCGGTGAGCGTGCCGTCGAAGTCGAAGGCGGCGACGGTCGGGCGCGTCGGTGACCCGGGCCCGTTCGCGGTGTCGTCAGTCGAGCGCAGTGCCACGCCGGCCCGCACCCCCTGCGAATCGCATCGCTCCCTCGAGCGTCTCCCCGCTGCGCACGACGTCACGGCCGCGACGCGCCTCGCCGACCGCGGCGTCCTCCTCGGTCGACCCCCACTGCTCGAGCGCGCTCATCCGGTCCGAACGCATGCACACCTGGGGCAACGCGGCCAGCTGGTGCGCCAGCACCACCGCGGCGGCCAGTGCCTCGCCCGGGGCGACGACACGAGTGGCCAGTCCGATGGCGAGCGCCTCGGGTGCCCCCACGGCGCGGCCGGTGAGGATGAGGTCCATGGCCCGCCCGTGCCCGACGATGCGGGGCAGCCGCACCGTCCCGAGATCACAGAGCGGCACACCGAAGCGACGGCAGAACACGCCGAAGACCGCATCCTCGGCCGCCACCCGCAGGTCGCACCAGAGTGCGAGCTCGATGCCGCCGGCAACCGCATACCCTTCGACGGCGGCGACCACCGGCTTGGACAGTGTGAGACGCGTCGGTCCCATCGGTCCGGGACCGTGGTCGGGGATGGGCCGGCGGTCCCCCTCGGCCACGGCCTTCAGGTCGGCACCGGCGCAGAAGGTGCCGCCGGCCCCGGTGAGCACGGCCACGGAGCGCTCGTCATCACCGTCGAAGGACAGGAAGGCCTCCCGCAGCTGGTCGGCGCAGACGCTGTCGACGGCGTTCCGGCGTTCGGGGCGGTTGATCGTGATCACCGTCACCGGGCCGTCGTGCTCGACGAGCAGCGGGTCGGTCCGGTAGGGCGCGTAGATCCCCGGAGACGACTCGTCCGTCGGCTCGTCCGTCGGCGCTGAGGGACACATGAACACATTCTCGCACGGCGGGGCGGCGTGCCCGCACATGGTGATTCAGCTTGTTCCCAGGTGAGAGACCCTTTTCGTCGTGGCAGCCCGGGCAATCGGAAAGATGACCAATCGTGTCGACAATTGCCGGTGCAACCGGTAAGGTCACACTCCGCACATACGGACTTGCACGATTCCAGGAGGAGCACATGGCAGTACGACTCGGGGACACCGCCCCTGACTTCACGGCGGACACGACCGAAGGCACCATCAACTTCCACGAGTGGTTGGGTGACAGCTGGGGGATCCTCTTCTCCCACCCCAAGGACTTCACGCCCGTCTGCACGACCGAGCTCGGGGCGTTCTCCAAGGCCAAGCCGGAATTCGACAAGCGCAACGCCAAGCTCATCGGCCTCTCGGTCGACTCGGTCGAGTCCCACAAGGGTTGGGCGGGGGACATCGAGGAGACGCAGGGTTCGGCCCTTTCCTTCCCGCTGATCGGCGACGAGGACCGCAAGGTGGCGGACCTCTACGACATGATCCACCCCAACGCCAGCGATACCCTCACGGTGCGCTCGGTCTTCGTCATCGGGCCGGACAAGAAGGTCAAGCTCACCCTGACCTACCCCGCCTCGACGGGGCGCAACGTCGACGAGATCATCCGCGTCCTCGACTCCCTGCAGCTGACCGCCGACTACTCGGTGGCTACGCCGGTCAACTGGACCGACGGTGATGACGTCATCATCGTTCCCGCGGTCAGCGACGACGACGCCAAGGGCCGGTTCCCCAAGGGCTGGAAGGCCCTCAAGCCCTACCTGCGGGTGACGCCCCAGCCCAACCGCTGAGAAACGCGTCTGTCGCCCAAGACGCTCGGGCGGACTCGTGGCCCGTGCCGGCCCTTCGTGGCCGGCACGGCCGCGTCAGGGCTTCTGGCGGGCGGACGCCTCGGCGTCACAACGCGGGGAGAAGATGGCGCCCCGCCGCCAAGGTGGTGCCGGGCGGAGCGAGGAGTGGACGCTGATGGCTGAACCCGATGTCTTCCAGCTGGCCGACCGGGCCCTGGCCCGGGTGGTGGCCCGGATCGAACCCGGGCAGTGGGACATGATCCTGCCCACCGGCTTCGCCACGCGCAGCAGGCCCGAGCCGCCCTCGCTGCGCACCCTTGTGAACTACCACGCCTATGACGATGCGTGGGTGCCCGACATGCTGGCCGGAATGACCATGGACGAAGCCGGCGCCGACAAATTCGACGGGGATCTCCTGGGGGCCGACCCAGTCGGCCGCTTCGAGGCGATCGTGGAACGGGCGTGCGCGGCGGCCGCCCTCGTGACGGACCTGGACGCGACGGCGCACCTGTCCTTCGGCGACTACACGGTCCGGGAGTACTTCTGGCAGATCAACCAGTTCCGGGCATTGCGCGGCGCACGACCTCGCCCGGGAGATCGGGGTGGATCCTGACCTCCCAGGGGACCTGGTGCAGGGCATCTGGGACGAGGTGAGCCCGCACGCCGAGGAGTGGCGCGCCATCGGGGTCTTTCCAGCGGCCGTTCCGGTGCCCGAGACGGCGCCCCTGCTCGACCGCCTGCTCGGGCTCACCGGGCGGCAGCCCGACACCGCCTGAGCGAATCCTCAGGCCGGCCGGGGAACGAGCGTGTCGCGCAGCTCGCGCTTGAGCACCTTCCCCTGCGGGTTGCGCGGCAGCGGCTCGGATCGGAACCAGATGTGTGTCGGCACCATGAAGCCGGCCAGCCTCGCCTTCACGTGCAGCTGCAGCTCGTCCGACGTGACCTTGGCACCGGGACGCAGCACGATGACGGCCCCCACCTCCTCGCCGAGGATCGGGTCGGGCACCCCGACCACCGCGCAGTCGGCAACGGCGGGGTGCTCGAAGAGGGCCGCCTCGACCTGCACCGAGTACACATTCTCACCGCCCCGGATGATCATGTCCTTGGCCCGGTCGACGATGTAGATGAAGTTGTCCTCGTCCAGGCGGGCCACGTCACCCGAGTGCAGCCAGCCTCGGCTGAAGGTCTTGGCCGTCTCGTCCGGCCGGTTCCAGTAGCCGCGGACGACGTTGGGGCCCTTGATCCACAGCTCGCCCCGGACCTCGGGCCCGTGGGGAAGCGTGGCGTCCGGTTCTTCGCCGCCGAAGTCCTCCGGCACGACGGCGACGTCGCAGACCGGCACCGGCGGGCCCACGCTCTCGGGCTTGGCCACGTAGTCGCCCCCGGAGTTCATGGAGGTGACCGACGAAGTCTCCGTCAGGCCGTACCCGTTGGAGGGCTGCCCGATGGGCCAGGCCTCACGGATCCGGCGCACGAGGTCGGGGGGCGCCGGCGCCCCCCCGTAGGAGACGCCGCGGATGGATGAGGTGTCGAATTTCGAGAAGTTGGGCGAGTCGAGCACCTGCATGACCATCGCGGGCACACCGCCGAACGTGCCGATCTTCTCCCGCTCGATCAACTCGAGCGCGCGTTCGGGCTCGAAGTGGTGCATCATCACGATCTTCCCGCCGGCCGCCAGGTTGGAGACCATGACGGAGTGGCACCCCGTGGCATGGAAGAGCGGCACGGAGAGGAGGAAAGCCGCCTGTGTCTTCTCGCCCGTTGGCACCAGGGGGCTGCCGAATCGCGTGGCGCCGCGGGTGTTGATGAAGAAGAGGCTCATCAGGTTGGTGCACATGTTCCGGTGGGTGCCGACCGCACCCTTGGGACGACCGGTGGTGCCCGACGTGTAGAAGATGGTGGCGTCGTC
The DNA here is from genome assembly GCA_963764305.1 of uncultured Acidimicrobiaceae bacterium. GTDB lineage: Bacteria > Actinomycetota > Acidimicrobiia > Acidimicrobiales > RAAP-2 > Bog-473. The sequence continues at coordinate 234,651 of CAVXSD010000009.1, read as the reverse complement.
CTCCGGGTCGATGGTGATGTCGGGCGGCGAGGCGGCCTCGTCCAGGGCGCCCAGGGCCAGCGCGAACGGCCACTCCGCCACCGACGCACCGCCCTGGCCCGGTTCGGAGACCGTCAGTGGCGCCGCGGGCCCGGTGCGGTGCTCGTCGGCCACGATCACGGCGCGCGAGGCTCGAGAGGCCGGCCAGGACGGGGCGGATCCGCTCGGCCCGCTCCGTGTCGACGAAGGCCACCTTGGAGCCGGAGTCCTCGAGGCCGTAGCGCAGCTCCTCGCCGCTCCACCACGCGTTCAGCGGGACGACGATGGCACCGGCCAGCGTGGCCGCCCAGAAGGCCATGATCCACTCCGGCAGGTTGCGCATGATGATGGCGACGCGATCGCCCTGTTCGATCCCGAAGGTCGAACTGGAGCCGGTGGGCCAGGGTGCAGGCGATGCGGTAGTGCTCGGCGAAGGTCGTCCTCTCGTCCTCGTAGACGAGGAACACGGCGTCACCGTGCCCGAGTGACATGTCGATGATCGCCCGGAGGGAGGGGGAGCGTACTTCCAGGTCCGGGTCGGCACGCCGCGGATGTCGAGCTCCTCCATCTCGAAGAGCTGCCCGGGCGCGGTGAGCGCCGCGTCGGCCTCGGCGATGGACATCGAGGGTGCATCCTTGCCGGTCGTGCTCATGTGGTCTCCTTTTCGGTCCCGACGGGCCGGTCGAAGATCGCGGCGCGGTAGTAGGCCAGCTCCGCCACGGACTCGCGGATGTCCTGGAGGGCCCGATGGCCGCCCTTCTTCTCTGGGGACGCCTTGTAGACGTCGGGGAGCCAGCGCCGGCAGAGCTCCTTGACGGTCGACACGTCGACGGAGCGGTAGTGGAGGTAGTCCTCGATCTCCGGCAGCTGCGTGGCCAGGAAGCGCCGATCGGTCCCGATGGAGTTTCCCGCCAGGGGCACCTTGCGCGCCTCGGGGATGTGCCCCTTCAGGAAGGCCAGGGTCTGGGCGCCGGCGTCGGCGAGGCTCAGCGTCGATGCCTCCATGGCAGCCAGGAGGCCCGAACGGGTGTGCATGGTGCGCACGAACTCATCCATCTCGGCCAGTTGCGCCGGGGAGGCGTGCACCACCAGGTCGGGACCTTCTTGCACCAGTTGCAGGTCGTCGTCGGTGATGAGGCTTGCGATCTCCACGATGGTGTGGCGCGCCGGATCGAGTCCCGTCATCTCGAGATCGATCCAGGCGAGCACGCGCGGGCATGCTACCGGTCGGGCCCAGGGACCGAAGTTGGCTCCGCCCCTTGTAATGTCCGGCGATGCTGCGTGTCCCCTTGCACCAGCTCGACGAGGAGCTGCCGGTGCCCCGCTACGCCCGTGAGGGCGATGCCGGCGTCGACCTGATCGCCCGCACCGACGTCGTGCTGCCCTGCCGGGGCGGCCGGGCGGTGATCCCGACAGGGGTGGCCGTCGCAATCCCTGTCGGGTTCGCCGGGCTCGTGCTGCCGCGGAGCGGGCTGGCCGTCCGCCACGGCCTGACCTGCCTCAACGCTCCCGGGCTGGTCGACTCCGGCTACCGGGGCGAGCTCCAGGTCGTGCTGGTGAACCACGACCCCGAGCACGACTATGCGGTGAGCCGGGGCGACCGCATCGCGGAACTGGTGCTGATCCGGGTCGAACTGGCCGCCTTCGAGCTGGTCGGAGAGGCACGTCTGGGGGAGTCGCAGCGGGGCGTCGGCGGCTTCGGGCACACCGGCACGTGACGGACGAACTCGGAGACGCTAAGAAGGGGAGGATCATGCAGTCCATCGTCGGCATGGACGCCGCCTTCCTCTCCCTCGAGACACCGACCACGCCCATGCACGTGGGAGTGGCGCTGGTGCTCGACCCGCCCGAGGGCACCCGCTCGCTCTTCTCGCCGTCCACCCGTTACGCCCAGATCCGCCGGGTCATTGAGCAGCGCCTGCACCTGATCCCCCCGCTGCGCCAGCGGGCCATGCGGGTGCCCTTCGGCCTGCACCACCCGGTCTGGGTCGACGACCCCGAGTTCGACCTCGACGACCATCTGAGCCGGGCCAGCCTGCCCTCCCCCGGTCGGCAGTCCGAGCTCGACGCCCACGTCGCCGGCGTCATGAGCCGCCAACTCGACCCCGACCGCCCGCTGTGGGAGATGCACGTGATCGAGGGGCTCGAGGGTGAGCGCACCGCGCTGGTCGCCAAGGTGCACCACGCAATCCTCGACGGGGTGAGCGGCGCGTCGGTCCTGGCGGCGTTCCTCGACCTGACGCCGCGGACGCGGATTGTGGAGCTGCCGCCGGAGTGGCGCCCGGCGCCGTTGCCGTCCAACACGCAGATGCTGCGCCACGCGGCCTCGTCGCTGACCCGCCAGCCGGGCTCGGCGCTCAGCACACTCCAGTCCGGGGTGGAGGCGGTGGCGGAGCTCGGGATGCACAACCGGGAGCTCGCGGGACGGGGCGAGCAGTCGCCACCGGGCTTCTTCGCCGCGCCGCGCACCTCGTTCAACGGCGCCGTGTCGAACCGGAAGCGCTTCGCCGGCCTCTCCGTTCCGCTCGAGGACGTGAAGCTGGTCGGCCGCGTCTTCGAGGCGACCGTGAACGACGTGATCCTGGCCTGCGTCTCGGGTGCCCTCCGCCGCCTCCTCGAAGCCAGGGGGGAGGAGGCCGAAGGTCCGCTCGTCGCCATGGTCCCCGTCTCGACACGGGCCGCAGGCGAGACCGAGGAACTGGGCAACCAGATGTCGGGGATGTTGGTGTCCCTGGCCAGCGACATCGAGGATCCCGTGGCCCGGCTCGACGCCATCTCCGAATCGTCGCGGGTGGCCAAGGAGCAGGAGAAGCTGCACGGGGGTCGCTTCGTGGGCGACCTGGCCCAGATCGCCCCGCCCGCGCTCGCCTCCCGGGTCGCCCGTGCGGTGGCCGGTACCCGGCTCTTCGACAAGATGCGACCGCCGTTCAACGTCACCGTCTCCAGCGTGCGGGTCCCGGACCTTCCCCTCTTCCTGGCCGGAAGTCGTGTTGCCGCCACGTACCCGGTGGGTCCCATGGCGGAAGGCATCGGCCTCAACGTGACCGCCTTCTCGTACCTCGACCGGGTGTACTTCGGGATGCTGGCGTGCCGCCGGCTCGTCCCCGAGCTCGACGAGGTGGCGGTGCACGTCGATGATGCGCTGGGGGAACTGGTCGTGTGCGCGCTCGATGCCCGGGGGGCGACGGCCTGAGCACCCGCGGGTGATCGTGCGCACCGGGAGGGGGCGGTGCGGACCGCTCGGCGGAGGGATCCGGCCCGCACCGCCCGTTCCTCTGTAGTGGGGTCTGTAGTTCGGGCTGTGGGGAGCCTTTTGCCCTACGAGCCCGGTGTGGACCCGCTGCTCGAGCCGGACGGGGCGCCGGACCCGGACGGGGGCGTGCCCGACGGGGCCTTCGAGTTCGAGCCGCTGCCCATGTTGGGGCAGTTTTTGGTCGAGCCGGAGCTGGAGCCTGAGCTGGAGCTCGAGTCTGAGCCGGTCGACGAGTTCGAGGAACCAGAGCCCGTGTTGCCGGCGCTCGAGCTCGACGGCGGTGTGGTGGAAGAGGAGTTGGACGTCGATGGGTTCGACGTCGAGCTCGTTCCGGTGTTCCCGGAGCCCCCCGTCGTCGTGGACGGGGTCGCTGCATCGGCGACCAGCGCGCCGCCGGCGACGAGGCCGGATGTCAATGCGCCGATGGCCAGCACATTACGAAAGCGGATCTGCATGGGTGTGCCCTTTCTTGTCTCTTGGCGCCGGCCCACTCGAACCGGTGGTCATACGGTGCGCTCCGGATCTGAGTGCAGCCGCAGAGGGACGTGGGCGGGTACGAGGAGTTACCTGACGAATGGATGACGATTCACAGCAACGGTCGACGGCGCTGCACAAATGAACCGGCGCCCGCTTGTAAGGGCGTGGGATCGTGCACAGACGAGACACGGCCGCCCGTCAGCGGGAGCTCAGCGCTTGGTCGCCCGCCAGCAGTACGAGCGCATGGGGACGTCGATGACCTCGAGTCCGGTGAACGGCTCATAGGCGTCGAGAAAGCGCGCCATGGCATCGAGGTGCTGGCGGCGGGCACTCTCATCCATCGTGATGACGGCGCTGTAGGTGGTGGCCAGCGCCACGAGATCCGCCTTGGCCATCGACCGAGTCCATTGGAAGAGCATCCTCTCCGGCTCGAGGAACGGGCTGTCTCCACCGACGTCGACGTTCACGAGGTGCCGACGACGCCGCCGGTTGTCGACGGCGGTCTGCTCCTCGGGGCTGAAGATGATGCCGCCGGCCCACAGCGAGCGCATCCAATCGACGGAGCGGTCGGGACCGGTCCACACGAGCGAGAGTCGACCGCCGGACCGCAATACCCGGGCCACCTCGGGGACGGCTCGCTCCTCGTCGACCCAGTGCCACGCGGACTGGGCGATGACGACGTCGACGGAGGACGCGGTGGCCGGTATCTTCTCAGCATTGCCGGCCACGACTTCCACCGACACTTCTGTCGCGGCCAGGACGGCTCGCATCCTGTCGTCGGGTTCGACGGCCATGACGTGGGCAACTCGTTCGGCGAGGAGCCGCGTGAGGATCCCGGTCCCAGCCCCGAGCTCGAGAACATCGCTCGCACCCTCTGGAACCAGCCACTCGAGTGCTTCATTTGATGGACCAGAGCGGAGCCGGTTGTACTCTTGCGCAACCTCTCCGAATGACCTGCTCAGGATGGCGGTGTTCTCGTCCTGGCGCATGGACGGAAATCTAGCGACACGGCCCGCCCGGTCAACCTCTGGCCGGGTCCTCGTGGCTACGGGCTGTGAACCACCAGGTTGAGGCGCTTCTGACCCCTCCCTTGGCGAGGCCACTCCCGCGATAAAGTGGTGACCCACGCGGAAGTGGCGCAGCGGTAGCGCATCACCTTGCCAAGGTGAGGGTCGCGGGTTCGAATCCCGTCTTCCGCTCCATCGTAAGCAGGTCAGGGGAGAGAGGAGCCCCAGCAGCGCGACGGCACCAAACCGCCACGCAGCCCCCGACCGGCCGTCCCCGACAGGTGCCCGACCCGACCGAGCTGCGGCTCCAACTCGACCCGAACCAGTGTACGCGAAGGTGACCAGCTCTATTCCATGAACAACGGAATTTACACCGGCACCATCGGCTCGAACCCGATCGTCGTGATTCTCATAGCGGCCGCGCTCTTCGCGCTCGGACGACGCGTCATCCGTCGGGTCGTGAAGGCCGAGGGTGGCGATCCGTGGTTGGCCAAGGCTCTCACCGCCTGTCTGGTGGTCCACCTCCTCGCAGCCCCGCTGCAGATCTGGAGCGTCAACCATCTCTACGGCGGCGTCGCCGACTACACCCGATACATCTACAGGGGGGCGGCCTTGGCGGGGCCCTTCCGCCATTTCGACTTCTCGCTCCCTTCCAATCTTGGCGGGATCGTCGACAACGGCTCAATCAGCATCGTGGCCGGGGTTCTCTTCGCCATCGTCGGGATCAACCAGGCGGCCGCGTTCCTGATCATGAGCTTCCTCTCCTTCATCGGGATCGTCTGCTTCTACCGCGCCTTCACGCTCACCTTCAGCGGGGCGGGGAACCGCCGCTACGGGTACCTGATCTTCTTCCTTCCGAGCCTGATCTTCTGGACCGCGGACGTGAGCAAGGAGGGGATCATGCTCTTCCTGATCGGCGTGCTCACCTACGGATGCGCGCAGGTCCTCGCCCGTCAGGGTGGCTTCCGCGCCTGGCTGTTGATCCTCGCCGCCTGTGCGGGCTCAGTGTTCGTGCGCCCGAACGAGATGCTGCTCGTCTTGGGGGCGTTCACCATCGCCATGATCTTCCGGCCGTCGAGCGCATCAAGGAAGTTCGAGCCGGGTCGGCGCACGGCGTCCCTCGTCTTCCTCGCCGTGATGGTGGGCGTGGTCATGTTCGTGACGCTCCACTTCCTGCCGGGCCTCCACGGCGGGGTCAACCTCAGCCAGATCAACAAGAACAACCAGGGCACGGGGGAGGGCCTCGGCAGCAGCGGCGTCAGCTACTCCGGAAGCCCTCTCGCCTTCCCAAGGGACGTCTACGTTGTGCTGTTCGATCCGCTGCCGTTCAACGCCCACGGCGGTGGGGAGAGGTTCCAGGCGTTGCAGAACACGGTGCTGCTCGCGATGCTCGTCGCGTCACTCCGAAATTTGCGCATCTTGCCCCGCGCGGCGTTCACCCGCCCGTACCTGATCATGTGCTTCGTCTACGTGGTGGGCTTCACATACTTCTTCGCCTCGCTCGGCAACCTGGGGTTGATCGCACGGGAGGCGACGGTGATGGTGCCGCTCTACCTCGTGCTGTTGTGTACCCCCCGCGGCCCACGCCATCGCCCACCCCGCTACACCTGGGAGCTGACCCGCAGACAACGCGCGGCACACAGGAGGGCGGTGGCTCGACGTCGCGCGGCCTTCTGACAGCCCAGTAGGAGACCTTCGGGCCCTCACATCGACTGGTGGATGGTCATCTATCCGCCCGGCCCCTAAGCGTGTTGTATCTGGGGGTCAAGAGGTCCCGGGTTCAAATCCCGGCAGCCCGACCAGAACATCCGAGGTGAGAAGCCGATTTTGGTATCCGGTCGACCTCAGCTGGAGCCGAGGGTACGCGATTGGGTGCGCGATTGGCTGCGGCGGCCACGTTGACCGTTGACAGCCCCCGGCAGCGCTCGGTACCTTCGCACCGACAACTGAATCCGTCCGTCGGTGGGATGAGTTGGGGCTGGCTTGGGCCAGACGGGCCTTGAAAGGGGCGCTCATTCCGGGGACGTAGACAAGGGGACCGGAAACGATCATGCAACGATCAGGCCGGTCCTGGTGCGAGAACAAGGTGCACCCGACGAGCCCGTCCTAGGGATACACCGACAACGTGGTGAGGAGCCACGGGGCCGCGGACACCATCACGAGAGTGAGGTGACGCGCGTGCCCAATGCACCTGCCCCGAACACGTCGACCCCGGTGCCACGCAACCGAGCTGACCGGCGCCGCCCCGGCGCACACCGGGCTGCCAGCGGACCTCCATTGCCACCGGTTCCCGCTTAGGTCCCGAGGGGGCATGGGCGTCGAGGTGCCGATTGAGACCGAACGGCCATCCGCCCGCAATCTTCAGTTCTGTACCCCCGGCCACATGAACTAAGCGCAGGACGAATGCCATCCAGATCGGCGGCTCTGGAATCTCGCGTTGAGCGCACATAACGCAGTTGCAGTCACGCACGCAACGTGCCGATACCGGTCGAGCGTTGACTGTCCCCTTACGCCGGCACTGGGTTGGCCTGACCCCCAACAAAGCCGAGTTGCTGAGAGTGGCAGCCGCTCGGTGAGCGAACGGTGACCGTGTCGCCCACGTCCTTTCCGATCCTCTTTCGAATCTCAGCCTTGATCGGCAGCTTGTCGCCGGCTGGCGAAAGCGATCGGCAATGTGATCAGCAAGATGGCGGCGATCAGGAGAAGCCCCCCGAGGGTGAAGACGGCGGCGTCGATCCACCCCAATGACGGGAAGGTCGCACCTACGTCCGCTGTGATCGACAGGCCGCGGGACCCGTTGGGCCGCATCGCCACGACCGTCCAGTCACCACCGCTGGGCTTCCACGTGATCGTCTGGGTCCCGGCTCCGGAGGCGGACCGCACCCACGTGGAGAGGGCGGTCGGCGGGATGGTGGGCGCCCCGCCCGGGTACCGGCGCAGATGCGTTACGTCACCGATCCATGAGGTAATGGTCACGTGGCTCACCCCGCTGAGGTAGCGATCGACAGCGTCGTGCCGGCCGATCCCGATAAAGACCGCCTGGCCCGAGTTGCCTGCGGTGGCGCGAATCCGCACCGTGCCCAGGATCGACGACGGCGCGACGTCCGTCGTGTTCCCAAGGTCGATCCGATCGGTAGTGATGGCGTAGGTCGACGTGGCGAATGTCCGAGCAGGAGACGTGAGGTAGCCAGAAGCGTCACGCTGCGTGTGGTCCAACCAGGCGATGGCACCACCGCCGGCGAGCACCCCGATCGAGACCAGCCCGAGCACCGAACCGATGCACAGGGCGACCACCCTGCCGGCCGTCCATCCGGGCCGTCCAGTGGACGGTTCCATGCCGACCGGTCCGACTTCGGCGGCCGGCATCGGCTGGCCGGTCGTAGCGGCGTCGCTCTCGCTCCCGCCCACATCAAGACGGAACGGCGGATACCGATCGGTCATGAGCGCCGCATAGGCGACCACTCGCATGACCCAGCGATTGAGTCCGAGTACGAAATCGAAGATTTGGCGGGGATAACCACCGGTGAATGCCAGGACGACAGCGGCGATGAGAACGAGCAGCCCGATCAGCCCGCCCGTACCCCAAGCCGCCGTCTGATCGTTGACCGACCATGCCGTATAGGCGCCTCCGACGAAAATGCCGACAACCAGGTACTGGGGGATGGCCAGGAGCCACCACTTCACCAGCACCAAGCCCTTCGACAGGCGTTCGGGGTAGGCGATGTCGAGGTGGGCGGGGTAGTCGGTGATGTCGGCGAGGGTAAACGGCGGGTAGTGGTCGGTGCCCAGGGCCGCATAGCTGTAGTACGACACACGCCACGTCCATCGGAGTACACCCACGTTGAACTCGAACAGCGATCTCGGGTAGCGGCCGGTGAACAGGATGGAGAAGAAGGCGATGATGCTCACCGCAAAGAACGCGACCCATAGGAAGAGCAGCACGAACAGGTGAGGCAGGACGAGCAGCCACTTGACCAGCCACAGCCAACGGCTGAGCCCAGGTTCGAGCGTTGCCTCAAGCCTGACGGGGTCTGGATCATGCGGTGACGCCACGGTCCTCCCCTCGTCTCGGTGGCCTAGGCGCTCAGAGGGTCCTGCTCCAATCGTATTCGTGACGCGAGGGAAGTCCTAGGGCCATACGTCCCAAGGGGTCGTGGCAGTGCTTTCGGATGGTGCAGTCCCGACAGCCACAGGCCACGCACTGCTACAAGCCGCCGGCTTGGAACGGGCACTGGCGAGACGCCACCCGCTCGAAAACGACAGCCCTGAAGATCAGCCGGACGGTGTCAGGTGGCGATCGAAGAAGGACACGATCCGCCGCCGGGCGTCCATCGCCGATGGCTCGTGGTAGCCGGAGGGGCCGCCGAACTTCCCCATTACAACGAAGATGACCGGGGTGCGGTCACCAGCGCCCTCGTGGTCGTTGAGGAAGGCGTGCCCGGCGTCCGGGTATTCCTTGACATCATGGTCCACGCCGAGCGTCGCCAAGATCCGGTCCAGTCGCTCGGCCGTCCCGTGGTTAGCCCGGTCCTTTGCCCCGTAGCTGCCGACGATGGGACAGGCGCCCGCCAGGACGCTCTCTACGTAGGCGTCCTTTGGCACGCCCACGCCATAGTTGACGCTCGAGGCCGAGAACCCGTGGTCGAGGGCGAGTAGCAATGCGAACCCGCCGCCGATGCAAAAGCCGATGGCGCCGATCTTGCCGGTGCATTGGTCCTGACCAGCTAGCCAGGTGCGCACCGCCTCTACGTCCTCGAAGGCCCGTCCCCGCCGAGCACGCAGATCACGGCTCAATGAGAGAAGGCAGCGCATCGTCCCGCCCCAGTGGTAGAGGTCGGGCGCCACGGCCAGGTATCCCTCGCCCGCCAACCAGTCGGCCTGGTTGCGGAGGTCTTGGCTCATGCCCCCGGCGTCGTGGATGACCACGACGCCCGGCCACGGACCCGCACCCGAAGGAGCCGCCATATAGGCGGGTATCTGTCCGCGAGTACTCGGGACCTGTACCTCGGGCATCGCGTCTCCTCAGAGGTTGGCGGTCGTGATGCGAGCATAAGCCGAACAGTGGACTACTCGGGGTGCGCGGAGTGTGCCGATACCGAGTTGGCCCAGGTGAGTTCCTAACGGCAGTCAAGCCCTTCAAGCGACATTTTCGCTAACTTCTCTTCGTGGCGGGTCGGTGGCCGGAGCGACCTTTCGGGCCGACTCCTTTCTGCCTCGACCCGCCGCCCTGTTCTTGAGGACTTTGGCTGGGGTGTGGCGACGACGGGCCGCTCGGACTGTGGGGTCGATCTTGAAACGGTCGGTGCAGACCGCCTTGCCTTCGGCCTCGGTGATCGCTTCGCCGTTGTCATCTCTCAGGTCGTAGAGCTCTCCCTTGCGCCAGCAGGCGGCGATCCGGGTGATGAGGACCGCCGAGACCGAGCACAATGCTGAGTTGTGGTGCTTGCCCTCGACCATGACGAGTCGGTAGTAGCGCTGGGCAAGGGTCGGGTCGATGTGGCGAGCGTGATCAGCTGCCAGGTACAGAGCCTGGCGCAGGCCGGCGTCGCCGGCCTTGGTAATGCCCTTGTGTCCCGCCACCAGTCCGGACTGGTCGATCTTGGGCACAAAGCCGGTGGAGGAGCGGACGCCGGCCAGGTTGGCGAAGCGGTTGAAGTCGCCCGCGTTCCCCAAGATGGCCGCCGAGAGGACGGGCCCGAGCCCCGGGGCCGAAGCAACGATGCCCAAAGGATCGGCCTCGTCATAGAGAACGGCGATCCGCTTGTCGGCGGCGGTGATCTCGTCGTCGAGGCGGCGAAGCACCCGGACTTCTGAGGCGACGTCGTGGGCCAACTCGGTGAAGTCGATGCCCCCGCTCGACCACAGGGCAAGGGTCTCGTTCGCCATGGCCAAGAGCTCGTCGGCCTTGTCTTCGCGCCAGAGTCCCGCCTCGAGCGGATCAACAGGCGGCGAGCCGAGCACGCCCGAGACGCTTGAGCGCACGTGGATCGGCGTAGTTCTCCAAGATGACCAGGGCGGTCTTCGAGGCGGTGGCCGATCCGAGGGAGTCGGCCCATCCCGGACCGAGCAGCTCGACGAGTGCCTCGAGGCGCAGGCTGGCGGCGCTGCGCCGCTTGACCAGGCTGGAGCGGTGACGGACGGCCCGGCGCAGCGATCCCGCCGGACCGAGGTTGTCGATACCCCGCAGGCCCTCGGGGTGGAGCAGCGGCAGACGGGCCAGCACCCGTGAATCCAACCGGTCGGTCTTGGTGTGCTTGTTGTAGTAGTCCCGCAGGTCGGCCGACTGCTCGGGTGGCACCAAGATCACCGTGGCGCCCCGTGCTTGGAGCCACGCCGACAGGGGCACCCAGGCGTTGCGGGTGGGCTCGAGAATCACCGTCACCGAGGCACCGGCGGGGATCTTCGCCCACAGGCGCTCGAGGTCAGTGGTCGTCGTGCGGAACTTCCACGACGACCAGATGAACTCACCTCGCTCGTCGGCCAGGCTGGCCCGGTGGTCGGCTCGACAGGCGAGGTCGATGCCCAACCTCACTTCGTTCATGACATGGTCCTTTCGCTCGATGACTGATCAGTCGGCTCTCCGTCGTCGACCGGTGCACGTTCCGCAGGGGTGTGACCATCCAGACATTCAGAAGCAGGGGTCCGACTCCATGATCGGCCGCCGAGTTCCAGAACAGGGATGCACGTGCGTCGGGAGGCTCGTCTGGTCGACGATCACCGTTATGGAGTCGAGCTGTCGCTCGCTCCGATCCCCAGTTCAGTCAAGCCAGAAGAACCGACCCGACGCACCCTACGAAGGGCTTCCGCCAAATCGGTGGATGCCCGGAACCAACGCTAAATGTCCCCGTACGATGCTCCTATGGGTTGTCAAGCCCAAATTTCTCGTGAGGTAGGAGGCTGAATACCTCTCGGGCGACATAGCGCTTGAGACATCGCATCGCCTCTTTCTTGGTGAGACCTTCCTTGGTGCGTCGATCGATGTATTCGGTGGTGCGCGGGTCATAGACCATCCGAGTGATCACGATGTGCCACAGAGCCGAGTTGGCTTGGCGATCACCACTGCGGTTGAGCCGGTGACGCTCCTGCTTGCCGCTGCTGGCATCGAGCGGTGAAGCACCGCAGAGATGTGCGAAAGCCGCCTCGTTGCGCAGTCGCTCGGGATTGTCGCCGGCGGTGACCAACAGTGCCGAAGCGGCGTCGGTGCCGATGCCCAGGGCGCCGACGAGCCGGGGGGCGGTCTCTTTGACCAAGGGCTTCAAGATGGCGTCGATCTCGGAGATCTCCTCTTGGAGGGTGAGGGCGCGCTGGGCCAACATCCCCAAGCTGAACTTGGTCAGCGAGACGACGTCGCGCTTGGTCCCGGGCCGATAGGTGGAGGCCCGCTCGAGGAGGTGGATCACGTTGAGGCCCCGGAGCTCGGCTCGGATTGGCTCAGGCGCGGTCGAGACCAGGTTGCGCATCTGGTTGAGCGCCTGGGTGCGGCCCTTGCGGGCCGAGGACCGAGCGACGCGCAAAACCCGCATGGATTCGACGTTTCCGTCCCTCGTCTTGGCCTCGCCACAGGCGTCGCCCGAGAGGGCGGCCCGGGCAGCCGAGATGGCGTCTTGAGGATCGGACTTGCCCTTGCGCCGGCGGCGCTGGCGGTTGGGGCGATCGACTTCGACGACGCGGACCTGCTCGGCTTGGAGGTGCCGGGTGAGCCCGGCTCCATAGGAACCGGTCCCTTCGACGCCGACGAGCTCGACCGGGCCGAAGCCGCTCAGCCAGGCCAGCATTTTTGTAGCCGCCCTCCGTGGTGGCGAAGCTCTCGACGCCGAGGAGCGCCCCTCGGTCGTCCAAAGCAGCAGCTACGTGGACGTCGAGGTGCGTATCGACGCCGCCGGTGATGCATCGTGGCAAGTTGGTCACTGTCATCCCTTCGTTGGATTGGGTTGGGGTGACACCGCACCAGCGGGACGACGGACAAGACAGCGACGGGCCTGTATGAGGCAGGCTCCTATGAGGTCACTCCGTCCGACCGGCGGGTGTCGAGTGGGTGACCGGGCCAGGTCGACGGATCGTACTGAGGACAGTCCGAAAGGACGTCAGCCGGTTCAGTTGAGTCAGACCTGGCCTGGGCACCCACCCACACGCTGACCAACTCCATCACCGAAGTGGTGGATCACTCAGCGACCACTTCAATCCTCGCTGCCGGGTGGGTGTCACCCTTCGGCTGGGCACTACTGGGTCAGGTTTTCGTGGTGGCGGGGCCCATCCGCTATCCGGTGCGGTTGCGAGCGGTCTGCAACTAACATTAGTGGCCTTACCTGTGGAAACTCCGGCTTGGTTAGACGCCCCAAGCGGGGTGGATATCAGTACGGCGCCAATATCCGGCGTGCGCCGCTCATTCGTATTCCCCGGTGGACGCACCGCGATCGTCGTTTGCCGTGTTGGGCTCACAGCTGTGGCCTGGCTTCGGTCCACCTGAGTCTGTTTTCAAGCTGCGCGGCGACAGCGACAAGCGTGGGCTCTGCATCGGGCGGGGCGAGGAGTTGTGCGCCTACGGGAAGACCCGAATCTGTGAAGCCGGCCGGTATGTTTGCCGCTGGCTGATCAATGAAGTTCCATAGTGAGGTAAAGGGACACCAGCGACCAACGCCCCGCGTGGTACGTAGAGCACCTATGTGCGCCCACCTCCCGACTTCCACCGGAGGTAGCGCCAGTGTTGGGGTCAGTACCAGGTCCAAGGTGTCGAAGATGCGATTTGTCCGCGCGGTAGTCGCGCGCTGGCGGCCAATCGCCCAATGAAGGGCCCGTTCGCCCGTAAGAGCCCCGGAGCGCAATGCCGTTCGAGTGCGGCGCTCGAGGCGAGTTGAGTCCCAGGAGTGGTGTACGAGCGGGTGGGCCTGAGAGGATCCCCCAGGACGCGACGGTCATCGCGTCAACCTCAAGAAGCAGTTCTCACACAACCACTTGAGGAGGAGCACGGTGACTGTCCCTACCACTATCGACGCGTCCGCGTGGCTGAGCAAGTACCTGGAGGGCGACGACGGCGACACCGATCTGGCCCGGGCGATGTTGCAGGCGTTCGCGGAGGCGTTGATGTCGGCGCAGGCGTCGATGCAGTGCGGCGCCGGCTACGGGGAGCGCAGCGAGGAGCGGGTGAACTCCCGTAACGGCTATCGGCAGCGGCCGTGGGACACCCGGGTCGGCACGATCGATCTGGCGGTCCCGAAGCTGCGCGAGGGCATCTACTGCCCGGAGTGGCTTGCTGGTGCCGCGCCGGCGGGCCGAGCAGGCGCTGGTGGCGGTGATCGGCCAGGCCTATGTGGAGGGCGTGTCGACCCGGCGGGTCGATGACCTGGTCAAGGCCATGGGCATCGACGGGATCTCGAAGCTCCGAGGTGTCGCCGCATGGCCGCCGAGCTCGACGCCAAGGTGCGCCGAGTTCCGCGACCGGCCCCTGGATGCCGGCCCGTATCGGTATCTGTGGATCGACGCGCTGACCCAGCGAGGTCCGCGAGGGCGGCCGGGTGGTGAACGTCTCCGCGGTGATCGCCACCGCCGTCAACGCCGAGGGCCGCCGGGAGATCGTCGGCTTCGACATCGTCACCACCGAGGACACCGCGTGGACGGCGTTCCTGCGCGCCCTGGTGGCCCGGGGCCTGTCGGGGTGGAGCTGGTCATCTCCGACGCCCACGGCGGGATCAAGGCGGCCATCGCCACCGTGCTTCGCCGGGGCGTCGTGGCAGCGGTGCCGCACCCATTTCATGGCCAACCTGGCCTCCGGGTCGCCAAGGGCGAACTGGCCGATGATCGCCACCCTGGTCCGCTCGATCTTCGAGCAGCCCGACCGGGACGCCACCTGGGACCAGCTCGGCGACGTCGTCGACAAGCTCACCCAGGCCGGGTTCGTCGACATCGCCATCTACCTCCTCGACGCCGCCGATGACATCCTGGCGTTCACCGCGTTCCCGGTCGAGCACTGGCCCAAGATCCGCTCCAACAACCCCCAGGAACGGCTCAACAAAGAGATCCGCCGGCGCACCGACGTGGTCGGGATCTTCCCCAACCGGGCCGCGGTCATCCGCCTCGTCGGCGCCCTGCTCGCCGAGCAGACCGACGAGTGGGCCATCACCAACGCTACATGAGCGTCGAGTCGCTCAAGGCCCAAGGAGGCCGAGCCCTCACCCGAGGACCCCCGGCCGGCCATGGACGCCGCCTTCAGGAGGCCGCCGACGCCAGCGGCCATCGGATCAGCAATCAGAGAACGGTTGACCCGAGAGCTGTCGCGACCTCACGACCTCGTACACCACTCCTCGGGACTTACCTCGAGGCGTTCCGGTGCCTCCAACACCTGTGCCTCGTCGACCAGGATTCGTGTCCCAAGTATCGTAAAGGGCAGCAGCCACCTACCTGAGTCGACACGCACTTCCGACACCAGGTGGCCCAGCTCTTCGAGCACGTCGGCGACGTGTTCGACCATGGCCTTCACCTCAGGTGCAACGCGCGCGCGACCTCCAAGGTCGAACGTCACGCCGACACGCAGCCGGGGTGGAGCACTGGCCAATGAGTCACTCAAGCTCTTGTCCCAGCTTTGTGTCGTGCTTCCGCCTGCTGTCGCGTCGGTCAAGAGGTCGTAGATCAGTGCCGCGTCGGCGACGCTGCGGGTCAGCACTCCGAACACTGACAAGCCCCCGAGCGATTCGGACTGGGGTTCCATGGTGACACGACCGCTTTGCATCTTGAGACCGAAGAGATTGCAACAGGACGCCGGAATACGGATAGATCCTCCACCATCGCTGGCGGTTGCAAACGGCACCAGACCTGCGGCGACCGCCACCGCGCTCCCGCCGCTGGAACCGCCTGGCGTCCGAGAAGGCTTCCACGGGTTGCGAGTCACGCCCCACGTCACCGATTCGGTGAACGGATGCATGCCCAGCTCGGGCAGCGTCGTTTTCCCAACCGGGATGGCTCCCGCTCCGCGGAGAATGTCGACGATTGCGGAATCGCGTTGAGCAACCACAGCCGTCGAACCCGTCCCGAGCGCCGTCACCTCACCAGCCAGGTCATGCTCATCTTTGACAGCGAACGGAATCCCCAGCAGCGGCCGGGGGTCCCCGCCTCGTCGCAACTGGTCTGCCTGATCAGCCTCACTCAGCGCCGCCTCCGATCGAGCGGAGACGAAGGCGTTCAACGGCGGATTGAACCGCTCGATTCGATGCAAAGAGAACGAGACAAGCTCTCGCGCCTTCAATGAACCGTTCGCAAGCATCTCGTGTAGGCGTCCCAGCCCAGCAAAGGCAAGGTCCTCGTGTGGCACCGTGGTTCAGGTTACCGACGACGGATCCCTGCCAGGGGCCGTGAGTCCGTGCTCACACCTGACGATGGCCACCCGCATTGGCGATCTCGCGCACATCGTGTATCGAAGTGGCACGGCGAGATGTGCCGATACCGAGCAGGGTTCGGGGTGCCCCAGTACGATGCTCCTATGGGTTGTCAAGCCCAAATTTCTCGTGAGGTAGGAGGCTGAATACCTCTCGGGCGACATAGCGCTTGAGACATCGCATCGCCTCTTTCTTGGTGAGACCTTCCTTGGTGCGTCGATCGATGTATTCGGTGGTGCGCGGGTCATAGACCATCCGAGTGATCACGATGTGCCACAGAGCCGAGTTGGCTTGGCGATCACCACTGCGGTTGAGCCGGTGACGCTCCTGCTTGCCGCTGCTGGCATCGAGCGGTGAAGCACCGCAGAGATGTGCGAAAGCCGCCTCGTTGCGCAGTCGCTCGGGATTGTCGCCGGCGGTGACCAACAGTGCCGAAGCGGCGTCGGTGCCGATGCCCAGGGCGCCGACGAGCCGGGGGGCGGTCTCTTTGACCAAGGGCTTCAAGATGGCGTCGATCTCGGAGATCTCCTCTTGGAGGGTGAGGGCGCGCTGGGCCAACATCCCCAAGCTGAACTTGGTCAGCGAGACGACGTCGCGCTTGGTCCCGGGCCGATAGGTGGAGGCCTGCTCGAGGAGGTGATCCGCCCTGGAAATTGTGGACACTGTTTCGCTTGGAAAGGAATCAGTCATGTCCACACCGAAAGGGAACAGCCCCTCTCAGCGCAGGTACCCCCCTAAGATCAAGGAGCGGGCCGTCCGGATGGTCCAAGAGCTCCAGCGCGAGGACCCCGCTGACCACACGGTGCTCTCTCGGGTGGCCCGCCAGCTCGACGTCGGCGTCGAGTCGCTGCGCACGTGGGTCAAGCAGGCCGAGGTCGATAGCGGGGTCCGCCCGGGCCTGACCAGCTCCGAACAGGCTGAGTTGACCGAGCTGCGGCGCGAGATCAAAGAGTTGCGCCAGGCCAATGAGATCCTGCGGGCCGCCGCGGCATTTTTCGGGGCGGCGGAGCTCGACCGCCGACGGGCGAGGTAGTCGCCTTCATCGACGCCCACTCGGACCTGGCCGGAGTCGAGCCGATCTGCAGCGTGCTGCAGTTCGCCCGGTCGACCTACTACGCGGCCAAGTCCCGCCCGCCCTCTGCCCGCTCGGCGGCCGACGAAGCGCTCAAACCCGAGATCGAGCGAGTCCACCGGGCCGCGTATCACGGGGTCTATGGCGCCGAGAAGGTGTGGTGGCAGCTCGGACGCGAGGGGTTCGAGGTCGGCCGGGACCGGGTGGCGCGGCTCATGCGCGAGATGAGGCTCAGCGGTGTCGTGCGCGGGCACACGACGTTCACCACCACGCCCGGCGACGCGGCACAGAAGCCCGAAGACCTGGTCAAACGCAATTTCAGCGCCTGTGCCCCCAACCGCCTCTGGGTTGCCGATCTGACCTATGTGTGGACGTGGTCGGGCTTCGCCTACACGGCCTTCGTGACCGACGTGTTCTCCCGCTACATCGTCGGCTGGCGGGTGGGGACGACGCTGGAGGCCCAACTCGCCCTCGACGCCTTGGAGATGGGCATCTGGACCAGGCGTGGTCAGCATCTCGGTGAGCTGGTGCACCATTCGGACCGCGGCGTGCAGTACCTCGCCATCGTCTACAGCACCCGCCTCGAAGAGGCTGGTGTGGCACCGTCGGTCGGATCCAAAGGGGACAGCTTCGACAACGCCCTGGCTGAAAGCATCAACGCCTCGTACAAAGCCGAATGCACCGAGCGGCTCGGCCCCTGGCGCGACGCCGCGGCACTCGAGATCGCCACGGCCGAGTGGGTCGAGTTCCACAACAAGGGCTGCCTCCAGCGCGCCCTCGACAAGCAGACGCCGGCGGAATACGAGGCCGCCTACTGGGCGCGAATGGCGCCGGACGGCTGATTTGGCCCGGCGCTCATGTCCACCCCAGCGCGTTCAGCGGCTTACAGCGCAACACAAACGGCCCGTCCTCGAGCGTCGGCGCGTTCACCGCTTCACAGCGCTCCTCGCGTCGTGCATACTGCACCCAGTCGACACCAACCAGTGCCGCTTAATCAAAGCGCTTGAGTGTCCACCGATCCCAGGGCGGCTCAAGGTGGAAAACGTTGAGGCCCCGGAGCTCGGCTCGGATTGGCTCAGGCGCGGTCGAGACCAGGTTGCGCATCTGGTTGAGCGCCTGGGTGCGGCCCTTGCGGGCCGAGGACCGAGCGACGCGCAAAACCCGCATGGATTCGACGTTTCCGTCCCTCGTCTTGGCCTCGCCACAGGCGTCGCCCGAGAGGGCGGCCCGGGCAGCCGAGATGGCGTCTTGAGGATCGGACTTGCCCTTGCGTCGGCGGCGCTGGCGGTTGGGGCGATCGACTTCGACGACGCGGACCTGCTCGGCTTGGAGGTGCCGGGTGAGCCCGGCTCCATAGGAACCGGTCCCTTCGACGCCGACGAGCTCGACCGGGCCGAAGCCGCTCAGCCAGGCCAGCAATTTCTTGTAGCCGCCCTCCGTGGTGGCGAAGCTCTCGACGCCGAGGAGCGCCCCTCGGTCGTCCAAAGCAGCAGCTACGTGGACGTCGAGGTGCGTATCGACGCCGCCGGTGATGCATCGTGGCAAATTGGTCACTGTCATCCCTTCGTTGGATTGGGTTGGGGTGACACCGCACCAGCGGGACGACGGACAAGACAGCGACGGGCCTGTGTGAGGCAGGCTCCTATGAGGTCACTCCGTCCGACCGGCGGGTGTCGAGTGGGTGACCGGGCCAGGTCGACGGATCGTACTGAGGACAGTCCGAAAGGACGTCAGCCGGTTCAGTTGAGTCAGACCTGGCCTGGGCACCCACCCACACGCTGACCAACTCCATCACCGAAGTGGTGGATCACTCAGCGACCACTTCAATCCTCGCTGCCGGGAGTGTGGGACAGTTCGGCACATGTGGGACGCGAGGTGGGATGCAAGCGGCGACCCGGACAGCCGACTTCCGGCGGCACGGGTCACTCCCAAATCGCCGGGATTGCGAACCGCTCCGCTACTTAGTGTTGCTGTTGTGCAACTCCGCGAACTTAGGCTCAGGCGTGTCGGGAGGGAGGTGCGGCTTGACGACCTCATTAAACCAGGCGTCGTGCTGATCGATCGAGTCCCAGATCTCAATCACCGTGATGCCACCGTCTTCCACTATGGCGTAGTGGGCAACAAAGCCGTCAGCTTTACTCTGAGATGGCATGGCTCCAGCGGCGACTTGGTCGTACACCTCGGCGGGCATGCCAGGCGCGTGATGCTGCTTTAGAACTGTCATAAGAAACCTTTCGTTCGGGGCCCGGAAGCCCGGACCTCGACATGCTGCCATAGGCAGCGGCGGCGCGCCCTCGTAGTACAGATACCGCGCGGTCGAGGGTGTCCCAGTTCGCCGGGTTGGGGACCCGGTGCCGATTCAGAGGTTCTTCTTCATTCGGATCGCAGTAGCCGTGTAGCCCATCGACTCGTAAAGTCGCCGTGCGACCTGATTGTGTCCAAAAACGTTCAGTCCCAACTCTGTGGCGCCTCGGCTGCGGGCTTCAACC
Organism: uncultured Acidimicrobiaceae bacterium; assembly: GCA_963764305.1. Lineage (GTDB taxonomy): Bacteria > Actinomycetota > Acidimicrobiia > Acidimicrobiales > RAAP-2 > Bog-473. Next base: position 214,969 of record CAVXSD010000009.1, on the reverse strand, counting down.
TCGGCCAGTGCCATGGCGGCTCGTCCGTATCCCTTGCCTCTATACATCTCTTCGATGCGCACGTCCCAGACCCAGAAGGACCCAGGTTCACCAGTGAGTTGAGCGCCGATCCAGAGAGTGCCCACGGCGGTCCCGTCAGGACCAAGGACACGGAAGAGGAGCTGATCCTTACCGGGCGCCCCCTTGGGAAACAGGGCTTCGGACTGCTCAGTGGCAATACGCCGAGCGGCATCTGGGCTCTCGCCTGATTTGACCCTCTCTTCGACATATCGCTCCACATCGCCTTCGATGAACTCTGAGAGCTCCTCTTCGGTAAGCGGTCGCAGGCGTACAGACATGATTGAAATCTACGACCGAGCCCTGTCCCAGTACGCCGGGACGGTGGGGCAGTTCGGCACCGCGGGGTCATGGAAACGTACAAGTGACGCCTTCAGCTCCCGCTTGTACGTCATTCAAGGACTTCCTAGGTGCCATGATGACGAGCGGTGACTACCGCTCAGAGTGTTGCGGACTGGATGGTGGCCAGGGTCGAGGTGCAGGGATTCCTGTACCAGTCGACGACGGTGAAGGACATTGCCGAACGCTTCGGTGAGGAGTTCACATACAGGAACGAGGAGGGCAGTCTCGTCATCGCCAAGCCCGTATTGGAAGCCTTTCACGAACACTTGGGAGACGCCGTCTACTGGGACCACGGGACCAAGGCTTGGCGTCTAGGGCCGAAGATTGGTCATTCTTCCGGGTAGGTCTCGAACTGTTCAGCGGAGGCCGAGTGGCGGCAGCCGACTGACTATCCCCATACGCCGGCACCGGGGCACGTCTGAGGCCGCCGTTCTGGGGTCCGGCGGCGGATGGTGGACGACTCAGACCAGGCGACGCTGATCCCGGGGCCGAGAGGGTAGGTGTGGCATTTCCGCGGCCTTATCCCTTATCCCCTGCGCGTCAATTTCGGGATAGTAGATAGAGGGGTCCAAGACTCCGCACCTCCACCCTCCTCAGGTTCGAAGCCCGCCGGCCGGGTCACCCCCACCCAGCGGTGGGCTAGACGACAGAGAGTCGCCAAACCCGGCTACCGCGGCGATCCCGCTCCTGATGCTCCGAGGTTCGAGTCCCCATTCGCCCACGAGCTCCAGGTGGGAGAGAGGAGCGCGCCACGTGAACGACGACAAAAGGGCCGCGCACGGAGAGGGGCCGCCCGACCGCCGGCGCCACGGCGCAAACGCCGAAGACAATCGCCACCGATATCAGTCGGCGGCGATGGCCGCCAGCACGTCCAGCCGCGCGGCCCGCCGCGCCGGCCAGCTCGCCGCCAGCAGGCCGAGCAGGGCGGCCAGGATCAGGAAGATGACCAGGTTCTGGACCGGCACCACGGTGCTCGTGAAGCCCTGCGAGCGGAGCGACGACACGAGGGCGATGCCCAGTCCCGTCCCGACGATGATCCCGATAATGGCGCCGAAGACGGCCAGGATCACCGACTCGGAGCGGATCATGGCGCGGATCTGGCGCCGCTTCATACCGACCGCGCGCAGGAGCCCGATCTCGTGGGTGCGCTCGAAGACCGACAGCATAAGCGTGTTCACGATCCCGATGAGGGCGATGAGCACGGCCAGGGCCAGCAGCGCATAGACCAGACCGAGCAGCTTGTTGACCGCGGCCTTCTGTGACGCCTCGAACTGGGCCCGCGACTGGACCTGCACGTTGGGGTAGGTGGCCAGCGCGTGCGAAACCGCAGACTGCACCCCGGGGCTGCCATCGGTCTTCAGGAGCACCGCACCGGGCAGCGGGTTCTGGTAGTGGGCGAGGAAGAAGCCGTCGCCGACGAGGTACTTCCCGGCCAGGGCGTTCGGTTGGTAGATCCCCCCGATGCGCATGGTGGAGCGACCCGTCAGCGCGAACCGCACCGGGACGGTGTCGCCCACCGACAGATGCTCGTTGTTGGCCGTGGTGGTGTCGACGAGCAGGCCGCCGGCGGCCAGCGCCTGCGACGTCCCAGCGGTCATGTTGAGGATCACGGTTTCCTTCAGGTGCTCCGTCCCGACGGCCAGGAGGGGCACGAGGGAATGGCGGAACTCGAACTGGCCACCGTAGACGACCGAGGTGGCGGTGACCCCCGGGACGGCACCCGCCACGATCGGCACGGTGTTGCCGAACTCCCCGTTCCCGGTCGTGCTCGCCGCCGAGATGATGATGTCCGCGCTGATCGCGTTGTCGACGCTGCTCGTGGCCGAGCTCGACAGCGAGGCGCCGAACACGGCGATGGCCGAGACGAGCGCCAGCCCGACCATCAGTGCCGCCGCGGTCTGCGCGGTGCGCCGGGGGCTGCGCATGGAGTTCTCCCGGCCCAACCGGCCCGAGGTGCCGAGCAGCCGGGCCAACGGGCGCCCGATGACGCTCGCCATCGGCCGCGCCACCGCGGGTGCCAGCATGGCCACGCCGACGAAGATCAGGACCGCACCGAGGCCGACCAGCTGGATGGCCGGCTTCGTGAGCCCGACGGCCAGCAGCACGATCCCGATCGCGGTGATGACAGCGCCTTGGGTGAAGCGGCGCCGCATGGGGACGTCCTGCTCGACCTGCTGTTCGGAGATCGCCGCCACCGGCGGCGACGCGCACGGCGCGCCGCGCCGGGCTGATGGCGGACACCATCGTCACGCCCACGCCGACGATGAGGCAGACGATGACCGTGCGGGCCTCGAACACGAGGGAGCCGGACGGCAGCGTGACCCCGAAGGCGGAGAGCAGCTTCTCCAGGCCGACGGCGGCCAGCACACCCAGCCCGAGCCCGATGAGCGACGCCACCAGCCCGACGATGAACGCCTCGCCGAGCACGGAACGGAACACCTGGCGGCGGCTCGCGCCGACGATGCGCAGCAGCGCCAGCTCCCGGGTGCGCTGGCCCACGGTGATGGAGAACGTGTTCAGGATCGTGAAGCCGCCGACGAAGAGCGCGATGAAGCCGAAGACCAGCAGCGCCGTGTTGAAGATGCCGAGACCCTGGCTGACGGCGTTCGTCGCCTCGTTGATGACGGTCTGGCCCGTCACCACCTCGACGCCGTGGGGCAGGACGGCCGCGATGTCGCGCTGGACGGTGGCCTTGTCGGCACCTGGCTGGGCGACGATGTCGATGGCGTCGAACTTGCCCACACTGCCCAGGAGGGCCTGTGCCGTCCGGGTGTCGAAGGCAGCCAGCGTGGCCCCGGCCAGGTTGTTCGCCGTCCCGAAGCGTGCGATCCCGGTGATGATGAACGTCCGGGTCGGCCCCTGCAACAGGATGCGCACGCTCTGGCCGACCTTGAAGCCGTACTTCTGGGCCGTGCCGAGGTCCATCACGACCTCGTTCGGCGCCGTCGGCTGGCGTCCCTGCACGATCCTCAGGGCGGAGATCTGCTGGTTGGGGTCGAAGGCCACCCCGAGCGTGGGCGCGCCGCCGCTGCTGACCGCCTTGCCGTCATGGTTGATGTACTGGGCGTAGCCGCTCACCGAGCCGGCGGCGGCCTCCACGCCGGGGACGGCGCGGATGGTGCCGACCACCGACTGGGGCACCGGGTTGCGCGTCGCGGAACCCCCGCTGCCGAACTGGGCCACGCCGCGCACCTGGAAGTCGACGTTCTGGTAGATGTTCCCGAACAGGCTGTCGAACGTGTTGTGCAGGGTGTCGGTCAGCACGAACGTCCCGGCGATGAACGTCACCCCGAGCACGATGGCCAGCGCCGTCAGAGCGAGCCGGAGCTTGTGGGCCAGGAGTCCCTTGATGGTGACCCGCCACATGTCAGGCGCCCAGCGTCCGGATGCGCTCGAGCACCGAGTCCGACGTCGGCTCGGCCAGCTCGTCGACGACCTGGCCGTCGGCGAGGAAGACGACGCGATCGGCGTAGGACGCGCCACGGGGGTCGTGGGTGACCATGACGATGGACTGGTCGAACTCGGTCACCGACCGCTTCAGGAACGACAGCATCTCGGCCGAGGAGTTCGAGTCCAGGTTGCCCGTGGGCTCGTCGGCGAAGATCAGGTCGGGCCGGTTGATCAGGGCCCGGGCGCAGGCGCAACGCTGCTGCTGCCCGCCCGACAGCTCGGTGGGCCGGTGCGACAGCCGGTCGCCGATGCCCAGCTGGGCCACCAGATAGTCGAACCACTCCTTGTCCACCTTCTTGCCCGCCAGGTCGGTCGGCAGGGTGATGTTCTCGCCGGCGGTCAGCGTGGGCACCAGGTTGAACGACTGGAACACGAAGCCGATGCGGTCGCGCCGCAGCTGGGTCAGCCCCTTGTCGTCGAGGCTCCCGATGTCGAGGTCGCCCACGAAGCTGTGCCCCGAGGTCGGCCGGTCGAGGCCGGCCATGCAGTGCATCAGGGTGGACTTGCCCGACCCCGACGGGCCCATGACGGCCGTGAAGCGGCCGCGATCGAAGGTGACGTCGATGCCGGCCAGGGCGTGGACGGTCGCCTGCCCGGTGCCGTAGGTCTTGCGCAGATCGACGGCGTGCGCGGCCGGTGAGTCCGAGCGCCGTGCGGATGGGGCTTGGTCGGTGAGGGTCATGGCCAGGGTTCAGGTGCTGGCAGAAGGTGGGCTATTTGAGCGGGATCGATCAGGATCGAGAAGTTCGAGGATCCGGTCAGTGTTCTCACGGATGGTGGTGATGTTGCGGAACATCCACTTCGGCGGAGCGTTGTCTGGCATCCGATCGAATCTCTCCTCCCAGTCGATGGTCGACATCTTCTGGCCGAGGCGTTGGGCAAGAACACCCAGCCCGACGAGCAGTGCCACGGCCACCAGCACTTTCTTCATGAGCCAATCGTGACCCGCCCGGGCGGCCGCTACCAGGGAACAAGGTCACAGCGAGCGTTCCCGACCACTCCAGCTCCCGATCCATGCCCTGAGGCCGCCATCCTGGGCGCCCCGGAACACCTATCCCCCAATCCAGCGATGGGGTGAGTTCCAAACGCCGGGAGGGTGACACAGTCCGGCACCTTGGGGATAGTCCTGCGAGCAAAGGAAGTCCCACTCGGTAACAGGCATTACCGATCGGTCTGCGGCGCCTGCGAAGCCACCCGGGGTCTATCGGGAACATCGCTGTGGGGTGTAGGATGCATTAAATACGAAACGCCCCGAGGCGACTCGGGAGCGACGCCCCGGACCCTGGTAGCGGCCGATCCGTAGCGCCTGATATCAGGAGAGTGCCGTGGCCCTCGTCGGTTCTGCCCTTATTTCCACTCCTCCCCCGATCTTCGCAGCCCGGCCGGCACCACGATGAAGGGGGATGTCGTGGGAGACATTGGCCGGTCGAGGGCGGTAACGAAGGCAGCGATCACCCGAATGTGGATCTGGGGTCTGGCCGCCATGATCCCGGCGGGAGTCCTGGTCCCTTCGAGCGCGTTGGCGCTTGGCCGCCGAAACCACAGTTTCGGTGACGCCTACTCGTCGACGATGGTCGGCCTCATCGGAGTCGCTGCAGTCTTCCTCGACCCTAGACATCAATCGTTGACCATCTTGTCGCGTGGGTACGAACGCTCGAGCATTCCGTAGGACTCCTCACCGTCCCATCTGTACCGAACACCCGCCTGCTGAAGAGGTGGAAAGTCGGGGATCTCTTTGCTCATGGCCTCGATGGCTCTCGTCTTGTCGTTGTGGTGGATATCGAAGGCGGAAACAACGGTCTCCCCCTCGACGCGGACGACCCCTTTGTCGGTCTCGAGTATGAGCGGCACGCCTTCATTCAATGCCTGCAGTCTCGTGAGCCACGGCGCCTCGACGATTCGGGCAGGAACGAGGTCACCGTCGCCATCGAAGACGTATCCTTCGTTGAAGGTCGGCCGGCCGTCCTCGCGTGGCGGATACGCGATGTAGCCGAAGGCCCGACCGCTCGGGAAGAGTGCCGATTGCCAGCAGTGGCCTCGGAACTCGGTCAGACGGCGAATGCCCTGACGCCGGATGCGAAGACCGCTGCCGGTGAAGGCTTGCGTCCCGTCCGGCGTCCGGACTGAACCATTGGCGCGGAAGAGCTGCTCGTACCGCGAGCCTCCCATCAGGTCGCTCTCCCCACCCTCCAAGAGAGCACGCGCCGCGGGCAACAGCGATCCCTGAATCCACGGCGGCACGGCCATGGTCGCGGCGACACTGAACTCCACGTCGACGAGTGGACCAGCGTTCTTGCCTTCCACGAGATCGAAGGTCGATGTTTGCACGGCTTCGCCGCGGAAGGTCATGGTCCATTGTTGAAACGGCTCGATACAGCGAAAGCCGAGCGGTCCGGCGCCGAGCACGCTTGATCGTCCACTCTCGTCCTGCGACGGCCACGCCTTCCCGTCGGAGCGGAGGCGGAACACCCGGCCGTCGGCAAAGGCGACGTTCACCTGAAGCCCGTGCTCCTCCCAGTGCTCGGCGACCGCCTCGATCCCGATCCGGGTCAGCCCTAGCGTGCCCTGATCGTCAAAGACCCAGAAGCTCACCGAGTCCCGCATTTCCGGATTGTCCGGACGCTCAGCAAAAAGCAACTCGCGGGAGGGATCGATCCCGCCCGTCAAATCTGCCATTCGTCCTCCTTGGGGGTTAATGAGCGGTCCAGTATGCGGAGCGAGTGACATAGTCCGCGAACAGCGGCCTGATCAGCTCCATATCGAGGCCAAAGACCGCTGGGTCGGCGTGGTGAGTCGTCGGCTCATAGTTCGCTGCGTTGGCTTCGGACCACCGCCGCATTCGCTCTTCGAACGCTTCGCTGACGGGCTCGCCGAGCCATTCGTAGAGGCCACGCACCTCGCCGACGGGATCCGCCTGCATGGCGCGGAAATCGATGTCATAGAACCGATCGTCGCCTCCGCTCTCGCGGAACTTGATTACCCTCTCTATTCCCGTCGACCACTGCTCAACGTTCAGCCGGCCGATGAACTCACGATCCAGGTGATCAGTGAACATTCCGCCGATGTCCGCGTAAACCTCGGCAACCGACAACAGAACATCGGTCGGGTCACGATGTGTCATCACAAAGCGAGCATCAGGAAATGCACCGATCAGGTACTCGATCCACAGCATGTGGGCCGGCGATTTCAGGCGCCACGGCCGAACCTGCTCACCCCACTGCAACAGCTTCAGTACCCGACGCTCGTAGAGATAGGTGGAGGTGAGGTCCGCATCGGTTACCCAGGCGGTATAAGTCGGGATCCGAGCAAAGGCGTGGTACATCTGCGTCTTGAAGTCAAGCGCCATGATGTCGAGACACTCAATCGGCCCATTGACATCGGAGGGGGTGTGCTCCTTCGCACCAACCCGCTCGGCGGCAGTCCCCATCCGAGGATCGGGTCCGGCCACGGTCGAGGGCGGGGGAGCGGGCTGAGAAGACTCCCACTGCCGCAAGAAGCGCACGCCCGGATCTTGTGCAAGCAGGAACGACAGCACCGTAGAGCCAGTACGGGGGAGGCTTATTCCGAACAAAGGGGCGATGATTGGGACGTCGTCGATCTCGGGACACCTTCGATACCAGTCCTCGATCTGGAGCCGGTTCACCAGGTGACCGACCAGGCGTGGATAGATGACGGCCTCACCCGCGGCGTTCAACCGTGCCTCGTCACGGAGCGAACACACCAGGATCTCGAGCCCCTCGCGAAAGGAGTCAACACCGAAATCCTCGAGCCCGGCCTGGGTCCTCGCCGCAGCGACCAAATGATCGTATGAAGCCATCCGATCTCCCCACACTTCGTGGCAGTAGACTGTCACGATTATGAGTAGGACGTCAAGAACCTCTGGCGTCGTGTCACCGCGCCGCCGCTACGACGCTCCACTACGCCAACGGAAGGTCGCCGACACCCGGGAACGCATCGTGAAGGCAGGTTCTGAGCTCGCTCACGAATCCGCCAGTTGGGATTGGAAGTCGCTCACGTATCGCGCCGTCGCCAAGCGCGCTGCAGTAGGAGAGCGCACCGTCTACCGGCATTTTCCCACCGTTGAGCACCTGCACGATGCCGTGATGCAGCGACTCGAAGAGGAGGCGGGTATCACCTACGAGGACGTCGACCTCGGGAACCTCTCCGACGTCACGGCCCGGGTGTTCGCCAGCCGCGAATCATTCGCCGCCCTTGAGAGCATCGAGGAGCCAAAGGATCCAACGTTCGTCGCTGTTGACGAGCGACGTCGAAAAGCGCTGATGCTTGCAGTGTCAACGGCGGTACCGCAGTGGTCCGATCACGATCGCCGCTCGGTTGCCGCGCTCCTCGATGTCTTGTGGAACCTACCCTCCTATGAACGCCTTGTCACCGTCTGGGAGCTACCTCGCGACGACGCAACCCGGGCGCTGACCTGGTTGATTGACAAGCTCGTCGAAACGGTGGCCGAAGGTGAGCGTCCGCTGGGATAACCACGCACGTTGTCCCCGGCTGCACATGCTCGATGATCTGGAGTGACGAACCTCGTGCCTCAGATGACGGAGATTTCGTTCCGCAGTTGCCTTCATCAGTGGGGCCCTCACCAGTGGGCGAAATCGTCGTTAAATGAAGGAAACCAATCCAGCGGTATTGAACAGATCCTTGCCGCTCAAGATTGATTCGGAACAAATATTAGGTATCCTTGCTCGGCCGCTCGGGTCGCACCTGGGCCAGGGACAATCGGAAGGCCAGTTCGAGGCAGGTAGGTACCGAGCTCGGCGGTCGCCGAAGGACGCGAAAGGAGTCAACATGGAGCTGCTGCGATTCGATGGGCGGACGGCCATCGTGACGGGGGCCGGGCGTGGAGTCGGTCGGGCTCATGCTCGGATGCTCGCGGCGCGGGGGGCTCAGGTGGTGGTGGCCGACCTGGGCGGCCAGCTGGACGGGACCGAGTCCTCCTCCGAGCCAGCCGCACAGGTTGTGAAGGAGATCGAAGCCGAGGGTGGGAACGCGGTGTCCTGTTCTGCGTCGGTCGCCACTGAAGAAGGTGCCGATACGATCGTCCGCACCGCTTTGGACACCTTCGGTCGGGTGGACATCATTGTCAACAACGCCGGTATTTCCCAGCCCGACTGGTTCGACGACCTCACGATGGACCGGTTTCGGCAGATGATCGATGTGCACTATTTCGGAACAGTGAATGTCACCAGGGCAGCCTGGCCGCACCTCCGGAGCAACGGTTACGGAAGAATCGTGAACACTTGCTCCGAGGCCGCATTCGGTATGGTGCCGAAGAACACCAGTTATGGGGGCGCCAAGGGTGGTGTGTTCGGCTTCACGCGCAGCCTGGCGCTTGACGCCAGGAGGCACGGAATTCTGGTCAACGCCGTTGCGCCCCGAGCTAGGACACGCATGTCGGATCCGAAGGTCCTGTCGCACGTCTACGACATGCCCGAGGAGACGTTCGAGGAGGTGATGGATGGCTTCGCGCCGGAGTTCGTCGCGCCTGCGGCGGCGTTCTTGGCGCACGAATCGTGTCAACTGAACGGAGAGGTACTGGTCGCCGGCGGCGGTCAGGTCCTGAGGATGGCGATCATGCAGACCCAGGGCTTCACCTCATCGACGTTGACACTCGAGGATCTCGCCGCCAATCTCAATGTCGTCATGGACACTACAGACGCAACGATCATGGAGGCCGAGGTCCGGATGGAGTAAGCGATCTTGGAGTCCGCCGGTGATCTATTGCCAAGAAAGTGGGGGTCCTCCATCCGAGGATTGATCCAATTAGTTCCTCCCTAGGCTCGCCTCGCTCGGCATGCGTTGTCAACGGGTCGACAGCTGGACAGCTCGGGAGAATCCATATCTATTCGGGGGAAGAACGTGAGCAGCGCGACGAAGGACCCGGTGGACGCTGAGGTCAGTATCGGTAGGCGATACTCGCTTTTGGCCTCCGCCATTTCCGGTCGGACATTGGAGGTGGCGGACGGAGATCCGGGAATGCCGGCTTGGAGCGACGGCCGTACTGTCTTCATCGACGCGAACAGCGCTCCCCAGACCCAGTTGCAGTGCGTCGTGGTCCAGGCGTCCCTCATCTGCGCGGGGAGCCTCGAGCCTCGAGTCCTCCACAAGTTGGCCCGAAAACCGTCCGCAGCTCGGCGCTATCTGAGCCTCGAAGGACACCGCGCCCTGACAACCCTGTGGGGCTTCCTCCCGAACGCCGTTCTTCCCTCAACCGACCCTCACACGGCACAGCGAACCGACTCTCCGGAGTCATCGCTGATGCTCGCCCTCGGGTCCGAGGAGATCCCGGAACCTCCGGGCGCCTTTGGAGTGATTCGTCCACGGATGGTGGGCTCGGTTGGGGAAGATCGGATTGAAGGAGTTGCGCCCATCCACGTTCCGCCCCAGGGAAGGCAGGCTCTTCTCCGCGAGCTCGAAGACGAGATTGGAGAAGGCTCGGTTGTCGATATTCTTTCGAGCCCCGTGGGTGGGGGCGGTCCGATCGGACGACTCCTCAAGCGGCTCCTCGGCGAGGCGAGATCGTCGGGGACGGGAGCCCCAGGAGCGGACGCTCCGACTCACTTCGCCCGAAGCAGCAACCGCGTCTCACGAATGGGCTCGCCCACGATGAGGCGCCTGACGGTATCCAACGACGGATCTCTCGGTGTCGTTCAAGGATTCGTCTACCCGGAGTGGAACGTTCACCACGGAAGGTATCGGCCCGAGTGGTGCACCGTGGTTGAGCTCGAGCCCGAAGACGGAGACACTTCCCGAGCTCCATCAGGAGATACGAGGTCTCTCCGACGCGCTCTGGCCCGACTCGGGACAGAGCTTGAGCGACATCGTCGCCAGATGCAAGGAGAGGACCTTGATCTCGACGCCGCCGTCGACTCTTACGTCGATTCCCGGGCCGGCGGATTCTCAGATGACGCCGTCTACGTAGAGAGCCAACGGAGCCGGCGGGATCTTTCCGTGCTGGTCCTCCTGGATATCTCCGGTTCCGCTGGCGAGCAGAGCAGGTCGGGTGGCATCGTCCACGACCACCAGCTGTCCGCAGCGGCCGACCTCACGGTGGCGTTGCACGAGGTGGGGGATCGGGTCGCCCTTTACGGGTTTCGCTCGCAGGGGCGCTCCGCGGTGCACATCTACCCCTTGAAGCGATTCGACGATGGTCTCTCGACTCTGACAGACGGCCGCCTGGGCGGACTGCGCCCCGGAGGCTTTACCCGGCTCGGAGCAGCCATCCGCCACGGCACCTCGACCTTGGAGCGGGAGGGGGGAACCGGCCGACGTCTTCTGGTAGTCCTGTCCGACGGATTCGCGTACGACCACGGCTACGAAGGGTCGTACGGTGAGGCCGACGCCCGACGCGCACTCTCCGAGGCTCGCCATCGCGGCATCGGGTGCCTATGCCTGAGCATCGCCACGACCACCGATGCAGCAGTACTCCGGAGGGTCTTCGGGACAGCCGCTCATGCGACACTTCGCACCGCCGATCAAATGGCTGGTGCGATCGCACCCTTGTTCCGTGCTGCCCTCGGGACGGCGGAGTTCCAACGGAGGCGATCGGCACGAGTCACGCGCTCAACGGAGCGCTTGTCGATCGAAAGGAGTAGGGCATGAACCGCGACGCATCTCCGTTCTACGTGCCAGTCGGAAGCGAGATGCAAGTCTTCCGGGCTGCCTTCCAACAGGACCTCTCAGTCATGTTGAAAGGCCCGACAGGGTGCGGCAAAACTCGCTTCGTTGAGGCCATGGCGCAAGATCTCGGTCGCCCGCTCATCACCGTGGCCTGTCACGACGACCTGACAACAGCCGATCTCGTCGGGCGGTTCCTCCTGCGTGGCGGAGAGACCGTCTGGGTCGACGGTCCGCTCACACGGGCGGTCCGGGAGGGTGCGATCTGCTACCTGGACGAGATCGTCGAAGCCCGACAGGACACGACTGTCGTCCTCCACCCACTGGCCGACTATCGCCGTCAGCTCCCCATGGAGCGGCTCGGCGTGACACTGGACGCCGCGCCCGGCTTCTGCCTTGTCGTGTCGTACAACCCGGGCTACCAGAGCGTCTTGAAGGATCTGAAGGACTCGACCCGTCAGCGCATGGTGGCCATCGAGCTCGACTTTCCACCGGCCGACATAGAAGAGAAGATCCTGGTTCACGAGGCTGGCATCGACGAGGAGTTGGCGAGCAACTTGGTGCGGCTCGGTGGGGCGATCCGGCGGCTCGAGACATCGGGACTGCGCGAAGTCGCATCGACGCGGGTGCTCGTCGCCGCGGCTCAGCTCGTCACTGCCGGCCTAGAGCTACGCGACGCGGCACGAGCTGCCATCGCCGGCCCCCTGACCGACGATCCCATCGTCACCGCGGGGCTCTTCGAGATGATCGACGCCTACGTCGCGCACACTTCCACCTGACACTACGTCCGCTCCTTGACAGAAGGAGGCGCCCTCGGTAGGTTCTGGAACAAATCTCAGGTTCGCCTGCCAGGGCGTCCGTCAAGGGGGGCGAGTTGTCCTACGAGTCTCACGCCGAACCCATCAAACTCGGCATCCTCATGGACTGGGTAGTCCCTGAGGACCATCCCAAGGAGCGGGTCGACGACTTCTTTCTCCCATTTGAACTGGTCTTCGGAGAAGGCCTGAAGCAGGGCCTCATCGATCGCCCGATCGAGCTCGTCGTCCGGCAGTCCTGGGGCCTTCCGAAAGGGTCGGTCAAGTCTGTCGTCGATGGCTATGCGGAACTGGTCGATGAGGGTTGCCTCGCTGTATTCGGGCCCAGTATCTCGGACAACTGCATTCCGATGCGCGAGGCAATCGAAGAGCGGTTCCAAGTCCCGGCGATCAGCTGCTCGGGGTCGGATGAGTGGCTCGGCGAATGGACGTTCGCCCTTCCACAGGGCTCGATGACTGACGAACCGATTCTCTGGGCGCAGATTCTTGCCAAGGGCGGGCACACGCAGGTCGGAGCACTGATCGAACAGTCGTTGGTCGGCGAGTCCTACCTCCGGAACTTCCGCAAAGCCTGTCGTGACCGCGGTATCCAGATCGTGGCCGAGGAGTGGGTTGCGCAGACGGCCGGCTCGGTGGAAGTCGCGCTGCGAAACCTGCAGGAGGCCAAAGCGACAGCGTTGGTCCACTGCGGATTCGGTTTCGGAGTGTTCTACGTCAATGGTGTTCTCGAGTCGATGCAGTGGGACCCGACTCGGATCATGGGGACAGCGTTCCAGAACGCCTGGTTCCACGAAGCGATGTGGAACGCCATGCTTGGCTGGATCGGTGTCGACCAGTACGACGAGAGCAATCCGGTCGGGCAGAAGTTCCTCGACCAGTTCGAAGCTTCCTACGGTCGCCGGCCTGAATGGGTGTTGCCACTCGTGAACCGAGACTTCGCCACGGTTCTCCTCCACGCATTTGCGGACGCCCATCCGCTCACTCCCCGAGGCGTCAAGGAGGCGCTCGAACGGGTGAAGATGGTGCCGGCAGCAGCCGGATCTCCCGGAACCTATCTGTCCTTCGGCAATTGGACGAGACGAGGCTGGATGGGGGCGGGCTATCTCGTCGCGCGGAAGCTCGACGCCGATGGCGAACATTCGCACCTCGTCGACCGGTTCGGTGAAGAGTAGACGATCATGACCAAGATCGAGGACAGACCAGCGGTGGATTCGCGCAACGGCTCTCCCGCGGCCTCCGCAACCCGGCCCGCGATTTGGGTCATTGTCCTCTTGCTCCTCGCCAACGTTGCCATCATCGCCATTCAGTACAACGCCCGGCGTGGTGCAGTGGCGGCTCGGATCGCCAACCCCGCCGTTCATGGCGCGCCGCGGCCGGTGGCTCCACTCCTCCATCACGATTGGATCCCCACACTCGAGGTGGGCACCGCCCTCGGTCTCTTGGCGCTCGTGGTGATATTCGTCCTCATGTGGCAGCGCTATCCGAAGCATCCGGTGCTGCTCATGGTGATCGTCACGACGGCCATCGTGTGGATGGACCCCATCATGAACTGGGCGCCGTACGCGGCCTACAACCCCCAACTGACGCACTTCCCAGAGACGTGGCCGCTGGCCTCGCTGTCGCCAACCGTGGAACCGTTCATCGGATTGGGGTACGCAACCTTCTACCTAGGGGCCTACTTTCCAGCGATCTGGATCCTGCGCCGGTTCCAGGCACGCCGCCCGATCGATTCGTTCGCCTGGCAGCATCCGCTCATCAGTCTGGCGCTGCTCGTCCTGGTGATCGGATTCATCTATGACGCCATCCTCGAGACAATCCTCGTCCGCACGCAGCTGTACATCTACTCGCAGGTGATTCCGTTCGGATCGCTCTTCACCGGCAAGCCGTATCAGTTCCCGCTGCTGTGGGAGTCAACGTTCGTGTGCTGGGTCATGATCCCAGCCGGAGTCCTCTTGTACCGCGACGACACGGGGCGCACACAGGCCGAGAAGCTGGCGCAGCGCATTCGCCCCTTCCGTCCATTCCGGGCACGGCCTGCGTTGGCCACCTTCGCCGTCATGTTCGCCATTCTCAATGTCGCGTACTTCTGTTACGGGGCCAGCTTCGGAGTGATCAGGGCGACGGGCGCTGCGACCTCGGTGGCCTGCCCCTGGCCCTTCCCCGAGGCGAAGGTCTACGACCCACAGGGCTTCTATGCCGAGGCCGGGCAACCCGGACCGTACATGGCCGGCATTTGGGACGGGTGGGAGTCTGCGCAATCAGGACGGCCTCACGTTGCGACGAACCCTGACGGGCGGTGCAGTCCAAAGAACGTCGACGGGAGCGGATAGCTGCACGGCGCCCGGAAGGAACGTTGGGGTCGGGTGCCCGCAGTAACCTGCTCAGGGAGGCCACTGGGGAAGGGACGTCGAGAAATCACGATGCCGAGGGGATTCGACCACTGTTCTCCGGCCGTGTTCTCGACGGAGAACCCCGAGCGAGATCTGACATGAGCGCGGTGAAGCGTGGCCCCCATGCGGTAGACCCTGACTCGGCGGACGCCTTGGACACGCAGCGCCGGGATGAAATCCTGGACACGGCATCCAGCGTGTTCGCTTCGTCCGGCCTCCGGACGACGCTGCAGGAGATCGCCGAGGCGAGTGGCATCCAGCCGGGGAGCTTGTATCACCACTTCGAATCCAAAGAAGCGATCGTCATCGAGCTAGTCAAGCGGTATCACGCCGACCTCGATCGTCAGGCTGATGTCGCTCTCAAGGAGCTTCGTGAAAGCGCTCCAGGCGATCTTCCCGCCCGGATCACGGCCTTCAGTACTGCGATCGCCGAGTGCGCGGCCCGCCACAGCGCGGCAGTGCAATTCTCGTTCTACGACCCTCCGGTAAGCGCCGGCCACGAGCTGGTCCAGCTGGTGGCCCGCGCCCCGACGGCGACCGAGAGGGCGATGCTCAAGACCCTCGAGGCTGGGCACGCCTCCGGGTTCCTTCGAGATGACATCGAGCTGGGGATGCTCTCCCACAGGCTCACTCAGACGATGTTGCACGTTGGACTGGGCTTGTACCACCGTTACCGCTCTGTCGACCGAGTGGCCGACCATCTCTGCGGCATGGTTCTCTTTGGCGTCGCCACGCGGGCTCCTCGGGACAGTCTTCTGGACGGATCAAAGGCCATGCGGGCCGTCGAGGAGGTCATGCGGTCGTGGGACGACAGCTCCGTCTCGGACGAATCAGATCGGTCGGCGCTGATCAAAGCAGTCGCCCGAACTGAATTTGGTCGGAGAGGCTATGAGGCCACCACGGTCCGGGACATCGCCGGGGCAGCGCAGATGAGCACCGGCAGCGTGTACCGGGAGATTGGCTCGAAGGAGGAGCTGTTGGTGTCGATCATGCGTTCCTTCTCCGAGAAGGTGGTCGCCGGATGGGATGCCGCACTGACCTCCACGTCCACCAGTGTCGAGAAGCTGGACGCTGTGGCGTGGCTCCAGATCAACGTGCTCGAGCGCTTCCATGACGAGTTCAAGATCCAGTTGGCGTGGCTGCGGCAGTCACCCCCCGATACGCCAGACATGGCATGGTCGTTTCCCGGCCTGTTGCAGCGTCTGAAGGTGATGTTGAGGGACGGCGCTCGGGCGGGCGAGCTCAGGATCGAGGGTCCCTCGACCGAGCTCACCGCCCGTTCGATCGTGGACCTCACCTGGGTTCCAGAGGGTATCCTGCGTACCTACGGTAGGCGCACAGCTCTCGTGCACGTCCGTGACACCATGTTGCGGGGTGCAGCCAAGCGCGGCTCAACCTCAAAGGTGCTCCGTTCGCATTCGTAGACGTGGGACTCGCCTGACCGGCTGATCAGCCAGTGATCCCGAGGCGCTCGCAAATTTCGGCCACCTCGTCAAAGATGGAATCGGGGACCGAGAACGGCTCGACCGCAGAGACTTCGGCAAAGTGTTCTGCGACGTCGTCTGCACTGAACTCGCTAGCGGCATCGGCCATCCACCCTCGCCCGAGGCCGACGAAGACGCGCCCAAAGCGACCCGCGCAGGCCGAATAGTTGTGGTGCGTCACCGCACATTCCCGACTGGCGAGGAACACCACGATCGGGACGACCAGGTCAGGTTCGATGGCATGGAGGAAGGAGGACTCAGCCGGGAATTGGTCTCGATCGCCGACCGTCTCGGTCACCATCCGTGAGTAGCCGAAGGGCAGCACGCTGTTGGCGAGGATTCCGTGTGGCGCGCCTTCGATGGCCACGACGTTGGTGAGGCCGACGAGGCCGGCCTTGGCGGCGGCGTAGTGAGCTGACTCTGGCTGCCCGAAGAGGCCGGCCGATGAAGTGATGAAGACGAAACGTCCGTAGCCCTGGTGCTTCATGACCTTGAAGGCTGGTTGGCTCAGATAGAACCCCCCATCGAGATGCACGTTCAGCATTCGTCGCCACTCCTCCGCAGGCAGTGCGTCGAATGCAATCGTGTTGAAGATCCCGGCGTTGCTCACCACCGCGTCCAGACGGCCGAACTGGTCGAGTGCGGTTTGCACGATGGCTTCACCACCCTCCGGGCTGGCAACCGAGTCAGACGATGCTACGGCCACCCCACCAGCCCGCCTGATCTCAGCGACGACCTGTTCGGCGACGAGGGAATCCGCTCCGTCTCCTCGCATTGAACCTCCGAGATCGTTGACCACAACGGACGCGCCACGGCGGGCGAGGTCAAGTGCGTAGAGTCTCCCGAGTCCCCGCCCCGCTCCGGTGACGATCACCGCCTGCCCATCGAAGCGGATCACTCGCACCGCCCCCTCTTGGAGGGCACGTCCGTCCTCCGGAATCCGACGCCTTCGCTCCTGATCGAGCGCCTCATTCGGTCATCGCTGATCGACGAGGCATGAGCGGCCGCTCGTATGAGCTATCTGTGGAATCGCGTGCGACCGTCCCAGTTGCAGCCAGGAAATCGGAAGCATCGACGGGCAGGAGCGATTTCGGGTCCGTTGCCCACTCGACCAGGCAGAGACGGACCGCAATGCCCCATTTCCCCTCACGGCGTTCGAATCGATCGACATAGCGGCCTCCGAAGACGGTGAGCGGCGCATCGGGGTCGCGCTCGGTGCCGATGAACATGTAGTAGGTCTCGGCGTGTGCCGCGTCGCCATCGAGCACGACATGGTGGTTCGTGACGTAGTGCTGATGGCGAGCCTGCCCTCCGTGGTAGGCGAAGGCCCAGTCGAGAAAGTCATCGACCTCGCCGACGAAGCCGACGTGATCGTCGATCGCACCCTCGTGGTACGCCGAACGAGCCAGCTCCCTGTCGAGCCGGTCCATCCCTCGCGCGTAGCGGGTGAGGCAGTCCAGGATCTCCGCTCGATCCAACTGCTCGAGGAGCCTCCGTTCCGTCTCGCCGTCCATCAGGTCTCCGTTGCCGGTGGCGTCGAAATCGACGCTCCGTCCCAACGATCGAGGACGACGACTTCCTCAAGAGGACGTCGCGGCGACGGTCGGAACGTGGCTCCAGGTCGCAGTTTGGCCACCGGCAGCAGGCAGCCTTGGACGTACGTATTCGGAATGCCCAGTAGCGCACCGACCTGGTCCTGGTGCAGCAAATGCATGGTGGTGATGCACGTTCCCAAGCCGTGGGCGTGGAGGGCCAACTGGAAATTCCACACGGCGGGGAAGATCGACCCGTACAGAGTCGCCGCCTGGAAGGCGTCGTCGCCGTCTCCGAAATCGGGCAGGTATGGCTGGTAGCAAGGGATCACGTGAACCGGTATCTCCGCCAGATGTTCGACGAGCCATTCTGTCGACGACATCAAGCGCCCGAAGTCGTCGTCCGGAAGGATCTCAGAGACCATCCCCCCACCGGTCATGCGCAGATAGGATTCGCGATACAGGTTCCCGATCTCGCGGCGGAGGTGAGGATCGCTGACGGCGATCCAGCGCCATGACTGCTGATTCGAGCCATTCGCCGCATGGAAGGCGATCCGCAGACATTGGCGCAACTCAGCGGGATCGACCGGCGCCGTCAGATCAAGCGACCGCCGAGCTGATCGCGTCGAGGTCAAGAGCTGCTCGATATCCATGCCTGCTCCTATGCGCCCGTCGCTCAGCGGCCGAAAAGCACCGGGACGGACGTCGGAGAGCGGAAGACCTGACCTCGGATGTGGGGATCGTCCCCCTCCGGATCGAGGCGCAGCTCCGGCAGCCGATCGAAGAGGAGATTGAGGGCAACACGCATCTCCACCCGGGCCAGGTGCATTCCAAGGCAGACATGCGGACCGTGACCGAATGACATGTGTGGTTTGGGATTGACCCGGCTCAGGTCGAAACGGTCGGGCTCGTCGTATCGAGCCTCTTCGCGGTTGGCCGCAGCGAGCATCAACATGATGGTCGAGCCCGCCGGTACCGCCACACCGTTGATCTCCGTGTCCCTGGTTGCAAGCCGCGTGATGTTGAGCAGGGGTGTCTCGAGGCGTAACGCCTCCTCGATCGCCTGAAGCAGCAACGATCGGTCCGAACGGACCGCCTGTAGTTGCTCCGGATCTGAGAGCAGTAGGTAAAGGAGGTTTCCGGTCGATCTGAACGTGGTCTCGACTCCAGCGGGAAGGAGCAGGCGCAGAAAGGAGAAGATCTCGTCGTCGCTCAGCCTCTCTCCATCGATCTCGGCGTGGGCGAGCGCGCTGATCAGGTCCTCCTGCGGCGCACTACGACGATCCGCCAGAATGCCGGCCATGTACTCCTCGACCTCGCGGGATGCGGCGATGGCCTCGTCCTGCTTGGCAAGGAAACTCAGGATGGCGATCGACCACCGCTGGAACTGCTTGTAGTCCTCTCGAGGCAACCCAAGGATCCCCGCGATCACCTGGGTTGGATAGGGGAACGTGAATTCCCTGACCAGCTCCGCCCGGCCCCGGTCTGCGAAGCGGTCAATCAATTCGTTGGCCACCTTCGCCACCAGCTGGTCCTCTGACTCGGTGAGGACCTTTTGCCGGAAGGCAGATGACACCAAGGCCCGGTACCGACGGTGTCGCTCACCGTCCATGCCCAAGATGATGTGCTCGCCCATCACCGGGCCCATGATCATGTCGATGATGTGACCCGACGAGAACGTCTCGGAGTCCCGCAACACGCGGGCGATGTCCTCGAACCGATAGACGAAGAAAACCGGGAGCGCCTCGTCATGCGGCATTGCCGACGTGTCGAGTCTCTGTACCGGATGCTCCCGTCTCGCCTGGGCGAGCTCCGGGTAAGGGTTTCTGGCGTCTCCCGCCACGGAGTCGTCGAAGAGGCCGAACTCGTCGCCGTCCTCGTCGGGTCTTCCTGTTCCAGCCACCGGCAATGCCGACGCTCCTGCCCCCGGTTCCACGACGCCTCCCCGCTAACCTAAGATTTGTTCACACGGTAGCCATCGATGGGATGGGCGTCAAAGTGGTGGGCAGAGAGGGAACGAATGGGCGCAACACCTGAGCTGAGTGGTCGACGCGTGCTCGTGACAGGGGCTTCGAGTGGCATTGGTGCGGCGACTTGCCGGGCTGTCGTTGCCCGGGGGGGAACAGTGGCGATGCTCGCTCGCCGAAAGGAGCGACTCGGGGAGCTGGCCGAAGAGCTTGGTGAGCGCGCCATGGCTGTGTGCTGCGACGTCACCGACCACAAGTCACTCGAGACAAGCGTGAACGAAGCAGCTGATCTTCTCGGAGGGCTTGACGGCGTCGTCGCGGTCGCCGGCCGCATGATGGCCGGTGGGATCACTTCCGGGAGCCCGGAACGATGGCGAGAGTTGATCGATCTCAACCTGATCGGCCCGCTGGCCACCGTGCGCTATGCGACAACTCGATTCCCCCAGTCCGGGCGGCGCGACGTGGTCATCGTGGGATCGACCGGCGCACTGACCCCGATGCCCGGCGTCGGCATCTACGCCGCATCCAAGCGCGGGTTGGAAGCGGCATTCGACAGCCTCCGCCTCGAGCTGGCGCACCACGACATCAACGTGAGCCTGGTCATGCCCGGGATGTTCGAGACCGAGGGGTTGACATTGGAAGGTGTCATCATCGACGGCGATGTCCCCGTCACGGACGCACCCATGTTCGTCGAGGGCGGAGGTCCTGCACATCCGGAATCATTGGCGGATTGCATCACGTTCATCATGAGCTTGCCCGAGGGGATCTGCGTGAACGAGTTGGTGGTTCGCCCGACTGGCCAACTCAGTCCTTGATGGCGGATCGTCTCTTGACGAGCCAGGGCGCTGTTGACGCTACGGAGAGGCGCTCCTAGGCTGCTGCGGAACAAATATCAGGTCGCACTCGTCGAAGGTGTTCCTTCGACACCGGGGGGTTGGAAGATGCAACGGCGAATCCGAAATTCGATGCTTGTGGTGGCCGTCCTGGGGCCCGTCGTCGGAGCGCTGAGTCCGAGTGCGCCGCCAGCATCTGCGTCCCCGGCGCCGATCACGCTGGCGCTCGTGACGTCACTCACCGGCCCCAGTGCCCCGGAGACGGCTTCTGATCCCGCCGGCTTCTTGGCGCGTATCGCGCTTCAGAATGCGGAGGGAGGCGTGAACGGGCACAAGCTCGTGCCTATGGTGATCGACGACCAGACGAGCCCATCGGAGATCGTGACAGGCGTCCAGGGTGCGTTGTCGAAGGGGGCGTTCGGCATCGTGTCGGCCAGCCCGCTGTTCTTCCTCGCCGCCAAGTACCCGCAGCAACAGGGTGTGCCCGTGACCGGGTCGTACACGGACGGACCCGAGTGGGGTCAGCAGCCCTACACCAACATGTTCTCGTCGGATCTCGGCAGCGTGAATCCCTCCTATCCCGTCAATACTCTCGAGGGGAAGATTCTCAGGCAATTTGGCGGTACGGTGCTCGGCTCCTACGGCTACAGCATCTCCCCGAGTTCGTCGCGAGAGGCAGGCCAGGAGGTCAAGTCGTTCGAACACGAAGGCGGCAAGTTGGGCGTTCTCGACACCTCGGTGCCGTTCGGCGGACAGGACTTCACCAGCACCGCTCTCGTCGCCAAGCAGCATCATGTCAACGCTCTGTTCCCCACGATGATCGATGCTTCTGACTTTGCCCTGGCAACAGCTCTCGTACAGGCGGGTGTGAAGCTGAAGTCAGCCGTCTTCGCCACGGGTTATGCGCCGGACGTCGTCAACTCGCCTTCGTGGAGCTACTTGCAAGGCGACGAGTTCTTGTCAATCTACCGGCCATTCTCCATCCCCAACGCGGGGACGGAGCAGATGGCGGCCGCTCTCCAGAAGTACCAGCACTTTTCAAAAACGCAGTTCCCAACCCTGTTCCAGTACGAGTCCTGGGCGGGTGCCGACCTGATGATCAAGGGATTGCAGATGGCGGGAGCCAACCCGACGAGAGCGGCCGTGATCAAGGACCTGCGCAGTATCAAAAACTACACAGCCAACGGGTTGCTGCCCAAACCCATTGACTACACCAACAACTTCGGCCACGATCCAGCAGAACAGTGCGTATGGGTGCTTCGGGCGGAAAAGAGCGGATTCGTGCCCTCATCCTCTCAGCCTGTCTGCGGAACGGATATCAAGGGAACGTCGTCACCCACTTCGTCATAGGCCAACGGCCTGAGGTACAGCGCGGCTGGTCTCAGCGAACGACGTCCGAAACGGACCATTGGCGTGCGAGAAGGTCGCTGGGCCCTGCGTCCGACTGGACCAGGTACCACGGAGCGGAGGGCTTTGAGTCGCAGATAGTAGAGCGCTCTACTACAGGAGCGAACTAGGTGGACGGGCTGGAAACTGGGTGGACGGAACCCGCACTTCAGAGGATCTGCCGGACCTAAACGGACGAAATCCATCACCCGCCAAGGTGAGGGTCGCGGGTTCGAATCCCGTCTTCCGCTCCAATGTGGCTCTTCCGCTCCAAAATGGGTGGTGGGGGCCATTCGTGCTCGGATACGTAGGGACGTCAACAGCGGACGTTCCAGGACGCTATCTTAAGAATCGCCCCCGGCCTCCAGTGCGCCATGCGCATCTGCGGTCTGCTCCAGCGGGAAGCTCGCGCCCACCACAATGCTGCAGATCGGAAGTCTCGAAAAGTGCTGCCGCCTCATGAAGGATCTCTCTCGGCCGCTTCCGCTGTTCTAGTCATCCGAACACGGATGGCACCGGCATCCACGTGAACGAGTCGCGCGAAATTCCTTTTGTGCCCGGGAAACTCCCAGCCTCAGAGACCCGTGGGATAGGTCTCCGGAGGCTCCCCCGAGTCCCAGAGCGACGTGCGTTCAAGGGGTTCAACCGCGGAGGTGCGATCGAGATGGATCACCGCATCGAACTGCTCGCCGAGTCGGGCATGAAAGTAGTGACTCCTGCGTTCGGTCTCGGGGCGATAGATGACCCCGATTGCCCGCTCCAGGCGCAGGACCACCATCGCGTCGTGCACGGCTGCATCGGCCAAGTCCAACCAGAAGCGATCCTCTCTGGCGTTATGAAGATACGACTCATGGCTGTCAACCACCGCAGGACGCACGCGTTTGCGTTCAGATGGACCGCCCCAATCGGTAGAGGCTGTCACGGTGCCGTCATATGTGCTGAACCCAATGAGAGCGCACTCGCCAGCGTATCGTTGTCGGGCCAGTTGGCCGACGTTGAGCTCACCATGAGCACCCATTTCCGTGGCACGCGCGTCGCCCACGTGGGAGTTGTGCTCCCACACCACCACCTTCGCACGGCCAAGTTGGTGAGTGAGGTGCTCAGCGAGCGCATCGAGCGTTGCGGCCATATGGCGATCACGAAGGTTCCACGAGGATACGTCAGCCCGATACATCTGCTGGTAATACTCCTCGGCGTCGCGCACCAGAACTGCATTCTGCTCAGCGAAGAAGAACTCGTCGTCGGCCACCCAGCCGTCCCGCCGAAGGTATCCCTCCGCTCTTCTTCGCAGCTCGATCAGCTGCGTGATGACCTCGTTCTCGCATGGGATGGCGCCCGAGTAGGCCAAGGCATATCCGTAAGCTTGTCCTTCTCCGCCGACATGGTCGAAGCATGAGTAGCGAGCCCGGGCCCGTGTGGCCTCGTTCGGATCGACGTTGTCGAGGTACCGCACTACGGCCTCCATGGAAGCTCGGAGGCTGTAGAGGTCCAGACCGTAGAAGCGCGCCTTGAGCGTCGGATTGACATGGGCGTCGTTACGAGCGCGCAGCCATTCCACAAAGGCGAGGACATCGCGGTTCCGCCACATCCACGCCGGGAAGCGCTGGAAGTCGGAGAGTGCCGTATCGGCGTCCACATCATTTGAGAGCCCCATGACGTAGCGGTTGACCCGGTAGGCGTCGGGCCAGTCTGCCTCCACCGCCACAACATTGAATCTGCACTCATCAATGAGATGACGAGTGATACGGGCCCGCTCCGCGTAGAAATCGTGAGTCCCATGAGAGGCTTCGCCGATGAGGACGAAGCTTCGATCACCCACAAGATCGAAGAGCGCGTCGTAGTCATTCTGAGCGCCCGTGATCGAGTGAAGATGGCCCTCCAGCGTCGCCGAAACCGACGTTTCAACCATGTGACCAGTCTCGTCAGCACCCGGCCGTGGAGATAGGGACGAAGGTCACAATCGCCCTCGGTCCCGAGGCGGGCATTGGCGACGCCGGCCCTGCCTGGCGTCACAATTATTGACGGACATGATCTTTACGTGGGCACCGAGCGACCTGGAGACGCTCGAACTTCAGTCTGTCGAAGAGCAGCCTCTCGTTGATTGGCCTGCCGTTGAGCCACGCGGCAAATTGGGTGCGTGGAATGGCCGGGCGGGGATTCGAGCGGGCCAGGTGGACGCAGGCTGTCGGGACCAATATCACTAGCGACCCCGTCGGCGAGATCGTCACAATCCATGGATGTACGCAAGTTCCGGAGCGCAGGCAGCTCAGCAGGTCGGATCGATGCGCGGTTTGGTAGTTGACCTCCGGTGACGGCCGTGATCGATCGCTCGAAGTTCCCTGAAGCAGACTCCATATCGCCGGCGGTCGAGGTCCGCAAGCTGGCGAAGCGCTCAATTGCGCCACGAACCCACTTCGATGCTCGGTCGCAGCCCTACTCAGCGATGCGATCGGCCGCTGGCAGCGAGACGAGCCGCTCGACGATCTCGCTCGCTTCGAGTGAGCATCTGTCCTTCGGCGCGGCCTTTCCCGCCAGCAGGACCATCGGCCCTAGCGGCCGGGCCGGCGTGGGTGGACACTGAGCAGGTGGTCATGTTCCGTGACAGGATGGACGCTGGCCGACAGTTGGCCGAGCAGCTGGTGCGGCGCCTCGCCGACCAGGACGTGGTGGTGCTCGGGTTGCCGAGGGGCGGCGTGCCGGTTGCGTTCGAGGTTGCCCGAGAGCTGGATGCATCACTCGACGTGATCGTCGTGCGCAAGCTCGGGGTGCCCTATCAGCCGGAGCTCGGCATGGGCGCGATCGGCGAAGACGGTGTGCGGGTCCTGAATGACGAGGTGGTGGTCATGGCCAGGATCGTCAAGGAGGAGGTGGCCGCGGTGGAGCGATCGGAACGAGCCGAGCTCGAGCGGCGCGCCAAGCGATTTCGGGGCGATCGTCCGCGTACGTCGCTCGTCGGCCGGACTGCCGTCGTGGTCGATGACGGCATCGCCACGGGATCGACTGCCCGGGCCGCCTGCCAGGTAGCCCGGGCGCATGGCGCGTCTCGAGTGATCCTGGCGGTGCCCGTTGCTCCACGCTCCTCGCTCGCCTTGCTCGCGGACGCAGCCGACGAGGTGGTCTGCCTGGCGACTCCCGAGCCGTTCTTCGCCGTGGGCCAGTTCTACCGGAACTTCACGCAGACCTCGGACGAGGATGTGGTTGAGCTCCTCGAGCGGGCAGCGACTCGGGCAGCAGCTCCATCCGTGACGGCGAGCGCCGCCGACCCGCCGGTTCGAGACGAAGAGGTGGTAGTGCAGATCGGGGCTATCCACCTCGCTGGCCATCTCACGATTCCGGAGGTCTGCTCTGGACTGGTCGTCTTTGCCCACGGCAGCGGGAGCAGCCGGCACAGCCCGAGGAATCGCTTCGTCGCAGCAGTTTTGAACTCGGCCGGGCTCGGTACCCTCCTTTTCGATCTCCTCACGTCCGACGAGGAGCACGACCGGGTAGCGGTCTTCGACATGGAGCTCTTGGCCGGCCGGCTCGGGGCGGTCACCCAGTGGCTCGAGACACAGCCCGAAGCGACCGGTTTACGGATCGGATATTTCGGTGCCAGCACCGGGGCCGGCGCGGCCCTATGGGCGGCCGCCGAGCCCACCTCGTCAATCACCGCGGTCGTCTCTCGGGGTGGACGTCCTGATCTTGTCGGCCCCAAGCTCGACCAGGTGCGGGCGCCGACGTTGCTCATCGTGGGTGGCCGCGACGAGGTCGTGCTCGAGCTCAACCGCGGCGCGCAGAAGCGGCTGCGTTGCCAAAGCCAGCTCGCGGTGGTCCCCGGCGCCACCCACCTCTTCGAGGAGCCCGGAGCCTTGGAGGAGGTGTCCCGCCTGGCGGGTGACTGGTTCCTTTCCCACCTGGTGCCTACAGCGGTCGCTGGCTGACCGACCCCTCCGTCTGCGAACGAGAAGCGGTGCGCGGAGGCGGTTTAGCCGGGCGAGCCGGTCGATGCGGGACATCTCATCAATCCCGACGCCCTCGGCCGCCGCCTCGATCCCGTGGATGCTCTACTCGTCCCCGTTGAGGAGGAGGCACTTGGACTCGGAGTTGTCTCTAAGACCGAGCCCGAGAACAGAGGTCGCTCGCTGCGATGGTCAAGCCGCTCGCAATACCGCATTGAGCACTCCGCTATGCAGGCGCTCGAATCTGAGTTCCGACTCGCTGACGACCAGGGTCTACTGGGTCGTGATGATCCCAACTGATTCGCTTGGTTAGGCGAGAATGCGGTCAGGCCTTAGCTGCTGTCAGACCTCCGCCTGCGAACGATTACTATTGAAGGTGACGCACAACCGCAGCGTACTGGGATTAACGCCGCTGACTGTAGCGTGCAGTTACGAAGCGACAGCGTGCAGTTACGAAGCGACCCAGGATCGGAGCGAGGTCCACCAACGGGACGTGGGAACAGGAGGTGACACTGGTGAGGGTCATCCCGGTCGAGTTCGACCTCTCCTTTAGCGACGACGGGCACCGGCTCGTCTACGACCTCTACGGCTCGTCCACCGCCCCGCTGGTCGTCTATCTGCACGGCCTGCTGCTGGACGCAGAGCTCAACCGCGGCATCGCCCAGGCTCTGGCCGAGCAGGGGTACCGGGTCGCCCTGCTGGACCTGCTCGGCCACGGGCGCAGCGACAAGCCGACCCATGCATCGACGTATCGCATCGACAGCTACGCGGACCAGGTGATTTCCCTGCTCGACCACCTCGGAGCGGAGAAGGCCGTGCTCGGGGGCATCTCGCTCGGCGCCAACGTCAGCTTGTTCGCGGCAGCCCACTATCCCGACCGCGTTCAAGCGTTGGTGCTCGAGATGCCGGTGCTGGAGCGGGCCGTTCCGGCCGCGGCGATGATTTTCGTCCCCATGGTGCTCGCCGCCCATTACGGGCGGCGAGTGCTCAACGTCACCTCTGGGCTGGTGAGCCGTGTTCCCCGGACGAGGTTCGGCCCGCTCAACAGCGTGCTGAACGCGCTCTCGTTGCCCCCGGACGCGACGTCCGCCGTGCTGCACGGCGTGCTGGTCGGTCCGGTGGCCCCCACCCAGGAGCAGCGCCGCACCATCGCAGTCCCGACGCTCGTGCTGGCACACCGCAACGATCTCATCCACCCCTTCGACGACGCCGTCGGCCTCGTGGCGCGCATGCCGAACGCGGCGCTCGTCCGGGCGCGCTCACCGTTGGAGCTGCGGCTCCAACCCGGGCGGCTCACCAAGGAGATCGTGGCGTTCCTCTCCGACGTCAAGCCCGCGTCTACCTGTCGCCCATCGGACCGCTCCGCCTGACCCTCGGATCACGGTCGAGACCACCTGGAGTCGCTCTACATTGGGGCCGTCCTTGGCCCGCCGCTCGGCGGGAGGCGTCACACAGCGGGCTATGTAGGCCATCCAGTTCGCTTCCAGGCGTTCCACGAACAAACTTCGCCTCCGGCTTCGACCCAGCGAAGGGCTTCTGGTCGTGCCCAAATCCAAAACGGATTCAGATTCTTGGGTGCGGGTTGCGTCAATTTCGTACAGTGCTCAAACGGATTGAGCTGCTCACCCTCAGACTTCAACCATCGTTCCGCTTTGCGCCTCAGGGCCATCAGGTCCGGTGGTTGATCCTTTATCGGCAGCGACATGCCCTGCAGAAGTCCAGGGTTGAGGCATCCATTGAGATTCCAGTTGGACCGGCGGAATCGAATGAGCGGCGTCCGCCCGGAATCCACTAGGTTCTGCCAGTTGCCGGGATTCCGCTCCCGATTGAGCGTAAACCAAACGGAATCCGCTGGGTCCGTCGGTTGGGGAGTATCACCGAGTCGGCAAAGAGGGCCAAGTTCCGAGGCCCAGAACACCATGTCAACGTATTGCGTTTGGGACCGCTTAGGTGGCCCAGGAAGGCCCCCACCATCAGCGAAAGGGCGGGTGAGCAAAGTCAGCCCTAGCTCGGTTAAGTCCCAACGAGTGGTGTACGAGGTCGTGAGGTTGCAACGACTCCCGTGTCAACCTGTTCTCTGATTGCTGATCCTATGTCCGGCTGGCGTCGGCGGCCTCCTTGCCGGCGGCGTCGATGGCCGGCCTCGGGTCGAGGGCTCGAGCCTCCTTTGGCCTTGAGTGACTCGGCGCTCATGTAGCGATCCGCCAGCGGGCCATCGAGCTGGCCCGGAGCGGTGACCAGCCCGTCGCCAAGGTGGCCGCCGATCTCGGCATCGCCACGTCGTGCCTGCGTCGGTGGATGAAGCAAGACGACATCGACGGTGGCCGGCAAGAGGGCCTCAACACCGACGAGCGGGCCGAGTTGGTGCGTCTGCGTCGTGAGCTGCGCACGGCCCAGATGGAGGTGGAGATTCTCCGGCGGCGACGGCGTTCTTCGCCAAGGAGACGTTGCCGGGCCCAAAATGATCTACACCTTCATCGCCCGACCTGCACGGACCTGCCCGTGACGGCCTGCTGTCGGGTGATGGGGGTGTCGACGTCGGGGTTCTACTCGTGGCAGGCCGAACCGTGCGGGCCAAGGACCTCGACGACGCCTATCTGTGCAACACCATCGTCGACATCTGGACCATGAGCCGACGCTCGTATGGCTCGCCTGGGTCCACGCCGAGCTGAAACTCGGCCAGGACGTTGCTGCTGCGCAAACGGTTGAACGCTTGATGCGCCAGGCGCAGATCGCCGGCATCCACGGCTCGCCGGGCGGTGCACTCGTCGGTCCTCGGTGCTGAGCAGTGCGCCGACCAGGTCAAGCGGACCTTCGACGGCACCGAGCCCGGTCGCTTTGGGGAAGGACGTCACCGAACACCCACTCGGTGCGCCGGCGGATCTCCTTGTTCATGTCGCCTTCCTCGCCTCGAGGGTTGTTCGAGCGCCGATCCATGCGCTCAGTGCTCGTGGTAGAGGCGCTCCGAAGGCCAACGATGTCGTCGGCCACGCGAGGAGGTAGGCCATGCCCACCGACCCGTCGACGACACCTCGTGGCTTCGAAGGCGCCTGCGCGGTGCCGGCCTGCTCGGCTCCATGGATCGATCGGCGATTGCTTCGACAACTCTGTCGCCGACTTCGGCACGCTCCAGCTCGAGCTGCTCGACGAGCATCACTGGGAGAGCCGCCAGCAACTCGCCCAAGCAATCTTCGAATGGATCGAAGCCTGGTACAACCCACGACGACGCCACAGCTACTGCCAGATGCTGAGTCCCCTGGACTACGAAACCGCTCACGCGGATGATCAGCAACCAACAGCAGCTGTCCGCTGAGCGAAGCTCAGCCGGCCTTGGTCAGCTTGTCGGTGACGTCGGCCAGCTGGCCCCAGGTGGTGTCGCGGTCGGGCTGCTCGAAGACCGAGCGCACCAAGGTGGCGATCATCGGCCAGTTCCCCTTGGCGCAGCGTGAGGCGAGGTTGGCCATGAAGTGGGTGCGGCAGCGTTGCCAGGAGGCCTCGGCGAAGACCTGGGAGATGGCGGCCTTGATGCCGCCGTGGGCGTCGGAGATCACCAGTTCGACGCCACTGAGTCCCCGGGCCACCAGCGCCCGCAGGAACGCCGTCCAGGCGGCCGTGTCCTCAGTCGTCGCGATGTCGAGGCCGACGATCTCGCGCCGGCCCTCGGCGCCCACAGCGGTGGCGATCACGGCTGAGACGTTCACCACCCGGCCACCTTCGCGAACTCGCTGTGTCAGAGCGTCGATCCACAGGTAGCGATAGGGCCCCTGGTCCAAGGGCCGCTCCTTGAACTCGGTGATCACCTGGTCGAGCTCTTCGGCCATGCGCGAGACCTCGGACTTGGAGATCCCGTCGATGCCCATGGCCTTGACCAGGTCGTCGACCCTCCTCGTGGACACGCCCTCGACGTAGGCGGCACAGACCACCGACACCAGGGCCTGCTCGGCCCGCCGCCTCGGCTGCAGCAAGAACTCGGGGCTGTAGACGCCCCGGCGGAGCTTGGGCACGGCCAGCTCGATCGAGCCGACCCTGGTGTCCCAGGGCCGCAGCCGATACCCGTTCCTCTGGTTCTCACGCTCGGGGCTACGTTCGCCATAGGCGGCGTTGCACTGCATCGAGGCCTCGGCCGACATCAGGGCCTCGGCGAAGGCGGCGAGCATGGACCTCGCCAGATCGGTGTCGCCGTTGGCGCCTTCGAGGTACTTGCCCAGCCAGGCGGACGCGTCGATAGTGGTGGGGACGTTCACCGTGATCCTCCTCAAGTAGTTGTCTGGAAACTGCTTCTTGAGGTTGACGCGGTGATCGTCGCGTCTGGGGGATCCTGCTTCAGCTCACCTGGTCGTACACCACTGGCTGGGACTCAACTCCTAGCTCCTCGGTCATGATCCAAGTGAATCGCTTTTCGTCATAGGGAAGTAGCAACTAGTGTCCTGACTCGGAGATTCGCGCGCAATATCCAGCTAGCGCAGTCAGGATCTCGTCGGCGCTCTTGTGCCAAATGAACGGGCGCGGGTTCTCGTTCCAAGTGTCGATCCAGTCGGTGATCGATGCTTCGAGTTCCTTGGTCGAGCGGTGCGTGCCTCGGCGCAACCACTTCGTCGTGAGCTCGGCAAACCAGCGCTCCACCACGTTCATCCATGAGCTGTAGGTAGGCGTGAAGTGCAAGGTGAACCGGGGATGACGGATCAGCCAGCGGTGGATCTCAGGGGTTTTGTGGGTCGAGACGTTGTCGACGATCAAGTGCACGTCGAGGTCTTGGGGGACGCTGCGGTTGATGAGGTTCAAGAACTTCTTGAACTCGATGGCTCGGTGGCGTTCGGTCATGTCCGCGATGACTTTCCCCGAAGCCATGTCGAGCGCGGCATAGAGGTTGGTGGTGCCGCCGCGGACGTAGTCGTGCGTGGCCCGCTCGGGGAGCCCGGGACGCAGCGGCAGGATCGGTGCGGTGCGGTCGAGGGCTTGAACCTGGGTCTTCTCGTCCACGCAGAGCACAAGTGCAGCCTCGGGTGGGTTGACGTAGAGGCCCACGATGTCGCGGACCTTCTCGACGAAGAGCGGGTCGGGGCTGAGCTTGAAGGTCTCGCTGAGGTGGGGTTTGAGCCCGAAGGCCTGCCAGATCCGGTTCACGCTCGAGCGGCTGATCCCCGTCGCCTGGGCCATGGAACGGATCGACCAATGCGTGGCGTCGTCGGGCGTCTCTTCGAGGGTCTTGACCACGATCCTCTCGACGTCTTCGTCGCTCACCGAGCGGGCACGCCGGGTCGGGGCTCGTCGTGGAGGCCGTCAAGGCGCTGCGCGACGAACCGCCGGCGCCACTTGCCCACCGTGGCACGTGTGACATGGAGGCGCTCAGCCACGACCGTGTTGGTCTGACCTTTCGCGCACTCGAGCACGATGCGGCATCGCAGCGCCAGTGCTTGCGCGCTCTTCGGCCGTCGCGCCCAGCGCTCGAGCGTCTCGCGCTCGTCATCGCTCAGCACGAGATCTTCAGTCGGCCTTCCCCGTCTCGCCATCACTGCCTCCCATCGTCGTTGATGACGATGAGAACGCGGAAGATGACAGGAAAATTCCTATTTGGACAAGAATCTTTGGGTCAGGACACTAGTTCACGTCGCCCAGTATCGCTCGTGGGTAGCCCATATAGTGCCCGGAGTGGGCGCAGCGACTATCGCGAGCAGAGACCGACCACACGTCCCGGCGAGATTCATAGAGCTCTCCGGAACACTTGCGCTGGCAGTTCACCGGCGAATCAAAATCCCGAGATTTTCGACCGCGTACTCGAGCTCTTCAGCCGGGCCAATGATCGAAAGCGATCCAGCGTCAAAGGCCGACCCGCTCAGCGACCGGGGGGCACGGTCACCTTCGGAAGAAGTCCACGTGTGCACCCGATCGTTTCCACTAGGTTCAGATCGTCGGTCGGTTGAATTTCTCGCGCCAACCTCGTAGCTCTGAGCCCGGGGATCGGTTATCCGGTGTAGGTAACGGTGTAAGGCACCATGGCCACGCCGGGTGTACTGGTGCGCTTCGTAGTGGCTCCGTCGCGGTGCGCACCGTCCGGTGAGTTCGATCGACGCCGCCAGATCGTGGCGATTCCGCCGCACGGTTCGTCGACGAGGGTGTGTCTCATTTCGGCGTGGTGTTTTAGGCGACGCGTGGTGGTGTGATCGCCGGCGCTCGCGGCGAGGACCTAGCCCGGATCACGAATTTGCGGAGCTCATCGGCGCCCAAGACGATGAACGGGAACGGGATCAGCAGCAGCAGATCGTGCGCGGGCGGAACCGCGGTGCCGAGCAGCGCCTGAAACGGCGGCGTGAGCACGAAGACCGCAGCGATGGCAAGTTCGCCTGCGATCGCCCACAACAGATATCGATTGCTGAACGCTCCGACCGAGCGCAGCGACGCCCGTTGGGTGCGGACCGCGAAAGCTGTGCCGATCTGCCCGAAGATGACCCCAAGGAAGGTCATCGTCGTCGCCTGCTGGTAGGCGTGGTGGAAGCGGGTGTGGACGCCGGTGAGGTCGCCGGAGTGCCAGCCGGCCTGGGTGAGCACGTAGAAGAACCCGGCGAGCGAGAGGAGGGCGACGATCAGGCCCAGAAACAGCCAGGCGCGGATCAGCATTGGCCGGCGGATCAAACCTTCGGACCGGCGGCGCGGGGCGAGCCATGATCCCGGGCTCTGGCGGGTCGCGGCTGAGCGCGAGCGAGGGGAGCGTTTCGGTGCCGACGTCGAAGGCGAGGAGCAGGAGTACGGGGAACGGCAGTGGCACGGCGCCACCGGCCAGTGCGAAGACCAGGAAGGGGAGCGTCTCAGGCGTGGCGTGGGCAAAAATGTAGATGATGAACTTGCGGATGTTGTCGTAGACGACGCGACCCGCCTGCACTGCCGTCACGATGGTGGCGAAGTTATCGTCCGTAAGGACCATCGTCGCAGCCTCGCGCGCGACGTCGGTGCCTGTCTTGCCCATCGCCACCCCGATGTCGGCCCGCCGGAGCGCGGGTGCGTCGTTGACGCCGTCACCAGTCATTGCAATCACATGACCGTCGGCCCGGAGCGCTTCGGCGATCTGCAGCTTTGCCTCGGGTGAGGCGCGCGTGAACACTACCTCTCCGTTGCCGGATATAGCCCGCTCGATCTCTTGCTCGCTACGATGATCAAAGCGATCGGCGTCGATCACCAGCGGATCCTTCCCGCCGATGCCGACTCGCCGGGCGATCGCCGCAGCCGTCAGCGGGTGATCGCCGGTGATCACGATCACGCGGATCCCAGCCGTGTGGCAGCGGGCGATCGCGTCTGCGACCTCGGGCCGTGGCGGATCGAGCATTGTCACGAGTCCGACGAAGCACAGCCTCTGCTCGGCCTCCTCGCGCGCCGGCACCACGCCCGTCAGCGGCAGCGACCGTCGAGCGAACGCCAGCACGCGCTGTCCCTGGCCGGCGTAGTAGGAGACCCGCCTGGCGATCTCCTGGCGTCGTGATCGCCCAAGTGCGACCTCGGTACCGTCGCGCTCGAGAACCGTGGTGCAGGCCGGGAGCACGGACTCGGGCGCGCCCTTGGTGTGCAACCAGTTGAAGCCGTCGCCGGCGTCGAGCGTGCTCATCAGCTTGCAGTGCGCGTCGAAGTTGTATTCGTGTTGGCGGAACCGTTCACGCCGGTCGGCCTGGACATCGCCGCCCAGTGCCAGTGCGGCCTGCAGTACCGCGATCTCGGTCGGGTCACCCGACGGTTCCCTCCCCGCGTCCAGGCGCGCGTTGCTGCAGCTCGCCGCGGTCTCAATCAGCGCGCTCAGCGGCGCCTGCGCCGGTCCGGTTTCCGGAGCCCCTTCGGCGTCGAGCCTGATCTCACCGGGGCATATCCAAACCGCGACCGGGTGCATCCGGTTCTGAGTCAGCGTTCCCGTCTTGTCGGTGCAGATCACGTCCGTGCTCCCGAGCGTCTCGACCGAGCTCATCCGCTTTACGACCGCCCCGCGCCGGGCCAGAAGCGTCACCGCCACAGCGAGTGACAAGGTGATCACTGGAAGCAGTCCCTCGGGAACCATGCCTGCCAGGAGTCCG
Source organism: uncultured Acidimicrobiaceae bacterium (assembly GCA_963764305.1). GTDB lineage: Bacteria > Actinomycetota > Acidimicrobiia > Acidimicrobiales > RAAP-2 > Bog-473. The sequence goes on along the minus strand of CAVXSD010000009.1, from coordinate 181,089 downwards.
ACCGCAAACGTAATGGCGCTTCGCGGCGACAGCCCCGTCACGAAGATCGCCACCGGGACAAATGCGATCGCCAGCGCAACCGCGACCTTGGCGATCAGCCACGAGACCCGGCGCACCTGTTGATCGAGCGGGCTCGGGTCCTCCTTGACGCCCTGAGAGAGCGCCGCGATCCGGCCCAGTTCGGTGTGCATCCCGGTGGCGAACACGACCGCCTGCGCGTCACCGCCCGTGCACATGCTGCCTCCGAACAGGAGTTCGCGGCGCTTGTAAACGGGGACGGTCGTGGTCGTGGTACTCCGCCGAGCGCATCGCCGGGACGGACTCGCCGGTAATCGTCGAAATGTCGACCTCGACTGAGCCCGATATCAACCGCATATCGGCGGCGATCCGCTCGCCCTCTTCGATCAGCGCAATATCGCCGGGAACGAGCTCGGCGGCGTCGACTACCTTCGGGGTGCGGTCGCGGATGACCGTGACCTTCTGAGGTATGTACCCAGCGAGCGCCTCGACCGCCTTCTCCGTGTGGCGCTCCTGAATGAGGGCGACCACTGCGTTCAGCACGATGATCAGCACCACCGCAACGCCGATCGTGATGCTGCCGACGAGGAACGACAGCATCGCAGCTGCCCACAGCAACAACGCCAGCGGGTGCGTGAACTGGCGTGCCAGCTCTCGCGGCCACTGTGAACCCCGCCGGCGCTCGAGCTCGTTGGAGCCGTATTGCGTAAGGCGTCGCTGCGCCTCGCGAGAGCTGAGCCCCTCCGGGTGGGTCCTCAGCGAGCGCAGCAGGTCCTCGACCGCCTCGGTTGGATCCGTCAGCGCCGAAGGCATCGACGCTTGCTCGATCCTCTCAGTCACCACGCGTGCCCCACTACGACAGCGCGCGCGGTACGACGGGCACTGAGGAGAACACCCAGCGCGGCAGAGTCTCGCCGACGCTCGCGTTCGAGGTCTGCAGCGTTGAACCTCACCAGAGCAGTTAGGTCGACATCATCGAGAGCGACATCCGACCTCCACGACATCGACCCGCAGCGGCACCGATGGCGGGACCTTCGGCCCTGTGTCACGCTGGATCCGGGTCATAATGGGATGGCACGAAAGGAGCAGCCATGGATGCCAACGTGGGAGACCGGATCGTCGTGCGCGGCCATCGCACGGGCCAGCCGGTGCGCGCCTGCCTGGTGCTCGAGGTGAGGGGCTCTGGGGGCGGCGCGCCCTACCTGGTCCGTTGGGACGACAGCGGTCACGAAACCCTCTTCTTCCCTGGTAGCGACGCTACCGTGGAGCACGCCGACCGCGCCAGCTGAGCCAGGAGTCCGCTGAGCCACGGCCGGCCGGGGTCAGCCCCAGGCGATGATGGCTTGCGCTGAACCGCAGGGCAAGGTGCCGTAGGCCGTGGCGAACACAGCAGTCGGTTTGCTGGTCGACGCGTACCAGCTCCCCACGCCCTGCGAACGAGTGCAAGACTGGAGGTCGGTCTTCGTGAATCCCGACAGCAATCATCGGCCTAGAGCTTGTAGCCCATTTTCCGCAAGAGAGCCTTGCGGTCAGCCTCGTCTGCCGCCGTCTCCACGCCGGCTGGCGGGAGGCCGTCTATGACCCCGATGATGCCTCGACCGAACTCGGTCTGCGCGACGAGAATCTCGACCGGGTTGGCGGTCGCGCAAAAGACTGTGCATACCTCTGGAACATTCTTAATGGCGTTCAAAACGTTCACCGGAAACCCCTCTCGAAGAAAGACGACGAACGTGTGACCCGCGCTGATCCCTTCGGCGTTCCGAGCGGCCAGGTCGATGAGATCGTCTTCGTTGCCCGAGCGACGGATGAGACAGGGACCGGAGGCCTCGCAGAAGGCGATCCCAAAGCGCAGGTGCGGGCTCGCTCCTGCCAGGGCCTCGTGAAGGTCCTCGACCGTCTTCACGAAGTGTGCTTGGCCGACGATGACGTTCATGCCTTCTGGTTTCTCAATGGGATATGCGCTCAGGTCCACGGTCCTCTCCTCGCTGGCGGTGACGCCGACGCTCTGGCGACGACGTCACCAGTCTCGCCGACACTTCGTACGGGCGCTTCGCCTCCGGATTCCACCCCCGCCCGGGCCACACTCCCAACGACGGCCGGCCCCGTCGCGTCACGCTGCCCGAGGCTTGAACGCGGGCGTGTCCCGCGGCCGACGTTGAGCCACGTTATGACCATCCACCATCGCCGTCCGGTGATGCACGACGGACTTCGGCAAGGACACAGCCCAAATCTGAGCTGGACCTGTCTCGGCGATTCATGTTGGTATGGATATTAGAGTGCTCCACCGCAGCGACGGACTGGATGGACGGTGTGGAAACTGGGTGGACGGACCCGCACGCCAGGGACCCGCAGGAACCAGGTGGACCAAATCCAACACCTTGCCAAGGTGAGGGTCGCGGGTTCGAATCCCGTTTCCGCTCCATCGCAGCAGGTCAGAGGGGCTTTTTTGGCAACCCCACAGCGGATCGTCGGATCCTGGCGGTTTCTGGCTTCATGAGATGCCTGGCACGGGCGCGGCCAGAGGGAGCCAGCTCTCAGCGTGAACGCCCCTTCTACCCAGCGACATGATCACCGAATCTGAGTCGGGCGGAGGGCAACAATACGTCTCCGGAACGACTGGCAAAACATGTAGGCGTTTGCTTCGTCAGTACTGCCGCGATGCTCTGCTTGATGTGCCGACGACCCTCTCGTAACCCCCGGGGGATCTCCTGTTTTTCGGGGATTCTTATCGGGAGCTACTTAAGCCGACACTTGCTCTACGGACGCCGACTGCTTTACGGACACCGACCGCCCCGGGTCGAGGAGCTCGGCGAAGCACCGGCCGATTCCCCCGGTGAGGATGTCAGCATCAGGGCAGGCGTCGGGGTCGGCCAGGATGCCGATCGTGAAGAGGCCGTTGTAGGAGAGCACCGCCACGCCCACGCTAAGGTTGCCCCCCAGCGGGACGAAGGGAACGACTTCGAGCATGCGCGCCCCCAGCAAGTAGAGCGGCACGTCGGGCCCCTGCACGTTGGTCACGACCAAGTTGACGAAGGGCTGATGGCCCATGAGGTGGCTGGCGGCCGATACCGCCGCCGGGGGCAAAGTGTTGAGTGATGACAACAACAGGTGCGTCGCTCGCGCCTGGCCGCGCTCCTTGTGGGAGCGCTGTGCCCCGGCCACCTCACGGAGCCGCTCCACCGCCGGGGCGGCACTTATCGGGAGCCGCACCAACATGGCCGAAATCTCGTTGCCCAGCCGATGATCGCCTTGGTGGTCGGCTCCGACCGGGACGAGCACCTCCAACTGGCGGCCATCCATCACCTCGCCCCGGGCCGAGAGGAGATCGTGCACGCCGGCCGCGACGACTGTCAGCAGCAGGTCGTTGAGCGTCACGCCGAAAAGATGCTCGGCCCGGCGAAGATCGTCGATTCGTTGACGGACGACGAGGGCCCGGCGATCGAACCCAACCGGAGCGTTCAGCGACAGATGCGGAGCTTCTGGCGTCGGGGAAAGCAGGTCGTAGAACGCGGAGGTGTAGCGCGAGAGTATGAGGCCCGCCCGGGACGGTTGCCATACGGCATGCCACGCGTCCGCCGCGAGCATCGACATGACCCCGCCGAAATGGGCCAGTCCGTCGGCGATCACCGCGGCCCTCCGGGGCGCCGGAGCGGGCTCCCACCAGTCCGCGTTGGGGTGGCCCGACGGACGGGTCTCGAGGTCGAGCAGGACACTGGCAAGCTCGATACCGGCCAGGCCGTCTGCCATGCAGTGGTGCATCATCTCGAACACCGCCACGCCCCCGTCCGCGAGTCCGTCGATGAGCCAGATTTCCCACAGCGGGCGGTCGCGATCGAGCGGCGACGACATCAGTCGGGCGCAGAGCGCCAACAACTGGGCTTCGTCGCCGGGCTCGGGCAGCGCCGCCGCACGCACGTGGCCAGTGATGTCGAAGTCGGGGTCATCCACCCACACGGGTGCGGCCTCGCCCAGCAGCGGGAGTCGGACGACCTTACGCAGCTTCGGCACCAGATGCAGTCGGCTCTGCACCTGGGCCCGCACCTCGTCAAGGCGGAGGCATCCGCGGCCGTCGCGCAATGGGCTCCCCTCGAAGATCCCGATCGAGCCCATGTGCATAGGTGTATGGGAGGATTCCATGTACAGGAACGATGCATCAAGCTCCGTTAGGAGGTCGACAGAGGCCGTCATGTCGCCCGCGGGGGGCCGGGTGGACGAGCGGAGCAGACCTCGGAGAATCCGTCCTCGAGGCAGCCGGCGAGCTTCGGACTGTCGGGAACGGCCGCGACATCGGTGGTGATGGTGACACAGGCCCGTTCTGCCGTGGAGACCAGTGACACGTTGAGGGCGGCCCCCGATGGCGGTGAGACGGCGTAGATGCCTTCGACGGCAACACCGGCCAGGAAGGCCTGGAAGGGAGGTCCAGGAATGTTCGTGATGCAGAAGTCGTCGCCCATGAGCATCGAGCTCCAAAGGCCTCGGGCTACCGCGGCGGGCAGGGCGCTCAAGCCGGTGGCCAGGACGTCGCTCATGGCGAGGCCCGGCGCGTGCTTCCACAGTTCGGCGTTCCGTTTGGCCTCTGCCACACCGTCCGCGAGGTCGTGGTGGACGGGGATTACGAACCGAGCGGGCACGAAGTGATTGCCGCCCTCGTGATCCGCTGCGTCACGTACATTCACCGGCATTAGGGCGCGGAACCCCGTTACTGCGACGCCGTGCTGCTCATGGTAGAGGGTGAGGCCGCGCACGACTGACGCGAGGAACACGTCATTCACCGTGCCACCCCACGCCTTGGCGGCACGCTTGAGAGTCGTGAGGTCGAGGTCGATGATCTCAACGTGGCGCCGGAAGCTGCGCCCAGTCATGATCGGCGACATAGGTCTCCTTGCAGGAGTCATCAACCGGCCGACCGAGCTTCCTACGGCGACCAGCTGGCCGAGCGAGCGGACGGGATGCGTCGCCATGTCGAGCGCGTCGCCGACGAGCCGTACCGCACCGGGAAGGTCCGGCATTCGGTCAGGGGCAGAGTGACGCGGCCGGGGATCCGGCCCCTCTGAAGGCGGCCGTGCCCCGACGCCCGGGTGCGGCACCGGACGGACGGCGTCGAAGAGCTGCGCAAGCACGGCAAGTCCGCCCACGCCGTCGATGAGGGCGTGATGGACTTTCATGACGAGGACGGCACGGTCGACGTCCGAGTCCTCGACGAGGACGGCTTCCCACAGCGCCAGCGCAGCGTCGAACCCGCTCGTCGCCATCGTCTGGGCCATGTCGAGGACGTCCCGCATGGCCCCGTGTTCGGGCAGCCGGATGCGGCGCAGATGCATGTCGAGGTCGAATGTCTCGTCCAGCACGAACCGCGGCCGCCCCCGGCCCGGGGCCCGGTTCACCGCACGGGAGCGCAGGCGAGGGAGCGCCTCGGTCAGCCCAGCGACGCGCGCCTGGACCTCTGCCCAGTCAGGCTTCCCGTCCAGGACCATGAGCGCCACGATGGTCGGGCGCATCACCGGATCGGAACTGATCGTCCACAACAGGGCGTCCGAGCCGCTCATGATGTCGACAGCGCTCGAACTCTTCTCTGCCTCTGCCATGGCGAAACGCTCCTTCTGAACCGATTCTGGTCCGGGATCTCCCCTGGCGCATAGGGACAGAAGTCCTCAAGGTGCGTGCTGGATGTCACCTCTCAGCTCATGATGTCCCGCAGTACCCTCCGGACCCCCTCGCCGCCCAAGCTGCCGAGTGGTTGGGCGGCGCTGGCTAACGACCCTCTTGAGCGCTAGTGGCGACGGGAGGGGGGACCCGCCGGGAAGCGGACAGCCGGGGAGCCGGGGCCCATCAAGGGCAACTCGGCGGGCAAAGCGGACTAGTGACAGGACGAAGAGGGGTGACGACCCTCGTCAGGAGCGCACAGTCGGAACCGATGAAATGCGCGCTTCAATCATTGGTTGGGCGTCTAGGGAGGGCTCAGCCAGCGATTCGTCACTTGCTGGGAGCCAGTCGTAGGTGACCACAGTTCTAAAGGCTACGTCTTCGAGACCTCGATTTCGGCGGTTCACCAAGGCCAGCAGAAGCACCGGGAAGAAAGAAGCGCAGAGGAGCGCTCGAAAAAGCGCTCGCAAGAACCGAAGAGGACTCCCATCCGAACGGACGACTCGTAAGCCCATCATTTGCTTCCCAAGCGTGCGTCCGGTGGACCACCAACCGGCTGTCAAGTACACCGACGAGAAGGATCCACACCAACAGATCGTTCAACCAATGCGGGGGAGCCGCAACCGAAATCGACTTCGAAAAAAAGAGATCCCATGCAATGCTCACCATGATCACTCCAACGACATAGATACAGAGAACGAGAACAACATCAGTCCCGCTCGCCACTGCCCGAGAAACGAATCCCGCTCGAAGGCCCTGGAGCTGCTGCCCTCGCTCACTGCGGATCTCGCGATGGCGACTCACGAGATGACCTCAGGTTTCACACTCTCTGGTCGAGCAATGCCATTCCCCTGGACCGCCAAGTCACGCGGTTCCTTGCGCCGGAGGATCCTGTCGACCACTCGGGCACTCCACAAATCCATGGCCATGAGCCCGGCACGGCTCGCGTCGAGTGTCTCTGCACCCAGTCCGGTCGTGGACTCACGGATGACCCCCGCGAGGTCGATCTCGTCGACTACTCCTGGGAGATCGACTCTGGCCACAACCTTGTTGATCGGCACATGATCGATCAACTGCTCCATGTCCAGCATGTCCACAACCCCGACGACGACCCGATTGAGCACGGACTCCGCAGCTTCGGCCACGTTGGCTCGATTCTCCCTTTCGCTCTTGCGGGCCTCGTCCTGACGCAGTCCGAGGCGTCGCTCAACCGCGTCAAGTGGGCCCTCAGCTATCGACTCGGGTACGACGACCCTCGCGATCCTCACGGATCTGCTCGTCATCTCGGCGGCCACGAGGGTCACCGCGCCGACGCCCACCTTCGCAGTCCCTGCGATGAGGTCGACGATCCGCAAACCCGCATTCAACGTAGACCCCTGCGGTTCTGACGCGGCTTGCCGCGTCGGCACCTGGGGAACTGCCTCATCCGGAGTCAGCGCATTCGGAGTCTGCATTGGCTCAGCGGACTCAGGCACGAGGTATTGATCTATCAGCGCGTGCGTGGCTCCGCCGCCACTGAGAATGGGACGCCGGACGAACGTTGCCGGTATGGGAGCGTTCCAAGAACGAGGAAGGAACGTAATGCACCACGCCGCTGTCTCCCTTCATCGTCTCTCTCTTCATATCGCCCCTCATCTCAACGCGTCGTTAGTGAACCAGTGAGAGCTGCGCCACCGGACTAGTCATGCGGGGCTGCTGTCGATCTGGTTGACAGGCCTGTAGGTTAACTCTGCCTTCGGTCTCTTGCCGAGTGCTCGATGGGGCCCGAAAGTGCCGTGTCACCCTCCCGATGGCGTTTGGGGACACCTCCTCCGGTTTCGTGGTCGTCCCGGCTCAGGTTGAAATGACCGCGGAATCCGGTCTCTTTGGCCGAACCGGACGCTGGTGCGGCAGCTCTCTCGTGAACCCCAGCGAGATCAGGGCGAGGAGCGCTGCGGCAAGGAGGCCGGCCTTGAGCGATCGAAGCTGTGCCGACTCGTAGTCCTCTACCAACGCCGCCGTTGTCGCCTGGTCGAGGCCTGACTGTTTCGCTGCGGCCTCGACCTGTGTGGAGGAGACGAAGTTGGTGTTGGAGCCCGCTGCAACGCCGACTTGGGCCGACACGTCGGCGCTGATGCGCGGATCGTGCTCAACGTTGGAAATGAAGGTACTGGTGAGTCCCATCAGCACGATAGCTCCGATGAACGCCACACCAAGAGAAGAGCCGAGCTGCTGGCCGGTGTACTGGAGTCCACCGGCTTCGCTCCGACCCGACTCCTCGACCGACGACTGAATCACATTGCCCAGTTGGGAGACCATGAGGCCAATCCCGATGCCGAGTACCCCCATGCCGATGGCGAACCCAGCATCGGAGAGGGTGGGTCTGATCGTCGCGAGCAGGATGAGCGCGCCTGCGATGGTCACGACAAGGCCGCTCCGAACAATGGAGCGCACGGGAAATCGGTTAGAGAGTTTCGAGCCGATTGCCGAGGTCGCGAACATGGTGATCGAGACGGGCAGCATCTTGATCCCTGTCTCAAGCGCGTTGAGTCCGAGCACCAATTGCAGATAGAGAGGCACGACGAAGAAGATCCCCATCAGGATGAGGTTTTGGCTGAAGAGCCCAATTAGCCCCGATCGCACTGGCGGGATCCGGGCCAGCGACAAGTGGACGAGCGGGTCGCGGTGGATCGCCTCGCGGTGACGCTGCCAGGTGACGAATCCCCAGAGCAGGGCCCCGCCAGCGGCGATGACGAAGAGGGTAATTGAGAAGCCGAAGATCGTGAACGGCGAGTTCTTCGGCTTGAGCCACCCCCAGGTGCTCGACTGCAGAACGCCGAAGACGAAGAGCCCGAGGCCGCCGGCAGAAAGCACCGATCCGAAGATGTCGAGCTTGGGTCTGGGATCTGGGCGTGGGGCGTCTGCCACCTTGGGCGTCATGATCAGGATGAAGGCGACGATGATGACTTCACCGACGAAGACGATCCGCCAGGTGACCTCCGTTGTGGCCCATCCGCCCAGGATCGGGCCGACCGCGATCCCCGCGCCGGCGACACCTCCGATGATGGCGTACGCGACCTTGCGTCGAGATCCTTCGAAGTTGCCGGCGATCAGAGCGGCGAGCGCGGGAAGGACGAGAGCTGCACCGATGCCTTCGAGCAGCGACCACCCGAGAGCGAGGACCTCCACCGACTGCGACGCCGCGGTCAGAGCTGACCCGCAGGCGTAAATGACTAGACCGATCATGAACGCGCGGCGGCGGCCGATGATGTCTCCGATCTTGGCCCCGGTGAGGATGAGCATGGCCATGACCAGGCAGTAGAGGGTGATGACAGCCTGGATCGTGCTGACCGTGGTGTGAAAGTCCGTGACCAGCGCGCCGATCGAGACGTTCATCACGGACTGGTCGAGCACCATGAGGAACTGCGCTGTAGCAAGAGGGACGAGCGCCAGCCAGCCCTTGCTCGCCGCGGCGTCGTTCACATTTCTCCTCTGATAGGCGTGGGACGGGTCCGATTGACGTACCGCTTGCCCTCTCAGATACCCTCAACCGCTTCGAGCCGTCCAAAGCGGATCGCGTTCTTGAACGCTAGGTAGTCTCGCTCGTTCTGGTCTGCGTAACGTTCTGAAAAGTCGGTGATGGACCGGTCGAACTTGTCGCTGTTGCCCAAGTATCCGGCGAGCTTGACGGCATCTCCCGACCTGGCATGGGCGCGGGCCAGAGTCCAGCCGCAGATACTGGCATAGAACCCGAGCATGACCGGGCTCATCGTCTCGACGAGGGCCGAACCCTTCATGTCGCGGAGCTGGCGCCAATAGAGGTGGCGATTGGCCTCGACCCCCTTCGTCCACCCCAGATAGATGTCGCTTGCCGCCTGCATCAACCGCTGGCCCTGGACCACCCGCTCACCCGGTTCCTTGAACCGGCATTTAGGGAGGTGGTCTTCGAGCACCGAGGCCGTCGCCTCCTTGACCTGGAGGAACAGCGGGTCGCGCTCGTCGCGGCCTTGGAGCAGGACAATGAACGCCCGGGTGCCGACACTGCCGACGCCTACCACCTTGCGCGCCACGTCGACGATCTCGAATCGCTCAAGAAGGTGCCGGCGATCCTCCTGCAGGGTGGCCCGATAGGCGCGGAACTGCTGGTGGATCATCTCCTCGATTTCGTCGGCTGAGTACCCATACATCGCCTCAAGGTCGCGCGCCGGGATTACCACCGGGGGCTGGCTGACTATCCGGTAACGACCGTCAACCACTTCGCCGAGCTTCGACAGTGCCTGCAAGCTGTCGCGCGTATGGGCCTTCTCTGCGGTTTTCTGGGCGCGTTGTGCGCCTTTCTTGACCTGGGCAGACGCCTGTTTCGTTCGCGCTCCTTTGGTGAGGGCGTTGATGGCGTCCATCAGCTCTTGTTCGGTGAGTCGCGCGTACCAGATGTCCATGTTTCCCATCTCAGAGAACTCGGCCAAAGCTTCTCGATACGCCCTGACGGAGGTGAGTGTCGTCGCCGTGACATCAGCCGCACTGAAGCCGTTGTTACGTGCCGCGATGGCGAAGCTCGCAGCCATGCGCTTCACGTCGTATTCGAAAGGTCCCGGCAGGGTCTCATCGAAGTCGTTGAGATCGAACAGCAAGGTCCGCTCCGGCGATGCAAACGCACCAAAGTTCGACAGATGTGCATCGCCGCACAACTGGACGTTCAGGCCGGCCGTGGGCGTGTCCTTCAGGTCGGCTGCCATGATCCTTGCGGCGCCCCGGTAGAACGTGAATGGAGACGCCACCATCCGACCATGGCGAACGGGCACCAGGTCCGGCTCCCGAGTTGCGTTTTGCGCTTCGAGCAATGCCACCGGGTCGGGACGGTCCGGGGCCGTGGCCCACCTGCCGTGGCTGGAGAGCGGCGTCAACTCACGGGCGTCTTTGCCCTTAGTTCGGCGCTCTTTGACGCTTGGGTGTGCGACTTTCGCTGTGACCATCGTTCCCGTCTGCCCTTCGATTGCCTGTTTCGACGACCTTAGGACCTGAAGGCCGGTGTCCTGAGATTCGAGTCAGGCACGGGCTAGAACACATCTCCGCGGCTGATGGGCGCCGGGGGCAGCGGCTCAGTATCATCCGCCGCATGTCGGAACCCCGTCGATTCGCGGACCTGGCCGCCGACGAGAAGGTTGCGTTTCTGGACAGGGCTCGGGCCGAGAACCCTGGCGTAGATCCAGTCGGACCTGCGTTCGCGTTAGAGGTTCCGTTGGGTTGGGGCTGCGGCGGCTGTGGGTGGGGTTTTCCCTTGAAGGACGTTTTGGTTCTGGAAGGAATCCCGCATTGCCCGAACTGCGATGAATCGGGTTGGAACTTCGTCTTTCCTCGCTGACGACCTGAGGGGCGATGGTGGCGCCAAATGTGCCGCGGATATGCCGCGCGACCTACGAATTCGGGTAAACGCCTACGGACGCTATATGACGTCTGACCAGCATAAATAAGACACCGGCGTCATGAAATCAGCTCAGTGGAATCGCCAGCTACAGATAGCTCCATGGTGCCTGCTTGGGGATAGGGGCCAAAAGCTCTTGGCTCCCCCCAAAAGCCCCGCCTCTCCGCTCCCGTGCGTCCCCTCCGCCCCGCTGCTCGGGTGGGGTGCGCCCGGTGGCTCCGCGGCCCTGCCGGCGGCCTGCCCGCTTCGTCGCCTCCGATCGGTCGCGGGCTGCGTGGCGGTGTGGTGCCGTCGCGCCGCCGGGGCTCCTCTCTCCCATCGGCCCAGGTCAGTAGCGGTCTTCAACCCTTGAGTTCATTAGTGACTCTTCGGAATCGGCCGGGTTTTGCGGCTCTTCATACGACGATCGAAGTCGGCACGCGCCAATGCGGCGTGCCGGTGCACTGCGGGACCAGTTCAGTCTCGCCCTGTGCCGAGACTCACGATCGGCCCCGTCAGCAAATGCGCGGTAAAGGGTCGCCGACGAGCATGTCGACGATGCGTGTCCCGCCCATGGAAGTCCGCAAGACCACAATCCCCGGCGGCTCGGCGTGGATCTCGCCGACGCGCGCCGCACTCGAGCCAAGTGGGTGCGTGCGGAGCGCGTTCAAAGCCGCATCCGCCTGGTCCGGTGGAACGACCGCTACGAGCTTCCCCTCGTTGGCCACGTAGAGCGGGTCGATCCCCAGCAGCTCGCAGGCGGCGGCGACGGCGGCCAGGATTGGCAAGGACCCCTCGTCGAGGACCACTGTGAGGTCGGCGTCACGCGCCAGCTCGTTGCACACGGTACCCACGCCCCCACGGGTCGAGTCGCGCAGCCAGCGGGTGTCGGGAGCGGCTGCGAGGAGCTCCTCGACCAGGTCGTGCAGCGGGGCCGTGTCCGAGGCGACATCCGCCTCCAGAGCCAGGTCCCCGCGGGCCAGCATGACCGCGGTCCCGTGGTCGCCCATGGTGCCCGAGACGAGCACGACGTCGCCGACGGCGACCTTCGCCGCAGTCAGCTCCCGGCCGGCGGGCACCACTCCCACGCCGGCGGTAGTGATGTACATGCCGTCCGCCGCGCCACGGTCGACCACCTTGGTGTCACCGGTGACGATGGGAACCCCGGCGAAGGCCGCCGCCTCCGCCATGTCGGCCACCACTTCGCGCAGGACGTCGATCGCCATGCCTTCCTCGAGCACGAAGGCGGCGGAGATGGCGATCGGCCGCGCCCCCATCATGGCCAGGTCGTTGATGGTTCCGTGCACGGCCAGATGGCCAGCGGAGCCGCCGGGGAATCGTAGGGGCTTCACGACATAGGAATCGGTGCTGAAGGCCAGCCGGTCACCCGAAGGGAGCGCAACCAGGGCGGCGTCGGTCTGGGCCGGCCGATGGCCGTCCTCGTCCCCGGGCGCGAAGGCGGGCAGGAAGACGGCCTCGAGCAGGGCGGCCGACGCCTTGCCACCCGCGCCGTGGGCCAGGGTCACGACGTCGTCGCGCAGCCGAGGACGTCGGCGGCGGAACGCCTCGATGCGCCCGAAGACTGCGGCCTCCCTGTCGCCTGACGCAGTGTTGCCGTTGCTCGCGACCGGTTCGGGCGCCGCCCCGGTCACGATGGGTCCCCCGATGCAGCAGCGGCCGCGGCCACGGGCAGGTGCCGTTGGACGGACTCCCACAGTGCCAGTGTTAGCGCATCTTGGACCTCCTGAATCCGGTGGACGCTCTCGGAGCGTACGACCAGACAGTGGTGGACGGCATCGCTCACCGCCATGCCGGATCCCTCGTAGCCGCACAGGCCGACCGTGAGGACGTCACGACGCGCCGCTTCCTCGAAAGCGCGCAGCATGTTCACCGAGTCGCCGCTCGTCGAGAAGCCGATGGCCATGTCGAGCGGGCCAGCGTGGGCGATGAGCTGCCGCGAGAACACCAGCTCGAATCCCACATCGTTGGAGAGCGCCGTGAGGACCGCCTGGTCGTCAACCAGCGACAAGGCAGGCAGCGGCGTCCCGTGCGGTGGGTGACGGAACAATTCCGCCGTCCCCTGGGCATCGGTTGCGCTGCCACCGTTGCCGAAACTGAAGAGGCGTCCACCGGAAGCGAAGTGTTCGGCCATCCCGACCGCGGCGCGCTCCACCTGATCCCCGCAACGTTCGAGTGTGGCGGCGCGGAGGGAGGCCGACTCCCGCATCTTGGCTTGGGCGGACCTCACCAGCTCAGTCATGAGGGCCCCCGCATCCTGTTCCTCCGCCTCAATGAAGGGATAGAGGAAACCTGTCGGCTCGCCAGCGCTCATGACTGCCGTTCCGCCATGAGGCTGGTGACGGCGATCCCGGCGTGCACCAGGACGAGGTCACCGGGTCGCAGGCCGTCGATCAGTCGGCCGTCGATCTGCTCGGCCTGGCCGCCAGCCACCACCTCGGCACGGCCTTCGGGCAGAACGGCGCGAACCTCGGCCACTCGGCCCTCGTCCGAGCAGGTCACGCAGATCTCGTCGGTGCACTCGGCCTCCAGGCTGAGCAGTCCCGGATGCTCAAAGACGATATGGGTCAGTTCCCACAGCAGGTGGTAAAGCAGCACGAGGTCGCCTGAATCCGCGGCACGTACCGGTTCCGCACCTTCCAGCCACACCACATGGTCGGCAACTGCGTCACGGCCGACCCGCCCGGGTCTCGGGCCGCTACCCAGCCAGAGGGAGGTCAGGCCCCAGGCGTCCGCCCGGTTGACCAGGTCGCGCAACACGGGGTCAGCCGCTGTGCCGATACACAAAAGGAGGTCGCCAGGGCGGGAGAGCAGCCGCACGGACTGGGCAGCTCCGGGCTCGTCGATGCTCACCGCAGGCAAGGCACGCTTGCCCACGATGACCGGGTGCACGAACTCCACTGCGACGTGGCGCGCGTGGGCGGGCCCATGCGGTGCCACGCACCACAGGGTGGCCCCGGCGGCGAAACGGCGAGCCAAGGCCAGAGCAGCGGGCGCCAGGTCCTCGGCCGTTCCGGCTCCGTCCGGCAGATTCCCGGTCGTGTTCACGCCCGTCACCCTGCCCCCGTCCTCGCCGCGGCGGCGCGGTAGCCCGCGATCACCGCCTGTCCCAGTGCGAGGCCGCCGTCGTTCGGTGGCACGACACGGTGCGTCAGGACCCGGAACTGCCGTACCTCGAGTTCGCGACGGGCGAGGCCGAGCAGCAACGCATTCTGGAAGACCCCGCCGCTCAGGGCGACCACGTCGATGCCCACGCGTGCCCTCTGGCGCTCCGCCGCATCGCCGATCATGAAAGCAACGGCGGCGTGGAAGCCGGCGGCCATGGCGCCCGTGTCGGCACCGCGGCGTAGGTCCCCAACCAGCGCCCGGAGGACGGGAGAGGGGTCCAACTCGGTGCCGGTCAGGTCGAATCGGTACGGGAGGGCGGAAACGCCAGTGTCTCGCGCCTCCTCCGCCGCCCACTGCAAGCAGAGGGCTGCCTCCGCCTCGTACGTCGTCCGGTGGCACAGTCCCAGCAGCGAGCTCACCGCGTCGAAGAGGCGTCCCATGCTCGACGTCGCCACGCAACCGGTCTCGCGTTCGAGCTGGCGTGCCAACACGGCCCGCTCCTGGGTCGAGACGGCGCTGGCCGGCGGCAGGTCCTCGGCCCATTCGATACCGGCCCCCCAGAGATGGGCCAGTGCCGTGCGGCAGGGCCTGCGGATGGCGGCATCGCCACCGGGCAGCGCCACCGACTTGAGGTGTCCGACGCGCTCGAACTCCCCGTAGCCGGCGACGATGACCTCCCCACCCCAGATCGTGCCATCCGTGCCGAACCCCGTCCCGTCGAACGCGATGCCGATGACGCACCGGCCCGCGGGGACCCCGTGCTCGGCCATCACTGACGCGATGTGGGCGTGGTGGTGCTGCACTTCGGCCACCGGCCGCGAGGAAGCTCCCTCGGCCCATCGCTTCGTCTGGTAGCCCGGGTGCGCATCGGCGGCGAGCCCCGGCGCCCGGATGCCGTAGAGGCCGGACAGTTGACGGGTCGAACGTTCGAAGGCAGCCCACGTCTCGAGGCTGCCCATGTCGCCGATGTGCTGGCTCATGAACGCGTCCCGGCCCGCCGCGAGGCAGAACGCGTTCTTCAGCTCGCCCCCAACGGCGAGCGTCGGCCCGGCCGAGAACGGGAGCCGAAGGGGCAGGGGAGCGTAGCCCCGTGACCGCCGCAGCGGCAGCTCGCTCCCATCGCTTGGGTCGATCTCGAGCACGGAGTCGTCGCACGGGACGTGGATCGGGCGGTCGTGCAGCAGCCACGCGTCGGCGATAGCACCCAAACGACGCCGGGCGTCGTCATCCTCGTAGCAGATCGGCTCGTCGGTCAGGTTGCCACTGGTCATGACCAGCACGTCGGGCACCGGGGCGAGGTCGCCGGCCCCTGGGACAGGAGCGAAGAGGAGGTGATGCAGCGGCGTGTAGGGGAGCAGCACGCCCAGCCGCGGGTTCCCAGGGGCTACCAACGCCGAGATGGCCACTTCGGCAGGTCCAGGGCGCCGGCCAAGGAGGACGATGGGCCGCTGTGCCGACGTGAGGAGCTCGGCTTCGGACGCGTGCCGACGCGTGCCAGGGTGCGGGCCGTGTGCAGGTCCCGGGCCATGACGGCGAACGGCTTCGTGAAGCGGTGCTTCCGTGCCCGGAGTCGCTGCACGGCGGCGTCGGAGCCTGCGTCGCAAGCCAGGTGGTACCCGCCGAGACCCTTGATGGCGACGATCTCCCCCCGCGCGAGCGCCGCCTGGGCGCCGGCGATGGCCGTATCCGAGCCGACGACCGGATCCGACCCGGCCGGGTGCTCCAGCCAGAGGCGCGGGCCGCAGTCGGCGCAGGCGATCGGCTGCGCGTGGAAGCGCCGGTCCGCGGGGTCGTAGTACTCGGATGCGCAGGCCTCGCACAGGGCGAACCCGCGCATGGTCGTATTTGGTCGGTCGTAGGGAAGGCTGAGGGTGATCGTGAAGCGGGGCCCGCAGTTGGTGCAGTTGGTGAACGGGTAGCGCGCCCGTCGGGCGGTGGGGTCGAACAGCTCGGCGAGGCAGTCGCCACACGTCGCGATGTCGGGTGACACGAACGTCTGGACTGTGCCGCGGCTTCGGCTCTCGACGATGGTGAAGTCTGTCGATCCGCTGGGTGCCATCGCACGGGTGAGCACCTCGTCGATACGGGCCGGACCGGGCGCCTCCGTGACCAGGCGGCGAACGAACTCCTCCGTCGTATCCTTCCTCCCCTCGATCTCGACGAACACCCCCCGCGTGTCGTTGCCGACGTGGCCGGTGAGCCCGAGCTCGGTGGCCAGCCGGTGCACGTAGGGCCTGAACCCGACTCCCTGGACGAGGCCGGCCACGCGGAGGCGGAGTCGCGCCGCCTCCGACGTGGCAACGTGGCTCATGCCGGCGATCCGCTGCGTCGCCCCAGCGTCACCGCGGCCTCGCGATGCATCCGCCCGAAGTTGTAGTACGCCGCACACGCGCCCTCCGAGGAGACCATGCAGGTCCCGATGGGGGTCTCGGGCGTGCAGGCTGTGCCGAACACCTTGCATTCCCAGGGCTTGATCACGCCCTTGAGTACCTCCCCGCATTGACACGCCTTGGGATCCGCCACCCTGACATTCGGAATTGAGTAGCGCAGCTCGGCGTCGAAGGCAGCGAACTCCGGCCGCAGCTTGAGGCCGCTCTGCGCGATGAATCCCAGCCCCCGCCACTCGAAGTGGGGGCGCAGCTCGAAGACCTCGGCCAGCACGGCCAGCGCGCGCGGGTTTCCCCCATCGCGCACGACCCTCGAATACTGATTCTCGACCTCACAGCGGCCTTCGCGGATCTGGGTGAGCAGCATGGCGATGGCGTGCAGGATGTCGAGCGGCTCGAAGCCGGCTGTGACGAGGGGCAGCCCGTACTCGGCGGGCACGAACCTGTAAGGCCGTTGCCCGACCACCGTGGAGACGTGTCCGGGCCCGAGGAAGCCGTCGAGGCGGAGGTCCGGAGACTCGAGGATGGCCCGGAGGGGCGGGACGATCGTCACGTGGTTGGAGAAAACGGAGAAGTTCGCGACCTCCTGAGCCCGGGCTTCGAGCAGTGTGAGCGCGGTCGACGGGGCCGTCGTCTCGAAGCCGACTGCGAAGAAGACCACACAGCGGTCCGGGTTCTCCACGGCGATCCGGAGTGCATCGAGAGGCGAGTACACGAAGCGGATGTCCGCCCCGCCGGCCTTGGCGTCGAGCAGGCTGCCCTTGCTGCCGGGCACGCGCATCATGTCGCCGAACGAGGTGAAGATGACGCCGGGTTCATTTGCCACCGCAATGGCGTCGTCCACCCGTCCCATCGGGATGACGCAGACCGGGCACCCGGGGCCGTGCACGAGCTCGACGTTGGCCGGAAGGACGTGCTCAATCCCGTGCCGGTAGATGGTGTGGGTGTGGCCGCCGCACACCTCCATGAACTTGAACGCGTCGTCGCCGGCCAGCGCGGTGATCCGTGCCACCAAAGCACCGGCTGTCGTCGGGTCCCTGTATTCGTCGACGAACCTCATGAGTCAGCCTGCCCTCCTGCTGCCCTCCTCGTCCTCCTATGCCACCGGGCGCAGACGTGAGGAGTCGTCCGGAGCACCGAGGATGCCCGTGATCACCTCGACCCTCTTCTCGAGGAGATCACGCGCAATGGCGAGCGCCCCGTCAGCGAAGTCCCTGACCTCCTTCGACGTGGAGATGGTGTGCCAGGCTTCTTCGAACTCGGACCAGGCGTTCGGGCCTGCCCTGCAGCCGAGCGCGTAGCCAACCATGACGCCGATGACCACTCCCATCATGTACCTCCCGTTTCACTCGAGATCTTCGATCGCCAGAAGGCGTCCAATTCGTCGTCGTAGGCCTGCCCCATCAGCTGCAGGGAGGCCAGGGCCAGTTCGGCCTCGGTTTCGTCGATCTTCGACATGGCGAACCCGACGTGGATCAGCACCCAGTCGCCGGGCACCAGGCCCTCGTCCTCGAGCAGGCCGATGTTGACGATCCTCGTCACGCCCGACACGTCCACCCGCGCCAAATGCATGTTGACACTCGAAATCTCCTCCAACTGCCCCGGAATCCCAAGACACATGGCTGTCGCGTCTCCTACTCGTCCCTCACTGCGTAGATCTCCACTCGCACCTGGACCTTCGGCTCAACCTTGAGGAGGAGCACCTTGGGTGGCTGCATCCCGAAATCCCTGATGTCGAAGTTGGATTCACCCGTCAGGCGGATGGTCCGGTCCTCCACCGGGGTGATGTTCATGCGATCCTCGTACCGGCGCGACACGCCGCGGAACGTCACTTCACCGCTCACCCGGTAGCTGGCCTCAGATCCATTGGGCGCGATCTGTTCCAGGTGGCCCTCGATCCGGGGGAACTTCCTGGCATCGATCCGTTTTTGCAGCTCCCGGTCCTCCATGCGGTTGCCCGACTTCAGGCGGTCGACAGCCAGGGAGAGCGACCCCGCCGGCGTCCCGGCGGGGTCGACCGTCCCCGATGGCGCCAAGTCCAGCTCGACATAGCCCTCGAGGCCGCTGGTGCTCGAGTGGATCGGGTGCACGTTGGAGCGGGCCTCGATCCACACCTGCGAGCGGTCCGGGACGATGGAGTAGCGGGCCACGGCGGCTACATCCGCCGCATTCTCTCGTAACGGCGGATGTCGGGAAGCGCCCGGGCGACGATCGCCAGGGCACAGAGGAGGACCAGGCCGATCAATGCGACGAACACGTACCCGATGATGTTCATCTCACATCTCCCGCATCTTGAGGTAGCGGGCAATGTCGGGGAGCGACTTGATCACCAGTCCGGCGAGTGCGGCCAGGAGCAACGAGGCAAGAAATCGACGGATCATCGGCGGATTCCCCTTTCGACGGGTCGGGCAATGTCGGCAACGACTTCGAGGCATAGGTCGACCGCGGCAGGGACCGCCTCCAGGACGGCAGGGGACAGCCCCATGCCCTCGTCGAGATCGCCGGGCTGGCATCCGACGATAATGATGCGTTCGACGGAGCCGCCGAGGCGGGCCAGTGTGGCGAGGACGATGTCCGGGCTCATGGTGTGGGCGTCGACGGCCGAGACGCCGTCACCGTCGGAGTGGGGCGAGCACCGCGTCGCCGGACCGACCGCCGGCTCGGGTTCGATCATCGCGAGGGTCCCCGGAGGCTCACCCATGGGGACGGCATCGATCACGACCAACGCGTCGTAGCCCTCGAGAAGGTCGTAGGCGAGGTGGATGCCCCTGATCCCATAGTCCTCGACTTCGACCCCTTCGGGGAGCGCCCGGCTCGAGAGCAGGCGAGCTACCTCGACGCCGAAGGCGTCGTCCGAGAGGAAGACGTTCCCGATACCTGCAACGAGAACGTGGCCGCTCACGGCCGGGCCTCCGCACCCTGCCGGTCGGACATCGGTTCCACCTCGCCGGGCCGGAAGTAGAGGTAGCGGCCCTGCCACACGAGCTCGGATGCCGCCGGGTCGTGGTCGAGGCTGACGGCGAGATGGACCCCGCCGTCGACGTCCGCGAACACTCCGGCCACGGTCCCGCACCGGCCATGGAGGAACATGTCCTGCGCGTCGGCCTGTCCCGACGGGTGGAGCCGGACAGCCGACCCCTGCGCCAGCTCGATGCCCTCCACCCAGACCGAGTCCGTCCACGGGTCGACTGACTCGTCGGTGGACGGGTCCCACCACGGGGCGGCCTCGGCCCCAGGGGTGGTCAACGTGGACCACTCGGGTTCGACCAGGCGCATCTGGCCGTGAAGGCGGCTCATGGTCTCCGGTGACAGCGAATCGCAACGGTCGATGATGGCGGCGGCGCGAACGTCGGTCCCGCGGGCCTCGGCCTTCTCCGTGTCGGTGAGCGTCATCACCCGCAGCGCCAGGATCTCATCGATCTCGAGTGCGTCGTAGAGATCCCCCGGGCTCTGGTTCGCCACCTCGGGGTGGTCGTAGAGGATGATCGGCGAGGAGAGCACCACGTCGTCGCGGCCGATGAGAACCGGGTAGGTGCCATCGCTCCGGCAGGCCCGGGCTGCCTGGGCGGCACCGTCGGACGGATCGAGGAGTGAGACGAACGTTGCGCCGTCGACGGCCAACATGGTGTGCACGGCCACCAGGCTCTGAGCCACGATGTCCGGTCTCAGTGGGCGATCGTCGCTCCACGTGGTGGTGTTCTCCACCGTCACCGTCACGTTTGCGTACGGCGAGCCGCACGCTGCGGGAGCCGTGGTAACCCGGACGGCGCCGTCGATGGGGATGCGCTCGCGGACGAAGCGACCGGCCAGTGTGCCGTCAGCTTGGTGGACGGGTTCGGTCTCGCATCCGCCTTCGAGGTGGAATGAGAGCTGGTCGGCGGCGGTGCCACCCGGGGGGATGACGAGAGGAGGCAGGTCGACCACGTGGTCGATCGCCTCGTCCCACTCCACGTGGGACGCCCCGTCCACCTCGAGGGCGTCGACGGGCCCGAACGCAGGCCCGGAGGCGACGCCCTTCCCGCGCAAGTGGGCTTGGACTCGGCGGCGCTGGGTCTGCAGGCACCGGACGCGCACCCGGAGAATGGCGCACTCGGGTGGGCCGCCGAGGTCGACGAGGCATTCCGTCCGGGCTGACCAGCGCTCGGAACCGTCCGTCTCGCTGTAGGCCCGTGGGGTCAGCACGCCCCACTGGAAGCGCACCTGGTTCTTGCGGGAGGACGCCCGGTACGGGTACAGGACGTAGCCCTCGTAGAGGATCGCGTCAGCCACGGTTCTCGCCGTCTCGAAGCGGTCCTCCACGGGCTCGGGAGGGAAATGGGAGGCTCTCGCACCGGTGACGCTCATGGGCCGCTCTCCTCCGCCTCCTTGAGGAGCTGCGCGAAGGCCTGGTCCCAAGTCGGGAGGCCTCGGATCGCCCGGAAACGCTGAAGATCGTCCAGCGTGTCGCGCCGGACACGGATGAAGCCGCTCCCGGGAAAGTACGCGTCCATCGTGCTGCGCCAGACGGCGACGGGCAGGCGGTACGAGGACTCGGTCGAC
Source organism: uncultured Acidimicrobiaceae bacterium (assembly GCA_963764305.1). GTDB lineage: Bacteria > Actinomycetota > Acidimicrobiia > Acidimicrobiales > RAAP-2 > Bog-473. The sequence goes on along the minus strand of CAVXSD010000009.1, from coordinate 159,996 downwards.
CACGAGAGCGGCTCGGCCGAGAACCCAGACTGGCCTTGTGTGAAGACGGTCCCTGAGAAGAGGAAGATCAGCGGGATGTCGCCGGCCCCCAACGTGTGCATGTACTTGGCCCCGGCCACCTCGAAGTCATAGGTGCACTCGACCGGCAGGTCGAACTCCGTGGTTCCGTCGAAGCGGCCCACCATCGACGACACGTGCGTCCACAGGAAGGGACGGAGGGAGTTCCCCCACTGAGGCGTCTCGCCGAACAGCTCGTAGAGGTTCTCCTCCTCGCGCTCGCTGTAGCGACGGCGCTGCGGCTCGATCCGGATCTGGCAGCGCAGGGCCGCCGCATGCACGCGCTTGCCGTCCGCCTCCTCTGCCCGGGTCCGGAACATGATCGTCGGCACGGCGGCGTGCGGTTCGGTCCTGGCCCCGACCACTTCGAATTGCAGGTCGGTCACTGGCGCGCGCTCCGATGTCGGCGAAGAAGTCGTCGAGCTTCCGGTTGGCCTCGCTGCCGCCGTCGAAGCCGCGCCAGAGCATCCTGAGGTGGCCCACGAGCTCATAGCACGCGTCGATCGGCACGATGTAGCACTCGGCCTCCCGGTCACCCCGGTCGCTGGCGGCACGCACCAGGAAGGCTTCGACGTCAGGTTGCATGGTGGCCAGCTGCGGGTTGGCCCCGACCAGATCGGCCCAGGTGTCGAGTGGGAGCTCCGACTCGGTGGCGCCCGCCGGGCCGGGGTAGAAGGCGGCGATCCGCTGGAGCTCCGAATTGAGGAAGAAGAATGCGACGCTGACCGGTATCTGCAGGCTGTCCCACTGGGCTGGTGTGAGCTCAAAGTCGCCGAACGCCAGGTAGCGCTCGGGCACGCTGCGGAAGTGGTCGCCGCCCGCCCCTTGCGACTCGAAGAGGAGGAAGCACCCACGGCAGGCGCAGAGGAGGGTCCTGGAGCGCAGGTCCACGAGGTGTGGGTGCTCGGTCGCGATGGGCTCGGAGCACAACTCGCACACCTCCTCGACCCGAGCAGGCTCTCGAGTAGGTGTGCCGGCCCGGATGCGTTGCAACACCGCGATCGGGTCGGTCATCGAATCGCCACCTCGGTCGGGCACGCGTCGTAGAGCGGCTTCACTCCCAGAGCGATCGGCACGGCCGGGGTTGCGTCCACGTTGGGCTCCTCGACGACGATCCGGGTCACCTCGGGCGCCGCCTCCAAGATGGCGGCCTCGACGGCGCCCTGCAGGGTGGCGGCCGAGGACGGACACCCGTCGCAGTTGCCCAGAAGCCGCAACTTGACCGCCCCCAAGTCATCGTCGACCGCAAGCAACTGCACGTCTCCGCCGTGGCGTCCGAGGAAGGGTCGGACGGATTCCAGCGCTCCCTCCACCCGGACGTCGAGCGGGTCGGGGTGCAGGCCGTGCACCAGCAAGAGGCTGGCGACCAGCTCGTCGGCGGCGAAGTCGGCGACGAGCTCGGGCGACCGAGCACGGGCGATCTCAGCCATCCGGACCAGTCCAGCGCCGTAGAGGTCCGACACCAGGCGCAGCAGCTCCTCTGCCAGTTGGAGCGAACGGTGGTCCGCCGTCGCCTGCAGCTCGCTCAGAGCCTGCTCCATCCGCTCACCACTCGTTCGGAGGTTCTGGGGTTCAGGCATTGCCCCGTGCGATCAGAACAGTTCGTCCGCGTGGGCCATCTGGGTGGGGGAGTGGACTTTCTTCAGTACCTTGCCCTTGCCCAGGTACATGTGGACCCCGCAGGGCAGGCAGGGGTCGAAGCTGCGTACTGATCGCATGATGTCGATGCCCTTGAAATTCTCCCTCGTGTTCTCCTCGAAGATCGGGGTGTCGATCACCGCGTCTTCGTAGGGTCCTGGTGTGCCGTAGCTGTCGCGTGGGTTGGCGTTCCACGGAGTCGGCGGGTAGGGGTGGTAGTTGGCGATCTTGCCACCCTTGATCACCATGTGGTGGGACAGGACTCCGCGCACCGCCTCCGTGAACCCGCACCCGATCGCTTCATCAGGCACCTCGAAGGGCTCCCAGGTTTTTGTTTTGCCGTTCCGTACGTCCTTGAGCGCCAGCTCGATGAAGTCCAGCGCAGCGGCGGCGGCGTAGGCCTGGAAGTAGGTTCGCGCCCTGTCGCGTTCGATCGTATTGGACCACTGGGGGATCTTCCACTCCAGGTCGACCGGCCCCTCGAGGGCGGTCTTGGGTAAGTGGATCTTCACGCTGGTGCCGGTCGCATCGAGGTGGTCCGTGTGCACCAGGCCCGAGAGGGCGGTCGACCAGAGCCGGGCCAACGGTCCGCCTCCGGTGTCGAGGGCTAGGTGGTCTGTGCCATCGAACCAACGGGGCGCCATCACCCAGCTGTAGTTCCCGTCGAAGTCGCGCTTCTGCGGCTGGGGGTTGGTGTGCTGGTTCCAGGGGTGCCGCCGGTCCACCGGGTTTCCGAGGGGATCCCGGGTGACGAACATCTCCTGGTCCTCCCAGTCGTCGTAGAAGGAGTGACCGAGCAGGATCCGGATGCCGAGATTGATCTCGACGAGGTCGTTCGTGACGAGCTTGCCGTCGACGACAATACCGGGGGTGACGCCCATGGCCCGGCCCCACTTGGTCATGTCCTTGTAGTCGAAGTTGCAGACCTCGGGGTCCTGGAATGCCCCCCAGCAGTTGAGCAGGATCCGCCTCCGGCCCACCTCTTCGTATCCCGGCATGGCCTCGTAGAAAAAGTCGAAGAGGTCGTCGTGCATTGGTACGACTCGCTTCATGAACTCGACGTAGCGCTGCAGCCGCGTGTAGTAGTCGGTGAAGAGTTGAATGGTCGCCGTCGTGCCGACGCCGCCGGGGTAGAGCGTCGACGGGTGGACGTGGCGCCCCTCCATAAGGCAGAACATCTCCCGGGTGTACCGGCTCACCTGGAGCGCCTCGCGGTAGAACTCGCCCGAGAAGGGGTTGAGCGACCGCATGATGTCGCCGATCGTCTTGTAGCCGTGGGCCCCCGCATGCAGCGCTTCGGTCCTGTTGGCCTGCTCGAGCACGCCCGGGTTGGTTTCGGCCACCATCTTCTCGCAGAAGTCCACGCCTACGAGGTTCTCCTGGAAGATGTTGTGGTCGAACATGTACTCGGCGGCCTCACCGAGATTCACGATTTGCTCGCCCAGGGCGGGCGGATGTATCCCGTAAGCCATGTTCTGGGTGTAGCAGGAGCAGGTGGCGTGGTTGTCGCCACAGATCCCGCAGATCCGGCTTGTGATGAAGTGCGCGTCCCTGGGGTCCTTCCCCTTCATGAAGACGCTGTAGCCCCGGAAGATCGAGGACGTGCTGTGGCACTCCGCCACTTTCCCTTTGCCGAAGTCGATCTTGGTGTAGATGCCCAGGCTCCCCACGATGCGCGTGATTGGATCCCATGCCATCTCCACCAACCCGTTGGCGTCCTCGGTGAACTTCTTGGTGGCCATGCGCCCTACCTCCAGATCTTCTTGTAGCCTGTCGACAATTCGCTCCCCGGTGTACGCCACCTGGGCTCGTCGTCGAGCGTGTGGAGCGTGATCTTGCGCAGCCCGCGGACGGCCTTCCCGTACAGTCCCGACGCCATCGTCGACACCGTCGCTCCCGGCGGTTCGTCCATGAACGGCATGAACTTGTCCGGGAAACCGGGCATGGTGCAGCCGATGCAGATGCCGCCGACATTCGGGCACCCTCCCACTCCGTTGATCCACCCCCGTTTGGGGACGTTGCATTTGACCACCGGCCCCCAGCAGCCGAGCTTGACGATGCACTTGGGCGAGCCGTACTCGGTTGCGAACTCGCCCTGCTCGTAGTACCCGGCCCGGTCGCAGCCCTCGTGGACGGTGGCGCCGAACAGCCACTGGGGTCGCAGCGAATCATCCAGCGGGATCATCGGCGCCTGGCCGGTGGCCTGGTACAGCAGGTAGAGGATCGTTTCCGACAGGTTGTCCGGATGGGTCGGGCAACCTGGCACGCACACGATCGGGATGCCGGCCTTAGAGGTCCAACCCCATCCGAGGTAGTCGGGCACTCCCATGGCTCCGGTCGGATTCCCGGCCATCGTGTGGATACCTCCGTAGCAGGCACACGTCCCGGCCGCGAGCACGACGAGTGCCTTTGGCGCGAGGCGGTCAAGCCATTCACTGGTGGTCATGGGCTGGTCGGTGTCGGGGTTGTTCCCGAAACCACACCAGTAGCCCTCCTTCTTGATCGCCTCGTTCGGGATGGACCCCTCGACAACGAGGACGAAGGGATCAAGTTCTCCTCGATCGGCCTTGAAGAACCACTCGATGAAGTCGTCGGCGCCGCCCACCGGACCATTCTCGAAATCGATCAGTGGCCAGTGCACAGAGATCTTGGGGAGCCCAGGCAGGGCGCCCAGTGCGATCTCTTCGATGCTGGGCTGGGTCGCAGCGGTGAGCGCGACCGAGTCGCCGTCACAGCTGAGTCCGGCGTTGATCCAGAGGACATGGACCACCGCTTCTTCGGTCGCCGTGTCAGTCGCCGTCAATGTGCCCTCCCCGGTCCTGGCCGCGCGCGGTTGTGCGGCTTCTTGCAGTGTCAGCCCCGTGCCGTCTGCTGTAAATGAGTGTGTTTTGCACCCTCCACGGAGTGAGAGTTCCGTTACGGCCATTGACACTTCCGACCTGCGGGACGAGGATCGACGATGTATGGCCTCGGAACAGCGTGTCGGGGAGCCGCCGGCAACGGACGGTGTGGCGCGCTTCGAGCTGGCGCCACCACGCAGGTTCATGCTGCCTGCGATCCTCCTCCTCCTGTCTGAGCAGCCTGGGTACGGGTACGGCCTCGTGCCGCGGCTCGGAGAATTCCGGTTCGGGCACGTCGATCGTCCCGCCGTCTACCGGGCTCTGGCCCAGCTTGAACGCGATGGACTGGTGCAAGTCTCCGCGAATGACCGCCAGCACGGGCAGGGGCGCCGCGTCGACTCGGTGACGCCGCTGGGGGAACGTGTGTTGCGGGTGTGGATGGGAGTCGTCCGAGAGGAGCACGCACACCTGGGCGAGGTCATACGGCGCTATCAGGCGACCGCCACGATCGACTCGGTCCTGTCCGAGGTCGAGGGTGGATGGGTGCCCGAACTGGACCTGGCCTGGTCACCCGTGTCGACGACATCTCTGTGGCGTCGACGACTGATGCCACCGGACAGTGAGAGCGACGCCGCCGCTTCCCACTTGGCCGACCTGGTGGGAGGGTCGCCCGGTTCGGACCGGTCGAACTCCTCGAGCGGCTTGCCAGGGGATTTCGCGTCACAAGCGGATGCGGACCTCGCTCGGCCGGAGGATCTCCCGGGGACTCCCACGACGGGCCGGTTCGTCCTCGATCCCGAGAGGTCGGCGGTGCTGATCGATGCCCGGTCGACGGTCGGACCCATCTGTTTCGGTACGACGGGAGTGCAAGGCGCACTGAAGGCCGCCGTGGGGGAAGCCGGTGTGAACACTGACATCACTCCGACGGGCTGGCTCACCATCGACATGACGCGATTGAGCTCGGGCAACAAGCTCTATGACGCCGAACTCCACCGCCGTATCAACTCCCGTCGCTTCCCGAGCGCCAGGGTGGAACTGAAGGAATGCACGCCAAGTGCGCCCGGCCGGCGGTACCGCCTCCGGGGTGAGTTGACGTTCCACGGCATCACCCGCCGGACGGAGGGGACCGTGCGCATGGAATCCGCATCGGACGACCGCATCGTGATCAGCGGCGAACAAGCCTTCGACATTCGGGATTTTGCGCTTCCCTCGCCCACCATGCTGATGCTCCGCATCTTCCCGGATGTCCGCGTGCGCCTCTACGCGGAGGCGGAGCGGTCCGACGACGACTGAGTTCTGCCTCGACCCGTCAGTGGTCCCTGGTCCAAACTGCCGATGGCGCCCGCGGCCAGGTGGCGGACCAGGATGAACTCTCCGGTGGGTCGCTGGGCCGCGGCGCTCAGTGCGGTAAGGCCACGTCCTCCCGGGGACCCGCTTGATCCGTGACGTCCTGGCCTATACCCCTCAGGCCGACGGCCTTGCCATCCGAACCAAGGGTCGGGTTTGCGTGAACCCAGACGACGTGTGTCTTCTGATCGGGGTGGATGACTCGATATTCCAGGTCAACCGGCCGGGATGAGCCCACCGACCCAATCATGGAGTCCCGCACCCGGCCGCAGTCGGCCCTACTGATCAGCTCCATGTAGGACTCAAACGTACCGGCGAAGTCCAAGGGGTCGATTCCGTGAATGCGGTGGAACTCGGTGCTCCACTGCACGGCACCCGTCCTCAGGTCCCAGAGCCAACTTCCGATGTGAGCAAGCGCCTCCGCTTCTTCGAGTCGGGCGTCGGTCTCTGCCAGCGTTGCCTGAGCGAGATGTTGCTCGGTCACGTCGCGAGCCACGACTACCTGCCCGAAGATCAGACCGTGATGGTCGACCAGCGGTGCGAGGGAGAGGGACACGGGTATGGGGAGCCCATCGGGTCGCACGATCTCCGTCTCGAAATGCCGGATGTGTTCACCAGCCCCCACCCTTGCGATCACCTCGTCAACCTCCTCCTGCAGATGTGGCGCAAAAACGGTGCCGATGGGGCCGCTTTCGACGTCGCGTGGCGTCCGGCCGAACAGCCTCTCTGCGTTATCGCTGAAGTAGGTGACTACGCCCCAAGGATCACAGGCGATCACCGCATCATCCGTCAACTCGATCACCGCACGGAGGAGGGTGGCCGATGGGGCTGCGTGATCGAGTGCATCTCGTCCAATGTCGCCCGTTTCATCAGTGTCGCCCATGGACTCTCCGGCTGCTCTCGGTCTGCTTTGGCGGCCCCTTGAGACGCTCTGCCATTCAGATCCCAGGGAACTGGCTCCCAGCGGAGCCGGCCTCCGACACCATCCTAGGCCTCTCCAACGCGACGACGCTTGTCCGCTCCGTCCGGCTGTCGCTGGGTCGGGTTTGTGACGCGGCGGCGCTGAGCAAAATCAATCGACCCCGGTTGCTCAGTAGCGGCCAACCAGAGAAGAACGGCACGAGGCTTCAGCTCTCCTCGTAACCGACCCTCCTCGTTCAATGGCAAGTTATGCTCAAGTCGAGGTGCCGGTCATGCACGAACTGTCCATCTGCAGCGCAATCGCAACCACTGCGGCCAAACATGCGGAGGGGCGTTCGGTGTCCCAGGTGACCGTCCAGATCGGCCATCTGCGCCAAGTCGTACCCGATGCCCTCCAATTCAGTTGGGAGTTCGTCTCGAGCGCCACCGACCTCAAAGACGCCGCCCTCGTGATCGAACAGATACCAGCGGTGGTCGAGTGCACGAACTGCGGAGCAAGGACGACACTCGATCTGCCGATTCTGGTCTGTGAGAATTGCGAGGGATTCGACGTCAAGTTGCTCAGCGGCGAAGAGCTCCTAGTCGTGTCGATCGATCTGGTGGACGTGTAAGCCGTGGGGAGGTTCCACATTCACGCGGATGGAACGAGACATGTGCTGGATCACGATCCTGAGCATCATGACCCCGTTCACGCAGATGGGGCCTTGGACGTCGGGGACCATTCCGGGTATGCAGAAACTGGCCAAACGAGGGTGACGATCCTGGAAAATCTCCTCTCGGAGAACGACCGAATAGCGGACGACAACGGCAGGCGTTTCGCGGAGTCCGGCGTGCGTGCAGTGAATCTGATGTCGTCTCCCGGTGCTGGAAAGACCACGATCCTACGAAAGACGCTGGAGACGCTTGGCGACGCCAAGCAGATTGGTGTGCTGGAAGGCGATATTGCCACCAGCCTCGACGCGGACAAGCTTGAGGGTGCGGGTGCGACCGCTATCTCAGTAGTGAACACCAGCGCCGGATTCGGAGGGGAGTGCCATCTCGATGCGGTGATGGTCCAGTCCGGTCTGGCTCGACTTCCGTTGGCTGATCTCGATCTGTTGATCATCGAGAATGTCGGGAACCTGGTTTGTCCCGCGGAGTTCAGGGTTGGAGAAGACGCGAGGGCGATGGTGTTCGCTGTGACTGAAGGCGAAGAGAAGCCCTTGAAATACCCAGTCATGTTTCGTGCGGCAGATGTCGTCGTGGTGAACAAGATCGATCTACTGCCGCACCTGGATTTTGACCTGGATGCATTTCTAACCAACCTCGACGCGGTCAACCCGACGACTGAGATAATTATGGCCAGTGCTCGTACCGGCGAAGGCGTTGGCGAGTGGTGCGATTGGCTGACACGTTATGGCTAGCCGCCCCATCTGCCACCAGCCATTGACGAATGAGCTAAGGGCCTGCACCATAGCTCACGTCCGCGATTGCGATGTCCGCCGCGATACGTACGCCCCAGCGATGGGTTCTGAGGTGCACAGTGAACGACAACTCGAGACTTACCTCAGTGTTAACCCGTTTCAATCTTAAGAGAATCGGCTCTGATTCGTGGAGCACGCGTGGACGCCGACAATCCTCTCGGATAGCAGAGCGCTCTACGACAAGGGCGAACTGGGTGGTCGAGGTGGACGGGCCGCACGGACGACGGGGCGCACCCCCACCCGAGAACCGGGGCGGAGGGAACGCACGGGGCGAGGAGGCGGGGCTTTTGGGGACATGGAAGAAATGTGGCGAGGGGGCACCCCGGATCGCACAACTGGGCTAGTGGGAAACTCCCTCAGGCGATGATCTCTATGGAACCAAGACAGACCCAACAAAGGGCGAGGGTGACTGGTTAACTGAGTTCGGAGTGGCACTGAAGAGTAAGTCGCCCGTGGACCCTGAAAAGGACCCGGTCCCTGCCGCCACCATTAGTGTCAGCACATAGAAGAGCCCGAAACTAGCCGTAAGCTCCACCGGACCTGAGGCGCTCCGCTGAGCATGCCAACGTTCGTCGTGAGGGTAAACGCTCCCGCGTACGAAAAGGGCTCTTCTGCGTTTCCCGAAGTATTAAAGCTGACGCACCCAGCCACGTGGAGATCCACCGTTCCCACCACCGCCTTACCAGGGTAGGACCCGTCGAACACCACGTATTCGAATGTGCATCCATTCGCTCCGAGAGCGAAGGATGTCGTGCCGTTGAAGGTGAACGGAAGGGCGAGGTCGGCAAGACTGACGGGATGGTGGATCGCGAACCTGATGCACTGCCCTTGATTTTCGAAAGGCTGCCCCGAGGCGTCCGTGAGCGACTGCCAGCCCCCGTTAAAGCATTGCTGGATTGTGGCCGGAGGAGCTGCACCGACTGGAGCAGACGTTACGGCGGGAACCATAACGAGTAGTACGACGACCGTAGCGACACTAGCGAGCACCCGTCGAACCATGACAACCCCCAAGTCCGGTGCCTTCTGAGGTCCATCCTCATCTCATAGGTCTAAGAGCGTCAACTCCTTTGCAGGATGCTGCTGGGCCCAGAAGCCGAGCCTTGCTGACCGCCAGACTGGAGATTTGGATCCGTATTGAAGCCGCTGCTCTCGTGGCGTTCCGAGGCGTTCGGGCTGATCCCACCCTGTCTGTGAGGTCTGGTAAACAATGCGTCCTCGTCGACCCTGGTGCTTAGGAGTGTTCATGAAACTGCGACCCCGGATCTGGTGCTTGGGTGCGGTGTTGCTTTCGTTCCTGGTGTCGCTCGGCAGCAGGCTGGACCAGCAGCGCCGTCGCCGCCCCTAGCCACAGCGCGACCTCGAATCCTTCCGCACCGGCCTGGGCGACGTCGCTGGGTCGAGGGGTGACGATCACAGAACCGGGGACCCAGCCTGCTCCAGGCACAACTTCGCCCGGTGGAGTTGTGGAAGCACAATTTGCCGTAATTAGTGGCGGCGACCTGGCGAAGGGTTGTGCCTACTTCCAGCCAGCCGTTCAGGCGAAATGTTCAGCCGCATCTGCCAACTTGCCGCCCTTGTCCATACAGGACCAACTTTCCCTCGGCTATATCGCAGTCAAGGGAACGCACGCCCTGGTGGCGACGGTTGGGACTGACTGCCAGAGCCAAGCCCGGCCCAAGTGCATCACGAACCGAAGTCCCGCCATGTTTTTCTCCTCTCGACACCCCTTTAACGCCTTATACACATCCGCCGTCGCATCTGAAGCCTCCCCTGTTCACCGGTACTCCTTGATCACGTGCGTCAAGGTTGGCTCTCAGTGGTACGTATATGGATCACCCAGCGCCTTCTGACGCTGATGGGCAAATACATCGAAGCGGCTACGCAGCTTCGAAAGAGACTTCGTGACTGTCCTCATTTGTGCCGGGTGCGCGGTCCCGGTAGGAACGCGACACTCATGGCTCCGGTACCGGCACGACACTTTCCGGACGCGGCCTCAGTAGGTGGGCGACACGGGCTCTGGCACTTCGCGACACTTCAGCCCTAGAGCCCTCACAGTTGGCCAATTGGTCGACCGAGGAGGTGCGCGTCGTGCTGGTTGAGCAGAGCTCGCGGAGCAGCGATAGATGGCCGTGTTCGACACCACACTCACACGGACCCGGGAGTGCGTTGTGGACGACGCACATTGGGCGGACTCTGAGTCCTTGGGTGTGCTGGCATTCGTGTCCCGTCGATTGGAAGCCGAACCCGTGGGGATTGTCTTCGGGGCTCGGGACGTGGACGGCCTCGATACGCTGTCCGGACTGCCCGCAATCACTCTCCGGGGACTAAGCGCCGTCGGTTCACGCGATCTCATCGACTCCGTATCCGATGGCATGTGTGGCCTCAAGGTCGCCGAGCGAATCATCACCGAGACCGGAGGGAACCCACTGGGGATCCGCGAGCTCGTAACGGGCCTCAGCGACAAGGACCGTCAGTCCTCGAATTCCCGGCTCGTCAGATCATCGGTGGCGACAACTCGCACAGGTCGCGGTGCCGCGGTATCCGATTGGTGGTCGGCCACATCGTCCAAGGTTCGTCCCGCTGGTTCGGGAGAAGGCCCGTCACCCGAAGCGCCCGTTGCGCGAACACTTCGCGAACTCTTGGTGTGCCGCCCGGGTAGCCTCGCTCGGAATGGACGCCGGACCATCACAGATCGAAGCCGTCGAAGGACGGGTCACCCGGCTCTTCGCCATGGTGTCACAGGCCCTGGCAGGCGCCACTGAAGCCCTTCTCAGCAACGACATGGCACTCGGCACGGCGGTCGTCGACGGTGATCTGGAGGTCGACGACCTCACTGCCGAGGTTGAGCTCTTGGTCTGGCCGCAACTCGACGCCGAGGGCATGCCAAGCGCCACCTTGCGCCGCCTCGTAGGAGTCCTGTTGATCCTGCCCGAACTCGAAAGAAGCGCTGATTTGGCCGAGCACATCGCTCAGCGTGCTGTGACCAACGTAGGGGCCGAGATGAGTCCTCTGAGCCGGGGAATCGTCCAGCGGATGTCCGAGGTCGCCCTGGAGATGTGGCGCGACGCAGCCGACGCATATGTCGATCGTGTCACCCGGGCCGACGCGCTCGCCGAAGATGACGAGGAGATCGACATTCTTCATGAGCGGCTTACGCGAGAGATCGCTGCGGGGACCATGCCGACGGCTGTCGGTGCCCAGGTGACGTTGGTCGCTCGCTTCTACGAGCGGATAGCTGACCACGCCGTGAATCTCGCACGTCGGATCGAGATGTTGCTGGACCAAGGTGATGCCACCGAGGGACGGTGACGTTCCTTGACAGGGCGGCATCCACATCATCAGATCGCTTGGTTCAAGCCGGCCGCAGGGGAACCGGTATCCATAAACCGAAGTCGATGGGTAGCCCGAAAGTGCCTGATGGCACCCTCCCGGTGAACGTGGGCAGTCAATCCCACAGGGAAGACCGGAATACGGAGTGGATCTAATGTGCCGGCGATTCGCTCAGTTGTAGCCATCGCTTGGGTGGTGGGTACACGAACCTGGCGATCGTCGCCGACACCCAGCAGAGGATCCAGCCAGCGAACACCAGGAAAACGTTGTGGAACGTTCCGTTCTTCGCCTTCGCGGCGACGAGTGCCCAGAGGATGGCCCACACCAAGAAACATCCGATGCTGTAGACCCAATAGTTCCGCTGCTTCAACATGTGAGTCGACGCCCGCGTCAGTCAAATGCCAAGCGTAGTACTAGGAGGAGATCACTCGTCGACGCGATCATCGTCCGATGACGATTCTGCCGCATCGTGCGGGGTGTGCCGGTCCCCCGCTCGGCGTTAGGTGGCACGCCCACCAGGGGAGCGGGCGATGACGACGTGCGGGTGAGCGCCACGACGATGCCGACTCAATCGCGAACGAGTTTCAGTGCCAGCTTAGGAACGATGAAGGACGCCAGAAAGATCGGCAAGAACCTCTTTCCGGTGCATCGGAAGGCGACGATCTCGCCCTCGGCGGCATGGAAGGTTTCGGTACTGCTCGACTTTCGGCCATTGCGGACCTGCAGGGCATGACGTCCAGGCTCGACTGGTATCTCGATCGTGTTGTTCATTTCGACCGACCCGACCAGCTCACCCGTCGACCACGACATCGTACGTGCCACGACGTACCTCCGCTCCGATTGCCTTATGCGTCAACTTCAGCGTTGCCGACATCTGTTGATCTCCTCTTGTTTCCGAACGGCCGTCGTCTGGGCTGCTCGGCATCTTCACTTCTGCGGCTAACAACCCTCGGAAGCCCCGGGCGCTTGGAGCCGCGTGCGCCACTCTTTGGCCTCGATTGTGAACAGGACGCCGGGGCGGGTACCCTCCACGTCTGTACAGGACCAGTCAGGGCTTGTCTCTTCGCGCCACGCCCGCAACCTTCCGCTCGCCCGAGGACGGCTCAGCCGGCCCGACAATCTCAAAGTGCATAGGTTCGTGTCGGGGGAGGCCGGGAGGGGCCTTGCCTCCTCCCGCTAAAGGGTGTTGCTTCTTACGCCTGACATACGCCTGCCAGCACTTGATTCGCTGCGTGCACCTTTATCGACCAGGTCTGAAGCCCGACGATCCCATCGACCGTCGCTGCGTTGGCTCCCTGGACAGCCTCCACCACTCCCTTGGTTATCGGGCCATAGATCCCATCGGTAGCCAAGACCGGGTCGCTTGCAGGAGCAAAGCTCCCTCGTCCCTCATTGAGCGCTGCCTGGAGTCTCGCCACCAACGCGTCCTGAACTCCTTCGGTTAGCGTGGGTGGATGGTCGTAGCCGGCCATAAGCGCCGTCCACGTTTGGGGGCCGACCACGCCGTCCACTGCCAGGCTCGCTGATTGCTGGAATTCTTTGACCGCCGCCTCGGTTTGAGGACCGAAGGCACCGTCTACATCTGCCGCGCCGTCAAGGACAAGACGTCGGACCAGAAGATACTGCGCCCATCGGACGTCATCCCCGGATGAGTTGAGTTGGATGGTTGGCGGGGTGTTGGGCATAGACTTTCTCCTTCGCTCCGAGTCGCGACTCCGCTCGATTCCGTCGAATCACCATTGTCACAGATTGGTGAGGACCTGCAAAGGGCTAGCAATGCCAGAGCGGGCTCTGCAACTTCTGGGTGACTCAGTTCTCGGCGTGTTTGCAGAGCAATTTCCGCCAGCCGCGTTTGCGGGACGTGTGGGCGGTGCTCAGGGCAATTTTACAACGTCCGATCTAGCAACTGACGGAGATGCTGGGGCGGTAAGGGGATGGCTGAGCGGCAGCTCAGTGACGAGGGACGACCTGACCGTCGCCACAGCGGCCTGCGCGCGCACCAGTCCGGTCGAAATGATCGAAGACAAGAGTACGGCGATTCCTATCTTCCAGCTGGGTTGACTTACGAGCACGTCAACGGAATCGGTAGACCGAAATACAGCGCCTGCCAACCTGTAAGTCACAACCTCGGGCGACAGTAGGGGCATGCAGCCTATGGATCCGAGCCACTGGCAAAGGTAATTGGGATTCGAATCGTCGCCGCGGGCGAGAGGAGTCCGGCGTCGTTCACGTAGACGGAACACGGCGCACTCGATGTTCCGCACACGCCAGCGCCGACCTGACCTTCTACGACGCGCAGGACCGTCGAACCGGACCCGTTCGCGTCGGGAACCAGAATTCGGGCCGTGGCAAACGCACAATCGGTCTCGGTGCTTCCGGAACATTCGACGACGTTGACGACGTTTCCAGGCAGATAGCCCGACCATCGCACGGTGACCATCTGTCCATTTGCGAGTTTCTTTGATGGCGTGAGGTAGGCGTGTCGGCGTGTACGCGGCGTGGATGGCGGCGTGACAGTAAGTGACTGACCGGGCCTCGGGGCGTACTGAACGGCCGTCACGCCCGGCTGGGAATCGTGAACGATGCGTGCCCCTGCCAGCTCGGATCCTTCAAGGTAGCGACGAAAGAAGTCGGTGCTTGTGCGGGCAACGCTCGTGAACCACTTGCTCCGGGGCTGTATCCAGTTCCCGTGGTTGGCGTCGATCAGGCTCAAGAGCACCTTGGGTCCCTTCTGCTTGTTGAACACCGACACCATCTGGCCATAGGGCAGGAACCTGTCTCTCGTTCCATGAACCACGAGCATCGGCGGTTGTCCGTCAAAGACGTAGTGACCGCCCGGATACAGCTCGGGATCGCCTGAGAAGACGGCGGCGGCCTTGATGCGTGGATCCCGACAGCAGGTGTTAAAGAATCCGAGCGTGGTGATGGCGCCTTCGGAGTGTCCCGCAACGCCGACCTCATTCGGCGAGATCATGCCGCTCAGAGGGCCCGAGTGTGCTGCTGAGGCCAGCAGCATGACGCTGATCACGAAGCTCACGTCGCCCGGCTGGCTGAACACGTCGGCAGTATCGACCCCTCCGGGCGTGTCGAGACCGGTCAAGGGGAACTTCGGTGCGGCCACGACAAACCCCGCCGCAGCCCACGTGCTGAGCAACGATTCGTACTTGCGCGGCACGGTTCCGAGGCCGTGGGAGAAGACAATCAGCGGGTATGGTCCGCCACCGCTGTCCGGCGGGGCGTTCGACTTTGGCGGCGCAGACGCTCGTATTGCCGCGGGATACCAGATGGAGGTGGTGAGCGTCCGGCTCGTGAGGGCCCGTTCACCATTGTGGGCGGGCGTCGAGCGCGTCCGATCGACGGATGTCTCGACCATTACCCCAACCCCGTGCTCGGAGGACCGGCGAGACGCATCGACTGGTCGGGCCCCGGCCGGTGGAGACACGCACACCGCACCGATACTCCAGGTGGCCAGAAGGTAAATTACCCAGCGGAGCTTCAACGACAACCCACCGAACCCGGATCGGGAATGATCGTCACCTTCTGCATGCCACAATCTGGTCCGCCAGGATCCACTTGTCCAGCACAGGGGGGGCCGAGGTCATCCCCTCAATGGCCGTCCGAAGCCGCATCGGATGCGTCGCCGGGACTATTGGCAGGGAAGGCTCGGGAACCACGTAGGAGTCGACGGCGGTAGTGGTCCGGGCCACGTACCCCCAGGTGAAGAACGCGAATGCGCCTGGCCCAACGCGGCCAGTTCTGGTGCTAGCTCCATGCCGACGAAGATCCCTCCCGACTGCGAGAAGTGCACCCCATCCCCGCAGCGCACATTGACAGAGCCCACGGCAGGCGAATAGTGCCCATTTGGTGAAACCAATGTGTTGAGATCGAACACAAACACGTTCCCGCCAGCCGCCTCCGCCACACTCCGCATGATCGCGTTGTCGAGCACTACCCGGAACGGATTATTCTCCGGCCACGGTGTGCCGGCACCGGACACGCCGCTGTCGAAGTAAGGGACCGTCAGGAACATTACGGCGGCTCCCCGGGAGTCGAGGACGTCTGCTGCGCTGTTGAAGCGACTGCTCACGTAGCTGTCGAACGCGGCCTCACCGAGGTTCTGCCAAGCCCCGTCAACCTGCTGGTTGAACGTCTCGCCTCGGCCGAGGTAGACAACCACGTCGGGGTTGTAGGCGTCGACCCACTGGCGCCACGTCGTCAACAGCGAATCAGCGTTGCCCGCGACGTCGCAGGGGGGGTTCGGCGGTACCGTGTACCAGAGCACCTGGATTTCGCCCTGCATGGACACGGAGCAGGAAGGCGACCCCTCGTTGACGAGCTGTACGCCGTATTGCCGCGCCTCGAGCGCTAAGCCCACACCGAGTGAGCCCGCGAGGGAGTCGCCCACCAGGAGGACCTTGACTGGTCTGCTCGTTGAGGTGTGCGGTGCTGGGGTAGGGCTGGAGGTCGTCGGGGATCCCACCGCTGTTCGACTCCGGGAGGTTTTGGCGGTGGCAGACTCCACGACCAACAGATGGTTGGACCCCGGCGGGACTGTCGGCGCCGCCGTCCGGCCGGCCACCGGTGCATGGAGTTGCTCCCCTTGCAGCGCCGAAGTCCCGACCGGTACCAGCGTGCTGACGAAGACAGCAGCCAGGGCGGCAGCAGCACCGAAGGGAGCCACCGCGGCCATGCGCCAGCGCCGGAGCGTTCCATAACGCAGCGGTTTCTCCACAAGTTCGTAGCTCAAGGCGGCGACCGCCACCGTCAGGACGACCCGGAGCACGAACAGTTCGTAGGGGCCCCAATTGAGCCGCCGGCCGCTCGTCACGAGCAGGATTGGCCAGTACCAGAGGTACATTCCGTATGAGAGGCGGCCCAACTGCGGCAGCGGGGGCAGCTCCAGAAGGCGCACGACGAGCGAGCGGGGTGCGACGACGCATCCGAGGACCACCGCGCCTGCAGCCAGGCTGGCTGCCAGGAACCCGCCCCGAAATGCGAAGATCGACGTCTCGGCAGTGGTCGCCCATATCGCAGCCGTTCCTGCCACGCCCGCGATGGCCAGACCTGAGGCAAGCCGCATGGACCGAGGTCGCCAGACCGCCTTGTCCCAGAGCGTGATTCCCACCGCGATGGCTGCGCCAACGAGAAGCGCCTGGGCGCGGGTGTCGGTGCCGTAGTAGGCCCGGGCGTCGTAGCCGCGGGGAGCGAGATGCGCCATCCGGGCGGCCGACGCCAAGACGCCGACACAGGCCAGGAGAAAGAGAAGGCGGAGCCGCCGCCGCTCCGCCCGTCCGCGATCGATCGGCGCCGGTCTGCGGCGAAGCCGGACTCGGTTCAACCTTGACGGCCGAGCATTACCCCGTCGAGTCCCCAAGCCGAGCACGACGAGAAGCACGATCGGCCACAGCAAATAGAACTGCTCCTCGATCGCCAGTGACCAGGTGTGGGTCCACGGCGACGGCTGGCTCGAGAGCGAGAAGTAGGGAACACCGGCATGGACGAGGTACCAGTTGGACCCGTAAAAGACCGTCCAGAACGCGCTCTCGAACGCGTCCGGTGTGCCGAAGACGCCCGGCAAGGTCGCCATCACAACTCCGACCACCGCGACGAGCAGGAACAACGCCGGCAAGAGACGCCTGGCTCGGCGACCCCAAAAGCGCCGCAGGCCGATCCTGCCCGAGGCGCCCCACTCTGCCAAGAGCAAAGCCGTGATGAGAAAGCCCGACAGTACGAAGAAAGCGTCAACTCCGTAGTAGCCGCCCGGAATCCAGCTCAAGCCGGAGTGGAAGGCGATGATCGCCAGCACCGACAAGGCGCGAATCCCGTTGAGCCCGCGGAAGTGCCTAAGCTTCGGCTCGATCGCTCGTGCGCCGGCACGACTGTCGACACCCGCCATTCCCGTGAACCCCCTTGTCCCGGGTCATCTCCCGACCTCGGCCCCCCGGTTCGCCTCGACCCACTGTTATCTGGCGGTGTGGTACCAAGCAAATCTCCAACGAATCATGAAGGCTTGGCCCGTCCACCCGAGACCCCGTTTTGCCGACGTGTAGCGCATCGCTTGTGGGTTGCCCGCTTGATCGGAACTCGTTATCCGTCCGATTGGAAGGACCACACCCAGTTTCAGGCAGTAGTAGACCGCTCTCCTACAGCGACGGATTGGGCGGACGGCCTGGAAACTGGGTGGACTTAACCACACCTCTGCGGACTGGCCGGACCCACAAGAACGAGATCCACCACCTTGCCAAGGTGAGGGTCGTCGCGGCTTTCGAATCCCGTCTTCCAATTAATCTGAGCAGGTGAGAGGCTTGGACAAGCAGGTGAGAGGGTGTTTCTCAACCCTGAACGGGTCGTACATTGCGACGCCACTCGCGTCCCGGCATGTCGAGCTGGCGAGTGCGTGCAGGCGAGACCGACCTGGGGGAGTAGAACGCTTGGCTGGCGCTGCGCATGTCGCCGTCAGCCAACTGCCGGCGTGACCTGACCCAGAGCTCGTTGAACGAGATGGTGTCCTAGAAGGCCGTGTCGTCAATGACCTTGCTGTCGCGGATCTGCATGAATCAGGCGTAAGTATTCTCGTACGTCGGGTCGTCGATCGTGCCGCGACCGTCCCACAAAACGATGACGATGTCATCGTTGACGTAGATTCGGCAGACGGTCACCCGTCGGAACGGGTCAGGGTCGAGAAAAGCCTGCCAAACGGCGAGCCACCGGACACCCCAGGCGGGTCACGTGGTCGAAGAATGCTGGACCAGCAATACCGCCGTCGTTGATATTGATGACTGATGCCTGCCGGCCACTGCTCGCGGCCTATCCGATGACCGTTCTATAGGAATCCGACATCATCGTAATTTGAAGCGTGGACAACAGGGAGTCACATGGCTCCGGAAGCGTTGGGCTTGGTGACCTGACCCGGCCCTTGTACCGCCGTAGACGCGTTCGACTCTTTCCGCCAATACCAAGCTACACCAGGGTGGGGGCCTTGATGCAAGCGCTCCGGGTGTGCTGACAATGCACGCGCAAGTCGAACCACGGGCGGTCGACCCGACCGACAGTCGGAATGAATGCGGCCCGAAGGGTCTCAAGGGACGGGTGGACGGATGGGCAACTACGTGCTGAGTTTCCAGGAGATCAACGAATCGCAGGTCGCGGTCGTTGGCGGCAAGGGCGCGCACCTAGGGGAGCTTTCACGGATCGAAGGCATCCGCGTACCGACTGGCTTCTGTGTGACGACGGTCGCCTTCCGGCGGATCATGGCGGACGCGTCGTCGATCAGCGACTCGCTCGATCCGCTGTCGCGTCTGCGCCCCGATGACCGGGAGGCGATCCGCACGCTCAGCGCGGAGGTCCGCCGGATCCTCGAAGGGATCGCCATCCCCGACGATCTTGCGGCGCCAATCACCCGCTCGGTCGCCCGGCTCGGCGAACAAGCTGCCTACGCGGTCCGATCAAGTGCGACAGCAGAGGACCTGCCGACGGCCTCCTTCGCCGGCCAGCTGGACACCTATTTGAACGTCGTGGGGCCAGCGGCGATCCTCGAGCACATCAGCCGGTGCTGGGCCTCGCTCTTCACTGAGCGGGCCGTGACCTACCGCCTCCGGAACGGATTCGACCAGCGGAACGTCCAAATGGCCGTGATCGTGCAGCAGATGGTCTTTCCGCAGGCGGCCGGCATCCTCTTCACGGCCGACCCCGTCACGTCAAGCCGGAAGGTCGTCTCCGTGGAGGCCGCCTTCGGACTCGGCGAGGCCCTGGTCTCAGGTCGGGTGCCCTCGGACGTCTACCAGGTGCGCGACAGCGAGATCGTCGCCAAGGCAATCGCCACCAAGCAGCTGGCCATCCACCCCTCGCCGGCAGGCGGAACGCAGGAACTGCCGATCGAGGCGGAGCGTCAGAAGCAGCCGGCACTAACGGATGCGCAGGTCGTGCAACTCGCGCAGCTGGGACGCCGGATCGAAGGGCACTTCGGCCTCCCCCAGGACATCGAATGGTGCCTGGTCGATGACAGCTTTCAGATCGTCCAGAGCCGGCCGATCACCACACTATTCCCTATCCCTGCGACCGGCGACCAAGAGAACCATGTGTACGTGTCCGTCGGTCATGCGCAGATGATGACCGACGCTATGAAGCCCCTGGGGCTCTCCTTTTGGCAGCTGACCACACCTCGGCCTATGTACGTGGCCGGTGGCAGGCTGTTCGTCGACGTCGCCTCGGACCTGACGTCGCCAGCGAGCCGCGCCAGTCTCTTGGAGGTCCTCGGGAAGTCCGATCCCCTGATCGGGAACGCGCTAGAGACCATCCTCGAACGCGACGACTTCATCCCCACCCTCAGGGACGAAAGTCCAGGTTCCGCGCCGGGTGGCGGCATGCCCGCCCCCATCGAGACCGATCCGGCCATCGTCACTGCACTGATCGAGCGCAGTGAGGCTTCCATTGCCAAGTTGAAGAGCGACATCCGTGGGAAGTCCGGCTCCGCATTGTTCGACTTCATCCTTGCGGACATCCAGGAGCTGAGGCGGATCCTGTTGGACCCGCAGAGCCGTCAGGTGTTCATGTCCGCAATGGAGGCCACGTGGTGGCTGAACGAGAACATTGAGACGAGGCTGGGCGAGAAGAACGCTGCTGACACGCTTACACAATCCGTCCCTCATAACGTCACGTCGGAGATGGGGCTGGCGCTCCTGGACGTCGCGGACGTCATCCGTCCGTATCCGGAGGTGGTGGCTCTCCTGCAGCATGTCGAGGGCGAGGACTTCTTGGACGAGCTGGCCAAGCTTTCGGGCGGGCGGGAAGCCCGAGACGCCATAAGGGCCTACCTCGACAAGTACGGCATGCGCTGCGTCGGTGAGATCGACATCACCAGGCCACGTTGGAGCGAACGCCCCGCCACGCTCGTGCCCATGATCCTCGGCAACATCAAGAACTTCGAGCCGGGCGCCGGCGAGCGGCGCTTCGAGCAAGGTCAGCAAGAGGCCTGGGAGAAGGAACAGGAACTGCTGGCGCGCTTGGAGGACTTGTCGGACGGGGAACGTATGGCCAATGAGACCAAGCGGATGATCGACCGCGTCCGGACGTTCATCGGGTACAGGGAGTATCCGAAGTACGGCATGGTCAGCCGCTACTTCGTTTACAAGCAGGCCTTACTGGAAGAGGCCGGGCGCCTCGTGCAGGCCCGTGTGCTTCGTGAGAAGGAGGACATCTTCTACCTCACGTTCCAGGAGCTCCACGACGTTGTGCGCACGAACCACGCAGATGATCAGCTCATCTCCCAGCGCAAGGACACGTTCAGGTCGTATCAAGCGCTGTCGCCGCCCAGGGTGTTCACCTCTGATGGCGAGGTCGTCGCCGGGGCGTACCGACGCGACGACGTGCCGACCGGTTCGCTAGTTGGTTTACCGGTTTCTGCCGGGACCATCGAGGGGCGGGCCCGCGTCATCCTGGACATGGCGGAGGCCGATCTCGAGCCGGGCGACATCCTGGTCACGGCCTACACGGACCCTAGCTGGTCACCCCTGTTTGTCGCGATCACGGGCCTGGTTACGGAGGTCGGTGGCCTGATGACCCATGGCGCAGTCATTGCGCGGGAGTACGGCTTGCCGGCCGTCGTGGGCGTCGAGCAAGCCACTCGGTTGATCCGCGATCAGCAGCGGATCCGTGTCAATGGAACGGACGGGTACGTCGAGATCCTGTCCTAGGTGAGAGTTGTAGTCCGTTGCGAGAAGGATCCCGTTCGGGTCTGGAGAGAGTCCGAACGTCGGATGCCGCAACAATCCCATATCAGGACTCCCGATCTCCCTCCGACAGCGGAGGGTGACAGTTCGACTTTCTCTGACCCTGTTTACACCCTGAAGGCGTCAGATCTTGGGCTCATAAATGGCTCCAAAGTCATATCGCATTAGCCGGCGCTACCTCCGATCCATCCCCATAAGTAGCACTCGGATTGGGACTCGATACATAATGTCGAGGATGGCGGAAAGAATCGATGTGATTGGTGGTGGGATTGTCGGTCTGGCGGCGGCACGCGAGTGGGCATGAACTCCGGCGTCAGCCTGGCCGTGGTCGAGAAGGAACCCGCCTTGGCCCGGCATCAAACCGCCAATTACTTACGACGATTGCGAACTCTGATCGTAATCTGCCCAACTATGTTCGCAAGAAGACGTTCCATCAAGTCGAAACGAAGTCTGCTGTTGGCGGCCACATTTGGCTGTATGGCCGGCCTCCTCTTGAGTGGGGGAGTCAGTTCACCTGCGAGCTCACAAACGAAGTCATCTACCGTCCCGTTGAGCGTGACATGGATGCAGGGCTACGCTGCGCCGGGCACTCCAGGCAAGTACAACAAGGTCGGGGTTATCAAGGTGGGGCCGAGCGGTGCGAAGAACGTTCTCGTTCTGGAGCCGGGCACCTCGGCCGCCGCCGCCTATTTCGTTCCACTCGCGAAGTGGGTCGTCTCGAAGGCCAGTGGTTGGCAGGTCTGGTCTGTCGAGCGGCGAGAGAACCTGCTTGAGGATCAGTCGGAGCTGAACCTGTACAAGGAGCACAAGGCCACGACTACACAGCTATTCGATTACTACCTCGGCTACCTCAAGGACCCGAGCATCACCAACCACTATCAGCCCGTCGAGAACTCGACGGTCGAATTTGCCAAGCAATGGGGAATGAACGTCGCCGTCCAGGATCTCCACGTCGTGATCGGTGCCGCCAAGAAGCTCGGGGGCAAGGTCGTACTCGGTGGTCACTCGCTCGGCGGAACGGTGGTGACGGCATATGCCACCTGGAACTTCGACGGCCACGCCGGAGCCGACGCGCTCGCGGGGTTGGTCTACATCGATGGCGGGAGCAGCACGGCGGTGGAGAGCGACGCGGCAGCGACCCAGACGCTCCAGGCGCTCGACGCCCCGAGCGCGAGCCCTTGGCTGTCCTTTGGCGGGATTGGGGCGCCGTACGCCGGGCTGTTCGAGGCGGCAGGAGCTGCGTCTGCACTGTTGGACCCGAATGGGCCCTCGCTGGGTCAGACCTCGGGACTGTTGCCCTCAGACATTGTGCCGCCGGTGCGCGTCACCGATGTGGGCCAATATGGTTACGCGCTCAACGCGTCGACTTCGCCGTCAAGCTTGCTCGCCGCTCAGGCGCATCTTGGCCAAGGCATCGCCTCAAAAGGACCGGTTCACGGCTGGAGCGGGGCCGGAGCTCTCACGCCGATCGCCCGATTCGCGACCATGTTTTCGGGTGCAGGGATCCAGAACAGCAACGGCACTGAGTGGTACTTCCCCCAACGCTTGACGGACGACATGGGCGCGGTGGACGACGGGAACGTCAACCCTGCCCAGAGCGTGCTCAATGTCGACGCCACTATGGGTCATAGCCTCCCAAAGAACCTGCTGATCTACGCTTTTGGGGCACGTCTTGGCGGAGCAAGCGTGCCCGAGGATGCCCAGATATTGGCGCAACAGTCGGGCATACCCATGAGCAACCTGACCCTGGCGAACTATCAGAGCACGTACTCCCATAACGACCCGGCCGGCGCGTACCCCAACAACGCCTTCTTGAAGCAACTCATACCTTTCTTGAGTAAGGCCAGCGTGAAAGGTAGCTAGCTGTCTGGCCGTTCGGACTTCAACACACCGAGGCCTCGAACGAGGACTCCCAGCGGCGGTGCGGAAATCGCTGAGCGCTGGATTTCTCCATCAAGACGGCGCTTGAAAGAACGCAAGGGTCGAGTCACGCTCGAAGAGGGCGTTTCCGAAGTGCGGGCCTGGATCCCAGCAATATCGCTATGGTGTGACTGCAATCACCGGAGGCAGTGATCGAGGGGAAGCAGTGACGATTCGTGTCGTGCAGTGGACGACGGGCAACGTCGGCAAGCAGTCGGTCGAGGCGGTCATGAAGCGCCCGGATCTCGAGCTGGTCGGTTGCTACGCCTGGTCGGAAGACAAGTCCGGCAAGGACATCGGAGAGGTGTGCGGCCTCCCGCCGATCGGGCTCACGGCGACTCACGACGTCGACGCCCTGCTGGCCCTCAAACCGGACTGCGTCATCTACAACCCGATGTGGTTCAACGTGGACGAGATGGTCCGCATCCTCGAGTCGGGTGCCAACATCGTTGCTACGGCGGCCTTCATCAACGGCCAGTCGTATCCCCACGACGGGCGGCAACGGATCCTCGATGCCTGTGCGAAGGGTGGCAGCTCGATGTTCGGCAGTGGAGTGAGCCCGGGCTATATCGAGCTCATCGCTGTCGCGTTGGCCAACGCCTCGGATCGCATCGATCACGTCTTGATCAGCGAAGAGGCAGACACCACCGCGTACGATTCGCCACCCACCGAGATCCCCGTCGGCTTCGGCCGGCCCCTCGACGATCCCGCCCTGCCCGCGATGACCGCGGCGGCGACGGTGGTCTTCAGCGAGGCGGTCGCCCTGGTGGGAGACGCTCTGGGGGTCGTCTTCGACGAGATCGTCTGCGAGGCCGAGTACGCCAAGACCACCAAGGAGCTCGACCTCGGGTCGTGGACGTTGGGGAAGGACACTGTCGCCGGTGTGACGATCCACTGGCTCGGCAAGCTCGGCGGCAAGAACATCGTAGAGATGCGTGTGCGCTGGCGAAAGGGCGACGCTCTCGAGCCGGACTGGGACGTCGGCATGGGTTGGACGATCGAGATCCAGGGCCGGCCCACGATCACCACGAAGATCGACATCCTGCCGCCGCCGTACTTCGAGGCGACGACCATGGAGGAATTCATGGTGCTCGGGCACATACTCACGGCGTTACCCGTCGTCAACGCCATCCCGGCCGTCGTGGGCGCGCCCCCCGGGATCGTCACCTACGAGGACATCCCCCTTCCGATGCCCAAGGGCTACGTCCCGACCCGCTGATCAGCAACGCGTCGACAGGCGTCTCGCGAGCGGACGTGGATGTCCGCGATCGCGTTGCGAGCAAGAGGCGGCTGATGTCGCAGCAGGTGGCGCTGTCGAGGCCGACCACCCGACAGGCAGGCGCTCGCTGAACCCAGGTTGTTCAACCTTCGGACAACCTGGTACTTGCTTTTGGTCGACGGCACCCTCCTCGAAGAGGGCACTGGCGTCCTTGACCACCTTGAGCTGGGCCTCGAGCTCTTTGATGCGCCGCCGGGACTGGACGAGGGGATCGGCCTCCAAGCCCTTCGTGGCTCTGGCCCCATCGATCAGCGCCAGGCGCCGCCACCTGACGAGGGTGACGTTGTGGATGCCGCGCTCAGTTGAGAGGTCCTTGACCGTCTCGCCGGCGAGCATCCGCTCACAGGTTTGACGCCCAAGTTCGGCGAAGGAGTGCCTTGGCAAATTTTGCTTCTGGTGGTCAGGGCCAAATTGTCACCAGGCGGGTTCACTTTTCGGGGTTCAAGTCAACGAAAACTCCTGGTCAGGGCGACGCAGGGCTGACCCCCCAGGCGAGAGGTTCTGGCCGCTGCTGCTCGGGTTGACCAGGCGGGCGCTCGTGGAACAGCTGCTGGCCGAATGACAAAGCGTCGAGGGAGCGCTAGCCGCTTTCGTGAGGTGCACTAGCTGCGCGGTCGACGAGCGATCGTCCGGGAGGCCACAGTGGTTGCTCGGGCCACGTATCTAGAGTGGAAGGATTGGAGTCATGCCGGATTCCCGCGTCAGGGTGGCAGTGGACTTTTTTCAGAAGTTTTTTGGGGGCAATGTTTCAGCCGCCTGCGACCTCCTCGACCCTCAAGTCGTGGACGTCGTACCCGGAACACACGCACCCTCAGGCGTCTTCCAAGGCGCTAAAGCTGTTGCGGCTCACCTTTCAACCTTTCTCCGACTCACAGAAGACCCAATCGATGTCCTCAAATGGGAGGATTGGATGGCCGGAGTCGACAATGTCGCCGGGCTCGCGAAGATTCATCTGCAGCGCGAAGGCCGGCAGCACGATTTCCGGGTAATTTTCCTCGTCTCGGTGACCGAACACGACGGACTACATCGGATCTCAAGGATTGAATCCTTTTACAGCGATCAAGCAGCATTTGATCGCTTCTTCTCGGTCGAGCCATAGCCGCGCCGACCCGGGACTGAGTCCAGAGGAGGAGGAATGCCCTCAGGGATCGAGGACTACGCGATAATCGGCGACACGAAAACGGTCGCCCTTGTCGACTTCACCGGATCCATCGACTGGTGGTGCGCGCCGCGAATCGATTCTGCCGCCGCCTTCGCCGCGCTGCTCGGGGACGCGGGCAACGGACGGTGGCTGATCGCTCCCAAGGGTGAGGTGACCAAGGTCACCCGCCAATACGAACCGGAGACCTTGATTCTCCACACGATCTTCGAGACGTCCACGGGCTCGGTGTCGGTGTACGACTTCATGCCGCCGTACGACGGCCACTCGATGATCCACCGCATCGTCGAGGCCCGTGGTGGCACCGTTGAGATGCAGATGGAGCTGATCGTACGTTACGAGTACGGCGCGATCACGCCCTGGGCTACCGCTACCGGTGACGGCCTCGTCCTCGTCGCCGGCCGTGACGGCCTCCGCCTGCACAGCCCCGTCCGTCTCGTCGGCAATGAGAACACCACGATTGCCTCCTTCTCCGTGTCGGGCGACACACGGCGCTCCTTCTCGCTCACCTGGTTCCCCTCCGAGACCCACGCCCCGCTCCCCCTCGACAGCCTCGCCGCCCGCAACCACACGCGGCACTACTGGCACAACTGGGTCAGTCGCTGCACCTACAACGGCGACTCGCGCGACTTGGTCGTCCGCTCGCTCATCACCTTGAAGGCCCTCACCTACGAGCCCAGCGGGGCGGTCTGCGCGGCGGCGACGACCTCGCTCCCAGAGACCATCGGGGGCAACCGCAACTGGGATTACCGCTACTCGTGGCTCCGGGACTCGACCTTCACCCTTCACGCCCTGTTGGTCTCGGGGTACACCGACGAAGCGGCGGCGTGGGTGGGCTGGCTCCGCCGCGCCGTCGCGGGGACTCCCGGGGAGATGCAGATCATGTACGGCGTCGACGGGGAACGGATGCTCCCCGAGTTCGAGCTCGACCACCTTTCGGGCTACGAGGGATCAACGCCCGTCCGCATCGGCAACAAAGCCGTGCTCCAGCTCCAACTCGACGTCTACGGTGAGGTCCTGGACTCGGCCGTCACGTACTGGCAAAGCCTTATCCCCAAAGAGTCCAACGTCTCTCCGGGTCAGGTGATGGCGATTCTCGATCACCTCGAGAAGGTATGGCGCGAGCCGGACAACGGGATCTGGGAGGTCCGCGGCCCGCGGCGGCACTTCACCCATTCGAAGGTCATGGCCTGGGTGGCCTTCGACCGCGCCGTCACGCTGGCGGAGGACGGCATCTTGCCGAAGGGACCAATGGACCATTGGCGCCAATTGCGTGACCAAATCCACGCGGAGGTCTGCAACAAGGGCTTCGACTCTGAACTCAACTCGTTCACCCAGTACTACGGCTCGAAACTGCTCGACGCGAGCCTGCTCATGCTCGCACCTGTCGGCTTCCTGCCGCCCGATGACTCGCGCATCGTCGGCACCGTCGAGGCGGTTCAGAAGGGGCTTGTCATCGACGGCTTCGTCCGTCGATACCAGACCGACACCGACGAGGACGTGGACGGCCTGAAAGGGACCGAGGGCGCCTTCTTGATGACGAGCTTCTGGCTCGCCGACAACCTGGCGCTGCTCGGACGCCACGACGAGGCAAAGGAGATGTTCGAGCGGCTCTGTGGGCTCTGCAACGACGTCGGTCTTCTCTCCGAGGAGTACGAGCCGAAGACCGATCGGCTGCTCGGGAACTTTCCGCAGGCCTTCTCACACGTCGCCCTGATCAACACCGCCGCCAACCTTTCGATGGCCGAGCACGGCCCCTCGGTGATCCGCAGTCGTCGTTACGGCCGGTCCCGACGTCGGAGCGCTCCAGCTGGCTGATCAATCATTCGTGTTCGGTCGCCTCACCGGTGAGCTTGATTCGGATCCGAGGCGTCTCGAACGAGAGACGAGATCGTCAAAGCCTGGGTGTCCTTCGCGGCTACTGGTGACCCGCGATGGCCAAGGCCTCACCCCACCAGAGGGGCCACGACTCGCGAGTTCGGAGGCTCGACACGCCTCACGATCGAGCCACCGGTTACGACCCGATCCCCGTGGGCTGCGGTGCGCGAGGAAGCATCGGCACCACCTGACGGGTCTCAACGAGTCGTCCCCGTATCGAAGGATCACCGGCGGACCAATAGAGAAGCTCTCAAGCAAGAGAAAAGGGGATGTATTGGATCCGGTGCCCATGTCGCTACTTTCCGAGACCCTCCGCGATATCACTGTGCTCGATCTGTCGCGAAACCTGGCAGGTCCGTATTGCACAATGTTGCTTGGTGACTTGGGTGCAGACGTCATCAAGATCGAATCCCCTGGGTCTGGTGACGACACCCGCAATTGGCGCCCACCTGATTGGAATGGGCAGAGCGCGACGTTCCTAGCCTGTAACCGGAACAAGCGGAGTATCACGATCGATTTGGATTCGGGGGACGGGCAGCGGCTGGTGCGTCGCCTCGCATCTCGTGCCGACGTAGTGGTCTCGAGCTTTCGACCAGGGTCTCTCGCCAAACGCGGTCTTGACTACGGGTCCCTTTGCGACCTCAACGAGGGCTTGGTGTACTGCTCCATTTCGGCCTACGGGTCAAAGGGACCCAAGAAGGACGCACCGGGATATGACCCGGTTCTCCAGGCGGAGACGGGATTGATGTCGATGACCGGTCATCCCGACGGACCTGCGGCACGGGTGGGAGTCGGAGCAATCGACTTGGGTACGGGTATGTGGGCCGCTGTTGGAATCCAAGCCGCCCTTCGGAATCGCTCGGAGAGCGCCATGGGTTCGCTCGTGGAAGTGAGTCTCTTTGAGACGGCCGCCTGGTTGCTTTCGTACCACATGGAGGGGTATCTCGCGACGGGCGAGAGCCCGCAGCGGCAGGGGAACGGGACCCCCTTCGTCGCTCCCTATGAAGTGTTCGCAACGGCCGACAGAGATCTCATGGTCACGGCCGGCAACGACCGACTCTTCGTCTCGTTGTGCCGTGTGCTTGGTCTGCCTGAACTCCCACAGGATCCGGCCTACGCCCATAACGCAGACCGGGTCGCCAACCGCATCACGCTCCATAAGGTTTTAGAGAACCGCTTCAAAGGGAAGGTCGCAGCGGAGTGGGAGGCCCTTCTGGGTGCCGAAACAGTCCCGTGTAGCCGGATCCGCTCCGTAGCAGACCTCGTTCACGACCCACAGCTCGATGCCCTCGAGATGTTGGTGGAGATTCCACATCCCGACATCCCAGACCTCCGTGTCGTCGACATCCCGCTCACTCTCAACGGGGACCGCGCCACGCACAGGCAGCCTCCGCCACGACTGGGAGAACAGACGAGCGCGATATTGGAGGAATTCGGAGTCCCGCCGGAGGAGATTGAGGCACTCGTCCGTGAGCGGGTGGTTTCTCGCTAGGACGCCGTTGTCTCTTTCAAATGGTAGTGAGCGCTCTACTACAGCGACGGTTGATGGACGCAGCGAAACTGGTTGGACGAGCCGCACTTTCGGGAACGTGTCGGACTCAGAAGGACGAAGAACACCACCCTTGCCAAGGTGAGCGTCGCGGGTTCGAATCCTGTCTTCCGCTCATTGTTCTTCCGCTCATCCGTGTTCCGCTCATTACTACCAGCGTGAGAGAGGGCAAGGCGGGGCGCACACCCGGCACCAGACCGCCACGCAGCCCCGGACCGACTGCCGCCGACCGACCAGGCATACGCCGGCGGGCCGCACCCCGCACGAGAAACGAGGCGGAGGGGACGCACGGAAGAGGGGAGGGGCTTTGGGGGGCGTGGGTGAAAAGTGGCGCGGGGCGCGGGATCAGTGGGGCGCCTGGAACTGCGCCGACTGCACCCCAACCGTAGGGCCCGGCAGGGTCGACCCGAAGCAGGCACCATGGGGGGCACTAGGGCACTCGACGCGTCATGTTTGGGGGTGCAGGTGTCTCCAATGATGGCCGATCAACTGGCGCACGTTGGGATCCGCATACGTGTCTGTCGCCTGGGTCTAGGCCCGGACCGGGTGTGAGGCATCGCGGTCATCAATAATGAGTGGATGCCGACTGCAGGCTGAAGGCGGCGGGAGGTCGCCCGGGTTCGTGCATCCGGTGTGCGACAGGCTCGACGGTAGACTGGCCAGCATCAGTGGTGTCGTCGCCGGGACCGGCTGTGTCGAGGTGTACTCCGCCGCCCCCGCTCCTTGCCAGACGACCTAGCCGTCAGTGCCACGAAGGCGGCCAATAGGCCGCCGGCAAGGAGAGGAACCCCCGCTCGTAGCTGTGAGCCGAAGCGTCTTGTGGGCGAGAGCATCGGCACATTGCTGAGAAGTGTCAGCTCTTGTGCAACCGTTGCCCTGTTCCAAAGTGTCACGTTGTTCGACCGTGCGAGTGCAATGGCGCGGTCGCTGAAGTTCGACGGGGCGACCACCACGGCACGGTTAGCCCCGTAGTACGCCTTCGCGGTGAGGACCTGTTGAACGGCGCCGTGGCGAACCAAACCCATCTGACGCTTTGCCTGGACGACGGTACGGCTACGGCTTCCAGGAGAACCGAGTAGAAGGTCGGCCCCCGACTCGCCTCGGCCGCCGACTCTTGCCACCCGGTAACCCTTCTCAGTGAAGAGCAGTTCGAGAAGGCACTTGAACTGGGTGCCGGTCATCGTATCGACAGCAGGCATCCCGGCGCGCCTGTAAGCCTCCCGTTGGCGCACTCGACGATTTCCAACCACGGCCACGAGGACAACGATCATCGCAAGGAGTCCCACCGCGATGAGCAGGCCGGCCAACCGGTCGAGAACCGCACCGAGGACCAGGATGAATACGGCGATGACGACGAAGACCGCGGTTCGATCCTGAGCCAACCACAAGCTCCCCGGTTGCGTACCCGATCTACCCTTTGCCGCTGTGGCAGCCTCGCGCCGAGGGTGAGGCCGCCACGCGTTGGAGGAATTCGCTCGAGGGGGAGGATGTCGCTCGTCGGCCACGCCCCACGCGGCCCTACGTCCGGCGCCTGCACCTTGCGAAGCGTTCTTCATCCACCCGTCGTAGGTGGCTCGCTTGGCCGGATCCGACAACGTCTCGTAGGCCTCGTGGACTTGGTGAAACAGCGCGTCTGTCCCCCCGCTGTCGGGATGGACTTTCGAGATGAGGCGACGATAGGCAGCCTTAATCTCCGCTGGGGTCGCCGTGGGCGGGAGGCCGAACAGGTCGTAATAGGTAATGCCCGCCACGGATTCAACTATGCCACCGTGGTTGCTTCGGTGCCTGCCGTAGGGTGACGCCATCGAAGGGGGTGGGGGCAGCTTCATATGTAGGGCCGGACTGTGCCCCAGCACTCTGCTGACGGGAGGGTGCTGTGCGCTCAGATAGGAGCCGTTGCGGCGGACCGGGGCGCCAGACGACCAGCAGAGCCGCACATCCATGTACACGCTGCTCGTCGGTCGGGATCATCACCGGACCGCCAAAGGAGGCCGCATGCGGGTGGCTGACATGCAATGCCGCCACCTGTTCTGTCAGCACGGGCCCGCCGCCCATAGAGATGGAATGCACGCCGGGAGAGAGGCTCCACACCATTCGGGCGCCAGGGTTGCCGATTGTCGGTATCCAGGGTCCGGGCGCCCGGTCGTGCCCGACGAGGTGGCGTCCAGCTCCGCTGCGTCGGTGCCGGTCGCCGTCAGGGTCTCCCCGACGGCCGTGAACCCACAGGCGACCCACTGCGACGAGCCGCCCCCATGGACCGGGTGGACGTACTCCTCGAGGTGACCGCCGGTTCCGGGTGTGGGCCTGCCCAGATCACCTGGACGGGCTGACGGGGCTCAGAGAGTTCGGCCGCCGCCGCAGGTGACCTGGCTGCCGGCTGAGCGCGGAGCCACCTCTACGCAACATCTCCCTGCACCCGTCCGGCACGCACCCTACGAAGGGCTTCCGCCAAATCCGTGGATGCCCGGAAGCAACGCTAACTGCCCCTACGCCGGGAGGGGGCACGCGGAGGGGCAGGGATAGCCTTAGCGCGTGGCCCTGACGGCGGCACAGATTGACCGGCTCCTCGCTCTCCGGGGCAAGCTGCGCCCTGGCATCCCCGCCAAGTTGCCCACCCCGACCGAGCGGCGGCTCCATCTCGACCGGGTCTTGGCCCGTGGGGATCGATTGGGCGACCCCGGGAGGCACTCGGGATGAAGAGGACGAGGGAGGTCCACTACAAGGGACCCGCCGAGGTTTGGGTCGATGGCGCCCGGCAGTTCGAAGCGGAAGTCCGACTGACCAAACGCGAGGTTGTGGAGGAGGTCCAGACGTTGGCCGGTACCGAATCCGTATTGGCAGGGACGACGTGGGATGGTCGGTTCCACGGGCTAGCGACCGAGGGTTTGCGGCGCCTGCACGCTCTGGGAGAGTTTGAGCTGAAGCTGAGCGACGGTCTCGTAGGTCGAGCCATGCTGCCAAACGACAGGGACCTCACTTATCTCAACGGCGTGGGAGACCCGCCGTTCTGACTACGCCGCCCTGAGCTGGAGACTGTCAAGCTCTAGCCGCCGCTCCGTCGGGGTGGGCACCTTGGCGGGATGCCCGGCGCAGCTTGCCGCGGATGCCGAGGGGCCCCTGGACCCCCTCTGCGGTCAGTGCCACGAACTGAGGTTATGCCGAGGGTGCGCCCTGTCCCGGCGAACTAGGGCAGGCTTCGGCACGAGTCAAGATCCGATTCCGGGGAAAGTGGTCGCGTCAAGGTGTCGGGTGACGCTCAACTGAAGAGACCTCGAAGGACGTGGATGAGCGTGGCGCCGACCGTGAGGATAAGCACAACTCCGCCCGCTCCTATTGCGAGGCCTATTGCCAAGGCGAGCACGTCCTCAAGAATGATGGCAAGAGCGACGAAGACGGCACCCAGCGCAGGAAAAGTGTCAAGGCCAGAGAACGGAGGGGCGACCGCAGCGGCGATGGCCAAGCCAGTGAAGACCACGCCGAGAATCCTCAGAAACCACTGTTGATGGAATAGTGACGCCGCCCGAGGCTTGGAGAATCGCTCCAGCCATCGGATTCGTCGCATCATGAACGGGATTGCCTTCTCCGTCGTGGTCGCCCCAAGAGCACGATTCCTCCAACGCGCTGGGAGCCAAATCGACCGGGCCCCGACCACCATCTCCACGGCCAAGAGAACGGTTATTGCCTCGAAGACGTGGGTGACACCCCCCGTCGGCAGTGGCAGAGCCGGGAAGAACATCAAGAACAGGATCGTGACAGCGAAGCTCTTTTCGGAGAAGACGCGGCCGAGATCGCCGATTGTCTTCGAGCCTTCTGCATTTAGCCAGGCCTCCAGCTGATCGCTGAAGGCCATTTCGGTCGTCATCTACGGCCACCCTGCCGTTGTGTGCGCTCGACCCAATTCGGCACTGCTCCCGCTGATCATTGCATGCTCGGCCCCTGCCTCGTGCGCGGCGAATTCGTGGGTAGGGCACTCCGCCCAGCGGTTGGGCAATTCGTGGGGATTGAAAAGCACCGACCTCACGCTGGCACTGTGAGAGTGTTCGTCGAATGCCGATAACCGGTTGGTGAAGGCCACGCCTGAGAGCCGGCTGCTCTCTTAAGAACTCGCTTCCTCAAGGTATCGGGAAGAAACTATTTACGAAATCGTTGCGAAATTTGAATGTCGGGTCGCGCTCGACCATCAACTGTTCGAAGTCGGGAGCGCGCTCGTAGGAGCTGATGACTTTACGAGGGTTCATCGCACTGATCTTGCCCCAGTGCGGTCTAGGGTCTAGGGGCATAAGCCGCTCCTCAATGGCGGCGACAGCGGGTAATACGGCCGATTCATTGGCAGTCCAAGTAAAATGAAATGCAACTGAATCCCGCCCATAGGCGGGACTCAACCAGAGGTCATCCGCACGAAGTGTACGGATTTCGCTGACGAGCAGTGCCGGCGCCACGAGGTCGCCGATCTCGTGGAGCACAGTGATGGCCCGTTGTGCGACATTGCGTGGCAGAAACACCTCTGATTGCAACTCATTCCCCGCCTCCAGAGTCGGGTTGGGGCGGAAATGTATCAACCGCTCATGCCAGGGGCCTACAACGCCCAACTGCTCCGTGCACAGTTCCGGTGACATGCCCGGCACCGGATGGACGCGGTGCTGTGCTTGCCTGCCAGTGGTCCACTTCGATACAGGCTGATCAACTCGTTGCTTGACCCATACGCTGGCCTCACCGCTGCACCAGTCCGTGAACACGCTCACGCTGTAGCCTGTGCCGAATACGTCATCCAGTCGGTCGTATATCTCATCGAGAGGAACGCCAACGTAGACCCGCTGCGACATCTCGTACGCTGGCTCGATATCCAGCGTGAGCTGGGTAACGATGCCAACAGCGC
Source organism: uncultured Acidimicrobiaceae bacterium (assembly GCA_963764305.1). Lineage (GTDB taxonomy): Bacteria > Actinomycetota > Acidimicrobiia > Acidimicrobiales > RAAP-2 > Bog-473. The sequence continues at coordinate 126,011 of CAVXSD010000009.1, read as the reverse complement.
CGAGAGCGACCACCGAGCCGCGGAAATGGTCTCGATCGATATCCCGTCGCAACTCGATTAGGTCCCCATCCGAAACGACGAGCTGCATTGCGGCGACTGAGGCGGCCAGAACGCATTGAGCATCGCCAGATCCGTGGGTTCCAGTCGCGCAGGCCCCGGATATTGAGATGTCCGGAATCGAGGCCATATTGGCTAGTGCGAAGCCCCTACGATGCAACTGCCCGGCCACCTCTGTGTAACTCATGCCGGCAGCCACCTTCACCGTAGAACGTGCCGAATCGATGTCGAGCATTTTGGGCAGACCGTCCAAAAGCACCAGATCCCCGGCGACACCAACAATTCCGCTGAACGAGTGGCCACGGCCAAGGGCTCGTATTCGTCCGCTGTTACCGACAATCCGACGAAGGCTGTCGACAGATTCGGGCCTGTGCACGCGTCCCGCTCCAAGGACGACGTTGCCGGCCCAGTTTGTTCTTGGCATAGGTTGGTTAATCTCCCTACCGGGATTGTTGTGGTGGCTGGAACCTACTGAGTTAGTTCGTTACTTTCCTCGTTCATTCGGGTTCATTCGAGTGAGCTCATCGACCAAGGACTCGGTTTCTGGGACGGCCTCACTTGGACCTCCAGTCTCGATGCTCAACAATCTTCTCTTGAGATTGCTCAAGGTTTATCGTTCTATTCTCTATTGGTTTCTCGTTGGGTCAGCGCAAACAGATTTACTGACCTGCTCGTTGGGTTGGCCAGACCGTCAATAATCGATGGCCGATCCGAGACTACGGGATCGACCTTTTGCCGGCGTCCTTGAACAAGGTAGATCAATCCACCGAACAGCTCCGCGACCAGATCCCTTGCTCCGGGAAGTCGGGTTGGGTGTGTGCCTCTACGCCCACGTGAAACGATATTGGCATGGTGATCCGGCTCATGCTGGCGACGTTGACCGACCGACGCGACTTCGGCGACGATTGGTTGTTGGAGCGCAAGTTTGACGGTGAGCGTTGCGTCGCACGCAAAGTGGGCAGCGAGGTGCGACTTGAGTCGCGTACCGGCAAGGATCTCACCTCTACCTACCCAGAGGTCCGCGCCGCTGTGGCGGCTCAACACACCCGGGATCTCCTGCTCGACGGCGAGGTCGTGGCCTACGACAGTGACCAAACGTCCTTCACCCGACTCCAGCAGCGTCTCGGGGTTTCCAGGCCGTCTCCAGAGCAGGTGGCCAAGTACCCGGTCGTTTACTGTGTCTTCGATCTGCTGGAGGTCGACGGGGAGGATCTCACCGACCGGCCACTCGTCGAACGCCGCGCCCGGCTGACGAGGACGATCCGGTCGAGCTCAGCATTGCAGCGCACCGAGGCCTGGCGCGATGACTCACAGGAGCGTTTCGCCGCGGCCTGCCGATCCGGCTGGGAGGGGCTCATCGCTAAGCGCGCCGATGCACGCTACGCCGCGGGCCGCTCGAAGGACTGGTTGAAGCTGAAGTGCATCTGGGAGCAGGAGTTTGTCATTGGCGGTTACACCGATCCGGGGGGCGGCCGGACGGATTTTGGTGCCCTGCTCATCGGTTATTACGAGCAGGGTTTCCTCCGCTACGCCGGGAAGGTGGGCACCGGCTACACCAAGGCGACGCTCCACGACCTCGGCATCCGGCTGCGGAAGCTGGAGACGGCCGAGTCGTCGTTTGTAGATGCGCGACCGATTCCCCGCGGCGCGGACTGGACGCGGCCCAAGCTCGTCGCTCAGATCGGATTCGCCGAATGGACGAGCGACGCCCGACTGCGGCAACCGCGCTTCCTCGGGCTCCGCGACGACAAGAACCCGGATGAGGTCGTACGGGAACGGCCCCAGTGAGCCTGGCACGTGGTCCTCATCAGCTGCGGGCACAATCAAGGCACCGTCGGGCCGCCACTACGGGCTTAGGGGCTTGCGCCCCACCGGATCAAGATGGACCAAGAACACCACCTTGCCAGGGCGGGGATCGCGGGGTTCGAATCCCGTTTTCCGCTCCAAAGTGCCAGGTGGAAGGCACTTGTCAACCTTCTTCCTCTGATCTGCCCCGCTATAATTTCTTTCACTCCCTGCCCATATTCGTCGTGGCGTCTTAAGCTTGGCGCGTGAGTCCAGTGCAGTCGTTCATGTCGAGGTTGAGACTCAACCCCACAGTGAGCTGTGATGCAGGCGGGCTCGCGTGAACTTGCACTGATCCTCTACGCCATGCCATCAGAGTCTCCGCCCCGCCCGGCACCCTCTAAAGGCCGATTGCTCTCGGTGTTCAGTGGTTTCTTCAAGCCCAGGCCTGTGCGTGGCGGTCGTCATAGAGACGTCCAGGGGAGTGCCGCCCGAGCCGGAGTCCTCGGTGCGGGCGATGGCTTGATCACCAATATCTCGCTCATACTCGGAGTTGCTGGTGCGAGTACCAGCGCCACCGCCGTTCGGGTCGCGGGAATAGCGGGGTTGCTTGCCGGGGCTTTCTCGATGGCCGCTGGGGAACTGGTCTCGGTGAGGGCCCACGACGACCTGGTGCGACACGAGATCGACGTTGAAAGGGGTGAGCTATCGGACGATCCCGCTGGTGAGCAGCGGGAGCTTGCTGGCATGTATCGGGCTCGGGGCGTCCCCACCAAAGATGCAGAAACTGTGGCTCGTATCCTCATGGCCAATCCCGATGTAGCCCTCGACACTCACGCACGGCTCGAACTAGGCGTCGATCCCGACGACCCGGGCTCATCCTGGCAGGCCGCAGTGGTGTCATTCATTTCCTTCTCGGTTGGAGCCATCCTCCCACTGCTGCCATGGTTCTTCACCAGCGGAACTTCCGCGGTCCTCGCATCTGTCTTCATCGGGGCATTAGCTGCCGGGGCACTCGGGGCAGCTATCGGCTCATTCTCAGGCCAGGGGGTGTGGCGGACGGCAGGCCGGCAATTGCTTGCCGCCATCGTTGCCGCATCCGTCACGTACGCGGTGGGCCGTCTTCTCCGCTGAAAGGGGCTGGAAACGAGGTGGATGCAACGTTTAGGCGGCAGTGGGCTGTATAGCGAACAGTGCGACCGCCTGAATGTACATACACCGTGGACCAGATAACCCTCGCTGATATGACTGTCGTTATGGCTCAGCCTCTTGTCCAAACATTCGTAGACTTTCCGGGTCTGCATCGCGTAGTGGTTCCCAGCGGTAGTGCCCCAGGCAATTAGCCAGCAGCCGTGGTGGCTGCCGCCGACATGGTGATGAAGTCACGCGACCATGCCGGGTCGAAGAAGGTCGCGGCGTTCTGCACGCTGTTCGGCTGGAGACTGCTCCCGTTCAACGGCGCGGCTAGGCCGTTCGGCGCCGAGGGGTCGTAGGTGGCGAAGACGGGCCAGTTGGGGTTTATGTCGAGCTCCATGCCCCGGATGACCCCTGCTTGCGCGAGGAGCTGGGCGAGCTGCAACGGTGTGAGGTCGGGCCCGGCGCCGTACACGAGGGCGCCGTCGGCAGTGACCCCGGCACCCGATCGCCACTGGTTCTCTATCCCCGGGGCCCTCGGGGAACACGAGGTTGCACCACATGTGTCTCCCCAGGTCTGCCAGTCGGCACTGGTCGCCAGGGCGGTCGGTTGCCCGCCTTCGACGAGCGGAACGAGGTTCTGCCGGACGGCGACAACGTCGGGTGCCATGGACACATCGGATCCCCATGCGCCGACCGTCACAGACCCGTTGGCGTAAACCACGAGGGATGCCGCCCCGGCGACTAAGGGGACCACGGTCCGGCCCTCCGTGTAGTAGCCGCCCTGGGCAGCGTTCATCATGAAGCCGCCGTTGAAGGCAGCGACCAGCGTCGCGGCCTGGGCGGGTTGGACCGGTGCGGTGAACTCGTACGGGCCGCCGCCGGGGCTCGTGGAGCCCGAGTACAGCTGTGCCGAGAGGAGGGATGTGTCCATCCAGGCGATACCGGCCGCTTGCGTGCCGCCGGGAGGCACCAGCGCCGTCTCGTAGACGGCCGGGGTGCCCCCGACCGGGCGCCCCGCGGCGGTCCAGACGCTTTGGCCGACCGGAGCCGGCGAGGCCAAGGGAGTCAATGTCGCCGGAGGCGTGAGAGGAACCGGCGTCTTTGGAGCCTGTGACATCGAGGTGGTCGTGGCGGCCCTCATGGTCGCAGTCGTGGCCGGCGAGACGGGTCGAGCTCGTGCCCGATCGGCCCGAGGACGTTGTGTGGGCGGCGCCGCGGGCCGACGTTCCGTTGCCGCATGCGGCGAGGATCAGGGCGAGGCAAAGCACGAGAAAGGTCGTCAGAGCCAGTGGCGCGTCGCGGTGGGCACCCGGGCGCACGATCAGCGATCGCCCCCAATCAGTGAGGAGGCCGGCGTACCGCTCGAGCCATGCTGTGCCGCACCGGGAGGCAACCCAGGGCCTGCTGTCTGCCATGGTCCGATCTTGAGGACGACCGCAAGAGCCAGGATTGTGCCGATGGCACTGCGCCCACGACCTTTGCCCGACTCCGGCACGCGATTGGCAGCACGGCACGACGGTCGGCCTTGAGATACGACGTCGCCGTCATCCATCACGTCGGTTGCGGGATCCGGGTCTCAGCGAAGGCTGCTGACGGACGTCGGATGCCGATGCGTGGTGCGGGTCGGTCATGGTATCCAGGGCAACTTGGCGCCGATCCGCTCGGGTGGAGCGCAGCGGGACCGGCGCGTCTCGCCGCGATTGACCATGTGTGATAGGTGAAGCTTTTGCCAACGTTCATAAGCGATCCCGAGTCACCTCGGCAAGCAACACTCTTTCTCAATCGGACTAAAACCGACCACGCCCGTAGGCCGACGTGAAGCGCAGCCCGGTGCACCAGTCCAACCTTACGGATAGTTCCTGACGGCAGGATGAAGGCACGATTCTCGCGGTGTCGGCCGCCGACACAGTGCCGTCCGGTCCGAAGATATCCACGTGTCGCCTCGCTTACCCTGATTGCAACCGACGGAGGGCTCGATACCCGCCTGGGGATCAGACGATCTTGTCCAAGGCCCGCGTCCATGTATGCCAGGTTGGTTCCCTGGTCCCTCGCCGTACTGAACGATCAAACCAAGGTACCGTCGCGGGTGAAATACGGAGGTGCCTGATGGCCAAAGTCCTGTGCGTGCTGTATGACGACCCGATCGAGGGTTACCCCACCTCCTATGCCCGCGACCAACTCCCGACCATCACGACCTATCCAGGAGGTCAGAGCGCGCCGACGCCGAACGCCGCCGATTTCACGCCGGGGCAGCTGCTTGGCAGCGTCTCAGGTGAACTGGGCCTCCGAGCCTTCCTTGAGGCGGCGGGGCACACGCTGGTAGTGACCTCTGACAAGGATGGGCCCGATTCGGCGTTCGAGCGCGAGCTCCCTGACACCGACGTCGTCATCTCGCAGCCGTTCTGGCCGGCATACCTCACGGCAGAGCGGATCGCCAAGGCGCGCAACCTGAAGCTGGCCATAACCGCGGGGATCGGTTCCGACCACGTCGACCTGCAGGCCGCCGCCGCCGCCCGTATCACGGTGGCCGAGGTCACCTACTCGAACAGCATCAGCGTCTCAGAGCACGTGGTGATGATGATCCTCGCCCTTGTGCGCAACTACATCCCTTCCTACGGGTGGGTCGTGCGGGGCGGCTGGAATATCGCCGACTGCGTCGAGCGCTCGTACGACCTCGAGGGAATGGCGGTGGGCACGGTGGCTGCCGGCCGCATCGGCCTGGCGGTACTGCGCCGCCTGAAGCCGTTCGACGTCGTACTCCACTACACCGACAGGCACCGGTTGTCCGACAGATTGGAGCGCGACCTGGGGCTGACCTTTCACGAGAGTGCGGCCTCGATGGTGCCCCACTGCGATGTTGTCACCATTAACGCGCCGCTATACCCCGACACCGAGGGGCTCTTTGACGACGCCCTCATAGGGATGATGAAGCGAGGGTCATACCTCGTGAACACAGCGCGCGGGAAGATCGCTGACCGTGATGCCGTCGTGCGGGCCCTCGAGAACGGCCAGTTGGCAGGCTACGCCGGCGACGTCTGGTTCCCGCAACCCGCACCGCAGGACCATCCCTGGCGTACGATGCCGAACCACGGGATGACCCCGCACATTTCGGGAACATCGCTCTCGGCGCAGGCCCGATACGCCGCCGGGACCCGGGAGATACTCGAGTGCTTCCTCGACGGTCGGTCCATCCGGGAGGAGTACCTGATTGTGGACGGCGGTCGCCTGGCGGGGACCGGCGCCCACTCTTATGGTGAGGGGAACGCCACCTCGGGCTCGGAGGAGGCCGCGCGGTTCAACCGCTGATCAAGCAGGAACCCCACCTTCGGTGCCTATGGAACAAGCCGACCCGCCGGACCAGCTGTCGAGGAATTGCGGACGTGGCCGCGTCACGCAGAGGTACTGTCCGGCTGATCTAGGTGGTGACATCCCTGCATCGGCAGAGCCCTCCCGGGCGACTCGTGGTAGACCGCACTACTACAGGGGCGGACGCAGCAGACGTAGTGGAAGTGGGTCGACAGATCGGTACGGCGGGGGAGTGGATCTAATCATTCATACGGAAACCACCTCGCCAGGTGGGTTGCGAGTTCGAGTCCCGTCTTCCACTCCTCACACTTCCCGCGCGTAAGGACTACTTCCGGGCAGCCCTGTCTTGGGTACGCTCCGTCCGTGCGTATAGGAGTGCTGACTGGCGGCGGTGACTGCCCGGGCCTGAACGCCGTGATCCGAGCCGTCGTACGCAAGGGCGTCCAGGTCTACGGTGACCAGTTCGTCGGATTTCGTGACGGATGGCGAGGACCCTTGGAAGGCGACTCGATACCACTTGATGTCGCGGCTGTCCGTGGCATCCTCCCGCGGGGAGGTACGATCCTGGGGTCTAGCCGAACCAATCCTTTCACAGACGACAACGGTGAACGCCGGATTCTCGAAACAGTAAATCGTTTGGGTGTCGATGGTCTTGTTGTCATCGGGGGCGAGGACACGCTTGGCGTCGCGACCAGGCTGGCTGCGATTGGCCTTCCTGTCGTGGGCGTGCCAAAGACAATCGACAACGATCTAGGAGCCACCGACTACACATTCGGTTTTGACACTGCCGTAACCGTTGCCACCGAAGCCATCGATCGACTGCACACGACGGCGGAGAGTCACCACCGTGTGCTCATTGTCGAGGTCATGGGACGTAACACGGGTTGGATTGCATGGCACTCTGGCATCGCCGGGGGAGCAAACGCCATACTTATCCCCGAACGTCCGTTCCACATCGAGGAAGTGTGTGCGTTCATCGAACATCGGTTTGCGAGTCACTATGCGCCGATAATCGTCGTTGCCGAAGGAGCACTTCCCCTAGAGGGTACGTTGCCACATCGGGATGGCGAAGTGGACCCCTTCGGCCATGTGCGTCTCTCTGGGATTGGAAATCTCTTGGAGTCCGAGATCGCCGAACGCACCCGGAAAGAGGCCCGCACCACCGTTCTTGGACACGTACAACGCGGTGGTAGCCCAACAGCGTTTGATCGGGTGCTCGCCACGAGATTTGGACTGCATGCCATAGACGCCCTTCATGACGGCCACCTTGGTCAGATGGTGGCGCTGCATGGCACCTCGATCGACCTCGTGCCTCTCTCTGAAGCGCTGTCGACGATCAAGTTGGTGCCACCGGAGCTTTATGCAGAAGCTGAGGTCTTCTTCGGATGATGGCTTGAGGTAGTCGTTGACGAACCAGGTTGGACCTGCGTGTTCGCTCCACCAGGTGGATCTCACGCTGCCTACGATTCGCGCAAACTGCCCACCAGATCTTCATCCTTCAGCGGTCCCGATCGATAGGAGAGCGCCGTACTACAGCGACGTATCGGATGACCGGCGGAAACCTGGGTGGATGGACTCGCACAGCAATAGAAGCGAGCGGACCCAGCTGGACGAAACTCACCACCTTGCCAAGGCCCGGGGTCGTGGTCCGAATCCTATCTTCTGCTCCATCAGGTCAGGGACGGTTTTCCAACTACTCAGGAGCAACGCCCGCTTGGATACCTAACTCGCTCCACCCCGGCCGTCGGCGCGGCTCAGACGGGCAGCTGTGTTCAGTGTCATCGTTCACGTCGAGGTTGAGACTCGACCCTCAAACAAAAACGATTTCTCGCTCGCTCATCGCTGGCTCTGCCGTGGGAAAACGACTTCTTGGAGGAGTAGTTGGATCGTTGCGGCAATGGTAACTGCAATCAGAGCACCGATGATGCCCAAGAGGGAGCCGCCGATCAACGTGGCGATGATGGTCAACCCGGGAGTCACCTTGACGGTGTGCTTCATGACTCGCGGATTCAAGAGGTAATCCTCGAGGAACCGGTAGGCCACGTAGAAGCAGGCGGTGGCGATCCCGATGGGAAGGCCCTTGGAGAGGGCCACCAGAGAGACGATGATGCCGGCAATCGTGGAACCGACCATCGGGATCAGATCGAATACCCCCACCACAAGTGCCAACAGCAGCGCATAGGGAACTCCGAAGATGACAAGCCAGATATAGGTACCGACAGCCGAGATCAGAGAGGTCAAGAGGTTGCCGAGCATGAACCCGCCGACCCGGACGAACACCTCGTCAGTGAGCAGGCCCACCCGTTCGCGACGGCTTCGCGCAATCAGCGACAACCACAACTGCTTCACGCTGGGAAGGGCAATCAGAAAGTAGAGGGTGAGGGACACGACACTGACCGTGGCCACGCCCGCGGAGAGCAATATCCGGCCGGCACCGAGGATGCCGCCGGCTACGGGGACTTTGAGCTTGGTCTTCCCGTCGAGATACCCGGTGAGATGGAGCTTGTGGGTAAGTCGTCCGGCCCAGCCACGGCCGGCGATGAGGTTCGCCTTGTAATGCGGATAGTTGGTGATCAGGACATTGAACTCATGGGCGACCGGGGGAACGACCACGATGATGAAGGAGACGACGACGAGCAAGAACCCGAAGGTCACGATGGCGACGGCCGCTCCACGGGGGATCGACTTGGACCCGAGGAACTCAATGATCGGATTGAGCCCGATGGCCGTGAACAGCGCCACTCCCACGATGACCAGGACGCTGGTGACGTCGGACAGGCCACGAAAGATGAGGTAGGCCACGCCGACACCCAGCGCCCCCGTCAACCCGACGAAGAACGGGTTGCGCCGGTCGAGCGGCCGGCCGAGAGTTCCGAGGGACTCATCGGTCCCGTTCAGCTCGCGCTCGACTGCCGCAGGCAGAATAAGGACGTCGGGTTCGTGGGCCCCGACGTCGCTCAAAGCGGTAGGCCCGTCGGGTTGAGCGCCGACGATGCCGCTGCCCGGCAGACCAGCCGTGTCCGGTGTGCTCATGAGGACACGATCTTTAGAGCCGGCGGAGGCGCGCGTCGAAGAACGAGTAGGCCCCGTATGACGCAATACCAAGGGCAATTGCTCCTATGGCCAGCGCCCCGAAAGAGTGGTGGACCAGCGCCCGTAACGTGTGGTCAACGCTCTTTGCTTGGCTCGGATTCGATGTCACCGCTGCTTCGATGAGGTAGACGCCGAAGAGGGCGAGCAGGGATCCCCGAGCCAGATCTCCGAAGCCACCAAGAACCTTGACCGCCGTTCGCCACGGACGCGACAGACGCTCCAAAGCAAGATTCTTGTCGTAGCGGTGGAGGAGGCCCCATGCCCCCAGTGTGATGCCCGCCCCCACCAGAACCCCGCCCGCCACCTCGATCGCAACGGTCCCACCGGACCAGCCCATGACCTTTGCCACCCAGGGCTCGGGATTGCTCGACGCCCCGCCGCTCGTCGAATGATCGGCGACAAGTTCCACGGCCCGTACACAGAGGGCCCCGTAGATCATGGCGACACCGAGCGACGAGATGCGCCTGATGGCGCCACTCGGACCGGTGACGGCGTCGAAGAGCCGCCACGCCGCATAGCAGCCGAGCCCGATCGCCAGAATGACGAGGAGCAACTTCCCTCCCGCGCGGGCCTCCAGCTCCCGAAGGGCGCCAGTGCTGCTCGTCTGGGCTGGCGCACTTCCGTGCCGGGCAATGTCGAAGGCGAGGTACGCCAGAAGCAGATAGATGACACCCCGGGACGCAATCCCGATTCTTCCGACCGACCGCACCCGACCCCGCCCGTCGTGCTTGGCGTCGACCCCGTCCGTTTGGGTCTCAGCAATGAGGGAGGAAGTCATGATCGGGAAAGGAAGGCACGCCCTGCGGTCACCGCTTTAGAAAGCGGAACGCAAATTTCCCCGCCTCGACTGAGTTGGGCATGTCCCCAAAATCCTTCCTTGCCCAATGGGCGACTTAATCCACCCTGTTCCTGATAGCACCAAAAAGGGGTGTTCCCCTTTCGGGTTCGTCGAAAACGTGTCACTCCTCTCGCGTCGGTGGGGGCTGGTGAGCAAAGAACTCGCCGAGGCGAAGGTCCGGAGGTGCCCCACCACCGTGCAGCTCCCCACCACCGCGCAGCTCCCCACCACCGTGCAGGTGACGAGACGAGGGTAATGGACACCATGCAATCGAAATCGGCGCGAGCACGTTTTGGCAGAATGACCGACACGGGCATGGGTTGCCGTATCGATATCGAGCATCTGAACGCGTACGGCCAGGAATTCGAGAGGTGCCCAGGCAAGTGCCGACCACATGTGCGAATTCGCGCTTGAGCCATGAAAAGAGTCATGTGTCCGCTGATCCGAATCTGGAGAAGCCGCCCACTTGCTGCGTTGATGGCTACACGTCCGTGTAGGTCACAAATTCAAAGTCCCACGTTGCACAGACCCCCCAATGGCCATGCGCGTCGAGGGAAGAGCCGTCGGGACACTCATGGTGAGTGTATTCATCAATTTCCTCAGTCCTTACACCTCGAGCACGGCGGAGGTAACTGAACAGCCGACATGTGACCGATCTACTCGTCCAGAGCGAGCCGGCTTTCGGCGCGGAGCTTGATACCACGGAAAGGGAAAACGAGGATCAAGTCGTGGTGTCACGAGAGGTCCGCCTTGAGCTGCTGTGGATCAGTCCACGGAGGGATGACCGGGTACTCGAGCGAACAACTCCTCGGCCCGTTCGAGTCCGGCAGAAATATAGGGTCCGGCGACATCGAGTGCCTCTTCAAGGAAGTCTCCGGCCCGTTCGAGTCCGGCAGAGATATAGGGTCCGGCGACATCGATGGCTCCTTCAACTGCGTCGAAGGCGTCCTCATTCGCTTGACGTAAGTGGGGTGAAGCGAGCACGACTCCGGCCTTGGTGGCGTGAGTAGCGATCTCATTGGCCTGCCGGACTACGTCGGCTGCAGTTGCATTGGTTCGACGAGCAGCCAGCTTGGCTGCCCTATTGGCCCGTCGTCCCGCGTTTCGACCCGCATCGACCGCTTTCGTCGCAGTTTGCGGCGCGTGGCCGTCTGAGCTCCCCCGTCCTTCGGTCAGCACACTTGCCGCTTGGTGTACACGACGCCGCGTTTTCCAACCAACCGAGGGGGCACCTTCCGTATCTACTGCAGCGAAAATCAATCCCCCCAGGAGTCCCAGATTCTTGAGAAGTTGGGTCTGCTGCTGGGCTCTTTTGTCGGCGTCCGGCTCTTCCCAAAACCGATGTCCGGCGTACGTGGTCGGAGCGATTGACCCAATGAGAGCGAGCGAGGCCAGACGGGGGAACTTGCCGATCGCCAGCAGAACTCCACCTCCTACTTGGACAATCCCGTTCAGTCTGGCGACCGTAAGCGGGTCATCAATCAGAGGGGCCCTTTCTTTCGCGGCGGGCTGGGCGGGTGGTTCGAGAGCCTTGCCCGCCGCGTTGGGGTTTCGGATGGCACTCCAACCTTCAGCGATGAAGATTGAAGCCAAAAGAGGACGGGCAATTCGCCGAGAAATACTCACCGAGTCCTTATACCCGTGTTGTCGAGAAATACCCGCAGTTGTCTCCATGTCGAGGAGGTCTCAGCAACCGGGGAGTGCGCGTGCAAGGTCACTCGGGCCGAATCGACTGTATCCGGCTCCCTCTTCGGATCGCGGGCTTCTACAGAACCGTGGGAAGGACGTGACAGCGTCGAGCCGATCGAGCGAGTTTAGGTAGCGGCCACTGTGGCCGAGTTCGTGTCACAACGTAGGCCAATAGCGTGGAACTGGCTCAGGCCCCACAGAGTACGTCGGTAGCGCCCGATCGAAAAGGGGTCTGGCCACAGGACTGGTGGAGTCCTGTGGCCGACACATCGATATAGCGTCTCAGATCTTCCAGGGGGCCAGCTGTATCGAGTCGATCTCCGAAATGATGGAGCTCACCATCTCTCCAGCGCTTAGCGACGGACGGACCTGCGGCTTGCGCCCTCACCGCGACTAAGGGCGAAGCTGGCGACCCACACTATGGCGAGCACGACGGCCGCAATCCACAACAAGTGAACGGCGAATCCTGCTCCAAAAAGTATGAGCACCAAAAGAGCCAACAAGACTATGAGCATGATCGTTCTCCTTCGTTCAGGTGCGTGCTCGGATTGGGCTCGCACATTCGATATCCAGCTGATGGGTGAGTGCTTTGACCTCAATTCAGCAAGCCCGACAAGCTGCGAGTCTCATTTCCGGACGGCGTCCTTCACCTTTTCTCCCGCTTGCTTCAAGTTACCTGCGGCCTTGTCGCTTTTGCCTTTAGCTTGGAGAGACCGGTCGTTCGTCGCCCTTCCGGCCGCGTCCTTGAGGTGCCCCTTTGCTTCTTGAGTCTTGTTCTTGACTTTGTTGACCGATGACATCAAATTTCCTTTCGTCTGGCGGCTCGTCGAACCAGGCTGACCCGGCTTCCGTGACGAGGCTTCTAGTAGGTGGAATCAACTCGACGCACGGCGTTTCCCTGCCCATCGTCCACGATCGTCCGACGACGGCGGGTGTTGGCCCCAAACATGGCGATCAAGGACAGCACCGCTCCAACCACGCCAACGATCATCAAGATCATGCCCACCTTATTCAGGTTGAATCCGTGTTGATCAGGGCTCACGGTTACCGCGTAATCCAAAATAGCCCCCACCGCAAAGGCGATTATGCTCGCAACAAGTCCTCCAGCTCCAATCATTTACAACCTCCCTTTAGGTTGCGATGGAAATACCCGTACGGACATGAATGAAACCGGGATCCGCAGTTTCTGCACTGGGGTCGAGGAACGGCCCGTGCATGGCAATTGCTAGAGCAGTGCCTCTGTGACCGGCGATGTCACCGCGGCCAGCACAACCCAGAGCGTGAAGGTGGTGGTCGCCTCTGGGGCGGGTTCTCAGGTCGCCGTAACTCTCGATGGTCTGGGCTACTGGCTCCTCGGAAGCGGCGGGTCAGTGACTCCCGACTCCCTATGGAACGGCCCAGAGCTATGGCTCAATGCGCAATGTCAAGGTCAACGCACCCCTTGTCGGCATCGCGGGGACAGCCGACGGGAACGGGTATTGGATGGTTGGGACCGATGGAGGGTCTTCAGCTTCGGCGACGCCCAGTTCTACGGCTCGACAGGAGACTTGGTCCACGACAAGCCGATTGTCGCGATGACCAGCACGCACGATGGACGCGGCTACTGGCTCGTGGCCTCCGATGGCGACGTCTTGGCCTTTGGCGACGCCGGGTTCCTCGGGTCCCTCGGTGGGAACGGAAGCTCAGCCGTGGGGATTGTCGCATCTCTCTCCGGCCAGGGCTACATCGTGATTGACTCCGACGGGACGGCAACGAAGTTCGGGACCTGAATCCCGAAATTTCCGGTGACGTTTGGATGGTTCAGTGCGGCCGGACCTGTCGAACTGGCCGAGTCGACCCTGGCAGCTGCACACTCCTCCGCTTGCTGATCGGAAAGCTGCGTGCCGGTGTGGGGCGCGCTAGGGCGGAGAGTGCTCACCGGCCGTGTCCGGTCATCGATCCGTCGAGGACCTCGTCGGTCAGGGTGATGTCCTCGACGGCGAGTCACCGACTACCGGATGTCCCGTCAGCACGCGCCGTGCCATCAACCGTCGGATTCCCTCGGACATTCCACGCGAATCTCACGTATGTCCTCCTGTTGGCTCCTCCTCTGAGGAATCTGAGGCTGGCGCGGGATCGGCCCTTGGCAGCAGAGCGGTGGCTCCGAGTCCAATGAGCCCGAAGACACCGAGGGCCATCATGGCAACTCCGTGGGAGCGCTTTGGATCGGCCAGACGCGCAACGAGAATGGTGCCTGCCATCGCGGTGCCCAGCAGGGCTGTCATCACGCGGTAGACGTTTATGTGAACCGGAGTTGGGAAGTGTGTGGCAATGGTACCGATATTCGCACTGCTCCTCTTCGGCGCCGGATTCGCCGTGGATCTTTTGTGGATTGCCGCAGCTATTCTTGCCGTTGTGTGGCTGGTTGGATTTTCTCTCGGCCGCGGCAAGGTCGCCGTTCGGCACAATTTCCATCGATGGTAAGTCATGACGGAACAAGATCAGAAAACCCGAGGCTTCTATCGATGAAGGTGTCGAGATCCCGCAACAGATTGCACCACGATGTCGAACTTAGCTCTCGAGGAGCCCGAATCCAGCGCGCCGAACGTAGCCGGGAAGCGGGTCAGTGCAAGTTGGACTGCCGTGGTGTGGGCCGCTGCCGTACTCGTTTTGCTCGTGCGTTTCATCGCGGAGAACATGCAACGGTCCACGGTCAACTTCCTATGGCCTCATGGGAAAGCACCAAATGCGTCAGTGATTCTCGTTGCAGCCACCACTGGCGCTCTGGTCATCGTCTTTGTGGCGGCCGCGCAAATCCCCCAGCGGTCGCGGGGCGCCTCGCCGTCGGAGCCATAACTTCTCCTTTGAGCGACGTCTGGGCATCCTTGCTCTTAGAGAGATATTCGATCGACCCGGCGCTGAGTGAGATCGTGGAGAACACTTCTGAAGCTGCCCGGTAGTCAACATGTGCTGTCCGGGCAGGGTGCATTGATGCCCCAGGGCAGGTCTCAGTTCGGAAGCGACGGGGCGGAGTAACTCCGCCGGTCGCTCAGCGGTATCACGCCATATCGAGGGCAGTTCATTGAACGACGAGCACGGGTGAAGGAGATCGAGGTGTTCAAGAAATACGGCTGGAAGGTGATCACCCTGGGCTCCGGAGCATTGGCCGGTTTGGTCACACAACGACTCCTTGAAGTTGCATGGAAGGCGGTGCGCGGGGCGACTCCGCCGCCAATGCCGGCGGATCGGCGCTCCTCTTGGACGGATGCTCTAAGTTGGGCAATCGCGACGGGAGTGGGCGCAGGTGTCGCGAGGCTTGTCGCCATTCGTACGGCCGCCCGGATGTGGGAGGCGACGATCCACGAAACACCGCCCGAACCGGGCCTCGAAGCGCGGGCGGAGATCTAGAGCAAGAGCGCTCCGGAGATGGCCTCGGCTATGGGTTCGCGCACGCAGTCGAATCCCGGCGGGGCTCATCGAAATGTAGGACGGCAGCTTCGGTACGCAAGAACTGCTGGCGCAGCAATAATTACTTCTTGAAGGCGTCCTTGACCTTTTCTCCGGCCTGCTTCAAGTCACCGGCAACCTTGTCACCCTTGCCCTCAGCTTCAAGCGACTGGTCGCCCGTGGCCTTGCCGCCCGCCTCCTTGACACGACCCTTCACTTCCTGAGCTTTGTTCTTGGCTTTGTCGACCGTTGACACGGAGCGTCCTCTCACTTTGGGGTGGGCTAGGTCTATACCCGCGAGCAGTCCTATCCAACCTCGGGTAGTTGAAAAGAATGATGCAACAGGAGCTCGAGGCGACCGCCTAGCACCCGGTACCAGACCGCGCTACTACCGGTGGTGAACGCAGTTGGACGGGCGAGGAACTGAGGAGACGGGGACCGGACTCACGGGACCGCCAGGCCAAAGTGGACGAAAACCACGACCTTGCCTGATCAGATTGAGTTGCAGCAATCTCGAGGAAGAGGCCAACAAGCTGGTCTGGCCTGCACAGGAAGGATGACCGCGAGGCTCCGAAGCGTGAGGCGGTGGATCACGCCCGTGATGATCGCGAAATTCCCCGCCATTCCGTCATGTCGATCCCGCCGTCGGCCTCGGTCGCCAGGACTAGCCGATCGGCTACTATCTGCAGCCCAGGTGATTGGCGACGACTTACCACGCTCGCTCGAACAGGAGACAAAGCGATGACGATGACGGACATCTACTACGACCCGTACGACCGTGGCATCGACGCGGATCCGTACCCGGTCTATGCCCGGCTCCGAGAAGAAGCTCCCCTCTACTACAACGAGCAACACGACTTCTACGCCGTCAGTCGTTTCGAAGACGTTCAGCGAGGGCTCCTCGACCGGGAGACCTTCAGCTCTGCTCGCGGCTCAGTGCTCGAGTTCATCAAGGCGAATATCGAAATTCCGCCCGGGATATTTATCTTCGAAGATCCTCCGCTGCACGATGTCCATCGCGGCCTGATCTCCCGGGTGTTCACGCCGAAGAGGATGCTGGCGCTCGAAGAGAAGGTTCGAGAGTTCTGCGGACGCGTCCTCGATCCCCTCGTTGGCGCGGGCCGCCTTGACTTTGTCGCCGATCTCGGGGAGCAGATCCCGATGCGTACGATCGGAATGCTTCTCGGGGTTCCCGAATCCGATCAGGAGGAAGCCCGTGACCGCGCCAACGCGTCACTACGCACCGATCCCGGCAAGCCGATGGAGGTGGCGGCAGACAACCTTGGACAAGCCGACTTCTTTTCCGACTACATCGAGTGGCGCGCCACCCACCCCTCCGACGACCTCATGTCGGAGCTGTTGTTCGTCGAGTTCGAAGACGAAAACGGAACAAGGCGAAATCTGACGCGTGACGAGGTTCTCATGTACGTGAGCGTGATCTCCGGCGCCGGCAACGAGACGACCAATCGCCTGATCGGGTGGATGGGCAAAGTGCTGGCAGAGCACCCTGACCAACGACGCGAGTTGGTAGAAGATCGCTCTCTCGTCGCGAACGCCATCGAGGAGCTCCTGCGCTTTGAGCCGCCCACGCCCCACGTCGCGCGTTACGTCGCACGCGACGTCGAGTTGTACGAAAAGACTGTGCCGGCGGGCAGCCCCATGATCTGCCTCACCGGGTCAGCGAACCGAGATGACGCCAAATACGAGGATCCCGATCGGTTCGACATTCACCGCAACATCGGTCAGCACCTGACGTTCGGCTACGGCATCCACTTCTGTCTGGGTGCGGCGCTGGCGCGGATGGAAGGTCGCGTCACTCTTGACGAAGTTCTCACGCGCTTTCCCGAGTGGGAGGTCGATTGGGAGAACATCCGACGAGCTCCCACGTCAACCGTGCGGGGTTGGGAATCTCTTCCGGTCATCACCGGCTGACCGGCCACTTCGACCTAGGCGCTTTGGCGATTCGCTCGCGCTGTTCCGGGGGATGGAGCCGTCAGCGTGGCCGCAGTTGTCCCGTGACTAGCCGATTGGCTATCCTGTGGGGCTGAAGAGAGGGAGAAGAGACTACGTGGGGGCATCGACATACCGCATCGTCCAGTGGGCGACGGGGAACACCGGTCAGCGAGCTCTTCGAGAGGTGATCCGTAGTCCCGCCCTCGACCTCGTCGGAGTGCGGGTCTACGACTCGGCCAAGGACGGTGTGGACGCGGGGGAGTTGTGCGGAGAAGGCCCGACCGGCGTCGTTGCCACGACTGACCGCGCCACGGTTCTCCAGCTCGAGGCGGACTGCTGCATTTACATGCCGCGTGCGACGGGTAGGGGCCAGACTCGAGCCGGCCTCAGCGAAGACGAGCTGGTGGATGACGTCGTTGCCATGCTCGGATCAGGCACGAACGTGGTCTCCACCTGCAGCGATCTGTTCGCCCGGGGAGTCCGCCTGAACAGCGCCAACCTTGCCCGAGTCCAAGCGGCCTGTGCGAAGGGAAACGCGTCGGTGTGGGCAAGCGGGAGTGATCCAGGCTTCGTCACCGAAACCCTCCCTCTGGCGTTTCTGTCGATCCAACGGAAGGTCGACCTGATCGAGATCGAGGAGTTCGGCGACCTCTCGCACCGGCCGTCAGCGCACATGGTGATGGAACAGATGAGATTCGGGAAGCCGCTGGCGGACTTTGATCCCGAGCGCCGCAAGAACCACTTGTTCGGCGAGTACCAGCCACCGCTCAGCGTGCTGGCGGACATGGCGGGATTCGAAATCGACGAATGGGTCGGCGAGGGAGGCGTCGCCGCGGCCAAGAAGGACATCACGATCGTGGCGGGCAAGATCGAGGCCGGGACGGCGGCGGCACAACGGGTCATCGTCGTGGGCCGCAGTAGGGGAGTCGACCGGATCCGTTTCACGCAATACGGCTTCGTGGCCATGGACGTGGAGCCCGATTGGGGCTTGCAGCCGACGGGTTGGCGGATCCGGATCCACGGTGATGCGCCGATCGACATGAGCATGCCGTTTCCGGTCCCGCTCGATGATCTCGCATCGTTTGTCCCCGCCTATAACGCCAACGGCCTGGTCAACGCCATCCCCTACGTGTGCGGCGCCCGACCGGGAATGCTCACGACGGAGGACCTCCCCCACATGCTGCCGCGCGGTCCCCGTCCCGTCGACGATTGATGGACAGTCAGGCCATGGCCGAAGCGCTAGCCCCGGCGGTCGACACTGCTGAAGGTGCCGGTCCTCTGACGCGCAAGGTCCTCGAATATGACCGGACCATGAAACGACTGGTGGTTGGAGCCGAGGGTCCGGTTGATTGGGCTCCTCTGGTCGAAATCGTCGCCGTGGACGACTTCGAACGGGTGGGCACGTTTCTCGAGGTGCAGAACTGGAACCAGTACACGGAAATGCTGACCCGCTGGGCTTCGGCCACGGAGTCATTCGAGACCACAGTGCGGCGGATCTCCGAGCTCGGTGCTCTGGTCTATTACGAGATCGAAGAACGCCACTTTCGCGGCGACAGCGTCAACGTCGTCAATTCGATGACCGTCTTCGAGTTCGATGCGCACGACAAGATCCGGCGCTTGAATGTCTACTTGCAGCAGGCGCGTTAACGACAACTCCGGTGACGAATGCCTGTCGCCTCGCCAGACTCAGGCGGGTAGGGAAAGAAAACGCCGTGCAAGACGCAAGAGCTCAGCCCGGACCACGTCATCATCGAGGTCAGCGACGAAGGGATGCATGACTGCACCGCTGATGGCGGCGATGAGCATGGCGGTCCGAACCCGGGCCTGTGGCGCCGTATCGTCACCGACCAAGATGTGACGTAGGCGGTGCATGACGTTACGAAATTCGTCGTGATCAGCAAAGAACCCAACGATCACGGGATCGCTGAGAATGGTGCTGGCACTACGCCCCCGGTCGATGGCGAGGTCTACAATTCCGGCGATAAGCGAATCACGCGCCCGCCTTGGGGATGATTCGTTCTCTGCCACATCGATGACCGCATCCAACCTCCTCAGCTCCGACTCGGCGGCGGCCAGGATTATCTCGTCCTTGGTCTTGTATTGGTGGTAGACGGCGGCCTTCGTGACACCAATTTCGTCGGCGATCATCTGCAGCGAAGTTCCTCCGACACCGTACCGGGCAAACAGGTCGAGGGCTGCTGTGATGATTCGGGCTTGTGCCGCGCTCAAGAGAATCGGACTGCTTTCCTCCACCGTTGCGACGCTCGGCGGATTCATAGGCTCAGCTTAACCTCCGGGAGTAGCCGATTGACTACCCACGTTTTAGCCGGGATCCACGGCCTGTAGGCCGAGCCGAATGCAGCTTCTGCAACAACGGCCGAGGCGTCCACAACCGGGCAGCCGAGCCGTGGGATGTGCGCACCCTCCCGCGGTCACGTGACGATGAGATAGATGCTCTTGCCGACCAACCAGAGCCCGAGCCCCAGCGAAACGACGATGATCACCTGATCGGTATGGGTATCGATCCACGTTCGGATGCGCCCGAGGAATTCTTGGGCACGCTCCGGCCGGAAGCCGGCATAGAGCTCGAGTGCGATGTAGACCGCCGTGGCGACCATGCAGAACAGGAAGAGAGCGACGTAGCTCTCCCACGATGTGAGCTTGGCCTGGGTGATCACAGCGACCCCCGCCGCGACGAGTCCCCAGGGCTGCGTGAGTGGTGCCAGGCCGATGGCATACAAAGGCGACATGTTGTCGAGGCCCGCTTGCCATTTCGGTGGTTTCTTCGGCGGCCGGGGCTTGCCCATTCGGCTCCGCTGTCGCACCGCGATCAGCACCAAGGCCACGCCGATCAGGATCTTCACGGCCAGAGCTGCCAGTGAGGGTGCCGTGTTCGGTTTCGGAGGGTTGTTCCCCGTGACGAGGACGGTGACCGCGACCACGACAGCCAAAGAGAGCAGCCACCCGAAGATGAACGCGGCACCCTTGCGCGTCCCGCCCTTGGCCAGAAGGATCAGAATGAATGCGGTGAGGGGGATCGGCTCGAGCGTGATGACGAGGCCGATAAGGAGGAGATCAAGAATCACATCGACACCGCGTCCCTCGCCTCAAGCCGCTTCTCTCCTAGAGGTTGCCGATGACGCCCAGGCGGAAACCTAGCCAGGGGTAGGCGCGCTGGACGCCGAAATCCCCGGGTGCGTAGCCGAAGGCCGAGATCTCCAACTGATAGGCCGGGGCATTGGCGACACCACCGTGGTAGTAGATCCAACTCCGCAGGAAGTTGTAGCCCGGCGGTTGGGGCGCCACCGTGTCAAGAAGCTCGACCACGTTGCCCGCCATGTCGAAGCTGCCCCACGGAGAGGCGGTCTTGCCCTGGCCCACTGTACTCACATTCGTCATGTAATTCTTCTCGAGATCGAGCCCCGTCGGGAAATCAGCCGGAAGGTTATTACAGGTCGAACCCAACTGCGAGGGACACGAGTGCGGACTTACTCCGGGTGGCGCGCCTGCGGTGTCCACGCTGCTATTCGGGTCTTTCGGGAGGTATGTTGCCAACGCTGATCGGTCGAGTTCTCGA
The DNA here is from genome assembly GCA_963764305.1 of uncultured Acidimicrobiaceae bacterium. GTDB lineage: Bacteria > Actinomycetota > Acidimicrobiia > Acidimicrobiales > RAAP-2 > Bog-473. The sequence goes on along the minus strand of CAVXSD010000009.1, from coordinate 105,150 downwards.
CATCACCAGTGTTGGGATTCAATGCGGCCACGTTCGGTTGGTTGAACGGACGGGTCGGGTAAGCCCAGTACGAATCTGTCTCGCGACATTTCGGATCGAAATAGACGGCACCGAGTTAGGATTTTCACACCAGGAGGACAGCATCCCCATGATGTTCTGGGGTGACGAGACACTCGATGTGGACGGCGACCACGCCACATCGGTCAGCGACGACTCCACACCCCTGACGAGTCGCTTCACCAGGTCGGTCAACTGTGTGCAGCTCGGTCGAGGGGCGAACGACAGTTCGCCTCGGATCTCGCCGGAGGATCGTCTCCGTGTCGCAATGGTCCGCCAATAACTCAGAGGTACGCTTTTCATCACACAATCCTCTACCGTCCGGGAGGCAACTGTGCTTGGCCACACGCTGACGACGACGGACATCACCCTCGAAGGCATGCGCTCCGAGGGGCGGCGCTGGTGCGGTGGCAAGACGCGAGGAACGTCACCGAACGAGCCGGAAGACCGCGGCCTGCTCGTTGAAGGTTCCGCCACGTGACGATCGCCGAAGGGCGAGCGCCTGGGTCCTCGGACGGAACAACGGAACCAGCCGCGGCCCCTCGGCGCCGGTCCGGTCCTGTCGACCCGCGACTCTTGCACTACGCACGGGGGACTCGCCGCTACCTGGTGCTGACGGTTGTGCTCGGTGGCGTGACCGCCGGACTGGTGCTGGCCCAGGCGTGGTTGATCGCCAACATCATTTCGGGTGTCGTCATCCACCATCAGGGCATGGCGCACGTCCGCACACTGGTGGTGCTCCTGGCCGTGGTGATCCTCGGTCGCTCCCTCGTCGCCTGGCTCGGAGAACGTGCGGCTCAACGAACGTCCGCATCCGCCAAGTCGGACCTGCGGACCGCCCTGGTGCAGCAGATCGTCCAACTCGGGCCGGCCGGCATCGACCAGGAACGCTCCGGCCGCCTGGTCGTGCTGTCGACCGGTGGCATCGAGGCCTTGGACAGCTACTTCTCCCGGTATCTCCCACAGCTGTTTCTGGCCGTCATCGTCCCGGTCACCGTCATCGTCGTGATGGTGGGGGCCGACTGGATATCGGCCGTGATCATTGCGGTGACGGTGCCTCTGATCCCGCTGTTCATGGGCCTCGTGGGCGCCTCGACGAAGGTTCGGATGCGACGACAGGCCCGTCTGCTCCAACGCCTGGCCGGCCACTTCCTCGACGTGGTGGCCGGCCTCCCGACCCTCAAGGTCTTCGGCCGGGCCAAGGCCCAGGTTGGCGCCGTGCGCGACATCACGAACCGCTACCGCACCGCCACCATGGCCACCCTGAGGGTGGCGTTCCTCTCGTCCCTCATTCTCGAGCTGCTGGCCACCTTCTCCGTGGCGCTCGTGGCGGTGGCTGTCGGCCTTCGCCTGCTCGGGGGCCACGTCAGTTTCGCCACCGCCTTGTTCGTCCTCATCCTCGCTCCCGAGGCGTACCTTCCGCTCCGCATCCTCGGGACGAACTACCACGCCAGCGCCGAAGGGATGAAGGCGGCCGAGGACGTCTTCGAGGTGCTCGACCGACCGGTGCCGACGCGCGGCTGTCGTCACGACGTTCCCGACCCGTCGACCTCCCAATTGGAGATCGATCAGCTCGAGGTCTGCTACCCGGATCGCCCGCTCCCCGCTCTCCGCGACGTCTCCCTTTCCGTCGGGCCCGGGGAGGTGGTGGCCATCGTCGGACCCAGCGGCTGTGGCAAGTCCACCCTTCTCGGGGTCATCCTCGGCCTGGTTCCCGCCTCGCGTGGCTTGGTCACCGTCGGTGGAGTCGATCTGGCCGACCTCGATCCCGATGCCTGGAGGAGCCGGGTGGCCTGGGTCCCGCAACGTCCTCACCTCTTCGCCCGCTCCATTGCCGACAACGTGCGCCTCGGCCGACCCGATGCCACCGATCACGAAATTCGGTCCGCCATTGCCGATGCCGGCCTTGACGACGTGGTGGCCGGACTACCCCGGGGGCTCGCGACTGTGCTGGGCACCGAGGGCGCCGGGCTGTCGGCGGGGGAGCGGCAGCGGGTTGCCCTGGCGCGGGCGTTCCTGCGGGACGCCCCCCTTCTGCTGCTCGACGAGCCCACCGCGAATCTCGACGGCGCGACCGAGGAGGGCGTGTTGTCCGCCGTGCGGCGGCTCATGGTCGGTCGCACCGTTGTCATGGCGGCCCACCGGCCCTCCCTGTTGGCCGTGAGTGACCGGGTGGTCCGACTGAGACCGCCCGTGCTGGACCCGGTGGCGTCGTGATCCCCTCCGATGCGGACAGAAACGGGTCGGTCGAGCGCGCCCCGGTGGGCCGGACCCTGGCCGTGGCCCGTCCGGCGTCGCGCCGCGTGGCCGTCGCGACGCTCCTCGGCGCGGGCGCCATCGCGGCGGACATCGGTCTTCTGGGCACGGCCGCCTGGTTGATCTCGAAGGCGGCGCAGCACCCGAACGAGGCCACCCTGGCGGTGGCCATCGTTGCCGTCCAGATTCTTCGGGTTGTCCCGTGGGTTCCTGCGGTACGAGGAGCGCCTGGTCGGCCACGACGCCGCCTTCCGGCTCCTCGCCGACCTGCGAGTGAGGGTCTACGAGCGGCTCGAGCGGCTGGCACCCTCGGGTCTGCCCTCGTTCCGGCGTGGTGACCTCCTGGCCCGTATGGTCCAAGACGTCGACTCCATGCAGGACCTGGTCCTCCGGGTGGTTCCCCCCTTCGGCATCGCCCTGGTCGTGGGCGTCTCGACCGTCGTCCTGCTGTGGTGGATGCTGCCGGCCGCCGCGTTGATCCTGGCCCTGTCCCTGGTACTGGCGGCCACCGTCGTGCCGTGGCTCACCGGGTTGCTGGCCCGGCGCCGCGAGACGCGGTTCGCCGCGGTGCGTGGTGACCTCGGAGCGGCCATGGTCGACCTGACCGAGGGCGCGGCGGAGCTCATTGCCTTCGGCGCAGCCGATGCGCACATCCGGACCATCAGGAACCAGGATGCGGAACTGACCGCCATCGCTTTGGCCTCGGCCGGGACCACGGGCATCGGGATGGCGTTGACCACGCTCCTGGCCGGGTTGGCCTGCTGGGGTTGCCTCCTGGTCGGTATCCCCGCCGTGCTGTCGGGTCGGCTCGCCGGCACGGAATTGGCCGTCATCACACTCATCCCCCTGGCCGCCTTCGAGCTGGTGGTCGGTCTTCCGGTGGCCACCCAAGCCCTGCAGCGCGTGCGTCGGCCGCGGCACGGGTCTTCGAGGTCTTCGACACCCCGGCGCCCGTCCTCGATCCCGACGTGCTCCATTCGCTCCCCGGCCCCCCCTACGACCTCGAGGTGCGCTCGGCGTGGGCGAGCTACCCGGGCGCGGCGGAGCCTGCTCTTCGTGATGTGGACCTCTCCCTTCCCCGCGGGCGCCGCGTGGCCGTCGTGGGGCCGAGCGGAGCGGGCAAGTCCACCCTCGCCGCGGTCCTCGTCGGCTTCCTGCCGTATCGGGCCCGCTCCATCACCGTGTCCGGCGTCCCGGCGGAGCGGTTGTCCGGCGACGACCTCCGCACCGTGGTCGGGCTGGTCGGCCAGGACGCCTATCTCTTCGACACCACGGTGGCCGACAATCTGCGCATCGGAAGGCGCGACGCCACCGACGATCAACTGCACGACGTGCTGGACAGGGTCGGGCTGGCCGCCTGGCTCGGCGATCTCCCCGACGGGCTGGGGACCGACGTGGGATCGCATGGGGCCCGGCTCTCCGGCGGTCAGCGCCAGAGGTTGGCCGTGGCCCGAGCCCTGCTGGCCGACTTTCCGGTGCTCGTGCTCGACGAGCCGGCCGAGCACCTCGAACCTGCGGCCGCCGTCGCGCTCACGGCCGATCTCTTGGACGTGACCGGCGGACGCTCACTCGTCCTCATCACTCACCGTCTGGCCGGGCTCGAATCAGTGGACGAGATCATGGTCATGGAGCACGGTCGGGTGGTCCAACGTGGGACCCACGACGAACTGCTCGACCAGGCTGGGCGCTACTCCGACCTCTGGTGGGAGGAGATGAGGACCGTGCGCGGCGCCCGACTGTCCGAAGAACCACGTTCACAAGGCCGGCCACCAGCGACGACCGCCGACCGAGAGGTCGCCCTGAACGACGGGAGTTTCACCTCATGACCAATGACCTCGCCCGCTGGCAGTTCGCCACGACCAGCATCTACCACTTCCTCTTCGTGCCGGTCACCATCGGCCTGGCCTTCCTGGTGGCGTTGCTCCAGACCAGTTGGTACAAGAACGACAACCCGACCTTCAAGCGGCTCACGAAGTTCTTCGGGACCCTGCTGTTGATCAACGTGGCGGTCGGCGTGGTGACCGGTCTGGTCCAGGAGTTCGAGTTCGGGATGAACTGGTCGAACTACTCCCGGTTCGTCGGCAACATCTTCGGCGGTCCCCTGGCCATGGAGGGTCTGGCGGCCTTCTTCCTCGAGTCCACCTTCTTGGGCATCTGGATCTTCGGGTGGGATCGCCTTTCGAAGAAGTTGCACTTGACCTGCATCTGGCTCGTGGCAGGGGCCTCCATGTTGTCGGCCCTGTTCATCTTGGCGGCCAATTCGTGGATGCAGCACCCGGTGGGCTACGTGATGAATTCCCAGCACCAGCCCGAACTCACCAATATCTGGGCCCTGTTCACCAATCCGGTGTTCCTGTGGGCCTACCCGCACGTGATCCTGGCCTCGCTGGTGACCGGGGCCATCATCATGCTGGCGTTCTCGGCCTGGCACATGCGGCGCCAGAGTTCCGTCACCGCCTTCCGCCGGACCGCCATCATCTCGCTGGCCGTGCTGGCCCCGGCCGTCCTCGTCAACATGTTCGTCGGGAGCGAGCTCGGCGTGGTCGAGGGCAAGTACCAGCCGATGAAGATCGCCGCCGCCGAGGCGCTGTGGACCACCTGTCCGTCCCACTGCCCGTTCTCGGCGTTCCAGATCGGCGGCGGGCCCAACGACGAGACCCCGACCCAGATCATCGAGATCCCCGACCTGTTGTCCATCCTCGCCACCAACCACCCGGACGGCGAGGTGCAGGGAATGAACAACCTGCAGGCCCAGTACGTGAAGCAGTACGGGCCGGGCGACTACGTCCCCAACGTCTTCATCCAGTACTGGGGGATGCGGGTCATGGCCTACATCGCTGCGCTCATCGCGCTGTTCGCGCTGTGGGGGCTCTGGCTCATCCGCCGCAAGACGCTCGGCAAAGCCAAGTGGTTCCTCTTGATCGCCCCATGGTTCGCCATCGCCCCATTCCTCATGAACACCGCCGGGTGGCTTCTCACGGAGAGCGGCCGGCAGCCCTGGATCGTGCAAGGCCTGATGAAGACGTCGCAGGCCGCGTCGCCCTCGGTGACGTCCACCGACATCTGGATCAGCCTGACCGTCTTCGTTCTCCTGTACCTCGCGCTGGGGGTGGCCGACGTCTATCTGATGATCCATTACGGCCGTCAGCAATTGGAACCGAGTCCGGGGAGAGCGGTGGCGACGGTGGGCCAGACGACGGGGGCAGTACCGCCGACGAGTCCGAAGACGACCGGGTCCCGGCCCTCATCTACTAGGAGACGACATGGTCCATCTCAACACCGTCTGGTTCATCATCATCGCCATCTTCTGGGTGGGGTTCTTCATTTTGGAGGGATTCGACTTCGGCGTCGGGATGCTGCACTCCTTCGTCGGAAAGGACGACGTGGAGCGACGCATCGTCGTCAACTCCATCGGCCCGATCTGGGACGGGAACGAGGTGTGGCTGATCGTGGCGGCCGCGGCGATCTTCGCCGCCTTCCCGTCGTGGTACGCCACGATGTTCTCCACCTTCTACCTGGTCATGGTGATCGTCCTTTTGGCCCTGATCGGGCGCGGGGTCTCCTTCGAGTTCAGCCGCAAGATCGACGACCCGAGATGGCGGTCGCTCTGGAGGTGGTCGCTCACGCTCGGGAGCGCGCTCATCCCCTTCCTGCTCGGCACGGCCCTGGGCGACCTCCTCCATGGGCTGCCCATCAACTCGTCGCACAACTACACCGGCAACTTCCTCGGACTGCTGGTTCCATATGGGCTCTACACGGGTCTCACTCTGACCGTGCTCAGCCTGTTCGTCGGTGCGGCCTACCTCACCCTCAAAACCGATGGAGCGCTGCACGATCGGGTGGCTCGTCTGTCGGGCCGACTCGGCTGGCTGGCCGTGGTGATCACCTTCGGCTGGCTGACCTGGAGCCATGTCGGCCTGGGTTCGGGCTTCTTTCCCAACCCGATCGACGTGCTGGCGCTCGTCGCTGTGGTCGGCGGCGCTTTGCTGGCCGACTCCCGCTCCGAAGGTTGGGCCTTCGCCGCCGCCGCCACGGCCATCGGGAGCGTCGTGGCCTCGATCTTCTTCGAGCTCTTCCCGCGGGTGATGGTGTCCAGCACCAACTCGGCGTACAACCTGACCGTGGGCAACTCGGCCAGCCCGTCGTACCCACTCAAGGTGATGACCGTGGTCGCGGCCATCTTCTTCCCGTTCATCCTCCTCTACCAAGGATGGAGCCTCTACATCTTCCGCAAACGCATCAGCGGAGGGCCTCCCTCTCGGGTCGCCACCCCCGCGGAGCCCGATGATCCGGCGCCCACCTCGACGCCGACCCGGATAACGGCGGGAGGGGAGTAGCGGTCCTGGACAGGGCCCCTACCTCGGTGTCCCCAACGTGCAAGATCGCCCTGTTCGGGTGATGGTGGCGGACCACAACGGCGCGATGCTGGTTGGATGCCGAACCAAGGAACCACCCAAGTGAGGGATCCCTCCGTCGAACGGGCGCCCGCTCCCGGCCACCCCTCGACTGAGGAGCGGGTGGCCCTGGGAAAGGCAGCCCGCACGGCCGCCCCGAGGGCGTCCCATGCGGTGTGGCAGGCATCCGCCACGCGACCTGATCCTGTCACCCTGCTGGAGAGCCAGGCCGAGTCACGGGTCCAGGAGTTGGTGCCCATTCGCTACGGCAGGATGCTGGTGTCTCCCTTCACCTTCTACCGGGGAGCGGCCCTGATCATGGCGTCCGACCTGGCCACGACCCCGCGCTCCGGCCTGCAGGTCCAGGCCTGCGGGGACGCCCATCTGAGCAACTTCGGTGTCTTCGCCTCAGCGGAGCGGAATCTGGTCTTCGACGTGAACGACTTCGACGAGACGCTTCCCGGTCCGTGGGAATGGGATGTGAAGAGGCTGGCGGCAAGCCTGGCCATCGCCGGGCGCGATCGCGAATTCTCTGACCAAGAGCGCGCCGACGTGGTGCGTGATGCGGTTTCCGCTTACCGCACGGAGATGGCGAAGCTGGCCACTATGAAGGATCTGGACGTGTGGTATGCCCGGATGGACATCGAGAAGGTGCTGCGAGACCTGGGGGATGAGCTCGGGCTCAACGGGAAGAAGAAGGACAAGCCTTCGTTGTCCAAAGCCAAGGTTCAAGCTGACAAGACGCTGGCCAAGGCGCGCACCCGCGACAGCATGCAGGCGCTGGAAAAGCTCACCCACGTGGTCGACGGGGAGACACGCTTCGTGAGCGATCCGCCACTGCTGGTCCCGATCGAGGAGCTGCTTTCCGAGGGCCAAAGCGCCATTCTGACCGAACGGATGCACGGGTTCATCAACAGCTATCGGGGTACTTTGCAGAGCGATCGGCGGCACCTGCTCAATCAGTTCCGGTTCGTCAGCATCGCCCGCAAGGTGGTCGGGGTCGGCAGTGTGGGCACCAGGGCCTGGGTTGTGTTGATGGTGGGGAGCAACGGCCAGGACCCGTTACTGCTCCAGGCCAAAGAGGCGCAACGGTCGGTGCTGGCGGAATTCGCCGGCGAAAGTCACTACGTCAACGAGGGTGAGCGGGTCGTCGCCGGTCAGCACCTCATGCAGGCGTCGAGCGACATCTTCCTGGGCTGGGACCAGGTCGAGGGCATGGATGACGTGCCGCGAGACTTCTACATCCGCCAGCTGCGGGACTGGAAGGGCTCGGTCGATACCGATCAAATGAGTCCGCAGTCCATGGCCGTCTACGGCCGGTTGTGCGGGTGGACCCTGGCGCGTGCGCACGCCCGATCGGGCGACCGGATCGCCATCGCCGCGTACCTTGGGTCCGGCAAGTCCTTCGACAACGCGATCGCCTCGTTCTCCGAGGCCTATGCCGACCAGAACCAGCGAGACTACGAGGCGCTCCAAAAGGCCGCGGCCGACGGGCGCATCGTCGTCGAGTCCGGGTTGTGAGCCGGCGTGGAGGTTTCCGGGCATCCGACACTGTTCCGGCCATCCGACACCGTTATGGTCCATGAAGCGATCCGGCGGCCCACGGGGCTCTCGCCGCCAGCTCACGGGGTGAATCACCCGAAGAAGGTGAGGATTTGTGGCGATGCTGCATCGTAAGCTCAAGGGACACGAAAGGATGGGACGGATCACATGACCATAGGACCAGTCGAGTACATCATCATAGGGTTCCCCGGAAACAAGTTCACCGGTGAGATCGCGCCAGAGTTGGTAGCTCTGGTCGAGTCCGGCACGATCCGGATCCTTGACCTGATCTTCATCGGCAAGGATGGCGACGGTTCGGTCGTCGCCTTCGAGATCGATGAGCTGGACGCGGCGGCAGGGTTCGATCGGTTGGACGGCGATGTCGGAGGGCTCATCAGCCCGGCAGACATCGAGTATGCCGCGGCGGCGCTCGAACCGAACTCGTCGGCCGCGTTGTTGATCTGGGAGGATGTCTGGGCGGCACGCTTCGCCGAGGCGGTGCGCAATGCCGATGGGATCCTGCTCGAGGGCGCCCGCATTCCCCACGAGCTCATCGCACCCGCGCTGGCGGATCTTCCGGCAGCAGTCTGAGCTACACCGAGAGAGGGAGATCGACATGATGAGAAGGCGACCCATCGCGAGGGCGGCTGTTCGAACGACTGCGGTGGTTGGAACGGCCGCCGTGGTCGGAGGGCACATGGCCAACAAACAGGCGGCCCAGGCCCAACAGGCGACACCTGAGGCCCCTGCTGCCGCTCCAGCGCCGGAACCGGCCGCGGCTGCTCCGGATCCCGTCGAGCAGCTCACGCAGCTAGCCGCACTCAAGGACTCCGGGGCGCTGACCCAGGAGGAGTTTGACGCGCAGAAGGCCAAGATCCTGGGGTAAGAGGCCATCCGGCCACGCAGTGATCGACACAGATTTTGCTTGGTCAGGCAGGGGACCCAGGCGACTGTTCGTCCGCCCATGGCTGACCAAGCGAGACCCGATGGTGTGGTTCGGGGCGTCCGCCAAATCGGCGACGCCACGTCGTGGGTCATGGAGGTGATCAGGCAAACTGCTGACGCTGGCGAGCGCCGGATTGCGCAGGGAGTCCTCGACGATCACTCAGCCCGAAAGGCTGGACATCTGTGCGTTCATCGGTCTCGCCGGGAGCGGCATGTCCGCCACCGCCATGCCGAGCTCCTTGAGCGCCGAATCGTAGATCCCCGAGAAACTCGGGAACGGTTGGATCGTGTCGATCAACACCGCGAGCGGGACCTGTGCCCGGATCGCCAGCGTCGCTTGCTGTAACCACTCACCAGCTTCGGGTCCGAGCGCGTAGGCCCCGGTGAGACGCGTCCCATCGCTGAGCAAGGTCAGGAATCCGTTGGAATCGGCGTATGCATGCGTGTACGTGGCTGTCTTCGGCACCTCCGACAGTGGCACGGTGGAGGTGTATTCCGCTTCAACCGCGCCGACCGCCGCCGCCTGGGGATCGGTGTACGTGACCCGTGGCACCGCCTCATAGTTGGCGGGGCGGGGGTCGCCGGCGATGTTCGCGGCCACGATGTCGCCCTCGTACTCGCCGACGTGCGTCAGCGGCCAGATGCCGTTGACATCGCCGATTGCCCACAGGCGCTCACCGGCACGCAGATGCTCGTCGACGGGGATCCCCTTGGGATCCGGCGTGACGCCCACCGATTCGAGGCCGATGCCCTCGACGCGTGGGCGCCGACCCGTCGCCACGAGAATCCGATCACCCCGCACCGCTTCTCCACCTTCGAGCTCCAGGACGTACTCGGTCCCTTCACGGCGCGCCGCGGCAGCCCGCCGGTTGAGCGCGAGCTCGATCCCATCCCGGCGGAGGGCCTCACCGAGTGCCTCGCCCAATGGCGAGGGTTCCCGTGGGAGCAGGCGGTCAGCCGCCTCGATGATCAGCGACTCGCCGCCGAGGCTCCGCACGACCTGCGCCAGCTCCACTCCTGCTGCACCCCCGCCCAGGACGAGCAGGCGGCGCGGGACCTCCTTCATGCTCGTCGCTTCGCGGGTGCCCCAGACGCCGTCGAGCTCGCGGAGGCCAGGGACGGGCGGCACGATCGCATCCGATCCCGTCGCCACGACGACATGCTCCGCCGTGTGTGAGACGCCGTCGACCTCGACCACGCCGGTCCCGGCGAGGCGGCCGGATCCCCGCAGCAGATCGATGCCTCGGTCAGCCAGCCAGCGCTCCTGGCTGACGTCGGAGTAGTTGGACACCATGAAGTCCCGCCATGCCAACGCGGCTTCGACGTCCACCTCGGCGCCCGCGGCCACGTCCCGTGCGCCCTGAACCGCCTCGCCCGGGCGGAGAAGCGACTTCGACGGGATGCAGGCCCAGTAGGAGCACTCGCCGCCCACGAGTTCTCGCTCCACGAGCGCCACGCGTTGTCCCGCGCCGCGAGCGCCGCCGCACAATGCTCGCCCGGCGCGCCTCCGCCGAGCACGATGACGTCGTAGTCGCTCACGAGGGAAGCGCCGCGCCAGCATATTCGGCCACCATGAACGTGGCGTACCAGTCGGGCCAGTCAGGGTCGGCCTTGCCGATGAGCTTCTCGTGCTCGCCGTGAGCTGCTGCGGCGCGTCGCAAGGCGCTCGCCAGGTCGCCTACGGAGCTGTACTGAGTAACGTCCGGGTCGACGCGGCCCGGCAATCGGTCGGTGATCTCCTGCAGCAGCCAGCTGTTGCCGTCCGGATCATCGAACGTGGCAAAGGTGTTGTAGCTCTTGTGATCCGGATCGGGCCCGATCACGCGATCACTCGTGTCGTCCGGTTGGAGTTGCGCTCCCGGTGCTCCCGCGTGGAACACGTCGCTCACCTTCGCTCCCCGATCGATGAGCTCTGCGCGTCCGGCATCGATGTCGGAAACGATCAGGTAGAGGCCATGCGCAGATCCTGGCGCCGCCGCCGTGATCTTGGTGCCGAATTGAATGGAGCACAACGACCCGGGTGGCGTGAACTGGACGACCCGGAAGCCGTTGTCGAAGGAGAAGTCGGCGTCGAGCCTCCATCCGAGGCTGGAGTAGAACTTCTTCGAGCGGTCAGCGTCCGCGACCGGAATGACCGCCACCTCGAGCTTCAGGTCGACGCTTCCAGTGCTCGGCGTTCTGTCGGTCCCACGGTGCTGCCCATCGGTCGTGCTCATCCGGGCCTCCTTCGCTAGTCGTCGTGTGGCGCTTTTCGCGCCGAGCTCAAGGCAAAGCTCGATGCGACGCACCTGAGAATACGCTGATCCTCACCGTCGGGAAACCTCTTATCGCCGGAGAGAGGCGTGCTTGACGGGATCGCCGTTGGCCTCTTCGGCCGCGCACTCGACTGCACCCCGGTCGGCTCCACGTCGCCACACGACGAGCATTGCCGGTGCGGGCCAATGCGTGACGCCGTACCCCGCGCGGCCAGGAGTTAGTCGACGGCCTTGGCTTGTGGGCGATGATCGCCAAGTATGCCCTGCCCGGCTAACGATGCGGCTTGGGCGCGGTTGCGAACGCCAAGCTTGGCGTAGAGGCGACGGAGGTGAGTCTTGATCGTGTTCTCGCTGATGTAGAGATGACTGCCGAGTTCGCGGTTCGTCATGCCTGTCGACAGCATGGAGAGCAGCTCGCTTTCGCGTTCGGTAAGACCTATGTCGCGACCCGGCCAGCGCAGCGCTTCATCAATCTGGGCGTGTTGCGACCTTTGGGTCAGGATGATTCGGTCACCTCTTGCGGAGCCTTTGATGCCCTCAATGATCTGTTGCCGTGGTACAGCTTTGGAGATGAACCCTTGAGCACCGGCCCCCATGGCATGACCCACGGCCTCGGGTCGATCGGAAAAGCTGAATACCACGATCGCCCCGTTGCTGGAGTCGGCGCCAAGAGAGCGCACTCTCTCGTTGAGGGAGTCGAGCTCTCCGTAGGTGTCGAGAAGTGTCACATCGACCCCTCGCCGTGGTTCCTTCCGGAGATCGATCTCGATGACCTGGATCTCTGGCTCACTGGACTTGAGGAGGGCGCGGAGGCCCTCGAGGACGATCATGTAATCGTTGACGAGCGCGACCCGGATCGGTTTGGCCACGGCTTGACTCTAAGAGCGATCGGTGTGGCCCACACAATCACCCCATCGGGTGATTGATCGAGGAGCCTCCTTCGACCAGGCTGGAAGTCGGTAGATCGAGACCGATACGGGCAGAGGCGTATCGCACAAGGCATGATGCGCAAAGCCCGGCATCGAAGAGGGAGGGCAACGCGCAGACGCAACGAGCGGAAGGCTTCTCGAGAACTTCATCTCCTTCCGCCCTTTGTCGAAGGAGCGTGGCGGGTTCCTTCGGTGGTCAAGCTAAGGGGAGACACATGATGGTGGACCTGTTTGGTGTTACCTCGTACGAGTTCGAAGGCGGTCGCGTCTTCGCCCTGAGGGGGGAGCTCGACGCGTGTACCTGCCGAGGGCTGGCGGAGCATTTGATCGGACCTCCTGGTTCGCTCGTCGTGATCGACCTTCACCAGCTCACCTACATGGACTCCTCGGGACTGGGTGCCATTCACGCAGCCAGGCGAGTGGCGATCAAGGACGGCGGAACCCTCATCGTGTGTCGTCCCCGCCCGATGGTGCACCGAGTCTTGGAAATCACGGGACTCGACACTTGGGTCGCGGATTGGGACCCAATGTGGTCGAGGAACTCCGCGGTGGGATGTGCGCCATAGGACCAGACACCCCCTCAGCAGCGTTCAGGGTTGGGCCTCAACCGGGGACCTTTGGGCGAAGCGAACACCGCGTACCCGTCAGTCATAGGACAGCGGGTCTGACCTGAGTCGATCGAGTATCGGAAGCACGAACCAAAGTAGTGCAAACGTTGCGCTCGTGGCTGCCGAGAGGACGGTCACGATCCAACTCGCCCCGATGAAGCTCATGATGAGCCAAATCGCCAACGAGATTGCCAAGGCGACGCTGGCGAGCCCCAATAGTGCGAGGACGTTGGCCATCTTCAGCAGGCGACCCTTTTCGTGTCGGCGAAACACCCACCGGTGATAGGCGACAGGACTGATGAGCAATGCGGTGGACAGCGCGGTGCATAGGAGCGTCGCTTTATAGAGGTCTTGTTGCACTCCGTCCAGCTTGGTGAAACGCACGGTGAATGGGAGGGCCAGGAGAAAGCCAAAGAGCACCTGCACGCCCAGGCCCGCCACGCGGAGCTCCTGGAGCAGTTCGCTCACGTTTCGATTATTTCGCTCAACGAGCCGCTCACGGTGAGGATCGACGTCAACCGAATCCGCGCCGGCATGCGCAACTGAGAGCTTCGACGCCACCTTCATTGAAGCCAACCCGTCATTGAAGCCAACCCGTCACCGTTCTCCTGTTCAGCGCGTCCCAAGCGTGGCCCCATTGCTGCCGCGATTCGAGTTGATGGCGACGCGCATCGGCCGCCTTGCCTCCAGCGACAAAGCTGGCCCCCGTCGTGCTGTCTGCAGGGATCTGTTCCAGCCACTCGACGGCGGTCACGGAATCGTGATGGTCTCCGAGGATTGTTTGGATGTCTTCGGCACGACGGGCGGTTCGACTGGCGGCCTTGCCCAGCACCGGCTCGGCCAGCTCGGCTCCGTATCGGAGTTGCTTCGAGGCAATCCGTATCTTGTGGAGCTGGGTGTCGCTGGGTGTCGATCCAGCCTTGCGGACTCTTCGACGCAGTTTCCGCCAATGAGCTCCCACAAGCCGGGGGATGGCTCTTCGCGCAAGGTCAGTCGGCGTGACTTCAGGCCCCCCCGCCTCTGTGAATTGCGGGCTGACGTAAAACCGGGGCAAGGACGTGCCGGCGTCGAGCCGGTCGAGCAGGTTGAGGTAGCGCTCACTCCGTAACACATGTGCCAATTCCGTCGGTGCTGTCCCGACGCTGTGAGGCGAGCCTCGTGCGCAACGCGTCCTCACCGCGAGAACCAAGAGAAGCCGAGTCATCCGACTGGATCGTCTTGTCCAACACATCGATGTCGCGGACGGCTCCGAGCACCGTGCCGATCCACTTCAACTCGGATCTGGTGTGCCGAAGCCACACCGGGTCCAGTACAGGCCCGAATGTCTTGAGATCCGACCGCAGTCGCCTTGTCGCCACTCGAGCCTGATGTATTGCTCGCTCAGATGGGCTTTGTGGATTGAGGCGTAAGGACACGTCGAAATCGAGGAGTCGTTCGAATTCGCCCCGAAGGGTGGTCTGCACCAACTGCCCGAGGGTTGACTTCCGACCGATCTTCGTTGCGGACTGGTTCCGACTATTAGCATCTGTCCCGAGAGCTTTGGCGAACTTCTGTTCAAGGTCGATTTGGGCGCCCGCCTTCTTCATGGCCGTCAGCATCTTCTCGACGACCACCGGATCGGCGTGAGGGTTCTCACTGTCGTCGAGTTCGAACTCGATCTGGCGAAAGGCGCGCCCCGGTCTGCCTCCGACGGCCACTGTCACCAGATCGTCGTCGATCTCGCCCAAGGCGGATCCTCCGTTCCGAACCAACACTCGTCGCCTCTTCGTTTCAAGAACCGCGACCCGCTTGAGGGTCTGTCGGCGCACGATCCCACGCAAGAGCCATGTCGCTTCGGATGGTGGTTCGTCGGGACGGCCGGGCCACGACAGTTCTGTTCGATCCAATTCAGTCCGGGTTTCCTTGCCTGGCAGCTTCAACGTCCACAGTCCGGCCCCCTCGTCTTCTCCGATCCGATGGCGGAGCGTGATCCCCCGTTGCCAAAGACGCAGGTCTTCCGTGTCGAAATAAGAGGTAGAGAGCGACTGCACCGGGAGCCGGACCGTGCCCAGCCCGAGTTCGTGCAGGTCGGGAAGTTGGAACTTCCGAGGCGCGTTCAACTTCACTTCGCGTTCGGCATTGACAGTCATTCTTGACATTCCTGGCCACTACCCCAATTACTGCCGACCAACCCCGACGGGCGCGATCCGGACCGAGTTCTTCGGTGAGTCCATGCGGGCGACGAATTGAGCCGACACGAATTGACGATCGAACTGGCCGTTCAATAGGTCGAGTCGACCCGACGAACGACGTGGCCCTCTCCATCGTGAACGACGGTCTTGCTGCGACGACTGTTCGCGAAGAGCATTGCGAGAACCGACAGCACGGCACCCACAACACCGACGATCATCAGGATCATCCCCACTTTGCTGACGTTGAAGCCGTGTTGATCCGGGCTCGCGACCACGGCGAAATCCAGGACCGCGCCAACGGCAAAGACGATGATGCTCGTGACAAGCCCTCCAGCTCCGATCATTGGAACCTCCCTTGCAGGGTCATGACGCCGGGAGCGAAAATTTCCCAACGAATCATTCGGTAACTCGACCCTTGTGAATTACCCCTCGGACCGTAGGTTCTCCAACACTGATCCATTAATACCCGCCGAGGGCGATACAAACCCCCGTGGGCCTCCGGGGTTGCGCACCATCGAAGGGACCGGCCGGTCCGGCGATCGAAATCCATCTGGCAGCGCGGACCTCACTACCGATCGAGGTTTGACCGAAACCGGCGCTCACCGTGGCGCGCAGGCTGACCCAGGCCGGGAAGGCTATCGGCTGTTCACCCGGACCAGATCCTCTGCGGCCGCCCCGGCCGAGGGCTTTCGTTCCAGCCGCTCGGCGAGCAACGTCGCACACAGAGAGCCGTTCCCCGATCTGGCGGCAGCGGCGAGGAGAGTGAGATCGACGACATCGCGCTGCGCGTGGCTTCCTCCCACCCTGTGTGCCTTCGGCCGGCCATCGAGCAGCCGCCGCACTGCGCCGGCCGGATCCCCCTGCGCAAAGGCGTGGAAGCCTTCGAGGAGCCCCAGTCCGGCATCGTCGACCGCGCGGCGATTGGTTCCGGCCGCCTCGAACCGGTTCGCCAGAATGATCTGCTCACACTCCTTCCGACATCCCGCGAGCCCGGCGACCATCAGGCCATGCCAGTCGTTGAAGACGTAGACGGGCTTTCCGAGGAGGGGCAGGACATCGTCGGCCAGGTCCTTGGCGCGGCCCTCGACGTCCACGCCGAAGAGGTGCAGCCTCCAGAGGAGAGACGCTGCGTCGACGACATCGAGCCATTCGCTCGACCGCGCGCCACGGATGGGCCCGTCGTAGAGGGCGAGGACCTCCTCGAGAGCGCCGAGCTCCAGGTGGTACAGGGCGCGATGCCACCAATTGTGGACGGCGAAGTAGCTCCCGCGCCAGTTCTCGACGGTCGCGCCCAGGAACTCGATCCCGTCGAGTTGCGCACCTTTCATCTCGAACACGTGCGCCAGCGCATGGACCGCCCAGACGTCCCGAGCATTGTCTCCGAGCGCGGCGCGGGCGCGGCCTTCGGCTTCGGCGTACTGGCCGTTCTCCTCCAGCCCGAAGGCGTACATCCCCTGCACGAAACCCCAGCCAGGCAGATCTTGTGGCCACGCGCCCAGGACTCGTTCGACGACCCCACGCAGGCCCTGCTTGTCTCCGAGGAAGAAATAGAGATCCTGGGCCACCTTGAGGGCGAGCAGATCGCGCGGATCATGGAGGAGGGCCCGTTCCAGGAAGTTGACGGCGCGTTCCCATTCGCCACTGGCCCAGGACTGCGCGGCCAGCACATGGAGGAGCTCGCGTTCGCCGGCACCGAGGTCCCAGCCGTCGAGTCCCATGACGAGCTTCGCCGCCGTCTCGAATCCGGCCTCGGCAGTCGAGTACAACGCCAGGTAGGCCTGGAGGACGCGAGCGAGGACGAGGTCGGGGTCGGCCGCCGCCGCGTCGGCGAGGGCCGCTGGCTCGCCGCTCAGGGCGACCAGGTCCTCTACGGCGTGCTCGAGCAAGGCGACCGAGTCCCGGTCGGTTGCGAACACGGGGCTGCCCCAGCTGTCGACGAATGCGCCACTCAACGGTGTCTCCTCCGGTCCCACACGATCCTCCCACAGGCAGCCGCGGCACCCGTCAGAGTGGTGACGATGGGCTGATCAGCTGCAGTGGTCTCCTGCCGCAGTGCGCGTTGGGGCGTCACTGTCTTGGACGATCGGATGAACTGCGTGTCGACCCGATCGCGCACAGGCGCGTCATCGTCTATCGAACAGAGGCGGGCATGCGGTGCTGCCGCCCGACGATCCCCTGGAGCGGCTCCCCGTTTTCGCGCTGATTGTGGTCGACCCCGGCCACGAGGGGAAGCACCCCTTCGCCGACTGCGTACACCTCTTCGAGGTGGGGATGCCCGGACAGGATGAACTCGTCGACCCCGATGTCGTGGTATTCGAAGAGTCGCTCCGCCACCTGCTCGTGGTTCCCGACCAGCGCGGTGCCGGCGCCGGGACGTACCAGCCCGATCCCGGCCCAGAGATTCGGGCTGACCTCGAGATCCTCACGATTGCCATTGTGCAGCGAGCGCATCCGCTGTTGGCCCACCGATTCGCTCTTCTGCAGAAGTTGTTGGGCGGCGTCGATGAGGGCCGGGTCCATGGTGTCGAGGAGGCGCTCGGCCTCGGCCCAGGCTTCACCTTCGGTCTCGCGGGTGATCACGTGCAGACGCATGCCGAAGCGGATCGCCCGACCCTCTGCCTCCGCATTGGCTCTCACTCTGTCCACACGCTCTCGGGCCATGGCCGGTGGTTCACCCCACAGCAGGTAGACGTCGACATTCCGGGCGGCGACCTCCTCGGCGATGGTGGACGCGCCGCCGAAGTACACCTCGGGCACCGGGTCCGGCGGCGCCAGTGAGGTTGCTCCCCGGATCTTGTAGTGCCAACCCTCGAAGTCGAAGGGCGCGCCGCTCCACGCACCCTTGAGGACCTTCAGGAACTCGTCCGTCCGGGCGTAGCGCTCGTCGTGGGACAGCCAGTCACCGAATCGTTGCTGCTCGAGCGCATCGCCTCCGGTCACGATGTTGATCAAGAGGCGTCCGTTGGTCATCCGCTGAAAGGTCGTTGCCTGCTGCGGCGGCGAGCGTGGGGTTGGTGATGCCGGGACGGAAGGCGACGAGAAAGCGCAGGCGCGTCGTTTGCTGGCTCAGTGCGGAGGTCACCAGCCAGGCGTCCTCGCACCAAGTCCCGGTGGGGGTCAGTACGGCATCGAAGCCGAGATTCTCGGCGGCGCGGGCGATCTGGCCCAGATAGTCGATCGACGCGGGACGGCCGTGGCCGCCGAGCCCCGGGACGACATTTCGACTGTCCCCTGATGTCGGTAAGAACCAGTGCAGGGTGATTCCCATGCTCTCGACCTGCCCTTCTTGCTTCCGGACGTGTCGCCGCTCGGGTTCCTCGCTCCATCGTGATCTACGGGTTCATCTACGACGTGAAGACGGGAAGGCTGGCTGAAGTTCCAGAAGCAACCAAGGCGGTATTGGCCGCGTGATCGTGCGTGTCGCGTTGGTCGGAGGCCGCGGAGAACGGCGCGGCGCCAGGCACCCTGACGAGGTGTCCCAGGCACGGAAGGGAAAGAGGATGACTGACGGACCTCCGTCGGTCATCCCCTCGGTGCGTTCGAGTCGCGAGAGGTGTGTGCTCGTATGGAAGAAGTAACCCAGCGCAGGGGACCGGCGAACAGCGGATCGTTGCGCGTCGAGGACCTGATATTCCTCGATGACCTTCGGGCGCTCGGCGTTCCCTGGATCGACAGGCTGCTCGAATCCTGCAGCTCGCTCGAAGACGTAGAGCGGGTCTGGACCATGATCCGGATGTGGGGTCCAGATCACGAGGATGCCTGCGACCTCTTGGATCTGTCGGCTCAAATGCCGCAGCTCGAGCACGCTACCCAGCAGGCCCTGGCCATGATTCGGCTCTGCGAAAACTACCGGTCGTGAACGGCCGCAATCAGGTGAGCCAGCCGGACTCCCGCAGGAACGGTTGTGTCTCGACCACCCGGCCGCTCAGGACCGCGGGGTCGCAAGTACAAAGGAGAAACGCCGTCTCCGTGATGTAGCTGATGTCCTCGGTATCCTCCTTCGCCAAGTCGAGCGTACCGGCGCCGGGCGTGGCCACCGGTTTCGTCGTTGCCGCCGCGTTTACCGCGATGCCGTCGTCGTAGAGCTCGGCAGCGAAGCTCTGTGCGAGTCGGCCCAGTGCCGCCTTGCAGGTGGCGTACACGCCGAACCCCGCGGCACTGTCGAATGCAGAAAAGGGCGGCCCCACGATGCGCTCGCCGGCCAGAGAGACGAGCATCAGCACCCACCCCTGCTTTCGCTCGCGCATGGCCGGGATCGCCAGCTGTGTGAGATGGAGTGGCGCCAGAACTTGCGTCTCGAGCATGAGTCGTGCCCGCTTTTCGGGGAACGTATCGAGAGGCCGGAGGAAGGTCACCGCCGCGTTGTTGACGAGGATGTCCGGCGCGCCGACCTGCTCCATTACCTCAGCCCAGAGCCGTTCTCGGTCTTCGGCACTGGAGAGGTCAGCCTGGATCGCCACCGCTTTCCCGCCGACGGCGCGAATCCCCTCGCATGTCTCGCGCAGCGACCCGACGTACTTCGGATCTGGGTCGAGCGTGCGCGCCGTGATCGCCACCATGGCACCCTCTGCCGCCAGTCGCTCCGCGATGGCCTTTCCGAGGCCCCGGCTGCCGCCGGTCACGAGGGCGACCTTCCCCTCGAGGGTCCCTGTCATGGGCCGCAATACTAGGCATGTGCCTGCTTTCGAGCCCCCGTTGGCCGACCTCGAGGCGCGACTGGCTGTGCTGGAAGTGTCGGGACTCCGCCGGTTGGCCGGGGGATCGTCCAGCTTGACCTACACGGGCGAGACGGCAGACGGACGGCGGGTGGTCGTGAAGGTGGCGCCGGCTGGGGTCCCACCGGTGCTGAACCGAGATGTGCTGCGGCAGGCGCGCCTTCTCCACTCCTTGACGGGGACGAAGGTGCCGGTGCCGTCGGTGCTCTGGCAGGACGCAGGGGAACCACCCGAGGTGCCGCCGCTCTTCGTGATGTCGTTCATCGAGGGCACGTCGCTCGAGCCGTTGTTCGATCTCAACGGTGACGACGACGCCGCCGCCGTGGCCGACCGGATGCGGAACGCCGCTCGGGTGATGGCGGCCTTGCATGCTGTCGATTCCAATGTCCTCGGGCTGGTCGGCGAGCCCGTCGTCGGCTTGTCCGAGGAGTGCGACCGCTGGAGCCGGCTTCTCCGCACGGTTGATGCAGCGCTGGCCCCGGGCTGGGAACACGTCGCGGCCGGACTCGGTGCTGCCGAGCCGGCGCCGCTGCCGGGCGCCGTCGTCCACGGTGACTTCCGTCTGGGCAACATGCTTGCGGCCGGACCCGCCATCAGGGCGCTCATCGACTGGGAGATCTGGACCATCGGCGACCCACGCGTCGATCTCGGCTGGTTCCTCGTGAACGCAGACCCGGACACCTACCGGAGGCCCACCCCCTACGCCGGCGCCCTCCCGACTCCCGCCGAGCTGGCGGCCTCGTACGGCGAGGTGCAGGACCTGTCCTGGTTCGAGGCGCTCGCGTGCTTCAAATCCACCGCAACCTGGTCGCTCATCGTGAAGCACAATCGGCGCCGAACCCAGCCGGATCCCGAGGTCGAGGCCATGGCGGCCGTCCTGCCTCACTTGCTCGACCGGGCCCGGGCGCATCTCGGCCGGTGACGAGGCGGCCTGCTTTGCGACCCGTCAGGAACGGGGGATCCCCTTGAGCCTGCCGGCCACCTTCGCCTCGGCCACCTTCGCCTCGGCCTCCTCGCGGCGGCGGCCGAGGAGGCCGCGGCTGTTCGCCGCAGCTGGGCGTCCGGATTGACGGGTCCGAACCATCCGGTACGGGAGTGAGCCAACTCGCGGTACGGAGACCACCACCATGCCAAGGTGACGGTCGCCCGTTCGACAGTTCTCCGCCTTCAGCCAGAGTCCTTCGGTTTCACTAGGAGGCGCTGCCACGTTTCGAATCGATACGTGATACCTCCTTCCTGTCGGTCCTCACCCTGCGCCGCGAGCTGAAAGTCAGCTTGGTACGGGGGGAAGAACTTGGTGCAGTCGAAGTCACCGACGACCTGAGTCAACAGCAGTTCGGCGGCCTCGCCGATTGTCTCCCCGTAGACCGTGGCGCCACCAATGACCCATATGTCCTGGTCCGGATGATCGGTGACCAATTCGTCGAGGCTGCCGATCGGTCGAAACCCGGTGCGCAAGGGTTCCGAGTGAGACGTCAGAATGAAGTTCTCCCGGCTATGCAGCAGCGCGGCGAACTCGGTGTAGGTGGCCCACCCCATCACGATCACGCCAGTGGCTGTCTTCTCGTGGAAGTAGGCGATGTCACCAGGAAGCTTCCACGGGATGCCAGAGTCGGTTGCGATGCCTCGTCGGGAATCGATGGCTGCGATGAGACGAATCATGTGATGTCTGTCATGTCACGACCAGGCCGTCGGTGTTCGACCAGTCATCCGAAGCACGGATCATCGACCGGACGACGAGGGCTGAGGGGCTGCGCACGAGCGTCCCCATGCTGACCGCAGCCCGAGATGCAAGGATGGGATCAATGCGCTCTTGTAGGACGATGACAGAGAGGCAATGCTCATGAGCAACGAGGATAATGACATCAAGACCGCGGCTTCGAATCTCACGGACGCGATGAGCGGGCTCTTGCGTGCTATCGACGCGCTCGCTGACGAGGGTGCTGCTGCCAAAGACATTCCCGACGACTTGCCAGGACAGCTCGAGCGATTGGCCGCGCGGCTCAACGCCGCTCGCGGACTCAGCGGCTGACCGACCCACGCCCGGGCGCGGGCAGTTGCCGAGGCTTGTTGCGACTCGTCGCCGGTCAACGTTTCGGTCGTGGGGGTCATGGCGTGGGGTTCCTGGTCGCATCGACCCCACCTTCGGGTTCGTCCGACCGAAGAGATCGCGTGGGCGTGTCCGCGGATCTCGAGGCATCGGACGGGCGCTTGCCGATCAGGCGCGCTGGGTATTGCCAATGTGACCAACGTCCCTAACACACGATCCAAGGAACCGAACACGGAGAAGAGAATGCCGCAGCAGACATGGAGTCAGAAGCGAGAGCGTCAGTACGAGCACATCAAGGGAGGCCTGGAACGACGCGGGGAGTCCGAGGACACGGCTGAGGAGATTGCCGCGAGAACCGTGAACAAGGAGCGTGCCAGGGCCGGGGAATCCAAGGAGTCCAGCCCCACCTCAACCCGCGATATCTCGTCAGGTCGGCGAGGAGGTTTGCGGTCTCACCGCGGCGCTGGCGGGCGTACCAAGGACCAGCTCTACGCCGAGGCGAAACACAAGGGAATCAAGGGTCGTTCCAAGATGACGAAGGCGGAGCTCGAGCGAGCTGTAAGCCGCTAGGAGTCGTGACGTGCCTCGTGGGTCTTCTGCTCCCAATTGCCAGGTGAGAGGCGGATTTCAATCCGTCGACCCGCGAGGTCGCTCCCGCTCGGGGACCTTTCGGTCTTCCGGCGTTCCTACTGCCTGGAGATCCGGGACGACGACGATGTGGCACCAACCGTCCCGGCGGCGTTCCGGCAACAGGCTCTCGAGGGTCATGCGTTCTCCCACCGAATGTTGCGAGTCTTCGAAGCAGCACGGGCCGAGGACGGTGATGATGCCGCGGACCGGCTCTATTCCGAATGGGGGCGGCGGTATCTCGCCCTGAAGCACCAGAGGACCCGGCAGCTCCTTGCCGACTGCGTCGCAGCCGCAGGACTCGAGGCCCGATTGCTGGAGGCCGCCGACGACGAAAGCTGGGACGTGCCGATCCGCGAGGCCATGGAAGTCGTCTGCGCCTTCGGCGGACCGAAGGCGCAGACGCCTTCGGCGGACCGAAGGCACAGACGCCGGCAATCGTCGTGCGATCCGATCCACCGCACGGGTTCAAATGACCCGTGATGGCGCCGGCACCGACTGGACCCTCAGCGCTCCTGCTGTGGGACGCTGACTCACCGCACAATCACATGCCTGGCTGACTGCGTGCGCCGCTGTGACGGGCAGCATCGGAAACTGCCTGATGGGTGGACACTGATTCCCTGTGATCAGTACACTCACCCACCGACCCCGCTTCCGAAATGTTTCGGCACGGGTTTAAGACCACGGGTTTTGTGTCAGAGGCGAGAGAGCCGCCCGAGGAACGAGACGCCCGAGGCTCCGACTATGACCGACTCCTCAGTTTCGCCGGATCCAGCACCCGCCCCCGACCCGACTGCTGTCGTCAGATCCCGGCGTTACCTCGTTCTCCTCGTGCTCGGGGCCGTTATCGGTGTTCCTGTGGCGACGGTGGCGTACTTCTTCTTGTACGCGGTGTCGAAACTCCAAACGGAGATCTTCACCGACCTCCCACGGAGCCTCGGGTTCGATGGCGAGCCCCTCTGGTGGCCCCTGCCATGGGTGACACTCAGTGGGATACTGGTCGCTCTGGCCATTCGTTACTTGCCGGGAACGGGCGGCCATGAGCCCTCTGAGGGTTTCAAGTCCGGCGGACCGGTACAGCCTGTCGAGTTGTTCGGCATCGTTGCGGCCGCGTTCGCCACGCTGAGTCTCGGTATTGTGTTGGGTCCGGAAGCACCGCTGATCGCTATCGGAAGCGGCCTGGGCGTGCTGGCGATCCACCTGGTCAAGCGGGACGCGCCACCCATGGCCGCCGTCGTGATCGGTGCCGCGGGGAGTTTCTCTGCCATCGCCACGCTCCTCGGCTCACCACTCGTCGGCGCCTTCCTGCTCATGGAGATGGCGGGACTCGGCGGCCCGATGATGGAAATCGTGCTGGTCCCGGGCCTCCTGGCGGCCGGCGTGGGCTCCCTGATCTTCGTCGGGCTCGACAGCCTGACCGGATTCGGCACCTTCTCGTTGACGGTGTCCTCCATTCCCCACGTGGGATCCCCAACCGGATCCGAGTTCCTCTGGGCGATCGTCATCGGCCTCGCCGCCGCCGTTGTAGCGACCGGCATCTTCAAAGCGGCAGCGATGCTCCGCCCGCTGGTGGAGCGCAGCAGGATCCTCGTGACCCCGGTCTTCGGACTGGCGGTCGGCGGTCTCGCCGTCGCTTTCGCCGCGGGGACCGGTCGAAGTTCCTCAGAGGTGCTGTTCTCCGGTCAAAGTGCGCTGCCGTCTCTCGTCCAACAGGCGGCAGGATGGTCCGTGGGAGCCCTCTTACTGTTGCTCGTCTGCAAAGGACTGGCCTATGCGATCTCGCTGAGCGGGTTCCGAGGAGGTCCGATCTTTCCAAGCATGTTCATCGGCGCGGCCGGCGGCATCGCCCTGTCCCACGTGGGCGGTCTCCCGATGATTGCCGGCGCATCCATGGGCGTGGGGGCGATGGTAGCGGGGGCACTGAAGATGCCCATGACCGCCGTCTTGCTCCCGAGCCTCCTTTTCTTGTCCGACGCCCTGACCCTTATGCCGGTCGTCATCGTGGCCGTCGTCGTGTCGTACGTTGCCGCCGTGTGGATCAAGCCGAACCCGGCGTCCGTCGATGCCACGGCGCCTGCGCCGGCTCCGGCCGCGAGTGGCTGAAGTCCTCCCGTAGGAACCGCCAGGCGCGGGGGAGGGCCCACCGGAGTCGTTCAAGCCGACGTTGGGCCGGCACCGACCGAAGGAGACGGCGAGGGCCGATGAGATTCAGCGATTGCACGCCGGTAGGCGCTGACGTACTCGTCGACCATACGATCGCTGCTGAATCGCTGGACCGCCGAAGCGCGAACTGTCGACCTGTCGAACCGACCGATTCCCCGGACCGCCTTGGCCGCCGACTCGAGGTCGGTCACGACAGAACCAGTCGATCCCTCGACGATGATTTCTGACATCGAACCGCGGTCGAAGGCAATCACCGGGGTGCCACAGGCCATCGCCTCAACCACCGAGAGCCCGAACGGCTCGTCAAAGTCGATCAAATGGAGGAGAGCAATGGCACCACCGAGGAACGATGAGCGGTCCTCCGCGCGAACGGATCCGACGAACTGCACGCGGTCCGCGTCAAGGCGAGGCACGACCTCCTTCTCGAAGTACTCCTGGTCGTGAACTATTCCGGCTATCCGGAGCGGGATCCCGGCCATCTCTGCGACTTCGATCGCGGCGATGACTCCCTTGTCCGGGTGAATGCGTCCGAAGAAGGCCAAATATGACCCCGGGACCGGATTGAATGCGAACGCTCCGATGTCGATTCCGTGATGGATGGTGGCCAGGTAGTCGAGCGCGGGATCTCTGTCGGCGTCGCTGATGGCAATGAAGAACGTGCTGTGGTTGTACTTGGCGTAGACCGGCAGGATGTCCGGAGACGAGAACCCGTGGATTGTGGTGATCACCGGAGTCGAGATCAACCCGGAGTAGGTAAGGGGCAGGAAGTCGAAGCTGTTGTGGATCACGTCGAACTCCGATGCCCGCTCGAACACCTCCGAAATGTGCAGGCACTCGGCCACCTTCGGATTGATTCCTGCGTCCTCCGACCAGCCTCGAGGGACCACGCTGCAGAGCCGAGCAGCGGTCTCCGAATCACCGGCGGCGAAGAGCGTCACATCGTGGCCAAGTGCCACGAGCCCTTCGGTCAAGAGAGAGGCAAAGAGCTCCCAGGGTCCGTAGTGCCGCGGCGGGACCCGCCACGAGATCGGCGCGAGCACCGCAATGCGCACGAGCCGTTCAGCGCCCAAGTCCCAGGCGGTCAGCCTTCTTGTCCCGCTCTTCTCGCTTCTCCTTCTTTGCTCCCCGCTTCTCCTTGAGGGACTTTCCAGGCTTCTTTCCCGAGGGTTTCTGTGGGGATCTGTCAGGCATCGCGTGCTCCAATCATTGGTGGTGGGTCGTAAGTCAATCGGGGGTGGCGCGTAGAGCAGCAAGGAGTTGGTCGAGCGGTACGGTCGCCACGCCGATCGCAGAGTCGCCGATTCCGTAGGGTAGGACCAGGGTGCCGGCATGGAGGAGAGCACCACAGGAGTAGACGACATTGGGTACGTAGCCGTCCTGCTCCTCTCGAGATGGGCTGAGGAGAGGCTCATGCAGACGCCCGATGATCCGAGTGGGGTCATCGAGGTCGAGCAGAATGGCTCCGATGCTGTAGGTGCGCATCGGGCCGACGCCATGGGTGAGGACCAGCCAGCCGACATCGGTCTCGATCGGCGATCCGCAGTTGCCCAGCTGCAGGACTTCCCACGATCTGGTGGGCTCCTGGCACGTCAATCCTTCTTCCCAACGGCGTAGATTGCCCGAGAAGGTGATCGTGTTCGTCTCGCGGTCAGATCGGGAGAGCGCGGCGAACCGGCCGCCGATCCGGCGAGGGAAGAGAGCGAGACCCTTGTTCGCCGCTGCCGCGCCGACCAGAGGTGAGGAGGTGAAGTGCACGAAGTCCTTGGTTTCGAGCAACTGTTGGCCGATGTCCGTGCCGTTGTAGGCCGTGTAGGAGGCGTAATAGGTGACGGTGGCATCCTCGTCGGAGAATCGCACGAAGCGGGCGTCTTCCATGCCCTTTGATTCAGCACTCATCGACGGCAGGAGCACCCGCTCACTCAGCTGCGTGTCGCTCTCGAATATGACGCCGTAGCTCCGCTCGGCGATCCTGCGGATCTGGTCGATGGTCCTCCTCGCTTGCTTTCGAGTGGCAACGTGGTTCGCAAGCTGGCTGAGCCGGACCTCCATCTCTGCTGAGGTGAACCGCGGTCCGAGTCGGCCGAGGACGTAGTCGCCGTCATCCACGCTGGCGCGGAGGCGACGGAGCTCTCCTCTGAAGACTTCAGTGTCCAGCGTCGGCTCGTCCGGCCGTCCTTTGGTGGCAAAGGTCGGAGCGAGATCGAATACGACATGACCCGAACCGGTGACTGTGCCCGTCCGGAATCCGATGGAGGATAGGTGCCCCTCGCCGATGGCGCGGACACTCATCACGAAACGGATATCGCCGGAGTCGGCTCCGGTCTGGTCGGGGTGCATGACCATGCTCGGATTACAGAGAGCGGCGCCCTCAATGGCGAACTCGCTCGTGAAGGTGGCACCAAGAAGGAGACGGCGGGCCGGGGACAGTTCGCGCTCCGGGTCGATGCGGTCGGAGAGCTCGACGGCATGCCGGAGGAACGTTTCGGTCAATCCACGATGGCGACCCCCGAACCGCTCGACCACATCGTCATAGCTTCGCTGCACCTCATCGTCGGGCAGCTCCAAGACGCGCTCGAGGACGGTGGAGGAGCGGGATTCCTGTTGATCGAAGCCCTCGTGACCTGGGACGAAGAGGCGGGTGACGACGCGCGACCTGTCGGCCGCGATGTGGACGGGGCTGCGGCGAACAAGACTCGATCCGAGCAGCGTCATTGCAGGACCCTGGAGGCGGTCCGGGCGTGCTGCATGGTCGAGAGGAAGGCGAGCGTCGACTCGGTTCCCTGGTTGCGGTTCGCGCCGTCCCTCTCCAGGCCATCAAAGCCTCCACCGGTATCGGGATCCCACATGACGGCCGCTGCGTCATTGTCACCGAGAAACCAGTCTGCGGCAGCCGTGATCCCGTCCCTCCACCGCTGGTTGCCGTCAACCGCGTACGCGCGGGCACATGCGTCGGCGAGCGCCGCGACCTCGATCGGCTGTTGATCGAATCCCGGACACCGGTCTTCTGGACCACTGCCGCCGACGGGGGTGACGGAGAGATGCCCGTCGCGGGTCTCACGGTCGAGCAGCCATTCCAAGAGGTCCAACCCGCGCCGCAGGATCACTGGGCGCTCGAGCGTCGCCCCGGCCGCGATCATGGCCTCGGGCAGGGTCGCATTGGCATAGGTCAGTCGTGGCTCCGGCCACGGCCACCCCGCATGTTGGCTGGGCCCCATCATTGAGTCGGCGGCATCGGAGAGAAGGCTGCGGACCAACATGTCGTCGGGAAGCACGCTCAGCACCTCGGCGGCACCGAGCGCCGCAAAGGCCATTGCCCTCAGCCAAGGCGAGCGCTGCGTCATTCCTCGGTGCAGTTCTTGAAGGGACACAAGACGTATCTCATCGTCGTCACTGCGTGAGGCGGCGGTCCCCAGTCCCCAGATGGTCCTTCCCCAGCAGTCATCGAGCGCGGGGGCATCCTCCCAAACTCCAGACTGGCTCATCCGATTCCGGCTCTTTCCCTGAGAATCCAGGGCTTGCTGAAGAAACCGAAGGCTGAGCCTCGCGAGGTTCCTCGCTGCCACGACTTGGTCTCGTTCGCGGGTGGCGACCACAAGCACCCGTGCCATGTCGTCGGTGCAGTAGCCGTGCTCGGGTCTGGGCTCACTGAAGAGAGCGTGCTCAAAGGTGCCGCGCTCGTCAGTCATGGCCAAGAGGTGGCCATAGTTCAGCTCCGGATCCCCCAGCGAAGGGTTCACACCAATGACAGTCGTTCTGCAAGAAGACGATCGGCCAAATTCACGTACTCGCGTGCGATGACCGACCATCCAAGGCTCGGAGCCAACCGGGACGCCTCTGCCGCCATGTTGGCGGCCAGCTCAGGCCTGTTGAGCACTCTCCTCAGAGCCCGTGCCATCGCATCAGGGTCATCGTGGTCAACGACGAGTCCGGCACCGCTCGCGAGCAGCTCGACGGCATGAGGAAACGCCGTTGCCACCACCGGGCGTCCGGCCGCAATGGCGTCCACGAGAACGCCGGAAGTCACCTGGTCCTTGGAGTCATAGGGCAGAGCGACGACCTTGCTGGACTGGATCAAGGCAGTCAGCGATGCGACATCGCGGTAGTTCGCGTCGAAGTCGACAGACGACGACACTCCGTGGCGCTCCGCCTGCGCCATGCGTTCCTGACGGTACGACTCCCCGTGCGCAGCGAGGACTTTGGGGTGGGTCTGGCCCGCCACCAGGTAGCGCGGCTGCATCGGGAGATCGTGAAGCGTTCGCATGGCGTCAATGACCCGCTCGATTCCCTTCCCGGGTCCAATGAGTCCCCAGGTCAAGATGACGGGCCGTCCGACCGAGTCGGGCACGACCCGTGCTCTGGGAACGGCAGCGCCGTGGGCGATGGTGGTCACCTTGGAGGCGTCCACGTCGAAGTCCCGGCACAGGCGGAATCGCGCGGCCTCCGTCATCACCACCACCTGTTCCGCCAGGGCGGCGACATCGTTGAGGACCGAGCGCTGATGCGGCGTCGGGTGGGTCAGGATCGTGTGGGCAACGACGATGGACGGGACGTGGAGGGCGCCCAAGATCTCGAGGACGTCGTCTCCGTCGGTGCCCCCGTAGAGGCCGTACTCGTGCTGCACGACAGCGACATCGGACTGGTTCAGGGCGTCCGCGCTGGCGGCTACAGAGTGGGGAGATCCGTTGACCAGCTCGCCGATGACGCGGTCGTCCCGCGAAATCTCTCCTCCGGTGTCGACGACCCGTACCACGCCCACCTCGGAGTCGTGGCCCGAGAATCCCGCCGCAAGCGCAGCACTGAACGTGGCCAGACCACATGGAGTTGGAGGGTAGGAACTGAGAATCCCGAACGAGCGGGCGCGATGGTCAGGGCGCTCGATGAGTGAATTGGCGACGCGCAAAAGGTGCTCCTCAAACAGGCTCGGTCGAGGCGTCGAACCTGCACGGGGCGACATCGGCCAAATCGGCCGTCCTGCCCAAGCGAAGCGACTCTCCCAAGGGGACGAGAAGACCATTGTACCGCGGGACACTCCGAATGGTTCCGTCGGCGCATGGTCACGGCGTGCAGTGGGCCTGCGCTCTCAGCCGAGAAGGTGGTAGGTTGGCGGCTGTTCAACTCGAACGATGCGCCCCCGCCTGACGGGGGAGGATTGGGGGGTTCCGTGGAACCCCGAGCTTCACGCTCAACACCTGCTCTCCGGAAGAGTGGGTGCCCACCGAAGCGCTGCATCCTTCGGGACTCGTAGTCGCCTGTCGTCGAGCCAACCCCTCCCTCAGATCACATTGCGTTGGAGCGCGTACGCGCGCGTTCTGGCCCTCGTGTTTCGAGCCACAGAGCAATAGTCGAGCATGCAGTCCGGCATGCTCATGAAGAAATGAGGAGACATTCATGGCAACACCGAAACCGAACATCGTTCTCGTCTACGGAGCATGGGCGGACGGCAGCTGTTGGAGCGCCGTCATCGAAGCGCTCCAAGCTGACGGATACAACGTCACTGCGCCACAGTTCCCCGAGAGCTCGTTGGCCGATGATGTGGCCCGGCTCCGCCAGGTGCTCAACCGCCAGGATGGTCCGACTGTTGTTGTCGGTCATTCGTACGGAGGGCAGATCATGACCGCCCTGGGCACCGACGCACCAAATGTCGCCGGCCTGGTCTATATCGCTGCCTTCGGACTCGACGAGGGCGAAACGATCGGGGCACTGTTGGCGCAAGGAGCCCCGACCCCGGCGCTGGCGCATCTGGACATCGACGAGCAAGGGTTCGCCTGGATTCCTGAGGGCGACTTTGTGCAGTATTTCGCGGCAGACGTCGCGCCGGCCAAGGCGAAAGTCATGTTCGCCGTCCAGCAGGCCCTGTCCACGTCCACACTGGGAGACGTGATGGGCGTCCCAGCCTGGAAGTCGCTGCCCTCGTGGTACATGGTGGCCGCCAACGACCAGGCCATCCCGCCCGACGCCGAGCGCCTCTTTGCCAAGCGCATGGATGCGACGACGGTTGAGGTCGCCAGCAGCCACGTCGCGATGGTGTCCCACCCAGAAGATGTGATCAGGCTCACCGAGACGGCCGCCGAGGCGTGCGTCGCCAGCGGTGAGCTCGCCGAGGTCTGAGGGCGCGTCGGGAGCAGCTCCCACGTGGCGCCTGCCACCGGTTGCCTCCATCGGTACACCCCGATGGAGGCGGCTCGGCCTCCGTGCCGATCATGGTGCCGGCGCTGGGTCAGACACCCTCGGCACCGCCCTGCGCGCTACAGCCGGTAGAGCGTGGCTGCGTTCTCGCCCATCACCTTGCGTTGGGTCTCCGGTCTCAGGGAGGCGACCTTGTCTTTCACCATCTCGAGCGGGTTCGGGTGCAGGCTGGTCGGGTGGGGGAAATCGGTCTCGAACATGATCTTGTCCTCTCCGACGGCGTCGATGAGGTGCTGGAGGTCCCCCCGGCCGGTCTCGAACCAGAAGGTGGCGTACCAGTTGTCCCGGAAGTACTCCGACGGGAGCTTCTCCAGCTTGTGAAACCATTCCGGCGCGTTCTCCTCGAGCTCGTAGTCCATGGCCTCGAGCATGAACGGTACCCACCCGATCCCGCTTTCGACCGAGACCATGTTGAGGTTGGGATGACGGTCGAACATCCCCGAGTAGGCGCTGTTGAGGAGGAGCCGCGAGTTGTTCTGGAACAATGACGCGCCACCGATGGCCGGCTTGACGTAGTCGTCCTGGCTCGGCCAGAACGTCGTGCCGAAGTACGCGAGAGCAGTCTGGCTCGCGCCGATGTGGAAGTGCACCGGCAGGTCGAGCCCGGCGCAGACCTCCCAGAAGGGATCCCAGGCCAGGTCGCCCAAGTCGGGTGACCCCGAATCCTGCGGATCGGCTGTCATGTTGACCCCCCGGTAGCCCATCCCTGCGCAGCGCTGTCGCCTCTCGGACACATGCCGCTATGTCCCATGCAGGCATGATCGGCATGGGCAGGAACCGATTCCCCGACTCCTCTTGCACCTCGGCCATGGCGTCGTTGTAGAGCTCGACGCAGAGCATGGGGATCTTGGGGTCGGTGATTGCGTTCCAGAGGTTCTGGCCGCCGAGGCCGATGGAGTTCGGGTAGAGGACCTGGAAGTCGATTCCGAGATGGTCGATCAGCCGGAGCCGCGCCTTGGGGTCCCAGGCCGCCGGGTGCACATCGTCGATGCCCCACGAGCCGCCTTGCGAGTCCTGGAAGGGATGCTTCTTCCCATCGTGGTCGACCGTGCCTCCGGAGCCGGCCTTTCCGAACGTCTTCCCCTCGATGACCCACATGTCCAGGCCGTCGATGCGCTCGACGTGGGGGACCTTGTCCTCGTACCCCTTCGGTGCCCGCTCAGTGAACAGATCGTGCCGTTCGGTCATGTGCGAGTCTGCGTCGACCACCCGCAGACGTTCACCTATCTGAAGCATCGACGTGCCTTCCGGTGAGTCGGCTCACCGCGTGAGCCCTGTGAGAAGGCTATTCGGCCGGATCCGCCCGGCCTTCTCGATCAGGCCCCTCCGGATCCTCGACGGTCCGTCGCTGCTGTTCCCGAGGCACCCTCCGAGCCGGGAGTATCGCGACCGCCGGGGTGTCCTGGCGGGAGTGGGGCGCAAAGGAGGGGCCGAAGCAGGAATGTTCCTGGTAGACCACGACACCATGGCCACTGATCGATTGATGGACCTGGTCGGGCGCCCGGGGGGTCCCCTCGCCGGCGCTCTCCTGTGGCACCTCGAAGTGGCCGAGACGGGCCCACTCACGCCCTCGATGCGTCGGGTGGTCTTGACGGCTCCCGCGCTCGAGGGGCTTCGGTACTCCGCTGGTCAGGATCTGATGCTGCGCGTTCCCCTGGTCGGGGACAAGGTCGTCAACCGTCGCTACACGATCCGCACGTTCGACCCGACCCGTCGAACGGTGACCATTGACGTCTCCCTCCACGGAGCGGGCCCGGGAACCGATTGGATCCGTTCGGCCGGGATCGGCGACCGGATCGACGCCATCGGCCCGCGGGGAAAGATCTCCGTGCATCCGGATGCGGCCTGGCACCTGTTCGTCGCGGACGAGACCGGTCTGCCCGGGGTGCTGGCGATGATCGAGGTGCTCCCTCCCGCATCCACCGCTCTCGCCCTTCTCGAGATCGACAGTCCCGCCGACGAACTCGTTCCCGATGCGCACGAGGTGCAGCGACTCGACATGCGCTGGCTGCACCGGCGCGGTCAAACGGTACCCGGTGATCCCGCCCTGATGCTCGAAGCGGTCGGAGCGGTCACGCTGCCGACCGGACTCGGGCACGCCTACGTCGCGGCGGAGGCCGGGGTCGTGCGCTCGGTCAATCGACTGCTGACCGAATCGGGTCTCGGTCCGGATCACGTCTCGGCCAAGGCGTATTGGCGACGGGGCCTCCCCAACGCCGAGCACGGGGAGCCAACCCGCGACGCTTGAACCCGACGAAGGCGTACGGCGCAACCGAGGGTGGCGGGTTTCCTCCTTAGGGCGATTTCCTCTTTAGACAGACTCTTCGACGGTCAGTTCGGCGGTGGGGTCGGCTTGGAGGCGTTCGTCAGGTATCGGTTGGCCGCTCCGAACCGAATAGCCGTACGTGCCGGCCTCCAGACGCCGTTCCGCTCGGTCGATCGCCGCCAAGCGCTCTTGGAGCTCAGCCCGTACGGAATCGTCCGTACCCTGGGTGGTGAGAGGTTCGGCTGAGTCGTACATGTCGCCCGTCTGGTTGGCGGCACCCCGGTCCGCGGCGGCCGCTTCTTCGATGTCCTTGAGCAACTGCTCTACCCGGACTCGCTCCGCGCCCAACAGGTCCTTGGCTTTGTCGTGTTCCATGTGTGACCCGATCCATTTCTGAGTGTGCAGGAAGGCCGGCAGAGTCCGATGGCAGTGGGTCGAATAGTAGTAGTCTGATCCCCGGACAGCGTGCCCGGGGATCATCGGCGGGGACTTCCTCTCCGCACATGAGCTCGAAGCGGCAAGGACATCACATGAACCTTTCCCTTGCGTCGGTCAGTGGTGGCTTCATCGCGCTCTGGTCGATCCTCTATTTCGTGCTCCTCGTGACGCTCGGGGTGATCTCCATCCGAAAGGGACACTGGGTGATGTTCATCATCGGCCTCTTCCTGCCCCTCTTCTGGTTCATCGGAGCGCTCCTGCCGCGAAGAGTGCGCTGACGAGATCGGGTCGCGCTCCCCGCCACGTGCGGTTCACGATTGGAGCATGTGGCGGGTTCGCCGCCGGTCCGTACACCGCGGCGTGGCCGGTCGGTGTCGGCGTCAAATTGGGCCTGCGGCATAGCCAGGTCACCCTGAAGGCTGAAATTCTTCCGTGAGGTTCCACCTCGCGGTTGATGCGCCCCGGGGACGTCGACCCGTACGCTGATGCGCACCGTGGACCACTTGGATGATCGTGTACCGGAGCCTGTTTCGCGACGCGGAGCACGGCCATGAAGCGGGGACCAGCCCACGCCACCCCGAGCGACCGCGCCACGGTGCAGACGCGGATCACGCGGCTGACGCGGACGGCGATCGTTCTCGCCGGAGGCGCCACCGCGTGCATCGGCGTCGCGGTGGCGAAGGAACACCCGGGGGCATCGACGCCGTTGACGAACCCTCCACTGCCCGGTCCGGCACCGGCAACCACCTCGAGCCCGACTCCAACGACCGTTGCCCCGGCCCCGGCCCCAGCAACGGCCCCAGCCCCAGCCCCGGCCCCGGCCCCGGCCCCGGCCACGGCCCCGGCCCCGGCCCCGGCTCCGAGCGTTTCCGGAGTATCTCCGACGCCGGCGACCAGCAGTCCCACCTCGACCACGACCAGTCCGCCGACCACCACCACAACCCGACCAGTGGTGACCTCCGGCGCAACGTCGAGAGCCCACTCCTGACCCGATGGCCTGCGAATTGCAGTCAGCGCCGGACGCGCCCAAGATGACCGCCGTGCCAACGGCGGAAGCAGGGTAGTCGTGGAGGAATTTCTCAAGTCAGCGGGTTACGGGGCGATTTTCGCCCTGAGCTTCATCTCGTCCATGGGCCTGCCGGTGGGCGCCGAGGTCGCGCTGATCTACGGGGGTGTCCTCGCCAGCGGGCAGGTTCCGGGCGCGGGCAAGCCGCTCGATCTCGCCCTCGTCATCATCATGGGGACCCTGGGCGAGGTCCTCGGCTCACTGGCCGGCTACAGCATCGGGCGCTTCGGCGGGAGAGCCTTGGTCGACAAGGTCGGGAAGTACGTGCTCCTGACCCACCGGGATCTCGACCGGGCCGAAGCCTGGTTCGCGCGCCGGGGGGAGCCCGTCGTGCTGTTCGGGCGGTTCATCCCTCTGCTGCGCTCCTTCGTGTCGTTCGCGGCGGGCCTGGGTGAGATGGCGCTCGCGAAGTTCAGTCTCTTCACGGTCATCGGCTGCGCGGTCTGGGTCACCGCACTGTGCTCGCTCGGCTACAGCCTCGGCAGCAGCTACAACCACGTGCTGAAGGCCTTCAGCTTCGCCGGGTACGTCATCGGGGCGCTGGCGGTGATCGCGGTCGCCTTCGTCGTTTGGCATCGAGTGCGCGAGTACCGCAGACAACGCGATCTGGAGCGGACCGAGTCGGACGCCTGATCACCGGCACCGCGCGGACAGCGGCGCAAGGGCAGGCTGAACCGGACGCGCCGGGCTGGGCGTAGCATTGGCCCTATGGCCGATCGAGGACGCACCCCGCGCGTGCGATGACGGAGCCGGACGGCAATCGGCCGCTGCGGGTTCTCATGGCCAAGGTCGGCCTCGACGGGCATGACCGCGGGTTGCGCGTCGTGGCGCGGATCCTGCGCGACGCCGGATGCGAGGTCGTCTACGCCGGGCTGCGCCAGTCGCCCGAGACCATCGCCGCCATGACTGCGCAGGAGGATGTCGACGTTGTCGGCGTGTCCATGCACAACGGGGCCCACCTCACGCTGGCCCCGGCGGTCGTCGGTGCGTTGCGTGCCGCCGGTCTCGAGACGCCGGTTGTCGTCGGCGGTATCGTCCCGCCGGCCGACGTCGGGGTGCTCATGGCCGACGGCGTGGCCGCCGTGCTCGGTCCCGGGGCCTCCAACGAGGAGGTCGTGGCGACGGTGCGGGCCGCCGCCGGGGCGAACCTCAGCTGACCGCCGCGGCGCCCCGCGGCGAGAGGACCCGCCGCAGTTCGGCGTGCAGAAGGGGCACGACCTCGTGCCAGTCGCCCACGATGCCCACGTCGCACTGCTCGAAGACCGGGGCGTCCCGGTCCGCGTTGACGGCCAGGATGGTCCCCGCCCCCCGCACCCCCACCATGTGGTTGAACTTCCCGCTGAGGCCGATGGCGACGTAGAGCCGCGGGGCGATGGACCGTCCCGTGATGCCCACCTGGCGGGCGCGCGGCGCCCAGCCCCGGTCGGTCACCTTCCGGGTGGCGGCCAGTTCGGCCCCCAGTTCGGCGGCCAGCGGGCTGAGGTGCTCGTACTCCCCGGGCGTGACGCCGGTGCCCACTCCGACGACGACCTGCGCTCGGGCCAGCGTCTCGACGTCGTCGTTCCGCCGCTCGGACAGCACCCGGACCCGTCCTCGCCTGGCTCCGGCCCGCGTCACCACCGGGGCCACGGCGGCCCGTCGCGCCGGGACGGGCAGGACGCCCGGGCGCACCGTGACCATCTGCGTGGCGCTGCGGCAGGTGATGTCGGCCACCAACGCGCCGGCGAACGCCGGCTTGGCCGCCACGAGGGCGCCGTCGCCTACCGACAGGGCGATGACATCGCCCACCAGTCCCGAGCCCGTGGCGGCCGCGGCGCGGCCCGCCACCTCACGGCCGAACGCGGTGCTGGGCGCGAGCACGGCCCACGGTGCCCTCTCCCGGACGAAGGAGGCGAGGGCATCGGCCACGTCCTCGGCAACGGGCGAGCCGTCGAGCACGACCACGACGTCGGCGCCGGCCGCCGCCAGCGACCCGGGAGGCGTGGGACCGGGACCCGGGCAGAGGGCGTGCACCGTCGCGCCGACCTCGGAGGCGAGCTGCGCCGCGGCGCCGAGCAGCTCCTCGGACAGCGCGGGGCGGCCGGGCTCGGCCAGGACGGCGATCACCCGGGAAGGGCTCCGGCCCCGCGTCCGGTCGGTGCCCGATGGCGGGAGTGCCGGCGCCGGGCCCACGGCCGCACCCGGGCCCGAGCCCGATGCCGCGTCCGCACCCGAGCCGGCGGCCGGGCCCGCTGTCAAGGCGCCGCGCCTGTCGAGCTCGCGCACCGCCTCTTCGACCTGCGTGGCGAGCGGTCCCTGCAGGACGCGCCGGGCGCGGTCGTGCTCCATGGCCCTCGTGGCGCCGACCACCGTCGGGCTCCCGGCTTCTCCCCAGGGTCCCGGGCCCAGCTGGCCCGAGCCCATCCGGGCGAGGCGCTCCGGCGGCACGGCGGCCCGGCCCGCGGGGTCCACCTTGCAGGGGTCGCAGAGGCGCTCGGCCACCGACATCACGGCGGGCAGCGAGATCTCGACCTCCTGGGTCCCGTCGTCGTGCTCGAGCTGCAATCGCCAGATCTGGCCCAGGTCCTCCAGCTCGCGCACCCCGCTGGCGAAGGGGAGGTCGAGCAGCTCGGCCAGCTCGGGCCCCACCTGCCCGGTCTCCCCGTCGATGGAGTTGCGGCCGAGCAGCACGAGGTCGAAGGGACCCGCGGCGCGCAGCACGGCGGCGAGGGCGCGCGCCGTGGCCAGGGTGTCGGAGCCCGCGAAGGCCGCGTCACAGGCATGCAGTCCCGCGTCCGCGCCCCAGGCCACCGCCTCGCGCAGGACGTCCTCCGCGCCCGGGGGTCCGAGCGTCACCACCGTGCAGGTGCCACCGCTGTCCCGGGCCAGGGTGACCCCCTGGGCCACGGCCCGCCGGCAGTAGGGGTTCATCTCGACCTCCACGGAGGCGCGCACCAGCCGGCCGTCCCGGAGTTGGAGCGACTCGGGCAACGGGACCTGCTTGGCCAGGGACGCGATCCGCAGCGGACCGCCGACCGCCCGACTCATGCGGTGGCGGGAGCGCCGACCTGGCGTGCGACGCCGGGCGCCTGTGCGGCCGCGGGGGCCTGAGCGGGTGCGGGTGCGTGAGGGAGCGGCAGGATCGGGCGTTCGATGCGTGCACGCTACCTGCCGGGTCGGCGCCGCCTCTCCGGCCGGCGGTCAGCGACCCAGCGCGCCGCCCGACGGACTCCGGGGGTCCGACGCCCCGACCAGGAGCCGGCCGCCGGCCGGCTCCGGCTCGACCGCAATCACCTGGGCGCAGCCGACGGCGACGGGGTCGAAGGCGCTGATCGTCCGCACCCGGTGGCCGTGCCCGGCGAGCCCCTCGCGCCACGCCGCCGGGGCGTCCGCCTCCACCTGCACGGTGAGGTCCTCGCCCCACCACAGCCGGAAGGGCCCGGCCGAGGGCGCGTCGAGGGTGAGCCGGGGCGCGGTGATGGCGGTGGCCGGATCGTGGCCCGCCAGGAGCAGGCGGGCCAGGAGCTGCACGATGATCTGGGGCTGGGCGTCGCCGCCCATGGCGCCCACCAGATGCGTCAGCGCACCGTCGCGCCCGGTGACGAGCATGGGGGAGAGGGTGTGCGGCGGCCGCCGCCCGGGCCCGACCTCGGCCGGATGGCCCGGAACGAGCGAGAACCCGACGCCCCGGTTGTGCAGGAAGATGCCCGTGGTGGGCTCGACGAGGTGCGAGCCGAAGTCGAGCGCGTTGGATTGCGTCAGTGAGACGCCGAGGCCGTCGGCGTCCATGGCGCAGAGGTGCGTGGTGTCCCCGTCGCCGAAGCGGGCCACGTCGGGGCCCGCCGTGCCGCGGCCGGGCACGACGTCGGGCGGCGCCACGGTGTGGGCATGCACCCGGGCCGCGGCGGCGGCCAGCCGCGCCGGGTCGAGGAGTGCACCGCCGTCCGCGCCGTCGAAGAGCACCGCGGGGCGGTCGTGGCCGACGGCGCGCCATGTCTCGACGAGCAGATGGGGCCACTGCGGATCGTCCGGCTCGGTCCCCAGCCCGGCCGCCTCGGCAACCGCGGCGCCGGCGAGCGTGAGGTAACCCTGCGACGGGGGCGGCACGGTCCACAGCTCGTGGCCCCAGGCGCGGGCCTGCAGCGGCGGGCGCCACGATGCCGTGCTGGTGGCGAAGTCGGCCGGAGCGAAGTGGCCGCCGCCCAGTTCGAGCAGGCCCCGGCCGAACTCACCCTGGTAGAAGCCCTCGCGGCCGTGCCGGACGATGGCGCGCAGCGTGCGGGCGATGCCGGGGACGCGCACGGTCTGCCCGATGTCGAGCGGCCCCTCCGGGCAGAGCTCGCCCGCGCCGGGCAGCGCGTGGACGAGATGGCTGGCCAGCGCCAGCATGATGGAGGCGGCGAAGCCCTCGGAGGCCAGCTCGATCGCCGGGGCCAGGACGTCGTCGAGGGGCAGCCGCCCGTAGCGCTCGTGCAGGGCGAGCCAGCCGTCGACCGCGCCGGGCACCTGCACGCTGCGGATGTCGCCACGCAGCGGCATGGTCGCCATCCCCTCGGAGCGCATCCGGGCCGGGTCGGACCCCGCACCGGCCCGCCCGATGGACAGGAGTGCCTCGGGCGGTGATCCCGGCACCGACACCATGGCCAGCACGTCGCCACCGAGCCCGGACAGGTGCGGGCCGACGACCGCCATCACCGTGCCGGTGGCCACCGCGGCGTCCGCCGCCGAGCCGCCCTGGGCCAGCATGGCGATGCCCGCCGACGCGGCCAGCTGGTCGGCCGCCGCCACCATGCCGCGCAAGCCTGTCCGCGCTCCGAAGGGAGCGAGGGGGAGGCTCACGGGCTCAGATGACCACGACGGAGCGGAGCACCTCGCCGCGCTGCATGCGTGCGAATGCGGCCTCGACCCCGTCGATGCCGATGGTCTCGCTGACGAAGCGATCGAGGTCGAGCCGCCCGTCCAGGTAGAGGTCGACCAGCATCGGGAAGTCGCGGGAGGGGAGGCAGTCGCCGTACCAGCTCGGCTTCAGCGCGCCGCCGCGGCCGAAGAACTCGATCATCGGGAGGTCGATGCGCATGTCGGGCGTCGGGACGCCGACCTGCACCAGCGTGCCCGCCAGGTCCCGGGCCAGGAAGGCCTGCTCCATCACGGCGGGATTCCCGACCGCCTCGATGCAGACGTCGGCGCCGTTGCCGCCCGTGAGGCCCTTGATCGCCTCGACGGGGTCGGTCGTACCGCCATCGACGACGTGGGTGGCGCCGAACGACGTGGCGAGCTCGAGCTTCCCCGGGTCGAGGTCGACGGCGATGATGGTGGCCGCCCCGGCGAGCCTGGACCCGGCCACGGCGGCACACCCGACGCCGCCGCAGCCGAAGACGGCCACCGAGTCGCCCGGGCCGACCTGCCCCGTGTACATGGCCGCGCCGATGCCCGCCATCACGCCGCAGCCGAGCAGCCCGACGGCCTCTGGCCGGGCGGCCGGGTTGACCTTGGTGCACTGGCCCGCCGCCACCAGCGTCCGCTCCGCGAAGGCGCCGATGCCGAGGGCGGGGGAGAGGGGCGTGCCGTCGGTCAGCGTCATCTTCTGCGTGGCGTTGTGCGTCGCGAAGCAGTACCAGGGACGGCCGCGCCGGCACGCCCGGCACTCGCCGCACACCGCCCGCCAGTTCAGGACGACGAAGTCACCGGGCGCCACGTCGGTGACCCCGGGCCCGACCGCCTCGACGACCCCGGCCGCCTCATGGCCCAGCAGGAAGGGAAAGCCGTCGTTGATCCCGCCCTCCCGGTAGTGCAGGTCCGTGTGGCACACCCCGCACGCCTTGACGGCGACGACCGCCTCGCCGGGCCCGGGGTCGGGCACCACGATCGTCTCGAGGGTGACCGGTGCGCCCTGCTCCCTGGCGACCACACCGCGCGTCTCGGTACCCATGCGTGCTCCTCCTCGTCGACGACGTCCTCATGATGCCCGATCCGGGCCGCTCAGCCCGGGGCGACGAAGATGCAGAAGGGGTGCCCGTCGGGGTCGGCATAGACGAAGAGCTGCTCGGCCGGGTCGTCAGAACGGTCGAGGAGGAGGCTGGCCCCCAGAGCGAGCGCTCGTTCGTGCTGGGCCCGTAGAGCCGGCTCGTCCCCGACCGTGAGATCGAGGTGCAGCTGCTGCGGTGTCCCGGTGCCGGGCCAGGTCGAAGCGGGGAGCTCGGCTACCTGCTGGAAGGCGATCCGGGGCGCACCCGACGGGTGGATCAGGACCAGCCAGTCCCGGCCCCGCACGCCTCGCCGGCCGGTGGAGCCTCGTCGCCGGCCCGGTACGCGTAGCCGAGCAGCTCCCGGTAGAACTCGGCCTGCCCACGGGCGTCGGTGGAGTCGAGGAGTTCACCGATGTGCCCACCGTCACCACCATCGATGATCCTATTTGTCCACCGGCGTGAACTTTTGTCCACCGGCGTGATCTCCGGTGTGGGATCCCCGGGCGCCGCCGCGCTCCCGTGGGCCCGGCCGGCTCCGACGTATCGTGACCCGCGATGGCTGTGGCGTATGTAGAGGTTCCCGAGGGCTGGTGGCGCGTAGGCAGCCGCGGCTTCGGTCCCTTCGTGACGCGGGAGGTCTTCCGCCGCCCCGACGGCACCCGCCTCTTGTGGGATTCGCGCTGGCACCGGAAGCACGCCGGCCGGGTGCCCGGCGGGTCGACCTGGTGGGCACCCCTCGCTATGGCCTGGTGGATCGGTGTGCTGTTCGCCATCGGGTCGATCTGCTTCGCGCTGGGCTCCTTCCCGCCCTACGCCACCGCCGTCGGGGTCACCCCCGACAACATCACCTACTTCATCGGCTCGATCTTCTTCACGACGGCCTCCTTTTTGCAGTACATGGAGGTCGCGTCCGCACCGACGGCCGTCGTTGAACCGCACCGCAAGGGTGCTGGGTCGCTCCTGCGGATCCGGCACCACCGGATCGACTGGTGGGCCGCGGGCATCCAGTTGATCGGCACGCTGTGGTTCAACCGGACCACGCTGAGCGCCCTCCTCGTGGGGCTGGGCGCGTCGTCGAGCCACCACCCGGTGTGGCGCCCCGACGCGCTGGGGTCCATCTGCTTCCTCGTCTCCAGCTGGCTGGCCTGGGTCGAGGAGTGCCACGGGCCGTTCGCCTGGCGGCCGGACAGCATCTCGTGGTGGATCACCGTCCTCAACCTGGTCGGCTCCATCGCCTTCGGTGTGTCCGCGGTGGCCTCCTACGTCACGTCGAGCGGCCAGCTCCTCAGCCTGGCATTGACCAACCTGGGCACCTTCGTCGGTGCGATCTGCTTCCTGATCGGTGCCGTGCTGCTGCTTCCCGAGCGCACGCTGCAGGCGCCGGAGGCCGAGCCCGAGCTCGTGCCCGAGCCCGGTTCAGGTCCCGAGCCCGAGCCCGGTTCGGAGCCCGCCAGCCCGATCGGCACCATCACCTGAACCTCAGCCCGTCTGAACCTCAGCCCGTCTGAACCTCAGCCCGTCTGAACCTCAGCCCGTCTGAACCTCAGCCCGTCTGAACCTCAGCGCGTCTGAACCTCAGCGGGTGCCGTCGTCGGCGCGCAGGCGGGCGAGGACGGGGCCGAACGCGTCGATGTCGCGCACGCTGTAGTAGCTGAACCCCCAGCGCTCCCGACACGCCCGCAGGTGTTGCGCAATCTCCGCGTGGGTCCCGACGCACAGGAACGGGGTGGACAGCGCGTCGGACAGGTCCATCCCGATTCGCCCGGCGATCTCGGAGGTGTCCCCTTCGCGGTCGTCCGTGATCGCGACCGCCTGGACGAGCGCGTGCAGCTCGATGCCGTCCCAGCGCTCTCCTGCCTCTCCCCGCATCCACTCGATGGTGGCATCGAGACGGGATGCTTCCCAGCGCACGTCGTGGTGCTGCCCGTCCTTCCGGGTCCGACCCAGCATGGTGGGAGCGACGATGTCAGCGTGGCGGACCGCGTGGGCCAGCGCGGTCTTACCGTTCACGCCGACGAGCAAGGGCACGTGCTCCTGCCGGGGCGCAAGGGCGACCGCTTCGTCGAGCCGGTAGTGGGCCCCGCGGTAGGACACCGGACCACGGTCGAGCAAGGCGCGGAGGATCTCGACCGACTCGGCCAGGCGCGCCTTGCGGGCTGCGGGCGGGTCGAACGGCTGACCCATGGCGGCGTACTCCGTGAAGCTGTGCCCGGCCCCGAGGCCCACCTCCATCCTGCCGCCGCTCAGGTGGTCGATCGTCGCCACCTCCTGGGCCAGCGACACCGGGTGGTGCAGGTCGTTGTTGAGCACCAGGGTGCCGAGGCGGATCCGCTCAGTGGTCACGGCAGCCGCGGCCAGGCAGACGAGGGCGGACGGCTCGGCCCCGACGTGGTCGCCGACCTGGAAGACGTCGAAGCCGGCGTCCTCCGCGGCACGAGCGTCGCGGAGAACCACTTGCGGCGCCGTCGCCGTGGACTGGAAACCGAAGCGGAATGGCCGCACGACGCCGACGATACCGAGCGCCGGCGCGCCGCCCTGCCTCGCCGCGCCGGCGCCGGCCGCTCGCGCGGTCAGGCCGGGGGCGCCCGCCTCCGTCCTCGATATGTGCTGACGAAGAGGAACGCGGCCGCCACCAGCGGCAGCAGGATCGCGCCCACCAGCCGGGGACCCGCCAGCAGGAAGGCCAGCCCCACGATGGCACCGGTCGCCACCGCCAGCTCGGGCGTGTCACCGACGAGGAAGTCCCACCAGAAGTGGCCGAAGGCCCGGACCGCCCGCCACAAGATCGTCACGGCGTCGCCTTCTCGGTGACCGGTGCCGGGAGCTTCGTACGCATGTACACGGTGAAGGCGAAGTACACCACGACGAAGAACCCGACCAGCACGGGGATGGCCAGGTCTTCGCCCGGCCAGTGCACCCCAGCCCCCTCACCGACCCAGAAGACGCCGAAGCTGGTCAGCATGACGCCGACCAGCGTCTTGATCGTGTTCTCCGGCACCTCGCTCAGTTGGCGTGCCACGAGGAGGCCGACGACTGTCACGAGAACCGCCGCCGCAGCCGCCGCCAGCGCGGCCAGGCCGAGCCGATGCTGCGCGGCGCCGAGGCTGATGACGATGAGCACCACCTCGGTGCCCTCGAGGAAGACGCCCTTGAAGGCCACCGCAAAGCCGACGCTGTCGCGGCCTTTGGCCCCCGCCGCCCGATCCGGCGCGGCCGTCACCGATCGGTCCTCGGCGCTGAGCTCGGCCACGGTCTCGGCGTAGATCTTGTCCTCGTCGTGCAGTGCCTTGTGGCCGCTCGCCCGCAAGATCGCCTTGCGCAACCACGACAGGCCGAGCACCAGCAACAGGGCCCCCACGACCACCCGCAGCGCGTCGAGCGGGATGTAGCGGATGAGCGGGACGCCCACGACCACGACGAGGACCCCGAGGACGAGCGCCGCCACCGCGGCGCCCTCCAGAGCAGAGCGCCAGCCCCGGCTCACGCCGGCCGCCACCACGATGGTCAGCGCCTCGACCATCTCCACCAGGCTGGCGGCGAACACCGCCAGGACCAGGACGAGGGTGGAGGAGGTGTGCATCCCGCCCGCAGAAACTACCGGCGGCGCGTCCCGCCCCCCGACAGACGGCGCCGGCGGTAGTGTGCGGGGCACTGACCAGGACGTCCGTGGCGGGCGTCCTCTGTCCGGTGCCAGTGTCCAGGGAGGGCGTTGCATGGGTGATGAAGCGGCCACGGCCGCGGAGGGCCGCAACTACGTGGTGGTGTCGGCCGACACGCACGCTTCACCGGACAGCCTCGAGCACTTCCTGTCCTACGTGGACCCGGCGCACCGAGAGGCCGTTGCCGCCTTCGGGGACATGTCGAACCTCGCCATCTCCATGTTCGGCGGCTTCGATCCGGGCGAGGTGGACGAGTCGGATCCCGTCCGGGCCACTGCGGCCCGCCGCCTGGCCGGCATGGGCGTCGACATCGAGGCCGCCAAGGGCTGGCTGGCCCACTACGGCACCGACTGGGTGGTGCCGGGCGACGGGGGCGGG
This sequence comes from uncultured Acidimicrobiaceae bacterium, assembly GCA_963764305.1. Taxonomy (GTDB): domain Bacteria; phylum Actinomycetota; class Acidimicrobiia; order Acidimicrobiales; family RAAP-2; genus Bog-473. The sequence goes on along the minus strand of CAVXSD010000009.1, from coordinate 60,500 downwards.
CGCCGGCTCGCCGTGCTCGAGGAGCAGGGGATCCACGCAGAGGTCACCCTTCCCGGGCCGATCCTGGCCGGCGGGCTCTCGCCGGCCATGTACCTGGGCGCGACGACCGACAAGGGGCTGGAGGTCGTGTGGCCCGCGCTGCACGGCTACGTGCGCTGGCTGGCCGACTTCTGCGCCGCCGCCCCGGGCCGCCGCGCCGGCTGCATGCCGATCGATTTCCACGACATGGACCGCGCCGTCGAGGAGGTCGCCTGGGCCCGCGACAACGGCATCTTCGGCGGCGTCATGCTGCCCGCCATGTCGGTGACCTCGAAGCTGCCCGGCTACGCCGACGACTACTACGAGCCCTTCTGGAGCGCGTGCGAGGAGCACGGCATGGTCGTCAACCTGCACACCGGCGCCTCCGGTTCGGCCACCGACACCAAGTTCCTCTACGACGCCGCGCACGGGGGCATGCTCGGCCTCTACGAGGTGTTCGTCTTCACCCGCCGGCCGCTGTGGTTCATGATCTTCGGCGGCGTGTTCGACCGCCACCCCGGCCTCAAGGTCGTGGTCACCGAGAACGGCGTGCAGTGGCTGCCCTCCCTCATCCGGGACATGGAGTCGTTCTTCGACACCCACGGCGGCGCCCCGGTGCGCTCCTACCTCGAGATGCGTCCCCGGGACTACTTCGAGAAGCACGTCTGGATGGGCGGCTCGCTCATGAAGCGCTACGAGGCCGAGATGCGCTACGAGATCGGCATCGACAAGCTCATGTGGGGCGCCGACTACCCCCACCTCGAGGGCGCCGCCCCTGTGCACCGTGAGACCCTCCGCTACATCTTCGGCGGCCTGCCCGAGGACGACCTCCGCCGCATCCTCGGTGCCAACGCCGTCGACCTCTGGGGCTTCGACGGCGACCTGCTCCAGTCCGTGGCCGACCGCGTCGGACCGACCGTCGCCGACTTGGCCGAGCCGCTGGCGCTGGCCGACATCGAGGACACCTTCAGTTGGAGCCTGGCCCGGCCGGTGCCGCTGCTGGCCGGCCGCGCATAGCACTGCCGGAACGGTTCCGGCGGCACCCGCGCAGCGGCTCCCCGCAGCGGCTCCCGCGCAGCGGCACCCGCGCAGCGGCTCCCCGCAGCGGCACCCGCGCAGCGGCTCCCCGCAGCGGCTACCCCGCAGCGGCTCCCCGCAGCGGTCCCCCGCAGCGGTCCCCCCAAAGAACGGTTGCCGCCCTGGACGATGTGCGCGCGGAAATTCGCCCCGCAAATGTGTGACAGCCGCGTGCTTCGATCGACCTATGGAGTTAGAGAACTTCGCCGATGCGCTCGAAGCACTTGTGGCCTCCGACGCCGCCAATTACGGCAACTGCGAGTCCATCGTCGAGCTGCACCGGTTGCTCTCTCGTTTCGAGTCCTTTGTCACGGAGGCGTCAGCCGCCTTCGAGGTGGGCGAGGAGTGGGCGGCTGAGGGGGCCAAGACGGCGCCGGCGTGGATCGCCACGCGTTGTCGGATCCCGCGCAGTGCCGCCAAGCGCCGGGTGCGCCTGGGTCGGGCGCTGCGCCATCTGCCCGAGTGCGCCGAGGCCTGGCGCGAGGGCGCCATCGGGGTCGATCAGGCCCGGGCCATCGCCTCGGCGAGGCGCCACCGCACCGAGGCATCGATGGCCCGCGACGAGGCGATGCTCGTCGCCCAGGCCGCCCAGATGGGCTTCGAGGACTTCTACCGGGCCCTGAGCTATTGGAAGCAGCTGGCCGACCCCGACGGGGCCGACGCCGCCGACGAGGAGCGCAAGGCGTCTCGCAACGTGTTCCTCGAAGCGAGCTTCTCGGAATGTGGCTGGGCCAGATGACCCTCGACCCCGTCTCGGGCACCATCGTGGCGGGCGAGCTCAACCGCCTCGAGCATGACCTCTTCGAGGCCGACTGCGCCGAGGCCAAAGAGCGCCTCGGGCGCACGGCACGGATCGACGAGCTGGCACGCACCTCAGCCCAGCGCCGGGCCGACGCCCTCGTCGAGATGGCGACCCGCAGCGCCACCGCCCCGGCCGATGGCATCCGGCCCGCCCCGCTCTTCAGTGTCCTGGTGGGCTTTGAGACACTCCAGGGCCGGATCTGTGAGCTCGAGAACGGGACGGTCCTGCCTCCCGCCGCGCTAGCCCCTTGGCTGGACTCGGCCTACTTCGAGCGGGCCGTCTTCAGCCTCGGCAACCGGGTCGACGTCAGCGTGCGGGCCCGGCTCTTCACCGGGGGGACCCGCCGGGCCATCGAGCTGCGCGATCGCATGTGCACCCACCCCTATTGCTACGAGCCTGCTGAGAGCTGCCAGGGCGACCACATCGAGACCTGGGCCGAAGGTGGCCTGACCACCCAGGAGAACGGCCGGTTGCTCTGTGGGTTCCACAACCGGCTGCGCAACCAAGAAGAGCGCAAAGGCGCCCAGCGCCAGCGCCCGCCGCCCACGGCGGCCTGACGGGGCGGCGGGCCGCCCGGGATCAACCGTCGGTCGATTTGGCCCGGCGCAGTCGAAACACGAAGTCACTCGGCGCTTCGTCGCGCTCGGGCTCAGATCCACACGGCGCACGCGGCGCGCCAACTTCGCTACGTACTGAATCAGCGAGCTCAGCGGCCGTCACTTACGTCAGCCACGACCAGCCGGTATCCGAGGTCTAACGCGGGCAGCTCGGCCAGGCCGGCGTGCCGTCGGTGCCACTCGCCGCTGGAGAGGTCCGCCTCGAGCGCGGCCACCCCCCGGGACACGACGGCGGCGTCGGCCAGTGCCAGCCCCGAGCAGTTGGCACGGACGGCCGGGTCGAGATACGCCTCCGGCCGGCACCAGTAGGCACCCAGCACGCCGTCCTGCATGTCCCGCGGGACGAGCAGCGGAATCGGGGTGCCGGCGCCGATGGCCTCCGCCACCTCGTCGGCGCTGGGTCCTAGGTCGCGTGTCGTCTCGCCCACTTCGGGCACGTAGTCCTCGAGGAGCCAGAAGCGCGAGTGCAGCTCGAAGTCCATGGTCAGTACCACCCGCCGCGGCGCGACCCGGCAGAGCTCGGCCAGCCCCACCACCCAGTCGTCCCAGTGGTGGAGGGTGAGGACGGCCATCGCCACGTCCGCACAACCGGACGGGAAAGGGAGGGCCGCGCCGCTGGCCCGGACAACCGGCGCCGCGCCAGGGGGCCGTTGCTCCACCATGACGCTCGAAGGCTCGACTGCGACGACGTCCCCATGCACCGGCTCGTAATTGCCGGTGCCGGCACCGACGTTCACGACGACGCGACCGCGTCCTCCGTCCCCGAGTTGCTCACTGATCAGGGCCTCCCAGCGCGGGTCGGCTCGACGGTGAGCGACATAGCCCTGCCCGATGGTGTCGTAAACCGGCGACTGCGACTGCGACTGTGACCGCATTACGCAGTTGCGCCTACGTCCAGCCAACGCCGCGCCCAGCCCACACCGCGCCCGGTCCCACGCCGCGCCCGGCCCAGCGCCACGCCGCGGCCCGCGTCACGCCGCGGCCCGCGCCACGCCGCGGCCCGCGCCACGCCGCGGCCGGCCCGCGCCCGGCCTACGCCGCCGACTTCTCCAAGATGTGCACACCGCAGGCCGAGCCCAGCCCGATGACATGGGTCAGCCCGACCTTGGCGCCCTCGATCTGGCGATCACCGGCCTCACCGCGCAGGTGAGTAGCCACCTCCCAGACGTTGGCGATCCCGGTGGCGGCGATCGGGTGGCCCTTGGACTCCAGGCCGCCCGAGACGTTGACCGGCGTCGACCCGTCGCGCCAAGTGGCACCCGACGTGAAGAAGTCGGCCGCACCGCCGCGCTCGCACAGCCCGAGGTTGTCGTAGTGCACGAGCTCGGCCGTGGCGAAGCAGTCGTGCAGCTCCACAAGGTTCAAGTCTGCGGGCCCCACGCCGGCCTGCTCGTAGGCCTGGGCGGACGCGTTGCGGGTCAGGTCGTTGACGTTGGGCAGGACCTGGCACGCCTCCTCCCACGGGTCGGTGGTGAGGATCGAGGCCGAGATCTTCACCGCACGCCTCTGCTGTTCCAGCGACAGCGTCTTGAGCTTGGACCCCGAGACGACCACGGCCGCGGCCGCTCCGTCGCAGTTGGCCGAGCACATGGGCCGCGTGTTGGGGTAGGCGATCATGACGTCGTTCATGATCTCGTCCAGCGACATCTTCTTGGTGTAGGCCGCCAGCGGGTTCAGGGTCGAGTGGGAGTGGTTCTTCTCGCTGATCTTGGCGAAGAGCTCGAAACTCGTGCCGCCGTAGCGGTGCCCGTACTCCATGCCGATCTGGGCGAAGACGCCCGGCATGGTCTCGGTGCCGACCCGGCCGTCCACCGGCGCCACCGCGCCGTAGCGACCGTGCGGCGTGTACGTGTTGGAGTCCGACCCGCGACTCCCTCCGGCCAGGAGGCCGGCGCCGGCCAGCTTCTCGACGCCGACGGCCAGGCCCATGTCGACCTCGCCCGCCTTGATCGCCATGCAGGCCACCCGCAGCGCCGTGGCGCCGGTGGCGCAGGCGTTCGACACGTTGAAGACCGGGATCCCGGTCTGGCCCAGCTGCTTCTGGATCATCTGCCCGGTGGGCGCCATGGCCATCATCAGGTTGCCGGCGCCGATGATGCCGATGTCCTTCATGGTCACGCCACCGTCGGCCAGCGCGCCTCGCGCCGCCTCGGCCCCCAGGTCGACGATGTCCTTGTCCGGGTGCTTGCCGAACTTGGTCATGTGGATCCCGAGGACCCACAGCTCTTCCGATGCCGATGCCATCGTCCCTAACCTCCCAGGGGTTCGAACCCGAAGCCGACCGCTTCGGTGCCGTTGTCGTCCGTGCCGATCACTTCGGTGGCCAGGCGCACCTTCATGCCCGTGCTCACGTGCTCGGGGTCGGGGGTCACGTTCATCAGATTCGCCCGCACGCTGGTGCCGTCGCAGTCCACCACCGCGGCCACGAAGGGGACGGGGATCCCCGGTGCCGCGAACGACACGATGGTGAAGGTCCGCACCTCACCGGTCGTCGGCACCGACACCTTCTTGAATTCGGTGGCCTCGCAGGCAGCGCAGGCGTTGCGCCGGTCGAAGTAGCGGGCGCCGCACGAGATGCACTCGTTGGCCACCAGATGCGGGTCGTCCCCCAGCTCCAGGTAGTCGACCAGCGGGATCTGTTGCGCCATCACGCCCCCAAGCTCGGGTGGAAAATCATCTTCCCAATGTAGTGCGACCCCGAAAATATCGGCCAATCGGTGCACTCTTCCCGCTCGACCGGTAGGTTCGCGCCATGCAATTCACCCGACTCGGACGCACCGGTCTCCGCGTCAGCCGCATCTGCCTGGGCACCATGAATTTCGGGCCCGAGACGGATGAGCCGACCTCGTTTTCCATCATGGACTCGGCTCTGGAGGCCGGGATCAACTTCTTCGACTCGGCCAACGTCTACGGCCGCTCCAAGGGGCGTGGCGCCACCGAGGAGATCGTCGGCCGCTGGTTCGCCCAGGGCGGCGGGCGGCGGGAGAAGACGGTGCTGGCCACCAAGCTCTACGGCGACATGGGGGACTGGCCCAACGAGGGCCGGCTGTCGGCGCTGAACATCCGGCGGGCGTGCGACGCCAGCCTGCGCCGGCTGCAGACCGACTACATCGACCTCTACCAGATGCACCACATCGACCGCGGCACCGGCTGGGACGAGATCTGGGAGGCGATGGAGGTCCTGCGGGCCCAGGGCAAAGTCCTCTACGTAGGCTCCTCGAACTTCGCCGGCTGGCACATCGCCCGGGCCCAGGAGGCGGCGGCCCGGCGGAACTTCATGGGCCTGGTCAGCGAGCAGTCCATCTACAACCTGATCGTGCGGGCGGTCGAGCGCGAGGTGCTGCCGGCAGCGGAGGCCTACGGGCTCGGCGTGATCCCGTGGTCGCCCTTGCAGGGCGGCCTGCTGGGCGGCGTCGTGCGCAAGGAGCGCGACGGCAGCCGGCGCTACGCCGGGCGCGCCGCCGAGACGATCGAGGCCCGGAGGCCCCAGCTCGAGGCGTACGAGGATCTCTGCGCCGAGGCCGGCGAGGAGCCGGGCACGGTCGGTCTGGCCTGGTTGCTGACGCGGCCGGCGGTCACCGGTCCCATCGTCGGGCCCCGCACGCCCGAGCACCTGGAGTCGGCGCTGCGCGCCGTGGACGTCACGCTCGACGACAAGGTGCTGGCCCGCCTGGACGAGCTCTTCCCCGGCTACAAGACCGCGCCGGAGGACTACGCCTGGTAGGAGATCCAGGGATTTCGTGACCTGGATATATCTCCGGAATCAGTCTTTGAGCAGGCTTTTCTAGGTTGGTTAGGACCTGTCAGGCCTGGTCACGGTGCTGTGTTGACAACTTCAAATCCCCTAGGACCTCGTCCTCTAGAGCTCTAGCGGGTCTAGAGCTTCTTCAACAGTGCCAACGTGTTTCGTTCTAATGCCCCGACTTGCCGTGGCAGGCGAGGCGGACCTCCGTAGGCGATACGCGGTAACGGCGAGGTTCTTGCCCGAGCAGGTCACGGCCACCATGTCGCCGCCGTTTAGGGAGACTCCCGTCGAAGCGCCGTTCGCCAACCCGGCTAGGCCGACGGCACCGATACCGGCGACGATCAGCGAGGCGACTCCACAGGCGAGGGCGGGTCTCTTGGTGCGGTCGAGGAGTCTCACGGACGACCTCCCAGACGGTCGTCCCCCCCCGTCGGTAAGTCTTACCCGGCCACGACGAAAGAAACAACCGATGACTGACGCCCCCGACCACACCCACTAGTACGAATCCTCCGCGGGGTCCGTCCTCGACGGCAACGGGGAGGATCATGCGAGCCCGTGAAGAAAGCTTGATCCCACCAACGACCCAGGAGAAGGCAGGGGCGTAATGGCTACCGTGTACAAGACCTCGACGGGTTGGCAGGTCCGGTGGAAGACCCGACCTGTTTAACAGCCCAGATCAGATGGCTAGTAACGGTGAACCGAGGACTACGGCTGGTAGCTGCTCCTACTTGTCCTACTTGAGCGACCCGGCCAGCTCCGGCTGAGGCTCGGCCCCGGGATCGTCGGGCATTTGGGCAGCGAGGTCGTCGGCGTCGACGGACAGCTTGGGCAGGATCCGGTCCAGCCAGGCCGGGAACCACCAGTTGGCCTTGCCGAACATGATCATGATGGAAGGGACGATGGCCATCCGGATGAGGACGGCGTCGACCAGGATCCCGCCGGCCAGACCGATGCCGAACTCCTTGATGACGCGGTTCCCGCCCAGGATGAACGAGCCGAACACGAGGATCATGATCAGCGCGGCGGCCGTGATCGTCTTCCCGGTGGCGGCCAGGCCGTTGCGCACCGCCACCCGGTTGTCGCCGCCCGACTTGATGTACTCCTCGTGCATTCGTGACACCAGGAAGACCTGGTAGTCCATCGACAGCCCGAAGAGGATGGCGAACAGCATCACCGGGAGGAAGGCCTCGACCGGGCTGGTGCCGCTGAGGCCGATGAGCCCGCCCAGGTCGCCCCACTGGAAGACCGCCACGAGCATGCCCAGCGCGGCCCCGATGGAGAGCAGGTTCATGACCGCCGCCGTGAGCGGGATCACGAAGCTGCGGAACACGGTCATCAACAACAGGAAGGACAAGAGCACGACCAGGCCGATGAAGAGCGGCAGCTTGGAGCTCAGGACGTTCGAGAAGTCGATGAAGATCGCGGTCGACCCGCCGACCAGGAGGTTGACGCCCGAGTTGCCCACGGCCTGCGGGACGGTGTCGCTCCGGAGGTGGTTGACCAGGTCGGTGGTGGCGGTGTCCTGGGGAGCCGAGTCGGGATAGACGTTGATGAGGACGACATCGCCGTCGCCCGTCTTGCTCGGGATGTAGAGCGGGTCTGAGACGCTGTCCACGTTGGGTTGCTGGGAGACCTCGTGCACGACGTCGTCGACGACGGCGTGCTGGTCCGGGTGCACCACCCCGACCACCATCAGGGGACCGTTGAACCCTGGTCCGAACCCCTTGGAGAGCATGTCGAAGGCGACCCGGGTCGGCGTCCCGGCCGGGTCGGTGCCCTGGTCGGCCGAGCCGAGCTGCAGGGAGAAGAAGGGGAGGGCGATGGCCACGATGATGACCAGGGCCACGCCGGCCGAGAGCCACGGGTACCGCTGCACCCGGTCGGCCCAGTTGGGCCAGAAGCCCTTGCTGTCGGCGCCGACGATGCGGGGGCCGTTTTCGGCCAGGTTCCTCTTCTGCTTGCGGCTCATGACCTTGGGGCCGATGAAGCCGAGCATGGCGGGCAGCAGGGTCAGCGCCGCCACCATGGTGAGAGCCACACCGATGGCGGCGGCCACCGCCAGGCCGTACAGGAAGCTCACCCCGAGGGCGAACATGCCGAGCAACGCGATGCACACGATGATCCCGGCGAAGAGGACGGCGCGGCCAGAGGTGTTGACCGCGTTGATGATGGAGGATTCCACGTCGCGCCCGGCTACCAAGCCCTGCCGGTGGCGCGTCACGATGAAGAGGGCGTAGTCGACGCCGACCCCCAGCCCGATGAGGAGTGTGAGCTCGGGCGAGATCGAGGGCATGCCGATGGCATGGCTCAAGACGCCGATGAGGCCGACGGCCGTACCCAGTGCGAACAGCGCCGAGAGGATCGGGAGGATGGCGGCGAAGAACGATCCGAAGACGAGCAACAGCACGATCAACGCCAGCAGAACGCCGAGACCGGTGCTGCCGATGGACTGGTTGTTGGCCTGCTCGGCCAGCTGCCCGGTGACGGCGACTGTCAACCCGTCGCCCGACGTCTTGGTGACGGTGTTGACGAAGGTCTTGGCCTCGCTGCTCGAGATGCTGTTCGGTTGCTTGTCGAAGGGGACCTGGAAGAAGCCGACCGTCCGGTCGGGGTTGATGTTGGTCGTGTTGACGAGATTCCCGGCGGCGTCGTAGGGGCTGGTGACCGCAGTCACGTTGGGCAACGCGTTGATCTTGTCCACCATCGTGTTGATGCGCTGGCCGACCGCGGTGTCGGTCAGGCGGGCATCACCGGAGGTGCCGAAGACCACCTGTTCGGTGTCCCCCGAATGGGAGGGGGCGACGGACTTCAGCAGGTTGATGGCGTCGAACGACTGCGTGTGGGGGAAGTTGAAGTTGTTCGAGTAGTTGGTTCCGACGGCCTCCACCGTGAAGATCGAGGTGACCAGGACGAGCAACCACAACAGGACGACCATGCGGCGATGACGGACACACCACCCGGCCAGGGTGCGCATTGGGGGGATCTCCTCGAGGACGTTCGACGCGGCCACCGGCCGGCGTCACGGGAACGTGTTCAATCGTACTGGTCGCCCGCGCACCGTCTGGTGCAACCGGTATCGGCCCGACGGACCAAGGCCTTGTACAGCGGGAGGGCGAGGCGGTCCGCCGAAGTGGCCGAGCGGGCCACCAGGCGCCCGGCCAGGACGGGGTGGTCGTCCGGGACCTCGAAAAAGGCGCGCTGACTCAGAGTGAGCAACGTGAGGGGCGAGAGCGCCACGACGGCGATGGACGACCGCAGCTGGTTCAAGAGCGAGTGCTCCGACCACGAGTCCCCCCGGCCCAGCAGCCCGATCGGGGTGCCGTCACGCTGCACGACGGCGTGGCCGCCCGTGATGACGTGCCACATCCGGACGGGAACGTCCTGGGCCTGTACCACCTGCCCCGGGTGGGCGGTGGAGATTGCGCAGCGCGTCGCCAGCTCCTCGAGCTCGTCGTCGGGCAGGCCGGCGAACAGGGCCAGTGAGCGCAGCGTGCCCGGGTCACCCCGGTCACCCCGGTCACCCCGGTCACCCCGGGCACCCCGGCACCCGCGTCGCCGTCGGTCACGCGCTCGGCGGTCCTCCGCCAGTCGGTCGTGTCGGTGTGCACGGTGCCCCTCAGTGGTCCATGACCGAATTGGGCCGCCCGGGGTGATCGTGGCGGTGGTGGGAGTGCAGGTGCCCTCCGGCCCGGCGCCACAGCACCAGGGCGACGATGGCGATGAGCAGCCACGGTACGTGGAAGAACGGGTAGAAGGGCATGCTCGCCCCGGCGGCGATGGCGAGGAACGCCACGAGGAAGACCCAGGGCAGGATCCGGCGGTGCCGCGCCGGAGGGGGAGGAGCCTCGCTGGGCAGCCGGGGCAGGTCGTCGAACAGCCCGTTCAGGTCGCCGCGCGTCGTCGCCGACATGGCGGTGTCGAGGCGGTTCTTGAACTCGACCTCATCGAGGCGGCCCTCGGCGTAGTGGCGCGAGAGCTTGTCCGCCACCGCGTTGCGCTCGTCGTCGGAGGCCCGAAGACTCGAGTCGGGGGCCGGCATGTCCCTGCGGCCCATCGGGTAGACGGGATCCCACCGGTAGCGCATTGATCTCTTCTCCTTCGTCGTCGGTGTGGTCGAACGATCAGTTGGGGCGTGGCGCCGCTCAGAAGGCTCCGTGGGCCCGCTCGCGGGCCAGGAGCTCCTCGGCGACCGAGACGTCGGAGTCCTCATCGGGGATGAGGAGCCAACCGGCCAGGTAGAGGGGCACCGCCAAGCCGCCCAGGAGGGCGAGGGCCACGAATCCGATGCGGACCAGGGTGGGGTCGACGTCGAAGTAGTCCGCCACGCCGAGGGCTACGCCCCCCAACATGCGGCCGCGTCCGCCACGGTGGAGGCGCTGCTCGGCGCCGGCTCCGGGCGGAGGGGACGATGGGAGTTGTGCGGCCTGCTCGGTGGTCGAAGTGCCTGCCGTGCCTGGTGTCTCGTCTGGTGCGGAGTGCATGGGTCCAGCGTGACGGTGCGCAGGTCAGGCGTGAATCCGGCAACACCCTGGTCCGACCCTGAGAGCACCCCCGAGTCCTCCGGGAAATCCCCGATAGCCCTCACGGGCACTGCGGCGCGATCATCGAGGTATCGCAGAGGCGCCCGATCCCGGTACGCGTCCGCTCGCCGACAGTGGCCGCCCGACTGAGCCGGGGTGGACCGCGCCCGAAACCGGGACCGGGACCGATGCCGCTCCTCCCGCCGACGGCTGGGGCACGGGCACGGGCGGAAGGGACAGGCGCCATGCGCACTGGACCTCCCGCGACGGCAACGGGTACGGGTACGGCGGTCGGTACGGCCACTGGTCCGATTGGCGCCACCATCGTCACCACCACGCCGGCGGGAAACTGCGGGCCCTGCGCCGCAGTCCCGACAACCGGGTCCTGGGCGGCGTCTGTGGAGCGGTCTCGCGCGCGACCGGGATCGATGTCATGTGGGTGCGCATCGGCTTCGTCCTGCTGGCCATCGCCAGCGGCGTGATGGTGTTCGTCTACGCGATGGCCTGGTTGCTGATCCCGATGGAGGGGGAGACCGACAACATCTATTCCCGCGCCATCAGCGATCACCGGGGCATCCGGACGATCGCCGCCATCGTCATCCCGTTGGTCATCGCGGTGCAGTTCATCACCAGCTCCCTGCACGTCCCCTTCATCGGCTTCATCGGATGGCCGACGTTCCTGGCCGCCGGCGTGATCATCCTCATCTGGCGCAACGCCGACGCGTCGGAGAAGGCGTTCATCGACAACGACGTCGTGCCACTGTTCGGGGCGGACACCCATGGCAAGGGCCGCCGCTGGCTCATCGCCCGTGTCGTCGTGGGCGTCCTCATCGGGGCGGGTGGCATCGTGCTGCTGGTCGAGGGCCACACCACGGTCGCCGCGCTCCGGCCCATCGGCGGCGCCGCCCTGGTCATTGCGGCGAGCGTCGTCATCTTCGGCCCCTGGTGGCTGAGCCTCGTCCGGGACCTCATCGCCGAGCGCCAGGCGCGTGCCCTCGCCGAGGAGCGGGCCCAGATGGCGGCCCACGTCCACGACTCGGTGCTCCAGACGCTGGCGCTCATCCAACGCTCGTCCGACGATCCCCAGCACGTGGTGCGCCTCGCCCGGGCCCAGGAGCGCGAGTTGCGCGCCTGGCTCTTCGAGGGCCGCTCGCCCGGCGCCATCGGGGAGGACGCCACCATGCTGGCCGAGGGCGTCGGCCTGCTTCAGCGACAGGTCGAGGCCGACCACGGCATCGCCGTGCAGGTGGTCATGGTGGGCGACTGCGAGCTGGACGAGGCGTTGCGTGCGCTGCTCGATGCGGCCCGAGAAGCCACCGTCAACGCGGCCAAATGGTCCGGCGCTGACCAGGTCTCGGTCTATGCGGAGGTGGAGACGGACACGGTCATGCTCTTCGTGCGGGACCGCGGCCGCGGGTTCGACCCCGACGCCGTGCCCGAGGACCGTCAGGGCATCGCCCGGTCCATCCGGGCCCGCGTGGCGTGCTTCGGCGGCTCGGCCGTCGTCCGCTCGGCGCCGGGGGAGGGAGCTGAGGTCCAGCTCTCCATGCCGCGGCGGGAGCGGGTGAAGTGAAGTGAGCGAGATCGCGCGCAGCGCCCGTCCGCGCATCTTCCTCGTCGAGGACCACGCCGTCTTCCGGGCCGGTGTGCGGGCCGAGTTGGGCGACGCGGTCGAGGTGGTGGGCGAGGCCGACGAGGCGGCGGCCGCCATCGAGCTCATCGGCGAGCGCCTCCCCGACGTGGTCCTCCTCGACGTGCACCTCCCGGGCGGCGGGGGCCACGCGGTCCTGGTCGGCGTCCTGCCCCATCACCCCGAGGTGCAATTTCTGGCTCTTTCCGTCTCCGATGCCCCCGAGGACGTCATCGATGTGATCCGGGCCGGCGCCCGCGGCTACGTCACCAAGACGATCTCGGGCCCGGAGCTTCTCCAGGCCGTCTACCGCGTGGCCGCCGGCGACGCCGTCTTCTCGCCGCGCCTGGCCGGGTTCGTGCTGGACGCCTTCGCCAAGGGCGGCGCACCGGCAGCGGGACTCGACCCCGAGCTCGACCAGCTGTCGCCACGGGAGCGCGAGGTGCTGCGCCTGATCGCCCGCGGCTATACCTACAAGGAGGTGGGCCGCGACCTCAGCATCTCGGCCAAGACGGTCGAGTCACATGTCTCCTCGGTCCTGCGCAAGCTGCAGCTCTCAACGCGTCACGAGTTGACGAGATGGGCCACCGACCGTCGCTTGGTCTAGACAGGGGGGATGTCCGAGGACCTCGTCACCGAACATCGTGACGCGGCGAAGCTGGCCGGGATCGCCGGCCGGGCCCTCGTGGAACTGCGCGAGAACCCGCCCGCGTTGCGCGATCTCGGCGCGGCGGGGGACCACATGGCCCACCAGCTGCTCGTGGCCGAGCTCAACCGGCTCTACCCCGACGACGATGTGCGGTCCGAAGAGGGCCTCGAGCACGTGGCGGGCTCCGGCCGTCTCTGGATCGTGGACCCCCTCGACGGCACCCGCGAATTCCGCCAGGTCGGGCGCAGCGACTGGGCCGTCCACGTGGCGATGGCCGTGGGCGGCGTGGCCGTGGTGGGTGCCATCGCCCTGCCGGCGCTCGACATCGTCCTCGCTACCGACGACGCCCCGGTGCTCCCTCCCTTGCGCAGCGGCGAGGCACCACGCGTGGTGGTGTCGCGGAGCCGACCTCCCGATGTCGCCTACGACGTCACGGAGGCGATCGGCGGCGTCATGGTCCCGATGGGGTCGGCGGGCGCCAAGATCGCCGCGGTCATCCTCGGCGCGGCAGAGGTCTACGTCCATGCCGGCGGCCAGTACGAGTGGGATTCGTGCGCCCCGGTGGCCGTCGCGACCGCGAGCGGGCTACACGCCAGCCGGCTCGACGGGCAGCCGCTTCGCTACGGCGACCCCGACGCGTGGCTGCCCGACCTCGTCGTCTGCCGCCAGGAGTACGCCGAGGCCGTTCTCGCGGTCACGACGCGACAGCACCGGCCGTATTGGTGACGTGGTGAGCCGCTGAGCCGCTGAGCCGCTGCGCGCCCACGCGCGCGCGAAGGGCCGTCCTGAAATGGACCTGAATTGAAATTGACAGAACCCCGCCTCACAATGAGACGGGGTTCTGTCGTGATCCTGGTGCGCTCGGCGTTACCCGATGGCTCGCACGTTCGCGGCCTGAAGGCCCTTCGGACCCTGGTTGGTCTCGAACTCAACCTTCTGTCCTTCTTCGAGATTGCGGTAGCCCGTACCGCTGATCGCGCTCGAAGTGCACGAAGACGTCGGGGCCCCCACCGTCCTGGGTGATGAAGCCGAAGCCCTTCTCACCGTTAAACCACTTCACGGAACCAGTTGCCATTGAAAATCCACTCCTCTCCTGGCCAGATTTGACCCGTGTCGCGGGGGTCATGGCCGGTAGCTCTTGCGAGCTAGAGGGATTTCCAAACTTGTGATGGTGGTGCCCTCGGACAGGAACCTTAGCGCGCTACGGCGACGCAAGGGAGGTATGGGGCATCGGCGGTCATTTCGTCACCGGTTGTTCACGCCAGGAATCGTGCCTAAGTTGGGCTGGCAGTGGCAGTTCTGGCCCACCAAAGGGGGCATCCGTGACCGTGACAGCCAATCCGTACCTGGAGGGCAACTTCGCCCCCGTGCTCGAAGAGGTCACGGCGACCGACCTGGCCGTCACCGGAACCGTGCCCGAGGCCCTCTGCGGCCGCTACCTGCGCAACGGCCCCAATCCCGCTTCACCTCCCGAACCCTCGACCTACCACTGGTTCACCGGCGACGGCATGGTGCACGGGATCCGGCTGCGTGACGGACGGGCCGAGTGGTACCGCAATCGCTGGGTGCGTTCCGCCGAGGTGGCGCGCGTCCTCGGCGAGGAGCCCCACCCGGGTCCGGTGCACGCGGACATGGACTTCGCGCCCAACACCAGCGTCATCGGGCAGGCGGGCCGCACCTTCGCCATCGTCGAGGCGGGGGCGCGCCCGTACGAGCTGACGAACGAGCTCGACACCGTCGGGCCTTGTGACTTCGAAGGCACGCTCGACGGCGGCTACACGGCCCACCCCAAGCGAGACCCGCTCACGGGTGAGCTCTACGCCGTCTCCTATTTCTTCGGCTGGGGTAACGACGTCGAGGTGACGATCATCGACGCGCAGGCCAAGGTGCGATCCAGCCGGCGCGTCGCTATGGGCGGGCCGGTGAGCGTGCACGACTGCGCCATCACCCAGCGCTCCATCGCCCTGCTGGACCTCCCGGTCACCTTCAGCCTCGACGCCGCCGCGTCTGGCGCGTCCTTCCCCTACCGCTGGGAGGAGGGCTATCGGTCGCGTGTGGGCCTCCTGCCCCGAGACGGCGATTCGACCGACGTCGTCTGGCACGACGTCGAGTCGTGCTACGTGTTCCACCCCATGAACGCCTTCGACGACCCCGACGGTGACGGCATCGTGCTCGACGTGGTGCGCCACCCGTCCATGTTCCGGACGAACCACCTCGGGCCTTCCGAAGGAGTCCCCACATTGGAACGTTGGCATCTCGACGGTCACGGCGGCACGGTGAAGGAGGAGCGTCTCGACGACCGCGGGCAGGAGTTCCCCCGCGTGGACGAGCGTCGCGTGGGCCTGCCCCACCGGTACGGCTACGTCGTCGCCGTGGGCAGCTCCGACGGCATCGTCGGCACGGAGTCGGTGTTGCTCCGCCACGACTTCGAGCGGAGGGCGAGCCAGGCCCGCTCCTTCGGACCGGGGACGAGCCTGGGCGAGGCGGTCTTCGTGCCCCGGGAGGAGGGTGCCGGCGAGTCGGACGGCTGGCTGCTCCTGCTGGTGCACTCGGCCGAGACGGACACCTCCGCCCTGCACATCCTCAACGCCGACGACCTCGAGGGGGAGGCCCAGGCCGTCATCGACCTGCCCCAGCGTGTGCCGGCGGGCTTCCACGGCAACTGGGTGCCCGACCAGGCCTGACCGGCCTGGCCGGCGTCCGGCTCGACCACCCGACGGGCCCGACCCCGCCCAAACCAGCGTTCGGTTGACCGCACCCGGGCGCGAGTAGGATTTGCCGCGTGTTCGTCTGGCACTGGGTCCAGCAGCACCGGCTGTTGTCGGTCATCGCCCTTGCCCTGGTGATCGTCAGCTGTGCCGGTGGGACGGCGTGGGCGCTCGTCTTCCGCACCGTGTCGTCGCCGGTGGGGCTGCGCGACGCACTGCGCATGTACCGGCGGGAACAGACCGGCAAGGTGTTGACGACGCTGCGCAACCGGATGCCGACCCCGGGGGTGTACACGTACCGCACGAGCGGGGGCGAGAGCCTCAACCTCGTCGGTGTGGCCCGCTCCTTCCCTCCGAGCACCTCCATGATCGTCGCCGACGGACGCTGTGCGACGGTGAGCTGGGTCCCCATCACGCAGCACACCGAGGCGACGACTGTGTGCAACGCTCCCAACGGTGCGCTGACCGTTCCGAAGCTCGTGACGTACGAGTCCATCGCCGGCTCGGCGACCACCTCGACCATCGAGTGCCCGGCCTCGACCTACCTGCTGCCGCCTGCAGCCCGACCCGGTCAGCGCTGGGGCGTCACCTGCTCACTCGCCAGCCCGGCCGAGAAGATCGAGCTGGCGGGCCGGGCGTTGGAGCAGTCCATCATGGTGGTGGGCGGCCGGGCGGTCTCCGTGATGCACACCCGGCTCATGCTCACCTTCACCGGCACCGAGCACGGGACGAACCCGACCGACTTCTGGATCGTCCCCAGCAGCGGCCTGATCGTGCGTGAGCAGGAGACGGTGGGCGTGACCCAGGGCAATGTCCGCTACACCGAGAACATGGAGGCCTCCCTCACCCGTCTCGACCCAGCGCGTTAACGACCGCTTTACCACCCGCCATCTAGGGTGGGCGGATGGCGAGTGGCGGGGAGGGAGCACCGTGGCCGGACCCGGCGCAGGGGGCGCGGTTCACCTGGGGCGCTCCTTCCGACGATGCGATGCCGTCCGAGGTCCGGTACGCGACATGGGGCCGTCGCGGGCTCGGCTTTCTCGTGGACTTCCTCCTGATGGCGCCCGCCCCCAATCGCCTTCGACATACTCTTTGGCGCCTCAGTGCCGAACAATGCGAACGCTCCGATGAGTCTGATCTCGTGGGTGTGGTTCTGGTGCCTTCTGGCTTCGCTCACCTTGTTCGTCCTGTACCCGGTCTGGTTCATCGGCCGGCGCGGTCAAACTCCAGGGATGAGGCGGATGCAGATTCGCCTCTTTCAGGTGGATCGTGAGGGGAATCTCGAAGCACCGAGCAGGCAGCGCGCCTGGGGCCGTGCGGTCACGGCCTTCGCGTGCTGGCTCCTCATCGTGGCCTGGATCCTCGACTATCTCTGGCCGCTGGGCGACAAGCGTCACCAGTGCCTCCACGACAAGGTCGCCCGTACGGTCGCCGTCGACGTCCGCGAGCAGCGTGGCGCGCACAACGGGGTCGGCTGGGCGTCGCCGACCGATCGCCTACCGGGGTGACGGGGTGAGGCCCAGACGCCCTGATCGGCTTCCGGATCTCACCCCGGCCCGTCGACCCCGATCCGTCAATCGGCCGGTGGGCCCACCAGCGCCGCGAGTCGCTTCGGTCGGTGAGGCAGTAGCTCTCGGCGATCATCTCGGCCATCTCGTCCCAGTCGGGCGCGGCCCGGAGATCCAGGCGCACGCCGACCCAGCCCTTGGGCCCGACGTACTTGGGCACGAAGAACCGCGCCGGCTCGGAGGCCACCAGGACCTGCTGCGCGCCCCGGGGCGCCTTCATGGTCATGGACGTGCCGTCTTCGCTCGTCATCACGAAGAGCTTGTCCCGCACCCGGAACGCCGGGGC
This sequence comes from uncultured Acidimicrobiaceae bacterium, assembly GCA_963764305.1. Classification (GTDB taxonomy): domain Bacteria; phylum Actinomycetota; class Acidimicrobiia; order Acidimicrobiales; family RAAP-2; genus Bog-473. The sequence goes on along the minus strand of CAVXSD010000009.1, from coordinate 42,880 downwards.
GGTGTGGCCGCCGAAGGGGCGCTCCTCGGCTTCGGGGAGCGCCAGGCAGACGGCCCGCACCCGCTGAATCGGAGAGCGCGCCGCGACGCTCACCCCTCGGACGTCGTGCCCGCCCCGGCAGCCGCCCGGTCCTGCGCCACGGCGTCGTAGGACGCGTAGTCCGAGCCGGTGTCGTCGGCGAACTCGAACTCGAGCAGTCCCGCCTCGCCCCACCTCTCGCGCAGGTAGCCGTTGTTGGCGTCGAGGAGGCCGAGCTTGCGCACGTTCGGGACCAGCTTGGCGAAGAAGCCGCGGGCGAAGCCCCGCATCGGGTTCAGTTTCGCCTTCTCCGCCGCCTGCATGATGAAGGGGAAGACCTCCTCGGCCGTGGTGCCCATCCGCTCCCACACCTCGGGCGTGGTGGCCCGGGAGCGCGAGTTGAGGGTGGCGTCGACCAGGAACTCCTGGCGCTCCTTCAGCTCGGCCTCGCTCAGGTCCCGGTAGAACTCCGACAGCGTCAGCACGCCGAAGGCGACGTGGCGCGCCTCGTCGGACATGACGTAGCGCAGCAGCTTGGTCAGCAGAGGCTCCTCCGTGCGTCGCAGCATGTCGCCGAAGGCGGCCAGGGCCAGCGACTCGATCACGATCTGCATCCCGAGATAGGCGATGTCCCAGCGCGAGTCCTCGAGCAGCGACCAGATCTGCTCCTTGAGGAACGGGCTCATCGGGTAGGCGTCGCCGAGCTTTGTGCGGAGATACTTGGCGAAGACCTCGGTGTGCCTGGCCTCGTCCATGGTCTGGGTCGACGCGTAGTACTTGGCATCGATCCACGGGACGGTCTCGACGATCTTGGCCGCCGTCATCATGGCGCCCTGCTCCCCGTGCATGAATTGCGAGAGGTTCGCCTTGAAGAACTCGATGCCGAGCTGCGAGTACTCCTTCTCGCTCCACGTCGCCATGGGCGAGCCGGGCAGCGTGCCCGCCACCCGGGCCACAGCGAGGAGCGGGCTGTCCTGCTCGGCCACGAGCCGCTCGGGGTCGACGTCGATGGACCAGTCGAGGTCCGTGACGCTGTTCCACTGCGACCCCATGGCCTTGTTGTAGAGCGTGACGAGCTGTCCCCGGTCGCGCTCGTAGTCCCACAGAAAGAGCCGGTCCGCGTTGTCGTGGATGACCTGGACGGCCGCCTCCACGTCGCGCCGGCCCGGTACCTGAGGGGTGGCCTCCGCGGTCATGGGACCGAGGCTACTTCCGCCGCCCGCCCATGTTGGCGTTCGGGGCCGCCTTGGCCACGAGGTCGGGCACGACCTTCCCGAGCTCGGCCGGGTCCCAGCGGTCGCCCTTGTCGGCGCCCGGCCCGGCCACCCAGCCCTCGGCCACGCTGATGTGGTCGCCCTGCACGTTGAACACGCGGCCCGTGATACCGGCCGACTCGGGGCTTCCGAGCCACACGACGATGGGCGCGATGTTGGCCGGGTCGAAGGGGTCGAACTCCTCGGGCTTCTTCTCGGCCGACGCTGTGCCCATGCCGAGGTTCTCGGTCATGCGGGTGAGGGCGGCCGGCGCGATGGCGTTGACGGTGACGCCGTAGCGCTCGAGCTCCATGGCGGCGATGACGGTGAAGGAGGCGATGCCGGCCTTGGCTGCCCCGTAGTTCGTCTGGCCCACGTTGCCGTAGATGCCCGACGGCGACGTTGTGTTGATGATGCGGGCGTCGTTCGTCTCGCCGGCCTTGGTCCGGTTCCGCCAGTACTCCACGGCGTGGCGCGTCGGCGCGAAGGTGCCGCGCAGGTGCACCTTGATCACGGCGTCCCACTCGTCGATCGTCATGTTGACCAGCATGCGGTCGCGCAGGATGCCGGCGTTGTTGACGAGCACGTCGATCGTCCCGTAGGTGTCGACGGCGGTCTTGATCAGGCGGCCCGCGCCCTCGTAGTCCGACACGTCGTCGCCGTTGGCCACGGCCGCGCCGCCCATGCCGCGGACCTCGTCGACCACCTGGCCGGCCGGCCCGTCCGAGGAGCCCGACCCGTCGACCTCGGCACCCAGGTCGTTGATGACCAACTTGGCGCCCTGGCTGGCGAACTCGAGGGCGTGCTCCCGCCCGATGCCCCGGCCTGCCCCGGTGATGACGACGACCCGTCCGTCACAGATACCCACGTTCAGCTCCTTTGGTTTTGGTCAGTATGTCGAATTTGTCGGTCCGGCGACGACGCCGTCCCCTCCTGCTTCGCCCTGTATTGGTCGCGCAGCTTTCTCTTGAAGATCTTCCCAGTATCCTCCCGCGGCAGCTCCGCCACGAAGTCGACACTGCGGGGGCACTTGAAGTGTGCCAGGTGGTCCCGGCAGAAGGCCATGAGCTCGGCGGCCAGCTCGTCGCTCGCCGCCACCCCTTCGGCCGGCTGCACCACGGCCTTCACTGCTTCGCCCCACTCCTCGTCGGGCACCCCGATGGTGGCGACGTCACCCACGGCGGGGTGCTCCAGCAGCACCGCGTCGATTTCTGCCGGGTAGATGTTCACGCCGCCCGAGATGATGAGGTTGGCCGTGCGGTCGGTCAGGTAGAGGAATCCCTCCTCGTCCATGTAGCCCATGTCGCCCAGGGTGAAGTAGTCACCGCGGAAGGCGTCGGCCGTCTTCTCCTTGTCGCCGTAATAGTCGAACTTGGTGGCGGCCGGCGCCTGCAGGAAGACGAGACCCACCTCACCTGGCGGCAGCTCGTTGCCGGTCTCGTCGGCCACCTTGACCAGTCCCGGCGCCATGGGCCGGCCCACGGTGCCGGGATGGGCCAGCCACGTCTTCGAGTCGGCGATGGTGCCGAGGCCTTCGGTGGCCGCGTAGTACTCGACCACCACCGGCCCCAACCACTCGATCAGGCGCTGCTTGACGGGAACGGGGCAGGGCGCCGCGCCATGGATCACGAAGCGCAGCGACGAGGTGTCGAAGCGCTCCCGTGTCTCGGTCGGCAGGGCGAGCAGGCGGTGGAACATGGTCGGGACCATGTGTGTATGCGTGATCCCGTGCCGCTGAATCAGCTGGAGCGCCTCCACGGGGTCCCAGTGGTCCATGACCACGACGGGCACGCCGTAGACGAACGGGATGGCCACCGAGAAGGCAAGAGGCGCGGCGTGGTAGAGCGGGCCGGTCAGGAGGTGGGCGTCGACCGTGGCCTCGTAGTCCTCGTCGTACCCGCAGAAGTTGACGGCGGCCAGCGCGCTGACCGCGGCGGTCTGGCGGTGCACACCCTTGGGCCGCCCGGTGGTGCCCGACGTGTAGAGCATCTGGGTGCCGATGACCGGGTCGTCGATGTCGGACCCGTCCTCGGCGGCCACCACGGTGTTGTACATCTCGAAGCCGGGCATGAAGCCCCCCGTGTTGATCTTGACCAGGCCCCGCCCGCCCGCCGCAGCGGCCACCGCGACCCTGTCGCCCAACGTGCCGGTGCAGACAAACGCCTTGGCCTCGCAGTTCTCGACGATGTAGGCCGCCTCCTCGCCGGTCAGGTGAAAGTTGATCGGCGTGAGGCGCAGGCCCGTGCGCTGGGCTGCGTAGAGCACCTCGAGGAATTCGGGTTCGTTGGTGCACATGAGCGCGATGGCGTCTCCGGCCTGCAGGCCCCGGGCCCGCAGCGCGCGTGACAGGCGGTTGATCTCGGCGTTCAAGTCGGCGTAGGTGCGGTCCCCGTGCGGGGTGATCAACGCGAGGTGGTCCGGGATCCGGGCCGCCCACCACGCGTGCAGCATGCCCTGGGCCGTCGCGGCGCGCTTGTCCTCGGGGACGCTCATGTGCTTTCCGCTCCCTCGGGCGGCTCGGGGACCGCCCCGACGGGCCGGAAGGGGACCGCCCCGGCGGGCCGGAAGAGGGGCAGCTGCCGGCCGTCGCTCAGTGGCTCCCAGCTGACGGCGACGGCCATCCCGCTGTGGACGTCGTCGGGCGGGCAACCGACGATATTGGTCATCATGCGCACCCCCTCCTCCAGGTCTATCAGGGCGATGCAGTAGGGCTCGCCCCCGGAGAACGACACGCCTGCCGCCTCGGGCCGGTGCTCGATGACCGCCGCGTGCACCGTGGCCCGGCCGCTGGCCTCACGCCACTCGAGCGTCCCGACTGCCGCCCCGGCCGCCCCGGCCGCCCCGGCGCAATACGGGCAGAAGGCCCGCGGGTAGAAGATGCCCCGATCACAGGCCGTGCACCACTGCACGAGCAGGCGCCCCTCCCGTGTGGCCTCCCAGTAGGGGCGGCTCTCGTCGCCCACCGGCGGCTCGAAGCGGGCCGGCCCCGTGCTCGCCGCTGTGGCCGTGCTCACAGCGTGGCCTCGGTCCCGAGCACGGCCGTCGACATCACCGAGAGGAACATGCCGGACCCGTGGGCCACCGCCACCTCGGCGCCGGCGACCTGACGCGCGTCGCCCTCGCCCCGCAGCTGGCGCACCGCCTCGGTGATCAGGAACATGCCGTACATGCCGGGATGGGTGAAGGAGAGCCCTCCGCCATTCGTGTTCATGGGGAGCGATCCTCCCGGGCCCAGCAGCCCGGCCTGGGCGGCGAACGGGCCGCCCTCACCCTTGGGGCAGAAGCCCAGGTCCTCCAGGTGGAGGAGGGCCGTGATGGTGAAGCTGTCGTAGCCCAGGAGCACGTCCACGTCGGCCGGGCCGAGGCCCGCCATGGCGAAGGCACGGGAGCCCGACACGGCCCCCGGCGTGGTGGTGAGGTCGGGCATCTGGGTGATGCCCATGTGGTCGGTGCAGGTCGCCGTCCCGAGTACGTGGACGGGCGGTTTGCGCAGGGACCGGGCGCGCGCCGTGCTCGTCATGACGAAGGCGCCGGCCCCGTCGGTGACCAGACAGCAGTCGAGCAGGTGTAGGGGGCTGACCTGCAGTGGTGAGGCGAGCACGTCGGCGATCGTGATCGGGTCGCGGTAGCGGGCACGCGGGTTCAGCGCCGCCCACTGACGCGTGCTCACGGCGATGGCGGCCAGCTGCTCGGAAGTCGTGCCGAACTCGTGCATATGGCGTGCCGCCGCCAGGGCGTAGGGGCCCATCGGGAGGCGGAGGCCGAACGGGAGCTCCCACTCGGCCATCGGGTTGGGCCCGAGCATGCCACGGCGGGGCCGCGCGCGCCGGCGGGTGCGGTCGCTGCGCGGCGTCGAGGCGTAGACGCTCACGACCACGTCGCACAGGCCTGCCGCTATGGCGGCGGCAGCGTGCTCGACATGCACCTCGTAGCTCGACCCGCCGGTCATGGTCGACTCGATGAACCTCGGGTGCAGCCCCAGGTACTCGGCGAAGGCCACGGCGGACTCGGGATGGCACACGCCGTCGACGTCACCCAGCGTGAGTCCGGCGTCCTCGAGCGCGTCGAGCACCATGGCCACCTCGAGCTCGCGGCCCGTGCGATCGAGCTCCCCGGTGGGTGAGACGTCGTCGGCCACGCCGACGATGGCCGCGGCGCCGCGCAGGCTGCGGTCTTCCCGACTCACCCCCGAGACCTCCCGGCCCAGCCCGACACGCCCGACCCAGCCGCGGACGGCTAGGCGTTCTTGGGCAGCTGCGAGAAGGGCGTCACGCGGTCGTTGTTGGGCTCCTTCGGCAGGCCGAGCACCCGCTCCCCGATGATGTTGCGCTGGACCTGGTCTGTGCCGCCGTAGATCGGCGGTGCCTGGGCGAACAGCGCCATCTCGGTGATGCCGCCGGCGAAGGGGTCGCCGGTGGCGTGCTTCAGCGCGGCCTTCTCGTCGCCGTCGTAGGCGTGGAGCATCCCGGACGGGCCGGCGATGCGCAGCCCGAGGTCGCGGGTCAGCCGGACGATCATGCTCATGGAGAGCTTGGCGATATTGGGCATGCCGGGGATGTCGCGCCCCTGCTCCTTGGCCGCCTTCACCCGTAGCCCGTTGAAGCGGCCGAGCTCGCCGAGCGTGTGGAGACGGGCCAGGTCCTGGCGGATGCCGGCATTATGGTTGACCCGGCGCGACTGGGCGAGGCCGATGAGCAGGCCGGCGCCGCCGCGCATGGCGCTGAGTGCCCCGACCGGCTGCTCGGACTTCTTGCTCTTGCCGCCCGCGGCCGGGACGGACGTCACCAGGTCGCCCACCCGCCGGGGCAGGACACCCATGACGGTGCCCGGCTGGGCCATGCCGCCACCGGCCGCGTTGCCGCCGCCGGAGCCCAGGCCCGCCCGTTCGTTCATGAGCGTCGTGTTGGCCGCGGCCCACCCGTTGTTGACGCCACCGATCAGCGCCGAGTCGGCCACCCGGGCGTCGGTGATGAAAACCTCGTTGAAGAGCGCGTGGCCCGTCATCTCCTTGAGCGGGCGCACGTCGACGCCGTCCTGGAGCATGTTGAAGGCGAAGTAGGAGATGCCCTGGTGCTTGGGCACCTCGGGGTCGGTGCGGGCCAGCAGCATGCCGAGGTCGGCGTATTGGCCGCCCGAGGTCCACACCTTCTGGCCGTTGATGATCCACTCGTCCCCGTCCTTGATGGCCCGGGTCTGGAGACCGGCAAGGTCCGAACCAGCCTGCGGCTCGCTGAAGAGCTGGCACCACGCCTTCTGGCCGGTGACGATGTCCCGGACGTAGAGGTCGATCTGCTCCTGGGTGCCATGGGTGGCGATGGTGGGGGCGGCCAGCAGGAGCCCCAGGCCGGCCGGGGCACCGAGCGCGCCGAAGTTGGCGATCTCCTGCTGCACCAGGACAACGTCGGAGCGGGCCATCGCCTTGCCGTAGGCGTTCACGGGCAGGCCGGGGGCGGCCCAGCCGGCCAACCCCATCCGTTCCCACCACTCCGCCACGCTCAGGTCGGGGTCCCAGTTGCTGCCCAGCCAGGACCGCAGCTCGCTCAGCAGCTCGTCGGTCCGCGTCGTCTCAATCGCGGTGTCGGTCACGTCCCCGAAGCTACCGGGCGCGCCATAGGGCGGGAAACTCCGCCCAGACATGGGTAGCGTCGCCCGGGTGCACGACGACCGGTTGGACGCAGCATTCGACGCCTGGGAGCAGGCCCAGACGGCGGCCCTCGATGTCGTACGTCAGGCCACGGGCGTGCCCGAGACCGACGTCGACCTGGCCGAGGGCTACCGGTGGGTGACCCGGCTCTCCCGGCTGGCCCTCGATTGGATCGTGGAGCGGTCCGACCCGCTCCACCCCCAACTCTTCACCCTCCAGGACGAGTACAAGAAGCTGCTGGTGGACAATCCCGATGTCCATTACACGTTCTGCGTGCTCGACGACACGCGCTCCTACCGGCTCCTCGGGTACCGGGGGGAGTGCGCGTATCTCGGCATGACGTTCGGCACCCCGTTCGGGCAGGGGCCGGTGGCGGGCCGCACGGGGACGCAGACCCAGACCCACATCGACGAGTTCGAGCTGGGGCCCGACGGCGAGGTCGACATCCTGATCGCCCCGGCCTCCGCCATGCCCGACCCCCGGCCGCGCAACGCGGTCGTCCTCGAGCCGGGCACGGCGCAGCTGGCCATACGGGAGACGTTCTTCGAGAAGCGGGCCGATCGGCTGGCCCGCCTCCGCATGGAGCTGGTGCCCGAGCCCGGGGAGGTGGTGCCGCCACCGATCCTCTCCGCGGAGGTGCTCGCGCCCAAGCTCGAGTTCGCGGCGATGTTCCTCACCTTCGTGGGTGGGACCGCTCTGCAGATGTGGCACGACGCCGCCACCAACATGAACACGTTCGGAGGCCAGGCCGGCTCGGCGCACGTCGAGGCGCAGGAGGACGAGGTGCGCTCCCACTCCAACGCGGAGATGACGTACCACGGTGGGCGCTTCCGCCTCGAGCCGGGCCAGGCGCTGGTGGTCACGGTGCGAGAGCCGGACAAACCGTTCCTCTACTGGGGGCTGACGTTGACCTCGCCGTGGATGGAGAGCTTCGACTACCGCTACACGACGACGGCGTTGAACAACAAGACGGCCAACCGCTCGCCGGACGGGTCGTGGCGGATGGTCATCGCGCCATCCGACCCCGGAGTCGGGAACTGGGTCGATACAGGAGGCCGGCTCGAGGGTTACATGCTGGTGCGCTGGGTCCTGGCCGACGGGCCACCGCACCCGACGGCAGAGGTCGTGGACGTGGCCGACCTCGCCTCTTCGTAGCCCGGCACGACTTCGCCGCCCGGCCGGCGGCCGGCGCAAGGCGCGAGCGGCCGAGGTCAGCCGGTCCTGCTCGGGACCTCCTGCACCAGCCAACCGTTTCCGTCGGGGTCGCTGAACGAGAGGAACGACCCGTAGTCAGCCCGGTCGGGGTCGGGCCCGGCGACCTGCGCCCCCGCATCGAAGTGGAAGACCTCGCCGGCGTCCACGCCGCCGTCACCCAGCTGGCGCCGGGCCTCGTCGATGTCGCGCACCACCAGGTGCAGACCCTGCAGCGACCCGGCTGCCTGCTCGTTCTTCATGAGCGTGATCGAGCAGCCCGACCCCACCGGGGTCAGCTGCACGACCCGGAAGTCCTCACCAGCCCGGTGGTCCACGTCGAGGTGGAAGCCGGCGCCCTCGGCGTAGAACGCCTTCGCCCGGTCGACGTCGGCCACGGGGACCACCACCGTCTCCAGCTTCCAGTCCATTCCCATCCTTCCGCCCCGGCGGCCGGAGTCCGAGACTCCCTCGACCTCGAACGATACCGGGGCTACACCTCGGACGGCACGCCGAAGCGGTCCTGGTAGGGCGCCACCAGAGCCCGGTGCGTCGCAAGGTCGAGCCCGGTGTCGGCGAAGGAGTAGTCGTGTTCGCCGGCCCGGGCCGTGTGGCGACCGGCCAGGTAGGCTTGGAGCGCCGAGCGGAATTCGGACGTCAGCGGGAGCTCCCATCCGGCATAGAGCCGTTCGATCACGGCGACCGGGTCGGCGACAAGGTCCTTGTACACGACGTCGGCGATCTGGTCATCCGGGATGACGCCGGCGTCTCGCTCGGCCGTGACGTGGTCCATCTGCGTCTCGAGGCCCATCGCCATGAATTGGACCAGGACGTCGTGATCGACGTGATCCGAGTGCATGTAGTGCAGCGTCGCCATGAGGTCCGACAGCGACCCGATCACGCGCAGCGGGTCGCGATGGGTCATCACGACGCGTGCGTCAGGGTAAGTGGCGAAGAGAAGGGGGAGCGCCGAGAGATGGGAGGGCGCCTTGACGACCCAGCGTATGGTCGGCCGCTGGGTCACCCACTGCAGCGTCTGCAGGTGGCGCTTGTGCCAATCGTAGATCGGAGCCTGGTCCTCACCGCTGCGCCACACCGTGTACGCCGCCACGTTGTAGAGGCCCGTGTACATGTCGCTCGAGAACTGGTGGGCGAAAGCGAAGATGCACTCGGTGGGCAGCCGCCCCCCATTCTCGTGCATGGCGGTGAACGCGGGCACGATCTCGTCCATGAGCGTGATCTCGTCGTCGCACAGGTCCCCTGAGGCGTCCTCGTAGGGGACGGTGTGGAGCAGCTCCCACAGCAGTGGCGGCCGGTTGTCGGGGTCACAGGCCAGCAGCTCGTGCAGCAGCGTGGTGCCCGAGCGCCCGAGGCCCGTCACCACGATGGGGGCGGCCACCGGCTGGCGCAGCAGGGCCGGCTCCCTCTTCCACAATGCGACAATGCGCAGCCGGTTCTCCATGATCAGCTGGAGCTCGCCCCGGGTCCTGATGCGGCCGGGCAGGTGGAGACGGGCCTCGGAGTCGAGGGATGCGCACAGGCGGCGGAAGGGCTCCTCCCACCAGGCGTCGCCGAAGTCGTCGAGCCCGGTGGTGGCCACGGCGGCGGCCGTGAGGTCCTCGGGCTGGAGCGAGATCATGGAGCGCCCGTCGTCGCCCAGGCCACGCCCGAGTGCCACCATCTTGTCAGCCCACGGGCTGCGCGGCGGGGGGACCCAGGGCACGGGGCGTCACCGTACCCGCAGCGGGGGGAGAATGGCCGCATGAGCCGCTCGAGGATCAGGCGATGAGCGCAGACGTGCCGGACCTCGACGTGGACGGGATGGTCGGACTGCTGGCCACCGGCGCCGACTTGCCGCTCAGCCCCGCGATCCCCGTGTCGCAGCTCGAGCATGCCCTGCAGACCGCGGCGATGCTGGCGCACCTCCAGCCCGGCGACGAGGAGTTGGCCGCCGCCGGGCTGGTCCACGACATCGGCCACCTCCTTCCCGGCGGGACCGACGAGGCCCACGCCACCGACGCCGCCCGCGCGGTGCGGCGCGCGCTGGGGGAACGGGTGGCCGCGACCGTGGGACTCCACGTGGCGGCGAAGCGGTATCTCGTGGCGACGGAGGGCGGCTACGGCGGGGTGCTGACGACCGACAGCGTGCTCTCGCTGGGACGCCAGGGGGGCGCGATGACGGACTGCGAGACGGCGGCCTTCCTAGCCCGACCCTGGGCGGCCGACGCCGTGACCCTGCGCCGGGCCGACGACAGCGGGAAGGTCGAGGGCCTCGTGGTCGGCGACCTGGCCGGCTGGGTACCCCTCTTGAGAGGCGTCTCCCGGCGGGCCCGGGCGACCGGGGGTTGACGCACCCGCTCGAACCTCGGTGAGCGCGAGACCCGAGGGTCCGGCGCTCCGCACCTCTGGGCGTGCCTGGAAGAATCGGGTGCATGCCGGAGCCCTCACCGGTCGTGCGCGCCAAGGCGCTGGCGGCCGGGGCGGGGGACTGGCTCGAAGCGCTTCCGGCGTTGGTGGGCGCGCTCGAGCGGGACTGGGCGATCCGGGTCGGCCGGGTGTACCCCGACGCGACCGAGGCGCTCGTGGCCGAGGCGTTCACTGCGACGGGGACGCCGGCAGTCCTCAAGCTCCTCGTGCCGCGCGACGGCGACGCCGCCGCGCACGAGATCGCCGTCCTGCAGCGGTGCGGGGGGGACGGCTGCGTCGCCCTGCTGCGCCACGACGCCCGGCGCGGTGCGCTCCTCCTCGAGCGGCTCGGCCGGCCGCTGCACGAGAAGGGCCTGCCGCCGGAGCAGCGTCACGAGATCCTCTGCGCCACCGCGCAGCAGGTCTGGCGACCGGCCACTGGACTCGGCCTCCCCACGGGCGAGGAGAAGGCGCAGTGGCTGGCCCGCTGGATCGTCCGGGCCTGGGAGGAGCTGGCGCGGCCGTGCTCGGCCGACGCCGTCGCCCACGCTCTGGCCTGCGCGGACCGCCGGGCCTCGGCCCACACTCCGGCACGGGCCGTCCTCGTGCACGGCGACGTGCACCAATGGAATGCCTTGCAGGCCGGGCCGGGCGACAGCTACAAGCTGGTGGACCCGGACGGGCTCGAGGCGGAACCCGAGTACGACCTCGGCGTCATCATGCGGGAGGACCCGCTCGACCTACTCGAGGGCGACCCCATCGCCCGCTCGCACCGGCTGGCCGAGCGCACCGGTCTCGATGCCACCGCCATCTGGGAGTGGGGGGTGGTCGAGCGGGTCTCGACCGGGCTGCTCGGCGTCAAGGTGGGGCTGCAGCCGGTGGCGGGACAGATGCTCGAGGCGGCCGACCGGGTGGCCCGCCTTGCCTGAGGTCCTCCTGCAGCTCGGTGCTCGGTCGTCCGCAAGCGTTTGCGCCGCCGGCCGGGTCGGGACAGAGTCACGTCCGTGGACGTCCCCGTGTCCGGCCACTGTGACGCCCGTTTTCGGGCCGTCCAGGAGGAGTTCGCCCGCAACTTCGCGGAGCGCGGTGAGCTCGGCGCCGCCGTGTGTGTCGTGGTCGACGGCGCGACGGTGGTCGACCTGGCCGGGGGTTGGACCGACGCGTTGGCACGCACGCCCTGGCGGCACGACACACTGGTCGACTACTACTCGGTCGGCAAGGCGTTCGTGGCGTTGCTGGCCCTGCAGCTGGTCGACGACGGGCTGGTCGCGCTGGACGATCCGATCGCCGACGTGTGGCCGGAGTTCGCCGCCGCCGGAAAGGAGGGGGCGACGTTGCGGCACGCGTTGTGCCACCGGGCGGGGGTGCCGGCCATCCGCGAGCGGCTAACGAACGAAGACCTGTGGGACTGGGACCGGATGGCGGGCGCGCTGGCGGCCACCGAGCCCTGGTGGGAGCCGGGGATGCGCCACGCCTACCACACCAACACGTACGGGCACCTGATCGGCGAGGTGGTGCGCCGGGTGGGCGGCGAGCCGTGCGGGCGCCGCCTCGCCGCACTGGCCGGGACGTTGGACGCCGACGTGTACGTCGGTGTCCCGCCGCCGGACCAGGGCCGCTGCGCGGAGGTGCTCTTCGACTCGCCGGGGCCGCCTGCCGACCTGGGCGACGCGCTCGAACGGCTTGACGAGGACGCCCGCATGGAGTTGCTGAGTTACTTCAACCCTCCGGGCTTCTCCTCCATGGGTGTGGTCAACACGGCGGCCTGGCGCGCCGCCGAGGTCCCGTCGACCAACGGCCACGGCTCGGCGCGCGGCGTGGCGCGCCTGTACGCCGCGCTGCTGGAGCCCGGCCGGCTGCTCTCGCCCGAGATCCTGGCCGAGGCGACCTCGGCTCAATCCGAGGGGTACTGCCCGATTCTGCACGACGAAGTCACGTTCGGGCTCGGCTTCACACCGACGACGCCACGACGCTCGTTCGGTCCCAACCCCGGGAGCTTCGGCCACTTCGGCACCGGAGGCGCAGTCGGGTTCGCCGACCCCGCGGGGGGCGTCGCCTTTGGCTACGTGATGAACCATGTCATCCCCCGTTGGCAGAGCACGCGCAACCGCGCCCTCATGAACGCGCTGTACGGGTCGTTCTGATGCGCAACGCCTCTTGGCGGCGCCTGTGTTTTCGACAGATGCGGATCTCGAGCTCGTGGGTGGCCCCGGGGACGGTGCCGATGTTCTAACGTTCGGGGTGGCAGTCGCCTCCGGCAACGGATGGCGTGCCAGGGGGTGACATGACGAACGCTCCAATTGTCGTGCCGACGAGGCGTGTCGAGATGTGGTTCGCCGGCACCGCAGCGCAGAACCGATGGACGGTGGCCTTCCGCATCATCTTGGCCATCCCGCAATTCATCGTCTTGTACATCCTCTTCATCGCGTACTTCTTCGTGATGATGATCGGATGGTTCGCCGCGCTGTTCACGGGGCGGCTTCCGGAGTGGGCGCACACCTTTCTGGGCGGCGTGATCCGCTGGTACACGCGGGTCAGCGCATACGTGTTCCTGTTGACCGACAGCTACCCGCCTTTCACCCTCGCAGACGTGGAGTACCCGGTGCGACCGGTCCTGCCCGCCCGTGGCCCGTTGAACCGCGTGTCCGTCTTCTTCCGCATCATCTTGGTCATCCCGGCGGCGGTCTTCTACGAGATCGTGCTGAACGGCCTGACGTTCCCGTTGCTCTTCTTCATCTGGATCGCCGTCCTGGTCCGGGCCAGCCTGCCCCCGGCGCTCTACGACGCCTATGCCGCGTTCTTGCGTTACCAGGCCCGCCTCCACTCGTGGTTCTCGATGCTGACATCGGAGTATGCGTGGGGCATGCTCGGCGACTTCGTCCCACCACCCCCAGCGGCCTCCGTACCACCACCCCTGGCCACGCCCCCGGCCCAGCCGCCCCCGGCCCAGCCGCCCCCGGCCCAGCCGCCCCCGGCCCGGCCGTTCGCCTACCCCGTCACGTCAGGCGATCAGCTCGCCACGCCGGAGCCCGAGGACGCCCCCGCGCCCCCCGGATGGCCGCCCCCGCAGCCCGCCCCACCGACCGGAGCCCCCGCTCCCATGCCGCCCCCGTCGCAATGGGAGCGCACGTCGACTCCGTCTCCGCCGGATCAGCTGCCCCCCTGGGGCATCCTTGTCCTCCAGGGGGCGGCGCGGGCCTGGATGATCTTCGCCATCGTCTGGGGCTCGATCATCTTCGTCGGCCAGAACGTCGCCCGGAGCATCGGGAACGGCAGCGGGAACGGGCACTCGATGATCGTTGACCTCAACACGGTCCACGTCGACACGCCCGGGCTCACCCATGTCATCGGCCAGGTGCCCGCCGACCATTGAGGGCAGGTCCGCGCTCAGCTCGGTATGACCGAACAGTGTGCTGACTCAGCTGGCCTGGCTCACCGAGCTCATGTTGTAGTCGGGGATCCGCAGCGGCGGCACGATCGTCCGGTTCAGGTACTCGCCGAATTCGCGCCCCAGCGAGCGCACGGGCGTACCGACCTCGGTGGCGCGGGCCAACAGGTCGACCGGGCTCTCGTTGAAGCGGAAGTTGTTCGCCGCTCCGATCACCGCACCGTCCTCGATCACGTAGACGCCGTCCCGCGTCAGCCCCGTCATCAGGAGGGTGGCGGGATCGACCCCCCTGATGTACCAGAGGCAGGTGAGCAGGAGGCCGCGCTCTGTGCGCACCACCATGTCGTCGATCGACCCTCCGTCGGTTTCGGCGCAGCGCAGCACAAGGTTGTCGATGTACGGCGCCATCTCGACACCGGACCGCGCCGCACCGGCGCGGTGGTAGCGCAGTCGGGCCAACACGCCATCGTGCAGCCAGTCGGTGCGGGCGCTCGGCAGGCCGTTGTCGAAGACGGAGACCTCCGAACCGCTGGCCCCGGTGGCGACGAACGGCGTGCACTCGATGCCCCTCTCGAAGGGGTCGCTGTAGAGCGAAAAGGGCAGCGGGGTGATCGTCTCACCGACCCGCGTGCCGCCACCTTCCTCGGAGAAGACGGTGCGGCCGTCTTCGGCGTCCTGGCCTCCGAGCGCGTCGAAGGCCAGCACGGCCATCATGTCGCTCACGGTTGAGGGCGGCATGATCACCTCGTACCGGCCTGCCTCCAGCGGGATCCGGGTGGTGGCCCAGTCGAGCCGGCGCCAGATCTCCTGTTCCATCCGCTCGAGCGAGGGCGCAATCGTGGGCTCGCCGACCCAGGCCGAGCCGCTTCCGTCGGCCGTGCGCCCGACCAGGCTCACCGCCGCCGTCGGTTGGGCGTGGGAGAGACGGAGCCCCGTGGAGCTGCCGAGGTAGAGCGTGGCCACGTCCTGCTCCGCGAAGCCGGCCAGCACCGCGTCGCGTGCCCGAGCACGCACGAACGCCCCTGACAGCGCGGAGAGGACGCTCTCGAGCGCACCGGAGTCCGTCTCCTCCGGGTCGAGCCCGAAGTCGCGCCCCGGCCGGCCCTCTGCCACCTCGACGAGGGCGAAGGCGTCTGCGGCAGGCGGCGCCTCCCGCGCATCGGCCAGCGCCGCCGCCGCCATTTGCGCCACCCCGTCCGGGCCGACCTCCCCGGCCCGCCGGGCCGAACCCATTGACTCTCCGGACAGCGCGATGACGCTGACCGAGCGTCCGCGCTGCACCCCGTTCGTCGTCGTCGTGTTCAGCGCAAAGCGGACATCGACGTGGCTGCTCTCGTCGATCAGCACGAGGCACCCGTCCGCCCCGAGCGCGTCAGCCGAGGCCAGGCCGCGCTCCACGAGCTCTTGCGCCGGGATCACGCGCCCGCCTCGCGCCCCGCGCCCTTGCCCCCCACGCTCAGCGTCCCGATTCCTCGCGCACGTTGAGCACCCGGACCCCCCGGACCAGGACCGACGGGCAGCCGTGCGAGACGGGAGCCACCTGCCCGGGCTGACCCTTGCCACAGTTGAACGCGCCCCCGAGCACCCAGGTGGAGGCGCCCCCAACGGCCTCCATGGCGCCCCAGAAGTCAGTGGTCGTCGCTTGATACGCGACGTCCTTCACCTGCCCCGCCAGCTTCCCGTCCGCAATCCGGTAGAAGCGCTGCCCGGTGAACTGGAAGTTGTAGCGCTGCATGTCGATCGACCAGCTCTTGTCGCCCACGATGTAGAGGCCGCGGTCCACACCGGCGATCAGGTCCTCGGTGCGAGGGCCCGTGTCCCCGGAGTGCGCCAGCGACACGTTCGCCATGCGCTGGATCGGCACGTGCATCGGCGAGTCCGCGAAGGCGCACCCGTTCGAGCGCTCGTAGCCCATGGCGGCGGCGATGGAGCGGTCGAGTTGGTAGCCCACCAGCGTCCCGTCGCGCACCAGATCGAAGGACTGGGCCGCCACGCCCTCCCCGTCGATGCCCACCGTGGCCAACCCGTGCTCCACCGTGCGGTCACCCGTCACGTGCATGACGGGGGCGCCGTACGTGAGCGACCCGAGCTGATCGAAGGTGGCGAAGGACGTTCCCGCGTAGGCCGCCTCGTACCCGACGGCCCGGTCGAGCTCGGTGGCGTGCCCGATCGATTCATGGATCGTGAGCCAGAGATTCGACGGGTCGACGACGAGGTCGTACGTCCCGGCCTGCACCGAGGGCGCGGCCAGCTTCTCGGCGAGCAGCTCGGGCAGCTCGGCCAGCTCGGCGTCCCAGTGCCAGGCGCCCGCGGACGTCGGGCCGGTCAGGAATTCCCATCCACGGCCGACGGGCGGCGCCAGCGTGCGCATTGTCTCGAAGCCGGCGTCCGACAGCGCCAGCGCTTCGAGCTGCGCCTGCAGCCGGACCCGATGCTGAGTGGCCCGCGTCCCGTTGAGGTCAGCCAGGTAGCTCTGCTCCGACACGGTGAGCAGCGAGGCCGACGTGTGTGACACCGCCTCGTGGTCGCCGAGGCGCCTGCTCCATTCGGCCAGCAGCGCGACCTTGTCGGCCAGCGGCACGGTGGTCGGGTCGATCTCGAACGCGCTCGACCACGTCACTTCACCGTGCGAGGGCTCGAGCGCCAGCTCCACGCGCCCGCCTCCCGCCCGGCTCGTGACCGTGGCCATCTCCCGGGCCCGGCGCACCAGGTTGACCGCCTCCTCCGGCCGCACGTCGACCGTGGCGGCGAAACCGACTGCGCCATCGACCACGACGCGCACGCCCATGCCGAAGTCGGTGTCGTCGGCCGTCGTCTCGGGGCGCGCATCGTGCAGGCGGACCTTCTGACTCCGGATGCGCTCGACTCGGAGCTCGGCCGCCTGGCAACCCGCCGCGGCGTCGAGCGCGGCGTCCGCAAGCACGGTCAGTTCGTCGGCGGCGAGCGGCGTGAGCGGCATCAGTCGACGGGTGTGGGCAGGCGTAGAGGAAGGTCGGCGGCGCTGTAGATGGCGTCGATGAGCTCCATGGTACGGATCGCGTCGGCCGCCGTCGTCGGGAACGAGGAGCCTTCCTCGGCCGCGGCCACGAAGGCCTCGAGCTGGAAGTCGTATGACGCCTTCCGGCTGAACCGCTCCTTGCGGGTGCCGAGCGACGTCGTCACCTTCATCCGGTGCCCGTGCTGGGGGCTGAACGGGTTGAAGATCGAGATCTTGCCGTTGTCGCCCGTGATCTCGGCATGCAGGCGCAGCACCGAGGACGAGAACATGGAGCAGCCGATGTGGGCGCTCCCGCCGTCGGGGAGCGAAAAATGGGCGTCCATGGCCCGGTCGACACCGGGGGAGGAGAGTTTGGCCTCGGCGCTGATCACCCGGGGCCCCGGGACGAGCAGGCGCAGAAGGCTGACCGGGTAGCAGCCCATGTCCATAGTGGCGCCGCCGGCCAGCGCCAGCTGGTAGCGGATGTCGCCCTTCTTCCAGAGCGGGGCGGAGAACGCCACGTCGACCCGGCTGATGTTGCCCAGCTCGCCCGAGCGCACGATCTCCACCAGGCGCTTGCACAGCGGGTGGTACTGGTAGTGGAAGGCCTCCATCACCACCAAGCCGGGATTGCCGTTGTCCGCCTCGGCCACGGCTCGGGCTTCGTTGGCGTTGGCGGTGAACGGCTTCTCGCACAGGACGTGCTTGCCGGCCTTGAGGGCGGCGATGGTCCAGTGCCCGTGGAGACCGTTGGGGAGGGGGTTGTAAACGGCGTCGATCTCGGGGTCCTCGATCAGTTCCGAGTAGCTGCCCAGGACACGTTGAATGCCCTGTTTACGGGCAAATTCCGAGGCCCGGTCGCGGTCGCGTGCCGCCACGGCGGTGACGAGGGCGCACCGGGTCCTGCGGGCTGGCTTGATCACGGCGGCGGGGGCGATGCGGGCCGCCCCGAGGATCCCGATCCTCAGCACGTGTCGGTCACCTGGTGGTGCGGGCCGGGTCTGCCCCGGGGTAGTGAGAAGCGGCACCGTCGGACGTTCCCGGGGTAGGAGGGGACGGAGAGGTGACAGACGGTGACGGTGGGGCCAGACGCTGCATGGACACGGACGCTAACGCACCGGGGGCGTGGCCGACGGTTGGCCTCTCCTGCTACCTGGGGTCCTCCAGGGAGCGCGACCTGCCCTTCTACCGCCGACTACCGCACCGACCTACCGCCGACATACCGCCGACATACCGCCGACCTACCGCCGACATGGATCCGAGGTCGTCGAGGGCGTGCCGCTCCCGGGCCACGGGCCCGCCCCTCCGAACCCCTGTGGCGGGAGCGCCGGTCAGGTGGGGTGGATCCCCTCCGGCATGGAGAGCGCATCGTTGACCACGATCCCGAGGACGTCGATCACCGCCCTTGCCGGAGCCGAGGGCAGCCCGCGGCGCCGCTGCGCCACGCCCACCCGCCGGCGGGGGAGCCCCGTGACTGGCAGCACCGAAAACCGCCCTCGCAGATGACCCGGCACGGCGGTGGCCGGGAGGATGGCGGCCCCGTAGCCGTCGAAGGCCAGGGAGGCGATCAGGCGAACGCCGTCGAGTTCCATGGCCGGCCGCAGCACGATGCGGGCCGGGCCCGTTGCGCTGTCGATCTCCGCCCTGAGCGCCGTGCCCGGTGCCGGTAGGAGCAGTTCCACGTCCGAGAGCCGCTCCAGGGGGATCGAGGATTCGTGTCCGAGGAAGTGCCCCGACGGCAGGACGGCCACCAGATCCTCGTCGAAGAGCTGGGCCGCCATGATCTCGTCACCGCTCAGGGGAAAGGTGACCACCGCCAGGTCCAGCTGGCCCGAAGCCAATTGCTGTTCGAGCTGGACGCTGGAACCCTCGGCGACGTTGAGGTGAATGTGTGGGTGACGCACCCGCAGGAGGTCGAAGAGCTGCGGCACCAGCCACCGTCCGGTTGTCCCGATCATGCCGAGGCGGACAGTCCCGATCACCTCCTCCCGGAGCGCCGTCACGTCGGACACCATGGCTTCGAGTTCGTTCATCACCTGCCGGGCCCGGGCGACGACGACCTCGCCCTCCTCGGTGAGGCGTCCCGACGCCCGATCCACCAACTGCACGTCGAGCTCGCGCTCCAGGCGGGCCACGTGCGCCGAGACGTTGGACTGCACCGTGCCGATGGAGGTGGCGGCGGCGGAGAAACTGCCGGTGTCGGCGATGCCCAAGAGTGCTTGCAAATGTTTCAGTTCCGTGGGCTCGTTCCTCCCAAAGGTGCTTGCCAGAGTTGCACAGTCGATCACTATAACTGATGGAAGGTATCTGATAAAGCTGCTTGACTGATTGCCGGGATGCTGACAAAATGAATTCAGACCGCAGGGATTCGGAAGCCCCCCTCTGACCCTGATGAGTCTCGAGAAGGGATCGCTCCCCCCAGCGATCCCTTCTCCTAATTCTGGCCCGATGTCGGGAGGCACTCCGTAGCCCTCCGACCAGCGATCGAACTGCTTTAGGCTCCCTACCGTGGCGAAGAACGCCGTCTTCATCGACCTCGACCGCACCCTTCTGTGGCGGGCATCGGGCCAGATCCTGAACCGTGCCCTCATGGAGGAAGGCGTGCTGCCCGAGGGCCGTTCGCTCCCTGGGGACAAGATCCTGTACGCCGTCAACGACCGCCTGGGCGAGAACCTGTTCTCCATGGGTCTGGTGCGGGCGGCCGCCCGAGTGGCCCGCGGCTGGCGCCAGGAGCAGGTCCAGGCGGCCGGCCGGCGGGCGGTGCCCGCACTGAGCGCAATCGTCGCCCCCTTCGCCCCGCAGCGCCTGGCCTCATTCCGGGCTGAGGGTCACCGGCTGGTGCTCGCCACGACGACACCGGTCGACATGATCGCCCCTTTCGCCGAGGCCATCGGCTTCGACGATCTGATCGCCACCGCATATGAGACCAAGGACGGCCGGTACACCGGCCGTCTCTACGAGGGCTTCGTCTGGGGGACGGGGAAGTTGCGTGCGGTGCGGGCTTGGGCCGATGAGCACCGCATTGACCTGGCCGATTGCCACGCCTGCAGCGACAGCATCTTCGACGTGCCGCTGCTGTCGAGCGTGGGTTCGCCGCATGCCGTCAATCCCGATCCCTCGCTGACCATCGTGGCCACGGCACGCCGGTGGCCGGTGGAACATTGGGACCGCCCCCCGGGCGTGCCCAGCATGGTGGGGTTGGAGCCGTACCACATGCTCCGTCCATTCGTCCGCAAGCTGTCCTTCCCTTACGCACGGTTCGACATCGCCGGCGTGGAGCACGTGCCCTCACGCGGCCCGGTGCTCCTGGCTTCGAACCACCGGAGCTACTTCGACGTGGCCGCGCTGGCCCTCGTGGCGCGCGACATCGGGCGTCCCGTGCGCTTCCTCGGCAAGAAGGAGATCTTCGGCGCACCCGTCGTCGGGATGATTGCGAGGGCCATCGGCGGAATCCCCGTCGATCGTGGCAGCGGGTCGGGCCAGCCGCTTCGGGCGGCCGAGTCCGCGCTGAAGGCGGGTGAAGTGGTGATCGTCCTCCCACAGGGCACCATCCCTCGTGGGTACGACTTCTTCGACCCCGAGCTGCACGGCAAGACGGGAACGGCGCGGCTGGCGGCCTCGACCGGTGCCACCGTCGTGCCCGTGGGGCTGTGGGGGACCGAGAAGGTGTGGCCGCGCTCGGCGCGGGTGCCCGACTTCACCCTCGTGCGCCACCCGCCCAAGGTCACGGTACGGGTGGGCCGACCGGTGTCCCTGTCGCTCACCGACGCCAAGGCGGACACCGCCACGATCATGGAGGCCATCGACGCGCGCTGCTGCCCCCGCGTCGCGGGTGCGCCACGAACCGACCGCTGAGGAGCTGGCTCGCAGCAAGCCCCCTCGGTGAGGGCACGGCTGGCCAGCGCCACCACGCGCGTCGTCAACGCCGCCTCGCGCCACCTCGGACGAGGTCAGGGCACCGTGGCGGGAGGCCGGGCTGGACTCCGCCTCGATCCCCGGCTGCTCGAGCACCTGAGCGCGGGACGCCAAGTCGCGCTCGTCACCGGCACCAACGGGAAGACGACGACGACCCGGCTCCTCGTGGTGGGTCTCGGCGCGACGGGTGACGCCGTGGTCAGCAACGAGACCGGTTCGAACATGCCCCCCGGCCACGTCGCCGCCCTGGTGGGGACGGACGCGCCCCGCGCCGTGCTCGAGACCGACGAGGTCTACCTGCCGCGGGTGCTCACGTCGACCGCGGCGGCCGCGGTGATCCTGTTGAACCTGTCGCGGGACCAGCTCGATCGGACCAACGAGGTGCGCATGGTCGCGGGACGCTGGCGGGCCGCGCTGGCGGCCGCCCCGCACACCCACGTCGTGGCCAACGCCGACGACCCGCTGGTGGCCTGGGGAGCCGGGGCCGCCCGAGACGTGCACTGGGTGGCGGCCGGCCTCCGCTGGCAGCACGATGCGGTGGGCTGCCCGTCGTGCGAGGGCCGTATCGAGTTCACCGAGGGCGGCTGGTCGTGCGCGAACTGCAGCTTCGCCCGGCCCGTACCCGAGGCCACCCTGGTGGTGGCGCCGGACGGTGCGGCCAGCGGCGAGTGGGCCGACGGCAGGAGCGCTCCGGTACGGCTCGCGCTGCCCGGTCGCTTCAACCGTTCCAACGCCTTGATGGCCGCGGTGGCGGCCGAGGCCTGCGGCGTCGACGCGCTCGACGCGCTCGCCGCCATGGAGTCCGTACAGGAGGTCGCGGGCCGCTTCACCGTGCGCGCCTTCGGCGAGGCGCGGGCACGGCTGATGCTGGCCAAGAACCCGGCGGGCTGGGACGAGCTCCTCGACCTCGTGGCCGATTCGGACGCGCCGCTCGTCGTCAGCATCAACGCGCGGATCGCCGACGGGGCCGATCCGAGCTGGCTGTGGGACGTCCCCTACGAGCGCCTGGCCGGTCGTTCCGTGGTCGCCACCGGCGACCGCCGCCGCGACCTCTCGGTCCGCCTCCTCTACGGCGGCGTCGCGCACACCATCGAGCCCGAGCCGGTGCAGGCCGTCGTCCGCGCCGCCGGCGGATCGGACGGTGTAGTCGATGTCATCGGGAACTACACCGCGTTCCACGATCTCCTCGGTGCGCCCTGATGGCGGTCCCGCTGCGTATCGCGGTCGTCTACCCCGACCTGCTGGGCACCTATGGTGACGGCGGCAACGGCCTCGTCCTGGCAAGGCGGGCCGAATGGCGCGGCTTCGAGGCCACCTTGCTGCAGGTCTCATCCGAGCGCCCGCTGCCCGAGGCCGACGTCTATTGCCTGGGCGGGGGGGAGGACGGTCCCCAGGTCCGCGCCGCCCGGACGCTCATCGACGACGGCACGCTGGCGCGTCGTGTGGCAGCCGGTGCGGTGGTCCTTGCCGTCTGCGCGGGGTTTCAAGTGGTGGGACGGAGTTTTCCCGGCGCCGCGGACGGTGCGCACGAGGGCGTTGGGCTCCTGGACATCGACACGGTCAAGGGTCCCGGGCCGCGGGCCGTGGGCGAAGTACTGGTCGACGTGGACGCCTCGCCTCTCGGACCGTTGCCCGTCCTCACCGGCTTCGAGAACCACGGTGGGGCGACGTCGCTCCTGGACGGGACCGTCCCCCTGGGGCGGGTCGTCGCGGGCGTCGGCAACGGCGGCGGCGACGGGACGGAGGGCGCCGTGCAGGGCCGCGTCGTCGGGACATACCTCCACGGTCCCGTGCTGGCCCGCAACCCGGCGCTGGCCGACCACCTGCTCTCCTGGGCGCTCGGCGACACGCACCTCGAACCGCTGGACGACGAGGTGTCGGAGAGCCTGCGCGAGGAGCGCCTCGCCGCAGTGGGGGGTCGGCGCCGGCGGCGCCGGCAGAAGTAGCACTCGGCCGAAGAGACCGAAGCGACGGACGGGACGGAAGGGACACACTTCGATGCGAACGGTGCTCAACCTGCTGTGGCTGGTGTTCTCGGGACTGTGGCTGGCCATCGGCTATGCGCTGGCCGGCCTCGTGCTGTGCGTCCTGATCATCACGATCCCCTTCGGTGTGGCCTGCTTCCGGCTCTCCGCGTTCGTGTTGTGGCCGTTCGGACGGGCCGTGGTGCGCAACCCAGCGGCGGGCGCACCCTCCGCGGTGGCCAATGTCTTGTGGTTCGTCCTGGCGGGATTGTGGATGGCGCTGGCTCACCTGGTCCTCGGCGTGCTGCTCTGCCTCACCATCATCGGCATCCCTCTCGGCCTCGGGAACTTCAAGCTCGCCGCGGTGGCGATCGCCCCACTGGGGAAGGAGATCGTTCCGACGAGTGATCCCCGCGCCCAGGTGGGGGCCATCGTCTTCTGACGCGGCGCCTCGTGGCGCCCGCCGGACAGCGGCTTCAGCCGGCTGGTCCGACGTCGAGCGTGAGCAGATCGCGGGCGAGGACGACCGGGCCGTCGAAATGCGCGCCCGCCGAGCGCGATCCACTCGGGCTCGGTGCCCGGTTGGGGCGCGGGGACCGGGTGGGTGAGGACGAGGGTCCCCACTCCGTTGCGCGCCGCGGTGCGCGCCGCATCCTCGACCGAGGAGTGGTAGTCGAGCACGTCGAGCAGCCGGGGCAGGCCGATCGGTTCGATCAGGTCGGGGCGCACAACCGTGTGCACGAGCATGTCCGCTCCGGCACACAGCTCGTCCAGTCCCTCGCAGGGGACCGTGTCACCGGCGATGACCACAGACGCCCCGCCCTCATCGACCCGGAAGCCGACCGTTGGTCGGACCGGTGCATGGTCGGTGGGTGCGGCCGTGACGCGGACCGATCCGTCCTCGAAGACCACGCCGCGTTCGCATTCGACCACCTCCGCCGAAGGCTGCCACTGCAGGTCGGCGTGATGAGCCCGGCGGTAGCCGATGTCAAGCTCCAGCATGGCCTCGGTGGCCGCCAACAGCGACGCCGCGCCGACCGGACCGTAGACGGCGAGGGGATGGGGTTGGAACGAGGTGATCCAGCGCGACGTGATGATGTCGTTGAGATCGGTGGTGTGGTCGCTGTGCAGGTGGGTCAGAAAGAGCCCGCGCAGTGCTCCCGCGGCCGATCCCACGCCGGCGGCGCGCATGAGCACGCCGCGCCCGCAGTCGAAGAGCAGGTCGCCGGCTCCCGTGCGCACGAGGGTCGACGGCCCGGCGCGTTCCGGATCGGGAAGCGGACTGCCACTGCCGAGGATGATGGTCTGCATCGGGTTGCCTCCTGGATGCGGGATCGCAGCGCACCCTAGAGGGCGCGGAGCCGGCCGGCCTGGCTGTCTGCCTGCCGTTGCTACCATGCCGCGCGGGCACAACGTCGGGGAGGAGCTCTCGTGTCGAAGTGGAGCGAGGACGACGTGCGCGCGCTGCTCGGTGAGCTGGGCCAGCACGGCTTCGGAGGCATCAACCCCGACGAGGAGCAGCTGCGGTCCCTGCTGCGGTCAGGCGAGGACGGGCCGCTGCAGTTCGTCAACCTCCTCTCGTACCGTGCCCGTGCCGCCTACCCGGACGGGCACGAGTTGGCGTCCGCCGGTCTCACCGGCGCCGAGGCCTACGGCCGCTACGGGGTGGTGGCGCTGGACCACGTCGTTCGGCGAGGGGGATTGCTCACGCTCTACAACGACGTGGTCCAGGTCCTGATCGGCCACACCGGGCCCTGGGACCAGATCGCCGTCATGCAGTACCCCGGGATCGACGCCTTCATCGACATGATCCGGGACCCCGACTATCAGGCCGGCCTGGTCCACCGCGATGCCGGCCTGGCCGAGACGGCGATCCTCGTCTCCCGCTCCCTGCTCTGATCTCGTCACACACCCGCGGCGCGAGGCGCGAACCCGACGCACACGATCCAACCTGTCGGGTGCGGGCGGCTGGGAGATGGGCACCGGTCACTGGCGTCCGTCTCTAATGCCGCACCTGCCGGACGAAACGGCAGCCGGTCAGCCGGTCAGCCGGTCAGCCGGGCCACTCGGCGTCCCGCCCCCGCGTGGGTGGCTCGTCGAGAGCCCAGGCCCGACGCCAAGGGGATCCCACCGGCCCGCGGTGCGCGTTCTCCGCGCCCTCGAGCGGCGCCACGGCGCTGACGGCGCGCCTGGCCTGCCACCAGTCGGAGTGCACCTCCCGTGCCAGTGTGGCGACCGCCGCCTCGACCCGGTTCGAGAAGCGATGGGCGTTCTCACCCTCGTCCGGCGCCATCGGCGCTCCGAAGAGTACGGCGATGGGGGAGCGGCGCAGGCGGCCGCCCCGACGGCCCTCGGTGCCGGACCCGCCGGGGCGCGCGCCCCGGGGTTCGCCGTCTTCGGCAGCACGTGCCGCGTCCCGTGGAGATACACCGGCACCACGGGTCGGCCCGTCCGTCGGGCCAGGTAGGCGGCGCCACCTCGGAACGGCTGCGTCCAGCCGTCCGGTGAGCGGCCGCCCTCGGGGAAGATCACCAGGCTCCAGCCGTCCTCGAGCAGTTCGGCTGCGGTGTCGGCCGACTTGCGGTTCACCTTGCTGCGCTCGATCGGGATCGCGGCCAACGCGAACGACCACAGGACCGACTTCCAGGTGCGATCGAAGAAGTAGTCCGAGGCCGCCGCGACGATCGTCCGGTGGCGGAAGTCGACCGGCAGTGTCGTGAGCAACAACGGCGTGTCGATGTGGCTGGCATGGTTGGCCGCGAAGATCACCGGCCCCTCGGTGTGTTGGAGGTGCTCGAGACCCCGCACAGTCGCAGGCGCCAGTAGTCGGGCGGTCGGCCGGGTGACGTTGTCCATGACCATGGCGCGGGCGAGCCGGACGGGGTAGCGGCGCGACCATTCGTGGTCGTAGTCGAGCCCGACCTTGCGCTCGGGATCGGGCCGCTCGACCGATGTCGGCCACGAAGGGGCGGCGAGGGGGAAGCGCGCCGAGCGCACCCGGCCGACGAGCCCGGAGCCCGGCATCAGTGCACGTCCGACATGAAGATGGGTGGGTTGTGCATGTGCGTCAGGGTGGGGGAGGGGCCGACGACGTCGGAGGCGATCTCGAGCGCGTCGTCGAGCGAGCTGGCCGGCGAGAAGCCGAGTCGCCGAACGGCCTTGGTGTCCCCGCCGACGACGATGACCCGCCCCAGGTGCGCCAGGGCGTGTGCGCACCAGTACCACATGTAGAAGGGGTGCACGCCGTGGTAGGCGTGTCCCGTCCGGTAGAGGTGCACGTACCAGGGATCGGTGGCGAAGGACTCCTCGAACTCCTTGTGCATCTGCATGGGATCCACCGTCTGGGTCAGCACCTGCTCGTAGAAGTCGATGTAGCTCGGGTGGTGGCCGGGGTGGAACTCGGGCCTGGTCGGGTGCTTCATGATCAGGACGCCGCCCTCGCGCACGAGGGGTCTGCCCCGGTACATGTTGAAGAAGTAGCCGAGCCCCAGGCAGGCCACGAGGATGGGGTTCATGATGGAGTTCACGTTGTAGGGGCAGATGTAGGGCAATCCCATGGTGACGATGTCGGTCTGGCCCTCGACGTCGACACCCTGTTGGGCCCAGACGTTGGCCGTCGTGATCGCATGGACGGCCTCCACCTCGCCCGCCTGCACCGAGGTCAGGGCGTGGGGGGATCGGATGGAGTGAAAGACCTGGCGGGCGAGATGCGGCGGCACCTTCGACAAGGTCTTCGACGTGGCGGCGTAGGTCGCACGATCGCGCAGCGACCACTCCCACTCCCGCTTCTGCAGGAACAGGAAATTCGACGGGAAGGTGTCGTTGTTGAGCGTCGTCTCGATCTGGAAGATCTTCACCCCCGATTCGGCGATGAGTCGGCCCATGCGCCAGTTCGAGGAGTGCAATTCGGAGGACGGTTGGTCCATGAAAGACGTCGAGTGGCGCATCGTCTGCGGGTTGTGGTGGTGGCGCAGGCTGCGATAGCTGGCCAAGCCCGTGGCCACGCTCTTGTGTCCCCCGTCCATGGCGACCAGGTTGATGTTGACGTAGACGAGCAGGTCCGAGGTGGCCGCCCGCTTGTTGATCTCCACCTCCTCGCCCTGGTCGGTCTCGCCGATGAAGAGGAGGTTGTCCGGGTCCTCGGCGTCGTGCTGGGTCAGGAGGCCGTGGGGGGCGAAGGCGTCGTACACCCGGTCGCCCAGGGCGTGGCGCAGCTCCTCCTCGGTCATGCGGCGGTGCAGGGCCAGTGCGGCCATCAGCTCCACGTCGTCGACGCCGGCCTCCGCCGCCATGTCGAGCACGGTCTCGATCACCATCTGGCGGATGTCGGGTGCCTCCATCGGCGGCAGCGGGAGCGAGACGTCGTCGAAGCAGACGGTCAGCTTCATGCCCGGCCGCAGGAGCGCGGGCAACGGGTCGCGGTCGCCCACGGGGTGGAGCAGGGCGTTGCGGATGGCGCGGTAGGGGTCCTCGATGGCATTCATGGGCTCGGGGGCGTAGATGACGCGGCTGCCCTCGGGCAGCGTCTCGAGGGTGAAGCCCTCGCCGCTCCAGAAGAGTGTCGGTGGCGTCGAGTTGTCCACCTCGAGGACGAAGCCTGGGCGGCGACTCATCGGATCGGTCCTTTCCGTACGTCGAATGCGATCTTGACCGCCCCGCGGCGGCCGGCGGCGCCGGCGTGGGCGACCGCGTCCTCGAAGCGGGCCAGGGGGTAGGTGGCCGAGACCAGCCGCCCGGTCTGCTGCGCCGCGGCCACGTCGAAGGCCAGCGAGAAGGTCGAAACAGCGTCGCCGACGCCGGGATGGCCCTCGGTCCCGTAGGCGTACGCCCCGGCCAACCGGACCTCCCGGTGCCACAGCGGCGCCAGGTCCACGGTCACCTTGCCTGGCATGCCGACCAAAGCCACGGTGCCCTTCGGACGCACCATGGCCAGTGACTGCGCAATCGAATCGGGGCTCCCGACGCAATCGACCACCACGTCGGCGCCGCCCGAGAGTGTCGCGGTCACCCCAGATATGCCGCCGTAGGACAGCGAACGAGAATGGCGCCGCACCGCGCGCGCCAGTTGATCGGGGGGGAGTGCCTCCGTGCAGCCCAGCTGGCGGGCCAGGCTCCGCTGATTGGCGTAGCGCGCCCCGACGAGCACGGCTGACGGCGTCGGGGAGCGCCCCACTGCGGCGAGGTGGCTCAGGGCGGCGGTCACGAGCAAGCCCACTGTGCCCGCCCCGACGATCGCCACCACGTCACCGTCGGCGATTGGAGCCCCGAGCGCGGCGTGCACCGCGCAGGCCACCGGCTCGACCGTGACGGCGTCCGCATCGCTCAGCCCGTCGGGCACCGCGTAGAGCTGGCTGGAGTGCGCGACGAGCCCCGAGCTCGACCAGCCGCCCCCGGTGTCGGCGCAGAAGCCCGTCTGCAGACCGGGGCGGATGTGCCCGAAGGCGACATACCCACAATTCCCCACCTGCCCGGCCTGGCAGGCAGGGCAGGGAGGTTCGATGCCCCGGGCCTCGCACCCGAGCACCGGCTGCAGCACCACCCTGCTGCCGGCGGACAGCACGGCGCCCTCGGCGCCGGTGGCATCTTCGGTCAGCGTTCCGACGACCTCGTGGCCGGGCACGAAGGGAAAGGAGACGATGTCCTCGAAGTAGCGCGAGCTGCGCCCGTCCAGCGTGGCCAGGTCGGACCCGCAGATTCCCGACAGGATGGGATCGACGTGCACCCAACCGGCCGCCGGCGCCACGGGAGCATCGCGCTCGACCAGGCGCAGCGGTCCCACCCCGGCGCCCCGTCCCGAGCCGAAGGACGACACGACGCGCGCCGCCGCGAACCGGGGCAGCGACCGCTCGAACAGCAGCGTGCTCACCGGCCCATGACCGCCTTGGGCTGCTTGACGTCGAAGGGTCCCAGCGGGACCGGGCGGTGCGAGCCGCCCTCCGCCTTGGCCCAGTGCTCCACGTGCCAGCCCCGGCGCCGGGCGATGGCCGAGAGCCGGGACTCGGGGTTCACCGCCACCGGGAAGCCGACGGCTTCCAGCATGGCCAGGTCACTGGCCGAGTCGGCGTAAGCCACGGACTCCTCGAGCGAGAGGCCGTGCAGGTCTGCGTAGTCGGCCAGCACCAGGGCCCGCGCTTCGCCGATGGGCGGCAGTGTCGTCAGGTGGCCCGTCAGCCGGCCGTCACGCGACTCCATGACCGCGCACACGATGTCGTCGAAGAGCGGCCGTATCGGCTCGATGATGAAGTCGAGCGCTCCCGTGATGAGCAGCGTCCGGTGGCCGGCGGCTCGGTGCGCCCGCACCCGGGCGAACCCCTCGGGGAAGGACCGGGTGATCAGCTGGCGGTGGAAGAGCTCCCACGAGTCCTCCCGCAACCGATCGAGTGGCGCGTCCTCGAAGCGCCGGTAGAAGGAGCGCAGGAAGTCGCCGCGGTCGCGTCGGTCCAACGCCAGCAGCGAAGGGGCCTGCCGGAGGAGATCCGCGACGAAGCGCGCCCGTCTTGACGGCGACAGGTGGCGGCTGGCGAGCCAGGCGTAGGTGTCGACGACGTTGGACGACATCAGCGTGTGCTCGAGGTCGAACACGGCGAGGTGCCGTTCCGGCGCCAGGATGGCCCGGCGCTGCCGGTCCGGCCGCTTGTCCACCACCGATCGGCCGGGCTTCGTGCGCACCCGGGTGTGCTCGAGTACCGAAGGCAGGTGGATCTCGTGGACGTAATGGTCCCAATCGATGGCGCCTGGGTCGAACTCGAAGCGCCCGTGGTCGTCGTCGTCGCCAGCCGCCCACAGTTCCATCAGGTTGTCCACCCGGTAGCGCGCATCGGTCTCTGTGTAGGCGCCGTACAGTTCGACGTAGCCGAGGGCTCGTTTTGCCAACGCGTGCCTGTCCTCCATGCGGGCGGCCAGCTGCGCCTGCTTGCCTCGGATCGGCAAGGCAGTGATCACCTTTTCCACGAACGTCATGGCGGCATCGGCGCGCTTGAGCTGCCGTTGGACCCGCCCCCGGCCCGGGAAGGACCACTCGGGCACGTTGATGGGCTGGCCCCGTTCGTCGTAGAGGGGATTGCGGCTGAAGAAGTCTTCCGACAGCTCGACGAGATGCCCGTAGCGCAACGGGTTCCGCACCCCCGAAGCGACGTGGTACACCTTCGGCCGCCCCTTCTCCGGGCCTCGCGCCACCACGGCCAGGATGGCGGCCACCACGAGGTCGACGGGGATCACGTCCACGATGCCCTCGGGCACGCCGGGGAATTCGCGGAGCAAGCCACGGGCGTAGGACACGATGATGGGCTCTGCCATCCGGAAGCCCCGGATCCAACCGGGCCGGGGTTCCGCCAGCGCGGACTCAATGATCGAAGGCCGTACAAGCGTGATTGGCACCTGGCCTTCCCACTGCTCGACGAGGGCCCGCTCGCCGAGCGCCTTCGTGAACGGATAGGCGTCAGGCCACCCCAGCGAGAGCGCGCGTGCCGTGCCGGCCGTCACCAGCTCGCTGTTCACCCATTCATCGCGAAGCTTCTCGGCCTTCGAGGCGATCAGGTGATCGCCGGCGGCGC
This sequence comes from uncultured Acidimicrobiaceae bacterium, assembly GCA_963764305.1. Lineage (GTDB taxonomy): Bacteria > Actinomycetota > Acidimicrobiia > Acidimicrobiales > RAAP-2 > Bog-473. The sequence continues at coordinate 12,571 of CAVXSD010000009.1, read as the reverse complement.
CGATGTCCGCCGCGTGCCTGCTTGGTGAAGCGCGCGCAGCCTGTCGGGTTTGCGCGACTCGGCCTCCAGGTCGTCGCGCAGGCGTCGGGCCGAGGTCACCTCGGCTTCCCACGGGACATCGAGTGTGAAGCGGTTCTCGCTGAGCAGCTCCTCCTTGGCTTCACCTTGGTGGGTGCTGGCGACGTACGCGGTCGAGACCGAGACGAGATGTGCAGCCGATCCGGTTTCTGCGATGGCGGCGGCCACCCGGGACGGGCCGAGAAGGTTGATCTCGACGGCCTGAGTCAGCGGAGCGTCGAAGGAGACGGTGGCCGCCGAGTGGATGACCACGTCGGCCGCGGTCAACGCGCGGCGCCCCTCTTCGTCGAGCCCGAGGCCGTCGCGGCTCACATCGCCGGCGACGGCGTGGACCCGGCGCGCCACTTCCCCCTCGAAGTCGTCTCCAAGCTCCGAGCGCAGGCGGTCGAAGCAGTCGTTCTTGATCACCTCGCGGGCGACTCGGGCGGCGGCGTTGGTTCGGCGCCCGGGCCGCACGAGCACCGTCACCTCGGCATCGGGGACGCAGCGGAGGATGCGCTCGACCAGGGCGGTGCCGAGAAACCCAGTGGCGCCGGTGATGAAGAAGCGTTTCCCACGGAGAACCCGCTCAATGGGCATCAGAAATGTCTACCACCGCTCGCCGATTCTGTCTACCATTTGGTAAGTGCCCAGCTCGTCGACCAAGGACCGCATCCTGGACGCCGCCCTCGCCTCGTTCGCCAGCAGGGGGTACGAGGCAACGTCCCTCGATGCCGTCGGGAAGGGGCTCGACCTGACGAAGCAGTCGATCCTCTACTGGTTCCCGTCAAAGGATGCTCTGCTGGAGGCAGTGATCGCCCGCAGTGCGGATGATCTTTCGTCGGCGTTGGAGTCGGCACTCCGGGGAGCTGGAAAGGGTTGGGAGCGGATCGAAGCCGTCGTGCGCTCGGTGTTCCGCTTGGCTGCACGCCAGCCGGACCTGCTCGGGTTCCTCCGCGAGGTCGGGCGGCTCGGCCCTCCGGCGGCGACCCAGATGACCATCGCCCTCGAACCTCTAATGCAGCGGGCCTCGTCGTTCTTGGAGGCGGAGATGGACGCCGGCGCGATGCGTCGCCACGATCCCCGGCTGTTGTTGTTGGCCATCTACTCCACGGTCATCGGCATGGTCACGGAAGTCGAGGTGCTGCGGGCGTTGGGGGAGGAGCCCTCGGCTCGCTCGCTGGTGCGTCGCCGGACCGACGCACTCCGGTTGCTGCGGTCGGCGCTCCTGATCGAGCCCCCCAGCTGACGTCACTCGGCTCCGCCCGACGTCGCTGACCGTTTACTCGGTCGCCTTCGGGATCTTCTTCCGAGGCGGCGCCTTCGGCGTGTAGCGCTTGCTGGCGCTCGGCGGCTTCCGGACGTCCGGGCTCGAGGTCGCCTTGGATGTCGACCGTGTGGTGGCCTTCCGATCCCGTCCCCGCGGGCGAGCCGCGGCCTCCCTGGCGATCGTCTTGGTGTTCGTGGTGCCGTATTTGTTGATGCGCCACGCCCGCAGCATGAGCCAACCGCCGAGGAGGATGAAGGCGAATCCGATCGGTCCGAGGAAGATCGTGAAAGCGAAGCCGATCAGGAAGAAGGCGAATGTAAGGAGGGTGCGTTTTCCTTTCCACAGAGATACGAACCCGATGGCGCAGAGCACCAGGATGAGGCCTCCGAGCAATTTGGCGTCGGGAGCGACGGCGATGGTGTTCTTCCCCGCTTTGGTGACTTTGTTGTCCGCGATGAAATACGCAGGGATGGCGATGCCGGCAACGGTGGCCACCACCAGCCCCGCGAGGGACCATTTGGCCTCCAACGGGTTCAGGGTGGACATCACCGCCTTGCGCTCCTCGGGCGGGATGATTTCGCCGGGATCCGTTTTCACCTCGGATCCCCTCGCAGTCGCCGGCCCGGTGAAGGCACCCCTGATGCGGGCGCTCCAGGTCTGTAGCTTGCTGTAGCCGTTTCCGGCGATGGGCGACATGTCGATGTCAGGGTACCGGGCCGATGGAGCGCCCAAAAATCACCCCCGTCCCCGCGGGTGGCTGGGTTCACGCAGGCTACGGTTGTGGTTCGGCAATCCGCCAGGGCGCTTAGCTCAGCTGGTTAGAGCGCAGCCTTCACACGGCTGAGGTCGTGGGTTCGAGTCCCGCAGCGCCCACTCTGTTCTCCCTGGTCAGCGCGTTGCCCGTCGCTGACGATCTCTTCATCGTCGGCCGGCGTGCGCGCTACGTGCGCGAACGAAACCGCTTTTTCTCGCGCATGCGACGCGTCGTCGGTGTCGTGCATGACCTCAGCCGTCGGTTGCGCGCCCTCCGCCAGCGCGTCGAGCGCGTCGTTCAGGCGTTGCTCGGAGCCCGGCAACAGGTGCCCGTAGCGGTCGAGTGTGAAGCTCACCGACGTGTGGCCGGCCCGTGCCGCCACCTCCTTGGGGTTGGCGCCTGCAGCCATCCACAGCGCCACCGCCGTGTGTCGCAGGTCGTGCGGACGCAGGTGCGCCAGGCCGGCGTCGCGCACCGCCGGCGCCCAGAAGCGTTGCCGCCACACGTTGAGCTGCACCGGTCCACCTTCTGGTGCCGTGAAGACGAGGTCGTCAGGCTGGCGGTCGTACGTGCGTAGGTGGTCGGCCAGCGGGTCGGCGGCGACGCGGGGGAGCGGGACGCTACGCCGGCCGGCCCGGGTCTTGGGTGGCCCGAAGTAGGGGTGGCCGCCCACGTCGACCACCGTCTCGGCGATGGTGACGGTCCGTCGCAGCGGGTCCACCCGCTTGGCCCGCAGCCCGAACAGCTCGCCCGCCCGCAGTCCGCCGTAAGCGGCGAGCAGCACGGTCGCCCGGTAGCGCGGGTCCATGGCGTCGGCCAGGGCCATGACTTCGCCGGGCTCGAGGAAGCGCATCTCCACCCGCTCTATCCGGGGCAGCCGCACGCCGTCGCACGGCGACTTCGGCAGATAGCCGGCCTGTACGGCGGCCCGCATGATCTTGCTGAGCAGCTGCGCCGCCTTGGTCGTCGTCGAGGGTGCGAGTCCCGATCCACTGAGCTCGGACACCCAGGACCGCACCATCATGTGGTCGATCTCACCGAGCTCGAGCGAACCGAAGCGGGGTAGGACGTAGCGCCGGAGGTACCCGAGGTCACGGGCCTTCGTCGATGGTCGCAGGTCGACGATGGTCGCCTTCCACTCCTCGGCCCAGTCGGCGAAGCCGATCTGGGCGCCCCAGGGGTCGATCCAGCTGCCCCGCCGGATCTGCGTCTCCACGTGCGCCAGGTACGCGTTGGCATCGGCCTTGGTGAGGAGCGTCACTTCGGCGACGTGCCGACGACCAACGTGCCAGTAGCTGGCCTGCCACCGGCCCGAGGGGAGCCTCCGCACCGATCCGAACTGTCGTCGCTTCATGGCAGTCTCACCACGCTCCCCATCGCTCCATATCCTGCTCCGCCCGGCTGTACCACTCCTCGTTGCCGAGCCGCCGCTCCTCGAGTCGTTGCCGCTGCTGGAAGGCCGCCCATCGGGCCTCCCCCTGATTGGCCCAGCCGACTCCGGTGGCACGCAGACGGCGCTCGAGAGAACGGTCGGTTGCCTCATCCCCATCACTAACCCGCCGCATGGCTTCTCGCCAGGCGACCCGGGCGGCCTTGAGGGCGCTGAAGCTGGTGGAGTAGCGGTGGGACTTGGATAGGAAGTGGCCGCCGTAGCCCAGACCGTGGGCATGGCGCCGCAGACGGAAAGGCTCAAACGCCGTGTCGGCACCGAGCGCCCACGCGGTCTCGGCCATCCGGCGCAGGTGCGGCGGGAGCGACCGGCGGGCCAGCTCCTCTTCGGACCGAATGGGGGCGTCGAGGGCGCCGCCGCCATCGGAGCTCTTCGTGGCGTACTTGGCCACGTAGCCGGCCACCTGCTGAGCTTGTGGACCGGCGGAGCGGTCGAGTATCTGCACATCGACCTGGCTGCCCCAGCGGGCGACTCCTAAGGGGTGGGCGACCGTGACCGCTCGGCCGGCTGTCAACGTGGCCCGGGCAAGGTGCTCGGCGGTGAGCGAAAGCGGCTCCCCGTCGACGCCGTCCGCCCGGATGACGGCGTGCAGGTGTACGACGCCGCGGCGCTGGAACTCCGCCACCCGGCAGAAGGACAATCGGACGTGCTCCTTCGTCTCCCGCTGGGTCCACCCGAGAGTGCCAGCCAGGTGGCGCAACACGTAGATGGTGGTCCGCCGCCACAGCTCGGGGGTGGAGGCGTTCTGCAGCACTGCGCCCTCAAAGTCGTAGCAGTCCTCGCAGAGTGGAGCGCCAACCACCGGGTCGCGGTCATCGTGATGCCTCGAACACGCCAACTGGCGACCATGCACACACCTCGCCGACTGGGAGTCGGGATGGCACGGCCCGCCGTGTCCGGTCGAGTGGACGGGACCGAAGCTGGGGGCGGTCAGGGTCAACAGGACGGCGGGGCGCTCAGCCACGGACTCGTCGACGCCCTTACCGCCGATCAACCCGGCCCGGACGAGGTGGCGGGCATCCCCTCGGTAAACAGCGGCGCACGACGGGCAGCGGCTCTCGCGCCGGGTCCCGCAGGCCTTGAGGAACACGCCGTCGGGAAGTCCACCGGTCGAGAAGATCCGCACCCGTTCGTTGCCCGTCCGTGCGATGACTGCGCCCCGCAGGCGAATGGGATGGCGGCACCAGCCGCAGCCCTCTCCTTGGGTCGTGAAGTCGTCGAATTGCCGGGCTCGGAGCCGTCGACCCACGGCCCTGATCATCTCCCAATCGTCGGCGTCCAAGCCGGGTGGTTCCATGCTGGCCAGGGTGGATCCCCGGTGTGACAACTGCCGATCGTCGACGCAGGTCAAAACGTACGTAGCGCGCACCAGCGCGTATTTACGGATACGAGCGCGCATCAACGGATAGTCAAAACTTTTTCAAAGAAGTTTGAGCTGCGATCGGAGCGCCGTCATCGGCTTGGCGATCCTTTCCGAGGGGACCTGCCACCGAGACGAGCTCGACGTGCATCCCGATCTGGACAACTGCAGATCGGACGAGTTGTGAGGAGTTGCTCTACCCAGTCAAGAAGCCTGTCGGAGGGGCCGGATGACCGACCGACGTTCACACGACCATTCACTCGGTGTTGCCGCCAGGGCCGGCGCCGGCTTGGCGCCTGCGCCGGCCCTGGCCGTCACCGATGGTGATTCGGGATCGTCGAAGGTGCTTCGCCGCGGAAGGGCGCAAGCTGGATCGGCTCCCCGCAGGTCCGCTGGCACTGCCCGCCGCCCGGATTCCACCCGACCTCCCCTGGCGTCAAAGGCCTCATCGCAGTGATGGCCAAGGGCGGCATCCAGGCCGGCCGCCCAGCGCCCGGCCAACTCCATTTTGGGCGATGCGGGGTCAGGGCCGGCGCGGCTGTCAAGGGTCCGCTCCGCCAGCCTTCAGCAGCCCTTGACAGCCGCTTGTTGCCGGGTCGGGCCCCTGCTTCCGTGCGTACGACCAGCTTGTAACCCAAGCTCGTGCGGCGCGAGTCGGGCACGCAGTTCCCACTCCTGGCATTCTCTGGCGATGGGTGCCGGGCTCGCGATCATCGGTGTGTCGCTGCTGCTCGTGGCATCCGTGTCGCGATATCTGTCGGGGACCCCGCTCACCCCGGCGATCCTGGTCGTCGCGATCGGGGTTCTCGTCGGCCCTCTGGTGCTCGACGAACTCGCCGTCCAACCCACCAGCTCTATCGTTCGAACGCTCGCCGAGGCAACCCTCGCCGTCGTGTTGTTCTCCGATTCGTCTCGCGTTGACCTGCGCGCACTGAAGAGCGAAGCATCGATGCCGGTTCGCTTGCTCGGCGTGGGCCTGATCTTGACGGTCGTCGCCGGCGGGCTCACGGCGTTCGCGCTCTTCAAGTCGTTCTCACTCAATGACGCCCTCATCCTTGGCGTCGTCCTTGCTCCAACCGACGCCGGACTCGGGAGTGCCGTCGTCACAGATGACCGCCTTCCCCAGGTTGTGCGTCAGTCACTAAACGTCGAAAGCGGCCTCAATGACGGCATCTGCGTGCCGTTGCTGCTGATCCTTCTCGCCACCGCCGCCGGCGCTGAGGCCCATCCTCTTACCGTGGTGGCGGAAGAGATCGGTTACGGAGTCCTCTGTGGTGCCGGCGCTGCCCTGCTTTCCGGCGGAATCGTCGTCCTCGCCGGCCGGCGAAATCTGATCGACAAGACCTGGCAGCAGATCGTTCCCCTGGCCACGACGATTGCCGCCTACGGAGCCGCCAACGCATTGGGTGGGTCAGGGTTCATCGCCGCCTTCGTGGCGGGCGCCATGTTTGGTCTCCTCGCCAGGAACGAGGTGGCCCAGGCCATGCTCTTCACCGAGGAGACCGGAGCCACGCTCGACAGCGTCACCTTCCTCGTATTTGGTGCCGTGCTTCTCGGTCCGGAGTTCAAGCACTTGAGTTGGCACATAGTCCTCTATGCGGTGCTGAGTCTCACCGTGGTGCGGATGGTGCCGGTGGCGATCGCGCTCGTTGGTACGCATGCCCGACCGGCAACCGTTGCCTTCATGGGCTGGTTCGGTCCGCGGGGACTCGCCTCGATCGTGTTCGCGGTGATCGTCGAAGACGCCCATCTCCCGCACTCTGCAGAAATCGCCACAGTGACGTATCTCACGGTGGGGTTGTCCGTCCTCGTCCATGGGCTCTCGGCGTCACCGCTGGTGAATCGCTATGTCCGCTGGTTCCAAGCGACCTCGGACAAGAGTCCGCCCGTCATGGAGACGAAACCGACCCACGAATACCGATCGCGGTTGCTGGGTCGATTCTGAGAGTCTGCGTAGGACTGGCAGCCCATAAAGGCAGGTAGACGCGTCTTTGGGACCAACAGTCAGCTACATGCACTGGCAGAAGCGTCGTCTCGCCGTGGATCCTCACCGGCCTGGGCCTCTAGTTGCCGCCAGATCCTTCCGGGGCGCCGAGTCCTGGAGACGCCGCAACCGCCACAGCCGGCGCAGGTGAACGCGAGGGCGGCATCAACCATCGTTCGAGCCATGCCGAAGCAACGAATGACACGGCCACGGCCAAGATCACCACTGAGATCACTTGGAAGGCGTCGGATTGTATGAAGACCAGGGTGAGAAGCACCGACGACAACGGAAGACCACCGATCGCTACCGACGTCATCGCCCCGATTCCCATCGCCACCGAGTCCACCAGGGGCAGACCGGGAAGATGGGAGAAGGCAATCCCGACTGCGGCACCGATAAACATTCCGGGGAAGACAGGGCCGCCTCTGAACCCCGCCAGTGATGCGCTGTACGCGAGTCCTTTGCAGACGATGAGCAACATGACGGCCCCTACGGACCAGGTCGCTGCGTTGTCGATGAGCGGGGACAGACCCGATTGACCGGAGAAGAGAACGAAATGCGAACTCTTTCCCGTCTCCTCGGCGAAGAGCACTGCCAGACCGCCGATGAGGAGCCCGAGGATCGGCGTCACAAGTACCTTGTGGCGTACAGCGAGGGGCTGTACCTGGAAGGCCGCACGTCGGATGGCGGTGCCGACGACCGCCGCCACGAGACCGATGACGATGCTCCAGCCGAACGTGCTCCCCGTTGGAAAACCGACCTTGGGGAGGTTCTGCACGCCGAACGACGTGACGCCCGTGCTCGTAAAGTCACTGAGGGCGACGAAGACGAGGGCACCGACGCCCGATGCCACGAGCCCCGGCAAAAGGATCACGCTGACGAGACCGCCACCGATTCCGGCCGCCTCCAACAACAGGAAGGCGCCGACCAGCGGTGATCCCAGCAGGCTCGAGATGGCAGCAAAGCTTCCGGCCGCCCCGATGACTGCAACCGCTTGCTTCGGTGCGTCCTTCTTGATGAGGTGCACGATCAGCACGGCGACGACCATGCCGATCACGACCAACGGCATCTCCGGGCCCAGCACCCCACCCAAGATGAGCGTTGCCAGCGACGCAATGAAGACGCTCGGCAGATCCTTCGGTCCGAAACTTCCCCCCATCGCGAAGCCCTCGGCGGGATTGTGGCCTCCGGTCCCCGGCAGGTAGCGCAGGGTCAGGCCGACAATCAACCCACACAGCGCCAGTATGGGAAGGGGCCACCACACCGGCGCACCATGAAAGCCGAGTTCATTGGGAAGCGTGTTGAAGAAGTAGTTCTGGCCCTTGTCGATCAGCTTCAAGTAGTAGTAGGCGACAATCGCCACCGGGATGCCCACCAGCGCGCCCATGACCAGGAGCGCAACGTATTGTTTGCTCTTGACGAGTTCCAAGGGCGAGGGAGGACTCGGTGTGGCCGGCGCGGCTTCGTCAGGCACTCTCGAGTTCTCCGATCCTGGCAGGGTCATTGTGCGCCAGCGAGCTGATCCACAGGGTTATCAAGGACCAGTCCAGCACCATGAGGAACTGCGTTGACGCCAAAGCGAGGATTGCATTCTCGCCCTTGCTCACCTTGGTGTCAGTCATTCATTGGTCCCTCGGCGGCGGGATATGAGAAAGACCAGGTGCACCAACATAGGGGGTTCCTCGTCGTTCCGCCGTGGGCTGAGAACCCGTTCGGAGTGGCGTTCTTGGGTGGAAGGACTAGACGCCAAGCTCTGCGTGCACCGAGCCGGCGGCGATGGCGTCGACGAGGGCCTGATGGTCCAGCGCATTCTGGTCGGCGTAGGAGATGGCGAAATCGGCGAGAGCCCGGTCAAAGGCGTCACCCGACCCTAGGTAGGAAGCGATGGCCACCCGGTCACCAGATCGGGCGTGCGCCCGAGCCAACGACCAGCCACACATTTTCGCGTAGACGAGGAGGGCCTCGGCAGCCAGGTTGTCCACGTCAGCAGAGAGCTTCCAATCCCACAACTGGCGGAAGTAGTAGTCGTGGGAGTTACCGTCCACACCGATCGGGACCTGCTGCCAGCCAAGGAAGATGTCGCTCGATGCCTGCATCAGCCGCTGCCCTTCGACGACTCGCTCGCCATGCGTCTTGAACACGCTCTTGATGCAGAAGCGCTCCAACACCGAGGCTTCGGCCTCCTTCATTTGGAGGATGAGCGTGTCGTCGGCGTCATCTCCCATGAAGAGAGAAACCCAGGCGCGGGTGCCGACACTCCCGACTCCGACGACCTTCCGGGCCACATCGACGAGCTCGTAGGATTCGAGCAGGTGACGACGGTCCCCGGGCAGCGTTTGTCGGTACGAGCGGAGGCCCTCGTGGATCGTCTCCCGGAGCTGCCCGGCGTCCGCTTCGCTGTAGAGCTCGTTCACCCGAACCAACAATGGGGGATCACTCCGGAAGCGGAGCTCGCCGTCGACCACCTCGGTGAGCTTCTCCCGAGCCTTCAGCTGATCCTTCGATTGTGCCTTCGCGGTCGTTTTCTGAAATGCCGCCAGTAGATCACTGCTGACTTCCGAGCCCCACTTCTGGGCGACGCTTGCCATGTCCAGGCGGGAGTACCACACTTCCAGGTTGGACATCTTGGCGAACACACGCATGGCTTCGCGATAGGAGCAGATCGAATTCGTGACCAGTTTGCGACCGGTCTTGGCCGGGAAATTGCGGCTGCGGGCGGCGATCTCAAAGCTTGCCCCCAAGCGCTTGAGATCCCATTCGAAGGGTCCCGGTGATGTCTCGTCGAAGTCGTTGACGTCGAAGAGCAGGTCCCGTTCGGGCGAGGCAAAGCCCCCGAAGTTGCACAAGTGGGCGTCGCCGCACAGTTGGACATCGAGGTTGGTGCGTGGCCCTGTGGAGAGGTCTGCGGCCATTGGTAATGCGGCACCTCGGTAGTAGGTAAAAGGCGTCGCCGCCATCCTCCCGTAGCGGATCGGGACGAGCTCTGGAACGCGCGTCGTGGCCTGCTCGGCCAAGAGATCGAGTGGCTTCAGCTCGCGGTGGCCCGCCGACCATTCGGCATGGCGTTCTCGAGGGACGTCGCCCCGTGCGGCCTTGCCTCGTGCCGCACTCTCTTCATGGGTCGGATGCTCGACAGATCTACTCAACTCGCGCCTCCTTCAATGACACGCCCGCTCACTCGTCTACATCCATGCCCGAGTGATACGAGCGCTCAGATTTCCTTTGCCTTGCGGACTTGAAGGCTTGCCGCTATTTCCACGATGCCGTAGACGATCATTCCCAGTCCGACGATCACGCAGATGATCGAGAGTGACAGGGACGGGTAGACGAGGCAGAGGATCCCGATGATCGTCCCGATCAGCCCCAAGATGACGGTCGGCCAACTCACGGCGCCATCGTCCGCGCTGAAGCCGTGAAACAACTCCGTCACGCCTCCTATGGTCCAGAAGATGCCCACGATAAACCCGAGGACAGCGACCGTGGTGGTCGTGTGGTGCAGCAAGATCAGCGCGATGACGATCGCCAGCAGTCCCACGATCACGAATCCCGTTCGCTCGCCCGACGCACCAATCGCCCGGATGAGCTCAACGACGCCGAGGATCAACAGCCAGATACCGATGATAATGGCGATGGCGTGCACCGACTTGCCAGGCTTGAACGTCAGGACGATACCGAAGCCGACCGTGATGACTCCGAACACGGTCAGCAGCCACCACCGCTGCCCGATCTCCTTGACGCTGGCCGCCGTGTCGGTGGCACTCACGCTGGACATTTGAACCCTCCTTTGAGTAATGGCACATTCACCGCCGTCACCGGCGATGCGGAAAACGACGAAGGACTGTCTCGTCGCACGACGGTCGGGATCCCAAACCGTTCAGGCCCGCCGCCGCTGCCGACGACGCATCCCCGCCACTGAGACCGGCGAGAGCGGCCGTCCCAACGGGTCGATGAACAGGGTGCACGCTCCTGATGATTGGGGCAGCGAACCCTCTAAAAGCTGACATGAATACCGAATCGAGTCGGCGCCAATCTTCGGATCGCTCAGTACGACAACGCAATCTTCCGGTCGGTTATCCCCAGCATCGACGTAGGACAGGACGGCATTCGGAGGATCCGCGGCGAAGTTGTTGTCGCCCAAGGACCACCCTTCGACGAACTGCTCGTTCGTCATGTGACCGACGACTCGTTCGGGGCGGTCCGAGAAGTACAGCGTCGCGGGTGACACGCCCGACAGCGTGAGCACTCCGTCTGAACTCCTCGAACCGCTGGCGACTTGGACGAACATCTCTTCAACGACTTGCGTCTCGCTTGAAGTCATGCGAACCCCTTTTCGTCAGTTGCTTGTCCCAGGCATATTGGAATGACACCGTTGCCGAAGGCCGAGATCAGCTGAGCTCCTGAGCCGTCTCTTGAACCGCCTTGTCGATGTCCTTGGGGCTCACGTCGAGCGCTTTGGCCGCGTGCTTCTCCGCCTTCAGCCCGGCTTTGTTGATGGCGTCTTCAACGGTGCTTTCGCCGACGATGACCAGGGCAGCCTGCCCAGCATCGATAATGTCCCCGAACTCCTTCACGTCCGAACGCGACATGCCTTTCCAAAGGTGCCCGCCCACGCCGCCGACTGCTGCCCCGACCGCTGCACCGGCGATGATCGAGGGCGGGAACAGAATGCCGACGACGGCGCCCACCGCAGCTCCACCCCAGGCCCCGTGGCGGGTCGACGTCTCGTCCTTGTTGACGTGGACGTTGCCGTCGGGATCCTTGGTGACGACCGCGGCGTCGTAGGTACCCACGGCCTTTTCGGCGTGGAGGTCCTTCACGATGTCGTAGTCGGCTCGCGCCGCCATTTCGCTCGGGTAGGTACCGACGTAGACAAACACGCTGTCGGGCTTTGCCATGATGTATCTCCTTTTCTTCGGTTGATTCAGAGGGTTTTGGTTTTCTGAAGGGGGTGGTCAGGCGCTGGCTTCTGCTTCAGCCACAGCTTCAGCAACGGCGATGGCGAAGCCCAATGCTTCCGTAATGTGCTCTGCGGCCGCCATGACCCGAGCCGTCCCGATGATGGGAGCGACGGCCACCAGGACGTCTTGCACCTGTTCGAGCGTGACTCCCGCCTCGACCGATGGTCCAATGTGCGCCAGGTAGGACACCGGGCGGGCGTCGACGGCAGCCAGGGCGGCGAGTCGGACCAGGATCAGCTGGTCGTCATCCAGGCCGCAACGAGCGATCGACGCCGCAGTCATATCGGCGATGGTGTCCAGGACGGGGGTGTCGTCGGGCATGGGATTACTCCTTGGGTCGTGTCTATGGGATTTGGCTGTCAACCTGGAAGGTGTGACGGTCGGTCCGTCATATGGAAGGTTCACACTCATGTAGGCGAAGTGTCATCACCTGCCAGCCGGATTCACCTAGGGGAATGCCGCCCGTTTCACGCCTGGTCGAAGTGCGGACACCGATGGCAGCACGGGCCCGGCGCAGACAGCACCGTTGTGTTCGATCGGGTACCGCACCGCCTACCGGGGGACAGCCCGCGGGCTGAAGTGCCTGGCAGGCACCGTCAAGCGGTCTGACGTCGCCCAGGAGGCCAGGCTCAGAGCGAGCGACGGAGTGCCGCATCAAGCAGGGACTTTGGTCCATGGACCAAGGAAATCTGAACTGGCAAGCTAGCGGCATGTCCACGGCGAGTGAGCCCCTGAGTG
>CAVXSD010000008.1:0-178269 GCA_963764305.1 uncultured Acidimicrobiaceae bacterium | reverse complement strand
CGCCGAATCAACTTCGGAGGAGTTCGTCTTGCTCAAGAATCGCTGGAATGTCGAGACGACCATGAAGCACCTGCCTGAACCCGTTCACAACATGATTGAGTTCGGAATCTTCAAAGGCGGGAGTATCGCGCTCTACGAGGAACTTTTTTCGCCAGCACGATTGATCGGTGTCGATATCCAAGAAGAACGCGTCGAGGCATTGGATCGATACCTTGAGAAACGACAGGCGACTGATCGGGTCCGACTGTATTACGGGACCAATCAAGCAGACCAGAAGGCCCTCCGGGCGATCGCCCAAGAAATTTCGGTGATCGTTCCCTCGATCTTGTGATCGATGACGGCTCACACCTCTACGAACCATCCAAGACTTCGCTCAACGTATTTCTGCCGTATCTTCGTCCAAACGGTATTTATCTGATCGAAGACTGGTCCTGGGCCCACTGGCAGGTTGACGAGAAATTCCAGGAGTACGTTGACGATCAGAAGTGCCCAATGACAAGACTGGTCTTTGAGGCAGTGATGCTCGCCGCCAGTCGATCGGACATCATCAGCGATATCTTCATTGATCCATCGCGGTGGTTCTGACGTGTGGACATGGCGTGATTACTGAGGAGAACTTCGATATAGCGACGGCGCATCGAACGGGCCGATGGAAGATGGAGTTCTCAGCGAGGACCCGTCCCTTAGACCTATGGAGACGATGGGTTCCGTACTCACTCCGAAGACACATTCCGCGCTCTTTCGCCAGGTGGGCGTGTGAGCACATCCCTCTCTAGTTTGAGCGAGACTCACCTGCGCAGTTGAGCAGCGTGTCCCCGTACGATGCTCCTATGGGTTGTCAAGCCCTTATTTCTCGTGAGGTAGGAGGCTGAATACCTCTCGGGCGACATAGCGCTTGAGACATCGCATCGCCTCTTTTCTTGGTGAGACCTTCCTTGGTGCGTCGATCGATGTATTCGGTGGTACGCGGGTCATAGACCATCCGAGTGATCACGATGTGCCACAGAGCCGAGTTGGCTTGGCGATCACCACTGCGTTTGAGCCGGTGACGCTCCTGCTTGCCGCTGCTGGCATCGAGCGGTGAAGCACCGCAGAGATGTGCGAAAGCCGCCTCGTTGCGCAGTCGCTCGGGATTGTCGCCGGCGGTGACCAACAGTGCCGAAGCGGCGTCGGTGCCGATGCCCAGGGCGCCGACGAGCCGGGGGGCGGTCTCTTTGACCAAGGGCTTCAAGATGGCGTCGATCTCGGACATCTTCTCTTGGAGGGTGAGGGCGCGCTGGGTGAACATCCGCAAGCTCAACTTGGTCAGCGAGACGACGTCGCGCTTGGTCCCGGGCCGATAGGTGGAGGCCCGCTCGAGGAGGTGGAAGACGTTGAGGCCCCGGAGCTCGGCTCGGATTGGCTCAGGCGTGGTCGAGACCAGGTTGCGCATCTGGTTGAGCGCCTGGGTGCGGCCCTTGCGGGCCGAGGACCGAGCGACGCGGACAACCCGCATGGATTCGACGTTTCCGTCCCTCGTCTTGGCCTCGCCACAGGCGTCACCCGAATAGGGCGGCCCGGGCAGCCGAGATGGCGTCTTGGGGATCGGACTTGCCCTTGCGTCGGCGGCGCTGGCGGTTGGGGCGATCGACTTCGACGACGCGGACCTGCTCGGCTTGGAGGTGCCGGGTGAGCCCGGCTCCATAGGAACCGGTCCCTTCGACGCCGACGAGCTCGACCGGGCCGAAGCCGCTCAGCCAGGCCAGCAATTTCTCTTGTAGCCGCCCTCCGTGGTGGCGAAGCTCTCGACGCCAAGGAGCGCCCCTCGGTCGTCCAAAGCAGCAGCTACGTGGACGTCGAGGTGCGTATCGACGCCGCCGGTGATGCATCGTGGCAACTGGTCACTGTCATCCCTTCGTTGGATTGGGTTGGGGTGACACCGCACCAGCGGGACGACGGACAAGACAGCGACGGGCCTGTGTGAGGCAGGCTCCTATAGAGGTCACTCCGTCCGACCGGCGGGTGTCGAGTGGGTGACCGGGCCAGGCCGACGGATCGTACTGAGGACAGTCCGAAAGGATGTCAGCCGGTTCAGTTGAGTCAGACCTGGCCTTGGCACCCACCCACACGCTGACCAACTCCATCACCGAAGTGGTGGATCACTCAGCGACCACTTCAATCCTCGCTGCCGGGACGGGGTGATACCCAGCGGCACAGATGCGCCAGTCGGGGAGGCTAGATGGACGGATTAGATTGACAGTCGAAGAGTAGCAGGAAGGCTCCAGAGCGAGTGCCTCGCTGGCTGCCATTCTGGTGCGGAGACCTGTCTTGAACCCTCTGATGTGGGTGTCCGAAGGTGTCAGACTGCCTGGGCCGTGAATCTCCGGGCACTGTCCCCGTGGATGTGTTAAGAGTTCAGCCTTCGAGCCATCCAGTGCAAGACGGACAGGCTCTCCTCGGGGGCAGAGGGACGAAGCGAAGCCAGAATGCGGCGCAAAACATGGGCCTGGAGCATTGACTCGCTCGTTCTTTTGATTGCCAGTGTCGCGGTTATTTGGGGCATGGGCCTAGCAGCTCCACGCTGGCTGCCGATGGAACCGAGCGCCCTGCCGTGCCGGGTTCTCAGGCCGGCATCGCTGGGCTGGACTGCAGCTGGGGAGTTACGACGAGAACACACTCTTGGCGGGCCAGGGTGCGACAACGGTCTTCGAACCTCGTCAAAACACCTTCGAGTTGTATAGAGGGGATTTCCTCGGTCCCGAGCAACCTGGCCGCTCAGGGCTGGACACACATCGGCGACCCCGACTCACTCCGCGGTTACATTTCGACGCCTACCAGGGGCCGAGTTCCGGAAGCTCCAAGATGTTTCTCGTCACGACCCCGTCTGGCGACAGCTTCGAATACGTCCACACGCTGTTGCACGGGTGAGTTGTACAACAATTCCTTTGCCACCATTTCACAGGACGCCCAATGGATGGTTGCCGGTGAATGGGGGACCATGGGCCATCTGCAGATCTACCCGACGCCTGTCCTCAACCCCCAGACCCCCCCTGATGGCGGTTCGCTGCAGCTGGCCGGGTACATCGGACTTGATCACGAGGTCAACGACATCCAGGGTTGTGACTTCGTGACTCCCCTCAGACTGATCTGCGCCTCTGACGACGACACACGAACCCTCTTTCCCAATGAAAAGCCGCTACTGGAGATAGAGCTGCCGAGCTCGCTTCACGGCGTCAGCGTGATGGGGCATGTGGTTGACCTGGGATCGATTCCGCAAGAGAGCAGCTGTTCCGGCACCTTCGAAGCAGAGGGGCTCGACTTTTACGCATCCACCGGCATCTTGCGGGTGGAGATAATCCAGCCGGGCGGTTGCATTCTCACAACGACGATCTATGAGTACAAGCCGACCAGCGGACGCGGCGAGCGCCGGGGGTAGCTAACGTGCGCTGTCCCCTAACAGTGACAATGGGTGAGGGTCCACCACTGAGTCACTGGGCCTCAATAGTTTCGAGAGTGCGTGCGGGTCCAGCTCGTCTCGCACATTGACAGCGGCACGTCCCGTCTCCGAGAAAGGGTGATTGGTCCGGGTTGCACGAACAACCTGGACCGCCCGTCGCTCCGATCCGGAACGGCCGTGCGTCCCCTAACACCGTTTAGAGAAGGGATGACCATGACCATCGTAGAAGCTGCGTGGGGTGTCACCGGTGGCGTCGACACTCACCTCGACGTCCATGTCGCCGCCGCCCTCGATCCGCTCGGAGCACTGCTCGGCACGGAGCGCTTCGACACCGACTCGGCCGGCTACAAGGCGTTGCTCAACTGGCTCGAGGGATTCGGTGCGCTCACCAAGGTCGGGGTGGAAGGCACGGGCTCCTATGGAGCGGGCCTGGCCCGGTTCCTGCGCCGAGCAGATGTCGAGGTGATCAAGGTCGACCGCCCCAACCGGGCGGAGCGCCGACGCAGCGGCAAGTCCGATCCCCTCGATGCCGTCGACGGTGCTCGAGCCGCCCTCGGTGGCCGGGCGAAGAGCGTTTCGAAGTCCAGGGACGGGGCCATCGAGGCCATCCGAGTCCTCGTCGTCGCCAAGCGTTCCGCTCGCCAGGCCCGGGTCAAGGCGTTGACCCAGATGCGCCATCTCGTGATCACTGTCGCGGCGCTCACGGAACCCCGCGTTTAACGCTCACTGAAATTTCGCGGTCGCTGAGGCCGCGCTCCTCCTGACCGGGCATCCACCGGTCGGGGTCATGGCCCCTCCAACTTGTCGGTGCTGGCAAGCATTCGACGAGCTGGAGGAAGCCGAAACAGATGATGACCCAGGAGGAGTACATGAATGTGAAGGCCCTGTATGCCGGGGGCTGGACGATCAAGCAGATCGCCGAGCACCTCGGCTTCCACCCGGCCACGGTGTCGTCGTGGCTGAAGAACGGGGGGCCGCCTCCGAAGAGGAGCGTCCCCGAAGAGGACCTCGTGATCGACGCCCGCTGGCAGGCCCGCATCGGTGGCCTGTTGGCCCACAACGCCGATCTGCAGGGCTCGTCGATCATGCGGGTGATCGCGGCCGAGGGATATCCCGGCTCGTATCCGACGCTGACTCGCTACCTGCACTCAGTGCGCGGCCCGACGAGAGGCGCAGTGATGGTGACCATGCCCATCGAGACGGTGCCCGGCGAGGAGTTCCAGTTCGACTGGTCCGACTGCAACAGCTTCGCCCGGCGCTGGGGCTGGGGCCACGAGCTGCACTGCTTCGGGTGCGTGCTGTGCTGGAGCCGGATCAAGTTCTGGTTCTTCGCCCCCTCCATCGACCAGCACCACACCCTCGAAGGCCTGGTCCGCTTCTTCGAGTCCATCGGCGGCGTCCCCGCCCTCGGGCGCACCGACCGGATGGGACAACTCGGGCGGTCCAAGTCCAAGGGCTTCGTCTTTCATCCCCTCGCTCTTGCCTTCGCCCGCCATCACGACCTGGCCCTCAAGGCCTGCGACGCCGGGGACGCCAAGCGCAAGGGCAAGATCGAGCGGCCCTTCCGCGACCTCAAACGCGGCTTCCTCTCCGAAGCCGACCTCGACCCGCCCGAAGACGTCGGCGAGCTCAACCGCCGGGCGGTGCGCTGGCTCGAGCGCTACTTCCACGCCGTGGCCCACGGGACGACGGGTGTGGCCCCGGCGGTGCGCTTCGAGACGGAGCACCATGTGCTCGGACGCCTTCCCGCCGTGCGTTTCGACACCGCGGTGCGCGACACCCGTCGGGTCGGGCGCATCCCCCTCGTCGAGTGGGACACCGTCTTTTACTCAGCCCCGCCCGCTCTCGCCGGCAAGGTCATCGAGGTGCGCCAGCCCATCGGCTATTCGGTCATCGAGCTGCGCTTTCTCGGACAGATGGTGGCCTTGCACCACCTCGCACCCAAGGGCTCAGAACCCCAATGGCTGCCCGAGCACAAGCGCGAAGCCGAGGCCATCGTGCTCGGGCGGCGCCGGCTCGGCGTCGTCGAGCCCGGTGTCGTCGCGGCCGCACCGGCGCTCGATCTCGAGGTCGGCGACTACGACGTGGCCGTCCCCGATCTGGCCGACATGGGCGTCATCGGCCCGCACCCCGACACCACCTTGCCTGTGGATATCGCCGCAGACGCCAACGTGGCGGGCGCGATCGAGCCCGACGGAGCGATGTCATGAGCAAGGCCACGCTCATCGAGCAGATCAAAGGGGATCTCGACTACCTCAAACTCGTCCGCACGGCCGAGGTGTTCGCCGAGCTCGCCGACGACGCCGAGGCGCGCGGTGCGGACCATCTCGAGTTCTTGGCCAGCGTGCTCAGCGCCGAGGTCGACGCCACCCGCCAGAGGCGTCTGTCGGCCCGGCTGCGCTTCGCCCACTTCCCGTTCAGAAAGACCCTCGAGGAGTTCGACTTCGACTTCCAGCCCTCCATCGACCCCAAGGTGATCTCCGACCTGGCCGAACTGGACTTCGTGCGAGAGGGCCATCCGGTCCTGCTGCTCGGACGACCCGGGTGCGGAAAGTCCCATCTCGGCGTGGCCCTCGGGATCAAGGCGGTCGAGGCCGGCTATCGCGGCTACTTCAGCGGGGCGACCGACATGACCAAGGCGCTCGTCGGCGCCTGGGCCGAGGGGACGTTCAACCAGAAGATCCGCACGTACACCTCGCCCAGCATCCTCGTCATCGACGACGTTGGCATCACGCCCTTCGACCGCACCGAGGCCAACGCCTTCTTCCAGGTGGTCAACCGGCGCTACGAGCTGCGCTCGGCCACCATCGTCACCACCAACCGCGGCCTGCCGGCCTGGGCCGAGCTCTTCGGGGGCGACTCCGTTGTCGCAGCCGCGATTCTCGACCGCCTCTTGGACCGGGCGACGGTCATCAACATCAAGGGGCCGTCGTGGCGCCTGCGCGAACACGAGGCTCTGACCAAGCCGCTGACGGACCTCGCCGGCCCGCCCGAGAAGACCCCGAGGAGGCGGGGTTAACCTGTCAACCGGAGCCCGGCTTCAGCGCGAATTTCGGTGAGCGAATAACGCGGATTTCGATGAGCGGCGACAATCACGGCTCCGGACCAGCTGCGCTCTCGCCTGAGGGGCTTGACCGTGACGGCGCTGGTCGCCGAGGCGGCGAGGCTGCGGCCGTCGCGCTCGGGAGATCTCGTGATGGCGGCCCACAAGGCATCGCTGTGTTCGCTGGCCCGTCGGATTCAAGGCCTCGAGGACGAGATCGCTGAACTCGACGAGAGGATCGAGAAACCGTTGAAGGCAGCAGCACCCGAGCTGCTCTCACGCTTTGGGGTCGGGCCTGACACGGCAGCCGCCCTCTTGGTCAGTGCCGGGGACAACCCCGAGCGCCTCCATTCAGAAGCCGCCTGGGCCCATCTGTGCGGGGTCGCGCCCATCCCGGCGTCGTCGGGCAAGAGCACGGGCCGTTATCGACTCGACCGGGGTGGCGACCGTCAGGCGAACAGCGCGCTCTGGCGCATCGTCATGGTCCGCATCGCCCACGACCCTGAGACCACCGCTTACTTCGAACGCAAGGTGAAGGAGGGACGCTCCAAGCGAGATGTCATCCGACTCCTCAAGCGCTACGTCGCCCGCGAGCTCTACCGCTATCTGCCTCGCGGCTGAACCCAGGGCCGTGGGTCTGGCTCATCCCCTAACTGTCGCCCTCTGGGGCTGACTTTCCGGCGACTCGCCGACCCACGGCCCGGGACCACCTCTCTGCTGACGCGTGGCCTGATAAGAGCATGTCCTCACCGAGTGACTCATCACTGTTCTGCCCGCTGTCTGCATTCCGAGCGTCGCAAAAGGGGCTTGACAACTGATAGGAGCGTCGCCGGTTTGGGGCGCTGTGTAGGTCACGAGATCCACGGTCGGTCTACCCTCGCCCCATGAGCCCGATGCCCGAGCCCGGCGAGCCCTGCCCGGCCTCATTGCCCAGCCGATGCGTTGTTGGGCTCTCGTCTACAGCCGCCAGCACGAATCCGTAACGTCGGCCCGCAGGTAAATACCAGAACTCGCCCATAATCTTGTGGGCAGGCGAACCGGCCGGCGCCCGCTGCTCCACACCCATGGCCCCCCGAGGGTTGGGCGC
This sequence comes from uncultured Acidimicrobiaceae bacterium, assembly GCA_963764305.1. Taxonomy (GTDB): domain Bacteria; phylum Actinomycetota; class Acidimicrobiia; order Acidimicrobiales; family RAAP-2; genus Bog-473. Next base: position 170,703 of record CAVXSD010000008.1, on the reverse strand, counting down.
CGGCCGAATCGCAGGGGCGCACAGTACTGGAGGCCGGCGGCGTCGGGTCGTCACCCCGGGAGTCAGTTAGTGGGCGCTCCCATTGGACGTGCTGGCCATTCGAAACCGCACTTCTCGGCCAGCGCCTCCGTCGCTTCACGACCCAGCGGACAGGATGAACGGTGGTCGAGTTCATCGGCCACGCGGGCTAAAGCCGCCAGCTACAGGCGACCCACTGCCGCCCGGAGCCAGCCTGGAAGGGGATCTGGACGGATCGGAAGGGCAAGGGCCGGTACGTCGAAGCCTTGCCGCGGACACGCGCCGAATCTGACGGGCCAGCGGGCGGAGGCTTCTGACTGGCGTGCCCCGGTACGAATCTGGGCCGGCCCCTCGGCGGGTCCCTTCTCGAATGGTGTTTCGAAAATGGGGGATTCTTGGGGCTGACGGGGTTGTCGCCGAAGACGAAGCGTGTTAAGCCACAGTTCATTGGTCGGGGTGGGGCACCCGAACGAACAGGGAGAGACCCATGCGACTGTTCCGTCTTGCTTTGCCCGTCCCGATCGCGCTGGGTGCGCTTGCCTTGCTGTCATCGCCGGCGTCGGCAACTGCGACCTTGATCCCGACGCAGCTGTCGATCGGCCAGGTGCAGCTCGGTCCCCTTGGCGCATCCGTTTCGGTCGCGATCACGTTCACGTGTGACCCGTCATTGAACGTGGCGTTCGGAGATGCGAGCGTGACCCAGGTGAGTGGCCACAAGTTGGCGCAGGGTAGCGGATCCTTTGTCAACAACTTCCCGGGCGTGCCGTGCACGGGCGTATCGGAGACGGTCACCGTGAACGTGACTGCGTTCGGAGGGTTCGCTTTCAAGCAGGGTAACAAGGCGCTCGGCAGCGCCGACTTGACCTTGTTCGATCCGGTCTCGGGCACCCTGGCCACGACCTCGATCAGTGGGCAGACCATTACCATCACTAAATAGGACCATGTAACAGAGCACCGAATTGCCCCTACCGCCAGGAGTGCCCAACATGGCCGATCACGACACTGTGAGGGTGGCGGTGGTCCAGCGGCCACCGGTCCTCCTCGATGGTCCTGCCACACTTGCCGCGGCCGTTGACCAGCTCCAGGAGGCGGCTAACGCCGGGGCTCGACTCGTCGTCTTCCCCGAGGCCTACGTTCCGGGTTATCCGGTATGGATCTGGCGCTTGCGCCCAGGACCCGACTACGGACTCACCTCGGCCTTCCACGCCAGGCTCGTCGAGAACAGCGTCGATCTAACAGCCGATGGGCTGCGGCCACTTCGTGACGCGGCGGCGGAGCGCGGTGTCACCGTCGTCTGCGGCATCCACGAGCGCGAGGGACGTTTCAGCCGGGCGACCATCTACAACACGGTCGTCACCATCGGATCTGATGGAGAGATCCGAAACTGCCATCGCAAGCTGATGCCCACCAACCCAGAACGGATGGTCTGGGGAGAGGGCGATGCCCGTGGCCTGCGGGTCACCGAAACTGAGGCCGGCCGACTGGGTTCGCTGATTTGCTGGGAGAACTACATGCCCCTCGCCCGTTACGCGCTCTACGCGGAAGGGGTCGAGTTGTACCTGGCTCCGACCTGGGACTCGGGCGACACCTGGCTCGCTACGATGCGTCATATCGCCGCCGAGGGCCGATGTTGGGTCGTCGGTGCGGGCTGTTCCATGCGAGCCTGCGACGTGCCAGCCGACTTCCCCGAGCGTGAACGGCTCTTTCCCGACTCCGACGAATGGCTCAACCCCGGTGACTCTGTGGTCATCGCTCCCGGCGGGAAGGTGGTGGCAGGACCCCTGCACGAAGAGCACGGCCTGCTGGTAGTCGATACCGAGCCCGCACAGGTTGCGGCAGCCCACCGAACTCTCGACGTTGCTGGTCATTACGGTCGAAACGACGTGTTCAGCCTCAGCATCAACCGAAAGGAAAGCGCCCCGATCTCATACGGACCTGTCTAGCCTCTAGACCGCTGCCCTTATCGAGCGAGCAGCTCAGATAACCCCATACGCCAATGATGTTGTGAAGCTCCCGTAAGGGTCCACCGCTGCAAGGTTGGGCGTCAGTAGTTTCGGGAGCACCGGAGTTGCCGGTCTGACTTCAGATCAGGTGGACGATCATGGCGTCCACGCCCCGTCGACTGGAGCTCCGGACAAATCAATCGAGGCGCGGCGCGCCCCGTTCCAGAGGGGTGAGTGGCCGGTCTGTTCACAGCAGTCCGACCTCACCGTCATCCTTCTCGGGACGGCCGTGCCACCCCTCAACCGAGTTAAGGAAAGGAAGGGATGGCATGACCATCGTAGAAGCCGCGCGCGCCGTCACCGGTGGCATCGACACTCACGGCGAGGTCCATGTGGCCGCTGCCCTCGACGAAGTCGGGGGCCTGCTCGGCACCCAGTCCTTCGGGGCCGACCCCGACGGGTACTCGGCCCTGCTCAACTGGCTTCAGTCCTTCGGTTCCATCGGAAAGGTCGGCGTGGAGGGGACGGGGTCCTATGGGGCCGGCATCGCCCGCTTCCTCACCAAAGCAGGAGTCCACGTCGTCGAGGTGGACCGCCAGAACCGCCAGGCCCGGCGCCAGTCCGGCAAGTCCGATCCCCTCGACGCGCTCGAGGCGGCCCGGGCCACCCAGTCCGGCCGAGCCCATGGAACGGCGGAGAGCAGAGACGGCGGTGTCGAGGCCATCCGGGTCCTCGTCGTCGCCAAGCGCTCGGCCCGCGGGGCGCGCATCAAGGCGCTCACCCAGATGCGCCAGCTCACCTTCAGCGCCCCTGACCAGCTCCAGAGCAAACTGAAGGGCCTCCCCATCGCTGCTTTCGTCGCCGCCGCCCAAGGACTGCGTCCGACGCGCTCGCCCGACGTGGTGACCGCGGCGACGAAGGCATCGCTCTCCTCGCTGGCTCATCGCGTCGCCGATCTCGAAGAGGAGATCTCCGACCTCGACGCGATGATCACCCCGCTGCTCGAAGACACTGCCCCCGAGCTGCTCGCCGTCTATGGCGTGGGCATCGACACCGCGGCCGCACTGCTCGCCGCCGCCGGCGACAACCCCGAGCGTCTGCGCTCTGAGGCGGCCTGGGCGCATCTGTGCGGGGTCTCCCCCCTCGAGGCCTCCTCGGGCAAGGTCACTCGCCACCGACTCAACCGCGGAGGGGACCGCCAGGCCAACCGGGCGCTGTGGCACATCGTGATCACCCGGCTCGCCTCCGATCCGAGGACCCAGGCATGGAACGCCGGGTCAAAGACGGTCGCTCCAAGCGCGAGGCCATCCGCATGCTCAAGCGTTACGTCGCCCGCGAGGTCTACCGCTACCTGCCTCGCGCCTAGATCCCCGGACCATGGACCTGGCTCTCCATACGCCTGTCGTCAATGAGACTGACCTGATCCCGATATGCCGGTCCATGGTCCGGGTTACCCGACTTTCGAAGACGCGTGACCCGATAAGAGCCTGCCCTCTCCGACGAGTGGCCCATCATTGGTCTGTCCGCTGTCCTCACTGCCAAAAATCCCCCGAAAGGTCTTGACAACATCCATAGGAGCATCGGGAAGGTGCGCTGTGTAGGTCACGAGATCCACGGTCGGTCTGCCCTCGCTTCATTGAGCCCGATGCCCGAGCCCGGCGACCCGTGTCCTGGCTTCATGAGCGAGCCGGGACGGTGCTGGCGGATGCTGTACGACCGGAACCTTCAGGCGACCCACTGCCACGAGTCGCCCTCATGGACCGGGCGCTGGTTCTCGCCGAAGGGTGACCGCTGGTGGCGCGTCTGGGCCTGCCGCCCTTGGCCCTCGACGAGAAGAAGCTCTGCGAAGTGTGTCCGCCTTGAGGTCGCGGGACACGCTGAAGCACGTGGCCGGGCCAAGCTCTCGGGAGGAGCTGCGCCAAGAGATCGAGCGACTCGAGCGCGAGGGGGAATGGAGCGAAGCCGACCGCTGGCGGAGCGTTCTCCCCCACCTCGAGGACTGGTCCGTGATTTTCCAGCTCGACGACGCCGGGTTGTTGGACGACGAGGACGAGTGACGCAGAAATGACGCAGAGTGACGCAGAGATGACGCAAAACCCCAGTACATCTGCGTCACTCCCGGTAAGCCCCGGTCAAGTCACTTAGTACCCCTGACCTGCAAAAACCCTGGAGGCGGCGGGCGGAATCGAACCGCCGTACGGGGCTTTGCAGGCCCCTGCCTAAACCACTCGGCCACGCCGCCGTGTACGGACACGAGCGAGCGGCCAGCCTAACGGCCAGCGTTCCCCACCCCCAGCCTGCCAAGCAGAACGAGGGCCCAGCCGAACTGGCTCCCTAGTTCCTAAAGCGGGAGACCAGCCAGAACACCCCTGCGATGAGGGCGACCACCACCGCGACCTTCACGAAGAAGAAGATGATTCCGGCCAGGCTGCTCAGGATCCAGAAGGCCACGATGATCCCGACCACGCCGACCGCCGTCATGGCGACGGCGTGGGTGAAGGTCATCGGGGTCTTGCCCTGCCTAGGTTCCACGTCTCTGCTCACAGACCCAATGCTACGTTCCCGCCATGGTCGCCGATACGTCATTGCGTGACCGGCGCAGCCGGCTGCTGGCCCAGCCCGGGCTGCAGGGCCAGGCATTTTGCCGCCGATATGCCGCCGAGGCCGATGCCTGGCTCTCGGGCCTGGCCGAACTGGCCGCAAACGACTCCACGCGGCACCTGGCTCTCGTCGCCGTGGGCGGGTACGGCCGAGCCTCCCTGTGCCCCTACAGCGACCTCGATGTGGTGTTGGTCCACAACGGCCACCGGGAGATAGCGAAGGTTGCCGACGCCATCTGGTATCCGGTGTGGGACGAGGGTGTGCACCTCGACCACTCGGTTCGCCGCCCCTCCGAGGTGCTGAGCGCCGCTGCCGAGGACGTGCGAGTGGCGCTCGGCCTCCTGGACGGCCGGCTGGTGTGGGGTGACCCCCGAGTCGCCGAGCCGCTCCTCGACAAGGCCCGTGCCGCCTGGCGCGACCGCCTGGGTACCAGGTACCTCCCTCTGCTCGAGCAGCAGATGGCCGAGCGCCGCGCCACGGCCGGCGACGTCGCGTTCCTGCTCGAGCCCGATCTCAAGGAGAGCCACGGCGGCCTGCGTGACGTCAGCGTGCTGCGGGCCATCTCGGCCTACGCGCCGCTCCTGCCCGAGTATGCCGACCTGGCATCCCTGGAGAGTGCGACGGCGCTGCTCACCGACATCCGGGTCGAGCTGCACCGCCTGGCCAAGCGCGAACACGACAAGCTCCTCCTGCAGGACCAGGACCAAGTGGCGTCGGCCCTCGCGTTCACCGATGCTGACGCCCTCATGCTGGCCGTCTCGACAGCGGGACGCCAGATCGCCTGGGTGAGCGACGACGTCTGGCGGCGCCGGCGCCTCTGGGATCCCACCCCGCCACCGAAGCGCCGCTTCCGGCGCTCCACGCCCAATCGGGGCACCAGCCCGGTGCCGGCTCAACTCGGACCGGACATGGTCGAGATCGACGGTGAGATCGCCCTCACGTCACTTGCCCCCGTGTCCGACGACGCCTCACTACCGTTGCGGCTCGCCGCCACCGCGGCAGAGCTGGACCGTCCCATCGCCAAGGGATCGCTGCACCGCTTGGCCGACCGCATGCCCCCGCCCGGTGACCCGTGGACGGACGAGACGCGTGCCGCACTCCTCAAGCTCCTCGGGCTGGGACGGCCGGCCATCGACAAGATCGAGTCGCTCGACCAGCATGGCCTGCTGGTGCGCCTGATACCGGAGTGGGCGGACGTCCGTAACAAGCCGCAGCGCAACGCCTACCACACCTTCACCGTGGACCGTCATCTCCTGGAGGCCGCCGCGCTCGCCGCCGAGCTGACCGAGACCGTCGAGCGGCCGGACCTCCTCCTCGTCGGCACCCTCCTGCACGACATCGGGAAGGGCTTCCCGGGCGACCACACCGCGGTCGGCATGGAGGTGGTCGGGCGCATCGGCACGCGCATGGGGTTCCCACCGGCCGACGTCGCCGTCCTGGTCGATCTCGTGCGGAACCATCTCCTGCTGCCCGACACCGCCACCAGGCGCGATCTCGAGGATCCAACCACCATCGCCCGCGTGGCCCAGGCCGCCGGGAACCGGCTGACGCTGCACCTGCTCGCCGCCTTGACCGCGGCGGACAGCAGGGCGACCGGCCCCTCCGCCTGGGGCGCCTGGAAGGCCGGTCTCGTCTCGGACCTCGTCGCGCGCACCGACCGCATGCTTTCGGGGGAGACCGAGCCGGCCGAGCCAGACCGCATCGTGACGGCCAACCGTGCGCTCATGGCGGAGGTGCGCGGGACGGGGCTGCCGTCGGTCTCGCTCCAGCCGCCCCGCGTCATCGTGGCCGCGCCGGACCGGCCCGGCCTCTTCTCCTCCGTCGCCGGCGCGCTCGCGCTCAATGGCATGGATGTGCGGGCCGCCAACGTCAGCGGCGAGGACGGCGTGGCCGTCGAGGTGTTCACCGTCGAGGTGGCCCGCGGGACCTGGCCCGACACGGCCAAGCTGCGCGGGGACCTGGCGGCGGTCCTCTCGAACCGCATGGCCATCGGCGAGCGGCTGTCCGAGCGTGAGCGCACGTACTCGCTGCGGCGCCGTTCAGCGGCCCATGTGCCCGGGAGCGACGTCAGCGTCGACAACGAGGCCTCGGAGACGGCCACGGTGCTCGAGATCCGTGCACCCGACGAAATCGGGCTGCTCCACCGCATCACCCGGGCTCTCTTCGAGGCCGGCCTCGATGTGGTCTCCGCCCGGGTCTCCACCCTCGGCGAAATGGTCGTTGACGCCTTCTACGTCCGGGAGTCCGGCGGGTCCAAGGTGACTGATCCCGGCCGGCTCTCAGCGATCACGTCCGAGATACGAGGGGAATTGGGACTCTAAGCCCACGAACTCCCAAGTAGAATGCCTGCTGCAATGTCTGGGGAACACGTTCGCCATAGAAGCGGTCCAAGGCGGTGGATCATCGCCACTGTCTGCGCCACCGCGCTTGTGCTCGCGGCCGGCGGCTTCGTGGCCTACGACCGGATGCACAGCAACCAGGCCTCCGCGACCCCGGCCGCCCCGCCTCCCGCCCTGACCGTCACGTCCGTCTCGCCGACCGGTGCCAACGTCTCCGCCGGCTCCACCGTCGCCGTGCAGTTCTCGACCGGCCTCGCTCCCGGCAGCCCCATGCCGACGCTCACCCCGCCGGTGCCAGGCGCGTGGGCCGTGCTGTCGCCATCGTTGCTCGAGTACGAGGCGAGCGGGCCGCTCGCGCCGGACGGCACCGTGACGGTCACCGTCCCCGGCGGCCCATCCGGCGTCGTGGGCTCGGAGGGCCAGCACCTGGCGCAGACGGTCACATCGCAGTTCTCCGTGGCTCCCGGCTCCACACTCCGACTGCAGCAGCTGTTGGCGGAACTCGGCTATCTGCCCGTCACGTTCACGCCCGCATCGCCCCTGACGTCGCCCACACAGGAGGGCAACGACCAGGTGGGGTCCTTCACCTGGCGCTGGCCGAACCAGCCGCTCTCGTTGCTGACCCTGTGGACGCCGGGCACCAACAACGTCATCACGCAGGGCGCCGTGATGAACTTCGAGTCCCAGAACGGTCTGAAACCCGACGGCGTCGCGGGGCCCCAGGTCTGGACCGATCTGCTGGCGGACGTGCAGAGCGGGAAAGGCGATGCGCTCCCGTGGGACTACGTCCTCGTGAGCCAATCCCTGCCCGAGACCGCCACCGTCTACAAGGACGGCGTCGCCGTCTACAGCACCCCGGTCAACACGGGCGTGCCCGGGGCGCCCACCGAGAACGGGACCTGGCCCGTCTACGTCCGCTACACCGTCACCACCATGAGCGGGACCAACCCGGATGGCTCGCACTACAGCGACCCCGGGATCCCCTGGGTGAGCTACTTCCATGGTGGGGACGCCCTGCACGGCTTCGTGCGGTCCCACTACGGCTCTCCCCAGAGCGACGGGTGCGTCGAGATGCCGATCGCCAACGCCCAGACGGTGTTCCCACTGACGCCGCTCGGGACGCTGGTCACCGTCCAGGCCTAAGGACGGGGCGAACGGGTCTCGGCCTCCGGCCGCTCTAATCTGCCACTGATGTCTACGTTTCGGCGGGTGGTTGACATCTTCGGGCGGGTCCTCATCGGGTTCGGTGCCTTGCTGCTCTTGTTCACCGCGTACCAGATCTGGGGTACCGCGGTGCAGGAGTCCCGTACCCAGTCCGGGCTGCGGACCCAGCTCCAGCAGGAGACCAACAGCGACGCCATCGGGATCTCCTTCGCCCAGGAGTCTGCGCTCGACACGTTGCCGACCGGACCTCCTGTGGCGGCGCCACCCACGACCCCTCCGGCTGAAGGCAACCCGATCGGGGACATCCGGGTCCCGGTGATCGGCCTCAACCAGGTCGTGGTGGAGGGTACGAACACGCCCGATCTCCGCAAGGGGCCGGGCCACTACACCGGAACGCCCATGCCGGGCCAGGCCGGCAACGCCGCCGTCGCCGGGCACCGCACCACCTACGGCCACCCGTTCTACAACCTCGACTCGGTCAAGGTCGGCGACCCGATCGTCGTCACCACGCTCCAGGGCATCTTCGTCTACGACACCACCAAGAACTTCGTCGTCTCGCCGAGTGACACGACCGTGGTCGCCGATGTCCTGGGCAACCAGCTCACCCTCACCACGTGCAATCCGCGCTTCAGCGCCACGACCCGCCTCGTCGTCCAGGCCACGCTGGCCCACTCCCAGCTGTTCGCGAACTCTGGCCTCCCCGTGAGCACGGGCGCGCTCCACGCGGATCCGAAGAGCCAGAGCCTGGCCGGCGACTCCAACGTCGGGCTCACCGACACACTCTTCTGGGGACTCCTCACCGCCGTCGTCGTGGCGGGCATCTTGTACACGGCCTACCGCCACCGACGGCGGCGTTGGGTCATCTACGGCGTGGGAGCGCTGGGCACCCTGGTGCTGCTCTGGTTCTTCTTCGGGGCCATCAGCCCGCTGCTCCCCGCCAGCTTCTAGCGGTCGTGTTGGTCGAGGAGCCGCTGTCCGATCATTTCCGGGGCTTCGCCGCCGTGGCCGAGCGGGACGGCAGCACCACCTATGCCGCCATCTGCCGGGGGGTGGCCGACGACGAGCGCGTGCTGTCGCTTCTCGACGGCGCGCCGCTGTCCCAGCGGCGCCCACTCCTGCTCCTGGCGGCCGTGCACTTCCTGCTCCTCTCCGGCATCGAGCACCCGCTGGTCGTGTTCTACGACACGGTAGCGACGGTGCGCGGCACCCCGGCGACCGCCCGTCCGGCCGGCAACGCCGCCGCGGCCTTCGCCGACTTCTGCGAGGTGCGCCGCGCCGAGATCGAAGGCCTGGTCGCCACCCGCTCGACCCAGACCAACGAGGTCGGCCGCTGCACCGGCCTGCTGCCCGGCCTCTGCCACATCGCGTCGGGCTACGGCTGGAATGAGCCCCTGTCCCTGCTCGACCTCGGCACCTCGGCGGGCCTCAACCTGCTCTTCGACGACTACGCCTACACCTACCGGGCGGCGCGGGGCGACGAGGTGCGCACAGCCGGGGCCACCGGCTCGGCCGTCGCCCTCGAATGCTCCGTGCGGGACGACCTCACGCTCCTCCCCGAGCTCCGGCTCCCGGTCATGGCCGAGCGGGTCGGACTCGACCTCGCACCGCTCGATCCGTTCTCCGACGACGATGCGCGGTGGCTGCTGGCCTGCCAGTGGCCCGACAACCCAGGGCGCTTCGGACGCCTGCGCGCCGCGCTGGCCAACGTGCGCAGGGCGGCGCACCCCCCACGCCTCGAGCCCGGCGACATGGTCACGGACCTGTCTCGTGTGGCTGCCACCATCCCCGGCCACGGCCCCCTGGTCGTGTTCCACTCCTGGGTCGCCGCCTACCTCGACGAGCAGCAGCAGCGCACCCTCGCCGAACAGGTCGGCGCGCTCGGCGCACACCGGCCGGTGCACCACCTCTACTGCGAGGCGCCGTTCGAGACCCCCGGCCTGCCCACCCCGCCGGCGCCGGGGCGCCGCGAGGGGCCGGATCTGGCCACCACGCTGGTGCACATCGGCCCCGGCGGCGCGCCGGCCGTGCGCCTCGCCGACACGCACCCGCACGGGTACTGGATCCGTTGGTGGCCACAGTCCGACCCCGAATAGATCGCATCTGACCAGTTCTGCACCCGTGTCCAAGAAGAGGGTGGCCGATAGCATCTCGCGCATGGACGCCGACGACATGCGGGATCCCCGTGGGACTGACGATCATCGAAGGCTCAGCCGCCGAACCCTCCTCGGGTACACGGGCGCGGGCGCTGCTGCTGGTGCCCTCGGTCCGGTGCTCACCGGCGGGGCGCTCTCCCGGGCTACCGCGGACGGACCTGTGCAAGGAGGCCTTCGTGTGAGCCCCTCGTCGCCGCAGTACCCGGCGCTGAAAGTCCTCGGGCGCGAAGGCTTGCGGCTCCCTGACTCGCTCCCGTTCCCGAATTTGCCCGCCGGCACCGACACCATGCCGACCATCGAGCACGTGGTCGTGATCGTGATGGAGAACCATTCATTCGACAATCTCCTGGGGATGCTCCGTCGGAGCGACGGATTCAAGCTCAGGCCGGACGGACAGCCCACCGCGACCAACCCCTACGCCGACGGCCGGGTCCAGCACGCGTTCCACATGCCGACGACGTGCCAGCTGCCCGGTGCCCCGGGCCAGGAATGGTCGACGTCCCACGTGGCATACGACAACGGCGCCATGGACGGCTTCGTCCGTGGCTCGGGCGGAGTGGCGATGGGCTACTGGACCCAGGACGACATTCCCTTCACCTACAGCCTGGCATCGTCGTTCCCCCTCGCCGACCGCTGGTTCTGCTCGGTTCTGGGGCAGACCGATCCCAACCGCCGCTACCTGATCGCCGGGACCTCGGGGGGCATGGTCGACGACGTACCCATCCCGTCACAGACTGCCCTCCTGTCGCAGCAGGCGAACGGGACGATCTTCCAGAGACTCACGACGTACGGGATCGACTGGGCCAACTACGTGTCCTCCTTCCCGTTCGGTGCGACACCGGAGCTCTACCCGGTCAACGACACACCTTTGGAGTCGGGTTCGCACCGACGGCCGTTCGACCAGTTCTTTACGGACGCGGCGGCGGGAACGCTACCGAGCTTCTCCTTCCTCGACGAGGACTTCGGCACCCAGTCCCAGGAGAACCCTCAGAACATCGTCGTGGGCGAGGCGATGCTCGCCCAGGTGGTCGAGGCGGTGGGCAACGGGCCGGGTTGGGCGCGATCGTTGCTCGTCATCTCCTATGACGAGCACGGCGGTTACTACGACCACGTGCCGCCGCCCGTTGCCCTCGCGCCGGACGCACTGGCCCCCGTCGTGCTGCCCGGCGAGAGCACCTATGAAGGCTTTGAGCGCTACGGGTTCCGCGTGCCCGGACTCATCGTGTCCCCGTATTCGAGGCGAGAGCACATCAGCCACACGGTGTTCGACCACACCTCGATCCTCGCCCTGGTGGAGCGGAAGTGGAACCTGCCGGCGATGACCTATCGCGACGCCAACGCGAACGACCTCACCGATCTCATCGATCTCTGGGCCATGGCCCGAAGCCGGCCGGTCTTCCCTGCGCTGCCCCCTTTGGCGGCTGCGGGCAACACTCCAGAGGCGTTGGCGTGCTCCACATCGGGTCCGGGGACGATTCCCCCACCGGAAAGCATCGGTCCCGCTCCCTGAGGGACGTCGGGTGATTTCCCCGGTGCGCTCGGGCTAGTCGTCCGGCCCCCACGGGGCGTCGCGCCGGGCCGGCACCTGCACCCCGTCCTCGGTCACCATGGAGGCGGCGCCCACCGCGTCCTTCCCGAAGCGGTTGCGGATGGCGTCCACCGTCGCCGTGACGTCCGACCAGGACTGCTCCCGCGCCACGGCGCTCCGGTTGTCCTCGTCGAGCCCGTCCCCGAGCTCGAAGGAGAGCTGGTCCATCCTGCCGGCGGTGAGCCCCGAGGCGCTCACCCCGAGGAGCCGGATACCCTCGCCGGGATCGACGCCGGCCAGCAGGGCTGCCGCCACCTGCCCGATCGCCCCACCCGTGGCAATGGATCGCTCCATGGTGTGCGCGCGCGTCACCAGCGAGAGGTCCTTGAACTTGACCTTGACGGTGATCGTGCGGGCCGAGCTCGATGCGCCGCGCAGCATGGTCGCCACCGACTCGGCCATCCGCAGCACGTGGCGCTCGAGCTCGTGGGGGTCGACGAGATCTTGGCTGAACGTCTCTTCGTGCCCGATCGACTTGCTGGGTCGGTTCGGGTTGACCGGATCGGGATCATCGCCGCGGGCCAGCGCCGCCAGGTGGGCACCGCTCGCCTTGCCCAGCCGGCGCAGCACGCTGTCGAGCGGCAGGGCCGCCAGATCACCCACCGTCCGGACCCCCAGGCCGTGCAGGCGCTCGGCCGTCGCCGGGCCGACGCCCCACAGCGCCTCGACGTCGTGGCCGTGCAGGAACGCGAGCTCGTCGGCCGGCTCGACGAGATACACGCCCGGGCCCGGTTCCAGTCCGGCCCGGCTGGCCCGCGGCTTGGCGGCCCGCGACGCGAGCTTGGCGATCATCTTCGAGCGACCGATCCCGACCGCGCACTCCAGGTGCAGCTCGTCGTGCACGCGGCGACGCAGCCCGTTTGCGATGTCGGCCGGCGGCCCGAGCAGGCGCACGGCGCCGGCCACGTCCACGAACGCCTCGTCGAGACCGATCGGCTCGACCATGGGCGTCACGTCGGCCAGGACCTTGTGCAGTTCCGCACTGACCTCCGCGTAACGGCTGTGGCGCCCCGACAGGAAGATGGCCTCGGGGCAGAGCTGGCGAGCCCGCACGGACGGCATGGCCGAGTGCACCCCGTAGATGCGCGCCTCATAGGTGCACGACGCCACCACGCCGCGCGCCCCGGCGCCGCCCACGATCACCGGCTTGCCGGCGAGGGAGGGGTCGTCGAGCACCTCGACCGACGCGAAGAACGCGTCCATGTCGATGTGCAGGATGGTGGGAATGGCCGGCCGCTCAGCCACCGAGGGTCAACCGGCGGAACCCCTCGGCGTAGGCCACGCCGGCCCTCCGGCCCTCCTCGGCCGCCCGCCGCCGCACCGCCTCGCCGGCCCACCCGTCCTGGTCGGCGAACTGGGTCCGGTGGCACTCCACGGCCAAGGCCTTGGTCTCGATGGTGTCGGTGATGTCCACCCACTCGTCGGGCTCGAGCGTGGCCGACAGGAGCACGGTGGACACCTGGTGCGGCGGGCCGGCGTCGGGAAAGTAGTGCGGGAGCGCCGCGGCCGGGGCCACGGCGTCGAGCAGCGCCGCCCCGGCGATCCGGTGGTCGCGGTGGTTGAAGTAGTCGCGTCCGAAGAAGACCGCCGTGGGGTCGTGGCCGCAGACCACGTCGGGACGCAGTGCGCGCACCCGCTCGACGAGTGTGTGCCGGAAGTCGTCCGAATCGGTGAGCTCGCCGTCGGGGAAGCCGAGGTTCACGACGCTGGCGAGGCCGGTCAGAGCCGACGACGCCTCGAGCTCGGCGGCCCGCCGGGCCGCCAGCTGCACGGGCACGACGGTGGGATCGGCCGTCCCCTTGCCGCCGTCGGTGCACACGACCAGGTGCACGGCTCCCCCCGCCTTGGCCCAGCGGGCCAGCGTGCCGCCACAGGCGACGTCGGCATCGTCGGGATGGGCGTAGACGGCCAGGACGACGCCGGGCGTCTCCCCCATCATTTCCGCTTCGGCTCCGTCGTCTTGGTCAGCAGACCCGCCTCCCGCTGGAAGTCGCCCGCCTCCTCGAAGCCCTTGTAGACACTGGCGAAACGGAGATAGGCGACGTCGTCGAGGCCCTGCAGGCGCTCGAGGACGGCGACCCCGACCTGCTGGCTGGTCGGCTCGGTCGTCTCCGCCCGCAGGGCGTCCTCCACGGCCTGGGCCAGCTCCTCCATCTGCTCGTTGCTCACGGGCCGGTTCTTGCAGGCCGAGCGGACGCCCTCGACGACCTTGGCCCGGTCGAACGGCTCACGCAGGCCGCTGCGCTTCACGACCCACAGCGGGACCTCTTCGACCCGTTCGAACGTGGTGAAGCGTCGCTCGCAGCCGAGGCATTCACGGCGGCGGCGGATGGCACCACCCTCTTCGGCCTGGCGTGAATCGACGACGCGGTCGTCATCGACACCGCACCAGGGACACCGCACACCGCCGACGATAGTCAGGGAATCAAGATGTGCTCCCCCGGTACGACCTGGCTCGTCCCCGTCTCACGGGCGAGCTGCCCGGTGAGCGAGGCGGCGTGCGTGGGGTCGGCTCGGGTGGCGATGGAGGCCAGCGTGTCGCCGGCCTTGACGATGTAGCCCTGACCCTGGGCCGGTGCCGCCTGGGCCAGCGTGCTCCCGCCGAAGGCGCGGATCGGGAGGGCGAGGAGGACGAGCAGCGTCACCACCACTGCGCCCACGACCACCCGGCGGCGGCGCACCCGGGGGGAAGGTGCGGTCCGCGCCGGTTGGTCGGGCAGGACGTACAGCCGGGGGCGGTACGTCTCGAAATCGAGCTCATATGCGACCGTCATGCCGTCTCCCTCTTCCGAACACCTGTTCGCTTCCTGCTCATTGGATCACGAACACCTGTTCGTCGTCAACACCTTTTCCGAACAGCTGTTCGCACAGCGCCACACCATAGAGATCGGGTGTGACGGGGGCCGCTCCCGCGTTACTTGACAATCCCGAGCGATTTAGTCAGGATTAGCCACCCCGACCCCCCGAGAGGAAGACCATGACCACCGCCACCTCCGTCCAGCTCGACATCGCGCCCCTCTCAGGCACGATCGGCGCGGAGATCCGCGCCGTCGACCTGCACCACCCGCTCGACCCCGAGACGCTGGCCGCAGTCCGCCAGGCCCTCCTCGACTACAAGGTGATCTTCTTCCCGGGCCAGCACCTCTCCGCCGAGGAGCACAAGGAGTTCGCCTCGGCGTTCGGCGAGATCACCGTGGCCCACCCCGTCATCCCGGGGCTCGAGGAGCACCGGGAGGTCTTCGAGATCGACTACACCAAGGCCCGTGCCCTCGTGGGGGGCACGGGGTCCGACTACGACGACCGGGAGAACTGGCACACCGACGTCACCTTCGTGGAGACGCCGCCGCTCGGCTCCATCCTCAACGCCATCGTGATCCCCGAGGCCGGCGGCGACACGTTGTGGGCGGACACCCAGGCCGCCTACGAGGGGCTCTCGGCCCCGCTCCGCGAATTGGTCGACGGGCTCACCGCGATCCACGACGGCACCCGAAGCTTCGCCAAGGTGCTGGCGACGCTGGGCAAGGGCGAGTGGGACGGCGAGACGTTCACCGAGCTCGTCCAGGTCGAGCACCCGGTGGTGCGCACCCATCCCGAGACGGGGCGGCGCAACCTCTTCGTCAACCCGGGCTTCACCAAGAGCATCAAGGGCCTGAAGGCCCGGGAGAGCGACGCCATCCTCCAATTCCTCTACCGGCACATGACGACGCCCGAGTACCTGGTGCGCTACCGCTGGGAAGAGGGTGACCTCGGCTTCTGGGACAACCGGACCACGATGCACTACGCGATCCACGACTACGGCACCGCGCACCGCGTCGTCCAGCGCGTGACGATCCGAGGCGACCGGCCCTACTGACCCGGGGGCCCCGGCCCCTCGACCCGCCGCACACACCCGGCCCCTCCATGCCCGCCGCCCCGGCGGCGGGTCCCGAAAGGAAACCAACCCAGTGTCCCCGACGCCCTCGCGCGCCTGCTCCACCCCGCACCGCGTTCTGCCCCGTCCGTCCTCCCGCCCCCGGCGCCTCGTCAGCGCCGCCGGGCTGATGGCCGGCCTCGCCCTCGGCGCAAGCCTCACCGCCACCGCGACCACCGCCGGGGCGCGCACGGCCAAGACGGCCTCGCTCGCCGGCGTCAGCATCACCTTCGGCGACCAGCTGAAGCAGTTCCAGACGATCTTCGCGGCGACGAACGCACTCAAGGGCGCGGCCTACACCGTCAACTGGACCAACTTCGTCGGGGGCCCACCGGTCATCGCGGCCGAGACGGGCGGCTCGGTCGACATCGGCGACATGGCCGAGACCCCGACCATCTTCGCCCAGTCGGCCGGCGACCCGGTCAAGGTCGTGGCCGCCACCGTGGGCGTGAACCCCAAGACATCGCCGTACGACATCCTGGTGCCGTCGGGCTCCCCCATCAAGACGGTGGCCCAGCTGCGCGGTCACACGGTGGCCGTGCAGGAGGGCACGGTCGGGCAGTACTTCCTCGTCCAGGCCCTCGCGCACGCGCACGTCCCCTACGGCGCCGTCCACCTCGACAACCTCGCGGTGACGACGGCCTCGACGGCGGTGACCAACGGCCAGGTCGACGCGGCAGTGGTGTCCCAGCCGCTGACCGGGCTCGACCTCGCCACCGGCAAGGTCCGACTTCTCGCCAGCGGCGCCGGCCTGCTGCAGACCATCGGCTACCTGACCGCCAGCACCGCAGCGCTGGCCGACCCGCAGAAGGCGGCGGCGCTGACCGACTTCATCGGGCGCTTCTACAAGGCCGAGGCGGCGCTGTCAAAGAATCCCGGCCTGGCCGCGGCCACCTACGCCAAGACCTACGGCGTGTCGCTGGCCGTGGCGACGCAGGCGGCCGCCTCGGCCGTGTCCAAGGGCACTCCGATCACCCCGGCCATCATCAGTTACCAGCAGAACGAGGCCAATACCTTCCAGAAGCTGGGCCTGCTCGCGTCCCACCTCCAGGTGCAGGGCATCTTCGACCTCCCGTTCAACAAGGCCGTGGCGCAGGCTGCGGGGCTGCAGCCGTGACGACGCAGCTGGCCACGCCCCCGGTCCACGACGCACCGAGCCCGGCGGCGGATCCGGTGCCGCCGGACCGCGGCCTCGTCCGCCTCCCCGTCGGCGCCACGACGCCGCGGCGCCGGCTCGCCGCCGTCCCGCTGCGGCTGCTCATCCCCGTCTCGATCTTCGCCGCCTGGTGGATCCTCACCGCCACCGGCGCCATCCCGTCCACGACGCTGTCGACCCCGGCGGCCACCTGGGACGCCTTCGTCGACCTGCTGCGCCACCAGGACCTCGTCGGTGACATCGCCGTCTCCGTGCGCCGCGCCGCGTTCGGCCTCGCGCTCGGCGCGGGGGTCGGCCTCGCACTGGGCATCGTGGTCGGCCTGACCCGGCTGGGCGAGGAGCTGATCGACGCGCCGCTGCAGATGCTTCGGATGGTCCCCTACCCCGCCGTGATCTTCCTCTTCATCATCTGGTTCGGCATCGGCGAGACGGCCAAGGTGCTCCTCATCGGCCTGGCCACGCTGTTCCCCATGTACCTGAACACCTCCAACGGCGTGCGCAACGTGGACCGCCGCGTCGTCGAGGCCGCCCGGAGCTTCGGGTTGGGCGGCCGACGGCTGGTGCGCCAGGTCGTCGTCCCGCTCGCCATGCCGTCCATCCTCACCGGCCTTCGCTTCTCGGCGGGGATCTCGGTCATCGCACTCGTGTTCACCGAGAGCATCGGGGCCGACCGGGGCATCGGCTACCTGGTGAGCCAGGCCGACAGCCTGCAGCAGATCCCCGTCCTCGTCGTCTGCGTCGTCATCTACGCGTTGCTCGGCATCGCCGCCGACCTCCTCGTCCGCCTGCTCGAGCGGGTGGCCATGCCGTGGCGGCGCCACGGCGCAGTTCGATGAAAGGGGCCGTCCGATGACGCTCATGAGCACGCCCCTCGCCGCCGTCGCCTTCGGAGTGGGCAAGTCCTTCGGTGAGCGCAGGGTCCTCCGTGACCTCGACGTCACCGTCGCCCGGGGGGAGTTCGTGGCGCTGCTCGGCGCGTCGGGCAGCGGCAAGACCACACTGCTGCGCATCCTGGCCGGGCTCGAGGCGGCGTCGGCCGGCGAGGTGCTGGTGCCCGAGTTACGGACCGTCGTCTATCAGGAGCCCCGCCTCGTCGCCTCGCTGCGGGTGTGGCGCAATGTAGTCCTCGGGCTGCCCCGGGCGGCCGCCCGCCGGGCCGCGGCCGCAGACGCGCTGCGCGAGGTCGGACTCGACGAGCGCGCCGATGCGTGGCCGGGCACCCTCTCGGGCGGCGAGGCTCAGCGTGTGGCGCTGGCCCGCGCCCTCGTACGCGAACCGGAGCTCCTCCTGCTCGACGAGCCCTTCGCCGCCCTCGACGCCCTGACCCGCCTCAAGATGCAGGACCTGGTGGCGGACCTCTGCGCCCGGCACCGCCCGGGCGTCCTGCTGGTCACCCACGACGTCGAAGAAGCAGTCCTGCTGGCCGACAGGGTGTTGGTGCTGCGCGAGGGCCGGATCTGCCTCGACGTGACCGTCGACCTGCCCCGGCCGCGCCCGGTCGGCGGGCCACCCTTCGATGCGCTGCGCGACAGCCTCCTGGCCGAGCTGGGTGTGCACCGGGAGGCCGCAATCACCTAAACGGCGAACAGATGTTTGCTTTGGGCCGGCGACATGGGTATGTTGGACCGTCACGAACGGATGTTCGCCCCCGGGAGGGGCCCGGCGGCAGGCCGGGGTGGGCACCAAAGGAGACGCCGATGGCCGAGGTCCTGAGCGGGAAGCGGCTGCAGATCCTCAATTTCATCGCCGATTGCCAGCGGGACCGGGGCTATCCCCCTTCGGTGCGCGAGATCGGCGAGGCGGTCGGGCTGGCCTCGTCGGCCACCGTGCACACCCACCTGGCCGTGCTCCAGCGCGAGGGCTACCTCTCCAAGGACCCGAGCAAGCCCCGGGCCATCCAGGTCCACTTCGACCCCGACACCTCCTCCCGCCTCCCGGCCTCCGCCGTCCACAACGTGCCGCTCGTCGGCGAGGTGGCGGCGGGAACCGGCGTGCTGGCCGAGGAGAACATCGAGGAGCTCCTCCCCATGCCCGCGCAGTTCACCGGCAGCGGACCCTCGTTCATGCTGCGGGTGCGCGGTGACTCCATGACCGACGCCGGGATCTTCGACGGCGACTACGTCGTGGTGCGCCAGCAGCCCGAGGCGCACAACGGCGACGTCGTGGTCGCCGGCATCAACGACGGCGAGGCCACGGTCAAGACTTTCAGTCGCAAGAACGGCCGGGTCGTGCTGACTCCGGCCAACGCGGCCTACGAGCCGATGGTCTTCGACGGTCCCGACGAGGTGACGATCTTCGGCAAGGTCGTCACCGTGGTCCGCCAGCTGAACTAGAGCGCCGGGTTCGCCGGCATCCCGCCATCCCTCCGGCCCACGTCTCGGGCCCAGCCCCTCGGCTCGCCATATTCCGCACTTCGCGGGCCTGATACCCCGGATACGTGCTTGCCTTCAGTGCTCGCCCGGCGAGGCCTGTTGCGCTCGGTGAGGGTCGGACCGTCAGTGCTCACTCGAAGGGTCGAGCCCCGTTCATGAGAAGGTCTGACGACTGAAAGGAGAGAGGGATGAGTGATGTTCAGTTATCCAGGCCGGTCAAGACACACCGCCACATTGGTCAAGCGATCAGCATTCGCGGATTGCGAGACGACGTCAAGAGGGTCGATGGAGTCAATGCCAAGATTGCCGTTTTTCTCACCAACATCGTTGGATCGATGTGGTGCGCCTATGTGTTTGCGGTCATCGCTCTGATCGGGTTACCGCCGGCATTGAAGCCTGGCGGTGAAGGCATCATCTCCTGGATTGCGCAAACGTTCCTCCAATTGGTGCTGCTGTCGGTCATCATGGTCGGCCAGAACGTGCAGAGTGTGGCGAGTGATGTCCGATCACAACACACCTACGACGACACCGTATTGATTCTCGATCGGCTCGACATCCACACTCAAGGTGGGCTGAAGGATTTGGCTGATCGAATCGACGGTCTGGAGGCCGCTCTGAAGCAGCAGGGCAGTTGACCGTGTGGCGGAACCTCGGACGAGTTGACCGCGTGGATCCCATGACACCGGCACGGGTTCTGCGCGACGGGCCGAGCAGCACGTCGCCAACGTTGGCCGGCACGGCACGAGGCAGGTGCGTCGGGCACCCTGGCGCGGCTACTTGAGCAGGCGGGAGAGCCGGCGGTCGGCCAGCACCTTGCCGCCCGTCTGGCAGGTCGGGCAGTACGACATCTCGTAGGACTCGAACGAGACCCGGCGCAAAGTGTCGCCGCACGGGGTCGGGCAGGGCTCGCCGAAGCGGTTGTGCACCCGGAAGCGGCCGCCCAGCTTGGCCTCCGACAGCCCGCCCTCCCGCCCGCGCTCGAGCTCGAGCGCCTCGGCCAGGACGTCCGTGGCCGCCGCCAGCAGTGCTTCGCGCTGGTCCGGGCTCAACGAGTGCAGCGAAGCGAAGGGCGACAGCTTGGCCCGGTGCAGGATGTCGTCGCCCCAGCCCCGGCCGATGCCCGACACCACGTGCTGGTCGCGCAGGTCGGTGGTGAGGTGTCGCCGCGAGTCACTGGTGCGGATGAAGGCGGCGAACTCCTCGCTCCCGGGCTCGGGCCCCAATCCCGCCAGCGGCCCTTCGTCCCCCGGCTCCAGCACCCACCACGATGCCTTGCGCTGCGTGCCGTACTCGCGCACGAGCACGGCGACCGTCGACGGGTTCTCGCCGGCCGTGGTGAAGGTGAAGCGGGCCACCGCACCGCGCGGCTTGGTCTTCTTGGGCGGCGCCTCGATGTCGAGCCGGCCGGCCTGGGAGAGATGGAGCACCATCCGGTCCCCGCCGTCGAATTCCAAGACGAGGTACTTGGCCCGGCGGCCGACCGAGCGGAGCTGGTGACCGTAGAGGTCCTCGGGCGCCGGCGCGTACGTCTTCAGCGACGAGAAACCGAGCAGGTCCGCCCGTTCGAGCGTGGCTCCGGCGAGGAGGGCGTCGAGGCGCTCGGACAGGGCTTGCATCTCGGGTAGTTCTGGCACTCAACATACTCCCTGGTAGCAGTAATATTTCTGTCTGCGGGGAGGGTTTTGAAACCCTCCCGAACCCTCCCGGAGACGTAGAAACCGCAGTGGTCTCCTGTAGAGCGAGAGGAACATGGCACCCACAGATAGCAGACCTCCGAAGCCCCGCCCTCCCCGCCGTCGCAAGCCCGGTCAGGGTTCGATCGACGCCGTCTGGAAGAAACGGCGCTGGGTTTGAAAGGGGGAGCTTCCTCTCCACCGGAGTAAGAAGACCTGCACCGCTGAGACCTACATCGGGAGCCTTCTAGATCTTCCGTGAGGTGCGGGGTGATGGTGGAGTTCTCCTTTCCTCCACCGTCCCCCGCCCCTAACCGTCGGCCTCCGGCCTCTCCCGTAGTGCCCCTGGAGTCGCCAGGGCCTCCTCAGGTAGCCAGCCCACCTTGAAACGGTGTCGGATTGTCTGCCTACTAACCACACAGCGACGATCCTCAACACACTCGGCTAGCAGCCGGGTCTCTCCCCAAGCGGTAGTCCACCGGTTGCTTCGCCGGTTGCGAGCCTGCTGTTTCGGCGTGGCCCAGCGGCAGTTGTCCGGTTCGTAGTTGCCCCCGTTGTCAATCCGATCAATGGTCGGGTCATCTCGATAGCCATTGGTTCTGGCCCAGTCTCGGAATGACGTTCAAACCTATGTGACGGACTGCCTCGACCACCTCTGACCGTCATGTGCGACTTCGCCTGAACTCCGGCAGCCCCGTCAGTCTCTTCGCGGCGGGCGGCAACGCCAGTAGCGTGCTGCCCATGTGGTGGACTAGCTCGGCGGCAACGGCGCTCTACGGCATCATCGTCGGTGGGGCAATCTCTGTAGTGACCGCAGAGCTAACGAGCCGAAACGCGGCACGCCAAGCCGAGAAGCAGTTGGCTGAGGCGAAGGAACATTCGTTCAATGAGCGGTATTCGTCCGCGACAGAACAACTCGGACATGAGCAGCCAGCCGTGCGGTTGTCCGGGGTTCACGCATTGGTGCGGTTAGCCGATGAGTGGGAGCCACAGCGCTAGGCCGGAATCGATGTGTTGTGCGCGTACCTCCGTATGCCATACGAACCATCGAGTGCGCCGAAAGGGGAGAAAGAGGTCCGTCAAACCATCATCCGGCTAATCGGGAACCACCTGCACTCAAATGCTCGTGTGAACTGGAGTAAGGCTGACTTGGATTTCACCGGTGTCGTCTTCGACTGTGGAGACTTTGAAATGCCACGTTTAGCGGCTTTGTTAGTTTCCAAGATGCAACGTTCAGCGGCGAGGAAGTCAACTTCGGCTATGCAACGTTCAGCGGAAGCGTCCGCTTTGAGGGTGCCACATTCAGCGGCGGGAAGGTGGAGTTCCGCGATGCCCTCTTCAGCAACCTGGTCAGCTTCGATGGTGCGAGGTTCAGCGGCGGGCATGTCAGCTTCAACAATGCGACGGTCAAAAGCGGGCTGGTTGAGTTCCCTGCCAGGTTCAGCGGTGGGGAGGTCAGCTTCACCTTTGCAGAGTTCATCGGCGGAGCAGTCCAGTTCGCCTTTGCCGAGTTCAGCGGCGGGCGAATCACCTTCGTGGGCGCGAAGTTTAGGGACGGGAGGGTCAGCTTCGTCGAAACGGAGTTCAGCGGCAGTCAGGTCAGCCTGGGCCTCGCCGAGTTCAGCGGTGGGGAGGTCAGTTTCGGCTCTGCCAAGTTCCTCGGCGGCGAGGTCGAGTTCAACGGTGCCAAGTTCCAAGGCGGGGAGGTCAACTTCGCGGAGGCCGGGTTCTTGGGCGGACAGGTCAACTTTGCCAATGTCGAGAAGTGGACAAAACCTCCGACGAGTCTTCCCCGTGACGCAACCGGTCTCACTCTTCCCAAGTGGGGAACCCACCGGAACCTGCGGGAGCCTGACCAAGGATTGCGCCGGCCCGAACTTCCGCAGCCCGGTCAGCCCCGTCGAGATGATCAGCACAGCTCCACACCCGCCACCACCGATCGCCGCTCGGTGAGAACCATCGTCCCGTCCACGTCGGATTCTCTCCCGACAGTGCGTCGACTGCAGATTGCGGTCGTAGACCATTCGCCAGCAGCGCCCAGCCTCGGCCCTGAAACCGGGGAAGGGATCGCCGGGACGGGGTATCCGGCCAGAAGCCGTGACGGTCACGGCGTGAACTCCTGGCATCCGTAGTACTGCTGGCCGTACTGCTCCGCATCCTGCATGGTGCAGTCCCGACCGAGGTTCTGCTGACAGACGGGACTCAACACCGATTCCAGGTCCGCAATGCTGCAACTGCGGAGGGCAGCGGTTGTGGTTGTCGTCGGAGGGGGCAGAGTCGGTGTCGGGCTGTTGGGAACCGTCGATGTTGTCGTGGACGGCACCGTGGTCGTTGTCGCCAGGCTGGTCGTTGTCGCCAAGCTGGTCGTTGTCGCCACGCTGGTCGTCGTCGCCAGAGCGTGAAGGATTGCTCCACCAGCCCGGCGTCGTGCTTTGGCGCACGCATCGGGTGGATCGACCGAATGCGGCACGCATGTGGCGGGATCGACCGATGTTGATGTTGATGTTGAGATAGTGGACTGCGACGAATAATGATCGACTCCGAAGCCCACAGCCCCCACCAAGACCGCTACGGCCACGATTGCCCCTGCCACCCACCAGGCCCTTTTCCCCCGGCTCATCCTTTTCCTGTGCTTCATTGAGCGGCGACGGTAACCGGTCGTCCATTGGCACCGCCATCGGCCCGAACGAGGGGCACGGTCGATGCGTTGGCCCAACTGAGATCTGGACCCTGTGTGGCCCGCACACGTCCGCAGGGCCTCCCAAGCTCTCCGGGTAACACCGGATGGCTCACCCGCGGCTCTCAGAGGCGCTGCGGTGGTCCTGGCGACCAGCGCCGGTCCTTAGATTCCCACGATCCGGGGAATCTGGCTGCTCGACAGTCCTTGCGCCCTTGAGACCAGTGGCCCTCGCCATACACATCATGGCGAAGGGTGTAGGTGGGGCACTTTATTCACTTCGTTCTGACGTGTGCGGGAAGGTTTCCGGGAAGGTCTTGGGTCGATCAGACACAGAGACGGCAAAATCCACCCGGTGACACAGAGGGGCAAAAGCCCTGGTAGAGCATTTGATCGCAGTTGATCACTTACATGACTGAGTTGTTCAAAAAGTACCTCCCTCTGCATCTCGGGCAATTCGGGCACGCCACAATGTACGCATGACTTACACACACGGGCACCACGAGTCTGTGCTGCGCAGCCACACCTGGCGCACCGCCGAGAATTCGAGCGCATACCTCCTCCCCCACCTGCGTCCCGGTCAGCGCCTGCTCGACGTGGGCTGCGGCCCGGGGACCATCACCGCCGACCTCGCCCTCCTCGTCGCCCCGGGGGAGGCGACCGGCGTGGATGCGGCCGCCGACGTCGTCGCCCAGGCCGAGGAGCACGCCCGCGGCCTCGGCATCGAGAACCTGCGCTTCGAGGTGGCTGACCTGTTCGCCCTCGGCTTCCCGGATGCCTCCTTCGACGTGATCCACCTGCACCAGGTGCTCCAGCACGTCGAGGACCCTGTCGCCGCCCTCGTCGAGCTGCGTCGCGTGCTGGACCCCGAAGGTGTGCTCGCCGCCCGCGACTCGGACTACGGGGCCTTCACCTGGGCGCCGGACGACGCCGTCATGGACCGCTGGCTCGAGCTCTATCTGGCGCTGACGGCGCGCAACGGCCACGACGCCCGCATCGGGCCCCGGCTGCTCGGCCACGCGCACGCGGCGGGGTTCTCCGACGTGACTGTCTCGAGTTCGACCTGGACCTACGCCGACGACGAGGCACGGGCCTGGTGGGCCGGGCTGTGGGCCGATCGGGTGCGCTACTCGCGCTTCGCCGAACAGGCCGTGGAATACGGCCTGAGCGACACCGAGGAGCTCGGGCGCATCGCCGCGGGGTTCTTGCGCTGGGCGGACTCGCCCGACGGGGTCTTCGTCATCACCCACGTGGAGATCCTGGCCCGCGGTTGACGTCCCCCCGGGCCGCCGCGTCTGGGGCCGGTCAGTCCGGCCAGAGCTTGTCGGTGTAGGTGTCCGTGCCCGGGATGGTGGGGATGAACGGGAGGGCGGCCACCACGGTGCCCTTGCCCGCTCCTTCGAGCTGGTGCCGGTGCTCGGCGATGACGGGCTCCCAGGCCACCTCGGGGGGCGTGTTGAGGAACCACAGGAGAACGGTGCGATTGTCGCGCGCCTTCTCGCGGGGCACGTCACCGGGTGCGTCCACCTCGAGCGCGATCGGCGTGAACGCGGCCACCAGGTCCGCGTCGCTGCCGGGCAGCAGCGCGGGAAGGTGCTCCGTGCGCAGCCACGCCCACAGCTCCTCGTTGGACAACGAATCGGCGCGGTCGATGAAGACGGTGACGAAGCCGCGGTAGGGGTGGTCGAGGGCGAGCTCGACAGGGACGCCGTCGGGCTCACGCCGGTGCTCCCACGCGAAGTTGTAGAGGAGCGTGTGCACGTGGTCGCGCTCGTTGAACATCCGGCCGGCGGCATGCAACGCGTTCACCTGGCGCAGGGCCCATTTGTTCCACACGTCGAAGTAGCCGTCGAGCACCCAGTAGGCCGAGATGTAGGACCCCCGGTTCGGTTCGCCCGTGATGGCCGACGGGTCCGGATCGCGCAACGCCTTGAGGCTCGCGGTGGCGACGAAGCGACGACCGGCGAAATTGTACGGGCCCACCATGCAGCCCGAGTAGAAGTGGTCCCGCTCGTACCAGCGGTTGTAGGCCACCTCGTGGCCCCGGTGGGGCTCCACGAGCGTGAGCAACATGGAACCCAGCTTGACCGGTTCCGCCTCGGCGCCGATCTCGATCGGCCGGCGCTGCTTGGGTGCGTCTTCCTCGGACATCAGGAGCGAACCTAACAGCTGCGTGCGGGCGTCAGACAGTCCCGGTGGCGATGATCGGGCCCGTCGGGAAGACGGACCCGCCCAAGGGCTCGGCCGTGATACTCAGCTGTGAAGGACGCGTCGAGCCCGCCATGGTGAAGGCCGCCTGGTGGGGCGAAGCCCCCAGGAGGCCGAGGGAGATCGGCTGCTTCCCCTCGACCGCCCACAGCTGGTAGGTCCTGCCGTCGCTCAGGGATGGCAGCTTCGACGAGACGAGATAGCCCTGCCCCGAGGGCGCCACGACCACCTGCGCCAGCGCGGCGTGCGAGCCCGATTCGAGTGTGATGAGGCTGTGCCCGGGTGCGTGCAGGGCGGCCTTCACCGTCGACGACGGCCCGGCTTGGGCGGACTGCAGGTTCGAGACCGTCTTGTCGGCACGCACCAGCCCGATGCCGAGCACGACGGCCACGGCGGCGGCGGCCACAGCAATGGCGCCGACAGTGGTGACGAGAGTGCGCGTCGGGCGCCGGCGGCCGTCAGCCGGCGGCCGGGAGGGTGCCCGGCCCTCTGATTCGAGCCGCGGCATCGGCGGCGGCTCCTGATGCTCGTGGCGCTCGGGCAGGCGTACGGCGATGTGGGACCACAGCCCCTCGGGCAGGGGCTCCACCGAGTTTCCCATGGCCGCCGCCACCTCGCGCTGGCTGTCGAGCTCGGCGCGACAGCGCGGGCAGGTCTCGAGATGCTCCTCGAGCTCAGTCCGCTCGACGCCGTCCACAGCATCGAGCGCGTACGCCGCCACAAGGTCGCTCGCTTCGTCGTGGGTCATCATGCGTCGACTCCTCGCACACCAGCATCGGCCAGTACGGCGCGCATGCGCCGCATGCCGTTACGGATCCGGCTCTTGACGGTGCCCTCCGGTTCGTCGAGCAGCTGCGCCACCTCGCGGTAGGTGCGGCCGCCGAAGTACGCCAGCTCGATCGCCCGGCGCTCCTCCTCGGGGAGCTCGCCCATGGCTTGTGAGACCTGGTCGGCCACCGCCAGGTCCCACACCTCTCGTTGCATGTCGTAGGCGGCCTCGGCGGTGCGCATGGCGTCGCGAGCCTCACGCTGTCGCCGTGAGCTGGTCGAGCGCACGGCGTCGACGGCCCGGCCATGGGCCTGCGCCAACAGGAACGAGCGAAGGGACCCCGCGGGGTCGAAACGGTCAGGCTGGTTCCACAGTCGCAGGAAGACCTCCTGGGTCACGTCCTCGGCTTCGGTCGGGTTGAGCAGGACCCTCTTGGCGAGGCCGAACACGGCTCCCCCGTGGCGCCGATACGCCTCAGCCAGCGCCACCTCGCTGTAGCGGGCGATGGAGGTCACCAGCTGGGCATCGCTCACTTCGTCGATAGGCGGCATATCGGAACTGTTCGGACCCGCTCCTCGCTCTGGACGCCCCGGAATTCGCCCATCCGGGCATGGCCTGGGCTCCGAATAGTAGGCCGTATGCGAACCACCATCGACTCCTACAAGACCCGGGCGGGCCGCTTGGACCTGGATGGCATCGACTTCGATGACTTCCGGGACCAGTCGCTGTCATCTGATGCGTTGCGTTCGTTGCGCTACATGCACGACGTCGAGCACCACACCGTGTGTTACCTCCGCGATCTCCTGCTGACGCCGGCCCACCAGGACCCCGGCGTCACCTCCTTCCTCTCCTGCTGGGTGTTCGAGGAGATGTGGCACGGAGAGGCCATCGGGCAGGTGCTGGAGGCGCATGGGGAGTCGGCGGGGGCGCCACGCATCGCCGCGCTGCGCCGGGGCCGCCGGCGCCGCCAGGCGGCCAGCACGCTGAGCACCATCGCGTCGGCCGCCTTCGCAGGGCGGGCCTTCATCGCCTTGCACATGACCTGGGGCGCCATCAACGAGTGGACGACCCAGGCTGGCTACTCCCAACTCGCCGAGACGGCCGGTCACCCCACGCTGCGCGAGCTCCTGCGCCGCATCATGAAGCAGGAGGGCGGGCACATCGACTTCTACACGTCGGAGGCGACGCGCCGGCTCGGCGACAACCTCGAGGCACAGAAGTTGACACGCTTCGCGCTGTCGCACTGGTGGCGACCGGTCGGCTCGGGCGTCATGCCCAAGCGCGAAGTCGGGTTCCTCGTCAACTACCTGTTCGAGGGAAGCAAGGGCGCGGAACTCCTGGAGCGGATCGACCGCCGCGTCGACCGGCTACCAGGGCAGAGCGACCTGCACCTCCTCACCGCGCCGTGGCACGCCTCTCGCCTTCCTAGCTCCGATCGTTCACGAGAATGACTCCCTGGTTCCCGAATACGCCGGCGGACGACCTCGGAAGATCCCACCTGCCCGAGCGAAGAGACTTCAAGAAAAGCTGAAGCGCCCGGTACTCAGCAGCGGGCGTCTCGTTCACCTTGAGGGAGCCGAGCTGGCCACCGGTTCGACCCTTGGGTAGAAGCGGGCGTGAAACTCGATACATAATGACGAACGTGGCCGCGGGAATCGGAGTGATCGGTGGTGGAATCGTCGGTCTGGCGGTGGCACGCGAGCTCCTGGTCAGGAATCCCGGGCTGAACCTGGTCGTTCTCGAGAAGGAACAGGCTGTAGCGCAGCATCAGACGGGTAGGAACAGTGGGGTCGTCCACGCGGGCTTGTACTACACGCCCGGATCGCTGCGATCGAAGCTGTGCCAGTCCGGTGCGGGAATGCTGAGGTCGTACTGTGCGGATCGTGGGTTGGAGTTGAACGAGTGCGGCAAGCTCGTTGTGGCCCTCGATAGCGATGAGGCAGTGAGTCTGCGGTCCCTCGAGGCGCGGGCAATAGAAAACGGTCTCAGAAGCGTGCGGCTCGTCGGTCCGGCCGAAATGGCCGAGATCGAACCACATGTGCGCGGCGTACTGGGATTGCATTCGCCGACCACCGCCGTGGTGGATTTCGGAACTGTGGCCGAGGCCCTGGCCGACGACATCATCCGGGCCGGCGGAGCGATCCGTTTGGGGACGGCGGTTCGCTCACTGCACGTCGATGACGCGGGCAGGAGTGTGCGTGTCGAGCTGGACGATGGAGAGATCATTCTTGACTGGGTCGTGATCTGCGCGGGCCTCCAGGGAGATCGACTGGCGATTTCGGCAGGCGATGAAGAGCAGCCGCGTATCGTGCCCTTTCGGGGCGAGTACTACGAGATGGTCCCGAGTCGGAACGATCTGGTGCGTGCTCTCATCTACCCGGTCCCGAAGCCTCGTTTGCCGTTTCTCGGCGTACATTTTACGAGACACGTCGACGGATCCGTCTCCATCGGACCGAATGCTGTCTTGGCGTTGGCGCGCGAGGGCTATCGCAGACGCCAGATCGACGCCGCTGCTCTCTTCGAGCTACTGAAGTACGACGGGTTTCGGAAGATGGCCCGGACCTACTGGGCCTCTGGTCTTTCCGAGATGGCCGGATCGGCCAGCAAGCGGCTCTACCTCCGCCGGGCTCAGCGGTACATCCCCGAGCTGACGGCATCAGATCTAGGAGCCCGGTCGGCCGGAATCCGTGCGCAGGCGGTTGATCGCAGCGGCCGGCTGGTGGATGACTTCGTGGTGCACCGCAAAGGGCCGGTCGTCGCCGTTCGCAATGCGCCGTCCCCTGCTGCAACTGCATCGCTGGCCATAGCCTCGTACTTATGCGACGAATTCCTCGATGAACTTCCTCTGAACTCGATGTAGCCGCGCCGCCAACGGAGCCCACGCGCAGTGGTCGGATTCGGCTTGCCATCGGCGTCCGCTGAGCGTGGCGAACTACGCGAGCACGGCGAGCAGTACGTCGCGGGCACGCTCCAGCTGCTCCGCCGAGACCCGCTCGTCGGGGTGGTGGGCCAGGAGCGGGTCACCCGGCCCGAAGTTGGCGGCCGGCACCCCGTGCTCCCAGAACGAGGCCACGTCGGTCCATCCCACCTTCGCCTTGGGCGCGGCGCCGCTCTTCTCCACCAAGGACCGCAGCAGCGGGTGCCCCAAGGAGGGTGGCGCGCCGTCGCCGGTGTCGAGGACCTCCCAGGTGTCGCCGGTCTCGGGCTCCCACGTCCCCTGGAGGAGGTCGAGCAGGAACGCGTCGGCTTCCTTCGCTCCCCGGTCCGGCGCGTAGCGGTGGTTCAAGGTGACCTGGGCCTCGTCGGGGACGACGTTGCCCGCCACTCCCCCGGCGACGGCCACCGCCTGTAGTTGCTCGGCGTAGGTGCAACCGTCCAGCACGACCTCGCGTCCGGGCCAGTCGGCCATGCGCTGCAGCGGGAGGGCCAGCCGGTGGATGGCGTTGCGTCCGGTGAACGGACGGGCCGTGTGGGCCCGCACCCCGCGCAGCGTGATGCGGACCCGCATCGTTCCCTGGCACCCCGCCTCCACCAGCGCGGAGGTTGGCTCCCCGAGGATGGCGGCATCGCCCGCCAAGAGGTCCGGCCGCTCCTGCCAGAGTTCGAGCAGGCCGCTGTCGGCGCGGCCGATCTCCTCCCGGGCGTAGAAGCACCACGTGACGTCCACTGCAGGCTCGCGCACCGTCGCGGCCAGGTGGAGCATGACGGCCAGGCCGCCTTTCATGTCGGACGCACCCACCCCCCACACGGTGTCGCCCTCGAGGGTCGGCGTCTCGTTCCCGACCGCGGGGACCGTGTCGAGGTGCCCGGCCAGCACGAGGCGCTGGCTGTGGCCGAGCGCGGTGCGGCCGACGACGTTGTCCCCGACGCGCTCGACGTCGAGCCAGGGGCAGGCGCGTAACGCATCCTCGACCAGGCCGGCGAGCGCGGCCTCGCCTTTGCTCGGAGAGGGGACGGCGATGAGGTCCCGCGTGGCCGCGAGGAGACCGTCCACCGGATCAGGTGCTGGCGCCGTGGTCCCGCAGGACCTGGTTCAGCTGCGCCTTGTCGTGGCGCTCCCCCTCGCCCAGGCGCTTGATCACGAGGACGCACGGCACGAAGAACTCCCCACCCGGGTATTCACGCCGCCGGCTGGCGCGGATGGCCACGCACCACGAGGGCACCACGCCCCGGGAGATCTCCTCGCCGGTCTCGGCATCGATCACTGGGATGGACGGGTCGAGGAAGCTTCCCGCACCCAGCACCGCACCCTTGCCGACGCGCGCCCCGCCTGTCACCATGCAGCGGCTCCCGACGAAGGCGTCGTCCTCGACCACCACGGGCACGGCGTTGGGCGGCTCCAGCACGCCGCCGATGCCCACCCCGCCCGCCAGGTGGACCCGCTCGCCGATCTGAGCGCAGGAGGCGACGGTGGCCCAGGTGTCGACCATGGAGTCCGCACCGACCCAGGCGCCGATGTTCACGTACGACGGCATGAGGACGACGCCGCGCGCGAGGAAGGAGCCCCAGCGGGCCGACGCCCCGGGGAGGGCGCGCACGCCGGCCTCGGCGAAACCGTGCTTGAGGGGAAGCTTGTCGGCGTACTCGAACGGCCCCGCCTCGATCGTCTCCATGCCGCGGACCGAGAAGAGCAGCAGGATCGACTTCTTGAGCCACTCGTGGACGACCACCTCGTCGGTCGCGGCGTCGACCTCGGCCACGCGGGCCTGCCCCGTATCGAGCAGCTCGATGGCCTCCTCGACCAGCGCCGCCGCGTCGGTGTCGGCCGGGGACAGCTCCGCACGGCGCTCCCACAACTCCTCGATGCTCGCCTGGAGATCAGCCATGCCGCACCCTAGCCAGGCGCTCGCCCACCAGAGCCAACCGCTCCATCGGCTGGACGACCGCGACGCGAACGTGCCCCGCCCCGTCCTCGCCGTAGAGATCGCCCGGGCTGACCAGCAACCCACCGTCGGTGGCGAGCGCTTCCGCCATGGCCCAGGCGTCGGGCCAGCGGGCGGCGGGCATCGGCACCCACAGGTAGAAACCGCCCTCCGGCAGGGCGACGGGGCAGCCGTAGCCGCCGAGCACGCCGGCCAGGAAGGCCAGGCGCTCTCGGTAGCGCGCCCGCTGGACCTCCACGTGGTCGACGTCGGACAGCGCCGCCACCCCGGCGGCCTGCGCCGGACCGGGGACCATGAGGCCGGCATGTTGGCGCACGGCCCGGAGGAACTCGACGAGCTCGGCATCCCCGGCGTAGAAGCCGACCCGCACGCCGGCCATGTTCGAGCGCTTGGAGAGCGAATGCACGGCCACCACGCCGTCGGGACCGTGCTGGAGGACCGACCGCGGTGGGCCTTCCCAAGTGAACTCGGCGTAGCACTCGTCGGAGAACAGGGGGACGCGGTGAGCCCGCCCCCAGGCGGCCTCCGCCCCGAGATCCCCCAGGCCCCCCGTCGGGTTCGACGGCGAGTTCGACCACAGCAGCAGGGCGCGCCCGGCGTCCTCGCGATCGATGGCGTCGAGCTGCAGCCCCCCGAGCCGCCCCCGGGCGGGCGGGACCGGGACGGCGCGGCAGCCGGCCAGCTCCGCCCCCATGGCGTAGGTCGGATAGGAGACGGCGGGAAACAGCACCGTGTCGCGGCCCGGCTCTCGCAACCGAAGCAGCTGGGGCACGGAGGCGACGAACTCCTTGGTCCCCACGCAGGCGGCAACCGACGACGGCGGGACATCCGGGAGCGCGAACCGACGCGCCAGCCACCCGGACGCGGCCTCGCGCAACTGCGGGCTGCCGGCCGAGGCCGGATAGCCCCGCTCCGTGCCCGACGACGCCAGCGCGTCGAGGACCGCGGGGGGCGGCGGGTCGTACGGGGTGCCGATGGAGCAGTCGACCATGCCGCCCTCGTGCGCGTCGGCGACCTTGGCCAGGCCACTCAGACGGTCGTAGGGGTAGGGCGGCAGCCGGAACGTCACGGTGCCGCCACGAACTCGGCGAAGCGGGCGCGGCCCACCTGGTCCAACACCACCTGCAGCGTGGCCGACTCCTCGCCGTCGCTCTGGCCCACCACCTCACCCTCGCGGTGGATGGCGGCCAACACATCGCCGCGCGCCCAGGGCACGACCAGCTGCACGACCCGGTCAGAGCCGCGCAAGCGATCGCCGAGCACCCGCAACAGCTCCTCGACGCCCTCGCCGGTGCGGGCCGAGAGAAGGACCGCGCCTTCGTTCGCGTGGGCGAGGGCCTTTGCGTCCTCGGGTGCGGCGTCGGCCTTGTTGACCACGATCAGCTCGGGCACGTCGGACGCGCCGATCTCGGTGAGCACCTCGCGCACGGCCGCCATCTGCGACGCCGCGTTGGCCGCGGTGCCGTCGACCACGTGCAGGATCAGGTCGGCCAGGCGCACGGAGTCCAGGGTGGAGCGGAACGCCTCGACCAGCTCGTGGGGCAGCTTGCGCACGAACCCGACCGTGTCGGTGACGAGGACGGTCTCGCCGCCGGGAAGTGAGAGCTGCCGGGTGCGCGGGTCGAGCGTCACGAAGAGCCGGTTCTGCGCCGGGACTCCGGCGTCGGTCAGCCGGTTGAGGAGCGTCGACTTCCCGGCGTTGGTGTAGCCCACCAGGGCCAGCTCACGATGACGTCCTCTGGCGCGGCTCCGGCGCTGCAGCGCCCGGGTACGCTCCACCTCGCGTAGCTCGGCTTCCAACTTGTGCATGCGCCGGACGAGGCGCCGGCGGTCGACCTCGAGCTGTGTCTCGCCCGGACCTCTGGTCCCGATGCCGCCCGCCTGCTGGCTCAGCGCGGTGCCGCGGCCACGCAAGCGAGGGAGCCGGTAGCGGAGCAAGGCCAGCTCGACCTGCGCCTTGCCCTCGGGACTGCGGGCGTTCTGGGCGAAGATGTCGAGGATGACCGCCGTCCGGTCGATGGCGGTACGGCCGAACAGCTTCTCCAGGTTCCGGTGCTGAGCCGGCGTCAACTCGTCGTCGAAGACGACCGTGTCGGCGTCGAGGGTGCGGCTCAACTCTGCGATCTCCTCTGCCTTACCGCGGCCGACGAAAGTGGCGGCGTCGGGCGCGTTCCGTCGCTGCACGACGCGGCCGACGACGTCCGCACCCGCACTGTCCACCAGCTGCGCGAGCTCGTCCAACTCCTCGGCGACGGTCTCGTCGGTCAAGCCGGGGAAGATGACCCCCACCAAGATGATCCGCTCCCGGAAGGTGCGCTCAATGAGCGTTCCCGGCAACAGGTTGCTCAAGAGAGCATCCCCGGGTGGATGTCGACGTCGGCCACCTTGCGGACGGGCCCGGCCAGGTACGTGGTCGCCCCTTCGTCGGCGCCGAGGGTGACCTCGAGGATGCCCCCCGGATTGTGCACCCGCACGGTGCCCTCATCGCGCAGCGCGGCCCAGCTGCGCGCCGCCGCGGCGGCCGCCACGCTTCCCGTGCCGCAGGCGAGGGTCTCGCCGACCCCCCGCTCCCACACCCGGAGGTCGAGGAGCTCGCCCTCGTCGTCACGCCCGACGGTGATCCACTCGACGTTGATGCCTCCGTTGAAGGCTGCCTGCAGCTTGGGCCCGAGCTCGGCGATGTCGACGACGCCGGTGTCGGGGCCGAGCAGCACCAGGTGGGGGTTACCGACGTCGACCGTGCGGGCCCGGCGGTCGTCGAACTCCTGCGGCTGGTCCGGGCCGAGTCGGGCCGGCCCCATGTCGACGCGGGCCTTCGCCCACCCGGGCTCGTCCCCCGGTGTGTAGTCGACGGTGCGCGTGCCGCCGGCGGTGGCGACGGTGAAGCGCGGTGGGGACACGAGGCCCGCGTCGACGGCGCCCTGGGCCAGGCAGCGGATGCCGTTGCCGCTCATCTCGGCTTCGCCCCCGTCGGCGTTGTGCAGCTCCATGGAGAGGTCACAGCCGTCACGACCCGGCCCGACCCGGATGATGCCGTCGGCGCCGATGCCGCGGCGGCGATCGGCCAGCAGGCGCACCTGGGCCACCGAAAACCTGATGGCGTCGTCGGGGTCCAGGACGACCAGGAAGTCGTTGCCCGCTCCCTCGTGCTTGGTGGCCCGCATCACATCAGTCTCGCAGCTGGCCTGCTTCAGCCGTGCACGGCCAGGGCCCCGTCCAGCAGGGCCTGGGACTCTGCGCTGCTCCCGGCCCAGGTGACCCGCGGGTCGCGGCGGAACCATGAAGCCTGGCGCCGGGCGAACTGCCGGGTCCGGCGCACCGCCTCCTCCAGGCAGTCGGCCAGCGGGGCGCCCCCCTCCACGTGGGCCAGGACCTCGCGGTAGCCGAGCGCCTGGCGCGCCGTGCGCGAGATGCCGCCGGGGCGGGCGGCCAGCGCGCGCACCTCGTCGACCAGGCCGGCCTCGACCATGCGGCCGAGGCGGTCTTCGATCCGGCGGTCGATCGCCTCCGCCGATAGGGACAGGCCGACCTGGGTCACGCCGGTGGCCGGGTAGGCCTCGAGGCCCGGGCCGAACGCGGAGAAGGGCCGGCCCGAGCCGATGGTCACCTCCAGCGCCCGGACGACCCGCCGGCGATTGGTCGGCTCCATGCGCGCGGCACCCACCGGATCGAGGGCGACGAGCCGGGCGTGCAGGTCGGCAACCCCGGCGCGCCCGTCGTCGAGGTCCGCCTCCAGCGCGGCGGCGACGTCGGGGTAGCGGCCCGGGATGGCCAGGTCGTCGACCACTGCCCGCAGGTAGAGCCCCGTGCCCCCGACCAGTCAGCGCGTGATGCCCGCGGCGTTCGATGTCGGCCAGGGCCTCGCGGGCGGCCCGTTGGAATTGGGTGACGGTGAAGTCCTCGTCGGGATCGACAAGGTCGAGGAGGTGGTGCGGCACGGCCCCCCGTGCGTCGGCACCCGGCTTCGACGTCCCGATGTCCATGCCGCGGTAGACGCACATGGAATCGACCGACACGATCTCGCAGTCGCCCCGCCGCCGGGCCAGATGGAGGGCGGTCTCCGATTTTCCCGAGGCGGTGACTCCGACGAGTGCGACCGCAGTCAAGCGCTCGCCACCGGGATGCGCATGCGATGCCGGGGCCGCGCGGTCACCTCCTCGAGACGGCCGGACAGGTGGTGCGGGTGACCGGCGGTGACCGACACCCGGGCCAACGCGCCCGGCGCCGGCGTCCCTGCGGGCGTACCCGCGGCGAAGTGGATCAGCTTCCCCTGGCGCGTCCGGCCGTTCAGCATCGACGCGTCACGGCGGCTCACCCCTTCGACGAGCACCTCCTCGCAGCGGCCGGTGCGGGCCTGGTGGCGGGCCAGGGCGGAGCGATCGATGACCGTCTTGAGGCGCTCGAAGCGCTCGGCGACGACGTCCGCCGGCACGAAGCTCGACTCCATGGCGGCGGCCCGCGTCCCCGGTCGGGGCGAGAAGATGAAGGTGAACGCGCTGTCGTAGCCGGCCTCGGCGCACACGGCCAGCGTGTCCTCGAAGTCCTCCGCCGTCTCACCCGGGAAGCCGACGATGATGTCGGTCGTCACGGCCAGATCGTCGATCGCCGCGCGCGCCGCGGCCAGCCGTTCGAGATAGCGCGGCGCCGTGTACCCGCGCCGCATGGAGCGCAGTACCCGGTCGCTCCCCGACTGGAGCGGCAGGTGCAGCTGTTCGCAGACCTCGGGCGTCTCCGCCATGGCCTCGATCGTCTCGGGTCGCAGGTCCTTCGGGTGCGGGCTGGTGAAACGGACGCGCCCGATGCCCTCCACCGCGCCGACGGCACGGAGCAGCTCGGCGAAGAGCGGCCGTCGCTTCGTGATGTCGCGGCCGTAGGAGTTCACGTTCTGGCCGAGCAGCGTCACCTCGCTGACCCCGCTGCGGGCGAGCAGCCCCACCTCCGCCACGATGTCGTCGAGGGGACGGCTCACCTCCGGGCCACGCACGGACGGAACGATGCAGAAGGCACAGGAGTTGTCGCATCCCGTCTGGATGTTGACCCACGCCGCGTAGGGCAGCGCACGGACGGCGCCGAGCCCGAGCAGCGGATTGCTCCCCGACTCGGGCTCCGGTGCGTCGAGGATCTCCATGACGGGGCCGCCCTCGGTCTCGGCCCGCCGCAGGAGCCCGGGTGCGCTGGTCAAGTTGTGGGTGCCGAAGACAACGTCGACCCAGCCCACCTTCTCCTGAATGCGTTCGCGATCTTTCTGGGCCAGGCACCCGCCGACGGCGATCTGGAGTCCGGGCTTGGCGTCGACCAGTTCCTTCAGACGTCCCAGCGTCCCGTAGAGGCGCTGGTCGGCATTCTCCCGGATGCAGCAGGTGTTGAGCACCACCACGTCCGCATCCTCCATGGTGGTGGCGGGCGCCAGGCCGTCCGCCACCAGCAACCCGGCGAGACGCTCGGAGTCGTGCTCGTTCATTTGGCACCCGAACGTGCGGATGAAATAGGTCCGGGCCATCGGAGGAAGTCTAGAGAGAGCAGAGGCCCGTCTCCGCCCGGAGGATCGCTGGTGGACCGCTGGTCACTGGGGGAGCAGCCTTTGGTCTTCTCGAACTATCAACCATCTGGTTGATAGTTGAAACAAGACCGCCGGACCCGCTGCTCGTCGGCCCCGTCCCATTCCCACCCGCACTCGTCTAGCCCTTAGCCCGCGATGGCAACAATGGGGCACCTAGATTTTCGGCGGTGGACCGACCCTGGGCACGACTGGGACTGGTGCTGGCGCCGCTCGTGCTCGTGCTGGCTGGCTGCAGCTCCGGGAGTGGCGGATCGGGAGCGGGCTCGCCGCCCTCGGCCAACGGCTCGCTCATGAGCGCCAACAGCACCGTCCGGTCCGCCATGACGAGCTACCTGGCCGACGTGGGTGGCTGCGCCAAGCAGTCGAAACCCGTCGTCTGCGTGGAGGCGGCCGACCACAAGCTCGGCAACCAGATCCACGCCTACGCCAACCTGCTCGCGGTCGGGCACGGGTTCACGGCGCCGCCGGCGGACCTCAGCACGACCAGGGATGCGGCCCAGACACTGGCCGACAGTCTGGAGATCCTCGGCCACGCGCAGCCGACCCGGGCCAATTACGACCAGGTTCTCAACACCTTCAACGTCGACTCGGCCATCACCCGGCTGCAGAGCGACGTCACCAATCTGGGCGGTTCGCTCGGCCAGTGACGACGTTCCCGCCTCAGAGCGGGACGTCGGCCTCGTCGCCGTAGACGATGCCGCGCCGGTCGGCCTGCAACACCAACGTCCGGCCGGGCACCCCCGCCGCCTCGAGGGCCGCCTGCGCCCCGGAGCGCACCGACGCTGCCGACCCGGCCCGGACGATGCCGACGAGGGTCGGTCCGGCACCCGACCAACTGGCCGCCAGCGCTCCACGTCGACCAGCGCGCCCAGGAGCCCGGGGGCCTCGGGGAACAGCGCCGTGCGGGCCGGTTGGTGCATGCGGTCGTCCGTCGCCTCCGGCACGAGCGCCCCCGGGTCGGCGAGGCCGGCGACGAGGAGGCCCATCCGGCCCAGATTGAACACCGCATCGGCCCGCGTCAGCGTCTCGGGGAGCACACTGCGGGCCTCGGGCGTGGCCAGGTTGCGCTCGGGAACGATGGCGACGAAGGCCAGCTCCTCATCCAGCGACAACGCAGCGGACACGGGACGGCCGTCGACCATGGTGGCGGTGACGAGGCCCCCGAAGACACTGGCCGCGGCGTTCTCCGGATGGCCGTCGTACGCAGCCGCCACGGCGAAGGGGTCCTCGGCGCCGGCGGCGGCGGCGGCGGCGGCGGCGAGCGCCGCCGAGGAGCCGAGCCCCCGGGCGACGGGGATCTGCGAGCGCACCGTGACGGCGAAGTGATCGTGCCCCAGGATCTCGGCGGCCACTCGGGCGGCGAGGTGCGACGCGTCGTCGAAGAGGCCGGAGCCCTCGCCCTCGCTGTGCACGTGCAGGGACGCCGCTTCCTCGATGTCGACGCTCACGTAGCAATCCAGCGCCACCGCCAGCGTGTCGAAGCCCGGCCCGAGGTTCGCCGACGACGCAGGGGCCCGGGCGCGCACGGCTCAAGGCTAGGCGGTCAGAACAGCCGCTGGAGAAGCGACGGGCGGGGCACGTCGCGCTCGAGTCGCACCGGCACCGTGACGCGCTGCGTGCCGAGGGTGACGACCACGGTGCCGACCTGCGCGCCCCGACGGGCGTGATCGGACACGTGGCGCGCCGGCTCGAACGCCCGCGTTCGCGGTGACCCCGGGCCACGTCAGCATGGACGCCGACGATGTCGTCCGGGCGTCGACGCTGGTGCCCGCCGCGCTGACGTGCGCGGCGACCCGGTTGCCGGGCACCACGGGAGTGGAGCCGATCAGCGGGCTCAGCGCGTCGACGAGCGCCAAGCCGTGCAGTCCGGCCTGCACCAGCACCCCGGGGCCCTGCTGCCCGGTGACCGCGGCCAGCAAGAGGACCGGCTTGCCCTGCACGATGCGGACGACACCGACGACGTCACACCCTCCGGCCGCGGTGGTGAAGCCCGACTTCACGCCGATGATCCCCTGCAGGCCGAGGAACGGCGTGTAGGTCGAGATCGTCCCGGCGACGGGCAGCGTGATGGACGGCATCTTCACCATCGACGCGAACACGGCATTGGCCATGTCCGGAGCGGCCACCTTGAGCAGATCCGAGGCGGTCGACTCCGAGGCCGCACTGACCCCGCTGGCGTCGGCGAAGTGCGAGTGGAGCATGCCGAGGCGCACTGCGTCGGCATTCATCTTCGCCACGAAGGCGGGAATGCTCCCGGCGTCCCAGCGGGCGATCAGGTCGGCGTAGTTGTCG
Organism: uncultured Acidimicrobiaceae bacterium; assembly: GCA_963764305.1. Classification (GTDB taxonomy): domain Bacteria; phylum Actinomycetota; class Acidimicrobiia; order Acidimicrobiales; family RAAP-2; genus Bog-473. The sequence continues at coordinate 131,397 of CAVXSD010000008.1, read as the reverse complement.
GCCGAGTGCACCAGCAGGCCACCGAGCACCTGTTCCTCGGTGATCTGCTCGTTCAGCGTCACCTGGGCGTTGGAGTCGTCGTCGACGGTGGCGTTGTTGTAGTCTTCGACGTCGGCCTGGCTGACGGTGATGGTGGGACCGGGCTGGTTCAGCGTGAGCGGGTGGTCGTGCAGCACGACGTAGGCGGTCATGAGCTTGGTCAAGCTCGCCACCGGCACCGGCTGCTCGGGCCCCGACGCCACGTTGACGCCGATGGACGGCACGGCGATCGCCCCCTGCCCCGTCGTCGGCCACGGCAGCGTGACGGGGTGGGCGGGTGCACGCACCGTGCCGGCCAGGACCGGCGAGACCGCGGGCGCCGGATCCGGGCTGCGCAGCCGCACGCCGACGAAGGCGCCGGCCGCGGCGACGAGCAGGAGCAGCGCGAGGAGCAGCGCCCAGCGGCGCCCCCGCCGTCGGCGGCGGTGTGAACGCACGGAGTGCCGCCCGTCTGCGGGGGTGGGCGGGGACCGCCGGTGACGGCACGTGCAGCGAGTCGAGTGTGAACGGCGCCACCATGAACGGTGGCGCCGGAGCCTCCTGGCTCACTTCCGATTCAACCCATCGAGCTCTTCTGGGGTCATCAGGACGGCCCGCGCCTTGGAGCCCTCGCTGGGCCCGACGACGCCTGCCTGCTCGAGCAGGTCCATGAGGCGCCCGGCCCGGGCGAAACCGACGCGCAGCTTGCGCTGCAGCATGGAGGTGGACCCGAGCTGGGAGCGCACCACGAGATCGCGGGCCTGCCTCAGCAGCTCGTCGTCGTCGTCGTCGAAGCCGTCGCTACCCGACGGCCCGTCGTCGACGCCCTCGATCCCCACGATGGGCTCGGCCTGTCCTCCCTGGGCGCGCCAGTGCCGGACGACCTCGCGCACCTCCTCTTCCGAGACCCAGGGGGCCTGGAGGCGGCGGGGGATGTTCGAGGAGGCCGTCAGCAGGAGCATGTCGCCCTTGCCGATCAGGCGCTCCGCTCCCGGTTGGTCCAGGATGACCCGGCTGTCGGCCAGCGACGACACCGAGAAGGCCATGCGGCTCGGGATGTTGGCCTTGATCACCCCGGTGATGACGTCGACCGACGGGCGCTGGGTGGCGATCACCAGGTGGATGCCGACGGCGCGCGCCATCTGGGCGATCCGCACGATGGAGTCCTCGACGTCGCGGGCCGCCACCATCATGAGGTCGTTCAACTCGTCGACGATCACGAGGATGAAGGGCAGCGCCTGCGGCGGCTCGGGCTCGGGTTCGAGCTGGGCCTCGTCGCCCACCGCCGCGTGGTCCTCACCGAGGGCGCGGACCGCGACGTCACGCATCCGGCGACGGTCGGACGGCGCCGCGGGTGCGATGAGCCCCTGCTCGATCAGCTGGTTGTAGCCGGTGATGTCGCGCACGCCGTTCTCGGCCAGCATGTCGTAGCGGCGCTCCATCTCCTTCACGGCCCACGCGAGCGCGTTGGCCGCCTTCTTGGGGTCGACGACGACGGGGTTGAGGAGATGCGGCAGGCCGTCGTACTGGCCCAGCTCGACGCGCTTGGGGTCGACCAGGATCATCTTGACCTTGTCCGGGGTGTCCCGCATGAGTATCGACGTGATGATGGAGTTCATGCAGGACGACTTCCCCGAGCCGGTCGCGCCAGAGATGAGGATGTGCGGCATTTCGGCCAGGTTCGCCAGAACGGCGCGCCCGGCGATGTCGCGCCCCATGGCCACCTCGAGCGGGTGGGTGGTCGCGGTCGGCTTGGCCTCGTTCGAATCGAGGATGTCGCGCAGGGACACCAGCTGGCGGGTCCGGTTCGGCACCTCGACCCCGATGGCCGACTTGCCGGGGATGGGCGCCAGGATGCGCACGTCGGGCGACGCCATGGCGTAGGCGATGTCCTTGGAGAGGCTGGTGACCCGGGCCACCTTGACCCCGGGTCCGAGCTCGAGCTCGTAGCGGGTGACCGTGGGCCCGACCCGGCAGCCGACCAGCCTGGTCTCGACCCCGTGGGCCTCCAGCGCCCGAACGAGGTCCTCGCCCAGGGCGTCGATCTGGCGCTGGTCCTGGCGCATCTTCTTGGACGCCTGCAGCAGGGAGAGCCTCGGCAACACCCACTCGCCCGGGGCCCGCGGCGAGGCGGCCACAAGGGGCAGGCGGGGCCGTCTCGACCGGCGCCGGCTCGGGATCGAGGGGGATGTCGATGTCCGCGTCCGCCTTCGTCCGCGGGGTCCGCGTCGGTATCGAGGTCGTCCTCGGCATCGAAGGGAGGCGCACCGGGCGAGGCGGCCTCGACCGCAGCATCGGCCCCGAGGTCCGAGGTGATCACCAGCGGCTTGCCGCGCCACAGCGCCCCGGCCGTGCGCCCCGCCGCCGTGACCGGCCGCGCCGAGGGCCCGGCCGACCGAGGCCAGCGAGACGCCGGTCGCCACGAGGACGGCCACGACGACCACTGCGACGAGCAGGACGGCGGCGCCGGCCGTGCCGAGGCCGGCGTGGAGCGGGCGGCCCACGACCCCGCCCAGGTAGCCGCCGGCGTCGCGTAGAGCGTGCGAGTCGGAGAACGAGGGCGCGCCCTTGGCCAGCTCGGCCAGGCCGCAGACACCGAGCAGGCCGAGCAGCGTGCCGACCGCCAGACGCCACGGATCGGCGCCCTCGTGCTCCTCGTCCCCGTCGTCCCGGGTGCCCCGATCGAGCAGCAGCGCCAAGCCGGCGCCGAAGGCCACCAGCGGCAACAGGACGCGAGCCCAGCCGGCGAGGTACGCCAGCCCGGTGTCGGCGGCGTGGCCGATCGGGCCGAGCTGCCTGCCCCACAGCGCGAGGCCCAGGAGGACGCCGAGCGTGATGAGCCCGACCGCCCACAGATCACGGGCCTGGACGCGCCAGAAGGGCGGCCGGGGGGGCGGCTGGGAGCGCTTGGCGCGTGCCGTCGGCTTCTTGGTGGTACGTGCGGCCGGGCGCGTCATGCGGCGCCGCCGCGGGTCTTGGTCACCACAGTGGGGCTGAGATTACTGCCTGACCTGGTCCTTTTTGTGGACACCCCGGCCGTTGAAATACGAACATATGTTCGCTATCCTAGCCTGCATGGCACTGCGCTGGGCCCTGGCCGAGAACGAGGCGGGCGGCACGCTCTTCGCCGACGAGCGGGTGGCGGAACGGCACGTCGGCAAAGGCGCCTACAGCGGGATGGAGTTCCTCCACGTCAACGCCCGCACCATCATCAACACAGTGCCGTCGGAGAGCCAGATGCCCTTCCGGCACACGATCAATCCGTATCGAGGGTGCAGCCACGCCTGCGTGTACTGCTTCGCCCGGCCGACGCACGACTACCTCGGTCTCGGGATCGGGACTGACTTCGAGCGCAAGATCGTGGTGAAGGTCAACGCCATCGAGCGGCTGCGGGCCGAACTGCGCGCACCCGCCTGGGACGGCGACCACATCGCCATGGGGACCAACACCGATCCCTACCAGCACGCCGAGGGCAAGTACCACCTGACGCGGGGCATCGTGGAGACGCTCTCGGGGGCCCGCAACCCGTTCAGCATCCTGACCAAGTCGACGCTGATCCTGCGCGACGCCGCGCTGCTGGCCGCGGCGGGCGAGCGCACGGAGGTGGGCGTGAGCTTCTCGGTCGGCACGCTCGACCGCTCGGTGTGGTCTCTGACCGAGCCCGGCACTCCCCCACCGGACCGCCGGGTCGAGGCGCTGCGGCGCCTGACCGCCATGGGGATCCCGTGCGGCGTCCTGGTGGCGCCGGTGCTGCCGGGGCTCTCTGACTCCGAGGCACAGCTGACCGAGGTGGTCGAGGCCTGCGCCGACGCCGGCGCGGTCTCCGTCTCAGGTGTGGCGCTGCACCTGCGGGGCGCGATGCGGGGCCACTATCTCGACTGGCTCCAGGGTGAGCGGCCCGACCTCGTCCGCCTCCACCGTGAGCGGTTCCGGCGCGGCGCCTACCAGGCGGACGACGAGCGCCAGCGGATCGAGGACATCGTGCGGGCGGCGGCGCGGCGCTGCGGCGTGAACGGGCGCAACCGCTATCGCGGCACGCCGCCCGTGAAGGCGCAACTACAGACCCGGCGGGACCGGCGTCCGGGGCCGGCGAGCAACTCAGCCTGCTCTGACGGGCACGCCGACGCGGGCCGGCGCTCCCCGTCGGGCTGGGCGCTCACAGTCAGTCCAGCTGCATCTGGCGGCAGTAGTTCTTGCTGCAGACCGTGCAACTACCAGCGCGCCAGTGCCATCCGGCGCGACGATTGCCTCGTGAGTGACAACTCGCCCTGGAGCAAGCGACGGATGGGCAACCCGACAATCGGCGTGCTGTACGCGCTAGCCATGGTCGCCGTCGTGGTGGGCGTGGACCTCCTGTTCTTCAGAGACAAGGCTTGGGAGCGGCTCGCGGCCAACGTCGGCATCGTTCTCTTGTTCGGCGCGTTCTTTTTCCGGTTTCTCGGTAGTGCATGAAGGCTGACGGCAACTGCCGAGTCGGGCATTCGCACGGCCGCCATCGGACGGGGGAGAATGTCTTCATGGAGCCCGAGGCGACAGACGCACTCGTTGATGGCGGCTTGGAGGGGAGGAAGAGGCGGTGGTCCGACCTTTCTCCGCGACAGCAGCAGGCCGTCGTGCTCGGTGCGATCGCCGAGTTGGTCATGACCACGATCGCTCTCGCGGACCTGGCGCGTCGCCCAGCCAGCCAGATGCGCGGCTCAAAGCCCCTGTGGCTCGTCACCCTCGTCGTACAACCGTTTGGCCCGATCCTCTACTTGCTCGTCGGCCGTCGACGCACGAACCGCTGACGAGTCAGCGGGCAGGAGGCAGCGTGATCGGGGGCACGGGCACACGGTGGGCACGACGTCCGCCGTGGTGGTGAACGCCACCCTGGCACCGGTCTCGGACGCGGTGCGCATCTCCGAGGCGGCCGAGGCCAACCTCACTGAGCCGGCGTTGAACCAGATCATCGCCACCGTCGCCGGCACCTCGTGGGCGCTGGGGTGACGGCCATCGCCATCGCCCACCGAGGCGAACCGGTCGCTCACCGGGAGAACACGCTGCCCGCCTTGGCGGCGGCCGTGGCGCTCGGGGCGGACATGGTGGAGATCGACCTGCGCCGCACCCGCGACGGCGAGATCGTCGTCCTGCACGACCAGACCCTCGAGCGCCTGTGGGGCGTCGGCGCCTCCGTCGGCGACCTGGACCTGGCCGAGGTCGCCGCGCTCGGGGACGGCGATGTGCGCATTCCGACCCTGCGGGCCGTGCTCGACGCGGTGCCCCTCCCCCTGATGGTCGACTTCACCCGGCGCGAGGTGGTACCGGGTGGCTTGGAGGCGGTGCTCGCAGCGGGGGCCCTCGACCGCTCCCTGTTCGTGACGGGCAACGTCGGTGCGTTGCGCCTGCTGCGGGAGCTGTCCGGGGCGGCCCGCATCGGTATCACCTGGGTGGAGGGCCCCGAGCCACCGCTGGCGCTCCTGACCGAGCTCGGGGCCGAGTACTGGAACCCGATGTTCGGCGTCGTGACCCCCGACGGCGTGGCTGCGGTGCACGGGGCCGGCTCGCGGGTCTCGACGTGGACCGTCGACGAGCCTGCGGACATGACCCGGGTTCTCGATGCCGGCGTCGATGCGGTGGTGAGCAACCACATCGGGGCGCTGGTGGCGCGCCTCGGGCGGTAGCCCGCCGGGCGCTACCCGAAGAGGCCGCCCGGGTCGTCGGACCCGCACATCGCCACGAACAGGCCATGGATGCGGCGGTCCGGCGTGAGCTCCGGGTGGAAGCACGACGCCAACACCGGCCCCTGGCGCACCAGGACGGGCACGCCGTCCAGCGTCGCCAGCACGTCGACGTCCTTCCCGACGGACACCAGCAGGGGGGCCCGGATGAAGACGGTCGGCAGCGGTGGGCCCTCACCGGACCCGAACACGAGGTCGGCCTCGAAGGACTGGCCCTGGCGCCCGTAGCCGTTGCGGCGCACGACGGCGTCGAGCACGCCGAACGTGCGCTGGTCCGGGCGCCCGTCGAGGACCTCCCGGGCGACCAGAACGAGGCCGGCACAGGTCCCGAGGACGGGAAGGGGACGGTCCGAGGTGGTGATCCGCTCGGCAATGGCCTCGAAGAGACCGGTCGACTCGAGCAGCATGGACAACGTGGTCGACTCGCCTCCGGGCAGCACCAGGCCGGCGAGACCCGCGAGATCCGCCGGACGCTTCACGGTGCGGGCCGGGCAGCCCACCTCGGCCAGTGCGGACAGATGCTCCCGCACGTCCCCCTGGAGGTCGAGGACTCCGATGACCGGTCCCGCTACCACCCCCGGTCGGCGAGATGCTCGCCGTACTGGGACGCCTCGAGACCCCGCATCGCCTCACCGAGACCGCGGGACACCTTCGCCAGGTGCTCGGCGTCGGTGAAGTGGGCCGCGGCTTCCACGATGGCCGACGCCATCCGGGCAGGATCGGACGACTTGAAGATCCCCGAGCCGACGAACACGGCCTCCGCGCCCAATTGCATCACGAGCGCGGCGTCGGAAGGCGTGGCGATGCCTCCGGCGCAGAACAGCGGCACCGGCAGCTTCCCGGACGAGGCGATCTCCTGCACCAGGCCGATGGGCGCGCCGAGCTCCTTGGCCCAGCCGTACAGCTCCGCTGCGTCGGCCTGGGTCAGCGCGCGGATCGAACCGAGGATGGAGCGCAGGTGGCGCACGGCCTCGACGATGTTCCCCGTCCCGGCCTCGCCCTTGGAGCGGATCATGGCCGCTCCCTCGGACACGCGTCGCAACGCCTCGCCCAGGTTCGTCGCGCCGCACACGAACGGGACGGTGAAGGGCCACTTGTCGATGTGGTACGCCTCGTCGGCCGGCGTCAGCACCTCGGACTCGTCGATGAAGTCGACGCCGAGCGACTGCAGCACCTGTGCCTCGGCGAAGTGCCCGATGCGGGCCTTGGCCATGACCGGGATCGTGACCGCCTCGATGATCCCCTCGATCAGCACCGGGTCGCTCATGCGCGCCACGCCGCCGTCCCGCCGGATGTCCGACGGCACCCGCTCGAGCGCCATGACCGAGACGGCACCGGCGTCCTCGGCGATCTTGGCCTGCTCGGCGTTGACGACGTCCATGATGACGCCGCCCCGCAGCATGTCGGCCAACCCCCGCTTGACGGTGAAGGTCCCGGTGGTCATCGATCCAGTCTACGAGGGCGGGCCGCCCCTTCTCACCACTCGCTCAGCGCGGCGGCCCTCACCGAGGTGGCATCGAGATCCCCGGGGGCCACGGTGTCGTCGCGATGCCCGACCGAGGGGTCGATCCACACCCATCGGGTGGGCCCGAACCGAGCGGGGGAGGCGAAGAACGAGCCCTCGGTGGGGGCGGGTGCCTCCATCATGTCGCGGAGCGCGGCCAGCAGGCCACGGGGGAACCGCACGGCGGAGGCGCCGACGACGTCGGCCCGATACTCGCGGCTCTCGCCCACACAGCGACGCAGCGTGGACTCGCCACCGAGGATCCTCCCGAGCGTGATGCCGATGCACGAGACCCCGTTGTCGCCGCGCTTCACGTGCGCCAGCTCGTGCGCGATCACGCCCTCGAGCTCGATCGGGTCCAGCCGGCGCAGCAGGCCCGTCGTGACCACCAGGACGGACCGCCGTGCGTCACGCCCGAGTGCGCAGGCGTTCGGCACATCGTCGTCCAGCACATGGAGCGAAGGCATGCTGAGCCCGAAGGTGGCGCACAGTCCCTCGGTGACGTTGGAGAGCCGCGTCTCATCGTGCTCGTCGATCGGGACGGCGCCGATGCGGCGGAGGGCCACCGACGGCGCCAGCCGCCACAGCGCGTACATGACCGCCGCTCCCGCGAGGACGAACACGACGGCCGCCACGATCACGGAGACCGTCACCCAGAGCAGCGCGCCGAGCACGAGCGCAGGGGGCACGGCCGACACCGCACACAGCGTGATGGCGCGCCGGCGGTTGGCCGCCACCTCCCCGGGGTACACCACGGGGGCGCCGAGGCTGGGCGGCACATCGAACGGATCGAGGGGTGGGGAGGGCGCCAGCGCCACGGCCGAGCGCGGCGCGCCCGGTGCGCGGGCGCGTCGGGGGGCGGCTCCCACCGCCCGTGCCCGATCCCTGGGGGCCCGATCCCTGGGGAGAGGAACGCTGACCCCCGCCGCTCTGGCCCTTCCTCTGCGAAGTCGGGGCCGACCGGGCGTTCGAACCGGTGCCGCCGCCGGATCGGCTGCTCCCGCCGGACGAACTCCCGCTCCCTCCGGTGGAACGGCTCCGGTTGCGATTGCGATTCCTGTTGCGGTTGCGGTTCCCCCCACTGCCACTGCCACTGCCACCGCTACTGCCACCGCTACCGCCGGTCCCGCCCGACCCCCTGCCGCTGCCGCTGCCGCCGGACGCTCGTGGCGGTGTCCCCGAACCCTCGTTTTGATCGGCCATGAGGACCAGCAGCCTACGACCTGCGCGTCGCCGGCTCCGGCGCCGGCGTCACGGCCCGGTACGGGTGGCGCCGATGGCCCGCGCGTAGACGTCGAGGTAGCGCTCGGCCAGGGTGTCCATCGACCAGGCCCGGGCGTACTCCGTGGCCGCCTTGCGCGCCTCCATTGAGGACTGCCCCACGCCTTCGACGGCGTCCGCCAGGGCGCTGCCCAGCGAGCGGGCCAGAGCGCCGGCGTCGCCGGGGGGCACGAGGGCGGCGTGACCGCCCGACGCGGCGCGGTAGCCCTCGATGTCGGAGGCCACCACGGCGCAGCCCGCCGCCATGCCCTCGAGGAGCACCATCCCGAAGGACTCGCCCTGCAGCGAAGGCGCGCAGAGCACGGCGGCCCCCGCCAGTCGGGCGGCCACCTCGTCGTCGCTCAACAGGCCCAGCCAGTGCACCCGATCCGAACCGGGGTACCGCCTCCGCTGCACCTCGGTGGCCGGCCCGTCGCCGGCGAGCCACAGGACGGCGGGCCGCTCGAGCATGGCAAAGGCATCGAGGAGGACGTTCAGGCCCTTGCGTTGTTCGTGGCGACCGAGGAACAGGACCGCCGGTCGGCCCTCCTCGTCGCGCCGCGGCGGCGCCGACTCGAACCGCTCCATCTCCACCCCGTTGAACAAGACCTCGAAGTCGCCGCCGCCCGAACGCAGGCCCGTCTGGCGCGCCGCCTCAGAGACCGCGGACGCGGATCTGCATGCGCCGCCCCACCAGCTCCGCCAGCGGCTTCAGCACGGGCACCCACCGGCTCACCCCCGCCCTGTGGTAGGTGCCGACCATGGGGAGCGGTGCCGTCAGGACCAGGCCGTAGGCGGCCATCGGCGCCAGGGGCTCGTGCAGATGCACGACGTCGAAGCCGCCCTTGCGGACGAAGCGCTCGGCGCGCGCCGCTGCCCTCGGCCAGAGCGCCACGGGCGCCACGGACCCGTTCGAGTGCAGCTCGGTGGGCCGGCCGATGACGAAGTGCTCCCCGACGTCGCCGGGAACCTCCTGCTCGCTCGCGGGCGCGACCACCGTCACCTCGTGACCCCGGGCCCGCAGGGCACGCGACAGCCCGATCACCTGTCCCTGCACGCCGCCAGGACGCGAGAGGGAGTACGGCGAGAGCATGGCGATCCTCATCGGGGATCGCTCGGCCAGTTCGGCTGGTAGAGGTGCCACTGCTCGGGTTGGGCGCGGATGTCGTACTCGAACGTCCTGGCCAGGTCCTGGGTCACCCACGCGATGTCCTCGCGCATCCGGCCACGGCGGGTCGTGTCGAGCGGCGGGTGCACGATGCCAGTGTGCCAATTCCCCGGCCCGGAATAGACCACGACCGGAAGCAGGGGTGCGCCGGTGCGCAGGGCCAGCGTGGCGGCGCCGGCCGGCAGCGTCGTCCTCTCTCCGAAGAACTCGACCTCCACGCCATTGCCGACCATGTCGCGGTCACTCACGAGGCCGGCAACCTTGTTCGCCTTGAGCGCCCGCAGGAGCGCCGAGCTCGAGCCGTCACCCAGCGGCACCGCGGTCAGCCCCATGGCGGCGCGCTGCGCCACGAACCACTCGAAGAGCTGCTCGGGCTCCAGGCGCTCCACGACGGCCGTCATCGGCATGCCCTCGAGACCCAGCCAGTAGCCGCCCCATTCCCAGCTCCCCACATGGGGCAGCGCCATCACGATGCCGCGCCCGCCCGCCATGGCGGCGCGCAGGTGCTCACGGCCCTCCTGGAGCCGCCAGCGGGCGCGCACGCCGGCCTCGGTCTCGTAGGGCAGGCGGGCGCCGTCGCACCAGTAGCGGGCGTAGGAGTCGAAGGTGCGCCTGCTCCAGCGCCGAACGAGCTCCGGATCGGGTACGACGCCGTCGACACAGTCGCTGGCGAGCACGCGCCGGATGTGGCGCTCGCTCATGGTGAGGGCCGGACCGCCCCGCAGGGCCATGACCCGCGCCACCCCGCGGGCGACGCCCTCCGCCAGCGGCTCGGGGATGTGCCCCATGCCGGCGGCGAGGCCGCGGTAGGTGAGGTATTTCGCCGTGGACCGCCAACGCGGGACGTCGGTCACACTCGACTCAGAACGGTCGGCGGTGACGGGCGCGGATCAGGACGCGGGCGGCGTGCGGCGGGTGGACCGGCGCGCGCCCGTGTTGCCCGAGTGTCCCCGGGCGACGCGGCGACGCTCCCTGAGGGTCCGGCCGGAACGGCTGCTCAACGACTCCTGCCGGCGAGCCCGCCAGCGCCCCACCGGGGCACCGGTGGTCCGCGCCAGGTCACGCCGGGGCACGCCGCTGGATTCGCGGGCCTCACGCCAGGCCCGCCAGCGCGAGTCGACCCGCCCCTCGCGCCAGGCGTCGATCCGGCGCCGGATGACGGCGTCGCGACCAGAGGCGGCGTTCCAGACCTTGACGAAGCGGGAGATGGCGGTGCACGAGACGAGAACGAGCAGGGTCCAGAGCACCGGCACGAAGATCACGGCGCTCAGGAAGCCGACGCCGAGCAGGAACATCCGCTCGCCGCGCTCCATGAGACCACCCTTGGCCGAGAGCCCGAGCGACTCCGCCTTGGCCCGCTCGTAGGAGACCAGCGCGGTCACGGCCAGGATCGCCATCGGCAGCAGCGCCAGGTGGCCGTCCCCGCGGCCGAGCAGATACCACGCGCAACCGAACATCAGGACGGCGTCGGCGATGCGGTCGGTGACCGAGTCGAAGAAGGCACCACGGACCGACGCCGTGCCGGCCGCCTTGGCGACGGGGCCGTCGAACAGGTCGTGCATGCCCGTAATGATCAGGAAGATGATGGCGAGATGCAGGTGGCCCGTCGCCACCAGCACGGCGGTCGCGGTCGCCGACACGAGGCCGGTCGCGGTGAGCACGTCAGCGGTGATGCCATGGTGGTGGAGTGCCTCGCCGACCGGACCTGTGGTCCGGTCGACAGCTGTTCGCCAACGACCGTCGAACATGAAGCTCCTCATGGTGCGCGGCCCGGGCGGGGTTCCGGCGCTGCGCACACAAGTTTACCATCCGGTCCCCGAAACCCGGGCCCCACCGACCGGGCGCCACGCCCGTTGGGCCGACCCCCGTGGGCTCTCCGGGAGACCGGCAGGGTGTTGCACTCCTGGTCACAGCCTTCTGGCGCGGTACGGGCCCAATCCCGAACTTCGTCCGGCCCGTACCAACCAGTGTGAGATCAGGCCGACAACGACCGCAGACGCACGCCATCCGACACACCGCCACCCGGCGTGCCACACTCGTCGCGCTCGTCGCGCTCGTCGCGCTCGTCGCGCTCGTCGCGGGCGCCACCCTGTTCACGGCTGGGCCGGCCTCAGCCGCCTCGAGCGCCACCACGGTCAAGGCCGTCGAGACCGACTTCCACATCAAGCTCTCGAAGACCGCATTCACGGCGGGCAAGTACGTCTTCGTGGTGCAGAACAAGGGCCAGACGACCCACACGCTCACGATCTCGGGTCCGGGGCTCTCCAATGCGACGTCGAGGAACATCCAGCCCGGGCAGAACACCAGGCTCTCGGTGACGTTCAAGAAGGGCGCCTACGACATATTCTGCCCCGTACCCGGACACAAGACCCTGGGCATGAACATGGACATCTCAGTCCGCGCGGCGGCCGGCGGCGCGACGACCGGCGGCGGGACGGGAGGAGCCGCCGCCTTCTGACCCTGATCGACGGCATCGTAGGGTAACCTCGACAGCCGAGATTGCCACGCGGGGCACGCGTGGGTGCACGTGAGGTGATGGTGCCGGAGTCCGAGCCGAGGAGTGCCCGAACGCCCGGGCCCGTCCTCCCCGATCCCACGCTCGACGTGTCGATCGTCGTGCCGTACTACAACCCCGGCGACCGCTTGCGGGTCACGGTCGAGGAAATGGTGCGCGTGCTGGCGGCGTCGGGCATGACCTTCGAGATCATCACGGTGTCGGACGGCTCCACCGACGGCAGCCCCTTCACGCTCGACGGCTTCCCCGGCAGCGTCGTGCGAAGGATGTCGTTCGCCACCAACGTCGGCAAGGGCCACACGCTGCGGGCCGGGCTCGCGATGGGGCGGGGGCGCTATCTCGGCTTCATCGACGCCGACGGCGACATCTCCCCCGAGCTGCTCGCCCCCTTCGTCTCCATCATGGGCTCCATGGAGCCCGACATCATCATCGGGAGCAAGCGCCACCCGGACTCATCGGTGCACTACCCGCCGCTGCGCCGCCTGTACTCGTGGGGGTTCCAACACCTCATCTCGCTGCTGTTCCACCTGCACGTCAAGGACACCCAGGTCGGGATCAAGCTGGTGAACCGGGCCGTGATCGCCGACGTCCTGCCGCTGCTGCGCGAGAGCCGCTTCGCGCTCGATCTCGAGCTCCTCGTGCTCGCCCGACGGCTCGGCTACACGCGCATCGTCGAGGCCCCGGTGCGCATCCGGGAGCGGTTCGGGAGCACCATCTCGCTCAAGGCCGTGTGGCTGCTCCTGTGGGACACGATCACCCTCTTCGTCCGCTACTCCGTCCGCCACGAGTACGAGGCCGCCCTGGCCGCCCGGGCGGGATCGGGCGACCCCGCCGCACCGGGTCCCGGCTGAACGGGGCGGTCCCCGGAAGGAGGCGCCCGAGCGGCGAAACACGAGCGGTCGTACACTCGAATCCAACGAGCCTGTTCAGGCCCACCTGAACGGACGGAGGACGGAGGACCAGGTGCCACTCGACCCGACCGCTATCCGAAACGTCGCCCTCGTCGGCCATCACGGAGCCGGCAAGACCACGCTCGCCGAGGCGCTCCTGGCCGCCACCGGGTCCATCGCACGGCGGGGCTCGGTGGAGAAGGGCAGCACCGTCATGGACTTCGAGGCCGAGGAGGTGGCGCGCCAGCTGTCCATCTCGACCAGCCTGGCCCCGTTCACGGTCAACGGGGTGAAGGTCAACCTCCTCGACACCCCCGGGTATGCCGACTTCGCCGGCGAGATGATCATGGCCCTGGCCAATGTCGACCTGGCCGTCGTCGTGGTCAGCGCGACCGACGGCGTGCAGGCCCAGACCGAGGACGCCTGGCGGGCGGCCGCCCGGCTCGGGGTGCCGCGGGTGATCGTGATCAACAAGCTCGACCGGGAGCGCGCCGACTTCGACCGTACGCTGGCCGATATCCGGGCGTCGTTCGGTCCCGGCGTGGCGCCGGTCGAGCTGCCGATCGGGCACGAGGCCGACTTCCACGGCGTGATCGACCTGCTCGACGACACCGCCACCCACTACGACACAACCACGGCCGGCGCGCCGTCCGACGGCACCGTGCCCCCGTCCGGGCACGAGGGGCCCATCCCCGACGACCTTGTCGACGAGGAGCACACCGTCCACGAGCAGCTGGTCGAGGGCATCGTGGTGGGCGACGACGACCTCATGGAGCGCTACCTCAACGGCGAGACCCTCGACTACGCCGAGCTCGAGAAGAGCCTCGCCGGCGGCGTCGCCTCGGCCAGCGTGTTCCCGGTCCTGTGCTGCTCGGCCGCCAGCGGGGTGGGCGTCGACCGGCTGGCCCGGCTGATCGAGGAGCTCTGCCCCAGCCCGGCGTCACGGCCACCGCTCCTGGCCAGCGCGGGCACCGAGACGACCGAGATCCCCTGCGACCCCGGCGGCCTCACCCTCCTGACGGTGACCAAGACCTTCAACGACGGCCACGCCGGAAAGATGTCCCTCTGCAAGGTGGTCTCGGGCACCCTCAAGCCCGACGCCGTCCTCGTCAACACGCGCACCCGTGAAGAGGAGCGCCTGCACGCGCTGCAGAGCATCGCCGGCCGCGCCACCGCGCCGGCCACGAGTGTCACGGCCGGCGACTTCGTCGCCGTGCCCCGGCTCAACGGGACGCGCACCGGCGACACGCTCGCCCCCAAGGGCCAGCCCGTGGTCGTGCCGGCGCCGACGTTGCCGGCGCCGGCGCTCCGGGTGGCGGTCAAGCCGGCCACGCGGTCCGACGACGACAAGCTCATGTCCGCCCTCCAGCGCATGTGCGACGAGGATCCCTCGCTGACGGTCGCCCGCGACGACGAGACGCACCAGACCATCCTCGGGGTGAGCGGCGAGGTGCACCTGGCGGTCACGGTGGACCGGCTGGAGCGCAAGTGCAACGTGCACGTCGAGCGCGAGGAGCTGCGCATCCCCTACCGCGAGACGATCACCCGGGCGGCCCAGGCCGAGGGCAAGCACAAGAAGCAGTCGGGCGGCCACGGGCAGTTCGGTGTGTGCCACCTGCGCCTCGAGCCCCTGGCGCGCGGTGAGGGCTTCGCCTTCCGGGACGAGGTCGTGGGCGGCGCCATCCCCCGCCAGTACATCCCCGCGGTCGAGAAGGGCGTGCTCGAGACGTTCGGCGCCGGCGGCGTGCACGGCTACCCGGTGGTCGACATCGCGGTGACGGTGGACGACGGCAAGGCGCACTCGGTGGACTCCAACGAGGTGAGCTTCAAGATGGCCGCCGCACTGGCGGTGCGCACGGCCATGGCCGAGGCCGGCCCGATCGTGCTGGAGCCGATCTCGCGGCTGGAGGTCACCATCCCGGCCGATTGTCAAGGGGATGTGCTCGGCGACCTCCACGCGCGCCGGGCCCGCATCATCGGGACGGATGCGGCGGCGGACGAGGGCTACCAGACGGTGACCGCCACGGCACCCAGCGCCGAGCTCACCCGGTACGCGGTCGACCTGCGCGCGCTGACCGGCGGCCGGGGCTCCTTCACCGTCGCGCACGAGCGCTACGACGCCGTGCCCGACCACCTCATGGCGTCCATCCCCGATCTGGAGCGCTGACGTCAGAACGGGTGGGTGTGCCCGAAGCGCACCGGGAGCTTGGTCAGGATGAGCGTGCCGAGCAGCCGGTTGCCGGGCGTCGTCACCACCGCCACCGCCACGGGGGACGTGCCCGACCGGTACGCGAGCGGCTTCGAGACCTGCGACGCCGTGAAGTGCCCGGTGTACGCGGCGAGGCAGACCGCCTGCTTCGGCGCCAGGTCGTCGTGGGCCAGCTGGCCGTAGAGACGCGGCGCCATCCCGTGGAGGTCGCTGAAGGCGAACTTGCGCACGCCCTCCAGGTGGCCGTGGCCGCCGACCGCCCTGGCTGCCGTGGGCAGGGTCAGGTAACAGGACTCGTCGGTCGTGCCGAGGTCGTTGCGGGCCGACGAGCAGGACGCGAGGAGCGACGCGCCGAGTACGAGGCCGGTGGTCAGGGCGCCGGCCCGGGTCCGGTGTCGGGCGGGACGTCTCACCCGGCGGCTCCCGAGCCGTAGGCGTCGGGCCCCGCCTCGACGTCGCTGGAGAGGGCCTGGCGGCTCCAGCGCCCGCGGCGGACCTGCAGGGCGAGCTGCCCGATGAAGAGCCACCCGATGACCAGGATCATCCAGAAGCTGATGATCCGGTACAACAGCACCGCGTACGCCGTGCTGGCCTCGGCCCCGCCGAAGGCCACGAGCGCCACCGTGATGGAGCCCTCCACCACGCCGAGACCTCCGGGGGTGATGGGCAGCGAGGCGGCCAGCTGGCCGGCGCCGTAGGCGAGCAGGAGGCCCTTCCACGGAATGGGCACGTCGAGGGCCTGGAACATCATGGCGAAGCAGGCGCAGTCGAGCAGCCAGTTGAGGACGCCCCAGGTGATGATGCGCCCGACCTGGCCCGATGTGAGGCGGACGGCGGTCATCCAGGCGGTGATCCGCTCGATCTGGGCCACGGTGTCGCCGCGGGGCCGCCCGGTGACGGCCACGGAGAGCTTCAGGGCCCAGGAGACCACTGCGTGGAGCGGGCGCTCGTAGACGAAGAGGGACCCGATGCCGAGCGTGACGACGAAGGTGCCGATGAGCACGGGGACGAGGTCCAGGGAGGCACCCTGCTGGGTCGCCACCCCCAACCCGAGGATGGCGATGAGCGACAGGCTCACGACCGCGGCGACCAGGGTCCCCGCGAGCGCCCACACGGCCAGCGTGTTGTCGGCGCCGAAGCGACGGAACCAGCGGAAGCCGTAGACGGACGCCACCGCGTTGCCGATGGGCAGCGAGTTGGTGATGGCCTGCGACGCGAACGTCAGCTTGAACAGGGGCGTCCAGGGTGCGCGCAGGTGCCCCGCCTGGAGGAGCTCGAACTGCATGGCGGCGAAGCACAGATACGATCCGATCTCGGCCACCACCGCCGGCCCCACCCACCACCAGTCGAACGTCCGGAAGATGGTGCTGAAGCCGTCGAGCTCCGAGCTCCGCGAGGAGAGCACCCACAGCGCCGCCCCCACCAGGCCGAAGCCGATGACGATGCGCGTCGCCGGCCATGCCGTGCGGAGCACGCGACGCAGACGCCGACGGCGCGGTGCCGGCGGCGAGGTGGCGCCGGACGTGCCGGTGGCAGTGACAGTGCCCGTCGTGACCGGGTCCTCCCCGCCCGGTGCGGGGCCGCCGGGGCGCGTGCCCACTGCGGCCGCCGCTTCTCCGGTCCCATCGGGCGGTGGCGGCGGTGGTGTTGGCGGCGGCGCGCTACCCGGGCCAGGCGTCGGTGAGCCTCTTCCAGGACAGCTGCAGCGTCTCGGGCATGACGCGGGTCTCGGCCACCGTCGTCATGAAGTTGGTGTCGCCGGACCAGCGCGGCAGGACGTGCAGGTGGACGTGTGACGGCAAGCCGGCCCCCGCCGCCCGGCCCAGGTTGGCGCCCATGTTGATCCCGTCGGGTTCGTAGGCTGCCTCGATCGCCCCCACCGCCGCCTGCGTCGCCGCCCACAGCTCGGTGGCCTCGTTGCCGGTCAGGTCCGCCAGCGCCCCGGCGTGCCGGAGGGGCAGGACGAGCACGTGCCCGCTGGCGTAGGGATAGGCGTTCAGGACGACGAAGGTCGCCTCGCCCCGCCACACCACGAGGTTGTCCTCCGAGGGCGGACCGCTCGCCGCCAGGCGGCAGAAGACGCAGTCGGCCTCGTCCTGCGAGATCCCGCCGGCGCGCTCCCGGGCCGTCGCGTCCACGATGTAGTCGCGGCGCCACCCGGCCCACAGGTGCCCGAGGCTCACGGCGCGGGCCGCCGCCCGCTCACGCGCTCGCCGCGGCGGGCGCCCGGTCCTCGGGGAGGCCCTTGGCGGCCACCTCGTCGGCGACCTCGGCCACCAGGTCGGCCAGGGGCACGCCCTGCTCGGGCTTCGTCGTCCAGCTCCGGCGGTTCACGCCCACCGTGCCGGAAGCGACGTCGTGGTCGCCCACGACGAGCACGTAGGGGATCTTGGCCAGCTTGGCCCGGCGGATCAGCGCACCCATCTTCTCGCCGCTGCCGTCGACCGTGGCCCGCAAGCCGGCGGCGGCGCAGGCGTCGGCCACGGACTGGGCGTACGCGGCGTGGGCGTCGGTCACCGGGATGACGCGCACCTGCTCGGGGCTCAGCCATGTCGGCAGCGCACCGGCGTAGTGCTCAATGAGCACGGCCATGAAGCGCTCCACCGACCCGAACAGGGCCCGGTGGATCATGATCGGCTGGTGGCGCTGGTTGTCCGCGCCGACGTACTCCAGCCCGAAGCGGTGCGGCAACTGGAAGTCGAGCTGCACCGTCGACATCTGCCAGGTCCGGCCGATGGCGTCGTGGGCCTGCACGGAGATCTTGGGGCCGTAGAAGGCGCCGCCGCCCTCGTCCATGACGAGCTCGAGGCCCATTTCGAGGGCCGTGGTACGCAGCGCCTCGGTGGCGATCTCCCACTCCTCGTCGGACCCGACGGCCTTGCCCGGCGGCCTGGTCGACAGCTCCAGGTAGAACTCGTTGAGTCCGTAGTCGCGCAGCAGGTCGAGGACGAAGTGCAGCGCGCGGACGAGCTCGGCGTCCATCTGCTCGCGGGTGCAGAAGATGTGCGCGTCGTCCTGGGTCATGCCCCGCACGCGGGTCAGGCCCTGCAGCACGCCGGACTTCTCGTAGCGGTACACCGTGCCGAACTCGAAGAGCCGCATGGGCAGCTCGCGGTAGGAGCGCTGGTGGCTCTCGTACACGAGGATGTGGAACGGGCAGTTCATCGGCTTGAGGTAGTACTGCTGGCCGCCGTCGAGCTCCATCGGCGGGTACATGCTCTCGGCGAACCAGTCCAGGTGGCCCGACTCCTCGAAGAGGGCGCTCTTGGTGATGTGGGGCGAGTTGACGAAGTCGTAGCCCGACTCCACGTGGCGCTGCCGCGAGTGCTCCTCCATGAGCCGGCGGATGGTCCCGCCCTTCGGGTGGAAGACGGCGAGGCCCGAGCCGATCTCCTCGGGGAAGCTGAAGAGGTCGAGCTCGGCCCCGAGCCTGCGGTGGTCGCGCCGCTCGGCCTCCTCCAGCTGGTGCAGGTGGGCGGCCAGCGCCTTCTCAGATTCCCAGGCCGTCCCGTAGATCCGCTGCAGCTGCTCGCGCTTCTCGTCGCCCCGCCAGTAGGCGCCGGCCACCCGCATGAGTTTGAAGTGGCCCAGCCGGCCCGTCGAGGGCACGTGCGGCCCGCGGCACAGGTCGATGAAGGCGTCCGAGTTGCGGTAGGTGCTGACCACCGAGCCACCGGCGTCCACCTCGTCGGCCCCGGTCTCGACCGCCTCGATGATCTCCTGCTTGAAGGGCTGGTCGGCGAAGATCTCCAGCCCCTCCTCCAGCGTGTGCTCGTGGCGGACGAAGGGCTGGTCCTCCTTCATGATGACCCGCATCTCCGCGTCGATCCGGTCCAGGTCGTCGTCGCTGAAGTGCGCCCCGTCCGGGAGCTCGAAGTCGTAGTAGAAGCCGTTCTCGATCACCGGCCCGATGGCGTACTTGGCGCCCGGCCACAGACGGCGGACGGCCTGGGCCATGACGTGCGCGGTGGAGTGGCGGAGCACCTCCCGGCCGGCGTCGGAGTCCGCGGTCACGACGGCCACCTGCGCTCCGTCGGGCAGCGGCGACTCCAGGTCCACCTCCCGGCCGTCCACCGTGGCCACCACGGCCGCCTTGGCCAGGCGGGACCCGATGGACCGGGCGAGCTCCATGCCCGTCGTGCCCTCAGTGAGCTCCCGCGTCGAGCCGTCGGGAAGACCAACCGAGATCACGCCTGGCATCGTGCACCCTTTCCTGCTCAGCCGGCCGATTGCTCCTGGTCCGGACACCGTTCGTGGTGCCCCAAGGGTACTGGACCACCCCCGCGGCCCCGATCGCGCTCAGAGGGCGATGCCGAGGAGGCGCGCCCCATCGGCCACCGCCCGCCCGGCCGTGGCCGCTTCGTCGAGCGCGCGCAGGGCGGCGGGCGTGTCGAGGTCGGCATCGAGCGCGGCCCGCACGGCCGCCAACCCCGCCGCGCCACCGCCACCGCCACCGCCACCGCCGCCGGCGGCGCGCTGCGCCACAGCGCCAGGCGGGCCGCCGCCGCCGGCATGTCCTCGTCGGTCCGCCAGTCCCAGTCCTCCCGGTAGTGGTGCCCCAGAAGGGCCAGCCGCACGGCGGCCGGGTCCCACTCCTTGCACAGGTCGCCCACGAAGACGAGGTTGCCGAGGGACTTGGACATCTTGGTGCCGTCCAGTCCCACCAGGCCCACGTGGAACCACAGCCGGACGAACTGCTCGCCGGTCACCGCCTCGGACTGCGCCGTCTCGCACTCGTGATGCGGGAACACGAGGTCGCGGCCGCCGCCGTGGATGTCGATCGTCTCGCCGAGCTCACGCAGCACCAGGGCGGAGCACTCGATGTGCCACCCGGGTCGTCCCGGGCCCCAGACGCGACTCCCACGCGGGCTCGTCGGGCAGCGACGGCTGCCAGAGCACGAAGTCGAGCGGGTCGCGCTTGTTGGGGTCCTCGGGGTGACCGCCGTGCTCGGCGGCCAGCTCCAGCATGTGGGCGCGGTCGAAGCCGCTGATCCGCCCGAATTCGGGAAAGGTCGCCACGCTGAAGTACACCGAGCCGCCGGACTCGTAGGCGTACCCGCCTTCGAGGGCGTCGCCGATCAGCGACAGGATCTCCGAGATGGCGGATGTGGCCCGCGGCTCGGAATACACGGGCAGCAGGTTGAGCAGGCCCATCTCGGCGTCGAAGCGCGCCATCTCCTCGGCCGCCAGGTCGAGGTAGTGCACGCCGAGCTCGCGGGCCTTGCGCAAGATGTCGTCGTCGACGTCGGTGACGTTGCGCACGCACCTCGTCTCGTGCCCGGCGTCCTGCAGGCGGCGCTGCAATATGTCGAAGTAGAGGTACACGGCGGCATGGCCGAGATGCGCGGCGTCATAGGGTGTGATGCCGCACGAGTACATGGTCACGAGCGGGCCCGGCTCGAACGCCACCACCGCCCCGCGCGCCGTGTCGTACAGCTGCACAGCTAAAGACCGGCAATCCTCAGCGTCGAATGCGCCTTGTGCCGGATGTTGAGGGTGATACAGACGGCGGTGAACGCCTCGATGGCGGCGGCCTGGCTCAGGCTCCCGGCGTCGAGCGGGCGCAGCCCCGGCATCAGCTCGATCAGCCCCATGGTGGCCAACGTGGCCTCACGATGGTCCGAACACACGAGCACGTCTGCTTCCAACCCCGATTCGAGGTTTTCCATTTCCGAGGCGGGAAGGTGATGGAAGGCGGCTGCCACCAGGCTGTCAGGCACCGCGGCCTGGGCGGCGGCGGCCACGGAGCCGCGGGGAGGCACCAGGGCGAGCATCTCGCGGCCTTCCTTGACCAGGGCGTTGGCCATGGAGACGACGACCTTGCCCGCGAGCGGCTCCTGCAGCGACCGGACGGTCTGGATGGCGCTGTCCCACGGCGTCGCCACGATCACCAGGTCGGCTGCGGCGGCACCGGCATTGTCGGACCCCTGCAGCGCCAGGTCCGAATCGGGCCAGCGAGCCACCACGTCGCCGACCACCTTGGCCGCCCGCTCCGCGTCGCGCGAACCGAGCGTGACCCGGATGCCGGCGTCGGCGAGCCGGACCGCGACCCCGCGCCCGGCCGGACCGGTCCCACCGAGGATTCCCACGTGCACGTCCCTACCTTCGCATAACCTCGCTGGCGCAGTGGGACTCCTCGACGGCAAACGGCTCCTCATCACGGGTGTCCTCACCGATGCCTCGCTGGCCTTCTCGGTGGCCCGCCTCGCCCAGGAAGAGGGTGCGGACGTCGTGCTCTCGGGCGCGGGGCGCGCCCTGTCACTGACGCGGCGCACCGCCCGCAAGCTGCCCCGAGAACCCGAGGTCCTCGAGATCGACGTGACCTCGCCCGAGCAACTGCACGCCGCGGGGGCAGCGCTGGCCGCCCGGTGGGACCGCTTGGACGGCCTCCTGCACGCCATCGGCTTCGCGCCGCCCGATTGCCTGGGCAGCGGGATGTTCGCCGCCGGTTGGGAGGACGTCGCGACGGCATTCAACATCTCGACCTACTCGCTCAAGGCGTTGGTCGACGCCTTCCTCCCCCTCCTCCAGGCGGCGGGGGGCGACGGTGGCGCGTCCGTCGTCGGCCTCGACTTCGACGCCTCGGTCGCCTGGCCCGTCTACGACTGGATGGGCGTGGCCAAGGCGGGGCTCGAGTCCCTGTCCCGCTACCTCGCCAAGGAGCTCGGGCCCCGTGGCATCCGCGTCAACCTCATCGCGGCCGGCCCCGTGCGCACCATGGCGGCGAAGTCGATCCCCGGGTTCGGCGCCTTCGAGGACACCTGGGCCGACCGGGCGCCCCTCGGCTGGGACGTCCACGACTCGACGGCCGTGGCCAAGGCCTGCCTCGCCCTCTTCAGCGATCTCTTCCCGATGACCACGGGAGAGATCCTGCACGTCGATGGTGGCGTCCACGCCGTCGGCGGCTCCGCCTGACCAGATCTGCGAGGCGCCGACAGTAGGTTGCAGGCATGAGTATGCGGGGCCACGCCATGGGAGGCGGCCGCGGTGGCGGCTGGGGCGGCATGCGCTCCATGCGCCAGGACCGGGCCGTGCTCGCGCACCGGGTGAAGAAGGGCACGGCACGGCGCATGCTCACCTTCGCCGTCCCCTACCGCAAGATCCTCGCCGTCTTCATCCCCGTCGTCATCCTCGACGCAGCGGTCGGCGCGGTCACCCCCCTCATCCTGCGCGGCATCATCAACAACGGCATCCTCAAGCACGACGCCGACCTGGTCGTCTGGTTGTCGGTCCTGGTGGCCGCCCTGGCCGTCGTCGATGCCGGCCTCGTCCTGACCGAGCGCCGCATCTCGGCCTACATCGGCGAGAGCCTCATCTACGACATGCGTTCCAAGGTGTTCCGCCACATCCAACGCATGCCCCTGGCCTTCTTCACCCGGACCCAGACCGGCGCCCTGGTCAGCCGGCTCAACAACGACGTGATCGGCGCGCAACAGGCCTTCACCGACCTGCTCTCCAACGTTGTCGGCAACTTCGTCACCGTGGTCATCGTTCTCGGCGCCATGTTCTTCCTCAGCTGGAAGATCACCCTGGCCGCCCTCGTTCTCGTGCCCCTGTTCCTCGTCCCGGCCCGCTTCGTTGGCCAGCGCATCGGCTCGCTGACCAAGGAGGGCTACAACCTCAACAGCGAGATGAACATGGTCATGCAGGAGCGCTTCCAGGTGGGCGGGGCCATGCTGGTCAAGCTGCTGGGGCACCCCGAGTCCGAGGCCACCTCGTTCGAGGCGAAGGCGGGGAGGGTGCGCGACATCGGCATCTCCCAGGCCACCTACTCACGGGTGTTCTTCGTGTCGCTCACGTTGACGGGGGCCCTGGCCACGGCCCTCGTCTACGGCTTCGGCGGCGTGGCGACGGTGAACGGCGCGATGTCACTCGGCACCCTGGTCGCCCTGACCGCGTACCTGACCCGCCTGTACGGGCCGCTGACCCAGCTCTCGAACGTCAACCTCGACGTCATGACCGCCCTCGTCTCCTTCGAGCGCCTCTTCGAGGTCCTCGACATCGTCCCGATGATCCAGGAAGATCCCGATGCAGTCACCATCAAGCGCGGCAACGCCTCGGTGGAATTCGACAACGTCAGCTTCACGTACCCGAGCGCAGATGATGTCTCACTGGCCTCGCTCGAGTCGGTGGCGGTGCTCGAATCAGGCCTCCGGAGCGAGGTCCTCCACCATGTCTCGTTCAGGGTGGAACCGGGGCAGATAGTGGCGCTCGTGGGGCCCTCGGGCGCGGGCAAGACGACGATCTCGAATTTGGTCCCGCGCCTCTACGACGTGACGGGCGGGTCGGTCAGACTCAGTGGCGTCGACGTGCGCCACGCCACCATGGCGTCGGTACGCGACGTCGTCGGCGTGGTCACGCAGGACCCCCATCTCTTCCACGACACGCTGCGAGCCAACCTCATGTACGCCCGTCCCGAGGTGACCGAGGCGGAAGTCCACGCCGCGCTCGACCAGGCCCAGATCGGGAATCTGGTCGCCGACCTGCCTGACGGCCTGGACACCGTGATCGGCGAGCGCGGCTACCGGCTCTCGGGCGGCGAGAAGCAGCGCGTCGCACTGGCGCGCCTCATGCTCAAGGCGCCGGACGTGGTGGTCCTCGACGAGGCCACGGCACACCTCGACTCCGAGTCCGAAGCAGCGGTGCAGCGTGCCCTGCGCGAGACGCTGTCGGGGCGAACCTCGCTCGTCATCGCTCACCGTCTCTCGACGGTCCGGGAGGCCGACGAGCTGCTCGTGATCGACGGGGGCCGTATCGTCGAGCGCGGCACCCACGCCAGCCTCCTCGCCGACAACGGCCTCTACGCCGAGCTCTACCGGACGCAGTTCGCCGATCAGGAGGAGGAGACCGAGGCGGCGGGCGCCTGACCGGGACTTCGCCGCTCCGCGGGCGCACCACCCGTGAGAGCTGCTCGGCCACCGGTGTGAACTCGGGCATCACGAAGTAGTCCCATGGACTCCTTCCCCTCGAATTCGGCCTGCTGCTTCTTGGCCTTCGCCTCGTAGCCCGCCGGCATGTCCTCGCTAGCGAACTCCACCGACGCGCTCAGCGCCTCGAAACGCAGCGCCATCGTTTGCGGGGCGAGGGGCCCTTGGCCGCGATCTCGGCTGCGATAGCGGCGCTGTCTCCCGGACGAGGCGGACTGACACCGGCTGATCCACTCCAGGGCGTTGCGCCCCGAGTTGTTTCTTCAGACTATAAGCCGATCCGTTTATAGTCTGAAAAGATTGTCGTGTCGCCCATGCCCATGCCCATGCCCATGCCCATGCCCATGCCCATGCCCATGCCCATGCCCATGCCCATGCCCATGCCCATGCCCATGCCCACACGTTCAGCTTGTCGGGATAGTCGAGCGTGAGGGTTCCGACGCCCGAGCACTCCTCGGGGGCCCAGGCGGAGCTGCCAGTCCTCCTCGGGGGAGCACCGGGTCGGTGCGGATGGGCATTTCTGGCTGCCCGTCCCCTGGCTCCCGGCCGGATCTGCATGATCGGCCGATGAAAAGTAGAATCTGTTCTAGTGGCCGGGGACGACCCGGGCACTCCAGCCACCATCTTCGTGGCAATCGTCAACGGAGACCCAATTAGGAGGTACCGCCGTGCACAACGAGCTGTGCGAACGCCTGGGCATCGAGTTCCCGATCTTTGCCTTCACGCACTGCCGTGACGTCGCCGCCGCGGTCAGCAACGCCGGCGGCCTCGGGGTCCTCGGGGCGGTCGGGTTCAGCGCCGACGAGCTCGAGGTGGAGCTGACCTGGCTGGACGAGCACGTGGGCGACCGGCCCTACGGAGTCGACATCGTCATCCCCGGCAAGTACGAGGGCATGGGCGAGCTGGACCCGGTGAAGCTCGAGGAAGAGCTGCGGGCCATGATCCCCGACGAGCACCGCACTTTCGCCAAGAAGATCCTGGCCGACCACGGCGTGCCCGAGCTCGAGGGCGGCCCCCGCCGCGAGCTCCTGGGCTGGACGGCGGCCACGGCGGCGCCGCTCGTCGAGGTCATCCTGCGCCACGACAAGGTCAAGCTGGTGGCCAACGCGCTGGGGACGCCCCCCGACGACGTCATCGAGCAGGTCCACGGCCACGGGATGCTGATTGCCGCGTTGGCGGGATCGGTCAAGCACGCCCTCAACCACAAGGCGGCCGGGGTCGACATCGTGATCTGCCAGGGCTCCGAGGGCGGTGGGCACACGGGCGACGTGGGCTCCATCGTCCTGTGGCCCGAGGTGATCGACGCCGTCTCCCCCCTGCCGGTGCTCGCCGCCGGGGGCGTCGGGTCGGGACGGCAGATGGCCGCCGCCATGGTCATGGGCGCCGCCGGCGTCTGGACGGGATCGCTCTGGTTGACCGTCGAAGAGGCCGACGTCCCGCCCAAGCAGATGGATTCGTACCTCAAGGCGACGTCACGGGACACGGTCCGCTCCCGGTCCTTCACCGGGAAGCCGTGCCGGCTGCTCAAGAACGACTGGACGGACGCCTGGGAGGCACCTGGCAACCCCAAGCCGCTCGGCATGCCGCTGCAGATGATGGTGGCCATCGACTGCGTCTCGCGCGGCCACGCCTACCCCGAAGAGGCCAGGGACGTGAACTTCAATCCGGCGGGGCAGATCATCGGTGCGGCAACGAGCGTGCGCCGCACCAAGGATGTCGTGCTGGGGATGGTCGAGGACTACATCGACGCGGTCGAGAGGCTGCAGCAGGTGAACGAGGGCGCGACGGCCTGACCAAAGGGCCCGCGATCGATCCAGCGGCCGCCCGCCGCGTCACCGAGGAGCTGCACGACAAGCGCGGCGGTCTCGTGGCCCGCACCACTCCTCTGAATCAGGTCGTGTTCGCCGGTAATGGGCGGTGCGATGGTGCGACCCCTCCCCGAACGGCCCGGCCGACGTAAGGTGCCGGGCATATGGATCTCCACGAAGCGCTGTACACGACCCGCGCCATGCGGCGGGTCCGGCCGGACCCGATCCCCCTCGACGTCCAGGCCCGCATCCTCGATGCGGCCATCCGCGCCCCGTCGGGCGGCAACCAGCAGAACTGGCGGTTCCTCTGGGTCGACGACCCCTCCCGCAAGGCCGCCCTCGCCCCCCTCTACCAGCACGCCATGGGCGAGCTCTGGAAGACCGTGTACAAGGAGCAACTCGAGGTCGCCCACGCCGACCCCGAGGCGCCCGAATCCGTACAGATGTTCAAGGTGCAGCGCTCGGCCCAGTGGCTGGCCGACAACTTCGAGACGGTGCCGCTGTACCTCTTTCCGTTCAGCCAGTACGACCCCACGGGCGGTTCCATCTACCCCGCAGTGTGGAGCGCCATGCTCGCGGCGCGCGCCGAGGGCGTGGGGACCTGCCTGACCGCGCTGTTGCAGTTCTTCCACCCGACCGAGACCTACGAGATCCTCGGCGTCCCCGACGACCAGGGCTGGCTGCTCTCGGGCACCGTCAGCTTCGGCTACCCGACGGGGACCTGGGGCATCGCGCCGCGCCGCCCGGTGCACGAGGTCTCGTACCGGAACACCTGGGGCACCGAGGTCGGCTTCAAGGTGCCCGCGCCCCTGTGGCAGGGCTGACCGAGCTCTCGGTGCCGTTCGCCGGCACCGTGCTCCAGGTGGCCGTCGCTCCCGGCGACCGGGTGGCGGCCGGCGCCGTGCTCCTCCTGATGGAGTCGATGAAGATGGAGCACGTCGTCGAGGCGACGGTGCCCGGGACGGTCGCCACGGTCGCCGTGTCCGTCGGGGACGCGGTGCAGTCCGGGGACGTGGTGCTGTCGATCGACGAGTCGGAGTCGGAGTCGGAGGCGATGGAGGCGAACGGGAATGCGCCAGAGGCCGTCGCCGAGCAGCCCAACGTCGTGCGCCCCGAACTCGAAGAGCTGCGCATCCGCGTCGCCGCCACGCTCGACGAGGGTCGACCGGCCGCCACCGAGCGGCGGCACGCGGGCGGGCGGCGGACGGCGAGGGAGAACATCGAGGACCTCTGCGACCCGGGCAGCTTCGAGGAATACGGCGGCCTCGTCATCGCCGCCCAACGGGCGCGCCGCAGCACCGACGACCTCGTCGCCAACACGCCGGCCGACGGCCTCGTCGCCGGCATCGGCCGCGTCAACGGCGACCTCTTCGACAATGAACGGTCGCGCTGCGCCGTGCTGTCGTACGACTATTCCGTCCTGGCCGGCACCCAGGGCCAGATGAACCACCGCAAGAAGGACCGCCTCTTCGAGCTCGTCGAGCGGCTCCGCCTCCCCGTGGTGCTCTTCGCCGAGGGCGGAGGTGGGCGTCCAGGCGACACGGACATGGCCGTCGTCACCGGGCTCGACACCGAAGCCTTCGCGCGGTTCGGCGCGCTGAGCGGGAAGGTGCCGCTCGTCGGCGTGGTGTCGGGACGCTGCTTCGCCGGCAACGCCGCGCTCCTGGGATGCTGCCACGTCATCATCGCCACTCCCGACGCCAACATCGGGATGGGGGGCCCGGCCATGATCGAGGGGGGCGGGCTGGGCGTGTACCGCCCGGAAGATGTAGGCCCGGTCTCGGTGCAGGTGCCGAACGGGGTCGTCGATGTCCTCTGCGCCGACGAGAAGGAAGCCGTCGAGGTGGCCCGCCGCTACCTCTCCTACTTCCAGGGGGACGTGCGGGACTGGACGGCGCCGGATCAGGACGAGCTGCGGGACGTGGTGCCGCCCGACCGGCGCAGGGTGTACGACATCCGGCGGGCGGTCGACATCCTGGCCGACGAGGGGTCGGTCCTCGAGCTCCGGCCGTGGTTCGCCCCGGGCATGGTGACGGCGCTCGCCCGCATCGAGGGCCGGGCGGTCGGCGTCATCGCCAACAACCCGATGCACCTGGCCGGCGCCATCGACGCCGCCAACGCCGACAAGGCGGCCCGCTTCCTGCAGCTGTGCGAGGCGTTCGGGCTGCCCGTCCTCTCGCTGTGCGACACGCCGGGGTTCATGGTGGGCCCCGAGGCCGAGGAGACGGCGCTGGTGCGCCACGTCAGCCGCATGTTCGTGGTGGGGGCGTCGCTCGCGGTGCCGTTCGCCTGTGTCATCACGCGGAAGGCGTACGGGCTGGGCGCCCAGGCCATGGCGGGCGGGAGCTTCCGCCGTCCGCTGTTCACGGTGGCCTGGCCGACCGGCGAGCTGGGCGGGATGGGGCTCGAGGGGGCGGTGCGCCTGGGTTTCCGGCGCGAGCTCGACCTCATAGACGACCCGGACGAGCGGGCGACGGCCTTCGACGCCATGGTGAAGCGGGCGTACGAGCACGGGAAGGCCGTCCATGTGGCGGAGCACTTCGAGATCGACGATGTGATCGACCCGGCGCTGACGAGGCGGCGCATCGTGCACGCCTTCGAGGCGGCGGGACGTGGGGGCGGTGGGCAGTCGGGCGGGCGGCGACCCTTCGTGGACACGTGGTGACGACGTCGGGAGGCGAGCCATGACAGAGGACGTACAGGTGGACGGGGACGTGGAGTCGGAGATCGGGCGCCTCATCGGTGCCATGACCCTCGACGAGAAGGCCTCCCTGACGGCCGGCGCCGGCATGTGGTACCTGCCGCCAGTGGAGCGCCTGGGCATCCCCGCGCTCAAGATGTCCGACGGCCCGTCGGGCGTCCGGGGAGACAGCCTCATCGGGCGCCGCTCACTCTCGGTCCCCTGCGGCATGGCCATCGGGTCGACGTGGAATCCCGACCTCGTCCGCGAGCTGGGTGACGTGTTGGCCGCCGAGGCCCGCAGCAAGGGCGTGCACGTGCTCCTCGGCCCCACCGTGTGCATCGTGCGCACGCCTCTGGCGGGCCGCACCTTCGAATCCTTCTCCGAGGACCCCCTGCTCACGGCCCGCACCGCCGTGGCCTACGTCGAGGGCGTGCAGGCGGGCGGGGTCGCCTGCTGCATCAAGCACTTCGCCTGCAACGACCAGGAGCACGAGCGGATGACCATCAGCGCCGAGGTCGAGGAGCGACCCCTGCGGGAGATCCACTTCGTCGCCTTCGAGCACGCCGTACAGGAGGCGGGCGTCTGGTCCGTGATGACCGCCTACAACAAGGTCAATGGCGTGTACTGCGGGGAGCAGCCCGATCTGATCGGCGGTGTGCTCCGTCGTGAGTGGGGGTTCGACGGGCTCGTCATGTCGGACTGGTTCGGGACGCACTCCACCGTCCCTGCCGCGCAGGCCGGGCTCGACCTCGAGATGCCGGGTCCCTCGGCGTGGCTCGGGCCCACGCTCGCCGCCGCCGCCCGGGACGGCCTCGTCGAGGAGTCGGTGATCGACGGCCAGGTGCGCCACGTGCTGCGGCTCATGGGGCGGGTGGGGATCCTGGGTGGGACGACGCCGCCCGACGAACGGGAGGAAGACGATCCGGCGCGACGGGCGGTGGCCCGCCGGGTGGCGGCGGAGGGGACCGTCCTCCTGGTCAACGACGCCCTACTGCCGCTGGACCCGGGGAGCGTGGCCAGCGCCGCCGTCATCGGCCCCAACGCCGGCCAGCTCGCCATGGGGGGCGGCAGCTCGGAGGTGACCCCGCTCCGGCGGCGTCGGGTGGCCGAGGCGCTGGCCGAGCGGCTCCCGGGTGTCTCGATCTCCTCCGAGATCGGATGCCGCATCGAGCGCGGGCTACCGCCGATCGACTTCCGGCTGCTGGCTGCTGCGGGCAGCGACGGCGAGGGCGACGAGAGCCTTCTCATCGAGTACTTCGACAACCCGGAGCTGGCCGGCGCACCGGTGGCGACGGAGATGGCGCACACCGCACGCGTCCTGTGGATCGGTTCCCCTCAGCCGGGGCTCGCCGTCGGCGAGTGCTCGGTCAGGCTCTCCGCAACGTTCACACCCGACGTGTCAGGTGCGTGGCAGCTCGGGCTCGAGAGCGCAGGGCGGGCCATGCTGCGCCTGGACGGTGACATCGTCGTCGACAACACCGAGCCCACCCGGGGCTCGAGCTTCTACGGCGCCGGCAGCGAGCCCGTCGAAGTGACGCTCGACCTCGTCTCTGGGCACTCCTACGAGATGGCGGTCGAGGTCTGGCCGCGGTCGTCGTCGTCCCCCATCCTGGGTGCCCGCATCGGCGCCTCGCCGCCGGACACGGGCGACGAGTTCGAACGTGCGGTGCGCGCCGCGGCCGAGGCTGACGTCGCGGTGGTCGTCGTCGGCTCCAACGGGCAGTGGGAGTCCGAGGGCCACGACCGGCCCGACCTCTCGCTGCCCGGGCGTCAGCGGGAGCTCATCGAGGCGGTCCTGGACGTCAACCGACGCACGGTTGTCGTCGTCAATGCGGGCTCCCCTGTCGAGATGCCGTGGGCAGCCCGGGCGGGGGCCGTGCTCATGACCTGGTACCCGGGCGAGGAGGGTGCGGACGCGCTGGCCGACATGATCGTCGGGGTGGCCGAACCATCGGGGCGGCTCCCCGTGACGTTCCCCGCCCGGGTCGACGACGGGCCGGCCGGGCTGGGCGTCGAGGGCGAACGGTATCCAGGCGTCGAGGGCAGGGTCGTCTACGGGGAGGGCGTCCTCGTCGGCTACCGCTTCTTCGAGACGGCCCACCTGGCGCCGCTGTTCCCGTTCGGCTTCGGGCTCTCCTACGGCGACATGGCCTTCGAACATGTGCAGGCCGACGGGGACGGGGTGACCGTCACGCTGGTCAACAACGGGACCCGCCGTGGCACCGAGGTCGTGCAGGTCTACGTGCGGGCACCGGAGTCCCTCGTCCGCCGTCCCGACCGCGAGCTGGTCGGGTTCGCCAAGGTCGGCGTCGACGCAGGCGGCCGGGAGACCGTCCGCGTGGAGCTGGGCGCCGCCGCCTTCCGCTACTGGGACGTCGACATGCACGCGTGGCGCACGGACCCGGGCCGCTACGAGGTGCTCGTCGGTGCGTCGTCGCGCGACATCAGGGCCAGCACCGTGGTCACGTGGGGCGGCCCGCCGTCGACGTGACGGGCCGCGGCGAGGAGCCGGACGGGGGCGGGCGTCGGGGCGGGGGTGAAGGCGGGGGTCGGGACACCGGACAGCGTCCGTGGACCTGGACGTGGGACCGGTTGCTGGTCGAGCCGCGGCGGCCCGAGGTCATACGGGAACGGAGCGACGCCCACTGGTTCGCCGTGGCGGCCGTGTGCGTCGGCGCGTTCATGGGCCAGCTCGATGCGTCCATCGTCACTGTCGCCCTCCCAACCCTGCAGCACACCTTCGATGTCTCCGTCGGCGCCGTCACCTGGGTCGGCCTGTCGTACCTACTGGTCCTCGTGGCCACCGTCGTCGCCGTCGGGCGCTTCGCCGACATGTGGGGGCGCAAGCTGCTCTACGTCTACGGCTTCGTGATCTTCACCCTGGCCTCGGTGCTGTGCGGGCTGGCCCCGGACCTCCCCGCGCTCTGCGTCTTCCGGGCCCTGCAGGCAGTCGGCGCGGCGATGCTGCAGGCGAACAGCCTGGCCATCATCGTGCTGGTCGTTCCGGCTCGGGCGCTCGGGCGGGCCATCGGTCTGCAGGGCACGGCCCAGGCCCTGGGTCTCGCCCTGGGCCCGAGCATCGGCGGCCTGCTCCTGGCCGCCGGCGGCTGGCGCCTCATCTTCTTCGTCAACGTCCCGTTCGGGCTGTTCGGTGCCGTCGCGGCCATCCTGCTGGTCCCCCGCAGCCGGAACCTCATGGCGCGGGTGCGCTTCGACTGGACCGGCCTCGCGATCTTCTTTCCGGCCGTGGTGGCCCTCGTCTCCGCGATCTCCTTCGGGGCCGAGCTGGGTTGGAGCTCGAACCTGATCGTCGGTCTCTTTGTCGCCGCCGCCGTCCTCGGCGGGCTGTTCGTCTGGCACGAGCGGCGGGACAGCGACCCGATGCTCGACCTCAGGCTGTTCGGGAATGCCCGCTTCTCGTCGGGGATCGCCAGCGGTGTCGGCTCGTACCTCGTGATGTTCGGGGTGCTGCTCCTGATTCCGTTCTACCTGGAGCGCGGTCTCGGGCTGGGCTCGGCGCGGTCCGGCCTGGAGCTGATGGCCATGCCGCTGGCCTTCGGGATCGTCGCTCCGCTGGCGGGACGGCTGGCTGACCGCGTCGGGGCCCGGCCGCTCACCGTGAGCGGGATGGCGCTCGTCGCCCTTGGCCTGGGCCTTCTGGGGGCCCTCCGGCCGTCGACCGCCTGGTTGCTCCTCCTGCTGGCCGCGATCGGGGTGGGGATGGGCCTCTTCACGTCGCCGAACAACGCCTCCATCATGGGGGCGGCCCCGGGCCAGCAGGCGGGAATGGCCTCGGGGGTCCTCAACATGTCACGGGGCATGGGGACGGCCCTCGGGCTGGCCGTGACCGGCAGCCTCTTCGTGGTGGCGGGGGGCGAGACCGGCGGGATGAGTGGTGCTCAGCACGCCTTCACCGTCACCGCGTACGCGCTGGCGGCGATTGCAGCGGCCGCCGGCGTGGTGTCGGCCCTGCGCGCCAACGGTGCGCTGGCCACGGCGACGCTTTCGTCGGTCGAATAGCGGCGTACGCCGACCGTTCCTCCGTGATGGCCCAGACAACCACGCCGCCGGTGTCAGCGCTCGGTGCCGGCGGCGTGGCTGGGCTGCCCAACGAGGAACTCGGGGCATATGGCGAGATTGTGTCAGGTGGATTTGTTGGGTTGTGTCCAACAGTGTGCAGGGCTGTGACGTGATGGTTTTCGGACCGCTGGCGCAGGGCTCCTGTTCGTTCTGAGCAATATCTGCCCCAAACATTGCCCCATAACGGAGCGTTATGGACTCAGGCCACCCGCCCACGTCGCAGCGCCTTGCGCTCCGTTGGCGTGGTCCCGCCCCACAACCCCAGCAACGACACGTCGGCCAACGCAGTCTCGAGGCACTCCTGACGCACCGGGCAGTCCTCACACAACGACCTGTCGTATTCAGTCCACTGTCCCTTCGCCGGACTGAGCACGAACGAGGTGACCCCCACGCCCCCACCACGCCGCCTGCTGGTGCCAGGGAGGCCGACGCAGGAAGTCCTCGAGCGTTAGCGTCCCGTCCGGTGCCCCGGGAGTCATCAGCCAACCGAGCAGCGCCTCGTTCATCGTCATGAGATGGTACGGCGGCACTGTGACGAGTCGCATGACCCCTGCCCCCTACCGGCACGACTGGGGCACCTGCCACTGACCAAAGCCAACGTGTTGGGATAGAGCTATAGGTAGGTCACCCCGCCTTCTCGGTTCGCACCGTGGCGTCCACGAGCAACTCCAGTACCTCACCGATCGTCCGTTCTCGACCGATGACTTCTCGCAGCGGCAACTCGGTCTGGATGGAGTAGCGGTTGCGACGGCCTTCCTTGTCCTTCACGACGTAGCCGGCCGCAATGAGATCGTCGACGATTGCAAAGGCCGTGCGTTCGGTGATGCCTAACGTGACGGCGATGTCGCGTAGGCGCATCCCAGCGTCGTGTGCGATGCACAGGAGGACACGGGAATGGTTGGTCAGGAAGCTCCACTCCGCCATAAGAGGGCAGCCTAGTCGCCATATTCCAGAAATCTATTGCCATGTAATTGAGAACAGGCCTACCCTTGTTGCAGGCGACCGAGGCGATCCCCGAAAGGATCCCGCCATGGGCGAGGATCGCATCCACGTGGTGTTTGGGACCGGCCAAGTCGGAAACGCATTGTCCGCTCACCTGTTCAGCTTGGGCCTTCCGGTCCGCGCGGTGTCGAGGCAAGGTCATCGGCGTGCCGTGAGTCGGGCCGTAGGCGTACACGTTCTCCAGGCTCACCAGGAGCGCGTCGTTGCGTTCGGCGGCACTCAGCACGCCTCGCTGCAGGGGTGGGAAGCGTTTTGGCCACTCGGTGTAGGGGGCGTTGAGGCATTGGTAGACGACCGATGCGCCTGCGCCCTTGGCCGCGTCAATGGCGGCTTCGGCATCGGTGACATCAGCAGCCTGTTGCGGGATCCACCACGTCTTCCGCAGGACCGAGGGAAGGAATCGTCATGAAGGCAAAGCGGATCTACACCCCCAGTCGGATCGTTGCCCTGGTGGTCATCGGGGTGTTGTTGTTCGGCCTGACGTACATGCGGTTCGCACCGGGCGACGCCGCGGTCTCGGTCCCGCAGGGGGCGCACGCCGGCCAGCTGACCATGCACCCGTGCACCTATTCCACCGAGAACGGCGGCTACCGCGCCGACTGCGGAACGCTCGTCGTGCCCGAGAACCGGGCAGACCCCCGGTCGCGGCTGATCGCGCTGCCGGTGACCCGGATCCTGGCTCGGTCATCGCACCCGTTGGCGCCAATATTCCATCTCAACGGCGGCCCTGGCATTACCAACATGACGTTTCCCCAAGCGAACCGCCTGGCCGCCCAGCACGATGTCGTCATGGTCGGCTACCGCGGCGTCGACGGCTCTTCGGCGCTGAACTGTCCCGAGGTGACGTCGGCGGTCCAGAGCTCCGCTGATTTCCTCGCCAAAGCGTCGCTGAGTGCGTACTCCCAGGCCTTCGCCTCGTGCGCGCAGCGGCTTGAGCGAAGCGGCGTCGACCTCGCCGGCTACACGCTGGCGGAGCAGGCCGACGACATCGAGGCCGCTCGCGTCGCGATCGGCTACAAGGGCATCGACCTGCTCAGCGAGAGCGCCGGGACCCGTCTCGGGATGATCTACGCGTGGCGGTACCCGAGCAGTGTCGACCGCTCGGTGTTGGTCGGGGTCAACCCGCCCGGGAACTTCATTTACAGCGGAGCCGAGATCGATCAGGGGATCGAGCGTTATTCGGCGCTGTGCGCGAACGAGCCTGCCTGCCGCGCCCGCACCGGCAACCTCGCCGCGAGCGTGCAGCACACAGCGGTACACATGCCGAGCAGTTGGTTCTCCCTGCCGATCAAGCGGGGCAACGCCTTGGTCGGGACGTTCCTCGGGCTCACGGAGGCGACCGGTTCGCCACTGACTGGGCCGATGACCCTCAACTCGTGGATCTCCGCCGCGCAGGGCGACCCGAGCGGCCTGTGGTTCATCTCGGCGATGGCCAATCTCGTCCTTCCCCAGTCGTTCGTCTGGGGCGAGTTTGCAAGCATCGGGATGGCCGACGCGCAGCCCGTCGAGCGCTACTTCAGCTCCGGCGCGGACCGGGGCTCGATCATCGGCAATCCCCTCGGGGAGTTCTTGTGGGGGGCAGGAGGCCTTGTGCACGCCTGGCCGGCCAACCCGGGTGAGAACCAGTACACCAGCGTGCAGAACTCGAACGTCCCGACGCTGCTCATCGGCGGGACGCTCGACTTCGAAACGCCGGCCCAGAACGCCACGAAGGAGCTGTTGCCGCACCTTTCCAACGGGCATCAGGTCATCCTGTCCGGGCTCGGGCACGTGGACGACTTCGACGCCTACGAGCCGAGCGCCAGCACGCAGTTACTGACCACGTTCTACGCCACCGGCCAGGTCGACACGTCCCGCTACACCCCGAACGAGGTCAGCTTCGCCACACCGGACACGCAGGCAGCGATTGCCAAGAAAATCCTTGCGACAATGATCGCCGTCGCCTTGTTGGCAGTGATCTGGCTCGTGGTGTTGGCGATCCGGATCCGCCGCCGAGGCGGTACCGGCCGCAAGACGGGCGCATGGATCCGTTCGGCCGGTCCGATCGTGTTCGGACTCGGCGGATGGTTCCTCGGCGCACTGTTGGTACTGCGGTTCTGGCTCTGGCCGAGCGGGCCGCTCGACGACCAGCTGCTGGCAGTGGTCTCAACCGCGGTGCCGATCTGGCTCGGGGTCTACGCCGGCTGGGTCCGCACCGACACGCCGAAGGCGATGCGGGCCAAGGGCATCGGTGCCGCGGGTGTCGGTGCGGTGGTCGGAGCCGTATTCGGTTTCCACGTGACCAGCGGGCTCATCGCGTTGATCACCACGATCATCGGTGCGGCCGCCGTGTCGAACCTGAGCCTGATCGTGCTCGACATCTGGACCGAGCGGGCCGCCTCCCGGGGAACGGCCGCTCCGGCGGTGGATCTGTCGGAGACGGAGCACCTGGAGCCGGCCCTGCACTGATCGCCCGACGCGCCGCGTGTGATGGCGAGTGACGCACGAGCATACAAACATGTGTTCGTGGCGGGCAATGCCACCATTCTTCACGCTGATCTCGATGCGTGCTACGCGTCGGTCGAGCAGCGAGACGATCCGCTCGAGCGCTCGCGAGGAGTGCAACCACGCCGGCGCGCCCCCACGCCCGGCCCACGTGCATGCCCTTAGCGCAGATGCTCCTCGGCGCGGCCTTACCCGTCGCGAGGCCATCCGCATGCTCAAGCGCTACGTCGCCCGGCGAGGTCTACCGCTATCTGCCTCGCGCCTAGATCCCCAGACCATGGGCCTGGCTCACCGTTCGCCTGTCGTCCTGCGGGATTGACCTGTAACCGATATGCCGGTCCATGGTCTGGGTTACCCGACTTTCGAAGACGCGTGACCTGATAAGAGCCTGCCCTCTCCGACGAGTGGCCCGTCATTGGTCTGTCCGCTGTCCTCACTCCCGAAAATTCCCTCGAAAGGGGTTGACATCATCCATAGGAGCATGGGATAGGTCACACCGTGCGGGACCATGAGGCGGGCGATCACGGCGAAGGTCCTCCGGCTATCAGAAAATCCCCGAGTGGTCGCCGCTCACCCGACAACAGCAGGAGTCACGGTGTCGTGGTCGTTGGCTGGCCCATGGTCTTGCCTCGGACGATGTCGAACGAGTACGGCGGGACAAGGTCGAGGCCGTCTGGTTTGTTCAGGAATCCCGGCGCTGTTCCCGTCTGTCCCGTATGCCCGTATTGCCAGACGATTCGGTCGGACCCGGGATCGATAACCACGACCCGATGGTTGTAATCGTCATTCATGAGGAAGTCACCGTTGGGAAGGGCAAAAGCGAGTGACGGGTGGTTCAACGGGGGGTCACCTGGCAGAGGGTGGTAGCGCCAAAGCAGGTTGCCCGACCAGTCGAAAGTCTCAAGAGTGCCCGGATTGGAGTAGTCGACGGTGACGAGCACGTCTGGGCCGAGTTCGTTGGTATCCGAGGGGTAATTGACACCCGGAGGGTGAGTGGACCGGTAGACGGTGCCGTCGAGGCCGAGTTCGTCGATCCAGTCCCCGTTGATCTCGGTGACCACATAGTGACCATTCGACATCGGGAACACTCCGTTCGGGCTTCCCCATCGGGTGGGTGGATCATGCTGACAGCTGTTGGTCGTCTCTCCGAAGACCTGAGCAGGGGCGTGGGCGCCGGGAGCGATGAGGAGTACCCGGCAGTTCTTGATGTCGGCCGTGACGAGATAGCCGTCTGGAAGCTCCATGGCATCGTCGGGGTTGTGGACCTGGTTCGGTCCACTTCCAGGCTGGCCAGGTGTGCCGTAGCGGTAGACGATCTGACGAGTGGCCGGGTCGATGATGCTAATGACGGAGTCGTCCTCCTGCGTCACCACGATCTCCCGCCCGTCGGGAGTGAAGAAGGCGTCGTCGGGGACGAGGAAGGTCTGCCCCGGAGCTAAATCGCCGGGGCGAGGGAACTCCCACACGATCTCTCCCTTCTGGTTCACAACGAGAAGCCGGTTATTGTTTCGGTCGGCGATCAGCACCGGAGAAGGCAGGACGCTCGGATCCGAGCCAGGTTGGAGGCTCGGACTGCTCAGAGGCGTGGAGAAGTAAGGGCCTGCTGGTGATTGAGTGGTCGTCGTGGTTGTTGACCTGCGAGTCGTTGTCACTTGGCTGGCTGAGCATCCAGCAGCGAGGACGGCGGCGAGGGCCAGGACGATCAGGCAGCGGCCCATGGCTGGGAATCATGCAGGAAGGGAGTGGGGGCTGCCCAATCGAAGCCGTGGGATGGCTCGCTCTCCCGGCCACCAGCGATCCGCAACTCACGGGGGTTGGCTGCCCCAGAACGCCGGCAAGGTGTCACCGGCACCTGACTGTCGAGCTATTCGGGTGCCCTCCAGAAGAACTCGAGTTGGATGTTGTCCGGATCCCGAAATGTGATCATAGCGTTCCGTGTATACGGTGGCTCCTTAACGCCAGAATGGGCAATACCGAGGGAGTCGAGACGTTTGGCCCATTCGAATAGATCCGTCCGTTCCACGACAAGGAACTCAAGATGGTCGAGGCCAGGAGCGAACTCGTTGAACGGCTCCTTGGGTCCTCCGGAATACTCGACCAGGCAGATTTCGAGCCCAGTACTTGGCTCTAGGAGACACGCGTCGCGCTGACGTTTGTCGTCCGGCTCGTACTCACGGCGGATCGTCAGATCCAGGAGTTGCCGGTACCAGCGGACACTTCTTTCCAGGCTCGTAACCGTGAGGGTAGGGGACAGATAACCCGTAATCGATGCCACGGATATGAGTCTGCCAATCGGAGAGACCCGTCGCTCGTCCATCTCGACAGCCAGCGAGAAACGAATAATGAGCGGGTCGCAGGGTGAGTTCCTAACGGCAGTCAAGCCCTTCAAGCGACATTTTCGCTAAGAGCGCGCCCGCCAATAGGCACGGCCACAGTGGGTCTGTCGTCGGCTCTGGCGGCTATCGGGTTGCGACCAAGAGCCCGGTGGGAGTCCGCTGGTCCCCGCCCAGAACGGCAATGGATTCAGCGACCGAGGAGATGAAGAGGGCGGAGGTTTCGCCATCGAGGTCGAAGAGAGCGACGGCGGCGAGCTTGGATGAGAGGCGACCCTGATCACGCAAGGTGATGACTGCATCAGCGAGGTCGATCCGTCGCTCCGGAGTGTCGATGTTCGGCACCACCTGTTTGAGTTCTCGGTCGAAGGCTTCTCCGTCATCATCGTCGAGTGCGCTGATCGCTCGGTCGATCTCAGGGGTGAGCAGCCCGGGTAGGGGCACCTGGAGGGAGATGTCGGTCTCGGGTAGATAGATCATCTCGTCGAACAGGGCATGGATCTCGGCGTTGCTGACGCCTTCGAGGTCGAGGGCGGCGTCGCGGCAGACCTCGAGCGGCAAAAGCCTGGTGGGTGATTCGGCCGCCGCTGAGCGCTCTTTGAGACAGCAGTGTTTGGCCTTGTTGCCGCTCCCACACGGACACGGACCGTTGCGACGCACCTTGGCCATGACGACCTCCTCTCTGCTCATTGTCACCGCCGAGGTTCGCTCGGGGGTGGACCGCCCATGACCAGGAAGAAAGGTCCACCGGTCGTTGGCTCGGAGCCGACATGATCCGGCTGCTTGTCCCAACCCAACGAACCAGTGGAGGTCCCATGCTTGCACTTGACCCGGTCGTCGTCGACGCCGTCTGGGCGTCTTTTGCCGCCTACCTGCCCGAACACGGTGCATCGAACCATCCGCTGGGCTGTCACCGGCCCCGGATTGCTGACCGAGAGTGCTTCGAAGCGATCCTCTTCCGCCTCGTCACCGGGTGCTCATGGGATGTGGCCGGACGGCTCGGCAAGGGGAGCGAGACGACCCTTCGGCGCCGACGTGACGAATGGCTGGCCGTCGGTGCGTGTCAGCACCTGGTTGAAGAAGCAATCAACGCGTTCGACAAGGTGATCGGATTGGACTTCTCTGATGTCTCGATCGACGGGTCGCTACACAAGGCGCCGACAGGAGGCGAGGGAACGGGACCGAACCCGACTGATCGAGGCAAGAGCGGATGGAAATGGTCACTCGCCACCGACGCCAACGGGGTGCCAATCGGCTGGGTGATCGACGGCGCCAATCGCAATGACTCGATCCTGCTTGCTCCCACCCTCGACGACGTTGCCCAGCGCGGCCTGCTCAGCGACATCGAGACACTGTGGCTCGATCGCGGGTATGACTCGGCCCTCACCCGCACTCGTCTCACCGAGCGTTGCATCGATGACGCCGTCATCGCCAAGAAGCGCCCGAAGGGATCTGCCCGAGGCACGAAGAACCAGCCGATGGGGCTGCGCTGGCCGGTCGAGCGGACCAACTCATGGCTGAGCAACTTCGGCCAGCTCCGACGGAATACAGACCGCTTCAACGCCCAGCGACTCGCTCAGTTCGCCCTGGCAGTGGCCCTGATCATCACGGTCAAACTGGTCAAGTGGGCAAAGAGGTGGGAGTCAATGGCCGTCGCCTAATGGCGCGCGCTCTAACTTCTTTTCGTGGCGGGTCGGTGGCCGGAGCGACCTTTCGGGCCGACTCCTTTCTGCCTCGACCCGCCGCCCTGTGCTTGAGGGCTTTGGCTGGGGTGTTGCGACGACGGGCCGCCCGGACTGTGGGGTCGATCTTGAAGCGGTCGGCGCAGACCGCCTTGCCTTCGGCCTCGGTGATCGTTTCGCCGTTTTCATCTCTCAGGTCGTAGAGCTCTCCCTTGCGCCAGCAGGCGGCGATCCGGGTGATGAGGACCGCCGAGACCGAGCACAATGCTGAGTTGTGGTGCTTGCCCTCGACCATGACGAGTCGGTAGTAGCGGTGGGCAAGGGTCGGGTCGATGTGGCGAGCGTGATCAGCTGCCAGGTACAGAGCCTGGCGCAGGCCGGCGTCGCCGGCCTTGGTAATGCCCTTGTGTCCCGCCACCAGTCCGGACTGGTCGATCTTGGGCACAAAGCCGGTGGAGGAGCGGACGCCGGCCAGGTTGGCGAAGCGGTTGAAGTCGCCCTCGTTCCCCAAGATGGCCGCCGAGAGGACGGGCCCGAGCCCCGGGGCCGAAGCAACGATGCCCAAAGGATCGGCCTCGTCATAGAGAACGGCGATCCGCTTGTCGGCGGCGGTGATCTCGTCGTCGAGGCGGCGAAGCACCCGGACTTCTGAGGCGACGTCGTGGGCCAACTCGGTGAAGTCGATGCCCCCGCTCGACCACAGGGCAAGGGTCTCGTTCGCCATGGCCAAGAGCTCGTCGGCCTTGTCTTCGCGCCAGAGTCCCGCGCTCGAGCGGATCAACAGCGCGGCGAGCCGAGCACGCCCGAGACGCTTGAGCGCACGTGGATCGGCGTAGTTCTCCAAGATGACCAGGGCGGTCTTCGAGGCGGTGGCCGATCCGAGGGAATCGGCCCATCCCGGACCGAGCAGCTCGACGAGTGCCTCGAGGCGCAGGCTGGCGGCGCTGCGCCGCTTGACCAGGCTGGAGCGGTGACGGACGGCTCGGCGCAGCGATCCCGCCGGACCGAGGTTGTCGATACCCCGCAGGCCCTCGGGGTGCAGCAGCGGCAGACGGGCCAGCACCCGTGAATCCAACCGGTCGGTCTTGGTGTGCTTGTTGTAGTAGTCCCGCAGGTCGGCCGACTGCTCGGGTGGCACCAAGATCACCGTGGCGCCCCGTGCTTGGAGCCACGCCGACAGGGGCACCCAGGCGTTGCGGGTGGGCTCGAGGATCACGGTCACCGCGGCACCGGCGGGGATCTTCGCCCACAGGCGCTCGAGGTCAGCGGTCGTCGTGCGGAACTTCCACGACGACCAGATGAACTCACCTCGCTCGTCGGCCAGGCTGGCCCGGTGGTCGGCTCGACAGGCGAGGTCGATGCCCAACCTCACTTCGTTCATGACATGGTCCTTTCGCTCGATGACTGATCAGTCGGCTCTCCGTCGTCGACCGGTGCACGTTCCGCAGGGGTGTGACCATCCAGACATTCAGAAGCAGGGGTCCGACTCCATGATCGGCCGCCGAGTTCCAGAACAGGGATGCACGTGCGTCGGGAGGCTCGTCTGGTCGACGATCACCGTTATGGAGTCGAGCTGTCGCTCGCTCCGATCCCCAGTTCAGTCAAGCCAGAGGAACCGACCCGACGCACCCTACGAAGGGCTTCCGCCAAATTGGTGGATGCCCGGAACCAACGCTAAATATCCCCGTTCGCCGGGACAGGGTGTCACCCTGCGGCACTTTCGGGTCAGGGGTTGGGTGATCGCCCCGGTCCGCGTCGGTATCGGTAGCCGAACTGGCGCACCGTCTCAATCGGTGAGTAGTCGCCTTTGGCCAGCTTCTGGCGGAGACGGTTCACGGTGAACTTGACCTTCCCTGGGGCGACCCCACTGAGGTCGTCCCAGGCCAGTTCGAGGAGCTGGCCTGGCGAGAGGATCCGGCCCTGATGGTTGGCCAGTGCGGCCAGGAGGCGGTACTCCCTCAGGGTCAGCACGACGGGGGTACCGTCGATGGTGACCTCGTGGTGGGCGAAGTCGATGTGGAGCGTGCCGTCGTCGAAAGTCGTCACCGGGTCGCTCCGCGTCGGGCGGCGCTTGAGGGCATTTTGCAGCCGGGCCACGAGCTCGCCCGAGGTGTAGGGCTTGGTGAGGTAGTCGTCCGCTCCCGCGTTGAGCCCCTGCACCTTGTCCCTCTCGGTCCCCAGGGCGGTCAACATGACGACGGGGACGTCCGTGCTCATGAGGCGGATCGTCTCGAGCACCTTCCAGCCATCCATGTCGGGAAGCCCCACGTCGAGGATTACGACATCCGGAACGTTCTCGTGGAACTGCCCCACACCGTCGCGACCATTGGTCGCCTCTGAGACCGAGAATTCCGCCCCTTCGAGCTGGGTTCTCAGGAGCTGGCGGATGTCCGCCTCGTCCTCGATGATCAGCACTGAGATGTGACCATCTCCCATCAGCCTGCAATTCTACTGGGTGATCACAACCGGCTAAGGGTGCCCCAGAACGCCGAGAGGGTGGGACTCTTCGTCACAAGCGGGATAACTTCAGATCGCGTGGATCAGTAGTTGAAGACCAAGGCGCCGCCTTGGGTGAACTCGTAGACCGATGGTGCTCCCTTGACTTCGGCACCCTCCACCCAGGTGGCGGACTCGAGATTGCGGGTCTTCACGCAGACCGGACAGGCGAAGAAGCGGCCCCCCTTCTCCACGTACTCCGCGTGAAGATCCTTGATTGACGGTGCTCCGGGCACGGAGAGTCCATCCGAATAGCCCTCGGTAGCGATGTAGATCCCATCTTTGGTGAGCCACATGACGACTTCTTTGCCGGCGCGCAAAGCTTCGACTCCGAGCAGGTAACCGATCAACACCGCTTCGGCGTCGTCGGCACCGTGAGTTTGACCGATCAGGACCTTGTCATCTGCGGCCATGTGGGCCCCTTTCCTCGGTGGGAAGAGCCACCGGCTGTCGTCGGGAGGCTACAGCA
Organism: uncultured Acidimicrobiaceae bacterium; assembly: GCA_963764305.1. Taxonomy (GTDB): domain Bacteria; phylum Actinomycetota; class Acidimicrobiia; order Acidimicrobiales; family RAAP-2; genus Bog-473. The sequence goes on along the minus strand of CAVXSD010000008.1, from coordinate 88,152 downwards.
CTCGTTCTCTGAAGGGTACGATTCGCCGTCGGAACGGCGTGTCCCCGTTCGCCAATGATGTTGTGAAGCTCCCATGAGGATCCACCGCTGCAAGGTTGGTCGTCAGTAGTTTCGAGAGCACCGGAGCTGCCGGTCTGACTCCAGATCGTTGGACATGCCTTGGTGTCCACACCCCGTCGACCGGAGCTCCGGGCACATCCATCGAGGCGCGGCGCGCCCCGTTCCAGAGGGGTGATGGGCCGGTCTGTTCACAGCAGATCGACCTTCACCGTCACTCCTTCTCGGGACGGCCGTGCCACCCCTCAAGCGAGTTAAGGAAAGGAAGGGATGGCATGACCATCGTAGAAGCCCGCGCGCCGTCACCGGTGGCATCGACACCCACGGAGAGGTTCACGTAGCCGCCGCCCTCGACGAGGTTGGTGGCCTGCTCGGCACCCAGTCCTTCGGGGCCGACCCCAATGGCTATTCGGACCTGCTGGCCTGGCTCGAGTCCTTCGGGGAGGTCAGCAAGGTCGGCGTAGAGGGGACGGGATCCTATGGGGCCGGCCTCGCCCGCTTCCTCGCTAACGCAGGGGTCCACGTCGTCGAAGTCGACCGCCAGAACCGCCAGACGCGACGACAGAGCGGCAAGTCCGATCCCCTCGACGCGGTCGAAGCTGCCCGGGCTGCGCTCTCGGGCCGCGCCCATGGAAGGGCCAAGAGCAGGGACGGTTCGGTCGAGGCCATTCGGGTCCTCGTCGTGGCCAAGCGCTCGGCCCGAGGGGCGCGCATCAAGGCGCTCAGCCAGATGCGCCAGCTCACCTTCAGTGCCCCCGACCAGCTCCAGAGCCGTCTCAAGGGCCTCCCCATCGCCCAGTTCGTCGCGGCGGCCCAGGGATTGCGCCCGACGCGCTCGCCCGACGTGGTGACCGCGGCGACGAAGGCATCGCTCTGCTCGCTGGCCCATCGCGTCGCCGATCTCGAAGCGGAGATCTCCGACCTCGACGCGATGATCACCCCGCTGCTCGAAGACACTGCCCCCGAGCTGCTCGCCGTCTATGGCGTGGGCATCGACACCGCGGCCGCACTGCTCGCCGCCGCCGGCGACAACCCCGAGCGTCTGCGCTCTGAGGCGGCCTGGGCGCATCTGTGCGGGGTCTCTCCCCTCGAGGCCTCCTCGGGCAAGGTCACTCGTCACCGCCTCAACCGGGGCGGGGACCGCCAGGCCAACCGGGCGCTGTGGCACATCGTGATCACCCGACTCGCCTCTGATCCGAGGACCCAGGCCTACATGGAGCGCCGGGTCAAAGACGGTCGCTCCAAGAGCGAGGCCATCCGCATGCTCAAGCGCTACGTCGCCCGCGAGGTCTACCGCTATCTGCCTCGCGCCTAGATCCCCGGACCATGGACCTGGCTCACCGTTCGCCTGTCGTCCTGCGGGATTGACCTGTAACCGATATGCCGGTCCATGGTCTGGGTTACCCGACTTTCGAAGACGCGTGACCTGATAAGAGCCTGCCCTCTCCGACGAGTGGCCCGTCATTGGTCTGTCCGCTGTCCTCACTGCCAAAAATCCCCCGAAAGGTCTTGACATCATCCATAGGAGCATCGGATCGGTGGGGCTGCGGGACCTCCGGCCCTACCTTGTTCGAACTAACCGGCAGACAATCGAAGCACGTTCGCGTGTGACCACGTTGGGAGATGGACGGATGGAGAGGAATTCGCCGGAGATGCCCCTTTTCGATCGGGTGAAGGTCCAGGCTGAGGTCTTGGTGCCGCTGGTCAAGCAGTTGGAGGCCGAGCTGGGAGCCGATCGGGCGCATCAAATCGTCCGGACTGCCTTGTCGGCCGAATGGCGCGCTCACGCCCAACGTCTGGCCGCTGATCACGGTGGATCGACCGGTGCTCTGATGGCACATGCGGCTGATTCCTCTGCTGGCGATCCGATCACCATGGAATGGCGCGAGTTGACCGATGACTTCGCGGTATGGACGTGACCGATTGCGCATACGCCCGGTTCTTCCGAGACATAGGTGAGCCCGAGCTCGGTCATCTGCTCGTATGTGAGAACGACGACTGGTTCGCCGACGGGCTCGATGACATCGAGTTCGAGCGGCACCAGACGATCATGGAGGGCGCCGATCGTTGCGACTTCCTCTACCGGCGGATCGCTCTGACTCCCTAAGTCAGGACCCTGGTAGTGCACGATGACGGCCCCCTGATCGCCGGGAGGATTGGGACACTCCTTACGGACGCCGCACGACCGGTCGCAAGGCTGCCCCAGATCGCCGGGAGTGAGTCGCGTTATCTGCTACCGAACGCAACTCGCGGCTCTTTGACTCGGGCGGACGCCCGGCCCAACCGGGTGATGAATTGCAAGAGTCGGTTCCGGGCGGCCTCGGCCGACGGGGTCAGACCCTGCCTGCCGGCCACGTCCCAATGGCCTAGAACCACCGGCCGGAGGATGGCGTCATGGTGCACGCCCAGGTCGTAGATCCCAGCTCGGGCAATGGCCTTTGCGTGCTGGTTGAAGTCTGGTATGCCGGTACCGGGCATCTCGAAGCTCAGCACTTGACGCTTGATGGCCTCCATCATCCCCGAAGGATCGATCTCGAGCGCGGCCGACACCAGATCTCGGTAGAAGAGGTAGTGGAGGTTCTCATCTGCTGCCACCCGTTTCATGACCGCGTAGCCCTCAGCGTCGGGCAACGCCTTCCCGGTGTTGTGGTGGGCGATTCGGGTCGCCAACTCTTGGAGGGCGAGATAGACGAACGCGTCGGCGACGGTCACGGGCTGCGGGGAAACGCCACGGGTGACCTGGGCCATCCGGGACCGCTCAAGGTTGATGGGGTCGATGTGCCCGCTCATGATCAAGTAGTCCCGTAGGACGATAGAGTGCCGTCCCTCTTCGGCCGTCCACCGCCGGGTCCAATAGCCCCAGGCGCCGTCCCGGCCGAAGAGATTATCGATCGAAGCGAAGTAGTACGGCAGGTTGTCCTCGGTCAGCACGTTGACGAACACGGCACTGGCCACACCATCGGGCAGGGGTTCGGCGCACCCAACCTCTGGTGGCGGCCGCCACTCGACGAGGTCGTGGGGAAACCACTCTTTGGCCATGCCCAGATGACGGTCGACCAAGCACTCGGCGGTCGGTAGGAGCTCGGCGAGCATCGTCGCGTCATCCATATCCGGCCCTCCTCTGTTGGTAGCCGTCCACCCGCTACTTCTCGACGCTAGTCATTCAAGCACGACGGGGCCCACTTCCTAGCCCGTGAGTCGCCCTTGTGCTCCGGTCCGCCAAGTCCAAGGAGGTGGCACATGACCTGCCGATGCCTAGCTCGCCGCGGGTGTCCTCGAACGCCGGGACGGGGTGCCACCCCTTCGGCACGACGGGGATGCACCCCAGCCCTCTATTTCCTTTAAGTGATCGTCGCGGAGTAGTCGGGGACGTAGTGGTACCGGTCGCGTGGGGGTCGCCGATAATCCCCGACGGGCGGGCGGCGGGGAAGCTTGACCTTCGGAGCCTCGCGGGCGTCGTAGGGCACGACAGATAGGAGGTGAGCGATGCAGTTGAGCCGGGCCCGCTTCTTGTCGTCCGCCTCGATCTCGTACCAAGGGGAGTCCGGCAGGTCGCAGTGGGCGAACATCTCGTCCTTGGCCTTGGAGTACGCGACCCAGCGGTTGCGGCCCTCGAGGTCCATCTCGCTGAGCTTCCAGCGCTTCAGGGGCGCGTTGACACGCTCTTTGAACCGCCGCTCCTGTTCCTCGTCGCTCACAGAGAACCAGTACTTGAGCAGGATGATGCCGTCGTCGATCAGCATCCGCTCGAAGGCCGGGCACTGCCGGAGGAAGCGGTGGTACTCCTCATCTGTACAGAAACCCATCACCCGCTCTACCCCGGCCCGGTTGTACCAGCTGCGGTCGAACAGGACGATCTCCCCTCCGGCGGGAAGGTGGGCGATGTAGCGCTGAAAGTACCACTGGCCCTCTTCACGGTCGCTCGGGGCCGGGAGGGCAGCGATCCGGCACCATCGGGGATTGAGGTAGTCGGTAATGCGCTTGATCACGCCACCTTTGCCAGCGGCATCGCGACCCTCGATCACGATGACGACCCGCTGACCCTCCTTGCGGACCCACAGTTGCATCTTCACCAGCTCCTCTTGGAGGTGCAGGAGTGCCTTGTCGTATGCGCCATTGTCAGCCATGCACTCATCCTGCCAGGCGATCAGGTTGTAGAGGTCGAGGTAGTCCAGGGACTTCACGCCGGACTGCCAGACGACTGCGCCCGAAAGGAGGATGCTCTCATTCCAATGGGAATGGGGTGCGGTCGAGGTGTCCCAAAACACCGGTTCGTGGATGCAGCTGCGGCGAGAGGCCCGCGTGGACGGGGCCCTGGCGCCAGTCCACCGTGACAGGCGTGGGCTCAGCCCCCTGGGTGGTAGTCCCCGAGGAGGGTGGTCCAGGTGACCTTCGGCGTGGCAGTTACCCCGCCTTCGGCCTGCGCCGGCGCAAGCCGGTTCTGCATGAACTCTGCTTGGGCCTCACGCGATGTCCAACTTTCGACTATGAAGGCGTGCCCGGCCTCTCCCATCCCGGCGATGTGTGTGATCAGTCCAACGGGCCAGTCTCCCTTGCCCGTGTCCGGGTCGATCCCCAGTGCAGCCGTGACTGTGCGGTACTCGGATTCAGTCACCCCGTCAAACTCCAGAATCAACAGCTCAGCCATCGCGTCTTCCCTCCTCGAATCGGTTCTTGACCGCTCAACTTGATAGCAGGCGAGCGGCGTTTCTGCTCGTGGTCTCTGGGTCATATGGCATGCGGAGGTAGGCGCAGAGGACGTCGATTCCGGCTTGTCGCTGCGGCTCCCAGTCATCGGTTAGCCGAACTAGGGCGTGAACCCCAGCCAATCGCACGGCCGCCTGCTCATGTCCAAGTTGTTCGGTCGCTGACGCATACCGCTCATCGAAGGACTGGTGTTCCGCGAGCTTACGTTGATGTCTGAGCGTCAGCCCGGTTGTGATCAAAGATGCGACGATAGCGAGTGCGGCTATTCCGAGAGAAAGATAAGTAGCCAGGTCTGCCGCGGGGAGTAGGGGCATCGCAGAATCCTGTCACGTATGGACACATCCGCGAGGCTACGCGGCCTTCGTGTTCCGTGCGCGGGCTCATCCAGGCGACCCATTGTCGCCAGAAGCCGGCGTGGAGGGGGATCTGGACCCACCGGACGGGCAAGGGCTGGTACGTCGAAGCCTGCCGCGAACACGCGCCGAAGCTGACGAGCCAGCCGGCGGAGGGCTTCTGACTGGCGTGCCCGGGTACGGCACGACAGAGGCAGTCGCAGGCCGCATGGCCGGAGCACCGCAGGCGGCGTCTTTAGGTGACCGTAATGGTTGCGGCGTTGGACGTGGACGAGCCCGCGGCGTTAGTGAATCGGGCCCGGAACTGCCAGCCGTTCACAAATGGGATGACCGTTCCGCTGAAGCTCGGCGAGGTCAGCCCGGCGACATCGGTCCACGTTGAGCCGTGGTCGACCGATAGCTGCCACTGCACGGTCGGGCTCGGGATGCCGGTGGCGGCCGACGAGAAGGTGACCGCCTGTCCAGATATGACGGTCTGACTGACCGGCTGGAGCGTAATGACCGGTGGAGCGCTGTTCACCGTGAGGGTCGCTGCGTTGGTCGTGGCCGAGCCGATCGGATTGGTGAATCGGGCCCGGAACTGCCAGCCGTTCACAAATGGGATGACCGTTCCGCTGAAGCTCGGCGAGGTCAACCCGGCGACATCGGTCCACGTTGAGCCGTGGTTGACCGACAGCTGCCATTGCACTGACGGTGCAGTCTCGGTGCTCGCACTGGCTGTGAAGGTCACGGGTTGGCCCGCGTCGACCGTCTGACTGGTTGGCTGGAGGCTGATCGTGGGCGCCGTGCACGGCGTGACAGGCGGAGCTGCGAAGGCCGGTGCGTTGAGCAACGCGGGAGTGCTGAAGTCGAACATGTCGAGCATCGGGTCTGCTGCGGCATCTCGGGCCGTCAGTGAGGGCAGCCCATAACGCGTCTCGATGAAGCGCAGGATCGAAGTGTGGTCGTCCACGACGTGAGACACGTAGTGAGGCTTTGCATAGGGTGATATGACCGCCACGGGCACTCGGATGCCGTACTGATTGAAGCTGGCTGCGGTGTCTCCGGACTGGAGCATGGGCGCGATCGCGTCTGGCGCAACGGCGGAGGGCGGGGCGACGTGGTCATAGAAACCTCCGTTCTCGTCGTAGGTCAGGAACATCGCCGAATCTGTCCAGTTCGGACCGTTCCTGAGGGCCTGGTAGACGCCGTAGCTGAAGTTCTGACCCACCTGGACGTTGCTCGAGGGGTGTTCGTCGGATTCGGTGTTGGGTGCTCCGACGAAGATCGGGTCGACGAAGGACACGGACGGGAGCGTGCCTGCGGCCGCATCCGTGTAGTACTGGGAGATGGGCGCCACGTGATCCATGTGCTGTTGTACGTAGCTGAAGAAGGCCCCGAACGGGAACTGCGCGTAGTAGATCTTCCAACTGATGTTGGCCGCCCCGAGCAGGTCGAATATGGTCTGCTGGGTCCATCCCCCAGCCGGCGGGGCGTCGTTTCGGATGTGGCCGAAGGAGGTCCCGGCGAGCGCATAGAAACGGTTGGGATAGGTCTGGCTCAGCACCGACGCGAAATAGCGGTCATCTGTAGCGAAGGTGTTGTACAGGGAGTAGTAGAAGGGCAGGTCGGACTGGTCGTAGTACCCCATGGTCCGGGAGCCAGTGGGATCGGTGCTGTCGGCGTTGGCCGATGAGATGTCGTTCGCGGCGGTGAAGCCGTCCATGGCCCCGCCGTCCACTGCCTGGTGTTCGCCGTTCCAGGAGTGGTTTAGGTCCGCTGTTTCGCACAGACTCGCCTTGTGGAAGGGCACGATGGTCCCCCCGGAGACGAGCGGGTTGGGGTTGCCCGTGGTGGGCTCGGCCTCGTACGCGGGCTGGCCCTCGCCGTTGAGTTGCCCGAAGTACGTGTCGGCCGAGCGATTCTCCTGCATGAGCACAACGATGTGGTTGATATTTCCGATTCCACCCGTGGCGCTCGCAGGAGCTGCTGAGAGGGCACTCACGCCTGTCCCACTCATTACTACCGCCATGATGACGAGCGCCTTCATCCACGTTCGCATCCCGACCCCCTAACTGTCGAAATTCAACCTTAGACAGTACGCACGCAGGCCCCAAATGTCGAAAAACACCGGGTCCAAACTGATGGTTCCGCTACTCGATCGGCAGCGTTCTTCAGCGGATCGGCTTTGCCGAACCCAGCTCGGCCGGGTGGTCGTGGCCTCCCGTGGCGGCGACGATACCAACCCTGCATGGTTCCTCAACCTCAGGGACGATCCGAAGGTGATGGTCAGGCTGGGCCCCTGGCCGATCATCGCGAGCAAGCACCGTAACTACGCTGGGTATCAGCGCAAGACGGACCGAGAGATTCCGCTCGTATTGCTCGGACCGGCGGGCGGCTGGTCCATCCGCCACTGCCGATACCGGGCGGGTCCTGGGTATCCCCTACGGCCGGGACGGGGGCGCGTTGCTGCGGGCACTCTGCCACGTCGGGCCAGACCACATCAGTCGGCCTTGAGCGTCGCCGTCGGCCTTCACTATCTGGCGCTGCCCGAGGTGGGGGCAGAAAGAGGTGGAAGATCCCCCACCCCGGGCCGTGCACGGCCGGGACGCTGAGCCAAGCATCACAGCGCCCCTTCGGGATCACGTCAGCCAAACCAACGTGGCGGCCGCCACAGTGGTGGGCGTGGCCAAGGTGGCGGGCTGGGTTGCTCCGCCGCCGACATATCGGGCGGCCAGGATCGGCGCCGAGGCCCCGAAGGCGGACGGCGCGACATTGATCGCGACCGGAACCGACGCCGCCGCGAAGCTGGGCGCCACCGAATCGGTCAACCCGAGGGAGAAGTAGACGAAGCGGTTCGGGGCGTTGGCCGGCGTGACGAGCACGCCCGGCGCGGCCCAGGTGAAGGTGTCCGCGGTGTTCACGGTGAACGGCGTCGAGGTCACGTCTGTCGTCTGCGTCCCCAGTGCGGCCGGGGTCGCCGTGCCGCTGAAGAGCTGCGCGTTGCAATGGGTGATGGTCCCGGCCGCAGCGCCCACGATCACGGTGGCGGCCGTGACGACCGTGCCCACGTCGACCGGCACCGCCACGACGTTGGCGACGGCAGTGACACCACCGGCGGCGGAGTCGGTGTAGTTCATGCCGAACCAGCGCGCATTCGTTGCTGCAGGGAGGTTGCCCTGTGTCGCGTTGACCAAGCCGCCCGTGAGCACCTGGAGTGGGTTGAACTCGGGATATTGACCTGCGATCAGGTCTGCCAATTGAATCTCCTTCTTTAGGTGAGCCGAAAGGGAACCGACAGCGCCAACCGCTCGGCCAGGAGCCGGCGATAGCGGAGCTCCACCATGTCGCGCAACGTGGACTGCAGTGCGTCAGACAACGTTCGGTAGAGATCCATGAACGCCTCGACTCGTCGAGCGCTGACCGTCATCATCGTCAACCTCGCTTCTTCTTCTTCTTCTTCTTCTCTTAATCTGTTCCGGCAGCGGGCAGCGATCGACGGGCGCATCGTGGAGTTCCTGGGTGGCCGCACGGACCTGTGCAACATGGCGTCGCTGTGCGAGCACCATCATCATCGGGTGCACAGCCGGAACTGGACGATGTCCGCGGACGCCAACGCGGAGCTGACGTTCGTGGGCCCGACGGGGCGGGTCATGACATCGCGGCCGTCACCACGATGGACCGCCGTGACCGGCCCGGCCGCGACAACGCCGTCGCGAACCAAACCCGCCTGAACCGGCCGCCGCGGTCAAACCCACGGGCATTGCCAGCGCTTTCGCGGTAATGAGCGGTCTGACCCGGGTGGAAGCGGCGCGGTGGGTACTGCCGGCGTAGGCAGAATTCCTGCCAGCTGCAGACAGTCGACACGAAGCCGTTCCTGCTGATGCGATGGTCCTGGAGCAGGGACAACCAGGCAGAACCCGGCGCTCGTTCGGGGACAACCGCGGCTTGACGACCGACGCGCGGCAGCTCGCCGCGCAAGGTGGCTGCGGGGCGCGCTCGCCCGATTGAGGGAGCTCAGCTGGGGGTCACCGATGTGGTCCGCCATCACCGATGGAGGGACGGCCGGGGCGGTGGCCTGCCCGGAGGGTCTCAGACCCGGTCGAGCTCCAGCATCTTGATGGCGTTGCCACGCAGGATCTTGTAGGCCGTCTGCTCGTCGAGGCCGGCGCACAGTTTCTCGATGTAGGCCTCGGAGTACGGCCACGTCGTGTCGGTATGCGGGTAGTCGGTCTCGAAGCAGATGTTGTCCTCGCCGACCTCCTCGAGCGAGCGCAGGCCGTGGCGGTCGGCGGTGAAGCAGCCGAAGATGCGGCCGTAGTACTGCGTGGACGGGCGGACGGGGATCCGGTCCTTCGTGTGCATCCAGGAGTTGTGCTGCTCCCACACCGTGTCCGCCCGCTCGAGGACGTAGGGGATCCAGCCGATCTGGCCCTCGGAGTAGGCGAGCTTGAGCTTGGGGAAGCGGAGCAGCTTGCCCGAGAAGAGCCAGTCGGCCAGGGAGGCCATGGCGTTGTTGAAGCCGAGGGTGCCGCCGACCGCGGGATGGCTGTCCGGCGAGGCCATGGGGTTGGACGACGACGAGCCGACGTGCATGCAGATGGTGACGCCGTAGTCGTTGCAGACCTGCAGGAGCGGATCCCAGTAGTCGGTGTTGATGCTCGGCAGCCCCAGACGGGTCGGGATCTCGCTGAAGGCGATGGCCCGGACGCCCCGCTCGGCGTTGCGCATCGTCTCGGCGGCGGCCAGCTCGGCGTCCCACAAGGGGATGAGGCAGAGGGGGATGTTGACACCGTTGGTGGGCGCACACCACTCCTCGACCATCCAGTCGTTGTTCGCCCTGACGCAGGCGAGGCCGAGCTCCTTGTCGTCACCCTCGTAGAACGTCTGGCCGCAGAAGCGGGGGAACGTCGGGAACGGGAGTGATCCGTCCGTGTAATTGAGCGCCAGGTCCTTGACGCGCTCGTCACGGTCCCAGCAACCCTTTCGCATGTCGTCATACGTGATGGCGGTCATGGTCATCTGGGTGCGGTCGAAGACGAGGTCGCCCTTGTCGTCCTCGGTGACCGAGGCGTCCGGGATGGCCACGAACTTCTTCTGGACGTAGATCAGCTCGTCGTCGTAGTACCAGGCGTCGCCCCACTCCCCGTCGGGGTCCTCGTGCATGTCGTACTTGGCGCCAGAGAGGTGCTTGAAGCTCCCCCACTGCTTGCGTTCGACCCGGGGGCCACGCTCCCGCCACTTCTTCGGCAGCCAGGTCTGCCAGACGTGAGGCGGCTCCACGACATGGTCGTCGACACTGATGATTCTGGGCAGTACCACCACGTCCAGGGTACTTGAGACCTGACATCAGCGTCAGGGAACGAGCATTGGTCGGGGGGCGCTGGCGGCCTGGCGGTTCGGGGTGACCATCACCATGGTTACGACACTGCAGCTCGCGCCTGCGGCGGCCCAGCTCCCGACCGTGATGGTGGCGCTTCGGCGTCTACCAGGTACAACGTGTGGCAGGGCGGCAACGGGGCCAGTGACACCCGCCTCGGCGTTCGACGGTCTGTGGGGCAGTCACCGTACCCCCGGGGCTTTCCATGTCCAGAACCGGCCAGTGGCGGCCTCCCGTACGATGGGCGGGTGCCGCCCGCCTCCGACAACCGGTCCGAGCGCACGACGGAAGGCGACGAGGGCGCCGTCTCCATAGAGGAGATCGAGGACGCCGTCGTCGACGGGGACTCCCCCGTCCCGGCCCGATCCGGCACGGCGCGGGCGGCCCTGTCACACCGGACCTTCCGCATCGTCTTCCTGGGCGCCTTCGCTTCGAACATCGGCACCTGGATGCAGAACGTCGTCCTGGGCGCCTACGCCTACGACCTCACACACTCCGCCACGTTCGTCGGTGTCATCATCTTCGCCCAGCTGGGGCCCACCCTGGTGCTGCCGATGGTGGGCGGCCTCCTGGCGGACAAGATCGACCGCAAGCGCTTCCTCATCATCTTGTCCATCGAGCAGCTGGTGTTCTCGCTCGGCGTCGCCCTGGTCGCGGCCTCCCCCCACCCCTCGCACGTCCTGCTCGTGATCATGGTGCTCGGCGTGGGCGCCGGCAGCGCGATGTTCGGTCCCGCCTACTCGGCCGTCCTGCCCGGACTGGTGGGCAAGCGGGACCTGCCGGGCGCCATCTCCTTGAACTCCGCCCAGATGAACGCCTCCCGCGTCATCGGCCCCGTCATCGGCGGCCTGCTGTACTCGCTGGTCGGTCCGGCCTGGATCTTCACCGGCAACGCCGCCACCTACCTCTTCGTGGTGGGGGCGCTGATGATGGTCACGCTCCCGGCCGTCCCGCAGACGCCCACCCACGCCAGCCGCTGGCGCCAGCTGACGGCCGGCATCACGGTGGCCCGCGAGGACAAGGTGGTGGGCCGGTGCCTGGTGACGGTGTTCGTGTTCTCGCTGCTGGCGCTGGCCTTCATCGGGCAGATGCCGGTGGTGGCCGCCCACAATCTCGGCATCGACCTCTCGAAGTCGGCGGACTACGGCATCCTGTACGCCTCTTTCGGCATCGGCGCCCTCGCCGGCGCCATCTCCATCGGGACGGTCTTTGCCCAGACGTCCAAGCCCATGCTCGTACGGGTCTGCCTCGTCGGCTACTCGGTGGCGCTGTGCACCTTTGCGTTGCAGCGGAGCCCGGTGCCGGCGGACGTGTGCGTGGCCGTGACCGGTGCCTTCTATTTCGCGTTCATCACGGCCCTCAACACGACGCTGCAGGCCCGGGTGCACGAGAACGTGCGGGGCCGGGTCATGGCGCTGTGGATGATGGGCTTCGGTGGGACCGTGGGCATCGGGAACCTCCTCATCGGGCCGGTGGTGGAGGCCGTCGGCATCACGAGCGTCCTGCTCTTCGGCGCCGTCGTCGCGCTCGGCCTCGCCTGGTACGCCGACGTGCGGCCGCCGCCCGAGGTTCAGGTGGTGCTCGGGGCCGAGCTCGTCCAGTAGACCTCGCGCAGCGCCTTCTTGTAGAGCTTGCCGTTCTCGCCCCGTGGCAGCGCATCGGTGAAATCGACCGTGCGCGGGCACTTGTAGTGGGACAGGCGGGCCCGGCAGAAGGCGATGATCTCGGCCTCGAGCCCCGGGCCGGGAACGGCACCCGGCGCGGGCTGGACGACGGCCTTGACCTCTTCGCCCATCTCGGGCTCGGGGATGCCGAAGACAGCCACGTCGGCCACCGCCGGGTGCAGTACGAGGACGTCCTCGATCTCTTGGGGGTAGATGTTCACGCCACCCGACACGATCATGAAGAGCTTGCGGTCCGTCAGGTAGAGATAGCCCTCGTCGTCGAGGTGGCCGACGTCCCACAGCGTCGACCAGCCCTTGTCGTTGAACGTCTGGCGCGTCTTCTCGGGGTCGTGGTTGTACTCGAAGGTGGCGGTGCCGGGGCGGCCCGCGAAATACACGACGCCATCGTCGCCGACGGCCAGGTCCTCCCCGACGTCGCCGCACACGTGCACCTCGCCCCAGATTGCCTTGCCCACCGAGCCGGGATGCGTCAGGGACTCCTCGGCGGTGATCCAGGTCATGCCCATGCCCTCGGTGCCCGAGTAGTACTCGTGGATGACGGGCCCCCACCACTCGATCATGCGGCGCTTGACCTCGGGCGCGCACGGCGCCGCGGCGTGCACCACCGAGCGCAGCGAGGAGAGGTCGTAGCGGGCCCGCACGTCGTCGGGCAGCTTGAGCATGCGCACGAACATGGTCGGGACGAACTGGGCGTGCGTGACCTTGTGCTCTTCGATGAGCGCCAGGCAGCGCTCGGGGTCGAAGTGCTCCATGACCACCACGGTCCCGCCGAGGCGCTGCGCCGTCATCGACCAGACCAACGGGGCGGAGTGGTACAGCGGCGCCGGACTCAGGTACACGTCCCCCGGGGTGAACCCCATGATCCCGCCGAGCATCCCCGACAGCGTGACGTCCGAGCCGAAGGGCGAGTTGCTCAGCGGGCGGCGGATCCCCTTCGGGTGCCCTGTCGTGCCGGAGGAGTAGAGCATCGGCGATCCCTCGACCTCCTCGGCCAGCGGCTCACCCGGGAAGGCGGCGACGAACTCGTCGTAGGACGTATGACCGGCCGCGACTGGGTCACCAATCATGAGCCGCAGCTCCATCTCCGGCGTCCGGGCGACGAGCTCCGCCGCCAGAGGTGCGAGCGCGGCTGACGTGATGAGCGTGCGGGCGCCACAGTCGAGGACGATGTACGCCGCCTCCTCTGCGGCCAGGTGAGTGTTGACCATCGTGTAGTAGAGGCCGGAGCGCTGGAGGGCGAACGCCACCTCGTGGGTCCGGTCGTCGTTGGGCAGCAACACCGCCACGTGGTCCCCTGGCCGCAGACCGTGGGCGAACAGCGCCTGGGCCAGACGACTCGAGCGCTCCTCGAGCTGGGCAAACGTGACGACCCGGTGAGACGCGGTGATGACGGCGGCCCGCTCCCCGTCGCTGGCGGCGTAGGTGGCGGGGCGGAAATGGGTCGGTCGGGGGTCGTCGGGGCTCACCGCCCCCTTCTAGCCGACGCGGCAGCCACAGCGCCCACCACGGTCTGGACCAGGATCAGCTGAGCCGGATCTCCGGCCAGGTCTCCGGGCGAACGCCACCTGGGTCGGCGCGGGGACGTCGTGCTGTTCGTGACCGACGCGGCCAACACTTCATCACCGGTCAGGTCGTCGTGTCCGATGGCGGGCTGACCTGCCGAGACTCAGCCCCGCTTGGGCGACCACTCCCATCGCCGGAGACTGATGATGACGCCGGCGACGCCCCAGAGGGCCATCACGAGCACGTCGTTCCACAGTGAGGTGCCCGGAATTCCGTTGAAGGAGTCGACCGAGGCGACGATCAGGTGGCGGATGGGGAAGAAGTCGGTGAAGGTCGACAGACCGGAGCCGGACTCCACCGGGAAGTAGAGCCCGGAGAGTGCGACCAGGATGAAGAACACAAGGCTCACGACGGGCCCGGCCGCATCGGCGTTGGGCACCAACGTGCTGACCCCGACCCCGAGTGCCGTGAAGCTGAGCATGCCCACCACGACCACGAGCACGAATGCGGGGATGTCCCGAGGACCGTGCACGTTGTAGCCGAAGCGACCGACCAGCAATATCAAGACGATCTGGATCAGAGCAATGATCATGGAGTTGATGAAGATGGCCGCGAGCAGCATCCAGGTCGGCAGCGGGCTGAGACGCAGCCGTTTGAGCAGTCCCATCTCTCGCCGGTTCACCAGACTGACGGCCAGGATGCTGAAACAGGCCGACATGATGCCGTAGGCGGCAAAAGCCGGGAGGTAGTACTGGCTCAGGAGGATGTCCAAGGAGGCGTCCTTCGAATGCCCCGAGGTGGACAAGAAGATCACGATGAAGACCACCGAGAACCCGATCGTCAGGACCGCACCGATCGGGTTCAGCCAGAAGGACAGCTGCTCGAAACGGACCTGGCGCGCCACGAGTGGCACGTCGCTGACGCCCCGGAACGAGCCCTTGACCGGCAGCTCGGTCGTGCTCATCGTCGCCCCTCCGGCCCGACGGCCGCCGCACGGGAGCCGTTGGCGCGTCGTGGCCCGTCCTCTTCGGTGAGTCCCAGGTAGATGTCCTCGAGGGAGACACGCAACACCGACAAGCCCGGCAGCGAGAAGCCGCCGGCCAACGCCCAACCCGTCAGGTCGTGCAGGACCCGGAGCTGGTCCTCGGTGTGAATCTCGACGAGGCCCTCCGAGGCCGACGGTATGGCAGGGACGGGAAGCGACTCCACCGACACCCCCTCGGGCAGGCGGAAGCGGATCGTGACGGCGCCCAGGTCGCGGCCGCCGATGGACGTCGGGGTGCCGCTGGCGACGATCTCCTGGCCGAACAGGACCGCCACCCGGTCGGCCAGCGCCTCCACCTCGTCCATGTAATGGGTGGTCAACAGCACGGTGGTCCCGGCGGCGGCCAGGAGGCGAATGAGATCCCAGGTCTCCCGCCGCCCCGACGGGTCGAGGCCGGTCGTGGGCTCGTCCAGGAAGAGGAGGTCGGGGTTGCCGATGATCCCGAGGCCGACGTCCAGACGGCGCTGCTGTCCGCCTGACAGCCGCTTGATGCGGTCGTCGCGCTTCTCGGTGAGCCCGATCAGCTCAATGACTTCGTCGACCGGTCGCGGGTTGGGGTAGTAGCCGGCATTGCGGCTGAGCACCTGCCGCACCGAGTAATAGGGCTCGACGGCCAATTCCTGGAGCACCACCCCGATGCGCGTCCGGAGCCAACGTTGCGTGCTGTGTTCCGCCGGGTCGACCCCGAGCGTCTGCACCCGTCCGCCGGTCCGGGTTCGGAAGCCCTCGAGGATCTCGACGGTCGTGGTCTTGCCGGCTCCGTTGGGCCCGAGGAGCGCGAAGACCTCGCCCTTCTCCACCTCGAAGCTGACATCGCGCACGGCCACGGTGTCGCCGTACGACTTCGACAGGCGCTCTACGCTCACCGCCGGCATGGCCATCCCGTTTTCCCCGCGCGCTCGATTCCCAAACCTGCAACGGACGGATCGGCCCCGTACGGCGGCACCATCAGGAGGCCGCCGCCACCTCCTGGGCGCGCGGCGGGCGGTGGGCGCCCGCCGCGTCGTCGGTTGCCACCAAGACCTTGTCCAGCAGGCCTCGCAATTGGCGCAGCTCCGACTGCGACAGGGCCGAGAAGGCCGTCGGGGGCACGGAGAGCACCTGGTCGATCTCGGTGGCGACGGCTCTGCCGGCGTCGGTGAGCACGATGATCTTCACGCGCCGGTCATAGGGTGCGGGCTCCCGACGGGCCAGTCCCCTCACGTCGAGGTCGTCGACCAGCGCGGTGATGTAGGAGGGATCGCAGCCGATGCCGCGGGCCATGTCGCCCATGGAGACACCGTCCTGCTTGGCCAGCCGCATCAGTGTCTTGATCACGCCGGGTGACAGTTTCAAGCGCACGCCGAGCCCGGCCATCCGCTCCACGTGCTCACCTTCGAAGGCGATTCGGCGCAGGCGCTCGAAGGCTTCCTCGGCCACTCCCATCGTGTGATTGTCGCACCGGGGACACTCTTTGACAACTCCATACCTTTGAGTACTATGAACTAATCACATGGCATCCACCCAAACCACCGCCTTCACACTGACGCCGGAGGTCCGGCGTACCTCGACCGTGGTCGTCCTGGGATCGATCATGTCGATCCTCGACACCACCATCGTGGCGGTCGCCCTGGCCACGCTGGGCCGGGACTTCCACGTCTCGGTCACCACCATTCAATGGGTGGCGACGGGGTACCTGCTCGCACTCTCGCTCGTGATCCCCGTCACCGGGTGGGCCGTGGACCGCTACGGGGCCAAGTTGATCTGGATGACCTCGCTCAGCCTCTTCATCGTGGGCTCGTGCTTGTGCGGCGTCGCCTGGTCGGCCAACTCGCTGATCGCCTTCCGGGTGCTCCAGGGCATCGGTGGCGGCATGCTGCTGCCCGTCGGCCAGTCGATCTTGGCCCGCGCCGCCGGCCCCCAACGCATGGGTCGGGTCATGAGCATCATCGGCGTGCCCATGGTCCTCGGGCCCATCATGGGCCCGGTCATCGGCGGCCTCATCGTGTCGAACTTCAGCTGGCGCTGGATCTTCTACATCAACCTGCCCATCGGCATCATCACGCTGACCTTGTCCAGCCGCTGGCTGCCGAAGTGGGACACCGACGAGCGCTTCCCCTCCTCCTTCGACACCCTCGGCTTCTGTCTCCTCTCCCCCGGGCTGGCCGCCCTCGTCTACTCCCTGGCCGAGATCGGTACCACCGGCAGCTTCACCAGCATGTCGGTCATCATCAGCTTCGTGCTGGGCATCGTGCTGATGACTGCGTTCACCCTCCACGCGCTGCACATCAAGAACCCGCTGCTCGAGCTGCACCTGTTCAAAGACCGCAATTTCGCCATCGCCAACATCTGCATCTTCGTGCTGGGCGCCACGCTGTTCGGCTCCATGTTCCTGCTCCCGCTCTACTACCAGATCGCCCGCGGGCAGGAGGCCTGGGTGGCCGGACTCCTCATGGCGCCCCAGGGCATCGGCGCGGCGTGCATCATGCGCTGGGCCGGGAGCGTCACCGACCGGGTCGGGCCGCGACGTGTGGTGCCGTTCGGCATCCTCCTCATGGCGGCGGCGACAGTGCCGCTGGCGTTCGTCACCACCTCCACCAGCGAGGTGCTGCTGGCCGCCACGCTCTTCATCCGCGGCCTCGGGCTCGGCCTGACGATGATGCCCGTGACCGCGGCGGCCTACTTCGACCTCAATCACGCGGACATCCCGAAGGCCAGCACGACCATGAACATCGTGCGCCAGGTCGGGGGTTCGGTGGCTACCGCGCTCTTCGCCGTCGTCCTCGAGCGCCAGATCGTCAGCCAGCTCGGCCCGGCCGCGGCCAAGGCCGGCGGCAGCACCGGCGTCATCTCCTCGACGGGCGCGCTGCCTCCCCAGGTGGCCGACCCGGTGGCGGCCGCGTTCGCCCACACCTTCTGGTGGTCGGTGGGGGCCATCCTGATCGCCTTCATCCCGACCCTGTTCCTGCCCAACCACGCCGCCGCCGCCGTCCCGGCGCATGCCGAGGAGGGTGAGGCCGGGAACGGTCCGGCCGGCAGCGACCGCGTCGCCGGGGCGATGCTCGACTGACGACACGACCCGAACCCGTCGTCGCCGCGCTGGCGACCCGCCTGGCCCGGGCGGGCTTCGTCGCGGCGTCAGAGGAAGCCGATGAGCTCGCCGCACGCGCGGGTGGTGACCCGTCGCTGCTGGAGAGGCTCGCCGGGCGGCGCCTGTCGGGAGAACCCCTGGCCTGGATCACCGGCCATGCCGCCTTCGGCGACCTCACCGTGCGCGTCGACCCGGGGGTCTACGTCCCGCGTTGGCAGAGCCTCGGGTTGGCCCGCCGAGCCTCGGCGTTGCTGCCCGAGACGGGCAACGCCATCGACCTGTGCACCGGTTCGGGGGCGGTCGCGGCGGTGCTCAAGGCGCAGAGACCATCGGCCCGCATCGTCGCGACGGACCGCGACGCCCGGGCCGTCGCGTGCGCACGGGAGAACGGGATCGAGGCCTACCGGGGTGATCTGTTCGCTGCCGTGCCACCCGACCTGCGGGGCGAGACAGACGTCGTCGTCGCCGTGGTGCCCTATGTGCCGTCCACCGAGTTGCGCCTGCTTCCGCGCGACACCCTCGGGTTCGAGGACGCCTCCCACTACGACGGCGGCCTCGACGGGACCGACGTGCTGCGGAGGGTCGTCGCCGACGCGCCCCGCTACCTGCGGCCGGGCGGGGCCCTGCTGCTCGAGCTGGGCGGCGCCCAGGCCGATCTGCTCCGTCGCCCGCTGGGGCACCACGGGTACGCCCCGGTTCGGACCTGGACCGACGAGGACGGCGATCTGCGCGGCCTGGAGGCGACGCTGGGCCGACCGTGAGCAGGACCCGAACCTCAGCGGCGGGCGAAGACCAGCACCACCTGCGTCCGGTTCCGATCCACCACGTGCCGGCTTCACCAGTGGGAGGCGCCTCGCCTCTGCGTGCTACGCGATCAACGGGTCCCTGGGCAGCCCCAGGATGCGCTCCGCGATCTGGTTCCGGGTGATCTCGGAGGTCCCGCCCGCGATCGACATGGCCCGGGTCGCGAGCTGGGAGTACCCGGCCAAGGCGTCCTCGCCGTCGAGGAAGGCGGTGGGCGCGCCGACGAGGTCCGCCTGCAGGCGAGCCCGATCGTGACCGTGCTCGGCCAGCACCAGCTTCGTGACGTTGCCCTCGGGCCCCGGACCCGATCCCATGACGGCCCGTTGTGCCCGGCGCAGGTTCAGCACCTTCAACGCGTGCTCCTTCGTGATGATGGCGCCGATGCGCGCCGCCGCGCCCGGCACCCGGTCCCCGCCGCTCTTGTACAGCGCCGGCAGGTCCATCGGCGGGAAGATGCCGCCGATGCCCCCGCCGATAGAGACCCGTTCGTTGCCGAGCGTCGAGCGCGCCACCGTCCACCCGTCGTTCGGTGCCCCCACCACGTCGTCGTCGGGGACGAACACGTCGTTGAAGAAGACCTCGTTGAAGCCCGCGTTGCCCGTGATTTGACGCAGGGGCCGCACCTCTACGCCCGGCGCGTGCATGTCGATCACCATCGTCGTGATACCGGCATGCTTCGGCGCGTCGGGATCGGTCCGCACCGTGGCCAGACCGAGGTGACAGTACTGGGCGCCGCTCGTCCACACCTTCTGGCCGTTGACCGTCCAGCCGCCCTCCACCCGCGTCCCCCGCGTCGTCACCGCAGCGGCATCCGATCCGGCATCGGGTTCGCTGAAGAGTTGGCACCAGACGTACTCCCCCATGAGGGTCTTGAAGACCCATCGCTCGACCTGGTCCGCGGTGGCGTACTGGTTCACCGTCATGATGTTCCAGCCGGTGATGCCGAGACCCGGCACCTTGACCCCGGCCGTACGCAGCTCCTCGTCGATCACGATCTGCTCCACGGCACCCGCGGCGCGGCCCCAGGGCGCAGGCCAGTGGGGCACCAGCAGCCCAGAGTCCACCAGTGCCTTTCGCTGCTCCGCTCCACCTAGCGCGCCGATCCGCAGCGCGTCGACCCGGATCGCGGCCCGGATGGCTTCGGCCTCGGCCGGGAGATCGAGCGAGACGTCACGCGTCGTCCCACGGGCAACCGCCGCCATCACGTCCTCGGCGTCGTCCGGAGAGCCCAGGACCGCGTTGAGGACAAGCGCCCGGCGCAGGTACAGGTGCGCGTCGTGCTCCCAGGTGAATCCGATGCCACCGTGGACCTGGATGTTCATCTGGGCGTTGTGGACAGCCGGCCCGAAGGCCAGCTGTGCCGCCATGGCGGCGGCGAACTCGAACTCCTCGAGGGAATCAGCCGAGGCCCGGGCGGCGTCCCACACGGCCGCCGTTGCGAGCTCGGCTGCCACGAGCAGGTCAGCACAATGGTGTTTGACGGCCTGAAACGTCCCGATCGTCCGGCCGAACTGCACCCGCTCCTTGGCGTAGGCCACCGCAGCGTCCGTACAGGCGGCCATGACACCGACGGCCTCCGCCGCGCCGAGCGTCCGGGCGAGCGCACGGGCGCGCCGAACCGCACCAACCAGCACGTCCCCGTCGCCGACGGCCACGGACGACGCCGTCACTGATGCCGACCGGCGCGACGGGTCCAGGTTCTTGGTGCCGCCGAACGCCAGTCCCTCGGCGTTTCGCCTGACCACAACGACGTCGTCACCCGCCCGCAGGAGGAGGACCTCCGCCGCGGCCCCTCCAAGGACGACGCCGCCGTCGCCGTCGAGCGTGCCGTCTCGCAGCGTGAGCGCCCCACCGAGACCGAGCGCCCCAAGGACGTTGCCGTCGTCCAACCCGGGGAGGAATGCGCGCTGCTGCTCCTCGTTCCCGCACGCCGCGATGACGGCAGACGCCAAAACTGTGGGGAGGAACGGGCCCGGCGCGGCCTGACGACCGATCTCGTCGAGCACCACGACCAATTCGCTGATCCCCGCACCAGCGCCACCGTGCGCCTCGGGTAGGTGGATGCCCAGCCAGCCCAGCTCCGCCATGTCCTTCCAGAATGACGGGGGCGCCTCGGAGTCCGCCTCGAGCAATGCCCGGTTGGCTGCCAGGGCGCCGTGATCGGCGAGGACACCACGCACGGATGCCCCGAGCTCCTGGTGCTCGTCGTTGATGGCGATCGGCATGCCTGCCCCCTTGTGCGTCGGCCTTGTCCGATGTTGTGCGTCGGCCCGGTCCGGGAGCCCGCGCCACCCGGCCGCACGACACTACAGAAGCGCCGGCCCATGGACCCCAACTCAGTGGCGGTACACTCAGCGTCGTGAGGTAGAGCTCGACGCGTCCGGCGGCCGCACCACGCTGCGGCCGGCCACATCCACCGTCATCCCGCACCCGTCCAGGAGCTCCCTGTGCATCCTCCCGCCGCCGCACCGCACGCGACACTGGTCGCCCGCCACCTCCGTCACGAGCTCGGGGGGCACACCGTCCTCGACGACGTGTCGCTCTCCGTCGGGCCGGCCACCTGCCTCGGCGTCGTCGGCCCGAATGGAGTCGGCAAGTCGACGTTGCTGCAGATCCTGGCCGGGCTGCTGGTCCCGACCGCGGGCGAGGTCCGGGTGGACCCGCCCTCGGCCACCGTCGGCTACCTCAGCCAGGAACACGCGGCGAGCGGGTGACGAGAGCGTGCGCGCAGCGCTCACTCGACGGTCCGGAGTGGCTGCCGTGGAAACGGAGCTCGCGGCCGCCGCCTCCTCCCTCGCTGAAGAGGGAACCGGGGCCGATGACCGCTACGCGGCAGCGCTCGAGCGCTACGAGGCCGTCTCGGCCGGCGACTTCGAGGCCCGTCTCGTCAGCGTGTGCGCGCAGGTGGCCCTCCCCCCGGACGTCACGGAGCAGCCGGTCTCGATGCTCTCGGGCGGGCAGGAGGCACGGGTCGCGCTGGCGGCCATTCTGCTCGCCGGTTTCGACGTCACCCTGTTGGACGAGCCGACCAACGATCTCGACTTCGGCGGACTGTCCAGACTGGAGGACATCGTGGCCCGGCGGACCGGGGGGATGGTCATCGTCTCGCACGACCGGGCCTTCCTGGAACGCACCGTGACCGACGTCCTCGAACTCGACCCGCACTCTCGGACGGGCACCGTCTACGGGGGTGGTTGGGCGGCCTACCAGGGCGAGCGTGCCGCCGATCAGGAGCACGCCGCCGAGGCCTACGACGTCTACGAGTCCCAACGTGCCGAGCTTCGCCGTCGGGCCCAACGCGAGCGCCAATGGGCCACCGCAGGCGTGGCCCGGGAGAAGAAACAGCCGCGCGACAACGACAAGGCGCAGCGGAAGTTCCGCATCGAGCGGACGGAGGCCCTGGCCGGGCGGGCCCGGCGCACCGAGCGCGCGCTCGGCGCGCTGGAGGCCGTCGAGAAGCCGTGGGAGGGCTGGGACCTGCGCTTCACCATCAACGAGGCGGCCCGCTCCGGCGACCTCGTCGTCCGGCTGGAGGACGCCGTGGTCGAGCGAGGCGACTTCACGCTGGGCCCGTTCACGCTGGACGTCGCCTGGGCGGAACGGATCGCCCTCGTCGGGCCCAACGGGTCGGGCAAGACGACACTCGTCGAGGCGCTGCTCGGCCGCCTCCCGCTCTCGGCAGGGACGCGGCGAATGGGTCCGAGTGTCGTGGTGGGCGAACTCGCCCAGGACCGGCGTATCCTCGGCGACCACCCCTCGCTGGCCGACGCGTTCACTGCCGCCACTGGCCTCCGCCGCGACCAGGCCCGATCACAGCTGGCCAAATTCGGGTTGGGCGCGGACGCCGTGCTCCGCTCGGCGGCCCTACTGTCGCCGGGTGAGCGCACCCGAGCCGAACTGGCCGCGTTCGCCGCGCTCGGGGTCAACTTCCTCGTCCTCGACGAACCGACGAACCACCTCGACCTCCCGGCCATCGAGCAGCTGGAGGCCGCGCTGGACGGCTACGGCGGGACGTTGCTCCTCGTCTCCCACGACCGGCGCCTGCTCGAGTCGGTCACCATGACGCGCCGGGTGGAGCTCGCCGCGTCGGCGCCGGGGTCGGTCAGGGCGAACTGAGCCGGCGGCAAGCGGTGTCGTATTGCGAGACGGCGGCCGTGCTGCCGGCATGCGCCGTGGACCCCGGCCCGTTGCCGGCGTACATGGTGCCCGCCGTTCCCGGACGCGTCTCGTTGAAGGCGGAACCGGGTGCGCTCGCCGCATGACCCGGCTCGACCGGGGCGGTGGAAGTTCCGCAATTGAACCCCTGGGTCGTGCCCGGCTGGCCCGTTGTCGGGTTCTGGACGGCCCCGACCGCGGCAGCCGGAAGGAGCACCGTTCCGACGGCAAACGCCCCCAGTACAACGGCGGTTCGAAGACTCTTCACCATCCTGCTGTGATGTCGCGAGACATCCCGGACAGTTGTCGCGAGACATCATGGACGATCTTCAAGGGCCGAGGGGCTGGTAGAGCCGGCTTGGGTCCAGGGTGATTCGGCGCAGCAGTCTGGCCGTCGGTGGCGAGCACCCGGATGTCGCGGTCGGCCATGAGCACCAGCACTCGGGTGCCTTCGTGACGGCGGCCGACGGCGACGTGGTAGAGATGGCCCCGGTAGCGCAAGGTGACGTTGCCGGCGTTGATCTTGTCCTGGCGGATGCGGCAATGCGGTATGACCGAGAGCGGCGCGTTGGCCGGCCTGGCCTTGCTTGCGGGCCCGGAAGGCCGCCGCCGGGGTCTGGCGTCCCAGGGACCGGTGAGGGCGGACGGTGTTGTAGTAGTCGACGAAGCCATCGAGCTGGGCCTGCAGAGCGCCCCACTGAGCGCGCCGCCCTCTGGGCGGCCAGGTGCTTCTTCATGGTCTGGTGGAACCGCTCCACCTTGCCGCAGGTCTGCGGGTGGTAGGGCCTGGAGTGGCGGAAGCTGATCCCCAGCTCGAGCAGCTCGCTCTCCAGGGCGCAGACGCCGTGGCGGGCCTCGGCGGTGAAGATGGCGCCGTTGTCCGACAGCACGCCGGCCGGATAGCCGTGGCGGGCGGCGGCCTCGTGGAAGGTGGTGACCACGTCGAGGGCCTTGGTCACCCGCCGGGCCACCGAGGCCACGCACAGCCGGGAGTGGTCATCGATGACGTTCAAGATCTCGACCTCGGTTCCGCTGGCCAGCGCCACGTGGGTGACGTCCATCTGCCAGCACTGGTTGGGCAGCTCGGCGCTGAAGCGCACGTAGGAGCTCTTCGGGCGCTTGTGGGGCTGGGCGGTGACGAAGCCCCGGGCCTTGAGCACCCGCCAGATGGTGGACACCGACGGGACCGGGGTGCGCCGCCGCCGGGCCAGATGCACCCGGATCGTCTCGGCCCCGGCGTCATAGCCGGCCTCGACCAACTCCTTGCGGACGCGCACGATCTCGTCCTCGAAGCGCTGCGAGACCTTGGTCGGCGTTCGCCGCGGTCGGCGGGATCGGGCCACCAGCCCGGCCTCTCCCTCGGCCCGATAACGGGCCAGCAGCTCATAGACCCACGTCTTGGACACCCCGTGCGCGGCGGCCACCTCTCGAGCCGATCGCCCTTCGAACAGAACCGCCGTGACCAAGTACGCCGCGATCTCCATCGGGCCACCCCCTGTCGGGTGTCCACGATGTCTCGCGACATGTGTCCGCTATCTCATGAACTCAGACACTCTTCACCATCCTGCCTCCTTCCCTCGTCACGTCCTCGATGGACGCTCGAGTGTGCGACGCGGAGATACCCGCGGGCAGGAGTGCCCAATCCTCGCGGCCCGAATTCGGCCCCGAGGGCCGGGAAGGTGCCCTCCCGCCAAAGCCCCGACGGAGCCCGCACCGAGATCGCAACCACGCGGCGCGGCCGCATCACCCCGGCGTCGCCGACGAGATCGAACCCTGGTACCGGCGAGGTCCCGGTCGTCACCGTCGCCTGAGGCCTTCCGCCACCGACCCCGGAGGTCTACGCGAAGCGGTCCCGCAGGGCCACCTCGGCCGCCGCCACACCGCACATCCCGTGGACGCCGCCCCCCGGCGGAGTCGAGGCCGAGCAGAGATACACACCCTCGACCGGCGTCCGGTAGGGGTTCCACCGGGCCACCGGCCGGAAGACCGTCTGGCGCAGCGTGGCCGCCCCGCCGTTGACGTCGCCACCCAGCAGGTTCGGGTTGTGCGATTCCGCCTCGGCGGCCGTGCGCACCGAGCGCGCCAGTACGAGGTCGCGGAAGCCCGGGGCGAAGCGCTCGATCTGCGCCTCCATGCGCTCGGTCATGTCCACGGAGGAGCCGTTGGGCACGTGGCAGTAGGCCCACAGCGTGTGCTTCCCCTCGGGCGCACGCGTCGGGTCGACCACACCGGGTTGGGCCACCAGCACGAAGGGTCGCTCGGCGTGCCGCCCCGCCTGGACGTCGGCCTCGGCGCGGGCCACCTCGTCGAACGTGCCCCCGACGTGGACGGTCACCGTGCGCCGACAGGACTCGGCCCCCCAGGGCACCGGACCGCCGAGCGCCCAGTCCACCTTGCAGGTGCCCGCCCCGGGCTTGAACCGCGCCCACGGCCGGGCGGCCCGGCGGGAGAGCTGCGTCCCGGCCAGCACGACGAAGGCCCGCGGCGAGGTGTCGAGCAGCACGGCGCGGGCCGGCGGAAGCTCGGCCAGTGCGGTGACCCGGCTGTCGGTGTGTACCACGCCGCCCAGGCGCCGCAGCTCGTTTGCCAACCCCTGCGTGATGGCCGCGCTCCCTCCCTCCACGACGGGCCAGCCGCCGGCGTGGCCCAATGCCGTGAGCAGCAGACCGAAAGCCGAGGTCAAGGGGGCCGTGAGCGGCTCCATGGAGTGCGCCGCCGTGCCGGCGAGCAGGGCCCGGGCCGCATCGGTGTTGAAGCGGCGCGCCGTGCGCTGCACCGACGGGGTCCCGACCAACGCGAAGCGGGCGAGCGCCAACGGGTCGCGCGGGATGCTGCGCATCGGGCCCAGGACGTAGGGCACGATGCGGTCCAGCCACTCAACCAGGGGCCCCACCAGGTCCCGGTACGCCGCGGCGTCCCCGCCGAGGTGCGAGGCCGTCGCTCCGACGTCCCGGTACAGCGCGGCGGCCCGCCCGCCCCCGAGCGGATGGGCGAAGGCCACCTCGGGCTGGCGCAGCACGATGCCGAGGGCGGCCAGGTCGAGCGAACGGAAGAAGGGTGAGGCCACCAGCGACGGGTGCACCGCCGAGCACACGTCGTGACGGAAGCCGTCGAGGGTCAGGGCCTCGGTGCGGGTCCCGCCCCCGATGGTCGGCTCGCCCTCGAAGACCTCCACCCCGAGGCCGGCCCGGGCCAGGGTCAGCGCGGCGGCCAGGCCGTTGGGTCCCGAGCCGACCACGACGGCATCAGCACTCTGCATGGAGCGACGTTACAGAGGGGCGCCGCCCGGGGGGTCGACGGCGGCCTGGCGGCGGCCCGGCGGCACCCACTGGCGCGCCGGCCGCCGGGTCAATAGGTTGCGCTGGCCGGCTTGGACGCGCCCCGCACGCCCCGCCCGGCCCATCCAGACGAAAAGGGGGTCCCCATGGCAGAGGTGCACGGAACCTGCGAGCCGCGGTTCGAAGCGGTCCGCGCCACGCTGGCCGACCAGATCGACACGGGGGCCGATGTCGGCGCCTCCGTGGCCGTCTTCCTGCACGGGGAGCCGGTGGTCGACATCTGGGGCGGCTGGGCCGACGCGGAGAAGACGCGGCCCTGGGAGCGCGACACCATCACCAACGTCTGGTCCACCACCAAGACGATGACGTTCCTCGTCGCCCTGATGCTGCACGACCGCAAGGAGCTCGACTTCCACAAGCCCGTCGCCACCTACTGGCCCGAGTTCGCGGCCAACGGAAAGGAGAAGGTCGAGGTGCGCCACGTCATGGGGCACACCGCCGGCCTCAGCGGCTGGCAGGAGCCGCTGACCGCAGAGGACCTGGCCAACTGGGAGCTCTGCACCACGCGTCTGGCGGCCCAGGCGCCCTGGTGGGAGCCCGGGACCGGATCGGGCTACCACGCCCTGACCCAGGGCTACCTCATCGGGGAGATCGTCCGCCGCATCACCGGCGAGAGCATCGGCAGCTGGTTCGCCCGTGAGGTGGCCAAGCCGCTCGAGGCGGACTTCCACATCGGTCTCCCGGCGAGCGAGGACCACCGCGTGTCCAACGTCATCCCTCCCCCGCCGATCGAGGTGGCCGCCATGGAGGGCCAGGTGTCCGAGCTCATGATGAAGACGTTCACGAACCCGCCCATCGATGCCACCATGGCGCAGCACGACTGGTGGCGGCGCGCCGAGATCCCCGCCGCCAACGGCCAGGGCAATGCCCGCTCGGTGGCCGCCATCCAGTCGATCATCGCCGGACGGGGCAAAGCCCGCGGTGTGCGCCTGCTCTCGGCCGAGGGCACCGACCCGATCTTCGAGGTCCAGGCGGACGGAGTCGACAAGGTGCTCGACGTGCAGCAGCGCATCGGAATGGGCTACGGCCTGAGCAACCCGCCCGAGATGCCGCTCGGCCCGAGCGCCTGTTACTGGGGCGGCTACGGCGGCTCGGTCATCATCAACGACCAGGACGCAGAGCTCTCCGTCTGCTACGTCATGAACCGCATGGAGTCGGGCCTCGTCGGTGACCTGCGCGGCACCAACATCGTGGCCGCCACCGTCGCGGGGCTCGCCTCTTAGGGCAGCACCGCCTCGGCTTCGATCTCCACCTTCCAGGCGGGGTCCAGCAAACTCGCCACGACGACCATCGTCGCCGCCGGGCCGACGTGCCCGAGCAGCTCGCCGTGCACGGTGCCGACGGCGTCGCCGTCGCCGGCCGAAGTGAGGTACATCCGGGTCCGCACCACGTCGTCGAGCGAGGCCCCCGCCTCGGCCAGCGCGGCCTGAATGATCTCGAAGCATCGCCGCGCCTGGGCCCCCGCAGCGTCCGGGCACCGGCCGCCCGCCACGACCGGACCCGTCCCGGAGACGACGACGCGGTCCCCCACCCGGACGGCCCGGCTGAACCCGATGGTGGGCTCGAAGGGCGAGCCCGACGAGATGCGCAGACGCTCGGCCATACACCGCATCCTCCCACCCCGGTACGCCTGAGGCCCGATCCGAGGTCGGATACGTCGGATCGGTGTCCTGCTGTCATGGCGGTGGGTGCCGCCCGCCCGCCCGCCCCCGAGCACGATGGTGGCCACGACGCACGGCTCCATCCCCGGCTATGCGTCGCCGCAGTCCGCCGCAGCACCCGACATCGTCAGCTGACCGACCGGCCCGGACGACAGGGGCAGGACCGAGCGCTTCGGTGGGGCACCGGGTGCACCGGCGCCCACCGGTTGGTCGACCAGGGTCAGACCCCGACGTCGTCGAGGTAGGCGCGGATCCTGGCGAAGGCCGCCGCCGCCTCGGGCACTCCCGCGGTAACGAGCCCCTGCCAGCCGTGCACCATGCCCGGCCAGGACTCGGCCGTCACGACCACCCCGGCGTCCATGGCCGCCAGCGCCAGCGTCTCGGTCCCCGCCCGGAGCGTGTCGTGCTGCCCGGCCGGGAGGTAGAGCGGGGGCAGGCCCTCCAGGTCGGCGAAGGCCGGCGACAGGCGGGGGTCGTCGAGCGCCACCCGCCCCGCCGCGTAGTCCCGCCCACGGTTGCGGACCCACCCGGCGGTGAGGAACGGATCGCGGCGGCCGTCGACAGGGGCGGCCACCGACACGTCGAACCAGCCCGAGATCGAGACGAAGCAGGCGGGCAGCGCCAGCCCTTCGTCCCGCGCCTCGAGGAGCGCGCCCAGCGCCAACAGGCCGCCGCACGAGTCCCCGCTGACCACCACGTGCGACGGGTCGACGCCGCCGGCCAGCAGCCCCCGGTAGGCGGCGAGGCAGTCGCGGTGTGCGGCGGGAAAGGGGTGCTCCGGAGCGAGCCGGTAGTCCGCCATCACGACGCGCGCCTCGAGCTGCTCGGCCAGCATGGCCCCGTAGAAGTGGTAGTCGTCGAGCGGGCACGACACCAGCCCGCCGCCGTGGCAGTGCATGACGACGCGCTCGAGTTCGGGGCCGGCGGTCGTCCTCGTACCAGGCGCAGCGCACCCCACCGAGCTGAGCCTCGGTCACCGTGACGGACGCCGGCACCGGGTGCCCGTGGAACGGCGCCAACATCGCCCGCACCTCCCGGTAATCGGCACCAGGATCGGCGAAGTCGCGCGGGACGAGGGCGAGGATCTCGGTCAGCTCCCGGCTTGGCACCCCCGATCTCAGTCCAGCTCGTAGTCGGCCAGGTCCGGCACCCGGGTGCGGGCCCAGTACGTGTGGAGGTCGAAGGGCCAGTTCTGCGTCACGCGCCCGTGCCGCGTTGCGATACCAGGTCGGCACGTCCGCCACGCCCCAGACCATCAGCGCGTTGCCCTCCTCCATCTCGCGGCCGTAGCGTTCGTGGACGTCGCGCCGACACGACATTGTCCGGTGCCCGCCCCGCAGCAACCGGCCGATCGCCTCGACGGCGTAGCGCACCTGGCACTCGACCATGATCAGGATGCTGCCGTTGATGACGAGGTTGGTGTTGGGCCCGTAGAGCAGGAAGAAGTTGGGGAAGCCCGGCACCGTCAGGCCGAGGTACGCCTGCGCATCACCGCCCCATTCCTCGTTCAGCTCCATGCCGCCTGCGCCGTAGACCCTCATGGGCGCGACGAAGTTCGACGCGCTGAACCCCGTGCCGTAGATCAACACGTCCGCCGGACGCACCTCGCCGTCCACCGTCCGCACCCCGTTTGGCGTGATCTCGGCGATCGGCGTCGTCACGAGGTCGACCTCGGGACGGCTCAGCGCTGCCGCCCATCGCCCGTCGTCGCGCAGGGCGCGCTTGGCGAAAGGAGGGAAGTGCGGGACCATCTTCTCGTAGAGGTCATCGTCGGCGACCTGGGCCCGCAGGACATCGAGCAGCATCGACCGCACGAAGTCGTTCTCGGCGCTCACCGCCTCGGTGTGCGCGTCCCACCCGGGATCGACCCGGGCGGCCACGAGCAGGCCCTCGTGCATGAGCCAGAACTGCCAGAGCCTGTCCCAACGGCCGTAGCTGGGGAGCAGCTGCAGCAGGTCGTGGAACTCGGGCGGAAACGGGTCGCCGTAGTTGTCAGTCGGCAGCAGCCAGGGAGGCGTTCGCTGGTAGACGTCGAGGTGCCCCACCTCCCCCGCCAGGCAAGGGACGAATTGCGCCGCACTGGCCCCGGTCCCGATGACCCCGACCCGGCGCCCGGCCAGCTCCACCGTGTCGTCCCAGGCCGCCGAGTGGAAGGACGGGCCCACGAAGCGCGCCTGGCCGTCAATGGCCGGAAGGGACGGGCGGTTGAGCTGGCCCACCGCGCACACGATCCCGTCGACCACCTCGGTCACCTCGGTGCCGTCGCCGGCCCGCACGGTCAACGACCATTCCCGGGCCGTGTCGTCGAAGCGGGCCTCGGTCACCTCGCTCCGGAAGCGGATGCACTCACCCAGGCCCAGATCCTTGGCCGTCGCCTGGAGATAGGCCAGCAGGTCGGGCTGGGCCGAGTAGCGGGAGACCCAGTCGTCCGTCTGCGCGAACGAGAAGCTGTAGAGCTGGTTCGGGACGTCGACGCGGCACCCCGGGTAGACGTTCTCCAGCCAGGTGCCGCCCACGTCACCGTTCTTCTCGAACACGGTGACCGCCACGCCGGCCTGACGCAGCCGGTGGGCGGCCGCCAGACCCGAGGCGCCGGCCCCGATGACGGCACACCGGAAGGCTCCGTCGCGTTCGATATCCGCGAGGCGCCACGACGGTTCCCGCGGGTCGCTCCCCTCCAGCGCGAGCTCCTCGGCCAAGAAGCCCTCCCAATGATCGGCGGCGCCGGCGCCGACCAGGAACCCGAAGATCCTCCGCCGCTCCTCCGGCGCCAGGTCGTGGTCGGGACGTCCCGAGGCCAGGTGGTCCGACAGCGCCGCGGCCGCTGCTGCACGCGCCGCGGCTTCCTCGTCGGGCCCGAGGCCGCGCCCGGGCACGAGCAGCTGTTCCTGGTCGGGCTCGTAATCCTCCCGCAGCAACGACAGGTCGCCCGTGCGGTGGGCCACCGCGCACAAGAGAGGGTGCACGTCCGCCGCAGCGCAGGCCGCCCGCACGCGCGCAGCGTCGTCGACACCCGTGCCTTCGGTCGGCACTCCTTGCGGATCCACCCCACCCATGCGGACGAGCCTACGCAGGCGCGTCCCGACGGACGGTCAGCGCCCCATGTGCTTGCCGAGCTCGGCGATCTGGCTGTTGACCTCGACGGTGCGGGGCAGCTTGTCCATGGCGGTCGCCAGGCTCTCGGCGGTCCAGCGGTCGTCGGTCTCCACGGAGTCGGCGATCGACCAGCCGGCGTAGATCCCGACCGATCCCCCGTACACGCTGAAGACCTGGCCGTTGAAGGGACAGCCCTCGGAGGCCAGCACCGCGACAAGCGGCGAGACGTTCTCAGGATCGAACAGGTGCTGCTGCATCGACTCGCCCATCCCGGGCGTCTGCATGGTGAGCCTCGTCCGGGCCACCGGGGCGATGCAGTTGGCCCGCACGCCGTAGCGATGCAGCTCCATGGCGTTGACGACGGTCATGGCGGCGATGCCCGCCTTGGCGGCCGAGTAGTTGGTCTGGCCGACGTTGCCGTGCAACCCCGCGCCCGAGCTCGTGTTCACGATCGCCCGGTCGGTGATGGTGCCCGCCTTGGCGGCGTCCCGCCAGACGTCCGCGGCGTGCCGGGTGAGGTTGAAGGTGCCCTTCAGGTGCACCGCGATGACGTCGTCGAACTCCTGCTCGCTCATGGACACGAGCATCCGGTCGCGCAGGATGCCGGCGTTGTTGACCACGACGTGCAGGTCACCGAACGAGGAGACGGCCTGTTCGACGATCGCCTTCGCCCCGTCGAAGGAGCTCACGCTGTCCGTGTTGGCCACGGCCTGGCCTCCCGCCGCGGTGATCTCGTCGACGACCGACTGCGCCGCCGAGACGTCCGCGCCCGAGCCGTCGACCGCCCCGCCGAGGTCGTTCACAAGGACCTTGGCGCCGAGGGAAGCGAAGAGGAGGGCGTGCTCGCGGCCGATGCCCCGTCCCGCCCCAGTGATGATCGCCACTCTGTCCTGCAACATGGTCCAGTCGTCCTCTCGCACTCGTCGGGAACCGGCCGCCGGCGGGCGGTGGTCCGGGCGAGACGATTGCAACGGCACCCCGGCCTGTCAAACCGGCTCGTCCGATCCGCTGCAGGGATGGCTGCCGGGGTCGGCTGCCGGGTGGCTGCCGCTACGCCGTGGCTTCGAGCAGGCGCCGCTCCAGATAGCGGCGCTCGGCGTCCGTACCGGCCAGGTCGTGGGCCTGCCGGTAGGCCTCCGCCGCCTCGGTCCGCCGGCCGAGGCGGCGCAGCATGTCCCCCCGTGCGGCCGGCAGCAGGTGGTAGTCCCGCAGCTCCCCCTCGGGCGCGATGCGATCGATCAGCGCC
Source organism: uncultured Acidimicrobiaceae bacterium (assembly GCA_963764305.1). Lineage (GTDB taxonomy): Bacteria > Actinomycetota > Acidimicrobiia > Acidimicrobiales > RAAP-2 > Bog-473. The sequence goes on along the minus strand of CAVXSD010000008.1, from coordinate 56,073 downwards.
AGACCCGCCTCGGGTCCCTCGGACATGGAGACGGCCACGGCGCGGTTCAGGGCGATCACGGCCGACGGCGCCAGCGCGAACAGGCTGTCGTAGAGGGCGGCGATCTCGGTCCAGTCCGTCCCGCCCTCGTCACGGACATGGCACGCCGCGATGGCCGCCTGGATCTGGAAGGCGCCGGGCCGGTGCAGCCGGGCCGCGGCGTCGAGCCGACGCCGCCCCTCGGCGATGGCGGCGTCGTCCCACAGGGAACGGTCCTGCTCCGCCAGCACCACGAGGTCTCCGCCGCCGTCGACCCGGGCCGCGCTGCGGGCGTCGTGGAACAGCATGAGGGCGAGCAGCCCCAGCGCCTCGGGCTCGTCGGGCATGAGCGTGCACAGGACCCGACCGAGGCGGATGGCCTCCGCCGTCAGGCCGCGCCGGACCAGATCGGCGCCCGCGCTGGCGGAGTAGCCCTCATTGAAGAGGAGGTAGAGCACAGCCAGGACCGCGTCCGTCCGCTCCACCAATTGGTGCGCCGGGGGCACGACGAAGGGGATGCCGGCGTGGCGGATCTTGCGCTTGGCCCGGACCAGCCGCTGGGCCATGGTCGCCTCGGGGACGAGGAAGGCCCGTGCGATCTCGCTCGTCGTCATGCCCGCCAGGCTGCGCAGGGTCAGCGCCACCTGCGCCTCGAAGGACAGCGCGGGGTGGCAGCAGGTGAACATCAGTCGGAGCCGGTCGTCGGGCACCTCGTCGTCCGGTGCCAGCTCGTCCTCCTCTGCCGCTGCCATGGCGGCGACCTCCCGCGTCTTGGACTCGCCCAGGCGGGCGCGCCGTGCCCGGTCGACGGCGCGGTTCCGCGCAACCGTCGTCAGCCAGGCGCCGGGGCGGCGCGGGATGCCGTCGCGGGGCCAGCGCTCCAGCGCCGTCGCGAAGGCATCCTGCGCGCACTCCTCGGCCAGTTCCCAGTCGCCGGTCAGCCGGACCAGGGTCGCCACGACCCGGCCCCACTCGGCCTGGAAGGCCTCGGCCACCGCGGCCTCGACCCGGGGGGTCACATCTCCCAGATCGGCCTCACTTCGATGCTGCCCGTGCGGGCGCCGGGGATCTTCGCTGCCACTTCGATGGCCTCGTCCAGGTCCTTGCAGTCGACCAGGTAGTACCCGCCGAGCTGCTCCTTGGTCTCGGCGAAGGGGCCATCGGTCGTGACCACCTCACCGTTACGCACGCGCACGGTGGTGGCGTCGGTCGTGAAGTGCAACCGCTCGCCGCCCTGTAGCACGCCGCGCTCGGCCATCGACTTCCCGAACTCGGCGTATTCGTTCATCATGGCCGCGCCCTGCTCGGCGGTGGCCCCCTGAATCTGGCTCTCTTCGTTCGCAATCAGCAACAGGTATCGCATCAGTCCTCCTGGTTGGGGTTGGTTTCGCTCCTACGACGATCGGGGGCCGCCCGGATCGACACCCCGGTACCGAAATCTTGACCAACTTCGCCGTCCTACGCTCCCCTGCCATGGCGACCCCCGAGAATCCGGGCCTTTTGGAGCTCGAGGTGGGCGCCGTCGCGGCCGGCGGGGGGTGCGTGGCCCACGCCCCCGACGGCAAGGTGGTCTTCGTCCGCCACAGCCTTCCCGGCGAGCGGGTCCGGGCCCGGGTCACAGCCAGCACGACCTCGTACCTGCGGGCCGATGCCGTCGAGATCCTGACCCGCTCCCCCGATCGCGTCGATCCTCCGTGCCCGCACGCCGGTCCCGGGCGGTGCGGCGGCTGCGACTTCCAGCACGTGGATGTCGGGGGCCAGCGACGTCTGAAGGCGTTCCTCATCAGCGAGCAGCTGGAGCGCCTGGCCGGGCTCCGGCAGGCCGTCGAAGTGGAGCCGGTGCCCGGTGACGCCGCCGGGCTCGGCTGGCGCAGTCGGGTGCGGGTCGCGGTGGACGGCCGCGGTGCGCTGGGCTTCCGCCGCCACCGATCCCACCGGCTCGAGTACGTCCGCGAGTGCCCCATCGCCAGCTCGGCGGTCGCGGCAACGGGAGCCCTGACGGTCCTGTGGCCGGGCGCGACCGAGCTCGAGGTGATCACAGGAACGGAGCCGAACGAGGCAGTGGTCACCGTGACGCCGCGCGGGAAGGCGGCGCCTCGCCTGCCCGACATCGGCACCGGGCTGGTCGTCGGTGGGAAGATCCGCCGGGCGCCGGGCGCGGTGCACGCCGTCGTCGGCGGCCGCAGCTACCGGGTCTCGCCCGGGGTCTTCTGGCAGGTCCACACGGGCGCCGCCGCCGCGCTGCTCGCGGCCGTCCTGGCCGTTGCCGGCGACTGCCGTGGTGCCGACGTGGTGGACCTGTACGCCGGCGCCGGGCTGTTCTCCGTGGCTCTGGCCGACGCGGTCGGCCCGTCGGGGTCCGTCCTCGCCGTGGAGAGGGACGGGCGCGCCTGCGCAGACGCCCGGCACAACGGTGCCGCTTTCCCCAACCTGCGCGTCCTGGAGGGCGCGGTGACTCCGGCACTCGTGCGCTCAGCCCTGGGGCACGCCGACATCGTCGTCCTGGACCCCGCCCGCGAGGGCGCCGGCACCGACGTCATGCGGGCCCTGGCGCCCCACGCCCCGACCGTGCGCACGGCGATCTACGTGTCGTGCGACCCGGCGTCGTTCGGGCGCGACGTCCGGGTCCTGCTCGACGAGGGGTGGCACCTCACCGTGCTGCGCGCCTTCGACATCTTCCCCATGACCGAGCACGTGGAGCTCGTGGCGGCGCTGGAACCACCCGCCCGCTCGCCCCGCTGAGCTGACACGCCACCTGCCTCGGCTACGCGTGCCCGCCGAGCTCGTGCTCGAGGTGCCCGGGCGACTCGAACTGGAGCGTGGAGTGCGCCACGTCGAAGTGCCCAGAGAGGCAGTCCTGCAGATGGTCGAGCACGCGTCCCGCTTCTCCCGTCGTGAAGCACTCGTCGGTGACGACGACGTGGGCGGTGAGGATCGGCAGCGACGACGTGAGGGTCCAGGCGTGCAGATCGTGCACCGACTGCACCTCGGGCAGTTCCATCAAGTGCCGCCTCACCTCCTCCACGTCGATGTCGTCGGGCGTCGCCTCCAGCAGGATGCGCAGCGCCGGGCGCAGAAGCTGCACCGCCGCCTTCAACATGAGGAGGACGACCACGAGCGAGGCGATGGCGTCGGCGCGGTCGAACCCCCAGACGACGATGACCACGCCGGCGATGAGGGTGCCGGCGAACCCGTAGAGGTCGGTGAGGATGTGGCGGTAGGCACCCTCGACGTTCAGCGAACGCCGATCGGCCCGGGCGATGGTCATCGTCGCGGCCAGGTTGACGGCGACGCCCACCGACGCCACGAAGATCAGGACGGCCCCATCGACCGGCGACGGGTGAGCGAGGCGGACCACGGCGTCGTACGTCACCAGGGCCGAGACGACGAGCAGGGCGAGGGCATTTGCGGCGGCAGCCAGGATCTCGGCCCGCTTCATGCCATAGGTGTGCGACCCGGTCTCGGGGCGTGCGGCCAGGCGTATGGCCACCAAGGAGCCGGCAATGGCGCCGACGTCCACCAGCATGTGCCCGGCGTCGGCGAGCAGGACGAGCGAGTTCGACGCGACGGCTGCCCCGACCTCGAACACCATGAAGGCGACGAGGAGGACCAGCGCGATGGTCAGGGCGCGGCGGTCGGTGTCCACCGACGGCGGCCCGGCGTGGTGATCGTGGCGGTCAGCCATTCGCAGTCACGTGGTCGGCGTGGGACAGCACTTCCTCGACGAGCCGCCGGACGTGCGCGTCGTCGAGCACGTAATAGATCCGGGTGCCTTCCCGGCGGCTGCGCACGAGCCGGGCCAGGCGGAGCTTGGCCAGGTGCTGCGAGACCGCGGCCGGCTGGGCGCCCACCAGCTCTGCCAGTTCGTTGACCGGGTGCTCACCCTCGAGAAGGGCGCAGATGACCCGCAGGCGCGTCTCGTCGGCCAGGAGCTTGAGCATCCCGACGGCGGAGCGGAACTCCTCCCCGGCAATTCTCCCAACTACCTGCGTAGGCACGCAGATAGTGTACCCGTTCGGTCGGGAGCCCTTTACCCGGTTGGCCTCAATGGCCTGACGTGAAGACCGACGTCGGCACCGGCTGCACGTTGCAGGGCTGGCTGACCGAGCTCTGCGGCACGGCGGCCTGGAGGACCGCGTTCATGATCGGCCCGGCGACGTGGGCGCCGTCCGAGCTGTTGGACTGCTGCGGCACCACCACCGCCACGGCCACCTGGGGGTGGTTGGCCGGCGCAAAGCCGATCATCCAGGTGTCGGTCAGGCCGGTGGTCGGGTCGGTCTGCGCAGTTCCGGTCTTGACCGCGGCGCACAGGTAGGCGGGGAAGCCGACGCCCCTCGCTGTGCCGCTGGCCACGACGCCCTCCATGAGGGATGTGACCTGCTGCGCCGTCTGCGCCGTCGCCACCGTCGAGGCCGCCTTGGGCGTGTAGGTCTGCACCAGCGCGCCCTGGGAGTCGTGGATGGACGTCATCAAGTGCGGCGTCATGAGCACGCCGCCGTTGGCGATCCCGGCGGCCACCATGGCGTTCTGCAGGGCGCTCGTCTGGACGTTGTACTGGCCGATCGAGCTCTGCCCGAGGAAGGCCTGTGAATTGGGCGCGAGCGGCGGGAAGATCGAGGCCGAGGTCCCGGGCAGGTCGATCCCGGGCACCGAGTTGTAGCCGAACAGCTCGGCCTGCTTGGTCATGACGGGGACGCCCAGCTGGACGCCCAGGTCGGCGTAGCCCGGGTCACACGAGGCGGGCAGCATCTGGACCATCGTCCCGCCGCACGGCGTCGAGTTGCTCGGGTTGGACCCGTCGTTGCACAGAATCCTGTTCGAGTCGGAGAACGACTGGCACGGTTGGACCGGGTAGTCGAAGCCGGCCAGCGCCGGCTTGAGGTTGTACGCCGCGGTGCTGGTCACCACCTTCATCGTCGAGCCCGGTGGGAAGGTCTCGCGGGTGGCGATGGGCCGGAGCGGGAAGAAGCCCTCGTGGTCCTTCTGGATGTAGCTGTAGTAGACCAATCGATCAGCTTGGTACGACGTGCTCGTCAGCCCGTTGGGGTCGAAGGTGGGGTTCGACACCATGGCCAGGATGTTCCCGGTTGACGGCTGGATCACCACGACCGCCCCGTCCTTGTTGACGCCCGGCGGCAGTGTCGTCAGGGCCTGCCAGGCCGCGTTCTGGAGTTGGGGTTCCACGCTCAGCGAGACGTTGTCGGTGGTCAACGGTTGCTGCTGGCGGAAGAGCAGCTGGCTCAGCGTCTGCGGGGGCTTCTGATGCGATGACAGGTCGGCGTCGTACTGCTGCTCGATCCCGGTGCCCTGGTAGTACGCGCCCCAGTAGCCGGTGATCCCTCCGTAGAGCGCGCCCTGGGGGTACTGGCGGACGTAGTGGTAGAGGTAGTCCTTCGTCGTCCCGGCCGGCGTGGGGACCGACTGGGCCAGCACGGTACCGTCCGCGGCGGAGATCGTCCCGCGTGGGTTGATGTACTGCTGCGAGGACACCCGCGGATTGAAGGGGGAGGCCTGTAGCTGTTTCCCCTTCACGAGCTGGATGTTGACCAGCTGGGCGACCACCAGGCCCAGGCAGGCCACCATGATGACGCCGAGCCACCGGATCCGACGACCCATCAGCCCGCCAGGCAAATCGTGGACGATTCGGTCACCGGGAGCATGGTAGGTCGCAGGCCCCGTCGCAGGGCTTCATGCCCGTCGGGGACGACTCCACCCCGGTGCAACCAGGCTCGCGACGGAATTCGGTTCGGCGTGCGATCGGCGCGACAGCTGCAGGCGTCACCGTCAGACCGTTGGGTACAGAGTTCGGGAGCACATGCTGCCGCGGTGCCCGCTGGTCCGCCGGTGGGGCATACCCTTCCTGTCTGGCCCCACCCCGGTCCGGGCCCCAGGCGATCGCCGGCGGCGACGGAATGGCCGCCCGGGCCGCACCGGACGTGAGAGGAGTGACGTGAGAGGTCGTACGCGCAGGTTCTGCCTCCCGGCAACACTGGTGGCTTCGGCCGCCGCCCTGGTTCTGACACCCGCGCTCCAGACGGCACCCGCCGCCCAGGCCGCCGAGGTGGCGCACGCGGCGGGTTTCACCGCGAACCTCACCTGGAGCACGACGCTCAATGACGCGAACAACCCCATCGCGCTCTCCTCGCCGAACGTCGCCAACCTGGACGGGCAACCGGCCGTGGTCGTCGGCGACCGCGCCGGGCTCGTCTACGCGTCCCACCTCAGCAACGGCTCGGCGGTCGGCGGTTGGCCCTACAACGCCGGCGCGCCGGTGGATTCGTCGCCCTCGGTCGCCCCCATCTCGCCCAACGGCACCGACTCGGTCTTCGTCGGCAGCGGCAATGCCGCCGCTCCCACCGTCGGTGGCTATCAGGCCATCACCAACAGGGGGGAGACCAGTGGTTCGTCCAGGAGACGAACCCCGGCACCGACCCCACACCCCATTCGGGTGTCTCCGCGTCGCTGACCGTCGGGTCCTACGCCGGTGGCTATGGCGTGGAGGCGGGCTCGCTCGGACAGAACACGGATGCGCTTGGCGCCGGCAACGGGGCGATGCTGAGCGGATTCCCCTGGTTCCAAGGCGACTCGGTGTTCTCGACGGCAGCGGTCGCCGACCTCTACGCCGACGACGACAACGAGATCATCAGCGGCGGCGAATCCAGTGCCGGCGTGGCGTTCGGGCAGACCTACGCCAACGGCGGGCACATCCGCATCCTGTCGAGCGCAGGCAATGCAGGGTCGACGAATCCTGCCGGCGGCCTCATCTGCCAGTACAACACGAACCAGAACATCGACCGCTCGTCGCCGGCCGTCGGCCAGTTCCTGGCCGGAGGCGCGGTCGGCATCGTGGTCGGTGACGGGAGCTTCTTCTCCGGAGCCTCGGACTCCAACAAGGTCTTTGCCATCAACACCGGCTGCGGGCTGGCCTGGAGCGCTCAGCTCAACGGGGTCACCGCCGATTCACCCGCCCTGGCGGACGTGCTGGGCAACGGGCAGCTCGACGTCGTCGAGGGGACAGCGGCGGGGACCATCTACGTGCTGAACGGCACGAACGGCGCCGCCGTCTGGTCGGCTTCGACCACCGGGCAGGTCATCGGCTCACCGGTGACGGCCGACCTCACCGGAGGCGGCTACCAGGACGTCATCGTCCCCACCACCGACGGCATCGACATCTTCGACGGCCGCTCGGGCGCGCAGGTCGCAACGCTGGCCACCAACTTCGGGTTCCAGAGCTCGCCGCTGGTGACCGACGACCCCGACGGCCACATCGGGATCACGGGCGCCGGGTACGTCGACGCCGGCGGGGCCGCAACGGGGTACATCGCGCACTGGGAGATCGACAACACGAGCGGCTCCGGGTCGAGCGTCTACGAGGCCGGGGCGTGGCCGCAGTTCCATCACGACCCCCAGCTCACCGGTGACGCCGGGACGCCGGCACCCACCGTGGAGGTGCCCTGCAACGCACCGGCGGGCGGCCCCAACGGGTACTTCCTCTCCGGCTCCGACGGGGGCATCTTCAACTACGGGAACATCCCGTTCTGCGGCTCCACGGGCAGCATCCACCTGAACCGACCCGTGGTCGCGTCGGCGATGACCCGTGACGGCGGCGGGTACTGGGAGGTGGCCTCTGACGGTGGCATCTTCGCCTTCGGCAATGCGGGCTTCTTCGGCTCCATGGGCGGCAAGCCGCTCAACGCCCCCATGGTCGGCATGGCCGCCACCGCGGACGGTCGCGGCTACTGGCTCGTCGCGTCCGACGGCGGAATCTTCAGCTTCGGCGACGCGGGCTTCCACGGCAGCACCGGCAGCATCCATCTCAACCGCCCCATCGTCGGGATGGCCGCGACGCCCAGCGGCAACGGCTACTGGCTCGTCGCCTCGGACGGCGGCATCTTCAGCTACGGAGACGCCCACTTCTCCGGCTCCATGGGCGGACGGCCGCTCAACTCGCCGATGGTCGGGATGGCCGCAGACGGGCAGACGGGCGGGTATTGGGAAGTTGCCGCCGACGGAGGGATCTTCTCCTTCGGTGCCCCGTTCCACGGCTCGACGGGCGGCACGCGCCTCAACGCACCGATCGTCGGCATGGAGGCCAACCGGGACGGCTCGGGGTACCGCTTCGTGGCGTCCGACGGCGGGGTCTTCTGCTACAACGCGCCGTTCTTCGGGTCCATGGGTGGCAAGCCGCTCAACAAACCGGTCGTCTCCATGGCCGGAACGTGAGGCCGCCGCGCTGAGCGATGCCACGGTCGACCTCGGCGCGCCCTCTCCGGAGCCCATGATCCCACTGGGGGCGCCGAGTCATTGTGCGACCGAGACCGGCTCACCAAAGCCGTCCGGTCCGGTGCGCCCTGAGGTTCGCCCCTCCCCCGGCGCGTCCTCCAGAAAGACCACTCGTGAACCGGCAGTAGCCTGACCTTCTTTTCCCAGCTCCGCCTTCTCCCAGCTCAGCGAATCGGAGGTGCCCGTGACGGATACGGACGACACACGCCATCGCGTCGGCACGCGCCGCGTCGGGCGCGTGCTGATCGTCTCGATGGAACGAGGTGCCAAGCGCAACGCCATCGACCGGGCGATGGCCGACCAGCTCGACGACGCTCTGAACCAACTGGACGACGACGACCAGCTGTGGGCCGGGGTCCTCACCGGGAGCGCCGACGTCTTCTGCGCCGGCAGCGACCTGACGGCAGGGGGTGACTACGTCACGACCCGCGGCGGCGAGTACGGCATCATCCGTCGGCGGCGCCGGAAGCCGCTGATCGCCGCCGTCGAGGGCCCGGCGCTCGGCGGCGGGCTCGAGGTGGCTCTGGCGTGCGACCTCGTCGTGGCGGCGCGGACCGCCCGGTTCGGCCTGCCGGAAGTCGGTATCGGGGTGGTGCCGACCTGCGCCGGGCTCTTCCGGGCGCCCCGGGCGTTGCCGCTCAACCTGGCCCGCCAGCTCATCCTCACCGGCCAGCCGATCGACGCGCGGCGCGCCTTCGAGGTGGGCTTCGTCAACGTCCTCACTGAGCCGGGCCATGCACTCACCGAGGCCCTGTCCCTCGCTCAAGGGGTCTGTGCCAATGCTCCGGTCTCCGTGCAGGCGTGCCTGGCCGCCGTCAACGAGCTCGTCTCCGCCGACGAGGAGCTGGGCTGGCAGCAGACGGAGCTGGCTCTGGCTGCGGCCGCCGGTTCGGACGATGCCCGGGAGGGTGTCGCCGCATTCTTGGAAAAGCGGGCACCGGTCTGGACGGGGCGCTAGCGAGTCCCCCTGAGGTTCCACCTGAAGTTCCGGGCGCTTGCCGCCGGCTGCCCCATTGGCGAGCAATGGCTATTTCAACCCGCCGGTGCCACGCCGCGACCCCGCGGATGCGAGAGGCCCTCGCAGGAGCCTTCCCCCGCGGGCGTGGGTCATCGGCCGGGCCAGCTTCCGATCCCACCGAAAGCAGAGGTCCGTCCCACGGCCGGCCGTGGCCCCCAACGGCGGGATCCACGTCCTCAGGTCTCGGTCCGCAAAATGACTCTCCATCAGGCCGATACGGTCCAGGCAGGCACACAGGCGAGGCCGGTCTTTGAAAATGATCCCTGCCGGGGACTTGTCCGTAATAGCTCGTGAGGGAAAACTCAAGACCGACGCAGGAGTGAATCGACATGCAGAAGAACCGTCACTACCGGGAGCCAGCTCGAAGAGTCTCTTTGGCGCGATGGGCCGGTGCGATCGTGGCCGCTGGCGGGATCTCCCTGTCGGTGATCGCCTCGACCGAGGCCGGCGCTGCGACCGGCGTGACCGTCTCGACGACCAAGAACACCAAGATGGGAACCATCCTCGTCAGTGGCAAGACCGTGTACACGCTGAAGCCGAGCAGCACTGCGTGTACGGCGGCGTGCCTGAAGGTCTGGCCGGCGCTGGTGCTTCCCGCCGGTGTGACCAAGGCAAAGGCGGGGCCGGGCGTGAAGGCGGCCAAACTCGGCACTGCGAAGCACAACGGCGTCGTGCAGGTGACCTACGGCGGAAAACCGCTCTACTACTTCGCCGGTGACAGCACCGCGGGCCAGGTCAACGGCAACGTGACCGACACCTGGGGCAAATGGTCCGCGGTCGTGACCAAGAAGGCGGCCGGCTCCGGCTCGAACTCCGGCTCCGGCTCGAGCTCCAACTCGGGATCCGGTAACTCCAACGCCGGAGGCGGCGGAGCAGCCTTCTAACCAGGGAGTCGCTGAGACCATGGTCATGTCCACTGTGCTCCTGGCTCCCGACCGGCCGGCCCAGACCGAACAAGCCGAAACCGAGGAATCAGAGCTAGCTGCGCGCCGGAGAGACGGAACGCAGGTTCGCCTGCGGTCGCGCCTCTATCTCCCCGCTTTCTCCATTGCGGCTCTGGCCGTGCTCCTGATCGCGTTCGGGTGGTCCGCGCACTGGGGCGGCACGAACTTCACCGGGTCGGTGACTCTGCTTCGGGTGGTGTTGGTTGGCCCGTTGGCACTAGTGATCCTGGGTTGCTTCATGGTTGTCGAGCGGATCTGGCCGGCGCAGCGACGGCCTCTCGTCGCCCGCGGCCATCGCCACGATCTCATGCTCACCATCATGAACGCGGTACTCGTGGCGCCGCTCGTCACGGCGCTCACCCTCTCCTTTGTCGCGCTGGTGCAGCGGGACCTCCCGTGGATCGTCCTGCCGAGAATCGGCGCGCTCCCTCACTGGGGGGCGATCATCGCAATCCTCGTGGTGATGGACTTCTGCAACTGGGCGGTCCATCTGGCGAACCACAGAGTGCGGCTGATGTGGCGCTTTCACGAGCTCCACCATTCCCAGGAGGACATGAATGTCCTGACGGTCTTTCGCACGCATCCCTTGATCCACGTCTCCTATCTCCTTGCGCTGATTCCCGGAGTGGTCCTGCTTGCGAACGGTGCACTGTCGGTCACCGTATTGGTCCTCTATGGAGGGATGGTGGCCTTCGCCCACTCCAACACCCGCGCGGGCTTCGGGCCTCTGGAGCGGGTCTTCGTGAGCCCAAACTTCCACCGGATCCACCACAAGTTGGATGGGCCGCAGGACGTCAACCTCGGCTTCGCACTGACCATTTGGGATCAGCTGTTCCACCGGGCGGTCTTCCCGACGGACGAGACGGTCAGGACCGACACCGGACTGCCTGGTCGCCCGCTCATCGTCGAACAGGAGTCGGCGCGACCACATCACTTCTCGGTGCTCCTCGCCCAATTGGTGGCGCCCTTCCGCCCCATGCGCGAGCTCTCCCCTCAGAGCACTGGTGCACCTGCCGATGCCGTGCCGGAGAATCGGCGGCCGGAGTTGCAGAGGCCGCATACGCTCGGTGGGTCCTGACCGTGTTGGGCACACAGAAGACGGAAGGTGGTTCCATGGTGACCGCTTCAGTCGAGACGCAGCGACGCTCATGGCAGACCGTGCTCGCCACCGTCGTGAGCACCCGGACCCCACAGCTCCCCGTGGACTGCGCGCTGCTTATCGCACGCATCGTGCTCGCGTGGATTTTCATCTATTACGGGGGCGGCAAGCTCTTCGGATGGTTCAACGGACTCGGCATTCATGGGACCTCCATCTACTTCTCGCAGTCGGCCCACCTCCACCCGGGTGGCCTCTTCGCCGTGCTCGGCGGGGTGATCGAGTTCTTCGGAGCCATCGCCGTGGGACTTGGCCTCTTCTCACGTCTCGCGGGCATTGCGCTGTTCGGTGACATGGTCATGGCGATGATCACGATTACCTGGGCCACCGGGATCAACTCGCACACAGCCCCTCCTGGCTATCAACTGAACCTTGCGCTCGCCGGCTTGGCCCTGGTCGTGGCCTTTCTGGGCTCGGGCCGGTTCAGCCTCGACGCGGTGGTCGAGCGACAGCTCACGCAGCTCGGCGGCGGCGCGCAGCCTGCAGGGGCGAACGAACTCAGACACCCACAGCAATTCGTGAGCTGAGTCGTCCGTGTGGACCAAAGAGCCGCCCCTGCTTGAACTCGAGACCGCCGATTCCAGCCGGACCCAGCTCGACGGTCCGGCCACGGACCAGGGCCACCATCAGAGGCGCTCCGTATTACGGGGAACCCGGCGGCTGGAAGAGATTCTCAGCTCTCCGCCGTTCGATCGGCCCATCAGGATCGCGGCGAACCTCATCGGGGCAGCCGGCGCTGCATTCTTCGCCCAGGCCACCCTGCAGCGCTACCTCGAGTTCCACCAGCTCATCGGTGGGGTGTTCTTCGTCGAGCAGATGTGGGTCGTTGTCGCCTATCTCATCCGACGGCCGGCCCGTGCGGTCAGCCGGCGGATGCGGGACTGGCTCCTCGCGTTCGGCGGAACGTTCGGCGGTGTCCTGTTCCGGCCGGACGGCGCCCATCCACCGTGGGGCCTCACCGCGGGCCTCTGGGTGCAGCTGTTCGGACTTGCGATCTGCGTGACGTCATTCCTCGCTCTCGGAAGGTCATTCGGATTCGTCGCCGCGGACCGCGGGCTGATCAGACGAGGCCCCTACGCCATCGTCCGTCACCCGATTTACGCCTCATATCTGTTCCTCCAGGCGGGATACGTCCTCCAGAGCGTCTCGATTCGCAATGCCCTCGTGATGGTGTTCGCGTCCGGCTGCAATGTGGGTCGTGCCATCGTTGAGGACCGCATTCTGGCCACGAATGACCTGTACGAGGACTATCGCAGTCAGGTCAGGTGGAGGCTGCTCCCCGGCATCTGGTGACACGGAAACGGGCCTCGAGCGCTCCGGGTCCTCCGGTGGTGAAGAGGCTGGGAGGGACCGCTCGCATGCCTCGTTGCCGATCAGGGTACGCGCAGCGGTCCGTCGAGACTCCAACCCACGTTGCACCGTGGAGTGCGCACCGCGTGAACCCGTCCTACCGTGCAGGCTCCGACCACATCATGCACGTGGTCACCTCTCCCGAAACGTCTCGCGGACTGAGGCCGGGCAGCAATCAGGCCGCGTTGTCGGTGCGTCGAGCGAATCAGGTCGCCGGAGCCTCTTTCCAGCCCTGAAGGACGTGTTCGAACCACCACCGGGGCGCCGCCGCCGTGAGGACGTTCATGTCCCAGTAGTCCCACCACCTGATGATCTTCCCGTCGCGGATTTCGTGCACCGATGCCACGTCCAGAGCCATGGTCTCCCCCGTCGGCCATTCCCAGTGCTCGACATGCTCCGTCATGACGACCTGCTCCCCCGCGACGAGGTGACGGGGCTCGTCGTAGAGCTTCGACAGCTTGTCGAAGGCAAGACGTAAACGTGCGGTGATCTCGGCAGGACCGCGGGCGACGTCGTCCTCGGGAGTCACGATGTCCGTGTACTCCCCGTTCGGGTCGAACCGCGCGCCCAGCGCCGCGAAATCCTGCCGATAAAGGTCGACCCAGAATCCCTCGATAAGCTGGCGATTCTCGTCCATCCGCGTCACGCTGGCCCCCTGTCGCTGGTTCGACGAGATACTAGGAGGTGGGGCCTTGCGGAGCGGTGGTTCCGGTTCGGCGTTTCATCCGTCGTTGCTCCAGCGCGCATTGGCCTCCTCGAAGAGCCGGCGGGTGCGCTCGAGGTCCCGCGGTCGCTCCTCGAGTGTGTCCGCGTCCCATTCCGACCGTTCGGTCGTGAAGAAATCGCCGCCATAGACGTGCAGTGCGACGGCATAATCCCGACGAGTGTTGGCGACGGAGTGAATCACGTCGTCGCCGAGAAGCAGCACCTCACCGGCTGGGAGCTCACGACCGCCGGTTGATTCGAGCCCACCCGGACTCCGCCGGAAGAACGCGTTGTCCTCCTGGCCGCCGTACATGCCGATCACCGCCCACATCCGGTGCTCGTGAGGGTAGAGGGCCATCCCCGGCGTCCAAGCCACGTGCAGAACAGTGAGATCAGCCGCATTGTGCAACGTCGTGATGCCACCACGCTCCACCGGTCCGAGGGCATCTTCGAGCGCGGCGGGATCGGCGACGAGCTCGGCAACGACGTCCCGAACGGCCAGAACGGGAGAGTGCTCGCCGAGCGCTGACTGGCAGCGGACGACGATGGCATCGACCGTGAGTCCCATACAGCGAGATTAGGACCCAGCGGAAGTGTCTGCGACGACTGGACGGCAGCGTCAATCGTCGGCATCTGCCGACCTGCTCCTGGAGCTTGACGTACTCGAGCTCTGTGTGCTCGCGAGTGACGTGTCCGTCAGCCATGGCGATCACGTCCATGCCATCACCGATGGACCGCGATCCATCAAATACCAGACATGTCGTCCTCGAACGAAATGGACTGTCTCCCGAGTAAATCCTCCTCGGTCGACACTTGCGATCTGGCACACACTTCAGCAACGCGACCACCAGTTCTCGGATGGCCTCTTCCGATCGTCGGCTGTGCAGCTCGTTGCATGTGAACCACCGAGCCTGCCGAGAAGGTGATGATGGCGTCCGGGTCTGAGACGACCGATGCACCCTGATACGCCACTGCCAATCCCTCGACACTGAGACTCACTTGAGTCTCCATTTCGTTGTCCCAACACGGGCCCGTAACACCCACCCTGCCACGGACCTCATTGGGGTCGCATGAACGGAATTTGCCTGACCCGCCGTACGAGTCCACCCATCCGCTGCGCTGGAAGGCAATGCGCTCTGTCGGAGAGCAAACCCTCGGCTCTTGGAAGCCGGATTGGATTCCGTCATCTTTCGCTCCCTCCCCTCGGTGCTCGCTTGCCTACATCCGAAAAGACCTCCTTCAAGGTCGATCGAATGCTCTGGACGACGGTACGGTGACCGGTACGGCGCGGGTAAAGCTGCGCGGAGTGGAGGATGACCCACCCTTCTCGCGCACTCGGTTATCCGACGAGCCGACGCACGGGGCACACCGTTCAGGGGATGGACGGGAGACTTGAAGGCGCTCATCGAAAGGCACCAGAGTCGCTCACTGATTCACCGGTTGAGCCTCTCGGCGTTGGATGTGTGAACCTCACCCTGTCGGCCTTGCCGACGCGTTCACGCAACCGGATCTCGGGGCTGGTCGTCATTGCCCCTCACAACGGCTGACCATGCTCTTTCCCGATGAACTTCGCGAAAAGAGCTGTCGGATGGCCGCGTACTCCCTTCGGAAGGGGTTGACGGTCTTACAACTGACGTGTTACAACGGGTTTGGCTAATTCCTGAGGAAAAGGAACGGTGGAGGGGGACCGTGCGTGTCGGCGCAGCTGGCGCATCTAAGCCTCGGCCTGACGATTCCAACGGTAGCTGCTCCACACCCTAGATGTCGGACACGAACGGTGACGCATAGGTGTTTTCGCGCGCGCCCGCATCATTACACAAGGAGAATAGGAAATGGCGCTTAGCATTGCAGAGCTCGAGCACGAGTCCGGCGCGGTACTGCCTGCTCGTGACACCATGCTGATCATCAATGTCGGCCTGGCGAGCGTTACGTCACGCATCAACGCCAACTCGGCATTCGTGTCCCTCATCAACCGGGGCGCGGGTAACTCGGTGACCGGCGCTGCTGGTTCCACGAACACCGTGACACAGGTAGTGATCCAGTAGTACCAACGCATAAGGGAAATCAACAAAGCACAGCAAAATCAGCACGTGGAGTGGTCATTCGGATCACTCCACGTGCTGGTGCTTCACAGGCTTGCAGGTTGCATCCCGCAAGCTCGGGAAGAAATCATGGTCAGGCGGAACATGAGGTCATTGGCGACACTTGACCTGCTTGGCACACTCTCGTTTTCGAAGATAAGGAGCAGCGAATGAGTCTTTCCCAAGACCTTCTGGAGGCCGAGACGGGAACAGTCCTCCCGTCACGTGACACCCTCTCGAGATTCACCATTACCAACCAATTTGCCTTTGTCTGGGCGCCGAGCACCGCGGTTGTTGTCATCAACCACGGGAGCTTCAACAACGCGACGGCGATTGCTGGAGCCTCCGTCTCGATCGTCCAGGTAGCGGGCTAGGAGGGGTGAGATAGACGGGCTTCGGTCCATGCGCCTCCACCGGCTTCGCCGAGGAGCATCGTGTCGACACTCGAGAATTGCGTAGCGGGTTCCCGGCCGGCTGAGTTCGCCGTCGGGACCGGGTTGACGGGTGAGAACCCCTGCGGCGAACCTGACTGGAACATTGCACTGCGGCCGCGTGGCGGGGTCGAACTTGTTGGCAAGTATGAAGGCTCAGGCCGCCAGACCGAACGTTATCTGGCTCGGCGCCCGGACGGGGCCTACGTAGAGCTCACGGGGCTGCTGTACTTGGTCGTAACGAGCTTGGATGGCCGTCGCACCCCGGCAGAAGTAGCCACCGTCATTGGGCAGCAGACTGGAACGGACATCTCTGCCGAAAACGTCGAGTACCTGCTCGAGAAGCTGTATCCCCTCGGCCTTATCGAAGCCAACCTGGGCCAGGAAAACGAAAAGGCGCTCGATCGACCCGAGATGGCGCTCGGCCTTCGAGTCAAGAAGCACGTTGTACCCGCCCGGTCAGTGCGGGCCACGACCAGGGTGCTACAGCACTTGTTCCACCTGCCGATCGTCGTCGCCGTCGTTGCTGCCTTTGTCGCGCTGATCATCGACATGGTCCTGACCGGGCATCTCAGCACCAGCGTCGCCGCTTTGATCAACCGTCCTCAGCTCACTCTGGTGCTGTTGGGATTAGTGCTGGTGTCGATGGTGTTCCACGAGATGGGCCATGCTTCGGCCTGTCGCTACGGCGGGGCGACGCCGGGAGAGATCGGCGGGGGTCTGTACCTCATGTGGCCAGCGCTGTACACCAATGTGACCGACGCATACCGTCTCGGTCGAGGTGGGCGGGTCCGGACCGACCTCGGTGGGATCTATTTCAACGCCGTCTTCTGCGTCGTCCTGGGAGCGATCTACCAAATCACCGGCTTTGCACCGCTGATCTTGGCTGTCGCGACGACCGCAATTCTCATGCTGGAACAACTGTTGCCGTTTGTTCGCTTCGACGGATATTGGATCGTGAGTGATCTGGCCGGCGTACCGGATCTGTTCCCCAGGCTTGCCGGCGCGCTCCATCGTCTTATGCGGGGACCCGGCTCTCACGGTCGACACGTGAGTAAATCGCGTAGATACCGTGGAGACAGCGGACAGGGAATCGAAGATCTGAGACCTTACTCACGACGGATCATCATGCTCTGGGCCGGAGTCACCGCCCTGGTCCTACCACTCGAGTTGGCCTTGACCTTGTTACTGAGCGCCACGCTGTTCGTCTCGTTCTCGCTCGGCGTGGCCTCTCATTACGGCAACCTTCAGCACGAAATCGCTGCGGGCAACCTCGCCGGCGCCGCCCTCGACCTAGTTCAGGGGTTGCTGTTGGTGATCGTGCTGGTTGGTCTGGCCTATGCCCTGTGCTTCTTGAGCTACCGGATGTGCCAATATGCGGTCCGACGATTGGGGAGGGGATTTTGGTCACGTATCGCGGTTGCGGTCCTCGTCCTCGGTGTGCTCGCCGCCCCCGTCGTCTGGTCGGCGACGCAGGTTCGGCTGGTGCACGGACCGGGCTAAGGGTGGCGTTGTCAGTGCACTCGGTCAGGTGGTGACCGTTGACGAAACAGAACCTGAACAAGACGGAGTAACAAGAACAAGCAAGACAGAGTTAGAAGAACAAGTGTCGGAACAACGAAACAAAGGGACGGATAAATGCGTGCATTCGGATTTTGCGGGCTTGGTGCGCAACATGCTCGCCGAGGCGGCCACGGAGCCAAGTTGGGTGGTAGAGCGGCGAAGCTCGGCGCCGTTGTCGCGGTGGTCGCTGGGCTGTCGATGGGCTTGGGGGGCACCGTCGGGGCGGCGACCGACGCGAACTATGCGTTCGCGAGGACCCAAGGGAATTTCGAATTGACTTGGGGCTTCCCGGGCATCCCCTTCCACGCCTCGTTCGGGTCGAAGGCGGCGGTCAACGTGTCGTTCCGGGTGAACGGCCAGGCCTACGGTCAAGGAGGGTTCAGCGTTCCCGCTGAGCAAGGCCCAAACCTCGCGGACCCGAGCTCCGCCAACGCTTCGAGCTCCTACTGCCAGGGCTGTCTCACCAACGCGATAGCCATCAACGTTGACGTGGTTACCGGACCGGCGACATCTGTGTATGTACCCACCAACGCGGTCGCCAGGGATACCTATTGTGTGGGATGTAACACGCTCGCGGCGGATTACACCTTCGTCGTTGCCCCCGGCACCGTGGCGTTCCTGACCCCACAGGGTCTCAGCGACCTGTACGCCATTGCTTCGACGGTGGTGGCCCAGGCCAATACTGTCGAGCCCTCGCCGGTACTGGCGCAACAAGTGGTCTCGGCGCTCCAAGCGATCCAGACACTGCTCGAGAACCCGGCCGAGCTGGATCCCCCTCCTTTGCCCCAGCCGGCGGCGGTCCCCGCGTCCCAGCCCCAGCCGGCGGCGGTCCCCGCGTCCCAGCCCCAGCCGGCTGTGCAACAGTTCGGTGCCACCAATTACTCGACGGCGGTGACCGGCTAAGCGCCTGCCCCACGAGTGCCGATGCCGCCCACACCGCGGCACAGCAGCTTCGGCATGAGCACGACCTGTCCTGGGCGGCAATGCCGGCCCGTCACGGGGCCGCGTGAACACCCGGTCGCGTTGCCGCCGGACTTCGGCCGCAACCAGATGCCGACCCGTTCGGACTAGCCGAGGCCCTTTCGTTGCGGCCGCAGGCTGCCGTGTGGTCACCTACCCGATTGGCGATGGGAGTCACCATCGTCGATCGGGTCGTTCGTGGGCGCCTTGCTTGAGCATTCGCGGACCGGCGTGGCTGCCGGTGGATGGCGTAACGTCTTTCCGTGGGCGCTGTGCTTCGCGAGGTGAGCTTCGACTGCAAGAACCCGCGCGAGGTGGCAGAGTTCTGGGGGGTCGTTCTCGGATGGGACGTCCAGGAAGAAGGTGATGCGCTCTGGATGTCAGAGTCCGGCGCGCCGTTTCCGGACCTCCTCCTCGTGTTCGTCGCTGTCCCCGAGAGCAAGACGGTAAAGAACCGAGTGCACCTCGACGTGAGCCCTGTCGGCTGCGACCGGGACGAGGAAGTCGCCCGACTCGAGACGCTCGGCGCGACTCGGATCGACATTGGCCAGGGCGAACCGGGCTGGGCTGTTCTGGCCGACCCCGAGGGCAACGAGTTCTGCGTGCTCGGTCGGAGAGCCGACGTCACCTGATTCGGCGCCGGTGCTCAAGCCGGCGCCCCGATCCCGGCGGGCGGGCATCCCAAGATGCCACTCGGTGACGGACGCCGACCCGCCCGGGGTTTCCCGGCTCCCGGACACCCTCCAACCGCCTCGAGCGGGCCTGTGAAGCAATCCCTAATGAATAGCCTGCTTGGACGACTGCGGCGTGCGTCCCCTACGCCGCTTCCTGAACGGCCCGGACGGACTGGGCAACTCGACCAAGGGATCCGCTTGCCAGTGGCGGGGATCTACGTCCGCTGGGATCTCGAGGCCCCCGTGGCCACCCTGGAGTGGGACCTGAACGTGCTCGCCGACCCGACGAGCTCGGTCGGGATATACCTTGCCCTGGCCCAGGGCCGCATCGACGGCTCGACGTTCTACCTCGGCCTGCAGACCGACATCTGGGACCCAGGGCGCGTTCGAGGTGCCGGCAAGGGGCTCATCTTCTCCACGTGGTGGACCTTTGACGCCGGCGCCACCCGGCTGGCCCCAGGGGGCTTCCGGGAACTCGGCACCCATGAGGGTCGCTTCGTCGGAGTGCGTCGGCCCTATCCCTGGGTTGTCGGGGACTACCGGGTCACGCTCGTCCGTTCTGAACCTGCGGACCAGCTGCACGTTCCCGCCGACTGGTTCGACCTCTACATCCAGCCGATGGCTGCTCGAGACACCGGCCCGGGCCGCCCCGAATTGGTCGGCGATCAGACCTGGATCGGGGGCCTGGCATTTCCCCGGCGACGTGCCTCCATGCCGGCAATGACCGAGGAAGCCTCCACGGCCTTCATGGAGGTCTACAGCCGTGCCCGACGCTGGGGCGACATACCCCCTTGGGACGTCGATCTCATGGCGTACGGCGACGGGCAGCCCTGCCCCCGCGGGGCGACCGAGTACCCCGTCTTCCCTTTCGGGAACAGCCTCCCGATGCCCAACGCCAACGCCCGCTACGACCTGCCAAGCGGCCTGGTCAAGCTGCGCTACGGCGGCTCAACGAACCGAGTCGACCCGGCGGGACGCTGGCCGTAGTGATTGCGCGACGCTTTGAAAGATCCATCCCCACCCCTACTGAAAGTCCTTCTCACCGCGTCGTGCCGCGCCTGCCACGCCGGCGAATTGGGTCATGTACCTATCCGGCAGCGAACTGGGACATCCGCAGGTACGAAAGGCAGAGCTACTCGTCCCACCCTCCCGGCGGCATGGGGAACGGGTGCCCTGCCCCATGTTTCTGATTGGTCAGAGTTCCAGATTGGTGTTGCATCTGGTGGTATCGGACACGCTTCGGCACACCCAGGTTGCTTTGAGGTGTTTCAGCTAACAATGCAATGCAGGAATGGAATTCCGCTGCCGAGGTATCGGAACGTCGAAAGGAGACCACCATGGCGTTCGTTCAGATCATCGAGGGCCGAACAACGAAGTTCGACAAGATCCAGCGGCTCGAAGATGAGTGGCGAGCAGCGACGGAGGGAAGGCGCACTCTTCGACGCTCTATCGTCCTCCGAGACCGCACAGACCCAGAGCGGTACCTGATCCTCGCGTTCTTCGACTCTTATGAGGCCGCCATGGAGAACTCGAATCTGCCCGAGACATCCGAATTCAGTGAGAAGCAGGCGGCTCTCCTCGACGGGCCGATGACGTTTCAGGACCTTGACGTGATCGAGGACCGCTCCTAGGAGCGAAACGCATCCCGGCTCGTCGTCATTTCGATGGCAGTCCAACGACACTCGACAAGTCCGGCGCTCGGCATCTTGTTTCGGGATCCCACGAGTGCCGCACAAGGTCACCACGACGAGGCGCGCCCCTGGGTTTCGGCACCTCATGATCCCGTTGTATCGCTGAGGATGTGGGGTTACGGTGCCTTTGGGTTGGTTCGACGAGGGCAGCCGGGGAGGCAACCCGGAAATTGGAGGAGACCGCCATGGCAGACATCGCCCAGCTGCATCGAAAGGCCCTTGACGAGACCCGCTCCGTCGTGGCCGGCATTGATCGTGTCCAATGGGGCGATGCGAGTCCGTGTGACGGTTGGGACGTCCAAGCGCTCCTAAATCACCTAGTGGCGGGCAACCTGTGGGCGGCCGAGTTGGGCTCGGGACACACAATCGAGGAGGTCGGTGACCGCCTCGACGGTGATGTGCTCGGGGGCAACGCCCTGGCCGCATACGACACTTCGGCCGAGGCGGCAGCGGCGACCTTCGAGGTACCCGGAGCGCTCGACGCGCCATGCGCCGTGTCCTACGGACCTGTCCCCGGCTCGGTGTACGCGGGCCATCGTTTCATTGATGTCCTGATTCACGGATGGGACCTGGCAACCGCTACGGGCCAGGATGCCACCCTCGATCCCGAACTCGTGGACGCCGCATACAGGCTGCTCCAGGATCAGGCCGACATGGTACGAGCCAGTGGGATGTTCGGCGAGGACATTCTCGTGCCCGTCGGTGTGGGACCGCAGACGCAACTCCTCGCGTTCATCGGTCGCAAGGGCTGACGAACACCGCGGGCGATTCGCAGCGTCGGCGACGACTGCGGGTCGTCGATCCGAGGTGGACTCTCGGGGATTGTTTCCGTTGTGCCGGTAGCGGCGCAGGCAACTGTGGCAAGCGCGGTCCCATCCGCAGACCCGACATGATGCGTCGCTGTATTTGGCGGTCTAACCTGGGAGAACAGAGTCGGCGCTGCGGACTCGAACCCACGACCTCAGTGTCGTTTGCCAGTCCTGAGGGACCACCTCTTTGCCAGAAGCAGGGACCATGTTGCAGTCGGTCGACGGCGGACTGGGCGAGGAGCTCGCCGACGGATACGCGAGCTGCTCGACGAGATCGGCGCGCCCGGACCCGAGACGGAACGAGCAACGGCAGCCATCATCCTTCTAGAGTCCCCAGAAGGCGGGGTCGTGTTGGTCGATATGCTGGGGTTGAGCTTCGTCGACGCCGCTGACGCTGCCGCAGAAGCAATCGCGGCAGTCATCACTCAACTACGTGCCATCGCAGGAGATGACAACTCACCATAGGTCGAGCTTCCCGACTTTCGACCGGCTAGCACAGAACTGACGCGAGACTGAATATCTAGGTTGTAGGGCGTGCCACCAGGCCGGCGGCAGGGGACGCCTAGAGGCGAGTGTTGGCTCGGTTACACACCGAGTGTCACCGAGGCGACAGACATATACCGCTCGAGGGCGCACAATTGAGTCAACATTCGTCGCCCTGAAGGGAGCGTCTGATGCTGCCTTCGTTGAAACAACTCAACCGCAGCCGCGTCGAGGCGCTCTCTCTCAAAGCGGCCCTGACCGTCGTGGCTCTGCTCGCAGCGGCTTGCACCGGTCAAGCCATTGGGGCACAGTCGTCAAAGCCACAGTCGGTTTCTGTAACAACGACGGGCACAACACCCTCCGACGGATCGGCCGCTGCCACCCGGGATCCACAGGTCATCGTCGATGCCCTCGACGCCGCCGGGTTGGCGCTCTGCCATAGCGACTACAGCGACGGCGCTCAGTACGACATCTATGGGATCCTGGGGGCCTCTGCCACTTGGCGGTTCTTCCCGCACCACTTCGTCGTAGAAGTGCCCTCGGCTACCGCGGCGAATGGCCCTGCTCTGAGCTGTGTTACGCCAAACCAGCCCAACACCGGCGTCATTGAGGTCGACGTGTATCCGTCAGCTGTGGACGCGTCCGCCGCTCTTCGTCAGGTCGGTCAAATCTGGCTGGATGCCTGGCTCTACGGCAACGTCGCAATCCTCATTGACCAGACCACGCCTAGTCCCATTGCGCAGGAGGTGCGTGATGTCCTCGGTCACTTACCGGGAACGACTCAGTTTCCTTAAGTGGCCTCCGATTCGCAGTTCTACAGCATCGGCCGCTCGGGCTGGTAGGTAGGTAGAACGTTCCGGTCCTCACCGAGTTGCTGCATGTACGGGGCGCGTTGGCGAGCCTCCCAGAACGCACCACCAACCGGCGAATTGGGTCACCAGGCAGCCCGGAACGATCAACTGCCAGACCTAGGCTGCATCCGTGGAAGTCGCAATCGCCGGCCAACGCCACCAACCCGCAGCACCTCAGCTAAGTCGAGCGACCAGTCCGAGCGGTGAGCCTTAGCGAGCGTGCGCCGTGACCGCATTCGACGATGGGGCCCTCCATGTCGACTTTGCCCAGCGCGAGGTTACCGTTGATGGACAGACCGTTGAAATGGGACCAAAGGAGTACCTCCTGCTGGCTACGCTGATCCGTCGCCAAGGTCAGCTGAACGCGCTCTCGTGAGGGGACGATCCCCCGGACGCTGCCTCCAGTGCGTCGAAAGTGTATGTAGCCCGTCTGCGTCGCAAGCTGAACCCAGGCCACGGCTTCGGGGATTACTTACGATCGAGACTGTTCTGGAGTTCGGCTAGCCCGAAGGTGCCGGACGGTGGCACCCCGTCCCGGCGCTCAGGGCGCTGTGCCTTGACAGCTTTGAGTTGTGGTCTCTTACCCTTCCGGACTCGATGACTGTCCGGCGGCCCCCTGTTGTCTCCTCTTGGTTCCCCAAGCTTTC
The DNA here is from genome assembly GCA_963764305.1 of uncultured Acidimicrobiaceae bacterium. Classification (GTDB taxonomy): domain Bacteria; phylum Actinomycetota; class Acidimicrobiia; order Acidimicrobiales; family RAAP-2; genus Bog-473. The sequence goes on along the minus strand of CAVXSD010000008.1, from coordinate 32,409 downwards.
TGGATGAGTGCGATCTACGGGCCTCCGCTCAAGACGTAGGTCTCCCACTTCGATCCGGTCAACGGAATGTAAAGCTCCATCGTGCAGACGGTGTCGTCTGGCGGTTCTTGCGGCACGACAGCGGCGTAGATGGAGTCCGCGCCGAACGTCCACGACAGAAACGTCCACTTTGCCCCCACCGCGCCATTCTGCGCCGTGAACAGCCGTGGATTACCCGTTCGTGTGCCTTGGTCGTCGTACTCCCTGCCGCAGTAGCCAATGTGCCTCGGCAACCTCCAAAAAGCAGGCGTGCCGTAATCCTTTGCGCTGAAACATGCGGCAGTCGCCAGACCAACTCCCGCGACGATTGTCACCAGCAAGATTGCGAGCGTGATTCGATTCAGAAGGCTGCGGGGCGTTTTGTCCAGAGCAGACCGGGGTCGGAGCCAGATCGTGTCATTGATGCCCCCGACTCGATTCACGGATCAATCGTAGATCTTTACACCCGTGAATCGGTCGATTCACGTAGTCACCGAACTGACGCAAAACCGCTGAGCCAGTATCGGTCATGGCGAAACCCGAACCACTGGCTCATACGGGTGAACGGGGACACCCCGTTTGAGCAAGAATCCCATCGGTGGGACTCGCCTGGATAACCGGCAACTCTGGAACCGGAAAGTCGGAGGTCTGTGCCGCCCTTGCAGGCAAGGGCTACCGAAGCATCGACTCAGACCTAGGGATGGCCGTCTGGGTCAATAGGAATACGGACCAGGTCATCCATGCCCTTGATACTGGTCGGCTCTCACAGGACTGGTTCAGGGACCACAGATGGATTCTCAAGCGCTCACGCGTCGAAGAACTTGCAGGCGCCGCAAGAACACAGACCGCCTTTCTTTGCGGGTTGGTTCAAAATGACAGAGAACTGTGGGACCTCTTTGACGTGAAGATCTGCTTGATACTCGATGACACGACGATCCGGGAGCGTCTGGCGCAAAGAAGTGAGAATCCGTTCGGAAAGGCACCTGCCGAGCTCGAGACCGTCCTCCGATTCAACGGTCCTTTGGTCGACAAGTACACCGCTCTAGGGGCAACCTTGATCGACTCGTCTCGCCCGTTGGAAGAGGTCGTACAAGCCGTCCTGGGCGCCTGTGAAGCGGCCGGGTTGGACGTGCAAGAGTGACCCCAGCCCGGCGAATGGGACAGGGGGTCTGTCTACTCGAAGCTCTGAAGACCGATTCATAGATACGCTCCGGCAGCGGTCCTACTCGGTACTGATCTTCTCGAGCCTCTCCAGGCTGGCCGTCATGGACTCAAGCACCGAATTGGTCCCGTTAATCCACGCCCCGCCATCACGTAGGAGGTCCTCCGGCAATGGGCCGTAGTCAAAGACCTCGGTGACGACGGTGGCGTCGTCACCGTCTGGAGTGAGAATGTAGCCCCAGCGGTAGCCCGCAGGAATGCCGACCTTGGATGGATCATCACCCTCAGCCCGAGAAGGGTCTCCGGGAGCCGGTTCCCAAAATATGCGCCGATCCGGCTCGAACTCCACCACATAGTTGAGCATGAGGTAGTCGTCTCCGAGCCGATGCATTTTCATGGTGAAGGTGTCGCCCACATCGGAGATGGGACGGTCGAGGACGGCTCCCCGGAGCATGTCGGATCCGTCGAAATCCACGTGACGTTGCGGATTCGCCAGGATCTTGAAGATGAGGGCCGCCGGTGCTTCGATTCTGCGTGACACTTCGACCGGCTTGCTTCCCTCTGCCATGGTCCAGTCCTCTCTTTCTCTCTACCTCTGCACTCCGCGTCTGCCCTACCGAGCGCATGTCAGTGGTTTCATACAGTTGGACGTTGCAGGTCCCGCGAATTCATTCATCGGTCAGAAATTCACATTCTGACCGATTCGAGGTATCCCGCTTTGACAGTGTTGTCAGCAAGGTGGAGCATGCGCCCGAACTGCCGGTATGGGGCAGGGGAGGTCATCTCCGTTTGCAAGCCCCCCCGCCCCGCCGGCCCCGCCCCGCCGGCCCCGCTCCCGGTGGGCCCCGCCACGGTGCCCCCTGGCCGCCCGCCCTCGCCCCGCGGGGGTTTCGTGGCTCGGCGAGCAAGCCGCGTGGCCAGTCGGCAAGGGAGAAGCGGCGTTCATAGCAACCGATGGGCTCTTGACCGATAACGAGCCCGTAGCCGCCGGAAATGACCAGGACGGTCACCCCGTCCGCAATCGCCAGGCCGACGCTAGCGCCGGCTGTCTGGTAGAACGTGCCCTCGTATCGCTGCCAGGCGGGAAGAAGGAGCGAGTCGTCGACCGCAGCGGCCAACCTCATCTTCTGGCGGGCTAGTGCCAATCGGTCAGCGAGGCTGGAGGGGAGCAAGTCCAAGACAGTTGCGTCCCTCAAGTCACGACTACTGCCGCGTCGTTTGCGGGCCGAACAGGGCAGGACGAACACGGCTCTGCCGGCAATCTGGTCCGAGTCGAGCTTCTCGACGAGGCTCACGGTCGTGCCGGTGACCCCAACGATGCCGTTGTCGGCCAAGACTTTGAGCGGGTAACGGCGATCCCACCTGAAACCAGGATGGCGCGCCTCAATCGCTCGGCGGATCTGAGCGATCTGCGCCGCTCCACCATTTTCAGCGATAATCCGCAATGCGATGGGCTGGTACGGCGACGAAGTGCCGGCCTCATAAGATTGCGGACGTAGTCCTGAGTCGATGACGCCATTGTCGCGACGCTACGCCTTCCGGCATTAGCGCCGGGAGGTGGAGCTGCCCGCGCAATCCAACGCTGCTGTCGAGAGCTTCGACGACCGGCCGGGCTCCACGACGACATCCACAAATTGGTACTCATGAGGAAATCTCCAAGATGCCGCGATCCGGTACCTGGTCCACGATGGGTGGTTGATCCGATGGATGGCTGATCGCGCACACGGCGCTCCGCTCCGCCCGAGCAACCTTTCTAAGCTGCGTAGTAGTCATGACGTTGAGGCAGAGTACGACGAGTCTCGACTGCTGCACCAAGTTGTCGCGTATCCCGACCCTGACCGCTGGCCGGAGATCGCCCGCAGGCGCGACGAAGAACGCACGAGTCCCTTTCTATGGGACTCAGGACGTTCTACCCGAGAGCTGGGGATTCAGCACGTATTCAACGGCGCTGTTGACAGCGTCACTCCTGCGAAACAACACCCCCATGGTCGGACGGCCCCGCTCTATCCGCTGATCGGGCTCTTTCGCACTCTCGAAGACCCCGACGACCCTTCTCTTGGAGCCAATAGCCTCCACACGTATGAGGGCAAGTACCTCCGGGACAGAAGGAGCGAGCTCTGGTTGATGAGGGAGGATGGCGCGATCTCACTAACGGGGCATCGCACCAACGATTCCTGATCAAACCCACACTCGGCACTTCGTGACCATGCGGGTTAGGTGCTGCCCCAATGCCCACATAGCCGGTGAACTGGGGGCCAGCACTCGATTCGAATCGCCACCCAATCCGGGCGGGACGAGCCAATCGGTCAAAAAGAGATGGCGCCGGAGTCGACGCGCTTCGGCCAGCCGATTGCCCCGGGTGAATTGGCGGGCGGAACCGTCATCACTAGCCCCAGGCACATCTCGTCCGACGAGCCGTCACCCCATGTCACGAAGCGGGAGGGTAGGTTGCGCAGGGCAGGCAGCTCCTGGTGCAAGGTGGGGTCATAGGTGCACGTCACTTGGACCCTGTCACCGGGCGCGACGGAGACAGGCGTCTGCAGGGTGTAGCCCCGTTGGTAGTCGAAGTTGTAGTTGGCGACGTCCAGGATCGTCTTCTGGGTGGGTGTTCCCGGGTTCAGAATTATCTGCAAGCTCCGTCCGGTCAGGTGCATATGGGCACCAACCCGCACGATGGTTCCAGCCTTCAAGACAGGCCACGTACACGACGTGGTGTCCCCTGCCGGGGGGTCGGCCGTGTTGCGCCCGCAAATGGTTTCGAGGGTATTCACGAATCCGATGGCCCCGGGGCCGAATCGGTGCCCCAGGTCGGCGAGCGAGGCGGCGCGGTTGCACAGCGATCCGGTCACCCCGGCCGGGCACGGGACGTCCGGCGGCGCCGGCATCAGGGCGAGGCTCATGGGTCGCAGTTGCGTTGAGGCGGGGACCGTGTGGAGGACGAGCTTGGCCCGCACCGGCTTATCGCCGACCAGCAGGTTGTAATGGATCTGCATGATTACGAGGCTGCCCTTGGGCAGGGGTTGCCCAGTCCCGGCTGGTAGCACGTCCTCGCCATGGCCCGGAGCCCAGGCGGACAACCACGGCGTGTCGCCGATCTGTGCCAACGAGGTTCGTGGCAACGCGGTCTCCCCAAAGCAGGTCCAGCCCTTCCCGCCGTCATTGACCGCTTCGGCCTGGGCGGCGAGCGCCGGTGGCACGAGGAACAAGATGGCGTGATGAACCTCGATGCTGTTCGGGTAGAAGTGACTCGAGACGATGAAGGAGTTCTCTTTCGCGTACGGGTTGACCAGGGTGCAGTGGTAGTCGTCTGTTCCACCATTCGGCGGGTGCGGCGTGTAGCTGGTTGGCGCCTGCAATGTGACTGTTGCCACAGGCGGCGAATTTTGGGCCCCTGCCGGCGCGCTCCCGACTACCACGAACCCGCCAAGAAGAACGAGCACGGCCAAACGAAGCAGGATTCCACTCCTCACGTTCAGGGACTGTACCCGGTCCGGTTGAGTCGAGACAGGGCCTCCACAGAGTGCCTGACCGTCCCCTCCGACCCGGCAGCGAACTTGGGCACCTTTTTGGCGCGATGTTCCACCTAACTCGGCCATGGGCTCGTCCGGCCAGTTGGCTGACGCCCGGGTGATTGATGCCTTACGACAAGCAAACGTGGCGCTCGCTGACATCCGCGCGTTCATGAATGCGCCCTGTCGAAAACAGCTCGATGCCTGGGCGGGGCAGCTCCAAACCGAAGCGAACCACCGCGAGAACGCACTGTCCTTGGCCCGACGCCTCTTCGCGGCGAGCCAGGACCCACTGTTCCCGATTGTTCATACAGATTCCAAGGAGGAGCTCATGATCACGCTTCGAACCGCGGGTCGTACCGACATCGGGTAGTTACGCGAGAACAACGAAGACGCCATCGTGAGCAGCGATCGTCTTGTGCTGGTTGCCGACGGGATTGGAGGACACCCGGGCGGCGAGATCGCATCCAATGCCGCCGCGGGTGTCGTGCCTGCGTTCTTCACGGGCCGGTCAGTAGATGAACTCGAAGCGGCGCTACGTGCGGCGAACTGGACGATCCGGGATCGTGCAGTCGCCCAGCCTGGGCTCGAAGGCATGGGCACCACGATCTGTGCGGTCGGACTCCTCACAGACGGACAGCTTGCACTTGTCCATGTGGGCGATAGTCGGGCCTATTTGTGGCGCGACGATACGCTGACCCAGCTGACCCAGGACCACAGTGTGACGTCCGACCTCATCCAGCGTGGCGAGCTCCGGGAGGAGGACGCACCTCAGCACCCCCATTGCGGGATTCTCACCCGAGCACTCGGAGTTGGTCCCGATGTCGAGATTGACGGCAGAACCCGGCCGTCGAAGCAGGTGACCGAATCGTCGTTTGTAGCGACGGACTGTTCAACGAGCTCTCCGGCGAGGAGATCGCGAACGTCATAGCGGCAGGCGGTGACGTCGCCACGATAGTTGACAACCTGATCGACAGTGCCATTGGGCACGGAGGTCGCGACAACGTATCCGTGGTAGTCGCCGAGGTGGCTGCCTGAGGCATTCAGATTCGGCGTCCGGGTGACCTAAGAGCCTGGAACCACCGACCAATGACCTGATTGACGTAGCCGCGCATCCGCGGAAAGTGCCTCCCTGGCTGGGAGAATTACGATGTCGAAGTCGCCGTTGTCCAGCAACAGAGGAGGCACTTTCTGTGAGGTCAGTATCGCGTGGAATTGACCGCATCGAGGTGACCTTCGACGAGCCGAACCTGGTGGCCAACGCCGGGCTGTTGCTGGTGGCGACGCTGGTCATTCGCCTCGGTCTCGAACGGCTGATCAACGCCACGGTCGACCTGTCGGGCCGGGTCGGGGGTGCCCTGCCCGGCCGCAAGGTGCTGACCTTGGTGCACGCCATGGTGGCCGGTGGCAGCCACATCGAGCACGCCGACATGCTGCGAGCCGGGGCCACCTCTTCGGTGCTGCCTCACCGGGTGATGGCACCGTCCACGCTGGGCACGTTCTTGCGGTCCTTCACCTTCGGTCATGTCCGCCAGCTCGACGCCGTCTTCGCCGAGGCGCTGCGCCGGGCCTGGTGCCTCGGTGCCGGGCCCGGCGCACGACAGTGCGTCGTCGACCTCGACTCGACCATCGGCGAGGTGTGCGGCAAAGCCAAACACGGTGCCGGCTACGGCTACACCAAGCGGCTCGGCTACCACCCCCTCCTCGCCACCTTGGCGGGGACCGGCGAGCTCCTCCATGTCCGGATGCGCAAGGGGGCGGCCAACACCCAGCGGGGGACCAAGCGCTTCGTCGAAGAGCTGGTGGCCCGGCTGCGCCGGGCCGGGGCGACCGGCGAGCTGATCATGCGCTTCGACTCGGGGTTCTGGTCCAATACCACCATCGCCACCCTCGAGCGCCTGGGTGTCGGCTACACCATGGGCGTTCGCATGGTGAAGTCCGTGCACCAGCGCCATCTCGATGCCATCGACGAGGCTGCCTGGACCCCGATCGACTACACCCCCGACGGCCTGGCCGAGGTGGCCGAGTGCGACTACAAGGGACGCCGCCTCATCGTGCGCCGGACCCGGCTCGTCGGAGCCCAGGCGACCCTGTGGCCCGAGTGGCGCCACTTCGCCTTCGTGACCGATCTCCAAGGCGACGCCGTCGACGTCGACGCCTTCCACCGGGCCCATGCCACCGTCGAGCTCGCCATCCGCGACCTCAAGGAGGGGGCGGGGCTCGAGCACGTCCCTTCGGGCAACTTCTACGCCAACGCCGCCTGGCTCCTCTGTGCCGCCCTGGCCCACAACCTCATCCGCTGGACCGCCCTGCTCGGCGAGCTCACCCCGGAGGACCAGCTCGTCGTGGCGCGCACCGTGCGCACCCGATTCTTGTCGGTCCCCGGTCGTCTCGTCAGCCGCTCTGGCACGCACGACGCTGCGCGCGCCGCTCGCACTGGCCGTGGGCCAGGATGCCTTCGACCGAGCACTCGCCCTCCTCCGTGCTCTTCCACCGGTCCCGCTGTAGCGCCACCTCCGCGGCCGGCGCACCGCAGACGACCGAATCAGGCGCTGACAACCGACGCGTATCACAGCCCTCTGGACAGTCACGTCCCCAAGGCCCCTGACGAAGTCACGCCGCCATCGCTACACCGTTCACCTTGCAAATCACGTCAGCGATGCTCGCTCAGATGGTCGATCGGTGGTTCCAGGCTAAGAGCCTGTTCAGCCCTACCGATGGTGCGGAGCTGCCACACCTACCCGATATGGGATACCTGGTGATCCTGGTCGGAGCAAGAATTTCGAGCTGCGTATCCGACCGTTGGCCGCCTCTGCTTTGCCGTTGCGCCTTGCGCTAGCCTCCATCTGCACGTTGCCGTGCAAGGGGGAGGTGCAGTACCGATGACCACGACGGCGATACGTCCGACTTCGAGCGAGAATGCCGTATCGGCAGCCGAGAGACCATCACCGGCGGACCCGCCTTCCCGACCGCCCCGCCGGACCCTCGCCCGCCGACTCCCTTGGGCCCTCGCGGTGGTCGCACTAGCCGTGGGCTACTGGATCGGGGACAACGTCGGCTCCTCGCCGGTATCGGGGGGCTCGAAGACAGCGGCGCTCGTCACTCCCCAGCAGATCAATCAGGCGTTGGCGGCGAGCAACGGGGCGCCGACGCCGACGAACGACCGCGGTTTCTCGATACTCGAGAACGGTATCCAGCACAGCCACGGCTTCCCGCTGCCGGTGCCCCCCTCGGACCAGGTGGTCCTCGATCACCAGATGGCACTTGCCCAGCAGACAACTCTCGAGTACCCGACCCTCGCCGATGCCCAGCGGGCCCATATGTTCCGGGCCGGACCCTTCTCCCCTGGGCTTGGCACGCACATGATCCTTCCAGCGGACCTTGGATACGGTGCCGGAACTGGCGTCATGACCGACGCCCAGATCGAGCACCCGTTGGCGTGGATCTACAACGGCACCAAGCCTGACTCGCACGTCGTGGGTCTCTTCTACCAGGCGGCCGTGCCCAGCCCCGCCGGCTTTGCCGGTCCCAACGACGTCTGGCATCACCACAAGAACATCTGCATCACCACGGGCGCCGGGGGAATCAATGCACCCCTCGGGGCTGACCGCGACACCACGGTCGCCCAGTGCAAGGCGGTCGGGGGGCACTTGATCGCAGCAACAGGTCCTCTTCTCCACGTCTGGGCTGTCCCGGGCTATGAGGATCCCCAGGGCGTCTTCGCCCACTTGAATCCAGCCGTCACCTGCAACGACGGGACCTATCGGACCATCCCCCCAACGGAGATCGGCACCCGCTCCACTGTTTGCCTGGACGGCTCCGAGTAGCTCGCTGACCGCCGAGGCGGTCGCACCCTAAAGATGGATCTGCGCCGGATCAGCTCGCGTCTTGCCGTCGGCATGGGCATCAGCGTCGCTTGGCTGACCCTCAGTGCCACCGCCGCCTCAGCGCACGCGGCGGTCGTCTCGACCTCACCGACCCAGTCGGAGGTGTTCCCCTCCGGCCAGGGTCCGGCCGTCGTCACCGTCACCTTCGACGAGGCGGTCCACGCCACGCCGGCGTCACTCTCCGTCTACGACGCCGCCGGCCGATCTCTTCCGCTCCAGGGTCTTAGCAACGTCTTTCGGGCGAGGATCTTGGCGCGACTCCCGAGTCTGTCCGACGGGACGTACGTCACCACCTGGCGCATCGTGTCGGACGACGGCCACCGCGAGCAGGGAGCGTTCACCTTCACTGTCGGCCGCGGCGGCGCCACTGCCAACATCGGCGCCCTCCTCGCCATCGGTTCCCCGGGCGAGTCCGTCGTGCTCGTCTACGGGTTCGATCGGGCCCTGGCCTACGCCGGGACCCTGGCGGTCCTCGGAGGGCTGCTCTTCGTGCGTTGGTGGTGGCCCTCTGCCAGACGGCGGCGCGACATCCGCCGACTCCTCGTCGCCTCGGCCCTTCTCGGGGCAGTCGCGACGCTCCTCAGCGTTCCCCTCGAAGCGGCCTACTCGAGTACGAACGGCTTTGGTTCACTGGCCAACGGCACAGCCCTTCACGACGTCCTCTCCGCTCGTTACGGCCAGGCTGCCCTGATCCGTGCCGGGCTGCTCCTGGCGACGCTCCCCCTGATTCTGCGGGTCGGCGGCGAAGGGGAGCGAAGACGCCGTGGCCCGGAACTGGTTGTAGCGCTGGTAGCGCTGGGCGTCTGGGGAAGCTATGCCTACGCCGGGCACGGCTTCTCGGGGCGCTGGGTTGGCCTCGGGTTCACCACTGACATCGTGCACCTTGCGTCCGCCTCCCTTTGGTTCGGTGGCCTGGTGGTCCTGGGCGTGGCCGTCCGCCGTGGCCGACTCACCGAGGGGACGGGGGGCGCGGTGGCATCCTTCTCAGCGCTGGCGCTCCCGGCCATCGGCCTTTTGGTGCTGAGCGGCGTAATCCAGGGATGGCGACAGGTCGGGTCGTTCACCGCGCTGTTCCACACCACCTACGGCCACCTCCTCACCATCAAGGTGCTCATAGTCATCGCTGTCGTTATCGTGGCTAGCGCGGGCAGGGGCTTGGTGGCCAAGCACGTGCTCCCGGCCCTCCGCTCTACGGCCCGGCCTGTCCAGACAGCCCTTGACGAAGAGACGCACGCCGCCCGGGAGCTTCGTGACGGCATCTGGGCCGAGGTCGTGCTCGCCCTGGCCGTCCTCGGAGTGACCTCCGCTCTTGTCTTCAGCGCACCCGCCCGCGAAGCGGAGCTGGCCTCTCAGAACCCCTCGGCCCGCACCATTCAGGTGCAGGGAGCTGCGGCAGGCCTCCACTACACTGTCGTCGCACAGCCCGGCCTTGTCGGCGTCAACACCATCGTTGTCACCCCCCGCCTACTCCAGAGGGGTCGCTTCCTCCCTGCCAGCCTCGAAGGTCGGCTCTACGGCCCCGATACCCGCGCTGCACGGAAGGTCCTGTTCACCCCGCTCGACGACGGTCGCTGGGTGGCGAGTGCCATGCTCGGTACATCGGGCACCTGGCGGCTGACGCTGATCGAGGGGGACGGGACCTCGACCTCGATGTTGACGCTCCACATCCCCATCGGGTGAGGCCGTCCATCTGTGACTAGCCCAGGTGTGCGATAGGGCGCATGCAATCGTGGCAAGCGCGGACGTGGCCGGGCGCCGGCCACCGACTAGTGCCCGGCCGCGCTTAGATAAGTACCAGCGTTCAAACACGAGTAATCACGACAGGAGTATCAAAATCTCGTGTCTTTCTCGTGTCTCATCCGCCAACCCGACATACTGCGTCGCTCCACACGGCGCTCTGACCTGGGTACACAGAGTGGAGAAGGCAAGGGAGCGGGGCCACGGCGGTAGCCGGGTTTGGCGACTCTCTATCGTCTAGCCCACCGCTGGGTGGGGGTGACCCGGCCGGCGGGCTTCGAACCTGAGGGAGGGTGGAGGTGCGGAGTCTTGGACCCCTGTATCTACTATCCCGAAATTGACGCGCAGGGGATAAGGGATAAGGCCGCGGAAATGCCGCACCTACCCTCTCGGCCCCGGGATCCGCGTCGCCTGGTCTGAGTCGTCCACCATCCGACGCCGGACCCCAGAACGGCGGCCTCAGACGTGCCCCGGTGCCGGTCTGGGGCATTTAGCCCCTCGGTCCGGCCATCACCACCCCCGGGTCTGCATGATCAGGAAATCGTCGGACGGATGCCACGGTCGGCTATAGGGGTGACCTGGAGGCTCGTACGTCACGGACGCGGATCAAGGCCCACGAGATGGTCTCCCTTCGCCGGTATTGTCCGGATCAGGTGATTGGGGTCGCTGACTGTGTCAGCCTCTCAGCCTTTCGGCTCCCTCTTCCATCTCGCAAACCTATCTCTATCAAAGCCTCCTACCGCGGGTTCAGGTAGGGCCGAAAGTCCCCCCAGAGCGCTTCGTTCGTCGCCTCGCTCTGTCGAGAGTGCGAGAAGCGAGGCGAGCGACGTCGCTGGCGGATACCCGACATCGGTCTCGCCGCTCGCTGCGGGTATGTTGCCACCGACCCGGCGTACGAGGGCAACCCACGGCCAACCGATCGTCTCGGTCAGAGGGTGGCGGGAACCACCGATCGCAACTGAAAGCGATCTTTGCGCCGAACTCGCCCGTAGTAGTTCCTGAGGGGAGCAGGAGAAGAGCGATATGCGGCAGAACAGTCAGTACTGGGAAACGGCGCACAGAGTCCCACGATTGGCCGTCCCGATAGTGGCCTTGGGCGCCCTGTCTCTTTCGGTCGGCGCTACGAGTACCGCAGGTGCTGCAACAAGCGTCGTCGTCTCCACAGCCAAGACCGCCAAGTTGGGAACCTTCCTCATGAGCGGCAAGACGCTCTACACAGTCAAGGCCAGTAGGACGCCCTGCACGGCTCAGTGCTTGAAGTTCTGGCCTCCGCTCATGCTCCCCAAAGGTGTGAAGAAGGCGAAGGCAGGGTCCGGCGTGAATGCGGCCAAGCTCGGCACGATGAAGCGCAGCGGTGGTGTCCTCCAGGTGACCTACGCCGGAAAGCCGCTCTACTGGTTTGTCGGGGACACCGCGGCCCGCCAGGTGCATGGAAACCTGACCAACACGTGGGGCAAGTGGTCAGTGGTCGTGACGAAGAAGCCCGCGGGCTCCACTGGTTCCGGCAACTCCAGCGTGGGCTCAGGGGGAGCATCGTTCTAGGACGGAGTTTGGGCCGAGAAATGGTCATGTCTACTCTGAGCACCTCTTAGCCCCGTTACGCAGGGTCGTTTCGCGTCCTCATCCCGAACTGGGACACTTTTGGGACCTTCGGCTCTGGCTCATGGAAGCCGGTCCGGAGACGCTGACCTGGAGCGGTCGTCGCACTGGAGGTCGGGATCATGCCCGAAGTCGTCACCCATGCTTCCCGGGGGCAGTCGAGGCCCATGTTCGGACTTCGGCATCGACCCGGCCGTCTCGCTCTCGCCCTGTTTCGGATGCCACTCCGGGCCTATCACCACCAGAAAGGGTGGCTGCTCGGGCACACGTTCCTCCTCTTGACGCATGTTGGTCGAACGAGCGGACAATCGCACGAGACCGTGGCCATGGTGTTGCGCTACCGTCCCGAATCCAGTGAGGTGGTCGTCTGCTCGGCCTGGGGTCCCGAGACCGACTGGGTGCGGAACATCCGTCAACGGGCGGCGATCCAGGTCGAAATCGGCCGGGAGACTTTCGAGCCCGAACAGCAGTTCCTCTCGGCCGAAGAGAGCCTCTCGGTTGTCGACGAGTGCCTTCGCGAGCACCCCTGGCGGTTCCGCCTGATGGCCTGGGTGCTGGGTTGGGGAGACCTCGGGGACGAGGCAACGGCCCGGGGCTTTGTCCGAACACGACCCTTCATCGCCTTCCGCCCGGCTCAGGCGCCGGCGCCGGGCACGACGTAGGAGCGCACCGTGTGCACTGGTGGGTCCCACGAACACCCGCCCCAAATCATCCGACCGGCGGCGGAAGGAGAATGGGCCGGAGAGGTGGTCCCGCTCGAGCCGGTCGACTCGGTCTCCATCACCACGGTGTGCGACAACATCGTCGACTTCTGGCTCCTCGACGAAGGCCCGGCGCGGCGCCTTCTCAGCCGCAGCGGAGAACCTCCCACCCTTGAGGCCTTCACCCTCGAAGGTGGCAAGGTTGTCGACTCGCCGACGGCCGAACCGGGCTTTTCCGCCCACGTTGAGATCACCAAAGGCGGCCGCACCCATCGCCTGCTCTTCGACGCCGGTGTGACCCCCACCGGGTGCAGGGAGAACATGGTGCGCCTCGACCTCTCACCGCGAGAGCTCGAGGCAATCGTGTGCAGTCACGGACACTTCGACCACACCGCCGGCCTCTCAGGCCTGCTCGACGTGCTCGGCTCCGCCAACATGCCGATCGTGATCCATCCAGAGTTCTGGAGCCGCCGGCGAATCGCCATCCCCGGGCGCGAGCCCCTGGAGTTCCCATCGACTAGTCGGCGGGCCCTCGAAGACGGAGGTTTCACGATCATCGAAGATCGCCAGCCGTCCTTCCTCTTTGAGAATTCGGTACTCGTAACGGGCGAGGTCGACCGAACCACGGCCTTCGAGAAGGGCTTCCCGATCCACCAGGCATACCGCGACGGCGCATGGGAACCCGATCCGCTGATCCTCGATGATCAGGCCCTCATCGTGAACGTCAAGGGCAAGGGTCTCGTCGTCCTGACCGGCTGCGGGCACGCCGGGGTGGTGAACATTTGCCGTTATGCCCGCCGCCTCACGGGGATCGACCGTCTCTACATGGTGATGGGAGGTTTCCATCTCAACGGACCGCTCTTCGAGCCCATCATCGGTGACACCTGTGAGGCGTTGGCCAACCTCGAACCCGAGGTCCTCGTCCCAACCCACTGCACAGGCTGGAAGGCCATCCATGCACTTGCTGCACGTCTCCCCGCCGCGTTCATCCAGAACTCGGTGGGCACAACGTACGAGTTGACGGCCAGTGACGATGAGGAGGCGTGGCGATGAGCCCAACGCTCGTCGCCACGCCCGGGGGCGAGGGCACGCCGACTCGGATCGACGAGCCACCACCGGTCTCTCGAGCCTCCCGTCGGTCGGGTGCGCGGTGGCGTTGGGATGTGGCCACGGTTGCGCTCGGTCCGTCCTTCGTCGTCCTCGTCGGTTGGCACGGCTCCACCGTTTGGCGAGTGGTGCGCGTCGTCATCGTGGTCGCCGTGACGCTCGGCGCTCTGTGGCTGGAACATCGCACCAACCGGGCGATCCGCAGTGTGTGCGGCTTGGCCATCGGAGTGGTCGCCACCTCGGCCGGTATCGGAATCGGGCTGATGCACGTCGTGAAGTCGGATGTCGACGTGATCGCAGTTGCCGGCCTGGTCACGTTGGCGGCCGGCCTCTATCTGTTCGTCGCGGCAACCGTGCTGCTCATTCGGACCACCCCGGGATGGTGGCGCGTGCTCTCGGTCGTGGTGGTGCTCGTGGTTCTGCAGTTCATCCTCGAGCCCTTCTCCATCGCCATGTACGCGTCCAACGCACCCGCCTTCCCGCTCGATTCGACCACCCCGGCTTCTCGCGGCCTGCCCTACGGGAACGTCACGCTCACCACGTCGGACGGAGTACACCTCGCAGCGTGGTATGTCCCTTCACGCAATGGCGCTGCCGTGGTACTCCTCCACGGCGCCGGCTCGACCCGGACCTCGGTCCTTGGCCAGGCGGCGGTCCTGGCCCATGGCGGCTATGGGGTCCTGATGGTCGATGCCCGAGGCCACGGTCAGAGCGGTGGCGATGCTCAGGAGAACGGTTGGTGGGGCAACAGCGACACCTCCAGTGCGGTCAACTGGCTCGAGACCCGGCCTGATGTGGTGGGCGGCAAGGTCGCCGTCCTCGGCATGTCGATGGGCGGCGAAGAAGCGATCGGCGCCGCCGGTGCCGATGCGAGAATCCGAGCCGTCGTCACCGATGGCGCGTTGTGGAGGGGTGCGATGGACGACGGGTGGCTGCCCCATAGCTTTTCCGGCTACGTCGAGCGTACCGATCTGAGCGTGCAGACGGCATTGACTGGCCTGCTCACCTCCGCCCCGTCGCCACCGAGCCTGGCGTCGTCGCTGCGGGCGAGCGCGCCGCGCCCGGTGCTCCTCATCGCCTCGAAGGCCGAGATCCAAGGAGATCGGCTCTTGCGAAAGGCCTCGCCCTCCAACGTCGAGCTGTGGGAGCTGCCAGATACCGGTCACACCGAGGGCCTGGCGGCCCACCCGGCGGCGTGGGAGTCACACGTGATCGGGTTCTTGGACCGGAGCCTCGGGGTGGACCAGACGGAGGTCGGTACGAATTGACCTCCGCCCCGCCATAAGACTCGAGAAGCGATTCGCCTTTCAACCCGGGATATGGATTTCAGAGCGGGCCTCAATCCGATGTCACCAAGTCAGTTTGCCTTGACGGCGAGAACCGACCCCTTGGTGCCGGTAGGGGTGCATGCAACTGTGGCAAGCGCGGACGTGGCCGGGCGCCGGCCACCGCCTAGTGCCAGGCCCGCGCGCTCAGATCCGAAGTACCACCGTTCAAACACGAGTAATCGCAACGCGAGTAATCAAAATCTCGTGTCATTCTCGTGTCTCATCCGCCAACCCGAGATGCTGCGTCGCTCCGATTGGAGCTCTGACCTGGGTATAACGAGTGGGGAGAGAGGAGCGCGGGCACCCAAACGAGGGCAAAAGGGCCGCGCGCACGGCGACCCGGCGCCACCCGGAAACGGGGAGGGGAGGCGGCGCGGGGCGGGGGGGCTTCAGAACGGTTCGGCGTCAGCCTTTGCCGTTGAGGCCGAGTTCGATGGCCTTCACCAGCAAGAGGACGACTGCGACGACCAGGTAGCCGCGCAGGGCCCACATTCCGAGCACCCGGCCCCGTGACCACTTGGGGCGGCTGAGCACATTCAGGGGTGGCATGCGCCAGTTGGCTCGTTGCTCACGCGACATCGCGTTCACGGGCGGGCGGGCACCCCGGTTCCGCAGCATCAGGGCGCCGGCGATCGTATAGAAGACGAGAAGGATCCCACCGAGCACCAGGGCCAGGTCGTTGACGTTGACTGTTGTGAAGAGCGTCGTGATCATCAGCACGAACGACATCATCAAGAGGATTGAGACGATGATGCCCGACACCGCGTTGAGCCACGGCCGGTTGACCCAGGGACCGAGCACGTCCTTGTCGTTGCACAGGAGGAGCAGGAACACCGTGGCGCTCGGAAGGAGTACACCCGCCAGGGCCTGCACGGCCGTCGTGATGACCCCGAGCGGCGCGCCGGGGATGATCACGATGCCCGCGGCGAAGACGACCATAGCGGAGAAGGCGCCGTAGAAGAACTTGGCCTCGCGCCACGAGCGGTGCAGCGAGTGTCGAGCTCCGAAGACATCGCCGAACGCATACGACGTGGATAGCGTGACGGCCGCCGCTCCGATGATCGACGCGTCTATAGAAGAATGATGGCGAAGATCGTCCCCGCGGCCCGCCCGACATAATCTTGTAGTCCCTGGGCGACGCCTTCGGCGTTGGTGAAGTGACCCGCCAGCGGTTCACGAACTCGTCACCGGTCATGGCCTTTCGCTGCGGACTCGACACACGGCCACCGCCTCCACCGCCAGCACCGCTCACAGCGCCGCCCGCACCAAAACCCCCCAGGCCCATCATCACTTGGCGGGACGGTCGGCTTCTGGTCGGCTCAATCCAGCGGTATGGCTCCAGCGGTTGGCTGAAGGACGGAGCGTCCTGCGAGTACTGGGCCGCAGCTCGTGCTCTTTCAACAAGCGGATCCGCCTGGCTCCAGTCTTGCTGTGCGTACTGCTGGTAAGGGTCTGCCATGTCGTGGTCTCTCCTTTTCAAAAGGTCTCGTAGCGGTGGAAAGGCACATCGCGCTGCCATCCGCCTCGTGTCGGCGGCGGCTGCGGATCCTCATACAGATGTCCAGAGCGATGTCGCCGTCCCTCAAAGCGACGGTCGTAGAAGCCAAGGCTGACGTGCCAAGCCGCAAGGTCGACAGCTTCTTGAGTGGCAGCATCGAACTCAGCGCTGCGGGACCGCTCTGGACTATGCGTGATCTCTTGTGTCACCGGCCAGCCTGGGTCGTGCGATCTGGGGTACCCCTCCGGCGATGCCGTCGATCAACGGAGAGCGTTTTGTGGCCGGGGTGGGAATGGGCGAGACGAAGTCTCCAAGCTCGGAGGAGCCGTATGCCGCTGGAGGGAACGTCGTCTCGATCGCAGCGCCTCGTCGCCCATAGCTGAGGTTCATGCCGCCAAATCTCGCCAACCCCATGCCGTTGTTGAAAGCGTCTTGCACGGCACGTCGGTCCTCTGGACCCAGTCCCCGAACGAACTCATTGAAACTCACCTCACGAGCAGTCATCACTTCCTCCTCTTCGTCTTCGTCGTCGTAGCGTTGGACTTGCTGGTCTTGTTGCTCGCCTTCTTGGGTGCAGCCCCAGAGGCATTCTTGGCTTGCGCCTTGCGGGGGCCGGTTCGCCCCAGGTCCACGGTCGCTGAACCTGACGGTGTTGTGGGCCGACCGGTGGTGGCTTTGTTCTCTAGGGGCGGTTTCTTTGCTGGCACGCCCTCCAGTTTTCCAGGACTCACCAGTCGCACCCTGACCACCCTCCAGAGTGGCAAAGGTGTCTCGTAGTACGAGGCGTAACCTGGACGGAGGAGAAGGAGGCGTGATGGCGACGGTTGATAGTGGAGGCGTAGATCTCGGCAGTTTGGGTCAGCTTGAGGGCACGCTCCCGGTCTCAACGCCGCGATGAAGACGGCGTCCAGGACCCCCGAATGGAGTCAGCTGCGGGCGAGTTCAACGGCCAGCGGGCGAAGGACTACAACGACGCCCCAACGAGCTGGTTGGCCGGATCCTCCAATGGGAAGCCTGCCTACGGTCCTCCGGGTGGTTGGTCGGGAGCAGCCGAGGATCTCGGAGGGTTGGCCGCACTCTGACGTAGCTGCCGTATGCGGACCAGACGACGCCGTGGTGGTGCCTCTGTAACCCGCCGCTGGAGGCGTCGGGGAGGATCAGGCGGCGGTTGATGCTGGAGAGACCACCATGGTCGCGGTGATTGCTTCGGCGGATCTTCACCACGCTGTGCCCAATATTCGCCCGCCGTCATGCAGTCCCATTTCTCAACGTCGTCGTGTCTTTCGGCCATCCCCAAAGTCTCGATCACAGCGTCGACGCGGTTGATGACATACGAGCTTGGTTCCTCAGAGGTTATTGGCCCTGTGCAGGAAAGGAAGTCGTAGAGACTCTGATGGAGTGAGAGGCGTCCTGAGAGACCGTGAAGCACCCGGCAACCCTTGTGGAGTTCGTGGTACCGTCCTGCCCCAAATCAGGCAGGCGGTAACTACTAGAAGGGGAGAATCACCAAATGAGCAACGTCGTGGCGAGGCGCGGTTTGAAGTTGAGATTGTTCGCAGCGAGCTTTCTGGCGTTCTGCATGGTCATCCTCGTCGTGGCCGCCCTTGCCGTTGTGTCGCCTGTGGGTGCGCCGAGGGCATCGGCGACGGTGATCAACACCGGCTCGAATGCCACGACCACGTCCTCGGACTGGACAACGTATTTGCAGGGGAATGATCGCACCGATTTCGCCCCAAACAGCGGCATCAATCCGACGTCTGCGGCGAATCTGCACCTGGCCTGGCAGGCCTCCGACAGCGGGAGCAGCGGGCTGGACCACGGCGTGTTCTCGCAACCGATCGTGTCCCACGGGAACGTCTATTGGGGATCGCTTGACGGGAACGAGCGCGCAACGGATTCGACCGGGCATCTCGTCTGGCAGACCTTCTTGGGTCACACCGTCGCTCCGGACTGCGTCAACCCCTCTTCATTGGGTATTGCGAGCACCGCGACGATCACTTCGGACGTTCCGGTGGGAACGGCGACGTCGGTCCTCTATGTCGGCGGTGGTGACTCGAAGGTGTACGCGTTGAACGCGGCTACTGGCGCGGTGCTGTGGTCGTACACAGTCGGATTGAACCCGGACTACTTCGTGTATTCGTCGCCAGCCGTGTACAACAACAGCATCTATATCGGCGTCGCGTCCTTCGGTGATTGTCCGCTCGTCCAGGGCCAACTCCTGCAGCTCAACCGAGTCACCGGTGCATTGCAAAACACGTTCAACGTGGTTCCCAACGGTTGCACCGGCGGTGGCGTGTGGGGCTCGCCAACAATTGACGCAGCCGCGGGCACCGTCTACTTCGACACAGGCAACAACGGCGGCTGCTCGAGCAGCGAATCGCTTAGCGCGTCGCTGATCGAGGTGAACGCATCCACCCTGAGCCTGGTCGGCTCGTGGGCGGTGCCTCCGGAGCAGCAGAACAACGACAGCGACTTCGGGTCAACACCGACGTTGTTCTCGGGTGTCATCGGCGGACAGTCGGAGAATCTGGTCGGTGCGATCAACAAGAACGGTATCTTTTACGCGTTCGAGCGGGGCGCACTCACGTCGGGACCCGTCTGGGAAACCCAGATCGCGATCGGCGGTGACGATCCGACGGGTGGAAACGGTGACGTTGCGTCCGCAGCGTTCGACGGCACGACGTTGTACGTCAGTGGCGGTACCACCAGCAGCTGTACCGGGACCGTGAACGCCCTGAACCCGTCGACTGGCGCCGTCATCTGGCAGCACTGCTTCACAGACGGTGGTTTCGCGCTCGGCGGCGTGACCGCCGATTCCGGCGGGATCGTTGCCGTGGGCGAAGGCAACAATATCCTGGTCCTCTCGGCTGCGACCGGTGCATCAGTGTTCACCTATGCTGGCACCGGCCCGTTTTGGGGTCCTCCCTCCATCGCCGAAGGCACGTTGTTCGAAGGCGACATGGCCGGCAACCTCTACGCTCTCACACCCTCGAATCAGGCGCCGTCGGTCAGCGTCCTGCGCCCGACCAGTGGGGCGGCGCTGTCCGGATCGACCTACCTCGACGCCTCCGCATCGAACGCAACCAGCGTCGAGTTCCTGCTCTTCGGCGGCTCCTTCGGCTTCAACGCACCGGTGCTCTGCACGGCCACACCGACGATCTACGGCTGGCTGTGTGCTTGGAACACCACCACGGTCCCCGACGGTTCCTACGTTCTAGTGTCGGAAGCATTCAACTCGGCTGGACACACGTCCAGTTCGGGCGTCAGCATCACTGTCGACAACACCGCTCCGGCCACCACAGTCATCGTTCCTGCGACTGGTGCGACACTGCAGGGTACCAAGGCCGTCCTCGACGCCGCGGCGTCGGCCTCCGACGGGGTCGGGATCACCAAAGTCCAGTTCGTGATGAGCGGTGCGTCGTTCAACCACACGGTCATCGGCACGGCCACGGCCACCGTCTATGGTTACCTCTATAGCTGGAACACCACCAGGGTCCCGAACGGCCCCTACACAGTGCAAAGCCTGGCGACCGACAGGGCTGGCAACCTCGCCTACAGTCAGGCCATCAGTGTCCGCATCGCGAACACCCCACCGACGACGTCGGTGCTCATCCCTTCGAGCGGGACAACGCTCAACGGGACGACGGCCGTCCTCGACGCTTCGGCGTCGGCTTACAACGGGGTCGGGATCACCAGTGTCCAGTTCGTCCTGACCGGTGGAACGTTCAACCAGACGGTGATCGGCACGGCCGCGCCCACCCTCTACGGTTACATCGCCTTCTGGGACACCACCAAGGTCCCTAACGGTACCTACACGCTCCAGAGCCTGGCCACCGACGGAGCCACCAACACCACCTACAGCGCTGGGATCACCATTACCGTCAGCAACTAAGGACTCGCCGCGCATCTTTTTCTAGGCAGCCAAAGGCCGGATCATCAAGAAGTGGCCACAAACGCGTCCTTGCACCCTCAGCCGTACCGGGCGTCGCCGTCCCAGAGTGGGCCGCTGCCTCGAGACTTCGGCACTCGCACTGGGCAAAAATGCGGCCTCGCTGAGGCTATCCGGGGGGTGCCCAGTCCCGGCGTAAGGAGACACTGCAGCACGATTGACCGATCCGCGTTATGGGACACCTGCATCTCCCCAGAAGCCCGGTGGTGAGGGGTTCGTCTCCCCACCAGCACTGCCTGCTTCCTTTGTCGCTGCCTTGGGCATGTCAGTAGGGTCCGGATGGTGAGTGCCAAGGAAATCGAGTCGGCACTGTCCGCCGGTGAGGGCGCGGTCGACACGCTGCGCAGGCTCCTCGCCCAGACGGTGGCCAAGGTCATCCGGAATGACCCCGAGGAGGCGGCCACCGCGCTCGAGCTCGGCATCATTGACCATCGTTGGCTGGATGACCCGATCAATCAGCCGATTTCTCCGAGCAAGCCGACCGAGATCCTCGAGCACTTCCTGGCGCGATCAGTGGAACGTAAACCGTCGCTGCTCTCGACCATGGGCCTCAGCGCCGTCCAACTCCTGGCTTCCCTCCGGAGCCACGGGACCGGCGAGGTCGAGGTGGTAACGGTCGCTTTTACGGATCTCGAGGGGTTCACGTCATTTACCGATACCCACGGAGATAGCGCAGCAGCGGCGATGATCAGCGAGCAGAACCGGGCGGCCGGCCCCATCGTGCGCCGCTGGCGCGGGCGCGTGGTGAAGCACCTAGGTGACGGGCTGCTCTGCACCTTTCCCGACGCCAACGGCGGAATCCGAGCTGCGCTCGAACTGCTCGAGACCTCGCCCTCTCCACTGCGCCTGCGCGCCGGCCTACACGTCGGAGAAGCAGTCGTCACTCAGGACGACGTTGTCGGTCAGGTCGTCAACATCGCCGCCCGGGTCACAGAGATAGCCAAGGGGAACCAGATTGTGGTGACCGCGGAAACTGCAAGGGCAGCCGGTGCAATTCCCGATGCCAAGTTCCGACGGCTCCGCAAGCGGCACCTCAAGGGCATCTCTGAGCGCGTGGAGTTGTGCGAGGTGGTTCCGGTGCCGGCATCACCCGTTCGATGAGCCATTCAACCGGTCCGAGAAGTAACCGATCAGGGACGAAGGCCTTTCGCCACGGGCGCTGGGCGCGAGTCTCCTCTCGTAGTGCTGTCCGCAGACTCGTTGTCCGCTCGGGCAGGCAACAGGGCAATGACGAGTATTGTCCCGACGACCGCCGTGGCGGCGCCGATACTCAACGCCAGGTCCATGCCGCTGACAAAGGCGCGGTTTGCAACGCCGACGAGTGCCCGCCCGAGGGCACCTCCGATGTGGTTGGCGACCGCGATCGCTCCGCCCAAGGAACCTGTAATGAAGTGGGTCGCAGCCGTTGGCACGTGGTAGTGGTTGAGCACAGCCGTCAGACGATTCTGGTAGCGGGTGTTCAGCAGGCTCCCGAGTACGGCGACGCCCAGAGCGCCTCCGAGCTGCAGCGATGCACTGTTGGTCCCGGAAGCCACGCCTGCTTGCTCCGGCGGCACCGAGCCCATGATCGACTCGGTCGTCGGTGCCATGACGAGGGCCGTGCCAAATCCGATGATCATGAACGCGGGAAAGACGTCGGCATAGGACCCGCCGGGCATCGTCTGGGCGAAGAGAAACATGCCGGTGGCCACGGCACCCATGCCACAAGCCACAACAACCTTCGTGCCGAGCCAGCGGACGAGGTAGCTCGACATCGGTGCGACGACCAGGAGAATGAGTGCGATCGGTGCGATTCGTATGCCGGTCTGCAGAGGCGTGTAGCCGAGGGTGAACTGCAGATACTGGGTTGCAACGAACAACAGACCCATGAGCGCAAAGATGACCAGCGACACGGTGCCGATAGCCACACTGAAGCGTCGCGAACGAAAGAAGGAGAGCTCGAGCATCGGATGGCTGCAGTGACGCTCCCAGCCGACGAAACCGGCCAGGCATGCGAGGCCAGTCCCCACCCCGACGGCGACGAGAGGTGAACTCCACGTCCGAGTCGATGCTTCGATGATTCCCCAAATCAGCAGGCTCATACCCGCGATCGAAAGCAGCGCACCAACGGGATCGGGTCGCTTGCTCGAGGGGTTGCGCGAGTTCGGCACGAACCAGATAGCAGCAACGAACCCAAGAATCGCCAAGGGGAGGTTGACGAAGAAGATGGAGCCCCACCAGTAGTGAGCGAGAAGCCAACCGCCGACAATCGGGCCAATCGCAATCCCCAGACCGCTCGTTCCGGACCAGATACCGATCGCCAGCGCCCGCTCTTCAGGCTTCCGGTAGATGTTCGTCAAGATCGAAAGGGTCGACGGCATGATCATTGCCGCACCAGCACCCATGATGGCGCGTGTTGCAATGAGCCAGTGTGGGGTCGCCGAGAACGCGGCCGCGACCGATCCCACTGCAAAACATGCGAGGCCAGTCATGAAGACCCACTTGCGACCGAACCGGTCGCCGGTGCTGCCAGCGACGAGCAGGAGACCGGCCAGCACCACAGCATACGCGTCTACGATCCATTGGAGCTGGCTGGAGGATGCGTGGAGTTCTCGGACAAGCGTCGGCAGTGCCACATTCACGATCGTGTTGTCCAAGCTCACGATCAGCAGGGTGATGCAGAGCACCGCCAGGGTGAGGCCCCGAGGAATGCGTCGACTGGCCCCGGACTCTGCACCATCGGCGGCAGTTCCAGAACCTTCGGCGATTGACCCTTGGTTATCGTCTGACCCCGCCCTGACCCCGTAGGCGTGCATCACGTCCAGTCTGCTCGCGGAGAGAAGCACCGGGCAGGGCCGAAGGGCACACCGTCACGAACCGCGTTCCTTGGGGCCCAGTCTTGGATCACCGAATAATAGATGACTCCACTACAGACGGACCGATAGAAAGCCCCCCGCGGTTCCTCGTCCTCAGGAGAGTGCTGCGACGGGTGCCGGAACCTGGGCACTTTCGGCAATCTGCGACTCGGACCACACCACCGAGCCAGCGGTCAGCCGCATGTCGAACTCCAGATACGCGCCGCCAAGGAACGTATCCACTTCAGGTCGATGAACTGGATCAACACCGGAGCGGGCTGGATACGTGACCGACGAGGGACCGGTGAAGCCGAGGTCGTTCCCAAAGGCATCAGCACGGACCGCAAGGTCGCACTGCCATCAGACTAGCTCGTGAACCTGTGTCGCTCCTGGGGGACCAGGAAGATGCCGGAGCGAATAGAAGGGTGACCGAGAGCAATACGGCGTCGAGGACATCAGCGGACGAACATTCTCTCCTCGAGATTGCCGAGGCGTAGTGAGCGTCATGTCTGACCTCCGGGGCCCCGAGTTTTCATTTCGTCCGTCAGGTCCAACGAGTAAGCGGGATTGACCGCCCGCCAGGGGCTTTGGTCACCTTCGAACCGGGGCCAAGTTGGCCGAAACGGATAGCCCCACAGCCGGCAGCGAGGATTGAAGTGGTCGCTGAGTGATCCACCACTTCGGTGATGGAGTTGGTCAGCGTGTGGGTGGGTGCCCAGGCCAGGTCTGACTCAACTGAACCGGCTGACGTCCTTTCGGACTGTCCTTCGTACGATCCGTCGGCCTGGCCCGGTCACCCACTCGACACCCGCCGGTCGGACGGAGTGACCTCATAGGAGCCTGCCTCACACAGGCCCGTCGCTGTCTTGTCCGTCGTCCCGCTGGTGCGGTGTCACCCCAACCCAATCCAACGAAGGGATGACAGTGACCAATTTGCCACGATGCATCACCGGCGGCGTCGATACGCACCTCGACGTCCACGTAGCTGCTGCTTTGGACGACCGAGGGGCGCTCCTCGGCGTCGAGAGCTTCGCCACCACGGAGGGCGGCTACAAGAAATTGCTGGCCTGGCTGAGCGGCTTCGGCCCGGTCGAGCTCGTCGGCGTCGAAGGGACCGGTTCCTATGGAGCCGGGCTCACCCGGCACCTCCAAGGCGAGCAGGTCCGCGTCGTCGAAGTCGATCGCCCCAACCGCCAGCGCCGCCGACGCAAGGGCAAGTCCGATCCCCAAGACGCCATCTCGGCTGCCCGGGCCGCCCTCTCGGGCGACGCCTGTGGCGAGGCCAAGACGAGGGACGGAAACGTCGAATCCATGCGGGTTGTGCGCGTCGCTCGGTCCTCGGCCCGCAAGGGCCGCACCCAGGCGCTCAACCAGATGCGCAACCTGGTCTCGACCGCGCCTGAGCCAATCCGAGCCGAGCTCCGGGGCCTCAAAGTCTTCCACCTCCTCGAGCGGGCCTCCACCTATCGGCCCGGGACCAAGCGCGACGTCGTCTCGCTGACCAAGTTCAGCTTGCGGATGTTGGCCCAGCGCGCCCTCACCCTCCAAGAGGAGATCTCCGAGATCGACGCCATCTTGAAGCCCTTGGTCAAAGAGACCGCCCCCCGGCTCGTCGGCGCCCTGGGCATCGGCACCGACGCCGCTTCGGCACTGTTGGTCACCGCCGGCGACAATCCCGAGCGACTGCGCAACGAGGCGGCTTTCGCACATCTCTGCGGTGCTTCACCGCTCGATGCCAGCAGCGGCAAGCAGGAGCGTCACCGGCTCAACCGCAGTGGTGATCGCCAAGCCAACTCGGCTCTGTGGCACATCGTGATCACTCGGATGGTCTATGACCCGCGCACCACCGAATACATCGATCGACGCACCAAGGAAGGTCTCACCAAGAAAGAGGCGATGCGATGTCTCAAGCGCTATGTCGCCCGAGAGGTATTCAGCCTCCTACCTCACGAGAAATTTGGGCTTGACAACCCATAGGAGCATCGTACGGGGATACTTCTGACGCGCTCAACCCAAGCCCCTGGGTCACGCACTGGTGACCGATCAGGACGAAGTTCTGCACCGTCCAGCGAAGAGCGACAGAACGATGTGGCTCGTCTTTCGCTGCCTACCGACCCGCACGTCGAGCGGAACACAGCCCCGGCGACGACCATCGGTGAACCGGAAGCTCTGAGGAAAGAATCCGCGCTTGTGCAAACAAGCCCGGTACGTGACCGACACGCTCCCTTGGCGTGGTGACCATGGATTCTGTTGTACGACGTAGGACCGTGCGCCACGGGCGATGGTCATGGTCACCGTGACTCCAGGATCGACGACCGGAGGGAGCTTGTACCCGAAGAGTTGAGCGTCTCGACTCGACAGCCGGGGATTCATCGTGGCAATCCGGCGCGCCTGAGGGAAATACCCTGGGCCGAATCCAATGTCATGTGGCCCGATTGGGGGCACAGTGGCGGAGAGCGCTTCTTCGGCACAGGTGAGGTTCTGGGGGTGCGTTGCAGTGCCGACAACAGTGAAAGTACCGCTGGCATCTGAGAGGCCACAGGGGCCATAGACGAGGACGAGAACCATTACGGCAACCCCGCCAAGCCACCAACGGCGTCCGCGAAGTCTCGCACCCATATGACCATGATGGCCTGTCAGCGATGCAACCGTGGCCTGCCCCCAGGGTGCGGGTATGGGGCAGGGGTTCGCGAGTCACCGCCCTCGCTTCTTCGGTGCCGCCCCACCGCCCCGCGACGTCTCCTCCCACGCCTCCGCCGCTCCCTCCAACTGCCGACGGAGTGCTCTCGCCTTGGGGTCGTCGCATCAATCTCCCCGGCGTCGATTGCTGCGAGAAGGCGGCGGAGGGCCTCAGCGGCCTCGGCTACCGTCGAGCGGGTTGGAGGTCGAGCCACACGTCCATAGTGGCGCGATGCGACCATTGGATCGCGGACTCACCTGTGCGACTGGCCCTCGGTCACCCTGATCTTCCCTCGTTCTTCTAGGTTCTCGATTCGTTCCATATCCAGCACCGTCTCGCGAGTCGGGCACTCGGCCACCCTCCACATCCTCTTGATGATGACCATGTCGCGGCAGATCGTCGATCGGTTCACCTTGAAGAACTCGGCCAAGTACGTCTGATTGCCACGGTCGAAGGGTGACCACCCGTCTTTGCCGAGGTCGGCCCACATCTCGATGATTTGGCTACGGCGGGGCCGAGTCGACATCTTGAGTGGTCGTGTCGAGATAGCGAAGATCGCTGTCGAAGTGGCGGGCACGCTGCACTATGGGCCTCCCAAGACCCGGGCCGCACGCCGGTCTGTGACACTCCCTCGGTCGATCACCAAGATCCTCGACGGTCACCTGGCCGAGTTCACCCCTGCCGAATCTGATGCCTTCATCTTCACGTCGCCAGAGGGTGCTCCACTGAGGATCCCTGCCTGGAGACAGCGGTATTGGCGAAGCGCGCTAGCCAGAGCAGGGCTGGCACCCCTCCGGCCCCACGACCTGAGGCACACAGCGGTGGCACTGTGGATCGCGACTGGAGCCAGTCCGCTCGAAGTGTCGCGTCGAGCCGGGCACACATCCGCCAGCTTCACCCTCGACCGCTATGGGCACCTCTTCCCCGAAGCCGATGAAGCGGTTGCCGAACGCCTCGATGCACTCGTCGTGAGAGCTGTCGCGGCACGACCAGCCGCGGCGATCGCCACCCTTCGTTCGATCTCTGACGGACAAGGGACGGACGACGTTTCGGACTCGGATGCTGAAGTCCTCACCTTCACCGCCCCTGAGCAGGGTCAACAACAGTGGGCGCTGCGGGACTCGAACCCACGACCTCAGCCGTGTGAATCCGTCCTGGGTGGTTTCCGTCACCTGGGGATACCAGGGAAAACCCAGCTCAGAGGACATTTGAGCTTACCGCTGGTACGCGCTGGTACGCCCTGTTTTCCGCTCGTTCGCGCACGTAGCGCGGCACGAAAATGGCGTCTTGGTAGCATGACACCATGACGAAGAACCTGACGGTGCGGCTCCCGGATGATTTGGCGGCCGACGCTGAGGCACTCGCAAGGGTCGAGGGCACCAGCCTCAACGAAACGGTCAAGCAGTCTTTGATCGAGGCGGTCGAGCGGAGACGCAAGAACCCCAAGTTCAAGGCCCGCTTGGCCAAGATCATCGAGGAGGACCGAGAGCTGCTCGAACGCCTCGCCAAGTGACGACTATGGTCATAGACAATCCGCTATAGGCTGTAACCCATGGATGAGTCCGCACCCCACTCTCCAGGTTCACTGCTCCGCGAGGCGCGAACCCGCGCCAACCTGTCGCAAACCGATGTCGCTCGCCGAGCACATGTTGCCCAGAGCGTCGTCAGTTCGTACGAGTCCGGACGTCGAGAGCCGGCATTCGGCACACTCGAGCGACTGATCGCCGCCACCGGGCATCGGCTGGAGATCCGGCTCGAGCCAGCACCAGATGCACGTCCCGGTTTGCCCGACACGCCGCTCGGTCGCCGCCTCAGGCAACGCCGCCGGCAAGTGCTCGCTGCGGCAGAGAAACACGGCGCGTCCAACGTAAGGGTGTTCGGCAGCGTTGCCCGCGGACAGGACACCCCCGAAAGCGATGTCGACATCCTCGTTGACCTGTCGCCACGATCGAGCCTGGTCACATTAGGACGATTGGAGCGGGAACTGAGCGAGGTCCTGGGTGCGCCCGTTGATGTCGTCCCGGCTGACGGCCTTCGACCTGCAGTGCGTGCAGAGGCAGAGCAAGAAGCAATTCCGCTGTGAGTCGTCACGACAAAGAGTGGCTGACCGACATCATCGACGCCATCCAAGCCATTCGCACTTACCAGGAGCGAGGCGATCTCAGCGACGGACTGGTCTTCGATGCTGTTCGTCTTCGGTTGATCGAGATCGGCGAGGCAGTGAAGCGACTGAGTCCAGAGCTGCTGGAGTCTGAACCCGACCTTCCATGGGAGGAGATCGCCGGCATGCGCGATCGACTCGCCCATCGTTACTTCGACACGTCGCACGCCATCGTCCGGGCCACCATTGACAACGACATCCCGGAGCTCGATCTCGCCGTGCGGCGTCTGCTGTCAAAGGACGCGACCTAGACACTCGCCCGTGGGATCTTGATATCACGATGTCATGGCGAAGCAGACCACTGTGCGGCTCCCCGAGGAGCTGGCGGAAACGGCGGAGGCAGTTGCGCGGGTCAAGGGAGTGAGCGTGAATGCACTCATCAACGAGTCCCTCTCCGCCGAGATCGCCCGGGTGAAGGCAGACAAGGAGTTCATGGCACGGATGAAGAAACGCCTGGAACGAGACAAAGAGTTGCTCGACCGGTTGGCACAGACCTGACGCGCGACTGAAGTTTCCGATTGCGTGGCGTACCACCAGACCGGCTGCTAGGTCATTCGTCCGCCGCCGGGGAGCTCAATGGCTTGCTTCGACAGCTCGGCGCTGTTGATTGAACTTGACCGCGTTCACCACAAGGCGCACTACCAGGCCCAAGAACACCAGATTCAGCCACATCTGCAGTGTGACGACCAGACGAGCGGCCTCGCTCTTTGCGGTGATGTCCCCGAAGCCGACGGTTGTGAAGATGGTGGAGGAGAAGTACATGGCATCGGTGCGGGTGAGGGGCGTGCCGAACGAAGGCTGATTCGCGCGAGCCATGAGGAAGTACGTGGTGGCGAACAGCAGCACGTAGAGGGGAACGCTGAGAGCGAGCGCTTCGACGGCACGGCTGATCGGGTGGTCGGACCCGACGATCCTTCGGATCTGCCAGACGATGATTGCCACGAGCACGAGGACTCCCAGTGCGAGCTCCGCCACCGCCCCAGCATTTGAGCCGTGGTCCAACGGGAGCAGGAAGTAGATGGCCACGACCAAGGCGATCGTGAGACCTGTGCGCACAACTGCGACGATGGCGAGTCGTCTGCGACCTCGGAGAGCAAGGTCCTTAATTTGCGCTGGTTGTCCCGGCGCCTCTGTCGTGGACACGGTGGTTCCCTCTTGTTCTGGAACCATGCGTCAGGCCGTCTTGGCGGAGTGCTTTTGGAGCCGGTCAGCCACGAACATGACCAGCACACCGATGCCGACGCCAATCATGGTGAAGAGGACCCGCCGCCCCTCTGCGGCGTAGTCCGTCGGCTGGGGCAGGTCGGCAGCGATGAGCGCGGCGCAAGCGATCGCGGCGGCGTAGTAGGCGTAGTTCACACCCCGGATCGCTATTCCGATTCCAGCCAGGAGGATGATGATGACCTCGAGCGCGTGCTTGTTGCCGACCAGGATCAGAATGGGGATGGCCGCCACAGCACCCATGGCCGCACCCACCACACGCTGCTCGCCGAACAGCTTGGATTGCTCGAGGCTCGGCTTCATGGCGACGATGGTGGCGATGGGCATCCAGTCAGCACTGGGCAAGTGCCCTCCGAAGGCGATGGCGGCGGAGGCGGCCAGAGCGAGGGATCGTATCAACGCGAAGAGAACGACGGGTCGGGTCAGCTGCACCGGATTTTGGCTCCCCGGGAGATCCATGACGGGTGCGGGCTGCCATTTGGCCCGACTTGCCGCCCAGACGAGGACCATCGAGCGCGATCCACGCGGCTGCACCGATCAGCCAGGCGAGGGCCTGGTCCCATACGCTGATCTTGAGGTGGCCTGTGTCATGCGTGGCGAGTGAGAGCACGACGAGAAACCAGACGTTGAGCAGCAGGCCCGCAGCGAATCGGTGGACCCCGAGCTTGACGGCCAGGCCGCACGCCAGCGTGACGGCGAAGACGGCAAGGACTACGAAGCCCCAGGCCTTGTCGCCCACGTAGAAGCCGAAGGCCGTCACCAGCGCACCGAGCGCAGCGAAGGCCGACATTCCCTCCACCCGCTTGCCGATAGCTCCTCCTGGGTCGCTCTGTGCCACCAAGAGGACGGCGAAGACGACGGTGACGAAGTACTTCTGTTCGTTCGTCTGGACGATGACGAACCAGAGCAGGAACAGGAGGGCCGCCACGGCTGTGCCGCCCTTGACGTTCAGTTTCTCGCCGTCCGTCTCGAACACTTTCTCGATGCGGCTCATCGGGCCCGCCTTCGCCATCAGACGTGCTCGAGGGCGCCAGGACGAGTCGCCATCTCATCCTCGGCGTGGGCGACGATCGGGAAGCCGCCCTGACCCACCTCGAGCGGGGTGCGGTGAAACCCGTGAAAGGTGATCAGGCCGCCGGAAAGAAATGCCGTGTCGGCGAAGTCGTGTTGCCTGAGGATGCAGTAGGCGATGTAGCTGCGGAAGCCAGATCGGCAGTAGGTGTACACCGGGCGGTCCTTGGGCACCTCGCTGAGCCGGGCACGGAGCTCGGTGTAGGGGATGTTGATCGCCTCGTGGATGTGCCAATACTCGTACTCGGCCACCGTGCGCACATCGATGATCGTCGTCCTCGCGGCGCACGCCGGGTAGTCCTCCGCATACCACAGGTCGATGTCTCCCCTGAGTAGGTTCGAGGCCTGGAATCCGATCATGTTGACGGGATCCTTGGCCGATCCGTACGGAGGCGCATAGGACAACTCGACGTGCTCGAGGTCGTAGACCGTCATGCCGGCGCGCAGAGCGATCGCGAACACGTCGATCCGCTTGTCCACGCCGCCCCAGCCCAGCACCTGGGCGCCCAGCAGCCTCCCATCCGACGGAGTGAAGAGCACTTTGATGAACATGGGCGAGCTGCCCGGGAAATACGCGGCGTGGTCGTTCTGGTGCGTGTAGACCTTGCGGTGCTCGATCCCTCGCTCGCGCAGCTGGGCCTCGGTCAGTCCCGTCCCGCCGGCGGCCATGTCGAACGCCTTGACGATGGCCGTCCCCTGGCTGCCCCGATAGGCACTCTCGTGATTGCAGATCGTCTCGGCCGCGATGCGCCCTTCCCGGTTGGCCGGACCGGCCAGCATGGACAGGACCGGCTCCCCGGTCAGCAGGTGCGCCGTTTCCACGGCGTCACCGGCAGCGAGGATGTCGGGGACCGAGGTCCGCATCTGGGCGTCCACGCCGATGCCCCCGAGTGGCCCGGTCGCCACCCCGGCCATCTGCGCCAGCTCGGCGTTCGGTCGCACGCCGACGGCGAGCACGACAACGTCGGCGATCAGCTCAGCGCCGTCCGAGAGCTCGACCAGGAGCTCCACGCCCCTCTCGCGGATCGCCTTGGCCGAACTGCCGAGGCGGATGTCGACCCCGTGGGTCGTGACGTGGAAGTCGAGGATCCTGGTCATCTCCGGGTCCAGCCACGGCATCAGACGGTCTGTCCGCTCGACAAGCGCGGTGTCCAGGCCTCGGGTGCGGAAGGCCTCTGCCATCTCTAGGCCGATGTAGCTGCCTCCGATGACGATGGCCCGAGTCGCACTGGCGTCGAGTTCACCGATGATGCGATCCATGTCGGGAATGTTGCGCAACACATCGACTCGAGGAAGATCGGCCCCGGGAATAGGTGGCCGGATCGGCTCGGCCCCGGGGCACAGGACCAGCTTGTCGTAGGCCTCGCGGTAGTTCCGCCCTCCCTCGACCTCGCGCACCTCGACCACTTTGGCCGCCGGGTCGATGCCGACCACCTCGTGGCCGGTGCGCACATCGAGCGCCAGCGAGGCGGCCAGGCTCTCGGGGGTCTGGAGCAGCAGGCTGTTGCGGTCGGGAATCTCACCGCCGATGTGGTACGGAAGGCCGCAATTGGCGAAAGAGACATAGTGGCCCCGCTCGAGGATCACGATCTCGGCCGAGTCGTCGAGTCGTCGTACCCGGGCACCGGTAGACGCGCCCGCGGCTACTCCTCCCACAATCACCACCTTCATGGCGGCTCTCCTTCGACTCGTTGGGCGACGGTACGCATCGGAGTCGAAAACACACCCGTTGCCCCGACGGGCTCACTCTCGGCAGGGTGGTCTGGCGCTGGTTTCAGGACCAGAGCAGCGGCGGCGTCCCCGGCCGGGTTGAATCCCACCTTGTTGACCGAGAAGTCCTTCGTGAGTTGCCTCATCGACTGCGACCTCGGGTTGTGCGACCGGCGAGGGCGAGGTCACGGATCTCGTCCATCCTCCTGAGTTGGGCAGGGCCGGGCATGCTTCGGGC
>CAVXSD010000007.1:0-891924 GCA_963764305.1 uncultured Acidimicrobiaceae bacterium | reverse complement strand
ACGCGGCATCGGTCAAGAAGGCCCCGGCGCGCAAAGGTGGCTGCCGCATCCGTCGCTGCCCGGCGTCCCTAAGGGCCGCACGTCAGATCCCCCGGACAGGCGGCGGCAGGTGATCGACTCCTCAAGGCGTTCGAAGTCCGATTCCGGAAGCACTTTCTGCCCTATGAGCTGGGCTTTTGTGATCGACCTCTGGACCCCGGGGAAACTTCTTCGCGACCGTGGGGTCTACGCTTGTCACTTCGGCAAGGTCGATGCCCCCCCAGTCTTTGCACGGTTGATGCCTTGCCATCTGCATACAGTGAGGTGAGCATCACCGGTCGGTCGTTGGTCAGTCAGCTTGCCGGGCACGTCGCACTACGCCGGTCAGACACCTGTGATCGCCCCACCGTCACGAGGAACGTCATAGCTGGATGCTGCGCCCTGCTCGACTTCGGCTTTGGCATGGAGCCACGCGAGCACGTCCTCCTCGGTGGTCACTGGAGGTTCCGTGAGCTCGACCCTTCACTCAATGTGACATCGAGCATTGAGCGTTTACATTCCACTTCACCGGAAGAACCGGAACCTTCGGGGTACTTCAGCTGGAGACTTTCACACTCCAGCCCATACTCCCTGAACGCTCACACTGACTCACATCCATCTACCCTTTAATCCAAGTCGACTATGTACTTTTGAAAGAAGTTGAAGATTGAGATGGGTTGAAGGTTCCGGTTCTTCCGGTTCCCTGGTGAGAGGTGGTGCGAGCACCGGAAGTAGCCAGAACTAGACGGCCACGATCTCCTCGATTCGGTACTGTCCGGCGTTGCTCGTGCCGTCGTCGCGCTTCACGAGCCGCAGTCCGTCGGCGTTGCGCTTGTTCGACAGCTGCGCTCCGAACCCACGGGCCGACAGGTCGCTGATCCCAGCGTCGACCGCTTGACGAGCAGTGAACCAGTTCTCACCGAACTGCTCGTACAGCTGGTTGAACAGCTGCTTCGTTTCCACGCTGTCATCGTCGTTCGCCATGTCGAAGTTGTCACTGAACTCCTCGATGCCAGCGCACTGCAGTATGCCACCGACCACGTACTGGAACCGCTCAAACGATCCCATGACTTGCTTCAGCGACGGTTCAGGTCGACCGTTCTGAAACCACCACCGGCACAGCACGAGGCATGCGTTCGCCAGTTCCGCTCGATGTTCCATCCCCCAACCGATCAGGTCAGGGTGACGCCACTTCGTGTCCGGCGTCGGCCCGTTGCGTGACATCGGATGCTCGACGCCAGCGTCGATGTAGATGGTCAGTGCTCGCCGCTTCATCGACGTGCCCAGCACGCCGTTGTTGCTCGTCATCGCCCACACCTGGTGCACTGGCACTGTCTCGCTCCGTGATGCACCGAGCACTCGACCGTCGTAGTAGCCACTCTCCTCGGTCAGGATCGCCTCCAGAGTCTCGGACTCGATGCGGCCCTCGACGTTGTCGATGAACACACAGACCGGAGCCTTGCGAAGTGCAGCGAACAGCTTCTTCTCCAGCTCTGCACTGGAGTGCGACCAGCTGGTCGACGGGATCAGTCCGCACCCTGGCAGTAGCACGGCTCGACACACCTTCGTCTTACCGTGTCCCGGCTTGGGCGCACCGAAGAACCCGATCGGCGTCGGCCCCACGAGCGTGCGCACGAACGGCAGGATCATGTACCCGATGGCGTTCGCACGATCAGCCTGCGACGTGAAGGGGAAGTCGCCCAGGTACTCCTCGACCAGCAGCTGCACCGCAGCATCGACGTCAGCCTGCGTCACTGTGTCGGGCACTTCGATGCCCTCGACGGTCGGCATGTAGTACGTGCAGGACTGTGCGTCGTATCCTGGCGTGTCGAGCACCCGACCGTCGGACAGGATCACCGGCACTGTGACGACTCGCTCCAGTCTCGGCATGATGGCCTGCTCCCGCGCGACAGCCTTGATCGCCTCGACCAGTGTCGGCGGCGGATCGGTCAGCTTGCCTCGCTCCGTACGGACTTGCATGACCTCGGCCAGCTTGGTGCGCAGCTGCATGCTGTTCAGCTGCTCGACGCTACCGTCCGCCTTCACGACGCAGTACGTGCTGCCGACGACGAACAGGTGATGGTGCGGCGTCTGCGCCCGCTCCAGTGCACGGAGCATGTCCTCGGCGAACTGCAGGTTGGCACCCGTCAGGTTGATCGTCGGGCGCACGAGCAGCGGTGCACTTCTGGGGATCTTGTGCTTCTCTCGTGCGACGTGTCCAAGGTCCGTGCCACACTTCTGGCACCAGACGATGACCTTGCCGAACTGCTCGTGTAGCTTCTGCTCGCTGACTCCATAGCAGTTCCGCTGGTCGCACGAGACTCCGATGATGTCGAGCAGGTACTCAGGTCCGTAGTCCTCGTCGGCGTCGTACACTTCGTCCGACAGGGCAGCCAGTTGCCAGTCCATCTTCGTCCACTCATCAGACATCGGTCGGCACTCCTCGCTCCATGCCACGTTCCCGTGCAGGTTCTCTGTCGGCCCGCTCGCACCGCTCGACGCAGTCGTTCCGTAGCAGCGTCGTCTTCGTGTTTTCACTGATGAGTCGGGCAGTCCCGGCGCAGGTGCGATCTGGGGACACCCATCGCTTCACGACGCCACCGCCAGTCCGAGTCCCTGCAGCATCGCCTCACGGTTCACTCTCCACTGTCCGGCCACCTTCGCAGCGCCCGGTAGCTCCGAGCGTTCAGCCATCCGGTACGCCGTGCTGTGGCTGATCTTCAGCAGCTTCGCTGTATCGACCAGCGTGATGATGTCATCCGTCTCCATGTTCCTCTTCTCATTCCTGCCTCCTTCTTTCTCGTGCAGCAACTTGCTGCAGCGACCTTCTACTCGTCGACCTCGTGCCCATCCACGGGATACCGTTGGCGATAGACAACAACATGTCCAGCATCACGAACGTTTTACCGCTGTACGCTTCCCCGAACACCATCACATCACGTTGCGCCGGTAGTAACCGGGTTGTGTTCCGACCATTCCGCCGCGATCCGTTGGACCGTAGATCCACGTTCCGTGTTCTCTCCGCCATGTCACACCGTCTTCCGGTTCGATGAACCGTTCCGACGGATCGAACCCGCACGTTTCCGGTGCGCAATCGTGTGTGGTTTCCATGTTCGTCTCGACGACCGTCTTCGACGGCCGGTCGTCCGGGTGGCCGGGGAGGCCCTCCCAGTCTGGGTGCCTCTCGGCGGCGGCGGTCATGACTCACCCGCCAGCAGTGCGTCTGCCTTCACTCGATACACACCGGCCACGGTCACGAGTCCCGGCAGGTTTCCGGCTCGTGCTTGTCGACGCAGGTGTTCCGGCGAGCACTGCAGCAGCTGCGCCGCCTGGTCGAGTGTCAGCACCGGCAGTTCGGCCAGTTCCCTGGCCGTCATCTTCTTCGTGGACATACCACGAACCTCGCTTTCACGTTAGGTTCGTGGCCCCTAGCTCCCCGCCTTGCAGCGGGTGCACCACCGGAGGCTCAGGTCGCCGTACGGATCGGCGTTGCCTGTCTCACCGCACTGTTGCGGCTAACCCCATTCACTGCTCGCCGGATCTCGCCCGACTTCCAACATTGTACCGGCCAACTGCGCCGGACCCTACTGGGTACGACTTCTTCCACCATCTTAGCTGTCGGCGTTGCCGACACTACGGTACGACTCCATTATAACCAGCGAGGTGCGCCGGGTGAATGGAGCCGACCCTACTGGGTACGACTCCATTGTACCGGCGACCCTTGCCAGTCGGATGAAGTCCGACTCACTGGGTGCAACTCCATAGTATCGCCCGACAGTTCCATCACTCAACGGAGCGCGTGTAAACGCAGACATGGAACGACCCCGCCGTAGCGGGGCCGTTCACTGCACGAGGGACCGCTGCGTTTACACGGGCGGAGAGTAGAGGAGTCGCTGCAGCGGCGTCACGGTCGGGTCGTCGGAGTCGATGTAGGCGAAGATGTCGCCGTCCGGCTCCTCGGCCCGTGTCGGGTCGCTGCCGTACCCGTAGATCGGCAGCGGCTCGACGTCGTCCCGCCAGACCGCCGTCACAGCAGTTCCACGGCTGCAGCTGCACCGGCACCGCTGTGCGTCGGCCCCACGTACACGTCGAGCATCCTGGTCGACTTCCAGCCGATGCTGTCGGCGATCTCGCGGTCAGAGATGCCCGCCAGGTGCCACTGCGTGGCGATGTACTTGCGCAGCGAGTGGAAGGTGACTCCACGGACGTGCGCAGCGCCACGGACGCACGCGAACCGATCGGACAGCACGCCGGGGTTCACCGGCTCCGTCCCGCCGTCGATCACGTAAGTGTCGGCCGGTCCCGGCTGGCATACGGCCTGGAGGACTGCGAGGTTCCGGCCCTTGATCTTCACAGTGCGCTCGTCACCCGTCTTCGTGCCCTTGATCGACACGACGCCACCGACCTCGGTCGCCGACTTGTCGATGCGGATGAGTCCACGCTTCAGGTCGACGTCGGCCCACCGCAGTGCGCACACTTCACCCGCACGAGCGCCGGTCAGTGCGGCGATTGCGATGGCCGGTGCCATGTCGTGCCCGTAGTCCTCGGCGGCGGCGAGCAGCTTGGCGACCTCGGCGGCGTCGGGGATCTTCTTCGTGGACTTCGTCGCAGCCGGTGCGACGGCCTTCGGTGCGGCGGCGATGTAGCGGCGACGCACTGCGAACGACAGCGCCGACGAGATCAACGCAGCGAAGCGGTGCACGCTGTTGTCGGACAGTCCATCGACGTCGGTCCACACTTCGTACTGCCGCTCCAGGTGGTCGGCCGACAGGTCGGCCAGCCGGATCTCACCGAGTGCCGGACGGATGCGGTTCTCGACCTGGCTCCGGTTCTCGTCGGCGGTGCGAGGTGCCCACCGCTTGCCCTGCTGCGTCCTCCCGTAGTCGAGCCACTCCGTCAGCACGGTGCCGAACGTCGGACCACCGCTCGACCTCGTCGGCGTCGGCTCAACCGGCTCCAGCTTGCGCACGGCCCGCTCCGCCTGCTTGCGAGTCAGCGGGTCGGCCTTGCTGCCGAACGTGGCCCGCAGCTGTCGACCATCGAGCCGGTAGCGGTAGCGCCAGACTCCGGACCCTGGTGCAGTCTCCGTTAGGCTTCCTGTGCCGTATGTCCCGACCTTCTGTCCCTGTTGCCTTGCCATCTTGGTTGCCTCCCGCTGGAACCGTGAGCAACCACAATGCTACCGCGATTGAGACACTATTGAGACACAACGGTAGGGTCGGAGGCATAAACAGCCCTCTGAACTGCATGGAGAGGTGCGAGAGCGGCCGAATCGGACTCACTGCTAATGAGTTGACCTGGGTAACCGGGTCCGAGGGTTCAAATCCCTCCCTCTCCGCTCGGGAGTCGGGCATCTGGTGCCCGACGACCGGATAGTCGGCCCGCTCAGTCGGGCCTGCCGTGCCCCGTCGCCCCGGCGGGAAACGGCCTGGTGCGAGGAGTGTGTGACGTCGTGGGCCTCTACTGGCTTCAGACTTTGGGGTGCCCGAAGAACCAGGTCGACTCCGACAAGTTGGAGGGCTATCTCACTGCGCAGGGATACGGGCGCGCCCCCGACGCTGAAGCAGCCGACCTCGTCGTGGTCAACACCTGCGCCTTCATCGACGCCGCCCGCCAGGAGTCGATCGACACCGTGTTGAGCCTGGCCGACCGGCGCCGGCCCGGTGCCCGCCTCGTCGTGACCGGGTGCATGGCCGAGCGCTACGGCGACGAGCTGCGCGACGCGTTGCCCGAGGTGGACCTCGTGGCTGGGTTCGGGGCCGAGCTCACCGCTCCCCTCACGACTCCTTCCGCCACCCGCTCCGTTCCCGTGGCCCTCACGACGGGACGCCGCACGCCCATCCCGCGGCCGGCGACGAACGGGTTCGACCTCCTGGAGTTGCCCCGGCCCGCCGCCCGCGCGCCCTGGGCCTACGTGAAGGTTGCCGAGGGCTGTGACCGCATCTGTGGCTTCTGCGCCATCCCGTCCTTCCGGGGCAAGCAGCGCTCCCGCTCGCCCGAGGAGGTGCTGGCCGAGATCGCCGCGTTGCGCGTCCCCGATAACGGCGCGCCGCACCTCCGCGAGATCGTCCTGGTAGCCCAGGACCTGGCCTCCTACGGTCGGGACCGCTCGGGCCCCGGCCGCCGGACCCGCATCGCCCACGGCCCGTCGCCCATTGCCGCCCTCACCCGCGCCGTGTCGGCGCAGGTGGAGCGCACCCGCCTCCTCTACCTCTATCCCTCCGGACTGACCGACGAGCTGATCGAGACCGTGCTCGCCACCGGTGTGCCCTACTTCGACCTCTCGCTCCAGCACGTGGCGCGCCCGCTCCTCGCCCGCATGCGCCGCTGGGGCGACGGCGAACGCTTCCTGCGTCGCATCGCCGACATCCGGGCCGCCGACCCCGAGGCCACGTTCCGGTCCTCGTTCATCCTCGGCTACCCGGGCGAGACCGAGCGCGACCACGACCTGCTGCTCGAGTTCTTGGAAGCGGCGCAGCTCGACTGGGCCGGCTTCTTCCCCTTCTCCCGTGAGGACGGCACCCACGCCGCCGGACTCGACGAGCAGGTGGCGACCGAGCTCGCGCTCGAGCGCCTGCGCGAGTGTGCCGAGCTGCAGGACGCCATCACGGCCGCCAAGCGCGACGCGCTGATCGGCGCGACCCGGCGGGTCCTCGTCGACGCACCAGGCCGGGGCCGCACGGTGCACGAGGCACCGGAGATCGACGGCATCGTGTACCTGCCGACGAATATGCGGGTGGGCAGTCTCGTCGACGTCACCATCACCGGCGCGGAGGGCCCCGACCTGCACGCCGTGGCCGCCGACCGTGGTCCGGTTGCCGCCGGCGCAGGGGCCGGAGCAGCACCATGAGCGAGGCCACCCACGAGCCCCCCTCGCACCCGGGCTTCGCCTTCGGACCGAGCGCCCTGGTCACGCCGGCCAACGCCGTCACCGTGGCCCGCCTTCTCGCGGCGCCGGTCTACGTGCTCATGCTCGTGGCCTGGGGGGCGTCGTGGATCAACGTCGTGGTGGGCCTGATCCTTGCCGGCAGCGACGGGCTCGATGGCTACATGGCCCGTCGCCACGGCACGACCCGCTCGGGCGCCTTCCTCGACCCGCTGGCCGACAAGGCGTGCGTCCTCGGCGCCATGTTCACCCTGGCCGCCCAGGGCCACCTGCCCTGGCTCCCGGTCATCCTCATCACCATCCGCGAGGTCGGCATGCAGCTCTACCGCTCGTGGGTCGGCCGACGGGGCGTGTCGATCCCGGCCCGCAAGTCGGCCAAGCTCAAGACGCTGGTTCAGGACATCGCGATCGGCACAGTCATCATCCCCCCGTTGGCCCACCAGCACACGCTGCAGGTCGCCGCGATCTGGTTCGCCTGTGCGCTGACGCTCTACACCGGCGCCGAGTACCTGCTCGACGGTCGGCGGGCGCTGCACCGGCCGGCCGCATCGTAAGGTCAGCCCGTGAGGATCGAGATCGTCGCGGTCGGCACCGAGCTCCTCCTGGGCCAGATCGCCGACACCAATTCCGCCTGGCTGGGCGAGCACCTGGCGGCCAACGGCGTCGCCTCCCACTTCCACCAGGCCGTCGGCGACAACCACGACCGCATCACCCTGGCGCTGCGCACCGCGCTGGCCCGGAGCGACGGCGTCATCATGTGCGGCGGACTGGGGCCCACCCAGGACGACATCACGCGGGAGGCCATCGCCGAGGTAATGGGCGTCCCGCTCGTGCGTGACCAGGCGATCGTCGACGTCATCGCCGGCTTCTTCGAGGCGCGGGGCCGCACCATGTCGGCCAACAACGCCCGCCAGGCCGACGTGCCGCGGGGGGCCGCCATCATCCCGCAGGTGGCCGGCACGGCCCCCGGCCTCATCTGCCCCGTCGGGAACAAGGTCGTCTACGCGGTGCCCGGCGTCCCCTACGAGATGGCCGAGATGTTCGAGCGCGGCATCCTGCCCGACCTGCGCGCCCGCCTGGCCGAGTCGGGGGAGGAGGATGGCGTCATCGCCAGTCGCGTCCTGCGCACGTGGGGCGCGAGCGAATCCGGGCTGGCCGAATCCCTCCAGGACCGCATCGACGTGCTCGACGCCGCCGGCGACGTCACGCTCGCCTTCCTTGCGTCGGGGATCGAGGGGATCAAGGTGCGCGTCACCGCCCGCGCCCGCACGCTCGAGGATGTCACCGCGCTGCTCGACAAGGAGGAGGTCGAGGTGCGTCGCGCCATCGACGAACGCCTCGGTGACATCGTCTTCGGCGTCGACGACGAGTCGATGGAGGTCGCAGTGGCCAAGCTGCTCATCGCCCGGGGCCTGACCTTCGGCGTCGCCGAGTCACTCACGGGCGGGCTCATCGCCTCACGCCTCGTCAACGTGGCCGGTGCCTCGTCGTGGTTCCGCGGTGGCGTCGTGGCCTATGACTCGCAGGTCAAGTTCGACGTCCTGGGGGTGCCCACCGGGCCGGTGGTCACCGAGTCGGCCGCGGCGGCCATGGCCGAGGGTGCCGCCCGGGTGACCCGGTCCGACGTCGGCCTCGGCATCACGGGGGTGGCGGGGCCCGACGACCAGGAGGGCGTGGCGCCAGGCACCGTCTTCGTGGGCCTGCACCTTCCCGGCGAGCCGGCCCAGACCCGCGAGTTGCGGGTGCCCGGCGACCGCGAACGCGTGCGACAGTACGGGGCCATTTCGGCTCTTGACCTGCTGCGACGCGCCCTCGACGCCCACTCCGGCTGAGCACCCGCGCTCACAGGGGGCCCACAGGCGGGTCACACTTGACGCGGAAACCGGGGCGCGATCCTGTGCGTCAGGGAGGTATGGCCAAATGAAGACGGACAACGGACCACGGGTCCTGGTGGTTGACGACGAGCCCTCCATCGTCGATGCGGTCGCGACGTCGCTGCGCTACGAGGGGTTCAAGGTCGACGAGGCGATGACGGGGCGCAAGGCCCTGGCGCAAGCCCAGGAGGACCCGCCCGACCTGGTCATCCTCGATGTCATGCTGCCCGACCTCGACGGCCTCGAGGTGACGCGTCGGCTGCGTTCCGACGGGCTACGGGTGCCCGTCCTCTTCCTCACTGCGCGCGACACGCTGCAGGACAAGCTGGCCGGCCTCACGGTCGGAGGCGACGACTACGTGACGAAGCCCTTCGCGTTGGCCGAGGTGATCGCCCGGGTGCACGCCATCCTGCGTCGCACCGGGTACGAGCCTGAGGACGACGGGGTGCTCCGCTTCTCGGACCTCGAGCTCGACGAGAGCGCGCACGAAGTCCGGCGGGCCGGGAACGCCATCAACCTCACCGCGACGGAGTTCAACCTCCTGCGCTACTTCATGCTCAACCCGCGCCACGTCCTCTCCAAGTCGCAGATCCTGGACCACGTGTGGCACTACGACTTCGGTGGCGACGGCAACGTCGTGGAGACGTACGTCAGTTACCTGCGCAAGAAGCTCGAGAAGTTCGGCCCCCCGCTCATCCACACCATCCGTCTCGTCGGCTACACCCTCCGGGAGCCCGAGTCGGCGGGAGGAGCGGCCTGAGTGTCGCTACGGCTCCGACTCCTTCTCGCGGTCGGGGCGATCGCCATCGTCGCGCTCGTGGTGGCCGACTTCGCCACCTATTCGGCGTTGCGCTCCTCCCTCTACAACCAGGTCGATCAGGAGCTGGCGCAACGCCAGCCCCACGTGGTCGTGGACCAGGCGACCGGGAACATCGTGTGTCCCTCACCGCAGAGCGGCGGTGGCGGCAGCCCGGTGGACAACCGAGGCGGCCCCGGCGGCGGAGGCGGTGACGGTGGTGGAGGCTTCCCCAACATCTTCGGCATCAGCTACATCTCCGTCGTCAAGCAGAGCGGCGGAGTGGTCCAAGGCCTCGAGTGTCCCGCCTACGTCGCCGATCATTCGTACCGTCCGCAGCTGCCCGCGCAGATCTCCGGGTTCTCGACCCAGCCCGACGGGTCGGAAGTGGCGTACTTCACGACAGGGTCGGTCGCTCCGGACGGGCCGTCGTTCCGTGTCCGGGCGGAGAAGGTCGTCAACGGGGCATTGGGCGGAGACGTGCTGGTGCAGGCGCAGCCGCTCGTCGATCAGAACAGCACCCTGCACACCCTGTTCCTGACCGAGCTGGCGGTGACGGCGGGCGCGCTCGTCCTGGCCCTGGCGGGCGGATGGTGGCTCGTCCGGCTCGGGCTCCGTCCGCTCGAGGACGTCGAGCGGACCGCAGACTCCATCGCGGCCGGCGACCTCGACCAGCGAGTCCCCGGCGCGGACCAGGCCACCGAGGTGGGTCGCTTGGCCCGGGCACTCAACGTGATGCTCGAGCGGATCCAGGCGGCGTTCTCGGCCCGCGTCGCCTCCGAGTCACGGTTGCGGGAGAACGAGCAACACCTGCGCCAGTTCGTCGCCGATGCCTCGCACGAGCTGCGTACACCGATTGCCGCCGTGTCGGCCTACGCCGAGCTCTTCGAACGGGGCGGGTCCCAGCACGCCGACGACCTGCCACGCATCGTCTCGGGCATCCGCACCGAGACGGCCCGCATGGACCGGCTGGTCAACGACCTCCTCACGCTGACCCGCCTGGACGAGGGCGTGCCGATGGAGACGGCACCGGTGGAGCTCGTCTCCTTGGTCTCCGACGCCGTCCGTACCGCGGCCGCCGTCGGGCCCGAGTGGCCCGTGCAATTCTGGGCGGCGCGTCCCATTGAGGTCATCGGCGACAGGGACCGCCTGCGTCAGGTCCTCGACAATCTGCTGGCCAACGTCCGGGCACACACGCCGCCCGGCACGACGGCCACCGTGCACGTCGACCAGATCGGCGACCAGGCGCAGATCGAGGTCCGCGACACGGGTCCCGGCATGCCGGACGAGGACGCCCGGCGGGTCTTCGAGCGCTTCTACCGGGCTGACCCGGCCCGGGCCCGGACCGGGGGCGGCAGCGGCCTCGGGCTCTCCATCGTCGCGGCCATCGTGGCGGCCCACGGCGGGACCGTCTCGGCCGCCTCGACACCGGGGGAGGGGTTGGTGGTCACGGTGCTGATCCCGGTCTGCGCCGCCGAGCCGGGTCACGATCCGGTCTCAGGGGACGGGACCCCCGAACCAGGCACCTGACGGGCGCCTCGGCGGCCGCCGTCCGAGATTCACACCGGATCCACAGCGGAGCTTCACCGAGGCCGGAGACGGCAGCGGCACCATGGCGGCAATGACAGCCCTGGCTCCCTTCGAGGCCGACGTCGATCCTCGCCGTGTCCCGTTGGACGTCGAGATCGTCGTGCCGGTCTACAACGAGGCACCGCAGCTTGCGGAGCGCATCACCGCCCTGCGCACGTTCCTCGACGAGTCCTTCCCCTTCCGGGCACTCATCACCGTGGTCGACAACGCCAGCACGGACGACACCGAGCAGGTGGCACACCAACTGGCCGCGACCATGCGCGGTGTGGCCGCTCTGCATCTGCCCCGCAAGGGTCGCGGCTACGCGCTGCGCGCCGCGTGGTCGACCAGTGACGCCCCGGTGGTCGCCTACATGGACGTGGACCTCTCCACCTCCCTGCCGGCCCTCCTGCCGCTGGTGGCGCCGCTGCTGTCCGGCCACCGGGACGTGGCCATCGGCTCGCGGCTGGCGCCAGGCGCGCACGTCGTGCGCGGTCCCAAGCGCGAGCTGATCTCGCGCAGCTACAACCTGTTGCTCAAGCTCACGTTGCAAGGCCGGTTCAGCGACGCCCAGTGCGGTTTCAAGGCGCTGCGCCGGGACGCGGCTGAGAAGTTGTTGCCGCTCATTGAGGACAACGAGTGGTTCTTCGACACCGAGTTGCTGGTGACGGCCGAGCGGCTGGGTCTGCGGATCGGCGAGGTCCCGGTGGACTGGGTCGACGACCCCGACTCGCGGGTCCACCTCGTCACGACGGCGGCGGACGACCTGCGGGGCGTGTGGCGGATGCTGGTCCGGCGCCCCAAGGGCCTGCGCCGCGTCCGCTCGAACGAGGTTGCGGCCGACCAGCTCCTGCGCTTCGCGGGCGTGGGCATCGTCTCCACGCTCGGGTATCTCTTCCTCTTCATTGCCTGGCGGCCGCTGCTCGGCGCCGTTGGTGCCAATGCCGTCGCCATGGCCATCGCCACCCTCTTCAACACGGCGGTGCACCGGGAGCTCTCCCGCACCACGGACGGCCAGGCCAGACGCGGCCGCCTCTTCGCGGTCGCCGGGGGCCTGTACCTGGTGAGCCTCGGCTTCACGACGCTCGGGCTGGTGGTGGCCCAATGGGTCGCCCCGTCCGCCCTCATCCCCGAGCTGGTGGCCCTCACCGTGGCCAACGTGCTCGCCGCCGTCTTCCGCTTCGCTGTCCTGCGGGCCTGGATCTTCCGCCCGAGCGCCCGTGCCGGCACCGGCCCGATGGAGGTTCCACGATGACCGATGCGACGCCCGCCCCCGACGCCGCGGTGGGGGTCCTCGACCCTCCGCTTCCGCTCGCCGCTCCGCCAGCCGAGGCGGGCGAGCAGGCC
This sequence comes from uncultured Acidimicrobiaceae bacterium, assembly GCA_963764305.1. Taxonomy (GTDB): domain Bacteria; phylum Actinomycetota; class Acidimicrobiia; order Acidimicrobiales; family RAAP-2; genus Bog-473. Next base: position 879,434 of record CAVXSD010000007.1, on the reverse strand, counting down.
GCTCCGGCCGCGCCGACCTGGCCGCCCGGTCCCCGTCGCGGCAGGCTGGCCCGCTTCGTGCGAGGCAAGGAGAGCGACGCCGCCTGGGTCCGCCCCGCCCTGCTCGCCCTGCTCGCGGCCACCGCCGTCCTCTACCTGTGGGACCTCGGTGCCAGCGGCTGGGCCAACTCCTTCTACTCCGCCGCCGTCCAGGCGGGTACGAAGAGTTGGAAGGCCTTGTTCTTCGGGTCGTCGGACTCGTCCAACTTCATCACCGTCGACAAGCCGCCGGCGTCCCTGTGGCCGATGGAGATCTCCGCACGGATCTTCGGCCTCAACTCGTGGAGCATGCTGGCGCCGCAGGCCCTCGAGGGTGTGGCCACCGTCGCCCTGGTGTACCTCTCCGTGCGGCGCTGGTTCAGCGCGCAAGCAGCGCTCCTGGCCGGTGCCGTGGTCGCGCTCACCCCGGTGGCCGCCATGATGTTCCGCTACAACAACCCCGACGCCATGCTGGCGCTCCTCCTCACGGCGGCCACCTACGCCACCATGCGCGGGCTCGAGCGGGCGCAGACCAAGTGGCTCGTCCTCGCCGGCGCGTTGGTGGGCTTCGGTTTCATCACCAAGATGATGCAGGCGTTCCTGATCCTGCCGGTGATGGCCGTCGTCTACCTTCTCGCCGCGCCGACGGGATGGTGGCGCCGGGTGTGGCAGGTCTGCCTCATGGGCCTGTCCGTCGTGGTGGCGGCGGGTTGGTGGGTGGCGGCCGTTGCCCTGACGCCCGCCGCGGACCGCCCGTACGTCGGCGGGTCGCAGGACAACAGCATCCTCAACCTCATCTTCGGCTACAACGGCCTCGGGCGGATCACCGGGCAGGAGTCGGGCAGCGTCGGCGGCGGTCGGGTCGCCGGCAGCATGTGGGGCCCCACGGGTGTCACCCGTCTCTTCAACACCGAGTTCGGCAACATGATGTCGTGGCTACTGCCCGGCGCGTTGGTGATGGGTGCGGTACTGCTCGTCATCACCGTGCGGGCCCGTCGCACCGATCGCGAACGCGCCGCACTCCTGTTGTGGGGCGGCTCGCTCGTGAGCATCGGGCTCGTCATCAGCCTGGCCCAGGGCATCATCCATCCCTACTACGCCGTGGCCCTCGCCCCGCCGCTCGGAGCTCTGATCGGCATCGCCACCATGGGGCTCTGGCAGCGCCGTGACAGCTGGGCCGGCCGGGTCGGCCTGGCCGCGGGTCTGGCCGCGACGGTCGTCTGGAGCTACGTCCTCCTCGGCCGCACCGCGGACTGGTTCCCCGCCCTCCGCCCCTTCGTGGCGGTGGTCGGCGCGCTCGGTGTCGTCGCCATCTTGGTGCTCCCGCTATTGCGCAACGTCCCGAAGCTCGCCATCGCGTTGGTGGCCACGCTGGGTTTCGTCGCCGCACTGGCTGCACCGCTCTTCTCGACGGTGGCCACGGCGGCCACCGCGCAGCAAGGAGCGATCCCGTCGGTGACGCCGACGCCGACGGCGGCCGGCCAGGGCGGCCCCGGCGGCGGCTTCGGCGGCGGCTTCCCGGGCGGCGGCTTCCCGGGCGGCGGCTTCCCGGGCGGCGGATTCCGCCGGGCCTTCGGGGGTGGCGGCTTCCCCGGTGGCGGGACCCAGGGCGGACCCGGGGCCAGGACGGGTACGGGCACGGGCGGCTTGCCGGGCGGGGCGCCACCGTTCGGGGCCGGCGGCGGGTTCCGACGCGGCGCAGGCGGCGGGTTCGGTGGTGGTGGTGGTGGTGGTGGCGCCGGGTTCCTGAACGCCAGCCAGTCCAACCCGGCCCTGACCAAGGCGTTGCAGGCCGACGCGGGCCGGTACGCCTGGGCGGCCGCCACGTTGAACTCGAACAACGCGGCCGGCTACCAGCTGGCCAGCGGCGAGCCCGTGATGGCCATCGGCGGGTTCAACGGCACCGACCCAGCGCCAACGCTGGCACAGTTCGAGCGGTACGTCGCCGCGGGCAAGATCCACTACTTCATCGCCAGCGGCGGTGGGTTCGGCGGCGGTGGGTTCGGCGGCGGTGGGTTCGGCGGCGGTGCAGGGGGCTCGGATGACGCCTCGCAGATCACGTCATGGGTGGAGTCGCACTTCACCGCCGAGACGGTGGGCGGCGTGACCGTCTACAACGTGGCATCCGGCGCCTCGTCCTGACGGGGAGTCCCGGCGAACTCAGCCGAGCAGCTCGCGGTAGCGCGCGAGCGTCAGGCCGTCGAAGGCGACGAATCGGATGAGGGTCACGTCGGTGTCCGCCGCGCGGATGGTGGTCACCGCAACCTCGGCGGCCTGCCCCGAGGGGTAGCCGTAGACCCCGGTCGAGATGGCGGGGAAGGCGATTGAGCGGGCGCCCACCTCGTCGGCGACCACCAGCACGTTCCGGTAGCAGGCGGCCAGCGTTTCGGGCTCGGCCGCCGCCCCGCCGTGCCAGACCGGACCCACGGTGTGGATGATGAAGCGCGCGGGCAGGTCGAACCCGTCGGTCACCACAGCCTGACCGGGCGGGCACTCGCCGATGGCGCGACAGGCCGCCTGCAGGCGCTCGGCTCCCGCCGCGCGGTGGATGGCGCCGTCGACGCCACCGCCCGCGAGCAGCCGGCGGTTGGCCGCGTTGACGACGGCGTCCACCCGCTCGGTCGTGATGTCGCCCTGCACGGCCTCGAGCAGCGGCGCCACGCGTTGACTACCCCCCGGTGGACGAGGAAGCGGGGACGAGCTTGAGCAGCGAGACCGCGTGGGTCGGTGCCGTCTGGCTCTTGTTCTCGCCCCAGTGCGAGAAGGTCACCGTGCCGTGGATGGCCGACGAGCCGCCCGACTTGCTGGCGTTGGTCACCTCACGGATCGGCAGCGGGGTGCCGCTGGAGGGGAGGTAGAGCACGACGGGCACTTTGCCGCCGCTCTGGGTGGCGACCGAACCCTTGATCGCCGTCGCCTGCTGGCCAGCCACCGTGGTGGGCTCGCCGTAGGTGTAGGGGCCGCCGATCTCGAGTTCCTTCGACACCTGCGACGAGAGCAGGCCGCCGACGAGCTCGCCGAGGCCGCCGTTCGAGGTCGGGAAGGACAGCCACTTGCCCGCGTACTTCGACGACTCCGCCTTGGTGAGACCGATCACGTTCTGGAGGGCGGCGGCGTTGCCGCTCACGTACCCGGTCGGCCCCACCACCAGAGCCCTCATGTGCTCGTTGAGCGTCTTGCTCTTCACGATCAGCGTCTGCGAACCCGAGGTCGTGCCGGCATCGCCGCTCACCACGAGGGTGGCCCCGTTCTGCTGGGCCACGGAGTCGAAGTGCACCCCCTGGCTGCCCACGGCCTTCAGGGCCGCGTTGTACCGATCCGTCGCGCTCGTCGCGCTCGTCGCGGGCTTTGTGGCGGCCCCGGCGGGGGCCGCAGCCGTGGCCAGGGACAGAGCGGCCGTGGCAGCGAGTCCGGCGGCGGCCGCGACGGTGCGGGCGGGGGTGTGGCGCAAGGGGGGCATGACCTTCACTCTCCTGGAGGCCCGGCTCGATGGCGGCGGCGAGCGCCGGCTCGGCCAGGTGGGCGACAGTCCCCATCTTCCCACGCCCGCGGGCCGGACCGCGGTCGGCCGCCCGTCAGACGGCGCTGATGGGCCCCACGGAGACGGTCGCCTCGGGGGCCTCGGGCCGCACCTTCTCCCCCCACCTGGAATAGGTGATGTGCTCGGCGGCCGTGGACTGCCCCTTTGCGTTCACCGAATCCTCCTCGACCGGGAAATGGGAGCCGTGGGCGCGGACATAGAGGACGACGTGCTGGGATTTCCGACCCAAGGTCTGGGTGCCGTCGATGGCGTCGACCGCGTCCCCGTGGAGCATCCGTCCAGGCCCGAGGGAGAGAGGGGCCCGGAGCGCCAGATCCTTGGCCAGGTCGTGCGAGCGAACCCCGGCGACCACGGGGGCGAAGGCCGAGTTGTCGGTCGAGAACTCGATCCACTGGCCCGTGGCTTCGGCCGCCTGGGACGCGCTGAGGCCCGCCAGGCTCTCGAGGCCGGAGAGATTGCCTCTGAGGTAGGAGATGCCGCCGATGACGAAGATGGAGATCGACCCGTGGCCCAGGCGGACGGTCTGGCTCCCCGAGGCCGGCCCGGCATCGCCGCTCTCGACGAGCGTCTGCTTGGACTCGGTCGAGTTGGAGGTGTAGTGCACCGACCATGAGTGGGTGGTGGCGAGCGCGTCCTTGTAGAGGGACGAGGCGCTCGTGCCGGAGCCCGACGGCGCGGCAGCGACGGGCGTCGCCCCGGCCGCCACGCCGGTGGCCCACGCAGCCGCCAGCAGCACGCCGGTCACCAGCCTTCTCGCGACCACCACCTGCCCTCCTCCCCACCCGTTCACGCCCGGGAGATGTCAGCTTCGCATGGACGCGGCACCCCGCTCGTTCGCCGATCGTCCCGTCCGCGCGTGCCCGGCCGGTTCTGCGCCCGACCGTTCTCCGGGCGACGCCTCCTGGTGCATCGAGGGTCCACACCCTACGAACACACGTTCGTTATGCTGCCAACGGGCAGCCCGACAGGCAGCACCGGTAGGCCGTCACACCCCCGCCGTAGGGTCACCACAACGGCGCCGAGCGGGGCCGGCACAAGTCGAAACACACACAGTCGCACCACAGTCGCAGCACACAGTCGCAGCACACTCACAGAGGAGAGAGGGATGGCCGAAACGGAACGGGAGAAGGCACTGGATGCCGCGCTGGGCCAGATCGAGAAGCAGTTCGGCAAGGGCTCGGTCATGCGCATGGGCGACAACCTCTCGATGAACATCGAGTCCATCCCCACCGGGGCGCTCTCCCTGGACCTCGCGCTGGGTATCGGGGGACTCCCCCGGGGCCGCATCGTGGAGATCTACGGCCCCGAGTCGTCGGGGAAGTCGACTTTGGCCATGCACGTGGTGGCCGAGGCGCAGCGCAACGGCGGCATCTGCGCCTATGTCGACGCCGAGCACGCCATGGACCCCGTCTACGCGCGGGCCATCGGGGTCAACGTCGACGACCTCCTCATCTCGCAGCCGGACACCGGCGAGCAGGCGCTCGAGATCGCCGACATGCTGATCCGCTCCGGCGCGCTCGACGTCCTGGTCATCGACTCGGTGGCGGCCCTGACGCCACGGGCCGAGATCGAGGGGGAGATGGGGGACACCCACGTGGGTCTCCAGGCGCGGCTCATGTCCCAGGCGCTGCGCAAGCTGACGGGCACGCTCTCGAAGTCCAGCACCATCGCCATCTTCATCAACCAGCTGCGGGAGAAGATCGGCGTCATGTATGGCTGCTTCAATTACAGCGCCCGGGTTGTCCTGGCCGACGGGAGCACGGAGAAGATCGGGAAGATCGTCAATCAGCGCCTCCCCGTCGAGGTGCTGTCCTACGACCCGAAGGTCGGGGTGATCGTTCCGAAGCGCGTCGTGAACTGGTTCGACAACGGGACAACCGACAAGTTCCTCCAGATCACCGTGGCCAAGCCGATGAAGAACGGCCGGGCCCAGATGGCCTGCACCTCGAACCACCTGATCCGCACACCCAGTGGTTGGCGCGAGGCCGGTGGGCTGAAGGTGGGTGACCGGGTGATGGAGGCCTTGCCGCACTACCTGTCGGACTTCCAGTGGGAAGCTCTGCGCGGGACGCTCATGGGCGACGGCGCCGTATCTTCCTCGCGCAGCGGCCATGGAGCGCGGTTCCGCTACAGCCACTGCAAGAAGCAGGCGCCCTATGCCGATTGGAAGGCATCTCTCTTCTCCAACCTCGGCCACAGCCGCCATGTCCGAGCGGACGGGGTCGTGACCTACGACTTGCCGCCACTCCCCGAGTTGGCTCCGCTCCGGCAAAGCGTCTACGTCGGCAAGAAGAAGGTCTTCGACGACGACTACCTCAAGCGTCTCACCCCCCTGTCGATCGCCTTGTGGTACATGGACGACGGGAACTTCACCATCCGATCCAAGGGGGTCCAAAGGCGTACGGCCGGGCTTACCGGCCGTGCCACCATCTGCGTCGAGGCGATGGAGCGTGAAACCCGCGAGCGTCTCGTGGCGTACCTGGCCGACACCTGGGGTATCCGGGCCAAGCTGGTCGCCTCCGGTGCGGCGAAGAAGGCTCTCCTGGTCTTTGCCAACGATGAGACGGCCAAACTCCACGCCTTGATCGCGCCGTTCGTGCACCCGAGCATGGAGTACAAGCTGCTCCCGGCGTACCGGGGTCGCTTCGCGGTCGAGCCTCACTTCGCGCCGATGCGGTACGAACTGGTGGCGCTCCCGGTGACCGACATCCACGTCAAGCCGCCGACCCGGTCCATGCACCGGTTCGACATCGAAGTCGAGGACAGCCACAACTACCTGATCGACGGCGTCGTGGTGCACAACTCACCCGAGGTCACCCCGGGCGGCCGCGCGCTGAAGTTCTACTCCTCCATCCGGCTGGACATCCGGCGCATCGAGGCGATCAAGGACGGGGCCGACGTGGTCGGCAACCGGACGCGGGTCAAGGTCGTCAAGAACAAGTGCTCGTCCCCCTTCAAGCAGGCCGAGTTCGACATCATGTACGGGCGGGGCATCAGCCGCGAGGGATCGCTCCTCGACGTCGCGGTCGACCTCGGGTTCGTCAAGAAGTCGGGTGCCTGGTTCACCTATGAGGGCGAGCAGCTCGGCCAGGGGCGGGAGAACGTGAAGACGTTCCTCGTCGAGAACCCACAGCTGATGGCCGAGATCAACGACCGTGTGCGCGAGTGCCTGGCCCCCAAGGACGATGACCTCCTGGTGGCGGACGCCCTCGACCCCGACGACGCCCCGATCTCGCTCGACTCCTAGCTGCACCCGCCTCTCACGGCGTCGAAGCCTCCGGGCCCGCCTGGCCTCCCTCGGTCAGCGATCCGGAGCGCTTCGCGTCCGGACCACAATGGTGCGATGCCGGCCAGTGAATGGAAGCAACGCGCCTATCGCGTCCTCGACCGCGTCGTCCCCACCGTCCCGTTCCGCTACCTGCCACCTAAGCAGTCGGTGCGCCTGGCCTTCAACGTCGTCCTCGACCGCGAACCCGACCCGGCCGGTGGCGCTGAGTACGTCCAGAAGCTCACGGACGGTGCGCTGTCCCGGCACGGCGTGGCCGAGGCCCTCGCCCACTCCGAAGAGTTCCGCCGGCGCGTGCCCATCGGCAACGTGCTGCTCTCCATGCACGTCAGCCGCAGCGACTTCGTGGCGGGCCTGCCGCCGGCGGCGCGCATCTTGGACCTGGGCGGGACGCACCAGGGCTTGCCCGACGGGGCGCTGGTGCACCTCGGCTACCCCTACCCGTTCGAGCGCCTGGTCGTGGTGGACCTGCCCGTCGACGAGCGCGACGCCATCTATCACGGGGGCTCGTCGGGCGAGCCCGTGGTGTCCGAGCTCGGACCGGTGGAGTTCGCCTTCCACTCCATGGTCGACCTCGGGCGCTACGACGACGGCTCGTTCGACCTCGTCTACAGCGGCCAGTCCATTGAGCACGTCAGCGAAGCCGACGGGGATGCCGTCGTACGGGAGGCGTTCCGCGTGCTCGTGCCCGGCGGCTGGTTCTGTCTCGACACGCCGAACGGCCCGGTGTGGCGGCTCCGCTCGGATGCACCGATGAACCACGACCACAAGATCGAATACGCGGCGGGCGAGCTCGTGGCCAAGCTGGAGCGGGCCGGCTTCGAGGTGGTCGAGCGCAAGGGCCTCAACCTGATGCGCCGCGGCGCCGCGGCGGGTGTCTTCGACGAAGCCGAGGCCAGCGCGAGTCCGGGTGTGTTCGCCGCCGCCGAGGACTGCCTGCTGCTGGCGCTGGTGGCGCGCAAGCCGCCGGTTTGAGCGACGCCTAGGGCGTCGTCGTGGCGATGATCGTGTTGGGTACGAGCTCGACCCAGGTCTGGCCGGGCTGCAGCGGGATCGGCACGCCGAAGGCGTTGACGAACTGGGTGGGCGACCCGAGCGTCGAGCGGTGCCACGTGCCGGGGATGGCGTAGCCGTTCCGGTAGATGACGGCGGTGCCGCTGGCGTCGGGGTACAGGTCGGCCTGGACCTCCTTGCCCCCTTGGTCGTTCTCGGCCCAGGGGCCGTAACTGATCTGCACGTACTGCACGACGACCGTGGAGGCTGCGTTCTGCACGTTGTTCGCCAGCATGTCCGGGGTCGTCCCGTTGTAGTAGCGCAGGAAGGTGTTGGTCGCCTTGTTCCACCTCCACGTCACGTTGGACGTGCCCGAGAAGTCGATGTTCACGCTCGAGATGGCCGTCCCCCCGGGTGGCGTATCCGCCGAGTAGGTGAAGAGGGGCTGGGGCGGGGTGGTCATGGTGGGATGCGTGCCGTACACGATGGCGGTCGAGGTGTAGTCCGCGTCCGGTGCCATGTGGTTCGGGGGGTGGATCATCAGCGAGTTGCTGGCACCGATGTCCACGTTGACGAGGGGGGAGGCGTTGATGTTGGCGAGCACCGGGTTGATGCCGCCGACGTGGGCGAGCAGCGGGTTGCCCAGCTGCCCGAGGATACCGATGTCGATGTTGCGGGCCGAGCGGACCGGGCCGATCAGCGCGGCGTCCTGGCACTGGAACACGGCGGCGAAGCGGGTGATGCCGCCTTCGACGGGCTCCTCGAAGACGATGTCGGCCTTGTCGAGGCCCGACTGAGGGCGGCCGGCCGGGTAGTTGTCGATCTTCACCGCCATGGCCGGCCGTTGCGGAACGCTGCCTCCCGATGCCGGCTCCCCGGTGAGGGGGCAGGCGGGGGGCGGCGCGGTCGTCGTGGTGGTCGTGGTGGGGGTGGTGGGCGTCACCTGGGCCGAGGCCTGGTGGGTGGTGGGGGAGGAGGACGAGCAGGCGCTCAGGACCAGCCCGCTGAGGCCGGCGGTCGCCAGCACACCCCAGGCGAGCGGGCGGCGCGCTCTGGAGCGGTCGGTGTCGGAATTGGCCATCGCTGGGCGTCGATCGTACGGGGGCCGGGCCCGAAAGTGGTGTCATCCCGGCCGGGAGCACCTCCGCGGTCCTGCTCAGCGCGCCGGAATAATCAGGCGGAGGGGGTCCCGGCGGCCGTTCCCGCGCTGGCCGCGGCCCCGGTGTAGACCTCGGACCAATTCCCGCTCGAGCTGCCGTAGGAGGTGGCCGGTCCCAGTCCGAAGCGGCCGTAGACGTTCTCCATGGCCCGGCGGATCACGTCGGTCACGCCGGGTCTGGCGCCGACGATGACGATGGGCGGGATGGCGCCGGTGGTCCCGAGCAGCGACACGAAGCTGGCCGAGCCGCTGGCCAGCACACCGCCCCCGTTGCCCGGCGCGGTGTAGTAGGTGACGTCGGACCAGTTCGACTGACCCGGGACCGGTGAGTGCGCCAGCACGTCGGCGTTGTGCGGGCCCGGAAGAGAGGGCACGTAGCGGTCGTACTCGCCGAGGATGACCGTGCTGAAGGTCTGGCCGTCGGAGAGGTTGCAGCCGTCGTAGAACCACGACGACGCATCGGTGACAACCATGTCCGCCTTGGCCCCGACCGACTGGTACATGGAGCCGATGAGGGTCGACTCGGGGTTGTTGACCGGGGCCTGGTTCCAGTTGACCGTCGTGAGCGCCGGCTGCTCGTGCGCCATCGGGTCCTCGGCGGCATCCTTGTAGCAGACCTGCAGGCGGTTGGGACCGACCGAGGTCGGCTGTAGCCGGATCTGGCGGTAGCAGGCATTGGCCCCGAGGAAGGCCAGGTTGACCCCGCTGGCGTTGGCCGCGGCGGCCCCCTGGCGCATGGGCTGGGACCAGTACTCGTCGTGGCCCAGGCTGAAGAGGCAGTTGTGGTTCATGAGCAGCTGGGGTCGGGCATGCAGGTCGATGTCCGTCCAGTACGTCAGGTCCAGCCCGAGGCTCTCGAGGTGGAAGAGCAGGGGGAGCTCGTTGCCGACGAAGTCGGCCGCGCCCGAGGCCCAGGTCTGCGGGTAGGGACGATCGAAGGACACGGCGCGGGCGCGGCTGGCGAAATCCGCCCGACCGCCATTGCCGGGGCCGTAGTAGAGGCTGTAGCTGCCCCACAGGTTGTAGGCCTGCCAGGTGGTGACGCTGTTCTGGAACACGTACGACGCCTTCGAAGCGTCGTCGCGGACGGTGAGGGGGACGAACTGTTCCTCGCCGCCGTCACCGACCAGCTTCAAGAGGTAGGAGCCGGGTAGCCAGTCCTTCGTGATGTTGAGCATCAGCGTGGGCGACCACGGGCAGGTGACCGTGCCGATGCCGGGCGTGACCACCGGCGCGGCCTGGACCTTGGCCGGGACGAAGTCGGTCTGCACGATGAGGCGGCCACCGAGGCCCTGGTAGAAGCCCATGCGGTAGGCCTGGACCTGCACGGCCCGCGCGGTGCTGCTGACGAACACCGCCACGTCGTCCCCGGGCACCGCGCTGACCTGGCTGGCGAAGCCCTCGAGCGCGTGCTCGGGCTGGTTGTGGTTGCAGATCCAGTTCAGCGTGCCGCGCCTGGCGTTCTCCGCGATGAGCCACGGCGCCGTCGGCACGATGACGCCGCTCGGCAGCTTCGCATCCACGACCGCGGCTTGGGGGGAGGTGCCGTGCCTGGCCCGGGCCGGCACGCGCTGCTTCGGGTGCTTGTTCAGGTGGGTGGCGCCGGCGAACCCGACGGCGCCGAGCGCGGAGAGCTGCAGGAACTGCCGCCGGTCGATGGGGCGCTCGGGCGGGAGCGGGCCGGGTTCGGAGCCACCGTCCGGTGGGAGGGGCGGCACAGGACGAAGTGTACCCACGCGCCCCCGGTGCAGCCCTGCGGCTCCTTTGCTGCCCGGGCGCCGGCACCACCTACCATTCCTGCGTGAGCTGGGCCCGTTCCCTCCCCGGACCGCTGCGGCGGCCGTTGTCCCGGTTGGTGCACGCGGCCTGGGACGGCGCCGCCGAGCTCGGCGCGGTGGGACCCGACGACCCCCGGGGGAAGCGCTTCGGACGGATGGGCGCGGGCGCCTGCCTGCTGTTCCCCCAGGGCGCCGTCTACAACGAGCACCTGATCCACCTCGGGGCCGAGACGATCGTCGGGCCCGAGGCCTCCATCTCGGTCGGCATGGCACCCGGGCAGCAGATGGCGACCGACCCTGTCGTCTCCATCGGCAGCCGCTGCCTCATCGGTCGCGGCTCGCACATCGTCGGCCACTGGGAGATCGTGATCGGCGACGACATCCAGACCGGGCCGTACGTCTACATCACGGATCAGAACCACTCCTACGAGGACCCGGTCGAGCCGATCGGGCGACAGTGGCCGACCGAAGCCCCGGTGCGCATCGGCTCGGGCAGCTGGCTGGGCGCCAACGCGATCATCCTCCCGGGGGCGCAGATCGGCGAGCACGTCGTGGTGGCCGCCGGCGCGGTGGTGCGCGGTGAGGTCCCTGACCGCTGCGTGGTGGCGGGCGTGCCGGCGCGCATCGTGAAGCGCTGGGTGGAGGGAGCCGGCTGGGTCACCGAGAAGGACGTGACCCGGTCATGACCGAGGCGCCCTCGCCGTATCTCGTGACGGTGAGCGGGCAGGACGGCCCCGGCATCTCCGAGCGCCTGTTCGGCGCGCTGGCCGAGCGCGGTGTCGAGGTGGACGACGTGGAGCAGGTCCGCGTCCACGGCCGGCTGCTGCTCTGCGTCGAGGCGGACATGGTGCCCGCCGAGGTGGAGCCGGTGCGCGCCGTCCTGGTGCAGCGCCTCGGCGCGGTGGGCGTGGAGGTCACGGTCGAACCTCTGGTGGAGGCGGAGCTGGACGTGCTCAGCGAGAGCCATCTGGTCACGCTCCTGGCACCGGCGATCGACGCCGCCACCCTCGAGACGGTGACGGGCTCCATTGCGCGGTGTGGGGGCAACATCGAGCGGATCGTGCGCCTGGCGGCCTACCCGGTGCACAGCTACGAGCTGTCCGTGGCCGGGGCCGATGTCGACAGCCTGCGGCGGGCGCTGGCCGAGGCCGCTGCTCGCTGCCAGGTGGATCTCGCGGTGCAGTCGGCCGGTCTGCACCGTCGGGCGAAGCATTTGATCGTCCTGGACGCGGACTCCACCCTGCTGCAGGGCGAGATGATCGACCTGCTGGCCGAGCGCTGCGGGTGCGGCCGCGAGGTGGCCGCGGTCACCGAGGCCGCCATGGCGGGCGAGGTGGACTTCGCCGACGCGTTGCGCCGGCGGGTGCGCCTCCTGGCGGGCTTGAAGGAGGCGGACCTCGAGGCCGTGCGCGACGGCATCGTGCTCACGCCGGGCGCCCGCACGCTCGTGCGCACCCTGAAGCGACTGGGGTACGAGCTGGCCGTGGTGAGCGGTGGGTTCACCCAGGTGATCGGCCCGCTGGTGACCGACCTCGGCATCGAACACCTGGCGGCCAACGTGCTCGTGCTGGACGGGGGCGTCATCACCGGCGAGCTGGACGGGCCCATCGTCGACCGGGCCGGGAAGGCCACGGCGCTGGCCGGGTTCGCGGCCGCGGCGGGCGTCCCACTGGCCCGCACCATCGCGGTGGGCGACGGGGCCAACGACATCGACATGCTCGCCGCCGCCGGGCTCGGCATCGCGTTCAACGCTAAGCCCGTGGTGCGGCAGGCCGCCGACGCGGCCCTCAGCGTGCCCTACCTCGACGCCATCCTCTTCCTACTCGGCATCTCGCGCCGAGAGGTGGAGCTGGCCGACCGGCTGGAGCAGGAGGGGACCCCGTGACGATGCTGGCCCAGGGCGAGCAGGGGCAGTCGGCCGACAACCGCGGCGAGCGCCCGCTCCTGCGGGGATGGCTCCACGTCGGCGCGTTCTTCGCCTGGCTGATCGGGGGGCCGTTCCTGATCGCCGCCAGCCCCGGCGCCGCGGCGACGGCGGAGCTCGCGGTCTACGTCGCCGGGATGCTGGCCATGTTCGGCACCAGCGCGGCGTTCCACCGGCTGCGCTGGTCCGCGCCGGCGTGGCGGCGCATGCGACGGGCCGACCACAGCGCGATCTTCGTCGGCATCGCCGGGACGTCGACGGCGGTGGCCGGTCTGGCCCTGACCGGGTGGGCCGAGGTGCTCGTCCTCACCATGGTCTGGGCCGGAGCGGCCGCCGGGATCGCGCTGCGCCAACTGTTCCTCGACGCGCCGCAGTGGGTCGTCGCCATCCCTTACGTGGTCGTGGGCTGGTGCCCGATCATCGTGGCGCCCCAACTGGTGCGCAGTCTCGGCTGGGGCGGTTTTACGTTGATGCTCGCGGGAGGGTTGGCCTACACGGCGGGGGCACTGGTCTACGCCCGCAAGTGGCCGGACCCCTGGCCGCGGGTCTTCGGCTTCCACGAGGTGTTCCACGCCTGCACGCTCGTGGGCGCGGGGTTGTTCGCCTACCTCGTCGCCTTCATCGCGTTGCCGCGCTATTAGGACCCTTTTGGAGGTTCGGCTCGGACCGCCGCACCCGCACCCGCACCCGGCAGCTTGCTCAGACCGCCTCACGCCCGGCGTCTGTCCGTCACCCTGGTCCAAAGGGGCGAAGGGCGCGACGTCATGACCCGGCCTGTTGGGCCGACGATGGTGAGCTCCTCATTGGCGTTCCCGGTCATTGACCAGCCCTTCGAGTGCACCAGGTGATGGTGGTATTCACAAAGAAAGGCGAGGTTGGGCAAGTCAGTCCCACCTCCGGGTTTCCAAGGAACGACGTGGTGGACGTTGGCGAAGGTCACGTGGGAACAACCAGGGAATCGACAATGTCGGTCCCGTCTCCTGACTTCACGCCTTTGAACACCGGTCGGAAAGCGCTGGGCTCGGCCCTCGTACATCGTATGCCCGACGTCATCGTCGACGGCCACCGCGATGGTGGCGTCACAGGCGATCCTTTGCACCACCTCCGTGCTGATCAGCCCGTCACGCTCGAGCTCGCCGGCGAGCTCGGTGCTCTCTCGGGTCCCACCGTGTCCCGCGCTCGCTTCGCCGACAAGGGCCTGCAGGGGCACGTGGACAACGACCATATGCGGACTGGGTGTCATTGCCTGGTCCGAACCGCCAGAGGCCGAGGAGCGCATCACCCCCATGAAGCCGTCACAGAGTCTGTGGTCCCAGGGGGCTCCCTCGTCGGCGGGGACTGCTTTCGCCCGGGCCTCCAGACAGGCCTTGGCCTCGGCATAGGACTCGGCCGGCAGCTGGGCCGTCACGGTGCGGAACTGGTCGTTGAATCGCACGAAGCGACGCACATGCTGTTCAGCCGAGGTGAGAGCAGCGGGATTCGTTGAACGCCGGGTCGTGGTCGTCCTGGCGATGTCAGCCAGCTCACGCAGCGAATGCTTCTTGGCCTCCTCGCAAAGCTGTTCGTCACTCTCCGAGGTGGCCACCTCGGCCAGGACTTTGACCTTGTCCAAGGACACGTCGCCCGCACACACGGCGCCGATCAGGTGGGGCAGGTCCCAGGCCTTCTCACCCAGAAGGGTCAAGGAACGCGCCGTCGACGTCGCCACCCCGAAGCGCTCGGCGACCCAGGACTCGGTCGACGTGCCGCCCTCGTCGCGGAACGACTGGGAGCGCTCCACCTCGCCCAGATGCACGGCGATCTCACCCTCGATGACCGCCTTAGAGCGGAACAGCACTTCCAGGCGCTCGGTGCGCTCCTGGTTCGACATTGCGGCCGACGTGCTGATCATGTCGCGGCCGGCACCGGAGTCTGGAGAGGTCGGGGGCACCGGCGGGAGAATGGTCCCGCCCCATCACACGATGGTCGACGTCAATGACGGATTTCTAAGGCCGATCACCTGGTCGGCTCGCAGTGTGCCGGTTCATCGGCGCCGAGTCCGAACTCGATGGCTAGCTACTTCCCCCTGAAAAATCCGAAGTGAGGCCGGGGCCGCTCCGGGCCTCGCCTGGTCTTGTCGTCCGGTGATTTCTGACTCCGATCGTGGGGGTGCTGGGTTCGATTCGCCCTATTCGGAGGTTGTCAGTGCTCCGATCTTCACCAGATTGTGGTTGAAGACCCCATAACCGCACCAGGTGCGTGCTCCTTCGATGCCGTCGATCTGTGTTCGGCTCCAACCGAAGTCTCGTTTGAGGCAGCTGATCCGACCTTCGCTTCCCGTTCTCCACTTCACCAGGCGCTGGAACTGCGGCCTGCTCTCGACGGCGCGCCGTGACGCGCTCGGGTTTACCTTTCGTCGGAAGGACGACGGTTCGCACCCCAGCGCGCCGAGCTGGACTCTCACCGCGGTCTCCCCATAGCCGCGGTCAGCGGTGACTGCCTTGGGCATGCGCCTGGCCCGCCGGGCGACGCGCTCGATGGCGGGGACGAGCATGGGCGCATCCGCTGGGTTGCCGACCTCGACGTTGTGGTCGATCACCACGCCGTCCTCGTTGTCGACGACCTGGGCCTTGTAGCCGAACTCGACGGGCTTGCCGAGCCGACCCTTGCGGATGGGGCGGGCATCGGGGTCGTGCAGCGACACCAGCCTGGTCGCTCCGTCGGGAACTTCGCCACCGAGACGCTTCTCGGTCTGTTCGGCGATCTGAGCGACCCGACCGGCGGTCATCGCCAAGTCGCCGGCAATGGAGCAGAGCCTTCTTGGGGCGGCGTCACCGAGGCGTTTGAGCGCCCGGCAGAGCGTTCGCCGCGCACTTGGCGGGCCTCGTCGACGGCAACGTGTGCGATGCGGACCATGTCGGCGTTGATGGCCATGACCTCGTCTTTTGCCTCGCCGCTGCGTCGTCGCAGGTTGGCGCCGATGGAGCGGGCCCGGGCCCTCATCATCCGAGTTCGGTCCCGCGACCTGGTCCTCGAAGCCAGTCCCACATCCTTGAGCTTCTCGATTGCCTTGGCCATCTTGGCCACGCCCTTGGCCATCAGGCCCGAGTCCGTCGGGTAGGCGACGTTGGCGGGGACCACCGTGGTGTCGGCACGGACCTTGTTGGTCTTCAAGACCTTGGCGGCCTGGGCCTTGGCCAGCAGCGCCTCGTTCAAGCCGTCGACCGCGGATGACCCGCACCGGGTGGTGATCTTCATCAAGGTGGTCGGATGCGGCACCGTCGTGCCCAACGGGATCCGACAGAAGCGCTGCCACGAGATCGAATCGGCGACCTCCCGGCACAACGGCTCGAAGCCGAGGCGGTAGCGGTACTTCAAGAACATCAGACGCAAGTACGTCTCGATCGGTACCGACGGGCGCCCGAGCGCAGCGTGGAAATGTGCACGGAACGGCTCGAAGAAGGCCGGATCGTTGAGCAGCCGGTCAACCGCCTCGAGCTCGGCCGGCATCCCGAGGCACATCTCGGGCAGGATCGCTTCCCACAATGTGGGCTGCGCGTTTACAGTTCTCAACACGATGGCCTCGATCCGTACTAGTCCTACGGTTCGGGGCCATCCTTATCGATCGGGGCTCAAATCGCGAGCACCTACGGCGACTTTTTCAGGGGGAAGTAGCTAGCCGTCATCGTTGTGCTCGTCGAGCGACGACGTCGCCCTGCTCACGGTCCCTCGAGGCCGAGCATCGCAATGGCGTTGCCCCGCATGATCCGGTACACCTCCTCGTCGGAGAGATCTCGCACCAGATCCTCGGCCACGGCGTGGGTCTCCGGCCAGGTCGAGTCCGTGTGGGGGTAGTCGGTCTCGAAGGTGACGCGGTCCGCGCCGATGACGCCGAGGGAGTCGAGCCCGTGCTGGTCGCGGAAGAAGCAGCCGTAGACCTGGCGGTGGAAGTAGGTCGACGGCGGCTCGGGGACGATGTCCTTCACCCCGCCCCAGGCGCGGTGCTCGCGCCAGCACGTCGTCGACCCGCTCGAGGATGTAGGGCAGCCACCCGATCTGGCCCTCCGAGTAGGCGAGGATCAGGCGGGGGAAGCGGACGAGGACGCCGGAGAACAAGAAGTCGCACAGCGACGACATCGCGTTGCCGAAGCTGAGCGCGGCGGCCACGGCCACCGGGGCGTCGGCCGAGGTGGCCGGCATCTTCGACGACGAGCCGATGTGCATGCAGACCACCGTGCCGGTCTCCTCGCTGGCGACGAAGAACGGGTCCCAGGCGCCGCTGTGGATGCTGGGCAGCCCCAGGTGGGGCGGGATCTCGCTGAAGCACACGGCACGGACGCCCCGCGCCGCGTTGCGCCGGACCTCGGCCGCCGCCTTCTGGGCGTCCCACAGCGGGATGAGGCACAACGGGAGCAGGCGGCCCCCGCTGTCCCCGCACCACTCCTCGACCATGAAGTCGTTGTAGGCGACGACGCATGCCTCGGCCAGCTCCTTGTCGTGGGCTTCGAGGAAGGTCTGGCCGCAGAAGCGGGGGAAGGTGGGGAAGCACAGGCTGGCCTCGACCCAGTTGGCTTCGTTGTCCGCGATGCGGGCCATCGGGTCATAGCAACCCGGCCGCATCTCGTCGTAGGTGATGGGTGACATCGTCATGTCGTCGCGGTCGAAGCCGACGGCGGCCACGTGGCGCTTGTTGACGTAGACGAGGTCCTCGTAGACCCAGCAGTCGGCCTGCGGACCGTCGGGGTCGAAGGTCTGCCGGTAGGCGCCGCCCCCGATGTGCTCCATCTCGCCGATGCCGCGGCGCTCAGCTTTGGGGCCGTGGTCGCGGTAGCGCGCCGGTAGCCAGGTGTCCCACAGGTGTGACGGCTCGACGAGGTGGTCGTCGACGCTGATGATCTTGGGGAGCGGCGTCGTGCCGCCGATCCGGGGCTTGGTGTCGTCGATGCGGTCGGTCATGGTTGCTCCAGTGTGGCTGCGAAGGGGACGAGCGGTGCCAGCGACTCCAATTCGGCCCGCACGGACCGCTCGTCGCCGGCCCGGACGCGCAGCACCACCTCGGTGATGCCGAGCCTGGCGTAGTGCTCGAGCTTGCCCTCGTCCGCGAGGGTGCCGAAGGGGACGACGGCGAGTGCGGCGGGGTCGCGGCCGGCTTCTTCGGCCAGCGCGTGGAGGCGCGGGATGGCGGCGCCCAGGCCGCTGCCGCCGATGGGGATCCAGCCGTCGGCGCACTCGACGATGGCGGTGAACACGGCCTCGTTGGCGCCACCGCCGACCAGCGTGCGCACCCGCGGCCGTTGCACCGGCTTGGGCCAGGACCACGTCAGGCCGAAGTCGACGAACTCGCCGTGGAACTCGGCCTGGTCGGTGGACCAGATGGCCTCCATGGCGGCCAGGTGCTCGCGCAGCACGGCGTGGCGGCGGGGCCAGTCGACGCCGTGGTCCTCGGCCTCGGCGCGATTCCAGCCGAACCCGACCCCCAGCGTGACCCGCCCACCGGAGAGATGGTCGAGCGTCGCCACCTCTTTGGCCAACAGCAGCGGGTCGTGCTGCGCGACGAGCAGGATGCCGGTGCCGAGCCCGATGCGCGTCGTCACCGCGGCCGTCGTGGCGAGCGCCACCAGGGGGTCGAGGCAGCGTTTGTAGTCGTCGAGGCGCACGCCGTCGACGAGCGCGGGGGGCGTGTCCTCCCGCACGGGCAGGTGGGTGTGCTCGGGCAGGTAGAGCGAGTCGAAGCCCAGTTCCTCGACGGCGGCGCCCAGGACGGCTGGGGTCAGGTCGCCGTCGGTCAGGGCGGCGGTGACACCCAGGCGCACGGTCAGGAACCGGCGGGAGTCCGGGCGGCGTACTCGGCCAGGGTGCCGCGGCCGACGGCGCTGCCGAGCAAGCCGGCGAAGGCCGCCTGTTCGCGGCGGTTGGCCTCGAGCACGGCGTCGCGGCGCGCCGCCCGCACCAGCGACGTGCTGGCCCGGGTGGCGGCGCGGGGATGGGCCGCGATGCGTGCGGCCAGCGCGACCGTCTCGTCGAGCACCGTGCTCTCGTCGCACACCCTGAGGGCCAGGCCGAGTTCGACCAACTCGGTCGCGCTGACCCACTCCGAGGTGAGCAGCACCTCCGCCGCCCGCTGCCACCCCATGAGGGCCGGGAAGAGGACGCTGCTGGCGGCCTCGGGAGGCACTCCCAGCTCGGCGAACGGCACTCGCAGGCGCGCCCCGGCATCGACGAGGACGAGATTGCAGTGCGGGAGCAAGGTGAAGCCGAGGCCGACGGCGACGCCGTTCACCGCGGCGAGGAGCGGGACGGAGAGGTCGATGAGGCAGTCGAGCAGCCCCATGAAGCCCTGCCCGGCTCCCTCGACGGCGGTCCCGGTGGCGATGGCGGCCATCTCGGCCAGGTCCTGTCCGGAGGTGAAGGCCGAGCCGCGGCCGGTCAGCACGACCGCGCCGACGGCCTCGTCAGTGTCGGCGGCGCGCAGCGCGGCGGTCACGTCCACGTACATGGCGGTGTCGAACGCGTTGCGCACCTCGGGCCGGTTGAAGGCGATGACCCGGACGCCGGGTGCGGCCTCCTCGATCTCCACTCGGGGCATTGGCCGTTCAGTCGTTCGACGTGTCGGCCGGCGTCTCAGCGCGGCGGCGGATGATGGTCTCCGCCGCACCGCTGATTCCGGTCGAGATGGGCCAGCCGACGTAGTGCGTCAGGTGGACGACGACCTCGCGGACCTGCTCGGCGGTCAGCTCTCCGCGCTCGAGCGCGGCGTCGAACTGGATCTCCAGCAGTTCCGGCTTGTCCTGCGCCGCCAGCACCCCGATGGTCAACAGGCGCCGCTGCCGCAGGTCGATCGTGTCGTCGGTCCACACGGTCCCGAACAGGTGGTCGACGGTGATGTCGGTGTAGCGCCCGGGGAGATCTGCAGGGTCGACGGTGAACCCGTAGACCTCCTGCATCTTGGCCATGCCCGCCACATGCACGTCCTCTGGTTCGCTCATCCCGGCCTCACGTCGCCTTTCATCGCCACGATCTCCTTCTGCGAACCCGACCCTATCGAGGTGCCGCGCCCGGATGTCCCGAGGGGTGGGTCGTGCCGGGTCACGGGCCTCGTCGTCGAAGCCGTGGACCCAGGTGCCGTAGATACGGCCACTTCGCCGCTCGGTCAGTTCGGCGATGCGGAGGGAGACGCCGGGCTCCGCGCCGGGGGCGAGAATGGAGGTCAGGTCCTTGTGGGTGGCGCCGACGATCCGCTGGTCGCTCTCCCGGGCCGGCCCGCCGAGCTCGAGCAGGTCGATGCCGGCGGCCTCGGCGACCTCTTGGGACCTCGAAGTCTGGACAAGTGTCCGGACTAGCGTCCGTACGCATGACCGAGCGCAACGACTGCTCGGGTGCCTTCGATCCCGGCTTCGACTACGAGGACCTCTCAAAGGAGGCCCTGGTCAGGCTGGTGCGCGAGTACGGGCTCATCGTCGGTGGACCCGAGGACGGGTGACGCTGCGCTGATGCCGCGCTTCGAGCCCCACCCCGAGCGCCGGCCGAGCGCCGTGACGGGCGCCTCCTCGGGCATCGGGGCCGAGGCGGCGCGGGCCCTGGCCCGGGCGGGCCATCCCGTCGTGCTCGGGGCGCGCCGGGTGGAGGTCTGCGACGAGGTGGCGGGGTCCATCCGGGCGGAGGGGGGAGAGGCGGTGGCCTGCCACCTCGACCTGGCCGACCCGGCCTCGGTGGCCCGGTTCGCCAAGGAGGCGGACGCGGCGTTCGGACCGGTGGAGATCCTCGTGTCCAACGCCGCCAAGATCCAGCCGGGCACGGCGCTCGAGACGAGCCCCGAGGACTTCGAGGAGGTCCTGCGGGTCAACGTCGGCGGGGCGCAGCGGCTGGTGCGCGCCTTCGGCGCCGGCATGGTGGAGCGCCGGCGCGGCGACCTGATCTTCGTGACATCCGACGTGGTAGCTCACCCCAGGCCCCGCATGTCGGCCTACGTGGCGTCGAAGTGGGGGCTCGAGGGCTTCGTCACGGCGCTGCAGATGGAGTTGGAGGGGACGGGCGTGCGGGCCGTGATCGTGCGGCCGGGCCCGACGCTCACGGGCATGGGCATGGACTGGGACCCCGGCGTCACCGGAGAGGTGCTGGCCGAGTGGACGCGCTGGGGGCTGGCCCGGCACTCGGCCTTCCTGCGCCCCGAGGGCGTGGCATCCGCCATCGCCCATGCGGTGGCCGCGCCGCGGGGTACGCATCTCAGCGTCGTGGAGGTCCAGCCGGAGGCACCGCTGAGCACCCTGCACACGGAAGGAGCGCAGTGACGACGGAGACGACGCTGAGGGAACTGCCCCGCGTGTCGTGCGGTGAGGGCGAGGAACGGCCACCTCGACGAGCTCAGCCATGACCCCATCGGCCTCATGGCCCGGGTGCGGGCCGAGTGCGGCGACGTGAGGGAGTTCACCCTGGCGGCGCGTGACGTCGTGCTGCTCACGCCCGATGCCCCGTCCATAGAGGAGGACTGACGATGCCCACCTATCCGCGTGCCGAGCTGGAGGAGATGGTCGAGCGTTGGCTTGCGGCGAACCGAGCGGGGGAGGCCAACAAGGACTGGCAACACATGGCCGACCTCTACACCGAGGACGCCACCTACGGCTGGAACGTCGGCCCCAACGACGAGTTCATGGCCGTGGGGCGCGAGGAGATCCGCGAGATCGCACTCGGGCTCGAGATGGCCGGGCTGGAGGGGTGGACCTACCCGTACCAGAAAGTGCTGATCGACGACGCGCAGGGCGAGATCATCGGCCTGTGGAAGCAGGTGGCCGACGCGACGAAGGCGGACGGAACCAGCTACGAGATCGCCGGTCTCGGCGGCAGTTGGTTTCGCTACGGCGGGAACTTTCAGTGGTCCTGGCAGCGCGATTTCTTCGACGTCGGCAACGCCGGCGCCGTGTTCATGGCGATGATCGGCGATGGCACGCTGCTGCCCGGCATGCGCAAACGCATGGAGAGCGCCCTCTCGGGCGAGCGCCTGCCCGGCCACTACCGGCTCGGCGAGGCCCCGGTGGGCTTGTGGGAGGTACCTCAGGGCGCCTAGGGCGGGAGGGCCCGGGCCAGGCGGACGGTCAAGGTGGCGCGGTCGGCCGGTCCGAGCGGCCAGGGGGCCGCCAGGGTGCATCGTCCTGCGCTTCCGGCATGCGCACGCTCCTCGGCCCCGCGGGGGTGTCCCGGCGGGGGAGAACGGTGGCGGTCCCGCTGGAAACGCGCGTGGGCCACGCTTGGCCCCGGTGAGGACGAGGCCAAACCGGTTGCTCCTGGCCGGCCTGGGGGTGGCGCTCCTCGCAGCCGGCTGCGCCCGCTTCGGGCCCCCGGCGTCCCCGGCGCAGTCGGGGCCACCCACCGCGCGCCCACGACCAGCACGACCACGTCCACCACCCAACCGCCCGTGACGCCGATGGCGTGGACCCCCTGCAACGGCGATCTGCAGTGCGGCACGCTCGTCGTCCCGCTGGACTACGCGTGGCCGGCCGGTCCCACCATCCCCATCGCGGTGGCCCGCCACCCGGCGGATGACCCGCCCGCCCGCATCGGATCGCTCGTCATCGACCCCGGAGGCCCGGGCGTGTCGGGGATCGACGACATGGCCAACGAGCTCAGTGCGCTCACCCCGCAGCTGCTCGACGACTTCGACATCGTGCTCTTCGACCCCCGTGGCGTCGAGCGCAGCGACCCCGTCACCTGCGGGGCGGCCACGGGCAGCGGGGTGTCCGATCCCGTGCCGGTCACGCCGAGCCAGCAGGCGGCGACCATCGCAGCGCTCAAGCAGTTCGCCGCCGCCTGTGAGGAGGCGAGCGCCAACGTGCTGCCCCATGTCCGGTCGGTCGACGCCGCCCGCGACATGGACCGGATGCGCCGGGCGCTCGGGGACAGCGGCCTGACCTACATGGGCCAGTCTTACGGCTCGCTGCTCGGGCTCACCTACGCCTCGCTGTTCCCCACCCACATCCGGGCCATGGTGCTCGACAGTGTCATCGACCCCGCGCTCTCCTTCGACCAGATGACGCAGGACCAGGCCGCCGGCTTCGAGGGCATGCTCAACGCGTTCTTCACCTGGTGCGCGGGCAGCCCCGCCTGCCCCTGGCGCCCGGCCGGCGACCCCACGAACGCACTCCTGGCGCAGCTGGCGGCAGCCGCCTCGTCACCGGCACCGGCCGGCGGCGGCGACGTGGCCGGCGTGGGGCAGCTGTACGACGCGTTGCTCGACGGGCTCTACGCCCAGTCGAAGTGGCGACAGCTCGGGCAGGCGCTCGCCGCCGACGCCGCCGGCAACGGCGCGCCGGTGAACGCCATCTCCGACCAGTACAACACCGGCGGCTCCACCAACGCCGACGACGCCGCCACCGCCATCGACTGTCTCGACCACCCCGCCCCGCGTGACCTGGCGTCGTACGGAGCGCTGGCAGCGTCGTTGCAGGCGACCGCCCCCGTCTTCGGCCCGCTGCTGGCCTGGGGCGAGGCGGGCTGTTCGGTGTGGCCGGCGCCGCCCACGCGGACCGTCGGGCCGGTGGCGGCCCCCGGCGCACCACCCATTCTCGTCGTGGGGACGACGAACGACCCGGCCACGCCCTACGCCTGGGCGGTCAACGTGTCCAAGGAGCTCGACCGTGGGGTGCTGCTCACCCGCGACGGCGACGACCACGTCGCCTACCTCTACAGCCCCCGCGTCCGTGCCGACGTGCAGACGCATCTCGTCAGCGGGTGGACAGCGGCCCCGGGCACGACCTGCACGTCGTAGCTAGTGTGCCCCTGCCTCCGCGTGGATACGCGGTCGAGCAGGCAGCGGCTCCCTCCCGAGGCGGCCGCCGGCGAAAGTGAGGACCCATGTGGGCACAGCTCATCATCATGCGTGTGAAGCCCGGCAAGGACCGTGACGTTGCGCGTTTCTACGACCTGCTGCAGGCGGCCGAACAGCCCGGATCGGGACTGGTGCGCTCCACCGGCGCTCGCGACGAGAAGGATCCGAGCCGCATCTACAACTTCGTGGTGTTCGAGAGTGAGGAGCGGGCGCGGGCGCGAGCAGGATCCCCGCCGCCAGGAGGCCCTCGCCGGCGTCCGCGCCCTCATGGACGAGGTCCTCGACGGTCCACCCGAGTTCGTCGACCTCGGGGTGATCAGCGACTACGTCGCCTGACGCTCACGTCGCCTGACGCTCATGTCGTGGTGAAGCGGTAGGTCCCGCTCCCCACCGACAGCACCACGGTCCCGTCGGCCGCCGAGACGACGGTCACGCCGGGGGCCTTGCCGGCCGAGACCCCTCCTTCGCGCACGCCCGACGGCGTGCCGGTGGGCAGCCGTACCGTCGCCGACGCGTTGGGCGGCACCGTCAAGAAAAGACGCATGCCCGCACCGCGGCGCTGCCACGAGACCTGGACGGGCCCGGCGACCGTCGGCACCGAACCCCCGGCGCGGCCGAGACCGGCGACGGGCGGCGTGACGGCCGCCACGACGGTGCCGTCGGCGCCGGGCTCCTGGAGCGTGACCCCGAGGAGCGTCTCCTGCATGGCGACGAGCGCCGAGGAGCCCCAGCCGTGGGACATGGAGTCCCCGATCAGGTCGCTCGGCTTCCAGACCTCCCAGGTGAAGGTCCCCCCGGATGCCACGGTGTGGGCCCAGCCGGGGGTGGCGGTGTCGGTGAGCGTGTGCACCATGGCCTCGGGCAGGCCCGCCACCGCCAGCCCGCGCAGCAGCTCGAGCCCGTGGTTGGGCCCGACGTCGATGCCGAGGCCGGCCACGTAGGCACCGACCGCGGCGAGGTCCGGCGCGGGCACCACGCCGTAGGCGAGCGCCAGCGCGTTGGCCTCCTGCGACGCGTGACCGCTCGGCGCACCGTCGGCGTCGACCCCGTCCACATACATGCCGTCGCCGCGGCGCAGCACACCGTTGACCGCCGCGGTCAGCTGGGCCGCCCGGGCCTGCCAGGTCCGGACCCCGGCCGGGTCGCCGGCCACTGCGGCCAGCTGCGCCACCCGGTTGAACGCATTGACCGCGAGCACGTTGCTCGCGGTGTCGGCGGCCACCGAGAGGTCGTAGCCGTACACAGGGTCGCCGTTGTCGGAGTCGGCCAGCCCGTAGAGGAGCCCGGTGCCGGCCTGGCGGGCGCCCCACAGCCAGCCGGCCGCCGCCGACACCGAGGGGTAGAGCCGCAACGCCGTGGTGCGATCGCCCGTCGAGGTGTAGTAGCGCCACAGCCACTCGGGGTAGCGCGCCGTGAACGTCCCGAAGGCGCGCGCGCCGTCCCCGTTGGGGTAGACGGCGTTCACCTGCCCGTCGGGCCAGTAGCGGGCCTGGCCGCGGCCCACGTCGCGCAGGGCCTGCCAGCTCATGTTCTGGTCGCCGTAGGCCCGCATGACGCCTTCGGACTCGTTGGCCCCGTCCCACACGAACGGGCCCTTCTCCCGTGTCGGCGTGTCGACGAACTGCTCGTGGCAGCAGTAGAGGCACGAGCGGACCGTCAGCCGCCAGACCGCGTTGAGCATGCGGTTGTCCGAGGAGAACGTCGCGCTGCGGTCGTCGGGCATGTCGGCATGCCTGGTCAGGGCCACCACGTCGCTCCCGCCGAGCGGCTGGACCGGGTTGTCGATCTGGAGGTAGCGGAAACCGAAGTAGGTGAAGCCCTCGAAGGCCTGGCTGCCCTCGCGCATGATGTAGGAGGACGAGAGGTTGGTCTCCTGCGTCCCGTGCAGCGTCGAAACCTGGCCGTCGGGATCGAGGAGGTAGCCGGCCCGCATGGTGATCGTCCGTCCCGGATCGCCCCGGGTGAAGGCCACGTGTGGCCTCGCCGCGTAGACCGCCCCGAAGTCCGCCACCACCGCGCCGCTCGCCACCGTGTGCAGGCGCACCGGATGCACCGCCGTCTCGCGGATGGCGGTCCGCTGCGCGTAGGTGCGACGGAACGGCGCCGAGCCCGCCGGTCCGATGACGGACACCGTCGACCACGCACTGGCGTCGTAGCCGGGACTCGACCACCCCTGGGGCTGGGCTCGCCCGTCCACCCACTCGACGAAGTCGCCGACGTCGGAGTTGCGCAGCGGCGCGGGCAGCCATTCGGCCGGGAGCTCGCGCCACGTCCCGTCCGACTCGAAGACGGCGTGGCGGCCGTCGGCGTACCAGAGGGAGAGCTGGAAGAGCAGACCGGGAGCGGAGGTGGGGCGTCCCTGTCCCGGCCCGTACCAGCGGTGCAGCACTCCGATGGCGCTGCGCCGCCCTCCGGTCACCACGCCGGTCAGATCCACGGTGCGCACGTACTGCTCGTCGGGATAGGAGAAGCTGGGCCACGCGTCGACGGGCGCCCCGTCCACGAAGAGGCGGTAGGTGTGGGCGGCGGAGACGGAGGCGGTGGCGCGGGCCACGGTGCCGGCGGGCGGGGTCACCTCGGTGCGCAGGTAGGTGATGCGGTCGGGCTGTTGCGAGCTGCCGGCCGGGCGCAGCCACTGTGCCTGCCAGTCGCCGTCGCGGAGCGCCGTGGTGAAGCGCGCCGGGGCCGACACGGGCCCCCACCGTGACCCCGGGCCCCGGGCCTGCACCGTCCACCGGTAGGCGGTGTCGCCGTCGAGGGCAGGGCCGCCGTAGGCGACGAAGGCCTGCCGCGCCGAGGGCACGGGCCCGCTGTCCCAGACGTGCCCGCGGCGGCCGGGGTCGGTGCGCCCGAGCACGATGCGCCAGGCCGCCTGGACCGCGGCGCGGCCCGTCGCCTGCAGCGTCCAGGCGAACGAGCAGTCGTCGGGGTCGACCCCGACGGGGTCAACCATGCCGTTGACCGTGAGCCGGCCCGCACGGAGCGGACCGCTCTCGGGCGCCGCCGAGGGGCCGGCGCGCGCTGCGCTCTCGGATCCGCCGGCCGGGTCCGGCGGCAACGCCGCGTCCAGGGCCGCGGCGCCCGCGGCGACGCCGACCGACGAGGCGAGGAACGTGCGGCGACCGAATCGGCTCACGGAGACCCGGCCCCCGTCGAGATCACCCGCACCGCGCCGACACCGGCGTCGGCGTAGATCAACGCCCCCGAGGGCGACACCGCCACACCCACCGGTGTGCCCATGCGGGTGAGCAGCCAGCGCGTGCCGTCGTCGGCCCCGGCCGGAGTGGCCACGGGGAGTGCGCCGGCGGCCGTGTAGAGGTCGCCGGCCTTCATCGTCCGGCCGAGCAGGGTGCCGGTCGACGAGGGAACGACGCGGATGACGTGCATGAAGCCGTCGGTGACGAAGAGCGCGCCCGTCGGGCCGACCGCCAGTCCGCGGGGGTCGTTGAGCTCCGCGGTCGGACCGTTGGCCGGCAGCCCGTCGGCGAGATACGGCCCGTAGCTCCCCGTGCCGCCCGCGACGACCCCGATGTCGCCCGCGCCGACGGCGGTGCCGTAGAAGGACCCTCCTCGCTCCGACGCGAGCAGCACCGACTGACCGCCGTTCTCGGCTACCAGGAGATCGCCCGCGCCGTCGAGGGCGACGGCCACCGGGTTCCACAGCTGGGCCGCCCGCACGGGCCCACCCTGGCCCGACGTGCCGCAGACGCCGGTGCCGGCCACGGTGAACAGGCGCCCGGCTGTCATGGCCTGCCCGAAGACCGTGGTGCTGGCAGACGGGAGGACGCGCACCCTGCAGTTGGCGGTGTCGGCAATGAAGACGTCGCCCGCTCCGTTCACCGCCACCCCGGTCGGCTGGTCGAGGTCGCTCGCCGTGGCGGCGAGGCCGTCACCGTTGAATCCCGCCGAGCCCGTGCCCGCCACGGTGACCGCTGTGCGGGACCCGGCCCGCACCTCTTGCACGCGCTGCGCGGTGGCCTCGGCGACGAACACGTCACCGTCACTGTCGACGGCCACCGCGCTCGGATGCCCGATGGTCCGGCGGCCCGAGCAGGCGCCGCCGGCGAAGGTGGCGGCGCGTCCGGGCCGGAGCCGCAGCCCGTCGAGCGTCCCCGCCCGGGCCGGCAGGACGATGACCCGGCAGTGGCCGGTGTCGGCGACGAACAGGTTCCCGGCCGCATCGAGCGCGATCCCGCCGGGCCCGTCGAGGACGCCGGGTCCGACGACGGTGCGCACGCTCGGGGTCGCGCCGTTCGCCGCCGGCGCCGCACCCGCCAGGGCGGCCACGGACACGAGCCCGGCCAAGGCCACGGACAGACGGCGCACGGCGCCCATCATGGCGGTTGCCGCGGCGGCGGGCCTCGGCGGCACGTCATAGTGGACGGCGCACCGGCTGCGACCACGCCGCTCAGACTGCAAGAGAGAAGCACGGACCGCAAGAGAGAAGGAGGCCGCTGTGTCCGCACCCGAAGAGGCCCTCAGCGCCGGGAACGTCACGTTCGCCGGTTACGAGGGCGCCGAGATCAATGCCTACCAGGCGCGTCCCGCCGGTGCCGGGCCCTTCCCCGGGGTCCTGGTCATCCACCATCTGCCCGGTTGGGACTCGGGCACCAAGGAGATCACGCGGCGCTTCGCCGCCAACGGCTACAACGCCCTCTGCCCCAACCTCTACGCCCGCCAGGGCCTCGATGTCGATCCCGACGACGCCGCCGCGGCCACCCGCGAGGCGGGAGGCATCCCCGACGACCAGTTCGTGGGCGACGCCGACGCCGCCGTCAAGGCCCTCCGAGCCCTCCCCACGTCCAACGGCAAGGTCGGCGTCATCGGCTACTGCTCGGGAGGGCGGCACTCCTTCCTGACCGCGGTGAGCCTGCCCGTCGATGCGGCGGTCGACTGCTACGGGGCCTTTGTCACGGGTACCGTTCCCGAGGGCTTCCCGCTCAAGGTGACGCCGCTGGTCGACCGCGCGCCGCAGCTGCACTGCCCCCTGCTCGGCCTCTTCGGCAACGACGACCAGTTCCCCAACCCCGAGCAGGTGGACGAGCTGGAAGCAGCGCTCAAAGAGGCCGGCAAGACCTACGAGTTCCACCGCTACGACGGCGCCGGGCACGCGTTCTTCTCGGTGGACCGCCCGGCCTTCCGGCCCGAGGCCGCGCTCGACGGCTGGCGGCGGATCTTCGAGTGGTACGGCCGCTACCTGGCGGGGGGCTGACCATGTGCTCCTACCTCACCGTCGCCACCGACATCGCCGGCAGCGCCAAGGGACCGCAGGGGTGGTTCGGTGTCACGTCGGCCAGCGTCTACTTCGACCATCCGTTCCACGCGCCGTTCGAGCACACCCTCAATATCGACTTCGCCGACCCGGCCCGCGGCCCTGGTGCCCGCGTCGCCGTCGAGCTCAGCGCGGCGTCGGCCCGCCGCCTCGTCGAGAGCATCAATGAGGCGCTTGCCGCTGCCGGGGCCGCCGCGACATGACGCCACGCACCGGCCCGGCGGCCGGCGTCCACCTGCCCTGGGCCGAGGTGCCCGGCACGGTGCAGACGTGGGCGGCCGGGGTCGGTGGCGGCACACCGGACGTGGCGCGCGACATGGCCGGCGGGTTCTCGCCGGGTGCGACCACGGTGCTCGACTGCCCCCGGGGCGCCATCTTCGTGAAGGCGGTCGGGAGCGAGCTCAACCCCGACTCCCCCGAGCTGCACCGGCGCGAAGCGGTGGTGTCGGCGTCGCTGCCGGCGACGCCCGAGCTGCCGCAGTTCCTCGACGTCTACGACGACGGCGACTGGGTGGCGCTCGCCTTCGTGGCCGTCGACGGCCGGCCGCCGACCCACCCGTGGGACCGGAGCGAGCTGCAGGCCGCGGTGCGCGCGCTCGATGCCCTCCATGCTGTCCTCACGCCCAGCCCCGTCGCGGGCGTGCAGCGGGCGGCCGACCGGTTGCAGCACCTCTTCGGCGCCTGGGCCGCGCTGGCCGCCCTGGACGGGCCACCCGAGGGCCTCGACGAGTGGCCGCGCCGCAACCTTGCCCGCCTGGCCGAGCTCGAGTCGGGTTGGCGGGACGCGGTGGTGGGATCGACGCTGCTCCACTGCGACGTGCGCTCGGACAATCTGCTCGTCACGAGGAGCGGGGTCGTGTTCGTGGACTGGCCGCACGCGTGCGACGGCGCACCCGTCCTCGACTTGGTGGCCTGGGCGCCGTCCGTGGTGCTGGAGGGCGGGCCCGAGCCCGAGGAGCTCCTGGCACTCTACGGGCCCGCGTCCGCCGTCGACCGTGACATCCTCGCCGTCCTGGTCGCCGCCTTCAGCGGCTTCCTGGTGCGCCACTCGCTGCAGGCGCCTCCCCCCGGGCTGCCGACGCTGCGTGGCTTCCAGGCCGCCCAGGGCGCGGTGGCGCTGGCCTGGTTGCAGCGCCTCACGGGCTGGTGACGACCGGCGCGCGGTGGCGGGCACCCCGATAGGTTCGGCGGTATGCGCTTCGGACTGCAGATCCCGAATTTCACCGTCGGCGAGACACCCGGCGCCCTCTTCGACGGGGTGGTCGCCATGGCGACCGCGGCGGAGGAGACCGGCTACGACTCGGTCTGGGTGATGGACCACTTCTACCAATTGCCCCCCATGGGCGGGCCCAGCCAGCCCATGCTCGACTCCTACACCCTGCTCGGAGCCCTGGCGGCCCGGACGTCGCGGGTGCGGCTCGGCACCATGGTCACCGGCGTCACCTACCGCAACCCGGCGCACCTGGCCAAGATCGTGACGACGCTCGACATCATCAGCTCGGGGCGGGCCATCCTCGGCATCGGGGCGGCCTGGTACGACACGGAGCACGAGGGACTGGGCTTCGATTTCCCGCCCGCCGGCGAGCGGCTGGACCGCCTGGAGGAGGCCCTCCAGATCTGCCGGGCCATGTTCGCCGAGGAAACGCCGTCGTTCACCGGCACCTACTACCGGATCCACCAGGCCCGCAACGTGCCGCCGCCGGTGCAGACGGGCGGCCCCCCCATCCTCATCGGGGGCGGGGGCGAGAAGCGGACACTGCGGCTGGTGGCGCGCTACGCCGACATGACGAACCTCTTCGGTGACCCGGCCACCATCGCCCACAAGGTCGACGTGCTGCGGGGCCACTGCAAGGAGCTCGGGCGCGACCCTTCCGAGGTCACGGTCAGCCGGCTCAGCACGTTGGTGCTCACCGGCAGCGAGGAGGAGACGGCGGCGACCAAGGACTTCCTGCGCCAGGTCACCGGCGAGGAGCCCACGACCTCGGACGTCGGCACGGCCGACGAGCTGGTGGCCCGCGTGGAGGAGCTGGCGGCGGCGGGCGTCGAGTACTTCATCTTCAACGTGCCGACCGGGACACCGGACACCGTGCGGCAGGTGGGCGAACTGCTGGTCGACCGGTTCGCCGGCTGACGCGCGACGTCGCCTAGGGCACGGTGTCCCGCATCAGGTCACGCCACGCCGCGTTCGCTCCGTCGTGGCCCAGGTCGTGCAACGCGGCACGGGCCGCCCCCAACCCGCACATGCCGTGCACGCCGCCGCCGGGCGGGGTGGCGGCGGAGCAGAGGTAGACGCCCTTGATGGCCGTGCGGTACGGGTTCCAGCGCGCGGTCGGCCGGAGGACCATCTGGCGGAGGGTGGCGGCACCGGCGTTGATGTCGCCGCCGACGTAGCTCGGGTTGTGCTCCTCGGCGGCCATGGCCGTGAAGGTCGAGCGCCCGAGGATCAGGTCGCGGAAACCCGGTGCGAACCGTTCGATCTGGGCCTCGATCCTCTCGGTCATGTCCACCGACGATCCGTTGGGGACGTGGCAGTAGGCCCACAAGGTGTGCCGGTTTTCCGGCGCCCGGCTGGGGTCGACCGCGCACGGCTGGGTGACGAGGCAGTACGGGCGGTCCGGGTGCCGCCCGGCGTTGACGTCCGCCTCGCTGCGGGCGATCTCCTCGAACGTCCCGCCCACGTGGAGGGTGACGGCCTGCCGGCAGCGCTGGGCGCGCCAGGGGACCGGCCCGCTCAAGGCCCAGTCGACTTTGCACACCCCGGGCCCGTAGCGGTAGCGGGCCAACGCGCGGCCATAGCCCGCTGGGAGCGAGTCCCCCGCCATCTCGATCAGCTGGCGCGGGGTGACGTCGAGCACGACCGCGTGGGCGGGGGGGAGCTGGTCCAGCCGTTTCACCAGACAACCCGTCTCGACCCGTCCACCCGCGGCGGTGAGCTCGGCGACGAGGGCATCGACGACGGCTGCACTGCCACCCTCGACCACCGGCCAGCCGTAGCGGTGCGCCAGCGCGGTGAAGAGCCGGGGAAAGACGCCGGAGAGCGGAGCCGTGAGCGGCAGCATGGAGTGGGCCGCCGCGCCCGCCACGAGCGCCCGGCCTTCCTCGGTGCGGAAACGCCGAGCCAGGTGCTGGGCCGACGGAAGCCCGCGCAGCGCGAAGCCGGCCGTCGCGAGCGGGTGAGGGGGCACGTCGCGCATGGAGCCGAGAAAGGCGGGCAGGACTTTGTCCAGGTCCCGGACGAGGGGAGCGAACAGCCGGGCATATGCATGCCCGTCGGCCCCCAGCGAACGGGCCACGTCGTCGACCTCGGGCCCGACGAACACGGCGCGCGCGCCACCGAGCGGATGGGCGAAGGCGACCGGAGGGGTCAACAAGCGGACCCCGCGGGCGGAGAGATCGATGTCGCGGAAGGCGGGCGAGGCCAGCAAAAGGGGGTGCACCGCTGAACAGATGTCGTGGTGGAATCCGGGCAGCGTCAGCTCGGCGGTGCGGCACCCGCCGCCTGGCTCATCCGCAGCTTCATACACGTCGACGGCCAGACCGGCCCGGGCGAGCATGAGTGCGGCAACCAACCCGTTGGGGCCGGCGCCCACGACGATGGCATCTGCGTCCCTCATCGGTGGATCACAATCTCACGGTCAGCGTCTCGGCGGCGCCTATCACGGGCACGGGGCTCTCCGCGAACCGGCACACCGTTCGTTCGACCTCGGCATCGCTCCGTTCCGGTCGATGGTGGAAGAGCGCGACCTGGCGGGCCCCGGCCAGAATGCCCAGGCGCACCGCGTACTCGGCGGCC
Organism: uncultured Acidimicrobiaceae bacterium; assembly: GCA_963764305.1. Classification (GTDB taxonomy): domain Bacteria; phylum Actinomycetota; class Acidimicrobiia; order Acidimicrobiales; family RAAP-2; genus Bog-473. Next base: position 846,872 of record CAVXSD010000007.1, on the reverse strand, counting down.
GCATGGCCGAACGACCCCTCTGCATCCACCTCCTCGGCCCGAAGCTGAGCGTCGTGAATCAGGAGATCGACATCGCGTGCCAGTTCGAGGGCGGACGCGTGGTACTCGCCGATGCCGCCTGGGCCAGGGCCGAGCGCCGTCGGGCAGTGGTCCGGGATGTACGCGACGGACGAATGGCCGTCGCTGACGCGGAACCCCACCGTGTTGCCGCCCTTGTGGGGGACGTCGAGGGCGAGGACGCTGAAGCCCTCGGCCGCGAACCCCTCGCCGGGAACGAGGCCGAACTGCCACCGGCCGCGTAGCGCCGAAGGCCCGATCGGGAAGAACGGCGGCGACATCATGCGCGCCAGCAACGCCTCCGCGTCAGTGTCGTCGCCCTGGTCGGGCAGGAGCAGGTTTACGCGTGCGTCGTCGCGGTCCCCGGACCGGAAGAAGGGCAGGCCTTGCACATGGTCCCAGTGCAGATGGGTCAGCAGGATGGTGCCGCGGAACGGGAGGTCGCCCAGCAGCCCGGGTAGGCGTCGCAGCCCCGTACCGGCATCGAGGAGCAACGTCGGCCGCATGGCGGGACCATCGTCGTCGTGGGACAGTGCGACGCAGGAGGTGTGCCCGCCGAAGCGTATGTAGTCGGGACCGGGCGCCGGCGTCGACCCCCGGGTCCCGCAGAACGTGACACGCACGTGCTCAGTCTCGCGTCCTGTCCTCGCGGCGGTGGCCCGCGGACAGCTCCTCCAGATGGGAACGCTCGATCAAGTCGGCGTCGAAGAGAGCCACCCGGCAGGGCGTCACCGCAATGTTGCTCGAGGTGCGGATGCCACCCTCGAGGTGGGCACGCTCACCGAGCAACGCCCCCGGCCCGTACTCGGCCAACCGTTCCCCACCGCGCTCCACGCGGACGATGCCGTCCAGGACGAGGAGGACCTCCGTGCCTGGCTCGCCCTCGCTGAAGAGGATGGTGCCGGCCGGGAAGCGCTCGATCCGGCGCTTTCCTCCACCTTGCATGAGCTGGGCTGACAAGGACGTCTCGAGTGCCGACTCGACGGCGGACACCAGCGACTCGGAGTCCTCGTCCCCCCAAGGGCTGTGCTTGCCGAACGACTTGCGGTACCAGTCCTTGAAGTCGGTCAGGCCGGACTTGTGCGTGAGCTTGTTGTCGGCGCCGTAGACCCAGTGCCGGGGAAAGCGGCTGGCCCCGATCAGCGTGTGCTCCGCCCGGCCGTCCGTGTGCAGCGTCAACGAGAGCGTCGTCCACACGAGCGGGGCCTGCCACTGCACGAACGGGCGCCGGCGCACCCGCCGCGGCGCCGGTACTCCCGTGCGCCCGCCGCACGTCTGCACGAACCGGACCCATCCGTCGCCGCGCTCGGGCTCGCGTTGAATGTCCGGCAACTGGACGGCCTGGAAGCGGTGCCGCACCGCGCCAAGGTTGACCAGGGTGGTGCCCATGAGCCCTCCGCCCTCGTACCCGCTGTCGACGATCCGTCCGCCGTCCACGGTGATGAAGGCCCGCAGCTCGTTGGCAAAGCGGAACCGGTCCTCGTCCCGGAGGCGCTCGACGTTCATGCCCTCGCTCGGGGGTGGCGCGTCATAGTGGGTGATCCCCGAGTCGAATGCCAGCCGCTGGGCACCCTGGATCGCCTCCGTGGGGATCCAGGAGAGCGAGGTGACGAGGCCGGTGTGGCGGGTGAGCCCGTTTGTACTCATGGAAACAGCCTCTACCTGCGAACCCCGGGTTGACGAGTGTGGTGACAGGCATCGCGAGGTGTACCTAGCACCACCCGGTTCGGGAAGGTCCCCACCTGTTCCGAGCACCCGGCGTGTGTGAGAACTAGAGCCGTGGATGACACAGCGGGTGGTTCCGGCACGATCTCGGTGTTCCTCGCCGACGACAACCTCATTGTCCGGGAGGGGGTCAAGGCGCTCATTGAGCGGCACCCGGATCTGCGGATCGTGGGTGTGGGGGCGGACTACGACGAAGTCGTCGACGGGGCCACCACCCTGCAGCCCCAGGTCCTGGTCACCGACATACGGATGCCGCCGGAGTTCAACCGCGAAGGTATCGACGCCGCCAAGGAGATACGCAAGCGGCATCCGGGGACTGGCGTCGTGATCCTCTCCCAGTACGACGATCCGGAATACGCGGTGTCCCTGCTGGCCGAGGGCTCGGCGGGCTACGGCTACCTCCTGAAGGATCACATCGCGCAGGGGGACCAGCTCGTCGACGCCATTCGGTCCGTCGCCACCGGTGGCAACGCGCTCGATCCGGCGATCGTCGACGCGCTCTTGCGTCCGATGACCGCGAACGGCGGTCTCTCGCCTCCCGAAGAGGAACTCCTGGCCATGGTCGCTGAGGGCAAGCCCATCAAGGCCATTGCCGCGGCCAAGCGCCTCCCGCCCGAAGCGGTCGACGCCGAAGTCGAAGCCGTGTTCGTCAAGCTGGCGGAGGGGGTCTCGGCCGGCACGGAGGGCGCGCTGCAGAGGCTGCGGCTGCTCCACAAGGCGATCGTGGACCGCGAGGAACAGGGGGAGACGCTGTCGCGGCTCCTTCCCGGTGGCCTCGCCGAGAAACTCCGTCGAGACGGCCGCCAGATCGGGGAGACCGAGCGGGTCACCGTGACCGTTCTGATGAGTGACATCCGCTCTTACTCGACAATCGCCGAGCACGCCGATCCGAGCCAGCTGGCCGGGCAGCTCAACATCCATCGCGCGGCCATGAACGACGCCATCCTCGGCGAGAACGGCACGGTGATGCAGTTCGTCGGTGACGCCGTGATGGCCGTCTTCGGTGCACCGTTCGAACAGGTCGAGCATGCCGACCGGGCCGTCGTGGCCGCGCTGGCCATGCACCAGAAGCAAGCGACCATCAACCGCCAGTGGGAGGAGGAGGGTCTGCCTCCCTTCGGGCTGGGCCTGGGGCTCTCGACCGGGGAGGCGGCGGCCGCTCTGCTCGGATCGGAGGAACGGCTGGAGTACACCCTCGTCGGGGACACGGTCAACATGTCCCAGCGGCTCCAACAGCTGGCGGAGGCGGGCGAGATAGTGGTGTCCCAGGGCACCGTCGACGCCTGGGAGATCGCCCGGGAGACGGTCGCCCTACCTCCCCAACTGGTCAAGGGGCGCGAGACTCCCGTGATCGCATACAAACTGGTGGACGACGGATGCCGATCCGGCGACGTCCTGGCGAACGAAGGGACCTGATATGGACGCCTTGATCGTAGACAAAGTCCGCAAGACGTTCGAGGCTGAGAACGCCCCGGTACGCGCACTGCGGGGCGCCAGCCTCGTCGTGCACTCCGGCGACTTCGTCGCGTTGATGGGGCCTTCGGGCTGCGGCAAGTCAACCCTGCTCAATCTGATCGCCGGACTCGACGTCGCCGACGAAGGAACGATCACCGTGGCGGGAGAGCTCGTCACCGGCCGGACCGAGGACGAGCTGTCCCAGCTGCGCCGGCGTCACATCGGGATCGTGTTCCAGTTTTTCAACCTCCTCGAGGGGATGACGGTCCTGGAGAACGTCGCGCTGCCGGCGGTGATCGCCGGACGTAAGCGCAAGATGGCCGAGAGCCGCGCACGCGACCTCCTCGATCTTCTGGGGATCGGGGACAAGGCGGGGACCGTGCCGGGCATGCTGTCGGGTGGTCAGCGCCAACGTCTCGCCATCGCCCGTGCCCTCGCCAATGAGCCGACCCTGTTGCTGGCGGACGAGCCGACCGGCGCCCTGGACTCCGAGGGCGGGCAGGAGGTCATCGAACTCCTCAGCCGCCTCCATAACGGGGGGCAGACGATCGTGCTCGTCACCCACGACGCCGGTGTCGCGTCGGCCGCGGACCGAATCGTACGCATGCGGGACGGGAGGATCGCGGTGGACGAGGTGTCCGACCTCCCTCTCGCCGTCCATTCCTAGCGGGACCTCAGATCCTGTGACCGTGCGCGACGAGGTGCAGTTCGAGGTGGGCGGAGAGCCCTCCGTCGCCGCGTCCGCACCAGGACGACCGACCTTCGGCTGGTTCAGACTGCTCCAGGTCCTCCTGTTCGGGCTGACCGTGGTCGCTGTGGTCATCGGGTGGCGCATCAGCGTGCCGCACGGGATCGCGCCGGCCAACTCTGTCGCCTTCGGCCTCACCATGGCGTGGGCACTCGTCGGGATCGTTGACACGCGGGCGCGGGATCGCCTGGTGACCAAGGCGTCCCCCTACCATCTCCTCGCCGCCTTGGACGCGTTGATGGCGGCGGTGGCGCTGACGGCGGGCCGGAAGTCAGAGGTGGTGCATGCGTCGAGCAGCGCCCGGGGCGTGGCGACGATGGCCGCCATCGTCGTCACGGCCATCTCGTTCCACTTCCTCCTCGCCCTGCCCGACGGACGGCTCCGCCACTCCGTGCGCCGCTTCATGGTGGTGAGCGGGTACGTGGTCGCCGTCGCCGTCGGCCTCGTGTTCGTCGTCGACCAGCGGCCCTTCAGCCTCACCGACGGCGCGATCAGCTGGTCGATTGCAGGAGCGTTGGCGATCGCACCGTTGCGTGCCCGTTACATCGGGTCGATCGGGCACCACCGCGAAAGGATGGAGTGGTTCGGGATCGGAGTGGCCCTGGCGGCCACGGTCGCACTGATGGCGACGGTTCTCCACCTGCTGATCGGCTGGCCGGGCGAGCTCGGCGCGGTGACGGCGGCGGCGACGGTGCTCGTCCCCCTTGGCCTCTTGGCCGGGGAGAGCAAGGGGATGGGCCCCCACGCCAGCCGGGCCCTGGTCCAGGTGCTCGCGGTGTTCGGGTTCGTCGTGGTGGTCTCGGCCATCTACCTCGTCGTCGTGCTCGGTCTGGGTCACGCGCCGAAGACCACTGGCGACAAGGAGGTTCTGGCCCTCTCCATGGTGGCATCCGGACTGGCCGCGCTCATCTTCGTGCCGGTGCGGGCGCGCTTCCTCGAGTCGGCCACCCGGTTCGTCTACGGATCACGCGAGGCTCCCGACGAGGTCCTGCGGACGTTCGGCAGCAGGCTCACGCGCGCCATCCCCATGGACGAGTTGCTGCTGCAGCTCGCCGAGTCCCTGCGCAAGACGATGGGCCTCACCAGCGCCGAGGTCTACACGGGGACCGGAGAGGTCCTGGAGCGCACGGCGTCGGTGCCCGATCTGGGTCCCGGATCGCTGGTCGTGTCGCCGCGGGAGCGTCCGGTCGTGACGCGGGCCGGGGTATCGGGGACGGCCTGGGCTTCCGTCTGGTTGCCCGCGCTCTTCAAGGGGCGTGAGGCGGAGCAGGTCCGGGTCGCGCCGGTAAGTTACGCGGGGGACCTGTTGGGCCTCGTCGTCGTGGAGCGGTCGGCGATGGCGAGCGCGTTCTCCGAGGACGATGACCGGGTACTCACGGATCTGGCCCGTCAGGTTGGCCTGGCTCTCCACAACTCCCAGCTCGATACCGCCTTGCAGACCACGTTGGACGAGGTCCGCAAGCAGGCCGACGCGCTGCGCGAATCCCGTGCCCGGATCGTCGCCAGCGGAGACGCCGAGCGGCGCCGGGTCGAGCGCAACCTTCACGACGGTGCGCAGCAGCATCTGGTTGCGTTGGCGGTCAACCTCCGGTTGGCCAAGGACATCATCGTCGACGACCAGGAAGCCGGAATGGAGATGCTGGACCAGCTGGCCGGCGAGGTCCAAGAGACCATTCAAGAGCTCCGGGAGCTGGCGCACGGGATCTACCCGCCTCTCCTCGTCGACAGCGGACTCGTCGAAGCGCTACGCGCTGCGGCCAACCGCAACCCCCTCCCGGTGAACATCGTCGCCGACGGCATCGCTCGGTACCCGTCCGAGACCGAGGCGGCCGTGTATTTCTGCTGTCTCGAGGCGCTCCAGAACGCGGCGAAGCACGCGCCCGATGCACGGGTGGAGGTCCGCTTGTGGGAGGAGTCCGGCGGCCTTCTGTTCACCGTGTCCGACGACGGACCGGGGTTCGACCCGGACACGGCGCAGCGCGGTCACGGCTACGTCAACATGGCGGACCGTCTCGGCGCCATCGGCGGAACGGTCCGGTGGGACTCAGAACTCGGGAAGGGGTCCCAGGTTCGGGGCTCGGTCCCGCTCGTCTAGGGATCGCCGGATCACACCGAAACGAACTGCTGCGCGTTCCGCCCCTCCCAGAGCTGCCGAAGCGTGTCGGCACCCAAGTGCTCCTTGTTGAGGTAGGCGCGTGCACCGCTCGTGGCCACCTCGGGCGGCAGGTCCGCCGCGTCGTAGGTCGAGCACAGGATCACCACGACCTCGGGGTGCCTGGACACCATGGTGCGGGTGGCTTCGATCCCGTTGATCTCAGGCATGTTGATGTCCATGAGGACCAGGGCGGGACTCAACTCTTCTTCGAGTGACACCGCCTCGCTCCCGCTGGCGGCTTCGCCCACCAGCTCGAACTCGACGGCCCGCTTCAAGACCGCCTTCATGGCAGCTCGGAATGGCGCCTGGTCGTCGACGATCAGGACGGGGAGCCGATCGCTCATAAGTCCATCCTCTCACGACGCCCGAGATCGAGGCCGTGGTGGTGCCATGCATGCCGGGGGTGGTGGTGTCACCCTGCCCCGGGGTCGCTGAGATACACCAGCACGGCCTTGACCCGCCGGTTCACGTCACGCTCCTCGGTGAGTCCCAGCTTGGAGAAGATGGAGTTCGTGTGCTTCTCCACCGCTCGCTCGGAAACCTGCAGGGACGCGGCGATGGCGGCGTTGCTCTTTCCCTTGGCCATTTCGCCCAGGATCTCGGACTCCCGCGGCGTGAGCCAGGACAGGTCCGATTTCCGGCGGGAGGACTTGGCCGCAATCAGCTCGTCGACGATCTGTGGGTCGATCATCGACCCGGACTGGGCGACCGTTCTGATGGCCTGAGCCAGCTCGTCGGCGCCTGCGACCTGCTCCTTCAGGAGGTAGGCCCGGCCCGCCGACCCTGTTTCGAGGAGCGCCAGCGCGTAGGAAGGCGTCTTGTACTGGCTGAGCACCACGACGCCCACCTCGGGCTTGTGCTCCCGCAACCACGAGGCCGCCTGGATCCCCTCGTCGGTACCGGTTGGGGGCATCCGGATGTCGGTCACGACAACCTCAGGTGAGGTTTCCCCGATGAGCTCGAGGAGCTCTGGCAGGTCGACCGCCTGGCCCACGAGCTCGAGGTCGGGCTCGCCGTCGATGATGCGCGAGATCCCCTCCCTGAGGAGCGCGTTGTCCTCCGCAAGTACCACTCGGATGCTTGCCATGCGAAGCGTACGGTAGCGCGTGCCACCGAAAATGCCCAGGTCGGAGCTTTCGGCGTCGTCGTGCCCGCACCTCCCGTCCGGGCGAGGTGGCACCCCTGGTCGTATGCAACAGGGCCCGGGCCACCGTCCGCCTCCCGCTGACCTGGGTACCCGCCCCTGGTGGTCATGGTGGGGGCAATCGCGGCGCGGACGCTCATGATCAATCGGCTCGGTCGGGCAGCGCCCTCGTGACCTCGGCCTGCTCAAGACGATCGGCTTCGTGCGGCACCAGATCGCCTCGGTCGTGTCATGGCAGGCCGGCGTGGCAGCCTTCGTCGGGATCGTGATCGGGATCCCGCCCGGGGATCATCGCCGGTCGGTCGCTGTGGGACCTCTTCGCGCGGCAGATCTACGTCGTACCCTCCCCACGGTCTCCGTCCCCTCGGTGATGCTGGTGGCACCGGGCACCCTCGTGCTCGTCAACGTCGGGACGGCCATGCCGGCCCGGACGGCGGCCCACACGCCGACGGCGCTCCTCCTGCGGGCCGAGTCGCTCCTCCTGCGGGCCACGCGAGGGATCATGTTCCGGTCACCCGGAGGCTGCGCAGGCGTTCGGGCTCGGTCCCGCTCCCCACGCTGCCGACGACCTCCCGAACCCAGCCGGCGACGTCGTCCGGGCGGGTCCGGATGATCCAGTGTCCTCCATCCACGGGCCGGCGCCACATAAGGGACGCCCACTCATCGAGGCCTTCGAGCAACGGCGGGCTCACATAACGGTCGCGGGTGGGGACGATCAGCTGCACGGGAACGTCAGTGTGCCCGGCCCGGGGGTGGCGCAAGCGATCACGGACATTGGCCCGGTAGAGCTCGACGCCATGCGCGAAATCCGAGCCGAACGTGGGCGCCGGCCACCGGTCGTCGGTGGGCACGCCCTCGCGGTGGAGCGCCGCGGCCCACAGCTGGTTGGCCCGCTGCGGGCGCATCATCAGTGGGGGCAGGAGGGGCAGATGGAAGAACCCGATGTACCACGAGTGGAAACCCTGCCGGACGACAGGTCCGAGGTCCGCCGGGCGAAGGGAGCGGTGACGCCGCGCCCAGAGGCCGACATGGTCGAGCGGCGGACCCGAGATGGATGTGTAGCTGGCAAACCGGTGTGCCACACCCTTATTAGTGACGGCCTCCCAGCCCTGGATCGATCCCCAGTCGTGTGCCACCAGGTGGACAGGCGAGTCGGGGCTGGTGCGTTCGAGCACGGCCACCAGGTCGTCGACGAGGAGCGGCAGGCGATAGCCGGCTCGAGAGCCCGGATCCTCGGAGTTCCCGGCTCCGCGGACGTCATAGGAGACCACGTGGTGATCGCAGGCGAGGCGGTCGGCTACGGGATTCCAGACAGCGCTCGTGTCGGGGAAGCCGTGCACGAGGACGACGGTCGGTCCCGCTACCGCTCCTCGCTCCGTCACGGCAAGGGTGGGTCCCGCTCCACGAACACGCCGTTCCGATGTCACGCGGAGAGTCAACCACGGTCGCCCGGGGCGCCCCGATGGTCGCCCTCGCCGTTACGACTTGGGCGCGATCGCCACCTTCAGGTCCTCCAGCGCAGCGTTCAGCTCGGCCGAGCGGTTCCGCCGGGCCGAATCGGCGGACGCCAGCTGCTCGCCGGTGGGGGCCGCGCCCCTGAGCGCATCAGGTGATCGGCCTCGACGGCGAAGGCCAGGCCACGCAGGCTTTCCGCGAACGCGTGCAGAGGGCCCGATGTGTCTCGTCGGGAGCGGAGGCCGCGGCCCGTTCCAGGCCATCCACTGCCTCGTCGGCCTGCGCGGCCACCGTCGCCCGACGCTGGTCGTCGTCCGCGTCAGATTGCGACAGCACGAGATCCCGGGCCAGCTCGGCTGCGGCCACGGCGGGCCGCACAGAGCGCTCCCAGTCCACCACGCGGCCCTTCCGCCTGGTACGGGCGATCAGGAGGACGACGAGGATCGCCGCCACGACGACGACCGCAGCCAGGAGGACCCAGCCCCACGTCGTGGAGCTCGAGGTCGTCGCGGCCACCGTTGTCGTCGTGGTGCTCGGCTGTGACGAGGTCGTCGTCGGGCGGGCTCGCGTCGTCGTGGTCCTCGGCGCCGTGGTGGGGGTCTCTGTCGTCGTGGTCGTCGGGACAGCCGTTGTGGTGGTGACGGGTGCCGTCGTTGTCGTGGTCGTGCCCTGCGCGGCCGCGGGTCCAGACACGACGCCGAGGATGATGGGCGAGGCGGTGAGCGCGAGCACAAGCGCGGCCGCCCGGCGAGAAGCCTTCGAGCGCATTGGTTCAGCCTAGGTTCCGAGCTGCACCCAGTCAGGGACCGCGGCCGTCCCCAGGCCGTCCAGGCCCTTGTAGGCACGGTGTGACCGCAGGTCCAGTCCGTCGCCACTGCGCTCCGGCCTGGGCAGACATAGATTTGCCCCGTGCGACGACTCCTGTGGAGTACGGGTGCTTGTCCTGGATGCCCCGTCAAGGGGACAGTCTGGTGACTCCATCTGCCGAGGGGCCCGAGCGGCGCCAGCTGACGGTCATGTTCACCGACCTCGTCGGTTCGACAGATCTCGCGTCCCAGCTCGATCCGGAGGACTGGCACGAGGTATTGAACGCCTACCAGCACCGCGTCGCCGCAATCGTCATGGCGCATGGCGGCGTGATCGCTCAGTTCCAAGGAGACGGGGCTGTCGCTTACTTCGGCTATCCCGAGGCCCAGGAATCGGCGGGCCGCGACGCCCTGCTGGCCGGCATGGAGATTGTCGACGACATCGTACGACTCGGGGCCGAACTCCCGGCGGCGCTGGGGATCAGCGACCTGCAGGCGCGGGCCGGCATCCACACCGGCGAAGTACTGGTCGCAGCCGTCACGGCGGGCGGGCAGGAGCGGCTTCCGGACGTCTGGGGCCAGGTGCCCAACATGGCCGCCCGTCTTCAGGGGGTCGGAGAGCCAGGCCAGATCCTGGTCAGTGGCGAGACCGCCACACTCGTCACCGGCTTCTTCGAGCTGGAGCCATTGGGTTCCCTGACTCTGAAGGGCATCGGGCACCCCGTGCCGGCCTTCCGGGTCGTGCACCGGAGCAGCGCCCGGACTCGTTTGGAGGCGCGGCCATTGACGATGTTCATCTCCCGGGCCGGGGCATCGGACTGGCTGCACGAGCAGTGGGCCCACCTCGGGAACGGGTCGGGTCGCCTGGTCGTCGTCTCGGGGGAACCAGGGATCGGAAAATCGCGTCTGCTGCTCGAGTTCGGCGCGGAGATCGAGGCGCGCCGTCATCCGGTCGTGACGCTGGTGTGCAGCAGGCGGGGATCTCTCAGTCCACTCCAGCCGTTTGGTGAGGTCATGGGTCACACCCCCACGACCCCGCAAGAGGCGGCCGCGTGGGTCGATGCTCAAGCGGGTGACGCGCCACTCCTTCTCGTGGTGGAGGATGCGCATTGGGCCGACCCCAGCACGTTGGAAGCGGTGCACGTGATCGCGGGTGCGTCGACCCCGGTGCTCGTGGTGGTGAGCGCCAGGCCGGAGATCGTCGATGACCCACACGTGCTGCCCGAGGCCGAGCTCCAGCTCGACCGGCTGAGCACCGATGAATCCCGCACGATGCTCGAGCACCTCCCCGGCGCGTCCCGGCTCCCTGCAGATGTCCGCGAAGCGCTGGTGCAACGGGCCGATGGGATACCCCTCTTCCTCGAGGAGCTGGCGCGCGGGCTCGCCGACGGGGCGGCGGTCAGCGCCCACGCCATGCCGACGACACTCTCGGAGGTCATCACTGCCCGCCTCGACCGAGTCGGTGAGGCCAAGCGCGTCGCACAGGCAGCGGCCGTCATCGGGCGCTCCTTCGACCGTGAGGTGCTCGAGGCGGCAACCGGGCTGGAAGGGGTGACGCTCGACACCGAGCTTCGCCGGTTGCAGGAGCATGCGATCATCGAGTCCTCGGCGAAGTCGGACGAGATGCAGTTCCGTCATGCCCTGATCCAAGAGATCTCCTATCGCTCGGTGCTGCGGGCCGACCGAGTCCGGGTGCACGGCGTGGTGGGCGAGGCGCTGATCGCGTCCGGTCGAGCCGAGGCCCAGCCCGAGATCGCGGCGTACCACCTGGGCGCCGCTGGAAGAGCGACGGAAGCGGTGCCGCTCTGGAAGCAGGCTTCGCACACGGCACGACAGAACGCCCGCTTCCGGGAGGCCGCGGGCCATGAGCGGGAGATGCTCGCCCTCGTGGATCAGCTGCCCGAGGACGAACGCGACGGCACCGAGCTCAAATCACGCAGCCGTCTGGTGATGTGCTTGACCGCGGTCGACCAGAGCGCCCCAGAGGCCCTCGAAGAGTCCCGGCGGGTGGAGGAGCTGGCGCGCCGTCTCGGCAACCGTGAAATCCTGTTGCGCAACTACCTGGTGCTGGTGCCGTGGTGGCAGGCCAGCGCGGAGTACAAGACGATCAACAGGATCCTGCACGAGGCGAGGAGTGAAGCGGAGATCCTCGGCGACGACTGGGTGCTCGGGCTCATCGACACGTACGAGGGAACGACACGGATTTGGCAGGGCATGCTGCGCGACGGACTGGCGCAGCTCCGCCGTTCCTACGAGTCCAGTCTCCCGCTCGACACCAGTCTGCGTGATCTCCCTCCGATGCGTTCGGTCGAGCTCATGGCCCTGGCCGCGCCACGGGTCGCAACGGCGCTGGCCTGCTGGCTGACGGGCAGCACGACCGAAGCATGGCGCATCGCGGACGACGTTCTCCGCTGCACGACCGAGCGACAGGTGCCGCAAGCCCAGGCCGTGGCCGCCGTCACCTCGGCCATCATGGCGCAGCTCGATGGTGAGCGTGAGGTCGTGATCAAGCTCACGGGGGAGGCGTTGCACGTTGCCGATGAGGTCAGTACGCGGCAATGGCGGCAGTGGGCCCGTTCACTGCAGTGGTGGGCTGGTGAAGGGATCGAGGAGCCGGAACTGCCCGGACCGCTGCTTCGCCCCTACTTCGAGATGCTCCTGGCGGACGATCTGCTGACAGGTGTCGAGCGGGCAGGTGGTCTGCTCGACGACGCGCTCGACACGGCCCGGACCAGCGGCGAGCAGTTCTGCGAGGCGGAGATCCTCCGACTCCGTGCCGGGGTGGCGCGGCGCGGCCGGCGGGTTGAGCAGGCCGGCCGCGACTACCAAGAGGCCGTCCGGGTGGCACGGAGCCAAGGCGCCCGCATGCTGGAGCTCCGGGCGTTGACGGACTGGCTCGGCCTCCCGGGTGCGCCCGACCACGTCCGCGTGGACCTGGAAGCGAGTGTGGCGCAAACAGCCGAGGGCGGACCGAGCCGGAGCCTTACTGAAGCCCGACGAGCGTTGGAGTCGACATGACCATGACGTGGGACGATGCCTTTCTCGACAGCCTGCGCACTGAGGCGGATCCGGAGGCGGACAACGTCATCGCCGGGCTGTTCTCCGGGACGAAGGATGCGTCATCGGCCTTCCGGGCGCTCGTGGTCCAGCAGCACGAAGTCGCCGACCCCGCATTGAAGGCGTTCCTCGAGGAGAAACCGGTTCTGCCGGCGTGGGTCGACTCCGTCCGCGTCGCCGCCGGACAGGAGTGCTTCGCCCGGTGGGGCTCCCACGTCTTCACTGCGCTCTATGCAGCGGCGCTCCCGTCGGCGTACGCCTGCTGGCGGGGTGTCCAGGTCCTCGGTTTGACGGCCCGGCTCGAGACCGACGCCAAGCGCCGGCTCAACGAGACGGCGCAGTTCCACCTCGACGTCATGGAGTCCGGTGGCCTGGAATCGGGAGGGCGCGGCTACGCGGACGTACGTCACGTCCGGCTGATGCACGCTGCCGTGCGGTGGCTGATTCAGAACGACCCGCGGGCGGAGTGGAACCCGGACTGGGGCACGCCCATCAATCAGGAAGACCTGCTCGAGACGCTTCTCACCTTTACCGAGATCGTGTTCGAGGTGTTCGACCGGACCGGGATCGTGTACTCGGAAGACGATGCGAACGCCTACCTGCATACATGGTCACTGATCGGCCACCACCTGGGGATCCGCGCCGACCTTCTTCCCCTGACCCGCGCCCAGACATCTGTCCTCATGCCGATCGTGCGCCGCCGCCAGTTCGGTCCGAGCGAGTCAGGCAGCGCCCTGATGGCGGCGCTGCTCGAGCAGGGGACCCGCCTCGCGCCGCCCGGGTTGCGCGGCCTGCCGGCGACAACGGTCCGCTTCTACGTCGGCGACGCCACCGCCGACCTCCTGAATGTCCCGAAAGCGGATTGGACCGAGAATCTCTTCGGTCCGCTCGCCGACCTGAGTCGACGGGTTTCGCTGGAGGAGTTGCATCGCCGTCTGCTCCAGGGACTCTCCGAGAAGATCGGCTTCGGGATGCTCTCGCTCGCGGTCAGGGCGGAGCGCTACGGCGACCGGCCTCCGTTCGAGGTGCCGACGTCATTGGCGGCCCGGTGGGAGATCCCGGCCTATAAGGGCCCCGGAGGCAGTTGACCCTGCGCCATGTCGGCCAGCTGCGTGGCGGTGAACGGCGGGTCGAACAGGGATCCGTCGTTCTGGCGTGAGCGGAACAGAATGACGATGAAGTTCATCCGCTCCTCGAGTACGGCCCAGTCATGGGCACCGGACGGCGTCCCGCAACCCGCAGTCTTGTCCCATTGGGCGAACGCGCTCTCGGCGGCCGTCCCGGTCAGCTGGCGGAGCCCGGACGGGAACATGCCGCCGGGCAGCGGCGGCACGTCCCGCCGGAGATCGAACGTCTCGCTGGCGGTGACGAGCTGCATGATCGATTCGGTGAGCGCCGTATCCCAGGCCTCGTCGAGCACCTTGCACAGATCGTCGGTCAGTTCATCGACCGCGTGACGGGCTATCGCGGTAGGAAGGTGGCGAACGATGTCGTTTTCGACGAGCTTCTTCAGGGTGTCGCTGATCGCAGCGTCCAGCGCGCCCGAGATGGCCGGCTGCAGGCGGCGCTGTTCGTGAGCAACCGCCAGGATGTTGGCTTGAAGGATCAGGGTGGGACGTTCGGCCGGTGCAAAGAGGGCGCGTCCGTAGCTGTCGAAGGCAGTCGCCGCTGACGCGGCATCGGCTCCTGTTCCGAGTGACGCAAGGGCGGGCGTAAAGGCCGCGGCCAGCTCCTGTGCACTCGCCGGCTTCAAGTCATGCGCACGTAACAACTCGGCGAAGATGGGTGCAAGTTCAGCGAAGACCAGAACGTTGCCGTCGGCGATCTGCTTGGATACGTCAGCGGTAACGCTCTCGACGAGCTGACCGAGGTGGACATGGGTGAGGTCTTGCACGGCCCGCCCGAACAGCCCGTGGTTGAATCGGTGCAACGCCGCCTCGGTGGCCTCGTTGTCGAGCAGGAGCTGCTTGGCCCGAGCCGGCAGCACCTCACCGCGTATGGTGGCGCCGGCAGTCTTCGACGCCCACACTGCGAACGCACACCAGGTGGCATCCTCCCCGAGACCGGCGTCGCGCAGTGCCACGGCGAACTCGTGGTAGCGCTGGGTGATCCAGAGGTTGCGGAGCACGGGGTCCGTCATCCGGGCGATGTCCCCGACCGAAGGGTCCATTCGCTGCATCGTAGGTTGCGCCTCGGGCGCCTGCCAGGGTTTCTGCCCTGCGACTCGGGCGGCAGAACCATCATTCGGCGACCGGGCGTCGCCAGCTCCCGGGTCCCGGCGGGGACTCATGGGCCAGATGGCGCGCAGATGGCGTGCAGGGCGACGCCGATCACGATCAGTCCGATGTCGTGGGACGGCTGCAACCAGCCGCAGCCCACGGCGCCGTCGTTCGGCTCGAGCCAGCCGTACATGGAGGTCAGGTCGGGTTCTCGTGCGTCGAGTGGGAGGCGATGCTCGTCGGGGTGCCTGTCCAGCCCGACGTGAACTGCACGAAGCGACCGGCGTCTCGTGCGCACCTGCTGAGGCCGACGTGCCGCACGTCGATGGGCGCCGCGGACAACAGCTTGACCTGGCCCAGGTCGCAGAAGAGGCGGTCGCTCCGGAGATGACGCACATGTAGTCGATCTGAGCCGGGTACTCGTCCGCACCCACGCCGCGGGCGTCGATGGGGCGAACCGAGACGAGGGCCATACCCGAGCGGAGCGCGAAAGAATGTTGCGCGGCAGTCGTGGGACCCGGTCAACGGTGTCGCAAGGGTGCCAGCCGGCCACGCACACCTTCCAGCCAGGCCGCGGCCGGGCGGCGGTCGGAGCCGAGCTCGGACAGCGCGCGAGGGTGCGACCCATCGGACTGACCGTGGATGCGCGTTCGATGAGAGAGCGGCGCGTCACGAGCGTCGACAACAGGATCATGCGGGGGAGACGGCACCGGTCCGACGCGCGGAGCCGGCCACCCGGGTAGACCATGTGGGTACTCTCGAGACGAGCGACCGGAGGACGACATGGAACTCGACATCCACGTGCCACGCTTCACCTGGCCCGGTGGCCCCGAGGCCATCGGGCCGACGTTTGCAACCTTGGCCGGGACGGCGGAGGCAATTGGGGTGCGGACCCTTTCGGTGATGGACCATTGGTTCCAGATGGACATGCTCTGGCCCGCCGAGGAGCCTATGCTCGAGGGGTACTCGGCCCTGTCCTTCGCCGCGGCCAAGACGGAGCGGCTGCGCTTCCGGCTCCTCGTCGGCGGGGTGACGTACCGCCACCCGGGACTGCTGGCCAAGACGATCACCACCCTCGATGTCCTCTCGGGAGGTCGAGCCGAGCTCGGGTTGGGGGCAGCGTGGTACGAACGGGAGCACCGAGGGCTCGGTGTCCCGTTCCCGCCGTTGCGCGAGCGCTACGAGCGACTCGAAGAGACGCTCCAGATCTGCTTTCAGATGTGGAGCGATGACAACGGACCCTACGAAGGCACGCACTACCGATTGGCCGAGACCTTGTGCTCGCCCCAGCCCGTCAGCTCACCGCGCCCACGGGTGCTCATCGGAGGAGGGGGCGAGCGCAAGACCTTACGGCTCGTGGCGACCTACGCCGACGCGTGCAACATCATCGGCGACACCGCGACCGTTGCCCACAAGGTGGAGGTCCTACGCCGCCACTGCGACGAAGTCGGCCGCGAGTTTGCGGACATCGAAGTGACGGCCCTCATCGGGGTGGCGGACGATGCTGGACCGGACGCCATCGTGCACGAGGCCGAGGCGCTCAATGACGCCGGCGTGCAGGCCATCGTGATCCGCGCCGCCGGTTCCGAGCCGTCGCGGTGGCTCGAAGAGACGTGGGGGCCGGTCGTGCCGAAGTTGGCCACCATTGGCTGATCGTGAGCCTCGCTCCGCGGGCATGGTCGCGCTGTTCAGTTCCCTGCGGAAGATTCCTCGAAGGGAAGACCCGGCCGTCTGCCGCACCAAGCCGCCGAGGCGTTCCACGAGAACCCGATCCCGCCTGGACCCAAGGGGCGCGCTCAGGTTCGGGAGGGTGCCGCCGTGGTCGCCCTCAGCGCCGTCACGGCGACCTGCGTCACGGCGAGTCGCGTCTTGTGGAAGCGCAGGCTCGTCGTCGCTCGTGATCGAGAGGTTTCCCTATCCGCTGGATTTGCCCGTTATCGTGCTGACTCGGGCCGCTAGCTCATCCGGAAGAGCAGGGGACTTTTAATCCCAAGGTGCCGGGATCGAGACCCGGGCGGCCCACCAAAGTTCCTGGTCAGTGGGGGGATTTCGGCGGGTCGCTTCCAATGCGTCAACTCCGGTCCCAACAATTGGCGGAGAAGCCTCAAGTTCCAGGCGATTTGATTGCCGCGCGGTGCTGGGGTCGAAGATCCGGAACGAGCTTCTGACGGCGCCCCGAAAGATCTCAATCTCCACGGCAGCAGCATCGCAGCTGCCGGCATTCTTTCATGGTTGGAACGGGCAACCGCCTCGAGCGCGGCTGCGGTCACCGCGCTATACAACGGTTTGGCAGCCGACGATCCGTGCAGGACGGTGGCTCAGCTGTGGCACCGCGCAGATCTCGAACTGTGAATCGGTGCGACGTCCCGACTACTTCTTTCGACTCTTTCGCCAGTTCGCCACAGCGAAGCCAGGAAGAGGACGGCTTGACCTAACGACAAACGTAAGACGGCGCCGTATTCGATGGGCCGACCGTCTCAGCTTCGGCACCACGAGAGGGGCTCGCCGTGCCACTAACGTGCCACAGCGATTGGCGACGTTCTCAGTTACTCACGGTGAGAAAGGCCGGCGTCGATCACTCGAACTAGGCGCAAACTACTGATACACCACGTTGGCACCGTAGAAGTACCCGCCGGGCCCATCGCTCACGCCGATGCTAATCTTTTCACCACTCGGGCGCTGCCACGTGAAGTAGACCGTGCCTGCTGCCCCATCGTCACCGACGAAGCTCCAGCCCGCCGCCGCCGACCAGCTCTGTGAGAAGAGCTCGTTCACCGCACTAGCGGTCGCGTTCTTCGCTGCCGAAGCCCGGTCGTTGTGCGACCAGTCCTCGTATAGGACGAGCGCAACCCAGTTCGGTGCCGGTCCGGGCAAGTATCCGTTCGCAAAGTAATTCCATGTGATCGGCCCGGCGATGCCGTCGACCGACAATCCCAGGACACCCTGGAACTGCACGACGGCGTCATGAGTCAGCTGTCCGAAAATGCCGTCGATCGTCAACGGTGTCGCCTTGCGCGATGCGACCTGGCTCTGAACAGCCTTCACGGCGTCCCCTTGGCTGCCGGTCGAAGTCTGGATCAAGAGCACGGGCCACGTCTGGTTGCCGACAATCCCGTCGACACTGAGCCCTTTTGTACTCTGGAAGGCGCGGACGGCGCCCTGGGTCAGGGGTCCGAAGCTCCCGTCGACTGCAACAGCTTCTCCGTGTGCGTTCAAGAAATACTGAACGCTGTTCACGTTCTCGCTTTGATTGCCTAGCTCTACAAGTGGCCAGTTGAGTGCCATGGGACTTGTCTCCTCGCATGACTTCGCCAGAGGGTGATGATCAAACGCTCAACCTATACCGGTTTCCTGGGTGACACCGTCTCCATCGCTCGACGCCCATCAGAACCCGTCACCGGTTCAAATACTCCAGACTCAGATACTCCAGACTCAGATAGGGCTCCACTATTCATCGTTGAGATTTGCGAACGCAAAGGGATTGAATCAGCGCCATCCTCGAGAACCGCGCGCCACTCCCAACTCGATACATCAATGGTCGCCGAGGCAGGCGAGTGGCCGCGTACGCCCCCAGGAGATCACTGCTCGCGCCGGGTCTGACGACCGGAAGATTTGCTATTACCTTGCTACTCAACCCGCCGCGCAGTCGAGAGCGCGTCAAGCGCGGCGCGGGCAGCAGACTCGAGTGTGTGCTGTCGTCCCGCGGTCAGCGCGGCCTTATGCGCGGCGGGAGAAAGCGGCCCGATGCGGTCCTCGAGGTCGCTGTGGCGCGCTCGGATCTCAAATGGCTTGTGGGCCGCCCCGCTGCTACGACGTAGTTCCTCCGCCGCGCCGAGGAGCTCGGTGGCCGTCTCGGGCTGGCCCGCCTGACCGACGATCACCGCCGCCGACTCCAGGGCGTGAGCGCAGCAGCCGAGGTTGCCGCAACTGCTGTAGATCTCGACAGCTTCGGCGACGAACACTGCCGCGTCAGCGAGCTCGTCCCGGTCGTAGGCGATGATTCCGCGCCCTTCGACGTTGTGGGCGATGCCGATCGGCGTGCCGGTCGCGCGCAGGAAGTCGTCGGCTTCTGCGGCCAGTCGCTCGGCCTCGTCGAGATCCGTCGCTAGCAGCGCGGCGTCGCACAGCGCATTACCGAGCCCCATGTCGTCACCATCGCTGCGGAAACCGTCGATAGCCTCCCGGGCGAGCGCCTTCGCCTTGTCCAAATCGCCGGCGCCCCAAGCCGGGAGGACGCCGAAATAGGTGGCCCACGCGGCGTTCCGTGCGGACCCTGCCAGCAGGAATTGCTCTGCAGCCGCGGCGTGTGATTGGGATGACGCCGCCCAATCGCCCTGCTCCCACGCGATGCCCCCAAGCGCGGAGAAGGCGTGGCCCGCGAACCACGGTTCGACGACGGATCCGAGTCGCTCAAGCAGTGAGGTAATGATCTGGCGTCGCTCGCCGACGGGGTCGATGGGTACGGCCGCGGCGATCCGCAATGCGGCGAGCTGGTCGCCGCTGGTGTCTGCCCAGTTCATCGCGGCCCGCAAGGTGGCGGCGTCGGCGCTGACTGACTGCAGCGCCGCGTCTTGCGCCGGTCGGCGGAGCGACGCCTCCACGTGATCGACTCGTGTCATGGCCCACTGGAGCAGCCGGTCGTTCCATCGGTCGACCTCGCCGCGCTCAACGAGTCGGGCGAGTGCGTACTCGCGAAGTGTCTCGAGAAGCCGGTACCGGTAAGTCTCGCCCGTCATTAGGGTGGTGACGAGCGACTTTTCGACCAGCCGCGTGAGGAGATCAAGTACGTGACGCTCTTGGACGACAGCGTCGGACACGACCATCTCCGCCGCGTCGAGGCTGAAGTCGGCAGGGAACACTGCTAGACGCACGAACATGTCGCGCTCCGCATCGGTGAGGAGGTCGTAGCTCCACGTCACAACAGCTTCGAGCGTGCGCTCGCCGGCCGTTAAGAGCCGGAATCGGTCGTCGAGGCGCGTCGCGACTTGTTCGAGTGAGAGAGCCCGCAGGCGAGCAGCTGCGAGCTCGATGGCCAACGGAAGACCATCGAGGCGGCGGCAGATATGAGCAACGGTGGCCACGTCAGCCGCGTTGGAATCGAAGCTCGGAGCTGCCGCGGATGCCCGGACCATGAAGAGTACGACGGCGTCGGACTTGCCCGCGAGCGCCGGATCGTCGGCGATGATGAGGGGCGGTGTGCTCAATGCCCGCTCGCCTCGGACCCCGAGAAACTCACGGCTCGTCGCCAGGATGCGCACCCCGGCGCAGCGCTGAAGGTAGCGCTCGGCGAACGATCCGACCGCCCCCACGATCGGCTCACAGTTGTCGAGCACCAACAGCAATTCCCGGTCTCGCAGCCAGTGCTCGAGCGTGTCGGCCAAGGGTTCATCTGAAGGTTCTGGCACGCCCAACGCGGCGGCCACCAGCGGAACGACCCCATGGCCGTTCCCCGCGGAGAGGCTCACGAACCAAACACCGTTTCGGTACGACAGCAACGCGGCGGTGGCCGCCTCCAACGCCAGGCGCGTCTTGCCGCTGCCCCCGGGTCCAGTCAGGGTGACAAGACGGCTGTCCCCGAGCGCGTGGAGCACCTCGGCGAGCTCGGCTCGACGCCCGATGAACGAATCGACAGGCGCGGGCAGATTGGAAGTGGACTTGAGTGTGCGCAGTGGAGGGAAGTCGCGCTGGAGTGATGGGTGCGTGAGCTGGAGGATTGCGACATCGCCGACGTCTTTCAGGTTGTGGCTGCCGAGATCCACCGCCGCGACGTCGGGCCCGAGTCGGTGCGTTACCTCGCTGACAAGCACCTGACCTCCGTGGCTGACAGCCGACACCCGAGCAGCCACGTGTAGTGCCATGCCGATGTAGTGGTCACCGACGACCTCCACTTCGCCGGTGTGCACCCCCATTCGGACGCGAACCACCGCATCGTCTGGCCACGCGGCATCCCCCAGCCGGAGCTGCGCATCGACCACGGCTGCCATCGCCGCGGTTGCGCGCCCGAATGCGACGAATATCGCATCGCCTTCTGTGCCAAACACGACGCCGCCGTGACGCGTGAACGTGTCGATGAGAATGCGGTTGTGTTGGTCGAGCAACTGCGCGTACATTGCGCCAAGCCGGCGGAGCAGGCGGGTGGAACCCTCTATATCGGTGAAGACGAAGGTAACCGTTCCCGTAGGCAGCGCGTCGCCGAACATCGGTGTCGGGATTTCAGCTGCCAGCCGGCAGCCAGAACTCCAGCTGGATCTTGTCCGGATCTCGAAACACAATCACGGACCCGATCGGTGTCTCGGCGATCGGCGTGTACTTGATTCCGGCATCGACAACTCGCGCTCCCACTCCTCGAGCGCCGCGTGATCCTCGACACTGAACGCGAAATGGTCCAGGCCCGTAGGGAACTCATCGAAACAGTCACCCTCGCGGTTGTGGAATTGGAGCACGCCGAGAACCCATCCCGACTCCCAATCGGCGAGCCGCCGGTACTTGACCTTCTCGTCATCGCCGGGCAGCCGCACCGACAGCCCCAGCAGTCGGCTGTACCACTCGGCACTCCGATCAGCGTCCATCACCGTCAAGGCAATGTGATGACCACCAGTAATCGAAGGCATTCTGCCCTCCTCTACGAAGCATCCGCGGGGCGGATGATAGCTCTCAACGCTGGACGAGCAGTGCTGCCGCCCGGACCTCTCTCGTCCAATGGCCGCTCAAGCGATGATCCACCCCTAGCGGCTCGGCGCACCCTCGAGTCACACGGACCATGATGCGGCAACGACCAGCTGACGCCCCCAGAGCATCTGAAGAACCCCGAGTCCCGCGCCCGGCTATCGGAGACCCCGATCCACTGTTGTGCCGCCCGAATGACGTCGCATGCTGCGGGTCTCAGAACGATGGGTTCGGGGTATCTCGGAAGGCCGGGTCGCGAATGCGCTTCGCAGCGAACCGAGGCGTGGTGCCAGATACCGTGGACCTCGCTCCTGTTGCCCGTTCGGAAACGTCATCGCCGCGCTACGTCAGGTGGTTGAGCGCTCCCGAACGACGGATATGGCGAGCGGCTAAATGTCCCATAAGGCGTCGTCAGGGGAACCAGCTCGCCCAAGCAGTGTTCGTAGAGGTCAACATCGAGACCGTGCAGGTGAAATACGTCGACCCGGTCGGTCCGCAGGCGACGGAGTGCTCCAGCATGACCTCGAGTTCATCGACGCCGAGCACGCTCCCGCCTACCTCGAGTCCTCGAATCCTGCCAACAACGCGAGATACGAGGGGGTCGGGTTTGAACCTGTCGGAGAGTTCTCATCACCGGACGATGGCCCCGTGGTAACGACCATGTGGCGGATTGCTCGTTAGGCAATCCCGGGTGAGTTCCTACCGGCAGTCGAGCTCCTCAAACCAAACTTCGCTCGCTTGTTCTCTCTGGCGGGTCGATGTCCGAACACCATCCCCATTGACCGCCTATGGCCGACGTGTTGTCGCTCGTCCGCTGGCCGTGAGTCTCCCTGGAGGTGTGGATCGAATCGCCCTATTGACAGGGGCAGGTGGGCCGGCCCGAGCCGGCCGGCGCCTCTCCCATCGTGATGTCATGTGTCGGTCAGGCTGGTCAAGAGGGTCACTGCGGAACTCCACTTCGTTCCGTGTCCTCGTTAGGCCGGCGGCCTCCCCTTGACAAGGCTAAAGGGTCGTGGACAGCCGACACTGCCCAAACCGGCCGGTGGTCTCATTCATTGAGGACGTCACCAAGCGACCAACCATCCCTCGGCGTTATCTCGATTCCTGAAGCCTCCTGGAGCATGGCGGACAGCCCGTCCGGAATCGAGCGATCCCGGTCCGCCGAAGACCTTGTAGTGCGGGACCGTGTCCTCCTTGGACTCGGTGTGGATCTCGACGAGCGAGGCATCGATATCGAGCATGACCGACCGGCGCCGCCCCGTTTGGTGGCACCGCAGCGTCGCCACACTTCGACTTCGGCAACGCGACGCCTCAAGTCATGCCAGACGGCATGGACCTCCCGAGAACCTTGGAAGTCGGGCGGTGCCTGCCGCCTCCGAGCAAAACTTCTCGTCGACGCTCCAGACAGGGCGTTTTCGGGCGGATTGAGATGCAGGCATCCCTCGATGGCACGCCCCCATCACCATCCCACCGAACCGGTGTGGGCGTAGAGCCAATGCGAGCGCTGTCCCCGACGGATCGTCTCGAATTGGTGTTTCATCAATGACCACAACGGAAGGTCGCCGGTCCGAACAACCGTGTTGCACTCCGTCTCACGTCGTTTCAGCTTGTCGCGGGCACCGTCGTTCTTTCTCGCTCGCACCAGCAGTTTTGAGACGTGTTGCAACGGCAAGCATCATGCTGTGACATCTTGACCTGGACTTTTAGAGCGCCGGGATAAACCGGCATGGAGAAGGAGATGAGAACGCTCTACGTCGAAGGGGTAGCGACCCACGATGGCCCCGAGTCATGCGTCGGCGTCCGCAAGGGCGCAGGCGAAGCGTTGGCAGGGGTACGTGCAGGCTGGGCTATTGAGCCGCGAAATCAAGAATCCGGGGTGCCGACGCTGTTATGAGAAGCGGAAGGCCACATCGCAGGCGGCGCTATCGCGAGCCGTCAGCGGACCCCGCGCGGTCTGAGAACCTGAGCATGCACGGAGTCTCCATGCGCGAGAACCGGGAGATCCCACGCTCGCCCGGCCGGTTGATCGCCGACCGGGCCGCACAGGCAAGGCCAAAGCCGTAATCCTGTGACGTACGAACGTGGGAAGTCTGACAGCCCCGTAGTACCTGCGAAGCCACCGAACAAGGCCGGGAGACCGGCGGCGGAGGTGGTGGAGGAAAGGGGGCTGGCCGAGGGGAACACGGACGACCCACCACGTCCCGGACGCAGTGCCGGGCCAGACGTGTCAAGCGGGCTGGATCGTGTGCGTGAAGTAGCACGAAGGGACAAAGATGCACGGTTCACCGCTCTGCTGCACCACGTTGATCTGAACCGCCTCCGGGCGGCCTACTGGGCGATTCGCCCCCAGGCCGCACCGGGCGTGGACAAGGTGACGTGGGGGGCCTATGGGGTCGGCTTGGACGAGAAACTCCAAGACCTGCACCAAAGGGTCCAGAGCGGCTCATACCGGGCGAGCCCGTCTCGGAGGGTGTACATCGAGAAGGCGGACGGGCGGCAGCGACCGCTCGGCATCGCCACGCTGGAGGACAAGATCGTCCAGCGGGCCGTCGTCGAGGTGCTCAACGCCGTCTACGAGGAGGACTTTCTCGGCTTCTCCTATGGATTCCGACCGGGGCGAAGTCCCCATGATGCGCTCGATGCGCTGACGGTCGGGATCGAACGGAAGAAGGTGAACTGGGTACTTGACGCCGATGTCAAAGAGTTCTTCACCAGTCTCGATCACGACTGGCTGGCACGGTTCGTCGAGCACCGCATAGCGGACAAGAGGGTCCTGCGGCTGATCCAGAAATGGGTCAACGCAGGGGTGATCGAGGACGGGAGATGGACGGCGAGCGAAGTCGGGGCGCCCCAGGGTGCGTCGGCTTCGCCGTTGCTCGCCAACATCTACCTCCATTACGTCCTCGACCGATGGGTCCGGCAGTGGAGGCGTCGCCACGCCCACGGTGATGTGATCATCGTGAGGTTTGCCGATGACTTCGTGGCCGGGTTCGAGCACAGGGCTGACGCCGAGCAGTTCCTCAACGACCTCCGAGAGCGGTTCTCGAAGTTCAACCTGGAACTGCATCCCGACAAGACGAGGCTCATCGAGTTCGGGCGCAACGCCGCCCGGGCACGTGGGGGCCGAGGCGACGGGAAGCCCGAGACCTTCGACTTCCTGGGCTTCACACACATGTGCGGGAAGAACAAGAGCGGGGGATTCTGGCTGAGGCGTAAGACCATCTCGAAGCGGATGCGGGCCAAGCTTGCCGAGGTCAAAGACCAGATCAAGCGACGTCGACATCTTCCTATCCCCGAGCAGGGGAAGTGGCTCGGCTCGGTGGTGCGAGGACATCTCGCCTACTACGCCGTGCCCGGCAACACCGAGGCGGTGGCGGCGTTCCGAGATCAGGTGATCCGGCACTGGTTCAAGGCGCTCCGGCGTCGCAGCCAGCGCACTCGGGTCAACTGGCATCGGATGAGCCTCCACGTCACGCGGTGGCTACCACCTGCCCGTCCGAAGCACCCCTTCCCGATCGTGCGCTTCAACGTTCGCACCCAAGGCAGGAGCCCAGTGCGCTAGCAGTGCACGCTGGGATCTGTGCGGGGGGCCGTCCGAGAGGGCGGTCCCTACCGCAATATCCCAAGGTGCCGGGATCGAGACCCGGGCGGCCCACCATAGTTCCTAGTCAGTGGGGGGATTTCGGAGGGAAGCTTCCAATGCCTCAACTCCGGTCCCAACAATTGGCAGAGAAGCCACCGTTACGACGATGTGCACACCGAGTACGTCGACCACCAGTGGGTCATGCGCTGCACATATGCCGGGCACGCGATGTATGTGTGGCACCCCACCAAGCAACCCTCTACGCCATCGGGACACCTCGGCAGATGTGGGGCAGTCCAATGGCGACAACGCCGCCGGACAATCGCGCCGTTGTCGTCGGGCCGCCGTGGTCGAGGTGGATCGCTACGGTCTAACTCCTTATTAGCTCGGCGTAGAGCCGGATGTACTCGGCGGCAACCGTGTCCATCCCACAGAACGAGCGCAGCGTGGTGAAATTCTCATCTGTCCAGCGCCTCTCGAGGTCATGATCGGTGAGCACCGTGATGGCCCGTTTTACAGCTCCGCCGAGGATGTCGTGGCGAAGTTGATGCAGCCCTCCGAACTCGGTCAGCCGTTCAAGCTGTTCCGTGTCCCCCAGCGAGATGTAGTGGGGAATATGGTCGCGGACGAATCGTTTGAACACCGGATATTCAAGGACGGCCAAGGGTCGTTTCGCCCAGACCGTCTCGATCGCCTGGTTGCCGAATCCTTCGTGCTCAGGCGGATAGCAGACAAGGTCGACGGCGCGATAGGTGCCATAGAAGGGATAATGGTCGGGGTCGTCATGGTGGAATCGTCGGTCAGGCACGACGATATTGCCCCCGTAGGCGAGCTTGATCCTTCGCTGCTGAGCGTAGGACAGCAGTCTTTCGAAGTAGGGCCGGTTGTCGTCGAGATCCTCGCCTTGGGGTAGTAACAGAACGATGCTGCTGGCGGTGCTGAACCGCCGTCGATTCCGCCCTAAGCCGTCTGGCGCGCTCTCGAGAGCCGTGCGCTCAAGATTCAGTGCCGCCACAAACTGAATGGCCAGTTCGATCGCCTTGTTGATGGCGATTCTCGCCGGCATCGCCACCACCAGGTCATCAGCGCCCACGGGTCTGGGATCACCGACCAGCACCTGGAGCCGGTTGCGGAAGGCGGGCTCGTCGATGACCGGTACGTCCCGATCGAAGTCGAACCCATCGGGAACGATGGTGCCGACGATACCCTTTCTTGCACGCAACGCCTCAGCAGCTAGGGGGTTGATGAGTACGTGGCGCGCATTGGGCAACGACGGACACATGATGCGATCCATCATGTCGTTGACTTGTTCGTATGGCGTCAGGAAATTCTTGGCATTGGGGCCTTCCCAATAGATGTCGTGGTGCTGCATGAGAAAGCCGATGTCGGGCCGTTCATTCGCCAGGTTGTACATAGCAAGCGTGGCCGGAAGGTTGTACGGCAGCGACATAATGTTGCGAATATGCAGCAACGGGATCTTCCAGGCATCCACGTAGTCCTCAACCCGTCGCCGGATTCGCTCCGCACGCTTGATGATCTCCATGACGAGGCTGTCCCCGTCCGACGCCGGCTGATGACCGTCGGAGGTCGAGAAGACCTTCTTCAGTAGCGCGACAGCATCGGGCGACTGGTAGGAGAGTTCCGGCAACGTCAAGCCTTCAGCATGTGGCGGCACGTCAGAGGCACAGGAGAAGGCCCGCCAGCCCCTCGCGCCAAGCGCCTTTGAAAGCTCTTGGGATTGAAGCGACACCCCATCAGTGCCAAACAACTTGAAGTGGACCTCGAGCGTCCTCTTCGGGACCTCTCCACCAGCTCGTTCGTCGTTCGGCTCCATGTACACGCCATCCTCGCGCGCCAAAGACGTTCCAGCACCGATGGCTGAGATCTGTCGCCTAAAGGTCCTGGCACAGCGCTCGGTGCGTCGCATCTGATGACGCCGCACGATGCCCCTGTTCGCCAAGACCGGTGGGGAGTTCGGCACCAGCGGGATAGGGCATCGGTCGTGACCGTGGGGATCTGGCGGAGCGACCAACTGATGGGGAATGCTTTGCGTGATGGGCAAAGAAACAGTGTCCGACGGACTGCTTTGTCTGCGCCAAACATGCGCTCGGTGACGCAGCACTGGGTGGCGTTCTGTTCGAGGATGACCTGATCTACGCCGGACACGCCCATTCGCCTACCGGGCGGGCGGCGTATCGGAGCTATCTTGTCGCCGACCGAAACGGCACGCAGCCGGATTGGGCGACCTGACGGACGAAGAAGCCGCCGACCTTGGTCAACTGGTGAATCGCTGCGACACCATGGCCGCGGGCCTCGAAGACAAGGCAACGAAGTCTGAAAATGGCCGACGGCGTACAAGGTCGTTGCTAAAGATGGCGACAAGGATGTGATCGACGTCGAGAAAGGAATGATCTCCACGCCGCATGTGTGGCTGGAGCGGTCGACGGAAGGAACCACAGCTCAGATTCACAGCGGAGGCTTGATCATCACTCGCTTGATCAACGAGATAGGTATTGCCAACAAGGTGGCGGAGGCCCTCTGGGATTCACTCGGAGTCGCCTCGGGCTGATCTTCCATTCGACACCTGGGAACCCGGATGGCGCTTTCGCACGACGATTGTGGTACTGATTGCTCTGAGGCGCGCTGGATCGATCGCGTGACCACCCGCAACCGCCGGATACCGGATGACTCTCGACGAAACCCCTCGCCCCGTTGTGCGCCGCGAGGGGCAAGACAGTGCCGTCCTCTGCGGCGACACTCAGATTGTTAAATCAACATCGACCACAACAGAACGTCGTCGCCGGTCCCAACAAGTTTGTTGCACTACGTTTCAGGCCGTTTCAATCCCTCACGGACACCGTCATTCGTTTTCGCTTGCACCAGCGGTTTTGAGACGTGCTACAACCGGAAGACTCACCCTGCAACGCCTTGACCTGGACTGTTAATCCCGAGGTGCCGGGATCGAGACCCGGGCGGCCCACTGATTCTACGAACGCACATGGGTCCTCTCCTACGTGCCATCAGAATCCGATGTCGGGTCCTTCGTATCCGATCGATCGAGAGCGTTCGAGGACTTGTCGGAATATCGGCAGAACGGTCCTGTCCTTCTCGCGCCCGCCGCCTTTTTCGAGCGGATGACGTCGGCGAGGCTGGCCACGTCGACCTGCAGTGACTCAGTGATCTGAGAAGCCAGGCTTCGGGCCGGCCTGACGCAGGCCGAGCTCAGGCAGAAGTTCGGCAAGCCGCAGTCCGTGATCGCTCGCTGGGAACGAGGCGATGTGACTCTAAGCCTGGAAACGCTCCGCAACGCGATCCGCGGTTGCGGCCTCGAACTCTCCTTCCATATCTCCAGGCTCGACGAATCGAGCGTGACCGTCATCGACGAGCACCTCAAGATGACACCCGCCCAGCGGCTGGCCGATCTCTTGGAGAGGGTCCGGTCCCACGATGAGATGCAACGACGTGATCCTGTTGAAGCTCGAGCCTGAACCTGTCCCATATCGACCGGCGAACTTCTCGAGGTCCTCGAACGGCACGGCGTCCGTTACGTCATCATGCAGTCCTGTTCATTGGATGGCCAATTCGGCTTGCCACGATTCGCACGACATTGAGACCCACTCAATCGATGTCGGCGCCAAGTGCTCGCGCCACGAATGAGATCGCCGCCTCGACCAACGTGTCATCGGCTACGTCGGGTTGGAGGACGCGCAGTTGTCCGATGCCGCGAAAAAGGACTTCTATCAGCCTGGCCGCCTGAACGGCCGACTCCAAGGGCTCAATGCCCTGGCGCCGCCTCTCAGTTTCAATGATCTCGGCGAGCGCTTGTACGCCCTCGTCTTCGATTTCGGTTAGTTGCTCTCGAGCGGCCGGGTTGCGAGCGGCATAGAGCCAGAACTCCTGATAGAGCAATCCCATGTTTCTGGACCGACGAGTCTCGTCTCGGATCAAGGCAACGAAGTCCGAGATGCGGGCCTCTGGTGGGGCCTCGGAGCCCGTGAGCGTAGCTCTGAGGGACTGCATCTCTCGGTCGTAGTTCGCCTTGAACAAGGCGAGGAACAGGTCCTCCTTGTTCTTGAAGTTGGAATAGACGGCTCCCTTGGTGAAGCCGGCGACGGCCGCGACGTCATCGAGCGAGGCCCCGTGGAAGCCCCGCTCGGCGAAGACGTCCGCCGCGGCGGCCAAGAGGTGCTCGCGGGTCTGCTGTCGCCGGCGCTCAGGGGTGAGGGGTTGAAGAGCCATAGGTTGCGCTTCGTCCCAGTATAGTAGATACTGATAAGAATGATTGATTCTCAGCGGTATGAGGCGGGAGCAGTGTCCACCGCTGGGCTTGTCCGCCGATTCAGCTCGACCGTCGCGGTCGACGGTCTTGATCTCTGGGTACAGCGCGGGGAGATCTACGGGTTCCTTGGCCCCAACGGAGCCGGCAAGTCGACGGTCGTGCGGATCCTGTGCACGCTGCTGCAACCGAGCGCCGGGACGGCCTCGGTTGCGGGCTACGACGTCACCGAGGATCCCCAAGCTGTCCGCGTCCGGATCGGGGTCGCTCTCCAGGACGCGGCCCTCGATGACCGCCAGACCGGTCGCGAGCTGCTCGCCCTCCAAGGCCGCCTCTACGGGCTGAGCGCCGCGCAGATTCGGATGCGACTCGGAGAGGTCCTCGATCTCGTTGACATCGGCGCCGCCATCGATCAGCGCATCGGGACCTACTCGGGCGGGATGAAGAGGCGCCTCGACCTTGCCGCCGCCCTGGTCCACAACCCCGAGGTCCTGTTTCTCGACGAACCCACCACGGGGCTCGACCCCCACAGCCGGGCGGCGGTCTGGTCCGAGATCGCGCGCCTGAACCGGGAGCTCGCCATGACGATCTTCCTCACAACGCAGTACCTCGACGAGGCCGACACCCTCGCCGACCGGGTGGGCATCATCGCGTCCGGCCGCCTGGTGGCGGAGGGCTCTCCGGCGGTCCTCAAGCACTCCGTCGGCCACGACGTCATCGTGGCCGAGGTCGAGGGGGATGGCACCGGAGCATTGGAGGCCCTCCGCTCTATCGAAGGGCTCGAGCCCGCATGGAACACCGACGGTCATTTGACCGTCAACACCCTGGACGGCGCAGCGGCCCTCGGCACGGTCGCAGTGACGCTGGGCCGAGCGGGCCTGCAGATCAAGAGCCTTACCATGCGGACACCGACCTTGGACGATGTCTTCATGGCAATGACCGGATCTCGGATCGAGGAAAGCGACGCCCTCTTGTGACTGCTGTTGAGTCGGCCGGAGTCATGGGTCGGGAAGCAGGTTTCGTCCACGACATCCGAGCAGTCGCCGGCCGGGCTCTCCGGCAGATCCCGCGGGAGCCGGCCGCGGTCCTTCCGGCCGTCTTCGTCCCGGCATTCTTCTACGCGGTCAACCTCGGCGCCCTCGAGAAGCTGGCCGGCACAGCGCTCGACTACAAAGCTTTCCTCCTCCCCATGGCGATCGCCTTCGCGGTAACCGGCATGTCGAGAGCCCCCGCGCTCGTGACCGACATCCAGGGCGGGTACTTCGACCGACTCTGCATGACCCCGATCAGGCGGTCCGCACTGCTTCTCGGCCTCATGGTGGCCGACGTGGCGGTGATCGCTGCCCTGTGCCTGCCCGTCATAGCCATCGGTGCGATCGTGGGGGTGCACTTTGTTACCGGGCTACCAGGTCTCGTGGTATTCGTCGGTTTCTCGGCGCTGTGGGGCCTGGCGTTCACATGCTTCCCCTATGCCGTCGCACTGAAGACAGGCAGTCCTGCCGCCGTCAATGCGTGCTACGTCGTCTTCTTCCCGCTCTTCTTTCTCACCGACGCCGTGATCCCCAAGCAGCTGCTCACGGGATGGTTCTCCACGATCGCCACATACAACCCGGTGACGTATCTGCTCGGAGCACTTCGATCGCTCATCACGTCGGGGTGGCAGCTACGCCCGCTTTTGGAGGGGCTGGCCGCGGTGTCAGGCCTCGCGCTGGTCGGCATGGCCCTCGCTGTCGCAGCGCTGCGGGCGAGGATTCGAATGGGAGATTGAACTGTGACCTCTGCTCGTCAAGGATCCTTGAGACGATGGCGTTCAGCGCCGAACGCGTCCGCGTCGAGTCCTCAAGCGCTGTCGGCGTAGCGCTCTCCGTGTCGCCGCCGCGCTGAGGCGCGCGACCGAGGCCGCTGCCTCTGTCAGTCCCCGCCGACGGAGAGGGCCTGAGGGCCCACCGGGATCCGCATTCTAAGACAGTCCGCCGACTGCCAGAATCCGCCAACGGTCGCTCGAAAGGACGACGTTCGCATCTACTTAAGGCAATTCCAGTCGCCCACGCCTCAGTCCAAAATTCGCGTGATAGTTCCGACGCCTGGACCGCATCGAAACGGACCAACTCCAACAACGCACCGCCCAACGCAACTGTTGACAGTGGCTTGTGTGTATGTTCGACTTCGTTTGAAGCCTTCAACCTTTCAGATCCGGCGGTCCGAGGTGACGATGGCACCTGATTTCTCGAGCGACTTGATCGAGCATTTGTTCGAAGATCTCGCAATTGCAGAACCCGCCCCGGCGGTCAGGCCGGGCGAAGAGGTGGTATCAGCGCCGCCCGACCCGCTCGAAGAGGCCAGGCGTGTCGTCGCCAACGTGGTGGAAGCACAAACCGCTCTGGTGAACCGCAGGTCCGGCCCGCTCACGAACGACATCGGAACTCAGATTGCAGGCGCCCTCCCGGAATGGGCGAACGGCCTCAAGGCCGCGCAGAGCCTCGGGCCCTTCAAGGACAGCGCGAACCGAGAGAACTGGATCGACATCTTCCCGATCGTGCGACACGTCCACCTGGTGAGGACACCCGGCGGCGTTCCGTTCTTGGCGCTTCCGATCGAAATGTTCATCCACTTCCCGTTCCCGCCTCCAGCGCCGACACCCACGTTCGACGTCCCCGCAGGTAGCCTGTGGTTCGCGAGTCAGTTGCTCGACGCAGGCGCTCCGGCAGGCTCGTGGACCGGCATCGCCATCAGCGGAGGAACGCTCCGCTTTAGCGCGTCCGTGACCGGATCGGGCGATGAGATAGTCGTCCCCTTCGGCGTCACCGTCGACCTGACCGTCGACACCGCGCCGCAGACGCAGGAGGCGGGTACCGGGCCCGGTCAGGATGCGCGGGACGCAAACGTAGCGGTTCCGTCCCGTCTCCACATGAGCGTCGGGATCACCGCCCAGCTCACCATCGCCGCGGCCGACACGGCCCGGTTGCTTGCGTTCGGTTTCGACACGACGCTCACGCCGACGAACGAACCCGTCGTCTACAACCCCGCGCTCAGGATCCTGGCCGTGCCGCTCTCGGCGCAGACCTCGCCTTTCACCGTCAACCACGTGTCAGCAACGGCCTTCTCGCTCGCAGGGACAGCGCCGATCGCGTCGGCTGCGTGGGGTCTCCCGGTCGCGGTGATCAACGCCGCGAACCTCGGTGACGCGTCGGGAACGGGTTCGCTCCTCCTCGGCCTGGACCAGGGCCTCACCGGGACCTGGCTCGGACAGACGGCTCCTGTGCAGTTGATGGCCTCGGTGTTGATTGCCGACCCCCACGGCCTCGCCGTCGTGACAGGTGACGCCATGGGCGAGCGGGTCGAACAACAGCCGCAACTCTCCGCTGGGGAGAAGGGGCACATTGATCTCCGGTGGCGGACGATCTTCGCGATCGCCTTCGTATCTGAGGGCAAGGGTGTCGAAGCCGTGATCACGGGCGCGGAGCTCAAGGCGGTTTTCGACCGCCCGGTGGACCTGCGCGGCGAGCGGCTCAACCTCCACGCATCGGCGATCAGCACCACCTTCTTCGCCACCTCCCAGGGGACATTCCTTCTCGTCGAAGGACTTCTCCCGCAGAGCCCCGACGAGAAGGCGATCGGATTTGCGCTCATGAACGCTGTACTGCGCTCCACCCCGCCAGCCGGCATCCTTCTCTTCGGGAAGTACGACGGCACGAACCTCGATCCTGCGGTCGTGATCCTCGTTTACAGGCTTCTCGCGCTTGTCCCCACGTTGCCTGACCCGTATGCAGCCAGCTACGGCTCGATCCGCTCGGCCATCGACCAACAGGGGGGCGCGATGGTGAGCCTTCTCGCGTGGGAGGGGGCCGGGAGCAGTTTCGACTTCCGAATCGTTCCCACCGCGAACCAGGGCGTGCGAGCAGTCAGCAGACCCCTCGAAGAGCCGTTCACTCTGGAACGCGCACCGCAGGCCCTCGTGGAGCGCGCCAGCGACGAGCTCTGGCTCGGGACACTCGAGTCGCTGGCTGGCGCCGTCTCGTTCGAGAGGGGCCACGCCCTCATCCTTCTCGACGCATCGACGAACGTCGACCGGTTCGGTGTGGCCTGGACACCGTCATCCGAGCGGGTCGCCCAATTCGGGGTCGAAAACCTCACGTTCGAGGTGGACGGCGCCGACATGCTGCTCGTCACGCTCCCCGCGGTGCAGTGGGAAGCGGTCGAGACCGTGCAGGATCCCGGGCCGAACCCGCTGCCACAGTGGGTCGACTTCTACAACAGCGGGGTGCCGACGGTGATGACGGTTCCAACGACAAACCTCGTGCCAGTTCACCCCACCGCTGCCCTCAGTGCAATCGTAGACAACTTCGAGCAGGCGTATCCGGTCGATGTCCAGACGCGCTTCACCCTTCCATTCGGGATCCTCGCGCTGAGCGACCTCCACGCGCCGACGCCGGTCCAACCACGCGGCGCGACTGTCGTCTTCAATCGCCCGAAGCACGCCCAGCTCGAAGGCGCGCACCAGCTGCGCATCGATGCGCACGACGAATCGTTGACAAGCGACCAGACGCCGGCCTTCGAAGGCTTCACCATCCAGCTGCCAGTCGCTCAACCCGGGAACCGCAGCGTGCTCGGTGACGACACGACCTCGATCTTCAATTCGTATCTCGGGGCGGGCGGGGTACGGCCGATGGTGCCCATCACGCGCATGGACCTCTCGGGATACGGCGAGTCCCTCTTCTCCGACTGGAGGAATCCGTACTCCGACACACCTGCGGTGGTCCAAGCGCGCTTCGACGTGTTGATCGGCCGCACGGCGCACGAGGTAGTCCAGGTGCGCAGCGTTCTCTTCCCGTACGGGGTCGTCGTAGTGCGCACCATCACCATCGAGCGTCGCAACAACGCGATTGTGACGCGAAGCGACAGCGGCTGGAAGGCGGTCGGAGACGGCATCTACGAGTTCCCCAATACGCCGATCGTCACGCATCCGGGCGTGGTGACCCGCATCACCGACGTCGTGAACATTCTCGACACCGGTCAGGTGGTCAAGGTCGGCGGCGACGACCTGGCGGCTGTCTATTTCGACGGCGACCTCGTCCTCGACGGTGCACCCACCAA
The DNA here is from genome assembly GCA_963764305.1 of uncultured Acidimicrobiaceae bacterium. Taxonomy (GTDB): domain Bacteria; phylum Actinomycetota; class Acidimicrobiia; order Acidimicrobiales; family RAAP-2; genus Bog-473. The sequence continues at coordinate 812,432 of CAVXSD010000007.1, read as the reverse complement.
CCCCGACGGCAGCACCCGCCTCGCCCCGGCGAAGCACCAGTTCGGCTTCATCCAGATCACCGCAACCGGAGGACTCATCGGCCCGAACCAGTACGCGGACCTCATCAACCAGGCGGGAGCGCTCGGTGGTCCACTGGACACGAGCATAAACATCGGCTCGGGCACCCAAGCCATGCACCTCCAGAGTGTCGGCGTCGGCGTAACAGAGGGAATGGGCGGCCCGGAGTTCGTCATGGCGGCGTGGGGAGCGCCGGCCTTTCCCGGAGGCGGCCAGTGGTCGGTGGTGGAAATCGACAGCCCCACATCAGCGCCAGCTAGCGTTTCGCTGGACCGGGGCATTCCGCTCATCCGCGCCGGCGCAGCAGGCACCCCCCCTTCGCCGTCCTCCCCGTATCGCTTCGCTGACGCGGTCGACCTCGCTCAGCCCTCCAACCCGTCGCGCGACTTCGCCGTCATGCACACGATGGGCACTCAACGCGCTCTCTTCCCGCGCCCGAAGATCGAAGCGACGGACACGTCGCGAATAACGAGCACTGTCGCAGGCACCGTCGCCGACCCATACAGCCTCGGCACCGCTATCGGCCCGTACCCCACCCCCGACAAGACCGTGTCGTTCCCCACTTCCGCGTGGGCGCTCGATGTCGACGCGAACGGTCAATACAAACTCGACCTCACCTCCCCATATCCGGCCGGAGTGGGACGGCGGACGATGCGTCAGGCCGGATCGGTGACGAGCGACATCGACTACACCGCCGCGCAGGTCACCTACGAGGTGGACACGACCCAGGCCGTTCCCTGGCGGTTCGAGCTCAACGGCGCCGTGAAGATCATGAACACGACGTCGCTCGGCGACGTGATCCAGTTGCGCGCGAATCCGACGTCGCAGGCCGGTGCACAGACGCAGTTCCAGCAGCCGAACATCATGCTCGGCGGGAGCCTAAGCATCGTCCAGGACATTCTCACGATCCTCGCCGACCTCGGCATCACCGGAGCGATGTCGGCGCTCATGACAAACGACTGGGACCTGAAGGTCGCAGAGATCGTCCCCGTCGTCGACTTCATGGGAAAGCCGTATCAGATACCGCCGCTTCCCGACCCCAACCCCGACATCAAGTTCGACGAGACCGAAATCAAGGTCGAGATCCAGGTTGCACCGTCCGCGGACAAGGCTGCGTTCAGCATGGGTGGCCAACCCATGATCGCGGTCCATCAGATCCCCGGGCTCTATGTGGTCGCGATCATCAAGTTTCAGATTGAGATTTCGACCGATAACGGCACCGTCTATTCGCTCTTGATCGGCATCGGCGTCGCCTACTCACTCGATGCAGGGATCCTCGGCTTCAAGGGCCTGTTCGCGATAACGATCTTCGGACTCATCGGCGACAACGTGCTCGGCTTCGGTGTCGGCTTCCTGATGGAACTCCAGGCGTCTATCGACCCGATCATCCAGGTGACCATCTCGCTCGAGGGGCAGCTCGCGATCGTCGACGCGTGCCGCGGGACAGCGAACGAGACCACTTACGGAGCGGCGAAGCTCACGTTCGGCGTCGAGGTACAGCTGTGTCTCGTCTTCAGCATCAGCATCGAGGTCTCCACGACAGCGTCAGAGGTCTTGAAAGGCCCGGGCGACCCGGCGTGTCCCCTTCCTGACGTCCTCCCGAACGCGAGTTAGGGGAGGTGACGATATGACGCAGCTCGTGTTCCTCCCGTACCTGCAGCAGTGGGACGGCACGAATCTCTCCATCAACCTGCTCGCCGCTCCGCAGATAAGCCCACTCGACCCGCTCGTACCGGGCGAGCCCGCCTTCGTCGACGCGAACTTCACCTTCGAGATCCGGCTCGTGCAGGGTGTCGCCTCGTTGCCTACGACAGGCACGCCGTTCACTCCTTTCGACCATGCGACGATGGCCCCGCTCGAGGCGCGCGCGATCTGCCAAGGCCTGGCAAACACGCTGGCGATCGACAATACGATCACGGCTGTCGACCCGCGCACGGCGGGACGGCAGTTCCTCAAGTACGCGCCACCCGGTTACCGCGCGGCGACCGGCTATGCGGACGGCGGCAACCCCTACCTGCGCGTCGACGACACCTACCACTGCGCATTGAGGGGCGGTATGCCAGCGGGCACCGTGTTGAAGAGCGACCCGCCCGCCATCGGATGGGGCAAGATCCTCGCCGCCGCACTGCGGCAGCCGCTCATGTCCGGGACGATCGGGCTTGTCCGTGCCTTCACCGTGACGCCGGACCTGCATTTCTTCGACAGCGGCGGATGGGTCTACGTAACTCTGGCCCCGGGGAGCGACGATGCAGGCCTTCTGGCGATGCCTGATGGATTGAAGTCGTATGCCGCTCGGGTACCACCGTTGACAGTACGCGCGGAGTCTGTTCACCTCTGTCGTCTTTCCCGTGGCCGCTTCGGTGCCCTCCGCCGACTACGACCCTCTATTCCAGGAGGTGATCGACTACGACGACGGCTTCGCCAAAGCGGTGTACTCGGCACAGCCCATCGTGCTCGATCCGCTGGGTGAGACCGATGACGGCACGAGACCGCGGACAGACCACGGCGTGCGGCTCGGCTGGGACGATGAACAGGTCGCGACATGGCTCAATCGCCAGATCGATCCCGCCGCAGCTATAGCGGACGCGCCTATGGGCGTTCTCGGATACCGGGTGGACGCCCGCGAGGGCGGCGGTACGTCATGGCATTCGCTCGTCCTTGGCACCACCGAGGTTTCGGTCGACGGCCTCGACCTCGGCAAGTACGACGGAGAGTTCCGCGTTGAGGTGGCGCCGAACAAGCTCATGGCGGAGGTCACCGACACGTTCTGGATCCCCTCCTACTACACGTCATGGACGGGGACCTCGCTCATCGCGCCCGACAAGAACGAAGCGAAGCTCAAGGGCATCGACGCCCCCGCAGTCGTGGAAGGAGTCGACCCCGACATCGACCTCCGCTACGGGCACTCCTATGAATTCCGTGTGCGGCTGGTCGACCACACAGGTGGCGGTCCCACGAAAGACGAGGAGCCGGCCAATCCGGCTCCTCAGCCGCTCGCGCCGCTCAAGTTCTTCCGGTGGGTCCGGCCTCCGGCTCTCCGGGTCGACACGGAGCTGCCCATCACGCCCGATCCCTCGAACGCCCCCAGTCAGATCACCGTTCGCCGGCCGTTGCTCGGGTATCCGGCGTGCATCTTCGCCGGCGGTTCGCTGTCGGACCTGCTCGCGGACCTCGCCCCGGCGACCACGGAAGGACGCGCCGTCGGACTCCCGGATCCCGACGTCGACGCGGTCGAGGTCGAGGTGAGCGTCGCCTTCCCTGGGGCAACGGACGCGGCTTCTGCGGGCGGCGGCGCAGGCGGGCTGAGTGGGGGTTACCGCGTCCTATACACAGCCACGCGGCCGTTTGGCGGAGGCGGCCTCGGGGATGCGCTCGTCGTCGACCTCAACTGGCAAGACGTCGCCGACGTGGGCACCATCACCGATCCCGGCGCCGGTCCGCTTCCGGTCCCAACGGCGCGGACGGTGCACATCGCCGTTAACGCCCTCGCGACCGAGCGTGCCGGCTACTACGGCGCAGACGACGTCCGCCACGGACAGCAGACGACGCTCGCGGTGAGCAAGTACGGCGGCGACGAGCGCCACCTGCTCCGTGCAGCGATCTCCGATCCGGTTGAGGGGATCTTCCTCCAGCCCGACTCGCCGGTCACGCAGGCAGTCGCGCTTGCGCAACAGATGGCGGGCCAGGGTCTCACGGCCCCCGACAATGCGCTCGGGCGCCTTGCCACCGCGCTCGACCTCGAAGTGGTGGACGCGGGGCTCCGCGCGCACCCCGGACGGCGTGTCCTCTTCGGTTGCGGTCCGGGTGTGGCCCATAGCCTCGGGCCCGATGGCGGCAGCATCCAGTTCGCATCCGTGAACGACCTGACACTGGTGTGGATCGTCGCCGTGCGTCTCGAGCTCGACCGCGACTGGAGCTGGGACGGGCTCGACCATTTGAGGATCGAGCAGGGAGGCGTGGAGGTCGGACAGGTCGAACCCCGACGCACCGTCGCGCACGAGGCTCTCGAGGGTGCACCGACCGACCGTTCGGAGATCGTCTTCTTCGACGTGTTCGACCCGAAGCCATCGCCGGGCCACTTCCCGGCTGAAATAGACCGCCACTACACGGTGCACGTGGTGTTCCACAGCCCACCGGCGAATGAGGACGGGGACCTGACGTACGACGTACACCTCCCGATCACGACCACGCCCAACCAGGTGCCGAAACTGGCCTCGGCGGGGTTGGCGCTCTCGCCTTACACGAGAGACGCAGCCTATAGCCACACGGACGCGCGTCAGAGGATCCTATGGTTCGAGTTCACCTCAGCGCCGGCGAACCCCGCTGACTCGTTCTACGCGCGAGTGCTCGCGTACGCGCCCGACCCGATTCTCACTCGAGTCAACCCGGTGCTACCTGAGGCGTCCGAACCTCCTCTGCCAATAGATCCGGAGCCGATACGCACAATCGTCTCAGGACAGTCTGACGACCAGGCAGGAGCGTCCGCAATGCAATTGCTCCAGCCGACGGACTCTCCCGTCCACTTCTTCGTTCCGCTGCCGGCCGGCACCACCCCCGACGACCCGGAGCTGTTCGGCTTCTACACGTACGAACTTCGAGTGGGCCACAGCGTCGGGTGGTCGACGGCGCAGGGACGTTTCGGACGTCCGCTCCGTGTGACTGGCGTACAGCACCCGGCGCCGACGCTGTCGGCCGCCGTCATTCGCTCCACGTCGGGGATCGAGGTGAACGCGCCTGTCGCCAACCCGGTTTTCCAGGGCGAATCGCTCCTGCCCTACCCGCCGGCGACACAGCTATGGGTCCTCCTGTATGCGCAGGTTCGTCAGGCCGACGACAAGGACATGCGAAACATCCTTCTCGATACGCGGGAGGCGTACCTGTGGGCGGAGCGTTGGAAGCAGCGCTTCCAGCTCCCGCGTGCGGACACGGGGACTGCGACATGGTCCGAGTCCGAGATCGAGAACATCCTCTTCCTGCTCGGGCTCCGTCCCGACACTCCCCTCAGTTGCCTGGTCGTAGAGACGCTGCCGGGTGAACAACCTGTGTCCGAGCCCGTGAGCGCGGGCCTCGGATACGAGCGCTTCCTACGCACCTCTCCGCTGACCGTGGTTCCCGCTCAGTGCTAAGAAGGCTGGCGTGACGTGTCGCCGATTCCGGGGTATCCCCGGACGCGTCGTGTCGCGGCGTGACCGTTGTGCTACAAGTACTGCGAGCTCCGAGGACGTGCCGCTTGTCGTCGCTGGAAGCCAGTGAATTGCGGGCAAACAAGCCGTGTGGGGCGCTCGGACAAGGGTGAGGCTCGAGCTGCCTTTCAAGGGATCGTCGACTTTGGCGGTCGGGATGCGGGCTTCTTCCTCGACGAGCCAATGTGATACAGCGAGGCGGAGTGAACTCGGTCGACCCGTCTCATAGTGCGCAGTCGCTGTCGCGTTCTCAGCAGGCATGGCTGAGAGCCCCCGCCTCGGTTGTGCAACAGCGTGCAACAGCCCGATCCGGACCCATTTAGTGCGACAAACAGCGAGTAAAAGGCGCAACAGCGAACAATAGCGGTCAGCTGGCCGAGCGCGAGCTCATCCTCGGCCCCGAGCACCCCGACACCCAGACCAGCGGCAACAACGTTGCCTACGCCTACAAGTCGTCCGGACAGCTGGACAAGGCGATTCCTCTTCGAGGAGACACTGGCCGAGGACGACCGCATCCTCGGCCCCGAGCACCCCGCAACCCTCACCAGCTGCAGCAATTTGGCTGCCGCGGAGGAGGTCGCCAGAGTTCGCCGTGATCGCGCGTCCGACTGACAGTGGCCACCACGGAAGGGCACCCGTCCCAACAACCGTGTTGCACCGCGTCTCAAGCCGTTTCAGTCCGTCACCGGCACCGGCACCGGCACCGGCACCGTCATTCGATTTCGTTCGGAGCAGCGGTGTGCGCCGGGTTGCAACGCAATGAATCATGCTGCAACATCTTGACCTGGACTTTTAGAGCGCCGGGATAAACCGGCATGGAGAAGGAGATGAGAACGCTCTACGTCGAAGGGGTAGCGACCCACGATGGCCCCGAGTCATGCGTCGGCGTCCGCAAGGGCGCAGGCGAAGCGTTGGCAGGGGTACGTGCAGGCTGGGCTATTGAGCCGCGAAATCAAGAATCCGGGGTGCCGACGCTGTTATGAGAAGCGGAAGGCCACATCGCAGGCGGCGCTATCGCGAGCCGTCAGCGGACCCCGCGCGGTCTGAGAACCTGAGCATGCACGGAGTCTCCATGCGCGAGAACCGGGAGATCCCACGCTCGCCCGGCCGGTTGATCGCCGACCGGGCCGCACAGGCAAGGCCAAAGCCGTAATCCTGTGACGTACGAACGTGGGAAGTCTGACAGCCCCGTAGTACCTGCGAAGCCACCGAACAAGGCCGGGAGACCGGCGGCGGAGGTGGTGGAGGAAAGGGGGCTGGCCGAGGGGAACACGGACGACCCACCACGTCCCGGACGCAGTGCCGGGCCAGACGTGTCAAGCGGGCTGGATCGTGTGCGTGAAGTAGCACGAAGGGACAAAGATGCACGGTTCACCGCTCTGCTGCACCACGTTGATCTGAACCGCCTCCGGGCGGCCTACTGGGCGATTCGCCCCCAGGCCGCACCGGGCGTGGACAAGGTGACGTGGGGGGCCTATGGGGTCGGCTTGGACGAGAAACTCCAAGACCTGCACCAAAGGGTCCAGAGCGGCTCATACCGGGCGAGCCCGTCTCGGAGGGTGTACATCGAGAAGGCGGACGGGCGGCAGCGACCGCTCGGCATCGCCACGCTGGAGGACAAGATCGTCCAGCGGGCCGTCGTCGAGGTGCTCAACGCCGTCTACGAGGAGGACTTTCTCGGCTTCTCCTATGGATTCCGACCGGGGCGAAGTCCCCATGATGCGCTCGATGCGCTGACGGTCGGGATCGAACGGAAGAAGGTGAACTGGGTACTTGACGCCGATGTCAAAGAGTTCTTCACCAGTCTCGATCACGACTGGCTGGCACGGTTCGTCGAGCACCGCATAGCGGACAAGAGGGTCCTGCGGCTGATCCAGAAATGGGTCAACGCAGGGGTGATCGAGGACGGGAGATGGACGGCGAGCGAAGTCGGGGCGCCCCAGGGTGCGTCGGCTTCGCCGTTGCTCGCCAACATCTACCTCCATTACGTCCTCGACCGATGGGTCCGGCAGTGGAGGCGTCGCCACGCCCACGGTGATGTGATCATCGTGAGGTTTGCCGATGACTTCGTGGCCGGGTTCGAGCACAGGGCTGACGCCGAGCAGTTCCTCAACGACCTCCGAGAGCGGTTCTCGAAGTTCAACCTGGAACTGCATCCCGACAAGACGAGGCTCATCGAGTTCGGGCGCAACGCCGCCCGGGCACGTGGGGGCCGAGGCGACGGGAAGCCCGAGACCTTCGACTTCCTGGGCTTCACACACTACTGCGGGAAGAACAAGAGCGGGGGATTCTGGCTGAGGCGTAAGACCATCTCGAAGCGGATGCGGGCCAAGCTTGCCGAGGTCAAAGACCAGATCAAGCGACGTCGACATCTTCCTATCCCCGAGCAGGGGAAGTGGCTCGGCTCGGTGGTGCGAGGACATCTCGCCTACTACGCCGTGCCCGGCAACACCGAGGCGGTGGCGGCGTTCCGAGATCAGGTGATCCGGCACTGGTTCAAGGCGCTCCGGCGTCGCAGCCAGCGCACTCGGGTCAACTGGCATCGGATGAGCCTCCACGTCAAGCGGTGGCTACCACCTGCCCGTCCGAAGCACCCCTTCCCGATCGTGCGCTTCAACGTTCGCACCCAAGGCAGGAGCCCAGTGCGCTAGCAGTGCACGCTGGGATCTGTGCGGGGGGCCGTCCGAGAGGGCGGTCCCTACCGCAATATCCCAAGGTGCCAGGATCGAGACCCGGGCGGCCCACGAAATCCAGCACGACGTGCAATCAAGTCCTGCTACTGAGTTGCTACTGAAACGTGCGGACTGGATGCTGTTCGTTCTAGCTGCCTGGACGTCACACCAAAAGTGACGAGGAACAATGGACGTAGCTGCACTGAACGGACGATCGGACCCGCTCTTTTTATCCCAAGGTGCCGGGATCGAGACCCGGGCGGCCCACTGAGTCCCACCAGTTCAGAGGCTACTGCCGGTGTCTCACGTCAGCCTGACAGACAGGGCGGCACTCTGCGCTATACGCTTCGCTAACGGCTGCGGCACGGGAGGGCGGTGCGTTGGACGACCTCGTTGACGCCGTCTGGATGGCGCTGAGGGCTGGAATTGCACACTGCGATCCGGAGGGCCCAACTCCGGCCGACCAGGCGTTCAGGAGATTGCGTGAGACCCTGATCACCATTATGGGAGAAGACGAGGTGGCTGGTCTCCTCGGTCACCTATCGGGAGCGGCGACGATGTTCCCGGCCGACGACGACGCTGGCGACGGGGCCCGCTACATCGCCGTCTTCTTGGACGCGGACCGAACTCTCCAGGAACAGGCCGCTACGGCCGCCCAGGATTTGCTTGAGCTGATTAGCGACAGGAGTCATGCCGGTCTGACCTCCGATTGGGACAAGCACGAGAACGCAGCAGCTGACGGCGACCAGGGCGGAGCGGAGATCGACGTCCCCTACAGCCCGCCTCGCCAAGACAGCGATTCGGTAGTTATATGCTCAATGTGCGGGAACAGCGCAGTTCGGGATGGTGCGTTCTGCCTGAACTGTGGTGCCTGGTTGGACCCACATCCGCCGGGTGAGAGAGCTCATTTGTCAATCAACCGGGTTGAGCCTGCCGCATCTGAACCCGACTCGTCAGCGCCGTCCGCGGCGAGTCCTGCGCCGTCCGCGGCGAGGCTTAGGAGAGACGCGCGGAAGCGGGACGCGGCCGGCAGTCTCGAGGACAGGTTGTCCAAGGCCTTCCGTAAGGGGGTGCACCCCGGCCGCGTCGCCTTCGAGGTTCCACGGCAGATGGCTCTCTACGAGACCAAGGTGGTCCGTGTGGCCATGACACGATCCCTGCATCTCGACGACGAGCTGCGCCGCCTCCTGCCGGAGCTTGATGTCGGAGATCCGGTCACGCTGGAGAAGACCGCTCCCTTGATGGAGGTAGTGCTCACCGGAGCCTCTTTCGACATCGAGGCGCGCTCCAGGACCGAACAGTACGTGAGTGACGATGCCGTAACGGTTTGGGAGTACGCAGTAACTGCCCAACGCCGTGGTCGCCGCGAACTTGTGCTCGTCATCAACATGCTCCTCCCGGTACCCGGACGACCGGATCTTCCACAGAGCACGCCCAGCATCGTCCGGTACATCAACGTCGAAGTCAGTGCTCCCGAGCGGCTGGGGCACTTCGCCCAGCGCAACTGGAAATGGCTGGTCACCACCGGTGTGGCCGCAGCCGGGGTCGCGGTCGCTGTAGCGGTGCACTGATTCTGGCCCCAGGATTTGATTTGGAGTTCATCCCTCCAGCTCACAGTTCTGGGCGCGCCGTCCGCGTCGCTAGTGGGACGCCCTTCGAGGACGCCTCAAGCCGAGAGGCTCGGGCCATTCGGACGGTTCCTCCAGGTAGACGAGGCGGTCCTCGAGCTTCTCGTCTGCGAGGGTCCCGATAGCTGCGGCGATCCTGGGAATGCCGCTGGGACGACGGGAGAACCGGGAGGAAAGAGCGATCAGCACCCCTCGGTGATGGCCACCTGCGGTGAGGCGCTCGGCGGCGAGTTGAGTGAAGTCCGAGACATTCTCGGTGAGCAGCACCCCGAGCTGACCGGGAAGGTGTACTGCGAACTGGACGCCGGTTTCGGCATCACCAGGTGCTCGGATCGACCTTCATCGTCCGGACCCCCGACACCGCGTATGGGGCCTACCTCGAGCACGCCGAACCGATTAACCAACTACGTATCACGCACGACCGGCACGAAGCGTTGACGCCAGGGTGCCGCGGTTATGTCTGATAGAACACGGGCCGGCCTGGAGCGACGGGGGTCAACAATCTTCGCAATGAGGACGTCGGGTTGGATGGCGGCGCTGGCCTTCGTGGCCGCGGTCTGCGGCGGCATAGGGCCGGCCTCCGCCCTCGCCACGGCCTCTGGACCAGCAATGACGCTGCATGGCAACGGTTCGATCGACGAGGCATGGCTCACCGGTGCGCATCCCGGCGACCGCATCACCCTCTTGCGACTGGGGCAACCGGTCGCCACCCCGGCCAATCCCGGAGTCGCCGACTTATTGGGGTCGGTGATCATCCGGAACCTCCGCCCCGGCCGCGGTTACAGCTGGCTCGATGACAGCTCCAGACGGCGTACGCCAGCCTTCGCCGTACCCGCACCCGGCCAGAACCCAAGGACCGACTCCACCCTCTACGCGCATCAACCCATGCACGAAGGGCTCAATTACATCGCGATGCGGGATGGCATCACTCTCGCAGCGACCGTTCGCTACCCCTACGGCCAGAGCTGTTCGGCGAGCAGTCCGTGCCCCACGGTCATCGAGTACTCCGGCTACAACGTCGCCGGCCCGACCGACCCCATCCCGCCGCTGATCGACGGCGCTTTGGGGGAACCGTGCAGTTCCTGCGGAAACCGGAACCTTCTTCCGGACTCCTCCACTGACGTCGGTGCGGTCCTCGCACGCGTCTCGGGTTTTGCCACGGTCAGCCTCCAGATGCGTGGAACCGGGTGCTCGGGTGGCGCGTTCGACCTCTTCGGATACCCGTCCGACTACGACGCCTACGACGCCATCGAGATCGTCGCCCACCAGGCCTGGGTCGCAAACCACAAGGTCGGAATGGTAGGGATCAGCTTCTCGGGGCTCTCGCAGTTCCCCGCTGCCGGGACCAATCCGCCCGGACTCGCCGCCATCGCGCCACTGAGTCCGACGGATGATCTCTTCTCGACGGGGTATCCGGGTGGGATCTACAACAACGGGTTCGCCGCCGAGTGGGTCGACGCGCGCGATCGACGACGCCAAGGCGGCCGCCGTGTCCCGGGACGGCAGCCTCAAGCCCCGCTCGACCACGCCGGTCACCAACGTCGCTCAGCCCTGGACCTACTACGAGATCGACGCAGAGCTCGCGGCCAGTACCGGGGCGTCGTCGACGTGCCTCGCCAACCAGGCATTGCACGAGCAATCCGAGACCCTGGCCGGCCTGGTCGGGCCCAAGCTGGTTGCCCCGGGCGAGGGCCCCGGGCGAAGCCCTGCGCTCTTCGACCGCCGGTCCATGCTGGATTGGGCGATCCACGTGCGCGTCCCGGTCTTCTTCTCCGAGGCGCTCCAGGACGAGCAGACCGGACCGCAGTCGGCGGCGCTCATCGACGCCATTCCCAAGACGACGCCCGTATTCGCCAACATGGTGAACGGAGGTCACATTGACTCGGCCGACCCTCAGACGATCAGCCGGTGGCTCGAGTTCCTCGACGTCTACGTGGCCGACAAGGTCCCCACGCAGCCGAACGGTCTCGACGCCCTCGTGCTCGACGAGTTCGCGGCGACCGCGTCCTCGGTGTCGGCGGAGGCACCCTTGCCGCCCCTTCGCTTCACCAGCGCCGACACCGCGACGGTCGCACGGGCGGAGTTCGCGGCCCAGATGCCGCGGTTGGAGGTGCTCTTCGACTCCGGGGCCGGGGCCGCCGGTCCGGGGAACCCCAACTCGACCTACAGCGCGGCCTTCTCCAGCTGGCCGCCAGCGGGCAACGTGACGACCCTCTCGTTCGGCATCGACGGGTCGTTGCGGTCCCGTCCATCCGCCCAACACGGGAGCGCCACGTTCACCTTGGATCCCGAGGCCCGACCACGGACGAGCCTTCCAGCCGGTGCGAACGCGTGGGCCGCCGATCCCGGTTGGGACTGGTTACCCGTCCCCGCAGGCGACGCGATCGCCTTTCAGACGCCCCCCTTCACGTCGCCGACCACCATCGTCGGACCCGCCACGATCGACCTGTGGGTCAAGGCTTCGGTACCGGTGGAGGACTTCCAGGCGACCGTTACGGAGGTGCGTCCCCAGGCCCGCCAGGAGGTGTACGTCACCTCGGGATTCCTGCGCAGCTCCAACCAGGTCGACGCCAAGGACTCGACCCTCCTCTTTACCGACCCGACGTACCTGGCGAGCGAGGTCCGGCGCCTGTCGCCAGACCACTTCACGTTGGTCAGGATCCCGATCGACCCGATCGCGCACACGTTCCGCGCGGGTACCGAATTGCGGGTCGTCATCTCCGCACCTGGGGGGGACCGGCCCGTTTGGACGTTCGCGACGTTGGACCGCGGCCAGCACGCGACGGTCGGCTTCGGCGACGTGACGCCGTCCTCGTTGACGGTCAACGAGGTTCAGGACGTGGAGCCCCCATCGTCCCTGCCGGCGTGCGGGACGCTGCGTGGTGAGCCGTGTCGGACCTACATCCCCGAAGGGAACCAAGAAGGCTGACCAATATTTGGCGGCCGAGGTTGCTTCTGCCTTGCTACTCAAATCAGCGGACCAAGTTGACGTCAGCCGAACTGGGCGGACGACTCTCGTCACCCGAACTGGTCTCATGGACTCGGGCGGACTTTCTGCACAGTCGGTGTCGCTCCTTTAATCCCAAGGTGCCGGGATCGAGACCCGGGCCGGGCCCACCAGGCCCACCAGGCCCACCAGGCCCACCAGGTGCTCATGTAGCACTATCCGGCGGACGGGAATATCTAGAACCCGCCCGGCATCGGCTGGATTTGTCGGATGGGTCCAGTCGGAGGGTCAGCGCTGAGCGACGATCAGGGTGCCCCTCTCAGCATGAATGTGATCGGCGGGCACCCTCCGGCTTGTGCCATGCCAGTCACCTTGAACCCATGACGTTCGTAGAAGGAGATGCTGCGTGGATTGGGAGTTTCCAGGTAAGTGGGAAGGAGGTCCGTGTCGGCTATCTCGACGAGGCACTGTTCCATCAACTCGCCTCCGATCCCCTGTCCCTGTAGGGCCGAGTCGACCCCGAACCACGGTAGGTACCAGTGGGGGTACCCGGGATGGGCAGCGTCCATTTGTTCGAGAACGGCGAAGGTGTCAATGTGCTTATCCGACGAAACGGTCTCGGTGAGCACAGCACCGATGGCGTCGTCGTCCGGCTCTGCGCCAGGGGGAAGCCAGAGGGCAACAGCAGAGTACTCGCCAAGACGCCACACGGTCTGTTCGTCGAACGCCCTACCGCCGAACGCCGCCAAGAACCGGGGGAAGTGCGTCAGATACTCGGGCAACTCGGGATAGAGCCAGCGCTCGACCGGATCATCCGTGAAAGCTGAGAGCAGGGTTTGATAGGCACTCGCCTTCTCGGTCTTGGATACCGACGCAAACGACAAGCCACACATGGGGTACAGGCTATGACTCCCCCCGAACTGGCCTTCACCAATGCCCCGGTTAGCGAACGGGGCTTCCTTCGCTCCCAGGACTACTCCCATCTGCCGGCGAAAACCGAGAGCATGACAGGGAGGCCAGTGCCCCGGAAGGCCTGGGACGGTGGAGCAGTTCTCGTGCTTGCCGCAACACTCAGGCTCCTGACCACCGTCCTGGGACGACTAAGAACGAGGGTCAACGCCCGGACTATGCGATTGAGGCGTAAGGACCGGCCCGAGGGGCGTGGGTCCCTTGGACGCGTTGCTGCATCCCTGGGGCCGATTCCACTGGCGCCACCCGATCCCAGCGGGCGCCGCACTCGAGGTGGGACCGTCCTTTGCCCAGAGCACGGTGAATGCATCGTCGCAGTTCAGGGAGGTCTGCCCGACACGGGCGTGGGGTGTCACTTCGGTTCCTGTTGCGAGTCCTTCTGACTGCCTTCAATTCAGTGCCGTTTGTTGGCGGGTGTGGTTGTTGTTGTGATTCCGAGTCGTCGACGGACGATGCTTCTGGCCATGTCGAGCGCGTGGGGATCTTGGCGCAGGACGAAGTTGGTGTTGGCCGCGAGGATGATGCCGTTCAGTTCGAAGGTGAGTGCGTCGGGGTCCTCGTCGGCCGGGAGTTCGTAGAGTTCCAGTGCAGTGACGACGAACTGGCGGATAAGTGCCGTGAACTCGCCTTGAAACGCTGTGATCCGGTCTTTGACCGGTCCCTGGCGAGTGCCCATCTCCAGGACGGCCCCGGCGAAGAAGCAACCTCCCGGAAATGTGCGCCGTATGAGGTGGTCGAAAAAGGCATCGCACACCGCGACGAGCTGCGCAAGCCCCGGCTCGGCGACGAGCGCCGGTTCGATGACCTCGGCTTGGAAGATCCGTTCCGCCTCGTCCACGGTTGCGAGTTGGAGATCTTGTTTTGAACGGAAGTGGGCGTATAGGCCGCTCTTGCTCATGTCGAGCGCGCCGGCGAGGTTGCCGATCGACAGGCCTTCAAGTCCGTCGAGGGTCGCCAGCGACACGGCTTTGCGCACGATCGCGTCGCGAGTGCGTACCCCGTCGGCGCGCTGCTTTCGCTGGTTTGGCATATTGACAAGATAGCACGATCGGTCGTACAGTTCCAACATAGCACGATCGTTCGTGCTTATCCTAGAGCTCTGGAAGGAGCAGCCATCATGCAAGTCCTTCGTCACTCCGCCTACCCGGTCCCAGCCCAAGTCGTCACCGAGCACCTTCGGGCCATTGACCCTTCCGCTCCCGAGAGTCCGCACGCGTTGACGATCAGGGTGAGTGCCGATACCCGGTCGCGTCCCCAGCGGGTACTCGAGGCGGCTCGCGACTTCTCGGATCGGCGTGCTGACGTGTGGCCGAACGTGAGAAAAGGGCACCTCAAGGTCCACCAGCGCGGCGAGAACTTCGCCGAGGTAACGGAGGGAACCTGGGTCGTTGGCCTCTTCTGGGAGCGGAACCGCTACGAGTGGTCAGAACCGGGATCGGTCAAGGCGACGGTAATCGACTCCAACATCTTTCAGCCCGGCAGCACATGGGAGCTACGGGCCACCACCCGCGACGGCGGAAGCGAGGTGGAAATGGTCCTACACCGCGGTTTCCGCAGAGGTCCGAAGGGCATGATCGCCAGCGCCGTCCACCACACAGTCGGCAAATGGGTCTGGGGCCGATTTCTTAGGAGCGCCCTAGCCGTTGTCGAGAAGGAGACCGCCTAGCCCTGTCCGACGCTCGGCCGAAACCACGGCAGAAGTCGACTCACAACACTCGCGTTCGCTGTCGCGACCGGTGATGAGCCGCCGATTATCTGAGGAGGAACGATGACCGTTCTTTACGACAAGGATGAAACTGCAACGTTCGACAGAATGACTGAATACACCATGATGCCCATGGCCAGCGTCCCACCCCACGGCATTCGCATCGACGTCAATGAGCTGTCCCGGCTGGTCCGGGTCCGAACCCGAGGCGAGGTAAAGCTCCTCGACGCCGTGTCGTTCTCGATCTCGGCTGGTGAGCTCGTGGCTATCGTCGGTCCCAGCGGCGCCGGCAAAACAACACTGCTGGAAGCGATCGCCGGCGTAGCGCCGGCAACTACAGGATCGGTGTGCTTCGACGGCATTGACCTGCACGCCAACCCGGGCACATACCGGAGCGTGCTCGGCTACGTGCCGCAGGACGACATCATTCATGCCGATCTGCCCCTCCAACGTACGCTTCGCTACTCCGCGCGCCTCCGGCTCCCGTCCTCGACAACCGGAGCCGAGGTTGACGACGCAGTCCGTAACGCCATCGACGCCGTGGGCCTGACCGGGCAGGTCGACGTCCGGGTCGGCTCGCTGAGCGGCGGGCAGCGCAAACGAGCCAGTATCGCCGTCGAGCTGCTCACCGATCCGCAAGTCTTCTTCCTAGACGAACCGACCTCCGGCCTCGACCCTGTCACGAGCGCGGAGCTGATCGCCCGCCTGCGCCAGCTCGCCGACCGGTCAGCGACAGTCGTGTTCACCACCCACTCGGCCGAGGACCTCGCCGTGTGCGATCGCATCGTGTTCATGACGCGAGGTGGGCGAGCTGGCTTCGTCGGCACCGTCGACGAAGCGTTCGAGCAGTACGGCGTCGGCTCGGTCCCCGAGCTCTACCGCCGCCTGGCCGAACCGGACGGCATCACCTACCCGGCCGCCACCGCAGTGGCGTCTGACGCCGGTCCCCGAGACGTGAACACGCGACCAGTGGCGAGCGGGCTCACCCAGTGGGGTGTCCTCACACGCCGGACGCTCGAGACACTTGTGCGCAACCGCTTGACACTCGCGATCTTGGTCGGGTCACCAGCGCTCGTCGTCGGCATGTTCGCCATCCTTTTCCGGCCCGGCGCGTTCGCCTTCCAGGACCCGAGCCCGAGCTCGATGGTGATGATCGGCTTCTGGGTCGTCTTTGCCGCCTTCTTCTTCGGGCTCACCTACGGCTTGCTCCAGATTTGCACGGAGCGAACCATCCTGCGCCGTGAACGCCTCGTCGGCCTGCGGCTGGGCGCGTACGTGGCGTCAAAGGTCACCATCCTGGTGCCGTTTCTGCTCCTCGTGGTGGTGGCAACGCTAGGTGTGCTTCGTCTGCTGGATCGCCTACCCAGTCGCCCACTGTCCACGTACGCCTCGATAGGCGTCGGCCTGCTGCTCTGCGCGGTCGCGGCCCTCGGCCTTGGCCTGCTCACCTCGGCCACGGTCAGAAACGTTGCTCAGGCGACGCTCGCCCTACCGATGTTGTGCTTTCCTGCCGTCTTGTTCTCTGGTGCCATCGTCCCCGTCAACCTCATGGCGCGGGTCGGCGCCGGCCTCAGCGTGGTGATCCCATCGCGCTGGGCCTTCGAAGCCATCGGTCATGACCTCGGCGCGCGGCGCATCCTCGCTCAGGGAGGCTCGCCACTAGGGCCTCCGCTGCTCGCGTCCTATGGCGCTGCAGGAACCCAGTCCACCGGCACCTACTGGCTTATCCTTGGAGCGTTCGCGGTCGTGTTCCTGGTCGCCACTTGGGGTGTGCTCGTGTGCAGTACACGCAGATCGATCCGCTAAGCACGTCGATGGCGGGCATCAGCAATCGCTGCTGATGCGCCACCTTGACATGGTCGCGAAGGAAGTTCGGGAGTCCGTTCATCACTCCGCTGATCGGTGAGCCATCGGATCGTAGCCGTTCAGCCCGAGAGCGAGAACCGGACGAGCTCGTCCGTGGATCCGACGCCCCCAGTTCGGTGCCATCTTGGACGCATCAGTAACAGCACCTCGGGCGGGCTATCAATCCGCCACCGCGAGCCTCGACAACTCCCAGGGCGGTTCAGGTATTCCCTGCCAGCCGGCACTGGACCGCTTTATCGACCGGCATCGATTTCGGCAGGTGACCTCCGTTCGCCTGTTGCGGCTCGCCTCGTTCGGTGAGCCCACACCGCCAGCAACGGGTCGCCTGGATGCGAGGCAGGGGTACGTCGTTGGCTGCGAGGCTCATCCCAGCGTCCAGCGAAACGAAAGTACTGTTCGACGATGTCGCAGCGCTGCTCGTCGTCGGCGTATAGCCAGCCGCGAATAGCCTTGGTCGGAAAGCATCGATTAGAGAAGGCGCAGACGAACGGCCCTCCTGGGCGCAACACGCGGGCCACGTCAGTAAACACTTCTATGGGTCGGGTGAGGTAGTCGACGGAAACGCAGCACACCACGGCGTCGAAGGACTCGTCGGGGAACGGCAACCGGGGCTCGACGTTGAGGTCGTGGACGACGGTGACCTCTGCCGAGGGGTTCGCGGCGAGCTCGTCGGAGTTCATCCCGAGCACGGTTAGGTGCGCTGGAGGGGTGCGGAAGTGCGAGACCCACGAACTCATCAGATCGAGCACGTCGCCGGAGATTCCAAGCTCGTCATAGAGGGCACCGACCGCCGCGATGGCATGGTCGTCGAGGTGGGTGACCAGGCGAGGCCACGAGTAGAACACCGAATCGCGGGACCGGTCAGCCCGGTCAAAGAAACCAAGCGGGAAGGGGTTACTGTCCACCCTCTCAGTTTGTCGCGGTTGCCTCACCAAGCCCGAAGGACAGCTCAAACCGGGAGATCGCAGCCCCAAGACCGGAGATCCTCCGAACTGGCGCAGGCCCGTCAGGTCGTCGAGATGGTCCGGACAGGTCCACGCACGGAACCAGAGGTCCCCACTAGATTAGGTGTAGCAAGTGGGTCCCGGCAGCTCGTCGGCGCTCAACGCTTCTCAAGAGGGTGATTCACCATGAACGAACGGGGCCACGGTTGGATTCTCTTCGCCGCCATCGTGCTGGGTGCGGCGGGCATCATGCGCATCTTCGATGCGATCTGGGCCTTTCAGTACCACGGGGTTGTTCCCCAACACCTCGAAGACGCTCTCTTCGGCACCAGCCTTAAGACGTACGGCTGGGTGTACCTGATCGTCGGCATCATCCTGATCCTGTGCGGCCTCGCAGTAATGGGGCGTTCCCAGATCGGGCGCTGGGTCGGCATCGCGGCCGGCGCCATTGGCGCCATCAGCGCCATCTGGTGGATGCCCTACTACCCGATCTGGTCCTTGACCTATATCGCCCTCGGCGTCATCGTGATCTACGCGCTCGCTGCCTATGGCGGCGATACGGAGGCGACTCTCACTCAACAAGAGCTGAGCCGCCTCTAACGCTGAGCGCATCTGGCTCTTAACCGCACTCGCCCCTCGAGGAAGCACAGGGATGGCCATTGAGACCCTCTTCGTGTACTGCGGCGACTACGGCGACCCGCGGACGCGCTGGCGGACTACGAACTCGTCAAGTAGCTCCATACCGATGCCAACGTGATCGACTCCTTCGACGCGCCTCAAAACCGACCGTCAGTCGAAATAGCTTCTGAACTGGGACTTTCCAGTGGCCGGGACCCGCGTCGATCCTGACCCCACTCTTTCAGGGCGGTTCAGAACCAACCCTCAGTAACGTCGACGATCCGGCTACGCCATCGAGCGGTAGTGCCGGCGCCAGATCAGCTTGTACACGCGGGTCCAACGAGGGATGGAGCGGAAGATCGGGATGAAAGGCACGAAGATCAGCCCGAAGGTGAGCACCATCATGATGACCCAGACCTCCAGGTCCGCGTTGTCCGAGGTATTCATCGGCGCGACCTGGTACCACATGGTGTACAGCCACAGCCACGCCTGCCCTGGGTAGTTCCCCGTCTCATTCATCATTCCCCACTGCGTTCCTTGCAGGTGCTGTTGGCCCGCGAGGTCACTCAGGTAGTTCCCGCTCGCGATGAAGAGGAGCGGTTTCGTGTAGTTGGTGCTGTAGGATTGCCCCTGGCTGAGGAGGGTGCCCTCGAGCGCGCCGCTCTGTGCCATTGCGGTCAGTCCGCCGATCATGGTGCCCACCGGTCCGTAGTCGCCCGCCGGCACGCTCAGCGTGCTGCCCGATGCCGTGGCGTTGGCGACGGCCTTCTCGTAGGCCGTCGTCCACGCCTGCTGCTGGGTGGATGAGGCGCTCTGGTATTGCGTCACCGCGTCCTGGACACGCGGATTATCGGGCAGCGTGTGCAGCGGGTCGATGACGAAGTCCTTCGCCGTATCGATCGGCTGGTGGACGCCGAACCATTGGGCTGGCTCAAAGAAGCCCATGTGCTGTGCGGCCCCGGCCGTCGAGTTGTACGGGGGGCCGTAGGTGGCGACCGGGCTCGTCCCGTCCAGTTGGGTGATCGCCGTCTGGGCGAAGTCGACTGGGTCCGCGGTCGACCACGACTTGAGTGTCACAGCGTGCTCATCGGGAGAGGAGAACACGACCGCGAGCAATACGACAATTATGCCGACCGCGAGCAGCGCGACGAACGCCTCCTTCAAGATGTCGTAGGGGACGTAGCCGCCCGTCCACTCCCTGACGTCTCGGTCGGGGTTGAAGCGGCGGCGCCTGGTTGTGGCGCTCATGCCGGTGTCTTGGTCTTGTCGTCCGCAGCGGTCTCGTCTGCCCGCTCGCCGTCAGCGAAGGGCGGCACGATGCCGCGCCGGCGGACGAGCAACACGTGCATGCCTGCGATGGCGACCACGCCGATCGGCAGCAGCACGATGTGCCACATCAGCATCTGCCCGAAGTTGAGGACGTTCCAGAACGCCCCGGCGCCGGTGGCGTTGATCCCGTCCTTGGCCTGGGTCGAGATCCACTGTGAGTCGAAGTTCTGTTGCGACAGGTACCCCGTGAAGGCGGCCGCTATGGATATGACGAAGGAGATGACGCCCGTGGCCCAGGTCAATCGCCGGTTCCCGCGCCAGGCGGCCATGAAGAACTTGCCCCATAGGTGGATAACCATGAAAAAGAAAAAGACCTCCACACTCCACAAATGCAACGAGTTGACGAAGAGCCCGATGGTCGAGGTGTGCCACCAGCTCGGGCCCATGACGGCGAGCACGCAGCCGGTGACGATGACCCAGGCCAAGGCGACGAGAGTCAGTACGCCGAAGACATATATCCAGGAGGCCATGTACGCGGGTTGACGATCGGGCAGCAAACGGTCCGGAGGGAAAGCAGTGGTTGCGACGTTGCGCACCCGCGCCGTCCACTGACGGGAGTCGTCGTGATCGGGGTGTTGAGCGTTCGAAGTGGTGTCGATGCTCACCGGTTGGGGTCCTTTCGCCTCGGGAATGGCAAGAGGAGCGCCAGAACGAAGACGGCGACCATGAGGAGGATCACCACGAGGTTCGCTACCGAGATCTGAACGAAGCCCCAATGAACGTAATGACCTGGGCCGTTCAGGTTGATGAGTGCCGCGAGCAGCGCACCGAATGCCATAGGGTAACTGTGAGTCTCCGTGAGAGGGTCCCACTAGGGACCTAAGTCCTAACCCGACCCACCGAAGGTCCCAACTCCACCCGTTAATGCTGGTCTGAGCTTCCTCCGTCGGGTCGGTGCGGGTCCCCAGAGTCTCCTAGGTCATCTGTGTCAGAGCTCCTCCGTCTCAGGTGTCCGGCGAGCGTGCATAAACTCAACCTGACGAGGACCGCTATCAATCTCGCGAGCACGAATGAGCAGATGGCGCCAATGAGAGCGATCTCAGCGAGGACCGAGAATCCGTCGGCGCCGGAAATGCCGCCACCAATCTTTGCACGTGCGCGCGGCAATGAAGTCGTCGGCATAGACCTGGGTCTGGGGCTCAGGTCGTCGGCTGCTCGCCGGCGTACCGACCCACCGACGGGATCATCGACGGTGTGATCTCCGGTCCGCCCTTTGCATGAGCGATAGCTGCCTTGGGTGGGAGCACGATCTGCTGTTCGGCCAACTGTCATGCACGTTGTCTGTTGGCAAGGCTGTAAGCGGTTAAGAGCAACTTCCCGGCTACGACCAGCGCGACGACGACCAATAGCCGCCGATACTCAGCAACATGTCAAACCCTGCGTCGCATCGAGGTGTCTCCTCGTTTCGTGACCTCTCCCCGCAGGTGGCCTGCATCAAGCCATTTCGGGACGGACCCAAAGGCCCTCTTCGATGGGGGGACAACGTCCCGAGGTGGTCGGCCTTCCGTTGGGACGAAGGTCCCATCGTCACGCTGACGATGGTCCCTAGGAGACGGCGGTCTGTGCCCCTACCCTGACGGAGACGTGATCGATCTCGAGTTGAAGGAGCGTTCGGTGAGTCAGCCTTTACAGACCAGCGCGAGCCCTTCCCCCTTTGGGGGCTATCCGTCCGACCTCCAGCGGGTTGTCGTCTCCGACGATGGAGCGATGCGCTTCCGTCTCCGTCCGATCCGATCCGATGATGACGAGAGGCTGGTCGCCTTTCACGATCACCTGTCCGACCGCTCGTGCTACCTGCGATTCTTCTCGCTACACCCCCACCTCTCTCCAAAGGAGGTCGAGCGCTTCACTCACGTCGATTACGAAAACCGACTGGCGCTGGTCGCTGAGGTGGACCATCGCCTCATCGGAGTCGGCCGCTTCGATCGACGGCCTGAGAAGGATGTCGCCGAGGTCGCGTTCGTCGTGGCGGATGACTACCAGCACCATGGCATCGGGTCTCTTCTCTTGGACGAGCTGGCGACCGCGGCAAGGGACCGCGGCATCAGCACGTTCGTGGCCGACACGCTTCATGAGAATCACCCCATGCTGGACGTGTTCTTCCATTCGGGATTCGACGTCACGAGCCATTTCGAATATGGGACGGTGTCGCTCCGTTTCCCCATTGCCTCGACGCCACGGTACGAAGCAGCCCGCGCCAACAGACGAGCAAGTTGGCACATAACGACTCCCATCCTGACCCCCGACTCTCACGGGGGTTATGAGCCTCTGTCCCAAACGTCGCGTCCCGAGCGGGCGAGTACCCTCTTTTGTCACGACGAATGAAGTCGATATGGCAGCGTTGCGGACGATCGCCGTCGGTCACGACGGATCTGCCGATTCCGAAGTAGCCCGTCCGCCGGGCCTCAGAACTCGCGCTGTTGTTCGGTGCCCGCTTGGCGATCGTGCACCCGTTGAGCTCTTGGAAGGAGCCGAGCTGTCTCAAAACCGGCCGGACGCCACCATTGCGCTGAGCAACACGCTTCGGTCGGTGTAGGGCCAGGGCGTCATGCAGCGACTCGTCCTCGACGGCGACGCCCATCCGGTGTTGCTGCGTGTGGTTGAACCCCCGACTTCGGCGGACCTGCTCGACGTCGGCACCAGAGGCGCCGGTCAGGGCGGGAGACGCTCTTGGGCAGCATCAGTCCGAGCTGGCCGAGAGCGCAGCAACGCCGTTCGCCATCGTGCCAACGGGTAAGGGCATGACTGGCAGGCTTCAGCCCTCCTCTCCCGAGAATCGGTCCTCCTCATGAGACCGTTCAGACGGGACGTCGTATTCCCTCGTTCGTTAGTGGTCGCGATAGACCAGGACCGGGCAATGGGCGTGGGTGGCGCAGTGCTGACTGACCGAACCCAGGAGCATCCCGGTGAACTCGCCGTGTCCTCGGCTCCCGACGATCAGCATGGACGCGCCCTTCGATGCGTCGGCGAGGATCGGGGATGGGTTCCCCTCTACTACGCGACTCGTCATCGATAGGTGGGGCCACTCGGACTCAATCTCCTTTAAGGCTCTTTGGAGGACGTGTTTCGCGTCACTTTCCGGGTCGAGTCCGGCCAGGATCGGGGTGCACCAACCGGGGCTCTTGTACCAGTCCCAAACGACAACCACCTCGATCGTTTTGTCGGTCAAGGACGCGTAGCGGGCTGCCCACCGCAAAGCGTTGATCGAGGTGGGAGAGCCGTCCATGCCGACCACGATCCTTTCATCTCTCCGTTCGGCGTCTGAACTCGTCATGACCGATTCCTTTCGTGGGACCGCGGTGGACAGTCCGCAAGATAGGTTTCGGAACCTACCGATCCTTGGGGTCGTTCGATAGGGACGATCGTCATAGGTGCGACAGGGACCAAGGTCCTAAACAGAGCCTCGAAGCTGACATAGGAAGAATGTCCCTATATCTGCGTCATTCGGCAAGTGCACACTGACAGACGTGAGCATGTACGTCGATATCCTCTCGAGCGCCCTCGACGACTGGGTGACCGATCTCGCCGGTAGCGACCTGATCGACTACGCACTCATGTGTCGAGACGAACTGCGCGCCGTGTCGCCCCCTAGAGGCGGCTCGGCTTATACGGCCCTGGCCGCCGAGATTGCCTACGACCGGGCCCTGATCGCTCTCTGCACCGAGCGTGGGATCGACGCGCATGCCACCAGCTTTGCCTACCCGAGACCTGAACGGCAGCGGATCGAGACGGTGCTTAAGCAGGTTGGGTTGGATCTTGACTCACCACGTCAGCGCAAAACTGGGGCACAGGTGTCACCCTGGATCGACTCCGGTCGTTCCGCCGAACCCCGTAAGAGCGGAACGACCACCGAGGACGGGAATGCACCACCTCTCCCTTCCGAGGGCGCTCAAGGCAGGGCTCCGGCGGACTTGGTCGAAGCGAATGAGGTAGTTATTTCCGAGGCGTCAGACGAAGAGCGGTGACCCTCGGCGCCGGCTTTCTCGGCGCCAGCCCTCCGCCTAGAGCGCGCCGGACTCCGAATCCTTTGCCTTTCGTTTCGTCGCATAGATCGCGGCCTCCGTGCGGCTCGACATCTTGAGCTTGCGCAGCAGACCCGTCACATAGTTCTTGACGGTGTGCTCGGCCAGGAACATGGATTCCGCGATCTGCTTGTTCGTCATTCCCTCGGCGATGTGCTCCAGGATGCGCTGCTCCTGGGGCGAGAGGGAGTCCATGACGGGATCTGTTTTCGGCGGATGGGCGATCCTCTCGACCACGCGTGCCACCGCTCTCGGGTCCATGAGCGACTCACCGCGTGAGACCTTCTTGACGTCCTCGATGAGATCTCGGGCCTTGATCTGCTTGAGCACGTAGCCGGCAGCACCCGCCATCACGCTTGCGTAGAGAGCATCGTCGTCGGCGAAGCTCGTGAGGATCAGGCAGACGAGCTCGGGGAGGGCCGAACGCAGCTCCCGACAGACCTCGATCCCGCTGCCTTCTTCGAGGCGGACGTCCAGGATCGCCACGTCAGGTCTTGCCAGGGGTACCCGCGTCAATGCTTCCGCGGCGGTCGCGGCCTCGCCCACGACCTCTATCTCCTGATCACTCTCCAGGAGGTTCCGGATGCCCTCCCGCACGAGTTCGTGGTCGTCGAGGAGAAAGACGCGGGTGGTCATCGGTCCATTGCGCCAGCGGCACACGCTCGGACGGCGCCCCCCGATCTGCGCCGCGGCTGGATGCCATTTGCCGGTATGCTTGCGGCGTGCCCTACACCAGGGTGAACGATCCCGAGAAGCTTCGGCGAATGTTGGCGGCGGTCCTTGTACTTACGAGTGACCTTGAGTTGCCCAAATTGCTCAGAACCTCGGTCACCGAAGCCTGTTCGCTGGTCGACGCACGGTACGGCGCTCTCGGCGTGCTGAACGAATGGCACACCGGTCTCGAACAGTTCCTGACCGTGGGCCTGGAAGCGGAGCAGGAACGCGCCATCGGCGTCCGGCCGATCGGTCGCGGCGTCCTCGGGCTTTTGATTACCGATCCCGTGCCGTTGCGTCTGGACCGAATCAACCAGCACCCCGACAGCTACGGGTTTCCTCAGAATCATCCCCAGATGACTTCTTTTCTCGGTGTCCCGCTGAAGGTTCGAGACGAGGTCTACGGCAACCTCTATCTCGCCGACAAGATCGGTGCCGATCGGTTCAGTGACGAGGACGAGGCTCTGGCCGAGGCCGTTGCCCTGGCCACTGGGGTCGCAATTCAGAACTATCGCCTGCACGATCAGGTGCGGACGCTCAGCGTCCTCGATGACCGGGACCGAATTGCTCGGGATCTCCACGACCGCGTGATCCAACGGATTTACGCGGTCGGCATGAGCCTTGCAGGCGCGGTCCGGCTCGACGACCTCCCGCAGGTGCACGAACGCGTGGAGCGTGCAGTCGATGACCTCGACTCCACGATCACCGACATCAGGACCGCCATCTTCGAGCTGGGCGAAACGTCGCTGCCGAGCGGGTTGCGTCACGCCGTGGTCAATTTGGCAGACGAGCTGACGCCGACCCTCGGGATGCGTCCCGAGGTGCGTTTCGTAGGTCCGGTGGACAACGCCGTTCCACCGCACGTCGCGGACCACATCCTCGCCGTCGTCCGAGAGGCACTTACCAACGCAGCCAAGCACGCCAGGGCATCTCGTTTTGCCGTCGAGATCAGTGTGGACGACGATATTGTCCTCGTCGAGGTCATCGACAACGGCAGCGGCCTCGAGGTCGACAGAGCAGGCTCCGTCGGTCATGGCCTGACAAACCTGCGCAACCGGGCGGAGAAGTTGAGCGGGAACTTCGAGATTCTCTCCGTCGAGGGTGGGGGCACCCGGCTGATCTGGTCCGCGCCTGTCTGAGGTGGAAGTCCCAAGGACGATCACTCCACGGACATGATGGGGTGAACGATCACCCGTCCTGTGATCTCCCTCGGGCTGATCGCAACCAGGGCGTGACGGGCACCGCCGGCCCAACTCTCGAGGTCCAGCGACGCGAGCGAAAGGAGCTCGTCGGGGTCGTCAACCCGACGAGCCGTCCCCGTCACGAGCACGCTCCAACCTTCGCTCATGACGTCGTCGATTCTGTCGATCTCGAAGCTCACGGTGTGCTGGGACTCCAAAGCGTCGGCCTTGGCGGTATCAGTGCTGATCACGACGTTGCCGTCGCTGTACTCGTAATTCACGGGAAGTGCGACCGGCCCCCGGTCGGTCGAGAAGATGATGCGGCCGACGCCGCCGGCACCCAGGTGCGCCTCACACTGGTCGGGCGTGAGAGACTGGAGTTGTGGGTGAGGTCCCGCACGACCACGTCCCGACTGCCACTCGACCTGTCCCGTCAGGGCCGCAGGCGTGGTGTCGAGAGCAAGGGCCAGGAGCAGGGTCGAACCGCCACTTAGGCGTGCGTCGGCGTGGCTTTCGAAATACTTCAGGTATCCAGGGTCGATGCCAGTCTTGCCCGCAAGTTCCTCTACGCTCAGACCGAGCTCTGCTCGGCGCCGGGCCGCCCTTCGGGCCATATCCCCTGCTTGCGCCGTGCCGTGGGTCTCCGTACTCATGCCGCGATTCTGCGGCGTGCCGAGCCAGTGTGAGTAGGGACCAAGGTCCTAATCGGGGGAACTTTGTCAGGTCCTCTCCGGGCGGTGCGCAGGGACGATCTGCGATCAGTTCCGCGTACCTCCGCGTTGCTCTCGAGCGGCTGCCGCGGCTCGGGCGACGTCCTGCTGCATGCCCGCAGCCGCCTCTCGCTGCTGCGCCAGGAAGTGACGAAAGTCGTTGACCCGCTTTTCCAGATGTGTCTCGAGTGCTCCTGCGGATTCCAGTGAAGTCGTCAGCGAGTCCCCGATCTCCATGTGTGCGAGATCAAGTTGCACCAGGAATTCATCAACATGAGCCCGCCAGTGGTCCAGCATGGACTCCAAGCGCGTCATCACATCGAGGGCGTCAGCCGGTCGGGTGCTCTGGTGGTTTCGGTCATGTGCTGGCATCTGCTTCTCCTCGTCGGTGTATTCGGACTCCTCGAAGGATGGACTCCGCGGACGATCCCGCATAGGGGACCATCGTCACATTTACAATCTTGGCTGGCTACGTGTAGCCGATGGGGCTATTGAGCCCGGTCTCAAGGCCTAGGCGGATCATCTCAGCCAAATCCGGGACTCCCGGCTCTGGTCCTTGGGACCTTCTTCCCTACGCGGACAGGCTGGAAATCGAGGACCATGTCTGGAGACCTGAGAGCGAGCCGGAGGAGATCGAAGTGGAACCGAATGACCCGAACACCGAGGGCTTTGGCGATCTGTCCAAGGTGGTGGCACCGTGAGGCTCGACCCACGAGGCTCGGTTGTGCTCGGCGAAGACGCATGCCGGCGCCGCCTGACGCGTTCGGGTGCATCGTCGGGCGTGGGACGAATCGCGATTAACGGGGCCCGATCGCCCTATGTCATACCGGTGAATTTCACAGTGGTTGAGGGCGGGATCATGATCCGGCTCGGAACGGGCTGGGCCGCCTTCCACCTGAATGGAGCGGCCGTGACCTTCGAGACCGACCAAGCTGCGGCGTCTCGGCGCTCCGGTTGGAGTGTCGTGATCGAGGGTGTCGCCCGCGAAGTCCCCTATGACGAGGTCGCCCGGCTGGGCGTCAACCTGCCGACCCCCATCGTGACCGTACCGGGAGTCCGCGTGTTCGAAATCATCCCGTTCAAGGTGACAGGGCGCGCAGTCGAACCCGACCTCCGCGGTGAACAGAGAGAGCTGGCTGCGGAGCCGCCTGAGCAATCGGGGGAGCTAGCGAGGAACCTGCATCTCGGCCAGCACGCCGCCGAGGAGCTGGCCTCCGTCCTGCATTCGGTGCTGGGTGATCTCAGCTCGGAAATTGCGGACACCGACAACGCGGCCTTCCGCAGATCACTACTCGAGCGTCGCCGTCTGCTCGAGGGTATTGCCGCGCAGGTGGCGATCGACGTTGTCTGACAGCTACGAACGGGGCACGGAGGTTTCGAACGAGGAGGTGTGGTCATGTTGGTAAGGGAGTGTCTTCGTAAGGCACCGGTCACGGTGCCGCGGCAGTGCACGCTCAAAGAGGCGGCGGGGCTCATGCAGGAGCATGGGGTCGGCGCGCTTCTGGTGCTCAGCGGGGACGAGCTCGTCGGCATCGTGACGGACCGGGACCTCGCGGTGCGAGGAGCCGGTCGGGGACTCGCACCAGATGAGCTCGTCGAAGAGGTCATGACCGGAACGCCCGTCACGATTCAGGGTTCCGACGACCTCCTCGATGCGTTGGGGGTCCTGCGCCGAGCCGGCGTGCGCCGGCTTCCCGTGCTCGAAGACTCCGACATCGCTGGGATCGTCACCGTCGACGACCTACTCGTCTGGCTGGTGGGCGAGCTGGCCGCCGTGGCCACCCCGGTCGCGGATTCCGTCCTCCCGAGGTCCCGATGACATCCAAAGCCGCACGTAGTGGCGGCCCCTCGACGCTCGCACCTCGTGGTGACGAGACTGAGGCAGTGGGAGCCGCGGATCTTCGCGCTATCGACGCCTACTGGCGGGCCGCCAATTACTGCTCGGTCGGTCAGATCTACCTCCTCGACAACCCGCTGTTGCGCGAACCGCTCCGAGCCGAGCAAGTCAAGCCGCGCTTGATGGGCCATTTCGGCACGACCCCGGGCCTCAACATCATCTATGCCCATCTCAACCGGGTCATCGTCACCCGAGACCTCGACATGATCTACGTCATCGGGCCTGGGCACGGGGGGCCCGGCATCGTCGCCAACTCGTACCTCGAGGGCACCTACAGCGAGTGCTACCCCCACATCACGCAGGACGAGGAAGGGCTGCGAAAGCTCTTCCGCCAATTCTCCTTCCCCGGCGGGATTCCCAGCCATGTGTCGCCCGGGACCCCGGGTTCGATCAACGAGGGCGGAGAACTCGGGTACTCGCTCGTGCACGCCTATGGCGCGGCCTTGGACAATCCCGATCTCGTCGTCGCCTGCGTGATCGGAGACGGGGAGGCCGAGACGGCGCCGCTCGCGGCGTCGTGGCACTCGAACAAGTTCCTCGATCCCGTCGGGGACGGCGCAGTGCTGCCCATCCTCCATCTCAACGGCTACAAGATCGCCAACCCGACGGTCCTCGCTCGGATCGGCGACGACGAGTTGCGCTGGCTGCTCGAGGGCTACGGCCACCGCCCGATCTTCGTCGCCGGTGACGAACCCCTCGATGTGCACGAGCAGCTGGCTGCCGCGCTCGACCGAGCGCTCGATGAGATCGCCGATATCCAGACCACGGCCCGTCGCCACGGTGCGAGTGATCGTCCTGCCTGGCCCATGATCGTCATGCGTACGCCGAAGGGCTGGACGGGGCCCAAAACGGTGGACGGCCTGCCGGTCGAGGGCACGTTCCGGTCCCACCAGGTGCCCGTCGGCGATATCCGCACGAACCCCGAGCATCTGGCCATCCTCGAGGACTGGCTGCGCAGCTACCGGCCAGAGGAGCTCTTCGACGAGACCGGGCGCCTCCGGCCCGAACTGGCGTCGCTCGCCCCGTCGGGGACGCGCCGTATGGGTGCGAACCCCCACGCCAACGGCGGGCTCCTCCTCAAGGACCTCGCCGTGCCGGACTTCACCGACTATGCGGTGCCTGTCGAGCGACCGGGCACGGCCTGGGTGGAACCGACGAGGGTGCTCGGTGAACTGCTCCGTGACGTCATCAAGGCGAATCCCACCACGTTCCGCCTCGTTGGACCCGACGAAACCCTCTCGAACCGGCTCGGAGCCGTGTTCGAAGCCACGGAACGCGTCTGGGAGGCCGACATCCACCCGACCGACGAACATCTTGCTCCCCAGGGACGGGTCATGGAGGTCTTGAGCGAGCACCTCTGCGAGGGTTGGCTGGAGGGCTACCTCCTCACAGGCCGTCACGGTCTCTTCAACTGCTACGAGGCATTCGTCCCGATCGTCGACTCCATGTTGAACCAACACGCCAAGTGGCTCAAGACCTGCCAGGGCATCCCCTGGCGACGGCCGATTGCTTCGCTGAACTACCTCCTCACCAGCCATGTGTGGCGCCAGGATCACAACGGCTTCTCACACCAAGACACCGGTTTCATCGACCATCTCGTCAACAAGAATTCGGATCGGGTGCGCATCTACCTCCCCCCCGACGCCAACACCTTGCTCTCGGTCGTCAACCACTGCCTGAGAAGCCGCGACTACGTCAATCTGATCGTCGTCGGCAAGCAGCCGGCCCTGACGTACCTTTCGATGGAGGACGCAGTGGCTCACTGCACCCGGGGTCTTGGCATCTTCGAGTGGGCGAGCAACGATGCCGAGGTCCTTCCCGACGTCGTCTTGGCCTGCGCCGGGGATGTTCCGACACTCGAAACGCTCGCCGCGGCCCACCTGCTGCGGCGGCATCTCCCGTCGCTCCAGGTGAGGGTCGTCAACGTCGTCGACCTCATGCGCCTCTGCGACCAGTCTGAGCACCCGCACGGCCTCTCCGACCGTGAGTTCGATGAGATCTTCACGAGCGACCGCCCCGTGATCTTCGCCTACCACGGCTATCCATGGCTGATCCACCGCCTCACCTATCGTCGCACCAACCATGACAACCTGCACGTACGGGGCTATCGGGAGGAAGGCACCACCACCACCCCCTTCGACATGGTGATGCTCAACGACCTCGACCGCTTTCACTTGGTGGTGGACGTCATCGACCGTGTTCCCGGCCTCGGGGAGCGGGCCGCTGGCCTTCGTCAGGAGATGCAGGACGCGCGACTCAGAGCCCGTGCCTATACCCGCACGCACGGGGAGGACCCCCCCGAGATCACCGACTGGGCATGGAGCGATTAGGCACCATGAACCTGCTGGTCGTGAACGCAGGTTCCTCCAGCCTCAAGTTGCGTGTCCTCGACGCCGAGAACGACCTGTTGGAAGCGGAGAACTTGCCAGCCGTTCGAGGCGAGTTCGAACCGGCCGGGCTCGGACGATTCCTCGCCGAGCGCAGCGGACCGATTGCTGCGGTCGGCCACCGTTTCGTCCACGGTGGGTCTCATTTCGTCGGTCCGGCTCGGCTCGACGCCACCACCACCGAAGCTCTGCGCGGTCTCGTTTCCCTGGCACCCCTCCACCAGACGGCCTGCCTCCGGGCCGCCGATATCGTCGGCGAGTTCTTGGGCGACGTGCCGGCGGTGGGGTGCTTCGATACTGCCTTTCACGCTGGCCTCCCCGAAGAGGCTGCCACCTATGCAGTGCCACTCGAATGGCGGGCGCAGTGGGGCGTGCGGCGATTTGGCTTCCACGGCCTGAGCCACGGCTACGCGTGGCGACGCACGATCGAGCTCATGGGGCACTCCGGCACGGGTGTCCGGGTGGTCACCTGCCACCTGGGCGCAGGGGCCTCCCTGGCAGCCGTTCTCGAGGGCCGTTCGGTCGATACGACGATGGGTTTCACCCCGCTGGAGGGGCTCGTCATGGCCACCCGCTCGGGCACGGTCGACCCCGGCCTGATCCTCTGGCTTGCCCAGGAGCAGGGAATCACCGTTGCCGAGATCTCCCGCGCGCTGGAGCACGAATCGGGTGTCTATGCCCTGACCGGCTCGTCGGACATGGCCGAGATCGAAGCGATGGCGACCGAGGGTGAGGCTGCGGCCAGGCTTGCCATCAAAGTGTACGTACACCGGCTCCGGGCCGGCATCGCCGCGATGGCGAGCGCCCTGGGCGGCCTCGACGCCGTGACCTTTACCGGGGGAGTCGGAGAGAACGCGGCAGACCTGCGGGCTGAGGCACTGTCGACGATGGGCTTTCTCGGTCTGTCGTGCGACCACGAGGCGAATAGTTCGGCCTCGCCGGACGCAGAGATCACGGGCGCACGTTCTCGCGTGAGGATCTTCGTGGTCCAAGCGAGAGAGGATCTGCAGATCGCATCGGAAGTGCGCTCGCTCCTCCTGTGAGGACCACTGCCAGCTTGCCGCCGGCGACCCCCGCTATGAGGTGCTCGCCTCGAAAGCGCGCTACCTACTGATCACGGCCTTCAGAGCTCCCGTTTCCGAAGCGTTGCCGAAGGCGTCGTACGCCGCGAGCATCTGGTCCAACTCGAAATGGTGGGTGACGAATTGACCGCCGTCCAACTGCCCAGAACTCAGGAGCCGGAGAAGAGTCGGTGTCGAAGAGGTATCGACGAGACCGGTGGTCACCGTGACGTCACGGATCCATAGGGATTCGAGATGCAGCGTCGCCGGCTTGCCGTGCACGCCGATGTTGGCCACATGGCCGCCCGGTCGAACGAGCTCGGTGCACAACTCAAAGCTCTCGGGCACGCCCACCGCCTCGATGGCCACGTCGGCGCCGAGACCCTCCGTCAGCCCCCGTACGACCGCCACGGCGTCGTCCAACCCGTTGTTGACGGTCACATCGGCTCCAAAGCGCTTGGCCGCGTCCAGTCGGGCGTCGGCGAGGTCGATGGCCACGACGTGGCTCGGCGAGAACAGGTGCGCGCCCAAGATGGCGGCGAGCCCGATCGGTCCAGCGCCGACGATGGCCACGGTGTCACCGGGCCGGACCCGACCGTTGAGCACCCCGACCTCGTAGGACGTCGGGAGGATGTCAGCCAGCATCAGCACGTCCTCGTCCGCCACCCCAGCGGGGACGAGGTAGGTCGACGTGTCCGCGAATGGCACCCGCACCAGCTCCGCCTGCGTCCCGTCGATGAGATGGCCGAGGATCCACCCGCCGCCCCCTAGGCACTGTCCGTAGTGGCCCTCCCGGCAGAACCGGCAAAGGCCGCAGGCGGAGATGCAAGAGACCAGCACATGCTGACCGACCTCACGCGTCTTCACGCCAGGTCCCACTTCGACAATGGTGCCGACGGCCTCGTGTCCGAGCACTCGCCCCGGGGTCGTTTCGGGGACGTCGCCTTTCAAGATGTGCAGGTCCGTTCCGCAGATCGTCGTGGCATCAACTCGCACGATGACGTCCCCATCGTGTTCGATCGTAGGGTCTGCTACCTCGCTCCAGCTCTTGCGGCCGGGTCCCTCGTACACGAGCGCCTTCATCCTCACGCCTCCATTGTCCTCAACTCGCTTGTGGTTCTATCGTGCGACGCCGAGTGGGAGCACAACTACGGACAAAGGTCTCTTCCATTGCGTTCTGACCTCGGTGCGCCGAGGGAATTGGCTTTAGCGGCCATTCCCTACGAAGAAAAGGTCAATCGATGCCATACGCGGGCGGGAGGTCCAGCACGAGGTCTTGCAGGGCGGCGCGTGCTGCCTCGCAGAACACCTCGACGTCGGGGCACAACGTGGGATCCGAGAACACGCCCAAATTGATCTGGCCGATGTACGAGAGGGCCGCAACTCCGAGCCCCTGATTCCCAACCAATGGGACGATGGGAAAGGCCTCGATCATTTTTGCTCCCAGGGTATAGAGCGGGACGGCAGGGCCCGGTACATTGGTGACGATCAGGTTGAAGAAGGGCTGGTACCGGATGAGCTTGGCGGCACCTGCGATCAGGCTCTGCGGCAAGGGCTCCAGCCATCGCAAAAATGTCTCCGCCGCCAGTTCTTGATGCTGCTTCTTGTGCCCTCGCGCCTCAGAAGAGACGATCCTCAAGGTCCCCTTCGGGTCGTCGCACCCGACCGGCAACCTGACGAAGAGCGCTGACACACGGTTCCCGAGTCCCCGTTCCGGACCGGCCTCGAGGCCCACGGGGACCAGTGCCTGCAGCTCTGCCCCTTCCTCCAAGGTGCCACGTCTGACCAAAAGGTCGTGGAGTCCTCGGGCCACAAGGGTCAAGATCACGTCGTTGACGGTCGCCTCGTGCTCATGAGCCACGTCACGAACCTGGTCCAGGTTCAGGCGGACGATATGTACCTCACGTGCAGCGCTTATCTGCTTGTTGAGCGGGGAACGCGGTGCGATCAGGCCTGTGCGCAACAATGAGGTCATGGCGACTGCCTTGTTCACCCATGCCCTCGATCGCCGCATCGGGTGCAGAGCCGTCCATCCTCCCCAGGCGAGCACTCGAACGGGGATCTCCGCCAGACGCGAGAGATCCCGCGAGGCTTCGTGCACCGCGGATAGCGGTGCCTGGGCTCGCCACGCACCCGGATCGTCAACGGGTCGCGGCTCCGGAGTGAGGTCCAAGAGCACTGTGGCCAGTTCAGCAGCCGCGATCCCGTCCGCCATGGAGTGGTGGAGCTTTTCGACAAGTGCGACCTGACCGTTCTTAAGACCGTCGACGAACGTCAGCTCCCAGAGGGGTCGGTCTTGCGAGAGGGGAATGGACAGGATCTCGCCGCAAAGTTGAAGAAGCTCGGTCTCGGAGCCTGGTGCCAGTGCCCGACGCTGCACCACATGGTTGGTGATGTCGAACGTGGCATCGTCGGACCAGACCGGTGGCGCCTCGTTGAGAAATCCCGGATTGGGGAGCTGGCGGAGTTTCGGGACCAGGGAAAGCCTGCTCGAGATGAGGTGGCGAAGATCGTCGATGCGGAGATTGCCGTCGCAATCTTTCAGCCGCTGTCCCTCGAAGATGGCGATAGAGGCCATGTGCATGGGGGTGCCACCGGACTCGATTTGTAGAAACGCTGCTTCAAGAGGAGAGAGAGCCCCGTCCTGCCTCATCGCCGATACCACTTGGTCACCTTCTATCGTGCGAGCGACCTCCCTCGCGGTCGCATCCTTCTGGCAAGTGTGGCCCATTTGGATACCTGGACCCTAGGGACCAATCTCCCCAACCGGTAGGACCTTCTTCCGTAGGCGTCGGAAAGCCGTACGGGCAGACTCGCGCGATGCAGCAGAGTATGCGGACCGGCCCCGGTGACCTGTCACGAAGAATTACCCAGCGTCGACAGGACCTAGGTCTCAGCGTCGAGGGGCTCGCTGAGCAGGCCGGCATCGATCCCGGCTTCCTTCGCTATTTCGAGACCTCATCTCAGGGACGATTGAGTGTCGGCACGCTCCAGATGGTGGCCCACGCGCTTCACACGTCGCCCTTGGTGTTGCTCGGGGGGGATATCGACCGACCCGAAGGGCGTGGAAGGGCGGCCCAAAACGCGACACTCGAGGAGCTGACGGAGCAGCAGTCCCTCACGCACCTTGCTGCAGGCGGGGTAGGACGTGTCGTCTTCGTTGCGCCCAGGGGTCCGGTGGCTCAGCCTGTGAACTATAGATACGTGGCCGGCGAGATCATGCTAAGGACGGATGTCTCCGTTTCGACGGCACTGGTGGCACAAGAGACAGTGGGTTTCGAGGTCGATCGTGTTGACGAGGCGATGAGCGAGGGATGGAGCGTCGTGATCAGCGGGACGGCCCGCTGCGTCGAAGATCCGAGGGAGGTCGTCGAACTGTCGTCCCTCGATCTGCAACCCTGGGCCGGTGGAAACCGGGACGTTCTGGTTGCCATTGCACCGCGGGAGATGACCGGCCGGCGGATAGTCCACCACGGCCCGCACCATCAGCAGGACGACCGATAATCCCTTTCGTGATGCGACGA
This sequence comes from uncultured Acidimicrobiaceae bacterium, assembly GCA_963764305.1. GTDB lineage: Bacteria > Actinomycetota > Acidimicrobiia > Acidimicrobiales > RAAP-2 > Bog-473. Next base: position 777,017 of record CAVXSD010000007.1, on the reverse strand, counting down.
TGACGATTGCCACCGGGTTTGGCCGTCCCGATCTTCTGGGTCATTGAGGACACGGTTCGGATTCGGTCAGTATGCAGCCATGGTACGAGCGATTGCGATCGACGTTTCGGCCCGTCCGCTCCATCCATTGCTGGCCTTGATCGGCGAACGTCGATTTTCGAAGGTCAAGCAGTCGATGCAAGAGGTTCGCGCCGAGATGGGTTCCGCCCGGTTTTGGAACATCAGTTCGACTGCCAAAGGAGGGGGCGTCGCAGAGATGCTCGCTTGCCTCGTCGGCTACGCGAGAGGATCTGAGGTAGATGCGCGCTGGCTCGTCATCGAGGGCGATCCTGAGTCTTTTGTCATTACCAAGCGCATTCACAATCGCATTCACGGAATGGGTGGTGATGCCGGCGAACTCGGATCCACTGAACTGCGCCATTACAGGGGCGTTCTGGCGGCCAACGCTGCGTCGAATTCTCGAGAAGATTGCGCCCGGTGACATCGTGTTGCTTCACGACCCGCAGACGCTAGGTCTGGCCGAACTGCTGACGGAAACCGGGGCCAGCGTGCTTTGGCGCTGCCATATTGTTTCGGACACCGTCAATGCATACTCGAAGGAGGCCTGGGCGTTCCTTGCACCATTTGTGACATCGTGCCGTGCGCTCATTTTCTCCCGGTTCGGATTCGTCCCGCCCGAGGTGGAAGGTGTCCGGGTGCTCGTGATCCCTCCGTCAATCGACCCGTTTTCGGACAAATATCGCAAACTCCGAGCGACCGAGGTGATGCACACGTTGAGGGGCATGGGGTTGGTCGCTTCAGATCGCCTCCACCGCGGAGCGACGCATAAGCCCCATGCGCGGTATTTTCGCGAACAGCCACCTTTTTCAGCCAGCGACCGCCTTGTTGTTCAGGTCTCACGCTGGGACCACCTCAAAGACATGCAAGGAGTCATGACAGGTTTCGCCGAGGGCGCCACGGCGCGCTCGGATGCCGTTTTGGCTCTGGTCGGTCCCGCTGTGACGAATGTATCCGATGATCCCGAAGGACGCACGGTGCTCGGCGAGTGCATCGCAGTTTGGGAGACGCTCGAGCCGAGCATTCGGCGCCGTATTCACCTGTTCACGCTCCCAATGGACGACGTGAGAGCGAACGCAGTTATGGTGAATGCAGTTCAAACTCATGCAACCATCGTCGTTCAAAAGACCCTCATGGAGGGGTTCGGTCTCACAGTCGCCGAGGCACTCTGGAAGGCAAGGCCAGTAATCGGCTCGGCGGTGGGCGGCATTAGCGACCAACTGGCCGATGGGATCGGGGTGCTGTTGCCGGACCCAAGGGATCTTGACGCCTTTTCCGACGCTGTCGTTTCGTTGTTGGACGATTCGCTCACCGCACGCCTCATGGGACAGCGCGGTCAGCACCACGTATTCGAAAATTATCTCGTAGACCGACACCTTTTGCAGTATGCGAGTTTGATTGGAGAACTCTGTCGGTCTGATCAGTCGTGATGTCAACCTTGCTTTGTCGCCAGCTATCGGTCGGGAGGTCGGATTCTCTTGGCGGCGGAAGAGGCACGCGTAGTACTACCGCTTAGCCACTCACGCGGGCGGAGTCGTTGTCTCGGTGCACTAGTGGCCGTATCACAGTGACAACCTGAGAGGCCGTCGTCAGCCCTAAGACGCGGTCCCTGGACGCGCCGGCTCGGTTATGGGGATGAGCGGTGTCCCAGTCGTGCGTACGGTGCGCAAGCGCCGAGACAGCGGTCCCCGGCGGATGGTCTCGAGTTGGTACTTCACTAACGACTCAACGGGAAGGGCGCTGGTCCCACAACCGTGTTGCACTGAGTCTCACGCCGTTCCAGACCGTCGCTGGCACCCTCGTTCTTTCTTCGTTCGCACCAGCAGTTGAGACCTGATGCAACAAGAATGACTCCCATTGCAACGTTTTGACCTGGACGTTCAATCCCAAGGTGCCGGGATTGAGGCCCGGCCGGCCCACCAGTCCACCAGTTCACAGCCCACCAGTGGACAGGCCCACCACAACAGGCCCACCTCAGCAGGGCTGGTGCTGGTACAAGCAGCTGGTGCTGCTCACGGAGGACGACGCCGACGGGTTGACCGTCCTGGCGGGGGCGGCCGGTGAGCCGGCACCGTTGCCAGTGGTCCTGCCGGCGACGTCGACCAGCGCGAGCACGAGCACCGCGACAAGGACCGCCGCGGCCACGAGCATGGCCGAAGTGCGACGGATCTTGGCGTAGTGGGGAAGGCTGACTGTTTGCATCGTTCCGTCTCCTCGGATCGCGACCGGTGTCTTCCGGCCCTGATCGCATGGTGATCGACAAGGGCAAAGGAGTCTGTGCCGTGGGACACACAACTCGTGTCCCCGGGGACACGGTGGCGTGCGGTTTCTCCGGACAACTCCGAGCGACGCCCGCAAATCACTTAGCGGCGATCCTGGAGCCACTGGCACGAGCGCCAGGCAAATTCATCGTTCGCTCCGGTCGCTACCCAGGGATCTGGGACCGACGGTGACCTCTTCCGAAGCGACCATACTGGACCTCCGGATACCAATTCCGGCATGTAAATTCAGGAGGGATGGATGGGCCCACGACGGGTTCACCTGCCACAGCCACGCGGCCGGCGACCGGTTCGGTATACATCTATGGAGAGTGGCCCAGCATCAGCTGTGCCGGCTTGGGAAATGGGATACTCGGTACCATGCGGTCTCACCTGCTCGACATACTCGATGAAGACGATCAGCGAGAAGTGCTCGCACTGGCGAGACGAAGGCGGTTCAAGCGCAACGAGGTGGTGTTCCACGACGGCGACCCCGGGGACACATTGCACATGATCGTCAAGGGCCACTTTGCGATTCGTTTCACCACGCCGTTGGGTGACCAGGCGACGGTTCGGGTGTTCGGCCCCGCCGACTACTTCGGTGAGCTGGCGATGCTCTCGACGGGCCAGCGCCATGGGAGCGCCATTTCCCTCGACGGAGGTGAGACCTTGAGCGTGGATCGCGCTGTTTTCGAAGAGCTACGGGCAACGAGACCGAAGATCAACGAAATGTTGACGGAGGCTCTGGTCGCGGAAGTGCGACGCTTGTCGGCGGCGCTGCTCGAAGCACTTTACGTCCCAGCACAACGTCGCGTCTGGCTTCGCCTGATTGACCTCGTGGAGCTGTACGGGGGCGACGCTCCGGTCGTGATCCCGCTCACGCAGGACGAAATTGCCCAACTCGCCGGTACCACGCGTCCGACCGTAAATCGGGTCCTACGGTCAGGCGAGGAACACGGGGTCGTGCAGTTGGCTCGGGGTCGCATAGAGATCCACGATCCCATCGCACTACAACGGCTCGTTCACTGATCTCAGCGGCGCCGCAGCTGGTACATCGGGATCGTCTCGATTCCTTCGCCGTGGTCATCCGGGCGACTACTCGGTGGCGAAGGAAATGACTGGTTCAAGAGAAAGCAGTGCGGTAAACGCGTCGGTCACGTAGACTCCCCTCCGGGGTGCGCGGGTGGATGCGAGCTGGACGGGTGAGCTGGCGTCCTCAGTACCTCAGCTTGTGAGTGACTCAAGGTCCTGTGGGTAAGAGTTTCGAGCAGCCTTAGCGCACGGTACGCGGCCTCGATGACATCCGAGAACACCGCGCCAATGGCGTTGCCCTAAGGAAATACGCCACCGGACGCACCTCACCTATCGAATCCGCGTATCGGCGTTCACGAAGGACCGGTCGAGCTGATGGCTCTATCGAGAGTTGCCGGACTATCTACCCGACGGAAGGCCTACCGCCTGACTCCGGCACATTGCGGATGCCCGTGCCGGGCTGGATTAGTTCTGCTGGCTGAAATCGCCAGGCGTCGCATCCCGCGGCTCCTGAATCGTTACGTCAGTGTGACTCGACGTGACGACTGCCGCTGGAGCCCTACGGGTCACCCAAGTGTGTCCTACCACTGCACCCAAGGTGATCACCGCTCCCATCGCGATGAACCAAGTGACAAGAGTGAACACCACCCCGATCGCTCCATACAGGTGACTGTCGGAGACGAGAGTTGTAGAGAAGTAGAACGACGCAAACGCGCCGAGGCCGACCCAGAAAACACCGGTGGCAAGCGCGGCGGGGAATAGTCGTCGCCAAGCCTCTTTCTTACGCAGTAGAAAGTGGAGGCCCCACCAGAAGAACGAGGTCACGATCACCAGGTTGCCCAAGCCCAAGAACACTCGGCCCACCGGGAGATCGCGAAGTGGCTGCTGATCACCGCATCGACACATACCTCTGCCGCAGCCGCCAGGGCCCATACAAAACACCGAAGCACATTCGACGATCCACGATCGTCGAGGTGATCGAAGACTTGTTGGTAGAGCCTTTGGACCGAGCGCGCAACCGCGATCGTTCCTAACAGGGACAGGACCAGAGCGACTGCGACACCAAAGTTGAAGCCAGCATGCGATGACCTGAAAAGGGTGTCAACGATGTGGGACCCTTCCCGGTTCAGTCCCAAACGCGTGGCGATATTATCGTCCACCCTGCTGTTCGCTAGCGCGCTCAGGAGGATGATAAGCGGAAGGACAGACAACAGGAACGAGGCCCCAAACATGATGATCCAGTTACCGAACTCCACGTCGCGGAGACTGTTGATCAGATCCTGCACGACGGATCCTTGGTAGCGGCGACGCCACCACCCGCCAGAGAGATCGTTAGCCGAGGTCATGCCGCTTCGTCTGAGAATGCCCAAATCTGCTCTTTGAACGATCCTGTTCTGCGTCCACGACTTGAGACTATTCGTGGGCCAACGAGTTATTGAGGACTCCGAAGGGATGCCCGCCCACCTGCCTCCGTTGTGGCCGTAGGCGGCACCGAGTGTGTCGGATGAAATGTACGCGCCCTCGTGGGAAGCGTCCCGTCCGTCCGGGTCCGGAACTGACCCACGGATGGGTCAGGAGAGCAGAATGTCTTGCCAGATCTCGTCGCCTCGAGCCGAGGCAAGTCGATTCTGGGCTCCTAACGACACCCGGTTTGTGTCGACGAGACCAAAGCGTTCGGCCCCCGGACACCGAGTCACCCTTTGGTGCATCATGGGGTTCGATGGACAGTGCCGGCAATCCGAATTCGATTGAGCGTCGCCGCTGGATCTACAGCGAGCTCCTGCGGATGGAGCGACACTGGACCGACCAGCTCCAGGACCAGCAGGCCCGTATCTCATCGACAATGTCAGTCAACGGGATCATGCTCGCATTTGTTGCTTGAAGCGGACTCGTTAGTTACAAGAACGCACATTTGCCTGCCAAGATCACTCTCGTTCTCGCCGTCACTTCGCTCTCAGTCGCATTGGTGTTCGGATTGATAGCGCTCTTCCCACGGATTCCGCTAGGCGGGAGCTCAAGCATGCACGATGGTGAAAAGATCGCATATTTCTTGTCGTCAAAGTGGATGGTGGACGTTGGCCTGAATCATCCGGAGGGTACACTTCTCAAAGATCTCTACGCTACGCTCGAAGACCCAAACGCAACACCTCCAGCGCGGTCAAGACTGTCATTGATAACCGACGACGGTGGATCCGCCTCCAACTGGTGGTCATCGGGATCAGCGCGGGCTTGCTGGTCGCTCTGGTCCCCTTGTCCGTGTTTCCGTCCTAGCGGGGACGTGACGCGTCGTTGTGACCGACATAGGGGAGCGACCGGTGCGCTCACGGCGCAGCCGAGAGAGTGGTGCGCTCCGGCCTCCCGCCGCCCTACTTGTTGCTCGTCACGAGGAATTCCCTAGCCCGTACGGCCACGGGCAGCAATCGTCCGATCAATTCACGCGATTCTGGTGGGTCCGAACGGGTCGTCTTTGCTTCTCTGACCATCGCTCCGGTGCGACCCGACCAAGATCGAGGACCTCGTGGAAGATGAGTTGCACCGGAGATTGACCTATCCGTCGACGGACGGTGGATCTGCGTCTGCAACCACATAGGCGAACAGGTCCCAATCGCCGGGGATTCCTTTGAGAGTGTGTCGACCGCGTGGCACAAACCCATGTTCGGCGCCTAGGGCCGCAATAGGAACAGATGCAGTCGCGAGAGTCTCACCGGGACCAGCGAGCGACATGACTCTGGCGGCTACATGAACCCCAATACCGCTCACATCGTTACCACGACGCTCAATGTCACCAACATGCACTCCGAGACGGACGATTAGCCCGTGGTCATCGAGCTGTGAGCGGATTGCCGATGCGGATCGCAGAGCGCTGTCTACTGACGGCAGGATCGCCAGGACTCCATCGCCTGTGGTCTTCACTATGGTTCCTGCCGACCGTTCGACCACTCCTCGAATCACCGTATCGTGACGGTCCAATATGTCCTTCCACCGGAGATCGCCGACCTTGGTGGCATGGTCAGTCGACCCAACGAGGTCTGTGAATACCACCGCGCAGAGCACGCGCTCAGGCACTGGCACACGTACCTCGCCAGTGACAAACCTCGATATCTCTGCCAGAAGGGCATCGACATCTTCTCCGAGCCAGTGATAGTCCCGGCCTGGAAGGTCCACCTTGAGACAAGCCGGGATGGCGTTCGCAACGGGGTCCGGGGGTGGCGGGGAACCCACGAGATTCAGGGGCCGTCGGAGAACGAGAGTCGGGACAGCTATCTGGCCTTGGGCTTGGACAATGTCTTGGACACAAGCGTCGTCAGGCCGGTCATACAGACGTGCCGCAACGGCGGGGCTTGCGCCCGTACGCCCAGCCGTGTCGAACCATTGACGAAAGGCCGTATCGTCGACCCGACTTGGACAGACTCGCGCGATCCAGTCGGTTTCTCGGATCGCCTCACGCGGAAGGTCGACCGGCTGGGCGGGCCCGTTGGGTTCGTAGAGTACGAGTCGACTAAGGGCATCGGGGTGTCGACCGGCGAAGAGCCGAGCCGGAGCCCAGTAGTCACCCAGGGCCACTACGACTGGCTGATCAAGGTCCGCCGCCTCGATCACCATTGCTAGATCGTCCGCCCACTGCTCAACGAGCGGTCGGCCCCAGTCGGTGATCGGATCGGATAGCCCGATACCACGACGATCGAAGAGTAGGAGCCGACCCACCGCACGGAGGCCGCTGATCAGGCGGGCTCCGATTCGGTCGCCCTCAAGCGCGTCCATCGGAACGGTCCCACCGGGGGTGAAGAGCACCGCGTCGCAACCCGCGGCGCCTTCGAGTATCCGATAGGCAATGTGCCGGTCCTCGAGCTCGGCGTACTTCAGTACATTCATTCCCTGAAGTTTCGCATCCTTGGCTGGTTATGCCCACGCCGTGGGGTCTAAACGATTCGCCAGAGGCAACAGTGGTCCAGGTCGACGGATGACGATTTTCCCCTCCTTCCCTGCTCTCACGCGTGTTCGGGCCGACATGCGACGCCAAGACCGAGGGCACCGCGCCGGCATGGTGATAGTCGCAAAGCACGGACGACCGTCTATCCCCACAGCACCCCAACCTCACATAGCACCGTTCTGACCTCGTCAATGCCTCGAACGCGCTCTGATCGGAAGCCGAACGACCTCGCGGCGTGCGAGTTCTCAGCAACGTCGTCGAGATAGAAGATCCGGTCTCTCCTGAATGGGAGTCGATCGGCGACAGCTTCAAAGATGGCTTGGTCAGGTTTAGCGAGTCCAAGGTCAAACGAGAGGAATCGGAAGTCGAACGTGGAGAGAAGAGGCCACGTAGAGACCTGGTGCTCCCAGTGCATCGCGTTTGTATTGCTCAGACATCCGATCTGTACCGATCGCTGGACCTCCCACAAGAGTTCCGCTGTCCCAGGATAGGGTCCGAGCACCCAATCTCGGAAGATCTCCAAGAACCGTTCCGGGGATACATCGAGGCCCCACTCGGAGACAACCTGGGTGGAGAACTCTGTCGCCGAACACTCACCCTTCTCGAATCGACGTACGCTTGGACTAGACAACCGCCGGCGCCACTGCTCCTCGTCGCCGACAGACTCTGCTATTTCCTGAAGGGTGGATACATCCCCAAGCTCAACGAGCACGCCTCCAAGATCGAACAGGACGAAATCGACGTCAGGGTCGGTCATCGAATGAAATGTAGTGGCCGGCCTTCCACTAGGTAGGCGGCACTGCGATACGGCCACTGCAGTTACCGGATCGGATGCCCCGCCGCCGATTCTGCTTCAGAGCCTTAGATGACTGCCGAGCCATCTGCCAGCCAAGCGGAACATACCCGGCTCACCAGAGATGCATATGACCGGCTGAAGCCGGTGTCGCAGCCGACAAAGATGATCCGGCCGGACTGGGAGGTGCAGAGTCAGCCTACAATTATGCCCATCGTCTTGTGGCCCAATCACGGTTCCGAGCTTGGTGCCTTCCGCCTAGCAACAGCTATCCATCCCCTCAGCGGCTTCAACCGATTGAGGACTGGTCCGGTGGAACTACCTCATCACGCTTCAAACCTGAGGATTACCCTTGGAAGCGGAGACCTCGACTGATCACAACACATTGAGGAGCATCAGATGGCAAGGGTATTGATGGTGGTCCAGCATCCCGTGAAGGATTTTGACGCTTGGCGGATCGAATATGACAAAGCGCAACCGATACGTGACAAGCACGGGGTCACAGATGCCACCGTCTTTCGGAATGCCGACGATCCGAACGAGATTACAGGGCTGCACTGGTTCTCTTCTGTCGATGAAGCTCATGCCTTCGCTGACGATCCCGATCTGAAAGACGCCATGGCTAGAGCGGGCGTGAGCGGACCACCGCGGATCGAAATCAGCCTGGAGGTGTAAACCTGGGTCGCTCTATCGGCTCAAAAGCCCCGCCGATACCGAGCCTGTCCGAGAGTGCCTCAGTGCCGGGTATGTGAGCTGCCAAACCCTCAGAACACGAAGGGCACGAGCATCCTGTGGAGTGCCTGTACGACGGATACGTGTCGGCGAACTGCTCGATCAGATAGTGCTCCTCGACGGTCGCGCTGTAGATGAAGTAGGCCCCGGCCAGGACCACTGCGATGAGCCACAGTGTCACTGACCCGGCAACTAGGGAACCCAAGGCTCAGCCCTAGGTGTGTTGCCGCGCATCTCAACTGGTGATCGTGCACGCGCTGCATTTCAGACTGTTCGGTCAACATTCACTTCTGGTCAGCATGGACCTCGGTTGAATGTCCACTAGGGGTCTCATCCGAAGGAACGGCTCGATGACAACCTCGATGCCAGCGCTCGTCGTGAACCGCAAGCCTGGTCAGCCGCTGACGGTTGTCTGGATCGGCGTGAGGGCCTGCGCGCTGAGGTTGGCCGCGGTCGATGTGGGGAGATTGGGGGCTTGAAAGTAGCGAAAGCGGGTGAGCACCAGGGTCGCCGGGGTACCTGTCAGAGTGGGATCGGTGATCGGGACAGAGCCCACCGGCGAGGTGAGGTTCGTGCCATTCTCGCCCCAAGCGGCCGCATCGCCCGTGCACTGGGGCGGAGAGGCCGGATCGCTGTCCTGGTACACCGTGGTGGCATTGAGCCCGCTGATGTCGGTGTTAATGGAACGAACCGTCACGAGCGAACCCTGAGCACCGGAGACCATCTGCCACGACGCTGGAGCCGGCGAACCCGTGGTGTACGAAATGGGCGTGACGGCATCGGGTGTCCCGTCGATGGGGACGTTGCTGTTGACCGGGTCCGAGTAGGTCAGGCCGGTCGTGCCGGTCACGAAGTCGTCGGCGCTGCCGTACCCGGGAAGGCCGGCGTGCCCGCGCAACTCCGTGACTGTGTCTTCGCGATAGGGGTAGAAGATGTTGGTGTTGACAGTGTACTTGTAACTGTTGGCGCCGATATATGAGCGAATCGCGCGCACAGGGCCAGAGATGTTCACGATGAAGGCGCCCTCGCCCGGGTTGTCCGCACCGCCATCGAACGTGTCCTCGCTTCGGCTGCACGTATTGGTCACGTAGTAGTGGGTGCGCTCGAGGATGTCGGCCCCGTTGGACCCCCTCTCGGTGATGGCCAAGCCGTTGTTGAGCCACCGGTCGCCATAGCTCTGACTGTAGGACGGTGTTGAGACCGTAGAGTGCTCGGGATTGAAGCCCCAGGTGTTGTTGGGAGCCAACGATCCCGAGCCCATCTTGTAGGTTCCCGTGTACGAGCCCGAGTCGAGACTGAACGTGTATTTGACCCCGTCGGTGCCCGCGCCACCGCCGGTGAGGGAGTCACTGTGGAACAGATACACGTAACCTGCATCTGAGGGACTAAGCGGGTCGGTGGCCTTGACCTCCTCGCGAGTTGTCACGTCCACCCCGGTGGGGTTGGCAACAGAGCTGCCAGCTTGCTCGCCGGTGTCGTTCGCGAGGAAAGACAGCTCGTCGTTGCCGTCGAACGTGGGGTCCGAGTCCGGCGGCGTATAGGTTCCGCTCGAGGTGTACCCAGCCGTGAGGGTGGCCGGCGGCGTATACACGAGAATCTTGTACGGCGTCGTCGTGCCGTACAGAGTTGGATAGCTCGAAGTCGGCAGGTGGTAGATCTGGCCTGGGCTCACATAATCTCGCTGGTCGATCTGCACAGGTATCTGGTGCCAGGTACTCCCATCCCACGCGAAGCCGACGATGTGCATGGGATCCGCACCGAGCAGCTTCGGCACGGCGCTCCCATCGAGCACTACGGGGTCAGACGGGCGAGTCAGTGTGGCGCCAAAGGGCGTACACGCAGCCAATCCGAAGACAACCAGACCGGCAGCCAGGACGACGCCGAGACTGCGGGATCGCGGCACTTTCATCTCCACCCTCCATCTGAATCGTTCAAAGGTCCTAGGGAGTATTTCATTCAATCCAAGACAACGAGTGAGGAGTGCCGTGCAGCCAACCAATGCGCCTCCCCTGGACCAAGGCGATCTTCGACCGAGATGCTGCCTACGTCGTCGTGGCCGTCGTGGCCGTTAGGTCGCTCCGTCCCACCCCAGCGCAAGGGCAAGCTTGGACGAGATCGGGATCGCCTTGAGTTCAATCTCGTCGTGCGGGATTGGGCCTTCTCGGGAGGACTCTCTCACTACCATCCAGAACCCGAGGTCAGGGCCAGTGACTGCTCTTTGGATGGTGTCCGTCCGAATGTACTGGGATGTCCCATTTCAGCCAGACCTGGGTGGATGAGGCGGGACGCGATCGTCGGGTCGGGAGGGGTCGGGAGGGGTCGGGAAGTCAACATTCGCTGATGAACTGGGGCGTCGAACGGGGATCTCCGTCGTCCACCTGCATCAAGAAACTTTTGGAAGCGCAACTGGCTGCCTATGAATCGGCCTGGGTTTTTCCGAGGCTCTGGCCTGTCCTGGCTTTGGCGGAGTCTGGTTGCTGGAATCGGGCCTCTGTCGTCGGTTGGTGTCGAAGCTCGAATTCGATCGGTGTCATCATGCCAAGCGAGGAGTGCCGCCGTTGGCAGTCGTGGAAGATCTCGAAGTATTCGAAGAGCGGTCGCCAAACCACCGAGCCTCCGTCCAACCCAGGCCGATTCGATGCCGTGCTGGGCGATGATCTATGACCGCGGCGATGCAGGCCACGCACTGCAACGAGGCACCGTCCTGGACCGGCCGGTGGTTCAGCCCGAAAGGCGACCGCTGGTGGGGTGTGTGGAGCTGTCCCGACCACTGGAAAGCCCTGACCGGACTTCGGGAGTTCGGCCGTCGCCCTAGTGCGTAGCAGGCGGTAGAGGCCAACTTTCCCCACAATATCCAGACCTTAACGCCGCTTGCTGAGCTCCTTCTTGGCTGCTGATGCCCGGTCGTGAGCTTCTTTGGATCGTCGCACCGCCAGTGCTTCGGCCGACTTGAGGCGGGTCAGTTCATCGGCAGCCTCCGCGACGGCTTGTCTCGCTTTCTCCACCTCAGCGTCGGCTTGCTCTGCTTCACGGTTTGCTCTCTCCGAGTTGCGCTGTGCGGTCTTGTGGTCAGCCTCTGATCGAGTGCTTCGAGCGGGTGTAAAGCCCTTTGTACGTGATCGCGACCCGGTTTGACTCTGCGCGGTGAATCCGAGTCCCGAATAGTGCAAACCGCTGCTCAACCGGCCCTCACGGAGGCTTTCCGCGGCCTGTGGATCCGCAAAGGCGGCCTCAAGGGTCTCTTCGAGCTCCTGCAGCGCAGCCACCGAAACGGGCTGGCCCACTCCAACGGCCCTTGACCTTGCGTCGCGCACCAGCTTGGAGATCGCGTCGGATTTCTCCTTTGAGGCCCTGCGAATCTGATCCCCCTCGAGCTTGTGCTTTGGAGCTCGAAGCTCGACACCCAAGTCGATCAGGCGCTCGACATCACTTGACTGTTCGAGCACGAGAAGATTCGACAGCCATGCCCCGACCGAAGGTTTGCGCAGCTTCTTCAGTGAGGAGGCGAGTTCTGGACGGCCCGCTTGGCGAGCCTCAGACGCTTTCGCATCTCGAGCTGCTGTGAATTGACTCGGGGCTAACCCATATAGTTCCCGGCCGGCGCTCTCGAGGTCCATCGATCCATTCTGCCGGGATCAAGCCGACCGGGCTACCTGACGTATTCGAACCGAAGCAAGCCGAGATGCTCAGCACAGCCGGCGTCGCTGCCGGGAGGGGTGCCACCGTGCGAGGCACCATGGGGATAGTCCTGGGTGCTAAGTCAGTTCCGCTCGGTAACCACAGGCACTATCGAGCGGGTGAAATCATGGGGATGTGGAGAAGTATGAGACAGGCCTGCTGTTTCTCACAGCGATGGCACGCGACACCGGCACGATCCGGTTTCTCTACCCGGGAACAGACCTGCGCCGCGAGGACTCCCGAGTTCGAGCACCTTCACGAGCGAGGCTGGGTTTCGATAACACCCGAGAACCGGTGGCGCAGGACAGTGGCGGGAGCCAACGCACTGTCTGAAGTCAGAACTGGGAGTTCGTAGTCAACACGATGCGCGGGCACCGCGACCCGTTCGGTGTCGTCTTTGACGTGCTCGGCCAGCTCAGCACGGGAAGCCTCTTTGCCCTCACTGAAGGCGGTTCCTTCTCGGTCCGACGTGCGGCGCTGTCTGCGGCGAGGGATTCGTTCGTGAAGTCTACGCAGGTCCTGGAGACTGGCCGCCGAAAGGAGGCCTGAGATTCTCAGTCGAGGCGGACTCTTTTGACAGGGGCGACGTCCTCGTGGCGCAGCTGCTCGAGCACGTCGAAACCACTGGCGGCCACTGACTGACTTTCGGGGCGACCCTATGAGCCGATACAGAGCGGGTGCGAAGGGAAATGCCCGAGATCGCCGGCTGTGGGGTGTCGTTGGCCATGTACCGACCGGATAGCTGAAGGCCATTGGGATTCTCGACGGCTTGGTTATCGACGAGGGGAAGGTGCCTCGAAAGGCCACCTCCCCTCGTCAAAAGCGTCATCGGACCGGTCGTGGCCCCTGCTCAGCCCGTGATCTGCACCCCTCCAGAGAAGGACACATCATTGCAAGGGTTCGGGAAATTCCCAAAGTTAGGGTTGGTCCCACAACTTTGATCGCTGTCGTACGCTCCGGCTTGCCCGTTGGACACGAAGGCCGGGCCGGCCTTGTAGGCGCTCGGGCCAGAGGGTACGAGCTGAATCGTGAATGTCTGCGGCGTCCCGTCGCAAGTGACAACGGGCCAGTTGCCGCTAGGCCCGTTCGTAAGTTGGTAGCTCACGATCGTACCCTTGACGTTTTCCGAGAGCGTGAAGCCGGCGATCACGGAATAGCTATCCGAGGGGTCGTCCGGATCGTTGGTCGTCGTGCAGGTCACTCGAAAATTGGCGTTGACGGCCACCTTGTTGACGAGCTGCACGCTGACAACGGTAAGTGTCACACCGTTACCCGCCCCAGTGAGCGGCGTCGCCGCGTTGGCTGGACCCATGCCCGCGAAGACCAGCAATGAAGTTAGTCCCGACACGAGCAGGCCAATTCTGAGCCTGCGAAACGGCACCTTCCCGACGATGAGTCTCTTGATTGTCATGAAATTCCTCCCTCGCGTTTGGGCGGAGAAATCCCTGCCGCTCACATGCCTCGATGCGATCGCTCCAAGGCATGGATCTGACTCTGACTGCATCGGGTAAAGCTTCGGTAATTCCGGTGAAGCCTGCCCCGTTCGCTGCCGGTATGGGCCACATCCCTAGGGCAGAATCAGAGTCGTGCCCGAAGGACCAGAGATGCCGCTGGTGTGGCATTTGAGTTTGGAAGAGGCCAAGGCCGCTTTGGACGCCGTTGGGATCCCGTATCGGATCTCCCGAGCCCAAAACCGAGTGATCCCTGAGGGTCACCCCTTCTCGATAGCGCCTGTTCCCGGGACCATCATGCGTTCGGGCATGGAAGCTGTGCCGACGGTGTCGCATGGCCCACCGGTGGTAAACCACGGGGCGTAGACCGCCCCCGTACGACGCTGCCGGGACTGGGTTGTGCCGGGACGGTGGGGCAGTTCGGCCTTACGGGGAGACTTGCCATCTGGACCGCACGAGGCAAGTCAACGCCGCCACATCGAGGCGCTACCGTGCTAGCCACTCCACCAGGGAAGCCAGGTACCACAATGAGCATCACGACCGCGACTCGATTCCAAGCCACTCCGGGTCAAGAGGAAGCACTTCTAGAACTACAGACCGAGGGGCGGAGACGAATGATTGCAGCCGACGGCTGCGAGTCCTTCGACATTCTGCGTGATCAGTCAGATCCTCAATCTTTCGTGTTCATCCAGACGTGGGCATCCAGAGAGGCCACGACAGAGCATTTGGGGAGTTCATTCTTGCCAGTGGGCATCTAGAAAAGGTTCTGGCCACTCTGGACCAAGGCGTCTCACAGCACTTCTACGAATTGGTTTCCTGACTGTCCTCACGTGTCCCAGTCGTAAAATCGCCGCAGATGGGAGTCGGCCTGACCACTGAACGACTACCCCAGTCCGTCGCCGGCATGAGGCACGCCCGGCGCGATGCGCGTCGATAGCGGTGAGGTATGGTCCGCAAAGCTGGCCCTACAGCGAAGGCTACGACACTACCGCCCGACTCGCCCCGGGTGATTGGAGTCGTGGCTCTCCGGGTCAAAGAAGGCCAGCCCAGCACTTCACCGGGGAAGGCTTCTGGGACCGAGTGCAAACGAGGAGAGCATCAGGAGCGGGAAGTCCAGGCAGCTCGACGCCGCTCTGAGTCACTTTGACGAAGTGGCAAGCACCGAGTTGGAACGCCGCGAGGGTGCAATCGCAGGGCGGGTAGCGGGCTTGTTGGACCAGTATCCCGATCCGGCGACTGGGGTAGTCACGGATCCCATCTCATGAACCAAATTCGCGGCCCAGCGTTGGGGGCATAGGCGTCATCGATGACGCGGAAGCCGAATCTTCCGTAGATGGACACATTGCGCTCGGTGCCTGTTGAAAGGAAGGCCCCCGTGCCCTCAGCCCGTGCGCGCTGCTGGCCTTCGAGGATCAAGGCCCCGCCGACGCCACGGCCCTGAAGTTTTGGATCGACGGCAATCGAGTCGAGCTGCCAGAGGGCGGTACTGGGGCTTCGGCTCTCGACCCATTCCCAGAACTCGTCATAGCGATGCCCGCCGTCGTCGGCCAGCGCTCGAATCCGCGGTTGGTTCCAAGGATGCTCTGCCCACGATTCAAATCGGTGGGGCGGGATCCACACGGCGGCCCCGCTCGCGCCTGCCGCTTCAGAGACAAGTCCAAGCTCAAGCGCTACCTCGAGGAACAACCCGAAGCAACGTGTAAAGCACTCAACTCGATCCTGCATCTCACCCATGGGCCAACACATCATCGGTTCGTCGACGAAGGCACGCCCGAAGACGGATGCGAGCGTCAGGAGTCGGTCTGCTCCCGCCGGCGATACCGCTATCCGAGGGCGGTCCACTGCGAGGTGAGTGTAACCAACCAACCACCCGAGACACGTCCCTGTCCTTCGCCACGATCCGTACGGGGCAGTCAATCCTGAATTCGCTCGACGATGTAGATGAAGCTCAGCCCTCGATCGCTGGGATCAGACGACACGAGGTCGCCTGCCCAGACACGTCGGAACCCGGCTGCCTCGAGTGCCTTCCACGAGGCAATGTTGTCCTGCTGCAAGGCGACCGCGATTGAGTCGGCCGAGGGATATCGCTTCCAGGATGCATCGACGAACTCGGAGATCAATCGGCGTCCGACGCCCCGTCCTACGAGATCTTGTTCTCCGATGAGGTAATCGATTCCGATGCCCCCGGAATGACCCAGTGCACCTCGGATCGTGTCACGCCAGTCCGGGTGCTCATCGATCAGGTACCTCTGGACGTAGCCGATCGGTCGATCACGGAAATGGACGATGAACCCTTCGGTGAGATCAATCCCGTCCGCAAGTGGGCCGTAGTTCTGCTCGACAGAGACCAAGTCGGAGGGCTCTCTCCACCAGAGGGCGACATGGGGCCGGGCAAGCCAGGCTGCAAGGCTCGGCAAATCGCTCGATCGGAGAGGTACGAACCTGAATTCGCCCAAGATTTCATTGTGCACCACCGAGACCGCCGTGCACCCCACCCCGGCGTTCTGGAGCTCATCCGTTCCGAGAAGCACGGACCGGCTGTCCCGTCTCACTGACTGAGGGTGATCTGTCCCCCGAGGAGGTCGCAGGCAGGCCGATATTCATCCTCGGCACCGATTTGCCGAAGACCTGGAGTCGCTAGCAACCCGGAAGAGCGAAGCCTGGGGGCTTAGATGTTGCTGTCAGCGACCAGTTCGTCGATCCGGCAGGCACGGGGTAGACCGCCGCTTCCGCTGGATTACCGGTGGACAAATGCTTCGTCCAATGCGCGACTACTCCCTGGCCGGGGGCAAAGGACTCGTCGTGCCGAGCCCAGCCGTCTCCAACAAGGGCAGAGTTCACTGCACTTACGACCTGTTCCTTCGGTAGCGCGGTCGTGAATCTCGTGTCCACCCTGACGGCACTCCACCCAGCTCGGCCGCCAGGGTTGTCCGGGCACGCGGGCGACCAGCCGGAGTCGGAGCTCAGGGTGGACACGTTCGTCGATCCGGCGGGTACGGCGGTGGATGCGGGTAGTAGTGCCCTCAAGATGCGACCACCCGGATCGCCCCCCGCCCGGCCTGGTCGTGCAGTCCACAGGGTTATGCTCACCGCAAAGAGGGCAAGTAGTAGTCCCCCCACAATGACCAGTCTCCACCATCGGCGTTGTGACGCTCGGCTGTGCCGGAGTGTGGAAACGTCAGGCGACTGCTCCCAAATAGGATCGTCAAGCGCGCCAACCTTCACCGAGTTGCTCGGCACCCTTCAAGGCTACTTCGGACGGGAAGCCATTGTTGGATCGCTACGGCGTATCCCAGTACCGGGTTTGCGGAACTGCACATTGGGACCATTGGGGCATCTCCTCGTCAGGTGATGTCGTCAACCTGTCGATGTACAGGCTGCCCGCGCGCCCGATTTTGAACGAACAATTCGACCGTTCGCGGGAGCCAGGGTTCGGCTAATCCCGGGGGAACGTGTCCCTGACCCCGCCCATGGGGGCACTCTGGAATCGACGTGAGGTCGCCATGGGAGCACTGCGCGGCGGACGGATGCAGCGCGTCGACGAGACCATCGACGACCAACAGGCAGTTCCGGCTCGGCCTAGATGCTGGACGAGCGACGCAGGTACGCTCGCAGGCGCGCCCCTTCGCCCGCGTCCAACGCATCGAGCAATGCTCCCAGCGCCGAAAGCGCCGCCTCCCCGAGCTCGGCACGAACCTCGTCCTCGATCGCCAGAACGGCCGCGTGCTGATGCGCCAGGTAGTCAACGCCCCTGGGGGTAACGATCACCGACTTCTCCCTCTTACTGGTCGCCGAGTCAACCACTGCGACGTAGCCATGATCACGGAGGTGTGCCACGACCTTGCTGGCGCCCTGTCTGGTCATGCCGAGCTCTCGTCCGATCGCCGAGATGGTCGATCCCCCCTCACCTGAACACAGACGCAATACACGGCCGTCGGGGAACCGGCGCTCGCCGAACCCCGCCTCGGCCATGGCGCGGTCCAACCGAAGCTGGTAGCCGAGCCAGGCGCGCCGAAGCGCCGCGCCGAGGGCGAGTGGCGGCGACCGAATGCCCGGTGTATCGGCGTCGGGGTCCATGAGGGAATGTTAGCAAACTGTGAACTTAGTTGACAGTTTGCTAGCGGAGCCCGATACTTCGAGCATGCGGCGCGCGCCATGACCATTCACCGGGTCGCGCTGCGCGCCGATGTGGCCCGCCTGGGGACGCCGACCTCATGACTGGGCGGCCTGCGGTTGCGTCCGCCCTAGGCGTGGTGATGCTGGTGACCGTGTGCATTCCGCTTGCTGGCACCGCGCCGGCAACAGCAGCAGCAGCGGCGGCGACCACCACTCGAGTGCCCGGCGCTTCGTACGCCGTAGCGGCGCAGCGCCAACCGCTCACCACGAACGCCGAGTCCCCGGTGGCGCACGACACCGAGACTGAAGCACTGGTGGCGCACTCGGGACGGCTCTTCGCAGCAACGGGCCAATGGGAGTACCCCGGCCCTTCGGCATTCGGACAGGTCCTAGCCAGGAAGTCACAGACCAGTCCGTGGACGGTATTCGAGCAGACAGAGTCACTTCGAGTCCAGGCATTGGACTCCTTTCGGATCCCGGGCGATCAGGGTCTCGGGACGGGACACTCCCTCCTCGTCACTCAGGCGATCGTTGCCGGACAGTCGAGGATCCAGTGGTTGCTCGACGGCGCCAACTCCTTCTCCCTCCGCAATTCGTTCGTTCTCCCCCGGGGTGCTGACATCCGTGCGTTCGGGGCACACGAATCGGGCGGGGTCTGGGCCGTCTATGCCGGGGTCCGTCCGACAGGGCTCCTCCAAGGAATCTGGTCGCCAGCTCGTCATACCTTGGTGTTCAATCCCAAACCCGAGCTCGCGGTGGCCCCGCCAGGGTCGCCGGGCGCGGTAACGCAGAAGGTGACGGGCTTTGCCGACTGCGCGGGAGCTCTGTACTCCACCATCAACACGACGATCTATCGGCGCAACGACGGCGCCCTGCCCTCCGGTATCGCTCGCTGGATCCCGGTCTACAGATCGCCACCGGTTGGACCGCACAACAGTGGCCTCCGGGGCATCACGTGCCTCAGCCATAACGGGTCACCGTCGCTCCTCATCTCGACGGAGGGCAACGGCAATGTGTACCGGTTCGACCGTCTCCCACGGGGCCAGCTCGATTCCACCCTGCGCCCGAGCCCGGGATCGGTCGCAGACGGGCTGGTGCAGACGCTCGAGTTCCAACCCATCCCCGCCATCCGTCAGATGCTGGCGACTCAGGGGATGATCATCCCCGCAACGGGAAGAGGTTCGATCACCTACGTGATCGCCGCTTACAACAACGGCGACTTCGAGACGATGAAGATCGGAGGAGTCGATCGACAATTGTTCGGGTTCGAGTGGGGCTACCAGGGCGTCTGCCCAACGACGCAGAAATGTGGACCTATCGCCTCCGGCGTGGTGCACTTCAATGCGAGCGCCTGCTTCGCCATTCGTGTCGATCAGGGGCAATCGCCGACATACACGCTGCGATGCCTCAGCGGAATGACGCTTACGCCATCCGCCACGGTGTCCAAACCAATCCGCTCAGGCCAAGCCTTCGTGTCCATACGGAGCATCCTGTCCTCACCGTTCGTCGGAGGCCAGATCTACTACGGCGGCTATGACTGCAACTTCTACCCCGCCGACGGAACGGCGTGGGTCGCGTCGTCCACGCTCAGTTCTCTCCATCTCTCCGCTTCGTCGAAAGGAAGACATTCATGACGCGAGGAAGAGGGTCTCGTCGGCGAGGGGCAGGCGGGGCGATCGCCGTGGGTAGTGTCGCTGTGCTGGCGCTGGCGCTCAGCGCCTGTAGCAGTTCGTCCTCGCAGCCGTCGGCCTCTCCCGAGCTCGTGACCGGCGGGCCGACCGGCCACTACGAGGTAGCGACGGGTATCCACAAGATCAAGCACATCATCGTCATCGAGCAGGAGAATCGCTCGCTCGACAGCTACTTCGGGACTTATCCGGGGGCGGACGGCATTCCCATGCAGAACGGTCAACCCAGTGTATGCGTCTCTGTGCCCTCAGGTGGATGCCAGAAGCCGTACCACGACACCGCCGACGTGAACGGGGGTGGGCCGCACAACGAAGCCAGCGCCCGCGTCGACGTCGACGGAGGGAAGATGGATGGGTTCATCACGCAGGCAACCAAGGGTAAGAAAGGCTGCGGGCAGAATACGCTCGACAACCCCGCGTGCTCGAACTCCGCAACACCCGACGTGATGGGCTACCACACGGCCGCCGAGATCCCGAACTACTGGACCTATGCAAAAGACTTCGTGCTCGACGACAACATGTTCGAGCCGGTGGCGTCATGGTCGCTGCCAGATCACCTGTACCTGGTATCGGGTTGGTCGGCCAAGTGCTCGAGCCCAGCGCCATCGAGCTGTGTCAACGAGATCAAGGGTCCCTATACGCCGGCGCAAATGCAGAAAAACGTGGACCAGGCCATCGACACCGGCACGGCCGACATAACCAACGCGTGGACCGACATCACCTGGCTTCTCTACAACAAGCACGTCTCATGGGCCTACTACGTGCAGACTGGCGACCAACCCGACTGCGAGGACGACGCGGCCGTGGCTTGCCCACCGGTTGCGCAGAGCTATCTCACTCCCGCCATCTGGAATCCGCTGCCCGTTTTCGAGGACGTTCAGAAGGACCACCAGATCCGCAACGTCCAGCCGCTGAACAACTACTTCGCCGAGGCCAAGAAGGGAAACCTGCCGTCGGTCATGTGGGTAAATCCGTCCCAGGCCGACAGCGAACATCCGCCGGCCAGCGTGCATCAGGGCCAGGCCTACGTCACCGCCGTGATCAACGCGGCCATGAAGAGCCCCGACTGGGACTCGACGGCGATCTTCTTGCAGTGGGACGACTGGGGTGGCTTCTACGACAACGTGGTGCCGCCGGCGGTCGACCAGAACGGCTACGGGCTGCGGGTCCCGGCGATGGTGATCTCGCCATACGCCAAGGCTGGGTACATCGATCACCAGACTCTCTCGAGCGACGCCTACCTCAAGTTCATCGAGGACGACTTCTTAGGTGGATCCAGGCTCAATCCCAAGACCGACGGACGACCCGATCCCAGGCCCGACGTTCGCGAAAACGAGAAGGTCCTGAGCAACATGGTCAACGATTTCGACTTCAACCAGATTCCACGGGCGCCAGTCCTGCTCCCGACCAACCCCCCCACGGACTCTCCGAGCATTCCGGCCTATTTCAACGGGTTGGGTCCCTGCGTCGGGTGCACAGCAACGCCGCCGAGCACATCATGATCTCAGTCGGTCCAACGAGGCGGGGCGCGTGGGTTTACCTTCGTTCAGTGCCGTGAAATATTGCTTGACCGGATCAGCCTGACCTTCGGACCGAGTATCCAGGCGGGCCTACTCCACGGCGCTCGCGAAACCATGGCAGCTCGACCACACGCTCCGTAGGTTGGATTTCTCTGATTCCTCGGCGAGAGAGATCTAGCCATCCGCCAGCCGATCCGCGCTCTTCGGCGGCGGAGTGGCCGTTCGGCAGCGGCGGACCAACCTCCACAGCACGGGGAACTCGGTCTTGGTCAACTCGACGGACTCCCGTCGACCGTGACCTTTTTGAGGGCAGAGTCGATGTGCAGGGTGCCGTCGTCGAACGTCGTCACCGGCCCCTTGTCTTGACTGGTTTGCCAAGTTCGTCTCACCCTCTCGGCGACTGATTGGGGACACCTTGATCCCGTCCACCCTGCAAAGAGACTGTCCGTCAGATCCGGACGTGGGCAGCCAGGAATCGACGGATCTCCTCAGTCAGCTCGTCGTCTTCAGGTGCACCGAAGAACCCGCCGTGGGGCATGGCCTCGAATACGTGCAGTTCGGCATCGACTCCGCCTGCACGAAGCCTGCGGTGCATCCGAACGGTATTGGACAAAAAGAGATCTCGGGTTCCAGCTTGTAGAAGAGTCGGTGGGAAGGGAGCAGTGAGGTCACCGAACAATGGGGACAGATAGGGGTGTCGCAGATCGTGGCCACCGGCGTAGAGGGCGATGGAGTCGGCCAGGCTCTCGGTCAACACGTTGTCGATGCCGAGATTTGTTTGGAATGAGTCACCGGACTCGGTCAGGTCGACTTCTGGCGTTAGCAGGATGAGCGCCACGGGGAGGGGCAGTCCCTCGTCGCGGGCACGCAACATCAGAGCGGAGGCCAAGTTGCCGCCGGCCGAACCCCCGCCCACCACGATCTGTTCGGGTGCCCGGACATCGAGCAGACCGCGGTAGACGGCGAGGATGTCATCAAGCGCAGCGGGAAAGGGATGGTCGGGGGGCATCCGATAATCGACGGACCACGTCTGCATCTGCACCTGGGCCGCCATCCTTCGTGCCATCACTTCGCACGCCTTGCCGCCGCCCATCACCAGCGAACCACCGTGGATGTCCAAGTAGATCGGCTGAGTGTCACCCTCGTCCACACCTTCTGGGGTGACCACGAATACTGGCACTCCACCGACCGATTTGGATTGAACGGACGAGCGGAGGTGTTCGACCTGGGCACCCATGACCGCAACGAGCAACTCGTCGGTCTCTTTGATCAGCGCCCGCCATCCGGCGACATCCCTTGGGACGACTCGTCCAGCACTGCCACCGAACATGTCCATGCTGAGGAATTGCTGGGCTTGTGGACTGACGGATGTCGGGACAGGGATACACCTGCCAACCTCTCGCCCGGCCGTACTGCGCCCCTCGTCATCCGATGTCATTCACTGCTCCCCCCGTGAGGCCTTTCCACTTTTCCGCCACGGTACTGGGGAAGAGACAATCAGACGGGGTGGCCGAGGGACAGTTGAAGATGCGAGTTGATCCCGAAGGTGCCGGACGCCCACCCTTCCGTCAAGGTACGGAGGCTACCCGGGTCGGCCGTCGTGACCTCGAAGATCGAGGGTGTCGGCGAGGTGTAGCCATCGCCTCCATTCCGCCTCAGGGCGTAAACCCGATGGCCGGGATCAGGCTGGGACGGGTCCCCGCAGCTCCCAGCGGTTGCCGGCGGGATCCTGACAGAACACAACGCGGAGGCCGTCACCGTCGAATGCCGAGTGTTCGAGTCCGGCCCGCTCCAGCCGCGCCTCCAAGGCCGGGAGGTCGCCTTCGACCTCGACCGCCACATGTGCACGGGCCGCCGGGCGATGGTCGGGATCCTCGCTTAGGTGGATTTGCTTGCCGTCCTCGCTCTGGAACCACCGGGCTTTGCGCGCGAGCTCCGCGGGCGCGGCCACACGCCGGTAGCCGAGAACCTCCGTGAGGAATGCCTCTTCGGCCTGCGCCCCTCCAACAGGTACCCCGAGGTTCACGTGATGCAAGCGGAGCATGCCGGCAGCCTACCAAGGGGCCCGCGGGAAACAACGTGGGACTTCTTGCGGCCACGTCGGCCAACACCGATGCTTCGCCGTCTTGGGCGTCGTCCCGCAGATCCCTGCAGCTGCGCTGTAGCTGCCCACCTCTCGACATGGCATGCATGTCCATGTGTTCCCTGGCACCTCCACCGTCACCGCCCAGAAGGTCTCGTTGGTGGATTATCAGTGAGGGGCGGGGACTCCTCGTGGCCAAAAGCGGTGACCTCTCGAGGCCACCAGCGGGGACATCAGCTGGCCATGATCGGGGACTTCTTCATGGCCACGGACACGCGACGTCTTGGTGTAATAACGCGATCCAAGCCCGGCCCACCAATGATCGCGCCATCATTTGTGCGCTCCGCGGGAACCAAGCCGTGGTGCACACACACTTCTACCGTCTTGGGCCTGATTCGAAGACACAAATGTGAAACTCAGCATTGGGTTCTTCACATGTTGGCTCCGTGTCCTTATACTTTGGCCTCATGCGACACAACGACGCGAACTACGACCGGAGCCACCGGTGGATCGAGGGCCAGAGCGGCCTGTTGTCGATGTGTGTCACATCGCACATCGCCTTCGGCCGAGCAATGTCCTTCGAGCTCCTTCCCAAGGGGGCGTTCCCGACGGTCTGAACTGGACTTTCATGGTCCATGACCGCTCGAGCCGCTACCGCAAGGGAGCGGCTCTTTTGATTTCCGGAGCGAACGCAGTACGAACGACAACACAACACACGAAGGGGCGGAGCATCGGTAGCCGGGCGGCTTTGAGCCCCGCCGAAGACGGGAGATTCCCTGCGCCCCGCGAGTGCGGCCGCTATTTGCACAAATGCCTTGGTTCGCCGCGCCCAAATAGCACCTTGAAAACTGAAGAGATCGCCAGCAAATGGACCCAAGGCCGCGTCGTCGTCACGTCGTCGGCCGAACAACGGTCTCCGTCCGACGGAGTTCGGGGCACCAAGGTCGCGGTTCGATTCCGGCCAATTCGACTCAGGGGGCGAGCGTCCCCGTGGCGCGTGAGCTCGATGGAAGAGCGCGGGATCCGTCCATCCGGGAGGTTCGGTGCCGAGTCCCGTACGCGTCGCTGCAGTGCGACGCACTGCGCCAACCCGAGTCGTGTAGTGAACAACACGGGGCATGCGAAGCCCCGGTTGTCAGGTTGAATCTGGCCTCGGGCGCCATCTCGCCGTAGCTCAGCGGAACAGAGCGCTGCCCGACGAAGGCCGGGTCATCCGTTCGAATCGGACCGGCGAGACCATGGCCCGGGACGTGTCTATGGAGTGGGCATCCGGTTTCGAGAACCGGTGGGGTCGTGAGGCCTCAGGGTTCGAACCCTCCACCTTCCGTCGGGCAACATCCACGGCCCGCTCGTCCAGTGGTAGGACGCCGCCCCTCACGCAGCGGATGCAGGTTCGAGTCCTGCACGGGTCACCAACGGCCGGAGTGGCGCACCCCGGTCCGTCCTGTGGGCCTTTGGGCCCGCGGTGGACAACACACAAGGAAAGCCGGCATGCGGTCCCCCGGGGGGCATGACGTGATCCAGTGCGCACTTTGCGAAGTAGCTCAGCGGTAGAGCCGGTGGCCGTTACCCACCGTCGCTGGAGGTTCGAGTCCTCCCTTCTCAGCGAGCGGCACCGGCAAGCCGCAGACAAGCGGTCGTGGTCCAACCGAACGACGGCGCCCGGCACCGCGCGGATGAGAGCTCGACACTCCCCGGCCGCACTCGAGGTCATGAAGCTCAGAGAGCAGAGCGCCCGGTCAAATCCGGGCGGGGGCGCTGCGAGCACGCCTGGGCGCACCTCGAGGACGTGTAGATCGGCGGCAGAGCAGCGCTCTTACCAAGCGTCGGCAGCAGAGTCGGCACCTCCCACGTCCACCCCGGGCCTCGAGCCAGCTGGGACGGCATCGCCCTGATATGCACAGCTCCCAAATTCGAGACACAAGATGCCGACCCCGGGCGGTGAGCGGCGGCCTTCAAACATCTCCTGCCCGACCCTCGATCGGTGTGGCAACCGGCACCGGACCGTCGGCCGCCAGCCCACCGCTCCCCCAAACCGATGGTCGCGACGTCGTCCGATGGTGGCATCACCCGGACGGGTTCACTCCCTGGCGACACGCGACCTTGCCGGCGTTGTCCGGCATGCCGAAACCTGCCAGCTGTGCCCATCGGGCGTATGGGAGTCCCGACTACCGCTTGACACATCCGAAGCGAACCAGAGAGCATTCGATGTCCCGAAGGAGCCGTTGGCCGGGTTGCAGCCACACTGCTGAGCGGCCTGCATGCACTTCGCGGAACCGCTCTTTGTCCCGATCACCCGATTCCAAAGTGCCGGGATCGAGTTCCGGGCGGTCCCGGCACAGTCTGCGTCGGTTCGGGTGATGAATCCACGGTTGTGGACGTACATGCAGCTGAGGCTGCGGAGGGAGGAGCCTTGACCAGGGACCCAGAATTCGTTGACCGATATGGGCCGTGGGCCCTTGTTGCCGGTGCATCCGAAGGCGTGGGAGCGGCGTATGCACGGGCAATCGCCGATCGGGGGCTCAATGTGGCCCTACTCGCTCGCCGACAGGAGGTACTCGACGAGGTGGCATCGTCGATCCGATCAGGGAGCGGAGTCGAGACGAGGACCTTGGCCATCGACCTCTCCGAGCTGGATGCGGCGGCCAAGGTCCTTGAGGCCACCGCTGGCTTGGACTTTGGGATGTTCATGTATGGCGCCGGCGCCGATCCGAACTACGAACCGTTCCTCGACCGACCCGTTGGGGATGCGAGAAGACTCGTGCAACGAAATTGCATGACGCCCTTGGAGCTCTGCCATGTCCTCGCAGCGTCGATGGTGACGCGGGGGAAAGGCGGCATCGTGCTGGTCTCTTCCGGAGCGGGCTTCGCCGGGGCCCGCAACATGGTCGCCTACGGCGCCTCTAAGGCGTTCGACACGGTGATGGGGGAAAGTCTCTGGGCGGAGCTCCACGACCAGGGCGTTGATGTGCTCGTCACGGTACTCGGGGCCACCGACACACCGGCATTCCGTCGGATGCTCACACGCCGCGGCCTGTTGCCCGATCCCGATGACGGCACGCCGATCCCCGGCACGGCCAGTCCCGAAGAGGTCGCTGCCGACGTGCTCGCGAACTTGAGCAGTGGCCCAACGCTGCTCGTGGGCGAGCGGGTCCGTGAGGGCTCGAAGATGTTGCGCGCACTCACACGCAGCGACGCGGTCAGAGCGATGGTTGCAATGAGCAGCGGCGGGGTCATGGAGACTGGGAGCGATGAGGAGGGCACACCGTGAGCCGCATCGGGATCGATCACGAGGTGCGTGCCGCGGTCTCAGAGGTGCTCGTTCGCTATGCGACGGGAATCGACCGACGGGATTGGGAGCTGTTCCGCACCTGCTTCACCGAGGACTGTGACGCCGACTATGGCGATATCGGGGTCTGGCACGGTGCCGATGTCCTCACCGAGTGGATGAGGGAAACGCATGCTCTCTGTGGCCACACCCTGCATCGGATTACCAACGAAGTCATGACCCCTCACGATCGTGGCGTCAGCTCCTGTAGCTATGTCGATGCCCTGATCATGGGCGCCGACAACATGACCGGCACACAGGCAATCGGGTACTACGACGACGTCCTGGTGCGCGTCTCCGGTGGGTGGGAGATTGCCCGTCGCCACTTCACCCTGGTGCGCGCCCAGTCGATTCCCTCTCCGGGAAGCCCGTAGAGAGAGTCTCGGGGAACCATCCGCAACGGCAGACGAGTCGACGGAGCTTAAGAGGCGGCCAGTAGTGGTGGCCGGTGAACCCGCCCATCGCTGAATCGCACGATGAGGTCGGCCACGCGCTGTCCCGGAGGGGCCCCGGTGCAGCCGAGACCGAGCGACAGGACGGTCCCGACGTCCCCCGGCCCGTTCCCCTCCAGCGTGTCGTGCCTGTTGAACCGGGCTCCGCAATCGAGGTGCCGGCCGGTGAGAGGCCGCCCGCCCTGCACGGGGCCAACGCCGGCATTGCCACACTGGCGGCGCCCCGGGCCGATCGGTCCGCCGTCGGCGTGCCTTTTTGTGTCTCCCGCTCACGAGCCTGGGCATCGGGTGTCCTGCCAGATCTGTCGCGGTCGGCGCTGGGCCGGCACCCCCGAGAGCCCCACCGGGCATGCCCGATGCGGCGCCCGGTAGCGTGAGCCGTCGTCGAGCCGCACCCTGGGAGGGACCGTGCAAACCGAAGCAGCTGTTCTGTGGGACCGTGAGTCTTGGAGCGTCGAGCCCATCGAGCTCGACGCGCCGAAAGAGGGCGAGGTCCTCATCAAGCTGGCGGCATCGGGCATGTGCCATTCCGACGAGCACCTGCTCACCGGTGACATGCCCGTGCCCCTCCCCGTCATCGGCGGACACGAGGGCGCCGGGGTGATCGAAGAAGTTGGTCCCGGCGTCACCGGCCTGGCCCCCGGCGACCACGTGGTGCTGGGCTTCGTCCCCGCCTGCGGGAAGTGCCCCCCCTGTGCCACGGGTCACTCGAACCTCTGCGACGTCGGCGGCATTCTCATGACGGGCAAGCAGCTCGACGGAACGGTGCGCCACCATGCCCGGGGCCAGGACGTCTCCACGATGGTGTGCCTCGGCACCTTCGCCCCCTACACCGTGGTCAACCAGGCGTCGTGCGTGAAGATCCTCGATGACATCCCGCTCGACAAGGCCTGCCTCGTCGGCTGCGGTGTCACCACCGGCTGGGGCTCATCGGTCTACGCAGCGGACGTACGGCCCGGCGACAACGTGGCCGTGATCGGCATCGGGGGCATCGGGGCGTCGGCTGTGCAGGGCGCACGCCTCGCCGGAGCAGAGATGATCTTCGCCATCGACCCGGTGGAGCTCAAGCGCGACCTGGCCCCCACCTTCGGGGCCACCCACGTCTCCCCCTCCATCGAGGAGGCCTTCGCCCTGATTCAGCAGGAGACCTGGGGCCACATGTGCGACAAGGTCATCTGCGCCATGGGCGTCGGGAACGGATCGATGATGGACTCCATCCTCAACCTGGCCGCCAAGCGCGGCAGGGTGGTGGTCACCAACATCCACCCCTACAACGAGACCGCGGTGACGATGAATCTCATGATGCTGACCATCTACGAGAAGCAGGTGGTCGGCAGCATCTTCGGCTCGGCCAACATCCATTCCGACATCCCCAAGCTGCTGAAGCTCTACCGCAACGGGCAGCTCGACCTGGATTCCATGATCACCAACACCTACAAGCTCGGCGACATCAACCAGGGCTACCAGGACATGCGGGACGGCAAGAACATCCGCGGGGTGTTGATCTACGACAGATGAGGCAGCGGGGACGGCGGGAGCCAGTTACGCGGCCGCGCCGTGCGTCGACCAGATGTCGTTGCAGCGCTCGCAGACCTCTTCGGGCACCACGCCGGCACGCATGAGCACGGCAAAGGCCTTGCACCCGAGGCAGATGCCGAAGGCGGATTCCAGGAGGGCGGCACCGGCGAGTAGGCCGAGGAGGACCGCGGCGGCTGTCCAGTAACCCAGCCCGGTGAGCACGAGGGCGGTCAGGGAGAACGCGACGCCCATGCCCTGGGCGAATCGCTTGGGTGGGCCGGCCACCGGGCGCTCGCGCAGACCGAGCCGTGGCGTGACGACTCGCGTCACGAATTGCCCCAGTGGGCTCAGGGTCGGGCCCGTCAACACCCTGGCCACGAAGCCGTAGGCGATGATCACGGTCGCCCACTGCAGCCCCAGGGCGATGGTGAGCACGCACATGAGGACGACGCCGGCCGCGACCAGCCGGGCCGACACTTCGTTCACCGGGTTGGGGAACGAGAACAGGGTACGTATCCCGCCGGAGGTGCGTACACCGGCGTCAGTTCTCCCCATGGCCTGCCCCTTTCCGAATCATCTAAACCCCGACCAGATTAGTCGGGTTTTCTTCGGGATCGGCGGGCGGCCGCCCGTTCCGGGCCGTTCAGCCCTCGGGCTGGGGCACCGGCCGGGGTGGCGGCGGCCCGACGTAGCGGGCGGCCGGGCGGATGAGGCGGTTGTGCGAGGCCTGCTCCATCACATGGGTGCACCAGCCGATGGTGCGCCCGGCGGCGAAGGTCGGGGTGAACATCTCGCGCGGGATGCCGCAGGTGTGCATGACCACACCGGCGTAGAACTCGACGTTCGTGTAGAGCTGGCGACCCGGCTTCAGCTCCGCCAGCACGTCGACCGTCGTGCGCTCGACGGACTGGGAGAACTCCACCAGCGGCCCCCCGAGGCGCTCGGTGACCGAGCGCAGGAGCAGCGAGCGTGGGTCGTCGGTCTTGTAGACGCGGTGGCCGAACCCCATGATCCGGTCGCCGCTTTCGACGGCGGCGCGGACGTGGGCCTCGGCGCGGTCGGGTGTGCCGATGGCGTCGAGCATGTCGAGGGCGCGGCTGGGGGCCCCGCCGTGCAGCGGTCCAGACAGGGCGCCGATGGCCGCCACAATGGCGGCGCCGAGATCGGCGCCGGTCGACGTCACCACGCGGGCGGTGAAGGTCGACGCGTTGAAGCCGTGGTCGATGGTCAGGATCATGTACTGCTCGATGGCCCGGGCGTGCGCCGTGCTCGGCTCGACACCGGTCAACATGAAGAGGTAGTTGGCGGCGAAGCCGAGGTCGTCACGCGGCTCGACGGGCTCTTCCCCCTGCCGCAACCGGTGGGCCGCCGCCAGGATCGTCGGCACGACCGCGCACAGCCCCAGCGCCTGGTCGTACAGCTCGTCGGCGCCGATGTCGTGCGTGGGGCGCCAGCCGAGCTCGGCCGCCAGGAGCGAGACCGCGGTGCGCAGCACGTCGAGCGGCGCACCACGGCGGCACACGGCCGGCAGCACCGCGCGCAACCCGGGCGGCAGGGCGCGCCGGCGCCGCACTGCAGCACCGAAGGCCGCCGCCGCGGTCGCGTCGGGGAGCTCACCGCGGAACAAGAGGTGCCAGACGTCCTCGAGCGAGCGCTTCTCGGCCAGCTCGACCGCCGAGTACTGCCGGTAGTGGAAGAAGCCCTCCTGGCCGCGCACGTCGCCGATGGTGGTCTCGGCCACCACCACACCTTCGAGCCCGGCCGGCACGTCCCCGCTCGTCTCGCCGGCGGGCCGGATACGGGCCAGCGCCATGAGGTCGCGCAGCGACACGACGCCGACGCAGTGGCCACCTTCGACCACCGGCAGGTGCCGGTAGCGGTGCGAGGTCAGGCTGGCCCATGCCGCGTCCGCCCGTTCGTCGGGGCCGAGGACGTCCGGGCGGGAGGTCATCCACAGGCGCACCCGCTCCCGCTCGGGGTCGCCCTCGCCGGCCGCCGCTCTGAGGAGGTCGCGCTCGGTGAGGATGCCGACGACCTTGCCGTCGTCGGTCACCACGACCGAGCCGGTGTCGGCCTGCTGCATCGACCGGGCCGCCTGGGCCAGGCTGTCGTCGGCGGTGCACGTCACCGCGGGGGAGGTCATGAGATCACGCACGATGGTTTCCATGCTTCCCACTATGACGCTGGTTCCCCGCGTCTGTAAATGTTGATCAAGTCAATGTAAAGTGACGGGATGGACCGCATGTTGACCACCGAGGAGGCGGCCCGCCGTCTCGGGGTCAAGGTGCCGACCCTCTACGCCTACGTCAGCCGCGGCCTCCTCGTGTCGCACCCGGACCCGGCCCGGCGGGGGAGCCTCTTCGACCTCGACGACATCGAGGGGTTGGCGGTGCGCAGCCGGGGCGGGCGCCAGACCGCCACCCGCCTGGCCACCGTGACGACCGCGGTGACCCAGCTCGACCAGCAACTCGGCCCGATCTACCGGGGGCGGGCCGCCACCGAGCTGGCCGCCGGCTCGAGCTTCGAGGAGGTGGCCGAGCTTCTCTGGCAGTCCGACGGAGCAGGCGACTGGCGCGCCCCTGACCTCGGCCCCTGCCCGCTCACCCCCACGCTCGAGCGCATGCGCTGGGCGCTGGTCCTGTGCGGGGCGACCGACCCTCTACGGTCGGACCTGCGTCCCGCCGCGGTGGCCCGCGCCGCCCGTCGGGCCACTGCCGCGCTGACCGACGTCGTGGGACCGCCACCTGCCGGGGAGGACCGGGCCGACTCCCTCGCGGCGCGGCTCGCCGCCCGCCTCACCGCCTCCGCGGCTGCGGTGCCGGCCACCGCCGTGAACGCCGCCCTCGTCCTCATGGCGGACCACGAGCTCGCCACCTCGACCATGTCCGTGCGCATGGCGGCGTCGGTGCGCTCCGACCCCTACGACGCCTTCCTGGCGGGGCTGGCCACCCTGGCCGGGCCGCTGCACGGCGGCGCGAGCCAACAGGCCTACGAGCTGCTGGTCGTGGCCGAGCGCGACGGCGTGCCGCGGGCGCTGAACGACGTGCTCCGCGAGCGCGGGCGACTGCCCGGCTTCGGGCACACGGTCTACAAGAGCGGCGACCCGCGCTTCGACGCGTTGCTCGCGCTGGCCGAGCCCCTGTTGAGTGACGAGCGCCGCGCCATGGTGCACGAGGTCATGGCGCTGGCGGCCGCGCACGACGTGCCCCTGGCCAACTGTGACCTGGCCCTCGCCGCGCTGAGCTGGGGCACGGGCATGCCGCCCGACACGGGCCGCACCATCTTCGCCGTGGCCCGCGTCGCCGGGTGGGCCGCGCACTACATGGAGGAGCTGACCGAGCGGCCCCTGCGCTTCCGGGCCCGAGCCGTCTACAGCGTCTGACCCGGACGCTGCCGGCGTGCGTCGCGACCTGGCGCCGTGGAACCAACAACAACGATTGCAACGTTCTGCCCGGCACGTCGCCACGAACCGGCAGCGTCTGGGCGACTCCAGACAGTCGGACGACGAACGAAACTGTGCGGTCGGGTCCTCCGCCGGCCGAATGCGCTCCTTGGATATGCTCCAGTTCGGACCCTCCGGGGAGGAGGCTCAACGTGCACTCGACGAGCAATGCGCCTCGGCCCGGACTCACTGGCAAGCGCCGGAATCCGTTCCTCGTCTGGCTTGTGTGGCCCATCATCACCCTGGGCATCTATCACCTTTACTGGTGGTACAAGATCAATGACGAAGCTCGGCGTCTTGACCCCGCAATAGACGTGAACCCGGTGATTTCTCTCCTCGCACTGTTTCCTGGGGGCCTGGTCATCGTCCCAGCGTTCGTCACCGTGTATCGGACCGGCGATCGCATTCGGTCGATGCAGCGGGCAGCCGGAATGGCACCGAGTGTCATGCCGATCCTCGGTCTCTTGCTGATGTTCGTTTTCTCTTCGTATTCCCTCTACTACCAATTCAACTTGAATGGAATCTGGTCTGCCTATGGGGACCAGCCTGAGGACAGCCCCGTGCCCGTTCAGCCGTGACCCGTTGTCCGGGGTCACCGGCGGACGGAACTAGCCCGGCCCGATGACCACGGCGGAGGGGTGGCCGCCGACGTGCAAGGGGACGCCCACCCTGCCCGCGACCAGCGCCACCGGTATCAGCGTGCCCGCATACTGCGTCACCCACGCCGTCGCGCCGTCAGCGCTCAGCGCGATCCCCTGGGCGACGTCGGGCAGCGCGACGGGCGCCCCGAGGGTGAGACCGAGGACGCTCACCGCGACCACGGACGCCCCTCCGCAGACGTAGGCGGTGGCACCCGACGGGGCCACGGCGATGCCGGTCGGGTTGAGCGGTAGCGCGATGGTGCCGCCGGCCCGCAACGACGTCGGGTTGATCGCGGTGAGGGTCCGGTTGCCGAAGTTGCCCACCAGCACCTCTCCCGGCGCGGCGGCGATGGTCTGCGGCCCGGGACCGACCGGGATGGCGGCCCGCGCCGTCATGGTGGCGACGTCGATCGGCGTCACCGTGTTGCTGCCATAGTCGGCGACGAACGCGGTGGCCCCGCCCGGGGCCGCCACCGAGACGGCGATGGCCACCGGCTCGGACCCCACCGCGATGGGTGTGCCGGCCCGCCACGTGCCGAGGTCGACCGGCGTCACGCTGCCCGAGACGAGGTTCGCCACGAGCGCCACGCCCCGGCCGGAGGTCCCGCCCGGCGCCACTGCCACCGCGTCCGGTTCGACGCCGACGCCTGCCTCGTGCACCACCTGGTGGGTCGCCGGGTCGATCTCGTGCAGCTCGTCGTCCCCCTGGGTCACCACGAGCAGCCCCTTGCCGCCGGGCGTGTACGCCAGTGCGGAAGGCAGGCTGCCCACCTGCACCTTGGCCCCGACGTGGCGCCGGGTCAGGTTGACCGGGGTGACGTCCATGCCCGGACGGGTCACCGAGGCGCCGGTCGTGACCCAGGCCACGTTGTGGACCGACGTGCTGCCCACAGGCTTGGCGCACGCGGCCAGCGCGGGGACCACGGCCACGAGGGCGGGGAGCAGGATCCAGAGGCGGCGTCGCACCCGTGCGCTCAGCCCCGCGCGCAGGCGGCGCCGGCGGGGCGCTCGGCCGCGCCCCAGCCGGCCGCGCCGCCCTCCGGCCAGAAGTCGCCGGTGACGTCGTCCTGCCTGTAGGCCACCGGCGCCGGCTCACCGGCCGCCAGGGCGCGCAACGCGTCGAGCAGGGCGTCGACGTCCTCGTCGGTGGTCCCGAGCCCGCAGCTGGCCCGTACCGCACCGGGGATGCCGCTGCGGTCGCCGCGCTGCACAGCGGCGCGGGCCTGGTCCACTCCCTCGCGGCCGACACCGAGCAGACGGATCAGGTAGGGGTGCGCGCAGAAACATCCGTGCCGCACGCCGATGCCGAACTCCGCGCTCAGCCGGGCCGCCACCAGGGCGTGATGCATCCCCTCCACGGTGAACGTGGCCACGGCGAGCCCGTCGTGCGCACCAGTCCCTGACAACGGACCGAGCACGCGCACGCCGTCGACGGCCCGCAGCCCCTGGTACAAGCGGGCCGCCAGGACACCCTCGTGGGACTGAACGGTCGCCCAGCCGATCCGTTCGAGCTCGTCCATGGCCGTCCCGAAGGCGACCGCGCCGACGACGTTGGGTGAGCCGGCCTCCTCACGCTCGGGTGGATCGGTCCAGATGACCTCGTCGAGGTCGACCAGGTCGACGGCCCCACCCCCTGCGAGGAAGGGGTCACCGTGCTCGAAGACCCGGCGCGGCCCGATGAGCGCGCCGGCGCCGAAGGGTGCGTAGAGCTTGTGACCGCTGAAGGCGATGAAGTCGGGTCCCTCCGGGAGGGGACGGTGTGGTGCCAGCTGTGCCGCGTCGAGCAGGACGGGGACCCCGCGGGCGTGGGCCTCGGCGCAGATCTCGCCGACGGGGGGCAGCCAACCGGTGACGTTGGAGGCCCCCGTCAGCGCCAGCAGCGCTGGGCGGCGCCCGTCCTCGAGCACCCGCACCACGTCGGCCGTCCCGAAGGTCCCCTCCGTGCCGCACTCCACCCAGCGCCGGGTCGCCACCCGCGCCCAGGGGAGCAGGTTGGCGTGGTGCTCGACCACCGTGGTGGCCACCACGTCGTCGGGGCCGAATCCGAGGCGGTAGGCCAGGTGG
Source organism: uncultured Acidimicrobiaceae bacterium (assembly GCA_963764305.1). Classification (GTDB taxonomy): domain Bacteria; phylum Actinomycetota; class Acidimicrobiia; order Acidimicrobiales; family RAAP-2; genus Bog-473. The sequence goes on along the minus strand of CAVXSD010000007.1, from coordinate 742,233 downwards.
TTGATGGCTTCGGTGGTGTTGCGCACCAGGACCACCACGTCGTCACCGCCTGCCGGCCGCCGGGCGAAACGGTGCACGCTGTCGCGGGCGGCCTCGTAGGCCTCGGTGGCGCGCCGCGACTTGTAGCCGGCGCCGCGGTGCACGCTGGAGTACCAGGGCAGGAACTCGTTGACCCGATCGGCTACCGATTGCAGCGCGGGTGTCGAGGCGGCACAGTCGAGGTCGCGGTAGGGACGTTCGACACCGTCGAGGCAGGGAACGGGCATGTGGGCGCCGACGAGTGGGGCGAGGGCTGCCTCGGAATACACGCCGTCACACTACGAGTGCCGGCGACCGGCGGTATCCGGTGCTCAGATGAGCCCGGGATCGGCGAGCAGACGCCGGGCGGTGAGCACGACGATGTCGTCGGAGCTCCGTTCGTCGGCCGTCATGGCGTCGATGACGAAGTCGGCCACCCGGCCGGGCTCGCTGCTGGGGGAGGTGCGCAGCGACGACTCGAGTTGGGCGAGACGCTCGTCGAGGTGGCTGCCGCGCCGCTCGACCAGCCCGTCGGTGTACATCACCAGGCATCCCTGGTCCAGGTGGAACTCGTGGTCCTTGTAGTGGCAGTGCTGGACACCCAGCGGCGGCCCCGGCGGCACGGGGAGCTCGACGGCCTGGCCCGACTCGACCCGAGCCGGCGAGGGGTGGCCGGCCGAGGAGAACACGATCGACCCGGTCCTGGTGTTCAGGACGCCGACCAGCGCGGTGGCCAGCCGGCCTCCCACTCCGGCGAGGGAGACCCGGTTGAGCCGTTGCAGCGCCTTGCCCGGAGCCCGCTCCTCCAGCAGGAGCAGGCCGAGCGTGTGGCGGAGCCGGCTCATGATCCTGGCCGCCCCGAGGTCGTGGCCCTCCACATCGCCGACCACGAAGGCCACGAGATGCTCGCTGATCGGGACCACGTCGTACCAGTCGCCTCCGACCTCGACGCCGATGGCGGCCGGCTGGTAGCGGGCGGCCACGTCCCATCCGTCAATGGCGGGGATGGCGTCGGGTAGCAGGTGTCGCTGCAACTCGTGCGAGATCCTCCGCTCACGGTCGTAGGCCCGCGCCCGGATGACGACGGAGCTGACCTGCTTGGCCAGTTGCTCGGCCAGGCCGAGGTCCTTCTCCGAGAAGCGGCGACCCGATCCGGCGGAGACGAGGGTGACGGTGCCCAGCACCTGTTCGTCGCGCAGGCGGAGCGGCACCGTGACATACGAGGTGAAGTCGAGCGCCTTCACAATGGCGTAGTGGCGCTCGTCCCGGCTGGTCGCCCGCAGGAACTCGTCGTCCAGGTCCGCGCTCCACATCGACCGGCCGCTGCGCATGACCTCCATGGTCGGATGGAGGCCGGCAGGGTCGGGCGGGTACGAGGTGCGGAGCTCCTCGGTGAGCGCCCGCTTGTCGGGGTCGGCATGCCAGGCGGCCATCCGCCGCATCTGGCCGTCCTCGTCCTCGATGTCGATGACGCACAGGTCGGCCATCATCGGCACCGAGACCTGGGCGAGCCGTTCGACCATCTCGCGGTAGTCGACGACCTCGGAGAGGACCTGCGTCGCCAGGAGGAGGAATTCGTTGCGGCGCCGGGCCTCCAGAAGCTCCTCGACCAACTGCAGGCGCTCGGTCGCCTGGGCCGACGCGTGGAGCAACTCCCCCAGATGGCCGCCGACGGCATCCATCAGCTCGACCATCGAAGGGTCGCGCTCACGCGGGAGACGGCTCAGCATCTTGACGATCCCGACGCAGGCGCCGTGGTGGCGGACCGGGAAGGCGAAGCCGCTCTCCATTCCGTCCTCGACCAGCGCGTCGGTCGTGAAGCGCCGGTCGCCCATCAGATCGGCCACCCACAGGGGTTCGCCGTGCTCGAGCACCCACCGGGGGAGACCTTCGCTCCCGCTGGTCGGATCGGCCGCCTTCTCCCGCGCGAAGGCGTGGGCAATGGTGGGCGTGCGCGTCCACACCTGCCGGCACACGAGCTCGCCGTTGGCCGAGAGCGCCCACAGCGTGACCGCGTCCCACTCGAGGCGCCGTCCGAGCGTCGAGAGCAGCCGTTCGGCCGGAGGTTCGTCGATGGGGGCATCGGCGAGGATCTGGAGCAGCTCGCTGGTCAGCTCCGACCAGCGCTGCATCTTCTTCTCGTCGCGGGGGCGGAGGATGCCCACGACCACCCGGCCGGCGAGCGGGTGGTCGAAGATGCTGATGACCAACTCCGTGTTGACGTCGGTTCCGTCGGCCCGCTTGATGACAGCGTCCAGACGCCGCCCCACGAGTTCGCCCGCCCGGGAGCGGACGAACGTCCCGAAGTCGACGCCCAGCGTCGCGGACAGTGAGTCGGGCGCGAGGTCGAAGACCGGCCGGCCGACCAGGGAGCCGCGAGGCCAGCCCAGGAGATCCTCGGCCGCCGTGTTGGCGTAACGGATCTGGCCCTGCTCGTCGGTGGCCACGACGGCGTCGCGCAGCCCGTCGAGAACCGCCCGTACGCCCGGCACGGGCCACGCCGGCTCGCCTTCCACGGACGCGGCCGGCGCCACCGCCGGCGCGGACGGTGCCCCGGAGGCCCCAGCCGCGCGCGGCCGCCCGTCGACGGCTCGCTCCTCGCGGCTCGACGCCGGGGCGCCACCATGCGCGGACAACGGCACCGAGAACCACACCGTCTTGCCGGGCCGGTCCCGTCGCATCTCGATGCCCCACGCCTCGGCCAGCGCGCGCACGATGTGCAGGCCGCGCCCGTCCGGTGCATCGGGCACCGGATCCTGCGGCGTCGGGTACCCGGGGGCACCGTCGCTGACCTCGACGCGCACGCGTCCGCAGTCGGGGGCGACGTGCACGGACACCTCGTATTCGGTCTCCGCGTGCTGCACCGCGTTCGTGGCCAGCTCCGACAGCATCAGCGTGAGCGCGTCGGCGGCGTCGTCGCCGGGGTCGGGCAGCGTGCCGAGCAGGAACCGGCGGGCCCGACCCACGGAGGACGGGGTGGCCGGGAACCGGCGTGCCGCGGCGGGCGTCACTTCGTCGAGATCGCGGGTGTCCACCGTGGGCTCTCCCCCAAAAGATCTGAGTCGCAACCATACCCGTTGCGGTTCACCTCAGCGATGGCGCAACCCCCGAACAGGCTGGGAGTCGGGCCGGCCGGGCGCTCGTCTCCGCCGGGCCCGATTTCGGGGCTACCCTGCTCGTTCGTGGAGGAACGCTACGAAGCCGAGCTGACCCGGGCCGCCGCCGTCCTCGACGGAGTCGACCGGGCGCTGGAGCGCCTGAGCAAAGGCACCTACGGGCAGTGCGAGACCTGTGGCGCGCCGGTCCTCGAAGCCGATCTGGAGCAAGATCCGACCCGGCGCCTGTGTGAGCAGCACCTGGCCCTGACCTCCTAGGGGTGGCCGGGGCCGGCGGGCGCCCCAAGGGGCGCCCCCGAGCTCAGCCGGCGATCGTGAGCTTCTTGGCGGTGTCGAGGCGACCCGCCACGTCGGGCCAATTGACCACGTTCCACAGTGCGGCGAAGAAGTCGGCCTTCACGTTCTTGTACTGCAGGTAGAAGGCATGCTCCCAGGCGTCGAAGACGAGGAGCGGGACCGAGCCGTTGCCCACGTTGCCCTGGTGGTCGTAGACCTGCTCGACGATCAGCCGGCCGGCAAGGGGCTCGTAGGCCAGCACGCCCCAGCCCGAGCCCTGGATCGTCGAGGTGGCCTGGGTGAAGTGCGCCTTGAACTTGTCGAAGGAGCCGAAGTTCTCGTCGATGGCGGACCCGAGTGCACCGTCGGGCTTGTCGCCGCCGTCGGGGCTCTGGTTCTTCCAGAAGATCGAATGCAGGACGTGGCCCGAGACATGGAAGGCCAGCGTCTTCTCCAGTCCCACGATGGCGCCGAAGTCGTCCTTGTCGCGGGCGGCGGCCAGCTTCTCGAGCGTCTGGTTGGCCCCGGTGACGTAGGCGGCGTGGTGCTTGTCGTGGTGGAGCTCCATGATCTGGGCCGACACGTGGGGCTCGAGCGCGGCGTAGTCGTAGGGCAGGTCGGGGAGGCTGTAGTCGGCCATGGCGGATCTCCTCGGTCGTGGTCGTCGTGCTGCTGCGTGCTGGACCATACCCCAAGGGGGCTCGATCCCAACCGGGTCCAACTGCCATACGAGCAGGGCCGGAGGCGCACCTCGCGGCCGACCGGGAACCCCCCGGCTGCAGCCCCGGCGGTACGCTTGCAAGAGTGAGCACGGACCCGAAGGAACGCTGGCTCGATCTGGGGTCCTTCATCCGCGAGCAGCGGGGATCGGCCCGGCTGTCGCTGCGCCGACTGTCCGAGCTGGCCGGGATCTCCAATCCCTACCTGAGCCAGATCGAGCGCGGCCTGCGCCGGCCCTCGGCCGAGATCCTCCAGCAGATAGCCAAGGCGCTGCGCATCTCGGCCGAGACGCTCTACGTGCAGGCGGGGATCCTCGAGGCGCCGTCCGGGTCGCCCGACCTCACCCGGGCGATCATGGCCGACCAGTCGATCGGCGAGGAGCAGAAGCAGGCCCTCGTGCGGATCTACCTCTCCTTCCGGCGCGACCACGAGGACGAGCGGGGGGAGCAGGGCCCGGGCGGACCGGTGGCCCCGGCGGAGCCTGCCGGCCCCACCGCCCATGTCGCCAGCGCTTGAGCACCCGGCGCCCCGGATGCCGGGCCGAAGCGATTTTCCAGTCCGCCGGTAGGATCTGACCGCCATGCGCCGGCTCGCGGTCCTTTCTCTCCACACGTCCCCACTGGCCCAGCCCGGGACGGGGGACGGCGGTGGCATGAACGTCTACGTGCGGGAGCTGACCTCTGCCCTGGCCCGTTCCGACGTCGCCTGTGACGTCTTCACCCGGGCCTGGTCGCCCGACCTGCCGCCCGTGGTCGACGTCGAGCCCGGCCTGCGGGTCCACCACGTCCCGGCCGGGCCTCTCGAAACCGTGCCCAAGGAGTCCCTCCCCGCCGTGGTCGACGAGTTCACGGCCGGGGTGCTCGAGCGCATGGCCGCCGCGCCGGCCTCCGGGCGCGACCCGGGCGGCGAGCTGCCCTACACCTCGGTGCACGCGAACTACTGGTTGTCGGGGCTGTCGGGCCACGTGATCAAGCACGAGTGCAACCTGCCGCTCGTGTGCACGTTCCACACGCTCGATCGCGTCAAGGCGGAGTCGATGCCCGAGGAGGTGGAGGCCGACATGCCCCACCGCCGCGCCGAGGCCGAGGCGTCCATCATCGACTGCTCCGACGCCGTGCTGGCCTCCTGCACGGTGGAGGCGGACCAGATCGCCTCGCTCTACGGCGGCGATCCCGGGCGCATCCGCATCGTGCCCCCCGGCGTGGACCACGCCTTCTTCGGCCCCGGCCATCGACCCCAGGCGCGCCGGGCCCTCGGCCTGCCCCTCGACGGCCGGCTCCTGCTCTTCGTCGGCCGCATCCAGCCGCTCAAGTGCGCGGACGTGGCGATCGAGACGCTGGCCGAGCTGGGCGGGGGCGGGAGCGGGGGCGGGGGCGGCTACCGCCTGGTCGTCGTCGGCGGCCCCAGCGGCCCGCACGGCGAGAAGTCGCTGCAGGGCCTCTACGACGCGGCCGATGCCCGCGGGGTGCGCGAGCACGTCCACTTCATCGACCCCCAGCCCCATGAGCTGCTCTCGTCCTACTACCGGGCCGCCGACGTGTGCATCGTCCCGAGCCGCTCCGAGTCGTTCGGGCTCGTCGCCCTGGAAGCGGCCGCCTGCGGGACGCCGGTCGTCGCCTCGGCCGTCGGCGGGCTGACCACGTTGGTCGACCACGGCCGCACCGGGTACCTGGTGGACGACCCCGATCCGGGGGCCTACGCCGCTGCGGTGCGCAGGGTCTTCGACGAGCCGCTGGCGGCCGAGCGGCTCTCCACCGCATCGGTGCTGCGGGCTCGCCGGTATACCTGGCGGGCCGCGGCCCGCACGTTGGTCGAGCTGCACGACGAGCTGGCTTCGGGCCGCCTCGTCGAGTGCGGCTGAGCGCGCCCGGCCGCGCGTCCCGCCCGCGCCGTGCCAGTCGTCGATCTCCCCGCCGACGAGGAGATGGCGGCCGCTGTTGCCTGCATCGACGCCTGGGCCGCCCGTGAGCTGGCGGCCGGGGGGTTCCTGGTGGCCGCCGAGCGCCAGGAGGTCACGGACCGCACGGCGTCGTACCGCTGGTACCTGCGCTTCAAGGGCGAGGAGAAGGACTTCATCACGGTCTGGTTCACGCTCAAGCAGCGCACGCTGCACTTCGAGGCCCAGTTCATGCCGGCGCCCGAGACGAACCAGGCCGAGGTGTTCACCTATCTCCTGCGTCGCAACGCGCATCTCTTCGGGATGTGGTTCGCCCTCGGCCCAGAGGATGCCGTGTACCTGATGGGCCGGGTGCCGGCCCGCCTGGTCGACGACGACGAGCTCGACCGCATCGCCGGGTCGTCGGTGCTCTACACCGACGAGCACTTCCCGACGGCCATGAGCCTGGCCCACCCCTCGACGTACCGCCGCCGCCCCCGGCGCTAGCGAGCGACTGGGTCCGGGCCCTGCTTGACGACGGAACGCCCGGCACTCGGTATCGTCGCGCGTGTGTCGAGCCTGCTCATCGTCGGAGGCGGGAAGATGGGAGGCGCCCTCCTGGGCGGACTGTTGCGCTCCGGGTGGGCCGACGTGGACGGCGTCACCGTCGTGGAGCCGCTGGCCGAGCGGCGGGACGAGCTGGTGGCGGAATTCCCGGGGCTGCACACGCTCGCCGCGCCCGAAGCGGGCACGCTGCGCCACGGCGGTGAGCGGATCACCGGAGCCGTCCTGGCGGTGAAGCCCGACGCCGCGGAGGGCGCCTGCCGCTCCCTCGGGGTGACCGGGGTGACCCGGGTCCTCTCCATCGTCGCCGGCATGCCGTCCGCCCGCCTGGAGGCCGCGCTCGGGGGCGAGCCGGCGTTCGTGCGGGCCATGCCCAACACGCCCGCGCTCGTCGGTGCCGGGATGACGGCGATCTCGGGTGGCTCCTTCGCCACCGCGCAGGATCTGGCCTGGGCCGAGGACGTGCTCTCGGCCGTCGGCACCGTGGTCCGGTTGCCCGAACGCCTGCTCGATGCCGTGACGGGTCTCTCGGGATCGGGCCCCGCCTACTTCTTCCTCGTCGCCGAGGCCCTCATGGAGGCGGGAGTGCAGATGGGGCTCACCCGCGAGGTGAGCCGGACCCTCGTGGTCGAGACGATGCGGGGCTCGGCCGCCCTGTTGGCGGAGACGGGCCGCGATCCCGAGGCCCTGCGCGCCATGGTGACCTCACCCGCCGGGACGACGGCGGCGGGCGTCCGGGCGCTGGAGTCCCGCGCCGTTCGCTCCGCTTTCATGGAGGCGGTCGCTGCCGCCACCGAACGATCGCGCAACCTGCAGCGCTGAGCGCCGAGTCATGACGAGCGAGCCCCCGCGCACCGTCTTCTTCCTCTCCGACTTCGGCACGGAGGACGAGTTCGCCGGCGTGGTGCACGCGGTGATCGCGGCGCGGGCCCCGGGGACGACGATCATCGACCTGACCCATCACATCCCGCCCTTCGACGTGCGGGCGGGGAGCCACACCTTGCTGCGGGCGGTGCCGCACCTGGGACCCGGTGTCGTGCTGGCCGTCGTCGACCCGGGTGTCGGCACCGAGCGCCGGGGCATCGCGCTGGAGGTGGCGCGGCCCGGCGGTGGGACGCTGTCCTTCGTCGGACCCGACAACGGTCTGCTCGTAGCCGCGGCCGAGGCAGCGGCCGAAGCACCGGTCGCCCGGCTGGTCGAGCTGGCGCGCGACTCGGCACCGTCGGACCGGGGCGCAACGTTCGACGGGCGCGATGTGTTCGCGCCGGCGGTGGCCGCGCTCTGCACCGGCGCGGCGCTCGGGAAGCTGGGCGAGCCGATCGACCCGGCCTCGCTGGTGCGCGTCGTCGGCGGCGTGGTCGAGGAGGGCCGGTTGCACGACGGCCGCGTCTGTCTCCGCACCGAGGTCCTCTGGGTCGACCACTTCGGGAACCTGCAACTGGCCGCGACGATGGCCGACGCCCGCGTCGCCGGAATCCCGTTGACCGGCCGTGTCGAGCTGGCGGCCCGGATCGAGTCGGGTCGTGCCCACCCCGACGGGTTGCCCCACTCGCTCGTCCCTGACGGCGTGCAGCTGCGCTGCGTCGACGCCTTCGGTGAGCTGCGGCAGGGGGAGTTCGGCCTGCTCGTCGACGCCAACGGGCATCTCGCGGTGGTGGCCGGTGAGGCGTCGGCGGCGCACTGGCTCAACGTGGCCGCAGGGGAGTTGCTCGTCCTGGCCTGGTGACGCGGGCGTGCCCCGGGGACGGTTTGGTGCGGCCGGGAGCCCCCTCTGTACCATCCGTTGCAGTGAGCGACGAGCGCCGCAGTTCCGAGGAGTCCGACGCGTCCGCCCTGCCGAGGCGGATCCCCGAGGCCACCGTGTTGCGATTGCCCATCTACCAGCGCATCCTGGCCGAGCTGGTCCGCGCCGGCGCCCGGACGGTCTCCTCGGAGCAGCTGGCCGAGCTGGCCCGGGTGAACGCGGCCAAGGTACGCAAGGACCTGTCCCTCCTGGGGTCGTTCGGCACCCGGGGCTCGGGCTACGTCCCCGGCTTCCTGATCGCGCAGATCGACCGCGCCCTCGGCGTCCACGAGAACTGGTCGGTGGCCATCGTCGGCATCGGCAACCTGGGCCGCGCCCTGACCAACTCGGCCGAGTTCGCCTCGCGGGGCTGCCAGGTCACCTCGCTCTACGACGTCGACCCGGCCGTGGTGGGCGAGGAGATCCGGGGCATGCGGGTGCGGCACATGGACGAGATCGCCACGCTGCGCACGGCGGAGCGTCCCGACATCGGGGTGATCACCACGCCCGGCTGGGCGGCCCAGGGGGTGGCCGACCTGCTGGTACGGGCCGGGTTGACCTCGCTGCTCAATTTCGCTCCCCGGGTCCTCAACGTCCCACCCACCGTGCACCTCCGGTACGTGGATCTCTCCATTGAGCTGCAGGTCCTCGGCTTCTACCGCGCCCGCGTGGAGGAGACGGGGCGCGCGGAGGAGCGCGCCCCCGTGATGCGCTCGGTGGGGCTCTCGGCGCGGCCGGAACCGGCCTGACGCGGGGAAGTCCGCCGGCGACTGGCAGGCTGGGGGTCGGGACCGGCACAATTGTGCGCCGACCCAGGAAGGAACCGAGTGTCCGTCGTCGTCATAGGACTCCAGCACACGCAGGCCCCGCTGCCACTGCTCGAGGCTGCAGCCGTCTCCGACGCCGATCTGCACAAGACGCTCAGCGCCCTGAACCACCGCCGCAACGTGCAGGAAGCGGTGGTGCTCTCGACGTGCTTGCGCACCGAGGTGTACGCGGTGGTGGACCGTTTCCACGACGCCGTGGCGGAGATCTACGACGTCCTCGCCGAGCATTCGGGCCTCTCCGGCGAGGAGCTGTCGGCCCACGCCATCGTCCGCTTCGACGACGACGTCACCTCCCACCTGTTCTCGGTCACGTCGGGCCTCGAGTCGGTGGTGACGGGGGAGACCGAGGTGGTGGGCCAGGTGCGGCGGGCCTTCGAGCGGGCCCAGGAGGAAGGCACGTGCGGCCCCGTTCTCTCCGCGCTCTTCCGGCACGCGCTGCAGACCGGCAAGCGGGTGCGCACCGAGACCGCCATCAGCCAGGGCACGACGTCGTTCGCCTACGCCGCGGTGACCGTCGCCCGCGGCGAGGACCAGGCGGGGTTGCGCGGAGCGCGCTGTCGTCGTCGTCGGCGCCGGCGAAATGGGACTCGGAGTGTGTCGTGCCCTGACGGACATAGCGCCCCTTGACGCGCCATTGCGTGTCGTGGTGGTCAACCGGTCCGCAGCGAGGGCGCGGGATCTGGTGCACCAGACGGCGACCGGCCCGTTCGAGATGCGCGCGGCGCCCCTCGAGCGCGTGGCCGGGGAGCTGGCCGAGGCCGATGTCGTGCTGACCGCGGTGGCCGCCGAGTCCCATGTCCTGAGCGCCGCCGACTTCGCCGGCGTCGCCGGCCCCCTCCTCGTCATCGACCTCGGGGTCCCGCGCAACGTCGAGCCGGAGGTGGCCGCGCTCGACGGAGTCACGCTGCTCGACATGGACACGTTGAGCGCGTCGGTGGCCCGGGCGCTCGGTGACCGCCAGGAGGAGTCGGTGGCCGCCCGCCGCATCGTCGCCGTCGAGGTCGACCGTTATCGCAGCGCCAGCCGCCAGCGTGGCGCCGCCCCGGTCATCGCGTCGCTGCGGTCCCGGCTCGAGACGCTGCGCATCGCCGAGCTCGAGCGCCATCGCGCGCAGCTGGCCGACCTGAGCGAGGAGGAGTGGGACCACGTGGACGCGGCCACCCGGGCCGCCCTGGCCAAGATGCTGCACGAGCCCACCATGCTCTTGAAGGAGTCGGCGGGGACGCCCCGGGGCGAGCGGCTCGTCGAGGCGCTGCGCATCCTCTTCGACCTGTAGCGGCTTCGACCTGTAGCGGCTTCGACCTGTAGCGGCTTCGACCGGTAGCGGCAGCCATGGGATAGTCGGGCCATGGCAACCATCCGCCTGGCCACCCGCGGCTCGCCGTTGGCCCTGTGCCAGACCGAGTTGGTCTCCGGGCTCCTGCGCAGGGCCCACCCGGGCCTCGTGGTCGAGCCGCTCGTGGTCCGCACCCGGGGCGATCGCGACGGGTCGGCGCCCCTCGACCAGATCGGGGGGCAGGGGGTCTTCGTAACGGAGGTCGAGGAGGCCGTGGCCGACGGGAGGGCGGAGGCTGCGGTGCACTCGGCCAAGGACATGCCCTCTGTCATGCCGGTGCACTTCGTGCTGGGGGCGGTGCCGCAGCGCGCCGACGCCCGTGACGGCCTCGTCGGCAGCACGTTGGCCGGTCTTCCGGCCGGTGCCCTCGTGGGCACCGGGTCGGCGCGGCGCCGGGCCCAGCTGGCGTCCCTGCGCCCGGACCTCGTCTTCACCGACCTGCGCGGCAACATGGCCCGGCGGGTCGCCGTCGCCGAGGAGGGGACGGTGTCGGCCGTGGTGGTGGCGGTCGCCGCCATGGACCGCCTCGGCTGGGAGAACCGGCTGTCCGACGTGCTCGATCCCGTCGACGTGCTGCCCCAGGCCGGCCAGGGCGCCATCGCGGTGCAGTGCCGGGCGGACGACGACGGCACGCGGCTCCTGCTCGCGGCCATCGACCATGCGCCGAGTCACCGGTCCCTGCGATCCGAGCGCGCCGTGCTGGCCGCGCTGGGCGGGAGCTGCACGCTGCCGGTCGGCGCCTACGCCGTGCCGGACGAGGCAGGAGAGGCCCTGCGGGTGTCGGGGCTCCTGGCCGGCGCGGACGGGCACACGGTGATCCGCCTGACCCGATCGGGCGGCGACCCCGAAGCCGTCGGCGCCGAGGTGGCGCGTGCCCTGCTGGACGGGGGCGGGGCCGCCGTCGAGGGCTTCGACGACCGGCGGGACACGGGCCCGTGACCGTCTACCTCGTCGGTGCCGGCCCCGGCGACCCCGGGCTCCTGACCCGGCGGGGCGCCGCGCTGCTGGCCCGGGCCGATGTCGTCCTGCACGACCGCCTGGTCAGCCCCGCCATCCTCGACCTGGTGCCCACCTCGGCCCACCTCATCGACGTGGGGAAGGATCCGGATGCCAGGCCCGCTGGAGGGGAGCGCCAAGAGCAGCGCCAAGAGGAGATCGCCCGCCTGCTCGTCGAGCACGGTCGCACGTCCGCCGTCGTGGTCCGCTTGAAGGGCGGTGACCCGTTCCTGTTCGGCCGGGGGGGCGAAGAGGTGGAGGTGCTGGCCCAGGCCGGCATCGCCTGGGAGGTGGTCCCGGGGGTCACGTCCGCCTTCGGTGTCCCTGCCGCGGTCGGCATCCCCGTCACCCAGCGAGGGCTGGCCGCTTCGGTGACGGTCGTGACGGGCCGGGTCGGCGGGCCGGACGGCACCAGCGGCCCCGATTGGGAGGCCCTGGCCCGCGTGGGCGGCACCCTGGTTGTCTTGATGGGCTGGACGACGCGGGCCGCCATTGCCGACGCGCTGGTGCGCGGAGGACGGCCGCCGGACACGCCGGTGGCGGTGATCGCCCGGGGGACGACCGCGTCCCAGCGTGTGGCGCGCACCACCCTGGCCGGCCTGGCCGGAGTGGCCGGCGTCGACCTCGGCCCGCCCGCCGTCATCGTCGTCGGTCCGGTGGCGGCCCTCGGCGCCGACGACCGGGTCGACGGAGGCGACGGCCCCTTGAGCGGTCGCACCGTGGTCGTGACGCGTGCGGGCGAACGTGCCCGCGGCCTGGTGGACGCACTCGAACGAGTGGGAGCCACTGCGCTCGAGTTGCCGCTGACCCGCCAGGTCGATCCGGCGGACGGGGGAGTCGCGCTGCGAGCGGCGACGGCGGCGGTGCGCGACAACGACTGGGTCGTCGTGACCTCGGTCACCGCGGTGGACCGTTTCATGGGCGCCCTGCGCGACGCGCGTGCGCTCGGTGACGTGCGGGTGGCCGCGGTGGGACCGGCAACGGCCGACGCGTTGCGCCGGTCCGGCGTCGAGCCCGATCTCGTGCCGGCCGAGCACAGCGCGCGCGGGCTCGTCGAGGAGTTTCCCGATCCGACGGGCGCCGGCTCCCGGCGTGTCCTGTTCCCGTGTGCCGACCTGGCTCCCGGGACCATTGCCGAGGGGCTGGGTCAGAAGGGCTGGGACGTCCACCGTGTCGAGGCCTACCGCACGGTGGCGCGCGCCATGCCCGAGCCGGCGTTGTTGGAGCGGGTGACGGCCGCCGACGCGCTGACCTTCACCGCCACGTCGTCCGTGCAGGCGTTCATGGCGCTCCGCACCGAGGCGGGTCACCCGGTGACCCCTCCGGCGCACGTCGTCTGCATCGGTCCGACGACGGCAGCCGCCGCCCGGGCCGCCGGCCTCGACGGCGTGCACGAGGCGTGGGGCGCTTCGGCCCAGGGCATCGTCGACGAGCTGATCGGCCACCTGGGCGCCGGTGCAGGCGCCGGACCGTAGGCTGGAGGCATGGCCGAGGCGACGTCTGCGCCCGTTCCGGGGGGCTTCCCGGCGCGGCGGCTCCGCCGGTTGCGCCGCACCCCGGCGCTGCGGCGCCTGGTGGCCGAGGCCCGTCTCGGGGTCGACGACCTGGTCGCCCCGCTCTTCGTGCGGGAGGGGACCGACGGCCCGATCCCGATCGCGTCCATGCCCGGTGAGGTGCAGCACTCGCTCGACTCGCTGGTGGTCCAGGCCAAGCGGTTGGTGTCGTTGGGCATCCCCGGGCTCATCCTCTTCGGGGTGCCGGCGCGCAAGGACGCCCAGGGGAGCGGCGCGTGGGATCCGAACGGCGTCGTGCAGGTCGCGCTGCGCGCCGTGCGCGACGTCGTCGGCGACGAGCTCGTGCTCATGGCCGACCTCTGCCTGGACGAGTACACCGACCACGGGCACTGCGGCGTGCTCGGTCCCACGGGCGAGGTGCTCAACGACCAGACGCTCGAGCTCTACCAGCGCATCGCCGTGGCCCAGGCCGAGGCGGGAGCCGACGTGGTGGCGCCGAGCGGGATGATGGACGGGCAGGTGGCCGCCATCCGTGCCGCGCTCGACGGCCGGGGCCACGAACGGGTCGCCATCCTGGCCTATGCGTCCAAGTACGCCTCCGCCCTCTACGGCCCCTTCCGCGACGCGGTCGACGTCACGATCGTCGCGGGCGGTGACCGCCGGGCCTACCAACAGGACCCGCGCAACGGGCGCGAAGCGTTGGCGGAAATCGAGCAGGATGTGACGGAGGGTGCGGACATGATCATGGTCAAGCCCGCCATGACCTCCCTCGACGTGCTGGCCGCCGTCCGTGGCGCGGTGACGTGCCCGCTGGCCGCCTACCACGTGAGCGGGGAGTTCGCCATGGTGAAGGCCGCCGCCGCCGCCGGCTGGATCGACGGGCCCGCCGTGGCGCTCGAGCAGCTGACCGTCCTCAAGCGGGCCGGCGCCGATTTCATCCTGACCTACTTCGCGACAGAGGTGGCAGAGGCACTCGGTGGCTGAGCCGGCACGGGCGTCGAACGCCGAGTGGTTCGAGCGGGCCCGGCGCGTCATTCCGGGCGGCGTGGACTCGCCCGTGCGCTCCTTCGCCTCCGTGGGTGGGACGCCGTACACCGTCCTCTCCGGCGAGGGTGCCACCGTGCTCGATGCAGAGGGAAACCGGTATCTCGACATGGTGCAGTCCTACGGCGCCGTCCTGCTCGGCCACGCGCACCCGGCGGTCACCGCGGCCGTGGCGGCGTCGGCGGCGCGCGGCACGACGTTCGGCGCGCCGACGCCGGGTGAAGTGTTGCTGGCCGAGGCCATCTGCGAACGGGTGCCCGGCTGCGAGCAGGTGCGCCTCGTCTCTTCCGGAACTGAGGCCGCCATGAGCGCGGTGCGCCTCGCCCGCGGCGCGACCGGGCGCGACCGCGTGGTCAAGTTCGACGGCTGCTATCACGGCCACTCCGACGGCCTTCTCGCCGGGGGCGGCAGCGGGGTGGCCATGCTCGGCCTCCCGGGCTCGGTCGGCGTGTCCGCCGGGGCGGTGGCCGACACCCAGGTCGTCCCCTACAACGTCGTCCCCGACCTCGACGAGCGGGTGGCCTGTGTGATCGTCGAGCCGGTGGCGGCGAACATGAACCTGGTGGCGCCCGCGCCGGGCTTCCTCGAGGGACTCCGCGCCGCCTGCAGCGCCAGCGGTGCCCTCCTCATCTTCGACGAGGTCATCACCGGCTTCCGACTCGGCCCGGCTGGCGCCACGGGCTGGTCCGGCGTCACCCCCGACCTGTGGTGCTTCGGCAAGGTCATCGGCGGCGGGCTGCCGGTGGGCGCGTTCGCCGGGCGCCGTGACCTGATGGCCGAGCTGGCGCCGGGTGGCCCCGTGTACCAGGCCGGCACGCTGTCGGGGAACCCGCTCGCCACGGCGGCGGGCCTCGCGGTGCTGGGCGAGGTACGGGCGGCGGACTACGAGTCGTTGGCGGCGCGCGTCGAGGTCTTCGCCAAGGACCTCGAGTCGGCGGTGACCGCCGGTGGCCTCTCCGTCGTGGCGCCGACGGTCGGGCCCCTCGTCGGGCTCTTCGTGGCCGATGCCGGGGCCGGCCCCCTGGCGGCGCCGTCCGACTACGCAGGGGCGCGGGCCCTGGCGGGCAGCGACACCTATGCACGGTTCTTCCACGCCATGCTGCGGCGCGGCGTGGCGCTCGCGCCCGGTGCCTACGAGGTGATGTTCCCCGGCCTGGCCCACGACGAGGCAGTGCTGGCCCGTGTCGTCGAAGCGGCTGGAGAGGCGGCCGCGCAGGCGGCTTCCGAGATCAGCTGACGCAGGCGTCGCCCGCCCGGCCCACCTGCGGCTGGCGGCTGGCGGCTCGCGGCCGGCGGCTGGCGGCTGGCGGCTGGCGGCTGGCGGCTGAGGACATTTTGAGAGTGCGACGGCCGGGCGCTCTTCGAAAAACCATAAACAGGCTCGTTTAGAGTCGGCGGGTTGAGGCCTCGGTAGACAGAGGTCTGTCCGCGATCCGAGATGGCGACGGGCAGACTGAAGACGATGCCCGACAACACGTGGCCGCCCGACTTCGCCGCCATGCATCGAGGCGAGGGGTGCCCGATGTGCAGGCCCGGCGCCGAGGAGACGCCCCACGGACTTCGGGTCTTCGAAGGCCCCTGGGCCGAGGGCTACCTCGGCCGGTATCCGGTGAGGCCCGGCTATGCCTACGCCATCTGGAAGGGCCGGCACGTCGCCGAGCCGACGGAGTTGTCGGCCGAGGAGGCGGCGGGTTTCTGGTCGGACGTCGCCCGGGTCGCGGCCGCCGTCGAGGCGGAGTACCGGCCAGTCAAGATGAACTGGCTCAGCCTGGGCAACGGCGTGCCGCATCTGCACGTGCACCTGGTGCCGCGCCCGCTGCACGATGTGCGGGCGGGTGGCCCGTTCGAGACGGAGGCTTTCGACGTCGTGACGACGCCGGCCATCGCGCCGGCGCAGCTGGCGGCCGAAGCCGCTGCGTTGCGGGCACGTCTGCGGGGCTGAGCGCGTGGAGCTGCTGGCCGAGGGCCGTACGGCCGAGGTCTTCGCCTACGGCGAGGGTCGGGTGCTCAAGCTCGACCGGCCCGAGTGGGACGGCCTGTCCGCCTATGAGGCGACCGTGCTCGGCGACCTGGCCGAGGCGGGGCTGCCGGTGGCCCAACCGCACGGCACGGTCACCGTGGACGGGCGCACCGGCGTGATCCTGGACCGGGTAGACGGGCCGTCGCTGCTCGAGGTCCTGTCGGCCTCGGGTCCAGGGGAGGACGAGCGCCTGGCGCATCGTTTTGCCGCGCTCCAGCTGCGGTGCAACCGGGTCAGCGTCGGCGGCCTGCCCGACCTGGTGTCCCGACTGGGCGACGAGATCGACGTCAGCGTGCCCGACGCCGGGTTGCGGCGCGACCTCCAGACGCTGCTGGCCGAGCACGACGACGGCGAGCGGGGCGTCTGCCACTTCGATTTCCACCCCTCCAACGTGCTGGTGGGGCCCGGCGGCTGGGTCGTCATCGACTGGCTGACCGTGGCGGCCGGCCCCTCGGCGGCGGATCTCGGCCGCACCCTCGTCCTGTGGGGGCAGCGCTCGACCGGGCCGGTCGGGCGGTTCATGCGTGCCGTGCGGCGCGAGGGTCAGTCCCGACGAGGCCTGAGCGACGATGCCCTCGATGCCTGGGTGCGGGTCACGGCGGCGGCGCGCGTCGCGGAAGGCTTCGAGGGTGAGGAGCGCGCCTGGCTGCTGCGGGTGGCGGGTGGTTCGGAGCGGCTGTTCGCCTGAGGGCGTGCCTCGGGCGGCGCGCCTCGGGTGGGCGCCTCAGGCGGCGGGGCTCTCGAGCCCGTCGCTGTCGGGCAGGAGGCGCGAGACGAGCTCCATGGCCCGGAAGCCCAGTTCGGCCGGGCCGGCGGCGTCGGGACGCATCAGGTTGGCCATGATTCGGAGGAGCTGGGTCATGAGCAGCTCCGAGCGCATGCCGAGGCCGACGCACAGGCGCATCGCCTCGGGGTTCGAGATCAGGTGGACGAAGGCGCGGGCCACCTTGAAGTACGGGCCGTAGGCCGCTTCGAGCTCGCTGTCGTAGTCGCCCAGCGCCCGCTCGCCCCCGCCGGTCAGGGCGTGGCCGAGCGCGGCGGCGGCCAGGCGCCCCGTCTCGTAGCCGTAGGCGATGCCCTCCCCGTTGAATGGGTTGATGGCGCCACCAGCATCGCCGGCTATGAGCACGTTGCCGCCCGCGCGCGGCCCGACGGAGAGCCCCATCGGGAGCTTGCCGCCGGTCGGTTGCCCCAGGCTCGTCTCGGGCCGCAGCCCCCAGGACGACGGGGCGAAGGCCACGAAGGCATCCATGAGATGGGAGGTGTTGAGGCCCTTCCAGCGCTGGTCGGTCGAGAGCAGTCCGACCCCGACGTTCACCCGGCCGTCGCCCATGGGGAAGATCCAGCCGTACCCGGGAACCACGTCGCCCTCGGCGTCGCGGATGTCGAGGTGCGACTCGATGAACGGGTCGTCGTGGCGGTCGGACAAGTAGTAGCCGCGCAGGGCCATGCCCATGGGCAGGTCCCGGCGCCGCGTCGTGCCGAGCATGCGGCCCACCCGCGAATTGGATCCGTCGGCCACGACGACATAGCGGCCACGGATGGTCCGGGTGCCCGCCGCGCCCTTCTCTTTGACTGTGACCCCGGTGAGCGTCGGCAGTGGGCCTGAAAGCGGGGCGGTCTCGTCGACGAGTGGCGCCGTGACCTCGGTGCCCTGGAGCAGGGTGGCACCCGCGCCCGCGGCATGCCCGGCCACCAGTCCGTCGAGGTCGTGGCGCGTGATGGTGTAGCCGTAATTGGGGAAGTTCGGGTGCTCCGGCCAGCGCATGTCGATGGAGCGGCCGAACCCGAAGGCGCGTAGGCCCTGGTAGCGGTGGGAACCGGCCAAGGCCTCCTCCAGGCCCATGTCGGCCAGCTGGCGGACGGCCCGTGGTGTGAGGCCGTCCCCGCAGGTCTTCTCCCGGGGGAACTCCTTCTTCTCCACGACCACGACGTCCCAACCCGCTTGGGCCAGCCAGTAGCCGCAGGAGGAGCCGGTGGGCCCGCCGCCGACGATCACGACGTCGTGCACGTGCTCGGCCGCCGGCCGCGGCGTTGCCCGGCGCGTGGACTGGGACGCCTTCCCCGCGGCATCGGCGGCGGGGGTTGCCGTCACCTTCTTGACCGGCGCCCGCTTGGCCGCCACCTTCTTGGCCGGCGCCTGCTTCTTGGCCGGCGCCTGCTTCTTGGCCGACGCCTGCTTCTCGGCCGGCACCGCCTTCTTGGTCGACGCCGCCTTCTTGGCCGGCACCGCCTTCTTGGCCGGCGCCGCCTTCTTGGCCACCGCCTGTTTCTTCGTCGGGGCCTTCGCCGTCCGCGCCGCCTTCTTGGGGGCGCCGGGACCGGGAGTCTCGTCGGGAGCCGTCACGAGGGCATCGTAGGTCCCGCGCCGGGGCCTCTGACCAGCGGCGCGGATGTGCCTGGCGAAGGGGTCGCATGGTAGAAACGGAAGACAGTGGACCAGTACCTCCCGATCCTGATCATGGGGCTGCTCGCCCTCGCTTTCACCGTCTTCTCGCTGGTGTCATCGGCGATGCTGGCGCCGCGCAAGAAGCCGACGGCCGCCAAGCTCGCGCCCTACGAGTGCGGCATCGTCCCCGACCTGGAGCCGCCCCAGCGCTTCCCGGTCCGCTTCTACCTGGTCTCCATGATCTTCATCATCTTCGACATCGAGATCGTGTTCCTGTACCCCTGGGCGGTGGTGTTCCACCAGATCGCCACGTTCGGCCTAATCGAGGTGATCGTGTTCGCAGCCGTGGTCTTCGTGTCCTTCCTCTACCTGATCTCGAACGGCGCCCTGACCTGGGGGCCGCCGAAGACCCTGCAGTCAGGCATGCCGAGCCGCACCTCGGAGTCGACCATCACCCGCATCAGTGCGGAGCGGACCCCCGGCGAGGCGGCCTGATCGATGGGGTTCGAGGACCTCCAGCACAACTTCCTGACCGGCCGGATCGAGGACCTGGTCAAGTGGGCCCGGCGCAACAGCGTATGGCCGGCCACCTTCGGGCTGGCCTGCTGCGCCATTGAGATGATGTCGGTCGGGGCGGCCGACTACGACATCAGCCGGCTCGGGATGGAGGTCTTCCGGGCCTCCCCGCGCCAAGCCGACCTCATGATCGTGGCCGGGCGTGTGTCGCAGAAGATGGCGCCCGTCCTGCGCCAGGTCTACGACCAGATGATGGAGCCCAAGTGGGTCATCTCCATGGGCGTCTGCGCATCGACGGGCGGCATGTTCAACAACTACGCCATCGTGCAGGGAGTGGACCAGATCGTGCCGGTCGACGTCTACGCCCCGGGCTGCCCGCCGTCACCCGAGACCCTGCTGCACGCCGTCCTCACGCTGCACGAGAAGATCCGCACCGGCGAGATCACGCGCCGCCCCGGGAGTTCCGTCCCGCCGGGCGAGCAGGCCACCGGCGGGTGGGTGCCCAACGTGCCCGACGCCGTGCGCGTGGCAACGCCGCGGTGAGCGGCACCACCCCGGCTCCCGCCCCGGCGGCGTCGCCCGCGGGCATCCTTCCCGAGGTCCCGCGCCTGCCCGACCGGCTGGTGGACCAGCTCGCCTTCCCACCGCGCGCCACTTACAAGCAGATGGTGGCCGCGTTCAGGGACGCCGGCTTCGAGCTGTGCGCCGACCTGTGCGCTGTGGACTACCTCACCCACCCCGGACGCTCACTGCCCGAGGGCGTGAAGGCGGAACGCTTCGAGGTGGTGGTCAACCTGCTGTCGCTCTCCATGCGCCAGCGCGTGCGGGTCCGTGTGCAGGTGCCCGAGTCGGACCCCACCGTCGACAGCCTGGCCGACCTCTATCCCGGCACCGACGCCATGGAGCGCGAGGCCTACGACATGGTGGGCATCCTCTTCGAGGGCCACCCCGACATGACCCGCATCCTCATGCCCGAGGACTGGGAGGGGCACCCGCTGCGCAAGGACTACGGAGTGGGCCGGGTGCCGGTGCAATTCAAGGAAGCGCCAGGGCCGCGATGACCGAACACGAGCCACGAGCCGACGACCACGACCAGACCAGAGTACGACAAGTACGACCCCGAAGACCTGGCCGCCCGCCACGAGGCCGAGGAGCGGGCCCTGGTGGCCGAGACCTCGGAGGGCGCCCAGGAGCTGATGCCACGGGGGACGACCTCGGCCGGGGAGCTCCGCCAGGAGGTCGGCGCCGTCCTGCGCCTGCCCGAAGGGGGTTTCGTCAACCCGGGCGACATCGACATCGAGCGCCGGGACGACCAGACGATGATCATCAACATGGGTCCCCAGCACCCGTCGACCCACGGCGTGCTGCGTCTCATGCTCGAGCTCGACGGGGAGACGGTGCTGCGGACCAAGCCGATCATCGGCTACCTGCACACCGGCATGGAGAAGCAGGGTGAGGAGCTCACCTACGTCCAGGGCTCCACCAACGTGACCCGCATGGACTACCTGTCGCCGCTGCACAACGAGCTCGTGTTCTCGCTGGCCACCGAGGCGCTGCTCGACGTCGAGCTCCCGCCCCGCGCCACCTGGATCCGCATGCTGATGGCCGAGCTCAACCGGGTCTCGTCGCACCTGATGTGGATGGCCACCAACGGCATGGACCTCGGGTCGACGTCCATGATGATCTACGGCTTCCGCGAGCGCGAGATGGTCCTGGCCTTCTTCGAGAAGACCACCGGCCTCCGCATGAACCACAACTACATCCGCCCCGGCGGCGTGGCGGCCGACCTGCCCGACGGGTGGCAGGACGACATGGAGGTGCTCTGCGACACCATCCTGGCCCGGAGCTACGAGTACGACGAGCTGCTCACCGGCCAGCCCATCTTCCGGGAGCGCACCGAGGCCGTCGGCAACATCTCGGCCGAGGAGGCGCTCGCCCTCTCGGTCACGGGACCGATCCTGCGCTCGACGGGCGTGCCGTGGGACCTGCGCCGGTCCATGCCGTACCTGGCCTACGACAAGCTCGACTTCGACGTCATCGTCGGCAGCTACGGCGACAACTTCGACCGCTACTCGGTCCGCCTCAACGAGATCCGCGAGTCGATCAAGATGATCCGCCAGATCACAGAGATGATGCCGCCCGGCGACTACCGGGTGCAGGACCGCAAGGTCACGCCGCCGCCCGCGCCCGCATCGACGAGAGCATGGAGGCGCTGATCCACCACTTCAAGATCTTCACCGAGGGCTTCCGGGTGCCCGAAGGCGAGGTCTACGTGGCGGTCGAGTCGCCCCGCGGCGAGCTCGGCTGCTACCTGGTCTCCGACGGGACCTCGAAGCCCTACCGGATGCACATCCGCGGGCCGAGCTTCGTCAACCTGCAGGCCCTGCCCCTGCTGCTGCGGGGCGGCCTCATGGCGGACGCCGTCGCCGTGATCTCGTCGGTCGACCCCGTCATGGGCGAGGTCGACCGGTGAGCCACCTCCAGGCCGACATCCGCAGCCGGGCCGAGGAGCTCGTCGCGCTCTACCCCGAGCCGCGCTCCGCGTTGATCCCGCTGTGCCATCTGGCCCAGGAGCAGGACGGCTGGTTGCGCCCGGAGGCCCTGAGCGAGATCGCCGAGCTCTGCGGCGTCACCGCGGCCGAGGTGCGGGGCACGGCCACCTTCTACGACATGCTGCACGTCGAGCCCGTGGGCACCTACCTGGTGGCGGTGTGCACCAACATCGCCTGCATGCTCGGCGGGCGCGCTCGAGCTGCTGGAGCACGCCGAGTCGACGCTCGGCGTCCGCGCCGGGGGCACGACGACCGACGGTCTGTTCACCCTGCACGAGGCCGAGTGCCTGGCCGACTGCGACCGCACGCCGTGCGTGCAGGTCAACCACCGCTACGTCGGAGCGCAGACCCCCGAGGACTTCGACACACTCGTCGAGAACCTGCGCGGCGGCCGCCTCTCGGAGACGATTCCCGCGCACGGGACCCTGGTGCGTGTGCGCCGAAGCGTCGGCCTGCAGGCCGACCGCGCCGTCATCAAAGCCGAGCGGGCCGCGGCGGCCGAGGCCCGGGACGCCCGTGCCGCGGCGAACGGGGAGAAGAAGGCCTGATGGCCATCACCGACGCCCCCAGGATCATCACGGCGCGCCTCAGCTACGAGGACTCCTTCACGCTGGAACGCTACCTGGACACAGGCGGGTACAGCGGGCTGCGCAAGGCGCTGACCATGACGCCCGAGGCGGTGGCGGCCGAGGTCGACGCGGCCAGCCTGCTGGGCCGGGGCGGTGCCGGCTTCCCGGCTGGGCGCAAGTGGTCGCTGCTGCCCCAAGCCGCCCCGCTCACCTACCTGGTGATCAACGGCGACGAGTCCGAGCCGGCCACCTTCAAGGACCACATGCTCATTGAGGGCGACCCGCACCAGATACTCGAGGGCGTGCTGATCTCGGCCTACGCGTTGCAGGTCAGCCAGGCCTTCATCTACCTGCGCGGCGAGTTCGCCCTGGGCCTCGAGCGCCTGCAGACGGCGCTCAACGAGGCCTACGCCCACGGCGCCGTCGGGCGCGACATCTTCGGGTCCGGCTTCTCGCTCGACGTCGTCGTGCACCCCGGCGCCGGCGCCTACATCTGCGGCGAGGAGACGGCGTTGCTCGAGTCGCTCGAGGGCAAGCGCGGCTTCCCGCGCATCAAGCCGCCGTTCTTCCCCGCCGCCATCGGCCTCTACGGGGAGCCCACCGTGGTCAACAACGTCGAGACCATGGCCAACATCCCCTGGATCGTGAACAACGGCGGTGCCGCGTTCGCCGCTCTGGGCGCCGGCCGCTCGACGGGGACGCGGCTCTTCGCGCTGGCCGGCCACGTGCGCAAGCCCGGCAACTACGAGCTCGAGATGGTGAAGACGACGTTCCGCGACCTCATCTACGCGCCGGTGCTCGGCGGGGGCATCCGCGGCTCCAACACACTGAAGGCCTTCATCCCCGGTGGCGTGTCGGCCCCCTGGTTCGGCCCGGACCAGGTCGACCTGCCCCTTGGTCAGGACGAGGTGGGCGACGCCGGCTCCATGCTCGGCTCGGGCTCGGTCGTCGTCATGGACTCGGCCACCTGCATGGTGCGCGCCGCCTGGCGCATCACCAAGTTCTTCGCCCGCGAGTCGTGCGGCCAGTGCACGCCCTGCCGCGAGGGCTCGGGCTGGTTGGAGCGCATCATGTTCCGTATTGAGAACGGAGCCGGACGCGAGGAAGATCTGGACCTCCTCATGGACCTGTGCGACAACATCTCCCCCGGTGTGGAGTGGCCGCCCCAGCAGACCACGATCTGCGTGCTCGGACCGTCGATCCCGTCGTCCATCGCGTCGGGCATCCGGATGTTCCGCGACGAGTTCCTGGTGCACGTGAAGGAAGGGGGGTGTCCCTTTGACTGACACGGCGAAGACCCAGGCCCCCACGGAGGCACTCGCCGCGGCCTCGCCGGAGGACGGGTCGCACACCTTCACCCTCGACGGACGCGAGGTCAGCGCGCGCAAAGGCGAGCTGCTCATCGCGGCCGCCGAGCGCGCCGGGACCTACATCCCGCGCTTCTGCTACCACCCGCGCATGGAGCCGGTCGGCATGTGCCGTATGTGCCTGGTCGAGGTGGACAGCCCGCGGGGCGCCACACTGCAGCCGGCCTGCTTCATCGAGGCCGACGAGGGCATGGTCGTCGACACCACCTCGGAGAAGGTGAAGAAGGCCCAGGACGGCGTGCTCGAGTTCCTGCTGGCCAACCACCCGCTCGACTGCCCGGTCTGCGACAAGGGGGGCGAGTGCCCGCTGCAGGACCAGACGCTGGCGTACGGCCCCGGTGAGAGCCGCTTCGTCGAGGAGAAGCGCCACTTCGAGAAGCCCATCGCCATCTCGGACCTCGTGCTGCTCGACCGCGAGCGCTGCATCCAGTGCGCCCGCTGCACCCGCTTCGCCTCCGACGTGGCGGGCGAGGCCCAGATCGACTTCGCGGGACGCGGCGAGTCCGTCGAGGTCGCCACCTTCCCCACCGAGCCGTTCTCCTCGTACTTCAGCGGCAACACCGTGCAGATCTGCCCGGTCGGCGCGCTCACGGCGACGCCCTACCGCTTCACCGCCCGGCCCTGGGACCTCGATCAGGTCGAGTCCACCTGCACCGCCTGCTCGGTCGGCTGCCGGGTGGCCGTGCAATCCTCGCAGAACCGCCTCACCCGGCTGCTCGGCATCGACTCCGAACCGGTCAACCACGGCTGGCTGTGTGACAAGGGCCGCTTCGCCTTCGAGTCGGTCAACGGCGACGAGGTCGACAGCGGCCCCCTCCCGAGCGAGCTGGCGGACGAGGCCGTCGACGTGGTCCCGGCCACCGCGTCCCAGGTGGTCAGCCTGGGCGCCAGCCGCGGCCAGTTCCTGGGCGAGGCCCGCGAGACGGGTCGCTTCGAGCACGGCCGCCTGGCGGAGCCCCGTGTCCGCAAGGAGGGCGAGCTGGTCGCGGTCAGCTGGGGTGAGGCCCTGGCCGCCGCCGCGGCCGGGCTCACGGCGGCCAAGGATGCCGGCGGCGCCCGGGCGGTGGCGCTGATCGGTGGAGCCCGGCTGACCAACGAGTCCGCCTACGCCTGGGCCAAGCTCGCCAAGGGCATCATCGGCACCGACTCGGTCGACGCCCAGCTGGGCGACGGGCTCCCCGCCGATCTCGTCCTGGGCCTGCCCCGGGCGACCATCGACGAGGCCTGCGCGGCACCGGTCCTCGTCACCCTGGCCGGCGACCTGCGCGAAGAGCTCCCCGTCCTCTTCCTCCGCCTGCGCGAGGCGGTGGTCGGTGGCGGTACGCAGCTGCTCGAGATCGCCGCGGCTCCCACCGCGCTCGAGCGCGCGGGCCGCGGCCACGCTGCGCATCCGACCGGGTGACGCGCCGCAGGTGGCCCGCGCCCTCACCGGCGACGCGGCCGCGGCGAGCGCGCTCGGGACCCACCCGGAAGGCGCGGCCGTGTCCACCGACGCGCTGGAGGCGGCCCGCGGGCTGCTCGCCGCCCACCCCGGCGGCGAGGGCGTGGTCGTGGTGGCCGGCCGGCCCTCCTACGCCGAGTCGGGCGAGGTGGCCGCCGAGGCCGTGCGCACCCTGGCCGACGCGCTGCCACGGGCGACCTTCCTGCCCGCGCTGCGAAGGGGCAACGTCTTCGGGGCGCTCGACATGGGCCTCGCCCCCGGGATCCTGCCGGGCCGGGTCAGTCTCGATGCGGGCCGGGAGCGCTTCACCGCGGCCTGGGGGGCCGTGCCCGCCGACACCGGCCTCTCGACGGCCGACATCCTCGCCTCCATGGCGGGGGAGGGGGACGGGGGCGCCGAAGATCGCGTACGCGCCCTCGTCCTGCTAGGCGCCGACCCGCTCGACGACTTCCCCGACCGCGCCGTCGCCGAGAAGGCGCTGTCGGCCGGGCACTTCGTCGTGGCGGTGACCGGCCACCCGTCCGAATCGGTCGACGCCCACGCCGACGTGGTGCTGCCGTGCGCGGTGACGCACGAGCGGGCGGGCACAACGACCAACATCGAGGGACGGGTCAGCCGGCTCGGCCCCAAGCTCTCGGCGCCCGGCTTCGCCTGGCCCGACTGGATGATCGCCGCCGAGCTCGCCGTGGCCCTCGGGTCGGACCTCGGCCTCGCCAGCGACAACGAGCTCTCGGACGAGCTGACCCGGACCGCGCCCGCCTACGCCGGGCTGACCCAGCAGGTCCTGCACTCCGACGTGGCGCACGACGGGATCCTGATGCCGCTCACCGGGAGCGAGGACCACCGCGACGACGTCGCCCCGATCGACCCCGTCGCCTTGCCCGGCGTCGAGTCGGTGGAGCGCCAGGGCGCGCCGCCCCGCGTCGGCACCGGCACCGGCGGTCCCGCCCTCGGCCGCGCCTCCGATCTGGGCAGCCCGCCGCCCCTGCTCGCGGGGACCGGTACCGGCGGCGCCGAGCCGCTGCAGATCCCCAAGCCCGACAGCTACAGCCTCCGGCTGACGTCGGGGCGCCGCCTCTACGACGCCGGGAGCACCGTCACCGGCTCGCCGTCGCTGACGCCGCTCGTGCCGACGTTGGTGGCCCGGGCCAATCCCTACGACCTCGACCGCCTCGGCGCCAAGACCGGCGACCGAGTGAAGGTGCGCTCGGCCCGGGGCGAGCTGATCCTGGCCGCCGAGTCCGACGAGGGCGTGGCCCGGGGCGTCGTCGCCATCGACTTCAACGTGCCCGGCGGCGAGAGCGCGCCGCCCAACGCGGTGGCCACGCTCATCGACAGCCGCCAGTTGGTGACCGACGTCCGACTGGAGTCGGTGTGATCGCCGCCGCCGCGCTCCTCGCCAACTCCGCCCCGCTCCTCACGCACAGCGCAAACAGCGGCAACGGCGACCCGCTCTTCGTCTTCGGCCTCAACTGGGAGGTCTGGCTCATCGTCATCATCAAGTGCCTGGCGGCCTTCGTGGCCCTGCTCGTGGCCACGGCCCTGATGATCTGGTTCGAGCGCAAGGTGATCTCCGACATGCAGAGCCGGGTCGGGCCGAACCGGGCCGGCCCGTGGGGCCTGCTGCAGACGCTGGCCGACGGGACCAAACTCGTCTTCAAGGAGGACCTCCTGCCCGACCGGGCCGACGCCTTCGTCTTCAAGCTGGCTCCCTACCTGTCGGTGATCCCGGCCGTGCTGATCTTCACCGTCGTCCCCGTCGGCGGCGTCATCACCATCGGCAGCCATACCTTCGAGCTGCAGGTGGCCGACCCGCCCATGGGGATCCTGCTCGTGCTGGCGATGTCGGGCATAGCCGTCTACGGCGTCATGCTGGCCGGCTGGTCGTCGGGGTCGAAGTACCCGCTGCTGGGCTCGGTGCGCGCCTCGGCCCAGGTGATCTCCTACGAGGCCGCGCTC
Source organism: uncultured Acidimicrobiaceae bacterium (assembly GCA_963764305.1). Lineage (GTDB taxonomy): Bacteria > Actinomycetota > Acidimicrobiia > Acidimicrobiales > RAAP-2 > Bog-473. The sequence continues at coordinate 715,350 of CAVXSD010000007.1, read as the reverse complement.
GGCATGACCACGGTCATGGTGGTCCTGGTCACCGGCTCGCTCTCGACACGGGCCATCGTGGCCTCACAGGCGGACGGCTTCTGGAACTGGAACCTCATCCGGTTGGGGTTCCTGCCCTTCATCTTCTTCATGATCGCCATCACGGCCGAGCTGACGCGCCCGCCCTTCGACCTGACCGAGGCGGAGCAGGAGCTGGTCGGCGGCTTCCACACCGAGTACTCCTCCATCCGCTTCGGCCTCTTCTTCCTCGCCGAGTTCATGAACACCATCACCATGTCCGCCATCGTGGTGACCCTGTTCTTCGGAGGCCCCAACGGCTACATCTTCCACATCCCGGGGGCGACCATCTACATGCCGATCATCTACTTCCTCCTCAAGACGGTGGCGTTCTGCTTCATCTACGTCTGGTTCCGGGCCGCCCTGCCCCGCCTGCGCTACGACCAGCTCATGGACCTCGGTTGGAAGCGCCTCATCCCGCTCACGCTGGGGTGGCTGCTGCTGGTGGCCGGCATCGTCGCCTGGGGCTGGGCCGGGCTGCTCCTGGCGCCCGTCGTTCTCCTGGCCTCCTTCCTCCTCCTGCGGGCCAACAAGCTCGGGACGGGACGCAGCGAGGAGGACGTCATCATCCCGGTGATCGGGAGCCGCGTGACGCGGGCGCCCCGGTTGACGCCGGTCCCCGAACCCGCGCCGGGGGGGAAGGCGTAATGGGCGTCGGCGACGAGATGAAGGACCAGCTGTCCTTCCTGGGCGGCTTCAAGCTGACCTTCCAGCACCTGACCCGGCCCCGGGTCACCACGAAGTATCCCGACGAGAAGAAGCCCAAGCAGCCGCGCCAGCACGGCCGCCATGTCCTCAACCGCTACGAGGACGGCATGGAGAAGTGCATCGGCTGCGAGTTGTGTGCCGGTGTGTGCCCGGCCGACTGCATCTACGTGCGGGGTCTGGACAACCCGCCCGATCACCCGGTGTCACCCGGGGAGCGCTACGGCTACGTCTACGAGATCAACTACCTGCGCTGCATCCACTGCGACATGTGCGTCGAGGCCTGCCCGACCGAGGCCATCACCGAGTCCAAGCTGTTCGAGTTCTCCTTCACCAACCGCAGCGATGCCATCTACACCAAGGAAGAGCTCGTCGTGAACGACGACGGCACGCCCAAGAAGCTGCCCTGGGAGGACTGGCGCGAGGGCGACGACCTGATGACGTCCGGCTGGATGCGCGCCACGTCCCCGTCGGGCAGTGCGGCCTACGAGGGCGAGGTCCAGTGGGCGGGCGAGCTCGGCTACGGGGTGCGCGCGCCAGAGGGCGGCCAGTCGACCCACCGCGACGACGACGCCACCGGCATCAAGCCGCTGCGCGAGGTGCTCGAGTCACACCTGCTCGACGAGGACATCCCCCTGGCCCACCGCGGCATGCAGGGTCGCGTCTGGCGGGCCAGGGAGGGGGCGGCCGCCAACCGAAAGAAATTGGACGCCACGCGGGCCCGTATGAAGGCGCTGCGAGCCTCGCGCAAGGCGGCCAAGGCTGAGGCCAAGGCGGAGAAGGCAGAGGCCAAGTCGGAGGAGGCGGAGGCAAGTTCGGAGAAGGCCGACGTGGCGATCACCAACAGCGTGTCGACTGGCGCCGGCCCCGAGGGGAGCGACTGACCCATGCTCCACGCCGTGCCCCTGCTGGCTGCCACGCGCGCCACCTGGCCCGACATCCTGGTCTTCGCCGCCTCGGCGGCGGTGATCCTGGTCGGCGCGGTCGGCGTCGTCACGTCGCGCAACCCCGTGCATGCCGCCCTCAGCCTGGTGATGACGCTCTTCGGCGTCGCCGTGCTCTTCATCGAGCAGGAGGCCGATTTCCTGGCCGCGGTGCAGATCATCGTCTACGCCGGCGCCATCGTCGTCCTCTTCCTCTTCGTGATCATGTTCCTCGGCGTCGACCGCGCCGAGGACACCACCACCGAACCGCTGGCCGGCCAGCGCCCCCTTGCCGTCGTCGTCTCCCTGATCACCCTCGCCGGCGTCCTGGCCATGGCGGCCACGGCGCATTGGGTCACCGGGGCCAAGCAGGTGGTGGGGCCGATCCAGGGCCACGTCGCCGGGCCGTCCTCACCGGCGGGGGAGCCGGCCCAGCTGGGCAAGCAGCTGTTCACGACCTACCTGTTCGCCTTCGAGGCGACCGCCGCGCTGCTCGTCATCGCGGTGGTCGGCGCCGTCGTGCTGGCCCGCCGCCCGCCGACGGTCCACGCCGAGGACGAGGACAGCGCCGAGAGCGAGCTGCCGGCGTGAGCCTCTCGGGAGCCTGGTACCTCGGCCTGGCCGCCATCGTCTTCACCATCGGCGCCATCGGGCTGCTGGTGCGGCGCAACGTGCTGATCATGTTCATGTGCATCGAGCTGATGCTCAACGCGGCCAACCTGACCTTCGTCACCTTCGCCCGCATGCTCAACGACATCGGCGGGCAGGCCATCGTGTTCTTCGTGCTCGTGGTGGCGGCCGCCGAGGTCGTGGTGGGCCTGGGCATCGTGGTCACCAACTTCCGCCGGCGCGAGACCACGGTGGCCGACGACCTGAACTCGCTGAAGGGCTGAGCCGTGGTCCATCTCGCGTACCTCATGTTGCTGCTGCCCCTCGCGGGGTTCCTCTTCCTGCTGGCCTTCGGCCGCCGCATCGGCGACCCCGTGGCGGGCTGGATCGGCACCGCCGCCGTGGGCGGTGCGTTCGTGGTGGCCTGCGTCGTGCTGGCCGGGCTGCTCGGACTGCCGGACAACGGCCGGGTGGTGGTCGACAACTACTTCACCTGGTTCAGCGCGGGCGGCCTCTCGGTCCCCGTCGGCACCCTGGTGGACCCCCTGTCGATGACGATGTGCATGTTCGTCACCTTCGTCAGCGCCTTCATCCACCTGTACTCCATCGGCTACATGAAGGGCGACCGGGACTACACGAAGTTCTTCATCTACCTGAACCTGTTCGTCTTCTCCATGTTGCTGCTGGTGCTGGCGGACAACCTGCTGCTCACGTTCGTCGGCTGGGAGGGCGTCGGCGTCTGCTCCTACTGGCTGGTGGCCTTCTGGTTCCAGCGCGAGTCGGCCGCCTCGGCGGGCAAGAAGGCCTTCATCTACAACCGCATCGGTGACGTCGGCTTCCTGCTGGCCATCTTCCTCATCTTCGAGAAGACGGGCACCATCCAGTACGAGAGCGGGCCGGGAGGGGGGATCTTCGGGCAGCTCTCGCACCTGGGCGGCGTCACGGCCACCGCCGCCGTGCTGCTCCTGTTCCTGGCCGCCGCGGGCAAGTCGGCCCAGATCCCGTTGTTCAACTGGCTGCCCGACGCCATGGAGGGCCCGACCCCGGTCTCGGCCCTCATCCACGCCGCCACCATGGTCACGGCGGGCGTCTACCTGTTGTGCCGGATGAACCCTCTGTTGCACCTCACGTCGAACGGCACGGAGGTGATCGCGATAATCGGGGGGGTGACCGCGTTCGTGGCGGCCACCATCGCCTGCGCGCAGCAGGACATCAAGAAGGTGCTCGCCTTCTCGACCGTCTCGCAGATCGGCTACATGATCCTCGCCGTGGGTTCGGGGGCCTACATCGCCGCCGTCTTCCTCATGGTGGTGCACGCCTTCTTCAAGGGCCTGCTCTTCCTGGGGGCGGGCTCGGTCATCCACGGGCTGCACGACGAGCAGGACCTCAAACGGATGGGCGCGCTGCGCCGCTACATGAAGTGGACCACGGTGACCTTCACCATCGGGTTCCTGGCCATCGCCGGCATCCCACCCCTCTCGGGTTTCTGGGCCAAGGGTGACGTCCTGGACAACACCTTCGCCCACTACAAGCTGCTCTGGGTCCTCGGCCTGGTCACCGCCGTCCTCACGGCGTACTACATGAGCCGGTTGGAGGTCCTCGCCTTCGGTGACGAGGAGCGCTTCGACAAGGTCGGCCCCCACGGTGAGCCCGCGCTGCCGACGCCGCACGAATCGTCCTGGATCATGCGCATCCCGCTCATCGTCCTCGCCTTCTTCGCCTTCTTCAGCGGCGCGCTCGATCTGCCCTGGGTGCACATCGACGACCTGCAGAGCTTCCTGACCCCCGTGTTCGCCGGCTCTCTCTACGACGACCACCTCGGCGACGGGGCGCAATGGGCCCTGGCCCTGGCCGACATCGCGGCCGCCTTCATCGGTGTGATCGTCGGCTGGTGGCTCTGGCGGGGCAGCAAGGTCGACCAGCCGGCCCTCGAGCCGGCCTTCCTGCAGCGGGTCTGGTACTGGGACGACTTCTACGACACAGTCATCGGGCGGCCCAGCCAGCGACTGGCCACGTTCTTCGCCTGGGTGGTCGACGCCCGGATCATCGACGGGGCCGTCAACGGCACCGCACACCTGGCCAAGGCCACGGGCAGTGCGGCCCGCAAGCTGCAGACGGGCTACGCCCGGAACTACGCGCTCGGGATCGCCGTCGGGATGGCCCTCATCATCGCCTTCCTGTTGAGCCGGACGTGGTGGGGATGACGATGACGCACTCCCTCCCGTTCCTGACCCTGCTGGTCCTGCTGCCGGCCATCGGGGCCGCGGCGCTCGGCCTGCTCGGCCTGGACCGGACCCTGCACCGGGAGATCCCCTACGTCGTTGCCCTGATCGTCTCGCTGGTGACGGGGTTCTTCGCCGTCCTGGCGCTCATCGCCATGAAGGTGCACGACGGCGGCTTCCAGCTGGTCTCGAACCACGAGTACACCGGCAGCAGCCTCGGGGTGCACTGGTACCTCGGCGTCGACGGCATCTCCATCTTCCTCGTGCTCCTGACCGGGCTGCTGTTCCCGCTGGCCATCATCCTCGGGCGCAACCGCCAGAACAGCCGTGCGTACTTCGCCTGGATCCTGCTGCTCGAGGCGGCGGTCATGGGGAGCTTCCTCTCGCTCGACCTCCTCGTCTTCTTCTTCATGTTCGAGCTCACCCTGGTGCCCGCGTACTTCATCATCGCCGGCTGGGGCCACCAGCGGCGTGCGTACGCGGCCATCAAGTTCTTCCTCTACACCTTCCTCGGCTCGGCCTTCCTCCTGGTCGGGATCTTGGCCCTGGCCTTCATCCACCAGTCGCAGTACCACTACCTGACCTTCGAGCTCGGCCCCCTCACGCAGACCCACCTGTCGTCGACGACGGGGATCCTGCTGTTCCTCGCCTTCACGTCGGCCTTCGCGGTCAAGGCGCCGCTCTTCCCGCTGCACACCTGGTCACCCGACGCCTACACCGAGGCGCCCGAAGAGGGCTCGGTGCTCCTCGCCGGCGTGTTGGCCAAACTGGGCACCTACGGGATCATCCGCTTCGACCTCACACTCTTCCCCCAGGCCACCCGCACGCTCGCCCCCCTACTCCTCACGCTGGCCGTCATCGGCATCGTCTACGGCGCCATCGTGGCCTGCGCCCAGCGCGACATGAAGCGCCTCGTCGCCTACTCGTCCGTGGCCCAGATCGGCTTCATCGCGTTGGGGACCATCGCCCTCAGCACCCAGGGGCTGGCCGGTGGCGTCCTGCTCATGCTCAACCACGGGCTCATCGTGGCGGCGCTGTTCATCATCATCGGCTTCATCTACCAGCGGCGGGGCACCTGGCAGACGGGTGAGCTGCGGGGGCTCCAGAAGGCGGCGCCCGTGATGGCGGCCGTCTTCACCGTGGCCATGCTGGCCTCCATCGGCGTGCCCGGCCTCAACGGCTTCGTGAGCGAGTTCCTCGTGCTGTCGGGCACCTTCATCACGCACCGCTGGTGGGCCGTCGTCGCCGTCCTGGGCGTGATCGTGGCCGCCATCTACCTGCTCTGGGCCTATCAGCAGGTCTTCCACGGCGAGCCGCGGGAGGCCGACGAGAAGACCCGTGACCTCGTGCTCCTGGAGCGGCTCGTGATGGCACCCCTCATCATCTTGATCGTGTTCCTGGGCGTCTATCCCAAGCCGGTGCTCGACCGCATCAATCCGTCGGTCAACCAGCTCATCGCCCACGTCGAGTCCAAGACCGGCCACGCCGAGCCGTCGGTGGCGGTCCGGGGCGTGGAGGGAACGAAGTGATCGCCGCCCAACTCGCCGCCGCCACGCACACCGCGTCGAACACCATCGCGGCACCCCCCATCCGCTGGCTCGCCATCCTGCCGCCCATCATCATGATCGGTGGCGCGGTCGTCCTGCTCGGCGTGGCCTCGCTGGTGCGCCGGCCGCTGCGGGTGCGGGTGAGCACCATCGCCACCGTGCTCATCTCCGGCGGTGCGCTGGGTGTGGCCCTGTGGCAGTGGTCCGACGTGCAACAGCATGGGGCGCACACCTACGTGAAGCAGGCGGTCGTCATGGACGGCTTCAGCGTGTTCGTCACCATGCTGGTCGCCATCGCCATGCTGCTCAGCGCGCTCGTGGCGGACGGCTACCTGCGCCGGGAGGGCATGCAGGGGGCGGAGCTCCACGTGCTGGCGATGGTGTCGGCGTCGGGCGCCATGTTGATGGCGATGGCCAACGACCTGATCATCATCTTCCTGGGCCTCGAGATCCTCTCCATCGCCCTGTACGTGCTGACCGCCTTCAACTACCGGCGCGCCGCGTCGGGCGAGGCCGCGCTCAAGTACTTCATCCTGGGCGGCTTCTCGTCGGCCATCTTCATCTACGGCATCGCCCTCACCTACGGGGCCACCGGTTCCACGAACCTGACCCAGATCTCCGACTTCCTGTCCAAGAACGTCGTCCTGACCAACGGCCTGCTGCTGGCCGGCCTGGCACTGATGATCGTCGGCTTCGCCTTCAAGGTGGCGGCGGTGCCCTTCCACATGTGGACGCCCGACGTGTACCAGGGCGCCCCCTCGCCCGTCACCGGCTTCATGGCGGCCGTGGCCAAGGCGGGTGCGTTCGCGGCCATGCTGCGTGTCCTGTTCTCGTCCTTCGGTGTCGTCGAGACCGATTGGCGGCCCATCATCTACGGGCTGGCCGTGCTGTCGCTGGTCCTCGGCGCCTTCGTCGCCCTGCGCCAGCGCGACGTCAAGCGGATGCTGGCCTACTCGTCCATCAACCATGCGGGGTTCATCCTCCTGGGCGTGACGGCCGGCACCGCCCGCGGCGCCAGCGCATCGCTCTACTACCTCTTCGCGTACATGTTCATGGTGATCGGCAGCTTCGCCATCGTGACCGTGCTCGGGCGCGAAGGTGACGCGGACCACGACCTGTCCCGCTACCGCGGCCTGGCCGGCCGCCAGCCGGTGCTGGCCCTGGCGCTGGCCGTCCTGTTGCTGGCCCAGGCCGGCGCGCCCTTCACGACCGGCCTGTGGGCAAAGGTGCAGGTGGTCTTCGCCGCCATTTCGGTGGGCGAGGTGCCGCTGGGTGCCATCGCCATGGTGACGGCGGTCATCGCGGCCTACTTCTACCTGCGGGTGGCCGTCCTCATGTACGCCGGAGGCGGCCTCGGCGAGACCGAGGGTGGGACCGGCGGCTCGGCCGAGCTGGGGGCCGAGGGCGGCATGCGCGGCGGCGGGACCATCGTGGCCGCATCCTCCGAGGACAACGGCATGGGCGGCGGGCTGGCGTGGGCCACCCCCGCCGCGGCGGCCAGTTCGGTGACGACGCTCAACGAGCAGATCCTGCTGGCCGGCCAGGAGCCCGAGCCCGAGGCCGGCGCTCAGGCCGGCGCACAAGCTGGTGCCGAGTCAGAGGCCGAGCTGGAGGCCGAGACCGCGGAGGAGGCGTCCGAACGGGTGCCGGTCCCGCCGCTCACGGGCCTGGCCATCGCGCTGTGTACGGGGGTGACGGTGCTCTTCGGCGTGTGGCCCCAGCCGCTCATCGACTTCGCCAACCACGCCACGCTCTTGTTCCTGCCCAAATAAGGGCGCTCAATCCGGAATGCTCTCGGCCTTGCCCCGCCGGATGGCGGCGATCAGCGACGCGTGGTCCCGCTCGTTCTGGTCGGCGTAGCGCCGGGCGAACTTGCACATGGCCTTGGTGAAGTCGTCGTTCTTGCCCATATAGGCATCGATGGCCTCGGGGTCACCGGAGCGGGCGTGCGCCCGGGCCAGCGTGTTGCCGCAGGCGACGCCGAACTCCACCAGGACCGGCGCGATGAGGTTGGTGGTGGGGATCAGCTTCATATCGCGGAATTGACGGACGTAGAAGTCGCGCTCACCGAGTGACCCCCAGCCCACGAAGATGTCGGTGGCGCTCTGCACCATGCGCTTGCCCGCGATGACCCGCCCCCCGTGGTTGTCGTGGCCGCTCGAGTACGTGTAGGACTCGTAGACCGAGGGCCCGGCCTGCTTGCACTGCAAGAAGAGAGGATCGCCGGTTGCGCTCCCCTCGAGCAGCACGAGATACACCACCATGCCGACGCTGCCGACGCCCACCACCTGGCGGACGACGTCCACCGGGGTGAAGCGGTCGAACAGCCTGCGGCGATCCTCCTGCAGCGTCATGCGATACCCGCCGAGCAGACCCTCGACGATGTCGCCCTGCTCGTCGTCGTCGAGTGTCACCCGCAGCGGCGGCTGGGGGGTGATGCGCGCCCGCCCGCGCTGCTCCGTGGTCAACTTGGCGAACGCCCCCCGGCTCGTCCCCGTCTCTCTCCCCTTCTCGAATTGCACCTTCACCTGGCCGCGGTCAGCAGGTTCGAAGTAGTCGATGAACTGGTCGAAGCGCGTGCCCTCGTACCAGATGTCGAGGATCGGCAACGTGGCGTAGTAGCGCATCCGGTTGCGGTAGGCGTCGACTGCCGCCGTCACGGCGGCGTCTGCCTTGTTGGGCTTCACCGCGTTCTCCCGGGCGGCGACCACCAGGCTGGCCGCGAGGCGGGCGACGTCCCATTCGAATGGCCCGGGGAGCGTCTCGTCGAAGTCGCGCAGGTCGAAGTTGAGGTTGCGCTCCGGCGTGGCCCAGAGCCCGAAGTTCAGGACATGGGCGTCCCCGCAGAGCTGCACTTCGATGCGGGTGTGCGGGCGGGAGGCCAGGTCGGCCGCCATGACGGCGGCCGCGCCACGGTAGAAGTTCCACGGCGAGAGCGACATGCGCTTGTGTCGGAGCGGGACGAGGTCGGCCTGCCTGATGTCGTTCTGGGCGAGGATCGTGTCGACGGGATCATGTCCGCGTGCGCGCTCGTCCCACTCGCCCAGGGCGGCACGTGGCGAGAGCACCCGCGCCTGTCGCCCCATCTCGCGGCGTTCGGCGCTCGTGGCGGCGAGATCGTGCTTCGCCGCTACGGGTGTGGCCGCTCGGTAGGCACTGCTCACGGCATTCCGCCCCTCTCGTTCCCGGCTCGGCTCCTATCTTTGCCCAGGTCGAGCCGCCTCTGGAGACAGCGGCACCCCGCGGCCCCTGTCGGTGGCCCGGAACTGGCCGAACCGAGCCTGTTTCCCTTGCCTGCGGCGGGGACTCGCGCGCAGCCAAGGGCGCGCGACTCCCCGGACCCCCTCGATCAGCCCGCCCCGAAGAGAATGCCGGCCGCTACCCGAAGTCCGTCGTGCGCCAGCGTTCGGGCGCCGTGCGGACGACGACGCTGTCCGACGCATCCGCTGCGGTGACGGCCAGGGAGAGGTCACCGAACGCCGGGCGAGGTGGCGATGGTCGATGGTCGATTGGCGACGGCGACGGCGACGGCGATGGCGACCGCGGTCGTCGCGTCGACGGTGTCCTCCCGCGGGTCGTCCGCGCCGAGGTTGCCGACGTGCTCGTCGGCGAGAAAGGCCTCGCGCTCCTCCGTGGTCACCTCCGTGGTCATGGTGAGACTCATGGCGCACGCTCGGGCGCGACGTGGTGGGGCGGGCGATCGCGCCGCTGCTCGTCGGCCCAGCACCGGTCACATCCCTCGCACGGGCCACCGTCGCCGGGCGCGGCGTGTACACCGGGATGCCCGCAGCGCGGGCAGCGGGGCTCGCTCACGGCCTCGGCCCCGCCGTGCCGGCCTCCTGTCGGTTGGGGGCTCCGTTTGCCCCACGCTCTTGCGCGGCCAGGACCTCTTCGGGCACGGCCGGCCCCGACCGCTTGGCGACGCCGGTCGTGAGGAGGCGGCCGATCACCGGCACCTCGGTCAGGGACTCGGCCCGCATGATCTGCACGACGACGGGCACGAACTGCTCGGCCGAGTCGAAGACGATGTAGCGCGGCAGCCACTTCGGCTCGTACTTGGCGTTGAACCGCCACAGCGTCTCGATCTGCAGGACGCCGGAGAGCCGGCGCAGCGCCCAGCGCTCCACCCGCTGGGTCACGCCGTCACCCGTGTCGCCCTCGAGGACCGAGCGCAGCGCGGCGAAGTTGAGGCTGAGCCCCTTCATGCCCATCTCCTTGACGTGGTCGATGGTCGAGCAGAGGGCGAAGTCGAGCAGCCCGTTGGGATGGTCGCCGGGGTCGCGGCGCATGAGGTCGAGCGAGTAGCCGCCGATGGCGGGCGACGGCACGAACTGGCACATGGCGACGGGCGCCCCGTCCGGGCCCTCGACGAGTGTCAACAGCAGGCCGGTGTCGCGCCGGTCGAAGAGACGCCCCAGCATCATGGAGAAGCCCCGCTCCTGCTCGCCACGGCGACTCTTGGCCATCAGGTCCGCCATGCAGGCGGCGTCGGCCGGGTCGAGACGAGCCGGGTCCAGGAAGCGGACGGTGTAGCCGTAGCGGGCGACCCGGTTGACCGCCTGACGCAGCCCCTTCATCTTGCCGCCCTGGAGTGAGAACTCCCGGGGGTCCACCACGGCCTCGTCCCCGATGTAGAGGAAGCGCATGCCCGAGGCCTGGTACGTCGGCAGCCACTCCTCGCCCGCTCCCATCACGCCGAGGCCCCAGCCGTTGCGATCCACGTAGCGACGGAAGGAGTCCCAGACGTGGGCGCGCTCGGAGAACGGCCCGATGGGGTCCGGGGATACCAGGCAGACGCCGCCGAATACTGCGTAGGCGACGAGCGAGTCACGGTGGAAGAACCACTGCTTGTCGTCGCGCAGAGCGAAGTAGTCGAGGGTGCCGGTACCGTGCCGCCGCACGATGTCACGCGCCCGGATCTCGGCGGCCCGGCGGCCTATGGCGGCGCGCCCGGAAGACAGGCGACGATCGACCACGGGCCGGGTCAACAGGTACAGGGCAACCACGATCAGGCTGATGCCGACGGCGAGAAGGCTGATGGAGGCGAAGCGGTCGATGGTGGCCGGGAAGGCCACCCACTGCACGCCGACCAACCGTTCGGCCGAACCGAGGAGCACGTGGGGCCAGCCGGGCAGGGGATGGTGGTGGACGCGGCCTGCCACCTCCACCGCGACGAAGCCGCCCAGGGTCGCCACCAGCCCGCCGACGGCGAGGATGACGAAGGCGGTGACGAGGGTGGCCGGCTCGGTCTGAGCCCGGAAACGCTCGCGCTGGACGATGAGAAGCGTGAGGACGCCGGCGCAGACGAGAAGGGTGATGATGTCGGCGGCATGGAGGAGGTGCAGGGCGAGCGTCGCGACGAGCAGGGTCACGGCGACAAGCCACGAGCGGCGCTGTCCCCGCAGGATGCCGCGCGAGAGCATGATCATGCCGATGCCGGCGATGGCGGTCAGCGCCCCGGCCGCCTGCACCACGGAGATGGGCAGGTACTGGGCGATGAGATGGAGATGCGCCCGTAGAGGGGCGGTGACCGAGGAGAGCAGGTCGATGGCCCCGGCCAGGAACAAGGAGACAGCGGCCAGACGCCGGATGCGACGAACCCGGATGCGGTCCGCCGCCACCTCGGGCGCGGGCGGCCACGAGGCACCGCTGGGCCAGCTCGCGGCCAGCTCCGCATGGACCTCGGCCGCCTTGGAGCGACCTTTGACCACGGCGTCGGTCGTCACCAGTCGTTCGCCCATGGTGGCCAGCGGCAGGTCGGCCTCGGCCAGCAGCAGGCGCACGTGGAGCTCCGCGCCCGTCTCGATCTCGAGGGTCGACTCCTGGCGATGGTGCAGGAAGGTGGGGGGGAGGCCGAGGCGCCCCCGGTGCTCGTGCACGACTTCAGCGGTGGCGCCCGGGCAGGCGAAGAAGCCGACATCGAGGTGGGTCAGCTCGGGCACCAGCGCCCCGCCGACGATGACGCCGGAAGCCCCCGCCTCGACCGCGGCCCGGGTGACGTCGAGCGCGTCCTCCCCGTCCAGTTGGAGCTGGTCGTGCGCGATCGGCCTGGCGCCCGACGGGCCGCCGGCCCACGGCGCGGGCAGGCCCTCGCCCCCGAGCGCGCGCCAGATGCCGCGCGACGTGATGGCCACCACGACTGCCAATACCGCCAGGAGGGCCAGCGCGATCACCAGCGTGACGATGACGCGGGAGGCCCAGGTGGCGTCGTAGGCGCGCTGCAGCGCGGTCTGCTGCCGGGGTGTGCGGAACACCCGGCCCAGACCGTCGACCACGAACTCGAAGCGAAGCAACAGCGCGATCACGGCCAGCGCGAGCGGTGGCGCCCAGAGGTAGCGGCGCAACCGCCGGTACAGCACGCGCGAGGTGACGAAACGGCGCGCCAGCCGCGGGTCGTCCAGGCGCTCCATGCCGGCCAACCAGGGCCGGTCCTCGGTCGGTGCGGCATCGACCGGGGGATTGCCGTCGGGCCGGAGCGAGCCGGCGCGCACGAGCACCGTCCGCATGCCTGCACCGGTCTCACACGCAAGGTCCACCCCGTCGCGCACCGTCACCCCGAGACGCTCCAGCGCCTGCACCACCGCGAGGTCCCGCTCGGAGGGCACCATCACGACGATCACCCGGGAGTCGGTGCGGGCGGCGAACGCGCCCAGCGCGTCGGTGAGCTCGGGATGCGCGTCGACGGCGCCGGACGGATCGTCGTGACAGGCCGGCGCCACCAGGCGGCCGCAGACGATCACGATGCCCGGGCCCTGCCACTCCTCGAGCCGGCGGGCGATGTCGCGGCAGGCGGCGCGCGAGCTGTCAGAGGGCTCGGACGGGAGCAGCAGGTCGCCCATGACCTCGACCCGACGTCCGAGCCCCACGTGGAGGGTGCGGTCGGTGCCGGCCACAGCGGCCGGGGCACCCATCACCCCCGTGTCGGCTTCGGGTCCCATTTCTCGTCCATCGTGTCACCTCCGGCCCCTCCGGCCCCTCCGCAATTCGGTGGATTTGTCCTGCCAGCGGTCCAGAGGACCCCGTTAGGCTGGTCCTTCGTGCCCCGCACCAGGCCAGAGGGCGACCGCAGCAACTGGACGTGGCGTGCCGACGACGGTGGGCCCCACCCGGGAGCCCCGGCCGTCATCTTCGACATCGACGGTGTCCTCTCCGACGCCGCCGGCCGGCAGCACTTCCTCGAGCGAGGGCGACGGGACTGGGCGTCGTTCTTCGAGGCCTGCGGCGACGACCCGGTGATCGAGGAGATCGCCCGCCTGCTCGAGCTGCTCGACCCCTCGCTCGCGGTGATCCTGCTCACGGGCCGCCCCCACCGCGTGCACCCGCAGACGCTGGCCTGGCTCAAGCGCTACGGGCTGCGCTGGGATCTCCTGGTCATGCGCTCGCGTGGGGACTACGCCCAGGTCACCGAGTTCAAGCAGGGGGTGGTGGACGATCTGCGCGCCTACGGATTCGACCTGCGGCTCGCCTTCGAGGACGATCCGTCCAACCACGCCATGTATGTCGCGGCCGGAGTGCCGTGCGTCTACATCCACTCGGGGTACTACGAGTAGCGGCGTAATCGGCCCCGACACCCCATTTGACCAGGAATGACGCCTAAGAGTCGAGGGCGTCAGTCCTCACTGAGGCCGGCTCGTGGAGCAACCCGCTCGATCGCCTGGCCCATCGCCCGCCGCACCGCAACGATCGAGCACCCTTCGGAGAGGAGCATCGAGGCGAAGCGGTGGCTGAGTTCGTGGAATCACAACGGGTCCACCCCGGCCCTGTCCACTGTCCGGCGCCAGAGTTCCGAGAACTGATGGTTGCTGACGACCCGGCCGTCCTCGTGGAGGACGAATCCGCCCGGCTGGGCGGTGCTACGACCCGGCACGAGTCGAAGCCGTACAAGCCGAAGCCCTGAACTGAACCCTGCCCCCAAACGGGACCATGGGGACTGGCCGCTGCACCTGTTCAATCTGAGGTTGAGCTCGTCATAACCGACGCGTCTGCGTGGCCGAAGCGGGCCTTGCCGGCAGTAGCTCTTCTCCGTACCTATCCCAAAGCGACCGTGCCAGGTGAACCAGACCAACGATGCCCCAGACCGTCAACAGGATGCACGGACCGGCAAGAAACCGAGGATCTTGGGTGAAGTTGGCCATGTAGAACACGACCGACACACCCGCCAACAGCAGTGTGAAACGGGCCTCGGGGCGTTGCCACGCGCGAATTGCGGTTACCAAACCGACCAAGGTCAACAATGGCGGCCCAAAAACAGCGGAGAAGCCCAACAAGATGAGAGGGTAGAACAACCAGTTGGGCAACGGACCGATTAGGCCGGCATGAGAGTCCCTGACCAAATCGAATAGCTCCAATGACGACGCGTAGTAGCTCTGGCTGCCGGGTGGCCAAGGATGCTTGGTGATGTAGCTCACTGAGTACTCCGGGAAAGGGCCCAGCCAGTAGCCGTAGCCAGTTCTCCACGGTGCCCCGAAGGCGGACAAGTTGTAGAGGGCCAGGCCGATGACGGGCCCGGTTGCACCAACGGCAACGCGTAGCCGTTCCCTATGTTGGACAACGATCAGGAGGCAAGCGATGACTACGATCCCGCTCTCTCGGCACACCACTCCGTAGCCGGCAACCAATCCGAGGACGTAGCCAGACCATTTGGCTTTGAGCTTCATCAACGGCACACAAACCACGATGAGCAATGCTCCTAGGGCATCCGACATCACGATGCGCGTGTTGACCATGGCAAAAGGACTCAATGCCACGATGAAGGAGGAGATCAGCGCCGGATACCACCCACCCAACACATATCCGGCCCCACCTACGGCCACTACCAGTGCCACCACAATCAGGCGCGCGCCAACCTCCTCATTCCCGGGATAGGTACCGAAGAGGGCGAAGGGGGCGAGGACCAAGGACATTCCAGGCGGATACCTCGGTGGGTTGACTGCCTGTCTCGTGTGGAAATACGGGTTGTCCCGAACGGTGGTCGTATAACCGTGGCCGTGAGCGAGCCGATAGGCCGCGTTGAGATACTCCTGTGGGTCCGGGAACGGCTGATTGTTAAGGGCGTAGGGGTGGTTGAGTGAAAGGACGACCAAGACGACGAGGGTCAGCAAGGCCAGACTGCCCACAGCGACGGCGTGACCCGGTGATCTCCTTAGAGCATTTGTGAATTCCTTCAATCCCTCGTGACTCACACGGCGCCTGGGCACCAACTCAGCTTGTCATCCGGCCCTCCGATTCGTCCAAGAACGCCATCAGATCGGGAATGCACGACCAGCGGCGCTGGCGCCATATCAGCCGTGGAAACGAGTCGTACTCCCGGAACCGGGTTTCGGATCGAAGGTGACAATCGAAGGAGAGCCTCCCCTAAATGCGGAGCAGCTCGACGGTTCCTTTGCAGCCTTGGTGGAGGAGGCATACCAAGTCGGACAGGGCGCTCACCGACAGTCGCGCAAGGGTGGCTGACTGCCCCCAGCGTCGTCGGTGCGAGGCGATGGTGGCTGTCCTACGCTTGGACAGTGCCCAGTGGACGACCTCCAGCCAAGTGCTCGTTCTGCTTTAAGACCCAGGACCAAGTCCGGCTGAGTGCGGGGCCATGTCTTCATCTGTGAGGAGTGCGTTGGCCTCTGCACGGAGGCGTTCAAGGATGAATCTGATGATCCGAGGTTCCACCGGGCGACTGAGGACAACTACGAGTAGCGGAGTTGGCGGACCCAGCCGGCGACGAGCGCCAGCGCCGAGACGAACAGCACCGGGAGATCCCCCCAGTGGTCATAGGGGGTCATGCCGCGGCGGAGGGCGACGGTGGCGAACAGCACCTGGCGCCGGCCGAGCGCGCTGCGCCGTACGACGACGCCGCGCTGCGTGACCACGGCGCTGAAACCCGTCGGGGCGGCCTGGACCAGATCGCGACCCGTCTCGACGGCCTGCACGGCCGCGGCGGCCATCTCCTGCGTCGGCACCTGGGACGTCCTGTAGGACGAGGTGTTGGTCGGCACGGCGAGGAGCTCGGCTCCCGCCCGCACGGACTCGTGGCTCCGACCGGCGTAGAAGATCTCGAACGACACCAGCAGTCCGAGGGCCCCGGCCGGCGTGGGTAGCAGGCCGGTGCCACGACTGGGGACGGCGTCGACGGGCACACCGGACAGGTCGGCGAAGTGCTCGAAGAAGGAGCGCAAGGGCACGTACTCGCCGAAGGGCACCCGGTGCACCTTTTCGAACACGCCGACGATGTGGCCGCCGGGCCCCCAGGCCACGACCTCGTTGCGGAAGCTCGTGGCCGAGGCCGGCTCGGTCACGCCGACGACGAGCGTCGTGCGGAGCTCCCTGGCCAGTCGGCCCAGGAGGGCGGCCTGGGGCGAGCCCGCCAGCGGCCGGTCGAGTGCCACGACGTCCTCCGGCCACAGCACGAGACGGGGAGGAGGGTGGGCGGAGGCCACGGCGAACGTGGCCGCCACCTGCGCCTCGTAGACCGAGGACGGCAAGACCTCCTGCTTGCTCAGACCCCGCTGCCCACCCCCCTGGACCAGGGCCACGCGGACGGTGCGGACGGGCGCACCACCGTCAGGCGCGAGCGAGCCGGCGACGGCCAGCGCGACGATCCCCGCGGTGATCGCGACGGCGCCGACGGCCGACGGGCCGCCGACGCGTCGGCGGCGGGCCCAGATGGCGGTGCTCAACGTGGCGAGCGCAACCCCGCCGGCCCACACCCCGGCCGTGATGAGGAGGGGGCCGCCGAGGCGGGCCAGCTCGACCAGCGGGCCGCGTGCCTGGCCCAGGAAGACACCGCCCAGAGGGAGACCGCCCAGGGGCCACGTCATGCGGATCGCTTCAGCCAGCGTGCAGGCGCCCACGAAGGCCGGCGCCCGCCCGCGCCGCGGCGGTGTCGCCGCAGCGGCCGCGGCGAAGAAGAGTGCCTCGACCACGACAAGCACGACGGCGCCGTACCAGTTGAAGGCGCTCGCCCAGGCGAGACCGATGGCATAGCAGCCCAGCCCGGCCAGCCACCCCGACCAGATGCGGGCCCGCAGCGGGAGCCCGTCCAGGCGCCAGTAGAGAAGCGCGGCGCCCACGAGCCCGAGGGGCCACCAACCCCATGGTGGGAGCGAGAGCGCGAGCAGGACCCCCGCCACGACCGAGGGAGCGGCCACGCGGCCCCGGCGCGGCCGGTCGCTCACAAGAGCGCGTGTGCCGCGGCCCGGCCGCTTGCGATGCAGGCGGGGATCCCGACCCCGTGGTACGCCGCGCCGGCCACCGCGATGCCGCCGAGGCGGCCCAGCGCAGCCTCGATACCGGCCGTCCGCAGCAGGTGGTGCACCCGGTACTGCGGGAAGGCGCCGGGGAAGCGCACCACGAGGGCGTCGGCCGGCTGACCGTTGACGCCCATGAGCGCGCCCAACTCCTCCCAGGCCCGCTCGGCCACCTCTCCGTCGCTCCATCCGACGGCGCGAGTGTCGTCGATGCGGCCGAGGGAGGCGCGCAGCAGCACCTCTCCATGCCGCTCGAGCTGCGGCCACTTGCGGTCGAGGTAGGTGCAGGCGGTGACGGCCCAGGGGTCGCGTCCCTTGTGCGGGCCGTGACGCGGGACCAGGAATCCCGTCCCGTTGAGCGTCGACGGGATGTCGTCGGCGCCGACGCGGAATGTCGTCAGCACCACCGAGGCGTAGTCGATGGCGTCCAGCAGCCCGGCCACTTCATCGTCGTGGTGGCGCAGAAGGTCCGCCGTCACAGGCGCCGGCGTCGCCAGCACCACGGCGTCCGCGACGACGACGTCCGTGCCCGACCCCACGGCCCATCCTTGTGGTGCCCGGTCGAGCCGGTCGGCCGGAGCCGAGAGCCGGACTTCCACGCCGCGCTCGCGCAGCCTTGCGGCCATCGCGCGGACGAGCGACGCCATGCCCCCGTCGAGCGACCAGAAGAGTGGCGGCCCGTCGGGGTCGGGTGCGGGCACCTCGGCGCGCATCGCCCGCATCAGGCCGCCCCTGCGCTGGGCGGCCGCCAGCAGCGGCGGGAACGTCGCCGCGGCGGACATGTCGTCGACCGAGCCGGCGTGGATGCCGCCGATGAGCGGATCGACCAGCGTGTCGACGACACGCCGACCGAGCTTGTGCGCCACGAGGGGGCCGATGGAACGGTCGCCGATCGGCCCACGGGTGTCGGGCCGGGGCAGCACCGCGTCGCGGGCGAGGCCGAGCGCGCCGCGCGCGCCCAGGATGCCGGAGCGGGCCGTGGGCCAGAACCGTGTCGGAATCCCGAGCGCGTGCCCTTCGGGCAATGGCCGGAGGCGTCCGCGGGACCACACCGACGCGCCGCGCGCGGCGATCGGCACGAGCGCGTCCGCCAGCCCCACCTCCCCGCACAGGTCGACGGCCTCGCGCCGGCGCCCCAGGAAGCCGTCGGGACCGACGTCGACGACCCGGCCCCCCAACTCCTCGCTCTGCAGCGGGCCGCCGAGGCGCGACGAGGCCTCGATCAGGGTGATGGTGGGTGCGCCGGGCCGACGCCCGCCCCCACCGGTGAGCTCCCAGGCCGCGGTCAGGCCACTGATGCCGCCCCCGACGACGACCACTCGCCGCGCCGTCACGTCAGGGCGCCCCGTCCGCCCCGACGATCAGATCGGCCAGCGTGGCAATGA
The DNA here is from genome assembly GCA_963764305.1 of uncultured Acidimicrobiaceae bacterium. Taxonomy (GTDB): domain Bacteria; phylum Actinomycetota; class Acidimicrobiia; order Acidimicrobiales; family RAAP-2; genus Bog-473. The sequence continues at coordinate 696,665 of CAVXSD010000007.1, read as the reverse complement.
AGATGGGGTCGTCGTTGAGCGACGAGGTGCGCGCGTAGGCGAGGCCGCTCTCCGCCGCGACTCCCGCCAGCTCGACGTCGAGGTCGTAGAGCACCTCGAGGTGGTCGGCCACGAACCCGATGGGGCAGACCATGACCGCGTCCGTGTGACCGTCGGCGGCGAACTGGCGCACGAGGTCGCGCACGTCGGGCCCGAGCCACGGCTCGGGGGTCCGGCCCGCGCTCTGCCAGGCCACGAACCACTCCTCGAGCCCGGCGGCCTCGGCCACCAAGCGAGCCGACTCGGCCAGCTGCTCGGGATAGGTGTCGCCGGTCCCGCGGATGCGCTCGGGCAGCGAGTGCGCGGTGAAGACGACCTTCGTCCGGCCGGCGACGGAGCCGAGCGCTTCCTTGACGCGCGTGGCGAGCAGGGAAACCAGCTGCGGCTGGGCGTACCACGGCGGCACGGGCACGAAGGGCGTGTCGCCGAGCGCGACGGCGGCGCGGTCCAGGTATTCCTGCGAGCCCAGAGACGAGCCGTGGGGTGTGAGGACGAGGCCGACGACGCGCTCGAGCCCGGCCTCGGCCAGCCTGACGGCGGACTCCTCGATGAGGGGGTCGGTGTGCTTGGCTCCGAACGACACGACGTAGCGCCCGGGTTCTCGCGCCTCGAGCGCGGCGCGCACCGCGTCGACCTGCGCCGCGGTGCGAACGGCCAGCGGCGACACGCCGCCGATGGCGTCGTAGCGCCCCTCCAGCTCGGCCAGTTGCTCGGGCGTCGGCGGGCGGCCGCGGCGAATGCGGGTGTAGAAGGGTGCGATCTCGGCCGGGCGCGCGGGTGTGCCGTGCGCCATGAGCAGCACGCCCGTCGTCATGCCGGCCCGGTCTCGGCGTGCACGAGCTCGACGACGGCAGCCAGGATGCCGGGGTCCGACTCGGGCAGCACGCCGTGACCGAGGTTGAAGACGTGGCCCGTGCCGGTGCCGTCCGCCGCGCCGGCGAGGACGGCCCGGGTGGCCTCCGCGACGACGGGCCAGGGCGCCAGGCAGAGCGCGGGGTCGAGGTTGCCCTGCAGCGCTCGCCCGGGGCCAATGCGCCGGCGCGCGTCGTCCAGCGGGACGCGCCAGTCGACGCCGACCACGTCGGATCCGGCAGAGCCCATGAGCGCGAGCAGTTCGCCGGTGCCGACGCCGAACAGAATGGTCGGCACGCCGAGGTCGGCGATGCCGGCGAGGACGGCCCGGGTGCCAGGCAGCGCGAAGCGGGTGTACTCGGACGGCGAGAGCGAGCCGGCCCAGCTGTCGAAGAGCTGCACGGCCTGGGCACCGGCTTCGATCTGCGCCCGCAACGAGGCCACCGCCATGGCGGCGAGCCGTTCCGTCAGCTGCTGCCACAGCCCGGGGTCCCCGTGCATGAGCGCCTTGACCTTGGCGAAGGTGCGCGACGGGCCGCCCTCGACTGCGTAGCTGGCGACGGTGAAGGGCGCGCCCGCGAAGCCGATCAGGGCGACCCCCGACCCCGCCAACTCCTGCCCGACCAGCCCCACCGTCTCGGCGACGTAGGGCGCGTCGGCGGCCGGCTCGAACGGCCGGAGGCGCGCCAGGTCCGCCTCGCGGCGGAACGGCTCGGCCACAACGGGCCCACGCCCCTGCTCCACGTCGACGCCGAAGCCGATGGCGTACAGGGGCACGACGATGTCGGAGAAGAGAATGGCGGCGTCCACGCCGTAGCGGCGCACCGGCTGCATCGTGAGCTCGGCCGCCAGCGAGGCGTCGCCGATGGCGGAGAGGATGGAGCCCTCACCGCGAGCTGCCCGGTACTCTGGCAGCGACCGCCCCGCCTGGCGCATGAACCACACCGGCGTGCGGGTCACCGGTTCGCGGAAGCAGGCGCGCACGAGCTCCGTGCGGGCATCTGCCGCCGGACTCACCCGATCGGCTCTATGACGACGGCCGTCCCGTAGGCGCAGGTCTCCGACCAGCTCCCGCCCAACGCCACCGGGTCGAACGACATGGCCAGCACGGCGTTGCCGCCATGCGCCTCGGCCTCCTCCATCGTGCGAGTCACCGCGCCCCGAAGGCTCGGCTGCGGGTTCTCGGTCATTCCCTCGAGCTCGCCCCGGCGAGGGACTCGAAGGCCGCACCGAACTGGGAGCCGACATGGCGCGAGCGGGCGGTCAGGCTGAAGACCTCGCCCAGCACCGACGTCCCCTGGTAGCCGGGAAGGTCGTTCCTGGTCGAACAGAGCATGGCAATCCTTTCGGTCCGGCTCATCGTATGCGGCGCCACCCCGCCCGCCCTGGCGTCGGGGGACGTCTAAACTGAACCGTTTCCCCGTGGGCGGGGGGAGGAAGGGGAGAGGTGCCCGAGCATCCCGATCTGCAGCATGAGCAGGAGTACCTCAACCGTGCCTACGACGGGCTGGAATTCATGCGGGGCGAGGCGCGGCAGATGCTGCAGGGCGTTCTCGACCTGGGCCGGGGCGGCACGTTCCAGTCGCGCACCGAGCGCGACATCGTGGTGCGCACCAGCCTGGCCCGGCTGGAGCAGCTCGACATCGGCGACCAGGCTCTCTACTTCGGGCGCATCGACCGCCTCCCCGAACCCGGGCACGACGCCGGCTCCGCGAACCCGCTCCTCGGCGAGTCCTTCCACATCGGCCGGCTCGCGGTCTCGGGCCCGGATCACGAGCCGCTCGTTGTCGACTGGCGTGCCCCGGTCGCCGAGCCGTTCTACCGGGCCACCGGGCTCGACCCCCAGGGCCTGGCGCGCCGCCGCCACCTCGCCGTGCGGGGCCGGGCCGTGCTCGGGCTGGAGGACGAGTACTTCGTCGATCCCGAGGGCCGCGCCGGTTCCTTGGCGCCCGCAGGAGCCGGAGGAGCACAGTTGCGGGACGGCAGCGGGGAGCGCCTGCTGTCCGAAGGGCTGGTCCTGGGCGGGCCCGGCGCGCTCCTCTCCGCGCTGGGCCAGGCGCGGACGGGCCAGATGGGCGACATCATCGGCACCATCCAGCGTGAGCAGGACGAGATCATCCGCTCGCCGTTGCCCGGGGTCCTCGTCGTGCAGGGCGGACCCGGCACGGGGAAGACGGCGGTGGCTCTCCATCGCGCCGCCTACCTCCTCTACACCCACCGCTTCCCCCTGGAGCGCCAGGGTGTGCTGGTGGTGGGGCCGAACCCGTTGTTCCTGCGCTACATCGAACAGGTCCTCCCCTCGCTCGGCGAGACCGGGGTCAGCTTGTCGACGGTCTCGGGCCTGGTGCCCGAGGTGCGGGTGCGCGGAGTCGACGACCCCGCGGTGGCCAAGCTCAAGGGCGACGTCCGGATGGTCAAGGTACTGACTCGGGCCGTGCGGACCCGCCAGCGCCCGCTGCGGCACGACGTCGAAGTCCCCTTCGGTGCCGGCGTGCTGCGGTTGCGCGCCGCCACGACCGAGGACATCGTCGGCATGGCCCGGCGCCGGCCGGGCACCCACAACGCCCGCCGGCGCTTCGTGGAGTCACACGTCCTGGGCGCGCTGGCGGACGAGTACCGGGCGAGGCTCGGCCGCAGCGGCATCGAAGAGGCGGACGAGGCGCCGACGCCCGAGGAGCAGAAGGACTTGGCGCAGCGGCTGCGCCGGGTGCCCGAGGTCAGCGAAGCGCTCGATCGGATGTGGCCCCGCCTGTCGGCCCCCGAGTTCCTCCACGACCTGCTCGGGGCGCGGGCGCTGCTCGCCGCCGCCGGGAAGGGGATCTTGAGCACCCTGGACGTGCAGCGTCTCTACCGGCCGCGCAGCACCTCGCTGGACACCGTGCAGTGGACCGTCGGCGACGCCGCGCTCATCGACGAGGCGCGCACCTTGCTCGGGCCACGACGCGGCCGTCCCGCCCGGGTCCGGGCGCAGAGGAACGAAGAAGGGATGTCGGAGGGGGGGTTCTGGCCCCAGGGGTTGGCCGCCTCTCCCGCCCCGGCACCCAGCCCCCTCACGGGCTCCGAGGACGAGATCCGGGCCTTCGGCCACATCGTCGTGGACGAGGTGCAGGATCTCTCGCCGATGCAGCTCCGCATGCTGGCCCGGCGCTCCCTGTCGGGCTCCATGACGGTGGTGGGCGACATCGCGCAGGCCACAGGGCCCTGGGCGCCCGCGGGCTGGGAGGACATCACGCGCCACCTGAGCCCGCAGCGGCCGCCGCGCCTCGTGGAGCTCACGGTGAGCTACCGCACCCCGGCCGAGGTCGTCGCGCTGGCGGCACAGGTCCTGGCCGTGGCCGCTCCGGGCATCGCGCCGCCGCGCCCGGTGCGCCAATCCGGGTTCGCCCCCCGGGTGGTGGTCTCCAGCCGGGCCGGACTGTCCGACGCGCTGGTCGCCGTGGCCCGCGAGGAGGTGGCGGCCGTGGCGCCGGGCCGGGTCGCCGTACTGGGCCCAAGCGTCATGTTGCCGGAGCTGACCAGGGCGCTCGACGAGGCCGGACTCGACCCGATCGATCCACGCGACCCGGCGGGCGACGGACTGGCTGCGGGCCTGGTGGTGCTGCCGGCGGACGAGACGAACGGCCTGGAGTTCGACTCGGTGATCGTCGTGGAGCCCTCCCTGGTCGCCGCCGTGGGCGACGAGCCCGCTGGCGAGGGTCCCCCGATCGCCACCACCCGGGGGTTGCGGACCCTCTACGTGGCCCTGACGAGACCCACCCGGCGCCTCGTGATGCTGCATGCGGAGCCGCTCCCCGTCGAGTTGCGCTGACCTGGGTGTTCGGGCGCGCCGCCCGAGCCTTGACGGCCTTACCTCGCAGTTGGCGTGGTCGCTGCCAGGTCGACTAGAAATTGCCCTGTGACCCAGGCTGTCTCGGCGGAGGTCCCCGCACCACAGGGAAAGATCATCCACGACCGGCCGCCGATGCTGGCCATCGGGGTCATGATCTGGCTCGGCTCCGAGCTGATGTTCTTCAGCGGGCTCTTCGCGGCATTCTTCACCATCCGGGCCAACACCATCGGGCCCTGGCCTCCCGCGGGCACCGATCTCGACACGCTGCGGGCCGGCTTCTTCACCCTGATCCTCGTGTCGTCGAGCTTCACCATGCAGCGAGCCGTGTACCAGGTCGAGTGGCGTAAGCGGCGCTCGGCCCGGATCTGGATCGTCTGCACGATCGTCCTGGGAACCGCGTTCCTGGCCAACCAGGCCTTCGAATGGTTGTTCAGCACAACCCGCTGGTACACGAACTCGTACGGGTCGCTCTTCTACATCATGTCGGGCCTGCACGGCCTCCACGTCTTCATCGGACTGGTCGCCATGGTGTTCCTGCTCGGGCGCATGCGCGGCGACATCGGCGGCGACCCTGGGGAGCTCTCCGCGGTCCAGGGGGTCTCGTACTACTGGCACTTCGTCGATATCGTCTGGGTCGGGCTCTACTCGTGCCTGTTCCTCCTCAAGTAGGTAGGCGAGGCGTGCGCGCACCACGCAAGAGGACAGTGAGCAGCCGGTTCCTGTTGCCCGCCGGCCTGCTCTCGGTGGCCGCCCTGGCTTCGCTGGCGATGTTCTTCCCGGGGACCGATGCCGGCGCCAGCGGGCACACCGACACCGCCCAGGTGCCGCTGATCCCCAACAAGCACGTCACGACCCGTTCCTGCGGCACCGTCAACGTCAAGGGCGTCACCAACGCGGTGCCCAACGCCGGCAACCCCTTCCTCAGCACCTCCAGGACCTGCCTGAACGGCCACCTCATCTCCTACGGCAACACGGCCATCACCTACGCCAACCCGCCCAAGTCGTTCATCTCGGCCGGGCAGCTGCTGTTCGCGCAGACGTGCTCGAGCTGTCACGGCAACGAGGCCAACGGCGTGGGTCCCGACGGCCAGGCCACCATCGGGCCCAACCTGCAGGGTGTCGGGGCGGCCACGGTCGACTTCTGGGTGAGCACGGGCCGCATGCCGGCCGCCGACGTCAAGTCGGTGGAGGCCGAGCGCCGGGAGACGCGACTGACGCCCGTGCAGGCGTTGGAGCTGGCGGCCTGGGTCAACTCGCTCGACCCCTCCGTGCCGGCCGTGCCGACCCCACACCTGGCCGGGGCCGACCAGTCGGCCGGACAGGACCTCTTCTCGCTCAACTGTGCCGCCTGCCACACCATTGAGGGAACGGGTGACGCGCTGGCCTTCGGCACCAACGCCCCGTCGCTGATCAACCGCTCGGTGACGTCGCAGCAGGTGGTCGAGGCGATGCGGACCGGCCCGGCCAACATGCCGCGCTTCTCGGGCAACTTGACCGACCGACAGGTGACCGACATCACCTCCTACGTCACCGGCCGCTTGCAGCACCCGACGAACCCCGGCGGGTTCTCGCTCGGTGGCGTGGGCCCGGTGGCGGAGGGCTTCGTCGCCCTGCTGATCGGCGTGGGTGGCCTCGCCCTCATCTGCTTCTGGATCGGGGAGCGTTCGTGAGCGACCCGGAGCACCAGCCCTCGCGTACGCGGGTGCCCATGCCGGTGGCCGCCCTGAGTGACCCGCACATGGGCGACGCGGCGAAGAACCCGGACCGGTCCGAGAAGATCATCGCCCTCATCCTCTTGGTGGCTGTCGTCTGCTTCGGTGTGGCCGGCGCGGCCTACTGGCAGAACTGGAGCCCCTGGACCTTCGGGGGCGCCCTCGGCGCCGGCCTGTTCGCCCTCGGGTTCGGCCTGACCGCCTGGGGCAAGTACCTCATGCCCCAGGGGCCCTTCGTCGAGGAGCGCCACACGCTCGCCTCGACCCCCGAGGAGCGCGACGTCATGTCGGCCGCCCTCGTCGAGCGCTCCGCCGTGGTCGTCAGGCGGCGCCGGATGCTCGGCGGCCTGTTCGCGCTGGGCGCCGGCGTCTTCGCGATCGTGGCCGCCTTCCCGCTCATACGCTCCCTCGGCCCGCTGCCCGGTGACTCCCTCGAGGTCACCGGCTGGCGGAAGGGGACGGTCCTGGTGGACTCCAACGGCCGTCCGGTGCGCAAGAACACCCTGGTCGTCGGCGGCATCATGACCGTCTACCCCCAGCGGACGGTCAACCCCGAGACCGGGTTCATCACCGACGAGGGACAGGCGGTCGACCAGACCGTGCTGATCCGGGTGTCGGACCAGCCCTTCACGACCGAGCCAGGTCGCGAGAATTGGACCCCTGACGGCTACGTCGCCTACTCCAAGCTGTGCACGCACCTCGGCTGCCCCGTCGGCCTCTACGAGCAAGAGCTCGAGTTGTTGGTCTGCCCCTGCCACCAGTCCATGTTCAACGTGCGTAACGGCGCGGTGCCCCAGTTCGGTCCGGCGCCCCGGCCGCTGCCCCAGCTGCACCTCGGCTACAACGACGCGGGGTACCTCATCTCCATGGCACCCTATGACGAGGCCGTCGGGCCTGGCTTCTGGGAGCGGAACTCATGAGCGCCACCGCCGCGAAGACCAAGCGCAGCACCAAGGCGGCCCTGGGCCCCTACGGGCACGTCGGCAAGGTCGTGGGCGAGCTCGACGACCGGCTGGGCGTGGCCAAGGGCGGCCGCGTCTTCCTCGACAAGATCTTTCCGGACCACTGGTCCTTCATGCTGGGCGAGATCGCCCTGTACTCGTTCGTGGTGTTAATTGCGACCGGCATCTTCCTGTCGCTCTACTTCGTCCCCTCGACCCAGCAGGTCATCTACCACGGCAGCTACAAGCCGCTGGACGGCCAGTGGGTCTCGGAGGCGTTCAAGTCGACCGTCAGCATCTCCTTCGATGTGCGGGGCGGGCTGCTCATCCGCCAGATGCACCACTGGTCGGCCGACATCTTCACCGGGTCCATCATCGTGCACATGGCCCGCATCTTTTTCACGGGGGCCTTCCGCAAGCCGCGCGAGCTGAACTGGCTCATCGGCATCACCATGCTGATCCTGGCCATCCTGGAGGGCTTCATCGGCTACTCGCTTCCCGACGACCTGATCTCGGGCACCGGGTTGCGCATCGGGTACTCCATCGCCGAGTCGATCCCGCTCTTGGGCAGTTACCTGGTGACGTTCCTGTGGGGCGGGCAGTTCCCCGGCACGGGCATCATCATCCCGCGCTTCTTCATCATTCATGTCCTGATCATCCCGCTCGTCCTGATCGGGTTGCTCTCGGCGCACCTCGGCCTCCTGGTGCTCCAGAAGCACACACAATTCGCCGGCGAGGGGCGCACCGAGGACAACGTCGTCGGCTCGCCGATGTTCCCGACCTTCATGGCCAAGACCACGGGGTTCCTCTTCATGGTGACCGCGGCCACTGCACTGCTCGGGGCTTTCGCCCAGATCAACCCCATCTGGCAGTTCGGCTCCTATGACGCGTCCAAGATCTCCTACGCCGTGCAGCCCGACTGGTACATGGGTTGGCTCGACGGCGCCCTGCGGATCATGCCGTCCTGGGAGTTGGCCGCCTTCGGGCACACCATCCCCCTCGAGGTCTTCCTCCCCGCCGTGGTGTTCCCCGGCCTCATCTTCACCCTGTGCATGCTGTGGCCCTCGCTCGAGGTCAGGGTGACCGGCGACAAGGCACTGCACAACCTGCTCGACCGGCCGCGGGACAGACCCAAGCGCACGGCCGCCGGCGTGGCCGTCTTCGCCCTCCTCTTCACGCTCTTCGCAGCGAGCTCGACCGACGTCCTGGCCAACTTCTTCCACATCTCGCTGAACGTGGTGCTCTGGTTCTTCCGGTTCGCGGTCATCATCGTCCCGATCATCAGCGGGCTCATCGCCTACCAGCTGTGCCGGGAGATGCAGGGCGTGCACGACATCGGGAAACGCAAGCGCGCCGTCATCGTCCGTCGCTCCGTCGAGGGCGAGTACTCGACGGTCCCGGCCGAGCCCCGGCCCGACGACGAGCATTCGGAACTGGACCCCGAGCCCGTCCCGGTGCGCATCGACATCGAGCCGTTGAGCAATGGCGGCATCCGTGAGCCGGAGAGCTCGCCCACGGGCGCCCGACAGGTCAGCCGCTGAGCACACGGCGTGGCCGCGTCTCGGCCCGCGACCTGTGGGTCGCCGCCGAGTCCGTCCACGCCGTGACCTATTTCGCACCGGGCTGCCGGGCCGCGCTGCGTGAGGCGGGGCTCCGCAGCTTCTGGGCGGGCTACTTCGCCGCCCGCGCCGCGCCGCTCGGGCGGGTGGCGGCCGGACCGGTGACCGCGGCCTTCTTCAATTTCCACCCCGACATGGTCGGGAGGGCGGTGCCCGGGTGCTGGGATGTCGTGGCGCCCGAGACCCTGTGCCGCGTGCGGGCCATCGCGGCGGCCGAGGCGCTCGGCGAGGTGTGCCGCGTCGAGGCCCGCTCGGTGCTCCTGGCCTCCCTGCCGCTGCTGCGGCGGGCGGTGGCGGCCTGCAGCGGGCCGGGACGGGTGATGGCGGGAGCCAACCAGTCGCTCTGGCCGCAGATCTCGACCGCACTGGGGACCGGCGGGCTGGGCGAGGCCTGGCAGGCCTGCACCACGCTGCGCGAGCACCGTGGGGACGGGCACGTAGCGGCCCTCGTGGTGCACGGCCTCAGCGGGGTGGAGGCGCACGTGCTGGCCGCGGGGACCAAGGCGATCCCCGTGGAGCTGCTCCGCGACAACCGGGGCTGGAGCGAGGACGCGTGGGACGGTGCCGTGGCCACGTTGACGCGCCGGGGCCTGCTGCACCGCGACGGGCGCGTCACCGACGCCGGCCGGACCCTGCACGGGAGAGTGGAGGAGCTGACCGACGAGCTGGCCGAGCCCGCGTACGCCGCCTTCAGCGACACGGCGCTCGACGAGCTGTACGGCGCGCTCGGCGCCTGTGCCGCCGATGTCGCCGCGTCCGGGCTGGTGCCGTTCCCCAACCCGATGGGGCTGCCCCGCGCCCGGGCTGGTTAGGTGCGCCGCAGCCGCGGCGGCGGCCAGCCCGGCACGAGTGCCAGCTCCTTGCACACTTTGCGGGACGACACGATCTGGCCCGCGTAGCGGCCGGCGTCGGGGTCAGAGCCCAACCAGGCCGCCACCTCACCGGCCACTTCGGGCGGCGCAGGCACGTGACCGGCTCCGACGAGGACGGCGTCCATGCCCGAGGCCCGCATGGACTCGGTCAGGGTGAGGCCCGGCGCGATGGAGAAGGCCAAGATGCCCTGGGCCGCGAATTCCACGTGGCACATGTCGGTCACCCGGTGGAAGGCCGCCTTGGCCGCGGCGTAGGCCACGCCCCACCCGCCGGCGCCGGCGGGAGCCGGCGGCGTGGTGAAGGCGGCCTCGGAGAGCATGTTGACCAGGCGGCCCTCCCCACGCTCGAGCATGGCGGGAAGGAGCAACTGGGTGAGCAGGAGTGGATGGAGGTAGTCGCCCACCAGGCAGCGTTCGGCCAGCTCGAGGGGCAGGTCCAAAATCCGGTCCATGGTGCCCGGACCCTGGTAGATGGCGTTGTTGACCAGGACGTCGACCCGGCCCACGTCGGCCAGGGCGATGGCGGCCACCCGCTCGACCGAGGCCCGGTCCATCAGGTCCATGGGCACGGCCAGGCAGTGCCGTCCCAGGGCCTCGATCTCTGCCGCCGTGGAGTCGAGGCTGCCGGCGATGGGCAACGGCTCGTCGCGCACCAGGGTGCTCGAGGCGTGGGCGCGGCCGTCTCCCTCGTGCACCGTGCGGGCCGTGATCACGACGTCGAAGCCGCGACGGGCCAAAGCAACCGCGGCACAGCGGCCGATGCCCCGGCTGGCGCCGGTGACCAGGGCGACACGGCGGGACTCAGGCATCGGCCACCTACATCATCCCGGCGATCTGGTGCCCGCCGTCGACGTGGAGCACCTGGCCGTTCACGTAGGCCGCGGCGTCGCTGCAGAGGAAGACCACGACGCGGGCGATGTCGTCGGGTGTGCCGAGACGCCGGGTCGGGTTGGCCTCGGCCAGGCGTGCCTGGATCTCGGCCGGCACCTGGGTCGCGGCCGTCTCCGTGAGGATGAAGCCGGGAGCGATGGCGTTGGCGCGGACCCCGTCGCGGCCGTAGCGCACGGCGAGGTGACGCGTCAGCTGGTTGAGCGCGGCCTTCGATACGCCGTAGGCCACCCTGGTCGACTCGCCGATGGTGCTCGTCCCCGACGAGATGGTGACGATTGACCCCCCGCCCCCCTCCGTCATGACCGGGATGGCGTGGCGGGCCAGGAGGAGGGCGCCACGCGTCGTGATCTCTATCGCCCGCTCCCAGACGCCCAGATCCACCCCGACCGCATCGGTGTCGAGGCGCGGGTGACTCCAGGCGGCGTTGTGGTCGATCGCGTCCACACCGCCGAATTCCGCGACGGCACTCTCGACGAAGGCGGCGACCGACTCTTCGCGGCGTACGTCGCAGAGCACGCCCACGGCGCGCCCTCCCGCCGCCACCACCTGCTCGGCCACCGACCGCGCTCCCTCGAGGGACACGTCGCCGACCACCACCGCGGCACCCGCGCCGGCGAGTTGGAGTGCCGTGGAGCGCCCGATGTCCGACGCGCCGCCGCTGACCAGCACGACCTTGCCGTCGAGCTGTCCCCCCTCCGGCTCCATTGCGTCATCGTAGGAGGGCCGACCGGGCGCCACCATCCGGTTCGAGCAAGAGGGAGAAATTGGGCCGCGGAGCGGCCGGCATGGGAGCATCTCGGTGTGCGGGTGCATCGCAGCTTTTCCTTCGTCGACGTCTCGGGATTCACCGCGCTGACGGAGCTCGAGGGTGACGAGCGTGCCGTCGACGTGTTGACCGCGTTCCGCTCTCTCCTCCGCGATATCTCCGCGCGCCGGGGCGTGCGGATCGCCAAGTGGCTCGGGGACGGCGTCATGCTGGTGTGCGTCGACACCCGCCCGCTCCTCGAAACCATTCTGGAGTTGCACTATGTCGTGGGCGAGGTGGGAGCGGTCGAGACGGTCTCCATCCGCTCGGGACTCACGTGCGGGAACGTGATCCTGATGGAGGGGGACGACTACATCGGCCACTGCGTGAACGTCGCGGCACGCCTGTGCGACCAGGCTCCTGCCGGCGAGGCGCTGGCCGCTCCGGCGGTCATCGACTTCCTCCCGAGCTGGGGCGAGATCGTTTCCGAGACCCACGTGACGTTGCGCGGGGTCGAGAAGCCGGTACCAGCCTCGAGCATCCGCATGGCCGGGAGCGGCGCGGACGGCTCCCGTGACCCCATCTGCGGGCTCCCGCTGACCCATGACACCGCCGAGGAGATCGCCCACGACGTCCGCGGCTCCATGGTGCTGTTCTGCTCGCCGGGCTGCGTCGACACCTGGCGCCGGCGGCCGGCACGCTCCCTGCGGGGCTGACTGCATGCGGCAGCGCGCCACTCCATTTCTCTCTGAACATCCGTCGTGAATGGGGCGACCGCCCGTATGGTCGCACGCTCGTATCCCTCGTTGGCGAAGTGCTCGAGTGCTGCTTCGCGGATTCGAGCACGAGCCGTGAGGACTTCGAACGCCACCGACCGATCGTCCATCGGGATTCCCACAGGAGTCGCCGGATTCTCGCGCAATGAGGTCATTCTCCCTGCAGGTCTCGTCGGCTGAACGCGAACCCTCCGAGGAGCGCTGCCGACACTCCAATGATGGTCATCAAGGCGTTCGCCTCCCAGTTGGGTCGCACGGCGGGAGCCGACGCCATGTGGTGGAAGACCGACGTATCGAGCACCCAGTGGTTGATGGCACCGATCCCGCCCACGATGACCACGAGGAGGGACCACCCCAACACGCCGTAGACGACGATCGATGTCGCTCGGGGTCGAACTCCAAAGGCCAGGACACCGAGGCCCAAGACGACGATTGCCGGTGGCACGAGGTTGATGCCGGCGTCAAGCAAAGTCGTGAGTCGCAACCCCGTGTGCTGGGTTGCGGCCCCCAACCAGGCGAAGACACCGGCAACGACGCCGCTCACTACGAGCACGAGGAGCGCCACGAGGAGCCTCCCGCCGAGCCACGATTGACGAGACACTGGTCGGGTCAGGAAGTGGTCGAGCATGCCGCCCGACTCCTCGGAGCGCGCCGCGGTGACCTGACCGGCGGCGACGAAGGCGATCAGGATCGCCTCGATGAGGAAGCACACGCCGAGCACCGCGTCGGCCCCGGTCCCGCTCGCTCCGAGCTTGGAGAACACCTCTTCGACGGATCCCGAGATCGTGGCACCGGCCGACTTCGCGATGAGCCCGTAGAGGAGCGCCGACACGGCGATGGCAACCCACCAGCCGATGACCGTGGCCCGAAGAAGGCGGATCGCAAGTCCCGTCGGACCGAACAGCAACCCGAGGTGCGCCTCTGAGTGCGCCCGGTCGGGCACGATGCTCTCGCCGACGTCGCGCTTGCCGGCGAGGTGCACCGCTATTGCGGCGAGCGCCGCGGTGAAGGCGACGATCGGCAAGAGGACCAAGGGTTGGGGCGAGGTGAGAGGCTCGAGCTCCTCTACCCAGCCAAGCGGGGAGGCCCAGATCAGACCGTGGAGGCTCACGCCCGCATCGGCAATCAGCCGTACGCGTAGCTGAGCCCGAGGAAGGCAGCCCCCCAGGAAGCAGCCCGGCGACGGGTGGCGGCTAGCTGACTTGTCACAGCACCGACAGCAAGGAACATGACGGCGGTGGCGATCAGGGCCAGGGCGAAGTACAGCGAGGGTCCGGCCGCGATGTTCACGCTCGAGGCCAGCCCCGAAAGGACCGTGATTATCGCGGTGACCAGCCACAGCGTCATGGCGCCGCCGCCCAGGCCCGCGAGGGCCTGAGTCGTGGCACCACGCCGGGTGGTTTGGCCCGTGACCAGGAGATCCCACCGCCCGCTCTCCTCCTCACCCCGCAAGAGCCTGGTGCTGGTCAGGAGTCCCCACATGGCCCCCAGGATCATGAGTGTCATGGAGATCTTGAAGACGGTGAAGCCGCTCACTGTCTGGAGCTGGGGGGCGGGCCCGAAGAGGGCGCTCGTTGCCTTGCTGGAGCCGTACGTCGCGGCCAAGGCGTCGCGTTGTGCTGCTGTCTTGTAGATCTTCACGTAGCTGATTTCCGACGAGGCAACCGCGATGCCGAAGATGTAGCCCCACAACACCCCCGAGCGCGCGGCCTTGCGGGCGGTCAGGGCCGCGACGACGGTGGCCGGCGATCCACCGGCGCGCACCGGCGCGCGTTCCGCGCCCGGACTCCGAAGTCAACGTGCAAGGACACCGTCCCCGTATTGCGCGAGGAACAGCTCTTCGAGCGAGGGCTCTCGACTCAACAGTTCCGTGACGCCGACGGCCGCCAACGTTTTGAGCAGCGGCTCCATCGAACCCCGAACCTGGCAACGGAGGACCCTCCCGTCGATCTCCACCGCGCTGACCCCGGGGACTCGGGAGAGGTCAGGGGCCGGGCCCAGTAGCGTCGCCTCGACGGTCAGGGCACTGAGGTGGCGCATCTCGGCCAACGTGCCCATCTCGGTCAGCTTTCCGTCGCGCAGGATGCCCACCCGGTCACAGAGCGCTTCCACCTCGCTCATGATGTGCGACGAGAGAAAGACGGTCTGGCCCCGCTCCCGCGCCTCGCCGACGCACTGTCGGAAGGCCTGTTCCATCAGAGGATCAAGCCCGCTGGTGGGCTCGTCGAGGACGAGGAGGTCGGGGCGGACCATGAGCGCCCCGATCAGGATCACCTTCTGGTGGTTCCCCTTGGAGTAGGCGCGCACCTTTTTTGTCGGGTCGAGATCGAACCGGTCGATCAGCTGATCCCGGTAGGAGCCATCGACCGTGCCGTGGACACGTCCGAGCAGCGCCAGCGTCTCGGCGCCGGTCAGTGAGGGCCACAGGTTCGCCTCGCCGGCCACGAAGGCTAGCCGGCGATGCGTCTCCACGGGCCGACGCTGGCAGTCGATCCCGAAGATCTCGCCGCGCCCTTCCGTCGGACGGCTGAGCCCGAGGAGCAGCCGGATAGTGGTCGTCTTGCCCGCTCCGTTCGGTCCGAGGTAGCCAACCACCTCGCCTCGGGCAACCTCGAGGTCGAGCTGGTCCAGCGCCACGACGTCGCGGTAGCGCTTCGTCAGACCTTCGGTGCGTAGGGCCGTCTCCGACACGGGGCAGCCCACCTTCCATCGGCCACGTATACGACTGGACAGCTGACTATACGCGCATCACCCGGCACACAATGAGAGGCTCTAGTCGTCGTGAGCCTCTTGCTGCTGCGCCGGCAGATTGGTGGACGAAGGAGCTGATGTAGGCAGCGCTGGATCAGACGCCGGCGAAAGCCCGCGGGACGCCACGACCGCCACCGGACCCCGCAGCATTCGCTGATTCTCGTGAATATCCCGACGTAAGGCGGCCAGACGTGACACGACCTCAACGGCCGCTCTTGTCCACACTTCTGCAGGACTCGATCTTCAGATGGCTGCGCCCAATCTCGGATATCGTGCATAACTCGAACGCCCTGACCGACGGCTTGCGTGGGCACCGCGTTGCCAACGTGGCCACGCTCCTCAACGAACTCCGTCTGTCGTACCATCGACAACTCTTATGGGGCGTCGGCAATCGTCAACTGCGCCGCAATACCTTCGAGCAGACAGCGACGCTCGAGCAACTGCGGCACGGTCGTTCACCGGGAGGACGTAGGGCGAACGATCGCCGTTGATCGCCTGGGACGACCCCGTCGCCCGGGCCGCGCTGGTCGACGCCTTGGTGCTTACGATTATGAGAACCGGGGAACACGCTCAGTGCTGGAGGAGCGGCCCATTTCTACGTTGCAACGGGTGTCCGCAGCGAGCACGGTGCGCGAAGTCGGCTCGAGGACGTGTACTGCACATCCAGCCCCGCGACCTCGAGTTGGTCGAGTCACGCCGAGGCTGGCGCGAGGGCGACTTCAAAGACGACTACACGCTGCCATCAACCTCCGACGGATGGTCAACCTCGGACTCGAGAACGAAGGAGAGTGGCGGATCAGCCCAGCTGACCCCGAGCGCGCAAGTCCGGGTCGTCAAAAATGGGACCTCACCTCGGGCACTGCCCATCCAGGGTGGCCGGCTTCAACCCATTTTCATGCCGGCGCTTCGGTGCGGACATATCCCGGACTTGCTAGATCGAACATACGCCTCGATAGGCGATTGTTCAAGAGTCTCCCTAGGACGCCCCTGAAATATGGCCTCTCTATTCGCGAAATGTGCTGAGGTGGGCAATAATTTGTCCATGGCACTTGGTCGCTCAAAGGTCCAGCAGCGCTTCGAGAGTCCGAGGGAGATCCTCGGCGATCGGCTGAAGGAGGGTTCGCTCTATCGCCTGTTGGCCGACCACGGAGAGCGGCTCTTCAGCGACGACTACTTCGCCGATCTCTATGCCGAGTCGGCCCGGGGGCGACCGACCATCGCGGCCCGGGTGATGGCCACGGTCATGGTGCTCCAGGCCTTCGAGGGCCTGAGTGACGCCGAGGCGGTCGACCGGCTCAGCTTCGACCTGCGCTGGCAGGCGGCCGCGGGGGTCGACACCGGCTATGTGGCCTTCCATCCGACCTCCCTCGTCGGCCAGCGCAACCGCCTGCGGGCCTCTGAGCGCCCCCGGCGCCTCTTCGAGGACACCAAGGTGGTGGCCAAAGAGACCGGGGCGATGAAGGGCCGGGCCCGCGTCCTCGACTCGACCCCACTCCATGACGCCGTGGCCACCCAAGACACCGTCACCCAGCTGCGCGCCGCCATCCGCAAGCTGCTCGTTGCCCTCGACCAGGTGGCCAGCCCCCTGGCCGAAGATGTCCGATCCGTCCTTGTCCACGACGACGAGTACGACACCGTCGGCAAGCCGCCGTGTGATTGGGACGACAAGGGTGCCCGCGACGCCCTCGTCGACGCACTGGTGCGTGACGCGTTGGCCGCGCTCGGTGCCATTGACGGGGAGGCCCTGCCAGCCAGCGCCGCCGCCGCCGCCGACCTGTTGGCCCTCGTCGCCGGCCAAGATGTCGAAGAAGGCGACGACGGGGTCTTTCGCATCGTCCACAAGGTGGCCAAGGACCGGGTCATCTCGACGGTCGACCCCGAGGCCCGCCACGGCCACAAGTCGCGCAACCGCCGCTTCGACGGCTACAAGGCCCACCTCTCGATCGACCCCGACTCAGAGCTCATCGACGAGGTGGCCGTCACGCCGGCCAACGCCCCTGACCGCGACGCCGTCGACGAGCTGGTGGGGACCCTGGCCGACGAGGAGGACAAGCCCGAGATCCTGGGCGATTCGGCCTATGCCGACGGCGCCACCCGAGCGGCGTTGCGCGAAGCCGGCTTCGAGGTGGTGGCCAAGGTGCCGCCGGTGCGCAATGCCACGGGCCTCTTCACCAAGGACCGCTTCGATGTCGACCTCGAGACCAACAGCGTGACCTGTCCGGTCGGCCAGCGCGTCGCCATCAACCCCACCCGCGACGGTGCTGGACGCGCTTCGTTCAAGGTCCACTGCACCCACTGCCCCTTGCGCCGGGCGTGCACCAAGTCACGCTCGGGGCGCACGATCAGCATCGGCCGCTACGAAGACCTCCTCCAGACGGCCCGCTCCGAGCAGAGCACCCCCGAGTGGCAAGCGCGTTATCGAGCCGACCGTCCCAAGGTCGAGCGCAAGATCTCCCACTTCGTCCGCCGCCCCTGGGGCGGCCGCCATGCCCCGGTGCGCGGCAAGCGACGAATCGCGACCGACGTCGACACCCGGGCCGGTGCCATCAACTGGGCTCGACTGGCCGTGCTTGGACTCGATCATGACGGTGCCCGATGGAGCGTGGCGGGGCTCTGAGAAGGCCTTCGAGGGCCACGCTCGGTCGCGCTGATGCCCTCCTTCCCGGCGGTGTGGCCGCGACGTGCTCTTCACACGAGGACTCGGCATCTGCCCACGATCGCCGCGTCCTACCCACGTCGAGCCCCAGTACCCCATCTTGTGCTCCGCGGAGCCAGCGGGGGCCTTACTTCAGGGGCGTCCTAGCCGGGCAGGTGCACGCTGCCGTCGTCCGCCAGGATCCAGCCGGGGTTGTGGGCCACCTCCCACGGGTGGCCGTCGGGGTCGAGGAAGATTCCCGAGTAGCCGCCCCAGAAGGTCACTGCTCCAGTCCGGCCGATGGTGGCCCCGGCCTCCCGGGCCCGGGCCAGAACCGCATCGACCTCGGCGGACGAGCGGACGTTGTGGGCCAACGTGACGCCGCCCCAGCCGCCGGAATCGGTGACGGCACTGTCCTCGGCCAGCTTGTCCCGCGCCCACAGGGCGAGGACCATGCCGCCGGACTGGAAGAAGACCACCTCACCGTCCGGTGACTGGCCCGACCAACCCAGCGCCTCGTAGAAGGCCCGGGCACGGCTCACGTCCGCCACGCCGAGCGTGACCACTGTGACACGGTTCTCCATGGACTCTTCCTAGCTGGTCGCCGTTCGCCACGCCTGTCGAGCGTAGAACCGAAGGTCGCTGCTGAGCGGACGACTGAAACAGTCGAGGGGTCAGGAGGCCGGGTCGTTGCCGTGCGGTGTTCGAAGACCGAGCTGCACCGTACCATCCGCGTCGGTCGAGACACTCCAGTCGTAATGGCCTTCGGGGTGGCGGGCCCAGGTGAAATGGATCCTTTTGTTGTCGTTCAGCGCGAACCGATGAACGCGGTCTCGACGGCGACGGGCAATGCGTCCAGCACTCTTTCGGCCTCCCTCCTTTGATCAACCGTGAGCTCGTCCATACGCCGTAGGCCACCCTGGTCGACTCGCCGACGGTGCTCGTCCCCGACGAGATGGTGACGATGGACCCCCCGCCTCCCTCCGTCATGACCGGGATGGCGTGGCGGGCCAGGAGGAGGGCGCCACGCGTCGTGATCTCTATCGCCCGCTCCCAGACGCCCAGATCCACCCCGACCGCATCGGTGTCGAGGCGCGGGTGACTCCAGGCGGCGTTGTGGTCGATCGCGTCCACACCGCCGAATTCCGCGACGGCACTCTCGACGAAGGCGGCGACCGGCTCCCGCTGACCCATGACACCGCCGAGGAGATCGCCCACGACGTCCGCGGCTCCATGGTGCTGTTCTGCTCGCCGGGCTGCGTCGACACCTGGCGCCGGCGGCCGTCGCGTTCTCTCCCGCTAAGGGCCTCTACGCCCCGACGACGGCGCGGAGGAACTGCTTCGACGCGCCGACGAGGCGTTGTAGGCGGCCTAGTGTCCTGACCCAAAGATTCTTGTCCAAATCGGAATTTTCCTGTCGTCTTCCCGTTCTCATCGTCATCAACGACGATGGGAGGCAGTGATGGCGAGACGGGGAAGGCCTACTGAAGATCTCGTGCTGAGCGATGACGAGCGTGAGACGCTCGAGCGCTGGGCGCGACGGCCAAAGAGCGCGCAAGCACTGGCGCTGCGATGCCGCATCGTGCTCGAGTGCGCGAAAGGTCAGACCAACACGGTCGTGGCTGAGCGCCTCCATGTCACACGTGCCACGGTGGGCAAGTGGCGCCGGCGGTTCGTCGCGCAGCGCCTTGACGGCCTCCACGACGAGCCCCGACCCGGCGTGCCACGCTCGGTGAGCGACGAAGACGTCGAGAGGATCGTGGTCAAGACCCTCGAAGAGACACCCGACGACGCCACGCATTGGTCGATCCGTTCCATGGCCCAGGCGACGGGGATCAGCCGCTCGAGCGTGAACCGGATCTGGCAGGCCTTCGGGCTCAAACCCCACCTCAGCGAGACCTTCAAGCTCAGCCCCGACCCGCTCTTCGTCGAGAAGGTCCGCGACATCGTGGGCCTCTACGTCAACCCACCCGAGGCTGCACTTGTGCTCTGCGTGGACGAGAAGACCCAGGTTCAAGCCCTCGACCGCACCGCACCGATCCTGCCGCTGCGTCCCGGGCTCCCCGAGCGGGCCACGCACGACTACGTCCGCGGCGGCACCACCAACCTCTATGCCGCGCTCGACATGGCTTCGGGGAAAGTCATCGCGGACATGACCGAACGCCACCGAGCCATCGAGTTCAAGAAGTTCTTGAACCTCATCAACCGCAGCGTCCCCCAAGACCTCGACGTGCACTTGATCGTCGACAACGTCTCGACCCACAAAACCCCTGAGATCCACCGCTGGCTGATCCGTCATCCCCGGTTCACCTTGCACTTCACGCCTACCTACAGCTCATGGATGAACGTGGTGGAGCGCTCGTTTGCCGAGCTCACGACGAAGTGGTTGCGCCGAGGCACGCACCGCTCGACCAAGGAACTCGAAGCATCGATCACCGACTGGATCGACACTTGGAACGAGAACCCACGCCCGTTCATTTGGCACAAGAGCGCCGACGAGATCCTGACTGCGCTAGCTGGATATTGCGCGCGAATCTCCGAGTCAGGACACTAGCACGTCGTGTCCGGAAGGCCTAGCAGGCCGGCTGCGACGGCTACGCGCTCTGGCAGCCGGTCATGGCGAAGTCGCGGGTGTCGCGCTGCCGCCGAGGTAGTCGGTGCCCAACTTCGAGTGCAGCGTGATGACCACACCGGCGCCGGAGCCAGCCACATCGACGCCGATGGCCGCGGCGAGGACCCATTCCACCCTCGCGGTCTGCCCGGCCTCCAGGGCGTTGTCGAGGGCACTGAGGATTCTGCGGTTGTGCGCCGGGCTCAATTTGTTGAGGACGGCGACGATCTCGGCCGAGTACGGCGCCACGGCCGGGTCTTGGAGGAGGCCCGAGGCTCGGACGGCATCGAGCACCTTGGTCTGCCCGTGCACGTGCTCGTGGACGGTGGCCGGCGACAGCTGAATGGCGTTGTTGACAGCGTTTGTCATTGCTAGTGCTCCTGGCATGGACGGGACTGTAGTGCAATGGGCATGTGAAATGCTCACAAATTTCGGATCCGGGGCCCTTGACCCGCCGAAACCCCCTTCCGGCACCCAACCCCGGATGCCACACTGCAAGAATGCACTCCCGCACGCGGGCGTCCGAGCGGTAGCCAGCCTTGCTCGAGCCGCCTCGCATCGACTTCGCCCGGAGCGGTGACGCGCACCTCGCTTTCCAGGAGGCCGGCACGGGCCCGACGGACCTTGTGTACATCGCGGGTTCCTTCGCCACCACCGTCCAGTGGCAGGAGCACGCCTACGCACGAGGCTTTCGCCGGCTCGCCAGCTTCTCCCGGCTCGTCACCTACGACCAGCGGGGCATGGGGTACTCCGACCCCATCGACGCCGCCGCCGTGCCGACCATCGCCGACCTCGTGACCGACCTGCAGGCGGTGATCGGCGCCGCCGGGGTCAGCGACCCCGTCCTCTTCGGAACGCACAACGGCGGTGCCGTCGCAGCCGCCTACGCGGCACGGCACCCGGTGCAGCGACTGATCCTGTGCAACACGTGGGCGCGCCTGAAGGTGGCAGGCGACTACCCCATCGGTTTCAACGACGAGGTGCTGGCGCACCTGGAGTCTCGCTACCGGAAGAACTGGGGCGAGGGGAGAATCTCGAACTATTGGGCGCACGCCCGACCCGAAATCGAGACCCGCCGCCTGGAGCTGACCTCCACCAGTCGCAACCAGGCCATCACGCTGTTCGAGATGAACCGGGACTACGACATCCGTGCTCTCCTGCCCTCGATTGCGGCGCCGACGCTGGTCATCCACCTGGAGGACAACCGGATGATCCCGGCGCGCTTCGGGCGCTACATCGCCGAACAGATTCCCGGCGCGCAGTTGGCCCTCGTTCCCGGCGACGATCAGATGTTCATGCGCAACCACGGCGACGACGTCATCGACGTCGTGGAGCCCTTCGTCACCGGTACACGCAACGTCTTCGTCGACCGGATGACGACCACCATGCTCTTCACCGACATCGTCGACTCGACGCCGCTGGCGGCTTCGCTGGGCGACGACCGCTGGAGCGCGCTCATCGACCAGCACAACGACCGCGTCCGCCGGCTCGTGCAGGCCGAGGGGGGCCACGAGGTCAAGTGCACCGGAGACGGATTCCTTGTCGCCTTCGATGACAGTGCGGCCGCCGTGCGGTGTGCGCGCGCGGCGATCGAGTCCGTCGCCGGGCTGGGCCTGCAGCTCCGCGCCGGCGTGCACGTCGGCGAAGTGTCGCGGATGGGCAGTCACGACATTTCGGGCCTCGCCGTGCACTTCGCACAGCGGCTCTGCGCGAGTGCCCAAGGTGGTCAGCTGCTCGCCTCCGACGCCGTGCGCGGGGCCTGCGCAGGGACGGGCATACGGTTCACCGAGAGCGGCGAGGCGGAGTTCAAGGGGATCCCCGGCGAGTGGGAGGTGTTCGAGGCCCGCCTGTAGCGGCTGCAGTCATCTGCGTCCCGGTGGCTTGACATGTGACCATTAGGTCACATATGGTGGAGGGGTGGACGAGGTGTTCAAGGCGCTGGCCGACCCCACCCGGCGCAGCTTGCTCGACGAGCTGTTCCGGGAGGACGGGCAGACCCTGGGCATGTTGGAGGAGCGGTTCGCCATGACCCGTTTCGGCGTCATGAAGCACCTCAAGCAACTCGAGGAGGCCGGACTCGTGGTGACGAGGAAGCGGGGGCGCGAGAAGCTCCACTTCCTCAACCCGGTCCCCATCCGCCTCGTCCACGACCGTTGGGTCCACAAGTACGCGGAGCCCTGGGTGGCAGGACTCAGCGAGATCAAGGAAAGGTTGGAGAGCCAGATGGAAAAGGTGTACGAGATCTTCATCAAGACGACCCCCGAGCGGCTGTGGGAGGCGATCGTCGACCCCGAGATCCGGGCCAAGTACAACTTCGGTGCCGCGGTGAACTCGGACTGGAAGGTCGGCGCGCCCATCAGCGTCGACGTGGCCAGACACGGGGTCCATCTCGGCGAGGGCGAGGTGCTGGAGTACGACCCGCCGCGCCGGCTGGTGCACACCATGGCGGCGCTGTGGGACGACGAGGTGAAGGCGGAGGGATCGACACGGGTCACATGGGAGATCGAGCCGGTGGGTGACTCCTGCCACCTCACCCTCACCCACGACCAGATGCGCGAGGGCGCCAACTCGCAGATCTACGGCGGCTGGCCGATGATCCTCTCGGGCCTCAAGACCTGGCTCGAGTCGGGCGAGCTGCTCACCACGCCCGGCTCCCTCCGGTACGCCTGAGCGGAGTCGGCCATGCGACAGCTCATGGTGATCGAGTTCGTGACCCTCGACGGCGTCATGCAGGGACTCGGGTCACCCGACGAGGATCGGGACGGCGGCTTCGCCCACGGCGGGTGGGGTGCACCCTACGGGGACGAGGTCCTGCAGGCGGCGGCGCTCGAGGGCATGCAGACCACGAGCGCGTACCTGTTCGGGCGGCGCACCTACGAGAAGATGGTGGAGTTCTGGCCGCAGCAGCCGGACGCCAACCCGATGGCGGCGCACCTCAATGCCACGCCGAAGTACGTCGCCACCCGCACCCTCGACGATGCCCAGCTGACGTGGGCGAACGCCCGGGTCCTCGAAGGGGATCTGGAGCCGGCGTTGCGGAGGGTGAAAGCCGAGGGCGACGGCATGATCGCCGTGCTCGGCAGTGGCGCACTGGTCCAGCAGCTCACCGCCCTCGACCTCGTCGACGGCTACCGCCTCTTTCTGCACCCGTTGCTGCTCGGCGGTGGCAAGCGCCTCTTCAACCAGCTCGACCAACCCAGACGCCTGCGCCTGCTCGGTGTGGACCAGACCTCGACGGGCGTGGTCATGCTGAGCTACGACAGCATCTGATGCACGCACATACCGCAACGCCAACTAACCACACGTCAACGAACGAAGGAGATGTCATGGCACAGAACACGGCCATCACCGGCCTGCACGCAGTCGGCATCCCGGTCACCGACCAGGACAGGGCCCTGGAATTCTACGGGGCGATGGGCCTCGAGACCCGCCTGGACGTGCCCATGGGGGATGGCGCACGGTGGATCGAGGTGGCACTCCCCGGCACGACCGTGGCGCTCGCGCTCGAGCTCGCCCACCCGGGACACCCCGCCGGCGTCGAGACGGGCATCCGGTTGACGACGGGCGATGCGGATGGTGCACACGCGGCCTTCCGCTCACGCGGCGTCGACGCCGACGACGTGCTGCGCTGGCCCGGCGTGCCGCCGATGTTCGCCTTCCGCGATCAGGACGGCAACGGGCTCGAGATCGTGGAGGGCTGAACGCGGCGGGCGGGCCGCACCCGGTCGTAGAGGGACATGGCCAGCGTGAGGACGCCGAGGCTTGCGCCGAGGAAGCAGACGCCGGCCCAGCCATGGGTGCCGTAGAGCGCCCCGGCGGCGAGTGAGCCGGCGGCGCCCCCCAGGAAGTAACAGACCATGTAGGCGCTGTTGATCCGGCTCCGGGCGTCGGGGCGCAGTGCGTAGATCACGGCCTGATTGGTGATCTGCATGCCCTGGGTGCCCATGTCGAGCACGACGATCCCGATGACGAGGGCAGCCAGCGACGTGCGGCCGGTCCAGAGCAGCGCGAAGGAGCCGGCGAGAAGAAGGCCGGCGCCGACCGTGGTGGCGTTGACCCTGGCCGAGTCGGCCAGTTTGCCGGCGAGGTTGGCCGCTACGATCCCGCCTGCGCCGACCAGGCCGAAGAGCCCGATGACGGCGTTGGAGTAGTGGTACGGGCTCCCCGAGAGCAGGAAGGCCAGCGTGGTCCACAGCACGCTGAAGGCGGCGAACGCGCAGGCCCCGTGCCAGGCCCGCCGGCGCAGCACGGGCTCGGTCACCAGGAGAAGCAGCGACGACCGGACGAGCTCGGGATAGCTGCGGTGCGGGCGTGCGCCCTCGGCGGGGAGCGCCCGCCACAGCACGACCGCGAAGCCGACCATGAGCGCGGCCGAGAGCCAGTAGATGGCCCGCCACCCGGCGGCCTGGGCCACCAGCCCGGACACGGTACGGGCGAGAAGGATGCCGAGCAGCAGCCCAGTCATGATGCGGGCGACGACGCGTCCCCGGCGCTCCTCGGGAGCCAGGTCGGCCGCGAACGGGATCATCACCTGACCGGCCACCGAGGCACCGCCGACGAGTATCGACGCCACGGTGAAGAGCCACAGGTTCGGCGCCAGCGCGCAGCCGATCAGCGCGACCGCGCTGACGCAGAAGAGGCGGGTGACGAGCGCCCGCCGCGGGTGGAGGTCGCCGAGAGGGACCACGAGCAGCAGGCCGGCGGCGTAGCCGATCTGGGTGGCCGTGATGATGGCCGACGTCGGCCCGGGGCCGCTGTGGAAGGTGCCGGCCACCTGGTGCAGCACGGGTTGTGCGTAGTAGAGGTTGGCCACCACCGCGCCGGTCGCCACGGCGATGAGGACGACGAGGCCACGCGACAAGTCGTGCGGGCCGTGCGGGCCGTGCGGGCCGTGCGGTCCCGTGTTCGCCGCGTGCACCGGGTCAGGCTAGCGGCGCCCTGCGCAGGGTCAGACGGTGCCGCCGCGTCGGCTCTCGGCGGTGACGCCGGTCAGCGCGGTGAGGATCAGCGGGACCCCGATGAACATGAGCCAGCTGCCGAACACCAGCGCGAGCACGGTCATGAAGGCGCCCATGCCGAGCACGAAGGGCCAGATGGAGGAGCCGGGGAACGAGTCGATGTCGCCGGCGCCGTCGGCCATCTCGGCTTCGTCGCGGTCGGAGGGACGCTCGCCGGCAACGGGGATCCTGCCCCAGAAGAAGTACTTGTGGCCATGGAAGCGCCGGTACCAGAAGAAGTAGTAGAGGCCGGGCAGGAAGCCGAGCAGGGTGGCGCCCAGCAGCATCATGCCGCCGCCGTCCTCATAGGCCCAGAACCAGTAGACGAGGCCGATGAGCCCGAAGAAGGCCCCGAGGAACAAGAGGAAGACCGCCGAGACCTTCATACCGTCTCCTTGACCCTTCCGTTGGTGTGGCCGTTGTGGGCGCCCTTGCCGTGGGGGACCGTCAGCGCGTCGGGGTGGTTGTAGTCCCACGTCGGCCGCTCCGAGCGGATCGGCGGCAGGTGGGTGAAGTTGTGGTGCGGGGGCGGCGAGGTGGTGGCCCACTCCAGGGTGTGGGCGTCCCAGGGGTTGTCACCGGCGGGGATCGGCTTGCGCCACGAGACGACGAAGTTCACGAGCAGGAAGGCGAACGAGATCGCAATGATGAAGGCGCCGACCGTCGAGACGACGTTGTAGCTCTGCCAGCCCAGGTTCGAGGGGTAACTGGCCACGCGGCGGGGCATGCCGAGCAGGCCGACCACGTACTGGGGCATGAAGGTCACCCAGAAGCCGACGAACATCAGCCAGAAGTGCCACTTGCCCAGGCTCTCCCGGAGCATGCGGCCGAACATCTTGGGATACCAGTAGTAGAGGCCGCCGAACCCGGCGAACACCGCCGTCCCGAAGAGCACCTGGTGGAAGTGGGCCACCACGAAGTAGGTGTCGTGGGTGGCGAAGTCGATGGGCGGCGAGGCCAGCATGATGCCCGTCACACCGCCCATGAGGAAGGCGAACAGGAACCCGATGCTGAACAGCATGGGCACCGTGAACGTGAGCTGGCCGTGCCACATGGTGCCGATCCAGTTGAAGAACTTGATGCCGGTCGGCACGGCGATCAGCAGGCTCAAGATGGAGAAGAAGGGCAGGAGGACGGCGCCGGTGGTGAACATGTGGTGGGCCCAGACACCGGTGGACAGCGCGGCGATGGCCATGGTGGCGAAGACCATGCCCTTGTAGCCGAATACCGGCTTGCGCGAGAAGACCGGCAGGATCTCCGTGACGATGCCGAAGAACGGCAGGGCCAGGATATAGACCTCCGGATGGCCGAAGAACCAGAAGAGGTTCTGCCACAGCAGGGGCGACCCGCACGACGCCATGGGCGCCCCGTGCACGAGGTGACATCCCACCGCCGTGTAGATGTGGGTCCCGAAGTGGCGGTCGCAGAACAGCATGATCAGCGCGGACGTCAGCACTGGGAAGGCGATCAGGATCAGGATCCCGGTGACCAGCATGTTCCACGTGAAGATCGGCATGCGGAACATGGTCATGCCGGGGGCGCGCAGGTAGAAGATGGTCCCGCAGAGATTGACCCCGGTGAAGATGGCGGAGAATCCGGTGAGGGCCAGCGCCATGATCCAGAGGTCGGGCCCGGCGCCCGGAGAGCTCGTGGCGCTCGAGAGCGGAGCGTAGGCCACCCAGCCGAACTGCGCGGCGCCTCCCGCCACGAAGAAGGTCATCAGCATGGTGATCGATCCGGTCAGGTACAGCCAGTAGCTCAGCGCGTTCAGGCGGGGGAAGGCCATGTCGGGCGCGCCGACCTGGAGCGGCACGATGTAGTTGGCCAGGCCACCGAAGGCGAAGGGGCCGGCGAACAGGTACAGCATGAGGCTGCCGTGCATGGTGAACAGCGCGTTGAACTGCGAGAAGCTCAGCAGGGACGAATGCGGCGAGGACAGCTGCAGCCGCATGAACATCGCCATGATCCCCGAGAGGTAGAAGATGACGACGGAGGTGATCATGTAGCTCAGGCCGATGACCTTGTGGTCGGTCGAGGTCAGCCACTTGAGGATGCCGGTCGGCCCGTGCGCCTCGTGCCCGCCGTGACCGGGCTCGTGGCCGTCGCCGGGGGCCGAAGGCGGCAGATGGAGCCCCTCGTGCTCTTGGACGCCCGCTGGGGCGATGACGTCAGTCACCGTAGAGCACACCTCCTGTATTGCCGGTGTTTCCGCTGCCGGAGTTGCCCGAATTGCCAGAGTAGCTGGGTACCGTGCCGTTCTGGTTGGCATGCAGGGTGGCCGGGAGTTGGCCGATGGACGAGGGGTGGGTGGTCTGGAAGGCGCGCTCGGTCCGCAGCCACGCCGTGTAGGCCGTCGGGGAGACCGATCGTACGTTGAAGAACATGATGGAGTGGTACAGCCCGCACAGCTGGGTGCACTGGCCGCGGTACACGCCGTCGTGCAGGACGTTGAGGTCGAAGCTGGTCCAGTAGCCGGGGCTGGCGTAGCGGCTGAAGTTGAACTCGGGCACGTAGAAGCCGTGCAGCACGTCGTAGGAGCGCAGGTAGACGCGCGTTGTCTGCCCCGTCGGGAGCACCATGGTCGGGGCGTCGGTGGTCTGTCCGATCACCTTGACGCCGTTGGGGTACTCGAACTCCCAGCCCCACTGGAAGGCGTACACGTGGATGACGGCGGCCGGGCTGGGCTCCACCGCGGTGACCTTGTTCTCCACCACGACCGTGGCCCAGAAGAGCCCGAGCACGATCAGGATGGGCAGGACGGTGTAGGTGATCTCTGTCAGCGTGTGGTACTGCGTCTGCACCGGCATGTTGTCGGATCGGCGCCGGTACCGGACGATGGCCCAGATGATCAGCAGGAGGGTGATGCCGCCGACGATGACGCCGGTGATGAAGAAGCCCTGCCAGAGGTGGAAGGTGGAGCGGCCCTGGGACGTCGCGCCCTTGTAGCCGCCGAAGGTCGGGAGCTGGCAGCCGGTCAGCAGCAGCGCGCCCAGGGCGACCACCGCGGCGGCGAGCCGGCGGCGGGGACTCTTGGCGCTGCGAGCTGGGCTTTCGGGTACCTCAGCAGAGGGGCTGGTCAACGACGAGTCCACCTGGCTGACACTATCGAACCCCGCAAAAAAAATGGAAATCCCGGGCCGGGTTTCTAAGCCCCCGGCCGGTTCAGTGGGGGTGGGGGTGCGAGGGCGCGGCCGACTCATTGGCGGCCCAGGTGAACACGCCGCGCGCCATGGTAGAGGTGGCCAGGGCCGCCCGGGCGGCGAAGACCTGCTGGCGCGCCTGCTGGACGCCCTCGTCCCCGGGTGCGGCCAACCAGGCCTGCTCGGCGAGGTGGCCGGCGAGCCGCAGGGCCCCTTCGGCCGCCTCGGACGCGGACTCGGCCGCCCCGGTGGCGTCGGCCAGGAGCTCGAGCGCGCGGTCGGCCAGGACGCGGGGACCGCCGGCCAGTGCGGCCAGCTCGGTGGCCAGGGCCCGCTCGGGGGCGGGCTTGAGCGTGGCCGGGTTGCCGTCCCACCAGCCCCCGTACTGGCGCCACACCGTGTGGACGATGAACTCGGGCTCGTCGTAGACCGGCTGCAGGTAGGGCCGGGCCTCGAGCGCGGCCGGGACACGCACGGCGTGGATGGCGTCGTCGAGCCGCCCCCCGGCGTTCATGACGGCCAGGGTCTGGTCGACCAGGGAGTCGAGGAGGTCCGCCGTGTCGGTGAGGGCGAGGCGGACCCGGTCGGCCCCCATGACGGGAAAGCCGTGCCCGGGGAGGAGGAACTCGGCGTCGAGCTGGAGCATGCGACGGAGCGCGGCCGCCCACTCCCGCGGGTAGCGCTGCACCTTCTGCGGGTTGCCCGCGTTGGGGGAGGCCCAGATGAAGAGGTCACCGCAGCACAGGACCCGGGTATCGGCCTGCCAGGTGACGGTGTGGTCGTCGGTCTCGCCCTTCTCGTGGCGCAGGGCGAAATCGAGGCCGCCCACGAAGAGGTCCAGCGTGTCGTGGTAGGTCCGGTCGGGGTAGCGGTATTCGGTCGGCCAGTTGAGGTCCGTGAAGCCGAACTGCCGGCGGTTGATGATGGTGTTGTAGCCGGCGGTGAAGATGTAGCGGTCGAAGCGGGCCGGTAGCGCGTGGTGCGCGATCACCTCGGGGGCGGCCCAGCCCTCGGCGACGGCCTCCTCCTCCCAGACGGGCACGCCGAAGACGTGGTCGATGTGCCCGTGGGAGTAGACGGCGGTGTGGAGGCGGGCCGGGCTCCAGGTGCGGATGTCGTCGTGGACCACCTTGGCCAACGGGGCGCTGCCGGTGTCCACCAGGACGAGGCCGTCCTCGGTGGCGAAGGCGGAGACATTGGCGAACGAAGGGCAGAAGCCGACCCCGTCGGTGATCTCGACGAAGCCGCCGATGTGGTCGACCGGATGGAAAGTGGACGTCGTGATCTCGCCGTTCCACAGGCGGTCGGCGACGGCCAGGACGTCAGGTGGCATGGCGAGCGGGTGCGGCCGAGCCCGGCCGCCGGCTCAGGTACCCGGTGCCTTCTCCTCGGCCGTGGGTGCCGGCGCGTCCGATGCGGCAGAGGTGGGGGTGGTGCCGGCGGCCTTGCCTTCCTCCATGCCCTTCTCGAACTGGTTCTTGGCGGACCCGAGGTTCCGGGCCAGCTTCGGGATGGCGGCTCCGCCGAAAAGCAGCACCACGAGGATGATGGCCACGATCAGCAGGTCGGGACCGAAAATGTCAGCGAGCATCTTGTTCTCCTTCACCTGGGTCCAAAGGACGGTGAACTGGGTTCCAGGTTAGACCCATTCCCGCCCCGCAGTTCCGCCACTCCGGCACTCCGGGCCGTCACCCGAGGTGTTCGGCGTCACCCGGCCAAGAGGATGCCCATCACCAGCGCGGCCACGCTGGCCAGACCCCCCACCGAGCCCCAGAGGGCCAGTTGGGCCTTGGTAGTGGCCCTCTGATGCAGGAGTACGCCGAGCCCGGCCAGGACGACCACGGCGATCTTGGCCATGAGGACGGCTTTCCAGGCCGAGTCCTGGTTGGCGTAGTGGACGGCGGTCACGTTCCAGACGCCGGTCGCCAGCAGGACGACGTACGCCGGCCAGGCCAGGCGGGCGAACGCCCGGGCCAGGGTCCTCGGGGCGTCGGGCCCGAGCCCGCGGGCCGGGCCGACGAGGCCGGTCATCACGATCTGCCCGCCCACCCAGACCGTCGCCGCCAGCACATGGAGGGTCAGGCGGATGGTGTCGAGGGCCGGGGCCAGCACCGCGCTAGTTGCCCTGCCAGTTCGGGGCGCGCTTCTCGGCGAAGGCGACAGGGCCCTCCATGGCGTCGGCGGAGGAGAAGACGACCGCGACCGATTCCGCGTTGATGGCCCAGCCCTCGGACTCGGGCACCTCGGCGGCGTGCTTCATCACCCGCTTCGAGTGGCGGACCGCCAGCGGCGCGTTGGCAGCGATGCGCTCGGCGAGAGCGACGGCCTCGGCCAGCAGCACGTCGGCCGGCACGACCTTGTTGACGAGGCCGAGGTCGTAGGCCCGGGCGGCATCGATGGGATCGCCCGTCATCGCCAATTCGAGCGCCACGGCCATGGGCAGGCGTTTGGGCATACGGATCAGGCCGCCGGCGCCGGCGATCAGCCCGCGCTTGGCCTCGGGGATGCCGAAGGTGGCGTGCTCGGCGGCCACGACGAGGTCGCACGAGAGCATGATCTCGAAGCCGCCGGCCAGGGCGGACCCGTTGACAGCCGCGATGATCGGCTTGGGGAACTCGCGCTGGGTGAGCCCGCCGAAGCCCCCGCTCGCCCCCATGATGGCGCCGCCCTCGCCGCTGCTGAACGCTTTGAGGTCCATACCGGCGCTGAAAGCCTTGTCGCCGCTCCCGGTGATGACCACGACCCAGCAGTCGGGGTCCCCGGTCAGCTCGTCCATGTACCCGGACATGGCCCCGCTGACGGCGCCGTTGATGGCGTTGCGCGCCTCGGGCCGGTTGATGGTGAGGATGTCCACGTGCCCTTGGCGTTCCCGCAGCACTTCGTCTGCCATGGTGCTCCCTTCGCTGGTGCCCCCGCCGCCGGCCGGCGCGATTGCGCCGCCGAGGCTACCGAACGCGGCGCTCCGGCTCTCCGGGCGACGCGGTCAGGTGGGCGGAGCGGGCGCCGGGCCGACGTTGTCGGCGCCGGATCCCGGGCCGGGTCCGGGGTCGGGGTCGGGTCCGGGGTCGCCGGGGCCGGCGGCGTGATCGGGCTCGGGGGAGGGCACGGCGTCGTGCACGATGCGCGCCATCAGCGCGGCCGTCTCGAGCTGTGTCCGCTTCGTGTAGGCCACGGTGAAGGCGAAGAGGCCGCCGATCACGGTGGCGGTGATGAACGGCGAGATGGCGAGGAAGGTCCCGGTGGACACGACGTCGGCCAGGGTGAGGCGAGCCGAGGCCTCGACGACGAGCCCGATGCCCCAGACGACCGACAAGCGGCGGAAGGTGTGGCGCCCGATCGGGTGTTCGTGCAGCCGGTCGAAGGCGGAGACCTTGATGGGGTCATTGCCGGCGGAGAGGTAGCGGCTCACATAGAAGAGGGCGGGGCGGTCGTGCGTGTAGAGCGTGACGATGCAGGCGACGCCGAAGAGCAAGGTGAAGAAGCCGTCACGAACCTTGAGCATGTAGGCGTTGCCGCCCAGCAGTGTCGAGGTGATGACACCGAGGGCGAAGCCCAGCAGGACCGCCGCACCCACGGCGTCGACCTGGCGCTGGCGGATGAACTGCAGGACGATCCAGCCGACCGAGAAGCAGCCGGCGATGATCAGCGCCTCGAAGTCGGAGTGCACGTGCCCCCGGACGACGAAGTAGACCCCGATCGGCAGTGCCGCGCCGAAGATCACGCTGGGCAGGTGCTCGCGGATGGAGGGGATCCCCGGCTGCCAGGAGGAACCGGGCGGGGGCAGGGCCGCAGGCCCCTCGGTGCCCCCCGGTGCCTCCGGTTCCATGCTTCAAGGGTACCGCCGGAAATTCCTGATTCCTCCGCGTAGCATTGGCCCGTGACCTTTGTGGCGCATGTGTTCGAATTCCTCGTGATCGCCGGCCTCGTCGTGCTGGCGGTCCTGGTGACAGCCTTCCTGGTGGCGCGCAGCTACGTGCGCCGGCACTGGCGGCTGCTGCACGGGCACGTCGCCGTACGCGGGGTCCTGGCCACGCTGGCGCTGCTGGCGGCGGGACGGGAGCGTTACGCCGGGCGGGCCTCGGCCCGGGACCTGAGCCGCGGCGCGGCATCCCGGGTGCGCCGGCGCATGTGGGTGGCGGTCGAAGACGCTGAGATCGCCGTGGCCCACGCCGAATCCCGCGACGCCCCGGTCGCCGAACTGCCCGCGGTGTGCCGCTCGTTGCAATCGGTGGCCGGCGAGCTCGACGGCCTGCTCCGCCTGGAGCGGCGACTGCCCAAGGGCGCGAGCCGGACCGAAGCCGAAGCAGTGCGCCGCCAGGTGGCCGAGGTGATCGACGCGGCCCGCGACGTGCAGGCCGCCGCGGTCCAGGCCGGGAGCGACGCCACCGAGCCCCAGGTGCGCTCCCTGGTGCGCCACGCCCGCGACGAGGTCGACATCGTCTCGGCGGCGCTCTCGCGCATGCGCTCGGTGGCCCCGCCGCACTGAGCACTGAGCACTGAGCACTGAGCACTGGGCACTGAGCACTGTGCGCCCGTCGGGGCGGCACAGGGGCCCCTTGCGCCTGACAAGCTGAACGGATGCCCGCCACCACGCCGCCGCGCAAGTCGGCGCCGGCGCGGACGCGGGCACGCTCCCGGCCCGCCGAGCCCGCGAGCCTGCTCGGCGACGGCTTCGCCGTCGGGGTGGCGACGTCGGGCTACCAGGTCGAGGGCGGCTTCAACGGGGACGGCGAGCCCCAGAACAACTGGTCCGCGTGGGAGAGCGCCGGCCGGGCCGCCCGCTCGGGTCTGGCCTGCGACTTCTGGCGTCACCCCGAAGAGGCGCTGGACCGCGCCGCCGCCATCGGCTGCAACGCGTTCAGGCTCTCCGTCGAGTGGGCGCGGCTCGAGCCGCAGCCGGGCGCTTTCGACGCCGGGGCACTGGAGCGCTACGCGGAGATCCTCTCGCTCTGCACGGCGCGGGGCATGGAGCCCATCGTCACCCTGCACCACTTCACCCATCCGTGGTGGCTCGGTCCGGAGTTCTGGCTCAGACCGGGCTCACCCGACGTCTTCGCCCGCCACGTCGCCCGGGTGGTGCCCGCGCTGGCGCCGTACTGCGGGCGCTGGGTGACGATCAACGAGCCCAACATCGTGACGCTCATGGGCTGGATCGAGGGGGCCTGCCCGCCGGGACGGCGGATGGCCGTCTCGGACGCCTTCTGCGCCCTCGACAACCTCCTCACCGCGCACGTGCTGGCGGCCGATGCGGTCACGGCCGTCCAACCCGACGCCGAGGTGACCGTGAACACGAGCTCGTCGTCGGTCTACGAACACGACCGCATGCTGCTCGACCTGCTCCAGCTGCGTGACGTCGAGGTGGACCCGGACGACGTGGACCGCTACATCGACGAGCGTCGGGTGGTGCACGATGCCGCCTTCCCTCCCCAGCACGCCGGGGAGGCGGTGGTGCGCCGGTTCTTCGCCGCGGTGTCGCCCTACGGATCGGAGAGCGAGCCGAGCCGGGGCGCGGCCTGGACGCGCCTGCGCGGCGTGACGTCACGGCATGCGCCGCGTCGGGTGGTGGCGGCGGTGCACGCGTCGACGCGACCGCGCAGCCTCAGTGCCGTCGGCTTCGACTGGTACGACCCGGTGGCCAGCCATGCGGTGCGCGTCCCGGGGCGGCGGACGCCGGGAGGACGGCGGGACTGGTCCTTCGGCCGCACCTATTGGGACGTCGAGTCACATCCGGCGGGGCTGCGCAACTGGTGCGTCACCGAGTCAGCGCTGCGCCCCGGGCTCCCGTTGTGGGTGGTGGAGAACGGCATGGCGACTCGGGTGCACGACGGGCGGGCCGTGCGGCGCGAGGACGGCATGGACCGGCCGCGCTACGTGCGCGAGCACCTGGGCGCGGTGGCCGATGCCGTGGCCTCCGGCGTGCCTGTGCGCGCCGACTTCCACTGGTCGCTGATGGACAACTACGAGTGGGGCACCTACGAGCCCCGCTACGGCCTCTTCGGGGTGGACCGCCGCGACCCCGCCGCCGTGCACTTCATGGACACCGACGCCCAGGGCGACGACGCCGCGGGGGAGTTCGCCCGGGTCGTCGCCGGTCTGCGCGCCGGAGACCGCTCTGTGCTGGGCCGACCGGCCTGAGCTCCGGCGGCGGTCAGGCCGCTTGGTCGCCTCCAGGCGACGCCGTCTCGGCGGGTCCCTCGATCTCCTCCTTCGCCTTGCGGTGGTGGCGCACGGCGAGCACCACGATCACGACGAGGATGAAGCCAAGAACGACGTCGGACGCGATGCCCGTCGCCTTCTCCACGCTCTGCCCGACGAAGTAGCCGAGCAGGACGAAGAGCACGCCCCAGCACAGGCCGCCGGCGGCGTTGGCGGCCAGGAAGGTGCGGTAGTGCATGGAGGACATGCCGGCCAGGCCGGGCACCACGGCGCGCAGGAAGGCGGAGAAGCGGGCCACGAAGACCGCGACGGGCCCGCGGCGGTTCAGCTGGTCGAGCGCGGTGTCCAGGCCCTTCTGGCGCTTGCGCAGCGGGCCGAGCTGCAACAACTGGTGGCCCCAGCGCTCGCCGACCGCATAGCCGACCGAGTCCCCGACGATGGCGCACACGACCACCACGGCGAGGATGCCCTCCAGGTTCACGCCGCCCTTGGAGGCCAGGACGCCGCCGAGGATGGCGGCGGTCTCGCCCGGGAACACGAAGCCCAGCATGATGGCCGCCTCTGCGAAGACGAGCAGGCCGACCAGCGTGTAGGCCTGCCAGCCGTGCAACGAGAGCAGCGGCTGGAGCAGCCGGTCGATCACGGCGCGGCGACCCGCGGCTCGGCGAGGCGGACCCGCGGCACGGCGGGCGTCAGTTGACGGCGCGCAGCGTGTCCTCGCGTGGGGTGAGCTGGCGCCAGCGGTCGTCGACCTGCGTCCTGAACTCCTTGCCCTGGACCAGATGCGTGAGGATGTCGGCCTGACCCTGGGGGCGGGCCAGCATCCAGCTGTGCCCGCCCGGGACCCAGAGCACGGGTGAGCGCGCAATGGAGGCGAACTCGAGCGCGGTGCCCCCGGGCGTGATGCGGTCGAAGCAGCCCCACTCGTTGAGGATCGGCATCTGCTGGGCCGCCAGATGCCGCACCTGGCTGCGCTGGTCCACGTTCATGAGCATGCTCCCGACAGGCATCGTCTGGGTCATGGTGCGGATGTTCTGGCGCATGTCGGGCAGCACGGCGCGCACGGTGGAGTACATGCGACCGATGAAGAGGTCGGGCAGGTCGAAGATGACGGCGGCGATCATGTCGACCATGGGCGCCAAGTCGGGGAGGAGCGGCGACAGAACCGTCGGGAGGACGCCGCGGCGGTCCTTCCACGCCGGTGTGCTCACCCCGTCGCGGTAGATCACGCCGAGGGTCCGGCGCGGGTGGTCGTGCGCGAACTGCACCGCCACCGCACCACCCATGGAGTGGCCGAGCAGGACCGCCGGCCCGGCGTCCACCTTGTGCACGATTGCCATCACCTGGTTGGCCAGGCTCTCCATGGAGACGTCCTGCCAGTCGAGCGGGTCGCTGCCGCCGAATCCGGGCAGGCTCGGGTTGATGACCCGCCAGCCCAGCTGCTCGGCGAGTCGGGCGCTCTCGCGCCAGTACATGCCCCCGCCGGCGAAATAGCCGTGGATGTTCACGGCCCAGATGGGCGGGGAGCCGGGACCGTCCGGCCCGCAGGCATCGACGTTGTCCGAGACGGCGAAGCGGAGACGCCGTCCCTCGACCATCATGGAGCTGGGGACCATGCGGATGGTCGGGCTCTTGCGGATCTTCCGTTGGTACTGGTCGCGCACGACCCCGAGGCCGTAGGGGGTCCGGCCGGCGTCGACGAGCTGGACGGGCGAGGGGCCGTCGGACGGGGCGACGATGGCACCGGAGATCTGCAGGGAGTCATCGGGTGGCGGCGTCGCCTTGGACTTGAAAAACCGAACCGCCATGCGTCCTCCACTCCCGCGCTCACCCGGCACGTCGTTCCAGCGTCCCCGCAACCGGCGGGGTCCTGCGTGTCCACGGTATCGGACAGCGGCCACGGTGCCGCACCCCCCGCGTGCACAGGGCCGTCGGGGCTGCGACGATGGGTGCATGCACGCTGACATCGTCATTCGGGGGGGAACCGTGGTGGACGGGACCGGTGCTCCCGGCCGGACCGCCGACGTCGCGATCAACGGAGGCCAGATCAGCGATATCGGCACCCGCCTGCAGGGCGACCGTGTGCTCGACGCGTCCGGTCAGGTCGTCAGCCCCGGTTTCGTCGACATCCACACCCACTACGACGCGCAGGTGTTCTGGGACCCGAACCTCACGCCGTCCTCGTTCCACGGGGTGACGACGGTCATCGCGGGCAACTGTGGCTTCTCCATCGCGCCCATCCGTGCCGGTGGTGTGCCGCTGCTGGCCCGCACGCTCCAGCACGTAGAGGACATGAGTTTCGACACGCTGGCCGCCGGCGTGCCCTGGGACGAGTTCGAGACGTTCCCCCAGTACCTCGACGCCGTGGCGGCACGGGGGACTGCACTCAATTACGGGTGCTACGTCGGCCACACAGCGGTTCGGCTCTACGTGATGGGCGAAGACGCCTACGAGCGCCCCGCCACCGACGACGAGCTCGCGCGCATGCAGGCCGTCGTGGCCGAGGCCATGGCGGGCGGCGCCGCCGGCTTCGCGTCCAGCGCGTCACCGACGCACAACGGGGACGGCGGCCGGCCGGTGCCGTCCCGGGTGGCCGACCTGACCGAGCTGCGTGCGCTGCTCGAGCCGGTCAAGCAGTGCGGACGCGGGGTGGTGGCGCTGCTCCCAGGCGGCGTCTTCCCCAACGAGGAGGTTTTCCGGCTCCAGCGCGAGGTGGGCCGGCCGTTCACCTGGACGGCTCTGCTTACGGTGAAGGGCTACCCGTACCACGAGAAGGTGATCGCCGAGCACGATGCCGCCTGGGCCGACGGCGTCGAGGTGTGGCCGCAGGTGTCCTGCCGGCCTCTGGTCTTCCAGATGAACCTGTCCGAGCCCTTCACTCTCAACATGCGCCCCACCTTCGCCGCACTCATGGGCAAGTCCAAGGCCGAGCGCGTCGCCGCCTACCGCGACCCGTCCTGGCGCGCCACGGCCTGGGAGGACGTGAGCGGCAAGGCCGGCGGCTTCCCGCTCAACTGGGCCGCGATCTCCGTGGCCGAGTCGCGGACGCACCCCGAGCTGGCCGACCACCCGGTGGCGGTCTTGGCCGAGCAGCGGGGCTGCACACCGCTGGACGTCATGCTCGACGTCTCGCTCGACGACGACCTCGAGGCGCGCTTCTGGTCGGTGCTGGCCAACGACGACCCCGAGGCCATCGCCTGGCTGCTGCCGCGCGACAACGTGCTCCTCGGCCTGGCCGATTCCGGGGCCCATGTGTCGCAGCTCTGCGACGCCTGCTTCTCGACCGACCTCCTCGGCAACTGGGTCCGCGAGCGCGGGGTGATGCCGTTGGAGCGGGCCATCCACAAGCTGACCGGCGAGCCGGCCGGCGTCTACGGGCTGCGCGACCGGGGGACGGTCGAGGTGGGCAAGGCGGCGGACCTGTGCGTGTTCGATCCCGTCACGGTCGCACCGGGGCCGCTGCGCCGGATACGTGACTTCCCGGCCGACGGCGAGCGCCTGACCGCGGACGCGCCCGTCGGCATGACGCACACGCTGGTGAACGGGGTGCCGATCCGGGTTGACGGCGCCCCGGCCGACGAGGGTCTGGCGGCCCGCCCCGGCGTCGTCCTCACGCGGCTGACCCGGCCCCCCGAGGGCGCGGAGGCTCTAGGTGACGTCGCGGCGGAACGTCGTGAAGTAGCCGATGGCCAGGGGGATGAGGCCCCAGGCCAGCAAAGCCAGTCCGCCCTGCCACCAGGGCAGGAGCCGAAGCCCGGCCCGCCCGCCGCCGCCGAAGCCCCGGGCGATGTCCCCGGCCAGCGCGGCGCCGGCCCCGTTGGGGAGCCAATTCAGGTCGTAGTGGAAGATGGCGCGGGCCAGCGCGATGAGGATGCCTTCGAGGATGAGCGTGCCGCCGATGGCGAGCAGAATGGCGGCCACCTGGTTCTTGACCAGGGTCCCGAAGCCGAGCCCGAACAGGCCCAGCAGCACCGCCGAGGCCAGCAGGCCCGGGACCACGGCTCCGACCTGGTCCGTCACCTGTGACGTGACGCCGCCGAGGCGGCGTTCCAGGGCAGCGCCACCGCCGCCACGGCGACGAGCCCGAGGAGCGCGATGAAGATGGCCCAGATCGCGGTGGCGATCACCTTGGCCAGGACCACCCGGGTGCGCACGGGGATGAGAACGAGCGACGTAGTCATGGTCTTGTGGCGGTACTCACCCGTGATGCAGAGCACCCCGATGATCGGCGCCGGGACTTCGATCCCGAAGTAGCCGGCCCCGAGGAGCTCGCGCCGCCGCCCCAGCGTCGAGACGAAGTAGAAGGTATGGCCGGGGAACCCGCCGGCCGCGGCCAGCACGGCCACGATGATGAGCACGGTCAGCGGGAAGGCCAGCGCGAAGGTGACCCACACCCCCGGCATGGAGCGCATCTCGACGGTGAACGAGAGGTCGTCGACGGCCAGCACCGGCCCGAAGTGCTTGGAGAGCCCGCGGATCTCGATGGGCAGTCCGCGGGTGCTGGCGCGGGCGGTCATCGGTGGGCGACCCTAGCGCGAGGGCCCTCGACGATTCGGCCGCCGACCGGCGGCCGGCGGCGGGGAACGTCCTGGTCAGGCGGGTGTACGGCGCTCGACGAGCTGATCGGGCAACAGCAGGCGCACGGACACCGCCAGCTCGTCGGAGACCCGGGACATGGTGGACCAGCCGTTGACCCACCCGACCAGCGCCGAGTACCAGACATGGCCGATCATGCGGGCCCGGTCGGACATGTCGGGGACGTCGCGCTCGCCCATGGCCCGCGAGATGATGCCCTCCATCAAAAGGGTGATCTGCTGCTGGCAGCCGACGGCGGCCGGATCGGGCGAGGACAGCGAGGTGAAGACCGCGGTGACCAACTTGGGCTGGCGGGCCATGGCGCGCAGCGCGCGGTCGAGGACGTCGAGGACTCGGTCGGCGGGATGCTCCTCGAGCGGTGGGTGCTGCCCGATCCTGGTGTCGAGCAACTCGACCCAGTGCACGAGGGTGGCGGCCAGGAGGTGGTCCTTGCTCGTGAAGTAGCGGTACACGGTGCCCATGGCGACGTCAGCCCGGGCGGCGACGTCGCGCATCTGCACCGCCTCGTAGCCCCCCTCGAGCCCGAGGGCCATGGCCGCGTCGATCACGCGCTCGGCGCCTGGCCTGCTGGGCGCGGGTGAGCGGGCGGCTGAGCGTCTGCTCCATCCCGACAGCGTATCCGCAGTGTCACCTGGGTCTTCGGGAACGGGGCCGGTACGCTGGGGCGCCATGCCCATGACAGGACGAAGCCCCGGGCGAGAGGCCACTGTCCTCGACCTCGACGCCTATGCCGAGCAGGTGGCGACCACCGACGGACGGGTGGCCGGTGAGCGGGGGCGCCAGACGCGCCGACGCCTGCTGGACGCCACGGTCGAGCTCCTGGCCACCACGCCGTGGCGATCCGTCAAGGTCACCGACATCGCCCGGCAGGCCCAGACCTCTCCGGCCACCTTCTATCAATACTTCGCCAACGTGGAGCAGGCGATCCTGGTGCTGGCTGAGAGAATGGTGGACCAGGCGGGGCAGCTGGCCGCGCTGGTCGGCGGCGACTGGTCCGAGGAGGCGAGCTGGGACACGGCGCTGGCCGTGACCGAGGGCTTCCTCGGTTACTGGGAGGACAACCGCGCCGTCTTCCGGGTCGTCGACCTGGCGACCGAGGAGGGCGACGGGCAGCTGCGGGGCATCCGGGTGCGGGCGCTCAACGCCGTCACCGTGGCCCTGGCCCAGGTGATCGCAACCGCCTCCCCTTCCACCGAGGGCGCCGCCGCCGGCGCCACGTGCTCGCCCGCCGGTGCCGACCCGATGGCCGTGGCCGGCACGCTCGTGGCGATGTTCGCCAGCGTGTCCGCACACCGCTACGGCTTCGAGTTCTGGGGCATCCGCACCCGGAACCTGATCGACACGCAGGCGCGGACCCTGCACTGGGCCGTCACGGGACGGCAGGCTCCCGCGGCCCAGATCCCACGCCGCGAGGCCACGAGGCCGCGCACCGGACCGGTGCTGGGCGGCGCCACGGCGCGCCGCAGCAGCGGGGCTACCTGAGCGCGACGGGGTTCAGGGGCGTGCCCAGCCCCTGGGTCAGCGGCAAGGGGGTGGCGTCGAGCAAGAAGGTGTAGCGGCCGTCGGCGGCACACTCGCCGGCGAGGGGATCGAGCACCCAGTTCTGGCCCTGGGTCAGGCCCATCTCCACCAGGTGCAGGAGGTGCACGGGGAGGTAGGCCTCTTCGTGCTGGCTCGGGAAGACCTCGAACACCAAGGTGTCGGTGGCCACCGCGGCGACGTCGTGGGCGTGGAACCACTCCGCCGTCTCGATGGTCAGGCCCGGGGACGGCCAGGTGTAGGCGACGAGGTCGCGGCGCTCGCGGGCGAGGTGCACCATCTGACCCGTGCGCACCAGCACGATGTCGCCCGGTTCGAGCGCGACCTTGGCCAGCTCGCACGCGGCGTCGAGGTCGGCGGGCATGATGGGGTACCCAGGCTCGAGCACGTCACGTCCGAGGGCACGCGCCACGTCGAGCAGGACGCCGCGGCTCACCACGGTGCCGAGGCGATGGATGCCGCAGCGGGCGGCGCCGTCGGCCGAGACGGTCGACGCCGGGTACCCGTTGTAGATGACACCGCGGTAGCTGCTGTGGGCCAGCGCGTCCCAGTGGGTGGCGCATTGCGTGGCGAGAGTGAGCACGTCCTCGCTGAAGCACACCCAGTCGGGTTGATCGGCGTTGACGGGGTGGTTGACCTGCACCATCGTGCGGCAGGGATTGATGCGGCCCTCGACGAAGCCGACCTGGATCCCTTCGTCCTCCGAGAGGGGCAGCCCGAGGGCGAAGGCCCGGCCCGACACCACCGCGGCTGCCCCCCGGAGCCGGGCCGCCTCGTCGACCAGGTTGAGGGTGCCGATCTCGTCGTCGGGGCCCCACCGCCCCCAGTTGCGCACCCGGGCCGCCATGTCGGCGTACACGGGCGGGACGGGCACGCGCGCACCTTACCGCCGGGCCCGGTTGTCCAGAACCGGGTGGGGGGCGATACTGAGGACGCGAACTGTTCGCTGCACCTCAGGGAGGGATTGCCAATGACGACGACGCGGGCGGCGGTGTGCACGGGACTCAACGAGCCCTGGAAGACCGAAGAGATCGAGATCGACCCTCCGGGCAACCGGGAGGTACGGGTGAAGATGGTGTGGTCGGGCATGTGCCACTCCGACGAGCACCTGCGCACCGGCGACATCAGCCAGACGCCGGAGGTGCTCGCCCTGATGGGCGTGAAGTCCATGTTCCCGGTGGTCGGCGGCCATGAGGGGTCGGGCATCGTCACCGAGGTGGGGCCCAACGTGACCCAGGTGGCGAAGGGCGACCACGTCGCCGTTTCCTTCATCCCCTCCTGTGGGACGTGCCACTGGTGTGCCTCCGGTCGCCAGAACCTCTGCGACCTCGGGATGATGACGCTGGCCGGCGGCATGATCAGCGACGGCACCTACCGCTACCACCTGGGGGGCGAGGATCTGAACCGCATGGCGCAGCTCGGCACGTTCGCCGACGAGATGGTCGTCCACGAGAACTCGCTCGTGCGCATCAACCCATGGGACAACATGAAGGCCGCCGCGCTGATCAGCTGCGGGATCGCCACGGGCTTCGGCTCGGCCGTCGACCGGGGCAAGGTCATGCCCGGTGAGACGGTAGTGGTGGCGGGGGCCGGCGGTGTCGGCTCGGGGGCGATTCAGGGCGCCCGCATCGCTGGGGCGCGCACCATCGTTGCGGTCGACCCGGTGCCCTTCAAGCTCGAGCGGGCCAAGGAGATCGGCGCGACGCACACTGCGGCGTCCCTCCTCGACGCCCAGATGATGCTCCCCGAGCTCACCATGGGCCGCAACGCCGACGTGGTCATCCTGACGCCCGGCGTGCTCAAGGGCGACCTCATC
The DNA here is from genome assembly GCA_963764305.1 of uncultured Acidimicrobiaceae bacterium. GTDB lineage: Bacteria > Actinomycetota > Acidimicrobiia > Acidimicrobiales > RAAP-2 > Bog-473. Next base: position 654,148 of record CAVXSD010000007.1, on the reverse strand, counting down.
GCGGCGGCCTGCGCCTGCGGCTCCAAGGACGCGCGGGTGGTGGTGACGGCCATCGCGCCGTTCGACCAGATGGACGTCCAGCTCAACCTGTTCAACCTGGCCATGTTCAACCAGGCCATCCTCGGTACGGTCTTCGGGTCACAGAGCCCGCGGGTGCAGGTGCCGAACCTGCTCAACCTCTATGAGTCGGGCGCGCTCAAGATCGACGAGCTCATCACCCAGGAGTACACGCTCGACCAGGTGCAGCAGGGCTACGACGACCAGGGCGCCGGCACGATCGTCCGCGGGGTCGTGAAGTTCGACAGCTGAGCGCGGGACCTCGGCACCGCCGCGGCGCCCTCAACCGAGGTGGCGGCTGAATCCCTCGGGGATCACCAGGTCGTTCGCGCTCAGTGAGCGGATGGACGCGTGCCCGAGTCCGAGCAGTGCGGACTCGATGCCGCTGCGCATGATGTCGAGCACGTTCTCGACCCCGGGCTGCCCGTTGGCTGCCAGGCCCCACAGCGAGGCGCGGCCGATCATGACCGCCCGGGCGCCCAGCGCCACGGCCTTGACGACGTCGCTGCCGCGCCGGATGCCCCCGTCGAGGAGGACATCGATCTGGTCGCCGACGGCGGCCGCGACCGCCGGCAGGGCGCGGATGGTGGCGGGGGTGCCGTCGAGGTTGTTGCCGCCGTGGTTCGACACCGAGATGGCGCTGACGCCGGCGTCCACGGCCCGCTTGGCGTCATCCACCCGGCTCACCCCTTTCAGCATGAACGGGCCGCCCCACTGCTCGCGCAGCCAGGCCACGTCGTCCCAACTCGGTGGCGGCGTCCCCATCCACTCCCCGTAGGCGCCGAAGAACGTGGGTCCCTTCTGGCCCTTCGCCACCATGTTCGGCGTCGTCAGGTCAGGTCGCTTCCCGGTGCGGGCGAAGGAGAGGAACCAGCGCGGGTTGGCCAGGGCCTCGGGGGCGAAGCGCAGCATCGTCCGCAGGTTCACCGTCTCGGGGATGGTGGGGCTCCCCCAGTCGCGCCCGTGGGAGAAGGACCAGTCCAAGGTCGCGATGAGGCCGACCGCGCCGGCGGCGCGCGCCCGCTCGACCCGTGCGGCGATCTGGTCCCTGCTTCCGATCCAGTAGATCTGGAAGAACGTCTGGGGGTTGGCCGCCACGACATCCTCGACCGGCATGCTGGCGAACGAGCTGAGCCCCATGGCGGTGCCGCGCGCCGCGGCCGCCCGCGCCATGGCGACTTCGCCCCCGGGGTGCACGGCCTGGACGCCGGTGGGGGAGATGAGGACGGGGAACGAGATCTCCTGGCCCATGACCTTGGTGGCCAGGTCGCGGCTGTCGGCCAGGCCGGCCACGTGCGGGGCGAAGCCCAGCTCGCTGAACGCGGTGACGTTGTCCTCCAGCGTGATGCCGCGCTCGGAGCCGGCTATCAGCGCTCCATAGACCGACTTGGGCAGGCGTTTCTTGGCGCGGCGCTGCGCCTCGGCCACCGTCTCGAACCACTTGTTCGCCACAACGGGGAGACTCTACGCGGTGCGCTCCCGCCGCCCCATTCCGGGTACCCGGGACCGAACGCCGTCGTAGGGTCGGCGGCATGCCCGAGCCCGACATCGTCCCCCTGACCCCGGAACAAAGAGCCGAGAGAGCCGCCAGCTTCGGCGGCGCGGCCTCGCACTACGAGCGATACCGCCCGGGCCCTCCGGTCGAGGCGGTGGACTGGATCCTGCCGGCGCCTGCGCCGGTGGCGAGGATCGTCGTCCTGGGCGCGGGAACCGGCGCCCTGTCCCGGCTGCTGGTCGGGCGGGCCGACGAAGTAGTCGCCGTGGAGCCCGACGACCGCATGCGGGCCGTGCTCACCGAGTCCGTCCCCGGTGTCCGTGCGGTGACGGGCCGGGGCGAGTCGATCCCGCTGCCTGATGCCAGCGCAGACGCCGTGCTTGCCTCGTCCTCGTGGCACTGGATGAACCCCGTGCCCACCTGCTCGAGGTCGGCCGGGTGCTCGTTCCCGACGGGACGATCGCGGCCGTGTGGTCGGGGCCAGACCCCGATTCGGGCCTCGTCGCGCAGGCGCAGGCGCTTCTCAGCGGCGACGATGGTGCGGCCATCGACGACCAAAGCCAGGCCGAGCTGTCGGCAGCGCTCAACGACCGGTCCACGCTGGTGCAGGCGCTCGAGATCCCGCCGGGCGTCCCCTTCGACCAACCCGAGCGGACGGTGATCACCTGGGACGTTGCCCTCAACGCCGAAGAGCTCATCGGGCTCTTGGGCACATTCAGCTGGGTCATCCTGATGGAGGACGACGCGCGGGTGCGGCTCTTCGAGACGACGCGGCGCGTGCTGCGCGACATGCTCGGCGTGTCCGGCGACGTGACGGTCGACATGCCCTACCGGGCCGAAGTGTGGAAAGCGCGCCGCCATGGCTGAGGGCGGGAGGGACGGTGGTTCGAGGGACCGGAGGGACCGTGGTTCGAGGGACCGTGGCTTGGATGCAGAGCTCCGGACAGCCGGGCCCGACGACGTCGCCGGAGTGCTGGCCTTCTGGCAGGAGGCGGCGGAGCCCACCTCCACCGACTCGGCCGACGCGCTGGCCGACCTCCTACGCCGCGACCCTGACGCGCTGATCGTCGCCGAGGTGGGTGGGGGCATCGTCGGCTCTGTCATCGCCGGGTGGGACGGCTGGCGAGGCTCCATCTACCGGTTGGCCGTGGCGCCGGACCATCGCCGCCACGGGCTCGGGCGGGTGCTCCTGCGGGCCGCCGAGGACCATCTGGCCCGGCTGGGGGCGCGTCGGTCCCAGGCGATCGTCGTCGCGACGAGTGCCCGCGCCGTGGCCTTCTGGCGGGCGACGGACTGGGAGCACCAGAGCGAGCAGCTCCGTTTCGCCAAGGGCTAGGCGCACGCTCGAGCCGGCCACAGAATCAGCACACCGGCGTCGGGCGGTCGAGTTCGTGGATCTTCGGCGGCAGTAGACCTCGTCGATCTGCTGGATTACCGACTCGGCTCCTGCAGCTCCATCTGGAGTTGCTCGGCGAGGGGGAGCAGCGCGCGCAGCCGTTCCTCGCCGCAGAGCGGGTCGGCGCGACCTGCTGCTGCACCTGCTGCACGGCCGCCGGTTCAGCCCTGCTCGCCCGGCGCCGTCCGCAGCTCGTCACGCAGCGTGCCGGAGGACCAGACGCGCGAGCGCCACGAGATGCGTGGGATGAGGGGCACGAGTGTCCGTTCGTGGGCGCAGCCGACCCAGACGCCCCCGCCGTAGGCGACGTCGTCCGCCACGTGCAGGGCTGCCGCGCGCAGCGGGTCGGCGCCGTCCCGGTCGGCCGCCCAGTCGCCCAGCGCGGGGAGGAGGAGCGCGAGCGCCGACACCCGACGCGTCCGGCGGAAGGCCAGTCCGAGGACGAGCGCCGGCGACCACGTCCGCGCCAGGGACGCGAGCGCCGGCAGCGCCGCGCGCGTCGTGCCGCCTCCGGCGATGTGCGCCGCCACGGCGACGGGGTCGCGCACCAGGCCGCGCAGGCGGCGGGCCAGGACCGCCACCGACGCCGCCAGGACGGCCTGGGCCAACAGGGGGCGGCGGGCCCAGGCCAGGGTCCACACCGCCAGCGACCAGCCGGAGACATGGACCGGGGCGAGCGCGTCCGGGTGGCGCCGGGCCAGCGGTGCCGCCGTCGTCCCGTAGAAGGCCCTGCGGGCCAGGAACGACCACAGCGTGGCCGGACCGTCGTGCGCGACCGTGCTCGCCGGCTCGTAGCGGACGTCCCATCCGGCCTCGGCGAGTCGCCACACCAGATCCACGTCCTCACCGCCGCGCAGCGTGGCGTCGAAGAGGTCGGACCCCGATGCCGCGTCGACCCGGACGAGCAGCGCCGCGCTTGGCACGAAGGGGATGCGGCTCCCGGGCCGCACCGTCCCCGCCAGGGGCCCACGGTCCAGCGACGAGTGCGGCACGACCGGGGCCCGTCCGTCCGCCCTGCCCCCGGGGACCTGCACGATGCGGGGTGCGACGGCGGCCACCAACGGATCGTCGAAGTGGCCCAGGAGCGGTGCGAGCCAACCGCCCCGCGGGACGCAGTCAGAGTCCACGAAGGCGACGAGCGGGCTGTGCACGCCCGCCAGGCCCGCGTTGCGGGCGCCGGCGGGCCCGACGTTGACCGACAGCCCGACGAAGCGCGCGCCGTGTCGCTCGGCGATCTCCTTGGTGGCGCCCGCGTCGGTCGACGCGTCGTCGACCACGATGCAGTCCATTCCTCGCAGCGCGCCGAGCACCCGGTCGAGGTGGTCGGGCCGGTCGCGCACCGGCACGACCACCGTCACGTCCGGCGGCCCGAGGGCACCGTCGCCGGGCCGGGGCGCGAACGCGCCGGAGGAGACGAGGCGGCGCGCCAGGAGCTGGGCGGCCCGACCCGACCCCACCGGGCGCGCCGGCCTTCCACCGCGCCACGAGCTGCCGGGCCCGCTCTGAGATCCGGAACAACCGGAGCGGACTGCCCCCGAGCAGCACGGTCCCACCGTCGAATTCCTGGGTCGAGGCGTCTTCGCGCAAGCCGAAGGAACCCGGTAGGGGCGTGGACGCCCGGGCGGGCGCGGGCCGCAGCGCAGCGGGCGGGCCGGGCGCTCGGGGGCGAGGCACCGCCCAATCTTGGCATCCGGGGCCGGGGATAGGCTGGGCCCCTGCCCAGAGGAGGTCGGGATGCTGGCTGAGGACCAAGACATTCAGGACGTCGAGGAGCTGTCCGAAGAGGACGTCGACGAGCTCTTGGTGGAAGAGGTCTCCATCGACGGCATGTGCGGCGTCTATTGAGCGTCACCGGGGCCCAGCGCACGGGGGTTGTGTTCGGAGTCGACCAGGCCTGGCAGCTCAACCCGCAGGTCTCGTTACGCGACGAGTCGTTCGGTGCGCTCGCCTACCACTACGGCAACCGACGGCTCGTGTTCCTCAAGTCGCGGACCCTCGTCGAGCTGGTGTCGTCGCTGCACGAGTACCCCGAGCGCGGCCTCCGCCATCAGCGCGGTCGTGCCCGAGGGCCAGCACGCGTCCTACCGGCGGGCGCTCGCCCGCCTGGCCGCCTCGGAGGTGATCGATGCCCGCTGAAACGGCACCGCTGCCCCTGAAGGAGCAATTCAGCCGCGGTCTCGACGCGCCCATCTGCCTCACCTGGGAGCTGACGTACGCCTGCAATCTCGCCTGCGTGCACTGCCTCAGCTCCTCGGGCCGCCGCGACCCGAACGAGCTCACGCCGGCCGAAGCGCGGGGCATCGTCGACGACATGGTCGATATGAAGGTCTTCTACGTCAACATCGGCGGGGGCGAGCCCATGTTGCGGCCGGACTTCTTCGACCTCGTCTCCTACGCCGTCGACCGCAAGGTCGGCGTGAAGTTCTCGACCAACGGGACCCGGCTCACTCCGGCTCGGGCCCGCCAGCTCGCCGCCCTCGACTACCTCGACGTGCAGATCAGCATCGATGGCGCCGCCGCGGCCACCAACGATGCCGTACGCGGTGACGGATCCTTCGCCGCTGCCCGTGCCGCCATGGACAATCTGGCCGCCGCCGACTTCGGGCCCTTCAAGATCAGCGTCGTCATCACCCGCCAGAACGTGGACGAGCTCGATGCGCTGGCCGCCATCGCGGACTCGTATGGCGCCCAGCTTCGCCTGACGCGCCTGCGCCCCTCCGGCCGCGCCGTCGACACCTGGGGCGCGCTCCACCCGACGGCGGCCCAGCAGCGTGCGTTGTACCACTGGCTGATCGAGCGCCCCGGTGTGCTGACGGGCGATTCCTTCTTCCACCTCTCGGCGCTGGGCGAGCCGTTGGACGGCCTGAACCTCTGCGGGGCGGGGCGCGTCGTCTGCCTGATCGACCCCGTCGGCGACGTCTACGCCTGCCCCTTCGTCATCGACCGCCAGTTCCTGGCCGGCAACGTGCGCGATCCGGGGGGCTTTCCCTCCGTCTGGCGTGACTCGCCCCTGTTCACCTCGCTGCGCGAGCCGCAGAGCGCCGGCGCCTGCGCGTCGTGCGGCTCATTCGACGCCTGCCGCGGCGGGTGCATGGCCGCCAAGTTCTTCACCGGCCTGCCCCTCGACGGGCCGGACCCCGAGTGCGTGCACGGGCACGGCGAGGCCGCCCTGGCGGCGCTGGGCGAGCGGCCGCAATCGGCTCTCGGGCACTCCAAGGTCGCCCGAGACGGGACCCGCATCCCGGTGCCCACGCCCGTCCGCTTCCGTTCGCCGGCCCGCACCTGAGCCCGTGGAGCTCGCCGGCGCCACCTGGCCCCAGGTGGAGGCGACCGGGGCGCGCACGGTGCTGGCCGTGCCGTTGGGCTCGCTCGAGCAGCATGGGCCTCACCTCCCCCTCGACACCGACACCCGCATCGCCGTGGCCGTGGCCACCGCGTTGGCAGCGCGCTGCGCCTGCGTCTCCGTCGCGCCCGCCGTGGCCTACGGGGCCAGCGGCGAGCACGCGGACTTCCCCGGCACGCTCCTGCTCGGCCACGAGGTCCTGGCCGACCTGCTCGTGGAATTGGTGCGCGCCGCCCGCCGCTCCTTCGCCGGCGTGGTGCTCGTCAACGCGCACGGGGGCAACGAGGACGCGCTGGCCGCGGCACACCGTCGCTGCGACGCCGAGGGGGACGACGTGCTCGTGTGGCGCGCCGCGATCATGGGCGGGGATGCCCATGCCGGACGGACCGAGACGTCCCTGCTGCTGGCCATCGATGCAGCGGCCGTACACCTCGAGCTGGCCGAGCCCGGATGCACCGAGCCGCTCGCCACACTGCTGCCCCGTCTGCGCGCCGAAGGGGTGCGCCCGGTATCGTCCAACGGCGTGCTGGGCGATCCCACGGGTGCGAGCGTCGAGGAAGGCCGGGAGCTCCTCGAGACGCTGGTGCGCGACCTGACCGACGTGGTGTCGTCGCACTGGTCGCCGTCGTGAGCCCCGCGGCCGTCGTCACCGGCGCGGCGCGGGGCATCGGGGCCGCGACGGTGGATCTCCTCGTGGCCGCCGGATGGCAGGTGGTGGCGGTGGACCTTTGCGCCGACGATCCGGCCCTGGACTACGCCCTCGCCACCAAGGCGGACCTCGAGGAGGTGACCGGGCGACACGGCGATGCCGTGCGCGCTGTCGTGGGCGACGTGCGCAGCCCGTCGGACATGCGCGCCGCCGTGGACGAGGCCATCCGTCACTTCGGGGGCGTGCAGGCGGCCGTCGCCGCCGCCGGCGTGATCAGCGGCGGCCCGCCCCTGTGGGAGACGGCGGACGCCCAGTGGGACGCGCAGTTCGACGTCAACGTCAACGGCGTGCGCCACCTCGCGGCCGCAGCCGTGCCGGCCCTGCTGGAGGCGCCGGCGCCGCGCCAGGGCCGTGTGGTCGCCGTGGCCTCGGCCGCCGGGCTGCTCGGGCTGCCGCGCCTGGGCGCCTACAGCGCGTCGAAGCACGCCGTGATCGGGTTGATGCGCTCTCTGGCCGCCGACCTGGCCGGCACCGGCATCACCGCCAACGCGGTGTGTCCCGGCTCCACCCGCGGCCCGATGCTCGATGCGTCGGCCACCGTCTACGGCCTGTCCTCGCCCGAGGAGTTCGCCAGCCACCAATTGGTGGAGCGGCTCCTCGAACCGGCGGAGCCCGCCGCGCTGATCGCCTGGTTGTGCGGGCCCGACTCCGGGGGCGTGACCGGGGCGGCGCTCCCCGTCGACGGCGGCATGACCACCTCGTAGGACGTAGGACGTAGGACGACTGGAGAAGCGCATGGCCGAGTGCACTCATATGGACCGGATCGCCGACGTGGAGCCGCAGACACCCAACGGCTGCGGCGAGTGCATGAAGGTGGGTGATCGCTGGGTGCATCTGCGCCTGTGCCTAGAGTGCGGCGAGGTCAACTGCTGCGACTCCTCGCCTAACAAGCACGCCACGAAGCACTTCCACGCGTCGGGCCACCCGCTCATCCAGTCCTTCCAACCGGGCGAGGACTGGATCTGGTGCTACATCGACGAACTCGCAGTGGAGCCCAGTTAGGTCTGCCCGTAGGTCGTGTCGTGACGCGGCGCCTTGTCCCGACTTCCTGAGCGCGCCGCAGGTCGTTCACCAGCGCGGGCACCGTCGCCGCACTGCCGGCGTGCACCGTGGCGTGGAGCGAGTCGGGGCGGTTCTGCCGGTCCAGGTACCAGCCCTCGGCTGCCAGACGCTCGCCCACGGCGAAGATGTCGAGCGTCGGGATCGTCGGCGCCAAGGCCAGCCCGTGGCCGGCGGGTCGCCGCCGCCAGGCCGTCGATCGACTCCACGCCGGCCCGCAGCCGGTCGTGCGCCGTGCGGGTGAGCTCGAGGTAGCCGTCGTGGCCGATGTACATGAGGGCCGCCCAGGCCGCGGCGACCGGCCCGGCGGGCCGGGTCCCGGCCATCGCGGTCGAGGCGTAGAACCCGCCGAGCCAGTCCGTGGTCACGAACAGCTGCAGGCGGGCCAGCTCGTGCGTCCGGTAGAGGATCACCGAGACACCCTTCGACGCGTAGCCGTACTTGTGCACGTCGGCCGACATGGACGTCACGCCCGCCACCCGGAAGTCGAACGGCTCGTCCATCCGGCCGAGCTCGGTCAAGAACGGGAGGAGGAAGCCGCCCATGCACGCGTCGACGTGGCACAGGATGCCGCGCTCGAGCGCGAGCGCTGCGATGTCGGCGATCGGGTCGATGACGCCGTGGGGATACGTCGGGGCGGAGCCGACCACCATGATCGTCTCGTCGGTGCATGCGTCCGCCAGCGCGTCGGCGCGGACCCGAAAGTCGGCATCCACCGGGACGCGCACCAGCTCGACGTCGAAGTAGTCGGCCGCCTTGGTGAACGCCGCGGCCGGCACGACGACCCTCTGCCTGGGCACCTACGTCTACCTCGTCGGCCTGCGCCAACCCTTCGTCACGGCTCGGGCCTTCGCCACGCTGGACTGGGTCTCGGGCGGCCGCGCCGTGATCGGCGCCGGCGCCGGCTGGCTGCAGGAGGAGTGGCGTGTCCTCGGCATCGACCCCGCCACCCGGGGCGCCCGGCTGAACGAGGCCATCGTGGTGTGCCGCCGGCTCTGGACCGAAGCCAGTGTGGCCAACGACGGCCCTTGCTTCCTCTTCGACGAGGCGGCCTTCGAGCCGAAGCCGGTGCAGCAGCCCATCCCCATCCTGATCGGCGGCGAGTCCGCGGCCGGCGCTGCGCCGGGCGGCCTGCCTGGGCGACGGCTGGATCGGCATGTCCCACACCCGCGAAACCGCCGCCGCCGCGGGCCACCGTTCGCGGACACCGTAAGGAAGCCGGTCGACTCGATCAGCCCCTCGAAGTCTCCGTGGGCGGCGAATGCGCCAGTGAGGACGACGTGGCGGCCTGGACCGACGCCGGCGTCGACCGCCCCATCGTGTCGCCCTGGCGTCGCTCGGCCGAGGTGCTCGATGCGATGGCGGCCTTCTCGGCCCGCTTCATCGGTCCCCGGCAACCGAGGAGTGAGCCCGACTCGGGGGACTCTTTCTGAGTGGGGTGAAGATCGGACGGTCTGGATTTATCGGACGCTCTCACCAGGATTTTGGAGCCCATTCATCGGACACCGTGTCCGATTTGCACCCCACTCGAAAGCGAAGCCCCTGGAGGAGGTCTAACGGGGGTTGGCCCGACCGGCCTTGCCCGACCGGCGTTGGCCCGACCGGCGTTGGCCCTACGAGCTCCAGATGATGGCCTGGGGCTCGGTGTAGGCCAGCAGCCCGTAGTCGCCCCCGTCGCGCCCGACGCCCGACATCTTGAACCCACCGAAGGGCGCGTCGTGGTTACGCTGCGCGGTGTTGACGCCGACGTGCCCGGCCTGCAGGCGCTTGGCCACGCGCAGGGCGCGGGCGCCGTCCTTGGAGAACACGTAGTCGTAGAGCCCGAACTCGGTGTCGTTGGCGATGGCGATGCCCTCCTCCTCGTCGTCGAAGGGGATCATCGTGATGACCGGGCCGAAGATCTCCTCGCGCGCCACCCGCATGGTGTTGTCGCCGGTGATCAGCGTAGGCGCCACGTAGAAGCCGGTCGGCAGGTCGGCCGGGCGATCGCCCCCGAGGACGATCTCACCGCCGTCCTCGACCGCCGTCTGGATGTGCGCCTCGATGCGCCCCCGCTGCGCCGCCGAGATCACGGGGCCGATGATGGTGGCGGTATCGGTCGGGTCGCCCACCTTGAGGTAGCCGGCCATCTGCACGAGGCCGTCGCGCACCTGGTCGAACAGGCTGCGGTGCACGACCGCCCGCGTCGGCGCGGTGCAGATCTGCCCCGAGTGGAAGGTCCAGGTCGAACCGATGCAGCCGATGGCCCCCTTGACGTCGGCGTCCTCGAAGACGACGCAAGCGCCCTTGCCGCCGAGCTCGAGCAGCGTGCGCTTCATGGTACGGGCCGCCTGCTCGCCGATCTTCACGCCGACCTGCGTCGAGCCGGTGAAGCTGACGCAGTCGACCTCGTCGGAGTCGACCAACGCGGCAGAGGAGGCCGGACCGTTGCCGTTGACGAGGTTCACGACACCCGGAGGGAAGCCGACGTCGTTGAGGATGCGGACGAGCTCGACGATGGCGAGCGGGTCCTGCGGCGCCGGCTTGACGACGACGGTGTTGCCCGCCGCCAGGGCGGGGGCCACCTTGCCGGCCATGTTCACCATGGGAAAGTTGTACGAGGTGATGCAGGCCACCACGCCGAGCGGCTGCCGGTTGACCATGCCGCCGATGATCCCGCCCGGCGCCAGCGGCGTCGCCTGCGCGGGCTGGGGGAGCAGCGGCGTCTGCAGCACGCCGCGGGGATCGCGGGCGTAGCGCTCGAAGCGGTCCGCCGCCACGGGTACCTGCATGCGCGAGCCGACGGTCGCCGTGGCGCCCGTCTCGGCGATCACCAGCGGCAGGAGCTCCGACGACTTGGCCCGGATGGCCGCCGCGGCCTCGCGCATGAGGGCGCCGCGCTCCTCCGCCGACCAGGCCGCCCATCCGGGCTGGGCCTCCTTGGCCGCGGCGGCTGCGGCGAGGGCGTCGTCGGCGCTGGCGTTGGGAGCGAGCCCGACGATCTCCTCTGTGGCGGGGTTGACGATCTCGTAGGTCCCCTCGGACGCGTCGACCCACTTGCCCCCGATCAGGAGCTGGTGCTCGTCGCGCTGGGTGCTCTCGGCCATGTGTGCTCCCGACTCGGGTGCCGCCAGCCGATCTGACGGCGCGTCACATTCAACCCCGCCCGGTCGTGCTCCGCCAAAGCCCCAGCCCACCGACGTCTGGCGCCGTTGCCACCCCGGCGGTGAGACTGGACCGATGACGACGGCCGCCGGGCCCTCGGCCGGCGAGGGCTTCCTCCTGCCCTTGGGCGACGAGGAGTCCGACGGCTTCTGGGAGGGCACGGCGGCCGGGGAGCTGCGCATGCAGGTGTGCGGGTCGTGTGGGGCCCTGCGCTTCCCGCCCCGGGTCATGTGCCCTGAGTGCCAGTCGACCGAGCGCTCCTGGCGGGCCGTCTCGGGCCGGGGGACCATCTGGTCCTTCGTCGTGGTCCACCCCCCGGTCCTCCCGGCGTATGCGCCCTACGTGCCCTTCCCCGTGATCACAGTCACCCTGGCCGAGAAGCCCAGCCTGCGCATGGTGGGCAACCTGGTCGCGGGTCCGGGCGGTGACATCAACGGCGTCGATCCCGCCTCCATCCGGATCGGCGAGCCCGTCCGGGTGGTCTTCACCCCCCGCTCCCGACCGGATGGCACCGAGGTCTACCTGCCCCAATGGGTGCGTGACTTCTCATGAGACGCTGTGAGCCGTCCTTCGAGTCCGCCGTGATCGCCGAGCTGCGCCTGTCGGCTCCGCCGAAGGCCGCGCCTGATCGGTCACCCGGTGCGCGGCGGGGCCAGCGCCGTCCGGTCGGTTACCGCGGCGGCGCTTTCCCGCCCCCGAGAACGCGCAGCACCAGTCGGCCCAACCGGCTCGGAGGCTTGGCAGCCTGAGCGGCCTTGGCCTCGGCCTCGTGGTCTTTGGTCAGTGGGCCGCCGAGGCGCCAGTACCGCCTGCCGCCACCCGCGTAACGGACGTAGCGGGGTACCGACGGCAGCTTCGCCTTCGGTTTGCGATGCTTCCGCTTCGCGCCGGGACTCATGCCGAGAGTGTGGCCCGGTCTAAGCACGGCCGTCGCCTCCGGACAGAAGGGAGGGCAGCATTCGGCGGCGGGACCCCCGGCGGTCGGCGGCCGTGCCCAATTGGTCAATGGGACATCCCCTGACGGCTGGTTCGGGGCGCCGAAGATCTAGGCGAGGGCGACTGCGATCGCCGCGCCGGTCGGCGAGGCGTTCAGGTAGGGCTCGGGAGCGTGGGCCCGGTGGCCGTTGTCGATGACGACCTCCTCGACCCGCGGGCCGAACTTCTCGACGAGCGACAGACCGGCAGCCTTGTCGCCGACGGCCCGCACGTTGACCCAGCGCTGGACCGAGCCCGGCCACACCCCCTGGCCGTCGACGGGAGGCGGTTTGAGGCTGTTGAAGATGACCGGCACGGCGAGCGGCGATCCGAGGGTCACGAAGGTGTGGACCGTCCAGTCCTCATGTGCGGCCGAGCGCGTTGTACGACAGAACGGTGCCCAAGGAGTGTGCCACCAGCACCCGGGTGTCTTCGCCGATCTCGCCTTCGATGCGCTCCTGCAGCCGGTCCTGCAGATCGGGCTCGCTCATCATCTGGTTCGCGAGGTCGACCGTGCGGTCGAACGCCGCGTCGCCGGCGGCTTGGCCCAGGGCGGCGATGGCGTCGCCGCCCATCTCCGACAATGCATCGGCCACCCCGGCCCGGGACTGTTGGAGTTGGCGGTCCTCGTCGGAGCCTGGATGCCGCCGGAAGAGGTCGCCGTAGAAGCAGACCTCGATGTCGCCCTCGGCCAGCTCGAGCCCGTGATGCCAGAGCCCGTCACGCACGGCCGGGAGCCAACGGGCCTTCAGCTCGTTGGGTCCCCAGAGCTCGTTGAAGGCCCCGTGGACGATGACGATGCGCGCCATGACCGCTAGCCGGCCAGGTGCGCCGTGTCGTTGTAGCCGCGGATGATCCAACGCTCGGGCGAGACGACGATTCTGGAGATCGACGCGTTGTCGGGCCCGACGAAGGCGAACGGTGCCGAGTCCGTGGCCTGGGCCAGGATCTCGCCGATGGCAGCACCGTGGCTGAAGACAACGACGCGCCCGCCGGGATGCGCCGCCGTGATGCGCTCGACCGCGGCGCGCAGCCGGCCGCCGAACACCTGGCGCGACTCGGCGCCGGGGACGACGTCCCAGCGCTGCTCGGCCATCAACTGCTCGAAGAGCGGATCGCCGTCCACCGCCTTCTGGCGTAGCAGGCCGCCCTCCCACTCGCCGAGGAAGACCTCGCGCAGGTCGGCGTCGACCACCGGGGTGAGGCCGCAGCGCGCCACCAGGGGCTCCGCCGTCTGGGCCGTGCGCTGCAGGGTGCTGACGTACAGGGCGTCGAAGGGCTCCTGGGCCAGCCGCAGCCCGACCAGCTCGGCCTGGTGCCGTCCCGCCGAGGATAGGAAAGGGTCGCCCTGCCCCTCGACGAGCTCGAAGGTCTCGCCCTCGACGGAGTCGGCCGAGGCGCCGTGGCGGACCAGCAGCAGCTCGGTCGAGCCCGGTGGCCCGACGTAGGGCCGCTGGCTGAAGCTGCGGGGCGGCGTGGTCACGGCCGCCGAGTGTAGGGAACGATTAGCGCGGCGCGTGCAACTCGGGGGGGCCGTGCTCCTCGTCGTCCTCCACGACCTCGGCGTCGATGACGTCGGCATCGATCACGTCACCGTCGTGAGCCGCTCCGGGCGGCCCCCAGCTTGCCGGGCCACCGGCACCGCCGCCGCCGAAGGTGGCGAAGAAGGTGCCGGGAGCCTGCGTGAATTGCACCCGCAGGGGCCGGCCCGCGTCAGGTCCCAGCTGTCCCCACAGCGGGAGGGCCCGGCGGTGGACGACGTAGGACTGCATGCTGAGCGTCACGCCCAGATAGAAGAGGAAGCTCGCCCCCTCGAGCCCGGCCGCTCCGGCGTGGCTCCACGCCGCGTCGCCGACGAAGTGCACCAGCAGCGACGCGAGCCAGAGCGCCATTGTGAGCGCGTTCCCTTGTCGCAGCACCCACCCGTTGCCGGTCCACACCCGCATGGAGAGCCCACGCAGGGCGCCGAGCCCGAGGGCGCCGACGAGTGTCGTGCCCACCACCCAGAGCCAGGCGGTGGACGAGACATGGTGGTTGCCGGCGTACGAGGCCATCTCGAAGAGGCCGATGACACCGAGGGCGACCGGGAGGCGGGGCTGGAACACCCGCGGCACGGGGCGCACCCTGACCTGGCGCAGCAGCACCAGGATGAGGATCAGGGCCCCTAGCACGTAGGAGAAGGACGACATCGCTCTTAGAGCCTATGGCCGCAACCCGCTCAATGGTTCAGCAGGGCCCCCACTTCGACCCCGAAACGAGCCGTCTGCTCGCAGAACTCCTCCGCGCTCCGGGCCATGAAGCGCACCTGCAGGTGGTTGACGCCCATGTCGACCAGCTCGCGGAGCGAGGAGGCCACCTCGTCGGCGCCTCCGGAGAGGACCCACCCGGGCAGGTCCCAGCCCGAACCGAAGGAGGTGAGGTAGATGGGCTCGACGATGGTGCCGATGTCGATGGGTGCCCCGCCCCGCAGCTCGGCCCGCAGCTCGCGCAGCCGCGCGATCTGGGCCGGTAGGTCGCGGCGGCGTGTGCCCTGGGGGAGCCAGCCGTCCCCGAACGCCGCGGTGCGGCGGATGGCCGCGGGGGAGGAGCCGCCGATCCAGATCGGCGGGCGGGGCTGGCGCACCGGACGGGGCGCGATCCCCATGTCGCGGCGGGAAGCGCGGCCCGGGCAGGTCCGGGAACTCGTCGATGAAGGCGCGGGCCAGCGCGGACACCGCCTCGTCGGTGTGACGGCCGCGCTCGGCGAAGTCGCCCGTCAACAGCTCGTACTCCTCGGGGACGTGGCCGGCGCCCACCCCGACGATGAGGCGGCCGCCCGACAGGCGATCGATCGTCGAGAGCTCCTTGGCCGGCGCGCAGTGGGTGGCGCTGGGCCAGGATCAGCACGTGGGACAACAGGTGGGTCTGTGTCGTCACGGCGGCTAGCCAGCCCAGCGTGGCGGTCGTGTCGTACCAGATGGTGCCCATGGCGTCGGCAAGTCGGCGCGGGATGGCGGTGTGGTCGCACACGCCCAGATAGAAGAAACCCGCCTCGTCGGCCACGCGGGCGATCCGGGCCAGCTCCGTCGGGCCGGCCTCCTTCTCCCAGTCGGCCACATACAGCGTGGACTGCGACTGTATGGGGAGCTGCATGCCGTAGACGACCTCCCCCTCGGGGACGGTGCGCACGACGTCGGCGGGAATCAGGGCAGGGTCGGTCATGGCGGACTCCGATCAGGCGGGTGGATTCATGTATTCCCACCGGCGTAGGCGGCCAGGGCGCCCGCACGTTCGGCGGGGTTGCCGAAGGTGGTCGCGCGCGCCCGCGCCCGCTTGAGGTGCAGGTGGAGAGGGACCTCCCAGGTGAAGCCCATGCCCCCGTGCACCTGGATGGCCGACCGGGCGTTGCCGATGGCGGCCTCGTCGGCCAGCAGCTTGGCCCCGCCGACGGCCCGCTCCACCACTTGGTCCGGCGTGCACCCCGTCGCGGCCGCCTCGGCGTCGACGACGTCGGCCTGGTCGGCCAGGCAGGCCGCCGCGTGCACGGCGGCGCGGGCGATCTCGGCGCGCACGAGCATGTCGGCGCACATGTGCTTGATGGCCTGGAAACTGCCGATCGGTGTGCCGAACTGTTGACGCTCCTTGGCGTACGCCACGGCCAGGTCGAGCGCCTCGGCGGCGTGGCCGACCTGGAGCGCCGCGGTCAGGAGCGCGCCGTCGCGGAACAACGACCCGTCGTCGTTCGCCAACGGCGCGCCCGGTGGGAGCGACTCGAGGTGCCAGAGCGGTGTCAGCGGGTCGAGCGGCGCTTCCATGCGGGTCGCACCCGCGGTCGGGGCAGGAACGAGTAGCCGCGTCATCCCTGCACCACTCGCCGCAAAGACGAGCAGCGCGTCCAGCGCCTCCAGGTGCTCGACCAGGACTGGCCCGGACCCGGACCCGGGCCCGGCGCAGTGCACGCCGACCTGGGCGCGGCCCTCGGCCACGCCCTCGACCAGCCCGGCCCGCGCCGCCAGGAAGGTGCCGACCAGCGGTCCGGGCACCAGCGCCCGCCCGAGCTCTTCGAAGACGACGACGGCCTCGGCCATGGTCAGTCCGGTGCCCACCGGCTCGGGCAGGGTCAGCGAGAACACGCCGGTCTCACCCAACGCCGCCCAGTCGTCGTCGGTGATGGCGCGGGCATCACCCTCCCGGGTGCGCAGGTGTTCGAGCGGTAGCCGCCCGGCCACCATGGCCCGGATGCCCTCGGCCAGCTCGCGCTGCTCCTCGCCGACGCGGAAGTCCATCAGCGCCGGGCCTTCGGCAGCCCGAGGATGCGCTCGGCCACGATGTTGCGCTGCACCTGCGAGGTGCCGGCGGCGATGGTGCTCGAGATCGACTTGAACCACGCCGCCAGCTGCTCGGCGTTCCCGAGGGGCGCGCCGTCGCGTCCGACCAGCGGGTCCGCGCACAGCGCGGCCCGGTCCAGCAACTCCATCGCCAGGTCACCGAGCGCCTGGGAGTGCTCGGAGAACGAGAGCTTGAAGACGGAACCACCGATACCGGGGATCCCTGTCTGCGCCGCCTCCGAGACGTTGCGCTTGGTCATCGCCCACAGGGCGTCGAACGCGGCCACCAGGTGGCCGATGCGCCGCGCCACCCCGGCGTCGTCCATGAGTCCGAGGCGCTCGGCCAGGCGGGCCAGCTCGCCGAGCAGCCGCATGCACTCGAGAAGCTCGCCCACGAAGGCCGTGCCGCGCTCGAAGGACAACGTGACCATGGTGACGCGCCAGCCGTCGTTCTCGTCACCGACGCGGTTGGCCACCGGCACCCGCACCTCGTTGAGGAACAGCTCGGCGAATTCGGTGGTGCCCGCGATGGTGCGCAGCGGCCGGATCTCTATTCCGGACGCGTCCATGGGCATGATCAGCCAGGTGATGCCGCGGTTGCGCTCCTCCCCGGTGCGCACGAGCAGCTCGCAGAAGTCGGCCACCACGGCATGGGACGTCCAGATCTTCGAGCCGGTGACCACGTAGTCGTCCCCGTCGCGCACGGCCCGCGTGCGCAGCGAGGCCAGGTCGCTGCCCGCGTCGGGCTCGCTGAAGCCCTGGCACCACACCTCCTCGCCGCGCAGGATGGCCGGGAGGTAGCGCTCCCTCTGTGCCGCCGTGCCCTCGGCGATGATGGTCGGACCGGCGTGGAGGAGCCCGACGAAGTTCACCCCGACGTAGGGCGCGCCGGCCCGCTCGCACTCCTCCTTGAAGATCAGCTGCTCCACCGGGGAGGCGCCCCGCCCGCCGCCCTCGGCCGGCCAGTCGACCCCGGCGTAGCCCGCATCGAAGAGGAGGCGCTGCCAGCGCAGGTCGTAGGCGCGCCGGGCGGGCCAGTCATCGTGGGGCGGCGGTTCCCCCACGCCGGGCAGCGTGGCGGCCAACCAGTCGCGCAGCTCCCGGCGGAACGCCTGCTCCGGCGCGGTGTAGCGGAGGTCCATGCGTCAGGCGAGGCCGGTGGCGCGGGATCAGGCGTCGAAGTCGAGGCCGAACAGCTTGATCGCGTTCCCGCGCACGATCTTGCGGCGCTGCTCGTCGGTGAGGTCCGCCATCTGCTCCTCGGCGATCTCGCGGGTACGGGGCCAGGTCGAGTCCGAGTGCGGGTAGTCGGACTCGTAGGTGATGTTGTCCACGCCGATCTCGTCCACCGAGCGCAGCCCGTGGGCGTCGTCGAAGAAGCAGCCCCACACGTGGTCCTTGAAGTAGCTCGACGGCTTCTCCGGCACGATGTCGGCCACCCCGCCCCACCCGCGGTTGTCCTCCCAGACCCGGTCGGCCCGCTCCAAGATGTAGGGGATCCATCCGATCTGCCCCTCCGAGTAGGCCACCTTCAGATCGGGGAGGCGGACGAAGACACCGCTGAAGAGGAAGTCGACGAGCGAGAAGGTGGCGTTGGTATGCGTCAGGGTCGAGCCGACCGCCGGCGGGGCGTCCGCCGAGGTCGACGGCATCTTCGACGAGCTCCCGATGTGCATGTTCACGATCGTCTGCGTCTCGCTGCAGGCCCGGAAGAAGGGGTCCCAGTAGTGGTCGGGATCGTGCACGCTCGGCAGGCCGAGGAAGGGCGGGATCTCGCTGAAGCACACGGCGCGTACGCCGCGGTCGGCGTTGCGCCGCACCTCGGCCGCGGCGAGCTCCGCGTCCCACAGCGGGATGAGGCAGAGGGGGATGAGCCGCCCGGCTGAGTCGCCACACCACTCCTCGACCATCCAGTCGTTGTAGGCCCGAATGCAGAGCAGGCCGAGCTCCCTGTCCTTGGCCTCGGTGAAGGTCTGGCCGCAGAAGCGGGGGAAGGTCGGGAAGCACAGCGCGGCCTCGATGTGATTGGCGTCCATGTCCTCGAGGCGCGGCTTCACCTCGTAGGAGCCGGGACGCATGTCTTCGTAGGTGACGCC
Organism: uncultured Acidimicrobiaceae bacterium; assembly: GCA_963764305.1. Lineage (GTDB taxonomy): Bacteria > Actinomycetota > Acidimicrobiia > Acidimicrobiales > RAAP-2 > Bog-473. The sequence continues at coordinate 635,567 of CAVXSD010000007.1, read as the reverse complement.
CTTCATGGTCACCTCTTCGCGTGGCACGCCGACGGCGGAGTCGACGCGCAGCAGGGGCCGCTTGAGATCCTCGTAGTACCACCAGTCGACGGGCACACCCTCCGCACCGGGCTTGACCTTGAGCGACCCACCGCGGTACTCCACCTCGGGCATTGGCGCGCGCACGATCCGCGGCCCGACCTCGGCGTACTTGGAGGGCAGGCGGTCCAGCCACACATTGGGCGGCTCGACCACGTGATCGTCCACCGAGATGATCATCGGGAGGGGCTCAGGCATGGGCATCGAGCGTAGCCCGCACCTGACGGGGCGTCAGATGCGCCGTTGATGGAAGGGAATCAGCCGAAGACCTCGGAGAACAGGTCGAGCATCGCCTGCCAGGAGCGGCGGTCCGTCGCCTCGTCGTAGGCGATGCCGGGGATGTCGACCATGGAGGCCCGCGGGTTGGTGAAGGAGTGCACGGCGCCGCCGTAGGCGACGAGCTGCCAGTCGACCCCGCCGGCCCGCATCTCCTCCTCGAAGGCGCGGCGCTCGTCGTAGTTGACGATGGGGTCGTCGGCGCCGATGAGGGCCAGGACCTTGCCGGTGATGTTGCGGGCATCCTCGGGGTGCACGGTGGAGAGGCCGGAGTGGAAGCCGACGACGGCCCTGAGGTCGGCCCCGCCGCGCGCCAACTCCAGGGAGAGCGTGCCGCCGAAGCAGTAGCCGATGGCGGCCAGACGGTCGCTGTTGGTGCGCGGCTCGGCGCACAGGACGTCGAGGCCGGCGGTGCCGACCGCCCAGGCGCGCGCCGGGTCCATCCGCAGCTCCCCGATGCGGGCCATCATCTGCTCGCGATCGGTGATGGGCTTTCCCTCGCCGTGGTAGTCGAGCGCGAAGGCGACGTAGCCGAGCTCGTCGGCCAGGCGGACGGCGCGGGCCCGCGCATGGTCGTCGAGCCCCGGCCCCTCGTGGCAGACCAGGACGCCCGGGCGGGGACCGCTCCCGTCCGGCAGGGCGAGGGTGCCGATCATGGAGCGGCCGTCGGCTTCATAGGAGATGTCGCGGGTGGTGGCCATGGGTGCACCGTACCGCCCTCCCGTTGCACGTAATACTGGCGGCCATGCGCGGGAAACCAGGGCGGCACCGGCAATTGGGATTGGTGACGTCCGTGGCGGCCCCGCTGCTGCTGGCCGCCTGCAGCTCGGGCCCTCCGACGCCGACCTCCGCGCGCCAGACGTCGACCACGACGACGGCCACGTCGACGTCGACGTCGACCACGTCGACGACGACCGTCACCCCCGGCTCGACGCTCGCACCGGTGTCGAGCACGGGGCCACTGCAGGTGGGCGCACCGATCGCTCTCCCGTTCGCGGCCGACCGCGTCACGGCCGCCGAGTCTCCCGACGGCGCCGTGTTCGCCGCGCCGCAGGACCCCACGAGCCCCTCGCCCGCGGTCGCCTGGGTGGTGGACGGCAACGGCCCCGCCCTGGTCGCCGAGCACGTGGCGACCGGCATCGCCGCGCTGGCCGCCGACGCCACCAATTTCTACGCCGCGACGTACTCCAACGTGTACGCCTACAACCGTTCGACCGGCAACCAGGACGGCCAGTGGGCGACGCCGCCCGTGAAGGCCGCCAACAGCTCGAACAGCAATCTCGTCTCGCTGACGGCGGCAGGCGGCGCCGTCTTCGTCTCGGTGACGCAGGGCACCACGGTCAGTGTGTACCGGATCGACCCCAGCTCGTCGGCCGCGCCCCGCCTGCTCGTGCGCGGGCTGAGCGCCGCCGTCGGGCCCGACGGCTCCGTGTTCTACGAGCGCGCCGACCACACCCTGGTCGCGCTGCGCCCCAGCGGTGCGAGCGTGGTCGGTCCGGAGCTGGCCGACAAACCCAACGGCAAGGGGGGCGGCGTGCAATACCTCGACGTCGTCGCGGGCGGCGCGGTGTGGGTGAGCGAGCCCGCCGGCCAGGGCCTCGATGCGAGTTACACCACCTACGACGCCGCCACGCTCCACACGCTGGGGACCTACAACGGCTCGGTGACGAGCACCGTGGCGGACTCCGCCGCGGGGGCGCTCGTGTTGGAGCCGGCCGGCAGCAACCCGGCCTGTCCGCAGGCGTCGCCGACCACACCGTCGTCGTGCGTCTTCCGTCTCACCCCGCAGGGCGCGGCAAGCGATCCCGCAGGTGTCGGTGCGGCCGTCACGCTGATCGGCCCGGGCCCGGCGGTCGTCGCGTCCAACACCACGAGCGGCCAGTTCGACCTGATGCGCCTGTCCTGACCGGCGCGGGCTAGTAGTGCATGGAGACGCCGCCGTTAGGGCTGAGCAACTGCCCCGTCACGAAGCTGCTGGCGTCCGAGGCGAGATACAGCACGCCGTAGGCCACATCGGCGGTCTCGCCGACCCGCCGGAGCGGGGCGAACCGCGCCATCGGCGCGAGCGCGGCGGCCTTGGATTCCTCGTTCACCGTGCCGTCGGGGTTCGTGTAGTAGCGCGCCGTCATGTTGGTGGGGACGAAGCCCGGAGCCACCGAGTTGACCCGCACGCCGAACTCGCCGACCTCGACCGCCATCGACTTGGTCAGCTGGGCCACCCCGGCCTTGCAGATGGCGTAGGGCCCGACGCCGGGTGACGGCGCCAGCACCGCCGCCGAGGTCATGTTGATGATCGAGCCGCCGCGCTGGGCCACCATCACCCTTCCGGCGGCCTGGCATCCGTACAGCACGCCCTTGAGGTTCACGGCCAGGATGCGGTCGAACTCGTCGGGATCGACGTCGATGATGGGGCTGTCGATCATGATGCCCGCGATGTTGCACATGACGTGAAGCCCACCGTGGCGCGCCGCGACGTGGTCGACGAGTTTCGCCGCCGCACCCCGGGCGGCCACGTCGAGCTCGGCACTCTCGGCCCGGCCACCATGGTTGAGAATGTCGAGCGCCGTCTCGGTCGCGGTGGCAGCGTTGATGTCCGCGCACACGACGATGGCGCCGGCGCCGGCCAAGACCTCGGCCGTCGTGCGCCCGATGCCGCTGCCGGCCCCGGTCACGAGGGCCACGCGGCCCGTCAGGTCGAACGCGTCGTGCACACTCCGGGCCGTTTCCACCGGCGCACCTTATGCGGTGACACCCTCCAGCGCGAGGAGCGCGCGCTTGACCTTCAGCCCGCCTCCGTAGCCGCCGATGCCGTTACTGGCGAGCACGCGGTGGCAGGGCACGATGATGGCAATCGGGTTCCGGCCGTTGGCCTGGCCCACCGCCCGCGGCCCCCTGGGCCGGCCGACCCGGCGGGCCAGCTCGCCGTAGCTGATGGTCTCGCCGTAGGGGATGCGCGCCAGCTCGGCCCACACCTCCTGTTGGAACGGGGTGCCATCGAGCTCCATCGCGAGGTCGAAGTCGGTGCGCTCGCCGGCGAAGTACTCCTCGAGCTGCGTCGCCGCCTCCTTGAGGATGGGCAGCACGTCGTCGCTGTCGCGGCGCCCGTTGCGCGGCGCGTTCGGAAGCCTGAGGCCGATCAGCACGTCGCCGTCGGCCTCCAAGACGAGCCGCCCGATCGGGGTGTCGAGGGGCATGGTGGTTGTGGCGGTGGTTGTGGTGGTGGTCATGCGGCACGTCCTTTCGCTGGTCGGGTGGGGAGTTGTGGGGTGGCGGCCGCGGGCAGCGCCCACAGGTGGGCCATGGCGTAGCTGCGCCAGGGCCGCCAGTGCTCGGTGAGCTCGCGCAGGTGGGTCGGGTCGTCGGGCAGACCGAGGGCGACCGCCGCCCTCCGGATTCCGAGATCCGTCGGCATGAAGGCGTCGGGGTCGCGCAGCGCCCGCATGGCGACGTACTCCGCCGTCCACGGGCCGATGCCCGGGAGGGCCACGAGCGAGCGCCGCAGCTCGGTCGGGTCGGCCCCGGGGTCGATCACCACGTCGCCGGCCTCCACGGCCTCTGCCAGCGCCACGAGGGCGCGCCGGCGACCCGCCGGCATGGCGAACGCACCCGGGTCGTGCCGGTCCAGCTCGACGAGCGCGGCGGGCGTGGGGAAGAGATGGGTCACGGCGCCGACGGGCGCAGGGAGGACGTCGCCAGCCGCCTGGACGAGGCGCCCGGCGACGGTGCGCGCCCCGGGGACCGAGACCTGCTGCCCGATGACAGCGCGCACGGCGAGCTCGAAGCCGTCCGCGGCGCCCGGGACGCGGCGCCCGGGATCGCGCCGGGCCATGGCGCCGATCAGCGGGTCGTCGCGCAGGGCCTCCCAGATGGCGACCGGGTCGGCGTCGAGGTCGAGCAGCTGGCGGCAGCGCGCCACCGCGGTGTGCAGGTCGCGCAGGTCCGAGAGCATGAGCGCGCCCTCCACGTAGGCCGGGCCGTCGTCGCCCTCGGCGTCCGGGGCGCTGAGCGTGACGATGCCGGGGCCATGGGGCAGGCGCAGGCTGCGCGTGTAGGAGGCACCGTCGAGCGCCTCGACCCCGGGCAGCGCGCGCAGGCCCAGGAAGTCGAGGACCGACGCAGGGTTGAAGGGCCGCCGGCAGGGCAGCCGCAGGCGGATGGCCTGCGTGGCCGGTTCCCGGCGGGCGCGCTTGCCCTGGGCGGTGCGCGCCGCCCGGGCCCGCAGCCCGCTCGGAGTGTCGGCGAACGTCTGGCGCACCGTGTCGTTGCACTGGCGCACGCTGGAGAAGCCGGCGGCGAAGGCCACGTGGGCGACGGGGAGCTCGGTCGTCTCCAGCAGGACACGCGCCGTCTGGCTGCGCTGCGCCCGGGCCAGCGCGAGCGGCCCGGTGCCGACCTCGGCGGTGATGAGGCGGTTCAGCTGGCGCGTGCTGTAGCCGAGACGCCCGGCCAGGCCCTCGACCCCTTCCCGGTCCACGACGCCGTCGCGGATCAGCCGCATGGCCCGGGCCACGACGTCGGCCCGGACGTTCCACTCCGGCGAACCCGGGGTGGCGTCGGGCCGGCAGCGCAGGCAGGCGCGGAACCCGGCCTGCTGGGCGGCGGCCGCGGTGGCGTAGAAGCGCATGTTCTCGCGCTTGGGCGTGCGGGCGGGGCAGCTCGGGCGGCAGTAGATCCCGGTGGAGGTGACGGCGCAGAAGAACCAGCCGTCGAAGCGGGCGTCCTTGCTCTGCGCCGCCTGGTAGCAGCGTTCCGGGTCCTCGATCACGGGTGCCAGCCTGGCACGCCGCTGTGACTATTACTGGCGGGAATCGGACATTGCCGTCCACAGGGCGTCGCCGGCAACTCAGCTGGGCGATCTGAGAATTCCAGCCCCGGAAGCAAATAAGCGACTTTGGGGACCGACGGCGAAATCGCGGTGCCCTCAGCCTTCAGGACACGCTCTTGGTGACCCACTCCGTGGTGCACCAATTTGGTACGGCTGCTTCGAAAGTCCCGGGAACAACCCACGTCGTCTCGCGGTCACCCTCGACGAATCCCGCGCGACGGTAGACATCCCAACACGGTTGGTTGCTGGGCGATTTCGCCAAGAATGCCGTAACGGGCCCCCTTGCCGCCTCGCGTTGCACGACCATCTCGAGCACGGCCAGCTCGACGTCGAGGCCGAACACACGGCAGCTCATCACGAATTGCTCTATGTGCGTTCCATGTGAATCTCGATTGAGCACGACAACCCCGACGATTCCGTAACGCGTGAATCTGTCACTGACCTCGAACGTGATGAAAGATCCGCCACTCCGAAAGAGAGCGGCGCAGCTCTCCGGTGTACGGCGCAGCCCGCTAGTATTGAATTGGTTCGTCTTGTTGACGAGTTCCAGGCAGCGCGGGAATCTGTCGTCCTGCACGGTGGCGATGTCGAAAAGCCGTACTCGAACGTTCAAATTCCTCAGAAACTCATCTCGAGGGACTTGCGTACGCTCTCTCTCCCGCTCCACTTGACCGTGCACCATTTCCGTGCGGCGAGCGGACTCGGCCGAGACAAATGGCACCTGGGTCTCAGGTGACCACATCAGAATCCGCCGTACTTGATAGAGCTCGGCTCCCAAGACACGGACGTCTGGAAAGGCGGCTTGAATCGCCGCCCGTTCGACCGGGTTGTCATCGATGAACACGACGTTGCGCGACAACAGGTTCACCTCGTGGAGAACTTCTTCGAAGTTGTCCATCTTGGATTGCCAATTGATCTTTCGGACAACGAAGTCACTGAGCTCGAGCCGCCCACGAAAGATCGCATCCCACAACCCCTCGATCTTGCTCTCGTCATTCTTGCTGATGATCCCGAGCAGAATTCCCCGCTTCTTCAGAAACGAGAGAGCTTCGATCACGCCCATCGGCCAACCCTCGATGGAGTCGTCGTCCAGATCGCTCTCTTCAGCAATGACCCCGCGCCAGAGTGTGTCGTCAAGATCGACGATCACGAGCTTGACTTGATCCAATTGTCGAACCGTTCGGTACAGAGCCAGAAGCTCCGCCCAGACTGCATCTCTGAACCCGTCCACGCGGACGTCGAAGTACTCGGTGATCCCCTTTGGCGGCTCAATTCGACCACCGTCGCGCCTCTCGTCCCAATCGCTCAGAAAAGAACCGTGGGTGCTGGCATTGATCACGTCGTCCTGAATGAATCGCTTCCCGAATCCGGATGCGATTCCATCGATGTCAAGAAAATATGAACCGCTGTACGTCGCAAGAAGGCCTGCGAGATGACGATTGAGCGACTCGACCAGAAAGACGAGATTCCTTGGATCATCTCGGTCCAGCAGTCGCCCCATCGGGTTCTGCTGAGGAAGGAGGAACCCGGCGACAAACGTGAGCAATCCGGACTCGACGTTGTAACGCATGGCCGAGTCGACCATTTGGCCCAGTCGTGACCTGCTCGTCTCCAGCAGCTTCTGCCAGGCGCTCTCGTCGTCAAACGGAAGACGCAGGTAGTCCCACTCGGGGAGCACCGAGCGCAATGGCAACTGGATGAGTTGGAAGTCGTAGTCGGCGGCTGGGCGTGGTGGCGAGTCCGGAAGCACGGAGTAGTTGTTGATGAGCAGGAAGTCATGTTCGGACCCGATGCTCGCGGCACCGTCGGCCAGCCAGGAGCCCACACATTCGCCGAGCACGAGGACAGATGAGAGCTCGACCGGTGTCCGAGACAGGTCTCGAGGGACTCGAAATTGCGCGCCATCGAATTGGTGCCCTGATTGGTGCCCTGACCCCTGCCGCGCGGAGCTGCCCGCGGCCAGCCGCCGGTAGCCCTTGGAAGCAAATGATCGAAGTCTCGTGCCCAGCGTCATGGTTGCTCTGTACCGGTGTTCGAGCACGGGCCGCCCATCCTGGTGCTCTCCTGAGGTTCGTGCACCGTTGTGTTGCTCAGAATCGTTGCACAGGGGGTTCCCGGCCGCCTCCAGCCCGATCCTCGTTCTGGTGGGTGATCGCCCGAACTACAGGTCACGAGCCACACCTCGAGCGGGGGCTGGATCTTCACGTGTCGTGTCCGCCCGACGAGCTGTTCCTGACCTGGGCGAGCACGAGCCGGCGGTGGGTGGCGGCGTCGCCCCAGGCCCGTGACAGGGCCCACGTCTGCTTCAAGAAGAAGTGGAGGTCGCACTCCCAGGTGTAGCCGATGGCGCCGTGGACCTGGAGGGACACGCGGGCGGCCAGGTCGGCCGCGTCCGACGCCATCGCCTTGGCCATGGACGCGTCGTGGGACAGCGTGGGCTGCGCCGTGGCCAGCGACCAGGCGGCGCGGTAGGTGGCGGGGCGGGCGAACTCGAGCGCCACCCGCGCGTTGGCCAGGAGGTGCTTGACGGCCTGGAAGCTGCCGATCGGCTTGCCGAACTGGTGGCGCTCCTTGGCGTACGCGGCGGCCATGGCCAGCATGCGCTCGGCCAGCCCGACGAGCAGCGCCGCGGTCCCGGCGGCGGCCCGGTCCGCCAGCAGTGCCACCGCGGCCTCGGCCGCCACCCCGTAGGCCAGCAGCGTGTCCGACGCCAGCGGCCAGTGCACGGTGGAGAGATCGCGCGACGCGCTCGAGCGCCGGCGTGGGGTACGCCGTGCACACTGCGGCCGGCACGGCGTGCAGCTGCCAGCCCGATTCGGCGTCGCGGACGGCCAGCAGCAGCAGCCCCGCATCGCGCGCACCGACGACGCGGGGCGTGCGGAGCGTGCCGTCTGCGGAGACCTCGGTCGGCGAGACGATCCCCGTCGGCGTGACGTCGATGCCGCCGACGGCGAAGCTGACGTCCTCCTCGACCAGCGCGACCAGCGCGGCCGCGGCGGCGGGGTCGGGGAGCAGCGCGGCGAGGGTCGGTGCCGCGAGCGCGGCCGTCTCGAGGAGCGGTTCGGGCAGGCCGACTCGGCCCGCCTCCTCCAGCACCCCCACGAGGTCGACGTCACCCCGGCCCAGACCGTTGGCGGCTTCGGGCACGATGAGCGCGGGCGCGCCCAGCTCGGCCAGCACGGCCCAGCGGTTCTGGCCCTGCGCCGCCCGGCCGGCCTCGTCGGCCAGCTCGAAGGCACGCAGTGCGTCGGTCGTGCACTCGGTGTCGAGCACCGTGCGCACGCCCTCGCGCAGCGCGTCCTGCTCCTCGGTGAAGGCGAAGTCCATGGCCGGCCTGCTCAGCCCCTCATCCCTCAGCCCGCTCGGCGCGCTCAGCCCCGGGGCAGCCCGAGCAGGCGCTCGGCCACCACGTTGCGCTGGATCTCGTTGGTCCCGGCGTAGATCGGTCCGGCCAGAGAGAAGAGATAGCCGTCCAGCCAGTCGCCGGGACGCGCCGGCCTCGAGCAGCTCGGCCTCGGGTCCGAGCAGGTCGAGCGCGGCGGTGTGGATAGCGACGTCGGTCTCGGACCAGAAGATCTTGTTGCAACTGGCCTCGGGGCCGACCGCGTGGCCGCGGGCGACGCGCGACACCGTCCAGTAGGTGTGCAGCTTGTAGGCCTCGGCGTGCATGTGGGCCTGCGCCACGGCGTCGGCGGAGGCGGCCGGGCCGCCGCGTTCGAGCGTAGAGCAGGAGGAGGCGGTCGGCTGCCTCGGTGTAGCGCGCCGGGCTGCGCAGCGAGAGGCCGCGTTCGGAGCCCGCCGTGGCCATGGCGACGGACCAGCCGGCGCCGACCTCGCCCAGCACCTGGTCCTCGGGCACCTCGACGTTGTCGAAGAAGATCTCGGCGAAGCCCGTCTCGCCGTCGATCTGGGGGATCGGCCGCACGGTGACGCCCGGCGTGTCCATGGCGACGAGGAAGTAGGTGAGCCCGCGGTGGCGCTCCGCGTCGGGGTCGGTGCGGAAGATGCCGAAGCACCACTCGGCGAAGGCGCCGCGGCTGGCCCAGGTCTTCTGGCCGTTCAGGATCCAGCCGTCGCCCGCCGCGTTGCGCGCCGCCCGCGAGCGGATGCCGGCCAGGTCGCTGCCGGCGTCGGGCTCGGACCAGCCCTGGCACCAGATCTCGTCGCCGGACGCCATCGACGGGAGGTAGCGCGCCTTCTGGGCCTCGGTCCCGTACTCGAGCATGGTCGGCGCGAGCAGGAAGATGCCGTTCTGGCTCACCCGGGTGGGTGCAGCGGACGCGGTAGTACTCCTCCTCGAACACGAGCCACTCGAAGATCCCGACGTCGCGCCCGCCGTACTCGGCGGGCCAACTGACCACGGACCAGCGGTCCTCGAACATGGTGCGCTCCCAGGCCCGGTGGGCCTCGAAGCCCTCAGGGGTATCGAGCGAGGGCAGGGGGTCGGCGGGAACGTGCGCCTCCAGCCAGGCCCGGGCCTCGGCCCGGAAGGCCTCCTGCGCCGCGCTGAAGGTGAGATCCATGACGGAGGGGAATCTTCCACAGCGCCCCCGGCATTGCCAAGGTCGGGCCCGTCTGGCACCAGATCTGATTCGGCGTCAGAATTGACCCCTTATGCCCAACGCCGTGATCGTCGACGCCGTCCGTACCCCCGTGGGCCGCCGCGGAGGGCGCCTCTCCGGATGGCACGCCACCGACCTGGCCGCCCAGCCCCTGGCCGCCCTGCTGGCCCGCAACGACCTGGACCCCTCCCTGGTGGAGGACGTCGTCATGGGCTGCACCATGACGGTCGGGGAGCAGGCCATGAACATCGCCCGCAACGCGGCCCTGGCCGCCGGATTCCCCGAGTCGGTCCCGGGCACCACCGTCGACCGCCAGTGCGGCTCCGCCCAGCAGGCCATCCACTTCGCCGCCCAGGCCGTGATGGCCGGGGCCATGGACGTGGCCATCGGGGCCGGCGTGGAGTCGATGAGCCGCGTGCCCATCGGGTCGACGACCGAGCCCGGGCCGGGCGAGGCCTACGGGCCTCTCTACAAGGAGCGCTTCGAGCTCATCCATCAGGGCGAGTGCGCCGAGGAGATCGCCCGGCGCTGGAAGATCGCCCGCGAGGAGATGGACGAGTTCGCATTGCGCTCGCACCAGCGGGCGGCCCACGCCCAGGACGAGGGCCGCTTCGCCAACGAGATCGTGCCGCTCGAGGCGCGGCGTCCACCCCGACGTCCCGGGCGCGGCCGAGGTGACGCGGGCTCCTCAGCGCCGACGAGGGCGTGCGCCGCGACACCTCGCTCGAGAAGCTGGCCAACCTCAAGCCGGCCTTCTCCGAGACGGGGACCGTGACGGCGGGGACGTCGTCGCAGATCTCCGATGGCGCCGCCGCCGTGCTCATCATGAGCGAGGAGCGGGCGTCGTCGCTGGGCCTGCGGCCCCGGGCGCGCTTCCACACGTTCGCCGTGGCGGCCAACGACCCCCAGATCATGCTGACGGCGGTGATCCCGGCCACCGAGCTCGTGCTGGCCAAGGCGAAGCTGTCGCTCGACGACATGGACGTGGTGGAGATCAACGAGGCCTTCGCCTCGGTCGTGCTGGCCTGGGCGCGCGAGTATGGACCCGACATGGCCAAGGTGAACCCCAACGGCGGCGCCATCGCCATCGGCCACCCCACCGGGTGCTCGGGCGCGCGCCTCATGGCGACGCTGCTCAACGAGATGGAGCGGACCGGGCGCGCGGTACGGGCTGCAGACGATGTGCGAGGGCGGCGGGCAGGCGAACGCCACGATCCTCGAGCGGATCGGCTGATGCCGCGCGGCGTCCCCGCGGTCGAGGGTTGGTTCACCACGGGTGAGGCCGGCGAGGCGCCGGCCCTGCTCGGGTCGCGCTGCGCCGAGTGCGGGACGTACGCCTTCCCGGCCGAGGCCGGCTACTGCAGGAACCCCGACTGCGGCTCCGTCACCTTCGAGACGGTCGAGCTCTCACGGCACGGCCGCATCTGGTCCTACACCGACGCCCGCTACAAGCCACCACCGCCGTACGTGGCGGCCGACCCCTACGTCCCCTTCTGCCTGGCCGCCGTGGAGCTGGCGGCCGAGAAGCTGGTCGTCATGGGCCAGGTGGTGCCCGGGGTCACGGTGGACGACCTGACGGTGGGCGACGAGGTCGAGCTGGTCGTCGACACCCTCTACACCGAGGATGACTGCGACTACCTCGTGTGGAAGTGGCGCCCGCTCGGAGCCGGCGCGGCCGGTGCGGCCGGCGGGACCGGCGGGGAGGCCTGAGGATGCCCGACGACAAGAAGGTGGCCGTGCTCGGTGCGGGCATGCACGAGTGGGGCAAGTGGGGGCGTCCCTTCGTCGAGTACGGGCTGGCGGCCGCCCGCGACGCCATGGCCGACGCCGGACTGGGCTGGCGCGACATGCAGTTCGTCTCCGGGGCCGACACGATCCGCAACGGCTACCCGGGCTTCGTGTCCGGGGCGACCTTCGCCCAGGCGCTGGGGTGGACCGGGGCGCGGGTCTCGAGCGTCTACGCGGCGTGCGCATCGGGGGCGGTCGCCATCGCCAACGCGCGGGCGCAGATCCTGGCGGGGCTGTGCGACGTCGCGCTGGTGGTGGGCGCGGACACGACGCCGAAGGGCTTCTTCGCCCCGGTGGGCGGCGGCGACCGCAAGGACGACCCTGACTGGTTGCGCTTCCATCTCATGGGGGCCACCAACCCGACCTACTTCGGCTTGTACGCGCGCCGGCGCATGGACCGCTTCGGCGCCACCGAGGAGGACTTCGCACGGGTCAAGGTCAAGAACGCGCGGCACGGGCTCGCCAACCCCTACGCGCGCTACCGCAAGGAGGTGACGGTCGACGAGGTCCTGGCCTCCCCGATGGTGGCCGACCCGCTGCGCCTGCTGGAGATCTGCGCCACCTCCGACGGCGGGGCGGCCCTCGTCCTCTCGTCCATGGAGTTCGCCCGGCGCCACGCCGGCGGCACCGAGCCGCTCGTCGCCATCGATGCCGTGTCGACCGTCACCCCGACGTTCCCCAACACGGTGATCGAGATGCCGAACTTCTCCACCGACTCGGCCGCGGCGACCGGTGGGCACGACGCTGCGGTGGCCGCCGCGGGATTCCGGCCTTCCATCGCCACGGCGGCCTACGCCGAGGCCGGCATCGGCCCCGAGGACGTCGACCTGGCCGAGGTCTACGACCTCTCGTCCGCGCTCGAGCTGGACTGGTACGAGGACATCGGCCTGTGCGGCGAGGGGGAGGCGGAGAAGCTGTTGCGCGACGGCGCCACCACCCTGGGCGGCCGGGTGCCCGTCAACCCGTCGGGGGGCCTGTCCTGCTTCGGCGAGGCCATCCCGGCCCAGGCCATCGCCCAGGTGTGCGAGTGCGTGTGGCAGCTGCGCGGCACGGCGTCCGGGCACCAGGTCGAGGGGGCCCGGGTCGCCGTCACGGCCAACCAGGGCCTGTTCGGCCACGGATCCTCCGTGCTGCTGAGTCGCTGAAACCCAGGTAGCGGGGAAGTTCGGGCCTGGGGGCGCGAACTTTGTGTGAGCCGGACCGTTTCGGGTAAGGACAAGCTGACGCCATGGCGTGCGGCACCCGCTTAAGCTGGCGTAAAGCGTGTGTCGTCTGATGACGGGGTCGGCGGTGGTACGGCTCCCGATTGGAGGAACGACCTGCATGTTGGCCACAGAGGCGACTGATCTGCGTCGGGAAGCGACCCAGCGAGGAGGAGCACAGAGCGCGATGCCGGACCACAGGGACGACCCGGGAGGAACCGGTTCTGACGAGGTACTGCACGCACTCGACGAGCTGGAATCCGTGCTGCGGGAGAACGCCGAGAGTGAACGGCTGCTCTCCGAGCGGATCGCCGATGTCCGCCTGGCCCGGCAGAACGGGCGCGAGTGGAAGGCGATCCTCGGCGACGAGGACGAGCCTGGGACCGTGCAGCTGGTGAGCACGATCCTGCGCCGGCAGTCCGAGGCGAGCGGCTATCTCCGCCGTTCGCTCGTCGTGGCGCTGCGCGCCGAGGGACAGAGCATCCCGAGCATCGCCCACCTCTTCGGTGTGACGCACCAGCGGGTGTCGAACCTGTTGCGCCGCGTCTCCCAGGGCAATGCCGCGGCGGCCGTAGGCAACGGCAAAGGCGCTTAGGCGCTCCACCCCCGGAGGACGCCGTCCGCCTCGGCCATGACCGAGGCGATGATGGCGGCCACGGTCGGCAGCGAGTCGATCACGCCCACCACCTGACCCGTCGGCAGAACGCCGACGTCCGTGCGCCCTTCGACCAGCGCGGCTTTCGTCATGACGGGGGCGTTGGCAGCCATGACGACCTGGGCCCAGGTCAGCTCATTGCCCTCCTTCATGGCGCGCCCCTCGCGCAGCAGCGAGGCGACGCTGGCGCCCGTCTCCTGGCGGAAGCGGTAGGCGCTGCGCAGTGCCCGCGGCAGTGCGCGCACCCACGACTGCGACTCCAGGTGGTCCACCAGGTCCGTGCGCACGACGCGCTGGGGAGCGCCGTCGACCTTGGTCGTCACGACGGTGCCCGTGACCGGGGTGCCGAGATACAGCGCCTTGACGGCGTCAGGCACCCGGCTTTCCGCCGAGAGCAGGAAGCGGGTGCCCATGGCGACGCCGGCCGCGCCGTAGGACAGGGCGGCCACGAGGCCACGCCCGTCGAAGAAGCCGCCCGCCGCGAGCACGAGGACGCGGTCGCCGACGGCGTCGACGACCTGGGGGAGCAGGAGCGTCGTGGGGACGGTGCCGGTGTGCCCACCACCCTCGCCGCCCTGGGCGATGACGGCGTCGACGCCCCATTCGGCCACCTTCTCGGCATGGCGCCGGGCGCCGACCGTGGGCACGACGAAGAGCCCCGCCTCCTTGCACCGGGTGACCAGGGCCGCGTTGGGGGCCTGGGCGAAGCTGGCCACCCGGGCGCCGGTCTCGATCATCAGCTCGATGCGCTCGTGCACGTCGGCCACGTCGGTGCGCAGGTTGACGCCGAAGGGTGCCGATGTGCGGCGGCGCACCTCGGCGATGGCGGCCGCCAGCTCCTCGAGGCTCATGGTGGCCGAGGCCAGGATGCCCAGGCCGCCCGCCTCGCTCGTGGCGGCGACCAGGCGGGGGCCGGCGACCCAGCCCATGCCGGTCTGCACCAGCGGGTAGCGCACGCCGATCCGCTCGCACAGCTCGGTGTGGAGCGCCGGGTGCAACGGTGCGCCGGCGTTGGGGTCGGCGCCGGCGTCGGCGTCGGCGGTCAGCTCCGCACCTCGCGGTCGCGCAGTGAGCCGGGATCGAGGACGACGCGGATGAGGTCCAGCTCCTCGGGCGTCGGCAGTCGGGTCTCGGCCACGTCGTCGGGGATGGTGAGCGAGAAGCCGGTGGCGGCCACGATGTCGTCGACGGTGACGCCGGGATGGTGCGAGCGCAGGCGCATGGTGCGATCCGGCGTCTCGAAGTCGAAGACGCCGAGGTTCGAGACGACGCGGCTGATGTCGTGGAAGCGCGTGGCCCCGGCGCCGGCCGCGGCGGCCCGCGCGTAGCCCACGCCACTGACCACGTCGACCTGCTCCACAAAGGTGCGCACGGTGTGGTCGGGCACCCAGTAGCTGGTGGGATGGTTGACCGAGTTGCCGGGCGCGCCGCGCACGCCGACGAGCTGGACCTTGGGCTTCTCGTGCGGCCCGATGGCCGAGATGTTCTGGTTGCCCGTGCGGTCGATCTGACTGGCCATCATCATGATGTGGCGCCGCCCTGACCACACGACGTCGAAGACGCTGCGGTAGGGCATGGCGGCCTCGCGGATCAGTTCGGCCGGCCGGGTGGCGATGGGCGGCGCGCCCACCATCAGGGCGGCCTCGCCGTCGGTGAGGACGATGTCGGGCGCGAAGGTGAGCTTGGCCAGGCGGGCGCCGAGGGCGGGGATGGTGCCGAACGGGCTGACCATGACCTCGCCCGCCCCGCGCCAGGTGTCGGCGCAGGCGATGACGCACGATTCCGCCCGGGTCATGCCGGTATCGCTCACGACTCCGACCTCTCCGCCACGTGGGCCCGGTACTCGTCGTCGCCGACCAGGACGTAGCGGTTGGCGAAGGCCTCCCACTCGGCCGGGTCGGTGGCGGAGGTGGCGTACTCCTTCTGGAACGACTCGTCGCGCCCGTAGTCGGGCGGGTTGGCGGTGAAGTGCGCGCCACCGGGCACTTCGGCCACGCCGTCGACCAGCATGCGGTGGATGGGCACGGTCGAGAGCGGGTGGGCCGCGCCGGCCAGCGTGCCGTTCTCCACGATGGACTCGGTGGTCATGAAGCGGCGCTCGGCGGCGCCGAGGAACAGGGGGTCGAAGAAGGCGTCGGGACTCAGCACCTGGCCGTTGCCCGCGGCGTCGGCCCGGTTGGTGTGGACGATGGCGGCATCGAGGTGGAGGGCCGGCATGGCCACCAGCTCGACGTCGGCGTCGGCCGGGTCGGCGAGGTACGGATGGCCCGCGCCGTAGGGGGAGCGGACCAGTTGCAGGTCCGGGTTGATGGTGAGGACGTCGGAGCCGAGACCGGCCCGGGTGGGCAGGAAGGGGACGCGCCACGAGGCCGCCTGCAGCCCGAGGAAGAACATCCCCTCGTCGACCTCCATGACCTCGACCCGCCCGTGCTGGCGCGCGGCGCGCCAGTGCGGGTCGAGCGCGATGGAGTCGAGGGTGACGAACCCGCACACCACCTTGCGCACCTTGCCGGTGGCGCAGAGCAGCCCGACGTCGGGGCCGCCGTAGGCGGCGACGGTGAGGTCGGTCAGGTCCGAGCGGCAGATGGCGCGCACGACGGCCATGGGCTTGCGGCGCGAGCCCCAGCCGCCGATCCCGATCGTCATGCCCGAGCGGAGCTCGCCCACGATGTCGTCGATGGTGGTGCGCTTGTCGGCCATCAGCTGCTCACTGGGAGGTGTCGGCGTCGCGCTTCTCGACGAAGGCGGCCCGCTGCTCGTCGGCCACGCCGCGCACGTGGAGCTCGTAGGTGAAGCCCTGCTCGAAGCGGTAGCTGCGCTTCACGTCGACCGGGTCGATGCCGTTGAGCGACTCCTTGGCCCGTCGGATGATGGTCGGGCTCTTGGCGGCGATGTCGGCGGCCAGCTCGAGGGCGGCCGCCCGGAGGCGCTCGGGTGGCACCACCGCGGCGACCGAGCCGTAGGAGGCCAGCTCGGCGGCGGTGATGGGCTTGGCGGTGTAGACCATCTTGCGCATGGCGTGCTGGGGGACCAGCCGGGCCAGGTGGGTGGCGGCGCCGAGCGCGCCGCGGTCGACCTCGGGGAGCCCGAAGGTGGCGTCCTCGGAGGCGACGACCATGTCCGCGTTGCCGGCCAGGCCGATGCCGCCGCCGAGGCAGAAGCCCTGGACGGCCGCGATCACGGGCACCTCGCAGTCGTAGACGGCGGCGAAGGCGGCCGCGCAGCCCCGGTTCACCCCGACGAGCGCCTCATCACCCTTGGCATTGATCTCCTTGATGTCGACGCCGGCGCAGAAGCCGCGCCCGGTCGCCCGCAGGATGGCGACCCGGTTGGTGGGCACCCGGCCCGCCGCGATGAGCGCGTTGGCCAGCTCGAACCAGCCCGCCACGTCGAGCGCGTTGACCGGCGGGTGGTCGATGACCACCTCGGCGATCCCGTCGTGCTCCTGGATCACATCGATGGGCATGCGGTCGCGGACTCTCCTCGTTCTCGCCCCTGACGCCGCGTCAGAAGCCGCACGGAACTTAGGCCAGCGTGCGCAGCCGGGCCAACGCAGTCGCCGGGCCCGGCCCTGGCCCGGGCCCGGCCGCCGCTCCGGGCAGTGCCGTAGGGTTTGCCCGGTGACCCAACCCGTCTATGACTTCAGCGAGCGTGTCGTCGTGGTGACGGGGGGCTCGCGTGGGGTCGGGGCCGGCGTGGTGGCGGCGTTCGCTGCCGCCGGGGCGCACGTGGTCGCCTGCGGGCGCCACGAGGCCGAGGTCGAGGGAGCGGTGTTCGTCACGGCCGACGTGCGCAAGCCGCCCGACGCCGAGCGGGTCATCGCCAAGGCCGTCGAGCACTTCGGCCGGCTCGACGTGCTGGTCAACAACGCCGGCGGCTCGCCGCACGCGCTGGCGGCCGACGCATCGCCGCGCTTCGTCGAGGCGATCGTGAACCTGAACCTGCTGGCGCCGCTGTGGTGCGCCCAGTCGGCCCACAAGGTGATGGCCGTGCAGGAGGACGGCGGCGCCATCGTCAACATCGCCAGCGTGTCGGGGATGCGCCCTTCCCCCGGGGCCTCGGCCTACGGCGCGGCCAAGGCGGGCCTCATCAACCTCACGCAGACGCTGGCCGTCGAGTGGGCCCCCCTGGTGCGGGTCAACTGCGTGACCGCCGGCCTGCTCGACACTGGCGCCGGCGACGACTTCTACGGCGGGCCCGCGGGCATGGAGCGGGCGGCCGCCAGCGTCCCGCTGGAGCGTATGGGCACGCCGGCGGACGTCGCCGAAGCCTGCCTGTTCCTGTCGAGCGACGCTGCCTCCTTCGTCACCGGCGCCAACCTCCTCGTCCACGGTGGCGGGGAGCCCCCGCCCTATCTGGGGGCCGTGGCCGGGACCTGAGGTCTCGTTCCGCGCGTGTGTGACCTCCCCGATTAGGGACAAAGGGGGGGTCAGCTGCTAGACAGAGCGACCGTGAAATTGGCGGTCCCCACCGAGACCCGTCCTGGAGAGCGCCGCGTGGCCCTCGTCCCCGACGTGGTCAAGAAGCTGATCGGCACGGGCTGGGAGGTCTGCGTGCAGGCCGGCGCCGGCACCGAGGCCGCGTTCAGCGACAGCGCCTACACCGAGGCCGGCGCGACCGTGGCACCCGACACCGCGGCAACGCTCTCGGGTGCCGGCCTGGTCGTGCGCGTGAACGCGCCGAGCGCCGAGGACGTGGCGGGGTTGCCGCAGGGCGCCGCGGTGTTGAGCTTCTTCGGGGTGGCGCAGGCCGAGGACGCCGTTCGCGCGCTGGCCGCAAAGGGGGCAACCGTCTTCAGCTTCGACCTGGTGCCCCGCATCAGCCGGGCCCAGGGCATGGACGCCCTGAGCTCACAGGCGACGGTGTCGGGCTATCGAGCGGGGCTGACCGCGGCCGAGCACCTGGCCAAGTTCTTCCCCATGTTCATGACGGCGGCCGGGACCGTGCCGCCGGCCAAGGTGCTCGTGATGGGCGTCGGCGTAGCGGGCCTGCAGTCCATCGCCACGGCGCGCCGGCTCGGGGCGGTGGTCAAGGCATACGACGTGCGCGCCGCGGCCAAGGAGGAGGCCGAGAGCCTGGGCGCCACCTTCCTCGACACCGGCGTCTCGGCCGAGGGCACCGGGGGCTACGCGCGCGAGCTCACGCCCGAGGAGCTCGACCGCCAGCGCGCCGCGCTGGCCGAGGAGGTCGGCCGCTCCGACGTGGTCATCACCACCGCGGCCGTGCCGGGGCGCAAGGCCCCCGTGCTGCTCACGACGGCGATGGTCGAGGGCATGGCCGAGGGCGCCATCGTGGTGGACATGGCGGCGGACCAGGGCGGCAACTGCGAGCTCACCCAGGCGGGCGAGGTCGTGGCGCACGACGGTGTGCACGTGGTCGGCATGGCCAACCCGCCCTCGGGCATGCCGACGCACG
The DNA here is from genome assembly GCA_963764305.1 of uncultured Acidimicrobiaceae bacterium. Classification (GTDB taxonomy): domain Bacteria; phylum Actinomycetota; class Acidimicrobiia; order Acidimicrobiales; family RAAP-2; genus Bog-473. Next base: position 616,766 of record CAVXSD010000007.1, on the reverse strand, counting down.
CCAGCTTCCTCTACGCCCGCAACGTGGCCAACGTGCTCGGGCTCATGGGCCCGGACGGCACGCTCGCCCCGGACTGGGACGACGAGATCGTGGCCGGCATGTGCGTGCTGCGCGAGGGCGCCGCCGTGGCGCCGGCGGCGGTCGAGTTGCTGGGCGGGACGGCCGGCGGGACACAAGGAGCGCAGTCGTGATCGCTTTGCTGCTGCAGTCGACGCCGACCGGAGGGTCGACCACCGGGATCGTCGGCTACCTGACCATCTTCGTCCTGGCGGCCTTCGTCGGGATCGAGGTCGTCTCGAAGGTGCCGAGCATTCTGCACACGCCGCTGATGTCGGGGTCCAACGCCATCCACGGCATCGTGGTGGTCGGCGCGATGACAATCATGGGCGAGGCCCACGGGGCGGCCGAGGTCACCCTCGGCTTCATCGCCGTCTTCCTGGCCACGTTGAACGTGGTTGGCGGCTTCGTGGTGACCGACCGCATGCTCGAGATGTTCAAGGGCAAGCCGGGCGACCAGGCCCGCCCGCCGGCCGCCAAGGCGGAGGACGCCGCGTCTGTCGCGCCGCCTCCGCCGTCGGAGCCCAGCGGGGGCGACACCTGATGCTGGCCGTCTCCTTCACGCTGACGACCGCGCGCGACCTGGCCTATCTCATCGCGATCGCCGGCTTCATCTTCGCCCTGAAGGGCTTGAGCTCGCCCAAGCACGCACGCCGCGGCGAGCAGGTCGGCGCGGCGGCGGCCACCCTCGCCATCGCCATGACCTTCACCCTGCCGTCGCTGCGGCACTCGGGCTGGAACCTCACGCTGACGATCATCGCCATGGTGCTCGGCGCGGCGATCGCCGTGCCGGTGGCCCGCTTCGTGAAGATGACCGCGATGCCCCAGCTGGTGGCCATCTTCAACGGCGTGGGCGGCGGCGCAGCTGCCTTGATCTCCATCGTGGAGCTGTTGCACCTGCACTCGCTCGGGCTCCAACCGGCCGTCTACGTCACCGCCGAGGTGCTCCTCGGCGTCCTCATCGGGTCGGTGTCGTTCTCGGGGAGCGCGATCGCCTTCATCAAGCTGCAGGAGCTGATCACCGGGCGGCCCATCACCTACCCGGGCCAGCAGGTCATCAACGCGCTGGTCGGCGCGGCCATCGGCGTGATGGTGGTCCTGGCCCTGGTGACCGGGAGCATCATCTATGTCTGGATCATCCTTGCGCTCGCGCTCGTGCTCGGCGTGATCTTCGTGCTCCCCATCGGCGGCGCCGACGTGCCGGTGCTGATCTCACTTCTGAACTCGTTCACCGGCCTGGCCGTGGCGGCCTCGGGGTTCGTGCTCGATAGCGCGTTGCTGATCGTGGCCGGCACCCTGGTCGGCGCCTCGGGCATCATCTTGACCCGGCTCATGAGCAACGCCATGGGTCGCTCGCTGCCCAACATCTTGTTCAGCGCTTTCGGCTCGGTCATCACCGCCACCGGCGGCGAGGAGGGCGACGCGACCCGCCCTGTCCGGGCGGGCACGCCCGAGGACGTGGGCGTGCTGCTGGCCTACGCGCGCAAGGTCGTCATCATCCCGGGCTACGGCCTGGCGGTCGCCCAGGCCCAGCACACCGTGCGCGAGCTGGAGGAGACCCTCAAGGCACGCGGCGTCGAGACCTTCTTCGCCATCCACCCGGTGGCCGGCCGCATGCCCGGGCACATGAACGTGCTGCTGGCCGAGGCCAACGTGCCCTACGAGGATTTGAAGGAGATGGACGAAGCCAACCCCGAGATGTCGACAGCGGACGTCGCGCTGGTGGTCGGCGCCAACGACACCGTGAACCCGGCGGCCAAGTCGACCCCGGGTAGCCCCATCTACGGCATGCCGATCATTCATGCCGACGACGCCGAGAACATCATCTTCCTCAAGCGCTCCATGCGGCCCGGCTTCGCCGGCATCGACAACGACCTGCTCTACGACCCGAAGACCACGATGCTCTTCGGGGACGCCAAGGACACCCTGCAGAAGCTGGTGTCCGCAGTGGCCGACGCTTGAGCCGGACCGCGTCGCCCGGCTTCGGGACGGGCCGGTAGGTACGGGTGCGGGGCCGGGTTGTCCCGCCAGACTATAAGCAGATTCGCTTATGGTTCCCGTAATTCCAACGTGCCGGCGTACTCGTGTCTCCCGGAGTATTCGTGTCTTGGCGGCGCCGGCGCCGGCCTGACCGTCTACGACTTCGACGTGAACGGCAAGGCGGCGGAGACCCCGCCGCCCTGACCAGGCCATCCGACGGGCCGCCGGTAGCGTAGGTCAGGGCATGGACGGCGACCGGGGCAGACTGGACGAGGTGGCGCACGGCCGCTTCCCACTCGCCGTCCGCTCCCAGCGGGTGCTCCAGGTCATCCTCGGCCTGTTCTGGATCCTCGATGCAGCCCTGCAGTTCCAGCCCTTCATGTTCGGCCGCGGCTTCGTGGACTCGTTCATCCTGCCCAACGCCAGCGGGCAACCGTTCGTCCTGGCCGACCTCATCACGCACGTCGGGAATTTCGTGGCGCCCGACGTCGCCGTGTGGAACACCTTCTTCGCGCTGATCCAGCTCTTCATCGGGGTCGGCCTGCTCTTCCCGCGCTCGGTGCGCCCCGCGCTGGCGGTGTCGTTCGTGTGGGTGCTCTGCGTCTGGGTCATCGGCGAGGGCCTGGGCATGGTGCTCACCGGCACGGCGAGCGCCCTCACGGGCGCGCCGGGGTCCGTGCTCCTCTACGGGCTCCTCGGCCTGATGGCCTGGCCCCGGCCCCCCCGCCGCTGGGTCGACTGGAGCGACCGCCCGGCCGGCGTGGCCTCGTCGGCCGCCGCCCAGGGCATCGGGCGAACCGTCACGCCGCTGGCGGTCTGGGCCGGCTACTGGTCGCTGGCCGCCGTCCTGTTCCTGCTGCCGGCCAACCGGACCACCACCTCGGTCCAGAGCGCCATCGTCGGCATGGCCGACGGGGCGCCCAGCTGGTACGCCCACTTCCTCACCAGCCTCGGCAACCTGTTCTCGACCACGGGGACGCAGACGGCCTGGATCCTGGCCGCCGTCTGCGTCGTGATCGGCCTCGGTCCGCTGGTGGCCCGGCGCCCGGGCTGGTTCCTGGCTGCCGGCGCGCTGCTGTCCTTCCTGTTGTGGATCGCCGGGCAGGGCCTCGTCGGCGACGTCTTCAGCGGCTCGGTCACCGATCCCAACACCGGGCCGCTGGTGATCCTGCTGGCGGCGGCGATGGTGCCGATCGTCATTCCGTCGAAGGAGGCCTGGCGTTCGCCCGCTGGCGAGATCCTGCGGCGGAGCCCCGCGGCGGCCATCTTCGGCGTCGCCGCCCTGGGCGCGGCGCTCGCTCTGAGTGCCAGTTACCCCGCCGCGGCACCCGAGTCGACGGAAAGCGCCATGGGGGGCATGGTGATGGACGGCAGCGCCAGCGGGAGTGGGAGTGGGAGCGGGAGTGGGAGTGGGAGTGGGAGTGGGAGTGGGAGTGGGAGTGGGAGCGACGCCGTAGCGGGCTCGGGCTCGCAGTCGGCCACCGCCAGCACCTGCGTCCCGCACCAGAAGGGCCTCAAGATCGCCGGGCTCGACCTGGCGAACACCCCCTTGATGGTCATGGGCGGCAACAACAGCATGGACATGAACGGCGCCGACGCCAGCGCGGCGGCAGGCTTCAACACGACGACGCCCAATTGGCACTACACCGGTCCCGCTCTGCCGCGGGCCGAGGCGCAGGCTCTCCTGACGGACGGGAACAACGGGCCCATCGACATCCACATGGCCCAGAGCGGGTGCGCGCCGGCGCTGACCGCGGCGCAGGACATCGGCGCCGCGCAGTACGTGCAGGCGACCAGCGCGGCCGTGACGCCCTATGCCACCCCCGCGGCGGCGGTCGCCGCCGGGTACGTCCCGGCCTCGCCGACGGACTATCCGGTCGTCACCTACGTGAACCCCTCAATCGTGGCGGCCAACGCGGCGGCGAAACGGACGCTCGACCCCCACCATGTCGACGGCCTCGTCTACGCGACGACGCCGTCGGGGACCGACGTGCTCGTCGCCGCCATGTACATCCTCCCGTCGACCGTGACCAACGTGCCGATGCCCTACGGCGCGCTCGTGCAGTGGCACCGTCGCACCCAGGTGTGCGGGCCGGCCACACCGTCGCCGACCATGCCCTTCGACATCACCGGGTTCCCGCCGTGCCCGAGCGGCTCGGTCCTGCGGCCGACGCCGTACGTGTCGATGGTGTGGCAGGTCCCGGTGGCGGGCGGGCCGCTGGCGATCCAGCCGCCCGACATCCAGATGGTGGAGGCGGCCGTGATGCAGTCGAGCGGCACGTCGGTTGCGCCGCAGGGATGAGGGGCCATCGCCCAATTCCGCCTCACGGATGATCCCGCGGGGTCGCCCCGGTTCGTAGTCTGGAGCCATGGCGGCCTCCCCTGATGTGACAGAGCGGATCATGGCGTGGGCGCGCATCGACTTCTCGCCGCCGCACCGCCCACCGCAGTGGTGGCGGGTGGGGCTCGCCACCGTGCTCGCCCTCGCGCTGTCGCTGGCCGCCGACGCCGCCCTGGTGGCCATCGGCACGAGGCTGTTCCCCTCGACGAAGGGCTATGTGCACTTCCAGTTCAATGACTACGCCAAGCTGACGATTTTGGGGGTGCTGATCGCCTGTGCCGGTTGGCCGGTGGTGGCCCGCATCTCGTCGGCGCCCCGCTGGCTCTACTTCCGCCTTGCCGTCGTCGTGACGCTCGTGCTGTTCCTGCCCGACGTCTACATCTGGCAGCAGGGGCAGTCGGCCCAGGCGGTGGCGGTGCTGATGGCGATGCACGTGGCCATCGCGCTGGTGACCTACAACCTGTTGGTCCACCTGGCGCCGGTGCGGGCCCGGCGCCTGAGGCCGAGTCGGTCAGAAGCGGAAGCGGGGACGCCCCCGCAGGGCGAGGAGCGCCAGGTCCGCAGCGCCTAACGCGGCGCGATGGTGTCGACCGCGGCCAGCACGTCGGCAGCCGGGCGCCAGCCGCCCGCGGCGACGTTGGCGGTGATCTGCTCGGGCTTGGTGGCTCCCGCGATCACCGAGGCCACGGCGGGACGCGCCAGTAGCCAGCCGAAGGCGAGGTCCAGCACGCCGTGGCCCTCCCGCCCGGCCAGCTCGTCGAGCGCGGCCACGGCGGCCAGACGCTCGTCGGAAAGCTGGCTCGCCGCGCGGTCGCCCATGGCGGCCAGCCGGGTGCCCTCCGGCGCCGGCTCGCCCGCCCGGTACTTGCCGCTCAGGAGCCCACTGGCCAGGGGGAAGAAGGGCAGGAACGCGATCCCCGTGCGGTCGCAGTACTCGAGGACGCCGTCCTCGGGCTCGCGGTTGAGGATGTTGTAGTGGTTCTGCACGCTGACGAAGCCGGCGCTGCCGGCCGGGGTGGCCGCGGCGGCCTCGGTGAGCATGTCGACCGTGAAGTTCGAGCAGCCGAACTCGCGGACCTTGCCCTCGGCGACGAGCTCCACCAGCGCGCCGATCGTCTCGGCGATCGGCGTCTTCTGGTCAGGCATGTGCAGCTGATAGAGGTCGATGCGATCGGTGCCGAGGCGGGTCAGGCTGTCCTCGACGGCCGTGCGCACGTAGGCGGCCGATCCCCCGCCTTCGTGCCCCTCGTAGGGCGCGCCGAACTTGGTGGCCAGCACGATGTCGTCCCGGCGCTCCCCGAGCGCGGCGGCCAGGTAGGTCTCGCTCTTGGTCCCGCCGTAGATGTCGGCGGTGTCGAAGAAGTTGATGCCTGCGTCGAGGGCGGCGTCCACCACGGCCGCCGTCTCCTTGCGCCCGATGCGCATGCCGAAGTTGTTGCAGCCCAGCCCGACGACGCCGACCTGCAGCGAGCCGATTGTGCGGGTCTCCATCGGCACTCTCCCTCCTGGCGGCCGGTCTCCTGCGAGAGGACCGGGTCGGCAGTACTGTACCGGCGACTTCAGGTGGGGAAGCGAAGAGCGACGAGGAGGCCGCAATGGCAGCAGGCGCAGTTGACGTGACGATCGCAGCGACACCCGACGAGGTGTGGCAGAAGGTGGGCGACTTCGGCGGGGTCGATACGTTCTTTCCGGGCGTCGAGTCCTTCCGCCTGGAGGGTGACGACCGCATCATCGGCATGTTCGGGATGGAGATCCGCGAGAAGCTGCTGGCCCGCGACGAGGAGCGCCGTGTCCTCACCTACTCGGTCGTCGGCGGCGTCCCCATCGACACCCACACCGCCACCATCTCGGTCGAGCCCGACGGGGCGGGTTCCAAGGTGATCTGGGCCTACGACGTGACGCCCGACGAGATGGCACCGATCTTCGGCGACACCTACAAGGGTGCCTTGGCCGCGCTCGAGAACTCCTTCGGGTAGCCGTCCCACCGGCGGGCGGAGGGGGTGGGGCGGCGCCTCGCCTACCCTGACCACGTGAACCCCGGCGCGACGGACGCACCAGCTGGCACGCCACCCCGGCTGCAGAGGTCGGCCCCGGTGCCGCGCCCACTGACCGAGGACGTGCCGCGCATCTACCCGCGGCGCCTGCCCGATCCCACCCACCGCGACCTCCTTCGCCGGAGCCGGACCATTGCCAAGGTGGTGGCGATCCGCTTCACGCCGACCGCCTTGCGCCAGCTCCGCGTCATCCGCCAGGGCCCGCTACCCGCGGCGCAGCTGGCCCGGCCGCTGCGCAAGAGCTTCCAGGACCTCGGGGGCACCTTCATGAAGTTCGGCCAGATCATCGCGTCGTCGCCCGGCATGTTCGGCGACGACGTGGCCGACGAGTTCCGGGCCTGCTTGGACACCGGGCCGCCAGTGCCCTTCCCCGACGTGCGCCAGCGGGTGGAGGAGGACCTCGGCCTGTCGCTGCGCGACGCGTTCGCCGAGTTCGAGCCCGACCCGATCGGCACCGCCTCCATCGCCGTCGTGCACCGGGCCCGCCTCCACGACGGGCGCACCGTGGCGGTCAAGGTCCTGCGCCCCGACATCGAGCACGTGGTCGCCACGGACCTCGACCTCATGCAGCCGCTGCTCGAGATCCTGGTCCGCCAGACCGGAGACCAGATGGCCGGCTCCACCCTGCAGCTGCTCGATGGCTTCCGGGTGCAGATCGGCGAGGAGATGGACCTGCGCAACGAGGCGCGCTCGCTCACCCACTTCCGCCGGCTGCAGAACGAGTTCGACCTGAAGCTGATGGCGGTGCCCGAGCCCTACCCGGAGCTCTCGGGCCGCAACGTATTGACGATGGAGTTCTTCGACGGCGTCCCCATCGACGACCTGGCCCAGGTGGCCGACCTCGGCTTCGACCCCACCCCGCTCGTGCAAGAGGTGATGCGGTCCTTCTTCCTCACCACGGTGCGCTGGGGCGCCTTCCACGGCGACGTGCACGCCGGCAACATGATGCTGCTGCGTGACGGCCGCATCGGCGTCATCGACTGGGGGATCGTCGGGCGGCTCGACGCCTTGACCCACCGCTTCTTCATCTCGCTGTTGTCGGCCGCCATGGGCGACGAGTCGGCCTGGCCGGTGGTGACCAGGCACATCACCGACGTCTACGGGCCGGCGATCGGGGTGGCCGTCGGCCTGTCCGACGACGAGCTCACCGCCTTCATCCGCTCCATCATGGAGCCGGCGCTGACCCGGCCCTTCGGGGAGGTGAGCCTGGCCGGCATCATGCAGACGATCCAGCTGCAGATGGCCAAGGCCCAGGGGGTGGAGGCGCACCAGCGCAGCGTGCGGGCGATCCTGCGCCGCCTGCGCACCCAGCGCAAGGTGCGGCGGATGGCCGACGAGTCCGGCGGCCTCATGTCCGAGTTCGACCGCGGCACGTTCCTGCTGGCCAAGCAGCTGATGTACTTCGAGCGCTACGGCCGCATGTTCGTCTCGGAGGTCCCGATCCTCAACGACCGGGCCTTCATTCAGCAGCTGCTGGCCGGGGTGGACATCTCCAGCCTGGGCTGAGGTGACTGGGCTAACGGGGCCGCACCTGGCACCAAACTGGAATCTGTTCTAGTTTCACCCCGGGCCCGCCGGGGGCCCGCGGACACGGGGAGATGCCATGGCAGAGGAGGCGGTGATCTACCGCGCCGACCACGTCCTGGAGTACCCCTACGTGCGCTCCGTGGGGCCGGTGGTGGGGGCGTTCCTCACCGGGTTGCGCGACGGCAGGGTCGTCGGCATCAGGGGCACGGGCGGGCGCGTCATCGTGCCGCCGACCGAGTACGACCCCGAGACCGGCGAGGAGACCTCCGGGGTGGTGGAGGTCGGGCCCGAGGGCACGGTCACCACGTGGTCCTGGGTGGCGCACCCGCGGCCCAAGCACCCCCTGCAGGAGCCCTTCGCCTGGGTGCTCGTGCAGTTCGACGGCGCCGACACCTCGTTCCTGCACGTGCTCCCGGCGTCGGGGCCCGAGGAGGTCTCGACGGGGATGCGCGTCCGCCCCGAGTTCGCCCCCGAGGACGAGCGGGTCGGGCACGTCAAGGACATCAGCCACTTCGTCGCGGTCGGGAGCGGGTCGTGAGCGAGAGCGAGCCGGTGACGATGATGGCGGCCACCACGCACCTCGACTACGTCTTCACGGCCGGCGTGGCCATGAGCAAGAACCTGCACGGGTACGAACTGGGCAAGTTCATCGGGCAGCGCTGCCCCAAGTGCAAGAAGGTGTACGTCCCTTCACGTGGCTCCTGCCCGACCGACGGAGTGCCCACCGACGAGATCGTCGAGCTGCCGAACACCGGCACGGTGACGACCTACTGCGTGGTCAACGTGCCCTTCGCCGGGCAGTCGATCGAGATCCCCTACATCTGCGCGCAGATCCTGCTCGACGGGGCCAACCTGTCGTTCATGGGACTCATCCAGGAGATCCCCACCGACGAGATCCGCATGGGCATGCGGGTCGAGGCCGTGTGGGTCGAGCCCGGCGAGCTGGGGCCGACGTTGGCCTCGGTCAAGTACTTCCGTCCCACCGGCGAGCCCGACGCCGACTACGAGACCTACAAGGAGTACCTGTGAAAATGGTGCGTCAGTGAGCGAGTTCCCCGGGCTCGTCTCGGGCCGCCGGCCCGTCGGCGTGGTGTCCTTCGCCCAGTACGACAACGTGCGCCGCGAGGACGCGCGCAACGAGGTCGAGATGCTCATGCCGGTCGTGGCCGAGGTGTTCGGCAACATCGGCATCACCAAGGACGACGTCGGCTTCATCTGCTCGGGCTCGACCGACTACCTCGTCGGCGGACCGTTCTCCTTCGTCGCGGCGCTCGACGCGGTCGGCGTGTGGCCGCCGCGGGCCGAGTCGCACGTCGAGATGGACGGCGCCTGGGCCCTCTACGAGGCCTGGGTGCTGCTGCAGGAGGGCGAGATCGACGCCGCCCTCGTCTACGCCTTCGGACGTTCGTCGATGGGAGACCTCTCCGAGATCCTGTCGGTGCAGCTCGACCCCTACTATTTGGCGCCGCTGTGGCCCGACCCCACGTCGCTGGCCGCGCTGCAGGCGCAGGCGATGATCGACAAGGGCACGGCCACCGAGGCGGACTTCGCCGCGGTGGCCAGCCGCTCCCGCCGCTCGGCGCTGGGCAACCCCAAGGCTCAGGTGGCCTACGACCGCTCCCCCGAGCAGCTGCTGGCCGAGGACTACGAGGTGGCGCCGCTGCGCCGGCATGCGCTGCCGCCGCTCACCGACGGCTGCGCGGCCGTCGTCCTGGCGGCGGGGGAGCGGGCCTACGAGCTGTGCGAACGGCCGGCGTTCATCACGGGCATCGACCACCGGATCGAGACCCACGCGGTGGGCGCCCGCGATCTCAGCGTCTCGCCCTCGACGAAGCTGGCGGGCGAGAAGGCCGGCGTCGGGGCGAAGAAGGTCGACGTGGCCGAGCTGCACGCGCCCTACGCCCACCAGGAGATCATCCTGGCCGAGGCCCTGGGCCTGGGCGACGGTGTCGCGCTCAACCCCTCGGGTGGGGCGCTGGCGGCCAACCCCATGATGTCGGCCGGGCTCATCCGCATCGGCGAGTCGGCCCGGGCCATCTGGTCCGGGCAGGCCGACCGGGCCGTGGCGCACGCCACGTCGGGGCCCTGCCTGCAGCAGAACCTGGTCTGCGTCCTGGAGGGTGTGTGATGGCGGAGCGTTGCGCAGTCATCGGCGTGGGCCAGACGGTGGCCAAGTCCAAGCGCGAGGACGTGTCGATCGCCGGGCTGGTGCGCGAGGCCGCGCTGGCCGCCCTGGAGGACGCCGGTCTCGGGTTCGCCGACATCGACGCCGTGGTCGTTGGCAAGGCCCCCGACATGTTCGAGGGCGTCATGATGCCCGAGCTCTACCTCGCCCCCGCGCTCGGTGCGGTGGGCAAGCCGATGTTCCGCGTGCACACGGCCGGCTCGGTGGGCGGGTCGACGGCCATCGTGGCGTCGCACCTCGTGGCGTCGGGCATCCACGAGCGCGTCCTCACCGTGGCCTTCGAGAAGCAGAGCGACTCGGACGCCATGTGGGCCCTGTCGGTGCCCCAGCCCTTCTCCGCCCCGCTGCTCGCCGGCGCCGGCGGGTACTTCGCGCCCATCATCCGGGCCTACATGTACCGTTCCGGCGCGCCGAGCGACATCGGCATGATGGTGGCGGTCAAGGACCGGTTGCACGCGTTGAAGAACCCCTACGCGCACCTCCACCTGCCCGACATCTCGATGCAGATGGTCGAGGAATCGATCATGCTGTGGGATCCGCTGCACTACCTGGAGTCGTGCCCGTCCTCCGACGGCGCCGCCGCCATGGTCATCGGTTCGGAGAAGGCCGCCGGTACGGCGACGGCGGAGACCGGGCGGCCACCCGCCTGGATCCATGGCATGGCCATGCGCTCGGAGCCAACCATGTTCGCCGGCCGCGACCAGGTGAACCCGCAGGCGGGCCGGGACTGCGCCGCCGATGTCTACCGCCAGGCCGGCATCACCAACCCGCGGTCGGACTTCGACATGGCCGAGGTCTACGTGCCCTTCAGCTGGTACGAGCCGATGTGGCTCGAGAACCTCGGCTTCTGCCCCGAAGGCGACGGCTGGAAGCTCACCCAGGCCGGCGCCACGTCGATGATCGAGGGCGGGGACATCCCGTGGAACAGCTCGGGCGGCGTCCTGTCCTCGAACCCGATCGGCGCGTCGGGGATGCTGCGCTTCTTGGAGACCGCCCTGCAGGTGCGCGGCATGGCGGGGGAGCACCAGGTGGCCGACGCCCGCCGCGCCCTCGGCCAGGCCTACGGTGGTGGCTCCCAGTTCTTCGCCATGTGGGTCGTCAGTGCGGACAAACCCTGAGGCGAGAGGCCCTGCCGGTATGCTCGGAGGAGCCAAGCCAGCCCTGACCAGGAGGTCTCCGTGAAGGTCGTCGTGGACTTCGACGAGTGTGCCAGCAATGCCGTCTGCATGGGGATCCTGCCCGAGGTCTTCGAGGTGCGCGACGACGGCTACCTGTACGTACTCAACGAGAACCCGCCCGAGGAGTTCCGCGAGCGCCTGCGCGAGGCGGTCAACGGCTGCCCGACGGGGGCCATCTCCATAGAGGAAGACTGACGCCCGGTCCCTCCCCCTGCATCCCGCCGGCGCCCAGGGTGCGCCGGCCACCCGCGTGACCCATCCCACCCCTCCGCCGCGGGCGCGCTTCGCCCCGTCGCCGACCGGTTACTTCCATGTCGGGAGCGCGCGGGCCGCGCTGTTCAACTGGCTGTTCGTGCGCCAGCACGGCGGCACGTTCATCCTGCGGATCGAGGACACCGACGAGGCGCGCAACCGGCCCCAGTGGACGGACGGGATCATCAACGCCCTCGACTGGCTCGGCATGTCCCCCGACGAGGGACCCTTCTTCCAGTCGGCCCAGGCGGTGCCGCACGCGGCGGCGATCGAGGCCCTATGGGACAGCGGCGCGCTGTACGCCTGCGCGTGCACGCGCGAGGAGATCGACGAGCGGACGCGGGCGCGGGCGGCGGCCGGGGACCCGACGCCGGGCTACGACGGGCACTGCCGCGATCTGGGCCTGCCGCGGGGGGACGGGCGGGCCCTGCGCTTCCGCACGCCCGACGAGGGCGTGGTGGAGGTCCACGACATCGTGCGGGACGACCTGGAGTTCCCGCTGCGGGCGCTCGAGGACTTCATCTGCGTGAAGGGGAACGGCAAGCCGCTCTTCGTGCTGGCCAACGCGGTCGACGACCGGACCATGGCGATCTCGCACGTCATCCGCGGGGAGGACCAACTGCCGACGACGCCGCGCCAGATCATGCTGTGGGGCGCGCTCAACCAGGCCGAGGGGACCCACCTGGCACTGCCCGCCTACGCCCACCTGCCGCTGCTGGTCAACGAGCAGGGGAAGAAGCTCTCCAAGCGGCGCGACCCCGTGGCGGTCGAGATGTACCGCGCGCAGGGCTACCTGCCGGAGGCCTTCCGCAACTACCTGGCGCTGCTCGGCTGGAGCCCGGGTGACGAGGAGATCGTGCCCCTGGGAGTGATCCTGGATCGGTTCCGGTTAGAGGACGTGCAGCGGTCGCCCGCCTTCTTCGACGTCAAGAAGCTCTCCCACATGAACGGCGTCTACCTCCGCGCTCTATCGGTGGACGACTTCGTGGCGGCGGCCCGTCCCTGGGTCCATCCGGCGGCGGGGGTGTGGGCGCCGGGGAGCTGGCGCGACCCCGACACCGGGGCGCCCGCCGTTGCCCCGCCGGCCTGGACACCGGAGCGCTTCGACGCCGAGGTGTTCGCGGCAGTGGCGGAGGTGACCCAGGAGCGCGTCGCGGTCCTGGGCGAGGTGCCCGAGCTGGTCGACTTCCTCTTCCTGGAGGACGCGCCGGACGACCCTGACAGCTGGCAGAAGGCGATCGCCGGCGACGAGGGCGCGCCGCGGATCTTGTCGGACGCGCTGGCCGCCTACGAGACGTGCCCCTGGGACAAGGACGCGCTGCACGAGGTCACCCTGGCCATCGCGGAGTCGGTCGGGCGCAAGCTGGGCAAGGCGCAGGCCCCGATCCGGGTGGCCGTCATGGGCCGGACCCGCGGCCTTCCGCTGTTCGACTCGCTGGCGGTGCTGGGCCGCACCGAGACGTGCCGCCGGCTGGAGGCCGCGCTCGCCCGCGTGACCCCTGGTTCTTGATGCTCCTCGCACCCCTCCGCTGGGCGCTGCGCATCGCTGTCCTCGTCCTGGCGGCGATCGTCCTCTACTTCGCCGTCACCTTCGTGCAGGTGTGGCTGACCTCGCGGCAGTACGCCCCCCACTCGGCGGCCGCCATCCTCGTGATGGGGGCGGCGCAGGACGACTGCACTCCCACGAAGGACCTCGAGCGCGCGCCTCGACCAGGCGCTGACGCTCTACCAGCAGGGCTACGCCCACCTGATCATGTTGACGGGGAGCAAGCAGCCGGGGGACACGTGCACCGAGGCGGAGTCGGGGGCCAGGTGGCTCGAGGCCCGGGGTGTGGCGGCGGCGGACGTCATGGAGGCGGGTGGCAGCGACAGCTACGCGAACGTCGCAGACGCGAAGAAGAAGCTGATGGCGCACGACGCCCGGGTGGTGCTCGTCACGACCGACCCCTTCCACGAGGACCGCTCCATGGCCATCGCCTCGACCCTCGGGCTGAAACCGTCGCCCACGCCGACGCAGTCCTCGCCCATCACGGGCTGGTCCACCCTGCCCTACTTCGCCAAGGAGACAATCGGCGTGGGGCTGGGGCGGATCATCGGGTTCAACCACCTGGAGTGGCTGCACGAGGCCTGAGCCGGGATCGGGGATCTCGTCAGGCGGTCGTGCTGGTGGTGGGAGCCGGAGCCGGCGCCGGCGGCGTCCTGAAGGTGATCCGCACGACGGTGCCCAGGCCCTGCGCGGTCCCGACACCGATGACGCAGATGGCGTGGCCGGCGGTGCCGCACCAGCCGTCGCCGATGATCCCGGTGGTGAGGCGATAGTGGGAGTGGAACGTGCCGTTGGGGCTGACCCGGAGTGCCTGGGCGTGGGTGATGTCGCAGTGGGGGGTGTCGGTGGAAGGGTTCATCCGGCCGCGGACGGCGGCGGTGCACTCGGTGACGAACCACGTCCGGGGGCTGCCGCCGGAGGACTTCGGCAAGCCATGCCCGCTGACGGCCACCGTCTGGCCGGGCTTGAGGCCCTGGCTCGGCGTGACCTTGACGACCAGGCCGGGCGTGCCGGCCCGCGCCGGCACCGCCAGCACGGCAGCGCCGGCGATCCCGGCCAGGGCGACGACGGCTATGGCTACGGCGACGGACCGCAGGTGCATGCCGAGGACCTCCGAACCCGGGTTCACTCCCGGGGAGCCCCCGGGCGCCGCATCTTTCCACCGCGTCCCCCGCGATTCAACGCGCCCCCGTCCTGGTCAACGGGGCGAACTCGGGCAACAGGTCGCTCGGCTAATCTGACTGCCCACCCATTCGGGGGTGGTGTAATCGGCAACACGACTGGTTCTGGTCCAGTTATTGAGGGTTCGAGTCCTTCCCCCCGAGCACCGGCGGCCTCCGTACGTGTCATGGAGACCACCGCTCGGCCCCATCGTCTAGAGGCCTAGGACACCACCCTCTCAAGGTGGCGACACGGGTTCGAATCCCGTTGGGGCTGCAAAATGACCTGGACCCCGTTCTCCGGACCAGGCTTGTATGAGCTTCCCCCGCCTTGGCGGACACCGAACATGAGGCGCCGAGAGGCGTCGCTTGGAAGGATGTCCTTATGCCAGTGCGCTATCCAGACGAGTTGCGCCAGCGGGCCATCGAGCTGGCCCGGAGCGGTGACCAGCCTGTCGCCAAGGTGGCCGCCGATCTCGGCATCGCCACGTCGTGCCTGCGTCGGTGGATGAAGCATGACGACATCGACAGCGGCCCGGCGAGAGGGCCTCAACACCGACGAGCGGGCCGAGTTGGTGCGTCTTCGTCGTGAGCTGCGCACCGCCCAGATGGAGGTAGAGATCCTCCGGCGGGCGGCCGCGTATTTCGCCAAGGAGACGCTGCCGGGCCCAAAATGACCTACACCTTCATCGCTCGAGCCTGCACGGACCTGCCCGTGACGGCCTGCTGTCGGGTGATGAGGGTGTCGACCTCGGGGTTTTACTCATGGCAGGCCGAACCCGTGCGGGCCAAGGACCTCGACGACGCCTATCTCTGCAACACCATCGTCGACATCTGGACCATGAGCCGTCGTTCCTATGGCTCGCCGCGGGTCCACGCCGAGCTGAAACTCGCCCAGGACAACACAGATTGCACCATCAGGGCCGAACCCTGCCCCATATCGCCTTACATGAAGGGGCGGGGCCGGATCAAGAGCCCTTTTCTGTCGATCGTTCCTGATTCACCCATCGGCGTCCTGCACGAGAGCGCGCGCCAGCGAGGCGTCGGGGTCAACGTCGGGCGATGCCCGCCGAAGGCTTGGCGTTGACGCCGGCGGCGAGCGGCGCATCCTCTTCGAGGACGCCTATGTGGTGCTGCAAGTTCCCATCACTGCTCGAGGGGTTCTGTCACGCTCCCTTGGGCAGCCAGCCATTCATTCGTCGATCTCCGCACATGATGGGGTTCGGCCACGTCCCGACGGGCTCAATCAGAAGCGACGGCCACACCAGGTCGGTGGGCCACGGCGTTAGTCGAGCACGCGTCGGTCCGTGGCCGAGACTCAGGCGGCGGTCTCGAGGCATCGGACCTCCCCGTCGCGCATTGCGTAGAAGACGAGGGTCAAGAGCTTGGGGGCAACGGCGACCCGGGCCTTGTACTTGCCGGCGTGTTCGGCGATGCGCTTGTGATCCGCACGGAGCTTCTCGTTGCCCTTGGCCCGGTAGTTGCCGACAGCCTCGATGGCCGCCCAGCGCACGAGCGGCGAGCCCTGCTTATCTGTGGGGCCTGTCAGTGTCCAGAGACCGGTTGGTTGGTTTGGCTTGGTTGGGGTGAGGTGAAGTGTGGCGCAGCCAAACCCGCGTTGAAACAACCGCGCAGGGGGTCGGAGCGGAGTGAGGGCGGTCAAGGCCGGCTCGAGGGCCCGCCCGTAGGGGAAGCCTTGACGGCCCGGTCAGCTGCCCGCGAGCACAATGGGTCTAGGAAGTCCGACAGGGCTTCTTGGATGCTGCTGCTCGTTTTGGGGCCGATGATCCTCCTTCTGTTGGACGCTTGGGTTGGGTCCGGGGGTTGCGGGCGTCCCTGCTTATCTCGGCGCTCGGCGATGTGGGCCGGCTGCAAGATGGCGTTCGGGGTGTCCCGACGAACGTGGTGCGGCCGCTCGTTCTTGGTCGGCTGTCCAGACAGGCTGGCAGCAACAGGGTTGCGGGAGCTGGCCGCAGATCATCAATGGTTGGACGCGACGCGACGGTCCGGACTCAAGGTCAAGCAGCGACTGGGTAGGCGGCGTCGCCAACGTTGCGCAGACTGTGATAGCAGCGTCGGGCGAGCTTGCGGGCGATGGTTATCAACACCAAGTGCGCGTCGAGGCGTTGGCGGAGCTGACGGTAGTAGGCATAGTCGGGGGAGGTGGGTCGGGCCGCGTACACAGCAGCCTCATACAGGGCCCAGCGCAGCACCGGGGGTCCTTGTTTAGCCAGATGTCCTCGGGTTCGCTTGCCGTCGGAGGACCACACCGTCACGTCGAGACCGGTGTGGCGCACGGCGTCGTCAGAGCTGGTGAACCGGCGGCAGTCGCCGAGCTCCTCCCAGATGGCCACCGAGAGCAACGGTCCGATCCCGTAGTGGCACTGCAGCGCTTTGCAGCCCGGCTGACGAGAACCGATAGCTGTGATCTGCCGGCGCAGTGGGAGCATTTCTTCGGTCAACCGCTCGACTTGGCGCATCCCGGTGTCGACCGCGCAACGGCCCGCGGCGGGCAGCTCGGCCGACGCCACGAGCTCGCGACCGGCGTTGGTCACCAGACTCCCTCCCGCGGCGGGAACGCCGTGATGGAACAAGCTGGCGTGCACCCGTTGCAGCCAACCGGTTCGTTCATCGACCAGGTCTTTGTAGAGGCGGACCAGCACTCGGGCGTCGAGGACCTCGGCTGGCGGGATCCACGACTCGGGGACCCGGCCGTCGACCAGCAGCTGGCGCAAGTGGCGAGCGTCAGCCCGGTCGGTCTTAGCCCGGCTCTTTCTCCCTCGCAGAGCGGCTGTTTCCGCCGGTTCGGCCACATGAGCAGTCACGCCCGCCCGTACTAACTCCTCGACTACGTATCGCCAGCCTGTGCATCCCTCGAGCGCGAATGCCACCTCTTCGAAACCGTCGAACCGCTCCAACCAGGCGCGGAAGTGGTCGCGGTTCGCAGGAGCCACCCGGCCGGTGTGGAACTCGCCCGTCACGAGGTCCACGTAGTCGTACGTAAGTTGCGCTCGATGAATGTCGAGCCCACCGATGATCGTCACAGTCACCTCCTGATGGCAGCGATCCGGCCCCCGGTGGGCCGGCCGCCCCACATGCCATCTTGGTGATCGCCCCGCGGTGCACCACCTCGTCGGATTCGCGGTGCTTGGGGGTGAGCCCAGCCCAGCTGCAGAGCTTCTTGGCCGAGTCGAAGCGGCTGATGTCGCCGATCTCGGCCACGAAGATCGCCGCCGATGACCTTGCCCACTCCGGGCAGCGTCATGACGGCCTGATAGCCGGGTTCGGCCTTGAGTTCGGCATGGATGTGCGTGTCGAGCTCGGCGATGGCCGCCTCGTAGACGTCGAGGAGGTTGCGCAACGAGTCGAGGCGCATGGCGTAGGCCTCGGGGAGCTCGAGACGGTCGAGTTGGGCCTGACCGGTCGGGCCCCAGAGCTCGCCGACGACGGGCAAGATCCCGTTCTTGGCCATGACCCCGTGGATCTGGGCCTTGGCACTGGTCCGGTGCCGGATGAGCGAGTAGCGGTAGCGCACGAGTTCGCGCAGTTCTCGGATCTCTGGCGGCGCGATCCAGCCTTCGGCCAGACGCCCGAGGGCCAACATGGCGGCCAGGTCCTGAGCGTCGCGCACGTCGTTCTTCACCCGGCGGGTTCCCCAGTTGTTGCCGAGCGCATGGGCCAGGTGCACGTGGGCGCCGAGGTCTTCGAGAACATCGGCCGCCCAGTACCAGCCATAGGTGGATTCGAGCACCACCTCGGGCTCGGGCCCAGCGGCGGCCATGGCCTGGGCGAGTTCGAAGGGCTGACTGACGAAGCGTTCGGTGCCGAGCACCTCGCCGTCTTCTGCCATCCGAACGATGGTCGTACTGCGTCTGTGTAAGTCGATTCCGACGTACTGTCCCATAGGGGCCTCCTCCTCTTTCGAGGTTTCTTTTGCAAGACCGAGCATGCTCGGATCTCACAAGGGGCGGAGGCCCCGCCCCTTCATCGCATCAGGAAGGTCACACTCTTTCGGCCGCCGAAGTAACGCCTCGCTTACTGGGCAAGCACATCGTTGGTCTCGGAACGTGACGCTGCCGGGTGCACCCGATGTTCGAAAATTCACCGACCTCCCCGACGATTGAGCGGCGATCGGACCCATGCGACCTCGCCTAGCTGAGGAAGTCCAGCAGTGCGGCGTTGACCTCTTCAGGGTAGGTCCAACCGATGTTGTGCGGACCGCCCTCGACCGGGACAAGGGTGCAGTCGGCGATGAGTGCGGGAAGGCGCGCCGAGGTCGACTCAAAGGGAAGTATTCGATCTTCGGTGCCGTGCATGACGAGCACCGGAACGTCGATCTTCGCGAGGTCGGAGCGGAAATCGGTCAGCCAGGTGTCGACGCAAGCGTAGGTCGCGAAGGGTGAACATCCGGCCGCGACGTTGAAGCTGGCCAGCCAGGCCCGGTCACTGATCCGGGTACCTCCGAGGAGATCGACGTTGTAGAAGTTGTTGAGGAAATCCTCGAAATAGGCATAACGGTCGTTGGCGATCGCCGCCTTGATATCGGCGAAGACCTTGCCCGGCACGCCATCGGGGTTGTCGTCGGTCTTGAGCAAGAAGGGCGGGATGGAGCCGAACAGGGCCGCCTTGCGCACACGCGCCGAACCATCGGTGCCGAGATAGCGGGTGACCTCCCCGGTGCCCATGGAGAAACCGACAAGGACAGCATCGCGCAGATCGAGGTGTTCGATCAGTGCCTTCAGATCAGCGGCGAAGGTGTCGTAGTCATAACCAACAACGGGCTGACTCGAGCGACCGAAGCCGCGGCGGTCGTACGTGATTACTCGATAGCCGTTGACCAGCAAATCACGCTCCTGGCGTTCCCACGAGTTGCCATCGAGCGGATACCCATGGATCAGGACGATCGGGTTGCCGCTGCCGCTGCCGTGGTCTTGGTAGTGGATCTCGATCGGGCGGCCGTTCTCGGCGCCGACAGTGAGATATGGCATTGCGTCTCTCCTTTCTTGCTTCCCGCTGCGTGCGGATTCAGCTATGAGAATGGGCGCCCCGGTCCACCGCAGAAGCGACAGCCGGGGCGGTGGACGAATCGGCTACCCCGGTAGATCACGTCCGGCCTGGGAGCCGAGTGGTGACTTCCTGGACGATGAACAGGTTGCCGTCGGGATCGGTGAAGGAGCAGAAAGAGCCGTAGCTGGTGCGCTCGGGGTCGACACCGGGTTGCCGCGCCTCGACGGGGAACGGCGGGCCATGCCACACGTCACTCACGTCGATGCCACGACTGACAAGTTCATCATGCGCCGCCTCGATGTCGGAGACAACGAGCGTGGTCTCGGCCGAGCCTGGCGCGGCCGTGATGAGTCCCTGGCCGAACGTCACCGAGGAGCCCGAGCCCGGGGGGGTGAACTGAACGATGCGAAGCCCGTCCATCGGTGTGACGTCATCGTCGAGCCGCCAACCCAGTTGCACGTAGAACCCCTTGGCACGGTCGACGTCTGACACGGGGAAGATCTGGTTTTCGAGGTTCATCTTGACTCCGCGCATCGTGTCGCTAGTGACGCTGGACACTTCGGTAGCGCTCATGGCTCTCTCCTGCTTTCTTTTCGTTTGGTTATTTCCGACCCCCTGATCACCATCGCGCCGCCGGCTCTCCCTCGCGCCCGTGGAGGTCCCTGGTCGGGCTACTGGTGCCATCGATGCCGTTATGGATCGGAATTCCTGGTGGAGGCGTTGCCGTAGCCCCGGCAAGGGACGTTTACAGGCCCTGGTCGTTAGGCTCACCGGCGGATGGCCACGCAGCGTTCACCGGGGTTCAGGGGCCGAGTCAGCGAGTGCACAGTGCTGGATCGGATGTTGGACGATGTCCGAGGCGGGCACAGCGCGGTCCTGGTCGTCAGAGGTGAGGCCGGCGTCGGGAAAACCGACCTCCTGCGCTACGTCGCTCGACAGGCTTCAGGGTGTCGAATCGCAGAGATTTCGGGTGTTGAGGCAGAGATGGAGCTGCCTTTCGCGGGGCTGCACCAACTGTGTGCCCCGATGCTCGGACAGATTGACGCTCTCCCGGAACCACAGAAAGACGCCTTGCGGGTCGCACTCGGCGCCTCACAGGGCAATCCACCTGACCGGTTCCTTCTGGCCCTGGCAGCGCTCGGTCTGATGTCGGAGGTCGCCGAGGAACGGCCGCTTGTGTGCTTGGTGGACGACGCGGAGTGGCTCGATAGCGCTTCGGGCCAGGTCCTAGGGTTCGTTGCCCGAAGGCTTCTGGCAGAGTCGGTCGCGCTTGTGTTCGGGGTACGCGAGCCGAGCGCCGAACGCCAGCTGGCCGGTCTCCCCGAACTGCTGCTCAGCGGACTCGGAGAAGAAGATGCACGCGCCCTGCTCGAGGCGATCATCCCAGGGCCACTCGATGTACGCGTCCGCGATCGGATTGTGGCAGAGACGCGGGGCAATCCGCTTGCCCTACTGGAGCTTTCGAGCAGCATCAGCACGGCTGACCTCGCAGGTGGTTTCGCGATCCCGAAAACGGGAGATCTCCGGGGCCAGATCGAAGAGCACTATCTCGAACGGGTCGGCGCACTACCCGAGTCGACGCAGCAACTCCTGCTACTCGCAGCCGCAGATCCGGTCGGAGACGCGGTGCTTCTCTGGCGAGCAGCCCAAATGCTCGGGATCGAGCGGACGGCGGCAGAGCCGGCGGAGGCTGATCACCTGTTGGAGATCGGGGCGCAGGTGCGGTTTCGTCATCCTCTCGTGAGATCCGCTGTCTATCGCGCTGCATCGGTGGGGGATCAACGGACCGCGCACGGCGCCCTCGCCGGGGCCACGGACCCCAAGACCGATCCTGATCGACGCGCCTGGCACCGCGCCCATGCGACAAAGGACCCGGACGAAGAGGTGGCTGGAGAGTTGGTGCACTGCGCAAAAAGTGCTGAGCGCCGTGGCGGCATCGCCGCCTCAGCTGCGTTCTTAGAGAGGGCCGTGATGCTCACGCCCGACCCCCACGAGCGAGCTGCGCGAGCGCTGGCAGCCGCTCGAGCCAAATTCGAGGTCGGAGACTTCGCCGCTGCAGAGTCGCTCCTCGCAGTCGCGGACGCGGGTCCGCTGGACGAGGTCGGCCATGCCCAGGTACAGCGCATATTTGCCCAGATCGCCTTCGACTTGCGACGCGGGAGCGACGCACCACCGCTGTTGCTACATGCCGCACAGCGCCTGGAGCGAATTGATGTCGAACTCGCCCAGGAGACGTACCTAGAGGCGCTGGTCGCGGCGATCTATGCCGCCGTCCTCGCAGAGGGCACCGACGTCGAAGACGTTGCCCGCGCGGCTCAATCGATCGACGTCGGGCCGGAGCTGCGGCCGGCCAGGCAGCTCTTGTTACTCGGACTATCCGCCCGCCTGACCGATGGCTACGTTGCGGCAGCTCCCACGTTGATCCAGGCCATACGTGAATATCGAGCATCCGAAGGAGAGCTCGACTGGCTGTGTGTCGCGTTCAACCTCGCCGCAATGGAGTTGTGGGACGACGAGGCATGGTTCGAACTCGCTTCGAGCCAGGCCGACCTCGCTCGTGCGACCGGAACGCTCATCTTGCTTCCCTATGCCCTTGACTACCTGGCCGGCTTCTACATCCAGGCGGGAGAGCTGTCCCAGGCAACCAGTCTTCTGGCGGAGGCCGAAGGTCTCCATATCGGCTTCAGAGCCGAGACCCTTCCATACATACCGCTCCGGCTCGCGGCATGGCGGGGCGACGCATCGACGAGCTTGGCTCTGGTCGACGACATGAAGCGTGGTGCCCTCGCCCGGGGAGAGGGATGTGCGATCAGTGCCGCTGACTACGCGGCGGCGATACTGTACAACGGGCTTGGGCAGTATGAGCTGGCGTGTGACGCTGCACAGAAGGCGATTTCGGCCGACGACATGGTCACAGCGTCTTGGGCGTTACCGGAGCTTATCGAAGCAGCGTCGCGATGCGGCCGGAGAGTGGTCGCCGTCGACGCCGCTGAACATCTCGCCGAGCGCGCTGCCGCGAGCGGCACCGATTGGGCGAAGGGAACGGAGGCACGCGCCCGAGCGCTCATTGAGGATGGTGAAGCAGCCGAGAAGCACCATCAGCAAGCGATCGAAAGGCTCGGCCACTGTCGGATGAGGGCACAGTTGGCCCGTGCTCGGCTCTGCTATGGCGAATGGCTACGCCGCGAGAACCGTCGAGTAGACGCCCGACACCAACTTCGTCAAGCCTACGACCTCCTGGCCAAAATGGGCGCACATGGGTTCGCTGAACGGGCCGAACGCGAGCTACTGGCCACGGGCGAGACGGTGCGTAAACGCCGAGATGACACTCGCAACGAACTCACCCCACAGGAGGAACATATCGCGCGACTTGCCAGTGATGGTCAGACGAATGCCGAAATTGGCGCAGAGCTCTTCATCAGCTCTCGAACCGTGGAGTGGCATTTGCGAAAAGTGTTCACCAAGCTCGGAATCAGCTCACGTAAGGGACTCCGAGCCTCTCTGCCGCGTCGGGACTGAGAGGCCCTGGGCCGTGCCCATTAGCCGACCAGGAAGGCACACCGGAAGCTTCGGCGTGGTCAACCGGGCATTTCCGGATGCCGAGCTTGCCTAGTCGCGGTCTGGGGTGCCAGACCAGGGTGTCCCCCGGGCGCGAAAGGCGTGTCTTCGCGGCGATCCTGACAGAGAACCAGCTTGCTGGGGGATAACGAGGAGTGCGTGTGCGCCCAGACATCAAACCCGGTGAGGTCTTCCCGGATTACGAGTTGACAGACCACACCGGGACCCGCCGCCAATTGAGCCAGCTGGAGGGGAGCGACCCGATGATTCTCGTGCTGGCCCGCGGCCACTACTGCCCGAAGGATCAGCAACAACACCTTGAGCTTGCCGCCCTGCAGTCCAAACTCGCCGTGGCCTACAGCCAGATCGTCACGATCTCGACGGACAACATCATCGAGACCCGTGAATTCCGTGCTTCGGTCGGTGCGAACTGGATTTTCCTGTCAGACGCCGGCCGCAAGGTGCAGAAGGACCTCGACATCAAGGAGTACACCGATCCGTACCATGACCCAATGATCCCGCACACACTGGTGCTGAAGCCGGGACTCGTGATCCATAGCGTCTACAACGGTTACTGGTTCTGGGGCAGGCCGTCGAATGAAGACCTCCGTCGCGACCTGCGCCAAGCAACACGCGGAAATTCGTCCCGATTGGGACATCACCTCGTCCGATCTACGCTCGGCCTGGGAGGCCGGGGACCATTCAAAGTTCTACGCGGACTCGGATATCCACCCGACGTCATCTCCTTCCCAACACGGTTCACCTCTGGGCCAAGGAGCTCGAGTCGGGCGGCCGACGGCTCCTCGGGCAGCGTTGTAGTCGCTCGACCGACCTTGAGAGCGAAAATGTCCATGGACGCCAACCGTAACGACGCAACGAGTGCCGCTTCGCAGATATTGATGGAGTTTCTCGTCCAATTCGAGTTGGATATCCCGGACGGTGTTGCCGAGTCCGAGGTCGAAGACCGCGAGACGGCTGAAGCTGCCGCCGCAGAGAAGTTGGCGGACGAGGGGCACTTGATCCGGCTGTGGCAGGCCTCCGTCGGCACAGGCCGAACGACGGTCCTTGGTCTCTATCGAGCCGGCAGCAGAGCGGAACTCGACGGACTCTTGGCCGCTCTGCCGCTGTACGAATGGATGCATACGTCCATCACGCCGCTCGTTCACCATCCGAACGACCCGGCAGAAGGCCGAGCGAAAGCCTCAATGATTCTGTGACAACGCCCTGCGCCAACGCCGAACGGCCCCTCAGGAGTGCGTGATGAGCAGTCGGCTCCCCGAACCTCGCCTGACGAAGGTCCTGCGTTTGGAGGCGAGCCTGGGCGACGCCCTCGATGTCGGGAACGTGGCGCAGGGGCGACGGCGAATCGTTCCCTGACAGGTGGCACATTCGCTGGACCTGAACTCAACGGCACGCTCCTCCGCGGAGCCAGTGCTGATTGGCAGATCGTTCTGGCAGACGGCACAACGCTTGGAGACATTCGTTACACACTGCAGACCGATCCCGGTGACTTGCTGAACGTCCGTTCGCAAGGAGTGCGCCACGGCAGCGCGGAGGTTCTCTCCCGACTGGGTCGCGGTGAGGAGGTCGACGCGAGCGAATACGTGTTCCGCACGTCAACCCAGATCGAGACGGCGGCATCGCATTTCGACTGGCTGAACAAGGGCGTGTTCATCAGCGTCGCCGGACGCCAACCCGGAGGCGTGATCTACGAGATCTACCTCGTCGCATGAACTCATCGCTCGACAGCACGGGAAATCTGGCTTCTTCACCGTCGGGCTGGAGGGTCGCGATCATCAACGGCGGCTCCCAGGGTATTGGCGCAGGGCGCGTCTCTGGTTCCGGCGAGAGGGGTATGCCGTTGTCGCCGCCTCACGCTCCATCGACGCCGCCGACGAGGATGACTACCTCACGGTGAGGGTGACATCGGCGAAGTTCAGACCGCTCGGAACGTGGTGGAGCAAGCTCTCAATCGGTTCGCGCGGATCGACTGCCTGGTCAACGACGCTGGAGTGTTCATCGGCAAGCCCTTCACGGACTACACGCTGGACAACTCGGCCATTGCGCTCAAGATTACTGATGCTGAGTGAGGTAAGAGCCATAAAGGCAATCGTTCTCTGTTGGTGTTCGGCTGATGTCAACAGACATGCGTAAGTGATTGGAGGTACCAATGACGGGAGAGCTGATATATGAGTACAGGTTGCAGGTGACGAGGGTCGTCGAGTATGGATTGTCCGCCGATCACTTGTTCTCGGGTCGGGCGTCGCCGACACCTGAGGGGGCACGGATCGACTTCCATCTAGAAGGATCCGTCACCGGGCCGAAGTTGAAGGGTACGGTCGTCGGCATCGACTATCTCTACTTTCGGGCGGACGGTCGGGCTCAGCTCCACATTCACGCTGAGATCACCACTGAGGACGGCAAGAAGATCTCTCTGGCTGCTGGAGGCATAGCGGTCCCGGAGAAGGGTTCTTCCATCGTGCAGCTGCGTGAAAACGTGACACTGCTGACCAATTATCCCGAGCTCTCGTGGGTGAATGGAATCCAAGTGTGGGCGTCTGGAACTGTCGATGTGTCGAACGGAAAGGTCCACGTCAAGGCGCACGCCGCATGACAGCGCCGGATGCCAGTCCTTCGCCCCTTGATCACGGGCATGGAGGATTGTGTCGTAGGTAGAGTGGTCTACCACAAGGACGGACTGCGTGGACAGGGTGGAAACTGGGTGGACGGATCCGCACTTCAAGGAAATGCCCGACCCAGACGGACGAAAATCACCACCTTGCCAAAGTGAGAGGTATACGCCTCGCCGATAGGTGCGTGAATCGTCTTGAGAATTGAGCCCGGTGCACCGAGACTCGACTGCCGGGGACAAGGGGAGCGACACGCTTCCGTTCATTTCAGACCCCGCATTGCCGTCCGACGAAGGCTGTTACGAGCGGCGCTGCGCAAATTGTGGTTTCAGAAGCCGATGTCGAGACCTCGATCGCGATCGGGCTCGTGGCTGCCTTTCTCCTGTCGGAAACGGTAAAGGATAGGTAGTACCTCGAGATCCTTTGGCCGTCCGGCTGCTTCCTTGGAGCGAATGACATCGGACAGATCAGCGACCATGACATCGATCGTGTCGACACGTACACGGTGTGCCCTTGGTTCAAGGTCGCGGTAGCCGTCAGCAAATCCGCCGGGATAGAACGAGATGTCAAATTCCCCATAAGGGCAAACGAGGTTCCAGACGGCCGCCGCGCCGAGCGAACGTCCATCATGTTCGAAGGGAAGTCCGCCCTCGACCGCGTCGGTACGGATGCGGGCATCGAGCTCCTTCAACGCTGCCGAGAGTCGTTTGAGGTTGTCCAGTGACGTCGCTGGAGTGAAGTCGATATCGCGAGTCGCGGGTATTGGGGCGTGCTGCGCAATGGCCGCATACGCGCCGATGACGACGTAGCGGACCCGGTGGCGGTTCATGACATCGGCGATGGCGGCAGCGTTAAGTGGAGGGGCGTCCATGGTTCCCGGTCCTCGATGGTTCAGACCGGCACGGCCTGCCGCCAGGCCGCCAACTGGCGGTCTCGACGGGCACGCTCGCGGGGGCCTCGGCGAGATTCAAGCTCGGCAAGCACTTCATCGTGTGGATCGTGCGGCACGAGCCGCATGCTCAGGTCGAACCCCGCAGCCCTCAGCAGTCGCAGCAGGGTCGGGAGTGTGGGCTGGCGGCGATCCCGCTCATATGCCGAGATCATCGTCGAAGGCACCCCGGCACGCTTGCTGAGCTCTCCCTGGCTCAGTCCGCTCTTCAAACGGGCCAGCTGGAGGAGAGCGGCGGCCGGCGTTGGGGTCTCATACATCTGTGTCATAATACGATTGTATCGTACAGCAGGATTCTCCATCCGTTTGTCCATCTATCGAAGACACGGCATTGGACGAACGGTTCGTGAGTGGACGTTCCTCACGAACCCCAGTCAATAATGCGAGCTCGATGGACAGGCTGGACGATTCAACGCGATCTCTCAAGGTGTCGACACGGGTTCGAATCCCGTTGGGGCTGCGTTTTGGCCTATTCCCCATAGGCCACTTTTCAAGTGGTCGAGATCGGGTTCGGTGCATTTCGCACGTCCCGCCGTTTGGCGATGTCGCCGGGTTGACCTGGAGCGATCCCTTTGTCGCTTGGCCCCCGGTGACGTTCTGGGAGGAGCCGTCGAGGAGTGACGTCCGGCCCCTTTTTGGCCGATCCCACAGATCGTGGTGGGCAGCCGGGGAGTTGTGGCCCCCTGACCTGGAAATTCAGCGCCACGTCAGCGCCAATGCAGCGCCTCTCCATCGCCGTTGAAGGGGTCGAGCGCAGGCTCGGCCCATGGAACGCTCAACGTTTGAGAAGCGACGGTTTCTGCGTCGCGCGGCACTGTGCGCGCTGGCGACGAGCGCGGTCGTGGCGACCGTGCTCATGCAGACAAGCGCGTCGTCATCGACTGACCCGGGCCGCCTTAGTTCACGGAACCCGCGACCTTCCTCCGGCGGTCCGGTCGCGACCCAGGCGCTCCCCTCTGATGTTCATCAAACGGTGGATCTCTTCGGGGACTCGCTCGGGTACCAGGCCGAGCCCTACCTCGACATGTTCCTCGCCGATGCCGGAAACGACACCGTGTCGAACCACACCTTCGGTGGCACCGCGACGTGCGACTGGCTGGGGGATATGGCAACCGCTGCGGCCTCGCGCCCCCAGGCAGCCATCCTCGTGTTCTCGGGGAACGCGTTCACAACCTGCATGGACGGAGTCGCCCTGCGGAGCCCCCAGTACTACGACCGCTACACATCTGACACCGAACAGGCCATCGGGATCTTCTCAGCAGTGGGGGCACACGTTTTCTTGGTCGGGACTCCGGTAAGTGCGTCCTCGGCGCCCGGGTGGGACCGCCTCGACGACATCTATCGACAGTTGGCCCGCGCCAACCCTCTCGCAGTCACCTATGTAGACGCGGGCGCCGCAGTGGAGTCCCCAAGCGGCGGATTCGCGTGGCAGTTGCCCTGCATGGCCATCGAGCCGAGCTGTGACCCGAACGGGACCAACATCGTGCGCTCGCCCGACGGCATTCACTTCTGCCCTGACGCCACCCCGGCGAAGGTCGGCGTCACCGGACCGTGTGACGAATACTCGCCCGGGGCATTCCGCTTCTCCCTGGCCATTGCCGAGGCTGTCACGCATTACGAGGCTCGGGCCTTGATTGCCGAGGACGCCGCTCTCTGGATGGGGTAGCACTGGCCCTGGCTGCGGCTCGAGACGGGGCGCATTCTCGCTTCACCGGCAAAAAGGATGTCGGACCACGGGACACGCGGTGAGGCTGGCAACGCGATCCCGTGTGGCGCCGCTCCGAGAGCTTCGCGGGCACGGGCCGTGTTGCGTCGTGTTCAGCCCAACCGCACCGATTCCTCACCCGCCTCCCTCTTTGCTCGTGACCGGCTGGCTGGCAATGACGAACCGCCGTGACTTCGCGCTGTAGGTCACCATATAAACGGGCCCCAACGTGTACGCTCGACCAGGCCCAAATGAGACTGGAGCACCCATTCCGGGGATCGAGATGTTGCGGAGGCTGTAACCGGCCTCCTTGAAGGTCTGGGCCGTCAGGTGTCTTCCGGCCGCTTTGGCGATTGCAATAAAAAGCGCGATGTCTTGACACGAATTTTCTGGAGCGACCCAGGTGGTTGGTGCACTCGTCGGCGCACCGATTGGATACCCGATAACAGTCGAGGGATAGGCCTTCTTGATGATTCTGATGCATTTCTGGATGGTGGGATCGTTGAAGACCACCTTTTGAGACGGAAATGGCGATGCCGTAACCGCACCCTTTAAATAGATGGGATTGTCCTCGTCGCTGGTGCCGGCTGTGGCCACAAAAGTGGAGTAGTTCGTGGCCACGAGCCTCGGGGCGTAGGCACTCTGCGTGTCGTTCAGTCCCAACAACCATTCGGTCGCACCCGCTCCAACCCCGACTACGACGGTCACTCCGGCGTTCTGGAACCTTTGCACGATGATCTGCACTTGTTGATCCGAAGCCACGACGTCAGTCTGTGGTGCCGAATCGATTGCCGTCTGGACGACATCGACATGCAGATGCTTTAGCGAATCCCCGACGACTCTGAGCTCCGCCTGGTCAACGGAAGAGGCAATAACGCCGACAACTTCCTTCTTGAAGATTCCTCTCTGGGAGAAGACGGACAACTGAACTGGATCGAAAGCAGCGGACGGCGGGGTCAATGTGAAGTTTGGCGCCGCGCTCGGGGACAGGGTTGCGTCGAGGACTCCGTTGAGCGTTGCGACGCCGTGCTCTTGGTAACAGAGCGGATAGAGCGGACCAAATGCAACGAATACCTTGTCGTCTTCGGTCAGTGACGTACATGCGGATTGGGACGATGCCAACAACGTCGGCTCGACCAGCGCAGTTGAAGGGACGACCTTGCGTCCATTGATCCCACCCTGCGCATTGAGGTTTGCAATCAGGGCATTGAATGCGTTCGGGAAACTACCTTGATCGATGTTGATCCCATCGGCTTTGAGCGACGAAAAGTCCGGATAGGGAAGCCCGACATGAATTGCGGTGGAATCAACCCCCTGCGTGGTGGCAGTTGAGGCGCCCGCACCGGTAACGAAGAACGCTATCAATGCGAAAACGGCACATGCCGCCTCGAACGAATGTCTCCGGCGTACTCGATGTGTCACGTCGGCCCTCAGTTTCGAAGATTCAACTCGATGTCCCCCCACCGTGGCTGCACAAGGAGCGAGAAAGGTGATCCGGAGAATTTCGCCACTCTACACACGGATTGTAAGACAAGGTGCCTACCATCACAGCGTTGCGGCGTCTCCCAAACCGACCGTTCGTTTCGGGAGATTTCTCCGACACAGCAACTCGCAGCAAACACTCGCCGTCTTCGCGTCGGCGGCGCGGGCATGCAATCGTCCGCAAAGTCCTGGTTGTCCAGCTATTTCCGCGCTGGGGATCACCCCGCACACGTCGGAAAACGCTGCACGAACTGGCTATTCACCGCCCACTGCATGTATCCGAAAAAGCCTGGTCGACTATGAAGCGAATCGTCTTTGACGGCTGGAGGGCACGTGCCAAACGACGTGGAGCTGGATCGCGATTCGGCATGCGGCTATCGCCGGGATCCGGCCGTCCAGGAAGCTTTCGACCGGGCTGCCTCCTGCTTACGAGACGCTGATGGTTGGCTGGGCCCGGAAGGTGAACGGACCCTGGTGGCAGATCTCGCGCTCGGGGGTGGCGGCGTCAAGGGGATTGGGTTGGTCGGTGCGGTCATGGTGCTTGCCGAAGCCGGCTATCGGTGCGTCGCCGGCACCAGTGCAGGGGCGATCGCCGCCACTCTGATCGCCGCGATCACGAAGTCGGGCGGAGCCATGCAGGATTTGCGCCGTTACCTCGGATCTCTGGACTTCAGTCGGTTCGTGCTCGAGGGAAGGGTGCATCGGATTCTCGACCACGTCGGGGGAAGAGCCGGCTCGCTGGCCGTGGACGCCGCCGTCCTTTCCCACAAGATGGGTCTGTACTCGGGCGACTATCTCGGCGAATGGCTTACACCCATCCTCCACGACGATTTGGGCGTGAGAACGTTCGGTGACCTGAGACCTACCGTCGAGGACGATCCGGGAATGAGCGTTCCTGCCGGTCACGACTACCGGCTCTTGGTGCACACGTCGGATATCACGCGTGGTCAGCTTGTCCATCTGCCGTGGGACTACCCCCTCTATGGTGCAGAAACCGACCAAGAAGACGTGGTCACCGCCGTGCGAGCCTCGATGTCGATCCCATTTTTCTTCGAGCCCGTGACCTTCTCCGCCCAGAGCGCTGACTTTCTGTGCCCGGGCCGGGCGGGCAGCCAATCACCCAGCACTATGAGGCGGGCACAGTCACGTGGGTTGACGGCGGCATGCTGCGGAACTTCCCGATCGATGCGTTCGACCGCGCTGACGGCGCGCCACCGCGCTGGCCGACCATCGGCATAAGCTGTCCTCGCTCCAGACGACCTTCTCGACGACGCAGGGATGCAGGAGCTCGCTCGCGGTTGGACTGCGCTGTCTGCACACGTTGCTCAACGACTGGGACGTGTACGCTGTCGGCGAGGCCACCGCCGCTCGCACCATCTTCGTCGACAACGGCGGACTCACTGCGACCGCGTTCGGGTTGACGCAGGACCAACAGGACATGCTCTTTCTCAATGGCGTGCGGGCGGCGACGTCGTTCGTTGTCGAGATGTCCGAGGCGGGACGTGTGCCGCGGACCGCAGCAGAAGGGCTCGCGCTTGCCCGAGATCACCGACAGCCGTTCCGGCAGGGGATCGAGTCGGCGACTAGCTACTTCCCCCTGAAAAATCCGAAGTGAGGCCGGGGCCGCTCCGGGCCTCGCCTGGTCTTGTCGTCCGGTGATTTCTGACTCCGATCGTGGGGGTGCTGGGTTCGATTCGCCCTATTCGGAGGTTGTCAGTGCTCCGATCTTCACCAGATTGTGGTTGAAGACCCCATAACCGCACCAGGTGCGTGCTCCTTCGATGCCGTCGATCTGTGTTCGGCTCCAACCGAAGTCTCGTTTGAGGCAGCTGATCCGACCTTCGCTTCCCGTTCTCCACTTCACCAGGCGCTGGAACTGCGGCCTGCTCTCGACGGCGCGCCGTGACGCGCTCGGTTTACCTTTCGTCGGAAGGACGACGGTTCGCACCCCGAGCGCGCCGAGCTGGACTCTCACCGCGTTCTCCCCATAGCCGCGGTCAGCGGTGACTGCCTTGGGCATGCGCCTGGCCCGCCGGGCGACGCGCTCGATGGCGGGGACGAGCATGGGCGCATCCGCTGGGTTGCCGACCTCGACGTTGTGGTCGATCACCACGCCGTCCTCGTTGTCGACGACCTGGGCCTTGTAGCCGAACTCGACGGGCTTGCCGAGCCGACCCTTGCGGATGGGGCGGGCATCGGGGTCGTGCAGCGACACCAGCCTGGTCGCTCCGTCGGGAACTTCGCCACCGAGACGCTTCTCGGTCTGTTCGGCGATCTGAGCGACCCGACCGGCGGTCATCGCCAAGTCGCCGGCAATCGAGCGGAGCCTTCTCGGGGCGGCGTCACCGAGGCGTTTGAGCGCCCGCAGAGCGTTCGCCGCGACTTGGCGGGCCTCGTCGACGGCAACGTGTGCGATGCGGACCATGTCGGCGTTGATGGCCATGACCTCGTCTTTTGCCTCGCCGCTGCGTCGTCGCAGGTTGGCGCCGATGGAGCGGGCCCGGGCCCTCATCATCCGAGTTCGGTCCCGCGACCTGGTCCTCGAAGCCAGTCCCACATCCTTGAGCTTCTCGATTGCCTTGGCCATCTTGGCCACGCCCTTGGCCATCAGGCCCGAGTCCGTCGGGTAGGCGACGTTGGCGGGGACCACCGTGGTGTCGGCACGGACCTTGTTGGTCTTCAAGACCTTGGCGGCCTGGGCCTTGGCCAGCAGCGCCTCGTTCAAGCCGTCGACCGCGGATGACCCGCACCGGGTGGTGATCTTCATCAAGGTGGTCGGATGCGGCACCGTCGTGCCCAACGGGATCCGACAGAAGCGCTGCCACGAGATCGAATCGGCGACCTCCCGGCACAACGGCTCGAAGCCGAGGCGGTAGCGGTACTTCAAGAACATCAGACGCAAGTACGTCTCGATCGGTACCGACGGGCGCCCGAGCGCAGCGTGGAAATGTGCACGGAACGGCTCGAAGAAGGCCGGATCGTTGAGCAGCCGGTCAACCGCCTCGAGCTCGGCCGGCATCCCGAGGCACATCTCGGGGAGGATCGCTTCCCACAATGTGGGCTGCGCGTTTACAGTTCTCAACACGATGGCCTCGATCCGTACTAGTCCTACGGTTCGGGGCCATCCTTATCGATCGGGGCTCAAATCGCGAGCACCTACGGCGACTTTTTCAGGGGGAAGTAGCTAAAAGAGTCCGTCCGGCCTCGCCGAGACCGACTGGTCCTTCCAGTGCAGGCCGTAGCCGACGGCGGTGGAGCGGAGGCCCGGGATCGTGAGCTGACCGTGGTCGTAGTAGTGGAGGAACAGGGAGTTCGAGACCCGGGTGGCGCGCTGCCGCAGGACCTCTGCTGTGACCCGCCGGAGCACCGCTGACCCGGGTGAATCGCCCGGCATGCCAACGATGCCACCGAAGAAGCCGACCGAGCTGGTTCCACCCAACGCCAGGCGGTTCTGCACCCGTGGGGGGACAAGTTGGCGGATAACCGCGATAGGCCAGGTCTTCTGGCTTGCCGGCATCCGGGCGGCCAACTCGTCGACCATGGCCTTGAGCAAAATGCGACCCGGGCTCACGTCATCGAGGACCTGCTTGAAGTTCTCGTAGTCGAACTCGTCCCGTTGCGGAAAGCTGTCCTTTTCCAGCGCCCACATCCGCTCCCTGAGCCTCGCCAGCATTGCCCGAGCCTCAGGCACCGACTGGGGCCGAAGCGCGCTGGCATCTGCGACGCGCCGCAGCGCCAGCCGATTGAGCCGGCCCTTGAACAGACTGTCTCTGTCCTTACTGGTCACTTGACTGCCCGGAGTTGGCATGTCCACAAGCGCCAGGCCGTCGAAGGGATTTGGGTTGCCCTCGTCAAATCCGCGGAGCGCCTTCTTGAGGTCTTCCAAGTCCCGCAAACCCGTAAGTGCCTGGATGACGCTCATGTCGCCAATCCCGAGCGTCTCGCCGACGCGGTCCCAGACGTAAAAGTAAGCCTCCTGCTCCTCCGCGGTCCAGGTAATCCCGAATTGCTCAAGCACTTCGAACACCGTGATCGAGAAACTCAACAACGTTGCAAGGAGGTCGGTCTGGTTCAGGGGCACGTCGCCGCCGGCGTCATCCAATTGCAGATCTTCTGGCGTGATTGGACGGCTCTTCCGAATGAGGGCGTGCATGATCCGTAAGGCCAGCGACGCGCGAAGCGCCTGAGCCTGGTCCTTTGGGTCCCAGAGCCGGCGGGTGTCGTCGAAGCTCTGATAGGTGAACTTGCTCATGTCGTCGCTCACCGGCGCGCTTGGCGTGCCTGGCGTCAGCACCCAAATTACGAATTGGGCAGTTGCCAGGATGCGCCTGGTGGACACTGCTCCACCAGCTGCGAGCTGGCTGCGCCCAAACAGCACCTTGGCGCCTTCTCCGGCAGCGTAGGCTTCGGGGAGCGCCGCAAGGAGCAACGCCGCTGCGATTTCGGAACCATAGCGTTTAAAGAGATTGCAAGCCGTCTCGACGAGGTCTGGATCCGGGAGGGTGCCGGGTCTCACGAGAAAATCGTTGACCCCGTAGTCCCTGGCATGGGTTGTCAGCCACTCGTCCTTGAGGAAGGCAAGGCCGTCCTTCCGAGCCTCGTTTATGAGCTCTAGAAGTCCCCTCTTGTCTTCGTCGTTGCCCTTTAAGAGGCTCGTGACGTGGGGATCGACAACAGGGTCGCCGATTTTCTGCATGCAGTCGAGGATTTCCTTGGTGAGTAGCGTTTCCATTTGCTTGATCACTCCCCACTCACTGGCGCCAGCAGGTCGTTAACAGCTCTACTGGCAACCGATCTCGGATCTAAGGGCGGCATGACAGCGGCCTGACCGGGGTGCCCGCTGGCCCGTGGCATCTCGCCGACCACAATCCGTCGCGTGTCTTCGACCGAGTACGGCGGCCAGTACAGGGTCCGGTCCTGTTGTCTGCTACGAAACAAGCAGATGGCCCAGTTCATGCGGTCGTCGAATCGCCGCCAGTCGTTTGCCGCCGAACCAGCACCGATCTGGGACCGGTCGAACGCGCTGACAAAACGCCGGAGCGCCAGCAGCTTCT
This sequence comes from uncultured Acidimicrobiaceae bacterium, assembly GCA_963764305.1. Taxonomy (GTDB): domain Bacteria; phylum Actinomycetota; class Acidimicrobiia; order Acidimicrobiales; family RAAP-2; genus Bog-473. Next base: position 582,101 of record CAVXSD010000007.1, on the reverse strand, counting down.
CGTTCACTATTTGTCGAAGCACCGCCAGCTTTTGTTTCTCTTCCTCCCGCTGCTTCGAATCCGCAATGTTCTGCCATATAGGGTCGTAGTCATCCATGGCCCGCAGGTCCAAGTCCATCAGCGGAAGTGGAAACATCGGTTCCGTCGGGTTGCGCAGGGGGACGTTCCGGCCCAACCGCAGCATCTCGGTAGGGAGCACGATCACAAGCAGATACTTGGTCATCAATCGCGCCCACGCCTCGGTCAGGATGCCCTCGGCGCTCTTGAGCCGGGCCAGCAGATTGTAAGCGGCGACCTGTTGGGGTACGCCGCTTCGCCAGTGCGCGAGTTGCGACAGCTTGCCATCAAGCGCTTGCGACCACCGTTCTGGGACCGAGTTGATCACTACAGCTAGCGCGTGGTTGACCACGTCCTGTTCCGCCGATGTAAGGAGGCAAGTCGCGAAGAACATGAGCTTGGCTACGTCGGGGTCCGACTGGATCTCGTCCCATTTCTTCCCGATTTCATCCAAGACCCTGGCCCGGTGGAACACCAACCGGTAGCAGTCGAAGGCATCGTCGACCAGTTGGAGATGTCCTTCGTCGATGAACCGAAGCCCGCTCCAGTTGAGCGACTTCAGGATCTGGGCGCGACCGCGGTCGTCAATTCGGAACTGTTCGCTCAGCTTCGCCTCGTCCTTCTTGTCGATCATGTCGACGAATTGCAGCAGCGCCCTGCTCGCGCTGAGGAAGATGAGCTCTTGGCCCCACGCCAGAGCCCGACCTACGACGTCGCCCTGAGCCGACCGGCTTTGGATGATGGCTGGTGCCATCCGACGGCGGACTGAATTGGGGAGCGAATCGAGGCGCTGCGGAGCACCGTCGTTGCGAATGTTCGGTCCGAGCGTATAGGTGCCCCATGTCGCGAAGTTGAACCAGTTGGCGTTGCCAACAGCGATTGGCTCGCCTCCAGATGTCCGGGTGACGACGCTTCCTTCTCCGAAGAGTGTGTTATCGAGGCAAACAGAAAACATGCTGTACGAGAGCGTGATCCGATGAGTTCGTAGGGGGGTGTCGATTGTTTTGAAGACCTCTTGGATCCAATCCAAGGTTGCGAACGAGCACGGCTCGGATGCTTCTGGTTTGTGTTCTTTCGGTTGGCACTCTTTCGGCTTGCACCCGTCCGTATTGGACACCTCTGGCTTGCACTCTTCCGGCGTGGAGTCGTCCGTCTTGGAAGCCTCTGGCATGCACTCTTCCGGCTTGACCTCCTCCTGGTCGCGGGCATCGTCGGATGGTTCCATCCGGTCACCTCCATTCTTTGGTAGCCGAGCTCTATGAGTCGGCCGTGGGGCTAGTAGGTCAGTGGTATCTGTTCGTGGGTCCTGGCGGCTGGTGGCTCGGCGTGGCCCGCATCGGCGGGATCTGGCCGATCGGACAGGGTACGATCGGATCCCCCTTGCCCGAGCAGAGAGTCGCGCCGCTCTCGAACGATGTCCTCAGTAACGTCCGCCAGAGTACGTAGTGCAGCCAGTACCTCGAGCGACGCGTCCAGGAGTCGGACTTTTGCCTCGGCGTCGAACAGATTGACCGACCCGTTGCGGCCCTGGCGTCTGCCCGCGGCGCCCGCGCGCTCTCCGCTTCCTGCCCCATGACGGGCGAGCAGCCTCGTGAGGGAGTCGCGTTCACGCATGGTCGGCTCCGGAGAAGACGACCTCGAGCAAGTCGTGGTTGACGCCCGCTCGAAGGACTTGACGATCGCCGAATGCGTCGGGCAGCGCAATCACGCGGCGGTGTGTGCCCAGGCCGATCGTGAGCTCGGTGCCCTGCCGCTCGACCGAGATGTCGCCTCTCTCGATGCCGCCTACGGGAATTCGGACCACTGCGTTGGGGCCATCGCTGCTGATGGTCACGGCACCCTGGGTGGACATGCGCTCCAGCGGGTCGATGTCGCCGTAGAGCTCGAGGCCCACCTCCGCCAGGTCCTCTGAGCCGATGGGCTCGTGTGGTCGTAGCTGGGCGTGAGCTTGTGGCAGCGGTGAGAAGGCTTCGTCGATCCGTTTGAGCTGGAGGACCTGATTGGCGTGCCAAGTCTCGAGCAGAGGCGAGCCGAGGTCAGCGCCGAGCACCCGGTTCACAAGCACCGCGTCGACCGGGTAGCCATATAGCGCCAGGTAGGACATGGTCCGCTGTCCCTCGGCCACGACCAAGTGCTCAGGCGTGACGACGATGCGCGCCGTTGTCGCTGCATTCTCGAGCGTCGAGCGGAAGCCTGACAGCTGCGACGTCAGATCGGTGACAGAGGTCAGGACGCGGTCATTCGGGGCGTTGATCGACAACGTGCGCTCGATGTTGCGTCTGACACGTGAGCGGATCATCCCGCTCTTGCCGAAGATTCTGGCGAGGTACCAGTCGAGGATGTCGGGCAATGACAGGAGCCGGAGGCTGTCGGCACTCGGGGCACAGTCGACGACGAGTCCCCGCCACATCCCTTTGCGAGCAAAGTCCCGGAGACGGGCGAGTGCCAGAAGTTGATCAAGACCGGGAAGCACGAGGAGCTCGGCCGCGTGCAGGCGATCGAGGTCGACCACGTCGAGGAGTTCGGCCAGGTACTCCGAAATCGTCGACCACGACCGCTGCAGCTCATGGCGACCGTCGAGCTGCACGGCATCAAGGTTGGGCGCCACTTCCGCTGGCTCGCATCCAACCTCGGTGCCGAGGGCCTCCGCCAACGAGTGAGCCGCATCTGTAGACGCGACGAGTACTCGCCCCGACTCACGTCTTGCCGCAGTCACGGCGGTGGCAGCCGAGAACGTTGTCTTCCCCACCCCCCCTTTTCCCATCATCAGAACGATCCGCATCTAGCCTCCCGTTTCCCCGATCTCTTGATTCACTAGGCGATTACTGGGGAGTGACGACTTCCCCATACGGTCGCTCCACTTCGTGCTACGTCCTCCAGATGCGAGCGACACAACACAACAAGCTCGTTCTCAGTCATCGTTCTGGCGCGCACTCGCAAGCCCGCGGCGCGCAGGCCGACGGAACGTTCCAGCCCGGCATCGAACGACTCGTCGGCAGCCTCCGTCGCAGGCATTGCCGGCATGCCGGCACGCCAAAGCATGATCGTGAACGCTGCGTCGTCCAGGCCCCGGGCGGCGAGTATCCGGGACGCTTCGTAGTAGAACTGCGATCGCTGGGACCGATTGCCGGATGCCAGCAACAGCTCGAGAACCTCCAGGAGTCCTTGCGCGGCACCTGGCAGGTCGTCAAGACGGCGCCTCAGGCAGGACCACTCCAGAAGACCGAGACTCAGATTCCACCTGCTCCCCACGCTGCCGGCCGCGTCCATCGCTTGCTCGAAGGCGACACAGGCCGCGCCGGGATCCGCATCCGACAGCACTCGACCCAGGCAGTACATCGCCCAGTGCGTGCAGTCTGGGTTGTTCAGGTCCCGGGCGATCGCAATGGCTCGATCAGCGTCGCGTGTCGCTCCGGCGGTGTCGCCGATCGTCAATCGGCCGATGGCTGAGAACCCGAAGCTGTTGATCTGCCAGAACTGATCCCCGCTCTGCCTGCCGTAAGCGACGATTGCGTCGAGGTGCTCAGGGACTTCGCCGAGCCGTCCGAGATACGCCTTGGCATCGATGAGTGAGAGGTGGGCCCAGAGCGCGCTCGGATCCCTGGGCGACGGCGCGGCCGCGACGGCGCGCTCTCCGAGTTCGATGGCCGTCTCCATGTCGCCGACGAACCACGCGCCCAAGGCGGCGGCCCCGAACACGGGCGCAGTCATCGGTGACGTGGGATCCAGGACGCGCGTGAGGCGCATCGCCCATTCGAAGGCCTCCGACACCATCTGGAACAGACAGAACTGAAACAGTCCGATGACCATTCGGGCGGCATCGTCGATCGAGTGTTCGAAGCACCAGGCAACCGCCTGCCGGTGATCGGAGAAGTCCGCAGACAGGTTTGCGCATGCTTCAGCCTCGCGGTCGGTGCGTAGGAGTGAACCGAACCGCTCGGCCAAGTCTCGCATGATCTTCGCGTGACGACGTTGGAGCGATCGACGTTTTGCAGGCTCGAGAAGGAGGTTGGCGAACTCCCTCGAGGGCTGGAAAAGGCGGAACCGAGCGGTCCCGGGCGACTCCCGGGTGACCAAGCTCAATCGCACCAGCCGGTCGAATGCGCGCGTCGATTCAGAGGTCGTACGCCCTTCCACCAACTCAAGCGCCTGCTCGCGGCTGAATGAACCAGCGAAGACACCCAGAGAAGCGAACAGCTGCTGTTCTGTCTCGGACAGCAGGCTCAATGACCACTTCAACGACGCCGAGATGCTGCTCAAGCGATGCTCCGGCCGCCCCTCTACGGCGAGCCGAGGCAAGAGACGCTCATCGACGACTGCTTGCGCCAACTCATCAATGGTTATGACATCAAGCTGCCGCGCAGCCAACTCAATTGCCAGTGGTGCTCCGCCAATGCTGCAGCAGATCGCGATCACTGTGTCTATATTGCGTGTGGAGAGAGCAAAGTGGCTGTCGACCATGCGGGCGTGCATCTCGAAGAGTTGGAGGGTGGGATTCATCTTGACCTCGACCAGGTCTGAGGTAGCTGATCGAGGCAGCTCGAGTGGTGGAACTTCCACGCACCGCTCTCCCGTCGTTCCGAGAGCGGCTCGCGACGTCGTCACAATGTGGACCCATTTGCAGCGTCGCATGAGCGCGTCAACGAGGGATCGGACCTGCTCCAACTGGTGCTCACAGTTGTCGAGAACCAGAAGCAAACGGGCCGGACCAAGGACCCGCAGCACGGCGTCGAGCACCGACTCGTCCCGAGTGGGCACGCCGTGGAGCTCCGAGAGCACAAGCTCCGGTGTGCTTCCATCGCTCGGGATCACCGACAAGTCGACGAATCGGACCCCATCCTCGAAGGGCTGCCCGACTGAACTCGCCACCCGTACGGCGACACGGGTCTTTCCGATCCCCCCGGGACCGACAAGGGAGACCAGGCGGTTGGTTCGCACCTCGTCGACGAGCTGAGCGACGAGGTCATCTCGCCCGACGAGCCTTGTCAGCTCGGCGGGCATGTCGTTGTCTGCACGCTGGACCAACCCGAGGGCGGGAAACTGGCTGGGCAGACCGTCCACCTGTAATCCGAAGACCTGCTCCGGCTGGCCTAATCCCTTCAACCTCAGGATGCCTAGGTTCTGCAGTGTCACTTGTTGCGGGAGGGCATCTCGGACCAGGTCGGCCGTCACGCGTGACAGGACGGTCTGACCGCCGTGGGCGGAAGGAACCAAACGTGCAACTCGGTTGACGGTGGGGCCGAAGTAGTCGCCGGATCGTTCGATGCATTCGCCGGTGTGAAGCGCAACTCGCACCCGGATATCGCAGTTCTCGGGCCACGGTTCGTCCCAGATCGCACGCTGCAGGGCGGCCGCCGCGAGCGCGGCGTCTGAGGCCGAGGTGAATGCGACGCAGAATGCGTCGCCGACCGTCTTGAACACGTGCCCGGAATGCTCGCCTAACGTCATGCGGATGAGCTCGTCATGGCGGGCCAACGCTTCGCTCATGGACGAGCGATGCTCCTCCCACAGCCGGGACGAACCCTCGATGTCGGTGAACAGCAAAGTGACGATGCCAGTCGGAACCCCGGGATCAGGTGTTGGACGTGCCGTCGGCGCGTCTTGCTTTGGCGACTCCAAAGCCTGCCAATCGAGCTCCGGGCTTTGCTCCAGGATGGCTTGGTCAAGGGCCACGAGACTCGGCGAGGGGAGGAGGCCGATCTCCGACAATTCCCGTCGAAGTCGTTCGTAGGCGCGAATGGCCTCCGCTTGTCGCCCGCATCGATAGAGCGCAAGCATCAGGCCTTTACAGAGGCCCTCATGGAGGGGTTCTGCCAGCACCGCCGCTTCGGCTGATATCACGACTCGTTCGGGCTTACCGAGAGCGAGAAGCGTGTCGTGAAACGTCTCGAGCGTGGACACTCGCAGATGTTCGAGGTGCGCGCTGACGGGAACCGACCAGGCAGAATCGGCAACATCGACCAACGCTGGACCTCGCCATTGTTCGAGGGCTGCGCCTAGCGACGTTGCCGCCCGCTTGAGCTCTCCGGCTGCGAACGCCTCGAATCCGCTCGTGCTCTCGCGTTCGAACGTGTCGACATCGAGCTCCCCGTCCGCAATCTCAATGATGTACCCGCCCGCGCTGTAGCGAATGGTGTCTGCGCCTAGGAGGCGCCGCAGGGCCGAGATGTGGCTCTGCAGGGTCTGGGTGGCGCCCTCGGGCGGGCGCCCATCCCACACGTCCTCGATCAGACGGTCGGGCACCAGCGGGTGATTCGCCGAAGCCAGGAGGCGAATGAGGATGCTCCGCCGGCGCCGCCCTGGTAGTTCCAAGACGCCGGAATCATCACGGATCAGTAGCGGTCCTAGGACCCCGAAACACGGGTTCACATTTGCACCTTACCGATCCAATAACTCCTGCTCAAGGGGTAAGTCAGGTCTTCAAGGGCCATTGCAGCGCTTTTGCAGCCGCCTTGCAGCACTCTCCCGCAACCTGTGCGTGACGAGTCACCACAGCGAATCCATGGAGACGAATCGAGAGGCGATGCGACAACTGGCTAAGGAGGTTGAATTGAGCGGTTCGACAGATCCGGGCGTGCACTCTCCGAACGAGAGCGGACGTCCGGAATCCGCCCTGGGACGCTGGGTGCTCGATGTCGCCGCGGTTGATGCCACCGCTCGCTTCTGCGGGATCCTTCGGATGGTTGACACCCAGACCCGCCGGGTCGGCCGCGGCGAACCGCTGATCGAGGAGGCTCAGAGGCTCGAAGAAGAATTTTGGCGACTTCTTGATGTCTTGGACACTGAGATCGACGCATCTCGATCGAATCCAATAGTGCATGAGCGCGTTCGCGCTCTCTTGGTCCCATGGTTCCGGAAGAGCCGATTCTGGCGCCGGGCCCTGTTCAAGGCTCGGGGACCGGGTAGCGATTTCAAGCTTCTCGAATGGATCTACGAACTCGAGGACGGCTTGGACTCGGGTCTGGCAGAGAGCGCGGTCGCAAGTGTGCTCGACGATGTCTTCTCGCAGCTGGCGAGGGTCAGCGGAGTCTGGTACCGCCGAACGTGGTGCCGCGACCTGATCTCATCAACCATCCTCCGTCTTGAACGACCGATCCGAATCTTGGACGTCGGCTGCGGGGATAGCAGGTACACGCGGGACGCTCTCCAACTGCACCCCGGCTCCATCCGCTTTGCCGGAACCGACGAAGATCCGAGTGCCATTGCGTTCCTTCGGGCGACGCTCCCTAGTACTGCAATCGACGCGGTAGGCCTGTTGTGCACTTCCCTTGAATACCTCACCGACCTCGTGCCCACGCCAACGTTGCCCGAAGCCGGCTTCGACGTGGTGCTGTCCACGAACCTTTTGGACGATCTCGACGACGATGCCGCCATCCTTCTCCTTCGGCACATGTCGAATCTCACTCGGCCTGGTGGCGTGACTGCGATCTGCACCTCGACCCCGGATGACAGATTTCGAACGATCGCCGAGTGGGTGAGTGACATGCCGATCCATTATCGAGACCAGTCGATGGTGCTGAACCTGTTCCAAGGAAATCAACGAGCGCTCGTCGACGCAACCGTCTCACCTGATCGAACGGCCGTGTGCGCCCGGGTTGTCAAGTGAGTTCCGCAACCGTTCCGCTGAGAGCCCGCCGCCGGGTTCTGAACTAGACCCAAGGAGGACAAATGGACCGATCACTTCATTCGAACGCGCGACGTCTCAAGAACCTGGCGCTCTTTTCCGAGTGCAGCACGAAGGAGCTGTGCCGGATGGAGCCGCTCATGACTGAAGCCCTAGTGCCCGCGGGTCGTGTCCTTACCTCGTGTACCGAGCGGGGAGCGGAGTTCTTCATCGTCGTAACGGGAACAGCCAGCGTCTGGCGCGAGGGCGTCCGACTCGATGTCGTTGGCCCGGGAGGGTTCTTTGGTGAGCTCGCGCTATTCGATCACGGGGTGCGAACCGCATCGGTGATCGCGGACACTGATATGGAACTGTTCGTACTCTCCCCGCAAGGGTTCCGAAGCCCACACTTTCTCATCGCGCCCGTCATGCAGGGGATGCTCAAGGTGTTCAGCGAACGGTTGCGCCGGGCAGACGAAGGGTGGACAGGCGGACGCATTTCGCCGAGGTCGACGGAAGTTGATCCCCGCAAGGGTTCGATTCAGGTCCCAAGCTTGCACTAGCAGGAAGCAGTGGCAGCCCGGTGTTCGACTCTGCCTACGTGTCACGCGTGTTCCCGCTGGGTGCCGCCGATGCCATTGAGGCCACCGAGGCCTGGTATCGAGAGATCGAGTTCGCACCTGGTGGAAGGCGGCTCATCGGAGGACCCAAATTGCTCCTACGGCCGTGCTTCGCACCGACCGCCTCTGACCCCCAGCTACTTCGTCGACTCCGTGGTACGCTCTGGGTTGGGTGGTGGTGGCCGGTTCGAATAGAGCTCGAGTTGGTGCGGTACTCACGCTTCGCCTCGGAGATTGCGCTTCGTCCCTCGACCCTTCGCTGGCCGGTAGCCATCGAGCACTACGGGCAGGATGCGGCGGAGGCCGTCGAAGACATTGTGGCCACCATCACGACGGGAGTCGTGGACAGATCCGGCGATTCAAGGGCAAATAGCACCAACTGCGCCGATCGCACCCTGATGTCGGTTCCACATGGGTTCGCCGATCGGATCGCCAGACGCCCACGCGTGTCCGATCCCTTGACTGCCCGGCGTGGGAGTGGCGCCTGATCCCGAAGCGACCGGTACGACCGGACCATCGCGCGAGCGTCGCCGGTACCCGCCTGTGCCTTCGCAGCCCGGGGCCGTGACGCTTGTCCCGGGATGCGAGAAAGGGTGATCGCCATCCCGACAGGTGGCTTAGACCGTCGGCGATGACTGTCCATAGGCGGATGCGAAGGCATCCCAGCGACCTCAAACTGATTCAAATGAACTCACTGTGGAGACTTTTGTCCAAAGAGTTCGGTGTGGGATCGGGTCGGTCACGGACGTGGAGCCAACTCCGAGCGCTGACGATCCACCGGCTGAGCCACCGCCACTGTCGCTTTAGCCCGCCAGCTCGAAGTCGTATGGGCGCGGGTCTCAAGAGCCAAGCGGGCGTTCGCGGCGACCAGGTGCGTGTACCAACCTGCGACGCACATGGTCGGTAATCATTCTCGCCAATCGGGTCGATCTGGCCGCGTCCCGCCGAGTGGTGGGAAATGACCCGGTGATCCTCGGCGACGATCAGTCGGCGGGTTCGAGCTCACCGACTGTCGCGTCGTCATTATCGCGTTGACCGTAGAGCTTTGCCATAGAGCTTTCGGAGAAGTACCTCCGTTCGGCTGACACCCACTCGTCGTGGATGTCGATGAGCACCGCACCGCCGAGGCGGATGACGGCGGCCTCGTTGGGGAGAATGCCCACGACCCGGCAGCGGCGCTTGAGCTCGCGGTTGAGTCGCTCGAGTGGGTTGGTCGACCACAGCTGGCGCCAGTGGGCCCGGGGGAACGCACTGAAGGCGAGCACCTCTTCCTTCGCGCCCTCCATGAGCGCGGCCGCCTTGGGGAATCGCCCCTCGAACGTTGCGGCCACGTGGTCCCACTGGGCGGAGATCTCTTCTTTGGTGGCATGGGCGAAGACAGTCCGAAAAGCCGCGGCCACCATCTCGTGGTGGCCCTTGGGGACACTGGCGAGCAGGTTGCGGGCGAAGTGCACCCGGCAGCGCTGGTGCGCCGCCCCCTGGAAGCAACGTCCGATGGCGCCCGCCAGGCCGGCGTGCTGGTCAGAGATGACCAGCTTGACCCCGGCGAGCCCACGGGTGCGCAAGGAGCGCAAGAAGCCTCGCCAGAACACCTCGTCTTCTGAGTCACCGATGTCGAGGCCCAAGATCTCTCGGTGCCCATCCGCGCGGACGCCCGTGGCGATGACCACGGCCTTAGACGTCACGTGGTGGTTGTCGCGGACATGGAGGTAGGTGGCGTCCAAGAAGATGTAGGGGAACTCTTGGTGCTCGAGACGGCGGGTCCGAAAGGCCCCGACCACCTCGTCGAGGCCGGCACAGATGCGGCTGACCTCGGACTTTTTGATCCCGCTCCCGATCCCGAGCGCGGCGACGAGCTCGTCGACGCTGCGGGTGGAGATCCCGCTCACGTAGGCCTCCATGACCACCGCGTAGAGGGCCTGGTCGATGCGCCGGCGGGGTTCGAGGATGGAGGGAAAGAAGCTGCCCTTCCTGAGCTTGGGGATGGCGAGTTCGACGTCACCGCCCTTGGTCGAGACCAGGCGGACCCGGTGCCCGTTGCGCTCGGTCACCCGCCCTTCGGAGCGTTCATAGCGCTCCGCCCCGATCTGAGCGGTCGCTTCAGACTCGATCAGCTCCTGGAAGACATAGCGGACGGCGTCGCGGATCAGATCCACGCCATCGGTCGATTTGAATGCCTCCAGCAGCTCCGTGCAGACAGACTGGTCAAGGGCCATCGGGGTGTTCTCCTTTGGTGCGTTCGGACAGGAACACACCGAGAATCACCCCGGTGGCACCACCTATTGGTGGATGCCCCGGCTCAAGTCAAAAGCCCACCACTCGGAGGGACGCATACGTCGATCTCAGCGTGCGCCAGATCTATTCAATGGACCCGGCTGTGCACCTAGGGTCGAATCGGATTGACACAATCGCCCATCCAATTGCCCAACTATTGGATCGAAACTGGCAGCTCCCGAAAAAATGAGGCGGACCTCCAGAGCGTCCTGAACAGACCAAACCCGACTGATCTGGATCCTGTGGACGATGCGGCCCGCTCTCTCAAGGTGGTGACACGGGTTCGAATCCCGTTGGGGCTGCAAAGCAAACAAAGCAAAATGAGATTGACCCCGTTTGGCGGACCAGGTGGGCTGTCGACCTGCAGTTCAGCGCTACGCCGGCCATCGGTAGACTGAGCGCTGAGCTCGTTGCTCGCGATTGTTTGCCTGCCTTCGTAAGGCTCGTAGGGCCCCATCGTCAAGTCGTGCTCAAGGGGCAAAACGGATGGGAAGCTTCTTGGTGTCCGCGGGGGCGGTTGAACTCGCATTGTTCACTATGACGTAACAGCTATGCGCTGCGTCACACACACCGTTGCCGATTGGACCCGTACCAACCTGAAGGATCACCGACCCCGATCCTGTGGGGTCAGGGTGCAGGATCGCGGCGTGGGCGAAGCTGCAGCCGGCTGAACTGGCTGAGACGATGTCCACATGGGAGCATTCGAGGACATTGACGACCTTGCCAGCTGTGTATCCGCTCCATCGGACCGTGACAGCCTGGCCGTCGTGCAGACCGGAGGCAGGCGTGACCGAAGCGCGGAGATTTCGCGCTGCCGTCTTCGGCACGGGCAAGGTCGCACGGGATCCGTGAGCCCAGGCGGTGTGCACTGTCGACAGGGAGGAGCGACCCGTGGCCGCGACAGCCTGTCGTGCACCGTTTTCATGTTTCAGGAAGGCATTGAAGAATGCCGTGGTTGACTTGATGACGGGACCCGACGTCGGGCCGACCTCGCCCGAGGCCGCCATATGCGCAGACGACCCCGAGGCGTCAGGGTGGCTGTCCCAATCGAGCGCGAGCAGCGCCTTTGGTCCCCGCGCCTTGTTGAAGACTGCGACCGCATCGGGATAGGGAACGAGGCCGTCGTGGAGATCTTGGACCACGAGGAGCGGCGGCGCCTCGGCCAGGTCGTAATGGCCGGTACCCAGACCCTCGGTGGTGCCGGCCATGACGACAGCTGCCTTGACCCGAGCGTCGCGGCAGCAACTGTTGGCCACCAAGCCCAGGGTTGTGATGGCACCGTTGGAGTGGCCTGCCGCCCCAATCTCCCTCGGGTTGACCAAACCCGAGAGCGGTCCGTTCGAGGCAGCCGAGGCCTTGAGCACCTGGTCGATGACGAAGCTCATGTCACCAGGCTGGTTGCCGATGTCCCCCCCATCGGCCCCGCCGGGCGTCTCACTGCTCGACAGGGGAAACAGGGGGGCTGCCACCACGTAGCCTGCGGCCGCCCACGCGGTCAGCAGTTGCTGGTACCCCTGGGGCGAGCCACCCAAGCCGTGGGCGAAGACGATCAGCGGGTACGTACCGTCGCCGGCTGCGGCCACCGATCCGGATCCCCGCGACGGGAACCAGATGGTCGTCACCAGGGTACGCGAGGATCTTCCGGGCATGCCGTTCCACGACGGCGTGGGCCGGGAGGTATCGACGAAGGTCATCGTCGTGGTCGTCACCTGCACCGGGCTTGCGGCGTCTGCCACCGGTGCCGTGGCGGCCGTCCCTCTCTCCGTGGTGGAGAGCAGAAAACCACATGCGATCGCGGCCAGCAACACGGTTCGACGTATCACCCCCATCGGTGCCTCCCTCCCGATCTGCCATCGTCCCACAAGCCGCCTTCCGAGGCTTGTGGCCCAGGTCGCCGTAACGAGGTCACCCCGTGCGCCGGGAAAGAAGGAGCATTAGAGAACTCCGAGATCGGGAGCTTCGTAGACTCAGCGCGCCATGGAAGATCCCCGGTACCGAGTCGATAGGTGGACTGCTTGAGAACATGAGGGTCTTGGATGGCACCGGTTCAATGCGTCGAGACCGGAGCCAATCGTGGACTTCTACGAGCAAACGCCCGAGTGGCGCATGGAGGTCTGGTCCCAGTGGTGTCCGGCAGCCTGGCCTTTCGGGTTGCTGATTTTCGATCTTCTCCAAGCGCCTTCAGCAGCTCGACCTGCCCCTCCGTCCCCTCGACGCCGCCTATGGCTGGACCCCGACGACGTCGAAGACCCAGACAAACACTTGGACCTTGATTCCGGCGGCCGGTCCGGGTTGTCCGGACCCGTCTTCACCGGCCGATCTGGTGCCGTCCTACGTGTTGCGCCGTCTGTTTCGGCAACTAGTTGGCGCCGACCACCTTGAAGTCTTGATTGACGAAGACGTGGTGTGGCCAGTTGACCCCGATGTTGTGGACCTCGTATTCGCCGTTGCTCAGCTTCACAACCCGGTCGACGATTCCGCCCGGATAGGCCGCCAGCGCAGCTTCCGTCGCTCTAGTGGCTGTCGTTCCGCTGACGATCGTCCCCGACCCCTCACTATAACTGGCGGGGATCTGACCGACCTGCTTTGACGATTCGGCTGCACCCCTCTGGAAGGGGACCACCGTTGCCGCCGTAGCCGGCTCAGATCCGCCGTCAGTCGTTTGCACGAGGACCTGGGTGGCCTTGATGGTCGTTGAACTGACGGTTCCTAGTATCAGGACGCGCTCGCCCTTGGCGATGGCGCTCTTCGAGGTCGAGTTCGACCCCTTCTGGTACTTCGTCGAGGACAGCTCGTCTACCGTTACCTCTTGACCCGCCGCCGTCGTCAGGGTGAAGCTCGACTTGGCCACGTTCCCGACTGTGCCCGACGATCCTCCTGCGGCCGGTCCAGATCGTGCATTGGAACCTTGTCCTCGGGATCCAAGATGTCCAGCAGAGCCGCTGGCGGCCACGGGTTGCGCGGCCCCTGCTGAGGACGACGCGCCGAGGCCGATGAACAACCCAGTCGCCGAACCCACCAGCGCAGCGGCCACGATCAGTCCCCGCCTCATTTTCGACAGGTGTCCTCGCGTCCTGGGCCGGATTCCTTGCTCGAACATGGTCGCTGAGACTGGCCAATGGGATGAAGACGCTGATGGAAGAGGCGATGCAGAGGTTGCACCCCCCAGACCTGCGATTGCGGTTGGCTCTGACGGTTTGTCCCATTCGGGGTCAGAGGGAAGCGTCTCCCGGGGGCTGGTTGGTTCGTGATCACTCATGACGGCACTCCTCAAACTGAAGTATCCAGAGTGCCAGCGGTTCATGTGAACCCCCTGTAGGCCGCCTGCGTGACTGCGTCGAATCTCTCTGACGGGTCGTCGAGGGAGTGCAGGCCCCTGACCGACACGGTGCCCCGAACGCCGAGCGGGAGAATGAGATCAGTGCCGCAATGCCAGGGCCAACTCGCCCCCATAGAGACGACTCGCCACTGTCTCAGCGGCACCGAGTCCGCGGCGGTGTCATGCTTTGGGACATGGCGGCCCGCTCGCCCGGGGAACGTAAGGCCGACGCCCTTTTGAAACTCGAGGCCGTCGCGGCCAACGTGTGGGTCGTGTCCGCTTCGCCGAGCGGCGACGTCCACCTTGTACCGGTAACTCACACCTGGAATGGCAGCCAAGTCGTGCTCGCCACCGGGCCGAGGTCACGCACGGTGTCCAACGTGACCGCCAACCCTAGGGCCCGACTCGCTTTGGGCAAGACCCGAGATGTCGTCATGATCGACGCCAAACTGGTTGAGGTTCTCCCGGTCACCCAACCCCGGCCTCGCTGGCCGAGGGCTACGCAGCCCAGGCCGGCTTGGACGCCCGGACGGACTCGGCCAACTACGTCTACCTGGTGCTCGGGCCGGAGCGCATCCAGGTCTAGAGCGAAGGCGAGGATCTCGCGGGCCGCACGGTCATGCGTTCCGGTAAGCAAGAAGTAGCGACCCCGGTTCGGCCCCAGCGGCATCGGCCAGATCACCTGCATGCTGTCGCCAGGCACGAGCCCACTTGGCACGTGGGCCGCGTCCGCGAAGACCGTGTCATGGCGCGCCAGGACGACATCCCAAAGCAAAGCCAGCTCCGAGTGCACCCGCACGGGCCCATTCACTGCCGCGATCCACCCCAATATCGAGATGCCCATTGACCAGCCGGTTACCGTCCCAAATGGTGCGATCCCAGCTGGAAACGGTGATTTCTCCGCGGGAGAGTCCCTCAAAACCTTCGGGCGGCATGTCGATAAATGTGTCTCCGGTCCCGGTCAGAATTACGGCTCGATTGTCCCTATCGGAGCCGATCGCCGAAAAGAGTTCGGGCAGTTCGGTGTGACGCCGCGGCCCCACCGCAGCGCCTGCCCGTTTGAGTGCATCGTCACAGTGAGGACGCCGAAGCCGTCACGGACAACTTGTACCGTCTTGAATCGCCCTTCGTAGTCACCCAATCTCATGACTCATTATTGCCTGTGACTTGCGAACATCCAGATTGAGGGAGCTCGATACGCCATCAAGCGCTTTGTGAAAAGATCGGCGGAAAAGGGGTAGCCGTTCACTGGGAGGCTCAGTTTGATCCACGAGATCACGCCGTTTCGCATCGAGGTCAGTGAAACCGATCTCCTCGACTTGGCCACTCGCTTGGCCCGGACACGCTGGCCGGAGCGTCAGACCGTGACCGATTGGTCCCAAGGCGTACCGCTCGAGTACTTGCAGGACCTCTGCCGCTATTGGGCCGATACGTACGACTGGCGAACGAGGGAGGCGCGGCTCAATCTCTTCCCGCATTTCCGGACCGACATCGACGGGCTTGGGCTTCATTTCCTCCACGTCCGCTCACCGGTGGAGGACGCTCTCCCCTTGGTGATGACACACGGCTGGCCCGGGTCGGTCGTCGAGTTCGTCGAGGTCATCGGCCCACTCACGGATCCCGTCGCTCACGGTGGGGAGGAAAGCGACGCCTTTCACGTGGTGTGCCCGTCTCTGCCCGGCTATGGCTTCAGCGACAAGCCCACCTCCACCGGGTGGGGAGTGGAGCGCATAGCGGCCGCGTGGACTCAACTCATGGCCCGGCTCGGCTATGACCGGTACGGCGCCCAGGGCGGTGATTGGGGATCGGCAATCACCTCATGCATCGGAATCATCGATCCGTCGCACGTTGCTGGGATTCACCTCAACATGCTTGCCGCCGGTCCCGGTCGTGAACCAGGCGAGTTGACCGAGGCTGAACAGGCGGCGCTGGAGTCACTGCGGCTTCATGAGGAATGGGGCACCGGTTACTCGAAGGAGCAGTCGACCCGTCCGCAGACGATCGGTTACTCGCTGGTTGATTCGCCGGTCGGCCAGTGCGCCTGGATCCTCGAGAAGTTCTGGAGTTGGACGGACACTGATGGCGACCCGGCCGGCGTCCTCGGCGCCGACCGCCTCCTTGACAACGTCATGCTGTATTGGTTGACGGGCAGTGGCGCGTCTGCCGCCCGCCTCTACTGGGAGAGCTTTCGACGGTGGCGACCAGCCAAGGTCGAAGTTCCCACCGGAGTGTCCATCTTCCCCAAGGAGATCTTCCGCCCCTCGAAGCGCTGGGCCGAGCGCCGCTACACCAATATCGTCCATTGGGACGAACTCGATCGTGGGGGCCATTTCGCCGCGTTCGAGCAGCCGAAGAGCTTCGTCGAGCAGCTCCGGACCTTTTTCCGCCTCGTCCGGTCGTAAGAGCATGAAATCGCGTACCAGATAGCCTTTCGCACGCCATGGCGGGCTGTGCGCACGAGGTGATCGAATCCAGCGACGGCGTGCGGGTCGCCCTGCACCATCTGGGCGGACCGGGTGGCGGCACGACAGCTCCGGTGCTGCTCTTCTCGCACGCCACGGGCTTCCACGGTCGGGTCTGGGAGCCCATGGCGTCGCTCCTCAGCGATCAGTTCCGCTGTGTGTCACTCGATCTGCGAGGCCATGGCATGTCCGAGCTGCCGCCAGAGGCGGGTTTGGCGTGGTCGGGCATGGCCGACGACGTCCTGGCCGCTCTGAGCGCGGACGGCTTCCCGGTTGGCCTACTGCATGGGATCGGCCACTCCATGGGTGGAGCGGCACTGGTGCTGGCTGCGTCGCGACAACCCGACGTGTTCCGGTCACTGTGGCTCTACGAGCCGGTCATCGTCCCGACGGAGGGCGGGCTGCCGGAAGGCGACAACCCTATGTCCGAGGGGGCGGCCCGGCGTCGCGACCGCTTCGACTCACTGGACCAGGCCTACGAGAATTATCGGTCGAAGGCGCCGCTCAACCAGCTGCATCCCGATGCTCTCAGGGCCTATGTCGACGGCGGCTTCTCGTCCTCTCCGGACGGCTCGGTCACGTTGCGGTGCCGGCCGTCCACTGAAGCCGAAGTCTTTCGTCATGCCGCTGGGAGCGGTACGTGGGGCACCGTCGCGACGCTCGAGATACCGGTGGCCGTTGTCGTCGGCCGCTCTGAAGAGGTTGGGCCGGGCGCCTTCGCGGCGGCCATCGCCGAGGCTCTCCCTCAGGGCACACTCATCGAGCGACCCCGCTTTGGCCACTTTGGGCCCCTCGAAGATCCGGCCGCAATGGCAGAAGACGTGTCGGCCTGGGTCCAGGCTCACTCCTAATGCCACCACGGGGAGTGCGGTGAAGACTGAGTTCGACTCGAATCTCGCCATGAAAAGTGCCTCCCGGTGGATGTGGGAAACGCAGGTAGGCAGGAGTTTCGGTCCAAGCACCGTAACGTCGCCGGGAAGACGGAAACCGCTCTGCCAAACTTGCGGACGCGGCAGGCGCCGCCAGCCGAGATACACCCACGACGTGGAGGGCGAGCTGTTGCCTTGGTGAGCGGGATGGTCGACGAATCGGGACTGCCTCGGAGCAGGAGGAAACGGAGCGCGAGGAAACGAGGAACGAGGAACGAGGACGCCCGTGGATCGCAAGAACGGAGTGACCGCAGGCACGTGAGCGAGCCAGCAGGCCCGCTGCGGGGGGTACGGGTGCTCGATCTGAGCTGGGGGGTGGCGGGACCCATCGGCGTCCTGCTTCTGGCGGAGCTCGGTGCCGACGTCATCAAGGTCGAGCCGCCGGGTGGGGATCCATTTCGACGCCAGCCCGGTTATCACGTCTGGAATCGCAGCCGGAGGTCGGTGGCGGTCGACCTGAAGGCGGACGAGGGCCGAGAAGTGTTCCTACGGCTGTGCCGGGGTGCCGATGTGCTGGTGGAAACGTTCAGCCCCGGCACGATGGACCGGCTCGGGCTCTCCTACGCTGATGTCTCACAGCGGTTTCCCCGTTTGGTCTTCTGTTCGGTGCCGGGCTATCCGCCCGGGCATCGCTTCGCTGATCGACCCGGTTGGGACGCCACGGTCCAGGCCCGCTCCGGCATGCAAGGCGAGCAGCCCGGCTGGCGACCTGGACCCATCTACCTACACTTTCCCGCCCCGAGCATGGCGGCCTGCTTCCTCCTGGCGTCTGGCGTGCTCTCGGCTTTGATCCGCCGCGAGGCGACCGGGCGCGGGCAGCACGTCCAGACGTCGCTCTATCAGGGGGTCCTCGCGTACACCACGCAGATTTGGCAGGAGCACGAGCGAGCGCCCATTGGCTTTCACGCGACGATGGCGAAGACGTTTCCGCCCGGCATCCATCAGCCGTCACTCTTCGAGTGTGCCGGCGGTGAGTGGATCCACGCCGCGACGATGAGCGGTCTCACCCCCACACGCTCGCCCGAGGAGATCTTGGGGCTGGACCCGGTGGACCCACGCGCGCTGCACGCTGACCCCGAGTTACGCGCGCGCCACGAGGCCCGCCTCCGTGCCGCCTACGTGCAGCGGCGCCGCGAAGAGCTCATCGAGGAATTCCACGATGCCGGTCTTGGCGCTGAGGCGGTCGGACCGATGGCCGAGGTCTTCTCCCATCCCCAGTTCGTGGCCAACGGGTTGGCGACAGCCGTCTCAGATCCCGAGCTCGGGCTCACCACACAGGTTGGCGTACCGGCCGTGTTGCGCGGCACGCCGGGGGCCATTCAGGGCGGTCAGCCCCCCGTTGGTGCGCATAGCCGCGAGGTGTTGGCGGAAGCGGAATATTCCGCGGACGAGATCGACCGTCTGCTCGATGCCGGGATCGTGGAGGACGTGTCGTGGGTCCGTTGACCGGTGTGGTCGTCCTCGACCTCGGCCAGTATCTGGCCGGGCCCTTCGGTCCGATGGTCCTGGCGGACTTGGGGGCCGAGGTCATCAAGGTGGAGCCCGTCCGCGGTGACAGCATGCGGATGGCCGGAATGCCGTTCGTCGGGTGCCAGCGCGGCAAACTCGATTTCGCCGTCGATGCCAAGGCCCCCGAGGGGCTTGAAGCAATCCTGCGCCTGGCCGAGATCGCCGATGTGGTCCACCACAACATGACGAAAGGGACTGCGGCTCGCCTGGGAATCGACTACGAATCTCTCAAGGCGCGCAACCCGGACCTCGTCCACTGCAACACCTACGCCTACGGCGCCGAAGGACCCTTGTCGGAGTTCGGCGGCCTCGACCCGCTCTACCAGGCCGCGTGCGGCCTCGAGTTCGAGGCGGGTCCGGTGGCCGAAGGCAATCCGCCCGTCTACCTCCGCTTCGGGATGACCGACACGGCCAATGCCATGGTGTCGGTGGTCGGGGTGCTCGCCGCCCTGTACCACCAGCGTCGTACCGGCGAGGGACAGGACCTCTGGACGTCTCTCCTCAACGGTGCGGCCGTGTTCGGTTCCGACGTGTTCCTTGTCGATGGGCAACCCGGCCCGGTTCGTCCCGGTCTTGACAGCAACCAGGTGGGGGTCTCGCCCTGCTGCCGCCTGTACCAGACCCAGGAGGGGTGGGTCCAAGTTGCAGCCTTCGCGTCAGGTCAGTGGGCACGGCTCTGCCGTCTGGTGGGGCGCCCTGATCTTGAGCGTTACGAGACGTTCGAGGCGCGGGTGGCTGCCAGGGTGGAGATCGAGTCGGCGCTTGAACCGATCTTCCTCTCGCGGACGGCAGTGGCCTGGTTCCACGATCTCGCTGAAGCGGGTGTGGACGCGGAGGTCTCCGTCGACACCAACGACGGAGAGGTCGTGCTCCACGACGCCGACAACGAGCGTCTGGGCCTGGTGACGGAGTATCACCATCCGATCCTCGGACAGCTGCGCCAGTTCGGGACATTGATTGACTTCTCGGAGTCTCCGACCGGCCCCTATGGCCCTCCACCTTTGGTGGGTGAGCACAGCCGGAGCATCATGGAGCGCCTCGGCTACTCGAGCCAGGAGATCGAGGACCTGTTGACCCGGGGAATCGTCTACGAGCCAACCGAGGACTATCGCTGGACGCTCTGATCGCGCCGCGTTCCGGGACATCTCGTCGAGATTGGAGCATCCGGACCCGGCTCTCGGAGATGCCGGAGCCTGACGGGAACCGAACGGTTCCATTTGCGCAGTAGGGCCATCGATACTGCTTTGGACCAAAGTCTGCCCACCGAAGGCTCAAACCTCTGTGTCTGGGCGGCTGGAAGGGAGCGCTGAGAGTGGCTGGTAAGATATTTACGTGCTGAAAGCAACTATCGGAGACGCCGACGCCGGCGCCGACTCGGGCCCGGCGGCCGATCCCGTCGACCGGTTCGCCGAGGCGTTGCAGACCGTCGCCCGGTCGGTCACCCAGGTCAGGCTCCACGAGCAGCTCCTGCGATTGGCGGGAGTCCGGCTCGATCGGGCGGCAGCCCCCCTGCTCTTCAAGCTCGCCGTGCAGGGCGATTCGCTCCGAGTCACCGATCTCGCCGAGCTCCTCGGAGTCGACACCCCCACGGTGACCCGTAAGGTCCAACAGCTCGAGCGCGACGGGATGGTCGTTCGCCAGACCGATCCCGACGATCGACGAGCCTCGAGGATCCGCCTCACCCCAGCCGGTCACCGGACCATCGAACGGGTGCGGCGGGCCCGCCGGGTCTGGCTTGAGCAGGTCTTGCACGATTGGGGCGACGACGACCTCTCCACCTTGGCCGACCTGCTCAGCCGCTTCGCCGAGAACCTCGAGCAAGATCTGGACGAAGCGCGTGACTGAATTGGCGACGGCTCCGGTCGACGAAGAGGCCGCCGGCGCCGAGCACCGCCGGATCCTGGTGATCCTCGGCGCCCTCATGATGGGGATGGGCCTGGCCGCTCTCGATCAGACCATCGTGGCCACGGCACTCCCCACCATCGCCGGCGACCTGCACGGGCTCAACCACCTGTCGTGGGTAGTGACGGCGTACCTCCTGACTACCTGCATCTCCACGCCGCTGTGGGGGAAGCTGGGCGACCTCTACGGCCGCAAAGCGCTCTACCAGCTGGCAATCGTGATCTTCCTGGTCGGCTCCGTGCTGTCCGGGCTGTCCCAGTCCATGGCCGAACTCATCGCTTTCCGGGCGATCCAGGGGATCGGGGCGGGCGGGCTCATGGTCGGGTCCCAGGCCATCATGGGCGACGTCGTGTCGGCCCGGCAGCGGGGCAAGTACATGGGCTACTTCGGCGTCGTCTTCGGCGTCACCAACGTGGCGGGTCCGCTGCTCGGCGGCTTCTTCACCGAGCACCTGTCATGGCGCTGGATCTTCTACATCAACGTGCCGCTCGGCATCGTCGCCCTGTTCGTCGTTGCCGCTGTGCTCCACCTCCCGGTCAAGCGGGTACCACACAAGATCGACTGGGCCGGAACCGCCTTCCTCTCGGTTGGCGTCTCCTGCATCATCTTGCTCACGAGCTGGGCTGGCTCCGAATATGCCTGGGGCTCACCGGTCATCATCGGCACTGGGCTCGTCGCCCTGGTCACGTTGGGCATCTTCTGCTTCATCGAGACCAAGGCTTCCGAGCCCATCATCCCCCTCTGGCTCTTCAAGAACCGGACCTTTACCGCTACCTCGGCCGTCGGGTTCATCATCGGCTTCGCCATGTTCGGGGCCATCATCTACCTCCCCCTGTATCTCCAGATCGTCCACGGAGCCTCGCCGACCCTCTCGGGTCTCGAGCTCCTCCCCATGATCGGCGGGATGCTGATCACCTTCATCTCGAGCGGACGCCTCGTGACGCGCACCGGGCGCTACAAGGTGTTCCCGATCGTGGGCACGGCCGTCCTCTCCCTCGGCCTGCTCTCGCTCACCCAGCTTGGACCGCATACCGCTTACTGGGAAGTGGCGGTCTTCATGTTCATCACCGGGCTCGGCTTGGGACTGGTGATGCAGGTGCTGGTCGTCGCCGTGCAGAACGCAGTGCCGTACTCCGCGCTCGGGGTGGCCACGGCAACTTCGACGTTCTTCCGCACCATCGGGGGCGCCTTCGGGGTGGCGGTCCTTGGTGCCGTCTTCGCCAACCGCCTGATCTCAGAGCTCAAGCTGCACGCCACGTCGGCCGAGCTGAAGTTGATCAGCGGCTCGAACGTGACGGCCAACCCTGCCCAGATCGCCCATCTTCCCGCCGGCCAGCGCACCTTCGTCATCGATGCCTTCAGTCACTCAATCGAGACGACCTTCTTGGTTGCTGTGCCCTTTGTCGTACTCGGCTTCGTCCTGAGCTGGCTCATCAAGGAGATCCCTCTGCGCACGACTGCGTTCGTCGCTACTCATCGGCCCGACGATCAACAACGACAAGACGGGGACGGGACTGCGGTTGACGAGTCGCCAGCGCAGACGTCAGTGGCCAGCTCGGCCTGGGAGAGCCGCTAGCGAAGCGGCCGCTTCCTTGCTGGAGGGTCGGCCAACCCGCTGCGCCCGAGCACGTAGCCCGCTTCGCGACAACTTGTCAGCCGGTCGCGAGACTGCGACTGCACTCTATTGCGTTGCTATCGCCGCGCCCGTCGCCTTTGCACGCGGAACACTCAGTCCGTCCGCGTCCGGAGTCCGCAGGACACACGTGCGTTACGAAACGCGTTCTTGGGTAAGGAACATTTCGTAAAAGTCGGTCGGAGGGGAGGGGACATGGCAACGGTCATCGTCGAAGCACCGGGACGGTCGAACGGAGATCGCCCACCCGATGGTTCGATCCGCAGCTTGATCCCGGCCCGGCTCGACCGCCTGGGTTGGTCACGGTTCCATACCCGCTTGGTCATAGCCCTCGGCGTGGCCTGGGTGCTGGACGGCCTCGAGATCACCATTGCCAGCAACGCCGAAGGTCTCATCAGCCAGAAGCAAGCTCTCAACCTTTCATCCTCCGAAGTGGCCTTTGCCGTGGGCACCGTCTACCTCCTGGGCGAGGTGGTCGGCGCCCTCTTCTTCGGCCGGATGTCGGACAAGTTCGGCCGGCGCAATCTGTTCATGATCACCCTGGGCGTATACCTGTTTGGCGGCGTGCTCACTGCCCTGACCTTGGGGCACTCGCAGGGCTGGGCCTACTGGCTCTGGGCCTCCCGGTTCATCGCCGGCATGGGCATCGGTGGTGAGTACGCGGCCATCAACTCAGCCATCGATGAGCTGATCCCGGCCAAGTACCGGGGCCGGGTGGACATCGCCGTGAACGGCACCTATTGGGGCGGTGCGCTCATCGCCACGGTGCTCACCATCCTCGCGGTGAACCACCTCCCCGCCAGTTACTCGTGGCGAGTCGCCTTCCTGTTCGGTCCGATGCTGGGGTTCGTCATCCTCTTCGTGCGGAAGAACCTTCCTGAGAGCCCGCGCTGGCTCCTCATGCACGGACGAGAGGAGGAGGCCGAGACGACGATCGCCGAAATAGAGCGGCTCACCAAGGACAGCGGTGGCACCCTCGGTGACGTCGACGAGTCCAAAGCCATCGAGATCACCCCCGCCAGCAACATCGGGTTCGTGGCACTGGCTCGAACGCTCTTCGTCCACTACCCCAGGCGGGCCATCCTCGGGGCCACCCTCATGATCACGCAGTCGTTCCTGTACAACGCCATCTTCTTCACCTATGCGTTGGTGCTCACCAAGATCTACAACGTCCCGGCCACGGACACGGCCTATTACTTCATCTTCTTTGCGCTGGGGAATCTCATCGGCCCGCTCACCATCGGGCACTTGTTCGACACAATCGGGCGTCGGAGGATGATCGCCGGCACGTATATCCTGTCCGGGCTTCTGCTCGCCGGCAGCGCCTTCCTGTTCAATGCCGGCCTGCTCAACGCCGTGACCCAGACCGCGTGCTGGTGCGTGATCTTCTTCTTCGCCTCGGCCGGTGCGTCGTCCGCCTACCTGACCGTGAGCGAGATCTTCCCGGTCGAGGTACGGGCCAAGGCGATCGCTGTGTTCTTCGCCATCGCCCAGAGCTTCGGCGCCTTCGGTCCGTGGCTCTATGGCGAACTCATCGGCAACGGCCAGGACCACTTCAGGCTGTTCATGGGCTACCTCATCGGGGCCGCCGTGATGATCATCGGCGGAGTCGTGGCGATCTTCCTCGGGATCGACGCCGAGCAGAAATCGCTCGAGGACATTGCCCAGCCGCTTTCGGCCACCCGCCCGTCGCCTCACTTGTCGGCGGTGACAGGCGCCCCCCGGTCTCCGGCGGCGCGGAGCACACTTGTGTGACGTCCTCGTTCTCGTCCTCGACAATGCCAACCCGAGTGTCCACACTGCAGACCTAGCGCAGCCAGGCTAAAAAGCGCGATCCTGGTATTGGCAGACTCCGAACGGACCCATGACGAGAGGGGAGAGCGATGCCCCCAGCGAAGGAGCCGGTTGCGTTTCTGGGTATCGGCACCATGGGGCACGCGATGGCAGCCAGTGCCCTGCGTGCCGGTATCCCCACAATCGTCTGGAATCGCGACCCAGGGGCGACCCGGGACCTCGCCGAGCTTGGGGCGAAGGTCGCGGAATCCGCCGGCGATGCAGCGCGACGAGCGACCATCGTCGTCACGATGGTCACGGATGCGGACGTCGTCCTCGCGATCGCCAAAGACCAGGGCATGCTGGCTGCACTTGCTCCCGGCGCAATCTGGGTACAGATGAGCACGATCGGCGTCGCCGGCATTGGGCGCGTCGAAGCCCTGGTCGAGGCCGAGCGGCCCGACGTGATCCTCGTCGACGCGCCGGTGTCCGGAAGCAAAGAACCCGCAGAGCAGGGTCAGCTGACGATCTTTGCCTCAGGCGCCGATGTCGCGCGCTCGCGTCTCGGCCCCCTTTTTGATGCGCTCGGCCAGCGAACTATCTGGGTGGGAATGGTCGGGGCTGGGTCGCGGCTCAAACTCGTCGCCAACTCTTGGCTCGGCCTCGCGGCGGAGGCGGTCAACACTTCGGTGGCCCTCGCTCTGCGGTTGGGACTCGGGATCGACACCGTGGTGAACGCCCTGGATGGCTCTCCGCTTGTGTCCCCATGGCAAGCGGCCAAGTTGCGACGAATCGCCCAGGGTGATTTCTCGCCTCAGTTCGCGCTGTCCCTCGCGCTGAAAGACGTACACCTCGCACTGGAGGCGGCTGGCGACGACCGCTTCCGAGCGCTTTCGTGCCTCGCGGACGAATGGCAAGAGGTCGTCGAGCGGGGGCTCGGCGACCAAGACCTGACGGTCGTCACCAGTGCACTCGAAGAAAAAGGGAGGGAGCCCTCGACCTCGACCTGATCAATCCCGCAATCCGGGCAGTGACCAGTTGAGTGATGCGAAGGGTGATGTGGCCCACACGTCCCACAACTCGCACTCCACGCGTTCTTGGGTCCCGTCTCCTCGATTGCAGACCTTCCAATAGATTCACACGAACTCCAAAGACGGAGCAGCGCGACGTGTCCAGCTACCTTCCCGCTCAAGATCGCTACGAGGCCATGGCATACCGCCGTTGTGGGCGCAGCGGTCTCCTCTTGCCGCCGGTGTCGCTGGGGCTGTGGCAGAACTTCGGTGACGACCGGCCCATCGACGTCCAACGCGCCATCCTGCGCCGGGCCTTCGATTTCGGGATAACCCATTTCGATCTGGCCAACAACTACGGACCGCCATACGGCAGCGCCGAGACCAACTTCGCCCGGATCCTCCACGACGACTTCCAGAATCACCGCCACGAACTCGTCGTCTCCACCAAGGCAGGTTGGGACATGTGGCCGGGCCCATACGGCGACCTCGGCTCTCGGAAATACCTCATCGCAAGCCTCGACCAGAGCCTGCAGCGGCTAGGGCTTGACTACGTCGACATCTTCTATCACCACCATTTCGACCCCCAAACCCCCCTCGAGGAATCGCTGGGCGCCCTCCACACAGCGGTCACCTCCGGTAAGGCCCTCTACGTCGGCATCTCCTCCTACTCCGACAAGCGCACCGCCGAGGCGGTCGCCATCCTCCGCGAGCTCGGCACCCCACTCCTCATCCATCAACCGTCCTACTCGATGTTCAACCGCTGGATCGAGGACCGCCTCCTCAACGTCCTCGATGCAGAGGGAGTCGGATGCATCGCCTTCTCTGTCTTGGCACAGGGACTTCTGACCGACCGATACCTCAACGGGATCCCGCCCGGTTCAAGAGCCTCTTTGGACGGCTCGCTCTCTCGCCGGATGCTCAACGAGGAAAATCTCGCTCGGATCCGAGCCCTCGACGGCATCGCCCGGGAGCGGAACCAATCTCTCGCGCAGATGGCCATCGCGTGGGCGTTGCGTGACGCTCGAGTCACCTCCGTGCTCATCGGGGCCAGCAGCGTCGACCAGCTTGAGCAGAACGTGGCCGCCCTCGACCAAATGGAGTTCACCGACGATGAGCTCGCCACAATTGATCAGTACGCCGTTGACGGCGACATCGACCTGTGGCGCACACCAGCCACATCCTGAGCACCGGGCCCCCCGCCCCAGAAGAAGGGCTCGCAGGTTTCCCAACGGTCTTACTCGCCCTCGCGCACACCATTCAGCACGGCCAGGAGCTCGTCACCCCAACGCTCGAGACGTACCGGTCCCATCCCCTTGCACCTGGCCAGTTCGGCCAGCGTCCTCGGCCGAGCGGCAACGATGCCCACGAGTTCGTTGTCGTTCAGCACGACGTAGGCCGGTACCGTGGCTCGCTTCGAAGCCTCGGTGCGCCACTCTCGCAGGGCACTCTCGTATGCCTGGGTTGATCCTGGCGACCCGCCTGGAGCGCCGAGCACGACGGTAAGTCCCTCCACCCGCACATCGGAGCCGAAAGGCACCTTGAGTTGCGCACTGCCGACTCGGATCACTGCCACCGAGTCAGTGAGCTCGACCACGGCACCCGTGTGGCCCGCATAGTCGATCATGAGCCCGATAGCCGCGGCGACCTCCGGAGAGCTCGAGGCCGGCTTCGTGGAGCTCCGTTTCCTGTGACGTGCATCGGGCCGGCTCGCTTCCACACGATCGTGATGCGTGCTCCTCGGGGAGGCTGCTCGGCCAGAGGGCGTGAGTTCGGAACGACGGCCCGCCCGGGTGTCGAGCGATTTGGGGTCACGTGGCCTGCCGCCATCGAGCTCGGCCACAAAGGGCGACGGCTCATCGGCGTCGGCCAAGATGAGTACCTGGCGGATGGCTCGTGTGAGTGCGACGTGGAAGACGCGCCGTTCTCCCTCCTCGTCATCGCTCAGACGGTGCGGGAGCAGCCCCTGGGAGGCGCCGTAGACAATGACGTGCTCCCACTCTCGACCTTTGATCTTGTGGATTGTTGAAAGGAGCACTGCCGGCCCCTCGGCCGGCCGTCGCTCGAGCACACCCCGGAGCCACGTTTCGAAGGTGGCAACGTCTGGGTGGAGGTGTGCCACTGACTCAAGGGCGAGGAGGTCGTCGGCGTGAGTCGATCGATCTGCCTCCCGCCTGGACGAGTCCAACACGTCCATCGTCTCGCCCAGACCCACTTGCACGCGGATGGCCCGCAACGCAGCCGCCGCGGACGTCCGACATGCCACAACGACGGATTCGACGGAGTCTGCATAGTCCAACAGCTTGGGAACGTCGCGTCCAGAGAGGCGGTCGGCCAGGCGTCTGATGTCCCCGACAGAAGTCACGCTTCGCTCGGAGAGCATTGCGACCACGTTGGGGGCAATGCCTCTCGAAGGTCGGCGGATCGTCTGCACAACGTCCTCGCGTCGCACCGCACCCGGGGTCAGGCCCATCCGTAAATAGGCGAGGGCAGTCCGGATACCCGTTCGCTGCAGCACCTTGGCGCCAACGGGTGCGTTGGAGGGAATCCCCGCCTCACTCAGAACGACCTGAACCGGGAGCAGTGACGAATTCACCCTCGACAGAATCGCGATCTCTTGAAGCTGGACCCCGCCGGCCCTCCAGGCCGAGACGGCGGAGACAGCAGTCTGCGGAAGCTTTTCAGCCGGCGAACGTATGACCGACAGTGGCCCTTGGCCTCGGACGGGTGGGTCGAAATCGGGAAGTGCGGCGTTGCGCCCGGCGAGCGTCGTAATTCTCTTCGGGATTCGCTCGCGGTTGTAGGACAGCACGTGAGTTGCAGCGGTGACGACTTGCGACGGACTCCGATAATTGACCTCCAACGCGTATTCGTGTGCTCCGGGGAAGTACTCCCCGAAATTGATCAGGTACTCGGGGGTTGCTCCCGAGTACCCATAGACGACCTGGTCGTCGTCGCCAACACCGAAGCAGCTGTAGGCCGGGGCGCACAGGAGACGGGTCAGCAACATGTGAGCGGCGTTGAGGTCTTGGAATTCATCCACGAGAAGATGCCGGCAGCGGCTCTGCGCGTCGGTTCGGGCTGCGGGATCACGTAACAGGATCTCAATCGACCGATAGATCTGCTCGTCGAAATCGAGGGCGCCGGCTTCGGCCAGTGCGTTTCGATATGCATCGAACCCCGCAGCGAGGCCACGGGCGTCTGGGATCTCTTCCTCGACCATGGCCGGCGAGGCAAGCCCGAGCCGGACTGCAGAAAGCGCGTCAATGTACGGAAGGACCGTGTCGGTGTTCGCTTGACGAGGGACGTCGAAGACAGCCTGCACAAGGTCCCGTACCCGGGGTTCTTCGTAGACGTTCGGCCGACCTTGACCCCCGTACTCGTTGCAGATCCACAGGCCGATGCTGTTGAGCGTCCGGATGTGGGGACCCTCTGGCGTCACGAGGTTGCCGCAACGGTCGCGCAACTCGCCTGCTGCTTTCGTATTGAAGGCGAGCGCCGTCACGGTGCTCGGGTCCACGCAGCGCTCCTTGATCATGTGCCGAAGCCGCTCGGTCAACACGCGAGTCTTTCCCGAGCCCGCCGGGGCGATCACCCGGGCGCCCCCCGTGCGATGCGTGACCGCGGCGAGTTGGTCCGAGGCGAGGTCGGCCGCCGGCGTCTGATGGGTCACGACCGAGAGGGATCCTGCTTCTGCGTTCCAGCGATGCACGATGCCGGCGCCACTCAGGAGGGGTGGGGGAGCGAACGGCCCCCCGTCGACGTAGAGAGGTGTTCCGTCACTGAGCGTGATGTCGGCCGGTCCCGCCTCTCTGATGCCGTCATTGCAGAAGGTTCTGGCCGCCTTGCGTCCGTGCCACCACACGGGATCCCCGGCGCGGGCGTCATAGTTGTTGGCCCAGACGAGGAAGAGAAGGCGTTCCCGCGAGAACTCGAAACGTGGGCTCAGGTCATACGGCGCCTGATGACAGGCTTCGGGTTGGCGCAACGCCCTTGGGTCGATGGCCAACTCCACGACTACCGGCTGACGCCCGAACCACGCCTGATGCAGCGTCTCCAGCGCCCCAGCCGGGTCGGTGAGAGCCTCGTCCGCGATGCGGATCCTGGGCTGATCCTTCCAGGGCTCAGGAGGAGCCTCCCCGGGCAGCACGACAACGCCACGGCCAAGTTCCGGAGGCCCTGGCATTGCCATTGGACAACGGTACCGGAGGGCTGTTCTCCCAGAATCCGGCCGAAGGCTCGCCTGTCCTGCGCTCCAGGCCCCGAATCAGCCGCGACGACCGAAGACGTGGCACTTCGGCGTGCACGCCCGCACGTCGAGTCGCTCGGAACAATTCTTCGGGACCGCTGTCCCGGGTGCGTGCAAACCTGGGGAGGTGGACCTTGCCGAGCTCCTCAGGATGCAGGGGGTCAGGGAGGAGTGCATCCTGCGTTCCAACGTGGGGTTCATGGCTCTCCACGGCGGATCGCAGGACCGGGGTACCGCGGAGATGGCGAACCGCGCCGCGGAGCGGGCGGGAGCGTCATACTACGCCATCCTCCAGCCACCCGACCTGCGGGTCCATCTCACCTCACGGTTGCACAGCCCCGACCACTCGGCGAGTTTGCAAGCATTCTTGAACCACGTGGATATCGCCATCTCGGTGCACGGTTTCGGGCGCGAAGGCTTTGCCCTCTGGCTCGACGCCGACCGCGGCCTGATCCTCGAACCGTACGGACCCGCTGTGAAAGGGAAACAGACCGGGCCATTGCGGGGGATCATCCTGGGAGGGTTGAACGCGCAACTGCTCGACTCGGCGCGCCAGCTCTTTCACAGGCGCTTCGCCGGCTACCACGTTGCCGACGAGCGCATACGACTCGGATTTCACCCGGACAACCCGGTCAACCTACCGTCGGCCCACGGCGTCCAGGTCGAGCTCCCACCTGGCCTGCGCGGAATCGGGGATTTCGGCGAGATCTGGGTTCCAAAACAAGATCGGGTCGTCATTGAGATGGTTGGTGCGCTCGTCGATCTGGCGACACGGGCGACGGCATTGTTGCCTACGACGGGTGTGGCGAAGCGACTCGACGTGAGCCGCGGGACCCCGTAGTGACAACCCTGAGTGTCGCGGCCCGGGCGCGGCCCGGTCGACGAGGAGGGGCAACAGGCCAAGCCTTCCCCTGAACCTGCAGGGCGAGCCGCGAGACCGTATTGTCCTGGCATGAAGTCACAGGAGCTTGCCGGCAAGGTTGCGGTCGTGACGGGTGGTGCGGGCGGTATCGGTCGGGCGACCGCAGCGCTGCTCGTAGCCGAGGGGGCGAGTGTCGTCGTAGCAGATATCGACTCGGACCGTGGCCAGGAAGTCGCCGCGCGTATCGGTGGGGCGATTGCCTTCAAGGAGACGGATGTGAGTGATGCTGACCAGGTCCAGGCTCTGGTCGACTTCGCCGTCGACCGCTTCAGCGGTCTGGACATCATGTTCAACAACGCGGGGATCGGCAGCCCGCTCAAGCGGTTCCTGCCGGACGACCTCGAGG
Organism: uncultured Acidimicrobiaceae bacterium; assembly: GCA_963764305.1. GTDB lineage: Bacteria > Actinomycetota > Acidimicrobiia > Acidimicrobiales > RAAP-2 > Bog-473. The sequence continues at coordinate 551,493 of CAVXSD010000007.1, read as the reverse complement.
ACTTCGCCCAGATCATGAACGTGAACCTCTTCGGGGTGATCGCAGGCTCACAGCGCGCCGGCAGGTACATGAAGGACCACGGCGGTGGTTCGATCATCAACAACGCCTCCATCGCTGCGATCAACGCCGGCACTGGCATGATCTCCTACCGGGCGTCGAAGGCAGCCATTGCTCATGCCTCAAAATGCATGGCCATCGACCTGGCACCGTACGGCATCCGGGTCAACTGCCTCACACCTGCCCACATCCGCACGGGGATTACGACGTACGAGATGGGACCGGTGCTGCGATATATGCAACCTCTCGAACGAGAGGCACAGCCCGAAGATGTCGCCAACGCCGTGGTGTTCCTGTCCAGCGACCGTGCGGCACAGATCACCGGTGTCGTGCTTCCAGTCGACGGCGGTACGACAGCTGGTCCGCCCTACGCCCAGACCAAGCTCATCATGTCGACGTTGAAGCCGTCAGAGGAGACGCCGACCGCCCCGCCGTGATCGGATGGGCCGCACCACAGAATCCCTAAGTGACGGGGGCCAGGTCGAGGTAGAGCTGCTCGAGGCCACGAAGGAAAAAGGTTGGCAGGTACTCGTAGTGTCTCGCGCCCGCTGGGCCGTGGTGTTCCTCGGAGATGGAAATGTCGCTCGTGCGATCGAGGAAGCGGTTCAGTGTCACCCGGCCCTCGGCGCGAGCGAGCGGCGCCCCCGCACACGTGTGGATGCCGAAACCGAAAGCTATGTGCTGGCGTGCGTTCGCCCGATCGATGTCGAAGTCGTAGGGGTTCTCGAACATTCGGGGGTCCCGGTTGCAAGCTCCCGGTATCAACATGAGTGAAGCGCCGGCGGGGATGTCGACACCACCGAGATTGGTGGGGACGCGGGTCATCCGGAATTGCGTGCGCAGGGGGCTCTCGAGTCGGAGCATCTCCTCAATGAAATTGGGGATCCGGTCACGGTCGTCCCGAACGAGTTTCTGCAGGTCGGGCCGCTCGCCGAGCATCCGGAGCGCAAAGGACAACAGCCGCACCGTCGTCTCCTGGCCGCCGGCAAAGAGGTTGGCGGCGATCAGCGCGGCGTCCCTCACCTCGGGTGTTGAGCCGTCCGGGAAGGTCGCCGTGGCCAGACCGGTCAGCACGTCGTTCTTGGGGTCCTGGCGGCGGTCCTCGATGTACTGCGTGAAGCGGTCGTAGAGGAACTCGAGTGGCTTGTGGGCGACCTCCCCCTGGTGCACCGTGGACAGGCGTTCCCGGAAGAGGGAGTGGTCGGACTCCGGCACGCCCTCGAGGTCGGCGATGACGGTGAGGGTGAAGGGCTCTGCGTAGGCGCTCACCATCTCGCACGATCCCTCGTCGACGAACCCGTCGAGGAGGCGGTCGGCGAACTGCCACATGAAGTCCTCATTCTCTTTGAGGCGCTTCGGCGTGATGAGCCGCAGCAACAGGTGGCGGTGTGCCGTGTGGTTCGGTGGATCGAACGACGGGAGCTGATCGCTGAAAGGCAGTTCATTCCGGCACTTCTCGATGATGTCGCTGACGTCGTCACCCTCGAACGGCATAGAGAGCTTCACGAAGGAACCACAGACCACATTGCAGGAGGAGAACGTCCCCGATGGTGAATCGTTCTCTGGAAACGTCGCCGGGTCGCTGTAGACCGCCATTGCCTCCTGGTGACCCGTGATCATGTACATCCCGTACCGGGGCTCCTGCCACACCGGGCCTTGGCTCCGCACCCAGTCGAAGTACGGGTAGGGGTCGTCTTGGACCGCCCGATCGGCGAAGAAGTTGACGTTCTCGAACTCGCTCATGTGTACCTCGATCCGAAATTGACGCCTACGATCGCCCCCTGCCTCTCGAATGCCTCCCTCATGCGCTCACCGCCGTGCGTGACGGGGCGCCGCTGATCTGAACAGCATCACGCGGGGGAGGAGGCTTCGCCAGTCGCGTGGCGCGCCGCGACATAGCCGAAGACCATGGTGTTGGCGATACTGGCGCCGGGTCCGAGGTAGTGGCGACCCATGACGGTGGCGGTGCCGTTGCCGGTGGCGTAGAGGCCTTCGATCGGTTGGTCGTCCTGGCCCACGACCTGCGCGTCGGCATTGGTGAGGAGCCCACCGCAGGTGCCGATGTCACCCGGCACGACCTGGACTGCGTAGTAGGGAGGCTCGTCGATCGGTCCCAGACAGGGATGCACCTTGTGGTTGGGATCGCCCAGGGCACGGTTGTAGGCGGATTCGCCCCTCCCGTAGTCAGGATCGACACCGCGAGCTGCGTGCTCGTTGAACCGTTCCACGGTGTCGGCCAACCCCGAGGGGTCGATCCCGCACATCTGGGAGAGATCCTTGAGCGTCCATGCCTGCTTCAGCATGCCGCTCTCGAGCAGCTTGCGAGGGAAGCGGCCCGGGCTCGACCTTTGGTGCGCGTATCGCTTTCGGTAGCGATCGTCGAAGATCAGCCAGCAGGGCACGGCCTTGCTGGTCTTGTCACGGGCATACATCGCCTTGCCCACCTCCATGTAGGAGTTGGACTCGTTGACGAACCGATGTCCTGCTGCATCGACGTAGATCGTGCGGGGCCGCTGGCGCGCCTGGTCAAGAGTCGATTGCCCGAACCTCCCGGTGCGGGGGGAGGGGAGCCACCAGGCTTCGTCCATGAAGTCGGTCTTGGCACCATGCCGCATCGCCGTCTGGATGACCTCGCCGGTGTCGCCAGGATTGGCGATCGACCACCGCGCTCGATTGGGTTGGTCACCGCCGAATTGCTCACGCATCTCGGCGTTCTGTGCGAAGCCACCGGAAGCCAAGAGCACCCCCTTGCGGGCGCGGACAAGGACCGGAATTCCTGATCGAACCGTACGAACGCCGACGACGCGCCCTTCCTCCATGATGAGGTCTTCGAGAGGTGACTCTGTCCAGACCTGGATTCCACGACCGAGAGCGATGCTGAGCATCTGTGCGATGAGTGATGCGCCGTTCGTGAGCAACGCGTGTCGGCGGAGTCGAGCGGCATAGGTCCGGATCACCACGCGGGCTGAGACCGTGAACGCCCCGATGCTGCGGTTGTAGTGCGAGAGGGACCGAGCCTCGTTGGTCATCACGGCGAGGCCAAGGCTCTGCGCAAGCCCTGGTTGGAGCTTGTCGAGCCATTCGCCGAGCACGTGACCGTCGAAGGGGACGGGCTCGATCCCGCGCCCGTTGTCGTGGCCACCCTTGGCGCTCGAGTAGTAGTCGCTGTAACCCGGGCAGTAGGCAAAGCGAAGACCGCGTTCTTGGAGGAACGAGACCATCTCCGGCCCCGCCGTCAGGAACGCGTGCCGACGGTCGAACGACGAAGCCGGACCGACGTCACCCACGACCGCTTCGAAGTGCGCCATCGCGTCCTCGTAGGAGTCCGCAACCCCATCGGCCCGCATGACCGGGTTGTTCGGCACCCACAGGATTCCGCCGGACATGCAGGTCGAGCCCCCGACCCGCTCCTGCTTCTCGAGGACCAGCGCGCTCGCTCCAGCGTCGTCCGCGGCCAGTGCGGCGACCATGCCGCCACCACCGGATCCGACGATCACGAGGTCGACGGTGGTGTCCCACGTCGTCATGTCATGCTCTCCGACCTCCCGAGGTACTCCTGGCAGCAGGAAGCTAGCAGGATCCGTTGACGATTGCTACGAGATCGAAGTAATCTCGAATTATCCGTCCACGAGGGAAGCGGGGGAGATGACCAATTCCAGGACGCTGATGTACCCGCCCGAGGGCCTGGGCGCGCCAAAGGACCGCCACCCGGGTCCGTTCGTCAATCCCGGGCTGCCGCCGGGGACCGAGGTGTTCTCGGCCGACGATCACATCTCGCTGGCTGTGGACATCTTCTACGAGCGCTTCCCCGACAGCATGAAGGACCGGGCACCCCGTGTCATGAACGTGGGTGGCGGATGGGTGATCGGCATGGACGGGAAGTCCATCCTCGTGCAGGAATTCATTGACGTGCTCACGCAGTACGACCCGGTCTCTGGGTCGCATACCGGTGACGTCGACGCCCGACTGGCTGCGCTGGAGTCGGAGGGAATCTCCAAGGAGCTCGCGTTCCCGAATTCCATCCTCGCCTTGTTCGGATGGCCGGACCGCGAGGTCCGTGAGCTCTGCTTCCGGATCTACAACGAGCACATCGCAGAGGTCCAGGAGCAATCGAACAACCGCATCTACGGCGTCGGCCTCATCAACTGGTGGGACGCGGATGGGGCTCGCCGGACGATCAACGAGCTGAAGGCGCTGGGATTGAAGACATTCCTGATGCCGCTCACTCCGGGCAAGGACCTCGAGAAACGCCCGATCGACTACGCCAGCACCTCCATGGATGGCGTCTGGGATGCCATCGAGGAGGCGCAGATCCCGGTCTCCCACCACATCGGTGAGAACCCGCCCTCGACGCCGAACGAGTTCAACGCCGTCAGCATCGGGATGCTCCAATCGGTGGCACCGTTTCGCGACACCTTCGGCAAGTACATCTTCGGTGGAATCCTCGACCGCCACCCCGGGCTGCGCATAGGGTTCTTCGAAGGCGGGATCAACTGGGTGCCTTCGGCGCTCCAAGACGCCGAGCACATTGCGGCCTCATTTCAACACCTCGACAACCTGAAAGTGGAACACGAACCCACGTACTACTGGGACAACCACATGTGTGCGTCGTTCATGGTCGACCCGCTGGGCCTGGAGCTCCTCTCCCACATCGGTGTCGACCGCGTCATGTGGTCCACGGACTTCCCTCACAACGAGAGCACGTACGGGTACAGCAACAAGTCGCTCGCCGCGGTGGTGGACGCGGTGGGTCCGGAGGCGGCCACTGCGGTCGTCGGCGGCAACATCAAGAACTATCTCGGACTGGAGTACTGATGCCGGCGGGGCTGATGGCATCCGCACCGCCGGCCCAGATCCCGGCACAGGCGGATATCCCGCGTATGCAGCGGGAGCGGGTTGAGCGGATTCGTGGACTGATGCGCGAGCAGGGACTCGATGCCATCATCCTGCTCGGGAACACGAATGTCGTCTACGCCACCGGTGCCATCTGGCCCTTGGCCGACTCTGGGCGAGCGAACTTCGAGCAGCCGGTCGCGGTGGTCACCGCCGATGACGAGTGGCCGCACCTCTTCTCTCCGATGCGAGGGGAGGATCGGCCCCACGTCGAGTTGCCGCCCGATCACCTGCACGGCCCGGTCTACCTGGACTTCGACGAGGGCGTGGAGCTCTTCGCCGCGCAGCTGGCGGGTCTCGTCCCCGACAACGCCGTGATCGCGATCGACGAATGGACCAATGCGCTGCGCCGGGAGCGATCGATCCTGTTCGCGCCCGACGCTCCGGTCGACGGCGGGCGCATCATCAGCAGCGCCAAGGCGATCAAGACGCCGGACGAGCTGTCGTGCATGCGTGAGGGCCTGCGGATCACCGAGCGCGGCATCGCTGCGGTGCAGGCTCGTCTTGCCCCCGGGGTGCGTCAGACCGATCTCACCGCCACCTTCCTACGCACGATTTTCGAAGAGGGTGCGGATGCCAACATCCTGGACCCGATCTGGCAGGTGATGCCCTCCCGCATCGCGGACGGCCCGTGGACAACCACCGGCGACCTGGCCTGCCCGCTGCTTTCCACCGAACGTGAGCTCATTGAAGGCGACGTCCTCTGGGTCGATCTCGGGATCAGCTACGCCGGGTTCCACTCCGACTTCGGCCGGACTTGGATCGTCGGGCGCGAGCCCGATGCCCGTCAGCGTGCGCAGTTCGAGCGTTGGATCGCCATCCGGGACGCCGTCCTCGACGTCACCCGTGCAGGAGCAACCGCCGCGGACCTCACGGCGGCGGCCATTGCCGCTGCGGGCGGGATCAAACCCTGGATGCCACACTTCTACCTGGGACATGGCCTCGGCATCGACAGTGCCGAATCGCCGTACGTCGGAAGTGACATTGGAGAGGCGTTCGATGCTTCCCTCGTCCTCGCGGCAGGGATGGTCCTGGTGATCGAGCCGATCGTCTGGGAGGACGGAGCGGCCGGCTACCGATCCGAGGAGGTCCTCCACATTACGGAGGACGGCTGGGACGCCATGACCGACTATCCCTACGACCCGTTCTAGGACCGTGACGGTTACCGAGGTTCTGCCCGACGAGACTGCGTTGCGACTGGCCCGTCGGTCACGCGTGCTCGCCGAGATGGAAGAGGCGGACATCGATGTGCTCGTCGTCGGACGTGAAGGCAACGCCCGCTATGTGTCCGGCGCACCGCGGCTGTGGACCGCGGGTTCGCGGGCCTTCGGCCCCGGGTGCGTCCTCGTCCGCGCCTCCGGGTCCGTGCATCTGTTGAGCACGTGGGACGAGGGAATTCCTGACGACATTCCCCACGAGAACCTCTACGGGATCTCGTTCAACGCCGGGAACTTCCTGAAGGTGCTACAGGGGATCGAGGGCGCCGCCACCGTGCGGACGGTGGCCACGGATGCCATGACGCCATCCGCGGCGCGGCTCCTTCCGAGGGCGTTCCCGTCGGCCGAGCTCATCGACGGTGAGCCGCTGCTTCGCCGCGCCCGCCGGGTTAAGACCTCCGAAGAGGTCGACGCGATCCGTGCATCGGTCCGCATCGCCGAAGGCGCGCTGGACGAGGCGGCTGGTGCGCTGGTCGCCGGGATCACGGAACGGCAGCTCACGGGCGTGTTCATGCAGGCGATGGCGTCGTCCGGCGTCACCACCCCAGCGAACCAAGACGTCGCGTGGATCACGTCGCGCGAGCACCCATGGCGCCGTGGGAGCCGCGACACGCCGTGCGGGCCGGGAGACCTGGTGGCGTTCGAGGCCGGGGTGATGCTCGGCGGGTACGTCGGCGAGCTGGGTCGGACGCGCTCGGTGGACGACGCCTCCGCCATCGACCGCCAGCTTGCCCGGTCCTGTGACGAGCTCGCTGATCGCCTTCTCGGCGCGTGCCGGGTCGGCGCGCCTCTCAGTGATCTCTTCGCCGCCTACGAAGGTGCGGGGATCCCGCTGCCCCCCATGCCAGTCGCGCGGGGGCTGGGCCTCGGGTACGACCTCCCTCTCGTGACGGCAGCGCTCCCACGAACGGCCGGTGAACAGGCCCTAGAGGCGGGCATGGTGCTGGCGCTGAGTGCCTTCGTCTGGCAGGAGGGCATCGGCGCCGTCTACGGCCAAGAACCTGTCGTGGTCACGGCGACGGGGCCGGAACCGCTTTCGAGCAAACCATTCCACGACGCAAGGAGCCCCCTCACGTGACCGAAGCCGACATCCCCCCGCCAGAGGAGATCATCCTCTACGAGAAGGATCCGGAGACACGTATCGCGACGATCACCCTGAACCGTCCCGACCAGCTCAACATCCCGACCATTGCGGCCCGCAGGCGCTACGCGGACCTTATCTTCAAGGCCAGCATTGACGACGATGTCAAGGTCCTCGTTGTGCGTGGAGTGGGCGATCACCTCGGGACGGGCGCCGATCTCGACGAGTTGATGGCGAAGCAGGCTGCCGGCGTCGCGCTACAAGAGGAGTTCGGGCTCGACGACGACGACGATGTCACCATGCCCCCTCCGCGCTCATACAGGGCCGGGGCCTCGCTCCTGCATTGGTACGGCAACACCCGGTCCGGTTGCCGGAGCCTCCAGGATTTCAAGAAGATCAGCATTCTCGAAGTCAAGGGCTATTGCTACGGCTGGCACTTCTACCAAGCGGCCGACGCCGACCTCGTGATCTCCTCCGACGACGCGCTCTTCGGTCACCCTGCGTTCCGCTACGTGGGCTACGCGCCGCGTATGTGGCAGTGGGCGATGATGATGGGGTTGCGCAAGTTTCAGGAAATGGTGTTCACGGGCCGCCCGTTCACCGCAGAGCAGATGTACGACTGCAACTTCGTGAACAGCGTCGTGCCGCGTGACGAACTCGAGGGAGAGGTGGAGAAGTACGCCCTCGCGTGTGCGCGCACCCGGCCGACCGACACCGTGTTCATGCAAAAGGTGTTCTTCGAGGTGATGAAGCAGCAGCAGGGCGAGTACATGGGCAGCCTTCTCAGCGCGTGGCTCGAATCGATGGGCGGAATGCTCCGGGACGACGTCGACGGGAGGAAGGCGACCCTGAGCAAGGAGACGATGGACGCCGGTCTCAACCTCGCGGTGAAGGACAATGACAGCAGGTTCCCCGCTGACTGGCGGCTGAGCGGCTCCGGTCGCCGGCGCCCCGATATCGACTGACGGTGACGGCACCGCAGGAGGGCGCAGCCGAGGACGCGCTCGTGGGAACTCCCCTGAGCGGCCTGCGAGTGGTCGATCTCTCAAGCTGGATCGGGGGGGCCTACTGCACGAAGCTGCTGGCCGACGCTGGGGCGGAGGTCATCAAGGTCGAGCCGCCGGACGGTGATCCGTTGCGCCGCTGGTCGGCATCCGGCGCCGTCATCGCACCAGACGCCGATGGTGCGCTCTTCAACTTCCTCCACTCATCGAAGCTGAGCGTCGTCGTCGACACCGAGAGTGCGGAGAGCGTCGCATCGCTGGAGCCGCTGCTTGCCTCGGCCGACGCCGTCGTGTGGTCCCGCGGCTCCTCGGTGGCCGAGCACCCGACCCTGGCGCCCCGCGAAATTCTCGGCAGGCACCCGCACCTGACCGTCACGGCGATCACGTCGTTCGGACTCGAGGGCCCCTGGAGTGACCGGGCCGCCACCGAGTTCACTCTGCAGGCGTGGTCCGGGGCGGTCGTCGGGCTGGCCCGTGGGATACCTGATCGCCCTCCGGTCTTCGTAGGTGGCCAGATCGGCGAGTGGGTCTCCGGGGTGTTCGGTGCGATCGGGACCCTGGCCGCGGGGCGGCGCAGCGACGCGGGAGGCGAGCTGATCGATGTGTCGATGCTCGAGGCGTTGGCGATGACCCTCACCTACTATCCGGTGACATTCAACGACCAACTCGGCAGACCGATGCGCAAAAAGCGATTCGTGCCGACGCCGGGTGTCGGCGCGGCCAGCGACGGGCTTGTCGGCCTCGGATGCGGCACCGGGCAGCAGTGGCTCGACTTCTGCGCCATGGTGGGACACCCGGAGTGGATGGAAGACCCAAAGTTGTTCCTGGACCGGACGGCACTGGCGCCGACCATTGACGGCTGGATCGGCGCACACACCGTCCAGGAAGTCCTCGATCTCGCGTCTGCCTTCCGGATCCCGAACGCGCCGATCGTCAACGGTTCCAATGCCCCCACGCTCGAGCACTTTCGCACGCGAGAGACCTTCGTCGAGAACCCGCGGGATGGCGCCTTGAATCCGCGCCCACCCTTCCGGCTCGGCGCAGGGAGCCTCCGGGCCGCCTCAGCGGCGCCTCGGCTCGGCGAGCACTCCATTGATGCGGTCGTCCCTCGTACGACCGCCGCCCGGATCGCGCCAGGGGAAGGGTCAGCGGCGCTTCCGTTCGCCGGGCTGCGGGTGCTGGACATGACGGCCTTCTGGGCGGGTCCCCTCACGGGTCACCTGCTGGCCCTCCTTGGCGCCGAGGTGATCCACCTCGAATCCGCGTCCCGGCCGGACGGCGCCCGGCTGGTCGGCGGCGTGCCGCAGACGGAGAATCAGTTCTGGGAGCGGGGACCCATCTTCGCCGCGCTCAACACCAACAAGAAGAGCGTCACGATCGACTTCCGCGATCCGCGCGGCATCGATCTGGTGCGCCGATTGATCGCGACGTGCGACGTGGTCGTGGAGAACTACACGCCGCGGGTGCTGGACCAACTCGGACTCGACTACGACACGCTCAAGGCCGATCGGCCCGATCTTGTCATGGTGCGGATGCCCGGCTTCGGGCTCGACGGACCGTGGCGCGATCTCTCGGCGTTCGCCTTCGTGATCGAGGATGCCTCTGGGCTCACCTGGCTGACGGGACACCCTGACATCCTCCCGTTCGAGCCGTACACCATCGGTGACCCAAATGCCGGGCTTCATGCACTGTTCGGCTTGCTCGTCGCGCTCGAGCACCGGGCGAGGACGGGCGAAGGAGGCCTCGTCGAAGCGGCGATGGTCGATGCCGGACTGAACGTCACCGCAGAGCAGGTGATCGAGGCCTCGGCGTACGGCGCACTCTTGGTCCGTGACGGGAACCGTGGGCCGATGTCGGCACCACAGAACCTCTACCAGGCTGCTGGTCCCGACGAGTCCGGCCGTGACGACTCCTGGATCGCCCTCGCCGTGGCGACCGACGAGCAATGGCAGGCCCTCCGCAATGCCCTGGGCGCACCAGAGTGGGCGGCTGATCCCGACCTGACGACCGCAACAGGACGGAGACAAGCGCACGATCGCATCGACACGTTCCTGCGGGAGTGGTGCCGGGCTCGATCTGCCGACGAGATCGTCGGTCAGCTGTGGGATGCAGGCGTGCCCGTCGGGAAGGTCGTGCAGCCCCACCATCAGCCGAACCTGGCGCAGCTCGCGGCCCGCAACTTCTTCGAGGAGATGGACCACCCGGTGATCGGACGCTCCCGCTACAGCACCATGCCGATGCAGTTCTCGCGCGGCGCGGAGCGGATCCACCAACGCCACGCCCCGCTCCTCGGTGAGCACAACGAGGAACTTCTCGGTGAGCTGGGACTCACCCGGTCGGAGATGGACGTACTTGAAGCAGATGGGATCATCGGTGGCTCGCTCCGCCAAGACACCTAACGGCCTCCCACGGGCGTCCTATCCTTCGCGGATGGGATTCGAGGTAGCTCCGTTCGACGTTGTCGAAGCGTCGCGTCGCGTCTGGCTGGAACGCTGGGACCCCGAGGCTGCCTCGGGGATGGCCGTATTCACCGCCATCCTCCGCTCCTATCAATTGCTCAACGACCAGGTCACCAATGTCATGAAGAGTCATGATCTGACCTTCGCTCGCTACGAGGTGCTCACCTGGCTGGCGACGGACCCGGAGTCGTCCCTGACGCTCAGTTGGATCAGCAAGACGCTTCGTATCCCCCCCGCCACGGTCACGAACATCATCGACAGGCTTGAGCATGACAAGCTCGTGAAACGGGTTCCCCACCCGTCAGACGCCCGGACCACGCTCGCTGTGATCACGCCACGTGGCAAGAGAATCGCAACGGACGCGACACGGGATTTGAACGCAATCGTCTACGAACAGATCGGACTGTCCGAGCGGCAGCGCAGCGAACTCCTCGATCTCCTTGCCGTCCTGCGGGCGAGCGGGAACGAGTTCGATGTCGATCGCTCGAGCGACGTCATTGAGGAGGTCGGTTCCCGTCAGGCACGCAAGAGCGGCGGGAACGGACGAAAGGGCAGCTTCGAGGTGGCTTAGGGCCGGGAGGAGCACGTCCTTGCATGGTCGGATCCAGGTCTCGATGAAGTGTTGGTGGAACGCCCGAGAGGAGAGGATCGAATGGCGATCGCAGATCGGAAATGGTCGGCACTTCCGGTGCCCCATGCGGTGGAATACCCCGACCGCGCCCCAAGGAGCGGTACTTCGACCCGGACTTCTACGAAATGGAGGCCGTGCTGCTCTGGGGGCGGGTGTGGCAGATGGCGTGCCGGCTCGAGGAGATCCCCGAACCCTTCGACTTCGCAGAGTACGAGATCCTCGACCAGTCGGTCGTCGTGGTGCGGACTGCCGACATGGGGGTGCGGGCCTTCCAGAACGCCTGTCGCCACCGCGGCGTCAGGGTCGCTCAGGGCCGAGGGACCTGCGAGAGCGGATTCATCTGCCCCTTCCACGGCTGGTGCTACGGCCCCGACGGGAAGAACACCTTCGTGACGCGGTCCAAGACGTTCTCCGCGCACAACCTCGAGCCCGCCGACCTCGACCTGACCCCGGTCCGGTGCGAGATGTGGGGTGGGTGCGCCTGGATCAACCTCGACGCCGCCGCCCCGCCGCTGCGCGAGTGCATCGAGCCCTTCGCCAGCGTCGGAGACGCCTGGATGGCCGAGTCCTGGCGGAGCGAGTGGTGGCACGCCGCCCGTCTCCCGGTGAACTGGAAGCTGGCCGAAGAGGCCTTCATGGAGCAGTACCACGTGATCGAGACCCATCCTGAGCTGGTCATCCCCGGGCGCTTCCCCCCGCCCAAGGCAAAGACGATCGATCCGCGCACATTCGTCGAGGCCGAGCTGCACTACCTGCGGGTCATGAGCGAGGGCATGGACGGCATGGTCCACGCCAACGACGTGGCGGTTGCCGAAGGCCTCGCCGATCTCGAGCTGCCCGGTGACCCCGCCCAGGCCGTCTCGACCTGGCACCGGACCCTCAACGACGCTGTGGTGCGCTGGCACCGCGACCGGGGCTCCGCGATGCCCGACCTCAACGATCTCGAGGCCGCGGGCCTCAACGAGCCGATGGGCTACTGCTTCCCGCACTACTTCGTGCTGCCCATGTACTCGAGCGCGACCGCCTATCGCTTCCGCCCGCTCGGGCCCGAAGAGACCCTGATGGAGATCTGGTCGCTCACCCGCTATCCAGAAGGCCACGAGCCGCCGAGGCCCACCCCGCCCGAGGTCTGGGAGTGCGACGACGCCCGCTGGTCGCCCATCCCCACTCAGGACTTCTCCAACCTGCCCCGCCAGCAAAAGGGCCTCCACGCCAAGGGCTTCGAGTACATGCGCCTCTCCGAGCAACTCGAAGGCGGGCTCTCCAATTTCGAGCGCACGGTCGACGGGTTCCTCGCCGGCCTTCCCTACGAGAAGCTCCTCGGGGCCCTGGGGGCCGTCAACGTGAATCCGCTCGAGAGCCCGATTGCCGACCTTGGCTTCTGAGGGCGGTCGCAGTTATTTGGGCAGCTGATTGCCCACGAATGATCGATTGTTGTACGAATCACGGACGGAGTGGGCGTCACGACTGGTTTCTATGGACTCACACCCCTTCTTTCGGCTTCGAATTTGTCGAATGGGTGCCGACGATCGCATCTTCACTTGCGGCCTCTCGCGCCCCGCTGACGATGTTGCCGAGGTCATCTCCGGAGATCGTCTCCTTCTCGAGGAGGACAGCGATGACAGCGTCGAGTGCGTCGCGGTTGTCGGTCAACAACACACGCGCTCTGTCCTCGGCTTCTGTGAGTAGGCGGCTCACTTCCTGGTCGATGACCTGTTGGGTGCCCTCGGCGTAAGGCCGTTCCTGGCCGAACTGGAGGCCGGCCGGCTGCGAGAGTTGGTCCGATCCGTAGCCGATGGGTCCGAGCAGTGGGGACAGCCCCCATTCGGTGACCATCTTCATGGCCAACTGGGTCGCACTCGAGAGATCGCTGGCCGCTCCGGTGGAGGCCTCGCCGATGACGAGGTTCTCCGAGGCCCGGCCACCGAGGCGGACGGCGAGGGAGTCGAGCAGGTAGCTCTCGGAATAGAGGTGCCGCTCATCGACCGGGAGTTGTTCGGTCACGCCGAGAGCGCGGCCGGCGGGCAAGATCGTGACCTTGGCCACCGGGTCGGCGTGCTCCGAGAGGAAGGCAACGAGCGTGTGCCCTGATTCGTGGATGGCGACTGACTCTTTCTCCTCGGGGAGAAGCGCATTGGACGCATCGCGCCGGCCGAGCAGGACGCGGTCGCGTGCCTCGTCGATGTCCCGGGCAAAGATGACGTCGCGGTCGTCGCGGATGGCGACGATGGCGGCCTCGTTGATCAGGTTGGCAAGATCCGCGCCCGAGAATCCGGGGGTGGCCCGGGCCACGGCGTCGAAGTCGACGTCGGGAGCCAGATGCTTGCCCTTGACGTGCACGGTCAGGATGGCGGCCCGTTCGGCCTGATTGGGCAGGGGGATCTCCACCTCACGATCGAAGCGACCGGGACGGAGCAAGGCCGGATCGAGGGTCTCGGGGCGGTTGGTAGCGGCCATGACCACCACCCCGGTAGCGGGGTCGAAGCCGTCCATCTCGGCCAGGAGCTGGTTGAGGGTCTGCTCCCGTTCGTCGTTGGAGCCGAAGGCCGAGCCTCCTCGACGCTGGCCGATGGCGTCGATCTCGTCGATGAAGATGATGGAGGGGGCCCGCTTGCGGGCATCCGCGAAGAGGTCCCTCACCCGCGATGCCCCCACCCCGACGAACAATTCGACGAAGCTCGACCCGGTGAGGGCGAGGAACGGCACGCCCGCCTCGCCCGCCACCGCCCGGGCCATGAGGGTCTTGCCCGTTCCTGGCGGACCGACCATCAGCACCCCCCGGGGCCCAACGGCACCGGCTCGGGCGTAGCGCTCGGGATGGCTCAAGAAGTCGACGACTTCGGAGACCTCTCGCTTGGATCCCTCATAGCCGGCGATATCGGTGAAGCGGGTCGTGGGCTTCTCTTCGTCGTAGACCTTGGCCTTTGATCCACCGAAGCCCATGATCCCCCCGGACAGCTGTTTGGCACTTCTCCGCCCGATCCAGATGAAGAAGGCGACAAGGAGCAGCAGGGGAAGGAAGGAAAGCAGACCGGTCAGGAGTGCTGAGCCCGCTCCGACACCGGTGACGTCGACGTGGTGGGCCTTCAAGGTAGGGGCCAACTGGGTGTCGCCGATGGCCGTAGGGACCTGGCTCGTGTAGCCGTCGCCCCCCTTGAGCGTCCCCGTGATGGCCCCGCCGGGGTTGACCGACGCGGTGCGGACCTTGCCCGAGGTGACTTCGGACAAGAACTTCGAATAGGTGAAGCTCTTGGTCGTGCTCGACATATGAGGAATCAGGAACAGGAGCAGCGTGATGAGGATCCCAGCGGGGAGGAGCCACATCCTCCAGCGCGGTGGAGGAGGGCCCGCCGGTGCTGGTGGTCGATCGTTTGGCTCGCCCGGCTTGGCTGCCCCGGTGAGGTGACGGATCGTGTGCGCCATTGAGACTCCCTTGGTCTGGGACAACCATAGTGAAGGTCCTGCGTGGCTCCTTCGGTGAGGAACCTTTCCGTTGGAAGGTGGGACCGCGTATCTCGATCAACGTGGGCCCGTGGGACGAACTCGCTGAATAAGGAGACAATTGTGAGAACTTGGTCGCCTCCGGAGGACGGAGCAGCCAAAAGGGATCGGTGGCCTCACCCCGCGCCGTCGGCCTGACAGGAGGGCGGACAGGCGCTCCCGCCTGTTCGAATCCGAAGACGTGTTTGGCACGCGCTGATCCATGCTGACCGAGTCATGACGCGTTTCCGCGGGGGACGCGTATTCAGCTACTGAGGTTACTGACCTATGCCGGCACCCTTCAGCATTCGCCGCAGGTCAATGACTTGCTGCTCGTCGATGTCGTGGTGTCGCGGGGCATCGAACGTCTCGGTTTCGGATCCCAAGGTCACCGTGTACCGGCCGTCGTGCTTCTCGGTGACGGTGCCGACGCTCTTGAGGAGCGACAAGACATCGTGCCATTGGATGTTGTGGCTGACGGGATGAGCCAGGATCTTCTCCAGCGTGGCCTGATGATGTGAATCCAGCTGACGGCCTTCCGTCATGTCACCCTCCCGGTTTTCAGTGATCTGGCCGTGCAGAAGGTTACCCGCCCGAGTCAACGTCAGGATCGGCCTCACCGGCCAAGGGTGAATCGAGCCCCCAACCGTCTTCGCCCTCGCCTCTTCCGCGGGCGCGCATCGGCTCATCGAGACCATCAGGATCGTCCATCCCTCCGTCCAGAGTGACCATGCGTTCTGGGTCATCGAACTCGGCGCCGGCTTCTTCGAGTTCACGTTCGTCAACTTGAAGGGTCGGGTTGAGCGAAGGGTCCTGCTCGACATCTTCAACCAGATTCGGGTCGATCCTCGAGGCTTCATCGATCGCCTCGTCCCCCTGCTCGAACACCTCCGTACCCAGTGGTTCGTCTGGTGACCATTCGTCGTCGGGCGTCATGAGCACACTCCCTTTCCCGGAAGAACTCTGACGATCGTAGGCCGTCTGGACTTCCGTCCATTCCCTCCTGTGATCGGCCGGCCGTCGGCAAGAGCGGGCACGGGACCCGCATGTTCACCAGAGCCGTCGCGAAGACATTCTCGACGCCACGCTCCTGCGCAGACGCGGCCGAGCCTGACGCTCTCCAGTCGAGGGTTCTTCTCGACTGCTCGATCTGACCATTGGATAGCGTGACGGGGATGCGACTCCTGTTGGTGGCCTATCCGGGGGCCGGAAAAGGCACCCAGGCGGCGAAGCTGGCCGCGCACTATGGGATCGAGCACTTGTCGAGCGGAGCTCTGTTGCGCACCGAGGTGACCCACGGCACGAAGATCGGACAGATCGCGGCCGATTACCTGCAGCGCGGCGACCTCGTGCCTGACGAATTGGTGTTCGAGATGCTGTCCACGCGGGTTCTCGAGGCGGCTCGCAACGGGGGGTATGTGCTCGACGGCTTCCCCAGGACGTTGCGCCAAGCTGAAAAGGCGTACTCGTTCGCGCAGCAGGTCGAGGGAGTGGCACTCCAGGCAGTCGTGTATCTGCGAGTCGGCACGGACGAGCTGCACAACCGGCTCCTGGACCGCGCCGCCCGGGAAGGGCGCAGCGATGACACCGAGATGGGCATCACGCACCGTTTTGAGGTCTTCGAGGCCGAGACACGGCCGCTCCTCGACTTCTATGCCGGACGCGGATTGCTCCTCGACATCAACGGCGAACAGCCCGTCCAAGAGGTGTTCACCAACATCACAGAAGCGATAGAGAGTCATCGGGCAGACAGGGCGAGAGAACTCGATTGATCCCAGCTCAGAGCATAGGATCTGCCACGGAGGAGCCTGCGTCTGCTCCATCAGTCCCCGCGGTTCTTCGACAAAGGAGGCCCGTACGTCCACCGCCGGCACACCGCCACCCCACGATGCGATCACCGCTCTCAACGGAGTCTTGAGTGAGGTCATCGACGTGGTGCAGGACGTCAAGCAGGCCGACCGAAAGGTTCCACCGAACCATGAATTGCACCGGGAGCTCGACAGGCTCTTTGACGACCTGCGGTCCTGGGCGGGCCTTCTGATGGCGGAAGACGAGCAACTTGGCACATCGCCTCTCGGCAGAATGCCGAGCGTCGCCGGCCGAACGCCACCGAACCTCTGGCCGGGAAGCCCCTCAGACGACGAGGTTCGTCGAACCATCCTCGAACACCTCGACCAACTCTCGGTCCACGTGGCGGCTGCTCAGGGAGAGCAAGACGATGAGGTCGCCCGGGCCCTCCTGGGGCGCATCCACCAAGAACTGCTGAGCCACGTCCGAACGTTGAGCGATCTCTGAGCTCCGCCCGTGGCTTTGCCGCGCCCATCATGAACCAGGCAGACCATCATGAGCCAGGCGGGGCAGCCCACCGAGAACGGCATTCGTGAGCCTCACCCCACTGGATGCGGTGACCCTACCCGGTGCGAATTCGACGCTCGAACTCCAACCTGTCGAAGAGAACCCTCGAATCGATTGGATTGCCGTTCAACCACGCAGCAGGGGTTCCCTGCGGATCCTGTGCTTGGTAGACGGCCTCTCGGCTCAACACCCACTCTTCATATCGGGCCCCTTGCACACCTGCGACGAAGTCCGAACCGGTCAGCCCCACGTGTGCACCGAGACGCAGGAGGTCGTCTTTCGTGAACCCCCCGGTTCCCTCGGGCGGCTGTGCTGCAAAGAGCGTTCGGCGGAGTTCGTCAAACCGGCCAGTCTCTGCGGCGAGGGCCAGAGCGTTGTCCGCCCTCACGGACTCTGGTCCCAAAAAGCAGCGCATGCGATAGTCGACTGCTAACGAACCTGCTTCCAGGGCGGCTGCGAGGAGAGGTCCGTTGAGTTCTTCAAACTGTCGACAGTAGGGACACTGTGGATCCTCGAACAGGACGATGGTCCGGCCCGCATTGGTGTCGCCAACAAGAACCCCGCCTTCAGGGGTGTGCCCGGAGGGCGTGGCCATTGGATCGGTCGATGTCATTGCTGACTCCCTGGTCGCATTCCGACGACCAAGTATGGACGACGACCTGGGCGAAGCGATCGTCAAAGGGGAGATGGGAATTCCCTTGACAGTGGGCCCACGACGGGGTGAACGACGCTCACGGCGTACCGGATAGCGTCAGCGAGAGAGAGGATGCGACCGGATCTGGAGTCGCAGGCTGATATCCCCGTTCGATGAGGGTCCGTGAGCCTCAATCGAATCCGACGACCGCTGTCTTGGCAGGGAGGATGCGATGACGGGAACCGGTGCACGAGCAGTTCTCTTCGACCGTTATGGCGGCAGGGACGTGCTCTATGTCGCCGATGTCCCGATGCCGACGCCAGCGGCGGATGAGGTGATCGTGGCGGTCAAGGCAGCTGGGATCAATCCCGGTGAGACGGCCATCCGATCGGGCGCGCTGCAGCGAGCGATTTCCGGCGAATTTTCCATCGGGCGAGGGAAGCGACCTGGCTGGCATCGTGACCGCCGTCGGCGACGGTGTCGACGACTTCGCGGTCCACGATGACGTGCTGGGGTTCTCCTGGCGTCGCTCGAGCCACGCCACTCACGTCTCTGTTCCTGTGGACCAGTTGATCCACAAGCCTCCGGAGCTCAGCTGGGAGGCGGCCGGGTCTCTCTACGTCGTCGGCTGCACCGCCTACGCGGCCGTGCGCGCCGTCGATCCCAAGGCGGGCGAGACCGTGGCAGTGTCGGCGGCAGCCGGCGGTGTCGGGACCGTCGTGGTGCAGCTCTTGGCTCTGCGGGAAACGCGCGTCCTCGGCATTGCGTCGCAAGCGAACGCCGACTGGCTCCGATCGCACGGCGCCGACCCCGTGCCCTACGGGGACGGCCTGGCCGGGCGCTTGAAGGCGGCCGCGCCGGATGCGATCGACGCCTTCATCGATCTCTTCGGTCCGGAGTACGTGCAGCTTGCCGTCGATCTCGGCATCGCCCGTGACCGTATCGAGACCATCGCGTCGTTCGAGCAGGCCCAGAAGCTCGGCGTCAAGGCCGACGGGAGTGGGACCGCTTCCACTCCCGAGGTCCTCACCGAGATGGCGGATCTCGTTGCGTCGGGTGCGATCGAGATTCCGATCGCGGCCACCTATCCGCTCGAGCGAGTGGCCGACGCGTTCGAAGAGCTCGAACATCGCCACACCCGGGGGAAGATCGTGCTCATCCCCTGACCGACGAGATCGACGAGCTTCAACCGGTGAGCGCCAGGCCGAGCATTTCTCCGAGCGCTGCGAGCGCGGCGTCGGGGTCGGTCACCTTGATGGTGTGCATCCCGAGCGCCCGTGCCGGCTTGAGGTTCACGCCGAGGTCATCGAGGAACACACACTCGTCGGGCTGGACGCCGAGGGCCTCGCACGCCAGCTCGTAGAAGCGCGAGTCCGGTTTGCGCACGCCCAGCACGCGCGACTCGAGTACTGCGTCGAAGAGCGCATAGACAGTCGGCCACCTCGACCGAAAGGACCGCCTCCGCCCGGGTGAAGTTGTTGGTGAGACAGGCGGTCTTGTACGCCCTCCCGCAGGCACGGATCGCCGCGACCATCTGCGGCCGGATCTCTCCGGCGAGCCGCTCGAGCACCAGCCGGCCGTCCATTTCGTGGCCCAGGGCTCGGGCCTCGGCCGACCAGAGCGACCCGAACGTCTCCACGTCGACCTCACCTCGCTCGAGTTGCGCCCACGCATTGGTGTCGTGATTTGTGGCGTTCACCGTGCGGATGAAGTCGGTCGGGAGCCCGCGTTCCGCTTCCAGGTGGGCGAACGCCTCGAACGGGCTCGACGAGATCACCCCGCCGAAGTCGAACATCACGGCTCGAATCACTCTGGCCTCCTCGAGGTCGGGCGTCATCGGCGTCCCTGGGTTGCTGCAGGGGCGCTCTTCTGACAGTTGGGCTCAGCCGCCGGCGGCGACCGCGCGGAGTTCGGCGACCGAGTCGCGGATGATGGTGGCGAGGTCCCGGTCATCGTCGCCACCGGCCCAGCGCTGCAGGGCGACCCGCAGCACCGTCATGCCACTTTCAGCGGCAAGCGTGGCGTGTGGCTCGCTCACGCCCCGTTGTCGCAGCGCGGCAGCGACCGATGAGGCGTAGTCAGCGAGCTTGGCGAGCTCGCGTTCGTGTAATTCGGGGTTGGCGGCAATCACGGCTTGGCGTTGTCGAGAGAGGTCCCGGCGAAACTCGCCAAGCACGGCGGCAGCGGCTTCGAGTCCTTTGCCAACCGCGTCGAGGGCGCCGTCGGCGGAGGGGGCTCCGGCCACGCCGTCCACGATCCGCTCCTTGAGGAGGGCAGATCCACCGAAGAGCACCTCTCGCTTGTCCGCGAAGTGCCGGAAGAAGGTGCGCTCGGTCAGCCCGGCTTGGTCAGCGATCTGGGCGGCCGTGGTCTGGTCGAATCCCCGTTCTGAATACAGGGCCAGAGCCGCCTCCTGGAGCCGCCCGCGACTGTCCGGCTCCCATCGACCCATGAGCTCGATCCTACCGTTGACAGTCACTGACATAGGTTCTACAGTTATGACAGTTGCTGACATCAAGGTTCCGGAGGGCACCACCAATGAAGATCTTTGTGACGGGAGCATCCGGCTGGATCGGCTCGGCCGTTGTGCCCGATCTGCTCGGTGCCGGTCACGACGTGGTCGGCCTCGCCCGCTCCGAGGCGTCGGCGGAGGCGCTGGAAGTCGCCGGCGCCATCGTGCAGCGGGGCGACCTTGACGACCCAGACGGACTGGCCAAGGCGGCGGCCGACTCCGACGGGGTGATCCACCTCGCGTTCCAGCACGAGGTGGCCTTCGGCGGCAACTTCGCCGCCGCCGCCGCGGCCGACCGGCGGGCAGTGGAGGCCATGGGCGCGGCCCTGGCTGAGTCCGACCGGCCCTTCGTGCTCGCGTCCGGCATCCTCGGACTGACCGCCGGCCGGGTGGCCACCGAGGAAGACGGACTCGTGGCCGGCCCCGAGGTCCGCGCCAACCCCGCTGGGCGCCGGTCAGCCACCGCCCTCCTCGTGCTGTCGTTCAGAGGCATCGGCGTCCGCTCGTCGGTGCTGCGCCTCCCCCCGACGGTCCACGGCGACGGCGATCACGGGTTCGTCGCCAACCTGGTCGGCATCGCCCGCCAGCGGGGAGTGGCCGGCTACGTGGGAGACGGCACCAACCGCTGGCCCGCCGTCCATCGCTCCGACGCCGCCCGCCTGACCCGCCTGGCCGTCGAGGCTGCTCCCGCCGGTTCGGTCTTGCACGCGGTCGGCGACGAGGGCGTTCCCTTCCGCGAGATCGCCGAGGCGATGGGCAGGCACCTCGGACTCCCCGCGGTGTCGGTGGCCCCCGATGACGCCGGCGAACACTTCGCCCACCTGGGCCACTTCGTCTCCCTGGACAGCCCGGCGACGTCCGCCATCACCCGGGAGCTCCTTGGGTGGGAGTCCACCGGGCCCACGCTGCTCGAGGACCTCGACCAGGAGCACTACTACCGCGAGACGGAACTCCGACGCTCTGCTTGAGGCCGCGGCTTCGGGAACCCTCGGCCCCCGTCAGGGGCATGCTGGAAGCCGTGGACGGAGAGCGGGAGCTCAGTGAGCTTGCATTGACCCTGCCGGCGCCGACGGTCCTTGCCGCAGAGGTCGGGATCAGCCCGGGTTGGCGTGTCGCGGAAGTGCCGGATCAGCGAGTTCGCCTGAACAGGAGAGCACCAACATGAATGACGAGCCGACGGTCGCGGCGGAGGGCAGCGCGGTACGGGTCGCCCTCTGGCGCGCCTTGCACGTCCAGGTCGATGCCCCACCTCACGTCCTCGACGACGAGGTCGGTCTGCTGTTGGCAGCCCCCGACGACGGTTGGCGCCTCCGCCCGGACATGGATCCGGTCGGTACCAGCTGGTTCAGGGCGGGCATCGTGGCCCGCGCCCGATTCGTGGAGGACCTGGTTGCCGAACAGGCCGGTCTCGGCGTCGACCAGTACGTCATCCTGGGCGCCGGTCTGGACAGCTTCGCCCAGCGCAGGCCGGACATCGCCTCCCGCCTTCGAGTGTTCGAGGTCGATCAGCCCGGTCCCCAGGCGTGGAAGCGGCAACGTCTGCTGGAGCTCGGTTTCGGTGTCCCCGAGTGGCTGCGATTGGTGCCGGTCGACTTCGAGGCAGGCGAGCCCTGGTGGGAGCAGCTCGTCGCCACGGGCTTCGATCCCGGCCGTCCGGCGGTCGTGGTCTCCACGGGCGTCACCATGTACCTCACCAGGGAGGCCAACGCGGCCGCCCTGCGCCAGATGGCGGGGCTCGTCCCTGCCTCGACCTTCGCCACGACCTTCCTGTTGCCACCCGAACTCCTTGACGAGAGCCTTCGGCCCGGGTTCGAGGCGGCAGAGAGGGGAGCGCGCGCCGCCAAGACGCCGTTCATCAGCTTCTACACCCCGGACGAGATGCTGGCACTGGCGCGCGCCGCCGGCTTCCGGGATGTCCGGCACGTGTCGTCCGACGTGTTCAACGAGCGCTACTTCGCCAATCGGACGGACGGCCTGCGGACGTCACGGGGAGAGGAGCTGCTGGTCGCCACCACGTGAGCCTTGGTGGCCTGCGTGCGCCACGGAAGCGAATGCCCTTCGGGCGGCAGATGTGCAACTGTGATGCGGCGCGCTGCCGTCGGTGGTGCCTGTGCCGCGGAGATCGACAATGCGAAAGAGCTTCGTCCTACTTGTCACGAGCGCACTGATCTTCGGCGCCTTCACCGTTGTCGGCGGTGGTGGGGACGTGTCGGGAGCGGCAAACGCACCGACCCAGGGGGTGACGGCCACGTCGATCCGGGTCGGCATCCCCTACGTCGACCTGGCGTCCGTCCGGAAGTTCGGCATCACCTTGGACCAAGGCAGCTTCCCCGACGCCTACAACGCGATCATCGCGAACCTGAATGCCGGCGGCGGTGTCGACGGCCGTCACGTGGTGCCGTACCTGGTGGCGGTGAACCCGGTGGGAACGGGGCCCGCGATCACCGCATGTACCCAGCTCTCCGAGGACGACAGCGTCTTCGTTGCCATCAATCCGGAGCAACCCGACTGCTTCAACCAGCAGCACCACGTGCCGACGATCTCGGGGGCCTTCCAGAACGTGGAATCCTCCGGTGGCGCGCCGAACTTCACCCTGACGCCACCTCCTGCGGCCTACGACCCGGTGCAACTGTCGGTCCTGGCGCACCGTGGGGTCTTCAAGGGCAAGAAGGTGGGCCTCTTCGCCGGAACCGAGACCGACGGAAGTGAGCTGAAGGTCGTCCAGACGGCTCTCAAGGGCCTCGGGGTACGCGTACTCCAGAGCGCCGTTGACGGTGCCCCACAGAGTGACGAGGTCGCGACCAACCAGCAGGCCGCGCTCATCGCGCAACGGTTCCAATTGGCTGGTGTCAACGAGGTGATCGCGGTGGGCACCGGCGCCACCATCTGGCCCGAGGCCCTGCAAGCGAACCAAAGTTCCTACATCCCACCGTGGGTCGCTACGAGCGAACCCAGCCTCGAGACGGCCGTGTTGGGAGCTTCGATCTCGTCCAAGTACCTCAAGAACGTCCTCACCACGAGCCCGGTTCCCTCGAACTATCGGATCTGGCACACGCCCGCGGTCCAGAAGTGCGATCGCGTGGTGCAGAAGGCCTACCCGGCGCTGAAGGTCACGCCACCGACGAACCCGCTCACGGGGTCGGACCAGAGCTTCTACGCGATTGAAGCGGCGTGTCTCAACGTCGCCCTGTTCACGACGATCGCCAAAGCGGCCGGCAAGAACCTCACGTCAAGCACCTTCGCCCATGCCGGATACCAACTCCGTGACGCAGCCATCCCCGGATCAGGCGTACCGGTGTCCTTCGGACCGGGCCGGGCTTATCCCCTCGGCCCGGTGTACCTCGTCACCTTTGACGCGGCGAAGAACGTGCTGCAGTTCGCCGACGCTCCGGCGGCAAAGTAGCGACGGCGTCGACGGGCGTTAGCTCGACGGGATCGTCATGTCCAGGGCCAGAGCGGGCCAGCTGAAGCCGGACTCCGCTCCCGCCCCGCCGGGTTGGCCGGTCCACCCGTCATAGAACTCCCGGAACCCGTGCGCGTCGATGAGGCCCCTGAGCTGATCGCGCAGCTGGCCCGCCTCGACCCACTTGCCGAGACGTGCTGCCACCAGATAGGCCCAGTAGGCCGTCGCGCCCCACACGGCGTTGCCGTCCCACTGGACGTAGGACCGGACGCCGCCACCGGGAGCGATGGTGCCCGCCGCGAAGCCGAATGGCCCCCACATCGGCCCATCAGGACGAAGGTGGCGCTCCGCGACACGTGTGGAGAGCCCCGATTCGGTGAGGGCGCGACTCGCAGCGGGGAGCAGGCCCATGGCCCCGATGCCCAGCAGCTGACGCGATCGGGAAACGTCGTGCGCGACGAAGATGCGGCCCTCATCCCACCAGAGCAGCGCCTCCGTATCTCGGGCTACGGCCTTGGCGGTGGCCTCGAGCCGCGCTGCCTCCGCCTCGCGGCCTCGCGCCCGGCAGGCGGCGGCCGCTTCCTCGAGGGCGAGAAGGTACCACCCGCACACGGTGGGGTCGTACACCACGAAGCCGTGGCCCGAGGCCAGTGCTGCCTCGGGTGCCATGTCGGCGGCGCGACAGGAAATGGTGAGGTCCTTCAACCGGGCCAGAGAAGCCTCGAGCTCGGCAGGAACAAGGTCACGCATGAGTGCGCTCCCTTCGGTCCCGGTCTCGAAGGGATGGAGGACCACCGGCAGGAGCCGGCCGCCCACCGTTCGGTGATCGGCCAGCGCGCGCGAAGTGGGAAACGGCCTCGTCCAGCAACGGGTCGGCGGCAGCTCCCAGGGCAAGCGACAGCCGGGCGGCGGCATACGCGCTTGTGGGTGGATCCACGAACGGCGTGCGGTCGCCGTCGAACATCGGTCCGAAGAGATCCTCGATGAAGCGCTGCTGCTCTTGGGCACCGGGAACGAAGCGCTGGTGTGACAGCAGGCCGTCCGGCAACCGGTTGGCCCGGTACAGGGTTGCCAGCTCGTCAACTGCGGCATCGGGGTCGAGGTGAAGCAACGACAAGGCGTGGTACCCGCTGTCCCAGGCGAAGAGGGCGGGATAGCTCTCCCGGTTCGGTACGTGGAAAGCCCCGTCGAAGGCCTCGATCCGATGCTCGCGGAAGAGCGTGGAGCAGCGGTCCTCCAGGCTGAGCGGCACACGTGAGGGTCTAGCAGGCCCGGCACGGGACGTACCGATCGAGAACGTCAGAGGAGGGTGCGGGTGACCCAAGGAAGAGGAACTGTCGCATCACGCGCTGTCGTCTCGAGCGGCGTCCGCGAGCAACTTCAGGGTATGGGTGATCGATGAACGGATGTTCGGGTCCGCGAGCAACCCATCGTGAACAGCCTGACGTGCGACGGGAATGGCCGTGCAGGCACCTTCGATCAATGAAGCGTGGGCGTAGCCAAGGACTTTCCGGAGGGACTCATGGGCGTTGGCGGCGCCGGTCGGTGCGGCGGAGGTATTGACCCAGGCAACCGGTTTCCTGTAGATCGAACCGGGCTGGTCGTCCCCAATCGTCCAGTCGAGGAGGTTCTTGAACGATCCCGGGAGGCCTCCGGCGTACTCGGGCGTCGAGAAGAGGATCGCATCCGCCGAGTGGATCATCGTACGGAGCTGGGCGACGGTGGGGTCGAGTGGTGGCTGGTCAAGGTCCGGATTGAAGTGCGGGAGTCCTCCCATACCGTTATAGATTTCGGCGGCTATCCCGGTAGGCGCGACGACCTCCGCAGTGCGAAGCAGCGCCGTGTTCGTTGAACCTTGGCGGAGGCTCCCCGAGACGAGAAGCACCCTGGCGGCCCGCATCAATTGCTCACCTGCCATCGAGTCCGTCCGTTCCAGTGGTGTCGAGGGGCTCCATCTTGCAAGGTGTCAGTTCCACATGCGGCGCTAGGTGGGCACTCGGGGTGGACGCCAACCTCTCCCCGTCGTCGTTTGGCCCACCTCTATCGGGTAACCATCCGGATCCCGGATGTAACAGCGAATCTCGGTTTCATGGTGCTTCGGCGGCGTCAAGAACTCGGCACCAAGTGCGCCCCACTCGCTGTAGGCACGCTCCATGTCCGCGACCCGAATAGTGAGAAAGCTGCTGGTGCGATCAAGATTGGGCGGGGTCTCGAGCGTGATGCCCGGCTTGTCATCTGTCGGGCCGCCACCGCCATTGATGATGATCCAACTGTTGGCGAGCGCGACATACGTCGGCTCGCCCACGATGACAGCTGTGCCGCCGAGTATTTCGGTGTAGAACCGGCACGACCGATCGATGTCGTCCGAGACGATGAAATGCGTCAGGACGATCTCGTCCACGAGGAGTGGTCGTTCAGCCATATGGGACCTCAATCAACTTGTGGTGTCGCCGTTGGCACGGCGTGAAGCTCGGACCAAGGTTACGATGATCGGCGAGGAGGCGGCACGAGCGAGTGCGCTGGTCGGCTCCGTCTTTCAGAAGGCTCCAATCGGGGTTGTCGAGATGCGAGTGAAGATGAAAGAACGATGAGCAACCCTCTCCCCGAACCCCGTCTCACCAAGATCTATCGTCTGGAGGCGACTCTCGGCGACCCGCTGGACCTGGGTGAGACCCCGAGCGGTCACCGGCGAATCGTCCCACTCACCGGCGGGACATTCCGTGGACCCGAGCTCCAAGGGAAGCTGCTGCCGGGCGCCAGCGCCGATTGGCAGATCCTTCTCCCAGATGGGACTGCGCTCGGAGATATCCGCTACACGCTGCAAACGGAGCGAGGTGACACGCTCTACGTGCAATCACAAGGTATCCGTCACGGGAGCGCTGAGGTCCTGGCCCGTCTCGGGAGCGGGGAGGACGTCGATGCGAGTGCCTACACCTTCCGCACTTCGACCAGGATCGAATCTGCCGCAGCCGATCTGGACTGGTTGAACAAGGGCGTGTTCATCAGTGTCGCCGGCCGGCAGCCTGGAGGCGTGATCTACGAGGTCTACCTCGTCGGATGAGCCCGCCCTCCGAGTCGGACCAGCCATCGGGCTCCCTCGACGCAGCGGAGAGCCGCCCGGTGCGCAAGGTCGCGATTGTCACCGGCGCCTCGAGGGGTATCGGCGCCGGGGTCGCAGAGGCGTTTTCCCGAGCGGGATATGCAGTCGTCGCGACGTCTCGTACGATCAGCAGCTCCGACAGACGGGATTTCCTCACGGTGAGCGGTGACATTGCACTCGTTGAAACCGCGGAGCGGGTCGTGGAGAAGGCCATTGATCGGTTCGGCCGGATCGACACCCTTGTCAACAATGCGGGCATCTTCGTCGGAAAGCCCTTCACGGACTACACAGTCGATGACTATGTCGCGGCCACGGCAGTGAACCTCACCGGGTTCTTCCACATCACCCAGCGCGTCGTCCGGCAGATGCTCGCCCAAGGCACCGGCCATGTCGTCAACGTCACAACGAGCCTGGTCGAACACGCAGAGAGCAAGACTCCCGCAGCGCTGGCGTCTCTCACGAAAGGGGGACTGAACGCGGTCACGCGGTCCCTGGCGATCGAGTTCGCCTCACGCGGCGTGAGGGTCAACGCGGTTTCGCTCGGAATCATCAAGAATCCGAGCTTCGACCCGGAATCCTATGCGGGGCTGGCCGAGCTTCACCCTCTCGGAAGACTCGGCGAGATCGACGACGTCGTTCAGGGGATCCTCTATCTGGAACGGGCCCCGTTCGTCACCGGGGAGATTCTGCACATCGACGGCGGTCAGGCCGCTGGTCACTGACGCGTCATTCGCACCTGCCCCCTTGTGATCGATGTCCAGACCCGAGTTGCCTTTGATCGACGAGGTCCAGATCGACGAGGTCCACGACGGAGAGCACAAATGCTGCGTACTCCTCGGGGTGGGTGCGGGGAGCGAAGTGCCCCGTGCCGTGGAATGCCCGGGCCCGGGCGTTCGGCAATGTCTCGGCCAGCCAGCGGGCACCGTAGGCATGTTCGGTGGAGGTCTCCGAGCCGTACCCGACGAGAGCAGGAACGGCAACGTCCTGGAAGTCGAACGGGGCGTCGAGCTCTGACGCCATGTCCGTCTGGAAGGCGGGTCCCTCGGCGCGGCGTTGGTCTCGCACGTCGACCGGCAGGTGGCTCCACGCGTCGTCACCGAGCAGTCTGCGGTACATCTCTTCTACGTCGTCGGCCGGAGCATCCGACGAAGCGACGCTGGCGTTGTAGTTCTTTGTCCCCTCCGGCCACCATTCGACCCAGGGAAGTGGTGGCTCCCAGAGGCCGAGAGCGGTAAAGGCGTCAGGGCGGAGCGCGGCGGCGAGCATGGTCGGGTTCGAACCGAAGCTGTGCGCAACGACGACCGGAGGACTCGTGCAGGTGTCCGCGATGGCCAGAAGGTCGTGCGCGTGGTCGACCATCGTCCGAGCCGGCGTTGCCCGCAGCGATCGGCCGTAGCCGCGCCGGTCGTAGACGGTGATGTCGTGACCGCCGACGCGCCTGAGGACGTGACGAAACGCGACCGACCGGTCCGGCGCCCCGTGCACCAGGATCAGAGGTCGGTCAGTTTCGGGACCGTGGTGAGCAATGTAGAGGCCAACGGTTTGCGAAACTCCGGCGTCGTGAGGGCTTGACGACGCCGTCTCACGAGGCATCGGTCAACCATAGCGTGACCTCGGATTGAGTCCTCCGGAAGCCGTGCACCCGGCTCATGGAACGACACCACCCACGACGTGGAGTCGTAAGCCCGAAGGCTCACAGCGGAAGTGTGCTCACCGCCTCGGCGAGAAGGGGATCGACGTCGCGGGGCAGGATGACCGCCGCCGCCTCGGCCGCCCGGGTCGCCTCGGCGTAGCGGTCGAGATAGGTGTCGCGGTTTCCGTAGAGCTCGCGTACCTTCTCGACCGGGAAGGCCTTGTGGAATCCAATCAGGCGGGAGAAGACGTCAGGCGATTGCTGTATGGCGCTGTTGTGGGCCAGCGGCACCTCGATCTGGGGCAGCCTGATGCCACCTCGCGCGATGCCGTTTTCGTCGCGGACGACCTGGGGCGGATCACCCTCGAAGTCGATGCGCGGTTGCACGGGTGGCGGTGTACCGTCGACCAGCCAGGCCTGCAGGTGATGGAGGGCGGCATCGACCACCGGTGCGACCGAGACCTGGTTGATGCTCTGCATGGACTCGTCGTCGAGCGGAATGGCGAAACCGAAGTCTCGCTCCATCCGGGGTGAGGACGACGCCATTGCCGGCAGGGCGACGTGCGAGGCACCGGCCACCTCCCAGTACCGATAGCGGTCGGAGTCCGGCTGGCGGACCCCGTAACAGGATGTCGCCTCACACTCGGTGTTGACCACCATCACGGGGATCCCGAGGTCGTCGCGTAAGAGGTGCACGCCTTCGGGGATCCTGGGTGCGCTGGATTGTGTGGCCGGATCCCGTGGGACGGTCATCACCGCGTCACCTACCTCGAGCGGCGTGCCGCCGCCGAAGTACATCACGAGGAGGAAGGCGTCGAAGCGTCCGGTGATCGGTTGGACACCGTTGAGGTACGAGGCCAGCCGGGCCGCCGATTGGGACGCGCCCTGGGCGATCAGTCGCCGGACGTCGAGACCGCCCATCAGGTCGAGCGTCTCGCGGGGCCGGTCGGGCGCCACCAGGTTGGCCGCCTGGGTGAAGATGTCGAACGAGTAGTCATCGCTGGGGATCGACAGCGATCCGTAGCGCTCCGGATCCCACGCCTGCAGGCCCTGGGGACTGTCGGGCTGTCCGTGGATGCCGACCCGCTGGGCGGAGACGGCGACGTAGGCGTAGCCGTTCTCGTAGACCTCCGGGCTGTCGCCGCCCCCGAAGTTCTCGTATCCGGCCGAGACGTTGTTCCACAGGACGACGACCGTCCCGTTGAAGGCTGCGGGGTCGTCCGGCCGAACCACCACGAGGCGCGTCTTGAACGACGTGGTCTCCACGGGCTCGATCTGCCAGCGCCCTTCCCACCCGAGGGCCGTACCCAGCACCGGCCCATAGCGGCCTGCCTCCCCCTCGAGGAAGTACTCCTCCTGGCGGTACCCCAACGCGGCGAGATCGGCCACCGGACCACCGAACGCCCAGCCCTTGCTGCCACCTGTCACCGGTCCGTTGACGCGCATGGTGCCTCCTTCATCGCGCGGACCCCAAGGGTCACGCACCCGTCTGCTCATTCTCCGCTTCGGAGTTCTCGCTTGAGGACCTTTCCGGAGGGATTGCGGGGGAGTGCGTCAATGAAGGTGACCTCCTTGGGGACCTTGAATCGCGCCAGTTGGGTGCGGCAGTGCTCAATGAGCTGGTCCGGCGTCGGGTCGGCGCCATCGCGTAGGACGACGAACGCCACCGGCACCTCACCCCACCGCTGGTCCGGGCGGCCCACGGCGGCAGCTTCGAGCACGCCAGTGTGCTCGTAGAGCACGCGCTCGATCTCCGAGCTGGCGATGTTCTCACCGCCGGAGACGATCATGTCCTTGAGCCGATCGACGATGAACAGGTAGTCGTCGTTGTCACGGACGCCGATGTCGCCCGTGTGGAACCAGCCCCCGGCGAAGGCGGCAGCCGTCGCTCCGGGGTCCCGCCAATAACCCTTGAAGACCTTCGGTCCACGCATGACGATCTCCCCTTGCTCGCCCGGGGACACGGATTGCCCCTCCTCGTCCCAGACGTCGAGCTCGAGGTAGAGGCAGGGACGTCCCACCGAGCCGAGCTTGCTCACGATGCTCTCCCGGTCGAGAAAGGTGTCGCCCGAGACGGTCTCGGTCAGGCCGTACGCGTCGGCGAACCATGCCGAGGGGAAGACGCGCTGGATCCGCTCGATGAGCGGGATCGGCATCTTCTCGCCTCCGTTGATCATGACCCGCACGGACGAAAGATCTCGCGCCTCGATGTCGGGAAGTGCCATGATCGCGTTGACCATGGCGGGCGCCAGCCACACGGTGGTCACCCCGGATCGCTCGATCTCGGCGACGACAGCGGAGGCGTCGAAGGATCGTTGGATGATGATCGTGGCACCCGCGGCGATCAGGGTGGTCGTCGTGAGATCGAGCGCACCAACGTGATAGAGAGGGCCACAGGCCAACCCGAGATCGGCGCTCGTGAAGCCGAACTCGATGATATGGGCCATGTTCTTCCACGCGAGGTTGCCATGGGTGATCATGACCCCCTTCGGGCGTCCGGTGGTGCCCGACGTGTACATCAAGCGGTGCACGTCGTCGTCGTCCCCCGGCACACGGGGGGTCTCGCCGGCATCGGCGCGCAGATCGGCCAGGTTTGTCCATCCGGCCACACCGGTCGGCGACACGCAGGCGCGGACGAGCCGTTCCTCGAGGCCATGCGTTGCCTCGGTCGCAAGCTCCACCAGAGCCTCATCGCACACGAGTGCGCTCGCTCCGGAGTGCTCCAGGATGTAGCGCACCTCAGGGGCCGCCAGCCGCCAATTGATGGGCATGGCGATCGCGCCCAGGTAGTTGGCGGCGAAAATCGCCTCCAGGAACTCGGGGCAGTTGTACGAAAGGAGGGCGACGACGTCCCCGGCACCGACCCCGTGCTGCGACAGGCCGCCGGCCAGCGCAACCGCACGACCGGCCATCTCGGCGTAGGTCGTCTCCTCCCCCTCGAAGACCGTGATCACCTTGTCCGGCGAACGGCTCGCGTGGTGGGCGAGCACGGCGAACCAGTTCAGGTCCGCTGGGGTCATCTCTGCCGGCGTCACGAGGCCGCCCTCACGACGTGAACCGAGTCGAGAAGGACATTCGCTTCATCAGTACCGGTTCCTTCCACGAGCAGACAGAGCATTGTGCCGCCGGCCAGCCTAGGCAGATCGACTGTGTGTCGACAGCTGCAGGGTTCGCCCCGACGATGCGTTGCCGGTCACCGCAGCGATCGCGAACGGTTCGGCGGCCGGCGCGTCGACCTCATTCCCGCGACCGAGAAGCCGAGCACCCGGTTGACGGCCCGCTAGTCTCGCTACCAATGCCACGGGCGGAAGCGACCGGTGATTCTCGTCGAAAGGCGAATTGGGAAGCGCGCTACCAGGCCATCATCGATACATCTGCGACGGTGTTTGCTCGGCGTGGCTATCACGCGACAGGGATCACCGAGCTGTGTGTCGCCAACGACCTCGGCAAGGGCGCTCTCTATCACTACATTGGCTCCAAAGAAGGGCTTCTGGCGGCGATCCACGACCGGGTGATGGACGAGGTGATGGCCGGAGCGGATCGCGCGGCCGAGGCTGGGGGCTCGCCGTCCCGGCAGCTCGCCATGCTCGGTGATGAGCTGCTCGATGTGATCCATCGCTACCCCGATCACGTCTGGGTCTTCCTGCACGAGTTCCCCGCGCTCACCGGCGACCGTGCCGAGCAATTCCGCGCGCGCCGCCGCATCTACGAGCGCAGGGTCGAGGCGGTCCTCCAGGCGGGCGTCGACTCGGGCGAGTTTCGTGACATCGAGCCGAGATTGACCGCGTTGGCCTGGCTGGGCATGTACAACTACACCTACCTCTGGCTGAAGGCTGGTGGGCGGCTCTCGGCGAGGGATGTGGCGAAGCCGTTTGCTGACATCTTCATGCGCGGCATCACACATCCGTCGGACGGTCCGCCCGCGTAGCTGTTCTCAAGGCGCCGAATACCCGCCGTCGACGACGATCGCCGATCCCGTCGTCCAGCGCGAGGCATCGCCTGCGAGATAGGAATACGCACCGACCAGGTCGGCGACCGTCCCGATCCCGAGGGGATGCCGGTCGGCGATGGCGTCGAGCGCGTCCGGCGGAAGCTCGTCGTGGATGGAAGACCGGAATGTTCCGGGGCATACGCAGTTGACGCGGATTCCATCGCGCGCATATTCGATGGCGGCGACCTTTGCGAGCTGAATCACCGCCGCCTTCGTCGCGCAATAGGGCGCTGCATGTGACCACGCGGTCAAACCGGAGACCGACGCGGTCAACACTATTGAGCCCGACTTCTGCGGGCGCATGACGCCCACCGCAGCACGGATTCCGTTGACAGCGCCGAGCAGGTTGACCCGGAAGGCACGTTCCCAATCCTCGGTCGCGAGATTGTGGATCCGACCGTTCGGGGAGAGGACGCCGGCATTGCTGATGAGGACGTCGAGGCGGCCGAAACGCTCGACTGCTCGCGTGATGACCGACTCGACCTGGTCGTACTCGCTCACGTCCGCGAGCAGGGTCTCGGCGGATTCGCCCGCTGCGGAGAGTACGGCGACGGTCGCATCGAGCGAGGGTGCGCTGATGTCGCTCAGCACGAGATCAGTGCCCGGCTCGCTGGCGAACTGTTGCGACAGGGCCGCTCCCAGAGCCCCGCCCGCGCCCGTGATCGCCACCACCCGTCGCGGCGCCGTCATACCAGCAGGTAGCCGCCGTCGACGTTGAGCACGGACCCGGTGATGAACGCCGACGCGTCAGACGCCAAGAACTGATAGGCGCCGGCCAGGTCCGTCGATGTGCCCCAACGCTCTTGCGCGGTGTGTCCGGTGATCGCAGCCGAGAGACCAGGGTTGTGCACCCATCCGTCCGCCATGGGGGATTCGAACCATCCGGGAGCAACGACGTTCACGGTGATCCCGGCCGGGGCCAGATCGAGTGCGAGTCCCTTGGCCACACCGACCAGCCCAGCCTTCGAGGCGCTGTACGCGGCGAGCCCCTTGCGAGGCCGTTCCCCCAGCACCGATCCCGTGAATATCAGTCGCCCGCCCTCGCCCATGACCCGGGCCGCCGCACGCGCCCCGAGGAAGGCGCCCGTGAGGTTCACCTCGAGGACCTGGCGCCAGACCGCGGCTTCGGTCTGACGAGGACCGGCCACGATCGGTGAGATCCCGGCATTGCAGATCCAGGCGTCGACGCCACCCCATTCGGCGACCGCGGCATCGGCGACCGCTTCATTGAAGTCCTCGTCCGTGACGTCACCGCTGAGCACCATCGACGTTCCGGGAAGCGCCTCTGCGACCGCCTTCAAATCCCGCTCCGTCCGGGCGACGAGCGCCACCGAGGCGCCGGCCTGTGAGAACGCGTGCGAGAGCAGCGCGCCGAGGCCGCGGCTGGCGCCGGTGATCACCACCCGCTTCCCCGAGACCGCGCCGGGGTCGGGGAACGAGGCGGGGGTGTCGATCTGATCGATGGTCGCTTTGCTCACGTTGTACCGACCAGTACAGTACACGTTCGATGCCCGCCGACCTCTCCTCCCCGGCCTTCTCGATGGTCGACCTGATCGAGATGCAGCGGCGGATGCTCCTGATCCGCGGCTTCGAGGAGCGGGTGGCGGCGCTCTACCGCGACGGCGAGGTCCCCGGCTTCGTCCACCTGTCGACCGGGCAGGAGGCGACGGCGGTCGGTGCGTGCTGGCCACTGCGCCCTGCAGACGTCATCACCTCCACTCACCGCGGCCATGGCCACTGCCTGGCCAAGGGCCTGGACCCGGCCGGGATGTTCGCCGAGCTGATGGGCAAGGACCAGGGTACGAACCGGGGCCGGGGCGGCTCGATGCACATCGCCGACCCGAAGCTCGGGATCTTCGGCGCCAACGGCATCGTGGCCGCTGGCATCCCCATCGCGGCGGGGGCGGCGACGGCGGCACAGCTCAGGCGTGACGGAAGCGTCACGGTGTCCTTCTTCGGTGACGGCGCGGCGGCGCAGGGGGCCTTCCACGAAGCCCTGAATCTCGCCGCCGTCTGGAAGCTCCCGGTGGTCTTCTTCTGCGAGAACAATGGCTATGCCGAGTTCTCCCCGGCTTCCACCCAACATGCGGCGTCACTCGAGCAACGGGCAGCCGGATACGGGATCCCGTACGTGGCCGTGGACGGCAACGACGTCGTGACGACGGCTTCTGTCATGGAGGACGTCGTTGCCGCCGCACGCGAGGGGCGCGGCCCCACGGTCGTCGAGGCGGCGACCTACCGCTGGCACGGCCACTACGAAGGCGATCCCGAGCGCTACCGGTCCCCGGACGAGGTGGAGGAGTGGCGGTTACGAGACCCGCTGCTCGTGCACGAATCCCTGCTGCGGGAATTGGGCGTGCCCGACGACCAGATCAAGGTGCTCGAGGCGTCGACGGCCGCATCGCTGGACAGTGCCGTCGAGGCCGCCCGCCGGCTGGCCCGACCGGCCGCGGCCACGCTGACTGACTTCGTGGTCCGTCCGCGACCGCTGCGACCGGAGCCGGCACCCCCCGGAGACGATTCACCGGTCTTCCGTACCATGGACGCCATCCGGTCGGCGCTCGAGATCGAGCTCACCGAGGACGACCGGGTGTTCGTCGCCGGCGTCGATGTCGGCGCGGGGGGCAATGTCTTCGGGCTGACCCGGGGCCTGGCCGACGCATTCGGCAGCCGCGTCCGGGACACGCCGATCTCCGAGACGGCGATCATCGGTCTCGGGGTTGGTGCGGCCATGGCGGGGATGCGTCCCGTGGTGGAGTTGATGTACCTCGACTTCATCGGCGTCTGCTTCGATCAGCTGCTCAATCAGGCGGCCAAGCTGCCGTTCATGACCGGCGGAGCCGCGGAGATGGCGCTGACGGTGCGGACGCAGTTCGGGGCGGGCCGTTCCTCGGGGAGCCAGCACTCGCAGAGCCTCGAAGCGTTGCTGGCGCACATTCCGGGGCTGAGCGTCGTCATGCCCTCGACGCCGGCCGACACCTATGGGCTGCTGCGGGCGTCCATCCAGGACCCGAACCCGGTGGTCTTCATCGAGAACCGCCTGCTCTACGGCATGAAAGGTCCGCAGCCGCCGTCCGATTACGTCCTGCCCATCGGCAAGTCCGCGGTGGTGCGGGCCGGCAAGGACCTGACCGTCGTGTCGGTCTCCCGCATGGTGCACGAGGCGGTGGCGGCCGCCGAGCGGGTGGCGGAGGAGGGCATCTCCGTCGAGGTCATCGACCTCAGGACGGTGGCCCCCCTGGACATGGAGCCGATCCTCGCGTCCGTGCACAAGACGAGCCGGCTGCTCATCGCCCATGAAGCCGTCGTCCCGTTCGGGATCGGAGCCGAGATCGCGGCCACGGTCGCCAGGGAAGGATTCTGGGATCTCGATGCGCCGATCGAGCGCATCGGGGCTGCGCCGACCCCGTCGCCCTACTCGCCCGATCTCGAGAAGGCGTGGCTGCCCGACCGCGATGACATCACGGAGGCCATCCGCCGTCTCGCCGCGGTGTAGTCAGCAGCCCAGCTGACGGGCGATCACAAGATGCTGGATCTCGTTGGTACCCTCGCCGATCTCGAGCACCTTGGAGTCGCAGTAGAAGCGGGCGACGGGCGTCTCGAGCATGTACCCGAGGCCGCCGTGGATCTGGACCGCCTCTGAGGCGGCCCACGCCGCCACCCTGCTGGCCTTCATCTTCGCCATCGCCGCCTCCTTCTGGAAGGGCTGTCCCATGTCGCGCAGGTAGGCGGCGCGGTAGGTGAGCCAGCGCGCCGCCTCCAGCTCGGTGGCGATGTCGGCCAGCTTGAACTGCACCGCCTGGAATTTCGAGATCGGCTGCCCGAACTGCGTGCGCTCCTTTGCGTACGCGGTCGCCAGGTCCAGGACCGCCTGGGTCAGGCTGAGCGACAAGGCCGCGATCGAGATCCGCCCGACCTCCAGCGTGCGCAGGAACTGGCCGAGACCGAGGTTCGGGTCGCCCAGGAGGTGCTCGTCGGGAACCCAGACGTCGTCGAGGTAGAGCTCGCGGGTGTCGAGGCCACGCCAGCCGATGCCGCGCATCTTCGGACCCATGGTGAAACCGGGCGTGTCCTTTTCCACGACCAGGCTCGCGAATCCGGGCTCGCGGCTTTCAGCCGGCTCCGTACGCGCCAGCAGTGTGACGCCGAACGACATGTCCGTTCCTGCGTTGGAGATGAATGTCTTGCGGCCGTTGATCAGCCAACCGCCATCTCGGCGCTCGGCTCGGGTGCTGATCCCACGTGCGTCGGAACCCGCATGTGGCTCGGTGAGCCCGAACGCGCCGAGCGCCCGACCCTCCGCCAGGGGCCGCAGCCAGCGCTCTCGTTGCTCGTCGTTCCCGAAGAGGGAGAGGGGGAGCGAGCCGATGGTGGCGTGGGCCTGCCAGGCGGCGGCCACGGACTGGTCGGCGTGGCCGATCTGCTCCATGGCGGCGACGAAGCCGATCGTCGACATCCCGATCCCACCCCACTCCTCTGGGACGAGGATGCCGAGGATGCCGAGCTCACCCATCTCGCGGAGGAGATCGGTCGGGCAGCGTGCCTCCTCCCAGGCCAGCGGCGCGCGGGGAGCGATCTCCCGCGTCCGCGAAGTCACGGCAGAGGTCGACGAGGTCCTGTTCGGATTCGCTGAGCGAGAAGTCCATCGTCAGCTCACGCGTGGGGCTGCAGGTGGGCCAGGAAGGAAGTGGACCAGTCGGGGAGGTCGGTCGGGACGGCGTACCCCGTCTCGTCGTTGATGGCGTCCCAGTGCCGGGCCACGTCCTCGATGGTCGGGTCAGCCGTGACGTAGCCCGGCGTGGAGGCGATGAAGATACGGGAAAACCTTCCCGCGCCGGCCTCGTACATCTCCCCGTTGGCGGGGCAGTCCTCGTGGGCGAGGAACGCCGCCATGGGGGCGACCAGGTCCGGCGACATCGGTGCCCCCCGGCCGCTCGTCTCGTCCGTGGCGGAGGCCGGCCCGGCCATGCGGGTGTACGCCGCCGGTGCGATCAGGTTGACCTTGATCCCGTGCGCCATGCTGGTGGTGGCCAGGCTCCGGGTCAGCCCGATGACGGCGGCCTTGGCGGTGGCGTAGGAGAGGTTCTGGGGCAGCCCGAAGATCCCCGAGGACGTCGTCATGACGATGCGGCCGTAGCCCGCCTCGACCATGTGGGGCCAGGCGGCCCGGGTGGTGTTGAACGATCCCAGGACGTGGACGGCGATGTGCCGCTCCAGGTCGTCCAGGTCGGCGTCCGGCAGGCCCGCCCATTTGATGATGCCGGCGTTGTTGATCAGGACGTCGAGACGCCCGAACTTCTCGACCGCCGCGTCGATGAGTGCCTGCGCACCGTCGGCCGAGGCCACGTCGTTCTGGTCGGCGAGGGCCGTGCCACCGGCCGCGTTGATCTCTGCCGCCACGGTGGACGCCACTGCGCCGTCCACACCCAACCCCTGCATGGAGCCGCCGAGGTCGTTGACGACGACGCGGGCGCCGCGGTCGGCCAGGAGCAGTGCGTAGGCGCGCCCGATGCCGCGCCCTGCGCCCGTGACGACCGCGACGCGACCTTCGAAGCTGTAGCTGTCCACTCGACTCCCGTGTTCGGTGTTGCCGACCGGAGTGTGATCTAGTTCCGGGAGGCGGTGGCGGCCAGCGGGGCGTGGAAGCCCAGCAGGTCACCGAGTGTGCCGCCGACCATGGCTGCCTTCTCGTCAGCCGGAACGTCGGAGAACAGCTGGTCCATGAGCTGTCGGCTGCCGCGGAAGGTCCCCTCGGCGTGCGGGTAGTCGTTGCCCCACACGATGCTCGACAGGCCGGTGATGTGGCGGCAGGCGACGGCGACGGGGTCGTCCTGGAACGAGACGTGGAACTGGCGCTTGACGTACTCACTCGGCATGAGCGGGTAGGGCCACTTCTCGTTCAACCGGAACAGCTGGGCGATGCCGGTCTGCTCGTTGGCTGGGCGGCTGTCGTCCCAGACGCCGAGCCACCAGTCGGCGTCCTGCCCGATCCCGGTGACCCAGCACTTGTCCATGCTGCCCACCAGTGACGCCAGCCAGTGCGCGTTGAACTCGATCAAGGCGAAGTGCAGATCGGGGTAGCGCTCCGCCACGCCGCCGCCGATGAGCTCACAGATGACCTGCTGGGGAACGATGGTGCTGTAGATGGCCTGCGTCACCATGCGTTTCGACGCCGACTTCTCGGTCATAGGCTGGTTGACCTGCGCCGCGTTCTCCATGACGACCTTGAGGGTGGTGGAGGCCGGATCGTTGACCTTGACCCCACCGGTCTGTGTGTGGATGAACACGTGCACGCCGTTGGCCTGGGCCGCGGCCCACACGGGGTCGAAGTCCCGTGAGTAGTAGGGCTTCGGCGGCGTGGCCGGAAGGAGGATGGCGCGGAAGCCGTTCGCAGCGACCCGCTCGATCTCCTCCACGGCGTCGTCGACGTCCGTGAGCGGGATGGGAGCCGTGGGAGCCAGGCGGGAGAAGTACGGCCCGAAGCGCTCGACGACGTAGTCGTTGTACACGCGGGCGTGGGCGATGGAGAGCTCGTGGTCGTCGGAATAGAGGCCGAAGAGCGACAGGTTCGGGTGCATGACGCCGACGTCGACGCCGTCGAAGTTGAGGTCCTCGATGATCATCTCGGGGTCGCCCTCGGGCATACGGCCGCCGGTCTGGCGGTAGCGTGAGATCGTCCACCCCTCGAAGCCGGGCGTGTGCAGTCGCCGGAAGATGCGGGCCCCGCCTTCGACGAGCGGCTCGATCTCGAAGTCGTCCTCCCAGACCCCACGGTCCCGCAGGTTCTTGGGCAGGCGGGTGACGAAGAGGTCGATGGGCTCCAGAATGTGCCCGTCGGCGGAGATGACGAGTTGGTTCTCTGTCATGGTTGTGCCCTTCCTGCGCAGGACGCAAGATCTCGATGATTGAGCGCGCACGTACACGGTACTCTTCCCCGGATTCTAGACCAACCGGTCGGTACAGACAACGTGCGCCCAGGCCGGCCGCGGGTCGTCATGGCCAGAAGGAGAAGAAGCGATGAGCAAGCGGTGGAAGCAGCGCCCGCCTGGCTCGACGTGGGGCGACTGGGGCGACGACGACGAGCTCGGCCGCATCAACCTGCTCACGCCGGACAAGGTCCTGCAGGGCGTGCGCGAGGTCGAGGCCGGCATCAGCTTCTGCCTCAGCCTGCCGCTCGACTATCCCGGCGGCACAGCGCTGAACCAGCGACGGTACCCGCCGGTGATCTCTCCGACCGAGGACATGGACGGCAATCCCGACACCTTCTACAACGTCGCGATGAGCACCATGGACAAGTTCGGCGACCCCAAGTACGTGGACGTGTGGGCGGACGACGTGGTGACCCTCTCCCTGCAGTACTCCACCCAGTGGGACTCACTCGCGCACGTCGGCGCCGAGTTCGACGCCGACGGCGACGGCGTTGACGAGGCCGTCTACTACAACGGCTACCGCGCCGGCGAGGACCTGGTCGGACCGAAGCCCGATGCCGCCGGCGACGGCGGTCGCCACCGCTGCTTCGCGCGCCACCTGGGCCTGGAGCACATGGCCGCGACCGGCGTGCAGGGACGCGGCGTGCTGGTCGACCTGGCCCACCACCTGGGCCACGAGTGGCGCGGCGTCGATCGCAAGACGCTCGAGGAGATCATGGCGGCCGACAACGTCGTCGTCGAGCCCGGCGACATGCTCCTGTTGCACACCGGGTTCGCCACCGAGATCCTGCAGTGGAACCGCGATCCGGATCCCGTGAAGATCCACACGCTGTGCAGCTACCTCGACGCGCGCGACGAGTCGCTGCTGGCGTGGATCGCCGACTCACAGATCTCTGCCCTCGTGGCGGACAACTACGCGGTGGAAGGCATGGTCGGCAAGGATCGCGACGAGAGCCGGCATTCGTTCCTCCCCATCCACAACCTCTGCCTCTTCAAGCTGGGCGTTCCACTGGGTGAGATGTGGTACCTGCACGAGCTCGCCTCGTGGCTGCGCGAGCACAACCGGAGCCGGTTCCTGCTCACCGCGCCGCCGCTGCGGTTGCCGGGCATCGTGGGCTCTCCGTTGACGCCGGTGGCGACCGTCTGAGCACGGCCGTCATTCGGGACCGGATGCCCCCGACTGCGTGAGCTCCGAGGCACGCGACAGACTGAACGCCTTGTAGTCGGTGTCGATGACCTTGGCGATCTCCGCCAGGAGCTTCGGCCGGCCCGCCGAATTCAGCAGATACTTGCGGGGCTTCCCGGGGATGTTGGAGCCGAAGTAGTAGCTGCTCTCACCGAACGAGGGGGCCTTGGTCGCCCAGCGGTCGACCATGTTGGTCCACTTCTCCTCGGCGGCGTGGTCGACCTCAATAACGTCGCAGCCGACCGCCCGCAGGTGGAGGAGGATCTCGGTGACGAAGTCCACCTGGTCGCCGTTGTAGCGAGGATTGTTGCCGGCGGCGGCGTGGGGTCCACCGGGAAAGAAGAAGTTCGGGAACCCCGTGGTCTGAATCCCGAGGAACGTCTTCGGGCCATCGGCCCAGTGGTCGACGAGGGCGAGACCGGCCCGGCCCTCGATGCCCATGCGGTTCAACGCGCCCGTCCCGAAGTCGAACCCGGTCGCCCACACGATGATGTCGAACTCCCGCAGGCCGTCGGCGGTCTCGATGCCGCTCCAGGTCACGCGCTCGATCGGTGTCTCCCGGAGATCGACGAGGTCCACGTGCGGCTCGTTGAAGACCTCGAAGTAGGCGGTGACGAACGGCGGCCGCTTCTCGCCGAACCGGTGGTCCTTGGGGATCAGCTTCTCCGCCGTCACGGGGTCCCTGACGATGGCGCGGACCTTGCCGGCCAAGAAGTCGCACCAGGCCGTGTTCGCGACCTGGTCGAACATGAGATCGCTGTAGTTGCTGGTGAGCTTCGAGAAGCCCGGGCTGCGCCACATCTCCTCGAAGAACGCCCAGCGCTCATCCTCCGAGTCGTCGAAGGTGGCGCGCTCGTTGGCCCGGTGGAGGAACCCGCTCGGTGACGTGCTCAATGTCTGGCGGATCTCTTCGAAGTCGGCCCTGAGCTGCGCCTGCTCCTCCGGGGAGATCGGCGCGTTGTTGAGCGGCGTGCACCAGTTGGCGGAGCGTTGGTAGACCGTCAGTGCGGCGGCCTTCTCGGCGATCGTGGGGATGATCTGCACCCCGCTCGATCCGGTGCCGATCACGGCGACCCGCTTTCCGGTGAAATCGACCGGCACCGCCGGCCACAACCCCGTGTGGTACGACTCGCCCCGGAAGTCCTCCCGCCCCGGCACGTCCGGGAAGTACGGCACCGAGAGGACGCCGGTGGCGGCGACGAAGAACCGCGCCCGGACCTCGGTTCCGTGGCTGTCAACGACCGTCCAGCGGCCCGCCGGCTCGTCATAGACGGCCGAGGTGACCGTGGCGCCGAAGCGGATGTGCCGCCGGAGGTCGAATCGGTCCACCACGTGGTTGAGGTAGCGCTCGATCTCCGGCTGTTCCGCGAAGTGCTCCCGCCATTCCCACTCCTCGAACAGCTCCTTGGAGAACAGGTAGGCGTAGGTGTAGCTCTCCGAGTCGAAACGCGCCCCGGGGTAGCGGTTCCAGTACCAGGTGCCCCCGACACCGTCTCCCGCCTCGAGCAGCCGCACGGAGAAACCGGCTTCGCGCGCGCGGTAGAGCTGATAGATCCCGGTGATGCCCGCGCCGACGACGAGCACGTCGACCTCCGCAGCCGGAGGGCTCGAGCACTGGTCGGATGCGGGTTCGGTGGATGTCATGGGCCTCCGCAGCGATGAGCCCGGACGGGCGAGTCGTGCCCACGGGCAAGCACACCGTGCGGCTCAGCACCCACGATGCAGATTGTACCGACCGGTTAGTATATCTTGACGCTGGTGCCTCGCCCAGGCACGAGGAGGCTCGACGGATGGCAGTCCTGACGACGCGAACACACGACGTCATCGACTGTGCGCGGGCCGACGGCGCCGGCCCCCGGACGCCGCGTTTCATGAGCGACGCCTCCCACTCCGCTGCGCCACGCGTGGCGATCGTCACCGGCGGCGGCTCCGGCATCGGGCTCGCCGTCAGTGAACGGCTGGCGGCCGACGGCATGGTCGTGGCGGTGTTCGATCGCGACGGCGACGCAGCCGAGGGGGCCGCGGGCAAGATCTCGGCCGCCGGGGAGAGGGCATTGGGTGTCACCGTTGACGTGACCGATCGCGAGCAGATCGAGGCGGGTGTGGCGCAGGTGCAGCAGCAGTTCGGGCTCCCGACGGTCCTGGTGAACAACGCGGGAATCCATGCCGTCGATCCGTTCCTCTCGATCACGCCCGAGAAGTGGCATCGTCTCCTCGAAGTGAACCTCACCGGAACGTTCAACTGCTGCCAGGCGGTCGTGCCCAGCATGATCGAACAGGGCTGGGGACGGATCGTGAACATCTCGTCTTCCAGCGCCCATAGCGGGCAGCAGTACATGACGCACTACGTGGCGGCGAAAGCAGGGGTCATCGGCTTCACGAAGTCACTGGCCCTGGAGCTGGGCCCGAAGGGGATCACCGTCAACACCGTTCCGCCCGGGTTCATCGACACACCGATGCTGCGCCGGCAGGAGAGCAAGGGCCTCCTGGGCGAGGGTGTCGAATTCCACGAGAAGCTGACGCCGGTACGGCGGATCGGTCGTCCGGAGGACATCGCAGCCATGTGCTCGTTCCTCGTGCGCGACGAGGCGAGCTACATCACCGGCCAGGTCCTGGGAGTCAACGGTGGCCGCAACACCTGAGTCACCGCGGCTGATGCCACTCGGGCCGAGCGAATGGTCCGCCGCTGCGGGTGAGGCGTTAGCGCCGCTGTTGCCCCCAACCGGGCGCCCCAAGGGAGAGGGCCGCCCGAAGGGGCTCAACGCGTTGGGTGTGCTCGCCCGGTATCCGGAGCTGTCGCGTGCCTACAACACCTTCAGCGGTCAGATCATGTACGGGTCGACGCTCTCGGCGCGGCACCGTGAGCTGCTGGTGCTGCGCGTTGCCGCCGTCCGGGACGCGGAGTACCAGTGGCGCCAGCACGTCGCCAGTGCGAGCGACAACGACGTCGACGCGGACGAGGTCGCGCGCGTCGCCGCCGGACCGGACGCGCCGGGGTGGTCCGACGTCGAGCGAGCACTGCTCCGGTCCGTCGACGAGCTTTTGGGCGACGCGCTGATCGCCGACGAGACGTGGGCGGTGCTCGCCGGCGCGCTCAATGAGCACGAGCTGATGGATGTCGTCTTCACGGTCGGCGGGTACGACGTCCTCGCCATGGCGCTGCGCACGTTCGGCGTGCCGTTGGACGACGACCTGAAGCCGCAATGAGTGCGCTGCACGGACTCGGACGGGGAGGGGCTTGAATGGCCATCGCGGACC
This sequence comes from uncultured Acidimicrobiaceae bacterium, assembly GCA_963764305.1. GTDB lineage: Bacteria > Actinomycetota > Acidimicrobiia > Acidimicrobiales > RAAP-2 > Bog-473. The sequence continues at coordinate 507,670 of CAVXSD010000007.1, read as the reverse complement.
GGCGCTGGACTGCGCTTCCGGTGCCCTACGCCATGGAGTACCCGGATCGTGCCTCCAAAGAGCGCTACTTCGACCCGGACTTCTATCGGTTGGAGGCCGAGCTCCTGTGGTCACGGGTCTGGCAGATGGCGTGCCGGCTCGAGGAGATCCCCGAGCCCGGTGACTTCGTCGAGTACGAGATCCTCGATCAGTCGATCATCGTGGTGCGGACCGAGGACATGGGCCTGCGAGCCCTCCAGAACGCCTGTCGCCATCGCGGCGTCAAGGTCGCCGAAGGTCGAGGGTCGTGCACCTCGGGCTTCATCTGCCCCTTCCACGGGTGGTGCTACGGCCCTGACGGCGTGAACACGTTCGTCACGCGCTCGAAGACCTTCTCCCAACACAATCTGCAGCCGGAGGACCTCAATCTCACCCCGGTGCGATGCGAGGAATGGGGCGGCTGCGCGTGGATCAACCTCAGTGACGAGGCCCCGCCCCTCCGGGAGTGCATCGAGCCCTTCGCGACCGTGCACGACGCCTGGAAGGTGGAGTCGCTCCGGGTCGAGTGGTGGCACGCGGCCCGCCTCCCCGTGAACTGGAAGCTCGCCGAAGAGGCGTTCATGGAGCAATATCACGTGATCGAGACCCATCCCGAGCTCGTCATCACGGGGAGGGACCCGTCGCGGAGTGGCGGAGCGGTCGATCCCCGGGCGCTCATCGATGCCGAGCTGCACTACCTGCGCATCATGAGCGACGGCATGGGCGGGATGGTGCATGCCAACGATGTCCGGGTTGCCGAAGGCATCCGCGACATGGATCTGCCGGAGGACCCGAAAGCAGCCTTCTCGACCTGGCTGCAGACCCTCAACGACGAGGTGGTGCGCTGGCACCGCGCCAACGGCAGCGACATTCCCGACCTCAACGACCTCGAAGCGCGTGGGCTCAACCAGCCGATGGGCTACTGCTTCCCGCACTACTTCATCCTCCCGATGTACAGCAGCGCCACGTCCTACCGCTTCCGCCCCCTTGGGCCGGAGGAGACGCTGATGGAGATCTGGTCCCTGACCCGAGTTCCGGCGGGCGATGACCTCCCCAAGCCCTTACCACCCGAAGTCTGGGAATGCGACGACACGCGCTGGCCGCCGATCCCCACACAGGACTTTTCGAACTTGCCGAGGCAGCAGAAGGGCCTCCACGCGAAGGGCTTCGAGTACATGCGCCTGTCCGAACGGCTCGAGGGGGGGCTCTCGAATTTCGAGCGGACGCTCGACGGGTTCCTCGCCGGCCTTCCCTACGAGAAGCTGCTCCCGGCGCTGCAGTCGGTCAACGTGAACCCGCTGGAGAGCCCCATTGCGGACATCGACTTCTGAAGATGGAACCTGTTCCCGAACGAATGGACGGACCTGGGTGAGGATGGCCACATGACCGCGCGGTCGTACACAGAGGTCGCCGAGGGTGTCCGAGCGGCGCTCGCCACGTATACGCAGGCCCTCGACGACGGCCGGACGGACGACGTCGTCGCCACCTTCTGCCCGGACGGTGTCTGTGAGATCCCGGGGATGGGCACCCACACTGGTCACGACGCCCTCCGCCAGGCCTACACGAAATGGGCGCCGCGGCGACCACAGCGCCACCTCGTCCTGAACACCGTCATCGAGACGTGGAGCGACGACGAGGCGACGGCGGTCAGCGACGTGGTCTTCATCCTCCTGGGTGATTCCGGCTGGGAGATCAAGCTCGTAGGCCGGTACAACGATGTGTTGCACCGCGAGGGTGCATCGTGGCGGTTCCACCGTCGGGCCGCCACCTTCGTCACGGACCAGCCGCCACGCAAGGAGATCGCATGACCGACGCCGGCACCGACTACGACACACTGGACTTCTTCCGGGGCACGGAGACCGTCGACGATCCGTACCCCTACTTCGACTGGTTACGGGCGCAGTGCCCGGTGCGCCGGGATCCCCAACACGGCGTGTACATGGTCACCGGCTACGACGAAGCCTTCGCGGTCTACACAGATACCGACACGTTTTCCTCCTGCAACTCGGTCACCGGTCCGTTCCCGGGGTTCCCGGTCCCGTTGGAGGGCCAGGAAGACGTCAGTGCGCTGATCGAACAGCACCGCGCCGAGTTGCCGTTCAGCGACCAGATCATCACCATGGACCCTCCTTTGCACCGCGACCACCGGCACCTGCTCATGCGCCAGCTCACTCCGAAGCGCCTGAAGGAGAACGAGGACTTCGTGTGGCGGCTGGCCGATCGCCAGATCGACGGATTCGTCGGACGGGGCGAGTGTGAGCTGATCGGAGACTACGCCAACCCGTTCGCGCTGTTCGTCATCGCCGACCTCCTCGGTGTGCCCGAGAAGGATCACCAGGAATTCCGTGAGGCCCTGACCCGGCAGCCCGGGAGCGGGGGCGTCGGCAGCACGAAGACCGAGATGTCGCACAGCCCGCTGGAGTGGCTCTACGACCGCTTCAGCCGCTACATCGAGGACCGCCGGCACGAGCCGCGCGACGACGTGCTGACAGCCCTGGCAACCACGACGTTTCCCAACGGCGAACTGCCCGAGGTCATCGACGTCGTCCGCGTGGCCACCAACGTCTTCGCCGCCGGGCAGGAGACCACGGTGCGACTGCTCGGCACCGCCCTACAACTCATCGGCGAGCGCCCGGACCTGCAGCAGCTCCTCCGGGAGCGGCGCGACCTCATTCCCGATTTCGTCGAGGAGACGCTCAGGATGGAGGCCCCGGTCAAGGGCGACTTCCGGCTGGCCCGGTGCCCGGCGACGGTCGGTGGGGTCGACATCCCGGCCGGGGTCACGTTGATGGTGCTCAACGGCGCCGCCAACCGCGATCCCCGGCGCTTCGACGAGCCGAATGCGTTCCGCGTCGAGCGCGGCAACGCACGTGAGCACCTCGCCTTCGGCCGGGGCGTGCACAGCTGCCCGGGTGGGCCGCTGGCCCGCCTGGAGACGCGGGTGAGCATCGAACGGTTGCTCGATCGCACCACCGACATCAGGATCTCCGAGGAACACCATGGGCCCCCGGACGCCCGCCGCTACCACTACATGCCGACGTACATCCTGCGGGGCCTGACCCGGTTGCACCTGGAGCTCACTCCGGCCGGCGACGTGGCGTGATGCCGACGAGGAGCCGGGACGCGGGACACAGGAGGATGAGATGATCTTCAACGTTGTCAGGCAGCCCGTGCGGGCCAAGTACGCCGACGAATTCCCGTCGTTGATCGCGGACTACATCGCCGCGTCACGCGCCGAGCCGGGCAATCTGTTCTTCGACTGGTGCCGGAGTGCCGATGATCCGAACCTGTGGTTCCTCATCGAGGGCTTCCGTGACGCCGAGGCCGGAGAGGCGCACGTGGCGTCGGACCACTTCAAGGCCGCCATGGCGGAGATGCCCCGCCTCCTCGCCGCCGCCCCCGAGATCATTCACGTCGAGGCGCCGGGGGACGGCTGGGGCCAGGTGAGCGAGGGGTCCTGACCCGGACCCCGAGCGTTCAGTCCTCGAGCAGCTCGGGCTGGACGGACACGATCCAGTCGTAGAGCGGTTGGAAGGCCCGCCAGCCGGCCATGGCCGGGCCCACCTGGGCCGCTGTCTTCTTCGCGTGGTCGGGATCGATGAGCACAGGGGTGCCGGCGGCCTCGGCCAGGAGCTGCGCCTGGCATGTGCGTTCCATGGTGATGAACCACCAGGCGGCCTCGTCCACGGACGTCTGACCGACCGTCAGCAGCCCGTGGTTCGACAAGATCATGGCCTTGTTGTCGCCGAGCGCGTGGGCGAGGCGCTTGCCCTCCTCGATGTCGAGCACGGCGCCGGTGTAGTCGTCGAACAACGCGTGGTCGCCGTAGAAGGCGCAGGCGTCCTGGGTCAGGGGATCGAGCAGCCGGCGCAAGGAGGACCAAGCCTTGCCGTGGACGGAATGCGCGTGCGCCGCGGCGACGACGTCCGGGCGGGCCGCATGGATCTGCGAGTGGATGACGAAGGCGGCGGCGTTCACCGGCCAATTGCCGTCCACGACCTCACCCTGCTCGTTGACCAGGATGAGATCTCTCACGCGGATGAGCTTGAAGTTCATGCCGAGCGGGTTGACCCAGAAGTGACCGGGGAGCTCGGGGTCGCGGGCGGTGATGTGACCGGCGACGCCCTCGTCGAAGCCGAAATGCCCGAACAACCGGAGGGCGGCTGCGAGACGTTGCTTGCGGTGCCTGCGCTCGTCCTCGAGGTTGTCGAACGAGGGAAACGTCGTCGGCAGGCGGTCGGACGGCACCCTTTCATCCTAAGACCGCTTCACGGGGATGACAACGGCGCGTCGGCCCCGAGTCGTGGGTCACTCGGGCGCGAAGTACGGCAGGGTGACCGCATCGGACGCGGCATGGAACTCCGCAGCCAGGCGGAGGCCCTCGTGGGGGAGAGCTGCGGCCCGGCGCGCGACGCGGCGGGGTAGCCTGCGCAACTCGGCAGGGGAGGGGATCACCTCTCGGTGCCTCCGGAAGTTGGCGACAGCCTGGGTCTCGCAATGAGGGGAGAAGAGAATTGTCGGGGGCGACGACGCGGCTGGGTCTGCCTGGCCGTCGTCGTGCTCGCCCTCCCGCTCGTTGCTGGATCACGGGCAACCGCGTCGACGCCCGTTGCGGGCGTGGCCTGGGCACCCTGCCCGAAGGCGGCCGGCTACCAGTGCGGAATGCTGCCGGTACCGCTGGACTACCGACATCCGTCCGGAAGGTCGGTGCATCTGGCTGTGATCGAGCATCCGGTACCGCACAGCAGGGGCGTCATTGTCTTCAACCCCGGCGGACCCGGAGAGAGTGGCGTCTCGATCCTGCCGATCCTGGCGTCGCTCGTGCCCGGGGCCGTGAGGGATCAGTTCACCTTGGTGAGTTTCGATGAACGGGGAACCGGATCGAGCGAGCCGCTTCTGTGTGGACCGACCCCGGCGCGGCGAGCAGCGCCGTCGCCGGGACCGCCGCGGCCAGCCGGACGTTTGCCGGGCTCGAGCATGCCTGTCAGTCCCACGACCCGGCGTTGTTCCCCACGGTGACGACGACGACCTCCGCCCGCGACATGGATCGCCTGCGGGCCGCGCTCGGTGTCGAAAGGCTCGACTACTACGGGCTGTCCTATGGGACGGCCCTCGGGTCCGTCTATGCACAGCTCTTCCCGGGCCACATCCGGTCGATGGTGCTCGATGGCGCGGTCGATGCCAACCTGAGCCTCTCGGTTGACGCAACCGACGATGCCCGAGCGATTGAAGCGGCCCTCGGGCACGCGCTGCGCAGCTGTGCCGCGGCGCCCGGCTGCCCGCTGGGGTCAGATCCCGTCGCCTTCTACAAGAAGCTGCAGGAACAGCTCAGTCGGGCCTCGCTGCCTGCACCGGGCGGCGGCGACGCGACGCCGGTGACGGTGGGCGACCTGGAGACAGCGACCCTCCTCTACCTCTCCGCCCCGCGGTTCACGCCCGCATACTTCCCCGCCCTCGCCGTCGCCGCGGCCGGTCGGGGTGGGCCGCTCCGGTCCGTGGCCCTCGGTCTGGAGACCGACCTCGACGGGTCGTCGCTCGTGGGTCCACTGTGGACGATGACCTGTAGCGATGCGACGACGCACCCGGGAGCGGCGGCCACGGCGGCGCTGGCCCGCGCGCTCGCCACGCGGTATCCGCTTGCTGGTGGCGAGGCCGTCTCGAATTACCTCATCGGTTGCCCGGGCTGGACCGGGACGAGCGGGGCGATCGCCCACCTCTCACCCCGTGGCGCGCCAACGCCTCTGGTGATCGGCAGCACCGACGATCCGAACACCCCGTACGTCGTGGCCGGACAGCTCGCCTCGGCAACCGGAGGACGGCTCATCATGTACGTCGGTGACGGCCACACGTGGCTGCTCAACGGGTCGGCCAACGCCTGCATGCAGGCTGCGGTGAGCACCTACTTCCTCCGCGGCCAATTGCCGGCCACGGGGACTCGGTGTCCGGGGTAGCGCAGCGTTGTCGGAAGACTCCGGCGCCGTGCGGTCCGGCGTGGTGCCGTGCGGCGTGGTGACGTGTGCGGTGTGTCCCCGGGAACGCTCAGCGCTTCATCGTCCGGCTGGCGCCAGCGCGTAACGCGCTTGCGTAGCGGTGAGCGCGGCCGCTCGGAGACCCCGGATCGTCTGGCGGTAGGAGCCGGTCAGGCTGTCTTCCCTGTAGCTGAGGTCGTTGTCGAGACAGAAGGCCCTGACGATGCTCTGGGCCCGTGCCAGGTTGGGCCGCGGCATGCTCGGGAAGAGGTGGTGCTCAATCTGGAAATTGAGACCGCCCAACGCCACGTTGGTGAACCACCCACCGGCGACGTTCCTGGAGGTGATGACCTGGCGCCGGGCGAAGCTCAGCCCCAGGTTGGGATCGACGAGAGGCATGCCCTTGTGGTTGGGGGCAAAGCTGCAACCGAGATACACCGAGAAGACCGCTTGCTGAATGAGGATGAAGGCAACGGCCTTCAACGGAGAGAGGACCCAGAAGACGCACGTCAGATAGAGGGCGGCGTGCAGCGCGAGGAGCGCACCCTCCATGCCGGCGGCTCTATTGCGTTGACGGATCAGCCGCTGCACACCCAACACGTAGATGCCCGTGCTGCGCAGGACCATCAGAGGAAAGAACAAAGGTGCCTGCCACTTCGTCATGAAACGGGCAGGCCAGCTCCCGCTCTGCTGCTGTCCCTCCGTGAGCGGCACGCTCGCGCCCCCATCACCGATGTCGGGATCACGTCCGACTTCGTTGGGATGCGCGTGATGAGCGCTGTGCTTGGGGACCCACCAGCCGAAGCTCATCCCGATGAGTGCGTTGCCCACGGCAAGTCCGAGGAGCCGGTTCGCCCGTCTCGAGCGAAAGACCTCATGATGGCCGGCATCGTGTCCCACGAATCCCAGCTGGGTGAACGCGAGTCCCAGGAAGGCGGCGATGCCGAGCACCCACCAGGAATTCCCCACCAGGACCAGCCCGGCGAACCCCACGCCGAACGCCGCGATGGTCAGGGGGATCATCACGCCGTAGTAACCGAGCCGGCGATCGAGAAGGCCTGCTTCACGTATCTGCCGGGCCAAGACACCGAAGTCCTCTGATGTTGCTTCGATGGTGGCTGTCACAGTTCCGCTTCCCCGTCTCTTTCGCCGAGCGCTTCCGGGGAAAGCGGCAACACGATGGTGTCGACGCTCTCAATCCGTGTTCGAAGACTAGACCTCTGACGCCGCGAAATGTCAGCGCGTTCACACGCGCGTCACGCAATTTGACAGTGCATTGTCGCGCGCGGCGAGTGCAGCACCCCTCCGATGACGGCTCTGATGAGGTGGTCCCCTTCATTGGGGACATCACCAGTGGGGGTCTGCGCGACTCGCAGCGTCACCGTCGCGTCTGCAGCACGCGGCCTGGACTAGACGACCGTCGTGGTGGGGCCGAGCTGCGCGATGACGGCTTCGCCGAAGGCCGACAACGTGTCGGGTTGGGCGAAGTCGCAAAACCAGACGTAGACCCGCTCGATGCCGCGGGCGCGGAGTGTCCCGAAGTAGTCGACGAGCTCAGATGCCGTACCGACGACGGGCGTGGGTCCGAAGCGCCGACGCGCTCGTCTGCTCTATCTCTTGGCGCGACGCCGAAGGCGGGACGTAGGCGACTTGCACTTGCAGCGAACAGCGGGCGCCCCCGGAGAACGGTCGCATCTCGTCCAGCTTGTCGACGATGCCCGTGTGGACGTTCCACCAGTCCGCGTGGGCTGCGACGAGCCGCATGGTTCCCTTCCCGGCGCCCCCGATGACGATCGGGATGCGTCCGAGAGGTCCGGGCTGTTGTTGCGCGCCCTGCAGGTGGAAGTGCTCCCCCTCGTAGTCGACCGTCTCGCCGCCCCACAGTGCCGTGATGATCTCGAGAGATTCGCGGAGCCGGCTCAACCGAGCCTTCGGTTCGGGGGATCCGATGTCGAACGCCCGTAGCTCATCGGCGACGGAACCCCAGCCGATGCCGAGCTCGAAGCGCCCTCCGGAGGCATGGTCGAGTGAGACCGCCTCGCGGGCCAGGACTGCGGGATGCCGGAACGAGTCGCAGAGGACGAGGGAACCGACGTGCAGCTGCTCGGTTCGGCCGGCGAGCCACGCGCTCGGTGATCATCGCCTCGAACATCGGCGAGGCCTCGGCTCCCGGAGGCGTGAGGTGGTCCATGGAGGCGACGCCGACGAATCCGGCCGTCTCCGCTGCGCGGGCGCGGTCAACCAGTTGGTCCATGGTCATCCGCATCTGGGGCAGGAAGACCCAGAATTCGAGCTCACTGTTCACGGGCAACTCCTCGTCGGCACCCGGCGGCCTGCGCGACGACGTTGTCGCGGCGGCCTCCAGGGCAAGCGGGGCAGAGGATATCCATGGTTTGGTTGCAGGCGACAACTGATGTCCCCCGCGCCCGACGGCACGCTCGGGACCCGGTCCGGTCGACGTGCTGGCGGTGGCCACCGTGGTAGGCAGGGGCTGACGAGGAGGAACTATGAAGGCCGTTCGCAGCGTCGAGGGTGGAGTGGCCGTGGTCGAGCTCGACGAACCACCTGGAACCACCGGTGAGCTGCTCGAGATGAGGGCGACCAGCATCTGCGGCTCCGACTTGATCTACATCCGCTTCGGCAGTCGTTCCATCCTCGGCCACGAGCTCGCGGGAGTGCGGGAGGACGGCACGGCGGTGGTCGTCGAGGCCATCTACGGCTGCATGGAGTGCGACGAGTGTCTCCGTGGCGCGTACAACCTTTGCCCGACACACGGCCGGCGGGCGCTCGGGATCACCGCCGACGGCGGTATGGCGGAGCATTTCCGCGTTCCCACGGCCCGGCTGGTCCCGCTGCCTCCCGGCATCGACGTGCGTGACGCCTCCATCGTGGAGCCGGCTGCGGTCTCGTGGCATGCGCTCCGGCTCGCCGACACTGGGCCCGGCGCGCGGGTCGCGGTCGTCGGCGCCGGCGCGCTCGGGTTGCTCGCCGTGGCCGGGGCCCGTCGTCTCGGCGCGGAGGACGTCGCCCTCGAGGCCCGGCACCCGTATCAGAGAGAAGCGGGGGAGCGCCTGGGGGCGCGGGTCGATCCCGACGGGCTCTACGACGTGGTGGTCGAGGCGGCGGGGACCCGGGCGAGCCTGGCCCGCTGCGGCGAACTCGTCGCCCCCGGCGGGACGATCGTCGTCCTCGGCGTGCATTTCGGGCCCGTCGAGCTCGACTGGATGCCGCTCTTCCACCGAGAGGCCCGGCTGATCCCGTCGCTCGGCTACTGCGCCCACGACGGCCGGCGGGAGATGGAGGACGCGGCGGCCATGCTGGCTGACGAACCTGAGATCGCCCGCACCCTCATCACGCACCGCTTTCCAATCGAGGACGCCGCTGAAGCGTTCCGCGTGGCATCGGATCGCGCCGGGGGCGCCGTACGTGTGGTGATCGAGCCGTCATGAGGGCCGCCGACCACTTCCACGTGGGCATCGTCGTCGAGGACCTCGACGCCGCCCTGGACGATCTCGCCCGCCTGTTCGGCCACGAGTGGTGCCCGACCCTCGCCGTGAGCACGCCCGTCCTTCTCCGCGACGGGGAGAGGACACTCGACCTCCGCTTCACCTATTCGCTGACCACCCCCAGGGTGGAGGTGATCCAGAGCATCCCCGGCACGCTCTGGACGCCGGCAGTGGGTTCGGGCATCCACCATCTCGGCTACTGGTCCGACGACGTCGCCGCCGACGCCGCGCTCCTGGCGGCGCGGGGGTACGCCGCCGAGGCGACCGGCGTCCGTCCCGACGGCTCGCCTGTCTGGGCCTACCACCGGAGCGCGAGCGGACCCCGGATCGAGCTCGTCAGCCGGGATCTGGCCGCGGGTCTCGAGCAGTACTGGGGATCGGTCGCACAGTAGAAAGCCCGCAGGTTTGCCCCTGTTACCATCGCCCGGACCACGGTACGAGGAGGGGTCACCAGTCATGCGGCCGGTTGCACTGCGTGAGCTGATGTCGATATTCGTCGAAGTGACACCACTCGTCGACCTCGGGGGAGGCCGCCGGTTCGTCGCGTTCGACGGTGGCACCTTCGAGGGACGGGACGGCCTCGTCGGCTCCATCCTGAACGGTGGTGTCGACTGGCAGACGGTGCGACCCGACGGGACGCTCGAGATCGATGCGCACTACACCCTCCAGACCGATCAGGGGGAGGCCATCGAGGTCGTGTCGCAAGGCCTTCGGCGGGCGAGTGAGTCGGTCACCGCCCGCCTGGCCCGGGGAGATCAGGTGGACCCGGACGAGTACTACTTCAGAACCCTGGTGCGCCTCCATGCTCCGGCGCCGAGGCTGGACTGGCTCAACCACCTCATCGCCGTCTCCACCGGCCGGCGGGATCAGTCGCTCGTGCGCATCGATGTGCACGAGGTCCTGTGAGGGGGGTCGACCCGGATCTCCGCTGTGTCGTCATCGGGGCAGGCATCGGTGGTCTGGCCACCGCGCTGAGCCTCCACGAGGTCGGGGCGACGGTGGAGGTCTTCGATTCGGTGCGGGAGCTGCGCCCGCTGGGCGTCGGGATCAACCTGCTGCCGCATGCCGTACGCGAACTCGACGCACTCGGGTTGCTCGACGAGCTCAGTGCCCGGTCGGTCGCCCCCTCGCAGTTGGTCTACTGCACCCGGCGAGGTCAGGAGATCTGGCGGGAGCAGCGTGGAATCGCCGCCGGATACCCGTGGCCCCAGCTCTCGATCCACCGGGGCGCCCTGCAGGAGATCCTGCGCCGCGCCCTGGTCGACCGGGTCGGCACCGAGGCCTTTCACCTGGGCCACGCGCTCGTCCGTATCGAGCAGGCCGGCGGGCGTGCGCAGGCGGTGTTCGAAGACGACCGGGTGGGCGCAGACCTCCTCATCGCGGCCGACGGGATCCACAGTCTGGCGCGCGCCCAGCGTTACCCCGAGGAGGGCCCGCCCCTGTGGAATGGATCGCTCCTCTGGCGCGGCGTCGCGGAGGTCGACCCGGTCCTCGACGGCCGCTCCATGATCTGGGCCGGACACCCGGAGCAGAAGTTCGTCGGCTATCCGATTGCGGACCTGCCGAGTGGCAGGCAGCTCTTCAACTTCGTCGCCGAGCTCCGCCGACCGGAGTCGGATCTGGCGATCCGGGAGGATTGGAACCGTAAGGGCTCGCTCGAGGACTTCCTGCCCTGGTTCGAAGAGTGGGACTTCGACTGGCTCGATGTGCCCGGCATCGTCCGGTCGGCCTCGGAGACGTTCGTGTTCCCGATGGTCGACCGTGACCCGTTGCCCCGCTGGACCTTCGACGGGACGACGTTGCTCGGGGATGCGGCCCACCCGATGTACCCGATCGGCTCCAACGGAGCGTCCCAGGCGATCCTCGATGCCCGGGTGCTCGCCGGGTGCCTTCGGCGGGATCCGGACCACCCGCGGGACGCACTGGACCGCTACGAGTCGGTCCGTCGACCGGCGACCGCGGCGATCGTGCAGGCCAACCGTGGCTTCGGCCCGGAGCTGCCCATGATGCTGGTCGAGCAGCGGGCCCCAGACGGGTTTGTCGACATCGCCGACGTGATCACAGCCGAGGAGATCGCACGGGTGACGGAGGACTATCGGAGAACCGCCGGGTTCTCCCTCGCCAGTCTCCAGCGCGGCACCTCGTTGTTGGACGAGCCGTTTCCGTCCTGATCTGGGCCGGAGCCCGGCTACGAAGGGGCGGCCCCTCCGTCGGCGCCCGCGGATTCGTCGCGTGGCACCGACGGCATCGGGGACTGGAGGCCGATGCTGTTCAACACCGTGGCCAGGCAGAGGTAGCCCCCGACCAGGAACAGCAGCTCGAAGATCTCGGCGGGCCCGAAATGGGCGACGAGGCCGTCCCAGGTCGCGTCGCTCACGCCGTGTGCGTCGATCATCTCGTCGACCGCGGTGAGAAGGGTCCGTTCCAGTGGGGTCCATACCGCCGCGGCGGGGCCTTCGGGAACCGCGGCGATCTGCCATTGCTGCAGACCGGCGTCTGCGCCCATGCGGCTGTGTTGGGCCCATTCGTACCCCGAGCGCGTTCGCCAGGAGACGCGGAGGATGAGCAACTCGCGGTGTTCGGCACTGAGCTTGGCGTCAGGCCCGGCGAGCATCTCGGTGAAGGGGAGCCAGGATGCGCTCAGGGGGAGGTGGTGCGCGAACATCTCGAGGACGATCGGCATGGGTGGCGCATCGGGATCACCCGACAGGTAGACCTCAGGTCGACGCAGGAACTGCAGCAGCGTCGTGCGGGTGGCATCGTCCCATTCGGCGAACGGCAGCGGTGCGAGTCGGGGTTCCTGCATGCTCGCGTGTGTTCTAGCGCAGCCGGACGCAACCGGGCGGCCACGTCCGGCCTCGGTGCCGGTCAGTCCAGGCCACGGTCCGTCCCCACGGCGCGCCGCAACTGCGGCCCTGCCTCGCGCCGCCAGGTCGCGATGACCTCGTCCGCGCCCGCCAGCTCGCCCTCGGTGATGTACAGCCCCCGGGTGGGCAGGGTCGCCCCCAGCTCCACCAGCAGCGGGCGGAGGTGGACCTCGACGGCGAGCGCGTGGTGTGCCCCGGCGCCGGTCATCACCGGGATCACGGTGACGCCCAGGAGATCGGTGGTGCTGAACCAGTCGAGAAAGGATTTCAACAGGCCCGTGTAGCTGGCCTTGTAGGTGGGTGAGGCCACGACGAGGAGCGCGCACGAGCGGACCCCGTCCACGGTCTCTCTCACGCGGGCCGAGGACCAGTCGAAGAGCTGCGGGCCCAGCTCGGCGAGGTCCACCGTCAGCCGGTCGCCCCCGTCGAGCCCCGCTTCGTCGGCCGCGGCGGTGACGACTGCCTCCGCCAGCCGCAGCGTCCGCGACTGCGCCTTCGGGTTCCCGACGACGACACCGACCGCGCTCATGGCGATGCGGTGCCACGCGCCCTGCGGGCGGGTGCTGCCATCATCCGAACGTGGCGATGATCTGCGGCAGGTCGACGATGGTCCGGATCCCGGGATCGGCCGCGCAGACGTGGGGAATGGCGTTCACGGGGCGGTGGGCGGTCAAGCCGGGCGACGTCGCCGCCCACTCGTCGGGGGGCACCGGGAAGTGGACGTCGATGTCGAGCGGGGTGTCACCCTCGACGAGAATGTGCCAGCCCGTCTCGCGAAGGTCCCACGCCGGCTCGACGTCGGTGGTCAGGTACCAGTTGGCGCTGAAGGTCAGGAGCGGCCGGCCGTTCCGGATGCCGATGACCTGCATCCGCTGCGCCGCGATGGTCCCGGCGTCGACGTGGCCGGCGGCGATGTCCACGTCGCGGCGGGCCGTTGCCACCTGGCCGGTTGCCGCGACGGAGTCGAGTGGCAGCGACAGCGCCTCGGCGACGACCTCCAGCGAGCCGGCGAACGAGGCACCCCCGTGCGCCTCGACTCCCCTCGGGTCGAAGCGCGCCGGGTCGCGGCCGAAACCCATGAGATCGAAGATCAGCTCCGGCGAGTTGCGGGACGACATGTCGGCGAACTCCTCAATGAGGAGGTGGTCCAGACGGCGCTGCAGCGAGGTCAGCACCAGCGGCATCGCCTCGGTGATGAACCCCGGGCTCGAGCCGGTGCTGTGCAGCGACGCACCCCCCTGCGCGCACGCCGCCTCAATCCGTTGGCGGGTCTCGGGATCGAGCCGGGCCGGGTTGTGGAACTCGCTCCGCGTCGACACCACGTTGACCCCGGCCCCGAGCAGCCGGCACAACACATCGACGTCGACCCGATCCGCCATATAGAGGACGCAGTCCGGTTGCAGAGCCAGGATGTCCTCGACGTCCCGCGTCGCCCGGACACCGGTGGGCGGGGTACCGCAGAGGTCCCCGGCATCGCGCCCCTCCTTGTCCTCCGAGTACACGTACAGCCCCACGAGGTCGAGGTCCGGATGCTCAATGACGGCGCGCAGGGAGTGCGAGCCGATGTTCCCCGTCGCCCACTGGACCACCCGATAGCGATCACCGCTCATGTCGGCCTCTTCCCTCCTCGCTCCGGGGACACCTCGGCGGGCCCGACTCTTGGACTCGTCATCGCCCCGTCCACTGTGGCGGGCGCTTTTCGGCGAAAGCGCGTGCACCCTCCTGCGCGTCGTCGGATCCGAAGACCGCGTCGACCAGCTCGCGTTGGCGGGGCCAGAGCTCCTCCTCGGGCCGGCCGGGGGCCAGGCGCAGCAGGTGCTTGACCGCCTCGACCCCGAGCGGCGCGTTGCGCGCGATGGCGGCCGCCAGCTCCAATGCCGTGTCGAGCACCTGCCCCGGCTCGCACATGCGCACGATGAGCCCGTGGTCGAGCGCCGCCTGCGCCGAGAGCGGCTCCCCGGTCAGGGCCAGCTCGGTCACGATCGACTGCGGCAGGTGGCGCGGCAGCCGCAGGAGCGCGCCGCCGCCCGGGAAGAGCCCGAACCTGACCTCCGGCGAGCCGAACCTGGCCTCGCTGGAGGCAACGAGGAGATCGGCCACGAGCGCGAGCTCCAGGCCACCACCTACCGCCACGCCTTCGATGGCCGCGACGAGGGGTTTCCGACACCCGTTGCGAAAGATGTCGTCGACGCCCTTGGGCAGCCCGGACCGGGCGAAGGCCTTGAGATCCATGCCGGCGCAGAACGAACCGCCGGCTCCGGTGAGCACCCCGACGCGGAGCGCGGAGTCCGCGTCCAGCGACGCCAGCGCCTCGAGCACGCCGAGCGACATGTCCGAGTCGATGGCGTTCTTGACCTCGGGTCGGTTCAGGGTGATGACGAGGACCGGGCCGTTCCTCGCCGTCAGGACCGCCTCAGCCATGGTTGCGCTCACGGGACGGCCCGTGGGCCGGGGTCACGGGGTACGCACCGGGAGCTTCTCCCATCCCCGCACGGTCGACGTCCGAGCCTGCACCGCGTTGGGCGTGTCCACCTCCCACTCCGGGAAGCGCTTGAGCACCTCTTCCAGCGCGACGCGGCCCTTCGAGCCGCGCCAGGTGTGCGCCGAGGCAGAAGTGCAGGCCGTAGCCGAAGCTCAGGTGGCGCTGCGCCTTGCGGCGGATGTCGAACCGGTCCGGATCGGGGAAGACTCGCTCATCGCGGTTGGCCGAGGCGTTGAGGAGCACCATGACGCTCCCGGCCGGGACGGTCCGGCCGTGGAGCTCGACGTCGGTGGTCACCGAGCGCGACTGGACGGGAGAGGGGGGCTCGTAGCGGAGGCATTCCTCAATGGCCGCCGGGATCAGACCCGGGTCCTGCACCAGGGCCGTGCGCTGTTCGGGATGCTCGGCCAGGAGCTTGCCGGCCCAGCCGATCAGGCGGGTGGTGGTCTCGTTGCCGGCCCCCGAGAGAAGGCCGATGTAGCCGAGGATCTCGTCACGGGTCAGCGTGCGCAGCGTCCCGGTCTCGTCGGTGAACTCCGCCGTCAGCAGTTCGGTCATGAGGTCGTCGGAGGGATGCTGGGCGCGCCAGTCGATGTAGGCGCCGTAGTCCGAGGCGGTCCGGTCGTCGGCCGCGAGAGCGACATCGGGCATGACACCGGCCTCGAGGCGCAGGCCCTCGTCGATGTGCTCACGGATCGCCTGCTGGTCCTCCTCGGGTATCCCGAGGAGCATGCCGATGGTGCGCATGGGGATCTCGGCGCCCAGGTCGGCGATGAAGTCGAAGCCGCCCGCCCCGACGAGCGGGTCCAGCGTGCGCGCCGCGTAGTCCCGGACCTGCGGCTCAATGGCCGCCATGCGTCGGGGCGTGAAGACGCGGCTCGATGATCCCCCGGTGGAGGTCGTGGTCGGGCGGGTCCTCGAAGATGAACATGCCCGGCGGCATCTCGATCCCGGCCTTGATCATCTCGAGGACCGAGCCCTTGGCCGAGCTGTAGGTCTGCCACTCGACCAGGGCGCGCTCCACGTCGTCATACCGGCTGATCGCGTAGAACTCGTACTTCTCGTTGAAGTACAGCGGAGCCTCGTCGCGCAGCCGCTTCCAGACCGGATAGGGATCGGCGTCGATGTCGAAGTCGTAGGGGTCGTAGTACGGCGCGGGCGCAGTTGTGGCCATCTCGTCTCCCTTGTGCGGCTCCAGTGAGCTGACGTGATCCTGCCTTCTTGTGGGGTACGCCGTCGAAAGTAACATTATTGTATGGAAAGAGGACCATTCTCAAAGGCCGGCCCCGGCCCGGCCCTCCCGCGCCGGTGAGCGCATCGTCGCCGGGAGCACAGTCGCCAAGAGCATCGTCGCCGAGCACATCGTCGCCGGGAGAACCGCCCTGGCCATCCATCCCGGCCATGCTCGACAGCACGGTAGAGCGGTATGGCGACCGGGTGGCGGTGCGCGACGGGGAGGCCGGCCTCTCGTACGCGGAGCTGGCCCGTGACGCGCGGGCGTTCGGCGCGGCACTGGTCGAATCCGGGGTCGAGCCCGCCGATCGCGTGGCGATCTGGTGCGGGAACTGCGCCGAGTGGATCGTGGCGGCGCTGGGCCTCTTCGCCGCCGGCGGGGTCCTCGTCCCGGTGAACACGCGGTTCAAGGGCGCCGAGGCGGCGGACATCCTCTCCCGGAGCGGGGCGCGCGTGCTCGTGACGGTCACCGACTTCCTCGGCACCGACTACGTGGCGATGCTCGAGGGCACCGGCGTCACGTTCCCGGCCCTCGAGACCATTGTCGTGGCGCGGGGACGGCGGCCGATGGCGCCGTGACGATGGGCGAGTTCATGGCGGCCGCGACGCCGGAGTCCCTGGCCGAGGTCAAGCGCCGCAGCGCCGCGCTCGGACCGGACGACCCGTCCGACGTCCTCTTCACCTCGGGGACGACCGGGGTCCCCAAGGGCGTCGTCATGACGCACGGCCGCACGCTGACCGTGGCCACCGACTGGGTGGCCATGACCGGCCTCCGCGCCGGGGACGTCTACCTCCAGGTGAATCCCTACTTCCACATGTTCGGCCTCAAGGCCGGCATCCTCGCCAGTGTCGCCAGCGGCGCCACCATGCTTCCCGAGCCCGTCTTCGACGTGGATCGCGTCCTGGCCCGTGTCGCGTCGGAGCGCGTCACCGTCCTCCCCGGGCCTCCGACGCTGTACCAGTCCATCCTCGACCACCCCGACACGGCCCGGCACGATCTCTCCAGCCTGCGCGTGGCGGTGACCGGCGCGGCCGACATCCCCGTCGAGCTGATCCGCCGGGTCCACGACGAGCTCCCCTTTTCGCAGATCGTGACCGGGTACGGGCTCACGGAAGGCGGCACGGCCTGCGCGACCTCGGCCGACGACGATGCCGAGGCGATCGCCACCACCGTGGGCCGGCCGCGCCCGGGCTTCGAGGTGCGCATCGTCGGCCAGGGTGGGCGCGACGTGGAGACCGGGCAGGCGGGTGAGGTGCTGCTGCGTGGCGGCAGCATCATGGCCGGCTACCTGGACGATCCCGACGAGACGGCCAAGGTGCTCAGTCCCGACGGCTGGCTCCGCACGGGCGACCTCGGCGTCGTGGACGATGCCGGCCGCCTGCGCATCGTCGGGCGGGTCAAGGACATGTTCATCGTCGGGGGCTTCAACGCCTACCCCGCCGAGATCGAGAACGCCCTGTTGCGGCACCCCGCCGTGCAGCAGGCCGCGGTGATCGGTATCCCCGACCAGCGCTTGGGCGAGGTGGGGATGGCCTTCGTCGTGGTGTCCGGAGGCGTCTCCGGCGACGACATCATCGGGTGGAGCCGCAACGAGATGGCCAACTACAAGGTGCCCCGCGTCGTGGAGATCGTGGACGCGCTGCCGATGAACGCGACGGGGAAGGTGATGAAGGAGACGCTGCGGGAGCAGGCCTCCGGCCGCACGGGTGGCGACTCCCGATGAGCCCGGCAGAGGAGGACGTGCCGACCGAGCGTGCCGGACTAACCGCGCTGACCGGCCTCCGCGTGGTCGAGATGGGTGTGTGGGTGGCGGCCCCGTCGGCCGGCGCGCTCCTGGCCGACTGGGGCGCGGACGTCATCAAGGTGGAGCCGCCGAACGGCGACCCGATGCGCAGCGCCTTCGGCTCCCTCGGCATCGGCCGGGACTTCCCGAACCCGGCCTTCGCGCAGGACAACCGCGGCAAGCGCAGCGTCGTCCTCGACCTGCGCGAGCACGAGGCCCGGGAGCGGTTGGAGGAGCTGCTGTCCACGGCCGACGTCTTCCTCACCAACCTGCGCCCCGACGCGCTCGACGGCCTCGGGCTCGAGCCTGCGGCCACGGTCGCCCGTCATCCGCGTCTCGTCTATTGCAGCGTGAGCGGGTACGGCCTGCGGGGCGGGGACCGGAACCGTCCGGCCTACGACATCGGGGCCTTCTGGGCCCGTTCCGGCCTCTCCGTCCAGCTGGCCAACAGCGAGGGCGTGCCCCTCAACGCCCGCGGCGGCATCGGGGACCACATCAGCGGGCTGGCCGCCCTGGCCGGCCTGCTGGCGGCCGTGCTCGAGCAACGGCAGACCGGACGCGGGCGCGTCGTGGAGGTGTCGCTGCTCCGGACCGGGACCTACGTGCTCGGGTGGGACCTCAGCCTCCAGGAGACCGTCGGCAAGGTGGCCAAGTCCGAGGCGCGGCACGCCAACCAGACGCCGCTGATGAACTCGTACCGGACGAAGGACGGTCGCTGGTTCTTCTTCACGGGCCTCGAGGCGGACCGTCACATCGACACCGTGTGCCGCGCCCTGGGGCGCCCGGACCTGCTCGCCGACCCCCGCTTCGCCGACGCCGGGGCTCTCCGCAAGAACCGCACCGAGGTCATCGCCGTGCTCGACGACATCGTCGCCGCGCGGACCCTCGAGGAGTGGGCCGAGCGCTTCGACCGCGCCGGCGTCTGGTGGGCCCCCGCCCAGGGGCCGGCGGACGTGCTGGAGGACCCGCAGCTCGCTGCCAACGACGGGTTCCTCGAGCTGCGCAACGAGGCCGACGGGACGACGCGGCGGTCGATCAACGGTCCGGTGAGCTTCTCGGACCTGCCCGTCCGGCCGGCTGCGCCGGCGCCGCTCCTGGGCGAGCACACCGAAGAAGTGCTGGCCGAACTGGCCACCCGACGTGACGGCGAGGAGTCGGATCAGGCCTGAGCGCGGGCCCGGGCCAGCAGGCCCCGGGCGATGACGATGCGCTGGATCTCGTTGGTCCCCTCGCCGATGATCATCAGCGGCGCGTCGCGGTAGTAGCGCTCGACCGGGAACTCGGTGGTGTAGCCGACCCCGCCGTGGATGCGCATCGCCTCGGTGGCGAGCTCGAGCGCCGTCTCGCTGGCGAACAGCTTCGCCATGCCGGC
This sequence comes from uncultured Acidimicrobiaceae bacterium, assembly GCA_963764305.1. Classification (GTDB taxonomy): domain Bacteria; phylum Actinomycetota; class Acidimicrobiia; order Acidimicrobiales; family RAAP-2; genus Bog-473. The sequence continues at coordinate 488,439 of CAVXSD010000007.1, read as the reverse complement.
CTCGACGTCGCAGCGCAGTCCCTTTGACCGGCGCTCGGCGGCGTTGCGGGTGAGCAGGCGTGCGGCCTCCAGGCGGGTCGCCATGTCGGCCAGCTTGAGCTGGATCGCCTGGTGCTCGCCGATGACCTTGCCCATCGTCTCGCGCTGCATGCTGTAGGCGAGCGCGGCGTCGAAGGCCGCCCGGGCCACGCCGACGGCACGCGCCGCGATGTTGATGCGGCCCACCTCGAGCACGCCGAGGATCTGGGGGAGACCGCGCCCGAGCTCGCCGATGACGTTGGCCGCGGGGATGCGGTGGTCGGCGTAGGCCATCTCGACCGTCTCGACGCCGCGGTACCCGAGCTTGCCGACGTGCTTGCTGACCGAGATCCCCTCGAAGCGTGGGCCGGGCTCCTTCTCGACGATGAAGGCGGTGATGCCCTCCTCGGTCCGGGCGGCGAGCGCCACGATGGAGGCTCGTTCCCCGTTGGTGACCCAGGCCTTGGAGCCGTTGAGGACGTACTCGTCCCCGTCCCGCTGCGCCCGGCACGAGATGTTGCGGGTGTCGCTGCCGGCGTCGGGCTCGGAGAGGGAGAGGGCGCCCCGCCGTTCCCCCGACGCCATGGCGGGGAGCCAGCGCTGCTTCTGCTCCTCGGTGCCGTGCGTGAGGATCAGCGTGGCGGCCATGGTGTGGGTGTTGACGATGCCGGTCAGGCTCATCCAGCCGTAGGCGAGCTCCTCGATGACGCCGATGTAGGTCAGCAGGTCGAGGCCGAGGCCGCCGTACTCCTCGGGGATGGTGACGCCGAAGAGGCCGAGCTCGCGCATCTGCGCCACGATCTCGTCGGGGTACGTGTCCGACCGCTCGAGTTCGGACGCGACGGGGACGACCTCTCTCTGCACGAAGCGGCGGACGGTCTCGATGATCTCGGACCGGACGTCCTCGTCGACCGCCCCCGGAGTGGGGCCGCTCACGCCGTTGCGGCGGCGACCGGCCGGACGGGCGGCCTCCCGCCCTGGTCACCCTGGTCCCGCACAGCCTTCCTCACGGCGATAACCATACACTTCATGCGTGTTGACGCTGGATCTCAATTCGGAGAAGAATGTTTCCCAATGGCAACGAGCCTCATGCATCGCGGGCTCGAGTCGGCGGCGAACCGGTTCCCCGATCATGCGGCGGTGCTGGCGGGCGACGATCGCTGGACGTACGGCGAGCTCGACCGCGCCGCCAACGCGCTGGCGCGGCATCTCGTCGACCGTGGCGTCGGCCGGGGCGACCGCGTGGCGGTGATGACCTCGAACCGGCCCGAGTTCGTGGCGACGGTCCACGCGGTGAGCAAGGTCGGCGCCGCCCCCGTCCTGCTCAACTCGTCGTGGAAGGCGCTCGAGGTCGGCACGGCCGTCGGCCTGACCGGTCCCCGCTACGGCGTGGCCGACGGTCCCGGCGCCGGCCTGCTGTCCGAGCGCCTCGGTGGTGACGCCGTCCTCGATCTCGACGACGCCTGTGCCGCCGCGGTGATCGACCGCGCCAGCAGCGCGCCACCTCCCTCGGTCGCGCTGCACCCCACCGACGACGCCGCCTTCGTCTTCAGCTCCGGCACGACCGACCAGCCCAAGGCGGTGCGCCACACGCACCGGTCGATCGACCTCGGCACGGCGCACTGGGTCACCGCGCTGGGACTCGGCCACAACGACCGCTTCCAGGTGGCGACGCCGCCGTCGCACATCCTCGGGATGTTGAACCTGCTCGCCGCAGCCGCGGCGGGCGCCACCGTCCGGCTGCACCGCCGCTTCGACCTCGACGCGGAGCTCCGCTGCATCCAAGAGGAGCGGATGACGCTCGAGATGGCGGTCGCCCCGATCGCGCTGGCCATGGCCAACCACCCGGACCTGGAGGCCTACGACCTCTCCTCGCTCCGCTACATCATGTGGGGCGCCACCCCGATCACGCCCAGTGTCGCCGAACGGGTGACGGCGCGTACCGGGATCCGCTGGCTTCCTGCCTACGGGACCAGCGAGGTGCCCGTGATCGCCGCCAACCCGGTCGGGGATCCGGACAGGTGGCGCCTCGATTCCGCCGGACTCCCCGTGGGCGACGTGACGTTGCGCGTCGTCGACCTCGACACCGGCGAGGTCCTCGCGTCGGGTGGCGTCGGCGAGGTCCAGGTCGAGAGCGCGTCGGCCATGGCGGGATACCTCCCCGACGAGGCCACGGCCGGGGCGTTCGACGACGGCTGGTACCGGACCGGTGACGTCGGCTGGCTCGAGCCCGAGGGGTGGGTCCACCTCACCGACCGCTGCAAGGAGATGATCAAGGTCAGCGGCTTCCAGGTGGCTCCGGCCGAGATCGAGTCCGTGCTGCACGGCCACCCCGCCGTGATCGACTGCGCGGTGTTCGGCGTGACCGACGAGCAGGCCGGCGAGGTCCCGGCGGCCGCCGTCCACCTGGCGCCCGGCTCCGACGTCACTGCGGCGGAGCTCGAGCGACTCGTCGCCGACACCCTCGCCGGGTACAAGCGCGTGCACCACGTCGTCCTCGTCGAGGCCATTCCCCGGACCCCCTCGGGCAAGGTGCTGCGCCGCACACTCAGGGACGCGTGGGCCCCGACCTTTGCGGCGGCCGGGGCCGACTGAATGGACGTCCGCCTCTCGCCCGAACAGGTCGCCCTGCGCGACGCCGCCACGCTGGTGGTCGACCGCCTGGGCGTCCAGCGCGTGGCCGACCTCGACGATCGTGAGCGGGCCGCCAAGCTCGACGCCGCGGTCAGCGCGTCCGGTTGGCGCGAACTGCGGACGGCGACGGACGACGGGACTCCGTGGGCGTCTGCGGTCGAGGTCGCCGTCGTCGCCGAGGAGCTCGGCCGGGGCCTGGCCGATGCCGCCTTTCTCGGCTCGACCGTGGCCGCGGAGCTTCGTCGCCTGACCGGGGCGCCGGCGGCGGCCGAGACCGAGACGGTCGCCCTGACCGCCGACCTCGTGCAGCCCGCCACGGCCGAGAACGGGAAGGTACCGCCGGGAGCGGTGGCCATCGACGCCCGTGGGGCGGCCGCCGCGCTGGTGCTCGTGGGGGCGGCGCGGGTACACGATCGGAACGGCCGCGCTCGCGGGAGAAGCCGCCGGGACGGACCTGACCCGGCCCACCGCGAGCTGGCGCACGCCCGCGGCCGTCACCGTGGTCGACGGGCAGTCCCGCTCGCTCCATCCCGACGATGTGGCGACGTGGCGCAGCCTCGGTCTCGCCGTGACGAGCGCGGACCTCGTCGGCGTGATGCGTGGCGCCCTGACACTGACGTCCGGGTACGCCCGCGACCGCCGTCAGTACGGCGCGGCCATCGGATCCTTCCAGGCGGTCCAGCACCTGCTGGCTGACGCATTCGTCGCCATGGAGGGCTCCCGGAGCATCGCGCTCCACGCCGCGTGGGCGGTCGACGCGCTGCCGGGCCCGGCCGCGCTGAGCGCGGCGTCGGCGGCCAAGGCCTACTGCGCCCGGGCGGCCCGCTCGGTGTGCGAGACGGCCGTTCAGGTGCACGGTGGCATCGGCAACACCTGGGACTGCCTCGCCCACGTCTACCTGCGCCGGGCCCTCCTCTCGAGCGACGTGCTCGGCGGGGTCGGTCCCAGCCTCGCCCGGGTGCTCGCCGCCCGCGGCATCGGAGCCGACGATGGACTTCGCTGATTCCCCCGAGGAGCTGGAGTTCCGGCTGCGGCTGCGCGACTGGCTGGCGCGCAACAACCCCGGCCTCCCGCCGTCGTCGACGGCCGACGAGTACTGGGCCGGGCAGGCGGCCTGGCACCAGACGCTCTACGACGCTGGCTTCTTCGGCCTCTCCTGGCCGACCGAGGTCGGCGGGCACGGGCTGCCCAGCGTCTACGAGGTGATCCTCGACGAGGAGCTCATCACGGCCGGGACGCCACCGCGGCCGAGCGTCGGGTACCTGGTCCAGGGGATCCTGCGGCACGGGAACGAGGACATCCGGCGCCGCTTCCTGCCCGGGCTCGTGAGCGGCCGCGAGCGCTGGTGCCAGGGCTTCAGCGAGCCCGATGCGGGGTCCGACCTGGCCTCGCTGCGGACGCGGGCCGTGCCGGACGGTGCGCAGTACGTGATCACCGGTCACAAGGTGTGGACGAGCTACTCGGATGCCGCCGACTGGTGCCTGGTCCTGGCCCGGACCGACCCCGATGTCGCCAAACACCGCGGGCTCTCGGCCTTCATCGTGCCGATGGGCCAGCCCGCCATCGAGCAGCGGCCGCTCCGCATGATCAACGGCGTCACCCGCGAGTTCGGTGAGGTGCTCTTCGACGGTGCCCGGGTCGACGCGGCGAACATGGTCGGCGAGCCCGGCGAGGGTTGGCGCCTGGCCATGACGGTGGTCAGCCACGAGCGCGAGCCCGGTGAGCTCGGCTACGTGGCGCGCTACGGCAAGCTCGTCAACGAGCTGGTCCACGTCGTCGAGGAAGAGCCCGGCGCGTTCGGTCCCGAACAGCTGCGGGACCTGGCCTGGGCGCTGGTGGAGACCGAGATGCTGCGCTGCCACGTGAGTCGCCGGCTCTCGGATCGCCTCGACGGCCTGTCGCACGGGCCCGAGGGCTCCGTCGACAAGCTCCTGATGACGGCGGCCGAGCAGGCCGTGGGCCATGCCTCGCTCTCCGTCGGTGGCGCGGTGCACGCCGACGCGGATGACACCTGGCTCAAGGTGTACCTCTACAGTCGCGCCCAGAGCGTCATGGGGGGCACGTCGCAGATACAGCGCAATCTGATCGCCGGCCGAATCCTGGAGCTACCGACATCATGAGCACCTACGACCTTCCGGACGAGTTGCAGGTTCGTGCGGACGGCCCGATCCGGATCATCACCTTGAACCGGCCCGAGGACCTCAACGCCACCAACCATGTGCTGCACGCTGGGCTGGCCGGCCTGTTCCCTCAGCTCGACGCCGACGCGGAGGCGCGGGTGGCCGTGATCACGGGCGCCGGGCGGGCCTTCTCGGCCGGCGGTGACTTCAGCTACATCGACGACCTGTCCAAGGATGCCGAGCTGCGACACCTGACCCTCGTGCACGGCCGACAGATCGTCACCGGGATGGTGTCGTGCCGGTTGCCGATCGTCGCCGCCGTGAACGGCCCGGCGGTCGGGCTCGGCTGCAGCCTCGTCGCCCTCTCCGACATCGTGTTCATGGCGGAGAGCGCGCACCTGGCCGATCCGCACGTGGTCCTCGGGCTGGTGGCGGCCGACGGTGGCCCCGTGGTGTGGCCCCTCCTCACGAGCCTGCAGCTGGCCAAGGAGTACGCGCTGACGGGGGACCGGATCCCAGCCAAGCGGGCAGCCGAGATCGGACTGGTCAACCACGTCTGTGCCGACGACGAGGTGCTGGACCAGGCCATGGCCTGTGCGCACCGCATCGCACGACTGCCCAAGGGGGCGGTCGAGGACACCAAGCGGATCATCAACATCCAGCTGGAGCGAGCGGTCCTCGCGGCGCTCGACTTCGCGCTGAGCGCGGAGGACCGGTCGTTCACGACGCCGGAGCTCCGGGCCAACGTGGACCGCATGCTCAAGCGCGAGAGCTAGGAGCCAGCGTCCGCTGGGATGTCCGCCGGCACCTCGACCATCGTCTGGTGCGCCGGCGAGGCCATCGCGGGCGTGCGGCGACGGCGCACGGTGACGACCGCTCCACGTTGCGGTGTGAGGGTCACGTGGCGCACCCGCGTCCGCTCCGCGCGCCGTGAGCTGGGCTCGAGCTCGACGTGCCGCAGCACCTCCGAGAGCACCACGCGCATCTCGGTCAGGGCGAACGCGGCACCGAGGCAGCGTCGGCTGCCTCCTCCGAACGGGATCCACACGTTGGGGTCAGGGCGTTGCCCGACGAAGCGGTCTGGACGGAAGACCAGTGGGTCCGGGTAGTGCTCGGGCGAGTGCAGCACCAGGTAGATGGCGGGGTCGACGAAGGTGCCCGCGGGCAGCCGTAGCTGCCGATCACCCTGGCCGATCGTGACGTCGGTCATCAGCTTGCGGGTGATGTCCGGGACCACTGGGCGGATGCGAAGGCTTTCGGTAACGACCGCATCGAGATACGCGTCGTCCTCCTCGTCGGCCGCCCTGACGGCGCGGGACAGGACGGCCGGGTGGCGGACCAAGCGTTCGAAGGTCCACGACAGCCCGGTCGCTGTCGTTTCGTGCCCGGCCAGCAAGAGGGTCACGAGCTGGTCGCGGATCTCGCTCGCCGTCATGGCGGTGCCGTCGTCCTCGCGGTGGCGCACCAGCATGGCAAGCACGTCGGTGCGATGCCCGAGTGTCGGGTCGTCGGCGCAGCGGTCGATCTCGGCCCGGAGCACATCGTCCGCCGTCTCCTGCACAGCCTTGTAGCGCGTCCAGGGCCAGACTTCGGCCAGTTTCGGGAACACGAATGGCGCCAGCTTCACCAGGTCGAGGTCGACCAGCGCGGCCAACGTCGCGCGCAGCCGGTCCAGGCGCGCCGCGTCCTCCTCGCGCACACCGATTACGGCGCGCAGGATCACGTCCATGGTGATGCGCCGCATGTGCGGCAGCAGCCGGAACGGTTCGCCGACCGGCCACGTGCCGATGTCCTTCTGCGCCACGTCCGACATCACGGTGGCGAGTCGGGCGATGGAGTCGCCGTGGAAGGGCCCGCTGAGGCGGCGGCGCTGCCGCAGGTGCACCTCGTCGTCGGTGACGAGCACGGACGACGAGCCGAGCACGCGCCCGAGGAACGGGGCATTGGCCTCGCCGGCATGGAACACGCCATCGTCGCCGCGGAAGACCGAACGGATGTCCTCGGGGTCGACCAGGTACACGAACGTGCCGAAACGGCCGAGCCGGACGGTGAACCGGTCCCCGTAGCGCCTGTGGCACGAGTCGAGGAACCGCGGTAGTCGGGCCATACCCAGAGACTGGAGAGCGGCGGGCCAGCGCGGGCCTGGAGGGAGCGTGCCTTCCATGTCAAAGCAATATACGCTTGTATAAGACATCTGTATACAGGAGAGGGATGGGACACAAAGAAGAGCTCCTGGCGGCGGCCCGGCGCTGCCTCGTCAGCCGCGGCTATGCCCGGACCACCGCCCGCGACCTGGTCGCCGAGTCCGGGACCAACCTCGGTTCCATCGGGTACCACTTCGGCTCCAAGGACGCCCTCCTGGCGCAGGCGCTCGACGACGTCTTCTTGGAGTACACCGAGAAGGTGCTCGCCGTCGCCCGGGAGGTCGGCTCGGTCGGCGACGACCCCCGCCAGGCCGTGGACCGCGCCTGGGCGGCCATGACCGAGCTGTCCCTGGAGTTCCGCCCCTTGCTGGTGGCCTTCGTGGAGGCGCTGGCCCAGGCCGAGCGCAGCGACCCACTGCGGACGCGCCTGGCCGAGGGCTATGCCGAGATGCGGAGTCGGATCGTCGAGGGCATCCAGACGATCGTGCCGGACGTGCCCGAAGACACGGCGCGCTCGGTGGCTTCGTTCTTCATGGCCGTGGCGGACGGGTACACCGTGCAGTGGCTGCTCGACCCCGACGCCACGCCCGGTGGCGCGGACCTCTTGGCGGCGGCCCGCCTGGCCCTCTCCGTCTAACGGGCCCTTCAGCCGGTCGGCCTCGACACCTCTGTCAACCACCCGCCCAGCGCCTCACCGGCCGTCAGGACATGGGCTTCCATGATGGAGCGAGCTGCCGGTGCATCGCCCTGCTCCATTGCGTCGAGGAGCGCTGCGTGCTCGTGCCGGCTCCGCTCCGCCTGCTCGGGGAAGAGCTCGAAGTAGTTGCCGGGCACCACCCGCACGGCCTGGCGCAGGTAGGTCAGCATTCGCGGCGAGCGTGCCGCCTGGTTGATGGCCCGGTGGAACTGCCGGTTGGCGACGACGACATCGTCGGCGCGGTCGATGGCGCCGGCCAGCTCTCGCAGCTCGGACAGCTCCTTCGGGGTGATGCGGGCCGTCGCCAGCTCGGCCGCCTTGCCGGCCAGCGCGGCCAGGATGGCGAAATTGTCGACGGCGTCCTGCGGTGTGATGCCCACCACGGCCATGCCGCTGCGCGGTGTGATCACGACAAGTCCCTCGTAGGACAGCTCGAGCAGGGCCTCCCGGATCGGGGTCCGGCTGATCCCGAACTCGGCCGTGAGCCGATCGAGGTCCAGGCGGTCACCGGGCTGGAGCCGACCGGTCAGGATCCTGTCGCGCAGCTCGTTGGCCGCCTGGGCCCTGACGGTGGTGCTGATGAGTTTGATATCTGAAATATTACATATTAAGTTGGGGTGCCTGCCCGGAAGGGGGAGTGAATGGCCGACAGCAAACGGCAGATGGCATTGGTGGGGTTCATGCAGGCCGGGAACGCCACCGTCTACGCCGGCTCGTGGCGCCACCCCGCCACCGAGCACGGGTTCCTCACCGCGGGCTATTACGAGAAGCTCGGTCGGACGCTCGAGGACGGGTGTTTCGACCTCATGTTCTTCGACGACCGCCTGGCCATGCCCGGCATCTACGGCGGGTCCGTCGCCGAGGCCGTCCGCACCGGGGCGCGGCCGGTGAAGCTCGACCTGAGCATCGTGCTCGGGATCGTGGCCGCGGCCACCAGGAACATCGGCCTCGGGGCCACCTACTCGACGACGTACTACTCGCCATACCACGTGGCCCGGACGTTCGCGACGCTCGACCACCTCTCAGGCGGCCGGGCCGCGTGGAACGTGGTGACCTCGGTCAACGACGGCGAGGCCCAGAACTACGGCTTCAAGGAGCATCTCGCGCACGACGCGCGCTACGACCGCGCCGACGAGTTCCTCGAGGCGACGACCGGTCTCTGGGACAGCTGGGACGACGACGCACTCGTGCTCGACCGGGAGACGCCGCTGTTCGCCCACCCCGACAAGGTGCACGAGCTCCACTACGAGGGGGAGTGGTTCGACGTGCGCGGCCCGTTGACCGTGCCCCGAGCTCCGCAGGGCAGGCCCGTCCTCCTGCAGGCGGGGTCGTCGGGCCGCGGCCGCGAGTTCGCGGCGAAATGGGCGGAGCTGATCTTCACCGGGGACCCCGGCATCGACGTCGCACGCGCCCACTACAAGGACCAGAAAGAGAAGATCGGCGAGCGCGGCCGCGACCCGGAGACCATCAAGATGCTGCCGATGGCCTACACGGTCGTGGGGGAGTCCAAGGCGCACGCCGAGGAGCGCGAGCAGCTCTTTCTGAACGACCTCGTGGACCCGATGGCGTCGCTCACCCTCCTCTCCGAGCTGATGAACTACGACTTCTCCGGGCTCGCACTCGATGCGCCCATCACCGACGAGCTCATCGAGTCCGTCTCGGGCATCCGGGGTCTGGTGCAGAACATCAGGACGCACATCGGCGGCGACACGGTCACCCTGGCCGACCTGGCCGGCCACCGGGCGACCCTGTTGCAGGGGCCCCGCTTCGTCGGCACCGGCCGGGACATCGCCGACCAGATGGAGGCGTGGTTCGACAGTGGGGCCTGCGACGGTTTCGTCATCGCCGCCACGCACTCACCGGGCGCCTACGAGGATGTCGTCCGCCTTGTGGTGCCCGAGCTGCAGCGCCGTGGTGTCTTCCGCGACCGCTACACGAGCTCGACGCTCCGTGGGCATCTCGGACTCGAGCGGCCCGCGTCAGTGCACGGTGCCTGACACGGTCCGACCGTTGCAGGGCCTGCGGGTCGTCGACGCCGCCACATTGGCCGCGGGCCCCATGGTGGCGACGGCGCTGGGTGAATTCGGTGCCGAGGTGATCAAGGTGGAGCAGCCGGGCGCGGGAGACCCGCTACGGACCTGGGGCCACCAAAAGGACGGGATCGGGCTGTTCTGGAAGAGCGTCGGTCGCAACAAGCAATGCGTCACGCTCGACCTACGCGCCGCCGAGGGACAGGATCTCTTCCACCGCCTGCTCCACGTCAGCGACGTGCTCGTGGTGAACAACCGCCCCAGCGCGCTGGCCCGGTGGGGACTCGACTACGAGTCGGTGCACCGGGCGCATCCGCAACTCGTCATGCTCCACGTCAGCGGCTACGGCGGCGGTGGGCCGGCGAGCGACCGCCCGGGCTTCGGCACGTTGGCCGAGGCGATGAGCGGGTTCGCCCACGTCACGGGTCAGCCCGACGGACCCCCGACGCTGCCTCCATTCTTCCTGGCCGACGGCATCGCCGCCCAGTCCGCCACCTTCGCCGTGATGATGGCCCTCTACCACCGCGACCTGCACGGCGGCACGGGCCAGCTGGTCGACGTGAACCTGGTGGAGCCTCTCGCCCGCCTCATCGAGACGTCCACGCTGGCCTATAGCCACCTCGGGATCGTCATGGGCCGCACCGGGAACCGGCTCGACGCCAGCGCCCCGCGCAACGCCTACCGCACGGCGGATGGCCGTTGGGTCGCCTTGTCGAGCGCGTCGCGCAACATCGTGATGCGCCTCTACCGCTCTGTCGACCGGCCGGAGTTGGCGGAGGACGAGGACTACGTCGACCCGATCCGCCGCCAGGCTCACGGTGACGAGATCGACGCCATCGTGGCGGGCTGGATCAGCGTCCGTGCGCTGGACGACGTCATGCGCGTGTTCGAGGAGGCCGATGTGGCGGCGGCCCCCGTCTACGACGCCGAACAGTTGCTGGCCGACGCGCACCTGCGCGAGCGGGGCACCTTCGTCCAGCTGGAGGACCCCGACCTCGGTCCCATGACGGTCCAGGCTCCGGTGGCGCTGCTCAGCGAGACGCCGGGCGGGGTCGACTACCTGGGGCGCAGCGTCGGGGCCGACAATGACGCCGTGTACGGCGGCCTGCTCGGTATCGACGCCGAACGTCTCGACGCCCTGCGGGCCGCCGGCACCATCTGACCCCAGGAGCACCGCAGGAGCATGAGCAAGGAGTAAGGAGCACCATGCGCGCACCACGAGCCCGACGTTCAGAGCTGGCCACCCCGGCCAGTAGCGAGCGCATGTGCCAGAAGGCGGCGTCCTCGGGCGCAGACCTCGTGTTCCTCGACCTCGAGGACGCCTGCGCACCCTCGGCGAAAGAGGCCGGCCGGTCGATCGCGGTGGGCGCGCTGACGGGACAGGACTGGGGCACGACCGTCCGGGCCGTCCGCGTCAACGGCATCGACACGCCCTGGTGCCACGGCGACATCATCGAGATCGTCACCGGGGCACGGGATGCGCTCGACGTGCTGATCGTGCCGAAGGTGCGCCGGGCGCGCGACGTCTGGTGGGTCGACGTACTCCTGACCCAGCTGGAGACGAAGCTCCGCCTGCCCCGCCCGATCGGCCTCGAGGTCCTCATCGAGGAGGCCGAGGGATTGGCCAACGCGCTCGAGATCGCGCAGGCGAGCGAGCGGCTGGAAGCGCTGATCTTCGGCGCGGGCGATCTCTCGGCCTCACTTCGGGCGCGGGTCGACGGGAACTTCGAACCGGTCGTGCCCTACCCCGGGGACTTCTGGCACTTCGCCCGCGTGCAGGTGCTGACGGCGGCGCGCGCCGCCATGGTCGACGCCATCGACGCGCCCTATCCCGCCTATCAGGATCCGGAGGGTTATAGGCGCTCGGCGCTGCAGGCGAGCGCGCTCGGCTTCGACGGCAAGTGGGCCATCCACCCGAGCCAGATCCCGATCGCCCACGAGGTGTTCTCGCCCACCCCCGACGAGGTGGCGGAAGCCCGCGAGGCGATGGCGACCTATCGAGAGGCCGAGGCAGGCGGCGTCGGCGCCATCGGGCGCGACGGCAAACTGGTCGACGCGGCGCACATGCGGCTGGCCGCCAACACGCTGCACAAGGCCTCGCTGGCCGGTCAGCCGGAGGAGCCGGAGGAGCCGGAGGAGCCCACCCGCTAGCGAAGCGGGAGTTCGCTGCCCTCGGCGGCGATGGCGTCCCGGACGAGCCCGATCACCCAGGTGATGCCGTGGGTCGCCTCGGAGCGATCGATCTGCCAGTCGACCACCAGTCGCTCGTAGGAGGCGACGCTCCACAGGACGTCGAGCACGCCCGCCGCCACCCTCCTGTCCGCCTCGGACCACGTCGGGGCGCGCCCGGCGACGGCCGCCAGGAGGGCCTCCTGTTGGCGCCGCTTCGCCTCCTGCAGGGTCGCGTCGAGCGGCGGACGCGCGTCGGGCGGGAACGAGGACACGTGCTCGAAGATGCGGGCGGCCACGTCTGCGACCTCCTCGAGCCGCATGCCCCGCAGCTCGATCCCGGCTTCCTCCTCCAACCGGTGCATGACGGCGTCGTGGAGCCCTTGCTCGTTGGCGAAGTGGCGGTAGACCGTGCGTTCGTTGACGCCGGCCCTCTCGGCGACGGCCCGGATGGTCAGCCCGTGCCAGTCCCGCACGGACGAGCCCCGGAGCAGCTCGGAACCCGCAGCGATGATGCGCGCCCGCGTCTCGGCGGCGCGCTGGCGCCGCAGGGAGCTGTCGTACGGCCGGCGCTCAGGCGCCGGCGCGGGCACCGGTTTGGCCCGCACTGCGTCGGCGGACGTCGGCACGGTGGTCACGGTTTCACGGTGTCACTGTGTCACGGTGTCGGGCAACCTCGGACGTCTTCGCCTAGGGGATCAACACCGGCAGCGTCTCCCAACCCCGTACCGTCGAAGTGGGGGAGAGCCGGGCGTTGTCCAGGTCGACGTCCCATTCCGGGAACCGGGCCAGGAGCTCTTCGAGTGCGACGCGGCCCTCCAGGCGGGCCAAGGCTGCGCCCAAGCAGAAATGGATCCCGTAGCTGAAGGTCAGGTGCCCCCCGTCCTGGCGATGGATGTCGAACCGGTCGCCGTCGGGGAAGCGCCGGTCGTCCCGGTTGGCCGCTCCGATGAGGAACAGGATGGCGCTGCCGGCGGGGACGGTCACCCCGTGGTGCTCCCTGTCCTGGGTCATGTAGCGCCCGACATGAGGTGCGGGCGATTCGTAGCGCAGGAGCTCCTCGATGGCACCCGGAATGAGGGCACGATCAGCGACGAGCTCACGCCGCTGGTCCGGATGCGCGGCGAGCACGGTCCCCGCCCATCCGATGAGCCGGGTGGTGGTCTCGTTGCCGGCACCGGCGACCACGTTGACGTAGGTGAGGACCTCGTTGCGGGTGAGCCGGCGGACCGTCCCGGTCTCGTCCTCGAACTCGGCCTGGAGCAGTTCCGTCATGATGTCGTCGGACGGGTGCTCGGCCCGCCAGTCGATGTACTCCTCGAACATCTCGCCGGTCACGAAGTCCGAGGTGACCTGCATCGGCTCTCCGGCCTTGGTGCGCAGCGTCGAGTCGACGTGGTCCCGGATGGCCTCCTGGTCGCCCTCGGGGATCCCGAGCAGCAGGCCGATGGTGCGCATCGGCATCTGCGCGCCGAGCTCGGCAATGAGGTCGAAGTCGCCTGCGCCCACGAGCGGGTCGAGGCTACGGGCGCAGAACTCGCGGATCTTGTCCTCCAGCTCGTTCACGCGCCGCGCCGTGAAGGCACGCGAGAGCAGTCGACGATGGATGGTGTGGGTCGGTGGGTCCTCGAAGATGAGGATGCCCGGCGGCATCTCGATCCCCGCCTTGATCAGCTCGAGGATCGCACCCCGCCCCGAGACGTAGGTCGCGGCGTCGAGCAGGCCCCGCTCAACGTCCTCGAAGCGGCTCAGGGCGTAGAAGTCGTGCGCCTCGTTGTAATAGAGAGGCGCCTCTTCGCGCAGCCGGCGGAACACCGGGTACGGGTCGGTGTTGATGCCGACGTCGTACGGGTCGAAATAGACGTCGTTGGTGCTGGTCGTCGTCATGGCCCTCCCCAGGGACTATTGGTGTCAGTAATATGACACGAATTCACCCGAAGCGTCAACGCGAGGACTGGGGCGCCGATCCGGTCGCGACGACACAGGCTGGAGGCAGGGTGGAAACGCTCTTCTCATCAGCTGAGAGCAGTGCTACCATCGCTTCCGTCAACGAACGTCACGCCGAGAGGACCCAACTCATGCCACGTTGGCCCAAGCCACCCGAAGGCAGCTGGACAGAGCATTTCGACCTCGGGACCGAGCCGATGAACTACGAGGACTCCATCTCACAGGAGTTCTTCGACCTGGAGCGCGAGGCCGTCTTCAAGCGGGCCTGGCTCAACGTGGGTCGCGTCGAGCAGCTGCCGCGCACGGGGAGCTACTTCACCAAGGAGCTCGCGGTCGCCAAGACGTCCGTCGTCGTGGTGAAGGGCAAGGACGGCGAGATCCGCGCCTTCTACAACATGTGTCGCCACCGCGGGAACAAGCTGGTCTGGAACGACTACCCGAAGGAGGAGACGAGCGGCACCACCCGCCAGTTCGTCTGCAAGTACCACGCCTGGCGTTACGACCTCGACGGTGCGTGCTCGTTCGTGCAGCAGGAGCAGGAGTTCTTCGACCTCGACAAGGCGGACTACGGCCTCGTTCCCGTGCACTGCGACGTCTGGGCGGGCTTCATCTTCATCAACCTGGCCAAGGAGCCGGAGCAATCGCTGCGCGACTTCCTGGGGCCGATGGTGACCAAGCTGGAGAACTACCCGTTCGGTCTGCAGAGCGAGCGCTACTTCTACCGCGCCAACGTGAAGAGCAACTGGAAGCTCTACATGGACGCCTTCCAGGAGTTCTACCACGCGCCAATTCTCCACGCGAAGCAGTCACCGCCGGATTGGTCGAGCGCAGCGGCGCAGGCGGGTTTCGAGGCGCCCGCCTACAAGATCGACGGGCCGCACCGACTGGTGAGCACCGCCGGCATCCATCCCTGGAATCTGGCGGAGAACATGACCAAGCCCGTGGACCGCGTGACCCGCAGCGGGCTCTTCGGGCCCTGGGACGCACCAGACCTCGGCTTCGACCAGAAGGATGCCGGCATCAACCCTGCCGGCTGCGACCCCTGGGGACTCGACTCGTTCCAGCTCTGGCCCAACTTCGTCATCCTCGTGTGGGGGCAGAGCTGGTACCTCACGTACCACTACTGGCCCGTCGCACCCAACGAGCACGTCTTCGAGGGGACGCTGTACTTCGTCCCCGCCAAGACGGCCCGGGAGCGGGTGGCGCACGAGAACGCCGCGGTCACGTTCAAAGAGTTCGGTCTTCAGGACGCCAACACCCTCGAGGCGACACAGACGATGCTCGAGTCACGCGTGATCGAACGCTTCCCCCTGATGGACCAGGAGGTGCTCTGCCGCCACATGCACAAGGTGGCGCACGAGTGGGTGGACGACTACAAGAAGCAACAGCACGCGGAGGTATGACGCAGATGGACACGACCCTGTTGCCGAGCGAGTTCTCGGACCTGGAGCCGTTCGCCGCCAAATGGTGCCTGCCGACCGAGCGCGAGCGCTATGCCGCCCGGCTGGCCAGCACCATGGACGAGATGCAGGCGCTCTACGACGCCGCCATGCCGCGGGCCGACGCGGCCATGACCTATTGCGACCAGTACCCCCTTGACGACCTGCCTGAGGACGCGGTGAACCTGCTCCACCTGCTGTACTCCATGGTCATGGTCTCGTTCCCGGTCGAGTGCTGGGGTCAGCCGCGGGTGCCCGACTCCGGCGCCGCCTACCTCGATCTCCTGGTCGAGCCCGGGCCCTGATCCGAGGCCGACGACGCGGCCCGGTGTGGCTTGGCGGCCCGGGCCCCGATCACAGCGACTCGTACTCGACGGTCACCGTCTGACCGGACGGCAGGCTCTGGCAGGTGAGGACCCAGCCCTCCTCGACCTCCTCGGGAGTCAACGCGTTGTTCGCCCGCATGGTGACCGACCCGTCCTTGAGGAAGGCCATGCAGGTGGCGCAGTTGCCGGCCTCGCAGGAGAACGGTGGGCGCAGGCCGCCCCGTCGCGCCGTCTCGAGCAGGGTGTCGCCCGGCTGGTAGCGGACGACGACCGTCTTTCCCCCCAGGTGCACGGTCACCTCATCGGGTACCACTGCGGCGTCGTCGCGGGCTGGCTCGTCGACGATCAGCGCGTCCGTCTTCTCCTGCTGCTCCACCAGGAAGCGTTCGATCAAGATGCGCTCCTGCTCAATGCCGAGCCCCTGCAACGTCGACTCCACCAGGTCCATGAAGGCACCGGGGCCGCAGATGTAGAGGTCGGCCTCGAGGTCGGTCGCCAGGAACTCGGTGATCGCCTCGGGCGTCAGGAACCCCGTCTCGGCATCGAAGTGGCGCTGCACCTCGAGCCGGTCCGGGTGCTCGGCACCCAGGGCGGTGAACGCGGCGTCGAAAATGACCGAGTCACGATCGCGGTTGGCGTAGAGGAGCCGGACGGGGCGTTGCGTCGTCGCCAGCACGTGCTTGGCGATGGACATGACCGGCGTGATGCCGCTGCCGCCGCAGAAGCCGAGCACCGGTCGGTCCGACTCCCGCGGGCAGAAGATACCGGCGGGTTTGGTGACCTCAATGACGTCCCCCTCGGCCAGGTTGTCGAGGAACCAATTCGAGACCAATCCGCCCGCCACGCGCTTGACTGTGACGGTCAGGTCGCGGTCCGTCTCGGGCGCACTGGACATGGAGTACGAGCGCAGCTGTTCGTCGCCGTCGATGTGCACCCGGAAGGTGCAGAACTGCCCGGGCGTGTAGCGGAAGGTCTCCGCGAGCTCGTCCGGAACGTCGAGAACGAACGAGCTGGCGTCGTGCGTCTCGGTGACGACGCGGGCGATCCGGAGCGAGTGGTAGCCGTGCGCCCGCAGGACCGGGTTGTCGCTCACGGCACGGCCGGACGTCCTAGTGGGGCGTCGGCCACGCCACGGACTTGGTCTCGAGGTACTGGTCGAACCCGGCGAGCCCGTTCTGGCGACCGATACCGCTGTGCTTGTAGCCCCCGAATGGCATGTCCGCCTGTCCGATCGGCATGCCCCCGTTGACGGCGAACGTCCCGGTGCGGACGCGCTCGGCGACGCGAAGTGAGCGTTCGAGCGATCCGGAGAAGACCCCGCCGGAGAGCCCATAGACGCTGTCGTTGGCGATCCGCACGGCGTCGTCGTCGTCATCGAAGGGGATGACCACGAGGACCGGCCCGAAGATCTCCTCCTGGGCGATCGTCATGGAGTTGTCGACGTCGGTGAAGAGGGTCGGCTCGACGAACCAACCCTTGGGGAGCTCGGCCGGCCGCCCGCCGCCGAGGGCCAGGGTCGCCCCCTCCTTGACGCCCTTCTCGATGTAGCCGAGGACCCGGTCCCGTTGCTTGGCCGAGATGAGGGGCCCCATCAGGACGTCGGGGCGCTGCGGGTCCCCGTAGGCCACTGAGGACAGCGTGGCCCGCAGGATCTCGACGCCTTCTTCGTAGCGCGAGCGGGGGAGGAGCATGCGGGTCTGGATGGCGCAGCCCTGGCCGCCGTGGAAGCAGACCGCGATGCCGGACGGCACCGACGTGGCGAAGTCGGCGTCGTCGAGCACGATCGTCGCCGACTTGCCGCCGAGCTCGAGGAACGTCCGCTTGAGGGTGGCGCCGCCCTTCTCCATGATCCGCTTGCCCACCGCGGTCGAACCCGTGAACGAAATCAGGTCGACCTTCGGGGACAGCGTCAGCTCCTCGCCGACCAGGTGGTCGGAGGAGGTCACGACGTTCAGAACGCCGCTCGGGAAGTCGGTCTGCTCGGCGACGAGACGGCCGAGACGGGTGGCGTTCCACGGCGTGTCCGGTGCCGGCTTGAGGATCACCGTGTTGCCGGTGGCGAGGGCCTGGCCGAGCTTGTTCAAGGTCACCTCGAGCGGGAAGTTCCACGGCACGATGGCACCGACGACGCCGACGGGCTCCTTCCAGATCTGTCTCGTGTTGGCGGTGCCCCTGCGGTCGACGATCTCGCTCAGATCGGTCCTCCAGGGGAACTCGTCGATGAGCTTGATCGGGTAGCGCAACGCGGCGTCCAATGGGATGTCGAGCTGATTGGCGTGCGTGGTCATGCGCGGGCAGCCCACCTCGAGGATGAGCTCCTCGCGCAATTCCTCACGCTCCTTCTCGAGCGCGTCCTGCAGCTGCGAGAGGCAGCGCGTGCGCAGGTCACGATCGGTCGACCAGTCGGTCTCGTCGAAGGCGCGTCGGGCACCGTCGATGGCCCGGTGCATGTCCGCGTTCGAGCCGTCGGCCACCTGGCCGAGGACCTCTTCGGTGGCGGGATTGATGTTGTCGAAGGTCTTGCCCGTGTCGGAATCCACGAGCTTGCCGTCGATGAGCATCCGTTGTTCGTGGCTCGCCGCTGCCGTCATCCCCGTCCCCTGACTCTCAATGGTTTCTCACAGAGTGGAAACCCGGTTATCAAAAAGTGTCATCAGCATAATCGAGCGGTCCTGGGGGCGCCTCGCCGACCGGTCAGAGGAGTCAGACCGGTCAGAGGGGAAAGGCGGGCGGCAACGTGCCGCTGCGCACGATGTCGGTGCCCAGCTGGTTCGTGAGCGCGCTCCCGGCGCCGAGCACCTGGTCCAACACCAACGTCCGCCGGACGAAGAGGTGCAGGGGGTGCTCGGTGGTGAAGCCGATGCCGGCCAGCACCTGCTGACAGTGGCGGGCCGCGCTCCGGGCGGACCGGCCGGCGAACGCCTTGGCCATGGCGGCCGTCACGGGGGAGGGGTCGTCCCAGGTGGCGTCGAGGAGGGCGGTGGCGGCGTCCAGGGCGACGAGGGTTTCGGCCAGCCGGTGACGCACCGCCTGGAAGGTCGCGATGGGACGCTCGAACTGGACGCGCTCCAGGGCATGCACGCGTGCGAGATCGAGCATCGCCCGCGTCGCTCCGACGAGCTCGGAACCAACGGCGAGCTGCCCCAGGGCCATGGCGCCGGCCCAGTCGACCGACTCATGGTCTGCGGTCTCGGCGTCGAATTCACCCGTGACCTCCAACAGGCCGAGTGAAGGATCGAGGCCGAGCACGGGCCGACGCTTCAGGGTCTCCGTCGCGACAGCGAAGGCCGAGAACCCGGTGGCGGTCCCCGCCACCACGAGTGCAGTGCCGGAACGCCCCAGCGCCTCGGTGCCCAAGCCCTGCACCAGGCACCGGGTCCCGCCGACCTTTCCAGGCGGATCGCACTGTCGCAGGGGGGGAAGGACCACCGCAGTGCGCCCGTCTCCCGCACCCAACGCCGCGGCCAGCAGCCAGTCGAGCGCGCCCGAGGTCGCGTGCGCCGCCCCGAGACATTCGAAGAGGACGGAGACCGCGCTGGCACGATCGGCGCTCAGCGCATCGCGCCAGCCCAGGGCGTCGAGGGCGGCATCGAGCGCTGTACTGCTGCCCGCTTCTGTCGCGCGCCGGACGCCGTTCTCGAAGAGCTCGCGCTCGGCCGCCTCCATCAGCGGTCGGCCCCGAGGTCGAGGAGCCGGCGGGCGATGATGTTGCGCTGGATCTCGGCGCTGCCCCCGTAGATCGTGGCGGCTCGGGAGTAGAGGAACTCGGCCCGCCATCGCTGGCTGACCGGGTCGTCCCCGAGCGCCACGTCGGCGCCGAGTCCTTCTCCCACGAGGTCGAACACCGCCTGCTCCGCCGTTGCCACGAGCACCTTGTCGATGGACGTCTCGGGCCCGAGGGTCTCGCCGGCCGCGAGCCGCCGCTGCGTGGCGCGGGAACGGGCCCGGAAGGCCCAGAGGAGCTCGGTCGCCTCACCGACGGCGGAGGGGTCGAGAGCCCCCGCCGGGGCCTGGGAGATCAGCTGCTCCAATCGACGCTGAAGGTAGGCCGCCCGATGCCAGAGTGCGGTACTGCGCTCGTAGGGGAGGAGGTCCATGGCGATGGCCCAGCCGTGATCGACTTCACCGAGAACCCGGTCGAACGGCACGAGCACGTCGTCGAAGAAGACCTCGCAGAACTCCCGGGCGCCGTGCATCGACTCGATCGGCCGCACCGTGATGCCGGAGCTGTCCATGTCGATGAACAGCGCGGTGATCCCCTTGTGGACGGACTCGGGAGTCCCGGTGCGCGTCAGGAGCACGCACCGTTGCGCGTACTGGGCCAGGCTCGTCCACACCTTCTGGCCGTTGATCCGCCAGCCGTCGTCCGTCCCTGTCGCTCGGCAGGCCAGCGAGCCCAGGTTGCTCCCCGTTCCGGGTTCGGAGAACCCCTGGCACCAGATCTCCTCACCCCGCAGGAGGCGCGGGACCATGGCGGCCGCCAGGCCGGCGGGCGCGTAGTCGATCATCGTCGGGGCCAGGACCTCGGGCAGGGAGTAGATGCCGGGCTCGACGAGATCGCGCGCCGTGAGCACCTCGCCGAGGTACGCCCGGAGGAGGTTCGATCCCCCCAACCCACCGACGCGCTCGGGCCAACCCATGCGCATGAAGCCGGCGTCGTAGGTCAACCGCATCACCTTGCGCAGCTGGGCCATCTGCTCGTCGAGCGTCCCGATCCCCCCGTACGCGGGGGCGAGCTCGACCGTGTGCGCGTCCAGCCAGTCGTCGACGGCCGACTTGAAGTCGTGGAGCTCCACCGCGCCCGCCCTAGCTGGTCGCGTCCGCCGAGGGTGCGGGCCGGGTCGGGTCGTGCGCCTTGCCGGCGTCGCGGGCGCCGCTCCGCCGGAGGAAGGTCATGGAGCGGGCGTGGAGCCTCCACCCCTGTGCCGTCCGCCGGTACGAGTCGGTGTAGTAACCGATGCGCATGTCGTGGGTGGTCTGATCGACGAAGCAGAGTGTCTGCATTCCTGTCCCGGCGTCGCCGTCGAGCTCGAGTACCGGTGTGCCGGTGAGGAAGAGGCCCTTCGGTGCGGCCCGGACCAAGGCGGGGAAGTCGCCCAGCGCGTAGGTCTCGCCGAAGGCGCTGTAGCTGCCGTCGGGGGTGAACACCTCGATCACCGCATCGATGTCGTCACGGGTCATGCCGATGGCGTAGCGGGCGAGCAACTGCTCGATCTCCGTGATGTCCGCGATGGTGGACTGGTCCATGGGCCCGTGTTCTCCTCGGTCCTCTCGTGGGTGATCAGGGGTCCCGCCAGGGACTTTGCCGCTACGATAACAGCATTCTCTAAAACTGCAATTGCCTGTACACCCTGGATCGGGTGGCGGGAGGCGCCGCCGCCACGATGCGGCCGTGGGGCGGAAGCTGGATTGCAGAATTTCTTCCCAACGAGCCTCAGCCTGGGGAGAGTGATGCTCTCAAATTGGTATAGCAGCCGTTAAGCTGACCCAATGTCAGTTGAGGATCCTTCGGCAGGCCCGACCACCGTCACCGAACCGGTCAGACGGCGAGACCTCGCCGTGGCGCGGTCCCTGGACTCGGCCCGCCTGCGGAGCGAGGGGCGGGTCCAGCGCTTCCTCGACGCCGGCTTCGAGCTGCTGGCCCGGGCCGAGTCCGGCAAGGAGTTCACGGTCCAGGAGGTGGTGGACCGCTCGGGGCAGTCGCTACGTAGCTTCTACCAGTACTTCGCAGGCAAGCACGAGTTGCTCCTCGCCCTCTTCGACGAGGCGATCCTCTCGACGGCCGACCGCCTCGAGGAGCTGCTCGCCCGCCAGAGCACGCCCCTCGAGCGCCTCCACTGCTTCGTCGTCGAGTACTACCGCATGTGCCTGCCGGCGCCCAAGGGCCGGCCGTCGAAGAACAATCCGACCCCGGTGATGGCCGAATTCTGCCACCAACTGCTCACGGCCCACCAGACCGAGGCGTCCCGGGCCTTCGTCCCCCTCGTCTCCTTGCTGGAGACGGTCCTCGACGACGCGGCGAAGTCCGGGGACGTCCCCTCCGACTTGAACCACGCCGAGGTTGCGGGGGTGATCCTGTCCACGATCATGTTCAACGCCGCCTACGCGCAGACCATCAGCGGCAACGAGGGTGCGCGGGACGGCGAGCATGCCGCCGCCCAGCTCTGGGAGTTCTTCTCGCGCGGTCTCGTCACCAGTCGGCCGGGCTGAAGCGGAGGAGCTCAGGCCCGGAGCGACGGCGCGACGGCCGCGAGGAACTCGCGGGTCCGCTCGGCCGATGCCTTGATCTCCTCCCGGCCCTCGCCCAGCGGCACGATGCGTGCGTTGAGGTCGGTGACCCCGGCGTCGGCGAAGCGGCGCAGCCGCTTCTCCATCGCCGACTCGCTGCCGCCGACAAGGACGTCGCCGATGGTCTGCGCGTCGCCGTGCTCCATGAGCCGCACGTAGTTCGGCGAGGCGACGACCTCGCTCAGGGTGCGGTTCGTCTTCTCGATCGCGGCGTCGATCTCGTCATCGCGGCAGAGGCAGACCGGGACGCCGGCCATGATGCGCGGAGCGGGATGTCCCGCCGCCTCCGCCGCTTCCGAGATGGTCGGGACGACGTGCGACGCGATGGTGCGCTCATCGGCGAGCCACAAGGAGGTGCCGGCGGCGCGCTCGCCGGCCAGCTTCAACATGACCGGGCCCAGCGCGGCGATCATGATGGGTGTGGGTGTGATGTCCGTGACGTCGAGTGGATTGCGGATGGTGAACAGCTCGTTCTCCACCTCGACGAGCCCAGGACCGCGCAGGGCCTGGTCCAGCACGTCGAGGTAACAGCGCATCGTCGTGACGTGCCGCTCGTAGGGCAGGCCGAGCATGTCGGCGATGATCCAGTGGTGCGAGATGCCCAGGCCGAGCGTGAAGCGGCCCTCGCAGACGGCCTGGTTGGACAGCGCCTGCTGGGCCAGCACGATGGGGTGCCGTGGTTGGAGGGGGACGATGGCCGTCCCGACCTCGATCCTCGACGTGGCCGCACCGATGAGCGTGGCCGCCGTCATGACGTCGAACTCGTCGGGGATCTGCGGTGTCCAGACCGAGTCCAAGCCGGCCTCGTCGGCCCAGCGGGCGTCAGCCTGCAGCTTCGCCACCTTGGTGGCGTACCGACCACGGTCGGCGCTCACCTGAAGACCGATCCGCATCCGAGGCTCCTCTCAATCTGGAAATGACGTTCTCTTCAACAGTACATGCTGCTATCGCCAGCTGCTAGGGACGCTTGACAAGATTTTGCACTGTCAATAACATCCGACCACTCTACCGGCACCGGTTCGCGCTGGCAGGGGCTGACGGACCGTGGCCGCTCCGGCCCACGACGGTCGGGGGACAGAGGAAGACGGCGCGGTGAGATGTCGTGGCCTGATCGGAGGGTTGACCAGTGAGGTACGCCGGCAGGGACAACGGGAGTCGCCGGTGAGCCGGGTCGCGGTGGTCACCGGGGGCGGCTCGGGCATGGGCCGGGCCATCTGCCACCACTTGGCGCGGCAGGGGCGCCAGGTTGCCGTGCTCGACATCAACGGCGACGCCGCCGACGAGGTGGCGAAAGAGGTGCGGGCCGAAGGCGGCACCGCGGTCGGTGCCCGCGTCGACGTCAGCGACCGGGCCGCCATCGACGCTGCACTCGGCGAAGTCCGCACCGCCCTCGGGCCGATAGGGATCATGGTGACCAGCGCAGGTATCGAGGGCTTCGAGGACTTCCTCGACATCGACACCGAGTCGTGGGACCGCATGATCGCGGTCAACCTCACGGGCACGTTCCACTGCCTCCAGGCCGCGGTGCCCGACATGATCGAGGCCGGCTGGGGAAGGATCGTGACGATCTCTTCGTCCTCCGCCCAGTCGGGTACCCGCCGCATGTCGCACTACGTGGCGTCGAAAGGTGGTGTCATTGCGCTGACCAAGGCGCTGGCGCTCGACCTGGCTCCGAAGGGCATCACGGTGAACACCATTCCGCCCGGCGTCATCGACACCCCGATGATGCGGCGGCCCATGGAGTCCGGGGCGATGGCCAGCATGGAGCAGGTGCTGGCGCGCGCGCCGCTCGGGCGCGCCGGCACGCCCGACGACATCGCCGTCGCGTGTGCCTTCCTGTGCTCCGAGGAGGCCGGCTACATCACCGGCCAGCAGATCAACGTGAACGGCGGCTGGTACCTGTGACCCCGGCCGGCCGTGCCGCGGGCACACCGGCGGCCTTGGTGCCCGGCGACGAGAGGAGGCAAGGACCATGAGCACGCTCACCACGAAGAAGCTCGGCGCAACGGTGGGGGCCGAGGTGCTCGGGCTGGACCCCGAACGCCTGCTGGACGACAACATGTTGCCGGCGGCGTGCATGGAGGCGCTCGAGGAGAACGGGGTCCTGGTGTTCCGCGCGCTCCACATCGATGACGACACCCAGGTGGCGTTCTCCAAGCGGCTCGACGACGTCGGCAAGGCCGAGCCTGCGGCACCGCCGAAGATCTTCACGGTCACGCTCGATCCGACGAAGGCGGCCATGGCCGAGTACCTGCGCGGGACGGTCCACTGGCACATCGACGGCGCGCAGGACGACGTCCCCGCCAAGGCGACGACGCTCAGCGCGCACGTGATCTCCTCCAGGGGCGGCGAGACTGAGTTCGCCAGCACGTATGCCGCCTACGACGACCTCACCGACGCCGAGAAGAAGCGCTACGAGGATCTGCGCGTGCTCCATTCCCTGGAGGCCTCCCAGCGCCTGGTGCACCCCGACCCCACCCCCGAGCAGGTGGCGGCCTGGCGGACCAGGCCCGACAAGGAACACCCGTTGGTCTGGCAACACCGCTCGGGCCGCCGCTCACTGGTGCTCGGCGCCTCGGCGTCGCACGTGGTCGGGATGGACCGCGACGAGGGCAAGGCGCTGCTCGACGAGTTGCTCGAGCGGTCGACCGCGCCGGCGCGTGTCTACCGCCACGAGTGGACGGTGGGCGACATGGTCATCTGGGACAACACCGGTGTGATGCACCGGGTGAACCCCTACGACCCGCCCTCCGCGCGCGAGATGCACCGCACCACCATGAGCGGCGACGAGCCGATCCGTTAGGGCGCTCCAGAAGACAGATCGCGGAAGCCGTGGCCGCCGGGGACCCGACTCCCCCTGCCCTCTCTCCCAGGAGGCGTCACACCTGCCAGATACCGTCCACCTTCGTGATCGCCTCGGACAGACAGGCCGTGCGGGTGGGCAGCGCGCTCCTGGTCGTGGACGGCGCCGACTCGTCCCTCCACCGCAAGGCAGAGTTCTCGTTGGCTCCTGGAAGGGCGAGGGGCCGACGTCTCTCAAGGCTCGTTTCGCTCAGCCGGGAGATCTACAACGCGGTCGTCGAGCATCGCAGGACCGCCTGGAGGATGGCAAGGGCCTCGGTCAGGCGTTTCGACGAGTTCAACGAGATCCCCGAGCTGCGGGTGCTGCGTCCCGACGTCGCCTCGTTTGGGAACCAGTTCGTCCGTGGGGCGATCTCTCGGGCAGACGAGGCGTTCGCTGGCTTCTTCCGCCGGCTGAAAGACGGGGAGACGCCGGGGTTCCCCCGTTTCAAGTCCCACAGTCGATTCCGCACGGTCTTCTACGACGAACCGGTTGGCTGGGCTCTTCGACGTCTCGACCACGACGACCCCGCCCTCTATGTCCAAGGAGTGGGAGAGATCTCCTTGGCGCGACACGCCGTCGCCCAGTTACGCCGCCTGACCGCCCGCGGCGGAGAGCCACGGACCCTCACCGTCACCAAGACCAAGTCGGGAGCCTTTCGGGCCTGTGTCGGATTCAGAGGCGTTTCCACCAAGGCCTTGGCAATAGATCACCAGGTGGGCGGCGTGGATCGTGGTATCTGTGTCACCGCGGCGCTCTCGGACGGCACGCTGCTCGAGATGCCGAAGTTCTTGGCTGGCGCCCGCGACGAGATCGCAGCCCTCCAGCGCGAGCGCGAGACGCACGAGCGCCACGGCCCCGAGTGGAACACGTGTAACCGCAAGATCGCCAGAGCCCACCGCCGCGTCCGTCAGCGCTCGCAGAACTGGGCGAGACATGCGGCCATCGACATCGTCGAACGCTTCGACGTCATCGCGATTGAGGCCCTGGGGCTCAAGAACATGACCAGATCGGCACGGGGGACAGTCGAGCACCCCGGGAAAGGAGTATCGGCCAAAAGAGGCCTGAACCGCAGTCTGGGCGGCGCGGCACTCGGAAGGCTCGCCTACTGGATCCAAGTCAAAGCGGAAGAGGCTGGGCGTAGGGTCTACAAGGTCGATCCGAAGAACACGAGCCGCACCTGCATCTGCTGTGGGAACCTCGATGCCGCCAATCGCCACCGGACCCGCTTTTCGTGCACGAAGTGCGGGCACGAAGAGCACGCCGATGTGAACGCCGCCCAGGTGATCGCCGCCCGTGGCGAATCAGCAGATGCAACCTGGCAGGCACTCGGTCGTCCCCCTGTGGCCAGACCGATCCCTCGGAATCGGCGGCGCAGGGCAGTTCCACTCGAGTTTCAAGGGGCCGGGTCGGCTCCTCACGCACAAGTAGCCTGATCCAGGGATTGCGCGACTTGTCTTGCGGCAGACCCTTAGGAGCATGCGATGAGTGACGTGACGATTCTGCGGGCCGACCGGTGGGTCGACGTCGAGGCCGGCGAGGTGCGGTCCCCGGCCGTGATCGTCGTCGACGGCAACCAGATCGTGGCGGTGAACCCCTCCGAGCTCCCGAGTCCGGCCGACGAGGTCGACCTGGGTGACGTGACGCTGCTGCCCGGGCTGATGGACATGGAGCTGAACATGCTCATCGGCGGGCCCGGTGGTCCCGACGGGCTGCCCGACCCCATGCACGGGGTCAAGGACTCGCCCGTCTACCGGACGCTGCGCGGCGTGGTGAACTGCCACACGACACTGCTGGCGGGCTTCACCACCGTGCGGAACCTGGGCCTCATGGTCTACACCGCGGGCTTCCTGCTCGACGTCGACCTGGCCAAGGCAGTCGACCAGGGGTGGTTCCCCGGCCCGCGCATCTTCCCCGCCGGCCACGCCATCACGCCGACCGGGGGCCACCTCGACCCGACGATGTTCCAGGGGCTCGCGCCGGGCATCATGCCCCAGAGCGTGGAGTCGGGCATCGCCAACGGCGTCCCCGAGGTCCGCAAGGCCGTCCGCTACCAGATGAAGTATGGGGCCAAGCTCATCAAGATCTCGGCGTCCGGCGGGGTGATGTCCTTCAGCTCGGCGGCCGGCGCCCAGCAGTACTCCGACGAGGAGCTGGAGGCCATCGTCGACGAGGCCCATCGCAACGGGCTGCGCGTCGCCGCCCACGCCCACGGCGACTCGGGCATCCGGGCCTGCATCAGGGCGGGGGTCGACTGCATCGAACACGGATCGCTCGCCAGCGACGACACCGTCATGCTGATGGCGGAATCCGGGACGTTCCTCGTCGGCACCACCGCCCTGGCCGACCACATGGCCATCGACCGCATCCACCCGATCCTGCAGAAGAAGGCGGCCGAGATCTTCCCACAAGCCCGCCAGATGTTCGGCAAGGCCCTCGCCGCCGGGGTGAAGATCGCCTGCGGATCGGACGCACCGGCCATCCCGCACGGGACGCAGGCCGACGAGCTCATCGCCATGGTCGACCGCGGCATGACGCCCATGCAGGCCCTGCAGGCGGCCACGGTGACGAGCGCCGACCTCGTCGAGCGGGCGCACGACCTGGGCCGGCTCGCGCCCGGCTACCTGGCCGACGTCATCGCCGTCCCCGGCGACCCCTCGGAGGACATCAAGGTGACCAAGGAGGTCAGCTTCGTCATGAAGGACGGCCACATCTACAAAGGCACCTGAGCCGGTCACGAGCAAGTCGCGGCGCGCTCCGAGTCGCTAGGGTTCGGCGCCGACGGTGCCACACTGTCGGGTGGGAGCACGCGTGACGCTCCCATCGGCCAAGAAGGAGGGTTCGAGCGTGCCGCATGTGATCCTGGGTGACCTCACCGTCTCCTCCGTGAACATGGCGCTGCTGATCGCCCGGGTGGTGATCGGCGCCGTCTTCCTCGCCCACGGCATCAACCACATCTATGGCGGCGGCAAGATCGAGGGCACGGGCCGCTGGTTCCATTCGCTGGGGATGCGCCCGGGAATCCTCCACGCCTGGATGGCCAGCCTGGTCGAAGTCGCCGCCGGCGCGCTGCTGGTGCTCGGGCTGCTGACGCCCGTGGCCGCCGCCGGCGTCGTGGGCGTGATGCTCGTGGCCTTCATCACCAACCATCGCGGCAACGGCTTCTTCATCTTCCGGCCCGGTGAGGGTTGGGAGTACGTCATGGTGCTCGCGGCCATGGGCGTGGTCATCGGGACACTGGGGCCCGGCCAATGGAGCATCGACTGGCACGTGAGCGCGCTGCAGGACCTCTGGGGTTGGCCCGGCTTCGGCATCGCGCTCGGCGCCGGCGGACTCGGCGCGGCCGCCCTCCTGGGTGTCTACTGGCGCCCGGACAAGCCGGACACGGCGGACGCGGCGGAAAAGTCCGCCTGACCCGTCAGTCCGTCACTCCCAGCTGCGGGCGAGCAGGAAGCCCGCCGCCGGCGTGGCCGGTGGGAACGCGCCGGTGATGCCGGAGCTGACGTAGCCCACGTCGCTGATCAGCGTGATCCCCGAGATGGCCGCCGCGGCCTCGCTGCACAGGAACACGAGCGGGTAGGCCTGCTCGAGCGGCGTCGAGGCCTCGATCCCGGCCTCCTCGCGGAAGTCGGCGCCGAAGCCGAGCCACATCTCCGCGTTCGCCTGCGCCAACGGAGTGTCCGTCGGCCCGGGGCAGATGGCGTTGATCCGGATGCCCTGCTTGAGTAGCGGGAAGGCCTCGCGGGCCACGTAGGCGCAGACCGCCTGCTTGGAGTGGAAGTAGTCGGCGTAGCCGTGCTCGACGGCCCAGGCGGAGCCCGAGTCGAAGTCGGGCGTGTCCAGGTACTCCTTCAGCTCACCGAGGCTCGCCTCCCAACCCAGCCCGGCGGCGGACGAGATGAAGCCGATGGCCGACCCACGGGGCAGCATGTCCCCGGCCAGCAGGCGGTTGATCAGGTGGCGGTGTCCCACGAAGTTGATCTTCTCGATCCCGGGCGTGCCGTCGGCCACGCCGGCGCACGAGAAGAGTGCGTGCACCGGGCCCCCGCACTCGTCCACGGCGGCGTCGATGGAAGCCTCCTCGGCCAGGTTCACGTGGATGGCCTTGGCGCCGGGCAGCTTCACGTCGGCGAAGTCCATCACCACGACCTCGGCGCCGGCGTCCTGCACCAGCTCGGCCGCGGCGGCGCCCATGCCGGTGGCGCCCCCGACGACGAGGACCCGCTTCCCGTCGTAGCGAAATGCATCGAACAGTCCCATAGCTCTTCCCTCCTGACGCGCGCCTGCGGCGCGCGTGCAACGTGTCCTAGCCGACGACGGAGCGGACCTTGAGGTCCACGATGGTATCCCAGTCGATGCCGACCTCCTCGAGGATGGCATCGCCGTGCTCGTTGAACTCGGGAGCCCGCCGCACCGGTGCCGGCTCGCCGCCGAACTGCACTGGTGCGGCCACGAGCTTGAACGGCGTGCCCCCTGCCGTCTCGCACTCCTGCATGTAGCCGTTGGCGATGCTCTGCGGGTCGACCGTGCACTCGAGGGTGTCCTGCACCACGCACCACTGGCCGGTGAAGTCGGCCAGGCGCTCCCGCCACTCGGCCACGGTGCGCTCGGCGAAGGCCCCCTCCAAGAGCGCCTGGGCCTCCAGGCTGTTCTCGACCAGCGCGGCGTGGTCGGCGAAGCGCGGGTCGGTCCCGAGCTCGGGCCGGCCGACGGCATCGCAGAGCTCGGCCCAGTACCGGCTGGCCTGGAGGCAGCAGAACGACAGCCAGCGTTCGTCCTTGGTCTGGTAGTTCCGCACGAGCGGGTTCAGCCGCGGCGCCTTGGCCGGCGGACCGCCCCAGGGCGTGTTGCTGAGGAGCGAGAGCGCGAAGGCCTGGCCCATGGCCCACATCCCCGTGCCGAGCAGCGAGACGTCGACCGTCGTGGCCTCGCCCGTGCGCTCCCGGTGGAAGAGCGCCCCCATGATGCCGCCGGCGATGGTCATGGCCCCGATGGAGTCACCGAAGCCCGGTGCGGGCGGGCCGACGAGCCGGTCGGAGTCCGCCGGCTTCGCCCCCAGGGAGACGCCCGGCCGGAACCAGAACGACAGCGAGTCGTAGGAACCCTTGTCGGCGTCGGGACCGCGCTCGCCCTGGCCCGTGCCCGCCACGTAAATGATGTTGGGGTTGTGGGCGCGGATGTCCTCGGGCTCGATGCTCAGCTTCTTGCGCACCCGCGGCAGCTTGTTGGTGAGGAAGACGTCCGCCGTGGCGGCGAGCTTGTAGAGGATCTCGAGGCCTTCGGGTGTGGTGAGGTCGAGGGCCAGGCTGCGCTTGCCCCGGTTCGAGTGCTCCAGAAGGGGGTGCACGTCGCCGGTGATCGACACCACGCCGGTGGCGGCCAGGCCGCGCATGGCGTCGCCCCGCTCGATCGGCTCGATCTTGATCACGTCGGCGCCCCAGTCGGCGAGGAGCGCCGAGGCCGCCGGCACGAACGTGTGCTCGGCCACTTCGAGGACGCGCACGCCCTCCATCACTGCGGTCACGGCAAGCCTCCCTTTGTCCGCCCCGGCACTCGGGAGCGAGCCGGGTCACGGGCGGAATCCAATTCTGACATCGACGTCGACAATAGTCCCCTGCCCCTCGTGTCCGCCCCTTGGGACGGCCCCGCATCAGGCCCCTGGTGCCACCGACAAGAGCACCTTCCCCACGGCCAGGCCATCGGCCACGTGGCGCAGGGCCGCCACCACGTCCGCCAGGTCGAACTCGCTGCCGATGAGGGGCGTCGCGCGGCCCTCAGCCAGGAGCTCGAGGAGCTCGGAGTCGTTGCGGGACATGTCTGCGGGCTGGTGCGTGGCGAAGTCCCGGAACTGGAAGCCCAGGATGTGGATGCCCTTCAGCAACACCAGGTTGAGGGGTATCCGGGGGATGGTGCCGGAGGCGTAACCGACGGTCACGAAGCGCCCGCCGTAGTGCAGCGAACGCAGGGCCGGCTCGGCCAGGGCGCCCCCGACCGGGTCGACGACCACGTCGGCCCCACCGGGCAGAGCGTCCCGCAGGGCCTGGCGCAGGTCGCCGGCGCGGTGGTCGATCAGCCGCTGGGCGCCACAGGCCCGGGCCGCCTCGAGCTTCTCCGGCGTCGAGGCGACCGCCGTCACCGTCGCGCCCAGAGCGGCGCCGAGCTGTACCGCGGCGGAGCCGACGCCGCCACCGGCGCCGAGGACGATGAGCTCCTCGCCTGCCTGCAGAGCGGCCACGGAACGCAGCACGTGGTACGCCGTCTTGTAGGCGACGCCGAACGCCGCGGCCACGCGGTCGTCCACCTCGGGGGGGATGGCCGTCAAGGCGCCGGCGCCGACGACGACCTCGTCGGCGAAGGCGCCCACGAAGCACGACCCGAAGGCGCGGTCACCGACGTGCAGGTGCTCGACGCCGTCGCCGACCTCGGTGACCACGCCGGCGAACTCGCTGCCCGTGATGAAGGGCAGGGGAGCGGACATCTGGTACGTGTTGGCGATCACCAGCAGGTCGGGAAAGTTGATGGCGCCGACGTGGACGCGGACCCTGACCTCCCCGGCGCCGAGCGGCGGCGCCGCCACCTCGGCGACCTTCACAACCTCGGGGCCCCCGTAGACGGAGCACAGTGCGGCACGCATGTCAGCTCACTCCCGCGTCGTCGGCCAGCCCTGCGAGCTCAGTCGGAGCCCGCGCCGGCGAGCACCGAGTAGTCCGTCGTCTCGGCGAGCTCGGCCGCCGCCTGCATCAGCTCGCTCACGATGGGCCCGAAGGCCTGGAGCTTCTCGTCGTCGCCGGCCCGCTGGTAGCCCTGTTCCAGGACGACGGCGAGCTTCCACTTGGCCAGCACGCAGTAGTAGTCGATGTCGTCGACCTGCCGGCCGGACGTCGTGGCGTAGTGGGCCAGGACCTCCTCCTTCGACGGCATGCCGGTCATGTCGACGTAGCCGCCCTCCCTGTCCTCGTCGGCGGTGGTGTCGTCGGGCCAGGACTGCACCACCCAGCCGAGGTCGAGCTTGGGGTCGCCCACCGTGCCCATCTCCCAGTCGACGATGGCGGCCAGGCGCGCCGGCGCGCCGTGCTTGAACATGACGTTGGCGAACTGGTAGTCGCCGTGCATGAGGCCGGGGATGTAGTCGATGGGCCGGTGCGCCCGCAGCCAGGCGGCCGCCTCGTCGAAGCCGGCCAGCTCGCGGCCCTTGATGCGCTCCAGGAACGCGGTCCAGCGATCGACCTGGCGCTCGTGGAACCCCTCGGGGCGCCCGAGGTCCGCCAGGCCCTTGGCCCGCCAGTCGACGTTGCCGAGCAGTGCGATGCCCTCGATCAGCTGGAAGGCGAGCCCGCGCCGCGCCTCCAGGTCGGTGTCGAAGGGCGGCGGCCACAGGCGCCGGGTGGACATCGGCGACCAGCCGTCGACGAAGCCCATGAGGTAGAAGGTTCGCCCGAGCACCGACTGGTCGGTGCAGACGGCGATCGCTTCGGTGTGGGGCACATTGGTGCCGCCGAGCGCCTCGATGATCCGCCACTCTCGCACGATGCCCTCGTCGCGCGAGGCGGGCGCGCTCTTCGGGGGGATGCGCATGGCGCAGTGGAGGTCGCCCCGGCGCAGCTCGAAGATCTCGTTCTGGCTGCCACCGGAGATGTAGCCGTGCTCGAGCGGCGCCCCCACCCCGAGGCCTTGGGTGTCGAGCCAGGCGGTCAGCGTGTCGACGTCGGCGATCGTCGGCGTCTCGGCCTCCAACGCCGTCTCATCGGTGGCGCTCACAGGTTCCCCACCTCCAGCTCCAGGTACTTGGCGTACTTCGCCTTGGCGGCCTCCTGCCTCTTGGGCAACCACTGCGTGGGCCAGATGTCGTCGCTCTCCTTGTAGTCGCGCAGCACCTGGCGGGCGACCGTCACCTTGTGCACCTCGGTGGGGCCGTCGGCCAGGCCCATCACGCCGGCGCCGTGGATCATGCCGAAGAAGGGCATCTCGTTGGTCGTCCCGAGCGCGCCGTGCACCTGCATGGCGCGCCACGCGATGTCGTGCAGCACGGTGGGCATGACCACCTTGGCCGTGGCGATGTCCTTGCGCACCCGCTTGTAGTCGTTGTACTTGTCGATCTCCCAGGCGGTGTAGAGCACGAAGAGGCGGAACTGGATCAGCTGGGCATAGGAGTCGGCGATGTAGCCCTGCACGAACTGCTTGTCCGCCAGCTTGCTGCCGGCGGTCTCGCGGCTCAGCGCCCGCTCGCACATCATGTCGATCGCCTTCTGGGCCATGCCGATGGTCCGCATGGCGTGGTGGATGCGGCCACCCCCGAGCCGGGTCTGCGCGATGACGAAGGCCTGGCCCTCGCCGCCCAGGAGCGATTCGTCGGGGACGCGCACGTCCTCGTAGTGGATCAGCGCGTGGGAGCCCTCGTTGACCGGCTCGCCGTACAGTCCCACGTTGCGCACGATGTTGACGCCGGGCGTGTCGGTCGGCACCAGGAACATCGACATCCCCTTGTACGGGCTGACGTCGGGGTTGGTCACCGCCATCACGATCAGGAACGACGCCGTCTTGGCGTTGGAGGAGAAGTACTTCCATCCGCTGATGACCCACTCGTCACCGTCCTTGACGGCCCGGGTCTTGAACAACGTGGGGTCGGCGCCGGCGTGGGGCTCGGTCATGGAGTAGCTCGAGAAGCACTCACCCGAGAGCAGCGGCTGCAGGTAGCGCTCCTTCTGCGCGTCGGTCCCGTAGTGGGCGATGATCTCGGCGTTGCCCGTGTCGGGCGCCTGACACCCGAACACGATGGGCGCCCACGACGAGCGGCCCAGGATCTCGTTGAGCAGGGCCAGCTTCAGTTGGCCATACCCCTGGCCACCGAGGTCGGACCCGAGATGGGTCGCCCACAGGCCCTGGCGCCGCACCTCTTCCTTCAACGGGTCGATCGCCTCGCGCCGCTTGCCCTCCAGCGGCGTGAATTGCAGGTGCGGGAACACGAGGTCGAGCGGCTCGACCTCCTCCCGGACGAACGCGTCGGCCCAGTCCAACTTCTTCTGGTACTCAGGATCGGTTTCGAAGTCCCACGCCATGTGCAAGCCTCCCTCGGTCGTTGATTCAGAATATGATTCTGACTATCAAGAACGCAATACCAACCGCCCAGGAACCCGAGGACGTGGCCGGCCGGATCGTCCGCCGCACCCTGGCCAAGCGGGAGGACCAGTACGCCAGCGAGGTCCGGCGCCTGCTCGATGCCGCGCTCGAGGTCATCCGCCGCTGCGGCACGTCGTCCCGCCCCCGGGTGGCCGACATCGTGGCCGAGGCCGGGCTCTCCAACGAGGCCTTCTACCGGCACTTCCGCTCCAAGGACGCCCTGGTCACGGCCATCCTGGAGGACGGCGGGGAGCGGCTCCACAGCTACCTGGCGCACCAGCTGGCCAAGGAGGCGACGCCGGAGGGCAAGGTACGTCGCTGGGTCCGGGGCGTCCTGGCCCAGGCCGACAAGGGCATTGCGGCGACGACGTTGGCGGTGCTCTGGAACGCCAGTGCCCTGGGCGGGGGACCGGCGGCCGGGCGCCATTTCGCCAGCGCGCCGCTCTCCTCGCTGCTGCACGAGCCGTTCGCGGCCCTGGGCAGCAACGCCCCCGAGCTCGACGCCGCGCTCGCCGCCCACGCCACCCTCGGCATGCTCTCGGACTGCCTGTGGCAACAGGTCCAGCCGACGCGCGCCGAAGTCGAGCGCGTCGTCGCCTTCTGCCTGCGAGCGGTCACCGCCTGATCCTGCCTTCGGCCGGGTCGCCGCCGCCCACCGCCGGACCGGTTCCGGCGGGGCACCGACCTCCCCCCAGGGAACTGCTCGGGCCGCCTAGGCGAACTGCTCGGGGACCCAGCTCGGCGCCCGCTTCTCCATGAAGGCCAGCATCCCCTCGCGCGGCTCGGGCGACTCCGCCAGGGCCCAGAACATGGTCTGGTAGTCGATGAGGCCGTAGCGCTCGTTCAGCATCCGCTTCACGTGCATGCGCGCCATGGGTGGCGTCTGCAGGATCTCCCCGACGGCCTGGCGCGCCGCGTCCCGCAGCTCGTCGTGCGGCACAAGCCGCGTGATCACGCCCAGGCGCTGCGCCTCGGCGGCGTCGAAGCGCCGGCCCGACAGCAGGAGATCGCGCGCCACGGCCAACCCGACATGGGCGGGCAACACCGCGGCGTAGGTGGCGTCGGGGATGCCCCGCAGGAGCTCGGGCACGCGGAAGGTGGCCCGGTCGCTGGCCACTGCGATGTCGGCCAGCATGGCGATGAGCAGGCCGCCCGCCTGGCAGATCCCGTTGACGGCCGCCACCACCGGCGCACGGCTGTCCCGGATGGTCAGGAAGGGGAGGATGTCGTGCCCGATGTCCGGCGTCGGCTCGTCACCGGGGTCCGAGCGACCGCCCAGGTCGCCACCGGGGGCGAAGACGTCGCCGGTGCCGGTGATGATGAGCGCCGCCAGGTCCGGATCCGAGTTGACGATGCCCACGGCGCGCTTGATGCCGAAGTACATCGCCGGCGTGAAGGCGTTCCTGGCCTCGGGCCGGTCGATGACACACCAGGCGACGGCGCCCTCGCGCTCGAAGCGCAGCCCTGCGGCGCCGAGTTCCTCAGACATGCGCGTCCTCCTTCATGCGTCCTTCATGCGTGGTCGCGGGCGACACTACCGGTCGCCGTCTCGCTGTGGTCTGGCGATGCATCCCCGACGGACGGCGGTGCCGGAGCGAGCTGCACAATGAGTTGGTCGATGTACGTCTCCATCGCCTGGCCGAAGTCGACCCGCGCCGGGTCGGTCACCCACTGGTACTCGAGCCCCATGATCATCGCGATGACCTCGAGCGCCACCTGGTCGACGTCCACGTCCGGCCGCACGCGGCCCTCCGCCTTCTCGTCGTTGAGCAGAGCGCGAACGAACTCGCGCGCCACCTCGTAGCGTTCGACGAAGAAGTCGTGCAACGGGTCGTCGGGATCGAAACTCTCCGCTCCGAGGACGAGGTAGAGCCGGGTCAGGAGGGCGGTCTCGACGTTGTGCCGACCGAGCTCGCGGAAGCTCGAGAGCGTCAAGGCCGGCGGGAACTCTCTCCCCGGATCGATCGTCTCCATCCGATCGCGCTCGGCCACCACTTCACGGAGGAGGCGCTCCTTCGTGCCGAAGTAGTACAGGAGCCCCGTCGCGGTCATCCCGACACGCTCGGCCAGTGCGGCGACGCCCGTGCCGCGGTACCCCTTCGACGCGAAGAGCTCCACGGCGGCGTCGATGATCTGCTGCCGGCGCAGGTCGCCGCGCCGCTGGCGGGTGCGCTCGTCCGCTCCGGCGGGCTCTCCGTACCGGGCGCCCCGGCCAGATGGTGCGGGCCGACGTTCCCGCTGACCTTCTCGTGCTCCAGCCATGGGGTCATTGGACCCGGACTCCGCTCTCGGCGTCAA
The DNA here is from genome assembly GCA_963764305.1 of uncultured Acidimicrobiaceae bacterium. Classification (GTDB taxonomy): domain Bacteria; phylum Actinomycetota; class Acidimicrobiia; order Acidimicrobiales; family RAAP-2; genus Bog-473. The sequence continues at coordinate 452,370 of CAVXSD010000007.1, read as the reverse complement.
AAGACCTCCGGAGCGGACTGCCGCCGGGGTGCCTCCAGCCCCAGGCCACGGGGTAAAAGCAGGTCACGGCGTAAAAGGAGGATGGCGGTGGTGCGCGGCGGTGGGGGGGACCCCGGTTCGTTCGGCCCTACATCGACTGGAACGGTCGGTACCCCTTGCGGGATGCCCGAATATTTCTTATAGTCGTCAAAAATCATATTCTCGTCATACCAGAGTGCGAGTTCGGGGGCAGCGAATTGGGGAATGTCAAAGCGCTACTTGACGCGTTGACTCGTGAAGAGAAGGCAGCTCTCACTTCGGGAGAGAATATGTTCTCAACCGTAGCGGTCGAGCGCCTCGGCATCCCCAAGGTCCATGTCACGGACGGTCCTTCTGGGGCCAGGGGGAATTCGTTCCCCGGCGCCGGCGGCCCGCCTTCGACGTGCATCCCCTGCGGCTCGGCCATCGGCGCGACCTGGAACCCGCAGACCGCCGAGGCACTGGGAGCACTCGTCGGGCGGGAAGCGCTCGACCGCGGGTGTCGTGGCCTGCTGGCTCCCACGGTGAACCTGCACCGCTCCCCGCTGGCCGGACGCAACTTCGAGTGCTACTCCGAGGATCCTCTCCTCTCGGGAGCCCTTGCTGCGGGCTATGTCCGCGGAGTCCAGTCGAACGGAGTCTTCGCCACCGTCAAGCATTTCGTGGGCAACGACGCGGAGTTCGAGCGCTCCTCCGTCAACTCGGTCATTGACGAGCGCGCCCTGCGCGAGTTGTACCTGGTCCCCTTCGAGGCCGCAGTCCGGGAGGGCGGTGCCCTGGCCATCATGACGGCGTACAACCGGCTCAACGGGCAGTGGCTCACGCAGCAGCCCGCGTTCCTCCTCGACATCCTGCGCGACGAATGGGGCTTCGAGGGCCTGGTCATGACCGACTGGTTCGCCGTGGCCGAGACGACCACGTCGCTGGGCGCCGGCCTCGACCTCGAGATGCCCGGTCCGGCCCGGGCGCTGGGATCAGCGGTGCTCGCGGCCATCGAGGAGGGCACGCTCGACGAGTCTGACCTCGACAGCGCGGTCGGCCGCCTGCTCGGAGGCTTCGACCGCATCGGCGCGCTGGACGCCCCGGAGCCGGCGGTGGATCCCAAGGCGCCGACTCCCGTCGACGTTGCGCTGCTCCGTCGAGCGGCGGCGGAGTCGGTCGTGCTCCTGAGCAACGACGGGATCCTGCCCCTCACTGCGCTCTCGCCCACCCGGGTCGCCGTGCTCGGGCCCCACGCGGTCTCGCCGACCATCATGGGCGGCGGCTCCGCCCAGGTGACGCCGCACCGCGTCGCCAGCCTGCTCACGGGGTTGGCTGAGGCATGCGGACCCGACGCCGCCATCGTCTACGAGCGTGGCTGCGAGGTGACGATCTCCGCTGCGCTCGTCGGTGGACCGGTCCTCCGAGCGCCCGACGGCTTCCGGGCCGACCGCTACGCGGGCGGCGACTTCGAAGGGCCGATCGGAGAGAGCCGCCAGCTGGAACAGCTCCGGATGATCGAGCCCAGAGGCCTTGGCTCCGGGGACGCCGTCGACGAATGGTCCACGCGGGTGGTGGGAACGGTGGTGCCGGAGGAGACCGGGGTCTTCGAGCTCGCCCTGGCCCAGGCCGGCCTGGCTCGCGTCCTCGTCAACGGCGAGCTCGTCCTGGACGGGTTCACCAATCGGCCCCCTGCGGGCGGCAGCGACTTCTGGGGCCAGGCCAGTCAGGATCTGGTCGCCGACATCCGGTTCGACAAGGGCGTGCCTGCCGAGTTCGTGGTGGAGTACGCCGCCCGCGACACGACGCTGGCCGGATTCCGGGTTGGGTTCCGCACGCCCGACGGGGAGACACTGCTGAGGCGTGCGGTGTCTGCGGCGGAGGCCGCCGATATCGCAATCGTCTGTGTCGGCACGACCGAGGAAACCGAGACCGAGGGTCGCGACCGCGTTGCCTTCGCGTTGCCCGGGCGCCAGGACGAGCTGATACGGCGCGTCGCGGCCGTCAACGACCGCACCGTCGTCGTGGTCAACGCCGGGTCTCCGGTCGCCATGGAGTGGGCGGGTGAGGTCGCTGCCGTGCTCCTGTCCTCGTTCGGCGGCCAGGAGATGGGCGCCGCGCTGGCCGACGTGCTCTCTGGCACCGCCGAGCCCGGGGGACGGCTGCCCACCAGCATCCCGATGCGCCTGGAGCACAGCCCTTCCCACGCGAACTTCCCCGGCGAGAACGGGGAGCTCCGTTACGGCGAGGGCCTGTTCATGGGGTATCGCGGCCATGAGCACAGTGCCATCGCGCCGAGGTTCCCGTTCGGCCACGGCCTGAGCTACACGACGTTCGAGATCGGCGAGCCGGCGCTGCCGGCGGACGTCTACCAGCCCGGTGAGACGCTGATCGTCTCGGTACCGGTCACCAACTCCGGCGCCCGCGCTGGATCCGAGGTCGTCCAGTGCTACGTTGCCCCCGCCTCATCACGCCTGGCGCGTCCGCCCAAGGAGCTCAAGGCCTTCGCCAAGGTGTGGCTCGAGGCAGGTGAGACGACGACCGTGGACCTCGTACTCGAGGGCCGCGCGTTCGCCTACTGGGACCCGGGTCAGGACGACTGGGACGACGTGCAGGCGCTCCTGCCTGAGATGTTCAACCTTCTTTCGCCCCCGGCCGAACGCCGTGAGCGGGGATGGCATGTCGATGCCGGTCGCTACGACATTTTGATCGGCCGGTCTTCGCACGACATCGCTGTCAGTTGCACGATCCACGTACCCGACGACACAAGTTGGAGATAGGGAGCAATCATGTCGCACAAAATCCAATCGGTGAGGGGAAAATCTGGGAGGGAGCCCCGTAGGGGGCGGCTCTTCCGAGAAGGAGGGGCCATGGGCACCCGTACGTCAATCTGGGCCGCAGCGGCGGCTCTCGTCACTGTGCTGGGGTCGATGCTGGCCGTCGGCCCCACGGCGGCCGGGGCCTCGAGTCCGGCCGATGAGGGCGTCACGGCGAAGACCATCAGCGTCGGCCTGCCGTATGTGAACTTCGCGGCCTTGAAAAGCCTCGGCGTGACCATCGATGACGGCAGTTTTCCAGACGCCTACAACGCGGTCATCGCCGGCATCAATGCACACGGAGGGGTCAACGGCCGCAAGCTCGTCCTCCACGATGTCGAGATGAATCCCGCTGTGCCCGCCGACGCGACCTCGTCGTGCACCCAGCTGACCCAGGACGACAAGGTCTTCGTCTCCATCTCCCCGGTCTTCCCGGACTGCTACCAGCAGACCCACGACACGCCGGTGATCGCCGGCTCGCTGCCCGGCGCGTTGCCTGCCTCGGCGGCGCCCGACTTCGCCCTCATCCCGCCCGACGCGAACTTCGATCCGCTGCAACTCGCCGCCTTCAAGAAGGCCGGTGACTTCAAGGGCAAGAAGGTGGCGATCTTCTACGGCGCCGACTCGGACGCCCCCGAAGTCAAGGTCGTGCAGGACGATCTCAAGAAGTTGGGTGTGCCCGTCGTCCTGACTGCGGAGGACAGCGTGCAGGCCACCGACGCAGTCGCTTCCGACCAGGAAGTCAAGTCCATCTCCCAGCGCTTCCAGAACGCCGGGGTGAACCTGGTCATCGGTGTCGGAGGTTCGGGTTCGACGACCTGGCCGCGTGCGCAGCTGGACAACCAGAGCACCTACAAGCCGACGTACATCGCCACCAGCGAGTCGTCGCTCATCTCCTACGTGCAGTCCACCAAGGGCGCCAATCCCTACTTGAAGTACGTGCTGGCGGCAAGCTCTGCACCTACGGCGTACCAGCAGTGGAAGGACCCGGCGATACAGAAGTGCGCCGCCGAGGTCCGCAAGGCCTACCCGTCGGACACCGTCTCGAATCCGGTCAACCCCACCAGTCCCGGGGCCGGTAACAGCACGGACACGACGTACCAATCGGTGATCGAGGCCTGCCAGTACCTGGCTCTGTTCGACGACATCGCGGCCGCGGCGGGCAAGAACCTGACGGTGGCCAGCTTCACCAAGGCCGGCTACGCCCTGAAGAACGCCAACATCCCCGGCATCGGGCCCATCTCGTTCGGACCCGGCCAGGCCTACGCCACCGGCCCGGTGACCATCTACAAGTACGACCCCACGAGCAAGACGCTCGTTCCTGCGTCAAACTCTGGGACGAAATGACCCTCGCCGGCACCACCCCTGCGTGTAGCCGCCCGAGAAGCGGTCGCGCGCGGGGGTGGGGCCGGCCACGGACGTCGGTGCTGCGTTGAGCGAACTGACGGCTGGAGGCCCGGCGGGCCCCGAACCCTCCGACGCCCCGAGCGTGGCCGCCTTGGCGCACCAGGTCGTCGATTCAGCCGCCGAGCGACAGCTCGAAGCCGAATTGTCGCCAGAGATCCTCTTTCCCGAGGAGATGCTGCCCGGAGCAGGGGAGGAGCAGACAACCCTGCGCGACGGGCTGCGGTCGGCGGGCTCGCGGGCATTCATCATCCTGGCCATCATCGTCACGCTGGACAACCTCCAGACCTCGGGTCTCGCCGTCCTGTCCCCGGATATCCAGTCGTCGTTCCACGTCTCGACCGGTGCCATCACGTTCGTCGCCGGCATCTCGGGCGGCTTCCTCGTCCTGGGCATCGTCCCCATGGGGTGGCTGGCCGACCGCTTCCGGCGCCCACCCATCATCGGATGGGCCACCTTCGCGTTCGGCCTCATGGTGTTCGCCACGGGGCTGGCGATCAACATCTTCGTCTTCTTCCTGGCCCGCTTCGGAGCGGGGATCTCCCAGGCCAGCACGCAGAGTGTCCACGGTTCGCTGCTGGCGGATACGTACCCGATCGGTCTGCGTGGCCGCCTCTACGCCGCCATGGGGATGGGGAGCGGCGCGGCCATGGCCCTCAGCCCGGTTCTGGTCGGCCTCATCGCGACGCAGGTCGGGGGTCCGAACGGCTGGCGCTGGGCTTTCTACATCCTGGCCATCCCGATCCTGTTGGTTGCGATCTTCGCCTTCCGGATCCCCGAGCCCCCGCGTGGGCAATTCGAGAAGAAGGACGTGCTGGGCGAGGTCATCACCGATGCTCGGCCTGCCGCGCCATCCCTCGAGGCGGCGTTCGAGCGGATCCTTCGCATCCGCACGATCAAGACGGTCCTCATCGCTTTTTCGGCTATCGGATTCGGCCTGTTCACCGTCCCGGTGCTGGGCAACCTCTACCTCAAAGATCGCTTCGGGCTCGACGCCTTCCAGCGCGGGCTGATCGGCACCATCGGCAGCGTCGGCGTGCTGGTGGCGCTGCCCCTGGTCGGGCGGTACTACGACCGTCTGTACCGCAAGGACCCGGCGAAGGCACTGTCGTTGATCGGCAAGGTCGTCCTTCCGGTCGCCGTCCTGGTCCCGATCCAGTACGCCATGCCGAACGCGGTCCTCTGGGCGATCTTCAGCGTCCCCGTGGGGGTGCTCCTCCTCACCGGGTTCTCCATGATCGGCCCGGTACTCACGTCCGTGGCCCCCTATCGCCTGCGCGGGATGGTCGGCGCGGTGGGGGGCATCTACGTGTTCTTCGTCGGGGCGACCGGGGGCGCGATTCTGGCTGCACTGCTCGACAGCGTGGTCGGCGTGCGGGCCACGGTGCTGATCATCATGATCCCCTCGACCATCTTCGGCGCCTTCATGATCATCCGCAGCGCGCACTTCATCCGCAACGATCTCTCCCTGGTGGTGGTCGAGCTCCAGGAGGAACTGGAGGAGCACAAGCGCCAAGAGGCCGATCCGGAGCAGATCCCGGTCCTGCAGCTGAGCAGCGTCGACTTCAGCTACGGGCACGTCCAGATCCTCTTCGGCGTCAACTTCGAAGTGAAGCGGGGAGAGGTGCTCGCACTGCTCGGGACGAACGGTGCCGGAAAGTCGACGGCGCTGAACGTCGCCGCCGGCCTGGAGGTCGCGTCCCGTGGCGTGGTCAGGCTGAACGGTCGCGACATCACCTACACCACGCCGGAGCAGCGCTCCCGGCTCGGCATCCATCTGCTGCCGGGAGGCAAGGGCGTGTTCGGCCCGATGACCGTGGGGGAGAACCTCGAGATGGGCGGGTTCGTGTACCGCTCTGACCGCGACGAGCTGCGCCGGCGGACGGACCGGGTCTACGAGCTCTTCCCGGCCCTCAACGATCGCCGCGGCGAGCGGGCCGACGCCCTCTCGGGTGGACAGCAGCAGATGCTCGCGTTGGCGATCGCGATGCTGCACGATCCCGCGGTCCTCATGATCGACGAGCTGTCGCTCGGCCTCGCCCCGATCATCGTCCAAGAGCTCATCGAGGTCGTCGACGGGCTCAAGGCGGCGGGCGTGACGCTGATCATCGTCGAGCAGTCCCTGAACGTGGCCGCCGCCATCGCGGATCGGGCCGTGTTCCTCGAGAAGGGCCGCGTGCGCTTTGAGGGCCGGATCCGTGACCTGATGGAGCGGGACGACCTGGCGCGGGCGGTGTTCCTCGGGGGCCAGGAAGACGCGTGACGATGCTCGCCGTCTCGTGGATCAACAGTCAGATCGTCTTCGACGGAGTCGTCCAGGGCCTCGGCATCTCGGTCATCGCCATCGGGGTGGTGCTCGTCTACCGCGCCACCCGGATCATCAACTTCGCCGTCGGCAACATGGGCGTGGTCGGTGCCGCCCTGCTCTCGCTCCTGGTCGTGCAGTACCACATGCCGTTCTGGGTGGGACTGGTTGTCGCGCTCCTCGTGGGGCTGGCCTTCGGAGCCATCGTCGACCTGGCGATCATCCGCCGGTTGCGGAAGTCACCCCGGGTCGTCGTGCTGGTCGCCACCATCGGCGTGTCGCAGCTTGCGGCGGCCATCGCCATCAAGATCCCGGTCCCGACCACACTCAGTGTCCATTACCCCAGCGCGGTGAGCGGGATCTGGACGGTGGCCGGCGTCACCGTCAGGGGGTCGGATATCTCGATTCTCGTCATCGTCCCCCTCACGCTCATCGCCCTCACGTGGTTCCTCGACCGGACGACGCTCGGTCGGACCGTGAAGGCCTGCGCCAGCAACCCTCGGCTGGCTCGCTTGTCGAGCATCAGCCCCAAGATGGTCTCCACCATGGTGTGGGCGCTGGCGGCCGGGCTGTCCACGCTTTCGGTCGTCCTGATCGCCGGTCAGAGCGGCGCGGCGGGGGACCTGACGACGCTGGGGCCCCAGACGCTGTCGCTGGCCTTGGTCGCCGCGGTCATCGGCGGCATGACGTCGTTTCCCCGGACGATCATCGCCAGCGTCGTCATCGGGCTCGCGCAGAGCGTCGTGAACTTCAACTTCATCGAACAGCCGGGGCTCATCAACCTGTTGCTCTTGATCACCGTCGTGGTAGCGGTCCTCTTCAACCGGGAGCGCACCGACGAGAGCGAGGTCTTCGCCTTCACTCCGAGAGCGCGTCCTATCCCCGTGCGCCTGCGATCCTTCCGCTGGGCCCGCAACGTCAACAAGAGCGGGGTGTTCCTGTTGGCGGCGATCGCCGTCGTCCTCCCTCTCATCTTCACGCAACCATCCACCCAGCAGACCTTCACCGAGGTGCTGGCCTTTGCCATCTGCGCCACCTCGCTGACGGTGTTGACCGGATGGTTGGGCCAGCTGTCCCTCGGCCAGATGGCGTTCGCCGGCCTGGGCGCCCTGTTCGCGGCCCGCCTGGTGGAGGGGGGCGTGCCGTTCTGGCTGGCCATCGTCGCCACCACCGCGGGCTCCGCCGTGCTGGCCACGATCCTCGGACTCAGCTCGTTGCGGGTCAAGGGCCTCTACTTGGCGGTGGTCACCTTCGTCTTCGCCCTGGCCGCCCAGCAGTACTTCTTCAGCCTGCACATCCTGAGCGGTGCCTCCTCGGACGGTTCCGACCTGCCGTTCGTCCCCGGCAAGCTCTTCTCACTGTCCTTTCCCGGCCAGCGCACCTACTACTACGTGGTCCTGGTCATCCTCGCGGTGGTTCTGCTGGTGGCCAGCCGGTTCCGGGACAGTGGGGTAGGCCGCTCCATCATGGCGGTGCGCGACAACGAGAACGCCGCCGCCGCCTATCGGGTGCGCCCGGCCTGGGAGAAGATCCGGGCTTTCGCCATCGCCGGGGCACTGGCGGGGATGGGCGGCGCTCTCCTCAGTGGCGCCTATGCCAACGTCGCCTTCGCCGGACCGGGGAGCTTCTTCGTGGTGGACGCATCCCTGAGCCTCGTTGCCATGGTGGTCATCGGCGGGATGGGCTCGGTCACGGCAGCGGTCATCGGCGCGGTCTGGGTCATCGGGATCCCTGCGTTGGCGCCCAACAACGTTGTCCTCGGGCTGCTCACGTCGAGCATCGGGTTGCTGGCGGTGCTGCTCTACTTCCCCCGAGGGCTGATGCAGATCGCCTACGACGTGTGGGACGCGTTCTTGGGGTGGGCGGACAAGCGTTTCGGCAAAGAGATCGCCCCCGCTGCCGCCCGCGCCCCGGCCACGACCGCCCTCCCCGAGCCCGAGCATCGCGAGGCGGGCATCCCGACGCTCGCAGTCTCCGACCTCGGGGTCACCTTCGGCGGCAACGCCGCCGTCGACGGCGTCACGCTCAGTGTGGGCGCACGTGAGATCGTCGGGCTCATCGGGAGCAACGGGGCCGGCAAGTCGACGCTCATGAATGCGATCGGCGGCTTCGTCCCGGCCACCGGATCGGTGCGACTGGGGGACCAGGAGATAGGGGACAAGCCTCCGGCCTACCGAGCGGGACTGGGCCTAGGTCGCACGTTCCAGTCCGCCACGCTGTTCCCGGAGTTGACGGTGACCGAGACCCTGCTGGTGGCGCTGGAGGGCAAGAACGAGACCAGCGTGCTCTCGACTGCGCTCGCCCTGCCGCGGGCGGGCCGCCGCAGCCGGCACGACCGGGCGGCAGTCGGAGACCTCGTCGAGCTCCTCGGTCTGGAGGGCTATCGGGATCACTACATCGCCGACCTGTCGACCGGCACGCGCCGGGTGGTGGAGCTCGCCGGCCTCCTCGCGCTCGATGCCAAGGTGCTGTGCCTCGACGAGCCCACGGCGGGGCTGGCGCAGCGCGAGACGGAGGCGTTCGGGCCGCTGATTGTCACCGTGCAGCGCCAACTCGATGCCTCCGTTCTCTTGATCGAGCACGACATGCCCCTCATCATGGGCATCAGCGACCGGGTGTACTGCTTGGAAGCCGGACAGGTCATCTGCGACGGTGCGCCGGGCGACGTGCGCAACAACCCTCGGGTGATCGCCAGCTATCTCGGGACGGACGAACGTGCCATCAATCGCAGCGGCGCTACGCCTGCGGACGCGCTCGGGTCCGCACATGCCGCGCTGGCACTCTCGCCTCCGGTTGCTCTGGGCACCGACGCGAATCCGACATGACAAGCCGGCACCCCCGCTTGTCGAGAGGGAGTGGCGCATGACAGTGGGCATCGTGACGGGAGCGGCCCGGGGCATGGGGGCCGCATGTGCGGCGCGCCTCGCCGACATGGTGGACCTCCTGCTGCTGGTCGATCGGAACGAGTCGTCACTCGCGGCGCAGGCGGACAGCCTGGCGGCGGCGAAGACGCGGGCCGAGGTCGAGCCCTTCGTCCTCGACGTCAAGGATGCTGCCGGCATCGCCCGCCTCGTCGCCCGGGCCTCGGAGCTCGGCCCGCTGCGCGCCGTCGCCCACGCCGCCGGCATCTCGCCGACCATGGCGGACTGGCGGGCGATCGTGGCCATCAATCTCGTCGGCACCGCGTTGCTCGTCGACGCGTGTCGCGCCCTGGCGCAACCGGGGACGGCGGTGGTCTGCTTCTCGTCGGTCGCCCCGTTGCTCGCACTGGGGCCGGACGACCTCCCGGCCGACGCCGTGCTCGACGACCCCTTGGCCACCGACTTTCTCGAGACGCTCCGCGACGCGGTGGGGCCCGAGATCGAGGATCCCGGCATGGCCTACACGTGGTCGAAGCGCGGCGTGCACCGGCTGGTCCGCCGGGAAGCCGTACCTTTCGGCCAGATGGGCGCACGCATCTGCTCGGTCACGCCCGGGATCATCGACACGCCCATGGGACGCCAGGAGGCGGCGGCCCGCGACACCAACGACATGCTCGTCGGTCTCTCAGCCATCAAACGCGAAGGCCGTGCCGAGGAAGTGGCGGCCGGGGCCGCCTTCCTGCTCTCAGACGAGGCGAGCTTCATAACCGGGATCGATCTCCCGGTCGACGGCGGCGTGATGGCCGCCATCCGCGGTGGAGGTGTGGCGCTGGCATGAGCTCGAGCCCCCGGAACGTCGACGTCAAGGACCTCCTCGATCCCGAACTGCGGCCCGTGCTCGACGGGTTCGAACTCCCACCCATTGACACCGAGGGCGTGGCGGCCATGCGGACGGCGTCGTTCAAGTCACCGGACCTCTCCGATACGGTCCTCCGTACCGAGCACCGGGTCCCCGCCGACCCACCGGTCCCCGTGCGGGTGCACCGGGCGAAGGGAGCGGCCGGGCTGCTCCCCGCCGTCGTCACCATCCACGGAGGCGGCTACGTCATCGGCTCGTACGACATGGACGACCCGCTGCTCGATCGCTGGTGTCCCGGGCTCGGCGTGGTCGGGGTGTCCGTCGAGTACCGCCTCGCTTCCGATGCGCCGTACCCCGGTCCGCTCGAGGATTGTTACGCCGCCCTCCGCTGGACGTACGAGAACGCGGGTGAGCTCGGCATCGACAAGGGGCGCATCGGCGTCTACGGCCTCAGCGCCGGGGGTGGGCTCGCCGCCGCTCTGGCCTTGCTCGCCCGTGACCGCGGCGAGGTCCCGCTGGCGTTCGTCCTGCTGGACTGCCCCATGCTCGACGACCGCCAGCGCACCCCCTCCATGCGGGCCGACGGGCTCTACGTGTGGGGATCGGCCTCCAACGAGTTCGGTTGGCGGACGTACCTCGGCGACCTCTACGGGTCCGACGAGGTACCCGCCTACGCGGCCGCGGCCCGGGCCGAGGACCTGGCCGGACTGCCACCGACGTGCGTGATCGTCGGCTCCATCGACGGCTTCCGCGACGAGGACATCGACTACGCCCAGCGCCTCAACCAGGCCGGAGTGGCCTGTGAGCTCCACGTGATCGCCGGCCTGCCCCACGCGTACCTGCTCGTACCCGGTGCCGCCGCCGTGCAGCTCGCCATGCACGACACTGACGACTGGCTGGCCCGCCAGCTGGCCCGCCTGCGCGACGCCTGATCAGAGCGCGCCGGCGCCGCCCGAGCGGGCGCGGATCATGGCGTCCTGGACGAAGGACGCGGCGAGCTGCCCGTCGCCGCGGAAGATGTCCCCCTGCCCGTAGCTGCGCCCGTGCCCGGCGAAGGAGCTCCGCTGCTGCAGCAGGTGCCACTCCGCGGCGGGGCACGGCTCGTGGAAGGTCAGCGTGTGGCTCAGCACGCCGGTCGAGAGCGTCCGGTGCGCCTGGGCCTGACCCACGCCGGCATGGGGGCGCATGGCCGTCCCGATGAGGAAGCCGTCCGTGGAGTAGGCGACGAGGGCCTGGTCGGTGGCGGGATCGTCGGGCGCATCCACGAAGCGGACCCAGGCATCGAGCTCCGGCGGACCGACCAGCTCGGGGTCGTTGAGGTCGACGTCGCCGACGATGAGGATCTCCCAGGCGCCCTCGCCGCGCACGGTTCCGGCAACGTCGTCCGGGCTCGTGTCCGAGCGCCGCGTGTCGGCATGCCGGATCACGTCGGGCTCGTCGGCGCTGAGGAGCACGAGCGAGCGGGTGACCAACGTGTCGCCCTGGCTGATGGTCACGGTGGAGCTGGCGACGGAGCGCCCGCTGTGCATGCGCTCGACCGCGATGTCGAGCGGCGTCTCGGGTGTCGCGCCCCGGGCGAACACCGTGTGGATCGTCTTGACGGTCTTCCCCTCCTGGCCGGACAGACCCGCCATCACGCTCTGGGCCAGCAGCTGCCCGCCGAAGACCACGTTGTGCGTGGAGTGGAGGCTGGTCGCGCGATAGCGGTCGGTGCCGACCTCCTCGAGCGACAGCGCGTCGACGAACGCAGCAATGGTCAACATCGGGGTCTCGATTCTCCTCAGGGGCCGGGATCACCCGCCCGGCGGATGGCGGTCCGGCCTCGGCATCCCGCCCGGGGGCGGACTTCGCGAGGCCGAAACCCGGCATCCTAGTGTCGTTTTTGACGGCGACGTCAAAGTCAGATACCCTCCCGAGGAGAGGCTTCCCAGGCACGAGTCGCGTGCCGTTGCCGGGCATTGCCCGCCCTCGTGACCTGGGTGGATCCGGACGACGAGAGGAAGCGCACCGTGACTGGGACAGTGAAGGTCAACCCCGAGCAGAGGATGTTGATCGACGGCAAGCTCGTCGACGCCGATTCGGGCAAGACCTTCGACAACGTGAACCCGGCCACCGAGGAGGTCATCGGCCAGGTGGCCGACGGCTCGACGGCCGAGATGCAGCGGGCGATCGACGGGGCCCGCCGGGCCTTCGACGAGACCGACTGGTCGACGAACCACGCCTTCCGCAAGCAGTGCCTCCAACAGCTGCACACGGCGCTGCACGCCGAACAGGAGGAGCTGCGCGAGCAGCTGATCCTCGAGGTCGGCTGTCCGCGCATGACGACGAACGGGCCGCAGCTCGACGCGCCGCTGTCCGACGCGCTGGCCTACCCGGCCCAGCTGATCGACGAGTTCGAGTGGGAGACGGTGCTCCCCGACGCCATCAGCCTCCAGGGCTCGCTCGACTCGCGCCGGATCTGGCGGGAGCCCGTCGGCGTGGTGGGCGCCATCGTCCCGTGGAACTTCCCGTTCGAGGTGACCTCGCACAAGCTCGGCCAGGCGCTGGCCACGGGCAACACCGTGGTGCTGAAGCCTGCCCCGGACACGCCGTGGAACGCCACCTTCCTGGGGCGCCTCATCGCCGAGCAGACCGACATCCCAGCGGGCGTGGTCAGCATCGTCACGTCGTCCGACCACATGATCGGCGAGGAGCTCACACTGTCGCCCAAGGTGGACATGATCTCGTTCACGGGCTCCACCGCAGTGGGGCAGCGCATCATGGAGAAGGGCGCTGCCACCATGAAGCGCACCTTCCTGGAGCTGGGCGGCAAGTCGGCGACGATCGTCCTCGACGACGCCGACCTCGGCTTCGCCACCCTCATGGGCATGGGGGCGTGCTTCCACGCCGGGCAGGGCTGTGCCATCCAGACCCGGATGCTCCTGCCCCGCTCCCGTTACGAGGAGGGCGTCGAGACGCTCAAGGGCCTCTTTGCCGCCGTGCCCTACGGCGACCCCCAGCGGCCCGACGTGATCATGGGCCCCGTCATCTCGTCCAAGCAGCGCGAGCGTGTCCTCGGCCTCATTGAGAAGGGGAAGGCCGAGGGCGCCACGCTCGCCGTGGGCGGTGGCCGCCCTTCCGGTGCAGAATTCGCCAAGGGCTGGTGGGTCGAGCCGACGCTCTTCACCGACGTCGACAACTCCATGACCATCGCCCAGCAGGAGATCTTCGGCCCGGTCCTGGTCGTCATCCCCTTCGAGGACGAGGACGACGCGGTTCGCATCGCCAACGACTCCAAGTACGGGTTGTCCGGCGGGGTCTTCTCGGGGTCGGTGGAGCACTCCCTCGCCGTGGCCCGGCGCGTCCGCACCGGCGGCCTGAGCATCAACGGGGGCGCCCCGTACGGGCCGGACCTGCCCTTCGGCGGGTACAAGCACAGCGGCATCGGACGCCAGAACGGTGTGGCGGGATTCGAGCAGTATCTCGAGGTCAAGTCCTTGGCCTGGCCGGCGGCTTAGGGCGATCGGGCTCCCGCTCATGGCCGTCAGCACGGACCCGGAGATCTACTACGACCCCTACGACTTCGCCATCGACGAGGACCCGTACCCGTTGTGGAAGCGGATGCGCGACGAGGCGCCCCTCTACTGGAACGAGAAGTACGAGTTCTTCGCGCTGAGCCGTTGGGCCGACGTCGAGGCGGTGATGCTCGACTGGGACACCTACCGCTCCGGCCGCGGCTCCATCCTCGAGATGATCCGGGCCAACATCGAGATCCCGTCGGGCGTCATCCTCATGGAGGACCCGCCGGCGCACACGGGCCACCGTTCGCTGCTCTCGCGGGTCTTCACGCCCAAGAAGATGCTGGCGCTCGAGCCCCAGGTTCGTGCCTTCTGCGCCGAGGTCCTCGACCCGCTGGTCGGCGCCGGCGGCTTCGACTTCATCAACGACCTCGGCAAGTTCATGCCCATGCGGGTCATCGGCATGCTCCTCGGGATCCCAGAGGCCGACCAGGTGGCCATCCGTGAGCACCTCGACGAGAGCCTGCGCCTCGAGGAGGGCACCGAGCCCGACTCCGAATACGACGCCGTCCTGTCGGCGCAGGTGTTCTCCGACTACATCACGTGGCGCGCCGAGCACCCGTCGGACGACCTGATGACCGAGCTGATCAACGCCGAGTTCGAGGACGAGACCGGCACGACACGCACGCTCGCGCACGACGAGATCCTCACCTACGTGGGACTGTTGGCGGGGGCGGGGAACGAGACGACGGCACGGCTCATCGGCTTCACCGGAGAGCTCCTGGGCCGCCATCCCGACCAGCGGCGTGAGCTGGCGACGGATCCCTCCCTCATCCCCAACGCGATCGAGGAGCTCCTGCGCTACGAGGCGCCATCGCCCGTGCAGGCCCGCTACGTCCAGCACGACGTCGAGCTCCACGGCCAGAAGGTGCCCGAGGGCAGCATCATGGTCATCCTCAACGGCTCGGCCAACCGGGACGAGCGCCACTACCCCGACGGGGACAGCTTCGACATCCACCGTGCTGTCGGTCGGCACCTCTCCTTCGGCTACGGCATCCACCTCTGCCTCGGCGCCGCGCTCGCCCGCCTGGAGGGCCGCATCGCGCTGGACGAGGTGCTGCAGCGCTTCCCTGATTGGGAGGTCGACTACGACAGGGCGAGGCGCGCCCGCACCTCGACGGTGCGGGGGTGGGAGACCCTCCCGGTACGGACCCCGTGATCAGGTCCGCTCGCACGCCTCGGAACGCGCATCAGCATCAGGAGAGGAGGACCCCATGAACCTCGACGACATGATTCTGGTCAGCATCGACGACCACATGATCGAGCCCCCGCACATGTTCGAGAACCACGTCCCCAAGAAGTGGCTGGACGACGCGCCCAAGGTCGTCCACGAGGACGGCATCGACCAGTGGGTGTTCCAGGGCGAGAAGACCAGCACGTCCTTCGGCATGGCCGCCACAGTGGGTTGGCCCTCCGACGAGTGGGGCTTCAACCCCGGCACCTACACCGAGTTGCGGCCGGGGTGCTTCGACGTACACGAGCGCGTGCGCGACATGAACGCCAACGGCGTCCTCGGCTCCATGTGCTTCCCCACCATGGCCGGTTGGAACGCCCGGACCTTCGCCGAGTCACGCGACAAGGAGATCGCGTTGGTCATGCTCCAGGCGTACAACGACTGGGCCATCGACGAGTGGTGCGGGGAGTACCCGGGCCGTTTCATCCCGCTCGGCATCGTCCCGATGTGGGACGTCAACGCCGCCGTGGCCGAGGTCCGGCGCATCGCCAAGAAGGGGTGTCGCTCCATCAGCTTCCTCGAGACGCCGCACGCCCAGGGGTTCCCGAGCTTCCTCTCGGGCTACTGGGACCCGATGCTCGCCGCCCTGAGCGAGGAGAACATGGTGCTCTCCCTGCACATCGGGGCGGGGTTCGCGGTGATCCAGCGGCCGCAAGAGGCGCCGGTCGACCACCTGATGGTGCTGGCCTGCCAGATCAGCGCCATCACGGCGCAGGACCTCCTCTTCGGCCCCACGCTTCGTCGCTTCCCCGACCTCAAGGTTGCACTGTCGGAGGGCGGCATCGGCTGGATCCCCTTCTACTTCGACCGCATCGACCGCCACTTCAACAACCAGGAGTGGCTGCACAGCGACTTCGGCGGGAAGCTGCCCTCGGAGGTCTTCCGCGACCACATCCTGGCCTGCTACATCACCGACCCGTCCGGGCTGCTGCTGCGGGACCGCATCGGCCTCGACAACATCGCCTGGGAGTGCGACTACCCCCACACCGACACCACGTGGCCCGAGTCGCCGGAGTTCGCCTGGAAGGAATTCCAGGACGCGGGGTGCCGGACGACGAGATCCACAAGATCACCTGGGAGAACGCCTGCCGCTTCTACGGTTGGGACCCGTTCGAGCACACCGCCAAGGAGCAGGCGACGGTCCGCGCCCTGCGAGGCGCGGCCCACGACGTCGACGTGACCCGGATGTCCCGCGACGAGTGGCGCACTCGCAACGAGGCCGCCGGCGTCGGCATCGTGAGCGCCGTCTGACCTCCGTCGCACCCGTACCCGACACATCACACATGCAGCCAGGCGCCGCGCGCCCGAGAGGATTGAAGAGAGCCAAGTGAACCAGCATCGGGGAGCCCCGTGCTCCTGAACATCAGCGAGGACCAGGGTTTCTTCCGGGACACGACCGACCGTTTCCTGAACGAGCAGGCAACGCCGGACGCCGTGCGCGCCCTGCGCGACGACGCGACGGGGTTCGATCCCGACTCGTGGCGCCGCGGCGCCGAGCTGGGGTGGACCTCCCTGCTGGTGAGCGAGGAGCACGGGGGCGGCACCATCAGCGGCGCCGGCCTGGTCGATCTGAGTCTCGTGGCCTACGCGTTCGGCCGCCACGCCGCGCCGGGACCGCTCGCCCCGACCAATGTGGTCGCCGCGACGCTCAGCGCGCACGGCGCGGCACCCGACGTGCTGGCGTCCCTCCTCGCCGGCGAGGGGGTCGCCACGTGGTGCGCCCCGGTGGCCGGGCCCGACGGGTGGCGGCCGACGGTCGAGGCGGGGCACGACGGCGCCGATCTCGTCCTGCGCGGCGAGGCGCGCCCGGTGGAGTCGGCCGGCACCGCGGGTCACCTGCTCGTCACCTGCGTCGACGGTGGAGGGACGACGCAGGTGCTGGTGCCCGCATCGGCGACGGGTCTCACGGTGTCGCCGATGCACACGATCGACCTGACCCGTCGCTTCTCCACCGTGACCTTCGACGACGTGCGGGTCCCCGCCGACGCGGTGGTCGGGGCGAGAGGGAAGGCCTCGGCAGACGTCGACCGCCAGTTCCAGGTGTTCTTGGTCATCCTCAACGCGGAGTCGGTCGGGGCCATGCAGGCCGGGTTCGACATGACGGTCGAGTGGGCCTTCGACCGCTACTCCTTCGGGCGCCCTCTCGCCTCGTATCAGGCACTCAAGCACCGGTTCGCCGACATGATGAGCTGGCTCGAGGCTTCCCATGCCATCAGCGCGGCGGCCTGCGCCGCCACCCAAGTGGGCGACGACGGGGCGCCCGAGCTGGTCAGCGCGGCCAAGGCCTACATCGGCCAGTACGGCGCCGAGCTGCTGCAGGACTGCGTGCAGATGCACGGGGGCATCGGGGTCACGTTCGAGCACGACCTGCACCTGTACCTGCGCCGCCTCATCGTGGATCGTGCGCTGGCCGGGACGCCGGCCGACCACCGCCAGCGCATCGCCGCGCTCGTGGCCGAGCGGGACGAGGTGGCGGCGTGAGCGCGCTACGGATGGAGCAGGCGGAGGGCGCGGACGACATGGAGGACCTCGGGAGCTTCCGGCAGCGGGCCCGAGCCTTCATCCGGTCCAACCTCCGGGAGGTATCGCCCGAGGAGCTGCGCCTCGGCTACACCGGGCTGAGCGAGGAGATGGAGCTCGCCGCGGTGGCCCGTGACCGGGAGCTCCAGCGCATGCTCTTCGACGCGGGGCTGGCCGGCATCTGCTTCCCGCGCGCCTACGGCGGGCAGGGCCTGACGCCGGAGCACCAGAAGGTCCTCAACGAGGAGCTCGTCGGCCATGAGTACCCCATCCGGATGCAGGTGCCGAACCTGTCGCCGTGCGCGACGGTCATCCTCGAGTTCGGCACGGAGGAGCAGAAGCTGCGCCACCTCCCCCCGATCCTGAGGGGCGAGGCGCTCTGGATGCAGTTCCTCTCGGAGCCCAGCGGTGGCTCCGACGTCGCCGGGGCCCTCACCACCGCCGTGCGAGACGGCGACCAGTGGGTGCTGAACGGCTCCAAGGTCTGGACCACGGGCGCCTGGTGGTCCGACTGGGGCCTGTGCCTCGCCCGTACCAACTGGGACGTCCCCAAACACCGGGGACTGTCGGTGTTCATGCTGCCGATCCACCAGCCGAACATCGAGGTGCACAGGATCGAGATGCTGAACGGCTCGCGTGAGTTCTGTCAGGAATTCATGACCGACGTGATCGTGCCCGACACGGAGCGCATCGGTGACGTCGACGACGGGTGGACCGTCGCCACGCGGTGGATGTTCTACGAGCGGATGCTCTACAACTCGCCGTACGTCACCGAGCCCATCGGCCTGACCCACGGGAACATGGATGCGTCGACCGTCTTCGCCATCGCCCGGGAGAAGGGGCGGCTGCAGGACCCGTCCGTGCGCGAGATGGTGGGCGAGGCGCGGATGCTCGAGTTGGTCAGCAAGGAGATGTCGGAGTACGTGAGCGAGAGCATCCGAACGGGGCGCCTGAACGACCAGGCGGCGGCCCTCGTCCGCCTGTTCAAGGGCATGGCGACCACCCGGATCGTGACGCTGGCCTACGAGGCGGCCGGCCCGGACGGAGCGGCCTGGACCGACGACACTGCAGCGTCCAACAGCGCGGTGAACTTCCTGATGCGCCAGGGAGGGACCATCGGGGGTGGGACGACCGAGATGGCCCGCAACGTCATCAGCGAGCGGGTGCTCTCCATGCCCCGCGAGCGCAGGCTGGACAAGGACGTGCCGTTCCGCGACGTGCCCCGGGGCCCGGCTGGCGGCACCTGATCACCAGCCGGGGCGTCAGAACCCGGCGTCGAGTTCAGAGGAGTTCATCCATGGCCGTCGCCAAGATCAACGGACTGTCGCTGGCGTATGAGACGGTCGGCGAAGGCCGCCCGTGGGCCATCACGCCGGGCGGGCGCTTCACCAAGGAGTCACCCGGCGTGCGTGAGCTCGCGGGGGCGCTGGCCGAGCAGGGCAACAAGGTGCTGATCTGGGACCGGCCCAATTGCGGCGAGTCCGACGTGAGCTTCGAGGGCCCGTCGGAGTCCGCCATGCAGGCCGACGCGCTCGCCGGGTTGCTCCGGCATCTCGATATGACACCGGCGGTCATCGCCGGTGGCTCGGGCGGGGCCCGGGTGTCGTTGCTCACCGCATCGCGCCATCCTGAGACCGCGGCGGGCCTGGCGGTCTGGTGGATCAGCGGCGGGGTGTACGGCCTGCTGTCGCTGGCGACGCACTATTGCGGGGGGTCACTGGCGGCGGCGTGGAAGGACGGGATGGAGGCGGTGGTGGCGCTCCCCGAATGGGAGGAGGTGCTGGTTCAGAACCCCTCCAACCGCGACCGGTTCCTGGCGCAGGACCCGGCTGAATTCGTGGCGACGATGGAGCGCTGGATGCTGGCCTACTGCCCGCGCGACGACGAGCACATCCCGGGTCTCCCCGATGCCGAGGCCCGGACCCTGAACGTCCCGGCCCTGGTCTTCCGCAGTGGCGCCAGTGACCCGCATCACACACGGGCCACCTCCGAGCTGCTCGCAGAAATGCTGCCGAAGTCCCGCCTGACCGAGCCGCCCTGGGGCGACCGCGAGTGGATCGAGCGCCAGGACGCCCGGGACGAGGGGCTGTTCGCCCGCTGGCCGCGCCTGGCCCCGCAACTTCTGGAGTGGCAGGCCGAAGTTCTCGGCTGACCGCCCCCATCTGCGGGACGCTCTTCCGGCGGACTCTCCCCGGTCGCCCGGCGACCGTTCTCCGCCCGATGGTCGAGACCCCCACTCCCACGCACGCACCCGGAGCGATCTCTACCGCGGCCGCACTGTCCAACGAGGAGGTCGTCGAGCGTCTCGATCGGGCCTTCCGCCAGAAGGCGGCCGTCGAGGGGAGATCGTCGTGCTCTTGGGCGAGGCCAGCCGGCGCCAGGTGTACCGGGACGAGGGCGCGACGTCGGCGGAGGCCTGGGCCGCCGAGCGCTTCGGGATCTCGACCCCGACCGCACGCGCCTGGGCGCCTGGGCGAGAAGGCCTGGGACATCCCCCACCTGGTCGGATCCCTCTGCGCCGGGGACCTGTCCATCGACAAGGTCCGCGCCGTGGCCGACGTGGCCACGCCCGAGAGCGACCAGGAGCTCTGTGACCAGGCCCGCGAGTGCACCGTGCGTGAGCTGGCCGATGTGGCCCGCACGAGCGCCACCGCCGTCGCCACCTCGCCTTCGGAGCACGAACGCCGTTACCTGCGCTTCAACGAGGCGTTCCGCACCATGAGCGTCCAGCTTCCCCCCGAGTCCTTCGCCCAGACCCGGGCCTGCCTCGAGGCCCGGGCCCGCCAGGTCCCCTCAAACGGCGAGACGCCCTGGGACCAGCGCCTCTGCGACGCCTTCATGGAGATGATCCATACCTCCTCGTCGGGTGCGCAGGCGCACGGCACCACGACGACGGCGCCCCCGTACTTCGTCGTCGCTCACGTCCCCCTGGCCGCCCTGGTCGACGACGACGGCGAGGGGAGCACCCTGGCCGGTGAGCTCGAGCGCGACGGGCTGATCAGCACCGAGACGGTGCGCCGGATCGCCTGCGACGCCACCGTCGCCATCGGGGTCGACGACGATGTCGGCCACACCATGTACGAGGGCCGGGCCCGGCGCACCCCCTCAGACGCCCAGCGCCGCGAGGTGATGCGCCGGGACCGCCACTGCCGCTTCCCGGGATGTAGCAACGTCACCTTCACCAACGTCCACCACATCGTGGCCTGGAAGCCCGGAGGGCGCACCGACCTCGACAACCTCGCGCTGTTGTGCCTGCACCACCATCACCTGGTGCACTCGGCGGGCTGGGAGATGACGGGCAACGCCAACGAGGAGCTCACCTTCACCGGGCCGAAGGGCCGGGCCATGACCTCGCGCCCGTCTCCGCTCTGGACGACCGTCACGGCCGGCCCGCGATCGGGTGTGTCTGGCTAGGTGTTCAGGATGCTCGTGGCGTCGACGTTGCGGACGCTTCGGGCAAGCCCAGCGCGTTGACGAACAAACGCGCCAGCTGTTCAACTCCTGTATCGAAGTCGCAGTCAAGAAGGCCCTGCACGAACCACATCTCGGGGAATCGGTAGGTCATCGCGCCGAGTCCCGCGGCGGCGATGTCCGGGTCCAGTTGCTTGTCGGCGAGGCCATGACGCTGGAGCCGCCGGATGGAATCGGCGATCTGCGCGGATGAGACGTGGTGCCGCTCGTGGCGCGACGCACGGAGCTCGTCGTCGAAGCGCGACACCTGCTCGATGACGCCCATGATCCGAGCTTCGTCCCGGTAGGCCTCGAGGTTGCGGCGTATGCCTTCGTGGATCCGCTCGAAGGGAGGCGCAGTCGACGATGAGTCGAGGATGACGCTGTACAGCGGCTCCTGGAGGCGCTCTTCCACCGCGGCCGCTACCTCACGGAAGACCTCTTCCTTCGATTCGAAGTAGTGGTAGAAGGATCCGTGGGAGAGTCCGGCCCGCTCCGCGATGTCGGAGATGCGGGCGTCGAGGAAGCCATCGCGCTCGAACACCTCCTTGGCGGCTGCGACCAGCCGGGCCCGCGTCTCGATCCCCTTGCGGGAGCGGGGCCCACTGGGCTTCTCGCCGGTCAGCGGTGGGGTCATCGACACGGCCTTCTCCTTCCGTGCGGGCTCCGGGAGCGGTGGCATCAATGTACCGTCGCTTCCTGGGGCCACTGGGGGACACACGATGCGGTTGTCACGAGGTCAGGCGTCAATCCGCTGGAGGAGCAGCACGCCGGACGGCGTGCCGCCGCCGGAAGTGACCACGGCGGTCTTGGCGTCCCTCACCTGACGCTCGCCGGCGTCGTGGCGGAGCTGGCTGACCGCCTCGTAGAGGAACCCGAAGCCGTGGGTCCGTCCCTCGGAGAGCTGTCCCCCGTGCGGATTGACGGGGAGCTCGCCGTCGAGGGCGATGCGCCGTCCGCCATCGAGCCAGTCATAGGCCTCGCCGAACCCGCAGAACCCGAGGCCCTCGAGCCACGAGATGGCGTTGAAGGTGAAGCCGTCGTAGACCAGTGCAAGGTCGACCTCGGAGGGCCGCACGCCGGTCCGGGTCCACAGGTGTGCGGCCTGGCCGATGACCTGGGGCTCGTGGGTGAGGGTGTCCTGGTCCCACGACACCCGTTCGAGGATCTGGGTGCCGACGGCCTCGATGCGCACCGCCGGATGGGGGAGATCTCCCGCGATGTCTGCCGCCGACACGATCACGGCGATGGAGCCGTCGCAAGGCACATCACAGTCGTAGAGCCCGAACGGGGAGGTGATGGGCCGGGCCGAGAGGTAGTCGTCCATCGTCATGGGGTCTCGGTAGATGGCACGCGGGTTCAGCGCCGCGTTCCGCCGGGCGTTGACCGCGATCAAGCCGAGCATCTCGCGGGGAGCGCCGTAGCGGTGTAGGTACTGGTTGGCGTTCATGCCGATCCAGTTGGCGGCCGACATGGCACCGAAGGGCGCGCGCCATTCCCGGAACGGTCCTGACACGCGCTCGGCACGCGGGCCGCCCTGTCCACTGTGTCCCCGGGCGGCCAGGGCGGCGAAGGTGGACTCCCAGACGGTGCGGAAGCAGAGCACGTGGCGGCAGAGTCCTGAGGCCACGGCCATGGCGGCGGCAATGACCGAACCGCCCGGTCCGGGAAGGTCGCCGCCACCGTTGATCCAGGTCGGGTGGATGCGGAGGGCTTCTTCGATGGCGCTGGCACCGCCCTCGCTCATCCCCCCTCCGGCGGCCCCGGGATAGGTCGACAAGCCGTCGATGTCGTCGAGCGTCAACCCGGCATCGGCGACCGCCTCGAGGCTGGCATCGACGGCCAGCGCGAGCGGGTCGACCATCAGCCGCCGCCCGAACGTGGAGCGGCCGATACCACTGAGCACCGCCTTGTGCTCGAAGCGCTCGTCACCGAGGGGAGCCCGGGGGCGCGGCCGCACCGGCTCCTCGACGCGGTCGACCGGGTCGACGGACCCCGTCAGCTCGAAGAGCGGGAGCCATACGTCCTCTTGCTGTTCGAAACGGACCGTGACCTCCTGGCCGATTCCGACGTCGGACGGGTCGCAGCCCACGATGTTCGTCGTCAGGTGGACGCGGGCGTCCTCCGCCAAGGCGACGTTGGCGATCACGTAGGGCGGGTCGAAGTCCGGCAGCCAGCGGTGGGTGTTGACCGTGTACCCGACGACGGTGCCGCGGCCTGACACTGCGGCCGGCTTGGACGACCGGCTCCGGCAGTAGGGGCAGATGGGCACGGGCGGGTGCACCAGTTGGCGGCAGTCCGTGCAGCCCTGGATGCGCAGGGTGCCGTCCGCTCCGGAGGTCCAGAACCACTCGTTGGCCGGAGTCAGCTCGGGGAGGGGTCGCATCACCCTCTCCGGGCTCCGGGGCACCGCCCAGTATTGACATCGACGTCGTAATCGAACACCGAGGACATATTACGTCCCCAGGGGCGGCCTGCCCGATTGCCCGTCAGCCGATACGCCCGACCATCGACAGATCGGCTCATTGTGCATCTTGCCAACTGACTCTAATATCGACGTCAATGTTGAAGGACATGCTCGTCATCGACGCCGACTCGCATTGGTGCGAGGCTCCCGACCTCTTCACCAAGCGCGCCCCGGCTTCGGTCCGGGACCGCGTCCCGCGGGTCGAGGAGGTAGACGGCCAGCTGATGTGGGTCTTCGACGGCCATCCCGTCGGCCGCTTCAGTGCCGGCGGTGTTATCGCACGCGACGGCACCAAGGAGAGCTCGTACCGGGCCCTCATGGAGTGGTCCCATGACGAGGTGCACCTCGGCGCGCACGACCCCGTTGTCCGCCTGGGCGTGCTGGACCAGTGCGGGATCGACGCGCAGATCATCTTCCCGAGCACCATCGGCCTCGGCGGCCAAGACCTCGGCATGGTGGACGACCTGGCCCTTTGCCGCCTGGCCATCGAGATCTACAACGACGGCATGGCGGAGATCCAGGCCGACTCGGGCAACCGCCTCCTCCCGCTCCCGCTCATGCCCGCCTGGGACGTCGACTCCTGCGTCAGCGAGGCCCGGCGCGTCGCCGACCTCGGAGCGCGCGGCGTGAACATGACCTCGGACCCCCAGGATCTCGGTGCGCCGGACCTGGCCAGCCGGGCCTGGGACCCCTTTTGGGAAGCCTGCTCGGAGCTGCGTCTCCCGGTGCACTTCCACATCGGTGCAAGCCAGACGGCCATGACCTTCTTCGGGCAGTACCCGTGGGACTCCCATGCCGAGAACACCAAGCTGGCCATCGGCGGCACGCTGCTCTTCATCGGGAACGCGCGCGTCGTTACGAACGTGATCCTCTCGGGCGTGTTCGACCGCCACCCTGACCTCAAGGTCGTCTCGGTCGAGAGCGGTGTCGGGTGGATTCCTTTCATCCTCGAGGCCCTCGACTACGAGATGTCGGAGAACGCGCCCCGGGAGCTCGCCGCGCTCGGCAAGTTACCCTCGGAGTACTTCCGGACGAACATGTACGCAACATTCTGGTTCGAGAACAACCGCAACAAACTTCCGGACCTCATCGACGCTGTCGGCGAGGACAACATCCTCTTCGAGACGGATTTCCCCCATCCGACCTGCCTCTACCCGAATCCGCTCCAGAGCGTCGAGAAGAAGATGGAGACGCTCTCGCCCCAAGCTCGCCGTAAGATCTTCGGTGAGAATGCGCGCACGCTCTACCGACTGTGAGACCGCCGGCTCCGGCATGACGCATATCGGGCATTTCATAGCGGGCAAAGCTGTGCCCGGCGTATCCGGGCGGACGGCACCGGTGTACGACCCGGCCATCGGGGCTCAGACCGCGGAAGTCGCGTTGGCCACGCCCGCAGAGGTGGATGCCGTGGTGAAGGCCGCGGTCGCCGCGTCGCACGAGTGGCGGTCCTCATCGTTGACCCGCCGGGCCGGCCTGCTGTTCCGGTTGCGCGAGCTGCTCGACACCAACCGGGACGAGCTCGCAGCCGCCGTCACCCGGGAGCACGGGAAGGTGCTCGAGGACGCAAAGGGCGAGGTGGCGCGAGGGATCGAGAACGTCGAGTTCGCCTGCGGCATTCCCAACCTCCTCAAGGGATCCTCGAACTCGGAGGTCGCGACCGGAGTCGACATCCGCACCGTGCTCGAGCCCCTCGGCGTCGTCGCCGGGATCACCCCGTTCAATTTCCCGGTCATGGTGCCGCTGTGGATGATGGCCAACGCCATCGCCTGCGGGAACTGCTTCGTGCTGAAGCCGTCCGAGAAGGACCCGTCGGCCTCGCTGATTCTGGCCGAAATGGTGCAGCGCGCCGGGCTCCCGGACGGGGTCTGCAACGTGGTGCAGGGCGACCGGGTGGCGGTCGAGGCCCTTCTCGCGCACCCCGACGTGGCTGCGGTCTCCTTCGTCGGCAGCACGCCGGTGGCGCGTCACATCTACGAGACGGGGACGCGGAACGGCAAGCGGGTCCAGGCACTCGGTGGCGCCAAGAACCATATGGTCGTGCTTCCCGATGCCGATCTCGACGCTGCGGCCGATGCCGCCGTGTCGGCGGCGTATGGGTCGGCCGGTGAGCGGTGCATGGCCATTTCGGTCGTCGTGGCGGTGGGGCCGGTTGCCGACCCGCTCATCGACGCCATCGCGAGCCGGATTCCCGACGTGGTGGTCGGTGCCGGTGACGACCGGGAGTCGATGATGGGCCCGCTGATCACCTCAGAGCACCGTGACCGCGTCCAGCTCCTACGTGGAGCACGCAGCGGACGAGGGGGCCAAGGTCGTCGTGGACGGGTCGGGCCAGCGGCACGACACGGGGTTCTTCGTCGGCTGCTCCCTGCTCGACGAAGTGAAACCCGGTATGCGGGTCTACGACGACGAGATCTTCGGCCCCGTGCTCAGTGTCGTGCGGGTCCCGACGTTCGACGAGGCCCTGGCGCTCGTCAACGCGAACCCGTACGGCAACGGCACTGCTCTGTTCACCCGGGATGGCGGCGTGGCGCGGCGATTCGAGCGAGAGGTCCAGGTCGGAATGGTCGGAATCAACGTCCCCATCCCCGTTCCGGTGGCGTCACACTCCTTCGGAGGTTGGAAGGACTCCATATTCGGGGACTCCTCCATCTACGGGCCTGACGGGGTCCGCTTCTACACGCGACCCAAGGTCGTGACGTCCCGGTGGCCCGACGCCGGCCCGAGCAGCATGGAGCTGCACTTCCCGACGAATCGCTGACCGGTCTCTCGGAGGTCGGATTCCGATGGAGTCGCCGGGTCCCTGTCCGTCTCCAGTGGGTTTTCCTGACTGAAATACCAGGTAGGACCGCGATTCTTCTCGAAAGACGATCCGCATCGGACGGGGCCAATTTCCCATTCTCTGATATTGACGTCGCAGTCAAAAAACGTCTATCATGATGAGTCATGCCGAGAGTCTGCGATTTCCCCGTCTTCGATGCCGACAACCACTTCTACGAGACCAGGGACTCCTTCACGCGGTACCTGCCCGACCGCTACAAGGGCGCCATCGACTACGTCGACCTACGGGGCCGGACGAAGATCATGATCAGGGGCACGGTCAGCGAGTACATCCCGAACCCCACCTTCGAGGTCGTGGCGAGGCCCGGCGCCCAGGAGGAGTACTTCCGGAACGGCAACCCGGAGGGAAAGTCGTATCGGGAGATCATCGGGCGAGCCCATACGGAGCCTCCCGGCCTTCCAGCGACCCGGAGCCCCGCATCGAGCTGATGAACGAGCTCGGCGTCGACCGCTCGCTGATGTTCCCGACACTCGCCAGCCTGCTCGAGGAGCGCATGCGGGACGATCCCGAACTGACGCACGCGGCGATCCACGCACTGAACGAGTGGATGTACGAGGAGTGGAGTTTCAACTACGAGGACCGGATCTTCGCGACGCCGGTCATCACGCTGCCCATCGTCGACAAGGCGATCGAGGAGCTCGAATGGGTGCTGGAGCGGGGGGCGAAGACGGTCCTGATCCGCCCGGCGCCCGTACCGGGGTTCCGCGGCTCCCGCTCGTTCGGGTACCCCGAGTTCGACCCGTTCTGGCAGGCCGTGGTCGATGCCGACATCCTCGTGTCGATGCACTCCTCGGACAGTGGCTACACCCGGTACAGCCAACGACTGGACCGGCCCGAGGAGATGCTGCCCTTCCGGCTCGATTCGTTCCGCTACATGACCGGCGGTCACCGACCGATCGAGGACACGATGGCCGCCTTCGTCTGCCACGGCGTGTTCGCCCGCTTCCCCGACCTCCGGGTCGCCTCCATTGAAGCCGGCGGGCAATGGATTCCCGCCTTCGTCGAGCACCTGGCGACATCCACAAGAAGATGCCGCACGCCTTCGACGGCGACCCGGTCGAGCAGTTCAAGCGGAACGTCTACGTCAGCCCGTTCCACGAGGACGACCTCGGCGCCTCATCGACGCTCATCGGCGCCGACCACCTGCTCTTCGGTTCCGACTAGCCCCACCCCGAGGGACTGGCCGAGCCTTGCAGCTACGTCGACCACCTGCCGGCGGGCCTGGCCGACGAGGACGTGCGGAACGATCATGGGCGGCAACCTGGCCCGCATCATGCACGTCGAGGTCCCGCCGGGGCCGCCGCGTAGCACCGCGCCGTGCGTCACGACGCGCGGTCTCGACCGCTCGGAGCCGGCCCAAGTACTACGCGGGCGCGGACGAACGGTAGTGTCACGCCGCGCCGACGAAGCGCGCTCAGCAGAGGGAGCCGGAGATGCCTGATTACAAGTACGTCCTCGTACGAGACGCTCGACTCGGGCAAGATCGCCCGCATCATGCTGAACCGGCCCGAGGCCCGCAACGCCCAGAACCGCGGGCTGCTGGTCGAGCTGACGACGCGTTCATGCGAGGCCGAGGCGGACGACGAGGTCCGCGTCGTGATCCTGGGCGGCACGGGGCCCGATGTTCTCCTCGGGGCACGACCTCGGCTCCAAGGAGTCGCGCGAGGAGATGATGCCCGGGCCGAACCAGCACCCGACCCGCACCATCAACGGCGGCACCCGCAAGGGCGCCGAGAGCCTGATGCTCCAGGAGTGGCACTACTTCTTCGAGAACACGCGCGCTGGCGGAACCTGCGCAAGATCACCATCGGCCAGGCCCACGGCGACGTCTACGCCGCGGGCCTCATGCTGCTGTGGGCGTGCGACCTCATCGTGGCTGCCGAGGGCACGCGCTTCGCCGACGTCGTCGGGACCCGCCTGGGCATGTGCGGCGTCGAGTACTTCGCCCACCCGTGGGAGTTCGGGCCCCGCGGGCGAAGGAGCTCCTGCTCACCGGCGACTCGATCGACGCCGACGAGGCACACCGGCTCGGCATGGTGAGCAAGGTGTTCCCGCTCGACGAGCTCACGGAGCGCACGGTCGAGTTCGCCGAGCGGATCGCCCAGCTGCCCACGATGACGTCCCTGCTCATCAAGGAGTCGGTCAACCAGAGCGTCGACAACATGGGCTTCTACAACGCGCTCAACGCCTGCTTCACCCTGCACGAGCTCAACCACTCGCACTGGGCCTGGGTCAACGAGAACCGCTATCCCGGTCGCCCTGGAGGACTCCGGCATCCCCAATTGGAAGGACGCCCCGCCGATCGTGCCGGCAGTCAAGGACAAGGTCCGCGCCGATCAGTGAGCGCAGAGCGCGCCGCGATTCACCCCGTCGCACCGAACGCTCGACGAGGCGCGAATCTGCGCTAGCCAACGCGCGCTCGGGTGGTCCAACGCTCCTGTTCACAGCCCTAATTCGGCGTCGTGCAGCACAGGGCCTGCCTCGTTAGTATCTGAATCGACGTCGATGTCAGAAACGCCCGGCGGAACCGGCCGGCCAGAAGGGGTGGGTCCCACTCGATGCTGCAATTCGTGATCGCCGGACTGGTGCTCGGAGGGATCTACGCCATCGCCTCCGCCGGTCTGGTGATCACCTACACCTCGTCGGGCATCTTGAACTTCGCCTTCGGCGCCATGGCGTTCTTCATCGCGCGCTTCTACTACTACCTGCACACGCAGCACGGATGGAGCATCGCGTCTGTCGGCCATCGTCAGCGTCGTCATCGCTGCGCCCGCGCTCGGAGTGTTCCTCTACGCGGTGCTCTTCCGCTTCCTGCGGCTGTCGTCCCCGCTGATCAAGGTCGTGGCCACCATCGGTCTCCTCGTCGCCTTCCCTGCGTTGGCCACGTGGTTCTTCGGCAACCAAGCCATCCAGCAGGCTCCGGGGCTCGCGCCCGAACCAGTGCACGTGTACCAGTTCCTCGGGGTCCCGGTGACTCTCGACCAGGTCATCGTCTACATCTGCGTCGTCCTCACCGTGGTGATCGGTGCCGGGGTGCTTCGCTACACCGAGGTCGGGCTGAAGGTGCGGGCCATGGTCGACTCGCCGGCCATGACGGACCTCTCGGGGACCAACCCCACGGCGATCTCGGTCGGGGTCTGGGCGGTCAGCACATTCTTCGCGGGGCTGTGCGGCGTCCTCGCCGCGCCAATCATCGGCCTCGATGCGGGCAACTTCACCCTCCTGATCGCGGCCTCGTTCGCCGCCGTCGTGGCCGCGCAGCTGCGCAACTTGCCGGTGGCGGTGGTCGTCGGGCTCCTGATGGGGGTGGCGACCTCCCTCTTCCAGCGCTACCTCCCCCCGGCCAGCCAATGGACGACGGAGATCATCGATGCCGTGCCCTTCATCGTCATCGCGCGTCTTCCTGATCTACAGCCTGGTGCGCCGGGGCAGGGTGGGGGACGCCGACGGGTGGGGTGGCGCGCTCGACCGGGCGATCACGCCGCAGGGAGAGAGCCGGCTGGCCGGCTCGACCAGCAGCGTGCTGGAGACCGCGTCCCTGGGCTTCTTCGGCAAGTACGCCGGGCCGCTTGTGCTGATCGTGGCCGTGAGCGTGTTGCCGCTCATTGTCGGCGGGTTGTGGGTGGGGCTGTTCGCCTCGGCCTTCGCCTATGCGGTCATCTTCTTGTCCTGGACCATTGTGACGGGCGAGGGCGGGATGCTCTGGCTCTGCCAGATCACCTTCGCCGGCGTGGGGGCGATCACGACGGCGCAGCTCGCCAACAACCACGGCTGGCCGGTCCTCGCCGCTGCCCTGGTGGGCGGGCTCATCGCCATGGCGATCGGTGCTCTCGTCGGATTCCTCAGCATCCGACTCGGCGACCTCTACGTCGCCCTCGTCACCCTCACCTTCGGGCTCCTCATGGAGAACCTGGTCTTCACCCTGCCCAGCTTCGTGAATCAGGGCCTCGGGCTGACCATCAACCGGCCCGGGTTCGCCGCCTCGGATCTGGCGTACGCGTACCTATGCCTGGTCGTATTCGTGATCATCGCTCTCTTCATCGTCAATTTCCGAAGATCGACCACCGGCCTCGCTCTCAACGCGGCGCGCTGGAGCGAGGCGGGAGCCAAGACGTCGGGCATCAGCGTGGTGCAGATGAAAGTGATCGCCGGCGCGCTCGCCGCCTTCATCGCGGGGATGGGTGGCGCGTTGCTCGCCATGGCGCAGACGACGTTCCAGCCGGCCGAATTCGCCACCTTCGCCGGCGTCGTCTGGCTGGCCGTGCTCGTGACGATCGGTGTGCGGTCAAATGCCGCGGCACTGATCGCCGGACTGGCGTTCGTCTTCCCGAGTGCTCTCTTGCAGTACTACTTCTCGACGGTGACGGTGTTGCCCACCATTCTCCAGATCCTCTTCGGTCTCGGGGCAATCGGCGCCGCCAAGTACCCCGACGGCACCCTCGCCGAGCAGAGTCGCCGGCTTCGCCGGCTCCTCCTGCACCTCAGGCCGGCGTCACCCGGTGACCAGCAGTTCATCGACGGGACGAGCCCGTCGGCGGGGGACTTGGGGTCGGTGGACGGTGCGCCGAGAGTGGCCGAGGGCGTGTCGTGACGACGGTGCCTTTCGTGACCGATGCGGGGCCCGACGAGACATCCGGGGGTCTGACCCCGGTGTTGGAGGCCACGGGTATCACCGTGCGCTTCGGGGGGCTGACGGCGCTCTCCGACGTCTCCATCGGGATCGAGCCTGGCCGGATCGCCGGCCTCGTCGGGCCGAACGGCGCCGGCAAGTCAACGCTGCTCGGCGTGTTGTCCGGTTTGCTCCGTCCGAACTCGGGTCGCGTGCGGTTGCGCGGAGAGGACGTCACGAATTCGTCGGCCCGCGCCCGGGCCAGCCAGGGCCTGGCGCGAACGTTCCAGCAGCCAGAGCTTTTCCTGGGCCTGACCGTGCGCGAGCACCTGATACTTGCCTACCGAGCCCGAGTGGCGCGAGTGCGTCTCTGGCGCGACATGTTCGATCCCCGCTCGTTGCTTCCGCCGTCCGCGGCGGAGAACGAGCGCGTCGAGGTGATCCTCGAGTTGTTGCGGCTGACGAGGGTGGCGAGCGCCCCGGTCGCCGCCCTGCCACTCGGCGTCGCCCGTTTGGTCGAGGTCGGACGGGCCCTGGCCAGCGACCCGCAGGTCCTGCTCCTCGACGAGCCGTTGTCGGGCCTCGATATGAAGGCCTCGGAGAACCTCCTGGGCGTCTTCGCGCAGATCGTCGAAGAGGCCGACCATCCGCTCTCGCTGATCATTGTCGAGCACGACGTGGCAGCGGTGCTCGCGCTCTCACACACGGTCTTCGTGCTCGACTTCGGGGAATGCATCGCGGTCGGCACGCCGGAGGAGATCCGGAACGATCCCGCCGTCCGGGCCGCCTACCTGGGCGACAGCGAACCCCAGGCACGAACGGCGAGCAGCGTGAATCCGACTGGGCTTGAGCCGTCGTGACCGTGCCCATTCTCAAAGTGCACGACCTCGACGTGAGCTACGGGTCGTCGAAGGCGCTCTTCGGCGTTTCGCTCGAGGTCCAGCCCGGCACCGTGGTCGCAGTGCTCGGCGCGAACGGTGCCGGCAAGAGCACGCTCGCCCGGACCATTTCCGGGTTGGTCGCACCGACCGTCGGCAAGGTGTTCTTCGAAGGTCAAGACGTGACCGGCTTCCCCGCGCACCGCATCCGTCGGCTCGGCCTCACGTACATCCCGGAGGGACGGGGCATCTTTCCGGGGCTCTCGGTGGTTGACAACCTGCGGATGGCCGTGGCGCAGGAGCGACGGCAGGACCGGGCCGGAGCGATTGAGCGGGCGATAGATCGGTTCCCGGTGCTGGGCCGCAGAGGCTCCCAGCGGGCCGGCAGCCTCTCCGGTGGTGAGCAGCAGATGCTGGCGCTTGCCCGCGCCCTCGCCGTGTCCCCGAAGCTTGTGATCGCCGACGAGATGTCGCTCGGCCTCGCGCCGCTCATCGCCGAATCGGTCTTCGAGGGGCTCGAGGAGGCCCGTCGCTCCGGGATCACGATCGTGCTCAGCGAGCAGTTCGTCCATCGTGCCTTGGCCATGGCTGACACCTGCGTCATCTTGATGCGCGGCCGAGTGGGCTGGTCAGGCGCGGCGTCCGAGGCGGGCCAGGAAGTCATCGACCGGTACCTGGGTGAGGCCGAGGGGGCGACTCCCGCTGGCGTTACGAATGGGTTACAGTAACTCGCCTTGCTCTGAGCGATAAGGGCATTTACAAAAGGAAGAGGCGGGTTTTGCATCCGCCTCCAACGCCACAGGGCCCAAGGCGTGGGTCCGGGGGAGGGAGTTGCAAATGCACCCAATGATTCGTCCGCATCGCACGGCCTTTGCGGTCATGGCTGCAGCCGTGGTCGGTCTGCCGCTGTCCCTGATGGCGACGACCACGGCGCCCGCCGCCGCATCGCCGGCGCCGATCACCATTGCCTACGTCACCGACTTGACCGGTGCGGGCGCGTCCCAGAACTCCTCGTCGCCAGCCGGGTTCAACGCGCGGATCGCCATGCAGAACGCGCAGGGTGGCGTCAACGGCCACAAACTGGTGGGCCTCGTGATCGACGACCAGACGAACCCCGCACAGATCGCGACCGCAGTGCAGGAGGCGGACTCCAAGGCCTTCGGCATCGTCTCGCAGAGTCCGCTCTTCTTCCTGGCCGCCAAGTATCCCAACCAGGCGGGCGTGCCCGTGACGGGTACCTACGACGACGGACCCGAGTGGGGCACGCAGCCCTACACGAACATGTTCGCCTCTGACGAGGGGAGCGTGAACCCCAAGTACCCGGTCAACACCCAGATCGGCGCCTTCCTCAAGGCCCACGGCGGCACGGTGCTCGGCGCGTACGGGTACGGAATCTCGCCCTCCTCCTCCCGGGCCGCCACGGGCACGGCCGAATCGTTCCAGCACGCCGGCGGCAAGGTCGGCGTCCTCAACACCACCGTGCCGTTCGGCGGTGTGGACTTCACAGCAGCGGCGTTGATCGCGAAGCAGAAGGGCGTCAACGCCATGGTGCCCGCCATGGACGCCAACTCGAACTACGCCCTGGCGACCGCGCTCAAGCAGGCCGGAGTCAAGCTGAAGGCGACGCTGTATGCCACGGGCTACGAGCCGGACGCCATCACCTCGCCGGCCTGGCCGGCCCTGCAGGGCGCCTACTTCTTCTCGCCCTTCCGCCCCTGGCCTCTGGCGAACTCCGGCACGAAGCAGATGCAGACGGCCATGGAGAAGTACGCGCACTTCACCAACACGCAGTTCCCGACCTTTGGCCAGTACGAGGCGTGGACGGGGGCCGACCTGATGATCAAGGGCCTGCAGATGGCGGGTCCGAACCCGACGCACGCGGCCGTCATCAAGGACCTGCGGAATCTGAAGTCCTACGACGCCAACGGACTCCTGCCGAAGCCGATCAACTACTCGACGATCTTCGGGCACGACCAGTCACCGACGTGCGCGTGGGTCATGAAGGCGGGGAAGACCGGGTTCACGGCGATCTCGTCACAGCCGGTCTGTGGGACCGACATCCCCGGGACCTCGACCGCCAGCACTTCGTAGGCGCTCGGTCAGAGTGTGATGACGATCCGCCGGCGCCGGGCGCCGGCGGATCGTCGCACTCGGGACCGGTCATCCTCACCTCTGTCCGGCGGAAGCGGTCCGGCCGCCGGAATCAGCGCAGACGCCACTCGGGGCGGGGTGCCTGAAACGTCTCCTGGCCCTCCGCGATGTTCTGGAACTGAGTTCCGAGCGAGACAAAGGACGACACCTGGGCGCGGGCGTCCCGCCGGGAGAGATCGTGGGCCATCCAGACCGCCCGAACCGTCCCCTGAACGGCGTACACCGGCGCGGAGGCGATCGCCCGTGCCACCCACATGGCCCGGTCCATGAGCTCGGCCCGGGGCGTGATTTCCGAGACGAGGCCCATCTGGTGCGCCCGCTCCGCGGACATGCGCTCGTGCGCCCCGAGCAGCACCAGACGCATGGTCTCGCCGAACGGCAGCTTCTGCAAGAGGTGCATGGACTCGAAGCCGGCTACCATCCCGTAGGTCACGTGCGGGTCGAAGAACGTCGCGTGCTCGGCCGCGATGATGATGTCGGACTCGCCCAGCAGGTAGAGGGCCCCAGCGCAGGCCATGCCGTTGACCGCGGCGATAACTGGCTTCCAGAGGTCGTTCTCCTTCGGGTTGATGTTGATCCCGGGGTCGTTGTACTGGAACGGCGTCGACACGGGCCCGGTCTTGTTGGCCATCCTCAGCCGGCGCTCCTCGTCGATGAGGTACCCCTGCTCAATCGTTTCGGCACGATCGATGCCCGTACAGAAGGCCTTCTCGCCGGCACCGGTCAGGATGATGGCGCGGACGTCATCGTTCCGGCGCAATGACTGCCACATGGCACGCATCTCGGCCTGCATCCGCTGGTCGAACGCGTTGTGCACCTCTGGACGATTGAGAGTGACGATCGCGACACCGTCATCCTCTTCGTAGAGAAGTGTCTCGTAAGTATCCAACTCGAGACCCCCAATTCCCACTGGACAAAGCTCGGGTCGTCACACTAGCGGCACCGTTTTCGGAGCCCCGAGGGCGTTCAGCCCGCTTTCGGCAGGTCGTGCACGACGGTCACTCTGCTGTCGTCGAAGCTCAAAAAGTGCTGCAAGGGGGCGGACTCGGGGAGAGGATCCTCGTAGCTCCAGGCCACGTCGTCGAGGACGATGTCGCCGATGCGCGCCGTCCAGTACGTGGCGGTGCCCTTGTACGGGCAGTAGGTCTGGGTGGTACTCGCGCGCAGGAGATCCATGCGCACGAAGCGAGGGTCGACGTAAAGGCGGGGTTCCAGCGCGGTCTCGTAGACGGCCAGGGTGTCCGCCGTGTCGACCAGCGAGGTGCCGGCGGCCGCGACCCGCAGCCGTCGCTCCGAGCGCAGACAGTCGACGCGGTGGTACGGGTTGCGCGGGTGGCCGAACACCTGCTCGTCTTCCTCGAACCAGGCGTCCAGTGCATCCCAGGCGACCGTGACATAGCCCGGGGCATCGCTCTCGGGCTGGGTCGGCACGTCCCCGACGTCGCTCGCAGGGAACGCGTAGGTCGGCGGGCAGCCTGGGCGGTGCACCAACAGGGCGTGTTCGCTGTCGATCACCGTCACGTCGTCCTTGGTGCCGCGCACCCGCCGCCGGTGCGGCTCCAGGTAGGTCACCGGTCCCGGCATCGGTGCCGTGAAGCGTCCGGCGGGCCGTGCGCTCAAGGGGCCGCGCCCAGTCGTGAGGCTCATAACGCCGTCCGGTCGTCGACAGCGCCGGTTCCGGCCGGGAAGGGACGGACCATCGCTTCGACGCTGAAGGAGGCGAGCAGATCGCCCCCGATGTCGTGAACGCGGCATTCGGAGTGCGTCATGCCGTCCCCGGCGAACGTCGAGAGATGGTGATAGAGCATCCACTCGTCGGCACGCACCTCGTGGTGCAGTGACAGGCTGATGGCGTTGATCCCCATGGAGATCGTGCGGTGCGCCTGCGCCTGACTGACACCGGCGTGGGCGCGCAGGGCCGCGGCGATCGACATGTGGCCCGAGAACTGCGCCAGCAGGCCGGCGTTGAGCACAGGCTCGTCAGGCACCTCGCGGAAGCGCACCCAGGCGTCAACGACCGGCGGCCCAGCCGGCGCGTCCGGATCGTCGGTGTAGGCGCCCTCGACCACCCTGATGTCACGGCCAGTCACCCCCATATCGTACGGCTGGCACTCGTAGGGCCCCGGCACGTCAGGAGGGTCCGCGGCGTGCCGGATGACGTCCTCGGACGCCACGTCGAGGAGCACGGTGCCCGCTGCGCAGCACCGCCGGCCCTGCAACACCTGGACCGTCAGGCCGGAGAAGATCCGGCCTGCAGTCAGCTCCGTCAGCTCGAACCGGAGTGGCTCGCGGGCATCGGCGGCCCGCAGGAAGATCATGCTGGCCGACACTGCCCGTCGTCCGGCGGCATGTCGTCCGGCGGCGACGATCGCCTGCCCGAGCATCTGACTCCCCTCCACGACGGGCCGTCGCCCGTCACTCCGAGCAGACCCGACAAAGGCGAGGGGACCGTCCGGACGGAGGTTCAGCACATCGATCAGGTCAGTGGCGTCACCCCAGTTGGGGAACCGCTTGACGGTCACATCCCGGGCGAGGTCACCCGGGCGCCCATCGGTGACCTCGATCCGCACCCGGTCCTGGTCGAAGGCCCCGAACCCTCTGAGCTCGCGGAGGTGCGGCGGAGGCGCAACAATGCTCGACAGGATGTCCTGGCCGTCCACTGGGGCTGTAGCAACGGTGGTGGGAGCGATACTCCACATCTGCGTCTCCCCCCAGGCGGTGGAGTCTCGGCGCCCCTGGTCTTCGAACCGGTCGAGATCGATGTCGGCGAGCGGGAAGTACAGGACGGGCGTCGCCCCCAACTCTTCCACGCGGAGGCATGCATCGGACCGGGCGACGAGCTGCCCGCCCCACCAGGCACTCGCGCTGTATGGGTAATGCTCGACCTTCATACGACGAGCCGAGGCGCCCGCTCAGCCGGGCATACGGGGGGAGACCGTCACCGACGGGATGGCAACCGCGCCGCCCTGACGCAGGAGCGAGTCGACGATCGTGATGAGGTCCTCGATCCCGACGAAAGCACCGCTCATGTAGTTGCGCGCGAACCACAGCGGCATGACTTCCGCCGCGAGCTCCTGGTCCCACCCGTTCGCGAACTCGGGCATGGAGTCGCCTTCGCCGCCCATGCACTCACCCACCACGACCCTCGTGAACCCCACGGTCGGGTGCTCGCCTCTCCAGGCCTCGACGAGCTTGTCGAGTGCCGCCTTGCTGACTGCGTAGGCGCCCAGGCCCGGCCACGGGGGAGTCGAGGAAGCGCTCACCGACGATAGATAGACGGCGGTGCCCGAGGAATCGGTGAGATGGGGCATTGCCGCCGCGGTCACCAGCGCCGCGCCGATCACGTTCGTGTCGAAGATCCGCCTCCACGTTTCCGCGTCCATGTCGGCGAGACGGGCGAGGGGACCGATACCCGGCGCGTAGACGAGGGCGTCGATGCCACCGAGACCCTCGGCAGCCTGGTTCACAGCGGCCCGGCAGGATTCGGTGCTCGTCACGTCGCAGGTAATGGCCAGCGTCCCCGGGCCGGCTTCCTCGGCCGCGGCCTCGAGCCGCTGCTGCCGGCGGGCCAGCAGTGCCGTGTGCGCACCGCGCTGGGCCAGCCCAATGCCGAGGCAGCGCCCGAGCCCGCTCGAAGCTCCTACGACCACCGTTCGCATGTTCCTCCTCCTGAGACCTGGTGACGCCGATGTTAGACAGGCTTCCAGAAGGTCGCCGCTCGCCCGCTGACGGCGCCCCGGCCCGGCGAGGAGCCAGGCCACCCATCCGCTCGGCCATTGTCTGGGTGGGCTCGTCTCAGCCGTGCCGATGCCGGTGCCGGTGCCGGTGCCTATGGGCGTATCCGGGCTCGAGCTCCACGCGAACCGCCACCCGGGCCGGAACGTCCCCCGCGAACGCCACATCGAGCACCCCGGCATCGGATCATGTGACAGATCCCGGTCGACGCCAAATGCCCGAAGCCGTACGCTGCCTCCAGAGAGATCATGAACTCGCCCGCGTGAACGCACCGTCGCACCTTGGGGTCGAGCATCTCGGCGCGTCCGTCCTCGGCCTCGGCGAGCGCCGCCCGCGCCTTTCGTGGCGGCTCCCCGACGGCGCCACGCGCCAAGAGGCGTACGCCATCGAGATCGACGGCCGTGATCCGGGCCGGATCGAGTCCGAAGACTGTGTGCTCGTCCCATGGCCCGGGGACACACTGGCCTCCCGGCAGCGGGTCGTCTGGCGGGTCAAGGTCTGGACGGACGGCGGCGTGAGCGAATGGTCGACGCCGGCCTGGTTCGAGACGGGACTGCTCGATAAAGCCGACTGGGCCGCCCGCTGGATCGAACCGATGGAGACCGAGCGATCCGCCCACGTGCTGCGCCATACCTTCGGGCTGGCGGCGCCTGCGGCACGAGCCAGGATCTACGCCACCGCGCACGGCATCTACGAGACGTTCCTCAACGGCCGGCGTGTCGGAGACGTCGAGCTGGCGCCGGGCTTCACCAGCTACCCGACCACGTTGCACGTCCAGGTCTACGACGTCGGCGACCTGCTGGTGGCAGGGGAGAACGAGTGGGAGGTGGTGCTCTCCGACGGCTGGTGGCGCGGGCACACCGGCTTCTTCCAGCTGGCCGACGGCTACGGCAGCGCGCTCGCCTTCCTCGCGCCAGCTCCATGCCGACGATGTCGTCGTCACCACCGGCCCGGAATGGAGGTCGGCCACCGGGCCGCTACTGACCGCCGACCTCATGGCGGGGCAGAGTGAGGACCACCGGGCCCGGCCCACCGCATGGCAACCCGTCTCCGTCGCCGACCACGGCCTGGACCGGCTGGCCTACTCCCCGGCCCCGCCGACGCGTCGGGTGGAGGAGCTCCGTCCGGTCGCCGTGACCCGTCCCCACCCCGATCGCCAGGTTGTCGACCTCGGGCAGAACATCAACGGCTGGCTGCGCCTGAGCGACCTCGGGCCGGCCGGCACGGAACTGACCATCGTGCACGGCGAATTCCTGAATGATGCCGGCGACGTCACCCAGGACCATCTCTCGCCGGACTTCCTCGGGGAGCAGAAGCACGTCGGCATGATCGACCGCGTCGATTGCTGCGGGGACCCCGGGGGAGGTGTTCGAACCGCGCCACACGACGCACGGCTTCCAGTTCGCGCGCATCGAGGGGCATCCCGGCCGGCTCACCCCCGACGACGTCACCGGCGTCGTCGTGCACACCGACCTCCGCCGCACAGGATGGTTCCGCTGCAGCGACGAGCGACTGAACCGGCTCCACGACATCACCGAGTGGTCGTTCCGCGACAACGCCTGCGAGATCCCGACCGATTGCCCGCAGCGCGAGCGGGCCGGCTGGACCGGCGACTGGCAGCTGTTCATCCCGACCGGCGCCTTCCTCTACGACGTCGCCGGATTCTCCCTCAAGTGGTTGCGCGACCTCGCCGCCGAGCAGCTCGAGAACGGCTGCGTCACGAACTACGTGCCGGACCCCTTGCGGTTCCGGATCTCGACGTCGGGCATGTGGCTGGGACGTCAGGGGTCGTCGGGGTGGGGCGACGCAGTCGTGATGGTCCCATGGGAGATGTGGCGCGCCTATCGCGACACAGAGGTGCTGGCCGAGCTCTGGCCGAACATGGTCTCGTGGATCGAGTTCGCCGCGACGACGGCGCGGACGCAGCGCCACGCGAGCCGGGAGGAGGCCCGCCCCGAGCCCGCGCCCCACGAGGAGTTTCTCTGGGACGGCGGCTACCACTGGGGGGAGTGGCTCGAGCCCGGTGCGCAGTCCGACGATCACATGAAGATCGACCAGGGATCAGTCGGTACCGCGTTCCTGTGCCACTCCGCCGCGCTGGCCGGCCACATCGGCCGGCTGCTCGGCCACGATACCGAGGCCGCCCGCTTCGAAGACCTGGCTGCGAACGTGCTCGAGGCCTGGCGTACCGAGTTCATCGGCCCCGACGGCGCACTCACGCCGGACACCCAGGCCAACCACGTGCGGGCCCTCGCCTTCGGCCTGGTCCCCGACGACCTCCGGGCCCGCACGGCGGAGCGGCTGGTCGCCCTCATCCGGGAGGCCGGGACGCACCTCGGCACCGGCTTCCTGGCCACGCCGTACCTGCTGCCCGTCCTGGCCGACACCGGCCATCTCGACGTGGCTTACGAGCTCCTCCTGCAGGACACGCCGCCGTCGTGGCTCGCCATGGTCGCGCGCGGTGCGACGACGGTCTGGGAGCTGTGGGAGGGCATCGACACGGACGGTGTGCCGCACGAGTCGCTCAACCACTACAGCAAGGGCGCCGTCATCTCGTTCCTGCACAACTACGTCGCCGGTATCACGCTTCTCGACGGGTACCCCGCCTACCGGCGCTTCCGGGTCGAGCCCCGATCCGGTGGAGGCCTCACCTGGGCCGAGGCCGTGCACGACTCCCCGTACGGCCGGATCGAGTCAGCGTGGCACCTCGATGGATCGTCCCTCCACCTGACCGTCACCGTGCCGCCGGGGACCGTGGCCGAGGTCGTCCTGCCGGACGGCACCCGGCGTGACCAGGGGCCCGGCACCGCGACCCATGAGTGTGCGGCCCGTTGAGGCCGCGGCCCACCACCTGTCGTCCGTTACGTGGTTCTCACCTGCTGCAATCGTTAGCATGACCACGAGCACGACTGAGCCGTGCTGAAAGGGGGGACGATGTCGAAGACCGCGATCATCTCGGTGGACGGACACGTCCGGGCCTCAAGGAGTGACTACCGGAACTA
Source organism: uncultured Acidimicrobiaceae bacterium (assembly GCA_963764305.1). Taxonomy (GTDB): domain Bacteria; phylum Actinomycetota; class Acidimicrobiia; order Acidimicrobiales; family RAAP-2; genus Bog-473. The sequence goes on along the minus strand of CAVXSD010000007.1, from coordinate 411,686 downwards.
CGTCGAGAAGCAGTATCTCGACGTCTTCGACGAATGGGTGAGTGCCGAGGAGGCTGCCGGAGCGCCCGAGAGTGGGAATCTGAGCCCGGGCCTCGACCCGACTTCGCAGTGGGACTCGGATCTGCGCCTGAAAGACATGGAGAGCCAGGGTGTTGTGGCCGAGGTGCTGTTCCCGAACGGCCTGCCCTTCCAGAGCAGGCCGGCGGACGACGTCGGCACGTTCTCGGACCCCGGGCTCGACCGTCAGGCGCGGCTGGCCTACAACCGCTGGCTCGCCGACTTCTGCGCGCAGACGCCCGGGCGGCGGGCGGGCCAAGCCCTCATTTCGTTCGCCGATATCGAGAAAGCCGTCGACGACATCCGCTGGGCGAAGGAGCACGGCCTGGGTGGCGTCATGATGCCCGCACTGCTTCCAGGCGGGACCTTCTTCTTCGATCCCGCGCTCGATCCGGTGTGGGCAACCTGCGTCGAGGTCGACCTTCCGATCAGCCAGCATGGTGGATCGGGCGCGCCCGCCTACGGGCCTCCGGGGTTCGCCGCCATCATGACGCTGGCTCTCGAGCACTCGTTTTATTCCGGGCGCTCGCTGGCGCAGATGATCCTCGGGGGCGTGTTCGAGCGCTTCCCGGACCTCCGGGTGGCCTTCGTGGAGACGGAGGCGGATTGGATCGCCCCCACCATCCGCAAGCTGGACCGTCGCCTGTCGTGGGGCGACGACTGGACCGGATGGGCCCAGACGCTGCAGCGCATGCGTCAATTCACTGGCTCAGCTCGCCAGTACTGGGCGACCAACTGCTTCGCCGGTATCTCACCCTTCACCGAGGACCAGGTTCCCCTCGCCGAGCTGGCGCGGCCGAGCGCCGAGTACGAGCCGTTCGCGATCGGGTGCGACAACGCCATGTTCGGCGTCGACTATCCCCATTTCGAATCGATCTTCCCCGGGACGGACGTCCATACGCAGGCGCTGTTGCGGGATCCGACTATCAGCGCGGCAGTAGCCCGCAAGATCCTCTGCGAGAATGCGGCAGGCGTGTACGGCTTCGATCTGGGCCGACTGGCACCCGACATCGAACGGGTCGGCTTCGAGGTCGACGGGCTACATCGTCGCTGACGCGGGGTCCGCCCAACTTCACCCAAGGCTGTTGCGTCGGGCGACCTGGCCCAGCCAGTGGGCCGACGGCTTGACCGAGCGGGCAAAGGTCTCGCGGTCGACGGAGATGAGGCCGAACGTCTTGGAGTAGCCGGCGTTCCATTCGAAGTTGTCGAGCAGCGTCCAGTGGATGTACCCGCGCACGTCGATCCCGTCATTGATGCACTGGGCCAGACCTTCGAGCGCGCCACGGATGTAGGCGATCCTCGCATCGTCGTCGTCGGTCGCCATGCCGTTCTCCGTCACGAGGACGGGGACCCCGGCGTGCTCGGCGGCCAACCGGACCGTGTGGCTGAGCGCCTCGGGGTACACCTCCCAACCGGTCTGCATGGTGGCCGCCTCTTCCGGCGCGGGGAGCTGGCCGTCCGGTCCGATGCGCGCCCGGGAATAGGTCTGCACCCCGACGAAGTCGTCATCGGCCGAGACGGACAACCAGTCGGTCTGGCCGAGCCGCCGCGCCTCGAGCCACCGCTCCTCCCCTCCGTCCGCCGCTTGGAGGTCGACGAGAGCCAGGGTCCACCCCGCCTTGATGACGCCCGAGGCCGCTTTGATCGCCTGCGCCGCCAGACGATGTGCGGCCGCCATCTGCTCGACATCCGCCGCCACGATCCCCATCCGGTAGCGCGCCGGGTCGAAGCCTCCGATGCCGGCCTGCGCTTCGACCGGTTCTGGTGCCGGCCCGCGATCTCCCGCACCCATGGCCAGGACACCCGTGCTCCGCATCATCGCCATCAGGTTCGGCTCGTTCAGCGTGCAGACCCACGACAGGAGGTCGGCGAGGTGCCCGGTGACGCAGGACGCATAGTCGGCGAAGCGTGCCGGGGCATCCGCCGCGCTCCAGCCGCCTCGCCCGGCCATCCAGCGCGGGACGGTGAAATGGTTGTACGTCACGACCGGAGTGACGTCCAGGTTCAGGCAGCTCTCCATCATGCGTCCGTAGTGGTCCAGTGCGGCGCGCGGAGTAGTAGCCGGGCTCGGGTTCGATCCGTGACCACTCGAGGGAGAACCGGTAGGCGTTGAGGCCGAGCTCGGCGAGCGTCGAGATGTCCTCGGGGTAGCGGTGGTAGTGGTCGCAGGCGTCACCGGATGGCTCGTTGAAGGTCGAGTTCGCGGCCCACTCCATCGGCCAGAGGTCGGAGTTGACATTGCCCCCTTCGACCTGGTGGCCGGCTGTCGCGGCGCCCCAGAGGAAACCATGCGGAAACCGTGTCATTGAGCGTCCTGTCTTTACGGCACCAATGGAGAGCTTTGCATCCATCACGAATCCCGAAAGCGATGTCGCGATTGAGGCGGGAAGCCAAGCCTTCTGGCCCGAGCGCTCGCACGAAGGTCTAGCGTGCTCCTGTGGCCGAATCGCGACGGTTGAGTTTCGACCCTATCGCCGAGGCGGAGCGCCAATGGGGTCTCCACGGATGGGCGGACCAGGCGTCCGGCATGGCGGTCGTCACTTCCATCATGCGGCTGCAGCAGATCTTTCTCTCGCGCGCCGACGCCGTCCTGCGCCCGCTGGGACTCACGTTCGCCCGCTACGAGGTGCTCATGCTGCTGTCGTTTTCCCGCAAGGGTGTCCTGCCCCTGGGCAAGATCGGCGAGCGCCTCCAGGTCAACGCGGCCAGCGTGACCAATGCGGTGGACCGCCTGGAGGGAGATGGCCTGGTCACGCGCCGCTCGAATCCGGACGACGGGCGGGGCACGCTGGCCTTCCTGACGGCGGCGGGACGGCGGAGCGCCGCGAAGGCTACGGATGCCTTGAACGAGCAGGTCTTCACGGATCTCGGCGTGTCGCCAGCGACGGTCGAGCGGCTCTTCGACCAGCTGGCGGACCTCCGCCGTGCCGCCGGCGACTTCGAGTGACGGCCGGCTGGAAACTAGTTTGACGTTGAAGTAATCTGGCGTGGTGGCCGACCGGAAGACCTGGCAGGAGCAATTCGAGAGCTCGCCCCGCCGACCGGCACGTTTCGAGACGATGTCGGGCGTGCCGGTGGAAGCCGTGTACGGCCCCGAGGCCGCGGAGTTGCCCGGCCAGTACCCCTACACGCGAGGTCCGTACGCCTCCATGTACCGCTCCCGGTTGTGGACGATGCGCCAGTTCGCCGGGTTCGGATCGGCGGCCGACACGAACGGACGCTTCAAGGAGCTCCTCCGTGCCGGCGGTGACGGGCTGTCCACTGCGTTCGACATGCCCACCCTCCTCGGTCGCGACTCCGATGACCCGTGGGCAAAGGGCGAGGTGGGACGGGCCGGTGTCGCCATCGACACCCAGGACGACATGGAGACCCTCTTCTCGGGCATCGATCTGGGGAAGGTGTCGACGTCCATGACGATCAACTCGGCGGCCGCCCCCGTGCTCGCCATGTACGTGGGCGTGGCCGACCGGACCGGAGTCGACCGGGCCGCACTCTCGGGCACCCTCCAGAACGACATCTTGAAGGAGTACCAGGCCCAGAAGGAGTACGTCTTCCAGCCGCGCCCGTCTGTGCGGCTCGTCACGGATGTCATGCGGTTCTGCTCGGCCGAGCTGCCGCGCTGGCATCCCGTCTCGGTCTCCGGCTACCACATCCGCGAGGCCGGATCGACGGCCGCCCAGGAGCTCGCCTTCACGCTGGCCAACGGGTTCGCCTACGTCGAGGCGGCCATGGCGACGGGCATGGCCATCGACGATTTTGCGCCGCGCCTCAGCTTCTTCTTCAACGCCCACAGCGACTTCTTCGAGGAGATTGCCAAGTACCGGGCCGCTCGGCGCATCTGGGCCCGCTGGATGCGCGAGCACTACGGGGCATCCGATGGGCGTTCCTGCCAGCTGCGCTTCCACACCCAGACCGCCGGTGTGTCGCTCACCGCGCAGCAGCCCGAGGTGAACCTCGTCCGGGTGGCGATCGAGGCACTGGCCGGAGTGTTGGGCGGGACCCAGAGCCTGCACACCGATGCCTTCGACGAGGCGCTGGCGCTCCCCACCGAGCACGCCGCCCGCCTGGCCCTGCGCACCCAGCAGGTCATCGCCGAGGAGACCGGGGTCGTGCACGTGGCCGATCCCCTCGGTGGCTCGTGGTACGTCGAGGAGCTCACCGACGAGCTGGAGCGCCAGGCCGAAGAAATGTTCGCGCACATTGTGGACGCTGGCGCGGGTTCGGTGCTCGACGGCGTCATCGCCTGCATCGACGACGGCTGGTTCGTCGCGGAGATCGCCGACGCCGCATACGCCTTCCAGTCCAAGATCGCCAAGGGCGAATGGACCATGGTCGGTGTCAACGGATACGTGGAGGAAGACGGCGTGGCGCCCTCCACGCTCTCCATCGGGGCCGAGGTCGAGACGGAGCAGTTGGAGCGTCTCGCCGCCATCAAGCAGTCGAGAGATGACGACGCGGTGCGGCGCTCCCTCGCCCGCATTGCCAAGGACGCAGCCGATCCGGCCGTCAACCTGATGCCTGCCCTCGTCGAGGCGGCGCGCCACCACGTGAGCGTGGGCGAGTCCATGCGGGCGCTCGAATCCGTCTTCGGGATCTACGTCGAGCGTCACGTCGCCTGAGGGGTCCCACGGGGTGGCATCCGCCCCGCCGTGGCGCCCCAGCTCGACTTCGATCTGAGAAGTGGCCGCACACGGTCCTCGACTGAGGGGACCGACCCGACCCGATCCCTCGTATGCACATACGTTCTCAATCCTGTACATTGAAGTTCTCAGCCCGATGAGCAGGACGAATGCACGGCCGCCCGCTGACTGCGCCGGCGTGATACCGAGCGAGGCGGTGCGCCCCCGGGGCCGGGCAATGCGCCGTACAGGAGAGCACAATGGCCGAAGACGAGAAGTCGCGTGCGATGCGGCGGGCCATGCTCGGTGACGCGTACGTCGATGCCCAGACGAGCGACCCAAACCCGGCCATGCGGGAGTTCTCGGACTACCTCACATCGATGGCATGGGGGGTGTGGACGCGCGAGGGCGCACTCAGCACCGCGCGACCGGAGCCTCGTCGTGCTGGCGATGACGGCGGCCCTCGGTCGCATGGACGAGTTCCGGCTGCACGTCAGCGCGCGGTCACGGACCGGGGTCATCGACGACGAGCTCGACGAGCTCCTGTTCCAAATCGCCGCCTACTGCGGCGCGCCGGCGGGGATCTCGGCCAGGAGAGCGCTCCTGGCCGAGCGGGCTGAAGAGCAGAAGGAGTGGTGACCGTGGCGACAGTTGGTTTCGTCGGCCTCGGCAACATGGGCAGCGTTCTGGCGGCCAACCTCGTCGACGCGGGCCACGATGTCGTCAGCCACGACCTCTCCGGACCGGAGCGGAACCCCGAGGGTGCCCAGTTCGTCACCGATGTCGCCCAGCTGGCCTGTCGCGCCGAGGTGGTCGTGCTGAGCCTGCCGGACGGGAGTGTGTCCGAGCAGGTCGCACGGGACATCGCGGGTGCCCCCCGACTGCGGGCCCGCTACGTCGTCGACACCTCGACGGTCGGCCTGGCTGCGGCGCACGCGATCGACGAGCTCCTGCGGGCCTCCGGTGTGGCCTACGTGGACGCGCCGGTGTCCGGCGGCGTCGCCGGGGCGCGGGCGCGCACGCTGTCCGTCATGTATGCCGGACCGGAAGCGGCATGCAGCGCGGTGGAACCCGTGCTGGCCGGCTTGAGCGACCGTCGTCGCCGGGTCGGCGACAGACCCGGCATGGCCCAGGCGTTGAAGCTGGCCGACAATTTCCTCTCGGCCACCGCGCTCGCTGCCACCAGCGAGGCCGTCGCCTTCGGCCTCTCCGTGGGCCTCGACATGGGGACGATGCTGGAGGTCATCGACTCCTCGAGCGGGCAGAGCGCCGCCACGAGCGACAAATTCCCGAACCACGTGCTGACCGGCCGCTACGCCGCTGGCTTCGCCAACTCACTGATGTCCAAGGACTTGAAGCTGTACCTCGGAGCGGTCGAGGCTCTCGGTGCGCCTTCGGTCCTGGGGCGAGCCACCGAGTCTGTGTGGGAGCGTTTCGCCACGGCGGAGCCGGGAGCCGACTTCACCCGTATCTACCCGTTCGTCGAAGGGGGCTGACCGTGCCGAGGATCCCGAGAGGCGGCCCAGGCCGACTGTCGCGTAGCCTCCCCCTCATGGTCGACGGATATTTTTGGAGCTGGAGGTAGTACCGATGCGCGTCATCGTTGATTTCGACCTGTGCGAGAGCAATGCGCTCTGCATGGGCCTGGCCCCCGAGGTCTTCGAGGTCCGGGACGACGACCTCCTCTACGTGCTGGACGAGAACCCTCCCGATGAGCTGCGCGAGAAGGTCCTGGCGGCTGTCCGGACGTGCCCCAAGAACGCCATCTCCATCGAGGATTGATCCCGACTACCCCTGTACGGTCGTCGTGCCGGGCAGGTCCGTGCCGCAGAAGGGCTGGCTCGAGGACGGGGTGAAGCCGTTCTTCTGTGCGATCATGTACCACCCGCACGACTTGGCCAGGTCGTGCCCGAAGTTGGTCGAGTAGTTGATGGTCTGGGGCAGGAGCCCGTTGCCGTTGTAGCTCTTCAGGTTGCGCAGGGCGTGGATGACGCTGGCGTGGGTCGGGTTCGGACCGGCCAGCTGGAGGCCCTTGATCATGAGATCAGCGCCGAGCCATGACTCGTACTGGCTGAACGACGGGAACTGGCTGCTCGTGAAGTGCCCGTACTTCTCGAGCGCCGACTGCATCTGCTTCGTGCCCGCGTTCGGCAGCTGGAACGGACGGAAGGTTGTGTCGAAGTAGCCACCTTGCACCGAGCTCCAGGCGGGGGAGCCGATGGAGCTCGGCTCGTAGCCCGTCGGAAAAACCATCACCTTCGGCTTGACACCTTCCTGGTGCAATGCGGTCGCCAGGGCGGCGTTCGAGTTGTCGTCGAGGCCCGCGTAGTAGGCGTTGCAGCCCTTCTGCTTGGCCACGAGCGCCGGTGTCGTCATGGCCACGGAGCCAAACGGAATGGCGGTGTCGAGCACCCCCTCCTTGCCTCCCGCATGCTTGAAGGAGTCGACCGTGCCGACGGCCGAGCGGGTCGACGAGGGTGAGATCGAGTACCCGTAGGAGCAGAGGACCGTGCCGCCGTGGGCCTTCATGAAGGCCCCGATGGACGTGTTGACCGGGTATTTGGGGTCCACGCTGCCGACGTCGGACGCGAACATGTTGGTGAAGGGCTGCGTGCCCCACTCAGGGCCGTCGAAGAACCCGCCGGTGACCGGCACACCCTGTTGGTTCGGCGCCTTGTCGGCGAGGAAGAAGAGGGGGCTGACCGACACGATGCCCACGGCGCCCTTGGAGAGGGCGTCCTGGACCGCCGTCGCCACCTCCGTGGGACTCGTCTGGTCGTCGAGGACGACCCCCGTGATCTTGTGGCCGTTGACTCCGCCCTGTGCGTTCTGCATCGCGATGCGCGAATTGAAGCCGACCGCCGCCTGGCTGAACTCGGAGGACCCCGGGCCGGTCAGCGAGCTGATCATGACGACGGTCAACGGTGCGGCGGCGTTCGCCGCGCCGGCGGTCCCACCGGCCAGGCTGGTGATGCCGGCGGCGGCCGTGATCGCCAGTGCCGCCAGTCCCGATCTCACCAGTCGCGTGCTCGAAGTGCCTCTCATGGCGCGTACTTCCTCCCCACAAAGAACCGCCTGACCCCCGTCAGAACCCCCTAGGCATACACGCCACGGACCGGCCGCGGGGTTCAGGTGGCCGCGACCTGGGCTAATGCGTCCGCCGTCCTCTCCGGTTCGGTGATCATCAGGTCGTGGCCGGTGTCGATGTCCCACAGTCGGCCGGCCTCACGGGCGGCAGCCATCTGGGCGACGTCCCTGGTCGCCAGGGTCGAGGTACAGACGATGTGGTACTGCGGGATGGCCCACAGCGCCTCTTCGTTGGTGAGCTCAAGCGGTTGCTCGAAGCACTTCCAGGGGTGGCCGGTGAGCCGCTCGGCCATCCAGGCCAGGTCGTCGGGGTCGGTCACGCCATAGAGCAGGCCGGCATCGGGCGCGGGCAGCAGCACCAGCTCCATCCCCTGGACGACCTGGCCGAAGGGCCGCACGGCGCCGATGACGGGCCCGGCCACGTCGACGAGCGACTGCCCGTTGATCGGCGTGGCCGCGTCGAGGAAGACGAGCTTGCCGACCCGGTCGGCGGCCCGGTCGGCCGCACCGGTGATCACCATGCCCCCGTAGCTGTGGCCGACCAGGATCACGTCGCGCAGGTCCTCGAAGTGCAGCACCGCGGCGACGTCCTCGACGTGACGGTGCAGATCCACCTCGGCGTTGAGCAGGTGGGCCCGCTCGCCCAGGCCGGTCAGGGTCGGCGTGTAGACCTCGTGCCCCTGGGCACGCAGGATGCGGGCCACCCGCTGGTAGCACCATCCTCCGTGGCCGCCACCGTGCACGAGCACGTACGTCGCCATTTGCCCCTCCTCGTCCACATCAGAGCGGAGTTCCTCGCTGTCGCGGGTCAACGTAACACCGCGTCTGAGGCCGCAGCGGCGTGTCGGCCACTGAGCCGGATCCCGGTCATGGTAGCGATAACATCCCTGGTGGCATAGGATGCCGCCCATGCGCCGCTCCCCCTTCAACGACGGCTGGGTCGTCGGATCCAAGACGAACTCCTTCGCGGAGCTGATCGCCGGCTCGGGCTCGGAGCCGGAACCGGTGACCCTGCCGCACGACGCGATGATCGGAGCGGAGCGGTCACCATCTGGGCACGGGGCGACGGCGTACTTCCCGAGCGGGACGTGGGAGTACCGCAAGTCGTTCGAGGTCTCGGCGGACGATGCTGGAAGCGCCGTCTTCTTGGAGTTCGACGGCGTCTACCGCGACGGGCGCGTGCGGGTGAACGACGCTCTCGTCGCCCACCGGCCCGGCGGCTACTCGGACTTCATCGTCCAGATCGACCATCTGCTGCGCTTCGGCCAGACGAACGAGGTCAAGGTCGAGGCGCGCGCCCACGACGACAGCCGGTGGTACTCGGGCGCCGGCATCTACCGCAATGTCTGGTTGCTCCAGGGAGGGCGGGTCCACCTGGCGCCGGGCGGCCTGCAGGTGGTCACGCCCGAGATCGACGACGACGTGGCCGTGGTGGCGGTCAGCGCGGTGGTGCGGAACCAGTCGATCACCGCGTCGGACGCGCTGCTCCGCCTGGAGGTGCTCGGCTCGGACGGCACGTTCGTCGCCGGGGCCGAGGCGCCGGTGACGACCGTGCCGGGGGACGCCCTCACGGCCCGGCAGCGGCTCTGTGTCCCGCAGCCGCACCGCTGGGGCCCGGAGGATCCGTACCTGTACACCTGCCGGGCGACCCTCACCGACGGCGAGCAGATCGTGGACGAGGAGTCGACGACCTTCGGCATCCGGGCCCTTTCCGTCGACCCGGCGCGGGGTCTGCGCATCAACGGGGAGACCGTCCTCCTTCGCGGTGCCTGTGTGCACCACGACAACGGCCCCCTCGGGGCGGCCACCATCGACCGCGCCGAGGAACGCCGGGTCGAGCTCCTCAAGGAGGCCGGGTTCAACGCCATCAGGAGCGCCCACAACCCCCTGAGCAAGCCCATGCTCGACGCCTGTGATCGTCTCGGGGTGCTCGTCATGGACGAGACCTTCGACATGTGGGCGCAACCGAAGAGCGAGCACGACTACGCGTTGCGGTTCCCTGACTGGTGGGAAGCGGACGTGGAGGCCATGGTCCGCAAGGACTTCAACCATCCGAGCGTGATCCTGTACTGCATCGGCAACGAGATCCCCGAGGCCGGGACACCCATGGGCGCCCGAGTCGGACGTGCGGTGGCGGAGAAGGTCCGGTCGTTGGACGGCACGAGGTTCGTCACCGAGGCCATCAGCGGGCTGCTGGTCGGCGGCTCCGAGCTCTTCGCCCAACTCGCCGAGGGCCGCCGGAGCACGCCCGAGGTGGACGACGAGACGGGCGTGAACACCGCCATGACCAACATCGCCGACCGGCTCAACGAGCTCATGAACGCGCCCGTGGTGGCCAAGAACTCGGCCCAGACCGCCTCCTATCTCGATGTGGCCGGCTACAACTACATGGAGACGCGCTTCGCGACCGACGCCGAGCTCTACCCCAACCGGGTGATCGTCGGCAGCGAGACCCATCCCGCGGCCATCGACACGGGTTGGGCGGCGGTCCGCCGGCATCCGCACGTGATCGGGGACTTCACGTGGACCGGCTGGGACTATCTCGGCGAGGCGGGCATCGGCCGCACCGTCTACAGCGAGACGGATTCCGCCATGGGCCCCCAGTCCTTCCTGGGCGAGTACCCGTGGCTCACGGCGTGGTGCGGGGACATCGACATCACCGGCCACCGCCGGCCCCAGTCGTACTACCGAGAGATCGTCTTCGGACTACGTCTGGATCCCTACCTCGCGGTGCAACGGCCCGAGCACCATGGGATGGCCGCCAGCGGCACCCCATGGTCCTGGAGCGATGTCGTGTCGAGTTGGAGCTGGGCGGGGCACGAGGGTGCGCCGGTGACCGTGGAGGTCTATGCCGATGCCGACGAAGTCGAGCTCGTGGTGAACGGCCGCTCGGCGGGCCGGCAGCCCAGCGGCGCGCCGCAGCGCTACCGGTCGACGTTCGAGGCGACGTATGAACCGGGTGTGCTCGAGGCCGTCGCCTGGCGCGACGGGGCGGAAGTCGGCCGCACGGCGCTCCGCTCCGCCACGGAGCCGATGCTGCTCGACGTCGCCGCCGACCGGCCCGTCATTGCCGCCCACCCCGGAGACCTGGCCTACGTCACTCTCGAGCTGGTCGATGCCGAGGGAGCGCTCCACAACGCACGCGACCGGCGGATCGACGTGCAGGTCGAGGGTCCCGGCGTTCTCCAGGCGCTCGGCAGCGCGAACCCGGCCACCGGTGAGGGCTTCACCGGCACGAGTTGCACCACGTTCGACGGTCGAGCGCTGGCCGTCGTCCGGCCCACGGGTGAGGGCCTGATCACGCTCCGCGCCACGGCGCAGGGATGCGAGGCACAGCAGGTCGTGATCGATGCCCGCTCCTGAGCGCGAGGTCCTGCGGCCATGACCTGGGAGGTGCGCTGGCACCCGTTCCGCGGTCAGTGGGTCCTCTTCACCTCTCACCGCGACGTGCGCCCGTGGATCGGCGAGATCGCGGTCCCGGCCGAGCCGCCGGTGCCCGAGGGCAACGCGCTGGCGCCCGGGGGGACGCGGCTGGGCGGGAGCAACCCCGACTACCGGGGCGTGTACGTGTTCACCAACGACCTGCCCGTCTTCTCGCCGGACGCCCCCGAGCCGGACCCCGGTGACGAGCTCTACCGGACGAAGCGGGCGACCGGCACGGCCGAGGTGGTCTGCTACCACCACGACCCCACGCGGTCGATGGCCGACCTCACGGACGACGAGATGGCCGCCATCGTCACCACCTGGCGGGAGCGGACGCAGGCGCTCCAGCAGGAGGAGGGCGTTGCCCACGTGCTGATCTTCGAGAACCGGGGCGCCGCGGTCGGCACCTCGAATCCCCACCCGCACTGCCAGATCTATGCCGGCTCCATGGTCTACGCCGCCATGGAGCGCGAGGCCGAGGTCGCAGCCGAGCACGCCCGCAGAACCGGGCGCTCGCTGCTCGCCGACGTGATCAGCCACGAGGTGGGCGGCCCGCGGGTCTTGAGCGAGGGTGAGCACTTCTTCGCCTGCGTCCCGTGGTTCGCGCAGTACGCCTACGAGGTGCTCATCCTGCCGCGCCGGGCGGCGACGTCGCTCGTCGATCTCGACGCGCCGCAGTGCCGCTCGCTCGCGCTCGTCCTGCGCGACGTGGTGCGGCACTACGACGCGCTGTGGGGGTTCCGTCTGCCCTATGTGCTGGCCGTGCACCAGGCCCCCGTCGGCGAACACCCGCACTACCCGTTCCACCTGGAGCTGCACCCGCCGCTGCGTGCGCCCGGGCTGCGCAAGTACCTGGCGGGACCCGAGATCGGCGGCGGCTCGATGACGAACGAGTCGGACCCCGACGAAAAGGCGAGGGAGCTCCGTGCCGCCGTCGGCTGAGGAGGCCCGCCGGCTGCTGTGCGCGCTCGGTGACCACGTGCGCGACCTCGTCGCCGGTTCTCGGGGCATGACCATGTCGGAGGTGACGGGGGAGACGGTGGCCGACACCATCTACGCCATCGACCGCGTGGCGGACGACGCGCTGCTGGACTGGTTCGGGGAGCAGTGGCCCGACGTCAGGGTCGTGTCCGAGGGGCTCGACGAACCGGTGGTCGTGGGGGCCGCCGCGGCCTGGACGGTCATCGTCGACACGGTCGACGGGACGCGCGGGCTCATGTACGACAAGCGCCCGGCCTGGTGCCTGGCCGCCGCTGCGCCGCCGCGCGGGGGTCTGGCGGACATCGTCGCGGCGGCCATGACCGAATTGCCGACGGCCAAGCAGGGCGCTGCCGACCAGTTGAGCGCCACCCGAGGTGGCGGCCTGCACGCCGAGCGCGTCGACCTGCGCGGCGGGGAGCGCGAGGCACTGGAGGTGCGGCCGTCAGCGGCAACGGATCTCGAGCACAGCTTCAGCGGGCTGGCCAAGTTCTTCCTGCCCGGCAAGCCGGCACTGGCCGCCCTCGAAGCCGAGCTGTTCCGGCGGCTCGGCTGCACCCACGTCTTCGACGACGAGTACGTCTCGACCGGCGGGCAACTCCACGAGCTGATCACGGGGCGGGACCGCTTCGTCGCGGATCTGCGCCCACTGGTGCAGGCGGACGGCCTGGCCTGCCATCCCTACGACGTGTGTCCGGCGCTGCTGCTCGAAGAGGCAGGGGGCGTGGTCACCGACCCGTGGGGAGGGCCGTTGGCCGTGCCGTTGGACAACGTGTCGCCCGTCGCCTGGGTGGGCTACGCCAACGAGGCGCTGGCGGCGTGGATCGGCCCAGTGTTGGCCGAGCTGGTGGACGAGCTGCGTGCGGGGTAGCGCCCCCGGCCGTCTCGACCTCCTCGGTGGTGTGGCCGACTACTCGGGGGCGCTCGTGCTCGAGATGCCGACCCGGCAGGGCACGCATGTCGTGGCCCGGCCCGACGACGCCCTCGTCGTCGGGCCCGCTGTCCTCTCGCCGGCGGAGTTGGAAGATCTGGCCCGCTTCTCCTACGAAGAGATCCGTCGGCAGCTGGCCGCCTTCCCCCGCTGGACGCACTACGTCATCGGCGTCGCGATCGTGCTGGTGCGGCGGGGGGTGATCGACCCACCCCGGGTGCGCCTCGAGATCACCTCGGACCTCCCGGCATCCGTCGGCGTGGCGTCGAGCGCAGCGCTCGAGGTGGCGACGGCGCGCGCCCTCGGCGGTGCCGCCGTCGACCCCCTCCGGCTCGCCGCGCTGTGCCAGGAGGCGGAGAACCATGTCGTGGGTGCGCCGTGCGGCATCATGGATCAGGTCGCGGTCGCGCTCGGGACACCCGGGACCGTGCTGCCCATCTTGTGCCGGCCGGCGTCCGCGGCCGCAGCGGTTGCCGTGCCGTCAGGCATCGAGATCGTCGGCTGGCCGACCGGTACACCGCACGATGTCAGCGGGCGGCCCTACGAGCGGGCCCGGGCCGCCGCCTTCATGGGGAAGCGGATGGTGGAGGCGGCGGCGGCACGCACGTGGTCCTGGGTGAGCGAGCTCCCACCGCGACGCCGTCGACGAGCTCCCGGACGTCCTCGACGGTTCCGCCTTCCTGAAGGCCTGGGGTGCCACGGGCGACGATGTCACGGCCGTCCGGCCCGACGAGACCTATCCGGTCCGGGCCGCCACCTCGTTCGGCATCGAGGAGCACGTGCGTGCGGTGGCGGCGCTGGAGGCGCTGACCGACGACGAGCCCGAGCGCCTCGGGCCGCTGATGGAGGCCAGCCAGGCCGGGTACGACGCCATGGGGCTGGGTCATCCGGCGACGACGCTGATCGTGAAGGAGGCGCTGGGCCGTCCGGGCGTGCACGGCGCACGCTCCAGCGGGGGTGGATGCGGGGGCACCGTCGTGGTCGTGTGCGAGCGAGGCGTCCTGGCCGACGTGGAGGGTGTGATCCGCTGATCCGCCCGGGCTCGCTCCGCTCAGTGTGGTGGCGCGGTGCTGGAGCGGATGACGAGCTCCGCCGGGACCACGACGTGACGTTCCACCGGCTCGCCGTCGGCGAGCGAGAGCAGGAGCTCGACACAGCGCCGACCGACCTCGCCGAAATCCTGGCGGATGGTCGTGAGCGGTGGCAGGTAGTAGCCCGACTCGGGTGTGTCATCGAATCCGACCACGCTCACGTCCTCGGGCACCCGCCGCCCGGCATCGTGGAGCCCCCGGACCACGCCGAGCGCCGTCTGATCGTTGGCGGCGAAGATGGCGGTCACTGCCGGGTCCTGGGCGAGCCGCGTGCCCGCGGCGTAGCCCTTGCCGGCGCTCCAGTCACCCGCCACGGAGCTTCCGCGGGGCGCCGGGTATGTGCGCAGCGCCTCCGACCAGCCGCGCATGCGGGCGGTGGCATCGATCCAGCTCTGGGGTCCGGACACGTGATGGACCGTGCGGTGCCCGAGGTCGAGGAGGTGCCGCGTGGCGATGCGGGAACCCTCGAACTGGTCGATCGTGACGGTCGGGGCGCCGATGCCCGGGTCGCCGCCGACCACGACGAGGGGCATGTCGCCGTCGAGCCGGGTGACGGCTTCGACGACGCGCCGGACGGGGGCGACGACGATGACGCCCTGAACGTGTGACGCCCGCAGCCGCTCGAGCGTCGCGGCCATGTCGTTGCCGCTCCGGCTGAGCGTGACGAAGCTGAGCAGGTGGCACGCGTCCCGCGCCGCCGCCTCGATTCCGAAGAGCATGTGCGACGGCCCGAACTGCTCGGTCTCGACCGCCATGACGCCCAAGGTCCTCGAACGCCCGCCGGCGAGCACCCGTGCCGCGGTGTTGGCGTGGTAGCCGAGGGCCGCGACGGCGTCCTCGACCCGGGCCCGCGTCTCGTCGGCGACGCCGGGGAACCCGTTCAGCACGCGGGACACCGTCATGACCGAAACTCCGGCCTGGGCGGCGACGTCGGCCATGACGGCACGGCGCGGTGCAACGTCCGCCGTCATGCCTCCTCGTAGTCGAACCAGTCGAACGAGGCGTCGCCACCGACGGCGTACATCCCGATCATGCGGCCCAGGAATCCTCCGGTCACCTCACTGGAGAGATAGCGGCCGTCCAATCGGGCGAGCGTGTGCGAGGCGCCGAGGTCGTCCTCGAAGCCAAGGGAGACCGTGTCGGGGCCGTGGGTGTGCGGACCCGTCTCGACGGTCACGACGACGGGGCCTGAAGGACGCGGGGCGTCGCCGACGATGCTGTTCAGTGCCCCGATGCGGGCTCGCGCCACGACGCGCTCGCCCCGGACGGCGATGTCGTAGTGCGCGGTCTCATCAAGCAGGACGGTCAGTCCGGCCTCTCCGGCCGGACCCGCCTCCATGGGGGCTCTGACCCGGCAGTGGTGGTGTTGCTGGCGACGGCCGACGAACGCCGGCTCCGGTGAGTCCAGGGTCGCCTCCCCACCGCGCACGACGAGCCAGCCCGGGCGCGCCGACAATGAGCACACCGCACCCGGAGGCCTGCGGAGACCCACCCAGTGCGTCCCGAGCGCGGGCAGGTCGAAGTCTTCCCGCCCCGGTGGCTGCGGGGCCCCGGTCGGTCCGGGTGCCACCGGCATCTCCAACGCGAGGTCTCCGGGCACCGGCCAGCCGTCCTCCCAGTGCACCGGAGTGAGGAACGTCTCCCGGCCCAGCACGTGGAAGCCGGCGCCGATCCCCTTGGGCCGCACGCCGAGCAGGACCATCCACCAGGTCCCGTCCGTCGCTTCGACGAGGTCGGCGTGCCCGGTGTTCTGAATCGGCCGGTCGGTGCTCCGGTGGCTGAGGATCGGGTTGGCCGGTGCCCCCTCCCAGGGTCCGACGGGAGAGGAGCCGCGGGCGACCGAGATGCTGTGGCCGCCGTGGGTTCCCCCTTCCGCGATGAGCAGATACCAGGTGCCGTCGCGCTCGAAGAGGTGCGGTGCCTCCGGGTACTGCAGGCCCGTCCCCGACCACGTGAGGTCGGGCTCCGTGAGCAGTTCCCCGGTCACAGCGTCGATGCGGCAGCGGGCGATGCCGCCCATGCCCGAGAAGTGCACCCAACAGTTGCCGTCCCCGTCCCAGGCCAGGTCGGGATCGATGCCGGCAACCGGCACGCGGACGGGCTCCGACCAGGGGCCCGCCGGGTCCTCGCTGGTGACGAGGAACGTCATGGCGCCGGTCCTGCCGACGTTGGTCGTGATCACCCAGAACCGCCCGCCGTGATGGCGGATGGTCGGGGCGAAGATGCCGAGCGATGACCAGTCCCGGGTCGCCGCGAGAGTCGAGCTGCGAGGGGCGGTCGAGCACGTTGCCGACCTGGGCCCAGTCCACGAGGTTCGTCGACCGGAAGATGGGGACGCCGGGGCAGTAGGTGAAGGACGAAGTCACCAGGAAGTACTCCTTCCCGACCCGGCACACGCTCGGGTCGGGATGGAAGCCCGGGATGACAGGGTTCCGGAACGTCACTGCGGGCTCCTCGCAACGGCGTCGGCATAGGCGACGCGGATGGCCTCCCGGTCGACGGTGTCGTCCGGCTCGACGGTCTCGCCACGACGCAAGCCCCAGGCGTCAGCCACATCGGCGAAGTCGCATCCGAGGTGGATCGCGGCGGCCTGGACGGCGGCACCGCCCGCGACGAGCTCCTGGTCGGCCGGAACCTGAACGGCGCGGCCGGTCAAGTCGGCGACGACGCGCCGGTAGGCCACGCTTCGTGCCGCACCTCCGACGAGGAACACCTTCCCCTGTCGTGGCTCGGTGTCGAGCGCATCGGCTCCGGCGAGGAGGTTGCAGACCACGCCCTCCACTGCAGCTCGGGCCAGCTCGGCCGGTGTCACGTCCGTGCGCAATCCGGTGAGCATGCCGGTGGCGTCCGGGCGGTTCGGCGTCCGTTCGCCGTCGAGATGCGGGACGAGCACGAGTCCGCCCGCTCCGGCCGGTGCCTCGAGCACGAGCTCGTCGAACCGCGCGTGGTCGACGCCGAGCAGCCGCGCCACCGCGTCGGTGACCTTCGTGGCGTTCATGGTGCAGACCAGCGGCAGGTAACGGCCGGTCGCGTCGGCGAAACCGGCGACGGTGCCGGTGGGGTCGGCGGCGGGCTCGTTGCTCACCGTGCATGCGGTGCCGCTGGTGCCGAGGCTCAGGGCCAGGTCGCCCGGGCGGAGGCCGAGGCCGAGGGCGGCCGCCATGTTGTCGCCCGTGCCCGGGGCGACCAGGCTCCCCGTGGCGGCCCACTCGCCGGCGACGGAGTCGGGGGCGAGCACTTCGGGCAGGGCGGCGTCCCAATCGATGTCGTCGCTGACCAGAGCCAGGATGTCATCGCGATAGCGGGCCTCCCGCGGGGACCAGTAGCCCGTTCCCGAGGCGTCCCCCCGGTCGGTGGTCCGCCGGCCCGTGAGCCGGAAGGTGAGCCAGTCGTGGGGCAGGAGTACGGCAGCGGTGCGTCGCAAGGTCTCGGGCTCGCAACGGCGGAGCCAGTGCAGCTTGGTGATCGTGAAGCTGGGGACGGGGACACTCCCGCATGCGGTGGCCCAGCCACCCTGGCCGCCCGGCAGGGCAGCCAGGAGCATTCCGGTGTCGGGTGCGGATTCGGTGTCGTTCCAGAGCTTGGCGGGCCGCAGGACCTCGCTGTCACCGTCGAGGACGACGAGCCCGTGCTGTTGCGCGGCGACCGCGATGGCGGACGGGGTGTGTCGCTCCGGGACGCCGGCCTCGGCGCAGGCGGCGTGGAATGCGCTCTCCCATTCCGAGGGACGCTGCTCGCTACGCGGTGGGGACGTGGGGGAGTGCTCGGCACGACCGGACGCCACCACGGCGCCGGTGTCGACGTCGCGCACCTGGACCTTGCACGCGGACGTCGACGAATCGACGCCGACCACCAGAGGCATTAGCGGGTTCCGAGCAGCAATTCAGTGACGAGTTGGTCCAGGCGCTCGTGGCCGTAGCCCTGCGCCGCGAGTGCGTCTTCGTCGTAGGGCGACGACAGGAGCTCGTCGAGACCCCCGGCAGGAGTGGTCGGCTCGGCCAGTTCCGCTACCTTCGCCACCCGCAGCGCCTCCTGGATCTCGGGGTCCTCGTGGAAGCGCCGCGCCTTGTCCGCCAGGATCAGATATGTGCGCATGCAGCCGCGGGCGAAGTCCCACACCCCGTCGACGTCCTCCGTGCGGTACGGGTGGGCGTCGAAGTGCCGCATGCCGTCCCAGCCGGAGTCCTCGAGGAGCTTCACCACGTAGAACGCGTCGCGGATCCCCTCGGAGCCGAACCGGAAGTCCTGGTCGAACTTGCCGATCCGCTGGGCGTTGAGGTCGATGTGGAAGAGCTTGCCCTGCCACAGGGCCTGGGCGACCGCCTGCGAGAAGGAGAGCCCGCTCATGGTCTCGTGGGCGAACTCCGGGTTCAGCCCGACCATCTCGGGACGTGCGAGCGTCCCGATGAAGGCGAGCGCGTGGCCCACGGTCGGGAGCAGGATGTCGCCGCGGGGCTCGTTCGGCTTGGGCTCCAATGCGATGCGCAGCCCGAGGCCCCGCGCCTCGATGTGCTCGCACACCAGGTCGATCGCTTCCTTGTAGCGGTCCAGGGCCAGGCGGACGTCCTTGGCCGCCTCGGCTTCCATCCCCTCGCGGCCGCCCCAGAGCACGAACACCTTCGCACCGACCTCGGCGCCGAGCTCGGTCGCTTCGCAGGCCTTCTTGACCGAGAGTCGGCGCACCTGCGGGTCGTTGGCGGTGAAGGCGCCCTCCTTGAAGACGGGGCGCCAGAACAGGTTCGTCGTCACCATGGGAACGTGCATCCCGGTCGCATCGAGCGCCCGCCGGAACCGCTTCAGGATGTCGTCGCGCTCGTCGGCCGAGGATCCGTGGGGAACGAGGTCGTTGTCGTGGAAGCTCACGCCGTACGCGCCGAGGTCCGAGAGCCGGTGCACCGTGTCGACGGGATCGAGGGGGGCGCGCACCTCGGTGCCGAATGGGTCCCGACCCGGATTACCCACCGTCCACAGCCCGAAGGTGAAGTGGTGCTCCGGTCGCGGCGTGAAGAGATCGCTCATGGTCCTCCTGTCGTGGCTCCGTCCCGGGGGTGTTCCGACGCGTTGTCCCAGGCAGGACCCGATGATAGCGTTATCAGAGCGGCATGTCGCCTGGCAGGGGAAGGAATCCATGCTCCGTCGTCACAACGCCATTTGCCATCGGTCCGCCGGGACCAGACGGTGATCCGCTGGGGCGTCATCGGCCCGGGGGCGATCGCCACCGGCTTCGCCGAGGCGATGCAGTTGGTCGACGGGGGCGCCATCACTGCAGTGGCCTCACGTGCGGCCGAACGGGCCGAGGCCTTCGGTGACCGCTTCGCCATTCCGACCCGGTACGGCGACTACGACTCGCTCGCGGCCGATCCCGACGTCGACGTCGTCTACGTCGCCACGCCCCACTCACGGCACGAGGCGGACACCCTCAGCTTCCTCCGGGCCGGGAAGCACGTGTTGTGCGAGAAGCCGCTCGCACTGAACGCCCGGCAGGCGGTGCACATGGCCGAGGAGGCGCGCAGCCGGGACCTGTTCCTGATGGAGGCGATCTGGAGCCGGTTCCTGCCGGCCTACCGATCGCTGGTCGACCTCATCGGCGAGGGTCGTATCGGCGAACCGCTCCTCGTCGAGGCCGACTTCGGATTCCGACGCCCGGTTGCGCCCGACCACCGGCACTTCGCCCGCGAGCTCGGCGGCGGTGCTCTGCTCGACCTGGGGATCTATCCGGTCCAGCTGTGCGCACTCGTGTTGGGCCCGATCGAGCGCGTGGTGGCCGACGCCGTCGTCGGCCAGACCGGAGTCGACGAGGTCGTTGCTGCCGTGCTGCACCACCCGGAGGGCCGGCTCGGCGTGACCAAGGCGGCCTTGCGGGTCAGCATGACGTGTACGGCACGGATCGCGGGGACCGACGGCGTCATCGATCTTCCGGCGATGATGCACTGCCCGAACTCTCTGACGGTGACCGGTCCGGCCGGCGTCGAGCACATCGACGCCTCCTACGAGGGGAACGGGCTCCGCTTCGAGATCGATGAAGTGCACCGGTGCCTCTCCGACGGGCGGACGGAGAGCGGGGTGATCACGCTCGACGCGTCCGTTGCGCTCGCCATGGCGCTCGACGCCATCCGGGCCCAGATCGGCGTGGTGTACCCCGGCGAATGAACGGCGGAGCCAGGGTCTACCGGAGGCGGTAGAGGACCTCACCGGCGTCCGGAACGACCAGGGCGCCGGGATCCGAAGCCCACGCGTCGCGATCCACGGCGTCCGGCGAGAGGTACCCGAGGTTGGCGCTGCGGACGACGTCTTCGGGGATGCCGGTGGCGAGCGTCACCCGCACGCGCTGGTGCTCGCCCGCCACAGGGTCGTAGGTCCCGGCTCCGAAGAGATGGGTCGAGTGCGCCAGCTCCCCTACGGGGACGCCGCGGTAGCGGTCCCACCGCGAGAAAGAAGTCGCGGCAGTGGTAGCCGATCTCGCTGATCCGAGGATGCATGGCCGCGATCTCCCTGATGTGCGGCGCGTAGAGGACGACCTCACCTCCGTCGGCGACGACCGGCTCGACCTTGTAGAAGCCCTTGGCCCCCGTCCAGAGGTCCGGGTATCGGGTGGGGATCAGGGAGAGCACACGCTGGACAGGGCCGTCGAGGTGGGTGACGTGCGTCTCCGCCGCCACGTCGGCCGCGGCTGCCCACGCTCCTGCGGGGTCCCCGAAAGAGAGTGACTGCAACCCGCCCGTGTCGTGGTCCACGACAACGCACAGCGCATGCCGTTCGCCGGGAACGAGATCAGCCGCGGCATTCACGAGCGCTCGTACCGGCGTGACGCCGCGGGTGCCGATGATCTCGCTGCTTGTGATCAGTGCGCCGAGCCAGTGCGTCACGTCGATCATCTCCTGGCCCGACAGTCCCGGAAAGAGGTACTTGTTGCCGCCCGAGAATCCGATGACCTCGTGCGGGAGAACCGGGCCCACAATCAACGTCATATCGCTCTCGACGACCAGCCTGTTGATGCGCACATCGATCGCGTCGTCCAGGAGGCCGCCGGACAGGTCGTGGACGAGGTCCGCGGGCAGACGACCCACGTGGACGAAGGTGTCGTCGTCCCACCAGGCGTGGTTGCGGGCACGCAAGGACACTGGGCCGACGAGGGAGCGGATGGCGTCCTCGGACATCGGGGCGTGGGTGCCCAGTGCCACCACGGCGGTCCAGCTGCTGACCTGGTTGTCGACCCCGTCCGCGACCGCCTGCAGCAGCGGGGGCAGCGGGCAGCGCCGGGTGCCGTCGGGGATGACCACGCAGAGCGAGCGCCCGGCCAGGTCGAGCGCGGCGACCTGCGTGCGCACGAAACGACGGACCCGCTCGGGATCGAGGATCCGCGCCGGGCCACCCAGTGTCACCGTCACCGTTCAGACTCCAGCAGTGACGGCCCGTCGGTGGTCAACCGCTCCAGGGCCAGCGCCACCTCCGCGATGAACGGGGGATCCGTGCGCCCACCCAGGGCGGCATGGCAGAGCTCCCGCAGGTCGCTGCCGCGGGACGCGGCGGCCCGGAGCGCGCGTGCACGCGGATCACCCAGACGCGGAAGGTGCACGCCGCGGACCTCGATGCCGGCGGTCGCCGCAATCCAGATGGCCGTGACGATGGCGAACCTTCTCGTGTCGAGCGCACGCGCTCGCCGTGCGGACGCGACCGGGAGCAGGCGCTGCGACAGCTTGCTGGACCCGTCCGTGCCCACCTGCGCACAGGTGTGACCCAGCGTCGGGTTGGCGAATCGCCGGAAGCTGTCGTCGGCGAACGCCGCCGGCTTCAAGGCGTCCGGGAGCTCGGCCACCTCGAGCGAGTCGTCCACGAGGCGGCGCACGAAGTGGGCGATGACGGGATCGGCCACGGCGCCGGCGATCGTGTCGTGGCCCGAGAGGAGGCCGGCGTAGGCAACCGCAGAGTGTGGGCCGTTGAGGAGCCACAGCTTGCGTCGCTCGAAAGGTGCAACGTCGGCGACGAGTTCCGCGCCGACCTCAGCCAGCGGTGCCAGCGCATCGACGGATCGGATGACCCAGGAGCGGTGGCGTTCGGCGCTGACCGCGCCCCGGTCGATCAGACCGAGACGGGTGGCGATGTCCTCCCGGTCGAGTTCGGTGGGAGCCGGCACCATGCGATCCACGACCGAACCGGGGAATGGAACCTCGTCGGCGATCCATTCCGCCAGCGACGGATCGACCGCGTCGGCGCTGTCCAGGACCCGCGCCCGCAGGACGTTCCCGTTGTCCTGCAGGTTGTCGAGCGACGCGAAGACCGGTGGCGCCAGTCCGGCCCGACGGCGACGGGCCAGGGCAAGCGCGATGAGCGCCGGCGCGGAGGTGGAGCCCTCCGATGGCGCCTGGCCATCTGCGTCGACGTCGTAGCCCTTCTCCGTGATCGTCAACGTGACGAGCGATGTCGCCGGAGCTGTCATCGCCCCGAGCGCGGCGGCCGGCCCCGTCTCCATTGAGGCCAGCGCGCCGACCACCCGCAGCGACACGGCCGCGCCGGGCTCCCGCACGGCGACGGTGAAGAGGCCGTCCTGGGGCTTGAGCTGGTTCTGCGCCTGCCGGCTCCTGAGGGAGATGCCCCGTATGAGCGCGGGGGAGCCTCGTCGCAACAGGTCGTCCGCGTACACCGCGAGGTGCGCCCGGGCGAAGGCCCCGAACCCGAGGTGGGTGATGACGGGCGCACCGGATCTGTCGTAGTCCGGGAGCGCGTCGGCCCGTGCGCACCCAAGCGTGCCCTCGTGCAGCCGTTGTCGTCCGCTGCGCGTCATCCGCCACCTCTCAGGGTCCAGGTCGCCGAGTAGGGTCGGGCGCGGTGCAGCGCAAGGAGCGGGCGACGATCCTCGACGTCGCCGAGCGCGCCGGCGTGCACGCGGCCACTGTGTCGCGCACCATCAACGCCCCGGAGAAGGTCGCACAAGAAACCCGGCGCCGTGTCGAAGCAGCCGTGCGAGATCTCGGCTTCGTGCCGAACCGGGCCGCGCGCGGGTTGATCACGGGGCGTACGGGCAACGTTGCGGTGATCGTGCCCGACATCACCAACCCCCACTTCGCGGCCGTGGTGCGCTCGGTCGAGCGCTCGGCCCGCACGGCCGATCTGCAGGTGCTCCTCGTGGATACGGGCGAGCATCCGGATGAGGAGGTGCGAGCCGTCACCACCCTGGCGCAGGACGTCGACGGCTTCATCGTCGTCTCGCCGCGCCGCCTGCACCGGGCACTCGGTGCCCTCGGATCCTCTCCGGCGGTCTTCGTCAACCGCCCCGTCCGCGGGCACGCGTCCATCCTGCTTCGAACCGCACCGGCCGTCGCCGCCGCCCTGCGCCATCTGGCGTCGTTCGGGCACGAAAGGCTCGCCTACCTGGGCGGTCCGAGCGGATCGTGGGCGGCGGGGGAACGCCGGACCGCGGTCCGGCGCACAAGCCGGGCGACCGGGATGGAGGTGGTCGAGGTCACTGTCGACGAACCAACGTTCGAGGCCGCAGCAGCCGTCGTGGACCAGGTCGTGACCAGCGGCGCGTCCGCCACGCTCGCCTTCAACGACCAGATGGCGCTGGGGGTCATCGCCGGCCTGAAAGACCTCGGGATCTCCGTCCCCGACGACATCAGCGTCGTCGGCTTCGACGATGTGCCGATGGCTGCGATGGTGGCGCCTCCGCTGACGACCATCAGCTTGCCCACGAGCGACGTCGGTGCCGTGGCCGTCGCCATGCTCCGCGAGGGGCCTTCGACGCAGGAGCTCTTCGGGGAGCTTGTCGTCAGGCATTCGACGGCACCCGCTAGGTAACGTCCCGCCAGCGCTGGCGCAGAGCGTGCGCCGCCATCTTGGGGCGCCGGTCCCGGGTGAACACGCCTTTCTTGTTGCCATCCACGCGCATGAACGACGGCCCGGTGGCGAAGTCCGCAAAGTTCCAGACGTGCTCCCCTACGACGGCGTCGATGCGATCGAAGACCCGGTGATAGGTCTCGAGCAGCGCCACCTGGTACTCCTCACTCCAGAGCGTGCCGCCCGTCGTGTGCAGGCCGGAGAGCGTGTCGGCTCCGTACTCCGTCACGATGATGGGCTTGCCGTGCATGGTGGCCCAGGCCCGGAGCTCGGCTTCGAGTCCCCGCTCGGCCGCGCCGAGGTCGCCCGGTTCGACGTACCAGCCGTAGTAACGGTTGATCATGACGACGTCGGCCAGATCGGTCACCGTGCAGCTGTCGGGCAGCGCGAACATCATGTTGACGAAGCCGACCGGCCTGCTCGGGTCGGCCTTCCTCGCCGCCCCGAACAGCGGATCGAAGTAGCTCCGGGCGGCCTCTGTGTGGGACTCGGGCTCGTTGGCGAGGCTCCACATGACAACGGAGGGGTGGTTCTTGTCTCTCGCGATGAGCGCGTCGATCGCCTGGCGGTGGACGCGCTGGGTCTCGGAGCTGATCGTCTCCTCGGAGTACGTGGTCTTCGGGCCTCCGAGGAACAGGCCACCCCCGACGCCCAGGTTGAGCCCGACCGCCGCGGTCTCGTCGATCACGACGATGCCGAGCCGATCGGCATGCTCGAGTACCTCCTCCGCGTACGGGTAGTGCGAGGTCCGGAACGAATTGGCGCCCACCCATGACAGGAGCGAGAAGTCGTGGACCATGGCGGCGTCGTCGTGCCCGCGACCATGGACGTTCAGGTCCTCGTGCATCCCGAAGCCCCGGAAGTAGAAGGGCTCACCGTTGATGAGGAATCGCGTCCCCTCGACCCGCACCGTGCGGATGCCCACCGGCAGGGTGTAGCGGTCGACGACCACGCCGTCGTCGGTCAGTTCGACGTCCAACTCGTAGAGGTACCCCTGTCCGGGCTGCCACAGCTCCGGCTCCGGCACGCGCAGCTCTCCGGCGGCGCCGGCAGCCTCGGCGACATCGTCGCCGCCGGCATTGCGGAGCCGTACCCGGATCGTCGCCGCAGCGGCGTCCTCCACGGCCGTGGAGTACCGGACCACCCCGGCCCCCTGGTCGATGTCGGTGACCACTGTTACATCGGCGATGTGGGCGCGCGCCGTCGTGAACAGCCACACACCACGGTGCAGCCCCGCGTAGTTGAAGAAGTCGTGATACTGCCGCTGACGCCGGGTGCCGTCCGGCAGTACCTCGACGAGGCCCGGCGGCAGGGACTGCCATGTCAGCTCGTTGTTGACCACGACGGTGAGGCGGAACTCCTGACCGGGTTCGACCAGGGCGGTGACGTCAGCCTCGAAGGGTGTGTACCCGCCCTCGTGCTCGGCAACGCAGGTGTTCGCGACCCAGACTGCGGCCCGGTGCGTCGCCGCGTCGAATCGCAGCATGATCCGTTGCCCGGCCCAGCCGCGGGGGACGAAGACCGAGCGCTGGTACCAGACGTCACCGACGTGGTCATGCACCTTCGGGTCCGCCAGCACGTCGTTGAAGCTGCTCGGGACCGGCATCCGAAGGGCGCCGGGCAGCGTCGCCCGCCACCAGCCCTCTGCACGGCCGGCGCCGGCGGCGTCGAGCGCGAAGATCCAGAGGCCGTCGAGCCGTTTGGTCTCCCGGGTGCTGTTGTCCTGAGGCCGAAGCATCGAGCCCTCCTGATTTCTATGGCCCGACCCGGAAGGCCCGGCGGGCCAGGTTGCAGGCGAGGTCCTCGGCGACCTCGACCGCGTCCTCCTCGTCCATACGATGCTCGGCGACGAGCCCGGCCAGGTAGCCGGCGTTCATCCGCCGGGCCACGTCATGGCGGGCGGGAATCGTGAGCAGGGACCGGGCGTCGTCGTTGAAGCCGACGGTGTTGGCGAAGCCCGCCGTCTCGACGACCGATTGATAGAAGCGCCGGATGCCTTCGGGGCTGTCGTAGAACCACCACGGCGGTCCGAGCCTCAGCACGGGGTAGTGCCCGGCGAGGGGGGCCAGCTCGCGGCTGTAGGTGGTCTCGTCGAGGGTGTAGACGACGACGGTGAGCCTGGGCTCGTTGCCGAAGCGGTCGAGGAGCGGTTTGAGGTCGCGCACGTAGTTGACCGCCCTCGGTATGTCCGCGCCCTTGTCGCGGCCGAAACGGGCAGCCAGGGCCGGGTTGTGATCCCGCCACGAGCCGGCATGGATCTGGAGCACGAGGCCGTCGTCGAGGCTCATGCGGGCCATCTCGACGAGCAGCTGCCCGCGGAACAGCTCGGCATCACCGGCCCGGCCGTCCCCAGTCGTGAGCCGCGCGAACAACGCGGCCGCCTCGCGAGGTGACAGATCAGCCGTGGCGGGCGAGGGATGCCCGTGGTCGGACGCCGTCGCGCCGGCAGCAACGAAGCTGGCCCGCCGGCTCCGCAGCGCGTCCAGGTAGCCAGACCAGGTCGATGTGTCGGCACCGGTCAGATCGCCCAGTGCGGCGACGTTGGCGAGAAAGTCGGCTCGATCCGGATCGACGACGTCATCGGGACGGAACGTGGGCACGACGCGTCCAGCCCAGCCGGATTGACGGAGCCGCGCGTGCGATTCCAGGAGATCGAGCGCGCCCTCGGTCGTGGCGAGGAACTCGATGCCGAAGCGGTCGAAGAGCGCACGGGGCCGGCAGTCCGCCTGCAACAGCCGGGCCGAGATCTCGTCGTAGACGGCGTCCGCGTTGTCGGCCGTCAGCGGCGCGGCGACACCGAGGACCTCTCCGAGCGTGTGGTCGAGCCAGAGCTTCGACGGTGTACCCCGGAAGAGGGGATAGCGGCTGGCGAACTCCCGCCAGATCCGACGCCCGTCCACCTCGGCTCCTCCTCCCTCGAGGGGCTGCACGCCGAGCG
Source organism: uncultured Acidimicrobiaceae bacterium (assembly GCA_963764305.1). Lineage (GTDB taxonomy): Bacteria > Actinomycetota > Acidimicrobiia > Acidimicrobiales > RAAP-2 > Bog-473. The sequence goes on along the minus strand of CAVXSD010000007.1, from coordinate 384,728 downwards.
CCTCGAGGGGCACTCCCTGGCTGTAGAGCATCCGCAGGATGTAGTGGTCCTTGGTCACGAGCTCGATGGCCCCGTTGTCGAACGGCGCGTCCTCGGCGAGCGCCGCCGGGTCACAGTGGCCGTGCGGGCTCACGAGGGGGAGCGACCGCGTCCGCTCGTACAGGGTGCGGGCGATCAGCCTGATCCCCGGGTCGGCAGGAAGGAGTCGATCCTGGTGGGCCATGGACTGCAAAGCTTTGCAGGAGCGGCAGGAGGTTGCCAGGTGAGGGTGCTCGCCACCCGGTCCCGGTGGGTCGGGGGCTGCGTCCGTTGTCGGGAGGGCGCGTCGAATGCTAAGCAAGTGCTCAGCATCCGACACACCCACAAGGGAGCTGCCCGTGACCGACTACGACTCGGTTGACTTCTTCACCGACCAGTCACTGCTCGAGGATCCGTACCCCTACTTCGACCACCTGCGGTCCAAGTGCCCGGTGCTGCCGACGGCCCACCACGGGGTGGTCGCAGTCTCGGGGTACGAGGAGGCGATGGAGGTCTACCTCGACACCGACACATTCTCCTCCTGCAACTCGGTCATCGGCCCGTTCGCGGCGTTCCCGGTGCCACTCGAGGGCGACGACGTCGGAGAGATCATCGACACCTACCGGGACCAGCTCCCGATGAACGAGCACATGGTGACCATGGATCCGCCCATGCACACGCGGGAGCGGGCCTTGATCATGCGCCTCCTCACTCCGAAGCGGCTGAAGGAGAACGAGGCCTTCATGTGGCGCCAGGCGGACCGCCAGATCGACGAGTTCGTCGCGGCCGGCCGTTGCGAGTTCATCAGTGCGTACACCCAGCCGTTCGCGATGCTCGTCGTGGCCGACGTCCTCGGGGTGCCCGAAGCCGACCATCGGCGATTTCGCGAGGGATTCGGTATGAGCACATCGCCGGGAGCAGTCGGAGATGCGCAGGGCGACATGGGAGTCAACGCCCTCGGCTGGCTCGACGAGACCTTCGCCTCGTACATCGAGGACCGCCGCCGCGAGCCGCGTGACGACGTGTTGACCAGGTTGGCTGAGGGCACCTACCCCGACGGCTCCATTCCGGACGTCACCTCGGTCGTACGGACGGCCACGTTCCTCTTCGCGGCGGGCCAGGAGACGACGGCGCGCCTCCTTGCCGTTGCCCTCAAATACCTGTCCGAGTACCCCGAGCTCCAGGACGAGCTCCGGGCCCACTCGGAGCGCATCCCTGACTTCATCGATGAAGCGCTGCGGATCGAGAGCCCGGTGAAGGCGGACTTCCGGCTGTCGCGGCGCGCCACCACGGTCGCCGGCGTCGACATCGCCGCCGGCACCCCCGTGATGCTGCTCAACGGCGCGGCAAACCGCGACCCCCGCCACTTCGACGCCCCCGCCGAGTTCCGGCTGGACCGTCCCAACGCCAAGGCCCACATCGCCTTCGGGCGTGGCGTCCACTCGTGCCCCGGCGGCCCCTTGGCCCGCGCCGAGGGTCGTGTCAGCATCGAGCGCATCCTCGACCGCATGCGGGACATCCGGCTCTCCGAGGAACACCACGGCCCGCCGGAGGCCCGGCACTTCGATTACGAGCCGACCTGGGTCCTGCGAGGGCTCCACAAGCTGTACATCGAGTTCACCCCGGCCGAGGTGGCCCCGTGAGCCCCCGTGTCGCCGTCGTCACCGGCGCCGCCTCGGGAATCGGGCTGGGCATCGCCCGCCGGCTGGCCAGTGACGGCCTCGCGGTGGCGCTCCTCGACAACAGCGGCGATCTCGTCCGGGAGGCCGCGGCAGACCTCTCGGGTCAGGGCATGACCGTGGCGGCCCACGAGGTCGACGTGTCCGACCGGAGCGCGCTGGAACAGGTCTACTCGTCGGTACGCACGGCACTCGGTCCGGTCACGGTCGTCGTGACGAGCGCCGGTATCGAGTCGTTCGACCCGATCGTCGACATCACGCCCGAGAAATGGGACCGAATTCTGGCCGTGAACCTCACGGGCACGTTCACCTGCCTGCAGCTGGCCGTCCCGGACATGATCGCCGCCGGCTGGGGCCGCATCGTGACGATCGCTTCGTCGAGCGCCCAGTCCGGTGCGCCCAACATGGCCCACTACGTGGCATCGAAGGGTGGAGTCATGGGTCTGACCAAGGCCTTCGCCCGTGAGCTGGCCGGCCACGGCATCACCGCCAACACCATTCCGCCCACCATCGTCGACACGCCGATGGCGCGAAAGTCCGAGGCTGCCGGGGACGTCCCGAGCGTCGAGGTCATGGGCCGCATGGTGCCCCTGGGGAGGGCGGGGACGCCGGAGGACATCGCGAGCGCCTGCTCGTACCTCTGCTCGGACGAGGCGGGGTACATCACGGGGCAGGTGATCGGCGTCAACGGCGGGATGTACATCTGAGGTGTCGGAGCACCGATCGTCGGGTTCGCCTTCGTGAGCAGCCAGACGAACACGTCCCGCCGTCTCGGTGCCGAGACCTCGAAGTCCCGTGCCGCCCTTCTCGACGCCGCCGAGCGGCTCATGCTCCAGGAGGGCTATGCCGCGGTGACGTCGCGAAGGGTGGCGGCGGGCGCCGGGTTGAAGCCTCAGCTCGTCCACTACTACTTCCGCACCATGGACGACCTGTTCCTCGCACTCTTCCGGCGGCGGGCCGAGCAGGGACTCGAACGCCAGAGCCAGGCGCTGGCATCGCCGCAGCCCCTCTGGGCCCTGTGGGACCTCAGTCGCGACCCACGCGGCACCGCCCTCACGATGGAGTTCGTCGCGCTGGCCAACCACCGCAAGGCGATCAGGGCGGAGATCGCCTCCTCCGCGGAGCGGTTCCGGTCCGATCAGCTCCGGGGGCTCGAACCGGTCCTGGCGCAGTACGGCATCGCCGGAGCGTGCCCGCCACTTGTCTTCACGGTGTTGTTGTCGAGCATCTCGCGCTTCCTGGTCATCGAGAGCGAGACGCTCGGCGTGACGACCGGCCATGCCGACACCGTCGTGTTCGTGGAGGAGTTCCTCGCACGCGCTCGAGAAGGAGAGCGTCGGGCCGGCTCCACGGAGGGTGAAACGGCCACTCGTAAATATTGACGTCAAAGTCGAAATCACGCTAGGCTGACGCTGTCGTCAGGAAGTGACGGTCGTCACCTCTGACGGCGCAACCTGATGGGGGCAGCCGCCCTCCGGTGTTCCGAGGTGCGAGCGGTTCGACGAGATGCGAGAGGTAGCCATGGCGAAGAGGATTGTCGACTTTCCGGTGTTCGACGCCGACAACCACATGTACGAGACGACGGATGCCTTCACGAAGTTCCTGCCGCCCGAATACGACGGGTTGATCAAGTACGTGGAGGTCAACGGGCGGACGAAGATCGCGGTGCGCAACGTCATCTCGGACTACATCCCGAACCCCACGTTCAAGGTGGTGGGACGGCCCGGCGCCTCCGAGGAGCTACTTCAAGCACGGCAACCCGGAGGGCAAGTCCCGCCGGGAGCTGATGGGCGAGCCCATCCGGTCGCCCGAGGCCTTCTTCTCCCCGGAGCCCCGCCTCGCCCTCATGGACGAGCTCGGCATCGACCGGGCGCTCATGTGGCCGACGCTGGCCAGCCTGCTCGAAGAGCGGCTGAGCGACGGACCCGAGGGCCACCCACGTCGTCGTGCACGCGCTGAACCAGTGGATGCACGAGCACTGGACCTTCAACTACGAGAACCGAATCTTCCCGACGCCGGTCATCACGCTGCCCATCGTCAGCGAGGCCATCAAGGAGCTCGAGTGGGTCGTCGAGCGGGGCGCCAAGATCATCCTGATCCGCCCGGCTCCGGTGCCCGGTTTCGAGGGGAACCGGTCGTTCGCACTGCCCGAGTTCGATCCCTTCTGGCAGCGGGTCACCGAGCTCGACGTCACCGTCGGCCTGCACGCGTCCGACGACGGGCTCACCCGCTACTACAACCAATGGGAGGGCAAGCCCGAGGGGGAGCACCTCCCCTTCGCCGGCAAGTCGGCCTTCATGGACATCATGCACACGCAAGGCCGGGGCATCTTCGACACGGTGGCGTCGCTGATCGGCCACGGGCTCCTCACCCGATTCCCGACCCTGCGGATGCTGCCCGTGGAGAACGGCTCCGCCTGGGTCCGCCCGTTCGTCGAGGCCATCGGCCAGTCCTACGCCCACGAGCCCGCTCTCTACGACGAGGACCCGCTCATGGTGCTCAAGCGCAACATCTGGATCCACCCCTTCCACGAGGAGGACCCGCGCGGGCTCATCGACCTGGTCGGCGTGGACCGGGTTGTCTTCGGTTCCGACTACCCGCACATCGAGGGGATGTCCGAGCCGCTCTCCTACGTCGACGAGCTCGAGGGCTTGTCGCACGCCGAGGTCGCACTCGTGATGGGCGGCAACCTGGCCGAGGCCATGAAGGTGCCCTTCGCCGCCTGAGCTGCACTCGGCGACATCGGACGGATGGATCCCACCCCGGCCGTTGAGGCCGCAGCTCTGTGCGGTCCTGCTGACGGGGGAGGGATGTCGGGCTGCGTGCGCCGCCGTTCCCCGTAGGCCGACCGGTACCGGTCGCTGGCGCAGGCAGCGCTCGTCCCCCGGGTTTGACGTCTCGGGGTCGCGGCCCTTTTCTACCCAAAGAGGCGTATCCTGCGGCGCGTTCGACGGCAAAGCCGCCCCCGGCGACTTGCAAGAGCTCCTTGGCGCGAATCCAACCCGGGCAGGCGGCATGCTCCGGCAGAAAGGACACCCCATGCGTAAGGCAGTCACGGCACTCGCCGTGCTCCTGTTCCCGACGGCTGCGCTCCTCCAGTCGGTCACGTCCGGTGGTGCCGGTGCGGCCCAGAGCCACTCCGCGCCGGGGGTCACGCCGACCAGCATCAAGATCGGCATCACGTACCCCGATGTCGCGGCCATCGCCAGCATCATCAACGTCAATCCCGGCAACTACCAGGTCGCGTACAACACGCTGATCAACCAGATCAACGCCCACGGGGGCATCAACGGCCGCAAGATCACGCCTGTCTACGCGCCGGTCGACCCGCTGGGGACTGCTGGCGCCGCCACCGCCTGCACGAAACTCACCGAAGATGACCAGGTATTCGCCGTCCTCGGCTTCTTCCAGGCGGCCGACATCGGCTGCTACGTGACCGGGCACGTCACGCCGATCATCGGCGGGACGCTGAGCAGTGCCCAGGCGGCACAGGCCAAGGCGCCGTGGTTCAACAACATCATTTCCGACAGCGACCTCATTCCCAAGGAGATGGCGGTCTTCAAGCAGGAGGGCGCGTTCGCCGGGAAGAAGGTCGCCGTGGTGGGGACGACGACCGATCAGGCCGAGGTGAACCTGGTGGTCCCCGCGCTCCGGAAGGTCAAGGCAGATGTCGTGGAGACCGCGATCAACAGCGTGCCCGAGACCGACACCGCAGCACAGACCCAGGAGTACAACGTCATCGCCCAGAAGTTCCAGGCGTCCGGAGCAAATGTCGTGGTTGCCGTGGGCAACGCAGGGAACGGTTGGCCGGCCTCGCTCCAGAGCGGCCAGAGCACCTACCTGCCCCGTCTCGTCGCCACGGACTACATCGACCTGGACGCCTACGTGTCCAACAAGCTGGGGTACCGGCAGGCGATCCTCAAGAACGCCCTGACGGCCGGCGGCTATCCGCCCTTGCCGGTCGTCTGGAACGACCCGGCGATGAAGCGTTGTATCGCCACCATCCAGGCCGCGGAGCCCAACGCCCCCATCAACGACCCGGTCACCGCGACGGCGTCCACCCCGGTCACCTGGACGGCCCCAGAGCTGGCGTGCCAGCAGATGGCTCTGTTCACCGACATCGTCAAGGCCGCCGGCAAGACACTCACCGCCAAGACCTTCGGGCAGGGCGGAGCGTCCTTGACCCACGTGACCATCCCCGGAGGCGGTGGGACCTTCAATTTCTCGGCGGGCCACAACGACGGCAACGGCCCCGTGTTCGTCTACCAGTGGAGCCCCTCGAAGAAGCTGCTGCAGCTGAAGACGACGGTGGGGTAGCGGCCTCTAGGTGGACACGATGGCCACGCCGGCCGTGCCCGGCGCGCCGTAGAGCTGGCTGTAGCCGACCCGTGGTGACCCGGGGACCTGCCGTCCGCCTGCGGCTCCGCGCAGTTGGAGGACCAGCTCGTGGATCTGGCGCAGCCCCGACGCGCCGATCGGCTCCCCGTTGGCGATGAGGCCCCCGTCGGTGTTCACGGGGAGGCTGCCACCGATCTCGGTCGCGCCCTCGGCGAGCATCGCCTCCTGCTCGCCGTCCTTGCAGAAGCCGTTCTCCGCCATGTGGATCACTTCGGCCCCGGCGTCGGTGTCCTGCAGCTGGACGACATCGACGTCCTCGGGACCGAGCCCGGCAATCCGATAGGCCGCCCGGGAGGCATCGACCGTCGGCGCGTCGGCCCTGTCCAGTGGGAGCCAGGGGCTGTGGACCTCGAAGGCGCCGAGGCGCCGGGTCCGGACCACCGACGCCCGCAGGTAGATCGGCGTGGCCGTGAAGCGGTGGGCGATCTCGGCCCGGCACAGGACGACCGCCGCCGCTCCCTCGTCGGGCGAGCAGAACATGTACTGGGTCAAGGGGTCGTTGACCATCTGGGAGCCGAGGATCTCCTCCTCGCTGAGTGGCTTGCGCCGGAACACGTTCGGGTTGTCCACACCATTGCGGTAGTTCTTGGCGGCGACCCGGGCGAGCGTCTCTGGGCTGATCCCGAAGTCATGCATGTAACGCTGGATCTTCATGGCGAAGAACTTCGGCGTCAGGAAGAGGCCCGTCTCGCCGTACCAGCTGGGCACGCCGTACTGGACGGGGTCGGCGGCGAAGGCTCCGGGCAGGTGCTTGTCCATGCCGATCGCCATGCCCAGGTCGTACTCGCCCAGCCGCAGCGTGTTCGCCGCCTGCGTCAGGGCACTGGCGGCGGTGGCGCACCCGTTGTACACGTCGGTGAAGGGCAGGCCCGTCAGGCCAAGGAAGTTGACCACCGCATCAGGGTTGTCCACTTCGTAGCTGCCGCCGAAGGCGAATTGGACTTCTTTCCATGTGATGCCGGCGTCGGCCAAGGCGAGTCGGGCCGCCTTGGCCCCCATCTCGATGGCCGACGTCCCGGGAAAGCGTCCGAAGGGGTGCAGCCCGACTCCGATGATGGCGACATCGTCCATGGTTCTCAGCTCTCCTGAATGGGGCGGAAGGCGAAGGTCAGCACCTCAGTGCCGTCTTCATCGGTGGTGAAGGGGATCACGGTCAATTCCATCGGCATGCCGATCCGCAGTTCCTGGTCGACATCGCCTGCGATGCGAGCTTCGACCCGTCCCTCCGGGAGCTCAATGAAGCCGACGCCGTAGGGAACGAACTCGTTGGCCGGCTCGCGTCCGAGATAGGGCGGGTTCTTGGGCTGGAACCGCTGGCGGGTCCAGGTCCACAGCGTCCCCGTCCGGGACAAGGGGGTGGGAGCGACCGTGTCCCCACCGCAGCTGGGGCAGGAGTCCTGTCCCGGAAAGGTGATGAAGGAGCAGGCGGCACAACGCGAGCCGGACAACTGTGGCTCGGCCGACGGCCACTCGAACAACCCCTCGGCGACGCTGCGTTGCGCCATCGCAGACTCCCTTCCCGATCCTCGGTGTCGATGTCAGCGTACCGACCCCGCTCGGACCCAGGCCAACGAGCATCGCCCGCTCAGACGCTCCCGGTGGTTTGCTGAATCGATTGTTCGGGTCAGAGTCAGCACGGGCGAGAGGAATGGAGCGGAAAGCGGCGGCGAAGGCGAACGGTGCCTCCACGGGTTTGGCACACCGCTGGAGTCTGCCAACACCTACTTCTCCCTGCCGGCGCTGACCGGCGGCGAAGGGCCTACCCTCCGCCGCCGGATGCGCCAGTCGGTCAGCCCGTGGCCGCCAGGTTCTTCGGCGGGACCGAGGTCGGACCGGTGTACTTGTGGATCGGACCGGAGCCAGGACTCGTCTGTACCACGGGGCTGACCGCGACGCCGCCGATCCAGCTGCCGGTCGGTGTCACCGCCGGCGGGGCCGAGCTCTCCAGCTTGACGACCTCCTCACCCTCGAACCCGAAGTGCACCGAGCTCGAGTAGGACAGCGGGACGAAGCCCGGGGTCACGAAGCTCTTGCCGTGGTTGTTGATGGCGTCGAGCAGGCTCTGCCGGGTGAGGTTCTTCCCCGCCTTCTGGAGCGCCTGGACGAACGTGTAGGCCGAGCGCGACGCCGTACTGGGTGTTCCCGTCGAGTCCCGACTTGGCGTACAGCGACGGCGCGTACTGCTGGAGGATCTTCTTCTCGGTCTGTACCCAGGAGTTGGACGTGTCCGACTCGGGCGCGAAGTAGGCCGTCGTGATGACCCCGTTCAGCAACCCTCCGGCCGCGGCCGCCTGGGCCGCCGTCCCGCCTCCCTTCTGAGTGAAGGAGGCGAGCAGCGGGCCGACCGTCGGCGAGTCGGCACCGACGCTGTCCACCACGTACTGCGGGGAGTAGCCGATGACCGCGGCGGGGAGCATCGCCAGCGCGGTCGCCGCCGGGATGGTGGCCAGCACGACCACCTGGGCTCCTGCTGCCTTCAGGGCCGCCATCTGGTTGGACAGAGGACCGGCCAGCGTCGCCGCGTCGTAGGTCTGGCGCGACACGACGGCGGACGAGGGGATCTCCATGTCGAGACCCTTGACGACGTCCTTCCCGAACTCGTCGTCCTGGGACAGGTAGCCGACCTTCTTGCCGGCGAAGTTCGATTTGATGTAGGCGCCCAGGATCTTGCCGTCCACCGTGTACGGAGGCTGCCAGCCGAGGCTGTAGGGGAACTTCGAATTACTCCAGCAGTTGCAGCCGGACTCGATGAAGAGCTGCGGCACCTTCTGCGAGTTCAAGAAGCCCTGCACCGCCGACTGGGTCGGCGTCCCGAGTGACCCGACGTCGGCGAAGACGTTGTCCTGCAGCACGAGCTTGCGGGTCAGGGTCGCCGTGTTGGCCGGGTTGTAGCCGTCGTCGAGGTACGTGTAATGGATCTTGCGGCCGTCGACCCCACCGTGCGCGTCGACCCAGCTGAACACGGCGTTCATGGCGGGCGCGATCTCGTCGTAGCCCGGCGCGGCCGGGCCGGTCAGCGGAACCGTCGCACCGATGGTGATGGACGTCGAGGTCACACCCGGTGTGCTTGCTGCGCCCGCGGTCGCCGGCAGCAGCGTGACCCCCAGCATCAGTCCGAGGGAACCGGCAACAAGGGCTCGGGCCCAGAGGGCCCACCCCTTACGCTTCAACGCTCGTTTTGGCATCGTTCCTCCCTTTCTCTTCTGTTGCATTGCTCATGTCCGCTCTCGAGACCTCACTGGGTACGTCGGGGGCCACCCCGCCCAGATGCGTTCGATGGCCCCACAGCCAACGCAGACCGCCTTGAATTCCGTTGGGCGCCGCCAGCATCGCCACGATCAGCACCACCCCGAAGATGATCGTCGCCAGGTAGGCGTTCGCCCCGCTGCCCAGGTTGAAGCTGTTGGAAAGCGAGGTCGACCACTGCGGCAGGTACACCAGCAGGATCCCGCCCCACACCATGCCGATCAACGTCCCCGTGCCGCCGAGCACCATCGCCGCCAGCAACTGGATCGAGAGGGTGAGCGGGAACTCCCCGGTGTTCACCACGCCGGTCGAGAGCCCGAGCAGCGCGCCACCCAGGCCGGCGCATCCCGCGCTGATGGTGAACGCCATGACCTTCGTGCGCACAACGTGGATCCCCGCCAGCGAGGCCGCGATCTCGTCGTCGCGCACGGCCCGGAAGGCCCGGCCGTAGCGGCTCCACAAGAGATTGGCCACGAGGACCAGCACGAGCAGCGCCCCCACGATCTGAATCTGGGCGAGCCACTGCTCGGCGGTCAGCGAGCCCGGCGCCGTCGGGACCGTTGTCGTCAGTCCCTGGTCGCCCCCGAACGTGTCCGGCCACTTGTCGGCGATGGACGGCACCGCCAGGGCGAAGAGCAGCGTCATGCCGGCCAGATAGGGGCCCTTGAGCCGGGTGGCCGGCAGGCCGATCACCAGACCGGCCGCGGCCGCCACGCCCGCCGCCGCGGCCAGCTCGAGGACGAAGTTGCCCTGGGTGTGGTTCATCAGAAGGGCCATGGTGTAGGCCCCGACGGCCATGAACGCGCCGTGCCCGAGGGAGATCTGTCCGTTCACGCCGGTCAGGAGGCTGAGTCCGACCAGCGCCACCACATACGAGGCGATCTCGCCGACCTGGTAGTCGTTGTACGAACTCAGCCGCAGCGTGACCTCGTACAGCACGGCGCCGGCGACCAGCGCGACGGGAAGGTGGCGGAGCAGCGGCTGACGGGGCAGGTGCAGGGAACGGACCCTCACTTGTCAGACCCTCCTCGGGCTCGGCCGGGCGAAGATGCCCTCGGGCCGGGCCATCAGGGCGACCATGAGAAGAGCGAGCGCGCCGAGGGGTTCGAGGCCGGAACCGAGGTACCCCCCGACATAGGAGATGCACAGTCCCGAGATCAGCCCGCCGATCAACGCGCCCACGGGGCTCTCGAGGCCGCCGATGACGGCGGCCGTGAAGCCGTACACCAGGATCAGGTCCATGTAGTACGGCCCGAACGCGCTGGTCGGCGCCACCAGCAGGCCGGCCAGGGAGCCGGCGATGCCGGCCAGGCCCCAGCCGAGGGTCAGCAGGATGCCGACCCGTACCCCGAGGAGCCGGGCGATCTCACGGTGGAAGGCCGAGGCGCGCATGCGGAGCCCGAGCGCGGTGTAGCGGAACAGCACGAGGGTTCCGGCCATCAGCGCGAGGACGGCAATGAGGATGAAGACGTCGAAGTGGGAGAAGGCGATGGTCGTGCTGCCCACCTTCAGGCCGCGTTGTGAGAAGGCGGCCGGGAAGCCGCGGCTGGCGTTCCCGTAGATGGCCCCGGCCAGTCCCTCGAAGACGACCAGCAGCCCGATGGTCACGATGACGGGGTTGAGCTCGGACTTGCCGTGCAGTGGGCGGATCAGCACGCGCTCCGTCACGGCGCCGATTGCGAACCCGATGACGAGGACCAGCACGAAGGCCCACCAGTAGCCGACTCCCCGCGACAGCAGGCTGAACGCGATGAACGTGGTGAACATGCCCGCCGCCCCCTGGGCGAAGTTGATGATCCGCGTCGCCCGGTAGATCAGGACCAGGGCGAGGGCCAGGGTGGCGTAGACCATGCCGTTGGCGATGCCATCGAGGGTGTAATCGAGGAACAGGCTCATGGCACTAGAACCCGAGGTAGTGGTGACGCAGTGCGTCGTCGGCGGCCACCGTGGCGGCGTCGTCAGAGACGACGACCTGGCCGAGGTTGAGGATGACGGCGTGGTGCGACACCGAGAGCGCGCTGCGGGCGTTCTGCTCGACGAGCACCACGGTGATGTCCTTGCCATCGGTCTGCTCGCGCAGCAGCGCCATCAACTGGGTGGTCACCAGCGGGGCCAGCCCGAGGCTCGGCTCGTCGAGCAGGAGCAGGCGGGGCCGGGAGATGAGGGCCCGGCCCAGCACGAGCATCTGGCGTTCGCCCCCAGAGAGCGAGGAGGCACTCCGGCGCCGGAACGGCTGGAGGCGGGGGAAGAGCTCGAGGATCTCGGCGATGGCGTCCTGGCGTTCGTTCCTGGGCAGGCACCAGAGGGTGGCCAGTCGGAGGTTCTCCTCGACCGTGAGCTCCTCGATGACCCCGCGCCCTTCGGGCACGTGGGCCACGCCCAGCCCGCGCGATGGACTCCACGTGGCGGCCCAACAGCGGGTTGCCGTCGAAGCGCACCGAACCGTCGAGCGGCTTCACGAGTCCGGAGATGGTGCGCAGCAACGTTGTCTTGCCGGCCCCGTTGGCACCCAGGACGGCCGTCACCGCACCCGGTTCCGCGTCGAAGGAGACGGAGCGTAGTGCCTGCACCGCACCGAAGGAGACGCTGAGGTCCCGGATCTCAAGCATCGTCGGTGGCCTGTCCTCCGGGCGACGCGCCGTCATGGACCGGGTCTCCGAGATACGCGGTCGCCACGTCAGGGTTGGCCCGGATCGCCGCCGGCGTGCCCTCTGCGATGACCTGTCCGAAGTTGAGGACCACGAGACGGTCGCACACCGACATCACCAGGTCCATGTGATGCTCCACCAGGAGGACGGACATGCGATCGGTCGACCCGCGGACCCTCGATCCCAGCGCGCCCATCTCGCTCTCGGAGAGCCCGCTCGCCGGCTCGTCGAGGAGCAGGAGTTGCGGCTCCGCCATCAGGGCGCGGGCCAGCGCCGCGCGCTTCTGAATCGCGTAGGGGAGTGCGGCGGGCGTCCGAGGGGCGTAGTCCGCGGCACCGAGCTCGTCGAGCATGGCCATGGCGCGTGCCGAGACGGTGCGCTCCTCCCGGCTGGAGCGCCAGATGCCGAGAAAGGCGGAGCCCAGGTCGCTGTGCAGCGTCGGTTGGGCGCCGAGCATGACGTTCTCGTGCACGGTCAACCCGGCACAGAGGCCGATCCCCTGCAAGGTGCGCGCGATGCCCAGCTTGGCCAGATCGTGCGGATGGTGCCGGCGCAGGACGGCACCGCGGTAGGTGATGGTGCCCGAGCTCGGGTGCACGAATCCGCTGATCACGTTGAAGAGCGTCGTCTTGCCGGCTCCGTTCGGACCGATGATCCCGACGACCTCACCGCCGCCGACCGTCATCGACACCTCGTCGAGGGCCAACAGCCCGCCGAACCCCACGGTGACCTCGTCGGCGACGAGCAGCGGCGTCGCGTCACCGGGCGCGCCCTCCGGATCAGGAGGGGTTGGTGTCGCGCCGGTGACCGTGGTCACCGACTGCCTATCCGGTGGGGGGGTCGGTGCGTGCCCCTGTAGGGCGCGTCCACTGTGCAGCCATGCCTACCAGCCCCCCGGCATCGCCTCGGACGTTACAGCCTCCGACACGGGAGCGCCGGGAAATTGCAAAGAAATGATCTCCCCGGTCGCGAGGGTGTGATTGCTTGTGAATCAGATCACTGCTGCAACCGCTCCCCCTTACCAGGGAGGGAGCCTAAACCTCTAAATACGATTGACTTAGTCGGCTTTAGACCCGTATCCTCCTCTCGATGCGTTCCCCGGCCCGATGGCGCCCGACCCCCCTGTCCGGGGCGGGCAGCTCGTCGTGGCGCCCGTCCAGAGTGGATCCCCGCGAGGTGGCGAGCCGCCTGGCGCCGGCCGTCCACTGGCCGGGGGCGCTCGACATGGAGCAACGCGCCTGGCGCCTCGTGGCCCGGACGCCCGACTTCGACGCCTGGCTGATCGCCTGGCCGCGCGGTGGCAAGGTGGAGCTCCATGATCACGGCAGTTCGACGGGGGCGGTGAGCGTGATCAGTGGGGCGCTGGTCGAGGCGGTGCCGTGGCGGGACGACGTCGGACGACTCTCACTGGTCCACCACAAGGTCCGGGCCGGTGCCACCCTCGGCTTCGGAGCCGGGCACGTCCACGACGTGACCAACGAATCGGACGGGCATGCGTTGAGCCTGCACGTCTACAGCCCGGCGCTCACCTCCATGACGTTCTACGACGTGTGCGGGGACCAGCTGGTGTTGCGCGCCGTGGAGTGGGCGGCTGACGGCTGCGCTGAGGCGGAGCACCCCCGGACAGCGCGGGCGGCCGGGGCGCACTCGGCCGCCCGGTGACGGTCCGCAGCGCAGACGACCTCCTTGCGGCCGCACGGGCGCGGATCCGCCGGGTCGAGCCAGAAGAGCTCGAGCCGCTCCGTGCCGACGGCGCCCTGGTGGTCGACATCCGGCCGGCAGCCCAGCGAGCCACCGAAGGGGAGCTCGGCTTCGGGCTCATCGTGGAGCGCAACGTGCTCGAGTGGCGCTTCGACCTGAGTGGGAGCCACGCCCTGGCGGAGGTCAGCGGCTACGACCAGCCCGTCGTCGTCGTCTGCTCCGAGGGCTACGCCTCCAGCCTGGCTGCGGCGTCCCTCCGCGACCTGGGCTTCGCCGACGCCGGGGATCTGGCCGGCGGGTTCCAGGCGCTGGCGCCGGTGGCACGACGGGGATCCCGCCTCCACGGCGTAGCGCACCCTCCTGCCCCCGTTGGCGCCGCCGTTTACGACTGGGTGAAGCGGCCCGCTGCCGCGCCGCCCAGGCGACCCGCCGGCAGCAGTCGCCCGCAGGCCACGAGGGCGAGTGCCTGCGCCGGTCCCGTCACCGGCGCGCCCGAGCCCGCCGACCACACGAGGTCGTCGGCCCGCAGCTCCACTCCGTCGAGATCGACCCCGAACGTGTTCGGCGCGTCCACGGCGGCGACGAGCCCGAGCACCCGGGTGATGCGCGCCGCGGGCACCCGCCGCTCCAGCGGGACCGCCTCCACGATGTCGAGCTCGTGGATCACGCAGTGCGTGAGCGCGCCGTCCATCCCGCCTCGCGGCGGCTGCCAGCCGTGCAGCACGTCGGAGCGCAGGTCGGCCACGAGGGCGGAGACGGGGAGGGCGCCGTCACGTGCCGCCACCGTGTTGGAGAGGCGGGTGAAGTCGCCGCCGGCGGCCTCCAGCTCGGCCATGAAGGCAGGTCCGGGGTAGCGCGCCGGCATCGTCATGTGGGCCACGACCTCGCGGGTGCGCCAGCCCTCGCAGAGCGACGGCGCCTCCCAGACGTCGAGTCCGGAGGACTCCAACAGGTCGGCCAGCGCCGAATACTCGTCGGCGATCGCCGCCGCAACGTCTCCCGCGGGCTCCATTCCGTCGTGGCCCGTCATCGCTCGCCGTCCCCCGATGCGCCGCCAATGGCGGCGAGCGGGTCCAGCCGGGCGAGATACGCCTCGAGCCGGTCGAGCGAGGACAGGAACCCGGCCTGGAACTCGGGGGCCAAGAACGCCTCGGGCACGTAGGTCTGGTGGATCCTGACCTCGGTGCGATCCGGTCCGAGCGCCACGAACTCGGAGCGCACCCGCATGCCCGAGTGCGACTCGGTCCAGACCAGCAGCTCGGGCGCGCGCACCTCGTCGAACACGGCCCGGGTCGCGTACTCGCTCCCGTCGGCGTCGTTGACCATCAGCGTCTCGAACACGCCACCGGGCCGGGCGTCGACCGTGATGCGGTCCCGCGGCGCGCTCACCCCGGCGGGCCCCCAGAAGTGGGTCAGGTGGTCGGGGTCCACCATGCAGCGAAAGACCAGTTCGCGCGGCGCCGCGAAGACGCGGCGAAAGCGCAGCTCTCCGGTCGCACCCGTTCCGCCGTGCTCAGCCATGGGCGCGCCCCGTTCGCTTCGGGCCCGAGGTCCGTTGCAGGTCGGCGAGCAGCGTGTCGAGCTTGTCGAAGCGCTCGTCCCACAGGCGCCGATGTGTGGTGACCCAGTCGAGCACGCCGTCGAGGGCGGGACCCTCGAGGTGGCAGGGGCGGAACTGAGCGTCGCGCCGCCGCGAGATCAGGCCGCTGCGCTCGAGCACCTTGAGGTGCTTGGAGATCCCTGGCAGCGACATGGCGAAGGGGGCAGCCAACTCGGTCACGGAGGCGTCGCCAGCGCGCCAGCCGGCTCACGATGGCACGCCGGGTGGGGTCCGCCAACGCGGCGAACGCGGCATCGAGCTGTCCGTCGGTCTTGATCGTCATGGTTGTAGTTAACCAAAAAGTTAGTTAGCTGTCAAGTTAATTAACGGGAGGGTCCTGCTACGATTCATCCCGGCGGGGACCATCCCCCGCGCGCTCAGGAGAGAACGGAAGGCGCACGACGTGCTCTTGCAGGTCATCACCGGGACCACCCGGGAGGGCCGGTTCAGCGAGCTGGTGGCGGCCTGGGTCATGGATCGGCTCGGGCGCCACGACGCCTTCGACGTCGAGTTGGTGGACCTGCGGGACCATCCGCTTCCGTTCTTCGACGGCGACGCTCCGGCGCGGACCGGCCGTGACTACGGCGACGAGGCGGTCACCCGCTTCAGCGATGTCGTTGACCGCGCCGCCGGCTACGTGCTGCTCACTGCGGAGTACAACCACGGATACCCCGCCGTCCTCAAGAACGCGCTGGACTCCACCTTCGTCGAGTGGCGGCGCAAGCCCGTCGCGTTCGTCGGGTGGGGGAACACCGGTGGTGCGCGGGCGATCGAGCAGTTGCGCGCGGTGGCGGTCGAGTTCGAGATGGCACCGTTGCGCCACGCCGTGCACGTGCTGCCCGACGTGCTGATCGCGGTGCGCAGGGCGCCCGACTCCACCGATTTGTCGCTCTTCGCCCCGCTCGAGCCCCGTCTCGAGTTGCTGGCCGACGACCTGGCGTGGTGGATGCAGGCGCTCGCGTCGGCGTGGTCTACGGGCGGCTCGACCCGGACCACACGCCGGCGTTCAGCGCAGACGGGGCGTTGCTCGACGCGCTGCGGTCCGTCTTCCCGGGGCCCTAGACACCGAGCCGCTAGGCGCGGGAGGGGGCCCGGGGCGGCAAGCCCGCGATGCGCCGCGCCCGGGCGCGCAGCCCATGTCCCAGCACCAGGTGCACGAAGAGCATCTTGGCGCGCCGGGCCGCGCTGTCGGTCAGTGCGTAGTTGAGCCGATAGCCGGGTAGTTCGAGCTGCGTCAAGGGCCAGGTGACCGACAACAGCCGGCGGATGGCGTCGCCTCGCTGGCCGCGGGTCGGGAGGGGGAACAGCCCGGCGGGCGCGTCAACGCCCGCCCGGCGGGCCATCTCCAGGGCGGCGCCGACCACCGTCACGCAGCGTGCGGCCCGGGCCACGGCATGCACACGGTCCCAGTCGATGGAGGCGCCGTGCATCTCCGCGTGCCCGACGATCATCGTGAGGTCGGCCATCCACACCAGGCGCACGAATCGGTGGTACGGCTTCCCGGCATGGGCAGCGAGCACGACCAGCTCCTCGGCTGGGGGCAACCCGAACGCCGGCGTGCCGGCGCAGTCGAGCGGCAGGCGCCGGGCCCACAGCGCCTCGGGGTCCAGTGCCGTCACCTGCTCCGACCCGCCCTCCAACCCGAAGTGGACTTCGAGGAAGAAGGAAGGAACCTCGAGGTGGGTCAGCACGGTGTCGTAGTGGTCGCCATCGCCGGCGCGCGCGACCTGCCACCCGGCGAGTCCCAAGGCTTCGAGGGCGCGGCTGTGGTCGGCCCGAGGCAGCAGCAGATCGATGTCATCCATCGGCCGCAAGCCGGGCTCGGGGTAGCGGGCCGCCACGGCGGGTCCCTTGAAGACGACCGGCTCCAGCCCGACCGCGGTGAGCGGCCGCACCGCCAGCACGACGGCGCGGGGGAGCAGGAGCAGTGCCTCCATCTTGAAGGCGTCGGCCATGGCGCCGAACGCGGCCCGGTCGGGCCCGAGAGCGTCCAGCGAGCCCGACGCTCCGAGCGCCCGCCACAGGAGCGCGCCGACCCGCTGGTCCGAGGCGGCGCGCACCGCCCACGCGAGGTCGGCCCCTCCGGCGAGGGCACTCCGGACGAAGGACGGATCGGGGACCCGGCGGCAGGCCTCCCACAACAGGGTGGCTGTCTGCTCGGTCACGATCGCGGCGTTCGCCCCGTCGTTGCGCATGCGCTCATCATGCCGTCACGCCGAGGCGACGACGGACTTTCACCCGGGGCAGTCCGTGAGTGCTGCAAATGGCCATTGCAACGCTCGCTCGCGAGCTGGGCGATACTGCAGCCGGCCCACCACGGGCTCGGCTGGCGACGAGATCGAACTGGTAACCAGCGGCTCCGCCAGGCTACCGGCTCCGTTCTTTGGGCCTGGGATTCCGAGATATCGTTGCGGTTGCTCACCCGGCGGAGTGAGAGGTGGACGGCGGTTTCATGCAGGGCGAAGAGACACACGTGGATGCGGCGCCACCATGGGCGGCGCCGGAGGGCGCTCATTGGGACAGCACCCGTCTCTCGCGGCGCCAGGCCATCGGGCGCATGTCGGCGATCGCCTCGGCCGGCGCGGTGGCTTGGGTGGTACCCGAGATCCTCACTGCGAAGCCTGCGGGCGGCGCCACCCTCTCGGCTCCCACGGTGCTGACCGGCGGCGGGACCACCACCACCACCACCACCGCGACCGCCACGGACGGGTCGTCCACGGGACCCGGGGCGGATCCGGGCACGACCCCGGATCCCGCGGTGGTGACCGGCGCGTCCACCGCCACCGCCACCGGGACCGGGACCGCCACGGACGGGCCGTCCACCGGACCCGGGGCGAATCCGGCCACGACCCCGGTGGCCTCCCTGGCCTACACGGGCATCGACATCCAGCGTGACGTCGAGATCGGCGCGGCGCTGGTCGCCGGCGGATGGACATTGCACCACTGGGCCAGCCGCACGCCCGCCCGCCGCCGCCCGCCCGCCCGCCCGCCACGCCCGCCCGCCGCACGCCCACGCCCCGGGCGGAGAACCCGGGCAACCCGGCCTGATCGATGGGGCTCGAGCGCGGGTGGGTGCATCGCAGTCCGCACCTGAGCGCGCTGTCCTACCGCTTCGCGGTGCGAACCGACAACGAGCGTCTCGGCCGCCAGGTTGACGCGCTGCTGGCCGGGCTGCGGGACCCCGTCGAGACAGCACCCGTCGAACACTGGTACTCGCTGACCTCGACGGACGCGCCCGCCGGTACCGTCGACGTGCGGCGCGACGGGGAGGAACTGGCGCGCGGCCAGCTGCCCGGCGACGCCATGGGGTGGGTGGTGTGGGATGTGAACCGTGCCGCTGCGCAGGCGGGCGGTGACCACCTTCTGTTCCACGCCGGCGCGATCGAGGCCGACGGCACCGGCGTACTGCTCCCTGGTGCGTCGGGTTCGGGCAAGTCGACGCTCGTGGCGGGGCTGGTCCGCGGCGGGCTCGGGTACATCACCGACGAGCTGGCTGCCTTGAACATGGCGACCGGAAGGCTCGTGCCCTACGCCAAGCCCATCACCGTGAAGCAAGGGAGTTTCGCCGTGCTCTCCGACATGGGCCCCGACGTCGGTCTCGAGTCCGGCCACGGCCCTTGGGCGGGACAAGAGTGGCAGGTGGCGGTCGGGGACGGCACGGAACGTCGGATCGCGCGACCCTGCGTACCGGGCTTCGTCGTGGTGCCCCGCTACGAAGCCGCCGTCGCAACCGTGTTGACCCCGCTGTCGGACACCGAGGCGTTCTTCGCTCTGGCGGTGAACGCCGTCAACCTCATCCCTCACGGATCCGAGGGGACCCGCGCCCTCGGCCGGCTGGCGAAGGGGTGCCGGTGCTTCTCGCTGACCATGTCGGACCTCGACGAGGCCTGCCGCCTGGTCTGGGATCTGGTGGTGCCGATGGCCGGGGCGTCGGGAGCGCGGAGAGGTGTCGTTCGTGCGCCCTGAATGGCCCGACGGGCGCTCGCGACCCATGCGCAGGGAGGGTGCCGCCGCGGTGGAACTGGACGACAACGTGGCCCTCTACGACGAGGTAGGCCAGCTCCTCATCATGCTCAACTCGAGCGCGGCCGCGGTGTGGAATTGCTGCGACGGTACGACCACCCTCGACGACATGGTGCACGAGCTCGCCGAGGCGCACCGGGCCGATGCGCTCGCCCTTCACGCCATCGGCGAGGATGTGCGGCTCACTGTGCGCAAGCTCGCCGAGCTGGGGTTGGTGGCCGAGGCGAGCACTTCGAGTTTGCCGCTCCGATGACCGGATGTACAGGATTGGGGCGTGCCCATCACCCACCTGCCGCGAGTTGTGAGCCCGGAGCAGGTGGCGGTGGCGCTGGGGCGGGACGGAGCTGTCGTGGTCGACGCGGTGGTCCCGGTGGCCCTGCTCGACGGGATCGAGTCCGAACTGCGCCCCTACCTCGACGCCACGTCGACCGGGCCTGACGACTTCAGCGGCAACCGCACCCGGCGCACGGGCTCGCTCATCGCCCGGTCCTCCGGCTGCCGCGAGCTGGTCATGCATCCGCTGGCGTTGGGCACTGCGCGCACCTTCCTCGGGCACGCCACCAACATCCAGCTGCACCTGACCCAGGCCATCGCCATAGGCCCGGGGGAGACGCCGCAGCCGATCCACCGCGACCAATGGGCCTTCGACTTCTTCCCGTTCCCGGCGGGCTACGAGGTCCAGTGCAACACGATCTGGGCGCTGACCGACTTCACGGAGGAGAACGGGGCCACCCGGATAGTGGTGGGCAGCAACCGGCGCGAGGACAAGCTGTCGTTCGGGCCCGACGACACCGAGCCCGCCGAGATGGCCCGTGGCTCGGTGCTCTTCTACTCGGGGAGCGTGTACCACGGCGGCGGGGCCAACCGCTCCGGCGCCCCCCGCATCGGGCTGAACATCACCTACAACGTGGCCTGGCTGCGCCAGGAGGAGAACCAGTACCTCTCGGTCCCCCGGGAGGTGGCCGAGACGCTGCCCACCGAACTGCTCCGGGTGATGGGCTACGACCGCGGGGCCTATGCGCTCGGCTACATCGACGACCTGCGCGATCCGATCGAGGCGGTGCGGCCCGGCACGGGCACTGCGGGGTTCGGCCTCAGCGCGTAGGCGGCGGGACACTCGATTGCATCCCCTGTGCGATCAGTCGATTCACAGGTCGCTACCACTACCGTGGTGCCGTGCCGGTGGAGATACGAGAAGCGGCGATCGACGACTACGACGAGCTGTTCACGGCGTTCAGCCACATCGTGGGCGCCGGTGAGGGCTTCCCCCAGCGGCCAGGGGTGACGCGGGAAGACTTCGACGACTACTGGGTCCGCCACTCGGCGGCCGTGTCCGTGGCCCGCTTCGGCGGCTATCTGATCGGCGCCTCCTACATCAAGCCCAACTTCGTGGGCCGGGCATCCCACATCGCCAACGCCGGGTACTTCGTGCTCGCCCCCTACCGGGGCACGGGCGTGGGGCGGGCGCTGGTGGAGCACTCGCTACGCGAGGCACGACGCCTCGGTTTCGACGCCATGATGTTCAACCTCGTGTTCGAGTCCAACCTCGCCCGCGCCATGTACCGCCAGCTCGGCTTCGACGAGGTGGGGCGGATCCCGGCCGCCGTCGAGGGCGAGGACGCCGTGATCTACTGGCGCAGCCTGGAGGATATCGAGCTGTGATCCGGTGAGAGAGACCGACGTCACGGTGGAGCAGCACGGAGCGCACGTCGGCCTCGTCTGCCTGCACCGCCCGCCCAACAACTACTTCGACACAGCGCTGATAGAGGCGGTGGCGGAGGCTTATGAGGAGCTGGACGCGTCGGGGTGGTGCCGGGCCGTTGTGCTGGCGTCGGAGGGCCGGCACTTCTGCGCCGGACTGGACTTCGCCGGCAATGCCGGCCAGGACATCGCTGCGCTCTACCGCGGGGCGCTGCGCCTGTTCGCCGCCCCGCTCCCCGTGGTGGCCGCCGTGCAGGGCGCGGCGATCGGCGGCGGCTGCGGGCTCGCCCTGTCGGCGGACTTCCGGGTGGCGACGCCGCAGAGCCGCTTCAGCGCCAACTTCGCCCGCTTGGGCTTCCACCACGGCTTCGCGCTGACGGTGACGCTGCCCGCCGCCGTCGGACGCCAGGCCGCGGCGGACCTCCTGCTGACCGGTCGACGGGTCGGCGGCGAGGAGGCGCTGGCGCTCGGGTTGTGCGACCGCCTGGCCGGCGAAGGCGACCTGCTGGCGCAGGCCATCGGCTACGCGGGCGAACTGGCCGCCTCGGGCCCGCTGGCCATGCGCGCCATCCGGGCCACGTTGCGGCGCGGCCTGGTGGAGGAGGCCCGGCTCGCCATGGAGCACGAATGCGCCGAGCAGACCAGGCTGCGCGAGACCGCCGACTTCGCCGAGGGGGTACGCGCCGCGGCGGAGCGCCGTGACCCCTCGTTCCGCGGCGCGTGAGCGGCGGCGCGCCAGGGCCGGCCGCGCACGAGCTCAACACGAGCTTCACTTGGGCGGATCACGACGGGCCCTTCCGCGCCGTCACGGCGGCGCAGGCCCGCCAGTACGACGAGCGGGGGTTCTTCGTGCTGGAGGACGCGCTGGGACGCGGGGAGGTCGACGCGCTCCTCGCGGCGATCGATCCCCTGGAGTCCCGTGGCGAGGAGAAGCTGCGCGCCATGGAGGGTGGGCGCTTCTTCATCGCCCGCGCCGACGAGATCACCTTTACCACGCACCTGGTCCTACAGTCGCCCGTGCTGCGGGACTTCACGACGTCCGCCCTGCTCGCCGACGTCTGCGCCGACCTCATCGGGCCGGCCGTGCGGCTCTACTGGGACCAGGCGGTGTACAAGAAGCCGGGCACCGAGTCGCCGTTCCCCTGGCACCAGGACAACGGGTACGCGTTCGTCGAGCCGCAGCAGTACCTCACCTGCTGGGTGGCGCTCACCGACGCCACCGAGGAGAACGGGTGCCCGTGGGTGGTGCCGGGGCTGCACCGCCGCGGCACCCTGGCCCACGAGTACTCCGACATCGGCTTCGTCTGCCTGCGCGAACCGGCGGACGCCGTGGCCGTGCCCGTGCGGTCCGGGAGCATCGTCGTGTTCTCGTCGCTGACACCCCATTCGACCGGGCCCAACAGGACAGCGGCGGTGCGCAAGGCCTACATCGTGCAGTTCGCCCCGACGGGGGCCACGGTGGTGCGGCCCGAGCCGGGCGGCCCGGCGAGGCGGGTCCCCGCCGACGACGAGTCCCGCCAGTACGAAGTGTTGCGGCGGGGCGAGCGCATCGCGTGCGAGGCGCCCCGCCGTGAAAGCTCCGGAGAACCGGACCGGCCACCGGAGTCTGCAGCTCCCGCAGTAGGGTGAAGGTTCGGCGACCGAAGAAAGCACCAAGGGGGGTCCCATGCCACACACCGCGCCCGTACAGGACTGGGCGACCGACTTCGATGTGCTCGACCCGCGCTACGTCTCGGATCCCTTCAGCATCTGGGACGAGTTGCGCCAGAGCTGTCCCATCGCCCACACCGACCGGCGCAAGAGCAGCTGGCTGCCCACCCGCTACGACGACGTGACCGCCATTGCACACGACATCGCTCACTTCAGCTCGCTCAAGGTGGCCGTCATTCCCGGCGACGAGGACGAGGATCCCAACGCCGATTTCGAGGGACCCAACCTCGAGTACGGCCTGCCCCCGATCTCGGCCGATCCGCCGCTGCACACCTGGACCCGGCGGCTCCTGCTGCCCTGGTTCTCGCACAAGAGGGTCGACAGCTACGTGCCGCTCACCCGGGAGCTGTGCCGCGGGCTGCTCGACCGCTTCGCCGACGACGGGCACGGTGACGCGGCGGCCGACTACGCCCAGCAGATCCCGGTCCGGGTCATCGCCCGCATCCTGGGCGTCTCCACCGATCTGTCCGACACCTTCACCGGCTGGGTGCGCGACGTGCTCGAGTTCGCCGACGACGCCGAGCGGCGCCAGCACGGGGCCGAGGGACTCCTCAATTACTTCCTGGGCCAGCTGGAGGAGCGGCGCCAGAACCCCGGCGACGACCTGCTGAGCGAGCTGCTCACCACCGAGGTCGACGGGAAGCCGGTCGACGACGGCATCG
Organism: uncultured Acidimicrobiaceae bacterium; assembly: GCA_963764305.1. GTDB lineage: Bacteria > Actinomycetota > Acidimicrobiia > Acidimicrobiales > RAAP-2 > Bog-473. The sequence continues at coordinate 361,342 of CAVXSD010000007.1, read as the reverse complement.
TGCTCGGCATGGCCGCGCTCGTCCTCATCGCCGGGGTGGACACCACCTGGAGCGCCATCGGTTCCTCCTTGTGGCACCTGGCGGCGCACCCGGACGACCGCAAGCGGCTGGCGGCGGAGCCGGAGCTCATGCCGACGGCCGTCGAGGAGCTGCTGCGGGCCTACGCGCCGGTGACCATGGCCCGCGAGGTGACGGAGGACTTCGTGTACGCGGGTTGCCCCATGAAGGCCGGCGACAAGGTCCTGATGAACTTCCCCGCCGCCAACCGCGACCCCGAAGCGTTCGAGCAGCCCGACGTCGTGCAGCTGGACCGGACCCACAACCGCCACGTGGCCTTTGGCTCGGGGATCCACCGCTGCGCCGGGTCGAACCTGGCCCGCATGGAGCTGCAGGTGGCCCTGGAGGAGTGGATGGCCCGCATACCCGAATTCACTCTGGCCGAGGGCGAGGAGATCACCTGGGCGGGTGGACAGGTCCGCGGCCCGCGTATCCTGCCGGTGGTGTTCCCATGAAGATCCGCGTCGACCCCGAGAAGTGCCAGGGCCATGCCCGCTGCTACGGCCTGGCGCCCGAGATCTTCGACGTGGACGACTACGGGCAGGCCTCGGTCATTGTCGACGTGGTGCCCCCCGAGCTCGAGGAGAAGGCCCGGCTCGCCGTGGCCAACTGCCCCGAGTACGCCATCGACATCATCAGCGAGTAGCCCGCTCCCCGGCCGCCGCGCCGCCACCGCCACGCGGCCCGGGGCCGGCTGGCTGGGTTCAGACGGCGGCCAGCACTTCCAGCGGCTGCGGCTGCTCTTCGGCCGCGACGGCCTCGGCCTCGGCGTCGGCGTCGGGGCGACCCCGCCGGATCAGGGCGAAGGCGCTCACGCCGGCCACCGCCAGGACGATGGCGCTGAAGGTGAAGGCCGTCGTGTAGCCGTGGATGGAGCCGGCGGTGAGCGAGGCCACCGACTTCCCGTGGGCCGCGACGTAGGAGACCGTGGCGCTGGTGGCGATGGTGTTGATGAGCGCGGCACCCATGGTGCCCCCGGTCTGCTGCGTGGCGTTGACCAGTGCGCTGGCCACGCCGGCATCCTCGGGACTCACCCCGATCAGCGCCGTGCTGCTCATGGCCACGAACGACAGGCCCATGCCGAGGCTCACGATGACCTCGGCCGGGAGCACCGTGGTGAGGTAGGCCGAGGTCACGTCGAGCGTGCTGAAGAGGATCAGGCCGACCGTGCCGAGGAGGAGCCCACCGGTCATGACCAGCCGTGGCCCGAAGCGGGGCAGCAGGCGGCTGGCCAGGGTGGCGCCGGTGATGATGCCCAGCGAGAACGGCACGAAGGCGAAGCCCGATTTGAGGGCCGAGTAGTGCAGCGTGCCCTGGAAGTAGTAGGTCAGCGACAGGAAGGTCCCGAGGAGCGCGGTGCCCACCAGCAGCGAGGCCAGGAAGGACCCGCCACGGTTTCGGTCGAGCACGACCCGGAGGGGGAGGAGCGGGTGGGCCACGCGCTGCTCGATGATGACGAAGGCCACCAGGAGGACGGCGGCCGCGGCGAACAGCGTGACCGTGACGCTCGAGCTCCATCCGTCGGTGCCGGCCTTGGTGAAGCCGTAGACGAGGGCGAGCAGGCCGCCGGTGACGGTCACCGCACCGGGGAGGTCGTAGCCGTGGTTGGCCGAGGCCCGGCTCTCCGAGACGTAGCGGAAGGCGGCGATCGCGGCCACGATGGCGATGGGCACGTTGATCAGCAGGGTCCAGCGCCACGAGGCGAACTCGGTCAGGAAGCCACCGAGGATCAGCCCGATGGCGGCGCCGCCGCCGGCGATGCCGCCGTAGACGGCGAAGGCCCGTGCCCGCTCCTTCGGCTCCGTGAAGGCCACCGTGAGCAGGGAGAGCGCGGCGGGCGCCATGATGGCGGCGAACGCACCCTGGAGGGCGCGGGCGCTGAAGAGCATGGCCGAGTTCTCGGCCAGGCCGCCCAGAGCCGAGGCGGCGGCGAAGCCGACCAGGCTGACCACGAACATCCGCTTGCGCCCGAAGTAGTCGGCGATGCGCCCGCCCAGGAGCAGCAGCCCCGCAAAGGAGAGGGTGTAGGCCGTCAGCATCCACTGGCGGTTGGCCGTCGAGATGTGCAGGGCCCGCTGCGCCGACGGCAGGGCGATGATCACCACCGAGGCATCGAGCACCACCATGAGCTGGGCCACCGCGATGATGGCCAGGGCCCGGAAGCGCCTGGGATCGAGGTCGGCCCCGGGTCCGGTGGTCTGGTCGGGGAGGTCGAGAGTCGAGGTCATAAGGGGTCTCCGTGTCCAACGAGGTCCGTCTCCGACTGTCCCGTTCCGCCCGCCCTGACCTGGAAGGGTCTGGATTTCTCGGCTGGGATCGCTTACAATCGGAATCGGAGTTCTGGTTCCAGATACACTATACGGAACCAGAGTTCCGTTTGTCAACCGGGGGAGGAGAGATTTTCGTGGGCCCAAAGCCAAAGGTAGAGGTGGGGTGTGACGAGCTAGCCGACCCAGCTGCACGCCCGCTGCGGGCCGACGCCCTGCGCAACCGGGCTCGCATTCTGGAGGCGGCCGAGACCGTCTTCGCGCTCGAGGGGATAGAGGTCCCTGTCGATCTCATCGCGGAGAAGGCCGGCGTGGGGGTGGGGACGCTGTACCGCCACTTCCCGACCAAAGAGAAGCTCTGCGAGGCCGTTCTGCTCGACCGGCTGTCCGCGTTGACCGTCGACGCCCAGGCGCTGGCCGACGCCGACGATCCGGCGGGTGCCTTCTTCGATTTTCTGGCCCACGTGGTGGAGGAGGGCGCCGCCAAGCGTGACCTGCTGGTCGCCGTCATGGGCGCGGGGCTCGAGTTCGAGGAGGCAGCCGTCGAGGTGAAGGACGGACTGCGCGATGCCGTCGGCGTCCTGCTGCGACGCGCGCAGGCGGTCGGCGCAGTGCGGCCCGACGTCACGCCCACCGCGGTTGTCTCCCTCGTCGGCGCGACGTGCCAGGCGACCGCGCACGCCGGTGCTGGTCCGCCCTGCGATCTGCTGACCATCGTGTGCGACGGGTTGCGCGCGCAAAGCGGCACCGCCAACCCCGGGTAACTTCAGGAATCGCCACCCCCGGCACCCCGGGCAACCCGCGCCCGCAGCATGGCGCCGTAGGGGTCGGCCGGGCTGTGCAGTGACAGGCCCCCGTCGCACTCGAGCACCTGACCGGTCACCCAGTCCATGGTGTGCAGGGCGATGATCGTCTGGGCGATGTCGCTCGGCTCGCCGAGACGGCCGAGCGAGGTGCGATCGGCCACACCGGCCAGCCACGGTGAGCCCTCGACCGTCGCAGAGGGCCCGCGTCCGAGCATGGGTGTCCGCGTCACGCCCGGTGCCACCGCGTTGACCCTGATCCCCAGCTCGCCCCACTCGGCGGCAGCCACCTGGACCAGCATGGACAGGGCGGCCTTGGACGCGCAATAGAGCCCCATGTTGCGGTCGACGAGGCGGGCGCTGATGCTCGAGACAGCGACGAAGGAGCCCTGCAGCCCTTGCTCCCGCAGGACGCCGACCCAGGACCGCATGCACAGCCATGGGCCGCGGGCGTTGACCCGCATGACCCGGTCGAACGCCTCGGGCTCGGCCTCGGTCAACAGCCCCGCTTGGCCGATGCCGGCCGTGATGGTGACGCAGGACGGGACACCCCAGCGCGCCCGCGTCACTCCCACGGCATCGTCGATGGCGGCGGGCTCGGTGACGTCGCACGTGACGTCGTGAGAGCCGGCGATGTCCCAGGTCACGGTCTCCGTGCCCCGGGCGCGGTAGGCGTCGGCCAGCGCGGCACCGATGCCCGAACCACCGCCGATGACAAGTGCGAACAGCCCACCTTCGTCGCCCATGTGCCTCCCTTCGACCTCGTCCGGGCCAGACCGTACCCGGCTGCCGGTGCCAGACTCGGGGCTTCGAAACCCGTTGCTCGGAGGCCCAGTGGCGAAGGTGCAGAACTCAACGATGGCGACGCGTGACGTCGTCACCAACGCAGCCGTGGGTGGCCCGGGCGCCGAACGCCCGGTGCCCCACTGGCGGGTCGCCATCATCGGAGCGGGGGCCGGCGGCCTCGGATTGGCCATCCGGCTGATGAAGTCCCGCCGGCGGGACTTCGTGCTCTTCGAGGCCTCCGACGGCGTGGGGGGCACCTGGCGCAGCAACACCTACCCCGGGGCGGCGTGTGACGTGCCATCGCACCTGTACTCGTACTCCTTCGCGCGGAAACCGGACTGGACCAAGACCTACGCCGAACAGCCCGAGATCCTGCGCTACCTCGAGGAGTGCGCCGAGCGTTTCGGCATCTCCGCCCACGTGCAACCCAACACCCGCATCACTGCGGCGCACTGGGACGATCAGGCGCGGCGCTGGCGGCTGACCGATGCGGAGGGCGGGAGGTATGAAGCCGACGTAGTGGTGAGTGCCGTCGGGACGTTCGCCACACCTTCGTACCCCGACATCGCCGGACTAAGTTCCTTCGCCGGCCCGTGCTTCCACTCGGCCCGTTGGGAGCACGGGCACGACCTGGCGGGCCGCCGGGTGGCCGTCATCGGGACCGGGGCCAGCGCGGCGCAGATCGTGCCCGAGGTGGCCAAGACGGCGCAGACGGTGCACGTCTTCCAACGCACACCGCAATGGATCCTGCCGCGTTCGGACAAGCCCTTCACCGAGGAGCAGAAGCGCCGGTTCGCCCGCAACCCGATTGCCGCCCGCCGCCACCGCCGCGAGCTCTACTGGGCCTTCGAGAACACGATCGCCTTCCGCCACGGTGAAGACGGTGCCGAGCAGCTCAGGGCGATCGCGCTCAGCCACATCGACTACCGGATCAAGGACGACGACCTGCGGGCCAAGCTGACGCCTGACTACCCGTTCGGGTGCAAGCGCACGCTGGTGTGCAGCGACTTCTACAAGGCTGTCCTGCGCGACAATGTGGAACTGGTGACGGAGCGCATCGGACGGGTCACCCCTGGCTCCGTCGTCACCGCCGACGGACGGGAGCACCCGGTGGACGCCATGGTGCTCGCCACCGGATTCAAGGCGACCGAATACCTCGAAGGGATCGACGTGGTCGGCATCGGTGGCCGCCGCCTGCACGACGACTGGTCCGAGGTGGCGCACGCCTATATGGGCCTGACGGTGGCGGGGTACCCCAACTTCTTCATGCTCTACGGCCCGAACACGAACCAGGGCGGCAACTCCATCATCGTCATCCTCGAGGCGCAGGCCACCTATGTCCTCAGCGCGCTCCGGGCCATGCGGTGGCGCCGGGCACGCGCCGTCGACGTCCGGCGCGACGTCATGGACGCCTACAACCGCGAGTTGCAGGAGGCCCTGAACGGGACCATCTGGAGCGACGGGTGCCAGAGCTACTTCAAGAACGCCAACGGGAAGATCGCCACCCAGCTGCCCCAGACCTCCAGGTGGTACGCCCAGAAGACGAAGCACTTCCGGATGCGGGAGTATGTCCGGTCATGAAGGCAGCCGTGTACTACGAGACCGGGGCACCCGAGGTGTTCCGCTACGAGGACGTGCCCGACCCGGTGCCCGGCCCGGGCGACATCATGATCGACGTCGAGGCGGTGAGCATCGAGGGCGGCGACACGCTCAACCGGCTGGGTGGCGACCTGGCGCGCGTGCCCCATGTGGTGGGCTACCAGTGCGCCGGCACCGTCGTCGAGGTGGGGGCGGACGTACAGGGCTTCGCGGTGGGGGATCGTGCGGTCACGGTGGGGCTCGACGGTTCGCACGCCGAACGAAGGGCGACCCCGGAGAGCTTCGCCTGGAAGCTCCCCGACGGCGTCTCGACCGACGAGGGAGCCTGCGTCCCGGTTCCCTTCGGCACGGCGGACGACTGCCTGTTCGAGTTCGGCCACCTCCGGGCAGGCGAGACGGCGCTGATCCAGGCCGGAGCGGGCGGGGTGGGCATCGCGGCGATCCAGATGGCCAAGCGGGCCGGGGCCCGGGTCCTGGCCACCGCCTCGAGCGACGACCGCCTCGAGCGCCTGAAGAAGCTGGGCCTCGACGACGGCATCAACTACGTGAGGGACGACTTCGTCACCGAGGCGCGCCGGCTGACCGACGGCCGCGGGGTGGACGTCGTGGTGGACTCGGTGGGCGGCATGACGCTGCAGGGCAGCATCAACGTGCTGGCCTACCGGGGCCGCTGCGTCTCGGTCGGCGATGCCGGGCGATCATCGGCCGAGCACCTCGACATCTCGACGATGCGAGGCAACAACCAGACGCTGTCGGGCTACTTCCTGGGGGCGGAGCTGCTCCTGTCGGCGCGCCCGCACGCCCTGATCGCGGGGCACCTCGACGCCATCGCGCGCGGCGAGCTGAAGGTGGTCGTCGACCGGACCTTCCCGCTCGCCGACGCGGCGGAGGCCCACGCCTACATCGAGAGCCGGCAGGCCTTCGGACGGGTGCTCCTCATCCCATGAAGTCGAACCGGTCCGTCGCGCGAGCGAGCGGGCGGGGGGTTGGGAGTCGGGGCAACCTCTCTATGGCGTCGTTGCGAGTGGGGGCCGCTGCCACGACCACTGGTCCATGTCATGCCGGCGGGCCACCCGATCTCGTTTTGGTCCGGTGACCCCCGGTGACGCGACATCCACGGTTTCGGTGTGGCGTGGGGCAGAAATGGTCGCCGGATTTTTGCCACCGTCATGAATGAGCACAGTCGCCACGCCGAGCACGGGCTCGACACCGAGCACGGGCTCGACACCGAGCAAAGAGGCGTTCGATGAGGACTACTGGAACGAACGCTATCGGTCATCGCCGCGTGTGTGGAGCGGCAGCCCCAACCCGCAGCTCGTTGCCGAAGTGGCGGGCCTCTCGCCGGGGCGGGCGCTCGATGTGGGATGCGGCGAGGGGGCCGACGCCATCTGGCTCGCACAACGCGGATGGGATGTGGTGGCGACCGATATCTCCAGCGTCGCTCTCGAGCGAGCGGTCCAGCACGCCCGGGACACCGATCAGGCGGCTTCGGCGCGCATCGAGTGGCAACACGTCGACCTTCTCGCCGACCCACCCGAGAAAGACTCGTTCGACCTGGTCTCGGCGCAGTTCATGCAGCTTGCGCCCGGGCCACGCGCTCGATTGTTCACAGCGCTGGCCGCTTCCGTGCGGGCGGGTGGAACACTGCTGGTGGTCGCCCACGACCTGTCCGACCTGGCCACCGGAGTGGCCCGACCCGCGAGGCCGGAGCTGTTCTATACGGCGGACGACATCGTCCGCCTGCTTGGCTCATCGTGGACCGCAGTCGTCAATGAGGCCCGGCCGCGGTCGGCCGCGACGCCTGAAGGCGTCACGGCCACGATCCACGACGCCGTGCTGCTCGCAACCCGACAGTGATCGGCTGGACCTCTTCGGCTGGACCGAGGTGCGGTGACGGAGCTACCCCGTTGTGCTCTGCCCGCAGAACTTGTCGACCGCCACAGCTTCCTTCGTCACGGCCTTCGGTTGAAGATGCCCACGTTTGCCGGCTGGAGCGCCTGCCGCGCCGCCTCGATCAGGGTGCCGGCGGAGGCGCCGGCACCGGCGCCGCCGACAGGAGGTCGAAGATGACCTCGCCGTGGGCCTGCAGGGCCGAGCGGAACGCCGCTCGGGTGGTCGCCGACGTGATGGTCGCGTTGTCGGCGCAGAACGTGGCCTGATCGGCCCGGCCGGGAGCCCGGCCGACCTGGAGAGAGGAACGGGCAAGTCCACCAGTCCACCAGTCCACCAACTGCCATACTCGGGTTGCGTGCGACCACTGAGCGGCGGGGGAGCGGCCCGCATGAGTGACCGCTCTCTTTGGCGGCTTCGCTCTTGCCGGTACGCCGTCGTTTCCGCAGGCGCGCGTGTGGTCATCGTCGTCGTTCTCGGGGCAACGGTCTTCGCGGTCGGATCGACCTCGGCCACGACGGTCCCGATCTCCCATCCTGTCCTCACGCCCCAAAGTGGGTCGTACGTCTTCGCACTCACGTTCGACGGCCGCCAACGCGACTACCGGCTCCACGTCCCACCCGCCGCCACCGAGGGGCAACCCCTCCCTCTGGTTCTCAACCTCCACGGCGCGACCCAGAATGGACTGCTCGAAGAGATCACCTCGGACATGGACCCCAACGCCGACATGAACGCCTATCTGGTGGCCTACCCCGACGGGACCCGCATCTCCACGGTGCTGACGCCTGATCCCGTGGCCAAGAACGCGCAGTACGGATGGAATGCCGGGCAGTGCTGCGGCCTGCCGGTGACGACGCACGTCAACGATGTCGGGTTCCTTCTGAAGGTGATTGCCGACATTGCAGCGAGGACCCCCGTCGACCTTCGACGGGTCTACATGACAGGGATCTCGAACGGCGGAATGATGGCCTACGCCATGGCGGCGGAGGCATCCGGCCACATCACCGCCATCTCTTCAGTTTCGGGTCAGGTCGAGATTCCGGTCATCCACCCGAGTCGAGCCGTCCCCACCATGGAGTTCCACAGCGTTAACGACCCGATCGCCAAGTTCGACGGCGTGCCAAACGCCAACCCGCTGCTCCGCCTGTCCGTGATGCAGGGAATTGCTCAATGGGTCAGGGCCGATGGGTGCGCCCCGTTGCCCCATCGCGGCGTGAGCATCGTGGGTGCGACGGGGTCGATTTCGGCTGGGGAGACGGCGACGCCGATCACCTTCACGCACTGCCGGTCAGGCGCGCAGGTCGCTCTCTGGCGATTCACCGGGTCCGGACATGTCTGGCCGGGAAGCACGCTCAACACGGGCCCCAAGAGGACCTGGATCCTGGCCGGTGTCGGACGCGGCACCGTCCTCCTCGACGCCAACGAGACGATGTGGCAGTTCTTCAGGCGGTACTCGCTCCCGTCCACGTCCCCGTAGGTGCGGTGCGGTGCGGTGCGGTGCGGTGCGGTGCGGTGCGCTCTCGATCTCTGACCGACCGGCGATAGCCTCTGCCGGGGCGTCCGGTTCGAACGGCGCAGTGGGGGATGGCGATGCGACGCTGGGGAAGATCCGAGGCGCGGCGAAGACTCCTGCGCGCGGGTGGAGCCGTGGTCGTCCTCGGGAGCGCGGTGATCCTCGGCGTCGCCGCACCGTCGGCCGCGAACGCCCCGACTCCCGTCAGCAAGGCCAGCACGAGCGCGTGGCGTCTCGGCCGGCGCCATCAACGTGGTCTTCCCGATCATCTCCTTCAGCAGCATTGAGGGGCGGTTCGAAATCGAGTCGGACGCCGAATACGGCGAGCAGGCGAAGGCCATTCACCTCTTCGTGAACCAGGTCAACGACGCGGGGGAATAGACGGTCGCAAGATCAATCCCATGATCGTGAGCTTCGACCCGACGAACGTGGACGAGCAGCGATCGCTGTGCAAGCAGTGGACCCAGGGCACACCGCCCGTGTTCGCCGTGCTCGACGGGCTCGGGACGTTCCAAGGGGTCAACGAGCTCTGCATCACCCGGGAAGGTCATACACCGATGATCTCCCAGTGGGCCACGACCACGAACTGGACGGATCTCGCCTCGCCGTACCTGTGGTGGACGGGAGCCGATGACGCACCCATCCTCGCGACCACCGTGAGCTGGGGCCTCCGCTCCGGCCGGCTCGGCCACGGCCAGAAGGTCGGCGTGGTGGTGTCGGACCAGGCCAGTGACCAGAGCGCGCTCCACTCCTTTCTCCTGCCCGACCTGAAGAAGATCGGTGTGGTCCCCCAGGTGGTGACGATCGCGGCGGCCATCGGTGAGACCGCCGGAACCGACTCCGACGCCACGCTGGCGGTCGAGCGGCTGAAAGCGGCGGGGGTCCGATCAGTCATACCGTTGGTGCCCGAGAACGCGTTCAATCCCTACATCGGTGCTGAGACCTCGCAGAGCTACTTCCCCAAGCTCCTCCTCAGCGACTATCAGTCCGAAATCGAAATTGCGCTGGGCCTCATCCCGGTGCCGTACGAGAAGGCACTCAACGGGCAGGAGGGCGTCTCGGCGGAGACGCTCGGTGGGATCGACCTCCCGGTTCCCGAAGCTCAGGGCGGATACGACCCGGGAGTGCGCAGCTGCTGGTCCGTCTGGCACAAGGCCTACCCGCAGACTCCCAAGGGCAACATCAACGACGACATCGAAGAGCAGGGACCGATTCAGGGCTGGTGTCAAGAGATCCGCCTCTTCGCCAAGGCAGCGACAATGGCGGGCAAGGATCTGAATCGTCGGACGTTCGTCGAAGCGATGTCACGTATCACCAACTTCCCGGGCGGCTACTCACCCGTCCTGAGTTATCGACCCGGCAAGTTCTCCGGTCCGACGGAGTACCGGGTGGTCGAGGTCCATGACAATCACCCACCGACGAGCCAATGCAAGCGTGGGCCCGCTCCGGCGCCTGCGGCGGGAGTCTGCTGGGTCGTCGTGCAGAACTGGGCGCCGCTCCCCAGGTAGGTGACGACGGCCCGGCGCGGGCCTGCGTTGCCGCGGCCTCCGGAAGCTGCCCGTTTGCCGTAGCGTCCCCCTCTCCGCTGAAAGACGGGTGCAGCGCACCCCGATCTGGCCCGGCCGCTTGCGTGGCGGGTGATTCGCCAGGCGGTCACCGCCGAACTCCGCCATATGTTCGGCTTCGACGCGTCCACGGCTGGCCTTACCGGACTCGGTGCCACCTATCCCCGCATCGTGGCGGCGACGCACGCGTCGCCCGGGCGCTGACCGGCGTAGGTTCAGGGGCATGACGGAGATCATCCGCGGCCGGCTTCTCGCCCCTACGGACGCGCCGTCAGTCGGTGAGCGCAATCAGGAGATCGCCCGCCTCGGTGGCGTCGTGATCGAGCAGATCCTGAGCGGCTCGCTCCCAGCGCCCCTTTCCTACGACCAGGATCATGACGAGTGGGTCGTCGTGCAGACGGGCGGAGCTGTGCTCGAGGTGGACGGCGAGCGACTCGACCTCGCGGCCGGGGACTGGGTCCTGCTCCGTGCGCACGAGAAACACCGGCTGATCGAAGCACTGCCCGGAACCAGCTGGCTGGCGCTGCACGCCCTCGGGTGAACGCCATGCTCTCGTTGGCTCACACCGCGACCCGTCCTTTTCGTGATGTCGGAGCCACCCCGGGGAGCATCACCGCTGTATCCGATAGGCGGTCGCCGGCTGCGAGAATCCCTTGAGGGTCAGTGGTGGCAGGAGGGCGAACCGGAAGCCGCGTGCGGCAGATCGAACCCGTTCCGAGACCACCGCCGTCGAGGGTTCGGCGGCGTCGACGAGGCGGGCCGCAAGATTGACCTCGGGGCCGTAGAGGTCACCGAAGACCGAGACCATCTCTCCGGTGGCGAGTCCGACTCTGACCGGGGGGAGCTCCCCGCCTGAGGCGTCGACCAGACCAAGCGCGATCCGGCAGGCTTCCTCGACGTTCTCTGTCACGAACATGGCCTCGTCGCCGATCATCTTGACGATCTGACCGCCACCCCCGGCAACGACCTCGGACGTGCGCGTGTCGAACTCGATCAGGACGTCGGTGAGCTCGCGCAACGACAGTGACTCGGTCGCCGAGGTGTAGCCCACCAGGTCGACGAACCCGACGGTGCGCTGCACCGTCACGATCGACCGGTCCTCGTCCGTCGACCACATCCGCTCGGCGACGGCCACAATCTGGCGACGCAGCACCGCGTCGAGGGTCGAGACGAACGCCGGGAGCAGGGTCCGGGTCAGATCTGCGTATTCCTTGACGACGTCGACGTAGGGCATGCCCGCGGCGCGCCGGGGAAGCTCCACCTGGAGGCGGAACACTCCGACCAGCGTCTCGGCGAGCCGCGCCATGGCGCTGCCGATCACCCGGGCGAGCTGCAGCGTGGCCTCTTCGCCGAGCAGGTCGTTGTTCGCCCGTGCGAACAGGCGGACGGTTGCCGCCTCGTCGTCCGTGATGGGTCCGTCAGGATCTGCCGAGATACCGACGGCGGTCATCAGCCTCTCCGCGGTGGGCCAATCGATGCCGGCCGCTGCGGCTGCCTCTCCCAGCGTGAGCGGCCCGCGAGGCCGAAGCGTGAGGTCGAGTGCGAGCTGCCCCAGATTCGCCACGGCCGCGAGGTCCTCGAGCGTCGCCCCGAGCGCCCGCACGTAGCGGATCAGCTCGAGGTGGTCCGCCGCATCCGGAGTGTGAGGGTCGTACAGGCCCAGGCGCTCCAGCTCGTCGGCATCGGGCGTGGGCGGGTCCTCGTGCACCACGCCAGCTTGCCTGACTCCTGGTTCCCGTGATGAGCGTCGTCGAGGCGGCACGCCGCCGCCGAGAGGCGTCGGCGGAGCGGTCGGTCAGACCCGTGCAGGCTTGACGGCCAGGTTCTCGTGGCGAACCGTGGCCCAGCGCAGCAGCACCAACACCCGGATCGCCCACCAGCCGGGGTCGATCTCGCCCCTGGCCATGGACAGCCGGCTCGATGTGGTCACGGCGTGGTGGTTGTTGTGGAGCCCTTCGCCGGCGACGAACCAGGCCAGCCACTGGTTGTTGGTGGCGAGATTGTCGTGCGGCCGCTTCCCCCACTTGTGCCCGATGCCGTTGATGGCACCACCACCGAGCAGGTAGATCGAGGCATGCACCGCCGCCGCGATCAGTGCGATCTCCCAGCCGAACAGCGCGATCAGGAGTCCCACGCCCAGAGCGAGGCCCAGCAACGCGTGGTTGAACACCAACTTGTCCCAGCGATCCTCCGGCAGGTCCTTGGCGTAGCGGGCAACCTGCTCCGGATTCCGGGCGACCCGGCGGTAGAGCACGGCGTTGCCGAACTGGACCAGGGAGTAGCCGAAGATCACCGGCGAGTGAGGATCGCCCTCCTTGTCGGTGTGGGCGTGGTGCTTGCGGTGCACCGCGACCCACTGACGGGGTCGCGTCCCGGTCGACATCCAGATGATGAATCGGCAGGCGAACCCCACCGAGGGCCGCAGCGTGATGGCCTTGTGCGCCAGCGCCCGGTGCAGGTACACCGTCGTGACGATGAAGGCGATTTGGGAAGTCAGCAGCCCTATCAGGACGGCCACGAAGACCGCGGGCACCCTTCAACTCTAGCTCAGGCGACGGCCCCCCAGGTGTCGGGGCGCCACCGGCCCCGGACCCGAACAGGGCCTCTCGCCGGCCTCGGAGGCGGGTCGCCGGGCCGGCCGGGCCGGACTCCTTCCCGGCGGCCCGACACCGGAACGGCCCGACGAATCGGACCGATCCGCGGCAAGATGTGCGGCTTCCGCCGACATCGCGCTGCGAGGTGCCTTCCATGAGCTTCACGCCGTACGACCGGCCCGTCCGGGCCGCCTTCATCGGCCTCGGTCGCATCTACGACCTCAACATGCGGGCCTATCTCGACAACCCGGACGTGGAGGTCGTGGCCCTGGTCGACCCGAGCGAGGACCGCCGCGCCGAGCGCGCCGCGGACTGGCCCCGGGCGCAGACCTTCGCCTCCGCCCCCGACCTCGCGGCCAGCGGCCTGGAGGTGGACGCGGTGGAGGCGTTGCTCCCGATCCCGCTTCACGAAGAGGGCGTCGTCGAGCTCCTCGGCTACGGCTGGCACGTCAACCTGCAGAAGCCGATGTGCAACGACCTCGGGGCCGCCCGGCGCATGGTGGACGCCGCCGCGGCCAACGACCGTCTGCTACGGGTCATGGAGAACTATGTGTTCTACGAGCCCCTGGTGAAGCTGAAGGCGCTGGCGACGTCAGGTGAGCTGGGTGAGATCAGCGGCTACCACATGAAGATGGTGGGAAGCGGCCGCGGGGGCTGGGACGTGCCGGCCAGCAGCTACCACTGGCAGTTCCAACAAATGCGACAGGGCCGCGGGATCCTGGTGTTCGACGACGGCTGGCACAAGCTGGCGACGGCCCTCTGGCTCTTCGGGCCCATCAGAGAGGTGCGAGCCTGGGTGGGGGGCACCGAGGTGGTGCCCGGCATCGAGATCGACGCGCCGACGACCATCGTCTGGGAACACCACAACGGGATCCGCGGGGTGTGGGACATCACCCTGGCCCCGGACATGTACCTGCGCTCCGACTACTACACCAACGACGAGCGCTGGGAGGTCACCGGCCGGGCCGGCTACGCCCGGGTCAACCGCTGCACCGGCCGGGGCATCCAACAGCCGAGCCTCGAGGTGTACCTCGACGGGGAGATGCGTTCGTATCACGCGCTGGACGACGACTGGGCGAGCAGTTTCCGGGACTCGGGTCGGCACTGGCTGCGTTGGCTCCGGACGGGAGACGGGCCCATGCTGTGGAGTGGCGAGGAAGCTGTCGACATACTGCGGTTCGCTCTCGCTGCCTACGCCAGCAGCGCGTCGGGGGGTGCCGGGATCGCGCCGGCTTCTCTTCAGGAGCAGAGCTGAATCCGTGATCGGCCGTGGAGCGTCGATCCGACGTTGGCCGATTGCTCCGTTATGGTCCGTCTGTGGGCTATGACGTCGTTGTCGTGGGAGGTGGCTCCGCCGGGTGCGTCCTCGCCGCGCGGCTGAGCGAGGACTCTGATCGCTCGGTGCTGCTCGTCGAGGCGGGTTCCGACTATCCCGACCCGAACACTCTGCCCCGCGACGTACTCGACTCCTCGGAACCCACTGTCGACCACGACTGGGGCTATGCGGCGGACCCTCAGCTCGACCGCGGCATCTCGTTGCCTCGAGCCCGGATCATGGGTGGTTGCTCATCCACGTGACCGAGGCACGGCGACTCGCGCTGAGTGGTCCTGTCGCCGCCATCACGTCCGGGCTGGAGATGTCACCTGGCGCGGGTGTGGCAACGGACGATCGCGATGCGCTGGCCGCGTGGGTCCGCAACGCCGTCTCCACTTTCCACCACCCGGTTGGCACCTGTGCCATGGGCCGTGATCCCGGCCGGGGTGCGGTCACGGACTCGAACGGCTCGGTGCACGGCATGGAGAGCCTGACCGTCGCCGACGCCTCCATCATGCCGACCATCCCCACCGGGACGCCGAACCTTCCGACGATCATGGTGGCGGAGCACACCGCGCGCTGGCTCTGCACCGCGTAGGACGGCCATCGACCTCGGTCGCCCGGGGCCTCGGAGCTCGACGGTCCCGCCATCGCTACCATTTCTCCATGGTCCGACAGGAGCCTGCGGCCGGCCTTGGCCGGCGGATCGAGGCACTGGGCCTGACCGTGCTCCTCCTGATCGTGACGCTGGTCGTCGGCTGGCTGGTCTGGAGCGTCTTCGAGTGGCGCCACGGTCGCACGCCGAGTTATCGACTCATGGGTCTGCGCGTGGTCCGGCGCTCCGATGAGCGATCCATCGGTTTGGGACGCTCCTTCCTACGCAGCGGCGTCTGCTGCCCCTTGATGGTTGTCCCGACGGTGGTGATCGGTGGCCTCGTTGGCATCTGCTTCGCGATGGGCGCCTCGCCGCCGGACGGCTTGTTGCGGCAGCCGCGGGCGGCGCCGTGGGATCTCGTGACGGCCACGAAGGTGCTCGATGCCCGAGCCCTGCCCGCGCCGGAGTCCGGTGGAGACGAGCAGCCCATCGACCCCGTCGGCGTCGTCGGCATGACGGCGGTCGAGGCACCGCGGTCGAACGGTCACGTCCCCGGCTGATTCGCTTACATGAGCCGTCTTCGTCCGGGTTCGCCTCAATCCCTTGCCCTCTGCCGACCAGCCCTTGCCATCCGCCCATAATGCGTTAGTCTTAACTAACATGTCAACCGGTGAGCGAGACGCAGACGACCACGCCGGACCTGCTGGCGGTGCTGGCCGAGCCCAACCGGCGACGGCTTCTCGAGTTGCTGCGCGGGGGCGAGCGCACGGTGACGGAGCTGGCGGCCGAGTTTTCGGTCACCCGTCCCGCCATCTCGCAGCACCTCGGCGTGCTGGCCTCCGCCGGCCTGGTGGAGGCCCGGCAGGACGGTCGGTTCCGCCGCTACCGGCTCAATCCGGATGGCATGGCGGCGCTGCGCAGCATGCTCGACGCCTTCTGGACATCCGAGCTCGAGCAACTCGTGGTTGCCGAGCCCCCGAGGAAAGGAAACCCGCATGACGATTGAGAAGTCGGTCCTGGTCCCGCTCGACGCCGACCAGACGTTCGCGCTCCTGACCGAACCCGAGCGCCTGCGGCGCTGGCAGACCGTCTCGGCGCGGGTCGACCTGCGCGCCGGCGGTGAGTTCCGCTGGACGGTCGTTCCCGGCGCCAATGCCGGAGGCACCTTCGTCGAAGTCGAGCCGGGCAAACGGCTCGTCTACACGTGGGGCTGGGAGGGCGACGAGGCGCTGTCGCCCGGCACTTCGACCGTCACGGTCACGCTCGAGCCGGCGGAGGGCGGGACCACGGTGCGCCTCGTGCACGAGGGACTCACGCCCGAGCAGGAGGAGGGCCACTCGAGCGGGTGGGACCACTTCATGGAGCGACTGGCGGTGGCCGGACGCGAAGGCGACGCCGGGTTGGAGCCGTGGGCCGTACGGGACGTGGACGCCTGGGACCAGCTCAGCGCGGCCGAGGCATCGCTCGCCATGTGCAGCCTCGCGCTGCGGCGCTTGGGCCCGGGCGACGGGAAGGCGCAGACGCCGTGCGCCAAGTACGACGTGGACCAGCTGACCGGGCACCTGGCCGGCTCACTGGTCGGCCTCGGCGGCTGCGTGGGCGTGCAGGTGACGCCGGACGAGCACGCCGAGCGCGAGGAGCGCATCGCCGACCTGGCCCAGCCCGTGCTCGAGGGGTGGCGCCGCCACGGCATCGACGGCATGGTCACGCTGGGCCACGGCGAGCTCCCCGCCGAGGTGGCCTCGCGCATCTTGTCCATGGAGCTCCTTGTGCACGCCTGGGACTTCGCCCGGGCCACCGGCCAGGAGCTGCCGGCCAACGACGGCCTGAGCGCCTACGTGCTCGGGCTGGCCAAGGACGGGCTGATCCAGCCCGCATTGCGCGACGGGGACAACTTCGCCGACGAGGTGCCGGTGGGCGCCGACGCCGATCCGATGGCGCAGCTGGTGGCCTATACCGGGCGCCGGCCCTGAGTCAGGAGGCGGGGTTCCCGCGCCAGCGGCGCTCGAAAGGCAGGCGCCAGCGGCGGGGCGCCACGAGGTCGTTGATCGCGTCGGGGCCCCAGCTGCCCTTGGAGTAGGGCTGTACCGGGAGCGGGTCCTCCAGGAGCGGTGTCGAGATCTCCCAGAGGCGCTCGATGCCCTCGGCGGTGTTGAACAACGTGTGGTCGCCCACCATGGCGTCGTGGATCAGTCGCTCGTAGGCCTCGAGGACGTCGGCGTCCTCGCCGGTCTCGTGGAGCGCGAATTGCAGGCTCAGCTTCTCGAGCCTCATGCCGGGCCCCGGCTTCTTGCCGTAGAAGGAGAGGGACAGCTTCGACGAGTCGGCCAGGTCGAACGTGAGGTGGTCGGGACCCTGGGTGCCCATGCCCGAATCGTCGGGGAACATGGACTTCGGTGGCTCCCGGAAGGCGATGGAGATGATGCGCTCTCCGCTGCCCATTTCCTTGCCCGTGCGCAGGAAGAAGGGCACCCCCGCCCAGCGCCAGTTGTCGATCTCGCACCGGAGCGCGACGAGGGTCTCGGTGTCGGAGTCCGGCGCGACACCGGGCAGGTCGCGGTAGCCCTCGTACTGGCCGCGGACGACCTGGGACGGATCGAGCGGCCGCATGGAGCGGAAGACCTTGTTCTTCTCCTCGTTGATCGGGCCGGCGGCGAGCGCGGTCGGCGGCTCCATGGCCATGAAGCCCAGAATCTGGAAGAGGTGGGTGACCACCATGTCCTTGAAGGCTCCGGTCGCCTCGTAGAACCCGACGCGTTCGTCGACCCCGAGCGTCTCGGGCACGTCGATCTGGATGTGGTCGATGTGATCCCGGTTCCAGATGGGTTCGAAGAGGCCGTTGGCGAAGCGGAAGGCCAGGATGTTCTGGACCCCTTCCTTGCCGAGGAAGTGGTCGATGCGGAAGATCTGCTCCTCGTCGAAGACCTGGTGGAGCATGTCGTTGAGCGCCACGGCGCTGGCCAGGTCGGTGCCGAACGGCTTCTCCATGATCACCCGTGACCGCTCGACCAACTTGGCGTCGGACAGCAGCTGGATCACGGAGTTATCGGCGACCGGGGGGACGCTGAGGTAGTGCAGCCGCCGCGGCTCGTCGCCGATCTCGTTCTCGGCCGATGTCACCGCCTCGGCCAGCGCCTCGGGGCCCGCCGAGGTGGAGCAGAACGTCAGCCGCTTCTCGAAGTTGGCCCACTGCAGCAGCGAGATCTTGTCCGTCGAGTACTGGTCACAGGCATGCCGGGCCAGATGGCGGAACTCCTCCTCGGTCCGCAAGCTGGTCGAGCTCCCCACGATCCGGTACTCGGGCATCATCCCGGTCATGGCCAGGTGCAGCAGGCCCGGGATCAGCTTGCGCGCCGCCAGGTCACCGGTGGCGCCGAACAGGACGATGACGTGGGGCTCGACCTGGTAGCTCGGGGTGGCCGAATCCACCGTCTCGTTCCGGTCGACGACCTCGGTCATGGTGCGGGCCTCCGCTCGTTGAGTTCGGACACGTTGCCCCCCATGATCTTGGGCACCGACTCGGGCGGGAGCTTCTGCAGCTCGGTGACCCAGTCGGTCGGCTCGGGCAGCCCCTCCACGTGGGGCCAGTCCGACCCGAAGATCACCCGGTCGTCGCCCATGAGGTCCACGATCTCCCCGACGTCGTCTTCCCAGAACGGGTTGATCCAGACGTGGTGGCGGAAGGTGAGGACCGGGTCCTCGGAGAAGTAGCCGGGCATGCGCCGGTTGGTGGTGCGGAGCTTGCCGAAGAGAGGCGCGAGGAACTCCGAGCCGTTCTCGACCGAGGCGATGCGCACGTTGGGGAAGCGGTCGAACAGCTTCTCGAGCAGCAGGGTGGCGAGGAAGTCGTGGGCCGCCCGCTCAATGGCGAACATCTTGATGCTGGGTCGGGACGGCCCGGCGCGGAAGGAGGCCGAGAAGCCGTCGGGGGCGTAGCCGTTCGAGGACAGCCCGGCGTCCCCGGCGTGCACCACCACGGTGATGCCGGCCTCGTCGACCCGGGCCCAGAAGGGGTCGAACACGTCGGCGGCCGGGGACAGCGGGCCGCCGGCGGTGGTCGGTGCCGCCGCCCGCATCACGACGGCCCGGGCGTCGTGGTCGAGCGCCCACTCGAGCTCGTGCACCGCCTCGTCCACGTCGGCCAGCGTGATGTACGGGGCGGCGAAGATGCGGTCCGCGTAGGCCATGCCCCAGTCCTCGGCCAGCCAGCGGTTGAAGGCCCGGAAGAGCAGCACGACGGCGCCCGGGTCGTGCTTGAGCGCCTCCTCGTAGAGCATGCCGAGGGTGGGGAAGAGCCAGACCCGCGACAGGCCCTGTGCGTCCATGGTGGCGAGGCGCGCGTCGCGGTCGCGGTACTCGGGGCGGATGGGCTCGGACGTCCCCATCAGCTCGTGCATGGGCCGCCCGTCGGGGTTGCCCCGGAAGTAGTCGACCAGGGCCCCGGCCGGGGCGATCGGGTTGAAGGTCGGGTTGGTGACGGCGCGGCTGATCCGGCCGCCGAGCGCGTGGTAGCTCCGGCCGCCGACCTCGACCCACTCGATCACCCGCGGCCCGAGCTTCGGGTCGAGATGGCGGGTGAACGCATCGAGCGCTTCGTAGTAGTGGTTGTCCGCGTCGAAGACGGGCGAGTCGACAGCGTGCATGGTCAACCTTCCGCGAGCGTGCGTGACACTGCAGACTCTATTGGTTGGGTGTCGGCGGCCCCGCCGAGGTGTGGGCGGCCCCGGCCGGGTCGACGGCCCAGGCGGGGGCCTCGCCCCAGCGCTCCCCGTACACGAGTTCGGGCAACGGGCGGCGGCGGACCGGGCCGTGCCGTCCCTGCGGCCGCCCGAGGGTGATGGTGGCCATGATCTCCACCTCCTCGGGGATGTGCAGCAGCGCGCGCAACTCGGCGTCGGCGGCGAACTGCCAGCCGGTCATGACCCCGCCGTAGCCGAGGGCGCGGGCGGCCAGCAACAGGTTCTGGCAGGCGGGGTAGAGCGATCCGCCGTCGGTGTTGTGGGGGGCCCGGCGGTAGCGCCGGAAGCAGGCCAGCACGAGGACCGGCACCGTTTCGTACGTGTCGACGTAGTGCTGCATGGTGCGGGCCATGCGCGCCTTGGGGGAGTCGGCGTCGGCGCCGGATCCGGCGTCGTAGCCGTCCGCCTGCCGCTTGGCGGCCCAGAAGCGGCGCGCCCCTTCGCCGATCAGCCGCTTGGCCTCCCGGGCCACCGGCCCCCCGGTGAGGACGATGAAGCGGAACGGTTGGCGGTTCGACCCGCTCGGGGCCCGGGTGGCGGCGAAGAGGATGTCGCGCAGTGCCTCGTCGGGGACCGGTTCGTCGGTGTAGCGCCGGATCGCTCGGGTGGTGAGCAGCCCCTCGTAGAGCGAGACCTCCTCCGGGAACCGGTCACCGGGTGTCCCTGCCATGCCGGCGACCCTACCAACGACGGTGCCAGAGGGGTTCGGCCGCACGGTGTCCAGCCTGATGGGTCAATGCGCGCAGGGTCCCTCGACACGAAGGGGCGATGTGGCGTGGCTCTGCACGAAGACGCCGACATGGATGCGCAACTGGCGCGCCGAGGGCGAGGGAGACTTCGCCAGCGAGAGCCGGAAGCTCTTCGAGGCACTCACCTGCGAGAAGGAGTTCCACGCGTTCTCCGTGAGGGCCTCGGGCAGTCGCCGTGGCAGGACGTTGTCTTCACCTGGCTGTCCGAGCAGGTTGGCGGCAACCAAGGCCACTGACGCTGCGGTCGTCGGTCTTAGCCCGCCACTTCTCTCCGCCGACTATCAACGAACTCGTTTATGGTTTTTCGCTCACCCCATGAAACCGCCCATGGCCGTCCATCCGGCCGGCTCAAACAGTGGGCCGTCGCAGTCGTCAGGTCTGGTTGTGCAGACGGGAGTAAGCCCGGCACGGTGGATGGCGCGAACGTTCCTCGTCGGGACCGGTTCGTCGGTGAAGCGTCGGTGTCTGGACCGGGGCGACGGCAATCCGGGGCCCGGGGTCGGCTAGGTTGCCCCGCCGTGCCCGGACCGCCTCGCCTCCTTCGGACGGCCGCGCTGGTGGGCGCCGCCATCGCCGCCGCGGTGCTCTTCGTGCCGCCCGGCGCAGCCGGTGCCGCGACCAGCTCGGCGAACGGCGGCGTCCCGGCCCTGACCTTCCTCCACGTCGTCAGGCCGACGAGCGGCCCCGACGTCACGCCGTATCTGGCCGACGCCGCCGGCCGCCAGGTCCTGCTGCACGGCGCGGCGGCGGTCGGGATGGAGGACGTCGCCTATCCGGGCGCGAACGGTGGGCCCGCCATCTTCCCTGTGGCGCCGTCGGCCTACGACGCACGCTGCCCCAAAGCGTCTGCGCTGATCCCACAGCCGCCGCTGTGCGAGGTGCAGGCGTCGCGTCCCACGTTCGCGCAATCGACCGCGCCGGGCAGTGGGGACGACTTCGCGCAGATGCGTGCCCTCGGGTTCAACGTGGTCCGCCTGGTCCTCAACTGGAGCCAGCTGGAGCCCACGGCGGGGACCTACTCGACGACATACCTGAACCGGGTGGCGCAGGTCGTGGGGTGGGCACGCCAGCAGGGCATCTACGTGATCCTCGACATGCACCAGGATCAGTACTCGCGCTACATCGTGCCCGCCGAGAAGGGGACGGCCCCCTCGGGCTGCACCCCCTCAGGGGGCAGCGACGGCGCACCGGCCTGGGCCGTGCAGGACGACGGCAAGCCGGGGTGCGCCATGTTCGGCATCGACGAGCTCAACCCGGCCGAGTCGGCCGCTTTCGCCAACTTCTGGCAGAACGCGACCGTCGCCGGCCCCCGGGGCCGGGCCCCCGGCACGGGCCTGCAGGACCACTACATCGGCGCGCTGGCCGCGCTGGCGCAGCGGTTCCAGGGCAACGCCGGCGTCCTGGGCTACGAGCTCATGAACGAGCCCCAGCCCGGGTCCACCGGGTCGACGCCGGCCGGCAACGGGTACGAGGCCAGCAGCCAGGACCTCTACCCGTTCTACACCCGGGCCATCGAGGCGTTGACGGGCGTGCGCGACGGCCGGCCCACCTGCCCGCAGACCACGCCGACCTCGCTGACGGGCTCGTGCGCGTACCCGCAGCTGGCGTCGGTCGACCGGCAGCAGGTCTTCTTCGAGCCTCTCGCCTACAGGAACCTCGTGGACTTCTCGCTCCAGGTGTCCGCGCCCTTCTCGTCCTACCCCAATCTGGTCTTCGCACCTCACGTGTACACCTACGCGTTCACCGTGGAGCAGGATCTCCTGGGCCTGCCGGCCCAGCCGGGTGGGTACCCGCCCAACTTCACCTTCGGCTACCAGACCGCCGAGTCCGAGGCCGAGGCCATGCACTCCGCCGCCCTCGTGACCGAGTTCGGGGATTCCGCCAGCACCGATCCCACCGTCCTCGCCAACGAGCTCGCGGCGCAGGAGGCGACGCAGACGGGCGGCACGCTGTGGGCGTGGAAGGGACTGTCCAAGGCCGCGGGGACGTGCTGGTGCACCCGCTGGCAGCACTCGAGCTACCAGACGACGGCCAACGGCACAGCGGGGAAGGGCAACCCCAAATCGGCGCCGTCCCCGGCCGATCTCCTCATCACGAGCCGGCAGCAACTGCTGATGAGGGTGTCGCCGACGGCGACGGCCGGGCGCCTGGGTGCGTACGCCTACGACCCGCCCAGCCACACCTTCGCCATGGCGGCGACGTCGACCGCGGCGGGCCGGCGCGGCGACCGCCAGACCGACACCGTGCTCTCCATCCCCTCGACCGTGCACGGTGCGGTGCATGTGAGTGGCGCCGCCGCGCTGGACGCGGTCGTGACGCGCGCCGACGGGAGCCGGGTGGCCTACATCACGACGACGCTGCCGGACGCAGCCGGGAACGCGTCGGACCGCTACGGCGTCACTGTCGGCCCGGCGTCGGCGGCCCTGACCGGCCGCGTGGCGTCGGAAGCGTCGAGCCCGTTGCCGCCGATCAGCGAGCCGGTGGCGCGGGCCATGGCCGAGAACGCGCTGGACACCGAGGCACACTCGCCCAACGCCTCCATCCGCTCGACGGCGCAGCTCGTGCAGGGGCTGGCCGATATCGTCCTGGGCTCGACCGATCCGAACGGGGCGCTCGCGTCCTGACTTTTCGGGTCCGGGCGATGAGCTCGGGGCCACGACCTTCCGGCGCTCAACCCCCGCTGCATCCCGTGGTCCAGTGGGCTATGTTCCACGTCCTCGTCTTCAGTCTGATGGCCGTGCTCATGATCCTCGCCGGCGTGACGGCAATATCGCGGAAGCCGCGTTCAAGGTGTGATCCGGGTGTTGGTGGCTCAAGATCACATTGCTGACCGCGGGTGGGTTGACGCCCAGGGCCTCGAGCGGACCAAGGATCACATCGCGACCGGCCCCTATTCCGGGGCCGATGACGATGACGGCGTCGACATCGCGGACGAGGACGACCGCGCGAGCGACCTTGGTCGTTCGCGTAGACCACAGCCACGACGCCAAGCTGCGCGCTCACGTTCGCACGATCGTGCTGCGCCCAGCGCTCCGGGCTACTCGAGGCGCCGTCACGATGGGGAAGGCGAATGAGCGGGCGGTAGCATGATGCATGGCAAGGGGACTCTTGCTCGATGTGGACGGCGTGCTGATGACATCCGAGCGACCGCTGCCCGGAGCCGCGGAGTGCGTCGAGTGGTTGCGGGATCACCGAGTCGAATTCCGCCTGGTCACCAACACCTCGTCGAGGTCCCGGCGGGAGATCGCCGCCGCACTGGCGCTCGCCGGCATGTCCGTGGACCCCGCGTGCATCCACACCGCCGTGACGGCGGCGGCGCGCTACCTGGACGAGCACCATCGGGGCCGTGAGTGCTACATCGTCAACGAGGGGGACCTCTCCGAGGACCTTGGCGGCATTCGCGCCGGGCCGCCGGAGTCGGCCGGCGTCGTGCTCCTGGGCGGCGCTGGGCCGAGCACCGGCTTCGCCGAGTTGAACCACGCCTTCCGTCTGGCCGTCACCGGCGTCCCCGTGGTGGCCCTCCACCGCAACACCCACTACGAGACGGCCGACGGCCCGGTGCTCGACATGGGTGCCTTCCTCCCCGGCCTGGAGGCTGCCGCCGGGATCGGCATCCCCGTGGTGGGGAAGCCGGCCGCGGCGTTCTTCAGCGCGGCGCTCGCGGATCTCGGGCTCCCGCCGGGCGACACCCTGATGGTGGGCGACGACATCCGTTCCGACGTGCTCGGTGCGCAGGATCTCGGCATGGTGGGCGTCCTCGTGAAGACGGGCAAGTTCAGGCCGTCGGATCTCGTCGATGCCCCGGCCGTTCCGGACCACGTCATCGGCGACATCGGGGAGCTTCCCGGTCTCCTCGAGTCCATGGCGGACGGGACAGGCTGAGCACGCTCGGGCCGCCGTCGCGAAGCGCTCCGCGAACTCGCGAGTCAGCGTGGGCCACACCGCAGGATCGTGCCCGGGCTTGAGGGAGTAGCCCGCGCGCCGCCGAGTCGGTCGCGCCGATCCCCAGCCCAGATGCATGGTGCCCTGCACGCCCGGCCGGACGAGGCAGATCTTCGATGCTCTAATGGGCCATGTTCTACGTGCTCATCTTCAGCCTCCTGGCCGTTGTCCTGGTCGTCGCGGCTCTCACCACGCGGTCTCGGCGTCGCAGGAATCCCCAAGCGGGGGAAGTCCACGCCACCTCAGGCGAGGGCCACGGCTCGCGCGCCACGCACGGCACCCACCGCGATGCCGCCGGACGCCGGAATCGGAAGGCGAAGCGAGTGCAATCACAGCACGACCGGCGCAAGCGCCACTGACGCCACTGAAGGGTCGGTTTCGAAGCAGCGGCGGCAGGCGTCAGCGCGCGGAGACGACCCGCCGCGACGCGATAAGGGAGCCGAGCGAGAGGGCTATGCAGAGCGGCGCGTAGATCCGCCGATCCAGCCGAAGGAACCTCTCCGAGTTGCTACCCGGCGAGACCAGATCCGTCTTTCCGAAGAGCCCGAGTCCGCCGCGCAGTCCGAGCACACCCGCCATGACGCGGAGCGTGGGTCGCCGCCATGCCGGCGGCACCGGTGCCACGCCGGCCGCCAGCGCTGCCCCCGCCGCGAGCGCACCCGCTACCGCGAAACAGGACAGGGGCGGCGGGACAATCGTCGTGCCCACGACGGCGTCGGCGAGCTCGTCCCGGCTGCGGAACGGAACGGAGGAACCGAATCCCCACGCGAGGTGCAGAGCGGACAGCGCAGCCAGCACGCCTGCGGTCATACGTGCGGTGATCCGCATCAGGTTCGAGGGTAGCCCGCATCCTCCTCCCTCGTACGCCCCTCGGTGGGCCGCCGCCCTTGGACTGGGTGTGAGGGATGCACGACGCTCCTGCCCGCGTCATCACCCTCCTTGCGTCCGCCGCGGTCGTGCCGATCGTCATCGCCGCGGTCGTACGTGTGCCACCGAAGACGCACGAGAGCGAACCTCGGCGGCCGGGCGGCGCCCAGCCGTCCGGGTGTTGACTGGGTCGGTGACAGAGCCCGACAGACCCGAGGAGGAAGGACCGCTGACGCTCGAGGTACTCCAGGCGGCGATCCGCGCCTCGTGGTCCCTCGAGACGTGCGACCCGACCGACGCTGCCCGTTGGACGTCGGCCAACCCGTCTCTGGGTCAGTGCGCGGTGACGGCGCTGGTCGTGCACGACCTGCTCGGGGGTCAGCTTCTCGAGGCCGAAGTGCTCCACGAGGACGGCTCACGGCAAGGCTTCCACTACTGGAACCGGCTGGCCGGTGTCGACATCGACCTCACCCGAGAGCAATTCGCCAGTAGCGAGCACGTCCCGGAGCCACACCTGATCGACCGCCTGCCGTCGGCGCCGTGGCGGGCCCAGGATCAGTACGCCCCCTTCCGCGAACGCGTCCGGGCGGCGCTGCGACTGCCCCCTGTCGAGAGCTGAAGCGTCCCGGCCAGACCGTTCGGCGCCCGGACGCGAGGAAGCGGGGCCTTGAAGCCCCGCTTCCTCTTGCACTGCCGTGAGTCCGTCGGTTCTACGAACCCAGATAGGCGAGGATCGGTCCGACGGCGTCATCGATCTTCAGTACCGGGGAGACGGTGAATGTCAACCACTGCGAGTAGGCGAGCGCGGTCTCGTACGCCGCGGTCATGTCCTCGTCTTCGCTGATGGTGTAGCCCCCTGATCCGTCGACCCTGACGTAATGGGCGATCTCCCCCTGCCCGGCGCCGCGTTTCCCGAACTCGTCCATCAGGACCTTGACCTCGGACTTGCTCATCTGTGGCTTCAATCGGTATTCGGTCATGAACAACATGTCATGCACCTTCTCTCTGTCGGGACCGCACGGATCCCTGCGAGCCGGGCAGCCATCGTCGAACGGTACACCCCCATTGCCGAGGAGGCGACCGATTCGGCTGGAGGAGCGTGCATGCCCCGGGTCGTTGCGACGCGCACCAGGCTGACCGATCGGCGGGGCACGTCGAGCGCCACGGCAATTGCCGCCCGCGTCAGCGCGACTCCGCCGGCACCCGGTCGAAATAGAGGCCGGGACGGCGCTCGTCCTCCAGGAGCCCCGAGATCCCCTCCCGTGCGTACGCGATGTGCAGGTCGATGCGATGCACCAGCAGCTCGGCCCGGCTCGATGAGCCCGGCACGGCCCGGCTCGCCTCCGCCACCACGGTGCCGGTCGGCGCCACGATCCGGCTGGCACCGAGCAGCGTCGACGTGGAGTGCGAGCCGGCCTGGTTGGCCTGCACCCACCACTGGCTGTTGGTCAGGGCCAGGGCGGGGTAGAGGAGGTCCCAGGCATTGGCCCCCTCGACCTCGTAGGCCGACGGGGCCAGGACCAGGCGGGCACCACGCAGCGCCAGCGTCCGGGCCACTTCGGGGAAGTCGCCGTCGAAGCAGACCACGAGCCCGACCCGGCCCAGGGCGGGGTCGTCGAAGGTGGTCAGCCGATCGCCCGGGGTAAAGATGGTCGGCTCCAGCGTCGGCGGGTAGAGGTGAGCTTTGCGGTGCCAGGCCGCCAGCTCGCCGCGGGGGTTGAACACGAGGGCCGTGTCGTAGACGAGGCCGTCCTCGCCCAATTCAGGCACGCTGCCGGCGGCCAGCCACATCTCGCGTCGGCGGGCCGCCTCACCCAGCCGCTTCGAGCGCGGCCCGTCGCGGGGCTCGGCGTCCGCCCGGGCGTCTCGGGCCAGCGTCTCGGGGTCGTAGCCGCACGACCAGAGCTCCGGGAGCAGCAGGAGCTCGACGCCTCGCGACGCGGCGTCGTCCATCATGCCGAGCGCCACGCTCATGTTCTGGCGCGGCTCCCCCGGCGCGGCCAGCCACTGGGCCACACCAACCAGAAGGTCTCGCTTCACGTCGGTACCTTGATTTCCCACCTTCGAACTGCGCTGTGGGACTCACCCTACGGAGGCAACGTTCGCGGTCGGTTTCCCGTGCGTGAATGCACTGTTACAAGTCAGGCTCCTGAGACCGGCCCTCGACGCCTCGTCGCGTGACCATCGGGTCAGGCCGGAGCGGGCGCAGCCATCAACGTGACCAGGTCGAAGAGCACGTGCGCGGCGGCGATGGCCGTGACCTCGGCGTGGTCGTAGGCGGGGGAGACCTCCACCACGTCGGCGCCGACGACGGCGGCCGTCCGCAGTCCCCGCACCAGAGCGAGGAGCTCGCGGCTGGTCAGTCCGCCCGCTTCGGGCGTGCCTGTCCCCGGGGCGTGGGCCGGGTCGAGCACGTCGATGTCCACCGACACGTACACCGGTGCATCGCCCACCCGCGCCAGCAGCTGGCCCACCACCTCGGCGACCCCACGCTCGGCCACGTCGTCGGTCGTGATCTGCAGGAACCCCATGGAGGCGTCGTCGGACAGATCGGCACCCGAGTACAGCGGGCCCCGCAGCCCCACATGGGCACTGCGCTCGAACAAGAGGAGTCCCTCCTCCCAGGCGCGGCGGAACGGCGTTCCGTGGGTGAACCGCTGCCCGAAATAGGTGTCCCAGGTGTCGAGATGCGCGTCGAAGTGCACCAGGGCGAGCGGGCCGTGCCGCCGTGCGGTGGCCCGCAGTAGCGGCAACGCGATGGTGTGATCGCCCCCGATCGCCACGAGCCGGCCGCCGCCCTGCAGCAACGCGTCGGCGCCGGCCTCGATCTGGGCCACCGCCTCCTCGGCGCTGAAAGGTGTGCAGGCGATGTCACCGGCGTCGACCACCTGGGCCAGCTCGAAGGGGAGGGCCTCGAGCGCCGGGTGGTAGGGCCGTAGGAGGCGAGAGCCTTGGCGGACGGCGGCCGGCCCGAAACGGGCACCAGGCCGGTAGCTGGTGCCGCCGTCGAAGGGCACGCCGACCACCGCGATGTCCCAGCCGTCCACCTGGTCTGCCGGGGGCAGCCGGGCGAAGGTGGCGAGGCCGGCGAAGCGGGGGACGGTGGTGGCGTCGGCCGGGCCGACGGGTTCGTCAGCCCCGGCCATCAATCGTCGATGGCCTGGTAGACGAGCGCGCGCAGCTGGGCCCGGAACGGGTAGGCCGCGGAGGGGAAGAGCTGGGTCATGAAGACGACGAAGAGGTCCTCGGCCGGGTCGACCCAGAACGCGGTGCTGGCCGCCCCGCCCCAGTAGAACTCGCCGCCCGATCCCGCCATGGCCGTGGCGGCGGGGCCCATCCCGACGGCGAATCCCAGCCCGAAGCCGACGCCCTCGAAGTTGGCTTCGCCGAAGCCGCCGATGGCCATGTCCTGCAGGGTGGCGCCGCCGGGCAGGTGGTTGACCGTCATGAGCTCCAGGGTCTTGCGGCCGAGAACCCGCCGGCCATCGAGCTGGCCGCCATTCGCCAGCATCTGGCAGAAGGCGACGTAGTCGTGGGTGGTCGAGACCAGTCCCCCGCTCCGGAGAGATAGGAGCGGGGGCTTCGGATCGCGTTGGCGAACGGCCCCTCCATGAGGCGGGGGGTGTTCGCCGGGCGGTACTCGTAGCAGGAGGCCAGCCGGAGCAGGTTGGCCTCGGGGACGAAGAACCCGGTGTCGACCATGCCGAGTGGCTCGAAGAGCTCGCGCTGGAGGTACTCGTCGAGGGGGAGCCCGGAGAGGATCTCGACCAGCCGGCCCACAATGTCGGTCGAGATCCCGTAGTTCCAGTGCGTCCCGGGGTGGAACTTGAGCGGGTGCTGGGCCAGCAGCGCCGTGACGGTCTCGAGGGTCTGGGGTCCCGTCTGCGCGGCGCGGGCCTGGTTGAACGCATCGTCGATGGGATTGCCGGGGAACAGGCCCCCAGGGAGGCCGGTGGTGTGCATGAGGACGTCGCGCATGTTCATCGGGCGCTCCGGCTTGACCAGGGTCACCGAGTCGTCCTCACCCACCAGGCCGACCTGCAGGGTGCGCCACTCGGGGATGTAGCGGTGCACCGGGTCGAGGAGCTGGAACATGCCCCGCTCGTAGAGCTGCATGAGGGCCACCGAGGCGATGGGCTTGGTCATGGAGTAGATGCGAAAGATGGTGTCGTCGGCCATCGGGGTCTGCCGCTCGCGGTCCATGAGCCCGAGCGAGCGGTGATAGGCCACGTGACCTCCCCGCACGACCGTGATCTGGCACCCGGCGATCTTCTGGGTCTCGACGTAGGTCGAGTCGAAGTGCGCGGTGATCCGTTCCAGGCGCGCCTCGCTCATCCCGGCTGGATCAGGCTCGATTTTCACGCTGACCCCTTCCAAGGCCCGGGTCGGTCCTTGCCCATGAGAGACCCGGCCATGTGTTGTCGGAAACTATAAGCAATTCGGTTTACAGTTGTGGAAGACGCACCTGCCCGTGCGACGCGTTCCCCGGGGCCCGCTCTCGACGACGGCGGCGGCGGCGGCTCGCAGGAGAACGACCTCACGCCCCGTTCGCTTTCTTCTCCTTCTGCTCCCGCAGGTACGCAGCCGTTCCCGCCAAGAACGCGGCGACGTCCTTCTCCTTGTTGGCGGTCACGCCATGGAACCACCCGGGCACGTAGACCTGGGCGGCCCCGGACTCCAGCCCGGCCAGGACGGCGTCGACACAGACCGAGACTGGCTCGGCCGCCACCGGCAGGTCGGGCACGTCGTTGTCGGGCAGGGAGAACAGCTCGGTGTCGATGACACCGGGGTAGACGACCATCACCTGGATGCCGGTGTCCCACAGGTCGACGGCCATCGCCTCGGAGAAGGCGGTGAGCGCCGCCTTCGAGGCGTCGTAGGCTGCCTCGCCCGGCGCGCTGAGCTTGGCGGCGATGGACGACACGTTCACGATGGTGCCCGAGCCGCGGGCCAGCATCTGCGGCAGCAGGTCGTAGGTCAGGCGCATCGGCGACAGGTAGTTGATGTGCATGACGGCTGTGATGGTGTCGATGTCCAACGCAGTGGTGTGGCGGCGCTTGGGGATGCCGGCGTTGTTGACCAGCAGGTCGACCCCGCCGAAGGCGTCCAGCACGTCGACCGCCAGCTTATCCACCGCGTCGGGGTCGGCCAGGTTGGTCACCCACATCCGGCTGTCGGGGGAGTGCTTCATGCAGCGCTCCAGTACCTCCGAGAGCAGCTCGGCCCGGCGGGCGCAGATGCCGACGACGGCGCCCCGTTCGGCCAAGGCCTCGGCCAGCCCGGCCCCGATGCCCGACGACCCCCCGGTCACCAGCGTCCGGCACCCATTCAGGTCCAACGCCATCGTCCACCCCACTTTCGTTCCGTCTTGAACCGGTCCTCACCTTAGGCACAGCGGGCGCACGGCGGGTATTGACATTCAGTTGACGCGGCACCCCGGCGCGTTCACATCCGGTTCACGAAGGCGCGGCGACGATGGGCGCCATGGCTGACTTTCTCGTAGTACTTGGAATCGTGGGCTTTACCGCGGCGTTCCTTGGCCTGATCTGGTGCCTGGAGCGGGTATGACCTGGGTTCAGGGCGTCCTCCTCGGCATCTCAATCGTGATGTTCATCTACCTGGGCATCGCCATGTTCAAGCCCGAGTGGTTCTGACGTGGGTTTCTTCTGGACCATCGTCGTCCTGATCGTCACCCTAGGTCTCGCCTGGCGGTATCTGGGCTCGTACATGGCCGCCGTCTTCGACGGCCGCGTCACCTTCCTGGCCTGGGCGGAGCGACCCTTCTACCGCATGCTCGGAACCAGTCCCGACAACGAGCAGTCCTGGAAGCGCTACGCCGGCTCCACCGTCATCTTCTCCGGCGTGTTCCTCGCCGTCGGCTACCTGCTGCTGCGGATCCAGGGGTCATTGCCGCTCAACCCGCAGCACTTCGGGCGCCGTGCCGCAGGCGCTCAGCTTCAACACGATCACCTCGTTCATGACCAACACCAACTGGCAGAACTACGGCGGCGAGACGACGATGTCGTACTTCTCGCAAATCGGCGTGCTGACCGTGCAGCAGTTCGTCAGCGCCGCCGTCGGGATTGCCGTGGCCATCGCCGTGACCCGGGGCTTCTCGCGCCGCAACTCGCCCACCATCGGCAACTTCTGGGTCGACATGACCCGCTGCAGCCTCTACATCCTGCTCCCCATCGCCTTCCTGGCCGGTATCGTGATGGTCGCCTCGGGCGCAGTGCAGACCCTGGCCGGGCCCGTGTCTATCCACAACGCCATGAACGGCGTCTCGCAGACCATCCCGCGGGGACCGGCCGGCTTCATGGGGCCGATCATGCAGCTGGGGACCAACGGCGGCGGCTTCTTCGACGTCGACCTGGGTCATCCCTTCGAGAACCCCACGGCGGTCACCAACTTCATCTACATCTGGCTTACGCTGTCCATTCCGTTCGCGCTGACCTACACCTTCGGCAAGATGGTGGGGAGCATCCGCCACGGCGTCGCATTGTTGATCGCCATGATGCTGATCTTCGGCACCTGGGTCGGCTTCACGGCCTATGCCGAGCACCAGAACAACCCGGCCATCGCGACGGCCGGCGTGCACTCAACGGTGGGCAACACCGAGGGCAAGAACTCTTATTTCGGCGACACGACCAGCGCG
The DNA here is from genome assembly GCA_963764305.1 of uncultured Acidimicrobiaceae bacterium. GTDB lineage: Bacteria > Actinomycetota > Acidimicrobiia > Acidimicrobiales > RAAP-2 > Bog-473. The sequence continues at coordinate 329,406 of CAVXSD010000007.1, read as the reverse complement.
CTGTTCAACGTGTCGATGACCCAGACCTCCGACGGCGCCGTGGACAGCGCCACCGACTCGTACAACCCCATGGGTGGCTTCGGCCCGATGACCGGCATGATGCTCGGTGAGGTGACCCCGGGCGGTACCGGGAGCGGGCTGTACACGCTACTCATCTACGCCGTCATCGCGGTCTTCATCGGTGGCCTCATGATCGGGCGAACACCCGAGTACCTGGGCAAGAAGATCCAGGCCCGGGAGGTGAAGCTGGCCGGTCTGGCCGCGGTGGTGATGCCGGTCACCGTGCTGGTGTTCACGGCCATCGCGGTGTCGCTCCATGCCGGGCGGGCGGGCCCGCTGAACGCCGGTCCTCACGGATTCTCCGAGATCCTCTATGGCCTCACATCGCAGGGCAACAACAACGGGTCGGCCATGGCTGGATTGACGGGCAATACCGCCTTCTACAACATCGTCGGCGCCATCGACATGATGATCGGCCGCTTCGGGATCATGATCCCAGCCCTGGCGCTGGGTGGCGTCCTGGCCGCCAAGAACACCGTCCCCGCCTCGCTCGGGACGTTCCGCACCGACAATGGCATGTTCGTCGGGCTGACCATCGGCGTCATCATCATCATCGGCGGCCTCACCTTCTTCCCTGCCGTCTCGCTCGGCCCGATCGTCGAGCAGCTCAGTCACGGAAAGTTCTTCTAATGACCACAGTGATGACACCACCGCAATCCCAGCCGGGTGACCTGCCACACGGCGTCGCGGGGTCTCGGAGTCTCTTCGACCGCCAGATCATGGGCCGGGCCCTGGTCGATGCCTTCAAGAAGCTCGACCCTCGGGTACAGATCAAGAACCCGGTCATGTTCGTCGTGCTCGTCGGCACGGTCGTCACTCTGATCGAGTCGATCGCACATCCCAGCAAGTTCGACTGGTCCATCACGATCTGGCTCTTCCTGACCGTGATGTTCGCCAACTTCGCCGAAGCGATGGCGGAAGGGCGAGGCAAGGCCCAGGCCGACACCCTGCGCCGCATGCGCGCCGAGACCGAGGCACGCCGACTCACACCCGCCGGCTCCGAGGAGCGGGTACATGCCGCAGATCTGGCGAAGGGGGACCTTGTGGTGTGCGAGGCGGGCGACCTCATCCCCTCGGACGGCGAGATCATCGAGGGCATCGCCTCGGTGGACGAGTCGGCCATCACCGGGGAGTCGGCACCCGGTCATCCGCGAGTCCGGAGGCGACCGCTCCGCCGTCACGGGCGGCACACGCGTGCTCTCGGACCGCATCGTGGTGCGTATCACCGCCGAACGTGGTCAGACCTTCCTCGACCGCATGATCACCCTGGTCGAAGGGGCCAACCGGCAGAGGACCCCGAACGAAATCGCCCTCACCATCCTCCTGGCCGTGCTGACCATTGTCTTCATCCCCGTCGTGGTCACACTGCAGGCCTTCGGCGTCTACTCGGGGGCGACGGTGTCGATCGTCATCTTGGTGTCGTTGCTCGTGTGCCTCATCCCGACCACCATCGGCGCGCTCCTCTCGGCCATCGGCATCGCAGGCATGGACCGGCTCGTCCAGCGGAACGTCCTCGCCATGAGCGGTCGTGCCGTGGAGGCGGCGGGCGACGTGCAGACACTGCTGCTCGACAAGACCGGGACGATCACACTCGGCAACCGCATGGCATCGGCCTTCTTCCCGGCGCAAGGACACACGGAAGAGGAGGTGGCTGACGCCGCCCAGCTGGCATCGCTGGCCGACGAGACGCCCGAGGGTAGGTCCATCGTGGTCCTGGCAAAGGAGCGCTTCAACATTCGCGAGCGGGAGCTGCCCATCGGTTCGCACGAGTTCGTCCCGTTCTCGGCGACCACCAGGATGTCGGGACTCGACGTCGATGGCCGCCACATCCGCAAGGGTGCGGCGGATTCGGTGCGGACCTGGGTGGTCGAGCAGGGGGGCACGCCGCCCGAGGGGCTCCAAGAGATCGTCGATCGCATCGCCCGGGCCGGGTCCACCCCGCTGGTCGTGGCGGACGGTCCGGTCATTCTCGGGGTGATCGAGCTCAAGGACGTGGTGAAGACCGGGATCCAGGAGAAGTTCGCCGAGATGCGCCAGATGGGGATCAAGACGGTCATGATCACCGGCGACAACCCGCTGACCGCTGCCGCCATAGCGCAGGAGGCGGGCGTCGACGACTTCTTGGCCGAGGCGACTCCCGAGGCCAAGCTCGAGCTGATCCGGAACGAGCAGGAGGGAGGGAAGCTCGTCGCCATGACCGGCGACGGCACCAACGACGCGCCGGCACTGGCCCAGGCCGACGTCGGGTGTGGCCATGAACACGGGGACCACGGCGGCCAAGGAGGCCGGCAACATGGTCGACCTCGACTCCAACCCCACGAAGCTGATCGACGTCGTCGAAATCGGCAAGCAGCTGCTGATCACCCGGGGATCGCTGACCACGTTCTCCATCGCCAACGACATCGCCAAGTACTTCGCCATCATCCCGGCGCTGTTCGTGGCCACGTACCCGCAGCTCAACGCGCTCAACATCATGAAATTGCACAGCCCGGAGAGTGCGGTGCTCTCGGCTGTGATCTTCAACGCCCTCGTCATCGTGGCACTGATTCCGCTCGCGCTGCGAGGAGTGAAGTTCAGGCCGGCGTCCGCAGAGGCGATCCTTCGCCGAAACGTCTTTATCTACGGCGTGGGCGGGATCATCGTGCCGTTCATCTTCATCAAGCTCATCGACCTCATCCTGGTCGCCCTCCACGCCTACTGATAGCGAGCCTCACATGATCACCCATCTCCGTCGCTCCATCATCACCGTCGTCGTCTTCACCGTGTTCTTCGGCTTCCTGTACGCCTTCGCCGGCACCGGGGTCGCCCAGGCCTTCTTCCGGGGCCAGGCAGACGGCTCGATCACGGCGAATGGTTCGAGGCTCATCGGACAGGATTGGTCGCAGACACGCTGCCCCGGCCATCGCTTGGGCAGCTGTGTGTTCCAGGGACGTCCCGACAACCTGGGGCCCTATGCCGGGTCGGCCAGCCCGGCCGCCGCTGGAGGGGACAACCCGCTGGAGGCCAACAACATCCCCGGCAAGCCAGGGGTCCTGAACGCCGGCGAGTCTGCGACGACCAACCTCGGGCCCCGCTCCGAGACCCTGTTGCAGAACACCCAAAAGCTGATCGCCTACTGGAAGGCGCGCGGCGTCAACCCCACGCCCGACCTGGTGACCACGTCGGGGAGCGGTCTGGACCCCGACATCACGCCGCAGGACGCGTACGCGGAGATCCCGATGGTCTCTCGCGCGACCGGCATCTCCTCGTCCAAGCTCCGGAGCCTCATCGCCCAGCAGACCCAGGGCATGCCGCTCGGCTTCTTGGGCTCGTCCTTCGTGAACGTGCTGCAGCTTAACGAGGCGCTGGCCAAGCTCAAGACGTGAGCAGCCCGACCGCCATCGCGGCGTTGGTGCCGCGTCGGCGGGCCGTGGTGGCCGGAACGATCGAGTCGGTTGCCTCCTTCGAGCGGCCCTGGGTCCGCACCGACGCGGTCCTGGCCGACGGGACGGGCGAGTTGGTCTTGCGTTTCCACGGCCGATCCGCCGTGCCCGGGATGACTGCCGGAACGCATGTGGTCGCCGAGGGGATGCCGGCGCTCGAGCGGGGCGTCCTCGTGATGCGGAATCCGCTCTACTCGTTTGCCGCGACGGGATGATCGTCGGCGACCAACTGGTAGCCAACGCCGGGCACGGTCTTGAGCAGCCGGCCTTCTTCGTCGCCCATCTTCTTGCGCAGCCGGTGGGTGTAGACCCGCACGTAGTTCGACTCGGCGCCGTAACCGGGACCCCACACGTCCTTGAGGATCATGTGGTGGGTGCACACCTTGCCGGCGTGGCGGGCCAGGTAGGCCAGGAGCTCGAACTCCTTCGCCGTGAGCTGCAGGGCCGAACCCGACAGCGTCGCCATGTGATGGACCAGATCGACCTCGAGGTCGCCCACGTCGATGGTGGTGGACTTCTCGGCCCCGTCACCCCGGGCGGCGGCATGGCGCAGCGCGACCCGGAGCCGCGCCTCGAGCTCGGCCATGCCGAAGGGCTTCGTCACGAAGTCGTCGGCACCGCTGTCGAGTGCCTCAACCTTGCGCCGCTCGTCGCCGTAGGCCGACAGCACCACGTATCGGCACGTTCGAGAATTCGCGCACGCGGCGGCAGACCTCGAGGCCGTCGACGTCGGGCAGACCGAGATCGAGGATGACGAGATCCGGCCCCGCCAGCGCGACCTGGTTGATGGCATCCGCTCCCGAGTGCGCAACGAGCACGTCGTCACCTCGGGCGGTCAGGCCGATTCGCAGCGCCTTCAGCAGCGATGGATCGTCGTCGACGACGAGCACCTTGGTCACCGCAGCCGCTCAGACCGGCGCCGCGATGCGCGTCTCCGACGGGACCGTGAAGACGACCCGTGCCCCGCCGTTCGACGTCGGGGTCGATCCAGATGAGCCCGCCGTGGGCCTCGACGAAGGCCTTGGAGATGGCCAGTCCGAGGCCCGCCCTACCCCCACCGCCGTTCTGGCTGAACATCTCGAACACCCGTTCCCGGTCCTCCGGCGCGATGCCCGGACCGTCGTCGGCCACCGCGATCTCGACCCGCGTCGCGTTTCCCGGCGCGCGCCTCGCCGCGACACGGATCATGCTCCCGCCGGGGGACAGCCGCTCGGCGTTCTCGAGCACGTTCGCCAGGACCTGGCTCATGAGGACGTGATCGAGTTGCAGGAGCGGCAGGTCCTCCGGCGTGTCGACCGCCACGCGGCCGGGTGCCACGATGCCGCCCAGCAGTGCCACCGCTTCGTCGACCAGGTCGGTGAAGCCGATCGTCGTCGGATGCAGCTCGAGCGCGCCGGCCTCAAGCCGGGTCATGTCGAGGAGATTGGTCACGAGCCGGGCCAGGCGGTCCGACTGCAGCTCAATGAGCTCCAGCAGCTCGGCCCGGTCCTCGGGGCTCAGGCGCGCATCGATCTGGCGCAGGTTCGAGACGGCGGTCTTGATGGACGCGAGCGGCGTCCGCAGGTCGTGCGAGGCCGCGCCCATGAGGGCGCGACGCCACCGGTCGATCTCCTCGAGCAGGCGCGCCCGCAGGGCCTGCTCGCTCAGCTGGGCCCGGTCGACCGCCAGCGCCGCCTGGTTGGCGAACGTGCCGAGCAGGCTCCGTTCGTGCTCCACCAGCTGGACGTCCTGGAGCACCAGCATGCCGACGGGCCGGTGGCTCACCACCAGCGCCACCGACACCCGGCGAGGGCCGGCGTCGTCGACCAGTCCGAGGGATCGGGTCTGACCGCCCGATGTCACCGAGGCCACGTCCACCTCGGTCAGCGGCTGGCCCGGCGCTGGCCGCGACCCGCAATGCCGCGCCCGCACCCAGATCGCCGCTCTCTCCTTCGGGCAGCACCAGCGCCGTCCAGCGGGGAGCGAAGACGGATTGCACGGTGGCTGACCATGTGCGTCAGCAGCTGCGACAGCGATGAGGTCGCCGATCAGCGCTTGCGACAGTTCGTACAGCCGTTCGGACTCCTGGGTCCGGCGTTCCGCTTCCTCCCGGGCCTGCGCAGTTTCGCCACGACCTGGGAGACGATCGAGCACGACGACTGCGTAGACGGCGAGCGCGATCCAGTTCTGGGGCGAGCGTACGGTCAGGGTGTTGTAGGGGGGAAGGAAGAAGAAGTCGATAGACGAGGAACCCTGCCAGTGCGCCCACGACGCCGGGAAGGAACCGCCGACGACGGTCCCCACCAAGACGGGCAGCACGAACACCAACGCCGGGATGGCCGTGCTGAGGTGGGCTCGGAAGGGCAGCAAAAGGGCCAACAGCGCGCCGAGCCCGGCCAGCGTGACGACGATCGCCGGCGCGGTGCGCTGGTACGTTGCCCTGGTAGCCAGCCCGTTTGGTTTGAGGTGCATCACAACGTTCCGTCCTTCGGAGCCTCGTGTGAGTGTACCGACGCCTCGGCGGGACCGGCGAAGCGAGGAGGACATGACCGCGAGCACGGGCGAGGACGAGGGCGTACGCCCGACCGGCAAATTCAGGGTCTACCTCGGCGCGGCGGCCGGCGTGGGCAAGACGTGCGCCATGCTCGACGAGGGGTGGCGGCGCTTCCAGCGCGGGACGGACGTGGTCGTCGGGTTCGTCGAGACCCACAAGCGCCCCTATACCGTGGAGCAGATCCGCGACCTTCCGGTCATGCCGCGGACGAAGGTCGCCTACCGCGATTCGGAATGGGAGGAGATGGACGTTGACGCCGTCATCGCCCGCAGGCCCGAAGTGGTGCTGATCGACGAGCTGGCCCACACGAACGTCCCGGGATCGGGCCGGCACGAGAAGCGCTGGGAGGACGTGCTCGAGATCCTCGACGCCGGCATTGCGGTGATCACGACGGTGAACGTCCAGCACATCGAATCCCTCGCCGATGCCGTCGAGCGGATCACCGGCGTCGGGCGTCCGGGAGCGGGTGCCGGACTGGGTGGTGCGGCGGGCCGACCAGCTCGAGTTGATCGACTCGTCGGCGGACCAGCTCCGTCGCCGCATGCTGCACGGCAACATCTATCCCGGCGCAGAAGGTGCCAGCCGCCTTGAACGGGTTCTTCCGCGCCGAGAACCTGGCCGCGTTGCGCGAGCTGTCGCTGCGATTCGTTGCCGACGAGACCGAGGAGGAGCTCCTCGAGTACCTGCGGTCCAAGGGAGGTGGGGGCGAGCTCTGGGAGACGACCGAGCGGATCATGGTGGCGGTGACGGGCGCGCCCGGCAACGCCTCGGTGATCAGGCGGGCGGCGCGCATCGCGGCCCGGGTCAAGGCCCCGCTGGTTGCCATCCACGTGGTGTCCGGTGATGCCGACAGGTCGCAGGCCAGCACGGCCGAGCTCGAGGAGTTGGTGCAAGCGGTCGGCGGCACGTGGCAGACGGTGGAGGGGGACGATGTGGCCAAGACCATCTTCGCCGCCGCGGTCGAGCAGCAGATCACCCAGATCGTCATCGGGACGTCGCGCCTCACCCGCTGGCAGTCCATGACGCGGGGATCGGTCGTTCAGCAGATTTTGCGGATGGCGTCGGAGAACGACATCGATCTGCACGTGATCGCCCGTCGGGAGGACTCGAAGGACCGCCCGGCCGCGGACGACGCCGGTTAGCTCCCCGACAGATCGGCGAAGGCGGCGTCGGCCGCCGTGCTCGCCGCCAGTTGCATACAGCGGTTGAGGTGGGCGAGGGCCTTGGCCCGGCGGGGGTCGCGGGCGAGGTACTTGGCCACCGCCACCGGGTCCGCCGACCCGTCCGGCTTGCTCAGGGAGAACACGGCCTGGTCCACGATGTGCTCGTCCGGGCGGTCACTGATGCCCCGGTAGACGGACCAGTCGACGCCGGCCGCCTCGCACACTTCGGCCACGCCGGCCGCTTCCATGTCCACAGCGCCGAATCCCCACGCGCGACGATCTGCTGCCACACCTCGCCGTCGTCAAAGAGCCCGTCCGTGGTCATGAGCGCCCCAGCGGCCATTCGCGGCGCGATCGGATGGGTGCCGAACACCGGCCCATCCGGGTAGAGCTGTACGCGTTCGGGCACCATGAGCGCGCCCACCGGGAGGGCGGGATCGAGCCCGCCGGCGATCCCGATCACCATGACGTGGTCGATCGACCCGGCCGACAGCGCGCGCCCGGTCGCCTCGCGAGCCAGGGCCGGACCCATGCCCGTGACCAATGACCCGACCCACCATGAATCCGGCCCTCCCGACGTGCGAGAACACCTCGTCTCCGGATGTGGCCTTCAGGCCGAATGACTGCACGATCGCCTTGAGTTCTGGTTGCATGGGGGCGAGCACGGCGAGCCGTTTCGTCGTGGCTGTCACTCCCTCATCATGCCCGATCGTTCGCTAGCGTGGGCGGCCCGGCCGGCCAAGACGCCCGGCCGGCCAGAGAGGAGTGCCATGCCCAATGCCGAACAGGTCGTGAGGGATTTCTGCACCGCGGCGAGCACTCGGGACCCTGAGGTCCTGCGCGGCTTCTTCTCAGACGACGTCGTCTATCACAACATCCCGATGGATCCGGCCGAGGGGATCGAGGCCACCATGGCGGTGATCACCATGTTCGTCGGGATGTGCGAGGCCCTGGAATTCGAGGTGCACCACCTGGCCAGTGACGGGGCCACCGTACTGACCGAGCGCACCGACATCTTCACCATCAACGGGAAGTCCGCCCCCCTGCCCGTCATGGGTGCGTTCCACGTCACGGACGGGAAGATCACCGCATGGCGGGACTACTTCGACATGGCGCAAGTGACGGCCATGTTCGAAGCGGGGTAGAGGGCGGCGGGCGAAACAGTCCGCTCCTGGCGGCAGACCGCTGATGCGGCCTCAATAGCTGTGGCACTGCCCCGGTGCGTCCGGCGGTCCTCCGACATACCGCGCCTCCCAGGCAAGCTGCACCGACAGCGGCGCGCTGCCGGCGGTCGGGTAGCCATCGAAGTGGTGCCACTCGAGGATCCCGAAGTACCCGGCGTTCGGGTCGTTGCGACCGCCCTCCTCACAGATGGCGGTCGGCATCCATGCGGCCGGGATTGTGTGCTCCTGGGCGGCGACCGCCTGGTAGAAGGCCAGGTCCTTGAAAAAGGTGGCCTGCTGGGCCGCCTGGACTGCGTTGGCGTAGGTCACCATCTGAGCGACCTTGCGCGCCTGGGAGTAGGACATCAACTTGTCGTCGGTGAGCTCCGGATGACGCATATCGGCCTCCCGGTGCGAGTTGACCGCCTGGTGGCGGGTCGCCTGTGCCAAGGCGGGATCGCTGCTGAACAGCGAAATGAGTACAGCTGGAACGGTTACAACGGTGACGGCCACAGCCGTCGCGAGTGCGGTGCGGATCGGCACGGCACCTCCCTTCTTCGCGCGCGCATTCGGCGCACGTCTGGCTCTGATCGGTGTCGGCGGGCTCCGGCTAAGTGCATTCGCGCCCCGAACGGCGAGCAGGAAGGCGTCGCCCGTTCTGGCTGGTCGCCGCAGGGTGTGCGGCCGGTTGTTGTGTTCAGCCCTTCGCAGTCGTTGCTCGGTGTCGTCCTCCATTCGGGACCCCGGCATGCCGGAGGCCCATCGACGGCTCGGTACCTAGAGCCCGCAGATGTAGCGAGTCGTCCAGGGTTGCCAGCCGCGCTGGGAGTACAACTTCAGTGCGGCGGCGTCTTGCACCGCGGCCGGGTAGTCCTGAGCCGGCGAAGGCAACCCGGTCAGCCCGCGCCACGTTCCCAACTCGAACTGGTACGCGCCCCCGTTGCCGATGGCGTAATTGCCGCCGGACTCACGTTGACGAATGCAGGCCCAGTCGGCCGTGCTCGTGCTGGTGGCATCCGATCCTCCGCCTGACGTGGCGGGAGCTGGAGCTGGCGGCGGCGCCGGCGCCTGCGCGGCGACGGCCCGGGACTGCGCAGCCGCAGTGGCCGCTGCGTGCGCTGCGGCTGCGGCTTGTGCGGCAGCCTGCTGTTGCTTCTGCACCGCGACTGCCTTCAGGTAGGCGAGCTCGGTGAGGTACGTCTTCAATTGCCCGGCCTTCACTGCGTTGGCGTAATTGACCAGCGCGGCGGCCTTCTGGGCCTGGGTGTACGACGTGAGTTTGTCGTTGATCTTCACGGTCCGGTGCTGAGTGATCGCCTCATGGCGGGTCACTCGCGCCGAAGCGGCTGAGTTACTACTAAGAAACGCGAAAAAGATCGCGGGTATCGCTATGACGGCCACTGCCGTCCCTAGTGCAATGCGGATCCGCACGGCACCTCCCTTCGTCGGGCGCGCGACGCGCGCCAGGCTCTGCTCGGTGTGGGCGGGCTCCGGCCATTGCATTCGCGCCCCGAACGGAGAGCGGGAAGGCGTCGTCCGTTCTGGCTTGTCGCCGCAGGGTGTGCGGCCGGTTGTGTACAGCCCCTGGAGTGGTCCTGGGTGTCGTCCTCAATTCACCGTCCCGGTCGCCTGCGGGCAGGCGTGTCGGGACCTCGGTAAGTCTGAATGATCCGGGTCGGCCATCTGCTTTCCGGATGCAGCTGAAACTCTGCGCACCTGCATGCATCGGAAAGGCCGATTTGGATTAGCGGATAGCAATCTACAGGACGGCAACTCGAACACGTGGTCACCACTCTGTTCCCCGTCGTGAGCTGGGAGTTTACCCGTGGACTTTGTGATGTGAATCACAAAGTCCCAGGTCGGGCGGGTCTTATTTAGGTGTATGAAAGACGTAAATTTGTTGTCAATTACCCAAAAAAGCCGCTGACCAGTGGGAACGCTCGCCCCCCAAGACGCCCAGACCGCCCCGCGGCCCGTGCAGCCGAGGCAGCGGCTGCATAGGGTCCCGTGCCGAAACGGTCACAACGAGGAGGTCACTGGTGGCATCGAGCGTCACCGTCACTGAGCGCGACCACTACACGGTGGCGGGGCTGATCCGTCACCTGGCACGACGGCAGGCGAACCACGAGATGCTGGTTCAGGGCCGCGCCCGACGTACGTGGGACGAGGAATTCGACACCGCTTGTCGCGTGGCACAGGCGGCAAAGCGCGACGGGCTCGGCGTCGGTGACCGGATCGCCTTTCTCGACCGCAACGGCATCGCGTACTTCGACTTCCTCTTCGGTGGCTCGCTGATCGGCGCGGTCAACGTCGCGGTCAACTGGCGCCTGGCGCCGGCGGAGATGGCAGCGATCATCGACGACTCAGGTGCACCCCTCTTGGCCGTCCACGCGGACTACCTGCCGGCGTTCGCCGACATGGGGAGCGTCCTGCCCTCGGTCCGGCGCATCGTGATCATCGGTGACACCGCGGCCGCCTGCGCTGACTCACGGGCCGTGTCCTTTGACGCGTGGGTCGACGGCTGTCCCGCCGAGGACCCGGGCCACGTCGGCGGTCCCGACGAGGTGAGCATGCAGCTCTACACCTCGGGGACGACCGGACTGCCCAAGGGTGTGATGCTGACCAACGCAAACCTCTCGACCGCGATCGGCGAGGCCGGTGTCACGTTCTCCATCACCGACGACACCGTGAGCCTGGTCGCCATGCCGCTCTTCCACATCGGCGGTTCGGGCTGGGCGCTGTCTGCCATGTCGCGGGGTGGGCGGTCGATCATTCTGCGTGATGTCGACCCGACCCTTCTTCTGGAACTGATCGCCACCGAGCGGGTCACCGAGATGTTCGTGGTGCCCGCCGTCCTGATGCTCCTCCTGGCCACCCCTGCACTGGTGGACACGGACCTGTCGAGTCTGCGTCTCATCTTCTACGGCGCGTCCCCGATCGCAGAGGACGTCCTGGTCAGGTGCATGAACATCTTCGGGTGCGCCTTCTGCCAGGTCTACGGGATGACCGAGACGACCGGCGCCATCACGGCACTCCCCTTCGAGGACCATGATCCCGACGGGCCGCGGCGGGGCCTGCTGCGCTCCGCCGGAAAGCCGCACCAGTCCGTCGCGCTGCGGGTGGTCGATCCGGTCAGTGGTCGCGACGCGGCGCTAGGGGAAGTGGGGGAGATCTGGACGCGCTCGCCCTACAACATGGCGGGCTATTGGGGGAAGTCGGAGGAGACGGCGGCGGCGATTGACGCTGACGGCTGGCTCCGCACCGGTGACGCCGGGTACTTCGACGCGGACGGCTACTTGTATCTGCACGACCGGATCAAGGACATGGTGGTCAGTGGGGGCGAGAACATCTACCCGGCCGAGGTCGAGAACGTGCTGCTCTCGCACCCGGCCATCGTCGACGCCGCCGTCATCGGCGTGCCCGACGACAAGTGGGGAGAAACGGTCAAGGCCATCGTCGTCCTGGCTCCAGGGGAAACGCTCGACGAAAAGATCGTGATCGAGCACTGCCGTAGCAGGTTGGCCCGCTACAAGTGCCCGACCTCGGTCGAGGCCACGGATGCCCTGCCACGCAACCCCTCGGGCAAGATCCTCAAGCGTGAGTTGCGGGCGGCGTATTGGGCCGGCAAGGAACGCTTCATCAACTGATTCGCGTGCATGAGGCTTCCCGTGCATGAGGCTATGGGATCCGGGGCCGAGCAGGCGGTCGCCCTCTTGCGCAAGGTGACGGGGGAGGCCTTCGAGTTGGTGGGCCGGCTCAGCGGCGGCGAGACCGGTGCGCACGAGGTGCGGTGCGGGCCCGGCGGGGAGCGTCTGGTCCTCAAATGGGAGTGGGAGCCGGACTCACAAGCTCTGCGCCGCGACGGCGTCGAACTGGCGGAACGCCTGCGGACGGAGGCGGCCTGGCCCGTGCCGCAGCAACGGATCGTCGAAGCACCGGGATGCCTGCTCGTTCTCCAGACCTTCATGACCGGGTTCCCGATCGATCTCTTCACGTCCGCACTGGCGGACGACCTCCTTGCGCTGCACCGACGCCGGCTCGGGCTCGGTGCCGGACGTTCCGGGAAGCCGTGGGCGGAGCGCCTCATCCGGACCCTGGTGGTGGGTGGCCGGGGCTACTGCCTGCACGGATCGCTCCGCCGCCATGACGCCCGGACAGCCTCCCTGGTCGAGGAGATCGAGGCGTTTGGCGCACGACTGGGCCCGGACGACTTCGACGGCCACGACATCGTCCACTGGGACCTGCACCTCGGCAACCTGCTCGCTAAGCAGGGGAAGCTGTCCGCCGTCGTCGACACCGACTTCTGCGTCGTCGGGGATGCCGCCTTCGACCTCGTCACGCTGGCGCTGAGCAGCAGTGCCGTGCCCTGCGCGTCAGGTGTGCGCCGGGAACTCTTCCGTCAGGCACTCGACGATCTTCCGCCACTCCGCCGCCGCGCCTACCTCGGCCACCTCTTCATCCGAGTGTTGGACTGGCCCATCCGGCGCGGTAGCGCCGACGAAGTCGAGTATTGGCTCACTCAGGTCCAACGCTGCCGCGACGCCGGTTACTTCTGAGTGCGGGGCGCGCCGCTGCGTCGTGCTCGCGCTAGCCAAAGGTGAAGTCGTAGGCCTCGACGCCCGGCGACACGGTCAGCGTGAGCTCTCCGGTTTGCAACACATTCCCCGAGAACAACGTGTAGAGCTTCGGGATGCCGGAGATGGGCACGGTGGCGAGATGCTTGCCGTTGTAGGACACGCCCACGGTGCCTTGCCCGCTCATGACCAGGTAGACGTCGTCCGCGGTGAACTGGATGTCGAGTGTCGCGTTGGAGCCGGCTGTCGCTTCCTCGTTGTGCACGTTCCACGTGCCGGTGAACGCGAGGCTGTTCGAGGGGATGGTCGACGGTGCGTGGTACACGATCGCCTTGTTGGGCACCACGGCGGTCCCGACCTCGTTGTTCAGGCGCTCGTCGCCCACATAGCTCTCCGGCGTGATGTCGTTGGTCGGAGTCCTGTCGGGGATGTCGGTCCGGGCGGGGAGGTCGGTCACCCCGTTCGCGCCGAGGAGCATCCGGATGTTGTCCTCCATGCTGCTGTAGCCGCCTTCCCCGAAGTTGTAGGCGCGCACGACGCCCGTGGGGTCGATGAGGTAGTCAGCCGGCCAGTACTCGTTGTTGTAGGCGTCCCAGGTGGCCAGGTTGTCGTCCACGGCGACCGGGTAGTCGATGCCGAGATTGCCCGCCGCGCTCTTGACATTGGAGACCACGTGCTCGAAGGCGAATTCGGGCGCCGAGACGCCGACCACGACCAATCCATCGTTCTTGTAGTCGTTGTACCAACCCTCGACGTGGGGCAGCGCACGCTGGCAGTTGATGCACGAGTAGGTCCAGAAGTCGACCAGGACCACCTTGCCGCGCAGGTCGCTCAGCGAGAGGGGTGTGTTCCCGGGGGTGTTGAACCAAGCCGTGATCCCGGCGAAGTTCGGGGCCCGACCCAGATCCGGCAGGTTTGTCTTGTTGGCCATGAACACCGACCGCTTCTGCGGTGACGTGGGGGTCGCGTGCGGGGCCGTCGTGGTGGGCGTGGTCGCGCCGGCCGCCAGGTGGCCACTCTGCGAGTTGCCCTGGTCGGTCGCGGCGCACGTCGCCTTCCTTCCCTCGAGCTTGGCGTTGGCGGCGGCGAACTGGTTCTGGTGTTCGCCGCTGAGATGCTGCAGTTGGGTGCAGGCCGAGTCAGTCGATTCGATGTGGTCCTCGAGGGCACTGGTGTATCCCGGGACGTCGCGTTGCAGGGCGCCGAGCCAGTTGAAGGCGATGGCCAGCGTGGCGACGCCGAGGATGACACCGGCCACCTTGCGGACGGCGGGCAGATGACTGCGCAGCGACGACCAGGAGGTGGCGCGCTGCGCCACGACGGCCAACACGAGGAGCGGCACGGTGACGCCGAGCGCATAGAAGAGTGTGACGAGGATTGAGCTCACCCCGGCGTGATGGTGGGCGGCCGCCACCGAGATGGCGGTGAGCACCGGTCCGGCGCAAGGGACGAAGACGAGGCCGAGGCTCAGTCCGAGGACGAACCCCCCTCCCTCGTTGGCATAGCGCGAGGCGCCGAGGCGCGCGAACGGCCGCTCAATCACCTCGCCCACCTTGGGGATCAAGAGGCCCACCGAGAGGAGGCCGAGCAAGGCGACGCCCAACCAGAACAAGAGGTCCTGGGGAAGGTGGAGGAAGCCGAGCAACGAGCTGGCGAACAGGACAGAGAGGCTGAAGCTCACCACCAACCCGGCGATGATCACGTAGGGACGCCGCTTGCTCGTCCCGGTCGAGCCACCCGCCATGACGACGGGGATGACGGGAACGATGCAGGGAGACAGCCCGGTGATCAGCCCACCGAGGAAGGCGATCACGAGGAGCTCACCCATGGGGGGCGCTCTTTTGCGGACCGTAAAGGGGCACCGGTGCCTCTCGTTCGAGAAATGTCTCCTGGCTTGAAGCTAGCGGCCTGCTCCCGCCTGGGGGCGTCGCCCCTCACGGTACGACGGCAGGCCCGCCGCGCTGCAGACTGTCCCACGGTGATCAACGAGAATTGGATTTATGTGGGGACCGCAATCGGTGCGGCCGGTGCGGCCGTATACCTGCGGGACACCCTGCGGGGGACGACGAAGCCCAATCGGGTGACGTGGCTCCTCTGGGCGGTCGCGCCCCTGCTCGCCGCCGCCGTGGAGCTCCGGGAAGGTGTGGGGCTGCGCGCGCTGCCCACCTTCATGGTGGGATTCATGCCGTTGTTGATCTTCATCGGCTCCTTCCACAATTCGGCCTCCGTGTGGAAGGTGCGCCGGATGGACTACGCGTGCGGCGTCGTCTCGGTCGTCGGCACGGTCGTCTGGCTCGTGACCCGCAACGGCGTGCTGGCCATCTCCGCCGCCATCGCTGCCGACTTCCTGGCCGGCGTGCCAACGCTCATCAAGAGCTGGACCCACCCCGAGACGGAGACGGTGCACTCCTACATCGGGGCGCTCATCAGCATGATCGTCCTCCTGCTGACGGTGGACCACTGGACCTTCGACGTTGTGGCATTCCCGCTCTTCGTCGCGTGCATGGCCTCGGTGCAATCGATCCTGGTGGGACTCGATCCCGGCCCGCGCTTTCGCCGTGCCCGCCATGACGGTGCCACCGCGGCCCGGCCGGCCTCGCCGCGGAGGGCGTGAGGCGCTGCGACCGGCTGCCTGATAGGAAAGCAGGCAGAAGCGTCGACGAAGGGAGCCCTTCCGTGCCAAAGGCCAGTCTCGAGGGAATAGAGATCGAGTACGCCACCGATGGCGACCCCTCGGATCCACCGCTGCTGCTCGTCATGGGGCTCGGTGCGCAAATTACCGGCGTGGCCGGAGGGATTCGTCGACGGGCTGCGCAAGCGCGGCTTCTTCGTGATCCGCTTCGACAACCGTGACAGTGGGCTGTCGACGAAGTTCGAAGGGTTGCCGGACGTCGCTGGCCTGTTGACGGGCGCGGACCACTCTTCCGCGCCGTACCGCGTGGAGGACATGGCGGACGACGCCGCCGCGCTCCTGGCGGAGCTGGGTATCACAAAGACACACGTGGTCGGCGTCTCGATGGGAGGCATGATCACCCAGGCCCTGGTGATCAACCACCCGGATCTCTTCCTCACGGCCTGCTCCATCATGTCGACGACGGGCGACCGCACCGTGGGCGCGCCCACCGGCGAGGCGATGACGGCCCTGCTGCGGCCGGTGGCGACGAGTCGCGAGGAAGCGATCGAGGCGAGCGTGGAAGGGAGCCGCGTCATCGGCTCGCCGGCGTACCCGACCGAGGAGCGCCTGCTGCGGGTGCGGGCCGGTGCGGCGTACGACCGTTCCTATTGCCCGGAGGGTACCGCCCGCCAGCTTGCCGCCATCCTCGCCTCGCCGGATCGCACGGAGGGGCTCCATGGTGTGGGGATCCCTTTTCTCGTGGTGCACGGAGAGGTCGACCAGCTCGTCACCCCGAGCGGAGGCGAAGCGACCGCGGCCGCCGTGCCCGGTTCGAAGCTGCTCATGATCCCGGGCATGGGGCACGACCTGCCCGAGCCGCTCTGGGATGCCATCACCGACGCCATCGTGGCCAACACGGAGCTGGCCGCGGTCTGAGGATTCTTCAGGAATCGAGCGCGTTGGCCGCCGCGACCGCGGCCAGCCATGCTGCGCTGGGCTTTGGCGTACGGACGAACGTCGTGCGGTCGACGCCGACGATCCCGAACTTCGGCTTGTAGCCCAACGCCCACTCGAAGTTGTCGAGCAGCGACCAGTAGGTGTAGCCCCGGACATCGACCCCGTCGGCGATGGCCTGCAGCACGCCGGAGAGCGCCTGGCGAACGTAGTCGATGCGCTGCTCGTCGTCGCTGGTGCCGATCCCGTTCTCGGTGACGAGGAGGGGAACGGAGCCGTCCGTGTGCTCCCAGGCCCGCCGAAGGCAATTGCCGAGCGAGGCCGGATAGAACTCGTAGCCCATGTCGAGAACGGGCACACCGTCCTCATAGCCCGCCCAGCCGTCGGGGCCGATCAGCATGCGGGTGTAGACCTGCACGCCGATGAAGTCGTCCCCCTCCGTGGCGTCGAGGAAGACATCTTCGGCGTGGTGCCGGATGCTCTCGAGTTTCTCTTCGCCCCCGGGCGCCAACTGGTAGTCGGTCATGGACAGGGTCAGACCGACCGGGATCCCCGGCGCTCCGGCGCGAATGGTCTCGACGGCCACCCGATGTGCCGCGGCAAAGCGGGTGGCCACGGCACGCGCGAGCGCCAGGTCCCTCTTGCCTGGCGGGAACATCCCGGCGTGCCAGCCCATGGTGGCCACGATGTTCGGCTCGTTGAGCGTGCAGGCTCGCGCCATGACGTCGCCCAACGCCTCGGTCACGATGCCGCACAAGCGGCCGAAGCGCTCGACGGCAAGGTCGGTCTCCCAGCCGCCCTGGGCCGTGAGCCACCGGGGGGTGGTGAAGTGGTGGAAAGTCACCACCGGGTCCACGCCGCGCTCGCGCAAACCGACGCACTGTCGCCGGTAGTGCGCCAGTGCGGCATGGGAGATCTCGCCCTGGGCCGGCTCAATGCGGCTCCACTCCACCGAGAAGCGGTAGTTGTCGAGTCCCAGGCCGGCCACCAGGTCGGCGTCTTCCTCCCAGCGGTTCCACGAATCACAGGCGTCGCCGGACGGCTCCGTACAGCCGGAGCCCGGTGTGTGCTCGAAGTCCCACCAGTCGTTGTTGGCGTTGCCCCCCTCAATCTGGTGCGCCGCCGTCGCGGTGCCCCAAGTGAACCCGGTCGGGAACACCCGCCCCAGTCCTGACCCAGCCATCGGCGTGTCCTCTCGCTTGCGTTGGCCTCCCGAACGGCACGGTATCGTTCCCTGACAATGACGTCATATTCATCGCCAACGACGGACGTCCCTGATTCGGAGCTGACGGGGACGGCCGCGGGCGGCACGGTGCCTTCTCCGATGGTGGAGGCACACGGGCTCGTCAAGCGCTTCGGAGAATTCGTCGCCGTGGACGGGGTCGATTTCAGCATCGCCAAAGGCGAGTCGTTCGGCTTCCTGGGACCGAACGGCGCCGGCAAGACGTCGACCATGCGGATGATCTCGTGCATCAGCCCTCTCAGCGGGGGCACGCTCCGCGTGCTCGGGATGGACCCGACCAAGGACGGCCCACGCATCCGGTCGCGCATGGGGCTCGTGCCCCAGGAGGACTCCCTGGACCTCGAGCTCACGGTGCTCGACAATCTGATGATCTACGGGCGCTATTTCGACATGCCCAAGAAGGTCATCCGCGAGCGGGCCGAGCAACTGCTCGACTTCGCGCAATTGACCGAGCGGGCCAACGACCGGGTCGATCCGTTGTCGGGAGGCATGAAGCGGCGCCTCACCATCGCGCGTGCCCTGATCTCCGACCCGGACCTCCTCATCCTCGACGAGCCGACGACCGGTCTCGACCCGCAGGCCCGTCACCTGCTCTGGGACCGCCTCTACCGCCTGAAGCAGGACGGGGTGACGCTGGTGATCACCACGCACTACATGGACGAGGCCGAGCAGCTCTGCGACCGCCTGGTCGTGATGGACAAGGGCCGGTTCGCCGCCGAGGGTTCGCCGCGCCAGTTGATCGATGAGTACTCCACCAAAGAGGTGGTCGAACTGCGCTTCGCGCCCGGCCAACACGAAGCGGTGGCGCCCTCGTTGGCTGCCTTGGCGGAGCGCCAAGAAGTGCTGCCCGACCGCATCCTCCTCTACACCGACGACGGTGACGCGGCGCTGGCGGAGGTCGCCCGCATGGGGCACGTCGCCCGCACCACACTCGTGCGGCGGTCGACGCTCGAGGACGTGTTCCTGCGCCTGACGGGCCGCTCCCTGGTCGACTGAGCAGATGACGGCAGCGAGCGACGCGGGGGCGTCGGGGAGCCCGCTGATCTTCGGGCACGGCGACGAATTCACGGCCCGGCGCTATGCCACGCCCATGTGGCTGCGGGCCGCCCGCTACTGGGGCTACCAGTACAAGCGCACCTGGCGCAGTTCGGTCATCACCAGCTTCCTGATCCCGATTCTCTACCTGGCCGCCATGGGTGTCGCGCTGGGCTCCCTCATCGACAAGCACTCGCACGGGGTGGACGGCGTCAGCTACGTGGCCTTTCTGGCTCCCGGCCTGTTGGCGGGCACGTGCATGCAGATCGGCACCAACGACGCCACGTACCCGGTGATGGGGGCGATCAAATGGGTGCGTACCTACATGGCCCAGTTGGCGGGCCCACTCAGCGTCTACGACGTGTTGCTGGGGCACCTCGCGTGGATCGCGGCGCGCCTGGCCATCGTGACGTCCATCTACCTGGCTGTGATGGCGGTCTTCGGGGTCATCTACTCGCCCTGGGCGATCCTGGCCCTCCCGGCCGCGATCCTGACCGGGATGGCGTTCGCTGCACCCGTCAGCGCGTTTGCGGCCACCCAGGACAAGGACTCCTCCTTCTCGACGTTGTACCGGTTCGCCATCATCCCGATGTTCCTCTTCTCGGGGACCTTCTTCCCGATCTCGCAGCTGCCCACGTGGCTCCAGGTGGTGGCCTACGTGACACCGCTGTACCACGGAGTGGCGCTGTGTCGTGATCTGACGCTCGGCCAGGTCAGTTGGGCGGACCTGGGACATGTCGCCTACCTGTGCGCACTGGTCGCGGTCGGCTACGCCGCCGGCCGGCGGACCTTCGCCAAGCGGCTGGTGGTGTGACGCGATGACGACGACATCCAGCGGTTCGGACCTCGGGCAGCGCTCTCCCGGAGTGGCGGCGCGCATCACGCCACTCGCCCTGCTCGGTGGGCGCCACGCCTCGCGGGTGCTCGAGCGCAACATCCTCGTCTACCGGCGCTCGTGGGTCTTCATCGTCTCGGGCTTCTTCGAGCCGCTCTTCTACCTGCTCTCCATCGGGGTCGGGCTGTCGCACCTCGTCGGCCCGATCAACGTGGACGGCCGCGAGATCCCCTACACGGCGTTCGTGGCGCCCGGGCTCCTGGCATCGTCGGCCATGAACGGCGCCATGCTCGATTCGACCTTCCTCGTCTTCTTCAAGCTCAAGATCGCCAAGACGTACGACGCCATGCTGTCGACACCGCTGGGCGTGGGCGACGTCGCCCTGGGCGAGCTCAGCTGGTGCGTCCTGCGCGGCACCCTCTACTCGGGCGCCTTCCTGGGCATCATGGCCATCCTGGGCTACATCGTCTCCCCGTGGGCCGTGCTGTGCTGGCCGGCCGCGGTGCTGATCAGCCTGGCATTCGCATCGGCCGGCATGGCCGGCACCACCTACATGCGGACCTGGCAGGACTTCGACATGGTCTCGCTCGCCTTCATCCCCCTCTTCTTGTTCTCGGCCACCTTCTACCCGCTGACCGTCTACCCGGGGTGGCTGCAGGCCGTCGTCCGCGTCACCCCCCTCTACCAGGGAGTGGTGCTGGTGCGGGCCGTCGACCTGGGGATCTTCGATTGGACCCTCCTGCTCCACGTGGCCTATTTGGTGGCGATGGCCGTCGTCGGGGTCGCCATCACCCGGCGCCGTCTCGGCGCCTTGCTGCTGCCGTAAACGGTCCACCCCGGCCGGCCGGTACCGTAAGGGCCGATTTTCCCCGATCACCAGAGGACCGGACCCAATGAACATCGTCGTCAGCAACGTCAAGGGCGGGGTCGGCAAGACCACCACCGCCGTCTACCTGGCCGCAGCGGCGGCGCGGCGAAGCCGTGCTCCGGTGCTACTGGTCGATGCCGACCCGCAGGGTTCGACGGCGGAGTGGTACGAAGCCGATCCCCAGGAGGGGGTCGACCTGGTCGAGGGCCCTTCCGTGCGCACCGTCACCAAGGCGATGAACCAGGAGGACGGCATCATCGTGGTCGACACTCCGCCGGGCGAGGGCAACGTCGTCCAGGCGGCGCTGGCTCGGGCTGACGCGGTCGTCATCCCGACCCGGGCCGGCGGGATCGAGCCCAACCGCGTCGTCACGACGCTCGAGATGACACCCAGCAACATCCCTGCCGGCGTTGTCATCTGTTCGGCGCGGCTGGGCACCAACGACCTGGAGGCGACGATCGTGTGGTGGACCGAGCTCAAGGTGCCGGTCTGGGGAATCATTCCCGAGCGGGTCTCCATCGCCAGCGGCCCTTCGGCGGCCCTCTCCAACGAAGGTCTGGAGCACTACGGCAAGGTATTGAAGAAGGCCACCGCCAAGATCCGCTGACCTGTGCCCCGCCAGTGGGGCCCGTCAGCCGGCCGCCAGTGGGGCCCGTCAGTGGGGCCCGTCAGCCGGCCGCCAGTGGGGCCCGTCAGTGGGCGGGCACGGTCCGCAGCTCGGCATGGAACCGGCTGTCGACCCAGGCGACCGGGGCCTTGCCGTGCAGTTGGCCCGTGAGCTCGGAGAGGAACCAGCGCCGCACCGCGACGCTGGTGGGCGACGCCGGCAGGGTCAGGAGTCGCTGGGACAGGCCGAACTCGTCGGCTTCGTCGAGCATGGCGTCGTAGAGCTCGCACGCCACCACGGCGGACTGGGGCAGCTCGAGTGTCCAGTCGAAGAATTCGACGCCGTTGTCGACCGCCGACTGCCACATGTCGTCCATGCCGGGGCCGAGCCCGTTGAAACGGGTGCCGATCTGGGACACGAGCACGGAGAGGCGCTCCGGCAGGTGCGGGGCCTCGGGGGAGCTCTCCGTGCGCTCCTTCATCAGACGGAGCTCGCGGAACAAGGCCTCGTATTGCTCGCTCGACTTCTGCAACAGGCCGACGGGGATCCCGAGCAGGCGCACGGACAGCTCGGGGGAGTCGCCGGGGTCGCCGTGGAGGTTTGGTCGCGCGATCCCGGTCAGGTCGAAGCGGAAGCTGCCGTCGGAGACGCTCACCGGAGTGACCGGAAAGTCGACCGGGAGCTCGAACCACACGATCTTGCCGCCATCGACGGCCTGGACGCCCCAGTTCGACGCCAGCGTGTTGAACAATGTCAGCCCCCGGCCCGTGGCCGCGTCCTTGTCGTACTCCTTGATGGACGGGAACGCCGGATTGCCGTCGGCGACGTCCACCCGGATGCGGTCCGGCAAGATGTGGAGTGTCACGGACATGGGGGTCGCCGCGTGCAGCACTGCGTTGGTGACAAGCTCCGACGTCAGGAGGGCGGCGCACCCTGTCACTTCGGCCGGCAGGTCGCGGAGATGCGCGGCCACCCAGTGGCGCGCCACCGGCGTGCTTTCCACCACCGGTTCGAGGTGCAGTGTCGACATTCCATCTCGTGTCGTACCCACAGGCTGGGCGGTTATGCGTTCCTCGGAGAGCCCGGTGTAGCTCAGACAGAGCACGACGACGTCGTCGGTCCGTTCCTCGCCGCTGAGGATGGATGCAAACGTGACCGCGGGATGGTCGGGCCAGCCGTCGCGCGCAACAACCGTTGCCGTGTTGGCCAGGCGCTCCATCCCGTGCGTGATCACCTCGCCCCGGCGCTCGATCAGGCCGTCGGAGTACATGATGAGGGAGTCCCCGCGATCGAGCACGACCTCGTCCCGGGGACGGGGCGCGCCGCTCAACCCGGCTGCGATGAGCAGCGTGCGTTGCATCGGGCAGAACATCGTGCTGCCATCGGCCCGCACCACGAGCGGCGGCGGGTGGCCCGCGTTGCTCAGGACGACCCGCCCGGTCGACGGGGAGATCGTTCCCACGACCGCGGTGACCACCCTGTCCTCGATAAGCGCGTCGAAGAGGCCGTCGAGTGCCGAGAGCACCTCCGTCGGTGACAGGCCGGACACCGCGTAGGCCCGGATCGCGCTGCGCACCTGCCCCATCAAGGCGGCGGCCGGGGCGCCCTTGCCCATGACGTCGCCCACGCTGAAGAAGACGGCGTCGTTGCTGAGCTCGAACACGTCGTACCAGTCGCCGCCGGCGTAGGTCCCCGCGACCCCGGCCCGGTACTCGGCGTCGAGCTGGAGGCCCGCCACCTCGGGCAACGAGTCCGGGAGCACGGCGCGCTGCAACACGTCGGCGACGACATGTTCCCGCTGGAACCGTGTGGCGTTGGACAGGGCGACACCGGCCCGGCTCGCCACCTCCGTGGCCAGCGAGACGTCGTCCGCCTCGAACAGCCGGCCCGGGCCGTCGACGAAGGTCATGACGCCGATGACCTCGCCGTTGGCCGTCAGGGGCACGGCCAACGCCGTGGTGACGCCCTTGGGGTCGGCCACGTCCTCACCGGCCTCGACCGGGGCCAACTGGGTGCGGCCCATACGGAAGGCGACGGCGGCCGGCGCGTCGGAGCCGAAGGGGAGGACGTCATCGACGCGCCGGGAGGCGCCGGCGCGCTCGGTCACCGGCGCCCGAGGCTCGCGCACGTCGAGCCGGACGAGCCCGCTCTCGCCGGGCACCTGGACCGAGCACGAGTCGGCCAGCCTGCCCTCGACCAGGCTCATGGTCCGCCGGATCACGGTGGTCGGCTCGAGGCTGGAGCTGAGGAGCCGGGTCACCTCCGAGAGGAGGGACAGGCGCTCGCGTCCGGCCTCCGCATCGCGCAGTGCCTCCCGCTCGTGTTCGAACACCTGCGCCCGCTCGAGCGCCTGCGCCGTAAGACCGGCAAGCGTGGAGAGGAAGCGGAGATCGGGCTCGCTCGGCTCGGGGAGGGCCACGAAGGCGAGCGAGAGGACTCCGAGAGGCCCCACGCTGCCGACGAGCGGCTCGCTCACGATGGTCACCGGCTTGGACACCTCGTGCAGGGCCCGCGCAACGATCTCGGCCGAAAGGGTGTCACCGATCTCCTCCTCGGCATCGATGCTGGCGACGACGGTACTGCCGCGCGAGAAGCACTTGCCCGCGTGGCTCCCTTCCAGCGGCACCATGGCGCGGGAGAGGAGGGCGGGATGGCCGCTGCTGGCGAGGCAGGTCAGGCCGCGCTCGCCGGCGGCGGGGACTCGCACCACGGCGGACTGCGCACCCAAGGCCCGCCGGCCGCCGGCGATGGCCGCATGGGCGACGTCTCCGGGTGTCGTGGCCGCGGCCAGGGCCGAGCTGAGCTGGTGCAGGTGCTGACTGCGTTCCAGGTTGACGAACTCAGTGAGGGTCAGCCGGGCCCGCTCGACCGCCTGGGCCGCGGCGGCGGTGATGGTGAAGAGAAAGGTGCGATCGGGCTCGGATATCTCACGGTCGTCGTTCCAGTGCACGACGACCGCCCCGATAGTGTGGTCAGACACGACCAGGGGGATGATGGCCAGCGCCCGGAACCGGTTGGAGTCGGCCGAGTGGATGTCGGGGCGCTGGCGCTGGAGGTCGTCGACCGTCTCCGAGAAGAGAGCGTCGTTCCTGCCCAGGACCGGGCCGTCGGTTTGCAGCGAGGCCAATACCCCGTCGATCGGATCGTCGGGGGCGTAGCCGAAGCGGCGGAGTGTCCGGAGAACACCCCGATCGTCGAGGAGGGCGAAGGTACAGGCGTCGACGCGCAGCTCGTCACGCAGTGCGGCGAAGACGGCGTCCGCCACCTGGGCCGGGTCGGCTGCGGTCGTAAGTGCCCGAGCCATGGCCTGCATCCGTTGCGCCGTCTCTGCGGCGACGCGCCGCCGGCGCTCGTTCCTGGTCTCGGAACGCGCGGTCCAGAGCTGCACGTTGCGCTGGCCGCGCAGGTAAGAGATCCACATCGCCACTGCGGTGGCAGCCAGCATCGTGACGACGCGCAGCGTGTGGTTCAGCTCGCCATAGCTGTGCGGCGGCGTGCTGATGACGAGGGCGAAGACGGCGGCCAGAATGCCGACGAGCGCCACCCGGGAGGGGCGGGCGAAGGGGGCGGCGATGAACGGGGAGATGGCCAGGAGCCCGACGAGCGACACGTTCCCGCCGTAGACCGCGAAGACGATCGCCACCGTCGACGCCCAGACGAGGGCGACGAGCGTCGCCACGGCCTCAGCGCGATCGGCGCGCTCGCTTCGGGGGCTGGCCTGAAGTTGCTCGTCCTCTTGTTCGGGCACGCACTCTCCCCCCGGTTGCCACCGTGAGCTCGTCGGAAACGCTATTCCCTCGCCGGGCGGCGACGGGTCAACTCCGGTAGCTCACCGGGGTTGTAGGGCAACTTTCTACCCGTGCGTGCCTGCGGGGAAACGCGGGCGGTTCGCTGAGGTTTAGGTTCGCTCCCCGGTGGCTATAGACCGGGTGGCCAATCGGCATTGCACGACGTCTCGGGGTGGCCCACGATGAGCCTAGAGGAGGGCGGAGTGGATCAGGACTTTCACATTGAGGAGCGGGCGGGAACGCACCCCCGTGTGGTCACGGTCAGTGGAGAGATCGACGTCGCCACCGCGCCTCAGCTGCGCGAGTGCTTGCACAGCGTCATCGCCCAGGGCGAGGCGACGGTCGTGCTCGACCTCCTCGGGGTGACGTTCTTGGACTCCACCGCGCTCGGGGTGCTCGTCGGTGCGCTCAAACGCTGCCGGGAGTTGGGCGGCGAGCTCCATGTGGTCGTGGCGGACTCACGTATCGTGAAGATCTTCGAGATCACCGGCCTGACCAGTGTGTTCACCATCGCGGACTCGCTGGAATCGGCAGGGGTAGCGTGAAGGACACCACCGACCAGCTCCAGAGCGGCGACCTGATCGAGCTCAGGTTCCCGGCGCGTGGCGATCTCATCGTGCTCGCCCGGCTCGTCACCAGTGCGATCTCCGCCCGGGCCGGGTTCGACATCGAGGAGCTCGAGGACCTCCGGCTGGCCGTGGGCGAGCTGTGCCTCTTGACGCTGCAGGGGAGCGATGCCCGCCACGGGGACCTGTGCCTGGAGCTCACCGTGCTGGGTGACGCCATCGGGGTGGTGTGCACGCTCGAAAGGGCCGAGACGGCATCGGTACCCGAGCCCGAGGGCGACGAGGTCGCCCGGCTGAGCGAGCAGATTCTCGACGCGCTCGTGGACGAGCACGGAAGGGAGAGCCAGGATGGATCCGTGCGTGCCTGGCTACGCAAGCGCCGGGCGGGGCATGCGGAGTGACCGACGGCCCGGAACACGATCCCGGGCCGCTGTCGGGCGCTGCTGGGCCTGATCGTCCAGCCCTCGATCCGGCAGCGCGCGAGGAGCTGATCACCTCCAATCTGGGGTTGGCCCATCAACTGGCCCGTCGCTTCCTCCACCGCGGTGAGCCACTGGACGACCTGGTGCAGGTGGCGTCGGTGGCACTGGTCAAGTCGGTCGATCGCTTCGATCCGTCCCGGGGCGTCGACTTCGCCGCGTTCGCGACCCGGACGATCATCGGGGAGCTGAAGCGGCACTTCCGCGACAAGGGGTGGGCGGTCCGGGCGAGCCGCCGGGTTCAAGAGCTCTACCTCGAGCTCGGGCACACGACGGGCTCTCTCGTCCAGCAGCTCGGCCGCAACCCGACCGTGGCCGAACTGGCGGAGGCCACCGGGGCGAGCGAGGAAGCGGTCATCGAAGCGATCGAAGCCGGACAGGGCTATCGCGCCGCCTCCATCGACGCCTCGGAGAGCGAGGACGACCCGCTGTCGGCTCGGCTGGGCGAGCAGGACGGCAATTTCGACTCTGTCGAGGACCGGGCCCTCCTCGGACCGGCGTTGGCCACGCTGCCGGAGCGCGAGCAGGCGATCCTGCGCATGCGCTTCGTCGACGGGCTGACCCAGTCTGAGATCGCCGTGGCGGTGGGGGTGAGCCAGATGCACGTCTCCCGTCTGCTGTCGTCCAGCCTCCAGAAGCTGCGCGAGGGCATCGGGCAGACCGAAGCCGGCCGGCGTTGAGCGGCGACGATATCGGGCACGAAACGGTACATCCCCCTCTGAGAAGGGGGCCAAGACTCCGCCAACAGACCGGATCAGTGAAAATGTCAAGAAATTCTCGCGCCGCTTGAGTATGGTGCGGGCGAAATCCTTCGAGAGGATGGGGGCCGGCCATGGTTCATCTCGATGCCGCGAGAGCTCGCGGGGACATCGGTGGGAAAGGGCTCAAGGGAGGAGCCCTCGGGCTCTTCTCCTCGGTGGTCGTCGGAGTGGCGTCGACGGCCCCTGCCTACAGCCTGGCGGCGACGCTCGGCTTCGTCGTCATCGCCATCGGCGGGCTGGGGGCGCCCATCATCACGATCCTCGCCTTCATTCCGATCCTGTTCATCTCCTACGCCTACAAGGAGCTGAACTACGCCGACCCCGATTGCGGCACCACCTTCACCTGGGGGGCCCGGGCCTTCGGACCCAAGACGGGGTGGTTCGGCGGGTGGGGCATCGTGGCCGCCGACATCCTCGTGATGGCCAGCCTGGCCCAGATCGCCGGTCAGTACGTCTTCCTGCTCTTCGGCGCCGGCGGTATCGGGCACAACGCGGCCAGCACCTGGGTGCTCCTGGTCGGGATCCTGTGGATCGTGTTGATGACTGCGATCTGCTACGTCGGGATCGAGATCTCGGCCAACATGCAGAAGGTCTTGCTCGGCATCGAGCTCACGATCCTCGTTCTGTTCTCGGTGGTCGCCCTGGTGAAGGTCGGCACCGGCAATGCACCCCCCGGCCACCTCACACCCAGCGCGGAGTGGTTCAACCCGTTCCACCACCTCTCGTTCACGAGCTTCATGGTGGGGTTCACCCTGATGCTGTTCATCTACTGGGGCTGGGACACGTCGGTCTCGGTCAACGAGGAAACCAAGGACTCGCACCGGACGCCGGGACGCGCTGCCGTGCTCTCGACCGTGATCCTGCTGGTGACCTACGCCCTGGTGGTCATGGCCTCGCAGTCCTACGCCGGCGTCGGGACCCACGGAATCGGCCTGGCCAACCCCGACAACACCAACGACGTGATCAACGTGCTCGGGACTTCGGTTTTCGGGACGTCGGGGATCGGATGGTTCATGACCAAGCTGCTCCTGCTGATGGTGCTGAGCTCGGCCGCGGCCTCGACGCAGACCACCATCTTGCCGACGGCCCGGACCACGTTGTCGATGGCGACCTACAAGGCGATCCCCGAGGCGTTCGGACGGGTCCACAAGCGCTTCTTGACCCCCACGGTGTCGACGCTTGCGATGGGCGGGGTCTCCATCGCGCTCTACGCATTCTTGAACTACAGGTCGCAGGGCAATGTCATCACCGACTCGGTCACTGCCCTCGGCATGATGATCGCGTTCTACTACGGCCTCACGGGGTTCGCCTGCGTCTGGTACTTCCGCAAGACCCTGACCGAGAGCACGCGGAACCTGTGGCTCCGGGGCGTCCTCCCGCTCCTCGGCGGTCTCGTCCTGTGGTTCGCCATGTTCTGGTTCCTCTGGTACAACTGGATCACCCCGAGCAACAGCTACACCACGTGGACCCTGCCGGGAACGGACCGCGTCGTCGGCGGGGTGTTCGTTATTGACGTGGGCGCCATCGTCCTGGGCATCGTGCTCATGCTGATCTACTGGGCCATCCGCCCGGCCTACTTCCGGGGCGAGGTCCTCAACGCCGACACGCCGACGCGGGTGCCCGAGGACCTGGGCGTCCCGGTCGGGCTCTTCGGGATCGACGAGAGCCACGCGCCCGCGGCGGTCGCCACGCCGGCCGAGGGTGCGCCGGACGGGGAGGAGCCCGACGCCCGATAGCCTCCGGCGCTGTGCCGCGTGGCCGGCACGGACCTCTGGAGGCGCAATGACGAAGAGACTGGAAGGGACCGTCGCCCTGGTGACCGGTGCCAGCAGCGGCATCGGCGAGGCTACGTCCGTCGCCCTGGCCGAGGAGGGGGCGAAGGTGGCCCTGGTGGCCCGGCGGCGCGACCGCCTCGAGGCCCTGGCCCAGCGCCTCGGCGGCGCGGGCTCGGCGCTGGTGGTCGAGGCGGACATCACGGATCCCGCACAGGCGCAGCGCGCCGTCGCCACCACGGTGGCGGAGCTGGGCCGCCTGGACACGTTGGTCAACAATGCCGGCGTCATGCTTTTGGGGCCGATCGTCGATGCCCCGCTCGAGGAGTGGCAGCGGATGGTCGGCATCAACCTGCTCGGACTGCTCTACTGCACGCACGCCGCGTTGCCGCACCTGTTGGCCGGCGCCGAGAACGAGCCACGCTCGGTGGCCGACATCGTCAACGTCAGCTCGGTAGCCGGGCGGGTGGCCCGCCTGAACAGCGGCGTCTACAACGCCACAAAGCACGGCGTCGGGGCCTTCAGCGAGTCGCTGCGCCAGGAGGTGACGGCGCGGCACGTGCGGGTCACGCTCATTGAGCCCGGGGCCACGGCCACGGAGCTGGCCTCGCACAACCGACCAGAGATCCTGGAGGGCATGGCCCAGACCTTCGGGGCCATAGAGCTCATGCAGGCGGAGGACATCGCGGAGAGCATCCGCTACGCCGTGACGCAGCCGCGCCGCGTGGCCGTGAACGAGGTCCTGATCAGGCCCACCGAACAGGAGCGCTGAGATCGAACGGGTCGCCGTCGTGGGGTGCTCGGGATCGGGGAAGACGACCCTGAGCCGCGCACTGGCGCGCGCCTTGTCGGCGCCCAACATCGAGCTCGACGCCATCTTCCACCAACCCGGCTGGGCGCCACTCGACGACGAGACCTTCAAGGCCAGGGTCTCGGAGGTCACTGAGGCGGCCCGCTGGGTCGTGGACGGCAACTACTCGAGCGTGCGGGACATCGTGTGGGAGCGGGCCGACACCGTCGTCTGGTTCGACCTGCCGTACGTCGCGGTGATGGCCCGCACCATCAGGCGCACGGTGCGGCGCACGGTCGGGCGTCAGGAGCTCTGGAACGGGAACAAGGAGCCCTGGTCCAACCTGTTCTCGTTCAACCCCGAGAAGTCGATCATCGCCTGGTCGGCCACCCGCCACCGGGTCTACCGTCAGCGCTACGGGACAGCCGAGCACGATCCGCGCTGGGCGCGGCTGCGTTTCGTCCGCCTGCGCTCGCAGCGGGAGGCCGATGCCTTCCTGGCGGAGGTGACGACCAGCGCGCTGAAGGAGGATTGACGAATGAATCTCGAACTGGCCGGGAAGGCTGTCCTCATCACCGGGGGCACCGACGGGCTCGGGCTGGCACTGGCCACACAGCTGGCCGCCGAGGGTGCCGCCGTTGCCGTGTGCGGCCGCGACGAGGAGCGCCTGCGCGTTGCCGAGGGAGAGGTGCAGGCGGTAGGCGGCGACGTGCTGGCGCAACGGGCCGACGTCTCGCGGGCCGGCGACCTCGAGGCGTTCGTCGACGCCGCGGTGGCCCGCTGGGGGCGCATCGACGGGGTGGTGCACAACGCCGGGCGCGCCTCGGCCGGCTCCATCGAGGGGATCGACGACACCACGTGGGAGTCCGACTTCCAGCTCAAGCTGATGGCGGCCGTGCGGCTCACCCGGCTGGCCCTCCCGCAGCTCCGGGCCAGCCACGGCTCCGTCCTGTTCACGCTGGCCCTGGCGGCCAAGGCGCCCGGCGGCGCCAGCGAGCCGAGCTCGGTGACCCGGGCCGCCGGCATGGCGCTCATGAAGGCGCTCTCCAAGGAGCTGGCGCCTGACGGCATCCGGGTCAACGCCGTGGTCGTCGGGCTCATCGAGAGCGGGCAATGGGAGCGCGCCGCCAGGGGCGCCGGGACGGATGTCCGCGCGTTCTACGACCGCTTCGCCGAGGACGCGGGCATTCCGCTCGGGCGCTTCGGGCGCGCCGCCGAGTTCGCCGACCTCGGCTGCTTCCTCCTCTCGTCGCGCGCGTCCTACCTGACGGGTTCGGCGATCAATCTCGACGGCGGGTTGTCACCGGCCGTCTGACGATCAGTTGTAGCCCTCGGTCTCGGTCGTGTCCCCAGACCCGGCGGCCTCGAGCCCGACGGCGAAGCCGTCGATCATGTCCAGGCGGGTGAGGGCGTCGACGTGCGCCCGGCCGTCTCCGCCCCATTTGGCCCGGGCCGCCCGGCGGGCGGACTCCATGTCCTCGGCCACCACGAACACGACCTCGTGGTCCTCGCCCATGCGCCCGGGCCCGAGCTCACCACCCAGGAAGGCTGCGAAGAGGTGCACGCGGGCAGCGTAGCGAGTACGAAAGGGCCCATGAGTCCAGACAAATTGCAGGGAAGAACAATCGTGGTCACCGGCGTCACGGGGCAGGTGGCGCGCCCGTTGGCGACGGCCCTGGCCCGTGACAACCGTGTCATCGGGGCGGCGCGCTTCTCCGACGGCGCCGCCCGCGCCGAGCTCGAAGCCGCCGGCGTCGAGTGCGTGCCGGTCGACCTGGTGTCGGGCGAGGTGGGCAAGCTGCCCGAGGACGCCGACTACGTGCTGCACTTCGCGGTGGCCAAGACCAACGACTGGGAGAAGGACCTGGCGGCTAACAGCGGCGGCCTGGCCTACCTCATGGAGCACCACCGGGGCGCCCGTGCCTTCCTGCACTGCTCGTCCACCGCCGTCTACAAGCCGGAGGGGCACCGTGTCTTCGACGAGGAGGGCCCGCTCGGAGACAACCACGGCGTGTGGCCGTTCCTGCGCACCTACAGCATCTGCAAGATCGCCGCGGAGGGCACGGCGCGTTGGGGGGCCGAGCGGTTCGGGCTCCCGACCACCATCGCTCGGCTGTCGGTGCCCTACGGCGACAACGGCGGCTGGCCGGCCATCCACCTGCACATGATGCTTTCGGGCCACGCCATCCCCGTCCATGTCGACGTGCCGAGCGTGTACCACCCGCTGCACGCCGACGACATCCTGGCGATGGTGCCGCGCCTGCTCGCCGCCGCCGCGGCCCCGGCGGTGACGGTCAACTGGGGCGGGAGCGAACCGGTCAGCATCGAAGAGTGGTGCACCTACCTGGCCGGGCTGGTGGGCACCGAGGCCCGCTTCGAGCCCACGGCGAACACCATCGACAGCGTGCAGATCGACACCACGCGCATGCACGAGCTCGCCGGTCAGACGAGCGTCCCGTGGCGCGAGGGGATGCACCGCATGGCCAAGGCGCTGCACCCCGACCGTGTGCGGTGACCGCGCCGCGGCCCCAGGGCGCGGGCGCGGTCCGCTTCGAACGGTGCGACCCCGAGCGGGCGCCCGCTTCCGAGCTGCTGGCCGCCATGCGGGCCGAGCTCGACGACGTCTACGAGACGTTCAGCCGGCTGGACAACCCGCCGCTGGCCCCGGCGGAGCTGCGCCCACCCCACGGCGACTACTACGTCGGCTACGAGGGCGCGGAGGCAGTCGCGGGCGGAGGGCTGCGCCGGCTGGGCGACGGGGTGGCGGAGATCAAGCGGATGTATGTCCGCCCGGCCGCCCGCTCGCGGGGCTGGCCACCGCGCTCCTGCGGAGGCTCGAGGACGCTGCCCGGTCGCTCGGCTACGCGACAGCGCGCCTCGACACCGGGCCAGAGCAGGTGCACGCGCTTCGGATGTACCGTCGGGCCGGGTACGTCGAGGTGCCCCCCTACAACAACAACCCCTTCGCCTGTTTCTGGGGCGAGAAGCGGCTGGAATGACCGCGGGGAGGCCGAGCTGGGCCAGCCTGTACGGGGTCACCTTGGCACACGCTCGTATCCTCCGCTATTACGGGTCGTTCCTGATGGCCTGTTCGCGCCAATGGGCAGCACTTGTTCGATAGAGCACGAACCTGCGGCGAGGGTGCCCGATCTCGTACCAGGGCGCGTCGAAGTCGTCGCCCGGGTCATGGGTCATGTTGAGCCGTCGCATTACGGCCTGGGAACGCATGTTCAGGTGCGTGGTGTGGGCCACAACCTCGTCGAGCTCGAGTTCGTCAAAGGCGAAGTCCATGGCAGCGACGGCGC
This sequence comes from uncultured Acidimicrobiaceae bacterium, assembly GCA_963764305.1. Taxonomy (GTDB): domain Bacteria; phylum Actinomycetota; class Acidimicrobiia; order Acidimicrobiales; family RAAP-2; genus Bog-473. The sequence goes on along the minus strand of CAVXSD010000007.1, from coordinate 296,874 downwards.
CCTCGGTGGCATAGCCCTTTCCCCACGCATCTCGGGCGAGAGTCCAGCCGATGTCGACCGCTGGGCAGAAGGGGGCACCGAAGTCCGACGTTCCAAAGCCCGTGAAGCCCAGTAGCCGACCATCGTCGAGCCGCTCGACCGCCCACAACCCTAAGCCGTTCTCGTCGAAGCTCGCCTCGATCTCGTCGATCAAATTGTCGCTCTGCTGGCGCGTAAAGGGGGCTTTGCGATACCGCATGACCTCCGGATCGGCACCGATGCGAGCGAACGCATCCCGGTCGTCATCCGTCCACCTACGGAGCAACAGTCGCTTTGTATGTAGCGTCGGTTCTTTCAGGGCAAGGGCCATTGTGTACGTAGTACGACGGCCCCTGCGACCGTGGTGCCGGAATGTCCAACCGTCCCGGCGCTCGGAGACACCTCCGGCGGGATCAACGGCGCAATCTGAGAAACTGTCTGGGTGTCGGAGATCGCGGACCGGACTCGTCACGCCCGGCTTCTGGGTCGGGGCCGCAAGCTGGAAGCGGCGACCCTCGGCTGGAACATCGTGGGCGTGTTCGTGCTGGCGTTTGCCGCTGTGCAGGCCCGATCCGTTGCCCTTGCCGGATTCGGGCTGGACAGCCTGATTGAGATCGGCGCTTCCACGGTGGTCCTGTGGGAGCTGGCCGATGTAAGCCAAGAACGACAGTATCGGGCGATGCGACTGATCGGGCTCGCATTCGTCGGTCTGGCCGTCTACCTGGGCATCCAAAGCACGATCGTCCTCATCATCGGGTTCCATCCGCACCACAGTCCATTTGGCATCGCCTGGACCGGCGTCACCGCGGCCGTCATGTTCGGGTTGGCCTTCGGCAAAGCGAGAACTGGCGCGGCTCTGGACAACCCAGTGCTCCGAGCCGAGGGACGGATCACGATGATCGACGGCATCTTGGCGACGGCGGTCCTCGTTGGCTTGGTGCTCAATGCTGGTGCAGGGTGGTGGTGGGCAGACCCGTTAGCCGGATACGTGCTGCTCTACTACGCAGTGCGCGAGGCCCGTGAGTCGTTGAGCCACTGACCAACTGTTCACTCGGTTCACCCGGCGTAGCCAGTCGCGGAGGACGACGAAGAGCCGCCCGGGCGGCGTTCCTCGTCACTTTTGGGACTATCGACCCCCGCAGCAGCAGCAGGGGCTGCAGCCACACATACAGCTGCAGTGTGGGCAAGCTGTCATGGTCCACCTCCTTTCGCTCCGTTGATCGCGGCATGACCAGTCTTCGGCGGTCGCCTCCATGCACTCGGTGTTACGCCTCTCGAGGAGGAGCAGTTGCTCTCGCACCGCGCCGAGTTGTTCGATCTCGGTCTGCACCTCGGTCAGTCGCCGTTCGACGGGCACTTCGGTGTGGCCGCATGGGCAGCTATCGCGGTCGCGTCCATCGAGTCGCTCCTTGATGTCACCGAGGCGCAGGCCCATCCGTTGCAGGCCTTGATGAATCGCAACCGCTCCACGGAAGCCTCGTCGTAGAGCCGGTAGCCCGCCGCGCTACGCCCGGTCGGCTCCAAGAGGCCCACCGCTCGCGCTCAGTAGATGGGCCATCACGAGGATATCGGGGCATCAATGTGCAACTGGCATTGACTTCTCCCGCGAATGGGAACAAGGTACCTATGCGCCTGCAACCTCCGAAGGCGCATACGCCTATCTGTGACGCACCTCGGAGGCGCAAACGATTACAAGGAGTATCACATGAGGAAACTGCTGTGCGGTGTTGTCGCGGCCGGGATGTTCACATCATTCGCGCTCATCGCGGGTGGGTCCGCCGTTGCGACCACCGCCGCCCCCAGCGGGCAGCGGACCATCGGGGGCGCCACCCTCGTCATGACGGCCAACGGGCCGGCCTTCACCGGCGGGGGGACTGTCATCGAGCCGTCCTATGACGCCAGCACCGGCACCTTGGTCTACCTTTCGACCCCGACCAACGCGCACGTCAACCTGCGGGCGAGCGCGAAGAACGTAGCGCCGATCTACCTGCCCATCTACCCGGCCGGCGATCCGGGCATCGATCCGACGACACTTAACTGCGAACACACGGACCTGCTTGGGAACGTGTCGGACAACTGCCCCGACCACGGGCCAGCGGTGGCTGGAGCGGTCGTCGGTCTGTGCCACAACCCTCTGCTCCCTCAACTCAACTGTGCTTCGACGTACACCGACCCCAACAAGATCCTCGGCCATGACCACCTGGTGGGGATCGCATCGACGGGCGGTGACTTCAACATCCTGTGGGTGCCGACGGTCGTCCTGTTCACCAGTCCGCAAGCCGCCGCCGACGTTGGGCACATCACCACGCTCAGCCAGATCAGGGCGGCCGAGGCCGCAGGCCAGGCCACCGAGTTCGCGCTGCCCGCGCTCACGTTCCACTGCTCGTCCGTTTCGGCGGCTGTCTACAACCACGCAGCCCCAGTGGCGCCATACACGGGGCCCTGACTTCAGAGGCCGCTACCTCGGTAGAGCCGGGTCCAGGGATCGCGTAAGCGGGGGCGCGTCGGCGCCCTCGTTGCGCGTCTCACTTCGGGCGACGCGACGCGAACGCTGCCGACAGCCGTTGGATCGCTTGCATGCCTGGGGGTCCTATCCCGTTCTCGGTGTATCTGGAAATGCCGGCGGTACCGGATACCGCTCGGTCTCGGAGCGATCAATCGACTGCCCCCATGGTGCCTTCGTTAGAGCTAGGCAGCTGCGACTTCAAGCGTGAACGGAAGCTCCAAACGTTGGTCCCACCCGGGACTGGGCGCCTCCGTGCCCGTGTTGGGCGCCGACGGCGTCCACCGCGCCGGTCCTGACCGTTCAGAACGTCCAGACCTCGACGACCTGCTGCGTCTCGGGCACCCCGCCCGTCCCCTCGTAGGTGGCGCGGGCGCCCTCGTTGTCCTCGTCGGTGATCACCCACATGCCGTAGCAGCCGACCTCCCGAGCGACGGCGGCCAGGCGTTCCACCAGCGCCCGCCCGATGCCGCGTCGCCGGAAGGGCCCGTCGACCGCGAGCTCGTAGAGGAACATCTCGGTGCCCTTGTCGGGATGGGTCACCTCCACGCCGCTCACGAACCCGACCGCCCGGGCCTCGTCGTACGCGATGAGCAGGTGGTGGCCGTCCTCGGCGAGGAAGCGAGCGGACGCGTCGGGCCGGGCCGGGCCGTCGAACAGGTGAGAGGCCGCCGCCAAGAGTCCGTCGTCGCCGGGGCGGAGGACCCGGATCTCCACGGTCAGTCCGATTCGGGACGCGCCTGGAGCGCGGCCCAGGCCAGCACGAGCTGCAGCGGGAGGCGGCCCCAGGCGACGGCGCGGCTGTCGGACGGCCCGGCATTGCGCCCCGACCCGGCGTCGAGCGCCATCTGGACGTTGGCCGGGAACACGGCCGCCAGGGTGGCGAGGCTGGCGGGGGCCGCCCAGCGCGTGCGACGGGTCAACCCGGCGGCGCACACGAGCTCGGCCACCCCGCTCGCATAGATGAGGTTGGTGTGGTGCTTCTCGGGGATGGCGCGCTGGCATGATCGCCGCGAAGACCTGCGGGCGGACCAGGTGCACGATCCCGCTGCCCAGGAAGACGGCGGCCAGAACCAGCGGGGCGCGATTCCGGAGGCGAACCACGGTTGGGACTGTACTGTGGCGGCGTGCCAACCCAAGTGACGATCGTCGGCGGCGGCAGTTATCAGTGGGGCCCGGAGTTGATGGCCGACCTCTTCGGGACGCCTGCGCTGGCCGGCATGCACCTCGTGCTCGAGGACATCGACCCCGCGCCGCTGCCCAAAATGGAGGCGCTCGCCCACAAGCTGAACGACGCCATGGGCGCCAAGGCGACGGTGGCCACCACGACGGACCTCCATGCGGCCCTCGACGGTGCTGATTTCGTCATCGTGTGCATCTCGACCGGGGGCTTCCGCTCCATGGCCATCGACCTCGATGTGCCGGCCGCCCACGGCATCACCCAGACCGTGGGCGACACCGTCGGGCCCGGCGGGATCAACCGCGCGCTGCGCAACGTCCCCGTGCTCGTCGGCATCGGCAAGGCCATGGAGGAGCGCTGCCCCGAGGCCTGGCTCTTCAACATCACCAACCCCATGACGGCGCTGACGCGCTCGGTGTGCCGGGAGACCAGCATCAAGACCGTCGGGCTCTGCCACGAGGTGGGCAACTTCTGCATGGACCTCGCCATCGCCATGGGCCGCCCCTTCGAAGCGGTCTCGGCGTCGGTGACGGGCGTCAACCACTTCCCCGTGCTCACCTCGCTCGAGGTCGACGGCGCCGACGGTTTCGACGCGCTGCGCAAGCTGGTCGACGAGGTCGGCGGCCTGGCGTCGCTGGCACCGTACCCCGGCCGTCCCGAGGCCGAGAAGTTCTCCAAGCTCGACTTCGCGGAGCGTCACCTCTTCAAGCTCACACTGCTCGACCGCTGGGGCACTTTCCCGGCGGCCGGCGACCGGCACATCGCCGAGTTCGTCTCGTTCGCGCTGACGCCGGAGTCGGAATGGGGCGCGGCCTACAACATCGAGCTCAGTCCCATCGAGCGGCGAGAGCAGCATCAGGCGGCGTACGTGGCCGACGTCGATGCCTGGTTGGCCGGCACCAAGGACCTGCAGACCTGGCAGTCGGGCGAGCTGCCCTCGCCCATGATCCAGGCCATGGTCACTGACGACCCGTTCGAAGCGCCGGTGAACATCCCCAACACGGGTCAGGCGATCGGGCTGCCGCCCGACGCCGTGATCGAGTCGATCTGCGTCATCGACGGTGACGGCATCCGCGGCCGCGACCGCACAGCGCTGCCCGCGCCCTACGACGAGATCGTCCGCCGCCACGTGGCCACCCAGGAGCTGACCGTCGAGGCGGCCCTGCGGGGCGACCGCACGCTGGCGGGGGAGGCCTTCGCGCTCGACCCGCTCGCCGGCCGGGGGGACCTGCGCACCACTGACGCCATGGTCGACGAGCTCCTCGCCGGCACGGCGGAGTGGCTGCCCCAGTTCGCCTGACGCGGGCTGGACGTCGGAAGGGATACGCATGCGCATCGGATTCATCGGGCTGGGCGCCATGGGCCTGCCCATGGCCGGCCATCTGGTCGCCGCCGGCCACGATGTGAGCGTGGCCTCGCGCGGCCGCGGCCCGATCGACCGCGCGGTGTCCCTGGGCGCGGTGGACGGCGGCTCGCCCCTCGGCGTCGCCGCGGCCTCCGACGTGATCATCCTGTGCGTTCCGAACTCGCCCGAGGTGGAGCAGGTCGTCGACGCCATGCTGCCCGCCCTCGGCGCCGGGAAGACGGTCGTCGACTGCTCCACGATCGACCCCGAGGTGGAGCGGGCCCAGCACGCCCGGGTGGTGGCGACGGGCGCGCGCTACCTCGACGCGCCGCTCTCGGGCGGCACCGCCGGCGCGCAGAAAGGCACCCTCACGCTGATGGTCGGCGGCGACGCCGCCACCCTGGCCGACACGGAGCCGGCCTTCGAGCCCTTTGCCGGGCTCGTCGTGCACGTAGGCGGCCCGGGTATGGGCCAGGTCGTGAAGTTGTGCAACCAGGTCATCTACGCCGCGCAGATGACGGCGACGGCGGAGGCGACCGCGATGGCGGTCCGGTCCGGGGTCGACATGGAGAAGCTGCTGCTGGTCCTGACCCACGCCACCGGCGACTGCGTGGCGGTGCGGACCCGCCTGCCCGTGCCCGGCGTCATCCCCGAGAGCCCGGCGTCGAACGGCTGGGCGCCCGGCTTCATGACCGACCTCATGGCCAAGGACCTCGACCTCGCCATGGCCTACGCGGTGCGCTGCGGGGTGCCCGTCCCGACGACGGCGACGGCCCGCCAGCTGCTCACGGCCGCCAGTGCCGCCGGCTACGGGCGCGAGGACTTCTCCTCGGTGGCCAAGGTCGTCCTGGCGCTGGCCGACGGCCGATGACGAGCCCGGGCCTTCTGCCCACCCCGGCGCTCCTTCTGGCGGCGGACCACCGCGCCCGAGCCGTGCCGACCACCGAGAATTGGGCCGAGTTCTTCGGAGCGCTCGCCCAGGCCCTGCCCTCGTGCGACGGGATCCTGGCCACTGCGCAGCCTCTGGCCGGGCTGGCCGAGGCAGGCCATCTCACGGCACTGCACCGCACCTACCTCTCGATCAACCGGACCGGCCTGGCCGGCTCGGTCTTCGAGCTGGACGACCGCCTGGTGGCCAGTGTGGCGCGTGCGGCCGTAGACGGGTGGTCGGGCGTCAAGCACATGACGCGCATCGACATGGACGATCCTCTGACGGCGTCCGCGCTCGAGTTGCTCGGCCAGGTACTCGAGCAGTCGCGCCAGGCGGGGCTGGAGGCCCTCGTTGAGCCGCTGACGTGGGACCAGGGGAGGATACGCCGTGACACCGACGCCATCGTGATGGCGTCGATCATCGCCCACGACATGGGCGCGCCGGTGCTCAAGGTCCCCGTGCCCGCCGTCGCCCCGGGGGCGGAGCGCCAGCGCGCCGTGGCCCGGGTGGTGGCCAGCGTGAGCGTGCCCGTCCTCTTCCTCGGGGGACCGGTGACGGCGTCGGGCCGCGAGCACGTGCTCGCCGAGGTGCGCGACGTGATGGAGGGTGGGGGAGGCGGCATGGCGATGGGCCGCACCATTTATCAGGATCCCGACCCGGCCGAGGTGGCGGGCCTCGTGCACGCGCTGGTGCACGGCCGGTGATCCTCACCATCGACTTCGGCACCTCCGTCACCAAGGTCGGCCTCTGGGGCGACGACGGGATGGTGGCGCTGGCCCGGTCCGAGCTGACCACGACCCACCCGCAGGTGGGCTGGACCGAGCAGGACCCGCTGCGTTGGTGGACCACGGTCGTGATCGCCTGCGCCGAGGCCCGCGCGCTGGCGCCCCGCGCCTTCGGCGCCGTCGACGTCGTCGCCTGCTCGGGCGCCCGGCAGACGTTCGTCCCCGTGAGCGCGCAGGGCGACCCGATCGGCCGGGGCATCCTGTGGTCCGACCACCGCGCCGCCGCCGAGGCCAGGGCGCTGGCCGAGCGCATGGGAGGCGACGACATCAACCGGGCCCGCACCGGGATCCCGCTCGATGCCGGGGCCGTGGCAGCCAAGCTGGCCTGGCTGGCCGAGCACGAGCCCGAGCGCATGGACGCCGCACACGTGATCCTGTCGCCCCGCGACTTCATCGTGTACCGCATGACGGACCAGCTGGTGACCGATGCCACCTTCGCCTCGCGCAGCGGGCTGTACGACTTCGACGGCAACGCCGTGCGTGAGCTGGCCGGGCCCGCGTTGGGCAAGCTCCCGAGCGTCGTGCCGCCCGACACCGTGGTCGGCCAGCTCAAGCCCGTGCCGGGGGCCGAGCTCGGGCTGCGGCCGGGGATCCCCGTCGTCATCGGCGCCGGCGACCGCCAGTGCGAGGTGTTGGGCTCGGGAGCCTCGGAGGACCACCCCATGGTGAGCTGGGGCACCACCGGCAACGTGTCGGTGCCCGTGCACGAGCGCCCCGTGCCCGCGCCGGCCGGCGCCGTCGTGACCCGCGCCGCGGACGGGGGCTGGCTGCTCGAGGGTGGGCTGTCCGCCGCCGGCTCCTTCCTGTCCTGGCTGGGCCACCTGCTCGGCCGAAGCAACGACGAGCTGGGACGGCTGGCCGCGGAGAGTGGGCCCGGCGCACGCGGCGTGATCGCCGTGCCCTGGCTCGACGGCGCCCGTGCCCCCTGGTGGCGTGACGATGCCCGCGCCGGCTTCATGGGGCTGGGGGCGGCGCACGGCGCCGCCGACATGGCACGCGCCGTGGTGGAGTCCGTCGCCTGGGACGTGCTCCGGGTGATGGAGGTGGTGACGATGGGGCGCCTCGGTGGCTCGACCGCCGAGGGCGTGACGCTCGGCGGAGCCGGATCGGGGCTGCCGGTATGGGTGGAGGTCCTCACGTCGGTGCTCGGCGTCCCGGCGCTGCGCCACCGATCGGGCGAGGCGGCCTCGGCCGGCGCCGCGCTCCTGGCCGGCAAGGCGCTCGGCATGGGGCTCACACTCGACCAGCTCGACCCCGTCGAGGCGGTGATCACGCCCGACCCCGCCGCCGTCCAGCTCTATCGGGGCCTGCGACCGCAGGTCGACCACGTGGCCCGGTCCGTCCTGGACGCCACCGCGTCGCTCCCCTGGTCCGACGATCCCGTGCGCTGACCCGTGCGCGTGGAGCTGGCCTACGGCCGCCACGGGACATCGATCGACGTGCCCGACAGTGCCGAGGTCGTGGTCCCGCGGGACGAACCGGGTCTCGGCGACGAGGAGGGGGCGATCACCGACGCGTTGCGCCGGCCGCTGACCGGACCGTCGCTGGCCGACCTGGTGGCACAGGCGGGACGGGTGGCCGTCGTCTTTCCCGACCTGACCCGGCCCATGCCGAACCGCACCGTGCTCCCTCCGCTGCTGGCGGAGCTGGCGCGCTGTGGGGTGCCCGACGACCGGATCGTGCTGCTGTGCGCCACCGGGACGCATCGTCAGGCCACCATGGCGGAGATGGCGGAGCTCATCGGGGTCGACATGGTGGCCCGCTACGACGTAATCGACCACGACGCTACGAACGATGGCGCACACGTGCCGGTGGGCGCGGTGGACGGGACACCCGTCCTGTTGCAGCGCGAGTACGTGGAGGCCGACGTCCGCATCATCACCGGCTTCGTCGAGCCGCACTTCTTCGCCGGCTTCAGCGGTGGGCCCAAGGGGGTCTGCCCCGGATTGGCCGCCACCACGACGATCCTGGAGGCCCACCACCCGCGCCGCATCGCGGATGCCCGGGCCACCTTCGTCACCCGCACGGGCAACCCGGTACACGACTTCGTCCGCGCCGCCACGGCGCTGGCTCCGCCGCATCTCTCGCTGGACGTCGCCATCAACCGGGCCCGCCGGGTGACGGCGGTATTCGCCGGACCGCTGCCCGCGACCCACGATGCCGCCTGTGCTCACGTGCAGTCCACCGCGGTACGCCGGGTGGGCGCGCCGTTCGACCTCGTCGTGTCGACCAACGGTGGGTACCCGCTCGACCGCAACCTGTACCAGGCGGTCAAGGGCATGGCGGCCGCCGAGCGGATCGTGCGCGGCGGCGGGATCGTGGTCATGGCGGCCGCATGCGAAGACGGGGTGCCCGCCGGTGGCGGCTTCGCCCGCCTCCTCGCCGAAGCCCGTACGCCGGCCGACCTGGCCGGCGCGTCGGGGGCGCCCGAGCTCGATCGCTGGCAGGCCCAGGTGCTCGGCCGTGTCCTGGCCCGGGCCGAGGTCCACCTGCACAGCGGCGGTCTGGACGAGGCGGCCATCGCCGACGCGCTGCTCATCCCGGCGCCGGACCTCGACGGCGCGGTGGCGGCTGCGCTGGAGAGCCTCGGGCCGGGCGCCCGCGTCGCCGTGATCCCCGAGGGCCCGCTCACCGTGGCCACGATCACCGTCCCGACCTGAGGACGCACCCACCCCACGTCCCTGACGCCGGTGTCAGAGATAGAGTCCCCAGCCGGTGACCGACGATCCGCTGTTCGACTTCGCCGTCCCGGAGGATCTCCTGCGTGAGGCGGTCTCCCAGGTCAAGGACCCCGACGTCGTGGCGGACCTCGACGTCATGCCCGGGACGGGCGAGGGGAAGCCGCCCCCGCTCATCGGCATCCTGAAGAGCTCGGGCTACGCGCCGCTGGTGCTCCTGACCGCGGCGGCACTGGTGCCGGGCACCTTCGGGAACGGGATCGCCCTCATCGGCAAGAACCTCGAGACCTCCTTCCACATGTCCAACGCCTCGCTGGGGGCGGTGGCCTTCATCGCCCAGGTCTCCCAGCTCCTCTGGGCCGTCCCCTTGGCGCTGTGGGCCGACCGGGGAAGCCGCAAGCTGGTGGCGGGCGTCGCCCTGCTGGTCTTCGCCGGCTTCGGCAGCCTGATGGCGATCTCGCCCAATGTCTGGTGGTTCGCCTTCTTGTATCTGGCCGCCTCGGTCGGCACCGGCGTGAACAACACGGTGCACAACTCGTACCTGTCCGATGCCTACCCGACGGAGTCGCGGGGCGGATCTTCAGCTGGCACAACCTGTCCGACCCCCTGTCGCAGACCATCGGGATCCTGATCTTCGGCTATGTCGTGACGGTGTCGCACAACTGGCGCTACGGGCTCCTGGTCGCACTGGCCGGCATCCCGCTGGGATTCGCCCTCTTCACCCTGCGGGAGCCGGAGAAGGGCGCCAACGAGGCCAGCCACATCCTCAAGGCGTCGGGCATGGACCTGCAGGCCCAGCAGGAGAAGGCGCCCCGCGTTCTCCTCGGCTCCGCGGTGACCAGGCTGTTGCGGGTCCGCTCCCTCTACTACGAGCTCGTGGCGGTGGCCATCCTGGGCTTCGCCGGGACGGGCGCGCCGCTCTTCGGCAACCTTTTCTTCATCGACAAGTTCCACCTCGACACCGCGTCGCGGAGCGAGGTGTACGCCATCATCGGCCTGGCCGCCTTCCTCGGGCTCCCGGTGGCCTACATCTTCGGCGACCGCTACTTCCGCCGCGCCCCTCAACGGCCGCTCGTCATCGCGGGCATCTGCATCACGGCCTACGGCGGCCTCTTCGTGCTCTCGCTCTACGTACCCCAACTCTGGATGGTCGTGACCCTGCAGTTCCTGGCCGCGGCGGCGGTGTCGCCGCTGGCCATCTGCATCTTCTTGACGCTGGCCGCCACCGCCCCGCCCGAGATGCGCACCATCTGCTTCGCCATGTTCGGGGTCTATTCCCTCGTCTTCGGGGGCTTCGCCGGCTCGGTGGTGCTCGGGGCGGTGTCCGACGCCATCGGCGGCCTGCACGGGATCGTCGTCGCGCTCACGATCATCTTCCCGGTCTGCGCCGTCGGCGGGCTCCTGCTCATCATCGGGTCGCGCAGCGTGCGACGCGACATCACGCTGGTGATCGAGGATGTCATCGAGCGCTACACCGAGGGCAAGCGGCGCCAGGCCGGGGGCGACATTCCCGCCCTCCAGATCCACAACCTCGACTTCTTCTACGGCACCAACCAGGTCCTCTTCGACGTCAACCTCGAGATCGAGGAGGGCGAGATGGTGGCGCTGCTCGGGACGAACGGCGCCGGCAAGTCGACGCTGCTGCGCGCCGTCTCGGGCCTGTCCCACCCGCACCGCGGTGTCGTCCGGCTCTTCGGCATGAACGCGACCTACCTGGAACCAGAGCAGATCATCGACGAGGGGGTGGCCCTGCTGGTGGGCGGCAAGATGACCTTCCCCGGGCTCACCGTGCGCGAGAACCTGCGCGTCGGGGGCCACACGCTGCGGCGGGACCGGACCCGGGCCCTCGACGCGCACGAGGAGGCGCTGGCCGCCTTCCCCGACCTCGCCGACAGGCTCGACCAGACGGCCGGCACGCTCTCGGGCGGCGAGCAGCAGATGCTCGCACTGGCGCGGGTCATGATGACGAAGCCGCGCCTGCTCATGATCGACGAGCTGGCCCTCGGCCTGGCGCCCATGGTGGTCGACCGGCTCATGGCGATCGTGCGGCGCATCAACGAGTCCGGGACCACGGTGATCCTGGTGGAGCAGAGCCTGAACCGCGCCCTCAGCCTGGCCGAGCGCTGCTTCTTCATGGAGCGCGGCGAGATCCGCTTCGACGGCCCGACCGCCGAGCTCATGGCCCGCGACGACCTCCTGCGCCCCGTCTTCCTCGGGACCGCGGCCGCCGGCCTGACCTAGGCGCCCGTGCTCGCGTTCTCCGCCCCCAACTTCATCCTCGTCCAGGGCGTCTTCTACGGACTGGGCTACGGGTTGCTGGCGCTGGGCCTCGTGCTCGTCTACCGCACCAACCGGGTCCTCAATTTCGCCCAGGGCCAGATCGGCGTCATCGCCGCCGTGTTCCTGGTGAAGCTGACGGCGGACTTCCACTTCAACTACTGGTTCGCCCTGGTGCTCTCCGTCGGGCTGGCCGCGCTCACCGGCGCCCTCTCGGAGCTGGTGTTGCGCCGGCTGTTCAGCCGGCCCCGCGTCCTCGTCATGGTGGCCACCATCGGGTTGAGCTACGTGCTGCTCGCCCTCACCGCGCTGCCCTTCATCCGGCCGTCGAACCTCTACAAGCCCGTGCCGGTCCCCTTCGACCTCTCGTTCTCGCTCGGCCCGTTCATCATCACGCCCACCGAGGTGCTCACCCTCATCGTCGCCCCCATTGTGACGGCGATCCTGGTGCTGGCAGTGCGGTTCACCTCGTGGGGGCTGGCCATGCGCGCCATGTCGGAGAACGCGGACTCCGCCCGGCTCTCGGGCGTGTGGATCCGCCGCACCTCCACGTTGACCTGGACCGTGGCCGGCGCGCTGTCGGCCTTCACCGCCATCCTCAACGCCCCCAACCAGACCAGCGCCCTGACGCAGGCGCTCTCGCCCGACCTGCTCCTCTACGCGCTGACGGCGGCGCTCATCGGGGCGATGGTCAACCTGACGGTGGCCTTCATCGCCGGCATCGGGATGGGCGTCTTCCTCGAGATCCTGGAGTGGAACGTCCCCTCGCCGGCCAAGCAGCAGCTGGTGATCTTCGTCGTCGTCATGGCGGTGCTGCTGGTGCGGGTGGGGGCCCTGCGCAGGGGCGCGCGCACGGGGGAGCGGAGCACCTGGCAGCACGGTGCCGCCACCACCATGCGGGGCCGTGTGGACCAGCTGCGCCGCCGGGTCTCGGTCACCGGGATCGGGCTCACCATCGGGCTCGCCGTCCTGCTGCCCTTCGTGCTGTCGGTGGGCAACAACGTCCTGTTCAGCCAGATCTGCATCTTCTCGGTCATCGCGTTGAGCCTGACCATGCTCACGGGATGGGCGGGCCAGGTCTCGTTGGGGCAATTCGGCCTCGTCGCCGTGGGCGCGCTGGTGGCGGTCCACCTGGGCACGTCGCTGCCGCTGCCGATCGTCATGCTCTACGGCGGCGCGGTGACCGCGCTGGTGGCCATCATCGTGGGGTTGCCGGCGCTGCGGATGCCCGGCCTGTTCCTGGCCGTGACGACGCTGGCCTTCGCCATCTTCATGCAGAGCGCGGTGCTGGCCACGCCGTGCTTCACCGTGCCGGGCATCAACAAGACGCTCTGCACCGGCCTGCCCGACCCCGGCTACACGTATCTGGGGCGCCCCTCGCTGTTCGGCATCAGCCTGGCCTCGCAGCAGTCGTTCGCCTGGTTCTCGCTGGGTGTGCTGCTCTTGTCGATCTTCATGGTGCGGATCTGGCGCGACAAGGGCGTGGCGCGCCGCCTCGTGGCCGTGCGCGACAACGAGCTGACCGCGGCGGCCATGGGGATCCCGATCCTGCGCACGAAGCTGCTGGCCTTCGGGCTCTCGGGCTTCATGGCGGGCTACGCCGGCGTGTGCTTCGCCTTCGCGACCCAGCAGCTCAACAACACCGACATCACGTTCGACCCCACGACCTCGTTCGTGATCATCTCCATGGTCGTCATCGGCGGGCTGGGCTCCATTTCCGGGGCCATCCTCGGCGCCATGTACCTCGAGGGCCTGCCCGCGCTCTTCGGCGCCAACCAGACGATCCAGTTCATCACGAGCGGCCTGGGCCTGATCGCGTTCATCCTGTACCTGCCCGGAGGGTTGGCCGAGTTGCTGCACCGCTCCGGCGACCTGGTGACGGTGGGGATCCGCACTGCGCACGAGCGACTGACCTCCCGCCACGCCGGGCCGCCGGTCGCCCCGACACTCGTGGCGGACGGGGCCGAGCAGTGACGGACGTCACGGAGCGCCCGGTGTCGGCGCACCCGGCCCGGCTCCGCGTGGAAGGTGTGGACGTGCGCTTCGGGGGCGTGCACGCGCTCGACGGGGTGACGTTCGAGGCCGCGCCGGGATCCATCGTGGGGCTGATCGGGGCCAACGGCTCGGGCAAGACGACGACACTCGACGTGATCTCGGGGCTGGTGGCGCCGCAGTCGGGCACCGTGCGCCTCGACGACATGGACCTGGCGGAGTACTTGCCCGAGGAACGCCTGAGCGTGGGGATGGTCCGCTCGTTCCAGGACTGCCTGTTGTTCCCCGAGCTCACCGTTCTCGACGTCCTCCTCCTGAGCGAGGACGCGCGCCGCGAGGTGGCGGTGCTCTCGACCACCCTGCGCCTTCCGTGGGCCCGACGGGCCGAGCGGGTCAAGCTCGAGGCCGCGGACCAGGTGATCACCGCCTTCGGGCTGGAGCGGTTCCGCCACCACCGCACGGCGGAGCTGTCCACCGGGACGCGCCGGGTGGTCGACCTCGCCTCCATCGTCCTGGCCAAGCCGCGGCTCCTCCTGCTCGACGAGCCCACGGCGGGCATCGCCCAGCGCGAGGCCGAGGCGTTCATCCCGCTCCTGCGCCGGATCCACGAGGTGGCCGACACCACCATCGTCTTGGTCGAGCACGACGTGCCCCTGGTCTTCGCGCTCTGCTCCACCGTCGTGGTCATGGAGCTCGGCCGGGTGGTGGCCGCCGGCCCCCCCGAAGTCATCCGCGCTGACCCGAAGGCGTTGGCCGCCTACCTTGGTGCGAGCGACGAGGCCCTCATGGCCTCAGGTCCGATGGGGGAGGGCGGCGGCTCCGGCCGCGGCGAAGGAGGGTGAGGATGGAAGCGAGCATGGAGGTTTCTGGCCACCGGGGGGCGGCGTTCCGTCCCCTGGCGCCGTTGGGCCGGTCCTGGCGGCGCCTGCGCCGGCGCCCCCGCGCCACGCAGGTGCGCACCGCGCTGATCATCATCGCCATCGTCGTCGGGCTCATCGCCTGGCTGGTCCTGGCCCCCGCGGGCACCCCGGGCGGGTCGGGCACCGCGGGCGCGGCGGAGGTGGCCTCGAGCACCAGTGCGACGCCGGTTACCCAGGCGAGCACCAGCAACCGCGGCGTCAGCGCGACGAGCATCAACGTGGTGTTCCCCATCGTGGCCATCAACAGCCTGGCCGGGAAGGAGGGCTTCGCCGTGGACAAGGAGTACAACGAGCAGATCCCGGCGATCCATCTCTACGTGAACCAGATCAACAACAGCGGCGGCATCAACGGCCGCAAGATCAACCCGATCATCGTGCAGTTCGACCCGACCAACGACGCCAACATGCAGTCGCTGTGCCGGCAGTGGACACAGGGCAGCCCGGCGGCCTTCGCCGTGGTCGACGGCATCGGCACCTGGGAGCAGGACAACCAGCTCTGTGTCGCCCAGCAGGGCCAGACGCCGCTCCTCAGCGCCTGGTCCACCACCACGAACTGGACCAACCTGGGCTCGCCCTACCTGTGGTGGACCGGCGCGGACATGGCGCCGGTTCTCGCGGCCGTCGTGCAGTGGGGGCAGAGCTCGGGGCGCCTCGGCCACGGCAAGAAGGTCGGTGTCGTCGTGTCCGACCAGGCGCCCGACCAGGCCGCGCTCAACGACTACCTGCTGCCCGACCTGAAGAAGGCCGGCATCACTCCGACGGTCCAGACGGTGGCCGGCAGCGTGGACCAGACGGCCACCACCAACTCCGACGCGCAGCTGGCCGTGGAGAAGTTCAAGGCGGCCGGCGTGCAGTCGGTGATCCCGCTGCTCCGCGAGAACGCGTTCTTTCCCTACATCGGGGCCGAGAACTCCCAGAAGTACTACCCGCAACTCCTCCTGAGCGACTACCAGTCGACGATCGAGGTGGCGCTCGGTCTGATCCCGGTCCCCTACGAGCAGGCGCTCAACGGGCAGGAGGGTGTGACGACGGAGACCCTGGGCGGCATCGACGACGACCGCCCCCAGGCCCAGGGGGGCTACGACCCCGGCGTGCGCTCGTGCTACACGACCTGGCACGCCTACCACCCGAAGCCGATCGCGGGCACGCTGTACCACTACATCGAGGAGCAGGGGCCGATTCAGGCCTGGTGCGGTGCCATCCGGCTCTTCGCCACGGCGGCCAAGGACGCCGGCAAGGACCTGAACCGGCGCACCTTCGTGGAGGCCATGTCGAAGATCACCAACTACCCGGGCACGTTCGCACCCGTCTGGACCTTCGGCCCGGACAAGTTCTACGGCCCGACGCAGTACCAGGTCGTCAAGGTGCACAACAACGTGCCCCCGACGACGCAGTGCAAGCATCCGAAGGCTCCTAAGGCCCAGGGCACGTGCTGGGTGACGGTGCAGCCGTTCAAGCCGTTGCCGACGACGTCGGGCTGACGCACCGCAGGCTCGTCCGGGCGACGACCCCGGCGACCCGGCTCGGCTTCAGGCGATCATGGTCGGACTCGGTGGCCGTCGCTCCAGAATGTCGTCGAAGCGAGTCCGCAGAGCGTCGTCGAGCTCGGGGTGCGTGAGGATGTAGAAGGTATTGCTACGGACGGCGTCGATGACGCGGTCGGCGACCGGTGCCGCGGGAATGCCGCCGTCGACCAAACTCTGCACGGCGTCCCGGAGCTCGGCGGCTCCGTCGACCTCGCGGTCGGGTACCCACGCCGGACGGTTGCGGTCGGACTCGGCGATGCGCGTCTGTACGAAGCCGGGGCACAGCACCGAGACGCCGACGGGGGCGCCCATGGCCTGGAGGTCCTTGAAGAGGGTCTCGGAGATGGCCACCACGGCGTGCTTGGTCGCGTTGTAGGGGCCGAGGAAGGGGGCGGCGGTGAGACCCGCGATGGACGCAGTGTTGACGACGTGTCCCTCGCCCTGTGCAATGAACAGGGGAACGAAGGTGGCCACGCCGTGGATGACGCCCCACAGGTTGACGCCGAGGATCCAGCGCCAGTCCTCCTCACTGACCTCCCAGATGGGACCGCCGAGACCGATGCCCGCGTTGTTGTGCACGAGGTGCACCGCGCCGAAGCGGTCGAGCGTCCGGTCCCGCAGCGCCCGCACCGACGCGGCGTCGGAGACGTCGGTCACGACGCCGAGCGCCTCGGCGCCTCGGCCGGTCAGCTCGTCCACCGCCTCCTTGAGCGGACCCTCCTCGATGTCCCCCAGGACGATCTTCATGCCCTCGCCCGCGGCCCGGTCCGCCACGGCCCGGCCGATGCCGCTGGCCCCGCCGGTGATCACCGCCACCTTGCCCTGCAGGTCGTTCATGGGGCCCCTCCCGTCCTCGTTCTCGCCGTGCCGACGAAGTCAACCACGGGCGTGCAGACGCGGCCAGCCCCGCTCAGGCGGGTGCCGGCGATCGATGCCGGCGCAGGTGCTCGGCGCCGGCGGAGGACACCGCGATGAGCTGGCCCCGCCCCGGTTCGTTGGAACGGGTGAGGAAGCCGCGGTCGTTGGCCTCCTCCCATACGGGCAGCCGCGGGCACGACGTGCGCCACACCTCCTGGACCTCTCCGTAGGGGCGAGGGTCCGGGCCGACCCACTCGAGGAGGTCGAGGATCAAGGCATCGACGGGGTCGGGCATCGCGTCGCCCATGGTCGCGCCGCCTCAGGGCTCAGAGCAACGAGAAGGTCCCCGCCTGCACCATGACCAGGACGCCGATGCCGCACAGCAGGACCGGGACGGCCAGGTGGCCGAGGCGCAGCATCACCTCCCGGGCCTTGGGATGGCGGCCCCCCGTGAGGACGATCCAGGTGACCAGGACCTCACCGACCACGAAGACGGCGACGAGGGCGCCCACATTGGCCGCCCCGCCGACCCGGAAGAGGGGGATGTAGACGGCCAGATTGTCCCCCCCGGCGGCGACGGTGACCAGCACGGCCGCCGTGAAGCTACGGCCCACCGCGCGCCGCTCCCCCCTGGTCCCCCCGCGCCAGGGCCAGCGCCGCCGCGCGCCGCCCGCTTGACCGACGTCGACCTCGACCTCCGCGTCAGGGCGGGCGTGCGCGAGCCCGACCAGGCCGCGCACGCCGATGGCCAGGGGCACCAGCCCGAGCAGGCCGACGACGGCGGTGGAGAACTCGAACAGCACGGCCGCCGCTGCGGCGGACACCGCCACGAGGACGGCGAAGCCGATGACCTGGCCCGCGGCGATGCGGTGCGCCCGTTCGAGGGGCGCGCCGGCCACCATGGCCATGGTCACCACGCAGTTGTCGACGTTGGTCCCGACGAACGCCGCCGCGGCGACGCCGAGATCGGCCCCCAGGCCGGCGGCCAACGCGCCGTCAGCTCGCGGGCAACGGCATCGCCGGCCCGTAGGGCTTGTCGCCCCGCAGGGTCACCCGGTGTGCGTAGCGCGCGGCGTCCCCGTAGTCGTCGAGCGCGTAGTGCAGCGTGGCCCGGTTGTCCCAGAAGGCGACCGACCCGGCGCGCCAGCGGAAGCGGCAGGTGTACTCGGGCTTGACGCAGTGGTGGTAGAGCATCTCGAGGATGGCGTTGCTCTCGTTGTCCGACAGCCCGAAGATGGTGCGGGTGAATTGCCGGTTGACGAAAAGGCCGTTGCGCCCCGTCTCGGGGTGCGTGCGCACGACGGGGTGGAGGGACGGCAGCAACTTGTCGCGCCAGGTGCCGTCCCACTCGTAGCCACCGCGTGCGGCCACGTCCGCCGCGAACCACGGGTCGTGGTGGATGGCGATGAGCTGGTCGCACATGGCGCGCACCGGCGGCGCCAGCCCGTCGTAGGCATCCTGCAGGCTGGCCCACATGGTGTCGCCCCCGACGTCGGGTGCCTCGAGCATGTAGAGGATGGAGCCCATGGCCGGCGTCTCCAGGAAGGTGACGTCCGTGTGCCACCAGCTGGCCCGGTCGGCCTTGCCGTCGATGGCGAGTACCTCGGCGCTCTCGTCGATGGAGGGCAACACCGGGTGGGCCTCGGTGACCGTGCCGAACTGCCGGGCGAATTCGACCTGCTGCCCGGCGGCCAGGGACTGGTCCCGGAAGAAGATGACGTGGTGGGTGTTGAGGGCGTCGCGCACGGCGGCAACCACCTCGGGCGCCAGCGGGAGCGAGATGTCCACCCCGGCGATCTCTGCCCCGATGGTGGGGGAGAGCGGGTGGACGCTGACGGAGGTGGCGAGGGTCACCGGGCAATTCTGCCCGAGCCGGGGCGGCGGCGCTCCGTCTCCCCGCCGTCCACCTACATTGGCCCGCACCGACCGCCGTAGCGCCGTGAAAGGGGCCGAGCATGAGCGACCACACCGGAGGCCTGGTGCTCACCCCGCCGGCCCGCAATTATTCGCCCTGGTACCAATGGATGACTCGCCTGGCCGGCACCGCCCACGAGGACCCGTTGCCCGAGCACGACCCTTCGGGCATCCCGGCCTGGCGGGAGCGCCGCCGCGACCGTCTGGCCGAGCTGAGCGGGCCCCAGCCCGAGGCGGTCCCGCTCGACCTCGAGACGCTCGGGTCGGAGGCCTGCGACGGCTACCGGCGGGACAAAGTCGTCTTCGACACCGAAGACACCATGTCGGTGCCCGCCTACCTGCTCATTCCCGACGGCCGGCAGGACCAGCCCCCGGGGCCGGCCGTCCTGGCCTGTCACGGCCACGGGCCCGGCAAGTCACAGGTGGTGGGGCTCGAGCACACCGACATGCCCAACGCCGACTACGGGCTGCAGCTGGTCCGCCGGGGCTACGTCGTGCTGGTGCCCGACCTGCGCTGCTTCGGCGAGCGGCTCGACTGGAACCCCGAGGATCACTACGCCTGCGACACCAACCTCGTTCATGCCGCCATGGCGGGCTGGAACCCGCTGGCGCAGAACATCTGGGATCTGCGGCGATCGCTCGATGTGTTGGAGCAGCACCCGCTGGTCGACCCTTCGCGGCTGGGCATGGTCGGCATCTCCTACGGCGGCACCGTCACGCTCTTCACCGCCGCCGTCGACACCCGCGTGGCGGCATCGGTGGTGAGCGGCTACTTCTCCTCGTGGGCGGTGAGCCACAAGATGCCATGGAACATGTGCGGCTCCCAGATCATGTACGGGATGCTCGGCCGGCTCGAGCACGAGGATCTCGGCGCGCTCGGTGGCGCCGCGACCGATGCTGGTCGAGTCCGGCACCCGGGACGACTTGTTTCCGGTCACCGCGGCCACGGAGTCCGTGCGCCGCACGCGGCTGGTCTACGAGCAACTCGGCGCCGGCGACCGGTTGGTGCACGACGTCTTCGAGGGGGGCCACCAGTGGCACGGCACCGAGGCCCTGCCGTTCCTCGACCGCTGGCTCGGACTTCCCCGGGTCTGACGCCGGCTGCCCGTTCGGGCCGCACCACCCGGTCGCTCGCGGCCGGACGTAGCGTGGGCCCATGCGCTTCGCTTTCAAGACCTCGCCGCAGGACACGACCTGGACAGACATGCTTGCCGTGTGGAAGGAGGCCGACGACATCGAGCTGTTCGAGTCCGGCTGGAACTTCGACCACTTCTATCCCATCTTTTCCGACAGCACCGGCCCTTGCATGGAGGGTTGGATCACCCTGACGGCGTTGGCCCAGGCGACGACGCGCCTGCGCATGGGAACTCTGGTGACCGGCATCCACTATCGCCACCCGGCGATTCTCGCCAACATGGCGACCACTCTCGACATCGTGTCCGGGGGGCGTCTGGAGCTCGGGATCGGAGCGGGGTGGAACGAGGAGGAGTCAGGGGCGTACGGGATCGAGTTGGGGACGCCGGCCCAGCGCAGCGACCGCTTCGAGGAGGCTTGTGCGGTGATCGTCGGGCTCCTCACGAACGAGACGACGACCTTCAAGGGCCAGTACTTCCAGCTCAGCGATGCCCGCAACGAGCCCAAGCCGGTCCAGCGCCCCCACCCGCCGATCTGCATCGGCGGCAGCGGTGAGAGAAGGACGCTGCGTACCGCAGCCCGGTTCGCCCAGCACTGGAATTTCGTGGGCGGCACGCCGCAGGACTTCGCCCGCAAACGCGAAATCCTCTCTCAGCACTGCGAGGACCTCGGCCGCGACCCTACGGAGATCCTCCTCTCTAGTCAGATCCGATTCTCCGGGGACGCGAAGGCCACCGCCGAGCAGGCCGCCGCCCTGGCCGAGGTCGGCGCCGAGCTGGGCATCGTCTACCTCCCACCGCCCCTCGATCCCGGCGTACTCGATTCGCTGGCCGCCGCATTACGCGAGCTCTGAGGAGATGAGGGCGGTGCGACGCACCCTGGACCTGTCCACTCATTCGTGGTTCCTGACCGTCGTGAGACGAATCAAGAAGGATTCCGAGAGCATCAGTCGGACGGGGGTGCCCCGCCTCTTCCGAGGACCTGCATCATGTCCCGGGTCGGCGCTCTGGGAGGGCAGGCCGTCGGGGGATGTGTTCCGGCACTATAAACGAACTCGTTGATAGTTTTGGAAACATCCCCTGGATGCGGTGTCCCGGGTCAGACATCGCGTCGTTGACCGCGACCGCGTGACCGCGACCGTGGCATCGGCAATGCGGTGGTAGGCCATCGTGCGCGTCGACCGAGACTATCGACTACGCGATCTTTCGGTAGATCAATTTCGAAATCGTGTTCCCAAGCGTCACTGTCGTGGCAGATTTCCCACTCACCATCGATGCGGTCGCCGTCTTGGGTGAAGCGACCTGTGAAGCGTTGACGAAATTCCAACGGGGTGAAGTCGGGAGTGTCTCTGTGGAGCCGCCAGATGCCCTCATTCAGAGTCATCGAATAGAGGCGAGCGATTCCACGATCGTCAAAATAGTGCTGCGTGTATGTGTCGCTCCCCGCGTGAGCACCGATGATGGCGACGCACTCGGGAGGGCCGGGCTCTAGGAATTCGGTTCTCTGTCGAAGGAAGCGTCCCCCGAGCAACCACTCGAAAGTCGATCGCCCGATAGGGCCCGTGGGGTCCGTTCCGGGAAAGTGGGCTTCCATCGTCCACTGACCCAAGAAAGCGTCCAAACGCTGCAGAGGAACACGGTCGTCAGCACTCATGGCCAAACAGTTTGCCCCTGCCCGGCTCGGCGCCGGATCGTCACGCGACTCAGGCAGCCCCGTCCTTGGAGCCCTCCCTGTTGCGGGCCTCGGCGGCAGTGCGCAACACCTGGTCGAGCGAGGCCTGGGTGCCCGGCCCGGCGGCCGCTCCACCGTCACCGCTGTCCCGGACATCGCCATGGCCCCCGCCTTGGCCTCCGCCTGATCCGCCTGATCCGCCTGATCCGCCTTCACCCTTACCCGGGTCCGCACCGGCCGCGTCGGACGAAGCCTCGAACTGCTCGGACTTGTTGTGAGAGGCCCGGTGAAGCCAGCCCCGCCGCCGGATCCGGCCCCGCTTCCGCCCGGTTGTCACTACTCGGGCGCCATTAGAGGAAGGCTCGCAACACGTTCTCGAACGCGCCAGCCAGTATGAGCGTCCCGTGCAAGCCCCGGTCCGTCGGCACCGAGACCGGGTGGGCTGTAGGCACGTTCGTGAGGGACAGGACAGCGGACACCGGGGTCCCGGGCCCGAGATAGATGTGCGAGGCCACCTGCTCGAGCAACGAGGTGGCACCCGTCGGGTCCGAGATCATGGAGCTCACCGACAGCTTCCCCGTGGCCAGCTGGCCGAGGTTCGACGCGGGGCTCACCATGTGCAGGTCGACGCCGACGTAGTGGCTGACCGGGATGCCGAGATGGTCGAGCCCGGCGATGATGCTCGCCGGCGCGTGGAGGCTGAGGGTCCCGAGGGGGACGGTGCTGCCGTCGGGCAGGGGCAGTCCGAGCGCCTGAGGGATCTGCAGGACGTTGGTGTGGCCGCCGACGGCGTGGAAGACGAAGACCTGCTCACTGTGGTTGGGTCCCTTGACGATGGCCAGCAGGTCGTTCTTGCCGCGGGCCAGGAGCCACGCCGGGACCCCGACGTGATGCACGGCGTGGTCGATGCGGTAGAGGCTGATGCCGATCCATGAACCCGTGACGAGGAGCAACGCGACCAGAGCAGACCCGGCGGCGATGAGGACACGCTTGAGCGTCGAGCGACGCCCCCGGCGCGGCGCCGACCCTCGGGAGACCAGACCCAGTTCCCCGGTGGCAATCGCCGTCGTCACGTATCCCTCCTGCAGCGTCCCCGGCCCCCACCCGGCACACCAGATCTCCGTGCCCGCAACCTAGGAATCCGCCATTGCCCCGCCGTTGCGCACCGGGTTCGATGTGGTTGCCGTGGCTTCGCGGGGACGGTCCCGTCGTCCGCGAAGCTGATGCCATGGGGCACGGCCTGTTCCACTACACCTCGCCCGACGAGGACAGCGCTCGCTGGTGGGACTTCCCGTTCCGCCCAGGCGACATCGTGGTGAGCACCCGGTCCAGGTCGGGCACCACCTGGGTCCAGATGATCTGCCTGTTGCTCGTCTTCGGTACGCCGGACCTGCCGGCCCGCCTCGGCGATCTCTCGCCCTGGCTGGACCACCTCGTGCGGCCCAAGGAGCAGGTCTTCGCCCGCCTGGCCGCTCAGACGCAGCGTCGTGTCATCAAGACCCACACCCCGCTCGACGGCGTGCCGCTCGATGCGCGCGTGCTACCTACATCGTTGTGGGACGCCACCCGCTCGACATGGCCGTTTCGCTCTATCACCACAGCAGCAACATCGATCGCCGCCGCATGGCCGAGCTCACCGGTCGTCCCGAAGCCGACCGCCCGCCGCTGCCGCCGTTGCACGAGTGGCTCGTCGGGTTCGTCGACTGGGAAGGCGACCCCCGCGAGTGGCTCGACACGCTGCCCGGCGCGCTGCTCCACCTCACCGATGCCTGGGCGCGGCGCCACCAGCCCAACGTCGTGCTGGTGCACTACGACGACCTCGTGACGGACCTCGACGGCTCCATGCGCCGGCTCGCCGGGTTGCTGGGGATCCCCGTGGACGAGGAGCGCCGGCCGGCGCTCGTGCAGGCCGCCACCTTCGACGCCATGCGTGCCGGCGCCAACGCGCCCGACACCCTCGGCGTGCTCAAAGATCCGGGTGCCTTCTTCCGTCAAGGGACGTCGGGCGAAGGTCGTGCGCTCCTGACCGGGTTCGAACTGGCCCACTATCGCGACCGCGTCGCGGCCATGGCCCCGACCGACCTGCTGGACTGGCTCCAGCGCGACGGGACGGCGTGACGTGCCGATCGTGCCCGACGACAAGGACTGGACGTGGGTCCTCCAGCGCCCGTGCCCCGAATGCGGCTTCGACGCATCGGCGGTGTCGCCCGCTTCCGTGGCCCCGCTGTTGCGGGCCAACGCGGCAGCCTGGGCGGAGGTGCTGCGACAGGCGGACGACGTGGTGCGCAGACGCCCGGCCGGGGACCGCTGGGCGCCGCTCGAGTACGCCTGTCACGTGCGCGACGTCTGCACGCTGTACCGGCGACGACTCGATCTGATGCTGCGTGAGGACGACCCGCTGTACCCGAACTGGGACCAGGACGCGACCGCGGTCGAGGAGCGCTACGGCGAGCAGGATCCCGCCGCCGTCTCCGAGCAGTTGCACGACGCCGCCAACGTGTTGGCCGATGCCTTGGACGCCGTGGAGGGTGATCAATGGCTGCGGCGGGGCAGGCGCAGCGACGGCGCCCGCTTCAGCATCGCGGGCTTCAGCCGCTACTTGCTCCACGACCCGGTCCATCATCTTTACGACGTCACCGGGGACCTGGGGTCCTAGACCCCCAACAACGAGGCCCTCAGTCCGGCAGCAGTCGCGCCGATTCAGGCTCGAGGTGAATGGTGGCGTGGGAGATCGTCCGCAGGGCCGAGGCCGGGCACGCGGTCGTGATCGGCCCGGTCAGTGCGGCGCCCACCGGCTCCGCCTTGCGCGCCTCGGGGACGATGGCCAGCACGCGGCGCGCCCGCAGGAGCGCCGGGATCGTCACGGTGATGGCGTGGGTCGGGACGGCGTCGAGGTCGGGGAAGTGGCCCTCGTGCACCTGCTGCGTGCGGCAGGCAGCCTCGAGCTCCACCACCTTGGCGTCGTACGGGTCGGCGAAGTCAGCCACGGGCGGGTCGTTGAAGGCCAGGTGCCCGTTCTCGCCTACGCCGAGGCAGCACAGGTCGAGCGGATGCTGCCGGAGGAGGTCGGCGTAACGGCGGGACTCGGCCTCGGCGTCACCGAGACCCTCGACGTAGAAGGCGGCCTTGGGGTGTGCCGGCTCCACGATGCGCTCGCGGATCCAGCGCTGGAAGCCGGCCGGATGGTCCGGTCCCACGCCGACGTACTCGTCCATGTGAAAGACGATGATGTCGGGCCACGGGACCCCCTCGGTCTCGTGGACCAGCGTGTGCACGAATGCCAGCTGGGAGTTGCCGGTGGCGAACATGGCGTGTGCCGTGCCCCGGGCGGCCACGGCGGCCTGCAACACACCGAGCGCATCGTCGGCGGCGGCGCGGGCCATGGCGGCGACGTCGGCATGCACGTGCACGGTCGCGCCGTCAAAGGTCCGGGTCCCGGTATGCACGGCGTTCAGCATGCCAGGCGGTCCTCGGCCAGACTTGAGCGGTGCGTGACGTGGAGCTCCCCGGCCCGGCCCACCGGGAGGCGGCCTGGAAGGCGGTGCGCCGGTTCCTCGCCGTGACCCCGGTGGTAGGCGCCCCCCAGCTGGGCCCCTCGGTGTCGCTGAAGGTGGAGACCGTCCAACCAACCGGGTCGTTCAAGGTGCGCGGCGGCCTGGCCGCCGTGTCGGCCACGCTCGAGCAGGACCCCGGGCGCACCGTGGTGGCGTCGTCCGCCGGCAACCACGGACTCGGCCTGGCCTACGCGGCGTCCAAGCTCGGCGCTACGGTCACCGTCGTGGTGCCGACCGGCGCCTCGGCGGCCAAGGTGTCGGCCCTCCAGCAGTTCGAAGTCCGCCTCGTCCTGCACGGCGAGGGCTACCGGGAGGCCGAGACCCACGCCCTCGAGCTTTCCGCCCGCGACGGGAGCCGCTACGTCTCGCCCTACAACGACCCCGACGTCATCGCCGGCCAGGCCACGCTGGCCCGGGAGCTGGCCGAGCAGGTGCCCGAGCTCGGCACGGTGGTCGTGCCCTGCGGGGGAGGAGGGCTGCTGGCGGGCGTCATCCTCGGCCTCGAGGGGACGGGCGTGCGCGTCGTCGGGGTCGAGTCCGAGGCCTCACCCTCCATGAGCACCGCACTGGCCGCGGGCACCATCGTGCCGATCGAGGTCGAGCCGACCGTGGCGGACGGCCTGGCGGGAAACCTCGAGCCGGGCGCGGTGACCGTCGGCGTCGCGCTCGACCATGGCGTCGACGTCCTCACCGTCAGCGAGGCCGACATCCGCTCCGCCATGGCCTTCTCGGCCTCCAAGATGGGCCTCGTCCTGGAGGGCGCGGGGGCTGTCGGGGTGGCCGCGCTGCGGGCGGGGGTGGTGACCCCCGATGCGGAGGGGAGGGAGACCGTCGTCTTGTTGACCGGACGAAACGTGGCGCCGAAGCTCCTATCGGAGGTGCTCCATTCCTGAAGTCAGCGCCAACGGGGCCACGCTCAACTACCAGGTCACCGGCGACGGCGAGCCGCTCCTCCTCATCGCCGGCTGCGGCCAGCCCGCCGTCGCCTGGCACCTGTCGCTCGTGCCGTCCCTCGTGGCCGCGGGGTACCGCGTCGTCACCTTCGACAACCGTGGGGTGGAGCCGTCCTCCTCGCCACCGGGGCCGTACAGCGTCGACGGCATGGCGGCCGACACCGTCGCGCTGCTCGACCATCTCGGGTGGGTCGAGCCGGTGCGCATCGCCGGGCACTCCATGGGTGGCTGGATCGCCGAGACGCTGGTGCTCGACCAGCCGGGACGGGTCCGTTCTGCCGCGCTGATGGGCAGCGCCAACGCGCCGACGGCCTGGGAGGTCGCCATCACGACTGTCGAGCGGGACCTGGCCCGTCTCGACTACGACCTGCCCCGGCTCTTCTACGCCACCGAGACCCTGCGCTACCTGCCGATCGCCGACATTCAGGACAACGAGGTCGTCAACACCTGGCTGTCGATGATGGGCGACCTGCCGGTGTGGCCCAACCCCGGGCGCCTGGGCCAGTACGAGGCGGCCCTCGCCTGGTCGACCGACCGGGCCCGCACCACCCGTTGGCCCGAGGTGCGCGTCCCCTGCCTGGTCCTGGCCTTCGAGCACGACGTCGACTCGCCGCCGCGCTACGCCCGCCTGGCCGCCCAGGCCATCCCCGGCTGCGACTACCGCGAGGTCGCCGGCTCCGGGCACATCGGCATCCTCACCCACCCCGACGAGGTGGCCGCTCATCTGATCGAGTTCTTCGCCCGGACGTGATCACTGCGGGTGCGTCGCGCCGATCCGCGCACGCGCAGTGCGACGATCAGTGGGAGAAACTCAGGAACTGATGCACCGCGCCGACACAGGCCGATCCCTCGCCGACGGCGGCCGCCACCCGCTTGGTGGACCCGGCGCGCACGTCGCCGACGGCGAACAGCCCGGGGTGGCTCGTTTCGAACGGCAGCGGCAGCCGCCCCTGGGCAGCCCAGCGATCGTCGAGATCCTCGGGGCTGAGGGCGCGATCGGTCAGGACGAACCCGCGGGCGTCGAGCGCGGCGCATCCGGAGACCCAGCCCGAGGACGGCTCGGCCCCGATGAAGGAGAAGAGCCCGGAGCAGGGGAGCTCCGTCTGCCCATCGGCGTCCGTGATCTCGACTGCGTGCAGGTCCGGATTGCCGAAGAGCCCGGTGATCTGTGCTTTCGTCTGCACCGTGATGCGCGGATGACTCTCAATGCGGTCGACCAGGTAGCGGGACATGCTCGCTCCGAGATCGCCGCCGCGGATCACGACGGTCACCGAGGAGCAGGCATCGGAAAGGAACATCGCCGCCTGTCCGGCGGAGTTGCCGCCGCCGACGACCACCACGGGTGACGCACCGCACTGGCGCCGCTCCAGTTCGGTCGCGGAGTAGTACACGCTGTTGCCCTCGAACTCCTCGAGGCGGTCGACGGCGAGGCGCCGGTAGCGCGCGCCGCTGGCCACGATGGCGGCACGGGCCGCCACCTCGGTGCCGTCCGAGAGCGTGAGGATCAGGTGGCCCCCCTCCTCGCGCAGCGCCGTCACCTCGCACGGGGCCGTGAGGGAGGCGCCGAACTTCTCGGCCTGGATGAAAGCCCGCCGGGTGAGGTCGCCGCCCGAGATGCCGGTGGGGAACCCGAGGTAGTTCTCGATCCGCGAGCTCGAACCGGCCTGCCCTCCGATGCCGATCTTCTCGAGACCGAGGGTGCGGAGGCCTTCGGAGGCGCCGTAGACGGCGGCGGCGAGGCCGGCGGGACCTCCCCCGACGATGACCAGATCGAAGCAGCGATCCGGCAGGCTCTCCAACGTGAGACCCAGGTACTCGGCGAGGGCGCCGGGCGTCGGGCGGCGCAGGACCGCTCCCGACGTGATGACGACAGGGAGTTCCTCGGGGTCGATGCGGAACTCCTCCAGGAGGGTCTCGACCTCGGGGTCGTGATCGGGATCCAGCCACTCGTACGGGATCCCGGAGCGGGCCAGGAACTCGCGCACCTGCTGCGACTCCGGCGAGAAGCGCGATCCGATGATCCGGGTGGACGCCGACGCACCCGCGAGGAGGACCGAGCGCCGGGCCATGAAGGCGGCCAGGATGGTGTCGCCCAGCCCGGGGCTGGTGGAGATGAGCCGTCGCAATCGATCCCGCGGAACGACGATCACCTCGCCCGGCTCCTCCACGCGGGCAGACACGAAGACGCGCATGCCGGTAAGCAGGTTGAGCTCACCGATGAACTTGCCGGGGCCGTGCCGCACGACGATCTGCTCTTCGGCACCGTTGTGGGCCACGATCTCGATCGTCCCTGACACCACGACATGGAAGTCGTAGGTCACGTCACCAGCGTGGAAGAGGTACTCGCCGGCGGCGGTCCGTCGCCGCGTCCCCAGCTCCTCCATCACCGCCATGTCGGCGTCGGTCAGGGTCGGGAAAGCCTCGGCGTCATCGGCCACGATCAAGCCTCCTCGGGGGCTGGGACAAGGTGAACGGCGCGCCGGCGGGCGCGCTGACGCAGGTTCGGGTCGGGGGCCCGACCAGTCGGAGTGGGGGTCAGAGGCCGGAAACGAGTCTTCTTCTTGCCCGTCGAGGTAGTCGTCGCGGTCCGACTCGACCTCGTCCGGCTCGTCCTGCGGCGTCGCACTCACTTCGTCGCGCCCTCTCTGTCGAAAGTGCCAGATCCTCGGTGAAGGACTACACCGTGGGAATTGGCCGCGCAAGGGCAGCCCCGTTGCGTGCCCACGCCTGAACGCGGGGGCCTCAGGACGGGGGACGTGGTGTCTCCCAGTCGATGGTGACGGTCGCTGCCTCGTCGCCGTGGTCGTGCAGCCAACGGCGGGCGAAGGGGCACCAGGGCACCACGGTCAGACCATCGGTCTCGGCACGCGCCAGGGCGGCGCGGACCAGGTGGCCGCCGATGCCCTGCCCGCCCCACTCCTCGGGGACTTCGGTGTGGAGCAGCAGCATCCGTTCGCCCTCAACGAGATAGACGAGCTCGGCCTCGGTTCCATCCTTCCGGATGACGAAGCGGCTGGCGGCGGTATCGTCGACGACCGGTGCCTCGGTGGGAATCGTCATGGGTGTTGCCTCCCGGTCAATGCGGTTCTGCGGCTCACACCTTAAAGGCCGGTTCTGCGGCTGCCACCTTAAAGGCGTAGGAGGAACATCGTGAGTGGACCAGTCGCCATCGACGACGCGGCACCCGTGCCCCGGGCCCCGGTCGAGGCCTCCGGTCCTGTCGTCGAGATCGCCCCAGGGCGCCTCACCCAGGTGGGTTCGTTGCCGGTCCGCCGGGTCCTCCCGCAGCGCCCGCGACGCACAGTGGGGTCCTGGTGCTTCGTCGATCACGCCGGCCCCGTGCCCGTCGAACCGGGCGTGGCCTTCGGTATCGGACCGCATCCCCACATGGGGCTCCAGACCGTGACCTGGCTCCTGGCCGGCGAGCTCCTGCATCTGGACAGCCTGGGTTCCGAGCAGCTGATCCGGCCGGGCCAGCTGAACCTCATGACCGTGGGCCACGGGGTGTCCCACGCCGAGGAGGATCCGGCACGGGCCGAAGAGGTGCACGCGGTCCAGCTCTGGGTGGCGCAGCCGGCCGAGACCCGCGACGGGCCGGCGGCCTTCGAGCATCATGCCGAGCTGCCGCGCCTCGAGCTCGACCACGCCGAGGGGACCGTGCTCTTGGGGGACGTGGCCGGGGTCAGCTCGCCGGCGCGGCGCGACACCGAGCACATGGGAGCGGAGCTCAGGCTACGGGGGCCTGGCACCGTGGTGCCGCTCCGACCTGACTACGAACACGCCCTGGTGGTCCTCGAGGGCCGTGTCACGGTGGACGCTGCGGTGGTGGAGCCTGGCGTGCTGGCCTATCTCGGGTTGGGCCGGGACGAGTGCCGGTTCGAGGTGAAGACGCCGGCACGCGCCTTGTTGCTCGGCGGCGTCCCGTTTCCCGAGGCGGTCCTCATGTGGTGGAACTTCGTCGGGCGCAGCCGTGAGGAGATCTCCGAAGCCAGGCGGCAGTGGTCAGCGGACGACGGCCGCTTCGGCCGGGTGCGGTCCTCGCTGAGCCGGATCGAGGTCGGAAAGCCGCCCTGGGAGTGATCTACCGCTCGCCCCGGCGGGAGGGCTCACCGTCCCGGTCAGGCCGCGGGGGTCGACCGGCAACCGGGTCGTGCCCGACTACGTGTCGGTTCCGAATGCGCCCCCGTCCCGCGCGGTGGAGATCTGATTGTCGTCATACCCCAGCACCGAGCGCAGGACAGCCTCGGTGTGCTGGCCGACCGTCGGCGCCTTCGCCGGGTGCGGCAGATCCTCGCCGACGAAGTGCAGCGGCGTGAAGAGTTGGTCCGCCCCCATGTCCGACGCGGGGAGGAGCGGGAAGCGGTCGGCAAACTGCGGGTCGTCGAGCAGCGTGCGCGGCGTGTTGACCGGCGCGATCGGCGTGTTCACCCGCCCGCCGAATTCCAGCCACTCCTCGGCCGTCTTCGTGCGAAAGATGTCGCGCAGCTCGCGCCGGAGCTCGCGGTTGCCCCTCGCGTGGTCCGCATATTTCGATCCCGGCCAGCGCTCGAAGAGGTCCGGCCGGTCCACGGCCTCGCAGAAGTTCTTCCAGAAGGCCTGCTCGGATGCCATGAAGAGGATGTAGCGCCCGTCGGCGGTCTCGTAGACCTGGTAGCGCACGCCCTCGACCATGCCGGCCGTACCCGGGGCGCGGCGCTCGTAGTTGTCGGCCTTGTTGCCGGTCACCTCCGACTCGGGTCGCTCGTAGGCCCGCCAGGACTCGGAGCGGTACCAGTCCATGGCGGCCGCAGCGTCGGATTGCGCGAGGTCGATGTACGAGCTCTCGCCGATCTCGCGGGCGCGGACGACCGCGGCCAGGATGCCGAGGGCGCCGTAGAGGGGACCGGCGTTGATTCCGATGGAGACGTGCTCGGGGATGTAGGTGAACCCCTCGTCGTCAGTGGCGACGTTGACGATGCCGGCCCAGGTGTCGTAGGCGACGCCGTGGCTCGGGTAGTCCCGGTAGGGGCCGGTCATGCCGTAGCCCGAGATGGTGCAGAAGACGATCTTTGGATTGAGGACACGCAGGTCGTCGTACCCGACGCCGCGCCGCGCCAGCGCTCCCGGCCGCATGGCCTCGACGACGACGTCGGCGCCCGTGGCCAGTTCCTTCAGGATGGCGACGCCGGCGTCGGTGCGCAGGTCGAGCACCAGGGAGCGCTTCCCCCGGTTGAGGTGCAGGTGCATGAGGGAGGTGCCCTCGACGATGGGCCACGTCATCTCGCGGATGTAGTCACCTGCAGGTGGTTCGACCTTGATCACGTCAGCGCCGAGGTCGACCAAGGCCGTGGTGATGGCGGCCGGCCCCAGGGCCGAGCACTCGATGATCCTCAATCCGTGCAGTGGTGGCGTCTTCGCCATCGGACCTCCCGTCGTCAGAGAGGCCGGATCGTAGCGGCCCCCGACCCGGGCACCCGGAGCCGCAGCTCGCCATACTGGGACGATGGAGACGGAGGCCCTCGACGACGCCCTGACCGTCTTCGCCGGCACTGCACCTCGATTCGGATCGGTCGGCCTGGCCAATCACGGGCCCATGGCCGCGGAAGCACTGGCTCACCTGGGGCGCCACGATGCCATCGCGGACTGGGTGGCGCGGTACCGGACGCGCCTGGACGACGCCCCGCCGGCGGCGCGGCCACTGACCGAGGAGGATTGGCCCGCGGCGCTCGGGACGGCCGACCGCTACCCCGAATGGCTCGCGCTGTTCGAGCGGGAGATCGCCGATCGACCCACCGTTGCCGTGGTGGGGGAGTGGGCGCCGCGCCTGCTCCCCGGCTCCGTCGGCGCCGCCACCCACGGCCTCATCCGCACCGGTCACGCGCTGCGTGCGCTCGGCGTTGCCGACACGCCGGCCCGGCGCCTCGAGGTGGCGAACGGCCTGGCCTTCTGGGCGTCGAGCTACCGGGAACTGCCCGGGCCGCCACTGCTGATCGGGCAGGAAGGGGTGGCCGATGCCTTGGCCGACCTGCCCTACCTACCCGAGGACGCGCCGCACCGGGTGCTCATCAGCGACCGGGTCGCCGCCGTGGCCGACATCGCCGACGAATTCGAGCAGGCGGTGGCGTCGCTCGGCTGGACCGGCGGGGCGGTGGACCTGCTCGACCAGCTGGCGTCGGGTGGAGTGCGGGCGTACCTGCGCAATGCCGAAAGCGGTGGTGCGATCGGCCTCCTGCACGCCGTGACATCACCACTTGCCTGCGAGTTGCTGCTTCCGTGGCTGGCCAAGGAAGACCGTGACGCCGCCCTCGGCTACGTCTGGCAGGCCGTGGCGGCGTTGCACGTCGCCTACGACGTCGACCGGATCGCATCTCACCCGACGGATCCACCCCCGGCCGCGGAGATCCTGGTGGATCGTGCGGTGACCTCGGGCGATGAGCACGCCATCAAGCTGACCGAGGCCGCCCTGCGCAGCTTCGGTCGCAGTGGCGATGCGGTTCTCTTGCTGGCCGCCGCCGACGCCTGCCGCCGCCTCTGACGGCCTCAGCGCGATGCACGTCGTCGGGCCCGTGGATAGATTCGGCCCGATGGAATACCGCACTCTCGGAAGAACCGGCCTCAAGGTCAGCCCCCTCTGCCTCGGGGCGATGATGTTCGGGTCCTTCGGCAACCCCGACCACGACGACTCCATCCGGATCATCCACGCCGCCCTGGACGCCGGCATCAACTTCGTCGACACCGCGGACGTCTACTCGTTCGGCGAGTCCGAGGAGATCGTCGGCAAGGCCCTGGCCCAGACCAAGCGGCACAAGATGGTCCTGGCCACGAAGGTGCACGGCCAGATGGGTCAGGATCCCAACGCGCAGGGGAACTCACGCCGCTGGATCATGGCCGAGTGCGACAACAGCCTGCGCCGCCTCGGCGTCGACTACATCGACCTCTACCAGATCCACCGGCCCTCGCCCGAGACCGACATCGACGAGACGTTGGGCGCGCTGACCGATCTGGTGCGGGCCGGCAAGATCCGCTATTTCGGCAGCTCCACCTTCCCCGCGCACGAGGTCGTCGAGGCGCAGTGGGTGGCCGAGCGCCGGGCCCGCGAGCGCTTCGTCACGGAGCAACCGCCGTACTCCGTTCTGGTCCGCAGCATCGAGAAGGACGTGCTGCCCATGTGCCAGAAGTACGGCATGGGCGTGCTGTCGTGGAGCCCGCTGGCGGGAGGCTGGCTCTCGGGCTCGTTCGGGCCGGGCAAGGAGAACACCAGCCGCCGCGCCACCTTCCTGCCCCACCACTACGACATGGAGGTGCCGGGCAACCGCGCCAAGCTCGAGGCCGTCACCGCGCTGACCGAGCTGGCCGAAGGCGCTGGACTCTCGCTCATTCAGCTCGCGCTGGGCTTCGTGCTCGAGCACCCCGGCGTGACGTCGCCCATCATCGGACCGCGCACCATGGAGCACCTCGAGTCACAGCTCCCGGCACTCGAACTGCGCCTCAGCACGGACGTGCTCGACCGCATCGACGAGATCGTGGCGCCCGGCACGGATCTCAACGACACCGACGTCGGCTGGGTACCCGCTGCGATTGCTGACCCGTCGCTGCGCCGCCGCCCCCGCTGAGCACCACCCACTGAGCGACACCGTCGCGGTCGCCTCAGGCGAGCAGCTCGGGGTGGCGGGCCTGAATCATGCGACGGAACCCCTCCTGCCAGGGGACCTTCGTGCGACCGAGGATCTCGTGCATGGACGTCAGGTCCGGCCACAGCGGGGTGTGGGCCTCTTCGCTGTACTCGAAGATCGGCTCGACACCCACGAGCTCGCCCATGTAGGCGCAGTACTCCTCGGCGCTCACGGTCTCGCTGCCTCCCCAGTTGACGGTCACCGGCGGCACGGCGGCGACCTCCATCGCCCGGATGCCGAGCTCGACGTAGTCGTCCTCGTAGATCGGGTTGAAGTTGTTGGGCGGGTCCGGGTACAGGCGGATCGGCTCTCCCCGCAGCATCCTCTCCAGGCGGTCGGCCGGGGCGCCTCCCTCGGGCCCGTAGGTCGAGCAGATCCGGATGATCGTGAGCGGGACGTCGAAGTGCGTCGCCACCCAGGCGCAGACCTGCTCCCCGGCGACCTTCGAGAAGCTGTAGTTCGCCCGCTGCGGGACACCCGGTGGGTCGTCCTCTTTCAGAGGTCGCTGTCCCTGGTACGCGTAGATAGAGCCGGTCGAGCAGTACACGAAGCCCTTGGCCGTGCGGCAGTGGTACACAAGGTCGCCCGGGACCCGTGCGTTGGTGTCGACGCAACGACGCCAGTCCCCCGTCCCGGTGTCGACCGCGGCGTGGAAGACGTAGGTGAAGTCGCCGGGCAGGGTCGAGAAGTCACCGCCTGAGATGTCGAGGGGAACCGGTCGCACGCCGACGCTCTCGAGCCGCTGGCGTTGTGCGGGATCTCGCAGCCGGGCCACGCCCCAGACATCGTTGTCCTGCGCCAGCAGGCGGGCGATCGGGAAGGCGATCTTCCCGCTGGCACCGGTGATGAGGACCTTCTCGCCTTGGAGCATGCCGGCGGGCCTCCGCTGCTTCGGGGTTGGCCCCGCGGCGCCGGCATGGCGGCAGCGCGGCCGAACTTCTGCGTCGGCACCGTAGGAGACGCCTCGCACGTCGTCAAGAATTCGGGCGCCGGGCCGCCCGCATGCGCCGCCGGCGCGGCCCACGTAGATTCGTCTCCATGTCGGCGCTCGTCGGAACTCCGTCCGATGCATCTCCCGCGGTGGTGGCCACGGGGCGCACGGATGTCACCACGATCTTCACCTCGTTCTCGGAGCGGCATCCCGAAGGCCGGGACGCCGACTATCTCGAATGGCACTCGCTCGACCACCGTCCCGAACAGCAGCGCCTCACCATGTTGCGCACGTCGTTCCGTCTGGTCTCGACCCCCGCCTGCCGGGCGGCGCGGGCCGCCAGCGCGGAGCGCTTCGACGCCACGGACCACCTCATGACCTACCTGTTCACGGGACTCGCGGCGATGGACGACTTCAACGCCTTGAGCGTGGCACTGCGCGAAGCCGGCCGGGCACCATACCTGCTCCCGATGGTGGAACGGGGCGCCTATCGCCTCGATGGGATGGCGGCCGCTCCCCGCATCAAGGTCGGTGCGGACGTGCTGCCCTGGTGGCCGACCAAGGGCGTCTACATCCTGGTGGAGCGCGGGGAGGAGCCGGCCCGGTGTCTCGTCGACGTTTCCGGCGTGGGGGGTGCGTGGTGGGGCGCGGCCGAGCCTCTGGAGGCCCCGTATTGCACCAGGGACAACAGCGGCCTGCACATCAGCTATCTCTTCCTCGACGACGAGCCGCCCGACGTGGCACGGAGGCTGGGACCGGCCCTCCGGAAGCGTTGGTCGGAGAAGGCGGTGAAGCCTCTGCTGGCCGCACCGTTCCACAGCCTGGTGGCGTACGACTGGGGCCGGTTCTGCCCCTGAGGCACCGGGCCGGCGGCGCTCCTGCTACGCCGAGAGCTCGCGCTGGAGGTAGATGTCGAGATGCCGGATCTTGCCGGCGTCGTTGAACTCGTAGACCGAGAGCGAGTTGACCACGGTGGACCGCGACTCTGTGGTGTTCGTCTCCTGCAGTTCCAAGAAGACGAGACCGGGCAGTTCGGAGATCCGCCGCCGCTCCGTCTCGAACGCGGTCTGCGAGGCCCACTTGGTCAGGAACTCCGTGTACTCGGTCCAGTTCATCACCTCGAGCCAGCAGCCCACCCGCTCGAACTCGTCGACGGCCACCAGTTCAGCCAGCGGTGCCCAGTCCTCGGGGCTGAACCCGGGCTCTTTGGCCTTGGTGACCGTCTCCTTCACGATCCGCTCGAAATCCAGCACCTTGGCGGAGAGCTCACCAGCACTCGACGCGTCGCTCGTCGTTGTCACGTCACCGTCCTGATCGTGCCGATGCTGTCCCAGGAACGTGCCGAGTCCACCCGTGCTGATGCGACCTGCGAACGTTCAGCCCGACACGATTCGTATGTGGGACTGATTGAACTCTCCTGTCCGATGGATCACGTCTTCATCCGTGAGCCACGCGCCGTCCGAGACGATCCGGCGCATTCCAAGAGTCGTGGTGGGACGGCTCATCGCCAGGTACCTCTTGATCCGGTCCGCCAGTGCAAAGAGGCGCGCCGCATCGTCCGGGCTCTCACACGCACCGGCTGCCATATCGAGCTCATTGGCAGACTCGATGAGAAGGTCCATGCCCGTGTCGTACGCGCCGGTCATTGCTCGGGACCGAGCAGTTCGCGCTGCCGGGCCGGCCGAGCCCACCATGTGGCATTCGGTCCCATCAGGACTCTCGATCTTGTCACCGTAAGCGGGGACGCTGGTGCTCTCACTGAGCCATCACGACAATACACCCCGCGATGTCGCTTGCGGACGCCGAGATTTCGGGTCCTGCGGTATGACCCATCGATACGGCAGTCCAACTCTGGGGGTCTCAACCGCACCCCAGCTGGCGATGCAGCGGGACAGGCGCTGCCAGAGCCATCGTGTCGATGCGACCGATCGAACTAGGGGGCGGTGGACCGAAAGGAATCGCCCGTGCCGGCGGAGGCGAGGGCGTTGCTCATCTTCGCGACGAGCGCCTCGAACATTGGATACCCACCCGTTCCCCTCATGGCATCTATGGACGGCTTCCACATTTCCCAGCGATCGATCAACGTTCGTCCGAGTAGCAACCTGATCAGTTCGAAGTCAAAGGCGCCGACGTGCTCGAGCGCCGCCAGCTGCTCGAAGTAATCGAGTTCTCGGTACAAGACGTACGCCTCATCGGCATTCGATGCAATGAAGCCTTGAAATGCCGCACTCAGCGCCTCTCTCGTTTCGAAGGTGGCGACGAGGCGGCGCGTCTCCAAGAGCGCGTCCTCGTTCCATCGTCGGAAGAAGTCGGCTGCGATCTGGGACTCCCGAGCCTTTCTCGCTTCTTTGACCTGTTGGCCGGCGAACACAGCTGCGCCGAGGGCGCCGAGTAGCCCAAGGGCGCCGACGGCGGTGGCGATGGCCGTGACCTGCTCGGCCCAGTTCGGTCCAGGCATAGTGCAACCCTTCTGTCTGGCTCGTTCAGGCTAGCCAGACATCGCGAAACGGATCGATCCTCGTCGACGAGCTGAGCGCCGCGGTACCCGAACAGAGCACGGTGTCGCCCGCGCCGCGGGTCACCGTCCTGCCGAGACGCGAAGACGTCCGGCCGCCAGGACGCGCCGCTGCGGTCGCCGGGTTCTGGTCACTATCGTTCCCTCTGTGCCCGAGGACCGTACCGGAGCCGTGTCCGGAGCCCACGAGACGGCAGGCAACGGTGCCTAGGCTCGTTCTCCGCGACGCCACCGTCCTCGACGCGGACGGCGCGCGGCCCCGGACCACCGTGGTGATCGAGGGTCGTCGCATCGCCACCGTGCGCACCGGCGAGAGCGTCGAGACCGGCCCCGAGGACCGGGTGGTCGACCTCGAGGGGCGCACCGTCATGCCGGGCATGGTCAGCAGCCACTTCCATGCCACCTATCACGAGCTCGGCTCGAAGACGGCCCCGTTCGGACTGGAGGAGCCGCCGGCGCTCCAAGCGGTGCGGGCGGCGCATCACCTCGAGTTGCTGCTGCGCAGCGGTTTCACCGGCGCGGTGAGCGCGGGCGCGCCCTTTGCCATTGACGCGTCCATGAAGGCCGCCATCGCGGAGGGCCTGATCGTGGGCCCCCGACTGATGGCCGGCAGCCGCGACGTCAGCACGACGGGCCATGCCGGCGACAAGAGCTTCCCGTGGTACTGGGACGTCGGCGCCCGCGGTGCCATCAACCGCTCCGATGGCCCCGACGCCTTCCGGCTCGCGGTGCGCGAGGAGATCAAGCAGGGGGCCGAGATCATCAAGATGTTCGTGACGGGCGGCCACGGCACGGTGGCCCCGAGCGAGCAGATCGAGATGACCCGTGAGGAGATCACGGCGGGAATCGAGGCAGCCCACCAGCGCGGCGCGCTGGTACGCGGTCACATCGCCAACCGCGAGGCCATCCACATGGCGCTCGATGCCGGCATCGACGTCATCGACCATGGCGATGGGCTCGACGCACTGGCCATTGAGCGGATGGTCGAGCTCGGCACCTTCCTCGTCCCGAGCCAGCTCTTCCCGTTCCGCTTCGCCGAGATGATGGGCGGTGGGGGGCTCGGGTTCACCGCCGCCATGGCCACGGACATCGAGCAGGCGCTCTCCATGCTGCCCAAGGCCAACGAGGCCGGGGTGAAGCTCCTGTGCGGCGACGACTACGGCGCGATCAGCCTGCCGCACGGCCGCTACGCCGACGAGCTCGAGTTCTACGTGAAGGAGGCGGGGATCCCGCCCCTCGACGTGATCCGCTGGGCCACCCGCAACGGGGCCGAGCTCATGGGCCGCTCCCACGAGCTCGGCTCGGTGCAGGCCGGCTACCTGGCCGACCTGGTCGTCGTCGACGGCGACCCCCTGGCCGACATCACGCTCCTGCAGGACCAGGCCAGGCTGCTGGCCGTCCTGAAGGGCGGCACGTTCGTCCACGACGGCCTTGGTGCTCTCGCCGCCCGCTGAGGACGTCGATTGGAACCGGACGCGATGTAGTGCCAGTTGGCGAAGTAGAAGAGCGCGGAGAGCGCGTCGCCACGGAGCGTCGGGTAGGTGCAGGCGGGGACGAAGATGCCGTAGAGGATGGCGACGCCGATCAGCATCACGACGAGGGCCGGCAGCAAGCGCCGCGCGCGTCCACGATCAGCAGCGAGGTGAACAGGAAGCGCGACAGGGCCAAAAAGCTGTCGAGCAGGAAGAAGCCACCCACCGTGAGGTGGACGCCGGCGTGCACACCCAGGATGCCGAGCATGGCGACAATCCCGACCCGTCGAGAGCCGGCAGGTAGGCGAGGCCCCTGAGCCCCTGATGTTCAGGAGGTCGCCGGCGCCCCTGGGGGCCACCGGCGACCTGGACTGGGTAGAGTCACCGGCGCGCCGGCCAACGGGGACCGTGCAAAGGGGGCTGTCCATGTCGTGGAGCACAAGGCGCGCGTCGATCGTGCCCAGGGTCAGAACCGGCCTCGTCGCGGTGGCGGGGCTCCTCGTGCTGTTCCCGCTGACCCTGGCCACCCAGCAGGGAGCCGGTGCCGCCACCGCGCCCGCCTCCGAGGTGACCTTCCACACCGCGGCCACCCTGACCGGCCCGGTCACGACGGGACACATCGTGGAGCCCCTCAGTGTCCATCCCCCCGATCTGGCCGCCAACGGGTACGGGGAGCACGAGTACTTCGCCTCCGGGACGGCCACCGCGTTCAAGGGCGACTCCATGCCGAGCGACGGCAAGTGGACGATCACGCCGACGACGACGGCGTCCTACGAGACCCGCATCCTGGTGCGCCGTCCCACGAACCCCGCCCACTTCAACGGGACGGTGATCGTCGAGTGGATGAACGTCTCGGCCGGGGAGTCGTCACCCGATTGGGACTTCCTCAACCCGATGCTGATCCGCGACGGCTATGCGTACGTCGGGGTCTCGGCCCAGGCGCTGGGCGTGGACGGCGGGCAGGCCCTGCTCGGCACATCCGGCGCCTCGGGCGGTGCACATGGACTGGTCCAGGACGAGCCGGACCGCTACGGATCGCTGCACCACCCCGGTGATCAGTACGCGCTGGACATGTTCGCTCAGATCGGGCAGGCGCTCCGCGCCCCGCACCTCACCGCGTTGGGCGGCTTGAAGCCGAAGCACATCCTGGCCATCGGGGAGTCCCAATCCGCCTTCTACCTGACCACGTTCGCCGATGCGTTGCAGCCGCGGACCAACACCTACGACGGCATCTTCATCCACAGCCGGGGTGGTTCGGGTGCCTCACTGGCGGGCACATCCATCGCGTCGAGCAACGGGCCGGACAATCTGCGCATCCGCACCGACCTGAAGGTCCCGGTCTTCATGTCCCAGACCCAGACAGACCTGATACAGCTGGGCTACGCCCCCGCCCAGCAACCCAACACCGCCAAGATCCGCACCTGGGAGATCGCCGGCACCGCGCACGCCGACGCGTACACCGTGGGCGCAGCGGCGAGCATCCTCGGCTGCACCACGCCCGTGAACAGCGGGCCGCAGCACAACGTGGTCCAGTCGGCCTTCACCGCCTTCGACAAGTGGGTCGACCACGGCACGCCGCCCCCGAGCCCACCTCCCTTCAAGCTGTCGAGCACCCAGCCGGCGACGCTCGCCCTCGATGCGCACGGCAACGTGATCGGGGGTGTCCGGACGCCGGCGGTCGACGTGCCGGTCTCCACCCTCAGCGGCGCACCGGCTGCCGGCGCCAGCGTGATCTGCGGCCTCTTCGGGTCCACCGTGGCGTTCACCCCGGCCCAGCTGGCCAGCCTCTACGGGACCCAGAGCAGCTACGTCGCCGCCGACACCAAGAGCCTCGACAAGGCCATCGCCGAGGGCTACATCCTCCCCGCGGACAAGGCCGCGCTGCTGGCCCAGGCGCAGCAGGTGCAGTTCCCCGCTTCCTGAGGTCGGTCAGGGGCGCGCCGCCAGGGTGGCAAAGGCCACCGGTGGTCCCTCGGCGAGCCGGCGCACTATGGCGGCGGCGCAGGCCTCGGGCGAGGCCGCCGACGTGTCCACCTCGAGGTCGTAGATGCCCGGGTCGTGCACCGCCCGCTCCCACCGCTCCACGACCTCGGGGACCGACCCGTCGGGCTCGCTGGTGACGTAGCGCACACTGCCGCCACGCCCGCCGCGCCCGCCGCCGGCGCGCGACGAGCCCGCATCCCGGCGGGCCATGATCACCTCGACCGGGCAGCGGACACCGATCAAGAAGGCCGGCAGTCCCGACACGTCCCGCGCCACCTTGGGCAGGACGCCCAGCGCCGTGGAGTAGTCGTCGTGATGGCCGACGTCGACCACGACATCGAGCCCCGAGCGGCTCCACGCGACGACCGCCGCGTAGAGCGCCCCGAACAGCGGCACCACGGCGTCCTCCAGATCGGGCCGCTCCCCGCCCGGGCGCAACCCGATGCCGGGCCGCAACCGGGCCGGGACCACGTCGGCGAAGGCATCGACCCCCAGGTTGAGCCACAGCGCCTCCGACGATTCCTGCATCGCGGACGCGATGCTCGATTTCCCCGAGCGCGGCGTCCCGTTCAGGACCACGATGCGCCCGAGCCCGGGCGGCCCGATCAGGCCGTCTCCTGGCGCGGCATCGACTGCTGCGCCGGGACCGGGTAGACCGGCATGCCGGACGTGGGCGTCACCTGGAGGATGGTTCCCTCCGTGCAGCCCTCCGCCATGACGTTGGCCGTCTGGTCCTTGGACGTGCTGGGCAGCTTGGGCACGGAGACGTCGTGCGAGCGCGGGTGCAGCGTCGAGGTCAGGTCGCCCGCGGTGCGGCGGCGCCAGGCCGAGATGTTGGGTGCCTTCACCCCGAAGCGCTCCTCTAGGAAGCGCAGCTGCGACGTGTGGTCGAACACCTGGGACGCCACGTGGCCGCCCCGGCTGAAGGGCGACAGCACCAGCATCGGCACCCGGAAGCCCATGCCCACCGGCCCGGCCATGCCGTGCGCCGGGCTCGGCAGCGGCGAGACCGTGACGTACTCCCCGGGTGTGCCGTGCGGCGCCACCGGTGGCGGCACGTGGTCGAAGAACCCGTCGTTCTCGTCGTACATGTGGAAGAGCACCGTCTTGGACCACACCTTCGGGTTGGCCACGAGGGCCGAGAGCACCTGGCTGGTGAACCACTCACCGAGGGCGGGGGGCGACGACGGGTGCTCGTCGTAGCCGATGGGCGGGATGATCCAGCTGACCGCGGGCAGCTGCCCCGACTTGATGTCGG
Organism: uncultured Acidimicrobiaceae bacterium; assembly: GCA_963764305.1. Classification (GTDB taxonomy): domain Bacteria; phylum Actinomycetota; class Acidimicrobiia; order Acidimicrobiales; family RAAP-2; genus Bog-473. The sequence goes on along the minus strand of CAVXSD010000007.1, from coordinate 254,824 downwards.
CCAGGAAGTCGTCGGGGTACTGCGGGAGGAAGGCCTTCTGGTACAGCGTCGACGTGGGGTTCTGGTATTGGCTGAAGTAGGGGAGGATGGCGTCGCTGACCAGGCCGTGCTGCCGCTGGAACTCCGGGGTGTAGATGCCACCCGCCGGGTTGTAGACCTTCCAGCTCACCCCGGCGTCCTCCAGCACCTCGGGCATGGTGTCCCAGTGCACGCTCCCGATGGCGTCGGGCGATGAGTTGGTGATGAGCACCGGGCCGCCCGCGGCGCCGGTGGGGTCGACGGTGCCCGACAGCGCCATGAGGCGGTTCGGGTGCGTCGGCCCGAGCACCGAGCAGTGGTAGTGGTCGCAAAGGGTGAACGCGTCGGCCAGCGCGTAATAGAAGGGCAGGTCCGGCCGGCGGTAGTAGCCCATGGTGAGGACGCCGTGCTCGGGCCCCTCGAACTGCGACTGCACGTGCGTGCTGACGAAGGCGCCGTTGTCGCCGCGGCTCCAGCTGAGGTGCTCGCCGTGCCAGCTGTGGTCGAGGTCGGCAGTGCACTCGCCGATGCCCGAGGAGGTGTCGAGATGGAAGGGGAGCAGCGTGCGATCGCGCCCGCCGGGCCAGGCCTGGGCGAAGTTCCCGAGGGAGCCGTGCGGATGGTCGTCGAAGCCCCGGACCCCTGGATACGTGCCGTAATAGTGGTCGAAGGAGCGGTTCTCCTGCATGAGGAACACGACGTGCTCGATGGCGCCGAGGTCCGAGCCGGCGGGCTTGGTGCGCGCCGCGAACTGCGCCATGGCGGCGCCGGCGCCCTCGCCCCGGCTGGCCGCGGCCAGCACGGCGGCGCCACCGGTCGCCAGTGCGGCGGCGAGGAGCGTGCGGCGATCGAAGCGCGGCCGGTCGAAGCGCGGCCGGTCGAAGGAACCGTCGGGTGTCGGACGGTGCGGCGTCAAGCGGGCTCGATCAGCGCTTCGTCGTTGTTGCGGACGTTGCCGATGCGGGGCCCGACCGGGTGGTGCACGACGGTGCCCGCCGCTGGGGGGCGCAGCAGCGCGCGGAGCTCCTCGACGTCCTCGTTGGCCGGATCGAGCCAGAGGTCGAAGGTGGCGGGGTCGAGGATCACGGGCATGCGGTCGTGGATGCCGGACATGTCCGGACCGGCGGGTGAGGTGATCACGGTGCAGCTCCGTATGACGGGCGCGTCCGGCGCTGCGTTCTTGTCGCGCCAGCGCTCGGCCAGGCCGGCGAAGGCCAGCGGCTGCCCGTCGGCGCGGCTGAAGTAGTGCGGTTGTCTGCTGCCCGTCTTCGTCTTGCGCCATTCGTAGAAGCCGTCGGCGGGGACGATGATCCGCCGCTCGCGGAACGCCTCGCGGAACGAGGCCCGGGTGGCCACGGTCTCGCTGCGCGCGTTGAAGAGCCGGCTGCCTGACTTGGCGTCCTTGGACCACCAGGGGATGAGGCCCCAGCGGAAGGACATGAGGATCCGTTCCGGCTCGCCGCCCCTCTCCGCCGGGCCCTGTTGTGGCGGGTGGGGCTGCGGCGGGTGGGGCTGCGGCGGGTGGGGCTGTGGCGGGCGGGCCGGGCGGTCCCGGACGCCGAGCACCGAATCGGTCGGCGCCACGTTCCAGCTGGGGGCGTGCTCACCGTCGGCGCCCTCGGCGAGGGAGGCCTGGAAGTAACGGGCGATCCGGGCCGGGGGAGTGAAGAGAGCGAAGCGTCCACACATGCGGGCTGCATTGTGGCCCACCGGGGGCCCCGGAGGCCGTCCAGTCCCTGACCTGGGCGTTCGGTGCCCCGAGCGGGCGGCACATGACCTGGCTAAGGTGCGAACATATGTTCGCCTTTTCTGCCGGGGATCCGTCGTCCCCCCGTGCCCGGGAGCTCCCCGCGGGGCTGGCCGACCGGGTCCGGCCCGCCACACCGGTGGCCGGGCGGACCCTGCCGGTGCCCCCGCCCCTGGCCCCGCTCTTCCCGGCCGGCTCCCTGCGCCGGGGGACGACCACCACGGTGGCGGGGCCACCCGGCCACGGCGCCACCACCCTGGCGCTGGCCCTCCTGGCCGCGGCGTCGGCCGCCGGGAGCTGGTGCGCCGCCGTGGGCCTGTCCGACCCGGGGGTGGTGGCGGCCGCCGGGCTCGGGCTCGATCTGCGCCGGGTCGTCTTCGTGCCCCACCCCGGCAACGGGTGGGCCGAGGCCGCCGGCGACCTCCTCTCGGGGGTCGACGCCGTCCTGGTGCGCCCGCCGGGCCGGGCGCGCCTGACCGCGGCGCGCCACCTGACGGCCCGCGCCCGCGAGCGCCAGGCGGCGCTGGTCGTGTTGCTCGAGGGCCCCGGTGCCTGGCCCGAGGGGGGCGACCTGGCGCTCTCGGTCGGGGCGGTCGAGTGGGAGGGCGTCGGCCGGGGCCACGGGCACCTGCGGGGCCGCCGGGCCGAGGTGCGGGTGAGCGGGCGCCGGGCCGCCGGTCGGGTCAGCGAGTGCTCGCTCTGGCTCCCCGCCGGCTCGGGCGCGATCGAGGAAGCGGCGGACGGGCACGCCCAGACCGAAGTCGCGCCGACCGGAGTGGCGCCGACCGGAGTGGCGCCGACCGGAGTGGCGCCGACCGGAGTGGAGGAGCACGGGCCGGCGGGGGCCGGCCCCGATGTCGGGCCGGAGGCGGCCTGAGCGGAGCGGTGGAGAAGAAGTGGTGGAACGGTTGGTCGTCATCTGGTGCCCCGAGCTCCTCGAGGAAGGGGCCGAGGGGGAGGAGGCCCGGCGGTTCGCCCGCGTGCTGGAGCGGGCCGGTGCGCTCTGCCCGTGGGTCCATCCGGTCCGGCTCGGGGTCGGCGCGCTACCCGCCCGCGGCCCCGCCCGGTTCTTCGGCGGCGAGGAGGCCGTGGTGGCGCGCCTGGCCGGCATCGTCGGTGAGGAGGCCGCCATCGGGGTGGCCGACGGGCTCTTCGCGGCCATGCTGGCCGCCCGAGCGGAGCTGATCGTCCCGGCCGGCGGGACGGCGGACTTCCTCGCCCCATGGTCGGTGGCCACACTGGCCCGGCCCGACCTGGCCGTCACCTTGCAGCGGCTGGGGGTGACCACCCTGGGGCAGCTTGCCGCGCTGCCCGCGGCGAGCATCTCGGACCGCTTCGGGGCGGACGCGGCCGCCTGCCACGCGGTGGCCCGCGGGGAGAGCGGGGAGCTGGCCGGGCTGCGCGACCGCACCATCGAGCGCCGGCTGCGGGTGGCCCGGGGCGAGGACCCCGACCGGGGCCCCGACGTCCCGCCGCCGCCCTCCCAGCCCGGCTTCTTCGGCGGCGCCTCGGAGGCGGACGCCCGGGCCGCCCGCTCCTTCGTCCGGGTGCAGGAGCGCCTGGGGGTGGAGGCCGTGCTGATGGGCCGGGTGCGGGGCGGGCGCGACCCGGCCGGCCAGTCGGTGCTGCTGCCCTGGGGGAGCCCCGAGACGGAGACGGCGGCGGGCGGTGCCCCGTGGCCGGGGCAGGTGCCCCCACCGGCGCCGACCGACGTGCTGCGGGTCCCGCGGCGCGCCGAGGTGGTCGACGGCGCCGGCCGGGCCGTCGAGGTCAGCGGGCGCGGGCTGCTCACCGCGGGGATCGAGCGGCTGTCGGTCGGGGGCGGTCCCTGGCTGTCGGTCCTGGGCTGGGCCGGCCCCTGGCCGGTGACCGAACGCTGGTGGGCGGTGCGCCGGCGCCGGGCCCGCCTGCAGGTGGTCACCGCGGACGGGATGGCGCGCCTGCTCTGCACCGAGCGGGGGCAGTGGTGGGTGGAGGCCGTCTATGACTGAGGCCTACGCCGAGCTGCACGCCCACTCGGGGTTCAGCTTCCTCGACGGCAGCAGCGACCCCGAGGAGCTGGTGGCCGAGGCGGACCGGCTCGGGCTGGCCGCGCTGGCGCTGACGGACCATCACGGCTTCTACGGCGTGGTGCGCTTCGCCGAGGCGGCCCGGGTGTGCGGGTTGCCGACGGTCTTCGGCTCCGAGGTGACGCTGGCGCCGGCCAGCCCGCGCACGGGCGAGCCCGACCCGACCGGCACGCACCTCGTGCTGCTGGCCCGGGATCCCGACGGCTACGCGCGGCTCTCGTCCGTGCTGGCCGACGCGCACCTGGCCGGCGGGGAGAAGGGGAAGCCGATCTTCACCCTCGACGCGCTGGCGCGCGCCGCGGGGGACCACTGGCTGGTGCTGAGCGGCTGCCGGAAGGGGGCGGTCCCCGCCGCGCTGATGGATGCCGGGCCCCGGGCGGCCTCCCGGGAGGTGGGACGCCTCGTCGATGCGTTCGGGCGCGCCAACGTCGCCCTGGAGCTGTGGGACCACGGGGACCCGCTCGACACGGCGCGCAACGACGCGCTGGCCCGCCTGGCCGTCGAGTGGGACGTCGATGCCGTGGCCACCAACAACGTGCACTACGCCACGCCGGGCGGGTTCCGGCTCGCCACCACGCTCGCCGCGGTCCGGGCGCGCCGCCCGCTGGCCGAGCTGGAGGGCTGGTTGCCCTCGGCCCCGGCGGCCTGCCTGCGCTCGGCGGGCGAGCAGGCCCGTCGCTTCGCCCGCTGGCCCGGCGTGGTCGAGCGGGCGGCCGAGCTCGGGCGCGCCTGCGCCTTCGACCTGCGCCTGGTCGCGCCGCGGCTGCCCGACTTCCCCGTCCCCGCGGGGATGGACGAGCAGGGCTACCTGCGCCAGCTGGTGACCGAGGGGGCGCTGGCGCGCTACGGCCCCCCCGGGGCCGAGCGGGTGCCCGGCGCGTGGGAGCACATCGAGCACGAGCTCGCCGTGATCGGCCAGCTGGGCTTCGCCGGCTACTTCCTCGTGGTGTGGGACATCGCGCGGGTGTGCCGGCGGCTCGACATCTACTGCCAGGGCCGCGGCTCGGCGGCCAACTCGGCCGTCTGCTACGCGCTCGGCGTCACCAACGTCGACGCCGTCGACCTCGGGCTGCTCTTCGAGCGCTTCCTCTCGCCGGCGCGCGACGGCCCCCCCGACATCGACGTGGACATCGAGTCGGGACGGCGCGAGGAGGTCATCCAGTACGTCTACGAGCGCTACGGCCGCCGCCACGCAGCCCAGGTGGCCAACGTCATCACCTACCGGCCGCGCTCGGCCGTGCGCGACGTCGGCAAGGCGTTCGGCTTCACCCCCGAGCAAGTGGACGCCTGGGCCGCCGGCATCGACGCCGGGCACGGGCGCGGCGCGTCCTCGGCGGCGGCGGTGCACGAGGTGGCCGATGGCGGTGCTGGGGGGGTGCCGGCGCTGGTGGCCGAGCTGGCGGCCGAGGTGCTGGACCGGCCGCGCCACCTCGGCATCCACTCGGCCGGCATGGTGCTGTGCGACCGGCCGGTGGTCGAGGTGTGCCCGGTGGAGTGGGGTCGCATGCCGGGGCGCAGTGTGCTGCAGTGGGACAAGGACGACTGCGCCGCCATCGGGCTGGTGAAGTTCGACCTGCTCGGCCTCGGCATGCTCGAGGCGCTGCACCGCATGGTCGACCTGGTGCGCGCCTTCGACGGCGTGGAGGTCGACCTGGGGCAGCTGCCGCAGGAGGACGCGGTCTACGACCTGTTGTGCCGGGCCGACACGGTCGGGGTCTTCCAGGTCGAGAGCCGGGCCCAGATGGGGACGCTGCCCCGGGTGGCGCCGCGCACCTTCTACGACATCGCCATCGAGGTGGCGCTCATCCGCCCCGGCCCCATCCAGGGCCACGCGGTGAACCCCTACATCCGCCGGCGCCGGGGCGAGGAGGACGTCACCTACCTGCACCCGCTGCTCGAGCCGATCCTCGAGCGCACCCTCGGGGTCCCGCTCTTCCAGGAGCAGCTGATGGAGATGGCCGTCGCCATCGCCGGCTTCAGCGCGGCCGACGCCGACGAGCTGCGCCAGGCCATGGCGGCCAAGCGCTCGGCGGCGCGCATGGAGAAGATGCGGGCGCGCCTCTACGACGGGATGGCGGCGCGCGGCGTGACGGGCGCGGTGGCGGACCAGGTCTTCGACGCGCTGGCCGCCTTCGCCAACTTCGGCTTCCCCGAGTCGCACTCGGTCTCGTTCGCGCACCTGGTGTACTCGTCGGCCTGGCTGAAGCTGCACTATCCAGCGGCGTTCACGGCGGGGCTCTTGAACTCGCAGCCCATGGGGTTCTGGTCGCCCCAGTCGCTGGTGGCCGACGCCCGCCGGCACGGGGTGCGCGTGCGCCGGCCGCACGTGAACCGCTCCGAGGTGGGGGCGTCCCTCGAAGCAGGCGACTCCGGCGAGGCCGTGCTGCGCCTCGGGCTGGGGTCGGTGCGCGGGGTGGGTGACGCCACGGCGGAACGCATCGTGGCCGGCCGGCCCTGGGCCGGCGGCGAGGACCTGGTGCGGCGGGCGGGGGCGACCCGGGCCCAGCTCGAGACGCTGGCCGCCGCCGGCGCCCTCGACCCCGAGGGACCCTCGGACGGGGGCGGGGACGGGGACGGGGAGGCGCGCGGGACGCCGGCCTCGCGGCGCCGGCTGGTGTGGGCGGCCGGGGCGGCGGCCCAGGGCACCCCGGACCGCCTGCCCGGGGTGGTGGTGGGGGCCGAGGCGCCGCCGCTGCCCGAGCCCAGCCTCTACGAGTCGGTGGGCGACGACCTGTGGGCGCTGGGGCTGGCCCCCGAGCGCACGGCCATGCACCTCGCCCGGGAGCGGCTCGAGGCCATGGACGTGCGGACGGCGGTGGCGCTCGAGGTGTGCGCCGACGGCGAGCGGGCCTCGGTGGCCGGCGTGGTGACGCACCGCCAGCATCCCGAGACGGCCCGGGGCGCGGTCTTCGTCAACCTGGAGGACGAGACGGGCCACGTGAACGTGGTCTTCTCCCGCGGGGCCTGGGCCCGCTGGAAGCACGTGGCCCGCCACGCCCCCGTGCTGCTGATCCGCGGGCGGGTGCGCAAGGGGCAGGGGGCGGTCAGCTTCGACGCCGAGCGGGTGGAGGCGCTGGTGGTGGGGACGGCGGTGCCGGCCAGCCGGGACTTCCGCTGAGGAGCCTCATTCACCATCACCTGGCAGACTGTCGATGACCGACCAAGGGGGCGTTCCATGATCCGTCTGTCCGTGTTCTACCCGGTGACCGAGGGCGCGTCGTTCGACCACGACTACTACCGCGACAAGCACGTGCCGCTGGCCGCGCGCACCTGGGGTCTCGAGAGCGCCGAGATCGACAAGGGGGTCGACGGCCCGTACGTGGCCGCGGTGCATTTCACGTTCGACTCAACCGACGCGCTCCAACAGGCGATGGCGGCCGAGGGCACGGCCGACGTGCTCGCGGACGTCGCCAACTACACGTCCATCGCTCCCGTCCTGCAGACGAGCGAGATCGTCGCCTGAGCATCCGGGGGAGGCACCATGCTGCTGAAGGGCTTGAACCACGTCGCCGTGATCACCCACGACGCCACGCGCCTGAACGACTTCTACCGGGACGTCTTCGAGGCCGAGGTCCTGCGGGACGGATCCGAGTTCCCCGAGGGCAAGGGCCCCCGGCTCTCCATCATCAAGATCGGTGACTGGGCCGAGCTCAACGTCTTCGAGATAGAGGGGAACACCGAGGCCGACCGCCAGACCCCGATGTTCGGCCGCGGCCGCCTCGACCACCTGGCCCTCCAGGCCGCCTCGCTCCAGGACTTCGAGGAGATCCGCGCCCGGCTGATGGCCCGCGGGGCGGCGGACGACTTCGTCACCGACTTCGGGCCCATGCTCAGCCTCTTCTTCCGGGACCCCGACGGCCTCGAATCCGAGGTCTGTGTCGAGAACCCCGACGCCGTTCCCGGCACCAGCAACCCGCCCGGCACCAGGGCCGCCCGCTACTCCTGAGCGGGAGAGGACGCCACGACGTGGATGACGTCGAAGCCATCAAGCAGCTGAAGGCGCGCTACTTCCGGACCATGGACACCAAGGACTGGGCGGGCATGCGCCAGGTGTTCGCCGACGACGTCGTCATGGACACGACGGACTCGGGCGGGGGCGTCGTCACCGGTGCGGATGCCTTCCTCGAGTTCCTGCAGCGGACGCTGGCCGACGCCGTCACCGTGCACCACGGCCACATGCCCGAGATCGAGCTCACCTCCTCCACCACCGCCACCGGGATCTGGGCGCTCCACGACGTCATCGTGTGGCCGGACGGCACCCGGTTGCAGGGCGACGGCCACTACCACGAGACCTACGAGCGGGTTGACGGGGCGTGGCGGATCACGTCCTCGACCCTGACCCGCTTGAGGATGGACTTCACGGGTTCCGGTTCCTAGTGCAGCGCCCCGCGGGCAGGGTCGGCTCGGGTCACGTCCAATTGAAATTGCGGAAAGGCCGCGGCTTCACGCCGCGTCGAGGGCGCAGAGACGCCTTGCCTCTGGGACCGTCACGCCGCCGCACGGTCACGTGGACAAGAATGCCCGGCAATGGCGTTCGGTCAGCAGTCAGGCCCACCGGCCTCCTCCACGCAGGTGCGCGAGCTCCTGGCCCTCCTCGAGGGCGCCGGACACTCAGGTTTCCGCGATGCACGCGGCCCGATGGGGTTCACCCAGCGTCAGGCTGGGGGCAGGTTCTCGCGCGACGAAGCGGCGACCTTCATCGCTCAGCTCCAGGACGCAGAAACTGAGGGGGGTCCTGCCGTCGCGGCGTCGGCGTGGCGGCTCTCCGCACAGGAAGAAATGATTGCCGCGCTGCCTTCGGAACAGCTCGCTGAAGTGCTGCGTCGTCGCGGCTGGACAGTCACGGAGCCGTAGAGCCGGGTTCCCGATCGGGCAGGTCAGACACCAAGCGACGCAGTGCGCAGCTGTGCGGCGAGCGTGGCGTCGCCGCTGATCTCGACCTTGGCTGCGCCTTGGCGACCGGAGCCGAACATGGTGAGCTCTCCCGGGTCGCCCGCCACTGTCAGGCGCGGCCCGGTCCCGTGGACTTTCTCGGCCCGTCCCGGCGAGGTGATCACGATCGTGGCGGGGACTTTCTTCGCCATCCCACCTGGTCCGACGCGCGCCCAGAGGGCATCGGCCAATTCGGGGGAGATCGGGCGGGGCTCCCAGGAGTCCTGGGCGCGACGCACGTCCTCTACGTGGATGAAGAACTCGACTGTGTTCATCGGCCCGTCGAAGGGACGGAGGAGCAGCGGCGGCCCGCGCCGCACGGTCTCGACGAGCTTCTCGAACGGCGTGCGATCCCGCACGGCGGTCCGGACCTTGTCCGTGTAGCCCGCCAGCGGAGGCCAGACGAGCCCGGGCCCGCTGTCGGGCCGCCGTTCACGGACAACGAGGTGCGCCGCCAGATCGGCGGTGCACCACCCTTCGCACAGCGTGGGCGAGTCGGGACCACGCTCGACAAGGAGGTCGCAGAGGGTCGTGCGTTCCTGCTGAGCAAGGCTGGGCGGTGGCATGGCCGCATTCTACGGACACGGGGAGAACCGGGACGTGGAGGTTCAGGCGCCTCGAGCGATCCGAGATGGAGGTGCGCTGGCCTCCCACTCGGACGTGCGGGCTCGGGCAGTAACGCCATAGGTTGTACACGCGTACTTCCAGTCAGGAGGTTGTTGAAATGGGAACGATCACCACGACCGATGGCACAGACATCTTCTACAAGGACTGGGGATCAGGCCAGGCGATCGTCTTCAGTCACGGGTGGCCGCTTTCAGCTGACGACTGGGACACCCAGCTGCTGTTCTTCCTTGGTCATGGCTACCGGGTTATCGCCCACGACCGGCGTGGGCACGGCCGTTCAACGCAGACCAGCGATGGTCACGACATGGACCACTACGCCGATGATCTCGCCGCGCTGACCGCACACCTTGATCTCCACGATGCCGTCCACGTCGGCCACTCGACCGGCGGTGGCGAGGTCGTCCACTACATCGCGCGGCACGGCGAGGGTCGTGTCGCCAAAGCGGTTCTCATCAGCTCGGTACCGCCGCTCATGGTGAAGACCGACGCCAATCCCGGCGGCCTCCCGAAGAGCGTGTTCGACGATCTCCAGGCCCAACTGGCCGCCAACCGCTCAGAGTTCTACCGGGCCTTGCCGTCTGGGCCCTTCTACGGCTTCAACCGGCCTGGTGTCGAGCCCTCGGAAGCGATCATCGAGAACTGGTGGCGCCAGGGGATGATGGGGGGAGCGAAGGCGCACTACGACGGCGTCGTCGCCTTCTCGCAGACCGACTTCACGGAGGACCTCAAGAAGATCACGGTGCCTGTGCTGGTGATGCACGGGGACGACGACCAGATCGTCCCCTACGCCGACTCCGGCCCGCTGTCCGCGCAGCTCGTGCAGAACGGGACGCTGAAGACCTACGCGGGATTTCCCCATGGCATGCCGACCACTGAAGCCGAGACGATCAACGCCGATCTGCTGGCCTTCATTCAGTCCTGACGCTGCGACACCCTCCGGCCCGTACGGGTCGGCACCGGGCGAGGGGGGGCGGGACATCGGGTCTCGCCGGGGGCTCGCAGTCCGATGAGTGGCGCTGTCGCGATGACGGCAGAGTGGTCTGCCGGCGGGTGGTCGTGAGCGAGCACCGCTCGAAGATCGGCGCGGCTCGGATGCCCTGTCCGACAACGAGGAGAGACCCCGAGAACCGAGTGGATCCGGGAGCTATGGTTGAAAAAACAACGTCCATCAAGGAGGCATCGTGCCCGATTTCCCCGGCGTCACCCACGTGGCTCTGACGGTCACCGATCTCGATCGGAGTCGGCCCTGGTACCAGAGCCTCTTCGGGGCGCCTCCGGTGATCGATGAGGATACAGGTCCGTTCCACCACGTCGTATGGCTCCTCGGTGGTCAGACTCTGGTTGGGATCCACCAGTTCCCTGATCTGCACGGGTCGGATCCATTCGACGAGCGTCGGCTGGGTCTGGACCACGTTGCGTTCGCTTGCGCCAACCGGGCCGAGCTCGAGCAGTGGGAGTCGAAGCTCAATGAGCTCGGCATCGACAATGGCGGCATCGTCGACGCCCCCTACGGCTCGGGCCTTTCGTTTCGCGACCCCGACAACATCGCTCTGGAGTTCTTCGCTCCTCCTGGCTGATGGACGGCTGAAATCAATTCAGCCGGTGGCGTGATGCCGCTCCGGGCGAGTTGCGCCGGTGCGCCCGACGTGCTCAGGCGACGACGAGACCCCGGCCGGTGACGAGGGGGAGGTCGAGGGCGGTGACGAGGCCGGGTGGCGCCGCGATCACCGCCGGCACGGCGTTGACGAGCCGCATGGCGGTTGCCTTGAGCCCGGCCGTGTTGTGGTCGCCGTCCGTACCCATGAGCTGCAGATCGAGCGTGTAGTTCGGCTCGCCCTTGATCTCGACCCGGTAGCAGCCCTGCCCGGCGGGTTGGGCCCACGTGGCGCCGAGGTCGTCGCGCAACCGGGTCACGTGCTCGAGAACGACCACAGCGCGGTCGCCGACCATGCCGCGCACCTCGAAGTGCAGCGCGGCGGCGGTCCCGGACTTGATGATGCCCGCGTCCACCTCGAAGTCCTCGGGCGCCGCCTCGCGCTCGTACCACTCGGTCACGTGGGTCAGGGTCACGCCGAGGCCGGCGGCGATCTGGCGGACGACCGAGCCCCAGGCCATGGTCAGGACGCCGGGGGTGAGCAGGAACGGCACCTCGTCCATGGCGCCGCCGAAGCCCATGATGCCGAAGAGGACCATGGGCTGGTTGTAGGTGTTGTAGTTGAGGATCTCGGAGCAGCGCACCTCCTCGATGCGCTCGCTGACGCCCGACAGGACGAGCGGCAGCGCGTCGTTGGCGAACCCGGGATCGACGCCGTTGACGAAGATCGAGACGCCCGCTTTCTCTGCCGCGGCGATGACAGGCGCCGCCAGGGGGTCGTCGGGCGCGGGGTACTGCAGCATGACCGGGCTGGAGGAGACCACGTTGCAACCAGCAGCCAGGAAGCGCTCGAGGTCCGTGAGGGCCTCGAAGATCCGGTCATCGGCCATGGCGGTGTGCACGATGCAGTCGGGCTTCAGTTCGAGCAGCGCGTCCACGTCGCTCGTCGCGGCCACGCCGAAGGTGCTGACCAGCCCGGCCAGCTCGCCGGCGTCGTGGCCTACCTTGTCGGGGTTGGACACGTAGACCCCGACCAGCTGCAGCTCGGGGTGGGCGTGAATCCCCGCCAGGGAATGGCGCCCGACGTTGCCGGTGCTCCACTGCACGACGCGATATGGCATGGCGGTGCCTCTCTAGAGGTCGGGGAGGGGGAATTCGAGGTTGGGCGACTGCAGGCCGCCGTCGACCTCGATGATCTTGCCGGTCACGTAGGAGCCGGCAGGTGAAGCGAGGTACAAGATCGCCGACGCGATGTCGTCGACGTGGCCCAGGCGCTTCAGGGGGGTGGCGTCCTCCATGGCGGTGCGCAACTCGTCGCTCGACATGACGATGTCCAGCGCCGAGGTGGCGGTCGATCCGACGCCGATGGCGTTGACCCTGATGCGCGGCGCCAGGTCGCGGGAGGCGAGCCGGGTGTACTGCTCGAGCGCTCCCTTCACCGTGCCGTAGCCCACATAGCCGCGGCCGGCCACGTGTCCCATGACTGAGGAGATGCCGACGATGGCCCCGCCGGGGTGGTCGCCCTCGAGCATGCGCGGCACGGCCGCCCGGACCAGGGCGTGCCCGGCCGAGACGTTGAAGCGGAAGGCCTCCTCCAAGAACCGCGGCGAAGTGTCGAGCAGCGGCCGCGGCATCGTCCCGCCCATGTTGTTCACGACGATGTCGAGGCGGCCCAGCTCGGCGAAGGCGGTCTCGGCCAGCGATGCCATGAGGTCGAAGTCGGTGAGGTCGCCGGGCACGACGATGGCGCGGCGGCCGACCGCCTCCACCTGCTTGGCCACGGCGCGAAGCTGGTCCTCGGTGCGGGCGGCCAGCACGACGTCGGCGCCCGCCTCGGCCAGCGCCACCGCGGCGGCGGCGCCGATGCCGCGCCCGCTGGCGGTGACGATGGCGACCTGGTCCGTGACGAGGAATCGATCGAGGATCATCCGGCGAATGTAGTTGGCCCCACCGAGGGGCGTGCTCGGGCGGGTTCAGGCCGGGGCGGACCCTCCCTCGCTGGAGGCACCGGTGTTCTTCGGCGCCGCCGGCGTCCCGACCCGCGCCACCAGTTCGGCCCAGCCCGCGTTGTCCTCGAGGATCGGGAAGGGGTTGGGCATGACCTCGGCCTTGACCTCGTCAGGCAGGCTGAGGTCGCCGCCTGTATGCCCGACGCTGAACACGCGCTCGGGCCGGGCGTGCCCGATCATGGCGCGGCCCCAGCGCCACAAGGTGGTGAACCGGTGGCCGAACCCGTTGAGGAAGGCCAGGTGCACGAACATCCAGACGATGAACCCGGGGAAGCCGCTGAGACGCAGGGGGCCCACGCTGACGATCGCCTTGAAGCGGCCGATGGCCGCAGCACTGCCGAGGTCCCGGTACTTGAAGGGGACGCTTTCGCCGCCCTTCAGTCGCCGCTTGATCGTGTTGGCGGCATGCAGGCCGCCCTGCATGGCCACCTCGCAGACGCCGGGCAGGTTGTCAATGGCGGCCATGTCGCCGATGGCGAAGACCTCGGGGTGCCCGGGCAGGCTGAGATCGGGCAGGACGGCGATCCTGCCGGCGCGGTCGGTCTCCGCTCCGGTTGCCTCGGCCAGCAGGCCGGCCAGCGGCGAGGCCTGGACCCCGGCCGCCCAGATGGTTGTGCCGCATTCGAAGCGCCCCTTTTCGCCGTCGGCGTCTTCGGTATCGACTCCGAACGGATCGACACCGACGACGCGCAGGCCCATATGCAACTCGACGCCCATCTTCTCGAGCGCGGAACGGGCGCGGCCCGAGAGCTGGCGGCCGAAGTTGGCCAGCGGCTCCTGGCCACCGTCGACCAACATCACGCGGACGGTCGCCGGGTCGATGTGGCGGAAGTCGTTGGTGAGACTGCGGTAGGCGAGTTCGCGGATCTGCCCGGCCAGCTCGACGCCCGTTGGCCCGGCGCCGACGATGGCGAAGGTCATCCAAAACCGCTGTAGCGCCGGGTCCTGCGACGCCTCGGCGATCTCCAGTGCGCCGTAGACGCGACGGCGGAGCTCCATGGCGTCGTCGATCGTCTTCATGCCCGGTGCGATCATGGCGAACTCGTCGTGGCCGAAGTACGACTGCCCGGCGCCGGCGGCCACGATGAGGCTGTCGTAGGCGTACTCCCCGCGTTCGCCGGGCACGGCCGCGGTGTGGACGACCCGGCGCTCCAGGTCGAACCCGGTCACCTGCGACAGGACGACGCTGACGTTCTTCTTCCGGCGCAAGGTATGCCGCAGCACAGGCGAGATCGCGCCGGGTGACATGATGCCGGTTGCCACCTGGTAGAGCAACGGCTGGAACAGATGGTGGTTCCGCCGATCAATGAGCGTCACGTCGACGTCCCTGGAGGCGAGCAGGCGCGTGGCTGGCATGCCGCCGAACCCGCCACCGACGACGACAACGCGGTGGCGTGGCGTTGTAGTCACATTGACCCCTTTCGTAGCGATGATGGGGAGGCGGTGGCCTCACCCCCAGGGTACGACGTCGTCATCGAGCGGGTCGGAGTGAAGCCGGCCGCTCGGTGAGATGCCGCGCCCACCCGGATGGCGTTGGCCATGGCGGTCAGCGCGGGGTTCACCGCGCGGATGAGGTCGTCAGAGCGCCGGCACCGCGGCGCGCTCGGCCTCGATCAGCCGGCCGACCGCGTCGATGAGCGCCAGGTGGGTGAAGGCCTGGGGGAAGTTGCCCAGGTGCTCGCCCGTCGAGGCGTCGATCTCCTCGGCGTAGAGCTGCAGCGGCCCGGCGAAGGCGAGCAGCTTCTGGCACAGTGCCCGGGCCCGCTCTTCTTCGCCGATCATGGCCGAGCGCGGTGACCAGCCAGAACGAGCAGATGGTGAACGTTCCTTCCTTGCCCTTCGAACCCGGTGTCGGTCGATGTCCACCTTGTAGCGCAGGACCAGCCCGTCCTCGGTCAGCTCGTCGGCGATGGCGAGCACCGTGGCCCGCACCCGCTCGTCGTCCGCCGGCAGGAACCCCAGGATCGGGATCAAGAGGAGCGAGCGCGTCCAGCTCCTCGTTGCCGTAGGCCTGGCGGAACCGGCCCTGCGAGTCGACGCCCTGGTCGAGGATCTCGGCCTTCAGCTCGTCGGCCGCCTTGCGCCACGCCTCGGCCCGCTCCGTGGTCCTGGCGGGTCCGGGCCATGTCAGCGCCACGGTCCATGGCCACCCAGCACAAGACCTTGGAGGCCGTGAAGTGCTCGGGATCGCCCCGGATCTCCCAGATGCCCTGGTCGGGGTCCCCCGCGTGCGTGATGGCCGTCCTCCACCATCGTGGCCAGGCCTTCCCACATCGGCTTGACGATCTGCGCCGCACCTTGGCGGAGTTGGATGTCCACGGCGTCGAGGATCATGCCCCAGACGTCGTTCTGGTGCTGGTCCCAGGCGCCGTTGCCCACCCGCACCGGCCGCGAGTTCCGCCAGCCCGACAAGATGGTCGAGGGTTGACTCGGACAGGTCCTTCCGCCCGTCGATGCCGTACATGATCTGCAGGCTGAAGTCGCCGCTGCCCCCGGCCAGCGCCTCGATGATGAAGGCGAAGTACTCGAGTGCCTCCCAGTCGAACCCGAGCCGGTACAGCGAGCGCAACATGAAGGAGGAGTCGCGGATCCAGGTGTAGCGGTAGTCCCAGTTGCGCGCCCCGCCGGGTGTCTCGGGCAGCGAGGTCGTGGCGGCCGCCATGATGGCGCCGGTTGGCGCGTAGCTCAGCCCTTGAGCGTCAGAGCGCTGCGCTCGATATAGCTGCGCCATGGATGGTCGGGGAACGTGCCGTTGGAGAGCCAGTCCCGCCAGTAGGCTGACGGTGGCGGCGAGCTCCTCCTGCGCCTCGTCCAGGTCGGCGGGCCGGTCGCCGGACCACGACAGCGCGACGAAGGCGGACTCGACCCTTCTCCAGCGTCGAGCGGCCGTAGCAGCGGGCGCCCGACGGAGCCGAGGCGAATGGTGGACGTCACGCTGAGCACCGGGTCCCCGACCGGAGGTCGGACCGTCATGGTCTCGTAGCCATCGCCGTCGTAGTCCCACATTCCGGTCTGGACCCCGTACTCGAAGACGGGCACGACGTTCACCACCACCTCGACGTGGCCCTCGATGCAGGTGGCCAGCCGGAGGAGGGTGCCGGTCGCGGCGGCGTCGCCCGGGGCGCGGCGGTAGTCCTGCTCGCCGGGTCCCGTCCATCACGGGCGCACCACGAGCAGGTCCTGGACGAGCAGCCACCCGGTCGGTGTGTGCCATGTCGTCTCGAGCACCATGGTCCCGGGCACGTAGCGCCGATTGTGGGGCACGTGGGTTCCCATGGGCCCGAAGCGGAAATTGCCGGCCGTGCGGTCGAGAAGGGCGCCGAAGACGCTGGGGGAGTCGGGTCGGGGGAGGCACAACCACTCGACCGAGCCGTCCGGCGCCACCAGGCAGCTGTTCTCGCAATCCGAGATGAACCCGTAGTCGGCGATGGGGGGAAGATCTCTTCCTGACTTCTGCTGCGGTGTCTTCGGTCACCTGCCCGATGCTATGCAGAAAAGCAACGTCTTCGTCCCGGGACATTGTCATGGAGGGAGCGATCGGCGGTCAACCGCCACCGAACGGATGACAAATCTGGGCGTTGACCGATCCCGGAAGGTGACAAACGGGGAAACGGGTTACAAAGAGGGAAACGGAACGGGCCGGCCAAGGCACGATCATGGCCACGCTTGATGAGCCCGGGCCGCTCAGTAACGTATGGCTGCTCGATCGAACCGCGTCCGGAGCGACGCGGAGACGGAGGTACCACCATGGCCGAGGAACTCGAGGGCAAAGTCGCCATCGTCACGGGAGGCAACACCGGCATCGGCAAAGCGGTGGTGCTCGCCTTGGCCGAGAAGGGCGCCAAGGTCGTCATCGACTACGTGTCCCACGAGGAGGCCACCGAGGAACTGGAGCAGAAGATCGCCGGCCTGGGGGAGACGGCGATCGGCATCGAGGCGGACGTGTCCAAGATCGAGGACTTGCAGCGGATGATCGACACTGCGGTCTCGAGCTTCGGCCGGCTCGACGTCATGGTCAACAACGCCGGGGTCGAGACGCGTACGTCGGTGCTCGACACCACCGAGGGCCAGTTCGAGAAGGTCATGGCGGTGAACCTCAAGAGCGCGTTCTTCGGGACCCAGTTGGCGGCCAAGCAGATGATCGCCCAGGGCGGGGGCGGTCGCATCATCAACATGACGTCGGTTCACGAGGACTGGCCCATGCCGGGCAACACCGCCTACTGCCTCTCCAAGGGCGGCATGCGCATGCTGACGAGAACGGCCGGCGTGGAGCTCGCTCCCCACAACATCTGCGTCGTCGGCGTCGGGCCCGGAGCGGTGAACACGCCGATCAACGCGCAGACGATCAACGACCCGGCAGCGCTGGCCAAGCTCGACAGCGCCATTCCCATCGGCCGGATGGCCGAACCCGAGGAGATCGCCTCGGTGGTGGCGTTCCTGGCCGGCGACGGGGCCAGCTATGTCACGGCGACGACCATCTTCGCCGACGGCGGCATCATGCAGAGCAGCCCCGGCCTCTGATCGGGGGCTCGACCGGCGCCAACGCCATCTCAGCGCGCGTCGCCGCACACCATCTGCGGCACCGAACGGGAGGTCCTCCGCGGCGTGCTTGACGCCGTACACCGGAGCGCACCAGGGTGGCGCCGTGGCCCGCACCCTGACCAACACCGACCCGGTCCTCCGGCCATGTTGGCATCCGGTAGCCCGCTCCGAGGAGGTCACGGAGCAGCCGCACGGGGTGATGCTCCTCGGTGAACCGTGGGTCCTGTACCGGTCGGGGGGCGAGGTACGGGCGTTCGCCGATCGCTGCCCGCACCGGCACTGCCCGCTCACGCTCGGCCACTGCGAGGGCGGCGTGCTGCAGTGCGCCTATCACGGCTGGCGCTTCGACGGAGACGGACGCTGCGTCGAGATCCCGGCACTGGGGGAGAGGGCGACGTTGCCGCCCGCCGCCCGGCTGACGCCGGCGGGCGCCGTGGCCGAGGTCCACGGCATCCTCTTCATCGCCCCGGAGCCCCCGATCACCCCGCTCGGCTCCGTCCCCGAGGCGGACGACCCGGCGTTCATGGTGGGCCCGCTGCCGACGTTGCGGGCCCGGGGGTCGGCGGGCCTGCTGGCGGACAACTTCCTCGACATCGCCCACTTCCCCTTCGTCCACGCCGGCACCTTCGGCACCGAGGAGGCGGCCGAGGTCGCGCCCTTCGCGGTGGCCCGCGACGACTGGTCCTTCACCGTGTCCTACGAGCACCCCTTCGCCCACCGCGAGGATCCTGGCGTCGCAGCGGGCCTGCGCCCGCTGGTCCAGACCCGGCGTCTCACCTACCGGCTCAGCGCGCCGTTCCATCTCCGGCTGCGCATCGACTTCGTGGACTCGGGGGGGTCCAACGTCATCGGGTTCTTCATCCAACCCGAGACCGACGAGACCTGTCGCCTGTTCACCACCCTGTGGCGGGACGACCTCGACGGCGACGAGACGCGCATGGCCGAGGCGGTGGCGTTCGAGGTGGCGGTGCTGCGCGAGGACCTCCGGATCCAGGAGGCCTACCACGAGCTGGTGCTCCCGCTCGACCCCACCGCCGAGGTCCACACCAGGGCGGACCGTGCCACGCTGGAGCTGCGGCGGGTCCTGGCCGATCTGGTGGCGACCGTCCAGGGGGCTCCCCGGTGACGGCGGTGACCGTCGTCGACCACCCCGTCCTGGCGCACCGGTTGGCGCAGCTCCGCGACCGCCACACCGGCAGCGACACCTTCCGCCAGCTGACCTCGGAGGTGTCCGGGCTCCTGGCCTACGAGGCACTGCGTGATCTTGGCACCGACCAGGTCACGGTCGACACGCCGGTGGCCGATGCCGCGCCGGCGCGTCGCGTGGCCGAGGTGGTGCTGCTGGTGCCGATCCTGCGCGCCGGGCTCGGCATGGTGCAGGCGATCCAGGAGATCGTGCCGCTGACCGAGGTGGCGCACGTCGGCCTGCGGCGCGACGACACGACCTTGCGCTCCGAGGTCTACCTGAACCGCCTGCCACGCGACCTCGGGGGCCGCCGGGTCATCGTCTGCGATCCGATGCTCGCCACCGGCGGCTCGCTGGGCCAGGTCTGCGGGCTGGTACGGGACCGCGGCGCGGCCGGGATCATCGCACTGTGCATCGTGGCCTCCGAGCCAGGCCTGGCCACCTTCGGGGCCGACCACCCGGGTGTGCGCGTCTACTGCGCCGCCGTGGACCCGGACCTGAACGGCACCGGGTTCATCGTGCCGGGGCTGGGTGACGCCGGGGACCGCCTCTTCGGCCCGCCGGACTGAATCCCTCCTATAGGACGACTCACCATCATTTCTCACTCTGACTTGCGACGATGCGCCGTCGAGTGCGCCAAACTGGCGCCGAACTTGTGGCGTAACGCCGAGCTACAGCCGCTCGCCCTGCGCGTCAGGCGTCCCGGACATCGGCTTCATGATCTCGGCCATGAGCTCGTCCCATGCGTTCGGCTCGTCCGGCGGATGAGCGTCCTCGAGGGCCCGGAGCACCATCAGGTGAGCGTGGGTCAACCGGTCGACGACGTACTGGCGCTCACCGCTGGCGACAACCTGATCGAGGCTGGCGGCCGTCGTCAGCGCCAACTGAGCCACCGCGATGTTCGACTCGGTGACGCGCTCGACTGGCCCGGAGGGCCTTGATTATGCGCCGGGTGCTGGAGGTTTGAAGCAGCGGGCATCGCTCCAGTTCTGGCGCTATCCGGGCGTTCAGGGGTGAACCGGCTTTCGCTGGTCGATCAGGAAGGAAATCAATACTGCGTACGGGGTGGAAACGGCCCTGGCCCACAAAAAAGCAACCCGCCACGGGTGGGAGAAACACGCGTCCCATGCCGCTTGGTCCGGTCCCTGCCCGCGCCGCAACTCCCGCCCTTGTCACGAGGTGGGCGTGCCCCACTCCCTGCAGCGAGGACGGGGGCACTTTCGTCCTCCGGTAGCGTTCAAGCCGCAACGACCCATTCAACCAACTGAAATGAGTAGTCACGTGCAACAGTCACAGAGCAGGCTGGTTGTGGGACACATCATTGGCCGCCTTTTCTCCATGTGTTTGCACACCACGCAGATCTGACCCTTTGCTCGATAGCTCGCGCCGTACATATTGCGGCCGCAAAGTGCACGCACCTCGTGACTAGTGATCGGACCCTCAAGTGGGATGTCATAGCGACATACGAGATGGATAAGGTCGTCAGTCTCGATGACGGTGTCGCCGATTGAGACAACGTTGACCGTGATCATCGCTCATACGGATTTGCCGTATGGAATTACGCTACCCACATGACGTTGGGGCATGTTCCTGTTAGTAACCCAAAAGTGCCGAAGTGTCCCACCTTCCCGGTATGGGCAGCCCTCGCACCGGCTCGGTATCGGTTGCACTTTGCGGTCGGGCGCACCCAGCATCCGCACTGGCAAGATGCTCGGAGGATCCACGGAGGTACAGAGCCATGACATATTCGATCGTCGCCCATGATGAAGTGAGCGGGCAGCTCGGAATCGCGGTTCAGACATGCATGTTTGCCGTTGGTTCGATTGTGCCGTGGGCTCGAGCCGGCACCGGTGCGGTAGCGACGCAGGCCATCAGTGAGGTTGCGTATGGGCCTCGGTGCTTGGACGAGCTGGCCCGAGGTGCCACGGCCACCGAGGCCCTGACGGCGGCACAGGCCGCCGATCCGATGGCTGTTCTCCGTCAGGTGGCCGTGGTTGGCGCCGATGGCACAGTGGCGGTGGCGACCGGCGAACTGTGCATCGACTACGCAGGCCACTTCGTGGGCGACGGTTTCGCTGTGCAGGCCAACATGATGAGCACACCCGATGTGTGGCCGGCCATGGCATCAGCCTTCACTGGTTCGTCGGGTTCGCTCGCTCGCCGCCTTGTCGCGGCGCTTACGGCCGGCGAGGCAGAGGGTGGGGACGCCAGAGGTCGGATGTCGGCGGCTGTGCTGGTCGTTGATGGGTCACCTTCGCCGCAACCAGGGGCGGGCACGGTCGTCGATCTCCGTGTCGACCGGAGCCAGGACCCGCTTGGTGACCTGGCGCAACTCCTCGTCGCCGCCGAGGCCTTTGCGGGTTTTAACCGTGCCGCGGATGAACTCTTTGGAGGCGATCCCAGGGCAGCGCTCGCCACGGTGGACGTTGCAATGGTCCTGCTCCCGGACGAGGGCAACTTGCGATTCCTGCGGTCGGGGGCGCTCGTGGCGTCAGGTGCGATTGAGGAGGGCATTGCCGAGCTTCGCTCACTTATTGCAGATCGTCCCACCTGGGAAGTAATTGCCCGCAGCTTCGCCGCCAAGGGTCTGATCAGCTTCCCCGAGGGCGTATCGATCGACGAGGTGTTGGGTGGTTGAACAGCCGCCATGGATTCCTTGTCCCCAAGGTGCGGAAGGTCCCACCTACCCGGCGTTGTAACAGTAGGGCGAAGAATTTGCGTGTCGTGCGAGACAACCGGACCGATTGTTATGCCGCGGCCAGGTAGTTACGTGCGTACTGGTCGTCGTGGATGGCGAGGGCAGCGGCCATGACCCGTTGGCCATAGGGGTGACCCGGTAGAGCCGTGATCGTGGGACCTTGGCCACGAGACCGTGCCCACGCATCTTGGTGATGAGCCGCGACGTGCGCTCGCACCGACGGTGCGCCTCGGCGGTGGTCCTCGCTCGCCGACGATAGAGCTGCTCGGTGAGGTGGTGGTTGCGGAACCGTTGCCGTTGTGCTGGCCAGCGAGCACCGCCCGGAAGAGAGAGATGTCGGGCTGGCTGAGCGGGTTGAAGCGGGCATGGGTCCGCCCTTTGGTGGTTCAGGGCCGGCACAAGGCGTCGAGAGCGGCGACGCCTTCGCCCTCGAGAGGTGCAGCCGCCAGGGCGTCGAGGTAGCGGCGGTTCGAGCCGATCCCCACCTCGTAGTTGCGCCACATGTCGCCGACCCCTTTTCTCATGGGGCACCACCGCCGCTCGCGCCGGCCCGCCTCGTCGGTGACGATGCGAAGGACTCGGAACTCGCGCGGATTGTTGATGGTGGTCTCGACGCGCAGCACCGAGACCTTGTCGTAGACCTTGACCCAGTTGCCCGCCACTCGGTGGCGCACCCGCCAGCCCTGGGGCCGGCGCTTGGTGTCGGTGACCACCTGGGCGGCGACGAGGCTCGGGTGGAGCTTTCGGCCCAAGAAGCCGAGCACGTCTTCGGCGGACATGTTCAAGGCGGCGTGACGGACCAGGTCGGGCCACACCGCGAGGAGCTCCGAGCGCGACTTGAACATGACGTCGGTGGCGATCTCGGCCTGGTCGAGCACCCAGTAGTAGCCACCGAAGCCGGCGCGGGTGATGGAGGGCAGGAGCGGGTTGAGCCGTCGGGCGAAGGCGTTGAGGACCCGGGGCCAGGCTCGATGCGCGAAGCGATCGCACAGGTTGGCGGCGCGCTCGAGGTCGTCGATGGCGAAGAAGGGGTTCTCGTAGCGCACCTAGCCGATGCCGGCCTTGTCGAGTTGGCGGGCCAGCCATTCCCGGCCGTTGATGTAGATCTGGACCTCGTAGGGGATCCAGCCCTGGATGCGCACGTGCATGAAGCCGAACTCGGGGTCGATCAGGTACATGTAGTGGTGCAGGCACTTGCGTTCGCCGCCGGGTCACTTCGATGCGGTGGGTCTCGTGGCTCTTGCGGACCTGGAAGCTCATGGAGGGCTCGACCGCGCTGATGAAGCACACGATCCCCTCGGTGATGCCGTCATCCTCGGCGACGGACTTGGCCAGGTCGTCCTTCATCTGGGTCCGGTTGCGGGTATTCACGTGGTCGAAGGAGATGCGTGGACGGCCCGACTCGGCGGCCAGGCGGTCGATGTTGTTGGCGATCCGGTTCGTCGTGGACTTGGCGTACTCGGTGAACTCGGTGATCGGGTAAGGAGTTGGTTACGTAACTCCTACGGAGGTGCCTCCATGGTCGTTGTCGTCATCTGGCTCGTCGGTAGGCTTCAGCTCGCTCCTGGGGCTCCTGCTTGGTCACTCCATGCCGTTCAGCTGCCTGACCGTAATAATCGATCGCCGTGTTATGGCACTGAGTACTCGGTTCGCTGACTGTTCCAACCCTCCCGCCGCATCGACAACATCGTTCAGGAGGTCCGCGGTCGCGTAGTAACAGATTTCGTCTTCAGTCGCTTCCCCTCCAGACTTGGCGAACTGCGCTGCAATGCTCTCACGACTGCTGAAAGAGCTTGAGTCCCAATTCGAGAGCTCTTGACCTCGATCCAGAGCGACGCCGGTGTCAGGGAATCGGATGCGTTTCGTCCATTCCCACCTCAAGGGCACTTGCGACATCGTTGCAAAGTACATCTCTGCGCCCAGTCACTCGCAATCGGTCCGTATCGGCGAAGAGAGAATGGTGAAGTAGGGAACGGGTTCGGTGTGGCCGGTGCGGCGGATGGGCTCAATCCCGGCGGTTTCCCTTCGGGTGCAGGTGTTCCATCTCGCTTGGGTGTCACCCTCCCCAGCGGCCCCTGTGAAACCGTGCATGCGGTTCTCCCGCACACGGCTTCCCGACACCGTTCATCGTCAGGCATGCGCAGGTCCCCAATACCGGACTCTCCCGGTGGTCGAGAGGTGCCGAGTTCGGTCAGCCAGGCATAATCAAACCGGCTGGCGCGAAGACGGCCTCGGGTGGCTATTTGACGCTAGCCAACTTGGACATCCGAAGGTGCATGTAGCCGTCGATGGCGGCGAAATTGCGGCTGGAGTTCCCGTATCCCGAAGTACGCCCCTCACCTCGCAAAACGGGGGTTGAGGTCAGCGACGGCTTGGTGCAGCTCACGGCCGGCAAGGCGGCAGTCGGTGTGGTCACTGATTCTCGGCCTCGGTCTCGCGCGCGCCCGGCGCCTTCGGCCTTTTGGGCAGGCGGGCTCTCGTGTTGGCTTTGAACCGCCAACATCTAGAGGTCCCTTGAGGATTCCAGCATGTCTGTCGGCAGGAGATCCCGCTTTGCGAGTTGGGATCCGAGGCACTCATCATCACGGATGAACGGCTCACTGTGATCTGGCTTGGGAATTTCCGATGACGAATCTCAGTGAGCGCCGGCACAGTTGCCAAAAGAATCAGGCTAAGCCATCCTTTGTCGCGGATGACTTGGGGTGCTCGGACCTGGAGCCGACTCGCGGCTGTCTCAAAGGAGCGCAGCTTCGGATGGACCTGCCTCGCCTTGGTTGTTGGACCGACTGTCCTTCTCTTCCTCCTCGCGAGTGCGCCGGAAAGTAATTTTGCCGGTGCCGTCCCCCCGGGCGCGACCGCACCCTCGGTCTTGAGACAAGCTGCCCGGGCGATAGGATTCGGACACCTCAGTTCGCAACAAACAGCGGAGGTCGCCTATGCCCTGATCTCTGTGGCGTGCGCTGGCTTCGTGGGTGTGCTTCTAGCGAGCAGACATGGCGGCATCTCGACCCGGGTGGTTGCTGGATGGTCGGTGGCGCTCATAGCGCTCGCTTGCGTAGGTCCGCCCCTCTTCTCACACGACCTGTTCGGGTACGTCATCTACGGCCGTCTCTGGGTCTTCCATCACGCAAACCCCTACGTCCAGACCCCCTCGGTGGCACCACACGACCTGTTCTACCCCTACAACCCCTGGACCCATCTCCGCTCGGTCTATGGTCCGGGGTTCACCGATATATCGGCGGCGCTGGTCTGGGGTTTCCGCTCGCCCGCCGCAACCGTTGCCGCATTCAAAGTGCTGTCCGGTGCGTGCTGGGTAGCCACCGTGCTCTTGGCAGCAAGACTCGGTCGTCGACAGGGTCCGACCCAGGCTTGCTTCGCAGCCGCCGTCATCGGCCTCAATCCGGTGGTGATCTTCCGCATCGTGGCCGGCGGCCACGCAGACGCGCTTGTGGCGCTTGCCGTCATTGCGGCCCTCACGGCGTGGTACGACGCTCGGCCTCTGCTGGTCACGGCGTTCTTGACCCTCGCGATGCTGGTGAAGATTGTGGCGGTGATCCCGTTCGTCATCTTCCTGGTGGCGTCGATTCGCGCACTGCCTACGACGCCGGACCGCATGAAGAGCCTGGGGAAGCATCTTGCCGTCGTCATCGGCCTGTCGATCGTGCCACTCCTGCCCTTCGGCATCACGCCACGCGTTCTGTCCGCGATCCTGAACCAGGGCTCGTATAGCGGCGGCAGCCTTCGTCCGCCCGAGGTCATGATTGCGACCAAGGCGGCGTCGCTCCTGCGACATGTCGGCCTGTCCCATCAGGTGGCCCTCTGCAACCGAGTCATTGAAGTCCTATTCCTGGCCGTAGCGGCGCTAACCCTCCTCGTTCTCCTACGTCGCGGCGACACGCGGCCCGTGCCGGAGCGGGCGCTTCTTGCTCTGATGATCTTTTTACTTTGCTCGCCGTGGTTGCAGCCGTGGTATCTGGCCTGGTTCATCCCGTTGATCGGATTCGTGACCCGGAAAACAGTCATCACGGTGGCAGTCGCACTCTCGCTGATTGCATCGGAGTCGCTGGTCACGCAGCTCACGTCCGGGCTGGTTCTCCACACGCTTGCCCGGATTTCCTACGACGTCTACCCGGTTCTTGGTCTGGGCTTCCTGATTGTGCTCCTGGCCGAGGTAGTCCGTCCAGCGCTGCGTAACTTGCCAGTCGGCAAGCACGTTGTCGCTGGCGGAAAAGCACTCGATCACATGGAAGCGTCATAGCGGCTTCCATCTGGATTTCGCAGTTGCAAGCTACGAGTGCAGATGGTATGCCACGTAACACGGCCGACTACTCTGCGCATGATCCAGCGCACCAGTGCGATGTCGTCACGTGTCAGCGCTGTCCATTGTTCCGCGAGAAATTGCCTTACGCGACGTCTGTAGTTGGAACTGGTTCGTATTGTGCGTCCAAACGATTTCGTGAAGTAGCGGGATCCAGAGTGTCGTGAAGGTGGCAGAACATGACGTGGCAGGACATGACTGGGGGAGGTCTGGGTGTGATCCTGAGATCGTTCGTCAGCCTGGAAGGCTTTGACAATCGGTTCATGGGCGAGGGTGCTGAGTTGTCGCTTGCAGTTGTAGTACTCGAGCCAGGTGTGAAGCACGCGCCGCCGGTGCAGATAGATGGAGTAGGTCGCCCTGTAGGGCCATACTGAGATCCTCGCCGCCCTCTTGGGCCTCAGGGGCGTCCGGGTCTTCCACTACGAGGGCCGAGACTTCCCGTCGAGTTGATGGTCGAGCGGGTCACGGATCTGGCGCGCTACTCGAGCTGTGCTGCGATGGCTCAGGTCAAGGAGCGTCCGGTCTTCACGTCGACCTGCACGTCTATGGCACGCCGTATCGCTGGCCTGGAAGAAGCACCGCATGGACCCTGCTCTACACCGGCAGGCCGAGGTGAAAGTTGTTGGGCTCGGTCGCAGTGCGGTGAGGCGGCGACCCCGACAGAATCCGATGAGGAATCCCAGTTTGGACACAAATCTGTAGCGGCGGGTGGATCAAGATCACGTAACCCCTGACCTTGAGTCCTGACACAGCACATGCGGTCAGAAGGGCGCGCGACGTCAAGCCACCGCCCTCCTGCGAGCAGCGCGTTGCCTGCGGGTCAGCTCCCAGGTGTAGCGGGGTGGGCGATGGCGTGGGCCGCGGGGGGTACACAACAGCACGAGGTAGAGCGGCACCATCACCGTCGCCTCCCGTGCGATCAACCCAGGTTGCCGAGCGAGGCGAAGAAGTAGCAGAAGCTCACTACGTAGACGAAACACATGATCAGGTACGGGCGGGCGAACGCCGCTCGGGGCAAGATGCGCAAATTTCGGAGTGACGCGACGAGCATCACGAGCAGCACGGTGTTCTGCAACGCCTGGAACCTCTCCCCACTGCCGTGGGCGTTGAACGGCAGCGGATCGAACAGCACCACGTAGACGTCCCTTGGGAAGGCGAGAGGGCTCTCCGGAGTAGCTGACGCCGCTGCTGCCGAGGCCCGTCCCCGTGCCCTGGTTGTTCTTGTTGATCTGGGTGAGGTTGACCCCGCCGTGGAGGCCCGGCAGGAAGTGGAGCGTCACGAACATGACCACGCCCACCATCACGGCGAGGAAGACGAGGGACGCCGTACGCCGACCCGGCTCGAACTTCCTTGATGCGCTCGGCGGCCGGAAGATCATGGCGATGGTGAATGCCCCCAAGACGAGCAGCATCTCGTTCGGGCGGATGAACACTGAGCCCGCACAGGCGGCGAGGATCAACAGCCAGGCGCGGAAGCCACCCTGACGGGCGAGGACCTGCGCGCACCCGTAGGTGAGCACGCCGATCAGGAAGAGCATGATCCCCTCCTTGCTCACGTCCGCGGTCCAGAAGATCAGGCTCGGAAGGAAGAAGATCAGGTACCCGTAGCGGCGGTTCCCCGCCCCGCTGAAGGTGAGCGTGAAGGCGCGGTAGTAGCAGACGATCCCGATGAAGGCGAGGAAGCTCATGATCAGGAACGCGGCCGCCTGGTTGATCCCGACGAGGGCGAAGAGAACCCCGGCCACGATGCTGATTGAGCCGTTGTCGACGATCCCGCCGAAACCGGGAGGGAGCGAGAAATCGAAATGGCGGAAGGCCCTTGCCAAGGCCGCCCCCTTGTAGATGTACCGGGTGTAGTCGGCGATGCCACCGTAGAGATGGTTGACCGCCCAGATCTGCAGCGGGGCTGCGAGGAGGTGGACCACCAGACAGGCGGTGAGGGCCTTGGCCAACCACGGATCGCCACCCTCGGCCTTCACGACCCGACGGATGACGCGTCGTCCGAGCGGCGAAGAGCGCGACCGCGATGAGAACCACGACGATCGGGTTTGAGCCGATGGTGCCGTTGAAACTTCCGTTATTCATGGAATAGAGCTGGTCGCCTTTGCGTTCACCTGTTGGGGTCGAGTTGGACGGGCTGTCAAGCCCCTCCAGGCAGCCCACCATAACGGATCGATACCCGAGCCCAGGAATGACCTTGAGACATCTCATAAGTCCCCATGACCATGACGCCCACCGTCAGGCTGTGTGATCGGCTCAACTAACATGTCTTTCAAACGGATCAAGCTCACCTGCGCTGAACGTGTGTGGCAAAGCGACAGGCCACGAACGGGTCGCTGCGGGCGTCGGGGGTGCTGAAGGAGCTGCGGTGCCGGGTTAAGCCCTCCGTAACCAGGCGACATACTGGCCGCCCAGGCGGACGCGCCGGAGGTGTCGGTCGAGAGAGCAGCCGATGGCGCCCCCCAGCGGTGAGAAGAGGAAGTGGCGGAGTTCGGGCTCCACGTCGGCGGCGTCCTTGAGCAACTCGACCGCGTGGCGAGAGGAGAGCAGCACCACGTTTTGGTCGAGCTCACATGTGTTCACAGCATGGCGGGTGAGCGGATTGAATGGGTTGTGCTCGAAGACCGCCACGACACCACCGGTCCGGGTCACGCGGACCATCTCGCTCACTATCTTGAACCGCTTCGAGACTGGAACGTGGTGCAGTGTACAGATGGCGACCACCACATCGAACGATTCGTCGGCGAACGGGAGTTTCTCCCCGTCGTACCAGCTGAATTCCGCCTTGGGCACGGTGTGTCTGGCATGAACGAGCATCTCTTCGGAGACGTCGACGCCGTGGAGCTTCCGCACTCGCGAGGCGAAATGGCGATCAGTCGTCCCCGTCCCGCAACCGACGTCGAGGAGGGAAAGCCCTTGGAGCGAGCCCAGTCGAGGACGGACGATCTCCTCGAGCAGCTCCACTTTGCGACGTGCGTAGAAGGCGGCGTCCCTCCCGGTGAAGGAGACCGATCGGTCTACTGCGTCATCGTAAATGGTCGCGTACGCGTCGAAGTCGACGCCGCAGCCCTCCCCCTACGACTGGGGACGAGAACGTGTCGGGGGGTGCCAGCGGAATTCGATCGGCCTCCCCGGTTCCGTTCCGTCGGCCGTCCAGCCAAAGCCGCCAGATCCCTTTCAGGTCGTCGCTCGCGGTCTTAATGACCTTGACCCTGGAGTCGTCGTCCTCGACCCAGCGCACCGGTACCTCGTTGATCCGCGCGCCACTTCGGTGGGCCAGGGCGAGGAGCTCGGTGTCGAAGAACCACCCGTTGTCCTCGATCTTGGGGATCAAATCGCGGGCCAGGCTGGCGCGGATCGCCTTGAAGCCACATTGGGCGTCGAGGATGTGATAATGCAGAAAAGCTCGCGCGAGCAGGTTGTAGATGCGTGATATCACCTCGCGTTGCAAGGTTCGGGCGATCTCGGCACCGGGGGCGAGCCGCGAGCCGATGGAGACATCGCAGCGGCCGCCGACCACGGGGTCGAGGAGCGGCCGCAGCGACTCAAGCCCGGTGGAGAGATCGACGTCCATATAGGCGACAACCTCGGCCGTGCTGGTGGTCCACGCCCGCTTGAGGGCCCGCCCGCGGCCGCGTTCTTCGAGCCGGATGACCCTCGTCCGCGGGTTCGTGGCGGCGAAGGTCGTCGCGCGCTCGAACGTCTCGTCCGTGCTGCCGTTGTCGGCCACGGTGATGCACCAGTCGTAGGGGCACTGGGTGTCGAGGTGGGCGGCCAGTGTCGTCAGGCTGCTCACGAGCGAGCTCTCCTCGTTGAGGACCGGGATGGTGATGTCGACGCTCGTACGTGTCACCAGGTCCGCCCTCCCATTCGGCCGACGCAGAGCACTTTGGGACGCCCCCACGCGTCCAGTGACCCTCCCATCAGGGTCTGTAGCATAACAAGGTAGGCTGCGGAAGGGTTAGGGCGATGGACAGTCCGGGCGCTGAATGCATTGCCAGGAGTGTTGCCCTGGCGCGCGCAAGCCTCTTTGCTCTCGCTGGTGTCACGAAACCTGTGTCCTCAGGGGTTAACGCAACACCTCGGCGAACGCCTGAGATGGTGGCATCCAACTCAGCGTCTGTCGAGGACGGCGGTTGAGGGATCGTGCGATGGCGTTGAGCTGCTGCTGTGAGTACAAGGGCAGGTCGGCGTTCTTCGGGAGACATGGCGCAGCAGTCCATTCGGCTCACACCTTGCCGCGGTGACAAATAGCGCATTCGCGGCGAATACCGGGTGGCTGCCAGTTCCAACGTCGTTGCTGGTCAGGGAGGTCATCGGGTGACGTGGTGACTCAAGGCGGCAAGCGTCAAGCGGCGAAACGCGCATGTCGGCCGGTTTGAATAGGAGGAGCAACGGCCCACCACAAAGCACCTGATCAGAAGCCACTTTCGCTCCGAGCACTTGCCGCGGGCCCTCCGAAATTGGACAACGCAGCAACAAATGTAGCAATGGGTTTTTGAAGTGCTGCCGAGAGGCAGGCAGTGGCGGGACATCGGATGACGGTGAGGGCAGCGTGTACCACCGAGAATCCGATGACCGGTGGGTCGGTGCGGTCGTGGTCTGCTACACCGTGACGGGAACGTGCACCGCAAGACCGTGTCGGCCAAGACAGAGTTTTTTGGCGAAGATGAAGGCGGTCCGTCGGCAGATCGACGACGGCATGCCTAATGGCGCATCAAGCAACGTTTGCGCGCTTTACCAGCTCGCGCAGTGTTTTGTCCTGAGCGTTGCGGTTGCGCCAGGCGATGTAGCGCCGGATCATCGAGTTCTGCTCATCGTGTGGGCGGTGGTCGGTGCCGTCGAGGGCGAAGTAGCGCAGCGCCTGGAACTGTGGCTCGATGCGATTGAGCCAGCTGGCGTTGGTCGGCACGTAGGCCAGCTCGACGTTGTTGGCCCCGGCCCACACTCCGACACGATCGTCCTTCTTGGTCGAGAGGTGGGGCTGAAGTTGTCGAGCACGATGGCGATGCGCACTTGGGAGGGGTAGAGGCTGCGCAGGTAGGGGCAGAACTCGAGGAACGTGGTGCGGTCCTTCCTCAGCTTCACGTGGCCGTAGATCTTGTCCTGGTTCAGATCGTAAGCGGCTATGAGGTGACGGACCCCGTTGGTCCGGGTGTAGGTGGCCCGCCGCCGCCGCCGCCGCCGCCGCCGCCGCCGCCAACGACGACGACGACGGGGTCCATTGGTGCTCTCCTAACCCTTGAGGATCACGGGCGCCCACAAGTCGCCAGACTTGCCTCCTCATCCGGAGGCCGGGATCTTCACTGCTACTGTCCCGCCCCCCGGCGGTGCTGGCACTCTTCGGTGACGAGCGGGGGCAGGAGGTGGTGGTCAACCCCAACATGCTGCATGGACCGGCGCGCCCGATGACCACGGTGCCGATGCCGAACTGGCGCAGCAGGCCGCTGCAGCACCAGCACGGTGACAGAGTGGTGACCATGACGCAGTCGGCGTAGTCGCGCCGGCGCCCGGCGGCCCGGAAGGCGGCCGTTTCGGCGTGCATCGAGGGATCACCGTCCTGGAGGCGCCAGTTGTGGCCGCGCCCCAGCAGCGTCCCATCGGGGTGGAAGAGGGCGGCGCCGATCGGAATGCCCCCTCGGAGACCCCGTGGCGCGCCTCGGCCAGGGCGACGGACAGCATCTTGCCCACCAGCGCCTCGCTGAGGGGTTCAGCTGGGGACATATGCTCGGTGGGAGTCATGTCCACGGCCGCCGATGGTACTTACACGACCACCGTGGGGAGCCAGAAGGTGGATCTCCCGCTTGTTGCGCTCTCCGACGAGCTGACGATCGCCCTCCTCATCTGTGTGGATATGGGGGTGTCCTTCGCCGAGACGGCCGGGCGTGAGCTGGCCGAGCTGATGGGGCCGGCGCAGCCCGAGATCATCGTGTCCGTGGCCACCATGGGGATCCCCCTGGCCATCGAGGCCAGCCGCGCCCTCGGTCTCGACGACTACGTGATCCTGCACAAGACGCCCAAGATCCACCTGGGCGAGACGTGGGCCGAGCCCGTGTATTCCATCACGACCGACCAGCCGCAACGCCTCCGCATGGACCCGGCCCGCGCCGGCGCGGTGCGCGGCCGCCGCGTGGCCGTGGTCGACGACGTCGTCTCCACGGGCGCCTCGCTGGCCGCGGCCCTGCGCTTAGTCCGCCGCCTTGATGCAGAGCCCGTGGTGATCGGGACCCTCATGACCGAAGGCGGCGGTTGGAAGCGCGGCGCTGGGCGAGGATGCGGCCCTGGTCCGCACCCTCGGCGCCATGCCGTTGTTCCATCCCGACGGCTCGGGAGGCCTGGTCGAGGACTGGGACTGATTCCGCCGATCACCCGACCGAGAGCAGCCCCTCCTCCCGGAGCAGCTGTTCCTGCGCATCGGCCTGCTTCCGCACGCTCCGGGTGGCCAGGATCAGATACACCAGCGCGCCGACGCCCATGCCCAAGAAGATGCTGAAGTCGCCGCCAAAGTGGTAGGTGTCCTGCGTGTGGTCGGTCACTTCGTTCATCCAACGCGGGACGCGGAAGTAGTAGGTTGGATTGACGTAGAGCGCAGAGATAGCGGCATACATGCCGACCACCTGGGCGATGATCGCCGCCCAGTTGATGCCGCCCTTACGCCAGTACAGCGACTCCCGGCCCGTCTTCTGCAGCTCGCTGGGCACGTAACGGTAGCGCCGGAGCGCCCAGTCGACGAGGAAGATGGCGCTCCAAGGCGCGATCCACACGATCACGAGGTCGACGAAGTCGGACAGGTACTCGGTGAACGAGCCGCTGAAGATCGCCCACATGGTGATCCCGAGGGCGACCGCGCAGTCGATTAGCACTGCCTGATAGCGCTTGACCGGCACCCCGATGGCCTGGAGCGTGACGCCGGAGGAGTACATGTCGAGGCTGTTGACGCCGAAGATCTGTAACGCGGCGAAGACGAGAAACACCACGACGAACCAGGACGGGATTGCGTGCTGGTGGGCGAAGGGGAGGAACCCGCCGGCCCCCGTCCCGATGTTCAGGACAAAGGTGCCGACCACCGCGCCGAGGGTCATGATGAGGATTTCCGGCACGGCCGTGCCGAGGAAGACCCAGCCGACGATGCCCTTCTTGGAAGTGTCCGACGGGCAGTAGCGGGTGTAGTCATTGCCGTTCTCGGTCCAGCCCAGGCCGCTCAGGGCGATGGTGAAGGCGAGCGCCTCTGTGAAGGCCTGCCAGTCCCCGCTGCTCTTGACGACGTGCAGGTTGGCGTGCGGGATGGCGAAGCCCAACATGATGGCGAAGAGGATCACGAACGGGAGGACCAGGAGGCGCAGCGTCTTCACGATGGCGGCGTGACCGAAGAAGGGGAGGATCCCCTGAATCAGCACGGCCACAATGACAAGAATCACCTTGGCCGGATTGCCCGGCAGGAACCCCGCCTTGATCATGAGGACGAGCGCGGCCCCCACAATGAGGATGAGGCCCTCCACCTCGAAGCCGATCTGCGTGATCCAGTTGAAGAACGAGATCGGCCGCGAGCCGTTGGGACCGAACGACGCCCGGTTGATGGCGAAGACGGTCGTCCCGGTGTTCGGCCCCTGCAGCGAGCAGAGCCCGAGCAGGAAATAGGACAGGTTGCCGAGCACGATGACGATCACCACCTGGGCGAACGTCAACCCGAAGGTCATCAGGATGGCGCCGTAGATGAAGTACTCGACCTGCACGCTGGCGCCGGCCCACATGCCGAAGACGTCCTTCGGCGAGGCCCAGCGCTCGCTCTCGGGAATGAAGTCGATCCCGTGCTGCTCGACACGGAACACCTCCTCGACTCTCGGGTCATGGATGACCGCGAGGTCCTCGGAGTAGTTCTCGATGACTGCCACCGTCCGTACCTCCTTGTCGTCGCCTCCGCGGAGACGCGGGGGCCCCGAAGGGCGACCTCAGGACGGGCTGATCCCGGGCTGCCCCCAGGCAGCCGCCTTCGGCCTTGCGTCCACGCACCCACCTGTCGAGTCCCGGTGCGCGTCCCTGGCGAGCGACCGAAGGTGTGTCGGCCCACAGAATGTGTGCTGGCGGGCCGCCGGTCAAGGGGCAACTGTGAACGGTGCGTGAACAGCCCGGCTCGGCCATAAAAGGGCCATAAATGGCGGACCGACCGGCGCCTCGGAGGCTCAGCCCCCGAGCTCGGCCCGCATGAAGGCGACCGCCTTCTCCTGCATGTCGCGGGCCTGGTGCTCGATGAAGCGCTCGACGATCGGGCCCGCCCCGAAGATCTTGACCCGGGCGTCGAGGAAGAAGGTCTCGACCGCGCCGTCGCCCTCGCGGGCGAGCGCGATGCGACCCTCGATGTGCGTCTTGTCGGCCATGGTGCCCGGCGTCATGGTGAACGTGGTGGTCGTGGTGGCCGGGTCGTAGGTGCTCACCTCGTGCGTGACGACTTCCTCACCGAAGATCTTGCGCACGGCGCCGGGCATGTTGGGCCGCTGGCCGTAGCGCAGCGTCCGCACCAGGCCGCTCGTGAGGTCGCCCTCCTGCGACATCACCTCGGCCCAGGTGGAGCCCAGGGCGTCGAGGTGGAGCCGGACCACGAACGCGGGGTCGTAGTAGAGGGCCCAGAAGGCCTCGGGCTCGCAGTCCCAGGTGTAGTCGAGGGTCAGCTTCATGGCGCCAGGTCGAAGAGCATGTGGTGCCCGAGGTCGCCCAACAGATCGATCGTGATGTGCATGGTGGCGACCCGCCAGCGGCCGTCGACCCGCGCGTAGGTGTGCCGGTAGCGCCCGGCGATGACCGGTTGCAGCGCCAGCTCGCCCGGTACCGCCTGCAGCACCGTGAAGTACGAGCGGCTCGCCGCCGACTCACCGTCGTCGGCCACGTCGACCATCACGTTCGTCATGACGTGCTTGGTGCGCGGCGTCCCGTCCTCGTAGCGCCTCGTCGTCCGCGTGTAGAGGGCCTCAATGGCTTCGCGGCCCGTCACGGCGTCGCCGAATCCCTCGAAGGTCAAGGTGGCGTGGGCGAAGACCTCGGCCACCCCGGCGAAGTCGCCGGCGTCGATCCGCTCGGCGTAGGAGTAGATCAGCTTGGTGATCGCCTCGGACGCCGTCTCGTGCACGAACGAGATTGTGGCACCGATCACTGGCCGAGGAGTCGCCCCATGGCGCCGGCCAGCCGGCTGGGGCGTCCGCGCCGGGTCTCGCTGCGGTCGGCCAGCTGCATCGACCACAGCGCGGCGTTCACGCCGACCCAGCGCAGGGGCTCGGGCTCCCAGCGCGGCGAGATGTGCCCGACCCAGGGAAGCCGGGTCAGCGCCGTCTCGGCCCCGGTGATGAGGTCAGCCAGCGTGCGCCCCGCCAGGTTTGTCGTGGCCACGCCGTCGCCGACGTACCCCCCGGCCCAGGCCAGGCCCGTGGCGCGGTCGAGCCCGACCGAGGAGTGCCAGTCGCGCGGGATGCCGAGCGGGCCGCCCCATGCGTGCGTGAAGCGGGCGTCGGCGACCTCCGGGAACAGCTGGGTGAGGGTCTGGCGCAGCAGCGCGTGCACGGCCGGTTCGTGGTCGAAGGCGGGGCGCACTTTCGAGCCGAAGTGGTAGGGCGCCCCCCGCCCCCCGAAGGCGATGCGGCCGTCCGCCGTGCGCTGGCCGTAGATGATCATGTGGCGGTGGTCGGCGAAGGTAGCCCGGCTCTCGAGCCCCGCGCCTGACCAGAACTCCACGCTGAGGGGCTCGGTGGCCACCATGAGGGAGTACACCGGGACGATGGCGCGCTCGAGGCCGGGCAGGGTCGGCGTCCAGGCCTCCGTCGCCCGCACCACGAATTCAGCCCGTACGGTGCCTCCGCTGGTGACCACCGACGGACGGTCGCCCGCCTCCCCGGCCCGGATGTCGAGCACCTCGGTGTGCTCGTAGACGCGCACCCCGTGCCGTTCGACGGCGTCGGCCAGACCCCGGGCCAGGAGCGCCGGCTGCACCACTGCGCAGTGCGGCGTGAACGTGGCTCCCAGGGAGCCGGCGGCGCCGATGATCTCGCGGGTCTCGCCGGGCCCGAGCCAGCGCACGTCGTCCTCGCCGAAGCCGAGCGCACGCGCCTCGTCGACCTCGGCCAGCGCCCGGGCCCGCTGGGCCTCGCTGCGCACCAGGTCCACCGAGCCGCCTTTGGTGAAGTGGCAGTCGATCCCCTCGCTTGCCGCGCTGGCCCCGACGACGTCGATCGTCTCCTGCATGGCCCGGCGCATCGCCCGCATCGGCTCGAGCCCGTGCTGGCGGGCCAGGGCCGCGTCCGAGGTGGCGAACAGCGCCGAGCACCAGCCTCCGTTGCGGCCCGAGGCCCCGAAGCCGGCCACCTCGCGTTCGAGCACGGCCACGCGCAACGAAGGGTCGGCTCGCGCCAGCGCGTGCGCCGTCCAGAGGCCGGTGAACCCGGCGCCGACGATGCAGACGTCGATGTCGAGGTCCTCGGTGAGCGCCGGGCGCGGCGGCAGCGGGACCGGGATGGCCTCCCACCACAGGGAGAGCCGCTGGTAGCCCGATGCGGCCGCAGGCGCTACAGCCTGCGCCACGCCTCGGTGAGCACTTCGCGCAGTATCGCGGCCATGAGGTCGATCTCCTCCTGGCCGCAGATCAGCGGCGGGGAGAGCTGCACCACCGGGTCGCCGCGGTCGTCGGCGCGGCAGATGAGACCGGCCTCGAACAGCGCGCCGGAGAGGAAGCCGCGCAGCAGGCGCTCGGACTCGTCGTCGTCGAAGGAGAGGCGCGTCTCCTTGTCCTTGACGAGCTCAATGCCGTAGAAGAAGCCCGCGCCGCGCACGTTGCCCACGATGGGAAGGTCCATGAGCCCGTCGAGCGCGCTGCGGAAGGCCGGCTCCATCGTCTGCACGTGCTGCAGGATCCGCTCGCCCTCGAAGACGTCGAGGTTGGCCAGGGCCACCGCGCAACTGACCGGATGCCCGGCGAACGTGAACCCGTGCAGGAACGACGCGCCCGGCCGGAGGAAGGGCTCCATCAGCCGGTCCGAGGCGATCATGGCGCCGAGGGGGGCATAGCCCGAGGTCAGGCCCTTGGCCACCGTGATGATGTCGGGCTGGAACGCGTAACGCAGGGCGCCGAACCAATCGCCGAGGCGCCCGAAGGCGCAAATCACCTCGTCCGATACCAACAGCACGCCGTGGCGGTCGCAGATCTCGCGCACCCGCTCGAAGTAGCCCGGGGGCGGCGGGAAGCACCCGCCGGCGTTCTGCACCGGCTCGAGGAACACGGCCGCCACCGTGTCGGAGCCCTCTCGCTCAATGGCTCGCTCGATCTCGTCGGCGGCCCACCGGCCGAACGCCACCTCGTCGTCGGCGAACACCTCGGCGCGGTAGAAGTTGGTGTTGGGCACCTTGATCGCGCCGGGCACCAGCGGCTCGAAGGGCGTCCGCAGGGCGGGGATGCCGGTGATGGACAACGCACCCATCGACGTGCCGTGGTAGGCGATGTAGCGGCTGATCACCTTGGTCCGCTGCGGTTGCCCGGTGATGCGGAAGTATTGGCGGGCCAGCTTCCAGGCCGACTCGACCGCCTCGGAGCCGCCCGTGGTGAAGAAGACGCGGTTGAGGTCGCCGGGGGCGTAGTTCGCCACCCGTTCGGCCAGTTCGATGGCGCGGGGGTGGGCGTACGTCCACAGCGGGAAGTACGCCAGCGTGCCCGCCTGCTTGGCGCCGGCCTCCGCCAGCTCGGTGCGGCCGTGGCCGATCTGTGAGGTGAACAGCCCGGCCAGACCGTCGAGGTAGCGCTTCCCGTGCTGGTCCCACACGTAGGCGCCCTCGCCGCGCACGATCACCGGGATCTCGTGGTCCTCGTAGGAGCCCATCCGGCTGAAGTGCATCCACAGGTTTCGCTTGGCCTGGTCGCTCAGGTGCGGTGTCTCGGTGTTCTCGATCCCCGCCTGGAGCGTCTCTTCGCTCGTCTCGGAGTTCGCTCCCCAACCGGCACGAGCGTTGTTCTTCGTAGTCATCGGTCCTCCGACGGATCAGAGGGGCCGCTCACCGCGTGCCCCAGGTGTAGGTCTGCTTGGCCAACTTCAGGTACAGGAACGTCTCGGTGGTCCGCACGCCCGGGATGGAGCGCACGGAGTCGTTGAGGACGTGCAGCAGCCGCTCGTCGTCCTCGCAGACGATCTCGGCCAGGATGTCGAAGGACCCGGCGCACATGACGACGTAGTCGACCTCCTGCATGGCCGAGAGCTTCTCGGCCACCTGGCGGACATCGCCCTCCACCGAGATCCCGATCATGGCCTGCCTGGTGAACCCGAGCTGCAGCGGGTCGGTGACTGCGACGATCTGCATGATCCCCGACTCCCGCAGGCGCTGGACGCGGCGGCGCACGGCCGCCTCGGACAGGCCGACCTGCTCGGCGATCGCCCCGTAGGGCTGGCGCCCGTCGCGCTGCAGTGCCTCGATGATGGCCCGGTTGGGCGCATCGAGGAGGGTGCTCGTCGCTTGCACCGGTTCGCTCCGCGGGCCCGCCTCCACCGACTCCTCGGCGTCGGGCATCTCACACCTCTCTTCGCTTCTGGCCTCGGGGGGTGAGACCCGTTCTGCAGAATTGTGTCATCTTCAGCCCCCTAGTCAAGCAGAATTCGTCACATTGTGGTCCCAATACTGCGGAAACGCTTGTTGGCAGCCCGATCATCTGTGATCCTGTAGCCAACGGGCCAGGTGAGGAAAAGGAGCCACATGCGCAAGCTGCAGAACTTCGTCGGGGGCGCCTACCGGGACGCCGAAGACGGGCCCAGTGCACCCCTGATCGACCCGAGCACCGGAGTGCGGTTCGCGGAGGCACCCGTCTCTGGGGCGGCCGACATCGATCACGCGCTCCGAGTGGCGGCGGGCGCCTTCACCTCCTGGAAGCGCACGACCCCCTCGGAGCGCAGCCTGGCGCTCATCCGGATCGCCGACGCCCTGGAAGCCAGGGCCGAGGACCTGGTGCGGGCGGAGTCCGAGAACACCGGCAAGCCCTTCCAGCTGACCATGGACGAGGAGATCCCGCCGATGGTCGACCAGATCCGCTTCTTTGCCGGCGCTGCCCGCAACCTCGAGGGCCTGGCCGCGGCGGAGTACCTGGCCGGCCACACGTCGTTCGTGCGGCGCGAGCCGCTCGGCGTCTGCGGTGCCGTCACGCCGTGGAACTACCCGATGATGATGGCGGTGTGGAAGTTCGCCCCGGCATTGGCCGCAGGGAACACCATGGTGCTCAAGCCCTCGGACACCACCCCGGTCACCGCGTTGCTCATGGCCGAGATCATGGCCGAGCACCTGCCGCCGGGCGTCTTCAACGTGGTCTGCGGCGACCGCGACACCGGCCGGGCCCTGGTCGTGCACGACACGCCGGCCATGGTGTCGGTGACAGGTTCGGTGCGGGCCGGCATGGAGGTCGCGGCGTCGGCGGCCCCCACCCTCAAGCGGGTGCACCTCGAGCTGGGCGGGAAGGCCCCTGTCATCGTGTTCGACGACGCCGACTCCGCGGCCGCGGCGGAAGGGATCGCGGGCGCGGGCTACTTCAATGCGGGGCAGGACTGCACGGCCGCCACCCGCGTGCTGGCGGGTCCGCGGGTGCACGAGGCCTTGCTGGCCGCCCTGGTCGAGCAGGCCGAGGGGACGACGGTCGGCGGCACCGACAACGAGGACGCCGACTACGGGCCGTTGAACAACGCGAACCAGCTCGAGCGCGTGCGCGGCTTCCTGGAGCGCACCCCGTCGCACGCGTCGGTCGCCACCGGCGGTACCCCGGTCGGCGAGCGCGGCTATTGCTTCGCTCCGACCGTCGTCGCCGGCCTGCGCCAGGACGACGAGCTGGTGCAATCCGAGGTGTTCGGGCCGGTGATCACCGTGCAGGAGTTCAGCGACGAGGCCGAGGCGCTCCAGTGGGCCAACGGAGTGGAGTACGGGCTGGCTTCGTCGGTGTGGACGCGCGACCACGGCCGGGCCATGCGCATGGCGCGTGACCTCGACTTCGGCTGCGTGTGGATCAACACGCACATCCCACTGGTCGCCGAGATGCCGCATGGCGGCTTCAAGCGCTCCGGGTACGGCAAGGACCTCTCGGCCTACGGGTTCGAGGACTACACGCGCATCAAGCACGTGATGAGCAATATCGAGGAGTAGCCCATGATCGTCGGGGTCCCCAGTGAGGTGAAGGCCGACGAGTGGCGGGTCGCCATCACGCCGGCCGGCGTGCGTGAGCTCACGTCGGCCGGTCACACGGTGTGTGTCGAGAAGGGCGCGGGCGACGGCTCGTCCATGCCCGACGGCGATTTCGCCCGGACCGGGGCGAAGATCCTCGATTCCGCCGAGGACGTGTGGGCGGCGGCCGACCTGGTGTGCAAGGTGAAGGAGCCGATCGCCGAGGAGTATCCGCTCCTGGGGGCGAGAAGGGACCAGACGCTCTTCACCTACCTGCATCTGGCCGCGTCACGCGAGTGCACCGAGGCGCTCGTCGCGGCCGGCAACGTGGCCATCGCCTACGAGACCGTGCGCCAGGAGGACAATTCGCTGCCGCTCCTGGCGCCCATGAGCGAGGTCGCCGGAAGGATGGCCCCGTTGATGGGGTCCCATCACCTGATGCGGCCCGGCGGCGGCAGGGGAGTGCTGGTGTGCGGGGTCCCCGGGGTACGCGCCGCGCGCGTCGTCATCCTGGGCGCCGGTGTGGCCGGTTTCGCCGCCGCCACCATGGCTGTGGGCATGCACTCGGAGGTCTTCGTGCTGGACCGCAACCTCGACCGCTTGCGCGAAGTGGACCACCACTTCCGCGGCGCCCTCGAGACCGTCGCCTCCTCGGAGCACGCCATTGAGGAGGTCTGCCTCGAGGCCGACATCGTGATCGGCGCGGTCCTCGTCGTGGGTGCCCGGGCGCCGCGCCTGGTCTCCGATGCCTTGGTCGAGAAGATGCGGCACGGCTCCGTGCTGGTCGACATCTCTGTCGACCAGGGCGGCTGTTTCGAGTCGACCCGCCCGACGACGCACTCGAACCCGACGTTCGACGTGCACGGCTCGGTCTTCTATTGCGTGGCGAACATGCCTGGTGCGGTGCCGCACACGTCGACCCACGCGCTGGCCAATGCCACCCTGCCCTACACCCTGAGCATCGCCGACCAGGGGTGGCAGCGGGCGGTGCGGGCCAACTCGGCGCTCGCTGAAGGCGTGAACGTGGCCGACGGCCAGGTCGTCTACAAGCCGGTGGCCGACGCCCACGGCATGGCCTTCACTCCGCTCGCCCAGCTGTTGGACTGACTCGCCGTCCACCCGGGCTCCCCGATGGCCGAGGTCAGCGTGCGGGCGTCACCGGCCCGCACGCCGGGAACGGACATGCACGCGCGCTCGGCCTCGGGCACAACACCTACGCCCTCCGCCCGCACCAGGTCGATCCTGCCTGTCGAGACGTCCGCCTGGATTCGCTTCTAAAGTCAGCAAGAGAGAAGTTAAGAAAACGCCGGGCGGCTCCGAAACCGGTTGCTGTCCTGGCCGAGAATCTCGATGTGCCGCACTTCTCGGTGCTCGTTCGAATCCAATCGAGAGAAGGTCACCATGACCGACGTCCGCACGTTCATCATCGTCGGCGCAAGCCTGGCGGGAGCCAAGGCGGCCCAGACCCTGCGAGACGAAGGGTTCGCAGGCAAAGTGACCCTGCTGGGCGACGAACCGGTGCGGCCCTACGAACGGCCACCGCTCTCGAAGGAGTACCTGCAGGGCAAGGCCGGCCTCGACACGGTCTTCGTGCACGACGAGAACTACTACGAGAAGCACGACATCGATCTCCGCGTGTCGACGCATGTGCAGGCGCTCGACACAACGAAGCATGAGGTGGTACTTGCCTCCGGTGAGCACCTCGCCTACGACGCGCTACTCCTGACCACGGGAGCGGAGCCCCGGCATCTGACGGTCCCGGGGTCAGACCTCGAGGGCGTCCTGTACCTGCGCACCGCGGCCGATTCTGATCGCCTGCAGTCCGCCATTCGCGCCGCCGGCCGCGTCGTGGTCATTGGAGGCGGTTGGATCGGGTGTGAGGTGGCGGCGTCGGCCCGTCAGCTGGGGGCGGAGGTCGCAGTGGTGGAGGCAGCCGACCTGCCGCTCGAGCGCGTGCTCGGACCCGAGCTCGGCGCCTTCTACCGGGACGTCCACGCCGATCACGGTGTGGAATGGCACCTCGGGAACGGGGTGGCGGAGTTGCGGGGGTTCCCCCGGGCCGATGAGGTCCGCCTGGTCGACGACACCGTGGTGCGGGGCGATCTGATCGTGGTGGGTGTGGGGGTGACGCCGCGGATCGCCTTGGCAGCGGAAGCAGGGCTCGAGCTGGAGAACGGGGTGGTCACCAACGAGTTCCTCGAATCGAGCGTCCCCGGGGTCTTCGCCGCCGGCGACCTGGCCAACGCCTGGCATCCGGTCCTCAACGCGCGGATCCGGTTGGAGCACTGGTCGGCGGCGCTCAACCAAGGTCCGGTGGCCGCCAAGAACATGCTCGGCATGCCCACGCCCTACGAGAAGATCCCGTACTTCTTCTCCGATCAGTACGACGTCGGCATGGAGTACTCGGGCTATGCCGTCGACTGGGACCGGATCGTCTATCGGGGCGATCCCGGTACGCGGGAGTTCATCGCCTTCTGGCTGAAGGGCGACCGGCTGCTCGCGGGCATGGCCGTGAACATATGGGACATGGCCGACCCGATCGCTGACCTGGTGGCGGCGAAGCGACCCGTCGACGTCAGCCGCCTACATGACCCGAACGTCGAGTTGGCCAAGGTGGTGCAGTGACCCTGCGGCCGCCTGCTCAGTCGAGGTGCGAGCCGACCACCGAGACGAACGACACCATCTCGCCCGGGTAGCCGCCCAGGTTGTGCGTCAGGGCCAGCCCGCGGTCGGTCGTGGCGATCTGGCGGTCTTCCGGGGCCTCGCGCCGCATCTGCAGCCAGCACTCGAAGAACATGCGCAGACCCGAGGCGCCCACCGGGTGCCCGAATGACTTCAATCCGCCGTCGGGGTTGATCGGGAGGTCGCCGTCCAGGTCGAACGTGCCGGCCAGAACCTCTTTCCACGCCGTTCCCCGGGGAGCGAAGCCCAAGTCCTCCATCAGCACCAGCTCCGTCGGCGTGAAGCAGTCGTGCACCTCCGCCATGGCGAGCTGCCGCCGCGGGTCGGTGATGCCGGCCTGCTCGTAGGCGTCGGCCGCTGCGGCCTCGCACTCGGGGAAGTGGGTGTAGTCGTAGCCCGGGTCGATGAGACCCGACCCGCTCCCTGCCGCGAACGAGAGCGCCTTGATATAGATCGGCTTGTCCGTGTAGTCCAGCGCGTCCTCGGCCCGCACCACGATGGCGGCGGCCGCGCCGTCGGCGACCCCTGCACAGTCGAACACGCCGAGGGTGCCGGCCAGGCGGGGGGAGCCGAGCGCTGTCTCCTTGGTGATCTCGCGACGGAACTGGGCCCGCGGGTTACGCGCACCGTTGTGGTGGTTCTTGACAGCGATGGAGGCCAGCACATCGGCCATGGTCTCGTCGTCCACGCCGTACTTCTGACCGTACGCGGGTGCCACCATGGAGAACATCGCCGCCGCCGTGAGGGTGCGCGCCGTCCCGTCCCCCGGGGGGTTCATCGCGTTGAGGCCCTGATACCCGCTGTCCTTGACCTTCTCGGCGCCGACAGCCATAGCCACGTCGTAGGCGCCCGAGGCCACCGCGTAGACCGCGCCGCGCAGCGCCTCGGCGCCGGTGGCGCAGTAGTTCTCCACCCTGGTGACCGGCTTGTTGTGCAGCTGCAGCGGCCGGGCCAACGTGATGCCGCTCATCCCGCTCTGGGCCGTCCCGAACCAGTAGGCGTCGACGTCCTCCTTGGACACGCCGGCCGAGGCGAAGGCCTCCGTACTGGCGTCGACAATGAGGTCGTCGAGACCCTTGTCCCACAGCTCGGCGAACTTCGTGCAGCCCATGCCGACGATGGCCACCTTGTCGCGGACGCCGTGCGAGCCCATCAGGTCCCTCCTCCCGTGCGCACCGGGCGCGCCTTCCAGAAGTAGTCGTGGATGCCATCGGCGCTGAAGAGCCGGCGGAACGTCATCTCGACGCGGCTGCCGGCGCGGATCTCGTCCGCGTCGGCGTCGGTCAGTTCGACCGGATACCGGCCGCCCCCATCGAAGTCCACCACGGCGAACACGATAGGCGGGCTCGGCGAGTAGGCCAGGCGGTCGATGGTAGAAGTGACCACGGTGCCAGTGGCGTCGGCCATGGCCACCGGCTCCATGTCGTCGACGGCACCGCCCTCCATGGAGACGCGTGACGGGGGCAGGTGGACGGCGCCCGAGCTGCGGTCCTTCGAGCCCACGAAGCCGAACTTCCACTCCTCGTTGCGGTAGGCCGCCGTGCTCGACACCCGGGGCGGCTCGGGGCGACGGGGTGGCTCAGGCTGGAGCTGGCCCCGCCAGGCCAGGAACTTGGCGTAGGGGAGGGGCGCCCCGGTGGCAACCTGATCGGCGACAGGGCGAGTGGGGCGCCACCCCGCCAGCGCCTCGGTCGTACGCAGGACGACGGCGTCCGCGCCGTCGGCCAGGTGCAGCGCCACCACGGTCATCCCGGC
This sequence comes from uncultured Acidimicrobiaceae bacterium, assembly GCA_963764305.1. Classification (GTDB taxonomy): domain Bacteria; phylum Actinomycetota; class Acidimicrobiia; order Acidimicrobiales; family RAAP-2; genus Bog-473. The sequence goes on along the minus strand of CAVXSD010000007.1, from coordinate 210,484 downwards.
CGGCGCGCCGGCGGCCGCCATCGACTCCAGGGCGCTGGCGAGCACCAGGAGCGGATGGGCCGTGCCGGTCTGGCCGACGCTCGACGTCAGGTCATCGACCACCACCGAGTCACCCAGACCCAGCTTCTTGACCAGCCCGGAGACCGCCCGCCCGTGCATGCCGGTCACCACCAGGCGCCCGACCTCCTCGGCCTCCAGACCGGCGGATTTCAAAGCTCTGGCCAGGGCGTCCTGGCCCAGTGCCGCGTAGCGGTTCTCACCGAAACGCTCCTCCCACAGCTTGGAGGTGCGGTCACCCGGGGCCCGCCAGCGGTCGGTGAACTCGTCCGTGGCCGAGGCCGTCGCCACCAGCTCGGCAAGGACCTCGGAACCGTCGCCGACGAGCACGGCCGCGCCCGCATCCCCGCCGGCGGACTCGTCGGCGCTGGTGGGGAGCCCGTCGCGCATGTCCCCGGCCACGACCAGATTGGTCCCGGCGCCTCGCAGCGCCGCAATTAGACAGCCCATTCCCGAGCGCAACGCGCCGCCGAAGTCGTACGCACCCACGTCCCCGGGTAGCCGGAGCGCCGCTGAGACTGCAGTTGCATTGGTCTTGTCGAGATAGGCGGGCACGGAGGTGGCGAACCACAGGGTGTCGGGGGTGCGGCCCGGTGCCGAGCGCAGGGCCAGCCGCGCCGCTTCGACTCCGAGGGTCGTGGTGTCCTCGTCGTGCGAGGACACGGCACGGGTGCCCTTGCCGCCACCGCTCCCCATGAACGCCGCGATGTCCGCCCGGGCCAACCGGCGATACGGGACGTAGCCCGCCGCACTGATGATGCCTCGCACGGGGGTGGAGCCTAACGGGTGCCGCAACGGCGTCTGACGGGTCATCAGGTGACCTCCGGCCAGGCGGAGCGGGCAGACTGTCCGCATGGCGGACCTGCCGATACCCGAGCCACCGGACCTGCCGCTGCGGGGTCCCGGGGGATTGACCGAGCGCGTGGCCGACGCGGACCGGGACCGCATCGTGACCCAGCTGCGCGAGCACGTGGTCGAGGGCAGGTTGACCCTCGACGAGTTCTCGGAACGGGTCGGGCTGGCCCTCGAGGCCAGGACCCGGGGCGACCTCGACGCGGTGATGGCCGACCTCCCGCAGTCCCGGGTGGCCGACCAGCACCTGCCTCAGCCCGCCACCCCCGCTCAGAAGAAGCGTCGCTGGCACGTCGCGGTCATGAGTGGCCACAGCACCAAGGGCCGCTGGCGCATCAGCGGGAAGACGAACGCCGTCGCCATAATGGGCGGCTGCGACATGGATCTGCGCCGGGCCGAGATCGACGGCCCCGAAGTCGAGATCACCGCCGTGGCGTTCTGGGGCGGGATCAACATCATCGTCCCGGAGGGCTTCGACGTGGAGCTGCGAGGCTTCTCGTTCATGGGCGGACGTGACCTGCGGCTGCGCGACGTGCCCATCGTCCGGGGTTCGCCCCGGATCGTGGTCCGCGGCTTCGCCATCATGGGGGGCATCGACGTGAAGAGCCGCCCCAATCGATCGGGCAAGCAGCTCTCCCGGGCCGCGGCGCGTGGGGAGCTCGGAGGAGCGGCGGCCGATCCCGCCGAACTGGCGGCGCTCAGCCAGGACATCCGGCGCCAGTTGCACGGGCAACGCCACGAACAAGGGCGCGACCAGCGCGACCAGCGCGACCGCGAGCGGGCCGACCGCAAGAGCGGAGCCACGAACGCGGACAGCGCACTCCCCACCGACGGCACGGTCACCATCCTCTTCTGCGACATGGTCGACTACGCCGGTATGACCGAACGGCTCGGCGACCACGCCTCCCGTGAGGTGCTGCGCGAGCACCACCGAATCGTGCGGGATGCCATCGCCCGACATGCTGGCCGCGAGATCAGCGTCCAGGGGGACGGGTTCATGGTCGCCTTCGGTGGCGTCGCCCGCGCCCTGCGGTGCGCCATCGACATTCAGCGCGCCTTCTTCGATCACGTCCCGGCCGACGCCGGCGAGCCCATTGCGGTGCACATCGGCATCCACACGGGCGATGCCCTCGACGAAGGCGACGACTACATCGGGCACACGGTGATCGTGGCCAGCCGGTTGGCCGATGCCGCCGCCTCGGGCGAGATCCTCGTCTCGTCCTTGTCCGAGCAGCTCGTCCAAGGGTCGGGGGAGTTCACGTTCGACGGCCACCGCGAGACGCGCCTCAAGGGGATGGCGCGGGCACAACTCTCCGCCACCCTGGCGTGGGCCGTGTGAACAGGTGGACGCCCAGGACCGCTGGCAAGAGGCCGGCCTCTACGACCCACTCGATCCCGCGGCGGCCGAGCGCCTCGCGCTCCTCGAGTACCTGACCGAGCGCGGGGCCACCATGGAGCAGATGGTGGAGGCGCACCGCACGGGAACGCTGCCCGGTGTGGCCGGCGACCTGGTGACCAAGGGCAGGACCGGGACGGCCACCGTGGCCGACATCGCAGAGCGCGGCGGCGTCCCCGTTTCGAGTGTCCTGCGCGCGCTGCTCGCCGCCGGTATCCCGGCTCAGCCCGAGACAGAAGTCCCTGACAATCTGGCGTCGGTGATGGCTGCCTTCGAGGAGGGCGCCGCCCTGATGGGGGAGGAGGCGATTCTCGCCTTCACCCGGGTGTTGGGAGCGGCCGCCATCAACGTGTCGGAGGCGGCGATCGCACTCTTCTTCTCGGAGTTGGGACCGGGCACCATCCGTGAGGGTCCCGACGAGCTCGCCCGGGCCCGCCTGGCCGAGGCCGCCACGACCGCCTTCACCCAGGTGCCCGATGTCCTGGCGGTCTTGGTGTTGGAGGCCTTCCAACGGGCGCAGCGCCGAGCGCAGGCCGCCCGATCCTGGTCGGGTCCCACCCCTTCCGCCGAAGGTGAGATCGAGGTGCCGACCGAGGTCGTCGCGCTGGGCTTCGTGGATTTGGTGGGGTCGACGGCTTGGGCCCAGAGGATGACCCTGCGCGACCAGAGCCTGGCGCTGACCCGGTTCGAGTCGGCCGCCTGGACGAGCGCCGTCCTGGCCGGAGGCCGGGTCATCAAGACGATCGGAGACGAGGTCTTCTTCGCTGCTCCGACGGCGGAGGCCGCCTGCCGGATCGGACTCGAGGTCTGCCGGGCCGCGGTCGATGACGCCGTGCTGCCCCCGGCCCGTGGCGCGGTCGGCATCGGTCCTGCCACACCCCGTGAAGGCGATTACTACGGACCGCTCGTGAATCTGCTTTCCCGCCTCGTCAAGACCGGTGCTCCCGGCGAGGTGGTCGTGACCGAGGCGGTTGCGAAGGACCTCCCGTCTGACGGGTGGATGCTGCGCCCCCTCGAACCGCCGCGACTCCGGGGCATCGACGACCCGGTCCGGGCGTTCATCGTCGATCGACGGCAGCCCTCCGACTGAGTCGTCCCCCCGGTGGACGTGGGCCGGCCCGTTACGTCCACGAGCGAGATAGAGCGGGCAGATTTGCATACCCTCCATGCACCGGCCGTGACTGAGAGCTCCTGGGCCGTGAACGACCGTCCGTTGAAGACCCGACGACGGGCCAGCATTTTGAGGTCACTCGGAAGTATCTGAATCGGAAGCTAACCCGCGCTCGACGCTGGTCGAATGGACGTTGCTCGCCTTGCGCGCGGCGTCCCTCGGAGAACCTTGACTCTTTGTTGCCCTCTCGCAAACGCCGGCGACCGCGACCCGACCAGACCCGACCCGATCCGACCGAGGTCAACCGCCGAAGTGTGGGACGTGACCCCTGACCCGCCACTGCAGATGCGAGATGGAGATGGCAAAACGCGGTTGCAATCGCCGCGAACACCCCGTAGGTTCATGAAGGCGATTTCGGGTTGAGGCGGAAAAGATTGCGTCATCCGAATCGGCAGCACGGACTCGGAGCGGTGGCCCTAGGGGGGCGCTCGCGCAAAAGGCATGGGGAGGAACTTTGATGAGATCGAAACGGCTTGCCGTTCGCATGGCATCGCTCGGAGGTGCTGTGGCCTTGATGGGTGCCGGCCTCGCCGGCATGGTGGGACTCGCGGCGACGAGCAACCTCGCCGGCGCCGACACCCCGAGCTTCAGCGTGACCTGCTCACTGCAATGGAACGCCCCGAACCCCCTTCCCGATCGACGGTGACCGGGTCGATCTCATCGCCCGCGCCGGGCGGTCCCGTTTCCGTCAACGGGCTTTCCTTGAACCCGACGTTGAGTAACACGTTGCTCGGTGCGGTTCCCTCCAGGGGACACCCTCGGGGGAACCGTCACCTCGACCCTCACCGCCACTGGGACGACCGAGGCGAGTCAGCCGGTCACCTTCACCCTGACACCTAGACGATTATTCCCAGTCCGGCGCCCGCAACGATCACCATCACCGCCCCGGGCGTGGCGACTCCGTTCACCGCCGGCGCTTCGGGAACCGTCGCCGTGTCCACGGGCACCAGCGTCCACCTTCACCCCCATCATTAACGGCGCGCCGGTCGGCAACCCACCTCTGACCTTGCCCTGCACGGCTCCCGCCGAGCAGATCGCCTCGGCCGCCATCGTGGTGCCGGCCGGGACCGTCAGCTCGGTCCTGCCCAACTCCGGTCCCCTCGCCGGCGGCAGCACGGTGACGATCCACGGCGCCAACCTGTCCAACCCGACGGCGGTGACCTTCGGCGGAGTCGCGGCCACGAGTTTCACGGGCAAGACCAGCACCTCCATCACCGCCGTGTCTCCGCCCAGCGCCACGGCCAAGACGGTCGACGTCCAGGTGACGACATCAGGAGGAGTTTCGGCCGTCAATCCCGGTGATCACTTCACCTACACCGCGGGACCGATCGTGACCAAGGTGAGCCCCAACACCGGTCCGCCGAGCGGAGGGACCGTGGTCAACATAACCGGGCAGCAGCTGACCGGTGCCACGGCCGTCAAGTTCGGGTCTACTCCGGCGACCGGCGTCAAAGTCAACTCGGCGACGTCGATCACCGCCACCGCGCCGGCCGGCACCGGAGTGGTCGACGTGACCGTCACTTCGCCCGCGGGTACGTCGATCACCAGCGCCCAGGACCAGTTCAACTACCGGGCTGGCTACTGGTTGGCCGCCAGTGACGGCGGAGTGTTCAGCTACGGGAACGTTCCCTTCGAGGGCTCGGCCGGGAGCATCAAGCTCAACAAGCCCGTCGTGGGCATGGCAGCCACACCCGACAACGGCGGCTACTGGTTGGTGGCCTCCGACGGCGGGATCTTCGCCTACGGGGACGCCGTTTTCTACGGCTCCACCGGCGGCATGACCCTCAACAAGCCCATCGTGGGCATGGCCGCTACGCCAGACGGCTTCGGCTACTGGTTGGTGGCCTCTGACGGCGGAATCTTCGCCTTCGGCGACGCCGTCTTCTTCGGCTCCACCGGGAGCATCACCCTCAACAAGCCCGTGGTGGGCATGGCGTCCACCCCCGACGGTGGCGGCTACTGGTTGGTGGCCGCTGACGGCGGGATCTTCGCCTACGGCGACGCCGCCTTCCACGGCTCCACCGGGAGCATCACCCTCAACAAGCCCGTGGTGGGCATGGCCTCCACCTCCGATGGTGGCGGCTACTGGTTGGTGGCCTCTGACGGCGGGATCTTCGCCTTCGGCGACGCCGCCTTCCACGGATCCCACGGGGGCTCCCCCCTCAACAAGCCGGTGGTGGGCATGGCTGCCACGCCCGACGGTGGCGGCTACTGGTTGGTGGCCTCTGACGGCGGGATCTTCACCTACGGCGACGCCGTCTTCTTCGGCTCCGCCGGTGGCATCACCCTCAACAAGCCCGTCGTGGGCATGGCAGCCGCGGGCTGACCCACGCGCACACAAGTGCAACAGAGGGCCGGGAGCGAAAGCTCCCGGCCCTCTGTCATTATCTCCAGCTTTCGCGGAACCCCAGCGAGAGTTGGCTGCGTGCCGCCGATGTGCGCCGGTCGCCGGGGCGCCCGTGGGGTGTTGCCCTATGATGGCGGCGCTATCTGACGCACCGTCAGATCTGGCGAGCCGGGCGACCTGGAGGCTGCGATGGACTTCGAATTCTCGCCGGAGCAACTGGCCTTCGTGAAGGAGGTCGAGAGCTTCCTCGATGCGAACGACGACCCCGAGGTGTTCGACCTGACCAGGGAGAACATGGCACAGATCGTCGACACCCCCAAGCGCCGGGCCTTCATGGCCTCCCTGGGGGAGCGGGGCTGGTTGGGCATGACCTGGCCCAAGGAGTACGGCGGTCAGGAGGGTGAGGGCGTCTACGAGTACCTCCTCAACGAGCAGCTGGCCGGCCGGGGCGGCCCCCAGATCGGCAAGGGCGTCGGCATCGTCGGCAAGACGATCATCCGCCATGGCAACGAGCGGCTGAAGGCCGAGTTCCTCCCCAAGATCCTGCGCAACGAGGTCGAGTTCGCCGTCGGCTACTCCGAGCCCAACGCCGGCTCGGATGCCGCCTCCATGCAGCTCAAGGCCACCCGGGACGACGGCGGCTGGATCCTCAACGGCCAGAAGACCTGGACCACGTCCGCCCACTTCGCCGAGTGGTACTGGGTGGGGGGGCGCACCGACCCCGAGTCCAAGCACGCCGGCATCACGCTGTTCCTCGTGCCCATCGACCAGCCCGGCATCACGGTCAACGCCATCTGGACCATGGGCGACGAGCGCACCAACGAGGTGTTCCTCAACGACGTCTTCGTGCCGGACGACTACGTGGTGGGGGAAGTGGGTCGGGGATTTCAGTACATCTCGGAGGCGCTCGACCTCGAGCGCTTCACCATGTTCACCCTCTCGCCCATTCAGCAGCGCTTCGAGTTGCTCGTCGAGTACGTGCGGACGACGGTGCGCGACGGCGTGCCTATGAAAGACGACCCGGTCGTCCGCCAGCGCCTGGCCCAGCTCGCCACCCAGCTCGAGGTGGCTCGGGTGATGGGCCTGAAGTTCGTCTTCGAGTCCTCGAAGGGTGGTGCCGCTCCGACGGCGGAGGCATCGGAATACAAGCTCTTCGCTACCGAGCTCTCCAAGCGCCTGGCCAACGCCTCCATGGACATCGCCGGGCCGGGTTCGCAGCTGCGGGTCAAGACGGAGGAGGCGCCCATGGCGGGCCGGTCCGAGTCGACCTACCGCTACACCGTGATCGACACCATTGGTGGGGGCGCCTCGGAGATCCAGAAGAACATCATTGCCCGGCGCAAGCTCGGGCTGCCGAAGAACTTCTGAGGTGGACGAAGAATCGTCTTCAGCCGATGGTCCCCTTCATGGGGTCACGGTGCTCGACCTCTCCACGGTCGGGCCGGCGGCGCGCTGCACTCGGCTGCTGGCCGATTACGGCGCGTTGGTGGTGAAGGTGGGTCCGGTTCCTGCGGCCGACGCGGCGCCGATCGTCCCGCCGTACTTCGCGTACAGCGGGCACCGCGGTATGCGCCGTGTGTTGGTGGATCTGAAGGACGACGAGGGTCGGGAGGCCTTCCTTTCTCTGGCAGCAGCGGCCGACGTGGTGGTGGAGAGCTTCCGACCCGGCGTGGTCGACCGGCTGGGGATCGGGTACTCGGCGGTGTCGGCGCGCAGCCCGGGGGTGGTCTACTGCTCGACCAGTGGCTACGGGCAATCCGGCCCCGCTTCGCAGTGGGCGGGGCACGACATCGACTACCTTGCCGTCGGTGGCTACCTGGCCATGAGCAGGCCGGGTGCGGACGGCGCGCCGCCCTTGCCGGGTGCGACCGTGGCCGACGCCGCGGCCGGTGGCATGCACGCGGCGCTGGCCATCACCGCGGCGTTGGCGGGGCGGGCCACGACGGGACGGGGCGCGTATCTCGATGTGTCGGTGGCCGAGGGCGTGCTGTGGCTGACGTCGTTGTCCGTCGACGAGCACCTGGCCTTGGGCGTGGACATCGAGCCCGGACATGACGTCTTGTCGGGCCGCTACGCCTGTTACGGGACGTACCGGGCGGGGGACGGGAAGTGGCTGGCGGTCGGCGCCATTGAGTCCAAGTTCTTCGCCAATCTCTGTGCCGCGCTCGGGTGTCCCGAGCTGGCGGCGTCGCAGCTGGACGACGACTCGCAGCCGGGGATCCGGGCGGCCTTCGCTGCTGCCTTTGCCACGCGGACCCGCGACGAGTGGGTGGCGGAGTTGGCGGGTGCGGACACCTGCGTCGCCCCCGTGCTCGAGATCTCCGAGGTGGCGGAGTACCCGCAGTTCGTCGCCCGGGGCGTCGTCGGGGCGGCGACGCATCCGCTGGAGGGTGAGCTGTCGCAGCTGGTGCCGCTGCTGGCGGGCATGGAACGACCGGCGTCAGGGCCGGGGGCGCCGGTGCCGCTGCCAGATATGACGCAGACGGACACCGAACATCTCTTGAAGGAGGCAGGCGTGGACGGAGAGACAGTTGCCCGCTGGGCCGCCCGGCAGGTGGTGGCATGACGGCCGATGTGCTGGCCGAGGCCCGTGACCTCATCGGGAAGGAGCAGTACCACGAGGTGGGGGAGTTCCCGGTCGAGCGCGGCTACGTGTGGACATCGTGCGCCTCGGTCGAGAACGGCAACCCCCTCTACTGGGATGACGAGGTCGCTTCGACGCTGACCGGGGGTCCGGTGGCGCCGCCGTCCATGGTCTCGGTCTGGTTCCGGCCGCACCACTGGGCCCCGGGACGGACGGAGGAGGCGCTGCCGCTGCAGGTCCACTTCGATCTGAAGGAGCGCTTCGGGCTGCCCGAAGCGGTGATGACCGACAACACGATCGAGTTCCACACGCCGGTGCGCATGGGCGACGTCCTGCGGACGCACCAGGTACTGCGCTCGGTCAGCGACGAGAAGACGACCAAGCTCGGCACGGGGCGCTTCTGGGTGATCGACGTCGTGTACTCGAACCAGGACGGCGAGCTGGTGGCGGTCGAGTCCTACACGGGTTTTGGCTACCGGAGGGGGGTGGCGTCGTGACCAGCTCCGTTTTGCCACAACTCCTGTTGGGAGACCTGGCGGTCGGCGATCCCCTGCCGGGCCTCGACTATAAGGTCACCGCGACGACGGTCGTCCTGGGCGCCCTCGCCACACGGGACTGGCGCCCGATGCACCACGACAAGGACTTTGCAGTCCACCGAAACGGGACCCGGGACATCTTCTTGAACACGCCCAACCAGGCCGCCTGGTTCGAGCGCTACCTGACCGACTGGACCGGGCCGCACGGCCGCCTGGCCCGGGTCACCTTCCGCATGAAGGGCTCCGTCTTCCCCGGCGACACCATGTCCCTGCAGGGTGCGGTGGAGTCGACCGAGGTGGACCCTGTCGGCTGCGGCTTCGCGTCCGTGGCGGTGACACTGTCGGTCGACGGGGACGTCAAGACCACCTGCGCCGCCCGCCTCGCGCTGCCCCGGAGCGCCGACGACAACCCGTGGGCTCGCCGGGGCGACCAGTGGCGACCGTCTCCGTCGGCATCGTCGTGAGTCGTACCCGTCTCTCCATCTGCATGTGCATGTGTCCCCGAGCAGGAAAGAGATTCTGAGTGTTGGACCTTGATTTCGACCAGGAGCAGGAGCTGCTGCGCCAGACGGTGCGCGATGTCCTCGGGCGCCATTGCCCGCTCGAAGTGGTGCGCGCCATGGAGGACGACCCCGTCGGCTATCCCGCGGCGCTGTGGACGCAGCTCGGCGAGCTCGACCTCGTCGGGCTGCTGCTGCCCGAGCAGTACGGGGGCTCGGGGATGTCACTCGTCGAGGGTGTGGCGCTCTACGAGGAGCTCGGGCGCGCCCTGGCCCCGACGCCACACTTCGTCTCGGCGGTCATGAGCGGGGGAGTGCTGGCCGCCGCCGGGAGCGATGCCCAGAAGGAGCAGTGGCTGCGGCCGGTCGCTACAGGCAGTGCCATCCTCACCGCAGCGTGGCTCGAGCCCGAGAACGCGTTCTCTCCCCGCGGCGTGGAGGCACGGGCCGAGGTCGCGGGATCGGGATTTCGGCTCAATGGGGTGAAGCGCCACGTCGCCTTCGCCTCGGCCGCCGACCGCCTCGTCGTGCTGGCCCGGTCCGGCGACGCGCCCGAGGCCGTCGACCTGTTCCTCGTCGATCCCGCGGCGAGCGGCGTGGCGTTGCGCCAGCAGTTCAGCATCTCGTCCGACACGCAGTACGAGGTCACGCTGACCGACGTCGTGGTGAGCGCAGACGACCGCATCGGGCCGGCAGGGAGTGGGTGGGTCACCTGGCACGAGGTGCTCGAGCCCGCGTTGGTGCTCCTGGCCGCGCAGGCCGTCGGTGGCGCGCGCTACGCCCTCGAGATCACGACGCAGTACGCCAAGGACCGTCACCAGTTCGACAAGCCGCTCGGCGCGTTCCAGGCGCTAGCCCATGACCTGGCCGATGCCGTCACGAATCTCGACGGGGCCGAGCAGCTCGTGCACGAGGCCGCCTGGGCTGGAGCGTCCGGCCGGTCGCTCGCGTCGTTGGCCCCGATGGCCAAGCTGTACGTGTGCTCGACCTTCCGTGACATCACCGCCATGGCCCAGCAGCTTTTCGGTGGTATCGGGTTCACGCTCGACTTCGACATCCAGCTGTACTTCCGGCGGGCCAAGCAGCAGCAGCTGATGTGGGCCAACGACCGCGCCCTCGAGGATGCGGTGGCGGTGACGCTCTTCGACTGAGGCATGGATCACGGGCACTTTCTGGCGTCCGGGATGAGCGGGACCGCATCGCAACCAGCCCGTGGTTCGCGATCGGCGCCCACATCCGAGGCGGGTGATTGGGGCTGCTACTCGTGGTTTCGGCGCGGTCCCCGTGGACCCGGTCCCTCCTTTCTGAAAGAAAACTCCCCAGGTGAGAGGGCTGATCGACACCGAGGGACCGGCAGGCCTCTGCCTTAATTCTAGGCTAGACTAGAAAAATGATTCGAGCTGACGAACGAGGACGGATGATGGCGGTCGAAGACCTGGACTCGCGCCGGAACATCCACGACCTTGTGGTCGGGTTCTATCGGGAGCTCGTGATGGACGAACGGCTGGCGCCAGTATTCGAAGAGGTGGCGGAAGTCGATTGGGCCACGCACATCCCGCTGCTCATCGACTATTGGTGTCGCATTTTGCTCGGTCAGGAGGGGTACCAGGGTGCCCTCCTAGCTGCTCATCAGCACGTGCACCACCTGGAGCCACTGACGCAAGACCACTTCGACCGGTGGTACACACTATGGGCGACGGCCGTCGACCGGCGATGGCGCGGTCCCGGCGCGGAGAAGGCCAAGGACCACGCGGGGAAGATCGCCACCACACTCGCCCGCCGGCTCCCGGCGATTGCATGGGCGCCTCCGGGAAGCGAAAGCGGGGTGGCCTTCAGCGCCAGCGCCACAGCGCATCGACCGCGTGACGAAGACCGCACGGCCGGAGCGATCGAGATCGCGGTCGTCAATGAGAAGGAGTTGACGGTTGATGCGGACCGACCTGCAACCTGAGGCAAAGGCGCTTGCCGTCCCGACACGCAATCGGATCTTCCGCTACCTGGCTGAGGCGACGCATCCGGCGAGTGTCGCGGAGCTGACTTCCTACCTGGGCCTCAATCACAACGCCATCCGGCAACACCTGGCTGTCCTGGTCGAAGTCGGCCTCGTGACCGAAGAGACCGAGGACGGCCGCACCGGGACGCGGGGTCGGCCGCGCCTGCTCTATCGCCTCAACCCCGATGCAGCCGGGCTGTGGGACACGGACGGGCCTTACGAGTACCTGGCCGGACTGTTTGCATCGGCGCTCGAGTCCGGGCTCAGCCCTCGGCAAGCTGGGAATGAGGCCGGGCATGAGGCCGCAGTCGACCTGGACCCTCTCGGCGGGTCGCTCGATGCTCTCGAGGAGGAGATGCAGCGGAGAGGATTTCAACCTCGGCGAGCCGTCAAGGGGACGAAGGTTGACTTCGTGCTCGGACGATGCCCGTTCGAGAATGTGGCAACGACCAATCCCGCCGCAGTGTGCCAGCTCCACCTGGGATTGGCAGAGGGACTGGCCGAGGGTCTGGGCGGCGTCGAAGTCGTCAACCTTGTGGTCAAGAACCCACGCCGCGCCGGCTGCCGGGTGGCCGTCCAACTGCGCACGGACGACGATGCCTGACGCCTGCTGCGCCCCGGCTCCGCCACCGGTCCGGGGTTTGCAGATCAGCGACCGCCCATGACAGCCAGCATTGGACGGCAGATCACCGGGTACCACCTCGATGAGCTCGGCGACTGGGTCGCCGAGCTGTGCTGCGGCCACAACCAGCACGTCCGCCATCGGCCGCCTTTTCAGCTCCGTCCCTGGATCCTGGAGGAAGAGGCTCGGGACGCCCACGTGGGCAGCATTCTGGAGTGCGCGCTCTGCGAGCGGGCCGAGCCGCCCGAGCATCTCCGGCTGGTTCGGACGACGACCCTCTGGGACGAGCACACGGTGCCGGCAGCTCTTCGACGGGCCCACCGTGTCGCTGGCAACACCTGGGGGCGCCTCGTCGTCGACGCTGGGCGGTTGCGCTTCAGGGCCGCCACCGTGCCGGCGCTGGACACCGTCATCGGCCCGGGAGAAACGCAGGCCATCCCCCCGGACGTCGAGCATCACATCGCACCACTCGGTGCTGTCCGCTTCTGCATCGAGTTCCTCGTCGTGGACCGGACGATGGGAGCTGCGGCCGGGCAGCCTGGCGCGACTGCTTGCTAGCTTGCAGCGCCCATGGCGCCTGACTCGCTGAGCATCGAGGAGGCCCGCCGGATCGCGCTGTCGGCCCAGGGGCTCCGGGGCGCCCGCGTGGCCACGGGTGGTGTCCCTGCGATGGTGCGCCGGCTCGGTGCGGTCCAGCTCGACACCATCTCTGTCCTGGCGCGCTCGCACGAGCTGGTGGCCTACGCACGGCAGGGAGCCATCGGACGGGCCAAGGTGGAGAAGGCCTACTGGGGCCCCAAGAGCGCGACGTTCGAGTACTGGTCCCACGCGGCCTGTGTGCTGCCGCTCGAGGACTGGCCGGCGTACGAGTTCAAGCGGCGGACCCGGCGTGGCAAGGGCAGGCGCTGGCACGCGTTGGAGGATCAGGACAAGACCTGCGGCGAAGTGGTGGCCCGCCTGCGTGCCGAGGGACCGCTGACCGCCAATGAGCTCGGTGGGGCCAAGAAGGGCGGCCCGTGGTGGGACTGGTCCGAGGTCAAGATCGCGGCAGAGTGGCTGCTCGACATCGGCGAGCTGGTCTGCCGCCAGCGGCGCGGCTTCGCCCGCGTCTACGACCTCGCCGAGCGTGCCATCCCGGCTGATCTGCTGCAGCAGGAGTGGAGTGACGAGGAGTGCGCCCTGCGGTTGGTGGCGGCGGCGGGACGCTCGTTGGGCGTGGCGACGGAGGCCGACCTGGCTGTGTACCACGGCCTGCCGCGCGCGTTGGTGCGTGGTGTGCTGGGTTCGTCCGCGTTGACGGAGGTATCGGTGGCAGGGTGGAAGGAGACCGCCTTTGCCGATCCCGGCGCGCTCAGCTCGGTGGGCAGCCGGATGAGGGGGCGGACGGTGCTGCTGTCCCCGTTCGACTCCCTCCTCTGGTACCGGGAACGGGTGGAGCGCCTCTTCGGCCTCCGGCACCGGCTGGAGGCCTACACCCCGAGGGAGAAGCGCATCTACGGCTACTTCGCCATGCCCGTCCTGGATGGCACGCGCATCGTCGGGCTCGTCGACCCGGGCCGGCAGGGCGATGTACTGGTGGCCAAGCAGGTGACGCTGCTGCGTCCCGGTGCGGCCGCGGCGGTAGCGCGGGCGCTGGTGGAAGCGGCGTCGTGGGTCGGCTGCACGGCGTGCGAGGTCGGGCACGTCGAGCCGGCGATGGTGCGAGCCGATCTCGAGGCGGAACTGGCGTCGGGGTTCGCCGGCTGAGCTATTCGGCGGCGCGTTCGGCGATGCGCTCGAACGTGGCGACGTCGCCGCCGTACGGCCCCGTCTGGTCCGGATGGTGCAGCACGAACTGGTCGAAGCCGAGCTCGGCGTACGGCGCGACGATCTCGTCGAACTGGTCGAGCGAGGTGATGACGGGCTCGGTCGGCGTCCACAAGAGCACCTTGCCGACGCTCGAGGGATCCCGGCCGGCGGCACTACAGGCACGTTCGAACAGGGGGAGCTGCCGGCGCACCGCTTCCAACGTGGTCTCGGGCGTGCCCGGTCCGCGCCCGGTGGGGCCGACGGTGACCCAGTTGCTCCCGTGGGTGGCGACAAGGGCGAGGCCCTTGGCCCTGGCGGCTGCGATGGTGAGCGGGAGCGGGCGCTGCAGCGCGCCCGGAGTGCTGGGCGCCTCTGCGGCGGTGTAGTGCGCCGTGGCCATGGACGTCCGTGCCGCGGGCTTGCCGTCCACGATCGTCTGGAGCACCCGCAGGAACTCCGCGAAGCGCGCCAGGCGCTCGGCCGGCGTCCACGGTTCCTGCCCCAGCGCCGTGGCGTCCGGGCCCTCGCTGCCCGGGCCCAGCCCGAGGTCGAGCCGGCCACCACTCAGGTCGTCCAGCGCGAGGGCGTCGCGGGCGAGCGTGACGGGGTGGCGGAAGTTCGGCGTGGCGACCAGGGTGCCCATCCGGACTCGTTCGGTCACGGCCGCCGCGGCGGCGAGCACGGGTACCGCGGCGTGCCAGGGCCCGTCCGGCATGCCGCCCCAGCGGATGTGGTCGTACGTCCACGCGGTGCAGAACCCGGCGCGGTCCGCCCACTCCCACTGGCGGCGCGCCTCACTCCAGCGGTCGGAGGGCAGGATCACGAGGCCGATGCGCACGTCGCTGAACCTATACGTTGTCGCGGTGGCCAACGAGAGGGAGACGAAGCGGTGGAACGACGACCGGTGGGTGGCGTCGTGGCCCGACCGGGAACGGCTGACCGAAGCCCTGTCGCCGTACCTGCTGGAGACCGCCGATGCGCGGCCGGGTGAACGGGTGTGCGACATCGGGTGCGGTGGTGGCCTCCTGACCATCGCCCTCGCCGACGCCGTCGCGCCGGAGGGACGGGTGGTCGGTCTCGACCTGTCCGCGGCGCTCCTCGAGCTGGCCCGTGCACGGGCGCGCCAGGCCGGCACGACGAACTTGGAGTTCGTCGTCACGGACGTGCAGACCGGGCACCTCGGTCAGCCGTCGTTCGACCTGGCCGTCAGCCAGCTGGGGGTCATGTTCTTCGACGAGCCACTGGTGGCGTTCGGAGCCATCCGCGCCCTGTTGGGTGCCGGCGATCGCTTCGTCTTCGCCTGCTGGCAGGGGGTCGAGCGGAACCCGTGGCATCTCGCCACGTCCCTGCGCGGGCTGGTCCCGTCGCCGCCTCTCCCGCCCCCCGGCAAGAGCCCGGTCGGGCCCTTCACTCTGGGGGATGACGAGTACGTGCGTGACATCCTGGCCGGAGCGGGCTTCGCCCGGGTCGAGAGTGTGGGTCACGAGATCACGGTCAGGGCTCCCGCCAGCGCCGTGGGGGATCGCTCGCTGCTCGAGTTCATGGGCGTCGCGCCCGAGGACCTGGAGGAAGCGGAGGCCCGGATGGAACGCCACCTGGAGCGGTTCGCCGTCGGGCCGGACGAGTACGAATACCCAATGGCCTTCCGGGTCTACGAGGCCGCCAACGGCTGATGGCCGGGTACAGCGGGACGCCGCTGCCCAAGAAGCTGGGCATCGTCGAGGGGTCGACCCTGGCCCTCGTCGACGCGCCGCCCGGCGTCATCGATGGTCTGCCGCCGGAGGTGACGGTGAAGCGCCAGGCCCGCGGAAAGGCGGACGTGGTGGTGGCCTTCTTCACCGAGCGCCGTGACTTCGAACGCAGCGTCGAGGCGATGGGCCGGATGATCTACCCGTCCGGGGGACTATGGGTGGCCTGGCCCAAGCGCTCCTCTGGCCGGGCGACCACCATGGACGAGCACGTGGTGCGCGAGGTCGCGCTGCCGCTCGGGCTGGTGGACAACAAGGTCTGCGCCATCGACGAGACCTGGTCGGGCCTGCGCATCGTGTGGCGGCGCGAGCGCCGCACCTAGACGAAGCCGACTCTCGAGAGCGGCCAGATCCGCATGTCGACCTTGCCGACGATCGTCGACTCGCGGATGGTGCCCCAGTAGCGGCTGTCGCACGACTGGGAACGGTTGTCGCCCATCACGAACACCTCCCCGGTGGGAATCCTGTAGGCGTGGTGCAGCGAATAGACGGCGTTCGACGGCCCCGGGTAGGTGTCGTTGCGGACGTCCGGCGGGAGGTACGGTTCGGGGAGCACGTGCCCGTTGATGTACACGCGGCCGTCGGCCAGCGAAATTATCTCGCCCGGGAGCCCGATGACGCGCTTGACGAGATCCGAGACCGGCTGGCCTGCGCAGTCCTCGGCCGGCGGAGTGGAGAACACGACGATGTTGCCGCGGTCGACGCCGTGGAGGTGGTAGCTCACCTTGTTCACCACGATCCGGTCCCCGATCTGCAGGGTCGGCTCCATGGAGCCAGAGGGGATGGAGTAGGTGGCGACCACGAAGGTGCGCAGCAGGACGGCGACGAGGATGGCGACGATCACGACAGAGACCAGCTCCACGATCCAGCGGGTGGAGGACTCCTTGGCCTCGCCATCCGCCTCGGGTCCTGGCTCGTCGCCCGGCTGCTGGTCGACGTCGTCCATGTGGGGCAAAGTATGACGCGACGGCCCCGGCGGGGTTGCTCATCGGTGCCTGTCACGCCCCGGGGGCACAATGGGGTTCGTGGTGCGCGCAGTGATCTTCGACTTCTACGGGACGCTGGCCCATTTCGGCGACACGACGGTCTCCAACTACGAGACCGTCTTCGCCGCCCATGGCTACCGGCCGGAGCACTCCGTCCTCGACAGCTATTTCGCCCGCTACGACGGGGTCGACCACGCCGAGCACTCGGTCAGCGAGGAGGCCTACGAGGCCTGGGTGCGGGCGCGCCTGCGCGACCTGACCGGTGCCTGTGGCGTGCCCGATGCGGACGTCGACGACCTCATCGACGCCCTGCGCGCCTCGGACCAGGGACCGATGGTGCCTTATCCCGAGGCGGCGGCGACGCTGTCGTCGCTGCGCGAGGCGGGTCTCGCCATCGGCGTCTGCTCGAACTGGGGCTGGGAGCTCAATGGGTTTCTCGAGCAGGTCGGGCTGCTCCATCTGATCGACGCCGCGGTGACCTCGGCGCGCGCCGGCGCGCGCAAGCCGCACCCAGGCATCTATGCGGGGTCGATGGCCGCGTTGGGCGTCGACGCGGCGGACGTCGTCTTCGTGGGCGACTCGTGGGAGCCCGATGTCCGGGGCCCGCGGCAGCTCGGCATGACCGCGGTCCATGTCTGGCGCGTGGAGGATCGGTCGGGGCAGCAGCCGCCGGCGCTCCAGCCGGGCGACCACCGGGTAGGGGATCTGACGGGCGTCCTCGAGATCGTCGGTGGCGCGCTACGCCCCGCGGGGCCAGCGCATGGCGAGCGCATCGGGGGTCCAGTCGGGCCATGACGGGCTCCCGACCGCGAAGCCGTGGCTCAGCACCGCCACGTCGCGGGGTCCGGCGCGCCGCGTGTTGTCGTAGACGGTGGCCGTGTCGGCCAGCATGATCGCCTCGGCCACCAGCGGCCAGAGCCGGCTGTAGCGGGCCCTGATCTTGTCCTCCGGCACCGTGTGCCCGCCGGCGGCGACCCGGGCGGCCACGCGGGCGACTGCGAGGTCCTCGGGGACCATCACGACGTGCAGGGCGGTGTAGTACCCGGCGGCGGTGGCCTCGCGGAGCAGGTCGAGCTTCGAGGGGTGGGAGAACACGGTCTCGGCGATCAGCGGCTGGCGTCGCTCGATGAGAGCCGTCCGTGTGGCGGCCGCGATGCGTGCCGCCTCATAGGAATGCGCTTCGGGGTCGTCGGGCCAGCGCTGCTCGGCGATGGCGTCGGCGTTGACGAAGCTGGCGGCGGGGAGCACAGGTGCCAGGGTGAGCCTGACGAAGGTCGACTTGCCCGCGCCGTTCGGCCCGACCACGAGGTCGAGTCGCATGGGAGGTCCTTCTCAGTCCAGCAGGGTGGTCGTGCCGTCGGGCTCGTAGCGCCGGAGGCGGCCGTCGTCGTCGAGCGCGACCGTCACGACGCCCTCGCCGGCGAGCACGTCGCCGTAGTGCACCGTGCGCAGGCGCTCCGCGATGGTGGCGTCCACCTCGGCGTTGGCGACCAGGCGCTCCTCGGAGCTCAATTCGGTGAGTGGCACTGTCCCGCTGAGGGCCGCCTCGACTCGGCGCCGCGCGGTGGAGTGGTGGGCCGACACCGTGCGCCCCACTCGGGCCCAGTGGTCGAGCTGCTGCTTGGTCGAGCGGCTGTGGCGCGCCCCTTCCACCGCGGCCGCGTCGACGAGGTCGGCGGCGAATCGGGTGACTCGATCTGCGGCCATACCGACCTCCTGTTGCGTTTCACTCCGACACAAGTGTAGCAGTATGTTACGTCGCGCTGATCCCCGACCGGGGGCCGGCCGTTCTCGGCCAGCCCGGCGGCCAACGTCGCCCGATCGTTGTCGTTGAGCACGGTGAACTGGAACTTCGTGGTGCCGAGGGGGCGCCACCACACGGGGTCGTCGCAGGCCCAGGCCTCTTGGCGCAGCCCGACCTTGGTCACCTTCCCCGTGGCCGTCTGGGGGAGCGACGGCGAGACGCGGACGTAGCGGGGCAGCCACTTGGGGCCGAGGTCGGGCTGGGCGACGAGCCAGTCGGCGAAGGCCTCGGGGTCGAAGGTCCTTCCCGGCACCATCTCGAGCGCCACCATGACCTGGTCGCCCGCCCCCGATGCCGTGTCGGGCACGGGGTAGACGGCCGCCACGGCGAGGTCGGGGTGGCGCGAGATGATCGCCTCGACGGGGCCGGCGGCGAAGTTCTCCGAGTCGACGCGCAGCCAGTCCCCGGTGCGGCCGGCGAAGTAGAAGAACCCGTCGGCGTCGACGTAGCCGAGGTCGCCGGTCCAGTACCAGCCGCGGCGCAGCCGCTCCTGCTCGGCGTCCTCGCGCTCGTAGTAGCCCTCGAAGCTGCCGCGGCCGCTGCGGTTGACCAGCTCGCCGATGGCCTCGCCCGCATTGAGGAGGCGTCCCTCCCCGTCGAACTCGGCCGGCGGGCATTCCTCGTCGGTCTCGGGGCTGATCACGGTGAGGTCGACGCCGTTCACCGGCTTGCCCAGCGCGCCCTTGGGCATGCCGGGCACCGGGTTGATGGCGGCGCCGCCCTCGCTCTGGCCGTAGCCCTCGATCAGGTAGCACCCGAAGCGGGCGCGGAAGCGGTCGCGGTCGCGCACCGACGCCTCGGTGCCGAAGGCGCTCTTCAGCGTGTTGTCGGCGTCGTCGGGCTGCTCGGGAGTGGCGAGGATGTAGGCGATCGCCTTGCCCACGTAGCTGAACTTGGTGGCGCCGTAGCGGCGCACGTCGGCGAGGAAGGCGGAGGCACTGAAACGCGGGCGGACGGCGATGGCCGCGCCCATCAGGACCGTGGGCCCCCACAGCGCCATGAGCGCGTTGCCGTGGAAGAGCGGCATGGGGCAATAGCACACATCGTCGGGCGTGTAGCCGTAGCCGGGCCCCGCCACCTCGGCGATCCCGGCCAGCCGGCCCTGGGTGCAGCGGACCGCCTTGGGCACGCCGGTCGTCCCCGAGGTGAAGATGAGGAGAAAGAGAGCGGACTCGTCGACCGCGTCGACGTGCTCGATGAGGCCCCGGGCCTCGTCGCCGCCGGCGAACCGGTGCACCAGGGCGTCGTACTTCTCGGTGCCGGTGACGAGGACCTTGTCGTCGTCAACCCCGAGCGCCAGCCCGTCGAGCAAGGCGGCGCCCTCGGCGTCGGTCACGATCATGGCGCAGTCGGTGGCCCGCACGTCGGCCGCCAGGGCCTCGCCCCGCCGGGTCGGGTTGATCCCGACGATGGCCGCGCCGGCCAGCGCGGCACCGTTCAGCCAGAAGAGGTACTCGGCGCCGTTGGGGAGGAGCACGCCGACGTGCGGCTTGTCGGTGCCGATCAGCGAACGGGCCAGCGCCCCCCGCGTCGCGCCCTCCAGCACCGCCTCGCGCCAGGTCCAGCGCGCGTTGCCGTCCATTACCCCTATGCGGTCGTCCTCGGCCCGGGCGGCCAGCATGGTGGCGACGGTCGTCACGACAGGGCCCGGCGCACCAGGGAGCGGTCGATGTCGTCGACCGTCGCCGTGCCGCACAGATGCATGGTGCGCCGAAGCTCCGACTCGTACCAGCCGAGCAGCGCGGCCACGCCGTCGGCCCCGCCCGTGGCCAGCGCCCACAGCGACGGGCGCCCGACCAGGGTCGCTCTTGCCCCGAGCGCGAGCGCCTTCATCACGTCGGGAGCCCGGCGCAGACCGCCGTCGACGTAGACCTCCGCCTGCCCGTCGACCGCGTCCACGACCTCGGCCAAGATGTCGGCCGTGGCCGGCGCGTCGGCCAGCTGCCGTGCGCCGTGGTTGGACACCACGACAGCCGCTGCACCCGCCTCCATGCAGCGCACCGCGTCGTCGGCCCGCTGCACGCCCTTGACCACGACGGGCAGATCACTCAGCCCGGCCAGCCATTCGATGTCGTCCGGCGTCAGAGCCGGCTCGAATTCGTTCGTGACCACGGCCATGAACCCACCCCCGCGCGCGCTGTCGGTACTGCCGCCCGCCAGGTTGGGGAGGGCCAGGTCGTCGGGCAGGTGTACCCCGATGCGCCACTCGCGCAGCCGGAGTCCCGAGACGGGAGCGTCGACCGTCAGGACCAGGGCGCGGTAGCCGTGCGCGGCGGCCCGGCGCACCAGGTCCTCCGTGCGCGCCCGCTCTCGCAGAATGTAGATCTGCATCCAGCGCGCCGCGTCCGGCGCGGCGGCGGCCACGTCCTCCAGCGAGCAGGTGGCCAGGGACGACAGGATGAGCAGCGCGCCGGCGGCGGCGGCGCCCCGGGCGGTGGCCACCTCGCCCTCGGCGTGAGCCAGCCCCTGGATCGCCGTGGGGGCGATGGCCACGGGCGAGCTGACGGGTGTCCCGAGCACGGTGGTGGCGGGCGAGACCCCCGAGAGCCCGGCCAGCACGTGCGGGTGGAGCTGCCAGTGGCTCCAGGCGTCCACGTTGCCCCGGAGCAGGCGCTCGTCGTCGGCGCCGCCGGAGTAGTAGGCGTAGGCCATCTCCCCGATGGCGTGGCGGGCGTCGGCCTCGAGGTCGTCCAGGGAGAGGTCGGTGACCAGGGGTGCGGCACCGCTCAGCCGGACGGGGTTGTGCCCCGGCGCATCGGTGCTGGCAGGATGAGCGGGCACGGGCCGCATGGTAGGCGCGCCCGAACCCGTGGACAGCCGGAGGTGTGGTGCGTTTCTCGTATGCCGAGTCGATGACTGATCCGTCGTACTACCTCCCTCTGGCCAAGGCGGCCGAGGCGGCGGGCTACGACTCCCTGGTCGTGCCCGACAGCATCTGCTACCCCGAGGTGTCCGACACGACCTACCCCTTCAACCCCGACGGGACCCGGGAGTTCCTCGAGGACAAGCCCTTCTTGGAGCCGTTCTCCCTCATCCCCGCCATGGGGGCCGTCACCGAGCGCCTGCGCTTCGTGACCTTCGTCATCAAGCTGCCGATCCGCCAGCCGGTGCTGATCACCAAGCAGGTGAGCTCGACCGCCGTGCTGACCGGCAACCGCCTGCTGCTCGGCGTCGGCACGAGCCCGTGGCCCGAGGACTACGAGATCTGCGGCGTGCCCTGGGAGCGCCGGGGCAAGCGGATGGACGAGGAGATCGCCATCATGCGCGGGCTCATGGCCGGCGGCTTCTTCGAGTTCCACGGCGAGGTCTTCGACGTGCCCTCCATCAAGATGTGCCCGACGCCGAGCCTTCCGGTGCCGATCCTGATCGGCGGCCACCACGACGCCGCCCTGAAGCGAGCGGCTATCGACGGGGACGGCTGGTTGCACGGCGGGGGAGATCCCGCCGACCTGCCTGGTTTGTTGGCGCGCCTCGCCGAATTGCGCCACGAGCACGGCACGGAGCGCAAGCCGTTCGAGGTCCACGTGATCTCGCTCGACGCGTACACGCCCGACGGCGTGCGCCGGCTCGAGGATCTCGGCGTCACCGACGTGATCGTCGGCTTCCGCTGGCCCTACGGCGTGGAGCAGGATACCGAGTCGCTGACGACGAAGATCGACAACCTGCAGCGCTTCGCCGACGACGTCATCGCCAAGGTCAGCTGAGAGGAAGGGACATGAACGACGCACCACCGACCGCCCGCGAGCTCGGGATCCGCTCCCGGGCCGCGGTGACCGCCGGCGACAGGGAGGGCTGGCTGGGCCTCTTTGCCGAAGACGCCTTCGTACAGGACCCCATTGGGCCTTCGGCGTTCGACCCCGAGGGCAAGGGCCACCATGGACGCGACGCCATCGGCGCCTTCTACGACACCGTCATCGCCTCGAGCGAGGCCATCACGTTCGAGATCACCGAGTCCTACCTGTGCGGCGACGAGGTGGCCGACGTCGGCATCATCCGCACCACGCTGGCGGGCGGCACGCACCAGGCGATCGTGCACGGTGTCTACACCTATAGGACGGACGGCGCCGGCAAGATCGCCTCCCTGCGGGCCTACTGGGAGTTCGACGGGCTGGAGATGGTGGAAGTCGGCCGGTGAGCGGCTCCGTGCGCCTCCCGGTCCGCGAAGGTCTCTTCACCGACGGTGACCCGCCCGCGCTGCTGGGCACCCGCTGCGGTGCCTGCGGGTCGGTCCATTTCCCCCGGGCCGACGCCTGCACCTACTGCGCCACCGAGGGCCCTGAGTCGATCGAGTTGTCCCGCCAGGGCTCGTTGTGGGCCTGGACCGCGGTCACGGCGCCTCCGCCCGGCTACCAGGGCACGGTCCCCTTCGGATTCGGCGTGGTGGAGCTGCCCGAGGGCGTGCGCGTCATCACCCGCCTGACCGAGAGCGACCCCGGCGCTCTTGCCTTGGGGCAGCGCATGAAGCTGCGCATCGTGCCGCTCCACCGCGACGACGACGGCAACGACGTGGTCACCTATGCCTTCGCACCGGCATGACCGGCGTCAGCGGAGTCAGCGGTGTCACCGTCAATGTCGCCGGCGTCGGCCTCCACCCCTTCGGCCGCTTCGACGGCGCGTCGACCACCGACATGGGCACCGTCGCGGTGCGCGCCGCGCTGCGCGAGGCGGGCGTCGGCAAGGGCGGCTTCCAGGCCGCCTTCTGCGGGACGGCCTACGGCGGGGTGGCGACGGGGCACAAGGTGCTGAGCCGGCTCGGTATGACCGGGATGCCGATCGTGGACGTGGAGGCCGGCTGCGCCAGCGGCGGCGCCGCGCTCATGCTGGCGGCGGCGGCCATCCGGGCCGGGCAGTACGACACCGTCCTCGTCTTCGGCACCGAGAAGATGCCCAGGGGGATGATCCGCTCGTCCTTCTTCGACTCTTGGCAGGAGGAGGCGGGCCTGGCCGCCACGCCTGCCTTCTTCGGGCTGCGGGCGCAGCGCTTGTGCCTCACATCGGGGGTCACCAAGGACCACCTGGCCCGTGTCGTGGTGAAGAACCGGCGCCACGGGGCGGCCAACCCCGACGCCATGTACCAGAAGGAGACGACGGTGGAGGCGGTGCTGTCCTCGCGCGTCGTGTGCGAGCCGCTGCACCTCTTCATGCTGTGCTCGCCCAACGAGGGCGCCGCCGCGCTGGTGCTCCGCCGCGCCGACCTGTCGTCGGAGGCGGCGCCGGTCACCCTGGCCGCGGCCGTGCTGCGCTCGCACATCCCCGGCTCGGTGCTGAGCGAGTCCACCCCTTTGGCCGGCCGGGCCGACGACGACGTGCCGGCGCCCACGACGCTGGCCGCCACCGACGCCTACGAGGAGGCGGGCCTGGGCCCGCCCGACCTGCACGTGGTGGAGTGCCAGGACACCGACGCCGCCCGCGAGCTGGGCTCGTGCGAAGAGCTCGGCCTCTGCGAGCCTGGCGGGTCGGCCGCGCTGCTCGATTCGGGCGCCACCACACTCGGGGGCCGCCTCCCCGTCAACCCGAGCGGGGGACTGCTCTCCAAGGGCGAGCCCCTCGGCGCGTCGGCCCTCGGCCAGGTGGTCGAGCTGGTCCGCCAGCTGCGCGGCGAGTGCGGGCCGCGCCAGGTCGAGGGCGCCCGGGTCGCGCTGTCCCACACGGTGGGCCGCGGCGCCAACGCCGGCGTCGTCATCCTGACGCGCTAGAGCTGCCACCCCTTCGGACCAGGCCGAGCGGCCTTGCGTCGCAGGCCTCCTCCCGGTCGTAATAGGTTGGCCGGCGGAGAGCCGGGAAGACTGGTCGGCACGTCACTCGAGACCATCGTGCTCCTGCCCGCCGCGACATCCGCCCACCCACCCTCGTGAGCGCACTTGTCGACGCGGTGGCGTTCGTCCTCGGCGCCGCCGTCAGCCTGGGCGCCAGCTGGCTGATGGTGTCCCGCATCGAGCGGATGGGCAACCGACTCGGCGTCACCGAGGCCATGCTGGGCCTCATCGCCGCCCTGGCCGCCGACACGCCCGAGATCACCTCGGCTGTCAGTGCGCTGGCCAGCCATCAACAGGAGATCGGCTCCAGCGTGGTGGTCGGATCCAACGTCTTCAATCTCGCCGCTCTGCTGGGCCTCGGCGCGGTGGTCGCCGGCTGGGTGGCGTTGCACCGGCGCGTGGTCCTGCTCACCGGCGGCATCTCGCTCTGGACCGCCGCCGCCTGCGTCCTGGTCGTGTTCGGCGACCTCCCCCCGTTTGTCGGGCTGCTGCTCGTCGCCGCGGTACTCGGCCCCTATGCCTTCCTGGCCGGGAGCCGGCGGGTCCGCCAGGGACGCTCGCGGGCGGGTCGCTGGCTCACCACGGCCATCCGCGAGGAGGACCTCGAGTTGCATCCGGCGCTGATCCCGGGTTCGAAGCGACTCGACCTGACCGTGACCGCGGCGGCGCTCGTCGTCGTCGTGGGCGCGTCCGTCGTGATGGAGCGCTCCGCCCAGAGCCTGGGGACGCAGTTCGCCGTTCCCGACATCGTCGTGGGCGGGCTCGTCCTGGCGGCGGTGACCAGCCTGCCCAACGTGGTCGCGGCCGTCTACCTGGCCCGCCGTGGCCGGGGCACGGCGATGCTGAGCACCGCGCTCAACAGCAATGCACTCAACGTCGCCTTCGGTCTGCTCCTCCCCGCCGCGGTGGTCGGCCTCGGCGCGACGACGAGCCGGGAGGTCCTCGTGGCGCTCTGGTACGCGGGCCTCACTGTGGACGTGCTGCTCTTCGCCTACCGGGACCGGGGCCTGCGCCGCCACACCGGCATGGCGGTACTGGTGGCCTACGCGCTCTTCGCCGTCGTCCTCGTGGTCACCGGCCTCGGGCACGGCAACTGGCTCTGGTACCTGGGCCCGCCGGCGCTCATCGGGGTGTGGACACTCGTGCTCCTGCTCACGCCGGCGCACCACCCACCCGCCGACGAGCCGCCGCCACTGCCCGACGACGTCGGGGCGGCCGCGAGCTAACCGAGCCTGCGCACGACGTCGGGCAGGTCGCTCAGCGTGCGCACCACGGCGTCGGGCGGCGGGCCGTCCTCGGGGAAGGGCACGGCGCCGTCGCGGTCGATCCATACCGAACGCCAACCCGCGCCGCTGCGCGCCGCCCACGTCGTTGACGGGGTGGTCGCCCACGAGCACGCACACCTCGGGCTCGACGCCGAGCTGGCGCTCGACCACCTCGAAGATCGCCTTGTCGGGCTTGGCCACGCGGTGGTCCTGCGCGAAGACGACCGACTCGAAGTAGCCGGCCAGGCCGACCGTCTCGGGGAGCCGGCTCCCGTTGGAGAGCATGCCGAGCCGGTAGTCGGCCCGCAGTGCGTCGAGGCCCGGAACCGTGTCGGGGAAGAGGGCGGGGTCCCGGTCCCGGTGGGCGAAATAGGACGCGCCCAGCTCACGGGCCAGCTGGTCGTCGGCGGCCTCGTCCCCGCCCTCGGCCTCGCGTTGGCGCTGCAGGGTTCGGGCGAAGCCGTGCACGCGGAGCTCGGCCAGGGACCACACGTCGAAGAGCTCCCGCCCCACGGCGGCGCGGTCCGCCTCCAGGTCCTGCCAGGACATCGCGTCGGCGAACGGGCCGGGCCGTGCGGCGCCCAGCTCGGCCGCCACGGCGACGAGGGCCTCACGCATGACGCGCTCGAAGTCCCACAGTGTCTGGTCCCCGTCGAAGAGGACCGCTTCAATCACGAATCACGGCGCGACGAGGACCACCTTGCCGAACTTGGCGCCGGCCCCGAAGCGGTCGTAGGCAGCCTGCGCCTCGGGCAGCCCGAACGTCTCGCACACCGGGACCTGCAGGCGCCCGGCAACCAGCGCCGGCAGCACGTGCGCGGCGACGTCGGCCGCCACGGCCGCCTTCTCGCGCCGGCTGCGGGCCCGCAGGGTGGAGCCGCCGATGCGCACCCGCTTCTGCATGAGGGTCATGAGCTCCACCTCCATGCGCCCGCCGCCACCGACCCCGATCACCACGATGCGGGCCCAGGGTGCGACGTGCGGCAGGACGCCGGTCAGGCTGGGCGCGCCGACCAGCTCGAGCACGACGTCGTAGGGCGCCGACGCGGCCTCGTCGCCCGGCGCAAGCACCACGTCGGCCCCGAGAGCGGCCACCGCGTCGTGCCGCGCCGGGTCGCGCACGGTGGCCGTCACCGTCGCCCCCGCCGCGCGCGGCCAGCTGCACGCCGGCCGTCCCCACGCCACCGGCGCCGCCGCTCACCAGTACGCGCTCGCCCATCTGCAGCTCGGCCTGGCCGAAGAGGGCGTCGTAGGCGGTGGTGAACACCTCGGGGAAGCCGCCGGCCTCGGTCCAAGGAAGGCCGTCGGGCACGGCCAGCGCGTGCGTCTCGTCCACGAGGGCCAGGGTGGCCTGCGCCCCGCCGCCGACGACG
This sequence comes from uncultured Acidimicrobiaceae bacterium, assembly GCA_963764305.1. GTDB lineage: Bacteria > Actinomycetota > Acidimicrobiia > Acidimicrobiales > RAAP-2 > Bog-473. Next base: position 183,706 of record CAVXSD010000007.1, on the reverse strand, counting down.
GCCATGACCCGGTCGCCGGGGGAGAAGAGCGTGACCTGCCTCCCGACCGCCACCACCTCGCCGGCGAACTCCATGCCGGGGATGTCGGCGGGCCAGCCGGGCGGCGCTGGATAGAAGCCGGCCCGCTGCACCAGGTCCGCCGCATTCAATCCGGCCGCTCGCACCGCCACCAGGAGCTCGGTGTCCCCGGGGACGGGGTCGTCCCGCTCCTCCCAGAACAGCTGGCCATCCCGGATCACGACGGCGTGCATCGCGCGGCCACCCTACGCGGGCCCCGGGCACGCTGGCCCGCGCCGTGCCCGGTAGGGTCGGCGCATGGCTCTCTACGACATCCCCATTCACACCCTCCAGGGCGACGACGCCACGCTGGGCGACTTCAAGGGCAAGACGCTGCTGCTGGTCAACGTGGCCTCCAAGTGCGGCCTCACCCCGCAGTACGAGGGGCTCGAGCGCCTGCAGAAGACCTACGGCGACCGCGGCTTCTCCGTCATCGGCTTCCCGTGCAACCAGTTCATGGGCCAGGAGCCCGGCACCGCCGAGGAGATCGCGGAGTTCTGCTCGGCCACCTACGGCGTGACCTTCCCGCTCATGGAGAAGATCGAGGTGAACGGCGAGGGCCGCCACCCGATCTACGCCGAGCTGACGGAGAAGGAGGACGCCGAGGGCGCCGCCGGCGACATCACGTGGAACTTCGAGAAGTTCCTCGTGTCCCCCGAGGGCGACGTCGTGGCGCGCTACCGGCCCCAGGTGGAGCCGGAGGACCCGACCGTCGTGGGCGACATCGAGGCGCAGCTGACCGCTTGACCCTCAGCGCTTGACTTCATCGCACCCCGTCCCGGCGGGGTTCGCCGCGTCCATCTTCGACATGGACGGGCTCCTCATCGACTCCGAGATCCTCTGGCACGAGGCCGAGATCGAGATCCTCGGCGGTCTCGGCGTCCCCCTGGCCGTCGAGGGCTGCCGCTCGACCAAGGGCATGTTCGTGGGCGAGGTCACCGCGCACTGGTACGGGCTGCACCCGTGGCCGGGTGCCACGCCGACGCCCGACGAGGTGGCGGTGTCGATCGTCGACCGGGTGATCGAGCTCATCGTGACCAAGGGCGTGCTCAAGCCGGGCGCCGAGCACGCCCTCGACCTGTGCCGGGACCGCGGCCTGCCGCTGGCGGTGGCGTCGTCGTCGCAGTACCGCCTGATTGACGCCGCGCTGGCGCACTTCGGGCTGCGCGACCGCTTCACGCTGGTGCACTCGGCCGAGGATGAGGACTACGGCAAGCCGCACCCCGCCGTGTTCCTCACCGCCGCCACGAAGTTGGGCGCGCCGGCGCGCCGTTGCCTCGTGTGGGAGGACGCGCCGGCCGGCGTCCTGGCGGCCAAGGCATCGTCCATGGCGTGCATCGCCGTGCCCGAGCGGGGCGAGGAGGGCCATCCGGCGTTCGGCCTGGCCGACCTCGTGGTGGACTCGCTGCTCGAGGTCGACGGCGCGTCAGTCGACGCGCTCGAGCGGGCCCTCGCTCCGGCCGGCTGACTCAGCGCACCTCGTTGATGCGGATCAAATTGCCCGTGGGTCGCGGAAGGCGCAGTCGCGGCAGGCCGTACGGCTGCTCGGTCGGCTCCTGGACGACCTCGGCGCCGCCGGCCTGGAGCCGCGCGAAGGTGCCGTCGAGGTCGGCGGTGGCCAAGATGATGCGGGCGTAGCTGCCCTTGGCCATCATCGCGGCGATGGTGCGGCGCTCGTCGTCGGTGACGCCGGGGTCGGCGAACGGCGGCTCCAGGACGATGGAGGTGCCGGGCTGGTCGGCGGGGCCCACCGTGATCCAGCGCATGTCGCCGGAGCCGACGTCGGCACGGACCTCGAAGCCCAGGGTGTCGCGATAGAAGGCCACGACGGCGTCAGGGTCGTTGTGCGGCAGGAAGCTCGAGTAGATGGTGAGGCCCATGACGCCAATGTTAGGTGGGGGTCGGAGGCCCGGGCCGACGGCGCGCACCCCGATCCCGCCGACGGGCGGTCCGGCTACACCGGCGCGGCGGACCACCACTGAGGCCCGCGGCAATGGCGGAGGAGGGGCGATCCCTAGCCTCTATCCTTTCCGACGAGGTCGGGGGCGTCCGTTCCCGGTCGCCCACCACCCGTTTCCCGTGTTCACACCCGTCCCCCCCGACATCGACTTCGTCGCCCTCGAGCAGGCTGAGCTGGCCCGCTGGTCGGCGCACCGCGTCTTCGAGCGCTCCATCTCCCAGCGCGAGGGTGCCCCGCCCTGGGTCTTCTACGAGGGCCCGCCCACCGCCAACGGGGTGCCGGGCTTGCACCATGCCTGGGCCCGTGTCTACAAGGACCTGTTCTGCCGCTTCCGTACCATGAGCGGTTCGTATGTGGCCCGCCGCGCCGGTTGGGACACCCACGGGTTGCCCGTCGAGGTGGAGGTGGAGAAGAAGCTCGGGATCACGGGCAAGGAGCAGATCGAGTCGCAGGTCGGCATCGCAGAGTTCATCCGGTTGTGCCGCGAGTCCGTCTACTCCTACGTCGACGAGTTCGCCCGCCTGACCACGCGCATCGGCTACTGGGTCGACATGGACGCGGCGTACTGGACGTTGGACTCGTCCTACATCGAGTCGGTCTGGTGGCACCTCCAACAGCTCTTCGATCAGGGGCTGCTCTACGAGGACCTCAAAGTGGTGCCGTATTGCCCGCGCTGCGGAACGGCCCTGTCGAGCCACGAGCTGGGTCAGGCCGACGTCTATCGGGACGAGGAGGACGAGTCGGCCTACGTGCGGCTGCGGCTGGTCGACCCTGACGCGTCGGTCGTGGGCGATGCGTCGTGGCTGGCGGTGTGGACGACGACGCCGTGGACGCTGCTGTCGAACACGGGCGTGGCGGTGAACCCCGACCTCACGTATGCGGTCGTCGACGGCATGGTGATGGCCGAGTCCCTGGTGGACGCGGTACTGGGGGAGGGGGCCACGGCCCGAGTGAGTGTGCGGGTGCCGGGCTCGGCGCTGGTGGGGTTGCATTACGAGCGGCCGTTCGACGACCTCGATCCGCCACACGGCGCCGACGGGTGGCGGGTGGTGCCGGCTTCGTATGTGACCACGGAGGAGGGCACCGGCTTGGTCCACTTGGCGCCGGCCTTCGGCGAGGTCGACCGCCAGATCGGCCGGGAGAACGGCCTGCCCTCCCTGAACCCGGTCGGCCCCGACGGCCATTTCACCGATGCGGTGGGGTGGCTGGCCGGGCGTGACGTCAGGGAGGCCAACCACGACATCAACGACAGGCTGGAGTCCGACGGGTTGATGATCCGCCGCTTCCCGTATGTCCACTCGTACCCGCACTGCTGGCGTTGCCGCACGCCGCTCATCTATTGGGGCAAGCCGAGCTGGTACATCGCCACCTCGACGCGCAAGGACGACCTGCTGGCGGCGAACCAGACCGTGGACTGGCACCCGGAGTACATCAAGGACGGGCGCTTCGGAGAGTGGCTGGAGAACAACGTCGACTGGGCCCTGTCGCGCGACCGGTACTGGGGGACTCCGCTGCCGATCTGGCGTTGCGGGCGCGGGCACGTACGCTGCGTCGGGTCGCTCTCCGAATTGTCGGACCTGTGCGGGCGGGACGTGACGCGCATCGACCCCCACCGGCCGACCATCGACGACGTGACGTTCGCCTGTGGGACGTGTGCGGCCGACGTCGGGCCGGTCGACGAGGTGGACGAGTTGTCGGTCTGCCGCCGGGTGGAGCCGGTGATCGACGCCTGGTTCGACTCCGGCTCCATGCCGGCCGCCCAGGTCGGCTACCCGCACGTCCCGGGGTCGGCGGAGGCCTTCACGTTCCCGGCCGACTTCATCTCGGAGGCGATCGACCAGACCCGGGGCTGGTTCTACTCGCTGCTGGCCATCAACAGGCTTGTCTTCGGCGAGAGCCCGTACCGCCACGTCGTCTGCCTCGGGCACATCGTCGACGCCGAAGGCCGCAAGATGTCCAAGTCGCTCGGCAACATTATCGACCCCTGGTCGATCCTCGACACCCGCGGCGCCGACGCCATGCGCTGGTGGATGTTCAGCCAGGGCTCGCCGTGGACACCCACGCGGGCGACCCTCGGCGCCATCGACACCGCCCTGCGGGACATGCTCCTCACGCTGTGGAACACGTTCAGCTTCTTCACGACGTACGCCTCGCTGAACGAGTTCGACCCTGCCGATGTGGCGATCCCTGCGGCCGTCGACCGGGGACCGCTCGACCGCTGGATCTTGTCCCGCCTGGCCAGCACCACGGCGGCCGTGACCGACGCGCTCACGACGTACGAGCCGCTGGTGGCGGCGACCGCCCTGGCCGACTTCGTCGACGACCTCTCCAACTGGTACGTCCGGCGCAGCCGCCGCCGCTTCTGGCGCACCGACCCCGACGCGCCCGCCGGCGACACGCTGGCGGCGCAGGCGACGCTGCACACCACGCTGACGACCTTGTCGCTGCTGTTGGCGCCGCTGTGCCCGTTCGTGTCGGACACCATGTGGCGCCACCTGACGGGGGCCGGCGAGGTCGAGTCGGTGCACCTGGCCGACTGGCCCGCGGCCGAGGTTGCCGGCGTTGCTCCCGATCCGCTGCTCGAGGCGCAGATGGGGCTGGCCCGCCGGCTCACGTCGCTGGGCCGGGCCGCCCGCAGCGAGGCTTCGGTCAAGGTGCGCCAACCGCTCAAGCGGGCGCTGGTCTTCCTCCCGGCCGACACGCCCGAGATCCTGCGGGACATCGTGGCCGACGAGCTCAACGTGGACGAGATCGACACCGCCGAGGAGCTGAGCGAGGTGCTCCAGTTCGAGCTGGTCGCGAATTTCCGCACCCTCGGGCCCCGCCTGGGTGACCTGGTGAAGGAATTGAAGCCCGCGCTGGCCGCGCTGGACGGCGCCGCGGCCGCGGCCGCGCTCGAGGAGGGGCGCTCGGTCACGGTGGCGTTGGGCGGCCAGTCGGTCGAGCTGTCAAGCGACGACCTGACGCTGCGCGTCCGTGGCCAACAGGGCTTCGCCGTCTCCCGCGAGGGGGGCGAGGTGGTCGCGCTCGACCTCAACCTCGACGAGGGGCTGCGCAAGCGGGGCCTGTCCCGTGACGTGGTGCGGCTCGTGCAGGACCTGCGCAAGGCCAGCGGCCTCGAGGTCTCCGATCGCATACGCCTCCATGTGGTGGGGCTCGACCCCATCGCAGAGCTCTTCGACTTCATCGCCCGCGAAGTGCTGGCGGTGGAGATCGTCGCCGGGCCCGGCGAAGGGGAGGGAACGGCGCTCGACCTCGACGACGAGCTGCTCAGCGAGCCGGTGCGGGTGTGGCTCGAGCGGGTCGACCCGGACTGACACTCCGGTCGCGGTGGTCAGAGGCGCCGAATCGGGGGTCGACCGCGAGCCGCGGCTCAGCCGTGCCCGTGCCCGTGCCCGGGCCCGGCCCCGGGCCCAGCGGGCTGCGTGGTCGGAGGCGCGCCGGCAGCACTCAGGCCGATCGCCGTGGCAAGCGCCGAGAGGTCGCTTTGTAGCGTGGCTCCCTCGGCCTGGGTGATCTTGCCGCTCTGGACGCCGTTTGCGATCGTCATGGCGGCCTGTTGAAGATCGTTCGCGGCCCGATTCGCGTTTCCTGCCGCCTCGTCGGCGATTGCCTGCCCCGCCTGGTTGGAGATCGACTGGCCGCTTCCCGAGTCGACGGAACCCGCTGATTCCCCAGAGGCGATGTCTTTCACCAGCGCAGCAAGTGCCGTCGGCCCGCTGGGAAGCGTCGTCGTCGTCGTGGTCGTCGTCGTCGTGGTCGTCGAGGTCGTCGAGGTCGCTGGAGGCCGCGTTTTCGAATTGGTCGCGTCGATGGCGCTTGGAGAGCGTGGTGCTTTGGGGTTCGACCCGAGACCCAGAATCAGCCCGACGCACAGCGCCGCAAGCAGGACCGCCCCCAATAGGGCCAGACGCCAGCGCCGGTTGCGCAGCACACCGGAGACACGCGGCGGCGAGGTGCGGGTGTCGTGGGCATCTGTCACTGAGCCGAGGACCGCCGTGGCGCCCGCACCGGGAGCTAAGGCCGTCAAGTCGTTGGGCACCGTGGGAGCCAGGCGATCGGTGACCGGGGATCGGGAGCGATCCCAGGGAGCGCGAAACGGCGTAGTACGCAGGAGCGCTGCCACCTCATCGCCGCCGAGGCGCTGGTCAGGCCGGTGATCGAGCATCCCACTGAGGAGCAGCTTCCACGGGACCGGGAGATCGGCAGGGAGCGGCACTGGTCCTGCCAGTCGGCGGGCCACTACCTCGCTCGGCGAGCCTTCATACGTGCGGTGGCCGGTCAGGCATTCGAGCAGGACCATCCCGAGGGACCAGATGTCCGCACCCGGCCCTACTTGGTGGTCTTCGAGTTGTTCAGGTGCCATGTAGGCCGCCGTGCCGAGCGTGGTCCCCGCCACCGTGAGAGTGGAGGCGTCGAGGAGCCGGGCGATGCCGAAATCTCCTAGGCGGGCCTCCCCGTCGGCCGTCATCAAGATGTTGGAGGGTTTCACATCGCGGTGGACAATCGCGTGGTCGTGGACGGACGCCAGGGCCTCGGCCAATGTGGCGCCGATGGCCGCCGTGCGCTCCGGGCTGAGCGATCCCTGGCGAAGCGCAGCTGCGAGCGTCGATCCATCAATGAGCTCCATGACCAGATACGCCTTCGAGTCGGTCGATCCGGTGTCGAGCAGCCGCACGAGGCCAGGGTGTTCGACCAGTTCGAGGGCCCGTGCTTCCTGTGCCATGCGACGAGCGAGGTCGGGATCGCCCGAGCGGACAACCTTGACGGCAACAGCTGTGCCAGTGCGCTCGTCCACCGCCTCAAAGACCTCAGACATGGCGCCCTGGCCAAGCAGGCGACCCAGGCAGTAGCGCCCGCCGAGGATCTCAGTAGTAGGAGCCATGCTCGATCGTCAATTCGGTCGCGTCTCTCTCTAGCTCGGGTCACTGTTCGGTCAGGGCGGAGGCCATGACCAGCACATCCATTCTTCCCCATGATGCCGGTACCGCTCTCCGACAGCTCACCGCGGTTGGCCTATCTCTGGGTGAGCCCCTCGTCGCTCTCGATTGTGGGTCGCGCAAACTGCCGCCATCTGCGAAGAGACCACAATGTCCAAGGGTCGCCCAGTGCGCCGGATCGGTGACACCGAGCACGCCGTGTGCGGTTCAATTGCTTCGACTGGCCGTGGTCGACTTCAGGCGTCGCTGACCAAGCCGTCCCAAGACCAATGGGGGATGTGGAGGCCTTCTGGCACGTCGTCTTCGGAGTCGTGGTACTGCGCCATGGTGGTCGTCGTCGCCCAACTGAAGTAGTCGTGGAGCACCTGACGGAGGCGTTCGTCACGATCCAAACCGGCATCGGCGAGCGCCAAATCGAAGCACACGATCGCCCGACGATCCATCTCCTCGTGAGCGCCATTCCCGCTGTGCATCCTCACGACAGAGGTCTCGTCCCCGATGAGTTCGGAATACCTCGCCGGGCCTCCCAACGCCTCGATCCAGTACGCAGCCAGCCGTTCGGTGTGCTCGGGATGGTAACCATGGCTGAACGCGTGGCTCACGACCTCGTCGGCCAACACCCTGGCGTGCCAGGCATGCGCCAAAGTCAAGACTCCCTCGTCACCCCCCGCGGCCTCATAGACCGATTGCACGAGTCCAGGATGCCATGCCCCCAGTACATGGCGGGGACCGGGGACGGCCTCAGCTCAGTCTGTTCGTACACCCCCTGTCAGGACCCAACGAGACTTTGACCACACGACCGTGCCCTATACGCTCAAGCTCGATTGGCGGCCGGTGCGGAACAAGTCGCGCCATCTTTCCGGGGGGCCGGGTCAGGTGACCACGACCGTTGCCGCGAGCGCCATCCGATGGTCCTTCGACCACGGGGGGCCCAACGTTGCCCGCGGGCCGTGAAGCACCTCGTCCGCTCGGTCACCCAGGATTCGGGTTGCTTCGTCTTCAACGCTTTTTGCGTTGTAGAGGTGAACCGCCCAGCGGCGTCCGCGTGCGAGTTCGGCCAGCACTTGGCAGTACATGACGGAGTCGGCACGGCTCTCGTATGGAACGCGACGTTGGACGGCGACGTCCTCAGGGAAATCGGCCGGCCACGCCCGAAGCGACATCGAGAGGATTGGTTCGGGCGACGCGGCCGCAAGCTCGTCCAGTGCCACCGAGGTCGCGCGGCCGACCGACGCTCGCACGTCCGCCACCACTGCTGCGAGAACGGTGTCGTCAAGAGGCTCCGCCGATCGGTGGAGGAGGTGTGGGCCGCCCTCGTGGTGGATCGGTGCCGTCGGCACACCGGGTTCGATCAACTCGATTCTCCGACGGTCCACGACCCTGTGGTCAGGCGAAGCGATAACGGCCACCGCCCAGCCGAAGTGATGGGCGAGGCCGAGACGCATGCATCGATTCTGCCCCAGCCAGACCACCCGTGGAGTGCCCCCTTGTCATTACCGCACTCCCTTCAGGCGCGCAGGAGGAGGTCATCGACGATGAGCGTGGCGGCGGCCGGGCAAGCCTTGGTGAACCCGAGGAACGGTCCGAAGTCTCTCGTCGCAGCAAAGCCGGTTACGTAGAGACCGGCGACGCTTGACTGGAACGCCGCGTCGAGCACAGGGAAACCGTCGATCAGATCAATTTTGTCGACCACGCCGCCGAGGAATGGCACGTTGCGCAGGTTGGCCTTGTAACCGGTCGCGAAGACGATGCGGTCGACGACGAGACGTTCACCATTCGACAACTCAGCTACGGCGGCTCCAGTGCCTTCGCTGATGTCGATCACAGATGTGCCCGGCCACCAATGGAACCGGTCACCGGCGAGGCGTGGGATGAGCCACCACTCCAGCGTCAGGCGGCCGGCATCCCAGAACTGCCGGGTGATCCGCTCGCGCTCGGAATGGGACAGGGCCCGCCACCATCCCCGCACGGCGATCATGGAGTCCACGTAGTCGTCTACGAACTTCCAGCTGACGCGCTCGAACCGGGGGATGTCGTGGCGGTGGACGATGTCGATCCGCTCGGCTCCCTGTTCACCGATCAGGGCTGCCCATTCATACGCGCTCTGACGGCCGCCCACTATCAGCACGCGCGCGCCTCGGAGATCTTCGAAGTCCACGAGATCACATGTATGGGCGCCAACTCCCGGTGACAGTGAGCCGGCCCACGGCGGTAGCTGTTGGAAGTGACGAATTCCCGGCGCAGCCACCACCGCTCCGGCGGTGATTCGTTCACCGCTGTCAAGGAGCACTTCGAAAGCCTTGCCCTTGTGGATGAGTTGGGTGACGAGGTTCTCCCGGACGACAACGCCCTTGTTGTCCTGGAACCAGGTGGCGTAGTCGAGGAACACTCTGATGGGTATCGGGTCGACATCGCTAAGGGCAATCTCTTGTTCTTCGAGAAACGCCTCAAACGTGTGTACGCCCGCCGCATCGAGATGCCAATCGGGGCCCGAACGTAGGAACATGCCCTGGGGCATGTGCTCCCTCCAGAAGGCCATAGGGGCGCCGACGACGATTGTCTCGATACCGCGCTCGATTGCTCGAGCGGCCGTCGCTACGCCATACGGGCCGGCGCCGATCACCAGAAGCGCTGCATTGTCCATTCTCGTCCCTTGCGTGCCGAGTCGAGCTCAGTGGAGAAGGATTGGGCGCGGGTGACGCTGCTGACCCGCACGACGGCTTCGCCACTGGGTCGGCATGAGATCGGCGGAGCTGCGGCGTCAGCAGCCGGCGTCGAGCACTTTCACCAGCGCCACCTCCAGCGCGGCGCGGTCGCCGCTGCTCAGGTGCGCCACCAGGTGGCGGTCGATCCCGTCGATGTGGGCGGCGACGGCCTGGTCGAGTACCGCCTTGCCTTCCGGCGTAAGGACCACATAGATGCTGCGCCGATCGCTCGGACAATTCTCCCGTGCCACCAGTCCCGCTTCCACCATGCGGTCGACCAGGCGGGTGACACCCCCGGTGGTCGAACGCGACGTCGGCGCTGAGCCTGCTCATGGTCAGGCGGTTCTCGGGTGCGCCCCCGACGTGGATGAGGACGTCGAAGAAGACCAGCGGGATCCCGACGTTCTGCTCGAGCTCACGGCCGAGGCTGTCGGTCAACCGGCGGTGCGTGCGGACGATGAGGCCCATGAGCCGGATGCGGTCGTCGTCGATCTGGCCGAGGACCCCGCAAGTGCCGGCGCCCTCCTCGGCGGCGTCGGGGCGCGACCCCTCCCCGGGTTGGTCACTACCGCCGTTCGCCTGGATGATCGCCGTTCCCATGTCGCTTTCCTCAGTCTCCCCGAAACCCACTGCGATTCCCAGTATATCTGATTGACAAGTATCTGTGTAGTCAGATATAGTACAAACAACGATTTCCTCGTCAACGAAGGAGAGCCCAAAATGAGCACCACCACCAGCACAGCCACCCTCCCGAAGGTTGGGACCTACGCAATCGACCCGGCCCACACCGATGTCGGCTTCGTCGCCCGCCATCTGGTCGGCACGAAGGTACGAGGCCGCTTCACCGACGTCGAGGGCAGCTTCACCGTGGCCGACAAGCCTGAGGACTCGACCCTCCAGGCCACCGTCCAGGCCGAGAGCATCTTCACGGGCCAGGTCCAGCGGGACGAGCACCTGCGTACCAACGACTTCCTGGACGTGCCGAACCACCCGACCCTGACCCTGGTCAGCACGGGGATCCGCCGGGTCGACGACACCAACTGGGTGCTGACCGCCGACCTGACCATCCGGGGCGTCACGAAGTCGGTCGACTTCGACCTCGAGTTCCTCGGGGAAGGCGCCTCCATGCAGGAAGGCAAGAGCGTGGTCGCGTTCTCGGCCACCGGCACCATCGACCGGCGCGACTTCGGCGTCAGCTTCAACCACTCGCTGCTCGACGGCAGTGTCGTGGTGGGCAACAAGGTCGTCATCGAGATCGAGACCGAGGCCGCCCTGGTCGGCTGACCTCATATGGCGGTTGCCGGCCCCGGACCCCCGAGTCCGGGCCGGCGCCGCTCGATACGCTCCTCGACATGACGAGCCTGCGTGCCGCGCCGGCCACCGGGCTCCGCGACGCCGCCGGGTCGACGGATCCGCACGTCCTGGCCGTCGACCTCGGCACCGGCGGGCCCAAGGTGGCCGTTTTGTCGGCCACCGGCCGGATCGCCGCCCACGCCTTCCATGCGGTCGGAATTGATCTGACCGACGATGGGGGAGCCGAGCAGAGCCCGCAGGCGTGGTGGGAGGCCATCGTGGCGTCGGCCCGCCAGGCGCTGGCCGACAGTGGCGTGGCGCCCGAGGACGTCGTCGGCATCGGGTGCACCTCGCAGTGGTCGGGCACCGTGCCCGTCGACGACAGCGGGTCGGCCATCGGTCCCGCCATCACCTGGATGGATTCCCGGGGCGCCCGCGCCGTGCGCGAGACGGTGCGCGGTGCGCTCAACGTGCAGGGCTACTCCGCCCCCAAGCTGGCGAGGTGGGTGCGGCGCACCGGCGGGATCCCGACGTTGTCGGGCAAGGACCCGGTGGGCCACATCCACTTCCTGCGCCAACAGCGCGCCGACGTCTACGCCGCCACGGCCGTGTTCCTCGAGCCGGTCGACTACCTCAACCTGCGCCTCACGGGGTTGGCGCGGGCCTCGCACGACTCCATCACCCTGCACTGGGTCACCGACAACCGCGACATCAACGCCATCTCATATGACGACTCGCTGATGGGCCTGGCCGGCCTGGAGCGGGCCAAGTTGCCCGACCTGGTGCCGACGGGCAGCGTGCTGGGCGGCCTGACGTCCACCGCCGCCGGCGAGCTCGGGCTGCTCCCGGGGACGCCCGTGGTGGCCGGAACCGGGGACCTGCACTCGGCCGCCGTCGGTTCGGGCGCCGTCGACGACTTCGACGGCCACCTCTACATCGGCACCTCGAGCTGGATCAGCTGCCACGTCCCCTTCAAGAAGACCGACCCGCTCACCAACATCGCCTCGATCCCCTCGGGCATCCCCGGCCGCTACCTGGTGGCGGACGAGCACGAGACGGGGGGTGCCTGCCTGACCTGGCTGCGCGACAACGTGCTCTTCCCCGACGACGCCCTGTCCACCGCCACCGCCCCCGCCTCGTCCAGCGTCTTCGCCACCCTCAACGACATAGCCTCGTCGGTCCCGCCCGGGGCCCACGGCGTGTTGTTCACGCCCTGGTTGAACGGCGAGCGCTCCCCGGTCGACGACCACACCATCCGGGGTGGCTTCCACAACATGTCGCTGTCGTCCACCCGAGCCGACATGGTGCGTGCCGTCTTCGAGGGCGTGGCCCTCAACTCGGCCTGGCTGCTCGGGGCGGTGGAGAAGTACTGCAAGCGGCCCTTCGACTCGCTGGCCTTCGTGGGCGGCGGCGCCAACTCGGACCTGTGGTCCCAGATACATGCCGACGCCACCGGGCGCACCATCCGTCAGATCGCCGATCCCGTGCTGGCCAACGTGCGCGGGGCCGGACTGCTCACGCTCCTCGCCCTCGGCCACCTGCAGCTCGCCGACATCCCGGGCACCGTCACCGTCAAGGCCACCTACGAGCCCGACCCGGCCGCCGGCGAGGTCTACGCCGCGCTGCTCAAGGAGTTCGTCAACCTCTACGAGAAGACGAAGGCCATCCACAAGCGACTCAACGGCCGCCGGCTGCAGCAGCTGGTGATGCCGACGGGCTGACTCCGCGTCAGCCCCGTCGTCAGCCCCACTCGCCCCCGACCGCCCACGCCCCTCGCCCTTCGTCACGATCAGCGCCAGCGACGTCGTCACGTAGCCGGCCAGCTCCGTGCGCAGGTGCACGTCCGAATACGGCGGCACGTCGATGTGCAGGTCCTCCGGGGTCGCACCCAGCGTGTAGTCCATGTCGATGTCATGGCCGGCCTTCCGCAGGCGTTGCACCAATGCCTCGATGTCCCGCCTCCGGTAGAACACCGTCCCGCCCGCCTCGACGGTCGCCGAGTTCGACGACACCAGGTACTCCGTCGTGTGCACCGCCACTCCCCCCGGCCCCAGGCAGTCCATCTGCGCGACCACGAAGTCCATCCCTGCGCCCAGCGTCCCGAGATGCTCGAGCGCGCACGACGACCACGCAAAGTCGAACCCGTGCAGGTCCGCAGGAATGGAGGTCATGTCGACGGGGCGGTAAGTCACCCTCCGCTCGAACTCCGCCGCCCCGCACAGCCCGAACCCGTTCAGATCCCCCAGCCCGCCGGCCCACTCGACGGCGGAGTCCGTCCACCCGGTGGCCACGGCCGACTCGTGCGGCTGGTCGGTGGCCACGACGTCACAGCCGGCGTCGGCGAAGAGCGCCACCAGCGGCTCCCGCCCCACCCCGAACCCGAGCCCGGTGCGCCCGGCGGCGAGCATGCCCCGCTCCCGCAAGGCCTCACATATGAAGAGCCACTCCCACATCTTGCGGTGCAGCATCACCTGGCGGGCATCGTCAGCCGTCGCCCACATCGGCCGCAGCCGCTCGGCCCAGGCCCGCAGTGCCGGCGAGCGCAGCGATCCGGCCGAGCACAGTTGCGAACGCAGCATGACCGGGCGACCTTATCGGGGTGTCCGCCTCGCACCGCCGCCGGACCCCTCCCGGAGGCGACCCGCCGGCTACATCCGCTCGAAGTTCCGGGCCAGCTCCCAGTCCGTCACGTGGCGGTTGCTCGCCAGCCACTCCTGCTCGGCCGTGTTGAGGAGATGGTGGTGCACGTCGGGCCCGAAGGCCTCGAGCGCCACCGCGGACTCGCGCAGTTCGGCGATGGCCTCCACCAGTGTCGAGGGGATGCGCGGCACGTCGGTCGCCTCGTACGCGTTGCGCACGTAGGGGTCGCCCGGCTCGAGCTCGTGGTCGATGCCGTAGAGGCCCGCCGCGATGGAGGCCGCCAGCACGAGATACGGGTTCACGTCCGCCCCCGGGATCCTCGACTCCACCCTGCGCCCCGCCCCGTGCCCGACGAGGCGGAAGCCGCAGGTGCGGTTGTCCTCGCCGTACACCGCCGCGGTGGGGGCCCAGCTGCCCGGCACGTAGCGCCGGTAGGAGTTCACAGTGGGTGCGGCCAGCCACGCCAGCTCCCGGGCGGCGTGCAGCTGCCCGGCCAGGAAGCGGCGACCCAGGGTCGACAGGCCGCTCGGGTGCGACCCCGACCCGTCCGTGTCGCCAGCGGCCATCAGCGGGTCGCCGCTCTCGGCGTCCCACAGGCTGGTGTGCACGTGGCACGACGAGCCGACGTCGTCCATCGTCCACTTGGCCATGAACGTCGTCGCACGTCCTTCCTGTGCGGCGATCTCCTTGATGCCGTTCTTGAACACAAGATGACGGTCGGCTGTGACAAGCGCCTCGTCGTAGGTGACGTTCACCTCGTGCTGCCCCCGCCCCGCCTCTCCCTTGGAGAACTCGACCGGGATGCCGGCGGCGCACATCTCGTTTCTGATTCGACGCAGGACGTACTCCTCGCGTGTGGTCTGGAGCAGCTGGTAGTCCTCGATGGTGGACGTGTGCGGCGTGAGGCCCTTCCACCCCTTGGCGTCCGCCTCCTCGTAGGAGTCCTTGAAGAGGAAGAACTCGAGCTCGGTCGCGCTGCACACCCGCAGCCCGCGCTCGGCCGCCCGCTCCAGCTGGCGCCGCAGGATCTGGCGGGGCGACACCTCGACCGGCGCCCCGTCCTCGTCGGTCAGGTCGCAGATGACGAGCGCCGTCCCCTCGAGCCAGGGGATGAGACGGGACGTGGCGTAGTCGGGTCGGCAGACGAAGTCGCCGTAGCCGGTGTCCCAGTTGGTGAAGAGGTAGCCGGGCAGCGGGTTCATGTCGACATCCACCGCCAGCAGGTAGTCGCAAGCCTCGATCCCGTGCTCAGCCACATGCGACCTGAAGAAGTCCGCCGTCACCCGCTTCCCCACGGGGCGGCCGTGCATGTCGGGGAAGGCCACCACAACGGTGTCGACCGACCCATCGGCGATGGCGGCGTCAATGAGCTCACGACCTGGTCCGGTCATGGGCCCTGTCTACCGCACGGCGGGGGAGCGTCCAGCCCGTCGGTACGCTGGGCTGGTGATCCCGCTCGTCGGCGTCTCGACCTATGTGGCCGACGTGGCCTGGGGTTCGTGGGAGCGTCGGGCCGCCGTCCTGCCTGAGTCCTACTTCGAGCTGGTTGCCGCCGCGGGCGGGCGACCCCTGCTCCTGCCACCCGCAAGCACCGCCCCCGGCGGCCCCGGGGCGGGGGCGGCCGAGGTCGTCGCCGTCCTCGACGGCCTGGTCCTGACCGGTGGGGGAGACGTGGACCCTGCCGCCTACGGGGAGTCGCCCGACCCCGAGGTGGGCGGTGTCGACGTGAACCGGGACGCCAGTGAGCGCGCCCTCCTCGCCGCCGCGCTCGAGGCCGACATTCCGGTGCTGGCCATCTGCCGGGGCTGCCAGGTGCTCAACGTCCACCTGGGCGGCACCCTGCACCAGCACCTGCCCGACGTGGTCGGGAACACCGACCACCGCCGCGCCGCCATGGTCTTCGAGGACGTCGAGGTGGCGACGGTGCCGGACACCATGGCCGCCGATGTCTTCGGGGTTGCGACCACGGTGCGCTGCTCGCATCACCAGGCCATCCGCGACCTCGGGCGCGGCCTGGTCATCACCGCCCGCGCCGGCGACGGTGTCGTGGAGGCGGTCGAGTTGCCGTCCGCCCGTTTCGTCCTCGCGGTCCAGTGGCACCCCGAGGAAGGCATGGATCGACGGCCGTTCGACGCCCTGGTCCGGGAGGCCCGGGTCTACATGGAAGAACGGTCGGAACGAGCCGACGCCACCGCCAACGCCATCGCCAACGCCTGAGCGGCCGTCCTGCACCCCCCATATGAGGTCGCCGCCGCCCTCTCCGGCCACGCCGGGTAAGGTGCGGGCATGGCCGACAGTGGTGCCCGCAAGGTCGTCAAGCCGGTGGCTGCCACCGTGGTGACACTGGGGACGATCGCCAGCATCTGGTGGTTCGCACTCAAGCCCCGCCGCAAGGCCAAGCGCGACAGCGGGATCACGACCACGGTCGAGCAGGAGTAGGACCCAGGCCCTCCACCAGCGCCGGCAGGCACTCGCTGATGGAGCCCTGCACGACGACGTCGGCCAGGGAGTCCATTTCGGTGGGTCCGCCGTTGACGATGATCGCCACGGCACCGTGCCGTATGGCGACCGGCACCAGCCCGGCGGCGGGGAAGACGGCCAGGGTCGAGCCCACGGCCAGCAGCAGGTCGCACGTCGACGCCGCCTCCTCGGCCCGGAACAGGTCCTCGTCCACGAGACTCTGGCCGAAGCTGATGGTGGCCGATTTCAGGATCCCGCCGCAGACGGCACCATCCGCGCCGTCGACCACCGGCGCCGTACAGGCCGGGTCCGCTTCGCCGGCCCGCACCCGGTCGTGCACCGGCTCGGCCGGCTGACGGTCACCGCAACGCAGGCACATCACCTCGAGCGACGTGCCGTGGATCTCGACGATCCGGTCGGGGTCAGTCCCGGCCTTCTGGTGCAGCCCGTCGATGTTCTGCGTCACCAGCAGGTCCAGCCGACCGCTGCGCTCCAAGTCGACGAGGGCCCGGTGTCCCGCGTTCGGCGCCGCCGACCACAGAGATGAGGTCAGGCGGTTCTGCCACGACCGAGCCCGCAGCGCGGGATCCGAGACATAGGCCTGGAGCGTCGCCATCTTCTCGGCTTCGGGGTTCTTCGTCCACACGCCCTGCGGTCCACGGAAGTCGGCGATGCCCGAGTCCGTGGAGATCCCCGCCCCCGTCAGCACCACCACCCGCCGCGCCTGCTCGAGCAGGGACCGGGCCCGCCCGATGTCGCCGTCCCCGCCGCCGAATCCGTCAGTCATCCCCATCGGGGCCATGGTGACACGGTCGCCGGCGCGTATCCTGCCCCGGTGCCCGGGGACGTCCCAACCGTGGAGCTGCTCCACGCGGCCGACGCCGAGGTCCGCCAGCGCCGGGCGGCCGGCGCACTGCTGGCCCGGGGCTGCACCCGGGGCGACCGGGTCGCCTTCGCGCTGGGCTCGTCGGCCGACCTCATATGTGCGGTGCTGGGCGCCGCCCGCATCGGCCTCATCCCGGTCCTGCTCAACGCCACGCTGACCCCGGCCGAGCGCGACGTCCTCGCCGCCGATGCCCGCCCGACCGTCAGCGTCTTCACCCAGCACGACCTGGCCCGGCTCGCCGCCGAGAGCAGGGGCAACCCCGTCGACCTGGCGCCCCATCCGCTCACCCGCCCCATGCACTACACGTCCGGCACGACCGGAGAGCCCAGGGGCGTCACGACGGGGCTGTGGGACGAAAAGACGGCCCGAGAGGTCTTCGAGGACGAGGCCGCAGTCTGGCACTTCGACCGCAATGACCTCCACATGGTCTGCTCGCCGATGTACCACACGGTCTCCATTCGCTTCGCCAGCTGCACCCTGCTGGCGGGCGGGTCGCTCGCCATCCTCAGCCGCTTCGACGCCGCCACCGCCCTCCGGACGCTCCGCCACCACCGTCCGACCACCACCTTCCTCGTCCCGACCCACCTGCAGCGCATCCTCCAACAGCCCGACCTCGGCCCCGACGAGCAGTTCGACTCCTTGCGCCTCCTGGCCCACGCCGGCGCACCGTGCCCCGAGTCGGTCAAGCGCGCCACCATGGCCCGCACCCGGCGGGGCACCGTCTGGGAGTTCTACGGCTCGACCGAGGCCCAGTTCACGGTGTGCCCGCCCTGGGATTGGCTCGAGCGCCCCGGCAGCGTCGGCCGGGCCCGCCCCGGCCGGCGCCTCGACATCACCAACGACCTCGAGAGGTCATCAGATGAGGTCGGCGGCACCATCTGGTGCGCCATGCCGGACTTCGCCCGCTTCAGTTATTGGGATGACCCCGCCGCCACGGCCGCCGCCTGGCGCGGGTCGTCGTGCACCGTCGGCGACCTCGGCCGCCTCGATCCGGACAACTTCCTCTACCTGACCGGCCGGCGCCACGACCTCATCATCAGCGGCGGCGTCAACGTCTACCCCGCCGAGATCGAGAACGTCCTGGCCGCCGTCGACGGCATCGCCGAGGTGGCCGTCTTCGGCCTCCCCGACGACCAATGGGGCCAGCGTGTCTGCGCCGCCTACGTCGCCGACCGATCGTCCGCCGAGGAGGCCCTGCGGGCCGCCGCCTCGGCCCGCCTCGCCCCGTACAAGCGGCCCAAGACCTACGTCGCCGCCACGGACCTGCCCCACACGGCCACCGGGAAGCTCATGCGACGGGCGGTCCCCGAGCATCTCGGATTGCCCGGCGGATCAGGGGCCATCGGCGGGTAAGACTGCTTCCATGCCCTTCGCCACCATCAACCCAGCCACCGGAAAGACGGAGAAGGAGTTCCCGGCCCACACGCCGGCGGAGGTCGAGGCCATCCTCGATCGCGCCATGGCCGCCTTCGCCGAGTACCGCACGACCACCTACGCCGAGCGGTCCCGCCACCTGCTGACCGCGGCGGAGCTGCTCGAGGGCGAGGTGCCCGACGTGGCGCGCATCCTCACGACCGAGATGGGCAAGACGTTCGCCGCGGCCAAGGCCGAGGTGTCCAAGTGTGCGGTGGGCCTGCGCTGGTTCGCCGACAACGCCGAGGCGCTGCTGGCCGACGAGCCGATCGCCACCACGGGGTCACGGTCCTACGTGCACTACCAGCCGCTGGGCGCGGTGCTGGCCATCATGCCGTGGAACTTCCCGATGTGGCAGGTGATCCGCTTCGCCGCGCCGGCGTTGATGGTGGGCAACGTCGGGCTGCTGAAGCACGCGTCGAATGTCCCGCAGACGGCGGTGGCCATCGAGGACCTGTTCCGCCGGGCCGGGCTGCCCGAGGGCGTCTTCACCAACCTGTTCGTGCCGTCGAGCGAGATCGCCGCGCTCATCCACGACCCGCGCATTGCCGCGGTGACGCTGACCGGCAGCGAGCCGGCCGGCATGTCCGTGGCCGCCGCCGCCGGCGACGCCCTCAAGAAGACCGTGCTCGAGCTGGGCGGCTCCGACCCCTTCATCGTGCTTCCCAGCGCCGACCTCGATGCGGCCGTCCGCACCGCCGTCACCGCTCGCGTGCAGAACAACGGCCAGTCCTGCATCGCGGCCAAGCGATTCATCGTCGTCGATGGAGTGGCCGACGAGTTCGAGTCCCGCTTCATCGAGGCCATGAGCGGGCTGGTCGTGGGCGATCCCTTCGACCCCGCTACCAACGTGGGCCCGATCGTCAGTGAGGCGCAGCGCGACGAGCTGGTCGGCCAGGTGGACGAGGCCGTGCGGCAGGGCGCCATGGTGCACACCGGCGCCCCGCGGCCCGACGGCGACGGGTGGTGGTTCGCCCCGACGGTGCTCTCGGGCATCACCACGGACATGGACGTGGCCCGCGAGGAGATCTTCGGTCCCGTGGCCATGGTGATAAGAGTTCCGGACGTCGCCGCGGCGATCGAGGCGGCCAACGCCACGCCCTTCGGGCTCGGTTCGAGCGTGTGGGGCGCCGACGAGGCCGACATCGCGCGGTGCGTCGAGGGGATCGATGCCGGCGCCGTCTTCGTCAACGCGATGGTGGCCTCCATGCCCGAGCTGCCCTTCGGCGGCATCAAGCGGTCGGGCTACGGGCGCGAGCTGTCGGAGCTCGGCCTGAAGGAGTTCACCAACCCCAAGACCGTCTACGTCGCATAACCGGATCGCGGTGAGCACCGTCACCTACCTCGACCACGCCGCCACCACCCCGTTGCGCCCCGAGGTGGCCGCGGCCATGGCCGAGGTGCACGAGGTCGTGCTCGGGAACCCGACGGGAAGCCACCCGCCGGCCCAGCGGGCGCGGCGCCTGCTCGAGGAGGCCCGCGACGAGGTGGCTGCCTTCCTCGGCCGCGACCCCGGCGACGTCGTCTTCACCTCCGGCGGCACCGAGGCCGCCAACCTGGCCGTGCTCGGGCCGGCCGAGGCGGCCCGGCGGGAGCGGGGCGAGGCGGTCGTGCTGTGCAGCGCGGTCGAGCACCCGGCCGTGCGCGAGTCGGCCCGCGCCGCGGCGAAGGCGGGCATCGACGTGCGCGAGCTCCCGGTGGACACCCACGGCGTCGTCGAACCGGACGCGCTGGCCCGGGCGTTGTCCTCGCGCATCACCGTCGTGGCGGTCATGACGGCCAACAACGAGACCGGGGTCATCCAACCCATCCACGACATCGTCGAGGCGGTGCGCCGACGCGCCCCCCACGCGTACGTCTTCACGGACGCCGTGCAGGCGGCGCCCTACCTCGATCTGGCCGAGGCCACGGCGGGCGCCGACCTCGTCTCGGTGAGCGCGCACAAGGTCGGCGGTCCGGTCGGGGTCGGAGCACTGACGGTGAACGGTCGCGTCGTGTTGGAGCCGCGCCAGTACGGGGGCGGCCAGGAACGCGAGCGGCGGAGCGGGACACCGGACGTGGCGGGTGCGGTGGGTCTGGCCGCCGCGCTGCGCTTCGTGTCGGCCGAGCGCGCCGCGACGGTGCCCCGCATCGAGGCGCTCCGGGACCGGCTCGCCGACGGGCTGCTGGCGTCGATCGAGGGGGCGCACCGCACCGTGCGGCCGGCGCCACACGAGGTCGCCGTCCTCGCGGGCCACCTGCACCTGTGCGTGCCGGAGGTCGAGCGGGAGGAGGTGCTGGTCGCGCTCGGAGAGCAAGGCGTGTGCGTCTCCGGCGGGTCGTCGTGTGCCAGCGGTGCCCTCGAGCCGAGCCACGTCCTGGCCGCCATGGGCGTCGCCCCCGAGCTGGCGGCGGGTGCCCTCCGCCTCACGCTGGGATATGGCACCTCGGATGCAGACATCGACCGCGCCCTCGCCGTCGTGCCCGCAACCCTCGCCGCACTGCGCCGGCGAAGTTGATTCCCGGTGGCACACTGGACCCCATGCGGGTGCTCGTGGCCATGTCGGGAGGCGTCGACTCCTCCGTTGCGGCGGCGCTCCTGGTCGAGCAGGGCCACGAGGTGGTCGGGGCCACGCTCAAGCTGTGGGGTGGCCCATCGGACTCTGGATGCTGCTCCGTCGCCGACGTCGAGGACGCCCGCCGGGTGGCCCAGCAGCTCGGCATCACCCACCACGTCTTCAACCTGACCGAGGAGTTCGACCGCAACGTCGTGGCGCCGTACGTCGGCGAGCACGCGCGGGGGCGGACGCCGAACCCGTGCATCGAGTGCAACCGCTCCATGAAGTTCGACCGCCTGCTGCACCGGGCCGACCGGCTCGGCTTCCAGCGCCTGGCGACCGGCCACCATGCCCGGGTCAGCCGCGCCGGGGGATTGCGCCTGCGCCGTGGCGCCGACCAGGCCAAGGACCAGTCCTACGTCCTCTCGATGCTCGGGCAGGACGCACTCTCCCGTGTCCTCTTCCCCGTGGGCGAGATGACAAAGGACAGGGTGCGGGCCCACGCCCGCCGTCTCGGCCTCCGCACGGCGGCGAAGCCCGACAGCCAGGACGTCTGCTTCATAGGCAGCGCAGAGGGCCGTGAGGGGTTCTTGTCCCGGCGCGTCGAGCTGCACCCCGCCGCGGTGGTGGATGGCGAAGGCCGCCCGGCCGGCTCCGTCGAAGCAGTCGAGCTCGTGACGGTGGGCCAGCGGCGCGGCATGGGCCACGGCAGCGACGGGAAGCGGCGCTACGTGACGCACGTCGACGTCGCGGGGCGACGGGTGACGGTCGGCAGCGCGGCCGAGGCGCTGCGCTCGTCGGTGCTGCTCGCCGGGCCCTCGCTGACGTGGGTCGATCAGCCGCTCGCCCCCGGCTCCCGGGCGGTGGCACAGGTCAGTGCCCACGGGCGCCCCGTGCCGTGCACCCTGGTGGAGCAGCCGGGCGCCGGCCTGGAGGTCCGCTTCGACGACCCGCAGCGCCCCGTCGCTCCGGGCCAGACGGTGGCGCTCTACGACGTGCTCGATCCCGACGCCGTCGTGGGCGCGGGCATCGCCGCGTAGCGGTGGCTGCGGCAAAGGGCCACGCAACGGGTGGCGCCGCACCGCCGAAGGCGGCGGCGCGTGCTGCGGCGTTCGCGCGCGCTGATCCTGCACCACAACGAGCTGTACCACACGCTCGACGCGCCCGAGATCCCCGACTCCGAATACGACCTCCTCGTGGTGGAGCTGCGCCAGCTCGAGGCCGACTACCCGGCGCTCGCGACGCCGGACTCGCCCACGCAGGCCGTGGGGGCGGCGCCGTCGGGGCTGTTCCAGGAGGTCCGTCACCGCGTCCCGATGATGAGCCTCGACAACGCGTTCGACGAGGACGAGCTGCGCGCCTGGGCGGAACGATTGCGGCGGCAGGCGTCCCAACTCGACCTCGAGTCGCTGGCCTTCTCGTGCGAGCCCAAGGTTGACGGCGTCGCCATGTCGCTGACGTACGAGCGTGGGAGGTTCGTGCAGGCGGCCACGCGTGGGGACGGTGTGACGGGTGAGGACGTGACGGCGAACGTGGCGACCGTCGGCGACGTACCAAAGGAACTGGCCAAGGCGGGCGGGCCGTATCCAGGGCTGCTCGAGGTCCGGGGCGAGATCTACATGCCGGTGGCCCGGTTCGAGGCCATGAACAAGCGGCAAGCGGAGTTGGGGGAGCGCCTCTTTGTCAACCCGCGCAACTCCGCCGCCGGCGCGCTGCGCCAGAAGGACCCGGGCGTCACGGCGCAGCGGCCGCTGCACTTCTGGGCCTACGCCCTCGGCGTGGTGGACGGCGCGATCAAGGGCAGCCGGAGCCGGTGGCCGGCGGCCACCCAGTCCGAGACGCTGGCGCAGCTGGCGACGGCGGGCTTCCCGGTGAGCCCCGACGCCCGCCGGATTCTGGGGATGACCGCCGTGGTGGCGCGCTGTCGCGAGCTGGCCGGGGAGCGCCACGACCTCGCCTATGAGATCGACGGCGTGGTCACCAAGGTCGACGAGCTGGCGCTGCACGACGTGCTCGGCGCCACCTCACGGGCGCCCCGCTGGGCCATCGCCTTCAAGTTCCCGCCCGAGGAGCGCACGACCCGGCTGCTCGACATCATGGTCTCCATCGGGCGCACCGGTCGGGCGACGCCGTTCGCCCGGCTGGAGCCGGTCTTCGTTGGCGGTTCGACGGTCGGCGTGGCGACGCTGCACAACGAGGACCAGGTGGCGGCCAAGGACGTGCGGCCGGGCGACCTCGTGATCGTGCGCAAGGCCGGCGACGTCATCCCCGAGGTGGTGGGCCCGGTGCGCGACGGGCCCGGTGTGCCGAAACGGCGCAAGCCCAAATGGGCCTTTCCCAAGTCGTGCCCGTCGTGTGGCGAACCGCTGGTGCGCCTGCCGGGGGAGAGCGACACCTACTGCACCAACATCGAGTGCCCGGCGCAGCGGGTGCAGCGGATCTCGCACTACGCGTCGCGGCCGGCGATGGACATAGAGGGGCTGGGCGAGGAGCGCGTGCTGCAGCTTGTCGGCGCCGGTCTGCTCACTGATGCAGCCGACCTCTACGATCTCACCACCGAGCGGCTCGTCACCCTGGAGCGGTTCGGCGCCCTGTCGGCGGCCAACCTGGTGGCGGGCATCGATTCGTCGCGGGCGCAGCCGCTGAGCCGGCTGCTGGTGGCGCTGGGCATCAGGCACGTGGGGCCGACGGGCGCGCGGGCGGTGGCGCGCGCCTTCGGATCCCTGGAGGCGATCGAGGCGGCGACGGTGGAGGAGCTGGCGGCGGTCGACGGCGTCGGCGGCGTCATTGCCGCCAGCCTGGCCGAGTTCCTCTCGGCGGACACCAACGTGGCCGTGCTGGGGCGGCTCCGGGCGGCCGGGGTCTCCATGGAGGAGCCGGGGGCCGCCGGAACCGATGGTGGCGGGGCCGGGGCGGCGGCCCTCCCGCAGACGCTGGAGGGCAAGACGGTGGTGGTCACCGGTGGGGTGCCCGAGTACACGCGGGAGGGGGCCGAGGAGGCGATCATGGCGAGAGGCGGCAAGTCACCCGGGAGCGTGTCGAAGAAGACCTTCGTCCTCGTGGTGGGTGAATCTCCAGGCGCCAGCAAGCTCAAGAAGGCCGAGGAGCTCGGCGTCCCGACGCTCGGCGCGTCGTCGTTCCAGATGCTGCTCGACACCGGTGATCTGCCCGCATGAGCACGACCGTTGCTGGTAGGGGGGTGTCCACCGGACGAGCGTCCGCGGTCGGTAGCCTGAGTTCGCCCCGATGCCCCTGATTTCAGACTCCATCGGCCGGGTCCTAGGGAAGCGGTACCGGCTGCTCTCCGCACTGGGCACCGGCGCTTCCGCCCACGTCTACCTGGCCGAGGACGTGTCGCTGCAACGCCACGTCGCGGTGAAGGTCCTCCAACCCGGGCTGGCTACCGACGAGGCGTTCCTGAAGCGCTTCCGGGCCGAGGCGCGATCGGTGGCGTCGTTGAACCACCCGCACGTCCTGCGTGTCTTCGACTGGGGGGAGGACGCGGATGGTCCGTACCTGGTGCTGGAGTATCTCGGCGGGGGCTCGCTGCGCGATCTGCTGGACCGCGACATCCGGCTGTCCCTGTCGCAGGCGGCCCAATTGGGGACGGAGGTGGCGCAGGGGCTGGCCTACGCGCACCTGCGGGGACTGGTTCATCGGGATATAAAGCCCGCCAACCTGCTCTTCGACGAGGAGGGCAGGGTGCGGGTGGCCGACTTCGGCGTGGCCCGTGCGCTGGCGGAGGCGGCGTGGACCGAGCCGGCGGGAGCGATGGTGGGGACGGCCCGTTACATCTCCCCCGAGGCGGCCGAGGGAAAGCCCGTCGACGGTCGGGCTGACGTGTACTCGCTCGCGTTGGTCTTGTACGAGGCCGTGACGGGGACGGTGCCCTTCGTGACGGACACGACCATGGGCACGCTGGCGGCCCGTGTCGGGCAGCCGCTGCCGCACGACGATGCCCTGGGTCCACTCGATGACGTGCTGGCCCGTGCCGCTGCGCCAGAGGTCGCCTCCCGACTGGACGCCGCGGGGTTGGCGGCCCGGTTGGGTGCGCTGGCCGCAGCCCTGCCGACGCCGTCGGCCCTGCCGCTGGTGATGCCCCGCCTGGAGGACTCCGCTCCTATCAGCGGGTTCAGGGCGCCCGGGATATCCGAGTTGACCGACTCGGGGGTTGTGGCGGCGGGTACCGCCGCCGGTGCCGCCGGTGCCGCCGGTGCCGCCGGTCCCGGTGCCGCCATCGCCTCGGACTCGACGGCGATTGCGCCGGGCCTCGCCGGCGCCCCGGTCGGGACGAAGGCGGGCCCGGGGGAGATCTTCGACGCCGAGCCCGCTGGCGGGGGTCGGTCCAAGCGAGGTCGGAGCTCGGGCGGCGGACCCGCCTCGACGTTCCGACCCAAGAAGAGCCACCGGATCTGGTGGATCGCAGGTGCGATCGCCGCCGCGCTGATCATCGCCGCCGGGTTGGTGACCGCCTTCCACATGCAGGTGTTCACGCCGTCGCACCCGACGCCGACCGTGGTCAATCTGCCGCTGGCGCAGGCCCGGGCCTCGGTGGACAAGGTCCATATGACCTTGAAGGAGGACAAGCCGGTGACGTCGATCACGGTGGCAGCCGGCAGCGTGGTGTCGCAGAGCCCGAAGCCCGGTGTGTCGCAGAAGGAGGGCTCCACCGTCACAGTGGTCCTCTCCTCGGGGAAGCCCGACGAGACCGTGCCCTCGCTGGCCGGTATGACCTGCGCCCAGGCCACGACGGCGCTGCAATCGGCGCACTTCCTCTCCGTCTGCGCGCCGGGCACCTACAACAACAACGTGCCCGCCCAGGTCTTGGTCCTGTGGTCGATCAACGCGACGCAGAACCCGACGAAGGCGCCGTACGGTTCGACCATCACGCTCGTCCCTTCGCTGGGCCATGAGCCGGCCACCGTTCCGAACATCCCGACCAGCTACACCTTCAACCAGGCCCAGGCCGCGCTGACGGCGGTCGGGCTCACGGCGACGCAGAACTCCGAATCCAGCGCGACGGTGCCTGCGGGCCAGGTCATCTCGACGTCCCCGGCCAGCGGCCAACCGGCGCCCTTCGGGTCGGCGGTGACGGTCAATGTCTCGACAGGGCCGCCGACGACGACCGTTCCCAACGTGATCCAAGACACGGTGACGCAGGCTACGAGTGCGCTCCAGGCAGCCGGGCTCAGCGTCTCGGGGGTGTCTGGCAGTCCAACCAATATGGTGAGTGGCACCCAGCCCGCGGTGGGGTCGACCGTGCCGACGGGCTCATCAGTCCAGATCTTCACCAGTTAGCCACAGTCACCCGTGGCGCTCCCGTTCGACCCCAGCTGTGACCTCTGCGAGGCGGCGCGCCTTTCGGAGTGGCACCACGAGGACGACGTGTGCTGGGTGGCCGACTGCGAGGTCTGCGGGGTGCCCATGGTGGTCTGGAAGCACCACGGACCGACGCCGCCCGACGGGGACGTCGACCACATGGTGGCCCAGCTGACCCGGGTGGCGGACGCCCGCTTCGGGGAGGGCGAATGGTCGGTCGACCGGGTCATGCGCCAGATCCCGAAGCACTTCCACGCCCACGGGCGCGACCCCAATTGGTGGTTCCGCCTGCGCGGCCTGCGCTGACGACGACGGAAAGTGGCTCGAGGGCGATAGCGCCGGGGAGCCGAGGCGCAGCAGGCCCCTAGGGTGATCCCCGGTGGAGGAGCCTGGAGCCGAGCAGAGCGACGTCCTGCTCGACCCGAAATTCGACCCTGGTGGCGGGGCGATGGGAACGATGGGGGCGGACGGATCCGTCGAGACGAACTGGTTCGTCCTCCTGCACCAGCGCGTCTCTGGGCGAGCCGTCCGCAGCCCGCGCTACCAGTGGTGGGCCCTGGTTGCGTTGCTGGCCGGGCTGCTCTCTCTCAACATCACCTTCACCGTCTTCGTGGTCGCCCTGCCCACGGTCAAGGCGGACTTCAACACGAACTTCTCCGTCCTCGCCTGGGCATCGACCGGACCGCTGCTCGCCTTCGGCGTGGCCGCCCCGTTCTTCGGGAAGGCCGGTGACCTCTTCGGCCACCGGCGGCTGTACCAGTTCGGCCTGCTCGGGGCCATGGTCAGCGCGATCCTCACCGCGACCGCGCCGAACGTCGGGATGTTGCTGTTCGCCCGCGCCCTCGACGGGGTGCAGGGCGCCGCCACCGGAACCGCCTCGATGGCGATCATCTTGGAGCTGTTCTCACGTCAGGACCGTGTCAAGGCCCTCGGGTGGTGGTCGCTGGTGGGTGCCGGTGGACCCGTGCTGGGCGTCACGCTTGGTTCCCCGGTGATCCAGTTCTTCGGATGGCGGACGCTGTTCTGGGGGCAGCTGGTGCTCCTGGTCATCGCCTCGGTGGTCGTGGCCGTGTTGCTGCCGTCGGGGCGGCGGGTTCGCCGCAAGGATGCGGTGGCGGGGGGTGACGGATCGCCGCGCCGCCGGGAGCGCTCACGCGTCTGGGAGGGCATGGACTGGGTGGGGGTCTGGAGCCTGGCCGGGTCCGTCACCGCTGCCATGTTGGTGCTGAGCATCGGTCCCATCGTGGGCTGGACCTCGCCCGCAGTGATCGCGTCGGGCGTCATCTCCGCCGTGTTGACCGGCGTGTTCGTCCACCGGGAGTTGACGTTCGCCACCCCGCTCGTGCCCACCACGTACTGGCGCCGCCGGAATTTCATGTTCCCGATGGGGACGAAGACGTTCTCGAGCTTCGCCTACTTCGGCGGCTTCTTCCTCTTCCCGCTGCTCATGGAGCAGGTCTACGGCTACAGCGTGTCCCAGGTCGGCTTCATCTCGGTGGCTCGGCCGCTCCTGTTCGCGATCTCTGCGCCCATTGCGGGCTATATGACGGTGCGGACGGGGGAGCGGAATGCGACGCTCTTCGGGACCGGTTCGCTGCTCGTCTCCATGATCCTGTTCGCCACGCTCCGCCCGACGGCGGGGCTCTTCATCATCTTGGTGGCGCTCGCACTCTCGGGGCTCGGCATGGGCGTCTCGATGCCGGCCACCTCGGCGACCATGTCCAATGAGCTGGCGGAGACCGAATACGGCGTGATGAGTGCCGCGCAGCTGCTGGCCACCCAGGTCGGAGAGGTGGCGGGGATCCAGGCCGTGTTGACCATTCAGGAGTCGATCGCCCGTCGTTCGGGCCTGAGCAACGTGCAACACAGCACCGCGCTGCTCCACAGCTTCAGCGTCCCGTTCTGGGTCGGTGCCGGCGTCGCCGCGCTGGCGGTGTTCTGCGCGCTGTTCATCCGACCGCTGCCCCGCGACGTGCGGGCCGGGGAGCTGTTGGCCGACCCGACCTGACCGAGACTGCTACTCGGTGATGTCGCGCAGCCGGGTGGCCAACTCGGCGGCGTTGGGGTCGCTCGCCGCCGGCGCCGACTGCAGGGCCATCAACTTGGCCATGTCGCCTTCGACCCGGACCTTGCCGGCCATGAAGGCCTGCATGCCGGCCTGGGGGTTCCCCTCGATGAGGATCGCCTTGGCCGTGACGTAGTCCACGGTGACCTTGAGGTCCTGGGTCTCGAGGTGACCGGTGTCGAGCACGGGCTCACCGCCCGACGTGTCCAGGTGGGCGAGGATGTCGTCGTCCGAGAAGGGGACCGCCGTCACGACCAGGTTCATACGGACCACGTGGGGGATCGGAGCGGTCTTGCCCTCGTACTCGGCGCGGATCTTGCGGGCTTCCTCCAGCCATTCGTCACTGAGGAACGGGTACGACGGCATTGCGTGCTCCTTCCGTCTCATTCGGTCTCGCTCGCGGGCACTGGACCTCAGTTGCCCGGCGCGGAGCCATCCGGCGCCGGAACCCTACCCGTCCCGCCGGTAGGCTGCCGGACCGTGAGCGCCTCCATCATCCCCGGCGCCGAGCCCTATTCCACGACCGGTGACACGCGTGGCGCGCTGGTCCTCCACGGGTTCACCGGCAACCCCCAGTCGATGCGCGGCCTCGCGCTTGCGCTGGCCGACGCAGGGTTCACCGTCGAGATGCCGCTGCTGCCGGGCCACGGCACCCAGATCGAGGACATGCTCTCGACCACGTGGGCGGACTGGTCCGAGGCGGCCGAAACGGCCTACACCGAACTGGCGGCTCGCAGCGACGGGGTGGTGGTGGTGGGGCTGTCGATGGGCGGCATGTTGAGCGTCTGGCTGGCCGAACGCCATCCCGAGATCGCCGCCATCGCGGTGGTCAACCCGCTGCTCGCGCCACCGGACACCGACACCCTGGCCTTCATACAGGCGATGATGGACGGTGGTGACGAGGTCGCGCCCGGCATCGGGTCCGACATCGCAATGGAGGGTGCGGTCGAGGCTGCCTATCCTGGCCTGCCGTTGCGCGCCACGCTCTCGCTGTTCGCCGCCGCGGCCGAGGTCGAGCGGGAGCTCGAGTCGGTTACCTGCCCCTCCCTCGTCTTCACCAGCGTCAACGACCATGTGGTCGACCCGGTGTCGAGCGAGAAGCTGGTGGCCCGCGCCAAGGGGCCGGTCGAGCAGGTGATGCTCGAGCGGAGCTTCCACGTGGCCACGCTGGACTGGGACAAGGACGAGATCGAGGCACGCACCGTCGAGTTCGTGACCGGCGTGCTTCCGCCGCGCCCGTGACTGACGTCCCCGACCACGTGACGGAGCTGAGCCGGGAGGACGTTGTCCACGTCGCACACCTGGCCCGGCTGGATCTGAGTGCCGAGGAGGTCGAGCTCTTCACCGAGCAGCTGCGGACCGTGCTCGATCACGCCGCCGACGTTGCGTCGCTGGATCTGTCGCACCTCGAGCCGTCGTCGCGCCCGATCGCCCTCAGCAACGTCCTGCGTGCCGACGAGCCCCGTCCGAGCCTCGACCGCGCCGAGGTGCTGGCCGCCGCGCCCGCAGTGGAGGACCACCGCTTCCGCGTGCCGCGCATCGGCGGGGAGGCGCCGTGAGTACCGCCATGGCCATGGCCGCCGAGGTCCGATCCGGGCAGCGGTCGGCCCGCGAGGTCGTGGACGAGGCACTGGCCGCCGTGGCGTCGGGCGACGGCGAGCTCAACGCGTTCCTCACCGTCCTTGGCGACGAGGCGCTCACGAGTGCCGACGCCATCGACGCGGCGGTGGCAGCCGGCCGTGATCCGGGCCCGCTGGCGGGCGTGCCGGTGGCGTTGAAGGACAATCTCTGCACGCGGGGGGTCAACACCACCTGCGGCTCCAAGATCCTGGATGGCTGGCACCCGCCATATGACGCCACTGTCGTCGAGGCGTTGCGCCGCGCCGGGGCCATCACTGTGGGCAAGACGAACATGGACGAGTTCGCCATGGGCAGTTCGACGGAGAACTCCGCCTTCGGACCAACGCGGAATCCGCGCGATTCCAGCAGGGTTCCTGGTGGCAGCAGTGGTGGTTCCGCCGCAGCGGTGGCGGCTGGCTTCACGCCGCTCGCCCTGGGCTCGGACACCGGCGGCTCCATCCGTCAGCCGGCTGCCTTGTGCGGGGTCGTCGGGATGAAGCCCACCTACGGTCGCGTGTCCCGGTACGGGTTGGTGGCCTTCGCCAGTTCCCTCGATCAGATCGGCCCGTTTGCCACCACGGTGGAGGACGCCGCGCTGCTCTTCGACATCCTGGCCGGGCACGACCCGCTCGACAGCACCTCATTGCCGTCGCAGCCCGAGCCGACGCTGCCGACGCTGCGTGAAGGGGCGGAGGGCATCAGGGTCGGGCTCTGCCGTGACCTCATCGACGGCTGCGCACCCGACGTGATTGCACGGGTGCAGGAGGCTGCCGACGCTCTCGCAACCGCCGGCGCCAAGGTGGAGGAGATCTCTGTACCGGAGTTCGGTTACGGGCTCTCGGCCTACTACCTGATTGCGCCGGCGGAGGCCTCGTCCAACCTGGCCCGTTACGACGGCGTGCGCTACGGGCTGCGGGTCGACGGCGAGGACGCCGCGGCGATGAACACAGCGACCCGCACGGCGGGCTTCGGCGCCGAGGTCAAGCGCAGGATCATGTTGGGCACCTACGCGCTGTCCGCTGGCTACTACGACGCCTACTACGCGCAGGCGCAGCGGGTCCGCACCCTCGTGATGCAGGCGTTCGATCGGGCCTACGAGTCGGTCGACGTCCTCCTCGGCGCCACCGCTCCGACGACCGCCTTCGACCTCGGAGCCAAGGTGGACGATCCGATGGCGATGTATATGAACGATGTCTGCACCATCCCCTCCAACCTCTCGGGGCACCCGGCAGTTTCGGTGCCCTTCGGCACGGGCGTCGACGGGCTGCCGGTCGGCGTGCAGGTGCTGGCGCCTGCACTCGAGGAGGCTCTGCTCTTCCGGGTGGCGCAGGTGGTCGAAGCCCGCGCACCGAACGGGGCGGGATCGTGAGCGACGGCTGGGAGCTCGTCGTCGGGCTCGAGGTGCACTGCGAGTTGGCCACCGCCACGAAGCTCTTCTGCGGGTGCCGGAACGCGTTCGGGGACGAGCCGAATGTGAACATCTGCCCGATCTGCCTCGGTTTGCCGGGGTCCCTGCCGGTGCTGAACGAGCAGGCGGTCGATCTGGCGATGCGGATCGGCGCGGCACTGCACTGCGAGATCCGGCCGTCCGTGTTCGCCCGGAAGAACTATTTCTACCCGGACCAGGCGAAGGACTATCAGATCAGCCAGTACGACCTTCCGCTCAACGCTGGTGGGTGGCTCGAGCTCCCCGACGGTTTCCGCATCGGCGTAACACGCGCCCATATGGAGGAGGACACGGGCAAGCTCACCCATGTCGGGGCGAGCGGCCGCATCAACGCGGCCCTGCACGCGCTGGTCGACTACAACCGCTCGGGCGTCCCGCTGGTCGAGATCGTGAGCGAGCCCGATATCCGGACGGTGGCCCAGGCGCGGGCCTACACCAGCGAGCTGCGGGGCATCCTCGTGGCGACCGGTGCCTCCGACGGACGGATGGAGGAGGGGTCGATGCGGGTGGACGCCAACGTCTCGGTCCGCCCCGAGGGCACCGACCAGTTCGGCACCCGGTGCGAGATCAAGAACCTGAACTCGCTGCGCTCGCTCGGTCGGGCTATCGAGTACGAGGCGGCGCGCCAGATCGCCCTTCTCGAGTCTGGCGGCTCCGTCACCCAGGAGACCCGGCACTGGGACGAGTCGGCGGGGCGCACGGATTCGATGCGTTCCAAGGAGGAGGCGAACGACTACCGCTACTTCCCCGAGCCGGACCTTGTGCCCCTGGCGCCCGACGAGGCGTGGCAGGCGCGGGTGCGGGCGGGGCTGGGCCCGATGCCCGCAGACCGCCGGGCCGCCCTGGCCTCCGCACTTGGTGGGGTGCCCAGTGGCGCCGAAACCGACCAGATCCATGCCGTGGTCGACCTGGGTCTCGACGCCCTGGTGACGGCGGCCGCCGGCAGCGGAGCACCGATCGCCCTGGCCCTGGCTCGTGCCGCCAACGAGGTTGCGGCCCAGGGTGAGGCGGCCCCGAACTTGGACGCGGGCTCGTTCGCCTCCCTGTTGGCAATGGAATCAGATGGCCAGCTCTCGGCGACCCAGTCCAAGGCGGTCTTGAGTGCACTGCTCGAGCGCGGCGGGGGAGACCCGGCCGCCGTGGCCAAGGAGATGGGCTTCGAGGCGCTGGGGTCCGACACTCTGGGCGCGGTGCTCGACGAGGTGATAGTGGCCCACGCCGACGAATGGGCGCGCTTCGTCGAGGGCGACGACAAGTTGATGGGGTTCTTCACCGGTGCGGTCATGAAGGCCACGTCGGGCAAGGCGAACGGCAAGGAAGTGGCGGCGGAACTTCGCCGCCGGCGCGGCTGACCCGGAGAAGAGTCAGCCCGATCGCGGTCCGGCCGTGACGGTCGTCCAGAGCGGAGAAGGGCGCGAGGTCATGACCCGGCCCTTCGGGCCGGTGAAGGTGAGCTCCTCGTTGGCGTTGCCCGTCATCTCCCAGCCCGCCGAGTGCACCAGGTGATGGTGGTGCAGGCACAACGAGCGCGAGGTTGTCGAGGTCGGTGCGCCCTCCGGGCTTCCAGGCCACGATGTGGTGGACGTTGGTGAAGGTGACGTTGCTACACCCCGGGAAGCGGCAGTGACGATCCCGGCGCATCACCTCGCGGCGCTGGGCGTCTGAGGGGGTGCGCCGGGCCCGGCCCTCGTACATGGTGTGGCCGACATCGTCGTCGACCCCGATGGCGACGGTGGCGTCGCAGGCGATCCGGCGCACCGTCTCGGTGCTGATCAGCCCGTCGCGCTCGAGCTCACCGGCCAGGGTGCTCCCCTCGCCGTCGTCGTCGACCAGGGCACCGAGGGGGACGTGGGCGACGACGAGGTACGGGGGCGCCGTCGTCGTGGTGCCGTGCGCCTGCGCACCCGACGAGGAGGTATGGATCATCTCCATGAAGGCGTCGCAGAGGCGCTGGTCCCAGGGCGTCTCGCCGTTTGAGGGGACCTGGCGGGCCCGGGCCTCGAGGCAGGCCCGGGTCTGGGCGAAGGACTCGGGGGGAAGCTGGACGCTCATGGTGCGGAACGCCTCGTTGAAGCGCAGGTAACGGCGATCGTGCTCCGAAGGCGAGGTGGCGACGGCGGTGGCGCTCGTGCGGGCGACTTCGGCCAGCTCACGCACGGTGCACTCGCGGGCCTGGTCACAGAGCTCCTGGTCGCTCTCGGGCGTGGCCACGTCGGCCACGGCGCGGACCTTGTCGATGGACAGGTCCCCGGCGCAGAGGGATCCGACCAAGTGGGGGATGTCCCAGGCCTTCTCGCCCAGGCGCCCATAGGCGCGTGCGGTCGAGGTCGAGATCCCGAAGCGCTCCACGGCCCAGGGTTCTGTCGAGCTGGCCCCCTCGTCTCGGTAGGCCTGGCGCCGATCGACCTCGCCGAGCAGGACGACGATCTCGCCTTCGACGGCCGCCTTCTGCCTGAAGAGCTGGTCGAGACGCTCCGTGATCACTTTGTTGGACCAGCCGGCCGCCGCACCGATGAGCCCGGTTCGGGTGGGGCCAAGGTCGGCGGGAGTCTCGGGCATCGGAGCGAGAA
Organism: uncultured Acidimicrobiaceae bacterium; assembly: GCA_963764305.1. GTDB lineage: Bacteria > Actinomycetota > Acidimicrobiia > Acidimicrobiales > RAAP-2 > Bog-473. Next base: position 149,794 of record CAVXSD010000007.1, on the reverse strand, counting down.
CGGTCGCCCCCCGGCAGGCGCGAGTCCGCCGATTCCGACTTGATGCGGCTCCCGACCGTGATCGCCACGACACCGGAAGAGGCAGGAAGCCGGTGCCCCGTGCTGTGGCTGTAAGGCCACTCGGGACGCAGATATGCACAGGACCCAACACATGAAAAGAGACATGAGATGCCAGGTTCACGGCCTAGCTACGACCTCGAAGCGTGTCGGGAGTCGCACACGATCGTAGAAGAGAACCGACCGGGTCACCGATCGTCGCATCCCCAACGTCGACCAGGTGGCGGTGCTCACGGAGTCGATGCCCGCGCAGTACCGGGGGGCCGTCACGCTGGCCGCCTGGGGTGTCCTCCGCCGTGGCGAGTTGCTCGGGCTCCATAGGAACGACGCCGATCTGCGGGCCGGCACGGTGCGGGTGGAGCGTTCCCTCCTCGAGTTTCGCGACGGGCACCTCGAGCCCGGCCGAACCAAGAACGGCGACCCCCGCAAGGTCTACCTCCCGAGCTCCCTGCTGCCGGTGAACGAGGACCACCTGCGCCGCTTCGTTGGGCCCGAGAGCGAAGCTGAACAGGGGCTGCCGTCGTTCGAGTTGCCCAAGAGATGAACCCAGACGTGCTTGTGATCGGTTCCTCAGGCAAGAACTGGTTGAGCCGACACATCGGCGCCTCCGTCAGCGACTACGTGGCGCATCACGCGCCGTGTCCAGTCATGCTGATCCGCCACGACCACTGATTGCGGCGCGCACCAGCAGGCCGTACATCCCAAGGACGCTCGAAGTGGACATGGAAGCGACGTGGGCCCCATTACCCGGAGTGGCTCAATCCGGGTAAGGCGTTCACCTGCTCCAACTTCGGGCTCAGGCGGAGGGACGTCAGGTCGAGGGGACACGAGCGGGGCTGGCCCACCTCGTCGGGGGAGGCAGCATCGCCACGGTCAAAATATTGTGTGTGGAAAGGAGTGACGCATGACCACGAGTGATGAGCGCCGGGCGGCCGGCCGCGACGCGCAAGGCCGGCTCTGGCCGGCCACGCTCAAGGGCCCGACCGGCCAGTTCCCCGCGGCCAAACTGGCTCCGGACTATTACGATCACGTGCAACAGAGCGCGTTCGGCGAGATCCTCCATGATCACCGTCGCACTGTTGGCCGCGTTGGGCCAGCCAGAGGAGCTGCGCGCGCACCTGGGCGGGACGCTGAACGTGGGGATCACGCGTCAGGAGATCCTCATGACGTCTCCATTTACGCCGGCGTGCCCGCCGCGGGCTCCGTCATCCGGGTGGCGGCTGACGTACTCGGCACCGACTGAGGTCGAGGGAACGCGGTCCCGTCCGCGTACCGCACTAGCGTGTATCAGGCGAGCGGCCGGAGAACTCTGACTGTCCCCGCCCGTCGCAGGAGTGGGCGGCCTGGCGGGACGATCCGGGCCCAAGAGCACGGTGGGATCTGCGGGCGAGAGGTCGGGCCGCAAGGACACGATGGAAGGGAGCCCAGATGGGTGGCGAGCAGGAAGGAGGCGGACTCGACGCGGACGGACCGACCGTGCTCGCGATGGTGCTGACGTACAACTCGCCCGACACCCTCGCGCACACCTTGGAGGCCGTGAGCGGCCAGACCAGGCTCCCAGACGCCGTGCTGATCCTCGACAATGCCGGCACGCCGCCGGCGGAGACAGTGACGCGGGCGTGGGCGCGCCCGTCTGGCCTCGATGTTCGTGTCCTGCGCGAGCCGGAGAACAGCGGGCCCGCCGGCGGATGGGCGCGCGCACTCGAAGAGTTCCTGGGCTCCGGCTTCGACCTTGCATTCATCCTCGACGACGACATCGTCGCGCCCCCCGAGTGCCTGGAGCGCCTGCTCGAGGAGTACCAGAAGACAGGCACGAGCGTGTGCGTCATCGCTTCGGTCCGTACTCCGAGTGGCGACGTCACGCACTATCCTGGATGGTGTGGCGTCCTGCTGGGACGCGAGGTTGTCGTGTCGGCCGGGTTCCCGCGGGCGGACTTCTTCTGGTGGGCCGAGGACTTCGAGTACCTCATGCTACGCATTCCTGCCGCAGGGTTTCCCTTGCACATCACGCCCGATGTCGTGGTGAATCACCAGAAGGGCCGTGAGCAGTGGGGGAATCCGCCGTGGAAGTACTACTACGAGGCTCGGAACAACGTCTACGTGCATCTCTACATCAGGCACGGGCGGGGACGGTGGCCGCGCAAGCTCGCCGGGCTCACCCTGCGCGCACTCCTGCGCGAGGACGAGGGCCGGCTGCTCAGGCTCAAGATGATCGGGCGGGGGGTCGTCGACGGGCTCGGCGGTCGGCTCGGGCGCCGCGTCGAGCCCATGTCGTGACTCTTCAGGGCTCGCGGTGCGTGATGCGCGCCGACCCGAGGGCGTGTCGAGGCAATGTCGGACGTACCACGACGTGAGAGGCTCTGTGGCGGCAGGTCAGGGACTAAAAGCCCAGTTCACCAGATTCTGATGAGCCGGCAAACCAGCGCTTCGTTGGTGGCGGGGGTTCCGGACCATCGAGTGCGACCTCCGGTTCCAAAGCTTGACGAACTTGCTGGTCAACGGGCCTGCGCTATGCAGCCAGATGGACGCTTGCACTATTCAAATCCATCTCAGGATCGGCAGAGTCCCGGGAAACTGGATCGAAACTGGATCACTCCCCACTGTTCAGTTTAGATAGACGATGGGTACGGACCTGGACCGGCCGCTGTGTGGGCCGGTGTGGTGAGTATTCCAATTGCTATACCGAGCAGCGTCCCGCCGATGCGCGCCGCATGAGACCGAACAGGACTTGGTTGCGCCGCTGAAGAGGCGGGCCGCCTGCGGGGAAACGCTGCGACATGCGGCGCGAACGGGCGAAGGAGGCTTCTTCTTTTGGCGTAAGCCCGTTGAGGTCTGCTGAACCGGATTCAACCATGACCACGTCCTAGAGCAAGTCTTCCGGGAAACGTAGGCCCTGTGGCCTACTCGTTGTCGTGTTCCAAGGCGGACTTCGAGTCTTGGCCTTTCCAGTTGTCCGTGGCCACGAGAAAGTCCCCGGTTATGGCCAGCTGATGTCCCTGCCGCCGATTTCCGAAACTCCCCAGGGGCGATCAACGAAATTCCCCAGTTGACTGACCGGTGAGTTTTGCTTCATTTTACTCCTTGACCTTGGACACCCCCTTCCGGAGGCCTTCGGTGCGGGCCCGATGGGAGCGCATCCGGTAGCTCTCGCCGTCGATGTTGAACACGACGCTGCGGTGCAGCAGGCGATCGAGCATGGCAGCGGCGACCATCGGGTCGTCGAAGATCTTCCCCCACGAGCCGACACCCAGATTGGTCGTCATGACGATGGAGCTCTTCAGATAACGCTGGGTGATCACCTGGAACAGCGCGGCGGCGGCCTCGCTCTGCAGCGGCAGGTAGCCCACTTCGTCGATGACCAAGAGTCTCGGCCCGGCGAAGAAGCGCATGGTCGTGGCCCACCTTCCTTCGAGAGCGGCGCGGTGACAGCGGGCGGCCAGGTCAGCGGCCGTCGTGTAGTAGGTCCGATAGCCGGCGTTGATCGACGCCCGGGCCAGACCAACAGCCAGCATGGTCTTGCCGACACCGGGCTGCCCGATCAGCAGCACATTGGTGGCGTCTTCGAGAAACCGCAGCGTCCCGAGCTCGCTCATCAACTTCTTGTCGACCGAGGGCTGGGCACTGAAGTCGAAGTCGTCGAGTGTCCACGGGGAAGGCAGGCAGGCGAAGCGCTCGAGGCCGGCGCGGCGCTCTGATCTCGGTGGCGCTCACCTCGACCTCGAGGAGGCGAGCCAAGAACTCCGAGTGCCCCAGTCCCTCCTTGCGAGCATGCTCGAGTTCTCCGGGCAGCGCTTCGGCGGCAGCACCCAGAGTTGAGTCCCAGCCAGTGGTGTACGACCAGGTGAGCTGAAGCAGGATCCCCCAGACGCGACGATCACCGCGTCAACCTCAAGAAGCAGTTTCCAGACAACTACTTGAGGAGGATCACGGTGAACGTCCCCACCACTATCGACGCGTCCGCCTGGCTGGACAAGTACCTCGAAGGCGCCAACGGCGACACCGATCTGGCGAGGTCCATGCTCGCCGCCTTCGCCGAGGCCCTGATGTCGGCCGAGGCCTCGATGCAGTGCAACGCCGCCTATGGCGAACGTAGCCCCGAGCGTGAGAACCAGAGGAACGGGTATCGGCTGCGGCCCTGGGACACCAGGGTCGGCTCGATCGAGCTGGCCGTGCCCAAGCTCCGCCGGGGCGTCTACAGCCCCGAGTTCTTGCTGCAGCCGAGGCGGCGGGCCGAGCAGGCCCTGGTGTCGGTGGTCTGTGCCGCCTACGTCGAGGGCGTGTCCACGAGGAGGGTCGACGACCTGGTCAAGGCCATGGGCATCGACGGGATCTCCAAGTCCGAGGTCTCGCGCATGGCCCAAGAGCTCGACCAGGTGATCACCGAGTTCAAGGAGCGGCCCTTGGACCAGGGGCCCTATCGCTACCTGTGGATCGACGCTCTGACACAGCGAGTTCGCGAAGGTGGCCGGGTGGTGAACGTCTCAGCCGTGATCGCCACCGCTGTGGGCGCCGAGGGCCGGCGCGAGATCGTCGGCCTCGACATCGCGACGACTGAGGACACGGCCGCCTGGACGGCGTTCCTGCGGGCGCTGGTGGCCCGGGGACTCAGTGGCGTCGAACTGGTGATCTCCGACGCCCACGGCGGCATCAAGGCCGCCATCTCCCAGGTCTTCGCCGAGGCCTCCTGGCAACGCTGCCGCACCCACTTCATGGCCAACCTCGCCTCACGCTGCGCCAAGGGGAACTGGCCGATGATCGCCACCTTGGTGCGCTCGGTCTTCGAGCAGCCCGACCGCGACACCACCTGGGGCCAGCTGGCCGACGTCACCGACAAGCTGACCAAGGCCGGCTTCGTCGACGTCGTCACCTACCTCCTCGACGTGGCCGACGACATCTTGGCCTTCAGCGCCTTTCCCACCGAGCACTGGCGTCAGATCCGCTCGAACAACCCTCAGGAACGACTGAACAAGGAGATCCGCCGGCGCACCGACGTGGTGGGGATCTTCCCCAACCGGGCGGCCGTCATCCGCCTGGTCGGCGCACTGCTCGCCGAGCAGACCGACGAGTGGGCCATCACGCGTCGCTACATGAGCGCCGAGTCGCTCAAGGCCCAAAGGAGGCTCGAGCCCTCACCCGAGGACCCGAGGCCGGCCATCGACGCCGCCGGCAAGGAGGCCGCCGACGCCAGCCGGACATAGGATCAGCAATCAGAGAACAGGTTGACGCGGGAGTCGTTGCAACCTCACGACCTCGTACACCACTCGTTGGGACTTAACCGCACCCAGACGCAGGTAGGCCAGGTGGCTGCGGATCTCTTGATAGGTGGAGGACTCGCTCATCGTCCCTCCGCGATCTCGTCATAGACCACTGAGGTCGACACTGGCTCACGCCCGATGGGCCCGAGCAGTCGGGCTGCCTCTTCGAGTGCCTCTCGGCCCGGTGGCCGGTTGGCCTTCTTGTCGCACGGACGGGCCGTGGAAAAGGCACTGAGCACGGCGGCCTCGAGCGCTTCTTTGTGCTCTCGGCTGCGCACCAGCGCGCCCGATCCCGCCGGGGCGAGGCGATGGGTGACCAGGATGACCCCCGAGGGTGCCACCACGTCGATGGTCGGAGACGAGAGCCGGTGTCTGACGAGCAGGATGGAGCCGGCGAGGCCCTGCGGCACCGAGTAGCGGTTGCCTCGGAAGGCGATGCTGGCATTGTCGGCGACGGTGCGGGAGACCTCGGTGGTGGCCGGGAACGGGACTGCCGGGAGGGCGAGCAGGGGCTCGGAGTCAGCCAGCTCAGCGACAGTGGTGCGTTCGCCGCCCGGTCCCCTGCGCTCGCGCTCGTCGCCGATGGTGGCGCAGAAGACGTCGAGGGAGCGCTGGGCCTCCTCGGGGTTCGTTGCTCCCATGGTGCGCCACCAGCGACCAGACACGAAGCGCACCGAGGACTCGACCGCCCCTTTTCGGTTCCCGCGCCTCGGCGGGCAGGGTTCGACGATGGCCCCGTAGTGCTTGGCGACGGGGGCGAAGGACGGCTGGACGTCCCTCGTCCCCGGCACGATCACGGTCGCCAGACGGTCCGTCCGCCACACCCGGGCTGTTCCGCCCAGGCGCCGGAGCACTTCGTCCATGGCCTCGATGAGATAGGCCTGGTCCATCTTCTCGGCCAGCACGCCGCGCACCTTGGATGAGTGCGGCAGCGTGCCCAAGAGCACGTAGGCCGTGGCATCCCACCGGGCGTTGCGTCTCTCGAACCAGTCCCACTGGATCTCTTCGCCTGGTGGATGGTCGATCTCGATGGTGTCGCGGCCTTTGACGCCGTGACAGGCCTCGCAGTGGGGCCGGAGTCCGGCCAAGCGCACCTGGCGGGCGAAGCTCGGGTAGCTCAGCGGATAGCCGAGCCGCCTGACCTCGTCATAGAGGGCAGACGCCCAGATGTGCGGGTCGTCGACAAACCGCGCTGTCAGGTACTTCGTGAACGGCTCGAGCGGGTCCGGCGCCGTTCTTGGCCCGGACGCCGGGGACCCGCTCCCCGTTGATGTAGGCCCGGACGGTCTTGCGGTCCCGGCCGAGGTGGCGGGCGATCGCCGAGATAGTCCAGCCCCTGCTTCTGAGTGCATGTGCTTCCACGTCTTCCCCATGTGTGAGCATGCGAAGCGGGTCTCCCTTCGAGCTGTCTTGCTTGGTCGCTCGTCAGCATCGAAGGGGGCCCACCGCCGCGGGTGGATGGTTCAGCTCACCGGGACAGGGTGGGGAATTTCAGTGATCGAGGGTGGGGAGATTCAAAAATCGTGGACATCCCCGCTGGTGGCCACGAAAAGTCTCCGGTTTTGGCCACGAGAAGTCCCCACCCCTCACTGAAGGATCCACCAACGAGGTCCCCTGGCCGGTGACGGTGGCGGTGCTAACCGAACCGCCGCACCGACCAAGGGACGTCTCAATGAAATCAGTGAGGGAACACATGGACATGCATGCCGCCTATCGAGAGGTGGGCAGCTACAGAGCTGCTGCGGAGATCTGCGGGACGACGCCCAAGACGGTGAAACGTTCCGTGCTGGCCGCTCAGGCGGCCGAAAACGGCGGGATCGCCGTCGTCGAGCACAACTACGACGCCGTCAGAGGCGTTGTAATCGAACGGGTGGAGCGGACCAAGGGGAAAATGTCGGCCAAACGGCTGCTCCCCATCGCCCGAGTGGCCGGGTACAGCGGATCGGCACGCAACTTCCGCCGGCTCGTCGCCGAGGTGAAGGCGGGGTGGCGGGCGAATCATCACCGGGGACGCAGGCCGGGCATCTGGACACCGGGCGACATGTTGGTCTTCGACTGGGGCGAGATCGGCCCGCTGTTCGTCTTCTGCGCCGTGATGGCCTGGAGCAGGGTCCGCTTCGTCTGCTTCGCCGACAACCTCGGAGCCGAGGCGACCATGACAGCGTTGGCGCGGTGCTTCGAGTACCTGGGCGCGGTCCCCAAGACCGCGCTGACCGACCGCATGGGGTGCCTGAAGGGCGACACCGTCGCTGGACTCGTCATTCCGACGCCGGCCTATGTGCGCTTCGCCACCCACTACGGGTTCCGGCCCGACTTCTGCGAGGGGGCGGATCCCGAGTCCAAGGGGTTAGTGGAGAACCTCGTCGGCTACGTGAAGTCCGACCTCATGATCCCCGAAGAGCTCAGCGTCACCGACCTGGCCGGCGCGAACGACAAGGGGCTGGCCTGGAGCGACGAGGTCAACGCCGTCGTGCATTCAGAGATCTGTGCGATCCCCGCCGAGCGACTGGTCAAGGAACTCGAGGTGATGGGGACGCTGCCGCAACTCAGGGCCACCATCGGCAAGCTCGTCGTGCGCAAGGTCGACCGGCTCAGCTGTGTGCGCTTCGGCTCGGCCCGCTACTCGGTGCCCACCATCCACATCGGCCGCCAGGTCGAGCTCGTGGCCCAAGACGCCAAGATCCTGATCATCTTCTTGGGAGAGATCGTGGCCGAACACGACCTCGTTGCCCCTGGTGAGACGTCGGTTCTCGACGAGCACTATGGCGGGCCCCGGCCCATGCCGACTCGTGCCGTGCGACCGAAGACCGGTGCAGAGAAGGCGTTCTGTGCCCTCGGGCCGGCGGCCGAGTCCTTCATCAAGGGTGCGGCCGCCAGGGGGATCACCTCGCTCAAGGGCGACCTCGAGGAGCTGGCCCACATGGAGGCCGCCCATGGGAGAGACGTGCTGTTGGCCGCACTCGAACGTGCCACCTCGTTCGGGAGGTTCCGGGCCCACGACGTGCGCTCGATAATCGCAGCGGGGACCGGGGTCCCGCGTCCGGCCGCTCCGGGCGAGGCCCTCATCGTCGAGCTGCCCCTCGTGCCGACGCGCTCACTCAGTGACTACGCCATCGGCGAGGGCTCGTGAGCACCGCTCCTCCCGCACTGCCCGCCGACATCGAGGCCGGGCTGCGCCGCCTGCGACTCCGGGCCATGCGCTCCCTGTCACCCGAACTGCTGGTGACGGCCAAGACGCAACGCTGGAAGCCCGAGGAGTTCTTGCGCACTCTCGTCGAAGCCGAGATCGCCTCGCGTGACGCGTCCAACGCCGCCAACCGTCTCAAGGCGGCATCGTTCCCGGTCACCAAGACGCTCGAGGAGTTCGACGTCGTCGCCTCCTCGGTGAAGCAGGCGACCTTCGACTATCTCTCGAGCCTCGAGTGGGTGCGAGCCAAAGAGAACCTGTGCCTGGTCGGACCGGCGGGCACGGGCAAGAGCCACCTGCTCGTCGCTCTCGGCCATGCCGCCATCGCGTCGTGCTTCCGGGTGCGCTACTTCAGCGCCGTCGAACTGGTCGAGACCCTCTATAGAGGCATGGCCGACAACTCGGTCGGCCGCGTCCTCGAAGGCATCTTGAAGGCCGACCTGATCCTGATTGACGAGATCGGCTTCGCGCCGATGGATCACACCGGCGCCCAGCTCTTCTTCCGCCTGGTCGCCGCAGCCTACGAACGTCGCTCCCTCGGCATCGCCTCGCACTGGCCCTTCGAGGACTGGGGACGCTTCTTGCCCGACCATTCGACGGCCGTCAGCCTGCTCGACCGGCTGCTCCACCACAACGTACTCGTCGTCACCGAAGGTGAGTCATTCCGCATGAAAGAGGCGCGTGAGGGGAGGAAAACCTAGGCTCGGGAAACTGAAAACTCACCCCGAGGGGTGGGGACTTCTGGTGGCCAAAAGCGGGGACTGAAAACTGGCCACGGACACCAGTGAACTCCCTCTGGCATCACGGCAGCGCACAAGCGAGCGCAAGGCGCTAGATCCGGGTGTACTGGGATACCCGCCGCCCTCAATGAAGGTCTGACTGGTTCCGGAGATCGGATGTTAATCACCCGCATGGCGTCGGAATCGACGCGAGGAGCTTCTGTCCACCTGCTGACGCCCGGGCTCGACGGCATTGAACTTGATCCCTGGCAGTGCTTTGGTGTCATGAACAGTGAACATGGAAACGGCGGCTTTGCTGGCACCGTAGATGACCGCCGGGAAAGTGGAATTGGCGTCTTTCGGGATTGGTGACGGCCCAGAACGAGCCGAAGGCGCTTGAGATGTTGACTACGACTGGGTACACAGACTTCTCCAACAACGGAAGTGTGGCCTGGGTGACACCGATGAGACCGATCGCATTGGTATCGACTCCCCTCAGCGCATCCGGTCCGTTGACCTCCGCCGCGTACTGATGCCTGCGGTGTCGACGAGAACGTCCAAGTGGCCCTCGCATTCGTCGACTGCGCCAAGAACGGTCTCCACGGATGCTTCGTCAGTCACGTCAAGCTGCACGAACTGGCCGGCGAGCTTTAATGCTGCAACCTTTCCATGCTCGAAGTTGCGCCCCGACATAGAAGGTATGCCCGTGCTCGATCAGTTGGCGAGCGGTCTCATAACTGAGAACTTTGTTGACCCAGTGATGAGTGACACGGTCATGTCTCGTTCTTCCTTGTTCTGCCGACCAGCTACGGGACGATGGATCCCTCTTGAACCCTCGGTGGCGGTGCAGCAGGATGATCTCCAAGGCGCCCTTGAGGTTGACTCGACGGGTTTGCGGGACGAGGTCGCAACGCCTTGACGTCCCAAACGCCTCCCTCCATGGGGTCCTTCACCGCGCAGGCAGCCAGTGGTTCTACGGCAGCGGATTGGATCCGAGACCAAATGTACCGCGCACCTAGGCTCCGGAACATCGACACTATGACCATTCCGTCCTCTGCCAGCCAACCGAGTGATCGCTCGAACATCTCGAAGGGATCGGCGGAGTAATAGAGAGACTCGTCCAGCACGACAACATTGAACCGTTCGGTTGTGTCCCAGTAGTCCATGTCGCCAACCTCGAACCGCGTGCGGGGGATCAAAAGTGCCCGTGCCTGCTCGACGGCGTGATCCGACCAGTCCACACCCGTGTACTCGGCGAAGTCGACTCCGGCCAGGAGTTGCAAGAACCGGCCATGTCCACAACCGATGTCAAGGACCGTCGGCGGTTTCGTCCCGTACGTCAGATACCCGAGAATTACCATGTGGTGTGCCACTTGACGGGCCGAATCGAGTCGTTCGGTGTAGTTACTTCCAGCGTATTGCGCGTCCCATTGGTTCATGCTGACGGGGTCGCGTCGAGCAAACCGCCATTGGTACCGGAGCAATGCATGTATCGGGCCTTGCCGCTGGACCGCGACCGACCCACGTTGAGCAAGATCCCGACACGACAAGCGCAAGCGCCAAGACGCCTGTACGAGACGCTGGCGCAGAGGCGACATACGCCCAACCTAGCTTGGCGACCCTGTTGCGTCGAATGTCGGGCAGAGTGCTGCCGCGAATGTTCGTGTTCGACAGGAGCAGCAACGGGCGGAGTAGGCCGGGCCGCGCGTGCCATTCAGAAAAGCTGATCCGTGTCCGGTCTCTAGGTCGCTGAGCTCCCGCCGGTCGGTGTCTGAGTGACGACCGGTGATGTCATCGCAAAACCGGCTGCATCGCCACCCTCACCGCCGACGATGTCTTGTTGCGTCCTCTGCGCCTCGGTCCTGGGACGACGGACGACCTCGGCAAGCAACAAGGCGATGAAGGCGAGCGCCAACACAGGGTAGATGTCGTACGAGAAGCGAGCCAACCAGGTAAGAAGTGGCCCCACGCTCTTAGCGGTCGCCGTTTCGGCTGCTATGAGCGACATTGCCAGAGCGATGGCGAGGACCCTTCTTCTAGTTGCGAAACAAGCGAGCGGAACGATCCACGCCAGATACCACGGCTGCATGTAGCGCGAGCAAAGCAAGAAGATCAGAAGCGCGAGCAGCACCACCTCTGCTATGGGTCGGTCGCTTCGCCAAAGAAGAAGCAGCAGCGCCAGGGCCGCAAGTCCCAAGAACGCGACCTCGAAGATGCCGTCTGAGAGTGCGACCGCATGGGACAACCCGAACGACCGAAGGACTGATGCGGAAGCCGCAGAAAGAACGACCTCGGGAGGCCTCGGACTGCCGTTGCTAAGCGACGTCACCTTCGAAAACGCGGAAAGGACGCGCAATGCCGCTCCGAAGGGGATCACTGCGACCGCGGTCAGACCAACGACCACGGCAAGGTGTTTGCCCAATGTGACCAACCGTCTTCTCACCGTGGTTTCCGAACGGATCATTGCCCATAGGAAGACGACGAGTGGAATCACTGTCACGATCTTCACAAGCATCCCAAGGGTAAGGAAGACCGTGACGAGAAGCTTGCGATCGTTATACCAGGCCGTCAATGCCGCCATGATGGCCAAGGCGACGAGTACATCGTTGTGTCCGCCAGCGATTACGCGCAAGGTCACGACCGGATTCAAACCGACAAACGCGGCGGCAAAACACGCCTGCATCTTTCCTTCGCGTCCACCGAGTCGATATGCGAGGACCACCACACCGAGCCAACAGACGCCCGAGAGGATCTTGAACGCAGCGACGGTGGCTGCCGGCGACCGGAAGATCCACACAATCAAACCCGAGATCAAGGTGAAGAGAGGGCCGTAGACAGAACGGAATCCATTCGACGCAACGTGAAGGAACGGATCATGCACGGCGACTGAAGGACTTTGGAGGTATGGATTGGCGTGATACAAGACCCACATGCGTCCGTAGAGGGCATACGAGTAGACGTCGTGCGAGAACAGGGGCGGACCCAGAGTTGCGAGCGCGATCACTACAGTCGAGCATCCAATAACGGCCCAAGTCGAAATGCTGCGTTGGCGGACAGCCAGTAGCGTGCCCAGAAATCCGACACAGGCACCAGTGATGAGCATGTACGCGAGGACGGGGGACTGCGACGAATTGAGCTTCTCGAGTCCGAGGGAGCGTGCCGCCTGCGTCAACACTGACGGAGGCGGGGCCCCCTTCGGGACACTCCCGACCATCGGGCTCCCCGGCACGCTCCCCAGCAGAACGAGGATGCCCGTTGTCACGACGACAAGGCAGAGGCACGTCCATCCGAAAGCGGGCTTTCGACCGACCGCCGCGAAACGTCTCCAGTCAGGGAAGCCCCTCCCCGCAGAGTGCGTAGTCGTCGCAGAGGGGTAAGAATCCACGAAAGAAATCAGCCCGGTACGGACTCGAGTGGGCTCCCCATGCTTCGGCAAGAATAGATCAACGAATTGCTCCCCCGAACCGCCTCCTTGCGTTTATACACCCAGGGCCGAGCGGACGCCAGAGTGTTTGGCCAATATGACGTGCGTGGTTAAGTGTGCAACTGACAGTTGGCGATTACGTCGTGGCCCCTGGTTGATGCCTTCCTTCTAAGAGCTCGCGCGGATTGGCGCTGGACGCGGCCCTATCAAGCATTCGCTTCAAGCCGGTGACCATCCACCGGTCGTGGTGGTGGCCCCGAGAGGATCGGGGTGTCTGCCAACACACCAACGACCAAGTGGAGGTACCCCACCATCATGCGCGCGTTCGATCCTGAAGTGGTCGATGTCGTCTGGCGTGCCGTCGAGCCCCTGCTCCCGGCCCATCTCGAGCACCACCCGCCGGGCTGCCACCGGCCGCGGTCCTCTGATCGGGACGGCTTCGAGGTGATGCTGGTGCGGCTCGTGACCGGGTGCTCGTGGGTCGACGCCGAGACCCTCACGGGCGGTCGGGTCTCAGACACGACGGCGCGCACGAGACGTGACGAGTGGGTGAGCTCGGGCCTCTTCGACCGCCTCGTCGAAGCGGCCATCTCGGCCTACGACAAGATCGTGGGCCTCGACCTGAGCGAAGTGGCGATCGACGGCGCCATTCACAAAGCCCGAGGTGGAGCCGAAGGAACCGGCCCGAACCCGACGGATCGGGGTCGACCCGGCTGGAAGTGGTCGCTCGCCACGGACTTCTCGGGCATCCCCGTCGGCCGGGCGACCGACTCGGCGAATCGCCACGACCAGTTCCTCTTGCTCCCCACCCTCGCCGCCGTCGCCGCCCGAGGGCTCGACCTCGACATCGAGACGGTCCATCTCGACCGTGGCTACGACACCTCCACCGTGCGCCAAACCCTTCGCTCTTTTGGGATCACTGACGCCTGCATCCCCAAGAAACGCAGCGGACCGGTTAAGAAGAAGGTCTTCGTGCCCGAGGGCTCCGCTGGCCCGTCGAACGCACGAACGCCTGGATGGCCAACTTCGGTCAGCTGCGGCGCAACACCGACCGCCGGATACGACAACGCCTCGCCCAGTTCGCCCTGGCTCTCACCCTACTCATCGCCGCCAAGCTCATCGACTGGCGCGATCGATGGAGCTTCACCTGGGCCTATCCGCTCAAGCTCTTAGTCGATCGGCCCCACCATGTAGCGGTCGAGGGTGGGGCCGGCCCAGCCGGCGATATCCGCGGGCGTGGCTGTCGAGACCGGTGGCACTCGGAGGATGTAGCGGGTGAAGGCGAGTCCCATCAGCTGCGAGGACACGAGCGCACGCCGTCGGCGGGTCACGGCGTCGCTCTCGCCCTCGTTCACCGGGCTGTTGTTCCAGACCCGCTCGGCGACGAATTCGCGCATGGCGTCGGCCACGCTGGTCGACGCCGCCATGCCCGCGACACACGCAGCGAACGAGGAACCTGTTCCTTCCGCGTGGTCCCACATGGTGAGAAAGCCCGTGACGACCATCCTTCCTGAGCTCGAGCTCGAGCTCGAGCTCGACGCCGACATCGAAGTGGCGGCGGAGTGGCCCTCCTGGACGGTCCGCGGGTCGAAGGGGAGGGCCATGGCGGCGACGAAGAGGCTCGCCTTCCCTTCGAAGTAGTGGTGGACGAGGGCCGGGTCCACCTCAGCCTCGCGGGCCACGGCCCGTAGGCTCGCCCCGTCATACCCTTTGGCCGCGAAGACCCGCTTGGCCGCCTCGACGATCTCCCCCCGGGTGTCGGCGTTGCCCGGCCGGCGGCCGGCGGCCGCGGCAGCGGCAGCCGCACTCATAGACGACCCCTCGAAAATTTCCAATCGGGGGATTCACCACCGGGGAATTCTGTGTTACAACTCATCAATGGTGAATCTTACTGGTGAAACGACCATGAGCGCCGTGCACACGCCCGAGGAGCCCCCCGTCTCGGCCCTGGGACGCCTGGCCGGCGCCTGTTACGACCGCCGGCGGACGGTCCTCCTGCTGTGGATCCTGGCCATCATCGGCATCACGGTGATCTCCCAGGTGGTGGGCACCCACTTCGAGAACAGGTTCACGGCGGGGAACACCCCGTCGCAGCAGGCACAGAACATCCTGCAGTCCAAGTTCCCCTCGAAGTCCGGGGACACGGCTGACGTCGTCTTCCATACGACCGCGCCGATCGGCAGCCCGGCCAACAAGGCGGCCATCAACAAGGTGGTGGCCGGCCTCGAGTCGTTGCCCTACGTCCAGAGCGTGACCAGTCCGTTCTCGGCCGCCGGTGCGCACCAGATCGCCCCACCGAGCAACGGCAACATTGCCTTCGCCGACATCCAGTTCACCACCGACACGGCCGACATCCCGACCGCGGCCGTCAAGAAGGTCATCACCACGGCGCAGGCCGCCGCCACCAAGGGCTTTCAGGTCGAGCTGGGCGGGAACCCGATCTCCGCCGCCGCCACGGCGGCGCCCGGGCCGAGCGAGGGCATCGGCATCACCGCGGCGATCCTCATCATGCTGCTCGCCTTCGGCTCCGTGGTGGCCATGGGCCTTCCCGTGATCACCGCGCTCGCGGGGCTCGGGATCGGCATCGCGTTGCTCGAACTCCTGACGCACCTCCTGACCGTGCCGAACTTCTCCCCCGAAATGGCGGCCATGATCGGCATCGGCGTCGGCATCGACTACGCCCTCTTCATCGTCACCCGTTACCGGCAGGGCATCTTCGAAGGACGGGACCCCCGCAACGCCGTCGTGACCTCTCTCATGACCTCCGGCCGGTCGGTCCTCTTCGCCGGCAGCACGGTGGTGATCTCGCTCTTCGGGCTCTACCTCATCGGCCAGGCGTACATGATCGGACTGGCCACCGCCTGCATCGCCGCCGTCCTCATGGTCCTCATCGCCGCCCTCACGCTGTTACCGGCCATGCTGGGCTTCGCCGGTAACGCCATCGACAAGTGGCACGTGCCCGGCCTGCTCCAGAGCGGCGGCCCGCCGCCCGAGAACGGGTTCTGGTACCGCTGGAGCCGCTTCGTGCAGCGAAGGGCCTGGGTGACCGGCATCGTGGCCGTGCTCGTGCTCGTGGCGCTGGCCCTCCCGCTGTTCAGTATGCGGCTCGCCTTCACCGACGCCGGCAACGACCCGACCTCATTGACGACCCGGCAGGCCTACGACCTCCTGGCGCAGGGATTCGGCCCGGGGTTCAACGGACCCCTCGTCGTCGCCGCCGACATGAACGGGCCGACCGACCGCGCCACCGTCGAGCACCTGCAACAGGCCATCGCGGCGCATCATGGCGGCATCGCCTTCGTGACCCCGCCGGAATTCAATGGCGCGGACACCGGCGCGGTCATCATCGTCTACCCGACCACGTCACCCCAGTCGGCGCACACAGAGACACTGGTGCAGACGCTCAGAAATGACGTCATCGCACCCGTCGTCGCGGGGACCACCGTCAACGCGCAGGTCGGCGGGCAGACGGCGGGCAGCATCGACGCCGCCAACTTCCTCGGCCACCGGCTCTTCATCGTGATCGGCGCCGTCCTGTTGTTGTCCTTCATCCTGTTGATGATCGTCTTCCGCTCCCTCGTCCTCCCGCTCAAGGCGGTGATCATGAACCTGCTCAGCGTCGGGGCCGCCTACGGCGTGATGGTCGCGGTTTTCCAGTGGGGCTGGGCGGGGCGCATCATCGGCATCGGCGAGACGGGCCCCATCGACCCGTGGATTCCCGTGGCGCTGTTCGTCGTCCTCTTCGGGCTCTCCATGGACTACGAGGTGTTCCTGCTCTCACGCATTCGTGAGGAGTGGCTTCGGACGCACGACAACTCTCTGTCCGTGGCCGACGGCATCGCCGTCACGGGCCGCATCATCACCGCGGCGGCGGCCATCATGTTCTGCGTCTTCGCCTCGTTCGTGATCAAGGACCCGCTGCACATACTCAAGGTGTTCGGGCTCGGGCTGGCCACGGCCGTCCTGATCGACGCGACGATCGTGCGCATGATGCTGGTCCCGTCGATCATGGAGATCCTCGGCCCGGTCAACTGGTGGATGCCCTCCTGGATGGACCGGTCCATCCCACGGATCGGTGTCGAGGTCACCCCCGCGGCACTCACTCCGCCGAGGGTGCCCGCACCCGTCTGAGGCGAGAGGGAGAGCGGCGGCGGCGGCCCATCCGGGGCGCCGGTCCTGCCCGGCCAACCCCATTAGTTTGGATCCGTGCCCGACGAATCCAAGGAGCCGACCGCGACGGCCGCGCTCGTGTCGGTGAATCCGGGGCGCGACGTGCAGCGGGTCGGCACGGCTGCCTTCCTCGGTGAGGCCGTGGGCAAGATCCACGACCCGGTGTGGGCGGTGATCGGCAACCTCGGCGACAGCCAGTGCTACCTCGGCGTCCCGCAGAAGGTGCAGGCCGTCCAGGCCGTGCTCCACCGCCGGATCGCCCAGGAGGACCTGCCGGTCCGCCTGATCCCGCCCGTGTTCACCCTGGGTGTCTCGGACGGACAGCTCAACGGCACGCCGCAGATGCGCTTCTCCCTGGTCGGGCGCGAACTCGTCCACGACATGGCGGACATCCACCTGGCGGCGAACAGTGTCGCCGCACTCGTGGCTGTCGTGGCGTGTGACAAGCCCCCCGTCGGGACCGTCGCCGCGGTGCTCGAGAACAACACGCCCGCCGTGATCCTCTCCGACGGCCCCATCCGGCCCGGGATCGACCCGGCGACGGGAGACCGGATCGATCTGGTGTCGGCCTTCCAGGTGGTCGACCAGGACGCCGCGGTCCGCGCCCGGTTCGCCCTCAATGCCTGCCCCGGTCAGGGCAGTTGCGGGGGCATGTTCACCTACAACACCATGCAGACCTTCATCGCGGTGCTCGGCCTCGAGCCGCTGCACATGGTGGCGCCGCCCTCGGACGATCCCCGCCGCCTGACCGAATTCCCCGACCAGATCGTCGACTGCCTCCTGGCCATGAAGAGCCGGGGCATCCGACCCCGAGACATCGTGACGCGGGCGTCACTGCGCAACGCCATGACCGTCGCCATCGCCATGGGGGGATCGACCAACGTCTTGCTGCACAGCGTCGAGATCGCCCGCGCCGCCGGCATCGACCTGTGGGACGACGTCATGAGCCAGGGCGACTTCAACCAGCTGGCCCGGCGCCTGCCGGTGCTGGTCAACATGCGGCCGTTCGGGGACTACTCCATGGTGGACGTGGACGAGAAGGGTGGCCTGCAGGTCATTGTGAAGGAACTGCTCGACGCCGGCTTCCTCGACGGTGACGCGCTCGACGTGCACGGGCGAGACCCTGGCCGAGCAGGTCCGTCGCCTGGACCCGCCGGCGCCGGACCAGGGCGTCATCTACGCGGTCGACAAGCCTTTCAAGGACACCGGCGGGCTGCGCCTGCTCCGCGGCAACCTCGCCCCCGAGGGCGGTGCGATCCTCAAGGTCGCCGGCATCGAGGGTGGCGTGCAGGACGGCGTCTTCACCGGCCGGGCCCGCGTGTTCAACGGTGAGCGTCCGCTCATCGAGGCCCTGGACCAGCACCCCGACGGCTTCGAGGACAACGACATGGTGGTGATCCGCTACGAGGGACCCCGGGGCGCCCCGGGCATGCCCGAGCTCCTCGACCCCACGTCGCGCATCACGGCCCTGTGCCGGCAGCGGCACATCACGATCGCCCTGATGACCGACGCCCGGTTCTCGGGGGGATCGGTGGGCCTGGTCATCGGCCATGTGGCCCCCGAGGCACTCCTCGGCGGGCCGATCGCGCTGGTCGAGGACGGCGACACCATCGTGGTCGACCTCAACACCGATCACCTCGACTGCACCGAGCTCCACGACAACGAGGTGGTCGAGCGTCGCGCCGGGGCCTGGCGAGCGGCCGTGGAGGGCAACGGCGGCGTCCACCCGGACGCCGTGCCGGTGACGGACCGGCTGCTGGCCCGGATGCGGGCCACGGCCCTTCCCGCCCTCCTGGGCGGCGGCATGGCGACGCCCTCACCGAGCTGAGCGGACACGGAACGAATCGCCCGCCCGCGAGATCAGAACCTGTTCTCGGGCTGCGGCTCGACGATGCCGTGGTCGAAGGCGAAGACGATGGAGGCAGCCCGGTCGCGCAGGTCGAGCTTGGTGAAGATGTGGCCGACGTGGCTCTTGACCGTCACCTCGGAGATGGAGAGCTCGTCGGCGATCTCGGCATTGGTGAGGCCACGCCCTATCAGGGCGAGGACCTCGCGCTCGCGCTCGGTGAGGCTGGCGGCCCGCGCGCCGTCGTCTCGAGCCGGAGTGGTCGACCGGTAAGCGGCGAGCACGCGGGCGGTGACGGTGGGGTCGAGCCAGGCCCCGCCCTCGGCGACCGTGCGAGCGGAGCGGATGAGGTCTTCACCTGGCGCGTCCTTCAGCTGGAACCCCGAGGCACCGGCACGCAACGACGCCGAGAGAACCTCGTCGTCGTCGAACGTCGTCAGGACGAGCACGGGGGGAGCGTCGGGCCGGTTGCGCAGGCGCCGCGTCGCCTCGGCGCCGCCTACGCGCTTCATCCGGACATCCATGATCACCAGGTCGGGGCGGTGGGCCTCGAGGGCCGCCTCGACCTCGTCGCCGTCGCTGCACTCGGCCACGACATCGAAGCCGTCGCGCCCGGTCAGGATCCGCCGGAGCCCGGTGCGCACGAGTTGCTGGTCGTCGACGAGAAGGACGCGGATCAAGTGGGCTCCTCCCAGGGGATGCGCGCTTCGACCCTCCAGGTGCCGTCGCCGCAGCCCGTGCGGGTGGAACCGCCGAGGAGCTCGGCCCGTTCGGCCATGCCCCGAAGGCCCTGGCCGCTCCCGTTCCGGCTCACGGCCGCCACGGGACCAGGGACGATCGGGTTGAGGACCCGGATGGCCACGTCGTGCGCATTGACCCGGAGACTGACGTCGACGGGTGCTCCGGGCGCATGCTTCACGGCGTTGGACAACGACTCCTGCACCATCCGGTAGGTGGCCAGGCCCGACGCCAGCGGTATCTGGGCCAGGTCGCCCTCGAGGTCGAACCGCACCTTGAGACCGGCACGCGCGAACCCCTCGACGAGCTCGGGGATGTCGGACGCACTCGGGGTGGGCGGGTCCTCGCCGCCCTGGCCGAGCAGGCCGACGGAGCGGTGGATCTCGGCCATGGCAGCCCGTCCAGCCGTTTCGGCATCGGCCAACGCCGCGACCGCCTCCTCTGTCTCACCGGCCTGGAGCGCCAGGCGGGCGCCGCTCAGCTGCAGCATGGTGACGGCGAGCGAGTGGGCGATCAGGTCGTGGATCTCGCGGGCCAGCCGGTGGCGCTCCTCCGCCGCCGCGCGCGCTGCGAGCTCGGTTTGCGCGTTGGCGAGCTCGGTGGCGATGACCAACTGGCTGCGGTAGGCGGTGCCCGCGAGCCAGCCGATGCCGAAGGCGAAGGCCCAGATCACCTGTCCCTCCCAGGGGAAGTGATTGACCACCGTCGGCACCAGCAGCACGGCCAAGCCGGCCGCGAGGACGGCCGCCCCGAATCGCCGTCCGACGGTGGCAGCCATCTCGCCGATGAGCAGGACGAGGAAGAACGGCGCGAAGTCGGTGCTGACGTAATACGAGACGCTGAGCCAATAGACGAAGCCGAGGACGATGGCCGACCACAGGGCCACTACGGGGTACTGCACCCGCGTCGTCCTTGCGCATGACCTGCTGCGGCCAACCGACCAGATCGATCAGCCAGGGCAGGACGATGACGACGATCAGGAGCAGCCCGAGGTTGGGCGAGGTGAACTCGTGTCGTTCGAGGGCCACGACGAGCCCGACGCAGAGAGTGAAGATGCCGATGGCGAGCGGCGTGCTGACGGGCCAGTGCATCTCCGTGCCGGTCGGGTCGACCAGGCACATGGTGTCCGACCGCATCCCACCAGGGTAGAAGCATTCTTGCCGGGGCACATCGGACCGGAGGTGGAGCCCGACTCCCACCCAGGGCGGAGACACAGAGCCACCCCTGGCTCGATGCCGCCCGGTGTTTGTTTCCGTACCGTGAGCGGCATGGAGTCTGCGATCGACGTCAGGAACCTGCGCATGGCGTACGACGCCACCGAAGTCGTGCACGGCATCGACCTCACCGTCGGGTCGGGCGAGGTCTTCGCCGTGCTCGGGCCCAACGGCGCGGGCAAGACGACCACGATCGAGATCCTCGAAGGCTTCCGCCGGCGAACCGGTGGCGACGTGCGCGTCCTCGGTGTCGACCCCGAGCGAGCCGGAGCGTCGTGGCGAGAACGGATTGGCGTCGTCCTGCAGTCGAGCTCACCGGAGGCGGAGCTGACCGCGGTGGAGACTCTTCGCCTCTACGCCGGGTTTTACGCCACCCCGGCGTCGGTCGATCACCTTCTCGAGCTGTGCGGGCTGCTGGAGCAGGCATCCATGCGCAACAAGCGGCTCTCCGGCGGCCAACAGCGCCGGCTCGATGTCGCCCTCGCGCTCGTCGGGAATCCCGAGCTCCTGTTCCTCGACGAGCCGACCACCGGCTTCGACCCGGCGGCGCGGCGAGGGGCCTGGCGCATGATCGAAGGGCTCAAGGCGCTCGGGACCACCATCGTCCTGACGACGCACTACCTCGAAGAAGCCGAGATCCTGGCCGACCGGATCGCGGTCGTCGTTCAGGGGCACATCGTGGCCGAGGGCACGCCTCCCGAGCTCGGCGGTCGCGACCGGGCGGCAACGACGATCACGTTCCGGCTTGCCGAGGGCACGCCCGGCCCCGCCGGCGTGGAGAGAGTCGAAGGCCTCTTCCGGTTGGAGACCGAGGACCCGACCCGTGTGCTGAACGAGGTCTCCAGTTGGGCGATTGACCGCGACCTCGCGCTCGAGGACGTCGAAGTGCGGCGCCCGAGCCTCGAAGACGTCTACCTCCAGCTCACGAAGGAGCCCGCGATTCCATGACCGTCTCGATCGACCACGACCACGCCGGCCGGGCCACCGCCGTCGAGACAGCCCGATCCGGGCGGATGCGCTCGAAGAGGTCGCAATTCTCCATGTTGTTCCATCAGGCCCACTACGAAGGCCTCGGACTGGTGCGGAACCGGACCGCGCAGGGCTTCGCTTTCGGCATGCCGATCGCGTTCTTGGTGCTCTACGTCGCCATCTTCGGCAACGGCACCATTCAGGTCGACGGGCACGCCGTGAAGGGGTCCACGTACTACGTGGCGGCCCTGACCGTCTTCGCCATCGTCGACGTCGCCTTTATGGCCTTGGCTATCGGGCTCGTCCAGCACCGCGAGGCCGGTGTGCTCCGGCGGCGCCGCGCCACGCCGCAGCCCGCCTGGACCGTCATCGCGGGAATGGCGTTCGCCACCGTTGTCTCGAGCACGCTGTCCGCCGCTGTCCTGCTCGGCGTGGGCCGCGTCGCCTACGGCGCCACGGTGTCGCCCGGCGCGCTGCCGGCGCTGCTGCTCGCAGTCGCTGCCGGCGTCGTCGTCTTCTGCTGCCTCGGCTTCGCCGTCGCCGGGCTGGTCCGTTCCTCCGATTCGGCCCAGCCAGTGGTGACGGCGCTGGCCCTGCCGCTGATGTTCATCTCAGGGGTGTTCATTCCCTGGTCTCTCGTGCCGCACTGGCTGCAGCAGGTGTCCGCGGTGTTCCCCGTGCGCCCATTGACCGTGGTCGTGCTCGAACCCTATCTGGCCCACGGCGTCCGGGGGTCGTGGGACCCGGCCGGGCTGGCCGTGCTCGGCGCCTGGGGCCTCGTTGCCGTCATCGGCGCCGTGCGCTGGTTCCGCTGGGCGCCCCGGGACGTGTGACCGCCGCGCCGGCCTGATCAAGAGTGTCGCCCAGGAGTGGGCGGTGAGGCGCGATCTCCTCGAGCCCCGTGACAGCTACGTGCTGCGTGGACAGACTGTCATGGTGAGTGGAGGACCAGAAACGAGGTACGCCAGGTCGGAGGACGGCAGCCACGTCGCGTTTCAGGTCATCGGTGACGGCCCCTTGGACCTCGTCACCGTCGGCTACGGCAACGTGGTCTCCATCGACATGCGCGATGAGGAACCCCATGTCCGGCGGTTCGAAGAGCGTCTCGCGTCATTCAGCCGGCTCATCCGGTTCGACCCGCGCGGGATCGGCCTCTCCGACGCGCCGATGCCGGGCGTTGCGCCGGGCATCGAACTGGTCGTCGACGACATCCTCACGGTGCTCGACACCGTCGGCTCGGCGCGGGCATGCCTTTTCGCTGTCAGCGGGGGCGGCCTGGCAGCACTGCTGGCCGCAGCCGTGCACCCCGGCCGTGTCTCGTCCCTCGCCCTGCTGAATTGCTACGCACGGCTGCTGCGGGACGAGGACTACCCCTGCGGGATCCCCCAAAGGATCCTGACCTCGTTCCTCGACTCCGTGCTGGACGTCGGCGCGGCATCTGACCCCGCCATGGACGATGTGCAACTTCTCATACCGAGTTTGTCCGGGGACCCCGCGTTCCGCGAGTGGTGGGCGCGTGCGGGTAGGCGCGGGGCGAGTCCTGCGGCGGCGCGGGCCTCCATGGAGATGTCGTTCGCCGGGGACGTCCGGTCCGCCCTTCCGTTGATCGACGCCCAGGCGTTGATCCTGCACCGGGACCCGAGCTTGTTCTCCGTCGGCCACGCCCACTACCTGGCCGATCACCTCACCCATGCGCAGCTCGTCGTGCTGCCGGGCGGCGACCTTCTGCCCTTCGGCGCGGACAGTGACATCGTCATCGACGAAATCGAGGAATTCCTCACCGGTGTCCGAGGCGGCGTGGCGACCGATCGCGTGCTGACGACCGTGCTCTTCACCGACATCGTCGATTCGACCGAACGCGCTGCCCGGTCTGGGGACCGCTCCTGGCACGAACTGCTCGATTCGCACGACGCCATGGCCCGCGGTGAACTGCGTCGGTTCCGCGGGCGAGAGGTGAAGACGACCGGGGACGGCATCCTGGCGACGTTCGACGGGCCCGCTCGGGCCATTCGCTGCGCCCAGTCCATCTGCGCCGGGGCCCACCGGCTCGGCCTCGAGGTGCGGGCCGGGCTCCACACGGGCGAGGTGGAGGTTCGCGGCGACGACGTCGGGGGCATCGCCGTACATCTCGCACAACGCGTGACCGCCCGCGCCGATGCGGGTGAGGTCCTCGTCTCGCGGACCGTGGTCGATCTGGTGGCCGGGTCTGGCATCGCGTTCGACGAACGAGGTGTCCACGAACTCAAGGGCATCGAGGGTGGGTGGGGTCTCTTCGCAGTGCGGGGCCAGACGGATCGGCCCTCCCGGTGACGAGTCTGGAGGAGTACGACGCCGTGCGCCGGCGTCTCGAGCCCGTACTGGCTGCCGCCGATCCACGCCACGCAGTCCCGGCTTGTCCCGGGTGGAGCGTCCGGGATGTGCTCGCCCACCTCGTCGGGCTGTGCGAAGACTGGGTCGGTGGGCGTTTCGACGGTTACGCATCGGAGGAATGGACGGCCGCTCATCTCGAGCGCCACCGCGGTGAGTCGTGCGCGTCGCTCCTGGAGACATGGCGCACGACGATGACGGCCTTCGCCGAGGTCGACGACTCCCCGCTCGGGGCGACCCCGGCACGCTGGGCGTTCGGGGATGCTGTTATCCATGAAGCCGATCTCCGCGGTGCCACGACCAGTGGTCGGGTCCCCGAGACTGCGGCCGAGCTCAGCCTGCGGGGCTCGCTGTCACGCTGGCAGCAGGTGCTGCGACAGGCCGGGTTGGGAGCCGTGCGTGTGGTCCTGCCCGACGGCCGGGAGCTCTGGACGGGTTCGCCCGATCACGAGCGGGCGATCGAGGTGGAGGCCGACCTGTACGAGGTGTTCCGTGGCCTCGCGGGCCGGCGCAGCGCCGCGCAGGTGGCAGGGTGGTCGTGGTCGGGAGATCCGAGCCCGTGTCTGACTGCCGGACCTCCGTACCCGTTCCGGTGGGCCCGGGATCCGATCGTTGATTGATGCCCGGCGGTCGGAGCGGGAGCCCGCCTGGAGCGGCCGGGTTGTCACCGGGCGGCAGCCATGCCAGAATGGGCGCCTCATGCAGGCACGCAGCAACCGCACCGAGATTCTGGTACTCGTCACGTAGGCGCGCGCCCACACCGGAACGCGCCCTCACGACCTCCCAGCCGGGGGGTCTTTTCAATTTCAGGACCGGATCAGCAGAAGCAGAACAGGGGAAGCACATGAAGATGACAGGGGCGCAGGCCCTGATCAAGAGCCTCGAGATGCAGGGGGTCGACGTCATGTTCGGCCTGCCCGGTGGCGCCATCCTGCCGGTCTACGACCCGATCATCGACTCCTCGATCCGCCACATCCTCGTGCGCCACGAGCAGGGCGCCGGCCACATGGCCGAGGGCTACGCCATGGCCACGGGTCGGCCCGGCGTCGCCATGGTGACCAGCGGCCCGGGCGCCACCAACATCGTCACGCCGCTCGCCAACGCCTACATGGACTCGACCCCGCTGATCGTGGTGTCGGGCCAGGTGGCGACCGGCTCCATCGGCACCGACGCCTTCCAGGAGTGCGACATCACCGGCGTCACGATGGGCATCACCAAGCACAACTGGCTCATCAAGGACGTCGACGACATCCCGAGGGTGGTCGCCGCCGCCTTCCACGTTGCGACCACCGGGCGGCCGGGACCGGTCCTGATCGACCTGCCCAAGGACATCTCGAACGCCCAGATGGAGTGGTACTGGCCGTCGTCCGTCGACGAGCTCGACCTCCCCGGCTACCACCCGGTGACGTTCGGCGACCCCGTGCTCATAAGTCAGGCAGCCGAGCTCATCTCCCGGTCGCACCGGCCGGTCCTGTACGTGGGCGGCGGGGTGCTCAAGGCCCGGGCCGCCGAGGCGCTCCGGGTGCTGGCCGAGCGGACGGGGATCCCGGTCGTCACCACCTTGATGGCCCGGGGCGCCTTCCCCGACTCGCACCCCCAGGCGCTCGGGATGCCCGGCATGCACGGCCACTACACCGCGGTCACCGCCATGCAGCAGAGCGACCTCCTGGTGAGCCTCGGCGCACGATTCGACGACCGGGTCACCGGCAAGATCAGCGCCTTCGCCCCCGACGCCAAGATCGTCCACGTCGACATCGACCCGGCCGAGCTGGGCAAGGTGCGCGTGCCCGACGTCGGGATCGCCGGCGATTGCCGCCAGGTCATAGAAGAGATGTTGCGGGCCATGGGCGACCTCCCGGTGGTGCAGGACCTGGCGCCGTGGTGGAAGCAGATCAACGAGTGGCGTGAGCGTTTCCCGTTGTACTACGAGGACGTCGAGGGCGGCGCCATCAAGCCGCAGAACGTCGTCGAGCAGCTCCGTGATGCGGCGCCGGTCGACACGGTGGTCGTCGCCGGCGTGGGCCAGCACCAGATGTGGGCGTCGCAGTACTGGAGCTTCGAGCACCCCTACACCTGGGTGAACTCCGGCGGCGCCGGCACCATGGGCTTCGCCGTCCCCGCCGCCATCGGGGCCAAGGTGGGCCGTCCGGACCGCACCGTGTGGGCCATCGACGGCGACGGCTGCTTCCAGATGACCGCCCAGGAGCTCGTCACCGCCAGCTCCGAGCAGATCCCGGTGAAGATCGCCATCCTCAACAACGCCTATCTCGGCATGGTGCGCCAGTGGCAGGAGATGTTCTACGGGGAGCGCTACTCCGAGGTCTACCTCTCCCCCGACCTGCCCGACTACGTGAAGTGGGCCGAGGCGATGGGGTGCGTGGGCATCCGGGCCGAGACGCCCGAGGACGTGGGGCCGGCAATCGAGAAGGCCAACTCCATCGACGACCGACCCGTCGTGGTCGACTTCCGCACCGACGCCTTCGAGAAGGTGTACCCGATGGTGGCCGCCGGCTCGTCCAACGACGACATCGTCGTTCACCCCGACCAGGCGGCCGCCCGATGACGTCCCCGCTGCACGCCGTGTCGGGACGGGACACGGCCACGGGCACGGCGCCCCGGCACCACATCCTGTCGGTGCTCGTCGAGAACAAGGCCGGCGTCCTGGCCCGGGTGGCCGGGCTGTTCAGCCGCCGCGGCTTCAACATCTACTCGCTGGCCGTCGCCCCGACGGACGAGGACGAGCACTTCAGCCGCATCACCATCGTGGTCGACGTGGAGTCCGCGCCCCTGGAGCAGGTGATCATGCAGCTCGACAAGCTGGTCAACGTCGTCTCCATCGGCGAGCTGTCGCCGGCCGAGGCCGTCGAGCGCGAGCTGGTGCTGGTCACCGTGGCGGTGGGTCCGACCGAGCGCTCGCAGGTGATCCAGCTGGTGGGGGTCTTCGGCGGCGAGGTGGTCAGCGTGGGCGCCGACCGCATCACGGTCATGTTGGCGGGGCGGCCCGAGAAGATCGACGACTTCGAGGAGCTGCTCGAGCACTACGCCGTCGAGGAGCTCCAACGGACGGGGCGGGTCGCCCTGCCTAAGCTGGAACGCCACTGATCACAGAGAGAAAGAGCTGACGACATGGCCACCATGTACTACGAATCCGACGCCGATCCCGCGCTGATCGCCGGCCGCAAGGTGGCGATCCTCGGTTACGGCTCGCAGGGCCACGCGCACGCGCAGAACCTGCGCGAGTCGGGGGTCGACGTCCGCGTGGCGTTGCGTGAGGGCAGCTCGAGCAAGGGCAAGGCCGAGGAGGCCGGGCTGCGCGTGACGACGCTGGCCGACGCCGCCGCCGAGGCCGACGTGATCATGGTCCTGCTGCCCGACACCGAACAGAAGGCGGCCTACGACGAGTTCGTGGCCCCGAACCTCAAGGACGGCGACTGCCTGATGTTCGCCCACGGCTTCAACATCCGCTTCGGGCAGATCGTGCCGCCTCCGGGTGTCGACGTCACCATGGTGGCGCCCAAGGGGCCGGGCCACCTCGTCCGCCGCACCTACACCGAGGGAGGAGGGGTCCCGACGCTGATCGCCGTGCACCAGGACGCCACCGGCAAGGCACGTGAGCTCGCGCTGTCCTACGCCCATGCCATCGGCGCCACCCGGGCCGGCGTGTTGGACACCACGTTCGACGAGGAGACCGAGACCGACCTCTTCGGCGAGCAGGTGGTGCTGTGCGGCGGGCTGACCGCGCTGGTGACCGCCGGGTTCGAGACGCTCGTGGGTGCGGGGTACCAGCCCGAGTCGGCCTACTTCGAGTGCCTGCACGAGCTGAAGCTCATCGTGGACCTGATGTACGAGCAGGGCATCGCCGGTATGCGCTACTCGATCTCCGACACGGCCGAGTACGGCGACCTGACCCGGGGGCCGCGGGTCATCAACGAGGCCGTCCGGGCCGAGATGCAGAAGATCCTCGGCGAGATCCGCGACGGCTCCTTCGCCGAGGAGTGGATCGCCGAGAACCGGGCCGGTCGCCCGCGCTTCGAGGCCCTGCGCAAGGAGGGCCAGGCCCACCAGATCGAGACGGTGGGGCAGGAGCTGCGGGCGATGATGCCCTTCATCTCGGCCGGCAAGACCAAAGTGCAGGACGCCTCAGGGGGCTGACCAGGTCTTGACCTGACATCAAAATGATGTCATAGTGACGTCATGAAGATGTCACTGGTGGTCGACGGGATGCGGTCGGACGTGGTCGCCGTCGGGGAGCTCGGCGACGACACGGTGGCCGAGGTGGCCGAGCGGATCGCCGACGTGCTGGGCCGGTCCGTGCCGGGGCGCGTCCTCGAGCTGCTCTCCGACGCCGCCGCCGAGCTGACGGCCTCGCTGCCCGACGGGCGCATCGACATCCGGGTGGCCGGCGACGACGTCGATATGACTTACGTCGAGGACGAACGGGGACCGGTGGCGGCGGGGGACGGGGACGACCTGTCGGCCCGCATCACGCTGCGGGTGAGCGAGGGCCTCAAGTCCCGTGTCGAGCAGGGGGCGGCGGCCGACGGCGTCTCTGTCAACACCTTCATCCTGCGCACGCTCGAGCGCAGTACGTCGAGCAACCGGAGCCGGAGCGGTCGCGGGGGAACCGCCTGCGCGGCTACGGCACGACCTGAAGGGAGCACCGGACATGGAGAAGACATTCGACACACCGGGGGGCGTACGCCTCCACGTGGAGAACCAGGTGGGGTTGGTGGCGATCACCGCCCGGGACATCTCGAGCACCGTCGTGGCGCTCGAGGCCGACACTCCGGGCGCGGAGGAGCTCGTCGAGCGCGCCACCGTCGAGTGCCGGCCGGCCGGGAGCGGCCACGTGGTGACGGTGAAGATCCCCCAGCTCCAGGCCATGCGCTTCCTGCGCCGCAACGCGGTCACGGTGCGCGTCGAGGTGCCCGAGGGCGCGCGACGTGACCGTCGCCACCGCCTCGGCCGACATCGACATCCATGGGCCCGTCGGCGAGGCGGACTTCACGACCGGGAGCGGCGATGTCTCGACTGACGACGTGGCCGCCGACGTGACGGCCAAGACGGCGAGCGGCGACATCACCGTGGGCAACGTGGGCGGGGACATCCGGGTCCACTCGGCCTCGGGCGACCTGCGCTGTTCGAGCGTCGGGGGCGCCGCCGTCTTCTCGACCGCCTCGGGCGACCTCGAAGTGGGTGCGGCCGCCAACCGGGTGGAGGTCAAGGCCACCTCGGGCAACGTCCGCCTGGGCGACCTCGCCCGTGGGGCCCGGGTGGTGAACGTGTCCGGGAACGTGCGTGTCCTCGCCCTGGGCGAAGGCGCCCTGCACGTCCGTTCCGTCTCGGGTGACGTCGCGGTCGGCGTGGCCAAGGGGGTGGACCTCCACGTCGACGTGGAGACCCTGTCGGGCATCGTGCACTCGGACATCCCGCTCGAGGACGCCCCGGCCCGGGGCGGGCGTCCCGAGACCCGGGTGGACCTCAGCGTCCGGAGCGTCTCGGGCAACGTCGAGATCGGGCGGGCGCTCGAGCACGTCGCCTGACCTGCGTAGTTGGACGGCTACCCGAAGACGATCGGGAAGTCCTCGAGGTTGGCCATCATGTCGGCGACGGGCGTGGTGGGGCAGACCTCGACGGTGTTCCACTGCGACAGGCCGGTGGCGTAGACGAGCTGGGTCACCGCCTCGATGCTCGGCGCGTCGACCACGGCCACCGTGCGATGTCCGGGGTCCAGGTGGAGCGGGCCGGTCAGGAAGGTGATGCCCGCCTCCGCAGAGAGGATCGGCAGACCCTGGCCCATGCCCTCGATGGCGCGGGCGCGGCTGTTGGCGTTCGAGGAGGGGCAGATGTCCGCCGAGTGGTCGGCGAGGATGACGTACTGGGGCATGGTCGGAGTCCTTCCCTGGAAGGAGGCGATCATCGCCCCGTTCGCCGCGACTGTCCAGGGGTGATCAGTCGCGATCGTGGTGGCAGACGGCCTCGAGCATGATGCCGAAGGGATCGAGCCAGAATCGGCGGGTGGAGGACGGTGCCTCCGACGCCGATGACAGAGGTGTGGACGGCGTGCAAAGCGGGACGGGTCGGGACGACGAAGGCGAGATGCTGCAGCCCCGTGGCCTCCCGCGTGAAGCCCCGGTCATCGGTCGCCTCGTAGAGGAACAGATAGGCACCCCGCTTGCCGTCGGCCGGCATGAAGGCGATGGCGTCCTCGGCCGTCGGGAACGGCTCGTACAGCTGTCCGTAGTACTCGGCCGCCCGCCCCAGATCGGGGACGTTGACGCCGAGGTGGCCGAGCACGCTCCCATCCCCTCTCGCCCTCGGGCGGAGCCGACCACTACATTCGCGAGGAGCGAGGGAGGACATGATGCGACTGAGCGGACCCCACGAGCGCGGTCGATCCGGTCGCCGGGGGCACTGAGATGCCCTTTGTCCGGCCTTCGGACATGGTGGCGGGCGATCCGCTCCCGGGCTGGAGCGGTCGCTTCCTGCACTCTGCCACCATGACGTTCGCCCACTACGACATCGCCGCCGACGCTGCGCCGCTGCACGAGCACCAGCACGAGCAGGAAGAGGTGTGGCACATCGTCGAGGGCCAGGTGGCGCTCACCATCGCCGGCGAGGAGCAGGTGCTCGACGCCGGCTGCATCGCCGTGGTGCCGCCCCATACCCCGCACTCCGTGCGGCCGCTCTCCGCCTGCCGGGCGATCATCGCCGACTTCCCGCTCCGGCCCAACCTGCCGGGGATGTAGCGGGGCGCCGTCACCTGGGAGTCACCTGGGGACATACTGTCGGCCGTGCGCCGCGGGTCATCGCTCCTTGTCTTGCTCCTCGGCGTGCTGGGTGGCGCCGCCCTGGTCGGGGTCGGGATCGGGGTCGCGGTCGGGCCGGATGCCGGTCCGGCCACCGCCTCTGTCGCCGCCCTGCCCACGTTGGCCGCACCGACGTTTCGAGCGCCGAGCGACAGCGGCTCCGGCACCGGCACTGTGTCCGGCCGCATCTCGGCGCCCGGAGGGCCTTACCTGTACGACAGGCAGGGACGGGTCGTCTTCTTCCACGGCGTCGATGCCGTCTACAAGTACGCGCCCTATGAGCTCTATCCCGACCCGGGGAAGCCCTGGAACTTCTCCACGGCCGACGCGTCGCTCATGGCGCGGCTGGGCTTCAACGTCGTCCGCCTGGGCATGACGTGGAGCGGGCTGGAGCCGGGCACGGCCCCGGCCAACGACCCGACCATCTGCGCGCACGGCAAGCCGACCAACCCGCACCAGTTCAACCGGGCGGTGTTCGACCGCTACGTGGCGCGCCTGACCAAGACCGTCGATCTTCTCGGTCGCTTCCACATCCACACGATCCTCGACATGCACCAGGACGTGTACAACCAGATGTTCGACGGCGAGGGTGCCCCGCGCTGGGCCGTGTGCACGAACGACGTCGCGAGCACCGACCCGCCGGGACGCTGGTCCCTCGAGTACGGCACCAAGGCCGCCGGCATCGCCTTTCACCACTTCTGGGACAACAACGTCCGGGGCAATCTGCAGGGCCAGTACGACCAGGTCTGGGGCGACGTCGCGCAGGCCTTCAGGGGAAATCGCTGGGTCCTCGGCTATGACCCCTTCAACGAGCCGTTCTCCACGTCACTCATCCGCGTCGGCGACGAACACTTCGACGCCCAACTCGAGTGCTTCTACACCGGCACGGCCCATATCGGCATCCCGTCACACGGCGCGCCGCCGCTGCGCTGCCCGGCCGACGATCCCGCCGGCGGTGTCGTGCCGACGGTCCTGGCCAACGACCCCGGCCACCTCATCTTCGACGAACCGGACAACTACGCCAGCCGCGGCTTGCC
Organism: uncultured Acidimicrobiaceae bacterium; assembly: GCA_963764305.1. Taxonomy (GTDB): domain Bacteria; phylum Actinomycetota; class Acidimicrobiia; order Acidimicrobiales; family RAAP-2; genus Bog-473. Next base: position 118,002 of record CAVXSD010000007.1, on the reverse strand, counting down.
GACCTATCTCGGGCCCATGAACCTGCCCAACCTCGTCTACAACGTGCACATCTACTGCGGGGCGCGCAGTCCGGTGAGCGGGAACCCCACCAACGCCGCGGGGTGCGCCGCCCAGGAAGCGCACTCGCTCGCCGTGCGGGCCCAGGACCGCCCGGAGATGGCCTCGGCCGTCCAGGCGAAGGCACCGGCCTGGATGGTCACCGAGTTCGGCGCAACCAGCGACCCGCAGATCCTCTCCTCGATCACGGCCGCGCTGGACGCCCGGCTGGTCGGCTGGGTCTACTGGGCCTGGAAGTACTACGGCGATCCGACCGGAAGCGCGGCCGAGTCGCTCGTCATGGCGGATGGGCGCCTGCGCTCGACCGCCCGCGTGCTCAGCCGCGTCTATCCGCAGGCAGTGGCCGGCACACCGCTGTCCTTCACGTTCTCACCGTCGACCGACGTGTTCGACATGGCCTACGTGCCCAACCACCGCATTCATGCGCCGACGCTGGTCTTCGTGCCGACCCAGCTGCACTATCCGCAGGGCTACTGCGCCCGCACGACCGGCGCGCGGGTCACCTCGGCGCGGGGGAGCGACATGCTCGAAGTCCAGAACGCCCGCCGCGGGCACCGCGTCACGGTGGAGATCACGCCGGGGCGCTGTACGGCCGGCAGCGTCCCATCCCAGGCCTAGGGTGGCTGCATGTGCCGGAACATCACCACACTGCGCGGGCTCGAGCCCGTAGCCACACCCGAAGAGATGGAGGCGGCGGCGCGCCAGTACGTCCGCAAGGTCAGCGGCGTCCAGACGACGTCGCCCCAGACCGAGGAGGCGTTCGAGCGCGCCGTGACGCAGGTGACCGAGGCGACCATGTCGCTCCTGGCCACCCTGCCGCCGCGCCGCCAGCCCCCGCCGACGCTCCCCCCCTTGCGCCGGATCGCTGCCAAGAAGGCTGCCGCCACCACCTGATCGGGGCCTTGACAGGGTATATGCCTCTAGAGGAATATACCCACATGACGACGACATTCGAGGTACTGGCGGAGGACAGCCGGCGCCGCATCCTCGACCTCCTGGTGGAGGGGGAGCGACCGGTTGGTGATCTCGTGCGCTTCCTGTCCGTCAGCCAGCCCGCCGTCTCCAAGCATCTCAAGGCCCTGCGGGGGGCCGGTCTGGTCGAGGCCCGCATCGACGCCCAGCGCCGGATCTACCGGGTCAGGCCCGAACCGCTGCGGGAGGTCGACGAGTGGCTGGCGCCCTACCGCCGGCAGTGGGCGACCCGCCTGAACGCGCTCGAGCGCCACCTCCAGATCATGGAAGGGGAGACCTGGGCATGAGCGGGAGCGACGTGGTGGGCGAGTACGGGACGCTCGAGCGCACCGGGGACGTGTCGATCCTGCGTTACGAGCGCCGCCTCGCGCACCCCCAGCAGAAGGTTTGGCGCGCCATCACCGAGGACGCGGACCTGGCAGCGTGGTTCCCAACGACCATGGAGGGGGCACGGCGCGCCGGCGCGCCGCTGCGTTTCTCGTTCCGCCAGGGCGAGGCCGAGACCTTCGACGGCGAGATGCTCGCATTCGTGCCGCCGTCACTGATGGAGCTGCGCTGGGCTGACGATGTCCTGCGCTTCGAGCTGGAGCCCGACTCCGCACTGGAGGCGCCCGGGCCGGCGTGCATCCTGCGCCTCACGGTCACGTTCCCCGTGCACGGCAAGGCGGCGCGTGACGCCGCCGGCTGGCACGTCTGTCTCGATCGACTCGCTGTCGCCTGTGACGGAGCCGACCTGCCCTGGGAGGCACCCGACCGCTGGCGGGTCGTCCACGGCGTCTACGTGGAACGCCTCGGGCCCGACGCGTCGGTCATCGGGCCGCCTTCGAGCGCGGGGCGACGCGTAAGGGCAGGTCGAGGAGCCCGCGGAGCGTGAAGCTCGGGCGCCAGTGCGCCTCGTCGCTGATGAGCTCCATGGTCCCGAACCGGGCCAGCAGCGCATTGAACGCGATCTCGCCTTCCATCCGGGCCAATGGCGCACCAATGCAGTGGTGGATGCCCCACCCGAAGCTCAGCGGCGCGTTGTCCTGCCGGCGGAGGTCGAGTTCGTCCGGCGCATCGAAGCGCGCCGGGTCGTGGTTGGCCGCTCCCTGCAGGACAACGATGCGGTCCCCGCGCGCCAGCGGCTCACCGAGGAGATCGGCGGGCTCCAGGGCGGTGCGCAGGTTGAACTGCACGGGGCTGTCGAAGCGCAGCAGCTCCTCGACGGCGGAGGGGGAGATGTCGGGATGGGCCCGCCAGTCGTCCAGCTGGTCGGGATGGCGCAAAAGCGCGAGGAGCCCGTTGCCCAGTAGGTTGGTCGTCGTCTCGAAGCCGGCGGCGAAGAGCAGGATGGCGGTGGACGTGATCTCCTCGTCGGTCAGGCGGTCGTCGCTCTCCCGCGCCTGCACGAGTGCGGTCAACAGGTCGTCGCACGGGCGGCGACGGCGCTCCTCGAGGAGCTCGACGAAGTAGCCGCCCAGGAAGGCGATGGCGTCGATGGCCGCATCAGTCTCCTCCGCGCCGAGCACGGGCTCAATGCCTTTGGCGGCGGCGCGGACGTGGGGTTGGAGCTCGCCCCGCTCCCCTGCGGGGACGCCCACCAGCTCTCCGATGACGGACATGGGCAGGGGCAGGGCGAATTGGGCCATGAAGTCGACCTCGCCCCGTGCGGCCAGGCTGTCGAGCAGGTCGTCGACCAGCTCGTGTATGGCCGGACGCAGGCGTTCGACCTGGCGGGGCGTGAACGAGCGCGACACCAATCGGCGAAGCCGGGTGTGGTCCGGCGGGTCCGAGAGCAGCATGTTGTGCTGGGAGGCGTCGAGGAATTCACCGCGCCTGGTGCCCTCGTCGCCGAAGATGCCTGTGGAGCTGTCCTCGATCCCCACGCCCCGCCCGAGCCGTGGGTCCCGCAACACGCCGAGGCACTCTTGGTAGCCGTTGACGACGAAGGGCCCGAAGGCGGTCCGGCTCGCCCGGGCCTCGTCGCGCATCCTGGCGTAGTAGGGGTAGGGGTCAGCCTGGCCCTCCGGCGTGACGAGGACCTGGAGCAAAAGCCCGTCCAGGTTGGGGCTCGAGATCATGGTCATGTGCTGGTTCCGTCAGCCCGTCCTCAGTTGTCAGATGGCAGATGGTCGATGGTCGATGGTCGCCGCCGTCGTTGGGCGGCGTCGCCAGGGCCAGCGTAGAGACCCGCTGGCCGGCGCCGCTACCGAGAACGCCGGAGGTGCACACGGCCGAGTGTGACGACCGGGCGCAATGGGACTATGCAATTCATGGCACTCCCTCTCCAGACTGGACGTCCCCCATGAGCATGCAAGGCAAGGTCGTCGTCGTCACCGGGTCCAACATCGGCATCGGCCTCGAGACGGCGGTCGGGGTGGCCGCCCAGGGTGCGACGACGGTGCTCGCCTGCCGGGACCAGGCCAAGGCCGAGGCGGCGACCAGAGAGGTCACGCAGCGCACCTGGAACGACGACGTCCACGTCGTGGCCCTGGACCTGGCCGACCTCGCCTCGGTGCGCAAGGCGGCGGAGGAGGTCCTCACGCGCTGGAACCGCCTCGACGTCCTGGTCAACAACGCCGGCGGGACGTGGTCGGCGCGTCGGGAGACGGCGCAGGGCTTCGAGTACACATTCGGGGTCAACCACCTCGGCCACTTCTACCTGACGAACCAGCTGTTGCCGCGGTTACGGGCCGCCGCCCCGTCCCGTGTCATCAACCTGACGTCGGTCGGACATCACGCGGCCAGGCGCGGCATGCGCTTCGACGACCTCCAGAGCGAGAAGCACTACGAGGGCATGGAGGTGTACTGCCGCTCGAAGCTGGCCAACGTCCTGTTCACCCGCCACCTGGCGAAGCGGCTCGCCGGCGACGCCGTCACCGTCAACGCCGTGCATCCCGGCTCCGTCCGCAGCGGCTTCGGCATGGACGGCGACCTCCACGGGTTCATGAACCTCGGCCTACGGCTCGTCCGCCCCTTCGAGATAAGCCCCAAGCGAGGCGCCAAGACCTCGCTCCATCTGGCCATCTCCCCCGACGTCGCCGGCAAGACGGGCATGTACTGGGTCAGGTCCAAGCCAGGTCATATGAGCCGTCAGGCGCGTGACGACCAGGCGGCCGCCCGCTTGTGGGACGAGAGCGAGCGCCTGCTCGCCTCCACCGGTTTCGCCGTCGGCTGAGACTGACGCTGGCGGCGCCAGCCGTCCGCCCGCCCGTCAGGCGTCCCTGGTCATCATGCGCCACGCCCCGATGGCGGTCCAGAACACGATCCAGCCCACGATCACCAACGACGACGCCAAGGTCGACTCGGGGATCAGCGGGTTTCCTCCGGGACCACCTCCCCCGCCACCCCCGCTGAACGGCGTCGGGAGGCCTCCCGGCTCGATGTGGGCCATGGCCACGCCCACGATCCCCCGCTGGACGTTGAGCAGGTGCGAGATGATGTGCCGGCTGAAGAGCGGTGTCAGGATCAGCTCCAGCACGATGAGGAGGATCACCGGCACCGTGCGTTGACCCATCAGCGAGGCCAGCCCGAGGCCGACGATGAACCCGATGGTCGCCTCGAGCGCGATCCACAGCCCGACGTCGACCATCAGCACGGTGGAGGGGGCCAGGAAGTTCGTGTGGTAGTCGGCGTAGTCCGCATTGGCGACCGCGACCGCGAACGCCCGAATCTGGGCTGGCGATTCGTTGCCGGGCACGGTGATCGTCCCCCCGCCCTTGGTATGGATCACCGTCCCCGGCGGGGGACCGACGAAGCTCTGACCGTTTCCGCACGGGACGTTCGGCGGCGGGCCGCCGAGACCTTGGCCCCCGTTGTAGTCGAAGTTGCAGATGACCTGGTCGGCGTGGTCGGCCGCCCAGGTGTCCAGGGCCGGACGCGACAGCCCCGCGGGGACGTTGACACCGTCGTAGTTGAGCTGCGTCGGGGCGGCGAACACGCACACCGCGCACACGATCGTGTAGCCGACAGCCACCATGGCGATGACGATGGCCAGCCCGGCCGGGATGCGCGCGAAGTACAGGGCCAGCCGGGAACGGCCCGTGATCACCAGGTGGCGGAACATCCCCTCGGTGAGGTCGACCGACCCCGCCGTGGAACCCACGACCGCCGCCACGACGAACCCGAAGACGTACATGAAACCGGCCACCAGTGTGGTGAAGATGCTGTAGCCGCCGGCGGGCCCGTAGGACTTGGGGGCGACGGCGTGGGAGATGAGGCGCACGCCGAGGAAGACGACCGGGATGCCGATGTTCACCGCGATCAGGGCGATCATCAGCCCGCGCCGCTTGCGCAGCTCCATGAAGCGCGTGGTGACCATGCCCCAGGTCGGAATCCACGAGCCGCGGTGATCGCTCCGCGCGTCCGCCGGAACCGTCTCGGGAGCCGGTACGCCGATGTCGGAGATGGTCGTCATTCGGGATCCCCCAGTCGGCTCGTGACCTGGAGGAACCACGACTCGAGCGAGGCCTGGATGTGCTGGAGCCGGTAGACCGAGATCCCCCCCTCGACGAGCAGGCGGTTGACTTCGGCGATGGCATCGCGCTCGGTGCCCTCGGGCAGTGAGATCGCGAGCCCGTCCGGCCCGATCTGGATGTGAGCGCCGAACGCGGTGCCCCCGAGCAGGCCGCTGGCCCGGTCGGGCTCGGAGCACTCGACCTGGACCTCGAAGGACGAGCCGGCCAGCAGTTGGGAGATCGGGCCCTGCCGTATGACCTTGCCATGGTCCACGATGGCCACCGCGTCGCAGGTGCGCTCGACCTCGTCGAGCAGGTGCGAGGAGAGCACGACCGTGCGCCCCTCGGCGACGAGGGACACGATCATGTCGCGCATGTCGAGCATGCCCCCCGGGTCGAGGCCGTTCATGGGCTCGTCGAGAATGAGGAGCTGGGGGTCCCCGAGCAGACAGGCGGCGACGCCGAGACGTTGGCGCATGCCCATGGAGTACTTCGACACCTTGTCGTCGGCCCGATGGAGGATGCCGACGCGCTCGAGCGCCGGCTCGATGCGGCCCTTCGCCGCCGGCTCACGCGCCGCGGCGAGGATCCGCAGGTTCTGACGACCGGTCAGGTGGCCGTGGAAGCGGGGCTCGTCGACGATGGCCCCGACCCGGGCCAGCGCCCGGTCACGGTGGCGGGGAACGTCGTAGCCGAGAAGGGACATCGTTCCGGCGTCGGCGTGCGTGAGTCCCAGCAGCACCCGGATCAGCGTCGTCTTGCCGGCGCCGTTGGGGCCGAGGTAGCCGAAGGCGGAACCCCTGGGGACCAGGAGCTCCACGTTGTCAACTGCGACGTTGTCCCCGAACCGCTTGGTCAGCCCGTGGGTCTCGACCGCCCAATGGCCGTCGCCGCCGACCCCCGGCGGCGAGTTGGCCAGTGTTGCCGTGCTCATGCTCCGACCTGTGCTTTCTCGCCCCGAACGCTCGTCGGCTCGCCCCCGCCCGTCTGCCTATACCCGGTATAGTACAGAGGACATCGCCGTCGCCGCCAGGGGGCTCTCACCCGTCTTGGTGCTGGGGCTAGCACCAGTCCCCGGGCGGTCGGGCCCGCGACGGGCGGGGGGGCCGGGCGGTCAGCTCGCGAGCGCGCCGACCACGTGGTTGATGCAGCCGCACAGCGACGCCACGTCGTCTGGCTCGATGGCGGGGAACATGGCGATGCGCAACTGGTTGCGCCCTAGCTTTCGATACGGCTCGGTGTCGACGATGCCGTTGGCCCGCAGCACGGCCGCCACTGCGGCGGCGTCGACCGCATCGACGAAATCGATGGTGCCGACGACGTGGCTGCGATCGGCCGGGTTCTCGACGAACGGCCGGGCGAAGCCGGACTGCTCGGCCCACGTGTAGAGGATCTCGGACGAGCGGTCGCAGCGCGACGCCGTCCACTCCAGGCCACCGTTGCCGTTCATCCAGTCGAGCTGCTCGGCCAGCAGGAAGATGGTGGCCAGCGCCGGCGTGTTGTAGGTCTGGTCCAGTCGCGAGTTGTCGACCGCCGTCTTGAGATCCATGGAGGTGGGGATCCAGCGCCCCGAGGCGGCGATGCGCTCGACCCGCTCCAGCGCGGCGGGCGACATGAGGGCGATCCACAGGCCGCCGTCGCTGGCGAAGCACTTCTGCGGGGCGAGGTAGTAGGCGTCGAACTCGGACGGATCGACACGGAGGCCGCCGGCACCAGAGGTGCCGTCCACCGCCACCAGCCCGCCTCCATCGGCGGGGGCGGCGGCACCCTGCGGCCGCCGGATGGGCATTGCCACCCCCGTGGAGGTCTCGTTGTGGGTGAGCGCGTAGAGGTCGACCGACGGGTCGGCCGACGGCTGCGGGTGGGTGCCCGCCTCGGACTGAATGATCTGGGGATCCTTCAGATGCGGCGCCGCCTTGGCGCAGGCCGCGAACTTCGAGGAGAACTCGCCGAAGCTCAGGTGCTGGCTCTGCTCTTGAATCAGGCCGAAGGTGGCCGCGTCCCAGAAGCAGGTCGTCCCCCCGTTGCCGAGGACGACCTCGTACCCGTCGGGCAGCGAGAAGAGCTGGCGCATCCCGGCGCGCACCCGACCGACCTGAGCCTTGACCGTTTTCTGCCGGTGGCTGGTGCCCATGTAGGTGGCGGCAACACCGGCGAGCGCGTCGATCTGGGCCGGCCGGACCTTGGAGGGGCCGGACCCGAAACGGCCGTCGGATGGCAGCAACTCGGGGGGGATCGTGATGTCTGGCACGTATGAGATCATTGCATCCGTGACGAGCACCCCTTCGACGACCGAGCTCCGCCGGATCTCTCGCCGGGCCGCCGCCGTGGCGCCCTCGGCCACCCTCGCCGTGGATGCGAAGGCCAAGGCGTTGCAGGCGGCGGGGGAGCACGTCATCGGCTTCGGCGCTGGCGAGCCCGACTTCCCCACGCCGGCACACATCGTGGAGGCGGCCGTCGTCGCCTGCCGCGAGCCGGCCAACCACCGTTACACCCCGACGGCCGGGATCCCGGCCCTGCGCGAGGCGATCGCCGCCAAGACCCTGCGCGACTCGGGCTACGAGGTGGCCGCCAACCAGGTGCTCGTCACCAACGGCGGGAAGCAGGCCGTGGCCAACGCGTTCGCCGTGTTGTGCGACCCCGGCGACGAGGTGCTGGTCCTCGCCCCCTACTGGACGACGTACCCCGAGTCCATCGCCCTGGCCGGTGGGACGCCGGTCGTGGTGTCCTCCGACGAGACGACCGGCTTCCGCTCCTCGGTCGAGGACCTCGAGGCGGCGTGGACCCCCAACACCAAGGCGCTCCTCTTCGTCTCGCCGTCCAACCCGACCGGTGCCGTCTACCGGCGCGAGGAGATCGAGGCCATCGGCCACTGGGCGGTGTCCAAGGACATCTGGGTGCTGACCGACGAGATCTACGAGCATCTCGTCTACGGCGGGGCCGAGCACCACTCCATGCCCGTGCTCGTGCCCGAGCTGGCCGACCGCTGCCTGGTGGCCAACGGCGTGGCCAAGACCTACGCCATGACCGGCTGGCGGGTGGGGTGGCTGATCGGCCCGACGGACGCCATCGTCGCGGCGACCAACATCCAGAGCCACGAGACCTCCAACGTGGCCAACGTGTCGCAACGGGCCGCGCTCGCCGCGGTCTCGGGTGGTCTCGAGGACGTGGCGATGATGCGGGCGGCCTTCGACCGCAGGCGCCTGACCATCACTTCGATGCTCAACGACATTCCGGGCGTCGTGTGCGTGGAGCCCGAGGGCGCCTTCTATGCGTACCCCTCGGTCAAGGGGCTGCTCGGGCGGAGCCTCCGGGGACAACGTCCGGCGAGCAGCGCGGAGTTGGCCGAGATCTGCATCAACGAAGCCAAGGTGGCGGTCGTGCCCGGAGAGGCATTCGGCGCGCCGGGCTACTTCCGCATGTCGTACGCGCTGGGCGACGAGGACCTGGCCGAGGGAGTCAGCCGGTTGGCCGCGCTGTTCGGCGAGGCGCAAGACTGACAAACGAATCGGTGGGGGCAATCGGCGGGGGGAGTGAGGAGACCACCGAGGTGGCACGGGTACTGGTAACGGAGAAGATCGCGCAGAGCGGGCTCGACCTGCTGGCCGAGGCGGGCCACACGGTCGACGTGCGGGAAGGGCTGAGCCCCGAGCAGCTGCTCGAGGCGGTGGTGGGCGCGCACGCGCTGATCATCCGCTCCGCCACGCAGGTGACGGCCGACGTGCTGGCCGCCGGCACCGCGCTCGCCGTGGTCGGCCGGGCCGGCGTCGGGCTCGACAACGTCGACGTCAACGCCGCCACGGCGCGCGGCGTCATGGTGGTCAACGCGCCGACGTCGAACATCCTCTCGGTCGCCGAGCAGGCCATGGCCCTGCTGCTGGCGCAGGCCCGCAACATCCCGCAGGCGCACGGCGCGCTGGTGGCCGGCCGTTGGGAGCGCTCGAAGTGGGAGGGCGTCGAGCTGCACGGCAAGGTGCTCGGCGTCGTCGGCCTCGGACGGGCCGGCTCGCTGGTGGCCCAGCGCGCCCACGCCTTCGGCATGGAGCTCATCGGCTTCGACCCCTTCGTGTCCCGTGAGCGGGCGCGGGCCATGGGAGTGCGCCTGATGAGCATCGAGGAGCTGGTGGCCGAGGCAGATTTCGTCTCCATCCACACGCCCAAGACGCCGGAGACCATCGGGCTGTTCGGCCGCGACCTCCTGGCCAAGGCGAAGCCCGGCATTCGCATCGTGAACACCGCCCGCGGCGGCATCGTCGACGAGGACGCGCTGGCGGAGGCCATCCGCGACGGGATCGTGGCGGGCGCCGGCCTCGACGTCTTCGCCAAAGAGCCCTGCACCGAGTCGCCCCTCTTCGAACTGCCCGGCGTCGTCGTGTCGCCGCACCTGGGCGCGTCGACCGAGGAGGCGCAGGACAAGGCCGGCGTCACCATCGCCGAGCAGGTGCTGCTGGCCCTGGCCGGCGACTTCGTTCCCTACGCGGTGAACGTGGCGGCGCGTGACGTCACCGACACCGTGCGCGGCTTCATGGCGCTGGCCGAGCAGCTCGGCCGCTTCTTCGTCGGCCTGCACGACGGCCTGCCCGACGCCATCGACATGGAGTACCAGGGCGAGCTGGCGGGGGAGAGCACGGGCATCCTCACCTTGTCGGTCCTCAAGGGCATCTTCGGTGGCTCGACCGACGAGCCCGTGTCCTACGTCAACGCGCCGCAGCTCGCCGAGCGGCGTGGTCTCCAGGTGCGCGAATCCTCGACCGCCACGTCGCACGACTACAAGTCACTGATCACCTTGCGCTCGGGCTCGCACTCCGTCGCCGGGACGCTCATCTCCGCCGGCCTGCGCACCGAGCCCCGCATCGTGATCGTCGACGAGCACATGGTGGAGGTGCCGCCGTCCACCCACATGCTCGTGGTGCGCAACGACGACCGGCCGGGCGTGATCGGGATCGTGGGGACGGCGCTCGGGACGGCGGGTGTCTCCATCTCGTCGATGGCCGTGGGCCCGAGCCCCGAGACCACCACCGCCATGATGGTGATCTCGACGGCGACGCCGGCGCCCGACAATGTGGTGGATCAGCTGCGCGGCGACGAGGGCATCCTCGACATCCATCGCGTCACCCTGTAGCGGCGCCCCTCAGGATTGCGGCTTGCGCGGCACGTCCGGCCACGTGTCGAGGCTGCCGATGACGGGCTCGCCCCGGTGGATCTCGCGGCGCGGCGCCCGGTCGAGCAGGACGGCGCGCACCACCGCCAGCACGCCGACGATGAGGGCGGCGCGAAACAGGGTCGAGAGCGGCCGGCGCATCCGACCACGGTAGCGTGACCGGGCATGGCTTCGCTGCAAAGCATCTCCCCGATCTTCCCCACGACGGACATGGCCGCGATGCAGGCGCACTACGAGGCCCTCGGCTTCACGGTGCACGTGCACGGGAGCGGGTACGGCACCGCCTCTCGTGACGGGGTCCGCATCCACTTCGAGCTGGCCGAGGAGAACGGGCCGGCCGCGGAGCGGGGCGCCGCCTACCTCGCCGTCGACGACGCCGACGCGCTGCACGCGGAATGGCGCACAGCGGCGGTGGGCGAGACCTCCGACCTCTTCGACCCCGATTCGGTGTGGGAGGCCGCCCACACGGACGGCGACGGGAACCTGCTGCGCTTCGGCTCGCCGATCACGCCTTGACGCCCGCCCCACCCGATGGGACGATTAGACTCATCATGGTGAAGCCGATCGTGTCCGACCTGCTGCTTACCTGACGGCGAACGCCACATCGCGTTCGCTCGCAACCTCCTGCGCCGAAAGGCCAGGAGGTTTTTTGTTGGGCCGGTGCCGATAGAGAGAGAAGGGAAGAAACCGATGGCTGAGGGACGGAGAGGGAGTGGTGACGACATGGAGCGGGGTCACCTGGCCCTGCCCTGCGATCCGTCACCGATGCCCTTCGGGAAGTACCGCTCGCACGTGCCGCTCGTCCTGCACGACCGTACCTGGGCCGACCGCCAGTTCACCCGGGCCCCGCGCTGGTCCAGCGTGGACCTGCGCGACGGGAACCAGGCGCTCATCGACCCCATGGACTCCGAGCGCAAGCTGGCGCTGTTCCAGACGCTGATCGACGTGGGGTTCAAGGAGATCGAGGTCGGCTTCCCCTCCGCGTCGCAGACGGACTACGACTTCCAGCGCCTCATCATCGACGAGAACCTGATCCCCGACGACGTCGAGATCCAGGTGCTGGTGCAGTGCCGGCAGGAGCTGATTGAGCGGACCTTCGAGTCACTGGCCGGCGCGCCACGCGCCGTCGTGCACTTCTACAACTCGGTGTCCGAGCTGCAGCGCCGCGTCGTGTTCGGCCTCGACAAGGCGGGCATCGTCGACATCGCGGTCAGGGCAGCGGAGCTGTGCAAGAAGTACGAGGCCCAGGTGAGCGGGACCGAGGTCAGGTACGAGTACTCGCCCGAGAGCTTCACGGGCACCGAGCCGGAGTTCGCCGTCGAGATCTGCGAGGCGGTGATGGACGTCCTGGAGCCGACGCCCGAGTCGCCCGTGATCCTCAACCTGCCGGCCACGGTCGAGATGTACAGCCCGAACGTGTACGCAGACGTCATCGAGTGGTTCGGCCGCACCATCAAGGATCGGGACTCCGTTGTCCTCAGCCTGCACCCGCACAACGACCGCGGCACCGCCGTGGCGGCCGCCGAGCTGGCCGTGCTGGCCGGCGCCGACCGGGTGGAGGGCACGCTGTTCGGCAACGGCGAGCGCACCGGCAACGTCGACATCGTGACGCTGGCCATGAACCTCTTCTCGCAGGGCATCGACCCGGCGTTGGATTTCGGCGACATCGAGAAGGTGCGCCGCGTGGCCGAGTACGCCACGCGCCTGCCCGTGCACCCGCGCCACCCCTACGCGGGGGACTTGGTGTACACCGCCTTCTCGGGGTCGCACCAGGACGCCATCAAGAAGGGCATGGCCGCCATCGGGGACGACTACGACGAGTGGGAGGTGCCCTACCTGCCCATCGACCCCAAGCACACCGGCCGTACCTACGAGGCGATCATCCAGGTGAACAGCCAGTCCGGCAAGGGAGGGGTGGCCTACCTGATGGACACCGACCACGGGCTGGACCTGCCGCGGCGGCTGCAGGTCGAATTCTCCAAGCGGGTGCAGGAGATCACCGAGGCGAGCGGAACCGTCATCCCCTCGGGCAAGATGCGTGACGTCTTCGAGGAGATCTACCTGCCCGAGGACGCCGGGCTGCGCCTGATCACCAGCGAGGTGTCGACCGGACGTGGCCACACCAGCGTCACGGCTCAGCTGTTGGTGGACGGCCAGCACCGGACGGTGACCGGCGAGGGCAACGGGCCGATAGACGCGCTGGTCTCGGCGCTGAAATCCGACCTCGGTATTGTTCTGGAGGTGAAGGACTACTCCGAGCACGCGCTCACCGAGGGCTCGGGCGCGTCGGCGGTGGCGTACGTGGAGTGCGCCGGGTCCGACGGGTCGACCTGGTGGGGCGTGGGCCGCGACTCGTCCATCCTGGACGCCTCGCTCGGCGCAGTGGTCTCCGCGGCGAATCGGGCCCGTAAGGGGTGATCCGCCCGGCGGTCGAGGCGGACGTCCCCGAACTGGTGGCGATGATCCGCGAGCTGGCCGAGTTCGAGAACCTCGCGGACCAGGTGTCGATCGCCGAGGAGGATCTCGCCCGCACGCTGTTCGGCCCCGCGGCCATGGCGCACGATTGGGTCGTCGAGGACGGCCGCGGGGGGCTGGCCGGGCATGCCCTGTGGTACCGGACGTTCTCGACGTTCCTGGGCAAGACCGGGATCTGGCTCGAAGACATCTACGTCCGCCCGGAGCACCGGCGGCAGGGCTACGCCACCCAGCTCCTCACCCGGCTGCGCCAGGAGACCGAGGGCCGCCTGGAGTGGGAGGTGCTCGAGTGGAACGTCCCGGCCATGGACTTCTACCAGCGCCTGGGCGCCCGTCCCATGGCCGGCTGGACCCTCTACCGCTGGTTCGAGGGATAACTCCCGCTAATCTCCTAGAGAGATAGAAGGAATCTTCCCGAGCTGCTTGACAGATTATCCGTCCAGGCGTCACTCTGGCCAGGGAAGAGTGAGTTGGAAGGAGCACCAATGCGTTTGCTCAAGGACGATCTGCGGGAGCTGGACCTGTTCTCGGAGGTCAGCCGCTCCGAGTTGGCTGTGATTCGGAAGCAGCTGACGAGGCTGAAGGTCAAGGCCGGCCGCGTCCTCGTGCGTGAGGGTGCCATCGGCAACGAGTTCATGATCCTGGTCAACGGCATGGCCGAGGTGACCCAGGGTGGACGCAGCATCGCGACCATCGGACCCGGCGACCTGGTGGGCGAGATGGCCCTGCTGCAGGGGCACGGCCACGGCAGGCGGAACGCCACCGTGACCGCCATCACCGACGCAGAGATCTACGCCGGCTCTCCGGCGGAGTTCCGGCGGATCATCGAAGCGGCCCCCTCGGTGGCCGAGAAGGTGAAGCAGACGGTGGCCTCGAGGACGCTGGTCGCCGCCTGATCCCGGCCGCCTCGCTCACCGTGGGCGTTGCCCATCGGTAACCATTCTGTTACGGTAACGAGCATGTTACCGGACTCGGGGCGCTGAGCCGATGCCGAAGGCGGACGCCGCCGGCGATCCCTTCGACGCCCTGGGCGACCCCAACCGTCGGGAGATCCTGCGGCTGCTGAGCGGGGGCGACAAGCCCGTCCACGAGATCGCGGCCGCCCTGCCCATCAGCCGCCCGGCGGTCTCGCGCCACCTGCGCCTGCTGAAGGACGCGGGGATGGTGGCCGAGCGGGCCGAGGGGAACCGCCGGATCTACCATCTCCAAGACGGGGGATTGCGCGCGGTCCAGGACTACCTCGAGGGCGTGTGGGGTGAGGCGGCCGCCCGGTTCCGCCTGCTGGCCGAGAACACCGGGCCGCCGCCGTCGTGACCGCCTCGCTGCGCATGAGCTTCGACGTCGACTGCGCGCCCCAGCACGCGTTCGAAGTGTGGACGTCGCGGATCGGTACCTGGTGGCCGCGGGATCACACGGTGAGCGGCGACGCGGAGGAGGTCGTGCTGGAGAGTGGCAAGGGCGGGCGGATCTACGAACGGACGTCGGCCGGCGTCCGGCACGAGTGGGGCGAGGTGACGGTGTGGGAGCCGCCCCGTCGCTTGGCGTATCGGTGGCACCTCGGCCGGGACCGCGCCGCGGCCACCGAGGTGGAGATCACCTTCGTCGGCGAGGGGGAGGCGCGCACCCGCATCCAGATCGAACACGGCGGGTGGGAGAAGTTGGGCGACGAGGCGGACGGCTTGAGGGATCAGAACCGCGGCGGATGGGATGCGTTGCTGCCGCACTTCACGGCGGCCGCAGAGGGAGGAGCCGGCTGATGGCGACGGGAACGAAAGAGGACCCCTGGGTGCTGAAGACCCCTCCGGGGAGCTCCGAGTACACGATGTACCGGGACGAGCAGGCGGAGCCGGCGGTGCTGGTGTGCCAGGTGGGCTCGACGAAGCTGACGTATGACCTGCGGGCGATAGAGGATCTGCGCGGCTGGCTCGTCGCCCAGGGCGACTGGGTGCCGCTCGGGGCGGCCGACGAGAAGAAGGCGGCGACGGACGGGACGGTGGAGGCGTGGGGACGTTCGCCCGACAACCCGGTCGGCGGCTGGTACGGCCGCCGCAAGGGCTACCGGGGCCGCTTCGGGATGTACCTCCCGCCCCTCCTCGAGGTGCTGGGCCTGGCCGAGCTCACCCACGACGCGCGCAACAACAGCATGCGCGCCATCTGAACCCGGCAGCACCCGGGCCCGATCGCAAAAGAGGAGGAGCAGCATGTCCACGACCAAGGTGATCCGCTACCGCACCAAGCCCGAGCACGCCGACGAGAACGAGCGGCTCATCCGGGAGGTGTTCGCCGAGCTGGCCGGGCAGGATCCTGGAAGCGGATTCCACTACGCGGCCTTCCGTCTCGACGACGGCGTGAGCTTCCTGCACGTGGCCGTCCTCGACGGCGAGGAGAACCCACTGACGTCGTCGGCGGCGTTCGCCGCGTTCCAATCCGGTATCGGGGGGCGCTGTGCTGAGGGACCCGTCCCCGCCGATGCCTCGATGGTCGGGTCCTACGGGCTCATGGCATCGTTGCCGCCCAGCCGCTGACGATCCCGGTCACGCTTCGCGCACGGTTCCCGGCTTCGCCGTGCGTGAAATCACGGGTGGGACACGAGGACTTCGAGCAGCGGCGCGGCGCTCGAACATGTCGGCGCTTTGACTTCGAACTCATCAAATTCCTTCTCGGACGAACGATGACCGACCTCTGGGAAGACTCGTGCCATGAGAGGGACGGGTGGTACGGATCCCTTGCCGAGGAGATGAAGATCGCTGTTGCCTCTGCCCGGGCGACGGTCAACAGGACGAATCATCGCGATCGTTCGCATTGGCACACGAAGTTGGCAGGACCTGATAGACACGCCGGCGTACCGGGACGCTCAGGGTGGTGCCCCCGCCAGGCCGCTCAACGCGTGAGACGCCACCACACCCCGGGGCCCGTGAGCGCACTCGCCGTCCGCAGCTCCACTTGTGCTGCAGTGCGCCCCACGTGTGCTCGCAGCACCCCGACCGTGGCTCCGCTCGGCAAGGGACCATCCAAGTGGCGGTGTCGAACGTCCAGGGTGGCAACGAGACCGGGCCACCCGATCACGTCGACCGGCTGTGTCACGGTCACCGGCGCCATCGAACCCCAGGCTGCAACGACGTCCGCCACCTTCTGACCCGGGGCGAAGATGGTGAAGCTGTGCAGGGCAGCGAAGACACTCCTCACCAGCGCGTCGCCCGCATCGACTGCGGCAGTGTTCGGGCCGAGCGCCCCGCCCGGCTGACCCAGGACGGCACCGACGACCGTGACGTCTTTCCCACCGATGTTCTGCTGCGCAGCGAAGACATAGCAACCTTGTGCACTGGAGTCGGACGCGGTCTTGATGCCGACGATCCCATCGTGCCCCAAGTCGAAATTGGCGTTGTAGACGACGGTGGTCATCGGTACGCTCGCCTGGCCCAGCGAGACGATCTGTCGGAGGACGGGGACGGACAGCGATGCCTCGCCCAGGCGGACGAGGTCCTCTGCCGAGCTCGTCGTGCCCGGGTCCACGCCGCTCGGATCGGTGATGTGTGTCGAGGCCAGGCCGAGCCTGCTCGCTGCGGCATTCATCTTGGCCACGAACGCACTGACGCTTCCTGCGTCCCAGTCGGCGAGGACCGTCGCCATGTCGGCACCCGAGTCGACCAAGAGTCCTTCGAGGGCTTGGAGTTCGGTGAGTGACTCTCCGGCTGCGACCGGGACTTCGGACTCGTGGCTCGCCTGCCCGGCCTGATACGCCGCCAGCGCGTCCGCGGTGACGGGGATGGCCGGGCCGTCGTCCCCCGGCGCCAATCGGTGATCTGACACGACCACGAAGGCTGTCAGGAGCCCGGCCAGACCAGCGACCGGGACAGACTGGGATCCACGGACCTGGCCCACCGTCCCAACACCGACGACCGCCGCCGCCGCCTCTCCGCTGCCCGGCCATGCGAAGGACGGTGCCACGCCCGGGATTCGGACATCTTGGGTATTGAGGCTGGCGTCGGGGAGCGGTCGGACCCACTGTGCGATGGCACCCGCGCAGAGCGCCGCGACGAAGAGTGCAGCGCCCCAGGTGAGAAGACGCCGGCGCCGTCGCGAGGCGCGCAGTCCGGCAACGATCTCGAGCTCGCCTTCGCTCGGCGGAGGGAGCTGCCTGCCCATTTCGACGAGGCGTTCCTCGTTTTCCCGAGGCAGTACCCGCTTCCGGGCGTGGGCAGGACCTTTGTGTCGCCCGCTGTCGTTGCCGTCCATGACCTCAACGCTAAGGCCGCGACGCTCGGCGCAGTGGGCATGTCCCCTTGCCGAGAGCCTGGGCATCTCGTGAACGCCCGTTCCAGGCTGGTCTGGGAGGCGATTTCAGAGGACTCCGCTCGAGGTCTTGCAGAGTCCTCGCCCCGTCTGCAGGCTGTGGTCATCCGCTCCGAGGTCTGACGAGCTCTTGCCCCGGGCCAACGAGATTGCCCCGATCATGAGACGTTCGTCGGCCCACGATGTGGACCCGTCACGGACGGTGCTTCCAGCCGGGGAGTTGGAATCGTCGCCGCTCGGCGCTCGCGGTCCGCCTGCCACGGGGCGAGGTGCTCGAGCCACACCTCCTCGTCGAGCGGGACACACCGGCCAGTCGGCCGCGAACTGGGCTTGCAGCGTTCCCAACCACGATCGCCTCCGGGGCTGTTGAAGGCAGAGTCCTGGCGGGAGGTGGCCTACTCCAGTTCCTTCCAGTGCTGCCGCCCGAACAGCCGGCCGAATCGGGCCGTCAGCGATGGGCCCTCGTCGCGGGCAGTATCGGGATGCAGAACCAGGGCGCCCTTGGGCGCGGGCAAGTTCGCGGCCTCGTCGTCGGTCAAAGTGCATCGTACGAGGGTCGTCGTAATCTCCGTGATCTGATCCCGATCCACGAAGCGCAGACCATGCTCGGTCTTGACCGCGATGCCGTCGAAAATGTCCAGCTCGGGAATTTGCAGAACATGTTCGACCGTACCGAATTGGGTATCCGTCGAACTGAGGACAGCTGCCCCTACCGGCAAAGCCTCGTATGACACTTGGCGGCCTTCGTCCACGATTTCTCCTTCTTCTCGACTCTGGACCCTCTCCATCGGTCAGCGCAACCAGGTGACCCCGGGCCGCCGTGGGCTGCTGCCTTCATTTTACGTATGCGGTGAGTCCCTCTGAGAAGGTGGCAGCTGCAATCCTCCTCTCCCCTTCTTGTCGATCGCCCACACGACCTGTGCTCTTTACGCTACAGACAACGCGGTAGCGAATGTGAGTGGCCTCAGGCGTGTCGATCACCCGAACGATCTCCAACTCGATTCTGACCGGCAACACGTCGAACAGCCGGCGTCCGCCACCGAACAGCACTGGGACTTGGTGGATCTGCAATTCATCGAGCACACCCGCCATCAGGGCCGTCTGTGCCGTCGACGCGCCATGGACGAGGACATTGCGGTCACCGGCAGCGGCCTTCGCCTGTTCCATCGCGCTGGCGATCCCGTCTGCCACATACGTCACCAGTGGGTACTTCTCGACGGAAGGTCCCGGCGGCCGGTGACTCGGCACAAAGATCCGGACGCCGTCGTGGTGATCGCCGCCCCAGTGTTCGGTCTGTTCCGCAGTGTTGCGACCGGTGAGTACCGAGCCGGTCGCTTTGACTTCTTCGAGGAACTGTTTGCCAATTCCAGACGGATCGATTGTCTCCGCGCTCGGATTGGGCTCCGAATCAAACCCGAACCACTCGTGCAGCCGCATGAAGTTGTCGCCGCCAGGGTTGCCTGGGTTGTCGTTGGGGCCAGAGACGTACCCGTCAAGTGACATCGACATGTAGAGCACGGATCTCGACATGGAGCGACCTCCCGAGTCTCAATAGGGATTTCTCCAGACTAAATGTGCGTTGTCCAGCTGCAGACGAATCGAGCCCCCGATGTCGTTGGGCTGAGGAGTTTGTCGCGGTGCGATCGCCCGCTACGCGAACCAACGGCGTCAACGTGCATCAACGTTCGAGGCACTCCGCCATGGTCACTTCGTGACTGCCGTCGCGATGCTGGGGCAGGTGCCTTGTTGAGTACGCCTCCGCGCGGGCCCCCACCGAACGCGGATCGACGGCTCCAAGTCTTATGCGGGCTGGAACTCCAAGGGCCATTGCACCGGCGGGGACCTCGGTGCCGGGGGACACGACGGCACCCGCTCCCACGAGCGAGGATGATCGGCAGATGACCCGCTCGAGGACGACCGCGCCTGAACCGATGAGAACGAGATCTTCGAGGAGACAGCCTTCCAGGTGCGCCAAATGGCCGATCACGCAATCGGCCCCGACCCGGGTGGGATTCATGGATTGGGTGTGGATGACAGTTCCGTCCTGTATGGACGTCCGAGCACCGATGACGATCGGTCCATTGTCGGCACGAATGACGACCCCCGGCCAGACACTTGATTGCGATCCGATATGAACCTCGCCGATCAGAACCGCTTCTGGGTGGATGTAAGCCTCGGGGTGGATTCGCGGTCGTTCTTCACCAATCGCATAAAGAGTCATGGAGCCCATTCAAACAGGACGGCCGCAAGTCCAGACCGCAACTCAGAAGGACCACACCGGTTCGCCAGCCCTGCAGGGGAGTCGCAGTCTTCGCCAGAATCGAGAGATCTGAGTCCCCGTGGGTTCCGATGATCGCATGCATAGGATTCCGGCAATGACGGAGGTAGGTCAGCTCGACGCGATAGAGCGGTTGCACGAGCTATTCGGAAGGCACGAAATCGACTATTGGCTCTTCGGCGGGTGGGCCGTCGATTTCCATGCTCGGAACATCACCCGGACTCACGAGGACATCGATATTGCCGTCTGGAAGGCCGACCTCGATCGTGTTGACATGGTGCTCCGCCGGGATGGATGGAAGCGCAGCACGCGATTCGGTGAGGACGGGTACACCGAATATGTGCACGGATCGACTCGTCTGGACCTCGCGTTTCTTGCTCGCGACGTGAACGGCGTGGTGTACACCCCGCTTGCCGAGGGCCGCGGCCGTTGGCCCGACGGCGCCTTCGGAGATGATGTGATGGAACTCGAAGGCGTGACTGCGCACATCGTGACCCTCTCGTCACTGATCGAGGACAAGTCCGAACCGCACGGCGACGATCCGTCTACCACGATGAAGGACCAGGCTGACGTTGCCGTCCTCATCCATCTTCAGTCGGACGAGTGACTGCCAGGTCGAATCGTCGGGGGTGCCCTGCTCGGTGTCCCCGGTGCACGATTCGTCCACCAGACGACTGCCAGCCGGCCGTTTCGCGTCACAAATGCCACAAGTTCGTAACGCACTCCACAGCCCACGCTTACAGAAGGCCTTTAGGCTTCTCACAGCGAGACGGCCGGCGCCCCTGGTCCTCACCCCCCGATTCCCCCCGGAGGGGGCGCCGGCCGAATCGCGTCTGGCACGGTAATCCAACGATGCACTGCCCGTTCGTCGCCTCTCCGGGTTTCTGCGCGCCGGCACCGTGATCCGAGCGGTTTTCCCTGTTGGCGGGCCTGGGAATGCAGCCGACCATCTCGCCCTGGTGGCCACGGCTGAGGTCCCGGTGCCCGGCCAAGCCCTTCGCCGTTCCTGCAGGCGCCGGGTGGCACACTGGGGATCGGGGACACCGGGTGTCTGATCGACAGGGAGGTTCTGTACGCCGTGAGCAAGCCAACTCGCAACGTGCCGAAAGCGGCCTCCAGAGATCGGGCAGGGCGTGCGATGGTCCACCAGCCAATGCGCCAATTTTCTTCGACTACGCCCGCGGCGACCAGGTTGCGACGTTCCCGAGGACACCGCCACCGTGGCACTTTGGGTGGAAGAACCCTGTTGCCCCGGGGGTCCCCGTGCCGGAGCGCAAGCTCCCATCTCCGTGGCGAGACCATTCGCGCGCCATCGAGTCGAATCGCTTCGTATGGTCGGACACGATCGATTCCGGAGCGAGAGCGAGCACCGCTACGCTCGCACTCGTCCGAACATATCCCGGGGCCGTCGTGATCCCGTCGGCTCGAAGACCACAGAAGAGGACGCGGGAGAACGTCTATGACAAACCTCGCACAGAGCCCGGAGGCCGTTGCGGGACCGCCTGTGGCGCAGCCCGTGCTCACCCCGCTCACGGCCAGCGCAGTCATCCTCGTCCTGACGATCGACGACGGCGGGACATCGGTTGTCCGCAACCTGCTCGCCGACCTGTCCGGGCTGGCCCGGACGGTTGCCTTCCGCTCCCCTGAGGGTGGGCTGGCCGTCGTGGCGGGAGTGGGATCGACGGCGTGGGACCGCCTGTTCGCCGGTCCTCGGCCGGCCGACCTCCATCCGTTCCAGGAGCTCGACGGCGGTCGGCACCGGGCTGCGGCGACTCCGGGTGATCTGTTGTTCCACATCCGCGCCGCAACGATGGATCTGTGTTGGGAGCTGGCCTCCCTCGTGGTCGGGCGGCTGGCGGGGGCCGCGACGGTGGTCGATGAGGTACACGGCTTCAAATACTTCGATGAGCGGGACCTGCTCGGCTTTGTCGACGGGACCGAGAACCCGACCGGCTCGGCAGCCGAGGCTGCCGTGGCCATAGGGGCGGAAGATCCGGCGTTCGCCGGCGGGAGCTACGTCATCGTCCAGAGGTACGTGCATGACATGGCCGCCTGGGATGCCCTGACGGTCGAGGAGCAGGAGCGCGTGATCGGGCGCGCCAAGCTCTCCAACGTCGAGATGGACGATGACGTCAAGCCTTCCAACTCACATGTGGCGCTGAACACCATCGTTGAGCCCGATGGCACCCAGCGCCAGATCCTGCGGGAGAACATGCCCTTCGGGTCGCTGGGAGCGGGGGAGTTCGGCACGTATTTCATCGGGTACGCCGCGACCCCCGCGGTCACCGAGCTGATGCTCCAGCGCATGTTCCTCGGGGACCCGCCCGGCAACTACGACCGGATCCTCGATTTCTCCACCGCGATGACCGGCACACTGTTCTTCGTGCCCACAGCCGACTTCCTCGATAACGCTCCTCCGATGCCGGGTCAGTCCGGGGACGGGACAACCGGCGGAGAGGGGGAGGTGGCGCACCAGGAGCAGAGCGTCACGAACGGCCCGGCCGCCACCGGCGACGGGTCACTGGCGATTGGCGGGCTCACGGCGACGCCGTAGGGTCAATTACGTCGAAAGCCCCGTCGGGTCATCGGGGAGGATGATCTCCCCGCGATGATGCTCTCTCCAGGGACGAGAGAGATGTTGACCGGAGGTCACGTGTACCTGGAGTTCACGGAAGAACAGCGGAACTTGCAGGGCCGGCTCCGCGAGTATTTCGAGGGGCTCGTTGCCGACGTCGAGGGTTCGGCCCAAGACGAGCCGCCCTACACCCGGTACATCCGCCGGATGGGCCACGACGGCTGGCTGGGCCTCGGGTGGCCCCTCGAGTACGGCGGTCAGGCCCGGGGGCCCATCGATCAGATGATCTTCGTCGAGGAGTCCCACTGGGCCGGTGTGCCCCTCCCGCTCCTGACCCTGAACAGCGTCGGTCCGACTCTCATGGCCCTCGGCACCGACGAGCAGAAGCGGCGGATCCTGCCGGGGATCCTTAGGGGGGAAGTCCACTTCTCCATCGGCTACACCGAGCCCTCGGCGGGCACGGATCTGGCTTCACTCAAGACACGGGCCGTACGCGACGGAGACGAGTACGTGATCAACGGGCAGAAGATCTTCACCAGCGCGATCCAGTATGCCGATTACGTCTGGCTGGCAGCCCGGACCGATCCCGATGCTCCCAAGCACAAGGGTCTCTCGGTGTTCATCGTGCCCGTCGACACTCCAGGGTTTCACTGGGACCCGTTGCCCACCATTGCAGGCGACATCACCAGCTCCACGTTCTACGAGGACGTCCGGGTCCCCGCCGCGAACCTCGTCGGCGCAGAGAACCAGGGCTGGAAGCTGATCACCAACCAGCTCAATCACGAACGGGTGGCGATCTGCCCGGCTTCGGGTCTGCTCAGGAGCCTCACCGACGTGCGTCGTTGGGCGCAGGAACATCGACTGAAGAACGGGCGCACGCTGATGGATCATGAGTGGGTCCAGATCACCTTGGCCAGGGTGCAGGCAAAGGTCGAAGTGTTGAAACTTCTGAACTGGAAGGTGGCGTGGGCTTCCGGCAAGGGGTTGAATCCAGCCGATGCGTCGGCCACCAAGGTCTACGGCACCGAGCTGGCCCTGGAGGTCTATCGAACACTGCTCGACGTGGTCGGTCAGGCGGGCTACCTGGTCGAAGGCTCGCCGGGGGCGGCGCTGTGTGGTCGGCTCGAGCAGCAGGCCCGGAGTCAGACGATCTTCACCTTCGGGGGTGGGACGAATGAGGTCCAGCGCGACATCATCGCAATGATCGGGTTGGGAATGCCGCGCGCTCCTCGGTAAGGATGTCCGGATGAGCCGAGCGGTATTGGAGGGACACGTATGACGGCTCGATGTGTCCTCACGTTTGCCGATCATCTCGGATCGGTGGGCGGGACAGAGGCGTCGCAGCTCGCCATCTTGCGTGAACTTGCCGACCGTGGCTGGGACGTCGACCTCTTCTACCAGAGCATCGGCGACTACTGGCCGAGCTGGCAATCATTCGTCAGCCAGACAACAGAGGTCACTGGCTCACTTCCCTCGCGGGAGGCACCAATCTCGTCCACACTCGGGATCATTCGATCCATCCGATCCGGTGTTCGGCACCGGCCGTCGGTCGTCTATGTGCACAACGCCGGCGACGTGCCCGTCGCGCTGACCATCGGCCGGCTCGTCGGCGCTCCGGTCGTGGCCCATCTCCACCTGCCTCCCCCCGTCAACCAACCCCGATGGCTCAATGCCTTTCTCCGGCGGGCCGACGAGGTGATTGTGCCATCCGAGGACACCTCCCTCCGGTGGTCGCAGCGCGCCGGCCTTCACGCAGACCGCCTTTCGACCATCCCGACGGGGGTCGATCTGGAACGGTTCCACCCACGGCCCGAATCGGAGCGTGCGTCGGTCAGGGCGGCTCTGGGCGTCTTACCCGCGGAAGACATGATCCTCTATGTCGGTCGGCTGGAGCGGATCAAAGGCGTGCATTTTCTCTTGGAGGCGGCTCATCGCATGACAATCAGCCCGAAGGTCGTGGTGTGTGGTGCAGCGACCGAGCCGGACTACCAGGAAGAGTTGATGCACGCCGGCGGGAACACCATGTTCCTCGGCCGACGAAATGACGTTCCCGAGCTCATGGCGGCGGCCGACCTCCTGGTTCTGCCGAGTGACGTCGCGGAGACACAGGGCCTGGTCGTGCATGAGTCGATGGCATGCGGAACGCCTGTGGTGGCCTCAGACGTCGGCGGTCTGACCGCTTCCATGGCAGGGTTCCCCGACCAGCTGGTCGAGCCCGCCAACGCCGTTGCGTTGTCGGAGGTCATTGCACGCTACTTGCACTGGCGCCATGACGACCCTGGACTGGGTGAAAGATCACGCGGATGGGTTCGGGCACACATGTCGATCGCTGTCACCGGCGATGCCGTGGACGCAGTCCTCAGCCGCACTCTTGATCCGGGACGTCCGGAACCAGCGGCACGACGACCAACGCCGGACTCGCATCGGGAGCAGGACTACTTACCACCCGCTTAAGAGGCTCAGCGGATAGGCACACATCCCGGTGACCAGCGGTTGCGCCAGTCGATCAGCTTGGCCGTGAGCAAGAAGGCGACGGCGAGGGCGAACTGGGCCAGGCGGTGAACGAGCTTGCGGTCCGTATTGCGTCGCAGCTGACCGAAGTTCGAGAGCCAGCTGTTGGTGCGCTCGACCGGCCAGCGCAACCCCATCGGCTGCTTCTTGGTCGTGCTCGTTTCGCCCCGTTTGCGCTTCTTGGCGATCACGGCGTCAGCGATGTGGTGGCGGATCAGCCGCTGGCGCGTGAGATCGGAGTCGTAACCCCGGTCCAGCCAAATCGTCTCGATGTCGCCGAGAAGACCGCGCTCGGCGGCGTGGGCGAAGGTGGGCTCGAGGAGGAGCGAGTCGTTGCGATTGGCCCCGTCGCTGGTCCAGCCGATGGGGATGCCCTTGGCGTCGGTGAGGACCGACCACTTCCACCCGAGCTTGGCCCGATCGGTCGGGTTCTTGCCCGTTCCCTAACCTCCAGCAGGGCTGGGATGAACTTTTGTGCAGACTCCCGTCGACGGCCACCTCGGAGAGATCGAGACCGATGATCTTGTCGTAGGCACCGATGGCTTCGGTGGCGATGGCGTCAAAGACTCCGGCCGCCTGCGGATGGCATCGTGATGCACGACCGCCTGGTCGATTACGCGCACGTGAATAGCCTGCTTCCGGGATCCGCCACTCCAAGTAATCGGTGTCCTCTGCCCACCAGAACAGTGCCTCCATCGGTAGCCCCACCGTCTCCACAATCTCCCGGGAGATGAGAAGGCCACACCATGAGCCCCAACGGCCCACCGAGCCATCGGGCTGAATGGCAATCGGAAAAACACAGGCAGATGCAGCAGCGTCGCTCACCGCATCCCACAAGGTGGCCAGACCTTTCGGCTCTGGGAGCATATCGTCGTCCATCAGCCAGGCATGGGTGAAATCACTGGCCAGGAAGTAGTGCAAAGCAATCGCCCATCCGCCAGCGGGTCCGCCATTCTCCTCCGACCGGATGACTCGCAACGACCCAGAGGATTTCGGGAGCAGTGACATCTCTACCGGTGGTTGGCTCGCATTGTCCACGACCCAGGACTTCGTCGGGTACGTCAGCTTGGGCGTCTATGGCAGCGAGGCACCGTGCGAGTGACTGCGGGGCATTGTGCGTCAGCACAAGCGCCACGATTCGGCGTCCCTGACGCTCTGACATCGTGGAACTGCCCCCTTCTGCTCACTCTGCGGTTAAGCCTGGGTCACGAGACGCCCACGGCTGACCATCGTACCGGGTAGCTGAGCTCGCGAGAGGCGGCGCCTAATGACGCCTGGGGACCGCTTGCGCCGAGCTTCCAGCAAGTCCGCATGCTCATGGGCCGTTGCCGATGCAACACGCCATCCGCGGTAGTCGGCCGGTGACCAGCCTTCCAGCGCCGCTCCACCACCGAGGCCAGGCGGACTCGGCCATCCGGGCTCCGGATGGTGAGCCCCTATTGGCAGAGACCCTCACGGGAGTAACGGCACTGAGCTTCGTGTCCTCCCGGCTCCCGACCACTGCGCTGCCTGAGCGAGCGGACACGTTGCTTCCCCAACGAGCCGTAGTTCTACCTGCGCCACTTGATGACCGAAATCGAGGTGCAGGGCTAAAACGGGTGGGAATCGCCCTTGTGCGCCCGTGCTCGAGGCCCCCGCGATACACGGTCGCATTCCGCACCAGCGCAACGACGACGGAGTCAATTCCCTCCCCATCCGGTGCCCGGTTGCGAGGCTGCGATCGGTGAAAGGCCGCCGGCCGTTGAGGTCGTCGTCAAAGCAATCGTCGAAGTCGTCGTCGTGGCTCTCGTCAGCGCGGTGGTCGTGGTGGTCGACACGTTCTTCGAGGGAGTTACTGAGACATCCTGATAGATCCCGTTGACCTCGTGGAAAACGACCACGATCGCCGGAGCACTCATCGGGCCCACGTTCAGAGTGCCCGTGCCCTGTCCGCCGGCGACCGACCCCCATTGCCTCCAAGTGATCTGCGTCACTGTGATGGCACCGCTGGCGCATCCGATCGTGAGTGTCGCGGGGCGAATGTGAGCCGTCGATCCCGGTCCACATGACAAAACGGCAGGCAATGGGGCCACGGTCGTCGAGGGAGACGTGGTGGTGGTGGTCGACCCATGCGGGGGGTTGTGGAGACACCTGCGCTGGTTGACTTCGTCGTCGATGGTGAGGAGCGGGAACCGACGGTCAAGCCAACAGCAATTCCGACACCAAGGGCCGAAAGGACCAGTACGACGATGCCCCCGCGGACGAGAGTGCTACGTCGCACCATGATGAGCCGGGAGTCCTTATGCGCCACGAAGGACAACGGTAGTCGGGGCCTCACCACACGGACGAAGGGCGACTTGTCGGTCACTAAGGGTCGGCCGCCGGCACGATGGCAAGTCTTCGTCGGGACCATCACAGCGCTATGAATCAGATAGGAGCCTGCGGAGACCTCGTAAACGGAAGGAGGGTCGCCCACGATTAGGGTTCACCGCACATCGGAGGTGGCTTACCCGCTCCGTGGCAAACGGGCATTCGGGGCCGACGTGCCGATGCTGTCCAGGGCTCGTGAACGGCCGCGAACCGGCTGAGCCCTCGAGCAATGTGGGTAGAGGCACCTAGGCGCGGAATTGCCCACACGATCCATTCGAATAATCCGCCGACAGCGTCTGACTGTCGAACGGACGGAATCGTGCGTCTGGCTTTACTGAGGGACCTGAACACAGGATCGGGAAGATTCCGCCGAGCGAGTGATCAGTGTCAGGATAGATAACTGATCAGTGCGCGTTATTCGGTGTGGCATCCGGCGGTGCGTCTCAGCGCCGATTCCGAGTGCGGCCATGCTCTTACGGGAAGAGTACCCTCTGTCGTGCTGACTCCAATAGACGACCAGTTCTCCATCCGGCGATGCGGGCCCAACGATCGCGAAACCCTGGCCGCACGAGTCGTGGCGTCGACAGCGCCAACCACACCCATGTCTTGACAGCAATGACCGGCTCGCGCCGGAGGCCGTCGGATCGGAATCGGCGGAATAGAATCGGTCCGCACCGTCCGTAGGACACGTACCGGGTGAAGACCGCCTTGAAGCCCTGTTGATCGCGTCGGGCAATCACGGCATCCCTGGTCAGGGCGTAGCGGTGTCCGGCGAGCTGCAGTCGCCAGGACAGATCGAAGTCCTCTCCTGTCATCAGATCTTCTGAGAACCCACCGAGCTCTTCAAATGCGCTCCGCCGGCAAGCGAGGTTCCCACTGCCAGCAGCCGGCAGAAAACCAAAGAGGTTCGTCGCCGGTGGTGGTGCATAGGAGAGCGGGGAAGGTGGAGGGAGGCCGTTGAGCGACCAGAAGTCGAAGACGCCGGCGGATATGTCGGATTCGGCCAACGCGGAGACGTGAGCGGTCAGCCATCCCGGGTGTACGACATCGTCGGCATCACAGAAGGCCAGTAGTTCGCCCCGAGCCTCCGCGACCCCCGCATTTCGCGTACCCCCTGGTCCTCTGGCGTGAGACGCGTCGACGAGCCGAAAGAGGCCCGAGCGCCTCATCCACTCCTGCGCCACCAACCTGCTCTCGTCGGTGGAGTTGTTGTCGGCCACGACCACCTCCCAGGACTCGTGGCACTCCTGTTCGACAAGCGCCCGAAGCTGCTGCTCCAGCCAGGGCATGCCGTTGCGCACTGGGACGACGACGCTGATCACCTCAGAATCCTAGACAGAAGGAATGGGAATTTTGCCGAATGCGAGCAACTCGTGGAAGGGCAAGACGTCGAGGCCGCGCCCCTGATTTCGCCGCCGACGGAATCATCCGGGCTCGGGGCGATCTATTGTCGGGAGCGGGACTCTGATACCGAAAGGAGTTCTTCGGTCAATCGTTGAGCTGGACGGTTGGTCTTCCCTGTCGGCCGGATCAGGGAGCGGCACGTCAGCGGTTGGCCGCCCTTCTCCGTAAGGAAGGATCGATTTCCGCGGAATCGGTTCAGCTTTGGTCATCGGAGGCGTTGCCGGCACCTCAGGCCAGGGTGTAAGTCTCAGTCGACGCTGATGCTTGTGAAGTTGGGCCACAGCCGCAGATCGATCTCCGCGAAGTCGTGGCAGAGCGCTCGTACGTCAGACTCGTAGATCTCGACGAGCCGACACCGAACGTCTTCTTCCATGCCGAGCGTGTGTGATGTCGCGTTGACGCGTTTCCCTATCCCTTCGTGGACGAACGGCTCCAGCCCGAGGAACTCGTACGTACGGGCGAGCTGACCGGCGGGGTCGGCCATGCATCGCTCGTATTGCAACAAGAGGAGCTGCTCCCGTGGGAAGTGTGCAGTCCAACGGCGGAGGGCGTCGTGGTAGAACCCGCGGGTGACTGCGTCCTGGTACGCCTCCCACGTGAGCCGTCCCCGGTCGCGGCGTTGGTGGGCAAGCCCTGAGCGGAATCGCTCAACAGGGTCGCGGACGAGGACCAGCAGGCGGGCCCGAGGGGCGGCCTGGGCCAACAGGGCAGGGATCCACGGACAGTGGATGTAGTCGGGGGTCCACTCGCCCGTCTGGCGGCCGGACGGGCGCGGGAACCAGTCGTGGTAGAGCGAGCACTCCCTGGGTCCGAACGGGCGGACGGCGTACGGGCCGAAAAAGTGGCGTTCTTTGTGGATGTCGCGACGAGAGTAGATATCGGGGTGCGCGCAGATGGCGTCGAACCACCACGTCGTACCCGCCTTTTGGGTTCCGATGCCGACGAAGTCTGGCGGTCCCGTGACCTCGTTCCAACTGGCTTGCGGCGCAGCGGGGTCGAAGCCGTCTTCCCATGGGGCGTACTTGCCCAACGCGTGCAGGATCGACCGTCTCGCCGCCGGGGGCAATTTGGCAAACGCGGGCACTGCAACGCGGCGCAATCCGCCCGGCCTCGCCGGGTGCCTATCGTTCTGTCGGGCTGCCGTCATCACGCCGGAAAGGCCTCCTGGTCAACTCCACTCGCTGCGCCGCAGGAGTCGAATATCACCGGTGATCATTGGTCCGGCCCGGTGCCGCTGGCGCTACCGACGCCGCCACCTCTGCCATGGTCAGGGACTCCATTCCCTCCGCGGCCGCCAATCGGTCGAACTCGTCGAGGACCTGTCCCAGTACCGCGAAGTTCTCACTCTGGAACTGCGAGAAATTGTGGGGGTGCCACCACAGATGAAAGATGCGGCCGTGCTGCGCCGCGTGGCGCATTCCCGAGCGCAGACGGGCCAGGCGCAACGGCTCGAGTCGCTTGCGGGCGGGATCGTACGGGCGCAAGAAAGCACTGGCTGGCACGTCGCAGAGGCCCGACGGCGTCATGAGGTCGTTCCACGCCGTCGTGGGCGGAGGGGCAATTCCGACATAGGTGTCGGTCAGCCTGGCCACGCGAGGCAGCGTGCTCCGGCCGCCTCCCTGGCGCGCTCGGTGACCCCACGACCGTTGCGGGCCGCGGATGCAGCGGAACCCGAGGTCGAGGACAGCGGCGGTGTAGGCAGGATTCCATTGGTTGCGCGGAAGGACCAAGCTGGTCACCTCCAGGCCCCGCTGCCGTGCCATTGCCTGCGCCGCGGCCAGGTCGGCCCGGAACGTCGCCTCGTTCTGCCCTGGCTCGAGGCAGTAGTAGTGCGAGAACGTGTGCGACGCCACCTCCTGTCCCGCGCTGCCGCTGATCAGCCCGACGAGCGAACCGGCCAGGTGCTCGGGGTCGTGTTCTTCGTCTATCCCGATCGCCTCGACGTAGGGATCGAGCTCGGCTCGTGGGTACGTTGGCCGTTCACGGGGGAGATGGGCCTCGACCTCATCGTGGGTCGAGGCGAAGAGGAACCCTACGGTGGCCCAGGTGGCGCGGATGTGCCGAGCCACGAACAGATCGAGCATGTCCGCCACCGCCACGCGGGCATTTCGAAGTCGGCCGTACAAGGCGTCGTCCCGCGTGATGTGGTCCCGTACCCCCCAGTGCAGCTCGAAGTCCAGCGAGATCACCAGGGCTCCAGGCCGGTTTGCCATGATCACCCCTCCCACATCTTTCGGTGCCGCTCGACGTCCCGCCCATGGCTCCTTCTCCGAGCTGGACGCAAGCTGATCTGCCTTCTTGTCACAGATGGTACTGGAGGACCTTGCGGCCCGGAATCTCGGGCCACGATCTGATGATTCCTCATCGCACCCCGTCGCGCCAACGCCGCCAGAGGTATCCCCAGATAGTCGGGTGATAGTAGAAGCCCGATCCGGGGGCGATGCTCGCCGATACCGGCCGGAGCTCTACACCCGCCATGGCCTTGTCCACCTGGTCTCCGAGCAGAGGGAGTCCGTGCACCAGGTGCAGGTCGGGGTAGGTGGCGATGGTGTCCTGGTCGGAGACCTCGAACGTCGTCTGGGCAAGGATCACACCGGTGTCGATTCCGGGGTCGACAAGGTGAACCGTGGTCCCGACCCAATCAGGGCACTGCTCGGCGAGGGCCCAGTAACCGCCATGCACGCCGCGGTAGCGAAGGGTGATGCCGGCGTGCATGTTGACCACCGGGCAGCCGGCCGACTTCAAAACCCGCTGGGCAATGATGCGAGTTCCGTGCACTACCACGACGTCCGGCTGAAGGGATGTCAGCAGCGCGACGGTCGCGTCATCGTTGACCGACAACACTCGGTGGGTGGGCGTTGGGTGAGTCGTATCGACTGCCGCAGCGTCGAATATTGCTGTCCGCCGACGTCGGCCCAGAAGCTCGAGCACTGACTGCTGCAAGACGACGAAGAGGATCTGGCCGACCACGGCGAGCCAGCCGACTCGTCGTGCCCGTCGTCGGGCCATCTCAATGCGGGACTGCGGATCCTCGACGATTACGACGAGGTCGGACACCCGGGAGGCGAGAAAGTTGGCCACGATGTCCGTGCTGTAATCGGGGCCCGCGAGGAGCACGGCCCTGCCGCTGAGGTGCGGCAGGGCCGCCGCCCGCGGTCCTGTGGAGCTCGTCAGCGTGCCTCCCGGAACCATGCCACCGTCTCACGCAATCCGTCGTGCAGAGACGTCGGCCGGACATCGGGGAACAACCGGCACAGTCGGGTCTGGTCGGCCTGCGAGTGGCGCACATCTCCCGCTCGCGGTTCGACATGGTGAAACGCAATCTGACGATCCGTGATGCCTTCCAGAAGGGTGATCAATTCCAACAGCGACACGCTTGATCCATATGCAAGATTGACTGGCTCGGGATCCACCACGCGGCGGCGAACTGCGTCGGTGAGCACCGACGCGACAGTGCCGACAAAGGTAAAATCGCGTGTTTGTGTGCCGTCTCCGTGAACCGTCAGCGATTTCCCGGCGAGGGCGCACGACACAAAGGCGGGAACCACGGCGGCGTAGGCATGTGAGGCCGACTGCAAGGGACCGAACACGTTGAAGAAGCGGAAGGCGAGCACCGGAACTCCGAACGAGCGACCATAGGAGAGGACATACGCCTCGCTGGCCAGCTTGCTGGCGGCGTAGGGGCTGACCGGCATGGGCATCATGTCCTCGCGTTTTGGCAACGCAGGATTGGCGCCGTACACGGAGGAGGAGGACGCCACCATGACGTGGGGTGAACCATGGCGCCGCGCCGACTCCAATACCATCATGGTTCCGGTGGCATTGACCTGGTGGGTCGCCATAGGGTCGGCCAGGGAGCGGGGAACCGAGGGGCGGGCAGCCAAGTGCACGACCGCGTGAGCCCCTGCCATCACGCCGTCCAGATCGTCTGCGCTCAGGATGGAGCCTTCCAGCAGCTCGACGGAGGGGGAGCCGGCCAAGTTCTCTGGCGAGCCGGTCGAGAAGTCATCGAGAGCCACGACCTGGTCGACAAAGTCCTGTTGTGCGAGCATCCGGCAAAGATTTGCGCCAATGAAGCCGGCTCCGCCGGTGACGACAATCTTCACCGTTGGTATGAAGCCATCACAACGATTCGACCCGCGGTCCGCTGATCCGGTTACGGGTATCGAGCACATAGCGCGCACGCTCCCGAACCATGTCGTAGTCGAAGCCGTCGTGATCCGTCACTACCACCACGGCGTCGGCCTTCTGTACTTCGTCCGCCGTCAATTCAATCTGGAACAGCTCGGTAGTGCCAGGCGGTACGTGCGGGTCAGCGACCCTCACGTCAGCGCCAAGTGCCGAGAGGCTCTGGGCGATCACGATTCCGGGGACTCTCGGATGTCCCCCGTGTTCCGCTTGTACGCCAGTCCCAGCAGCAGCACTCGGGAACCGTTCACTGAACGCCTTTCCCGGTTGAGCGCCAGGGTCAGCCGGGATACGACGTAGTCGGGCATGCGCGGATTGATGTCGTTGGCCAACTCGACGAATTGGAACGGCTGCCCGAGACTTCTGCGCACCTTCCAGGATAGGTAACTGGGATCGATAGGTAGGCAGTGGCCTCCGACTCCGGGGCCCGGGGTGAATCGGAGATAGCCGAAAGGCTTCGTCGACGCCGCGTCAATGGCCTCCCAGACGTCAATGCCCATCGCCTCGGCGAACATGGTCAATTCGTTGACCAGTGCGATGTTGACGTGGCGAAAGGTGTTCTCCAACAACTTGGTGAGCTCGGCCTCACGGGTACCGGATACGGGCACGGTGCGGTCGACCAGGCGATCGAAGAACGCCTGAACGGCCTGCAGTGATTCTTTGTCGATCCCCGACACCACTTTCGGCGTATTGACGAAGTGCCAGGTGGCGTTGCCCGGATCGATTCTCTCTGGGCTGTAGCCGAGATGGAAGTCACGCCCGGCTACCAGGCCGGACCCCTCTTCGAGGACGCCGGCCACCAGGTCTTCCGTGGTGCCTGGGTATGTCGTCGACTCGAGGATGACCGTCGCTCCCGGACTGAGCGATCCGGCAAGCATCGTCGCTGCGTCGGTGACGTGTGAGAGATTCGGTACTCCGTCGGTGAGGGGAGTTGGGACATCGATGACGGCGACGTCGAATCCGCGGGTTCGTGCTGGATCGTCCGTGGCTTCATAGCGGCCTGTGGCCAGTGCCTGTGCCACTTGGTCACTGGTCACGTCCTCGACATGGGATTCCCCGGCGGCGAGTCGCTTGATCTTCACCACATCGACATCGAAGCCGACGACTTCGAAGCCGGCTTCCACCGCCCGTATGGCGACGGGAAGCCCGGCGTAACCCTGTCCAACGACCACCAGGCGATCGGCCTTTGGTGTACCCACTAGGAACCCGCAGGTTCAGGGTTGAAGTTCGCTGAGGCGCGCCGACGGTGCGCGGGCGGATGTTGTGTCGCATGATCCCCGTCGACCACTGAGGCTGGAGTTGGCGGTCCGAATGGAGCGCCCTCATGGGCAACGCCGGCAATGGCGAAGAGAAGCTGGCGTACCCGGTCCGAGTCGCCCCGTTGCATCGCATCGTCGAGCTGTTCGAGACACGAATCGATCCAGGCCGGCGGAGCGGTGATGGGGAGCAGCCGCGAGATGGACGGGTGTTCGGTCTCCCAGACCTCTTCGTCGGACTCGTGCAGGTCCTCTGCCAGCTTCTCACCCGGTCGGATACCGATGACCTTGATCGAGACGTCCACGTCGACCTGGGCGCCCGACAACTGGATCATCCTGCGGGCGAGGTCGATGATCGGTACCGGCTCGCCCATCTCGAGCATGAAAATGTCTCGGCCCTCTGACAACAGCGACGCCTGGAGCACGAGTTGCACCGCTTCTTCGACACTCATGAAGAACCGGGTCATCCTTGGATCTGTCACCGTGACCGGGCCGCCAGACTTGATCTGGCGGGCGAACGTCGGAATGACGCTGCCCCGGCTCCCGAGCACATTGCCGAATCGGACGGCACAATACGTGCCATGCTGAGGCGACCGACTCAACAGCACCTGTTCGGCTGCACGCTTGGAAGCGCCCATGATGCTGGACGGCCTCACGGCCTTGTCAGAGGAGACCAGTAAGAACCGGGTCACTCCGACCGCAGCCGACGCCTCGATCACATTGAGCGTTCCGAACACATTCGTACGAGCCGCCTCGACAGGGTGGTCCTCGAGCACTGGAACGTGCTTGTGGGCGGCGGTGTGCAGCACGACATCGGGTCGGTAGCGCTCGAACACGTCGAAGAGGGTTTCACGGTCGTTTATGTCGACGAGAGCCTGCTGACAGGGGCCCTCGATGACGGACGCGGTGTCGTGAAGGTGGGTCTCGTCGTGGTCGAGGAGGATGAGCTGAGCAGGAGCGAACCCGGCAACCTGGCGGCAAATCTCCGAACCAATGGACCCGCCGGCACCCGTGACCAGCACTCGGTGGGACTCGATGGACAAGCGGACCCCCTCGAGGTCTGTCGCGACCGGGGTACGACCCAAGAGGTCTTCGATACCGGGTTCGCGTGCCTGGCGAATCGCGAACATGCCGGTACGGCCGGTCACGACGTCTTGCACGGTCGGCAGCACCTTCATGGTGATGCCGGCCGCCTCGGTCGTGTGGAGCACGTCGGCGATCATCTCCGGCGACGCGTTTGGTAGGGCGAGGAGCACCTCTTGGAGGTTGTAACGGCTCGTGGCGGCCGGGATGTCCCGGATGCTCCCCACGACGGGCACCCCGACGAGCGACATTCCGTGCACCGATGTGTCGTCGTCGAACACGGCGACCGGGATCAGTCCGGCATCGGGATGGCGGATCATTTCCCGCACGGCCGACGCCGCGGCGTCACGGCTCCCGACAACCGCAACCCGCAGGCCGTTGCCCCGTGATCCGCGCTGCCAGGCGAAGATCCGCGACTGGAAGCGGACCAAGCCCATGCCGAGGGTTGCCAAGATCAGCCCTACCCCGAGCACCTCGGGGTGGACCACCTGATACCCAGCGAGCTGGATTGTCGTGTAGACGACGAGCAGGACGGCGGCCACAGTCGCGCTCGAAAGAATGATCTGACGTGCTTCTTCGAGTCCGGCATGACGCCACATGCGCCCGTACAAGCCGTAGATCTGATTGCAGGTCAGCGTCACGATGATGACGATGAGCACGAAGAGTTCGAAATGCCAGCCGTAGGCTGTCGGGGCGACATTCCGCCAGTAGAAGACTTCAGCGGCGCTGTACCCGGCCAGCACGCAGGCGGCGTCGAGCACCATGAACAGGAGTTGGGCGCGCACCCGGCTCGCCAGAACGGGAATCCGATGTGACAGATTCTCCGAGAGGCCCGTTGTCTGTGGTTGGGCTTTCGAGACGGGCTCCGACACGCCCCGACCGGCAGTGGGATCGATCATCGCGTCAAGTCCGACCGACGGTCCAAGCGCGGAATACCGCCATCGCGCCGAGGCGTTCCCCTCCGTCCGCATCCACATGATCGCCCCAACCTTCTTGCGATTATCGAAGATCTCGTCGCCGAAACAGGTGATGTGGGCCCCTCCCCCTTTGGTGCCCTCACGCCACCTGGCAATCTAGCCCAGAGCCCTGCCATTTGTAATTTGTCGACAGCGGCCCAAGTTCTCGAATGCCCGCATGGGTGACCAGTGGGGTCCCGACGCGCTCGCCTCGCCACACCTCGCGGCGCCGGCGTTCACTTGCGGCCACGTCGTCTCCTGCCGCGGCCCCGTGGACCGTTTCGAGTTGTCGGAACGTTGCTGAGTTGTCGGAACGTTGTGCTGATTCAGTTCGGTCGGCTCTGAATCGGTCTGCGGGGCCGCTGTCAGGACCCCGCGGGAGGGAGGGCTCGCAATGGTTCCTGAGAGGCGGTGCAATGCGGGTTTCGCCACCCTGATGATGTTTAGCGATGGGCCGAGGCTGGTACTTTTATATGACGATCGGCGTACCTGCGGTTGCGCTTGTGGCTTTGAAGGGCGGGAGGAGTCATGGAACGTAGCGACTATTGGGCCGCACTGGTCCGTGGATGGTGGCTGATCGCCCTCTTCGGTCTCGTCGGGCTGGCTGTGCCCCTGCTGCTGGCCTCCCCCCCAAGGGTCACATCGAGACCCACTACCAGTCCTCGTCCGTCATCGGATCGCCTCCTACTGCATCCAACGGCCCGAGCCTTCTTGGCGGTGGGATAACCATCGCCCAGATCCTCTACTACGCGAACACCGACGGCGTCATGGCGCGGACCAGCAGCCTTGCTGGCCTCAATGAGCCGTTGCCGACGGTGCGGAGTCAGATTTCGCTCGTCGCACCTTCCGAGGCCGGGAATTCCGGGCAGGGCGCCGGTGGCGAGAACGGTGTGGTCAACGTGACCGCCGTGGGGGCGACTCCCGCCGCGGCGCTCGCCCTCGACAAGGCCTTCGTTGATGCGTTGAACACCTATACGAACGACCAGACGGCGAACGCGCTCCAATCGGAGGAGCAGCAGACGGAGGCGACGCTCAATCGCGTCTTGACTGACATTGCGGACAACAACTTCGCCCCGGGCCTCACCGCCCAGGCTCTCGAGGTTCAGGTGAACGCCCTGCAGACCTACCTGGCGAGTCTCGTGGTCCAGGAACCGGGCTCCGGCCTCCAGGTGGTGCAGGCGCCGGCGGCCTCGGTCGCGGTAGTCACCGGTACCCCCACCGTGGTGCAAAACCCCACGCTGCGTGCCGTGGCCGGGCTGGTGATCGGCATGGTCTTGGGCGCCCTCGCCGCCGTGGCGCTGTGGCTGTTGGACAGGCGCTTGAAAACTGCCAAACGAGCTCAGGCGGCTTTGGGCTACCCCGTGGTCGCCGAGATCCCGTTCGAAACGAGCGATTCGACCGAGGCCTATCGGAAGCTCTGGCTAACGGTTTTCCGCGAGCCTCTGCCTCTTCCGCCAGCGGAGCAAAACGAACGGTGGTACGGCGGGGAGGACCCTGTGCTCGACCACGAAGTCGGGAGCCGGTCAGTGCAAGCGGGGAAGCCTTGAGCGAGCCGGTTACGCCGCCTGCGCTCGAGGACGAGCCCGGCTCGGGACACAGAGCGCCGAGTGGTGATGGTCGCCTCCGCCGGAGAGGAGTTCAGCCTGGCAGACGTGGTCACCAACCTGGCCACCGTCTGCGCCGAAGTCGGTCAACGAGTGGCGCTGATGAGTACAGCCGGCCTTTCCTCCTACTCGGAGAAAGATTCTGACTACTCAGGAGATTCTGAACCGCCGCAAACGACGCCTTTGTGGTGGAAGCCGTCCCCAGGGAACGGCACCGGGTTCCCGATCGAGGAGGAGCGGGTCCGGCTTCAGACCCAACCCCTGGACCCGGCCGACATGGAGCGTCTGCTGGGGGAGACTGGTGTTCCGGGCGTTTCACGTCTGGACTTGCGGAACTTCGTCGGCCACCCTGCGCAAGTGGTGATCCGCGTTCCGGAGGTGCTCGCCGCACTGCGCCAGATCGTCGACGTGGTGTTCCTCGAGGTCCCCTCCTACCTCTCCGTGCACTACGGGAAGGGACTGACACCGCTGGCCGACGTGGTGCTGGTGGTGGGCGAGCGCGACACGACCCGCCTCGACGAGATGCGCCAGATGAGTGCGGCGTTGAGACACCTCGGCGCTCCGGTCGTCGGTATGGCTCTGACCGACGGTGGCCTAGAACTCTACGACTGGGGTCGCGGTGACCCTGAGCTCGCGACAGCCGGCGAGCAGCCGAGCGTGGAACGCGACCCGACGGAACAGTTGCCAGTCACCAGGTCCGCTGGCATTCTTCCTGCGCCGCCCTTCGACGAGCTGTCCGTGGTCCAGTACGCGCCGCGGGAGGCCTGAGCGAGCCGAGCCGGCAAGTTTTTTGCCCAACGGACAGCCACCCTCCGCCGAGCCGATCCTCGGCCCTCCTGATCGCGATAGCCCCCTTTGCCACCGGGCGGATCGGGATCCGACGCACCACCGAGGCCGAGGGTGGCGACCGCTGGTTGACCAGGGCCTCACGGTCTGCCTGATCCTCCACCTGATCTCCGCCCCCGCGCAGATCTGGTTCGTCGACCACCTCTACGGGGCATCGCTGACTACACGCTTCTACTTCTAGCGGCGTTCGCCCGCCCGTACGTGATGATATGCGTCATCTTCACTGGCGCCTTTTGTTACTCCTTCGCCTCGCTCGGCAATCTCGGGCTGATCACCCGGGAGGCAGTGGTCACGATGCCCTTCTTCCTGGTGGTGCTGTGCGTTCCCCGAGGTCCGCACCACCGCCCGCCGCGCTACTTCTGGGAGCTGCGACGGCGGGAACGCGTCCGCGCGCAGGAAAGCGATGGCCCGTCGCGCCGGTGTGAACGCACCAGGGACAGCGGTTCCCGCCTGATCCTCTACCATTTGCCGCAGGGCAGCCCGCCATCGGTGCGCCATGAGGTCTAGGTTGAACTCCGATTCGCATCGTGTGCGGGCGGCCAGACCCATGGCAATCCGGCGGTCCGGGCCATCCAAGAGCTCTCCTACCGCCGCAACCATCGCGGCTGCCGAGTCGTCGACGATCAACCCGGTGCGGCCGTTGCACAACACGGTCGCCGCCCCGGGCACAGGCGTTGATACGGCCGGGAGGCCGCTCAGTCCTGCCTCAATCAAGACTCCCGGCATGCCTTCACCTGTGGGCAAGCTGGTGAACACGAATACGGCAGAGCGGCGGAGGAGCTCGGGCACATCGGAGCGGGGCCCGAGGAGCTCAACGCCGTGAGCCGCCGCCAAAGGGCCCAATGTCCCGGCGAGCGGCCCGTCACCGACCATGACGGCACGGACAGGGCGACCCTCGGCTCGCAGCTGGCGCACGACTTCGATGAACCGATCGGGCTGCTTTTGAGGAGTCAGCGCACCAACGAATATGAGCGTCGCCTCAGCTGCATCCGCCAGCTCCGATCGCGGATGGAACAGGGAGGGGTCTCGCCCGTTGGGTATCACAACCGCGCCCCGTGCGGCAACTCGGAACCGACCAATGCACTCGTCGAAAACCTCGTCGCCCACGGCGACGACGAGGTTCGCGTGGGCCAAGATCCGCCTCCACACCCACTCGTGGAGCCGCGTCGGTGGTCCCGCGTAGGTGCCGATGACGCAGTACGCCAGTGGACAGCCGGTGCCGATGAGGGCGGGGAGGCAATACTTCATCGCGTCGCCACCGTGGGCCACAACGGCTGCCGCACGGAGCTGGGCGAGGACCCTTCGGAGCCTGAGGGCGAGTCGGGGGTCGAATCCCTCAGCGGGTCGGCTGCCGGCGTGCTGCCTGAGGGCCAGGTCGATCTCCACCTCGGGTGGGCCGTCGAAGAGGCCGAGCAGGCAGTGGCGTGCCGATCCTGTCTCGTTGAGTCGGTCGACCAGAACACGCGCCGCGCGTTGTGCACCTCTGCCCCTCGGCGAGGGTATGACGTGCACGACCAGCGGACTGCCATCCTCCTCGAGATGCGGCGTCATTTCCGAGCGTCCTCTCCCTTGGTTCGCACGGCGGCGATCGCACGGTAGCAGTGGCGGTCGCGTGTCATGGTCTGCCCTTAGGGTTGCGCTACGCTCGCTCACGCTGGAGGAACGAGGGCGGTCAAGCCGCCTGATTTTCCCGTCGTCACCGAGCCCCGGGGTTTGCATGCGTTCGTTGGTCGCTTCTGCGTGTCCCTGGTCGTCCAAAGCGGTCGTAGCTCCCTTCGCCACGTGTGGACGATCCGAACGACCAGGAGTGGGCATCGTGCGGCACGACTCGGGTCTCCGCCAACGGCACACGGTTGAAGCCGAGTACCGACGTTTCCTCGACGGGTCCGGCAGGGCACTGGTCACAGTGAGTGCCCACGGAGCGGGGGAGCTTCCATGAGGTCGCTCCTGGTGGCCGACAACGTGCCGTGGCCGCCACTCGGGGGTGGGCTCGTCCGCTTGGCCCAGGTGGTCGAGGCCGTCGCGTCAATGGCCGAACTCGACCTGTTTGTCCTGCACAACCCACTTTACTCCAAGGTCGAGGTGCCACAGACCGTACCGGTTGTGCGGTCAATGGGCGTGCCGTACCCGGTTACGTCTGCACGTGTCCGATGGCGCATCGAATGGGCGGCCCGTCGCGGACTCCCGGTCGAGGTGGCCATGTCGCATGCGGACCACGCGCCCCGGAACGCACTGCGCGACTGGGCCCGTCCTCCTTATGACGTGGTGTGGTTCTCGACTGCGCGTTCGTACGAATGGACCGGTCGGCCCGACCTCGGGCCCACCATCGTGGATCTGGACAACCTCGAAGACGTCAAGTGCCGGCTGCGGGCCGACCTCCTCGCGGATCAGCTGCGGTCGGCCGGGGCCCGAGGCTCTCTCCGGAGTCGGCTGGCCCTTTCTCAAGTGCGGCTCAACGGCAACGACTGGCGCCGATTCCAGCAATCGGTGGCGGCTCAGGTGGAGCGGGTGGTGATAGCCAGCGAGCTCGATGCCACCCGGTCCGGCCTCTCCAACGTCGCGGTGATTCCGAACACGTACCCGCGGCCCCAGGCGCCGGTCGGGAATCCGGCTGCCACCAGGCCGCCCGTACTGCTCTTCCAGGGAAACCTCGGATACCCGCCGAACATCGACGCGGCGCAGTGGCTGGCTACGGACATCGCCCCGCTCGTTCAGGCCGCGATGCCGGGCACCGAGGTGCGGCTCGTCGGTCGTCCCGGCGCAAATGTCTCGCAGCTGCACCAGCCCGGACTGCTGACGGTGGTGGGCGAGGTCCCGACCATGGAGGAGGAGCTGGCCCGTGCGGTCGTGGCGGTGGTACCGATCCGCTACGGCAGCGGCACCCGGATCAAGATCCTCGAGTCCTTCGCCCATCGCGTCCCGGTGGTGTCCAGCACCCTTGGCGCCGAAGGACTCGAAATCGAGGACGGCGTGCATCTCCTGCTGGCCGACGAGCCAGAGGAATTCGCCGCGGCCACGCTGCGGCTCTTGGGCGATGCCCAGTTGCGCGAACGACTGACACACGCCGCAGAGGCGCTCTATCTGGACCGCTACGACGGGCGCCTGGCCGACCAGGGTGTCCGGCGCCTGGTGGAGGATGTGGCACGGAGGAGCACCTGCTCATAGGCGTGCATTGTCTTGGCCACAACAGCTCTGTCGTCGAACTCCGCTTCGGCCTTGTGGCGGCCCGCCGTGCCCATGCGCTGGCGCAGCTCGGAGTCGAGGGCGAGCTCCTCGATTGCCGTCGCGAGACGCGTGGGACTGTGAAGGGGGACGAGCAGTCCCGATTGGCCATCCGACACGACCTCACGGCAGCCGCGGATGTCGGTGGCGATCACCGGTAGTCCGCTGGCCGCTGCCTCCATAGCTGACCGAGGAAAGCCCTCCCGATACGACGGCAGCACGAAGAGGTCGAAGGCCGGATAGACGTGTTCCATGTGGTCCCTGCTGCCGGCGAAGACGATATGCCCGCGGTGGCGGGCGACCTCGAGTTCCTCGGGAGAGATGGCGTCGGCCTTTTCGGGGTCGGATCCTCCAACGACGACGAAGACGACGTCGGGATGCGAAGCACGGAGCCGTTCGGCCGCCACGAAGAGCTCGCGGAAGCCCTTCTGCCAGACGAGACGCGCGACGATCCCGACCACGAGGGCGTCTGGGTCGACGCCGAGGTCGGCTCGGGCCTGCCGACGACTCTGTTCGTCTGGCTCGGGCTGGAAGCGCTGCAGGTCGACGCCGTTGCCGAGTAGCACCAGCTTGCGACTCGGCACACCCAGCCGGCGGAGGACGTCCAGATCCTCCGGGTTCTGGACCAGTTCGACGCCAGAGCACAGCGAGGCGGCACGTTCGAGGGTGTAGACGAGAGCCTTACGCGATGCCCGATCCTCGGGACTGGCATAGAGGCCGTGCACGGTGTTGACCACGCCAGGGACCCCGGCGGCCCGGGCAGCGACCCGTCCATAGAGGCCCGGTTTGGGGTTGTGGGTGTGGACGATGTCAGGTTTGAGCCGTCGGATCAGCTGCCAAAGCTCGAGGAGCGCCAAGGCGTCCTGGCCGACCGCGGTGGATCGGGTGGCGTGTCGCAAGGGCTCGTGGCGAATGCCCCACGATTCCAGCTGGGATACGAAGGGGCCGGGTGCTGACACCCCGATCACTTCCATAC
The DNA here is from genome assembly GCA_963764305.1 of uncultured Acidimicrobiaceae bacterium. GTDB lineage: Bacteria > Actinomycetota > Acidimicrobiia > Acidimicrobiales > RAAP-2 > Bog-473. Next base: position 75,359 of record CAVXSD010000007.1, on the reverse strand, counting down.
CGGCCTCGGCAAATGCTCGAAGCTGCGGGCCCAGCAGAAGCGCGAGGCTCATGTCGACCGTGGTGACGTGGACGAGCCTTTTCCCGGCCAGGGTGTTCAACGTGACCGGGCCACCTGCAGGTAGATATCACCCACGGCGCGGCTGGCCTCTGCGATGTCGAACGTCGAGCTCCGGAGTTTGGCTCGCCGGCCCAGACGATCACGCAGGTCCGGGTCAGACGCCAACCGCTCCATGGCCTGAGCGAGGAGACCCGGGTCGCCCGGCGGCACAAGGAGCGCGTCGACCGCGTCCTCCAACACCTGGGGGATGCCGCCGACCTTTGAGGCAACGATGGGCAGGCCGACACTCGTAGCCTCCATCAACGCCACGGGAAGCCCCTCGTGACGAGATGCCAGGACAAAGGCATCCGCGCCCGCGAGCAGCTGGAGCACATCCCCGCGTTGCCCGAGGAACTGGAACCGGTCGCCGAGTCCAAGTTCGACGTGTCGGGCGCGGAGCTGCTCGCGCAACGGTCCTCGTCCGACTGCCGCGATACGGATGGAGACGTTGCGCTCGGCGATGGCCTTGGTCGCTTCGAGGAGCACGTCGTACCCCTTCTCGGGACGCAGGTTGGCCACGGTCATGAACAGGAGCTCGTCTTCGTTCACGCCGAGCTCGGACCGCACCAGGGCACGGAGCTCCGCCCGGCGGGCGATCAGTGAGTCCGACACGGACAGGTCGACACCGTGCACCACGGTCGTTGCACGCCGTTGCAGCGAGGCTGGAAGAGCGTCGTAGGACGCCTGGGACACTGCTACCACCCGTTCACTCCTCCCCATTGATCCCCGCAGCAGAACCCGGTTTGCGATCTTGGCGCGGTCCCACAGGCTGTGTTCGGTGTACACGACACCCGGTCGGACCGACCTTGGGAGGGAAGCCACAACCAGCTGCCCGAGTGCGGCCGCGAGGGGGAGGTGGAAGTGAACCACGTCGTAGCGCCCCGTGACCAGGAGCCGCCGCAGAGCCATCGTCCATCGCAGGTCGGCGTTGTGGGCGGCATCGAGGGAGTGCACCCGTGTCCCGCCGGCCCGTATCGCCGGTACCAGGGCATCCTGGTCACGCTGGACGTACGCCACCTCGTAGTCGAACCGAGACCGGTCCGCGGTCGCCACCATGTCGACCAACAGTCGTTCCGCCCCTCCGTAACCGAGGCACTTGATCACCAGTAGCACACGCAGGGGCCCGGCGGCCGGCACCTGGCTCTGCACGCCCTTTTCCACGCCCACCAGGCGATAGTACCGGCCCCCCTGTACACCCCCGCTGTAGTCGGGCAGTGAACGGGTGCGCGATACTGTCACTCCTTAAGTTGGTGGAACGAAGGCCTGCGTTCGCGGGTGGAGAGGGTGATGTATTCGATGGCCTTGTCGACTCCCGCGGAAGGGAGGACACCTTCGGCCTCGGGCAAGATAAGGGCGGCCGATGGCTCAGCGTTGCCCGCCGAGCCGCCCGACCACCTGATCTATCGTCACGACGCCCGGCTGAGAGCCTCGCTCCGCGATCTGTGGGACAGCCGCGACATCGTTTACACGCTGGCTGAACGGGACATCCGGGCCCAGTACAAGCAGGCGACCCTGGGAATCCTCTGGGCCCTGATTGCCCCGATGGCCATGCTAGGCATCTTCACTATCATCTTCTCTCGGACCAAGGCGCTGGGGGTTCCCCCTGGGGTGCCTTACCCGATCTTTGCCTTCATCGGGATCTTGTGCTGGACCTTCTTTGCCCAGGCTTTGGGGACTGGCGGAACCGCGCTGCTGACCAATCACGACCTGATGAGCAAGACTCAGTTCCCGCGGGAATGCTTTCCGCTGGAGACGATACTGGTGTGCGCGGTGAACGCCGTCCTCGCGTGGGTCCCGCTGGCGCTGCTCTTCGTCATCTACCGCTTCGTCCCACACGTTCAGACGGCGTGGGTGCCGCTATTCATCCTGATCGAGTTGCTGTTCACCATCGGGCTCACGCTCGGGGTATCCGCCTTGATCATCCAGATGCGGGACCTCGCCCAGGTGCTGCCCATCATCATCCAATTGGGACTGTTCGTCACCCCGGTGATCTGGGAATTCTCACTCATTCCCGTAAAGTTGCGCATTGTGTACGGCTTCTTCAATCCGTTGGGGCCGGTGATCGACGACGCTCGCCGCGCCATGCTCCTTGGCCAGAACCCCGTCCCTGGACCCTTACTGGCGGCCATCGCCGGCACCGCTTTCTACCTTGCAGTGGGCTATCGGCTCTTCAAGCGATTTGAGGTGAACTTTGCCGACATTGCCTAAGGGATCCATTCGAGTCGAGCAGGTGTGGAAGAAGTTCCGGGCCGACCGCACCGCCCCGCTCTTCTACGACCAGCTTCTCCGCGCGCATCGCTCGTTCAAGAAGGGGGGAACGAAGCCCTACCGCTGGGTGCTGAAGGATGTCAGCGTCGCTGTCGAACCCGGCGGAACCCTGGGCCTCATTGGCATCAACGGTTCCGGGAAGACCACCCTGCTCAAGATCATCAGCGGGACCACATACCAGTCCGCGGGCGTGTGTGAGGCGCAAGGTCGGCTGGGTGCCCTCCTCAGCGTGACCAGCGGTATCCATCCCGACCTCACGGGACGTGAGAATGTCTTCCTCTATGGTGCCGTTCTGGGAATGCGCCGCAAGCTCTCCCGTGAACGATTCGACGAGATCGTCGAGTTCGCCGGGCTCGCCGACGCCATCGACCGCCAGGTCAAGTACTTCTCCCTTGGCATGCAAATGCGGCTGGGATTCTCCATCGCTGCATTTTTGGAACCGGACATCTTGTTGGTGGACGAAGTGCTGTCGGTGGGCGACGCCAATTTCCAGCAGAAGTGCCTGCGGCGGATCGAAGAGATCGTGCGCCTGGGCACCACGCTCATCTATGTCTCGCACGACCTCACATCGGTCGAAGCGACGTGTGCCCAGTCGCTATGGCTGGCCGATGCCGTTGTACAGGCTGCAGGCCCCACGAGGGAAGTGGCCGCACTGTATCGGAAGTCCATCGAGCAGGACGCGTCGGTGGCTACCTCCAACGACGGCGCCGTCCGCCTGTTGAAATCAAGCATCACCGGCCCAGACGGTGGACAAGTTGTCTCGCTGGAGGATGCGGAGCTCCAGCTGACCCTGAACTCGCCCGAGTCGGTCGAGGCCGACTTCTTTGTCGGCGTCTCGTTGGGTACGGCGTTTCCGATGTTCATCACCAAGCACCACAGCCTCTTTCCGGCCGGCGACTTCGAGGTCAAGTGTCGACTGCACAACGTTCCGCTGCCCAAGGGCCGCTACTCCGTGTGGACGGCGATGACGAGCTTCGGCAAGTGGGCAGACACCCCTCTGCTTCCGTGGAAACCTGCGGTGTCCTTCGATGCCTTCGGCCCGGACATACTCGAGCCGCCCGAAGGTGTCATGGTGGCGACGCCGCTTCATGTCGGCACAACCTGGGACGTCGAGTAAGGCTGCGGATTTCGGGATGTGGCGGATATCAACCGCCTGAGATTCGATCAACACGCGACGGCGCGGCCGGGAATTCGAAGGGCGGGTTCAGGGAAAGAACACCCGACGGTTGACCGAAGCGGCCAGCCGGCCGGAACGAATGGCGAACGTGCGCACCCACTGGCGGCGTCGGGTCCGCTTGACCAGTCCGGGAAGGGCGGCCACCAACCAGATCCACGCCTTTGCCGCTCCCCGAAGGTCGCGCCGCATGCCGTCGGCGCGGTAGCGCACATAGAGCCGCGGCCCGCACTGTCCGTAGGCCCAGGCGCCACGGAACGTGGGCAGTCCAGCGGCACGCTCGCGCTTCTCCACGACGGCATCAGCTGCCACTTCGAACCGATACCCCGCCAGCTGCAGCCGCCAGCACAGATCGACGTCCTCTTCCGGCGACAATCCTTCATCGAAGCCGTCCACCGATTCGAAGACCTCCCGGCGGACGGCCAGGTTGGCGCTCAGGCCGAAAGGGAGGAATCCCAGTTGTCGAGTTGCCGCAGGGATCGTGAGCGAATCTTTGCTTCCATCCAGGGCGCCGAAGTCGAACACGCCCGCGACCAGGTCCGCGTCGGCTAGGGCCGCCCGCATGGCGTCCACCCAGCCTGGCCGCACCACGTCGTCGGCGTCACAGAAGGCCAATAGGCTGCCGCGGGCCGAACGGACCGCCATATTCCGTGCCGCGGCAGCGCCCCGGCGGGCCGAGGCGTCCACCAGGTGAAAGCGGGGGTCGCGCTGCGCCCACCGCTCCACACACGAGCGAGTGTCGTCTTCGGAGCCGTTGTCGGCCACCATGACTTCCCACTCGACCGGCACCTGTTGGGTGGAAATTGCGAGCAGTTGATGATCGAGCCACGGCATGCCGTTCCGGACCGGTACCACCACGCTGATCAACGGGGGATCGCTCCCGCCCTTCTCGTCCGCCACACCGATGTCCTCCACGACGGTTGTTAGCCTACCGACGTGGGGAACGGCATGAAGGACCATCTGAACCAGTCAGATGAGGTTGGTGCCGACCCGCGGCCGGTGCCAGAGTCGATCTCGGCAGTCGTGCTCACACATCGGAGACCGCGGCTGGCCACCGCAGTGGTGCGCTCTCTGATTGACCAGGAAGGTCTCCCTCCCGATCGCGTGGTGGTCGTGGTCAACGGGCCTGGCGGTCTTGACGACGCAGCATTGGAGTCCAGCGTCCGGCTGGTCCGATTGCCCCGCAATCTCGGACCGGCCGGAGGTTTCGGTGCCGGGATGGAGGTTGCTTTCGCCGACTGTGCCGTTCAGTGGGCCTACCTGTGCGAAGACGACGTGGGGCTTTTCTCTCTGCCCAGTCCGCGGCTGGCCGATGTCATGGGCCGCGCCGAGTGTCACGGCCGGCGGTCTGGGAGGCCCGTGGGGGCTGTGGTGGCATTCGGACGACGATTCGTGGGCCGAGGAGCCCACACGGAGAATTTCGTCCCTTCCGGGGGTAGCCCTGACGACCTCGTCCCGGTCGACGTAGCGAGTTGGGGGGCGACGTTGCTGGCGCGGCCGGTTTTCGATGCCGGCATCGTCCCCGATCCGGACTGGTTCTTCGGGCTCGAGGATTTCGATTTCTTCTGCCGGGTCAGGCAAGGAGGATTCGAAGTGCTGGTCGACGCCGCGTCGGCTCGTGCCGTGGCCGATCAACAGACGTCGGTCGGCCGAGCTGGGGCTCTGGGACCGCACCGCCCGACCGACGAACGCGAAACGTGGCGGTCGTACTACCACGCTCGGAACTCCATCCTGCTTGCCCGACGACATGGACGTCCCTCGTGGCACCTGTGGCATGTTGCCTATTCGGTCCGCCATCTGCAAAAGGCCACCGGTAGTGCCGAGAGAAGGGCCATCCTGCACGGTCTCTGGGATGGCATCCGGGGTCGGGTCGGCGAGAACCCCGACTACGGCCGGACCGTGGGGGAGCTCCCCGGTAGCGAATGAGGACACCGGCCAACAACGTGGTTGAGGTCTGGTCAGTCCTCTCCGTGTCAGCTCCGCACCAACGCGTGCTTGACGACCTTTGCATCATCCCCGATGATGCGCGGGTGCCAGTGACGATGAGCGGGTCTGGGCCCACACCATCTCCAGGGAAAGCCACGGCGGTTCCTGACGCAGCGCGTCGAAAGGTTGGCTGATCCGGCGTGTGTGGGATCGCCGGCATACTCGACCCGACAGCGTCCACGAGTGCCGACCGGCTGGCCGCCCTGGCATCGACGATGGCCGCGTCCGTCGAGCATCGCGGACCAGACGACAGCGGCGTCTGGGTCGACGCGGATGCAGGTGTGGCGTTCGGTCACCGGCGTCTGGCTGTGATCGACCTCGGAAAGGGGGGAGCGCAACCGATGGTCTCGTTCGGTGGCCAGTGGGTGATGGCCTACAACGGAGAGATCTACAACCATTCTGAGGTCCGGCATCAGCTCGAACGTGCCGGGGTGCCCTTCCGTAGTGTCTCTGACACCGAGGTGCTGCTGGCGGCAGTGGAGCGCTGGGGAATCGATCGCGCGCTCGACGCCTGCGAGGGGATGTTCGCTGTGGCCCTGTGGGACAGGCGGGACCGAAAGCTTCACCTCGTGCGTGACCGCTTTGGTGAGAAGCCTCTGTACTACGGCTGGGTCGGAAAGATCTTCGCATTCGGATCCGAACTGAAGGCCTTGTGTGCGATTGCCAGGGTTCGCCGCGGAGCTCGACCGCCGAGCCGTCACGAGCTATCTCCGCCATAACTGCGTTCCCGCGCCGGATACCATCTGGCTCGGTATCCGCAAGCTGACGCCGGGCCATTTGGTGACGTTGCAGGCGCCGAGCCGGGGCGTGCTTCCAGAACAACGCTGCTATTGGTCCGCTGCGGACGCGGTGGAGCGAGCACAACGACACCAGCTGACCGGATCGGATTCCGAGAAGATCGATTTGCTCGAGGATGCATTGTCCGACGCAGTCGCAGCTAGAATGGTTGCTGACGTGCCGGTGGGAGCGTTCCTCTCAGGCGGGATCGATTCGAGCACCATTGTGGCGCTGATGCAGCGGCATAGCTCGGAGCCGATTCGCACCTTTACTGTTGGATTTTCCGAACGCTCCTTCGACGAGTCAGCTGAGGCGGCCGCTGTTGCCGCACACCTCGACACGGACCATACGGCAGTCCATGTCGGTGATGCCGAGGCGATCGACGTCATCCCCCGTCTGGCTGAGATATGGGACGAGCCCTTCGCCGACGTATCCCAGATTCCGACCTATCTCGTCAGCCGGGTGGCGCGCCAAGACGTCACCGTGTCGTTGTCGGGAGACGGCGGCGACGAGTTGTTCGCTGGATACAACCGCCACGCCTGGCTTGACCGTGTTTGGAAGAGTGCGTCTGTTGTACCGGCGGGGGCTCGACGGACAACCGGCTCCGCGCTGGGTCGCATTCCGCCCGCCGCGATCGACAGAACGGCGCGGGCCACGAGGATCCTTCCTGTCGGTTGGCAGATGCGAAACCCGTCAAACAAGGTGGCGAAGTTGGCCCGGGTCCTTACGGCCTCGGATCCCGAGGATGCCTATAGGGCTCTCACCACCCACTGGGAAGATGCGGCCTCGTTGGTGCTCGGGAACGACCACGGAAGCTCGGCGGCCGATCACGGCGGATCGCCAGTCTCCAATCGTGGGATCACCGAGCAGATGCTCTGGTCTGACCTGGTGCGCTACCTGCCCGACGACATCCTGACCAAGCTGGACCGAGCGGCCATGGCGGTGTCCCTCGAAACGCGGGTCCCGTTCCTCGATCGAGGGACTCTCGATCTGGCCTGGAGGCTTCCCCTTGACGCCAAGCTGCGTGGGGGCCAGACCAAGTGGGCGCTGCGCCAGGTCCTCCAGCGCTACGTGCCGGCGGCGCTTGTGGAGCGGCCAAAGATGGGCTTCGGCTTGCCAATCGGACCGTGGCTCCGCGGGGTGCTCGCGCCGTGGGCCGAGCAACTTCTGGACGAACGACGGCTCCGGGACCAGGGGCTATTGGACCCGGTGCCGATACGTCGAGCCTGGGATCTCCACCGCACTGGCCGACGAGACCTTGGCTATGAGCTGTGGGACGTGCTGGTTCTGCAGTCGTGGCTGGACCGCTGGATTCCCTGATGGATCTCGGAGACAAGAGATCGCGGCGCCGGCGCAGAGCTGGCTCGGCTGCCGCCACCATCTACGTCGAGCTGTCCACACGGCGACGTCTGCCGCGCGGCTAGACGACGCAAGTTGCCAGGTCGGTGAAAGGTGACGAGCTACCGGTTGGAGGGAATTGATTCGGACATATTGCCAATATGTGACTCGTCGCCTTCTCGGAGCCGTGTTCGGGCCTGCCTCATGCTGGTCGTGAGGAGTATTTCGGGCACCGAGCCGGCATGGGTCGGCGACCCGCGCCGAGTTGCCGAGTCGAACCCCGCTTCGCGGCACAGGTCTTCCACAGGATGTGTGTGCTGTCGCCGCCGGATTGAGAAGATCAACCGGTCCGCTTGAGCCTTCAATGTGACATTCGGCTGTTTATCTGCTTTTCTTCGAGACTGACTTGCAGTGGGTCTGCTTGATCTCGCCCGTATGCGCGGAAGGCGTTACTCTCCACCTGCCTTAAGGCCTATTCCGAGGAGAATCAGATGAAGAGGCGACGCCCCCCATACGCAACACGTTCAGCGTGGGCTGTGATTGCAGTCCTTTCGATCATCCTCGTTGCCGGTTTTGCGGTAGCGGGATATGAGATCCACCATTTGCAGAATGAAGTCAACGGATTCAACACCGTCAACGCTAGTGGCCGTGACTCGTTTACAACCAGTTCTACTCTGGAAATTAGCCAAATAACTCGATAGCTCCATGCGCTGTCCGCGGCCCACCGAATTTTCACGTCCGCCGATTGGTGCAGTGTGGGGGAGGGCGCAGATTGTCGCTGGGCGAACTGCTAACGATTCCTTGCTCCAGGGAGGAGCCCTGGTGTTGTCGCCGCATCAAGACGACGAGACCATCGGATGTGGCCTCCTCATGGCCGAGAAGGCGAGCCGAAGGATCCCAGTCGCCGTTGCTGTGGCCACCGACGGGCGATGCGGCTGGTACTCGCCGGCGCCGCGACCGGCACCTGGCGATATCGCCGAAATCCGTCACCGTGAATGGCATCTGGCTCTTGACGTGTTGGGGGTGCCTCGGGCGGGTCGTTTCGAACTCAGTTTCCCCGACGGTGAATTGAGCGATCACGAGAGCGAGCTTGCCGACAGAATTGGTGATCTGTTCAGAAACATTAGTCCCGCGCAGATCTTTGTCACGAGATCCGGCGATCCACATCCCGATCACCGGACCTTGGCGCGGGCTGTGCGCAGAGCGATGACTCAGGTATACGATTCGGGTTCTCGTGGCCCCGACGGTGGTGGCGCCGACGACTCTCGTCCTTGTGCCATTGCACCACGACCCCAGGTCTTCTCGTACCGCGTCTATCCCGGAGAAGGGCTGTGGCCCGATGGCCGACCGTCCCGGGTAACCGTCGGCACCGCGGTCGTGGGGTTCATCCGTTCGGTTCTCGGATTGGCTCGCCGACGGCCCTTGGTGCTCCGGGCACCTGAGTCCAAGCCGACGAAGGCTGCCGCCATCGATGCCTACGACAGCCAAAGCAGACTGCTGGGCGGCGAGCTTCGCTACGTGTGGGGCACGGGTGTCGAGCTCTACTGGCCGATGGACGGAGACGGTTCGGGCGACTATCCCAGTCCGCGCGATCAACCGACCTGAGCAACCGACCTGGTGGCAATGACCGGAGAACTGCGGAGGGCTATTGCGCTATTCCCTGCTCGATCCCTTGACTAGCGCCTCCAGATACGCGCGATAGAGCGGGGTTTGGTTCCAAGTAGTTCAGGCGGCCCGCCAGCGCAGTTGGTGGGGGGTACCACGGTGAACCACTGTCTTGAGCCGATCGACCGGAACGCTTGGAGGCAGGGTGGGAGCCGACCGCCGGTAGTCGTACGGGGCAAAGAGATCCGTATCGCCCAGTGTGCCGAGGTACCTCAATGGCCGGCCGTTGTGAGTCGGAGGTGGTCGCCCTGGACCTCGGCCAGGGGAAATCCGAGGCGACGATCAGGATCTTCATCGGTCCATCGCTCCGACTTGGCCCTGAGCGATGATGATCTCGATGACTCGGGACTGGTCGGCCGGCGAGAGCGCGGACCCGGTAGGCAGACACAAGCCCCGGTCGAAGACCCGGGCGCAGTGGCCGGTCCCCACGAGGTCGACCCCGGTGAAGGCCGGTTGAAGGTGGAGAGGTTTCCACGTCGGCCGGGACTCGATGTCATGGGCCTCAAGGGCCAACCGCACACGTTCTCGGTTCGCCCCGAAGGCCCGGGGATCGATCAAGATGCAAGTCAGCCAAAAGTTCGATGTGCCATCTGAGGTGCGTGGCATGAACGAGACCCCAGATAGGCCCGAAAGTCCGCCTCTGTATGCGGCGTCGATCCGCTGCCGGCGATCGATGCGGCTGTCGAGCCCCCGGAGCTGTGCCCTTCCAACGGCGGCAAGCAGGTTGGAGAGACGATAGTTGTACCCCACTGTGGAGTGCTCGTAGTGGGAGAATGGCTCCCTCGCTTGGGTGGCCAGATGGCGAACCCGATCGGCTAACTGCGCCGATTGGGTCACGAGCATCCCACCACCACTCGTGGTGATGATCTTGTTGCCGTTGAACGAGAAAATCCCGGCGACACCGAACGATCCCGCGGCCCGGCCCCGATGGGTAGCACCGAGGGCCTCGGCGGAGTCCTCGATGAGTGGCACCTCGAACCTGCGGCACAGTGACTCCAAGGCCACGTAGTCGGCAGTCTCCCCGTAGAGGTCGACGGTGACCACGGCGGACGGGAGCCGACCCACCGCAGCCCTCTCGGTCAGAACCTCCTCGACCAGAGCCGGGTCCAGATTCCAGCTGTCGGCCGAGCAGTCGACGAACACAGGGTACGCCCCCAGATAGGTGACAGCTGCGGCGCTGGCGATGAAGGTGAAGGATGGAACCAGCACCTCGTCACCACGCTCGACGCCCGCGACCACAAGAGCGAGGTGCAGCGCGGCCGTTCCGCTGGACAGGGCCACTGCATGCGCCGTACCGGTCATCTCGGCCACCTCGCGCTCGAACGCGTCGATGTCCGGCCCGGTGGGTGCGATCCAATTCGAGTCGAACGCCTCGAGAAGCATCCGCCGCTCTTCGGGTCCCACATCCGGGGGGGAAAGGAAGACGCGGCTCATGGGGTCGACCCGGCGGGGTTGCTCAAGCCACCGACAAGGGCGGCGCCACCGAGAACGACCGCTGCGACCGCCACGTCGATGCCCAGTGCCACGAGCACGGAGGTGACTCCCGCCCCAACCACAATGCTCACCACGACCACCATCATGGCCTCGAGGGCGATGTAGGTCCCGCTCACTGCAACGCGGGACCAACCTCTGGCCACGAGGAGGTCGTAGGGATGGGCGCGGTCGCCGGCGAGGAGCGGGCGATTGCCGCGGCGGCGTCGCACGATGGCGCAGGCAACCTCGGCGACCGGGACGGCCAGGAGGGCCAGCGCGATGACGCCATTCGAAACGCCGACGCCCACGCCCCAGGCGTAGGCCAGGAGCACGGTCATCGCCGCACCCAACAGGTAGGAGCCGCCGTCGCCCAGGTAGATCCGGGCCGGCGGGCGATTGAACCACAGGAATGCAGCCAGGGCCCCGGCCAGGGACGCCGCCATGAGCCGGGCCGGGCCAGGGGTGACGACGGCGAAGCCGACCGCGGCCGTGGCGCCGACACCAGCCGCCAGCATGTCGAGACCGTCGAGCAGGTTGAAGCCATTGATCAAAATGACGCTTGCGACCACCACCAGCGGTACGCCGATCCAACCCGGGAGGTGGACCGGCACAGTCAGAGCGATTGCGATTCCCACGCCGACTTGCGCCATGAGTCGTAACGGTGCTGGAACGCCCAAGCGGTCGTCAGCGACCCCGAGGGCCAAGGCCGCTGCCATGGGAACCATGGTGACGGGCCGGCCGACGACCTCGCCGACGACAACGCCGGCGAAGACGGCCACGCCCCCCAGGTAGGGCACGGGAGCCGCCTGGGCCTTGAGAGGCCCGGGACGATCGATCACGTCGAACCGATGGGCCAACACGATGCACCCCGGTACGGCAACCGCCGTGACAACAGCGGAGAAAAGGGCGACGAGGACTGCCGTGCTCACGACGGCGCCCTTCCCGGTGCGGGGACCCACTGCATCAGAAGGGACTCGGTGCCCGGGTGCAACTCAAACCGCTCCACCGTGCGAAATCCAGCCCGCCGGTAGAGCGCGATCGCGGCCTCGTTGTCGGCCGCCACGACAACATGAGCCGGGCCCAGGCGCCGGCGTCCAACCTCCATGAGGAACCCTTCCACCAGGAGAGTCCCCGCCCCGCGCCCGAGCACAGCTGGATCCACGGCTACGGCCAGCAGTTCCGCACCAACGGCAGTGGCCCCGGTGCCGTGGCGAAGGGTCTCCACGACCCGACGCCAGGACCGAACGAGTCGGCCGCCGCAGGCGAGCGCGACATGTACACCGTCACGAAGGAGAAACGACCGATAGAGGCCGCCGACGTCTGAGGAGCCGGCAAGGAACCCAATCGTGGAGGCACCGTCCTCGACGACGAGCAGAAATGAATCCGGGGTGCGGGCGACTCGCCGGTAGAGTCGGTGCAAGAATTTCGGGCCAAGAACCGTCAAGAAGCCCTCGCCGATCTGCCCGGCGTGAAGGGCGGCGGCCGCGGCGGCGTCGTCCACCGTTCCGGTGCGTAGCACCATGCCGTTTTGCTTGCTCGAGTTCATCGCCTTCGCCATCGCCTCTGAATGCCCGCGGCGACACCCCATCCCGTCATGATTGGTGATGCGAATGCGACTGGCCTCATGGTAGTTCGCCCAAGGCGGCGTGGCCTGTTGACGTAGGCCAGATAAGTTTGGATGGCAAGCCGGAGCTGCCTCGGACTACAGTCCCAGTGCTTGTCGGGGTCGGATACCCCTGGGCGGGAATGCAGGTTGAGCGGAGGAGATGAGGAACGTGTCGAGTACTGCCAAGTGGGTCGTTTGTGCAATATGCGCCATTCTGGGCATAGTCGCTCTCGTTTATGCGGTGATCTACCTCGCCGTACCGATTCATTCGCTCCCGGGATTTGTCCCTGGCAAGACCGCTTCGACGGGCCACTATCACAAGCGAGCCCTCCTCTCGGGAGTCATCGGCATCGTGCTGTTGGCCATCGCTGTCTATCTGGGGATCACTGCTCAGCGTTCGACGGCAGCGCCAGTCGGATCGACTCCCGGTCCAACCGCGAGATCCGCTGTCGAAGGCACTACGTCGCAGAACGCCGGCGAGGAAGGTGACGCGATCCAGTCCTGATACGCCCAAATTTTGCAGCAATTCTGTGGTCTGGCTCGGCGTCCCCGACCGACAGACGTGTTCGGCGAACCTTGCCGACAATTTACTAGCAAAGACGTCCGTCAGTACGAGGGACGGGTCCGATCAGTTCCTGACTGGCGTCGTCTCGACAATGAACTGATAGCCGAACATGGTGGGCCACAGGGTGGACAGCAGACGATCAGCGAGACGCATGGAGCGCGCCCCTGTCCCGTCAACGCCAAGCGCATCGAGGGGTAGTCCCACTGGTTCGATGCGCCTGATGGCAAATCCCCGACGTTCGACCAGCTTGACGAGGCTGCGCCGGGTGAAAAACCTGAGGTGGGTGGCATCAAGGATGCCGCGCTGATCGTAGTCGAACATTCCGAGGGTCGACCGTAATCTCGGGTACCAGTGCGCAATGTTCGGCACGCAGAACAGAGCGGCACCTGTGGGCGCAAGAACGTCGCGGACCTGACTGATGAGGGTCCCCGGGTTGACCACGTGCTCAAGGACGTCCGCCGCCAGAACGATGTCGAATCCATCGCCAACCGCCGAGGGGATCCCCTCGTTGAGGTCAGCCTTGAAGAACACGTCTGTCCGCTCGCGAACTCCGTCGAGCTCGTTGACGTCGACTCCCGTCACGTGGTGACCCATTCCTCGCAGCCGCTCCGAAAGCAGGCCGCTCGAGCAACCGAGGTCGAGGATCTGGCTTGGTGGTCGGACCTGCAGGAGCTTCGAGATCCTGCCGTGTGAGCTGTCGTCGCTTGGCTTGAGTTGGTACTCCTCGCTGAGAGCGATGCGACTCCCGTCGCCGAAGCCTGCCTTCTGCAGGCGATAGGTGACGACGTCCTTCGTTACGTCTTTGGCGTACCCCAGACCATCGACGTAGCAGATTTCGTCGCCGTAATAGGTGGGAATGGGGACCTCGGCGATGTGCATGCCGGCGTCGTGCATTTGGATGATGATCTGGGTGTCGAAGTTGAACCCGTCGGAGTTCTTGTCGAAGGGGATCTGCTTGAGCGCGCTCACCGAATAGGCGCGATATCCTGAATGGAATTCCGACAAGTGGGTGCCGAGTGCGGCATTTTCGAAGCGAGACAGAATGCGGTTTCCAGCGAACTTGTAGAGCGGCATGCCGCCCCTCCGGGCAGCGCCTTTGATCATGGTGCGCGAACCGAAGACGGCATCGGCCTCCTCGGACAAGAGCGGGGCGAGGATCTCCGGGAGCGACTCGGGCGCATACTGACCGTCACCGTGAAGCATCACCACGATGTCGAGACCGTGCTCAATGGCGAGGTTGTATCCGGCCTTTTGGTTGCCGCCGTAGCCCAAATTCGTCGATTGCCTGATCAAGGTGATCGGCAGGTCCGACTGTTGCTGGTATCCCAGCCCCACAAGATAGGTTGAGTCCTGGCTGTGATCGTCACTCACGATCACCTCTTCGATGTCGGGCCTGAGCTCCGTCGGGATGCGGTCGAGCACCTTGGCCAAGGTCGATGCAGCGTTGTACGCCACCACGAGCACACCGATCTTCTTTTTCTTGACGGATCCGTTCACGCCGCTCACGCTCACCCTCCGATACCCCAGACTTGCTGCCAGCTTACCCATCGAATCGGGGGAGCGAAAGAAGGTCTCCACCTCCGTGGGGGCCTTCTGGTGCCTCGGCGAACGGACTTCTGGTGGACCGCCAATCCTGTCACATGATCGTTGGCCTCGACGAGCGCTACTTCCCCGCCTACCACGAGGAGATCGACCTGTGCCTGGCCCTATGGGACGGTGGCTACCGGGTGGCCTACGAGCCCCGGGCCCGGCTGAGAACACTTGGAGAGTCAGAGCACCTCGACAATCTTTCGGAAATTTTTAGCTCCTCCGGAACCGAGCCCAGTGGTCGCTGAATGGTCGACCAAGCTCCAGCATTTCGCCGACCACCCCGACCCAATCGGTGACGCCGCCATTGATGCGCCGAGTTCGCCGTGCTGAACGATCGATCGGTCGCGTGCTTGTCATCGAGGATTCTGCGGATGCCGCCAAGTGGGCGGATCTAACCTCGTCGAACGATGTTCTCCGCGCTCACCACCAAGGAACTCAAGCGTTCGGCGCATCGCAACGTCAAAGAACTGGCCGCTGACATCTCGTACTGGGCCGCCACCTGGAACGAGAACCCGCGTCCGTTCGTGTGGACTAAGAGCGCCGAACAGATCCTCGAACGTCTGGCCGCCTACCGCGCCGCCATCAACGCCAGCGCATGATCGCGTTTTCACAGCGGTTCCACTTTCCGGGACACTAGAGGCTGAGTTTGATCGCCTCCATCGCGTGCTGGACGTAACCGACGCCGCTCTCCAGAGGCTGGTCTCGGCCTTCGACGACAAGGCGCGCCACATCGATTCGCTGCTCGCCGCCGGGTCAAGAAATGGATCGTGGACCGGCTCCCGAACCGCGGAACTTGATCGCCGGATAGCGGTTTGGCCGGCAATGGACCGACGGAGATGTCGACTGCACCCTGCTACTATGACGGCGCTCTACGTACGCTGACCAGGTGGGGAGGAGATGGCCGCGATCTCGTGAGGATTCTGATGGTTGCCGAGGACTTCCCGTGGCCATCCCTGGGCGGAGGCCTGACTCTGCTCGCCAAGATGGTCGAAACTGTCTCCGCCACGGGAGAGACGGACCTCTTCTCGCTCTACGATCCTTGGCGCACATCACCCGCACTCCCACCGTCAATGCCCTTGAGCCAGCTTCCGCTTCGACCCCGGGACCATGAACGACTGACCCAGGCGCTCGAGTCGAACGAACGTATCGCTGATGCCTATGAACAGCAGGTCGCCTCAGCCAGCTGGCGCCTCACCGAGCCGTTGCGCGCCGTTTCGAAACTCGCTCGGCGACGCACCCAGCAGCCGAGGTGACAAGAGGGCTGGTGCGATGAGTTCGGGCACCGTGCCCAGCGAAGGACCGGAGCGATCTACCGCGGGCGGCGGATGCATCTCGTGCGTGGTCGATGACCAACCCCGTTTCCATCTGGAGGCGCTGCGGTGGTACGCCTGTCTCACTCAGGCGGCAGGGATGAATGCGTCCGAGCTCGTCGTCCATGTGGTAGGCCCTCTCGACTCGGAACCACTCCGCCACCTCGAGCGTCAGGGTGTCACCGTCCGGTCCATCGATCGCTTCGACGAGCGTTCGCCGCATTGCAACAAGATCGCCGGCGCCCTCCGCCTGGCCCAGGACGCTCCCGACGGCGTCGTGGTGCTCGCCGATACCGATACGGCCATCCTCGACGACCCTCGGCGGATCAAGCGGCCGGATCGATCACTGTCCGCGAAGACGGTGGACTCGCCGCTCCCGCCGGTCGAGATCCTCACCCGCATCTTCGAAACCGCGGGCATCCCGACGCCGCCCGAGGTTCCTCTGCCGTGGGGATCCGGCCAGCGGACCGTTCAGGGCAATTGCAACGGCGGTATCTACCTTTTGGAGGGAGCGCTCCTGCCTCAGGTGTCGTCCGCCTGGGCCACGTGGGCGCGGTGGCTTCTCGATCGAAAGGAGCTGCTCGAGGAATGGGCGGTCCACGTCGATCAGGTGGCCATGGCGCTCGCCCTGGCTGCTGAGGCGATCGAATGGCACTCGCTCGACGTCAGTTGGAACACACCGACCCACTACCAGGCGCTGATTCCGCCCGACGCGTCGCGCCCGCACGTGCTGCACTACCACTGGGAAGTTGAGACCAATGGATTGATTAGACCGGTCGGTCGGCACTCGATCGACAGTCAGATCGAAATCGCCAACTTGGCCATCGCGCAGGCCTTCGAGGCGGCGGCACCCAGCGCAACCCAGCGTCGGTGGCGGGCCGAAGACCTCCCGCGGACCGCTGTCCCCGCCGATCCGATCGGCGCGATTGCATCGTTGGGCGCGTCATTGGGGCTGCCAAGAGTGCTGGAGGTCGCAGGACCTGGGCGATCGGTGACCGATGGCTTGTCCGTGGGCGAGCATCGGGTTGTCGTCCCGTCGATCGAGGCCATGGCGGCGTGTTCCGGGGTTCTCGCTGGCGTCGTCTCCGAGGAGCGACGAGAGCACTGGGCCGACCTCACCGTCGCCCTCGACGTACTGCAACATGTCGCGAGAGCGGACGACTACCGTCGCATGGTCGAGCTCTTGTGGGAATGGACGAATGGGGCGCTCGTCGTGTCCGGCATCGTTGACTGCTTCGGGGAACGGAACAGCGGGGAGCATTACCACGAGCCTCTCCGCCACACGCTGCGTGCGGTCGCTCCTGACGCAGAGGTGTACCCGGTTGCAGCGGACGGCTCGTCGGAGACGGTGGCGGTGATCCGTTCACCGGATCATCCGCACCCACGGGATTTCGGCTCGGAGACGCTCGAGCCCCTGATCGACCGGATTCCCGATCCCGCGGCGCTCCTCACGATGCGCCTCTCGGCTCGAACGACAACCGGCTTCTACCCCGATCACTCCCCCCGACTCTGGGAGTACCCGGTTGTGGCCCGACTGGTCACCGAGCATCTCGATCCTGGTAGCCGCCTGGTGGACGTCGGTGCGGGCGTGTCGCCCCTGGCCCCCTTCCTGAACGCCCGCGGATATCTGGTCGAGACGGTCGACCCCTCGCCGATCCTACGGAACTGGGCCGATCACCTGGAATGGAACGAGTGGGGCTACCTCGACTATGCGGCCCGCGGTTTGGCGACAAGGTCGTGGAACTCCACGCTCGACCGGCTGCCGTCCCGGCCCTTTTTCGACGGCGTGTACTCGGTCAGCGTGATCGAGCATGTCCCGGCCAAAAAGGCGGCGCGCCCTTCTGGCCGACATCTCGTCTCGCACGCGAGTCGACGGCCTCGTTGTTCTCACCATCGATCTCCAGCCCGGCACCGACGACCTCTGGAACTACAACTTGGGGGTCGAGGTAGACGATCTGTCTCCCCACGGGACGCTCCAATCGGTCGTCGAGGAATGCTCGGCGGTAGGCCTCGAGCTGTTCTACGAGGAGCGAGTCAGGGATTGGCCCGTGACCCACGTCGAGATTGGGCTCCTGGCCCTCCGCCAGCGGGCGCCGGTGCCGGCAGGACGATGGCGCGCGAGCTGGAAGAGTCTGCGGCGGGCGGCGTCCGGGAGTGGTTCTTCCGGTCGGGACTGACCGGGGCGGTTCTGTACGACTTCGGGGTCGCCCTGAGCGCAACGTCACGATCTCCAGCCCACCACCTGTGCCCGACTGATCAGGCGGCTGTGAGTTGTGTGCAGCCGCGTGCCCAGAAATGGCCGATACCCGAGATACCACGATTTAGGACCACTGGCCGACCTTCCGAAATGTCGCCAGACGCAGCAATGATTCGGCTGCTCCCGGGACCACAGTGCTCCCGGCTGAGATTACCAAGGCTGTGCCAGCGACGGGAAGGGCGGCGGGCCATCCGGGGATATGCGTCGCTCTGAAGTTTGATCGCCCAGGGCGCTCACCAGGATGACTCCGAGGCGCACCCACGTCGCCACCGCCGCCGTCCTTGACGGGATTCGCTCAGCCGTCCGGGTTCCGAGCGCCACCGACGCATCAACACCCAGCTCCCGAGCTCGGAAGAGGGGGGAGTCATAGGCTCCGAGATCGCCGGTGTGGCTCGTGAGTACCGACGTGAGGAACGACGCAACCACCACGACGGAGATTCCCACCGTCAGTCGAGTCCGGACGGACCATCGTCGGATGGCCAATAGCCCCAAGAAAAGAGCAGGATAAGCCAGATCGAACTGCCCCTCTTTGGCAAGAGACCAGAACTGGCCGGAGGGTGAAGACGGACGTGCGCTGAGGACGGTGGTGTCACTTCAAGAAATGACAATTGGCCAGGAACACCGCTCTCCATCTGCCGTCGCTCGCCGCTTCCACGACGAGGGAACGACTCGCGACGACGGACATGGCGATCGTCGCAACCACGATCACAACGAGAGCCATCGGCGGAAACCTTCGAGCGCGTCTTGCATAGAACGACAGATACTCCACTGAGCGACGAGCTTGCTGCCTGAGAAGCAATTCGGTGATGGCGAACCCGGAGATGACGAAGAACATGGCCACTCCGACGAACCCCATCGAATTAGGGATGCCTACAGGGAACAACACGACGAGAATGATCGCTACTGCCCGCAGTCCCTCTACATCTGGTCGAAACCGCCGATCTTTGAGAGCGGTGCCCGATTCAAGCGCACTGTACGAAGATTCCTCCGTTTGATTCACGGTGCGACTTCAACCGAGGCTCTTCGGTCTCGATGGCGGGTCCGGCGTGACCACGACTTGCGACCTAGGTCCCTGAATCGTCGTCGACTGGGATCAGGTTGCTATCGAGGGGCTCCCGCTTCGACTCCACCCGTAGTCCATCGCCCAGCAAACGAATCGAAATTCCCTCGTGATCCGGCCACAGCGACCACTAGGTCTAGCGGCCCTTCCGCCGGATCCTGTCACGGTAGGCGAGGAGCTTGCTGGCAAACTGATCGGAGAGACCTAGACGTCGCTTCGCCCAATCGTAGGCTCGCAGCAGTTGGGTATCGGCGAAAATCATAACGGCGTGCGTCCCGTCGCCAGGTCGGGCCCGGTACTCCGTAGAGCGGACCAGCGGGTCCTCCTCGACGCTGAAGTAGTAGAGCGCCAAGGATCGTCTCGCCATACCTTCGGGACAGAGCATCGGCTCAGGGTGGCCGTGGAAGGACGTTGGATCGGTTGTGAATATCAGAACTCGATTCGCCACGGGACTCACCTTTTGGACGCATTCCTTCATATCGGCGCTCCACAGTTCAAGGTCGCCACCGTATTCGGGTTTCCATTCGTCATTTAGGTAGAGCAGGATGTTTGCTCGTCGCTGCCAGTTCCGATTGTGAGGATGGACGGTGAAGTCGGCATGGATGTTGAGGAAGCCACCCCTTGTGGACTGGTGAAGTCCTCCCCCTTCGAGGGATGGGTCAGCGATGAGGTTGTCATCGCCGAGGAGCCGGCCGACGAACTGCACGAAACGAGGCGAATTGAGTTCCTCGAGAATCCGCTGAAGTGTGGGTCCCCAAGTATCTGGATTGGTATTGCTGAATTTGCGTTCATTGACGTGGAGATAGTTGTTCCACCGGTCGGGATCGAGGGGTGGGAACTCTGCCATCGCAGCCCTGACAGCCGCCGGCTCGAGGAAGTCATCGATCACGATATGCGGATAGGGGTCAGCCGACTGGTACTCGGCGTGTAAGCGCTCGACATTGCGCTCCAAATGATCCATGTCGAGCACTGGTAGAGACATCTCGATTTCGGGTTCGACGGTCATCTTTTCTCCGTCCAGGCTCCTATCGACGCTGACTCTTGGTGCGACCCTCGCGCTCCGAAGCTTGAGACCACCGCTTGGGTCAAGAAGAGGATGTATCCGTGCGAGATCACTTCACTGTGGCGAATGAACAAATCCGTCTCGACGCAGTTGGCGGTGCAACTTCTTCAACCCACGATACGGAATGGTGGGGAGCACGTGGTGTTCGAAGTGATACTCCATCCTGGCCCCCACAAGGTGATTCTGCAGCCACCCTGCGTAACTGGTCCGTGCGATCCAGTTCACGGTGTTCGCCTTTCGCAGACTCCGGTCGAAATGCTCGGTGATCGTCTTCAGGCGAAGAATCATCGGGTACATGCAGACGATCGGCACAAGCCAGAAGACGACGTAGAACAAGATTCCCCGCAGGACCCCTTGAAAGAGTACGAACTGGCCGAGGATTATCAATTGTGCGACAATTTTTCCGACCAGAAGTCGAGGCCTGGCCAGCAGGCTGGCCGGTGCGCCTGATGCGTCGGAGGTGCCCGAAATCCGGCTGGTTGCTCTCCGGAATGCCGTCACCCCCGTGAGATCCTGGAGCAGGAGACCTGTCAACGCACCGCGCCGAGCCGGGACCAGATAAAAGACCCGATCCGGGTCACGTTCCTGACCCAGATAGCGATGGTGGAGGCGGTGGGTGGGACGATACTCCTCCACGGAATTGATGGTCCAGAAGGCGATACCCCAGTTGCAGATCCGGTCATTCAACGAACGTGATTTGGCCAAGAGACCGTGTGAGCCCTCATGCAGGATCACGCCGAATGCGTTCATTCTCAGTCCTATCAGCAGGACTAACACGATTCCCACCGGAATCGACCAGGCCAGGGGCAATCGAGGAAGAAGATTGGCCGCTGTCAAGAGGATCGCCACCTCGACCCAAAGCACGCCGATAGCCGTGAAGGTGTCCCGTAACGACTGCTCCGAAAGCGACTGGAGTTCCTCTGCGACTCACCAGCTGCTCGAATTGTTCCCGCCAGCCGGCGCTCATCGTTGGCGGATGCCTCTTGCCCTTTTTGCATCGCCATGGTTCGAGGCCCTCCCAGCGTCGAATGTGAATGTACAGTACTCAAGGATCACCAATCAATCGGGTAAAGGACCAGAATATGGAGTCGCCGTCGGGCGCCAACCCAGCGTTTCAGCGAGCCCGAGAGGCGGAGGATTCCGAAGGAACGGGAGTGAGTTCGTTGCCCTATCTGTGGCTCGGATCACACCCGGCAGTACCGGACCGATGTCACGGATCTCGAATATTTTGTTGTCCCGCCACGCAACTTCGTCATGCAGAAGTGTGGAGCCTGCGAGTCTGAGTTTCTCACTCCGCGCCCCCTGGAGTCGGAACTACCCCCCTTCTATCCAAGCGACTACCACGCCTACAACGAGAACCACAGCGGCGTGGCTCGGATGCTGGTGCAGTTCAGGGCCCGATCGCGGGCTCGCTTCTATGGCCGACTGATTCAGCGTCGCCCTGGCCGCATCTTCGATGTAGGCACTGGCGACTGCCGACATTTCGACGAGCTTCGTCGATTCCTCGACCTGGAATGTGCAGGCATTGAGATCCAGCCGGATGTCGCCGCAAAAGGCCGGGCCCGGGGCTATGACGTCCTCGAAGGCACCCTCGAGACAGCCGACCTGACCGACCATGTCGGACGATACGACATCGTCTCCATGAATCACATCCTCGAGCATGTGGTCCATCCACATACCATGCTCGAGCGCGCCCATGACCTCCTTCGGCCCGGAGGTCACGTCATCGGCCAGTTGCCCACTGTGTCGTCGTGGGAGAACAAAGTGTTCGGCCACAATTGGGG
The DNA here is from genome assembly GCA_963764305.1 of uncultured Acidimicrobiaceae bacterium. GTDB lineage: Bacteria > Actinomycetota > Acidimicrobiia > Acidimicrobiales > RAAP-2 > Bog-473. The sequence continues at coordinate 53,344 of CAVXSD010000007.1, read as the reverse complement.
CGGGTACCACTATCCGAGGCACCTCCAGATCCCATCCAAAGTCGGGCTGTCCGGTCTTCTCGAAGACGTCGGCTTCTCGTCGGTCAAGATCCGGTCAGCACCGCACATCCAGACGACGATCTCGCTACAGAACACCCTCGTCCGACGTGGCTGGCGTCCTCCGATGCACAATGGCAAGACGCCGGCCTACGGCGCCCTTCTTGTCGCCGCTCTTCCATATGAAACGGTGGCCTGGTTGTGCGACGAGGGAGGCATCGTCAACTTCCAGGCCCGAAAAGACTTGTCCTGACCCGTCAGTGGATCAAGCTCTGACAGAGCGTCGGGCGGCGACGTCGCCATCTTGGTGACCGAAAGGGCATCGAAGTGCCGGTAGAGCTCGTGAGACCGCGCGACATGGATCGGTTGCAGATTTCTCGATGGCATCGACAGAGCTGGCCTCCCCGTCAACGCTCCCGGCAAGCTGGTGCTTTTCGGGGTCGGTGGTCACCACGGCGGTGTGACTGGTACCCTGACTCCACTTCGAAGTATGGCCCATGCACGGTTCCGGCGCCCCTCTGCACTGCGAACCACAACGAGACCCGACCGCTTCCGTTGTCGGCTTGATGTTCAGCGTCACCGTGTACGTTCCAGCATGCACCAGTGGGACCGTCTCCGTCCCACCCGATTTCGGACTCTGCACGCTCAGCCGAAATGTATGTTGAAACGGTTCACCGAGCTCGACGGTCATCCACGTGGTGCGCTCGTATTGCTGGCTCGGTACGGTCGAGTATTTCTCCCCGTTGGAAATGTAGAGACCGCTGCAGTCACCGATGACGTAGAGCTGGCCGGCCGGCCCCCATGGAGGCAACGAATTGCCTCGGACGACCTGTGACTCCAGCGGATGTCCGGTGAGGTCGCTGATGGTCTTTTGAGCCTGGACGTAGTTGAGGACCTGCGTGGTATTCCACTCCTCGTCGGGGACGATGGCCATGCCGATGTTGGCGGTGATACTGAAAAAAGCCATGACGGCGATGGCCGCCAGCGACCCAACACGAATTCGCCGCCTGTTTCGGCCTCCAGCCGACGAAAGATGTCGGCCATGGCCACTGCACTCGCCAGCACGAGAAACGGGACAAAGTCGCCGAGATATCTCGGCGCGATGTAGCCCCACAACATCAGTGCCGCGCCAGCACTCCCGGGGCGAGAAGCAGGAGGCGGGTCCGCGCCACCTTGCCCAATGCCTTGGGGCGAAAGGCCGTGACGAGGCCCCAGATACTCAGGAGGAAGAGGAGCGGCGTCGACGCGGGAAGGCTTGCCGTCCGATACAGCCTGTCGAAGAGCACGCCATTCAACGCGGTTGGTGGACTCGCAGGCAGGGTGACAAACGGGAATACACGGCTGAGACCGAGACCATCAGGACGCAAGTAGGTGACGAAGTTGGTCGGAACGAAGATCGTGCCTTCCTCGGCGTTGTGGTTCGCGGCGAGAAACTTTCGTCGGTACGCGTTGACATGGGTCCAGACCTGATCGAAATTCGAGACCCCAAAAGGCACGCCGAACTTTGCGTAGTTCACCAGCGCATCCGATGGCTAGCGGGATCAGTCCGGCCGCGAGTACGGGGAGGAACCATCGCCGATTTTCTCGCCCACCGAGACCGAGGAGGAACCAGAGCGCAGATGAACCCGGCGCCGACGACACAGGCCCATCCCGTGGTCGCTCTGATCGAGATTCGCGCACAGGATGAGCACGCCGCTGGCGACCGACTCGGCCCCATGATGGTCGCTCGATCACGCCGAGGAGGGCGAAAACGCTCCCAACGGTCAGGCAGATGCTCCAGGCGATGTCCTCGTTGAAGACGAAGGGCGTCGACGCCAGCAGCATCCAGATTGTCCCGCCCATGAAGGTGGCCAAGAGGACCCCATAACCCGTCGCTTCGGTTCTTCCCATGACCGCGTCGCCCGCGAACGAGGTACCGGACCCGCCACAGCAAGCAGCGACAGAGAACAAACCCGTCAAGAGCCATGCCATCAGCATGTACAAGGAGCCGTGAGCTTGCTGTCCCAGACGCTGGTCAGCAGCATGATGGGCATGCGGATGATCGAGGGAAACAGGCCGAAGTAGGTATAGGTCCGTCCGTCGTGGACGAAGCCCTCAATACCGATTGCACCGTTGGCCAGGCGCAGATGGCCATGGAACATGGCGCGGGCCTGAAGTTCGTAGAAATTGTCCTCGTAGGCCGTATTACGCAGCGGGTTGGCTGGGCCCCAAAGCGACCAGAGGATCCAGATGAAGGGCACCGCCATGAGGGCGATGGCGACAAGGGAGGCCCATGTGAACCGCCGCCGTCCGGCGTCCAGCAGTGCCTGCCCCTCGGCGCTCCCGGCCGTCCCAAGGTCCTGTGCACCCTGGTCTGGTTCTGTCAGGTCGTCTACACTGCCGCGGGGGATGGCGATCTGAAGCGAACTAGCGGTGCTCTGACTGTCCCCCACGGCGAAGGAGTGTAGCGAAGGCGGGTTGATCTCTGCGATCGCACCCGAGTGTTCGGCCGAAGGGTGGGAATGACAGGGTGACATGGTCCAAGGCGGCATCAGAAGTCGGCGAACTACCCTCTGAATCATGAAGAACGCCGTGGTCCGGCTATGGCGGTACGCCCGCAGCCCCGACGGAATCAAGGTCCTGCGTTACACGATGGTCTCGGTGATCTCGGCGCTCACCTCGCTGGCGATCCTGACCATTGTGTTCGGGGTACTCCAGCTGTGGGGCGAGGTGGTGAGCACCCTATTCTCCAACATCATGGCGGGCATTCCGTCCTACTACCTGAATCGTCGCTGGGTGTGGGGGAAGGGAGGACGGTCCCATATCTGGAGGGAGCTGCTCCCGTTTTGGGTCATGTCCATTACCGGTATCGGCTTCGCCTTGTACACGGCGTCTCTGGCGCAACATTTCGCCAATACGCACCACCTGCAGCATCTGGCGCGGACCGCACTTGTGGTCGGAGCCAACATTGCTGCATTCGGAATTCTGTGGATCGTCAAGTTCCTGATCCTCAATCGCCTGTTCTCAGAAATCGCCGACGCCGAGGTTGGGGTCGATGCGTGAAGAGGCCCGAGGTCAGTACTGATCGCTTGATTCCCCGGTGACCACCACAAAGACTCCGATAAGCCGTAATGAAAGCCAACATCCGAGGCGGGAAATCGATGGCCTGCCGGGGGGTCAGAAGTCGTTACATGTTTCTCGATCGTCTCTTGGGGCGAACACAGATGCGTAATGACGCCATTCATGATGACCAACTAATCCGTGACTGCGTCAGTCTCGAGGCGCTCGCTTGATCCGAGCCATGATGGAGCGCCGTCGGAAGACGAGGGCGGCTGCGATGAAGGCGACAACGGCAACGGCGGCAATTAACAGCCCTTGCGAGAAGCGCTTGGGCCAGTAGCGCAACTCGATGACGTGTTTACCCGGGGGAACATGGGCCTGGAGCATCATGGAGAGATAGGACGTCAAAGCAAGTGGCTTGCCATCAATCGTGGCGCGCCAGCCGGGGAATGAGGCAATTCGCAATCGGAGGACCTGGGCCGACGTGGCATTCGTGTGGATTCGCACCTCCGAGGGCCCTTGCCATACGACCGGGACCGCCTTTCCTGGCGCATCGGTCGTGGGCCAACCTGTGAGGACGAGGACTGCTTCGGCACGAGTGTCGCGGTTGCTGCACCCGGGATCCGATAGAGATCCTCGTCCCCTACCCGGGTATCGAAGACGCTGCCGGAGGGACCCGGCTCCCCATGAGCCTCGAGCACGTAGGAGATGCCATACCGGCGCGCGACGGTGGCGCTGTCGATGCCAGGTATGAAGTCATAGACGTACTTCAACCCCTGGGTTCGAGTGGTTCGTCTCGTACCATTTGGTGAAGTACGTCAACGGAGCAATTGGATCGTATTCCGCGAATTCGTGGACCCCGAACGCAACGTTGGTATTCGGAATAAACCCGAGACCAAGTTTGCCCACGCCGACCAGACGAAGAGCCAATGGCTTGCTTCAGCGCGGTGACCCCCGGCGTCGGCTTGTACTCCGAGGGACTCGATGAGGGGATCGGCGAATCGCCGACGATGAGAAAAGCCGTCTGGCAGACCAGCAGTGAGCCCGCCATCCCAAACGTGAGGAAACGGAGGGTTCGACGGCTCCGGCCGTCGTCCCGTGACCGGCGGTATGCGACCACCAACGCGGTGAACACGGCGAGGCCAACCGCGGTCGATACGGCCGGCCAGACGAAGCTCGCGGCTCGGATGTGTTCGGCGTATGCCGGGAGGTTGCCTCGTCCGAAGAGCCAGACAAGTCCCAAGTATCACTGCGATCGACCCGAACGTGCCGAGCGCCCACCGCGCGGCACGTCGCCGCTCTGACCCCCTCATCACCGAATCGAGCCCGACGCCGGCGAGCATTGCCAGGCAGAATGCCAGTGGGATGAGGGATCGATTCCACCAGGTTTGGCCCACCAGGGGAAGCTTGTTCAGAATGGCGTCTACGGGCGGGAGAATGCTGGCCGCTAAGAGCGGCAAGTGCCGCGACGGATAGTCCCGCCACCTCCTTACGGCGCCAATGGATGGCGACCGCGACGACCGAGAGTGCAAGCGCTATCGCGCCGACATACACCCACGATTCTGGGTAGAAGCCCTGTGCGTTCGCAAAGCTTCCGGCAAGTGGTTGCCCCCAGAACTTCTGGAAGACGATGCCGAGTACTTGGGACGGTGGGTAGGCGGTGCTGTAGGCGGACGAGGTCCGGACTGAACCACCCGCCAGTTGGAGACCCGGAAGAGTGAGTGGGGCAGAGAGGGCTGTTCCGGCGGCGACTGCGAGGACCAGATCGATGATCGGTCGACGGATTGGCCAATCACCGTGAAGTACGAACCTCCGCCACAGCAGCATCACTGCGGCGAAAATGCAGAGAGGGATGAAGATCAACAATGCAATCTGGGGGTTACCGGCGTAGATCGAAAGAGCGAACGTGACAGCGAGGAGTGCCAATGGACCAGACCCGATGCGTGCCGCGCACAATGAGCACGACAGCAGCAAACTCCCACCCCGCCCAGGACATGACCGAGGTGTCGGGGAGTCCGAGGTATCCGAAAAACGGCCCGCTGAGTACCCATGTCGTACCAGCGAATGCACAGGCGACCGGGTGGAGGCCCAACACCCGACCAAAGAAGTAGGCGCCCACCCCACCCACCACGAAGGAGACGAGGATCTGCACCCACAGCACGGCCCCGATCGGGGTGAGGTAGCTGACCAGCGCGGGAAGGCTGAAAGCCGCCGACCCGAAATTGAAGGCCAGGGGCATCCCCAGCGCCTCGTTGCGGATCCAGAGCGGGAGGTGGCCCTGGTGCACCTGCGTCCACGCCGCTTGAGCCCACGGGACGACCTCACTGTTGAGGTCCCCGTTTGCGGCGTTGTGAAGGAAGACACCGGGCTTCGCCGTCAATCCGGTTCTCGTGAGCCAATCGAAGGATCCTATGTAGGGCCCGTGGACAAGAGCCGGGATAAGAGCCAAACATGCCGCGGCAAGAACCCACAGCACTCCGAGAACATCGGGCCACCGGGAGTCAGACCGCGCGGCGACGGAGGCGAATTTCTCGGGGGCAGCCTCTTCGGCCTCTATCGGCTCCTCCAATGAGCGAACGACCCCCACCCGCACGGTGCTGAGATGGTAGTGACCGGCATCGAATCGTGCAATCCAAGGAAAGGGGCCCCGGGGGCACACCACCTCCCTGAACTACTCGTCAAATCAGGCCGACACGGTGGGCCGTCGGAAGCGAGGCAGGGCTTCATGGGCCAGAGGAGTTGGGCAACCACAAGGTGATGCCATTGTGGTCGCCCGGAGCCTCTCAAGAGAACATTTCGTGGGTTTTCGCCTAGTACCGTCCCGGGCGTGAACCTCAAATCCCGGATTCGGGCGTTTTGTAGGATTTCGCCTGTGGTGGATGCGAGCGGGGAACCCGAAACGAATCGGAACGGCGCAAGGCTCGTTGTCCGTCTGGCATCGCTCATCTTCGTTGCCCTGTGCCTTGCCTTCGTGGTGCTGCTGCTCATCAGGGACTGGCCGCAGACGGTCGAAGCACTTCGCCACGCGAATCTGGTGTGGCTCTTGCCGGCAGCGGTGTGTGCTGTTGGCGCTATGTTTCTGCTTGCATGGCGATGGGGGGCGGCCATCATTGCGGTGGGAGGCGAACGCTCTCATCCCCACCGGGTCATCAGTGCTTTCTTCGTCGGAGAAGCGGGCAAATACATACCGGGCGCAGTTTGGGCCATGTTGGGACGCAGCGAGCTGGCTCGACGCGAGGGGTACGAACGCCCGATCGCGTATTCCAGCGTGGTGCTCTCCGTCATCGGTTGCTACTTGGCGGCAGCCCTCACTGCTCTCATTCTTGCTGTTGCGTCGTTGATCGGCGGGTCGATCGCCATGCCCTGGTGGCCAATTGCAGTGGTTGCAATTGTCGGTATTACGGCCATCCACCCGGCGGTGAGCCGCCGCGTGCTGTCGTTGGTAAGCCGGGTGTTGGGGCGCCAACTGACGGTCGAGATCCCGAGCTGGACTCGTTGCCTGCAGCTGACCATGACGTACATACCGGTGTGGCTTCTGATTGGTGCAGCAACGACTCTGGTGACGAAATCGTTGGTTGTCGACCCGCCGATCGCTCGAGTGGCCCTTGCTGCCGTCGTGAGTTGGATCATTGGCTTCATTACTCCGTCACCCGGAGGGATCGGAGTCCGTGAGGCGGTATTTGTGGCGCTGGCGGGAGTCGCTGCCGGCCCGGCCGCCGCCGCGGCAATATTGGCCCGAGTGTTGTTCGTCCTCGTTGATGGCTCGGGCGCCGGAGTAGGTTGGCTGGTGCTTCGGGGTACGAAACCAACGCTTGCGTTGGAGATGACGAGGAGGCGGGTGAATTGAGCAACGATCGGGAGGACCCGAGACCTGATGACGACGCGGCAAGAGCCGCTGACCCCGAGGATCGCGCCCGAAAGGCCGCTCCACTACTTTCAATTTCCATGATCGTCCCCGCCTTGAACGAGGCAGACAACCTCATCGAGACGATTCCGCAGGCCATCGCGGTACTCGAGGGAATGAACGTCGACTACGAAGTCCTGGTGATCGATGACGGGAGCACGGACCGGACGCCGCAGGTCATGCGGTCGCTTCGCGGAGAATACCCACACCTGCGAAGCGTTCGACTCCGCCGCAATGCCGGGAAAGCTGCAGCCCTCTCCATCGGCTTCGGCCTGGCGAAGAACGAGCTCTTCGTCATGATGGATGCCGACGGACAAGACGAACCGGGCGAGATCCCGACGCTCGTGACAAAGCTCGACCAAGGGTTCGACCTGGTCACGGGACGTCGTGCCACAAGGAATGATCGATTTCTGAAGCGTCACACGTCACAGCTCTACAACGCGGCGACGGCATGGGTAAGCGGAGTGCCTGGCCGGGATTTCAATAGCGGGCTGAAAATCTTTCGTCGTGAGGTCGCTGAATCAATCGACCTCTATGGAGAACTCCACCGATATCTACCGGTATTAGCGGCCTGGGCTGGCTACTCGGTGACCGAGGTTGAGGTCAAGCACCATCCTCGGTTGCATGGCAAGACGAAGTACGGGGTTGCCCGTTTCTGGCGAGGCCTGTTCGACCTGGGCACCGTGAAGTTCATCACTTCGTACAATCGCCGTCCCTTCCATCTCTTCGGTGGAGTGGGGCTCATATCGGCAATAATCGGAACGGGTCTTCTGATCTGGATGTTCATCCGGCATGTCATGGGCCTCCCCGTCGGGAACCATCCAGCGCTTATTACTGGGGTCCTCTTTGAGGTCGTGGCTGTCCAATTGCTGTCGTTCGGATTGCTCGGAGAGCTGCTCGTGTATCTGATTACGACGCGGGGGCGCGATGGCCCGTTACCAGCAGCTGAAATCATTCAAGAATGAGCGTCGCCCATTGCGGGCCGGTTTGTCGATCCTTCGGGACTCTGCCGGCAAGGTCCGTCGTCACATCTGAGGCGATGCCGCTGCGACCCCTATCAGCCACGGGAAACAGGGCCGAATTTCGACCCTTTCGAATGATCCACCCAATAGCCGTCGGAGACTCGACAGTCGAAATTGTTGGACGTGCTCTGCATTGTTACCCCACCGCCTGACGTCCTTCCCTCGGCAGAGATTGCCGAGGCGGAAGAAGGGCTCCCAGGGGACAGACACAACACAGCGACCCCGACAGATCCGCGCAAGTTCTTCCACGGCGCGTTCGGGCGCTTCAAGATGCTCGAGAACCTCTAGACACGTCACGATTTCAGCGCTCCGATCGGTGAACGGCAGCATTCCGGCATCCGCTCTTACCCCGGAAGCGGAGGGAAGCCGCTCGAGGGCCAACGCGAGTTTGTCGTGCCGGTATTCGACTCCGACGAGCGAGGCTGCATGTACCCCCATGGCCTCTATCGCCAAGCCTTCGCCAATGCCGATGTCGATCCAGGTCTCACTGGTCGAGCCAGCGGCCTCCTTCAGGTTCTCCAGCAATCGAGCAATGAGCTTTCTCACCATGACGTTGCGGCTGGCGTACTTCGCTTCGTCCTCTCCAGCTGTCATCAACGCAGCGCCAGACGGCAATCCGATGGGCTGGGGAGCTGTCGCCTTCACAGTCGGATCGTACAGGAGGACTGGGTCTCGTAGCCGAACCGCTGGACCGTTGCTTGCCAGGGACGAGGCCAACCCGAGGCCAACCCGACGGTGCTGGGACAACATCGGGCCTCCTCGGCCAGAAGAGATCCACCCCAGGGTTGGAGCGACAAGAGTCGGGTGTCCGCAAAATGCGCTCAGCCAACGACCGGGATCGTGGGAGGTTCACGCGAGAACGCTCGAGGCACTCAGGGCCGCTGACCGGGGGGGGCACGCCTTCGGCACTATGGTCACGGCATGGTGGCGAGTCCGGATGCGCCGTTGGCGGGGTCGAGAACCCCTGGCGGTGCGACGTCTCTGGCGTGATGGCAGTCGCGATCGATAGGTACACCGCCACCGGAGACGAGGCGGGAACTCCTCCAGGTGACAGGAAGTTCCGTCCCGACGTGCAGGGTATCCGCGCTATCGCCATCTTCTTGGCGCTCGTCTACCACGCCGGCATACCCGGATTCAGCGGCGGCTACGTCGGCATCGAAGTCTTCTTCGTCATTTCGGGGTTCGTCATCACCGGGCTTTTGTTGCGCGAGCGCGAAGGGACCGGTCGCACGTCCCTGCGCAGCTTCTACGCACGGCGCGCTCGGCGTATCATTCCAGCGGCGACGCTTGTCATCATTGTCACGGTCATCGTCGCCTACCACTCGCTCGGACCCCTGATCGGCCACGAGACGGCGGTCGACGGCCAATGGGCTGCTCTCTTCCTTGCAAACGTTCATTTCGAGGTTGTCCACACGAACTACCTCGTTGCCCAGGCGCCACCGTCTCCCCTCTTGAACTACTGGTCGCTGGGCGTCGAAGAGCAGTTCTACATCGTGTATCCGACACTCTTCCTGTTCATCGGATGGTGGGCGCGAAAGGGGTCGTTCAGGGCGCGACTCACGGTGATCCTCATCGCGGTGATCGTCGCCTCGTACACCTACTCCATCGTGTACACCTCGGTGAGTTCGCAGGGCGCTTACTTCTCGTTGTTGACCCGGTCCTGGGAGCTCGCGCTGGGAGGGCTCATCGCGGTCCACGGGCGGTATCTCCAGCGCATCCCTTCCGCCTGGGCCGCGGTCGCGTCCTGGGCGGGTTTGGCGGTGATTCTCGTTTCCAGTGTCACCCTCACCGGCTCCAGCCTGTACCCCGGGGCGCTCGTGGCGATCCCGACCCTTGGCGCCGGGATCGTCGTCGCCGCAGGCGCGGCGCAGCCCAAGTGGGGCGTCGAACGACTGCTCCGACGCAAGTCGTTCCAGTTCCTCGCCGCCATATCGTTTCCGCTCTACCTTTGGCATTGGCCGATCCTGGAGATCGCCGCTCAGAGCCGAGGGGTCACGAGCCTGCCGGTCTGGGACAACATCTTGTTGTTGCTGGTCTCGGGTGTCGTTGCAACGCTGACCTATTACTTCTTCGAGAACCCGATACGTCACTCCCGCTTGCTCGGCCGACGGCGGCCGTGGGCCAGCCTCGTCATGGGTCTGTGTCTCATCGCTGCGACGCTGGTGGTGACGACCTACCAGCAACACCGGACCACGGTGAATCTGGGAGTCCTCCAGACAGTCGGGACCGGCGCCGTCTGCCCCCCGCCCTCGGCTGGCGTCGTTTCGAACTTACGATCCACGTATACCTCTCGACAGAACGAGAGAAAGGCGGAGCCGGACCTGGAGCCAGTGGTGGTCGTCGGAGATTCGACCGCTTGCACACTGCTTCCGGGGCTCCAAGCCGTCGGACCGTCCTATGGCATGCAATTCAAGAACGGTTCGGTAATTGGATGCGGTGTGGTCAGTGGCGAGATCGCCCCCCTCTACACATCGACCGGGTTGAACATGAGTGCACAAACCACACCGTGCCAGGGTGAAGCCAATCGTGTCGAGACAGAGGCAATCGAACGGTATCGCCCACGTCTGATCGTTTGGAGTAGCACGGACGAACGCGATTCGATCGTGGATGAGACTCCGAACGGGACGAAGATCGTAGAGTCCGGGTCCTCGACATGGCGGTCCGTCATTCTGCAGCGAATAGACGATCGTGTGAAGAAGTTTGTCGCGACGGGTGCCAGAGTTATCCTGGTACTGGAACCACCATCGGCGCATGCCCCCGGCAGCCCGACGAAGGTCGACTCATCCGACGTTCAGTATGAGCAGATGAACTCTCTGCTGAGAGAGGTCGCAGCGCGACATCCAAAAGAGGTCGCCGTCGTGAACCTCGAGGCTCGGCTCTGCCCCTCCGGTCCGCCTTGCCCCTATGTCGTGGATGGCTTCGGCTCAACCGTCGCTACGAGGGCCCAGGCGATTCGACCAGATGCCGTTCACTATCTGCCATCCGGAGCGCTCTGGGTCGCACGGTGGTTGGTGCCGCGAATCTCTGCCGCCGCCGGGAAACTCTCGTGACGCTCCCAGGAAGGCCCTCGGACCGCTCGACGAAGTACGAGCTCAAAAGTCCCTTCGTCGCACTGAACCAGGCAAGACCCTTTCTGGCCAGCGCTCCGTGACATTCGGAGATGTCGGGTAGATTCTCGCTCATTCTGCGCCGGGGACGTTTGAGAGGCAGGAAGCGCTAAGCGGTCGAAGAGCAGCATGCGGGGAGGATGTTAGGTGCGAGTCATCGGAGGACAACAGCTGCATGTGTAAGGTCATGGCGTCGCAGCTCTCCGGGGACGTGGCCCGGTGACGGTGAGTCCCCGCTAGCGTGATGTCAGCAGTAACCGATCGGTACACCGCCACCGGAGACGAGGCGGGAACAGCACCTGGCGATCGTCGATTTCGTCCCGATGTTCAGGGGCTCCGCGCTGTCGCGATCCTTCTGGTCGTCCTCTTTCACGCCGGCATTCCCGGGATCAGTGGAGGCTACGTCGGAGTCGACGTCTTCTTCGTCATCTCCGGGTTTGTGATCACCGGGCTCCTCCTCAGAGAACGTGAGGTTGGACGACGCACGTCGTTCCTGAACTTCTACAGTCGTCGCGCCCGACGCATCATCCCCGCAGCGAGCGTGGTCATCATCGTCACGGTGATCGCCGCGTTCCACTATTTGGGGTCGCTGACTGGCCACGAAACAGCGATCGATGGTCAATGGGCCGCGGTCTTTCTTGCCAACTTCCATTTCGCTGCTTCTCAGACCAATTATCTCGCTTCACAGAGACCTCCCTCGGCACTACAGAACTACTGGTCGCTCGCGGTCGAAGAGCAGTTCTACATCGTCTATCCGACAGTGTTCTTGGTTGCCGCAAGCCTCGTCACAAGGATCTCACTGCGGGTCCGGCTCGCGATCCTGCTGGTAACTGTGATCGTTGCCTCGTACGCGTTTTCGATCGTGTTCACATCGGCCAACCCTTCGAGCGCTTTCTTTTCTCCGCTGACGCGTGCCTGGGAGCTTGCCCTGGGCGGACTCATCGCGGTTGGGAGCGACAGGTCTCCGGCGCTTGCCTCGGTCGCTCGCCGCATTCCTCTCCTGGCTCGGGCTCGCCGCGATCGTGACGGCGAGCGTCACCCTGACGTCCGCCAGCGTGTATCCGGGTGCCCTCGTGGCGATACCCGTGGTCGGGGCCGGTTTGATCATCGCGGCAGGTACTTCCCAGCCGGCCTGGGGTGTCGAATACCTGCTGCGGCAGAAGCCGTTTCAGCTACTGGGACTCATCTCCTATTCGCTCTATCTTTGGCACTGGCCGATTCTCATCATTGCAACCCAGAATCGTGGCGCGACGAACCTGCCCGTCTGGGACAACGTTGTCTTGCTTCTGGTTGCGACTCTGGTGGCAACAGTCACGTACCGACTCATTGAGAACCCGGTACGCCACTCCAGGCGACTCATTCAGCGTCGATGGGCCAGTCTCATCATGGGCCTGTGTCTCATTGGTGCCACTCTGGTCGTGACGACATATGAGGAGCAGAGGCCTGCAATCAGTCTTGGTGGTCTTGCGACGGCAGCATCGGGCACCCTCTGTCCATTACCTCAGTCAAGCGTCATTTCGCAGTTGCGATCTACCTATACCTCCAGTCACCCGGATGTCACCACGAACGCCTCGCAGCCTCAGCCGGTCGTCGTAGTCGGAGATTCAACGTCTTGCACCCTCCTCCCGGGCCTTCAGGCAGTCGGACCGTCTTATGGCATGGAGTTCAAGAATGCTGCGGTTGTCGGGTGCGGTGTGGTTAGTGGTGAGATCGCCCCCCTCTACCTATCTAACGGCGCGAATCTAAGTGAGCCAACCAAGCTTTGCCAGGGTAAGGCCAATCGTGCCGAAACCGAGGCAATCGAACGGTATCGTCCGAGCCTCATTGTCTGGGGAAGCACGGACGAGCACAGTTCAATCGTCAACGACACTGCAGCCGGGAGCAAGGTCCTTGAGACAGGATCTGTGGAGTGGAAGTCCGTCATGTTGCAGCGAATGGACGACCGGGTCAAGAAGTTCCTGGTAACCGGGGCGAGGGTCATCTTGTTGTTGGAGCCAGCCACGGTGCACAGCGGCAGCCAAACACAGCCGAATGCTGGCGACGTAGCGTTTGAGCGGATGAACACACTTCTCAAGCAGGTTGCAGCGCGACACCCGAAACAAGTCGCAGTCGTGGACCTTGAAGCTCGGGTTTGCCCTTCCGGACCGCCCTGCCCATTCGTGGTCGACGGATTCGGTTCGACGGGAAAGACAGTGATTCAGGCGGTCGGAAGCGCGATCCGGCCCGACGAGATCCACTACTCGCGAACCTCAGCACTTTGGGTCGCAAAGTGGTTGGTGCCGCGGATTGCATCGGCGGCCGCAAAGCTCTCGTGACGGCCCACCGATGGATCGTGTCGGGCCACTTGCTGCATGCAGCGTTCGACCTGCGGATTCGGCTCTTTGAGACGCCGCCGGACATTCCGCCAGTGGGCGAGTGGTGATTGCGGCAGTCTTGGGCGACCCAATGGCATAGTTGAGGGGTGGCAAGCGACACCTACTACGACATCTTGGGCGTTTCGCCTAGCGCCACGCCGGAGGAAGTCAAGGCAAAGTACCGCAACCTGATCCAGAGGATTCACCCAGACGTCGATGGGCCGGTTGCACTCTTCCGCCAGGTCCAAGAGGCCTACGAAGTCTTATCGAATCCCACCCGCCGAGCTACCTACGATCGAACCCTCGGACTACGTAGTGGAGCGGCAAAGCCACCATCAGACGACCGACGGACCCGTCGGTACGAGGAAGCTACCGGTGACCGCAACTGGACCGGCCGCCGCGAAGGGTGGGGTCCGGGGCCATCGGACACAAACCCATCCGTGCCGTCTGCGCGAACACGGATACGCAATCGACCACCAGACTTCATTTCGTTCACGCGTCATCATCCTTCTGGCACCCTGGCGATCCTCGGCGCAACCCTGCTCGTCCTCAGTGCCGCGTTGACTCAAATCGGCATCGCTCTGATCCTGATGGGCGCGGCAGCGCTCATCATCGCGGCGGTGGCGGGACTGGGCGGAAGGGGAGCGAAAGAGCGCGAGGCGTATAACCGATCGGGTATGACGGCCATTGACGCGATGACTGAACGACAATTCGAGGTCCTGCTCGAACACTTCTTCGCCAACAAGGGGTACCGAGTAGCTCGGATCGGAGGGCGCGGGGACCTCGGGGCCGACCTTCTCCTCAACGACGCACAAGGGCGCATGATCGTCCAGGCGCGCCGCTGGACCGGGCTGGTGCGCCACGAGGCTGTGCAACACGCCGTCGCCGCCATGGCTCACTATGGGGCCGCCCGCGCGCTCATGGTGACGTCCTCGGACTACTCCGAACAGGCCGTGACGGTGGCGAACTCCAACGGTGTGACATTGTGGAACAGAACGACCTTGGCCACCGAGTTGACGGTCTTCCGCGGCGGACCGTACCGATCAGGCGTGAAGCAGCTCTCCACAGAGCTACGGGCCGGATCCCGGATATGTCTCGGGTTCCTGGCCGCGCTCTTGGTGTCTCTCATAGCCATGAGAACGAAGGCGCGGGGACCTGCTACGGACAAACTACGTCAAGGATGACGAGGTGAGGCACGTCCCCGCAAAGTAGCCAGGGCAGGCGAGAAAATTCTCAATCACCACCGCCCGTTAGTTCTTGACGTGCACGGTGATGCCCTTGCTCGCGCTCGTGTCGCCGGCGACGTTGTAGGCGACGCTTCGAATCGTGTAGGTACCGTTGGGGACACTGGTCGTGTTCCAGCGCAAGGCCTGGAGACTACGGAAGTACACGGCGGTGCCGATGTCGGTGTTCAGTAGTCCGTTTCCCGTCACTTGGAACTCGACCTTGGCCAGACCGACGTTGAAGGATGCGATGGCGACGACTCCCTGTGTTCCCTTGAGGACGCTTCCGTTCGCCGGAGCGACCATCCTCATGACCGGCAATGTGGTGTCCGGATTGTGAAGCGCCTCGATGCCAAGTTGAGGCATGAGCCATCGGGCGACGAAGAGGGATCCCTCTCCGGTGTAATGGTCACCGTCTCCTCGCAGCGCTAAGCCGTTCACGTCCATTGGGCACGGGGGTCCCGAAGGGCAGACGAGCGTGGAGAGGTCGATCAGTTGGACGTGAGGAGTATGGGAGGCGAACTCACTCAAGAAGGCGTTCAGGCGCTCGAACTCCCTGTCCTGCGAGGTCGGGCCCCCAGCATTTCCAAAGTCGACAAACGGAGGTTGGGTCAACAGAACGACGGTGGCGCCGGAAGCCGTAAGTCGTCGGACGCGTTGCTGCATCCGCTCCCGCAGGGTGGCGTACCACTGCCGCGAACCGGGAGTGAGTATCTTTTGGTCGGCGCCACTTCCTGCGACCATCGCGCTGCGCTCCCACGTGCTCGCCCAGAGCACCACATTTGGACTTCCCGACCGAAGTGCTTGCGCCTCGGCGGCGGAAGCTCGGCTCTGGCAGGTCTGCGACGGGCTGTTGACATTCGCGCCATCCACTACCCGAGGCGCGATTTCTCCGCTCACCACTCCGCATCCAATGACCGCTCCGTCTTCGATCCGGACGCCAACCGGAGCGCCGACGGCCTCGAGTCCGGGCAGCATGGTGCACGCAGTGGAATCACCAATCAACAGGACGCGGGCCACGGTTCGGTGCGTCGTGGTGGGACTCGTCCCGATCAAGCCCTTGAATTCCTGCCTTGTCGGACCTGGGCACCCGGCGCCTGTCTTGAGGTTGGCCAAGCCTGGGGTGGCAAGGGCCTCCTGCTGGTGCAGGTGGATCACCACGGTGGTGAAGATGAGGGTCGAGGCAATCAAGCAACCACCGAGCCAGAGGCTTGCCCAGCGCCTGGCGGCGAGAGACCTGTTGTGCCGAATCGGGTTCTCGAAGAAATAGTAGGTCAGCGTCGCCAGCACGCCGGCCAGAAGTAGCAGCAAGATGTTGTCCCACGCGGGCAGGCTCGTCCCGCGTCTCTGCGCGGCGATCTCGAGGATCGGCCAGTGCCACAAGTAGAGCGGGAAAGAGATGGCGGCGAGAAACTGGAAGGACTTGCGCCTCAGCAATCCTTCAACTCCCCACTTGGGCTGCGCCGCACCCGCGGCGACTACGAGTCCGGCGCCGAGGGTCGGGATGGCCACGAGCGCTCCGGGGTATCGGCTCGAACCGGTGAGCGTGAAAGCCGCCACCATGATCACGGCCAGCCCCACCCAGGATCCAAATGCAGCCCAGGCTTGGGGAATACGCTGGAAGTAGCGTCCGTGTACGGCGATGAGCGCTCCCAGGGCCAGCTCCCAGGCGCGGGTCAGCAACGAGAAGTATGCGCCTTGCGCGTTTCCCAGCGTGTCCGTTATCGAAAACGCATAGGAAGCAATAATCACCGCGACGAGGACGACGGTGAGTCGCGCCCTGAACGAACCATTCCGCGCCCACCACGCAATGAGCAGAAAGAGCGTCGGATACACGATGTAGAACTGCTCCTCGACCGCAAGCGACCAATAGTTCTCGAGGAGCGAGGGCGGAAGTTGGGCGGACAGATAGTTGGTGCCGTTCGCTGCGAGGTGAACGTTGATAAGAAAGACCGAGGCCCACCGCCCGTCATTGGCAGTCTGGTTACCGATTAGCGAACCAAGCAGGACATAGGAGGCGATCACGGTGACGATGATGACCAGGGTCGCTGCCGGCATGATGCGACGGACCCGGCGGCCGTAGAAACTGCGGAGGGATGTACGACCAGTCGATTCGCGCTCACGTAGCAACAATCCGGTGATGACGAACCCCGAGATGACGAAGAACACCTCGATGCCGACGTACCCACCCCTGAAACCGGGTATGCCGGCGTGGTAGACGAGGGCCAGGAAGATGGCGATGGCGCGCATCCCCTGCACGTCGGGTCTGAACTTCCGGTCGCCGGGAGGAGTTCCCGCCTCGTTGCCGGTGAGCAGGATGCGCTCGTCAGTTGTTGCCTGGCCGCCGATCATCATCTCAGGTGCCTAGAACCCGCAGGTTCCCGGCCGATCACCGTGCGACGGCGTAGAACTCCTGTTGACATTGCGTCCAACCGTCAACGTCGACGCCCATGGTCAGCCATGGGCTGATGGTAGCAAGGTCGTTCTGAGTTGATCAGGCGGGTACAAACGACGCAGTGCTCGCCCCGCACCGGACAACCTCCGCCTCACGCGGCATTATTCGGTGATCGACGATCGTGACGACATTGTGGCGGCGCAGTGGTGGACGACGGTCCTCATCGCTGGGACCGCTGAGCCGACCGGAACCGATATCCTGACCATCCTTCCCCGAGCACGAGAAGGCTGACCCTGCGACGGAAGATGTGATGCCGATCGACGAGGTCATGGCGCGCCGCCACGTCGACGTCTCCAGGTCGACAGCGGCAACCTCAGAGTTGAGGGAGCCCGAACGCCGCGACCATGACGGTTGCCGGGCGATTCCAGAGGAACCCGCCAGGTCGCAGTTCGCTTCGCGGCTCCTGCGTTCGTCGGCGGAGACCTCGGAATCCAGACCTTCGACCGACGCGATGGTGGTATCGCTCTCGCGGCCAGGTGCGGAGACCACACCGTGATCAAGATTGGTTTCGAAGTGCGGCCTGATCCCTCCCAGGGCGATTGCCGATTTCGCCTGTATCAGCGAGGTCCTGGCCGGTTCACGTGTGCCTCCCCATCGGGGGCCCATTCGCCTGGACCTCCGCCACACCGGACCGGACGCCGAGGGCCAAGTAGTCGAAATGGGATCAGGGTGCGATAATCCCGTGGTGCTCGTGGAGGGGCATCTCTATGGCGAAAGGGTGTGGTTCTCTGACACCCGGAGTCCGGTTCGGCGGATGGGCATCTCGACGCACCCAGTCGATTCGACCATCGTCATCTCGCTCTGGCAGGGCGACGTGTGTACGGGCACGTTTCGGATGCCCGCCAGTGACGCCGCAGGCGTCATTTCGACGCTGGCCTACGGAATGACGGAGGCCATTGCGGATCAGGATCGAACCTCCGAGGTTGCGTCCGGACCACCTGGGTCGTTCTGGTCCCGATTCTTCAGGCGCTTGTTCGTGCGCCGGCCGCAAACCGGTGCGCACCTGAAGCTGCTCAAATAGCCGACTCCAAAACCTCCCGACGGTCTGGGCCTCGACGCCCACTCTGTGCCAGGAGGCACGGCGCCGCCCTTGACGGAGCCAGGAGAGTAAGTTAAGACTTACGGTAAGTGGTAAATAACTCTCTTGGCCTCAGCGCACTCGGCGATCCGACCCGGAGGGCCATCTTCGAGCACCTCGGAGAGCGGCCCTCGGCCGTCGTCGACCTTGCCGCGCTCGTGCCGGTCAGCCGGCCGGCCGTCTCCCAGCACCTCAAGGTCCTGAAGGACGCCGGTCTGGTGCGCGACGTCCAGGTCGGGACCCGGCGGATCTACAGCCTCGACCCCGACGGGATCGCCGGCATGCGCGACTACCTGGACCGGTTCTGGAACACCGCGTTGCACTCGTTCAAGGCACGAGTCGAACAACTACAGGGGGAGAAGACCACATGACCGACACCCAAGCCACCGCCGTCACCACGGCCATCGACGTGCACGCGCCCATCGAGGTTGCCTTCGCCGTCTTCACCGAGGACATGGGGAGCTGGTGGCCGCCCGAGCACCACCTCTTGCAGGAGCCGTTGGCGGCCATGGTGTTCGAGCCAAGGGAGGGTGGCCGCGTCTATGACGTGGGCAAGGACGGGAGCGAATGTCAATGGGCGCGCGTCCTGGTTCACGAGCCACCCCACCGGGTGGTCATCAGCTGGGACATCAACCTCCAGTGGAAGGTCGAACAGAACCCGGCGCGGGCGAGTGAGGTGGAGGTGCGCTTCATCGCCAGAGGAGCCGAACCGCACGCGGGTCGAGCTCGAGCACCGGCACCTCGAGCGCCACGGCGAAGGCTGGGAGGGGATGCGTGACGCGGTGGGCTCGCCGGAGGGCTGGGACCTCGGACTGCACCGCTTTTTCCAGCGCGTCGAGCACGCCGCTGCCAATGGGTGATTCGTCGGATGAGCAGCGCACCACCCTCGACTCGATCCAGAGACGAGTATCGCCATTCGGAGATTGCTACTCGAGCCGCGTCAGATGGATTCGCGTGCTTCGGCGGCGCGCGATCGGTTACTCGAAAGACGCTGTGACCGTGGCCAATTCACACGGAGTGACGTTGTGGAACAGATCCGATTTAGCTGTAGAGTTGGTCGTGTTTCGCGGCTAGCGCTCCAATCCGGCGTCAAGTGACTCTCGTCAGAACTGAGGGCAGGCTCGCGGAACTGTCCGGGTTCCTGGCCGCGATCTTCGTGGCTCTCGTGGCCGTCAGCACCAAAGCGCGAAGGCAGCAGCCCACGAATCGGCGAGCTCGTGGATGAGGGCGACAAAGGCCCAGGTCGGCGCATCCCACGATGCGCCACGCACGTGATGCCGAGGTGGCTGGCCATCAATAGGGCCGTTCTGACTTCTCGTTAATTCGACACGCGCACGGTGACGCCCTTGCTGGCGCTGCGAGCGCCGGCCGAGTTGGAGGCGACGCTGCGCAGGGTGTACGTCCCGTCCGGGACGCTCGAGGTGTTCCAGGAAAAAGTCCAGAACCCATGCGAGGAGACGGCATCACCGATGTCATCGTTGCGCAGCGAATTGCCCGTGATTTCGAAATCGACTTTGGCCATCCCGACGTTGAACGACGCGAGGGAGAAGAGTGGGGATGTGCCTTTGAGGACATCCCCGTTCCCCGGTTTGACGATCTTCATCACCGGGAGCGCACTGTCCGGTCGGTCGAGGGCCGCGATCCCAAGTTGGGGCATCAGCCATCGCGCCACCCAGAGCGCGCCCGAGCTCGCGAAGTGCGCGCCGTCCCCCCGCACTGCTACGTCGTCCACGACGAGCGGGCACGGCGGTCCTGAGGGGCACACTCGGGCAGCGAGATCGACCAACCTGACGTGTGGGGTGCGCGCGGCGAATTCGGTCAACAAGGCGTTCAGGCGCTCGAAGCTCTCGTCCTGGAGCGTCGGGCCCGCGGGATTCCCGGAGTCATAAAATGGGGCTTGGGTCAGCATGACGACCGTTGCCCCGGTGGCCGCGAGTTGCCGAACGCGCTGCTTCCATACGGTTGAGCAGGACGGCGGACCACTGCGGAGATCCTTGCGTCACGACCTTCTGGTGGGCACCACTGCCGACCACCAAGGAGTTGCGCTCCCAAGTGCTCGCCCACAGGACGATGTTCGGGTGTCCGGCCCGGAGCGCCTGCGCTTCAGCTGCTTCGGTTCGGCTCTGGCAGGTTCGTGAGGAAGCGTTCACGTTCCTGCCATTGACGATTTGGGGCGCGATCTGCCCGCTTACCACGCCACAGCCAATGACTGCGCCGTTCTCGATCCGAACGCCTGCTGGAGCCCCGACAGCCTCCAGCCCGGACAGCATCGTGCAAGCGGTCGAGTCGCCGACCATCAGAATGCGGGCAACGGTCCTCTGACTGGTTGTGGGACCCGTCCCCATCAGCGCTTTCAGATCTTGTTTCGTCGGAGCCGGGCACGCGGCGCCCGTCTTCAGGTTGGCCAATCCCGGTGTTGCGAGTGAACCCACCGCGTGGAGGTGGATCTCCACCGTGGCCACCGTGAGGCTCGAGGCGATCAGGCATCCACCCAGCACCAGGCTCGCCCCACGTCTCGAGATGAGAAGCCTGCTGTGGCGTATCGGGTTCTCGAGCAGCAGATACGTGATGACCGCCAGCCCCAGAGACAGGAGCAACCACCAGAGCGACTCCGTCACGGTCAACTCTCCGCTTCGGCTGTGCTGTGCCGCGATGGTGAGGACCGGCCAATGCCACAGGTACAGCGAGTAGGACACCAGCCCCATCCACTGGAAGGGCCGCAGCCGAAGAAGGCTCTCCGCCCCATAGGCGGATTCACGAACACCGCCGGCGATCACGAGGGCCGTCCCGATCACCGGCACGGCTACTGCCCAACCGGGATACGGAGTGGTGGACGAGAAGGCGAAGGCTGACAACACGATGGCCCCAAGGCCGGTCCACGACAGCAGCGCGGCGTGGCGCGTCGGGAGCCGCCGAAGGCTGGCCGTGCCGAGGGCGACGAGTCCTCCGAGCCCCAGTTCCCATATCCGGGGAAGAGGGGAAAAGTAGGCCGCCGTCGGGTCGTTGTGGGTTTGCACCACCGAGAGCGCGAACGAGGCGATCACGGCAACGCTCAGCACAACGCCCAACCGTCGCCGTAGAGACATCCAGCGCGAAAGGCCCGCGACGACGAGGAAAATGGTCGGGTAGACGAGGTAGAACTGCTCCTCGACCGCCAACGACCAATAGTTCTGCAGAACGGACGGCGGTAGCTGGGAAGAGAGGTAATTGGTTCCGACAGAGGCAAAATGGATGTTGATCAGGAAGACCGACGCCCACCGCGCGTCGTCGGCAGTTTGATTGCCGCTCAGAGGGCCGAGCAGGGCATACGAGGTGATCACCGCGGCGATGATGACCAGCGTCGCCGCCGGGATGATGCGCCGGACGCGACGGCCGTAGAAGCTCAAAATCGAAGTTGAGCCCGTCGACGCACGTTCTCGGAGCAGGACGCCGGTGATCACGAAGCCGGATATCACGAAGAAGACGTCCACGCCCACGTAGCCGCCGGTCAAGCCGGGGACGTGAGCGTGGAACAAGACGACGAGCACGACCGCAACGGCTCGCAGGCCCTGGACGTCGGGCCTGAATTTTCGATCCTCTGGCGCAGTACCTGCTTCGTCTCCCGAGAGCTGGAGGCGCTCGTCGGGTGCCGCCTTGTCGCCAATCACCATCGCCGCCTTGTCGCCAATCACCATCTCAGGTGCCTAGAACCCGCTCTGTTCCCGGCTGCGCTCCCCGTGATGGCGGAGAGCTCTTTCGACGTTCCGCCCAATCGTCACCACGTGTACGTCCCCCTTGGAGCCATGGCGCCGATGGTAGCAAGATCGTTCCGAAATGATCATGACGGGGCCAAAACCGACCCGGAACAGAACCGCGCTCGCAGGGAGTCCTCGTCAATTCGAGTTCAGCGGGTCGCGTGTTTTCGCACGAACGATCGAATCGGACGAAGAGTATCCACGCGGTTGGTATGAGCGTGACGATGGAACCGGCAACGCCGATTGGCTCATCTCGCAACGCTCCGGAAGCGTGATCCTGACGTCGCTTGACCCCTCGGTCTGTTCGTCAGGAGTCCCAGACTCTTCTGGTCAATTCGAGACGCGCACTGCGACGCTTTTGCTGCCGCTGCGATCACCGGACGAGTTGTACGCGACCCTCAATACGGTGTAGGTGTCGTTGGGAACGCTTGTCGGACTCCAGGACACGCCCGGGAAGCTATTGCCGTGAACGGCATTTGCCGATGTCAGCGTTGCTGTGCGAGTGATCGGTGACCGGAAATCGACCTTGATCACGCCCACGTTGAATGTGGCGAAACGATGAGCGAATATCCGCTCCTTGAGAAGAGCTCCATTCAACGGCGGCTCTTCCGGCGGTGGAACGGCGCGCCCGCCGAAGACGCGCATGCACCTGACGCTGCTCGTACAGCAATCTCAGAAAGACGACACTCGTCTCTCTGGATCGAGTCGAGGGTGGTGCGCTGCTCAGCCGAACCCACCGCTCGGGATGTAAGGGCTGGGCGGACCATTCATGCCGCGCACCATGACCGGTCCGTAGGGCTGCAGCTCGATCCCGGCGGCGACCACCTCGCGGACGGCCCACTGCTGCGCCGAGGTGAGCCAATTGATCTCGATGGTCTCGCCCCGCGGTGCTTCGGCCAGCATCGCGCGCAGCACCAGGGTGGCGGAATCCTCCTGGCGTGCGCCGAGGGTCACGATGCGCTCGTCCTTGGCCACGGCGTAGCCCTGGTCCGCGTGCAGGAGGAGGCGGGTCCCCGGTTGGGTCAGCATGGCGACGATGTCGACGGCTCGCGCCGATCCGCGCACTTTGCGGTCGATGGCCGTGACCACCTCCAGCTCGCGCTGGCCGACCTCGTCCGGTTCGTAGCGGACGACCTCCCGAGGTCGAGCCACCGCCCCGGGGCGGATGGCGCCCCAGGCCGTCACGACCGGGTGCAGTGCGAAACCGAACCCCGTGTAGAGCGCCATCGCCTTCGGGTCACGGGAGCACTGGATCGTCCCGGGGCTGCGCGGATCACCGTGGGAGAGGGCGAGCTGGAGCAGCTCGCGGCCGACCCCGCGGCCCTGGCGGCCGGGTACCGTCCCCAGCTGCGACAGCATCCAGTAGTCCTCCCGCACGAAGGACTGCGACATCCCGACGATGGTCGCGCCCTCCTCGGCCACCCACGACCCCTCAGGGTCGGTCCCGAGGAAATGGCGGGTGCGGTCCTGGCGTCGCCGTTCGTCCTGAATGGAGCGGCCTGTGACGGGGAGCCCGTGGCCCGCCGCAATGCCGAGGAGCCCGCTCTCGAACGCCGCAACGGCCGCGGGCACGTCGTTCTCCGTCATCTGGCGGAACGTCACCACGGGACGACGCTCAGGCCGAAGGGAGGAAAGCAGGCCGCCCGCGCTCGAATTCGGCGATCTTGTCCACGTAGTGCAGCGACAAGCCGATGTCGTCCCATCCGTTGAGCAGGCGCTCGCGGGTGAACTCGTCGAGGGGAAAACCGCCGGCCAGCCCGGCCGCCGGCGCCTCGATCGTCCCTCGGGCCACGTCGATGGTGATCTCGAGCGTCGGGTCCCCGGTCACCGCATCGAGGAGGGCCCGATCGAACTCCTCGGTGACCTGGACCGGCAGCAGGCCCTGCTTGGTGGAGTTGTTGCGGAAGATGTCGGCGAAGCGGGACGAGACGACAGCCCGGAACCCGAAGTCCATCAGGGCCCATACGGCATGCTCGCGCGAGGACCCCGTGCCGAAGTTGTGCCCGGCGACCAGGATGGTGGCCCCGCCGAACTCGGGTTTGTTGAGCACGAAGTCGCGGTCGTCACGCCATTCGGAGAAGAGGCCGGCGCCGAAGCCGGTCCGCTCCACCCGCTTGAGCCAGTCCGAGGGGATGATCTGGTCGGTGTCGACATCCGTGCGGTCGAGGGGCACCGCACGTCCGGTGACGACGAGGATGGGTTCCATCAGCGCAGGTCCTCCGGTGTGGCGAATGTCCCGGCCACGGCCGTGGCGGCGGCGACGGCGGGGGAGACGAGGTGGGTACGACCGCCGCGTCCCTGGCGGCCCTCGAAGTTGCGGTTCGAGGTCGAGGCGCAGCGCTCACCGACGGCCAGCTTGTCCGGGTTCATGGCGAGGCACATGGAGCAGCCCGGCTCGCGCCACTCGAAGCCGGCGGCGGTGAAGACCTTGTCCAGCCCCTCCGCCTCGGCCTGCGCCTTCACCCGATGCGACCCGGGCACCGCCAGCGCGCGCAGCCCCTTGTGCACCGTGCGACCTTCGAGCACGGCGGCGGCTGCCCGGAGGTCCTCGATGCGCGAGTTCGTGCAGCTGCCCAGGAACACTGTGTCGACTCCGATCTCACGCATGGGCGTCCCGGCTTGGAGTCCCATGTACGCCAGCGCCCGTCGCGCGGCCTCGCGGTCACCGGGGTCCGCCATGGCGTCGGGGTCCGGCACGGCTCCCGTGATCGGCGCCACCTGCGCCGGGTTGGTGCCCCAGGTGACGTGCGGGGTGATGGCCGCCGCGTCCAGGACGACCTCCTTGTCGAAGATCGCGCCCTCGTCGGTGGGCAGGGTGCGCCAGTAGGCGACCGCGGAGTCCCATTCCTCACCCTGGGGGGCGCGGTCGCGGTCCTTCACGTAGGCGAAGGTCGTCTCGTCAGGCGCCACCAGGCCCGCCCGTGCGCCGCCTTCGATCGACATGTTGCACAGCGTCATCCGGCCCTCCATGGACAGGCTCCGGATCGCCGACCCCCGGTACTCGATGACGTGGCCGATACCGCCGCCGGTGCCGATGGTGCCGATGATGGCCAGCGCCACGTCCTTGGCGGTCGCGCCGGGTGCGAGGTCGCCCTCCACCGTCACGGCCATCGTCTTCGGGCGCACCTGGGGCAGCGTCTGGGTGGCCAGGACGTGCTCCACCTCGCTGGTCCCGATGCCGAAGGCGAGCGCACCGAAGGCGCCGTGCGTGGAGGTGTGGCTGTCGCCGCAGACGATCGTCATGCCGGGCTGCGTCCAGCCTTGCTCGGGTCCGATGATGTGGACGATGCCCTGGTTGGCGTGTCCCATCGGGTAGCAGGTGATGCCGAACTCGGCCGTGTTGTCGTCGAGGACCTTCAGCTGCTGGGCGGAGATCGGGTCGGCCATCGGCTTGTCGATGTCTGTCGTCGGGACGTTGTGATCGGCCGTCGCCACGGTCAGGTCGGGCCGCCGCACCGTGCGGCCGGCCAGGCGCAGTCCGTCGAAGGCCTGGGGTGAGGTCACCTCGTGTAGCAGGTGGAGGTCGATGAAGAGGAGGTCGGGCTCGTCCTCGGCCGCGTGGACGACGTGGGCGTCCCAGATCTTCTCGGTGAGCGTGCGGGGGGCCATCAGCGTTCGACGGCCGTGATGTGGACCTTGAGTGTGCCGCCGGGCGCCCGGTACTCGACATCGTCGCCCGAGCCGCGCCCGATGAGCACCTGGCCCAGGGGTGAGCTGGGCGAGATCACGGGCAGGTCGCCCTGGCGCTCCTCAATGGAGCCCACGAAGAATCGCTGCGTGTCGTCCTCGTCGTCGCCCTCGTAGCGCAGCGTCACCGTGCTGCCCAGCGAGATGGACCCGTCGCCGGCCCCCGCCTGGTCGACGATCTCGACCTGCTTGAGCATCGACTGGAGCTGGCGGACGCGTGACTCCATCTTCCCCTGGGCGTCCTTGGCCGCGTGGTAGTCGCCGTTCTCGCTCAGGTCGCCCAGTGCCGCGCGCCGACTCAATGGCCTGGGCGATCTCCACCCGGCCCCGGGTCCTCAGGTCCTCGAGCTCGGCCACCAGGCGGTCGTAGGTGGCCTGGGTCAGCTTGGTCGTCTGGGTCTGGTTGGCGGAAGCGTTGGTCACGGCATGTCCTCCGGAAGGCGGATCGGCGGGCGGTGTGGTGCACTGCGCCGTTGAGACCAAGGCTAATCGGCCTCGCCTCGGGCGGCGGTCGCCGGCTGCACCCTTGGTTGACGGGACGGCCCGGCTGCGAGAGACTGGGGGGGTCATGCGTCGCTCCGAGCACCCCGTAGGCATTATTCACTAGGCGCGCCTCCTCTCCGTGCGCCGTCCAACCGTCCACTGCGTGGGCGGTTTTTCAATTCCCGGCGACTGCAGCCGTGCGAGGGGCAGCGCAGCAGGCGCACGCAGGGCGCCAGCGACACGAAGAAAGGACCACACGAGTGAACAAGGGCACCAGGCATCGGGTGGCCGTCATCGGCGGCGACGGCATCGGGCCGGAGGTCTGCGCCGAGGCGCTCAAGGTCGTCGCCGCGTCCGGGGTGGACCTCGACAGCACCGAGTTCGACCTCGGAGCCGCCCGCTACCTGCGCGACGGCACCGTCCTCCCCGAGGAGACCCTGGAGGAGCTCCGTGGCTACGACGCCATCCTCCTTGGCGCCGTCGGCCCGCCGGTGGGCGACACCGCCGTCCCGCCCGGCACGCTCGAGCGCGGCCTACTCCTCAAGCTCCGCTTCGAGCTCGATCTCTACGTCAATCTGCGCCCCTTCAGCGGGGTGCCCGGGTCCGTCGCCGAGGGCGCGAACTTCGCCGTGGTGCGGGAGAACACCGAGGGGACCTACGCCGGCGAGGGCGGCTTCCTCCGCAAGGGGACCCCGCACGAGGTGGCCACCCAGGGCTCGGTGAACACGCGGATGGGCGCGGAACGCTGCGCACGGTTCGCCTTCGAGCTGGCCGGCCGGCGCAACAACCATCTCACCCTCGTGCACAAGACGAACGTGCTGACGTTCGCCGGCGACCTGTGGAACCGCACCGTCACCGAGGTGGCCGCCGAGTTCCCCGACGTCGACTGGGACTACAACCACGTCGATGCCGCCTGCATCTACCTGGTGGAGCAGCCGAAGCGCTACGACGTGATCGTCACCGACAACCTCTTCGGTGACATCCTGACCGATCTTGCCGGCGCAGTCACCGGCGGCATCGGCTTCGCCGCATCGGCCAACCTCAACCCGGCGCGCACCGGACCCTCCCTGTTCGAGCCGGTGCACGGGGCCGCCCACGACATCGCCGGCAAGGGCGTCGCCAACCCGCTGGCCGCCATCCACTCGGCCGCCCTCATGCTCGAGCATCTCGGCGAGGCCGACGCAGCCGGGCGCATCCTCAAGGCGCTCAGCGCCCAGGCCGACTCCATGTCAACGCCGTCCACCTCCACTGAAGCGCTCTCCACCACCGCCGTGGGCGACGCCATCGCAGAAAGGCTGTAGCTGTCATGCCGATCACCACGACCGAGAAGATCTGGATGGACGGCGAGCTCGTCGACTGGGCAGACGCCACGGTGCACGTGCTGACGCACACCATGCACTACGGCTCCGGCGTTTTCGAAGGCATCCGGGCCTACCCCACCAGTCGCGGCGTCGCCGTGTTCCGGCTCGGTGACCACATCCGCCGCCTGTTCGCCTCGGCCAGGATCTTCCTGATCGACGTGCCCTTCACCGTCGACCAGATCATTGAGGCCGCGCGGTTGGTCGTGCGCGCCAACGGTCTGCACGAGGGCTGTTACATCCGCCCCCTCATCTACCTCGGCTACGGCGAAATGGGCCTCAACCCGCTGCCCTGCCCGGTCAACGTCTCGGTGGCCGCCTGGCCCTGGGGCACCTACCTGGGCGACGAGGGCATCGCCAACGGCGTGTCGTGCAAGGTCAGCTCGTGGCGGCGCCATGACCCCAACGCCGTGCCGACGGCGGCCAAGGGCACCGGCATGTACGCCAACTCCTCCCTGGCCAAGGTGGAGGCGCTGAAGGCGGGCTACGACGAGGCCATCCTCCTCGCCCCAAACGGCAATGTCAGCGAGTGCACCGGCGAGAACATCTTCGTCGTGCGCGACGGCGTGATCAGCACGCCGCCCACCTCTGACGCGGGCGCGCTGGCCGGCATCACGCAGGACTCCGTGGAGACCATCGCCCGCGACCTCGGCTACGAGG
This sequence comes from uncultured Acidimicrobiaceae bacterium, assembly GCA_963764305.1. GTDB lineage: Bacteria > Actinomycetota > Acidimicrobiia > Acidimicrobiales > RAAP-2 > Bog-473. Next base: position 25,204 of record CAVXSD010000007.1, on the reverse strand, counting down.
TCCGCCACGAGCCCATCATCCGCACCGACCTCTACCTGGCCGACGAGGCCTTCCTCACCGGCACCGCTGCCGAGGTCGTGCCGATCCGCGCCGTCGACGACCGCCCCGTCGGCCCCGGGCACCCGGGCCGCATCACCAAGGAGATCCAGCAGACCTACTTCGCCACGGTCCGGGGCGACGTGGACCAGTACAAGGAATGGCTCGATCATGTCGACTGACACCGGAGGCGACGCCCACAGCCACGGCGGGGCACGGCACACCCACGCGCACGGCCACAGCGCCCACGCGCACGACTTCGCGGTCCCCGAGCTGCCCGAGGCCGTCGACATCTTCGACACCATTCTGCGGGACGGTAGCCAGCAGGAGGGCCTCTCGCTTACGGTGGACGACAAGCTGCGGGTGGCCGAGCAGCTCGACCACCTCGGGGTCACCTTCATTGAGGGAGGCTGGCCCGGCGCCAACCCCAAGGACGTCGAGTTCTTCGCGCGGGCCAAGAAGGAGCTGACGCTGAGCAGTGCCACGCTGGTGGCGTTCGGCTCCACCCGGCGGGCCGGCGTGAAGCCGGAGACCGACGCCGTCCTGGCCAACCTCGTGGAGGCCGGGGCACCGATCGCCTGCATCGTCGCCAAGTCGTGGGACCGCCACGTCGCCGAGGCCCTGCGCACCTCCTTGGACGAGGCGGTGGCGATGGTGGCCGACTCCGTGCGGTTCCTGCGCGCGCACGACCTCCGTGTCTTCCTCGATGCCGAGCACTTCTTCGACGGCTACCGGCGCAACCCCGACTTCGCGCTGTCCGTGCTGGCGGCAGCCGAGGAGGCGGGAGCCGAGGCACTGGTGCTGTGCGACACCAACGGCGGCTCGTTGCCCGACGACGTGGGGCAGGCCGTGGCCGACGTGCGGGAGCGCACGAGCGCGCAGCTCGGCATCCACTGCCACAACGACGCCGGCTGCGCGGTGGCCAACTCGCTGGTGGCCGTGCAGGCCGGCGCGACCCAGGTGCAGGGGTGCATCAACGGCTACGGCGAGCGGGCGGGCAATACGGACCTGTCGGCGGCCATCCCCAACCTGTCGCTCAAGCTCAACATCCGCACGATCCCGGCCGACCGCCTCGGAGCGCCTCACCCACGTGGCGCACCACATCGCCGAGCTGGTCAACATCGCGCCGAACCCGCAGCAGCCATACGTCGGCAACTCGGTCTTCGCGCACAAGGGCGGCCTGCACGCCAGTGCGGTGGCGCGCAGCGCCGACCTCTACGAGCACGTCGAGCCCAACCTCGTTGGCAACGGGACCCGGGTCGTCGTGTCGGAGATGGCCGGCCGGTCGACGCTGGCCATGAAGGCGGACGAGCTCGGGCTCGAGCTCGACGGAGAGGTCATCGGCCGGGTGCTCGACGAGCTCAAGCGCCTGGAGCACGAGGGGTACCACTTCGAGGTGGCCGACGGCTCCCTGGAGCTCCTGCTGCGGCGGGCCACCGGCTGGGTGGCCGACTACTTCACGGTGGAGTCATTCCGCGTCATCACCGACCACGGCCAGCGGAACGACGCCGGAGAGCCCGCGACCGACCGCCGCCACCGTTGACGACGGCGTGCCGGGAGTCACGACCGAGGCCACGGTGAAGGTGCACGTGGGCGCAGGAGCGCATCGTCGCCGTCGCCGAGGGCAACGGCCCGGTCAACGCGCTGGACGGCGCCCTGCGTGCCGCCATCGGCGCCAAGTTCCCGGCGCTCGACCACATCCACCTGACCGACTACCGAGTACGGGTCCTGGACACCGGCCGGGGCACGGGTGCCGTGACCCGGGTCCTGGTGGACACGACCGACGGGCAACGGACCTGGACCACCATCGGGGTGTCGGAGAACATCATCGAGGCCAGCTGGCAAGCTCTCTACGATTCGATCGTCTTCGGGTTGCTCCACGCCTCCTGAGGCGGGACAGCGCCGCCGATCACGTCGACGGGACGAAGACAAGGGGGTCGCCGATGACCGTGTGGAGCCGGGTCGCAGCATCGGTCGTCAGGCTTCCCCCGCCGCAGACGACCGCCGTCTCGGTCGAGCGCGGCCTGACCGCCAAGATGCCCGACGGCGTCGACCTCCTGGCCGACCGCTGGTACCCGACGCACCCGTCGGGCGGGTTGGCGACCGTGCTCATCCGCACCCCCTACGGCCGCTCCGTGATGGGCCCGCTCGGGCGCCTGTACGCGGAGCGGGGCTACCAGGTGATCGTGCAGAGCTGCCGAGGGACGTTCGGTTCCGGTGGGGAGTTCGTCCCGGTGCGCAACGAGCAGGCCGACGGACTGGCCACGCTCGAGTGGGTGGCGGCGCCAGCCCTGGTTCGACGGCCGCCTCGTGATGTGGGGGGCAGCTACCTCGGCCTGACGCAGTGGGCCGTGGCGCAGGACGCGCCGGACTTCGTCCGGGCGCTCAGCTTCCAGGTGACGGCATCGAACTTCCGCGACTCCGTCGTCTACCCTGGCGGCGCCTTCGCGCTCGAGACGGCGCTGGCCTGGCTGCACCAGATCAAGAACCAGGAGCTCGGGTGGCGCGCCGTGCTGCGCACCCGTCTGCGGGGCGCCCGGGTGGTCTCGACGTCGAGCGATGTCCTGCCGATCGGGAAGAGCGACAGCGCCGCCATCGGCGAGCCCATGCCCTTCTATCAGGACTGGCTCGCGCACGGCTCCCCGGGTGACCCGTGGTGGGACGGCGTCGACTTCGGCCGCCGGCTGGACAAGGTGCCGCCGGCCAGTTTCATCGGCGGCTGGTACGACCTCTTTCTCCGGGCCCAGGTGGCCGACTACGAGGCGCTCCGGCGCGCCGGCCGCAGGGCCCGCCTGACCATCGGCCCCTGGACGCACGCCAGCCCCGCCCTGTTCGCCGAGACCGTGCGCGACGGGCCCCGGTGGTTCGACGCCCAGCTTGTCGAGCGACGCGGGCACGCCACCGCGCGGCACCGGTGCGCGTCTTCGTCATGGGCTCGCGCACCTGGCAGGAGTTCTCCGTGTGGCCACCGGCGGGGGGGGCCGAGCGATGGTATCTCGGGCGCTCGGCCACGCTCAGCCCGACGCCGCCGGTGGACGGCCCACCGGATGGCTACCACTACAACCCGCACGACCCGACTCCAGCCGTGGGCGGCCCGTCGCTCAACATCACCACGGCGGGGCGCCAGGATCAGCGTCGCCGCGAGCAGAGGCGCGACGTCCTCACCTACACCAGTCCCGTGCTCACCGAAGACCACACCGTCATCGGCCCGCTCACGGCCACGCTCTACGTGCGCTCGACGCTCGAGCACACCGATTTCTTCGTGCGCCTGTGCGACGTGTCGAAAAAGGGCAAGTCGTTCAACCTGAGTGACGGCATCGTCCGGCTGACCCCCGGCTCGGTCGCGAGGGAGCCGGACGGCGTCTGCCGGCTCGACATCGCCATGTGGCCCACCGCCAACACATTCCGCGCCGGTCACCGCATCCGCTTGCAGGTGTCGAGCGGCGCCCACCCGCTCTTCAACCGCAACGCCGGCACCGGCGAGCCGCTGGCGACGGGCGCCAACCTGCGCTCGGCCGACCAGGAGGTCTTCCACGACCCCGAGCATCCGTCGTCGCTCGCGCTGCACGTGGTGCGGCTGTTGCAGGACAGCAGGCTGGGCGAGCGCCGAATGGGTTCGCCCGACCCCCTGGGCTAGTCTCCCGCGCATGACGCAGCCCACCTTCGTGCCCATCGCCGAGGCGGATCAGGTCCGGCCTGCCCGGCACCTGCACGTCCCGGGGCCGTGGACCTCGTCGCGCCCGGCCGAGCTGGTGGGGCCGACCATGCGCCGCGGCGCCGGCATCGGCACGCCGGGGCCCGACTCGGGCTTCGCGCTGCGCCTGGCCCATCGCTTCGAGGACGACCTCGAGCTGGGCGAGGGCGAGTCGGCGCACGATGTGCTGCTCGGCGTCGCGCTGGTGGCCTCGAAGCGGGCCGCCCTGTTCGGCCGGGCGCCCTGCATCCACGACGTCCGCCTGGCACTCGACCTGTGGGGCTTCCTCGACGACGCCCCGCCCGACGTCCGGGCCACGCGACGGGCGGCGTTCTCCTCCATCTCCCACGACTACGTGGCGCAGCGGGCGCTCGTCGACGCCGTCCCCGAAGAGTCGCTCCGGCTCCGCCCGGACGAGGTCCGCGCTGGGGGCGGTACCACCACCGGTTGAGAGCGGCACACGCCATCGTCGTGGACGCAATCGGGGCGATTGACCGGCTCGAGATCGAGGCGGGCGGTTTCACCTTCACCGGCCGCGCCTGTGGCCCCCACGAGGGGCGCAAGATCCTGCTCCTACACGGCTTCCCGCAGACCTCGTGGGCCTGGCGCGACGAGCTGTGGGCGCTGGGCCGGGCGGGGTACCGCGCCGTGGCGCCCGACCAGCGCGGCTACAGCACGGGCGCCCGCCCGGCCGCGGTGGGTGACTACGCCACCGAGCGCCTACTGGACGACGTCGTGGCGCTGGCCGACTCCATGGACATGGAGACGTTCGACCTCGTGGGTCACGACTGGGGCGGCATGCTGGCCTGGATCGTGGCATCACGCCATCCCGGCCGCGTCCGCACCCTCAACGTCGTGTCGACGCCGCACCCGCTCGCGTTGCGGGACGCGCTGCGTGGCGCCGACCCGACCCAGGCCGCCTACGGCGCATCTGTGGATGCCTTCCGCACGCCCGAGGTCCCAGAGCGCCTGCTGCTCGGCGCTGACGGTGGGGGCGGGGGCCTGGCCACACTCCTCGCGGAGACGGGGCTCGACGACGAGGACGCCAAGATGTATGTCGCCGCCCTGACCGAGCCGGGCGCCCTCACGGCGGCCCTCAACTGGTACCGGGCCATGGACGGCAGCGCCCTCGTGGGCCTGGACCCGGTGTGCGTCCCCACCCTCTACGTCTGGTCCACCGGGGACGTGGCGTTCGGCTGGGCGGCCGCCCAGAACACCGCCGACTGCGTGCAGGGTCCCTACACCTTCGAGGTCCTCGACAACGTGTCGCACTGGATCCCCGAGATGGCCCCGGTCGAGCTGTCGGGGCTCCTGATCCGGCATCTGAACGCCCACTGACGATGGGCGGAGTCCGGGCGAACGTCGGAGGGTCGGCGCCTGCGAGAATGACACCGTGAGCACGTCGACCTTCACCCTGACCGATGTCCAGCGAGACTTCCGCGAAACCCTGCGCGCCCTGTGTGAGGAGAGGATCGCCCCGCATGCGGCCGAGGTCGACCGCAACGCCGAGTTCCCGTGGAAGTCGTTCGAGGCCTGCAAGGAGATGGAGCTGCCGGCGCTCGGCATCCCGGAGGCCTATGGCGGCGCCGGCGCGGACACCGTCACGCAGGCCATCGCCGTCGAGGAGGTGGCGCGGGTCTGCGCCTCCACGTCGCTCACCATCCTGATCTCCAAGCTCGGGATGCTGCCCGTCATGAACTGGGCCACCGAGGAGCTGAAGCGCGCCTACATGCCACGGGTGGCGGCAGGGGAGATCCAGGCCAGCTACTGCCTGTCCGAGGCCGATGCCGGCAGTGACGTGGCCGCCATGCGGACCCGGGCCTTGCTCGACGGCGACGACTACGTCCTCACCGGCTCCAAGTACTGGATCACCAACGCCGGCATCTCGGACGTCTACATCGTCTTCGCCAAGACGGACCCTGACGCTGGCGGGCGGGGTATCTCGTGCTTCCTGGTGGAGAAGGAGTGGGGGATACGCATCGCCAAGCACGAGGACAAAATGGGCTTGCGCGGCAGCCCGACCGGCGAGGTGGTGCTCGACGAGGTCCGCGTCCCGGCCTCGCACCGCATCGGTCCCGAGGGCCAGGGCTTCGCCATCGCCATGCACACGCTCGACCGCAGCCGGCCCACCATCGGGGCGCAGGCGGTCGGCATCGCGCAGGGCGCCATCGACTACTCGGGCGCGTACATGAAGCAGCGCCAGGCCTTCGGCGGCCCCATCGCCGACCTGCAGGGCCTGCGCTTCATGCTGGCTGAGATGGCCATGCGCAACGAGGCGGCCCGCGCGCTCGTGTACCGGGCCTGCGCCATGGTCGACGACGACCCGACGGGGGAGCTCACGAAGTTCGGCGCCATGGCGAAGGCCTTCGCCTCGGACGCCTCCATGTCGATCACCGTCGACGCGGTGCAGCTGCTCGGTGGCTACGGCTACACCAAGGACTTCCCGGTCGAGCGCTTTCTGCGGGATGCCAAGGTGACGCAGATCTACGAGGGCACCAACCAGGTGCAGAAGGTCGTCATCGCCCGGGAGCTGCTCAAGCACCTTTAGGCACCGGCTGCAACACCGGCAACCTACGCTCGCCGTGCCACCGTCGATGTTGACGCCACATTTCTTCCAGCCGCCGAAGTGGGTGAGGCAGCACGACGGGTGGCCGATGAGCTTCGGCTTGGAACCGGACTGGCTCAATGACGGCGCCAAGGCGTTTATGCCCGGGAACGATCCCGACCAACTCAACATCTTTGAGGGCAACAATCTGAGCGTGGCCGCCGCCTCGCCCCGGTATCTCCTTGCCATGAAACTCCTGGCGGCACGCGTGGATCGTGACCAGGACGACATTCGAGCGCTCTACGATCTCTGCGGGTTCACCACGGCCCAAGAGGGGCTACGCCTCTTGGAGACCACCTATCCGGGCCACGTGACAGCGCCTCGGGCACATTTCCTGCTTCAGGAGATGTTCCCGGCTCGGGAGCGCAGGGGACCCGATCTGTCGCGGTAGGCCAGATCGGCGTTGGCGCCCGGCGAGGCGGCCCGGGCAGACTTCCGGGGCCGGGCCCGGAGGGCCGGTGATAAAGTTAGAACAGGTTCTATATTTTGCCCATCGAGGGCAGCCGGCCGAGGGCCGGGAGTGGTAGCAGGAGGACGTCCGTCATGACGCAGCCGGTAATCATCGAGGCGGTCCGCACCCCCATCGGGAAGAGGAATGGATGGCTGTCGGGCCTCCGGGCGCCCGATCTCCTGGGCGCCGCCCAGGTCGAGGTGGTCAAGCGGGCGGGCGTCGATCCGGCGTCGGTCGAGCAGGTCATCGGCGGGTGTGTGACGCAGGCCGGCGAGCAGGGCTTCAACGTGACGCGCATGTCGTGGCTGTTGGCCGGCCTGCCCTACGACGTGGCGGCGACGACCATCGACTGCCAGTGCGGCTCGTCCCAGCAGGCGAACCACATGGCCGCCAACCTCATCTCCGCGGGGGCCGCGGACACGACGATCGGCTGCGGCGTCGAGACCATGAGCCGGATCCCGCTCGGGGCCAACGCCTCGGCGCCAGGGGTCGGGCGTGCACTCCCCGCCGACCTGCCCTACGACATGCCGAGCCAGTTCGAGGCGGCCGAGCGGATCGCCAAGAAGCACGGCATCACCCGCGAGGACGTCGACGCCTTCGGCCTCGAGTCGCAGAAGAAGGCTGCCCGGGCGCAGGCCGAGGACCGCTTCGCGCGCGAGATCTTCGCCGTCGAGGCCCCGATCGTCGGGGAGGAGGGCCCGCGCGGCGAGCACGGGGGGGAGAAGATGGTCGTGTCCAAGGACCAGGGCCCGCGCGAGACGACGCTCGAGGGTCTGGCCAAGCTCAAGGCGGTGCTCCCCGACGGCATGCATACAGCCGGCACCTCGTCGCAGATCTCCGACGGCGCCGCTGCCGTGCTCTGGATGTCCGAGGAGCGGGCCAAGGCGGAGGGCTTCACGCCGCGGGCGAGGATCGTGGCCCAGGTTCTGGCGGGTTCCGACCCCTATTACCACCTCGATGGCCCCATCGTGGCGACGAAGAAGGTGCTGGACAAGGCCGGCATGACGATGAAGGACATGGACCTCTACGAGGTGAACGAGGCCTTCGCCTCCATCGTGCTCAGCTGGGCCAAGGTGCACGAGGCCGACATGGACAAGCTGAACGTGAACGGCGGCGCCATCGCGCTCGGCCATCCGGTCGGCGCGACGGGCAGTCGGCTGATCACTACGATCCTGCACGAGCTCGAGCGGACGGACGGCACCTACGGGCTGGTCTCGATGTGCTGCGGCGGTGCGCTGGCGACAGGCACCATCATCGAGCGGCTCTGAGCGGCACTCGCTCGACTCTGCATCATCCCAGCCTTCATTCCGGCGCCTACCTCTGGAGGGGACCGTGGTTACGACCGAGCACCTGACGTTCGAGCGCGACGGCGCCACCGCCATCGTCACCATGAACCGGCCGGAGGCCAAGAATGCGCTGAGCCTGCCCATGTTGGTCGGCATGAAGGATGCCTGGGAGGAGATCGACGGCAACGACGACATCCGCTGCGCCATCCTCACGGGAGCCGGCGGGACGTTCTGCGCCGGCATGGACCTCAAGGCCATGGGGGGCAGCGACGCCGAGAAGTACCAGTCGCGCATGGCCGAAGATCCCGACCTGCACTGGAAGGCGTTGCTGCGCCACTACGACCTGCGCAAGCCGCTTATCGCCGCGGTGGAGGGCTGGGCGGTGGCCGGCGGGACCGAGATCCTGCAGGCCACCGACATCCGGGTGGCGGGGGAGAGCGCCGTCTTCGGCGTCTTCGAGGCCAAGCGAGGGCTTTTCCCCCTCGGCGGCTCCACGGTGCGGCTGCGTCGGCAGATCCCCTACACGCTCGCCATGGAGCTCCTTCTGACCGCCCGCGAGGTGCCGGCAGAGGAGGCCCTGCGCATCGGCCTCATCGGGCACGTCGTCCCCGACGGCACCGCGCTGGACAAGGCGCTCGAGATCGCCAGGGTCATCGGGGCGAACGGACCGCTGGCGGTGGAGGCGATCAAGCGATCGGTGCGCGAGACCGAGGGCATGTCCGAGGTGGACGGGTTGGCCCACGAACTCGAGATCGGCTGGCCCATCTTCGCCAGCAACGACGCCGCCGAGGGCCAGAAGGCCTTCGCCGAGAAGCGGCCCCCCAACTACACCCGCACGTGAGCGAGGTGGACCGCCGGCTCGACCCCCCGCCCGGCGGCGGCTTCCCCGGCGTCGACGGCCTGTCCACGACCGCCGGTGACGAGCCGCTGAACCAGCTGGCCGCGGCGGTGCGCCGGGTCATTGCGGTGACGGTCGGCCAGCCTCTGCGCGAGGAGCACGTCACGGAGGCGGCGACCCGCATGGCGAACGTGGCGGACCGCCTGGAGGCGGCTGCCCGGGAGGAGAAGCGCCCGCGCAACCAGCCCTTCGCCGAGGGGCACCCCCAGGACATCTTCCCGACCAGCCCGGTGATCGGCTTCGCCAACCCGGTGGCGCCGCCGGTGGAGGTGTGGGCCGTTGAGGGCGAGAACGGGGCCCGCGAGGTCCGGGGCCGGGTGACCTTCGGCTACGCGTACGAGGGGCCGCCGACCTGCGTCCACGGCGGTGTCATCGCCGAGCTGTTCGACGAGCTGTTGGGCATGTCGAACATCCTGGCCGGCCAGGGGGCGATGACCGGGACCCTGAAGATCCGTTACCGGCGGCCGACACCACTGCTGGCCCCGCTCGAGCTGGCCGCGCGCAACACGGGCAAGGAGGGCCGCAAGGTCTTCGCCTGGGGCGGCATCTACTACCAGGGCCAGCTGACGGCGGAGGCCGAGGGCGTCTTCATCGAGGTCCCGCCGGGCCGCATGCTCGACATCGTGTCGGGCAATGCGCACCGCACCGAGGCGCCGCTCGTCGACCCGGACTGGCAGCGCGTGATGGAACGGGAGAGCGCGAGGAAGGGCGACTCAGCCACCTGATGCGGGCACGAAGCTGAAACGCACCTGCCGCCGGGGGTTGTCGAGGTTCAGGTCCACCAGGACGACGGACTGCCAGGTCCCAAACGCCACCCGGCCCCCGAGAACGGGCAGGGTCACCGAGGGGCTCACCAGGGCGGGCAGCAGGTGATCGGCCCCATGCCCCGGCGATCCGTGCGCGTGCTGGTAGCGGTCGTCGCGCGGCAGGAGCCGCTCCAGCGCGGCGAGGAGGTCGGTCTCGGAGCGCGAGCCGGTCTCCATCAGGGCCACCCCGGCGGTGGCGTGCGGCACGAAGACGTTGACCAATCCGTCGCCCAGCCCGGCGCAAAAGCGCTCGAGCTCCGTCGTGAGGTCGACGATGCGCTCCCGGGAGGAGTCGACAGTGAGTTCGATCGTCTGCATGCAGCACCCAGTCTGCCGTAGCGTGGCGGCTGCGGGCGCAGTCTCCTCGTCGCAACGGTCGCCGCGCCTGCGGCGGCTGCGCGGCGGCTGCGCGGCGGTGGCGGCGCCGGCATCCGGATCCAGCCGCCGGAAGCGACGACGGTGGCGCCCGGTCAAGGATCACGCCTGTATCGTCGGGACACCACCGGCGTCCGTCGACTGGTCTGCATTCGGGGTGAGGTCTGCAGTCGGGGTGTTGAGTTCGTGAGCGCACGGAGGTTCGGATCGTGACTGCGCGAACGGCGACGCGCGCCATAACGCCTCGGGCGGGGTCCTGATTCGGGCCGGCGCCGCCGGCGACGGTTACTCTGGGTCCATGGCATCGATTCTCTTGTGCACCGACGGATCTGATGCGGCATTGGGAGCACTGGCTGCCGGCGTCCAATTGCTTGGCCACGATCACGAGATGGTCCTCGTCACGGTCATGGATGCACCCGACGAAGGCGCCCTGGCGGGTTCTGGACACGCTGGACCCGAGCTCTCCCTGGAGGAGTTCGACGACCAAGTCGTGCAGGCTGGAGAGGCCGCCAACGCCGCGATCGGGGCGGCTCAGAGCGAGCTCGGACTCATGAACGCCGAGATCCGCATCCTTGCCGGAGAGCCCGGTGCAGCGATCTGTCAACTTGCCGCTGAACTGTCGGCCGAAGCGATCGTGGTCGGCACCCGGGGGAGAGGCAAGCTCAAGCGTGCGCTCCTGGGTTCAGTCTCGGATCATGTCGTCCGCAATGCTCCCTGTAGCGTCGTCGTGACCAAGAGCTAACCCACTGTCAGCGTCGAGGACCCGGCGTGGCGGCGCCGGCGGGTCGGGCGCCGCAGCACAGCCGGTGGTGCAGGTTCAGTCGAACGTCCACTGTCGGCGGCCTTCAGCGGTCAAGAGCCGACCGAATTGGAGCCCTGGGAAGTGGGTCGCCGCGGCTGGGATATCCGACCCCTCGAGCTCTCTCGCCAGGGCCTCGCGTGACCTTCGCGCCAGCTGCGTGTCGACATCGCCAATCATCTCCCAGTCGTCACTGAGGAGTTCGGCGGGACAGTGCACGACGTCACCGAGGAGCATTGCTCGCTCGGTCCCAGACGAAATGACAATGACCGTACTGCCGGGTGTGTGACCAGGAGCGCTTCGCACGTCCATGCCGGGCAGAATCCTTCCGTCCCCGCTCCACGTTTCGAGACGCTCTGCGATCGGCGGAAGCAGCTCCGACGATGCGCGGCCGCCCATCAATGAGACGGCCAGGCTGTCATCGAACGGTGAGGCACCCATGAAGAATTCCCAGTCCGCCTCATGGCACCGATACGTGGCGTTGCCGAACAGACGACGCTCTCCGTCGGTGGCCCACCCGAGGTGATCGAAGTGGAGATGAGTGAGTACGACGTCCGTGATTTCGGACGGTTGTACGCCGAGGGTTGTCAGGTTCTTCATGAACCTTCCCGTCCGATCTGGAGCCGCGTGTGGGCCTATTCCAGTGTCGACAAGGGCGAGGCGGTCACCGCTCCGCACAAGGAACCCGCCCATTTCGATCGGGAGCATGCCCTCCTCGTCCAGGAACTGAGAGTGCTGAAGCCAGTCCTGATCGGACTTATTGAACATGGACGTCGGGGGTGCCTGGAGGCTCCCATCTGAGACGCCCTCGATGGTCACGGCTCCGATCAGCATCGGTTGACCATAGCGCCGAGGGTGTCCAGGACGCCGGGAGGACGGGACACGCCGGCACCTGTCAAACCCGGCGTGGGACACAGACGGTGACCCGAACAGCCGACCTCCGGCAGCCGGGGCTCGACGGTCGGGAACGTGCGGCGACCACTCTCAACCGGACCCCTGGCCTCCCTCGGTCCCGGGCCACATTCTGCGTCCCTAAGTTTCGGTCCGCCGATGGTCGGCGTGTCCCCGTAGAGCGCCGGGTTGGCGATGACAACCGCGTTCCATTCCGATCTGAGTTGCTACCGTGGCCATGTGAACAGCCCGCGAGTTCCCGGAGGGGTGGTGCACAAGCTCCCAGGAGACCTGCGAAAGGGGCTGATCGCGAACCCGACCGCACTCGATGCCTGGAAGGACATCACGCCTCTGGCCCGCAACGAGTTCATCTGCTGGGTGGAGGATGCCAAGCAGGAGGGAACCCGAGCACGGCGCATTCGCCGGACCCAGGAGGAGCTGGAAGAAGGCCAGCGTCGGCCCTGTTGCTGGCCAGGGTGCAAGCACCGCGAGCGCATTGGCAGATAGCAGGGTGCCCCCCAGCTGGGTCAGAGGCCGCCCTGCGGCAGATCCGGGCGAAACCAAGCTGCCCTGGGAGCCCCGCTCGATAGCCTGCTGTTACTGAAGGGGAGCGCGCCTGGTGTCCATTGCTCGGCCTCCGCGACGCGACTGGAGGCAGATGGAGAGGCCTCAATCTCTGCTCAGTCTTCGGGAAGGACGGCAAAATCGCGCTTCGCCTTGTTGTACCATCCCATTCCTTTGATGGGATGCTTCCACCTGCCTTTCATCGCTTTCGAGGCAGTTTCGTGCGTTGTGTCACCCTTGGCGACCATTTCGTTGAGATGACGATCCTGCGCCTTTATGACCTCATCTGCGGTCGTGCCATGGTGCGGAAAATCACACGGTCCACCCAACTCTCGACACGTCATCGTCTTCATGAGGCTCCTCGTCTCCTTTCGCGCGTCCGCAACGCCTTCCGACACCGAGTACCCGGCGACGATGTCCATTGGGAACGCTCGGCGTCAAAGTCGGTCACTACCATTGTCATCACATCATCTTGACGTGGGCCGGGCCCCGAAATGTGACATTGTCCCCGTCGATACCTTCACGGCGTGCAGGCCAAGGACGTGAAGGCACGATGATGCGGCCCCACCGGCGCATCCTGACGTGAGGAGGCGAATGGAGCCGATCCCGGCGCTCGAGGTCAACGAGGTCCGGTTCGACGAGACGGTCGACGTGGTCGTCGTAGGGCTCGGCGCCGCGGGCGCGTCCGCGACCGTGGGGGCGCGCCAGGCAGGAGCGGACGTTCTGGCGGTCGAGCGGAGCGCGGGACCCGGAGGGACGTCGGCCAACTCCGGCGGTCTGATCTATCTGGGAGGCGGCACTGCTCTCCAGCGCGCCTGCGGTTTCCAGGACTCGACGGAGAACATGGCGGCCTTCCTCCGGGCCGCCCTTGGGCCGGGCGTGGACGACAGTCGCATGGATGTCTACTGCGAGGGCTCACCGGACCATTTCGACTGGTTGGTCTCGATCGGCGTGCCGTTCCGGTCGGCGTTCTGCGACGAGCCGAACCGTGAATCAGCCGATGACTCGGGGCTACTTTTCAGCGGCGGTGAGGACGCTTACCCGTTTGACGAGATCTCGGTGCCGGTACCGCGCGGTCACAAGCCGCAGTGCGTCGACTCCGCCGGCGGCTTTCTCATGAAATGTCTCGGTGCCGCCGTGTCGAGCAGCGGTGCTCGTGTGGTGGCCGACGCCCGCGCCGACGCGCTGGTCGTCGACGGCAGGGACGTCGTCGGGGTGCACCTTCGGACAGACGACGGCTCCCGGATCATCCGGGCCCGTGGCGGGGTGATCCTGGCCACCGGCGGGTTCATCCACAACGAGGCAATGGTCGCAGAGCATTGCCCACTTGCTCACGTCCCCGACGCTGCCTGGCGGATCGGTACCCCGGCTGACGACGGCCGCGGGATCCGCATCGGCGCCGGTGCCGGCGCGGTGGCGACCAGACTCGACTCCTTCGAGTGCGCGCTGCCCCTCGGGCCGCCCCACCGCCTCGCACGGGGAATCCTCGTCAACCGCCATGGCGAGCGGTTCATCAACGAGGATGCGTATACGGGTCGCATCGGGTTTCACGCTCTATGCGATCACGACGGCTTCGTCTCCATGATCACCGATGACGTGATCCACGAGCCCAACCTCGTCGGGCTCCGCGTCCGCTACGCCGCGGCCACTCCGGAGGAGCTGGCCGACGACCTCGAAGTTCCGCCTGACGCTCTGGCACGGACGGTGCGCGACTACAACGAGGCGGCGGCCCGCGGCGACGACCCTGCATTCCACAAGCGAGCGCCGTACCTGCAGCCCATCGGCGTGCCGCCGGCGAGCGGTATCGGCGCCATCGACCTGCGTGTTGACCACGGGGCGATCTACGCCACTTTCACGCTGGGAGGTCTCCTCACCGACCCGGACGGTGCCGCGCTCGACCGCCGGGGCGATCGCATTTCGGGTCTCTACGCCGCCGGCAGGACTGCCGCCAGCCTCGCGGCCCACCACTATGCCAGCGGCATCAGTCTCGGCGACGGCTCGTTCTATGGCCGACGCGCCGGCCGCCACGCGGCTGCCCAAGCGCAGCGCTCCTCGCCACTGTAGGTGTTTCAGGCCGCTCGAGGGATGGGATCAGATCGGGCCGGATCCGGCCACTAATCTTGCCCGACCATGGCGAATCTAAGCCCTGAGCGATTCCGGTTTCCGGAGTACTCGAGGAATGAAGCGAAGCGGGCCGGGTGGGGAGTGGTCTCGGGAGAAAGAAGGCGCCCCGCCATTGGCCCAGCGATCAGACTGGAGCAGTGCTTCTCATTGATGCAGCAAACGTGGTCGGGTCTCGTCCGACCGGCTGGTGGCGAGACCGAGCGGGAGCAGCACGAACCTTCGTGAACCAGGTTCGAGCTGCCGTTGACTCGGGACGGATCGCCCAACCCGTGGTCGTGGTCCTAGAAGGCAAGGCTCGCGAGGGTGTCCCGGATGGCGTCACCGACGGCGTCGCGATCCTCCACGCTGCTGGCAGCGGCGACGACACACTCATTGATGTCGTCTCGAACGTCTCGGATCAAGTGGTCACACTCGTCAGCGCGGACCGCGAGTTGCGGCGGCGGGCTGAGGCGCTGGGAGCCAACGTGGTTGGACCCGGGTGGCTCTTGGAGCTCCTTGAGTAGCGAATTGACGTGCCGTACCGGGTGAGCAGCTCGTCGAACGGCCGGTACACCGGGATCGAGTGCCATCGGATGCCGCAGGCGGCGCGTCTCGGGGTCTGGTGAGCTGTCCGGAAGGGAAGACCGGGCGGCGGGCGTACTCGGCAGGGACGCTACGTTTCTGGACATGGACCACGCACGACTTGGACGAACGGGCCTTCAGGTATCGAAACTCTGTCTTGGGACGATGACCTTTGGACTGCAGTGCGACGAGCCGACTTCAGTGTCGATTCTCGATCGAGCAGCGGAGGGCGGCATCGACTTCATCGATAGTTCGGACGTCTATCCGCTCGGCGGCGATTTGGCGACCGTGGGCCGCACCGAGGAAATTCTCGGTCGCTGGCTGCATGGGAGGAGGGACCGCTTCATCCTGGCCACGAAATGCTTCGGGCGTACCGGGCCGTCACCGTTCGACGGCGGCAACTCCAGAAAGCACATCTTCGATGCCATTGACGCGTCCCTGCGTCGCCTGCAAACCGACTACATCGACCTCTATCAGCTCCATGGGTTCGATTCGGCGACTCCGATCGACGAGACGCTGGGTGCGCTCGACGATCTTGTACATCAAGGAAAGGTCCGCTACATCGGATGCTCGAATTTTCTCACCTACCAGTTGGTTCGTGCCATCGGGCGCAGCGAGACCCTCGCGTTGGCGCGGTTCGACTCCGTGCAGCCCCGCTACAACCTGTTGTTCCGCCAGATAGAGCGTGAGATGCTCCCGTTCTGCGGTGACGAGGCGGTAGGAGTGATCCCGTATAACCCCCTCGCCGGCGGCCTCCTTTCAGGGAAGCACCGCCGCGCTGCTCCGCCGGCCGAAGGCAGTCGCTTCGCACTCGGCAACGCAGGCCAGATGTATCAAGGTCGCTATTGGCACGATCGAGAGTTCGACACCGTCGATCAGCTCCTCGCCATTTCGGATGAGGCCGGCGTGAGCCTCGTGACTCTGTCCGTCGCCTGGGTATTGGCGAATGGCGCGGTCACAGCCCCCATTGTCGGTGCGAGTCACCCGGACCAGCTTGCGGCCAGCCTGGAAGCAGCTGAGTTCGTGCTCGAGGACGATCTGAAATCCCGGCTCGACGAGATCACTCACGAGTACCGCATGGGAGACGCCCCGCGCTGACACGGAAGTTCATCGACCGCGCCCCTGTTCCGCCGCCTCCCAGATCGCCGAGACGGGACAGTACCGAGGTTCGCTCGACCTCGTGTTCAGACTGTGATCCTCGAGACTGACGCCGCGAAGACATCGTGGACCCCTGAGAGCGGCAGCGACATCGCGATCCGTCGAGTGCAACTCCGACGGCTCGATTAGGAGTCGACGAGCCGGGGCGGAAAGCCACCCTTGCTGAGAGGACCCCAACGGTCGACAGCGATCCGGATCAGTACCTTGCCCTGGTCGATCATGGCTTGGCGGTATTCGTCCCAATCGGAATGCTCTCCGCTGATAGAGCGAAAATAGGTCACCAGACCCTCTACCGCTTCGGGAAGATCGACCACGGTGGCTGTTCCTGAAACCTGGACCCACTCGCCGCCAAAATCGTCCGACAGAACGCACAATGCCGCATGGTTGTGGTGTCGCAAATTGTGGACTTTGGCTCGTTCCGGGTAGCTCGCCACCAGGATGTCTCCATCCGGATCGACGCCCATGGTGACAGGAGACATCTGGGGACTTCCGTCGCCTCGCTGAGTACTGAGGATGGCTCGATGTCGAGGTCGAATGAACTCTTCCAAACCGGTGCGGTCTACCTGCGTGTCGGAGGCGAGCGTTCGGGCCATCAGGCGACCGTACCATCGGGCCGCTCGACGTCGGGAAGCGTTCAGCGCGGTTGGCGTCCGCGGCGCGTCCTCAGACCCTGACCGGCATCGACGAGTCGAGGTCGGTCGGCGCGGCCCGGGACAGGACCGTGACCCCCAGGGCCATGACGCAAAAGGCCACGCCTGCGATGGCCTTCTGGGCCGGGCTCACGGTGAATCGTTCGTCGAAGATCCAGACGCTCAACACGATTGCCACGGCGGGGTCGACCACGACGATGAGCGGTTGGGACACGCTCAGGGGGCCGACCTGCAACGCGGCCTGTTGGAGCACGGAACCGACGACTCCAGAGACAAGCAGCGCATAGATGGGCCAGTGCTGCAGCACGCCCACCACTCCCGACGCCGCAAGCACATTGGTGGTCGCCTTGATGAAGGTGGCCATGAGGGCCCATGTGATCGAGGCCGCGGTGGCGTAGAGCGCAGCCCGACGCACGGGAGATCCCCAGCGGGCATTCACCGCCAGGACGGCGACGGCCCCGCCGAAGACGGCCACGGCCGAAACCCAGTTGGCCGCGTGCGGTTGGAGGTGGCCTCCATGGGGCTCGGCCGCGGTCAGGAACACCGCAAGTGCGGCGCACGTGACCACTGCGGCGGCCCACGCCGTCCTGGCAATGTGCTGGCGCACCCAGAACCGGCGCAGGACCAGGGCAAAGACCAACTCGGTGACGAGGAGGGCCTGGACGATCGAGAGCTGCCCACCGTGGAGTGCGACTGCCTGAAAGGCGAATCCCCCCGCCGCGGCGGCCCAACCGAGGAGCCAGAGAGGCTGGCGGATCAGGAATGTGACGAGACCCCAGTTCCGGTGCCTGTTGTCCACCCGAAGACTGGCCGAGTGCTGGGTCATGAGGTGCACGGCGTTGGCCAGGGCAGCGGCCAGGGCGAAGATGATTGTCACGGTCACGTCGTGAATTCCGATCGAGCTCTTCGTGGATCCACTCAGCTCAAGCTTCGCACCGGCGAGGACGTGTCGTGCCCCACAGATTCACCGCCACGCCCAGCTCGTCGTGAAGCATGTGCCAATCGGGGCCCTGCCCCGGCCCCCCATTCTCCGGTGGGTGCGACTCTCGTCTCCACCTGAGCGCTAGCGATTCGCACCGGAGCCGGCGAAAGATCTCTTTGATCGCCACGCCGTCACCGACCACCACGAGAGTCCCGACATCACGCTCACAACCGATAGGAAGGACCCGATGGAGAGGACGGACCCAGCAGACCCCACGCCCCCTATGGAAAGGACAGAACCGACCGACGCTACCGACAAAACCGAGTGACGAGACCCGATTGACAGGACCGAGTCTCGGGACCACAGTGACCACCGGCAGCCGTCCGCTCGGCGTTTCATGGAACGGTCTCCACGCTCCGGATCGTATGCCTCATTGTGCCCGTCCGCCGGTTTCGAGCGCGGCTTTCGGCCTGCGATGCCGGCTGCCTGATCGGTACCGAGGGAGTGTTGACCGCGGCGTTCAGGCCACCCCGGCGGACACCGATGAGGGTGCCTTCCGCGTCCTTCCCGACGACATCGAAGTGCACCACGGGCCGTGC
The DNA here is from genome assembly GCA_963764305.1 of uncultured Acidimicrobiaceae bacterium. GTDB lineage: Bacteria > Actinomycetota > Acidimicrobiia > Acidimicrobiales > RAAP-2 > Bog-473. Next base: position 6,785 of record CAVXSD010000007.1, on the reverse strand, counting down.
CATTGCCGGCACCGTGACATTGCCGGTACCTCCCAACCGGAGCGCAATCAACTGTTGACAGTGCGCGTTCCACCAGGAGGCGAGTCCCTCGCTGCGCGGTATCCCGTCAATCGGGTGCGGCGCCGAAGAGCCACTAGGTCAGGGGCTGGCGGTGACCATCGCGAGAGTATCGCTCGGCGCGAAATACCGGGGAGAGGTCGTCGAGTCCACCGAGGATCGTCGCTTCTGCCGGCTTTCGGTCAGTGAAGCGCCAGAGCGGTGCGAACGTGTCTGCCGTCTTCTGTGCGCCACTACGGCGGGCGATCGCACCGGTGTTGTAGCTCGTGAGCTCGAGATTGAGACCAGCGGCCTCGAGAACCTTCAGGGGCGAGAGCCAGATCACGTCCTGAGCCCCGTCCGACGCCAGGTATTTGTCCAGCAGCTTCTGCATCGACGTCTCGTCGGTGAAGAAGTACACACGCTGGTTCAACAAGCGGATCCAGTCGCTGACGTCGATTCCATTCTCCGAACCGGATTTCAGGTCCCTGCGGGCGAAGAGCGGGCCCTGGTCCCTGAGAACCACGTCTTCGCCGCGGACACGCAGGTGAACTGGCTCTCGACGAGGTGTGGACAGCAGCCCTTGGCGCTCCTCCTCGTTCAGGTCGGCCTCCAAGATCAACTGCTCGGCCGTCCGGAACCCATGCTTCGTGATGTGCTCCCAGACGCCGACAGGACCGACGTGGCAGATCACCTTGCAGCGATTGAGAAACTGCTCTGGTGTCATTGCCTTGAAGGATCGCACATGTGCCAGCGAAGTACCTAGCCTGGGACCTGACTTCGCCCCGAGCGGCAGGTGGTGAAGGAATCCTCGTAGGTCAGGGACGCCCGCCGAGGCCGGTCGAGAGGCAGCCGGACCACCTCGAGTTCGGGTGGGAACCTGGAGCCGCGAGCGGGAACCTGGGGCCGTGGGCCAGCGGGATGCGGTCGTGCGAAGGCGCCTTCGGGGACCTTCGCGGCGATAAAGCCAACCGCACTGGCGAGACCGTCACCCACGTCCTCGGGTGGTTCACGGGTCGACGCGCACGGCGGGCGCTCGCGGTGGGACGGTCTTGACCATCTGCAGCGCCGGCTGGTCCGGGCCCCACAGCGCCGGCATCTCTTCTAACGGCCGGAAGCCGCAGCCGAAGTAGAAGGCCCGCGTGGCGGCATACCCCGGGTCGGGGTGGCGCGGGCTAAGCGTCTTCACCTGGAGGAATTCGATGTCGCGGGCGGCCAGCCAAGACTCGGCGCCGCCAAGCAGGGCCCGGCCCACGCCTGTGCGGTGGTGTTCCGGCAGCACGCCCATGACGAGGATCTCCGCCGCGTACGGGCTGTGAAGACTCAGCGTCAGGATGCCGCTGTCGCGGCCCTCCAGCGCCGCCACCACGGTCGGGTGCGTGTCGGCGGCGGCCACGTAGGCGGCCACCGAGTCGGGGAACCCGAACCACGTGGGCAGGGCGGCCAGGACCTCAGCGCAGATGGTCCCCGCATCTCCCTGTTGCACCCGGAGCTCGAGTCCGCTCGATCCGCGCATCGTGAGGAGGCGTCGCTCAGACCGCCCGTTGCACCCCTTCCCAGTAGGGGTCACGCAGCTTGCGCTTGTAGAGCTTGCCGTTGGGGTCGCGGGGCATCTCGGTCGTGAAGTCGATCGTCTTCGGCGTCTTGAACTTGGCCAACTTGCCGGCGCAGAACTCGAGGATCTCCTGGGCCAGCGCGTCGCCGGCCTCGACGCCCTCGGCCGGCTCGATCACGGCCTTGACCTCTTCGCCCCAGTCCTCGTGAGGGATGCCGAAGACGGCGGCATCGCCCACCTTGGGGTGCGAGAGAAGCACGCCCTCGATCTCGGCCGGGTAGATGTTGGCCCCGCCCGAGATGATCATGTCGATCTTGCGGTCGCGCAGGAAGAGGTATCCATCCTCGTCAATGAGACCGACGTCACCCACGGTGAAGAATGCTCCGATCCGGTTCTTTCTCGTCTTTTCCTTGTCGCCGTGGTACTCGAAGTCGGCCGATTGCATCGCCATGTAGACGGTGCCGATGACGTTGGGCTCGGTGATCCGGTTGCCGTCGTCGTCGAAGACGGCGATCTCGCTGATGGGCCACGGCTTGCCGACGGTGCCCGGTTTCAGCAGCCATTCCTCCGCGCTGACCAGCGTGCCGCCACCTTCGCTCGCCGCGTAGTACTCGTCGACGGCGTTGCCCCACCATGCGATCATCTTGCGCTTGACGTCGATGGGGCATGGGGCGGCCGCGTGGATCATGTGGCGCAGCGAGGACACGTCGTAGGTGGCTCGCACATCCTCGGGCAGCGCCAGGAGACGGTGGAACTGGGTCGGCACCATGTGCGATGTTGTGACCCGCTGCTCCTGAATGAGGCGCAGCATGTCCTCGGGCAGCCACTTGTCCATCAGGACGATCGTGTGCCCGAGGTGCATCGATGCACTGCCGAAGCGCAACACCGCGGTGTGGTACAGCGGCGAGCCGATGATGTGGACGTTGCCGTCCTGCGGCTGGATCCCAAAGAGAAACAGCAGACCGGAGAGCCCCAGCGCGGCCTGCTCGGGGGTGACGCCGAGGAGCGTGCGGTAGATGCCCTTGGGGTTCCCGGTCGTGCCCGACGTGTAGTTCATGACATCGCCGACAGTGCGGCCCTCGGGCAGCGTGGCCGGCTGGACGTCGCGGACCGCGGCATACGAGGCGAAGCCGGGCACGTCGCCCACGGCGAGTCGGCCGGCGGCATCAAGCCCGACCTCGTCGGCCGCCGCCGTGGCCACGTCGCCGAAGCGCTCGTGAGCGATGAAGGTCTTCGCGCCCGAGTCCTTGAGGATGTAGGCCACTTCGGGCGCCACCAGGTGGTGGTTGATCGGGACCAGGTACCAGCCGGCCTGAAGGGCGGCCAGGTAGACCTCGAGCATCTCGGCGCAGTTGGGCAGAAGGGTGGCCACCACGTCACCCACGCCGAACCCCTGGGCTCGCAGAGCGTGCACCAGTTGGTTCACCCGTCCCAGCAGCTCCCCGGCCTTGACCTCGTCGCCCTCGGGCGTGACGAGGGCCAGGTAGTCGGGGTTTTCCTGGGCCAGCGCCCAGAAGCCGAGGTCACCCATCAGCAGTCTCCTTGCAGCTCGGGGGAGGCGGGTGCAAATGGCAGCCCCCGCCACCCGCACGCTAGAACGTGTTCTAACTTACGGCAATTTGCCCGGGTCGGCCCGCGCCGGCCGGCACGCAGAGATCAGGAGAGTCGACCATGGCTGGGTTCCTCGAAGGGAAGGTGGTCGCCGTCACCGGCGGCGGCGGCGGGATCGGCCGTGCCGTGGCACTGGCCGCGGCCGACGCGGGGGCCAAGGTGCTCGTGGCCGACTTCGGCGTGGGCATGGCGGGGGAGGACCCGAGCAGCGAGGTGGCCGAGGCCGTGGTGGTGGAGATCACCAAGGCCGGCGGCGAGGCCATCGCCGTGGCCGACGACATCTCCAAGATGGAGTCCGGTGAGCGCCTGATCGCCACCGCGGTGGAGAAGTGGGGGCGCATCGACGGCGTCGTCGCCGTGGCCGGGATCCTGCGCGAGCGCATGCTCTTCAACATGTCCGAGGACGAGTGGGATGCCGTCATCGCCACCCACCTCAAGGGCCACTTCACCGTGTTCCGGGCCGCCGCCGCTGTCATGCGCAAGCAGGAGGGTGGCGGGGCGCTCATCGGGTTCACCTCCGGTGCCTTCCAGGGCAGCGTGGCCCAGGCCAACTACGCCGCCGCCAAGGGCGGCATCGTGTCGCTGGTCCGCTCGGCGGCGGTCGGCCTGCACCGCTACGGCGTGACAGCCAACGCCATCGCGCCCGTGGCCCGGACCCGCATGTCGGTCAACGTCCCGTCCGAGCTGGCCGAGATGGGTGACGCCGAGGACATCGCGCCGATGGTGGTGTACCTGTTGAGCGACCGGGCCAAGCACGTGACCGGGCAGGTCTACACGGTGGTCGGCTCCAAGATCGCCGTGTGGAACCAGCCGGTCGAGGTGCGGGCCATGTGGGCCGACGGCCGCTGGACGCCCGAGCAGATCGCCGAGCGCCTCGATGACAACGTCGGGCAGGAGCGGATGGCGATGATCGACCGCCTCGAGCAGATGCGCCAAGCGGCAGCGTCGGGCGAGCGACCCAACGCCTAACTGCGTCAGGTGACCCGGCGCAGGCGCGGCCGGGGCTTCACCGTGGTGTCGACCTTCAGCGAGTTCCCCTCGTGGTGGGCCGCGACGACGGCCGAGGCGCCGAGATACGGGTCGGTGAACACGAGGCGCATGCTCTCGCCCCAGGCCACGGCCGAGCGCGCGATCTGGCGGTCTGGATGCTCCCAGGGGGGAACACAGACCTCGATCTGGTACATCGGCTTGAAGGTGACAACGTGCGTGGCGGCAGCGCCCTCCGCGGCGAGCCACTCCTCCTTCTCCTCCTCGGTCCAGATCTTCTCGTTGGTCATCGGAGTCCACGGCTGGTCGGTCGCCATGCGTTCGCACCTCCCTCTCTCCGCCATATCGGTGCCATCAGGAGAAGCCTTGAGAACGCCCCTTCTTTCTTTCGCCAGAGTCAGCGGACGGGCCTCTGACGGGTTCATATGCGTATACGGAGCGTCGGCGCCCGGGGATGATGCAACAATGTCGAAACGGGCCTACAGCCACCGGTGGTGGGTGGTGGGTGGTGGTGCTGGTGGGTGGTGCTGCTGGTGGTTGGTGGGTGGTGGTGGTGCTGGTGGGCAGATCCATGGCGTGAGCCGCGGAAGACGCCGGCACCGGACCCGGCCGACAAGGTCTTGACACGGAGCGTGGAGCACCCCAAGGCAATTCCCGAGGTCCACCCGTGGCGCCCAGTGGGGGGATCTTCCGGGGATGACACGCTCGCCATCGAGCGTCAGGGCGACCTCATCAGGGTGCGCAGCGCCCTCCCTTGCCACCAGCGCGACGATTCGGTCGCCACGCACGGCGCCTGGCCGTGCACACAGGCCCGATGAATCAGGTAACCCGATTGCCCAGGTAATCAGGCAGGTTGGTCCGCCGGCGCCTCGGGCGCCGCCGCGTCAGCGGCACTGTGCGTCAGGAGCCACTGCTTCCAGCGCCCACGCGTGCGCAGCAAGACGATGGTCCACCGATGACGAGGATCACGCCGGCCAGCTGTACGAGATCCGAACCGAGTTTGCCGTCCTCGCCCAACCACAGGTGTTCGTCGAGGGAGCGCTCGATGCCCCACAGCACCATGGCGGTGCCGAGCACGATCCCCGAGGGATAGCCCGGCGGCGCGCGCCGTCCGGCCAGCGGTCCAGCCGCCGCTCGATGGCGATGAGGACCAGGTAGACGGTGAAGTCCTCCAGCGCCTGGAAGACGGGCACGGGCAGCCGCGGGCCCCGCTGGCCGGCGTAGTACATGCCGAACCACTGGTGCGTCGGGTGGCCACCGCCGGCCACCATCAGCTGGGGGCCCAGGAGGCGGCCCATGGCCCAGCAGGCCAGCAGGACGGGGACGGCCAGGTCGAGGGCGGTGGCTATCGGCAGCTCTGGGCAGCGTCGCCGGGTGAGGATGATGCCGACGGGCACGGCCGAGCAGGCCACCGAACGAGGAGAGCCCGCCATGCCAGATGGCGAGGACGTCGCCGGGGTTCCGGGTGTAGTAGCTGAGGTTCGACAGCACGTGCATGGCGCGGGCGCCGACGACGGCGGCGAGGATGATCCAGAGGAAGACGGCCGCGAGCCAGTCGGTCGGGTAGCCGTTCTTGCGCAGGCGCCGCTCGAAGTAGACGAACCCGAACCAGAAGGTGAGCGCGAGCCCGATGCCGTAGGTGTGGACCTGAGCGGCCCAATGTGGAAGTCGACGGGGATCGGTTTCATGGCTCGGCTCGGGCCAGGTTAGGACCGGGTGGCGGGTGGGTGGGCCCGCGGACCGGGTCGCTGGAGCAGCGGGTGAGTGCCGAAGAGGTGGGCGAGCCGGCTACGGCCGGCCGGCGCCCACGAAGCCGTCACTGAGGCGGAGCCCCGTGGTCCAGACCGACGCCCCGGTGTAGGGCGCCTCGATCATGGTGCCAGGGCCGACGTACATGGCCACGTGATCGGAGCCACCGGGACCGTAGAAGAGGAGGTCACCGGGCTGGAGGTCACTGACCGGCACCGGCGTCGAGTCGGCCATCTGGGCCCCCGAGAAGTGTGGCAGACCCACCCCCGCCTGGCCCCATGACCAGGCGGTGAGTCCGGAGCAGTCGAAGCCGGGACTCGCCGAGCCCTTGGGGGACTCGGCACCCCACACGTAGGGCACGCCGATCTGGCTCTCCGCCGCCTGCACGGCACCGGCCCCACCGGCGGAGCTTGGCGGGGGGGCGGCCTGGCTCAGGCCAACCAGGGAAGCGCCCCTCCCGAAGACCGGGCGGACGAGGGCGAAGGTGAAGGTGAGGCTGAGGCTGAGGCTGAGGCTGAGGCTTTCGACGCGGCGGCGGCGGCAGCGGCAGCGGCAGCGGCGGCCTGCTGACGTTGCTGGGCAGCCTTGGCGGCGGCGGCGGCTTCCGCTGCTGCTGCTGCTGGACGAGCTGCGCGATCTGTCCCTGCTCCTGGGCCAGCGCGTTCTTCTGCTGCTGCACGGCCTGCGCGTTCTGGTTGACGGCGTTCTGCTCGATCGTCACCTGCGATTGGGCCTGCGACTGCTCGCCCTGGAGTTGGCTGACCTTGCGTTCAGTGAGTTCTCGGCCGTGTGCAGTCCGGCGACGGCGAGCGAGATGTCGCCCTGAGCGATCTTGTTGTATTGGGTC
>CAVXSD010000006.1:220000-824738 GCA_963764305.1 uncultured Acidimicrobiaceae bacterium | reverse complement strand
TTCCCCTCGGCCAGCCCCCTTTCCTCCACCACCTCCCGCCGCCGGTCTCCCGGCCTTGTTCGGTGGCTTCGCAGGTACTACGGGGCTGTCAGACTTCCCACGTTCGTACGTCACAGGATTACGGCTTTGGCCTTGCCTGTGCGGCCCGGTCGGCGATCAACCGGCCGGGCGAGCGTGGGATCTCCCGGTTCTCGCGCATGGAGACTCCGTGCATGCTCAGGTTCTCAGACCGTGCTGGGTTCGCTGACGGCTCGTGATAGCGCCGCCTGCGATGTGGCCTTCCGCTTCTCATAACAGCGTCGGCACCCCGGATTCTTGATTTCGCGGCTCAATAACCCAGCCTGCACGTACCCCTGCCAACGCTTCGCCTGCGCCCTTGCGGACGCCGACGCATGACTCGGGGCCATCGTGGGTCGCTACCCCTTCGACGTAGAGCGTTCTCATCTCCTTCTCCATGCCGGTTTATCCCGGCGCTCTATGAGACCTATTCGTTTCGTCCAACTGGACTCTACGGACTGACCGAGTTTGACCGATTTGGCTATCTCGCTGGGATGATGCGCCACAACCCAGGCTGAACAGGCATGCGACTCTTGACCGTGGATCTTGAATCCGTGGGATTTTCGTGGGATCCCACGGACCTTCGGGCAATCTTCGGGCTCATTGCCTTCCGCTGGCTCGCGAAGCACGCGCAAGCCGTCCCGACTCCTTCGCCGGCGCTCAGTAGCGGTCCCGCTCAGCGGAGTTTGCAGACTGACTGGAGGCGGTCCTGCCCATGAGGCCCTGCCCCCGTACGAATCCTCTTTGAGTCATCTATGAAGGAGCGCAGTTTGTCAAGGGGTGCCGGAGGCTCCTTTGGCATTTCGTCGTGCCCCGATGACGGTGAGGTCTCGACCGATGGGCGCGCCAATGTAGGCCCCCGGGAGAACCGAGAACCGAAGAGGGCGGTCAAGGCCGGCCGGAGGCCGCCCGTAGGGGAAGCCTTGACGGCTCGGTCAGTTGTTCGTCACATCATGTGATGCGAAGCCCGTTAGGGCTTCGTGGTCGTCCCCTGTGATGCCGAGTCGGGAACGCGTTGCGACCTTCTCCAGAGCCAGGCGATGCTGGCAGGGCAACCCAAAGACCCGGGTGCCGGTCATCTCTTCGTCGGAGCAGCGACATGGAGTGGTTCGGCCGCAACCCGGTGGGCTCAATCAAGACCTCGGTCTCGCCGCTGTGCGGGGACCATGACTCAAGGCGAGCTCGCACCGGGTTGCGTCCGTCCCGGTTCTCACCCCGTCTGCGCCAGGCAACGGATCTCGCCGTCGCGCAGGCCGTAGTAGACGAGGATGAGAAGTTTGCGGGCCGCTGCCACGCGGCCGATCTGGTTGCCCCGGCGCTCGCCCACGTTGCGGTGGTGGCGTCGGATGGGCGTATCGGCGCGCTGTTGGGCCACCGCCTCGACGGCGGCCCAGCGCACGAGGCGAGAGCCTTGCTTGGTGATGTGGCCCCGGCGGACCTTGACGTCGGACTCTTGGTGGGTCGGGGTGAGCCCGGCCCAGCTGCACAGGTGCCGGGCCGAGGTGAACCTCGAGATGTCGCCGATCTCGGCCACGAAGATGGCGGCCAGCACCGGGCCGACGCCGGGAATGGCCTGGATGGCGTGGTAGCCGAGGTCGCCGGCGAAGTACGGGGCGCCCTGCTCTTCGAACATGGCGATCTCGCGGTTGACGGATCGATCAGGTCGCGCAAGGACTCGACCCGCACCCGGTAGGCCTCGGCCAGGTGCACCTTGTCGAGGAGGACCTGGCCGCCCACCCCGAACAGGTCGCTCATGGGCACCGTCACCCCTTCTTTCGCCAAGACGGCGTGGACCTGGGACTTGAGGCCGGTGCGCAGATGGACGAGCTTGCCCCGGTAGCGGATGAGTTCGCGCAGTTCGCGCAGCGGTGGTGGGGCGATCCAGGCCTCGGCCAGACGTCCCATGCGCAGCAGGTCGACCAGGTCGGTGGCATCGCGCTCATCGTTTTTCACCCGCCGATGCCCCCAGTTGTTGCCCAGCGGATGGGCCAGGTGCACCGTGGCCCCGCACTCTTGGATCACATCAGCCGCCCAGTACCAGCCATAGGTGGCTTCGAGGATCACTTCGGGGTGCTCCCCGGCCTTGGCCAGCTCGGCCGCCAGGGCCACCGGGTCGTTGTCGATGCGGACCGTGTCGAGGGTCTCGCCGGCCTCGTTGCGCCGCACGATCACGCTGCGCCGCCGGTGCAGGTCGATGCCGACATACTGTTGTCTGGTGTTCCACGGGAGTCTCCTTCCGTCGTCTCCGGGTTGGTTTGGCAACCCCAAGTGTGCTCTGCACACCTGGTCCCGATCGACGGGAGGACTCCCGCGGGCTCCTCGACTTCGGTCGGGCCGGAGTGGCGACTTTCCTCGCGGTCATGCGACCGCTCCTCGTGCTCGGCGTGCGGGCCCGTGCGCCAAACCGGTGCCCGTCACACGGGAGCTGCGCTGCGCTCCTTCATTACATCAAGACCCCAATTTCAGTGTCCAAAGGGCGCGACGAAATCGGCCCGTCACGAGACGGTGCAGATGCGTAGGCTTTGAGATGGTCCGGGGGTGACTTCGCCGAAGAGCCGGCCGTCAGGATGCAGAGCCGGCCACGCAGGCAACGAGTCGTTTCCTAGTGTCCTCCCGGACCCCTTTCGACATCGAGCAAGAGCTGGCGGTAGACGGCGTTCGAGACCTGGCGCTTGAGGGAGCGAAGTGCTTCCTTCTTGGTCTTTCCCTCGGCAACCTTGCGCTCGAAGTAGATGCGTCCATCGGTCCCGGGATTGCGGATCTGGGTGATCGCGGCCATGTGGAGAGCATGGTTGAGCCGTCGGTTCCCGCGCCGCGACAGCCGATGCACGACACGGCCGCCCGAGGACCATTCGATCGGGGCGGTGCCGTTGTAAGAGGCGAAGGCATCGCGGTTGGCGAAGCGGCGGGCATCGCCGGTGTAGCCGATGATCTGGGCCGCGATGATGGGGCCCACGCCATAGACGTCGGTCAGCGAGGTGCCCGACGCCTTGACGGCGACTCGGATGCGACGGTGCGACTCCTTGGTTTGGGCGTCGAGGCGGCGCACGTCGTCGAGAAGCTCGAGGGCCAGGTCGTAGCGGACCTGCTCGGCCGGGGTCTGCGGCGTGATCTCAGGGCCGGAGACTGGCGGGATCCCGCTCAGGTCCGGGCTTGGGTCCGGTCCATCGCCCCCATCATTCGCACCGAGGTGCCGCACACCATATGACGAGCCGGGTGGGACAGTGACGTTCGCCTCTGGCGAGGAACCTCTGATGCCGGAGACTGTGAAGAGGACCGCTTCTTTGTTCTGTCCAATGGTGCTCGCTGATTGATTCCATGAGGGGAGGTTCGTGTGCAGCCTCAGGCCGAAGCGATGCTTCTGGACCGCTGACCGGGTCCCCGTGAGCTGATCCACCCGTTGTGCGAGTCCGAGCCCCACGATGTGGGGAAGGAGGACAGCACGACATGAAGAGACGGCGCCACACGCCCGAGCAGGTGATCCGGAAATTGGCCGAGGGCGAGAAGCTCCTCGGAGAGGGCAAGTCGATCGAGGAGGTGGTCCGTCACCTCGAGATCACCGAGTCGACCTGGCACCGCTGGCGCAACCAGTACGGGGGCATGAAGGCCGACGACGCCAAGGAGCTGCGTGAGCTGCGCAAGGAGAACGCGCAGTTGAAGAAGCTGCTGGCCGAGGCCGAGCTGGACAAGGCGATGCTCAAGGAGATCAACCGGGGAAACTTCTGACCCCGGACTGCCGGCGGCGGGCCGTCAGAGCCCTCTGCACGCAGTTCGGGGTGAGCGAACGGCGGGCCTGTCGGGTGCTCGGCCAGCCCAGATCGACCCAGCGCCTGGCCGCACCGGTCCCCTCCGACGACGAACTGGCGCTTCGGGCCTTCTTGCGCGACTTCGCCCGGCGGCGTCCGAGGTGGGGGTGGCGCAGGGCAGCGCTGGCGGCCAAGGCGGCCGGGTGGCGGGTGAACCCCAAGCGGGTCCACCGCCTCTGGATCACAGAAGGCCTGCGTGTGCCCTATCGCAAGCGCAAGAAGCCGCTGCGGGGCATCGGCAAGGCTATGGGTCCGTTCTGCCCGATCCGCCCGGACGTGGTCTGGGCCCTCGACTTCCAGTTCGACCAGACCTCAGACGGGAGGATGCTCAAGATCCTCAACGTCATCGACGAGTTCACGCGCGAGGCCCTCGCCACCGACGTCGCGTGTTCCATCGACGCCGACGGGGTCGTCGCCTGCCTCGAGCGCCTGGCCACAGAACGCGGCGCACCGGTCTTCGTCCGCTTCGACCACGGACCCGAGTTCATTGCCTACGCCGTGGCCGACTGGTGCCGCTTCAACGGGACGGGCACGGTGTTCATCGACCCGGGCTCACCATGGCAGAACGCCTGGATCGAGAGCTTCAACGGGAGGATGCGCGACGAGCACCTCAACGGCCAGCAGTTCGACTCCTTGCTCGAGGCTCAGGTCCTCACCGAGGACTGGAGGATCGACTACAACATGAACAGGCCCCACTCGGCGCACGGCTGGCTCACCCCGGTCGAGTTCGTCGAGCAGTGGCTCAACCGACAGCAGCTACAGCTCGCATAGCGAGTGGCTCAACAATCGGGGCCCGGTCACCGCTACCTACCCCAGTACGACGTCACAGAGACCCATGCCGTCGTCATCGACGCAGACACAGAACTTACGTGGCAGGCGGTCCGGCGGAGCGACCTGTCCCGTTCTGGGGTGATACGGCTGCTCCTCGAGCTGCGCAGCCTCCCCAATCGGCTGGCAGGATCGGACCGAGCCTCAGGGGCCTACTTGCCAGTGTTCACGAACTGAATGCAGTCACCTTGGTTCTTGAACTGAGAGAAGTCCCGCCAGCCGCCGTTCATGCATTGGTCCTTACTGGTGGGGAGAGCCAGGTAGGAGATCTGGACCATCGGGACGCCGCTGGTATCGATCGACTGGGATCCTCTTGAGGGCACCAAGTTCGAGCCGCCGCCGCCGCCGCCGCCGGCGAACAGACCGCCACCACCGCCGCCACCGCCACCGAACAGACCGCCACCGCCGCCACCGCCGCCTGATCCGAACTGCAAATCGTCGGGCGAAACGGCAAAACCGCCGCCACCGCCGCCGTTGCCGCCGGTGCCGAACCCGCCGTTGCCGCCGCTTTGACCAGAGGCGCAGTAGCGGGCAAACGGCGGACAGGCGGAGAGCGTGGCGCCGGTGCCACCGGTGCCACCAGCGCTTGCACTCGCACCGAGACCCCCGCCCCCTTCCGCACTCGAGCCGTTGAACCCGCCGCCCGCGCCCCCGACACCGCCGGCCTCACCGCTACCCCCGCCCCCCGCAGCGACGAGAAGCCGGCTCGACAGGTCGTTCGGGGAGGAGCGCACGTCGGAGGCCCCTCCGCCGTCCCAGCTCGGAAAGGTTTGGCATGGGGGCGGGGAGAAGTTTAGGAAGATGCAGAAACCATTCGGGCCGCCAAAACCTCCTCCCCCAACGGGGCTCTGGCTCCCCCCGTTTGTGCCGACCACGGCGTAAAGCGTGCTCCCGGGCTCCACATTCAGGTCACCGCTCACGACCGCGCCCGGGCCGCCCCTACCGGTATTGGACGAGCCGCCCATCCCGCCAACCGCAGTGACATGGATCGACGAGACGCCCGATGGCACGGTGAAGGCATTCGAGCTTGACATATAGGTGCAGGTCACAGTCTGCCCCGTTTGGCTGCAACCCGGCGGGAGCAAAGCAGCGGCAGGCGTCGAGAGCGATGCGAACCCTGCGATGGCGAGCATCAAGGCAAGGGCGAGCGAGACACCGGGTCCGGCTACCGACAAACGAGAACGCATCGCGCCTTCGGTCTCTGACCTCCCTCCTAGCAACCAATCCTCCGGCCAGCATTCCCGCATGTCAACCCGAAGACCCGTGCAATGGCGGTTAACGTTGCAACCCGCGAGTCTTGGCGCTCTACCGAGCGTGCCCCAGTACCCGGGGCTGGGGTGTCACCCTGCGGCACCATGGGGCGGGCTTCGAGTCAGCCAATCGAAATACGTGGAAACACCTTCGACCAGCGTTACCATCCATGGTGCTGCGCAGAGTCTCCGAGATTGCTGCGGGGTTCGGGGAGGGGTAATGAGGTCCGAGGAGATCCGGGCCAGCGGCCAGCTGGCCACGCGGACGTTGGCTGACAGCGTCTCGCACGTTGAACAGGTGCATCGCGCTGTCGCAGGCAGAATGTTCACGTTTACTGCTCCGGCCAGCCTTCCTGCCCGAGTCATCCACGACATCATCGCCACCGGCGTCTACACCTCGATCCGAGGGACGGGCCTGGCTGCCGGCATGGTCGCCAGCGAACTTGTCGGTGCTACCGCGGGCTCAGACGTTCCGACAGGGTCGACTCCCCGGAGCAACCTGGCATTGGCCGTGCTGAATGCGACCTTGGGAGATGAGCTTGCCGACCAGGGCAGCCCATTGGCGATCCCGATGGCTGTTCGAAGCGTTCGAGCAGACGTCGTGCCTCGGCGCGAGTCTCTCGGAGTTGCATTCCCCGAGGCGACGTCGAAGGTAGCGGTCTTCCTTCATGGCTTGGGCGAAACCGAGGAGTCATGGAGGCTGCACGCGGATCGCCATGGCTTGGGCACCGAGTCCACGTATGGTTCTCGGCTCGCTGAAGATCTTGGTTACACTCCCGTGTATCTACGCTACAACACCGGCCTCCACATCTCCGAGAACGGTCAGCGCCTCACTTCGCTCCTTAGTGATGTTGTGGCAGCGTGGCCCACTCCGGTGACCGAGTTAATCTTCGTGGGTCATTCGATGGGTGGTCTGGTTTCCCGCAGCGCGTGCCACTATGCGCATCAGCGGAACCATCCATGGGTATCGATGCTGCGACACGTCTTCTACCTCGGCACTCCGCATGCGGGTGCAGGCCTCGAGCAGTGGGTGAGCCGTCTCAGCGGCCTGTTCAGCAAGCTCGACGAGATTCGGCCGCTGGCTTCGATCCTCGACAGGCGCAGCGCAGGAATCAAAGATCTAAACGCCGGCTATCTGCTCGACGACGATTGGCGCAACGATGGCCCCGGATCGAAGCGCATAGCCAACGACGTTCCCCTCATCCCCTGGGCCAATCATTACGTGATCAGCGCCACAGTCACAGCAAGCCCTAGCCATCCGCTCGGTCGATTGATGGGCGACTTTCTCGTCCAGCCCGACAGTGCTCGCGGCCAATCCCGTGATGGCGGGCACATGCCCTTCCCCGTCGAGCACACGCGCCACTTCGGGGGGCTCCATCACTTCAATCTCCTCAACCACCCCTCTGTCTATGAGGCACTCCGCGAATGGCTCGATCCACTTCCGGTGCCAGGTCCGAGATTGAAACCGCCCTGATCCCCTTATAGGACGCGTCGCGGTGTCTTTCAGCTATGGTGCGATTGGAGAATCCAGACCCCTCTGATCACGCTTCACCCAGTCACTGGCGAAGGGTGACCCAGTTCGCCGGTTATGCGGCACAGACTCGGTATCCGGCAGTTGCGACCGGACATGGCCTGAGAGGTTAAGCCGCTCAATAGCGACCATCCCGTTGAAGTCGGTGCTCACGCTGGAAGGCGATCAGGAACACCCTTCTGCTGCCGGACCTGGCGGCTGCCAGGAAGCGCTCAACAAACAGCTATTCGATCCCTCGGTAGTCGCGAAAGCGAAGACATCTATTGGCTGATCGTCGCTCACGGACGGTATGACCCAAATGTGGCACCAAACCCTAACCACGCGTTACCCGCCTCCATCGTCTTGGAGAACGGCTCCGTTCGGATCGCCACCAGGGGTGGTTCTTGACTCGGTGGCCGACCGGACAACGCCGTAGATCACCAACCCTCCGATCAGACCAGCAACGCCCAGAAGCACCATGGAACCGGCATTCTCGATGAACTCGTCGATGGAGTAGTCCGGGAAGGGCAGGATGGTCGCGATGCGGCGGGAAATGGGAGGCACATGACAACGGCGTCGGAGACGGTACGAGACCCTGCCCGCCACAGCCTGGGCAACGCCCTGTGGAAGCGGCAGCTGTACCGCTACCCCGACACGCTGCCGCGGATCGGGTACCTGTCGATCGTCGTGTTGACGACGATCATGCTCTACTACCTCTACTACGTGGAGGGCGCCGTCACCCCGCTGATGCTGCCCTACTACCACATGTCGTTCCAGTACTTCTTGTACCTGCTCGTCGTCTCGAATGCGATCGGCGCCTTCAGCGCGTTCATCGGCGGGCTCTCCGACAAGATCGGCCGGGCCAATCTCACCATCTTCGGAACGTTCATCGTCGCGTGCATACAGCTCTTCGCTATCCCCCAGATAACGGACAAGTTCAACTTCTCGGTCTGCTACTGCATCATCGGCTTCGTCGAGGGCGTGATCCTCGTCTCGACGCCGGCGCTGATGCGCGACTTCTCGCCGCAGATGGGGCGCGGCGCCGCCATGGGCTTCTGGGCGCTCGGCCCGACGATGGGCGCCCTCTGCGCGAGCTTGGTGGCCACCCACACCCTGAGCCATCTCACGCCCTGGCAGGACCAGTTCATCATCTCCGGGCTGGTCTGCATGGGCGTGGCGGTGATCGCCTTCTTCTTCCTGCGCGAACTGTCCCCGCAGCTCCGGGACCAGCTCATGGTCACCGAGCGCGAGCGGGCCCTGGTCGAGGCACGAGCGAAGGGCATCGAGGTCGAGAGGGCGATCGAGCACCCGATCCGCTCCATGATGAAGATCGACCTGGTCTCGTCCTCCATCGCCATCTCTGTTTTTCTGCTCTTCTACTACGCCTCGGTCAGTGTCCTGACCATCTATTGGGTGGTGACGTTCAACCGCTCCACCTCCGACGCCAACGGGATCAACGTCTGGTCCGCCGCGTTCCTATCGGCCGGGCTCGTCGTGGCCGGGGTGCTGTCGGACTGGGCCAAGGTGCGCAAGCCCTTCATGCTCTTCGGCGCCGTCTGCGCCATGGTGATGATGGGCTTCCTCATCGTCCAGACGGGCCACCCCCACACGGGCTACTACGCCAACGTGCTCGTAATCGTGTTGCTCGCCGTCTCCAGCTCGATTGCGTACACGCCGTGGATGGCGAACTACACCGAGCAGGTGGAGTCACACAACCCCGCGCTGACGGCCTCGGGCCTGGCCGTGTGGGGCTGGATCCTGCGGATCACGGTCGCCCTGTCGTTCCTCGTCCTGCCCTATGTCGTCACGACGTCGACCGTGCTCGTCGACAACCAGACCGCGGCCACCGCGCTGCAGGCCATCGAGGCGGCCCAGCCCTACGCGCCTTCGACATCGCCCGCCGCCTGCGCGCCGAAGCCGGCGCCGGCGACTGTCATCACGGGGCTGCGAGCGACCGACCAGGCAGGCCCGCAGACGCTCGCGACGATCCTCGAGGGGTGCAACACGACCCGCAACCTGCTCAAGGCCCTCGGTGCCGCCGGCGGATTGTCCAACCCGCAGGTCCAGGGCCTGCTCGCCTACAACCCGCTCGCCACGGCCATTGCGCAGGGTAAGCCCGTGACCCAGGCGCAGATCCACTCGGTGGCCCTCAAGTCCCAGGACCTGGCCAACCTGCTCGTGGCGGAGCAGAAGCTGGTGCCGGCCCAGAAGACATCGCCGAACGAGTGGAAGAGATGGTGGACCGTCTGCCTCATCGGCATGCTGGTCTTCGCCATCCTGGTGTTCACCATGCGGGGGCGTTGGAGCCCGCGGGCGGCGCGGCGCGACCTCGCCGAGCACGAGCGCATGGTCACCGAGGAACTGGCGAAGATGGCCCGCGAGAACCCCGCCCCGGTGCCGTAGCCGGCCTGGCCGACCAGACGAAAGGACCAGCTCGAACAGCTCGCCGACCGGTCGGGATCCATGGTTCTCGCAGGAGACATTGCTGCCGCTGGCCATCGCGTCGCGCTGGCGGAGGTGATTGCGGACCGATTCGGACGGCTCGACATACTCGTCAACAACGCGGGCATGTGCGACGACGGGCCGATCGAGGACGAGTCTCTCGAGGAGCTCACGAGGGTGATTCAGACCGATCTAGTTGCGGTCCTCGATCTGTGCCGACTCATGGCTCCACTGCTCTTTATGAGCGATGGCGCGACGGTGATTAATGTCTCATCCATCTTCGGGCTGGTTGCATCTCGCAGCCCGATGGCGGCGTACAACGCCTCCAAGGGGGCGTTGGTCAATCTGACCAGGCACCTTGCTGCTCAATGGGAGTACGCGGAGTACGCGTGAACGCACTCGCCCCCGGGTACTTTCCGACAGAGTTGATGGGAGGGCTCCTCGACCCCAGCTTCGTCGAGAGCATCGAAGCCCGGTCGTTGTTGGGACGGATACCAACGGTCGACGAGCTGGACGGCCCGCTCTTGTTCCTGGCATCGGATGCGTCTAGCTACGTCACCGGACAGACCCTGGTGGTTGACGGAGGGTGGACAAGTACTTGACCCAACGGGTGTCCCAGATCGCCGGGACGGGGTGCCACCGTGCGAATCCTCTTTGAGTCAAGACCCCAATTCCGCGGACTTCCAGGCGCGACGATTAGAGCCTTCGTTGATGGGCATGACGGCGTAGGGTTTCTATGGGTTCGGGAGTGACTTCGCCGAAGAACCGGTCGCGCAGGGTGAAGAGCCGGTCACGCAGGCAGCGAGTCGTCCCTGAGTGTCCTCCCGGACCCCCTATCGCGCGTCGAGGAGGAGCTGGCGGTAGACGGCGTTGCTGATGTGGCGCTTCAGTGAGCGGAGCGCCTCTTTCTTGGTTTTGCCCTCGGCGACCTTGCGCTCGAAATAGATGCGTCCTTCGGTTCCGGGATTGCGGATCTGGGTGACGGCGGCCATGTGCAGCGCGTGGTTGAGCCGGCGGTTCCCGCGTTGGGAGACGCGATGGACGACTCGACCACCCGAAGCGAATTCGACCGGTGCCGTCCCGTTGTAGGAGGCAAAGGCATCGCGGTTGGCGAAACGGCGCACGTCGCCGGCATAGCCGATGAGCTGTGCGGCGACGATCGGACCGACTCCATAGATCTCGGTCACCGAGGTCTCCGACGCCTTGATGGCGAGGCGGATCCGGCGGTGCGACACCTTGGTCTGCTCGTCGAGGCGGCGGATATCGTCGAGGAGCTCGAGGGCCATGTCGTAGCGGACCTGCTCGGCGGGGGTCTGAGGCGTGATGTTGGCCAAGAACCTCTCGCCGTCAGAAACGTACAATTCCTTGGCGATTCCGCCCGGAGCGAGCTCGGCCAAGAGCGCATGGAGTCGACATACGACCCGAGTCCGGTGGCTGCCGAGGTCGACATTGCGCTTGGCCAGGATCCGCAGGACCTGGGAGTGATCAGCCACCTCCACGCTGCGCAGGCTCGGGGCCCGAAAGGCGGCGATGGCGATCGAGTGGGCGTCATTGGGGTCGTTCTTGTTGGAACGACCGGTGCCGAGCACCCGGATCCGAGAGGCCAAGGTGGCCGGGACGTCAAGCACCTCCTCACCCTGCGCCACGAGCTGTTGGGCCAACAGGTAGCCCGTCCCGCCCGCCGACTCGATGGCCCACCTCCGTTTCTCGAACGGCTCGGCCCAACGCACCAGTTGTTCGACCTGACGATGGGTCGCACGCACCTTGACGCTGGAGACCTCATCTTCAGCCTCGTCGATGGCCACCGCTGTGTGCGATGCCTTGTGGGGGTCGACCCCGATCACCACATTCATGACTACCTCCTTTGGTTGATGTGAACCACGGGGGCACTCCTGCTTGCGGATGTTCGTGCTCGATCCTCTTTTGAGCCACTCCGTGGGCGAAGCCCCGATGGGACGCTCTTCGCACGAAAGCCACCCGACAGAAGCCGGGGGCAGGCACTACGAGAGCGACCCCACCGGGACCCCTTAACGCTAGGAAATCGCCCTAGCGCCCGGAGCTAAGTCTCAAGCAGGCACAACTGGGCTAGTCGTCACTCGTCGGGTACTCGCCATCGAGCGAAACGGCTGCCCAGCGCCTGGCGAGATGGTCACTCTCACTCGCTCTTTGCCCACCTGCGCAGTGCCCGGCGGACATGGTCGTGCTCAGGGCGCCTCATGTGCTGTTCTGCGGGGGTCGATCGATTCCTCAGGGGTGGGCAGGTGTGGCTTGGGCCGTGGTGAAGGGTTCGGTTCGGTGCACGACGTGCTCGGTGTAGAGCTCGGTGATGCGATCCTCGGAGAGGCCGAGCATGCTGTTGAGGATCTGGGTGGTGTCTTCGCCGATTGCCGGTGCCCCTCGCCAGATCTGTCCTGGTGTGAGGGAGAGCTTGGGGATCACGCCATATACGTGGACGGGGACGCCTGATTGGCGGTCAAGGACGGGGACGGTCATCTCGCGGGCGCGATAGTGCGCGTCTTCGTACTGGTCCTGCACCCCGAACACGCGTGAGCAACCGATCTGCGCGTCGTTAAGAAGGGTCTCGACCTCGAGCGCGGTCCGCGCCGCGCAGTACTCGCGCAGGGCTCGGTCGAACTCCAGGCCTTTCGGCGAACTCACGGCGGCCGCGTCCTTGGAGCATGCATCGAAGCTGAACTCGTCGTCGTCGAGCCCGAGGAGCCTGACAATCCGGGGGAACATGACCGGGCCGAGTACACCGACGAAGACCCAGCCGTCTCGGCATTGGAAGGTGTCGTAGGGCTGGAAGCCGGGCGCCTTGTTCCCGGTGTGGCCGTAGGCGACACCGTCCCCGGTGTACAGGGGCAAGGTGTTGCCGTTGGTCTGAGCGACCGCCTCGTACTGGGCGAGATCGATGACCTGGCCCCGTCCAGTCTTGTTGACCTCCCACAACGCCATCATTGTCGCCGCCCAGCCGGTGAGCGCGGTGATGTAGTCACCGGTGAACGTCTTGGCCCGCTGCGGTGGGCCCAAGGGGTCACCCGTGATGTTCATCATCCCGCCGTACGCCTGTGCCAACGCGTCGTACCCGGGACGGCCCAGGTAGTCGGGTTCACCGAACTGGCCGTAGGTCGAGACTCGAACGATCACGAGGCGCGGATTGACCGCCAGCGCCAACTCGTTGCAGATCCCGTTGCGTTCCAGGGTGCCCGGCGCCGAAGATTCCATCCACACGTCGGAGATCTTCCACAACGCCATGAGCAACTCGACGCCCTTGGCCTGCTTGAGGTCTAGTCCCATCGACAGCTTGTTCTTGGCGACCTCGGCCTCGTCCGCGCCGTGCGATCGCGGTCCGCGTGTGATGAACGGCGCGGTCGTGCGGAAAGGGTCCCCACCAGCTCGTTCGATGTGAATCACCTCGCACCCGAACTCGGCCAGTTTCGTGCCGATGTAGGGCTGGGCGATCAAGACCCCGGTGCCCACCGCCCGCAGGCCAGCAAGCGGCCCGAAGCTCGGGGACACTGCCGGTGTGGTGGGCCGATCCAATGCCTTGACCCATTCGGGGACACGCTGCGCGCACTCATTGATCAGCGCCTCGCTCGCAACCAGCCGCTCATCGTGATCCATGTCGATCCTCACGTGTCTCGATCGTTACCCCGATCCACGGGGAACCGCTTTGTCGGCGCAAAATTCTTCAGCCGAGCGTCTAGCTGCAAATATGGACTCTGGTCAAATGCGAATGTCGCTCATCGCCGGTGGGGGTGTCCCCGATCGCCCGGATGGTGGGCTACTTGGATTTGCCTACTCGTCGGCTGCGTCCCCGAGCTGCGGATCTCGCTCTCTTTGGCGCTGACGCCACGCTCGGATGGCGGCGCCCCCGTCCATTGTGGGAAGCGGTGTCAAGGCGGCGCAAGTGAACAACACGTTGAGCCAGCCCAAGTAGGCCAGGGCCCGGATTCGTGGGTACCGACGGTGCAACTTCAAGGCGACGACGCCGAGAAGGAGATTTCCAGCGGGGCCGCCGAGCGCTCGGGTCATATGGACACGTGCTGGTAGAGGCGCCTCCTCTGGGTACGTGTTGTACGCGAGCGTCGCTGTGAAGACCACGGCCCTCATCGGTGCTCCAACGGATCTGGCTGTTGCGATGGTCCCGATCTGATGGGCGAGCATGCTGACGCCCGTAAGTCCAGTGAAGCCCAGGCCGGCCAATGTCCGTCCACGGCTCGAGCGACCTGGGAGCACTCTCGCCATGATCTGGCCAAGGACGACCAACCATCCGATGCTGATCCACGCCGAATCGGTGGCTAACCAGTCGGTACCCAAGGCCCGAACGACGAGCTGCGGTTCGGCTGCCCCAACGTTTTCAAGGACGTAAGGGGGCGTATTCGGAGGCTCCGCCAACAGTCGTTCGCGCAACGTAGTGATGGGCAAAGCATTACCAGGTAAAGGGCGACTCTGTTAGGAGCCCTTCCAGGATGCCGATCCTGGCGTGGGTGCATCGGGTAGTTGCCACACCTCTGAGTCATCCATGGCGTCCGAACAGCCGATACCGATCAGGGTCCGAGGTGCCCCAGAACGCCGGGAATGGGTGCAACCCCTCTGGCGCGACGCGTATACCCGGCGGCTGCCCACCGGTCAGCGGTCGAGGATCTGCCCGTATATACGTTCGACGTGAAGTTCGACAGCCATTCGGTGGTCGGCCAGCATCTCCTCGCCAAAGCCATCTCGTTCTGATGTCGCTCCCAATCCGGCGTGGATATCGAACAGCTTCTCGACGGCGGCGTCGTCGGGCTCCCGGACTACGGCCAGCGAGACCGGCCCTGCAACGACGGCGAAGTTGAAGAAGTCCGGGCCCGGGACGTGGATCGCCGTCCGGGGGTCCCGCAGCAGGTTGCGGCCTTTGATCCGGACGGTCGTGGTCGAGAACCGGACGCGTTCGGTGGAGGGGTCACACAGGTAGTAGATGTTCGATAGCTGTGGGGTGCCGTCCACGCCGATGGTGGCCAGGATCCCGTTGCGTGCATCGGCCACGATCTGCCACAAGCCTTCTGTCGTCATCGTGAACCATGCCTCCATAGCCAGATGGTCATCATGTGGGTCTTACGTCGGGCCCAATCGAACTGGTCCAGGCTACGGCCCTACGACCGGGCTCTGGTGCCCAGTTCGCCGGAACTGAGACGGGGGTTCCGGTGGCGTGACCTCCGCATCCGGCGTTTATCGAGCGCTTAGCAACAACGGCAAAGGGCCAATTCCCGTGTCGGGGACGCCGGAGCAGGCGGAGAATGGCAGTAGTGGAGGCGCGGGGCTAGAGGCTCGGAGCGGGCGCGGTGTTCACGTCGAGCGAGAGAAGGAAAGTCATGAACAAACTGCGCTGGCGTCGCGCAGCCGTCACCGGTGGCGGCATTGCGGCAGTCTCACTGTTGGGCCGCAACGCCTGGGTGAACGCCTGAGATGCAGCCTTCGTGACAGGCCCCTGCGAGAAGGGAGTAACACGATATGCCACTACGCAAGCTCATCTTTCTCTCAAGCGTGGTGCTCGCGCTCGTCGCCATGACCCCAGCTGCACCAGCAATGGGCGCGGCCAAGGGAACTGACCGTCCGCTGCAAGACCCAACCACAGCGGCCGCGACGGCGCTGACCACCACGGTTCTCGTTCCGTCGACCGGGGCCACCCTCTCGGGAACGAGTGCAGTTCTCGATGCCTCGGCGTCGGCCCCCGCCGGGGTGGCCAAGGTCCAGTTCGTGCTCACCGGTGGGTCCTACAACCAGACCGTCATCGCCACCGCCACGCCCACCCTCTACGGCTACATCGCCCTGTGGGACACCACCGGTCCCTCGAACGGCTCCTACACGCTGCAGAGCCTGGTCACCGATGCTGGTGGCCAAACCGCCTACAGCCCCGGCATCGCGATCACGGTGAACAACGTGCCGCCGAGCACCGCGATCGTGATTCCTCCGACCGTTGCCACCGTGTCGGGTACCAGGGTGGTGCTCGACGCCACCGCCTCACCAGGGACGGCCTTACCAGCGGCGACCTCGGTCGTCTTCCATCTCTTTGGCGGGATAGTTGATAGCGTGATCGCGACCGCCACCCCCACCATCTGGGGCTGGATCGCTCTCTGGGACTCGACGAGCGTGCCCAACGGCTGCGCCGGCAACGACCAGGACTACGCCCTCCAGAGCGTGGCTTCGTTCCCGGGCGGTGTCACTGTGTGGAGCACGCCGGCGTTCGTCTCGGTGATCAACCCGCTGCCCAGCACCACTGTGGGCGTCCCGTCCAACGGTGCCACCGTGACGGGTGGGCAATGGCTCGACGCGAGCGCCTCGCCCGGGACGACCAAGGTCGTCTACGAGCTCAACGGTGGGACGCTGACCAATTTCGTCATAGCCACGGGGACACCGACGTACGTCGGGTGGCTGGGAGGTTTCGACTCGACCACTGTGCCGAACGGCACCTACACCCTTACTAGCCGGCTTACTTACGGTCCATGTGGCACCTGGACGAGTCCTGGCGTCTCCATCACGATCTCTAACTGAGAATCGCCGTGAGGCCGGTGTCCCCGACCGCCGGTTTGGGGCGCTGTGTAGGTCACGAGAGCCACAGTCGGTCTACCGTCGCCCCATGAGCCCGATGCCCGAGCCCGGCGACCCGTGTCCTGGCTTTCATGAGCGAGCCGGGACGCTGCTGGCGGATGCTGTACGACCGGAACCTTCAGGCGACCCACTGCCACGAGTCGCCCTCATGGACGGGCGCTGGTTCTCGCCGAAGGTGACCGCGGTGGCGTGTGTGGAGCTGTCCTGACCATCTGGACGGCCTTACGGGGTTGCGTGAGTTCGGTCGTCCAAGGCTTCGGTGATCTGACCCTAGGTGAGGACGATGACCGGGCTGTGTGACCCCACTAGCTACTCAGCCGGAAGAGACTGATTCGCGGCACTGTTTTTGGGACTAGCAGCAAGCACCAAACGCTGTGCTCACCTGCGACATCGCAGGTGGTATCCGAGCGAACCTCGACGAGTTATACGCGCTGTCGCGGATTGCTTGCTCGGTGCTCGCGGTGGTTTGCGCGGCCCGGGCCACGTGTATCAGGTGTCGCCGCCGCTCGGTCTATTACCTCGGGGCCATTCTGATCAGGTTCTCCTGGGTCAGGGTGAGGTGGGGACGGTTCAACCCTGTCGACGGTGCCGGGGTTGAACCGCCGCCCCCGGTCTTTCCCTTGGCTCGTGAGCCTGATGCCCGAGCCCGGAGACCTCATCGCCGCCTTCAGTCCCCAGCCGGGGTCGGTACTTCCGAATGGTGCAGTCCCGCCAGCTACAGGCTGACCGTTGCCGCGGGGACCCGCGTGGAAGGGCATCTGACGAGATCGTACGAGCCGCAGCTGAAACGTCGAAGCGTGTCGAGAACACGCGCCGAAGCTGACGGTCCAAGCCGGCGGAGTGGAAAGTTAGTGAAGTAAGAGCCGGGTCCGGTTAGTTCCGTATCAACCAACGTTCGCGGCGTTCTGCCCGGCCCGTCGCGACCTGACCGGCGAAGTTGGGCACTCCTAAACATGAGGAACGTCGAGCTTCAAGTTGTCTGCGCACCGCACGTGATCTGGGGTGGATGGGCACCGCTGCGAGGTCAGTTCACGGCTTGCCGACACGACCTCCATGAGTAGATATGAAACTCAAGACTTGGTCGATCAGCTCCGACGTGTAGTAATCCCTCCCTTTCGGGGAGGACGAGTCAGGCAAAGGAGCGTCCACTATGTATCTGACGCCGCTCACCCAGATACCGAGCCCCTTTCTTCCAAATCGCAGCTTCTCAACCGAGATGTTACTGAGGGGTGCGTTTGTGATGACGCGCCCGTCGCCATGCTCCAATGCGAGTTCTGCGTCGCTGATCTTCAGTCGACCGTATTGAGTAATCGGGCGAAACCCTTTGCCGATGCGGACAGTAGCGCTGAGCCAGGACTCCGAAGTCTCCCCACTCGTCACGGTAGACCCCCAGTTGAGTAGTCGGTTCTCGCAATACTTGTACCCGAGGGCTTCTGACTGGCGTGCCCCGGTACGAATCCATGGGGGCAGGTGGTGGGCTCCTAAGGTGTCCAAGCGCTCAAGTACCGCAGCGGCTCGTCGCTCTACGGTCCCTTACCCCATGTGCCATCGCGGCTGTGTGCGCTTTGGTGAGAAGTTCTCGGGGCTTCTCGGCGTCGCACGGAGCACTCCTTCTGGAAGCAGCAAGACGGCACAGCTTCTTCCCCTCAGCCCCGTCTGTATTCGCGGCGCTCTTTCCGGCGTCTGTGGCGACGCATGACACCAAGTCCGAACCACAACAAGGCCCCGAAGACTGCAATGACGATGGTATAGAGCCACAGCGGCCAGGAGAAGTACCAGACTAAGAAGTGAAGTCTGATCTTCTCGGTGTTTTGGATGATGAATATCAGAAGCAGTCCAACTCCGATGAGCGATGCAATCGCCCCACCACCGAGTCGGGAGCTGTTCTTGTTGCTGGGACCAGAATCCGGGTCAGACATGACGACCCCCTTCCTCACATTGACCACCGGACAAAGCACCCAACGTGTGTACCGAGCATGTCACATGGCGGAATCCGCCACGCTCATTCCTTCAGTATCCCGCGAGGGCGGGTTCGAGCGGGTTGGAGTAAGGCTAGATACGAACGGCCCCCCACCTCCCCTGGGGGGAGGGGTGGGAGTGGGGGGCAAGGTGTCGAATCTCGCTATGAGAGACGTCTTTCAACGTCCTATTGTCGCCACACGCTCGAAGGTTGCGTCGTGACTCTGCCAACCTTCTCGCTTCGTTCGTAACGACAACCTCCGCTTCACGACCCGCGGAGCAGTAGGGGCCTTGGTCCCAACCCTGCGAAATCGCGCACGGCCGGGGTGAGTTCCTAACGGCAGTCAAGCCCTTCAAGCGACATTTTCGCTAACTTCTCTTCGTGGCGGGTCGGTGGCCGGAGCGACCTTTCGGGCCGACTCCTTTCTGCCTCGACCCGCCGCCCTGTTCTTGAGGACTTTGGCTGGGGTGTGGCGACGACGGGCCGCTCGGACTGTGGGGTCGATCTTGAAGCGGTCGGTGCAGGCTGCCTTGCCTTCGGCCTCGGTGATCGTTTCGCCGTTGTCATCTCTCAGGTCGTAGAGCTCTCCCTTGCGCCAGCAGGCGGCGATCCGGGTGATGAGGACGGCCGAGACCGAGCACAATGCTGAGTTGTGGTGCTTGCCCTCGACCATGACGAGTCGGTAGTAGCGGTGGGCAAGGGTCGGGTCGATGTGGCGAGCGTGATCAGCTGCCAGGTACAGAGCCTGGCGCAGGCCGGCGTCGCCGGCCTTGGTAATGCCCTTGTGTCCCGCCACCAGTCCGGACTGGTCGATCTTGGGCACAAAGCCGGTGGAGGAGCGGACGCCGGCCAGGTTGGCGAAGCGGTTGAAGTCGCCCGCGTTCCCCAAGATGGCCGCCGAGAGGACGGGACCGAGCCCCGGGGCCGAAGCAACGATGCCCAAAGGATCGGCCTCGTCATAGAGGACGGCGATCCGCTTGTCGGCGGCGGTGATCTCGTCGTCGAGGCGGCGAAGCACCCGGACCTCCGAAGCGACGTCGTGGGCCAACTCGGTGAAGTCGATGCCCCCGCCTGACCAGAGCTCGAGGGTCTCGTTCGCCATGGCCAAGAGCTCGTCGGCCTTGTCTTCGCGCCAGAGTCCCGCGCTCGAGCGGATCAACAGCGCGGCGAGCCGAGCACGCCCGAGACGCTTGAGCGCACGTGGATCGGCGTAGTTCTCCAAGATGACCAGGGCGGTCTTCGACGCGGTGGCCGATCCGAGGGAGTCGGCCCAACCCGGACCGAGCAGCTCGACGAGTGCCTCGAGGCGCAGGCTGGCGGCGCTGCGCCGCTTGACCAGGCTGGAGCGGTGACGGACGGCTCGGCGCAGCGATTGAGCCGGGCCGAGGTTGTCGATGCCGCGGAGGCCTTCGGGGTGCAGCAGCGGAAGACGGGCCAGCACCCGTGAATCCAACCGGTCGGTCTTGGTGTGCTTGTTGTAGTAGTCCCGCAGGTCGGCCGATTGCTCGGGTGGCACCAAGATCACCGTGGCGCCCCGCGCTTGGAGCCACGCCGACAGGGGCACCCAGGCGTTGCGGGTGGGCTCGAGGATCACCGTCACCGCGGCACCGGCGGGGATCTTCGCCCACAGGCGCTCGAGGTCAGCGGTCGTCGTGCGGAACTTCCACGACGACCAGATGAACTCACCTCGCTCGTCGGCCAGGCTGGCCCGGTGGTCGGCTCGACAGGCGAGGTCGATGCCCAACCTCACTTCGTTCATGACATGGTCCTTTCGCTCGATGACTGATCAGTCGGCTCTCCGTCGTCGACCGGTGCACGTTCCGCAGGGGTGTGACCATCCAGACATTCAGAAGCAGGGGTCCGACTCCATGATCGGCCGCCGAGTTCCAGAACAGGGATGCACGTGCGTCGGGAGGCTCGTCTGGTCGACGATCACCGTTATGGAGTCGAGCTGTCGCTCGCTCCGATCCCCGTAAAGTCAAGCCAGAAGAACCGACCCGACGCACCCCACGAAAGGCTTCCGCCAAATCGGTGGATGCCCGGAACCAACGCTAAATGTCCCCTTTCGCCGGCTTGAGGCCATGCTCCAACACCTCACAGCGGTAATGGAACCGCTGCCGATGGTCGGCGATTCCTAGCCGTATCCCGACCCGAACCTCTGGTTCGCCACCGAGAGACGGTGTCTGACCTCCGCGTCGGCCTCATCGATCTCCCCGCTTGGGACGAACCATCGCACGACGCCGCCTATCACGTCAGGCCCGCCGCCTTTGACCCACTCGACCGAACCCTTCCGGTCCGACGGGACTGCCAGTTGGAAGATCTCGGTCCACTCGAGCTCGGGTGTGGCGCTCAGTTGCCATTCGACCTCATCCCTGTCGCCGAGTTCCTCAACGGTGGTTCTACCGATGATTGCTATACCTTCCCGATTCACCGCTCCCACGCTCTGCACCATCCTCCTGGGCAACCATGCCGCCATCAAAGAGTAGTGAGGTCGTCGAGTTGAAGTCGGAAAGTGTCCCTGTACGCCGGATCGGAGCGCAGCTTCCTGGAAGAATGGAACGGATGTCAGGTGACCATCGTACGACGCCCCGCGTCCATCATCTGACCCTGGAGAATGCGCAACGCACACTCCAGACGCAAAACCTGACTTTCAGGATCCAATGGATGCAGTCAAAGGCCGTTCCCGAGGGTGAACTGATCGCCGTATCACCCCGACCGGGAACCAGGGTGGAGGACGGCAGCGAAGTCGTCCTCACGGTGAGCACTGGACCGCCGATAGCGAAGCCCTGACTGCCCCACTTCGCCGGGAAGGAGGCCCAATTCCGTCAGAGGATGGAGACCCGGCGGCGTCGATGACGAACCGCAGGCCCTCGCCATCCATCGGGGGACTGCACCCTCCAGCGGAATTCCCCGCCTCGTTCGATCATCATCGGCAGCGCCAGGCCCGTCGACACACCCAAGTTTGCGTGGCCGCTGAAGCACCCGCCCCGTCGCCTTCGCCCACTTTGACTCCTCAACTAGAGGATGGGGGGCATGTAGCGCCGCCCGGGGTGAGGGCAGAAAGGAGGACCAAAGATCCCCCACCCCGGGCACCGAGGTCGGCCGGGACGCCGGCGGGCATCCAACCCCAAAGCGCCCGGTAACGAGAAGGGCATCACCACGCCCCGACCGAGGACTTCACGACGCTCACGCGAGCCACACGAGCCACACGAGCGGCGTGACCGTTACCGTGGTGGACGACACCAACGTGGCCGGGGCGGTGGCCGTGGTGGCGGCGACGGAGAATGTGAGGGCGAACGGGGCGTTCGTGAACACCGCGGCCTGGAGCACATCGATGGCGGCGGCGACACTGACACTGGCGGCCGAGTTGGCCGTCCCCGTCTGCTGAAGCCCGGCGAAGATGTAGCCATTCGGGGCGTTGGCCTGCGTGACGGTGGTCGGGGTCGACAGGGTATAGGTGTTGGCCTGGCTGGCTGTCGGGGCGACCGCGCCGGCGTCGACCGACTGCGTCAACAACGTCGAGGTGGCGGCCGTCAATCCGCCCGCAGTGGATAGCCGCGGTAATTGTGCGTCAAAGTCGGACCAGTGGCCCCGGCGACGAACGTGACGTTGGAGATCACAGTGCCGGCGTCGACCGCGATGGCGACACAGATGAGCTTGTTGGTCACCAACGCGGCGCCGTCGGCGGCCGAGGCGAAGCCGAGGTACTCGACGTTCAAGCGCACGGGCAGGTCGGACTGCGTAGCGTTGCCAAGGGTGCCGGTGATGGTCTGCCAAACCGACCTCTGGCCGTAGCGGCCGCTCACCAGATCTGCGCACATGGTGGACTCCTTCTCTATGGATTGAGGGGTTGAAACGGAATCGACGCCGCCAGCCGCGCGGCCAAGAGCCGGTGACGTCTGGCTCCTGAAGTCCGGGTCCGAGCATCAGCATCGGAGCGGGCCTCGAGACGCACCACGAGTCGCACGTACTCGTCAGGGAACGCCTCGGCGACTACGCGCCACTCGACGGCGGTCAGCGAGCGGACGTCCCGATCGAGAAGTGCCTCGACGTGGAGGCTGACCGTCATCATCGTCAACCTCGCTTCTTCTTCGGCTTCGCAGCGAGGAGGACACGGATCCGGTCGGGCTCCGTCCCGGGGCGGCGCTCAAATCCATCCTTGTAGCGCAGCATCTCCGCAAACTTGCGATGTTCTTTGGGCGTTCGCTTCTTCGTCATCGCCGACCTTGTAGCCCCCGCAGGCGAGCCGCCTCCGCAATCGCCCGGGCCGTGCCGAGGGCGAGGGTCCTGCGGTGGCCGGCGGCGTTGCGGATGGTCAGGTCCCTCGTGCGCTGCAATCGCCGCAGTCGGACCGCGGCCGTCTCGGCGGCGAGCCGGCGTGGGTGTGCCGATACGGCGGTGCTCGGGTTGGCGCGCCTGCCGAGCCGGCGGTCGAGCTGGGCGATCTTGCCCTTGAGCAAAGCGATCGCTTCGTCTTCGCGGTAAGAGGTCGGGCGGCGTTCGGCCTTTGCCCGCGCGGTAATCCGCTTCACCCGCTCGACCAGCTGGGCGCGCTCGTCGGTCCGTCCAGCCCGGGGCGCTCGGGAGGTGGTGGTCATGGGAGAGCCGCGGTGCTGAGGGCCTGCGTGCGCCGGCCTTTGGGCTTGGTGGCGGTGCCGTCGGTGGATGGTGTGCGGTCGGCTTCGGGAACCGTGTCGGCGGACGGGAACACGGGGTACTCGAGGCCGGTCAGGCGCTGCAGTCGGGCGTCGATCGAGCGGAGTGCGCCGCAGTCGTCGTACTCTTCGGCGTCGCGCCGGGCAGCGATCAACTCCCGCCAGCGGCGGACGAAGTCAGCCTCCTTGTTGCCCTGACTCCACGCGATCGCGGCTACGCCCTTCGCGTAGTCGTTCCATACCTTCTCGTGCGCCATCCGGGCGGGATCGTTGTAAACCGCCGCTACGTCCCGGGCTCGCAGGGAGATCATGCACTGCTGCAACACCACCTCATCGGCAATGCGGCCCGCCTCGCGTTCCGCCGCGGCCCTTTCCCGGGCGGTGGGGACCTGCGGGGATCCCCCGTAGCGGAACGGCTCTTTGATCCTGTTGAGCTCCTCCCAGCCGGCGAGGGCGAACATGTGGCCTCGGGCATCGCCCTCGAGTTCCTCGGCCCACTTCTGCGCCCGCTTGCGCCGGTCGGCGACGGCTTCAGGCGAGTCGACGGCCTTCAGGGCTTCGTCGAGGGGGACTACTTTGTGATTTTCAGCCACGCAATCGCTCCATTTCGTCAACGCTCGTGGCGTCCACCTTCCACACTTTCCCAGCGTGGGTGGCCACCAGCGGACCTTCGCTGACACCACCGCGCCACCATCTGCCGAGTCACTCGGAGCCGTTCCGCGGTCTCATTGGTGGTGAGTGAACCAGATCCGCCATTTTGGGAAACCGATTGGTTTCCCAATGCGTTCAACTCGCTCTGCACGGTGAACATCCACTCCGCCGGCGGACCTTCGGGGCAGCCGGCTTCGCGGTACTTCTGGAACCAGAGATTCGTAGTGGCCTCGAGCCAGCGCCCCACCGCCGGGGAGGTAACCATGACGAAGCGACCCTCGAAGTACGCCATTCAGGTTCCTTCTTGGGACATTTGCTGCACCACGAGCGCACTGCCGGCGCGCTCGAGGCTTTCTCGGTCCCACCGGAGCCGGCGTACGCGGTACTCGGCGGTCGTTCTGAAGCCCGGATGGGCGGCCCTCCAGGCGGCGCTGATGTCCTCGAGGGCGGTGCGGATGGTGCCCCAGGGCTCGCTATCGCCCAATTTCGGGGTGACCTGCTCAAGGTCACCGATGAAAACCTCAGCGAGGAGCTCGGCGGCCATGGTCGGCACCGGGTTCGGCCGAGCAGGCTCTCGCCGATGACGCTGAGCGTCGTGGACTCCTCGCCGGCCAGGGCGATGGCCAAGTGCAGCCGTAGGAACGGTGGGAGCACGAACACGGCGTCGGTGATGCGCTGGGCGGCGTCCTTGGCGGCCTCGAGGGCGAGATTCTTGGCGCTCAGCGCATGCGGGGCGTCTGTCACGGTGCCTCGATGGGCTTGAAACGGGCGTCGAGGAGGTTCGCGACCTCGAGCGCTTGGCGTTCGGCGGTCGTCAGCTGCACCCCCATGCGGCTGCGTGCCGCCGGCACCAGGCCCAGACGGTCGGCCAGAGCGTCGAGTGCCTTGTCGATTTGGCGCAACATCGCCGCCGCGGGGTTCGCCACGACCCTCGTTCCGACGACCTCGGCCTTCGGCGAGACGATGGGTTCGGTGAGCACCACGCCGCGGGTCAGTTCGGCGGCGACCGTGGCCCTCTCGTCGACCAGGGAGCAGAAGCGTTCAGCCGATACGGCGTCGAGCTCGGGCAACAAGAGCGGCGTCCACGCCATGACGGCCCGCCAGGCGGCCCTACCGGGTGCTTCGAGTCCTTCCGGCGCCGGGGGCGGGATGCGGGCACCTCGGAAACGGCGGACCGGCGGGTTGCAGGGAGCTTGTGGAGGGTGCCGGCGACGGGTCCACGACTGCCGCGGGTCATTTTGGCGACCATCCTGAGGTCATTTCAACGACCCCCCCTTCTGTCGAGAACAACTCAATTTCGAGCCGGTCGGAAACTGGCCATGCGTGCTGGGTCCAACCGGCCTGTCTCCACGACCACGACACCCGCCCCGGGTTGCGTCGCTTGCTTTGATGTACAAGATGTACAGCGATGTACACGATGTACATCTGGGACCGGGATAGGTATTCCACATCCCTGCGGTGGACGTAGCCCGGCTTGGTTGGGATGGTGGTGGGGTGGAGTTCCTACGGGCGGGGTTACTAGCGCTCGTCATCGGTTCGCCTCTTCCAACTCGAGCTGATGTTCACAAGCGACGACACCGAACGAGCCGTTGCGCGGTGCCGGCGCATGACAGATGGGGCATGGTCCTGGCTGCGGCTGAGAAAGCAGAACATCCGGAACATCCGGAACATCCCTGGTCAACGGGGATGCATCGTGTTCCGCTTCGTTTCCGTGTTCCGGAACAGGATCTCTGAGTGGAACACTTTCCATACGCTCTGACTGCTGTGTTCTGTTTGTTCCAGATGTTCCGGACTTTCAGGCTTCGGAGGCGGCAGGTAACGGGCGAAGGCGTCCCAGAGATCCTCACGGGCGTACCCCTGTTTCGTCTTATCTATCGCCGATCCGCACCTTCTTGGAGTGGACACCGTATAGACCGAGACGCCACGCCAGTCCTCGAGCATCGAGCGGCTTACCGCGGAGGTCGCCCCAGGGCGACTCCTTGATCTTGTGCAGTGCGGTGAGGATCGTCTTAGTCCACAGGGAGTCGGCGTCACCAAAGACGAAGCGCAGGTCCGCGAGCAGCTTCACCCCCAGACTGGCCTCGCGACTCTGTCCGACCTTCACCAGTTCCTTGCAGGCGTCCCGGGCGGCATCGGGCCAATGGCCGCCGGCGGCGTCGGCTATGGAGAGCAAGGGCTCCCATACGTCGGCCGGCCGGTCGCTGACGCCATCGGGCATGTCAGGCCACGCGGCTGCGACCTGATCGCTCACCCGGTCACACCAATCAGCCAACATGGCGTTCAGCTCGGAGCCTTCGGGCTCATGGAGTCGGCGGCGGAATGGCTCGACCTTCTCAGACGGCAAGCGACGTCGCATCCGGATTATCACCGATCGGGTCATCAGGGTGTCGGGAAGATCGCCCAACCCGGCCAGGGCGGCAGCAGCGAACACGGGGAAGTCCACGACATCGTGCGTCGGGCCGACGCAGCGAGGGATGGTCGCCCCCCGTCGATGGCCTGCGTTGAGCAGAGCCCTCAGGTCCTCTGAGGATTCATCTTGGCCGCGCCTCTGAAGATGGCGTCCACTTCATCGAAGAGGAGCGCCCGCTGACCCTTCCTGAGGCTCCGGAACGTCGCAGGCGTCGAAGCCGACAGGGCGAACATCGGGTTCGGCACGAGCAGCTCGAGCACCTCGAGGGTCCTGGTCTTGCCGGAGCCCGGTTCGGGCGACAGGAGGGCGAGCCGGGGACTGTTCTCCCTACGGCGACGAGATGGGCGTGGGCGGCCCACAACGTCACGGCGATGAGCGTGTGGACCGAAGGGAAGACGACGAACCGGGCGATGAAGGCGCGTACGGCGTCAAGGATCCATGCCCCGTCCTCCTCGTCGTAGAAGCCGTCCTTCGGGGCGGGACTCAACG
Organism: uncultured Acidimicrobiaceae bacterium; assembly: GCA_963764305.1. GTDB lineage: Bacteria > Actinomycetota > Acidimicrobiia > Acidimicrobiales > RAAP-2 > Bog-473. The sequence continues at coordinate 798,089 of CAVXSD010000006.1, read as the reverse complement.
CATACCCCCCCGTCTTCCCGCAGGTGTGCGCCGGTCCGAGGTCACGCGCCCATGGGTCCCCGGGTCACCGAGGCGGCGGCGGTGGTGGTATCGAGCACCGGGCGCAGAAGGCCTGCGCCTCTAGGGCGGCCAGGCGGCCATGGAGGAATTCCGACGTACTCGATCAGCTCAGAACAAAGGTCCTCGGCGGTCGTGCTGGTAGCCTTGACCTGTCGCTTGGCGGCGATTTCGGGACGGGCCTTCGGGCCCGTTTCGACATTCACGAGCCCTCCCCGTGAACCTCGCGCAGGAACCGCGGAACGCTGATGCGGTACTGCATGCCCACCTTGAACAGTCCCGGCAGTTGGCCGGCGGCAGCTAGGCGGTAGGCGGTGGCCTTGCCGATGCCGAGTTGCTCCGCTGCCCACGGCAGCGTCTCGACATCAGCGGGAAGTGTGTTTGGGTGCCGGCGCTCGGCGCGATTGGGAGGCGGTGCGGCGGATGCTTGGGCGGTCTTGCCCATGTTGGTGATCTCACGATCCCCGACCTCTTTGGACTAGAGGGGGAAAGCGGGCGCGCGCCTAACGGCGGGAGGGTTCAGATACCGGAGGTCGGATCAAGCAGCCATCGCCAGCCCGTCGACGCTCGAAGGCGCGGCGGTACTGGCCGGAGGAGCGTGAGCTGCGAAGGGTGAGGCAGCGGCAATGTGACCGGGAGGAGCATCGTCGACGACAACGCGCTGGTGATGTTGCCCAGTAATAACAACATGAAGACGACGGTTAGATCGGATCCCGCCGGTGATCGTGACGCTGCCAGTTGTCGCGGTATTCGTGGCGACCACGGCGGGGCCGTGCGCTGTGATCTCAACGGCGGCGTCGCCAGTGCTAGAGGAGTACCCGTCCTGCGCCGGCAGTACCGAAAGCCAGGGCTCCGCGTCGGTCGCGGCCAGCCGGACGTTCTCGGCGGTGCTCTGTGGGAGTTCCCTCAGTTCCATGTCTTCCTTACGAACACGCGTTCGTGATGATCGTTACCACATGGTCGTGCCAGAAGGGTGGATCTCTCAGCCGCGCTTCGAGCGCCAAGGTCGCCCCGAGCGAGTCGGCCAGGTCCCGGTCCCGCTGCTCGATGGCGTGGGCGTAGACCCGGAGGGTCACCGAGGGATCGCGGTGGCCAAGACGCTGGCCTACCGTCACCGGGTCGAAGCCGGCGGCGATGCCCTGAGTGGCGGCGAAGTGTCGGAGGGCGTGCAAGTGGGTCTTGACCCCGGCGTCCTCGGCCGCCTTGGCCGACCACTTCGTAATGAGGTCGGGCCTTACGGGCTCGGTTCCGCTGGGCGACAGCGAGAACACGAAGGCGTCATCGGGGATGACGAGGTCCAGGTCCCCGGCGAGTCTCTCGACCCGGTCCCGGTGGCGCCGTAGACCTTCGCTGGCTACGGGGTCCAGGCCGATCCGCCGTCCCTGGTGGGTCTTCGTGTCCTTCTCGGCCCAGCCCCCACCCTTCGTCTCATAGATCGACCGGGAGATCGTCAATGTGCGGGCCTCCAAGTCGATGTCGGACCACCGAAGTGCACATAGCTCGCCCCTGCGAGCGCCACTCAGGGCGGCGACGAGGAGGAGGGTGGCGAGCATCGGGTCCGTCTTCTCGGCCTGGTCGATGATGGCCTTCACCTCGCCCGGGCTCGGCGCTTCGACTTGGTGGGCCTCGAGCCGGGGCGGGCTGGCCTGGCGTGCCGGGTTGTGATCCACCGCCCCCTGTTTGTACGCATAGGTGAACGACGCGGAGATGAGGGCGTGCACGCGGCGGATCGTGGTCGCCCTGTTCCCCTTGTCCCGTAGTGCAGCGTAGAGGTTGTTCAGATGCTTTGCGCTGAGCTTGTCCGCCCGGAGGTGGCCCACCTGCGGACGGACGACCTTGTCGGCGAGGCGGTGGTACTCGTGCATGGTGGTGGGGGAACGGCCCTCGAGCTCGCAGTGGGCGAGGTAGTCACCGACGACCCCGTTGACGGACTTCGAGGACGACGCAGTCAGCCTGCCGCTGCTCGCCTTGGCCACCATCTTCGCCAGTTCGGCATCGGCCAGTCGCACACCCGCACCCGGCTTCGCCACGGGGGCGCGCACCGTCTTGGTGACCTGGATAGGTGAGCCGTCGGGCCGGCGTCCCACGTAAACGCGCAGACGCCAAACTCCGGGGCTGACTTCGGCCTTCGTTCCTCGCATGACCGGGATTGTAGTCCTGATGTAGTTTTCCGGCTGAGGATGGTCCGCCGGGTTCTACATAGTCCCTAGTCAGAAGTGCGCCCCTCGGGATTCGAACCCGAAACCTGCGGATTAAGAGTCCGTTGCTCTGCCGTTGAGCTAGAGGCGCATCGCAGAGTGTAGGCGAGCGGCACTCGTCGATTGGGAGGAATGGGACCCTCAAGCGTCCCTCGCCCCCGCGTCGCCGGCCCGGGGCCAACGCCACGGACCGGCGACGCCCCAGGGCAACCCCCAACCACGTTCTTCCCAGAAAACGGTGCGGCGTGAAGGTAGCACAGACCCCTGAGGCTGACAGAGGTGTCAGGTACACTCGCCCCGATCTGCCCGAGTCGCGGAACGGGATCGGAGAGGCGACCGGCGAGGCCGGGAGGGAGGGCGGTGGAGCTCGAGTTCACGGATGAACAGGAGGAGCTGCGTTCCTCCGTCCGTTCGTTCCTCGAGAAGGAGTGCCCTGTCGATGTCGTGCGCGCCGTCGGCGAGACCGGTGAGGCGCCCGACAAGCTCTGGGGCTCCATGGTCGCCCTCGACTGGCCCGCCCTGGCCATCCCCGAGGAGTACGGCGGCGTCGGACTGACCGTCCTGGAGACCGCCGTGGTGGCCGAAGAGCTGGGTCGCGCCATCGCCCCCGGACCGCTGCTCGCCACCGTCACCCAGTTCGCCCCCATGGTCCGTGAAGTCGCTACCCCCGAGCAGCGGCAGCGGTTCCTCCCGCAGGTCGCCTCCGGTGCGGTCACCGGGACGGTGGCGCTGGCCGACAACCCGCGGGCTGGGGACTGGACGACGTCACCATGACTGCGGAGCGGGCCGAGGATGGCTGGGTCCTCGACGGGACGAAGGTCGGTGTCGTGGCCGACGCGGGGACGTCGGAGGTCGCCGTCATCGCCCGTGCGGGCGACGGCGTGGGGGCCTTCGTGGTGCCCGCAGCCGACGCAGGTCTGGCCGGCGTTCATTCGCTCGATGCGAGCCGCCCCCTTGCGACCGCCACGCTCGACCGGGTCCTCGTCACCGCCGACCGCGCCCTCGGTGAGCCCGGGAGCGCCGATTCCACGCTCGGGATCTCCCGTGCGCTGCAGGAGGCGACGGTCGGGCTTGCCCTCGAGACCGTCGGCGCCTGCGACGCCCTCTTCCAGATGGTCTTGGCCTACGTGAAGGACCGTAAGCAGTTCGGGGTCCCCATCGGCTCATTCCAGGCCGTCAAGCACAAGATGAGCAACATGTTCCTCTCCATCGAGCGCGCCCGCGCCCTGTGCTACTTCGCCGTCGCCGCCATCAACGAGGACACGCCGATCCGGGCCACCGCCGTCTCCATGGCGAAGGCCGCCAGCGACGACTGCCAGAGACTGGTGGGTGGCGAGTCGATCCAGACACTCGGCGGCATCGGCTTCACGTGGGAGCACGACGGCCATCTCTTCGTCAAGAGGGCTGCGACCTCCGGGACCCTCTTCGGTGGCTCGGCCGAGCATTCCGTTGCTGTCGCCACCACCACTCTGGGCTTCGCCGCCGGCTGACGCACGGCAGACTGAGGCGGTGCGTCCCGGGGAATCGCTCATCGCCGCGCTCGATCTCGCGCCACATCCCGAGGGCGGCTGGTACCGCCGCACCTGGGTCGCCGAGGCTGCGGACGGGACGAGGCCGGCGGGAAGCGCCATCTACTACCTCCTCTTGGAGGGCGAGGTCTCCGCGCCGCACCGCGTCGACGCCACCGAGCTGTGGCACTTCTACGACGGCGACCCTCTCGAGCTGCGCCGCGAGTGGCCCGACGGGCGGCATGACGTTCAAGTCGTCGGGCCCGACGTGGCGTCGGGTCACGCGCCCCAGGTGGTGGTCGACGCCGGTGTCTGGCAATCGGCCCGACCGCTCGGGCGTTACGCCCTCGTCGGCGCCACGGTGACGCCGGCCTTCACCTTCGAGGGCTTCGAGCTCCGTCGGGACCCTGGCGGCCCGGGCTGAACGATGACCCCGAGGAGCTCCCCGTCGGCAAGCCCTTGAACCTGCAGCCAGCGGATAGGTAATGATCAGAGGGAAGGCGTCCGGCCTGGACGGGCCCGGAAGGAGGCTGCAGTGAGCGAGACCCGAGAGGAAGGGCTGTCGGCCTTGCTCCACGAGACCAGGGCCTTCGCTCCTCCGGAGGACCTGGCCAAGGAGGCCAACGCGCAACCCGGCATCTATGCGGAGGCCGACGCCGATCCTCTGGCCTTCTGGGCCTCTCAGGCGGACCGGCTGACCTGGGACACGCCCTGGACGGACGTCCTCGAGTGGAACCTCCCGTTCGCCAAGTGGTTCGTCGGCGGCAAGCTCAACGTGGCGGTCAACTGTGTCGACCGCCACGTTGCCGCCGGCCTCGGTGACCGGGTTGCCTTCCACTGGGAGGGCGAGCCGGGGGACACCCGGACCATCACCTATGCCGATCTTTTGACCATGGTGAGCCAGGCCGCCAACGGCCTGACCGAGCTCGGTGTGCGGGCAGGTGACAAGGTCGCCGTCTACATGCCGATGATTCCCGAGACCGTGGTAGCCATGCTGGCCTGTGCACGGTTGGGCGCGCCGCACACGGTGGTCTTCGGCGGGTTCTCCTCCGACGCTCTGCGCGGCCGGATCCTCGACTGCGACGCCCACTTCGTCATCACCGCCGACGGCGGGTACCGCCGGGGCGTACCGAGCGCCCTGAAGCCGGCGGTCGACGAGGCCGTGCGGGAGTGCCCGGACGTGCAGCACGTCCTGGTCGTGCGCCGGACCGGCCAGGAGGTCTCGTGGGACGACTCGCGCGATGTCTGGTGGGACGACCTGGTGCCGCGCCAGCCCCTGACGCACGAGGCCGAGGCCTTCGACGCCGAGCACCCGCTCTACATCATGTACACCAGCGGCACGACGGCGAAGCCCAAGGGCATCCTCCACACCAGCGGCGGCTACCTCACCCATGTCTCGGCCACCCACCGGCTCATCTTCGACCTCAAGCCCGAGAGAGACGTGTTCTGGACGGCGGCCGACATCGGCTGGGTCACCGGGCACAGCTACATCGTCTACGGCCCGCTGGCCAACGGCGCGACGTCGGTCATGTACGAGGGCACCCCCGACACGCCCGAGCGCGACCGCTGGTGGCGGATCGTCGAGAAGTACAAGGTCAACATCCTCTACACGGCGCCGACCACCATCCGGACCTTCATGAAGTGGGGTGAGGAGCTCCCGGCTTCCCATGACCTGACGAGCCTGCGCCTGCTCGGCTCGGTGGGCGAGCCCATCAATCCCGAGGCCTGGATGTGGTACCGCACCCACATCGGCGGGGATCGCTGCCCCATCGTGGACACGTGGTGGCAGACCGAGACCGGCGGCATCCTCATCACCCCGCTCCCGGGGATCACCGCCACCAAGCCGGGGGCGGCGATGACCCCGTTCCCGGGGGTGGCCGTGGACGTCATCGACAACGACGGCAACTCGGTGGGGAACGGCGAGGGCGGCTACCTCGTGCTCACCGAGCCGTGGCCTGGCATGACCAGGGGTATCTACGGGGACGACGAGCGGTTCATGGAGACCTACTGGGCGCGTTTTCCCGGCCGCTACTTCGCCGGCGACGGCGCCAAGCGTGACGAGGACGGGGACCTGTGGCTGCTCGGCCGCGTCGATGACGTCATGAACATCTCGGGCCACCGGATCTCGACGACCGAGGTCGAGCATGCGCTCGTCGGCCATCCGGCCGTGGCCGAGGCCGCCGTGGTGGGCGCCAACGACGCCACCACGGGCCAGGCCATCGTGGCCTTCGTCACCCTCAAGGGGGCGAGCGACGTCGACGGCGAGGCTGGGGAGCAGCTGGTGGCCGAGCTGCGCGACCACGTGGCCCGCGAGATCGGCCCCATCGCCAAGCCGCGCCAGATCATGCTGTCGCCCGAGCTGCCCAAGACCCGCAGCGGCAAGATCATGCGGCGGCTGCTGCGCGACGTCGCCGACGACCGGCCGCTCGGCGACGTCACTACGCTGCTCGACCCGACGGTGGTCAACGCCATCAAGGACCACATGGCGGACGGCGCGCAGGAAAAGGAATAGCCTTCGTCCCACGGTGGTGACGCTCGACCATCTCATCCTGACGGTGAACGACCGGGACGCCAGCGTCCGCTTCTACACCGAGATCATGGGGTTCGGCCACGAAGGCGAGGACGGCCCGTTCTCGGTCATCCGGGTCAGCACCGACACCACGCTGCAGCTGGCCCCCTGGGGCACCGAGGGAGGCGAGCACCTGGCCTTCGCCCTCCCGGTCGAGGAGTTCGACGCCCTCTTCGCCCGGGTGCGGGCGGCCGAGGTCCCCTTCGGCGACTCCTTCCACGACGTGGGGAACATGCGGGGGCCGGGAGAGGAAGCGGGGGCGCGTGGCCTGGGGCCCACGGTCTACCTCTTCGATCCCAACGGCCACCTGATCGAGTTCCGGCACTACTGAGGGCGTCCCGCTCGCGACGGTGATCAGGCGGGTGCGTGCACCTCGAGCACCGTCGCCGAGCCCATGCCGCCGCCGGCGCACAGGGTCCCGACCCCGATGCCGCCGCCGCGCCGGCGCAGTTCGTGGATCAGCGTCACCAGGATGCGGGCGCCCGAGGCACCCACGGGGTGCCCGATGCCCACCGCCCCGCCGTTGACGTTGACGATGTCGTGGGGGAAGCCGAGCTTGCGGGCGCAGGCCACCGACATGGTGGCGAAGGCCTCGTTGATCTCGACCAGGTCCACGTCGGACTCGCTGAGTCCCGCCCGGTTCAATGCCCGCGGGACGCACACGGTCGGCGCCAGGCCGGTGCGGGCCGGCTCCACTCCGCATGAGTTCCACGACCGCACCGTCGCCAGCGGCTCCATCCCGTGCGCCTCGGCGTAGGCCCGGGTCACCACCACGAGGGCGGCGCCCCCGTCCGCGATGCCCGACGAGTTCCCGGCGGTGACCTGGCCGTCCGGGCCGGTCAGCGACGGCAGGGCGGCGAGCTTCTCGGGCGTGGTGTCCCGGCGCGGGTGCTCGTCCACGCTGACCGTCACCGTCTCGCCCCGGCCCGCGGGCACGGCCACCGGCACGATCTCCTCGGCGAAGCGGCCGTCGTCGGTGGCGGCCACGGCCCGGATGTTGGAGTGGTACGACCAGTCGTCGGACTCCTCGCGGGTGATGCCGCACTCGCGGGCGGTGTTCTCGCCCACCGTGATGAGCACGTTCATGTTGGGGGCTTCGGGCGTGTTGGGGTGGCTCGGCGGGCTGAAGCGCTCGACGCCCCCGAAGGGGAAGGGCGACCGCTCGAAGAGGAGCGGGGAGCGGGTCATCGAGTCCACGCCGCCGGCCACCACCGCGTCGGCCATGCCCGAGCGGATGTTGGCCGCCGCCTCCTGCACCGCCATCATGCCGGTGGCGCACTGGCGCTGCACGGCCCCGCCGGGCGTGTCGGGCGGGAGCCCAAGGGCGTTGGCCACGTAGCGGGCGGTGCAGCCGCCCCCGTGGAGGACCTCGCCGAGCAGGAGGTCGTCGATGTCGCCCGTGTCCAGGCCGGTTGCGGCGATGGCCCCGGCCACCGTCTGCATGCCGATGTCCTGCAGTGAGAGGCCCGCCAGGGAGCGACCGGAGCGGCCGATCGGTGTGCGCACGGCGGCGACGACGACGGCGTCAATGGCTTCGGTCATTGTGTGTCCTCCTCAGGCCCGCACGAAGACGGGGATCGTGAACTCGTCGGAGATGGGCTGGAACGAGACCCTCAGCGGCATGCCGACCTGGAGCTCCTCGAAGGGGCAGTCGACGACGTTGGTCATCATGCGGGGCCCCTCGGCCAGGTCGACGATGGCGGCCACGTAGGGCACGCGGTCATGGAAGGGCGGCATGTCGTTGTTGTAGATGACGGACCAGGTGTAGAGGGTGCCCTCCCCGCTGGCCTGGTACCACTCGACCTGCTCGCTCCAGCACTTCGGGCAGAAGGGCCGCGGGTAGTACGAGTAGGCGTCGCAGTCGAGGCAGTGCCTGATGAGGAGGCGCTCGTCCCTGGCCGCCTCCCAGAATTCGATGGTGTCGCCCTCCGGCGTGGGGAGGTCGAAACGAACCGTGCTCATGGCGCCCCTCCCCTGGGTCAGGTCCCGGCGGCTGCGCCCCGGGCAAGCAAGTGTGTCGAACGAATTGGGTGGTCACCCCCGGGATTGACCCCCGGAGACGCATCGGCCATGCTGCAACGAACCTGACACCGGCGTCAACTTTCCGACGCCGACCGACCTCCTGGGGGACACGCAGACGTGTTGATGGACGATCACCTGGCCCGTATGGCCGAGGAGTTCGGCGACCGCACCGCGTTCGCGGTCGTCGACCTGGGGTCCATGACGTTCGCCGAGTGGGACGGCGCGGCCAATGCCATGGCGCGTCGCCTCCTCGCGGCCGGCCTCGAGCCCGGTGCCCGCGTCGGCATCCACCTGCACCCCGAATTGGCATTGCGCTGGCTCGTCTCGTACTCGGCCGCCCACCGGGCCGGCGGCGTGGCGGTGCCGATGAACCCTCGCCTGGCCCCGGCCGAGGTGGCCCACATGCTCGAGCACTCGGGCGCGACGGCCGTCGTGGCCGACGGCGACCTGCTGCGCAGCGACGGCGAGGGCGGGGCGGGCCGCCTCGTCACCCTGATCGACGCCGGCGCGGAGGACGACGCCGTGCCGCCGGCGGACAGCCCGGTGCCGGTGCTCGGGTGGAGCGAGGCCACGTCCGGTGACCGGTCGCCCTTCCAGGCCCCGCGACGGTCCGAGGACCTGGCCGACATCTTGTACACCTCGGGGACGACCGGGCGCCCCAAGGGTGTGGCCGTTCGCCACTCCAACGGGTCGATGATCGGCGCCGTCGAGCCCAACTGGACCGGTGCGGGGTGGCTGCACGCCAGCCCGCTCTTCACCTTCGCCGGTATCGCCCTCGTGTACACGCCCATGAAGCTCGGCCTGCAGGTGATCTACCAGCCGCGCTTCGACGCCGGACGGTGGCTGCGCGTGGTGGAGGAAGAGCACCCGATGGCCGTCTTCCTCGTCCCGACCATGGCCCACCTGCTCATCGACCACCCGCGCTTCGCCGAGGCCGACCTGTCGTCCGTGCAGATGTGCTCGGTGGGCAGCGCGCCCCTGGCTCCTTTCGTCGTCGAGCGTCTGCAGGAGAAGATGCCCGACGCCCTGGTGTCGAACAACTACGGCATGACCGAGGCCGGTTCGGCTTATTGCATCATGCCCAAGGGCGAGGCGGTCAAGCGGCCCGGCTCGGTGGGGCAGATCGCCCCGCCGGCGGTCGCGCGCATCGTCGACGAGCACGACCAGCAGCTGCCTCCCGACGTGGTGGGCGAGGTGCGCCTCCGGATGCCCGGTCGCCAGCGCGAGTACTTCGAAGACCCCGAGGCGACGGCCGAGATGTGGCGGGACGGCTGGCTCGTGACGGGGGACCTGGGCAAGCTCGACGAGGACGGCTACCTCTACATCGTCGGCCGCTCCAAGGATGTGATCATCCGCGGGGGCAACAACGTCCACGCCACCGACGTCGAGCACGCACTCGTGCAGCACGAGGGCGTGAAGGAGGTCGCCGTGATCGGCGCGCCGCACCCGGTGCTCGGCGAGGACGTGGTGGCCTTTGTCGTCCTGCACCCGGGCGTCCGGGCCGATCCCGAGGAGCTCCGCGCCTTCGGGCTCGAGCACCTGGCCGACTACAAGGTGCCGCGCCAGTTCGTCTTCGTCGACGAGCTCCCGCGCAACCCGACCGGCAAGGTCGTCAAGCCCGAGCTGCGGGCACGGCTCACCGCGACGCCGGCCTGATCCGGCTCTCGCCGGCGGCAGGACGCGTGCGGGTCGAGAATCTCGCCGGGGGGCCGTGGCTCAGCCGGACCATCCGCGCGTTGCGCCGACGCCGACCTTCGCGGCCGGGATGGTGCGCTGCCCCGGCGCCATCGCATGTGACGCGGCGATGAACTCTGCCCGATCTTTCGCCGCGTGGTTCCGGGGCCGCCATGGCGTCTCGTATACTCAGAGCAGAATGGAACAGATCGCAGCGCACGGATTGTCGGACCGGTGTCCGCAGGAGGGCAACTCCCTCGGTCAGTCGCGCCTCGCCATGTCCGAGGTACAGGTCTGTGGGATCCCCAAGGTGAGCCTGAGGGAGGTGGCCCCGACGCCGTAGAAGGACTCTCACGAGTCCCCGACGTCGAGGAGCCGCTTCCCACAAGGAAGCGGCTTTTTTTGCGTCCTGGGGGACGTCACGGGTGGGTCCAGGCCACGGACCTGGCCCGGATTCGAGGAACGGTGCCGGCATAGTCCGGAGCAAAGCGACCATGAACACGATCGACAGTACGAAAGAGAGAGCCACCATGACGATGCAGCTGTGCGCGCGCTGCCGGTTCCACCCGGCGTCGCCGCGGATCGCGGGCTACTGCTCGTGGGATTGCTACGACGCCGACGACGAGGAGGAGGACGCCGACGACGAGGACGGCGAGCAGGCAGCGTGACGTGTCTGCTCCCGCCGAGCCGGCGTCAGCTGAGCTCGTCGGGGAAGCGGAGCCGGGCCAGCTGGGAGGACTGCCCCACCAGGTGGCCCCGGCTGTCCCACAGCACGCACGTCTCGTCGACCATGCCGTCGGCCACCAGACCTGCCGTCATGCGGATGGCGAGCCAGCCCGGCGCCGGGTGGGCCCGAACGAAGGCGGACATCTGCAGCGTGGGGACCCAGCCGGTCGAGCCGATCATGAGCGTGGCCGGCGGGATGGCGTCGGCGAAGAAGAGCACCGACGGGGGGTCCGGTTCCCGCCCGTCGGCGAAGCGTGTCCAGCCCCGCAGTTCTGCCGGCGTGCCGGCCGGCGGGGGAGTGGTCGCAAAGGGGAGCGTGGCGGGGTCGAGCCGGAGGTCGAGCACGTCCATGATCCCGACATAGACACCGGTCGGGATCTTCGGGGTGAGGCGCACGCACTCCTCGGGGTCCGGCGCGTGGAAGGGCTCAGTGCCGTCGTAGCGCGTGACAGGATCCTCGGGCAGGTCGCCGAGCACGAACACGGCGTCCACCAGGTCGTCCCCTCCCTGGGCGAGGACGGTCCGCACGTGGGCGGCCGTACGCCCGCTGCGGAGCAGGGTCGTCCGCACGGTGGCCGGGCCGGGCCCGGGCGGCCGCAGGTAGGTGATGGAGGAGGACAGGACCTCCCAGTCCGCGCTGCCGGCGCCGTGCGCGGTGATGCGGGCGGCGCGCCCGAGCAGCGCGAGGAGATAGCCGCCGTTGGGCTTGTCGCCCACGGTCCACAGATGATGAACGGCGGCCTCGAAGACGGCGGGATCACCGGTTTGCTGCACCGCTGTCGCCGCGTCGAAGGAGAGGTCTTCGCGCTCCCGCATGCGGGGGACCCTACCGGCGGCGATGATGGCGCATGACGTTCGACATGGAGGCCACCTTCGGCGACGACTACCTCTACTTCTACGAGGAGTCCATCGACGACGAGCACTCGGACGCCGACACTGCGGAGATCCTCGGGCTGCTCGATCTTCCACCCGGCTCACTCATCCTCGACGCGCCCTGTGGCCACGGGCGCATCGCCCGTCGGCTGGCCGCGGCGGGCATGGTGGTGACGGGCATCGACCTGACGCCGGCCTACCTGGAGCAGGCGCGCGCCGATCCGCAGTTAATCGCCGACACTGTGACATACCTGGAGGGCGACATCCGGGCCCTCCCGGTCGACGGGCCGTTCGACGGCGTGGTGTGCTGGCTCAATTCGTTCGGCTACTACGACGACGACGATTGTCACCGGGTCCTCGCCGAATTCCACCGGGTCCTCCGGCCGGGAGGGAAGGTGGTTATCGATACCATGCACCACGACGGGGGTGTCCGGCATTTCACCCCGGCGCCCGACGCGGTGCTCGTCCAGCGCGGCGACGACACCATGATCGAGGTGTCGACCTTCGACCCGATCGCGGGTCGCATGGTGATCAGGCGCACCGTGCACCGGGCGGGTGCCCTGCGGCGTGCCTCGTACTTCGTCCGGCTGCCGACACCACCGGAGTGGGTGGTGTGGCTCGAAGCGGCCGGCTTCCACGACGTCGAGTTCCGGGCCGGCGGCGGCGGCCCGCTCGAGCTCGACAGCTGGGAGCTGGTGGTGGTCGCCACCGCGTAAGGGGAAGGGGAGCGCGACCGCCGGATCGAGGTGGCGCGGCGGACACGGTCGGTCCGCCGCGGCGGGTCTTCCCTGTCCGGGGCGGTGGGCCCCCCGGGAGGGGGGCTCCCGCTGACCGGGTCGTTGGAGGAGTTGACGCCCGAGATCGACACGTTGCGACCGAGGCCCGGGGGGCCGAGATCCGCTCCGGGCGGTCGGGAGCCTGAGCGGCGTCGGCCGGGCGCAGACACCGCCGCCGCCGCCAGATGTGTGAGGCCCGGCTGCCGTCTGGGATGATCGTTCCATGAGCAGCGGCATCGCAGCCTGGGGAACGTACCTGCCCTACTGGCGCCTCCAGCGGTCGGCCATCGCCGGCGTGCTGGGCAGCGGGGGCGGCCGGGGGACCCGCGCCGTGGCCTCCCACGACGAGGACACCACCACGCTGGGCGTCGAGGCGGGCCGGCGTGCGCTGGCCGTGGGCCCGGGTCCCGCGGCGGTGCAGGACCTTCTCCTCTCCACGCCGGACCCGGCGTACCTCGACAAGACGAGTGCCACGACAGTGCACGCGGCGCTCGGGCTCGGGCGGGCCTGCGGTGCCTACGACTTCGCCGGCTCGTCGCGCTCGGCGGTGGGCACGCTGCTCCAGGCCCTCGGTGCGGCGGGCGGCGCCGGTGCCGGCCGGACCACGCTGGCCGTGCTCTCGGACCTGCGTACCGGCCTGGCCGGTTCGGCCGAGGAGCGCGACAGCGGTGACGGGGCGGCCGCGTTCGTCTGCGCGCCCGATGGTGCCGTGGCCGCGCTCGTCGGCCGCGGGGCGGCGAGCGACGAGTTCCTCGACCGCTGGCGCGTGCCCGGCGAAACGGATTCGCACGTGTGGGAGGAGCGCTTCGGCGAGGAGCTCTACGTGCCGCTGGCCCGTGAGGCCTTCGCGGCGGCGCTCAAGGATGCCGGTCTGGCCGAAGGCGACGTCGACCACGCCATCGCGACCGGCCTGCACGTGCGGGCGGTCAAGGCCGTGACCATGGGGCTCGGGGTGCGAGAGGGGGTTCTGGCGCCTGACCTCACCGGGTCGCTGGGCAACCTCGGCGCGGCCCACGCCGCCATCACGCTGTGCGACGTCCTCGAGCGGGCCCGACCCGGGCAGGTGATCGTCGTGCTGTCGCTGGCCGATGGCGCCGACGCGCTGATCCTGCGCACCACCGACGCGCTGACCGCGGCGCAACAGGCCCGGGCCGAAGCGGGCGTGCCCTCGGTGGCCGAGCTGGTGGCGGCCGGACGGGACGATCTCCCGTATGCGACGTTCCTGACCTGGCGGGGCCAGATGCACCGGGAGCCGCCGCGGCGACCCGACCCCGAACGGCCCGGTGCGCCGACCGTCCACCGCTCCGAGCAGTGGAAGTACGCCTTCGCAGCCAGCCGGTGCCTGGTGTGCGGCTTCCGCCACATGCCACCGACCCGGGCCTGCCTGTCGTGCCACACCATCGACCAGATGCAGCCCGAGCGCCTGGCCGACGTGCCGGGGACGGTGGCCACCTTCACCATCGACCACCTGGCCTTCAGCCTGTCGCCCCCGGTGGTGGGGGTGATCGTCGATTTCGACGGCGGTGGTCGCTACCGCTGTGAGATGACCGACGTCGTGGCCTCGGAGCTGTCCATCGGCGACCGGGTCACCATGACCTTCCGGCGCGTGTGGACCGCCCAGGGCGTGCACAATTACTTCTGGAAGGCGCGCCCGGCCGTCGGGCGAGCCGCGGACGGGGAACGAGGAGACGAGGATCATGGCGAGTAGCGGCATCCGCGACCAGGTCGCGGTCATCGGCATGGGCTGCACCCGCTTCGGCGAGCTGTGGGACAAGGGCGTCGACGACCTGCTCACCGACGCCGCCACCGAGGCGGTCGCCTCCGCCGGTGTGGCGCTCGGCGACATCGACGCCTTCTGGCTGGGCACCATGACGTCGGGCGTCTGTGGCGTCACCTTGTCCCGGCCGCTCAAGCTCGACTACAAGCCGGTGACCCGGGTCGAGAACTATTGCGCCACGGGCTCGGAGGCCTTCCGCAACGCCTGCTACGCGGTGGCCTCGGGCGCCTACGACACCGCCATGGCCATCGGGGTGGAGAAGCTCAAGGACACCGGCTACTCGGGCCTGACCGGCATCCGCGCCGTCGGGGACGGCACCGATCCCGGCCTGTCGTCGCCGGCCGCCTTCTCCTTCTTGGCCCCCTCCTACGCCCACAAGTACGGGGTCGACCGGGACCAGCTGAAAGAGGTCATGAGCCGTATCGCCTTCAAGAACCACCAGAACGGGGCGCGCAACCCGCGCGCCCAGTTCCAAAAGGAAGTCTCGATGGAGACGATCGCCAAGGCGCCCCTGGTGGCGGGCGACCTCGGCGTCTTCGACTGCAGCGGCGTCAGCGACGGCTCGGCCGCGGCGATCATCTGCCGGGCCTCCGACGCCCACAAGTACTGCGCCAACCCGCTCTACGTGAAGGCCCTGGCCTTCGTGGCCGGCCCGGCGGCGGGCCCGATCGACCCCGCCTACGACTACACGACGTTCGAGGAGGTCGTGCGCTCGGCCGCCGACGCCTACGCCCAGGCCGGGATCACCGACCCCCGGTCCCAGCTGGCCATGGCCGAGGTGCACGACTGCTTCACGCCGACCGAGCTCGTCCTCATGGAGGACCTGGGCTTCGCCGAGCGGGGCACGGCCTGGAAGGAGGTGCTCGAGGGCACCTTCGACCGCGACGGCGACCTGCCGGTCAACCCCGATGGCGGCCTGAAGTCCTTCGGGCACCCGATCGGCGCCTCGGGGCTGCGCATGCTCTTCGAGTGCTGGCTCCAGCTGCGCGGGGAGGCACCCGCCGACCGTCAGATCAACACCGTCGGGCCGGGGCGGACCCTGGGCCTCACCCACAATCTCGGAGGCGCTCCGGGCGAGGGCGTGAGCTTCGTCGGCATCGTCGGCACCGAGCTGGGCTGATGAGCGACGCGGGGGACCCTCACGACCTGCTGGCCGAGAGCGAGGACCAGGCGGCGCTGCGCCAGCTGGCCCGCGACGTGGCCGAGCGCGAGGTGGCGCCGCGGGCGCAGGTGGCCGACGAGGAGGGCGCCGTCCCGGCCGAGGTGCGCAAGGCCCTGGCGGTGGCGGACCTGCTGCGCATCACGGTGGGGGAGCGTTGGGGCGGCATGGGCCTGGGCGACGTTGAGGCCTCCATCGTGCTCGAGGAGATCGCCCGGGCCGACGTGTCGTCGGCCATCTGCTGCCAACTGACCTTCAACGGGCCGCCGCGGGGGATCGAGCATCTCGGCCCCGAAGCCATGCAGGAGCGCTGGCTCCCGGCCGTGGCCGACGGGGACGCCTTGATCAGCATCGGGATCACCGAGCCCGATGCCGGCTCGGCCGTGCAGAACATGCGGGCGGCCCTGAGCGAGGACGGCCCGGGGCGCTGGCGGCTCAACGCCTACAAGAACTACTCGACGCTGGGCGACGTGGCCCAGGGGGTGCTGGTCTGGTGCCGCTGGCCCGGCGGGGAGGGGGCCAGGGGCATCGGCGCGGTGATCGTGCCGACCGATCGCGAGGGCGTCTCGGTCACGGGGCGGCACAAGGGCATGGGGATCCACGCGGCCACCGAGGCCGAGCTGGCCTTCGACGGCGTCGAGATCACCCCTGACGACATCTTGTTGGCCGGGGACCCGTCCAACACCGAGGCCTTCAAGGTGCTGCTGTCGCACCTCAACCACGAGCGCTGCGGCAACGCGTCAATGTGCGTGGGCGCGGCGCAGGGGGCGCTCGAGCACGCCGTGCGCTACATGAACGAGCGGGTCATCGGTGGTCGCCCGCTGGCCGAGCTGCAGGGCCTGCAGTGGAAGCTGGCCGACATGGCGGTGCAGCTCGAGGGGGCCCGCCTTCTGCTGGCCCGGGCCGTGCGGCTCGCCGGCCCGCACGGGACGCCGCCGGCGCTCGAGACCGCCATGGCCAAGACGGCGGCCAACCTTGCGGCCAAGTTCGTGTGCGACGAGGCGATGCAGATCCACGGCGGCTACGGCTACTCGCGCGAGTACCCGTTGGAGCGGGCGTATCGCGACATCCGGGGCCTGTGCATCGGGGCGGGCACCGTGGAGGCACAGCGCAACTACATCGGCCTGCGGGTGGGCGCCGGGGCGCGCACCGGGTCGCCCGGCTGGAGGGACCCCCTGGCCGGGTCGTAGACGGCGGCCGATGCTACGTAGTCTGGGCCCATGGCGACGAGACCGGTGGTGGATCACGGCCGCTGCGAGGCCAAGCGGGATTGCGTGCGGGTCTGCCCCTACGACGTGTTCGAGGTGCGGCGGATGGACCCCGACGACTTCACGGCTCTGGGCTTGCTGGGCAAGGTCCGGACCACGGCGCATCGGAGGATGACGGCGTACCCCGTCAACGCCGATCGGTGCCACGAGTGCGGTCTCTGCGTCACCGTTTGCCCGGAAGACGCCATCACCCTGGTGTGACAGAAACGGCGGTCGGGATCACACCTGCGCGCGGAGTGGTGCGGCCCTCAATGGGGCAATATCTCACGATGGGTCGGGAAGCCAGCGATGGTCTCCACTCGCCCCACTGCCGGTGAGCATCCCGACGTCGAGCAAGCGAGGTCGCGAGAACCCCGAACCGATCGTGGTCGAGCACGCCACGTCGAGCTCCGTGACGTTGTCTGGTTTCTCCTCTTCGGGCCGCTATGTCCTGGCCCTGGTAAGTGGGTGTGTGCTGCTGGTCGGAGTCCTCCTCAGGCTGTGGCTGCTCGGCAACGCTCCGATCAACTCGGACGAGGCCACTGCGGGGCTCGTCGCACATTCGATCGTGCACGGCCATACCTACGCCTTTTACTGGGGACAGAGCTATGGCGGTGTGGAGCCGTACGTGCTGGCGCTGAACTTTCTGGTCCTGGGTCAGTCGCCGTTCATCCTCAGTGCCACTCCGGCGCTGTTGGCCCTCGTGGGCTCCGTTCTCGTCTGGCGCATCGGACTCCGCCTGTTCCAGCCGGCTGCTGCGCTCACTGCGGCGGTGCTGAGTTGGATCTGGTCTGAATCTTCGCTCTGGAACTCGACGAGGGAATATGGACTACACGAGGTCACTCTCGTCTTCGGCCTCATCCTCTTGCTCGAGTCACTCCGGATCGTTCAGCAGACTCGCGGGGAAGGGGGCGACCGGCTCTCCGATTGGGCGGTGCTCGGCCTTACCGGAGGACTGGGGTTCTGGGCCTCCCCCGAAATCGTCTACTTCGCCATACCGGCGGCCGCCCTCGTCGTCTCCAGCCTGCGAAAGCGGCCGCTCGCGGTGGGAGCGAAGAGAATTGCGCTCGCGGTCTGCACCGCCTTCGTAGGAGTGCTGCCTTGGATTTGGGCGACCGCAACGAGGAGCGGGAGCGGGATCCCACCCTCGCCTGTCTCATATCTTTCTCGACTCGGAACGTTCTTCACTCACGTGCTACCGATGATCCTCGGCCTGAGAGTGGAGGGCGTGGGCCATTGGGAGGGAGCACAGGCATTCGGTGTGATCGTGTACGCGCTTCTCATCGTGCTTGCCCTGAGCGGGACGGTCCTCCTGGTTCTTCGGAGGCGAGACGCGTGGGTCCTGGCTTTGACCCTCGGTCTGTACCCGTTCCTCTACGCGGCATTTCCCACGTCGTGGTTCTGGAACGACGGTCGGTACGGCATCTCCCTGACACCGATACTCTCCCTCGTCATCGTCGGTGGTGTGTGGCAGATGCTGCGCCCTCCCCTCGTCGCGTGGGTGGGTTCGGCACTCCTCGTCGTGGCGTGTGTCTCGACGCTGGTCGCCTTCAACGACGGCTACGGTGCAATCGGAAGGCCGAGCGAGCTCACCTCCTTCGCCTCGGACCCCAATCCCGCTGTCACCGCACTGGCGGCCCAGTTGGGCCGTCTGGGCGTCTCCCACGCCTATGCGGGGTATTGGGTGGCCAACGATCTGACCTTCATCTCCAACGGGAAGGTCACCGCGCTGGCGCTCGACCAGAACCGCAATCCGCCCGGAGCATCGAATGCCGGAGCGAAGGATGTGGCTTGGATCTTCGTGCCGAATGCATCGATCGGACCCGTTTCGGCGCAACTCGGCTCGGTGACGGATCTCCAGCCCGGCTCGATCACCGAGCATGAGCTCATCGCCTGGCTCACGGCTCACGGAGTGCCGTACGAGAGGAAGGTGGGCCAGGGTTTCGATGTGATCGTGCCGGATCGGAACATACGCCCAACTGCAGTGGCGGGTTCGCCCGCTCTCGCTCCGGTCAGGCCCTCAACATGAGCCGGCCGTGCCCGACTTCGTGTTCGGGCCGGTACCGGCATGCCCGCCTGCGAACCGGTCATCGAGGAGTGTCACGTCCGCTCGAAGGGCCTGCAACGCCTTCCGCCCTTCGCCACCGTAGAAATAGCCCTGCGTGTAGGCGTGTTCCGAAGCGCTGTCGTCGACATCAGTCGGGGTGCCCGGGATGGGTTCGATACCGGTGTCCTCGTTCCAGTCGTTCCAGGAGGTCACCATCACCATCGGGAGGGTCGGATCGACCTCGGGCAGCGCGACGCATCTGAAGAGGTTGTCGAGTGTCGACGCCGGACCTTCACCAGGCAGCCATTGGCGGGGTTGGGCCGGATGGTTCGTGGGAAGGCGGAAACCACGATCGTTGAAGGCTGACGAGATGTCGGGGATGACCGGCACGCGACCGTTTGTCGCCGCGCTGTACGCACTGAGAAGGTGCCGCTCGTCGGCGATGATGTCCGTGGTACCTGGATACCCCGTGAAATCGTTGGTCGGACCGAGCAGCCGATTGGGATCTCCGTAGTACAGGATGTAGGACGTCACCGCATCGAATTGATCGATGCGGGTGACTTGCGGAGTGGTCGTGAGGATCGGGCCCGCGGGATTGGGGTTCTCCGGCGTGACCCGCCAGTACACCTCGTCCCCGATGAAGAACGGGTTGAAGCCACGTGCCTCCAATACGGTTCGCGCTCCTTGGATCATGCCGGCGACGTCGCCCGTCAGGGTCCGGGTCAGGTACAAGAAGACGACGGGCCGGCCGTTGATGCGCAGGTATGAGCGGTCGTGGAAGAACTGCTTCGCGAAGGAGACCATGTCCACGTCGAAGTGGAGCTCCATCTGGAACGTGACGGGCGTGGATTCCCGGCCGGGGTCGAAACCGACGTTCCATGTCTCGTAGAACATGGCGAAGCGCATCTGGGAGATGTTCGGCGCGGCGAGAAAGGATTTCATGGCGCGCTCCTGCTCGGAGCTCCTCGGTGAGTAGCCGGTGTCGTAAGGCCACCAGTCCATTGCGAAGAAGTTGATCCCGGACCGGCGAGCGTTGGTGATGTCCCGCGCCGCCGTCCGCGGGCTCTGCGAGTTCACGAGAGTGCCGGCCGGCAGTTGCGCCGGCACCAGATGGGCCCTCAGCGTCCCGCCGGCGAAGTTCTCCGGATTCCAGAGGTAGTAGTAGGCGCCGACCAGCGGACGAATGGTGTTCGTCGGCGTCAGCCCTGCAGCCGATTGCCCGCCACTCGCCACCACGAGGAGTGCCAGGGCCAGCACGCCCCCCAGGGCAGCACTGGCCAGTCGCCCCGGAGTGGTCCGCACGGCGGGATCCTAAGTCTTCAACCCATCGACCTTTGCGGCCCACGGCGCCGAGGCGCCGAGCCGCCGAGGCGCCGAGCCGCCGAGGCGCCGGAGCTCCAGCGCCGGCGGCTCGGCGCGGAAGGACTTCACCCATCCCGCAGGCTCTCGCCGGACACCCCCCTCGTTTCGATTGTCGGACTCACTGCAGCTGCGTGCGTCACTTCCCTCGGAGCATCTGCGCGTGGGCAATGTCCCGAAGTCGTGACTGGGCGACGAGCCAGTCGCTCGACCGGCCGACACGGCCCTCCTGGAGGACGTGGTGCATCCCCGTGGGTCCGTCGGTACGCGCACCGCACCGTCGGCAGACCGGTATCCGACCGTTCGTTTCGGGCGCATGGTCCTCGTCGAGCTGTGTGGCAACATGCAAACACTCGGATGAGGTCATTGGTCCTCCTTTGTGCCCGCCCCTACAGCGCGGAGCCGGGAGGATTCGTCGGGGCTCTTTCAATGGGCGTGCAGGTCCAGCTTACGCCCAGGACAACGACGTGACGTGCCTCGTCGCCCAGACGCAGAGCGGCTGATCAGGACCATGGGAACCGGCGGTGTGGGTTCCGGCGAATCAATTCGGCAGGTGAGGAAGAATGCGGCATGGCCGCAGGTGACGACTCGGGGGACGCCCGGGCTGATCCCGCAGCGCAGGCGGAACCGACGGGGCCTGACGTCACCCCGCCGGCTCCGGACTCCGTCAAGGACCGCCTGCAGCACCTGCGTGAACGGGCGGAGCGAACCCGGGCGGGGATCGAAGCCCGGCGCGCCGACTCGGCCTCGATCGACACGGCCTTCGATGCGGTGGAGCGCGACGCCCAGACGGGGGGTGGCGTGCTGGCGGCGGCGGTGGCGTTCCGCCTCTTCATGTTCCTGGTGCCCTACGCCTTCGTCATGGTCACCGGCTTCGGGCTGTCGTCGACGGCGGCTGGGCAGGACCCCGGTGACGCCACGCGCTCGGCGGGCATCGGCGGGCTGCTCGCCAGTGCGGTGGCCAGCACGAGCACCCTGTCCCTGTGGAACCGCCTGGTCGCGTTGGTGGTGGGCGGGTTCGCCCTGGCCCTGACGGCGCGCAGTTTCGTCCGGGTCCTGTGGATCGTCCACCGCCTGATCTGGAGAGTGGAAACCTCCCGGAAGCCCACGCCCTGGGCCCCGCTGATCCTCGTCGGCTTCGTCACCGTGCTCTTCGGTGTCGCCGACCTCGCCGCTTGGCTGGGCTCGCAGTCGTTCGGGTTCCGCGTGCTGGCCCTGCTCCTGACCGTCGTCGTCGCCGGCGCCGCCTGGTATCTGGTCTCGTGGTGGCTGCCGCGAGAGGAGTGCGAATGGACGGCGCTCCTGCCAGGGGCCCTCATCGTCGCGGTCGGGGTGGGGGTGCTGCACCTGCTCACCATCACCTACGTCGTCCACGTCGTCTCGCGCAAGTCGGCCCTCTACGGCGCGATCGGGATCGCGCTGGCTCTCCTGCTCTGGACGTACTTCGCCGGTCGCCTCCTCACGGCCGCGATCGCCGCCAATGCCTCACTGTGGAAGCACCGGAGGGTCGA
The DNA here is from genome assembly GCA_963764305.1 of uncultured Acidimicrobiaceae bacterium. Lineage (GTDB taxonomy): Bacteria > Actinomycetota > Acidimicrobiia > Acidimicrobiales > RAAP-2 > Bog-473. Next base: position 776,586 of record CAVXSD010000006.1, on the reverse strand, counting down.
GGCCGACGGGAGTGCAGACCAGCCCCTCCCTACCTGAGTCGCGCCGACCCTCAGGTGCGGACGGAGGCGTGCGCGAACTCCGACCAGGCGGTGACCCACTCCTTCCAGACCGGTGGCGGGTAGTCGTGACCCATCCCGTCGATCTCGAGGTAGCGGGCGCCGGGAATGACCTCAGCCGTACGACGTCCGCCGCTCGGGTCGATGAGGGTGTCCCGACTGCCGTGGATCACGAGCACGGGTAGGTCCAACCCGGCGAGCTGCGCGGACCGGGAACCGTCGGCCGCGACGGCTTTCATCTGCCGCCCGGTCCCTGCCGGGTAGAAGCAGCGGTCGTATGCCGCGGCGGCCCGGGTGCGGATGGCGTCGTCGTCCAGCCATTCGGCCTTCGACCCGTAGACGTGGAGGGCGGCCACCTGACGGTCGATGTAGGCCAGCGCGCGACGGAGCGGGCGGGGCGAGCAGGAACTCCAGGGCCTCGGGTGAGCTGTCGCCGTAGCCGGTCTCACCGGTGCGGGACATCACCGAGGTCATGGAGAGCAGGCGGTCCGCGCGGTCGATGGCGAGCCGCTGGACGATCATCCCTCCCATGGAGCAGCCCATCACGTGGGCCTTGGCGGCGCCGACGGCATCGAGCACGGCGATGGCGTCATCGGCCATGTCGACGAGCGTGTAGTCGGTGCCCTCGGGTTTCGTGGAGAGGCCGACGTCGCGGTTGTCGAACCGCACGACATGGAAGCCCTCGTCGCAGAAGAGCTGGCACCACTCCACGGCGTAGTTCAGGCACTGGGAGCCGAGGCCGTTGACCAGCAGGAGTGTCGGCGCGTTCGGGTCGCCGAACTCCTCGTAGTAGATCTCGACGCCACCGTTCCGCGCCGTGCTCATGTGCCCTCCATGTTCGTGATCGTAGGGCGACGCGAGCAGGAGGTTCAGGCGATCTTCGTGATGGAGGTGTCCGACCCTAGCGCTGCATCGCCTTGGTCTCGATGTACTCCTCGAACCCGTACTTGCCGCGCTCACGGCCGTTACCCGACTGCTTGTAGCCGCCGAAGGGCGCGCCCGGGTTGAAGGCCCCACCGTTGATGTCGACCTGACCGGTCCGCATCTGCCGCGCCACCTTCTCGGCCCGGTCCGGGTCGCTGCTCCACACCCCGCCGGACAGGCCGTAGGGGGTGCCGTTGGCGATCTCGATCGCCTCTTCCTCGGTGTCGTAGGGGATAATGGAGAGGACGGGACCGAAGATCTCCTCCCGGGCGATGGTCATGTCCGGGGTGACTTCGGAGAAGACCGTGGGCTGGACGAAGAAGCCCTTCTCCAGTCCTTCGGGTGCGGCCGCTCCGCCGACGACCAGCTTGGCCCCCTCCTCGATTCCCTTGTTGATGTAGCCCCGCACCCGCTCCCTCTGTACCGAGGACACGAGCGGCCCGAGCAGCTTGCCGGGCTCGAAGGGGTCGCCGGGGGCGAAGCCGGCGGCGGCGCCCGCCGCCAGCTCTTCCACCTCGGACAGCTTGTCCCGGGGGACGAGCATCCGGGTGAGGGCCGAGCAGGTCTGGCCCGAGTTCATGTAGCAGGCGAACACCCCGGCCGGCACGGCCGCCGCCAGGTCGGCGTCGTCGAGCAGGATGTTGGCCGACTTGCCGCCCAGCTCGAGCGCGACCCGCTTGATGCCCTCGGCGGCGAGCTCCATGACCCGCCGTCCGGCCCGGGTGGAGCCGGTGAAGGACACCATGTCGACCTTGGGGTGCGCCGCGATGGCCTCGCCTACCACCGGCCCGACACCACTTACCAAATTGAACACGCCGGCCGGTAGGCCGACCTCGTCGATGATGTCGGCCAGGATGAAGGCGTTGATCGGCGCCACCTCGCTGGGCTTGAGGACGACGGTGCAGCCCGCGGCCAGCGCGGGAGCCACCTTGAGCACGACCTGGTACAGGGGGAAGTTCCACGGCGTGATGGCGCCCACGACCCCGATGGGCTCGTGCACGACGAGCGAGTTGCCGAGCTCCTCTTCCCACTGGAAGGCCTCGGCGGCGTTGGCGGCGTCGGCGAAGGCGCCGGCCGGCAGGCCGACCTGGATGGACCCCGAGAGGGTCATGGGCATGCCGACTTCGTGCGAGATGACCTGTGCGATCTCGTCGGTGCGGGCGCCCAGGGCCTCGCCGATGCGCGTGAGTAGCTTGCCGCGCTCCTCGAGGGAGGTGGCGGCCCAGCCGGGGAAGGCGGCCGCCGCGGCCTGCACGGCCTTGTCGACGTCCTCGGGCGTCCCCTCGGGGATCGTCGCGAAGACCTCCTCGGTGGCCGAGTCGATGACTTCCAACGCGCCCTTGCCGGTCGAGGGGACCCAGGCCCCGTTGATGTAGATCTTGTCGCGCACGAGCATGGTGCCCTCCTCGATGGTCTGACTTCAGCTGCTCCCACCCTATCCAGGTCGGGAGGCAACCGCCCGGGGCGCTCTAGTCCTTCTTGCCCAGGAGTGGATGCTCGCCCATGCCCACGGGCTGGAGGTGCTGGCCCAGGACCTCGTGGAAGTGGTCGGCCACCTCCTGGGGGCTCCAGCCGCCCTCACGCCACATGGAGGCGATCTGCCGCGGAGTCTGGAAGAGGGTGTAGGCGAATCCGGTGCGACCGAGGACCTGCCCGTTCACGTAGGAGGCGTCTTCGGAGGCCAGGAAGGCGATCAGCGGCGCATTGAGTGCGGGATCCTGATCGGCCGGCGGCTCTGCTCCGGCGTAGAGGCCCTCGGTCATGCGGGTGAAGCCGGCCGGGGCGACCGCATTGACCGTGATGCCGTACTTGCCGAGCTCGAGGGCCCAGACGAAGGTCATGCCCATGATGGCGGCCTTGGCGGCGCCGTAATTCGTCTGCCCGAAGTTGCCCCGCAGCCCCGCCGAGGAGGTGATGTTGACGATGCGCCCGTAGCCGGCGTCCTTCATGAGCGGCGCCGCGTGCCGGACCGTGTTGAAGGTGCCCTTCTGGTGCACCGCGATGACCGCGTCGTAATCGGCCTCGTCCATCTTGACGACGGTCCGGTCGCGCACGATCCCGGCGTTGTTCACGACGATGTCGACGGACCCGAAGCTGTCCAGCGCCGTCCCGATGATCCTGCCGGCGCCCTCGAAGTCGCTCACCGAGTCGTAATTGGGGACGGCGCTGCCGCCCGCCGCCTCGATCTCCTTGCAGACCTGGGCGGCGGGGTCCTCCTCGGTGCCCGCACCCCCGAGGGTCACGCCCACGTCGTTGACCACGACCTTGGCGCCCTCCGCGGCCAGGCAGAGGGCGATGTCCCGCCCGATGCCCCGTCCCGCGCCCGTCACCACCGCCGCTCGACCGTCAAGAAGTCCCATGGCCAGAGAGTACCCGGGCGCCCCTTCCCTGACATCCGTGTCAGGCATTGCCGCCGGCGTTGTACGATCACAGCGACCGTCGGGCGAGGACGTTTCGTCCGCTCAGCCGTGAGGAGACCCGGGCCATGGCCTTCATCGAGAACGCACCAGAGCAGATCGTCGCCGCGGCCAAGGAGCTGCTCGAGAAGGGGTTGGTCGAGGGGACCTCGGGCAACATCTCGGCGCGCATGGAGGACGGCAACATCGCCGTCACCCCCTCCTCGCTCGACTACCGGCTCATGGCGGTGGACGACATCGTGATCGTGAATCCCGCCGGGGATGTCGTCTCGGGCGAGCGTGGCCCCACTTCGGAGAAGTACCTCCACATCGCGGTGCAGGCGGCCTATGAGGACTTCGCGGTGTGCATCCACTCGCACGCGGTGCACGCCACCATGTTCGCCGTCGCCCACCAGGACATCCCGAGCTGCATCGACGAGTTCACCGTCTACCTCGGGGGGGACATCCGCTGTTCGGAATACGCAGCGAGCGGCTCGCCCGATCTGGCCGAGCAGGTGGTCAAGGCTCTGGAGAACCGCAGCGCGGCGCTCATCGCCAACCACGGGATGGTGGCGATCGGCACGACGATGGAGAAGGCGATGCACAACACTGCGCTGGTCGAGCGGTCCGCCAAGATCATCTGGGGAGCCAAGCAGCTGGGCGGCATCTTCCCGTTGCCGGAGAAGGTCAACGCCACCTTCGCCAGCTACTGGCCCTACATGCGGTAGGCGCGGTGAGCGAGGGCACCATCCGCGCCCGGCTCGTTGAGCTGGGTCTCACACTGCACGGGCCGCACCCACCCCACGACCCGCTCGACGCCGTGGTGGTGCACGACGGCGTGGCGCGCACATCGGGGCAACTGCCCCGCATCGCCGGGGAGCTGACCTGCCTCGGGCGACTGGGCGACACCGTGACGGTGGAGCAGGGCACCGAGGCTGCCGCCGTCTGCGCGCTGAACGCCCTCGCCGTGCTCGAGGACGCACTCGGTTCCCTCGACCGCGTCGAACGCGTCCTGACGGTGACGGGCTTCGTGTCGTCGGCGCCGGACTTCCACCAGCAGCCGGCGGTGGTGGACGGGGCGAGCAAGGTGCTGGCCGACGTCTTCGGCGACGCGGGTCGCCACACCCGCTCGGCCATCGGGGTCGCCGCCCTCCCGCGGAACGGGGCGGTGGAAATCGAGGTGACGGTTGCCGTCAGTGAATGAAGGCGGCGTTCATCACCGGACGCGCCGCGGCGGCCAGATCCCAGTAGCCCGTCGTACCCTGGTCACGTAGCTCGACGACGGCGTTGATGGCGGCGCCGTAGGCCGCCACCGCGATGGCGCCCCCTACCGAGACGCGGCTCACCCCGAGCTCGGCCAGCTCGCCGACCGTGGGCGCGCCCGGGACGACGAGCACGCTGACCGGCCGGTCGACCGCGGTGAGCACCTCGCGCAGGTCGGCCGGGTCGACCACGCGGGGAGCGAAGAGGACGTCGGCCCCGGCCTCCTGGAACGCCTGCAGGCGGGCGATCGTGTCGCCCAGGTCGGGCCGGCCGTGCAGGTAGTTCTCCGCCCGGGCCGTCAGGACGAAGGGCACCGGACCGGCATGGGCCGCTTCAGCGGCGGCCCGCACCCGCTCGGCCGCCCGGGCCAGGTCGTAGATCGGGTCGGCGGGGTCCCTGGTGTAGTCCTCGACCGACCCGCCGGCCAGTCCCGTGGCGACGGCCGCGGTGATGGTGGCCGCGACGCCGTCGGGATCGTGGGCGAAGCAGTTCTCGAGGTCGGCCGAGACCGGGATGTCGACCGCGCCGGCCAGCTCGGCAGAGTGGGCCAGCACCTCCTCCCTGGTCATGCGCCCGTCGGCGCGGCCCTTGGTGGCGGCGAAGCCGCCGCTCGTCGTTGCGATCGCCTCGAATCCGATCGAGGCGAACAGGACGGCCGATCCGATGTCCCAGGCGTTGGGCATCAGGAGTGGCGTGCCGGGGACGTGCAGCGCACGGAACCGCTCGGCCCGCCCGGGCTCAGGTGTGGGACTGGTCATGCTGGCACCGTACCGGTGCGCCGAGTGGACCGTTCAGATCCGCCGGGGTTCAGCCGGCCTTTGCCACCTCGGGGAACTCCCAGTACTGGAACTCGATCGTCATGGGCAGGAGGTAACGCACGTAGAGCGAGTGGATCTTGACCATCTTCTGGTCGTCCATGTGCAGGTCGATCAGCTCCATGCGGTCGTCCAGCGTGCGGAACTTCTCGGCCCGCTCCTGAATGCCCTTCAACTCGTCGAGCGACCCGACGGAGAAGCCGTAGTGATCCATGCGGGGGCAGCGCATCGGCTCGTCCTCGGCGATCAGGAAGATGAATTGGTCCCAGTGGACGCAGCTCATGATGAGGCGCCGTCGGTCCTCCGTCATGACCTCCATCTCCTCGAAGCCGAGCACCTCGTCGAAGAAACGGCAGAGATCGGCGCGGTTCTCGGCATCGAGCAGGTCCGCCGGCAGCGACATGGCCACGTGGTTGAACCGTGGATTGCCCGAAGGGTAGAAGGGATGTGGCATCAGGAACGCACCTCCGGGATCACCATCACCTTGCCGGCGATGCGGCCGACCGCGAGTGCCTCGAGGGCATCGCCGATGCCGTTGAGGGGAATGTCGCCAGGGTCGATGAGACGTTCGGCCGGGAATCCGTCCGAGGCGAGGAGCTCGAGGGCGCGATCGAAGCCCCCGAGGTCGTAGACGAAGGAACCGGTCACGGTCAGCTCGTTGAGGATCATCCGGTTGATGTCGAAGGTCGGGTGGTCGATACCGGCACCCACCATGACCAGGATGCCGCCCCGGGCCAACTGGTTGAACCCCGCCTCGATGGCGGAGCGGTGTCCCGAGCACTCCAACACGACGTGCACGGCCCGTGACGACATGTGCTCGGGCTCCCAGGAGGGGAACACCTCGAGGTCCGCCGGGTCGACGATGGACGTCACGCCGAGGTCGGCGGCCAGCTGGCGCCGCCCTTCGTGTGGTTCCACCACCGTGATGTCCGCGATGCCCTTGGCGCGCAGGGCGGCGACGCTCAACGCGCCGATCGGGCCGGCGCCGAACACCATCACGCTGTCGCCGGGCGCGACGCCCGAACGGGTGATGCCGTGCAAGGCCACGGACAGTGGCTCCGCCAGCGCGGCATGGCGGGGGGACAGGCCCTCGGGCAGGCGCAGCACACCGCCGGCCCGGCACAAGATGTACTCGGCGAACGCCCCGTCGGACTGCCCGGACGTCATGGTGCTTCGGTTCTCGCACTGCGATGGCTTCCCCGCCCGGCAGCCTCGGCACGTCCCACAACGCGGCGAGGCCCCACCGACGACGAGCTCGCCGACGGACCACTCCGTGACGTCATTCCCGACGGCGGCGATCGTCCCGCTCCATTCGTGTCCGGCCACCGCGCCCGGAGTGAAGCCCCAGCCGTCGCGCAGCTGGTGGATGTCGGACCCGCAGATGCCGCATGCGTTCACGCGCACGACCACCTGGTCGGGCCCCGGACGCGGGACCGACCGTTCCTCCACGGTCACCACGCCGGGTGACTGGTAGACGGCCGCCGCCATCACCTCGGGAAGCGAGTCCACGGACGATGACCCTGACATGCGCGTCACATTAGGCGCTCTCCACCAGCCAGGCGAGGCCCCCGGCCAGGTGGCGTAGATAGGCGGGCGTCTCCCATGCCCCGGGGAAGTGGCCGAGCGCGCTGTAGAAGGTGCGGGCGGGGCCCTCCTGCACGCTCCAGGCGAGCGGGAACCCGCACTCGGGCACGCGCCCCCCGGGCGCCGCGAGGTCGACCTGGTCCTCGGCGAGGTGGAGCAGGACCCGGGCGTCGGGACGCAGATCGGCGAACAGGTAGACCTCGTCGTGCCACTGCCAGCGGGTGCCGAGGTGCGCCGTCGCCGGGTGGTCGGCGTCGACCACGTCGATGGCGAAGTCCTGGGTCCAGGGATGGCCGTCGAAGCGGGCCCCCAGCATGGACCCGTACTCGGGCCAACCGTGGTTGGCGTCGGTGGCGGAGTGGACGCCGAGGATGCGCAGCCCCCCGTTCCGCCAGGCCTCGTGCACGGCCGCCTTCTGCGCGGCGGACCACGGGGTCTCCCCAATGGTGAAGAGGGCCAGGACGCGGGCGTTCGCGACGTCGTCGGTCGAGACCGCGCGGACGTCGCTCACCACGGTCGGGGTGAGCTGGGCGAGGCCGGCCAACTCGCCGAGGCCGGTTGCCGCCTGGCCCAGCACGCCGTGCACGCCCGCCGGCCCGTCGGCGTAGGGGGCCACCTGGGTGACGATCAGCATGTCCTCGGGCACGCCGGGGGAGTGTAGACACGGGGCAAAGCCCGCGCCCGGTGCTCGAAGGCACGGGCACCCGCCGGACCCGAACGAGGAGGAGCACACCGTGACCGATGCGAGCATGGACCCGGGGGACGTTGCGGCCGAGCTGGCGCGGCTCGGTTCCGCCACCATCGGGGAGTCGGGCGGGCTCGCCGCGCACCGCAGGCTCCGTCCGGTCTGGTCCGGTGCTGCGGTGGCCGCCCCGGCCTACCCCGTCGGCTGCACACCGGGGGACAACCTGGCCGTGCACGTGGCGGTGACCGAGGCACCGCGTGGGAGCGTCCTCGTCGTCGATGTCGGCCAGGTGGCCGATCGAGGCTATTGGGGCGAGGTGCTGACGACCGCAGCCGAGGCCGTCGGCTTGGCCGGCTTGATCCTCGACGGCGGGGTGCGCGACGTGGCCGCCCTCGAGGCGCACGGATTCCCCGTGTTCTCGGCGACCATCGCCCTCACCGGCGCGACCAAGGACAAGCCGGGTTCCGTCGGGGTCCCGGTGCGGGTCGGGGGCGTCCGAGTGGCGGAGGGGGACTGGGTCGTGGCCGACGTCGACGGCGTGGCCTTCGTGCCGCGTGGGGCACTGAGCGAGGTGCTGGCTGCCGGACGCGACCGGGAGGCCAAGGAAGCCGGGTTCTTCGAGGCCCTCAGGTCGGGTTCGACGACGGTGGAGCTGCTCGGGCTCGATACTTCGCTGGTGCGCCGGGGCGGCGCCGGGTAGGTCCTCGCCGTCGGTGACACAATGCAGCCATGAGCGAAGGGTCATCGGCAGCGGACGAGAAGGTGGAACGCATGGAAGTGGGGCGCACGATCCCGGCCGAGCCGGGACGGATCTTCGCTCTGCTCAGCGATCCCAAGGGTCATGTGACCATCGACAGCTCCGGCATGTTGATGGACTCCACCGGGGTGCCGGCGACCAAGGTGGGGGACGAGTTCGTCATCCACATGGATCGCGAGGCACTCAACGATTTCCCGATGGGACGTTACGACGTGACGGTCCACATCACGACGTTCGAGCCCGACCGTGAGATCGCGTGGACCATCAAGGGACAGATCAAGCCGCAGATCGGCCATGTCTATGGCTACCGGCTCGAGCCGGCGGAGAACGGGACGCTCGTGACCTCGTACTACGACTGGTCGACCATCGACCCGCAGTGGAAGGAGGCCGACATCTTCCCCATCATCCCCGAGTCGGCCCTGCGCGCCACGTTGGGCATCCTGGAACGGACTCTCGCGCACTCGAGCGCGTGGTGACCCCTTCGCGCTGAGGGCCGACGGGGTCTCGCCTTTACGGGCTGCCGGCCGCCAGCGACTGCACGGCGGCCATCCCCACGATCGGACGATTCAAGCGCAACCCGCCGGTCGAACCGTAGAAGCCGGCGTCGCCGAAACTGAAGATGCCGCCGTCGCGTCCGACGAACCAGTACCCCTGGCCGTCGGCGGTACGGTCCATGCCCACGACCGGTGCACCTATCGGCTTCCCTCCTGTCGAACCGAAGTAGGCCACGGCACCGAAGCTGAAGATGCCTCCGTCGGAAGCGACCAGCCAGTAGCCGGCCCCGTCAGGGGACGCGGCCATGCCGACGATCGGCTTCTGCAGGGGGAGGCCGCCCGTAGAGCCGAAGAAAGGCGCGTCGCCGAACGCGAAGATCCCGCCGTCGGAGGCCACCAGCCAATACCCACGTCCGTCCAACGTCGACGCCATTCCCGCGATCGGCTTGTCGAGCCGCAGCGCACCCGTCGACCCGTAGAAGGCGGCGTCGCCGAACGCGAAGATCCCGCCGTCGCCGGCAACCTCCCAGTACCCGCCACCGTCGGGCGTTGGCGACATCGCCAGGACGGGTGCGTTGAGATGCATCCCACCCGTCGAGCCGTAGAAGACGGCGTCACCGAAGGCGAAGATACCGCCGTCGGAGGCCAGGAGCCAGTAGCCGGCGTCATCCGGCGTCGCGGCCATGCCGACGATCGGCGCGTTCAGGTGGAGGCTCCCGGTCGAGCCGTAGAACTGTGCGCCGCCATAGTTGAATATCCCGCCGTCGCTGCCGACCTCCCAGTACCCCGGGGCTCCGAGCGGTTTGACGGAGATGACCAGGTTTGCCGGCGTCGACAAGTGGTTCGAGTCCGTGACGGTGAATGTGACGTGGTACTGACCCGAGATCGTGGGCGTGCCACCGAGGACGCCGCTCGTTGCCAGATGGATTCCTGGCGGGAGGTTCCCTCCGGACACTGCCCATGAGTAGGGAGCCAATCCTCCGCTTGCCGCGAGCGAAGCCGCATAGGACACGCCGATGGTTCCGATGGTGAGGCTGGTCGTCGTGACAGTTGGGGGAGCCGACAAGGTGGCGATAGTGCCGCCGAGGTTCGAACCCGCTCCGACGGCTTCGCAGTTCACCGGACTGGCACAGCCCACCCCGAACAGAGTGCCGACGCCGGACGGAGCTGATTGGCTTGTCCAGGTGGTGCCGCCGTCGGTCGTCGTGAGGATGCGGGCGCCGCCGACGGCGATGCATGTCGATAGGCTGAGGCAGCTTACGGACACCAATGGCGTCGCCCCGCCGGGAGTCCCCAGGTCGTTCCACTGGGAACCGCCGTCAGTCGTGCCGATCACGTGGGATCCGGTTGCCAAACAAGTCGTGTCGCTGGAGCAGGAGATGCCGTTGAGAGTGGTCGCCGCAGCGGGCGCCGTCAGGGGCGCCCAGGTGGCCCCGCCGTTCCCCGTGGCGAGGATCACCGCACTCGGTCCACCGGACGACAGGCCCACGGCGGTGCAGTGCAGGGCATCCGGGCACGAGATTCCGGTGAAATTGGTGACGATTCCTGGGTACGACTCCGATACCCATGTTCCGCCGCCGTTGCCCGTTGCGATGATGTTGGGCGAGGAACTGCCGAAGTCGCTCACGGCATGACACACAGCAGGGCTCGCACACGAGACTCCCGTCAAGATGCCGACTCCCGCGGGGACGGACTCAGACGTCCAGGTCGCGCCCGCGTTCACGGTGCCGATGATGACGGGGCTTCCGAAGAGGCCGAATCCCACCGCCGTGCAGTCCGAGGTCGTGGCACACGAAATGGCATTGAGTCCCTTGACGTCGGAGGGAATTGGCTGTGCGGTCCAGGCGTATCCCTCGTTGAAGGAGGCCAGAACCGAGTTGACTCCGACGGCGACGCATTCGGTGGTGCTGGGGCACGAAACCGAGCCCAAGCGACTCGTTCCCGGTGGCGGGGTCTGCGCCGCCCATGACAGCCCGCCCGTCGTTGTGCCCATGATCGTGGACCCAGCCCCGAGGTTGCCCGTGTTGCCCACCGCAATGCAGTCCGCGGAAGCGGAACAGGAGATCCCGGTGAGATCCACAGCGTTGGTTGGTGGGGTCTGGAGTGACCACGTCGAACCGTTGGTCGATGTTCCGACGACGTAGGGGGTTGTGCTGAGGTTGGTGCCGACGGCGATGCAGGTTGTTTCGTTCGGGCAGACCGACCCGTTCAGCTGTTTGCCGGTCGGAATCGAGCTTGCAATAATCCACGTTCACCACCATCTGATGTGCTTAGTGACGTCTCCACCGCCGGCCGTCGCAATCCCGACGGCGGTGCAGGTCTCGATCCCGAGCAAGCAGGAAATGCCGGACAGTGACGTAAGGCGGGCTGTTGAAGCAATGCCCAGCTGGACCCGTTGGTATTCGCCGACTATCGATGGCACATTGTCAACCATTCCAACCGCCGGCACGTGATGGCGTTGGGGCACGACACTGCCATACGAAATTGCCTGTTTCTGGTGGTGGGGACTGCGAATTCCAAGTGGACCCGTCTGCCGTCTCGACTATCCCGGCGCCTCCAACTGCGGTGCACTCATCAATGTTGAAACAGGAAATCGATTCGGCTGGAAAGGCCGCATCCTGAATGACCCAGCTCGCCCCGCCGTTGGTCGACTTCATGATTCCTGAGCCTCCGCCGGCGTAGCAGACAGATGTCGACGGGCACGAGACAGTGGAAAGTGTGGTGACGCCGGCTGGGGGAGTCGAGTCGGACCACGTTGAGCCACCGTTCTGGGTCACGATGATGGAGGCCGCGTGGCCACCGTCGTCGCCGACGGCCACGCAGGTCGCCGACCCCGCCGCCGCGCTTGGCGCACAGGAGACCGCTGTGACGTTGGCCAGTGGCGCGTAGCTGGCTGCCGTCTGCCAGGACGGCGCCACGGCGGCCGCTGGGAGCGTCGAGAGCTGGTTCCCGAGAAATCCGACGAAAGCAATGGTCATCACCGTCGACAGCGCGGTGCTGGTGATTGTCCGGACCGAGCGCAATGCCGCCTCCCTCCAACCCGGAGATCCGTTCGAATGGCTGTCGGATCGTATCCTTCGACCCCCGTTGAATCACGATGGCGGTCAGGCCTGAAATGAACGGTCGTTGCTACGCGGGTTGCTGCGCGGGGAGAACGGCGTTCGGGGGCGTTCCGCCCGCCAAGACGTCACAGACCCCCTGGCACGCAAGACGGGCCATGCGGGTCCGGGTGGCGATAGTTGCACTTCCGATGTGAGGAAACAGTGTCGCCCGGGGTGCAGAGAGCAATCGGGGGTTCACCTTGGGCTCCCCGTCGAAGACGTCGAGCCCGGCGCTGTAAATAGTGCCGTTCTCCAGCGCATCAACCAGCGCATTCTCGTCCACTACCGGCCCGCGGGCCGTGTTGATGAGCACAGCGCTCGACTTCATGCGGGCAAGCTCTGCGGCGCCGATCAGGTGACGGGTGGACTCGCTGAGAGGGACGTGCAGGCTCACGATGTCCGATCGTTCGAGCAGCTCGTCAAGCGTCGCGACGAACCCGGTCACGCCTGTGTCGTGGCGTGCGGTATGGATGACCTCCATGTTGAAACCGTCCGCTCTGTGGGCGACCGCACGCGCGATACGCCCGAAGCCGACCAGCCCCAGCGTGGCCCCGTGCACATCGCGGGCCAGGTGGGTGCCGAATCCCCATCCCTTCCATCGGCCTTCCCGCAGATCCCGTTCTGCACCTGTCGCCAGGCGCGTCGCGGCGAGAATCAGCAGGAATGCCAGGTCTGCCGTCGTATCGTCGAGAACTCCTGGCGTGTTGCACACCGTGATGCCCATGGCATGCGCAGAGGTGACGTCGATGTTGTCGTACCCCACGGCCGCGTTCGCCACGACCCGCAGACTGCCTCTTCTCCCTGATTCGAGCACGGGCACATCGATGCGATCGGTGAGGTGGCAGACAATTCCGTCACATTCAGCAGCCAGGTGCAGCAGTTCCTCGGGGGAGAGGACGGCACCATCCTCGCGCAGCACTATCTCATGGCCGGCTTCGAGCAGAGGATCTGTTCCGCCCTCGATCAGCGGGCGGGTGACGAGGACACGAGCCACTCAGTGCGTTGTGTAGTTGATGGCGCCTGCGCCCTTGACTCCGATGGCGAAGCAGAAGCAGTGGATTGGAGCGTGGTCGCTTATCGGGCGCAGTGAGTGCACCTTATCGGGCGGGATGTAGACCAGATCGCCCTGGGAGATGGGGCGGTCCTCTCCGTCGATCGTCATGATTCCCTTGCCGTTCATGACGTAATAGAACTCGTGCGTGGGGTGGGAGTGCGGGTCGACCAGTCCGCCGCCGGGGACTTCGAATTCGTTGACCAGCTCCAGGTAGCCCCCATCGGTGATGTCCTTGAATTCGCGGGACTCGATCATCCACCAGACCGGGACGGTGCCGTTGTGCTCGACGACCGGCGCCTTGGCTTCAATGCTGCGCACATCCATCCTGTTGGCCTCCCAAGGTTTCCTAGACTGACTCCGGTGTCAGGTTAGGCCGCCTTGCGCCCGAGGTGCAGCACCATGGCAGCGGTCCAAGCAGACGAGAGCGAGTGATGTCCCCAGACGGATCCATGAGAGAACGAGCCCTGGTACCGGAGCCGCTGACCGAGACCGGGTGGTCCCCCTTCGGCTGGATTCCGGTTGCCGATGTCGACCCTAGAGACGGCCAGCACACGCTGGCGTTCGAGTGGGCCGACGCCCACGTGAACCTGATCGGCCATGCTCGCGACGAGGTCCCTGAGACCCCGGGTGGCCTGCGCTGCGAGATGTTGTTCCGCCACGACACCCACACCCAGGCCTTGATGCCGCTCAAAGTTCCAGCCGTGATCGTGGTGGCTCCCGCGGCCCTCGAATTCGCGGATGAAGCCGAGGCGAACGCCATACGCGCCTTCCGGATCGAGCCTCTGGAATCCCTTGTCCTGTACCGGGGAACCTGGCACTGGGGCCCCTTTCCGATAGAGGATCCCGAGGTGCGGCTGTTCAATGTCCAGGGGCTTCGCTACGCAGAGGACAACCGATGTGTGGACCTGGCCTCCAAGGGTCTCGCTGTAGAGGTAGATCTGCATTGACGACCGCACGGGACATGGGAGCTGGCCTTGGAGCTTGACGACGCCGAAGAGGCAGAGGTGATTCCGGCCACCGTGGCCGAATTGGTCGATTCGCTCACGGCACGCGAAACGGGATCGGACGCTTGGGGGAGGCCGACCTTCACGACGACCTGCCCGGAATGGTGGGTTCACGGCCGCGTGTTCGGGGGCATGGTGGTGGCCCAGGCGCTGAACGCCGCCATGCGGACTGTCCCGGATGGCCTCGAGGTTCACTCGTTGCACGGCTACTTCCTGCGCCCGACAAGTCCGGGGTCGCAGACCACCCACGTCGTGGACAACGTGCGCGAGGGGCGATCGTTCAGCACTCGACAGGTGATCAGCGAGGTGGAGGGAAGGGAAACGTTCCGGATGACGTGCTCGTTTCACGCTCCGGAGGACGGTGACAGCTACCAGCTGCCTGTTGCGCCGGAGATTCCACCGCCCGGCGACGTCGAGGGGTTCGAGGCACCCTTCCCCTTCGACATACGTGAGCTCGGGACGACCGAGCAGCGGGAAGATGGAACCTATCGGTCGACACGCCGCTGCTGGTTTCGTATCCGCGAGCCCCTGTCGGACGACCCGGCGGTGCATGCGGGCCTTCTTGCGTACTTCTCCGACATGACCGGAGCGTCCTTCCGTCCACACAGTCTCGGCGTGTGGGGCGCGCACACCGACGCCAGCCTTGATCACGCCTTGTGGTTCCACCGCCCCTGGCGGGCCGACACATGGAGCATCTTCGATCTCCAGGCGCTCGTGAACGCGGGTGGCCGGGCCACCGTCCGTGCGACGATGCATGGTGAGGACGGCACCTTGCATCTCAGCATGGCGCAGGAGCTGTTGATCCGGGAGCTCGACGAACCGCTGCAAGTCAAGACCCCGCCGTGGCCGGATCGGGACGAACCGACGGGAGGGGACGATGGGACTGCTTGACGGCCGGAGAGCGGTGGTGACCGGAGGTGGATCGGGGATCGGGCGTGCAACTTGTCGCCGCATGGCCGATGAGGGCGCCCGCGTCGCCGTCTTCGACGTCGACGAAGACTCCGCCAAGACCGTGGCCGACGAGATCGGAGGGATCGCCTTTGGCGTGGACGTCGGCGATCCCGGTGCACTGCGTGATGCATGCGATGCGGCGGCGGCCGAACTTGGAGGGCTCTCCATCATGTACAACAACGCCGGTACCTCGGCGTTCGGCAAGCTCCACGAGATGGACCTTTCCGACTGGGATCGGGTGCTCCGCGTCAACCTGACCGGCGTGTGGGCGGGGATCCGTGCCGCGGTGCCGCACCTGCTGGCGGGCGAAGGGGGCTCGATCGTCAGCACGGCGTCCATCAGCGGGACGAGGCCCGCGGCGGGGGAGAGCCCCTATGCGGCCAGCAAGGCAGCCGTGGCCGCGCTGACGGCGTCAGCGGCTTTGGAGTACGCACCCTCGATCCGGGTCAACGCGGTGTCGCCGGGGATGATCAGGACCGCCATGACCGCCCAGATGTTCGAGTTCATGCCGGATCAGGTGGAGCGCTTCGAGACGGGAACGCCGGTAGCCCGGATCGGCGAGCCCGAGGACATTGCCGACGTGGTCGTGTTCCTCTGCTCCGATCTGGCCCGCTTCGTGACGGGGCAGAACATCGTGGTCGACGGTGGGTTGACGCTGCACGGCTCGGGCGTCGACGGCATCTTCGACCTTGTGTTCCCAGCCAAGAAGCCACGGACGTAGGCAGAGGAGCTCGAAGCGAGAGTTGCGTAGCGCACGATTTCGACGAGCAGCATCCACGCGCTGCCAGTAAATCAGTGAAGAAGTACTCCCAGTTGCCGGTGCTGTAACCGTGCACGGCGGGGTGCGCTCCCGTTCAGGCGTTCACCCGTTCACCCGTTCACCCGTTCAGGCGTTCGGGTCGAAGAGGGCTCGATAGACCATGGTCGTGATCGTTTCGAGCGCCACATCGTCGATCGGTTGCCCGACGAATTCACGCAGGTAATGGAAGCGGTCGAGCAGCGCCAGTGTGGCTAGGCCGGCGGCATCGGGATCCAAGATGTGGCCCGAGGAGTCAGGTCCGATCTGCTTGGCCAAGGCGCCCGACATGACAGTGAAGGTGTTGCGGATCACGTCGACCAGATCCGGGTCGATGGTGGCCAGATCGGTCCAGGCCCGGAACAGTGGTGCGTAACGGGCCCAGAGCTCGGAGTAGGCCCTGATCCATCCGTGCACATCCTCCCACTGGGGTGCGTTCCCCTGTGCCGGGAGGGTGCTGAGTGCGTCATAGAGCGTTTGCGCTTCGCCTGCCGCCTCGGCCACGAGCGCTCGCAGAAGGTCCTCCTTGTTAGAGAAGTACAGGTAGAAGGTTCCGTGTGAGGTCTTGGCGATCTCGACCACATCGTTGACCCGGGTCGCGTGGTAGCCCCGCTTGTCGAATGCGACCATCGCCGCGTCCAGGAGCTTGCGCATCGTTCGCCTGCCCTGGCTCCGCAAGACCCGCTTGCTCGCGGGAGCGCCGACCGAATCGGCGTCCGCCATGGGGAGTCCGTTGTCGCCAGCCGGGCCGTCGGCCGATGGCAAGGAGACCCGAGCCGGGGTCTTCGGGGTCGTCCCCTTCTTGGGCGCAGGGGGTTGAGCCGGCTTCTTTATGGCGGGCGCCGGGCCACGTCGGACTGTCGGCGATCCCATGCCCGGTGCATGGTAGTGCCGGTGCATGGCTGAAATGGCTAACCTGACACGGTGGTCAGGTTCGTTGGGGGTCAAAAAGGCGGTTGGACCAGGAGTTTTCGTGATGGGGCGTCCAGCGTGAAGCCGGTTGCATGACCTCAACGGCCTTGCCGGGGGGCGGCCCGCTCGTGACGACACTGGAGGACGCGGTCCGGCGTGGCGTGCAGCCCGGCGACACCGTCCTGGTGATGATGGGGCACAGCCGCTGGACCGCGGCCGCCCGGGAGCTGGCTCGCCAAATTCTGGGGCACGGACCCGGGATTCACGCTCGTCATGACCAGCCTCGGCGCGCTGGGGGCGGCTTTCTTCAGAGGTGGGTTGGTCCGCAAGGTGGTCACCGCGTATTCGGGCAACAGTTTCCCGACCTACACACCCAACCCTGTCTTCCGCCAGGCCTACGAGTCAGGTGACGTCGAGGTCGAGCACTGGTCCATCCTCACTCTGTCCCAGAGGCTCGAAGCAGCCGCCCGCGGCCTGCCTGCGGCTGTCACCGGGTCACTGATCGGCTCGTCGATGGCCGACAACAAAGGCTTCACCGTCGTCGATTCGCCCTTCGGCCCCCTCGGGTTGCTCGAACCGTTGGCGCCCGACGTTGCCCTGGTGCACGCCGCCGCCGCCGACCCGGCCGGCAACCTCGTCTTTTCCGAGCCGCTCCTCGATGGTGTCTGGGGTGCCTGGGCGGCCCGTCGCGGTGTTGTCGCCACCGTGGAGCGAGTGGTCGACGACCTGGAAGGACTCGGGCATCGGGTGCGCGTGCCCGGTCACCGCGTCCTCGCAGTGGTGGAGGCGCCCTATGGCGCTCATCCCGGGGGTTGCTATGCCCCAGGACTTCCCGTCCGTAGTTATGGAGAGGACGTCGCGCACTGGAGCGCCGCCGCCGAGGCGGCGGCCAGGAACGAGTTCGACGCCTACGTCGACGAGTGGGTGCTCGGCCCGACAACGCACGAGGACTACCTCGCCCGGGTCGGTCCGGAGCAGCTCAGATGGCTCGAGGGTCGCTCCGACCCCATGTCGTGGAAGGCCGACGCGGACGCCAACCCAGTCGTCGACGATCCCGCGATCACCCGTTGGGAGCAGGCGGCGTCGCTGGGAGCGCGGGAGGTCGAACGGGTCGTGTCCGAAATCGATGCCGACGCCGTCCTGGCCGGTGCCGGGGTGGCCAACCTTGCCGCCTGGGTCGCGGTGGGGCGTGCCCGGGCCGCGGGGCGCAGGGTGATGCTGACGGCCGAGCTCGGGCTGTGGGGGTACGAGCCCACTCCCGCCGACCCCTACATCTTCAACCAGCGGGTCTTTCCGGCGACGCCTTACCTCTCGGATGCGTCGGCCGTGCTCGGCATGGTGATCGGCGGTCCGGGGACGACGACGGTGGGATGCCTCGGCGCCGCCGAGGTCGACGCGGAGGGGTGCCTGAACTCGACGGAGCTGGCCAACGGGCGGTTCCTGGTCGGCTCGGGAGGTGCCAACGACGTGGCCACCAGGGCCACGGCCTGCGTGGTGGTCACCCTGGCCCGGCCGGAACGACTGCCCCGCAGCGCCGCCTACGTCACGTCGCCGGGACAGAGGGTGGCGAGCGTGGTCACCGACAAGGGCGTCCTGCGCCGGGAGGACGGGGTCCTCCGGATCTCCGCCGTGCCGGCGGGGGAGGGGTCGGTCGAGGACCGGGTGCGCGCCTTCGCGTCGTCGTGTGGCTACGAGCCCGATGTGGCGCGTCACGTGGAGGAGCTCTCGGCGGTGACCGCCCAGGAGGTGCGGGCGCTGCGTGAATTCGACCGACAGAGATTGTTCCTGGAGTGAAGCGAGATGGTTCTGGGGTGAACGGTGGCCAAAAGGCCCTGCAAGTACAGTGACCCGCTGCGGTCGAAGATGAGTCGGCGAGAGCCGGATCGGGGGTACGTGATGACTGGTTGGGGGTACGGGATGTCTGGTGGGGATCGGGAGGCAATGAGAACGAAAGGCAAGGGCGCCGTGGCACGGGTTGCCACCGGCGCCTGCGCGTTCTTGATCGTGGCCGCTGGAGCGGTGCTCGTCGGACCGGCGTCGAGCGCGACGGCGGCGGTGCGCCCGCTGGCCGCCACCAGCGCAGCGTGCGCGGCGGCGAACAAGGCGCCGGGGGTCACGGCGACCACCATCAACACGGGGGCAATGTCGACGCTGACCGGGCCGATCGCTTCGAACTTCGAGTCGCTCGTGCCGGGGATCCAGGGGTACTACGACTACGTGAACGCCCACGGCGGTGTGGACGGACGCCAGATCAAGCTGACCTACAACACCGACGACACCGGGAACCCGAGCCAGGACACGGCGCTGGAGCACACCCTGGTCGACCAGGACCACGTCTTCGCCGTCGCGGGCGTGGCTACCGCCTTCTTCACGCCGACCTACTTCGTGCAGACCTGCACTCCGACGTTCGGCTACAACGTCACCGGCAACTGGAGCGGGCAGCCCAACCTCTTCGCCGCCGGCGGGTCGGTCCAGGACTACGCCGCGGGCGACCCGGCGTGGATCTACCTGGCCAAGAAGGTGGAGAAGACCCCGTCGGTGGGCGTCCTGGCCTACAACATCGCCTCTTCCAACGGGTCTTGCAACCAAGCGGTCTCCGCCTTCAAGAAGGCCGGCATCAAGGTCAGCTACGTGGACACCAGCATTAGCTACGGCGCCAGCGTCATCCCCGACGCGGAGCGCATGAAGGCGGCGGGGACCAACTTCATCCTCAGCTGCATGGACGTCACCGGCAACATCAGCCTGGCCCGCGGCGTGAAGCAGTACGGGATCCAGGCCAAGCAGCTGTGGCTGAACGGCAACGACCAGAGCACCCTGAACCAGTACCAGGACCTGATGCAGGGCGTGTACTTCAACATCCAGCACGTGCCGTTCGACGCGCCGCTCAAGAACTACCCGGGGCTGGCCGCGTACATCTCCGCCATGAAGAAGTACGAGCCGAAGTGGGTCTACGACGAGGTCGCGCTGCAGGGTTGGCAGTCGGCGGCGCTGCTGGTGGCCGGCCTCAAGGCGGCCGGTCCGAACCCGACGCAGCTGGGTGTCATCAACGCGATCAACAAGATGACGGCCGACACGGCCAACGGCCTCACCACCCCCACCAATTGGAGCCCGGGGGGCGGAGGCCACACCTATCCCATCACGAACAGCACCTGCAGCGCCTTCATTCAGGTGCAGGGAAGCAAGTACGTCACGGTGATCGCCAAGAAGCCACAGGTCTTCGAGTGCTTCCGGCTGTCCGGGTCGATCCTGAACGGTTCGGGCAGCAACCCGGGCACGAGCTACTCGCACGCCGTGCTGATCAAGCCGCCACCGGGCACACCGGTCGGTTGAACGGCACGGCGAGGGCGTAGCGAGACGGCCGCGGGGATCGGGGGACGTCGGGAATGGAGCAGTTCCTAGGTTTTGCCATTCCCGGCGTCCCCTATGGCTGCACCTACGCCATCGTCGCGGTGGCCCTGGTCCTCACCTATCGGGCGACGGGCGTCTTCAACTTCGCGTTCGCCGCGCAGGCCTATGTGGCGTCGCTGTTGTTCACGGCGCTGATCCAGAGCGCGCACTTCCCGGTGTGGCTGGCCTTCGTCGTCGCGGTGGTGCTCGTCTCGCCGCTCCTCGGGCTGGGATTCGACCGCCTGCTCTTCAGCCGCATACCGAACTCCAACAACATGGCCAAGCTCGTCACCAGCATCAGCCTGCTCGTCGGCATCCCGGCCCTGATGCAGACGTTCATCTCCCAGAACTACTACGCGCCGCCGAGTATCGTGTTCGACCCCAACACCGTCTACTTCACCCTGGCGGGCGCACCCTTCAACGGGCTCGACATGAGTGCAGTCGTGTTCACCTCGGTGGTGCTGCTCGCGATGGGTATCATGATGCGGCTCACCCCTCTCGGGCTGCAGATGCGCGGCGCCGTCGAGAGCCGGCGCCTGGTGCAGCTCGACGGGGTCAACGCAGGCGGTGTGGTCGCGGTGGCCTGGGTGATCTCGAGCTTCCTGGCCGGCCTGGCCGGTGTCCTGCTGGCACCGAACTTCGGTCAGGTCCAGGCCCAGCCGTTTCTCACGCTCATGGTGGCGGCCATCGCCGCCGCGGCCTGTGCCGCATTCCGCTCCATGGCCATCGCGGCGCTGGCCGCCGTGGCGATCGGGATCGCCACCTTCACGCTGCAGGGCTACCTGCCCACCCAGAGCTTCCTCTTCACCTCGATCCTGCCCAGCCTGCCCTTCCTCGTGCTGGTGGGCGCATTGCTCTTTCATCCCGGCATGCGGAACCTCGAAAAGGGCACGGACCCGTTGGCCTCCGTGGACCCGCCGCTGCCCCCACTGGCCGCCGCAGTCCGCACGCCGGCGATGGGCCGCGTCATCAGGGTGCTGTGGTACGTGCTCCTGGGGGGCTTCATCCTGTCCATGCTCACCTGGATGCCCCGGGACTGGGAGAGCGTCCTCAACCAAGGACTCGCGTTCTCGACGCTGTTCCTCTCCATCACGCTGATCACCGGCATGGGAGGCCAGCTGTCCCTGGCTCAGGCCGGCCTGGCCGGGGTGGGTGCCTTCACCGCGGCACAGCTGGCCAACCACCTCGGCCTCTCGATGATGGCCGGGATGCTGGTCGGTGCGGCATTTGCGGCCGCGGTGGCGATCGTCCTCGCCGCGCTCTCCTTGCGCCTGCGGGGGCTCGGCCTGGCCCTCATGACGCTGGGTGCGGCGCTGGTGTTCGACAACGTCATCCAGAGCTCGCAGACGCTCGGCGGTGGCTCGGGCGGACTCGGCCCCATGAACAACGTCGACTGGGGCAGCCCGTTCGGCCTGCTCAACCCCAACGGCCACGCCCTGTTCCTGGCCACCTTCGCCGTGCTGGTCGTGGTCGTGTTGGCGATCCTGATGATCCGCCGCGGCACCGTCGGCCGGTTTCTGGGGGCCATGCGGGGGAGCGACACGGCCGCCGCCGGCATCGGGATCAACCTGACCTGGCAGCGCATCCTGATCTTCGCCCTGTCCGGCGCGGTGGCGGGCATCGGGGGCACCCTGCTGGTTGTGCAGCAGGGAGTGGCCAACCCCCAGCAGTTCAACTACGTCTTCAGTCTCGCTTTCGTGGTCATCGTCGTGACAACGGGGGTCACGACGGTCGAGGGGGCGATCCAGGGCGCGTTCGGGTACGTCATCATCCAGAAGCTCCTCGGGTATGCGCCGCCCCAGTTCGCCAACCTCACCTTCGTGCTCTTCGCCTTCGGCGCGCTGACCTATGCCCAGCACCCCGAGGGCATCTTGGAATTCCAGAAGCGACGCTCCATGCAGCGCTTCGAACCCTTGTTCGAGCGCTGGTTCCCTCGACCGGCGACCGACCCGGGCCGAGCGGGCCGGCCGATGATGGGGGGCGGCATGGGCGAGGAGGCGGTCCATGGCTGATGAGCAGCCGCTCTTGGCGCTGCACAACGTCTCGAAGTCCTTCGGGGGCGTCAACGCGGTGCAAGGCATCACGTTCGAGGTCCGGTCCGGGGAGAGCGTCGGTCTGGTCGGGCCCAATGGCGCCGGCAAGACGACACTCTTCAACTGCGTGTGTGGGCAGCTGAAAAATGATGACGGGAGCATCGAGTTCGAGGGCCGCTCCCTCCGGGGCCTCCCGACGTACAAGCGGGCCCGCCTGGGCATCGGACGCACCTATCAGCGGGCCGAGGTCTTTGCCGACATGACCGTCCGGGACCATCTCATGGTCGCCGAGCGCGCCCGGACCCGCACCGGCCGTCTCTGGAAGGACCTCTGCGGCATGAGCACTCCGACGGACGAGGAGCGCGAGAAGGTCGAGAGCACGATGCAGCTCGTCGGACTCACCGAGCTGGCGGACACCCCCGTCTCGGCCCTTGGACTCGGCCACTGCCGCCTCGTCGAGCTGGCCCGGGCACTGGCCGGCGAGCCGAGGCTCTTGTTGGCCGACGAGCCATCCTCGGGTCTCGACGAGCACGAGACAGCCGACCTGGCCGCGGTGCTCCGCATCATTCAGCGGGACCGGGGCACCGCCGTCCTGTTGGTGGAGCACGACCTCGGCATCGTGGCTGACGTAGTCGACCGGACGGTCGTGATGGACGTCGGCGCCAAGATCGCCGAGGGGACCTTCGCCGAGGTGATGGACAACCCGCTGGTACGCCATGCCTACCTCGGGCAGTCGGCGTGACCGGCGCCGGCCAGGACCTCGCCCCGGGGTCGACGGGCGCGGCGACGCTCGACGACGGCGCCATCCTCGAGGTGGAACACGTCTCGGCCTCCTACGGCCCGTACCGGGCGCTCTTCGACGTGTCGTTCAGCATTCCAGCCGGCAGCGTGGTGGCACTGATCGGCTCGAACGGCGCGGGCAAGTCGACGGTGGCCCGGACCATCACAGGCCTGGTGACCGCAACCAATGGCTCGGTCCGCTTTGCCGGTGCCGACGTGACCCGGACGTCGGCCTGGAGGATCGCCCGACTGGGCATGGCACACGTGGTGGAGGGCAGGGGCATCTTCTCCAGCCTCACCGTCGAGGAGAACCTGGTGCTGGTCTTTCGCCAGCGCGCCGGCCGCGCCAGCGTGCCGGAGAACCTGGCGCGGGCCTACGAGGAATTTCCCATTCTGGGCGAGCGCCGCAAGCAGACCGCCGGGACGCTTTCGGGGGGACAGCAGCGCCTGCTGTCCCTGGCCAAGGTGCTGGTGGTGCCGCCAAAGCTCCTCGTCGCCGACGAGCTCTCGCTGGGCCTGGCGCCCATCGTCGTCGATGCGGTCTACGCGGGTCTGGAGGCGATCAACCGCAACGGCACGGCGATGCTGGTGGTGGAGCAGCAGGTCGACCGTGTGCTGAAGCTGGCTGGCAAGGCACTCGTGCTGGACCGGGGACGGGTGGCCTACAACGGGAGCCCGGCGGGAGCGGCCTCGGCCATCGACCAGCTCCTGTCGCGGCGCGAGCAGGCGGGCGCACGGGCGGCCGCCCTCGTCGAGAGCGAGCGCGTTCTGCCGAGCGGGGCCCAGGTGGCGGACGTCGTGGCCGGTGAACGGGACAGAGAGGAGCGTCCATGAGCGGAGCCCGAGAGCCCGTCATCGTCGATGTCGTGCGCACGGTCTTCGGCAAGCGCGGCGGCGCGCTGACCAACTGGCACCCGGCGGACCTCCTGGGCTTCGCTCTCACCACGCTGCTCGAGCGGACGGGAGTGGACCCCGAGCGCATCGACGACGTCATCGGTGGGTGCGTGAGCCAGGTCGGCGAGCAGAGCACCAACCTCGCCCGCAACGGGTGGGTCTCGGCCGGACTGCCCCAATCCGTGCCGGCCACGACTGTCGACCGTCAGTGTGGCTCGTCCCAGCAGGCCGTCCACTTCGCCGCCGCGGGAGTGGCGGCGGACCACTACGACCTGGTCATCGCCTGCGGCGCCGAGGTCATGAGCCGGGTGCCCCTCGCCTCCAACGCGCGTGGCGGGACCGGTCCGTTCCCGCCCTCGTTCATGGAGGCGGTCGACGGGCGCCTCTGGACCCAGTTCCGGGTGAGCCAGGTGCTGGCCGAGCGCTACGGGATCACCCGACAGGACATGGATGCCTATGCGCTCGAGTCCCACCGGCGGGCTGCCGAGAGCTGGGACAACGGGCACTTTGGTAGGGAGGCGGTAGCGGTGGCCATCAAGGCCGAGGAAGGCAACCTCACCGGTGAGTTCCTGACCTCCGACGAGGGCATCCGGCGTTCGTCGACGATCGAGGCGCTCGCCGCCCTGCCACCCGCCCAGAACTGGGAACCGGACACGGCACCCGACATCACGGCCGGCAATTCCTCGCAGACGACCGATGGCGCCGCGGCCATGCTCATTGCCGACCGGTCGGTCGCCGAGTCACTCGGCCTTCCGATCCGTGCCCGCTTCGCCCACTTTGCCGTGGCCGCCGATGACGCGGCGATCGTGCTGTCGGCACCCGTGCCGGTGACGCACAAGCTCCTCAACCGGTCGGGGATGAAGGTCGAGGAGTTCGACGCGGTGGAGTGCAACGAGGCGTTCGCCGCCATCGCGCTGATGTGGCAGAAGGAGTTCTCCTACGACATGGAGCGTTTCAACCCGCGTGGGGGCGCCATTGCCATCGGCCACCCGCTCGGCGCCAGCGGTGTGCGCCTCATGGGCACGTTGCTGAACCAGCTGGAGGCGACCGGCGGCCGCTACGGCTATCAGACGATGTGCGAGGGGGGCGGTCAGGCCAACGGCACCGTCATCGAGCGGTTGGACTGACTTCGGAGGAGCCGCTTTCAACTGCGGCATCTTGCGCGGCAATGAGCGGCTGGATCTTGCGAGTCACGACGATCCACTCGACCAGGAACGTCAGACCCGGAACGAGTCCAGCGGCGAACATCAAGATGATCCAGGGGATGTGCAGCCGGGCCTTGAGCGCAAGGAATCCCGCCGCGATCAGGTAGACGATGTAGAGGTAGCCGTGACCCACGCCGAAGATGGCCAGCTCGGCCTTGAAGCCCCCGATCGCGAGGTGCAGGCCCGTGAAGACGAACAGGGGGATGATCAGCACACCGACGATGTTCGCCATCAGCTGGTAACGGAACAAGGCCCCTTTCAGGCCGCGCTGGGTGAGCCGTCTCATCGCTCGCGCCGGACCACGACTGACTCACGCTTGTGCCAGGTCTTGGGCCCCTGCGCCGCCAGGTCGGCGAGGCGTGCGTTGTAGGCCGCCAGCTCGGGGTCCTCGGCGGCGGAGACTTGCGCCTCCGGCTGGAAGCCATCAGGGGCCGGCGAGGCGGGCACCGCCGGATCCTGGTCCACGGAGTCCGCATCTGCCTGCTGGCGCCTCATGCCCTTCAAGCCGACCTTCTCGTAGTCGGTGTGGATGAGCGTCCACCAGAAGTACAGGATCAAGATCCCGAAGCCGGGCCACATGACCGAGTAGAAGTAGCTGAGCTGGTTCCCGTCCTGGGCGCGAGTGACCTGCCACCAGGCGGCCAGCACGCAGCCGGGGACGATCACGAGGACGGCCAGGTGGAGCGACACGGCCCTCCGGGAAAGCCACCGTTCACGCACGTCGGCCATGTTACCGGCCCCTTCTCGGCCGATGATTTCGCGGCGGCACCCGTTAGCCTGGGTCGGTGCTGCCCGCGGTGACCCGGCTTGAGCCGCCGATGAACGGCGACGAGCGCACGATGTTGACCGCGTGGCTGGAGTACCAGCGGGCGACACTGCTCTGGAAGTGTGAGTTGCTCGACGGCGCCGCGTTGGTGCGCCGCGGTGTGGCGCCGTCCTCACTCAGCCTGCTCGGTCTCGTGCGCCACATGGCCTACGTCGAGTGGCATTGGTTCGTGCATGTCTTTGCCGGGAGGCCGTCGCCTCCACCTCTCTCAATGGCCGAGGATCCGGATGCGGATTTCAACGACCTCGATCCATCAGCGGCGATGGCGGACTTCGGCCTGTTCACGCGGCAGTGCGACGAGTCGCGGGCTATCGTCGGGGCGGCCGAGGATCTGGATACCGAGGCGGCATCGGCCGACCGGCCGATCTCGCTACGGTGGATCATGATCCACATGGTCGAGGAGTACGCGCGCCACAACGGCCACGCCGACCTGCTGCGCGAGCAGATCGACGGATCCGTCGGCGAGTGAGTGCCGACCACGCCGCGACTGTCCCGGCGAGCGAACGTCCGGGCACCATCACCACGGTGCACCGGTACGACCTGTCCCTGCCGCGGGAGGAGGTCTGGCGGCTGATCAGCGAGGTGTCCCACTACCCCGACTGGTGGCCGTGGTTGCGCGTGTTCGACGGCGCGGCGTTGGCAAAGGGCGAAGAGTGGCGCTGTGGCGACATGGTGGGTGTTGCCACCCTCACGTTGGACGAAAACGCCGATGTCGGGTGCACGGCCACGCTGCAGAGCTCGCTCGCGCCGGGGAACACCGCCCTGCAGCTGGTCTCGCGATTGGCCGCCCCCCTCGCCCGTTTCGGGCACGACTGGGTCCGCCACTCGGGGGCCCGTCAGTTCACCGCCCGCGCCATCGAATCACTCGTGGCCGACTAGACAGCCTTGGCGTGAAGTTCTCGATTCGCCAGATCCTGGCCTCGGCCGCCGGTGCGGTGATCGCCGCGGTGATCGCGTCGACCTTCGGGGTCAAGGGGACCATCGTCGGAGTGGCCATCGGCTCGGCCGCCGCCACCATGGCGACGGCCCTGGTGGCGCAGTCCATCGAGCGGGGCCATGAAGCGGTGAAGCAGGTCGTGGTCCGGGCACCCGAGGCCTCGACGTTGCTGCGCAAGCTCGGTGGAACCGGGGCGAGTGGCGGGACGGCCGCATCGACCGAGACGGCGCCGACGCAGGTGGTGGGGCGATCGGCGCCGGAAGATGGGGGCAGTGCCGAGACGGTCCAGACGGAATCGGTTGCGGCACCCGTCGGGGAGACGGAGCGCCTGGAGATCTCGGCAATGGCCGATGCTCCCGCCACGGAGCGCCTGCGCGCCACCACTGCGCCGATGCGGCCGGCGGGCATCCGGCCCGGCGTGCGCCGATTCTCCTGGAGAACCATCGCGGCGACAGTTGCCATCGTCTTCGTGCTGGCCCTCGTGTTCATTACGGCCATCGAGCTGATCTCGGGCAAACCGTTGTCGGCGATCTTCGGTGGATCGGATACCGGGACCACACTGAGCAACCTCGGTGGGACGCCCGATGTACCGACCACCACGCCCACGTCGACGCCGGCGACGACGTCGACCACCTCGACCTCGTCCACGACCACGACGACGTCCGCCACGAGCACGACGAGCACGACTGCCCCGACAGGCAACTCGACGACGACGACCTCGCCCGCGTCATCGACCACCACCACGGCAGGCGTGGGTGCGACATCGACGACGTCGACGTCGACGCCGTCGCCGTGAGTGCTCGGGTTACCAGCCCTTGAACTCGGCGGGGCGCCGCTCGACGAAGCTGGCGATGCCCTCGGTGGAGTCGAGGGTTTGGGTGAGCAACTCCTGCCCCATGGCCTCGTCGTAGAGCGAGGTGGCACGGTCGACGTCGAGGGCCCGGTTGGTCAACCACTTGGCGATCCAGATCGACTTGGTCGGCCCGCTGGCCAGTCGGGCCGCCATCGCTTCGAGCGTGGACTGGAGTTCCGTCCGCGGCACGAGCCGGTTGACCAAACCGATCCGGTAGGCCTCGGCCGCGGGGACGTCGTCGCCGAAGAAGAACAGCTCCTTGGTCTTCTGGATCCCCACCAGGCGGGTCAGGATCCAGGCCCCGCCGGCGTCAGGAGCAATGCCACGCCGGACGAAGACCTCGACGAACTTGGCCTCCTCCGCCATCACGACGAGGTCGCAGGCCAGCGCCAGGTGCATCCCACCGCCAGCCGCCGTGCCGTTTACGCCGGCGATGACGGGCTTCTCGCAGTCGAGGATGGAGGTGACGAGGCGCTGCCAGCCGTCACGGATCATGCGCGATCCCTCGCCCACGACGCTCTCAGGCGCGTCATCGGGCTTCATCCGGGGAGGAAGCCGGCCGCCACGCAGGTCGGCACCCGTGCAGAACGCCTTGTCGCCGGCCGCGGTGATCACGACCACCCGCACGAACAGGTCGGCTGACGCGTCGCGCACCCACTCGGCGATCTGGTCCCGCATGAATTGCGTCATGGCATTCCCGGCGTCGGGTCGGTTGAGGATGATCCAGCAGATGCCGTCCTCGATCCGGCGGACCAGATCGTCGCCCACGGGGTTCTCAGTCGTGTCGCTCATCAGTCTCCTTGTGTGTCGTCCGTCGCTGCGGCCCTGATCAGGCCAGCACGACAAGGGCGTCGGCCGCAACCGCGCCGTCCGGCCCGGCGAGCAGCGGATTGATGTCGACCTCCGCGACGTCGCCGGAGAGGTCGACGGCGAGTTGCTGCATCTTCATGAGCACGTCGACCAGTGCGGCGCGATCGGCGGCCGGTTGTCCCCGCAACCCGCGCAGGAGGGCGCCCCCCCGCAACTCGTCGAGCATGGCCGAGGCATCGCGGGTCGTGAAAGGGGGGACTCGGAACGTCACGTCGTGCAGCACTTCGACCAACACGCCACCGAGGCCGAACATGACGACGGGCCCGAAGAGGTCGTCCCGGGCGATGCCGACCACGGTCTCCACGCCCCGCACCAACTGGGCCACGAGCACTCCATCGACCTTGGCCTTGGCGTTCTTCGCCGTGGCCATCAGGCGCTTGTAGGTGCGCCTGGCGTCGTCCTCGTCGCGGACACCCACGGAGACGAGCCCCAGGTCGGATTTGTGCGGGATATCGGCAGAGACGATCTTCATCACCACCGGGTAGCCGATCTTCTTCGCCGCCTTGGCCGCCTCGGTGGGTGAGGTCGCGATGCGCTCCTTGGGCACGGTGATCCCGTAGGCCTCGAGCAGTGCCTTGGAGTCCTGCTCCGAGAGGCTCTGACCGCTGGAGCGGAGGGCCCCCGCCGGTGCGAGGAGGGGAAGTGCCTTCTTCTTGGCCGGGGTCGGGCGGAGTGCCGGGTGGGCGAAGGCGGATTGGTAGGACTCGACGAAGCGGTGATGGTCGAAGTAGGCCTGTGCCGCCATGACCGCATTCGTGAACGTACGGAAGGTCGGCACGGTGCTCTCGAGCAGTGTCTTCGTGTAGGCCTCCTCGGTGCCGACAGGGGACCCCCAGACGACGAAGAGGGGCTTGTCCGTCGTGGCCGCCGCGCCCACCAGGTCCTCGCAGAGCTTGTTGGCCATGGACGGAAGTGCGCCCGTGATGGGGCACAGCAGCAGGTCGACATTGGGGTCGGCCAGCATGGTCTCAGTGATCTTGGGCCCCCGCCAGTCGCGCACCGGTGCGCCCCCGTTGTCCACGGGATTCGACACGCGGAGGTATGGCGGGATCCATTCGTGTAGCTGTTCCTGGGAGTCCTTGGTCAAGGAGGGCAACTCGAGCCCGGCGGCCGAGACCATGTCCGCCATGTGGGCACCCGTGCCACCGGAGATCGAATAGACGCAGACGCGCCCGCCGGCGCCGCGGCTCAGGCGCTGCACGGCCTCGGGGGAGGGTGCCTTCGTGCGGGCCAGGGCGGCCGAGACCTCGAGCAACTGGTCGAGCCCGTCGACGCGCTGGACCCCGTACTGGCGAAAGACGGCGGAGACGACGTCGTCCGACCCCGTCAGGTGTCCGGTATGGGCCTTGGCCATTGACGTTCCTTCGTCGGTCCGGCCCACCTTGACCGCGACGATGGGCACCTTGCGCGTTGCGGCCGCGTCAGCGGCCAGCTGGAGGGTGCGCCCGTCCTTGAAGCCTTCGATGTAGCAGGCGACCGCGCCTGTGCCCTCGAGGCCCGAGAAGTAGTTGATGAAGTCCGCCGACTCCATGTCCGCCTCGTTCCCGGTCGGCGCCCAGTGCGACAGCTTGATGCCGATCTCCTGGCCCTGGAAGATCGGGCGGCCCTGATGGCCACTCTGGGTGATCAGCGCGATGGCCTTGCCGGGGAGATCCTCGCGGAAGACTTCGAACGCGTTCAGATTGGTGTTCGGCCCGAGCACATGCACCTCGCTGCCGGCGATGATGCGCTCCATCTCGTCCTGGAGTCGCTCTCCCTTGACCCCGACCTCGGCGAACCCCGCCGCGAAGACGATGGCGAACTTCGCGCGGGCCGCCACAGCGTCGCGCAGGATCGGGAGCGGTTCGCCGACCAGGATCGCCACCAGGTCGAGCTGCTCCTCGATGTCGGTGAGCGCCTTGGCGCAGGGCCGTCCCGCGACGACAGGGCGGTTCGGGTTGACGAAGTACACGGTGGCGCCGCGTTCCTCGGCCCAAATGGTGATCTTTTGGGTGAGGGCGGTGTTCGGCCGTGCATTGGAGTCCGATGCCCCCACCACGGCCACCCGCCTCGGACGGAAGAAGGTATCCAGGTCGATGGAGCGGAGGGCGGTCGGTCGGCCAGTGATGTCCGTTCCACCGCCCGTCGCCGCGGTCCCAGTGGCCATGTCCCTCCCTCGTGTCGCGCCGTTCTGCTCTGGCGCTGCATCAGTGCCCGCCGCGGCCCGTCGGGCGCCGGCGCCATTCGGCAGGTCCGCAGGGGGCCCGCGGGGTTACTCACCGTATATGACGTCGGTGTCAGTGTCGATCCGGACTGACCCCCGATCGTCCCCGGTGGGGGACGAATTCTGACGAATTGTCGACCCCCTCACGCCGCCGTTACCGTGTCTGACAGACGCGTCAGTCTTCTCTCCGAATTGGGGGCCTCATGGGCATTTTGGACGGGAAAGTCGCCATCGTGACCGGGTCGGGCCATGGCATCGGTCGCGGCGAGGCGCTCGAGCTGGCCGCGCAAGGGGCGAAGTTGGTGATCAACGACCTCGGCGGATCGGCCAGCGGTGAGGGTGCGGACAAGCGTCCAGCCGACGAGGTGGTCGAGGTGATCACCGCCCGCGGCGGGGAGGCGGTGCCCAACTATGACGACGTCGCCGATTTTGGCGGAGCGGAGAACCTTATCGCCACGGCCTACGACGCCTTCGGCGGCCTCGACATCCTCGTCAACAACGCCGGCATCATCCGGGACAAGATGATCGTCTCGATGTCCGAGGACGACTTCGATTCCGTCCTCCGCGTCCACCTCAAGGGTACGTTTGCCGCCACGAAGTTCTCCTGCATCCGCTGGCGAGAGCGCTCCAAGGCCGGTGAGGACGTTCGCGCCGCCATCGTCAACACGGTGTCGTCGGCCGGGCTGCAGGGCAATGTCGGCCAGGCCAACTACGGATCGGCCAAGGCGGGTATCGCTGCACTCACGATCATCACCTCCCTCGAAGGGTCCCGCTACGGAGTGCGCGCCAACGCCGTCGCACCAGGGGGTGTGACGCGCCTCACCGGAGGCGTTCTCAAGGACGTCGAGCTCAAGGAGCCCGACGAGTACGGCGATGACGATTTCAACCGGCTGAACCCGCAGAACTCAGCGCCGATGGTGGCCTGGCTGGCCTCCGACCAGGCTCTCCACGTCACGGGCCAGGTGTTCCGTGCGGTGGGGGCGAACATCGCCCACTACGAGCCCTGGCACCTCGGTGCGGCCGTCGACAACCCCAGGGGCGACGCCAAGTGGGATCCAGCGGCCATCGCGGCCGAGGTCAACGCGCAGATCTTCCATTCACGTCACCCGGGACTGAAACTGGGCGGCGGGTGATCGGCGAAGGAACCACCCGGTCCTAGCTGGGCCGGGACCCCACCGAACAAGGAGAGCAGGAGAACCATGGCCAGCCGCCGCGTGGCGATCGTGGGCGCGTCGACGTCGGACTGCGGGCGCGTCGACGACAAGACGGCTTTCGAGCTGAACTTCCAGGGCACGACGCGTGCATTGGCTGACGCGGGGATCGAGAAGTCCGAGGTCGACGGCTTCATGTCCCTCACCGGTGCGCTGCCCCCAGTCGAGCTGGCCGAATATCTGGGTCTCCGGCCGAACTGGGTCGACTCGACCGGCCACGGCGGCAGCATCTGGGAGTTCATGGTCGAGCACGCGGCGGCCGCCATCGCGCAGGGACTGGTCGAGGTCGTCGTGCTCACCTACGGGTCGACGCAGAGGGCCGACCTCAAGAAGAAGCTGCGCATGGCGAACCTCTCCTTCGGGAGCCGGGGCCCCATTCAATTCGCGGCACCCTTCGGCCACCCGGTGGGGTCGCACTACGCCATGGTCGCCCGGCGCCACATGCACGAGTTCGGCACCAGCATCGAGCAGCTCGCCGAGGTGGCCGTGTCCACCCGCTACAACGCGGGCTTCAACCCCGATGCTTTCTACCAAGACCCGATCACGATCGCCGACGTCGTCGACGCGCCGATGGTGTGGGATCCATTGACCAAACTCCACTGCTGCATCCGCACTGACGGTGGCGGCGCCATTGTGCTCACCCATGAGGAGCGGGCGCGGGACTGCGCCAAGGCGCCCGTCTGGGTCCTCGGCACCGGCGAGGCCGTCTCCCACACGACGATGAGCGAGTGGGGGGATTTCACCGAGTCGCCTTGCGTCCGCTCGGGGCAGCTTGCCTTCGAGCGTGCGGGCGTCACGCCCGAGGAGATCGACACGCTGCAGGTCTACGACGCCTTCACCCCGATGGTGATCCTGACCCTGGAGGGGCTCGGATTCTGCAAGAAGGGCGAGGGCGGCTCCTTCGTCGAGGACGGGAAGCTCCGTGTCGGCGGCGCGCTCCCCACCAACACCGACGGGGGTGGCCTCTCCGCCTGCCAGCCCGGCATGCGCGGAATGTTCCTGCTCATTGAAGCCGCCAAACAGCTCCGGGGTGAGTGCGGCTCCCGTCAGGTGCCCGACGCCAGCCTGGCGTGCGTGAACGGCACCAGCGGGTGGTTCACGGCGGCGGGCACGGTCATCCTCGGTACCGAATAGCCCCTGAGCTTTCCGGGGCCCGGCGCCCCGTAGCCTGGGTTGGTGCCCGCGCCCTACGACCTGACGCGGGACGAGCTGGCCGTCATCCTCGAGGGCGAGCCCGCCTATCGGGCGCGCCAGGTCTGGGACGGTCTGCACGTCCGGGCGCAGCGGCCCGAGGAGCTGACGGAGCTCCCGGCAGCACTGCGAGCCGTGCTCGCCGACGCGCTGCCTCCGGCCCTGCGCGAGGTCTCCCGCCAATCGGCTGACGGGGGAGAGACGACGAAGTGGCTGTGGGCGCTCGGCGACGACGCCAAGATCGAGACGGTACTGATGCAGTACCCGGATCGGGTGACGGTCTGCGTCTCCACCCAGGCCGGCTGCGCCATGGACTGCCAGTTCTGCGCCACCGGACAGTCCGGGTTCCAGCGCCAGCTGACCCAGGGCGAGATCGTGGAGCAAGTGGCCGCCGCGATGCGAAAGTCGGGGTCACGGCGGGTCTCCAACATCGTCTTCATGGGGATGGGGGAGCCGTTGGCCAACTACGACCGGGTGTGGGGTGCCGTGGTCCGGCTGCACGGCGACATGGGGCTCTCGGCCCGGCACCTCACACTCTCCACGGTGGGCATCGTGCCCGGCATCCGCCGCCTGGCCACTGAGACTCTGCCGGTGAACCTGGCCGTCTCGCTGCACGCCGCCAACAACGTGCTGCGGGACGAGCTCGTGCCCATCAACCGGCGCTACCCCCTCGAGGTGCTGGCTGACGCGTGCGCCGAGTACGTGCGGGCCAGCGGGCGCCGCCTGTCCATTGAGTGGGCCATGATCGACGGCGTCAACGACCGGAGCGGCGACGCCGCCGAGCTGGCGGAGTTCGCCGCGTCCGCTGGGCGCGCACGTGAACCTCATCCCGCTCAACCCCACGCCGGGCTACCCGGTGGTGGGCTCGTCCCGGGACCAGGTGCGCCGTTTCCGCGACCAGCTGGTGGCGCTGGGGGTGAACGCCACCATCCGAGTCACCCGGGGCGCAGAGATCGACGCGGCCTGCGGGCAGTTGGCGGCCCCGCCCCGTTCCGCGCCGGCACCAGGCGCCGTCCGGTTGCTCCCCGGTGCCCGATCTCGCTAAAACGTGCGGATGGCACGTGCGAAGCGTTCGGGAGTCGTCCGTCCGTCATGGTTCTGGTTCCTCCTCCTCGACGGCGGCATCGTCGCCCTGACCAAGCTGGCGGTGAGCAAGACCGCGTACGACAAGGTGGACGAGATGACGGGTGACGCATTGCCGCCGCGTGAGACCCTGCAGGCGTTGTTGATCGCGACCGTGGTGGTGCACGCGGCCGAGGCACTGGCCGCCGGTCGGATGGCCAAACGGCGCGGGCTCGCGCCGGGCGGCTGGAGGTTGCAGACCTTCATTGTCGGCTTTCCCTCGCTCCGCTCGCTCCGGCGGAGCACCCGCATCGTCTGAAGCGGGGACGCCATCGCGGATTTCGACCCGTCCCGCAAGTCCTTCGGCCCGCGGGCTGAGGGCTCCGGCCCGGCTCGGGGTCTCAGCATCGCCCAATGTTTCCGCAAACTATCAACGAGTTCGTTGATAGTTTCAGAACATATCCCTGCCCCGGGTCAGCGGTTCTTCCAGTTGGGGGCACGCTTCTCCGCGAAGGCGAGCGGTCCTTCGGTGGCGTCCTCGCTGCTGAAGACCTCGCCGGAGATCTCCGACTCGATCCGGTAGGCCTCCTTCATGTCCGTCGCCAGGCCGCGCAGCACGGACTCCTTCGTCTTGCGGATGGCGAAGGGGCCGTTGGCCGTGATGCGGTGCGCGTAGTCGAGCGCCCGCTCCATCAGGTCGGCGGGGCGGCAGACCTCGTTCAACAGGCCCATCTCGTAGGCGCGCTGGGCGGGCACCTGGTCCGCACACAACAGCAGCTCCATGGCGGCGGGGTAGGGGATCTGCCGGGGCAGGCGGACCGTCGTGCCGCCGCCGGCGAAGAGGCCGCGCTTGGGCTCCATGACCCCGAACGTCGCCGTGTCGCTCGCCACCCGCAGGTCGGTGCCACCGAGCATCTCCATGCCGCCGGCCACACAGGTGCCGTTGACGGCGGCGATGATCGGCTTGTAGAGCCTGGTGCCGCGCAGCACCGCCTTGATGCCGTCATCGAGCCGGTAGCCGCCGATCTCCTCTGGACGGACGCCGTCCTTCACCTTTTTCTGGAGCTCGGTGATCTGGGGGATGTACGTCTTGAGGTCGGCGCCCACACAGAAGTCCCTCCCCACTCCGGTCACGATCGCCACGTAGGCGTCGTCGTCTTCACCGAAGCGGTCCCACGCCGAACGGAGCTGGAAGAAGTGCTCCATGTCCATGGAGTTGCGGGCCTCGCGGCGGTTGATGGTGATGGTGACGACGTGGTCGTCCCCCGTGACGTAGTCGATCGGCATGTGGACTCAGTGCTTTCTGCGACAGGCAGTCGTCGGTCGTCTGTCGAGGACGAGCCGTCGCCGCGGGCCTCGGTGGGTGCTGGTCGGTTCCCGGCGCGGCGGTCAGTCGCGGCTGAGGCGCGTCGTGAAGCTGGTGACGCTCACGATTCCGTTCTCGTCCCTGGACGTCTGGCCCCGGGCCCGGGAGACGAGCGACGTGTCGACGTCTGCCGCCTCGGCCCGCAGCGCCTGCACGGTGCACTTCTCGCGGGCCCGTACGCTGAACGGGTCGAATTGGAAGTGCTTCATGGCGTTCAGGTGCGTGATCTTGTTGATGTCCTCGTCCGACACCCCGTCGAGGTACTTCATGAGCGACTCGGGAGCGGTGGGCCACGTCGAGTCGGAATGCGGGTAGTCGCACTCCCACGTGATGTTGTCGATGTTCAGGTACTCGCGGCTGTCCACACCGAAGGCATCGTCGATGAAGCAGGTGATGATGCGGTCCTTGAAGACCTGGCTCGGGAGTTGGTCGCCGAAGTCCTGGCCGGTCCACTTGTGGTGGTGCTCGTAGACGTAGTCGATACGCTCGAGGGCATAGGGGATCCAGCCGATGCCACCCTCGGAGAGGGCGAAGCGGAGATCCTTGTACTTGCGCAGAATGGGCGACCAGACCAGGTCGGCGGCCGCCTGCACCATGTTGATGGGCTGCAGGCTGATCATGACGTCGATCGGCGCCTCCACCGAGGTCATCAGGATCTGCGAGGACGAGCCCAGGTGCATGCAGACGACCGTGCCCTCGTCGGCGCAGGCCGTCCAGAACGGGTCCCAGTGCCAGTTGTGCAGGGAAGGCCAGCCGAGCTTCTCGGGGTTCTCGGAGAACGTCACGGCGTGGCAGCCCTTCTTGGCCACCCGTCGCACCTCCTCGGCGCCGAGCTCGGGGTCCCAGATCACCGGGATCGACAGCGGGATGAACCGACCGGGCTCGGCACCGCACCACTTGTCGATGTGCCAGTCGTTGTAGGCGCGCACCATGGCGAGCGCCTCGTCCTTGTCCTCGCGCCGGGCAAAGAGCTGGCCACAGAATTGGGGGAAGGAGGGGAAGCACATGGAGCCGAGCACACCGTTGACCGACATGTCGCGGACCCGCTCATGCACGTCGTAGCAGCCCACCCGCATGTCGTCGAGCGACATGGGCTCGACCCCGTACTCCTCGGGCGGCCGGCCGACCACCGCGTTGAGCCCGACGTTCGGGATCTGGTTGCCGTCGTAGAACCAGTAGTCGGTTCCGTCGTCCCGGCGGATCATCTTGGGTGCCTTGTCCTGGTACTTGGCGGGCAGGAGCCCGTCGAACATGCCCCGGGGCTCAATGACGTGGTCGTCCACGCTCACCAGGATCAGGTCTTCAGTCCGCATGTGTCCTCTCCCCTTGTGTCGACGTGGGCGCCAGTGCTCCCCTGACACTCGTGTCACACACCTTACGCGCCACCACACGGCCGTGGGGGCGCCCGGGTCGCCAGGTCGGGGCCGGTCATGGGGGGAACGTCCGCCGCGGGCCGCAATGGCGGTCTCCGGGCCGGTTCAGGCGGTGTTCACCCGCTCGCGACCTGCAGTTCGTGTTCGCGCGGCTGCACTTCGGCGCCGGGAGCGCACAGGCCGCGGCGGGGCAGGATGATGTCGTCGATGATCCCGTAGTCACGGGCCTCGGTCGACGTCATGTAGTGGTCGCGGTCGATGTCCTGTGCGACCTTTTCGACGGGTCGCCCGCTGTGATGGGCGATGATCTCGGACATCCGACGGGTCAGGGACACCACCTCACGGAGCTGGATCTCCATGTCGGAGGGCGCCCCGCGGGTGCCGGCGGACCCCTGGTGGATCATGATGCGCGCGTTGGGCAGAGCGAAGCGCTTGCCGGCGGCGCCCCCCGAAAGGATCATGGCGGCGGCGGACATGCCCATGCCGACGCAGATGGTCGAGACGTCCGGCTCCACGTGCTGCATGACGTCGTAGATCGCCATGCCGGCGTACGCCACCCCGCCGGGGGAGTTGATGTAGAGGAAGATGTCCCGCTCGCTGTTCTGTGCCTCGAGGAACAGCATCTGAGAGATGATCAGGTTGGCCACCTGG
Source organism: uncultured Acidimicrobiaceae bacterium (assembly GCA_963764305.1). Lineage (GTDB taxonomy): Bacteria > Actinomycetota > Acidimicrobiia > Acidimicrobiales > RAAP-2 > Bog-473. The sequence goes on along the minus strand of CAVXSD010000006.1, from coordinate 738,951 downwards.
TCGTCCACCTCCTGGCCGAGAAAGACGATCCGCTCGCGCAGCAGTTGGCTGTAGATGTCGAAGGCCCGGTCGCCCCGATTGCCCTCCTCGATCACCGTGGGGACGAGCACCTGGTGCAGCCGGTCGGGGCGGTCGGTCGTGGTCGGGGTCATGGCGTGTTCCTCCGTGTCCGTGCGGGTCGCTGGGGTCTTTCCCACGTTATATCAAATGTGAGATAATCGGTCACGTGAGCGAGCGCCGTCACCCCACCGTCTTCCCGGGCTTCCGCGAGATGGCCGAACGCCGGCACTCGGTGTCGGGGCAGCTGGTGTCGCTGCGCCGCGAGCTCGGGCTGTCCCAGGCGGAGGTGGCAGCCCGCATGGGGACCTCGCAGTCGGCGGTGGCTCGCTTCGAGGCGGGCGACCTCGATGTCCGGCTCTCGACGGTGCAGCGGTACACGACGGCGCTGGGAGCCCGGCTGGAATGGAGGATCGAGCATGCGTGAACGCGACGAGGGGTGGCCCTGGCTGCCGCCGGGTCCGGTGGGCCGGGGTCACGAGCCCCTGTCGGAGGTGCTGGCCCGCCGCCTGCTGGCCGAGCGGGTCGTCCTCCTGCATGGCCCGCTCGACGAGCTTTCGGGCACCCGCGTCTCGGCGGAGTTGATGACCCTCGACGCCGACGGTGACGAGCCCGTGACCCTGCGGGTCGACTGCGCCGACGCCGGCCTCGCCCCCGCGCTGACCCTGATGGACGTGATCGAGTTGCTGGGCGTGCCGGTCCGGGCGCTCTGCCTCGGGCAGGTGGGGGCGGGCGCCATCGGCGTGGTCGCGGTGTGCGCCCACCGGGCCGCCATGCCCAGCACCCGCTTCTCGCTGTGCGAGCCCGCCACCGAGCTGCAGGCCCACGTGCGCAACGTGGCCCAGTGGGCCGAGCTGCGCGCCGACGAGCGGCAGCGCTTCTGTGCGCGCGTGGGTGCCGCCACCGGTCGGCCGGCCACCGCCGTCGAGGAGGACCTGGGGCACGGGCGGTTCCTGGGAGCGGCGGAGGCCGTCGAGTACGGCCTCCTCGACGAGGTCTGCCGGCCCGACACCCCAGTGGGCCGCCTCCCCGGCTCTGGGCCGCCTCCCGTGGGATTCCGGCCGTTGCGCTGACGGCGCGGGAGCCAGGCGACCGGATCGGTCCTCCATGCCTACGATTCGGCGGTGACTACTACCGGGCCCCGCCTGCCCCCGCTGCCCGCCGGCGAGTGGGACGATCGGCTGACCCGGGTCCTGGAGCACTCGCCGGGCGGGACCGACGAGCCCATGCACATCTTCACGACACTGGGCCGGGCCGACCCCGAGCTCTTCCGGCGTTGGCTGGGGTTCGGCGGCGCACTGCTGGCCGGGACTCTCCCCGGCCGCCTGCGCGAGCTGGTCATCCTGCGCACGGCGATCCGCTTCGGCGGGCGGTACGAATGGGCCCAGCACATCGAGCTGGCAGAGGCGCAGGGCGTGGCTCCCGCCGAGATCGCAGCGCTCGGGGACGCCGACGGCGGGCTCGACGCGGTGGCGTGGCTCCCGCTGGAGCGCGCCGCGCTGCGGGCGGTCGACGAGACGGCGGACGAGGGCGCCGTCTCCGATGCCACCTGGGGGGTGTTGGCGGAGCTCCTGCGCGAGAGCGAGATCATTGAGCTGCTCATGCTCATCGGCCACTACCTGATGCTCACGACCGTGCTGGGGTCGCTGCGGATACAGCTGGAGGCCCGAGCGGAGGCGCTGGCGCGGCGGGTGCCGGGCGGTCCGGCGGCGTAGGGATCGACGATGGCGCTCTTGACGGGCCGGAGCATCACGGTGATCGGCGCCGGCACCCAGCCGTCGCGTGATCCGGACGCGCCGGTCGGCAACGGCCGCGCCATCGCTGTGCGGGCGGCGCGGGAGGGCGCGTCGGTGGTCTGCGTGGACCGTGACGAGGCCGCGGTCGAAGAGACGTGGCGGCTGATCACCGAGGAAGGTGGGATGGCGGCGATCGTGGTGGCGGACGTCACCACCGAGGACGGCTGCCGCCTGGCCGTGTCCGACGAGCCGGGCCCGGCCCCCGACGGGCTCGTGCTCAACGTGGGCACCGGCTTCGGCATGGGCGTCGCGGGCACCTCGATCGATGACTGGGACAAGACGTTCGCCCTCAACCTGCGGGCACACTTCATGCTGGTGCGCCGTGCGCTCGTGACCCTGTCGGACAACGCGTCGATCGTGTTCGTCGGCTCGGTGGCCGGAATCCGGCCCGGGAGCCGCATCCCCGCCTATGACGCCTCCAAGGCGGGCCTCATCGGCCTCAGCCGGCATGTCGCGATGGAGGGCGCGCGGCGCGGCATCCGAGCCAACGTGCTGGCGCCGGGGCTGATCGACACGCCCTTGGGCCGGGCGGCCTCAGCGGGCCGGCCCTCGCGTACCCGCACACCCGTGCCGCTGGGTCGGCAGGGGACGGCGTGGGAGGTGGCCTCGGCTGCCGTGTTCTTTCTGTCGGACGAGTCCAGTTACGTCACGGGCCAGGTGCTCGCCGTCGACGGGGGGCTGACGCTCGTATGAGTGCGCACTCCGCGCAGCCTCGGCCCGGACGCCCGTCCGGGCTTCATTCGCCGCCGCGACTTGGTCGCCGCATGGCGCGGTTCAACAAGTTGGTCACGAACAAGCTCGCCGTACACGTCGCAGGGCTGCTGCCGGGGATGGGAATCGTCGTCCACGTGGGCCGGCGGACGCGCAACGTGTACCGCACCCCCGTGCTCGTCCTCCGGACGAAGGACGGCTACCGGATTGCCTTGACCTACGGCCGCGACGCCGACTGGGTGCAGAACGCCCTGGCCCACGGCGCGGTGCGCCTCATCGCTCGCCGTTCCGAGCACGAGCTGTCCGATCCGGAGATCGTGACGGACGTCCACCATCAGCACGTGCCGTGGATCGAGCGCGTCGTCCTGCGGCTGCTGCGGGTGCAGGACTTCTTGGACTTCACGGCGGCCCGCTGACCACCAGGAGATGGGTCAGGGGGCGGCTCCGGCCCCCGGCCTCTTCCGGTTCCACGCACTTCCTGCCATGGGGCCACTGCCTTCCGCTCAGACGTGGCCCCCCGCCACGAGCGGAACGTGGCCGTTGTCGAAGACTTGTGCCACGGCACCGGCAACCGGGCGAACGACCTGGTCAGTGTCAGGCAATGACCTCCATGCGCAGCCCAGTGGCGTCGATCTCCCTCCCGCCGAGCCTCCTGTGGGTGCCGGCGACGTAGCGGAGCGCGGTCCAGGCGCCCGCGAGCGCGTCGAGGACGTCGTCGCGGGCCGCTCCGTGTGGCGGCGGTTCGAGCCACGCCGTGACGTCGACGTACACCGACCCGAGCGCGTCGATGCGCTCGGTCCGTCCTTCCGCCGTGCGCTTGTTGTGCGCCATCGGGCCGCCCGCCAGCTCCGCCAGGCTCAGCTCGGGGCACATCTCGAAGAGGCGATCCTGCAGCCGGGGCGATACGACGTCATCGACCTCGCGGATCTTGGCCACGATGTTGAACGTTTGCTTCGAGAGGGCCTTGCCGGTCGCGGCGCGGGATGCAGCGCACGCCTCGGCGTAGGTGGTCGCCTTCAACACGCTGCGCACCGGTGACGGGAACACCGAGCTCCGCCGGGGGCCGAGCAACCGGCGCGCCTCGATGTCACACGCCCTGGGCGCGGACGCCGGCAGGCCGATCGGGATGTCGATGGCGGCCGCGGTCAGACGGCCGGACTCGAGCGCCGCAACGACAGCGCCGAGGTCCGCAACGACGCAGACCTCGGCCAAGACGAGGCCGCCGTCGACGGTGACAGGCACGGTGGCGACGACCCAGCCGCCCGGGCAGCCGTCGATGCCGGCCACGACCGGGTGCTCCTCGGGTCCCGGTGCCCGGCTTCCGGTGATCACCTGCTCCACAATGGCAGGCGACGGCCAGGATCCGTCGGGGAGCGCCCTCGCGTTCTCCGAGGTGAGGAGCGTTTCGACCCGGCGTGCAACCTTTCACACCACTCGGGGGGTTGAAGGTGCTGATGGAGCCCGACAGGCGGTCACGAAGATGAGACAGCAAGGGCGGCGCCAGGGTCGGCCCAAGGAGGAGTTCGATCGGTTCGTCGCCTTGTCCGTCGACGGGCTCCTGCGCGACGCCTACCTCGTCGTCTGGGAGTTCGCGGAAGCGGAGGATCTGGTACAGGAGTGTCTGTTCCAGATCGCACGCCGGTGGCCGAGGGTGCGGGCCATGGAGCATCCACGGGCCTACGCGCGCAAGGTGCTCTTCAATCTCGCCCTCGATGAGGGAAAGCGCCGGACCCGTCACCAGGCCGAACTGCATCACACGGCCGCCGCCCAGATCGAAGTGCACGCCGATGACGCGGCGCTCCGTGTCCTCGGACGCGCCGAGGCGTCCGCCGACCTCGTGCGGGCCCTCGGACAACTGCCGCCCCGCCAACGGGCCGCGTTGGTCCTTCGCTACTTCGAGGACCTGCCCGAAGCCCAGGTGGCCGAGGTCATGGGGTGTTCGGTGGGGACGGTGAAGAGCACGACATCGAGGGCGCTCGAACGTCTCCGCGCCGGCATCGAAGGCCCCGAGCGGGCGACCGGCCTTGCTGAGGACATCGAGCCACCCGAAGAGGACACGCAACGGAAGAACATCGAAGGGAGCGTCACACGATGAAGACGGAGTTCGAAGCAGAGTTGACCGAGGCGTTCGCGGCGCGGGCCGCCGCCCTCCCCCCAGCGGCGGCGGACCGCCTGCGCAGCCTTGACTACCGGCCGCGTGATCGGCGTCTACGGGCACCGGCGGCGGTCGGCGTCCTCGCCGGCGCCGCCACCCGCCGGGACCGTCCTGTCCGTGGTGGTGCTCGGGAGCGCTCCGGCCGCGTACGCCGGATGGAGCGCGACACCGACGTCGGCACCCGCGCCCTCGCCCGAAGCAGTCGCGAGCTGCCAGAGCCGGCTCTCCTCTACGCCCGCTGGGCCACAGGGTGCTGGGCTCGGGTCGGGCGCCTGGCAGAACGTGTTGACCGACGTGCGCGGCCCGTTCACGGTCGCCCTCTTCCAAGACGATGGTGCCTACGCCGCCTGCTTCACCGGTTCGTCCTTCACCGAGGTGAACCAGATCTCATCCAGCGGCCAGGGTGGTGCGTCGTCGGGGTCCGTCTCCGTCCAGTCGGGGGCGGGCGGTGCGGTTTCCGGCAGCGGTCAGGGCGCTGCCGATGGCCCCTCCAGCGTCAGCGTGAGCGAGCGGACGACTACAGGCGACCTACAGCAGGTGGTGCAGACTCATCTGACCACGTCGGTTGATGGCCCGTACACGTTGCTGGATGGGCGGACCGCCCCGGGTGTCACCGGCGTCACCCTTGTACGGCAGGACGGTCAACAGGTCGTGGCGACGGTGGCGGACGGGTGGCTGGTCGCCTGGTGGCCCGGCAGCACCGATGTGACGTCGGCGCAGATCACGACGGCGTCCGGTACGACCTCTCAGCCCTTTGTCTCAGCGCCGAAAGTGGCGCCCGGCGGGTGCCTGTCGGAGCCCGCTCCCTCGTCGACCTCGGGCTCCTCTGGGCCGACCTCGGCGTGCCGGAACGGCGGCTCGGCACCGGCCAACCCCGGCAACACGACCCGGAGCACTGGCAGCACCGCCGGCGCTGACAACACCGCTGGCACCGGCAACACCGCCGCAACACGGCAACAGCGGCAACAGCGGCAACAGCAACAAGGCCGCCGGCTGATTCCGCTCAGTCAGACTGAGCGACTCACTCCGGCTGGGCCGCCCGCTCCCTTCCTACGGAAGCGACGCGACATTGACCCCGTCGCGGGGAGTGAGGCTGACGGCGCAACCGATGAGTTCGTCCCGCTCAGCCGATTCGAGGGCGGCCACCCCGCCGTCGAGCTCGGCGTAACAACGCATCCCGGGGGCAACGTCACAGACCAGGAGAGCGCGTTGGGCCTCGCCGGCGCGCCCGTGCAGCACCGAGTACGTCGCCACCGTGGCCATGGTCCCGGCTTCTGGCGAGCCGACGATCCCCACGGCCGGCGCCGTCGCGACGTAGGGCGCGGGATCGGCGACCACCCCCGCTCCCGGCGCGGTCGACCACACCCCATACGCGTGCTTCTGCATGTGCATGCCGACGCCGCTCACGACGCCGTACGTCCCCGGGTCCTCGCGCAGCGTCGAGACCATGGCCGCCAGCGAGTGCGTCATGTAGTTGGAGCCGGGCCCCCCGTGGTAGGGGAGTCCGCCCGTCTGCGTCACCTCCGACGCCCGCGGATCGTCGTCGCCGATGCCGAGCGCGTCGAGGGCGAAGCACACGGAGCTGGCGAAGCAGGAGTAGAGGTCGAGGTGGGCGACGTCGTCGGTGCCGATGCCCGCACCGTCCAACGCGGCCGCGGCCGCGGCCGCCATGGCGGGGGAGCGCCACAGCTCGGGATGCCCGGCGACGTGGACGGGGTCTTCGGCGTAGCCCCAGCCGCGCAGGTAGACCCGCCGTTCTTCGGGCACCCCCAGCGCGTCGGCCTTCTCGGCGCTGGCCAGCACCAGGGCCGCCGCCATGTCGACATCCATGATCGCGGTCATCAGCTTCGTGTAGGGGTAGGCGACCATGCGGTTGTCCGGCGTCGGCGTGACGATCTCGTCCGCGGTGCGCGCCACGGGGAACCACGCGTGCGGACTCCGTGCGGCGACTTCGGTCATGGGTGCCATGACCCGCCCCAGCGCGGCGCGGTGGTCGTCGAGGGCCCATCCGCCATGGGCCCGCCGGGCGTTGTCGAAGAGGGCGAAGGTCAGGTAGGCCTCGAAGACCGAGTGGCTGATCTCGGAGGGGTCGAAGTCCATATCCATGGGGAAGGGCTGCTTCTCCGCTGGCTTGTACGACCACTGCGGGCGTTCACCGGCCTTCTTGAGGCGGCGGACGGTGGCCAGTGCCTCCGCGCCGGTGATGAGTGCGAGGTCGAGGCGACCTGCCCTGACCTCTTGTGCCACCTCGGCGGCACGCACGTGGGGTACCGACCCGCCGATGCCCGAATAGTGCCGTCGCCGGGGTGCGGCACCGAGCCGCTCGGCCAGTCTCGCCACTGGGTCGTCGTACTGCCAGGACTGTGAGTAGACGACGTCGATGCTCTGAAGGCCGTGGAGAATGGCGGTCGCGTCGTTCGTGTCGGCGTCGTCTGCCGCATCCCGGGCCGTCCGCTCCCACATGTCCAGGGGCTCGGGCGCGGGCTCGCTCGCGATGCCAACGTCGAAAGGGTGCCAGGTGTGGCGGGCGACGCCGATGATGCAGGCCGAACGGGGGTCGGCGGTCATGGGCTCACGACCGGGGCCGCGTGGGCACACTCAAGTGCGCGTACCTATCCACATACACCCGGGAACCCTCCTTGGTTGCCGGGGGGACGCACCGTGGCTCGTGCATAGCGTCGCCGGCCAGAACCAAAGAAGATCGGAGCTCAAGCGCGCGACGTGCCGGGCATGGCGATGGCCCGGTCGGCGATGATGTTCTTCTGGATCTCGGTGGAGCCGCCGCCGATGGTCGAGTAACGCTGGAAGGCGTACAGGCGGGTCCACTTGCCCCGGTCGACCGCGTCGGGGCCGCCGCGGGCGAGGGCGCCGGCCGGGCCGAGCAGGTCGACGGCGAGCTCGGCCAACGTCTGCGCCATGGAGGACCACGAGAGCTTGGCGAAGGGCACCTCGGGCCAGTTCTTCTCGCCCTTCATGATCTTCGACAGCGCCCGCAGCGAGAGGAGGCGCGCCAGCTCGATCTCGGTCCACACCCTGGCGATGCGGTCCCGCAGCGACGGGTCCTCGAGCGCGCCCGGGTTCACGCTGCGGGCGGCCGCCACCATGGCGCGCAGGTCGGCGGCCAGGATGGCGATCTGCGAGGCGATGCCGACGCGCTCGTAGCCGAGGGTCCCCATGGCCACCATCCAGCCCGCGCCCTCGTCGCCCAGGCGCCACCGGGCCGGGATGCGCACATCGGTGAAGAAGATCTCGTTGAAGAGCTCCTCGCCCGCCATGTCCCGGATCGGCCGGACCTCGATGCCCGGCGTCTTGAGGTTGAGGATGAAGGCCGTGATCCCCTCGTGTTTCTTGCCGCGCTCGATGGCGGTCGGGTCGGTCCGCAGCAGGAAGAGCCCCCAGGTGGCCAGGTGCGCGGACGAGATCCAGATCTTCGAGCCGTTGACGACGTACTCGTCGCTGTCGGGGTCGTAGATGGCGGTGGTGCGCAGGTTGGCCAGGTCGTTGCCCGCCATGGGCTCGCTGAAGCCCTGGCACCAGTGCTCCTCGGCCTCGAGGATCGAGGGCAGCCACTGTGCCTTCTGCTCCTCGGTGCCCCAGGCGATGATCATCGGCCCGATCTGCCAGATGCCGTTCGTGTTGAACATCCCCGGGGTGCGGTACTCGGCCATCACCTCGGAGTAGAGGAGGCGCTGCATGGCGTTGATGGTGCGACCCTGGGCGTACTCGGGGCCCCAGTGGATTGCGGCCCATCCGCCCTCGTGCAGCATGCGCTGCCACTTTTGGCGCCGCTGTTGGCTGGCCTCGCCCGAGAGGCTGGCGTCGTCGCCGAGCGACTCGGCCTCCAGGAAGGGCGGCAGGTGCTCGTCGAGCCAGGCGCGCAGCTCGTCGCGGAACTTCTCGTCCTCGGGAGCAAGGGCAAAATCCACGGGGGAAGGCTACCCGACCACCGTGTACTCTGACGCCAGCGTCAGGGAATGGCGCGCGGTGAACGAGGCGTAGGAGCGAGGCGTAGGGGAGGCCGTGGACTTCACGTACGACGACGAGCAGCGCGCACTACAGGATGTGGCGCGCGCCGCGCTCGAGCGCGAGTGCGGGCCCGCCGTGGTGCGCCTGCTGGCCGACGACGAGGACGGCATCACGCCGTCCCTGTGGTCGACGCTGGTCGGGCTGGGATGGACGGGCCTGCTGGTGTCCGAGGACCACGGCGGCAGCGGGGCCGGCCTGCTCGAGATGTGTGTCGTCCTCGAGCAGATGGGCCGCCGGCCACTGCCCGGTCCGTTCTTCTCGTCAGCCGTCGCCGCCACGCTGGCCGCGCGCGCCCTCGGCGCGACCGAGCTGCTGGGTGATCTGGCCTCGGGTGTCCGCCGCGGCACCGTGGCGCTGGGCGAGCAGGGTCACGGGGAGCCCGTGCACACGGTGCGCACGAGGGCACGACGCAAGGGGGCCCAGTGGGTCCTCACCGGCGAGAAGCCGGTCGTGGTCGACGGGCACACGGCGGACTGGGCCATCGTCGTGGCCGGCAGCGAGGAAGGGCTGCGCGCCTACCTGCTCGAGCCCCCCGCCGGTGCGCTCGTCCCCTCGCTCGACCCCACGCGAAAGCTGGCCCGGCTCGTCCTCAGCGACACGCCCGTCCTCCCCCTCGGACCGTCCGGCAACCAGACAGGGTTGTGGCAGCGGGTCCAGGACGACATCGCCGTCGCGTTGGCTGCGGAGACGGTCGGTGCCGCCGATCGGGCCCTGGCCGAGGCGATCGTCTACACCTCGGAACGGATCGTCTTCGACAAGCCGGTCGCCACGTACCAGTCGGTGCGCCATCGCCTGGTCGAGATGTACCAGCAGGTCGAGATGGCCCGCGCCGGCTTCCAGTTCGCCGCCTGGGCGTCGGACACGGAGTCGCACGAGCGGGGACAGGCGGCGGCCATGGCCGCCTCCTACGCCGCCGAGGCCGGGGTGCGCGTGACCGGTGACGACATCCAGCTGCACGGCGGTGTCGGGTTCACCTGGGCCAACGACGCCCACTTCCTCTTCAAGCGTGTGAAGCAGAACGAGCTCCTCTCGGGCGGCGCCGGCGCGCAGCGCCACCGGCTGGCCACGCTGTTCATCGAGTCGGCATGACCACCTTCGAGCTCCGCCCGATGCCACCCGACCTGGCCGCGCGCTACCTCGCCGAGGGCGCCTGGGACGACCGCACGCTGGGGGAGTTCCTGCGCGACGCCCTCCTCGAGGACCCGACACGCCGCTTCCGCATCTGGTCGCCCACCCACCCCCACCTCGGGACCGTCGGCGAGGTCTACGAGGAGTCGCTGCGCGTGGCCGGCGGGTTGCGCGCCCTCGGGCTCGGGCCGGGCGACGTCGTAGCCTTCCAGCTGCCCAATTGGGTCGAAGCGGCCATCACCTTCTACGCCTGCGCCATGCTCGGGGTGACACTGGTGCCGATCGTGCACTTCTACGGGCCCAAAGAGGTCGGCTTCATCCTGCGCCAGAGCGGGGCCCGCGCGCTCGTGATCGTGTCGCGCATCGGCCAGCGCGACTACCTGGCCGAGCTGGCGACCATTCGCGCCGGGCTGGCGAACCTGGAGCACGTCGTGGTGGTGGGCGAGACGGACGGTTCCTCCGGCGACGTCCCCTTCGACGACCTGCGCGGCGCGGCGCCCATCAGCGGGCCGGCCCACGTGGACCCGGACGGCGCGGCGGTCATCGGCTACACGTCGGGCACCACGGCGGATCCCAAGGGGGTCGTGCACTCGCACCGCACCCTGGGCTGCGAGGTCCGGCAGCTGTCCGGGCACCAGGCGGGGCGCGACCGGCCCAACCTGGTGGGCGCGCCGGTCGGCCACGCCATCGGGATGCTGGGCGGCCTGCTCTGCCCGCTGGTGAGCGGACGGCCCATCTACATGATCGACGGCTGGGACCCGCCCACGGTCCTCGACGCGATGGTGGAAGAGCAGATCGCCGCCGGGAGTGGCTCCACCTACTTCTTCACCAGCCTGCTCGACTGCCCCGGCTTCGGCCCCGAGCACGTGGAGCTCATGCGCTTCGTCGGGCTGGGCGGCTCGCCGATCCCCAACGCAGTGGCCGAGCGCGCCGACGAGCTCGGGATCTCACTGGTTCGCTCGTACGGGTCCACGGAGCACCCGTCCGTGACGGGGTCCCAGCACGACGAGGCCAAGGAGAAGCGCATCCACACCGACGGCCGGCCGCTCGACTGGGTCGAGATCCGGACGGTGGACGAGGAGGGCCACGACGTCGCGTTCGGCCAGCCCGGTGAGATCCTCAGCCGGGGACCGGACCGCTTCGCCGGCTACACGGATCCGGCCCTGTCGGCGGAGGCGATCGACGAGGAGGGCTGGTTCCGCACCGGGGACGTCGGCGTGATCGACGCCGACGGATTCCTGACCATCACGGACCGCGTGAAGGACATCATCATCCGCGGCGGCGAGAACGTGAGCGCGGCCGAGGTCGAGCAGCTCCTGGCGCACATGAAGGGCGTGGCCGAGGTGGCGGTGGCGGCGGCGCCCGACGAGCGGCTCGGCGAGCACGGCTGTGCCTTCTTCCGCATGCAGCCGGGGAGCGAGCCCCCCGACCTCGAGGCCGTGCGGACGCACCTGGCCGCGGCGGGCCTGGCCCGCCAGAAGTGGCCGGAGGAGCTCCGGGCGGTCGACGAGCTGCCGCGCACCCCTTCGGGGAAGATCCAGAAATTCGTGCTGCGGCAGCGCCTGCGCGACGGCGGCTGACCGTCCCCGCAGAGAATCACCGCGGGTTCATCACGCGGAGCTGATTGCGCGAGCCGCCGAGGCGGTTGGGCAGTACGCTCCCTCCAACACCCATTGCTGGAGAGCTGGGTGGGAAGGGGCAGTCCTCATGCGCAGCCGGATCCCCAGGGAGCAGATCGAGCTCCTCCACAAGGTGCCGCTGTTCTCGACCTGCACGCAGCGCGAGCTGCGCGCCATCGCCCAGCTCGGCACGCCGGTCGGAGCCGAGGAGGGCGCTTACCTCACCGAGAACGGCCACCCCGGGCGCGAGTTCTTCCTGGTCCTCGAAGGGAAGGCCTCGTGCCGGGTGCGCGACAAGGAGGTCCGGCGCTTCGTTCCCGGGAATTACTTCGGGGAGCTGGCGCTGCTCCACGGTGGCATCCGCACGGCCGACGTCGTGGCAGTGACGCCGATGGAGCTGCTGGTGCTCGATACCCGGGAGTTCCGCTCCATGCTCATGACGACGCCGAGCATCGGCGTCAAGATGCTGGCGGGCCTGGCCGAGCGGCTGACTGGCGCGGACGCGCAATACACCGACTGAACCGTCGTCGGCGCCGACGTCGGCGCCGGCGCACCGGCTGTCAGCCCGCGCCGCCCTCGAGCCCCTCGAGCACCTCGTGCATCAGGCGCAGCTCCTTGCTGATCTGCTCCAGGCTGCCGGCGTCGGCGGCGGCGCGCACGTCCTCGGGGAGGCCGTCGGGCAGCGTGACCCAGAGCGTGAGCGTGGCCTCGCACCCGCCGGCGGGGAGCGGGCGCACCACGAACTCCTCGTAGGCCTCGCTGCCGCCCGCCATGCCGGCGGCCACCAGTGTCGGCGCGACGGCGTCGACCGTCCACAACTCGACGGGGTGGTGCACACCGGGTCGCCGGGGGTCGGCCAACCCGAACGTGTACCGTGCGCCGGGGCCGTGCACGCCGCCCACACCGTCGGCCTCCCCGTCGGCGATGCGCCGCACACCGCTGACGTCGGGGTTGTAGTCCGGCAGGTTGGCGAAGTCGAGGCGGTAGGCCCAGACCGTCTCGGCCGAAACCGTGAAGACGCCGGAGGCGACAGCGGTCGGCGCGTCGGTGGGCGTGGTGGCGGGCACTACTCCGGGCGTCGGAGGATGGAGGCCGCCTCGCGGGCCCGGCCGAGGGAAAGGGCGGCGAGGTCATCCCCCTCCTCGCCGAGCACGTCGGCGGCGTGCTGGATGAAGATGCCCACCACCATGGCGCTGAGGAGGCGGGCCACCGCGGCGGCGCCGGGACCCGGGGCATCGAGGTCGGGTCGGTTCTGCTTGACCCAGTCCTCGATGCTGGCCTCGAACGAGGCGAACAGGTCGAGGCCGACGGCACGGGCGGTCGCCTCGCCGCGCATGGCCTCGCCCACCATGAGACGGACGAAGTCCTCCACCTCGAACATCGAGGTCATGATCTCGGCCAGGAGCTGGGCCAGGGTCAGGGCTTCCGAGCCGGGGTCGGCGCCGTCCACGCCCGTGCGCACCGGTCGGATCGGCAGGAACCCCTGTTCGATCAGCACCGACTCGAGGAGATCGCGCTTGGAGGGGAAGTAGTGGTAGAGCGAGGCCACATTGAGGCCGGCGGCGGAGGCCAGGTCGCGCATGCTCGTCCCGTCGACTCCCCGCTGGGACATCAGCGTCAGGGCGATCTGCAGGATCCGCCGCCGGGTCGCCGAGCCCTCCCCGGGGGCCGGGCCCGGCGGGGCCGCTGACGCGCCGTCCTCGGCGTGAGCGTCGATGGTCATCTTCGGTCCCATCGGGAGCCCTGCACTCGCCTCCCCAACGTTCGTTTGCTATACATGACACGGGAGTCAGTCACCACCCGGTGTGACATCCGAATCTAGGGGGTCGACCCACCACATGCCAGACATTCGTTCGACGGCCGACTCGGCCGTGGTGCCGTTCGACCCCTATGAGTTGAAGGACGTGGTCGGGGGGACCATCCGCAACCCCTATCCCGCGCTCCGGGCGCTGCGGCGCGAGAGCCCGGTGCACGTAGGGCCGATCGACCTCGGCGAGGGGGCCGAGATCGCCGATCCCGGCAGGCCGGCACCCGTCACCGTCCTCGGTTTCGACGAGGTCGTCCAGGTCCTGCGCGACTGCGAAACCTACTCCTCGACCATCTACGGGGAGGTCGTGGGGATGGTGATGGGGCGCACCATGCTGCAGATGGACGAGCCCGAGCACCGGGCTATCCGGACCCTCGTCGCGTCGAGCTTCCGCTCCAAGATGCTCGCGCTGGGAGGAGGACCTCGTTGCCCGCGTCGTCAACGAGCTGATCGACACCTTCATCGACGAAGGGCGGACGGATCTCGTGCGCTCGGTGACGTTCAACTTCCCCGTGCAGGTGATCGCCCGCATCCTCGGGCTTCCGCGCGAGGACTACCCGACGTTCCAGCGCTGGGCGATCGAGCTCACGAGCGTGGCCGCCAACTGGGAGCGCGGCGTCGCCGCCTCGGCGGCGTTGCGCGACTACTTCGCCGGCGTCATGGACGAGCGCCGGGCCACGCCGGGTGACGACCTCATCAGCGACCTGGTGCGGGCCGAGGTCGACGGGACGCGCCTGAGCGACGAGGAGATCTTCTCCTTCCTGCGCCTGCTCCTCCCGGCCGGGGTGGAGACGACCTACCGCGCCTCGGGCAGCCTCCTCTTCGCGCTGCTGGGGGACCGGACCCAGTTCGACGCCCTCTACGCCGACCGCTCGCTGTTCGCCCAGGCCTTCGAGGAGGTCGTGCGCTGGGAGCCGCCCGTGACGGTGATCCTGCGCCGGGCCACCCGCGCCACGGAGCTGGCCGGCGTCCCCATCGAGGAGGGCGCAGACCTCGCCCTCCTGATCGGCGCGGCCAATCGCGACGAGCGCAAGTACGCGGACCCCGACCGCTTCGACATGTTCCGCGAGCAGCGCCAGCACGTGGGCTTCGGCTTCGGCGTCCACGTCTGCCTGGGCATGCATCTCGCCCGCATGGAGTCCCGCATCGCCATCACCACGCTCCTCGACCGTCTCGGGCCCATCACGTTGGACCCGGAGGCCGAGCCGCCGCACATCGAGGGGATGGCGTTCCGCTCGCCGCTCTCGCTGCCGGTGGTGTTCCCCGCCGGGGGGTAGTTTCAGGCGCATGGGCGGCAGAGCCAACCCGCTGCGGGACGCGGCGGCCATCGTGGGCATCGGGCAGACCGAGTTCGCCAAGCAGATCGACCGGCCGGAGGGCCAGCTGGCGGCTGAGGCCGTCGTGGCGGCGCTGCGCGACGCCGGCATCGCCCCCTCCGAGGTCGACGGCCTGACCTCCTTCACCATGGAGACGACCGACGAGGTCACCCTGGCCAAGACGATCGGTGCGGGCGACATCACGTACTTCTCCCAGGTGGGCTACGGCGGCGGCGCCGGCTGCGCCACCATCGGCCACGCCGCCATGGCCATCGCCACCGGACAGGCCGACGTCGTGGTGGCCTGGCGCGCCCGCAAGCGGGGCGCCCGCACCGCCCGGCCCTGGGCCGCCGCGCCGTCGCGCCTCCCGATCCAGGCCCAATGGACCCGGCCCTTCGGCCTGCTGCGGCCCGTCGACGAGGTGGCGATGCTGGCCCGCCGCTACCTGTACGAGTACGGCGGCGGGCGCGAGGACCTGGCCGAGGTCGCCCTTGCGGTGCGGGCCCACGCCAACCGCAACCCGGCCGCGCTGATGTACGACAAGCGGATGACGCGGGACGACTACATGGCGGCGCGCTTCGTGAGCGAGCCGCTGTGCCTCTTCGACAACTGCCTCGAGACGGACGGGGCTCTGGCGGTCGTGCTCGTCTCGACGGAGCGGGCCCGCGACTGCCCGCACACACCCGCGCTGGTGCACGCGTTCGGGCAGGGGCTGCACCGCCAGCACGAGTCGATGGTCAACTACTACTGCGAGGACCCGCTGACGGGGCCGGCCTGGACCGCGGCGGCGAAGCTGTGGTCGCAGTCGGACATCGGGCCCGCCGACATCGACGTGGCGCAGATCTACGACGCCTTCACGCCGCTCATCCTGCTGTCGCTCGAGGGCTACGGCTTCTGCGGGCGGGGCGAGGCCGCCGGCTTCGTGGCCGACGGCAACCTGCGCTGGGACACCGGGTCACTGCCGGTGAACACATCGGGCGGCGGTCTCTCCGAGGCCTACGTGCACGGGCTCAACCTCGTCACCGAAGGCGTGCGCCAGCTGCGCGGGACCTCGACCAGCCAGGTCGAGGGGGCGCAGCACTGCCTGGTGACCTCGGGCGAGGGCGTGCCGACCAGCGCCATCGTCCTACGGGCGGCCTGATGGCGGGGGAACCGCTGGAGGTGCGGGTCGACTGGGACCGCTGCATGGGGTCGGGGAACTGCGTCTTCTGGGCACCCGAGACCTTCGACCTGAGCGACGACGGCCACGCCGTCGTCGTCGACGCCGCGGCCACCGATGAGGAGCGGCTGCATGTCGCCGCGGAGGGCTGCCCGGTCGGTGCCATCTCCCTCTGGCGCGCCGGCGCCGAGGTCCCGCTGGAGGAGAGGACGTAATGCCGATCGCCGTCACCGAAGACCACGAGTGGCTCCGCACCACCGTGCTGCGCTGGGCCCAGACGCACTGCCCGGCCTCCGAGCCCCGGAGCGCGGCCGAGGCGCCGACCGGGTCCGGGGAACTGCCGGCGACATGGGAGAAGATGGCCACCCAGGGGTGGCTCGGCCTCCACCTGGCCGTGGAGCAGGGTGGCCAGGGCTTCACCCTGGCCGAGACGGCGGTCGTGCTCGAGGAGCTGGGGCACGCGCTGTTCCCCGGCCCCGTCCTGCCGACGGTGCTCGTCTCCGCCGCCCTGGCCCGCCTGTCCCACGGGCCGGCAATCGTTCCCCCGGACTGGCTGCGCGGCCTGGCGGACGGCACCATCACGGCCGCCGTGGCGCTCGGCGCCACCCCCCATCCGTGGCAGCTGGTCGACGGGGGGGCGCTCGCCCTGGCCGGCGCCGTGCGCCCGGTGCTGGGCCTGCCCACGGCCCGCCTGATCCTGGTCCCGCTCGACTACGGCACGGGGACCGGATGGCTGGTGCTCGATCGTGCGGCGCTCGGCGACGCGGTGTCCGTCGAGGCACTGCCGGCATTGGACGCCACCCGCGCCGTGGGGCAGCTCACCATCGCCGGCCCGGGCAAGGTCATGATCCCGCTGCGCGAGCAGGTCATGGTGCCCGACGACGACGTGCGCGGCCTGGCCCTGACGCTGGCCGCGGCCGAGAGCGCGGGGATCGCCCGCTGGTGTCTTCAGACCGCGTCGGACTATGCCAAGGTGCGCGTCCAGTTCGGCCGGCCGATCGGACAGTTCCAGGCGGTCAAGCACGCGCTGGCCGACATGCTGGTGGCGGTCGAGCAATGCGCCGCGGTCGCCTGGGACGCCGCGGCGGCCTGGAGCGAGGACGAGGCCGAGGACCAGGTGGACGACGAGACGCACGATCGCCACCTGAGTGCGCGCATCGCCGGTGCCGTGGCGCTCGGGTCGGCGGCGCACTGCGCCAAACAGTGCATTCAGATCCTCGGGGGCATCGGCTTCACCTGGGAGCACGACGCGCACTTCTACCTGAAGCGGGCCATGGCCAACCTGCAGCTGGTCGCCGGCGGTGACGTCGGCGCGCTCGAGCACGAGGTGGCGGCGCGGGCCATCACCGGCGCCCGCCGCAACCTGGCGGCCGACCTGCCGCCGGAGGCCGAGTCGCTGCGCGAGGAGATCCGCGCCGTCGTGGCCGAGGTCGCCGCAGCCGGTGAGGCCGACCGGCGCACCGCCGTGGCCGAGGCCGGCCTGATCATGCCGCACTGGCCCGCCCCCTGGGGCCGGGGCGCCTCGCCGCTCGAGCAGCTCGTGATCGACGAGGAGCTGGCGGCCGCCGGCGTGCTGCGGCCCCACCTGGCCGTCGGGGCGTGGGCGCTGCCCACGCTCATCGCGCACGGCACGGCGGAGCAGCAGGAGCGCTGGGTCCGCCCGACGCTGCACGGCCGGCTCAACTGGTGCCAACTCTTCAGCGAGCCCGGCGCGGGATCCGATCTGGCCGCCCTCAGCACGAGGGCCGAACGGGTCGAGGGGGGCTGGATCCTCAACGGGCAGAAGGTGTGGACCTCGCTGGCCCGGACGGCCGACTTCGGCATCTGCCTGGCCCGCTCGGACCCGGACGCGCCCAAGCACGCCGGCATCACCTACTTCATCGTCGACATGCACGCCGAGGGCCTCGACATCCGGCCGCTGCGCGAGCTCACCGGAGCCGCCATGTTCAACGAGGTCTTCTTCAACGACGTCTTCGTCCCCGACGACGCCGTCGTGGGCGCGCCGGGGGACGGCTGGCGCATCGGGCGCACGACGCTGGCCAACGAGCGGGTCTCCATGTCCTCGGGCGCCTCCTTCGGCAACGGCGTGGAGTCGCTCATCCGGACGATGGCGCGGCGCCGCGAGCGCGGCGAGCCCAGCCCGGCCAGCCTGGAGGACCGGCTCGGGCACCTGATCGCCGAGGCGCAGTCGGTGGCGCTGATCGGCCACCGCTCGACGCTGCGCACGCTGTCGGGTGTCGATCCCGGCAGCGGCTCGAGCGTGCGCAAGCTGCTCGGGGTGGAACACGAACAGCGCGTGCAGGAGATGGGGATGGCGCTCTACGGCGCGGACGGCGCGGTGCTCGACGGCACGGCGCAGCGCTGGGAGGAGGGCTTCCTCTCCACCCGTTGCCTGACCATCGCCGGCGGCACCAGCGAGGTGCAGCGCAACGTGATCGCGGAGCGCATCCTCGGCCAGCCCCGGGACCCCGAGCCCGGCGCCTGAGCCGAGGCCGCGCCGGTACGATGTCGACGCGATGAGCCCTGGCCCTGAACCCGAGGAGCCGTTCGACATCAACGTCGAGGACGATGTGTGGCCCTTCCCCTCGGAGCGCTTCCTCGGCGAGTGGGCACCGGGCGTCCTGCAGGCACAGAACGCGTGGATGGCCTCCATCGACTCGCTGCGCGCCCCGGACCGCAAGACCCACGAGCTGATCCGCATGGTGTGCACCGTCATTGCGCGGCAGCCCGGCGGCGTGCAGCGCCACGCCCGGCTGGCCGCCGAGGTCGGCGCCAGCTGGGACGAGATCGCGGGGTCGATCCTCCTGACCGAGCCCGCCTTCGGGATCGTGCTCGCCATTCAGGCCCTGCCCGCCGCCCGGCGCGGCTACAAGCAGGGAGCGGCGGGCTCCCGCGAGGTGGACGACGGCGACTCGCTCGCCGAATGACACCCGTGTCATAGTTGGCCATGCGCCTCGCGCCCGACGAAAAGGTGACCGATTTCCGGCGCGAGTTCGAGGCGTGGCTGGATGCGCACCTGCCGTCACGCGAGGCCATGCGCGAGGAGTCCCGCCGCTCCTCGGCGCACCTGCCGGCCTGGGCCCGCACCTTCCAGCGCGCCCTGTTCGACGCGGGCTACCTCGTGCCGGGGTGGCCGGCCGAGCTCGGCGGCCGCAACGCCATGCCCGAGGAGCAGATGGTCTACTTCGAGGTCATCGCCGAGCGTAGGGCGCCGCGCTCGCTCAACCCCCAGGGCCTCTCCATCTGCGCCGCCTCCATCGTCGAGTACGGGACCGAGGACCAGAAGGAGCGCTTCGTCATCCCGACGTTGAAGGGCGAGATCACGTGGTGCGTCGGGATGAGCGAGCCCAACGCGGGGAGCGACCTGGCGTCGCTGCGCACCAAGGCCGAGCAGCGCGACGGCCATTTCGTGGTGAACGGGCAGAAGGTGTGGACGTCGGGGGCCCACGACGCGGACTACTGCTTGTGCTACGTGCGCACCGACCCCGAGGCGTCCAAGCACCGCGGCATCAGCGTGCTGATCATCGACATGCGCACACCCGGCATCACGTGCCGGCCCCTGCCCGAGCTGACCGACCCGCACCGCGCCGATTTCAACGAGGTCTTCTTCACCGACGTGGAGGTGCCCGGGGAGAACCTGTTGGGCGAGCTGCACCAAGGATGGGCGGTCAGCCAGGGCTCGCTCCGCCACGAGCGCGGGATGCTCTGGATCATGAACGTGTCCAAGATGGAGCGCACGCTGCGTGGACTCGTGCGCCTGGCCCGGCGTCCCGACGGTCACGGCGGCACGCTGGGCGGCGACCCGCGCCTGGCCGAGGCCATCGGGCGGCTCGCCACCGACACGACCGCCATGCGCTGCCTCGGCTACCGGGGCTTCGCCAAGGCGAGCCGGGGCGAGATGCCACCCGAGCACATGGTGCTCAAGCTCTTCACGAGTGAGGCCGAGCAGCGGGCCTGCCTTCTGGCCCAGGAGGCCCTCGGGCTCGATGGGCTCGACCTCGACGGCCCCGGGCCCAACCGCTTCACCGAGTGGGACCTCGCGCACTTCGAGCCGGACCGCGTCGAGGAGAGCGCCAACGGCTCCTTTTACGACGGCGCCTGGGCGTTGCAGTACCTGCGCTCGTTCGCCGGCACCATCTCCGGCGGCACGTCGGAGATCCAGCGCAACATCGTGGCCGAGCGCGTGCTCGGCCTCCCCCGGGGGTGAGGGGCCGGCTCGCATGCTCGCAGAGACCGCGGCCGAGGCGGCCCGGCGCTTCGGGCCTTCCCCTGCGTTCGTCACCGACGAGGGGCTGACGCTCAGCTACGCGCAGTTCGACACCATGGCCGACGAGGCTGCGGCGGGGCTGGCCGAGCTCGGGGTATCGGAGGGCGACGTGGTGGGGCTGCTGCTCCCGGCCACGCCCGAGCACTTCCTGACCTACGTGGCGGCGGCCAAGCTGGGCGCGGTCACCGCCGCGGTCAACCCCAAGCTCGTACAGGCCGAGCGCGCCGCCGTCCTCCGGTCAGCCGACCCGCGCGTCCTCGTGACGACGGAGGAGCTGGCGCCGGCCCCGACGGCCGGGGGCCCGCCGACCGTCCTCGTCGAGCCGGCCACCCGGGCGCCGGCGGTGCTCGAGGGGCTGCGCCGCGCCGGCGGCCGGCCCACCCCGCTGGTCAGCGACGAGGACCGGCCGATCGCCATCGTCTTCACCTCGGGCACGACCGGGACGCCCAGGGGGGCGGTGTTCGGCGGACGCCAGATCGGCTTCATCACCGAGTGCGACGTCGGCGAGGGGTGGGGCGGCGGCGGCCGTGCCATGGCGGGCTCGGCCCTGGCGCACCTCGGCCCGACCACCAAGCTGGCGGGCAACCTCAAGAAGGGCGGCACCCAGCACCTGTCGCGCCAGCCGTGGAAGGCGTCCGACGCGCTGCGCATGGTGGCCCAGCTGAAGATCGCGGCACTGGGGGGTGTCCCGACACAGATCGCGTTGATGCTGCGCGATCCCACGTTCGGCACCACCGACCTCTCGTCGTTGCGCGCCGTCGTCGTGGGGGGCGGCCCGGCCACACCCGCGCTCATCCGCGAGGCGCGGGCGCGTATCGGCGCGCCGCTGGCCGTGCGCTACTCGTGCACCGAGGCCGGCATCGGGTGCGGCACCGCGTTCACCGACCCCGACGAGGACGCCGAGGAGAGCGTCGGCCGGCCCCAGCCCGGCGTGCGCCTGGCCATCGTGGACGCCGACGGTGCGCCGGTGGAGCCGGGCGCCATCGGCGAGGTGTGCCTCGGGTCCCCGGCGGTCATGGCGGGCTACTGGCGCAACAGCAGCGCCAACGCGGAGGTGTTCACCGAGGACGGCAGCGTCCGGACGGGCGACCTCGGATGGGTCGACGAGCGCGGGCGGCTGCACCTCGCCGGCCGCAGCCGCGAGCGCTACGTCCGCGGGGGCTACAACGTCTACCCCATGGAGGTGGAGGGCGTGCTGGCCGATCACCCTGACGTGGCGGCCGTCGCCGTGGTGAGCCGCCACGATCCGGTGATGGGCGAGGTGGGCGTGGCCGTTGTCGTGCCCCGGGACGACGGGCCGACCCCGGCGCTGGCCGGGCTGCGTGCGTTCGCCGCCGAACGCCTGGCCCGCCACAAGCTCCCCGACGACATGGTGGTGCTCAGTGCGCTGCCCCTCACCGCAGGCGAGAAGGTCGACCGGCGGGCGCTCGAACGCCTCATCACCTCTCGCTGAGGCGCGGCGTGTGGGGTCCTCCCTACCACGGCCCCCTCAGCGGCCAGCTCAGCTCGCCCATCGTGGACCACCGGCCCGGTCACCGCTCACACCACGCCCCGGGAGCGCAGGTCGGCCAGCTCCTCGTCGCTGAGGCCGACCAGGTCGCACCACACCTCCCGGTTGTGCTCGCCCAGCCGCGGCGCGCCGCGCGGGACGGGTGTCGGGCTCTTGGCCAGGCGGGGAAACGGCGCCTGCTGGCGGACCGGCCCGATGACCGGATCGTCCACCGCCACGAGGTCGCCGCGGGCAGCCATGTGGGGGTCGGCGAAGATGTCGGCCGCGCTGTAGGCGGTGCCGATCGGGACGTCGTGCTCGACGCAGCGCGCCGTGATCTCCTCCGCCGGGAGGCTCGCGGTCCAGTCGGCCACGATGCCGTTGATCTCGCCACCACGCGAGGCCCGCTCGGCCAACGTGGCGAACCGGGCGTCTTCGGCGAGGTCGGGACGCCCCATCGCCTGGCACAGCCGGGAGAAGTTCGCGTCTGACCCGGCCACGATGCAGACGAAGAACCCGTCGGCCGTCGGGTAGTTGTCGAGGGGGGCGGAGTGCGAGAGCCGGTTGCCCTCGCGCTGACGGACGATCCCCAACCGGTCGTAGCCGGCGAGCGTCCACTCGAGAATGCGCAGAATAGAGCCGTAGAGCGGCGCGTCGATCACGTCGCCGCCGTGGCCGGCCCGGTCGCGTCCGTAGAGCGCGGCCACCGCGGCGAAGGCGGCGAACGCACCGGTGAGGTAGTCCGACACGGTGACGCCGGGCCGCACCGGCGGCCGGTCGGGGTCGCCGGTGAGGTGGAGCAGGCCACCGAAGGCGATGCCGAGCCGGTCGAGGCCGGGTCGGGGCGCGTACGGACCGGTCTGCCCGAAGACACTGATGCGCACGTAGACGAGGTCGGCGGGCAGGTCGGCCGGCCCCAGGCCCCAGCGCTCCATGGTGCCGGGGCGGAAGTTCTCGCACAGGACGTCGGCCGTCGCCACCAGCCTTTTGAAGAGCTCCTTTCCCCCGGGTTTGCGCAGGTCGCAGGTGACGCCGCGCCGGCCCCGGCCTTCGACGGCCCATGACAGCGAGTAGTCGGGGCCGTCGTCGACCGGCACGAACGGGCCCATGGTGCGCATGAAGTCGCCCTCGCCCGGTAGCTCGACCTTGATCACGTCGGCGCCGAGCTCGCCCAGCAACCCGGCGCAGAACGGCGCGGAGATGCGGGTGCCGACGTCGACGACGCGGATGCCCGCGAGCGGCCCGGTCGGGTCGCTCATCCGGGGTGGCCCTGTTCTCGCTCGGCCATCACGTCACGCATGGAGCCCTTGGCCTTGCGGGCTGCCAGCGCGTTGAGCGCCGTGGACGAGTTGTGCACCCAATGGTGAGCCATGAAGTGGTACTTGAGCGCATCGCGCTTGCCCATGAGCGTGCCCGTCTGGTTGATGGTGTCCTTGACCGTCTGGGCCGTGACCGGGGGGACGAGCGCCACCCGGTCGGCCAGCTCGCGCGTCCGGGCCTCGAGCTCGGCCCGGGGGACGACCCGGTTGACCAGGCCCAGGCGCCATGCCTCCTGGGCGTCGATGGTGTCGCCCGTGAGAAGGAACTCCTTCGCCTTGCGGATCCCCAGCTCCCACGGTTCGACGAGCAGCTCGACGCCGGCGCCCGTGAGCCGCAGCACCGGGTTGGAGAACTCGGCGTCGTCGGCGGCGACGATCAGGTCGCACATGGCGGCCAGCATCAGGCCGGCCGCGATGCAGCTTCCCTGCACGGCCGCGATGGTCGGCTTGCGAAAGTCGTGGATGCGCAGGCAGCGGTCGTAGTACATCGTCTTCTCGTGCTGGAACTTGCCCTCCGGCGTCTCGCGCAGCGCTACCCAGGGGTCGTCCCCGTCGCCGCTCACCAGGGCCTTGAGGTCATGGCCCGAGGAGAAGTGCTTGCCGGCCCCGGCGAGGATCACGACCCGCACGGCGTCGTCGGCGTCGGCCAGGTCGAAGGCCGCATCGAGCTCGTCGATCAGGGTGGAATCCTGCGCGTTGGCCATGTCCGGACGGTTCATGGTGATGGTGGCCACCGCGCCATCGGTCTCGTAGCGGATCGTCTCGAAGTTCTCTGCCATCTCTCCCATCTCTGCCATCTCTCCCATCTTCCCTGAGTCCGCCATCCTGCCGCGCCGCCGGGACGGGCCCGGGCGCGCTCAACCCCGGGGAAGCCCCAGGACGCGCTCGCCGACCAGCGTCCGCTGGATCTCGTTGGTGCCGGCGAAGATGGACGACGCCAAGTAATAGAGCCACGAGCGCTGCCAGGCGCCGTCGGCTGGGTTCCCCTCCGCCCCCTCCCAGAGGGGGGAGACCGGTCCGAGGACGTCGAGCGCCGTCTGGTGCAGCCGCTTGGACATCTCGCTCCAGTACAGCTTGAGGGCGCTGCCCTCTGGACCCGGCGACTCGCCCTTGGACAGTCGGGTGAGCGAGCGCCAGTTGTGGAGCTGGAAGAGCCTCACCTCGGTGGCGGCCTGGGCCAGCGACTGGCGCAGGCGCCAGTCGTCGAAGCTCCCGTTGGCCTGGGCCAGGCGGAGCAGCTCTTCGATGAGCTGGGCGTGGATCACCAGCTGCCGCGGGTTGATACCGCGCTCGTGGGCCAGCGTGGAACCGGCGACGCCCCACCCCTCGCCCTCGGTGCCGACGCGCCGCGTCGTCCGGCACGAAGACGTCGTCGAGCTCCACCTCGTTGAACTCCGCCTCCCCGGTCGACTGCACGAGCGGGTGCACCACCACGCCGTCGGCGTGCATGTCGACGATGAGCGCCGTGATGCCCTGCTGGCGCTTCGGTGCGGTGGGGTCGCTCCGGGTGAGGCAGAGGCCCCAGTCGGCGAACTGGGCGTAGGAGGTCCAGACCTTTCGCCCGCTCACCCGGTAGCCGCCCTCGACCGGGACGGCCCGGGTGGTCAGCGAGGCCAGGTCGCTCCCGGCGTCGGGTTCGCTGAAGAGCTGGCACCACAGCTCCGAAGCCGAAAGGATCCGGGGGAGGAAGCGCTCCTTCTGCTCGGGCGTCCCGTGCGCCAGCAGGGTGGGGCCCACCAGGTTGATGCCGATACGGCCCACCAGCTCGGGGGCCCGGGCCCGCGCCAGCTCCTCGATCACCACGTAGTTCTCGAGCGCCCCCAGGCCGCGGCCGCCGTATTCCTCGGGCCAGGTGAGGCCGACCCATCCGTCGGCCGCCAGCTCGGCCTGCCAGCGCCGCCCGAAGGCGACCGTCTCGGCCAGGTCGTCAAAGCGGGGCGGGAGCCCCACGCCGTAGGGCCACGGCAGGTGCTCCATCAGCCAGGTCCGGAAGGAGGCCCGCAGCGATTCCTGCTCAGCCGTGGCGTGCAGATCCATCCGCCGCAGCATGGCACAGCCTCGCCCCGAGGTGACCCCCGTGTCAGAGGGCGCCGTAGACTGCGCCGCCGTGGACTTCGACCTCTCGGGCGACCAGCAGGCTCTGCGCGACGCCGCGGCATCGCTCCTCGACGGGATGGCCGGTCCCGACGCCCTCCGGGCGCGGGTCGGGACCGGGGCGATCGTGGGGACGCTCCCGGGCGCGGGGGCCGCGTCGGGCGACACCGCGGCGGACGCTCCCCAGGGCTACGACGACGCCGTGTGGTCGGCCATGGCGGAGCAGGGCTGGCTGGCGATCGAGCTACCCGAGGACGAAGGCGGCCTGGGGATGGGCATGGTGGAGCTCGCCGTGCTCTGCGAGGAGATCGGGCGCCGCCTGGTGGCGGCGCCGTTCCTCCCCACCATCGTGGCCCTCGGTGCACTCTGCGGGAACGAGGCGCGGGCCGACGCCGGGACGAAGGACTGGCGCGAGGCGCTGGGCCAAGGGGCGGCGGTCGGATGCGTGGCCGCCGCGCCGGGCGTCGGCGGCCTCACGGTCAGCGGGCGAGAGGGCCAGGTGTGCCTCAGCGGGCGGACGCCCCCGGTGGCCTACGCCCCCTCGGCCGACGTCGCCGTGGTCCTGGCGGCCGGCGGGGTCTACGGGGTCGATCTGAGCACCGAGGGGCGTCCGGCGCCCCTGTCGGCCATGGACCGCACCCGCGAGCTGGGCGTGCTGGCCTTCGACGGCACGCCGGCACTGTTCCTCGGTGGCGAGGAGTCCGTCGCGCTGCTGGTGGACCGGGCCGCCACCCTGGCCAGCGCGGAGATGCTCGGCGCGGCCGATCACGTACTCGCCCTGGCCGTCCAGTACGCCAAGGACCGCGTGCAGTTCGGCAAGCCCATCGGCTCGTTCCAGGCCGTCAAGCACATGCTGGCCGACGCGCTGGTCGACGTGGAGGGGATGCGCTCCACTGCGTACTACGCCGCCTGGTGTGCGGCCGCCGGCGACCCGGAGCGCTCGCTGTCGGCCAGCATGGCCAAGGCCTGGTGCTCGGACGCGTCGCGGCGTGTGATGGAGGCCGGGCTCCAGGTGCACGGCGGCATCGGGTTCACCTGGGAGCACGACATGCACCTGTACCTGAAGCGGGCGCAGCTCGACCAGGTCAGCTACGGGGATGCCGCGGCACACCGCGACCGCATCGCCGCGTTGCTCCGCGCCCGCCTCGAGGCCGGCGAGCCTCTCTCCTGATCCGGGGCCCAAGCTACTGCGGGCCCCTCTGCCGCCGGCGCGGCATCCGGAGGCCCGAACGGAGGCCGGCACGCGTCAGGACGCGGCGGCGTGGCGCTGCAATGCGGCCCGGTCGGGCTTGCCCGAGCCGAGCAGCGGCAGGTGGTCCAGCCGTTCGACCTTCTCGGGCGTCTTGAAGACGGCCATGCCGCGGCCGGCGAACCAGCGCCGGCATTCCTCGAGGTCGAAGGGCGCGGCGGACTCGACGAAGGCGGCGACCCGCTCGCCCATGAGCGGGTCGGGGTACCCCACGGCGACAGCGTGGCGGATGCCGGGGTGCGCCTCCAGCGCCGCTTCGACCTCGGAGGCCGAGATGTTCTCGCCGCCGCGGATGATGACGTCCTTGAGCCGCCCCACGATGCGCACCCATCCGTCCCGGTCGACCGTGGCCAGGTCCCCGGTGCGGAACCAGCCGCCGCGGGCAATGACGGTGGCGGTCTGCGCGACGTCGGCGTAGCCGGCGAACATCTCGGGCCCGCGCACCCACAGCTCGCCCTGCGTCCCGGTGCCGCACCGGGTGCCAGTCTCGGGGTCCGAGACGCGGAGCTCGACCGCGCCGACGGCGCGCCCATCGGTGTCGCGAGCCTTGTCGAAGGGGTCGTCGTCGGTGCTGGTCGTCACTGTGGGCGCCTCAGTGGAGCCGTACGTCCGCTTGACGCGGCAGTCGAAGGTGCGCGCCGTGTCCTCCACGAACGCCGGCGTGACCGACGCACCACCGCTCGACACCAGCCGGACCGACGAGACGTCCACGCCCGGGCTCTCCGCCAGGACGCGGGCCATGGCGATGAAGAAGGTCGGCGGTCCGGCCATGAACGAGATCTGCTCGCGTGCCACCAGCGCCAGGGCCTGTTCGGGGTCGAAGCGGCGGACGAGGACCGAGCGCAGCCCGGCGGCCCCCGGCACCAGGACACCGTTGAGCAGTCCCGAGATATGGGCCATGGGCGCCGGCATGAGCACCGCATCCCGCGGGCCGAGGGCGTGGACGCGGGCCATGAGCGACGCCTTCCAACTGAGGCCTCGCTGCGTGTGGAGCACCGCCTTGGGGACGCCGGTCGAGCCCGAGGTGAACAGGACCAGCGCCACGTCGGAGGGGCGGCTGGGCGAGGCGCCCGCGGGCACCGGGGCGCCCCCGATGGCATCGGCGAGGCCAGCCGGGTCGGAGTACGCCGAGGGCGCGAGCTCGATCACGAGCACCGGGTCGATCTGCCCGAGGGCCGCCTCCACGTCTGCCGCGCCGAACGAGTGCAGGACGGGCGCGGCTACGGCGCCGATGCGCCAGCAGGCCCGGGTCAGCACGGCGGCGGCCAGGCTGTTGGGAACCTGCCAGGCCACAGCGTCGCCGCGCCCCACGCCCCGTTCCCGGAGCCCGCCGGCGACCGTCGCCACCAAGGCGTCCGCCTCGGTGGCCGTGAGCCGGGTCGCGCCGTTGACCACCTCCCCGCCGTGGGCGGCGAGCAGGGTGTCCAGCGTCGGCACGTCCCAGGGGCCGCCCGGCCGGCGGTAGCGGCGGCCCAGGTCGGGTACCCAGGTCGGGTGAAGGCGGGCCGTCACGGCAGGGCACGATACCCGGGCCCGGATATGGTGACGCCGATGTCAGGGTGGTCGAGGGAGCCGGCGTGGATCTCGCGCTGAAGAAGGAGGACGAGGAATTCGCCCTCTCGTTCCGGGAGTGGTTGGCCGATCACCTGCCCCGCCCGCCCGCGTTCGTCGACCTGGCCGACGAAGTGGCCTGGGGCCGGGCGTGGCAGGCCACCCTGGCCGCCGACCGCTGGGTGGGCGTCCACTGGCCCAGTGCCTACGGCGGGCGCAGCGCCACTCCGGTGCAGGTCGCCCTCTACCAGAGCGAGTACGCCCGAGCCCAGGCCCCCCAGCCGGTGAACCGGGTCGGCATCAACCTGGTGGGCCCGACACTCCTCGCCCACGGCACCGAGGACCAACGGCTGCGCTACCTGCCACCCATCCTCTCGGCCGAGGAGATCTGGTGCCAGCTCTTCAGCGAGCCCGACGCCGGGAGCGACCTGGCCTCCCTCGCCACCCGGGCCACGCCGGTCGACGGGGGCTTCGAGGTCACCGGCCGCAAGGTCTGGACGTCCTACGCCCAGTTCGCCTCGTGGGGGCTGTGCCTGGCCCGCACCGACGCCGACGCGCCCCGGCCCCAGCAGGGGATCACCGCACTGATCGTCGACATGTCCGAGCCGGGGGTCGACGTGCGCCCGCTGGTGCAGATGACGGGCGACGCCGAGTTCAACGAGGTCTTCCTGACCGATGTCTTCGTGCCGGCGGAGCACGTGGTGGGGATCGAGGGCCAGGGGTGGACCGTGGCCGGCTCCACGCTGGCGCACGAGCGTGGCACGAACTTCCCGTTCAAAGAGCAGGTGGTCCACGAGGCCTACCTGGCCCGGCTGTACGAGGAGGCCCGCGGCAACGGGACGCTGGATGATCCACTGGTCGCCGACGCGCTGGTGCGCGCATCCATCGACCTGCACGTGCTCCGCCTGCACAACCTGCGCACCTTGACCCGGCTCGGGCGCGGCGAGGAGCCCGGGCCCGAGTCGAGCTTTGTCAAGCTCACGTGGACGGCCATGACGCAGGGCCTCTCCGACGCGGCCCTCCTCGTCACCGGGCGGGACGCGACATCGGCTGAGGCCGGCCCCTGGGCGCGCCAGTGGCTGTGGAGCAAGGCGGCCGGCATCGCCGGTGGGACCTCACAGGTGCAGCGCGACATCATCGCCGGGCGGATCCTCGGCCTGCCGCGCTGACGCGTCAGCCGGGCGCTCCTCGTGCCGCCGCGCGGTGGCGACGGTGGCGGACGTACAGCACCGTGATCAAGACGCCGACCGCGAGCCCGACCAGCAGGGTCACGACGTCGCGCGTGGAGTCGTGGCCCGTGAAGATGCGCCCGAGCCCGTAGGCACTGGCCGCCACCGACACCGCGAAGCCGAGCGATGCCAGCAGGTTCCAGAGGACGAACTGACCGTGCTGCATTTTGGCAGTCCCCGAGACGATGGCAGGTGTGAAGAAGACGGCGAGTCGACCCCAGCGGGCATAGGCCCGCTCACCCCGTTGCACCATGTGCTGGCGTCCGGCCTGGTGCTTGCCGGGCCGCGCCAGCAGTTCGCGGCCCCAGCGGTTTCCGATGGCGTAGCCGATCAGGCCGCCCACCTCGCCTCCCACCGTGGCGACGACGACGACCAGCCCCAGGTCGAGGTTCCCCTGGCTGGCGGCGACGCCGGCCGCGCCGAGCGCGGTGGCGCCGATGAAGGGCACGCCGGCCCACGACGCCGCCACCGCCACGAACAGACCCAGGTACACCCACCACGAGCCGGCGACATCCACCGCGCCGAGCGTGTGCACGGTCGCGGACCTACGGCCGGGGCGGGCAGTGCCCGGCGTGCGCCAGCCGGCGGCCTCGCAAGGACGTCATATCGCCGGTGACGCATGGGCGGGGCCCGCCACCTCCGTCGGAGCGTCGGACCCGGCGAGGAAGGCAATGCCGACCACGGCCACGACCAGCCCGACGACGGTGGACCCCGCGTGGGCGTTGCCGGTCTTGGCCAGCGTCTCGCCGTAGACGGCGACGCCGAGGATCACGCTCGAGAACAGGGTCACCGAGTTGCTCGACGCCATGGCAGGAGCCAGCACACCGGTCTTGAGCGCGGACTGCTGCAGTGCGAACCCGCTCACGGCGGAGATGATGAGCACGTAGGTCGACCAGCTGCCGAGGAGCCCGAGCAGACCGCCACCGAGCTCGGTGACGAACGTCTTGGTCACGGCCGCCTGCAGCCCGTAGCCGAGGCCGGCCGCGGCGCCGAAGACCAGCGCCTTGGAGGCACCGGTGAAGCGCCGGCCCACCACGACCAGCGCGAGCACCAGTGCGGCGGTGATCAGGCAGGCCGCCCACCACGCCCCGGCCGGCGGGTGGTCCGTGCCCCCTTGGGGCTGCCCAGCCGAGATGAAGAAGATGATGCCGACCAGGGTGAGGGTGGCCCCGGTCAGCTCGCGTCGCCCGATGTGCTGGTTGGTCAGCAGCGCGCCGAGCGGGAGCGCGATGACCAGGCTCAGCGCGGTGAGGGACTGCACCACGACGAGCGACCCGCGGTCCAGCGCCATCGCCTGCACGACCCAGCCCGTGGACTGGAAGACCATGCCGACGAGCCAGACGGGGCGGTGCAGGATCTGGAGCAGGAAGCGGGGGTCGTCACCGGAGGCGGCCGTGGAGAGCGTTCCCTTCTGCTGGAGGACGGTGCCGAGCGCGAACAACACGGCCGCCAGGATGGCGAGCGCCTCACCCATGCTGGCCAGGTTACCGAGACACCCCTGGAGACTGTGGGTGGGGCGCAACGCAGACGGCGTCTGACGCTCGGGCCCGGCACCAGGCATCCACGGGGATCCGGGCGGTCCCGGACCGACCCGACCCTGCGGGAATCGGTGTCTCCACGAACCCGGCCCCGAGGTGCGCCGGGCGCGAACTCGTGTGCGCGTCGGCGGCATCGGCAGTGGGGTCCCAGATCTCCACCTTGTGGTCCGCCGCAGCTCCCTCTCGTCGCGGTGTCCCTCGGTGGCCAGCAGGCCGCTGGGCGCACCGTTCATCTCGATCATGGTGTTGTCGGCAGTGGTCGTCCCGTGGACGAAGGCCTCAAGGGGTTCCGCAGAAGGCCTTCGGGTCGAGGCCGAGTGCGCCGGCGAGCTGCTCCATGCCGGTCAGGACCCCGACGGACTGGTCGTGTGGCGTCGTCGGGGCCTTGTCCACGACCCGGCCGTCCGGCGTGATGCAGATCAGGTCGGTGAACGTGCCCCCCACGTCGACGCCGACCGGTAGCCCTCCAGCGTCGTGCCCGTCCTCCCCGCCCGCCGTCCAGCGGGACGGATGAGGCAGGATCCTAACCTGACAGCAGCGTCAGCAATTGGGGTCGGCGCCACGCTACGTTTGCCCGATGTCCGTCTGGTTGAGCGAACAGGAGTACGCCACGTTGCGGGCCGCCTGCGCCCAGATGCTGCCCTCCAGCGAGGGCACGCCGGGGGCGGAGGAGGCGGGCGTGGCCGACTACATCGACGGGTTCCTCGGGGCTTTCTCGTTCGATCCGCCCCGGATCTGGGCCGGTGGGCCGACATCGGGGCGCCACGGTGGGGTGGCCGGCTTCGCCGCTTTCCACCGGCTGTCCCCCCTCGACGAGTTGGCCTGGCGCATGCGGATCGAGGGCTCCCGGGGGCGCCCCGAGCGCGAGTTCAACGGACCGGTGGTGGGACTCCAGGAGCGCTACCGGGAGGGGTTGGCCGCGTTGGGCGCCGACTTCACCGAGGTGGACGGCCGTGAGCAGCGCCGTCGGCTGCGCGCCGATGAGGAATTCTGCGCGCTCCTGTGGGAGCACTGCTGCGAGGGCATGTACGGCGCGCCCGAGTACGGGGGCAACCGGGACGCGGTCGGGTGGGCCTACATCGACTACGAGGGCGACGTGCAACCCCGCGGCTACAGCGACGCCGAGGTGTCGCAGCCGTGACCGCCAACGCCATTGTCATCGGCTCGGGCCCGGGGGGGGCCACGGCGGCCGAGGTGCTGACCCGGGCCGGGTGGTCCGTCGTCATCATTGAGAAGGGTCGCAACCATCTGCTCGACCCCGACGACCTGACCAAGCCCGCCGGCGACTACTCCAACGACGAGATCAAGTTCGTCTCGCGTTACTTCCTTGGTCCCGACCCGCTCGTCGAGCCGCGGGCCTTCCGCCGTTCGGCGGACGAAGGCGAGCACACGCACGTCGGTGAGGTGAACTCCATCCCCACCACGGTTGGGGGGGGCGGGACCCACGCCGACGGCAAGGTCCCGCGCTTCCGGGAGGAGGACTTCGGGCTCTTCTCCACCTACGGCCCCCAGGAGGGCGCCGCGGTCGACGACTGGCCGCTGGGCTACGACGACCTCGAGCCGTACTACGCCGAGGTCGAGCGGGCCATCGGAGTGGCCGGCCGGGCGGGCGCCAACCCGTTCGCCGCCTGGCGATCCGGCCCCTACCCCATGGCCCCCGGAGCGCCGATGTACGGCGCGGTCCTATCGTCGGCCGCCGCCGAAAAAATCGGGCTGCACCCCTACGAGGCACCGACGGCGGCCAACAGCATCGCCTACGACGGCCGCCCTGCCTGCAACAACTGCGGCTACTGCGCCTTCTTCGGCTGCCCCATCCATGCCAAGGGCGATCCGGTGGCGCTGCTGACCAAGGCGATGGCCACCGGGCGGGCCGAGCTGATGGCCGAGACCTACGTCAGCCGCATCATCACTCGGGGCCGCCGGGCCACCGGCGTCGAGTTCATCGGGCAGGACGGCGTCACGCACACCAGGGAGGCCGAGCTGGTCGTGGTGGCGGGGGGCGCCATAGAGACGCCGCGCCTGCTGCTGCTCTCCGGGCTGGACCACCCGGCGCTCGGCAAGTACCTGATGGTGCACTTCCAGACCATCGTCGTCGGGCACTTCCCGACCATGCGCCTGCACCCGCACAAGGGGCGGGCCGTCACCCACGTGCACGACGACGCCATGGTCCAGGACGACCGCGCGCATGAGGCGGCGGCAGAGGCCGGCCTCCCGTGGTTCCGCGGCGGCCTGGTGGAGCACAGCGGGGGCGGGCTGCCCATCATGGAGGCGCGCCACTCGCCCTGGGGGCGCCACCACGCTCAGGCCATGCGGGAGTCGAACCTGCGCGAGCGCATGTGGGCCTTCATCATGCAGGGGGAGGACCTGCCCTACGCCACCAACACGGTCGACCTGAGCCCGTCCATACGCGACGCCCGCGGCTTTCCGGTCGCGCGCGTCACGTACCAGCCGGGGCACCACGAGCTGGCGGCGTCGAAGTACCACGGCAAGATCCTGCAATCGGTGCTCGAGGAGATGGGCGCCGAATGGGTGCTGCACACCTCCTCCCCGGGGGTCTCGTACCACGGCGTCGGTGCGACGCCGATTCCCGAGAGCCGCCACGTCATGGGCACGGTGCGCATGGGCGACGACCCCGACACCTCGGTGGTCGACCGCTGGGGGAGGGTGCACGCGCTGGACAACGTCGTGGTCACCGACTCTTCGGTGTTCGTCACCTCGAGCGGCTATGGGCCGACCCTGACGCTGGTCGCCTTGGCGGCGCGCGCCGCGCACCACCTGGCGGGGACCACACCCCGGGGGCGGTAGCACCCGCCTCGTCTAAAGTGCCGCGTCAGCCAACGTTTGCGGTATCTCCGAACGACGCACCATGGGCGCAGGACCTTCATGGTGACGGGCCATCTGATGTCCGGGCCGGTTTCAAGGGATCGGTGCCTCGGTTCGATCACCCCGAGTGTCGGGCTGCCTTCCGATGGTGACCAGCCACCAGCAGCCCGACCCTCGGGTGGAGCGCCCGCCGCCCGGACAGTGCCGCCCTGCGGCGCAACTGGGTGACCGACGGGAGGGTCCAGACGGCTCGACCGTCAGGTGGCGCTTGTTACCCTTTCGGTGGTGGCGAACCCGGACTCAGCCCGTACTGCGTCGGAATACGACGCGATGGCGGTCGAGTACGACAGCCACAATGCCAGCAGCGGCGCCAACAACTACTACGAACGCCCGGCGACGATAGCGCTGTTCGGCGACATCTCCGGCAAACGGGTTTTGGAGGTCGGATGCGGCACTGGGCCGCTTACCGAGTGGCTCGTTGACCACGGCGCGGCCGTAGTGGCCTGCGATGTGAGCACCGCCATGCTTGAGATCGTCCGCTCACGGGTCGGCGATCGCGCGGAACTGCGTCACCACGATCTGGCTGAGCCACTGACCTTCCTTGAAGACGCGAGCGTGGACCTGGTGGTGGCGTCGCTCGTGTTCCACTACCTGCGCGATTGGGTCGCGCCGCTGCGAGAACTTCACAGGGTGCTCCGACCCACCGGCTCGGTGGTGATGTCGATACATCATCCGGCGTGGGACTGGAGGAACCATTGCCCCGAGGACTACTTCGCCTTCCTTCAGGTATCGGAGGTGTGGGTCAAGCCACACGCCGTCACCTTCTGGCGTCGCCCCCTGACCGCCGCCACTGACGCCTTCAGCGAGGCGGGATTCCTCATCGATCGCCTGGTCGAAGCCAGACCGAACCCGGAGCTTGAGATGCGAGATCCGAGAGCGTTCCAGGAACTGATGAGTGGGCCCTTTTTCATGCACTTACGCCTGCGACCCGCACGACCGGATGGCAGCGTGGCTGCGTGTGGAGGCACTTCCTCGTAACTCGGCAGGGTTATCCCTGAGGTGCTTCCGGTCTGAAGGCTACGGTTTCCGGCCACGACAAAATGAGGGTGTCCCCCGGCGTCGCCGGTTACGTCGCGATCCGCCGGGCAGGACCTCGCAAACGTTGGTTGACACGGTACGAAGAAGATCTAGGACACGCCGCGGGTGAGCAGCATGGTGCCGGCGATGGGGCCGCCGCCGTTGGCCACCGCGGCCACCTCGGGGTTGCGGCCACCCGGGCGCACCACCTGGCGCTCGCCGCCCTCGCCGCGCAGCTGCACGCAGGCCTCGTGGATCAGGGAGAACCCGTGCAGGCGTCCGCCCGAGAGCTGGCCGCCGGACGTGTTGAGTGGCAACAGGCCGTCGCGGGCGATGTTGGCGCCCCCCTCAATGAAGGGCCCGCTCTCGCCGCGGCCGCAGAACCCGAGAGCCTCGAGCCACACGATGGCGAGGACGCTGAAGCCGTCGTAGAGCTGTGCCGTGTCCACGTCGGCCGGGGTGAGGTCGGTGCGCTCCCACATGGAGGCCGCCGCGTCGCGTGCCGCCATCGTCGTCATGTCGTCGAACTGGTCCCAGCTGGGCCGGCCCCGCAGGGCGGTGCCGACGGCGTTGATCTGCACGGCGGGGTGGGCCAGGTCGCCGGCCACGTCGCGGTGCGACACGATGACCGCCGTCGACCCGTCGCACGGCGCGTCACAGTCGAAGAGGCACAGCGGCGTGGTGATCATGCGCGCCGCCAGGTAGTCCTCCATCGTCATGGGGTCCGTGTAGATGGCCTTGGGGTTGAGGGCGGCGTTGCGCCGCGCGTTGAGGGCGATCTGGCCCAGCTGCTCGCGGGTCAGGCCGAACTCGTGCATGCGGCGCTGACCCACCATGGCGATCCAGTTGGCCGCCGAGACGGCGCCGTAGGGGAGCGACCACTGCATGAAGCTGCCGAAGCGGGGGACCGAGCCCCCGCCGCCCGAACCGCCTATGCCACCACGCCCGCCGGTGCCCTGGGCCGTGCCCTCGCTGACGGTGCGGTAGACGAGGACGTGCCGGGCCAGGCCCGCCGCCACGGCCAGCGTGGCGGCGATCACGGCGCGCATCTGCCCGGCGCCCTCGCCCCCGCCGTCGTGCCAGTTCAGGGACAGGCCCAGGGCGTCTTGGACCTCCGGTGTGGTCGGGCCGGCGAACCCCGGCGTCCCCGTCCCCATGCCGGGATAGGTCGACAGCCCGTCGATGTCGTCGCGGGTCAGCCCGGCGTCGGCGATGGCGACCAGCGCCGCCTCCACCGTCAGGTCGAGGTCGGAGCGCCCCAGCCGGCGCCCGACGTCCGATTGCCCGATGCCCGAGATGACGGCCCGGCGTTCCAGCGGCTCCTCGGCCGGACGTGGGCTCACGACGCGTCCACCGCCGGGGTGAAGAGCGGGAGCCAGACGTCCTCGACGTGCTCGAACAGCACGCGCACCGGCATGCCGACGTGCACCTCGTCCGGCTCCACGTCGACCAGGTTCGTCGTCAGGCGGACGTCGGGCTGCTCGTCGATCGACACCCAGGCGATGATGTAGGGGTCGCTCCCGGGGATCCATTGCTGGTAATTGACGGTGAACGTCTCCACGTGACCCCTCCCACTGACCTCTTGGGGGCCCAGGTCACGCGACAGGCAGCGGGGGCAGACCGGGCCGGGCGGGTGGAGGTAGAACCCGCACGCGTTGCAGCGCAGCAACCGCAGCACGCCGTCCTCGCCGGAGGTCCAGAAGAAGGTGACGTCGTCGCTGAGGCGCGGCAGGAGACGCAGTATCGGGCCGTTGGCAACCATGGCGGCATGTTGTCACAGGCGCGTCAACCGGCGCCTCACGGGTGGAGCAGCGGGGGGCGCTCAGCCTCCGAGCACGCCTGCCGTCACGAGCGCGTCCCGGGCGCCGCTGACGCCGCGCACCCGTCGGGCGGCGAACCCCGCCCCCTCCGCCCCCTTCACGTTGATCGCGTTGTCGTCGAGGAAGAGCACCCGGTCGCGCGGGACCGGCAGGTGCGCCGCCACGGCATCGAAGATGGCCGCATCGGGCTTGACCAGCCCGAGCTCGAAGGAGAGGAAGCGGAAGTCGAAGGCCTCGGTCAGGGGGATCCCCTCGTAGTTGCCTGCCCACTGGAAGGAGTTCATGTTCGAGAGGAACCCAGCCGGGACCTTCGCCTGGACCTCGGTGACGAGCTCGAGCGCCCCGCCGTAGGGCGGTTCGGGCCAGCCGCCGAACGCGCTGGAGGAAGGCAACCGGCTCCAAGTCGAGCTCCCAGTCGTCCACCACCCCGGCGGCGAACTCCTCTGGGGTGCACCCGCCCGCCTCGAAGCGGCGCACCCAACGGCAGCTCAGCCAGCGGGCCCACAGCGCCTCGTCGCTGCCGATGCCGCTCAATCCCCGCATCGGCGCCACCCCGCCGGGTTCGATGAGCACTCCGCCCAGGTCGAACAGGACGAATTCGATCCGGGCCTCCGTCACCACTGCGATGCTAAAAGGTGATCCGCCCGAGAATTTGAGAATACTCTTTTTCCGGAGCAGGATGGGCAACCGAGACGAGCGGCGAAGGTGCACCCGGGCCCGCTCCAGGACGAGGGAAGGGAGGACCGCGTGAAGCTGTCCATGACGTTGAGCTACGCCGGGGGGTTCGCCGAATCGGCCCGCCAGGCGGCGGAGCTGGAGAAGGTCGGGCTGGACGTTGTCTGGGTGGCCGAGGCCTACAGCTTCGACGCGCCCAGCTACATGGGGTACCTGGCCGCCAAGACCGAGCGGGTGGAGATCGGCTCGGCCATCCTGCCCATCTACAGCCGCACGCCGACGTTGATCGCCATGACCGCTGCCGGCGTCGACGCCATTTCGGGTGGGCGCTGCCACCTCGGTCTGGGCGCCTCGGGCCCCCAGGTGATCGAGGGCTTCCACGGCGTGCCCTACGACCGCCCGCTCGCCCGCACGCGCGAGATCATCGAGATCTGCCGCGATGTCTGGGCCCGCGAGGCCCCGCTCACCCACGACGGCGCGGCCTACCACATCCCCCTGCCGGCCGGCGAGGGGACGGGACTGGGCAAGCCCCTCAAGCTGATCAACCACCCGGTGCGGTCACGCATCCCGATCTGGGTCGCCGCGCTGGGCGAGAAGAACGTCGCCATGACGGCCGAAGTGGCCGACGGCTGGCTCCCCATCTTCTTCGTCCCCGAGAAAGTCAAGGAGGTTTTCGGGCCTTCGCTCGGCGCCGGCGCAGCAAAGCGGGACCCCTCGCTCGACACTCTGCAGATCGCGGCGGGCGGCATCTTCGCCATCGGCGAGCCCGCGGAGGTTGCGTCCATCCGTGACATGGGACGCGGCGGCGCCGCGCTCTACATCGGCGGCATGGGCGCCAAGGGGAGGAACTTCTACAATGCGTTGGCCTGCCGCTACGGCTATGAGAAGGAAGCCGCCGAGATCCAGGAGCTCTACCTGTCGGGCAAGAAGGCAGAGGCGGCGGCGCTGGTGCCGACGGAGCTACTCGAGGCGACGTCGCTCTGCGGCCCCGAGTCCTACATCAAGGAGCGCGTGGCGGCCCTGGCCGAGGTGGGGGTGACCCACCTCAACGTGACGCCCGTCGGCCCCGATCCTGTCGCCATGATCGAAAAGCTGCGAAGCTGGGTGTGACCGGCCGCCGCCTCGCCACGGTGCACCGCCCGCGGCGGAGGCACGCCGGAGCGCCCCGAGAGGAGCACGCATGCACGACCTGATCATCCGTGGCGGCACGATCGCCGACGGATCGGGGCAGCCGACCCGCACCGGTGACGTGGCGATCGACGGCAGCATCGTCACCGCGGTGGGCGAGGTCGAAGGTCCGGCCCGCCGCGTCATCGACGCAGAGGGTCTCCTCGTCACGCCCGGTTGGGTCGACATCCACACCCACTACGACGGCCAGGCGACCTGGGACCCGGAGGTCTCGCCGTCGGGTTGGCACGGGGTCACCACGGTGGTCATGGGCAACTGCGGCGTGGGGTTCGCGCCGGCCCGCGAGTCCGATCGCGCCTGGCTGATCCAGTTGATGGAGGGAGTGGAGGACATTCCCGGCACGGCGCTGGCCGAGGGGATGAACTGGAACTGGGAGACCTTCGGCGAATACCTCGACGAGGTGGAGCGGACCGATCGCGTGCTCGACGTGGCGTCCCTCGTCCCCCACGGCGCGCTGCGGGCGTACGTGCTCGGTGAGGGTCGGGCCAACGACACGGCCAACGGCGAGGAGATCGGGGAGATGGCAGCACTCGTGCGCGAGGCCGTGCGGGCCGGCGCCATCGGCGCGTCGACGACGCGGACGATCCTCCACCGGGCCAAGGACGGCGAGCTGGCCGCGGGCACCAACGCCGCGGCAGAAGAGCTCATCGCCATCGGCGAAGCGCTCGGCAAGGCGGGGCACCGGGTCTTCTCGGTGGCCAGCGACATGTGGGACCTCGAGCACGAATTCTCCTGGATGTCGGAGATCTCGACCCGCGCCGGAGTCCCGGTGACCTACCAGGTGCTCCAGGCCGACTTCTCGCCGGACCTGTGGCGCGAGTGGATCGACCGCGGCGTGGCCGCCAACCGGCGCGGGGCCTGGCTGGTGCCGCAGGTGGCGGGCAAGCCGACGTCGCTCATGGTGGGCTTCCAGTCCGTCACTCACCCCTTCGCCCACCACCGGGCCTACCAGGAGATCGCGCACCTGCCGCTCCCGGAGCGGGTGGCCCGGCTGCGCACGCCGGACGTGCGGGCGGCGATCCTGCGTGAGGAGCCGAACCCGGGTGGGTTCGTCCAGCTGCTGCGGTGCAACCTGCACAAGCTGTTCCCGCTGGGCGACCCGCCGGACTACGAGCCGCCGCCCGAACGCAGCGTCACCGCCCTCGCCGCCGCGCAGGGAAGGACGACCGACGAGGTCCTCTACGACCTGATGCTCCAGCGCGACGGCAGGGAGCTCCTGTACTTGCCGCTGCTCGACTACTCGGCGTGCAACCTCGACGCGGTGCGCGAGATGCTCGTGCACCCGGCCACGGTCCTCGGGCTGGGGGACGGCGGCGCGCACTGCGGCGTGCTCTGCGACGCCAGCCTGCCGACGTTCATGCTCGCCCACTGGGCCCGCGATCGCAGCCGGGGCGAAGGACTGCCCGCCGAGACCGTGGTCCACCTCCAGACCCGCCGCACGGCGGAGCTCTACGGGTTCCGCGACCGGGGGCTGCTGGCACCGGGCCACCTGGCGGACGTCAACATCATCGACCACGGCGCACTCGCGCTCGAGTCCCCCGAGATGGTCTACGACCTCCCGGCGTCGGGCAAGCGGCTCGTGCAGCGCGCCCGGGGGTACGTGGCGACGGTCAAGTCGGGCACGGTGGTGCGTGAGCACGACGAGGCGACGGGGGAGCGACCGGGCCGCCTCCTGCGCGGCCCACAGCCCCAGCCAGCCTGATCCGGGCCGGCTCAGGCGGCGTCGTCAGCGCGCTGCGGCGGCACGCAGCACGTCGGCGAACCCGCGCACCTGCAGCGAGGTGATGCGGTCCCCGTCGGTCTCGAAGACGTCGCGCACCGATCGGTCGGCTCCGCCGAGGTGCACGTCGATGTCCACGGTGACGGTCGTGCCGTCCACCCGCAACGGGCCGGCATCGGGGCGGAAGTCCTCGAAGACGAAGGTGTGGTCGGTGTAATAGTGCAGGATGTCCTCGTGCCCGCGCCGCACGTCGCCGTCGACGTCGACGATGGCGTCGGCCGCGAACACCCCGCGTACCAGCTCGGGCTCCTGCGCGGTGACGGCGGTGAAGTAGTCGCCGATGAGGGCCGCCGGGCCGGTGTGGCGCGCCGGGAGGCGGTAGATCCTCCGGGCATTCACGCCCAGCACCTTGGCCTGGGTCGCGGTCGAGCAGGGGGCGACGGTGGCGCGGATTGCATCGACTGCGCCGGGAAAGGTGGCGTCGTGGTGGGGGTAGTCGCTGCCCCAGACGATGCGCCCTTCGCCCACGAACTGCGCCAGCGCGGGCAGGGTGCGTTCGTCCACCTCGAAGCTGATGGCGCACTGCCGGGCGAAGTACTCCGAGGGCCGCAGCGCCATGTCGGGGCAGAAGCCGGCGAAGGATGTCGCCTGCCCGTCCAGACGTTCGAGCCAGAACGGGGCCCAGCCGCCGGAGGACTCCAAGAAGAGCAGGCGCAGGCCCGGGTGCCGCTCCAGTGCACCGAAGGCGATGAGCTGTGCGCAGGCGAGCATCTGTTCGAACGAGTGCGACACCGCGTGCAGCACGAGCGGATTGAAGGGGCGGTCCGACCCGAGTGTCGGCACGATGACCGAGCTGCCCTCGTGGATGCCGACGGGCACATCGAGCTCCTCGGCCGCCTCCCACACCACGTCGTAGGCCCGGTCGGGCAGCGAGCGGCCCAGGCAAGGGTTGGGCCGGACGAAGCCGGCGACGAAGCCGAGATCGGTCACGGCGTGGCGGAGCGCGCCGGCCGCGGCCGCCGGGTCCTGCAGCGGCAGCAGGGCCACCCCGAAGAGCCGGCGCGGATCGGCTGCGCAATAGCCGGCCAGCCAGTCGTTGTACGCGGCGGCCAGGGCGACCGCGGTGGCCGGGTCCTCCACAACCGAGAAATAGAGCCCGATGGTGGGGTACAGGACGGCCTGGTCGATGCCCTCGCGGTCCATGTCCTGCAGGCGGGCGACGGGGTCCGATCCGCCGGGGAGCGCCTCGGCCAGGGGGCGGAAGGTCGTGGGGTCGTCGAAAGCGGAGCCCGGGCGGGCCAGATTCCCGAGCGGGACGGCCAAGATCTCGGTGTCACCGACGACGACGTGCTCGTAGCCGTGGCGGTCGCGGCTGATGCGGGGCCGGTACGGGGCGGGCAGGTGGGACCAGGCGGACTCTGGTTCGACCACGTGGCCGTCGGCGTCGACGACCGGCCCGGCGCGCGGTGGGAGCGGTTGCGGACCGGGCACGGTTACCGCGATTCCATCCGCCAGTCGTCCGCGGGCGGGAGCGGGTGACGGAAAAGTCGGCTTGCGTTGCCCCCGGCCACCGCCCGCAGTTCATGGTCGGGGAGGGCGCCCCACGTGTCCGCCATCACCCGCTGGGTGTCCGGCCACGACGAGTCGGCGTGCGGGTAGTCGCTCTCCACCATGATGTGGTCGACCCCGATCACGTGGCGCTGTGCGACGGCGGAAGGGTCGTCGATGGAGCAGAACCAGAAGTTGCGGCGGAGCACTTCGCTCGGCAAGAGCTCCGAGGGCCAGGCGGTGCTCTCGGTCCCCGACGCCGAGTGCCCGAGGACGTAATCGGCCCGGTCCATCAGCATGGGCACCCAGCCGATGCCACCCTCCGACATGGCGACCCGCAGTTCGGGGAACCGCAGCGGCACGCCCGACCACAGCCACTCACCGGCGGCCAGGAGGGCGTTGACCGGGAAGACGGTGGGGAGGAGCTCGAAGGGGGGGTCGGGCGAGGGGAGCGGCGCCCAACCTGACGCGCCGGTGTGCAGGCACACCACCGTGGCGGTCTCCGCGCAGGCGGCGAAGAAGGGGTCCCAGAGGCCGCTGAAGATCGAGGGCAACCGCAGCTGGGCCGGGAACTCGGGGAAGCTGACGGCCTTGAAGCCACGGGAGGCGTTGGCCCGCACCTCGGCGGCGGCGATCTCCACGTCGGCCAGCCAGGGGAGCTGGAGCGGGATGATGCGGTCGGGGTGACTGCCCGCCCACACCTCCAGGTGCCAGTCGTTGAAGGCGCGCAGGCAGGCCAACCCGAGGTCGCGGTCCTGCGCCCGCGAGTAGACCGCGCCGCAGAATCCCGACACGAGCGACGGGAAGCACAGGGAGGCCCAGATGCCGGCCAGGTCCATGTCGAGCACGCGGGCCTCGATGTCGAAGCAGCCCGGGCGCATCTCGTCGAAGCGTGCCGGCTCCATGCTCCACTCGTCACGCGGCCGGCCCACCACGGCATTGAGCCCGACGTTGGGGTAGTGGTTGCCCTCGAAGACCCAGCTCTGGGTCCCGTCGTCCTGCTCGACCACGCGTGGTGCCCCGTCGGCGAGCGCGGCGGGCAGGCGATGCTCGAAGAGGTCGGGCGGCTCAATCAGGTGGTCGTCGACCGAGATCACGGGGACGAGCACAGCCCTGGGTTCGGGGTCCGGCAGCAGCGTGGCGCGCCCGGGTGCGGGTCCTGTCTCGACGGCTCCCATGGGAAGGTGACACTATCGTCAGCAAAGTCGTCAGGCCCGGGGGAGAGCGCATGACCACACGTGTCGAGGACGTCATCACCGGGGTCGGCCTGCTCATCGACGGCACTGTCGTGCCCGGGGCTGCGGGCACCTACCCGGTGACCAACCCGGCCCGCCCGGCCCAGGTCGTGTTCGACGCCCCGTCCACGTCGCCGGCACAGCTCGACCTGGCGGTGGCCGCCGCCCGCCGATCGCAGCGAGCCTGGTCCGCGCTGGAGGTGGAAGACCGCGCCGTTCGTGTCGTCGCGGCAGCCGAGGCGGGCGTGGCCGCCGTCGAAACTCGGGACCTGGCCCGGCTGCTCACCCGCGAGCACGGCAAGACGCACCTGGAGGCCATCTTCGACACCGCGACCATGGGCGGCATGGCGTCGGCCTTCGCGCCACTGGTCGCGCAGGCGCTGGCACCCCGTGACCTCGCAGGCGGGGCCACGCGCATCGAGTGGGTGCCGCACGGCGTCGTGGCCGCCGTGCTGCCCTTCAATTGGCCGGTGTCGGTCATGGGCAACAAGGTGCTGCCCGCGTTGCTGGCCGGGGACACGGTCGTGGTGAAGGCGCCACCGACCTGTCCGGGCACCGTGCTCCTCGTGGCGTCGGCCATGGCCGAGATGCTGCCGCCCGGTGTGCTCAATGTCGTGAACGGGCCCGAGGCCGCGCTCGGTGCGGCGTTGGTTGGCCATCCCGACGTCGACATGGTCTCCTTCACCGGTGGCGTGGGCACCGGCCAGGCCGTCATGGCCGCCGCTGCCGCCACGACCCGGCCGGTGGTGCTCGAGCTCGGAGGGAACGACGCCGCCATCCTGGCTCCCGACGTAGTGGGCGACGCCAGCCTGGCCGAGCGCATCGTGGAGGCGGCCTTCGTCACCAGCGGACAGGTCTGCATGGCCATCAAGCGGCTCTACGTGCACCGGGACCGACTGGACGAGACGGTGGACGCGCTGGCCCACCGACTGGCCGCCGAGCTGGTCGGCGACGGACTGGCTGAAGGCGTGACCATGGGTCCGGTGCACACCGCGAGCGCACGCGACCGGGTCGAGGGGCTGCTGTCGGAGGCCGCCGCAGCCGGAGCCGTGGTCGTCCGGCCGGGCCGGGTGCGCGACGAGGACGCGGGATCGGGTGGCTACTTCGTGTCTCCGGCGTTGGTGGTGGCACCGTCCCGTGACGCAGGCATCGTGCGCCAGGAGCAATTCGCGCCCGCCCTCCCCGTGATCCCCTACGACGACATCGACGAGGCGGTCGACGCCGCCAACGACACCGCGTTCGGACTCTGCGCCTCGGTCTGGAGCAACGACGACGCGCTGGCGGCCGACGTGGCGTCGCACTTGTCGGCCGGGACGGTGTTCGTCAATGCTCACGGCCTGTCGGCAATCGACATGTACGCGCCGATGGGCGGGTGGAAGCAATCCGGCTTCGGTGTTGAGCTGGGGACCGAGGGCATGCAGGCCTTCGCCCGCCAGCGGGTGAGGGTGCGCCGGCCGCGGCCGGCGGAACAGGAGGGACTGTCATGACGGTTGCGGTCCGCGGTGGGACGCTGGTCGACGGCACGGGTGAGCCGCCGGTCCGAGCCGACGTCGTGATCGACGGTGAGCGGATTGTCGGCATCGGGTCCGGTGCCGACAGCGCCGGCGCGGACACCGTGATCGACGCCACGGGAATGCTCGTCACCCCCGGCTTCGTCGACCTGCACACGCACTACGACGCCCAGCTCTTCTGGGACCCCAACGCAAGCCCCTCTCCGCTCCACGGCGTGACCACGGTGCTCGGCGGCAATTGTGGCTTCTCGCTCGCGCCAATGGCGCCGGAGCACGTCGACTACATCGCGCGGATGATGGCGCGGGTCGAGGGCATGCCCCTGGCCGCGCTGCGCGCAGGCCTGCCCTGGGACTGGGGCTCGTTCGGCGAGTGGATCGGCCGCCTGGACGGCCGCATCGCCGTGAACGCCGGCTTCCTCGTCGGGCACTCGACGCTGCGCCGGCTCGTCATGGGCGACCGCGCCGTCGGGGGCAGTGCCGACACCCGGGACCTCGAGGCCATGGAGGCGGTGCTCCACGCGGCGCTGGCGGAGGGGGCGCTCGGTTTCTCGACCTCGCAAGTCCACACGCACAACGACGGTGATGGTCAGCCCGTCCCTTCGCGGGCGGCGAGCCGGGAGGAGATGGAA
The DNA here is from genome assembly GCA_963764305.1 of uncultured Acidimicrobiaceae bacterium. GTDB lineage: Bacteria > Actinomycetota > Acidimicrobiia > Acidimicrobiales > RAAP-2 > Bog-473. The sequence continues at coordinate 694,215 of CAVXSD010000006.1, read as the reverse complement.
CGCCTGGCCACCGCGGTGCGCCGGCACGAGGGCACCACGGTCGAGCTCATCGTGGCGGGCTGCCTCAACGGCTTCAGTGAGGACGACATCGACTTCCTCTCCACCATGTCGCTGCTGGCGGATCGACCGGTCAACTGGAACGTGCTCGGGGTCTCGGCCATGAATCCCGACAATGCCTGGAGCCAGCTGGCCGCGGGGACGGCGGCTGCCGCCCGCGGAGCCACCGTCGTGGCGCTGACCCTGCCCCACACCATGCAGCTGCGCCTGAGCTTCGAGCACGGCGCCATCCTCGACGGCCTGCCCGGGTGGCGCGAGGTCTTCGCGCTGCCCGTGCCCGAGCGCATGGCGGCGCTGTCGGACCCGGCGACACGACGCCGGCTCGACGCCGGCGCGCAGTCGGACGAGGCCGGGATTCTGCGGCATCTGGCGGTGTGGGACCGCCTGATATTCGAGGAGACGTTCGCCCCGGAGAACGCCGACGCCGAGGGTCGGAGTGTGGGGGAGGTGGCGCGATCGCGCGGCCTGGAGCCGTTCGACGCCCTCCTCGACGTCGTGGTGGCGGATGGCCTGCGCACGGGACTGCGACCTCCCATCGGTGAGTCCGAAGAGGACTGGGTGCTGCGGGCGCAGGCCTGGCAGGACCCGCGCGCCATCGTCGGGGGCTCCGACGCCGGCGCGCACCTCGACACCATGTGCGGGGCGATCTACTCGACCTCCATGCTGGGAGACGGGGTACGGGCGCGGGGTCTGCTCAGCTGGGAGCAGGCAGTGCGGCTCCTCACCGACGTCCCGGCGCGTCTCTACGGGCTGCGCGACCGCGGCCGCCTGGTCCCCGGCGCCTTCGCCGACGTCGTCGTCTTCGACCCGACCGCCATCGGCCACGGTCCCGTGCGGACCCACGACGACCTGCCGGGCGGCGCCAGCCGCCTCTACGCCGACGCGGTGGGCGTCGGGCACGTCCTGGTCAACGGCACCGAGATCGTCCGCGAGGGCGACTTCACCGGCGCCGTCCCCGGGCGCATCCTGCGCTCGGGGACCGACACGGACACCGTGCACGCCGGGTCGGACTGGGCCGGAGCCGCCGTCTGAGCGCCGCGGTCACCCGGTCCGGGCGAACACCTCGCGGAGTCTGACCCGCCGACCCGTGCGCAAGATGGCCCGTCGGTAGACGGAGGTGGCGACGCGGGCCACCCCGACGGTGCAGACGACGCTGATGGCGGCGGACGCCATGAACTGCCACCAGGTAACGGCGGACAGCCCGACAAGGACCGGCATGGCGAACGGCGCCGTTGGGGGCAGGTACCCCAGCACCTTGAGCAGCGGCGACGCGTCTCCCGAGGAGACCGCCGTGATGGCGATGACGTAGCCGAAGAGGATTGGAAGGCTGAGCGGGAGGGCCAGGCTCTGGACCTGATCCTGGCGCTCGGCCATGGAGCCGGCAGCCGCGTAGACCCAGCAATAGAAGGAGTAGCCGACCACGAGCCACACCAAGGTGCTCACCAGGACCAGTGGCGCCGAGCCATGGAGGAGGTCGGAGCCGACGGCGGCGCCGAGCACGAGGGCGACGGCCACGACAAGGGCGGCCTGCCCGAACGCCACCAGGCCGATCCCGAGCACCTTACCGCTCAGGAGCTGGATGGGCTTGATGGCGGCGAGGAGCACCTCGATGACCCGGCTGGCCTTCTCCTCCATGACGCCCATCAAGATCCAGGTGTTGTACTGGGTGAGCATGAGGAAGATGAGGATCAGCCCGATCACTGCCGTCGCGTTCACCTTCGACTTCGTGCTTCCCGGTTGCAGGCTGTGCACGTGGAGCGGCTTCGCATGCGCAAGTGCCGACGACTGGACCGGGGACAGGTGGGCGTCGGCCAGCGCCTTGGCCACCCCGAGCGTGCGCGCGGTGGCGGCCACGAATTGGGCCATGGTGGACGTGTCCGTCGTGCTGATGGGCTGGTTCACCACGAGATCCTCACCGTTCACGAGGACGAGATCGAGCCGGCCGGCGTGCAGTTGCGTGCGTGCGGCGGCGGCGTCGGGCTCGTCCACGAAGTGCACGGTGGTACCCACGCTCTTGGCCGCGGTGGCGACGGTCGAGCGCAAGGCGGCCGGGAGGTCACCGACCACCCCGATGCGTTGGGGCTCGGGCGTGCTGCGGATCAGCGTGGGAATGACGATGGCGCCCGCCACAACGGCCAGGATCAGCAGCGTCCCCACCCGGAAGACGCGGCCACGCACCCGCTCACGGATCTCGCGGGCGGCCACGAGCCCGGAGTCGCCCAGCCACCGTGCGTGTCGGGAAAGGGCCCAGGTGCGCTCCGGCGCGCCTCGCCGCCGGCGGGCGCGCCGCACCAGCCGGATGCCGACCGCGAGCGCGGCCAAGACGACGATGACGACGGCCATCACGCCAGCGCCTCCCGGAAGACCTCGGACAGGCGGCGCCGGGCGAACACGAATTCGGTCAGCCGGCCCGCAGCCGTGGCCGCGTGCAACACGGAATCGCTATCGGCGGCGTCATCGAGCACCAGCCGGACCTCGCCGCCGGCGACCTCGGAGATGCTGACCCCGGCGAGATCCCGCGCCCACACACCGTCACGGTCGCCCTCGACGCGCACCACGAGGCGCCGCGGGCCGCTGGAGGTCAGGTCATCGACCCGGCCGGCCACCACGAGGCGGCCGTGGTCGATGATGGCGACCGACTCACAGAGGTCCTCGACCTGGTCGAGTTGGTGGCTCGAGAAGAGGACACAGCACCCAGACCGGGCCTGCTCCACCAGGACACGGCCGATGGCGTCGATTCCGCTCGGGTCGAGGCCGGCCAGCGGCTCGTCGAGGACCAGCAGTTGGGGCCCGTGCAGGAGGGCGGCGGCCAGCTGCACACGTTGCTGGTTGCCGTGGGAGAGCTCCTCGACCTTGTCCTGCTCGCGCTCGGCGATACCCAGGCGCTCGAGCCATCCTTCGCTGGCGCGTCGGGCGTCGGCCGGTGTCATGCCGTGCAGCCGTCCCAGGTATTCGAGCTGCTCGCCCACCTGCATGGCGGGGTAGAGGCCGCGCTCCTCGGGCATGTACCCGAAGCGCCGTCGATCCGCCTGCCCGACCGGCTCCCCGTTCCAGCGGACGATCCCCGCGTCGAGATCGGTGAGGCCGAACACGGCCCGCATGGTCGTCGTCTTGCCGGCGCCGTTCGGGCCGAGGAAGCCCACCACCTGCCCGCTCGGCACCGAGAAGGTCAGGTGGTCGAGAGCCGTCAGAGCCCCGAAGCGACGGCACAGTCCCTCGAGCTCGAGCAGTCCTCCCGCGGAGGAGCCTGCGCCCTCGGTGGTGCTGGTCACAGGAGGCGGGTGTCGAGCGCCACCTCGCGCGTCTCGTTGCCCATCTTCGTCAGCGAGTACGCCAGCTTGCCCGGCTCCTCGGTGAAGGCGTCCTGCAACTGGGTGCCCAAGAAGACCAGGCCGGTGCCGTTCTCCGTGGCGTAGCCGTCGGGCAGGGTGCCGTCGGCGATGAGGCGGTGAATGAGCGGCCGCCGCTGCTCCTCCACGTCATGGTGCGGGCTGTTGGACCAGGGCAGGAAGGCGAGGCCGTTGGTGACGGGCACGAGGCTGGGCCCGAAGGAATCGGTGGTCCCGCCCACGTGCCAGCACAGGGAGCCGGCGGAGACCCCCTTCAGCACGACGCCAGCCTCCCAGCACTCGCGCAGCACCGTGTCGAGCCCGTGCAGGCGCCACAGGGCGAGCAGGTTGGCGGTGCTCCCTCCTCCCACCCAGATGACGTCTTGGGCCAGGAGATGGGCGCGCAGGTCGGGAACGTTGGGCATCGGGAACAGGGTGAGGTGGGAGCTGATGAACCCGAGCTTGGAGAACGCGTTGTGCGCGGCCGCCAGCCGCGCCGAGTCGTCGCCGACGGCCGTGGCGATGATGCAGATGCGGGGGTGCGCGCCCGCACGGGCCAATTCGGCGGCCAGCCGGTACGACGGGCCCGGCCTGAGGTTCGCCGGATCGGGCCCCTCGGTCTGGAAGCCGATGGAGGTGGCGATGATCGTCGGTTGGCGCGCCGCCACGTCAGGAGGGGAGGACCTCGGGATTGACGATGTCCAGCGGGCGGGCCCCGGCCATCAGGCGGCACAGGTCATCGGTCAGTCCGTACTGCCATCTCTCGCGAAGCGGTAGAAGCGCAGGCCGGACTGGTTCTGGCTACCGCTCGTGCGCGTGATGTAGACGATCCCGTGCTGGCCGTTCTTGTCCTTGAAGGTCTCGATGCCGACGCAGGGGTCAGCTCCCCCGCTCCGGGCCGATCCGGCGTGGAACTCGGGGTGCTGGTTCAGCCCGGCGATGAACGGTGCGCCGTTCTCGGTGTTGAGGTCTCCGTTGACGTCGGTGGCCCAGAAGCCGCCCGAGTCCGGGTCATACGCTGTCCAGCCCACGTTGTCTCCTTCGCTTGTCGATGGTGTCGGTATCGGAGAGGTCGAGAAGAAGTCGTCGTGCAACAGAGACTCGTCCCACACGTTGTTGTGGTCGGTCCACTGGGTCCCGTCAGCAGCCGTGACGAGAGGACCACCGCCCTCTCCGGGGTGCGTGCCGTAGTTGCAGGTGCTAGGTCCACAGATGTGCGCGCCGTACCGCGCGTCGTAGTGGGCGGTCCACAGCTTCTTGGGGCGACCGTATTGGCGGATCATGTCATTGACGTTCGACACGGCGCAGTACCCCCACCCGTAGCCCTTCCAGTTGGACAGGGCGCCCTTCTCGACGTCGCCACACATGGCGGGGGCACCGTGAACCGCGATGGAGAGTAGGTGCGTGCTGGGGTGGGCAGCGGCGACGGCCGGAAAGGTGATGCCGATGCCCCCCTTGTCCACGTATCCGGCGTAGGCATCCAGCCCTGCCGGGAGGTTGGCGACCGGACCATCAGCCATGCGCAGCGTCATGGCGCTCACGCTACCGCCCGCCAGCGTGCAATTGGGAAAGTGCAAGTCGACTTGTGCGAGCGGGCCTCGGCGGGAGGTCCGAGAGAGGACGCGAAACCCGGGCCGAGCCTGGGCGCAAGCTGAGCACATTACCGATGTCGTTGCACCGGGGAGAGACCCAGCGGGGCATCAGTCCTCGCATCGACCTTAGGACCAACCGCTGCGGTCGAAGTGTGGGGCGGCATCAGACACGGCTGCATCTCCAACCGGCGAACTCGACGGCCGTCACTTCCGGCGGGAAGCTACTTGAGGAACTTGGTCACATTTGACGACGGCGTACCACGGGACTGTGACACCTTTGCTCGGCGCTTTGCCGCCGTGTTGGTGCTGCTGAGCGTACGAGCCGTTTGCCGTTGCCACGTAAGCGGTCGTACTCGGCCTAGGAGAGCGTGTCGTCGATGACTTGCTACACCCGGTCCCAGCCTGGCACCGGGTGGTTGGGCCAGGGTCTTAGCGGTGTTAGAGGTCTATCAGGTCCTTTTCGGCCGCGTTGTATTGCGTGCCGTTGTAGTTATCGATTAGCCGCAGCCCCTTGGCCATATGAGAACCTATGGTCAACACGCATTTGGTTGCAGTTGCATACGCAGTCGTCACGTTGCGTATGTCGGAGGCCAAGGCGTCGAAATTGGGTTCGGGATGTTCCCAAATTGGGGGCTGGTGCAGTCTAAGGAGTTAACACCTCGGGGTTGACGATGTGCAGCGGGCGCGCCCCCGCCATGAGCCGGCACAGGTCCTCGGCGATCGTCCGCGTGTGGTTGGACTCGGTGTCGTAGGTGGCCCCGCCGATGTGCGGCGTCAGCACCACCTGGGGGAACGTGGTCAGCGGGTGGTCGGTCGCCAGGTGCTCGCCCTCGAAGTGGTCCAACCCGGCCGCGGCGACCTTGTCCGAGGCCAACGCGGCGACCAGCGCGTCGGTGTCGTGGATCTTGGCGCGGGCCGTGTTCAGGTAGACGACGCCGTCGCGCATCTTGGCGAAGGCGTTGGCGTCGATGAGGCCGGTCGTCTCCTCCGTCACGGGCGCGTGGATGGAGATGACGTCGGACCGGGCCAGGAGCTCGTCGAACGAGCTGGTGGCGTCGGCCGCGTAGGGGTCGTAGGCGAGGACGTCCATGCCGAGACCGCGCAGGCGCCAGCGCAGCGCGCGCCCCACCGCCCCGAGCCCGACCAGGCCGACAGTTCGGCCGGCCAACTCCCAGGCGCGGTAGCGCTGGTAGGGGATCTTCGCGTCGCGGTAGATCTCACCCTCCCGCACGTCGCGGTCCGCCGGGACCACGCCCCGGGTGGCGGCGAAGAGCAGGGCGACGGCGAGCTCGGCCACGGCGTCGGCATTGCGTCCCGGGGCGCGCAGCACCGGCACCCCGGCAGCGGTGGCCGCCGCCACGTCGACGTTGGTGGGGTCGCCGCGGCAGCTGCACACGGCGATGATCGGCTGATCGTAGAGGTCGGCACCACAGGCATCGCTCTCGACGATCACGATGGAGGCGCCTTCTGTGGCCGCCCGTTCGGCCAGCTGGGCGGCGTTGTAGATGCGGAGGGAGGGCTGGTCCAGCCATGAATCGAGCACCAGATCCGCCAGTTGGTTAAGCAGGTCGAGGCCCGGACCCCTCACAGCGGCAGTCACCAGGGCTTTTGGGCGTTCACCTGCCATATCGGGTAAATCCTCTCTCTCAATACATTGCACGGAGCGGCACAGAGCGGCACGGAACGGCACGCGCTCCCACCTCGCTATTGCACGTTATTGCACGCGATCTCACGCCACCCGCCCACGCCGCATCACGGAGCGTTCCCTCGGCGTGGTCCCGCCACACAGCCCCAACAAAGAAACGTCGGCCAACGCAGTCTCGAGGCACTCCTGGCGCACAGGGCAGTCCTCACACAACTCCCTGTTGTATTCACTCCACGTTCCCTTCGCCTTCGTGAGCACGAATGAGGTGACCCCCACGCCCCTACACGCCGCCTGCTGGTGCCAGGGAGGCCGACGCAGGAAGTCCTCGAGCGTTAGCGTCCCGTCCGGTGTCCCGGGAGTCATCAGCCAACCGAGCAGCGCCTCGTTCATCGTCATGCGATGGTACGGCGGCACTGTGACGAGTCGCATGACCCCTGCCCCATACCGGCACCCTGGGGGCACCCCTGGGCCAGAAAGGGCGCGCGGATAATGGGACACCTGTCCAAGCGCAGATCGCCGAATCCTTTCTCGATTCGCGTGGTCGAAGGTTCCTTTGGGTCGTTGTGTGTGAGTCCTATTCGGCTAGGACCCGAAGGCCGTGGCCGTCCCGTCGCTCTCGATGATTGAGTAGCCGCTGCCACTGGCCTTGGCCACCAGGCCGACGACGGGGTGGGGTCCGAGCACTGAGCCACCGAGGGAGCCGAAGAAGCGGGCGTCACCTTCGGCGAAGACCCCGCCGTCTTTGGCCACCAGCCAGTAGCCCTTCCCCGTGGGCGTGGTGGCCACCCCGAGCACCGGTTGGGCCAGGACCACGTTGGCCACCGAGTTGAACCGCCCCGGGATTGGTGACTGCTCCTTCCCTTGAGAGGATGGAGCAATGCCAGAGAAGAGCAAGGCGGGACGAGGTCCCTATCCGCCCGAAGTCCGGGAGCGGGCCGTGCGGATGGTCTTCGATCACCAAAGCGAGTACCCCTCGCAGTGGAAAGCCATCGAGTCGATCGCGGCGAAGCTGGCGATCAACCACGAGACACTTCGACAGTGGGTCAGGCGGGCCGAAACAGATGCCGGCGCAGCGGCCCGGGCTGACCACCGACGAGCGGACCCGGATGAAAGAGCTGGAAAAGGAGAACTTCGAGCTGCGCCGGGCGAATGAGATCTTGAAGGCGGCCTCGGCTTTCTTCGCGGGGAGCTCGACCCGCGACCGCCGCGCTAGTCGCCTTCGTCGACGCACATCGCCCTCGCTTCGGGGTCGAGCCGATCTGCCGGGTGCTCATCAGAGCACGGGTGCAAGATCGCCCCGAACACCTATTGGGTGGCCAAGAAGCGGCCCCCCTCGGCCCGCTCGGTGCGGGACGAGGAGCTCAAGGGCGAGATCCTGCGGGTCTGGGGCGACAATCTCGAGGTCTATGGGGCCGACAAGGTCTGGACCCAGCTCAACCGAGAGGGCATCCGCGTGGCGCGCTGCACCGTCGAGCGCCTCATGCGTGAGCTGGGGCTTTCTGGAGCCCGCCGGGGCCGCGCCTACAAGGTGACCACTCGCTCCGACGAGCGCCAGCACCGCCCGGCCGACCTCGTCGAGCGTCAGTTCAGCGCGCCGGCTCCCAACCGGCTCTGGGTGGCGGATCTGACCTACGTCAAAACCCATGGCGGCTGGGTCTACGCCGCCTTCATCATCGACGTCTTCTCCCGCATGGTGGTCGGCTGGCAGATCTCTGAGTCCTTGCGCTCCGACCTCGCCATCGACGCCCTCGAGATGGCGGTGTGGAACCGGACCCGCCACGGCCAGGTCCTCGACGGCCTCGTTCATCACAGCGATCGCGGCGTGCAAGGCGGGTCAGTATTTATCCATTCGCTACTCGGAGCGTCTCGACGAGAACGACATCGTCGCCTCGGTCGGCTCGCGCGGTGACAGATTCGACAACGCCATGGCCGAGGCCTTCAACAGCCTCTACAAATGGGAGCTGATCTACCCCCAGGGACCCTGGAGAGGCCTCGACGACGTCGAGTTCGCAACCCTCGGCTACATCGACTGGTTCAACCACCGCCGGCTGCATGGCGAGATCACCGAGGACAACACCTACGTCACCCCGGCAGAGTTCGAGGCCATCTACTACCGTCAGAACCAACCTGCCGAAGAGGCGGTTACCCAATGGCCCGAGCAGTCATGGAACCCGGGGCGATTCAACTTTCACTTCCATTAAGGATTGCCAAGAGCTCATCAGCCAGACTCTTAAACTCGCGTGCGGAACGGTTGCGCTCGGAATAGCCAATAGAGAAAGCGGTGAGCCCAAGAACCTCGAAGAATGCAGCAATTCCGAATGAAACTGTGCTCGCAACCGTTGAAGAGCCTTCCGATAGATAGAGCCCGAGAACAACGGCCGAAGTCCCAACGACTACAGATAGATAAAGCGAAAGCGTCACCAATGACGGCCACCACAGAGGCGATTGGAGGCTTAGACCGAGACCAAGGTCTTGTGAAGTTAATGCTGGTCCTTGCCCGGCAGTTGGACCCTCTACTCATGGTGCCCCTGGCCCGGCAGTTGGACCCTCTGCACGTTGTCCAGGTGTGGCACTCGGTCCCGGCTCTGCACCCTCCGTCATTCGGATCTACCTCCGGATGGTCAGGACACTCCTGTGATCTCGGTACGAGATCTGGGTCAGGCCAACTTATGTAGCACGATCCAAAGAAGCTCACGCCGGGGCGTCAGCAGCCACGAAGAAGCTCAGCAAGCGGCGTTAAAGCGTCTGGATATTGCGCCGTGACGTCGGCATCTACCGCTGGCTGCGCACTAGGACGACGACCGAACTCCCGCAACCCCGTCAGCCCGTCCAGGTGGTCAGGACAGCTCCACACGCGCCACCAACGGCCACCTTTGGGGCTCAACCAGCGCCCGGTCCATGACGGCGCCGGCTAATGACGGTGATCGTCCTCCCCTGAGACGCGAAGCCTTCCGTTCCTACGGGTTGTTCTCGAGCCACGCCTCGACACGGGAGAACTCTCCCCCTGTCGGCAGGTGCTTTAATCCCTGGACGCTGGGGGTGTAGATGACGAAGCCGCACAGGGCGCACGTTCCGGTGCCGAGCGGTGGCTCAACCTGACCGACGGCGAGATGATGAGCGTCGAGTAAGCCGCCAAGCATGAGCGCCTGAGGAGGCATCGCGGTCGCAATTAGACCACGCTCCATCCAACACGGCGCGGATGCTCCACGTCGTTACCTCCTTGAGTGTGGACGGCCGAACTCCCGTAGCCCTGTCAGCCCGTCGAGGTGGTCCCGGCAGGCCCACACACGCCACCAGCGGTCGCCCTTCGGCGAGAACCAGCGCCCGGTCCACGAGGGCGTCTCAGGACAGTGCGTGGCCTGGAACTGCTCTATCGATAAAGGCTTAAGTGATGTTCTCGCAGGAATGCGGCCTGCCCTCTGATCATCTGTGGGGATTCGCCGAGGTTCAGCAAGCGGATGGTCGCGTCCGACTCGTGGTCGATGTTGCGCGTGAGGTTCGCCGAGGTGACGTATACCTGGTGCTGCGTTCGTGCACCTTCGAGGCCGTAGTGCAGGCCGAAGGCAAGCTGGATCGCCATCGCGGCGAGGGCGATCCGGGTGACCACGCGAGCGTGGAGGTCGCCAAGCGTGGCGAGGTAGATGCCGACGACCACCATCACGTCGTAGGTCACGTACCGGGACTGAGATGCGCCCAAGTACGCGTAGAAAGCCTTTCCCTCGGTGATGAGCACGTCAAAGAGAAGTCCGAAGAGGATCAGTGCAACGCCGATCGGCGTCCCTGTGCGTTCGTCTCGGCGCAGGCCCCACTTGGCCACCACGAAGACGGCCAGCACCAGGATCACAGCCCCGAAGGCGAGAACCGCGGGATTGCCGGGGCGCTCGTGGCCGTCGAAAGGATACCCGAGGACTTCCTCTGAACGCCCACGACATCTCCCAAAGCAAACAGGAAGAACTTGAGCGATAAGAGCGGGTGCTGGAGCGCGTAGGCGGGGCTGATGGAGGATTGGGAGTCGTTGTGGTTGAAGTACACCGCAGTCGTCGCCACGGCCGCTGCAATCCAACTGACGAAGGTCCACCGAGGGCGCCCGCGGTAGAAGCAGCACGAGACCGACAGGCCAGATCAGCAACCCTTGGATGGATGAGTAGCTGCCAACAACGGCAGCGAGGACGGCCAATACGAAGACGAAGCGCCCGAGCTGGGGTCGATCGAGCAGGTTCACGATCAGAGCGAACGCGAGCACAATGAGATACCAGGCCATTTGAAAGCCCCAGAGCGTGTTCTGCCACTGAGCGAAGGTCAACATGACGAAGGCGACGGGGATGTTGAAGAACAATGGCATGGCCGAGCGGCGCTTGTGTGCTCAAATGAGCAACGCGACGGCGCCTAGCAGCATGAGCGCGCTCGAGGAACTCCTCGACCTCGATATTGAACCTCACCGTGTGAGCCAGCCCGATCACGATGAGGTTCGGGAATAAGACTCGGTAGTCGGTATGGACGGCCCAGAGCGACGACCAATCGGGATGGGCGATCACTCCCACGTCGGACCATTGGTCGCCCGCGATGGCGTTGACCTGGTAGTGCGCGAGCAGGGCGAGATACGCCCCGACCGGGATGGCGAAGCCCCACACGGTCAGGATCTTGACCGCCGTCGGCCTCCACGTCATCGCCGCCGACTCCTGCGCCTGGAGCTGGTTGTCATAGATCATCAGCCAGCAGCGCCCTGAATGGGCAATGAATCCCGGCGCACGGTTTCGCCGGGTTGCGGCATCGGGCTCACGGGGCGACCGTAGATCAGGGTAAGATCAGGCCGCAGTCGACCTGCCTCCGTTCAAGCAGGCACTACTTGGCGTGTGGATAGGGTCCCCTTCGCTGGTCGATCATCCGGCAGTCCCCAAGGCCACAATGCGTACTCTAAGCCACAGCGCACCGATGGCGGCCAGTACGTCAATGGACGGTTCTGCGGCCACACGAAGTCGAGTGCTCCCGTAGAACACCGCAGCATTGATGGCGACGACCACGACAGGGATCAATATGACGAGCAGCCGTCGCCGGGATCGCCTACCAAGCAGCACGGCACCGAGAAGTGCGAAGGGTAGCAGCACCCAGTTGAGGATCTGTCCTGCTTGCTTGAGTCCACGACCGGTCCCATCCTCGGTGGCGTCAAAGGTCAACTCGCTCCCTGGCGCAAACACCCCCCACACTCGACCTTCACGGGCAAGCACTACGCCAGGCAAGTCCGAGAGATGCTCGCGGGCGTAGGTCGTCGCCCCGCTGCCCAGCGCATTACTCAAGGTCACTTCCGTCCAGTGTTTGGCGTGATCGGGTGGTTTTTCGTAATCAAAGATGATCGCCGCTGCGCCGAACTGGGTGTTGTTGTCGAAGCTTCCGTAGAGAGGGCTGGAGGGCGAAAAGGTGCCCGCAGAGTAAGAACCTGACAGCGTGAGTCCCTCGTTGGTGGACAGGGTCAGCGACCCCATCTGGATGTCGTTCCGAACGACCCAGGGCACAAGAAAGAGACCTGCCCCGGCCAGGAACACCATTGCGAAGACCATTCGCTCCCGCCATGCTCCTGTAGCAAGGACGACGACAACGACCCCGAGCAGCACCACAAAATCGACCGCCTCACTGCGAGTGAGCGTGGCAATGCCGATCAGGAGACCAAGGCCGAGGAAGTCCCAGGGGTTTGGCCCGTCCAGGCAACGGAGTGCGAACAGGAGCATCGCCGGGACGATGACCAGATAGAGGCTCTCGCTCATGAGGAAGCCGCCCCACTGCACCCACAGCGGGTCCAGTGCCGCTATGCCTGCTGCCAGTAGCCCGACGCCGGCACCCGCCAATCTTCGGCCCAGCAGGCCCATGGCCAGTACGCCGAGGGAGGAGATAATGGCGAGCGCAACCCGGTGGGCATCGACGGATCTAACGTGCATCAGGTCCAATCCGGCGAGCAGGAAGCTGAACGCCGGGGGATGTTCCGCTGTGGGTACCAAGGGTCCGTTGCCCAGGAACTGATCGACATAGCCCTTGCCATTAGCGATGTGTGCTGCAGATTGCTGGAAGAAAAGTGGGTCGCCGCCGTGCACGGGCGCTCCCCAGGTCCATCCGGCAACGAACAGGATTCTTGCGACAACGCCGATGACGACGATTCCACCTAAGTACCATGCGAACCGATGAGATCCACCGCCCTCGGATACATCGGCGTCTGGTGAGTGCTCAAGCGCAGGTTCAGTGTTGGCCGTGAGACTCATTGCCCGCTCCTACCTTGCCGACCGACGCCCAATCAGATGACCGATGCGACCAACTACTTTCGTCGTGAGCTGCGAGTCCGCTTGGAGTGGCCCAGATCACTCACGGAAAGCTAGATCAACAATTGGGGGTCCTGCCGACGCGATCCGAAGGCTTGGGATGCGCTCCTGAGGTGCCTCGCTGCCGGTCTGGGCGCAACCCAGGCCGATCTACTGAAATTCCCGAGGACGAGCCGGCGCGGGCATAGCCTGGCCGACAGTGAACGTGCCGTTGGTCGAATGGTTGATGCTGCCCATGCGCCCGACCCGGCGACCGTGCTGGCTAGGCTCGTCGACCGTCCGGCATGGCACCAGGACGCAAACTGCAGGGGCGTGGGCGTTACCTCGTACGTACTCAGTCCGGCGAAGGGACAGTGGACTGAATACAACAGGTCGTTGTGTGAGGACTGCCCTGTGCGTCAGGAGTGCCTCGAGACGGCCCTGGCGGACGTGTCCTTGCTGGGCCTCTTCGGCGGGACGACGCCGACGGAGCGCAGGGAGCTGCGACGTGGGCGGGTGGCGTGACGCACGATCAAGTTTCCGGGCTCCTGAGTGGCCTCGTCGGGATCTCCGTGCTCGTGGCCGGGTTCTTCCAGTGGCTGAGCGTCGCGTACGGAGGTCCTGTCCGAGTCAAGACGTGGGCTAAAGGGCTGTTCGCTTGTCTGTTCGCCGTCCAAGCTGTGGCGATCGTTTTACCGTTCGCCTAACACATGAGCTCGGCTCACCTCCAGGCAGATATTGCACGCAGCGAACAGGAGCCCTGCGCCAGTGGTCCGAAAACCGGCACGTCACAGCCCTGGACGCGGTTGGTCACGACCCAACAAATCCACCTGACACAATGACGTGATCATGACACGCGTGTCAGATTCATGAAGCGTTCCGGGCGGCCGATCACAGTCGGCGTCGACGTGGGAACGACGTCGGTCAAAGCGCTGTCCGTCGACGACGAAGGCCACGTCGTCGCCCGCAGCAAGGTGCCCCATAGTGTGATGGCGCCGGAGCCCGACATCCTGCGCCACGACGCCAAGCGGGCCTGGCGGTCCGGGCCCCGCAAGGCCTTCCAACAGGTCACCGCGCAACTCGAAGCGGACGGGAACTCGCTGGCGGGGGTGGCGGTGGCCTCCATGGTCCCCTCGCTGACCGCCGTGAGTGAGCGGGGCGTGCCGGTGCTGCCCGGCCTGCTCTACGGGGACCGCGAGGGACGGGCCGTCAGCGACGCGCCGCCCGGCGATGCGGTGCTGCTGCCCGGAACCATGCCAGACGGTGAGGGTTTCCTTCGCTGGGCCTCGGCGTCGGTACCAGACGCCCGCGGCTACTGGCCCTGTCAGGCCGTGGCCACCCATGCGCTCTCGGGCCTGCCCGCCATCGACACCGGGGTCACCGCGTCGCTGGGCCTGCTCCACACGCACGGGCGCTGGAACGCGGAGTTGCTGCACTCGCTGGGCGTTGCCGAAGACCAGATGCCGACGGTCGTGCCCATGGGCCAGGCCGCCGGCACCCTGCCGGGAAGCGATGCCGTCATCACGGGCGGGACCATCGATGCGCTGTGCGACCAGATCGTGGCGGGCGCCACGGAGCCGGGTGATGTCCTGGTGATCTTCGGGGCCACGCTCATCTGCTGGGCGGTGTGTGACGAGTGGATCGTGGCGCCCGGGCTCATCAGCTACCCGCACACGACGGCAGAGCGGTTCTTGATCGGCGGCCCGAGCAACGCCGGCGCCCTCTTCGTGGACTGGGCCCGTCGGCTGCTGCGCGGCACGCCTCAGCCCGGTCCCGAACGCGAACGTCTCGAGGCACGGCTGGGCGATCCCGGAAGGGTCCCCGTCTGGCTGCCCTACGTCCGGGGGGAGCGCACGCCCTTCGAGGACCACACCTTGCGCTCCAATCTGTACGGATTGGACATCGGGTCCGGCGCCGAGGCGCTCGAACGCGCCGCGTACGAGGCGAGCGGGTTCGTGGTGCGGCGCATGCTCGATCGGGCCGGCGTTAAGGCGACCCGGATCGTGGCCAGCGGCGGCGGTTCGCGGGTCACGGCGTGGATGGCCGCCGTCGCCGACGCCACCAACCTGCCGGTGGACGCCGTCGCCGTTCCGGAGGGTGCGGCGTTGGGTGCGGCGTACTTCGCCCGCTTGGCCGCCGGCCTCGAGTCGTCCCTCGACGGCGCGTCGCGTTGGTCCGGGGTGGGGCGCAGAATCGAGCCGGAACCGGCCTGGGTGCGCGCCGCCGCCGTGCGCTACGAGCGGTTCAGTGAGTTGGGAACCGGCGCCTCGTCCGCCTGAGTCGGCGTGCTCGCGATGTCAGCCCTCCATCGTCCAGCGGCTGATGTCTTCGCAAAACGGGCCGACGCTCGCCCTGCCCGCCGAGTCCATCGTGGTGCTGAGCGGGACCTCGGGATCCTGAACCTGTGTTCTACCGGAATCGGTGCCGTCACCCGTTGGGCGTGAAGGCCACCTTCAGCGCGCCGCTCTGGTCCTGCCGGGCCAGCGCCTTGAGCGCGGGCCACCATTCCTCCAGGCCGAACCGGTGCGTGAGCATGGGCGTGATGTCGAGCCGGCCCTCGTCGACCAGTCGCAGGTAGTGGGCGATGGCGTGCTGGCGCCGCCCCTCGAAATCCTCCATCCCGAAGGCGTTGGACCCCGCGATGGTGATCTCCTTGAAGTAGATGGGCGTCGACTCCCACCGCTCGGGGGTGGCCACGCCCGTGTAGACCAGACGTCCACGCTCGGCCAGCACCCGCACCCCGACCTCGAGTGTCTCGCCCTTGGCGATGGAGTCGTAGACCACGTCGATATGCCCCGGGTGGGTGACGGGCAGCCCGTCGAGTGGCGCGTGCAGCACCGCCCCCGACCACTCGGCCAAGGCCTCGACCAAGGCCAGGCGGGGCTCGTGAGTGAACACGGCGGAGGCCCCGAAGGCCAAGGCCATCTCGCGCTGGGCCTCGAAGCGGGCGACCACCCCCACTTCGACATCCCGGTACAGGGATTTCAGGATGGCGACGCTGGTCAGGCCGAGAGCGCCGGCGCCGTAGACGAGCACGCGGCCTGAGGGCGGCGGCGGATGGCGCACGATGGCGTGGAACGACACGGAGAAGGGGTCGGCCAGGACTGCGGCTTCGTCTGAGATGCCGTCGGGCACCGGGATCAGCATGGAGTCGTGCGCGGCCAACTGCTCGGCCCACGCGCCGGGGGCCGCAGTGATGACGCCGACGTGGACGCCCGCGCCGAGGTCGCCCTTGGTGAAGCTCCAGCACAGGCTCAGATCGCCGGCCTGGCACGGCGGGCAGGGTGGGTCGATGCCGCGCGGACCACACGTCAGCCACGGGTTGAGCACGACACGTTGCCCTACGTCGAGGCCGCGGGCCTCGGGCCCGAGGGCGACGACCTCGGCCACCACCTCGTGTCCGGGCACGTGGGGGAGGGATGAAAAGGCGGCCATCGGGTTATCGATGTCGCCCGTGTTGAAGTCGCCCAGGACGAGCTTGGCGTCGGACCCGCAGATGCCCGAGAGAATCGGTCGCGTCACCACCCAGTCGGGACGAAACAAGCGGGCGTCGTCGATATCGTGCAGCCCGAACGGCATGCCGGCGAGCATCGTCTCCAGCTCGTCCTCCGGCTTGGGCCGGATCTCATCCTTGTCCGGCGGGGCGCCGAAGAGCAGCGCCTTCACTGGTCCACCTGCTGGTCGCTCAGGGCACGCATGCCGATGAGGAAGCTGTCGATGTCGGCCGTCTTCATCTCGATGACGGCCTTCATGTCCGGCAGGTAGTGCTCGAACTTCTCGCTCTCGATGGCATCGATCATGGCCGCGGCGATTTCCTCGGGCGGCTCCTTGGGTCCGTCGTAGAGCGGCGCGTCATTGTCGGGCTGGTCCCAGATCTCGGTGTCGACGGCACCGGGGAGGATCAGTTTGATCGACACGCCCGACCGATCGAGATCGACGGCAAGGGACTCGCTCCATCCGGCGAGGGCGAACTTCGACCCCGAGTAGGCCGCCTCGGCGGTGATGCCCAGGCGGCCGCCCAGGCTGGACACGTTGACGATCGTCCCCGAACCCCGCTCGAGCATGCGCGGCAGGACGGCCAACGAGATAGCCACGGGGGAGAAGTAGTTGATGCGCATCGTGCGCTCGACCTCAACCATTGTCAGACGCGTGACGTGCCGTCGCATGGGGACCGCCGCGTTGTTGACGACCACGTCGAGCCCGCCGTAGTGGTCCCAGATCTCGAGGGCCAGGTTCGCCGCGGCCTCCGGGTCGGAGAGGTCGGCGGCCCAGCGGGCGGAGGCAGGCGAGGTCGCGTGGCAGTCGGCCAGCACCGCATCGAGGCGGTCGGCCCGCCGGGCCACGAGCGCCACGGCGTCACCCCGGCGGGCGAGGGCCCGGGCGAGGGCGGCACCGATGCCCGACGACGCACCGGTGACCAGGACGGTCCGGCCCGTCTGCGCAGCGCTCACCTTGGAACCTCCCCCAGCCGTGCCGACCTGTGTCCGCCGCGTCCCCTCCGCCGGAGGGAACGGCGCCTTCTTCGGGGTGAGCGAGGGGTCTCGAACCCCCGACCTCCAGGACCACAACCTGGCGCTCTAACCAACTGAGCTACGCCCACCGAGGGGCACAAGTGTGGCACACCTCCCGGCGGCTGACGGCACACCCGCCGGGTCCCGGACGCTGCGACGGAGGATGCTCCCGCGCGTCCAACCAGCTATGTCAGGCTGTGCAGCGCTGCCTGCCCCCGTAGCTCAGCGGAAAGAGCAGTGGACTTCTAATCCAATGGTCGCAGGTTCGATTCCTGCCGGGGGCGCTCTGTGATGTCGCGAGACATCGGGGACCGACGCCTGAGACAGCGTAGACCAGGGCCATCGCTCAGGGAATGCGCTGATAGTCCTTGGTTGGATCGAGGACGAGGAGCCGGCTCCTCTCTTCACGGAATGAGAGGTGACGCGTAGTCGTCCCGACCTCCCTCGACACCTTCGTTTACTTGTAGGCATTCCCTGACGAGTTCTCATCCAGAGGCCAACCAACTAAGCAGTAGCTCACGTCTGGCATCGACGGCGATCGGGATCGAGTTGAGACCGCTGGGAGCCGGTGGGTTCACGACCGTCGACTCCGTCGAAAGGGTGACGATCCGACACTGAATCATCCCATAGGCGTAGGAATGGCTCTAAGGGGCATCGAAAGGCGACCCGCTAGACTTCAGGCGTGGCGCCCGACCGCCAATTCGCCGACCACACCTCCGTATCCGGCCCTTCACACGATCTGGTGACATCTTCTGAGGATCCAGATATCCAAGCGCAAGGTCGCGACCCTGAGCGGAGACGAAAGCGGAGGGGGAGACTCAGTCGCCGGGGCAAACTCGTGCGCGCATTGATCGTGGCACCGCTCGTCGTCGTGCTGTTATGGGCGACCGTTTCCTATTCGGTCTGGATGTTGCGGCCCACGAGCCTCTCGTGGACAGTGAATAGCGTTGAATGGGCGAGGTACAACGTTCCCTTCGGCATAGGCAACTGGGTCGCAGACCACGTCGAGCAGGTTTACTACAGCAACCAAGCTCCCAAAAAGGGCGGGCCGCAGCTGAAGAGCCTGCCGAAGGTGGGGGTAACGCACACCACGGCCCCAGCGACGACAGCATGGCCGCCGGCAATCGCTCCGATTTTCTCCAACCCGCTTCCCGGCGAGGGGGTCTGGCAGCCGACCGGACCATCGATCGATGGTGGTGCACCCCTTTTGGTTACGACGTATCGTCCTGACCCCAACTACCCACAGATCGTGGCCTACGTCGCCTGGTTCGACCACACACGTACCGAGCTTGGATACTACCCGGGCCGCTATGAGCCGCCGAATGCAGCCGTGCGCGGGCCCACCATGGTTCCATACAGCCAGCGTTCTCGTCTCCTTGCGACCTTCAACGGCGGCTTCACCTATGTCGACGGCGACAACGGGTCAGCCGATAACGGCCAAACGAACGAGCCGCTGAAGGACGGCAACGCGACGCTCATTGGATATACGGATGGTCGCGTCGACATCGTGGATTGGAGCGGGGGGCCAAACCCAGGCCCGGGCGTCGCATGGGCCCGACAGAGCCTGGCTCCGATCGTCTGGAACAGTCAGCTGAATCCCACGTTGGACACTAATCCGGACAGCCCGCAGTGGGGATACACGCTCGGCGGTGTTACCCAAGTTTGGCGCACCGGCGTTGGCATCGATGCTCGAGGCAACCTCATTTACGTTGCCGCGAATTATCAGACAGTGGTAGCATCGCGCAGATCCTTCAGCACGTCGGAGCGGTGCGGGCAATGGAGTTCGACATCAACCCTGAATGGCACACGCTCAACACGTACAACCCCCCGGGCCTCAACCCCACGATGGTTGGACCCAACCCGAATCAGTCGCCCGACCGCTACCTCATCCCCGATGACCGTGACTTCTTTGCGGTCTACCGACCGGTTCCCGGCCCAGTGACTGTCCCCTTCGGGTAAGGATCGCGCGCCTGCGACCATTTACATCGCGTTCGTCTGTAACAGGCTTCCACTCCACGCCAAAGTGTCCCCGAACGATGCTCCCATGAGCTGTCAAACCCAATTTCTCGTGAGGTAGAAGGCTGAAGACCTCGGGGGACGTAGCGCTTCAGGCATCGCACCGCCTCCTTCTTGGTGAGTCCTCTTTGGTCCTTCGATCGATGTACTCGGCAGTGCGAGGGTCATAGACCATGCGCGTGACAACGATGTGCCACAGAGCCGAGTTGGCCTGGCGATCCCACTACGATTGAGCCGGTGCCGCTCCTGCTTGCCGCTGCTGGCGTCGATCGGTGAGGCATCACAGAGATGAGCGAAAGCGGCTTCGTCGCGAAGTCGCTCGGGATGGTCGCCGGAGGTGACCAATAGTGCCGAGGCGGCGTCGGTGGCGATGCCGAGCGCACCGACGATGGCGCCCCCTGTGCCATGACATCAGCGATATTGTCAGGGAGTAGTCCCTGCACGTCGCCAGTGTGGTCGCTCACGCAGCGATGAGGAGCCATCCATGTGACCCACGTGCCGGTAGCGACCGGGCTGGGACATGGGCCGACACCCAGTCCCTTGACCTTGAGCGGAGGTCTTACGAGAATTGAGTACGTGTCCAGCGACGAGATTGATCAGTACCTGACGGATCTGGAAGAGCCCAAGCGATCCACTCTGCAGCGATTGCGCGAGACGATCCTCGAAGTAGTCCCGGATGCCCAAGAAGGGATCTCATATCAAGTCCCCGCGTTCAGGATCGACGGGAAGGTCATCGCCGGCTTCGCCGCTTTCAAGAATCACCTGAGCTACCTGCCCCACAGCGGTTCCGTGTTTCCGGTGCTTCGAGACGAGCTTGCAAGCTACAAGACGTCTACGGGAGCACTCCAGTTCCCAATCGACTCACCGCTACCGAAGCTTCTTGTCGAGCAGCTGATCAGGGTACGAATCGCCCAAGCGTTCCCGGAGGGATAAGACCGTCGGTGCAAGAAACCGAGATCTCCGGCAGCGGCTCGCTCCCGGCGACTGGAGCGGTTCGCGTCAGTTCGCGCGCCTGAGGCCCCGAGGTAGGTGGCTCTTGATGCCGTCTTCGCCAGCGCCTGGTTCGGACTGCGTTCAGCGTCCGGTCGTGGTCAACGAAGGTCAGCCTGGAGTGGTCGGCAGAGCTCCAGCGGAGAGGTCCAGTTCAACGACTGCTGCGGAACTGTACCGGTTCTCTCGGCGCCACCTTGTCGGCGTGAAGCAATGGGACGCACAGTACGCCGGAGATTACGATCGAGCGGTTCGATGCAGTCGTGCTGAACGACGTCAAGGCATGGCGACCCATCAGAAGCACGCCTCGCAACCGCCGACCATCTCGCCGCCCGGCCATCAGGAGATTGAGGGCAGTTTCCTCTCTCGGCCATCACCCAAGCAAGAGTTGACGCGTGCGAGGACGCCGCCCTCAGCGGTGGCTGGTGCACCGGCAGGATCTCGCCCGGTGCGACCCGCCCGTCGAGGACCCCGACCCGGTCGTCCTCGTGGCGGACGGTGTGGAACCCTGGCGCGGCGACGACGGCATCGACGTCGTCCGGCCATGGCCACAAGCTGGGCGTCACGTCGCTCGTCACCGGACGGCCCCGCCTCAACCTGTGGGGGTCGACTCGCGGGACACGAGCGCGGCGAGGTTCTCGACCGACTTCTCCAACATCGCCAGGGGCACGATCGGGAAATGCTCGCGAGCCTTCTCCGGGACGTTGGGCCATTCGCAGTAGTTGGTGATCTCGGTCTCGCCCGGATTGACGGCGATGATCTCCCAGCCGTAGACGTGACCGTACGGGCCTCGGTCAGAGGAGCCGACGTTCCATTCGAGGAGCGTGTCGGGAATGATCCTGGTCACGGTATTGAGAGCCTTGTACTTGCCCATGGGTACGTCACCCAGCGGTTCCCTGTCCATGTCCATCTCGAAGGTGTCGCCCGGCGCCTCCAGGCGTTTTGCACCGGGCGCGGCCTGGAGCATGCCCGATCCGTCGATCTCGACGTGCATGGCAGGGTCCGTGACGATCCGGAAGACCTCGGCTGGGCTGGCCGTCACGGTGCGGCTGGCGGCGATCCGATCTGCGCTGGGCACGGTACTTCCTCCATTGGTTCGGCTGATCGAGAGACTAGCGACACGGTTCCTCGGTGGTCTCACTCTCCCGTCACGATTTACGGATACCGTGGGCCGAAATGGGCGAGGCGCACGAAGACTGGCAGCACGCCGTCAAGGACAAACTGAGGCCTCTACGTGACCGCCTCGTGCACAGGCTCGGTGGCACCATGCCGGAGCCGCCCTCGCGGGGCATCACCTACGACCAATTGGTGGACCTCCTGTATCCGACGCTGCCGCACGAGCTCCGGCCCGACGTCGACGAGGCCGCCGCCGGCGACCTGGCGCGGGTCGCGACCATCCGCAGGATGCTCGGGACGATCGAACACCAGGTCGCGCCGACGGCCTTCTCGGTGCAGCTGGCGGAGGGGGACGCCGTGCGCTGCACGGTGGGCGGCGTCGAACTCTTCTGCGACGCCGCCGACGCCGCCGTTACTCCCGGGCTGCTCTCGGGCCAGTACGAGCCACACCTCACCGCCGTCTTCGAGCGGTACATCAACGCCGGGATGACGGTGATCGATGTCGGCGCCAATCTCGGCTACTACTCGCTGCTGGCCTCCAGGCTGGTGGGACCCTCGGGCCGGGTCATCGCGCTCGAGCCGAACTCCGAGAATTGCCGCCTCCTGTTGTCCTCGCTGCGCTTGAACGGAACCACCAACGTCCAGCTGATGCCCGTGGCGGCGGACACCGCCACGGGATGGGCCTACTACTCGACGCACGTCGGCTCCAACGGGGGCCTGATCGAGGACGGCGACCTCTTGGCCCATCCGGGCAACGTGGTGCCGACCTTCCGGCTGGACGACCTCGTGGATGGTCCGGTCGGGTTCTTGAAGATGGACGTCGAAGGAGCCGAGGGTCGGGTCGTGCAGGGCGCCACGCAGATCATCGAGCGCGACCGCCCCATCGTCACGACCGAGCTCAAGGACGAGATGCTCCGCCGTGTGTCGGGCACCACGGTGGCGGACTACCTCGGGTACTTCGAGAAGCTGGGGTATACACCGTCGGTCCTCGAGAAGGCCACCGGTGCGGAGAAGCCGTATCGGTCCGTGACCGAGCTCCTGGCCGACTGGGGCGCATCGGACGAGCTGCGCGACGTCCTGCTGCTCCCGGGCCAGACGGGCAGCGCCGGCTCGGGCGTCGTCTACCCGGCCGGGACCTGATCCCGATTCGAGCCTACGAGCGAGTCGAGCAGCTCGTCGACATCGTCGGAGATGACCAGCTCCTCGACCTGCCGGGCTCGTATGAAACCCTGTTCGACCGCGTGGCGCACGAAGACGAGGAGATCGTCGAAGAATCCGTCGACGTTGAGAATGGCGCAGCGCTTGTCGTGGATGCCGAGCTGCGCCCAGGTGACGGACTCCATGAATTCCTCGTAGGTGCCGAACCCGCCCGGCAACATGACGAACGCGTCCGACAGTTCGGACATGAGCGCCTTGCGTTCGTGCATCGTCGCCACGACATGCAGGTCGCTCAACGTGCCGTGAGCGATCTCGTGGCCGGCCAGGGACTCGGTGATCACGCCCGTGGCCAGTCCGCCAGCCCCCATGGCGGCGTCGGCTACGACACCCATCAAGCCCACTGAGGCGCCGCCGTAGACCAGCGCGATGCCTCGCTCGGCCATTCCTGTGCCGAACCGAGCGGCCGCTTCCGTAAAGGCGGGGTCCGTCCCCGGACTGGAGCCGCAGAACACGCAGATCCTGTCCACGGTGGTCACGCCGGGCTGCCCTCGGGCACCGGGATCTCCGGACGAGGCACCGGCGCGGGTCGCCGGCGGACGCGCCGCACGATGGTCTCGGCGGCGTCACTGTCGTGGATGGTAAGGGAGAAGCCCGCTGCGGCCAGGGCGAAGACCGCTGCCGTGAGAAAGGCGAAATGGTAGGCCGCGATGTCGGGCGCAGTCCCGCTGCCGCTGGCCTGGGTCGAGCCCACGCCGATCAGCACGGTGGAGAGGATGGCCACCCCCGTCGCGCTGCCGACCTGCCGCATGGTGTTGAAGAAGGTCGAGGCCCTGCCCATGGACTCGGGGGTGATCATGGCGAACGACGCCGCTTGGTTCGGCACCATGACCTGCGCCATCATCCAGCCCAGCACGAACATGAGGCCGCGGATGAGCCAGAGGTTGGTCGTCACGCTGATCTGGGTGAGCGCGAGCATGCAGACCGCGAGCCCGAGCAGCCCGCCGGTGATGTGACGCCGTGGTCCGATGCGAGGGTAGAGGAAGCGGCTGGCGAATTGCGCGCCGAGCATCACGCCGATGGCCTCGGGGAACGTGGAGAGCCCCGACTGCAGGGCGGAGAGGCCGCGGGCGTCCTGGAAGTACAACGGGATCAGGTAGAGCATGCCCAAGAACGCGGCTGCGGCAAGGAACATGACGCAGTTGGTCGAGCGGAAGAGCCTGCCCCGCAGCAGGTGCAGGTCCACCATCGGCCGGGTGGTCCGCAGTTCCACCAGGACGAACACGATCAGGAGCACGGCGCCGCTGACGCATGTGGCGATGACCGCCGGCGACGACCATGACTGCAACGGGCCTTCGGAGACGCCGTACATCAAGAGCCCGAGTCCGGCGCCGCCCAGCACGAAGCCGGGCACGTCGAAGCGGCCGGCGTCGATCGCACCGGTCCGCTCCAGGACGAGCGAGCCGAACACGACCGCGGCGATGCCGATCGGCAGGTTGACGAAGAACACCCAACGCCAGGAGAAGTTGGTGACCAGGAAGCCGCCGAGCACAGGTCCGACAGCGGGCGCCATGGTGGTCCCGAGGGTGATGATGCTGGCCGCCCGTATCCGCTCGGCCGGCGGGAAGACGCGGTAGAGCATGGCCATCCCGACCGGGGCCATCATCCCGCCCCCGGCACCCTGGACGACCCGGAACAGCACCAGCTCGGTCATGTTCTGGGCCAGGCCGCACAGCGCCGAGCCGACAGTGAAGACGACGATGGCGATCAGGAGAACACGCTTGCCACCGAAGCGGTCTCCCAACCACCCCGATGCCGGGATGAAGACCGCTAGGCTCACCAGATAGGCGATCACGACCCCGTCGACGGCCGTGGGCGGAATGTCGAAGTCGCGGCCGATCGTGGGAAGCGCGACGTTCACGATCGTGATGTCCATGATGTTCATGAACATCGCCGACACGAACACCATGGCGACGGCCATCTTCTGATTCATGCGAACTACGGCCACGTTCTCTTTCGATCTCTGGTCTGCGGGCGAGGCGGGCCACGGCGAGCGCCCTCGCCGTCCGGCTTCGCCCCCCGACCCTATGCGGTTCCCTGCTCGACGCTGGTCCACCTGCCCGGATGCCCTATCAACCCCGATCCCAGGCTTCTAGGCTGGTCGAGCCATGTGGCGAGCGTCGCGGTGAACGCGAGGGGCAGGGACACAGTCGCCGTGGGGATGCATGCGGCACGCAGGCTGCGGGCAGTGGGCCTTGCCGGTGCAGTGAGCGCGGGCGTGCTCGCCGTGTTCGTGCCGGCCGCGGGTGCGGCCACCCGCCCCTTTCACACGGCATCGAGCACCGTCTGGCTCTGCCGCCCGGACCAGGCGGCGGATCCGTGCACGAGCAGTCGGGCCGGCACCAGCGTCACCGGCACTGGCACGACCAGCCCCTCCCTTGCCCCCGCGTCCCTCCGGGCGCGTGGCTTCGACTGCTTCTACGTGTACCCGACCGTGTCGGCCGAGACGAGCGAGAACGCCGATCTCACCGTGCAACCGGCCGAGAGGGCGGCGGCGATTGTCCAGGCTTCCCGCTTCTCCCAGCGCTGCACCGTATGGGCGCCCATGTACCGCCAGGTGACGGTGGCGGGGTTGAAGGGCCTGACGACTCTCCGGTCGGGTGTGGTCACCGCGTACGCCAGCCTGCTGGCGGCCTGGAAGGACTATCTCGCCCACGACAACCACGGGAGGCCGATCATCTTCATCGGGCATTCGCAGGGCGCATCCATGCTCATCAGACTGTTGCAGACCCAGATCGACCCGTCGCCGAGGCTTCGTACGCGCATGGTGTCCGCCATCCTCTTGGGAGGCAATGTGCAGGTCCCCACCGGGCGGCCCGTCGGTGGGACCTTCCGGAATATCCCCACTTGCGGTTCGGCCAGCCAGACCGGCTGCGTCATCGCCTATTCGACCTTTGGCTCGACGCCGCCGGCCAACTCCGTCTTCGGGCGCGCCGGACGTGGGGTAAGCCTGCTGTCGGGTCAGACCGTCTCCGGGTCGCAACAGGTGGCGTGCGTCAATCCGGTGACGTTCTCTGCCCTCGCGGGCAACCTCCAGCCGTACTTTCGGAGCGCCACCGCAAGGCCGTCCGGCGTCCGGCTGGTGACGCCCTGGGTGAACTTCCCGGGCCTGTACAACGCGCAATGCAGGCAGAGCGCCGGTGCATCCTGGTTGCAGGTGACGACCATCCCGGCCGCCGGCGACCCCCGTCCGACGGTCTCGGCCATTCTCGGCCCCCAGTGGGGCTATCACCTGGACGACGTCAACCTCGCCCTGGGCAACCTGGTGACCGATGTCGGCAGCGAAGAGGCTGCCTACCGCTGACCCACTGTGCTCCGGAGGGAGCCCCTGGGAAACGCGCCGGCGCCGGTCCTAGACTTCGGCGATGGTCAAGGTCATTGCCGTCGCGAACCAGAAAGGCGGCGTGGCCAAGACGACGACCGTGCAGTCTCTGGGCGTGGCCCTGGCGCAACAGGGGCACCGGGTGCTTGTGGTCGATCTCGACCCGCAGGCGTGCCTCACCTACTCGCTGGGCTTCGATCCCGACGAGCTCGACTCGTCGTTGCACGACGTGCTCGTTCGCCGGGCCCGGCTCTCGGACGTCGTCAAGCCCGTGCCCGACGTGCCGGGTCTGGCACTGGTGCCCGCGACCATCGACCTGGCTGGAGCCGAGGTGCACCTGCTGAGCCGGACCGGCCGCGAGCACGTCCTGTCCCAGGCGCTGCTGCCGGTGCTCGACGACTATGACGTGGTGTTGATCGACTGCCCCCCCTCGCTCGGCGTGCTGACGATCAACGGGCTCACCGCGGCGGAGGCCGTCATCGTGCCGCTGCAGTGCGAGGCGCTCAGCAACCGAGGGGTCGGACAGCTGCTCGAGACGATCGACGACGTTCGGCAGTTCGCCAACGAGAAGCTGCGGGTGCTCGGCGTGATCCCGACGATGTTCGACGCGCGCACGACCCATTCCCGCCAGGTCCTCTCCGAGGTCGAAGAGCGCTACGGCCTGCCCTTGTTCGGGCCGCCTGTCCCGAAGTCGGTACGCTTCGCAGAGGCTCCGGGACTCGGGCAGTCGGTGCTGCAGCACGCTCCGACGTCGCCCGGCGCCGTGGCCTATCGGACGCTCTCGACGCGCGTCTACGACGCAATGCAGACCGCCTGAGCAACGTGGCCGCCTCGCGGAGTGACCGGGCGCCCGATCCGCTGGGCAAGCGTGCCCTGTTCTGGGTGCCGTCACCGGGTGAGGCGAGATCCGCAGAAGGCGGGGCTGCGGCCGTGGCGCTGCCCGTCGGCAAGCGGGCGCTCTACTCGGGCGCCCGCCCCGAAACGGACAGCCTGGCGCTGACATCAGGCAACCCTCTGGACGAGCGGGGTACGTTCACCGTCGAGTGCGCGCGCTGCAGACAGTCGTCGCGTATCGGCGTACTCGACCTGCTCATCTTCCAGTTCCCGGTCGGGGTCTGGCTGCCCCGCGGGCGGTTCGACCACCGCATGACCTGTCCCGCATGTCGCAAGCGGGCCTGGTGCAGCGTCACGCTCCGACGGACCTGACCGTCCCTCCGGCGGACCCGCGCGGCCCTCCCCCAGGCCTCCTCAGGGTCGAGTTCTGCCGGGTCCTGCTTCCTCGTCTCCGGGCTGGACCGTGGGGAGCCGGCGGGTGAGCGCCAGCGCCACCAGGGTGATGAGGCGAGCACGGCCAATGCGGACCGGAGCCCGTTGATCCGGCTGTGGACGTGCGCGTCGACGATGGCGGCGGCCGTGGCCGGCTGGACGTCGGGGCGGCGTGGTGGTCGGGATGCCGGGATTTGAACCCGGGACCTCCTGCTCCCAAAGCAGGCGCGCTGCCAAGCTGCGCTACATCCCGTTAAAACTTGCTTCTGACCTGCTTGTTTCTGGCTATCCGCTTCGGGAGGTTGTTTGCACAACGCTCCTTCGGCGGATAAACCCTCGTTGTGCGGATGCCCGGCCAGGCTCCCACAGCAACGGGCCACGAGCCCAGGAAAGATACGTCCATGGACGCAGTCACCACCCAAAGCGTAGGCGATCTCGCCACGCTCATCCCCAGCATCCAACGCTCGCTGCGGGCGTCGAACAAGTCCAAGAAGACCATCGACACCTACAGCGAGGCGGCGACCCAGCTGCTCGCCTTCCTGCGTGAATCGGGGATGCGCACCGAGGTCGCCAAGATCGGGCGCGAGCAAGTCGAGTCCTTCATCGAGGCGCTGGTGCAGACCAAGAGCCCCGCCAACACCAACAACTGCTACCGGGCGCTCACCGCCCTGTTTGCCTTCCTGTTCGACTTCGGGAGATCACCGACTCACCCATGGTGAAGATGAAGCCGCCCAAGGTGTCCGAGGTTCCCGTCCCGGTGCTGACCGACGAGCAGCTGAAGCGTCTGCTTGCCACCTGCGGGGCTCCAAGGTCCTCGAGGACCAGCGGGACTACGCGGACGGCGCGGTCATCGGTGACTTCCAGAGCCTTGCTGAGGTCAATCTGCTGAGCGCATCGAGTTGGACCCAGACCTTCGCCCGCGACGAGCAGGCAGTGGGGGTCGCGGTTGCCGAAGTTCGCCACGATCTGGGTTTCCCACACGCCCACTCCTAGGTCAGCTTCGGCGTGTGTTGCGGGCACGCCGCCACGTACCAGCTGCGCCCCCGCCCCGGCGAACTGGGCACGCGGGGCCCGTGACTCGGGGTTGCCACTCCACCCACCCGGCAATCGCCGTCCACTGTAGATCCGTGCGGGTTAGATCTAGCATCACGGCGCTATGGCGGGTGGATCAGGCCCAGGAGACATTGGAAGGCCTTCTGCAACGGCGATCGCCGAAGTCCCGCGACTGCTGCCTTCCGGAGACGAGGCAGGAAGCCCACCCGGCGACCGAGCATTCAAGCCTGATGTCGAAGGGCTTCGTGCGGTCGCCATCCTGCTCGTCGTCCTCTTCCATGCCGGAGTTAGCCAACTACCAGGCGGGTACGTCGGCGTCGACGTCTTCTTCGTCGTTTCGGGCTATGTGATCACCGGCGTGCTGCTGCGCGAGCGGACCTCGACCGGCACGACATCGTTATTGAGCTTCTACGCACGCCGCGCTCGACGCATTCTTCCAGCCGCCACTTTGGTGCTCATTACCACCGTGGTCGCGGCGTACGTCCTTCTAGGCACGGCCAGCGGGCTCGGGACCGCTGACGACGCCAAGTGGGCAGCCTTGTTCTTGGCGAACTTCCACTTCGCAGCCGTCGGGACGAACTATTTGTCGGCGCAACTGCCTCCGTCGCCACTTCAAAACCTCTGGACCCTATCGGTGGAGGAGCAGTTCTACGTGGTGTACCCAACCCTGTTCCTCTTGGTGGCGGGCCTACGCCTCCGCTTACACCTGAGGACGAAGATGCTTGGGGCGCTGGGTCTTGTCGTCATAGTTTCGCTCGGCTGGTCGGTCATCCAGACGGGATCAAACCCGAACGCCGCGTACTTCTCACCCTTCACGCGAGCATGGGAACTCGCCCTCGGAGCGATGGTGGCCTTGGCGGCACCGCATTTCGCCAGGGTGCCCTCCGCCGTCGCGGGCAATTGTGACCTGGGCGGGCCTCGCAGCGATCGTGGTTGCCGCAGTCGTGTACAACGCGCAGACCCCGTACCCGGGCCTCTACGCTGCGCTGCCCGTCTGTGGAGCAGGCGATGGTAATCGCAGCAGGCACCGCGAACCCCAAGTTCGGTGTCGAACGTCTGCTTGGCACCTTGCCCTTCCGCCAACTCGGTCGTCTGTCCTATTCCCTGTACCTGTGGCACTGGCCAATCTTGATCCTGGCCGCTGAATCGCAAGGCCGAGAAAGTCTCCCGCTGTCCTCGAACCTCGGCTGGCTCTTGGTCGCGCTGGGGGCCTCGATCGTGACCTACTGGGTTGTGGAGAACCCGATTCGTCACTCGCGATGGCTGCGCCGGCGAAGTGTTGCGAGCATCGGGATGGGTGCCGCTCTCATTGGTGCCACGTTGCTGGTCTCGACCGTTGAATCGGCCGTCGCGACCCCGGTGGTGTCGGCTCTCACCACGCCCCCTGTTGCTGCGACTGCAAGTCTGGCCACCGTCGAGGACCTCGTCCGTGCGGCTCCGGCTATCAAGTCGGTTCCCATCCACCTGGTTCCGCCATTGCAAAGCATTGACTTCGGAAACCCGCCCGAGGCCGCCTGTCTAGCGATCGACTACGCAGCCACCACGATGAAACCGTGCCTCTTCGGGGATCCTCACGGTGAGCGAACGATGATCCTCTACGGGGATTCGCACTCGGAAATGTGGTTCCAGACCGTTGACGACATCGCCGAGGCGGCCCACTGGAAGCTGTGGTATCTGGGAAAGGAGGCCTGTCCTGTCGAGCTCTTGCCCATGGCGGGCAACCCCGGCGAGTATTCCCAATGCGATCAATGGCACACCTATGCGATCGATCAGATCAATCGCGTGAGACCCAACGCCGTGATCGTCTCGCAGGAGTATCACGACACGCCCGACGTATCGCGCCTACAGCGACGATCAATGGCACGCCGGCCTAGTGAAGTTCTTTTCGTCCATCACTGTGCCCGGCGTTCAGTTCGACGTCATCGGCAACATTCCGCGACTACCCAACGACCCGGTGCAGTGCCTGGATGTGCATCCTGACGATGTACCGGCGTGCTCTGCGCCCATGGCGAAGTCCTTGAACCCATACGGCAAGGCTGAGGAGCAGGCCGTCCAATCGGTGGGCGGTCACTATGTCGATGTCACCCCATGGTTCTGCTCGGCGATGTGCACAGCCGTGATCGGCAACTACCAGGTCTACGTCGACCAGGCACATGTGATGGGTTCGTACGCGACCTTTCTCGGAGGCGTGATGGCTCCGGCACTCCAGCTACCAGCCAGTAGCGATGCGGCGTGGCGCGTATTCCCAGAAGTCATCCGGCCGAAGCGCGGAATCGCCCTCAAGGGCACCGTCCTCCTCGACGCTGGAATCAGGAGCAGGGGGATCGGCAATGATGCCAAGGTCTCATTTATTCTGTCAGGCAATGGCGAACGCAGCCTCGTCATCGCCAACGGACATCGAAGCATATTTGGTTGGCATGCCCTCTGGAACTCTGCGAAGGTCCCAAACGGAACTTACAGTCTCACGGTCGAGCGCGCAAACTTCCAACGGCGGATTCGGCACCAGCACAGGGGTACAAGTCCGAGTCACGAACAGGGTCACTCGGACTAGATGAGCGGCGCAACGTACTCTGACGATGAAGAGGCGGGGCTCCGTGCAACGATTGTACGTCGGAATCGACTTGCATCGCCGCAGCACCTCCATCTACTGCATGGCAGAGGACGACAAGTGCTTCGCACCGAGCAGATCGTGAGCCAGCCTTCGAGCTCGTGCTCGAAGCAACGCTGCAATCAGTTCGCCGCATCACTGAACTGATTGAGCGATCGGACGAGGATCCGTCCCAGTACTGGTTCGAACCAGCGGATCGAGGCGAGCTGGTAGCGATGGCTGCCAAGAGTGGAAGTGGCACGGTCGTTCTCCCTCGGTAGGCTTGCTCCCGCTGCTCGTCAACTGAGTTGAAAGGTGACCAGACGATGGCAAACGAACCAGGGCGCCCTTGGCCCGATCAGCTATCTCATCGTCGAGTTCCCCGGCAACAAGATGACGGGCGAGGGTTTCGCGACTCTGCTCGATTTCGTTGACCGTGGTCTCATCCGGATCCTCGACCTCAAGTTCGTGACCCGGCATTCCGACGGCTCCATGCGAGCGCTCGAGCTCCAGGATATCGACCACGACGGGCGGTTCGATCTCGCCGTCTTCGCTGGAGCGTCGTCGGGTCTGCTGGCGGAGAGCGATCTCTCTGAGGCGGCATCGGTGATCGAACCGGGGTCGTCCGCCGGGATCTTGATCTTCGAGAACCGCTGGGCCTTGCCCTTCATCAAGGCGTTGCATCGTGGGGAGGCCGAACTTGTCGCAGCCGGATACATCCCCCAGGACGACCTCGTCGCAGCGCTCGACGAAACCGAAAACTGATCCAAGCGAACAGGAAGAAAGGACCATATCATGCCACTACTCCGAGGTTTCGCGCGCACCGCAGCCATCGCCGGAACGGCCACTGCCGTGTCGAACCGTGTCTCGCGACGGCAGCAGAATCGGTGGGCGCAGCAAGAGGATCAGCAGTACGCACAGCAACAGCAATACAGCCAACCACAGCACGCACCACCACCGGCGGCACCTGCTCCGGACCCCATTGCGCAGCTGAAGGGCCTTGCCGAGCTCAAGTCACAGGGCGTCCTCACCGACGCCGAGTTCGAGGCCCAGAAGGCGAAGATCCTGGCATCGTGACCGCCTGCCGCCGGACGCACCGCGGAGCTCCCTAACAGGGACCCGATGGGGTCCGCTGCTCCCAAAGAATGTAGGCGCTCGCGCAGCGCCCAGGGGGTTCTACGAGCTTGAGCCACCGAGACCGTCGTTGCTCTGAGGCGGAGTCGGGGGCGACTGCGAGCGCTCGGCCTCCTCGGCGTCCACGGCACACGCAGAGACCACCAAATTGACTCACCCACCCATGGCCGCTGCGTCGCGTGCCAAGGACCTTGGCGCGTCCCGAGCGAAACCGGCGAGTATGGGTTGCGTCCTACTGGGATGCGCCCTTGGCGTCGCCTTCGATAGCTTTCTGGTCGGCCTTCAACTCCTTCGCCTCGATCTTCTCGGCGCGCTTCATGGCGGTTTTGACCTTGGCCTCCATGTCCGAGACGGCCACCACGACGAGGCCCGCCTGACCGCTATCGAGGCTTTCGCCCAGATCTTTGAGATCTGATCGGCTCATGCCGGCAGCGGCGTGCCCGGCCACAGCGCCGAGGATCGCTCCGCCGCCCCCAGTGGCAAGTAGGATGCCACCGCCAATGGCGGCCGCGGGAAACAAGGCGATGACCAGCCCGGTGGCCAGACCGACGCCCCCACCGAGCACCCCTCCGACCCGGGTGGGCGTCTCGTGCTTCTTGACGATCTTTACCTTGCCGTCAGCGGCGCGCTCCACAACCGCTGCGTCGTAAGCGTCGATAAGCCCTGTTTCGGTATGGAGGGTGTGGACGGCGTCGTAGTCCGTCAGAGCATCGGTGACGTTGGCGTAGACGCCGCAGTAGGCGAAGAACGTGTCGAGTGCCATGGTGGGATCTCCTCTTTCGTCTCGTCGATACAACGGTTGGAAACTGCGGCCCCTACTATGCCCTATGAGTAGCGAGTCAACTGGCTGTGACAGAAGCGACGACCACGGGCCATGTCGCAACTCCTCACCCGCGGTCCGACTTCCGAATGTCGATCCACCAGAACACAGATCTCCGGGTTCGGTCGGGTCCTCGGGTGGGAGTCACCGTGTGCTGGGCATCGCAGCTTCTCGCACCCTTGCCTGAGTCCGCAGACCCCATCAGGGACGTCAAAACACACCGCTCCGGTGCTTCGACATCACTCCGGAGCGACTGCATTGCGATCATCCGATCTGGGGAGCGAACCGTTCCCAAAAAACGAGAGGTTCAAGAGGGGTTCAGCCGACGTCCGAGGGTTGAGAGACAAGGAGCAAGTCGACGAGCACGCGTGAGAGCCACGACCGGATCTCGTCCCAGCTCCATCCCCGCACGCGGCGCAACAACAGGAACACCTCGGCACTGGCAACCGCCCACACGGTATCGGCGCTGGCCTCCGGCGTGGACCGCAACCGGGACTCGGGCAGCATGCCGATGACCGCCCGGATCGTCTCCAGCCGGAGCCGGTGCGCCCTGTCCAAGGTGGTGGCCACCGCTGGGTCGGACGCGGCCGCCTCCCTCTGCGGGCAGCTCGGTGCGAACCCCCACGTGCACACCCGCACCAGCGAGCTCTTCTTCGTCTTGGACGGGAGCATCGACGTGTTGGCCGGCGACGACGTTGCGACAGCGTCCGCTGGTGATCTCGTCGTGGTGCCGCCGGGCCAGCCCCATGCGTTCGCGGCCTCGGCCGGGAAATGCGCCGACGTGCTCGTGATGATCACACCCGGCACCGAGCGCTTCGAGTTCTTCCGTGCTCTGGCCCGCGCCATGGCGCCGGGTGCTGACCCGGCTGAGCGGTTGAGCGTCCTGCGCGGGCAAAACGACTACGACACGCACAGCACCGAGAGCGCCACCTGGAGCACGCGGTGAGTGGCGTCACCCTTCACGGACCATACTTCGCGGGACGCGAAGTCGAGAATCAGGCAACACGTTCGACTGAAGCGCTTCAAATGTGGCGCAAAGCAATCAGTTCGGCACCACGACCTGGGTTCCGTCGGAGAGCCCCGACACGATCTGGGTGACGTCGGTTCCGACAACTCCCACCCGCACGTCGTGGCTGACACTCCGGCCATTGACGAGTTCGTCGACGAAGGTGCGCGTGCCGCTCGTGTGCACCGCGGTGGACGGAACGGTCAGTACGTGCGTCTTCTGAATCAGCGTGATGTTCGGCTCGGCGGTCATGCCCGCGTGGATGCCCGGCGGTTGCCCGGTGATCATGACAGTGACGGGCACCGATTCGACCCCGGACTGGTCCGTCGAGAAGATCCCGATTGAGCTCACCGTCCCGTCGACCATCGCGCGGTGTCGTGGTAGCGCCAACTGGACTGGGTCACCGACACGGATGCTGGCGGCGCTCGATCCGCGCACCTTTGTCTCGGCGACGAGGGAACCACGACTGTCGATGACAATGGCAGCAGTCGGTGGTTTCGTCGCGGGCGTGAGCGCCGAAGGGGCGGCGGTGACCGCCATTCCCGGCTTGATCTGGACACTTTTGACCGTTCCAGAGATCGGAGCGGTCAGCCGATCATTTCTCAGGCCGTCCTTCTGGGACTGGACCTGCGATTCGACTTTGGTAACCCTTTGGGCATCGACCTGTGTGACCACGTCCACTTCGCGTTGCGATTGCGATACGGCCACCTGCGCGTTTGCGACAGAGGCTTCCGCAACGGAGAGCGTCAGCTCGGCGGTCGTGGACTTCGACGTAGCCTGAGTCAACGAGGACTGGTCGTTGAGCCCGGCCATCAAGAGATTGGTCTGATCGTCCTGTACGGATTGTTGGGCGTTTTCTGCGGCAGATTGATCTGTACCGACCGTTGCCACCTCCGATGTGGCTGCGGTCTGTGCGTGTGTGACCGCGCTTCCCAGAGACGTGCAGTCAGCGGTCGACCCGGATGGAGGTTTCGGACAACCGGCATCCGCAAACTGCTCCTGTGCGGTTTCAAGCGCAACCTGGTCTTGGCCCAACGTTGCCTGGGCGGTAGTCAATGCTCCAGTGTCAGTCGCCAAGGTTTGTTCAGCCTGGGACACCGCCGCCTCCTCTTGCTGAAGAGATGCCTGGTCTTGCGCTTGCAGCGTCGCCAGGGCGGCCTGTGCCTGGGCGGCGGCCGCCTCGTCGGTCGTGACCTCTTGCTGGACCGTCGCCAACTCCGCCTCGGCGGACCGGAGAGACTGGTTCGACTCGTCCGAGGCAAGCTGGGCCCGGTCTTGGTTGAGGGCAAGGGATTCCTCGTACAACGTTGAATCGGCGCTATAGGGATCCGTTGCTGCGAGCGTCTCGTCGGCGTAGACGTAATCGCCGGGCTGCACATCAACCGTATCGATGCTCCCGGAGATGTTGGAGTTGACATCGGCCTGAGACACATCGTCGACCGTGGCTGGCTCCGCAACCTTTTCTCGGACGGCCCCTGTTTTTGCGGTGACAATTGTGGAAGCAGGGGTCCCGCCCTGCTGAGCGGCCCACGTGCCCACAGCAGCGCCAACACAGAAGACCGCGACGGTCAGCGCGGCCCAGAGGCCCCGACCTCCGCGCCCGCTCGTGTTCAGCGCCATGGCTGCGCAGTGAGCCCGGTGGCCACTGGCCAAAGACTCCGAGGTCACGGCGATATCTCTCCGCGGGCGCCCTATTCGGGCATGCAGCCGGTCCGCCGCCCATCATGGAGCCGACGCCGATGAAGGCTGCTTCGCGGAACGCCGAGGCGCGCCAGGGGATCGGTCCCGCTCACTTCTGGTGTTCACCGGTGCTCACTCGCGGCCCACCGGGACGAGGTTGAGGTCGGGAGCGGACGCGCCGGCGAAGCGCCTGGCGAGGAGCTTGCCCAACTCCCAGAGCAAGAAGAGGCCGACGACCGGCACCAGCGCCCAGGCGAACTCGCGGAAGCTGAGCTGCGTGGTCCCGAGGATGCGCCGCAGGGCGTCCATCTGGGTCGTGAGGACGGCGAGCACGAACTCGAGGACGATGGTCCGGTTCATCTGGCGGCTCTCGAAGGTGGCGGTCGTGATGACAGAGTCGGTCTCACTGCGGCATTCGAGCGCGGCCACGATCAAGCAGAGCGCGAAGGCCGTGAAGGCGATGGAGGTGCCCACCGCCGTGCTGTGGAAGTGTCTCGTACCGATCTCGATCATGGAGAGCAGGCCGATCGTGATGACGAGGCCCGCCAGGCCGACGGTGGTCACCAGGCTCGGGGTGAGCACTGACGCGCCGCGGGGCTTGGGCACCCGGGACATGAGGCCCGGCGTCTCGTTGTCGAAGCCGAGGGAGAACCCGAAGGCGGCATTCACGACGAAGTGGATCCACAGGACCTGTGGGGGGGTGAAGGGCTCGCCGGCGGCGATGTTGAAGAGCGCCGCGCCGAGGAAGGTCAGGACGAAGACCACGAGGAGAACGAGGACGAAGCGGATGTACTTGGTGAGGTTGTCGAAGATCTTGCGGCCCTGCTCGACCGCGTAGACGATGGTGGCGAAGTTGTCGTCGGAGAGGATCATGCGCCCGGCGTTCTTGGCCACCTCGGTCCCCGAGCCCATGGCGATGCCGATGTCGGCGGCCTTGATGGCGGGCGCGTCGTTCACGCCGTCGCCCGTCATGGCCACCACCTCGCCCTTCTTCTTGAGGGTCTCGACGAGGAGGACCTTGTGCTCGGGGGCGACCCGTCCCACGACACCGATGTCGTCGATGCGGGCCAGCCGCTCGGCCTCGGAGAGGGCGGCGAAGTCGGCGCCGAGCATCGCCTCGCCGGGGATGCCCAGCTGCTCGGCGATCGCCGCACCGGTCGTGACGTCGTCGCCGGTGATCATGCGCACCCGGATGTGGGCGGCCTGGGCCTCCTCGACGGCCGCCCTGGACTCGGCCCGGGGCGGATCGACCATCGCCGACCAGGGCGGTCATCTGCAGGTCGTGCATGTGCGCGAGCAGGTCGCCCTCGGGGTCGAAGGCGTCGGGGTCGATGTCGCCCATGGCGGCGGCCATGACGCGTTGGCCGAGGCCGGCCATCCGCTCCACGTTGTGCTGGGCCCGGCGGGCCAGGTCTGGGTCCCAGGCGATGGCCGAGCCGTTCGAGAGTGCCGTGGCCGAGAGGTCCATGACGGCCGGTGCGGCCCCCTTGACGAAGCAGCGGATCATCGGGCGCCCGGAGGGGTCGGTGACCTCGTGGAAGGTGGCCATCAGCTTGTAGGTGGGGTCGAAGGGCAGCGTGGCCAGCCTCGGCAGGCGCTCACGGGTGGTGTCGATGTCCACGCCGGCCTTGTGCCCGAGGACCAGCAGCGCCCCCTCGGTGGGGTCGCCGACCACCTCCCCGTCGACCAGCTTGGCGTCGTTGGCGATGAGGAAGGGCAAGATGGCGTGCTCGATGGTGTCCGCCGAGCCGGCGGGGTGCTCGACCCGGCCCTCCAGGCCGTAGCCCGAGCCGGTGATGGTGTAGCGGTCGGTCGGATCGATGACCTCGACCGCGGTCATCTGGTTCAAGGTGAGGGTGCCGGTCTTGTCCGAGTTGATGGCCGAGGTGAACCCGAGCGTCTCGACGGCCGGGAGCTCTTTGACCAGCGCATGGCGCTTGGCCAGCTCGACGCTGCCGAGCGAGAGGATCACCTCGGTCACGGTCGGGAGCGCCTCGGGGATGGCGGCGATGGCCAGGGAGACCGCGCTGACGAAGAGGACGTCCCAGGCCGTGCCCCTCGAGCGCCCGAGGGCGAACATCACGACCATCGTCAAGCCGGCGGCGGCGACGATCCACAGCGTCAGGCGGTTGAGCTCTTTCGTCAGCGGTGACTCTTCGGTGGCCGTGGCCGAGAGCATCCCCGAGATCTTCCCGAGCTCGGTCTGCCTCGCCGTGGCGGTGACGATCATGACGCCACTGCCGTGGGTGACCGGGGTGTTCATGAAGGCCATGTTCACCTGATCGCCCGGGCTCATCGCGCTGTCGGCCAGCGTCGTGGTCTCCTTCTGCGCCGGCGTGCTCTCGCCGGTCAGCGCCGATTCGTCGATCTGCAACGCGCTGGCCTCGATGATCCGGCCGTCGGCGGCCACCTCGTCACCGGCGGCGAGGAGGATCACGTCTCCGGTGACCACCTGCTCGGCCGGGATCTCGGACTCGACCCCGTCGCGCCTCACGCGGGCCGTGATCTTCATCATCGACTTGAGCGCGTTCATCGCGCTCTCCGCCTTGCCTTCTTGGCGCAGGCCCACCACCGCGTTGAGGAGCGTGATGATGACGAGGAGTACGGCGGTGCTCCACTCCTTGACGGCCAGTGACACGATGGCGGCCCCGACGAGGATCAGCTGCATGTAGCTGCGGTACTGATCGACGAAGCGGCGCCAGCCCGGCTTGGGCTTCTCCTCTGGAAGAGCGTTGGGCCCGTTGCTGCGGAGAAGCTCGGCCGCTCGTGGGGAGTACAGGCCGACCGCCGGATCCACGCCGAAGGCGGCGGCGACGTCGGGCGCGCCGCGGGCGTACCAACGGGGGGCGCTCGGGGAGGCCGTTTCGGGGGCTGACGTCGTTGTGGTCATACCGGGATCACGAGATCGTGCAGGTTGCGCCTTGCCGCCGAACGCTCTGGTCGGGGAGGTCGCAACGGCCGAAGCCCTCTGTCTCCTTCACGGCCTCCCTCCTCCAGTCGGAACCTCGAACCGGGGCCTCTTGCACCCGTGGCCCGATCCATGGCGGGACACTCGCGGGACGAGAACCAAGGTGAACGTACCACCGTGGTCAAGGTCGTGGTCGTGGTCGAGCCGACCCTCGTTCGGACGTCAGGCTCCGAGTCTCACACAGCCCGACGGTCGCCGGCGGTGGCTGGGGCCTTGGCCACTCCAGCCCGCGAAGGGGTGTGGGGGCTTACACTGAAGGCCGAGGTCGGGCGACCGGGGAGGCTGCGGTGAACGGGACAGGTCGTGGGTGGATCGTCTTCTCGGGCGTGGTGCTCGGGGTGGCCGGCATCATGAGGCTCTTCGACGCCATCTGGGCCTTTCGGTACCACGGTGTCCTGCCCGAGAACTTCGAGGGGGCGATCTTCGGCCACTCGCTCAAGACCTACGGCTGGGTCTACCTGGTCGTGGCGATCGTCTTGATGCTCTCGGCGATCGCCGTCATGAACCGCTCGCAAGCGGCCCGCTGGGTGGGCATCGTGGCCGGCGCCATCGCCGCGGTGACCTCGGTGTTCTGGTTGCCCTACTACCCGGTGTGGTCGCTCGTGTACGCGGCTCTCGGCGCCCTGGTGATCTACGGGTTGGCAGTCTACGGGGGCGAGTCGAGCACCGCCTGATGGGTGAGAGCGGAGCAGAGCCTCCCGTCGAGATGCGACGCAAGGAGTACGAGAAGGCACTCCGGCACTTGCAGGTCGAGCTGGTCCAGCTGCAGCGCTGGGTCGTGCACGAGCACGCCAAGGTGTGCATCGTTTTCGAAGGCCGGGACACCGCGGGAAAAGGCGGGGTCATCAAGCGGCTGACCGAGCGGGTGAGCCCCCGCGTGTTCCGGGTCGTCGCTCTGCCCGCCCCGAACGAGCGTGAACGCTCGCAGATGTACATGCAGCGCTACATTCCCCACCTCCCCGCCGGCGGTGAGGTGGTTGTCTTCGATCGAAGTTGGTACAACCGGGCCGGGGTCGAACGGGTCATGGGCTTTTGCACCGAAGACGAGGCGGACCGGTTCCTCCAGCTCGTTCCCTTCGTGGAGCAGGCAATCGTCGACTCCGGCGTGATCCTGCTCAAGTACTGGCTCGAGGTCAGCCAGGAGGAGCAGACGCGTCGCCTGAGTGCCCGCATCAACGACGGCCGCAAGACCTGGAAGCTGTCTGACATGGACCTCGAGTCCTACGGTCGCTGGTACGACTACTCGAGGGCACGCGACGCCATGTTCGCCGCCACGGATACCGAGACGGCGCCCTGGTACGTGGCCGACTCCAACGACAAGCGACGGGCCCGCCTCAATATCATCAGCCACGTTCTCGGCGTGGTTCCCTACAAGCGCGAAGAGCCGGCGCACGTCGTCCTGCCACCTCGCCAGAAGAAGGGTGACTACCGAGAGCCGCACACGCAGCGGCACGAAGTGCCGATGCGGTACTGAGCTCAGGCGGGCTGCCTTCCCTTCGCCAGAAGGACACGATCACTTCTGCCCCGAGCGCCTCGGTCATACGGAGAGCACGGACCGGCCCCGCGCACGGTCATCCTCAACCCGTCTGCGGGTGGGTCGGGGTCGTCCCGTTCGGGGCCAGCAGGTCGAAGCCGTCCGGGATGCTGACGAGGCCGGGCGCCGTGCCAGAGACGTCCGTCAGCCCGTACTGCCACACGATGGTGTCGTAGCGCGGGTCGATCACGACGACGCGGTTGCGGTAGTCGTCGTTCACCATGAACAACCCGTTGGGGAGCTGCTCGGCCAGGGACGGCTTCTTGAGCATCCCGTCACCGGCGGTGACGTCATAGGTCCACACGATGGCACCGGAACGATGGATGGTCAGGATGCGCCCCTCCGCCGGTGGGTCGTAGTCGGCGAGGAGATAGAGGTCCGTGCCGATCTGCTGGGGATCGGAGGGATAGTTCACGGTCGGGAGATGCACGGTCCACGCCAACACACCGGCCTGGGTGTACTCACTGATCCACGAGCCGTTGATCTCCGACACCAACACGTCCCCGTTCGCCAACGGGGTGTCGCCGTTGGGGTACCCCACGCCGGTCGGAGGGTTGTGCACCGCGTCCTTGTTCGTGCCGATCTGGCTGAGGACGGCCCCCGCGGGGGAGAGGAAGAGGATCCGGTCGTTCATGGCGTCGGCCACCGTGACGTCGCCGTTCTTGAGGAGGTACGCATCGTCGGGCTGGTTCAGGTAGCCGGGGGCGCTGCCGGGTTGGCCGGCGTGGCCGTACTGCCAAAGGAGCTTCCCCGACGGGTAGCCGATCTCCACGATGGTGTGGTTCTCCTCCTGGTTGGAGATGATCCCCGTCCCCTGGTGGAAGAAGAAGGCGTCGTCGGGGAAGTAGAACCCGCCGGGAGGTGGCGGCATCGTGGCGGACGGGTACTGCCATTGCAGGTTCCGCGCCGGGTCGATCACCAGGAGCCGGTCGTTGCCGCGGTCGGCGATCAGGAGGTGGCCCTGGTAGGGCGCGCCCGCGCCGGCGGAGCCGACCGGTCCGCCGTACGTGCTCGGCCGTAGAGAGATCACGCTCCGCAGGGAGCCGGAGGCGACGCCGGCCTGGTCGTTCCCCGACTGGTGGGCCACCTCGCCGCCCACGAGGTACCCGACGGCTGTCTGCCCCGACCCGACCGTGGCGTAACCCGCGAAGGCCACCGCCTGGGGGAGCAGGCCGGCGGCGGCGACCCGGTGGGTTCGCTCGTCGAACTCGTAGATCTGCGTGAGCGTCTGCCCGTCGCCGGTCTGACCGCCGGCGACGTAGACATGGCCGGCGATCACGAACGCGGCCGCGCCGTACAACGCTTGGGGAAGGGCGCCGACGACCCGGCTGGAGTGGGTGGCGGGGTCGATCTCCTGAATGGCGGCCGTGGCGGTGACGGCGCTGCCGGCACCGCTCGCGGTCTGGCCACCGAACGCGAAGATGGAGTTGCCCTGCGCGACGACCGCCGGGTAGCGCACTGGCACCTTGAGCGTGGCCGCGGTGCTGAAGTCGGTGCCGTTCCCGGTGGACAGCACCGAGGGTTCGTACGTGGTGCCGTCGTAGCCGCCCACGAGGTAGACGGTCCGGCCCACCATGGCGGCCGCCAGGTCCGAACGGGGCTGGGGCAGTTGGCCGGCGACGCGGCCGGTGCCGGCGGAGGACCCGAGTGACTGCACCGTCGCGAACGTGGTGGGCGAGCCGCCACCGAAGACGAACGACGTTGCGCCGAGTTGCGCACCCGCCCCGTCGTGGACGACGTCGGCCAGGGAGCCGGCCGCGGTCACGGTGCCACTCCTCGGGTCGAGCCAGGACGCCGTCCCGAGCGAGCTTCCCGCGGGGGACAGGCCGCCGACGATCCGCAACCGGTCGCCGACCGCCAGGAGGACCTCCCGCGAGATCGGCGCGGCCAGCTGCCACGGCTCGACCCCGGCTTCGAGCGAGGGCGGTCCGTCGGCGGCCTTGGTGGCGTGGACCGTGCCGGCCGCAGAGGAAGCGGTGGAGGCGGGGGTCGCCGAGGTGGACGCCCCGGTCGCCGAGGTCGCGGCCGTCGTCGGGGCGACGTGCCCGGTCGGCGC
This sequence comes from uncultured Acidimicrobiaceae bacterium, assembly GCA_963764305.1. GTDB lineage: Bacteria > Actinomycetota > Acidimicrobiia > Acidimicrobiales > RAAP-2 > Bog-473. The sequence goes on along the minus strand of CAVXSD010000006.1, from coordinate 652,034 downwards.
GGGCCGCCCACTGCCCGACGTGATGACCACGACCAGGGCGGCCAGCAGGAGGAGGGCGCCGCCCAGCATGACGGCGCGCCGCGGCCCGCGCTGGCTGCCGCGCCCGGCGGGGGAACCGGGGCTGCTCACCGGCACGGGGACGGATGCCGCCGCTTGCCCGGGCTCACTGAGGGCACGTCACTCGCGGTGGAGAAGGTGGACAAGGAGAGGGCAGAAGGAAGAGAGGTCCCGAAAATGGTCATGACGGAGCCGGCGACCCTTGCGCCCCGCCCTGCGTCGAGCCCGATGTGAACGGCCAGTACACGGCTCCGCGACCCTAACGTCATTCGGGGCGTCCGCGGGGTCGGCTACGTCCGCTCCACCGCCAGGACCTGCCACTCGTCGGGCACGCCCTTGAGATTGTGCCGGCCGTGGTCGTCGAAGACGATGCCCGAGCCGACCACCAGGTCGCGCACGGTGCCGGTGACCAGCACCTCGCCGGGTCCGGCCATGGCGCTGACCCGCGAAGCGATGTGGACGGCCAGGCCGCCGATGTCGTCGCCCCGGAGCTCCACCTCTCCTGCATGGAGCCCGGCCCGCAACTGCAGCCCCGCGCCCCGCGCCGCCTCCACCATCGCCACTGCGCAACGGACGGCCTGCGCAGGCGCGGTGAAACGGGCCAGGATGCCGTCGCCTGTCGTCTTGACGAGGATGCCGTCGTGGCGGGTAAGCAGTCGGCCGACGTTGACGTCGAATTCGTCGAGCACGGCCCGCCACTGGCGGTCGCCTGCCGCGGCTGCGTGCACCGTCGAGTCCACGATGTCGGTGAAGAGCACCGTGGCCAGCAGACGGGTGGCCGCGGGCGTCCTGCGGGTACCCGTGACGAACTCCTCGGTCTCGTCCAGGATTGAGTCGAACTCACCGGTCCAGGGCAGCAGGTCCGATCCGGGGAACGTCACGTAGCGCGCACCGGTGATGCGCTCCGCCAGGTAGCGGCCGTGCTCGTTGAGACCCCCGAAGGTCTCGGTGCGCGCCATCACGAGCGTCGGGCACTTCACGTCGGGCAGGCACCAGCGCACGTCGGCCGACATGGTCACGAGGTTGAAGACGGTGGCGGTGGCGGGGCTCGCCCCGCGCCGGGCCGCCCGCCCCCACCATTCCCGGAACCCGACCCGATGGGCCAGGCTGGGGGCGAAGATGGCGATGTCCCGGGGGACGCCGTCCTCGACCAGCGGGACGTCGATGCTGGAGCTCGCCGAGATCGCGTCCTCGGGGACACCGAGGTCGTAGTCCTCGGCTGCGGCCACGCGCGCCGTCCCGTTGACCAGCACCAGCGAAGTCACGCGGTGGGGGTGCGACGCGGCGACCCAGAGGGCGGCCATGGCGCCGCCCCCGGACGCCAGGAGCACGGCGCGTGCGCACCCGGCGGCGTCCATCACCGCCAATGCGTCACGGCCCCAGCCCTCGATTGACGGCGCGGTCTCCGGTGGCAGCGGGTCCGAGAGTCCGAGGCCGCCGCAATCGAAGCGGATCAACCGGCAGAAGTCCGCGACCCGCTCCGTGTAACGCAGCCAGTTCGGCTCGTCGACGGTCTCGTCGATCGAGATCATGAGCCCGCTGGAGAATTCCAGCACGTCCACCGCATCCGCGGCCGGCGTGCCGGGCCCCGGTCCCCACACCTGGTAGCCGACGTGCATCCCGTCCCTGAGCGCGTACTCGGTGAGGGGCGCCTCCATACGAGGTGAGTCTGCCGTGCCGGGCAGGGCGACGGAGCGGGCGGGGTGAAGCGGTGGGCGGGGAACGCTCAGCGGGCGCCGCGCTGCAGGCGGCCCGGCAGTGCGCCGGTCGCCTGGCCGTGCTCGAACGTCACGGTCCCTGCCTTGATGGTGGCCACGTACCCCGAGGCCTTCTGCAGCAGTCGGCGACCACCCGCCGGGAGGTCGGCCGCCACGTACGGCGCGCCCAGCGAGAGCGCGTCGTAGTCGATGAGGTTGAGGTCGGCCAGCGCACCGGGCTCCACCGTGCCCCGGTCCGACATGCCGTAGAGGCGTGCCGTGTCGTGCGTCTGCTTCTTCACCACGTATTCGAGCGGGAGCAACTCGCCCCGGCTGCGGTCCCGGGTCCAGTGCGTGAGCATGAAGGTCGGCATGGAGGCGTCGCAGATGGTCCCGGTGTGGGCGCCCCCGTCGGCCAGGCCGACCAGACCCTGCGGGTGCAGCATCATCTCGCGCACGTGGTCGAGGTTGCCCGAGGCGTAGTTGAGGATCGGCAGGTAGAGCAGGCCCTGCCCGTCGTCGCGGGCCATCTCGTCGTAGGCCACCTCCAACGGTGACACGCCGCGCGCCGCAGCCAGTCCGGCCAGCGACCGTTCGGGGCCGGGCTCGTAATCGGGCGGGCTCCCGAGCACGAAGGTGCGCTCGAAGGCCTTCGCCATGGCGTCGGCCTGGGCCGGGGACGACGGTGTCCACGACACGATCGAGCGCCGCACCTCGGGGTCGGCCAGCGCTGCCGCGAGGTCGGAGGGCGAGGCGCAGCGCGCGGCGCAGTGCCGCGTAGGCCGGGAAGTCGCCAAAGAGGCAGAGGGTCGTATGGTGACCGGTGAGGATGCCCGTCGGGCGGCCGGCGATCTGGGGGAAGAGCTGTGCCCCTTCGGCACAGGCGTCGAGCGACACCTCCAGCTGCTTGCGCCACAGCTCGGGATCGTCGTCAGCTTGCAGCAGCGCGTACGACACGGGCCGGTGGATGGCGGCCGAGAGCCGGCGCATCCAGTCGACCTCCTGCATGACGTCCCCGAGCATCTCGCCCGCCGAGCCCAGCGGTGCCAGCTCGAAGACGCCGGCGCCGGCCTCGCCCAGGGCCGACCCGATGCCGAACAGCTCGTCCTCGGCCGCGAACGTGCCCGGCACCAGCTCGCCGTCGATGGCTCGGTGCCCCATGGTGCGGGAGGTGGAGAACCCGAGAGCGCCGGCCCGGATGGCCTCGAGCACGATGGCACGCATCGCCTCGATGTCCTCGGCGGTCGCGGCCTCGTTGCGGGCGCCCCGCTCACCCATGACGTAGGCCCGCACGGCCGCGTGCGGCACCTGGGTGCCCACGTCCATGGTCCAGCGCCGCCGCTCGAGCGCGTCGAGATACTCGGGGAAGGTCTCCCACTCCCACTCGATCCCCTCGGCCAGTGCCGTGCCCGGAATGTCCTCGACCCCCTCCATGAGGCCGATCAGCCAGTCGTGGCGGTCGGGCTGGGCCGGCGCGAAACCCACTCCGCAATTGCCCATCACGAGTGTCGTCACGCCATGCCAGGAGGTCGGGGCGAGCTCGGAGTCCCAGGTGGCCTGGCCGTCGTAGTGGGTGTGGACATCGACCCACCCCGGGGTGACCAGCAGGCCGTCGGCCTCGATGATCCGGGTGGCGCCGCCCTGGACGGTGCCTACTTCGGTGATGCGGCCGGAGTCGACTGCGACGTCGGCCGCAGTCGCTGCCGCGCCGGTCCCGTCGACGAGCGTTCCACCCTTGATGATCAGGTCGTGCACGCTCTTCATGGTCTCACGCCGGCCGGCGGCACGCTCGCCGGTCCTGCTGTGGCCGTGCGTCAGACCTTGGCTTTGCCGAGGATCCGGTTCATCTTGGTGCCGCACACCGGGCAGGTGCCCTGTGCGGCACGGCGCCCGTTGGCCAATTCGACTTCCAGGCCGTCGAACTCACGCTTCTCCCGGCACTTCACGCAGTACCCCTCATAGTCAGCCACGGCAACTCCTTCGGTCGGTGATGGCGTTGGACGGGAGTCGAACGTAGCGGGGGCGTTCCGGGGATTGGGGGATGGTCGGGGCGACTTCAGGGACGATCCAGGGGTATGGTCGGCCTCGTGGGCGACAACGGTGCAGGTCAGGACGGCGACTGGCTCCAACAGGGCCGGATGGCCCGAAATGCGCTGGCGGAGACCTGGGGGGCGCTGGCGGAGGTCTGCTTCGACCTTTCGGACACCGAGTGGGCGCTGCCCACCGGGTGCCCCGGCTGGGACGTCAAGGACCAGCTGTCCCACCTCATCGGGATCGAGCGGGCGATCATGGGGGAGCCGGTTCCCGAATGGTCCGGCCCCCTCGGTGACCATGTGAAGAACGACTTCGCGGCCACCAACGAGCGCTTCGTCGCCGTGCGGCGCTCGCTGCCCGGTCCGACCGTGCATGAGGAGTTCGTCGAGGTGACCACGACCCGGTTGGCCCAGCTCGACGCGTTGTCCGCGGCGGAATGGGGGGCGCTCGGCTGGAGCCCGGTGGGCGAGGTGCCGCGGGCAGAGTTCATGACGGTGCGGGTCTTCGACAGCTGGGTGCACGAGCAGGATGTCCGCCTCGCCCTCGACCGCCCCGGGGGGAGCGGGAATGCAGCCTCATCCGTCTCGCTGGACCGCGTCCAAGGTGCCATGCCGTTCGTCGTCGGCAAGAGGGCGGGGTGCGCCGAGGGGACCGCCGTCCGTTTCGAGGTGGACGGCCCCGGGGCAGACGCACGCGCCTTCACGATCGCCGTCGAGGGCGGCCGTGCCCGCCCGGTGGGCGACGAGGTGACCCCGGCCGTCACGCTCTCGCTTTCGACCATCGATTTCGTGCGCCTCGGCTGCGGCCGGGCCACGGCGGCGGACGTGGCGGAGGCCGGCGGAGTAGGCGTGAAGGGAGACGGCCAGGTGGGCCAGTCCGTCCTCGGCGCCATGAACTTCATGTTCTGAACGGATGGCCCATGAACGGATGGCCCATGAACGGATGGCCCAGGTCTCGGTGGGCTGTGCGCCGGGTCACGGGGCGGCCGGTAGAGTGATCGGCTCGTGATGCGTGCGACAGCCGAGCCAATCGAGGGAAACCTCGTCCGCCTGAGCGTGGAGATCGACGAGCCCGAGTTCGATCGGGCGCTCGGCGACGTCGTGCGCTCCCTGGCCCGGCAGGTCCGAGTACCGGGCTTCCGGCCCGGCAAGGTGCCGCGCAAGGTGCTCGAGGCCCGGATGGGCGGCTCGGGTGCGCTGCGCGCGGAGGCGCTGCGCGAGTCGTTGCCGGACTTCTACGCGCGGGCCGTCGTCGACACCGAGCTCGATCCGATCGCGCAGCCCGAGATCGACATCACCGGCGGCGAGGACGAAGGCGCCGTGTCCTTTGACGCCGTCGTGCAGGTGCGGCCGACCGTCGCCATTCCGGGCTACGACGGGCTGCAGGTCACGCTCCCGGGTCTGTCCGTCACCGAGGAAGAGATTCAGAGTCAGCTCGACCGCCTGCGCGAGAACGACGCCGAGCTCGACGTGGTGGATCGTCCCGCCATCGACGGGGATCTGGTCACCATCGACTTGCACGCCAACGACGCCTCCGGCGCCGAGGTGGTCGGTGTCGACGACTACCTCTACGAGGTCGGCTCGGCTTCGGTTGTGCCCGAGCTCGACGCAGAGCTGCATGGCGCCAAGGCCGGCGCCATCCTCGCCTTCGACACCGCCCATCCCGACGACCCGGAGCAGAAGGTCGCCTTCCGGGTGCTCGTCAAGGAGGTCAAGGTCAAGAAGCTGCCTGAGGCCACCGACGAATGGGCCGCTGAGAGCTCCGAGTTCGCGACCGTGGACGAGCTGCGCTCCGACATCGAGACGCGGATCGGCCGCGTCAAGCTGATGCAGACCCAGATGGCGCTGCGCCAGAAGACCATCGAGGCCCTGGCCGAGTTGGTGACCGACGATGCGGTTCCCGAAGTCCTGGTCGATGCGGAGGTCAACGAGCGGCTCCACGACCTCCAGCACCGCTTGGAGGCCCAGAAGCTGGGCCTGGCCGAGTACTTCCAGGCCACCGGCACCACGCCCGACGAGCTGCTGGCGACCGTCCGCGTGGACGCCCAGGCTGCGGTCAAAGCCGACCTGGCGCTGAGAGCCCTGGTCGAGGCCGAGGAGTTGACGCTCGGTGACGACGAGCTCCTCTCCGAGATAGTCACCATGGCGGAACGGATGGGCACCACGCCGACCGAGCTGCGCCGTCAACTCGACACGGCTGGCCGGACCGGCGCGGTACGCTCGGAGCTGCGCAAAGGCAAAGCGCTGGAGTGGCTGCTGGACAACGTGGATCTCATCGACGAAGAGGGCAACCCGATGTCACGGGACGACCTCCGGGTGAACGCCTCGGGAGAGGGCGAAGTCGAGCAGAGCGAGGAGAGCGAGTGAAGATGCGGAGTGCGCTGGAGCCGATGAAGGCCTACAACTATCTGGTTCCGACGGTGATCGAGTCGTCCAACCGCGGTGAGCGCGCCTACGACCTGTACTCACGGCTGCTGCGTGAGCGGATCATCTTTCTCGGCACGCCCGTCGATGACGCGGTGGCCAACCTCGTCTGCGCCCAGATGCTCTTCTTGGAGTCCGAGGAGCCGGACAAGGACATCCACCTCTACATCAACTCGCCCGGCGGCGAGATCACGGCGTTGTTCGCCATCTACGACACGCTGAAGTTCATCAAGGCCGACGTGTCCACGTTCTGCTTCGGGCAGGCGGCCTCGGCGGCGGCCGTCCTGCTGGCGGCCGGGGCCAAGGGCAAGCGCTTCGCACTGCCCCACGCCCGCGTGCTGCTGCATCAACCCTGGGGCGGTGTCGAGGGCCAGGCCAGCGACATCGAGTTGCAGGCCAAAGAGATTCTCCGCATGCGTGACCTCCTCTCGGGGATGTTGGCCGAGGACACCGGGCAGACCCAGGAGAAGGTGGCCCAGGACACGGACCGCGACTTCATCATGACGGCGGAAGAGGCCGTGACGTACGGCGTGATCGACGAGGTCATCACAGCGCGGACGGTGGCGCCACTCGAGGCCATCGGCGCGGCGTAAGACGAGCTGGCACGGACGGGAGAAGCGATCTGGTGGCGAAGTTCGGAGAGGGCGGGGATCTCGTCAAGTGCAGTTTCTGCGGCAAGACGCAGAAACAGGTCAAGAAGCTCATCGCGGGCCCGGGTGTCTACATCTGCGACGAGTGCATCGACCTGTGCAACGACATCATCGCCGAGGAGCGTGACGAATCCACCGAACTGAGCTTCGAGGATCTGCCCAAGCCGCGTGAGATCTTCGACTTCCTCAACGACTATGTCGTCGGGCAGGAGTACGCCAAGAAGATTCTCTCAGTCGCGGTCTACAACCACTACAAGCGCGTACAGGCGGGCCCACCCGCGGCCGACGACGGTGTCGAGCTGTCCAAGTCGAACATCCTCCTTCTCGGCCCGACCGGTTGCGGCAAGACCCTGCTGGCCCAGACGCTCGCCCGCATGCTCAACGTTCCTTTCGCCATCGCCGATGCCACGGCGCTGACCGAGGCCGGGTACGTGGGCGAGGACGTGGAGAACATCCTCCTGAAGTTGATCCAGGCCGCCGACTACGACGTGAAGCGGGCCGAGACCGGGATCATCTACATCGACGAGATCGACAAGATCGCCCGCAAGAGCGAGAACCCCTCCATCACCCGTGACGTGTCCGGTGAAGGCGTGCAGCAGGCACTGCTGAAGATCCTGGAAGGAACCACGGCTTCGGTGCCACCCCAGGGCGGGCGGAAGCACCCGCACCAGGAGTTCATCCAGATCGACACGACCAACATCCTGTTCATCTGCGGTGGGGCCTTCGCCGGGCTGGACAGGCTGATCGAGGGTCGCATCGGCAAGCGCGGCATCGGTTTCCGGGCCGAGGTGCACCGAAAGGACCGCGATGACGGCGAGATCCTGCGCCACGTGCTGCCCGAGGACCTCATCAAGTTCGGGTTGATCCCGGAGTTCATCGGTCGCCTGCCGGTCGTCGAGCGCGGTGTCGCCGCTGTTCAAGGACGCGCTGGTGCAGATCCTCATCGAACCGAAGAACGCGCTGACACGGCAGTACGAGCGGACCTTCGCGCTCGACAACGTGGAGCTCGAGTTCACGCCCGACGCGCTCGAGGCCGTGGCCGAGCAGGCACTGTTGCGCGGCACGGGCGCCCGGGGCCTACGGGCCATCCTCGAAGAGGTCCTGCTCGACGTGATGTACGACCTGCCGAGCCGCACCGACGTGGGCAAGTGCGTGGTGGATCGCTCCGTGGTGCTCGACCGGGTGGCGCCGACGCTGGTGCCGCTCGGAGGCGCGCCGGTCAAGTCGACCCGCTCGCGCCGCGCCGCGTCCTGACCGAACCGGAGCCGGTCCGCGTGGACGATCCGGCGCTCCCGCCCTTCGACGGGGTGGAGGATGCCTTGGCCTGGCTCGACAGCCATATCGACTTCGAGTCGCAGATGCCCCGCCGGCGCGCCCTGCCGACACTCGATCGCATGCGCGCGCTCACCTCGCTGCTCGGTGAGCCCCAGGAATCGATCCCGTCCATTCACATCACCGGCACCAACGGCAAGGGGTCGACCTCGGCCATGGCGACCGCCTTGCTCTTGGCGAAAGGCCTGACCGTCGGCACCTACACCAGCCCCAACCTCCACGCAGTGGCGGAGCGACTGGCGCAGAACGCGGAGCCGATCGACGACGCGTCGCTCACTGGCGTCCTCACGGAGCTGGCCCTGCTCGAGACGTTGTTGCCCGAGCGACCGACCCGCTTTGAGCTGCTGACGGCGGCGGCGCTGTCCTGGTTCGCCACCGAGGCGGTCGACGCCATGGTCGTCGAGGTGGGTCTCGGAGGGACCTGGGACTGCACCAACGTCGTGCACGGCGACGTGGCGGTGCTCACGAACGTGAGCTTCGACCACACCGACGTCCTGGGGCCCACCCTCGAGGGGATCGCCCGGGACAAGGCGGGCATCATCGAGCCGGGAAGCCGGGTGGTGGTGGGCGAGATGGCCCCTGACCTGGTCGATATCGTCACGAGCCGGGCCGAAGAGGTCGGGGCGTCATCAGTGTGGGTGGCGGGTCGTGACTTCGGCTGTGAGACGAACCGGGTGGCTGTCGGTGGCCGCGTCGTGACGCTGTGGACCCCGGGCGGCCGCTACGAGGATGTCCTGGTGCCCCTGCACGGCGCCCATCAAGGCGTCAACGCGTCGGTGGCGCTGGCGGCCACCGAGGCGTTCTTCGCAGACCCGCTCGCTCCCGACGTCGTGGAGGAGGGGATGGCCGCCGTGCGCGTGCCCGGTCGACTCGAGGTGCTCGGTCGGCGCCCGCTGCTGCTCGTCGACGGTGCGCACAACGCGGCGGGGATGGCCGCGTTGGGCGTCGCGCTGACGGAGGAGTTCGCGGTCGACGGGGTGTCGGTCGCCGTCGTGGGCATGCTGTCCGGTCGCGACCCGTCGGCGATGCTGGCCCCGTTGGCATCGGTCGGTGTCTCCGCCGTCGTCGCCTGTGAACCGGACTCGCCGCGTGCGATGCCGGTCGCTGCGGTCTCCGAAGCTGGTCGCGCGCTCGGGCTGTCCGTCTACGAGGAGCCCGACGTCGGCAACGCGCTGCGCGTGGCGCGGGGCATGGTCGACGCCGACGGACTGGTGGTGGTGGCCGGGTCGCTCTACGTCGTGGGCACCGCCCGCGCCCACGCGCTCGCCGCGTCCGTCCCATGGGAGGACGTTGGTCGCTGACGGCGGCCGGATCCGCCGCCTGCGGTTGTGTAGTGTCCACCCCTCGTGGACCGCACCCTTGTCATTGTGAAGCCCGACGGCGTCGAGCGGGGCCTGGCCGGCGAAGTGCTCAGCCGCCTGGAGCGCAAGAATCTGCGCCTGGTGGCGGCAGAGCTCCGGACCATCACCAAGGTGGTGGCCGAGACCCACTACGCCGAGCATGCCGAGCGCCCCTTCTTCGCTGACCTGGTCGCCTTCATCACGCGCTCGCCCGCGCTCGTCATGGTTGTCGAGGGTCCGAAGGACACCTACGCCGTCGTGCGCCTGATGATGGGGACCACCAACCCGGCCGAGGCGGCGCCCGGCACCGTCCGCGGTGACTATGGGATCGAGACGACAGAGAACCTGGTGCACGGCTCCGATTCCCACGAGTCGGCGGCGCGGGAGATCGCACTCTTCTTCCCCGGCCTCGCGACCTCGTAACGAAGGCACCCTGCGCCGGCCAACGCCGGTGTAATCGCAGGCCAGGTCGGTGCTCGCCGGGGTCTGCCTTGTGGACCCCATCTGCGTCCCATAGCCTGGGGTCGCACCATCACGGGCGCCGGCCCTCATCGGCGCCCATCAGGAATTCCTCGGGAGTGCTGCAACTATGGCCGAAAATCGCCTTTCCCTCCTTGGTCGTGACATGGCTGTCGACCTCGGAACCGCCAACACGCTTGTGTACGTCCGCGGCCGTGGCATCGTGCTGAACGAGCCATCCGTGGTCGCAGTCGACATCAAGGACGGGCGGCCGCTGGCCGTAGGGGCCGAGGCGAAGCGGATGATCGGGCGCACTCCGTCGAACATCCAGGCCATCCGGCCGCTGAAGGACGGCGTCATCGCCGACTTCGAGATCTGCGAGAAGATGTTGCGGTACTTCATCCACCGGGTGCACCAGCGCCGCTTTGCCAAGCCGCGCATGGTGATCTGCGTCCCGTCGGGCATCACGGGTGTGGAGCGCCGGGCCGTGATGGAGGCAGCCGAGTACGCCGGCGCGCGCCGCGCCTACATCATCGAGGAGCCGATGGCGGCCGCCATCGGGGCCGGCCTCCCGGTGCACGAACCGACGGGCAACATGGTGGTCGACATCGGCGGCGGGACGACCGAGGTCGCCGTCATCTCCCTGGGCGGCATCGTCACGAGTCAGTCGGTGCGCATCGGCGGCGACGAGCTCGACGAAGCGATCGTCTCGTTCGTGAAGAAGGAGTTCAGCCTGGCGCTCGGTGAGCGCACCGCTGAGGAGATCAAGATCACGCTCGGCTCCGCCTACCCATTGGAGCAGGAGCTGCACGCCGAGATCCGCGGCCGCGACCTCGTGAGCGGGTTGCCGAAGACGATCGTGGTCTCGACCGAGGAGATCCGTCGGGCCATCGAGGAGCCGGTGTCCGCCATCATCGATGCCGTCAAGGTCACCCTGGACCGGACGCCGCCGGAACTCGCGGCTGACATCATGGAGCAGGGGATCGTGCTGACCGGCGGCGGAGCCCTATTGCACGGGTTGGAGTCACGCCTGCTGCACGAGACCGGGATGCCGATCGTGGTGGCCCGGGATCCCCTGAACTGCGTCGCCATCGGGAGCGGCCAGTGCCTGGAAGAGTTTGAAGCGCTGAAGCGGGTGCTGATCACCACCTCAACGCGCTGATCGATCGACCGGTTTCTCCTGGGTGCCCCGGTCCCGGCGGTCGCGCCGCACCCTCACGGTCATCATCCTGGTCGTGCTGTCGCTGTCCTTCATCTCGCTGGACCTCAACGGTCGGACCCACAGCCTGACCTCCGGGGTGAAGTCGGTGGCCAACGACGTCTACTCCCCGTTGCGCCAGGGCGTGCTCGACATCATCAGCCCCATCGGGAACTTCTTCGCCGGCGCGTTCAACTACGGGTCGGTGCAGGCGGAGAACGAGCGGCTGCAGAGGACGATCGGCCAGCTTCGGGCGGCGCAGCTCGAACAGGGCTTCGAGAAGAACCAGCTCCGTGACATCACGGCGCTGCAGAACCTGCCCTTCCTGCAGTCCCTCCCGACCGTGACGGCCCAGACGCAAGACCAGTACTCGTCCAACTTCACCGCGACGATCACGTTGGACAAGGGCCGTGCCGACGGTGTCGACATCGGCTATCCGGTCGTCGGCGCGGGTGGCCTGGTGGGTCAGGTGATCCAGTCGTTCCACCACAGCGCCGTCGTCCGCCTGATCACCGACGGACAGTCGAAGGTCGGGGTGACGTTCGGTTCGAGTAACCAGTACACCGGCATCGTCGACGGGCAGGGGCCGGCGAGCTCCATGACGGCGGATCTCGTGGCGCCGCGCACGCCGCTGCACAAGGGCGACGTCATGTTCACCAGCAGCCTCAACGCGGCCGCGTTCCCTCCGGGCATCCCGGTGGCCACCGTGCGGAGCTTCCACACCGCGGCCGGGGCGAGCCAGGAGAGCATCAAGGTCGACCCCGCCGCCGACCTGGGTCAGCTGGCCTACGTCGACGTGGTGCAGTGGGTGCCCTCCACATGACCGGGCGCTCGATGCTCAGGGCGGCGCTGGTCATCCTCATCGCGCTCATCGTCCAGGAGACGGTGATGGTGGCGCTGCGCATCGGTGGCGCCCATCCCGACCTGCTCTGGCTGCTGCCCATCACGGCCGCACTCCTCGACGGGCCCGAAACGGGCGCCATCGTGGGCTTCTGGGCCGGATTGTGTTTCGACCTGGTGCTGCCGACGCCATTCGGACTATCCGCCCTGGTCGGGTGCGTGCTCGGGTATGCCACCGGGGCCCTGACGTTGGCGGCGGATCCCCGGGCGACCTGGCTCAAGCCGGTGGCCGCGCTCGCGGGAAGCGTCGCAGCGGACATGCTGTTCGCCGTGCTCGGAGCAATTCTCGGACAGGACCAGATGGTGCAGGTGGACTTCCTGACCCTCTTCCTGGTGGTCGGGATCTCGAGCGTGGTGTTGGTTTTCCCGGTCAGCCGGCTGATGCGGTGGGCTCTGGCCGGGGAGAGCAATCGCCGCTCGCTCGTCCCCGCATCGGCCGACAGCAGGATCTGGTGAAGCGGACACTTCGCCATCCGATCCGCGGCGACCGGCTCCACCCCAAGCCCCCCACGCGCTCGTCGCGCCGGAACACCTGGCGCGGGAACAGCAGCGGGCCGCGCATGCGGCCGCGCAAGAGCGTCAATGTCGCCTCCATCGTCGGCTCCCCGGAGGAGGAGGAGGCCCGGCCCAATCTCCGCCTGCGCATCGTCGGGGTCGTCGTGCTGCTCCTCTTCGGTGTCCTCGTGCTTCGGCTATGGACGCTGCAGGTCGTGGAGGGGAAGTCCTACGCGGCCGCCGTGACGCGCAACCAGGTCCGGGTCGTCAGTGTCGCCGCACCCCGTGGCGAGATCGTCGACCGCAACGGCACCGTGCTCGTGTCGAACGTCCCACAGGAGGAGATCCTGCTGTCGCGGGCCGAGGCCACGCAGAACCCGGCCATCGTGGGCATGGTGGCTGCGCTCGTCGGTCAGACGCCGAAGCAGGTGCAGTCGTCCATCAACAACGACCAGTACAGCCCGTACGAGCCCGTGCCCGTCGCCGTCGGCGTCACGCAGGACACGGTCCAGTTCCTCCAGACCCACCAGTCTGAGTACCCGGGCGTGAGCGTCCAGACCGTCGCGCAGCGCAACTATCCCCAGCAGGGGACCACCGCGACGCACGTCCTCGGCTACGTGGGCGACATCTCCTCGACCTTCCTCGCGGCCCACCCCAACGACGGCTACACCCAGGGGAGCCAGATCGGCGTCTCGGGGATCGAGGCCCAGTACGAGCAGTACCTGAAGGGCGTCGCCGGCCGCCAGGCGCTCTCGGTCGACGCCACTGGCACTGTCGTGGGCACCCTCAGCTCCACCGCCCCACAGATCGGCGACACCATGGTGCTCAACATCGACACCGGGCTCCAGCAGGAGGTGCAGAGCGCCCTCCAGGCCCAAATCCTGGCCGACCGTCAGACGGTCGACCAGGTGGACGGCAGGATCCCGCCGGCTCCCAACGGCGCAGCCATCGTGATGAACCCGCAGAACGGCCAGGTCCTGGCGTTGGCCTCGTTCCCCAACTACGACCTCAACGAGTGGGTCGGCGGGATCTCGGCGGCCAACTTCGCCTCGCTGCAACAGAGCGGCGCGGAGAACAACGAGGCCATCGACGGCCAGTACACCCCTGGCTCGACCTTCAAGTTGGTCACGGCGACCGCTGCGCTCCAGGACGGCCTCATCACCCCGACCACCCCGTATGTGGACACGACGACCTACAAGATCCCCGGCTGCCCTGCGCCCGGTGTGAACAACGACACGGGCTGCATCCTCCACGACGACCCGGGTGACAGCGGCGGCACCTACAACGTGACGAGCGCGCTCACCGCATCGAGCGACGCCTTCTTCTACAACCTTGGTGACATGTTCTGGACCGACCGGGGGCAATACGGCGACACGCCGATTCAGAACGAGGCCACGGCGTACGGCGAGGGGACCATCACCGGCATCGACCTCCCGGGGGAGGCCCAGGGCCGCGTCGACAGCTACCTGAACCGGGCCAAGCTCCACGCCGAGGCGCCCAAGGGGTTCCCGTACGCGCCATCGTGGTTCACGGGCGACAACATCGAGATGGCCTTCGGGCAGGGCGAGACGGTGCTGACCCCGATTGAGCAAGCGGTGGCCTACTCCACCTTCGCCAACGGGGGCACGCGCTACGCGCCGCAGGTGGGTTCCGAGGTCGTCGATCCCATGACAGGCAAGGTGATCAAGAAGATCGAGCCGCAGGTGACCGGGAAGGTGGCGATCTCGCCGTCCACCTACAGCGCCATGCTGGCGGGGTTCGAGGGCGTCATCTCCAACCGCTCGGGAACGGCGTACCAGGACTTCCAGGGCTTCCCGGCCTCGTGGAACCTGGCGGGCAAGACCGGTACGGCCTCGAACCAGAAGAACCAGGAGCCCAACAGCTGGTTCGTGGCGTTCGGGCCGAACCCGAACCCCACCTACCTCGTGCTGGCCGTCATCGACCAGGGTGGCTATGGGGCCCAGGCCGCCGCCCCGCTCGTGCGCAACATCTTCGACTACATCGTGGCCAACCCGGGGATGAACGGCGCGGTCAAGACGCCCACGCCGGCCAACCCGGCCAGCCAGACGGCGCCGGCGACCAACCCGCCTCTCGGGACACCGACCACCACGACGACCGCCGTTCCGCCGGGCAAGTCGGGCGGCCCGAGCACGACGACCTCGACCACAACGGGCGGGGGCTGAGCGTCCCGTAGGGTTGCTGGCAATGGAGACCCTCTGGCCGGAGATCGAGCGCATCCTGCCCACGGTGTCCAAGCCGGCGCGCTACATCGGGGGCGAACAGGGTTCGGTCTATCCCGAGCACCGGCCCGGCACCGTGGCCTGGTTGCTGCTCTACCCGGACACCTACGAGATCGGGCTGCCCAACCAGGGGCTGCAGATCCTCTACGAGATCCTGAACGAACGCCCGGACGCGCTGGCCGAGCGCGCCTACGCCCCCTGGGTCGACATGGAGGCCGCCATGCGGTCGGCGGGCGTGCCTCTCTTCAGCGTGGAGCAGCACATGCCGGCGGAAGCCTTCGACGTATTGGCCTTCAACCTGTCGGCCGAGCTCGTCTACACCAACCTCGTCAACATGCTCGACCTGGCCGGCCTCCCGCTGCACGGGGCCGATCGCGGCGGTACGGATGCACTCGTCGTGGCCGGCGGCCACTGCGTCTACAACCCCGAGCCGCTGGCGGACTTCGTCGACGCGTTCGTGCTCGGCGACGGCGAGGAGGTGGTGGGCGAGATCAACGAGGTGATGGCGGCGTGGCTGGCCGCGTCGCCATCCGAGGCGCGCGACCGCGTCTCGCTGCTGCACGGGCTGGCGGGGCTCGAGGGCGTGTACGTGCCGGCGCTCTACACCCCGTCGTACGAGGACGGGCGGCTGGTGTCCACGCTCCCCGTGGCTCCCGGTGCGCCCGCCGAGGTGACCAAGCGCACGGTGAGCGACCTGGCCGACTGGCCCTATCCCTCCCGGCCGCTCGTGCCGCTGACCGAGGTGGTCCACGACCGCCTCAACGTCGAGGTGTTCCGCGGCTGCACCCGAGGGTGCCGGTTCTGCCAGGCGGGCATGATCACCCGGCCGGTCCGCGAGCGGCCCGCCGCCCAGGTGCGGGAGATGGTGCGGCGAGGCCTGGAGTGGAGCGGGCACGACGAGGTGGCGCTGACCTCGCTGTCCTCCGCGGACTTCTCCGGCATCGAGGGCACTGTGCGCGACATCGTCGACGATCCCGAGCACGGAGGACGGGTCTCGGTGAGCCTGCCGTCGCTGCGGGTGGACGCGTTCACCGTGGGCACCGCGGCCGAGATCCAGAAGGTGCGCCGCACCGGCCTGACCTTCGCGCCGGAGGGTGGCACGTGGCGGATGCGCACGGTGATCAACAAGCTGATCACCGAGGAGGACCTCTACAGCGCCGTCGACGCCGCCTTCAGCCAGGGCTGGCGGCGGGTCAAGCTCTACTTTCTGATCGGCCTGCCCACCGAGCTCGACGAGGACGTGCTCGGCATCGCCCAGCTCGGGGCGCGTTGCGTCGAGATCGGCCGGAAGTACCACAAGGGGGTGACGGTGGTCGCCTCCGTCGGGGGATTCGTGCCCAAGCCGCACACGCCGTTCCAATGGTTCGGCCAGGACACCGTCGCCGAGCTCGAGCGCAAGGTCGCCCTGCTGCGGGGCGAGGCCAGGCGCACCCGCGGCCTCACCATCCGCTGGCACGAGCCGGCCGCCTCTGTGGCCGAAGGGCTGGCCAGCCGGGGCGACCGACGCATGGGTGCGGTGATCGAGCGCGTCTGGCGGGCCGGCGGCACGTTCCAGGAGTGGTCCGAGCGCTTCGACCTGTCGCTGTGGGAGGCCGCGCTCGCCGCCGAGGGGCTGAGCTTCGACGAGGTGTGCCATCGGGACCGAGAGGCCGATGAGGCCTTGCCCTGGGACCACATCTCGGCGGGGCTGCACCGGGATTTCCTCTGGGGTGACTGGATCGACGCGCTGGCCCGCGTGGCCGTGGAGGACTGCCGCTGGACCCCCTGCTACGACTGCGGCGCCTGCACCGAGTTCGGGCTGGAGCACGTCGTGGCGTCGCCCCTCCCGCCGGCGGGCGGGAGCCAGGGCACCGGGCAGGACCTCACCGTGGGGGACCGGATCCCGGTCCGCCTCGTCAGCCGTGTCTCCTGAGGACCAGCGCCGGCTCCGCCTGCGTTTCACGAAGGCGGGGAAGATCCGGTTCACGAGCCACCGGGACGTGGCCCGCATGTGGGAGCGGGCGTTGCGACGCAGCCGTCTGCCGCTGGCGTATTCACAGGGGTTCGTCCCGCACCCGCTCGTCAGCTTCGGCCTGGCCCTCCCCACAGGGTGCGAGTCACGCGGCGAGTACCTCGACCTGCGCCTCGACCCCCCCGGGCCTGGGGAGATTCCTGTTGCGGATCTCCCTGCCGCGTTGACCACGCTGCTGCCCGAGGGGATCGCCGTCGAGGCGGCGGCCCTGATCGGAGAAGCGGAGGGTTCGCTCCAGCAGGAGGTAGCATCGTGTGATTGGGAGCTGGAGGTGCTCGGCGTGCGGGATGAGGAGCTGCAGGAGCGGGTGGAGAAGGTGCTCGCTGCTCCCGTGCTCACCGTCAGGCGGGAGCGGAAGGGTCGTCAGGCCGAAGACGACATCCGGCCGGCCATCCGGGCACTGTCCGTGACCAGCGAGAACGGCCACCTCCGGGCAGAACTGGCCACGCATCCGCGCGGCGTCCGCCCTGGCGACCTGGTAGCGGCCCTGGGCACCCCCGCGGTGGCCGGAAGGGCCTGTCGAACGCATCAATGGATCGAACGCGATGGTGCACGGTTCGAGCCGCTCGTGGTGAGCGGGCTCGGGACCCACGCCAACGCGACACAGCACGCGAGGAGGGCTTTCCCTCATGTCCGAGACGGAAATCAGCCAGAGCCCGGAGGGTCGTCCCCCGGAGTCTCCGGGGGGCAGCGGCAGCACTAGCCCCCCTGACGGCCCGCGGCCCGCGGGCGCTCGAAGGCCCAAGATCGGGGACACCCGGCCCGCGCCGGTGGTGCCTCCGGCGCCCAAGGCGGCGCCACCCGTGCCCCCGGCGCCCAAGGCGGCGGCACCCGTGGTCGCACTCGCCCGACCCGAGGCCACCGCGCCGAAGGAAGTGGGCACCAGCGTGGCGGACCCTGCCGATCCGTCAGGCGACACCACCGGGAAGCGTGCTCGTAGCCGGCGCCGCTCGGGCCGCGATCGCAAGTCCAAGCAGGTGGGCCGCTACCTGGTCTGCGTCCATGTCCGGCCGGACATGACCCAGATCGCCGTGCTCGAGGGACGCTCGCTGGTGGAGCACTACGTCTCCCGGTCCGCCGACGACACCAACCAGATCGACGGCAACGTCTACCGGGGCCGGGTCCAGAACGTCCTGCCCGGCATGGAGGCCGCCTTCGTCGACATCGGCATCCCCAAGAACGCCGTGCTCTATCGGGGCGACGTGCGCTACGACCGAGAGGACGTGGAGGGCGGGACGTCCCAGCAGCCCCGGATCGAGGACGTCCTCAAGGCCGGCCAGACCATTCTGTGCCAGGTCACCAAGAACCCCATCGGGGCCAAGGGCGCCCGCCTGACCCAGGAGGTATCCCTTCCGGGGCGCTTCGCCGTGCTCGTGCCCGACTCGGGCGCGTTCGGCATCTCGAAGCGTCTGGGCGACACCGAGCGGCGCCGGCTGCGCCGCATCATCGACGAGGTGAAGCCGTCCGGCCACGGGATGATCGTGCGCACGGCCGCCGAGGGCGTCTCGGCCGAGGAGCTCCGGCGTGACGTGACGTCCCTGCTCGAGCAGTGGAACACCATCGAGGCCGAGGCCAAGAAGTCCGACGCCCCCGGCCTGCTCTACCGCGAGCCGGAGCTGTCGGTGCGGATCCTGCGCGAGGAGCTGAACCCCGAGTACCGGGGTGTCGTCATCGACGATCTGGCGCTCTTCGAGCAGGTGCGCGACTACGTGCGGGCGGTCAGTCCCGAGCTCTCCGACCGGGTCGAGTACTACGACCCCGAAGTAGAGGGCCTGCCCATGTTCGAGCGTTACCACGTGCACGAGCAGCTCCACAAGGCGCTCGATCGCAAGGTCTGGCTGCCCTCCGGTGGCTCGCTGATCATCGAGCGCACCGAGGCGTTGACCGTGATCGACGTGAACACGGGGAAGAACGTCGGCAAGACCAATCTCGAGGAGACCGTCTTCCGCAACAACCTCGAGGCGGCCGAGGAGGTGGCGCGCCAGCTCCGGCTGCGTGACATCGGGGGCATCATCGTCATCGACTTCATCGACATGGAGATACGGGAGAACCGTGACAAGGTGGCGTCCGCCCTGCGTAACGCACTGGCACGGGACAAGACCCGGACCCAGGTCTTCGACATCTCCGAACTGGGGCTGGTCGAGATGACCCGCAAGCGGGTCTCCGAGGGCCTACTCGAGACCCTGTCGACCGAGTGCGCCGTCTGTGGGGGCCGGGGCGTGACCCTGGACGACTCGGTCCTGCGCTAGGATCTCGCCCTTATGTATGCCGTCATCAGGTCCGGAGGGAAGCAGGAGCGCGTGGCCGAGGGTCAGCGCGTCCGCGTGGAATTGCTGGGCCAGCCGGTCGGTGCCGAGGTGTCACTCGAGCCCGTACTGGTGGTCGACGGTCCAACCGTGCTGGCCACCCCGGCGCAGCTGGCCGGCGCCTCGGTCACGGCCAAGGTCGTGGGCTCGGAAATGGGCCCGAAGATCAACGCCATGACCTATAAGAACAAGTCGAACCAGCGTCGCCGGTGGGGCCACCGTCAGCATTACGCCACGCTGGAGATCACCGCCATCACGGCGGCCGGGTAAGTCCGAGGAGTCCGACATGTCCAAGACAAAGGGTGGCGGGTCGACCCGCAACGGCCGCGACTCGACGGCACAGCGCCTCGGCGTGAAGCGGTTCGACGGTGCGGCAGTCACCGCCGGCTCCATCCTGGTGCGCCAGCGGGGGACGAAGGTCTACCCCGGGGTGAACGTGGGCCGAGGGGGCGACGACACGCTGTTCGCCACCGCAGACGGCGTCGTGAAGTTCGGCGAGCGCCGCGGCCGCAAGCACGTCAGCGTCCTCACCGGCTGAACCTCCCCGGCGCGCCGAACCTAATGGCTAGGCGCGCTGGTGCAGTTCGATCCCGTTGCCCCAGGGGTCGGCCGTGAACGCTTGCTGGCGGCCGGTCGTCCCCACCTTCACCGGGTCAGTCACCTTCAGGCCGCGCGACCGCAGTTCGGCCACGGCGGCGCCCAGGTCCTCGAAGGCGAGGGCGAAGTGCTGGCCGACGTTGTCGGGCACCGCCGCCTCGATCAGGTGCACCTGCTGCCCGTTGGCCGTGTCCAGCCAGGCCCCGGCAAAGCCGAAGTCGGGGCGGGTGAAGTTCTGCACCAGGCCGATCTTCTCGGTGTAGAAGGCGATGCCGCCGGGAACGTCGGCGACGTTGATGGCGACGTGGTCGACGCCGGTCGGCGCCACAGGGTCGGTCATGCCATCGACACTACGACGTGGCGGACGACGGCGGCCACGGCGGGCACCGCGGCGGTGCCCACCTCGGTAATGTCCGCGGCGTCGATCGTCGCGTCGTGTGACGCGGCCGGGTTGGTGACAAGGGCCAGTCCCAGGACCGCCGCCCCGGCCTGGCGGGCGGCGATCGTCTCGAGGGCCATGGACATGCCCACCACGTCGGCGCCGGCGGTGCGCAGCATCCGGATCTCGGCCGGCGTCTCGAACTGGGGGCCCCGCAGCTGGGCGTAGACGCCCGGTCGGACTGCCAGCACCGAGGCGGCGGGTTCGGGCGCCGTCAGGGCAGAGGAGCGCAGCGCGGGTGCGTAGGCGTCGGCCATGTCGACGAAGTCGGGTCCGATCACGGGGCTGCTTCCGGTGAGGTTGAGGTGGTCCTCCACGACCATGAGGGAGCCGGTGACCAGGTCGTCGCGGAGACCGCCGGCGGCAGCGGTGAGGACCACGGTGTGGCAGCCGGCGGCGATGCCGGTGCGCAGCGGGTGGACCACCTCCGCGGCCGTCAGGCCCTCGTAGAGGTGGCAGCGCCCGCCCAGGACGAGGATCCGGATCCCGTCGTGGTCCACCGACCAGGCGCGGGCCCGGTGCCCACCGGCCGTGTAGGGCGGGTAGTGGGGCAGCGTGTCGAGCGGGACGGGGCCCGCATCGGCACCCAGCGCTTCGGCGGTCCCGGAAAGGCCGGTGCCGAGGAGCACGAGCACGTCGTGGTGCTCGGTCCCGAGCCGCCGGGCCAGTTCCCGGGCGCTCAGCGCCGCTCGGACGCCGGCGTCGTCCATGGACCGATGGTAGGTGGTGATCGACTGCTCGCCACGTAACATCAGCGTCACATGTCGTCCCGGCCCGCCTCCTCCGCTCCCGCCACGTCTCCCGCCACGTCTCCCGCCGCGTCTCCCGCCACCTCCGCCCGGCACCCCCTGGCGCCCCTCAACGGGGACGAGATCATCACCGCGCGCGAAGTCGTCTATGCCAGCGGCCTTGCCGAGGTGCCCAACGAGCTCCTGCGCTTCGCCTACATCGGCCTGTGCGATCCCCCCAAGGAGATGGTGCGCGCCGTGGACGTGGGCGAGGACGTGGTGGTCGACCGCCGGCTCCGCCTGGTGCTGCTGCAGGGTCCCGAGGCCGACGTGGTCGAGGCCATCGTGTCGGTCACCCGGGCTGAGGTCGATCGCTGGGAGGTGGTGCGCGACGTCCGCCCACCGCTCCAGATGGAGGAGTCGATCATGGTGCTCGCGGCGTTGCACGAGCATCCGGAATGGAACGCCGCCCTGGACCGGCGCGGTGTGGTCGACCGGTCGCTAGTGCAGATCGACCCCTGGCCGGCCGGCAGCTTCGGCCTCGGTCACGAGGAAGGCCGGCGCATCACCCGCTGCCTCGCCTACCTGCGCGAGTCCAAGGAGGACAACGGCTACGCCCGGCCCCTCGAGGGGCTGCTGGCCTTCGTCGACATGGGCCGGGGCGAGGTGCTCGAGGTGGCGGATTATGGCGTCGTGCCCGTGCCGCCCACGCACGGGAGCTACTACGCCGAGCACAACGGGCCCCTGCGCACTGACCTGAAGCCACTGGAGATCACCCAGCCCGAGGGCCCGAGCTTCGAGGTGGACGGCAACCTCGTGCGCTGGCAGAAGTGGTCGCTGCGCTTCGGCATGGACCCCTTGGAGGGCCTCGTGCTGTGGACGGTCGGGTACGAGGACGGTGGCCGGGTCCGGCCCATCGTGTACCGCGCCTCGGTCAGCGAGATGGTCGTGCCCTACGGGCACCCGGGACCGATGCACGCCTGGAAGAGCGCGTTCGACGCCGGCGAGTGGGGGCTGGGTCGCATGGCCAACTCGCTCACCCTCGGCTGCGACTGCCTCGGTGAGATCCGGTACTTCGACGACGTCTTCGGCGACGAGCACGGCAAGCCGCGCACCCGGGCCAATGCCATCTGCCTGCACGAGGAGGACTACGGCATCCTCTGGAAGCACGTCGACCTGGTCTCGGGACGGACGGAGGTCCGTCGGTCGCGCCGTCTGGTCATCAGCTCCATCGCCACCGTGGGGAACTACGAGTACGGGTTCTACTGGTACTTCTACCTCGATGGCACCATGCAGCTCGAGGTGAAGCTGACGGGGATCATGTCCACCATGGCGGTGGCCGACGGCGATGCCGGCGATCACGCCAACATGATCGCCCCGGGACTCGCCGCGCCCTACCACCAGCACCTCTTCAACGTCCGGCTCGACATGGAGGTGGACGGACCCGACAACGCGGTCTACGAGGTCGACGCCGTGCGCACGCCCGCGCCCGGCAGTGCCGAGAACCCGTGGGGGAACGCCTTCGGCACGACGGCGACGCTCCTGGACACCGAGCTGGCCGCCCGGCGCGACATCGATCCCGCACATAGCCGCATCTGGCGCATCGCCAGCAGCTCCCGCCGCAACGGACTGGGGGAGCCGACCGCCTACAAGCTGCTGCCCGGCTCCACGCCGACGCTGCTGGCCGACCCCACCTCCAGCGTCGGGCGCCGCGCGGCGTTCGCGTCGCACAACCTGTGGGTGACGCCCTTCGACCCCGGTGAGCGCCGGGCCGCGGGGGACTACCCGAACCAGCACAGAGGCGGCGCCGGCCTGCCGAACTGGACGGCGGCGGACCGCCCGGTGGTCGACACCGACATCGTGCTGTGGCACTCCTTCGGCGTCACCCACATTCCGCGGCCGGAGGATTGGCCGGTGATGCCGGTCGAGTACACCGGGTTCACGCTGATCCCGGTCGGCTTCTTCGATCGCAACCCGGCACTCGACGTGCCGCCCTCGCCCGACCACTGCCATGACTGAGCGCCGCGGCGCGGACCGCCAGCCGCAGGAGTACCACCCGCCCGTCGAGGAGTATCTCGAGACGATGCTGTCGCTGGCCGAGGAGGGCGTGCCGGTGATCCAGGCCCGCATCGCGGAGCGCCTAGGCCGGTCGGCCCCATCGGTCTCCGAGATGTTGGACCGCTTGCGCGAGGACGGGTACGTGACGCGCGACGGCCGCCGGCTCTCGTTGACCGAGAGCGGGCAGGCCCTGGCGGAGAAGGTCGTGCGCAAGCATCGCCTGGCCGAGCGCCTGCTGGTCGACGTGATCGGGCTCGAGTGGCACAAGGTGCACCGCGAGGCGGGCCGCTGGGAGCACGTGATCTCCGATGATGTCGAGGCCCGCCTGGTGGAGCTGCTCGGCGACCCCGCCACCTGCCCGCACGGCAACCCGATACCAGGGTCGCACTCCCCGGCGCCGTCGGCCCCGGTGCGACCGTTGGCCGAGGTGGACGCCGGCGAGCGCGTGCGGCTCTTCCGCATCAGCGAGGAGGTGGAGCTGAACCTGGGGTCGCTCACCCTGCTCGACGAGGGCGGCTTCATTCCGGGCGCCGTCGCCCAGGTGGACCGCCGCGATCCCGAAGGCAATGTGGAGATGACGGTCGAGGGAGGTGCCGCGGCCATTCGGGTCTCGCGTGACCTCTCCGACCGGCTGTACGTCGGGGCACCGTGACCCTGCGGCTCGAGGCCGAAGTCATCTTCACCGTCGACGCCGACGACACGGTGCTGGCCCCGGGCGCCGTCGAGATCGAGGACGACCGCATCTCGTGGATCGGGGATCCGTGGCAGGTCCCACCCGCGTCCGGGACGGAGGTGTGCCGGTTGGGCGGCCTGCTCATGCCGGGCCTGGTGAACTGCCACGGGCACTCGCCCATGACGCTGGTGCGCAGCGCGGGCGACGGGTTGCCCCTCGAGCGGTGGCTGCTCGAGGCCGTCTGGCCGCGCGAGGCGCGGTTGTCCGACGAGGACGTGTACTGGGGCATGGTGCTCGGCGCCGTTGAGATGCTGGGCAACGGGGTCACCACCACCTGCGAGCAGTACCGGCATCCCGACGGTGTGGTGCACGCCGTGCTCGATGCCGGCATTCGCGCCATGTACACCCCGGCCATCTTCGACGTGCCCGGCGCCGGTCCGGGGAGCAGCTGGGAGGCGCTGCTGGCCGGCGCCTGCGCGGTGGCCGACGCCACGGCAGGGAAGGACGACCGGCTCCAGGTGGGCTTCGGGCCCCACGCCGCCTACACGGTGCCGCCGGAGGGGCTGCGCGCGATCGCGGCCGAGGCGCGGGCACGCGACGCGCTGCTGCAGATCCACCTCTCCGAGACGGCGGCCGAGTGTCACGTGGTGCGGGACCGCTACGGCATGAGCGCGCCGGCGTTGCTGGCGTCCGAGGGGGTGCTCGAGGGCCGGGTGCTCGCAGCGCATGCGGTGTGGCTCGACGACGCGGACCTGGCGCTGCTCGGCGCGTACGACGTGGCCGTGGCGCACTGCCCGGGATCCAACGGGAAGCTGGGGTCGGGCATCGCCCCGCTGCGGGCACTGCTCGATCGCGGCGTGCGGGTCGGCCTGGGCACCGACGGCCCGGCCTCCAACGACGACCTCCACCTGTGGGACGAGATGCGGCTGGCACCGATGTTCGCCCGGGCCACCGCAGGCGACCCCGATGTCCTGAGCACCGCCGCGGCGCTTCGGCTGGCCACCCGGGGCGGCGGGGAGGCGCTCGGCCTCCCGGTGGGCGCGCTGGAGGTGGGCCGGCCGGCCGATCTCATCCGGCTGCGCACCGACGACGCCCGCTTCACCCCTTCGCTGAGCGACGCCGAGCTGCTGGGCCATCTCGTGTGGGCGGGCGCCGGCTATCTGGTGACCGACGTCTGGGTGGGCGGGGCGCATGTCGTCGAGGAGGGTCGGTGCACCACGATCGACGGTGACCGGGCCCGCGCCGAGGTGGTCCAGCGCGCCCACCGACTGCTCGGCTCGTAGGCTTTCCCCGCTATGTCCGGCTTCGTCGACCAGGCCCAACTTCACGCGCGCGCCGGTGACGGGGGAGCCGGGGCCGTGTCGTGGCGCCGGGAGGCCCACGTGGACCGGGGTGGTCCCGACGGCGGCGACGGCGGTCACGGCGGGGACGTCTGGCTCGTGGCTTCGGTCAACCAGTCATCGCTCCTCGGCTTCCGGGACCACCCGTTCCGCCGCGCCACCGACGGCGTGCACGGCTCGGGCTCCAAGCGGCACGGCGCCCGGGGCAAGGACCTCTCGGTGCCCGTGCCCGTCGGCACGGTGGTGCGTGACCGGAACGGCGCGGTGATCTGCGACCTCGACCAGGATGGCGCGCGCTCCATGGTGGCCGAGGGCGGCCAGGGTGGCCGGGGCAACGCGCGCTTCCTCTCCAACCGCCGTCGTGCCCCCGCCTTCGCCGAGCAGGGGGAGAAGGGACAGGAGTTCTGGCTGGACATGGAGCTCAAGCTGATGGCCGACGTGGCGCTGGTCGGCTTCCCCAACGCCGGCAAGTCGACCTTGATCTCGACGGTTTCGGCGGCGAAGCCCAAGATCGCCGCCTACCCCTTCACCACGCTGGAGCCGCATCTCGGCGTCGTCCGGGTCGGTGGCGCGCGCGACGGCACCGAGTTCGTGATGGCCGACATCCCCGGTCTGGTCGAGGGGGCGGCGGAGGGCAAGGGGCTCGGGCACCAGTTCCTGCGCCACATCGAGCGCGCCCGCGTGCTGGTGGTGCTCGTGGACCTCGGTGCGCCCGACGCCGGCGGTGTCGCGCCGTCGGAGCAGCGGCGCGTCCTCTTGACCGAGCTGGGCTCGTACCGGCCCGAGCTCCTGGAGCGCCCACGGATCGTCGTGGGGAGCAAGGGCGACATGGGTGCCGACGACGAAGGCGTGTGCGAGATGGTGCTGTCGGCGGCGTCGGGGTCCGGCGTCGGCGCGCTGGTAGAACGTCTCGCCCCGCTTGTGCAGGAGGCGCGGGCCGAGGCGGCCGTGGCCACCTCGAGCGAGATCGTCGTGCACCGGCCCATCCCCGAGGGTGTGGCCGTGGAGCGGGCGGGGGTGGGTGCCTGGGTCGTCCACGGGCGCGCCGCAGAGCGCGCAGTGGCGCTGTCCGACCTCACCGACGAAGGGGCCCAGGCCGAGGTGGTGCGGCGGCTGCGGCGCCTCGGCGTCGACCGCGCCCTGGCGCGGGCGGGTGCCCGCGAGGGGGACGACGTCACGGTGGGGACCATGACCTTCACCTGGGGCGAGGAGCAGTGATCGCCGTCGTGAAGGTGGGATCGTCCTCCGTGACGCCCGAGACGGTGCGCCGGCTGTGCGCGGACCTGGCGGCGGCGCGCGCCGACGGGCACACCGTGGTCGTGGTCACCTCCGGCGCCATCTCCGCCGGCTGGGACGCGCTCGATCGCGGCCGGCAGCGGCCCTCGGATCCCGCCGTGCTCCAGGCAGTGTCGGCGGTGGGCCAGCACCGCCTGATGCGGCTGTGGCAGGACGGCTTCGAGCCGCACGGCATCCTGGCCGGTCAGGTGCTGCTGGCGCCGCTCGACTTCGTGCACCGGACGCAGTACCTGCACGCGCGGGGGACGCTGCGCCACCTGGCGGACCTCGGCGTCGTCCCTGTGGTCAACGAGAACGACGCCGTGGCCGACGAGGAGATCCGCTTCGGCGACAACGACCGCCTGGCTGCCCTGGTCGCCCACCTGGTCGGCGCGCAACTCCTCGTCCTGCTCACCGACGCGCCTGGCTTGCTCACGGCCGACCCGCGCCGGGATGCGGAAGCCTCCCTGATCGAGGAGGTGGTGGAGATCGACCAGCAGCTCGAGCGCCTGGCCGGCGGCCCCGGGAGCGCCATGGGGAGCGGGGGGATGGCCTCGAAACTGGCGGCGGCCAAGATCGCCACCTGGTCCGGGGTGCAGACCGTGATCGCCGATGCCGGTCGCCCCGGAGTGCTGGCGGCCGCCCTGGCCGGCGAAGCGGGCGTGGGGACGGTGTTCCGGGCCCGCGAGGCCAGGCTCTCCGCCCGCAAGCTGTGGATCGCCTTCGCGCTGGGCTCGAGCGGCGGCCTCACCGTGGACGACGGCGCCCGGGCGGCGCTGACCGGGCGCGGGCGGTCGTTGCTGGCAGCCGGGGTGACCGGGGTGTCGGGCGGCTTCCGGCCGGCCGACGCCGTCGAGATCGCCGGGCCCGACGGGGTCGTCTTCGCCAAGGGCCTGGTCCGGGCGCACGCCGAGCGGTCCGCCGAGTGGATTGGTCGCCGCAGCCAGGTCGTCGTCCATCGAGACGACCTGGTGCTTGTAACCTGACCCGATGACCTCGCCCGCATTGGAGCAGCTCGCGGGCCGCGTCCGGTCGGCCGCCCGGGTGGTGGCGAGGGCACCGAGCTCGGTGCGGGACGATGCGCTGCGCCTGGCCGCCGACCTACTCCAGGAGGACGGGGCGGCCCTGGTGGAGGCCAACCGAGCGGACCTCGAGCGGGCCGAAGCCGCCGGCATGGTGGAGGCGGCCCGGGACCGGCTGCGCCTGACCGAGGACCGGGTGCGGGGCATGGCGGACGGCCTGCGCAAGGTGGCGGGGCTGCCCGACCCGGTGGGGGAGGTCACAGAAGGGTGGGTGCGGCCCAACGGCCTGCGCGTGACACGGGTGCGCGTGCCGCTCGGCGTGGTCGGGGTGATCTACGAGAACCGACCCAACGTCACGAGTGACGCCGCCGGCCTGTGCCTCAAGGCGGGAAACGCCGCGTTCCTGCGCGGCTCGTCGTCGGCGATCGAGTCCAACCGGGCCATCGTGGGCCTGCTCCGCGGGGCCGCGGTGAAGGCCGGCCTGCCCGAGGACGCCGTCGCCCTGGTGGAGGACACGTCGCACGAGACGGCGACCGCGTTCATGCAGCTGCGCGGCTTCATCGACTGCCTGATCCCGCGCGGCGGGCAGGCGCTGATCGCGTCACTGATCGATCACGCCACCGTGCCGTACGTGCTCGACGGCGACGGGAACTGCCACATCTACATCGACGGGGCCGCCGACCTCACCATGGCGCACGAGTTGGCCCTCAACGCCAAGACGCATCGTTTCGGGGTCTGCAACGCGGTCGAGACGATCCTGGTGCACGCAGGGGTGGCGGCCGACCTCCTGCCCCGGCTGGCGGCCTCGCTGGTGACGGCGGGGGTGGAGATCCGGGCCGACGAGCGCGTGCGGGACCACGTGCCCGACGCCGTGCCGGCCCTGGAGAGCGACTTCGCCACCGAGTTCCTGGGACCCGTGGTGGCGATCGGGATGGTCGACGACGTGGGGGAGGCCATCGAGCACATCGCGCGGTACAGCTCGGGCCACTCCGAGGCGATCGTGACCTCCGACGTGGCGGTGGCCGACCGCTTCGTGGCCGAGGTGGACGGGGCGGCCGTGCTGGTGAACGCGTCGACGCGGTTCGTCGACGGCGAAGAACTCGGGCTGGGTGCCGAGGTGGGGATCTCGACCCAGAAGCTGCATGCCCGCGGACCCATGGGAGTGAAGGAGCTGACGACGTTGAAGTGGATCGTGCGTGGAGACGGACAGGTGCGCCGGTGAGCGAGGGGAACGCAGCACTGGGCCTGCCGGAGAGCGGTCCCCCCCGGTTCGGGTCCCTGGACGCGGTGCGGGGCGGCCTGGCCGATGTCGGCTACCTGGCCGACGAATCGATCAGCGGCGTGGTGTACCTGGCCGACCGGCTGGCTAAGCCGGTGCTGGTCGAGGGGCCGGCCGGAACCGGCAAGACGCAGTTGGCCAAGTCGGTGGCCGAGCTCACCGGGGCGCGGCTCATCCGCCTGCAGTGCTACGAGGGGCTCGACGAGTCCAAGGCCCTCTACGAGTGGAACTACCGCAAGCAGCTGCTGCGGATCCAGGCGGGTGAGCACGGCAAGGCCGAGGAGGAAGGCCCGAGCTGGTCCGAGCTGGAGGAAGACATCTTCTCGGAGGACTTCCTGCTGACCAGGCCCCTGCTCGAGGCGATCCGGGCCACCGAGCCCGTCGTGCTGCTCGTCGACGAGGTCGACCGGGTGGAGCTCGAGACCGAGGCGCTGCTGCTCGAGATCCTCTCGGAGTACCAGGTGTCGATCCCCGAGCTCGGCACGGTGCGGGCCACCCAGCTGCCCATGGTGTTCCTGACGTCCAACAACACGCGTGAGCTCTCCGAGGCGCTCAAGCGCCGCTGTCTCTACTTGCACATCGACTATCCGGACCTCGAGCGCGAGCGCGAGATCGTGCGGGCCAAGGTGCCCGGCATCAGCGAGGAGCTGGCCGACCAGGTGGCGCGCATCGTGCGCTCGCTGCGCACCCTCGAGCTGCGCAAGGCACCGTCGGTCTCCGAGACCATCGACTGGGCCCGCACGCTGGTGCTGCTCGGCGTCGAGACGGTCGACGCCGCCGGGGCCAAGGACACCCTGCACATCCTCCTGAAGTATCAAGCCGACATCGAGCGGGCCTCCAAGGAGCTGCTGTCGGCCTCGCCGGGCTGAGGCGTGCTCGACCTCCTGTCCGGGTTCGTCACGGAGCTGCGCCGTGCCGGGCTGCCCGTCTCGCTGACCGAGCACCTCGATGCGGCCGAGGCGGTCAAGCACATTCCCTTGGAGGACCGCGAGGCCCTGAAGTACGCCCTGGCCGCCACGCTGGTGAAGTCGTCCTCGCACTGGCGCGTCTTCGAGACGGCCTTCGAGGTGTTCTTCGCCGTGCGGACCGGCGGTGCCGGAGAGGCGGAAGGCGGGGACGGCGGGGACGAGGGCGACGAGCTCGACGGCGAGCAGTCCGGGCAGGGCGGCTCACAGGGGCAGCGCCGCTCGTGGCAGAGCGGCGGGGGCGGCGAAGGCATGACGCCCGAGGAACTGGCCGAGATGCTCTTCAAGTCGCTGCTCTCGGCTGACGCCGGTCTCATGAACATGGTGGCCCGCAACGCGGTCGACCGCTACGCCGGCATGGAGCCCGGACGCCCGGTCGGCGGGACCTACTACCTCTACCGCACCCTGCGGAACCTGGACCTCGACGCCGTGCTGGACCGCCTGATGAGCCAGGCCCAGGCGGGCGCGGCCGGCGGCTCCTTGACCGACCTGGAGGAGCGCCTGGCCGCCGACGAATTTCAGGGCACGCATCGAGAAGTTCCGCAGCTCCGTCGAGACGGAGATCCGCCGGCGCCTTGTCGAGGACCGGGGAGCAGAGGCCTTGGCCCGCTCCGTGCGCAAGCCGCTGCCCGAGGACATCGACGTCATGCACGCCACCCGCGAGGAGCTGGCCATGCTGCACCGGGTGCTCCAGCCGCTCTCACGCAAGCTGGCGGTCCGTCTGGCCCGCAAGCGCCGCCACGGCCGCAAGGGCCCCCTCGACTTCCGCGCCACCATGCGGCGCTCGCTCTCCACGGGCGGGGTGCCCATTGAGCCGCGCTTCCGCCACCCGCGCCCGGCCAAGCCGGAGATCTTCGTCATCGCGGACATCTCGGGGTCGGTGGCGAGCTTCGCCCGCTTCACCCTGCACCTGGTGTACGCCATTTCGTCGCAGTTCTCCAAGGTGCGCAGCTTCGTCTTCGTCGACGGGATCGACGAGGTGACGCGGTTCTTCGAGGGCGTGGTCGACCCGGCGGAAGCGGTGGCCCGCATCAACCTGGAGGCGGACGTCATCTGGGTGGACGGGCACTCCGACTACGGGCACGCGCTGACCGAGTTCCACCGGCGCTGGGGCGACCAGGTGACCTCGCGCTCGAGCGTGATGGTGCTGGGGGACGCCCGCAACAACTACCACGCGGCCCAGTCATGGGTGCTCGAGGACCTGCAGGCCCGGGCGCGGCGCGTCTACTGGCTCAATCCCGAGCCGCGCGACTACTGGGGATCGGGCGACTCCATCGTGGGCGAGTACGCGGCGCACTGCGACGAGGTGGTGGAGTGCCGCACGCTGCGACACCTCGAGCAGTTCGTCGGCAACCTGGCGTGAGCGCGGGCGCGGGCGATGCCGCCGGCGAGGGCGCGGAGCGCGCCCACGAGGGGGTCCTGCGGATCTTCCGCCCGGAAGCGGGTGTTGCCCGGATCGTGCTCGTGCGCCACGGCGAGGCCGAGTGCAACCTCAACCTTGTTGTCGGCGGGCGCAAGGGCTGCACGGGACTGACCGACCTGGGGCGCAGTCAGGTGGCCGCACTGGCCGACCGCCTCTACGAGAGCGGCGAACTGCGCCAGGCAGCGGCGCTGTATTCCTCGGTGCTGCCCCGGGCGACTGAGACCGCGGAGCGACTCCGACCCGTGGTGGGGCCCGGACCGACGGCCCTCGGCCCGGTACGCGAGCGCCGCGATCTCTCCGAGCTGGATCCCGGACAAGCCGACGGCCTGGAGTGGGACGACGTGGTCGAGAAGTTCGGGGTGCCCGACTGGGACAACGACCCCACCGTGCCGATCGCTCCGGGGGGTGAGAGCTGGTCGGAGTTCGTGGCCCGGGCCTCAGGCGCGGTGCGCGACGTGGTGCGCCACCACCCGGGTGAGCTGGTGGTGGCCGCCGTCCACGCCGGGGTGGTCGAGGCGACCATGATCGACTTCCTCGGAGTGCCGCCGGAGGTGTACCGGCGGGGCTGGGTGCGCATTGCGCACGCGTCCATGACCGAATGGGAGTGGGTGCCCTCGGAGGACCGTTTCATCCTGCTGCGCTTCAACGACTCGTGCGGGGTACCGCGCCGGCGTGAGCAAGGGTCAGGGTCGGGTGTCGCCGAGGAAGCCGCGGGCCAGGGTCTCGGGAGCGCAGGCCAACCAGGCGTCCTCGATCGCCTCACGCAGCGGCTTTTTGGCGGCCGCCCGTAGCTGCACGAGGACGGCGGCGTAGCCGTCGAAGTGCGGGATGGTGAAGAACCCCTTGGTGCCGGTGGCCAGCAGGGCATCCTTGTCGGCCACATCGGCGGTGCAGAGGGCGAGAATCGGACCCTGTGGTGGTGTGGTGTCGCCGAACCGCTTGATATCGGCCTTTGAGAACGGCCGTTCCCAGGCGAAGGCCTTGCCGGCGACGAACCAGGTCCGGTTGCCGTGCCTCGCCCCCTCGGTCACCTCGGGGAGCCCGGCGATGACCTGCTCGACGTCCGCAAAGTCCGCCATGCCGGCACGCTACCGGTAGCGTCGCGGCGCGTGACGCCTCGATCGCCGTGCCGAACATGAGCGCGGGCTTCGATGCGGCCGGACTGGTGCGCGTGCACGACCGCCTCGTCGCGCACTCCGAGAGCGGGCAGGTGCCCGGGCTTGTGGCGTTGCTGGCGAGGGGTGACGAGGTGCACACCGAGGTCCTCGGCCACGCGGCACTCGACGACCCGGCGCCGCTCGGCCGCGACGCCATCTTCCGGATCGCCTCGCTGACCAAGCCGATCGCGGCCGCGGGCGCCATGATGCTGGTGGACGACGGCGTGGTGTCGCTGCGCGATCCCGTGGACACCCTGCTGCCGGAGCTAGCGGGGCGGCGGGTGCTGCGCAGCGTCGAGAGCCCGCTGGACGACACGGTCCCCGCGGTGCGGGCCATCACGCTGGAGGACCTGCTGACCTTCCGCCTGGGGTTCGGCGCCATCATGGCCCCGCCCGGGACGTACCCGATCCAAGCGGCCGAGGCCGAGCTCGATCTGAAGACGCTCGGCCCACCGTGGCCGCCCCCGCCCTTCGGGTCCGACGAGTGGATCGCCCGCTTCGCCACGCTGCCGCTGCTCCACCAGCCCGGGGAGGAGTGGCGCTACAACACCGGCGCCCAGGTGCTGGGCATCCTGCTCGAGCGGGCAAGCGGTCAGACGCTCGAGGCGTTCCTGCGCGAGCGTCTCTTCGATCCGCTCGGCATGGCGGACACCTCGTTCAGCGTGCCGGCGGAGAAGCAGGCCAGGTTCACCACGGCCTACATGCCGGACGAGGCGGGGGCGGGACGGCTCAGCGTGCTCGACCCGCCGGCGAACGGCTGGTGGAACGAGCCCCAGGCCATGGCCAACGCGGCGGGCATGCTCGTCTCGACGCTCGACGACTACTGGGCCTTCGTCTCCATGCTGCTCGATCGCGGGAGACATGACGGGCAGCCGTTACTGTCGTCGGGGGCCGTCGAGGCCATGACCCGCGACCACCTGACCGAAGCCCAGCGTGCTTCGGCGCCCATCTTCCTCGGCCCGCACGGCGGCTGGGGCTACGGCATGGCGGCACCAGGCCCCTCGCGCGCCGGACCGCCCGAGCCGTCGGGCTACGGCTGGAACGGTGGTACGGGCACCCTCTGGACGACCGACCCCGACTACGGCCTCACGGGGATCGTCCTGTCGACGCGGGCGATGACCTCGCCCGCGCCGCCCGCGCACGTCGTGGAGTTCTGGGAGGCGGCCTACGGCGCCCTGGCCGGGCTGACCGAGGGCTGGTCTCTCCGAACCCGGGTACGCTGATCGTTCCAGCGAGAAGGGGACGACGCGATGTACAAGACACTGGTAGTCGGCACAGATGGCTCTCCCACCGCCGACAAGGCGGTCCAGGCCGCGGCGGACCTGGCCCGTTCGTTGGGGGCGGCGCTGCACATCGTGACGGCCTTCCGCACGCCGCGGCCCGGCATGGGTGCCGCCGCGGGCGTGGCCATGGTCGACAGCGGTGCGGGCCAGGCCCTCGCCGAGGAGAGCGCCCGGGCCGTGGGACAGGCCGCCATCGAGAAGTTCGGGGAAGGCATCGTGGCCGAGGCGCACGGGGCGCAGGGCAACGCGGACGACGTGATCCTCTCGACCGCGGTCGAGGTGGAGGCGGACCTGATCGTCGTGGGGAGCAAGGGCATGCAGCGCCGCTATCTCGGCAGCGTGCCGAACTCGGTGGCCCACGGTGCGCACTGCGCCGTGCTGGTGGTCAAGACCGCTTAAGGTTCTGGGGGGGCCGACTCCGCCGATGGGCGGGATCCCGTCGCATCGTCCCCGCCGGCCTGACACAGTGGGCCCGTGCGCCGGAACTACTTCGACGGGCCGATCGCGGCGAACTACGACGCCGACTCCTCGGACAGGTTCGATCCGGACGTTGTCAGTGCGACGGTTGACTTCCTTTTCGAGCTCGCCGGCAACGGCGCGGCGCTGGAGCTGGGCATCGGCACGGGCCGAATCGCGCTGCCGCTGGCGGCGCGTGGAGTGCCGGTGCAGGGGATCGACCTGCCGCCCGACATGGTGGCGCAACTGCAGGCAAAGCCCGGTGCGGCGTCGATCATGGTGACCATCGGCGACTTCGCCACCAGCGTGGTGGAGGGGACCTTCCGACTGGCCTACCTCGTCTACAACACGATCGGGAACCTGACGAGCCAGGACGAGCAAGTGGCCTGCTTCGCCAACGTGGGTCGCCACCTCGAGCCGGGCGGGTGCTTCGTCATTGAGGTGGGGGTGCCTCCGCTGCGCCGATTGCCGCCGGGGGAGACGGCGCTGGCCTTCACGGTCACACCGGACCGGCTCGGCTTCGACACGATCGACGTGGTCCAACAGATGGGCGTCTCGCACCACTACTGGGTCAGCGGGGGCCGGGCCGGCACGTTCAGCATGCCCTACCGCTACGTCTGGCCGGCCGAGCTCGATCTGATGGCGCGCCTCGCGGGGCTCCGCCTGCGCGAGCGTTGGAGCGGGTGGAAGCGTGAGCCCTTCACCGCCGAGAGCACCATGCACGTGTCGGTGTGGGAGAAGGTGCCGGCGGAGTGAGGGCTGCCGGCGGGGCGCTCGGAGACCGGGCGATGAGGCTCGGTTCAGCGAGCAGTCGCGGGCTGGGTCGATGCTGCCGCCACGATGGCCGCGGCCGCGGCCACCACGACGACGGCAACCGCTCCCCGGTGCCACAGCGCGCGTAGCGCTGCACCTTGCACAGTCATGGGATCTCCCTCACGCACCGCCGGCCGCTGCCTTCGGTACCGGGTCAAAGGGTAAAGGACCGGAGGGGTCGGCGCATGGGCCAAAAGGATGATTCGCTGCTCGTCCTGACCACGGGCCTCCCGGGAACCGGGAAGTCCACCATGGCCGAGGTGGCTGGACGCGCTCTCGGGGCGCCCGTGCTCGGCCACGACTGGGTGATGAGCGGCCTGCGACCCCATGCCGAAGTCCAAGAGGCGCTCGACACCATGGGCCTGCGTGGGCACCGCGGGGTCGGGTGGTCGCTCCTGTGGGCCCTGGCGCGCTCCCTGCTCCGTTTCGGCTCCTCGGTCGTGCTCGACGGGGTGGCGCGTGGACCCGAGGTCGAGGGGACGCGCCGGGTGGCGCGCGAGGAGGGCGCCCGCAGTCTCGTGGTCATGACCACGTGCCACGACGCCGCGCTGCACTGCTCGCGGGTCGTCGGCCGGCAACGGCTGATCCCGAATTGGTACGAGCTCGACTGGGACCACGTCGCGCGCGGACGGGCGTCGTGGATCCCGCCCGACGATGTCGACCTCGTCTTGGAGGCAGGAGACCCGATCGAGGAAAATGCGGCGCGGGTGCTGTCGCTCCTCACGCCACTGCTCTGAGGTCCCTCCTCGCGGCACGGCGCGAGCCGCCTGACGAGGTGGCACGCTGGGAGCGTGTTCGAGCGTTTCACCGATCGCTCCCGACGGGTCCTCGTCCTCGCGCAGGAGGAGGCCCGACTGCTGGAGCATCCCTACATCGGTCCCGAGCACATCCTGCTGGGCCTGGTGGCGGAAGGGGGCGGCGTTGCCGCACGGGCGTTGGCCTCGGCCGGGGTCGAGCTGGGGCCCGCCCGCGGCGCCGTGCGCCGGATGACGGATTCGACGGGTGCGAGGGACTCGGCACCCCCTTTCACGCCGGATGCGAAGAAGGCGTTGGAAGGATCGCTGCGTGAGCTCCTGGCTCGCGGCGGCTCCAACATCGGGACCGAGCACCTGCTGTTCGGCCTCCTCGCCGTGGAGGACGGTCTCGTGCTGTCCACGCTGGCCACCTTCGGGACGGACGGCGATGACCTGCGACGGCGCGCGGAATGGATCCTGGCCGACGGCGAGCCCGACGCGGTGCCGCACGCAGCGACGGCGCCCCGAGGGACGATCGAGCTGTTCTTCGTTCGCCTCGGCGCCCGGGACTGGGCCGGCCTCGGCACCGTCCTGACACCGGAGGTGGAGCGGATCGGCCCGCTGGGGGATCTCGTCCGCGGGCGCGCGACCTACCTCGACCTCTTGCGGGAGTCAGTCCCGGAGGTCTATGGCAACGACATCCACCGGATCACCTACAGCCTCGGTGGTCGGTCCGGTTTCGCCCGGGTCACCGAGCACCTGGGCTACCCGGACCGGGAGCTCCATCTGGAGGAGGCGTATTTCTTCCAGTTCGACGATCAGGGCTTGATCACCCGCGTCGAGATCTTCTGGCAGAGCCCCCAGGCCGGCCCCGACTCCACGTAGCGCAACGCGATGAGGCCGGCGGCCGGCGCGGCGTGGGCGAGAACCCGCACGACCCGAGAGAGGCGGCGCCCAGCCGTCCGTTGGCGCAGAACCTGCGCCTTCAGGCCTCCGTCGGGTTCAGCGCCCCTAGCAGGCGTAGTCGTCGTCGAACTGCGAGCTGTTGTATTGGACGATCTCGAGCGGCCCGGTGGGGAGCTGTTTGCCCATCGACTGCCACCGGGTGATGTCGGCGCAACTGGCCGGCCCGCTGGCGGGGCTCAGGTAGTCGGCCATCCAGTAAGGGACGTCAGGCGCCCAGCTGCCCACGATGTTGTTCCAGACACCGGGGCTGGCGTAGATGCCGACGTCGGCGATCCCCTCGGCCTCGTGCAGAGCGTTCAGCGCGCCCTGGACGAACTGCGCGTTCTCGCCCACATTGGCGGACCAGCTGGGGTCGGTCTCGACGTCGAGCCACCAGGGGGTGCCCGGGGAGCCGGCTCCGGCACGGAAGGCATCGTTGTAGGCAAAGATCGCAGCCTGGTAGCCGGCATTGCACGAAACGTCGCCGTTGCACCCGGGCTCGTTCGCACCCGACGTCGTGTAGGTCAGGTAGGTGTAGAGGTTGAGGCCGCCACCGGCCCAGGCCAATTCCGTCGGCAAGCACGGGTTGGTGTTCCCCGACGAGCTCCCGTCCACCTGCACGATGCCGATCTGGTGGTCCCCCGCCGGCAGGCTCGAGCACTGGTACTTGCTGATGTCGTAGCCATAGGACCCCGACGGGTATGTCCCGCCCACGAAGGCGCCGGTGCTGCCGGGGGCCTCCGACATACCGACGATCGGTCGGAAGAGCGCTGCGGGCGCCGACCCGTAATAGTTGGCCGACCCGAAGTTCGACACCAGTCCCGCCGTGTCGGTGAACCAGTAGCCGTTGTCGGTCGGTGTGGCCGCCGCGGCGACGATCGGGTGCTTGATGGTCAGGCCGCCGAGCGAGCCGTAGAAGGGTGCGCTGCCGAAGCTGAAGATGCCGCCGTCCGACGCGACCAGGAAGTAGCCGCCACCGGCTGGTCCGGTGATCATGCCGACGATCGGCTTGTTGAGCACCAGGCTGCCCGTGCTGCCGAAGAAGTTGGCGTTGCCGTAGCTGAAGATCCCCCCGTCGGAGGCCACCAGCCAGTAGCCGCTGCCGCTCGGCGTCGCGGCCATGCCCACCACGGGCCTGTTGATCCGCATGCCGCCGGTGCTGCCGTAGAACCTCGCCGTGCCGAAGCTGAAGACTCCGCCGTCGGAGGCCACCAGCCAGTAGCCGCCGCCGCCCGGGACCACCGCCATGCCGACGATCGGCTTGTTGAGCGCGATGCTGCCCGTGCTCCCGTAGAACGTGGCGTCGCCGTAGCTGAAGACGCCACCGTCGGAGGCCACCAGGTAGTACCCGCCGCCGTCCGACGTGGCCGCCATCCCCACCACGGGCTTGTTGAGCACCATGCCGCCGGTCGAGCCGTAGAACGGCGCGCCTCCGAAGCTGAAGATGCCCCCGTCGGAGGCCACCAGCCAGTAGGCCGGCGTCGGGCCGGCCGCGGCCGCGGGCGCAGCCGGCGTGGTGACCGCAGCAGCAACGAGCGCCAGCAACGGCAAGGCCGTCACCAGTACCGCGAGGACGAGGCGGCGGATCAACTTCTGAGGAATTCCGCGACTCGGAAGGCGAGGTCGAGCGACTGGCGGGCATTCAGCCTGGGGTCGCACGTCGTCGTGTAGCGGGCACCGAGGTCGACCTCGAAGATCTCCTCGGCGCCGCCGAGGCACTCGGTGACGTCATCGCCGGTGAGCTCCACGTGGAGCCCGCCGGGCCAGGTCCCCTCGTCTCGGTGGACGTCGAAGAACGAGCGCAGCTCCGCGAGGATGTCGTCGAAGCGCCTCGTCTTGCGGCCGCCCTCGCTGGTGAAGGTGTTCCCGTGCATGGGGTCGCAAGCCCACACGACGGCGTGGCCCTCGGCCTCGACCGCCCTGACCAGCGCCGGGAGGAGCTCGGTGACCCTGTCCGCCCCGAGGCGGGTGATGAGGGTGAGGCGCCCCGGGAGGCGATCGGGGTTCAGCTGTTCGCAGATCGCCACGACCGCCTCGGGGGTGCAGTCCGGCCCGACCTTGGCGCCCACCGGGTTGTTGATGCCCGAGAGGAATTGGAGATGGGCGCCGTCGAGCTGGCGGGTGCGGTCGCCGACCCAGACCATGTGGGCCGAGCAGTCGTACCACTCACCGGTCAGGGAGTCGACGCGGGTGAGGCATTCCTCGTAAGGCAGGATCAGCGCTTCGTGGCTCGTCCAGAAGTCGACCTGGTGCAGACCCTCCTCGGCGCCGAGATCGATACCGCAGGCGGCCATGAAGCGCAGCGCCCGGTCGATCTCCGACGCGATGCGCTCGTAGCGCTGGCCCTCGCTCGACGACGAGACGAATTGCCGGTTCCACAGATGCACCTGGGACAGGTCGGCGAACCCACCCTTGGTGAACGCCCGCAGCAGGTTCAGGGTCGAGGCCGACTGCTGGTAGGCGGCCACCAGGCGCTCGGGGTCAGGCGTGCGCGCCTCGGCCTCGAAGGCCTCGTCGTTGATCATGTGGCCGCGGAAGGACTGCAGTTCCACGTCGCCGATCCGCTCGGTGCCGGCGGAGCGCGGCTTGGCGAACTGCCCGGCGATGCGCCCTACCTTCACCACCGGCACGCCGGCCGCGTAAGTCAGCGCGACCGCCATCTGCAGGATGATCTTGAGCTTGTCGCGGTATGGAGTCGGCGGTGAACTCGGCGAAGGACTCGGCGCAGTCCCCGGCTTGTAGGAGGAAGGCTTCGCCGTTGGCGACTTGGCCCAGCTGCGCCGTCAGGGAGCGCGCCTCACCGGCGAAGACGAGCGGCGGCAAGGTGGCCAGCCGCGCCTCGGCCCTCTTCAGCGCGTCGGCGTCGGGCCACTCCGGCTGTTGCGCCGCGGGGAACCTGCGCCAGGACGCGGGGCTCCACGAGGAAGTCTGCGTCGGGCTCGTCACCTCTACAGGGTAACGCCGTAGGATCGCCGTCCATGGCCGCCTTCCGCTTCGCCCTCCAGGCGTCGAAGGCTGCATCCCCGGCTGCGTGGCGCGCGTTGGCGCGGAAGGCCGAGGACCTGGGCTACTCCACCCTTTACGTGCCGGACCACCTCGACGACCAGTGGGCCCCCATGGTGGCCGCCACCGTCGCCGCGGAGGCCACCACGACGCTGCGGGTCGGCACCCTCGTGCTCGACAACGACTTCCGCCACCCGGTCGTCCTGGCCAAGGAGGCGGCCACCCTCGACATCGTCACCGGCGGCCGCTTCGAGTTCGGCATCGGCGCCGGCTGGATGAACACCGACTACGAACAGTCGGGCATCGCGATGGAGAAGCCGTCGGTGCGGGTGGCCCGGCTGGCCGAGAGCCTCGAGATCATGCGCGCGATGTGGCGCGACGGGAGCGCCACCTTCACCGGGGACCACTACCGCGTCACCGGTGCCGCAGGCACCCCCGTGCCGACGACTCCGGGTGGCCCGCCACTGGTGATCGGCGGCGGCGGCAGGCGCATCCTCACCCTCGCCGGCGAGTACGCGGATATCGTGAGCATCGTGCCGAGCCTGACTGCCGGGTACGTCGGACCGGAAGTGGCGGCGGAGTCCGTCGTGGAGAAGTACGCGGACCGGGTGCGCTGGGCCCGCGAGGCGGCGGGGGAGCGCGCCGGCGAGCTCGAGTTCCAGTGTTGGACGGTTGCCGTGCAGGTGGTCCCGAACGCAGGGGAAGTCATCGCGTCGCTGGCATCGTTGTTCGATCTCACGCCGGACCAACTGCGCTCGGCGCCGCTCGCGCTCGATCGGGACCGCCGAGGAGATCACCGAGATCCTCCGTACGCGCCGCGAGGAGCTCGGGTTCAGTTACATCGTCGTGCACGAGGCGGAGATGGACGCGCTGGCCCCGGTGATCGCCGAACTTGCCGGCACCTGACGCTCCCACCCGGATAGGGATCTTCGGCGGCACGTTCGACCCGCCGCACGCCGGCCATCTCGCGGCGGCGCGCGCCGTCACCGAACGGCTCGGGCTCGACCGCCTCCTCCTCGTCGTCGCCAACGATCCGTGGCAGAAGTCGGGGCAGCGCCGGATCTCGCCCGCGGCGGACCGCTTCGCGCTGACCGAGGCCCTGGCCGGGGAGATCCCGGGCGCCGAGGCGAGCGGGCTCGAGATCGAACGGGGCGGCCCCAGCTACTCGGTGGACACCGCGGAGGAGGTCCTGGAGCGGGCGGGCGACGACCCGGTCGAGCTCTTCCTGGTCGTGGGGGCCGACCTGGTCCCCGAGCTGGACTCCTGGCACCGCCACCAAGACCTCCAGCGCCTGGTGACCCTGGCCGTCGTGTCCCGCCCGACCGGCGCCGCCCCGGCGGTCGGGCCCGGCTGGAGGGTCGAGTGGGTCGACGGCCCCCAGGTCCCCGTCTCGAGCTCGGAGGTCCGTGACCTGCTGGCGGCGGGCCGACCGGTCGACGGCATCGTCCCCGAGGCGGTCATCCGTTGCATCCGCCGCCGCACTCTGTACGCTGTGCCTTGAATGAGCACCATGCCGGCCGGGTGGACGGAGCTGTCGGAAAGTCCCCGCGTGGGCGCGCTCCCGGCTCAGGTGCGGCGCCGGGCCGACCGCCGGGCCGAGCAGAAGCTGGCCCGCCGCTCGCGCCGGCACTGGGCCATCGCCGGGTGCTCGGTCCTCGTCGCCTCGTTCGGGCTGACCGTCGCGATCCTGGAGTTGCTCCATTGAC
This sequence comes from uncultured Acidimicrobiaceae bacterium, assembly GCA_963764305.1. Lineage (GTDB taxonomy): Bacteria > Actinomycetota > Acidimicrobiia > Acidimicrobiales > RAAP-2 > Bog-473. The sequence continues at coordinate 610,996 of CAVXSD010000006.1, read as the reverse complement.
GCCAGGGTTGGACGTGCAGGTCCAGCTCCCGCCGGCTGCGGCCATCGCCGCCGAGTCGGCCGACGCCAGGCTCGGGCGCGACACGGTGGTGCTCGGGATGGCCGAGCTGTTCGGCGTGGTCGACGCCTTCGTCATCACCAGCGCGCAGAACACGCGCCACGTGCGCACGCTGGTCGAAGAGATCGAGCGTGGCGTCAAGGAATCGCACGGAATCACGCCCGTCCGGATCGAGGGCCTGCAAGATGCGACGTGGGTGCTGATGGACTACGGCGACTTCATCGCGCACGTCTTCCTGCAGGAGACCCGCGAGTACTACGACCTCGAGCACCTGTGGTCGGGCGCGCCCAAGCTGGCGTGGCGCCGCCAGGTCGAGGATGCCGGCTGACCTGATCGGGCGGGCCCCCGCTCAGGGCGCCACGGGGAGGAACTCGACGAGGTAGACGGGGTCGGTGACCTGCGAGCCGTTGGCGATCGGGACGCTCGTGCGCTGGCCGTCGATCTCGAAGACGACACCGGTGGTAAATCCACTCTCGTTGGCGATGGTGGAGACGATCTGGGCCACCGCCAGCTCGATGCTGTTGCCGGTGATCTGGCCGAAGGCACCGTTCATGTTCACGGTGACGATGTTCCCCTGCGACGTCGCGGAGATCAGCGCCACGTCGCTCGGGATGGCGGTGGAGATCCCCTGACGGGTCTCGGCCACCTCGGGACCGGCCAGCATGGAGGTGATGATCGCCGTCAGCGGCGCCGGCGCGGCGACGACGCGTTGTACCGGCACAAGCTGATTGGCCGAGTTGAGGAAGAACACCTTGACGGGCACGAGGGACGATGGTTTCGGCTGCGTGGTGGTGGTGGTGGGCAGATGCGGATTCAGCAGGTTGAACGGCACCTTCGAGGGCGCCATGGTGCTGGGCGCGCCCTGCGTCGGGATGGCGCAGCCCGCGGCGAGGAACGCCACGAGGAGCAGCCCCAGTGCGGCGACGCGGCGCCTCACTCCTCACCGCCCGGCTCGTCACCGTCGGGCTGGACCGGCAGGGTGAGGACGAAGCGGCCACCACCCGCCGGGGAGGACTCCACCCTGACCGCGCCCCGCATCACCCGCATGTGCTCGGCGACGAGGGCCAGGCCCAATCCCGTCCCGGTTCCCGTGCCGCGCCGTCCTGATGCCGAGCCCCGGTAGAAGCGCTCGAAGATCTTCATGCGCTCCAGGGGGTCGATGCCCGGCCCGTCGTCGTCGACGGTCACGTCGACGGTCGTGTCGGCGCCCGGGCCCACCGCGATCTCCGTCACGCCGCCCCCGTAATGAGCGGCGTTCTCCATCAGGTTGACCATGACCCGCTCGAAGCGGCGCTTGTCCACGCCCACCCGCCACGTCTGTACGGCCGGGTCGACGTGCACGGGCGGGGGACCCCCGGTTCCCTGGGGGACCATGTGCCCGAACCCCGTCTCGACGGAGCGTTGCACGAGCTCGGAGACGTTGACCTCTTCGAGGAAGACGTCGACCGACCCGGCGTCGGCCCGCGACATCTCGAGCAGGTCCCCGACCATGCGTTGGAAGCGCCGCAGGTCGTCGCTCAAGAGTTGGAGGGCCCGCTGGGAGCGCGGGGGGAGCCGGTCGCGGTCGGCCTCGAGCACCTCCATCGCGGCGGCCAGCGTCGTCAGCGGTGACCGCAGCTCGTGGCTGACGTCGGAGTTGAAGCGCGCCTCGTGTTCGATGCGCTCCTGCAGCTGGTCGACCATGGCGTTGAACGAGTGGGTCAGGCCCTCGAGGTCGGGGTCGGCGGCGTCGGCGTCGAGCCGGGTGTCGAGCTCGCCTCCGGCGATGGCGCCCGCCGCCCGGGACACGTCGGCCAGCGGGCGCAGCGAACGCACGCTGGCGAAGCGGCCGAGTGCAGTGCCCAGGATGGTGGTGACCACGCCGGCGCCGAAGAGGGTCAGCCCGAGAACCCGCAGCGTGTGATCGAGGTCGGAGAGATCGAAGACCTCGAAGTAGAAGGCATGCACGGAGGGGATGGGGACGCCGACGCCGATCTCTGCCGTGCCCTGCGGGGTCCGGTAGGTCTGGGTGGCGGCCGCGCCGGTCAGGACGTCCCTCCGCAGCTGCACCGGGATGGACGCACTGACCGAGAGCGACGATTCGTACGCCTTGGCGCGGTGGTAGAGCACGGAGTGGGCGTCGGACCCGGCGTCGATGTTGGCCAGGAGGGAGACGTACTGCTTGTTGCCCAACTGAAGCGAGCTGCGCACCAGCACGGCGTTGTTGAAGGCCTGGTGCAGGGCCGCCGACTCCCGGCCGGCCACGAGGAAGTGGCGCACGGTGAAGTACGACAGGCCGCCCATGAGGATGGAGAGGATCAGCGCCCCGAGACCGAAGACGGCCGTGATGCGGGCGCCGATGCCCAGCTTCACGTCAGGGCACCAGCTTGTAGCCCATGCCCCTCACGGTGAGTATGTGCTGGGGCACCGCGGGATCCACCTCGACCTTGGTGCGCAAGCGCCGGATGTGGACGTCGACCAGGCGCCCGTCGCCGAAGTAGTCGTACCCCCAGACCCGGTCGAGCAGCTGCTCGCGGCTCAACACCTTGTTGGGGCTGGCCGCCAGTTCGCAGAGCAGGCGGAACTCGGTCCGGGTGCAGTGCACCTCGTCCCCGTTGACCCGCCGGAGCACGCCTTGCTCGGGCAGGAGCTGGAGGTCGCCGAAGGTGAGCGCGCCCGGCTCCTCCTCGGCGGGCCGGGCCCGGCGCAACAGGGCACGGATGCGGGCCGCCAGCTCCTTGGCCACGAACGGCTTGGTGACGTAGTCATCGGCGCCGGCCTCCAGCCCGGCCACGACGTCATGTGTGTCCGAGCGCGCCGTCACGATGATGATCGGCACCGCGCTGCTGCGCCGCAGCGCCCGGCAGCACTCGAAGCCGTCCATGCCCGGCAGCATGAGGTCGATGAGCGCGACGTCGGGCGGCGCCTCGGCGAACATGTCGAGGCCCTCTTCGCCGCTGGCAGCGTCCCTTACCTCGTAGCCTTCGCCCTCCAGGGCGAGACGCATGGAGGATCTGATGCGCTCATCGTCCTCAACGACCAGAATGCGTCCGCTCATCAGCCTCCAGCTCAGCTGATCCAGATCTGGGTCGGCCAGATGGAGCCCCCGATCATGCCGTACGCGGGCGCACCCTGTGGCGTGGTGGGGTTGTTGAAGTTCTGCACCGTGGGGTCGCCGATGACCGCCCAGACCGCCCGGTCGGTCCACAGGTAGGGCAGGTCCAGCGCCAGGCGCTTGTTCACCGTCTTGTACGAGGCTTCGCGAATTGCCTTGTCGGTGCTGGCCCGACCGGTCAGGAGCGATTTCTCGATGGTCGGGTCGGCGTTGCGGGCCATGTTGATGGACAGCGATCCCGCGCTCACGGTGGTCGTGCTCCAGAAGATGTAGTTGAGGTCGGGGTCGACCGCCCCGAATTGCCGCCAGCCCAGGGCCTGGTACTTGCCGGCCAGGGCGTTGTTGATGGTGTCGTTCTGCTGCACGATGTTGGTCTTGACCTGGAAGCCCACCGACTGCCACGCCTGCTGCAGGTACTGGGCGGACCGGATGGCCGCCGGCGAGTTGGTCGAGCCGTACGAGAACGAGATGGGCCCGCCGTTGGTCTTGGCGGCCTGCTTCACGAGCTTCGCCGCCTGGCTCGGGTTGTAGGCCGGGTACTTGGTGGGCGAGTAGTAGGGCGAGCCCGGCACGAAGAGCCCGTTGCTCACCGGCAGGACGCCCTCGTCGATGACCCTGGCGTATTGGTTCCGGTTGATCGCCTTCGCCGCCGCCAGCCGCACGTTGGGGTCGCTGAACGGCTTGGCCAGGCAGTTGAGCTGGACGCAGAACATGTCGGGCTCACCGGCGACGTGCGTGCTGTCGTCGATGTAGGAGTAGCTCTTGTTGCCCCGGAACTGCGAGATGATCTGCGGCGTGTCGGTGATCATCAGGTCGATGGTGCCCGACTTGAGCGCCTCGGCGCGCGCCGACTCGTCGGGGATGGGCTTGTAGGTGATCTGCGAAAGGTACGGCAGGCCCTTGCGCCAGTAGTTCGGGTTGGCGGTGGCGGTGAAGTGGCTGTTGGGGACCCACTCCTTGAAGATAAAGGGTCCGGTGCCGACGGGGTGCGACGTCCCGTTGGGGTTGGCCAGCATGGCCGGTGCCACCACGTAGGCGATCTGGCCGCCGATGCCGCCCGCCAGGTAGAACGGGAACGGCACCCAGGGCTCCTTGAACGTGATCGTGGTGGCGAGGGGGCCGGTCTGGGTGATGGAGACCAGCGTCGGGTTGAGGATGATCCCGGTCAGGAGCGACTTCGACTGGGCCTGGAGGTTGGTCGTCAGGGCGGCGCCGTTGCACGGCGTATTGTCGTGGAACACCAGGTTGGGACGGAGCGTGATCGTCCAGGAGGTGTAGGAGGCGTTCGGGACGACGGACTGGGCCAGGTAGGGGGCCCAGTCGCCACTGGCCGTGATGATGGTGAGGGGGTCGAACACGGTGCGGGCGTACATGACGCCCACCTCGTCGAAGCGGGCCTGGGTCGGGTCGAAGCCCGACTCCTCGGCGTCCACGCCGAAGACCAGCGAGCCGCCCTTCTTGGGGGTCTTGGTGGACACCCCGTTGCGCCCCGGGCCGTTGGTCGTGGCGCCCGCGATGCCGTCGAGCCCCGAGCCGAGCGCGCCTGCCCCAGCGACACCCGCCGCCGCCGCTGCACCTCCCAACAGCACCTGACGACGATCGAACCTCGAGACCATCGGTCCTCCATTTCACCCATTTCAGCGAACCAAGCGGACCCCCCGAAGGTTCCCGGGCGACGTTAGTGCCCAGGATCCCCTGCGTGGGGACGGTACCGTTGCCCTCGTGTCGGACGGCTGGGATCTGCCGGGATTTTCCGCCTGGCTGGGCGGCCGCGCCGCCGCGACCCGGCAGGCCTATGTCGGCGACGTCAGGGCCTTCGCGGAGTGGATGTCCCGCAGCGACATCGGGAGCCCCGGGGGCGTGGAGCGCCTGCACCTGCGCCGCTACCTGGCGTCGCTCGGGACCCGGAAGCTCGCCCGGGCCACCATCGCCCGCAAGGCGGCTGCGCTGCGCTGCTACTTCTCCTGGCAGGTCCGGCAGGGTCACCTCGGCTCCGACCCGGCCCGCTCGCTGCGGGCCCCGTCCGGCGGTGGGCGCCTGCCCCGTGTGCTCTCGAGCGCGGAGGTCGGCTCGCTCCTCGACGTGCCGGCCGGGACCGCGCTGGACCGGCGCGACCTGGCCGTCCTGGAGCTCCTCTACGCGGCCGGGCTGCGCGTATCGGAGCTCTGCGGCCTCGACCGGGGTGACATCGACCTGCGGGGGCGGACCGTCACCGTGCTCGGCAAGGGGGGCAAGCAGCGCCGGGTGCCGGTGCACGACGCCGCGGTCGCCGCGCTCGGGACGTGGCTGCACGAGGGGCGGGACGACATGGAGGGGCCGCCGGAGGCCGCCTTCGTGAACCGCCGCGGCGCCCGCCTGGGCCCGCGCGACGTGCGCCGCATCCTCGACCGGCGCTCCGCCTCGCCGACCCACCCGCACGCCCTGCGTCACACCTACGCCACCCACCTGCTCGACGGCGGCGCCGATCTGCGGGTCGTCCAGGAGCTCCTCGGCCACGCCAGCCTGGCCACCACGCAGGTGTACACGCACGTCAGCAAGGAGCGCCTACGCGCCGTCTATGGCGAGACTCACCCCAGAGCCTGAGCCTTCGGGCCCCGGAGGCCCGCTGAGCGGCTAGCATGATTCGGCCCACCAGAGGGTGGGTGGCTACACCGACCGACATCACCTGCGCGCGTTCCACGGTCGCCGCCACCGCGCGGCGCTGCGCCAGGGGAGCAACCGACTGGAGGAACATCTCTATGGCCGTCGTCTCCATGCGACAGCTTCTGGAAGCCGGGGTCCATTTCGGCCACCAGACGCGCCGATGGAACCCGAAGATGAAGCGCTTCATTCTTGGTGAGCGCAACGGGATCTATCTCATCGACCTGCGCAAGACGCTGACCGGCGTCGAGGCCTCGTACTCCTTCGTGCGCGATCTCGTCGCCGACGGCGGCACGATTCTGTTCGTGGGGACGAAGAAGCAGACTCAGGGACCCGTGGCCGAGTACGCCGAGGCCTGCGGCATGCCCTACGTCAACCAGCGCTGGCTCGGCGGCATGCTGACCAACTTCGCCACGGTCTCGGGCCGGGTGAAGCGCATGCAGGAGCTGCGGACCATGCAGGCAGCCGGCGACTTCGACGGCATGCCCAAGCGCGAGGCGCTGCAGCACACGCGTGAGCTCGAGAAGCTGAGCCGCAACCTCGGCGGCATCGCCGACCTCGACCGGCTGCCCAGCGCGGTGTTCGTCATCGACACCAAGAAGGAGCACATCGCGGTCACCGAGGCCCGCAAGCTCGGGCTCCCGGTGGTGGCGGTCGTCGACACCAACTGCGACCCTGACGTGATCGACTACGTGATCCCGGGCAATGACGACGCCATCCGCTCGGGCTCGCTCATGTGCCGCGTGATCGCCGACGCCGTGGTGGAGGGACGCTTCATCGCCGAGCACCGGCGCAAGATCGCGCCTCCGGCCCCCGAGGAGAGCGGTCCGTCCTCGGCGCCGCGACCCCGCCGGCAGCCCGCGGCGGCCGCTGCATCGGCCACCGCCCCTGCGGCGCCTCCTGCCCCGCCCGCCGCAGCCGCTCCGGCCCCGGAGCCGGTGGAGGTGGCCTGAGAGTGGCCGGCTACACCGCCAAGGACGTGTCGACCCTGCGCCAGATGACCGGCGCCGGCATTCTCGACTGCCGGAACGCGCTCGAGGAGAGCGGCGGAGACCTGGAGGAAGCGGCCAAGCTGCTCCGGATGAAGGGCCTGTCCGGCGCGGCCAAGCGGAGCGACCGCGAGGCATCCGAGGGTGCGGTGGCCGTGGCGCGCGCCGACAACGCCGCCGCCGTGGTCGAGCTGCGCTGCGAGACCGACTTCGTGGCCAAGGCCGAGGAGTTCGTGGCCCTGACCGACGAGCTCGCCGCGTTGGTGGCGGCCAAGGGTGAGGATGCCGCGGCCGACCTCGACGATGCCATCGACGGGCTGCGGGCCACGCTCAAGGAGAACATCTCGGTGGGACGGCTTCGCCGCCTGGTGGCCGAGCCCGGTCAGCTGCTCGACACCTACCTGCACCAGCAGGCGGGTCGGGGCGTCAACGCCGTGGCCGTGGTGATCGAGGGCGGCACGGGCGAGCTGGCGCACGACATCGCCGTGCACATCGCATTCACCAAGCCGGCCTATCTGAGACGTGACGAGGTCCCCGAGGCCGACGTCGCGGCCGAGCGGGCCACCGTGGAGGAGATCTCGCGCAACGAGGGGAAGCCCGAGGCCGCCATGGAGAAGATCGTCGAAGGGCGCATGACGGGCTGGTTCAAGGAGCGCGTGCTCCTCGATCAGGCCTACGTGCGGGACGAGAAGCAGACGATTGCGGGCATGCTCGGCTCTGCCCGCATCGTGTCGTTCGCGCAGGTCGTCATCGGCGCCTGAGCGCTACGGATCGTGGGAGAACCGCGCCGGATCGTGCTGAAGATGTCGGGGGAGGCGCTCGCCTCCGCCGCGTCCGACGAGACCATCGACGCCGCCACCGTGGAGCGCATGGCCAAGGAGATGCGGCGCGCCATGGACGGCGGCGGGCTCGAGCTCGCCGTGGTGGTCGGCGGCGGCAACATCTGGCGCGGCACGACGGGGGCGAGCGGCGGCATGGACCGCGCCACCTCCGACACCATGGGGATGCTCGGGACGGTCATCAACGCGCTGGCCCTCCAAGATGCGCTCGAGCAGCAGGGCCAGCCGACCCGGGTCCTGAGCGCCCTCTCCATGGCCGAGGTGGCCGAGCCCTACATCCGGCGCCGGGCCATCCGGCACCTCGAGAAGGGCCGCATCGTCGTCTTCGCCGCCGGCATGGGGAACCCCTTCTTCACCACGGACACGCCGGCGGCGCTCCGGGCGGCCGAAATAGGGGCCGAGCTGCTCTGCAAGGGCACCCACTCGGGGGTGGACGGGGTCTACAGTGCTGACCCCAAGCTCGACCCCACGGCCACGCGCTACGACGAGATCTCCTTCATGGACGTGATCAACCGGGACCTGCGGGTGATGGATCTCACCGCCATCACCTTCTGCAAGGACAACAACCTGCCGATCCGGGTGTTCGACCTCATGATCCCCGGCAACATCCCTCGTGCGCTCAGCGGCGAGCCGATCGGTACGCTGGTCCGTTGATGGACGAGGACCTCGCCGCCCTGGTCAAGGACGACACCAGGGACAAGATGGCCAAAGCAATCGATCACGTCCGCCACGAGATGAGCAGCGTGCGCACGGGCCGGGCCTCCTCGGCCCTGCTCGAGCCGCTCACAGTGGACTACTACGGCACACCCACCCCGCTCCGGCAACTGGCCGGCTTCAGCGTCCCCGACGCCATGCTCCTGGTGATCTCGCCCTACGACAAGGGCTCGCTCGGGGCGATCGAGAAGGCCATCATGGGCTCCGACCTGGGCATCAATCCCACCAATGACGGGACCGTGATCCGACTTGCCTTCCCACCGCTGACGGAAGAGCGGCGCAAGGAGCTGGTGAAGGTCGTCCGGCACAAGGCCGAGGAGGGGAAGGTGGCTGTGCGCAACCTGCGGAGGGCGGGGCGGCACGATCTCGAGGCCCTTCAGAAGGACGGCGAACTCTCGACGGACGAGCTCGAACGCGTCGAGAAGGATCTCGAGAAGATCACCCAGGACCAGGTTGCCGCGATCGACCAACTGCTCGCGCACAAAGAGCAAGAGCTGCTGCAGGTCTGAGGAGCGACGCGCATGCCCGACGACACCGACGACTTCGGAGATTTGGACAACGGCCTCGACAGCATCGCCGACCCCGGCACGGAGGGGATCGACGAGGATCCGCCGGGCTACCACTCGGGTCGCGTGCGCATCATCGGCGCCGAGCCGGCTGGTGACACGGTGCGTGAGGTGACCGGCCCCGTCGTCGACGACCACCCCGAGCTGCCGCACTGGAACGACGCGCCGACCGGACAGGTTCCCGCCGTCCTCGACAGCAGCACCGGCGAGGAGCAGTCGGTGGCGCCGCCGATGTGGCGCGAGGAGGAGACCGACTGGGAGGCCCAGGAAGAGGTCTTCGAGCCGTCCATGCTCTCCGACGACCTGCCGGCGGTGGGCGCGCTGCTCGGCGAGCGGAGCGAGGACGTCGTCGACGTGGAGCGCCAGCCCTGGCACTTCGAGTCCGACGACACGTTGGTGATCCCGCCCGAACCCGGCTTCGAGCCTCTTCCGCAGTCCGCCGGCGATCCGGTCCGCGAGCCCGAGCCCGTCTCGCTCCAAGACGAGCCGTACGAGCCGTATGCGCCGGCCGGGTCGGAGTTCGACCCGGCCGAGTCCGCGCCACGCGCGGCGGTCCCCGCCGCCGCGGACTCGCGCCTGACCCAGCCCCAACCACCCGAGCCCAGGGCGCGGGCGCCCCGGACGACCCGGAGCAGCGCCAAGGTCCGGACCGGCAACGTGAACACGGCGGGGACCGCCGGCCGCGACATGCGGGTGGCCATCGGCTCCGGCGTCCTGCTCGGTGCGATCGCATTGGCCTGCTTCGCCGCCGGAACGGTGGCCACCATGGTGATCGTCTGCGCCGTCGTGCTCCTGGCGACGGCGGAGGCCTACGCCGCCTTCCGGCGAGCCCGGTACCACCCGGCCACGCTGCTGGGGCTCGTTGCCGTCCTGTCGCTCTTGATCGAGACGTACAACAAGGGCGTGGCGGCTCTGCCGCTCGTCCTGGTGCTGCTCGTCGCCGGGTCCTTCATCTGGTACCTCGCCCGGGTCGAGCCTGCCGCGGAGCCCGTGTCGGGCATCTCCTCGACGGTGTTCGTCTTCGTGTGGGTCGGCGCGTTCGGGTCCTTTGCCGCACTGCTGCTCGATCCCAATCTGTTCCCCGACCGCCACGGGATCGCTTTCGTCCTCGCCGCCGTCATCGTGACGGTGGCCGACGACGTCGGCTCGCTGGTGGTCGGTGCGGCCATGGGGCGCCACCAGCTGGCTCCCTCCATCAGTCCCAACAAGAGCTGGGAGGGGCTGATCGGCGGTGCCGTGACGGCCATCCTCGTCTCCGTCATCGTGGTCCACTTCATCCACCCGTGGACGATCGGCAAGGCCGCGCTCTACGGGGTGGTGGTGGCGATCGTGGCTCCGCTGGGCGACCTGAGTCAGTCCATGATCAAGCGGAACCTGGGCATCAAGGACATGGGCCGCCTGCTGCCCGGCCACGGCGGCATCCTGGACCGGGTCGACGGCTTGCTCTTCGTCATCCCCGCCACGTACTTCGTGGTCAAGGCGATGCACCTCGGGTGAGCTGACCCCGGATGCGCACGGTCAGCCTGATGGGCTCCACCGGGTCCGTCGGGACCCAGGCGCTCGACGTCATCCGCCGGGAGCCTGATCGTTTCCGCGTCCACGCGCTGGCGGCCCAGCGCTCCGTCGAGGAGCTCCTGGCCCAGGTGGCCGAGTTCGGGCCTGCCCTGGTGGTGATCGGCGACCCGGCACGCTACGACGAGGTGCGGACCGGCGTCCCCGCCGCCACCGAGGTGATGGTGGGGGAGGAGGGCCTGGTGGCGGCGGCCGGCAGCGCCGACGTCGTGCTGAACGCGGTCGTCGGCTTCGCCGGACTGCCGGTGACGATGGCGGCGCTCGAGGCCGGCAAGCGGCTGGCGCTGGCCAACAAGGAGTCGCTGATCGCCGGGGCACCCGTCGTGCAGAAGGCCCGCCGGACGCCGGGTGCGGAGATCATCCCGGTCGACTCCGAGCACTGTGCCCTGCACCAGTGCCTCGCCGCGGTGCAGGCCACCACCGACGTCGCCCGGCTGCTCCTCACCGCGTCGGGCGGCCCCTTCCGCGGCTGGCCGGCCGAGCGTCTCGACACGGTCACGGTGGCCGACGCGCTGGCCCACCCGACATGGTCGATGGGGCCGAAGATCACCATCGATTCGTCCACGCTCATGAACAAGGGCCTCGAGGTGATCGAGGCCCACGAGCTGTTCGGCATCGGCTACGACCGCGTCGACATCGTCGTGCACCCGCAGTCGATCGTGCACTCCATGGTGGAGCTGCGCGACGGGTCGACCCTGGCCCAGCTGTCGAACCCCGACATGCGCCTCCCCATCGGCTACGCCCTCGGCTGGCCCGACCGCGTGGCGACACCGTTCGGGGCCCTGGACTGGTCGGAACCCACGAGCCTGACCTTCGAGCCGCCCGATCGCACGGTGTTCCGTTGCATCGGGTTGGCCTATGAAGCCGGCCGGTCCGGCGGCTCGGCCCCGGCCTGGCTCAGCGCGGCCAACGAGGTGGCCGTCGATGCGTTCCTGAGCGACGCCCTGCCCTGGAGCGGCATCGCCGACGTGGTGGCCGAGACGATGGCCGGGTGGGTCGACGAGCCGGTCGACCAGGTCGAAGCGGTCCTGGCCGCTGACGCCGAGGCCCGGACCCGGGCCCGCCTGGCGCTGGGCCGACGCCGCGCCCCGGGTGGCGACCGGTAGCGTTGGTGCTGCGATGACGCTCACCGACACGCAGGCGCCGGCGGCGGAGCCGCCCCTCGAGACGAACCCGGAGCCGGGAGGCAACCCGACGCGGGTGGCCCAGCTCCTGGTCGGCCTCGCCCTGATCACCGCCGTCTTCATCGCCCTTGGGTGGGGCTATCTGCTCCTCTTCATCGCCATCCTCTTTGCGATCGTGATGCTGCACGAGTTCGGCCACTTCGTGACGGCCAAACGCGCCGGCATGAAGGTGACGGAGTACTTCGTCGGCTTCGGCCCGCGACTGTGGTCGGTGCGCCGGGGTGAGACGGAGTACGGCATCAAGGCCATCCCCGCCGGAGGGTACGTGCGCATCACCGGGTTCACCTCCACTGAGGAGGTGCCCGAGGAGGACGAGCCCCGGGCCTACCGCCAGCAGCCGTTTCACCAGCGGATCATCGTGGCGTCGGCCGGCTCGGCCATGCACTTCCTCATCGCCTTCGTCCTGGCGCTCATCCTGGTCCTGACGTTCGGCCAGACCACGAACAACATCAACGTCGCCTCCCTTGACCACTGGTCGGGCAAGACGACGCCGGCGGCCCTGGCCGGCTTGCGAGCCGGGGACACCATCGTCTCCATCAACGGGAAATCGTTCACCAGCGCCACCGCGATGACCGACATCATCGGGCGCTCCACGGGCAAGCCACTGACGATCGGGGTCGAGCGCGACGGCAAGCCGCTCCAGCTGACGGCCACTCCGGAGAGTGGCAAGGGCATCAAGGTCGACCACAGGCCCTTGGCCGACCACGGCTACCTCGGCTTCACCGTCGGCGGCTACGCCACCCGATCGGTCTCACCGCTCGGTAGCCCGGGCGCCGCCCTGTCGACCATGTGGAACGTCACGCACCAGGAGGTCAGCGGGCTCGGTCAGACGTTCTCGCCCAGCGGCCTGCAGTCGGTCTTCCATCAGGTGACCAGCTCCAAGGCGGCCCAGTCGGCGGTGAACAACCCCGGCTCGGCGCCGCGCCCGGTCTCCATCCTCGGCATCGCCAATCTCGGTGCGCAGTCAGAGCAGGCGGGCCTGGCTTCCGTCCTGATCCTGCTCATCGCGATCAACATCGTGTTCGGGATCCTCAACATGTTGCCGATGATCCCCCTCGACGGTGGCCACGTGGCCATCGCCGGTTACGAGTGGATCCGCACGAAGCGCGGTCGGCCCTACTACCGGGCCGACATCACCAAGCTGTTCCCCGTGGCCGCGCTGTTCATCGCGTTCCTGCTCGCTTTCGTCTTCGCCGGCATCTTTCTCGATATCACCCACCCGCTCCAGATCCCGCACTGATTGCGGTGGAGCTCTCCCCGTCGCTCCTGTCGCCCCGCCGGCCGACCCGTCGCATCACGTTGGGCGGGGTGCCAATCGGCGGCGGTGCACCCGTCACGGTGCAGTCCATGACCACGACCAAGACGGCGGACGTCGACGGCACGCTGGCCCAGGTCTACGCGCTGGCGGCGGCCGGGGCCGACATCGTGCGCTGCACCTGCAACGAGGAGGCGGCCGCCGAGGGCCTGGCCCACATCGTCCCGCGATCGCCGGTGCCGATCGTGGCCGACATCCACTTCCACCACGAGATGGCACTGGCCGCGCTGGAGGCCGGAGTGCAGGGCCTGCGCCTGAACCCCGGCAACCTGCGCAAGGAGGCCGAGATCAAACAGGTGGCCGCCGAGGCGCGTGATCGCGGCGTGCCCATCCGCATCGGAGTGAACGCCGGGTCCTTGCACCCCGACCTCTACAAGAAGTACGGGGGCGCCACGCCCGAGGCACTCGTCGAGTCGGCTCGCAACGAGCTCGCCTTCTTCGAGGAGGTCGACTTCACCGACGTCAAGATCTCCGTGAAGGCCTCCTCGGTCGCGTTGATGATCGCCGCCTACCGGCTCGCCTCGGAGACCTTCGACCACCCGCTGCACCTCGGCGTCACCGAGGCCGGTCCGCCACCGGCCGGGTTGGTCAAGGGCACGGCCGGCATCGGCGCCCTGCTGGCCGAGGGCATCGGCGACACCATCCGCTTCTCACTGACGGCGGACCCCGTCGAGGAGGCCCGCGCCGGGCGCCAGCTCCTGGAGTCGCTGGGGCTGCGCGAGCGCAAGGGCCTCGACCTCATCGCCTGCCCGTCCTGCGGCCGGGCCCAGGTCGACGTCATCGCCGTGGCCAAGGAGGCCCAGGATGCGCTCGAGAAGCTGAACTTGCCGATCCAGGTGGCGGTGATGGGCTGCGTCGTCAACGGCCCGGGTGAGGCGCGCGAGGCCGACATCGGCATCGCGGCCGGGAAGCAGAAGGGCCACCTGTTCATCCGGGGCAAGATCATCCGCGTCGTCCCCGAGGCGGACATGGTGCAGGCACTGGTCGACGAGGCGGAGCGTCTGGTCGCCGAAGGGGTCGAGGCGCGCATCGCGGCGGCGGACTCCAACGCCGAGGCGGAGGCGGAGGCCGACCGGCGCGCCCTGCTCGACTCGACGGGCGCGGACCCCAACCACACTTCGGAGAAGATCGAGATCATCAGGCGTCACAGCGAGGCCGACAACTAGCCTGCGCACCCATGGCGAAGGGTGCGATCGTGACGCGGGCGGAGGATTTCCCCCGTTGGTACCAAGAGGTGATCGCCGGCGCGGAGATGGCGGAGAACGGCCCCGCCCGCGGCACCATGGTCATCCGCCCCTGGGGTTACGGGATCTGGGAGCTCATGCAGGCCGAGCTCGACCGGCGCATCAAGGAAGCCGGTGCCGAGAACGCCTACTTCCCGCTCTTCATCCCCGAGTCCTTCCTGAAGCTCGAGGCCGAGCACGTCGAAGGATTCGCCCCTGAGCTGGCCGTCGTCACCCACGGCGGGGGCAAGGAGCTGGAGGAGCCGCTGGTCGTCCGGCCCACCAGCGAGACGGTGATCAACAGCTTCTTCTCCAAGTGGATCCAGAGCCACCGGGACCTGCCCATGCTGCTCAACCAGTGGGCCAACGTGGTCCGTTGGGAGATGCGCCCTCGCCTCTTCCTGCGCACCACCGAGTTCCTCTGGCAGGAGGGGCACACCGCGCACGCCACCGAGGACGACGCGCGCGCCTACGCGCTGCGCATCCTCGACGACGTCTACCGCGCCACCGTCGTCGACTTCCTGGGCATCCCGACTCTCACCGGCCACAAGACGGCGCGCGAGCGGTTCCCCGGGGCCATCTGCTCGTGGACCTGCGAGAGCATGATGGGCGACGGCAAGGCGTTGCAGATGTGCACCAGCCACGAGCTCGGGCAGAACTTCGCCAGGGTCTTCGACACGACGTACACCAATGCGCACGGCACGCTCGACTACGTCTGGCAGACGTCGTGGGGCATCACCACCCGGCTGGTCGGCGCCCTGGTCATGGCGCACGGCGACGACTTCGGTCTGCGCCTGCCCCCGACCCTGGCCCCGACGCAGGTGGTGGTCCTGGTCGTCAAGGACAGCCCCGAGGTGGGCGCGGCGGCGGAGGCCCTGGTCGCCGAGCTCACATCCGCCGGGCACCGGGTCCGCCTCGATGACCGCACCGACACCAGCTTCGGCCGTCGCAGCGTGGCCTGGGAGCTCAAGGGCGTCCCGGTGCGGGTGGAGGTGGGCCCGCGCGACCTGGCCGAGGGGAACGTCACCGTGGTGACCCGCCACCGGCGGGAGAAGTTGGACGTCGCGGTCGGTGCCGTGGCAGGAACGGTGCGCGCCATTCTCGACTCCGCCGGGCCCGAGCTTCTGGCGGAGGCGACGGCGGCCCGCGACGCCAGGACGGCGGACGCCGCGTCACTCGAGGAGACCGTGGAGGCGGGGTCGGTCGGCTTCGCCCGGGTCCGTCTGGGGGCGCTCGGGCCCGACGGCGAGGATCGCCTGGCGGTGCACGCCCTCAGCATCCGCTGCCTTCAGCGGCCCGACGGCTCCCTGGCCGAGCCCGGGGACGCCGAGGACGACCTCGTGGCGGTCGTGGCCCGGTCCTATTAGCCCCGGGATTGCTATAATCCCCTTTGCTGTCCATTTTGAAGATCAGTACCTCGTTGAAGCGTGGGCTGCGGCCCACGCTTTCGCTTTGGGCGGCTTACGACGGACGAAGGGAGGAGGTGACGGCGATGACTGGGAACACGACGGATCTGGCGCATGCGCTGGCACCCGTCCTCGAGGCGCGCGGCCTGGACCTGGTGGACGTCGAGTTGCGTGGGGCCCAGCTCACCGTGTTCGTCGACCGCGAAGGGGGCGTCGGACTCGACGAGCTCGGTGACGCCACCCGCGACGTCTCGGCCGCCCTCGACGACATCGACCCCCTTCCGGGCCGCTACACCCTGTCGGTCTCGAGCCCCGGGCTCGAGCGGCGGCTCCGCACTCCGGCGCAATTCGCCCGGGCGGTCGGGGAGACCGTCACCATCCGGATCGACGCCGGCACGGCGGACGTCCGGCGGATCACCGGCACGCTCGAAGGTGCAGACGAATCGGGCTGCATTGTGTCCGGTCCCGAGGTGCCGGACGGCGGGATGCGCATCGCCTACGACCAGATCGAACGGGCGCGGACGGTTTTCGAGTGGGGGCCGGAGGCCCGGAGAGCGAAGAGTGAGAGGGTGAAGCGGCAATGAGCAAGACCAATTTCGAGTTCCTCGACGCGTTGGGTCAGATCGCGCGCGACAAGGGGATCTCGGTCGAGACGCTGCTCGATGCCCTGGCCAACGCGCTGGTGGCGGCCTACAAGCGCCGCCCCGACGCGGCCGAGGAGGCCGTGGTCACCATCGACCCCGACTCGGGCGAGATCCGTGTCTACGGGCAGGAGCTCAACGAGGAGGGCGAGGTCGTCCGCGAGTGGGACGACACGCCGGACGACTTCGGGCGCATCGCCGCGCAGACCGCCAAGCAGGTGATCCTGCAGCGGATCCGCGAGGTCGAGCGGGACATGAAGTACGAGGAGTACGCCGGGCGCGAGGGCGACATCGTGACCGGGATCGTGCAGCAGACCGACAACCGCTACACCCTGCTCGACCTGGGCAAGGTCGAGGCGCTGCTGCCCCAGGCGGAGCAGGTCTCCTACGAGCGTTATGAGCACGGCGCCCGCCTCAAGGCGTACATCGTCGAGGTCCGCAAGACCACCAAGGGGCCTCAGATCGTGGTGAGCCGGACGCACCCCGGCCTGATCAAGCGGCTCTTCGAGCTCGAGGTGCCCGAGATCGGCTCCGGCGTGGTTGAGATCAAGGCGGCGGCCCGCGAGCCGGGCCACCGCACCAAGATCGCCGTGTGGTCGAACGACCCGAACGTCGACCCCGTCGGGGCCTGCGTCGGCGCTCGTGGCTCGCGTGTGCGCATGGTGACCAACGAGCTGCGCGGCGAGCGTGTCGACGTCGTCCCCTTCTCGGACGACCCGGTCGAGCTCATCCAGAACGCGCTGGCCCCGGCGCGCGTGCGCGAGGTCCGGCTCGACGAGGAGACCGGCACCGCCACGGTGATCGTGAGCGATTTCCAGCTGTCGCTCGCCATCGGCAAGGAGGGGCAGAACGCCCGCCTGGCGGCGCGCCTCACCGGTTGGCGTATCGACATCAAGAGCGAGACCCAGCTGGCCGAGGAAGAGGCGGGCGGGTACGGCGAGCAGGACTGGGCCGAGGGCGAGTGGGTCGAGGACGACCGCGGCGAGCTGGTCTGGAAGCCCGCCGAGGGCGGCGAGGCCATGTCGGCCGAGGAGTGGTCCCATCAGGCGGAGGACACCACCGAGGCCCCCGCCGCCGGGTCCGGGGCGGCCGAGGCGTCAGCCGAGGCGACGCCCGAGGCGGCGTCCACCGCAGCCGAGGCACCGGTCGGCGAGGAGTCCGCGCCAGCCGCGCCAGCCGCGGTGGCGGAAGGCCCGGCAGGCGAATTGTCGGAAGAGGCCGAGGCATAGCGCCGACACGGACCTGTGTCGGTTGCCGGAGCGCCCTGCCGGCCGACCAGCTGATCCGAATCGTCCGGCTTCCGGGCGGGGCCCTCTCGGTTGACAGGCACGGGGCGGGGCGGGGGGCCTGGCTGTGCCGTGACTCACCGGGCTGCCTGGAAGATGCGGTGCGTCGGCACGGCTTCGAACGGGCCTTCGCGGCGTCCATCGACGCCGAGGACATTCAGCAGTTCCGTGCACACCTGGTTGAGGCGTGGGGGCGCCCCGCACCTGATGTGCGAGGATAGGGGGCTGGGTTGACGCCATGCCCCCAGACAAACCAAGGACAAAGAGAACCACTTGCCGAAGAAGATCCGCGTCTATGAGCTGGCCAAAGAGCTAGGCCTCACCAACAAGGAAGGGCTCGAGTTGGCCCTTTCCCTGGGCATCGGGGTCAAGAGCCACTCGTCCTCTATCGAGGACGCGCAGGCCGACCGCGTCCGCCGCAAGGCCGACGCCGAGGGTTTGCGCCGCCCGGTCCAGCCCGAGGAGCCCGCTCCGGTCAAGAAGGCCGCGAAGGCCACCAAGGCCGCGAAGTCCGCTTCTCCCACTCCGGGGACGGACGGCGGCGGCACCGGCGAGGCCCCGGCACGACGACCGCTCACCTCCGTATCGAGCAGCTCGGCACCCAACGGCGGTCCGGTCAAGAAGGCTCCGGCGCGCCAGGTGTCGGCGCCGGCTGCGGCCGGCTCCGGAACGGCCGCCGCACCCTCGGCACCCGCCGCACCCTCGGCACCCGCCGCACCCTCGGCTCCCGTCGCCCCGGACCTTCCGGCGGCCCGTTCGCCCCGCCTGATCAGCAGCAGCCGTCCGACTCCACCGCCGGCCGCCCCGGCCGCCCCGGCCGCCCCGGCCGCCCCGGCCGCCCCGGCCGCCCCGGCCGCCTCACCGGCGCAGTCCCCGGCCTCTGCTCCGCACCCGCCCCAGTCCCCGGCGGCTCCGCCGTCCGCTGTGGCGTCTGCGGCCCAGGCGCCCACCGCCCCGGCCCCCGCTGCGCAGGCACCTCCCGACACTGCGGTGCCGACCGCGCCCGACCGCCAGCGTGCCGCCCGACCGCCGCTGAGCCCTTCGGGCAGGCCCGTGCCCCCGCCACCGGGATCACGGCCGCCGCTCGGCCCGAGTGGCCGGCCCATCCCGCCCCCGCCCGGCATGGGTGGGCGCAAGCCCAGCGCGACGCAGTCGTCCCCCCGCCCCGGCGGCTCCTACCCTCAGCGAACCGGTGGACGCCCTGCGGGTGCCGGTCGTCCCAGCGGAACGGGCGGTCCATCCGGTGGTGGCTACGGCGGCCGCCCCGCCGGTGCCGGGGGCTTCGGCGGCCGCCCCGGAGGCGGTGCACCGACGGGCGCACCACCCCCCGGCGGGCGTGGCGGCATGCCCGGCCGGCGCCCACCTCAGCGCAGAGCCCGGCGGCGCCGGCGCAACCTCGAAGAACTCGAGCCGACGCAGCTCACCACGTACCAGCCCTCGACGGCACCGGTACCTGACGGCGAGATCATCATCGAACGCGCCTCGACGGCACGCGACCTCGGGCCCAAGCTCAACCGCAGCGCCGGCGACATCGTGCGCTTCCTGCTGTTGCAGGGCGAGATGGTCATGGCGACCCAGTCGCTCACCGACGACATGATCGAGCTCTTCGCCGCCGAGATCGGCGCCGACGTGCGCCTGGTCGACCCCGGCGAGGAGCAGGAGGCGGAGCTGCTGGCCCGCTACTTCGACGAGGAGGACGAGGAGGACGAGTCCGACCAGCGACCCCGGCCCCCGGTCGTCACCGTCATGGGCCACGTCGACCACGGCAAGACGCTGCTGCTCGACCGCATCCGCTCGTCCGACGTCGTGGCGGGGGAGGCCGGCGGCATCACCCAGCACATCGGTGCGTACCAGGTTGAGTGGCAAGGCCACCGGATCACGTTCATCGACACGCCCGGCCACGCGGCCTTCACCGCCATGCGGGCCCGCGGAGCCCAGGCCACTGACATCGTCATCCTCGTGGTGGCGGCCGACGACGGGGTCATGCCCCAGACCATCGAAGCCATCGACCACGCCAAGGCGGCCGACGTGCCGATCATCGTGGCCGTCAACAAGATGGACCGGCCCGACGCCGACTCGTCCCGCGTGCTCCAGCAGCTGTCCGAGCGCGAGCTCGTGCCCGAGGCCTGGGGTGGCGACACCATCGTCGTCGAGGTCTCTGCGCTGCAGGGGACCAACATCGAGAGCCTGCTCGAGCAGATCGTGCTGGTGGCCGAGGTCGAGGAGCTGACCGCACGCGTCGAGGGAGAGGCGCGTGGCGTGGTGCTCGAGGCCAACCTCGAAGCGGGTCGAGGCCCCGTGGCCACCCTGATCGTCCAGCAGGGCACGCTGCGCGTCGGCGACCCGGTCGTGGCCGGCGCAGCCTGGGGAAAGGTCAAGGCTCTGGTCGACGACCGGGGTGACCACATCAAGGAGGCCCTGCCCTCCACGCCGGTGCAGGTGCTGGGCTTCTCGGAGCCGCCGCACGCCGGCGACGAGATGCGGGCAGCCAAGGACCTGGCCCGGGCCCGCACCCTCGGCGAAGCCAGGGCACAACGATTCCGGCTGTCGGGGCACCGGCCCGTGGCCGCGGCGGCCGGTGCCAAGCTCGAGGATCTCTTCGAGCAGATTTCGCGTGGTGAGACGGCGACGCTCAACATCGTCCTCAAGGCCGACGTGCAGGGCTCGCTCGAGGCGGTGACGGAGTCGCTGAAGCGCCTCGAGCGCGATGACGTGAAGCTGAGCTTCGTCCTGCGAGGTATCGGCGGGATCACGGAGAACGACGTCCAGCTCGCCGCGGCCTCCAACGCCACCATCATCGGCTTCAACGTGCGCCCCGACAAGCGCTCACGTGAGATGGCCGAGTCGTCCGACGTCGAGATCCGCACCTACGAGATCATCTACAAGCTGCTGGAGGACCTCGAGGCCGCCATGCTCGGCCTGCTCTCACCGCTCTACGAGGAGGTCGTGACGGGCGAGGCCGAGGTGCGCGAGGTGTTCCGTGTGCCCCGGGTCGGCGCGGTCGCCGGGTGCTACGTGCGCGATGGCAAGATCACTCGCGGGTCGAAGGTGCGCTTCCTGCGCGACGGCACGGTCATCTGGAAGGGCGCGATCAACTCGCTGCGCCGCTTCAAGGACGATGTCCGTGAAGTCGCCGCCGGCTTCGAATGCGGCATCGGGCTGTCGGACTTCCAGGACCTCAAGGAAGGCGACATCATTGAGACGTACGACGAGCGCGAGATCGCCAGGAGCTGAGAAGCTCACGACCTGCACGAGTTGAGGAGCTGAATCTGTGAGACGGCGCACGGCGACATACCCGCGTGCGTTGCGGGTCAACCAGGTGTTGCGGCAGGTGGTGGCCGAGGAGCTCGAGCGCCTGGCCGATGCCGACGAACTCCCCATGGTGACGGTGACCGCGGTCGACGTGGCACCCGACATGCGGACGGCGGTCGTGTTCGTGGCCACCCTCGACGATGCGACGGCGCTCGTCCTCGAAGAGCGCCGGGTGCACCTCCAGCGCACGGTGGGCACGCAGATGACGATGAAACGCACGCCCCGACTCACCTTCCGGGCCGATCCGGCGATCGCCGCCGGTTCTCGGGTCGAGGAGCTGCTGCGTGGGCTGCACGAGGGGGAGTCCCCGGCCGACGGGTCGTGAGCCCGTGAGCCCCGTGAGCCCCGTGAGCCCCGTCGGGCCCGACGGGCCCGTGGGCCCCGGTGTCACCGGCCTGGTGGTCGTCGACAAAGAGGCCGGCTGGACCTCGCACGACGTAGTGGCACGATGCCGGCGCATCTTCGGCCAGCGCCGGGTCGGCCACGCTGGCACCCTGGACCCCGACGCCACTGGCGTGCTGCTGGTCGGGCTCGGACGTGCCACGCGGCTCATGCGGTTCCTCACGGCGCTGCCGAAGACCTACACCACGGACATCGTGCTCGGGAGCGCGACGTCGACCCTCGACTCCTCGGGCGACATCCTTGCCACCTACGACATGACCCACGTCACGCCGGACGCGGTGGCTGCTGCCGCCGCCGAGCTGACGGGGGAGATCGAGCAGGTGCCGCCGATGGTGTCGGCAGTGAAGATCGGGGGACGACGCCTGCACGAGTTGGCCCGGCAGGGCATCGAGGTGGAGCGCCCCGCCCGGACCGTGACCGTCTGGCGCTTCGAGACCGCCCCCGACCCGGCGCGCCCCGGCGTCTACCGGGCCGAGGTGGAGTGCTCGTCGGGCACCTACATCCGGGTGCTCGCCCATGACCTGGGACGGGCGCTCGGCGGCGGGGCGCACGTGGCCAACCTGCGACGCACCCGTATCGGCTCCTTCGGCGACGCCGAGATGCGTCCGCTCGACTCCATCGGGCCCGAAGCGGTCCTCACGCCGGCCGAGGCGATGCGGGACCTCGACTCCGTGACGGTCGAGCCCGCGGCGGCCGCGTCCATCCGTACCGGGCTGCCGCTCGACCGGGTACCCCTCGGCGCGGTGGGCGAGGGCCCCTGGGCGATGCTCGATGAGGCGGGCGAGCTGCTCGGCGTCTACGAGGCGACCGACAGCGACCGGATCCGGCCGGCCGTGGTGCTGGCCGGGCCGTGACGGGTACCCGACTACCCTCGGTCGCGATGCCGCCCGGTAAGGGAACCGCTGTCACGATCGGGGCCTACGACGGGGTCCACCTGGGTCACCGTGCCCTCCTGCGCGACCTCTCGGCGCGGGCGGACGCCGCCGGCCTCTCCACCGTGGTGGTCACCTTCGACCGCCATCCGGCGTCGGTGGTGCGCCCCGAGTCGGCCCCCAAGCAGCTGACCGGGCTCGAGCAGAAGCTGGAACTGCTGGCCGACTGCGGCATCGACCGCACGGTCGTCGTACCCTTCGACCTGGCCCGTGCCGAGGAGTCGGCCGAAGACTTCGTGAGGGAGGTCCTCGTCGACCAGCTCTCGGCCCGCCTCGTCGTCGTGGGCGAGGACTTCCACTTCGGGCACGCCCGCCGGGGCAACGTGGAGCTGCTCCGCCGCCTCGGCGCCGAGCTCGGGTTCGAGGTGATCGGGGTCGGCCTGACCGGTGACGGACGCGACGCGGTCTCCTCGACCCGCATCCGGGCGCTCCTGGCCGAGGGCGACGTGGCGGGGGCGTCCCGGCTCCTCGGGCGCCCCCACGAGGTACGCGGCCTGGTGGTGCGGGGTGACGGCCGTGGAGGTCCCGAACTGGGGTTCCCGACCGCCAACCTGGCCGTGCCCGATGACGTTGCGCTGCCCGCCGATGCTGTCTACGCCGGGCATTTCCGGCGGGCTGACGGCTCGCTGCACCGGGCAGCCATCTCGGTGGGGCGCCGGCCGACCTTCTACGAGCCGGGCACCGCACCGGTCCTGGTGGAGGCCTACCTCCTGCACTTCGACGGCGATCTCTACGGGGAGCCGGCCCGGGTGTCCTTCGCCCACCGGTTGCGCGAGGAGCAGCGATTCGAGTCCATCGATGCCCTCGTGGCCCAGATGCAGGCCGACGTCGAGGCCACCGAGCGGGTGCTCGCCTCGGCCGATCTCCCCTGATCACCGCTGATCACCCCTGAGCACCCCTGATCAGCGGTCGGCTGCTACGCTATTCGGTGGCTAGGGCAGGTTCCCGCCACACTCCGACAAGCTCTTCGAGGTTCTTCCTACATGCCCGACACGCAGGCCACCATCTCCGAGTACCGGTTGCACGAAAGTGACACCGGCTCTCCCGAGGTGCAGATAGCCCTGTTGTCGGGCCGGATCAACCATCTGACCGAGCACCTGAAGGAGCACAAGGGGGACCACCACACCCGGCGTGGCCTGATGAAGCTCATCGGCCAGCGCCGGCGGCTGCTCGATTACGTCCGCAAGAACGACGTCGAGCGCTACCGCACCATCATCGGCCGACTCGGCATCAGAAGGTAGCGGCAGCACCACAGAACCGGGCGTCTTCAGCCACCTGGCTGCCAGTCGCCGGTCACTTCGGGTGCGAGGTGGTCGACCACTGGGAACCAGAAACGAAGATGCCCCCGAGACACGAGGAGCATCATGGCTGACGCCATTTCCGTGTCGGGCCCGATCAGCGGGACCGACCGAACCATATCCTTTGAGGCGGGGAAACTCGCCCAGCTCGCCGACGGGGCCGTCGTGGCCCGCATCGGCGACACCGTCCTGCTGGCCACGGCCACCGCAGCCCGATCGGTGCGGGAGGGGACGGACTTCTTCCCCTTGACCGTCGACATCGAGGAGCGAGCGTACGCCGCCGGCAAGATCCCCGGCTCGTTCTTCCGCCGGGAGGGCAAGAGCTCTGACCAGGCCATCCTGACCTGCCGGTTGATCGACCGACCCCTGCGTCCCTCCTTCCCGGAGGGATTCCGCAACGAGGTGCACGTCGTCGGGACCATCGTCGGTGCCGACCAGGTGAACCCGCACGACGTGCTTGCCATCAACGCGTCGTCGGCGGCACTGATGCTCTCGGGCATCCCCTTCGACGGCCCTATCGGCGCGGTGCGCGTCGCCTACACGACCGAGGGCGAGTGGATCCCGCACCCGACGTTCGAGGAGGGCGAGGAGTCGACCTTCGAGCTCGTCGTGGCCGGCCGGGCACTGACCGAGGACGCCGACAGCGAGATCGCCATCATGATGGTCGAGGCGGGTGGGACCGAGAAGTCGTGGTCCTACTACGACGCCGGCGCCCCGAAGGTGACCGAGGAAGTGCTGGCCTCCGGCCTCGAAGCCGCCAAGACGTGGATCCGCGAGTCGATCAACTTGCAGCGCCGCCTGGTCGAGGCGTACACGACGGAGCGGGGCCCGATTCAGGCCATCCCGTTCTCGACGTTCACCGACTACCAGGACGACGTATGGGCCCGGGTGGAGGCGGTCGGCACCGACCCCATCGCCAAGGCCAATCTGGTGACCAGCAAGGCCGAGCGCAACGCCGCGCTCGACGCCGCCGGTGAGGAGATCCGGACCGCCCTCGGCGACGAGTTCGCCGACCGTGCAGGCGAGGTCAAGGCGGCCATCCGATCGCTGACCAAGAAGCTGGTGCGCAAGCGCATCGTCGAGGACGGCGTACGCGTCGACGGCCGTGGCACCGCCGACATCCGGCCGCTCTCGGCCGAGATCGACCTGCTTCCGACCGCGCACGGCTCGGCGCTCTTCCAGCGCGGCGAGACCCAGGTGCTGAACGTCACGACGCTGGGCATGCCCCGCATGAACCAGCTTCTCGACACGATCACCCCGGTCGAGTCCAAGCGCTACATGCACCACTACAACTTCCCGCCCTTCTCCACCGGCGAGACCGGCTTCATGCGCGGTCCGAAGCGCCGGGAGATCGGGCACGGGCTGTTGGCCGAGCGGGCGCTGCTCCCGGTCGTGCCGGGCGCCGAGGAGTTCCCCTACACCCTGCGTGTGGTCTCCGACGTGCTGGCCTCGAACGGGTCCACCTCCATGGCCTCGGTGTGCGGCTCGACGCTGTCGCTGATGGCCGCCGGTGTCCCGCTCCGGGCCCCCGTGGCGGGGATCGCCATGGGCCTCGTCTATGACGGCGGCACCTACGTGACCCTGACCGACATCCTCGGTTCGGAGGACGCCTTCGGCGACATGGACTTCAAGGTCGCGGGCACGGCCGACGCCGTGACGGCGCTCCAGCTCGACACGAAGATCGACGGGCTGCCGGCTGACGTGCTGGCCAAGGCGCTCCTCCAGGCCAAGGAGGCTCGCCTCACCATTCTGGGTGTCATGGCCGGCGCCATCGCCGAGCCGCGTGACCACGTCGCCAACAGCGCGCCGAAGATCGTCTCCATGGAGATCCCGATCGACAAGATCGGTGAGGTCATCGGCCCCAAGGGCAAGGTCATCAACACTCTGCAGCAGGAGACCGGTGCGGACATCGCCGTCGACGACGACGGGGTCGTCGGGACGGTCACCATCGGGGCCAAGGACGGCAACGCCGTCGAGGAGGCGCGCCGGCGCATCTCGCTGATCCTCGACCCGCCCACCGCTGACGTGGGGGCGGTCTACGCCGGCAAGGTGGTGAACATCACCAAGTTCGGTGCCTTCGTCAACGTGCTGCCGGGCCGGGACGGCCTGTTGCACATCTCGAAGCTGTCCTCGCTGGCCGGGGGCAAGCGCATCAACAACGTCGAGGACGTGCTCACGCTGGGCCAGGCGATCGAGGTCCGGGTGGACGACATCGATCCCCAGGGCAAGGTCTCGCTGTCTTTGGCCGGGGAGCCCGAGCGCGCCCCGCAGTCCACCGGCGGCGGTTCGGCCAACGGTGATGCAGCGCCTTCGTCGTCGTCCTCGCACTCGTCGTCCTCGCAATCGTCGTCCTCCTCCTCGAGCTCGACCGCGCCGGCCAAGGCCGACGGGGTGTCCTTCGAGGATGCCTTCGAAGCTGAGCTGGTCGCCGACCTGGGCGACCTCGGGCCGGGTGCCGCCGAGGGCGGGAACGACCGCGGCGGCGACCGCGGCGACCGCGGCGGCGACCGCCGGCCTTCGCGCGGGCGTTCGCGCCGTCGTTGATTGAGACGTCCGTCCTGCCGTGCGGCATTCGCCTGGTCACCGAGACCATGGCGGATGTTCGCTCGGTAGCAGTTGCCTATTGGGTCGGTACCGGCTCGCGTGACGAGCCCGGCGAGATCGCGGGGGCGTCACACTTTCTCGAGCACCTTCTGTTCAAGGGTACGGAGCAGCGTTCCGCCGCGGCGATCGCCGAGGAGCTCGACGAGGTCGGCGGCGACTGCAACGCCTTCACGACGAAGGAGTACACGACGTTCTACGTGCGGTTGCTCTCCGAGCACCTCTCACTCGGGCTCGACATCCTGAGCGACATCATGTGGGCGCCGGCGCTGCGTCCCGATGACATCGAGGCCGAGCGCACCGTGATCCTCGACGAGATCCTGATGCACGCCGACGAGCCGGCCGATCTGGCAGGGGAGCGGTGGCAGGCGTCGCTCTTCCCCGAGCACGCGCTGGGGCGGGACACGCTCGGGACGGCGTCGTCCGTCCAGCGGATCACCCGTGACGACATCCTCGCCTTCTTCGAACTGCACTACCGCCCGGCGAACATGGTCGTCTCGGTCGCCGGCGACTGCACGCACGATGCGGTCGCGGCGGACCTGGAACGGCGCTTCGCCGGTACTTCCGGTGGCGTAGGGCCGACCCGAACGGCGCCCGGACCCGAGACGGTCGCCCTCGACGTGGTCCGCCGCTCCACCGAGCAGGCGCATGTGGTCTACGGCATGCGCTCGGTCTCGCGCTTCGACGACCGCCGCTGGGCGCTGGCCGTGCTCAATCACGTCCTGGGTGGCGGGCTCTCGAGCCGGCTCTTCCAGAAGGTGCGTGAGCAGCGCGGGCTGGCCTACTCGGTGTGGTCGGAGCGGGCGGCCTACGAGGACAGCGGATCCTTGGCCGTGGTGGTGGGCACGGCACCCGAGCACGTCGACGAGGTGCTGCGCATCGTGAGCGCGGAGCTCGAGCTCCTGGCCGCTGACGGGGTGACCGATCGGGAGCTGGCCATCGCCAAAGGCAACCTGCGGCGCCGAGATGCTGCTCTCGGGTGAGGACTCGGGGGCCCGCATGAGCCGCCTCGGTGCATCGCTGCTCTTGCACGGCGAAGTGCTCTCGGTGGACGAGGTGCTGGCCCGTATTGACGGGATCGGGCCGGCCCAGGTGCTGGAGGTGGCGGCCGAGCTGGCCAACGCGCCACGGACGTTGAGCGCCGTCGGCCCCTTCGACCGACCCGACTTCGAGTCCCACCTGCCCGCTATGGCCGCCCGGTAGCCTGCTGGGCATGCAGAAGGTCGGTGTGGTCGGCGCCGGCGGCCGCATGGGCCTCGAGGTGTGCCACGCCGTCTCGGAGGCGACGGACCTGGAACTGGTCGCCGCCATCGATCCTGCCCACGCCGGCGACGACGCCTGCGGCCGGACCATCGTCGGCGAGGTCAACGCGCTCAGCGACCTCGGCGCCCAAGTGGTGGTCGACTTCACGATCGCCGCGGCCGTCCGCCACAACATGACGCACTACGCCGAACAGGGCATCCACGCCGTCATCGGGACGAGCGGGTTGTCCGACGGCGACCTCGCCGACATGGCGGCGCTCTTCTCGGGGAGCGGCGCCAACGCCGTCGTCGTGCCCAACTTCGCCATCGGAGCGGTGCTGCTCCTCCACCTCTGCCGCATCGCTGCGCCCCACATGGACGGCGTCGAGATCATCGAGTTGCACCATGACGCCAAGCGCGACGCGCCGTCCGGGACGGCGATGCACACCGCGACGGCCATCGCAGCGGCGCGCCGCGACGCCGGCAGCGGCCCGTTGCCCTCGGACCCCACGACCGATTTCGTGCTGCCCGGTGCCCGCGGGGCCGAAGGCCCCGATGGCGTGCACGTCCACTCGGTGCGGTTACCCGGCTTGGTGGCGCACGAGGAGGTCATCTTCGGCGCGGCGGGCCAGAGCCTGAGCATCCGCCACGATTCCTACGACCGGCGCTCCTTCATGCCCGGCGTGCTCCTCGCTGTGCGCGCCGTCGCCACCCGGCCCGGACTCACGGTGGGGCTCGAGGCGTTGCTGGGGCTGTGAACCCCGACGTCCGGGAGCGTCTCCTGCAGGCGACCTACGATTGCGTCGCCCGCTGGGGCCTGGCCAAGACGACCGTCGAGGATGCAGCACGTGAGGCCGGCGTCTCGCGGGCGACGGTGTACCGCTACTTCCCCGGCGGACGCGACGAGCTGATTTCCGCCGTCGTCGGGTGGGAGTTCGCCCGCTTCTTCCTCCGCCTCTATCAGGAGGTCTCAGACGCCGACACGCTGGAGGAGGTCATGGAGCGCGGGCTCATGTTCGCCCACCGTGCCCTGATCGAGCACGAGGTGCTGCAGCGGATCCTGGTCACGGAGCCCGACATCCTCCTGCCCCGGCTGACGACCGAGGCGGACCAGACCCACACGCTCGTCGCCGCGTTCCTGGCCCCCTACCTCGTGCGCCACGGAATGGCGGAGGGCACGGACCTCGACGCGGCGGCCGATTTCCTGGCTCGCATGGTGCTCTCCTACATCAGCTCCCCAGGACGCTGGGACCTGAACGATCCCGAGCAGGTGGCCCTGCTCGTCCGGTCCGAGCTCCTGGCCGGCATCCGGTGAGCGACCCGCAGCCGCAGCCGCAGCCGGCTCCGCCGCCTCCCTGCTATCGCCATCCCGACCGGGCGGCATCGGTGCTCTGCACCCACTGCGACCGCCCGATCTGCACCGACTGCATGGTCGAGGCGCCCGTCGGCTGGCAGTGCTCGCAATGCGCTTCCGAGGGGGCCAAGCGGTCGCGACAGGTGCCGGCCTTCACCCACACCAGCCGGGGCCGGACCGGCGTGGTCGGCTCGACCAACCCGACGCCGATCGTGCTCACCATCATTGCGGTCAACGTGGTGGTGTTCTTCCTCGAGGGGTTCGGCACAAATGCGCGTGTCGTCGACCGCTACGCCATGTTCCCAGACGGAGTGCATTTCTTTCACCAGTACTACAGAGCGTTCACGGCCATGTGGTTGCATGCCAGCTTCACGCACATCTTCTTCAACATGATCGCCCTGCTCATCGTCGGACCTGCCGTCGAGGTGCTTCTGGGCAAAGCGCGCTTCCTGGTGCTCTACCTGCTGGCCGGGCTCGGGGGCAGCGTTTGCTCCTACATCCTCAGCCAGCCCAACGTCGCCGGGATCGGGGCCTCCGGCGCCATCATGGGCGTGCTGGGCGCCTACGTGGTGGTCGGCCTGCGCCGCCACCTGCCGGTGGCGCCGGTGGTCGGGCTGCTGGTCCTCAACTTCGCGATCGGGTTCACCAGCAATATCGACTGGCGGGCCCACCTCGGCGGACTGGTGATCGGGTGCGTCCTCGCCCTGCTCTACGACTACGCCGGCGAAATGCGGGACCGGAATACCGCGTTGGTGCTCACGGTCGGGGGGAGCGTGGCGGTGCTCGCCCTGCTCGCGCTCCTGATCACCTCCATCGCCCCGGGCCACTTCAATCTCAGTTGAGGCCCAATGATTGACAGTGAGACAAAAAACGCCATACTGTTTCATCAGTGGACGCAACCGCCACACGATTTGAAGCCGTCACCAGCGACGCTCCGACCGCAGGGCGCGACAGTGTCGTACGCCACCTCGGGGCAGACGACCGCTCCTCGACCAGGGTCCGTCTCGTCGACGGTGCGCTCCAGTGCTTGGCTCGCCAGGGCATCGCCAAGACGACGGTCGACGACATCGCCCGTGCCGCCGGACTGTCCCGCGCGACCGCCTACCGGACCTTCCCCCGGGGCAAGGACGGGATCCTGGCTGCGGTGGTCGAGACGGAGCTGGCCCGGCTCTTCTCTTCCCTGGCCGTCGCCATGGGCGAGGCTGGCGATCTCGAGGACGTTCTGGTCGCCGGCATGGTCGAGTCGGCCCGCTGGCTGCAGGGGCACGGGCCCCTGACCTACCTGCTGGAGCACGAGCCCGGCGCCGTCCTGCCCTTCCTCACCTTCGGCGGCTTCGACCAGGTGATGCTGGAGGCGAGCGACCTGGCCGCTCCGTTCTTCGCCCGCTGGCTCGAGCCCGAGCAAGCTTCTCGCGCGGCGGAGTGGGCCGTGCGCATCGTGATGGCCTACTGCTCGGACCCGTCGCCGCACGCCGACCTGACCGACCCGGCCGACACCCGGGCGCTCGTGCGCACGTTCGTCCTACCGGGCATCCTCGCCCTCCGGCTCGAGGCGGCGGACGACTCTCCTGACTCTCCTGACTCCTCTGACTCTCCCGACTCTCCAAGTCTCAATCCCAGTTCCAATTCCACGACCAACCGAGCACCCAGTTCAACCAGACCAACCACCAAGGGGGCGGCACAATGACGACACTCGACGAAAACCAGGAGGAGCTGAGGTCCAACCTGGACCTGATCGGCCGCGAGAGCATCAATGACATCGAGGCCGTCCTGAGCTTCGTCGGCAGGTACGACGTCGAGGGGTTCCACCGTGTCCCCGACAATTGCCCGGCCGAGTTCACCTGGAAGTACGAGAAGGGCGCCAAACCGCAGCTCGACAAGCTCTACGAGAAGGCCAAGAAGGCGCAGTGGAACGGGCAGACGGATCTGGACTGGTCGATCGAGGTCGACCAGGAGCGCGTGGTCATCGCCAACGCCGAAGCCAACGCGGCCCAGGCGCAATGGGACGAGGCCGCCATCGCCGGCACCGTCCTAGAGAAGTGGGACGAGAAGCGTTTCTTGCAATTCGGGGTCGAGAACCAGAACTGGATGCTCTCACAGTTCATGCACGGTGAGCAGGGTGCGCTGCTGTGCACGGCCAAGATCGTCGAGACCGTCCCGTGGATCGACGCCAAGTACTACGCCGCCACGCAGGTGATGGACGAGGCCCGCCACGTCGAGGTGTTCTCGAAGTACCTCGACGAGAAACTCTCGGGCCACTACCCGATGAACGCCCACCTCGGGCTGCTGCTCGACGACATCGTCTCGGACTCCCGTTGGGACATGACGTATCTCGGCATGCAGATCATGGTCGAGGGACTCGCGCTCGCCGCCTTCGGCTTCATCCACATGATGACGACCGAGCCGCTCCTCAAGAAATTGCTCCGCTACGTCATGGCCGACGAAGCCCGCCACGTGGCCTTCGGGGTGCTCAGCCTGCAGGAGTACTACAAGGAGCTGAGCGCGGCCGAGCTCAGGGAGCGCCAGGAGTTCGCCTTCGAGGCGGCCATCCGGATGAAGGACCGCATGGTCATGCAGGAGGTGTGGGAGCGCATGGAAGTGCCCACGGCCGACGTGATCAAGGTCATGCAGGCCGGGCCCGAGCGGGACGATTTCCAGATCCTGCTCTTCTCCAAGATCGTTCCCAACCTCAAGAAGCTGGGACTGCTCGATGCGGCCGACGGCTGGCTCCGCACCAAGTTCACAGAAATGGGAGCGATCGCGTTCGAGAACCTGACCGACTCCACGCAGGAGGAGGACGCGTTCGCCGACGGCTCGCCGGCCGAACGCCAGGTCGTCTGACCGGTTGATCGTCTGACCGGCTGACCGGCTGACCGGCTGATCGCCGAATCGCCTGATCGCCAGGCATCGCTGATAGCGTTTGGGAGCGATGAGCTCCGTGCTGCTTGACTCGCCCCGCTTCGGGCGGGTGGTCACGGCCATGGTGACCCCGTTCGACGACGACGGGGAGCTGGATCTGCCCGCCGCGGTCGACCTGGCCCGCTGGCTCGCCGCGCACGGCAGCGACGGGCTCGTGCTCAGCGGCTCCACCGGCGAGAGCTCGGTGCTCACCGACGCCGAGAAGGTGGCGCTGTGGCGGGCCGTGGCCGAGGCCGTGACGATCCCCGTCATCGCGGGCACCGGCTCCAACGACACGGCGCACTCCGTCGCGATGACGGCCCGCGCCACCGAGTGCGGCGTCGACGGCGTGCTCGTGGTGACGCCGTACTACAACCGGCCCTCCCAGACCGGCATCTACGAGCACTTCCGGGCCGTGGCCGAAGCGGCGGGGAATCTCCCCGTCATGCTCTACGACATCCCGATCCGCGCCGGTCGGCGCATCGACACTGCGACCATGC
Source organism: uncultured Acidimicrobiaceae bacterium (assembly GCA_963764305.1). Lineage (GTDB taxonomy): Bacteria > Actinomycetota > Acidimicrobiia > Acidimicrobiales > RAAP-2 > Bog-473. The sequence continues at coordinate 578,932 of CAVXSD010000006.1, read as the reverse complement.
TCCGCTTGGCCCGGGACGTACCGGCCATCGTGGCGCTCAAGGACGCAGCGGCCGACCCGCCGACCACGGCGCACCTGGCCGCGCAGGTGCCGGCGGGATTCGAGATCTACAGCGGTGACGACGTCATGACGTTGCCCCTCATGGCGGTCGGTGCGGTTGGAATCATCAGCGTGGCCGCGCACTGGATCGGTCCAAAACTCCGCCATGTCGTCGACGCCTTCGCGGCAGGCGATCTCGCCGCCGCCATCGCCGGGAACGCAGAGCTCCTCGACTCCTTCGACTTCGAGTCCACTCCCGAGTTCCCGAATCCGCTGCCGGCCAAGGCCATGCTGCGGGCCCTGGGTCAGCGGGTGGGCCAGTGCCGCCTGCCGATGGGGCCCTCCAGCCCCGAGCTCGATGCCCAGGCCCAGAAGATCCTGGCCGCCGTCGGGCCACCCCCGGTCACTGGCGCCCCGCTTGGCTGAGCGCGGCAACAAGCCGAAGCCGAACCCCGTCCGGGTCGTCTTCCTGGGCGGACTCGGGGAGATCGGACGGAACTGCGCCTGCATCGAGGTGGAGGGGCGCATCGTCATCCTCGACTGCGGGATCATGTTCCCCGATCCCGACATGCCGGGCATCGACCTGGTCCTGCCCGAGTTCACCTACCTGTACGACCGCAAGGACCGGGTCGACGGGATCGTCCTCACCCACGGCCACGAAGACCACACGGGCGGCCTGGCCTACCTGCTCCGGGAGGTCCGGGCGCCCATCTACGGCTCCGAGCTGACCGTGGGCCTGGCCCGCCACCGCATCGACGAGGCCGGGCTGGCCGGCAACACGAAATTCATCCCCGTGGCGGACGGGGAGCGGGTGAAGATCGGCGCCTGCGACGTCGAGTTCATCCCGGTGACGCACTCGGTGCCCGAGGCGATGGCCATCGTGTTCCACACGCCGCAGGGAGTGATCCTGCACTCGGGGGACTTCAAGCTCGACCTCCAGCCGGTCGACGGGCGACGCACCGACATGTCACGCATGGGGGAGCTGGCCCGAACCGATGGTATCCGCCTCCTCCTGTCGGACTCCACCAACGCGGAGGAGCCCGGCTTTACCGAATCGGAATCCACGGTGGGTGTGACGCTGCGCCGGGTCTTCGCGGCCCAATCCGGCAAGCGCATCGTGGTGGCCTGCTTCGCCAGTCACATGCACCGCGTGCAGCAGATCATCGACGCCGCGGTGGCCAACGGGCGCAAGGTGGCCACCCTGGGCCGCTCCATGGGTAAGAACGTCGAGCTAGGGACGCGGCTGGGCATCATCAGCATCCCCGACGGGGTGCAGATCGACATCGAACAGGTGGACAGCGTGCCGCCCGGCGAGGTGTGCGTGATCTCGACGGGCTCGCAGGGCGAGCCGATGTCGGCGCTTTCGCTCATGGCCACGGGGGAGAACAAATGGCTCCGCATCGGTGAGGACGACGTCGTCGTCATCAGCGCCCATCCGATCCCGGGCAACGAGTGGTCGGTGGGGCAGGTCATCGACGATCTGCACCGCCGGGGCGCCGAGGTCGTCCACTCGGGCTCCGAGGCGGTCCACGTCAGCGGCCACGCCCGCCAGGGGGAGCTGCGGACGCTGATCGCGGTGACCGAACCGGAGTGCTTCGTGCCCGTGCACGGCGAGTTCCGCCACATGGTGCATCACGCCGGCTCGCGCTCGTCCATGGGTCTCGACCCGGCCAAAGTGCTCCTCTGCGAGGACGGCGACGTGATTCAGCTCGACGCCAAGGGGATCTCCCGGGATGGACACGTGCCGGGCGGGTACGTCTACGTCGACGGCACCGTGGGCGACCTCGAGCACGGCGTGCTGCGCGACCGCAAGAAGCTGTCCGAAGAGGGCGTGGTCATGGCCGTGGTCACGGTCGACCGCCAGCAGGGCAGGCTCAGCTGCCCGCCGGTGATCGAGACCAGAGGCTGGGTCTACGCCCCCGAGGCCGAGGAGCTCCTGGAAGAGGCCAGCGACGTTGTCGCGGCGGCTGTGAGACAGGCACTGCGCGACGGCGCGCACGATATCGAGGTGCTGAGCCGCCACACCCGCAAGGCCCTGGGCAAGTTCGTCGGTGACCGCACGAAGCGGCGCCCGATGATCGTGCCCGTTGTGCTGATGGTCTGAGACGGCTGGCCAAGGGGCTTGGCGGCCGTTAGCCTTCGCCTTCGCCGCCGTCCACATCGGTTGGCGCAGCACCGCCATCGGCCATCGCCCCGCTGTGGAGCTCGTGGCCCCAGCGGAACGACGGGGTGTACATCCCGACCAGGCGGGCGACGAGCACGACCAGGAAGATCTGGCCCAACAGTGCCTCGAGGACCGCATTGGTGCGGGGGAGCCCGGTCGCCGGCGTGAGGTCGCCGTAGCCGACGGTGGCCATCGTGATGTAGCTGAAATACGCGAAGTCGGCCGGGCCGTGCTGACCGGCCTGGGCGAAGAACGAGTTCCCCGAGACCAGTTGGACTCCGTAGTCGGCGTTGGCGAAGATCAAGCCGATCAGTACGTAGATGCACAGTGCTCCGAGAACGGTCTGCGTGGTGACGCGTGTGGATGGAGGATCCGCCAGCCGATCGCGATCGGGCTGCCTAGCACGAGGAGGGACGCCAGAATCACGATCGCGCCGTAGGCCCGGTCACCTCCGCCGAGTGACACCGCGATCGCGGCGATCACGGTCAGTGCCACGGCCAGACGGACGGCGAGCATCAGGCGGTGCGGGACCCCGGACGTGCGGAAGGCCAGCAGCACGGTGAGCCCGAGCCAGATGACGATGACGATCAGGGCGACGCTCCCGCTCCATCCCACGGTGAGGAACACATAGTCGACGAGGAGGAACAGGAACACGATCCCGTAGGAGTCCGGTCCGAGGACGATGTCGAGCAGCGCCTGCAGGCGCGTGCGCTGGCGAGGCTCCGGGGTCAGGTGATCGGGAGGCAACGATGTATTCGCCATTGGTCCATCATGGCCAACCATTGCGGCCGGCAAGGGGATGTGTGGATCTCGCGTTCGCGACCGCCCGCGGCTCCTGCCTTCGGCAGTGGCCGCCCCGTACGGCATCCGGCTCGGCCTGGCGGCCGCCGCCACCGCTACCGCCATCGCCACCGCTACCGCCATCGCCACCGCCATCGCCGTCGCCTTCCTGCGCCTCAGCCCCTCGCGTGTCTCGTCCTGGTGATGCTCCTCGATGCGCGGGCTATTGCTCCCTCAGGTCATGAGGAGGGTGCGGGCAAGGAGACGTCAGGCCTTCTCCGAGTGAGGGCGGCGCCGGCCAGGACTGCTGTCGCGTCGCCCCAGGGTCGTCAGGAGGCGAACCGCCTGACGAACGCGAGCGTGGTGTCGGCGACCTCGCGCCAGCCGCTGTCGATGGTCAGGCCGTGGCCCCGGTTCGGGATCTCGATGAACTCGGTCACCCCCTTGTTGTGCCGCTGTCGCTTGAAGGTCGCCTTGGAGATGGAGGTGGGGACGGTGTGGTCCTTCTCCCCGGAGATGATCAGCATCGGACCGCGGTCGGGATTCTCGTTGTCGACCTTGGCTTCGGTCCAGGGGTTGATGTTCGCGAAGGCGGCCTGGAAGAGGGGCTGACCGGGGGCAGGCACCGCGAAGGTCTCGAAGAGCTCCTTCGCCTCCTCCTCGCTGACCGCGTTGGCGAAGGCGTAGTGGAACTGGTCGAAGGTCAGGGGGATGGCCCGGTGCTTGTTGCGTGGGTTCTCCAGGACCGGCGAAGACGATCGCAGGGCGGAAATCGGCAACGGAAGCACGCCTCGGAAGGGCGCGGCGTCGACGGCCACCGTCACCGCCGAGATCCCCCGTCCGGCCACCATCTGGGCCAGCAGCCCGCCGAAGGAGTGGCCGACGACCGCCGGTTTCTTGTCCAGTGCCTCGATGACTGTCGCGTAGTGCTCGGCGACATCACCGATCGACTTGTTGGCGAACACCTCGGGATGTGCCTTGGCCTCTTCGACGGTCCCCGGGTCGTCGGGCCAACCCGGGGTCAGGGGTGCGTAGCCAGCCTCGGCGAAGACCGCCGCCCAGCGATCCCAGCTGTTCGGAAGAAGCCAGAGGCCATGGATGAACACCACCGGTGTCTTGCCGGACGCATTCGCCTCGTCGACCTGGCTCTGTTCCTCAGCGGTGATCGTGGTCATGGTGTGGTGATCCCCTTAGTGACTGGTTCCGTACGATGGCGCGCACGCGCTCAGCTCCAAGCTCAACACGCTGCAGAGTACATGTCGATAGGCAATGCTGATTCGACGTGTGGCGCACAGACTCCCGTCACGAACGGGAATCGTCGCAATCGCACGGGGAATTCACAGTCTCAGTCGGCGCGGGTCCATGGTGGGTTCGAGCGACCCGTCCAGTGGCTCACGATCGCCACGACGACGACGATGACGAAGGCGATGATCAGCGGGAGCGCAACGTGTACATGGAGGGCCAGGACCGCTCCGACAAGCGCTCCGATGAACATTGCGGCCACCGAGATGAGCCGCCGGCCCGACTTGGACCCTTTCCCGCCGCCGAGCGCGCTGTCCGCCGCGATTCCCGTCACCGTCAGCGTGAGCACAGTGGTGGTCAGGTCGGGAACTGCCAACCTGCGCACGCTGGCGTTCTGCACGCCCATGGCCAGGCTCAGGGCCACGATGAGGGTGTAGCGGACGCCGGAACCGAAGGGGTGCGTGCCCACCAGGGCCAGGATCATCGAGACGGCCAGCAATACTGACTGGGCACCGGTCGCCACCGCGATGTGGTGGCCGCGGTGGTTGCCGAATTGGGCCCCGATCCGCCCACCGAGGACCGAGCCCAGCCCGAATGACACCAGAGCTACGAGCGACGCGGCGATCGAGAAGCCCTGGGCTCCCGCGATGGCGAATCCCAGGAACACGACGTTGCCGGTCATGTTGGCGACGAACACGTGCCCCAGCAGCAGGTAGCTGAACGAATCGACGAGACCGGTGACCACCGTCATGGCGACCAGGAGTGGTGGGAGCGGGCCGAAACGGTCGGTCCGGCTGGGAGCCAAGGTCTCGCGGACCTCGGTCAGGAACGTAGTCATGTTCGCGAACCTCCATTCAGGTTTCCAGGTTGTGCTCGGACGGTTCCCACACGGCCGCGGCGCTGTGCCGTGCCCTTCCCTGCGCTCAGGTCAAAGGGTCTTGATGAGCCCTCCATCGATGGTGAAGTCCGCCCCGGTGACGTTGCCGGCGTGTGCACTGGCGAGGAACACGATGAGATCCGCCACTTCTTCGGACGTGGTGAAGCGGCCCGTCGCGGCGTCCGCGGCGGCCTGGTGCGCCACGGCGTCGGGGTCCCCGCCGGTCGCGCGGGCAATCGTCTGTGCGACGCCGTCCGCACCGAGCCATAGTGCCGTGGACACCGGCCCGGGGCTCACCGTGTTGACCCGGATGCCGTGTTGCGCCACTTCCTTGGAGAGCGACTTGGAGAAGTTCGCCACGGCGGCCTTGGCCGCGCTGTAGTCGAGGACGGCCGGGTCAGGAAGAAAAGCGTTCACGGAGCTCGTCGTGACGATGGTCCCCGTGCCGGCAGCGATCATCGACGGCAGCACGGCGCGGGTCATCCGCACGGCCGCCATGAGGTTCAAGTTCAGCGATGCGGCCCAGTCCTCGTCGGTGATGCTCAGGAAACCCCCCAACCGAGGCTGTGCCGCGCCGACGTTGTTGACGAGGATGTCGATCCGACCGTGCGCGACCGCGACTGCGGCCGCGACGAGGTCGGCCGGGCCAGACGGCGTCGAGAGGTCCACCTCGACCGACTCGACCGACCCCGCCTCCACGAGGGCCTCGAGCTCGGGGGTGCTCTTGCGGGCCCCGGCGACGACGTGGGCGCCCTCGTCCGTCAGTGCTCGTGTGGCCGCCAGGCCGATGCCGCTGCTGGCGCCGGTGACGACCGCCACCTTGCCTTCGAGTCCGAGCTGCATGTGCGCCTTCCATCGGTTGTACAGAAGCTGAGACGTGACGTGACGTGACGTGACGTGACGCGACGTGGAGCAGCCTAGAGCCGGCCCCCCACAAGCCCCGAGACGGCAGCGGAAGAGCTGGGCGACCAGAAGCCGACGACGACCGAAACACTAGGGTTCAGCGCCATGAACTACTGGGTGACCTACCCGCTCACGACGCATCCCTATAACCCTGAGTTGACGACCAAGCCGGCGCTCACCCGCTTCTGCCAGGTGGCCGAAGCCGCTGGATTCGCGGGAATCGGCTTCACCGACCACCCCGCCCCGAGCCATCGATGGCTGAAGGCGGGCGGCCACGACGCGCTCGACCCCTTTGTGGCGCTCTCGTTCTGCGCTGCGGTGTCCGATCGGCTGCGCCTCATACCCAACATCGTCGTGCTGCCCTATCGCAATCCGTTCGTGGTGGCCAAGGCGGTGGCGACGCTCGATGCCCTCTCCGACGGGCGCTTCACCCTGGCCGTCGCAACCGGCTACATGCGGGGCGAGTACCAGGCGCTGGGTGTCGACTTCGAGCAGCGCAACGCGCTCTTCGACGAGGCGATCGAGGTGATCCGGGGCGTCTGGAGCGAGGATGAGTTCGCCCACCAGGGGATGACCTTCACGGCCAAGGGCCAGACGGCGAATCCGAAGCCGAAGACGCATCCCCCGATCTGGATCGGCGGGAACAGCACGCTCTCGCGGCGGCGGGTGGCCCGCTACGGCGATGGCTGGAGCCCCTTTCCCGCGCCCAGGGTCTTGGCCACCACGGCCAAGACGCGGCCGCTCGAGGGCGTCGACGACCTCCGCCCGATGCTCGACGAGCTTTGGCAGTTCATGGACGAAGAAGGCCGCGATCCTTCCACCATCGACGTGTCGTTCGGCTCCAACGCCGGAGGGAATCCGGCCGGCGACAACTTCAACCCCGACGCCCAACTGGCGGCGGTCGAGGAGCTGGCGGCGCTCGGCGTCACGTGGTCGGGGGTCGGCGTGCCCGGCGACTCGCTGGCCCACGCACTCGAAACCCTCGAACGCTTCGGGTCGTCCGTCATCAGCTGACCGCCAGCTCGGGCGGGCCCACCGAAGTCGCGCGGCGTTCCGATCTCCCAGGGGACCGTTCGTCGTTATGGCAACCGCCGCCTCGGCTTCCAATCCGGCTCGTACAGGCGGGCCTGCATCGGCCCGCCGGACGAGGCCACTCAGCCGGGACTACGGCAGCGATGCGCGCTCGGCGAAGTTGGCGGAGAGCATCGGACGGCATCGAGCGCGTGATCTCCGAGCACGAGGGCGCCATGCTCCGTGACATCGCCGAGTTCGACGGGACGGAGGCCTGGCGCGGCGACGGCTCGTTGTCCATGCGGGACTGGCTCGTCGCCCACTGCCACATCAGCCGAGGACGCGCCCGCACGCTGGTCGAAGCGGCCGCCAGGGTGAGAGACCTCCCGGCGCTCTCCGGTGCGCTGTCCGACGGCCGCCTGACGCTCGATGTCTTCGCCCCCCTCGCCGCGGTCGCCACGTCTGCAACCGACGCCGACCTGGCGCAGGCGTCGGAGCATTGGACGCCGAAGCAGGCGCGGCAGCTGGTGGCCGAGGTCAAGGGAGCGAGCGACACGGATGCAGCGGCACAGTTCCAACGCCGGTACGTCCGCTTCGACGACGAGCGCCGCCTGCTTTGGGCGCAGCTCACCGGAGACGCCTACGCCCTGGTGAAGTCCGCCGTGCTCGGGCGAGCCCGCCGCAACGACCACCCGAGCGCCGGCGATCCTGATTACGTGCGGTTCGAAAGCCGCTGCGCGGACGCCCTGCTCGACATCTGCATCGAGCAGGGTCGCCGGAAGCGCACCGGCCCGGCGCCCGTCCACGGGGGCGGCCAGACCACCATGATCGTGCACACCGACCTGGACCGGCTCCTCTACGGCGACGGGTACGGCCACGCCTCCATCCAGGGCGTAGGCCCGATCTCGGCCGAGGTGGCCCGCCGGCTGGCGTGCAATGCAAACATCACGCTGTCCTTCGACGCTCCCGACGGCAGCGGCCTCGACCAGAAGCCGCTGCAGCGCGATCCGAGCGCCTCGCAGCGGATCGAGATCCGTCGTCGGGACAACGGCTGCCGCTTCCCGGGTTGCGGTTGCCGGAACGTGACCGACGTCCATCACGTCGTGTGGGCCTCCAAGCAGGGCCCCACGGTCATGTCGAACCTCCTCACCCTCTGCGTCGCGCACCACAGCCGGGTGCACGAGCTGGGTTGGAAGCTCGATGGTGACGCCCAGGCCGAGGTGCGCTTCATCAGCCCGCAGGGAAGGGTCTTCATCTCCCCGCCCTCGCCGACCTGGCGCCGGCCGAGAAAATGAGCGCCGGAACCTTCTGATACCCCGCTTCCCCGAGTCCGTCAGGCACTCGATTTCGACCTGGGTAAGTGGCTAGCCCGTGACGGCCCTCACGATCTCGTCGGTGACCGCGTCGGGATCCTCGAGCGGAAGCATGTGCCCCCTGTTCTGCAGGGTAACGAGTCGCGCCCCTGGAACGGTCGCCACGATCTGCTCTGCCTTCCTGGGCAGCGTCAGGGCGTCACGGCTCCCCACCATCACGGTCGTCGGCACCTCGATCGTCGCGATGCCTTCCAAGAGGTCCATCGTCGCGAACGCCAGCAGGAAGTCTCCGCGCACCGTGCCGTGGCAGCTCCCGAAGAGCTCCCGGGTCAGGTCCACGTGTGCCCTGACCGGACTCTCGCCGAAGGCGTAACGCACGAAGAGGTGGCCATTCTTGGCCCGCATCGCCCGCGTCACCACGGGTGACGCGATCATCGCACTGGCTACCCGTGCACTCTGCCCCGAACGATCGCCCACGCTCGTCGCGGCGGTTGCCACGAGCACCGTCGCCTTGGCCCGCTCCTTCAGGACGTCGGGTCTGTGCGTCGCGAGGGACATGATCGTCATGCCGCCCATGGAATGCCCCGCCAGCACCGCGCCGCGCACATCGGTTGCATTGAGGACCACCGCGAGGTCGTGCGCCAGCGTCTCGATCGCAAGCGGAGCGGTGCCTCTGGTGCTGGCCCCGTGGCCCCGCTGGTCGTAGAGCACCACGCGGTACCCCAGCTCCCGGAGCCGGCGGGCCACTGGAAGCCAGACCTCGTGGCTGCAGCCCCAGCAGTGGGGGAGAACGACCACGGGGGCATCCGGGCCGTGCCCGGCCAGATCCCACACGGCCAACTTCGCCCCGTCCGGAGTCCGCAGGACCTGATGGTCCGGACGGATCACTTCCTCGCCCCAACCGAGCGCAACGCTCACGTCGTCCGCACCGGAGTCTCCCGCCCCGGCACTCTGCGCCGCGAACCGCTTGTAGACCGCCGCGGCCACAGCCCCGGCGGCGAGGCCCGCCCCCACGAGCAGGAGGCGGCGGGAGCGGGACCGGGGGCCGACGCCGGAATCCGAGGCGGGCTGGGAGAGGGGAGCCGTCATGACTCCGGAGCGTATTGGCCGCATACGCACCCAGACGATCCCAACCACCAAGAAATCAGGTATTTGCCCAAAGCTTGGATTCAGAAGAATACGGATATGGCCTTCACCAACACGAAGACGCCACGACACCTGGCCCAACTCCCTCCGTCTACCAGCGCCTCGAGCGCCTCTCCACCGCCCAAGTCCCTCCTGAAGAGCCGGTTGCATGCCATCAGCGGCGGCAGCCACCCGCCCCTCAACAATCACGTGGTCGGCCATCTGCGCTTCGAGAACTGCAACGCGCAGCACGTGATCCTGAGCGTGACCGTTCCACAGCACGCGTTCACCCCCGAGCAGGCGGTCACCTACGCGGTACGGCTGCGCAACACGGGGGGCACGACGTGCGGCGCACCGCTGGCCCAGCACGTCCCCCAAGCGTGGCAGACGCTGACGGTCGGGCCCTGCGGAACCCTCCCGTCGTCGTCCGCAACCCCCGGGGCCTCAACGTGTACCCGGGCCCCGTCGCCTATTCGTGTCCCGCCGAGTTCGGGTTCCGGCTCGGCCCACACAGCACCGCGGAGACCACCGGGTCCTGGAACCAGACCGATGCCCTGCGCTCGCCGGCCACGACGCAGCTGGCACCCCCCGGGACCTACCCGCTGGTGGAGGGCGGAGGCCGTCACCGTCACCGGCCCCGTCGCCCTCGCCCCGGGTTGACCCCGGACCAGCCTCGATACAATCGTTTCCCCACCTGCCAACCGCCAACCAGCAGCGCCGGCCCACCACAGATGGCACCGGCGGGGAGAGGAACGAGGGAACATGTCGGGTCACTCGAAGTGGGCGACCACCAAGTACCGCAAGGGCGCCCAGGACAAGGCCCGCGCCAAGATCTTCGCCAAGTGCATCCGCCTCGTCGAGGTCGCCGCACGGGACGGCGGCGGGGACCTCGAGGCCAATGCCACCCTGCGCACCGCCTACCAGAAGGCCCGGGCGGCCAGCGTCCCGCTCGACACGATCGAGAAGGCGATCAAGCGCGGGACGGGCGACCTCGAGGGCGTGCGCTACGAGGCCATCAACTACGAGGGCTACGGCCCCGGTGGCGTCGCCATCATGGTCGAGACGCTGAGCGACAACCGCAACCGTACCGGCGCCGAGATGCGCAACCTCTTCAGTCGCAACGGCGGCAACATGGCCGAGCCCGGCGCGGTCGGCTGGCAGTTCGAGCGCAAGGGCATCGTGACCGTCAGCCTCGACAACGACGAGGACAAGGTCATGGAGATCGCCATGGAGGGCGGCGCCGAGGACATGACCGGTAACGGCGCGGCCTGGGTCGTCACCAGCGCGCCTGCCGACCTCGAGTCGGTGCGCCAGGCGCTCGACAGCGCCGGTATCACCCCCGAGTCCGTCGACCTCAGCCTCGAGCCCACCACCCTGGTCCCGGTCCCCGACGAGGCCGAGGCCAAGAAGGTCGTGCGCCTGCTCGAGGCGATCGACGACCACGACGACGTCCAGGCGGTGCACTCCAACGCGGACATCGCGGACGAGGTCCTGGCCGCCTTCGAAGGCTGATCCGCCGCCCCGGTTCCGGCAACACCGACCCGGCGGACTCACCCAGATCCGCCCCCTGCGCAACACCCCCGGCTAACCTACGAACGCATGTTCGTATTGGGTATCGATCCCGGGCTTTCACGCTGCGGCTACGGGCTCGTGGGCCGGGCCGAGGGCACCGCCGCGCTGCGGGCCCACGCGGCCGGGGTGATCGAGACCGATCCGGCGGCGCCGCTCGCCCAGCGGCTCTTGATCCTGCATACGGAGCTGCGGGCGCTGGTGCAGGAGGTGCGACCGCGGGCGGTCGTGGTCGAGCGGGTCTTCTTCCAGGTGAATGCCAAGACCGCCATGTCGGTGGGCCAGGCCAGCGGCCTGGCTCTCCTCGTCGCCGCCGAGGGCGGCTGCGACGTCGTCCAGTACACGGCCAACGAGGTGAAGCTCTGCCTGGTCGGCTACGGGGCCGCCACCAAGGACCAGGTGCAGCGCATGGTCGCCCAGGTGCTGGGCCTGCCGGCGGTCGACGGGCCGCCCGACGTGGCGGACGCGCTGGCGCTGGCGGTCTGCCACCAGACCACCATGCCGTTGCGCCGGGCCACGGATGCCGCACTCATCAAGGAGGGAACAGCGTGATCGGACTGCTTCGTGGAGCGGTTGTGGTGCGCACCGGCGAGGGCGAGGTGATCATCGACGTCGGCGGCGTGGGATACCGCGTGGCCCTCACCCCGGCGACGGCGGCCGTCCTGGTGACGGCGGGCAGCGGTGCCGAGACGACACTCTACGTGCACACCCATGTGCGGGAGGACGCGATCGTCCTGTACGGCTTCCTGCACGACGACGAGCGGCGCTGCTTCGAGGTGTTGCTGGGATCGCACGGGGTCGGTCCCGCGCTGGCGCTGGCCATCATGGCGGCGTTGTCGCCGGCGGCGTTGTCCACGGCGGTGCTCGAGGAGGATCACGAGACCCTGTGCATGGTGCCCGGTGTGGGTCGTAAGACGGCGGCCCGACTGTTGATCGAACTCAAGAGTCGGCTGGACCTGCCCGACCTGTCGCTGTCGGGCGGTGGGTCGGCCGCAGTGGCGGGGTGGGGGGCGGGTGGCGACCCTGGGTTGCGGGGCACCCGTACGTCCCGGGCCGAGGCGCGGGCGGCGCTCAGCGAGCTCGGCTACGCCCCTGACGAGATCCGCGCCGCACTCGATGGCCTACGCGACGATGTCGGGGTGGAAGAGATGCTCCGCCTCGCGCTGCGCGAGCTGGCCAGCCGATGAGTCGGTGAGCGGCGCCCGCCGGGAGGTTCTGGCCCCGGAGCCCGGGCCCCGGGTCGTCGATCCAGCTGCATCCGACCGTGCCGAGGAGCACGAGGAGGTCGGTCTGCGGCCCCGGACCCTGGCCGAGTTCGTCGGGCAGCCCGAGTTGGTCGAGCATCTGGGGATCGTGCTCCAGGCGGCGCGCCAGCGGCGCCAGCCGGTCGACCACATCCTCTTCGCCGGCCCCCCCGGATTGGGCAAGACCTCCCTCGCCGGGATCGTCGCCGCCGAGATGGGCGCCGGGTTCCGTATAACCGCCGGCCCCGTGCTGACCCGGGCGGGCGATCTGGCCGCGCTGCTCACCGACCTGCAGGACGGTGACGTCCTGTTCATCGACGAGATCCACCGCCTGCACCGATCCGTCGAGGAGATGCTGTACTCGGCGATGGAGGACGGCCGCCTCGACATCCTGATCGGCAAGGGCCCCACGGCGCGCTCCATCCGCCTGGAGCTGCCGAGCTTCACGCTGGTGGGTGCGACGACCCGGACCGGCCTCGTCGCCGGGCCGCTGCGGGACCGTTTCGGCTTCGTGGGGCACGTGGACCTCTACGACCCGGCCGATCTGCGCGCCATCGTGGAACGGTCGGCGCGGATCTTGAAGGTGCAGATCGATGCCGACGGCGCCATCCGGATCTCGGAGCGCTCCCGGGGCACGCCGCGGGTGGCGAACCGGCTCCTGCGCCGGGTGCGGGATTTCGCGGAGGTGCGGGGCGAGGGCTACATCGACGGCGCCACTGCCAGCGACGGCCTCGAGCTCTTCGGGGTGGACGAAATGGGTCTGGACAAGGTCGACCGGGCCATCCTCTCCACGCTCTGCGGTCGCTTCGGCGGTCAGCCGGTGGGCCTGACCACGCTGGCGCAGTGCGTGGGTGAGGAGACGGACACGATCGAGGACGCCTACGAGCCCTTTCTGCTGCAGAGCGGGCTGATCCAACGAACCTCTCGGGGTCGGGTGGCGACACAACGGGCCTGGACCCATCTGGGCTTGGAACGGCCCGCATCGGCCGCCGACGCAATGAACACGCCTCCGCTCTTCTGACGGGGCTCTCGTCGTGCGCCGCCGACACGTCAATTCGTATTTCTTGCGCGGTTCCGCGGTGCAATGGGTTACGGTTTCCGGGTTGCACCACAAGACGGAAGCGAGGTGACCACATGGCAGCAATGACGACGCGCTCGGCGCTGATCGTGCCCGCCATCGTGGCCCAGCCGCCCGCCTTTTTGCTTGGTGCCGTCGGAGGGAGGTCCCGGATGGCCGGGCCCGACCTCTGCCCCGCTGGTCACTGACGCCGACCACGACACCGACGGGCTGACCGCCCGGACGCAATCCGAGGCAGACCGCGCACTCCTGGTGCGCCCGTTTCCTCGACCCACCTGCTTCACCTCCCACCTGGAGAGACCCATGGGTGAACGCACCCTCTTTCCCAACGCAACGACCAACGAGACCCTGAGCTACTGCTGGCGCCAGATGGAGCCCGACGGCGGGGCCTTCGCGGGCGCCTGCACCGCCATCGTGCTTGGCACTCTGGCGAACGCCGTGGCGGCGCCGCTGATCTTTGCCGCGCTGTTGAGCCGCATATCGAACCTGGACCTGCACGAGGGACTGTGGCAGTCATTCGGCCCTCTGTTGGTCGCCTACGCTGTCGTGCTGGCTGCCGCCACGCTCTTCGGCCGCGTCGGCGGCTGGATGATCTGGGGCGCCACCCTGCGCTCGTTCGGCCGCGCCATCACGGGTGGCTACAACCACCTCATCGGGTTGAGCCACTCGTGGCACACGGACAGGCCCTCGGGGGAGGTCATCGCCACCCTTGAGACGTCGACATGGGCCTTCGTCGACATGATCGAAGCCATGGTCTGGGGCATCCTGCGCATCGGCGTCACGACGATCGGTGCCATCGTGGTCCTCGGGATCGTGGCCTGGCCCGTCGCTCTCGTGATGGCCGGGCTGGTCGCGGTGTTCGTCCTCGTGTTGCACCGCCGCATGGGCCGGGTCGTGGCGGCAGAGAAGCAGTTCTCCGACGCCCATTCCCGGGCGACCGGCGTCATTGCGGACACCATCGCCAACCTGACGACCGTGCGCTCCCAGGCGGCAGAGGAGCGGGAGAAGGACCACGTCGGCGCGCTGGTGGCCGACTCCATCAGCGCGGACCTGCGGGCGCGAAAGGTCTTCACCGGGACACGGATCCAGATGGAGTCGGCCATGGCCTTCTTCAATTGGGCCTCCATCGTGGTCGGGGTCCTGTTGGCGCTGCACCACGTCGCTGCGGCGGGAGCGGTCTACCTGATTCTCTTCTACGCGACGTTCGTCGGCACCAGCTTGGAGGAGTCGTTCGAGTTCATCAGGTTGATCTCGCGGGCCATCGGTCGTTGTGCGAAGTTCGCCGGTATCGCGGCCACCCAACCAGACATCGTCGATGTCCCGGGCGCACCCGACATGGTGGTGCCCCACGGGCGGGTCGCGTTCCGGGACTTGCGCTTCGCCTACCGGGCGGGCGCCCCGTTGTTCGAGGGCCTCGACCTGCGCATCGACCCGGGCGAGCACGTGGGCCTCGTTGGGCCCTCCGGTTCGGGCAAGACGACGTTGACCAAGCTGATGCTCCGCCTTGCCGACCGTGACGGTGGTCTGATCGAGATCGACGGCCAGGACATCGCGTGCGTCACCCAGCACTCGCTCCGGCAGCACATTGCCTACGTCCCCCAGGACCCGCAGATGCTGCACCGCACCATCGCGGAGAACATCTGTTACGGCTGTTACGGCACGAACGGCACGAACGGCACGAACGGCACGAACGGCACGAACGGCACGAACGGCACGGAGTCCGGGCACGGGCCGCACGGCGTCGACATGGACCTCGTGCGGGCCGTGGGCCGCGCCGCGTGTGTGGAAGAGTTCGTGGAGCGCCTCCCGGACGGGTACGAGACCGTGGTGGGGGAGCGGGGTATGAAGCTCTCCGGCGGCCAGCGTCAGCGGGTGGCCATCGCACAGGCGATGGCCAAGGGTGCGAAGGTGCTCGTCCTGGACGAGGCCACCTCGGCGTTGGACTCCGAGTCGGAATCACTCGTGCAAGAAGCACTGTGGCACCTCATGGAGGGCACGACCGCCCTCGTGGTGGCGCACCGACTGGCGACCATCGCCCGCCTGGACCGGATCGTGGTGCTCGACCGAGGTCGCGTGGTCGAGCAGGGCACCCATGCCGAGCTGCTCTCCGCCGGCGGTCCCGGCGTCTACGGGCGTCTGTGGGCGCACCAGTCGGGGGGTTTCCTGGCTGCGTGATGTGCGAGGGCGAGGGGCCCTACCGGCTTCGCGCTGCCTGCGTCGCGGGCCGGGTCGTCTCAGCCGGCGTGCGCAGGGGCAGGTTGACTCTGAAGGTCGTCGACCAGCCGGGCGTGTCGACGATGTCGACGAAGCCCTCGTGGGCCTCGGCGACCGATTTGGCGATGGCGAGGCCCAGTCCCGTCCCGGGCACGCCCATCTCGGTCGAGGAGGCGAGCCGGTAGAAGCGCTCGAAGAGTTGGTCACGCTCGCCCTCGGGGATGCCCGGTCCTTCGTCGAGGACCCGCACCCTGGCGAAGGAGTCCGCATTGTCGACGATGACGTGGACGCGGCCACCGCGGGGAGAGAACTTGATCGCGTTGGCCAACAGGTTGCCGAGAAGCTGGTGCAGGCGGGTCGGGTCGCCGAAGATCAGCACTTCGTCGCCGGGGTCGATGGTCAACACGACCCCGGCCACCGTGGCCGAGGTCTGGATCGCATGGACCGCCTCCTCGGCGAGGCGGCTGAGGTCCAGCTCGGTGAACGCGACCCGGAGCCCTCGGCCGGCGCCCGGGTCGGCCAGAAGATCCTCCGCCACGCGCTGCAGCTGGTCCGCGTTGCGGTCGATGGTCTGGAGCATGCGCATCTGGCTCTCGGTCAGATCCGACTGGGCGTCGAGCAGGAGCTCGATGAAGCCCCGGATGGACGTGATCGGCGTGCGTAGCTCGTGCGAAACCGTGGCCACCACGTCGTCCTTCATCTGCGTCAGTTCGCGCAGGCGGTTGTTCTGCTCGATCAGCGACTGCGTCACTTCCTTCTGGATGGCGAACAGGCGCTCCCGGTCGGCGGCCAACTCCTCGCGCTCGGTCACATCGATGGCAACGACGACATAGCCGCCGTTGGCCTGGGCAAGGCCTTCGTCCTGAGCTATCCAGCCGTTCGAACCGGCGACGGCGTCGTCCCCGGCCGTGTCAGCGTCCTCCGGCCGCTCCTCGTCGAAGGCGATGTCGGTCGAGGGGACGGGCAGCGCCCGCACCCGTACGACGCACCGGCGCTGCTGGCCGTCCTTGCGCGTCGCGGTCCAGGGCACCTCGGCCGCCGTGTCCGCGTCAACCGGTTCCAGAGCGGTCCGCATGGCGTCGATCGTCAGGCGCCGCTCATCGATCTGGGCGGGGTCGATGAAGTCGGCGATCGACTGGACCCCCACCACCTCTGCCGCCTGGAACCCGAGCATCTGTTCCGCCCCGGCCGAGAAGAACGTCACGGTCCCAGCCGGGTCGACCCCCATGATGGCGCTGCCGGTCGCGGCCCGCAGCAGGGTCTCGAGCCGGTCTCGAGCGTAATCCGCCTCGCGGGCGTTCCGGTGGGCGATACGGGTCTGCTGGGCCAGGTCGCTCAGGAAGACCCGGTCCCGCGAGACGATCGTGTAGACGGTCAAGGCCACCAACGTCGTGACGGTCGCCATCACGGCGACCTCGCGCCACTCGAGGGTCGGGTATTTGGGCGCCCCCACGATGAGGAGGGGCACCAACAACGCCAGGTCCATGCAGAACAGGCCGACGAGCAGGTGCAGGCGTCGTCCGTAGAGCGAGAGCCAGACGATCGGGAGAAGGAAGACGACCACCAGCCCGGATTTGGAGCCGCCCTGGGCGTCCCGGATGATGGCGATGACCGCGATGTACCCGAGCGGGATGATCAGCCAGGCCCAGTCGGGCAATCGCTCCCAGGGCAGGATGAAGGCCGCGGCAACGAGGGCGAAGAAGATGACGCCGGCCAGCGAAATCTCGCGGCGGGCGTCGTGGGGGAAGGGGATCACGGCGATGAGGACCGTCCCGACCGCGACCAGGGCGAAGATGGGGAGCCGCACTCGCATGGACCCGGAGATCCCGACCGGCGGCGCAGACCCGGGCATTCGTGGGTGGCGACGCCCGTCGGCGTCGGGTTGGGACTGGAACAGCTCGCTCACCGGTTCCGCGCGCGATATCGATAGCCGAAGCCCCTGACGGTCTCGATCGGTCCGTCATCGCCTTCGCCCCAGCCCAGCTTGCGCCGGAGCCGCAGCACGGCGTACTTGACGCGTGAGGGGGCCAACCCGCTCGGATCGTCCCAGGCCAGCTCGATGAGCTGGTCCGGAGAGAGGATCTGGCCCTGGTGACGGGTCAGCGTGGCCAGCAGGCGGTATTCCGTCGGGGTAAAGATGACGGCCCGGCCGTCGACGGCGACCTCGTGGTGGGCGTAGTCGATGTGGAGGGTGCCGTCGTCGAAGGTCGTCACGGGCTCGTCCCGCGTCACCTGCCGCCGGCCGATGGCCTGGAGGCGGGCCAGCAGTTCACTCCGGCTGAATGGCTTGGTCAGATAGTCGTCGGCACCTGAATTGAGGCCGCGGACTTTGTCGCGCTCGGTCCCGAGCGCCGTGAGCATGAGCACGGGAACGTCGCTCATGTCCCGGATGCGCTCCAGGACCTGCCAACCGTCCAGGTCGGGCAGCCCGACGTCGAGGATCACGATGTCGGGCTGGATCTGATGGAACTGGCGGACCCCGGCGCGCCCTTCGAGCGCTTCGGAGACCCCATAGCCCTCGCGCTCCAGGAGGGTCCGGAGGAGTTGGCGGATGTCCGCCTCATCCTCAATGACCAGCACGGAGATCGATCCGTCTCGCATCAGGCTGCAACTGTACTGGGCAAACAGCCAATCTGACTTGAATGAGGGACGCCCAGTCCAAATTGGAAACTTCCTGCTCAAACCGTGAATTGAGCCTCAGATGCTCGAGCCGGAGGTCGCGGGACGCCGGAAAACGGCGCCTGAAGGCGGATCTGGCGCGCCCCATGCAGGCGAAAGTACGCAGCAGGCCGGGCTTTGACCAGGCGGATCGCAGCGATCGCAGCGAATTGCACCCGGTGCAGCCACCAGCTCAGGGAGCGAAAGGCGCGCCGGCCCGAGTCGTCGGATCCCCCCGAAAAACCCCGTCCGACGGCCTCAGGAGGCCGGCGCACCTCTTCGCTGCTCCTGCCTCACCCTCGGTGATCCCCCGCTTGAGAGTCCGTTCCCCTTCATCGGACTCTCAAGCGGTCGCTCCCCGCCGAACGAACTTCACCGTGAGGTTGGTTTACTGATGCTGCGTACTTTGCACAACGGCTGTCGCAAGCGGGTCCACATTGGGTTGCGGTTCGGTTGCCTCGCGACGGGAGTCGCCGTCTGGCAGGAAACGGGCCTTGTCCCCGCCGGGGGCGAACTGGGCGAATGGACGCCACGTACCTTCGGACGCCGAGGCGGCGTGGACCGTACGAAAAAGCTGTTGGGGTGGTCCGTCCGAGTGCACTGAAGTCATCCCCGATCAGGTCCTCGGCCGGCCCGGAGCGCCGAGCGAACGGCCACGAACCGGACGGCCTCCCACGAGCCCCACCAGGGTGAACTCGACCCCCGCCCGGATCCGAAGCCGGCGCACCCGACCCGGCGGCGATGCGGGCAACTGAAGGTGGGCAGCGGCGGGCCCGCGAGGCGCCCACTGCCCGAGAGATCGGGAAACCAGGCACTAGGCTGGCACGCCGCAACCGATTCCGGTCCAAGGATCTCTCATGACACCAAACCCCGCGGTGGCCCACTTCGTGCTGGCCGCCACTTCGAAATCGAGCTCGAGCCCACTGCTGACCCTGTTGCCCTTGGTGGCGATCGGTTTGCTGGGTTATTTCTTCTTCATTCGTCCCCAGCAGCGAAAGGCCCAGGCGGCGCGCCAGTCCCAGGGCTCGAGCTTCGAGGTGGGGGACGAGGTGCAGACGGTCGGCGGCGTCATCGGCACCGTCCTCGAGGTCCACGGGGATCGCTACACGCTCTTGACAGGCGCCCTCGGCGACGACGGCAATCTCGACGGCCCACAGCCGACCCGGATCGTCTTCGTCCGCCAAGCCATCGCCAAGAAGATCGACCCGATCGACGACGTGCGGGTCGACGACGAGCCCGTCGAGGACATCAAGCCACGAGCCGGGGCAAGCGGCAGTGGCAGCAGCAGCGGCAGCCCCGCAACCGACGCGCATGACGCAGACATTGACGACGTAGGTGGGGACGGCGCCCCCAGCAGCGGCGACCTCGGTGGGGAGGCCGAAGAGGCGTGAGCCCGAAGGCGGGGGGACGGGCCCAGCGGCGACTGCGGCGCAACCTGTGGATCAGCGTCATCATCGTGGTGGCGATCTCCCTCGGATCGTTCGCCGCCGTGTTCGCCGCCAAGTGGTCGCCTCGGTTGGGCCTTGACCTCGCTGGCGGGGTGGCGGTCGTCTACACCGCCGAGGGGCAGCACGTGTCCCAGGCCGATCTGAACGAGACCGTCAACATCCTGAACCTCCGCGTCAACAGCCTGGGTGTATCGGGCGCCGAGGTCCAGACAAGCGGGAAGAACCAGATCTCGGTCTCAATTCCCGGTGTCACCAACGCGCAGCAGGTTCTCGACCAGATCGGGCAGACGGCTCGCATGTACTTCCGACCGGTCGAGTGTTTTGCCTATCCCGAGGGCGTCCCGAAGGGATCGAAGGCCAAGCAGTTGCCGAGAGGCATCGGGGCGGTTCCCCCCTGTACGTCTTCCTCACAGTTGACCGAGGCCAACCTCGCCGTCACGCCAAACAATTCGCCCCAGGGCTACAGCTCGAACAACGTGCCACCGGACAGCCAGTACGTGTCCTCCCCGTCGACGAGCGTCGACAAGCCCGGCTACGCCACCAGCACCGTGCTGCTGCCCGGGATCAACGGCGCCTGCGACGGCCAGGCCGTGGTCCGTTGTGTGCTCGGGCCCGCGCAGATGACAGGCCATTCCATCGGGAGCGCCCAGGCCACGCAGAATCAGACCGGGCAGTGGGTGGTCGACTACACGCTGGCCGGTGCGGCCGGATCGGCCTTGTGGGACAAGGTGGCCCAGGAGAACTTCCACCAGCTGCTCGGGATCGAGCTCGACGGCCAGGTGTACTCGGCACCCATCATCCAGCCAACGCAGACGAGCTTCACGTCCTTCGCCGGCAGGGGCGAGATCTCGGGGAGCCTGACGCAGGCCGACGCGCAGAACCTGGCACAGGCCATGAACTTCGGTGCCCTGCCCATCACGCTGAAGGCGGCCACGTCGGAGACGGTCTCGGCCACTCTGGGGCACTCCGCACTGGTGGCGGGACTCGGTGCCGGCATCGCCGGACTGGTCCTCGTGCTCCTCTACGTGCTCGTGTACTACCGCGGCCTCGGGCTCGTGGTGATATCCGGGCTGCTGTTCACGGCGATGATGCTGTGGGCCATCATCTCGGCGCTCGGCCATACATCGGTCGCGCCCAGTTTCGACCTCGCGGGCATCACCGGCCTCATCGTGTCGATCGGCATCACCGTCGACTCGTACATCGTCTACTTCGAACGCTTGAAAGACGAGACCAGATCGGGCCGGTCGGTCCGCACGTCGGTGGACCGCGGCTTCAAGAGCGCATGGCGCACCGTGTGGGCCGCTGACTTCGTGTCGTTGCTGGCGGCGATCGTGCTGTACCTGGTCGCGGTGGGCAACGTGAAGGGCTTCGCCTTCTTCCTCGGCCTCTCCACGATCATGGACATGGCCGTGACCTGGTTCTACACGCGCCCGCTCGTCATCTTGATGGGCCAGAGCCAACGCCTGCAGGGCTCAGGTGCCTTCAGCATCGCCACCGGCCTCGGCGCCGGCCCGCAGGCCCAGGGCGTACCCGTGGGCGTGGGCGTGGGCGCGGGCGCGGCGGCGGGAGGTGGCTCGTGAGCGACGGGGAGCGCCCCGAGGACGGCAGCTCGCTCGACGACGTGCCCGAGGAGGACGTCGAGCGCCTCGAGGAGAGCGTCGATACCAGCAGCCTCGACGAGGAGGAACTGGTCAGCCTCGATGACGCCGCCCGCGCCCTCCTGGCCAAGCCGCGGCGGGGTCACGGTCCTGTTGCCCGGCTCTACCGGGGCGAGACGCGCTTCGACTTCGTCGGCAAGCGCAAGATCTGGTTCGCCATCTCGACGGCGATCATCGTGCTGGGGATCGTCTCGATCGTGTTGCGGGGCGGACTGAACCTCGGGATCGAGTTCAAGGGCGGGACCGAGTGGACGATCGCCGCGCCGGGCGTCACCCAGACCCAGGCGACCGATGCCCTGAAGGGCACCGGGATCATCGACCCAACGGTCGAGCTCCTCGGCAGTGGGAACAAGCAGACGCTCAACGTGCAGTCCGACCTGAACCACCTGACGCAGAAGCAGCAGGACGCGGTGAGCAACAACGTCCAGAAGTCGCTGCTCGCCCTGACCGCCGCGGAAGCCCCCAAGACGTCGCCGACGACCACGACCTCGACAACGGCCGCGTCCCGACGACGACGACGACGCCCCAGGCGGGGGCCGCCGCGGCCGCGTCCACGACGACGACGACCTCGGCAACCAACACGGCGTCCCAGCCGCCGGCCGACAAGATCAGCATCACGAACGTCGGCCCGACGTGGGGTTCCTCCATCACCAACAAGGCGATCGAGGCACTGATCATCTTCTTCATCGTGGTGGCGATCTACATCAGTATCCGCTTCGAACCGAAGATGGCGCTCGCCGCGTTCATCGCCATGATCCACGACGTCCTGATCGCCATCGGCATCTATTCCATCTTCAATTTCCAGGTGACGCCGGACACCGTGGTCGCCATCCTGACCATCTTGGGCTACTCGCTCTACGACACCGTCGTGGTGTTCGACCGGGTCCGTGACAACACCAAGGGCATCGGCAGCAGCGGCCGCCTGACCTATCCCCAGCTGATCAACCTCTCCATGAACCAGACGCTGGCCC
The DNA here is from genome assembly GCA_963764305.1 of uncultured Acidimicrobiaceae bacterium. Taxonomy (GTDB): domain Bacteria; phylum Actinomycetota; class Acidimicrobiia; order Acidimicrobiales; family RAAP-2; genus Bog-473. The sequence goes on along the minus strand of CAVXSD010000006.1, from coordinate 556,639 downwards.
GGTCGATCAACACCTCCATGGTCGCCATCCTCCCGGTGCTGGCCGTGCTCCTCATCGGCGCGCAGCTCCTCGGGGCGACGACGCTGCAGTCCTACGGACTGGCCCTCTTCGTCGGCCTGCTCTCGGGGGCCTACTCGTCGATCTTCATCGCCTCGCCGGTGCTCTGCATGATGAAGGAGCGCGAAGACCGCTGGGTGCAGATCGCCAACCGGCTGGCCAAGCGGGGCGAAGCCGGGGGCTTCTACTCCGCCCTCGACGCCGCCACCATGAGCACGGCGATGAGCGTCGCCGCCTCCGGGGTGAACCGGGGCGCCGGCGGGCCGCCTGTCGCACCGAAGTCCGGCAGCAACAAGCGCAGCGGGCCGATCCGGCCGGGTTCGGGCAGCCGACCGAGCGGTGGTGGCGGCAGCGGTACCGGCGGCGGGACCGGGACTGCCGTGATCAACCGTCCGGCCGGCTCGTCGGCCTCGACGTCGTCGGCGTCGCCTGGGTCAGCGCAGGCCTCTACGGACGGGGGCGAGGCGCAGGCGCCCCAGGGACCCCGCCCCCGCAAGAGCAAGGGCAAGCGCCGGCGCTGAGCTGAGCCGCGGGAGGCCACGACAGGACGCCAGCGCACGACAGCGCACGCCAGCCCACAAGGGCTGCAGATCGCACAAGGGCTGCATATGCAGCGGTAGGCGCGTTCGTGCATTTTCCCTGGCGGGTAGCCTGTATGGATGGTGGCCCTGACGCGGGTGACCCCGTCCGAGACAGACAGCGAGACGAGCGCTCGAGACCTCGAGCCGGGGCAGGCAGAAGAGCCGGTCCTACGCGACCTGTTGGCCCCCCTCCTGGCCGAATTCGTCCGGCACCGCCCCGGCGACGACACCTCCATGATCGTCGAGGCCGGCCGAACCGCCGCCGGGGCGCACGAGGGCCAGTTCCGGCGCTCGGGCGAGCCCTACATCACGCACCCGGTGGCCGTGGCCACCATCGTGGCCGAGCTCGGCCTGGACGAGCAGACCGTGGCCGCCGCCCTGTTGCACGACGCCGTGGAGGACACCGGGCTGACGCTCGAGACCCTTCGGGAGACCTTCGGCGAGGGGGTGGCCCGCGTCGTCGACGGGGTGACCAAGCTCGACCGGCTCCAGTTCAACTCCAAGGAGGCGCAGCAGGCGGCGACCATCCGCAAGATGCTCGTCGCCATGGCCGACGACTGGCGCGTCCTGCTCATCAAGTTGGCCGACCGGCTGCACAACATGCGCACGCTCGCGGTCATGCCGGAGTGGAAGCAGCGGCGTACGGCGCAGGAGACCTTCGACGTCTACGCGCCCCTGGCCCACCGGCTCGGGGTGCAGCAGGTCCGCTGGCAGCTCGAGGACCTCGCCTTCGCCACGCTCCACCCGAAGCGCTACGCCGAGATCGAGCAGATGGTGGCGGCCCGGGCGCCGCAGCGGGAGGAGTATCTCGAGCGGGTGCTCGTCCACGTGCGCCAGCGCCTGACCGACATGGGTGTCGCCGCCGACGTGACGGGTCGGCCGAAGCACCTGTGGTCCATCTACGAGAAGATGGTCGTGCGGGGGAAGGAGTTCGACGACATCAACGACCTGGTGGCCATCCGGGTGGTCGTCGAGTCCGAGAAGGACTGCTGGGCCGCGCTGGGCGCCATCCACGCTATCTGGGCGCCGGTACAAGGGCGCTTCAAGGACTACATCAACACGCCCAAGTTCAACATGTACCAGTCGCTGCACACGACGGTGATCGGGCTGGACGGCAAGCCCGTGGAGGTGCAGATCCGGACCTCGGAGATGCACCACCGGGCCGAGTACGGCATCGCGGCGCACTGGGGCTACAAGTCCAAGGAGGACCACTCCTCGGAGATGGCGTGGCTCCAGCGCATCGCCGACGTGGACCGCCAGACCGACGACCCGATCGAGTTCCTCGAGGCGCTCAAGCTCGACCTCGAGCAGGACGAGGTCTACGTCTTCACGCCCAAGGGCAAGGTCATCGCGCTGCCGGCCCGCTCGACGCCCGTCGACTTCGCCTACGCCATCCACACCGAGGTGGGCCACCGCTGCATCGGGGCGCGGGTCAACGGCCGCCTGGTGCCGCTCGAGACCCAGCTCTCCAGCGCGGACACCGTCGAGATCTTCACCTCGAAGTCGCCGACGGCCGGTCCGTCACGGGACTGGCTCCAGATCGTCGCCTCCACCCGGGCCCGCAACAAGATCCGGCAGTGGTTCTCCCGGGAGCGCCGTGAGGACGCCATAGAGAACGGGCGGGAGGAACTGGCCCGGGCGCTCCGGCGGGACGGGCTGCCCCTGCACAAGCTCCTCGGCTCGAGCGCCCTGCAGCAGGTGGCCGACGCCATGAACCTGGCCGACCTCGATGCGCTCTACGCCTCCATCGGCGAGAACCAGGTCTCGGCACAGTCGATCGTCCAGCGCCTCACCAAGGCGCTGCGCGGCGGCGGCGAGGCCGACGAGCAGCTCCCGACCATCGCGTTGCCCAGCACGAGCCGGCACCGCCAGGGGCGGCGCACCGGGACGGGTGTCTACGTCGAGGGGCTCGACGACGTCATGATCCACCTCGCTCGCTGCTGCACCCCGGTGCCCGGCGACCAAATCGTGGGCTTCGTCACCCAGGGCCGCGGCGTCTCGGTGCACCGCGCCGACTGCGCCAACGCAGTCGCGCTGGCCGACCGCTCCCAGGAGCGCCTCATGGAGGTCGAGTGGGACCGCGGCAACGACGGGGTCTTCGTGGCCACGATCGAGGTCCAGGCCTTCGACCGGGCACGCCTGCTGGCCGACGTGTCCCGGGTCGTCTCCGAGCACCACCTCAACATCGTCGCCGCCCGCACCGCCACGACGGCGGACCGGGTCAGCCGGATGGCCTTCGACGTCGAGCTGGCCGACCCGACCCACCTGCATTCACTGATCAGCGCACTGAAGCATCTCGACGGGGTCTTCGACAGCGTATCGTCAGCTCCCTGGCAAGAAAGTCTGACCCCCGACCCGTGAGGAGCCCGGGAGCGCCCGCGCCCGCGCCCGGATCGAATCCGGGTGAGGCCGCCGCGCCGGTTCCCGGCCGCCCCGACACGGCGGCCCGCACCCCGAAGGGCATGCACGACGTCCTCTGGCCCGAATCGGCCCGCTGGGAGGGAACGGTCGCCCGTTTCGCCTCGTTGGTCGAGGGCGCCGGCTACGGGCTGACCGTCACGCCCATCCTCGAGCACGCAGGCGTGTTCCTGCGGGGCATCGGAGAGGGCAGCGAGGTGGTCGGCAAGGAGATGTACGTGTTCGAGGACCGCGACGGCCAGATGATGGCGTTGCGCCCCGAGGGGACCGCCCCGATCGCCCGGGCCTTCGTGCAGCACCACCCGGTGCCCCCGTGGAAGGCCTGGTACGTGGCGCCGTCGTTCCGGCACGAGAACCCCCAGCACGGCCGCTACCGCCAGCACCACCAGCTCGGGGTGGAGGCCCTCGGCCCGGCCGATGCCGACCTCGACGTCGAGGTGGTGGCGCTGGCCCGGGACTTCTTCGCCGGCCTCGGGCTGCGGCAGGTGACGCTCAAGTTGCACTCCATGGGCGACGGCGTCTGCAAGCCGGGCTACGTCGCGCTGTTGGGCGCGTTCCTGGCCGAGCGGGCCGATCAGCTGTGCCCGGCGCACCGGGCCCGGCACCTGGAGAACCCGCTGCGTGTCTTGGACTGCAAGACGGCCGAGTGCCGCGCCGCCACGGCGGACGCGCCGCACTTCCTGGACCATCTCTGCGACCCGTGCGCGGCGCACTTCGCCCGGGTCCGGGCCGGGCTCGACTCGTTGGGGGTGGGGTACACCATCGACCACCGCCTGGTGCGGGGCTTCGACTACTACACGCGCACGACGTTCGAGTTCGCGGCCGAGGCGTTGGACGCGGCGCAGAACGGGGTCGGGGGCGGTGGCCGCTACGACGGCCTGGTCGAGCTGCTGGGAGGGGACCCGACCCCGGGGATCGGGTTCGGGATCGGTATCGAGCGGGCGCTGCTCGCGTGCGACGCCGAGGGCGTCTTCACGACCTCGTCGGTGGTGGCCGCGCATCCGCTGCACGCCTACGTGATCGACACCGCGGGCGGCGAGTCCGCCGTGGCCCTGACGGCCGAGCTGCGCCGGGCCGGCCTGCGGGCCGACCGGGCCTTCGACGGGCGCTCCATGAAGTCCCAGATCAAGTCGGCCGACCGCTCGGGCGCCCTGGTGGCGCTCGTGATCGGCCCCCAGGAACTGGCCGCCGGAACGGTCGGCCTGCGGCCCCTGCGCATCGATTCGGAACAGCGCAGCGTGCCCCGGGCTGCCATTGTGGACGAGCTCAGGGCCTTCCTGGCGGAGACGGCGCCGGCGCCGGCGCCGGCAACTGCCCTGACCCGGACTTCGCACCTGCCCGCACCAGCCCGCACCGACCAGACTGAGCACCGAGACCCCCACCATGACGACCGAGTCCGAGTCCCATCCCCCCGAGCAGAACCGGCCCACCGCCCTGCGCACCCACCTTTGTGGCGTGCTGCGCAAGGCCGACGTCGGGACCACCGTCCGCGTCTGCGGCTGGGTGGCCCGCCGGCGCGAGCACGGCGAGCATCTCGCCTTCGTCGACCTGCGCGACCACACCGGCATCATCCAGTGCGTCATCGACCACGCCACCGACGTGCGCTCCGAGTGGGTCATCGCCGTCACCGGGACCGTCCGCCACCGGCCCGAGGGCACCGTCAACCCCGCCATCGGCACGGGCGAGGTGGAGATCGGGGACTGCACGGTCGAGGTCCTCAACGAGGCCGAGCCCCCACCGTTCTCCGTCGACGACCGCGACGAGTCCGACGAGCCGGTGCGGCTGCGCTACCGCTACGTCGACCTCCGACGACCGCGCATGCAGCGCAACCTCCGCCTCCGGGCCCGGGTCAACGCCGCCATCCGGTCGGCCATGGACCGCCAGGGCTTCGTGGAGATCGAGACCCCGCTGCTCTGGGCGCCGACGCCCGAGGGCTCCCGAGAGTTCTCCGTGCCGGCCCGGCTGCACCACGGCTCCTTCTACGCGCTGCCCCAGAGCCCGCAGCTGGCCAAGCAGCTCCTCATGGTGGGCGGCTTCGACCGCTACTTCCAGATCGCCCGCTGCCTGCGCGACGAGGACCTCCGCGCCGACCGCCAGTTCGAGTTCATGCAGCTCGATATGGAGTGCTCCTTCGCCTCCCAGGACGACGTCATGGCCTTCGTCTCCGAGGCCGTGCTCGACGCCGCCGAGGCCGCCACGGGGGAGCGGCCGCCTCCGATCGAGCGCATGACGTGGGCCGAGGCCCGTGACAGCTACGGCACCGACAAGCCCGACCTGCGCTTCGGCCTGGAGCTGATCGATCTGACGGAGGTGTTCGCGCACACGGAGGTCAAGGCGTTCTCGTCACCGGCCGTGAAGGCCCTCGTCGTCTCCGAGGGCGCGATCTACCCGCGGGCGCGGCTCGACGAGCTGACCGAGCAGGCCAAGAAGGCCGGCGCCAAAGGCCTGGCCTGGTTCCGCGTCGTCGACGGCGACGGCACCTCGCTCGACGGCCCCCTGGCGCGCCACCTGTCCGAGCAGGAGGTGGTGCGCGTCCTGGAAGAGACGAAGGCGGCACCCGGGGACCTCATCCTGGCCGTCTCGGACGAGTACGCCACGGCGTGCGCGGTGCTGGGCACGCTGCGCGTGGCGATCGGGGCGCCGCCCGTGGGCCAGGGCCCGCATCGATACGTCTGGGTCGTCGACTTCCCCATGTTCGACGCCGTCGGCGCCGACGGCCACCCGCAGGCGGCGCACCATCCCTTCACCATGCCCTATCCCGAGGACCTGGCGCTCCTGGCGACCGATCCCCTCGCCGTGCGCTCGCAGGCCTACGACCTCGTGCTCAACGGATGGGAGCTGGGATCGGGGAGTGTCCGTATCCACAACCGGGGCACGCAGGAGCAGGTGTTCGCCGCGCTTGGCATCAGCGCCGAGCAGGCCGAGTCCCGCTTCGGGTTCCTGCTCGGGGCGTTCCGCTACGGCGCGCCGCCCCACGCCGGGTTCGCCTTCGGGGTCGACCGGCTGGCGGCGATCCTGGCCGGCGAGGAGAACATCCGCGAGGTCATCGCGTATCCGAAGACGCAGTCGGGGGCGGACCTCCTGACCGGCGCGCCCACGCCCCTGCCCGCCGCCACCCTGGCCGAGCTGGGCATCCGGGTGGTGGTGCCGCCGAGCGCCCCCGCGCCAGGGTGAGCCTCTTCGCCGACGCCGCCGACCGGCGTCTCCAGCGCCAGGCACCCCTGGCCGCCCGCCTGCGCCCCCGCACCCTCGATGAGGTCGTGGGCCAGGAGCACCTCGTCGGCCCCGGTGCCCCCTTGCGCCGGCTGGCCGAGTCCGACCGGGTCGGCTCGTCGATCCTGTGGGGCCCCGCCGGTACCGGCAAGACCACCCTCGCCCGCCTCCTGGCCGACACCACCGCCAAGCATCTGACCACGCTGTCGGCCACCGCCGCCGGTGTGAAGGACGTGCGCGAGGCCCTGGCCGAGGCGAAGCACCGCCTGGGGGAGCAGGGCCAGGGCACCATGCTCTTCATCGACGAGGTGCACCGCTTCTCGAAGTCCCAGCAGGACGTGCTGCTCCCCGCCGTCGAGGACGGCCTCGTCGTGCTCATCGGCGCCACCACGGAGAATCCGTTCTTCGAGGTGAATCCGCCCTTGTTGAGCCGGGCCTCACTGTGGCGGCTGCACGCCTTGTCGCCGGACAACCTGCGCACGCTGATCCGGCGGGGTCTCGACCTGGAGGGGGCGGACGCGGAGGAGGACGCGATCGATGCGGTGGTGGCGGCCTGCGAAGGCGACGCCCGCGCCGCGCTGACGACGGTCGAGGTGGCGGTGGCGCTGACCCGGGGGGAGGACGCCGGCGCCCGCATCGTGCTCACCATGGACGACATGGCGCGCGCCCGGGACGGCCGCCTGTTCCACCAGGGCGCAGACGAGCACTACGACCAAGTCAGTGCCTTGATCAAGAGCGTGCGGGGCTCGGATCCCGATGCCGGTCTCTATTGGATGGCCCGCATGATCGAGGCGGGGGAGGACCCGCGTTTCCTGGCTCGCCGCATGGTGATCCTGGCCAGCGAGGACATCGGGCTGGCCGATCCCCAGGCCCTCCTGGTGGCTGAGGCCGCCGCCCGGGCGGTGGAGTACGTGGGTCTGCCCGAGGCCGCGCTGAATCTGGCCGAGGCAGTGATCTACCTGGCCCGGGCGCCCAAGTCCAACGCAGTCGTGGTGGCGCTCGGCCGGGCCCAGGCCGATGTCCGCTCCAGCGTGAGCCAAGAGGTCCCGGCCCACCTGCGCGACGCCCACTACAAGGGTGCGGCCGCCCTCGGGCACGGGGAGGGCTACGTCTATCCCCATGACGACCCTTCCGGGGTGGTCCCCCAGCAGTATCGTCCAGACGCGCTCGAGGGTCGGGTGTACTACGAGCCCACGCCCCATGGCGCGGAAGGGGCGGGTGCGGGCGGCGCGGGCGGCGCGGGTGGCGCGGGCGGCGCGGGCCAGAACAGGGAGGACGATTCGTGATGCGGGGTCAGCGACGGGGCGTGGCGGTTTTCGGTGTCGCGCTCGCAGCGGCGGCGCTCACCGCGGGGGCGCTGGCCCCGGCCGCCGTGGCCGGTGGCCCGGCCGCAGCGGCGCAACCCGGTCGGACCGTCTTGCCGCAGTCGCCGCCCGCACTGCCCGCCGGCGCCGAGCAGCTCGGGGCGGCACCCGCCGATCAGGTGCTCGACCTCGACGTGGTGCTCGCCGGCCAGAACGCCGACGGACTCGCCGCCGCCGTCGCGGCGGTGTCGACTCCGGGCTCGCCCGACTACCGCCACTACCTGACGTCGCCGCAGTTCGCGGCGGAATTCGGGCCGAGCGAGGCCGAGGTGGCGCACGTGTCCTCCGTCCTGCGCAGCGAGGGGCTGATCGTGGGGACACCCGATCCGGGGAGCACCCTGCTGCCGGTGCGCGGCACGGCGTCGGTGGTCTCCGCCGCGCTCGGGACACCGCTCGAGTCGGTCCAGGCGCCGGACGAGTCGGCCCGGGCCATCGTGAACACGGCGCCGCCCCAGGTCCCGACCTCCCTCAGCGGCGCGGTGACCGGGGTCATCGGCCTCGATGGCCTGTTCCAAGAGCACTCCATGTTGCGACAGGGCCACCGATCGACGCCGGGGTCGCCGGGGTCGCCGGAATCGGCCTCGCCGGCAACACCTTCCGCGGGCCCGGGAGCCGGCGCACAGGGCAACGCCGAGGTGGCGCACGCCGCGTCACCCCAGGCCTGCCCGGCGGCGCAGGGAGTGGCGTTCGCCGGGAGCTACACGTCGACGCAGATGGCCTCCGTCTTCGGGCTGGACCAGCTCTTCGCGCAGGGCCGCACCGGCATCGGGCAGTCCATCGCGGTCGTGGAGTTCGAGAACTACCTGCCGAGCGACTTCGCGAGCTTCGGGTCCTGCTACGGACTGAGCAACCCCATCCACAGCGTGGTGGTCGACGGTGGGCCGACCGGGCCACCCCAGGGCAGCGGCGAGGCGGCCCTCGACACCGAGCTGGCGGCGGTCAACGCCCCCTCTGCCGCCATCGCGGTCTACGAGGCGCCCAACGGCAACGACGCCCAGGCCTTCGACCTGTTCAACCGGATCGCCAGCGACGACAGCTCCCAGATCGTGACGACGAGCTGGGGGAACTGCGAGGCCGACATCACTCCCGGTGACCTCCAGACGGAGAACGGGATCTTCCAGCGCATGGCCGTGCAGGGGCAGACCGTGATCGCGGCATCGGGTGACTCGGGCTCGGAGGACTGCTACGACCCCGCGATCGGTGACAACAACACCGCGCTGGCCGTCGACGACCCTCAGCGCGCAGCCCGATGTCGTCAGCGCCGGCGGCACCTCCCTGCCGAGCCCGTCGGCGTCGGCGCAATCGGTGTGGAACGACTGCCTGGCCTCCGGCGTGAACGTCCCGGGGTGCGCCATCGGGAACAACGGTGCGGGTGGCGGGGGCTACTCCCTCGAATGGCCCGCCGCTGCCGGGCAGCCCCCGGCCGCAGGCGAGACCAAACCGTGCGGGCTCAGCGCCTGCCGGGCGGTCCCGGACCTCTCCTACCCGTCCGACCCCTCGGCGGGCAGCGTGGCCACCTTCTACGCCGGCAGCTGGCACGCGTTCGGCGGGACCAGTGTCGCCGCGCCCACCAACGCCGGCCTCTTCGCCGACACCAACCAGGGCTGTTTCAACCCGCTGGGCCGCGTCGGCCCCGCGCTCTACGCGGCGCAGCAGGCGAACAGCGCCACCTTCACCGACATCACGGCCGGCAACAACGACCTCACCGATACCAACGGCGGCCTCTTCCCCGCTGCGCCCGGCTTCGACGCCGCCAGCGGCCTGGGCACGCCCGTCGACCAGAACCTGGCCATCGCCCTACAGGGCGCTGACGGCTGCCCCTCGGTGGCGGGGGTGAGCCCCGATACGGGTCCCGTCAGCGGGGGTGGGGCCATCACGATCTTCGGGGGTGGCTTCGGCAACGTCACCTCGGTCACCTTCGGGTCGGTGGGTGCCGGCCGCGTCGTCGCGCAGAGCGCGACGACCGTGACCGTCGTTCCGCCGAATGCGCCGTTCGCCACGTGCGTCGACATCACGGTGGCGAACTCACAGGGTGTCTCGGTGCAGACGGGCGCCGACCGCTACGGCTTCGGCGGGAACCTCAATTGCGGTGAGGGCTATCGGTTCGTGGCCTCGGACGGCGGTGTGTTCGACTTCGGTGACGCCGGCTTCTGGGGGAGCACGGGCAGCATCCATCTGAACGCACCGATGGTGGGCATGGCCGACACGCCCAGCACCAACGGCTACTGGCTGGTGGCTTCCGACGGAGGCATCTTCGACTACGGCGACGCCGCCTTCTTCGGCTCCATGGGCGGGCAGCACCTCAACAGGCCGATCGTCGGCATGGCCGCCACGCCCGACGGGCGCGGCTACTGGCTGGTCGCCTCCGACGGCGGCATCTTCAGCTTCGGCAGCGCGCGCTTCTTCGGGTCCACGGGTGGGATGGTCCTCAACAAGCCCATCGTGGGCATGGCCGCCACGCCCGACGGCGGCGGCTACTGGCTGGTGGCCTCCGACGGAGGGATCTTCGCCTATGGCGATGCACAGTTCCACGGGTCGACCGGTTCCCTGCACCTGAACTCGCCCGTGGTGGGCATGGCGGCCGGGCCGGGCGGCGGCGGCTACTGGCTGGTGGCTTCCGACGGCGGCATCTTCACCTACGGGAGCGCGCAGTTCCACGGCTCGGCCGGCTCGCTCCACCTGAACCAGCCCGTGGTCGGCATGGCCGCCACACCGGACTCCGGCGGCTACTGGCTGGTGGCGTCCGACGGGGGCATTTTCAGCTACGGCGACTCGCCGTTCTTCGGGTCCACCGGCAGCATCCACCTCAACAAGCCCATCGTGGGAATGTCGTCGGCCTGAGCCCTGGGCCTTTTCGACCGCCGGCGCGCCCCCGGAGCCGTTTTTCGCACCGGTAGGCTGGTGCGATGGACGCCAACGGACTGCGGGCGGCCTTCACGCGCTACTTCGCCGAGCGGGGCCACAGCGTCGTCCCCTCCGCCAGCCTCATCCCACACGACCCCTCGGTCCTCTTCACCATCGCGGGCATGGTGCCGTTCAAGCCGTACTTCGTGGGCGAGGAACCGGCGCCCTGGGCGCGGGCCACCTCGATCCAGAAGTGCTTCCGGACCCCCGACATCGAGATCATCGGCACCGACACCTACCACTGCACCTTCTTCGAGATGCTGGGGAACTTCAGCTTCGGGGACTACTTCAAGGCGGAGGCCATCCCGATGGCCTGGGAGCTCCTCACCGAGGTCTTCGGCCTCGATGGCGACCGCCTCTGGGTCACGGTGCACGACAGCGACGACGAGGCCGAGCAGCTGTGGATCGACGGGGTCGGCTTGCGGCCCGAGCGCATCCAGCGCATGGGCGACGAGGACAACTTCTGGGCCATGGGTGACACCGGTCCCTGCGGCCCGGACTCGGAGATCTTCATGGACCTCGGCGAGGCGTACGGGCATGACGGCGGCCCCAAGCACGGGGGCAGTGCCCGCTTCGTCGAGATCTGGAACCTCGTCTTCATGCAGTACAACCGGGACCTCGACGGCACCCTGAGCGACCTGCCGCGCAAGAACATCGACACCGGCGCGGGGTTGGAGCGGATCCTCCCCGTGCTGCAGGGACACGATTCGATTTTCGACACCGACCTGTTCGCGCCGATCATCGACGCGGCGGCCTTCATCCTGGGGACCGCCTACGGAGCCGATCCGGCGACCGACGTCGCGCTGCGGGTGCTCGCCGACCACGGCCGGGCCTTCTCCATGCTCGTGGCCGACGGCGTGCTGCCGGCCAACGAGGGCCGGGGCTACGTGTTGCGGCGGGTCGTGCGGCGCGCCGTCCTGGCCGCCCGACGCTCGGGGGTGGAGAAGCCCATCGGCTCGACGCTGGTGCAGGCGGCCACCGAGGTCCTGGGCGAGGCCTATCCCGCATTACGAGCGCAGCAGGATCTCATCGTCAACGTGGTGGCGCGTGAGGAGGCCGGGTTCGACCGCACGCTGCGGGCTGGGTTGAGCCGGTTGGAAGAGGCGTTCGCCACCGGGACGAATGTGCTCGGAGGCGACGTGGCCTTCACCCTGCACGACACCCACGGGTTCCCGGTCGAGCTGACCGAGGAGCTGGCGCGGGATGCGGGGGTGGCGGTCGACCGAGCCGGCTTCGATGCCGCCATGGCCGAGCAGCGGGAACGGGCGCGGGCGGCGGCCAAGTCCTCACGCGCCGGTGACGAGGCTGCGTACCGGGCGCTGCTGGACGACGAGGGGGCGACGTCGTTCGTCGGCCGGGGCCACGAGAACTACGAGGTGCCGGCCCGGGTGGTCGCCGTGCTCGAGAGCGACGGCGCCGAGGGCGACGGCGCCGAGAGCGACGGGGATCGCGTCGTCGAGATCTTCTTGGACCGGACGCCGTTCTACGCCGAGAGCGGCGGGCAGGTGGGCGACACGGGGACCATCGTCACCGAGTCGGGAATCGCCGACGTGTCCGACACGGTGTTCGCCGTGCCGGGGCTCGTGGCGCACCGGGCCCGGGTGAGCGGCGAGGTGCGGGCGGGGCAGGATGCGCTGGCCACCATCGACGGCGAGCGCAGGGAGGCCATCCGGCGCAACCACACCGCGACGCACCTGCTGCACGCCGCGCTGCGGGCGGTGCTCGGTGACCACGTGCGCCAGCAGGGCTCCCTCGTGTCGCCCGAGTACCTGCGTTTCGACTTCTCCCACCACGCGCAGCCCACGGCGGCGGAGCTCGACGAGGTCTTCGCGTGGGCCAACGCCGCTGTGCTCACCGACGTGGGGGTGGAGACAACCGAGACGTCGCAGGAGGAGGCCCAGGACATGGGCGCCATCGCGTTCTTCGGCGACAAGTACGGCTCGTCGGTGCGCGTCGTGCGGGCGGGGCCCACGTCGCTCGAGTTCTGCGGCGGCACCCATGTGGACTCGCTGGGGCAGATCGGCCCGATCACGCTCGTGTCGGAAGGGTCCATCGGCTCGAACACGCGGCGGATCTTCGCGCTGACCGGCCATGCGTCCCTGGAACGGGCACTCGAACGGGAGCGTCTTGTGCAGTCGGCCGCCGACCTGTTGCGCACGGAGCCCGACGAGTTGGTCGCGGCGATCGGGCGCCTGGCGGAGCGCCAGCGCGACGCCGAGAGGGAGCTGGCGCGCCTGCGCCAGCAGTCGAGCGAGGCGGAGGCCAAGACACTGGCCCAGGCGGCCGTGGCCGACAGCGGGATCCTCGTGGCCCGACGCGACAACGTCGAGCCCGATGCCCTGCGGACCCTGGCCCAGGCCGTCCTGCGCCACGACGGGGTGCGCGCCGTGGTCCTCGGTGGCTCGCCCGACGGGACCAAGGCGACGATCGTGGCCGCCACCGGCGGGACGCCCGACGCCACCCAGCTCGTGCGCACGCTGGGGGCCATGGTCGGCGGCGGGGGCGGGGGCTCGGCCGAGGTGGCGCTGGCGGGGGGAAAGGATCCGTCGCAGATCGAGGCGGCGCTGGCCGAGGCGCAACGGCTCCTGTCCGCGTGAGCGATGACGGGGCCGGGCGCGGCCCGGGCCGGGTGGCCGCGCTGGATCTCGGGGCACGGCGGATCGGCGTGGCCTACAGCGACAGCCGGCGCAGTCTGGCGAGCCCGTGGGGGACGATCGAGCGCAGCGGTGACCCCGTACGCGACCGGAATGCCGTAGTGGATGCGGTGCGCGAGGTCGAGGCGTCGACGGTGGTGGTCGGGCTGCCCCTGAGCCTCTCGGGTCACGTCGGGCCGGCCGCCCGTTCGGCCCTCCATGAGGCGGCGGCCTTGCGGGAGTTGCTCGAGCCCCTCGGGGTGAGCGTCCAGACGGCGGACGAGCGCTTCACCACGGTCGAGGCCGAGCGTTCGCTGCGGGCGGCGGGTCGCACCGGCAGGGCGGCGCGCAAGGTTGTCGACAGCGCGGCGGCCATGGTGCTGCTCCAGGCGTGGCTGGACAACGCATGAGCGGACCCACGGGACCGGACGATGAGGATCTGCCGTGGCCGCAGCCGGAGCCGCAGCCGGAGCCGCAGCCGGAGCCGGAGCCGCCGCGGATGCCGGACGGCGCCGCGTCCGAGGGTGGCGACACGGGTGATGTCGATGCCGGCGAGGACGCCGCCGCCGAGAGCCGGACAGGGCGCCGCGCCGCCCGCTCTGCCCGGGTGCGCCGGCGCCGCCGGGTCCTGGCGGCCGTCGGGGGTGGCCTGCTCGTCCTCGTCCTCGCCTTCATGCTCTGGTACGAGCTGGAGTCCCATGCGCTGGGCCCGGCCGGACCGCAAGTGGTGGTCACCGTGCATCATGGTGAGTCGACCGGTGCGATCGTCGACGCGCTGAGCCGGCAGCACGTGATCGGGAGCTCGCTCGCCTTCCGGGTCTCGGAGGTCGTCCATGGCATGCCGACCGTTCTCCCGGGGAGCTACGCGCTGCACCAGAATCTGGCGTTCTCCGAGGTGCGGGTGATCCTGGCGGCGGGCCCGAACATCTATCCGGTCGATGTCCGCCCCGGCTTCGCACTCTCCGAGGTGGCCCGAGAGGTCGACAGCCTGCCGGGCCACGTCGGGGGCGGCTTCGAGAAGACGGCGGCCAGCGGCGCCGTGCACTCGGTCTTCTCACCACCGGGTTCCGACAACCTCGAGGGGATGCTCGGGACCGGGAATTACCTCATCCTCCCCAACGAGAGCGACACCACGATCCTGACGGACATGGTGCAGCGCTTCGACCACGACGCGCAGGCGGCCGGTCTCAGCACGGCCTCGGCGGTGGCGCAGGGGATGACGCCCTACCAGGTCATCACCGTGGCCTCGATCGTGGAGAAAGAGGGCTACATCCCGGCCAACATGCCCGACACGTCACGGGTCATCTACAACCGGCTGGCCCAGGGCGTCCCACTCCAGATGGACTCCACAGTGCTCTACGCGCTGGGCCAGGACGGAGGGCCGGTGACGTCGCAGGACCTCAAGATCCAGTCCCCGTACAACTCCTATCTCAACAACGGCCTGACGCCGACTCCCATCTGCATGTCCTCCATGGAAGCGCTCGAGGCTGCGGTGCATCCGCCCCCCGGGAGCTGGCTGTACTTCGTGTTGGTCAAGAAGGACGGGACGATGGCCTTCTCGGACACCTACCCCGAGCAGCTCGCCAACGAGAAGCTGGCCAAGTCGCGTGGCCTCCCCTGAACCGGCTGCGGGTCCGGGCGTGACCATGGACGCGGCGCGGGCGGGTGCCGGCCCCGACGCGCGACTGGTCGGAGTGATCGGCAGCCCGATCGCCCATTCGCTGTCGCCGCTGCTGCACGATGCGGCCTTCGCCGCGCTCGGACTCGGTGACACCTGGCGGTCGCTGGCCTTCGAGGTGGCGCCGGGTCGAGCGGCCGAGGCACTTGCGGCCATGCGCCGGGCCGACCTCAGGGGCCTGTCCGTGACGATGCCGCACAAGGCCGACGTGGCGGCCCTGGTCGACGACTGCACCGAAGTGGCGCGCCGGCTCGACGCCGTCAATTGCATCGTCAACACGGACGGGGTGCTCCTCGGCACCAACACTGACGGTGAGGGGTTCGTGGCCTCCCTGGCCCGTGGCGCGGGCTTCATACCCGCTGCGAAGCGCTGCCTGGTGATCGGCGCCGGCGGCGCCGCCCGGGCCGTGGTGCTCGCCCTGGCCGATGCCGGGGCGAGCGAGGTGGCCGTCCTCAACCGGACGCCCGATCGGGCCACGGCGGCGGCGGCGCTGGCCCGGGCCGTGGGGTCGGTGGTGACGGCGAGCGACGGCGCCCACTCCCTGGCTCGGGCGGTCGCGTCGGCCGACCTGGTCGTCAACGCCACGCCGGTCGGCATGACGGGTGGCGCCGCCGGGCCGTGGCTCGTGGCGCCCCAGCTTCTCCATGCCGGCCAGGTGGCCGCCGACCTGGTCTACCTCCCGCGGCCGACGCCCTGGCTCGCCCAGGCGGCTGCATCCGGTGCCCGCAGCGTCGATGGGCTGGGAATGCTCGTGCACCAGGCCGCCGCGGAACTGGCCCTGTGGACCGGCGCGGCGCCACCCGTCGAGGCCATGTGGCAGGCGGCCGAGGCGGTCGATCGCCCCGTGGGCTGAGTCCGCTGAGTCCGGGCCTCCCGGTTCACGAAGTCGGGGCGGCCGGAGGGACGGACTCCGGCGGCTCGACGGCGGCCGGCCACAACGCCGCCTGCGCCAGGGCCGCCAGGGTCGCCTCCCGCAGGGCGCGGGTCAGCGGATCGCGCTGGGACGGGATGGTGAGCAACGTCACCCGCACGGTGATCGTCGTGGCATCGGCCGACTGCAGTCCGACCACGGTCGGCGGTTCGGTGCAGTGCGCGGCGAAGGCGGGGTCGGTCGCCACCGCGTGCGCGGCGTCGGCGATGACGTGGCGCAGGGCCTCGAGGTCGGCGGCGCTTGCACCGGGCAGCGTGAGGTCGACGATGGCGCGGGCCCAGCCCGTGCGAGAGATTGCCGATGAGGCGGATGTCCCCGTTGGGAATGACGTACATGGTGCCGTCCACGCCGCGGAAGCGGGTCAGGCGCATGGTCACCTCCTCGACGACGCCGGTCACGTCGCCGATCGTGACGGAGTCACCGACGTTGTACTGGTCCTCCATGGTCATGAGGATGCCCGAGAAGTAGTCGCGCACGATCTGCTGCGCGCCGAATCCCAGGGTGGCACCGATGATGGTGGCGCTGGCGAGGAGAGGCGTCAGGTTGATGCCGAGCATCCCGAGCACGATGGCGCCGGCCACGACGAAGACGAAGAACCGCCAGACGTTGGCGACGACCCCCGACATGGTGGCCACGCGTGCTCCGGCTCGCGAGGAGCCGGATCGGTTCGCAGCCTGATTGGCCACGCGTTCGAGGACGCGGCGGATCACCCGGCTGCCCAAACGGGCCACGATGAGTGCCACTACGACGACGAACAGGATGCTGAGCGGGCGCACGATCAGGTCCGTCACCGTCGACGCGCTTTGGGGGTTGACGCCGAACTTGATCAGGAGGTGGTAGAGCCAGCCCCCTCCCTGGTCGACCGCGCTGGCGTCGCTGGCCGTGCGCAGGGTGCCCACCAGGGCAGGAAGCGGCGCCAGGGAAGGAGAGGTCACGGCCGGTATTCTCTCCCTGAATCCGACGTTATGACCACTCTCGCCCGAACACACGTTGCCGCCCGCCGCAACGTGCCCCCGTTCGACCTCATCCTGCTCGTCGCCACCATGCTGGTGTCGATCCTCGGTGTGGTCATGGTCTACACCGCCACCCGGGGCTCGCTGCTGGCCCAGGGCGATGACCCCAAGACCTTCCTGAAGAAGCAGGGCCTCTTCGTCATCCTCGGCGTCATCACCATGGTGGTGGTGGCCCTGATCGACTACCGGCGGCTCGAACCGGTGGCGACGATCCTGTACTGGCTGATCGTGCTCTCCCTGCTCGGTGTGTTCGTGGTCGGGAGCAGCGCCCAGGGTGCGGCGCGCTGGTTCAGCGTGGGCCCCCTGCAGCTCCAACCCTCCGAGTTCGCCGTGCTCGCCCTGATTCTGGCGGTGGCGTCGTACTGCGCGCGCCGTGAAGAGGAAGGCCTGGCGTGGCGCGACGTCTTCCGGCTGCTGATCATGGCCGGCATCCCGATCGTGCTGGTGCTCGTGCAACCGGACCTCGGGACGGCGATGATCATGGTGATCGTGCTGCTGGTCATGCTGGCCGTGGCCGGTCTGCCGATCAGGATCTTGGTGATGCTGCTGGTGGGCACCGTGCTGGTGGCCCTGGTGGCGGTCGAGGGCGGCCTGCTGCACCACTACCAGATCGCCCGCCTGACCACGTTCTTGAACCCCAACTCGCACAGCACCAATCCGTACGTGCAGTCGGCGATCTACAACACGCAACAGGCCAAGAACGCCATCGGGTCGGGCGGCCTCCTCGGGTCGGGCATCGGGCACGGGGTGGAGACGAATCTCGGCTACGTGCCCGAGCAGCAGACCGACTTCATCTTCACCGCGGTGGCCGAGCAGCTGGGCTTTGTCGGATCGGTCGGGCTGCTGGCGTTGCTCGGTGTGATCGCCTGGCGGGTGCTGCACGCGGCCGTGGTCTCCCGGGACATCTTCGGGCGGCTGATCTGCAGCGGCCTCTTCGCGTTCATCGCCTTCAGCGTCTTTCAGAATGCCGGGATGACGATGGGCATCATGCCCATCACCGGGATCCCGCTCCCGTTCGTCAGTTACGGGGGAACGGCCGTCCTCGTCTTCTTCTGCGCGATCGGCCTGGCCCTCAGCGTCGGCGCCAGGCGGAAGTTCCGGTGACCGACGTACGGCCCGAGGTGGAGGAGGAGTCCGCGCCCCCGTCCACCGAGCCCGTCCAGACCCCCGAGCACGAGCCGGGCCCGGCGCCGGCGCCGGCCTTCCGAGTGATGGACGTCGAGGACGTCTCCCTCGAGCTGCCCTCGCAATACCCGGCCGTCACCCTCGTCGAGTCGGAGCCCCCGATCCGCGCGCTCGTCTTCCCGGTCGGGGTCCCCGAGGGCACCGCCATGGCCCAGGCCCTGCGCCGCATGGGTTCGCGGCGGCCCATGACCCACGAGCTCTTCATGCAGGTGCTGCAGCGGGTGCACATCGACGTCATCGCCGTGCGACTGGTCGGACGCGACGAGGGCAACCTCCTGGCCGAGCTGGACCTCATGACGCCGGACGGCCGCGCCCGGATCGACTGCCGGCCCTCCGACGGCCTCGTGCTCGCCTTGCGGATGCCGGTGCCCGCGCCGATCCTCGTCGACGAACGACTGCTCGAGGAGGCCGGCGACGTCGTTCCGATGAGGGACGACACCCCGTGACCGGACGGGCCCACTTCGCCATCGGACCAGGCCGGTCGGCGGCACCCGCCACGATCTGATCAGATCGGGTCATGACGGTCATCAAGATCAATGCCATCACCGTGCCCGAGGACTCCGGCGACGAGCTGGCCCGCCGCTTCGCGGCGCGGGCCGGTGCCGTCGACAACCAGGAGGGATTCGAGGGCTTCGAGCTCCTGCGCCCCACCGACGACCGGCTCCAATGGCTCGTCGTCACCCGCTGGCGCGACGAGGAGTCCTTCCAGAGCTGGGTGTCCTCACCGGCGTTCGCCCATGGCCACGCCGGCGCGGACCGGCCGTCCCCGCACGGCGGGGCCGTTTCCGTCTCGTCCGAGCTGTGGTCCTACGAGGTGGCGGGCGGTTCGGACGGGGACGGAGCCGATCCCGTCTGAGCGGGGCCAGCGCCCCAGCTCGGAGCACCAAGGATTGACGGGAGCCCCGGGGGGTCCTGGGACCTGGGCCACCGAGCTGGGAGGGATGCGATGACACCCGAGGGACCACCGGTCGTGCCGGCCGCACCGGTCACGACGCCGTCGGCGCGACCGTCGCGCTGCTCGGCCTGTTCGCCAGCCCCATCAGCGGTGCCTCCATGAACCCGGCCCGCACGCTCGGGCCCGACATCGGGTCGCTGGACTTCACCGGCTGGTGGATCTACATCGTCGGGCCGATCGTCGGCGCCGCCATCGCCGTCATGCTCATCGGGCTCGTGCGCGGACTTCCGGGCAAGCTCGAGCGCGGGCCAGCCGAGGGTGACGCGCTGCCACTGGAGAGCTGAGCTCCGGCGGAATCGCGTCAGCCCGCCGGGACCATGGGCCGCTCACCCGGCCCGGCGGCCGCGCCAGCGGCCAGCATGGCGGCCTGGGCCATCGCACCCTCGTCGGAGATACGCAGCATCAGCGCGATGAGGACGTAGTTCGCCAGGAGCGACGACCCCCCGTAGGCGACGAATGGGAGTGTGACGCCGGTGAAGGGCAACAGCCGCACCACCCCCGCCATGATGAAGAAGGCCTGGAAGCCCATGATGAGCGTCAGCCCCGTCGCCATGAGGCGCGAGAAGTCCGACCGCGCCGTCTGGGCCACCCGGAAGCCGGCGCCCACCAGCAAGATGAAGGCCATGACGACGGCGGCGCAGCCGACCAGGCCCATCTCGGTGCCGATGGCGGCGAAGATCATGTCGCTGGTCAGCTCGGGGATGACCTTGGCCCAGTGGTCGAAGCCGAGCCCGGTCCCGCCGACGCCTCCGGTCCCCATGCTGTACCAGCCCTGGCTCAGCTGGTAGCCGCCGGCGTTCTGGTTGGTCGCCGTCGGCCACGGGTTCTGCCACTCCGTCACCCGGAGGTGCACCTGGCCGAAGTATCGTGCCGCGATATACGCACCCACGCCGAACAGCACCAGTCCGAGCACCAGATAGCCCACCCGCCCCGTGGCCACCCAGAGCAGGCCGATGAAGAGGACGAAGAGCAGCGCCGCGAAGCCGATGTCGTCCTCCAGTCCGATCACCGCCATGGCGGCGCCCCACGCCACCAGGATCGGAATGAGGGGACGCGGATCGAGGAAGAGGCGGTTCCCGAGCTGAGCCGTCGGGATCGTGAGCATCTCCTTGTTCTCCGCGAAGTACGAGGCGAAGTAGATGCACAGGAGGATCTTGGAGAACTCGATCGGCTGGAACGAGAGGTTGCCGTAGTGCACCCACAGGCGGGCGCCCCCGATGGGCGAGAAGAAGAGCGGGGCGACGAGGAAGATGCCCGCCACGAGCAGCAGCAGATAGCGGTAGCGCTCCAGGTCGCGCGAGTACCGGACCACGAGCAGGGTGAGGACGTAGAGCCCGATGCCCAGCGCGGCCCAGGCCGCCTGACCCTGCGCCTGGCCGGGGTCCCAGCGGGCGATGACGACATAGCCGATGCCGTTCAACAGGACGGCCAAGGGGAGGATCACGGCGTTGGCGTTCGGTGCCAGCCAGCGGTTGGCCATGTGGGCCAGGAGCGCCAGCCCGAGCACGACGCCGAGGAACACGCCGATGTTGTCCGGGATCTTGGACTTCTGCCCGAGGACGGCGATCACGTACAGCGCGACGATCAGGAGCGAGCCGAAGACGAGCAAGCCCAACTCGGTCCGGCGCTTGGGCTTGGGGCCGAAGACGTAGCGCGGGAACGGCGTGCGGCGGACGGTGGACGGCACCGGGCGAATCGTAGTGGCGGGGGGTAGGATCCAGCGTGACATCCCGCTTCGCAGACACGGCGTCGGACCCCCTCCCATGACCCAGACCCAGCCCCAGCGCCAACCCCCGGCGCAGCCCGAATCCCAGGTCACCGAGGATGCAACATCGGCAGCGGCACCGCCGCTCGCCGACGGCCCCGGAGAGGATCGGGGCGGAGGTCGAGCGCCCCACCCCGCCGACCTACCAGCAGATCGAGGCGTTCGGGTACCAGCGCTTCACCAACCGGGAGCAGTCGCGCCTCGATTTCGGCGCCCGCCTCCTCGACCTGGCCGAGGACGACGGCGTCCCGATGCTGGAGCGGGCGAAGTTCCTGGCCATTTACTCCGAGCTCATCGACGAGTTCTACCAAATACGCGTCGCCGCCCTCGAGGACCAGGTGGCCGCCGGCGTGCGCACCCGCTCCGTCGACGGGCTGCGGCCGGGCGAGCAGCTGACCATGATCCGGGCCCGAGTCGAGGAGCTGGGCCGGCGCCAGGACCACATCTTCCTGGACCTGATCGTGCCGGGCCTGGCCCAGGCCGGTATCCGGTTCGCCAGCTGGTCCTCCCTCGACGACGAGGACCGCCAGCACCTGGTCGACGTCTTCCTGCGCCAGATCTACCCGGTGCTCACGCCGCTGGCGGTCGACCCCGGTCACCCGTTCCCGTACATCTCGAACCTCTCGCTCAACCTGGTCGTCGAGGTGGAGGACCCCGTCTCGGGGGAGGGGCGCATCGCCCGGGTCAAGGTGCCGCCGGCGCTGCCGCGCTTCGTGGTCATGCCCGACGGCGAGCGCTTCGTGCCGCTCGAGCAGGTCATCTCCGCCCACCTCGACGCGCTGTTCCCGGGCATGACGATCGGCCACCACCACGCCTTCCGGGTCACCCGCAACGCCGACCTCGCCCTCGAGGAGGACGAGGCGGACGACCTCCTGGTCGCCATCGAGATGGAGCTGCGCCGCCGCCGCTTCGGCAAGGCCCTCCGACTCGAGGTCGAGGCCGACATGGGCCAGGAGCTGGCCGACCTGCTGGCCACCGAGCTCGAGGTCGGAGCCGACGGCGTCTTCCGGGTCTCGGCCCCGCTGGACCTGAGCGGACTGTGGGGCGTCTATGCCCTGGACCGCCCCGACCTCCACGGCGAGATGTGGACCCCGATGACCCCGCCCGGGCTGGCCACCGTGGCGGGCGAGCCCGCCGAGCTCTTCGCCATGCTGCGCGAGCGCGACGTGCTGGTCCACCACCCCTACGACTCGTTCGCCACCTCCGTGGAGGCCTTCGTCGCGCAGGCGGCCGAGGACCCGGCGGTGCTCGGGATCAAGCAGACGCTCTACCGCACCGGCGGCGACAGCCCGATCGTGGCCGCGTTGATCCGGGCCGCCGAGAACGGCAAGCAGGTGGCCGCCATCGTCGAGCTCAAGGCCCGCTTCGACGAGGAGGCCAACATCGGCTGGGCCCGCGCGCTCGAAGAAGTGGGCGTCCACGTGGTCTACGGCATCGTCGGCCTCAAGACGCACTCCAAGACGGCGCTCGTGCTGCGCCGCGAGGAGGACGGGGTTCGCCACTACTGCCACGTGGGCACGGGGAACTACAACTCCAAGACGGCGCGCATCTACGAGGACATCGGGCTGCTGACGTCGGATCCCGAGATCGGCGCCGACGTGGGCGAGCTCTTCAACTACCTCACCGGCTTCTCCCGGCACGCCGACTACAGCCAGATCCTCGTGTCGCCCGTGACGGTGCGCAAGCGCATCATGGCCATGATCGAGGAACAGGCGGCGGCGGGACCGGCCGGGCGCATCGTCTTCAAGCTGAACGGCCTGACCGACGCCAGCATGATCGACGCGCTCTACCGGGCCTCGGGCGCCGGGGTCGAGATCGACCTCGCCGTGCGCGGCCTGTGCCGGCTGCGGCCCGGCATCCCCGAGCTGTCCGAGCGCATACGCGTCCGTTCGATCGTGGGCAGCTTCCTCGAGCATTCGAGGATCTACCGCTTCGGCGGCGCCCCCGTCGACCCGGCGGCCGGACCCGGCCTGCCGCTGAAGATCTTCATCGGTTCGGCGGACCTGATGGGGCGCAACCTCGATCGCCGCATCGAGGTCGTGGTGCCGGTGCACGACCCCGAATTGCAGTCCCGGCTCTTCGAGGTGCTGGACCTGGGGTTCGCCGACGAGACGAACGCGTGGGAGCTCGGTTCGGACCGCCGCTGGCGCCGGGTGCCCAACCGTCACGGGATGAGCTCCCAGGAGCGGCTGAAGGAGCTGGCGCGGGAGCGGGCCCGCCGGCGCCTCGACACGGAGATCCGCGGCGGAGAGGGTGACGAGGCCCGGACCTCTGCGTAGGGATCCCCGGGATCCCCCGGGTCACGATCGGGGCGCCGAGCCGCACCACCGCCACCGGTCGCTCCCGGCGCGCGCCCTGGCGGGAGACTCGTTGGCGTTGAAGCTGGGCGCGCTGGCGTCGCGCCGCGGGTGGGGGTGGCCCGTCCTGTCCGCCGCGGTGGCGTTCGCCGGAGCGACGGTGCTGGCCCTCTCCCACCAACAACTCGACCTGAGCACGTACCTGTTGGGCGGTGCGCACGCCACGTCGAACAACCTCTTCACGGTCACCTACCCGACCGACCATCTCGGGTTCACCTACCCGCCGTTCTCGGCGCTGCTGTTCGCCCCGTTCGCGCATTTCCCACCCCGGGTCTGTGAGCTCGTCTTCTCGTGGGTGAACCTCGTCGCGCTGTTCGCCATGATCGTCGTCAGCCTGCGCGCCGTGTGCGCTGCGCTCGACAAGCGGACGCTCCTGTGGTGGGGTCTCGCGCTCGTGCTGCCGGTGGTGCTGTTCGACCCGGTGCGCCAGACCTTCCTCCTCGGCCAGGTGAACATCATCCTGGCGCTCATGATCGTGGCGGACCTGACGATGGACCTGCCGGTGCCCCGAGGGATCCTCATCGGGCTGGCCGCGGCCATCAAGGTGACGCCGATCATCTTGATCCCGTACCTCTTCCTGACCCGGCAGGGCCGGGCAGGCCTGCGGGCCGTCGGCGCGTTCGCGGCCGCCGCCGTGCTGGCTGCCGCGGTCAACACGTCGACCTCGTGGTCGTACTGGACCCATTACATACGTGACCCGCAACGGGCCGGGATGCTCTCGTGGATCGGCAACCAGGGCGTGCTCGGGGCGACCGAGCGCATGCTGGGCCGGACGGTGGCCACGCCGACCACGTTCGTCATTGTGGTGACGGTCGGCGTCCTCGGGCTCCTGATCGCCGCCGGCGCGTATCGCCGGTCCTCGCCCGTCCTCGGGCTGCTGGTGGTGGAGGCCACCGAGTCGCTGGCCAGCCCGGTCTCGTGGTCGCACCACTTCATCTGGATGATCTTGCTGGTGGCCTGGTTGGCGCTGGCCGAGGACCGCCCCCGATATGGGGTGTGGTGCGCGCTGGCGGTGTCCGTGCTCCTGTGGGCGGCGCCCTACTGGTGGGTCCCGCACGGGCCGAGTGTCCGGTTCGCCGGCCGCGGCTGGCTCATCCCGCTGGGCGACGCCTATGCGCTGGTCTTCGTCGTGCTGCTCGTGGGGGCCGCGCTCCGCGTGGGCCGCACCACCCTGGAGCGGCCGCTCCGCGTCGGTCGCCGCACCATGGCGCCGAGTGGTGCGGGGTCCTAGAGCCCGGTCAGCGGGTCAGCGGGTCAGCGGGTCAGCCGGGCTCGCAGACGAGGACGAGCGTGTGGGCGCCCGGGTCGAGCCGGCGCTCGGCTGATGACTCCGTGTGGGTGGTCCTCCAGCCGGTCACGACCATGAGCTTCTCGGGGTCGCCGGGACGGAACTCGTTGCGCCGGGGCTCGCCAGCGGCCCGGCGCAGCAGGTCGGTGGCGGACCGGAGCGCCCGCACCGGCGCACCGGGTTCGGGCGCCACGGAGAAGGTGGCCGTCAGGACGCTGCCCGCGGCCGCCCGGGCGCGCAGGGTCGCGCACAGGGACGCCGCCACCTCCAGCGTCAGGGCGTCGAGCAGCGCCTCGCAGACGAACAGCGATGGCATGGCGGCGTTGTGTCCCGCTGCGTCGAGTGCGGCGTCCAGGTCGTCCTTCGAGAAGTCGAGGCCGAGGGCGGCGGATCCGCTGGCCGCCGGGCCGAGCGCGGCGAGGCGGCGCCGCTTGTCGGCCAGCACGGCGCGCCGGTCGACCTCGAACCAGCGAACGGCGCCACCGCCGAAGCGGAACGACCGGCCGTCGTAGCCGGCACCGAGCAGGACGATCTGGCCGGTGCCGTGGCCGAGGGCGCGGGCCACCTCGGCATCGATCACCCGGGTGCGTAGCGCCAGCACCGATGACCGCCCCCCCACCATGCTCACCTTGCCCGCGACGTCGCGGGAGAGCCGGCGCTCGGCGTCCACGTCACCGCCCGGCGTGCGCGGACGCGTGGGCTCCAGGCGCAGCCGCTGTGCCGCGGTCCAGCGCGCGGCGACCGAAGGGCTGCCGTCGCGCATCAGCGGAGCGGCTTCAGGGGGTGATCGCCTCGGCCGTCGCCGTCCTGGGGTGGCCGAAGCGCAACGACAGATAGGACGCGCCACCGAAGGGGATGGGCAACCAGAAGTTCACGAGGCGCCAACTGAGCACGCCCGCCGCCGCGATGCCGCCGGGGACACCGAAGCCCTTCAGCACCGCGATGATCGTGATCTCGACCACGCCCAGGCCGCTCGGCGTGATCGGGATGACGGCCAAGATGTTGGCCAGCCCGTAGGCCACCAGGACGTCGATGGGCGAGACGTGCGCGCCGAACGCGAGGAGGAAGACGAACAGCGAAGCGCAGTCGAGCAGCCAGTTGGCCGCGGCCCAGGCACCGGCCTTGACCAACAGATGATCGGAGCTCGAGAAGAGGATCTTCATGCGGTCCGCCACCTTCTGGACGAGCGAGGTCACGGTCTCGGCCCGTATGAAGGGCAGCCGGTCAGCCACCCTCTTCACCACGACGGCGGCGTGCTTCTCACCTCGGGTGAGGAAGAAGACCACGACGGCGAAGATAGCCAGCAGCAGCACGCCGAGAAGGGCGGCGAAGCCGTAGAGCGGGTTGTAGCCCTGCAGTGGGATGGAGATCAGCAGGGCCAGCCAGAAGATCACGTTGAGGACCACGGCCGACCCGATGCCCTGGGTGGCGAGGCCGAAGGCGGCGGTGGTGCCCGAGACGTTGGCTTCGGTCAACAGCTTGTAGCTGGCGGCGGTTCCCGGCACCTGGCCGCCGGGCAGGGTATGGCTGATGGCCAACGCCCACATGTTGATGCGGAAGATGCGCCACCGGTCGGGCGCGCCGGGGGAGAGGACCGTGTGCGTCAGTTGGGTGTAGGCCACCAGCGCCGCCACCTCGAGCAGCGCGCCGAGGATCAGCCAGAGGATGTTGAGTTGGGTGAGCTGATGCACCTCTCGGCGGGCGCTGGCGAGCTCCGGGAGCAGGATGTACTCGCCGATGAAGAAGAGCAGCAGCACCATCAGCGTGACCTTCACGTTGCGCGGCAGGAACCTCCGGCGGACCCGCGGTGGCGGGACCGGCTCCTCCGCGTCCGGCTGCTCCTCCTCTTCCATCGGACACTCATGCTTGCACGTGGGCCACCTGAGGAACCGCCTCTTGGGAGTCCGAAGCTGCCAAGCTGGTCGGCATGCCCCCAGAGGCCCACGAGACCTGGCGGTCGAGATTCTCGGGGACCGCGGATCGTCGCGGCATTCCGCTGGGGACCATCGTGGTCTCGGTCGCGACCGTCGTTGTGCTGCTCGACCTGAACGCGGCACTCATCCTGGGACTGTGGGTCCTGCGCACCATCGTCGTCTACGTCGTCATCGCCTTCTTCTTCACACTCCTGTTGACGCCGGCCACGCGCTTCCTGCGCCGGCGCGGGCTGAGCCACGGGGGCGCCACCCTGTTGGTCTTCCTGATCGGCGTCCTGTTGCTGATCGGGCTCGTGTACCTGTTCACCGAGCCCCTCGTCACCTCGGCGCGGCACTTCGGCGAACAGGTCCCGACGCTGGTGCGGGAGGCCAAGAAGGGCCATGGGCCATTGGGTCGGCTCCTCTACCGGCTCCACCTGCAGAAGTACATCTCCGAGGGCTCGACCAAGCTCACCGCGCAGATCACCAAGATCCTCACGCCGGCGACGGCGTTCTCCGTGGGAGCGGCGGCCGTGTCGACCCTCGTCACCATCGTGACGATCGGCGTCCTCACCTTCTTCACCATGCTCGAGGCACCCCGCATGTGGCGCGGCTTCCTCAGCCTCTTCCAGCCCACGACGGCGGACCGCCTGCACCGGGTCGTCGACGAGTCCATCCGCTCGGTGACGGGCTACATGCTGGGGAACGCCTCCACCTCGGTGATCGCCGGGATCATCACCGGGATCACGCTCGAGATCCTCGGCGTGCCTTTCGCGCTGCTGCTCGGCGTCTTCGTGGCCCTGGTGGACCTCCTGCCCCTCGTGGGCGGGCTGCTGGCCGGCGTCCCCGTCGTGGTGATCGCCGCCATCCACTCGGTTCCGGCCGGGATCACCATGCTGATCGTCTTCCTCGTGTACCAGCAGATCGAGAACCACGTCCTCAACCCGGTCATCATGAGCCGGACCGTGCAGCTCAACCCCTTCTGGGTGCTGATCGCCGTCCTGGTCGGCGCCACGATCGGCGGCCGGGTGGCCGGCGGGCTGGGCACCTTTGTCGGGGCGCTCGTGGGCATACCGATCGGCGGTGCCATCCAGGTGATCGTGCGGGAGCTCCGCCGGGGCCCCGGGCTGGGCACACCGTCGGCGGCTGATCCCGTCGACATCTGACCGCTCTCCCGTGTGCCGAGCGGTGCGAAACCTCCGTCGCCCTGCGTTGAACCAGGCCAGAGGCAGTTCCAGGTCCGGCCGCCGATCCGACCGGCGAAGAGGTCAGCGCGGCAACCTCACCTAGAATGACGTTGTGCGACCGCTGGTGGTCATCCCGACCTACAACGAGTCGGCGAACATCGAGCGAATGCTGCACCGGATCCACGAGTGCCTGCCCGGTGCCGGCGTGTTGGTGGTCGACGACGGCAGCCCCGACGGCACGGCCGACCTCGTGAAGGGAGTCGCCGCCGGGCTACCCGACGTGTACCTGCTCACGCGTGCCGGGAAGTCCGGGCTCGGGAGCGCATACCGGGCGGGCTTCGCCTGGGGTCTCGAGCGGGGCTATGACGCCTGCATCGAGATCGACGCCGACTTCTCGCACGACCCCGCCGCGCTGCCGTCGTTGCTGGCGCCGCTCGACGAGGGCTTCGACGTGTCGATCGGATCGCGTTACATCGAGGGAGGCTCCATCCCGAACTGGGCCTGGCACCGGCACCTGCTGTCACGCGGCGGCAACACCTACGCGTCCGCCGTGCTCGGTCTCGGCGTGGCCGACTCGACGGCGGGGTACCGGGCCTACTCGGCCAACATCTTGCGCCGGCTCGACCTCAACCGCATCCGCGCCGAAGGCTACGGCTTCCAGATCGAGATGACGTACCGGGCCCGCCAGCACGGGGCCGTCATCACCGAGGTGCCGATCAGCTTCGTCGACCGGGAGGCCGGCGAGTCCAAGATGTCGTCGTTCATCGTGGTCGAGGCGCTCGCCCTGGTGACCTGGTGGGGCCTCGGCCGGGCCGCGCGCGGCGTGCGGCGTGCCCTCACCCCCCGGAGGGGCCCGGGCCCGGGCGGCACGGGGGGCGGAAGCGGCGAGGTTCGCGCCTACGCCGGCACCGAGGCCCCGGTCCGGTCTGCGTGAGCGGGAGCCGGCCGGCGTGACGATCGAGGCACACCCGGCGCGCATCCTCGTCGTCGACGACGAGCCCAACATCGCCGACCTGCTGTCGGCCGCGCTCACCTTCGAGGGCTACCAGGTGGGCGTGGCCGCCACCGGAGCCGAGGCGCTCGAGCAGGTGCGCAGCTTCCGGCCCCACCTCGTGATGCTCGACGTGATGCTGCCCGACTTCGACGGCAACGAGGTCTGCCGGCGGTTGCGCAACCAGGGCGAGGTGATGCCGATCGTGTTCCTCACGGCGCGCGACACCACCGAGGACAAGGTCGAGGGCCTGAGCATGGGCGACGACTACGTCACCAAGCCCTTCAGCGTCGAAGAGCTGATGGCGCGGGTCGGGGCGATCCTGCGGCGCGCCGGCGAGATGGCGGCGGCCGACACCTCCATCCTGCAGTTCGCCGACCTGACCATGAACGTGGACACCCACGAGGTATGGCGCGACGAGATGGCCATCGACCTGACGGCGACGGAGTTCAACCTCCTGCGCTACCTGCTCGAGAACGCGCGGCGGGTGATCTCCAAGTCCGAGCTGCTCGACAACGTCTGGGGCTTCGACTTCCACGGTGATCCCAACATCGTCGAGACCTACATCAGCTACTTGCGCAAGAAGATCGATGACCGCGAGCCGGAGCTCATCCACACGATCAGGCGCGTCGGCTACACCCTCCGCCTTCCCCGGGAAGGATGAGCCTCCAGAAGCGGCTCGTCGCGGTCGTGGCGGCGCTGCTCGTCCTCGGCCTCGTGGTGGCCGACGTCGTGACCTACGCGTCGGTCCGTTCCTTCCTCTACGGCCAGGCCGACAACACGCTGGCGCAGAACGAGTCGCTCGGCTTCAACTACGTCACCTTCGCCGCGGAGAGGGGCGTGCCGGTCAACCAGGCGGACCTCTCGCGGCGGGTGTCCTCCGATGTGTACGTGGTGCTGCGCAACCCCAGCGGCCGCGTGATCCTGATGCGGCCCTCGGGGCCGGCTGCGCATCCCGACCCGGCCCCGATCCTCACCAAGGACATCCCGGTGCAGCAGGTGCCCGACATCGACAGCCGGGTGCGCGTCGGGCGCTACGCCGGTACCTTCCGCCCCGACCCCGACGCAGTGGTGCTGGGCAGCAGGGGTGACCCCGACGGCGAATACCGCACCGTCGCCGTCACGGTCCCCCAGGGCACGCTGATCACCTCGGTCTCGCTGAACCCGACCAACGACACGCTGGCCTCCCTGCGCAAGGTGGAGGTGACCGCCAGCCTGGCCGTCCTCCTCGCCATGGGTGCGCTGGTTCTGGTCGTCGTCCGCCGGGGACTCCGACCGCTGCGCCTGATGGCGGGCACGGCCGACGCCATCGCCTCGGGGGACCTGACCCGACGGGTGCCCGAGGGCCGCCCGGGCACCGAGGTGGGCCGCCTGGGCTCGGCCCTGAACCAGATGCTGTCCCAGATCGAGGGGGCCTTCGCCGAGAAGTCGGCCTCCGAGGAGCGCCTGCGCCAGTTCGTGGCCGACGCCTCCCACGAGCTGCGGACCCCCCTGACCTCCATCCGCGGCTACGCCGAGCTGCTCGGGCGGGGAGGCTTCTCCGACGAATCGGGGCGTCGCAAGGCGCTCAATCGCATCGAGGACGAGGCCACCCGGATGGGCGGCCTGGTCGAGGACCTTCTCCTGCTCGCCGAGCTGGACCGGGGGCGCCCGCTACGGGCCGAGGCCGTCGATCTGCACCGCATCTGTGCCGACGTGGTCGGCGACTCCAATGCCGTGCCGCACGGCCACCATCTCACGCTGCAGGAGGGGCAATCGGTCGTCGTCATCGGCGACGGCGAGCGCCTGGCCCAGGTGGCGCACAACCTGGTGCGCAACGCGTTGGCCCACACGCCGCCGGGCACGGAGGTCACGGTGTCCACAGGCGTGAGCCAGCAGATGGGGTACATGCAGGTGTCCGACGAGGGGCCCGGCATCCCACCCGCGGAGGCCGCCCGCGTCTTCGACCGCTTCTACCAGAGCGATCGTTCCCGGTCGGCCTCGGGCACCGGGCTGGGACTGGCCATCGTGCGCGCCATCGCCGAGGCCCTCCACGGGTCGGCCGAGGTGGCCGCCTCGGCGTCGGGCGGGGCCACGCTGGTCGTCAAGATCCCCTTGGCCGCGACCCACGTCACCGCGGCCGCCGGCCCACCGGCGCCTGTCCGCTCACCGCAGCTGCACTGAGGCTCCGGGGACGACCGCCTCCAGGACGGTCGCCAGCTTCACGTTCGCCTCGGCCGCCTCGGCGTCGGGGGCCGAGTCGGCCACAATGCCGCCGCCGGCCCGTAGCGTGACGGCGGTGCCGTTGGCGTCGAGCCGGGCGCTGCGGATGCCGACCATCCATTCCCCGTCCCCGCCGGCACCGACCCAACCCACCGGGCCGGCCCAGGGGCCGCGCGCGCCGGCCTCGTGTTGCGCGATGAACGCCAGCGCGTCGGCCCGTGGGGTGCCGCCCACGGCCGGCGTGGGATGGAGTGCCTGCAGGAGCTCGAGCACACCGACGGGTCGGGCGAGGCGCCCCTCGATCCGCGTACCGAGATGGGCCACGGAACGGAAGGCGACCACGGAGGGATCGGGCGGCACCGACAGCTCATCGCAGAACGGCGCCAGGGTGGCGGCGATCTCGTCGACGACGTAACGGTGCTCCTCGCGGTTCTTGGCCGACCCGGCCAGGTCGCGCTGGGCGTCGGCATCGGCCCGAGCGGTATCCCCCCGGGGCACCGTGCCGGCCAGGGGGTGGCTCGACACCCGGGTCCCGTGCCGGGCGACCAGGAGCTCGGGGCTGGCCCCGAAGAACGAGCCGTCGGGGACGGGCATGGAGAAGATGGTGCAGTTCGGCTCGCCGGCCCGGAGCCGGCGGAGGACGGCCGACAACGGGAGCGGCCCGTGCAGGCGGACCTCGACGGGCCGGGACAGCACCACCTTGTGGAGGGCGGCGCCGGGCTCGGCCATGACGGCGACGGCCTCGGCCACCATGGCGGCGTAGCCCGCCGAGGTCATGGGGGTCTCGAGCGCCACGACGCCGGGATCGCTGGTCGCCGGGGCCGTGGGCGTCGTGCCGTACTGCCAGATGACGGCGTCGAAGAGCTCGCCGGTGTCGGGCAGCGCGACGTCAGCCGGCCCGACCGCGGTGGCCCAGCGCCGGGTCACGCCGTCAGCGTCGCGCGACGTCCCCATGGTGAAGCGTGGGATCACGAGGTGCCCGCCGAACGCGTCGCTGAACGGGAGGGCGCCCAGGGCCACGGGTCCCGAGCCCAGTACGCCGACGTCGTCGTCGCACGGGATGGCGGAGAGGGCCGCTTCGGCCCCGGTGGCCCCCACGAGTCGTGCCGTGCCCCAGCCGACCAGGGTCAGTCCGGGGCGGTCGAAGAGGACGGTGGGGCTGGCGTCGAACTCCAGGGCGTCGGGCCCGTACTCGAGCGCCACGGTGCGGGCGTGCAACGCCGCGGTCACGGCGTCACGGTGTCACGGCGTTCCGGCGCGCGTGGCCACGACCAGCTGGCTCAGGCCGCCGGCCCGCGGGCGGATCCCGACGGCGGAGAACCCCGCGGCCCGCAGCATGGAGCGCAGCACGGGGGCGGGCGGCAGGTAGGCCACCGACTGCGGGAGGTAGCGGTAGGCCTCCTTGTCCGAGAGCGCCGCCCCGAGGGCGGGCACGGCCTTGGTGAACCACACGTCGTAACCGGCGCGCCACAGTGGCGCCGTCGGCGTGTCGACCTCGAGCACGGCGAGGCGGCCGCCCGCCCGGAGCACGCGGGCCGACTCGGACAGGGTGGCGGCGAGGTCGGTGAAGTTGCGCAGCGCGTAGCCGCAGACGAGGCCGTCGAACGCACCGCTGACGAAGGGGAGCCGGCTGCCGTCCGCCTCGACCAGTGGGGTCGACGCGCCGTTGGCCTCCAGCATGCCCGCACTGAGGTCGGCGCCGACGACCCGGTAGCCGCGCCGAAGCGCGAGTCGCGAGAGGTCCCCGGTACCGCAGGCGAGGTCCAGTACAAGGGCGCCGTCGGGCAGCGCCAGCGCGGCCACGGTGCCGCGACGCCAGGCCTGGTCGAGCCCGAACGTCATCATGCGGTTGATGAGGTCGTAGCGGGGCGCGATGGTGTCGAACATGGCGCGCACGCGCGCGGTCTTCTCCTCCCCGGTGGGCAGCGGCGGCGGTGACCCGGTCCGGCGTCGCGCCATGGCGTCAGCCGGTCTCAGCGGTAGTAGCGGTAGACCACTTGGGCCACGCAGGCGGGCTTGGGCGCGTCCTTGACCTCCATCACGAGGTCGTAGGTGACCTGCACGCCGCCGTCGGTCTCGTCGACGGCGGCCACGGTCACGCCCATGCGGAGCTCCGAGCCGACGGGCACGGGGGAGGGAAACCGGACCTTGTTGCAGCCATAGTTCACGCCGAACTTCATCTTGTCGACCCGGATCACCTTGTTGAGGAGGACGGGGGCGAGCGAGAGCGTCAGGTAGCCGTGCGCGATGGCGACGCCGAAGGGGCCTTCCTTGGCCCGCTCGGGATCCACGTGGATCCACTGGTGGTCGTCGGTCGCGTCGGCGAAGAGGTTCACCCGCTCCTGGTTGATGAGCTGCCACTCGGAGTGCCCGAGATCCTTGCCGACGAGCTCGTGGAAGGCGTCGACGCCGTCGACGATGGTGGTCATGGTGCGCTCCTCGCTGGTCAGGGTCTGATTCCGCTGCAGGACGCTACCCGCGTGGGGGCACCTCACTACGCTGACCCCCGTGAGCTACGCGCACGAGCACGACGCGACACCGCCGCACAGGCACCGGGACTTCCGGGGCGGTGGGGCCCGGGCGGCCGTCTTCGGGGTCAGCGACGGCCTGGTGACCAACGTCTCCCTGGTCCTGGGCATCGCGGGCGCCAACCCGGGTGGGTCGATCGTGCGCCTGGCGGGGATCGCCGGGCTGGTCGCCGGCTCCTTCTCCATGGCGGCCGGCGAATACCTCTCCATGACCGCCCAGCGCGAGCTGATGGAGCGCGAGCTCGAGGTGGAGCGGCGGTCGCTCAGTCACAGCCCCGAGGGGGAAGCGGCGGAGCTCCGGGGCGTGTACGTGCGCCGGGGGATCGACCCGACCGTGGCGTCCGACATGGTCAACGAGGTCATGCAGGACCCCGAGCTCGCCCTCGAGACACATGCCCGGGAGGAGCTCGGGATCACCCCACAGGGACTGGGGTCGCCTTGGCAGGCCGCCGCGGCCTCCTTCGTCACGTTCGCCATCGGGGCTTTCATTCCCCTGGCCCCGTGGCTGTTCACCTCGGGGACCACGGCGATCGTGCTGTCCATCGTCCTGGGCGCGCTGGCCGCCGTCGCCGTGGGCGTCGTCCTGGCTCGCTACACCGAGCGGCCGGTCGTGGTCTCGGCGCTCCGTCAGCTCGCGGTGACCATGGTGGCCGCCGGGGTCACGTTCGGGGTGGGCCGCGCCATCGGGAGCGGCATCAGCTGAGCGGCGCGCCGGGCGGGTCGCGCCGGTACGACCGGTCGACGTGGTCGACCATGAAGCCGAGCGAGCGGTAGAGGGCCACCGCAGCCACGTTGGACGCGTCGGTGTAGAGCATGCCGACCGTGATGCCCGTCCCGGCCAGGTACACCAGCCCGGCCACGGTGAGCGAGCGCCCCCAGCCCTGGCCGTGGTGTCTGGGGTCGACGTCGATCACGTAGATCTCGCCGAGGGGCGGAGTGCGGTCGCGGTGGATCTTGGTCCAGCAGGCCCCGATCAGCCCGGGCCCGTCAGGGTCGTCGGCCATCAGGAAACCGTCGAGCTCGACCCAGTCGGCCGCCATGCGCCCCTGCAGCTCGGCGACGGTCCACGCGCCCTGCTCGGGGTGACCGGCGAAGGCCCGGTTGTTGGTCTCGACCCAAGGGCGCTCGTCCCGGCCCGGCACGAACCGTCGGGTGGCCAGGGGCCGGGTCGCCGCGAGCACGTCGTCGGGGAGCGGGAGGGCGACGCGCATCTGCAGCAGGTCTCGCTCGGGGACGAACCCCTCGGCCCCGGCGCGGTCGTCGTCGGCGGCCGTCGCCTGCATGAGCCAGAGGTGGACCGGGAACCCGGCAGGCGCCTCGTGCACGGCACGGCGGATCAGAGCGGGCTCGAGCGTGGTCGTCACGGCGGGGTCGACCACCACGTGCAGCACGGTCGAACCGTCGCGGGCGGGGGAGAGCACGGCGCACCCTGCGAGCTCCCCGCCGCTCCGGACCAGCACGAGGCGCCCGTCGTGCCTCGTCCCGCCCGGGTGGGTCAACGCGAGCAGCTGTGGCTCGGGCAGCGCCGGGTGGTCGTGTGCCGCCGCGGCCCGCTCCAACAACGCGCCGAGCGAGGACCGGTCGGGCGCGGCCAGCTCGGCCAACTCGACCACCGCCATCTCCATGTCCACGAGGTCCACCGCCGGCCAACGTAACCCGGTACCGTGAACCGGTGGCGAAGCCCCGGACAGCAAAAGGCCGGGCCCGCCTCACTGTCGAGCGCCTGGCCGAGGTCTATCCCGGCACCGCGGCGGAGCTGTGCGCCCTCGACTTCGCCGATCCGTTCCAGCTCCTGGCCGCCACCATCCTGTCGGCGCAGAGCACCGACACGCGGGTCAACATGGTGACGCCCGCGCTCTTCGTGGCCTATCCGGACCCGGCGTCGCTGGCCGCCGCCAACCCCGAGGACGTCGAGGAGCTGATCCGCTCCACCGGGTTCTTCCGCTCCAAGACGAAGAGCCTCATCGGCATGGCCGCGGCGGTTGTCGAGCGCTTCGGGGGCGAGGTGCCGACCGCGCTCGAAGACCTGGTGACGATCCCGGGAGTCGGTCGCAAGACGGGCAACGTCGTGCGCAGCGTGGCCTTCGGGCTCCCGGGACTCCCCGTCGACACCCATGTCCTGCGGGTGAGCCGGCGCCTGGAGCTCACCGAGGGCCTGCCGGCGCCGGCCCAGCGCGACGCCGTGAAGGTGGAACACGAATTGAACGCCTTGGTCGCAGCGCCGGAGCGGGGGACGTTCAGCCTCCGCGTGATCCTGCACGGCCGGCACACATGTGTTGCTCGGAAGCCCCATTGCGGGGCATGCCCTTTGGCTGATTATTGCCCTTCTGTACGGTAATCGGCGCGGGCCGGGCCATTCAGGTTCTTTTCGGGCAATTCCTGTGCGTCACGGTGAAATCACGATACCCAGGGGCTACGATGATTCTCGGAACCGGTTCCCGCCACCTGGTTCCAAGAGAGTTGTTGCTGGGATCCGCCTCCCGGCCGACTCGCCCAATGCCGGCCTCCGGGCCGGCATTGGTGTATCCGGTCCAGGTCGGAAGGGATCGGCCCAGTGGTACTACTTCGGGTGCTACCCTCGAAGCCATGGTCACGAAGCGCTCTGTCTCGCTCGACGACGAGGTGGCGTCCTCGGTCGAGGAGGCGGCCCGCCAGGACGGCGTCTCCTTCAGCGCCTGGCTCTCGTCGGCCGCCGAGAAGCAGTTGCGGGTCCGCCAGGGCCTGCGTGGCGTGGCGGCCTGGGAAGGTGAGACGGGGTCCCTGAGCGCCGAGGAGCTGGCCGCCGGTGAGGCGCTGCTGGCCCGTCTGCGCTCGGGTGTGTCCGGCGTGGCCTCGCGCGTCCGGCGCCGGTGAGCACGGCGCGCCGCGAGGGCCTCGTCTACGGCCTGGGCGCGCTCCATGCTGCCGCCCGGGGTGACCGCATGATGTGGGCGCTGCACCGCGCCGCGCTGTCCAACGGGATCGTGCCGGTGGTCCCGGCCGTGACGGTGGCCGAGGGATACCGGACCGAAGCGCGCAGCGACCGCATCGGTGAGCTGCTGGCGGGGACCGAGGTCGAACCGTTCAGCGGCGAGGCCGCCCGCCGCTCGGGGGAGATCGCGGCCCGGTGTGACACGTCGGATCTGAGCGTGGTGGCGGTGGTCGAGGTGGCCGAGCGGCGCAACTGCGCGGTGGTGGCCCAGCGCCAGGCCGTGCTGCGAACGGCGGCGTCCCTGCTCGGCCACGAGCTCGTCCTCTACGCGGTCTGAAGCCGGGCGTCCGGGCGGTGACCGATCCGGGAGCTCAGCGGCCGGGGACCGGGCCCTGGCCCGCCGCGAAACGCCGGAGGCGCCGGAGCGCCCCGCCCAGCGCGCGCTCGACGGCGATCAGCTCGTGAGCCATGTCCTCGTCGCCACTGGCCAGCGAGCTCTCGGCCAGCGCCGTGACGCGGTCGTGTAGCTCGGACAGGGTCGAGGACAGGGAGGAGATCTCGGCGGCGGAGGACATCCCACGATGATGGCCGATGGCGGGCAGCCCGGCGGCCGGCCGGGAAGGGGGCCATGGGGCCCGCCGGTAGCCTTGTGACCCCATGTCGCTCCGTATCCTGGACCTGCGCGGCACCGCGCCGCCGTTCGAGGCGGTCCTGCCGCGCCCGGCCGCGCCCGGCTCCGACGTCCACGACGTGGTGGCGGGGATCCTGCAACAGGTCCGCGCCGAGGGCGACGAGGCCCTCGTCCGCCTCACCGCGCAGCTCGACGGGGTCGATCTGTCCGACGGGCTGCGCGTCCCCGCCGTCGAGATCGAGAAGGCCTGCGCCGACGCCGATCCCGACCTCTGGCGCGCCCTCGAGGTGGCCTACGGGCGCATCGTGGCCTATCACGCCCACGAGGGCACGTCACCCGGCGACCTGGTCGAGGGCGGCATCACGGTCAGGCACCTCACCCGGGCGGTCGAGCGGGCCGGCATCTACGCGCCGGGCGGGCGCGCCCGCTACCCGTCGACGGTCCTCATGTGCGCCGCTCCGGCCCGGGTGGCCGGGGTGGGGAGCATCGTCCTTTGCGTGCCCCCGGCCTCCGACGGGAGGATCGACACTGCGACCCTTTGCGCCGCCTCCATCGCCGGGGTCGACGAGGTCTACCGGATCGGCGGCGCGCAGGCCATCGCGGCCATGGCCTACGGGACGCGCAGCGTCCCGGTCGTCGACGTCATCGCCGGTCCGGGCAACGCCTACGTGGCCGAAGCCAAGCGGCAGCTGTCGGGCGTCGTCGGGGTGGCGTCGGCCTTCGCCGGGCCCTCGGAGATCGTGGTGGTGGCCGGGCCGGACGCACCCGCGTCGTTCGCCGCCGTGGACCTGGTCGTCCAGGCCGAGCACGGGCCCGACGGCCTTGCCTGGCTGGTGAGTTGGGACGCGGCGCGGGCCGGGGAGATCTCGGCCGAGGTGGACCGCATCGTGGCCGCGTCGAGCCGCCGGGCCGACCTGGAGGCCACGCTGGCGACGGCGGGGATCGTCTGCCTGGTCGATGGGCCCGAGCAGGCGCTGGCGGTCGCCAATGCCGTGGCGCCCGAGCACCTGCAGCTGATGGTGCCCGAGGAGGAGGGGCTGGCGCTGCTCGCACTGGTGCAGAACGCCGGTGCCGTCTTCATCGGGCCGTGGTCGCCGGCGAGCATGGGGGATTACATCGCCGGGCCCAACCACGTGCTCCCCACCAACCGCACGGCGCGTTTCGCCTCGGCACTCCGGGCGGACGACTTCCGCAAGCACGTGCACGCGGTCCGAGTGTCGCCCGACGCCTTGCGCGCGCTGGGCCCGCACGTCGTCACGCTGGCCGAGACCGAGGGCCTGCCGGCGCACGCCGACTCGGTGCGGCGCCGCCTCGAGGTCCTCGACGGGCCCGGCACGCCGAGCAGGTCATGAGCGCCGTCCCGCCTGTCCGGCCCGATCTCACGCTGTCCGAGGGCTACCACTCGCCCCAGGTCGAGGCCGAGGTGCGCCTCAACACGAACGAGTCACCCTTCGCGCCGCCGGACGCCTGGCGCCGGGAGCTGCTGGAGGCCCTGGCGGAGGTCTCCTTCCACCGCTATCCCGACCGGCCGGCCACCGAGTTGCGCCAGGCCGTGGCCGAACTGCACGGGGTCACCCCCGACGAGGTGTTCTGCGCCAACGGGTCGAACGAGGTGCTGCAGTCGCTGCTCCTGGCCTTCGGGGGACCGGGCCGTCGCGCCCTGGTGTTCGAGCCGACGTACGCCCTGCACTCGCACATCGCCCGCGTCACCGGGACCGAGGTGGTCGTGGGCGCGCGCGACGACGACTTCCTTATCGACCCCGACCAGGCGCTCGGGTTGATGGCGACGCAGCACCCCGACGTCACGTTCCTCTGCTCGCCCAACAATCCGACCGGCCGGGCGGAGCCGGCGGCGACCGTGACCGCCGTCTGTGAGGCGGCGCCGGCTCTCGTCATCGTCGACGAGGCCTACGGGCAGTTCTCCCCGTGGTCGGCCCTCGAGCTGCGCGGGCCCGCGCACCCGGGCCTCGTCGTGACCCGCACCTTTTCCAAGACGTGGGCCATGGCGGGCGCACGCCTGGGCTACCTGGTGGCCGATCCCGCCGTGGTGGCGGCGTGCGAATCGGTCGTGCTGCCCTACCACCTGTCGGCTCAGACGCAGGTGGCCGGTCTGGTGGCGCTGCGCCATGTGCCCGAGATGGAGGCGCGGGTGGCCCGCATCTCCGAGGAGCGGGGGAGGGTGGCCGCCGGGCTGCACGACCTCCCCGTGGACAGCTGGCCCTCGGATGCCAACTTCATCCTGTTCCGCCCCCGGGACCGGGACGGGGGCGAGGTGTGGCGTTCGCTGCTGGACCACTCGATCCTGATCCGCAACTGCGCCAGCTGGGACGGACTGCGCGGCTGCCTGCGCGTCACCATCGGGACGCCCGACGAGAACGATCGCTTCCTCCACGCCCTGAAGGAGAGCCTGTGACCATCGAAGCCCGCCGCGCCACCAAGGCGCGTGCCACCAAGGAGACCACGATCGACGCCATGGTGGCACTCGATGGATCGGGCCGGACCGAGGTAACCACCGGCCTGCCGTTCTTCGACCACATGATCGAGCAGCTGGGCCGGCACGCCGGCTTCGATCTCACGGTGCATGCCACGGGCGACCTGCACGTCGACGCGCACCACACCGTCGAGGACGTGGGGATCGTACTCGGGAGCTGCCTGGCCGAGGCCCTCGGCGACAAGGCGGGCGTGCGGCGCTTCGCCTCCATGCTGTTACCCCTCGACGAGGCGCTCATCGAGGTGGCCCTCGACCTGTCGGGCCGGCCTTTCCTGGCCTACTCGCTCGAGTTCGCCCCCGACGCGCGCTGGCCTGGGCACGCCGCCGTTCGACCCCCAGCTGGCCGAGGAGTTCTGGCGCGCCTTCGTCACCGCCGCCAACCTGACGCTGCACATCCGTCAGCTCGAGGGGAAGAACACGCACCACATGCTGGAGGCCAGCTTCAAGGGGGTGGCCCGCTGCCTGCGCGACGCCGTGCGCGTCGAGGGGGGTGGCATCCCCTCCACCAAGGGCAGCCTGTGACGGGAGGGCCGCGCATCGCCGTCCTCGACTACGGCATCGGCAATCTCCGTTCGGCCGAGAAGGCGCTCCAGCACGTGGGCGCAGCGGCGCGCCTGGTCGACGACGCGGCGACGGTGGCGGCGGCCGACGCCGTGGTGCTTCCCGGGGTGGGCGCGTTCGGCGCCTGCGCGCGGGCGCTGCGCGACAGCGGTCTGGAGGATCCGGCCCGCGCCGCGCTCGCGGCCGGCGTGCCCTTCTTCGGGGTGTGCGTCGGGTTCCAGCTGCTCTACGAGGGCTCGCTCGAGAGCCCCGGCGCGTCGGGCCTCGGCGTCTTCCGCGGGACGGTGGCGCCGCTCCCGCCGGGCGTCAAGCGCCCGCAGATGCAGTGGAACACGCTCGAGGTGCGGGGCACGGACGAGCCGGAGCTGTTGCGCGGGCTGGGGGAGCGGCCCTGGGTCTACTTCGTCCACTCGTTCGCGCCGCCGGTCGGTGACGAGACGGTGGCGGTGTGCGACTACGGCGGCGCGGTGGCCGCGCTGGCCACGCGCGGCCTCCTGTGGGGCGCGCAGTTCCACCCGGAGAAGTCGGGAACGACCGGGCTGGCCCTGCTGGCCAACTTCGTGGGCCTGGCCAAGGCGGCGGCGTGATGGAGCTCCTGCCCGCCATCGACCTCCGCGCCGGCACCGCGGTCCGCCTCACGCAGGGCGACTTCGGGCGGGAGGAACGCTACGGCGACCCGTCGGCGCTGGCCGCCGCGTACATCGCCGGGGGGGCACGCTGGATCCACGTGGTCGATCTCGACGGTGCGCGCACGGGCGTACCGCACGAGCGTGGCGTGCTGGGCCAGATCGTGCGTCTCGCCCGCGTGGCCGGGGTCAGCGTGGAGTTCGGTGGCGGGATCCGCTCCGAGGACGACGCCGCGGAGGTCCTCGAGTCCGGCGTGGCCCGGGTCGTCCTCGGGACGGCCGCCCTCGAGGAGCCCGCGCTGGCCGGCCGCTGCGCCCGGCGGTGGCCGGGCCGGGTAGCGGTCGGGCTCGACTACCGGCTCGGCGACGACGGGGTGGCCGAGGCCCAGGCCCAGGGGTGGCTCGCCGGATCCGGCCTCGCCGTGAGCGAGCTCCTCGAGCTCTGGGAGAAGGAGCCCATCGGCGCGGTCGTCGCGACGGCCGTGGCGCGTGACGGCATGCTGTCGGGCCCCGACCTGACGGGGTTGGCCGCAGTGCTGGCCGTCACGGCGCTACCCGTCGTGGCGTCGGGTGGCGTCTCGGGCGTCGGGGACCTGGTGGCGCTGGCCCGGTTGGAGTTCGCGGGCCGGACCCTGGCCGGGGCGATCGTGGGCAAGGCCATCGTGGAGGGCCGGCTCAGCGTGGAGGAGGGCATCGAGGCGTGCGCAGCGTCCGCCTGATCCCCTGCCTCGACGTCACCGGCGGGCGCGTCGTCAAGGGGGTGCGCTTCGTCGACCTGACCGACGAGGGCGACCCCGTCGAACTGGCCGCGCGCTACGACGCCGAGGGCGCCGACGAGGTCACGTTCCTCGACATCACGGCGTCATCCGACGGTCGCGAGACGATGGTCTCGGTGGTGGCGCGCACGGCCGAGCAGGTCTTCATCCCCCTCACCGTCGGGGGTGGGGTCCGGGTGGCGGAAGACGCACGCCGCCTCCTCC
Organism: uncultured Acidimicrobiaceae bacterium; assembly: GCA_963764305.1. Taxonomy (GTDB): domain Bacteria; phylum Actinomycetota; class Acidimicrobiia; order Acidimicrobiales; family RAAP-2; genus Bog-473. Next base: position 515,276 of record CAVXSD010000006.1, on the reverse strand, counting down.
GGGCCGGGGCGGACAAGGTCGCGGTGAACACAGCCGCCGTGGAACGACCCGAGCTGGTGCGGGAGATCGCCGACGAATTCGGCGGCCAGTGCGCGGTGGTGGCCATCGACGCCCGGGCCCGCCCGGGTCGGGACGGGTGGGAGGTCCACACGCACGGTGGGCGGACACCGGTGGGCCGTGACGTCGTGGCCTGGGCGGTCGAGTGCGCGACCAACGGTGCCGGCGAGATCCTCCTGACGTCCATGGACCGCGACGGCACGCACGACGGCTTCGACCTCGCGCTGACCCGCGCCGTGGTCGAGGCGGTGGACATCCCCGTGGTGGCGTCCGGGGGGGTCGGGGTCTTGCAGCACCTGGTCGACGGCGCGCTCGACGGGGGTGCCGACGCCGTCCTGGCGGCCTCGATCTTCCACCGGCGTACATTCACCATCAGGGAGGCCAAGGCCTACATGGCCGCGCGGGGGGTCACCGTCCGCCCCGCCTGATCTGGCCCCCTGACCTGGAAGGGCGCGTCCGTGCGGTACCGTGCCTAGGTGGCCACGTCGACGACCAAGGGCAGCTCGAGCTCGAGCTCGAGCTCGAGCCGGGCCGGGACCCCGAAGCAGGACACCAGCGTGGACAAGCAGCCGATCTCGGTGCTCTTCGACCGCGTGCTGGTGCAGATCTCGCCGACCGACGGCGAGCGGCGCTCCCGGGCGGGCATCCTGATCCCGGCCACGGCCCAGATCAGCCGGCGCCTCACCTGGGCCGAGGCCGTGGCGGTCGGCCCCCACGTGCGCACGGTCAAGGTCGGTGACACCGTGCTGTTCAACCCCGAGGACCGCTTCGAGGTCGAGGTGCACGGCGAGGAGTACGTGATCCTGCGCGAGCGCGACATCCACGCCATCGCGTCGCCCCGCAACGACAGCGGCACGGGGCTGTACCTGTGAGCGCGGCCGGGGCGCCGACCGCATCCGCCGCGCCCGAGGGCGTGCCGCTCACCTTCGACGAGGAGTTGGCGCGCATGGTCGACTTCGCCAAGGGCGACGGACTGGTGCCGGCCATCGTGCAGGACGCCGCCGACGGGACAGTCCTGACCGTGGCCTACATGGACGCCGAGGCGCTGCGCCGCACGCTCGAGACCGGCCGCTCCTGGTTCTACAGCCGCAGCCGCCAGGAGTACTGGCAGAAGGGCGAGACGTCGGGGGACCGCCAGTACGTGCGCGAGGTGCGCATGGACTGCGACGGGGATGCCCTCGTCGTGCGGGTCGACCAGCACGGCCGCGGGGCCTGCCACACCGGCGAGCGGACGTGCTTCTACCGGATCATCGGCGCGGGGCCGGGAGTGCCCGCGCCGTGACACCCGGCGCCGGCCCGGGCCGGGCCCGGGTGCGCTGGCCTTCCGCCCCGACCCCGCCGAGTTCGCGGCGCTGGCCAAGGAGCACACGATCCTGCCGGTCTGGTGCGAAGTGGTGGCCGACACGCTGACGCCGGTCACCTGCTTCGCCAACATCGTGGGGGACGGGGACGGCTTCCTCTTCGAGTCGGTCGAGGGCGGCGAGCGCTGGGGCCGCTATTCCTTCGTGGGGCGCCGCCCGCTCGCCACGCTCACGGCGCGGGGCCGTCGTGTCGAGGCCATCGGGGCGCCTCGGTGTGCCGAGCTCGGACGACGGGATCCTGGCCGCGGTGGAGGCCCTCGTGACGCGTTACCAGTCGCCGCTGCTCGCCGGGCTGCCGCCGCTGCACGGCGGGCTGGTCGGGTATCTGGGCTATGACGTGGTGCGCGAGGTCGAGCGCCTCCCGGCCCGCCGGTGGACGACCTCGGCCACCCCGACGCGGCGCTGGTCGTCATCGGCCAGTTCTGCGCCTTCGACCACTGGCGCCAGCGCATCGTGCTCGTCGACAACGTGGTGGTGCCCGACGCGCCCGACGGCGTGGTCGACGCCGAGGCGGTGGCAGCGGCCTACGAGGCCGCCTGCGCCCGGCTGCGTCGAGCTGGCGGCGGACTGCGCCCGGCCCGGGGAGGGCTCGGGGCCGCCGCTGGTGGCCGCACCGCCGGCGGAACTGCTGAAGGCCGACGCGACACGGACGGTCTCCGCGGCGGACTACAAGGCCGTCGATCGGGGTGGCCAAGGAGTACATCCGGGCCGGCGACATCTTCCAGGTCGTGCTCTCGCAGCGCTTCGACCTCGACCTCGGTGCCGACCCCTTCGACGTCTACCGCGCCCTGCGCCTGCTCAATCCGAGTCCCGTACATGTACTTCCTGCGCTTCCCCGAGGTGACGGTCGTCGGGGCGTCGCCCGAGCCGATGGTGCGGCTGCGCGACGGCGTCGTGATCTCCCGGCCCATCGCCGGCTCGCGGCCCGCGGGGAGAACGAGCAGCACGACCGGCTCCTCGAGGGGGAGCTGGCCGAGGACCCCAAGGAGCTGGCCGAGCACATCATGCTGGTCGACCTGGCCCGCAACGACGTCGGGCCGGGTCGTGCGCTTCGGCACCGAGAAGGTCGACGAGCTCATGACGATCGAGCGCTACAGCCACATCATGCACATCACCTCGCAGGTGTCGGGCGAGCTGGCCGAGGGCAAGGGCCCGATCGACGTGCTGCGGGCGACGCTGCCCGCCGGAACGCTCTCGGGCGCGCCCAAGGTGCGCGCCATGGAGATCATCGACGAGCTCGAGCCGACCAAGCGCGGCGTCTACGGCGGCGTCGTCGGCTACATCGACTTCTCGGGCAACGTCGACACCGCCATCGCCATCCGTACCATGGTGGTGACGCCCGACGGGCGGGCCAGCGTCCAGGCGGGCGCGGGGATCGTGGCCGACAGCGATCCGCAGAGCGAGGACGAGGAGTGCGCGCACAAGGCGGGCGCGCTGCTGGTCGCCGTCACCGCGGCGCGGGGCATGGGTGCGGCGCGCGACGTCCGGAGGGAGCCGTGACGGTGGCGGCGCTCGAAACCGAGACCGATGCGCTGCGCCGCGGCGCGGGCGCCTTCAGGGCCGCCCGGGACGTGCTGGCCGTGCGCGGGCCGGACGCCGAGGCCTACCTGCAGGGCCAGCTGAGCCAGGACGTGTCGGCCCTGGCGGTGGGCGCGGCGGCGGACACGTTGCTGCTCGAGCCGGACGGAAAGCTGTCGGCCCTGCTGCGGGTGACCCGGACCGACGGGCATGGGTTCGTGCTGGACGTCGACGCCGGCTACGGGGACGCCGTGGCGACGCGCCTGCGCCGCTTCCTCCTGCGCTCGAAGGTCGAGCTGGAGCCGTTGCCCTGGCGGGCCTGTCGCTGCGGGGCGAGGCGGTCGCCGAGGCGGCGGCGGGCCTGTTGACGGTCCTGGCCGAACGAGGCGTGCTGGCCCTGCCCTTCGAGTGGAACGGCTGGACTGGGATCGATCTGCTGGGCCCCGAGGACGTGGTGCTGGGGCCGGACGCCGCCACACTCCCGGCCGGCGTCATCGCCTGCGGGGGAGACGCCGTCGAGGCGTGCCGGATCGTTTCGGGGATCCCGGCCATGGGCACAGAGCTCACAGGCAAGACCATCGCGGCAGAGGCGGCGTTGGTCGAGCGCACGGTGAGCTTCACGAAGGGGTGTTACACGGGACAGGAACTGGTGGCGCGGATCGACTGCACGCGGGTCGAACGTCGCCCGACGCCTCATCGGCGTGGTGGCGCCCGCCGGTGAGGGGCCGCCGCTGACCCGGGGAATGACCCTGCACGGCGGCGAGGCGCCCGCCGGCGACGGTGCGGCGGAGGACAAGGTGGCGGGCAGCATCACCTCAGCGGCCTGGAGCGTGGAGCTCGGCGCGTGGGTGGCGCTCGGCTACCTGCAGCGCAACGTCCCGTCCCCGGGGCCGATCCGCGTGCGCTCTGGCGAGGGCGTCGGCGGCTCGCGCGCCGTCCGGGCCATGAGCTTGCCGCTTACCGGCGACGCGGCCCCCGGGCCGGGCTGAGGCGGACGGGCGCACCGGTGGCGGCAGAGGAGCGCCCCGGCGGCCGGCACCCACGCCACCTCGCGCTGCTCGGCGCGGTGGCGGCCCTCGCCTAGCCTTGGCGCGCGGCCGGGACCACTGCGTTCACGAAGCCCGCCGACGTCCTGACAGCGCTTCCCATCATCGGGCTGGCGGTCCTCGTCGTCATCCGCTGGCCCCTCCGGCCGCGGCCGCGCCGGGTCGGCGCCGACGGGACCCATCCCTTCCGCGCCTGGGTCGTCCTGTTCGCCGCCATCGTGCTGTGGGAGCTGGCCGACTACGCCGCCCGCGGCAGCCGGGCCGACCACCCGACACTGAGCTCCATGTTCGATGCGGTGGATCGATTCTTCGTGTTGAAGGCCCTGATGTTCTTCGCCTGGCTGTGCCTGGGCACGGCGATTCTGCGCAAGGGGACGCTGGCGCCGACGTCGACGCCCACTCCGGAGCCGGCGCCGCGGCAGGAGCCGACCCCGTCGCCGTGACTCCGCGCTCTCGTACGCCGTGCGGGCCGTCCTGGGCCTCGTCGCTCTGCGCTCTGGGCCTGTGGGCGCGGTCGCGCACGGCCGGGTCCACGCTCGCCCGGCCCGGCGTGGTCCTGGAGCGCCTGGCCACGGGACCGTTCCTGCGGGTGCTCCTGGTCCTGTCCTGGATGTGGGCGGGCTGGCACCTCTTTGCCCGCTGAGCCCGAGCGGCGTCCAGCACAGCACGTGACCAGGGCAGGGATGGCAGGGCTGGCAGGGCTGGCAGGGCTGGCAGGCGCTGGCAGGGATGACGAGTTCGTCGACCTCGAGGCACGCAAGCACCACAACTGCAACCGGACGTCACCGCACCTGAGACAACGGAGGCGCAACCTCTCCGTGTGGGCCGCAGCAATGACGACAGGCACGTGGTGAGCACGGGGCGGGCCGAGGCGCTGCCCGACCTCGACCCGTGGCGCGAGGTCGGCTGGATCTTCCGCGACGGCAACTGCATCGCCATCGAGCGTCGGGGCGAGGAAGTTCGCCACCGGGTTCTGGGGGACTGATGGTCAGGGTCATCCACCTGGCGGACGACGGTAGCGAAGTGGCGGCCATCGAAGTCGACGACTTCACCATCGAGGTCATCTACTCGGGCCTGGCCGAGATGCTGCATGATGCCGAAGCGGCCGGCCGTCCGCTCGGGAAGCCGGTCAGCCCACTTCCGCGCGAGGCGCGCCAACGACGGGCGCGCGTGCTCCGCCGCCTCCGCGGCTGAGCGGTGTGACGGCGCGACCGTCCCGGGGGCCGGGTGGCCGGCGCGCGGGGCCTGGACCGGGGCGGAAAGGGTGCGCCACTACGCTGAAGCGTCATGCCCACCTACCTGGCGGACATCCTCGTCTCCCACCGGGCCCGCGCCGAGTCTGACCGCCGCCCCCTGTCCGACCTGGTCGAACAGGCGGCGAGCACGCCACCGCCCCGGGACTTCGCCGGCGCGCTGCGCGGCGGCGGCCTGTCGTGCATCGCGGAGATCAAGCGGCGTTCCCCGTCCAAGGGCGACCTGGACCCCGGGCTGCAGGCCGATGTGGTGGCGAAGGACTACGTCGCGGGTGGCGCCGCCTGCCTCTCGGTCCTGACCGACGTGGACTTCTTCGGCGGCTCGCCTGCCGACCTGGCCGCGGCGCGCCAGGCCTCGGGCCTGCCCGCCCTGCGCAAGGACTTCACGGTGCAGGAGGCCGACGTGGCCGACGCCCGCCTGATGGGGGCGGACGCCGTTCTGCTCATCGCCGCCGCGTTGTCGGACGGCGAGCTCCTGGCGTGCGCCGCCCTGGCCGAGGAGCTCGGTCTGGCCGCGCTGGTGGAGGTGCACGACAAGGAGGAGTTGACGCGCGCCCTCGCCGCCGGCGCCGGGTTGATCGGGGTCAACCAGCGCGACCTGCGCACGTTCCAGGTGGATCACGAGCGCGCCTGCGCGCTGGCGGCGCGCATTCCGGCCGAGGTGGTCGCGGTGGCCGAGTCGGGGATCCGCGACGGTGACGACGCCCGCCGGCTGGCCGAGGCCGGCTATGACGCCATCTTGGTCGGTGAGACCCTCGTGCGGGCCGGAGACCGGCCGGCCCAGCTCCGCGAGCTGGTCGGGCATCCCGTCGGGACGCGATGATCGAGGACCTCTTGGTCAAGATCTGCGGGATCACGTCCGAGGCGGACGCGCTGCTCTCGGTCAGTCTCGGGGCTTCGGCGGTGGGCTTCATCTTCGCCCCTTCCTCGCGGCAGGTCTCGGTGCAGCTCGCCGGCGACATCGCGAAGCGGCTGCCGGAGCACGTGCTGACCGTGGGCGTCTTCCGCGACGAGGCGCCCCAGCGCATTGTGGACGCCGTCCGGATCGCGGGCCTCGGTGCGGCGCAGCTGCACGGGCACGAGACGGCGGAGGAGACCCAATGGGTCCGCGCCCGTGTGCCGACGGTCATCAAGGCCTTCCCGGCGGGGGACCGCACCATCGTGCGCTTCGATGAATTCGGCGCGGACCTGCTCCTCGTCGACGGCGAGAACCCGGGGTCGGGTCAGGTCTTCGATTGGCGGCTGGCCGAGGGCGTGGTCGACCATGAACGCCTGATCGTCTCGGGCGGCCTGCGCCCCGACAACGTGGGCCCGGCGGTGGCCCATCTGCGTCCGCGTGGAGTCGACGTGTCGAGCGGTGTCGAGGCGGCACCCGGCCGCAAGGACCCCTTGCTCCTGCGGAACTTCATCGTCAACGCGCGCCAGGCCGGCGCCGATGTCGCGGCGCGGGAACCCTTGCGCGACGCCGTCGCAGAGGAGCCCTACGACTGGAGGGACGGATGAGCGACGAGAGCCTGATGGGCCATCCGGGTCCGGACGGGCGTTTCGGCGAATTCGGTGGTCGCTTCGTACCGGAGTCGCTCATGCCCGCCTGCCTCGAGCTCGAGAAGTGGTTCGACGACGCCTGGGCCGACCCGGCGTACCGGGCCGAGCTCGATTCCCTCCTGCACCACTACGGGGGTCGCCCGACTCCGGTGACCGAGTGCGCCCGCTTGTCGGAGCGCCTCGGGGTTCGGGTGCTGCTCAAGCGGGAGGACCTGGCCCACACGGGCTCCCACAAGCTCAACAACGTCGTCGGCCAGGCCCTGCTGACCACCCGCATGGGCAAGTCACGGATGATCGCCGAGACTGGCGCGGGCCAGCACGGTGTGGCCTCGGCCACGGCCGCCGCGCTCTTCGGGCTCCAGTGCACGGTCTTCATGGGCGAGGTGGACACGAAGCGTCAGGAGCTCAATGTGTTCCGCATGGAGCTGCTGGGCGCGGAGGTGCGGCCGGTCACCTCGGGCAGCCGGACGCTGAAGGATGCGGTCAACGAGGCGATGCGGGAGTGGGTGGCCACGGTGGACACCACGCACTACTGCCTCGGGTCGGTCATGGGGCCGCACCCGTTCCCCTACATGGTGCGCCAGCTCCAGCGCGTGGTCGGCGAGGAGGCCCGCGGCCAGTGCCGGGAGCTGCTGGGGGCGCCGCGCCCGACGTGGTCGTCGCCTGCATCGGCGGGGGCTCCAACGCCGCCGGGACGTTCGCCGGCTTCGTGGACACGCCGGCCCGGCTGGTCGGCGTCGAGGCAGCCGGCGGCGCCGCCGTGACCAACGGGATTCCGGGCGTCCTGCACGGGATGCACTCGCGCCTCCTCCAGGACGAAGCAGGGCAGATCCTGGAGGCCGAGTCGATCTCCGCCGGGCTGGACTACCCGGGGCTGGGACCCGAGCACGCGCACCTGGCGGCCACGGGGCGGGCCGAATACTCCATGGCGACGGACGCCGAGGTGCTCGAGGCCTTCCGCCTCCTCAGCCACACCGAAGGCATCATTCCTGCGCTCGAATCGGCCCACGCGGTGGCCTGGGTCGCCCGCTGTGCCGGCACCGACGCGTTGCCGGCCGGCTCGACGGTCCTGGTGACGCTGTCGGGCCGCGGCGACAAGGACGTGGCCCAGGTGCGCGAGATCTTCGGCCGCGAGACGGATGCCTGACCTCGAGAAGGAGCTACGGGCCGGCCGCGAGCGCGGGCGCAAGCTGCTGATTCCCTATCTGATGGGGGGTATGACCGACGACTGGACGCAGTCCCTCGCCGCAGTGATCGCGGCCGGGGCCGACGCGGTCGAGGTCGGCATCCCATTCTCGGACCCGATGATGGACGGGCCGGTGGTCCAGGAGGCTGCCCTGCGTGCCCTGACCCGGGGGACGGTGCCCGACGGGGTCCTCGACGGCATCGCGCGGGCCGACGCCCCGGTACCCGTGGCCGTCATGACCTACTACAACCTCGTCTACCGGGCGGGGCACAAGCGCATGGCGCGCTCGCTGGCCTCGGCCGGAGTGCGCGGTGCCATCATCCCCGACCTCCCGATCGAGGAGATCGCTCCGTGGGCACTCGAGGCGGACGCCGCAGGGATCGACACGGTCCTGCTGGTCGCCCCGTCGTCTCCGCCAGATCGGGTGGAGCGCATCTGTGCGCGGGCCGGCGGCTTCGTCTACGCCGTGGCCCGCATGGGTGTCACCGGTGAGCGAGGCGATTTGGGGAAGGACGTGACCAGGGTCGTCGAGAAGATCCGGTGCTGCACCGACCTGCCGGTCTGTGTGGGCGTGGGTGTGTCGACGCCGGCGCAGGCCGCTGAGGTGTGCGAGGTGGCCGACGGCGTGGTGGTCGGCTCGGCCCTGGTGCGCCGCCTGCTCCAGGACGAGGGCCCCGACGGAGCTGCGGCCTTCGTCGGGTCGTTGCGCCAGGCGATCGACTAGCGAACTCGGCCGAGCTGGTGCTCTACCAGCGCGGCGATGGCTCGCTGTCCCGCCGCCGTCGGGTGGGCGGCCCGCCACACGTAGTCCTGCAGGCTCCGCTCGGCCGCCAACGCCGACCCGGTCAGGGACGCGCAGGACATCTGCCCATGGAGGGCATCCGTCCCGGAGCAGGCCTTGGCGGCCAGGATGCGCTCGGCGTCGGCCGCCAGCGTCGTGTCGGGAACCGGTTCGCCCGAGAAGACCCAGGGCTGCGCCGTGCAGATCCCGTGGCCGTCGAGGGCGCCCGACACGTCGACCAGGGTCACGTTCTTGACGTGGTGGGTGCGCGCGTCACCCACGGCTCCGGCAACGGCCTTGTTGAGAGCCGACAGGACGACCTGGGCCGCGGCGAAGGTGCTGCCGGCATTGGGCTTCAATCCGCTGCAGACCAGGTTGGTGCGCAGACCAGACGTCGCGGTGCCCTTGGCGATCTGCGACGGCTCCGGGATCGGCTGGTAGTAGTCGAGCACCGCGATGGTCGCGGCGTGTGGCGCCAGGGTCTCGATGGCGTGGGCCAGGCTCGTCCGCACGTTGGCCAGGTCCGCTGCGACGTGCGGCGTCACGGACCCGTTGGTGACGCAGCTGTGCCCGAGACCGAGGCCGGCCCCCAGGACGCGGGCCAGCTGGAACTCGAGGCAGGCGCTGAAGTCGATGTCGTCGGCCCCGTCCTGCAGGAGGACCAAGCGGGCCGGGTGCTGCGCCAGGTCGGCCGACGCGATCTCGTCGGCCATGTTCCGGGCTCGCTGGGGAGGGACGGGGCATTGCCCGTCGCGCGTCGTGTTGTCGGCACCGTCGGCCACCGCACCGCTTATGGAGAGCTGGTCGCCGGCCAGGTGGCAGTTGGTGCTCCGCACGGTCATCGTCAGCCCGAGGTCATCGGCCACCAGGCTGGGGTAGGCCTGGGGCGAGGGGCCCTGGGAGACCGCACGGGCGGGGAGCCCGATCTGGGGCGTCAGATAGGGATTGGCCAGCCCGTGCCCGTAGGGGACCGAGTCGCCGAGGGAGAGGGCGCGGGTCGAGACCTTCGGGGCGGGGGTCGGCGCCGGCGGGCGGCTGCGCGTGGCCACCACGACGCCTCCCGCCACCAGGGCAATGACCGCTACTGCGGCCACGACCTGGAACAGGCGGGAATGGCGCGCCGCGCCGGCCCAGGTTTGCAGCCTTCCCATCGACGGACCTCACCAGTCGCTGCACCGGCGGCAGCGGAGGTGCGACCTTACCGGCTGGGTTCAGCCGGGGGGCAGCAGCACCAGGCAGCCATTGTGGCCGCCGAAGCCGAAAGAGTTCGAGAGCACCGCGGCGGGCTCCCAGGGGCGCGGCTCGCCGTGCACGATCTGAATGGAGATCTCGGGGTCGGGCTCGCCGTAGCCGGCGGTCGGCGGGATGGTGGCGCGGTCGATGGTGAGCACGGCGGCCACCGCTTCGATGGCGCCGGCCGCGGCCAGCCCGTGGCCGGTCACCCCCTTCGTCGAGGTGACCAGGGGACCCGGGTCGCCGAAGACCTTGACGATGGCCCTCGCTTCGGCCAGATCGTTGAGGGGTGTCGAAGTGCCGTGCGCGTTGATGTGCCCGACGTCGGACGGCTCGATGCCGGCGTCGGCCAGCGCCAGCTCCATGCAGCCAACCGCGCCAGTGCCGTCCGGCGCGGGCGCGGTGATGTGATGGGCGTCGGCGGTGCTGGCGGCCCCCGCCACTTCGGCGTAAATCGTGGCACCGCGCGCCACGGCCCGGTCCCAGTCCTCGAGCACGAGTGCGGCCGCCCCTTCGGTCATGACGAAACCGTCGCGCCGGGCGTCGAAGGGGCGCGAGTGGCCCGATGACGAGAGCGCCGTCATGTTGGCGAAGGCGGCCAGGGCGACGGGGTGCATGCTGGCCTCGGAGCCGCCCCCGATGACCACGTCGCAGCGACCCGTGGCGACAAGCCGGGCGGCGGCGGCGATGGCGTGCGTGCCGGCGGCACACGCCGTGCAGATCACCTCGGACGGACCACGCCACCCCAGACGCATGGAGATGCCGGCCGCCCCGGCGTTGGCCATCATCATCGGGACGAGGCGCGGGGAGACCCGGTCGGCCCCCTTCTCGTTGTAGACACCCACCTGACCGGCCAGGGTCTCGAGTCCGCCGACCCCGGTGGCGAACACGACGCCCGCCTTGGCGGGATCGACGGCGACGTCACCGGCCGCGCTGACGGCCTGGTCGGCCGACACCATGGAGAACTGTGCGAACCGGTCGAGCTGGCGCGCCTCCTTGGGTCCGAACCAGTCCTTGGGCTCGTAGTCGCGTACGACCCCGCCCACAACCGTGGGGTGGAGCAGTCCCTCCCACAGTGCATCCACCCCGACCCCGCAGCACGTGACCGCGCCAAGACCCGTGACGGCGACCCGCCGCCCCCGGATCGGGCCTTCGGGGCCGATCCCGATCTGCATCAGAGTTTGGCGGAGATCAGGTCGAAGGCCTGCCCGATGGTGGTGATGTCCTCGAGCTCGGTCTCTTCGACCGTGATGTCGAACGCCTCTTCCAACGCCATGACGAGCTCGACCAGGTCGAGGCTGTCGGCGTCGAGATCTTCGGCGAACTTTGCTTCCTTGGTGACCTTCTCGGCCGGCACCTGCAGTACTTCCACGGCGCACTCGCGAAACTTCTCGAACGCTGCGTCGCTGTCCACGATCTGCTCCTTTGTCTGTCGGTCCCTTGAACGCTACAGGCCCATGCCCAGCCCACCGTCGACCGGCAGGACGGCCCCGGTCACGTAAGCGGCGGCATCAGAGGCCAGGAAGCCCACGACGGCGGCCACGTCAGCCGCGTCTGCCGGCGTGCCCGAGCGGCACCTGACCGGCCATCAGGGCCACCCTGTCGGCGCCGAGGGCGGCGGTCATGTCAGTGTCGATCAACCCCGGGGCAACCACGTTCACCGTGATCTGGCGGCTTCCCACCTCGCGGGCGATGGCCCGGGCCATGCCCACCAGGCCGGCCTTGGAGGCGGCGTAGTTGGCCTGGCCGGGGAGCCCGACGAAGGCGCCCACCGACGAGACGAAGATGATGCGGCCCGCGTGCAGCCGGATCATCTTGGCCACGGCCCGCTTGGCCACCCGGAACGAGCCTGTCAGGTTGGCGTCGATCACGTCGTGGAACGCCTGGTCGCTCATGCGCAGCATCAGAGAATCCGACGTGATGCCCGCGTTGGCCACCAGGACCTCGACCGGACCCCATCGCTCCTCGATGGTGGCGAAGGCGGAATCCACCTCCTCGGGGTTGCGCACATCGCAGCGGACGGCCAAGAAGCGCTCGGGGTCGGCGGCTTCCGGTGCTCCGGGGGGGTCCGCCGAGCGGTAGGACGTGGCCACCCGGTCGCCGTTGGCCAGGAACCAGGCAACACAGGCCGCGCCGATGCCGCGGGTCCCACCAGTGACGAGCACGACGGCCATCAGCGCGCGTCGGGCACCCTGAGCCAGACGAGTGGCTGACCCTCCTGGACCCGCTCGCCATCGGCGGCGAGCCAGCCGATGACCTGCCCCGCGAAGGGTGTACGCACGTCGGAAACTCCGACGCGGCCGACGAGGTCCCCGACGTCGACGGGGGAGGAGGGGGCGGACCCGTCGGCGGTCCCCGGCAGCAGACCCGTTCCCGGCGCCTGCAGCGAGGTCTCCGGGCTGAAGATCCCGCTCGAGGGGCTGACGACGACCCGCTCGGACATGTAGAGGTGCTCGCCCTGGTGCACGGCGGGCTCGGCCCGCCAGGTGCCGGCGGCGCTGATCTGATCCATCAGTGTGTCCAGATCTTCGGGCTTGGAGACGGCCAGGGATTGGATCTCGGGCAGGCTGCGCTTCGCCAACCCACTGAGCACGCCGCCCGGCCCGAGCTCCACCAGTGAGGTCAGTCCCAGCCCGGCGAACGTCTGAAGCGTCTGGCGCCAGCGCACCGGGCTGCAGAGCTGGGCGGAGAGCAGCCCGGGCCACTCGGCGGGGTCGTCATGGACGTGTGCGTCCACGTTGGCCACGACGCGCACCTCGGGCGTGAGGAAGGTGACCTCGGCCAGCGCCTTGCGCAGGTCGGCCCGGGCTCCCTGCATCAGGGGCGTGTGGAACGCGCCCGAGACCTGGATCGGCATGACGCGCTTGGCCCCGAGGCTCTTGGCCAGCTCCCCGGCCAGGGCGACGGCGTCGGCCGTCCCGGCGATGACGACCTGGCCGGGTGCGTTGTAGTTGGCCACCCAGACGTCGCCCTCGGCGCGCATGCAGGCTGCCTCGGCGTCGTCGTCGGCGATGCCCAGGAGAGCGGCCATGGTCCCGGGTGCCTCCTCCCCGGCGCGGGCCATGGCCTCGCCGCGCGCAACCACCAGCTGGATCCCGTGGTCAAAGCGAAGGGACCCGCTGGCGACCAGCGCCGTGTACTCGCCGAGGCTGTGGCCGGCGCAGGCGGCCGGGGTGAGCCCGATGCGCTCGACCGCATCGAGCACGACGAGGCTGAGCACGGTCGTGGCCAACTGCGCGTTCTCGGTCTGGGTGAGCTCCTCGATGGGAGCGTGCAGCAGCAGGTGGGACAGGTCGCGACCAGCGGCAGCCGAGGCTTCCTCGACGACTTCCCATGACGGGTGGTCGACCCACGGTTCACCCATTCCGGCGCGCTGTGAACCCTGTCCGGGGAAGGTGAAAACCAACACGTGTCCGACGGCTCCCATCGACGGCGGGCGGGGAACCCACAGTGTGGCATGCCGGCGCGCCGCGGGCCGACGGCGGCGTCCCCGGATCGCACCGTTGGTGCGACGCTCGACGACGTCGAACAGCGCAGTGCAGGTTACCGAGTGGAAACCTGGTGCGACGCGAGGTGCGACCATGGACCCGGAGGAGTCACGCCCGTCCCGGAAGGACGGGTGTTTCCGGCCAACACGAGCCTGCACCCCACCGACGTATCGGTCGTGACCCGTCCCGCACCGGGTTCCGCTGGCGGAGCCACCGCACGACCTCGCGGGAATCGGGTGCACCAGCCCGGATCGGCACGGACAGGGGTGGCGGGTCCCGGGGCCAGGGCCCGGGGCAAGGACTCTGCGGCTGCGTGGCCAGGCCGCCCGACCCATCGCAGCCCTCGGGCTGGCCGGCGTGCTCCCCGGGAGCACCGCTCTGGCCGGCGCTACGCCGCCGCCGCCCGCCCGCCCGCCGGGCCGGGTCCGGCCCTGGGGCATTCCTGCCGGGCTGATCCAGATGCCCCAGAGAGGGAATGAGGCCGAATGAGGCCGATCCACGAACGCACGTGTCGGGTGCTTCGACGCGAAGCCGGGAGGCGCCGGCCAGCGGCCCTCGAGGTGCATTAGCCTTGTCCGGCGAGGCGGCAGCTGTGGAGGGCGCGCGGATGGAGGGCTATCGACGTGGGGGATGTCGGCTGCGCCGCGTCGTTCCCGCCGCGCTGCTCGTCCTCGCCCTCGCAGCGGCGTCCACCGCCGCCCTCGGCGCCGACACCGCGTCGAAGGCGGCCGCGGCATCCAATTCAGGCGCCGGGACGGGTCGCGAGCGATTGCCCGGCCACCAGGGTCTGGTTCCCCCGGGGGCCACGCTCGTCGGGCCCGCACCGGCCGCCACGGCCCTGCCGCTCGTCGTCACCCTCAAGCCACGCGACCCGGCTGCGCTGGCGACCGCGGTGCAGGCGATCTCCGACCCTGGTTCGCCCCAATACCGGCACTTCCTGACGCCGGCACAGTTCGCGCAGCAATTCGGCCCGACGACCTCCACCATCAAGCAGGTCACGTCTGCACTCCGGCAGGAGGGCCTTAGCGTGGGACCACCCTCGTCGACCGGGCTGTCCCTGCCCGTCTCCGGCACAGTGGCCCAGGTCCAGTCCGCCTTTGCGACATCGATCTCGAAGTACCACCTGTCCTCGGGAAAGACCGGATACGACAACGCGTCCGCGCCTGAGGTCCCCACCTCGGTGGCACCGCAGATCGAGGGCATCCTTGGCCTCGACACGCTCAGCCCACCGCAGCCTTCGACCAGCATCCCGCAGGCGAGCCCGGCCGCGCCACACCCTGAGTCCGCAGCCGCCCCGGAGGCGCTGGCGCCGGGACAGCCCTCGCCGGTCACAGGACCCTGCGCCAACAGCATCAGCTCGGTGGAGGGCACGTTTGGCGCGCTCGACGCGCCGGAGCTGGCGCAGGCCTACTCGTTCGACTCCCTTTACTCGTCGAGCCACTATGGGGCCGGAAGCACCGTCGCTCTGGTCGAGCCGTCGGGGGGTACGGGCTCGGGCTACTCGGCGAGCGACATCAGCCACTTCGCCCATTGCTACGGCATCACGCTCGGCGGCGGACAGATCACGGAAACGGATGTGGACGGCGGGGGCGCCACCGGGTCCGGCACGGCCGAGGCCGAACTCGATATCGAGACGGTGTTGTCTCTGGCGCCCCAAGCGAACATCGAGGTGTACGAAGGCGGGAACAGTCTTTACGACGTGTTCAACCGGATCGTCAGTGACGACACTGCCAAGATCGTGAGCGCCAGCTGGACCAACGGCTGCGAGGCCTACGTGGGGCAATCACTGCAGAACTCGGAGAACACTCTCTTCCAAGCCGCTGCCGCCGAAGGGCAATCGATCTTCGTCGCGAGCGGGGATCAGGGTTCGGAGGGCTGCAACATCAACGGGAACGTCGGGGCATTCACCGGCTCGAGCACGGCGGCGCAGGCGGTCGACCCCTCCACGGGGACCCTCTACACCGCCAACCAGTCCGGCAATACCGTGAACGTGATCAGCGAAGGGAGTACGGGCAGTCCGACGAACTTCGGGACCGCGGGTTCTGTCGCGACAGGGAGCGGTCCCGACGCCGTCGCCCTGGACGCGCCGGCGCACAAAGTCTTCGTGGCCAACTCCGGGAGCACGATCACAGTCATCCCCACTACGACGTGCAACCAGTCGACTACGTCCGGCTGCGGCTCACCGACGCAGATTCCCTCGGGCGGCCATCTCAACGCCCCCGCTGCGCTCGCCGTAAGCGGCTCCACGCTCTATGTGGGAAACGGCAACGGCACGGTGGCGGTCTACAACGCCGGGACCAACGCCTGGGTGAGCACGGTCAACCTCCCCTCGGGGTCCGTGCCGACGGCCCTCGCGGTAGATCCCACCAACGGGTACATCTACGTCGCCGACGGCACCAACAACAGGATCGAGTATTTCAACGCGACGACGTGCAACGCGTCCATGACCTCCGGATGCTCGTTGACGCCCAGCACCGTCTCGGTTGGCAACGACCCGGTTGCCTTGGCGGTCGCGACGGGCGCCGGCAACCTCTACGTGGCCAACGCGGGGTCGGGGGGAGGAATCTCGGTTGTCAGGTTGAGCACCCATGCTGTGTTCAGCACCATTTCGACGAGCCAGTCCATGAGCACCGGCGTGGTCCAGTCCATCGGCCTGTCGCCGGACGGCAACGAAGTGTTTGCCGTCCTGAACGGGCTGAGCTTCCCCGGCGACGTGCTGGCGACGATCAACACGACGACGAACGCCATCACGGCGACGGTGAATCTCGGGACCGGCTCGGACAACATGGGTCAGCTCGTGAGTGACGGCACGCTGAACTACGTGTGGGTCACCGACCCGGCGAGCGGGTGGGACATCCTTCAGAACCTGAATCTCGCCGTTTCGGACCCGGCCAGCCAGCCCTACGTCACCGCCGTCGGCGGGACCTCGCTCGGTCACGGGACTCAGACTCTTGGTCCACCGCCCACGGAGCAGGCCTGGAACGACGCCCTTTACTTCTCCGAAGGCGCAGGAGGCGGCGGGATCTCCAAGACGTTCACCATGCCGGCGTACCAGCAGGCGCTCGGAACGGTCAGCGGCAGCAGCGGCACCCCCTGCGCCACTGCGGGCGGCGCTTGCCGCGAGGTCCCCGACGTGTCCGCCGACGCCGATCCGAGCAGCGGCTATGTCATTTACGACAACGTCGACGGCCTGAACTGGACCGCGCTGGGAGGAACGAGCGGAGCGGTGCCCTTGTGGGCAGCAGTGGTCGCCGTCGTTGCGTCCGCCAACGGCAACACGGCCGGCTACGGCGCGCTGAACCCGGCCCTGTACCTGTTGGCCCAACATTCTCCCGGCACGTTCCTCAATGACGTGACCACGGGGAACAACGACTACAACGCCACCGACGGAGGCCAATTCCCGGCCATGGCCGGGTACGACATGGCGACCGGGCTCGGCACGCCGGTGGCGTCGACCCTGGCCACGGGCCTCGCCACCATCCCCCTGCCTGTGGCCGTGTCGGGCACCCAGACGTACGGTGGATCGCCGACCTTCACTGCCGTCGCCAACTTCTCCGGCCCGGGGACCACACCATTCGGTGTCACGCTGAACACCGGTGGTCTCAGCTGCACCACCGTGGCGCCGTCCACGACCATCGGCCCCACCCTGACGCCCGGCACATACTCCCTGGTGACCTCGTCCTGCAGCGGGCTGGTCCTGGGCGGTCCCAATGGCGCCGATTATTCGGTCGTCTACACGACCGCCGCCAACGACTTCACGGCCGCTCCGGACCCGCCGCCTCCGCCGCCTCCGCCACCACCCCCGCCCCCCTCGCCGACGTACGGCTATTGGCTGGTGGGCTCGGACGGCGGCATCTTCACCTTCGGCTCCGCCCACTTCTACGGTTCGACCGGCAGCCTCACGTTGCAGCGGCCGGTGGTCGGCATCAGCCCGACAGCGAACAAGGCCGGGTATTGGCTGGTCGCATCGGACGGCGGCGTCTTCGCTTTCGGCGCCGCCGGCTACTTCGGATCGATACCGGGTACCGGGCTCAATCCCGCCGGGTCGGGCCTCCCACACAGCCTCAACGCGCCGATCGTCGGCATGGTGCCCTCGTCCGACGGAGGCGGCTACTTCATGGTGGCCTCCGACGGCGGAGTCTTTGCCTACGGCGACGCCCGGTTCGCGGGCTCGTGCCCCGGCATCGGTGGCTGCTCGGGAGCGGCCGTCGCCGTCGTGCCCGACGCCTCGGGCAACGGGTACTGGTTGATCACCCGATCCGGGAACGTCTATGCCTTCGGCGACGCTCCGTTCTACGGTGCCCCGGGAGGCCAGGGCTCACCGGTCACCTCCGCCGTGCGCACCGCCGACGGACACGGGTACTGGGTCCTGCTGGCCAACGGCGCCGTGTACGCCTATGGAGATGCCGTCGCCCGGGGCGGTCCGGTCGGATCGGTCGGGGGCTTGAATCCAGCCGCCGCCATATTCTCGGACGCGACCGGCGGGGGGTACTGGGTGGCGTCGGCCCAAGGTGCGGTGTTCTCCTACGGCGACGCACCGAACGACGGCTCCATGGCCGGCACCCACCTCAACGGCTCAATCATCGCCGCCACCGGCTTCTGACCCGTCACGCCTGAAGCGCAGGACGGCTGCAACCAGGCGGCCGCCCCGTCGTTCCGGCGCGGGTTCCGAGCGCCGGCGGCCGTTGTCCGAGCGCCGGCGGCTGCTGTCCGAGCGCCGGCGGCCGCGGTCGCCAGTTGGGCTCGTCAGGCGGCAGGGGGAGGAGCCAGAGGGGCGATGCAGCCCTGCAGCGCCGTGACGCCGGGGGCAACCACCGGGGGAGTCGTGGCCGATGGTGCAGTCGCTCCGGGGGTGGTCGGGACGGTTGTGGTCGTGGTCGAGGGAACGGTGACGGGGACGGTCGTCGGCACCGGCGGGGGGACCGTGGTCGTCGTCGTTGTCGTCGTGGGGTCTGCCGTGGTCGACGTATCGGAGGGAACGGTCGAGGGCACTGTCGTCGTGGGCACCGTCGGGGGCGCCGTGGTGGTGGACGTCGTCACAGGCGGCGTTGAGGTGGTCGTGGTCGTGGGGACGAGCGTTGCGGGCGTGCTGGCCGAACCCGTTGGCGCCGGTGCGGACGGCGTCGGTGCCGTGATGGTCACCGTTGCACAGACGCCCGCGTGCTCGAGCGTCCCCACGTCCTTCGCGAGCAAGGTCAGCCAGCGGTTCTCGGCCGCCTCGTCTGATGTAAGTGTCAGGGCGGCCTGCGTCACCGCATTGGCCGCCTCGTCACGTTGCTCTTCGGAGCTCTTGACGTCGCGCAGCGCAGCGTCGTCGCGGGTGATCAGGTTGGACGCCGTCAGCCCGAGATACTGCTGCGCCACCACACCGTCTTGGCTCTGCGGAGTGTTCCGTGTGAGCGGCTCGGAACTGCCGGAGCTCACCAGCGGGGCGCTCGAGTACAACCCGCTGCTCACGTACTCACTGATCGCGAATCCCTGGAGGGCCTTGGACGCGGCACCGAACTGGACGTGCGCCGCCGCGACCTCTGCCTCCGCCGCGGCGAGTGCCTGATCCCGGGTCATCAGCACCCCCTGTTGGGCCGTCACTGCCGAGATGGCCTGCTGGTAGGACTGCAAATCCGACGTCACGTTCCCGTAGACGTAGACGGCCGGCGAAACCGGCAGCGAGGCGGGGAGGCTGGCGGCGGCACCGATGAGGGAGCTGGCGTAGCAGGGCAACCCGTCCGCCGTTGGCGCGCACCACGCACTCTGGTCCACGACGGCGAGGAACGCTGCCGGAGGGGCCACCGCGCCGGACCGGAGCGCGGCCGTGATGACCCACATGTTCGGCTGGAACAACGTGGCCACGGTCGCCGAACAGCCGCCAGGCCAATTGGCGTAGGCGGGGAATCCGTTGGCCGAGATCACGCCGGGGATCGCCGCTCCGTTGTGGTCGGTCGTCCGACCAGTATTGAACGGGTTGAAGGCCGCGGTGTTGTTGGTCGATCCGCCCTCGGCGGCCTGCCACTCGTCGAGGTCGGCGACGTTGGCCGGTGTCGCCGGTGCACTGAGTCCCTCGAGGACGCAGAGCTCCCAGCCCGGCGGGAGCGGCGTGTCACCGCCCGATTGAGCCGCGGCGGTGCCGCCGCCCGTCAAGGCGAGCGCGGTGCCGCCCAGGCCGGCGATCACCAGGGCCAGGGCGAGTGCAACGATTCGGAGGCTGCGTGTCATGAGAGATCGATCAGGATCGGTGGCTCCGCCAGTGAGGAATGGTCAGGTGCTGGATCCGCGTGTGTGCGCCGGTGGCCCGCTCCAGGTTGGCACGTTCTGCACCCCGTCTCCTACGCGACCAGCGGTCGATCGGACGAAGCGTGTGAACCCGGTTGAGTGAAACATGCGTGTTGGAGGTGTGGCGGCAATCGCAGAATCCACGTCCTACGGAGTGCAAGATGGCCGTCCAGCGACAAAATCGCTGGTGGTGGCGGGTGCCCGCAGCGGCACCCGAACTCCCGTCAGGCCCGTGCAGAGGAGTCCGTCGAGCCCGGAACACCACAGGTGAGATCGGTGAACAGGAAGTGACCGGACCGTGGCCGTCCGGTTACGTCGGGGACCGTCCGGTCGAGTTGGAGCGGTCTCCGATGTCGTGAGACGTCACAACGTGACCCGTGCCGTGCCCGGAGCGGGACTCGAACTCCCGCCGGAGCGGTGACGCCTCGTAATGAAGAATCCGGTTCAGTTGGCTTCACCAGCACGTCTGCATCGTGGGGGAGGCGTGCCGGGTTGTCTCGTCCGGGTTGGTTATGGGGCGTTTGTGACCGCTCCTGTGACCAGTCCGCTGCTGTGGCTCGACACCGCAGTGACCATCGCGCCATCACCGAGCGTGACCCCGCCAGAATGGGACTGCCATCATCGGTCAACGGGGACAAGGAGTTTGGAATGGGTAATCCGGTCGTGAAGCTCGCTCCAGCGGCGCCCGGTCATGGAACCCGTTCTTGATGCCGCGACGTCAGAGAATAGGACCAGTGCCCCTCTGCGGGGCACGTAGACGGCAGGGGGAAGGCTCCTGTAGGAAGCCCGCCGGGGCGGGCACGGATCATCTGGGAGTGGGCCGTTGCGCCTTGCATGCGGGGAACACACCGAGCCACCGCAGGGCGGCGCAGGACCACCGGATCGAGGAAGACGCCTGGACGATGCTGGAGCGCGAGAATGTTGTCCCCGTAGACAACCCCCTCCAGCAGCTCCAGCTCCTCGCCGCCGAAGTGCTGCGATACAAGGACATGCTCGCCGAAAAGGTCGAGGAGTTGCGGAGCTGGACGTATACCGATGTCTCCGACCACGAGGACATCAGGGCGGTCCTCAGCGCCTACGAGAGGTCCCTGTCACAAGCGCAGAGGACAATGGTGGACATGGCGCGGTTAGGCATCGAGGAGCGCCTGGTGCGGCTCTCAGAGGCGCAGGCGGAGCTGTTGAAACAAGTCATCGTGGCCGTACTCGACAGCAGCGAGATGGGCCTGTCCAGAGAGCTGCGTCAGACCGGACGTATCATCCTCGCCCGTGAGCTGTCGGCTGTAACGAACGCCCGTCCCATCATCGGGGTCGCGGAGCATGCCTGCTCGTAGGCGTCCTCCAACGAAGCCGAAGACGCCCGAGGAACTGAGGGATGCCTCACTTCTGGTGAGGCAGGTACTAGCGGCAATCCCACCGGAGCTGGATGCTCGAGAAGACGCCGTCATACGCAAGGTGGTGGAGGGATATGCAAGGGCCGCCAACCTGGCAGCAAAGGACGCTTCCTCGAGCCGTCAGCCAAATAGGCGGCGATGAGACGTATTCCATAGGTTGCGGAGGTGTCACAGCAGGCACCATGGGGATACCAGGGGTAGCACGAAATGGCCGTGACACAGGCGGCACCCAGCGACAGACTGGGTGGCGGTGATCGAGCCGCAGGAGACCAAGTACGCCAAAGCCGCCGATGGAGCCCACCTCGCCTACCAGGTCGTCGGCGATGGGCCTCTCGATCTGGTGTTGATGTCTCAGGGCGCCGAGCACGTCGAGTTGGCGTGGGAGGTCGCGGCATTTGCCCGTGTCTTCCGACGACTCGCGTCGTTTAGCCGCCTGATTCGCTACGACTATCGAGGCGACGGGCTATCGGACCCCGTGCCTTGTCCGGACGACCATCGATCGAAGAGCGAGCTGAGGACCTTCTGGCCGTGCTCGACTCGTTTGGCTCCGAAAGACCCGCGGTGGTTGCCAACGGCACCACCGGTCTCACGGCGATCTTCTTCGCCGCCACGTACCCAAGCCGGACAGCCTCTCTTGTTCTCGACGGGTGCTATGCCCGCCTCGCCAGGGCACCCGACTACCCATGGGGCATTCAAAGCGAAGCACTTCAGCAGGCCATCACCCGCACGGAGGGGGAGACAGTAGAAGGTGATGTGATGGATCGTGGCCTGCGGTACGTCGCACCTCACGCCCTGCACGACGCCGAGTTCGTGGCCCAATGGCGCCGTTACATCCGCTTCGGGCAACGACCCGGCACCATTCGAGCTGAGAGCGAGATGCTGGCCTATGGCGATGTACGAGCATTGCTCGCTTCCATCCAAGCGCCCACTCTTGTCCTCTACCGGAAAGGAGATCGCTTCGCGGGCAAGCCTCACGCGGCTTACCTAGCCGAGCACATCACTGGGGCCAAGCTCGTCGAGGTGCCAGGGGAGGACAGCCTGATTTTCGTTGGCGATCCCGACGCCGACCTCGACGAGATCCAGGAGTTTCTGACCGGCGCCCGCGATGCCCCCGTGACCGACCGGGTCTTGGCCACAGTCCTGTTCACCGACATAGTCGGTTCGACCCAGAGGGCGGCAGAATTAGGCGATCGGCGCTGGCGAGAGCTGCTCGATGCACACGACCGCACCGTGCGCCGACAGCTCGAGTGCGCCTGCGCCATCCGCGATGCGGTGCCAGCCTTAGCCACCTTTCTCCCTGCTTCCGCCGGATGACGCGGAAAAGCCCTCCTGGCAAGGGATACTGCTGCTTGTCGAAGCCAGCAGTATCCAACCAGGAGGGCACTTCCGAGATGAAGCGTAACCGCCGCCGACCGGCGATCGTGTGTGACCACCGGCGGCAAGGGCGTGGTCGCCCACGCCGGGGCCCGCCTGTTGTGCGACCTGGCCGACGGGCTGGGCCTGACCGATGGGCTGTCGGAGGCGATGGCGCCGACGAAGAAGCGCCGCCGGGGCCATGACCGCGGCCAGGTGCTCGTCGATCTGGCCGTGGCGATCGCCGATGGGGCGACCACGATCAGCGACCTGCGGGTGCTTGGCCAACCAGCCGGCGCCTCTTCGGCGACGTGGCGTCGGTGGCGACGGCGTGGCGGACGCTCGCGGCGGTCGACGCCGCCGCGTTCGAGCCGCATCGCGGCGGCTCGGGCCAGCGCTCGAGCGCGCGTGCCGTGGGCGGCGGGCATGGACCCGGGGTTCTACGTGATCGACATCGACGGCACGCTGGTCAATGCGCACTCCGACAAACAGGGAGCGGCGCCGAACTACAAGCACGGGTTCGGCTTCTACCCGCTGATGGCCTTCCTCGACGCCACCGGCGAGGCGCTCGCCGCGCTGCTTGCGCCCGGGCAACGCCGGCGTCGGGCACCGCCGCCGATCACGTCGAGCGTGCTCGACGCCGCCCTTGTCCCAGCTCCCGGTCGACCCAGCCGACACGCGAGGTGATCGCCCGGACCGACACGGCCGGGTGCTCGCACGGGTTCGTGGACGCCTGCCGGGAGCGGGGCGTGCGCTTCGTCGTCGGCCACAACCTCACCGCCGAGATCGCCGGCCGTGGTCCTCGATGTGCCCGAAAAGCGCTGGATTTCGGCCATCACCGCCGACGGCACCGACGAGCGTGACGCACGGCGAGGTGGCCGAGATCACCGACCTGGGTGGATCTGTCGGGCTGGCCGGAGGGCACCCGGATGATCGCCCGGCGCGAAGAGCCCCACCCCGGGGCGCAGCTCACCTTCACCGACATCGACGGCCACCGCTACCAGGTCTTCATCACCGACCACCCAAGGACGACGTCGGCTTCCTCGAAGCGCTCTATCGGGGCCGGGGGCGCTGCGAGCGGCGCGATCCGCGACGCCAAAGACACCGGGCTCGACGAACCTGCCCTCGGCCGAGTTCGCGATCAACGAGGCCTGGCTGGTCGAGGTCCTCATCGCCGGCGACCTGCTCGCCTGGATCAAGGGCCTGTGCCTCGACGGCGAGCTCGCCCACGCCGAGCCCAAACGCCTGCGCTACACGCTGTTGCACACCGCCGCCATCCTCGTGCGCTCGCGCCCGACGCACCACCGTGCGCATCGCCGAAGGCTGGCCCTGGGCCGACGAGCTCGTTGTGGGGTTCACTCGATTGCCGAACTGGTCCAGCGCCTAACCAACTCTGGTGGTTTCTCCGCTTCGCAGAACGCTGATCTGATCGAACATGCCCATTGATCGGGTGTGAGCACCTCCAACGCGCTTAGACGCTTCCATCGGCGGTCACGCTGGCAGCGCTTACGTCAAACAACACCTTGCAGACGACCACGCCCCTCGTTGAACGACAAAGTGGACCTCACCACAGGATTACTGAAAGGTCCGTTAGCATCGAGATCCGGGCGGGACTGCACACCGGAGAAATCAAGGTTCGGGGCGAGGACGTTGCTGGCATGGCCGTGCACCTCGGGGCAAGGGTGGCCGCGTTAGCCGGTCCCGGCGAAGTCCTCGTGTCCTCAACGGTCAAGGACCCCGTCATTGGGTCGGGGGTCAGCTTCCAAGACCGAGGTGAGCATGAGCTGAAGGGCGTCCCCGGCGTGTGGCGGCTCTACGCCGTGGAGGGTGGATAGACATCTCGCGACGTGCCGATACGGGCTAAGTGTGGGTATCCCAGATCGCCGGGTCTGGGGTGGCATCATGATGGCGGTTCTGACGCTCCCAATCGGCTGACTCTTGACTCTTCCGCGACGTCAGCTGATTGACTAGCCCCCTAATAGTGCCTCTCGATTCGCGAAATGGGCTGGGGTGGGCGAAATTTGTCCATGGCACTTGGTCGCTCAAAGGTCCAGCAGCGCTTCGAGAGTCCGAGGGAGATCCTCGGCGATCGGCTGAAGGAGGGTTCGCTCTATCGCCTGTTGGCCGACCACGGAGAGCGGCTCTACAGCGACGACTACTTCGCCGATCTCTATGCCGAGTCGGCCCGGGGGCGACCGACCATCGTGGCCCGGGTGATGGCCACGGTCATGGTGCTCCAGGCCTTCGAGGGCCTGAGTGACGCCGAGGCGGTCGACCGGCTCAGCTTCGACCTGCGCTGGCAGGCGGCCGCGGGGGTCGACACCGGCTATGTGGCCTTCCATCCGACCTCCCTCGTCGGCCAGCGCAACCGCCTGCGGGCCTCTGAGCGCCCCCGGCGCCTCTTCGAGGACACCAAGGTGGTGGCCAAAGAGACCGGGGCGATGAAGGGCCGGGCCCGCGTCCTCGACTCGACCCCACTCCATGACGCCGTGGCCACCCAAGACACCGTCACCCAGCTGCGCGCCGCCATCCGCAAGCTGCTCGTTGCCCTCGACCAGGTGGCCAGCCCCCTCGCCGAAGATGTCCGATCCGTCCTTGTCCGCGACGACGACTACGACACCGTCGGCAAGCCGCCGTGTGATTCGGACGACAAGGGTGCCCGCGACGCCCTCGTCGACGCACTGGTGCGCTACGCGTTGGCCGCGCTCGGTGCCATTGACGGGGAGGCCCTGCCAGCCAGCGCCGCCGCCGCCGCCGACCTGTTGGCCCTCGTCGCCGGCCAAGATGTCGAAGAAGGCGACGACGGGGTCTTTCGCATCGTCCACAAGGTGGCCAAGGACCGGGTCATCTCGACGGTCGACCCCGAGGCCCGCCACGGCCACAAGTCGCGCAACCGCCGCTTCGACGGCTACAAGGCCCACCTCTCGATCGACCCCGACTCAGAGCTCATCGACGAGGTGGCCGTCACGCCGGCCAACGCCCCTACCGCGACGCCGTCGACGAGCTGGTGGGGACCCTGGCCGACGAGGAGGACAAGCCCGAGATCCTGGGCGATTCGGCCTATGCCGACGGCGCCACCCGAGCGGCGTTGCGCGAAGCCGGCTTCGAGGTGGTGGCCAAGGTGCCGCCGGTGCGCAATGCCACGGGCCTCTTCACCAAGGACCGCTTCGATGTGGACCTCGAGACCAACAGCGTGACCTGTCCGGTCGCCAGCGCGTCGCCATCAACCCCACCCACGACGGTGCTGGACGCGCTTCGTTCAAGGTCCACTGCACCCACTGCCCCTTGCGCCGGGCGTGCACCAAGTCACGCTCGGGGCGCACGATCAGCATCGGCCGCTACGAAGACCTCCTCCAGACGGCCCGCTCCGAGCAGAGCACCCCCGAGTGGCAAGCGCGTTATCGGGCCGACCGTCCCAAGGTCGAGCGCAAGATCTCCCACTTCGTCCGCCGCCCCTGGGGCGGCCGCCATGCCCGGGTGCGCGGCAAGCCACGAATCGCGACCGACGTCGACACCCGGGCCGGTGCCATCAACTGGGCTCGACTGGCCGTGCTTGGACTCGATCATGACGGTGCCCGATGGAGCGTGGCGGGGCTCTGAGAAGGCCTTCGAGGGCCACACTCGGTCGCGCTCGATGCCCTCCTTCCCGGCGGTGTGGCCGCGACGTGCTCTTCACACGAGGACTCGGCATCTGCCCACGATCGCCGCGTCCTACCCGCGTCGAGCCCCAGTACCCCATCTTGTGCTCCGCGGAGCCAGCGGGGGCCCTTACTTCAGGGGCGTCCTAGCCCTTATGTACGGGATCGGCACGGTGGCTCGCTTGTCTCAGGTGTCGGTGCGCACGCTCCGGCACTATGACGATCTGGGTCTGCTGAAACCCGCCCACGTTGACCCGCGCACCGGGTATCGGTACTACGCGCCCGA
Source organism: uncultured Acidimicrobiaceae bacterium (assembly GCA_963764305.1). GTDB lineage: Bacteria > Actinomycetota > Acidimicrobiia > Acidimicrobiales > RAAP-2 > Bog-473. Next base: position 488,870 of record CAVXSD010000006.1, on the reverse strand, counting down.
CCAGGTCGTACGGCTACATCGCATTCTTGTCTTGCGAGACCTAGGTGTGCCGTTGTCAGAAATCGCGCAGCTCATTGACGAGAACGTCACGGTGGAGCAGCTCCGGGGGATTCTGCGCCTGCGCCAAGCCGAAGCCCGCGCCCAGCTCACTGAGCAGACCGAACAGCTCAAACGGGTCGAGATCCGACTGGCGCAACTTGAGGAGGAACCGATGACTCCCTATGAAGTGATCGTCAAACGGCTCGAGCCGCTGCGCGTGATCACCCTGAGCGAGGATCTGACGGGCGTCGACGAAATCGGTGACGCGTGCGGCCGCATGTACCCACAGTTGCACGCAGCGCTTGCGCGGCACGGTGTCGCCTTTGATGGTCTGTCCCTCGCTGTGTACGAGGACACCGGAGTCGAAGCGAGACCGCTTCGGCTGACGACTGCGCTCCCAGTCCCAACCGAGGTGACAATCGAGGGTGATGGACTATCGACAATTCAGCTTCCCGCTGTAGAGCGCGCTGCCACCACGGTCGTGCACGGTGCGCCGGTACAGTTCCATGACGCTTTTCAAGCGCTCCATGAGTGGGTCGTCCGGACCGGAGAGCGGGCTACGTCCTTCGATCGCGAGCTCTACATCGACTGTGACGGTCCTCGTGACACGTGGGTGACGGAGTTGCAGACAGTCTTGGAACCCAGACCGTAAAATCCTCAGCGAAGGGCCGGCCTTCGCCGTCGCGTGAAACAGCAACCGCGCGTGAGCATGGAGGACTCCCTGTGGTCGTCAGTGCCCCGAACGCCGGGTCGGAGGCGATCCTCAGGCCTGCCGCGCGAGCCCGCCGGCGCGGAGTTCTGGGACCACTGATGTCATACTTCTTCGAACACGTTGTCCTCGTGCATCGCTTGCCGATCCCAGTTGCGCGGCCAATAGAGCACGAACTCGTCGATGCCGATCGCCCGGTAGCGCTCGACCATCTCGCGAAAGGCTGACAGAGAGGCCCACGGAGTCAGGGGCGGGAAGCACACGAGCGAATGCCGAATCGACGCAGGGTCCCTCCCACGCGCCGCGCACAGACCAGCGAGGAGTTCAGCGCGCTCTCGCGTTGCCTGGAAGAAGTCGTCCTCGGTTTCGATCCCGGAAGCGCCCCACGAGCTCCAGCCGTCGGCAAACTCCGCGGCAATTTCGAGCATCTTTGGCCCATGCGCGGCCACCGTGATGGGAGGCCGGGGACGTTGCAATGGAAGCGGAATCGTCTCCGCTTCTCGGCAACAGTAAAACTGACCTTCGTAGGTCGTGATCTCCTGGCGTAGCAGCAGATCAATGAGTTGAATGAACTCACGGAACCGCTTCACTCGCTCGGCGGGGGACCAATCCACACCCGCCTGTGCCGCACCGGCGGAAGGGTCACCGACGCCAAGTGCAAGTTCCACGCGACCACCCGAAAGGTGATCGACAGTCATCGCAGCCTTCGAAAAGGTCACGGGGCTTCGAAAGTACAAACTTGAGATCAGTGTGCCGATCCGAATCCTGGAAGTAGTAGAGGCCAGATCGACCAGCGTCGCGGGACCGTCGAACATCGGATGTCGCGCTCGGTCCGGCTCGACCACTGTGTCCACATTCCACATCACGTCGAAGCCCAGATCTTCGGCTCTTCTCCACCGCTCGCGCATTTCGACTAAGGGAAGGTGCTGATACTGGTAGGCGCAGAATCGCAATTCAGCCACAAGAACTCCTCCCACCGCCCGGCATACCCCGACACCCGTCAATGTACCTATAGAGACCTTGGGCGGAAACTGCGCGCTCGGCGCCAAGCTCAACTACTCCAACGCCTCTGACACCTAGTGGACTTCACTGGACATGGGCGCCCTTTGTTCTCTCAACCGGGTCTGGCGGATTGAGGCAGGTCGGCGTGAGGCTTGGGATTGGATGCCCCAGATCGCCGGGCCGGGGCCGGTCAGTACATGGGGTGATCTCCGGAACTGGCAACGAGAACTGAGCCGATGGCCATATCCTCTGGCACACTTATGCCCGGTGGCAGTCCCCATGACCCAATACACATCGACCGTCAATGGGGTACACATCGCGTACCAAGTCACAGGCAGCGGCCCCTGGGATCTGGTCTTCATTCCCTCGGCAATCTCCCATATCGAGACGTACTGGGAGGAGCCAACCGTAAGTCGATACCTCAACCGGTTGGCCTCGTTCTCTCGACTGCTTCTGTTCGACAAGCGAGGGGTTGGCATGTCGGATCGCATCGAGGGCGTACCAACCCTTGAAGAACGTATGGACGATGTTCGAGCCGTCATGGATGCCGCATCGTCAGTGCGGGCAACGATCTTGGGCATGTCCGAGGGTGGGGCCATCGCCGCGATGTTCGCGGCGACTTATCCCGAGCGGGTGCAAGGACTCATTCTGCTCAATGCCGCAGTTCGGTGTTGGGTCCCGCAGGAGATTGAGCCACTCATTGACGAGTACCTCGAGCAAAGCTCGGTTTGGGCGAGTCGAGCTGCCTCGCTGCCAGTCCGGCGGCGGCGGCCGTCATGTTGAAGATGAACGCCTCCTGACTCTCTGACCCTTGAGTCGGCGACGCTGGGGCTCCCGTATCTAACGACCCTCCGCTGCCCCGACGACGCTCGCTCGGTACTTCCAGCGGTCTCCGTCCCAACCCTCGTCGTGCATCGAGATGGAGATCCCCTCGTTGGGGTGGACCAGGGTCGCGAAGCCGCTCGTCTCATTCCCGAGGCGAAATACGTCGAGCTGGCTGGAACTGATCACCTACCGTTCTTCGAGGATCCCGAAACCACGTTGGGACTCATTGAGGAGTTCGTCACTGGCGAGCGCCGCGGTCCTGAGCACGACCGAGTCTTGGCGACAGTCGTGTTCACTGACATCGTCGGGTCGACCGAGCGAGCCAGCCAACTCGGGGATAGACGATGGCGAGGGCTTTTGGACGATTACGACTCGTTGGTCGATGTCGAGTTGGAGCGTTTTCGGGGTCGGCTTGTCAAGACCACCGGAGACGGGACGTTGGCAACCTTCGACGGCCCGGCTCGGGCTTTGCGCTGCGTGTCATCCATTGTTCAGGCATCCAAATCGCTGGGCTTGACACTGCGTGCCGGGCTCCACACCGGAGAAATAGAGCTGAGAGGCGACGACGTGACCGGTTTGGCGGTAGTGATAGCTCAACGGGTATCGGGCTTGGCCCAGCCCGATGAGATCCTGGCGTCGAGCACAATCCGGGACCTCGTCGTCGGCTCGGGGATCGAGTTTGAGGACCGGGGCGAGCACCCCTTGAAAGGAGTGCCCGGGACGTGGAGGCTCTTCACCGCTGCCGACTAGGGCAGTCGCTTCATCGGTTCACGGAGACTTGTGGTGCTCTGAGGACTTCCCCGACTGGCTCGGAACCTTGGCAGCACCTCAGGACGGCTTGGGCGTCTCCTCGGCTAGTTGAGGCATCGCGGCGGTTGGAGTGGCATTCCGAGGCGTGCTCGAGATCCCCACGGCACGAATCGCAAGCCCGATGGTGATGACACCAATGCTTCCGATCGTCATAAGAACGAAAGCGGGAGTGATTGCTGTGAAGGAGAGGTGATTCGCAATGAAGTAGTGCCCGATATCTCTATGAGCCCATCCTGTCGCCGAGTAAGCAAACAACACTCGCGAGCCAAGTAAGACCACCCACAGTGCGAGGTACACGACACCGGCCCGCACCCACACTTGGCCGGTGGTCTCATCTTGCTCCACCTCTGTCGCAGCCAACATCGCGAACCCGAAGAGTGCACCGAGGCCAAGACATGCAATTTCGAGTGCGACATCGTTGCCTGTCGTTGGCATACCTTTCACATAGCGCAGGGCGAGCACAACCAAGACGGCGAGGCTGAGAATGCGCTGGCGGCGCGTGTAGCGGTGTCGCCCCATGCGCAGGAACACGACGACGGCGAATACGGCAATGATCAGGATCCAGGTTTCGAGGGTCATGTGCGCCCCCCAGTGAATCGTTTCTGCCTACCAACCAAGCATCACCCTCACGAGGGTTGCTGTCAATGGCCCTTGCAACCGCCGCCAGGCAGACTGATCGTCATGGTCGAGCTCGGGGACCCAGCACCCTCCCGGCCAACGGGTCTTTGGCGAGCCCTGCGCCACGACCCTTTGCACGCCGCCGAGATCGCCGTCCTTTATACACTTCCCCAGCTCACGCCCCACGTGAGGATGTGGTGGTCCAAGACGAGTCACACGCGACCCTCCGACTCCCCCGATCGGATCGCCAAGCGGGTACTTCGCCGCTCGACGAGCGTGGCACGCCGAGGTGGCTTGATCACGGGATCCTCCTTCTACGTCGGCATGATTCCCGCGATGGCAATGATCTACTGCGAGCAACTCATCGTTGTGTTGCGCATCGCCGCTGCATATGGCCGAGATCCAGCCGATGCGGCCCGGGCGGCCGAAGTGCTCGTCGTCCAAGGGCGCTACCCGACTGTCCAAGATGCAGCTGCCGCCCTTCAAGAGGCCGGTGCGGCCGCTGAGAGTCGTCGTTCGGTTCCGGAGGTACGCACCTTTTTCGATGTGGTGCGGCAGTTGCCGTCGATGATCGGGCTGCGGCTTCGCCAGTACACGCGGTCACCGATCGACTTGGTGATCGCGGGTGCCGAGATCGCCTCGTACCTCGTTCCGGTTGTGAGCATGCCAGTCTGGACTTACGCCAGCGCCCGGGCGACGAGGCGGCTCGGTCATGCAGCAATCGACTTCTACAGCCAACCAGTCCCTGAGCAAACGCTGAAGAGTTCAATCGTGTTGCCGCCCCGCCCCGAGCCGAAGACACGCAAACTCCTCATCGCGAGCGTGGTGCCGTTGGGGCTGACCTTAGGTATCTTGTTCTGGTTCCTCCCTCTCGGCCTGTCTCATCACGGCCTTCGCTGGGTCGGTCTCGTCATTAGTGAGCTAGCCCTTGCGCTGACATTTGCACGTTTGATCCGACTCACTCGTCTACCAGCAGACGTGGGAGCATGACCTTGTTCACCGATCGGCGGGCGAAGGTCGAACTGGTCAAGTGTCCCAGTACACCGGGACGGCGGCGCCTCGGCGGATCTGGGATGCCCGGGCTGGTTGAGCGATTGGGGTCCTGCGAGAATGCCCGGGATGATCGTACGGCCGGCGAGTGCCGCGGACACCGTCGAGATTGCATCGCTGTTGAACGCCTTGCTGGCGACAACATCAATCGAGTGGACTGATACGCCGCGGACTGCCCAAGGCATTGCGGAATGGCTCGACGAGCACGAGACGGTCCTGGTAGCCGAAGAGGAAGGTGAGATCGTTGGCGTCGCCGCATTCGGGTGGTTTCGTGACGTAATCAAGTGGCCCGGTTACCGATTCACGGTCGAGAACACAATCCACGTGCGAGAGGACCGTTGGGGTTCGGGAGTCGGTCGAGGACTCATGCGTGCACTCATCCATGAGGCGAAGAGCACCGGCAAACACACCATGGTTGCCGCCGTCGACGGAGCGAACGACGCGTCGATCCGCTTCCATCAGCGCCTCGGCTTCGTCGAGGTGGCCCAAATGTCCGAGATCGGAGAGAAGTTCGGCCGATGGCAAGACCTTGTCATTTTGCAGCTCCGCCTCGACGACCGACCAGTACCTTGACCGACGGGGTGAGTTCCTAACGGCAGTCAAGCCCTTCAAGCGACATTTTCGCTAACTTCTCTTCGTGGCGGGTCGGTGGCCGGAGCGACCTTTCGGGCCGACTCCTTTCTGCCTCGACCCGCCGCCCTGTTCTTGAGGACTTTGGCTGGGGTGTTGCGACGACGGGCCGCTCGGACTGTGGGGTCGATCTTGAACCGGTCGGTGCAGACCGCCTTGCCTTCGGCCTCGGTGATCGCTTCGCCGTTTTCATCTCTCAGGTCGTAGAGCTCTCCCTTGCGCCAGCAGGCGGCGATCCGGGTGATGAGGACCGCCGAGACCGAGCACAATGCTGAGTTGTGATGCTTGCCCTCGACCATGACGAGTCGGTAGTAGCGCTGGGCGAGGGTCGGGTCGATGTGGCGAGCGTGATCAGCTGCCAGGTACAGAGCCTGGCGCAGGCCGGCGTCGCCGGCCTTGGTAATGCCCTTGTGTCCGGCCACCAGTCCGGACTGGTCGATCTTGGGCACAAAGCCGGTGGAGGAGCGGACGCCGGCCAGGTTGGCGAAGCGGTTGAAGTCGCCCGCGTTCCCCAAGATGGCCGCCGAGAGGACGGGCCCGAGCCCCGGGGCCGAAGCAACGATGCCCAAAGGATCGGCCTCGTCATAGAGAACGGCGATCCGCTTGTCGGCGGCGGTGATCTCGTCGTCGAGGCGGCGAAGCACCCGGACCTCCGAAGCGACGTCGTGGGCCAACTCGGTGAAGTCGATGCCCCCGCTCGACCACAGGGCAAGGGTCTCGTTCGCCATGGCCAAGAGCTCGTCGGCCTTGTCTTCGCGCCAGAGTCCCGCGCTCGAGCGGATCAACAACGCGGCGAGCCGAGCACGCCCGAGACGCTTGAGCGCACGTGGATCGGCGTAGTTCTCCAAGATGACCAGGGCGGTCTTCGAGGCGGTGGCCGATCCGAGGGAGTCGGCCCATCCCGGACCGAGCAGCTCGACGAGTGCATCGAGGCGCAGGCTGGCGGCGCTGCGGCGCTTGACCAGGCTGGAGCGGTGACGCACAGCCCGGCGCAGCGATCCCGCCGGACCGAGGTTGTCGATACCCCGCAGGCCCTCGGGGTGCAGCAGCGGAAGACGGGCCAGCACCCGTGAATCCAACCGGTCGGTCTTGGTGTGCTTGTTGTAGTAGTCCCGCAGGTCGGCCGACTGCTCGGGTGGCACCAAGATCACCGTGGCGCCCCGCGCTTGGAACCAGGCCGACAGCGGCACCCAGGCGTTGCGGGTGGGCTCGAGGATCACCGTCACCGAGGCACCGGCGGGGATCTTCGCCCACAGGCGCTCGAGGTCAGTGGTCGTCGTGCGGAACTTCCACGACGACCAGATGAACTCACCTCGCTCGTCGGCCAGGCTGGCCCGGTGGTCGGCTCGACAGGCGAGGTCGATGCCCAACCTCACTTCGTTCATGACATGGTCCTTTCGCTCGATGACTGATCAGTCGGCTCTCCGTCGTCGACCGGTGCACGTTCCGCAGGGGTGTGACCATCCAGACATTCAGAAGCAGGGGTCCGACTCCATGATCGGCCACCGAGTTCCAGAACAGGGATGCACGTGCGTCGGGAGGCTCGTCTGGTCGACGATCACCGTTATGGAGTCGAGCTGTCGCTCGCTCCGATCCCCAGTTCAGTCAAGCCAGAAGAACCGACCCGACGCACCCCACGAAAGGCTTCCGCCAAATCGGTGGATGCCCGGAACCAACGCTAAATGCCCCCGAACGCCGTTCATGAAGGGGCGAGGCCGTGTCAAGGGCTTGGTCCGAGAAGTTTGTTCCTGAATCACTCAACGGCGTCCTAAACGACGACGCGCGCCAGCGAGTCGACGGGGTCAACGCCGGGCGATGCCCGCCGAAGGCTTGGCGTTGATGCCGGCGGCGAGCGGCGCATCGTGTTCGAGGACGCCTATGTGGTGCTGCGAGTTCCCATCACTGCTGTGGGTTCTGTCACGCTCCCGTGGGCAGCCAGCCATTCATTCGTCGATCTCCGCACATGATGGGGTTCGGCCACGTCCCGACGGGCTCAATCAGAAACAACGGCCACACCGGAGTCGGTGGGCCACGGCGTTCGTCGAGCTCGCGTCGGTCCGTGGCCGAGACTCAGGCCGGGGCCTGGAGGCATCGGACTTCTCCGTCGCGCATCGCGTAGAAAACGAGGGTCAAGAGCTTTCGGGCGACGGCCACCCGGGCCTTGTACTTGCCAGCGTGCTCGGCGATGCGTTTGTAGTCGGCGCGCAGCTTCTCGTTGCCTTTGGCCCGGTAGTTGCCCACGGCCTCGATGGCCGCCCAGCGCACGAGCGGTGAGCCCTGCTTATCTGTGGGGCCTGTCAGTGTCCAGAGACCGGTTGGTTGGTTTGGCTTGGTTGGGGTGAGGTGAAGTGTGGCGCAGCCAAACCCGCGTTGAAACAACCGCGCAGGGGGTCGGAGCGGAGTGAGGGCGGTCAAGGCCGGCTCGAGGGCCCGCCCGTAGGGGAAGCCTTGACGGCCCGGTCAGCTGCCCGCGAGCACAATGGGTCTAGGAAGTCCGACAGGGCTTCTTGGATGCTGCTGCTCGTTTTGGGGCCGATGATCCTCCTTCTGTTGGACGCTTGGGTTGGGTCCGGGGGTTGCGGGCGTCCCTGCTTATCTCGGCGCTCGGCGATGTGGGCCGGCTGCAAGATGGCGTTCGGGGTGTCCCGACGAACGTGGTGCGGCCGCTCGTTCTTGGTCGGCTGTCCAGACAGGCTGGCAGCAACAGGGTTGCGGGAGCTGGCCGCAGATCATCAATGGTTGGACGCGACGCGACGGTCCGGACTCAAGGTCAAGCAGCGACTGGGTAGGCGGCGTCGCCAACGTTGCGCAGACTGTGATAGCAGCGTCGGGCGAGCTTGCGGGCGATGGTTATCAACACCAAGTGCGCGTCGAGGCGTTGGCGGAGCTGACGGTAGTAGGCATAGTCGGGGGAGGTGGGTCGGGCCGCGTACACAGCAGCCTCATACAGGGCCCAGCGCAGCACCGGGGGTCCTTGTTTGGCCAGATGTCCTCGGGTTCGCTTGCCGTCGGAGGACCACACCGTCACGTCGAGACCGGTGTGGCGCACGGCGTCGTCAGAGCTGGTGAACCGGCGGCAGTCGCCGAGCTCCTCCCAGATGGCCACCGAGAGCAACGGTCCGATCCCGTAGTGGCACTGCAGCGCTTTGCAGCCCGGCTGACGAGAACCGATAGCTGTGATCTGCCGGCGCAGTGGGAGCATTTCTTCGGTCAACCGCTCGACTTGGCGCATCCCGGTGTCGACCGCGCAACGGCCCGCGGCGGGCAGCTCGGCCGACGCCACGAGCTCGCGACCGGCGTTGGTCACCAGACTCCCTCCCGCGGCGGGAACGCCGTGATGGAACAAGCTGGCGTGCACCCGTTGCAGCCAACCGGTTCGTTCATCGACCAGGTCTTTGTAGAGGCGGACCAGTACTCGGGCGTCGAGGACCTCGGCTGGCGGGATCCACGACTCGGGGACCCGGCCGTCGACCAGCAGCTGGCGCAAGTGGCGAGCGTCAGCCCGGTCGGTCTTAGCCCGGCTCTTCCTCCCTCGCAGAGCGGCTGTTTCCGCCGGTTCGGCCACATGAGCAGTCACGCCCGCCCGTACTAACTCCTCGACTACGTATCGCCAGCCTGTGCATCCCTCGAGCGCGAATGCCACCTCTTCGAAACCGTCGAACCGCTCCAACCAGGCGCGGAAGTGGTCGCGGTTCGCAGGAGCCACCCGGCCGGTGTGGAACTCGCCCGTCACGAGGTCCACGTAGTCGTACGTAAGTTGCGCTCGATGAATGTCGAGCCCACCGATGATCGTCACAGTCACCTCCTGATGGCAGCGATCCGGCCCCCGGTGGGCCGGCCGCCCCACATGCCATCTTGGTGATCGCCCCGCGATGGACGACCTCGTCGGACTCACGGTGCTTGGGGGTGAGGCCGGCCCAGCTGCAGAGCTTCTTGGCCGAGTCGAAACGGGTGATGTCGCCGATCTCGGCCACGAAGATGGCGCCGATGACCTTGCCCACACCGGGCAGCGTCATGACGGCCCGATAGCCGGGTTCGGCCTTGACCTCGGCATGGATGTGCGTGTCGAGTTCGGCGATGGCCGCCTCGTAGACGTCGAGGAGGTTGCGCAACGAGTCGAGGCGCATCGAATAGGCCTCGGGGAGCTCGAGGCGGTCGAGTTGGGCCTGACCGGTCGGGCCCCACAGCTCGCCGACGACGGGCAAGATCCCGTTCTTGGCCATGACACCGTGGATCTGGGCCTTGGCGCTGGTGCGGTGCCGCACGAGCGAGTAGCGGTAGCGCACCAGCTCGCGCAGCTCGCGGACCTCTGGCGGCGCGATCCAGCCCTCGGCGAGTCGCCCGAGACGCAGCATGGCGGCCAGGTCCTGGGCGTCACGCACGTCGTTCTTCACCCGGCGGTTGCCCCAGTTGTTGCCGAGCGCGTGGGCGAGGTGCACGTGGGCGCCCAGGTCTTGGAGCAGATCGGCCGCCCAGTACCAGCCATAGGTGGATTCGAGGACCACCTCGGGCTCGGGCCCGGCGGCGGCCATGGCCTGGGCGAGTTCGAAGGGTTGGCTGACGAAGCGTTCGGTGCCGAGCACCTCCCCGTCTTCTGCCATCCGGACGATGGTGGTGCTACGACGATGCAAATCGATTCCGACGTACTGTCCCATTGGGGCCTCCTCCTCTTTTCGAGGTTTTCTTTTGCAAGACCGAGCATGCTCGGATCTCACGAGGGGCGGAGGCCCCGCCCCTTCATCGCATCAGGTCGGTGGGGCACTCGGCACCACCACGGACGACGTGCCATATCGCGCGAGCTTCGGCGTATGTTTGGGGGCACGGCCCCCTTTGGAGTCAACGATGAGTACTTCGGCACCCCGACCTCCGAAACACCCGCCGCCGTGGTTCGTCCACTGGGCCTGGCGCGCTCATCGAGCGCTCTACCGACTCAGTGGCGGTCGCTTCCTGTGGACGACGTCAAACAAGCGCGGCTGGGGTGCCCTTCGTCTCACGACCATCGGGCGCAAGTCCGGCCAGGAGCGCAGCGTCATCATCGGCTACCTCGAAGATGGCCCGAACCTCATATCGACCGCGATGAACGGCTGGGACGAGGGTCATCCATCGTGGTGGCTCAACCTCGAGGCTCACCCAGACGCCGTTGTTCGGCTGACCGACCAGCATCCGCGTCCGGTGCGCGCACGGCCGGCCGCGGGGCAGGAGCGTGATCGGCTGTGGCAGCGCTGGACCGCGGTCGATCCACGGCTCGACGGGTATGCCAGCCAGCGGTCGACGGAGACGCCCGTGATCATCTTCGAACCGCGCGACGGGACCGCTTGACACCAGGCGAGGACGGTCGTCCCGAGCGGCCGGTCGAAGCTGGTGTTCGTCGAACAAGCGCTACGCTGGCGCATACGGGCGCCATATCCTCGATCGCCGGGATGGAGCCGTCTTACACGAACGTTTTACACTAAACGGACCGATTAGGGTCGCCTGTCGTGGTCTGTGACTAGGGAATACGTCGTGCCCGGAGCGGGACTCGAACCCGCACGCCCTTTCGGACAGCGGCTTTTGAGGCCGCCGCGTCTGCCATTCCGCCATCCGGGCGAGGACGCTCATCGTACAAGCTGCCATCTACGGTGGCAGGGTGGGAGCGCCGCCACCATGAAGCTCACCGGCGTCGAGCTCGTCCACGTCGACCTCCCGTTTCGCCAGGACATCGGCACGGCCGCCGGGGTGCACCGGGTGCGTCCGCTGCTCTTCGTGCGGGTCGTGGCCGAGGAGGCCGAGGGCTGGGGCGAGTGCGCCGCCCTGGCGGGGGGCACGGCGGTGGACCCCGCGCTCTCCGTGGTGGAACAGGCCGCCGCCGACCGGGGTGTGCCCCGCCTCTCCGAAGCGACTCGGGCCCGGGAGGGCCGCCTGCCGGCCGGGGCCGGGATCGCCCAGCTCTTCGGGAGCTCGCCGGTCGACCGGATGCTCGCCGCCGCCTTCGAGATGGCGGTCTCGGACGCCGAACTGCGTGCGGGAAGGCGCGCACTGGCCGATGAGCTCGGGATCGGGGCGGGCTTCGAGACGGTGGCGGTCGGCGCCGTCGTGGGGATCCCCGCCGGGCACGACGTTGGCGCGCTGCGCCACGAGGTCGACGCCGCGGTCGCGTCCGGTGCAGCCCGGATCCGCATGAAGATCGAGCCCGGCTGGGAGCTCGAGCCGGTCCAGGCCGTCCGGGCCGATCACCCCGACCTCGTCCTCCAGGTCGACGCCAACGGGTCGTTCGGGGCGGGCGCGGACGACGTCGCCGTGCTGAGCGGGCTGGCCGATTTCGACGTGCTCTGCATCGAGCAGCCACTGCCGCCGGCCGACCTCGTCGCCCACGCCCAACTGGCGCGCCGACTGCCGGTCCCGATCTGCCTCGACGAATCGCTCTCGTCGCCGCGGCGGGTCACCGACGCACTGCGCAACGGGTCGTGCGCCATGGCATGCCTCAAGCCGGCGCGCCTCGGGGGCGTGCGTGCCACCCGCGCCGCACACGCTGCGTGCGCCGCGGCGGGCGTGCCGGCCTTCGTCGGCGGCTTCTTCGAGGCGGGACTAGGGCGGGCCGCGAACCTGGCCCTGGCCGCCCGGTTGGGCCAGGACGCGACGGGCCTGGTCAGCGACGTCGGGAACCCGGCGGACTATCTGGCGATCGACCCCTGTGGCTACCCGCCCGTGGTCGGTGGATGGGTCAAGGTGCCCTCCGGCCCCGGGATCTGGAACCCGCCCGAGGGACCGGTTCTCGAGAAGCTCGATGCGCGGCGTCGCTGGTTCCCCGCCACCTACACTTGACGCTCCATGCATCGCGTCCTCTTGGAGCGGCGGATCAGAGATGTCCACACCCGGCTGGTCCGGGCGCGGGAGGAGTTGGCTGTGCTGAATGAGCAGTTGGCTGTCGTGCAAGAGTCGGCCGACGAGGCGCGCGTGCGCGCTCTCGTGTCGGAGACCCCGCTGGCCAGCCAGGAGCACAACGAGGCGGCGCGCCACGCCGACGCCATGGTGCGCGCCCGTGATGCGCTGGTCAAGGTCGTTGGCGACCTCGAGCGCCGCCGGGACGAGCTCCTCGCCGCCGTCACCACGGGCAAGTCGTGACGGCACCCGTCGGGTTGTGACGGCCCGGGTCGTATGGTGACGGCCGCCGACAACTCGTCCACCCTTGCCCGCGTCGTGATCGCCGAGGACGAGGCCATCGTGCGCCTCGACCTCAAGGAGATCCTGATGACGGCCGGCTACGACGTCGTGGGGGAGACCGGCCGCGGGGACGAGGCGGTGACCCTGGTCGAGGAGCACCGTCCCGACCTGGTCATCCTCGACGTCAAGATGCCCGGCATGGACGGCCTGCGCGCCGCCCGGGAGATCACCACGCGCCACCAGGTTGCGGTGCTCCTCCTCACGGCGTTCAGCCAGCGCGACCTCATCGAGGAGGCGCGTGACTCGGGGGTGTCGGCCTATCTCATCAAGCCGTTCCAGCCGCGCGAGCTGTTGCCGGCCATCGTGGACGTGCTGGCCAGGGCGCGCCAGGACTGGGCCATTGAGGCGGACGAGGCTGAACATTCCTCCGACGGCGCCGAGGACAAGATCGCCACGCGCCGCTTGGTCGACGAGGCCAAGCAGACCCTGATGGACCGGGCCGACTTGCCCGAGGACGAGGCGTTCGGCTTCATTCAGCGCACCGCCATGCAGACGCGTGCCCGTATGCGCGACGTCGCGCAGCAGGTCGTCGACGGCACGCTGACCCCCTAGTGTCGACGTAATGGCATCAGGGCAGGAGCGATCGGGACCGCTGCTGCTGCTCGATGGCATGTCGCTGGCCTTCCGGGCCTACTTTGCGCTGCCCGACACGCTGGCCACCTCGACCGGCCTGGTCACCAACGCGGTCCATGGCTTCTCCTCCATGCTGGTGTACCTGATCCGGGAGCAGCGCCCCTCGGCCCTGGCCGTCGCCTTCGACGCCCCCGGCGCGACGTTCCGGGACGAGATCCTCGAGGACTACAAGGCCGGCCGGGCCGAGACGCCCTGGCTCCTCCCGCCCCAGTTCGACATGATCCGTGAGGTGATGGCGTCCCTCGCCATCCCCGTGGTCGAGGCGCCGGGGTTCGAGGCCGACGACGTCATCGCCACGCTGGCCACCGAGGCGGCGGAACGTCAGTGGGAGGTCGTCATCGTCACGGGCGACCGCGACAGCTTCCAGCTCGTGCAGGACCCCTACGTGCGCGTGCTCTACAACAAGCGCGGGGTGAGCGACTACGCGCTGTACGACGAGACGGGCATCTTCGACCGTTGCGGGGTGCCACCGTCGCAGTACGTGCTGCTGGCCTCGCTGCGCGGCGACCCTTCGGACAACCTGCCGGGCGTGCCGGGCGTGGGGGAGAAGACCGCGGCGAAGCTCCTCACCACCTACGGAGATCTCGACGGGATCTTCGGGAGCCTCGACGCGCTGACGCCGAAGCTGCGCGAGAACCTCGCGGAGAACGAGGAACTGGCCCGCTCGAACGCCCGCATCATCCCGCTCGTGCGCGACGTGCCCCTCGACGTCGACGTGGGCCACCTGGAGCTGGGCGGGTGGGACCGCGCCACGGCGGCGGCCACGTTCGACCGCTTCGAGATGAAGACCGTCTGGAACCGCCTGGAGGAGCTCCTCGACGCCGGCGCACTCGGCGAGCCGGTCCCCGGGAGCACCGGCCCCCCGGCCAAGGGCGCCGAGGCCGCGGTCGCGGCCGCCTCCCGCGGCCGCCCCGCAGCGGCGGAACCGGCCGGACCGCTCTTCGCGCTGCGCGACGTGGCATTGCCCACGTCGGCGGCCGAGGTCACCACGCCGCCTGTCCGAGCTCGGCCGCGGCCGGCTGGCCCTGGCCGCCCGGTGGAACGGTATGCCCGGGCGGAGCGAGCTGGTGGCGCTGGTCCTCGTCGCCACCGAGGGCGACGAGGCCGGCCTGGGCGTCCTGGTGCCCGCCGCACTGCTCGGGGCGGCCTCGGTGGTCAAGAAGCTCAACGCCATCCTGGCCCGCCCCTTCCTCGGCCATGAGGTCAAGGAGGCCATGCGCTCGCTGCTGCCGGTGGGCATCGACCTCACCGGCCTCGAGATGGACACGGCGGTGGCCGCCTACCTGCTCGACGCCTCGACGGGGGAGTACGAGCTGTCGCAGCTGCGCGAGCAGACAGGCCAGCTGAGCCTCGACATCACCGAGCCCGGCGAGACCGAGCGCGACCTGGCCCAGGAGGGAGCGGGCGAAGCCGCCGATGTCGCCGCCATGGCCGCCGGCTTCCGGCACCGCCTCGTCACCGAGGACATGGAGATGCTGCACGACGAGATCGAGACGCCGTTGGTGCGGGTCCTGGCCAAGATGGAGGTGGCCGGCATCGGGGTCGACCGGTCCGAGCTGCAGGCGATCGCCGATTCCCTCAAGGCCTCCGCCGCCACGCTCCAGGCCGCCGTGCAGGAGTGCGCCGGTCACGAGTTCAACGTCAACTCCACGCCGCAGCTGCGCACCGTGCTCTACGACGAGCTCGGCCTCACCCCCGGCAAGAAGACCAAGACCGGCTTCTCGACGGACGCGCAGACGCTCGAGAGCCTGCGCGGCCATCACCCGATCATCGAGGCACTGCTTTCGTACCGCGAGGTCGAGAAGCTGCGCTCCACCTACGGGGAGAGCCTGCTGGCCGAGGTGGCAGCCGACGGCCGCATCCACGCCTCCTTCGGGCAGACGGTGGCGCGGACGGGGCGCATCTCGTCTGACCGCCCGAACCTGCACAACATCCCGGTGCGCACCGAGCTCGGCAAGCAGTTCCGGCGTGCCTTCGTGCCGGCGGAGGGGTGCAGCTTCCTGGTGGCCGACTACGACCAGGTAGAGCTGCGCTGCATCGCGCACCTCTCGGAGGACCCGGGACTCATCGACGCGCTGACCTCGGGGTCGGACGTGCACCGGACGGTGGCGGCGGCCGTGTACGGCATCCCTCCCGAGGAGGTGACCCACACGCAGCGCGAGTACTCCAAGATGGTTTCCTACGGCCTGGCCTACGGCATGGAGGCCTACGGCCTCAGCCAGCGCCTGGGCGTCGCCGTCGAGGAGGCGGCCGCCATCATGGAGAGCTACTTCGGCGCCTTCCCGCTCGTGCGGCAGTACATGGACCACGCGGTGGCCGACGCCAAGATCCGCGGCGCCACCCGCACCATGTTCGGCCGCGTCCGGCCCCTGCCGGACCTGCAGGCGTCGAACTACCGGGTGCGCCAGGCGGCCGAGCGCCAGGCGATGAACGCCGGGATCCAGGGCCTGGCGGCCGACATCTTCAAGGTGGCCCTGGTACGGCTCGATCGCGACCTCGAGGCGCAGAAGCTCGGGAGCCGGCTCGTGCTCCAGGTCCACGACGAGGTGATCGTCGAGGTGGCGCCGGGGGAGGAGCAAGACGTGCACCGCCTCACCGAGTCCGCCCTGACCGGGGCGGCGGACCTCAAGGTCCCCCTCACCATCTCCGTGGCGACGGGACCAAGCTGGGCTGCCGCCAAGGGATGACCGCCCGGGGGCCTACCGGCCACCGGCGGCCGAGCGGCGGGTCAGATCCCTCCTGAGCAGCTGATACGCTGGCAGGCCTTGCCCGCCGGCACCGGTGGCGGCGCAATCCGTATTCCTCGAACTGACCCCGGCGCGGTCCTGCGGGTGCAAGTCGCACCTGCCGCAAGGAGCTTCACCATGGCTGACGCACCACGCACCTCCCTCCTCTCCCCCGAAGCGATGGGGAGCTTCGACGCCGAGGGGAACTACACCCCGCGCACCATCGTCGACGACGACCTGGGGGACGCCGATCTCGAAAAGGCGATGGGTGACTCCATCATCGAGTTCGACGATGGCGACGTGATCGAGGGGACGGTCGTCAAGATCGACCGCGACGAGGTCCTCCTCGACATCGGCTTCAAGTCCGAAGGGGTCATCCCCGCCCGCGAGCTCTCCATCCGCAACGACGTCGACCCTTCCGAGATCGTGTCGCTCGGCGACCACGTCGAGGCGCTCGTGCTCCAGAAAGAGGACAAGGAGGGGCGGCTCGTCCTGTCCAAGAAGCGCGCGCAGTACGAGCGGGCGTGGACGACGATCGAGGAGAAGAAGAACAACGGCGAGATGGTGTCGGGCCCGGTGATCGAGGTCGTCAAGGGCGGTCTCATCGTCGACATCGGCCTGCGCGGCTTCCTGCCCGCCTCCCTGGTCGAGCTGCGCCGTGTGCGCGAGCTGCAGCCCTACGTGGGCAAGGTCATCGAGGCGAAGATCATCGAGCTCGATCGCAACCGCAACAACGTCGTGCTGTCGCGCCGGGCCTGGCTGGAAGAGGCCCAGAAGGAGCAGCGGGGGGACTTCCTGGCGAACCTCAAGCCGGGCGAGCGCCGCAAGGGTGTGGTGTCGTCGGTGGTCAACTTCGGTGCCTTCGTGGACCTCGGCGGCATGGACGGCCTCGTGCACGTGTCCGAGCTCAGCTGGAAGCACGTCGACCATCCGTCGTCGGTGGTGTCGGTGGGCGACGAGATCGAGGTCGAGGTGCTCGACGTGGACCTCGACAAGGAGCGCATCTCGCTCTCGCTCAAGGCAACGCAGTCCGACCCCTGGCAGGAGTTCGCCGACAGTCACGCCGTCGGCCAACTCGTCTACGGCCGCATCACCAAGCTGGTGCCCTTCGGCGCCTTCGTCCAGGTGGGTGACGGCATCGAGGGGCTGGTCCACATCTCGGAGATGGCCGTGCACCACGTCGAGCTGCCCGAGCAGGTGGTCACTCCGGGCGAAGAGCTGTGGGTCAAGATCATCGACATCGACCTGCAGCGCCGCCGTATCTCGCTGTCGATCAAGCAGGCGGCCGAGGGTGGCGAGGTCTCCGAGGAGTACCGCGAGGCCTTCGGCGAACACGCCTACGACGACGAGGGCAACTACATCGGCTTCGACTACGCCGAGGGCGAGTTCACCCCCGAGACCGAGGCCCAGGCGGCCTGGGCCGACTTCGCCGAGCAGACCGGCACGCACGTGGTGCCCGTCAAGGACGAGGACGGGAACGACATCCCGGGCACCACTGGTGAAGCTCCCGTCGAGGGTTCTGTAGAAGCTGCAGTCGAGGGTGAGGCTTCTGCGCCCGAGGCCGCGGTGGCGGCCGAGGCTCCCGCCGCGCAGGCGGAGGCCGCTCCGGAGGGCTGAGCCCTCCTCCACTCCGTTCGGATCAGCCGCTCGTCGGGGTGCAGCGCACCCGGCGCACCGCGCCCCCACGGGGCGTTGCTCAGGTCGTCGCTCGGTCGTCGCTCAGCTGGTTCCGAACGGCGCGGCCAGCAGGCGGGCCAGCGCCACCGCGCCCTCGGGGTGGAGCGTGAGGAACAGCGCGGGGTCGAGCAGCTCGAGCTCGAGCAGGGCCGGCCCGTCGTGCACCGTCTCCACCATGTCGACGCGGGCGTAGGTGGTGGGGCCGAAGAGGTCCTCGGCCGCCGCCAGGGCGCGGGCCGCCACCGCCAGCTGGGCGGCCGTCGCCACCGCACCCGTGACCACCTGGTTCTCGATCAGGCTGTCGGTGGGGCCCTCGCCGCGACGGATCATCGGGTCCTTGTGCGCCGCGTGGCTGAAGATGCCGCCCAGGTAGATGAGCGCGGTCTCGCCCTCGGCATCGACCCGCGGCTCGTAAGGCTGGATCATGGCGGTGCGCCCGGCGGCGAGGAGCTCGCGCACGTGCGCCCGGGCCGCGTCGTGCTCGTGGCGCTCGTAGCGCGCCGTGCGGTAGCCACCACCGGACACCGACGGCTTGACCACGACCTCTCCTCCCGGCATGGTCAGCGAGGAGAGGTCGGGGGAACCGCCCGCAGGCTCCACCCAGACCGTCGGCACCGTCGGGACGCCGGCGCCCTCCAGGTCCCGCAGGTAGTGCTTGTCGATGTTCCAGCGCAACGTCGCCGGCGAGTTGTGGACCGGCACGCCGGCGGCGGCCACGCCCTCCGCCCAGGCGAGGAACCCGGCGACGTGATGGATGTTGTCCCAGGCGCCGTTGGCCAGCACGAGGTCGAAGGCGGACCAGTCGACGGCGGGGTCGTTCCAGACGGCCGTGACCGCGTCGACGCCCGCGTCGGCGAGGGCGGCGCGGAGAAGCGGCCAGTCATCGTGCAGGTCCGGGAGTCGGGCGCAGGACGCCGCGGCGACCAGGGGCCGACCCGCTGTCCCGCCCGGGGCGGGGGCGCTCAACTGCCGATCGGGAAGTGGCAGGCCACCTGGTGGCCGGGCGCGAGCTCCCGCATCTCGGGGACCTCCTCGGCGCAGCGGGCCTCGGCCCGTGGGCAGCGGGTGCGGAAGCGGCAGCCCGACGGAGGGTTGATCGGGCTGGGCGGCTCTCCCGTCAGCGCGGCCGTCGTGCGGGGCGCCTCGGGGTCCGGCTCCACCGCCGAGGCGAGCAGGGCCGCCGTGTAGTGGTGCGCCGGCGCCTCGTAGAGGAGGTCCGACGGCGCGATCTCGCAGAGGCGCCCGAGGTACATCACGGCCACCCGGTCGCTCACGTTCTTGACGACGGCCAGGTCGTGGGCAATGAAGAGGATCGTCAGGTCGTACTCCTCCTTCAGATCCTGCAGCAGGTTCAGGATCTGCGCCTGGACCGAGACGTCGAGGGCGGACACGATCTCGTCGCAGACCAGCAGCTTTGGCTTCATGACCAGGGCGCGGGCGATGCTGATGCGCTGGCACTGGCCCCCGGAGAACTCGCGGGGACGCCGGGAGCCGTTGACGAAGGGGTCGATGCCGACCTGGTCCAGCATGGCGTTGGCCGCGGCGACCCGTTCCGCCTTGGTGCCGATCTTCCAGATGGTCAGCGGCTCGGACACGATGTCGACGACCCGGCGGCGGGGGTTCAGAGAGGAGATCGGGTCCTGGAAGATCATCTGCACCTGGGTGCGGAGCGTGCGCAGGTCGCCGCGGCTGAGCGCCGTCAGCTCGATCTCGCCGAAGTGGATCTTGCCCGAGGTGGCCTTCTCCACCTGGACGACGGCGCGGCCGGTCGTCGTCTTGCCGCACCCCGACTCGCCGACGAGGCCCAGTGTCTCGCCGTGGCGCATGGAGAAGCTGACGCCCGCCACGGCCTGCACGGTCACGTTGCCGCGGCTGAACGAGACGTGCAGGTCCTCGACGGACAGGAGGGGCTCGGTGGCCACGGCCGACGTCTCCACCGCGGTGTCGGTCATACCGGCACCGGATCGGGCCGCAGCACCGGGTCCGCCGTCGTCAGGGGGAACCAGCATGCGTAGCTGTGCCCCGGCGCGGCCTCCACCAGCGGGGGCTTCTCCCGGTGGCACTTGGCCTGCGCGTAGGGGCAGCGGGGCGAGAAGGGGCAGCCGGGTGGCGGGTTGAGCAGGTCCGGGGGCCGTCCCTCGATCGCGGTCAACCGGGTGTGACTCGGCTCCGCGATGCGTGGCGTGGACTTGAGCAGCGCCTCGGTGTAGGGCATGGCCATGCTCTTGAAGAGCACGTTCGTCGGTGCCCGCTCGACGACGTTGCCGGCGTACATGACGATGATCTCGTCGGTGCGCGTGGCGACCACCCCGAGGTCGTGCGTGACCAGGATCATGGCCATGTCGCGGATCGCGCTGCAGCTGGCCCAGCAGGTCGAGGATCTGGGCCTGCACGGTGACGTCGAGCCCGGTGGTGGGCTCGTCCGCCATGAGGAGGCGAGGGGCGCACGCCAGGGCGATGGCGATCATGACGCGCTGGCGCATGCCGCCGGAGAGCTGCGCCGGGTAGGCCTCGTAGCGCTCGACCGGGGAGGGGATGCCCACCTGCATGAGGAGGGACAGTGCCGTCTCCTTCGCCTCGCCCTTGGAGAGCTTGAGGTGGATCTTGAGCGGCTCGGTGATCTGGTGGCCGATCCGCTGCACCGGGTTGAGCGAGGTCATGGGGTCCTGGAACACCATGGCGATGTGCGTGCTCCAGAGCTTGCGCAGTTCGTCGTTCGGCGCGTTGAGTATCTCGGTGCCGTCGTAGCGGACCGAGCCCGTCTGCGTGGTCGTCGACGGCGGCAGGAGCCCCATGATGGCCCGGGACAACACCGTCTTGCCCGAGCCGGACTCGCCGACGATCCCGAGCGTCTTGCCCTGGTCGAGCGTGAGCGACACGCCCTGAACCGCCCGCAGCGGGCCGCGGCTGGTGGCGAAGGAGACGTTGAGGTCCTCCACCTCGAGCAGCCGGCGTCCGCTCACAGCTTGATCTCCGACACGTCGAAGTACGCCCGCAGCTTGTCGGCCACCACGTTGAGGCTGATGAGCAGCGTGAACATGGCGGCGGCCGGGAAGATGACCAACCAGGGGTTGGTCTGCCCCTTGGCGCCGGTCAGCAGGGTCGATCCCTCGTTGAGCATGTTGCCCCAGCTGGGCGTGGGCGGTGATACCGAGAGCCCGAGGAAGGCCAACGAGCCCTCCAGGACGATGATGGTGGCCACGGCGATGAGGCCGAAGGACACGATGGTCGGCATGATGTTGGGCAGGATCTCGCGGGTGAGGATCCGCGTGTCGCTGGCGCCCAGCGCCTTGGCGGCCTGCACGAAGTCCCGGGTGGCGTACGACAAGGTCGAGGCCCGGACCACGCGGAAGATCAGCGGCGCGGCGAACAGGCCGATGACCAGCGTGATCTTGAACAACGACTTGCCCCAGAAGTCCACGATCGCAATGACGGCGACGATGGCGGGGAAGGCCAGCACGACGTAGGAGCCGGTGTTGAGGGCCGTGTCGATCCGCCCCCGCCGGTAGGCCGAGATCATGGCGGGGATGCCGCCGACCACCAGGCCGATCAATGCGCCGCCGAAGCCGACCACCAGGGAGACCCGCGCCCCGTAGACCAGGCGGCTGAAGATGTCGCGGTAGAGGTCGTCGGTGCCGAGGAGGTGACCCCACCCAGGGCCCGCGTTCTGCACGCTGTTGTAGTTGCCCAGGGTGGGGTTGGGCAGGGGCAGCAGGCTGGCGAAGGTGGCCGCCAGCGCGACCAGGACGATCCAGCCGGCGCAGATCCAGAAGAACACGCCGAGCTTCTTCTTGGTGTAGTCGGCCGCCTCCTCGGCCTGGATCTCCTCCTTGATGTCGGCGAAGGCCTCGTTGGTGGGGTGGGTCAGGCTGACGCTACTCACGGGCAATCCTCGGATCGACGATGGTGAACAGGAAGTCGAAGATGAAGTTGACGAGCACGATGGCCACGGCCACGAACAGGGTGATGCCCTGCACGACGGTGTAGTCGTCCTGGTTGACGGCCGAGATGAGCTGATACCCCAAGCCCGGCATCTGCAACAGGAGCTCGACGATGAACGTGCCGGCGATCAGGCTGCCGATGGTGACGCCGGCCGAGGCCAGGAGCGAGATGGAGGAGGGCCGCAGGGCGTGGCGCCACATGATGCGCCGGTCGGAGAGA
Organism: uncultured Acidimicrobiaceae bacterium; assembly: GCA_963764305.1. Taxonomy (GTDB): domain Bacteria; phylum Actinomycetota; class Acidimicrobiia; order Acidimicrobiales; family RAAP-2; genus Bog-473. Next base: position 466,790 of record CAVXSD010000006.1, on the reverse strand, counting down.
CCCTTCGAGCGGGCCATGGTGATGAAGTCCTCCTGCAGCGTGGAGATCAGGTCGTTGCGCAGGAGCCGGAAGTAGACGACGATCCCCCCGAGCGCCAGCACGATCGAGGGCAGCAACATGGTGTGGATGTTCGACCAGAAGGCCTGGGTCAGCGGGACGTAGGAGGCCGGGCCCGGGAACACGTGCCAGTGCACGGCGAAGATCAGCACCAGGACCGGCGCGATGACGAAGGGCGGGAGCGCCAGCATGGCGAAGGTCGTGCTGTTGGACGCCTGGTCGAACAGCTTGTTGGGCTTGCGCGCCGAGTGCATCGCCATGGGGAAGGCGACGGCGAAGGCGAGGATCTGGGAGAAGATGATCAGCTCGAGGTCGATGGGGAACGACTGGGAGATGATGGTCGTCGTCGACTGGTGCGTCGTGTAGGACTGGCCCAGGTTGCCCTGGAAGACGTGACCGATCCAGATGAAGTACTGCTGCCACAGGGGCTTGTTGAGGCCCAGCTCGCGGTTGAGCGTGGCCACGTTCTGCGGCGTGGCGTTGGGCCCGAGGATGGTGTTGGTGGGATTGCCGGGGAGAAGGTGGACGAGGAAGAACGCGGCAATCGACACGAAGATGATGATGACGACGAGTAGGACCAACCGCTTGATGATGTACCGGGTCACGGTGCCCCTTTCCCCCCTTCCCTGTGCCTGTTCCCTACGCCCCGCGCCGACCTCCCCCGGCGGCGGATGATCCTAGACCTTTAGCCCATTGTCCTACCATGCGGCCCATGCCCGAGGAGGTTCCTACTCTCACTGGTCGGACGCGCCTGGTCGCCGGCGTGGCCGTGGCGTTGGTGGTTGCGGCCGGGCTGCTCCTGCGCTTCTGGACCCGATCGGGCCTCTGGCTCGACGAGGCCCTGACCGTCGACGTCGCCCGCCTGCCGCTGCACGAGATCCCCGACGCGCTGAAGCACGACGGCGCCCCTCCCCTCTACTACTACCTCCTCCACTTCTGGATGTTGCTCTTCGGGCAGTCGAACAGCGCCGTGCGGGCCCTGTCGGGCCTGTTCGCCGTCCTCACGTTGCCGGTCGGCTGGTTCTGCGGGAGGCGTCTCGGTGGCCGGGCGGTGGCCTGGACGATGCTGGTGCTCCTGGCCGAGCGCGCCCTTCGCCGTCTACTACGCGACGGAGTCCCGCATGTACGCGCTGGTCATCCTCCTGACCGGCTGCGGGTTCCTCGCCCTGGCCCGGGCGGTGTCGACACCCCGGCCGGGCAACCTCATTGCGGTCGCCGTGGTCACGGCGGCGCTGCTCTACTCGCAGTACTGGTCCATCTACCTCGTGGGCCTCGTCGGCATCTGGCTCGTCGTGTCGATCGTGCGCACCCGCCGGCGCGGGCACCCCGAAACCGCACCCTGGGCCGCGCTGATCGCCGTGGCGGCGGGCTGCCTGCTGTTCGTGCCCTGGCTGCCGACGTTCCTGTTCCAGACCAAGCACACCGGGACGCCCTGGGCCGCACCCCCCAACTTCTCCGCCGTGATCAACGCCCTCACGGGCTTCACCGACAACCAGGGTTCCACGCTGCAGACCGGAACCAACCAAGGCCGCCTCCTGGCGGTCATCTACTTCGCCATGCTGGCGCTGGCGGTGTTCGGTCTGGGCCGGAGCGGCCGCATCATCGAGCTCGACCTGCGCACGCGCCCCCGGGCGCGGAGTCTCGGCTTCGTCGTGCTCGGGACCCTCTTCGCTGCCATCGCCGGCGGCATCATCACGGCCAGCGCGTTCTCTCGCGCTACGCGGCCGTGGTCTTCCTGCCGTTCCTCCTCCTCGTCGCGCTGGGGACCACGACCCTGCTCAACCCGAAGGTCCGCGTCGTCGTGGTCGGGCTGGCGGTCGCGGCCGGCCTGGTGTCCTCGGCCCAGAACGTGACCACGCAGCGGACTCAGGCCAACGCCGTGGCGGCGGCCATCAACACGCAGGCGAAGCCGGGCGACATCATCGCCTTCTGCCCCGACCAACTGGGCCCGTCGGTCTACCGGCAGATCCAGGACCCGTCGCAGTACACCATGGTCACGTTCCCGCGGCGCACCGGGCCGCAGATCGTCGACTGGGTGGACTACGCCGATACGGTGCACGGGGCCGACCCCAATGCCTTCGCCGACGACGTGGTCCACAAGGCCGGCGCCGGTCGCCACGTCTGGCTGGCCTGGATGTCGATGTACCAGACCTTCGGGGTGAAGTGCGAGACGATCGCCACCGACCTCCTGAACACGGCCACCAAGAACGGCGGCGGCGGGCGCAACGTCGTGACCAGCCACCCGAGGCTCTACTACGAGCCGATGAACCTCACCGAGTACGCCACCTCGGGGCCCTGACCGGCCGGCCCGGACGCCGCTCCCCTGGACCTCTCCCTCCACGAGTTCCCGCGGGGGGTCCACTAAGCTGCTCTCGTCGTGGCCGCACCCGAGGAGACACCCGTCGTCATCGCCGGCGCGGGCCCCGGCGGCCTGACGGCGGCCTATCTCCTGACCAGGCAGGGGGAGCATCCCGTGGTGCTCGAGGCGGACGACGTGGTGGGGGGCATCTCGCGCACCGTGGTGCGGGACGGATGGCGTTTCGACCTGGGTGGGCATCGATTCTTCACCAAGGTCCCCGAGGTGGAGGCCCTCTGGCACGAGATCCTGCCCGAAGGCGACTTCATGCTCCGACCCCGCATGAGCCGCATCTACTACGAGGGCAAGTTCTACGACTACCCGCTCAAGGCGATGAACGCCCTGCGCAACCTCGGCCTGTGGGAGGCCATCCTGTGCGGCTTCTCCTACCTGGCGGCCCGCCTCCGGCCTCCCAAGGACGAGTCCAACTACGAGAATTGGCTCGTCGCCCGCTTCGGCTGGCGCCTGTACCGCACCTTCTTCAAGACCTACACCGAGAAGGTGTGGGGAGTGCCGGTGGCCGACATGCCGGCCGACTGGGCGGCCCAACGGGTCAAGAACCTCGACCTGCGCAAGGCGGTGTTCAACGCGGTCCTCCCCAAGCGCAACCAGACCGAGATCACGACCCTCATCGAGGAATTCCAGTATCCCAAGTACGGCCCCGGCATGATGTGGGAGGTTTGTGCCGACAAGGTGGAGGCCGCCGGGGGGACCCTGGAGATGGGGGCGCGGCTGACCGGTATCACGGTGGAGGACGGCCGCGCCGTGGCCGCGACGTACACCCAGGGGGGCACCGAACACATCGTCGCCGCCTCGCACGTGGTGTCGACCATGCCCATGCGCGAGCTGGTGCACACCATCACGCCACCCCCGCCGCCGGAAGTGGTGGCGGCCGCGGACGACCTGCACTACCGCGACTACCTCACCGTGGCGCTCGTGGTGCCCGAGTCGCGCAGCTTCCCCGACAACTGGATCTACATCCACGCCACGGACGTCGAAGTCGGGCGCATCCAGAACTACGGGTCGTGGTCGCCCTATCTGGTCAAGGACGGGCGCACCTGTCTCGGCCTCGAGTACTTCGTCTTCGAGGGCGACGCCATGTGGAACTCGCCCGACGAGGAGCTCATCGCGCTGGGCACCAGGGAGCTGATCTCGCTGGGGTTGGCCGCCGACGGCGACGTGGAGCACGGCTACGTCGTGCGTGTCCCCAAGGCCTACCCGTACTACGACTTCAGCTACAAGGCCAACGTCGGCACCATCCGCAAATGGATCGAGACCGAGGCACCCAACATTCATCCCGTCGGCCGCAACGGGATGCACAAGTACAACAACCAGGACCACTCCATGTACACCGCCATGCTGACGGTGGAGAACATCTACGGCGCGACCCACGACATCTGGTCGGTCAACGTCGACGAGGAGTACCACGAGGCCGGCTCGACCGGGAGGGACGCCCCGGTGCTGCCACGGCGTACGAGCGCCACGGCGAGCACGCTCGACCCCCGCTGAGCTCAGATGCCGTCCCTCCGAGGGTGATCGAGGGCGCCCAGGTCGTCGACGTCCTTGCGCAGCAGCGCGACCTCCTCGGCGAGAGAGCGCGACTTGTCCTCGAGGCGGCCGATCTCCCAACTGAGCTGGACGCAGACCACGAGCAGGAACAGCGAGGCCAGGACCGTGAGGAGGTCCGGCGGGTTGATGACGCCCACCGAGTGGGCCAGTCGGTTGAACAACGTCGGCGCCACGGCGAAGACGGCAACCACCGCGCCGACCGCGAGCCACACCACGGCATATTTCTCACGGAGCTGGCGTCGCCGCGAGAGCTCGACGATGATCAGGAGTGTGGCGAACGCGCTGAGCAGCGCGATCAGGTGGACTCCGCTCATTTGAATGCCTCCTTGGTGGTTCGGGTGGGCCGGCGCCGCAGGATGCTCAGAGCCAACATCAACGTGACCTGCACGAGGTAGAGCCCCGCCGCGCCCGCGACTGGCTGGGGACGCCGCCGTGGCGGGGTCGCATCACGACCGGCACCTGGGTGATCCGGCCGCCGGCCTCGGCGGCGATCACGAGGGACTCGACCGTGTCGGCCAGGTAGTCGGCGGGGTAGGTCCGCGCGAAGAGCTCCATCGCCGCACGGTTGTGTGCCCGGTAGCCGGACGTGACATCGGTCAGGTGGACGTGGGTCCGACGCGAGAGGTGAGCCGACAGCATGCGCATGGCCAAGCGGCGGGCGCGCGGGACGGCGAACTCGCCTGCTCCGGCGAACCGGGCACCGATGACCACCTGTGGCGCGGGGACGTCGTCCAGCGGGGCGAGGAGACGGGGCAGGTCGCGTGGATCGTGCTGCCCGTCGGCGTCCACCTGCACGAGAGCCCGGAAGCCCCGTGCCGCGCCGTAGCGGAACCCGACCCGCATGGCGCCGCCGACCCCGACATTGAACACATTGGTGATGACGTCCGCGCCTGCCGCGCGGGCCTGCGCCGCGGTCGCGTCGGTCGAACCGTCGTCGACCACGAGCACGTGGACCTTCGGTGCGACGGCGAGCACCTCCCCGATCACCGCGGCCACGGACTGGGCCTCGTTGAAAGCGGGGAGCACGATGAGCACCTCGGGCCCGAGCTCCATGGTGCGGGGAGGCCTCCCTACCCCGCCGGCGTCGCGGCGGCGACGCCGGCGGGACGATCCTCGTCGGCCGCGTCGTCTTCAGGTGCCGTGAGTTCGTCGGATCCGCTGTCATCGGTCTCGGCGCCGCGGAGGACGTCGCGCGGCTGCCGGCGGAGACGGCTCCAGAACCAGTCGAGCTGGACCGAGGCCAGGAGCACGAGGGAGACCTCGAACGTGCTGCGGTACCGGGTCTGCCCGAACGTCAGTGCCACCGAGATCGCCGCGTCGAGCCCGATGGCCAGGAGGGGGAAGACGGGGATCCTGCGCCGGCGCAGGATGATGACGCCCCCCACCGACAGGGCGAGGAGGCCGTAGTACATGTACAGGCCAACCACTGCCCAGTGATAGGGACGGGTCTCCACCCTGGCGTCGAGCTCGACCTGCTGGAGCGGGTGGAAGAAGCCGAAGGCACGGCCGAGCCGGGCCATCTCCACCGGGAACAGCCGGTCCTCGTGGGTCCGGATGTAGTGGACGGCATAACTTTGGACCTCGGAACTTTGGACCGACTCGTCCGCGTTGGGCTTCGTCTCCGACTTCGACGCGGCGGCCAGCGCGCACTGGAAGGACCAGTACCCTTCGAATCTTCCGTTGTAGGTGGAGTTGCAATTGGCCGAAGCCAGGGTGACGCCGAGGCCGGAGCTGATGTACACCGGGTCGGTGAACCGGCTCATGTTGTAGCCGACCCAGGGGGCGACGAGAAGCAAGGCCACCAGGCCGCCTGTCCCGACGAGCGCGATCCGCCGCCGCCACGACAGGGTCTTCGCCAGCAGGACGAGCGGGACGAGGATGAACACCGCAAGCAAAGAAAGCTCGTCACGGCCGAGGGCCGCCAAGCCGATCGACGCGCCGAGCCAGACCACGTTCCACAGTCCGGGACGCTTCCAGAACCGGTACGCGGTCAGCAGCACGAGGGCCACCAGCACGGGAGAGAGCGTCTCGGAGAGCCCCAGCTCGTCGCTCATCCAGATGTTCGGGTAGACCGCCACCAGCATGGCGGCAATGAGGCCGACCCGCCGGCCCCCGATCTCGCGGCCGACGAGGCCGCAGAGGACGACGGCACTCGCCCCGATGATGCAACACCAGATGCGTTGGGCGAAGAAGCTCTTGGCCCCGACCAGAGAGGCGGTGGCGAGAACGAAGACGAAGAGCGGAGGCCACGACGCCGTCTGCACGTGGTGGTGCAGGCCGTGGGGGTAATAGAGGAACGGGTTGATGAACCCCTGGCCGGCCACCAGCAGGTTCGCCGCGTTGTGGTTGTAGTACGCATCGCCGCCGGCGACCCGGTCGGGCCGACCGAAGACCGTGCCCAGACGTATTCCCAGGCCGACGGCGGTCCACAACACGATCCACGGCCACCAGAGGCCGCCGGCGTGCCTCCCCCTGCCGATCATGGGTGGCCACTCTACGTCGGCCTCTCGGGACGCTGAGGATGGGTAGTGGGCCACCGAATGCCCGGGGATGTGCCCCTCGACCCGACGGAGCGACACGGTCGACCGTGCCCACAAGGCCAATCACCGTTCAAGGCGTGTGACAGCATGGGGCAGGCGCAAGCCGGAGAAGAACGCGGGGGTTGCGACACGGGGTGGTGACTGCAAGCGGGCACATCGTCACGCGCGACGAACCGGGTCCGGCTCCGACGGAGGGCGCGCGACCAACGGAGAGCCCCCCTGAGCGAACTGCTCTCCGGTTCGTTCCCGGGCTCGACGGGTTGCGCGGCGTGGCAGTCCTCGCGGTGATGGGCTTCCATGCAGGACTCGGGCCGGTGAACGGGGGGCTCCTCGGCGTCGACATCTTCTTCGTCTTGTCGGGCTTCCTCGTCACATCGTTGCTGCTCGCCGAGCACGCCCGCACGGGCACCATCAAGCTGATCAAGTTCTGGGGCCGACGGGCCCGCCGCCTGCTCCCCGCGCTCCTCGTGTTGCTGATCGGCATCGGCGCGTACGCCCGCTGGGTCGGTGGAGGTGTTCCACCCGCCCAGCTCCGCGGTGACGCCCTCTTCACGCTGGTCTACTCCGCCAACTGGCATTTCATCGCCTCGGGCCAGAACTATTTCGTCCGTTTCGGCGCCCTCTCGCCCCTCCTGCACACGTGGTCGCTGGCGGTGGAGGAGCAGTTCTACCTCGTGTGGCCCCTGATCGTCCTGGTCGTGCTTCGCCGGTTCGGTCGCCGCGGGGTCGGTTGGGCGGCTGGCGTCATCGGCGCGGCATCGGCAGCCCTGTGCGCCGGGCTGTACCTGGCCGGCGCCTCGATCGACCGGCTCTACTACGGGACCGACACCCGGGCCCAGTCGATCATGGTCGGGGCCGTGCTCGCGGTTCTCGTCCCGCTGACGGCCCAGGCAACGCGTCGGGGCCTGGAGGATCCTGCCGCCTGGCCGGAGCCCAGCCGGCCCGCATGGTGGTACCCGACACGCGAGCGCTCGATCGCCGTGCTCGGCCTGATCGGAGCGTTCACCCTCCTCTGGGCCTTGCATGCCGTACGCGGCGACGGCGCCTTGCTGTACGAAGGTGGGTTCCTCGTCGTCGCCCTCGGCACGGCAGCGGTGATCGCCTCCACCGTCGAGCTGCCGCGTGCCGCGCTGACCAGGACGCTCTGCTTTCGGCCCCTGCGCTACACGGGGCGTATCTCCTATGGGCTCTATCTGTACCACTGGCCCCTGTTCCTCGTCCTCGACGGGGCCCGGACGGGACTGACGGGTGCCGCGCTCCTCGGGGTCAGGGTAGGAGCGACCTTCGGGGTGGCCGCCCTGTCGTACCGGTTCGTCGAGATGCCCGTCCGGTCGTGGGGACGGTCAGGCTCGCGCCGCCGCGCCCGGCTGGCCTGGGCCGGCCTGTCGGCGTCCTTCATCGGGCTCGTCGTGGCTGCCCTCCTGGTTGCCACCGTCACCCCCGGGGAGGCGGTCCTCCCGATCGGGAGCCGCCCACCCGCCCATTTCGTCGGCCCGGGCGGCGTGGACGCCGCCCACCCCGAACACGCACTGTTGCTCGGCGACTCGCTGGCCCTGACGCTCGGCATCGGATTGAGCAACCAGTCACGGGAGTGGGGCATCACGCTCGACAACCAGAGCGCGATCGGCTGTGACCTCGACCCGGGCACCACGGTCAACGTCATGGGCACGGTGTCGCCGGCGGCCGGCGGGTGCCCGGACTGGCGGGGGTCCTGGACCCGGCTCGTCAGCCGGGAGCGACCCGACGTCGTCGTCGTGCTCCTCGGCCGCTGGGAGTGCCTCGACCGCCTGTTCGCGGGATCCTGGACCCATGTCGGGGAACCGGCCTTCGACCGGCACCTCGTGGGCGAGCTCGGCCAGGTCATCGACATCGGGTCCTCGCACGGTGACAAGGTGGTGATGCTGACGCTTCCCTACATCGCGCAGACCACCGAGCAACCCGACGGGTCACCCTGGGACATGAACCTCCCCGCCCGGACGAACGCCTACAACGCCGACGTGAGGCGGGCGGTCGCCGAGCACCGCCGCCAGGCCACCCTCATCGATCTCAACAAGCTGCTCGATCCCAAGGGCCACTACACCTCCTACATCCACGGGGTCCGGGTCCGGTCCTTCGATGACGAGCACATCTCGACGGCCGGCGGAGAGTTGCTCAGGGGAGCCCTCCTCCCGCAGCTGGTCGACCTCGGGCTCCCCTCCTACCGTGCCGACGCCCGTCACGTGTCGTGACCGCATCGTGTCCCCTCGACCGGCGGCGGGGGCGCTGGGCCGGCACGCGTCCGATCGCGCGGTTCTCGGCGGCGGACCGGATCGCGACCAGCACCGCCTTCTCCGCCGTTGGTGCCAGAGTGGTGCGGTTCACCATGTCCAACGTCCACCTCAGTGCCGGCCGGCCCGGCGGCCTCCGCGTCAAGACGGCGAAGGTCAACACGGCGAAGGACGTGGCATGACGGGTCCCGACGCGGCGGAGGCGCCCACCGCAGAGGTCGTCGTCGAATCCGTGTCGGCGGCGATGTCGTTCGCGCCCAATGCGGTCGGTCCCAACCTCGGGGCGGATCTGCTCCTCGACAACGAGTCGCGGCCCGGAGTCGAGTCGATGCGGGCCGGCCTCCTGCAGGCGGGCCCGCTCGCCGCGGCGGGCGTCGTGGCCAACGGGGCCGGCGTCGTCCTCACGATCGCGCTGGCCCGCCTGCTCACTCCCCACAGCTACGGCGTCCTCAACCAGCTGACGGGGCTGTATCTCATTCTCTCGATGCCCGGGTCCGCCGTGGTGGTGGCCGTGGTGCGTCGCGTGACCATCTGGCACGAGGACGGCAGCGGCCACCTGGTCCGGCGCTGGGCAGGACGGGTGCACCGGCAAGGGACCCTGCTCGTCCTGCTGTGGGCCGTGATCGTGTTCACCGGCCGGCACGGCGTGGCCGTGATGCTGAACCAGCAGAGCGGCATCGGCATCGCGGCGATCCTGACGGCCGCCGCCTTCTTCGTCCTGCTCTCTCTCGACCGCGGCCTGCTGCAGGCACACAGGGCCTACCGGCCCTTGGCGGCGAATCTGCTCGTGGAGATCGGCGTCCGTCTGGTCGCCGTGATCGTCCTGGTGCTTGCCGGCTTCGGACCCTCGGGGGCCGCGGTCGGCGTCCTCATCGGGGAGGTCGTGGCCGCGACACACGCCCGCTGGGCTGCGGTGCGAGCCTGGTCGGATGGCGGGGTGCCGCGCCTGCGCAACGCCGCGAGTTGGGTGGCGGCGGTACGGCCCGACTCGGTGCTCGGGGGCAAGACCTCGGCGCGTCGCACGGTGGTGCTCGATCTCGTGGTGGCGTCTGTCTCCCTCTCCATGGTGGCCGTGCTGCAGAACATCGACGTGCTGGTGGTGGGCCGCGACAACCCGTCGCACAGCGGCGCCTACGCCGCGGTGTCGGTCACGAGCAAGGCGATCGTCTTCGGTGCCGTCGTCCTCGGCGGGTATCTGCTCCCGGAGGCCGCCATCCGTTGGCGCCAGGGAGGCCACGCGCTCCGCCAGCTGGCCGTGGTCCTGGTCCTGCTGGCCGTTCCGTCCGCGCTGCTGCTCGGTGCCGCACTCGTCGCACCCGAGGAGCTCCTGCAGGTGGTCTTCCACCACGCCTACACCTCGGCCGCCAACGCGCTGGCCCCGCTGGTGTTGGCCATGATCATGCTGAGCGTCTCGGTGGTCCTCACCATGTACCTGCTCGCCGTGGGGCGGCGCTGGGTGGCCGGCGTGCTGGTCGGTGGCGCCGCGGCACTCACCGTTGCCGTTCTGGCGGTGCACGGGTCACCGCGGGCCACCGCGTTGGTGGACGTCGGCGTCCAAGCGGTGGTCCTGCTCGTGATCATGTGCGGGTTCGCGGTCGTCCACAGGGTCCGGGTCGGGAAGCAGGTCGTAGGGATAACCTGAGCCCATGGGCGACGACGTCAGGCCTGCGTCGGCCGCGTCCGCTCCGGGCCCTGGGCCCGGTCCCGCCAGCGCCGGTCCCCACGGCGCCGGTCCCGCCAGCGCCGGTCCCCACAGGGCCGGTCCCGCCAGCGCCGATCCCCACAGGGCCGGTCCCGCCGTGCTCGCCTCCATCGCGGCCGAGGCCGGCCTCCGGCGCGTCCACTTCGTCGCCTGGCGCGACCTTGACGACCCCGAGGCCGGCGGCTCCGAGCTGCACGCCCACAAGATCGCATCCCGCTGGGCCGCCGCGGGCCTCGACGTGACCTTCCGTACCTCGGCCGTGCCCGGCGCGCCGGCGGCGCTCACCCGGGACGGGTACCGGGTGCTGCGCCAGGCGGGCCGCTACGCCGTGTTCCCCGGCGCGGCCTGGGAGGGCGTCCGCATGGGGCACCGCCCCGGTGACGCATTGGTCGAGATCTGGAACGGCATGCCGTTCCTGTCGCCGCTGTGGTACCGGGGGCCGCGCATCGTCTTCCTACACCACGTCCACGCCGAGATGTGGGGCATGGTCCTGCCGCCGGCGCTGGCCCGCTTGGGCGACCTGGTCGAGCGCCGGATCGCCCCCCGCTTCTACCGCTCGAGCCGAATCGTGACACTGTCGGAGTCCTCGCGGCTCGAGATCGTGGACATGCTCGGGCTCCGGGCGGACCGGGTGACGGTGGCCCCCCCGGGAGTGGACGCCCGCTTCGAGCCGGGCGGCCACCGCTCGCCGACGCCCCTCGTGGTGGCGGTGGGCCGGCTGGTGCCGGTGAAGCGCTTCGACGTGCTGTTGGGGGCCCTGGCCAAGGTGAAGGCTGCCCAGCCCGAGCTGCGGGCGGTCGTCATCGGCGAGGGGTACGAGCGGGGTGCCCTCGAGGAGCGACGGGCCGAGCTCGGCGCCACCGACTGGATCAGCCTGCCCGGACGGGTGGGGGACGAGGAGCTGGTCGACTGGTACCGCCGGGCCTGGGTCGTGGCGAGCAGCTCCCAGCGGGAGGGATGGGGCATGACGCTGACGGAGGCAGCCGCCTGCGGGACACCCGCGGTGGCCACCGCCATCGCCGGGCATGCCGACGCCGTCCTCGACGGCGAGTCCGGCCTCCTGGTGGACGACCTCGGTCAGCTCCCGGCCGTGCTCGGGCGCGTCCTCGGCGATGACCTCCTGCGCAGTCGCCTCTCCAAGGGCGCGCTGGCCCGGGCGCGCTGGTTCACCTGGGACGCCGCCGCCCGCCGCGCCCTCGAGGCACTGGCGGAGGAGACGAGTCCGAGCTCCTAGGTTCCCCGGGGCTCGCGTCGCCTCATGTAATCAGCCGTCGATGCCGATGATCGTCGGCGGCGGGGGAGGGGTCGGGACGATCTCGCCCGCTGCCGCGGCGCGCAGCCTCCGGCGGCGAAGCGGCTTGCGGACGCGCAAGCCCAGACCCGAGATCACCGCGTCGGAAAGCAGGAGGGCCACGCCGAGCCAGATCAGGTTGCCGGCGTTGACGAACGCCGCGTCCCAGTTGGAGCCGGCCATGTAGTGGTGGACGTGTTGCCCCTGGACGACGTTGCTGCTGCCGGCGACGATGGCGACGATGGCGCCCACGCTGGCGATGGCGCGGGCCCATGGGACCAGCAGGCCCAGCGTGACCACGCCGGCGACGACGAGGGCCGCCAGCGGAGGAATGACGAGCCAGGCGACGCCGCCGCTCACCACGCCGATGAGCAGGGCGCGGGGGAAGCGCCGCCAGCCGCGCTGGCGCTGCTCCTTGGGGGGCGGGGCGCCCGGGAGGGCCAGGACCGCGGCATCGAAGGGCACCGCCGGCCGCTCGGGCGGCTCGGGGCCGGCCGGCCCGCGCAGGCGGCGGGGCAGGCGGCCGCGCACCCAGCGGCGGGCGCGCACCGGGAGGAACCCGAGGACGAGGCAGACGAGCAGGGTGGCGCCGGAGACGGCCAGCGCGGCCCAGACCGCGCGCTGGGGGGTCCACGTGAACTCGACCGTGAAGCTCGAGCCACCGAGCGCGCGCAGGTCGTCCGCGCTGACCTGCCAGCCGTTGGCGAACCCGTCGACGAGGTGGGGGGACCCGAGGTTCAGCGCGTGGGCGCCCGCCGCAGCGCCCGGGCCGGGTTGGGCCACCGCCTGCCAGCCCTTGTTGACGCTCTGCCCGAGGACGAGCTCGAAGGGCTGCGTCGCCCCCGTCACCTCGGCGCCGTGGCTGTCGATGTGGACGGACGTCGCGGCCACCGTGGGCGCGGGACCGGGCTGCGTCGCCGGGAGCTGCGGGGTGCCGGCCGCCGTCGGGAACGCGCCGGACCCGGCTCCGCCGCCGGCCGCCGAGTCGAGGGCAAGCTGGTCGACGTTCCACCCGGTGCAGGTGATCGGCGTGCTGGCACACGGCGCGTTGTGCCCGGCCGCGGTCTGCACGATGTGGGGTCCCGCACCGAGCGTGATCCCCCTGGCGTCGCGGCCGCAGGGGACGAGTTGTGCCTCACCGCCGTCGAGGGCGTGCTGGGCCGACCCGACGACCGCGACGTCGATCGGCTGCCCGTCGATCGTCAGCAGGTTGGGCACGCAGTTCCCGGGCAGGGCTGCGGGTGTCGCGGCCGCCCGCACCCCCGGAATGCCGATCTCGGCGATGCCGAGCGGGAGCTCCAACGGGCCGGCGGAGTAGTAGTTCGCGGCGTACTCGGGACGGACGCCCGTGAACGTGACCACGAAGTGAGAGCCGGTCAGGGCGGGGAACGAGACGGGCACCGTGGTGACGGCCCCCGGCACGGTGCCGTCGGCGATCGGTGGCAGCGTCACCGATCTCACCTGGTTGCCCGACGTGATCGTCATGGCGGTGGGCACCGAGTGCCTGCCGTCGGCGACCACCTGCATGGCGAGGCTGCTGAGCGCGAGCGGCTTCGCCAGGTCGTAGGTGAGCGTCGAACCGACCTGGGCCTTCGAGCCGAGGCCCGGTTGCCAGGCCGTCGCCGGGTTGCCGTCGACGGTGGCCGAGGCCGTCGCCTGCACGTCGCCCGGTAGGCGGCCCGAGGAGTACGCGTCCAGCACGGTGGTGGCCGGGGTCGTGGCGCGACCCACCAGGCGGTCGACCTCGTCGTCGGGGATCAGGGCCGACAGGCTGGCACTGCCCGCCAACGCGAACGTGCGCGCGGTGGGGAGCGTGAACTGGCGTGAGATCGTCGTCTCGGGGTCGTCGCGGGGCGGGTACTGCGAGGTGCGCCGGCGGGTCATCACGACGGTGAGACGGTCGGCGGCTGAGGTCGTGCCCAGGCTGGTGAGCATCCGGGTGGGCATCTGCACGACCTGGCGTACCTGTTGCCCGGGGATCTCGATCTCGGAGAAGCCGACCGCCGAGGCCGAGGGGGGAGGGGCCGAGTCGTTCGTCGTGCCGTCGATGGTCACCCGCAGGGTGTGGAAGCTGCGGGTCGGGAAGCTCAGCGTCTGGCCCGCCGTGACGTGGGACGAGGCGTCGAGCATGTAGGTGGCGGGGTCCTTGCCGTCGAAGGTGAGGGTGACGCCGGACACCCAGCGGGAGCGGTCACCGCGCTGGGGCTGGACCAGGGTGATGTGGTCCGTGGTGACCGGCTTGGCGAACTGGGACTGCCACCACTGGCCCTTGGGGTCCGGCACGAACGTGCCGGTGATCCAGGCCGTGTCGAAGTTGTTGTCGATCGCGCTGTAGGCCTGGTCCTCGGGCGTGTAGGAGACCGAGTTGCCGTAGCTGCTGGCCGTCACGTTCACCGCGCCCACGTAGGAGGCGTACGACTTGCTGCTGACGGTGGTCCCGGGGAACAGCTCGACGGGGCTGTCGCTCAGGTCGCTCCTGGCCGGGTTGTCACTCGGCGCCTCGGTGTAGCCCGAGTTGGCCGTGAGCGTGTCCCAGCGGAAGGCCTCCTTGCGGTTGGTGTCGGTCAGCACGAGCTGCGCCCCCAGCGAGGCCAGCTCGTCGAGCCGTGTTGGCTTGGTGGCGAGCGTGCCGGCGTAGTAGACGGCACTGTCCGTGTTCAGCAGCCCGAGCCCGGCGAGATTGTTGAGCCCCGTGGCGTCACCCTCCATCAGCAGCGCGCCGGTGTCGGACTCGCCCCGCACCATCGCCCGCGGGTTGGGCACGGTGTAGGTGACGAGCGGCGAGGGCCAGCCTTCGTTGCCCTGTACCGAGAGGTCCTGTTCGTTCAGGGTGGACACGATCGAGGCGTTGGGCCGCGGCGTGCCGAACGAGACCGGGTCGGCGAGGCCGAGCGGTGTCCGCAGGAACTGGAGAGCGAGGAGCTGGGGTTGGGGAACGCCGTAACGCTCGTACTGCTGGTCGTACTCGACCATGAGGTCGCCGGCCCCCATGAGCCGGGCCATCGGCGCCAGCGCGTTCGGGTTGGCCGTGGCGTCCTGGATCGGGCCGTCCGTCGCGTAGAGCGTGTCGGCCGTTGCGATGGAGCCCATGATCTGCTGCTCGCGGGTGATGAAGTCGCGGTCGAGGAAGGCAGGCTGGGGCGTGTCGACCGTGTCACCCCAGCGGTAGGCGGCGAAGTCGTTCCCGGGGATGGCGAAGACCCGGGTGCCGGGGTGGGTCGCGTTGAGGTGCGCGATGGCGGCAAGCTGGTAGGAGGGCAGCGAGGCCGGCTGGGTGAAGTTGTTGGCGATCGTGTCGCCGAGGAAGAGGGAGGGGTTGTTGGCGACCACGAGGCCGGCCACGAGGACGGCGGTGACGAGCCCGGCGATGTGGAAGCGGGACCACAGCGCCGTCAGCCCGCTGCCCAGCAGCATGAAGAGCGCGAGCAGGACGAGCGGGGTGGCCCGGTCCGTCGAGCGGAGCGCCAGGCCGGCGGTGGTGTTCGTCATGAACGACTTGAGGGCACCCCCGACCTCGGTCGGGTGGGAGAACGGAAATGGCCCGACTGAGAGCACCAGCCCCACGAAGAGGAGCAGCAGGAAGAAGGCGCGCTCGCGCCAGCGTACGAACGCGGACGCCACCAGGGCGAGCACGGGCACCGCGTAGGACGTGGCCAGGAGGGCGAGGTCCTGGGTGTAGCGGATGGCCGCCGTCGTCCAGGCGCCGAGGTGGTCGGTGCCGTAGAAGTACCAGTACCCGAGGCCCCGGATGATGTCGGCCGGGTTCGACGTGGCCGACGTCGAGGGGATGGTCTCCGTGTACTTGAGGACGTTGACGCCGTAGGCCGCCTCGACCTCGAGGCCGGCCATCCACCAGAGGCAGGCCCCCAACGTGAGCACACCGATGCGCAGCGCGGTGCTGATGGCGTGGCGCCATGTCGACTCCCTCAGGACCACCACGGAATAGAGGATCCAGAGGATGGGCGCGACGCCGACGTAGATGACGGAGCTGGCGTTGATGCCGCTCACCAGCGCCACGACGACAGCGAAGAGCGCCGGCTCGCGCCAGCCGCCGCGGCGTACGGCCACGATGGTCAGGCCCAGCATGAAGGGGAGGCCGGCCCAAGGGAGCAGGATCACCGAGATGCGGCCCGAGTACTGGAGGAAGTAAGGGGAGAGCATGTAGGCCAGCGCGGCGGCGGTCGGCCCGGGCCCGCGGAGGCCCAGGATGCGCGACAGGTACAGCACGCCGAGGCCGGCCGCGAAGAGGATGGAGCCGAGCCACATGCGCTGCGCCACCCACACCGGCACGCCGAGTAGGTGGAACACGGCGAAGAACGGCCCCATCGGCAGCAGGTAGCCGATGTACTCGTGCGACACTGTGCCCAGGCCCACGGTGGGGTCCCACATGAACGCGACCTGTTTCAGGAAGCGCAGCGGGTCGAGGTAGAGGTAGGTCTTCGTGTCCGGCGTGACCACTCCGGGCCGCACGGCCAGGAGTGGCACGTAGGCCAGGGCGGCCACGACCGACGCCCCCCCGATCCACCACCAGCGGCTGCCGATCGCCCTTTCCGGCCGGGGTGCCGCGTGCCGTCCTCGGGGAGCGGTGACAGTGGGAGACGAGGTCATGAAGGAAGACCGAAAGGTCGCCGGGTAGTGTAAGCAGCGAGCGGCACCCCGGAGTGTCACACGAAGGGAGAGCGCCCGTGGTGACCAGCACGAAAGGCCGGCTGACGGGCGAGCGGCCCCAGCAGGGGGTGACCCCGGACTCGCTCCTCGCCCTCCACGAGGCCGGTTACCGTGCCGTGCTGGACCGCATCGGGCACGGTCGCATCCTCGATGTCGGATGTGGCCAGGGCTTCGAGTCGGCCCGGTTCCTGGGACCGGAGCGCGAGGTGGTCGGTGTCGACTATGCCGCCGAGGCCACGGCTACGGCGACGGCCACATACGGCCCCGAGGGCCTCCGGGTGGCGCAGATGGACGCGCTGGACCTGGCGTTCCTGCCGGCAGGCTTCGACGGCGCCTGCTCGTCGCACCTGATCGAGCACTTCACCGACCCCGAGCCCCACGTCGCCGAGCTGGCCCGCGTGCTCAAGGACGACGGCGTCGGGTTCGTCCTGACCCCGAACAAGCCGGCCGACTTCGAGAACCCCTTCCATCTCCACCTGTTCGAGCGGGGCGAGTTCCGCTCCATGCTGGAGCGCCACTTCAGCGACGTCTGGCTGGGCGGCGTCGACGCCTCGCCCCACGTGAAGGCCGACTTCGCGGCGCGGCGGGTCAAGGCGGACAAGCTGCTCCGATTGGACGTGTTCGACATCCGGCACCGTCTTCCCCACGCCTGGTACGTCTGGGCCTACACGAGGCTGCTGCCCGTCGCCTACAAGCTGGTGGCCCGGGAGGACAGCGGCGGTGCGACGGGCATCACCGCCGACGACTGGTTCGTCACCGAAGACCCGGACGACACGACGCTCGTGCTCTTCGCAGTGGTGCGCGGCCCGCGCCGGGCCGCCGTGGACTGATGTTGGCGGTCGGCCTGACCGGCGGCATCGGCTCGGGCAAGTCGGCCGTGGCCGACCTCCTGGTCGAACGGGGCGCCGTGCTCATCGATGCCGACCAGGTGGCCCGCGACGTCGTGGCGCCCGGCGGCCCGGCCTACCAACCGTTGCTCGATCGCTTCGGGCCCGAGATCCTGGCGGCCGACGGCACCATCGACCGCAAGGCGCTCGCCGCCGTGGCCTTCGCCAGCGAGGAGAGCCGGCTGGCGCTCAACGCCATCACGCACCCTGCCATCGGCATCGCCATGATCGAGGCGCGAGACGCCCTCGATGACAGCGACCGCGTGGTCGTCCTGGCGATCCCCCTCCTCACCGCCGCCCACCGTGACACGGTCAAGCTCCACGAGGTCGTGGTGGTCGACTGCCCGACGGACGTCGCCCTGGAGCGCCTGATCTCCCAGCGTGGCTTCGACCGCGCCGACGCCGAGGCGCGGATCAGGTCGCAGATCTCGCGGGAGGAGCGGATCAAGGAGGCGGACTACGTCCTGGACAACTCGGGCGACCGGGTCGCCCTCGGCGTCGAGGCCGCCAAGCTCTGGGACTGGTTGCTCGAGGCCGCCGCGGCGCGCCGGGCGCACGCCTGAGCGGGCACACCCCCCAGGTAGCCTCGGTGGGTCATGCCCGATTTCGAGGTCGTTTCCCCGTTCCAGCCCTCTGGTGACCAGCCCACGGCCATCACGGAACTGGCGGCGGGCGTGCGGCGGGGTGACGCGTACCAGACGCTGCAGGGCATCACCGGCTCGGGCAAGACCGCGACCATCGCCTGGATGATCGAGCAGGTCCAGCGTCCGACGCTCATCATCGAGCCGAACAAGTCGCTGGCCGCCCAGCTCTCCTCGGAGCTGCGGGAGCTGTTCCCGAAGAACCGGGTCGAGTTCTTCGTCTCCTACTACGACTACTACCAGCCCGAGGCCTACCTCCCGACGACGGACACGTACATAGAGAAGGACTCGTCCATCAACGACGAGATCGACCGCCTCCGCCACGCCACGACGTCGTCCCTCCTCATGCGGCGTGACGTGATCGTGGTGGCCTCGGTCTCGTGCATCTACGGCCTGGGCTCGCCCGACGAATACCGTGACCGCATATTGGGTGTCGCGGTGGGGGAGCAGATGGACCAGCGGGACATGCTGCGCCGGCTGGTCGACCTGCAGTACGCCCGCAACGACGTCAACCTCGTGCGCGGCACCTTCCGGGCGCGGGGCGACACCGTCGAGATCCATCCGGCCTACGAGGAGCAGGCGCTACGGGTCGAGCTGTTCGGGGACACGGTCGAGCGCATCGTCCCCTTCGACGTGCTGACCGGGGAGATGGGGGAGGAGATGGAGGACGTGGCGGTCTACGCCGCCACGCACTACGTCACGGGCGACGACATCATCCAGCGTGCCGTCGGCACCATCGAGGTGGAGCTGCGGGAGCGCCTCCAGGAGTTCCAGCGGGAGGGCAAGCTGCTCGAGGCCCAGCGCCTCCGGGTCCGGACCGAGCACGACCTCGAGATGCTGGCCGAGACCGGGGTGTGCTCAGGCGTGGAGAACTACAGCCGCCACCTCGACGGCCGCGCCCCGGGGGAGACGCCGTACACACTGCTTGATTTCTTCCCCAAGGACTACCTGTGCGTCATAGACGAGAGCCACGTCGCCGTCCCCCAGCTGCACGGGCAGTACGCCGGTGACCGCTCCCGCAAGGACGTGCTGGTCGAGCACGGCTTCCGCTTGCCCTCGGCCAAGGACAACCGGCCACTGCGCTTCGATGAGTTCGTCGAGCGGGTGCCCCAGTGCGTCTTCGTGTCCGCCACACCCGGCCCCTTCGAGCTCGAGCACTCTCGTCAGGTTGTGGAGCAGGTGATCCGTCCGACCGGATTGGTCGATCCCGAGGTGACGGTCATGCCTACCAAGGGCCAGGTCGACGACCTGCTCGCCCGGATCGGGACGACCGTCGCGGCCGGCGGCCGCGTCCTGGTGACGACGCTCACCAAGAAGATGGCCGAGGACCTGACCGACTACCTGGCTGACGCCGGCGTCCGGGTTCAGTACCTGCATTCGGATATCGACACCATCACCCGGATCGAGATCCTGCGCGAGCTGCGGCTCGGTTCGATCGACGTCCTGGTCGGCATCAACCTCCTGCGGGAGGGGCTCGACCTGCCCGAGGTCGCCCTGGTGGCCATTCTCGATGCGGACAAGGAAGGCTTCCTGCGTTCGGCCTCCTCGCTCATCCAGACCATGGGGCGGGCCGCCCGCAACGTCGACGGCGTGGTCGTCCTCTACGCCGACACGGTGACCGACTCCATGCGCGAGGCCGTGTCCGTCACCCAGCGCCGCCGCGAGGTGCAGATCGCCTACAACCGGGAGCACGGGATCGATCCCCAGACCATCCGCAAGTCGGTGACCGATATCCTCGAGCGCCTGCGCGGGACGAGCGGGGGAGTGGCCAAGGCGGGCCGCAGCCGGGCCGAGGTGCGCAAGAACGCGGCGGTCCGGGGCAACCGGCGCCCCGCGCTGTTGGCCGATGGCGACGCCTCGACGCCGGCCGAGGCCGTCGAGCTCATGGCCCAGCTGGAAGCTGAGATGAAGGCGGCCGCAGCCGAGCTCCGCTACGAGGAGGCGGCCCTGCTGCGCGACGAGATCGCCGACCTGCGGGCCTCCGTTCCCGGCTGAGCCGCCATTTGGCCCGGACCACCGGCCCAGGTCGACCCGCCGGGGCTAGCGTCTCGCCCCGTGCCCACCACTACCCAGCTCCGCCAGGCCATGGACCGCTACGCCGCGGTCGTCAGCTCCAAGGACGCCGACGCCTACGCCGCCCTCTTCACCCCTGACGCCATCCAGATGGACCCCTACCCGAGCGGCCTCCACAAGGGCCGGGACGAGATCAGGGACTTCATCCAGTCCGGTTTCGACGGCTGCGAGACCATGACCTTCACGGTCGAAGAGGTCCACCCGGTGGCCGACAAGGCCGCCATCCGCTTCCAGATCACGCTGACCCTGGCCGGCGACGCCACCATGTACATCCGGGGTGTCGAGATCTTCACCGTCACCGACGACGGGCTGATCGCCGCCGTCGAGGCCTACTGGGGCGAAGAGGACGTGACCTTCGCCTGACACCCTGCCGGCCGGGGATTGCCGGCGGGGGTTGCCGGGCAGCGACGCCGCCGATCCGACTGTGGCGGCTCCACGGCGGTGACCCCGACGGGTGACCCCAACGCGGTGACCAGGGCCGGGATGAGATGACACACCGCGCCGGTATCCTCATCGGATGGCCGACCGTCTCGTCGTTCGCGGGGCTCGCGAGCACAATCTGCGAGATGTCTCACTCGACCTCCCGCGGGACCGGCTGATCGTCTTCACCGGCCTGTCCGGCTCGGGAAAATCCTCCCTGGCCTTCGACACCATCTACGCCGAGGGCCAACGCCGCTACGTCGAGTCGCTCTCGGCCTACGCCCGCCAGTTCCTGGGCCAGATGGACAAGCCCGACGTCGACTTCATCGAGGGCCTGTCGCCGGCCATCTCCATCGACCAGAAGTCTGCCTCGCGCAATCCGCGCTCGACCGTGGGGACGATCACCGAGGTCTACGACTACCTGCGCCTCCTGTATGCCCGCATCGGCCACCCGCACTGCCCCGTCTGCGGGCGGCCCGTGGCCCGCCAGACCCCCCAGCAGATCGTCGACCGGGTCCTCGAGCTGCCCGAGGGGACCCGCTTCCAGGTCATGGCCCCCGTGGTGCGGGGTCGGAAGGGCGAATACAGCACGCTGCTCGACGACCTGGCCAAACAGGGCTTCGCCCGGGTGCGCGTCGACGGCGTGCCCCACGAGCTCTCCGAGCGGTCCGAGGTCAACCTGGCCCGTTACGAGATGCACACCATCGAGGTGGTCGTCGACCGCCTGGTCAGCCGGGCCAACGTCCGCCAGCGCCTGACCGAGTCCATCGAGACGGCGCTGGAGCTGACGGGCGGCACGGCCGAGGTGCTCGTGATGAACGGCAAGGGCGGGGACGGCGAGGACGGCGGGGAGGACGAGGCCATCACCTTCTCCCAGCACCTGGCGTGCACGCACTGCGGCATCAGCTTCGAGGAGCCCGCTCCCCGCAGCTTCTCGTTCAACTCGCCCTATGGGGCCTGCCCGGCCTGCCTCGGCCTGGGGACCAGGTTCGAGGTCGACCCCGAACTGGTGGTGCCGGACGACTCGCTCTCTCTCGCCGAGGGCGCGCTGGCGCCGTGGGCGGGGGCGCGCAGCGAGTACTTCACCGGGCTGCAGGTCGGCGTGGCCGAGTTCGGCGGCTTCTCCTTCGACGCCCCGTGGAGGTCGCTCAAGGCCAAGGACAAGAAGCTCATCCTCTACGGGACCGGCAACCGTTCGGTGCACGTCACCTACAGGAACCGCTTCAACCGGAAGCGTTCCTACGAGGCGCTGTTCGAGGGGATCATCCCCTGGCTGCAGCGGCGCCACGGCGAGTCCGAGTCGGACTGGTCGCGCGAGCAGATCGAGCAGTACATGCGCGAGGTGGACTGCCCCGAGTGCAAGGGTGCCCGCCTCAAGCCCGAGTCCCTCGCCGTCACTGTGGGGGGGCGCAACATCTACGAGCTGTGCAGCCTCTCCATCGGGAACGCCGTCGACGCCATGGCGGGCCTCGAGCTGAGCGACCGGGAGCACATGATCGCGGACCGCGTCTTCAAAGAAGTGCGCGAGCGCATGCAGTTCCTCCTCGATGTCGGCCTCGACTACCTGTCGCTGGCCCGCTCGGCCGGGACGCTCTCGGGCGGTGAGGCGCAGCGCATCCGCCTGGCCAGCCAGATCGGCAGCGGGCTCGTCGGGGTGCTCTACGTGCTCGACGAGCCATCCATCGGCCTGCACCAGCGCGACAACCAGCGCCTCATCGCCACCCTCGAGCGGCTGCGCAACCTGGGCAACACGGTGATCGTGGTCGAGCACGACGAAGAGACCATCCGTGCCGCCGACTACGTGGTCGACATCGGGCCGGGCGCCGGGGAGCACGGGGGCAACGTCGTGCATGCCGGGCCGGTCAGCGGCCGCGGCGGGTTGCTCACCAACAAGGCGTCCATCACGGGGCAGTACCTGTCCGGCAAGAAGTCGATCCCCGTGCCGGCCCGGCGCCGGCCCGGCTCGGGTGACGTGGTGACGGTGCGCGGCGCCAAGGAGCACAACCTGCACGACATCGACGTGTCGTTCCCCCTCGGTTGTCTCATCGCGGTGACGGGCGTATCGGGGTCGGGGAAGTCGACGCTGGTGAATGAGATCCTCCTGCGCTCGCTCGCGCAGCACCTGCACCGGGCCAAGGCGCTCCCGGGACGGCACCGCAAGGTGGAGGGCATGTCCCACCTCGACAAGGTGGTCGACGTCGACCAGGCGCCCATCGGGCGCACCCCGCGCTCGAACCCGGCCACGTACACGGGCGTGTTCGACCACATCCGCAAGCTCTTCGCGCAGACGGCCGAAGCCAAGGTCCGGGGCTACCAGCCGGGCCGCTTCTCGTTCAACGTGCGCGGCGGGCGGTGCGAGGCCTGCGCCGGCGACGGGACGATCAAGATCGAGATGCACTTCCTCCCCGACGTCTACGTGCCGTGCGAGATCTGCCACGGGGCGCGCTACAACCGTGACACGCTCGAGATCACCTTTCGGGGAAAGACCATCGCCGACGTGCTCGACATGTCGTGCGAGGAAGCCCTCAGCTTCTTCGAGCGCCAGCCTCCGATCGCCCGCCACATGCGGACCCTGGTCGACGTCGGCCTGGGCTACGTCCGCCTCGGCCAGCCTGCGCCCACGCTCTCGGGTGGCGAGGCACAGCGGGTCAAGCTGGCCAGCGAGCTCAGCCGCCGCCCGACCGGCCACACCTTCTACATCCTCGACGAGCCGACCACCGGCCTCCACTTCGACGACACGCGCAAGCTGCTTGACGTGCTCGGCCGCCTGGTGGAGCAGGGGAACACCGTCGTCGTCATCGAGCACAACCTCGACGTGGTGAAGACGGCGGACTGGATCATCGACCTGGGCCCCGAGGGCGGTGACAAGGGTGGCACCGTGATCGCCGAGGGCACGCCCGAGCAGGTGGCCAAGACGGCCGGCAGCTACACCGGCGAGGTCCTCAAGCCCGTCCTGGCCAAAGCCAAGTCGTAGCGCGCCGCTTTCCGCGGACGCCTCCTTGCGCTCGCCGCGTCGGCCACACGGGGTTGCTCCCTACGTGGCGGCCCCCAGGAACGGGGCATTGGAGAACAGCCCGCCGTCCGTCGCCACCAGCCAGTTGCCGTCGCTCCCCGTCGGCGCCATGCCGACGATCGCTTGTTCAGGTGGATGGATCCTGTCGAGCCCTCGACCGGCAGACCGTAACCGAGCATTCCTCCGTCGGACGCCACGAAGTGATAGCCCGAACCCTCGGGGGCAGCCTCCATGCCGACGATCGGCTTGTTCGAGTGGAGGTCCGTGGTCGCTGGCCAAGACGGCCGGCAGCTGTCGCGCAGCGTCGCCGCCAGCAACGCACAGCGTCACCCCTAAATGGACGGTCGCTCCGCGCGACGAAATGTCACGGCAAATGTTGGTGAACTGTGCGCCGCAATGTCGCCCCGCAAATGTGTGACAGCCGCGTGCTTCGATCGACCCATGGAGTTAGAGAACTTCGCCGATGCGCTCGAAGCACTTGTGGCCTCCGACGCCGCCAATTACGGCGACGGCGCCTCGATCGAAGAGCTGCACCGGTTGTCGTCGCGCCTGGAATCCTTCATCACCGAGGCGACGGCGGCCTTCGAGGTGGGCGAGGAGTGGGCGGCTGAGGGGGCCAAGACGGCGTCGGCGTGGATCGCCACGCGTTGTCGGATCCCGCGCAGTGCCGCCAAGCGCCGGGTGCGCCTGGGTCGGGCGCTGCGCCATCTGCCCGAGTGCGCCGAGGCCTGGCGCGAGGGCGCCATCGGGGTCGATCAGGCCCGGGCCATCGCCTCGGCGAGGCGCCACCGCACCGAGGCGTCGATGGCCCGCGACGAGGCGATGCTCGTCGCCCAGGCCGCCCAGATGGGCTTCGAGGACTTCTACCGGGCCCTGAGCTATTGGAAGCAGCTGGCCGACCCCGACGGGGCCGACGCCGCCGACGAGGAGCGCAAGGCGTCTCGCAACGTGTTCCTCGAAGCGAGCTTCAGCGGAATGTGGCTGGGCCAGATGACCCTCGACCCCGTCTCGGGCACCATCGTGGCGGGCGAGCTCAACCGCCTCGAGCATGACCTCTTCGAGGCCGACTGCGCCGAGGCCAAAGAGCGCCTCGGGCGCACGGCACGGATCGACGAGCTGGCACGCACCTCGGCCCAGCGCCGGGCCGACGCCCTCGTCGAGATGGCCACGCGCAGTCGCACCGCCCCGGCCGATGGCATCCGGCCCGCCCCGCTCTTCAGTGTCCTGGTGGGCTTTGAGACACTCCAGGGCCGGATCTGTGAGCTCGAGAACGGGACGGTCCTGCCTCCCGCCGCGCTAGCCCCTTGGATGGACTCGGCCTACTTCGAGCGGGCCGTCTTCTCCTTGGGCAACCGGATCGACGTCAGCGTGCGGGCCCGGCTCTTCAGCGGGGGGACCCGCCGGGCCATCGAGCTGCGCGATCGCATGTGCACCCACCCGCACTGCTACGAGCCCGCTGAGAGCTGCCAGGTCGACCACATCGAGACCTGGGCCGAAGGTGGCCTGACCACCCAGGAGAACGGGCGGTTGCTCTGTGGGTTCCACAACCGGCTGCGCAACCAAGAAGAGCGCAAAGGCACCCAGCGCCAGCGCCCGCCGCCCACGGCGGCCTGACGGGGCGGCCGGTTTCTGGCCCAGCCCGCCCCGGGCAGCACCCCGGCCGATGACGGCCGGCACTTTGAAAACCCACAGCAGCCCGGCGCTTTCGGCGCGCCCGCGCCCTGCTGCACGTCTACGACAAGTGCGTGTGCGGCCTCTCGAGCTCGACACCATCGAGGAAGAGATCGATCTTCTCGTTGTAGAAGGCGATCAGACCGGCTATCGGCAGCAGCTCCCGGGTCGGGAAGTCATAGGTCCAGGCGATGTCGGGATGGATGCGGAGGTCGACCTCGGCCGACCAGTAGCCGCTCGTCGTCCCCTTGTACGGGCATGCGGTCTGGGTATCGGACGGAACCAGATGGGTGAAGTCAACGTCAGTGCGGTCGATGTAATACCGAGTCGGCAGCCCGGTCTCGAAGCACAGGACGGGCGACGACGTTTCGGCCAGGACGACACTCTTGGACTCGACGCGCAGATGCCGGCTCGACCGCAGGGAGTCCACTCGGGTGTAGGGGTTGCGCGGATGCACGAAGACCTGCTCGTCCTCCTCGAACCAGGCATCGAATGCGGACCACGAGAATCGCACAGTGTCGTCCAGGCCCTCCACCTTGGCGGCCGTGAGCACGCTGGCCGCGCTCGGCCGGTTGACGTCGTCCACGCGCACGCCATAACGCCTGGCGTCACCCCGGGACGTCTCGATGGACTGGTTCTCGTCGACCAGCGCATCGGGCCGCACGTCCGCCAGCGGGATGTAGAACTGCGGGTAGGAGGTGTTCTCCCACACGTAGCGGGCGTTTGTCGTGTCGACGACAGGTCGGCCGGCCAGAAACGCCCGGACACGGCGTGGAACCGGCTGCACGTGGTTGACCGGTACGGGTGGGGCTGGAAAGTCGCTCACAACAAGGGCCTCCTGTCGGCGCTCCGTCGGCTCCGTCGGCTCTGTCGGCGCTGCACCGGACCCCTGGGACCCTACCGCCGTGTCACCGCGAACGGTTCAGGTTCGGGTTCGGGTTCGGGTTCGGGTTCAGGTGATGGCCAACATGCGCTCGAGCGCGACCTTGGCCCATTGCGTGGTCTCGGCGTCGACGACGATGCGGTTCCGCGTCTCGCCGTCGACCAGCCCCTCGAGGACCCAGGCCAGGTGCTGCGGATCGATGCGCGACATGGTGGAACAGGGGCACACCAACGGGTCGAGGCAGACGACGGTCTTGTCAGGCGACTCGTTGTTGAGCCGGTTCACCAGGTGGATCTCCGTCGCGACACCGATGAAGGCGCCGGGCGGCGCGGCGGCGACGGCACGGATGATCGCATCGGTCGAGCCCGTGACGTCGCCCAGCTCCACCACCTCGTGCGCGCACTCGGGGTGGATCATCACGATCCCCTCGGGGTGCTCGGCGCGGAAGGCCTCGACGTGCTCGGGACGGAAGCGCTGGTGCACCGAGCAGTGGCCCTTCCAGAGCAGGAGCGTCGACTCCTTCACCTCGCGGTCAGTGCAGCCGCCCAACGGGAGCCGCGGGTTCCACACCCGCATGTCGTCGACGCCGTAGCCGAGCTCGAAGCCGGTGTTCCGCCCGAGGTGCTGGTCGGGGAAGAAGAGGACGCGCTCACCCCTCTCGAGGGCCCAGGTCAACACCCCCCGGGCATTGGACGACGTGCAGACCGCTCCAGCGTGGCGACCGACGAAGGCCTTGAGCGCGGCGGCGGAGTTCATGTAGGTGACCGGGATCAGGCCGTCCACGTCGATGACGCGGGCGAGCTCGTCCCACGCCTCCTCAACCTGGTCGATGTCAGCCATGTCGGCCATGGAGCACCCGGCATTGAGGTCGGGCAGGAGGACCTGCTGGTGGTCGCCCGTGAGGACGTCGGCCGACTCGGCCATGAAATGGACCCCGCAGAAGACGATGAACTCGGCCTCAGCCTGGTCGGCGGCCAGCCGCGAGAGCCCGAACGAGTCCCCGCGGGCGTCGGCCCAGCGCATGACCTCGTCGCGCTGGTAGTGGTGGCCGAGGATGAACAGCCTGGACCCGAGCGCGGTCTTGGCGGTGGCGATCATGTCCGCCAGCTCGTCCTCGGTCGCGGACGTGTAGCGCCCCGGAAGTGGCATCTGAAGCCTGAGCATCTGGTCTGCCCCCTTGTCGGGAGAGCATCGATATGGCCGGCGGGGACAGCCTGGTCGCCCATCCGCGGGTATGTCGGCCTCGATGCGAGGTTGTACGCCGGAACCCAGGCCGGCACAGCCAGTGTAACGCCGCCCACCAGCGGCTGCGCGAGAGTGGACCTGATGCAGTATCGGCCGCCTACCGGCTCCATCCCGGATGCCCCGGGCTCCTACCAGTTCCTCGACGCCGAGGGCCGGGTCCTCTACGTGGGGAAGGCCAAGTCGTTGCGCCACCGCCTGCCCAGCTACTGGCAGGACTCGGCCAAGCTCATGCCCCGCACGGCCCAGATGGTGGCCCAGGCCGACCACGTCGAGTGGGTGGTCGTCGACAGCGAGGTCGATGCCCTGATCCTGGAGCATTCGCTGATCCAGGCGCACCTGCCCCGCTACAACGTCCGCCTCAAGGACGACAAGAGCTACCCCTGGCTCGCCGTCACGCTCAACGAGGAATGGCCACGGCCGGCCGTGGTGCGCGGGCGCAAGCGCAAGGGCGTCCGCTACTTCGGCCCCTACGGCAACGCCGGCGCCATCCGGTCGACGCTGGACCTGCTGGTCCGGAGCTTCCCCGTGCGCACGTGCTCGGACACCAAGTTCACCCGCCACGAGCGCCTGGGCCGCCCTTGCCTGCTCTACGACATCGACCGCTGCTCCGGCCCCTGCGTCGGCGCCGTCGACCACGCCGCCTACGACGGCTACGTCAGCGACCTCATGGGGTTCCTCTCGGGCGACACCGAGCCCGTGCTGGCCCGGCTGGAGGGGGAGATGCTCGACGCAAGTGAGGAGCTGCAGTTCGAACGGGCGGCCCGGCTGCGCGACCGGATCGCCGCCGTCCACAAGGCCGCCGAGTCCCAGCAGATGGTCTCGGACCGGGCGGAGGATTTCGACGTCGTGGGCCTGGCCGAAGACCCGCTGGAGGCCTCGGTCCAGATCTTCCGCGTGCGCCGGGGCCGCGTGGTGGGCCACCGGGGCTTCGTGGCCGAGAAGGTGGAGGACCTCTCGGGGCCCGAGTTCATGGCCCTCGTCGTCTCGCAGGTGTACGGCGCGGACGGGGCGGAGGTGCCGCGGCGGCTGCTCGTCCCCGAGGAGCCGGCCGACCGCACGCTGCTGCAGAGCTGGCTGCACGCAGTGCGGGGCGGTCCCGTCGACATCGCCGTCCCGCAACGTGGCGCCAAGCGCGCTCTGCAGGAGACGGTGACACGGTCGGCCGGCGAGGACCTGGCCCGGCACCGGTTGCCGGCGCGCCGCCGACCACAACGCCCGGTCGAAGGCGTTGACCGAGTTGCAGTCCGCCCTGTCGCTGCGCGAGGCGCCGCTGCGGATCGAGTGCTACGACATGAGCCACCTGCAGGGCACCGATTACGTGGGCTCCATGGTCGTGTTCGAGGACGGCCTGGCCAAGCGGTCCGACTACCGGCGCTTCAAGGTGAAGTCGGTTCCCGGCAACGACGACTACGCCGCCATGGAGGAGGTGCTGACGCGCCGGCTCACCGCGCTGCAGCAGGCACCGGAGGCGGCGGCGGACGGGCGCCCCCGCCGCTTTGCCTACCGGCCCAACCTGATCGTCGTCGACGGCGGCAAGGGCCAGCTCGGGGTGGCCGAGCGGGTCGTCCGTGAGCTCGGGCTCGACGACGAGGTGGAGCTCGCCTCGCTGGCCAAGCAATTCGAGGAGGTCTACCGTCCCGGTTCAGCCGACCCGGTCCGCCTGCGCCGGGGCTCCGACGCCCTCTACCTGCTGCAGCGACTGCGCGACGAGGCCCACCGCTTTGCCATCACGTTCCACCGGGAGGTCCGGGGGAAGCGGATGACGCGCAGCATGCTGGACGACATCCCGGGCCTGGGACCGGCCCGCAAGGCCCGGCTGGTCAAGGAGATGGGCGGGGTCAACGCCGTGCGGGCGGCCACGCTCGAGGAGCTGCTGTCCAGGTCGTGGCTGCCGGACACCGTCGGACTCGCCGTCTTCGAGGCCATGCACAATGCTGTGGGGTACAAGGCTGGGGGGCGATGAGCGAATTCGTGGTGGTGACTGGGTTGTCCGGCGCCGGCCGTTCCACCGCGGCGGCGGCCCTGGAGGACGTGGGGTGGTTCGTCATCGACAACCTGCCGGCCGTCCTGATCATGAAGATGGTGGAGATGGTGGACCGCCCCGGGTCCGGCATCGAGCGCGTGGCCCTGGTGATCGGGCGCGGCGGTGCCAACACCGGCACGGAGTACTTCGAGGACCTGCCCGACGTCCTCGACGAGCTGCGCGCCACCCGGAGGCGGGTGCGCGTCGTCTTCCTCGACGCCGCGGACGACGTACTGGTGCGCCGCTACGAGGGTACGCGGCGGCGCCATCCCCTGGCGGCCCGCGGGGTGGAGGAGTCGATCGTCGACGAGCGCAAGCTCCTGGAGCCGGTGCGCGAGCGCGCCGACCTCCTCGTCGACACGGGCGAGCTGAACTCGAACCAACTCCGGCTGCGAATCCTCGAGGCCTTCGGCGACGACGAGACCCCGCACATGCAGACGACGGTGATCTCCTTCGGCTACAAGCACGGCATCCCGCTCGACGTCGACGTGGTGTTCGACTGCCGCTTCCTGCCCAACCCGTTCTGGGTCGAGGAGCTGCGTCCCTTCAGCGGGATGGACGAACCGGTGCGCGCCTACGTCCTCGGCCAGCCCGAGTCCCAGGCGTTCCTCGAGAAGGTCGACGAACTGCTCACGAGCATCCTCCCGGCCTTCGCCCGGGAAGGAAAGTCGTACCTGACCATCGCCATGGGTTGCACGGGCGGCCGTCACCGCTCCGTGACGCTGGCCCAGGAATTGGCGACGCGGTTGGAGAAACACGGCGAGGCCGTGCCGGTGTTCCACCGGGACATCGACCGATGAGCCGCGGCGGCCGGCCCTCGGTCGTGGCCATCGGCGGTGGGCACGGCACGGCGGTCACGTTGAAGGCGGCGCGGCGCTACGCCGGCGTGCTCACGGGCGTGGTCTCGGTGGCCGACGACGGCGGGAGCAGTGGCCGGCTGCGCGAGCTGCTCAACATCGTGGCGCTGGGCGACATCCGCAAGTGCCTGGTGGCCCTGGCCGACGAGGACTCCGCGCTGGCCGGCGCCTTCGAGCACCGCTACGACGAGGGTGAGCTGGCCGGCCACGCGCTGGGCAACCTGATCCTGGCGGGCCTGATCGACGTGACCGGCGATCTCGTCCTCGGGGTGGCCGAGGCGGCCCAGCTGCTCGGCGCCCGGGGCGACGTGCTCCCCGCCACCTCGGAGCTCGTCGTGCTCAAGGCCGAGTCCGACCACGGCACGGTGGCCGGGCAGGTGGCGGTCAAGGGGACCGCCGACATCCAGCGGGTCTCGCTGGTGCCCGGGGACGCCCAGCCGCCGCCGCTGGCGGTGGAGCGCATCGCCGAGGCCGACCAGATCGTGATCGGCCCCGGATCCCTGTTCACCAGCGTGTTGGCCGCCGTGGCGGTGGGAGGCATCGCCGAGGCGGTGGCCTCCTCCAAGGGTCAGGTCGTCTACGTCTGCAACCTGCATCCCGAGGTGCCCGAGACCGAGGGATTCGACGTCTCGGATCACGTCGCGGCCCTGGCCAGGCACAATGTCGCGGTCGACGTGGTCCTGTGTGACAGCATCCGGGGTGTGGGCATCGGCACGACGGATGTCGCGGTGCTCGACGTTCCCCTGACGGGGGACAACACCCTGGTGCACAGCCCGGCCAAACTGGCGCAGGCGCTGTCAGGTCTGCTGACATAGCCGGACCCGAGAGGAAGGGACGACATGACGGTGCGGGTCGGGATCAATGGCTTCGGGCGTATCGGGCGGAACTTCCTGCGCGCCATCCTGGCCAACGGTGCCGACGTGGAGGTCGTTGGGGTCAACGACCTGACGTCGCCCGAGACGCTTGCCCACCTGCTGCGCTACGACTCGACCCACGGCCGCCTGCCGGTCCCGGTCGACGTCGAGGGGAGCGACCTGCTGGTCGGGGAGCGGCACATCCGCGTCATGGCCGAGCGGGAGCCGGACCAGTTGCCCTGGGACGGTCTCGGGGTCGACCTGGTGGTCGAGTCCACCGGGATCTTCACCAGCCGGGCCGCCGCCGCCGGGCATCTGGGCGGGTCGGTCACGCGGGTCATCATTTCGGCCCCGTCGGGCGACGCCGACGCCACCTTCGTCATCGGCGTCAACGACCACGACTACGACCCCGAGAAGGACGTCGTCGTCTCCAACGCGTCGTGCACGACGAATTGCTTCGTCCCCATGGTCAAGGTGATCGACGACGAGTTCGACATCGTGAGCGGCCTGATGACCACGGTGCACGCCTACACCAACGACCAGAACCTGCTCGACCTGCCGCACAAGGACCTGCGCCGGGCGCGGGCCGCGGGGAGCAACATCGTGCCCACCTCGACCGGCGCGGCCCGGGCCACCGGCCTCGTGCTGGCGGCCATGAAGGGCCACCTCGACGGGTACTCGCTGCGGGTGCCGCTGCCCGCCGGCTCCATCACGGACTTCACCGCGGTGGTGCAGGGGAACCCGTCGGTGGCCGACGTCAATGCGGCCTTCGCCGAGGCGGCGGCCAAGCCGCCGTTGGACCGGGTGCTGGAGTACACCGACGACCCCATCGTCTCGAGCGACATCGTCGGATCGCCGGCCTCGTGCACCTTCGATTCCGGGCTCACCATGGTGATGCCGATCAACAGCGAGCTGTCGCTGGTCAAGACCTTCGGCTGGTACGACAACGAGTGGGGCTACTCCAATCGCCTGGTCGACCTGGCCGTCCTGGTAGGGGGCTGACCGTGCCCGACCCGCTGCAGGGCATCCCGCTTCTCGGGGACCTCCCGACGGTCGACGGGAAGCGCGTGCTGGTGCGGGTCGACTTCAACGTCCCCCTTCACATCGGGGTGCGGGGCCGAGCGACGGTGGCCGACGACTTCCGGATCACCGCCGCGTTGCCGACGCTGCACCGGCTCTTGGACGAGGGGGCCGACGTGGTGGCCTGCTCGCATCTCGGCCGGCCCGCCGGTGCGCCCGACCCCCGCTGGGAGATGGACCCGGTGCGCGAGCGGCTGCGGTCCCTGTGCCCCGGGGTCGAGCTGACCGAGAACCTGCGCTTCGAGCCGGGGGAGAAGGCGAACGATCCCGCGTTCGTGCAGCGGCTGATCGCCGGCTTCGACGCCTACGTCGACGAAGCCTTCGGCGCAGCCCACCGCGCCCACGCCTCCATTGTGGGGCCGCCCCAGTTCCTCCCGAGCGCGGCGGGTCTGCGCTTCGCCCGGGAGATCGAGGTCCTGGGCGGGATCCTGGAGCAGCCGGCCCGGCCGTTCGTCGCGGTCGTCGGGGGCGCCAAGGTGGCGGACAAGCTCGAGGTGCTCAAGGTCCTGGCCACCAAGGTGGACACGCTGGTCGTCGGTGGCGGCATGGCGTACACGTTCCTCGCCGCCAGGGGACAGCACGTGGGCAGCTCGCTGCTGGACGAGTCGCATCTGGCGGACTGCCGGGCGCTGCTCGACTCCGGGGTGGACATCCTGCTCCCGACCGACACCCGGGCCCTCGAGCCCGGCGGCACCTTCGGGCCGCCGTCGGAGGGGCACGGGCCGCGGGGGAGCGTCAAAGTGATCGAGGGCGACCTGCCCGACGGCTGGACGGGCCTGGATATCGGCCCGGACTCGGCTCTGGCCTTCGCCGAGGTCGTGGCGGGTGCGGGCACCGTGCTGTGGAACGGGCCGTTGGGCGCCTTCGAGGACCCGCGCTTCGCCGCCGGCACCCGGATCGTGGCCGAGGCCGTGGCGAACTGCCCCGGGTTCTCGGTGGTCGGCGGCGGCGACAGCGCCAGCGCGCTGGAGGAGATGGGGCTCTGCGACGCGGTCGGCTACCTGTCCACCGGTGGCGGCGCGTCGCTGTCCTTCATCGAGCGCGAGGGGCATCTCCCGGGGATCGACGCCCTGCGCCAGGCCCCCAACGCACCACGGGGGTGAGCGCGCGCCGCCCGCTGGTCAGCGGGAACTGGAAGATGCACCACGACCACATCGAGGCGCTGCACACGGTGCGCGACCTCGGGCTGCGGCTGAAGCCCGAGGACGTGGCAGGGGTCGACGTGTCGGTCCACCCGCCGTTCACCGACCTTCGCACGGTGCAGACGCTGGTGGAGAAGGAGCACATCCCCGTCGCGCTCGGCGCCCAGCACTGCTCGGATGAGGACGCGGGGGCCAGGACCGGCGAGGTCAGCGCGCGCTTCCTGGCCCGCCTGGGCACGGCCTACGTCATTGTCGGGCACTCTGAGCGGCGCACGCTCTTCGGCATGGACGACGCCACGGTGGCGACGACGCTCCGGGCCGTCCTGCGCAACGGCATGACTCCCGTGCTCTGCGTGGGGGAGTCCGAGGACCAGCGCGAGCGCGGGCCAGACGGAGAGCGTCCTGGAGGAGCAGGTCTTCGCCGCACTCTCGGGCCTGGCCGCCGAGGTGGTGGGCGGCCTGGTGCTCGCCTACGAGCCGATCTGGGCAATCGGGACCGGCAACGCAGCCACCGCGGTGGACGCCGAGGACGCCTGCGTGTTCATCCGCTCCATGGTGGCCAAGGTGGGCGGCGACGAGGCGGCGGAGGGTGTCCGGCTCCAGTACGGAGGGTCGGTGAATGGCGAGAACGCCGGCGACCTGATGGCCGAGCCGGACGTGGACGGCCTGCTGGTGGGAGGTGCCAGCCTGGAGGCGGGGGCCTTCACTGACATCATTCGGGCCACCGCCGCCTGCTACCGTTCCTAGGCCGAACGGGCGTGTTCGGCCGCGAGTTGGAGGCTCCACCGTGCTGGCAACCTTGTACACAGTCACCTGGGTGTACATCGTCATCGAGGTCCTTTCCGCGCTCGGACTGATCTTCCTGATCCTGATGCACAGCGGGAAGGGCGGTGGCCTCTCCGACATGTTCGGTGGCAGCGTGGGCGCGGCGGCGCAGGGCTCGACGGTGGTGGAGCGCAACCTCGACCGCATCACGGTCACGGTTGCCATCATCTTCGCCCTCACGACGATCACCTTGGACCTCCGGCTGCAGTGACTGGCCGGGGCCGACGCCCCCGGCGCTGGCGGTGGCTGGTCGGGACGTGCGCCGCGCTCGCCGTGGTGGCCTCCGCCTGTGGGAACGGCGGGGGGGACGGCGGGACCACCGTCACCTACGTAGGCGTGGCGGGCGGGAAGATCTCGTTCGGTATGACCGAGAGCCCGACAGGCTGCAACCCCAACACGCCGGCAGGTGACACTCCGGGGACGAAGACGGTTCTGGCGGGCGTGCTACCCAGCCCCTTCGTGGTCAACGCCTCCGGGATGCCGATGGCCAACGCGGACCTGATCGTGTCGTCGGAACTGGTCAACACGAAACCGGAGACGATCGTCTACACGCTGAACCCCGAGGCGGTGTGGTCGGACGGCGTGCCGATCACGGCCGCGGACTTCAAGTACGCGTGGGAGGAGCAGCGGGGCGACCCGGTGGAATCGTCGCCCGACGTGTCGAGCATCGCCGGGTATCGCGACATCGCATCGGTGGCGGGGACGAACGGGGGCCACACGGTCACGGTGAAGTTCAAGACCACCTTCGCCGACTGGCAGATGCTCTTCGACAACCTGGTGCCGGCCCACGTCATGGAGAAGGTGGGGTGGAATCCGAACTGCCTCACGGTGAACCCGGACATCGACCTGTCGGGCGGACCCTTCAAGATCGGCTCGGTGACGCCCTCGACGATCACCCTGGTGCAGAACCCCAAGTGGTGGGGGACAGCCGGCCAACGCCCGCTCCATCACCGTCCACATCGCGTCGTCGACGGCACAGCTGGCCCAATGGATGGCCTCGGGGTACGTGCAGGTAGCGCAACCCACGACGGTGACGCAGCCGTTCCTGACCCAGATGACGGGGTTGCCGGGAGCGCAGAGCGAGGTGGATACCTCGGCGACGCTGCTGCAGCTCGACATGGCGAGCTCGCTGGAGTCGGACCTCTCGCCCGACCTCCGGGTGGCCATCGCCCTGACCGTCAATCGCCAGGACCTGGTCAACCAGCAGGTGAGCTGGGCCGTGCCGGGGATCGCGCCGGCGAACAGCCACGTGTACGTGCAGGGACAGCAGAACTACAAGCCCGCCCCAACCAGCTCCTCGACCACGACCATCCCGGCCGCGACGTCGTCGACGTCGACCACGGTGATCGGTGCCGGTGGCAGCGTCAACTTCCCCGTGACGCCGGTGCCGACGCAGGCGGCTGCGTTCATCACGGCGTCGGGTCTCGTCCGAGCGCCGGGCGATCCCGTACTACCACTCGGCGCTTCGGCACACGCGTTCCAGCTGCACATGGTCTACGACTCGAGCGACCCTTGGGCCTCGGCGGCCGCCCGCGACCCTGCGCGCCGAGCTGCAGGCGGCCGGCCTCGACACCACGCTGGCGGCCGTCGACGGCGCGGCCGAGGACGGGCCAGGTCCTGGCGGACGGCTTCGCCGACCTGGCGGTGCTCCCGGTCAGCTTCACGCCGTACATGAGCCAGACCATCGCGTGGTACACGCAGCTTCTCGGCCCGCCGGGCAAGAACGGCTCACAGGACTGGACGGGCTTCTCGAACAGCCAGTTCGACCAGCTGGTGACGACGGCCTCGAAGCAACTCAACCCGAACACGGCGGCCGGCTACTACGACCAGGCGGACACGCGGCTGTGGGACGAGATGGTGTCGCTGCCCCTCTTCGCGGAGCCGACGGCCCTGGTCTGGAGCCGGACCATCGGGGGCGTCAATGCCATGCCCCTGAGCACCAGCCTCCTCTGGTACGCCCAGCTTTGGGCGGTCCGGACACCGCAATCCACCAGCAACACGACACCCTCGCTGCCCGGTCAGTAGAGGGCGGCGGGCAGCAGCGGGTCCGCCCCACCAGGCCTCGTGCTGGGCACCCGGGTCCGGAAGATGGCCGATGGCCACGCGCTACGATCTCCGAACGCTGCATTCCAGTGGTAAGCCCGTCGGAGTGGCGGAATAGGCAGACGCGCCAGCTTGAGGGGCTGGTGCCCGCAAGGGCGTGGGGGTTCAAGTCCCCCCTCCGACACGATCAAAACCCGAGTCCTTCATCCCGACCTCCTGGTAGCGGACGTGCAGCGGAGGCGCTCCGTGCACTTTCACGTCGAGGTAATCCGGTAACACCGAAATCTCCTCGATGAACTCGTCGATCAGCACGCGTCGCTCGACCTCCGTCGCGGCGTTCCACGTCTTGTCGACGTCGAGGGTTGCGAGCATGCGTGCGACGGCGTCGAAGTGCTGTGCGACATCGTCCGAACGCGCCACCTCGACACGTGCATCGTCAACCTCACGCTGTGCCTCACGGAGGGCCACGGACAGGCGGGCCTCCTCCTCGGCGAACAGGTCGGCTCCGATCTTGTCGGCGTAGTACAGGCGCAGCAGCTTGCGGCGTTGGGACACCAGCTCCTCGACACCGTGACGGGAACGCCGAGTGCGGGGCCCTCCGCCGGCCCCGGGGGCCGGCGTTCGGGCCCGTTCGAGTTCCTTGCGGATGGCGGCCTGCAGTTCGGCGTCGTCGCCGATGAGCCGCAGCCCCAACACGGCGGCCCGCAGCAGCCCGACGTTGGTCCGGCGGGGCTGGGCGCAGCCTTGGCCCCGGTGGTGGCAGCGGTAGAGCCTTGGCCCTGGCCGTTCTGGTCGAGGGCCATGAGGCGCCGACACAGCCCGCAGCGGACCCGGCCCGACAACAGGTCGGTGCCCCGGGCCCTCCCCTTGACCCGGCCCCGGTGGGCGGCGGCGAACTGCTCGGGGGTGATGATCGCCTCGTGTCGTCCCGGGAACCACTCGCCGTTCATCTGCACCTCGCCGAGGTAGATGCGCGAGTTGAGGATGGTGAGCACCGTCGAGTACTTGATGCCGGTGGCGTCGGCGATCTTCCCGATGCTCTGCCCCTCGGTCCGCAGCGTGAAGATGCGCCGGACGACGGGTGCCATCTCGTTGGCGACGAGCTCGCCGTCGACCAGGCCATACCCCGTCTTGGGACGGTTGACCCACTTGCCCTGGCGCACGGCCTGCTGCATGCCCATGCGCACGTTCTCGGCCAGTTGCTCGCGGTAGAACTGCGCAAAGGAGCCGAGGATGTTGTAGAACATCCGGCCCGTCGCCGACGAGAGGTCGATCTTCTCGGTGAACGAGTGCAGGGCGACGCCGGCCTGGCCGAAACGGTCGGCCAACAAGATGAGGTCGCTCAGGTTCCGAGACAGCCGGTCGAGCCGCCACGTCAGCACGTTGGCCACGTGGCCTTCGTCGACCATGTGCAGCAGCTGCTGCAGTCCGGGCCGCTCGAGGTTCTTGCCCGAGAGCCCCGGGTCGGCGATCACCGTCACCTCGCCGAGGT
Organism: uncultured Acidimicrobiaceae bacterium; assembly: GCA_963764305.1. GTDB lineage: Bacteria > Actinomycetota > Acidimicrobiia > Acidimicrobiales > RAAP-2 > Bog-473. The sequence goes on along the minus strand of CAVXSD010000006.1, from coordinate 429,191 downwards.
CGTGCAGCTCGGCGTAGACGCGCAGCTTGTCAGCTTGCCCGGCGATCGAGAAACCCTCCGCCGCCTGCTCCTCGGTCGACACCCGGCAGTACGCCACCGTCAGCATCCGTGTGCTCCTGTCTCTCTTCGTTCACCATCCGCAGACCGATCCGCACGAGTACCGCCGCCACCCGCTCGTAGTCGGGCCCGGCCGCGCTCACCGCAGCTCCAGTTCACTGCGGCGGCGGGCCACCCGTTCTGCGAAGGCGGTGTGGCTGACGATCTCGTAGGTATGCAGATGATGCCCGACGGCTCCCAGGGTGTCGTCGATGCCCTCGGTCCCGATCAGCGCACCCAGCGAGGCCAGGTAGCCGGTCAGGCCCGGGAGCAGCTTCTCGATCGACGCCGACCGTCGGGTGAGGCGAAGCCGCTCGACGCCCACGGCCCGGTGGCCGAGGGTGGCCTGCTGGACCTGGTGCCACTCGCGGGCGAGGGGCCAGCGAGAACGGGTCTGGTCGGGGGTGGGGGAGCGGTAGGTCAGCCACTCGGTGGTGGCGTAGGCCCACAGGTCACCGGTGGCGGCCAGGACCTGGTCGGGTGTGTTGAGGTCGAACTCGACCAGGCCCTGGCGCCCGATTTCGAACTCGAGGCGGTGCACGGGCGTGCCGGGCACGTAGCGCTCGCCCCACACCTCGGGCCACCAGCCGTTGTCCTTGGCCGCCACGTCGGCCGTCTTGTCGTACAAGCGAGCCATGAACGTATTGGTCTTGCGGCTGCCGAACTCGAAGCCGGTCAGGGTGCCGGCGACCTCGTAGGTGCGACGGGCGTCGGCCCGGCAGACGAAGCGTTGGGCGTCCTCGAGTGTGAGATGCCAGCCCTGCCAGTCGGCGAAGAGGTCGACCCGGTTCACCCAGAAGCGCAGGCGGCCCAGTTCGGCATCGAGCAGATCGTGCACTGCCCGCACCGCCGCCTCGGGTCCGACGGCGTGCAGGAACTGGGAGCGGGGCTGGACGCGCACGGTCGGGAGGTGGCGGCTGGTGGAGAAGCCGATGCGGGCCATCTCGTGGTCGAGGCAGAAGCGGTACTTGCCCCACCCGTGGGGAGCGATCCCGAAGGTCAGATCACCGATCGCACACGGGGCCGGCCGCTTGGCCTCGCCCGCCCAGGTCCGGCAGTCCTCGAGGCGGGCCAGGAAACGCTTCGGCAGCTCGGCCCGGCCCGAGAGGTAGAGGGCGTCGACACCGGACGCCAGCTCCCGCAGCCCCGTCTCCGGAAGATGCGTATTTGCGACTAGGTGGTCAGAGGGGTGCACGGGAGCCATCTCGATGCTGGGTCAGCCGAGCCCTCGACCGCGGGCGGCCTCGATCTGCCGGGAGATCTGCTCGGACCAAGCCGTGTCGAGGTCGAGCTGGATCCAGGGGAAGACGAACTCGTCTGGGTGGGCGCCGTAGGTGGCCCGGAACCGCCGGACCTTGCGGAAGATGGTGGCCCGGTGCCAGCCGCCCCGCTCGAGGTTGTCGAAGCCGCCGGCCAGATGCCAGGCCACCCAGAAGCCGATGAGCTCGGAGCGCTCGAGGGCATCCTCGGCGATGGCGTCACGGATCTCCGGATCGAAGTCCTCCATGCTCCGGGCGGGCGTCGAGAAGGCCTCGGCGATGACGTCCTCGTCGAGGTTGTGGTGGTACCCGGCCCAGCGGTTCACGGCGACCCGGCCACCTTCGGCGGTCTCGCTCTTGTCGCTGCGGAAATCGAGGTCTTCGGTCATGGCCCGGAGTATGTCGCATGGTTGCGACAAGCCCTTCTGCAGAGGGCAAAACCGCAGGTAGGCCGCCCATCGGGCGGCCTTGGCCATTGTGTCCACTGGATCTGCCCGGGCCCGTCAAGGCTCCCCCTGCGGGCGGCTGCGCCGGCCTTGACCGACCCTGACCATTCGGGCTCTGGGCCGATGGCACGGCCGCAGAAGCGTCGCGGGCACAATGGAGAGGTGACCGACAGCGCTGTCGAACGGGATGCGGGGGCCGAGGAGGCCGCTCTCGACGACTCCGAGGAAGCCCTCGTGGCCCGGATCGCTGCCGATCGGCGGGCGGGACGGGACACCACTCGAGACGTGCAGGCCCTCCTGGAGCTCGCCGGCAAGACCAACAAAGCTGCTCTGGACCGTCTCGCCAAGTAGCGCACTCTGGTGACCGAAGGCGACGGGGCGGAGATCGCCTACCTCACCCTGGAGGACTTCTACCGAGCGGCCGCCGAAGCGCTCGGGACCGAACTGGCAACCGTCCGAGCAGTCACCAACGACACCCTGGCCGGCTCGGCGTTGGCGGCACCGAGCGCCGGCTTCGGTGATTTCGAGAAGTATCCCGAGTTCGCGACGAAGACAGCCGTCTTGTTGCAGGCCGTGGCGAGCAACCATGCATTGCCGGACGGCAACAAGCGGACGGCGTTGCTGTGCGCCATCCTCTTCGCCGCTCTGAATGGGTATCGCTGGGTACCACCCGAAGGTGATGATCCCGACGGAACTGAAACGGCAGAGATGGTCGAAGCGACCTCGACGCGAACAGTGCCTCTCGAGGACCTCGCATCATGGATCGAGGATCGACTTCAAGCGATCTGATGGTGCGTGCTGGAGCAAGCATCCGGACCTGACACACAGATTCTTCGTGCCTCCAGGCCGGCGAATGGGATACCCCATTGGTGAGGCTCGATGTGGCGACTACGCGTTCAAAGTTGGAACACGCCAGGTGAGGACAGTTCCCCCGCTTTGGCTCCTCACCTCAAAACTCCCGTGGAGCTTCTCGGCCCGGCGGCGCATGTTGTTGAGTCCCAATCCACCCTCGGTGCTTTCACGCGATCCCAACCCACGTCCGTTGTCGGTGACCTGGAGCAGGCACTCGTCGCTGCTCACGTTGAGCCGGACGTTGGCCTGGGTGGCCTGAGCATGGCGACCGACGTTGGTGACCGCCTCTCGGACAGTGGCCAGAAGTTGCTCGGCGATCACCTCGGAGATGACCGAGTCAACCGGGCCATAGAAAGAGCTGTGTACCTCGAAACCGGCGACGACGGTCAGTTCGCGCAAGAGCGAGATGATCCGGGCTCGGATGCCAAGTTCGCCGCCGGTCAGCCCCAGTTCGTAAATGGCGGACCGGAGTTGGATAATCGCATCATTAATGGTCGCGGCGATCACGTTCAGTTGGTCCGAAACGCCGATCGCCTGAGGAACACCGGCTATCCCTGTGAGCGAAAGACCTGCGCCATAGAGCGTCTGGATGACCGTGTCGTGCAGGTCGCGGGCGACTCGATCTCGGTCGTCGGAGATAGCGTGCTCTTGCACCAGCCGATGCAGCCGAGTGTTCTCGATGGCGATGCCCGCCGCCACGGCGAGCGACATGACCAGTGCCTCGTCCTCTCGCGTGAACTCGCTCCATCCGATCTTGTCGGTCAGATAGAGATTGCCGAAGACCTCGTCACGCACCTTGATCGGGACACCCAGGAACGACGTCATGGGGGGATGCCCAGCTGGGAACCCGAAACTCTCTTCGTGCGCAGAGAGCTGAGCAAGCCGGAGTGGCTCGGGGTTGGTCACAAGGAGACCCAGGACGCCTCGCCCGGTAGGTCGGGCGCCGATCATCTCCTCGTGGTCGTGTTCGAGGCCGACCGTGATGAACTCGGCCAGGTGGGTACCGCCCTCGTCGAGGACGCCCAGAGCGCCGTAGCGGGCTCCAGTCATGGCACAGGCCTCCTCGGTCACGTGGCGCAACAGGACCGGGAGTTCGAGATCTGCCTTGATAAGCAGTACGGCGTCGAGTACCCGCCGCGGTGTTGAGGGGTCGTCCATCGCATGAACTGACATCGGCTTCCTCCGTCACGAGTCGTCAGATCTTGGAGGTGGCCGGTGGCCGTCGTTGGCCGGTCAGGTCAAAGGTCCTCACTGAACATAGATCTCTCGCTTCGCAGTGAAACCCCCGACGAACGGCCCCCCACCCCCCACAATGGGGGAAGGAGGCTGCGGGCAAGGGATCGAACCGCGCTGTGAGCGGCGCCCTATTGCCCGAGCGAAGAGACATGGACGACTGGCAGTTTGAGTTTGTGCCCCAGCCCTCTCCCGGCGTAAGGGGTACGCACCTCTCGCGTCGGATCGAGATGGGTTCAGGAGCATCTCCTCTCATTCGATCCGGGCCTGACCGGGCATAAGCGCTTCTCACAGACTCTCGTCCTCCTCCAAGAGGGGGCGAAAGACTCTGTTCATGACAACGAGGTCCCGTAAGGATCGCACTGAGCTGGCGTTGAGCGCGCCCGCGCAACATCAAGAGGAGTTGCATGGTGGGCAAGAACTTCAACGGCAAGATCGCGATCGACATCCGGGAATCGGAGCCCGACTGGGACCCGTACCTGGCGCCAAAGGCACCGGATGGAGCGCCCAATGTCCTCATGATCGCCTGGGACGATCTCGGCTACGCCACCATGGATTCCTTCGGCGGTCCCGTCGCCTGCCCGAACATGGCTCGGATCGCCGAACGCGGCGTGAAGTTCGCCAACTTCCACACCACGGCGCTGTGCTCGCCCACGCGTGCCTCCCTCCTCACCGGTCGCAATGCCACCTCGAATGGCATGGCCACGATCGCCGAGTTCGCGTCGGGGTTCCCAGGCATCTCGACCCGCATCCCCTTCGAGAACGGATTCATCTCCGAGGTCCTGGCCGGACGGGGCTACAACACCTACTGCGTCGGCAAGTGGCACCTGACGCCGGGCGAGGAGTGCAACCTCGCCGCCTACAAGGGCCGCTGGCCGTTGGGCCGGGGCTTCGAGCGCTTCTACGGGTGGCTGGGCGGCGAGACGAACTCGTACTTCCCCGACCTCGTGCACGACAACCACCCGGTCGAACCGCCGGGACGGCCCGAAGACGGCTACCACCTGGCCGACGACATGTGCGACAAGGCCGTCGAGTTCATCCGAGACGCCAAGGTGATCGACCCGGACAAGCCGTTCTTCATGTACCTCGCCCCCCAGGCCGGTCACGCCCCCCACCTGGTGCCCCTCGAGTGGGCTGACCGCTACAAGGGCGTCTTCGACGAGGGCTACGAGGCCATCCGGACCGGCATTCTCGAGCGCCAGATCGCCTTGGGCTTGCTCCCGGAGGGCACGCAGCTGTCCCCGATCAACCCGCACGGCGAGCCAGAGCGGACCGGGCCCGACGGCCAGCCGTGGCCGTTGCTCGACACGGTGCGGCCGTGGGATTCGCTGAGCGCCGACGAACAGCGCCTCTTCACGAGGATGGCCGAGGTGTTCGCCGGCTACATCTCCTACAACGACGACCAGCTGGGCAAGGTCCTCGACTACCTCGAAGAGTCGGGCCAGATCGACAACACCTTGGTCGTGGTCGTCTCCGACAACGGAGGCAGCGGCGAGGGAGGGCCGAACGGGTCCTTCAACGAATGGCGCTTCTTCAACGGCGTACCCGACACGACGGCGACCACCCTGCCCCACATCGACGAGTTGGGCACGCCGGCGTCGAACAACCACTACAACACCGGCTGGGCGTGGGCGCTCGACACTCCGTTCCCCTACTGGAAGCGCTGGGCCGGGGAGGAGGGCGGCGTGGCCGACATGTGCATCATCTCTTGGCCAGCGAGGATCCCAACCTCCGCCGAGCCGCGCCAGCAGTACGTGCACGCCGTCGACCTCGTCCCGACGATCTACGAGCTTCTCGGGATCGAGCCGCCGGACGTCATCAACGGCTACCTGCAGAGCCCCATCGAAGGGGAGAGCTTCGCCGCAGCCCTGACCGATCCGTCGGTTCCTGGGAAACAGACGCAGTTCTACACGATGCTCGGTCAGCGCTCGATCTACCACGACGGCTGGCTTGCCTCGACTGTCCACCCGCCGCTGTCGAGTTGGGGCAACTTCGCCAAGGACGAGTGGGAGCTGTTCCACCTCGAGTCCGATCGCTCCCAGTCACACAACGTGGCGGCGGACCACCCTGAGCGGCTCGAGGAGCTCAAGAGCCTGTGGTTCTACTACGCGGGAATCTACAAAGGCCTGCCGCTCGACGACCGGAGCGCGTTGGAGCAAGTCCTCGCGGAGCGGCCTCGTGGGGCACCAGATCGGGAGCGCTACATCTACTACCCGAACTGCGCCGACGTACCGGAGTCGGCGGGCCCTGCCATCCCCGGCCGGTCCTACACGATCGCCGCCGGGGTTCGCATCGACTCGGCAGACGTGAAGGGTGTGCTGTGGGCGGCGGGAGGAGTCCCCGGCGGGCACAGCCTCTACGTCAAGGACGGGAAGCTCCGCTACACCTTCAACTGGATCGGCACCGTCCTCCAGGACGTGGTGGGCGAGCAGGCGCTCACCCCTGGGCCGCACGTCCTGGCGGCGCAGTTCGCCGCCACGGGGCCGAGTTCGAACCCGGACATGCCGGGCACAGAGGGGACCCTGACCTTGTTCGTGGACGACCGACAGGTAGGACGCGGTGAGATCGTCACCCAGCCGGGATACTTCTGCCTCACGGGCGATGGCATCTGCGTCGGGCGCGACAGCGCGTCAGCGGTCACGCCGGAGTATGTCGCACCCTTCCCCTTCACAGGCGGCTCGATCGATCGTGTCGTTGTTGACCTGTCCGGTGAGGGGTACGTGGACCATGAGGCCAAGGTGCGGGCCTGGTTCAGCATCGACTAGAAGTCGCCTGCCCCCATGGTCCCGATTCGAACTGCAGCAGGTAACGACAGCAAGCAGGCATCGAGAAGTTGATGCTGTTTGAGGGTGCTGTGTTACAGGGATCGCACCCTGCCGGCCCCCGGCCGGCCTATCGTCGCAGGTCCACCGGCCGGATCCGCCACTCGGGTTTTGCGTAGTCCGGCCCTCCGACACCCCGTTTGACTAGGGAAAATGTCCGATTGTTCGCTTGGGCCGGCACTGGTCGGCGGCGTCCGTTGCCCCCGCGTTGCTTAGTGAGATTCAACGAGGCGTGATTTCGACCACGTCGGCGCCCGGTTCGGCGTCAGTGGTCCCGGCCGACAGCAGGGCGCCGAGGCGGTCCGCGACCTCTCGGTTTCGTTCGTCGGTGGCGTGCTGGTAGCGCAGCGCCGCCGTGTGGGTGCGATGTCCGAGCCGGTGCATCAGTTCGGGGAGAGTCGCACCAGCGACCGCGGCCCACGTCGCACCCGAGCCTCGCAGGTCGTGGAAGTGCAGTCCGGTCACCCCGACCTTGCGGCACGCTTCCGCCCACCGGGGGCGGAACTTGGTCCGCCGTAGCGGGTGACCTTCCGGGCTGGTGAACACCAGGGCGTCAGCCTCCGTGCCGACGTAGTCGGCCAGGTGGTCCTCGAGGATCGGGACGAGCTCGGCGGGCACATCGACGGTTCGGCCGCTGTCGGTCTTGGGTGACTTGAACATGGTCTTTCCACCGGCCAACTCCACCAACTGCTCGGTCACGTGGATCTTGCGGTGGAGCACGTCGACCCGGGACCGCCGTAGCCCGGCCAACTCCCGAACCGGAGCGAACACCAGGCGCCCAGGATGACAATGGCACGGTACTGCCCGTCGATGGCGCCGGCGATGGCGACCACCTGTTGGGGCATGGCTACCGGGCGCTCGGGCGAGGATTCCTTACCGGCGCCCATGATCCGGCACGGGTTGGCGGGAATCTTCTCGTCGTCCACTGCCACGTTGAGAATGGCGCGCAGCAGTCGGTACGCCTTCGCGGGCTGGGTGCTCGTTGGGTGGTCCGCCCTCGTCTTTGCGAGCCAGGTCCGCACCGTCTCGACTGACACGTCACCGAGCGCCACGTCGCCGAACGTCGGCTCGAGCCAGCGGGTCCAGAGCAGGTCGTACAACTCCTTGGTGGTGGGGGAGAGCGGGTCACCGCTGCGGCCGACACCGAGAGCCAGCCACCGCTTTGCGTAGGCGCCCACGGTTTCGCGGCTCGGCTCCGGTGGCCGCCAGTTCCCTTTGACGATGTCCGACGAGATCACCGCCAACCAGGCGTCGGCATCGGCAACCGTCGCGAATGTCGTCTCGCCGGCCCGGCGCTTGCCGTCCGGGCCGAGGTACGAGGCTCGATAGCGTCCGGACGGCAGAGGTGAGAGTTTCCCGAAGGTACGGCGTCCTCTACGTCTGCGGTTATTCGCCATTCTCTACGACCTCCTGGGTCATAAATCCACCGTCGTGCGCTAGACCCACCCACCGGCTCGCGGTGCGCTTGGATACCGGAAACTCTTCGCAGATTCGCTGCCGGTAGCCGAATCCGTCTTTGACGATCTCGGCGACACGCCGCAGGGTGTCATCACTTACCGGCCGACCACGGCGACTGGCCAGCGCGCCCTCCGTGCTGCCCTCTTCTCGCCGGGAGTAAGAAACCGGGGGAGCCGGCCCTCACTAACCGCCTCCGTAGCGGTTTTGATCGCCAGAATGTTCGGCCCTGTTCGGCCGATTAGTGACCGAAAGATCGCGCCGACTGGGATGTCATGGACCATCGACGCGGTAAGCCCATCGGGCGCATCCATCAGCGGATCGGCCTCGAAGCTCATAAAGAGGACGACGGCCCGCCGATCTTTGACGCCGATGGTCCAGCGAAGCTCTGGCCCGCTCATGTAGCGCCCACGCAGAAACAAGCGCGTCGGGAAGATGGTCCCATCTTCAAGGGTCGTATATGGGATGACGAGCTCGGGTCCCTCATGGTCAATGACCACCGGCCTATCTGTTCCGCAAGGTCTCCGACGTAGCCGGTCCGCCGGTAATCCTCTACGACGAGATCGACACGGTGTTCGGCCCGAAGGCGAAGGACAACGAAGACATCCGAGGCTTGCTGAACGCCGGTCACCGAAAGGGTGCGGTGGCGGGTCGCTGTGTGGTGAGGGGCAAAGAGGTCTTCACCGAGGAGCTGCCGGCCTATTGCGCCGTCGCCCTTGCCGGCCTGGACGACCTGCCCGACACGCTGCAATCGCGATCGGTGATCGTCCGTATGAAGCGACGGTCGCCCGGCGAAGTCGTCGAGCCTTTCCGTTATCGCCTGCACTCAGCGGAAGTATTCGCCCTCAGGGACGCTCTGAGCGATTGGGCCGGGTCCATTCCCACTGGCGTCTGGCCCGACATGCCCGAGGGCATCGAGGACCGCAACGCCGACGTATGGGAGGCGCTGCTGGCCGTGGCCGATGCCGCCGCGGGGGACTGGCCCAAGCGCGCTCGTGTTGCGGCTGTTGCGCTTGTTGCGGACTCTATGGCAGCCCCTCCCAGCATGGGTGTCCGGCTCCTCGCCGACCTTCGCAGCGTGTTCGGGGACGCCGAGCACCTGTCGACGGAAGACATCATCGCCGGCCTGGTCGCCATGGACGAAGCGCCATGGGGTGACATTCGCGGCAAGACGCTGGACGCTCGAAGCCTGTCACGTCGTCTCAGCAAGTACGGCGTGAGGCCGCGGGTGGTGCGCATCGGGGACAAGACACCCAGGGGTTACGCCAGGGCCGATCTTGCCGACCCATGGTCGCGGTACCTAGCGGATTCAGCAATCGCCACCGACTTGCCTCGGCCTCCTATGGAATCCGCAACATCCGCAACATCCGCAACACTCTCGTTCGAGGACGAGGTTCTCTCGTGACGCCGTTTGTCAGCGATGCGGTACAGCCGGCGGGCGAATTGGAGCGGATCTGCGGGCCCGATCGCCTGGCCATGCCGGCGTTCCCCTACGGCGGTAAGGGTGGTCGCCAACGCGACCCGTCGCCCTGCTGGGACGTCTGGTACGAGGAGTTCACCCCGACCGACCGGCGGCGGCTGGCGCGTTTCATGGGCGGATCACTCACGCCCGACGTGCTCGCCACCTGGCACGGCGTCAGTGTCGACGTGTGCCTGCGCATGTGGCGGACGGCCTGCCTGGCAGAGCTCAAGTCCTGCCGAATGCCACCTGTCGACGTGGACGAATGGGAGATGTCAGGAACACGGGAAGCGCTCGCCGGGATCGTCGGCCCCCAAGAAGTCGCCGATCGGCTGGGCGTCAAGGTGCCCACCGTCCATCAATGGCGCAAACGCAACCTCCTGCCGCCACCGGTACGGGTCATCTCGGGCGTGCCCTTGTGGTCGGGTGGCGAGATCGACACGTGGGCGCTGGACACCGGCCGTCTCGGGTTGGACGAGCAAGTCGAGGCCGTGCTGAGAGAGTGGCATGACGACCACGGCCGCCATGACTGAGGCCCAGTTGCAGGCAGCCGTTATTGAGTTGGCTCAGGTATTCAAGTGGCGCTGCTATCACACCTATGACAGTCGCAGGTCACAGGCTGGATTTCCGGATTTGGTCTTATGCCGCGAACGCGTCATCTTCCTCGAACTGAAATCTTCAAAGGGCCGGCTCGCAACTGACCAGATCGCCTGGGCGCAAGCTCTCAACGATGCCGGAGCGGAATACCACTGCTTCAGGCCGAGCGACTGGGTCAGTGGTGAGATCGAGGCGGCGCTGCGACCACCGAAGAACCCTGACACGACGACAAGGTTCCTGACGTTGGACGAACTGGGGCGTGCCAGGTGACCGGATCTCAACCCCGCCGGTCAACCCCGGCGTCACCATCCAGAACAAGCGGAAGCCGAAGCCGGCCTGTGATCTATCCACCGCCCGGGTGGGGATGCCTACCGGCCCAGCCAGTCAGGGGGGCGGGGATGTCACACCGACTTGGTATGAGCGCAAACCCGCAGGTCAGGGGGGCGGGTCTTGTGACTGTGGAGACAAGGCCGTTGGACCCGGCACGCATCCAACTTCGCCGACCGGCACGACAACGAGTTGTTTCCGAACAGAGGGGGGGTCACTGAAATGACACAGGGACGCCGTGGACCCATCGCCGGCACCCTCCACAAGCTCCCAGCGGCCCGCCGGCCCGGTGTTTCCGAGGTGCCGCAGGCCCGCAAGGCACCACGGACACCGGCAGGTCTGGGTGAATCCGGCGAGGCGGCCTGGAAGGTCATCATGCGCTGGTCGCCGTTGCTGATGCCCGAGCTCGACGCCGTATCGGCTGAACGCTTCTGCTCCCTGGTCGACGAACGGGCCACGGTCGCCGCCGAGCTGGCCCGCGGGCCCTTGCTCACCGAACCCATCGTCACGCCGAAGGGCGATGTCGTCGGAACGCGGGTCGTGGCCAACCCCGCGGCGGCGATGTTGCGCCAAATCGACAAGGCACTCGACGCTTTGGCCGACCGTCTGGGCCTCGTCCCGGCGGCACGCTCCCGCATGGGCCTGCAGTTGACCACCGCCGAACGCCAGGCCCTCGAGGTCGCCAACTTGTTGGACGCCCGATTCAAGCCCGTAGGGGAACCGTGACGGCCCGGTTTGGTATACCTAACCGGCCCAGCGCCAAGGATCTCGCCCTTGAGGCCGCCAAAGACGCCGCCCAGCGCATCGTGGACGCCGTCTTCGTCTTGCCACCGTTCCTGCGGCTGCACTTGGCTATCGCCCTGGCCGCCGAGGAGTCCACGACGCTCAGCACCCTCGGTGAGAGCCTGCTCGGCCCGAACGCGGTGGCGACCATGGCCGACGACCTCCTCGCTGAAGTTTTCATCGGCGACCTCGAGCAGATCGCCCCGAAACTGGGGTCCTCCGAGCCGTGGGCCACCGTGGGCCACGCCCTCGAGGACATCAGCGCCGCCTGGCGGGCCGCACATCCGTGCTTCAGAACGACCGCCGAGTACAGCGTACGGCGGCTCCGGTGGGACCGGGAAAGCCTCGAGCGCGCCGGCAGTGCGCTCGAGGCACAGCAACTGTCCCAAGAAGGAACCTGAATGGCGTACTTCGAGGGTCGCTTCGTCATTATCAACAGTCCAGCGGCGGCACGTTGGCTCGAGGCCACCACGAATCTCTGGTTCCAGAAGTACCGCGAAGCCGGCTGCCCCGAAGGTCCACCACCGCAGTGGATGTTCGACACTCAGTCGGAGTTGCACGCATTGGGAACCGATGGAAACCAGACGGTTTCCGAAAAGGGCCGATCTGGTTCACTCACCGTCAATGAGACAGCGGAACGACTCAAAGTGTCCCGACAGATGGTGACGAGGTACTGCCGCCAAGGCCTGTTGGTGGCGACTCGCCGCGGAAAAGTGTGGCGGATCGACCCTCGATCCCTCGAAGAACTGGAGCGTTCGCGTGCCTGAAATCACAAAAGTCGTCCCGCTCGACGAGGCTCTGGCCGCTCTCGACTCGGCCGAGGCTGACGCCGACCGAACCAGGCGGGCGGAGAAGTGGGCCGAAGAGCTCAAGGCCCAGAGCGGCCCCGGCCCTCGCTCGATCGCCCTCGATTTTTACGCGCGAGTTGTCCACGACGTCGGGCGGCTCGCATACGACGAGGCCCTGTTGCCGCTCCGCTTCGGCGACTCGTACAGCCAGCCCAGCGAATCCCAAAGGCATCGAGCCGAGCAAGAGGCCCAGCGCAACGTCGACGTTCTCGTGGTCCGGCAACTCAAGATCTATCTGCGCGCCCGGGACGTTCAGGAGATTTACGCCGACCCGGACAGGATGGAGCAGGGGCGCGTCTGGAACGCCTACTTGCACCAGGTCGACAGCATTTGCTTCACGAAGGGCGACAAGGCGCCCATCTTTATCGCGCGATTTTTGGAGCTCGTCGCGGCACGCAACGACGCCGAGGCGTATGACGACGCCGACGGGGTCCGCGCCGCTGAGGCCCGACTGGACCGACTGACCGCCCCAGTCACGTACCCGCGGCTTCCGCAAGCCGCCTGGGAGCAGGCCGATCTGCTCCCCGAGGGCGTGCGCCAGGAGGAGCTCGACCGCTTGCGACAGAAGTACGGCGACCGCCCTGGAACCGACGCACCCACGAACGGAAACGGCAAGACCCCCCGAGGCCGGCGCCGGACCATGACGCCGACGCAGGCCCTCAGCACCCGGGAAGGAGCGAGAACGTGACCACCACCTCGAACACGAAGCTGGCCAAGCGCAAGGAGCTGCAGGGGCAGATCGACAAGATCATCGCCGGCGCCCGCCGTCGTCGCCCGGCGGTGACGACATACGCGGAGGACGCGAAGATCGAGTCGCTCCGAGCCCAGATCGCCCGGCTCGCCCCGGCCCGTGTTCCCCAGCCCCAGAGCACCCGGGCGGGCCGGCGCAGGCGCCTCACCCTCACCGAGGCCAGCGCCATCACGGCCGCCCTCCGACGGCGAAATGAAGTGGGACGACGCCGATGACGAAGAAGAAGACGAAGAAGGCGACGACGACCAAGGAAGAGCGCAAGGCGATGGCGGATGCGCTGCGGGACGACGAGGGGTTCGAGCGTCGCCCAATCGGCGAACCTGACCGAGTCCGAGCCGCCGTGCTCGAGCCCCGGCGAGGTCGGCGGTGACGACGTGAGTTCTTCGGCCGGGGCGCGCAAGCGGTGTCTCCCATGGTCCGCTAGCTCCGGGGTGCGCATCCAGGCCCCGTCGAACGCGAGAAGCGCGCCCCGGTCGAGGTGATAATGCCGACCAGCCCCCGCGTCCAGGCACTTCTTGACCGGGGTTTCCTAACGTGGTCCGCGATCGAGTGGCGCCAGTTCGCCGAGGAGTTCCCTGGGGAGTTCACCGAGTTCCTGGGGCGCCTCGAGGCACCGTCTACTCCATCAGAGTCCACACGCTGCCGGCGCATCGCCCAAAGGCTGGCGAAGTCGGTTCCGTTTCAACCCCAACCCATAGCAGAGAAGGAGATTCCATGGCGGACCTAGTGAGCGGTCGATACGCTCAGAAGAGTGTCTGGCAGACCATCATCGGCACCCCCGGGAACGCCACGCAGTCCGACCTCCCGGTGCGGTCGAACCTCGAGTACCTCGGCCTCGCGTCCGCCGCCGATGGCGCCGCGTTGGTGACCAACAAGCTCATCTGCGTCGCCATCGCGGTCGACGTCGGCACGGTGATCTCCAAGGTCACGTTCATCGCCGGCGCCACTGCGCCGACGGTGACGATCAACTACGCGGCTATCTACTCGGGCGGTCTGACGGCCGCAACGTCGACGCTTCTGTCCCAATCGACCAACGCCGGCGGCGTCGCTCCGACGGCATCGCAGGCCAACACCTACACGTTATCGAGCCCGATCGCCGTCACGCAGGCCAACGCCCCGAATGGCTACATCTTCGCCGGGCTTCAGCAGACGGGGACGGCCAACTCGGCCGCCAGTGTCAGTGTCGACGCCGCCATCGATGTGCTCCAGGCCGCGGTGTTCGTCAACGGCCCCGTTCGCCCTCGCATTCTCCGTCGCCGCCACCACGGCCACCGCCCCGGCGACCTTGGCGTCGCCGACGACCGTAACCGTCACCCCGTTTGTCTGGCTGACGTGATCTCGGCCGGGGTGTGGTGACGCCCCCTCGTCGCCTGGCGCGTGGTTCGGACACCAGCGCCTCGGCCGGACACACAGCCCGGGGCGGGGGTTCCTTTTTATTCTCCTTTCTGCCCTCACCCCGGGCGGCGTTCGCCAAGGTCACACCATGAGTGCCGAAACCGATTACAGGCTTCGGCGAAGTAATCGGCGGCGACCACAACTGGCGCTCACCTTTTGAACGTTGTCTCAGCTCACGACGTTCACGGGGGTTCCGGCGGGCACGTCGCGGAGCTGGAGCAGGTCGACGTCGTGAAGGCGTATGCAGCCGTGCGAGACGCGTGTGCTCCGGTGGTGCCTATTGCGGAGTCGGAGCCCAACGAACCGTGGATGGCAACGATCGCGTCGCCGGACTCTTCCCAGTCGCTGATGGTATCGCTGTGAGCCGAGGTGACCATAACGAATGGGCCGTAGCCAGGTGAGGGAGGCTCGGCGAAGAGTGCAACGAAAAAATGGCCGGTCGGTGTGGGGTAAGCGGGAAGGCCGACGCCAATCGGGAAGTCGGCTACCTGTTGGCCCCGCTTGAATAGCTGAAGGTGGGTAGTGTCCAGATTGATGAGTATGCGGTAGGCGTCGCTGGCGAGGCTCACATCACCGGCTGGCACCCACGCCACTGACTCGTTGGGTCGCTGCGCCAAGCGGACCTCAACCCAGCCCGGCTGCTGAGCGAGCACCGGCAGCACCGTCGCCTCGCCCAACCACTGTCCCGGTACATTCACTGTCGGCGGGCTGCCTGGCGTCTGGCTACCCGGTGCCCCCACCGGGCGTACGGTGGCGACCAGAGTCTCACCCTTAGCCGCCTGCGCCATCGCCGTCGTCACTTGCGTGGCGGCGGGCTTTGAACCGGACTCGACAGGTGGAGTGGAAACGGCCGACTGGTTTACGGGAGCGGAGTTATGGTTGGCCGAGCAAGCGCCGAGGACTGCCAGGCCAAGCGCCAAAATACCGCCGCATACGACCGGGCGGCGGCGAACCGCCACTAACCGGTGACGTGAAGAGGCGTAGACGATACAGGGGCGGTCCCGGCCTCAGGCTCGCCCCGTCCTGTCTCAGGCTCGCCCGGCACTTCTGTGCTTGCTCTTGGCACCGTGGTCGTAGTCGCTCTTGGCACCGTGGTCGTAGTCGCTCCTGGCACCGTGGTCGTAGTCGCTCCTGGCACCGTGGTCGTAGTGGTAGTCGTGGTAGTGGGAGCCGTTACGGCTACGGTAAAAGTGGCTGTCGCCACACAGGGAACTTCGGAATTACTTGTGGCGGTCGCGGTGTAGGTTCCCGGTATTAGGGGGGGGGCGAAGGCGCCGGGGGTGAGAGTCCCATCAGCCTGTATTTGTGAGGTTGACTTGGACACGCCGTTGACTGAAAGAACGACAGTATCACCACAACCCTGCCAGCCTGCTCCTGAGAAATCTATCAATGTGCCGGGTGGCGCTGTGGTTGGAGACAAAGTGAGCGTCGGGGGGTCGGCTGCACTCGACGCCTCGACCGCGGTGCCAAACAGCAAGAGGCCCACCACCGCGACGGCAACGGCCAACCTTGACAGTCCATGACGCCACGTTGACATGACGCGTTCGTATCACATTGCATCTCATCTGTCGAGCATTTGGGCTGCTCAGGAGTTCGTCGACTCCGCTCGTGACACGTCATGCTGCCTGACGGGAAGCGGCGAGGGCGATACCTAAGGCGGAGTAATGGCCCCCTCTTCTTAAGTGGCTTTAGCATCTGGCGTTGCACGGAGCCAAGCCTGCCCCCTCGGTCAGCGGTGTCTGCGGCAACCTCTTCTTGTTCACGCCTCGGCACCACACGCTGCGCGTCGATGTAGCCGCTATTGCCTCGTGGGTGACGTGAAGTCCTGGTTTCAAACTGCACATCGGGATACTCGGTCTGGGACGGAGCGACTCGTGGTCGAGCGATCTGGGAAGGACCGCCAACGGCATCGACCAACGGGGATCGTTTAGTGGCCGGGGTGGGAATCGGCGAGACGAAGTCGCCCAACCGTCGCCGTGACGGTGAACAATCCGCTGTGAAGTTCGCCACAACTCGCGCTCTGTGGCACGGACTAGGTCTGTCTTAGCGTCCTTCGCGGGTATCCCAGAACCTATGGGATGGGGGCTTTTCCGTTCTTAGCCTGGAACCACCGACCAATGACCTGGTGACGTAGCCGCGCATCCGCGGAAAGTGCCTCCCTGGCTGGGAGAATTGCGATGTCGAAGTCGCAGTTGTCCAGCAACAGAGGAGGCACTTTCTGTGAGGCCAGTATCGCGCGGAATCGACCGCATCGAAGTGACCTTTGACGAGCCGAACCTGGTGGCCAATGCCGGGTTGTTGTTGGTGGCGACGCTGGTCACTCGCCTCGGTCTCGAGCGGCTGATCAACGCCACGGTGGATCTGTCGGGCCGGGTCGGGGGTGCCCTGCCCGGCCGCAAGGTGCTCACTTTGGTGCACGCCATGGTGGCCGGTGGCTCGCACATCGAGCACGCTGACATGTTGCGGGCCGGGGCCACCTCTTCGGTGCTGCCTCACCGGGTAATGGCACCGTCGACGCTCGGCACCTTCTTGCGGTCCTTCACCTTCGGTCATGTCCGACAGCTCGACGCCGTCTTCGCCGAGGCGCTGCGCCGGGCCTGGAGCCTCGGAGCCGGGCCCGGCGCACGACAGTGCGTCGTCGACCTCGACTCGACCATCGCCGAGGTGTGCGGCAAAGCCAAACACGGTGCCGGCTACGGCTACACCAAGCGGCTCGGCTACCACCCCCTGCTCGCCACCTTGGCGGCCACCGGTGAGCTCCTTCATGTCCGGATGCGCAAGGGGGCGGCGAACACCCAGCGCGGCACCAAGCGCTTCGTCGAAGAGCTGGTAGCCCGGTTGCGCCGGGCCGGGGCGACCGGCGAGCTGATCATGCGCTTCGACTCGGGGTTCTGGTCCAATACCACCATCGCCACCCTCGAGCGCCTGGGAGTGGGCTACACGATGGGCGTTCGCATGGTGAAGTCCGTGCACCGGGCCACCTCGATGATCGACGAGGCTGCCTGGACCCCGATCGACTACGCCCCCGACGGCCTGGCCGAGGTGGCCGAGTGCACCTACAAGGGTCGTCGCCTCATCGTGCGTCGGACCCGGCTCGTCGGAGCCCAGGCGACCCTGTGGCCCGAGTGGCGTCACTTCGCCTTCGTGACCGATCTGCAAGGTGACGCCGTCGCCGTCGACGCCTTCCACCGATCCCATGCCCGAGTCGAGCTCGCCATCCGCGACCTCAAGGAGGGGGCGGGGCTCGAGCACGTCCCGTCGGGCAACTTCTCCGCCAACGCTGCGTGGCTCCTCTGTGCCGCCCTGGCCCACAACCTCATCCGCTGGTCCGCCCTGCTCGGCGAGCTCACCCCGGCGGACCAGCTCGTGGTGGCGCGCACAGTGCGCACTCGATTCTTCTCGGTCCCCGGTCGTCTTGTCAGTCGCTCTGGAACGCACACGCTGCGCGCGCCGCTGCACTGGCCATGGGCAGGAGTCTTCGACCGAGCACTCGCCCTCCTCCGTGCTCTGCCACCGGTCCCGCTCTAACGCCACCTCCGCGGTCGGCGCACCGCAGACGACCGAATCAGGCGCTGACAACCGACGCATATCACAGCCCTCTGGACAGTCACGTCCCCAAGGCCCCTGACGAAGTCACGCCGCCATCGCTACACCGTTCACCTTGCAAATCACGTCAGCGATGCTCGCTCAGATGGTCGATCGGTGGTTCCAGGCTTAGGTTAGGTCGGGGAGCTCACCCGGACGAACGAGGTCGCGGCGACGACGGGACCGTTGAGGTGCTTCCCTCCCATCGAGCCGAGGAACGGCGCGGTCCCAAAGGCGAACACGCCGCCGTCAGCGGCGACCAGCCAGTAGCCGAGACCATCCTTGTTGGCAATCATGGCGACCACCGGGGCGTTGAGGTGCTTCCCTCCCATCGAGCCGAGGAACGGCGCGGAGAACGTAAAGACTCCCCCGTCGCTCGCCACCAGCCAGTAGCCGCCTGTGGTGGCATCGGTGGCCAGGCCCACCACGGGCTTGTTGAGCGGCTTGCCTCCCATCGACCCCTGGAAGTGGGCGTTCCCGAAGCTGAACAAACCTCCATCGCCTGCCGCCAGGTAGTAGCCCCCGTTGTTGGGGGTCACCGCGATGCCGACCACGGGGGCGTTGAGATGCTTGCCAGCCATCGAGCCTTGGGAGTGGGCGTCCCCGAAGGGATACACGCTGCCGTCTGACCCGACGAGGTAGTACCCGCCGCCGTCTGGCGTCGCCGCCATGCCGACGATGTGCGCAGCGGGCGGGTTGGCACCCAAGGACCCGAAGAACAATGCGCCGTCATACGCGTACACGCCGCCGTCAGCGCCGACCAGCCAGTAGCCGCCTTCCGGGGTGCTGGCCATGCCCACCACGGGAGCGTTGAGGTGGAGGTTGGGGCTTGAGCCGTGGAAGGTGGCCGAGCCGAAGGTGAACACTCCCGCCTCGGAGGCGCCCAGCCAGTAGCCGACCCCGAAGGGGATCTCGGTGGGGGGAGCGACAGGCACCTTGCAATTAGTCTCGGTCTGTGTCCCGCCGACGATGTCGGTGTTCCAGCCGCTGAAGGTGTTGCAGTTCAACGTCGCCGTCGAGTCGGGGTCCAACTCCACTCCGAAGCCGAAAGTGTCGGCCACGTCGGGGGCGGTCCGTCCGATCTGATTCCCGTCGATGACGATGCCGGTGCTCCCCGAGGCAATGGCCACGCCGATGTCGGTTTCGGCGCCCGTGATCGTGTCGCCGCTCAAGGTGACGTTGGTCGCCCCGAACAAGAGCACAGCGGTGTTGGCGTTGTTCTCATTGCCGTAGCCGCTGCCGAAGATGGTGGTGTTGGTGGTCGTGCCCGAGGCGCCGTCTTGGTACACGAGTCCGTTCTGGCCCGTGATGCCCATGAGAGGGGCTGGGGGATTGATCGTGCTACCCGAGACGTTCATTTTCATCCCGAAGGCGTGCATGGCGTCCTTGTTGTAGTCGCTGACGGTGGTGTTGGTGATCGTGAGGGTTTGCGCAGCCGTGCCCTGGCCCACGATCGCCCTGCCGACTTGGCAGTTGCTCCCTTCGGTGATCCCCGTGACGGTGACGTTGCTCACCGAGCCGCCCGCACCGTTGAACCAAATGCCGTACAGCGCCGCCCTCCCACACGAACCCACGGGCTGGGTCTGCGTGAACCCGGTGCCCATGATCGTCAGGTTCTCGACGTTCATCGACGTACCGGCATTCGTCACCACGGCGCCGTTGAACGACCCGTCAGCGACATCGTGCGCGGTGATCGTGAACCCCGCCCCGTTGAGGGTGACCCCGTCTGGGATCGTGAGCGGGACCGTCGTGTCGCAGTCGCCGGTCAAGGTGATGACGCCCGCAACGGGCGCTGGCAACGCGCAAGTGGGCGCAGCAGAGGCCACGCCAACGTCGGTCAAGAGCACAGCGGGGGTGATGACGGCGGATGATGCGAGAAGCGTCAGGCCGGCAATCCAGGCTCGGAGTCGCATTGACCCTCCATTTCGGCGCAACGGCCCACCTGTCTAAGGCCGCGTAATTACGAAAGGCTCTTTGGGTCAAGAGAAACGCTCACGGCGCCACTCTTGCATTGTGACCAGCACCATCTCTCAAAAAGATGACAATTTTATTTTGACACATTGCGCCTGTCAGGGGAAGGGTCCGTCGACGGGCAACAGTGATCCATGTCCGACTTTGACGGTCAAGTGCAGACAATAGAGACAAGACAGGTTGACCTGGGCATTACGGTTCTGGTATGGCCGAGAAGGATCTAGTCGCAATCGGCGAGGTCGGGCGCATCCTCGGAGTGTCCAGGCAGCGCGCCGACGTGATCTCACAGACAGACCCGGACTTCCCGGCGGTTGCTAACGAGGGTGTGCTAGTGCCGCATCAGGCAACGTTTGCGCGCTTTACCAGCTCGCGCAGTGTTTTGTCCTGAGCATTGCGGTTGCGCCAGGCGATGTAGCGGCGGATCATCGAGTTCTGCTCCTCGTGTGAACGGTGGTCAGTGCCGTCGAGGGTGAAGTAGCGCAGCGCTTGGAACTGCGCCTCGATCCGGTTCAGCCAGCTGGCGTTGGTCGGCACATAGGCCAGCTCGACGTTGTTGGCCTCCGCCCACACGCCGACCCTGTCGTCTTTGTCGGTCGTGAGATGTGGGCTGAAGTTGTCGAGCACGATGGCGATGCGCACGTTCGGGGGGTAGAGGCTGCGCAGGTAGCGACAGAACTCGAGGAAGGTGGTGCGGTCCTTCTTTATCTTGATGTGGCCGTAGATCTTGTCCTGGTTCAGGTCATACGCGGCCATGAGGTGACGGACTCCCTTGGTCCGGGTGTAGGTGGCCCGGCGGCGCCGGCGGCGTGGGACGCTGGGGTCCCGTTCTCCGTTGACGATCATCGGCGCCCATTGCTTGCCGGGCCGGGGGAAGAGGTTGAGCGGCCCGAACTCGTCCATGCAGATCACCACGGTGGGGTCGCCCCTTTTGGGTTTGGCCTTCCCGTCAGCGATGTCGTAGAGCTCGAGCACCCGGTTCTTCTTGGCCTCGAAGTCAGGATCCTTCGATTGCTTCCAGGTCTTGATCACTTGAAAGGAGACACCCTCCTCGCGGAGGAGCACGCGTAGACCCTCGTGACTGATGTCGTCGACCACCCCCTCGGCGACGAGGAACTCGGCCAGCTTGGTCAGGCTCCAGGTGGAAAAGGGCAGGTCGTGGTCGACCGGACGGCTGAGCGCGATCTTCTTGATCTCTCTACGCTCGGGCAGGGTGAATTTCGGTGGGCGGCCACCTGCGTACTTGGGCGCCAAGGAGTCGAACCCGTCGTCGTTGAAGTTGTGCAGGACCTCTCGGACCCGGTCGGGCGAGGTGAAGGCCACCTTGGCGATCTGGGCCACGTCCATCCCCTGGGCCGAGAGCAGCACCATCTGGGCTCGGCGCCAGCGCACTACCGAGCCCGAGGAGCGTCGCACGATCTGGAGCAAGCGATTGCCCTCGTCGTTACTGATCTCTCGAACGTGTATCCCTTCGCGCACCCGACCTCCTCTTTCGCGGGAAGCCAATTTTGCGCGACCCGGAGGTCAAAGTGGTGGACGCGCCCGCCTTACGTTGCCTGCTGCGGCACTAGGTCGCAGGAAATGGCGTCTGTGGCGTCGGAAGGAAGTCGAGCGCTACGGCAAGGCGACGGGGCGCCTGTAGCGCCCTACAGTTTTCGGAGTTGGGCGTCCGGTCGTTCTTCGCTACCGACCCAGCGACCGAGGAGATCGCCAGAGTGACCTATATGAGGTGCAGCGTGCCGCGAGGACTGCTACAGCAGCGGCGAGCGGACTGTAGGACGCCGGCCGAACTCTCGTAGCCCCGTCAGCCCTTCCAGGTGATCGGGGCAGGCCCACACACTCCACCATCTGTCACCCTTGGGGCTGAACCACCGCCCCGTCCATGACGGCACCTCGTGACAGTGTGTCGCCTGAAGGTTCCGGTCTTACAGCATCCGCCAGCACCGTCCCGGCTCGCTCATGAAGCCGGGGCAACGGTCGCCGGGCTCGGGCATCTGGCTCATGGGGCGAGGGTAGACCGACCGTGGCTCTCGTGACCTCCACAGCGACCCCGAACCGGCGTTAGGTGATACCTGCGCGCGAGATCCGCATGTCTGTCATGATTCCTTTCGGCGCAGATTGCGTTGAGGGTGGAGAGGAGATCTTGTCTTGACGTTCGCTCCAGTTGCGCCGACCACGTATATCCCGCCGACGCGGATCGCTGCTGATACATGGGTGGTCCACTCGATCCAGCCCGCATTGGGCCAGCCGTTGTTTGTGTATCTGAACTCGATGGTGATCTTGGGTGCGGAGCCGATGATCGTGGACACGGGCACGGTGGCGAATCGTGACCGGTGGCTGAAAGACGTTTTTTCGTTGGTCGAGCCGGAGGATGTGCGCTGGATCTTCTTGTCGCACGATGACGTCGATCACACTGGGAACCTTGACGAGACGCTGAGCGCGTGTCCGAATGCGCAGCTGGTGTGCAACTGGGCGATGGTGGAGCGTCACACGAACTGTTTCGAGTTTCCACTCGATCGGTGTCGTTGGGTCATGGACGGCGAGGCTCTCGATATCGGTGACCGCACGTTGCTGGCGTTGCGGCCTCCAGTGTACGACTCACCTACGACTCGCGGGCTGTTCGATCCGAAAACCGGTGTGTATTGGGCGGTCGACACATTCGCGGCCCCGATGCCGGACCCTCAGTTGGGTATTGCCGATCTCGACGGCGAGTTCTGGCGTGATGCGATGGCGCTGTTCGCGCTCGGTGCGGTGAGTCCGTGGCTCTCTATGGTCGACGAGGACAAGTACGGGCGCTACGTGGATCGGGTCCAGAGCCTCGACATCACCACGGTCGCGAGTTGCCACAGCCCGGTGATCGAAGGCCCGTTCATTGAGCGCGCGTTCGGCCATGTCCGTCAGCTCCCGGCGCTAGACCCGCCCCCGATGCCGGATCATTCCGTACTCGAACAGATCATCGCCGCCACCTCTCAGCCCAAGAAGTGACTTCTTCCGTGTGAGCGGCCTCACGTTGGGAGCAGGGCGAGAAGACGATCCTGTCTTGCTGGAGAGTCCCGTGACGGGTTCGTCAGCCAACCGCCGCCGGAAACCACATCATTTCTGGGTCCTTTCGGGGGTTGATGGCCTAGCCCGGAAGGTGCCTGTAGGTAGGGGACATGGGTCGCCGGGCTCGGGCATCTGGCTCATGGGGCGACCGTAGACGCACTCTGCTCGCGGCCCAACCCCCAATGGCGAAGGGGTTGGGCCTGCCATCACCTCAACCCCTCGGACCGGACGGAGGCGCAGTCCGTCCTGTGGTGTGGCTTGTGGGATGTCGCCATCCGATTTACCTGAGAGGTCCGCGGTCCAGCGCTGATACAGCACCGCCGGGGATGTGCGGACGGGGCGGATTAGGCC
This sequence comes from uncultured Acidimicrobiaceae bacterium, assembly GCA_963764305.1. GTDB lineage: Bacteria > Actinomycetota > Acidimicrobiia > Acidimicrobiales > RAAP-2 > Bog-473. The sequence continues at coordinate 405,919 of CAVXSD010000006.1, read as the reverse complement.
CCTAGAAGGCCGCAGGAGCCCCCCAAATCCCATTCCGGTAGTTACACGGCGGGAAGTTGTAGCGTTGCGCCCCGGTGGATGCCTCGTTCGTCGCCTGGCTCATGGTCCCCGGTGATGCGCCCGACACGGCGACCGTTCTGGCCGGGCTCGTCAACCGCCCTTCGTGGCATCAGTGGGCCGCATGTCGCGGGGTAGGCGCCGCTCGCTTCGTGATCGCCCACGGCGCCCAGTACGACGGGGGACAACGCCAGCTGTGCGCCTCCTGCCCGGTCCGCGAGCAGTGCCTCGAGACTGCGCTGGGCGACCCCGACCTTGTAGGGCTCTGGGGCTCGACCACGCAGACGGAGCGCAGGGCGATGCGGCGGCCCAAGGCGGCGCCGGTCCACGTATCCGAGCGTAGGGCGACAGAGAGGGGCGAGATCTTCGACGACGAGGACGAGCTCGACCGCACTGAGCTCGAGCGCCGGCGCGAGCGGGTGGCGCAATGACGTGCCGTTGCCCTCGCGTTGCTTAGTGAGGTGGCAAGCGGTGCCGCTCGGTGCCGCTCGGTGCCGCTCGGTGCAGGGACTACGCGAAATGCACAGCCCTCACCAGGGGGTAAAACCGACTTGAGGGGCTGGTGCCCGCAAGGGCGTGGGGGTTCAAGTCCCCCCTCCGACACGATCAAAACCCGAGTCCTTCATCCCGACCTCCTGGTAGCGGACGTGCAGTGGCGGCGCTCCGTGCACTTTCACGTCGAGGTAATCCGGTAACACCGAAATTTCCTCGATGAACTCGTCGATCAGTACGCGTCGCTCGACTTCCGTCGCGGCCCTCCATGTGTTGTCGACGTCGAGCGTTGCGAGCATGCGTGCGACCGCGTCGAAGTGCTGTGCGACATCGTCCGAACGCTCCACCGACAAGATCGGAGCCGACCTGTGCGCTCTCGCTCTTGTCGCTGCGGAGATCAAGGCCTTCAGTCATGGGCGGGGAGTATGTCGCATGGTTGCGACAAGCCCTGCCTTAGAAGGCAAAACCGCAGGTAGGCCGCCCATCGGGCGGCCTTGGCCATTGTGACCACCGGCTCCCTCCGGGCCAGTCAAGGCTCCCCCTACGGGCGGCTGCGCCGGCCTTGACCGACCCTGACCTCTCGGGATTGGTCCGGAGGGGGTGATTCTGTACGTCATCTGGCGTACACTGTGACTATGGCATCCAAGACCGAACGACTGAGCTTGCGACTCACCCCTGAACAGGACGCTGTCCTGCGCAGGGCCGCCGAGGCTCGAGGCGAATCGGCGAACGATTTCGTTCTGCGCCATGCGGTCGAGGCGGCCGAGATGGAGCTCGCCGATCGACGGGTCTTTGTCGTCGACGATGCAGCTTGGGGCGAACTGCAGGATCTCCTTTCGGCCCCGCCCGCGCTTCCTGAGACGATGGTCAAACTGCTCTCGAATCCCTCGGTCCTCGAGCGACCCGCTTAGTGGCCTACGCCGGTCCGGAGCTGTTGTCCGACCAGCATCTCGTCGAAGGGTTCGACTGCGGCAAGCTAGCTCTCAACGACTGGTTGATCCGTCACGCGCTGAACAACCAGGCGAGCGGTACGAGCCGGACGTGGGTCGTCGTGGAAGCAGGCTCCCGTGAAGTCGTCGCTTTCTACGCCTCGGCGACGGCATCGGTTCTCAGATCATCCGCACCGAAGAGGATGCAACGGAATCAACCGGAAGAGATGCCCGCCATCCTCCTGGCCCGCATGGCGGTCGATGCACGACACGCGGGTCATGGGCTCGGTGCAGCTCTCCTCAAGCACTTCATGCTCAAGGCCCTCGAGGTAGCCCAATCCGTAGGAGTCCGGATTCTGCTCATTCACGCCAAGGACGACGAGGCGAAGAGATTCTACATTCACTACGGATTCGCCGAATCTCCGTTTGATCCGCTCGTCTTGATGATGCTTCTGCAAGATCTCTGACGGACGAGCGGACCCAGGCTCTCAGTGCTAGCGACAGCAAGCGTCAGCCGATTTTCCTCGCAAAATATGTGACCCCAGGCCGGCGAGCTCCTATCACTTGTCAACCCCTCTTTGGGGGCTCGGGAGTGAAAACAGCGGACACGACATTGATCAGTCACTCGAGGTGAGGACAAGCTCCTATTGGGTCACGCGTTTTCGAGATGGTGGCCCGAGCTGAGGGTCGGCGAGTCGCTGGAGAGTCAGCTCCGAAGAGCGACAGTACGGGGGAAAGCCAGACCCAACAGCTCGAGGACTCAGCCGCGAGGCAGGTAGCGATAGACCTCGCGAGCGACGTAGCGCTTCAAGATGCGGATCACCTCGGCCTTGGTCTTTCCCTCTTTGACTCGGCGCTCGAAATAGAGCTGGGTCTCGGGGTCGTCCGCGATGCGGACCATGACGATGCGCCACAGCGCGCTGTTGGCCTGGCGATCGCCACCATCGTGGGCCTTGAGCCTGCCGTTGGTCTTGCCCGACCCGGCCGGGACGGGTGCGACGCCGCAGAGGTGGGCCCACGCACCCTCCGAATGCAACCGCTCGGGGTTGTCGCCGCCCGCCATCACCAGTGCGGCGGCGGTGTCGGGGCCGACACCGAAGAGGTCGAGCAGATCCGGCACGGTGGCCACGAGGAGGGCCTCGATCCGCTCGTCGAGCTCGGCAAGTTCGCGGTCAAGCGCTTCGACGCGATAGGCCAGCGAGGACAGCGACGCCTTGGTGGCTGCCGTCACCGGGTCGGGAGATCGCGTCGGCCGCAACTTGGTCCCTTCAGCGACAAGAGCCGGCACGGAGAGGCCTTTGAGGCGGCAACGAAGCTGTTCTGGGGCGGTGAAGCCGAGGTGGCGCATCTGGATCAGGGCCTTGGCTCGAGCCTGGCGGGCAGAGCGCTTGGCGACGACGAGGACCCGGATCGCCTCGACGGCACCATCCCTCGATTTGGGGCGCCCGCTCGCCCGACCGCTCAGAGCGGCCCGGGCGGCCTCGACGGCGTCGAGGGGATCGGACTTGCCACTGCGGCGCCGTTCTTCTCGGTTGGGTCGGTCGACCTCGATGACTTCGACACCCACCCGGCGCAGGTAGCGCGACAGCCCGGACCAATAAGAGCCCGTGCCCTCGATGCCGATCTTGGTCACGTCCCCGAAGCCCTCGAGCCAACCCAGCAATGCCTTGTAGCCGGCGGCGTTGGTCTCGAAGCGCTCCGTGCCGAGCAGCCCGCCGAGCGGGTCCAGGGCGGCAGCCACATGGACGTCGAGGTGGGTGTCGACGCCACCGGTAATACCAGGCGCAGCTTCTACGATGGTCATTGGTCATCCCTTCTCTCAATGGTGTGAGGGATGGCCGTGCCGTCTTTCAATGTGCGGCTGGAAGGATTCGGTCGACGACGTATTGCAACGTCACAGGACTTCAAGTCAGGCCGAACCTGCCAGCACTCCCGAAGCTATTTGGGACCAACAGTCATGAGCCGCCCTGGGATCGGTGGACACTCAAGCGCTTTGATTAAGCGGCACTGGTTGGTGTCGACTGGGTGCAGTATGCACGACGCGAGGAGCGCTGTGAAGCGGTGAACGCGCCGACGCTCGAGGACGGGCCGTTTGTGTTGCGCTGTAAGCCGCTGAACGCGCGGGGGTGGACATGAGCGCCGGGCCAAATCAGCCGTCCGGCGCCATTCGCGCCCAGTAGGCGGCCTCGTATTCCGCCGGCGTCTGCTTGTCGAGGGCGCGCTGGAGGCAGCCCTTGTTGTGGAACTCGACCCACTCGGCCGTGGCGATCTCGAGTGCCGCGGCGTCGCGCCAGGGGCCGAGCCGCTGGGTGCATTCGGCTTTGTACGAGGCGTTGATGCTTTCAGCCAGGGCGTTGTCGAAGCTGTCCCCTTTGGATCCGACCGACGGTGCCACACCAGCCTCTTCGAGGCGGGTGCTGTAGACGATGGCGAGGTACTGCACGCCGCGGTCCGAATGGTGCACCAGCTCACCGAGATGCTGACCACGCCTGGTCCAGATGCCCATCTCCAAGGCGTCGAGGGCGAGTTGGGCCTCCAGCGTCGTCCCCACCCGCCAGCCGACGATGTAGCGGGAGAACACGTCGGTCACGAAGGCCGTGTAGGCGAAGCCCGACCACGTCCACACATAGGTCAGATCGGCAACCCAGAGGCGGTTGGGGGCACAGGCGCTGAAATTGCGTTTGACCAGGTCTTCGGGCTTCTGTGCCGCGTCGCCGGGCGTGGTGGTGAACGTCGTGTGCCCGCGCACGACACCGCTGAGCCTCATCTCGCGCATGAGCCGCGCCACCCGGTCCGGGCCGACCTCGAACCCCTCGCGTCCGAGCTGCCACCACACCTTCTCGGCGCCATAGACCCCGTGATACGCGGCCCGGTGGACTCGCTCGATCTCGGGTTTGAGCGCTTCGTCGGCCGCCGAGCGGGCAGAGGGCGGGCGGGACTTGGCCGCGTAGTAGGTCGACCGGGCGAACTGCAGCACGCTGCAGATCGGCTCGACTCCGGCCAGGTCCGAGTGGGCGTCGATGAAGGCGACTACCTCGCCCGTCGGCGGTCGAGCTCCGCCGCCCCGAAAAATGCCGCGGCGGCCCGCAGGATCTCATTGGCCTGGCGCAACTCTTTGATCTCGCGCCGCAGCTCGGTCAACTCAGCCTGTTCGGAGCTGGTCAGGCCCGGGCGGACCCCGCTATCGACCTCGGCCTGCTTGACCCACGTGCGCAGCGACTCGACGCCGACGTCGAGCTGGCGGGCCACCCGAGAGAGCACCGTGTGGTCAGCGGGGTCCTCGCGCTGGAGCTCTTGGACCATCCGGACGGCCCGCTCCTTGATCTCAGGGGGGTACCTGCGCTGAGAGGGGCTGTTCCCTTTCGGTGTGGACATGACTGATTCCTTTCCAAGCGAAACAGTGTCCACAATTTCCAGGGCGGATCAGTCAAGCGGTGGATCCTTAGAGAAGTATCAATGTACGGGGGCACCCCGCGAGCCATCGTGTCACTCAGATCCCGACGGCGTGGCGACCGCCCTCGAGCCAGGTTCGTAGTGCCGGATCGAGGGTCGACGCTGAGGTCTCATACAGCGCAAGATCGTCGGAGGTCAACACCCCGCGCCATCGACCGCTGTCGCCCCTGTAGAAAAAGCTGTCTGCGCCGCCCTTCCACACCATTGCCATCGGGTCGTCGAAGTGACGTGCTTCATCGCGCATGGCGTCGAATCCGACTGTTGCGAGCAAAACAGGCCAGGAGTCCTCGCTGACATCTATAGCGCAGAAATCGGCGATCCGCCGCATCTCAGTCTCGGGGTCGGCTTTGAGATCACCGAAGTGGAGAAGCAACACGTTGGGAAGCTCTCGCACCGCCCACCAGGTCGATAAATGGTGGTGATGTGACCAGAACGGCCAGCCGTCGGTTTCCCACTCGAACCATCCCTCGCTCACCCACCGAGGCCACAACTCGCGTGGCGTCGCCGGGCAACGAGGGAATGCCGGCCCCGGCCGGTCAGGGTCGTTGAAGAGTTCGAACATCATGTCGGTGTAGGACGAATAGTGGTTGAACAACGACATGAAGACGTCGCGGGTGTCACGGCCCACGACGATGTACTTGGACCGTGGGAAGAACCGCAGACCATCAGCGGCCAGATGGCTCTTAATGAACCTTCGATGACGCTGTGCCTCGAGACGATCGAGGATCGGTTGGAGAGGTCCCATGAAGCGAGAGTCGATCCACGGCGAAATTTCGCTCAATCTCGCATGTAGGGGCTCTGGTCCGAGGATCAGGGCAGCGAGGATGCGCTGCGTCCAGGTCGTCCCGGCCTTGTACGCCGTTGTGACGAAGATGTCGTCGTCACGTGGCACGAAGTGGTCCCAACGAGTGCTGTCGAGATGGTGGTTGCGGTACTCCCGGGTTCGCTCGGGTGGTTCGAGCCTCATGGGAACACATCATCTCACGAGGCAATTCTTGGAGCTGAGCCGAACGAGCCTGACTGGCATCGTCCTCGTCCCGATTGGCGAAGTGGGGCACGTTGAACCGAGGACCAGTGTCAAGGCATCATTGACACGATGGAGCCAGGTTTCGAGGATTGGGAGAAGGACCTAACCCTGATAAGAGCGGCCAATAGAGTTGGGTGTGGCGGAGTTGAACCTTCGGCAACAAGTAAAGGTCGCGCGTTCGGCACGGCCACTCTTGGGCTGCCATTGGATTTGTTCTGGGCATTACCAGACAGGCCGCTCAGCAGAGGTTTGGAGGGTCGGGAGAAGTGAGCGTCGCATAATCGAACGGCGTCAGCGCCGCGCCACGGTCCCGGCGAACGGGGCGACTCTCAGTCATCGATGAAGGTCGGTATTCGGGGACACCTTAAAACGTCGTCAGGGAAGGCTATATCCTCGATACCGGGAGCATCATCGCCGCCTTGCGCACTCCTTCGATCATCCTGCTGACGGCCAGAACCCAACTGAGTGAACTCATCGCTTCCTAGCCCGGGCAGCCCACCCGAACGGGTTCGTCTTGACCTCCACGTCGGCGAACCCGGACGCCTCCAGCCGCTCAGCCAGACCTTCTGGCTCGATTGGATTGTAGGTGTCGCTCTCGTGGTGAGCCTCGAGCTCAGAGCTCGCCAGGCTGTCGCCGACAACGAACACCCCGCCGGAGCGCAACACGGCCGACCTCAGCGAAGAGGCGATCCTGAAGCGCCATGGTCGGTACGTGGTGCAACATGGTGAACGACGCTGCGCCGCTGAAGCGGCCATCGGGGAACTCAAGTGCCGTCGCATCTCCTCTCACGATGGATACCGAGCCTTTTCCGGCAAACCGGTCCATCAGCATCGCCGCGAGGTCGGGGTCAATCTCTACGGCGGTTAGCTTCGGTACCGACTCCCCAAGAACGTCGGTCGTGGCTCCGTATCCCGGGCCAACCTCAAGGACGTCGTCGCCGAGGTCCAGGTCCCCGAGCGCCCAAGGGAGAATGGAGTCGCGAACCACTGCTCTCCATTCCTCGCTGCCGCACAGCTTGTGGTACTCGTTCACCTCTCTACTCTTGCTCACCCAGGGCAACCACACGTCATCCGCCTGTCAGCAGACCCACAAGGACGTGCTGCGCTTGGCCCAAATGCCGGCAGCGAGGGACACCTCCGGGGGAACCCGGGCCCAGTCAACTTCCGGTCAGAGCAGCGAGATCCCGGATAGCGAAGGCACGGTGGAAACATTCCTCGGCGATCACTACCTGGAAGGCATCTAGGCGAGTGAAGCCTGACAGGGGTCCAAGGCACGGTTCGCCAAGGTCGCTTCCTACGACGCGAAGCGCGTCTTCGAGCGTCTTCTGACGTTCAGTCCGAGCGAGGAGCACGGTATCCAGGTCGGGTTTCGCTTCGAGGTCGAGCCCAAGCTCCCTTCCATTTGCAACAAAATGGGGTGGAAGGCCGAGCGGGTGCCGGACGTTCGAGCCGAGCACGCCCACACCGACCCAGGCGTCGGTCACGAAGATGAGATGGCGGAGCGTCTCGATGAAGGACCACTCGCCATTGACCTTCTCGAGAAGCCGATTCTCCCCAGGGTCGCTCCGTGCCTCTTGAACAGTCTCGGCCCACATCGACTCGACGCCGAGCCACGCACCCATTAGGCCGTCCGCCGTATCGGCGAGCAAACCGAAGGACACAAGTGTTTGAGCCTGATTCCTGGTGAGCGGTGGCGCGACCTTGATGCCTTCGACTTCAATTGCCTTGGCACATGACGATCGCGCGTGGTTGCCCTCATTGGCCACATACCCAAAGCTAGGACTTGCAGCGATTCGACGGGCGCGTCCCGGGCCGGCGAAAGGGGACATTTAGCGTTGGTTCCGGGCATCCACCAATTTGGCGGAAGCCCTTCGTAGGGTGCGTCGGGTCGGTTCCTCTGGCTTGACTGAACTGGGGCCGGAGCGGGCGAGAGCTCGACTCCATGACGGTGATCGTCGACCAGACGAGCCTCCCGACGCACGTGCATCCCTTTTCTGGAACTCGGTGGCCGATCATGGAATCGGACCCCTGCTTCTGAATGTCTGGATGGTCACACCCCTGCGGAGCGTGCACCGGTCGACGACGGAGAGCCGACTGATCAGTCATCGAGCGAAAGGACCATGTCATGAACGAAGTGAGGTTGGGCATCGACCTCGCCTGTCGGGCCGACCATCGGGCCAGTCTGGCCGACGAGCGAGGTGAGTTCATCTGGTCGTCGTGGCAGTTCCGCACGACGACCGCTGACCTCGAGCGCCTGTGGGCGAAGATCCCAGACGGTGCCTCGGTGACGGTGATCCTCGAGCCCACCCGCAACGCCTGGGTGCCCCTGTCGGCGTGGCTCCAAGCACGGGGCGCCACGGTGATCTTGGTGCCACCCGAGCAGTCGGCCGACCTGCGGGACTACTACAACAAGCACACCAAGACCGACCGGTTGGATTCACGGGTGCTGGCCCGTCTGCCGTCGCTGCACCCCGAGGGCCTGCGGGGCATCGACAACCTCGGTCCGGCGGGATCGCTGCGCCGGGCCGTGCGTCACCGCTCCAGCCTGGTCAAGCGGCGCAGCGCCGCCAGCCTGCGCCTCGAGGCACTCGTCGAGTTGCTCGGTCCGGGATGGGCCGATTCGCTCGGATCGGCCACCGCCTCGAAGACCACCCTGGTCATCTTGGAGAACTACGCCGATCCACGTGCGCTCAAGCGTCTCGGGCGTGCTCGGCTCGCCGCGCTGTTGATCCGCTCGAGCGCGGGACTCTGGCGCGAAGACAAGGCCGACGAGCTCTTGGCCATGGCGAACGAGACCCTTGCCCTGTGGTCGAGCGGGGGCATCGACTTCACCGAGTTGGCCCACGACGTCGCCTCAGAAGTCCGGGTGCTTCGCCGCCTCGACGACGAGATCACCGCCGCCGACAAGCGGATCGCCGTTCTCTATGACGAGGCCGATCCTTTGGGCATCGTTGCTTCGGCCCCGGGGCTCGGGCCCGTCCTCTCGGCGGCCATCTTGGGGAACGCGGGCGACTTCAACCGCTTCGCCAACCTGGCCGGCGTCCGCTCCTCCACCGGCTTTGTGCCCAAGATCGACCAGTCCGGACTGGTGGCCGGACACAAGGGCATTACCAAGGCCGGCGACGCCGGCCTGCGCCAGGCTCTGTACCTGGCAGCTGATCACGCTCGCCCACCGCTACTACCGACTCGTCATGGTCGAGGGCAAGCATCACAACTCAGCATTGTGCTCGGTCTCGGCGGTCCTCATCACCCGGATCGCCGCCTGCTGGCGCAAGGGAGAGCTCTACGACCTGAGAGATGAAAACGGCGAAGCGATCACCGAGGCCGAAGGCAAGGCAGCCTGCACCGACCGGTTCAAGATCGACCCCCACAGTCCGAGCGGCCCGTCGTCGCCACACCCCAGCCAAAGTCCTCAAGAACAGGGCGGCGGGTCGAGGCAGAAAGGAGTCGGCCCGAAAGGTCGCTCCGGCCACCGACCCGCCACGAAGAGAAGTTAGCGAAAATGTCGCTTGAAGGGCTTGACTGCCGTTAGGAACTCACCCTCAGCACGCTCAGTACCCGCCTTCCTCTCAGGTGCTGAGTCCCCGTATTCTTAGTTGTCAGGTACACTGACACTCTGCTATGGTTGACCAGATGGCAGACGCCTTGACATTTAGCCCCAGCCCGGAGGCAAACCTGGGCTACCTGTTTCGACTCGCCCACCAACGGTTCCGCGCTGCACTCGAGGATGCGCTGGAGGATTTGGGGCTGTCCGCGCAGGACTACGTCATCCTCAGCGTGTTCGAATCGCGACCTGAGCTCTCGACTTCTGAACTGGCGCGGATCACTCAGGTCACGAGGCAGACGATGCACTCCGCTGTCCAGTGGCTCGAGACCGCTGGTCTGCTCGAGCGGAGACAAAAGAACCAGCGGGTCGTCCTTATCCGTCCGACAGGCCGGGGCCTTAAGACCCTCAAGGCCGCAACAGACCGCGTGCGCGTGATTGAGCAGGCAGCGCTCGCCGGTCTCACTCGCAACGACGAGCGGGCGGTGCGGGTCTGGCTGGCCGACGTGGCTGCGATCACAACGAGTTCTCGACAGATCGGCATCAAGTGAAGAGGAGGCGCATCCGCTCATGGCTCTCAAAGACCGTATCCATAAGGCCGAGGCAGGACTATTCCATACCCTTGGAGCGGAGGTTGACGAGTCCTTTCTCGACCTCGCTCACACGGGCGCGCGCGTGCGGCTACTTGCAAGCGGCACCGGCCCACCAGTGATACTGCTCCACGGCGTTTCGCTCAGCGCTGCAGCTTGGGCACCGTTGTTCAGCACACTCCATGACCGCACACTGCTCGCAATCGACCTTCCCGGGCACGGTCTCTCAGACCCCGCCTCCTATCGACGTGAACATGCCGCCAGGATACGCACCAGTTGATCGAGGACATCTTTGACGCGCTCGGACTTGAGGCCCGTCGTGGGGCACTCGCTCGGCGGAATGCTGGCGCTTTGGTATGCGGCAACCGGCGCTGGTCGGTCTCGAGCCTGATCGCGATCGGAGAGCCCGCCGTCGCGCTTCCGGGCGGCGAGTGGGGGCACCCCAGCGTTCGGGCATCACATGACGGCGATGGCCGGGACGCGCGACATTCCTTGGGCCAGAATCGTCTCATGACGATCTCCTGGTGGTTCCTGATCTTCGCCGTCTGGTGCGCTCTTTTCACCGCCTTGGCGCTGTGGCCCCCACGCCGACCGGGCTTCCTGACCCCGCTGACCTTCTTCGCCTCATGGCTCACGAGCGAGCTCGCCCTGTGGCATCTGGTATGGGAGCTCGTCGTCGCCATCGCATTTATGTCCCTCGGCGCCCTCGGAGACTGGCCCGGTTGGGTCGGCCTCGTCGTGATCGTCTCATCCTGGGTCGGTCTCGTCGCGGCACTGGTCGAGGCGAGCCACACCGACCGGACCTTCGAATCCGCGCTGACCGAGGCCCTGGGTCCGGGTTGGCGCGACGGCATCGACCCGGCGTGGGCGCCCCTGTCCTCGGGTGCGGAGTGGGCCAGGCTCCACTCGATCTCGCGTCCGGGCCGGCGCCACGGGATCGTGCGGACACGCGACGTGCAGTACGTCGATGACGGACTCCGGCGGCACCGCCTCGACGTCTGGCGCCGGGAGGGCGTCGGCCCAGCCGCCGCCGGTGCTCCTGCAGATCCACGGCGGCGGCTGGATGGTCGGGAGCAAGGAGCAGCAGGCACGGCCCCTCATGCGCCGACTCGCCGCCAGCGGATGGGTCTGCGTGTCCATCAACTACCGGTTGTCACCAAAGGCGACGTGGCCCGAACACCTCGTCGACTGCAAGCTCGCCCTGAAGTGGATCCGAGAGCACATCTCCCAGTACGGAGGCGACCCCGGATACGTCGTCGTGACGGGCGGCTCGGCCGGCGGCCACCTCGCGGCCATGATGGGTCTCACGGTCAACCAGTCCGAGCTCCAGCCGGGGTTCGAGGCCTTCGACACCAGCGTCCGGGCCATGGTGCTCTTCTACGGGGTCTTCGACTTCCTCGACCGCTACGGATTCCGCGGCGGATCGGGTGCGGGTTTCCGGCGGGTCGCGGAGCGCTACATCCTCAAGGCGGACCCGGAATCGCAGCGGGAGCTGTTCGCCCTGGCGTCCCCCCTTGACCAGATCCACCGGGATGTCGCGCCGGCCCTCATCGTCCACGGGGAGCGCGACGTGCTCGCGCCTGTCGAGGAAGCCCGGCTGTTCGCCGAGCGGCTGCGGGAGTCGAGCAGGTCGCCCGTCGTGTACGTGGAGCTGGCCGGTGCGCAGCACGCGTTCGAGATGTTCGCGTCTATCCGGGGACTGCACACGGCCGCGGCCGTGGACACCTTTTTGGCGTGGCTGCTGAGCCGGGACGAGAAGTCGTCCGACACCCCGACGGGCGCACCGCCCCTGCCGGCCTGAGCACGTCCAGCCCCTGCCCGGCGCGGACGCGCCCGTCGCCGGTCGGTCGGTCAGACAGGGACGCCGACGGTCGGCCGTACACCGCTCGATAAGCACGTCGAGCACCACCGCGGCGGCGGCGAACCCACCGAGGTGGCTCTCGCCCGGACGGACGATGACCACGGCGTTCTGCACGAGCGACGGCTATTCCTCAAATCTGTGGAATCGGATAAACCCGCAGTTTTTGCATGCAAATGCCACTGCGAAGAGGACGGAACTTTCAAGTCCGAGTTCATCCCGGTCGTGGTGCAGCAGCTCATCCGGGACGCTATCGGGAACATTGTCGGAGGGAGCGTATTGAAGGTGTACAAGGGCGTAAGTAGATAGACCCAGCCATTCTTCATCCGTGTTTCCACAAAATGGGCAGTTGCGGTTTATGACCCTGTAGTCGGCCTCACGGAGGGCTCGTTCAAGCGTCTGTGCATTTATCGTCACCGTGCCTCCAGGCTCGACAGTCGGAGTGTCCACTACCAAAGAACGGTACTGCCTCAGAATGCGGAGCGCCGAACCGCGAAGGGTCCAACAAACCGATCCTCAGCTTGACTAGGCACGATCCGGACGGCGATCCTGCCACGTCGTGGCGCTCAGCTTCCTCTACCGCTTGGTCCGCCGCGTCGTCGAACTGCTCGAGATCCTCCGGATGGACGCCGCCGCCCTCCTGCAGTGCGTTCTGGCCGAATGAGGCTGTTGTAGGCGAAGGGCTCATTCGCTGCCCGCTTGGTTGCCGGAGTTGCGCTCGTCCCAGACAGCAAGCAACGTCGTGAGCACCTCCTCGGCCGCGTCGAATCCGCCGAGATGGCTCTCGCCCGACCGCACGTAGAGCTCGGCGTCGGGGATGAGCGACACCATGTGCTGGCCGTGGGCCAGCGGCACGAAGGTGTCGGCGTCGCCGTGCCACCAGCGCACGGGCACAGTGATGTCGCGAACGGAGAAGCCCCACGACCTGGCGAAGAGGAGGAAGTCGAGGATAGGGGCGGCGATGCCCCTGCGGCTCCCGGCGAACAGGTCGTCGAGGAACATGGCCTTAATCTCGGGATGGGCGAACACCCGGCGGTCGCCTTCCGGGGAGATGCGGGCGTAGAGATCGAACGCAAGGGACCCCACCGGGCGCAGCGCCCACACGCCTGCGGTCAGCCACAACGACAAGGGCACCCAAGAGATCGTGGCCAAGGGCCCGAGGGGCGCCAACCGTCCGACGAGGCCCCCGGGTAGGGCATCGTCACCCCGAGCCGGCGCGACGCCACCGAGCACGCCGCCCACCGTCACCCGGTCGGGCAGCGAGTAGCAGGACGCGAGCACGTACGGGCCGCCTCCGGACAACCCGATGATCCCGAAGCGTTCGAACCCGAGGTGATCGCAAACCCTGGTCAAATCGGCCACGAAGTCAAGGAGAGAGCCGTAGCGGTGTGGCGTGGACCAGCCGACCCCAGGGCGGTCGATACCGACGATGCGCACGCCAAGCTCCTCGGCGGCGACCCGGGCCGACTCTGGTATCTGCCGTCGCGCTCCGGGCGTGCCGTGCAGCCACACGAAGGGACGGCCGTCGGCCGGGCCGAACTCGGCGAACCCGACCCGCCGGACGTGGGGCCCGACCCTCACCGTCCCCTCGACTCGCGGCCGTGTGATCACTTGGTCAGCTCTAGCAGCTGGACGCGGTGCCTTGTGAACCAAGGAGCTGGGAGGATGCGCCTTCCTTACGCTGCGCTGGCCCCACTAGTGGGCGAGAGCGCCCGGCCCGAGCCGCCGTCGGAGGTCGGCCTCGAACTCCCGAACAGCCGGCCCCGTGTGCTGCTCCTTCAGCTTGGTCAAGGTCAGGTAGCCCGAGTCGCGCTCGGCGTCCCACTCGTCGGCGAACCGGCCGCTTTCGATGTCCTCGGCGAGCGCGCGCATGGTGGTGAGGAAGTCGAGATGGTCGTAGCGGCCGCGGCGGGTAAGCTGGCCGTACTGGCTTGTGGGAGAGTGGAATTCCGACTGCACCGCGTACCCGACCTCGCGCAGCAGCCGGTATGTGCGCTCCACCTCACCGGACAACACGAGCTCGGTGATGACCGCTTCAAGAGGGATGCCACGCTCGAGCATCGTCTGGACGAACGCAGTGTTGACAGCCGTCAGCGCTGGGGCCAGCACCTGCTCGACGCCAAGATCGAGGACCGCTTCCTGCATGGCGGTCAGCTCGATGGCGCCCTGCTTCAATCCCCCGATTGCCCGCGCCACAGCGAGGACGCGCTGCAGGGCGCGACCAGATATGTCGCGGTGGACTCCAATGGCAGTGATAAAGCCGATGCCCTCCTCGTAGCACCGGCGCACCTCCGGGCCGAGCATGCGAGGTGCCACCAGGCCCGCATCGCCCGGTGGCACCAGACGGCCGAAGGCCAACGTGTACCCGCTTGCCACGATCACGCAGGAAGCAGGATTCGGCCGGAGGCTCAACAGGGGGACGACATCATCGGGCACAAGGATGCAGACCACGTCGGCCTCGTCGGCGTCGGCGATCTCATGGGTGTCAAATCCATCGTCGAGGGCCTGCTCGCGTGTCACGTCCCTGCGCACACAAACCACGGGCTGGCAACCGCTGTCGCGGAGATTAAGTGCCCACGAGCGGCCCTGGTTGCCGTAGCCCACCACCGCCACGGACTCCGCGCTCAAAGTTCCCAGGTCGGCGTCGTGCTCGTAGTAGATCGTCGTCATGGGAGTCATCATGTCGCGTCGGACTGGGTAGGCGCGCCTTCTGTCACAAGTTCTCAGGGACGGCGCAGTGCGGGAATCGTCAATATGGAGCCAGCCGCTGGGACATCACGTGGAGGCCGACGAACCCGTAGTCGGGACGGTCGAAGGCCTCGGGATAGTGGTGAGGTGTCGAAGCCCAGGTCTTCCAAAGGTGGAGAACCGCGCTTTTGGTCTCGCCTACCACGTGCGGCTGGTCGCAGCAGGTGGTAGTGGCTGGTTAGCCCGGTCGAAGGCCTCGGGACAGTGACTCCGAATAGCCCCGGCGAGGTAACGGGCGACAAGCTCCTCGATCTCCTTGGGGAATACGACCGGACCCATGGCGGGACCTGCGAGCTATACCGTCACGGGACGCACCGAAGACTCGGTCATGGAGCTCCGCGATGGCAGCCCGAACCGACGAATTGACCAAATCGGTCCTTTGGGCACCGTTCCGGTTCCCATTTCCCGTGGTGAAGGGGGGTTTGAATACCGTCCTCTAGGGTCCACCACCACTGTCGAAACGACAACGACCGTGGTTGATCATCTCGCCCGATCGCCGATTCCCCAGGCAGACTAGGAACGTGCGTGTGGAGGTCCACGTGCGGCCTAGTGACCCGTCGCGTATTTGACCTGGTGGAGCCCGTCCCCTGCGGACTTTCTCGATGATCTCGTCCGCTCCCGGGGTCGGTTCGCACGAAATGCGCAATCTCGCCCCCTCCGTCTGTGGGCCAGGCATTGGAACGACGACCCGACGCACTTCATCTGGACAAAGGCTAGGCCGTGGGTCATCGGGCGCCCTTGTGCGACGGTCGGAGCCTGGGCAGCACCGCCTCGTAGAAGGTGTCCTCGGCGGCCAGGTACCCCCGCAACATGTGCTTGACGGCACTGGCGAAGGGGTCAGGCGGCCAAGGAATGACCCGACGGTTGACGAACGGGCAGTCGCCGGCCAAGCCGTCGCCCCCACCCAACAGCAGCTCGGTGAGCACCTTGCCGTTCAGGTAGCTCATGGCCACACCGTGGCCGATGCAGCCGAGGCCGTAGACGGCGGTGCGGTGGTCGCCCACGAACCCGATCGCCGGGGTGAGATCGACGGTCACTGAGAAGGGGCCGCCCCACCGGTGCGTGACGCGC
This sequence comes from uncultured Acidimicrobiaceae bacterium, assembly GCA_963764305.1. Classification (GTDB taxonomy): domain Bacteria; phylum Actinomycetota; class Acidimicrobiia; order Acidimicrobiales; family RAAP-2; genus Bog-473. Next base: position 390,150 of record CAVXSD010000006.1, on the reverse strand, counting down.
ACCCCGTCGAGATGGGGCCACAGCCACCAGAGGTGCTCCTCGAGATGGCGCCACGCCCTCTCGTCGGTGTCGGCGTCGAGGCTGTTGTGGGCAGTGAGTCCCACCGGCCCTCCGCCCAGGACGATGCGCCTGTCCGGGGTCAGCCGGTAGTAGTGGATGAGGTTGCGGGCGTCCTCGATGCCCTCGTGACCGTTCCAACCGATCGGCCCCAATTGCGCGTCGGTGAGTGGCTCGGTGGCGATCATGTATGTGAAGGCGGGGGCCTGCTTGTTCGCCAGCTCGCCGAAAAGGTGCGAATAAGCGTTGGTGGCGAACACGAGCTTCGCCGCGCTCACCACCCCGTCCGCGGTTACGAGCCGGTAGCCGTCCCCGCTGCCCCCGTACACGGCGGGGGCGCCGATGGCGAGGACCGGGCTGTGCTCGAAGACCCGGGCCCCGAGCTCGATCGCCCGACGCTTCTCCTCTCGCACGAGCCGCGCCGGGTCGATGAGTAAGAGGCGCGGTTCCCACATCGCGCCCAGGTAGCGCTCGGAGTCGACCATTTTCCGGGTGGCGGCGGCGTCGATCCAGTCGATCCCGTCGAAGCCGAGAGACCTCATCAACTCGACCTGCTTCTGCAGCCGCTTGACGTAGCTCGGTGCCGTCGCCACCCGGAGGAAGCCGGGGCGGATCTTGGCGCAGTCAAGCCGGTCCTCGTCGATGAAGTGCTCCAGCTCGTCCACGCAGCGCTCCATGTAGGCGTGGGCCCGACGTAAGAAGTCCTTGCCCCGCAGCAGCGCTGTCGTGCCGAACCCGAGGCCGATCACCGTCATGGCGAACGACCCGTTGCGGCCGCTCGCCCCGTAGCCGACGGTCTTGGCTTCGAGCACCGCCACTCGCACCGAGGGGTCCTGGCGCTTCAGGTGGACGGTGGTAGCGAGCCCGGTTAGGCCCCCGCCGATCACCGCCACATCGACGTCCACCTCCCCCTCGACCGCGGGCTCGGGCGTGTACTCGCCGTACTGGTCGAGCCACAACGACAGCGGACCATCCGGAAGAACCCCCATCCCCTATCCTCCTTCTCCTGCGGCTTCGGGTGCCGGCCGACCGGTTCCCCATTTGTGAGTGTGGGGCACCGAAACCGCCCGAAAATAGGGTAGAAGGTCAGCACTGCCGACCCCCACGGACCGCCGATTTTGCGGAGAGAGAGGCACGACCGCGGAACGAGGGCAAAAAGGGCCGCGCCTGACGGACCACCCGACGATCCGTCCCGAGAAGACATCGCCGGTAGCGCCCTTCCTGCGATAGCAGATGCCCTGGAGGCCGCGGTGCGCATCAAGCGGGCCACCCGTTTGCGACCGAACCGATGTCCATAGCCTAGCTTCAGTTCGTCCTCTACTACACCTATTACGGACGTTCGGCGCGTTCAAGTTTGGGGCCGCAAAGAAGTCATCTGCCAGGACCCAACTTCGTTGTACGTGATGGTGCCGATCGGCGAGTTACTCAACAGAGTGATCTGCCGCTCTACGCGAACGGGGAGGCCGGAACTGACCGTGAACCACCAGTCCTCTCTGACTCTGCCCCTCTGTCCACCCGTGATGGTCACCTGCTGGAGCTCATGGACGGTGGGGACGGCGGCGCTCCCGATCCGCAACGTGACCATCCCGACGATGCGAACGGTTGTCGCAGCGATGCTCTGCCCGGACACGGCCGTGTTGGTGCCCGTGCACGAGTACCTCTGCGTCTGCCCGGGCTTGGGGTCTTGGGGGAGAACCACACTGACGGACGGACACGTGAACCGCGCCAGATTGTTGACCTTGATGTCACCGAAGTCCCACGACTGGGAGTTGCGGTTTCCGGCTAGAAGCAGCCGGCCGCCATGGGGGCAGAAGTCATATTCCTCCCAGTGGGCGACGTTGTAGTCGATGTGCCACCGCCAACAGCCATCGGCCAGGTACGTGATCGTTACGGGCATCACCGTTCCGTCACGCTGTGAATTGGGCGGAAACGAGATCCGCTCGGTTCCCTGGCCATGGAGGGGGTAGACGCCCTCGGCAGGAAGGTCATTCCTGAGGGTCCCGCTGCTGGTGGGGGTGGGTTCTTTCCCCTGGAACGACTTCACGGCGGCGTGAAGGGATTTGGGGCCAGGATGTTCGCGAAACATGTATCGGATCACCACGAAACCGGCGGCGCCGAGCACGATGACAACTGCCGTAGCGACGAGGATGCGCCACCGAGCGTGCCCGTGGGCGAGTGGCACTGCATTCTCCTCAAGAAGGGCCCTGGGACCCAGAGCGCTTGGCCTCTCGGGGGTCGAGCTCCAGCTCGGCGCGCAGGGCGAGCTTGTCGACCTTGTCGAGCGACGTCCGCGGCAGTGGGTCCTGGTTGATCACCATTCGGTTCGGGTGCTTGTAGTCAGCCAGACGGTCCGCGAGAAAGACATGGAGCGCTGCGATGTCGAGTGATGCCCCCTCAGCAAGTCGCACAACGGCCAGGACGTCCTGGCCGAGGATCTGGTGGGGGATGCCCAGCACGGCGGCTTCCACAATCGCCGGGTGCTCGTAGAGGGCATTCTCCACCTCGATCGAGTAGATGTTGTAACCGCCTCGGATGATCATGTCCTTCTTGCGGTCCACGACGTAGACGAATCCGTCGTCGTCGAGGTAACCCAGGTCCCCGGTGTGCACCCACCCGTCCTGCCAGGTTTCGGCGGAACTTTCGGGTTCGCCGAAGTAGAAGCGCCGGCCGCCGCCGATCCGGATCAACAGTTCACCCACGTGGTTGGCGTCAAGGCCTTTCCCGTGATTGTCGATCACCCGAACGCGGGCCCCCTCGATCGGCTTGCCCACCGAGCCCGGGCGTTGTTCTGCCTCGCCGGGCGGCAGGAGGCACGCAGCATCCCCGGCCTCGGTGTGGCCGTAGGCATTGACAAGCATCGCCCGTGGAAACGTGGCGGCGAGCCATCTAGTCGCCTCGGGCGGCATCGGGGCGGTGCTGAAGACCACCATCCACACCGAGGAGGTATCGAGACCTTCGAGCGCTCCGGCTTCGCGAAGCAGCAGCACCTGCGCAGGCACCACCATGAGCCAACCCGGTCGGTGGATGTCGATCAACTGGGCGAACCGGGGGGTGACGAAGGAAGGGAGGCAGATGTTGGTAAACCCCAGGCGAAGGCTGGCGATCATGGCCCCGTAGGTGCCGAGGGCGGTCGCTAGCGGCGCGGCGTGGAGGAGCGCGTCCTCGCGTTCGGAGGGCGTGACGGCGATATGCAGCACGTTGTCGTGGGTCGAGGCCACCCCTTTGGGCAGCCCGGTGGTGCCCGAGGTGTACACGATGTCGGCGAGGTCCGAGGAGGTCACCGGCACTTGGAACGTGTCGTCGTCGTTCGTCTCCAGCCCCCCAAGCATGGGGGGGCTCCGATCTCGGGACTGACCACCACGGGTGGGTCGGCGAGGCCGGCCGTCAGATCGAGCGCGCGGGCCAGCTGGTCGCCGGCGGCGATGAGCACACGCGGCCGCGCGTTCTCGAGAATGCAGGCGACCTCGCGCCGGGCCAAACGGGGGTTAATCGAGGCCGCAACGCCACCGGCTTTTTGCGTGGCGAAGTGGGCGATCTGATACAAGAGCGCGTCTTGGTTCGTGACGAGGATGGCCACCCGCTCGCCCGTCACCACACCCAATTCGACCAGGCTCCGGCCGACCGCGTTCGATCGCCGTTCCCACTCGGCAAAGGTCATCGACCCGCCCCCATCGACGGGCGACGCGACGCGATCGGGAAAGCGCTGGGCCACCTTGCGCAACTCGTCAGGAACCAGCGCCATCGGTCGGTCCTTTCGCGGTTGCCTTGCTCGCCCTCTTTGGCGGTGACGCGGTTCGCGTCGCCGCCTGCTCGAGCTCTGCGAATTCTGCGGACGTCGCGTCGGGTTCCTCCACAATCTCCGGGCACACGACGAAGCCACAGTCGATGTGGTCGAGGTAGTTCAGCACCGTGATTCGGCCGGCGCCGTCGTATTCGGGCAACGCTGCGGCATCACTGCGGAGATCGCAAAACGCGTCGATGGGCCACATGTTGGAAAATCCGAATAGAACCTCCCGTCCAGCACGTGCAAGCTCTGACCACATGTCTTCGGCGCCATCATGAGCTGGGGTCAACTCGGCAACGCCCAAATCCTCTTGCACCGCGCACCTGCTTGCTGTCCTGTCCTAATGCTGGGCTAACCCGTCACTGCCGGATCGCATAGGGCCGAATTGCCCTTTTGCGACCCCGGAGGCACTGCCCCCAGGGCGGGCCCTCCTGCGCCGGCTACTCAATGGTGAGCTGAACGAAGCCTTGCCTAGATTGCTCTCAGTCTCAGAATCGTCCAGTAAACGCCGCTATATGCCCGCCGAACAGAACGCGTGTGCACTGCGCGCGCGCCTTCCGGGCCGTAAGTCGTCCCGCCTCTCGACGTCCTCTAACGACGTGGGAGCCTGGTTCTCAGTGTCACCGAGCTCCTGCCGGTAGATCTTGCCCCGACACCAGCCGGCATGTGCTCGGCGTGGACCCTGCGGCCAGGGCGTCGCTCTTGGGCCGGAAGTCCCGTCGGCCGGGACACCAGAAGGACCGCCTCCGAACAGGCCAACCGGCCACCGGGAGTGAGCTGGCCGTAGGCTGACGGTGATGTCGGGTTTCGTGACCGGGTTGAGGAGGGAGCAGCGTCAGGTTCCCCTCTTCACCGGGTTCATCGCCGGGGTAGCCCGGGCGATCCGTGACCCTCGCATCGCCGGTGTCCTGCGTGCCGGCCCACGGGTGGTGGACTTCCTCGTCCGCAGCCACCGGCGCACAGCCGGGATCGCCGACGACGACAGCATCGTCAAGGTGCGACCGACGCCGTTGCTGGCCGCCCAGGCATATCTCGACGAAGTCCTGATCGCCGCCCTTCGGCACCCGGACCTGCTGCCAAGAGAAGAGGACTACGTCCCGGCCGCCGCCGACTTGGCCGTCGCTCGCGAGGTCTTCGCTGTCCGGGGGTGGATCGACGACCCCGCGACCTACCACCGTGACCCCCCGCCGCCCGACGACGTACGGGCGGTCCACGAGGCCGCCCATGGACTGGGCTACGAGCACACCACCTTCTCGAGCGGGTGGGAGCCGCATCGTGAGGAGCCCGGCCGGGCGCGGTGGCTCAAGCACCAGGCCAACCGGACCGCGCACGTCTGGGTGTCGAGGGCCCCGGGGCGGGACCATGGGTCCTGGCTAGTCTGCCTCCACGGGTTCGGAATGGGGCAGCACGCCTCGATCGACCTGCGCTCGTTTCGCGCGACCCAGCTGCACCGGATGGGCATCCACGTGGCGGTCGTGGTGCTGCCCCTGCACGGCCCGAGGGCCTCGGGACGGGTGCGGGGCGAGGATCTCATGACGATCGACATGGTCGACAGCATGCATGGCATGGCCCAGGCGACCTGGGACGTGCGGCGCCTCATCGCCTGGCTGAGGATCGCCGAGGGTGCCGAGCGGGTGGGGGTGATGGGCCACTCGCTGGGCGGCCTCGTGGCCTCTCTCTCCGCTGCCCTCGACCCCGAGCTTCGGTGCGTCATTGCCGGCGTGCCGGTCGTCGACCTGCCCGACCTGTTCCGTCGGCACAGCCCTCCGGCCATCGCCGAGCGAGCACGGCAGTTCGGGGTGCTCGGGAACCAGGCTGACGACGTGCACCGCGTCGTGTCGCCTCTCGTAATGGCCTGCGCCGTCCCCAAGGATGGCCGATACATCTACGCCGGTTTGGGCGACCGGATGTCCACCTTCGGCCAGGCCAGGCGGCTCTGGCTGCACTGGGACCGCCCGTCGCTCGCCGCCTACCCGGGCGGGCACATGGGCTTCTTCTGGTCAAAGGCGGTCAAGGAGTTCGTGGTCGAGGCCATGACGGCCACCTTCCCTCCGGCCGCCTGAGGCGGATCGATCGTCTTCAGGTGCTGTCGGCGGTCCGCACCGCCTTCGCCATCTCGTGCAGTGCATCGGGGAGGGCATCGGCGATGCGCCAGGCGTCGGGGACCAGGGCCGAGCAGGCCATGATGCCGAACCCCACGCGGTCCTCCTGCGAGAGCACGGTCACGTTCAGGCCGGCACCGTCCATGACCGGGCCCAGGGGGTAGATGCCGACCACGCGTGCGCCCGCGAGGTAGAGGGGGATGGGCGGTCCGGGCACGTTGGAAAGGATCAGATTGTGCACGACGGGATGGTGGTCAGCCCCGTGGAAACGGGAGTAGAGGTGCGCCCCCAGCGAGAAGGCGTTGAGCCAGAGGTGCTCGGTCCACTGCAGCAGCGTGTCGGCGCCGAGCTGCTCGTGGAACTCCTTGGCCTGGGTGTCGGCTGCGACGCTGAAGCGGAGGCGCTCGAGCGGGTCGGCGACGTTGATGGGCAAGGTGGTGAACATCACCGACACCTGGGTGGTCCCGTGCTGGGCGCCGGCCTGGCCGTGCACTGAGATCGGCTCGACGGCGATCAGGGGGCGGTCGGGCAGCTCGCCGAGCTCTGTCAGATACTGACGCAGCGCGCTACTGACCAGGGCGGTGAGCACGTCGTTGACGGTGGCGCCGACTGCCTGCTTGACGGCCTTCACCTCTTCCAGGGACACGTCGACGAACGCCACGGAGCGACGGCCCGAGATCGACGCGTTGAAGGACGTGCGAGGCGCGGTGAATGGCACGGCGATCCGACCCGAGCCGCCGCCGCGTGCGGCGTGCCAGACAGCGCCCCCGATCCGCCCGATGGTCTCGGGAACCAGCTTGACGACATCGCCCGGAGCGCGCAGCCGATCGAGGAACGTTCGGCCGAGGAGTTCGAAGGGATTCGGCGGCCGGAGGGGTGCCGCGGCGTCTTTGGGTTCGCCCGGCGGCCCCTTGGGAGAGAGGTCCAAGAGCTGGCCCAACAGGTTGGTCCCGGTGATCCCGTCGATGGTGGCGTGGTGCATCTTCACCAAGAGCGCGACGCGCTTTTCGGGCAGTCCCTCCACCAGAAGCATTTCCCACAGCGGGCGGTCCCGCCTGAGCTGGGTGCTGCAGAACTCGCCGGCCAATTCGGCCAGCTGGCGGTCGTTGCCCGGCGGGTCGAGCACGATGCGGCGCAGGTGGCGCTCGACGCGGAGGTCGGGGTCGTCAGTCCAGTACGGCCGTCCCAGGTTCAAGGGCACCGTAGACAGGCGGTGGAGCATCGGGGCGATTCCGGGCAAACGCGCTTCGAGCATGGCGGTGATGCGATCAAACGGATCCCCGGGTCCCATGGTTGTGGTGTCCAGGATGAGCAGTCCGCAGACGTGCATGTGCATCGTCGGCGTTTCGCATGACAGGAACATTGCGTCCAGGCCGCCCAACTGCTCCATGTTCCGTGACCACCACCCCTCGGATGCCCCCCGGTCCTGCCCATAGCATCCTCCTCGAGGATCCCAGATGTCCACTGGTGCACGGTCCACACGGCACCGCCGATTCCGACGCTTCCATCATGGAGAGATCATGCCCAGCAGGGTGGCCCGGGGAGTAAACCACGAACAGCGAAGACGACTGGTACCCGCAGTTCGAGCGGTCGGCTCGCTGAGCAGCTGGGGCTAGGCGGCGACCGCCCAGCTGGTCTCCCAGGCAGGTGTGCTCATGGTTAAAGTCCCCCCTCCGACACGCACTGTGAACAGGGATAAGGCTTCGCCTATCGCCGACGATCTTTCGTCAGCCGGGGTGCCCATCCCGCGAGTATCCCGCGGAGCCTTCAGAGCCCGGTGCAGCAGGCGGAGTCGCGTGAGACGTATCAGGCTCGTCACGCGTGCTGTTGAGTGAGATCGAGCGCGGTGCGATCCGCCGCGCTCACTGGTGCTCGGCGACGGAGCTCCACGACGGGCTCGTTCGCTGCCGGGTAGGGGGCGCCCCGAACGGCACCTCGAGGATACCGTGGGCCTGTGGATCTTCCGGAACTGTTAGTCGCAGATGTTGCCGAATGGCGGAGCTGGTTGAATGGCCATCATTCCAAGTCACAAGGCGTATGGCTCGTCCTCGCCAAGAAGAGCACAACCCATCCGACAACGCTCTCCTACGCCCAGGCACTCGATGAGGCGATCTGCTTTGGCTGGATCGATGGGCAGCTCGGGCGTCGTGACAATGAGACGTTCCGGCGACGATTCACGCCCCGAAGCGTTGGGAGCCCATGGTCTCGGCGGAATGTCGCCATCGCCGAGGGGTTGAGTGCATCCGGCCGAATGCATCGCTCAGGGGAAGATGAGGTTCGACAGGCGAAGGCGGATGGTCGATGGAATGCCGCATACGCCGGTCAAGCCACTGCGGAAGTTCCAGAGGACCTAGCGAAGGCGCTCATCGCCGACCCCCGTGCTCAGAAAATGTTTCAGATGCTCACAAGTGCGAACCGCTATTCCATCCTCTACCGGATCGGACGTGCAAAGAAGGCCGAGACTCGTAGAAGACTCATCGACCAGTTCGTGGAGTCGCTGGCCCGGGGCGAGACCATCCACCCTCAACGTAGAAGATCACCCGACTAGTCAATTGGCATGATATAGCAGGCTGAGTTCAGTACGCTGCCGGAACGGGGCCACCGCTCTGGAGCGCTGCAACCTCTCGGTGTTCGTTACTCGTGCTCGGTACGGAGCTCGACGTCGGGCGCGGGTTGAGAGAGCGCGGCCATCGCGTCGGCGACGGCGCGGTCACGGTCCGCAGTGGCGTGCTGGTACCGCATGGCAGCTTCCACGCTGCGGTGCCCGCCGCGGTGCATGAGCTCTGCGGTCGTGGCGCCCGTCGCTGCGGCCCACGTGAGCCCTGAGTGTCGGAGATCGTGGAACGTGAACGCCACGCCGACCGAGCGCCGGGCGTTGTCCCACGCGGTACGCAGCGGCTTGTACCCCTTCGGGAGCACGAGGGCGGCGAGGTCAGGCTCGACGTGCGCGGCCAGACGCTCGACGAGCTCGTCGACGATCGCAGGCGGGATCGCGACGGAGCGCCGGCCCGCCTCCGTCTTTGGCGCCTTCTCGATCACGCCAATTGGCGGATTTGCGACTAGCTGGTCGGACGGAGGCATGGTGTGAGGCACGGAGACCTCAGTGAGGGAAGTCCCGGCGGTTCGTCTCGATGCGGCTGGCGATACCGGCGGCCCACGTGGACGACGCCTCGATGCCGGCCCTGTGGGATGCCGACTTCCTCTTCGGACCGAAGAACGACATTGGTAACGACAGCTACGTCCTGATCGAGATCAACGTCAGCGCGGTGGCTCCGTTCCCCGAGCAGGCACTGCCGAAACTCGCCCAAGCGGTGGTGCTCGCCCTGCAGACCGGCGGGGGAACGCCAGAATCGGACTGATTGGGAGTGCCACGGTCCGTGCACCCAGCCACCGAGTGAGATGCTGCCGTGATCGAACCCGGCCGATCCCGTCTTCTCTTTGATCATCTGACAGTGTCCGATGGTGAACGGCGGCGCCTCGACGACGCCTGCGGGTCGGTGCCCTGGGATGGAGTCACCGTCCTCGTGGGACCCTCGGGCTCGGGCAAATCAACGCTGCTGCGGTGCTGTAACCGCTTGGAGGTGCCGACGACCGGCCGCGTGGTGTTCGACGGGGTTGACGTGGCCGAGCTGGATCCGCTGCGCCTGCGACGGAGGGTCGGGATGGTCTTCCAGCGACCCACGCCATTTCCCGGGACAGTCCGAGAGAACCTCCAGGTGGCAGAACCCTCCATCAGCGACGCTGATGGTGTATCGGTACTCCGGCGGGTGGGCTTGGAAGCGACGTTTCTCGATCGGGCGGCAACGGAATTGTCGGGCGGAGAAGCGCAGCGAGTGTGTCTGGCTCGCACGCTGGTGACCTCGCCAGAGGTCGTGCTGATGGACGAGGTCACGTCGTCCGTCGATCCGGCTCAGCGCGCCGGGCTCGAGGGACTCGCCCGGACCTTGGTGTCGAACGGGGTCGCCGTGTTGTGGGTGACACACGATCTTGCCCAGATGCGTCGGGTCGCTGACCATGTTCTCGTCGTCATCGAGGGACGCATCGCCCATGCGGCATCACACCCACACGCTTTCGAGAGGGACGCACCCGAATCGGTGCGCGCCTTTCTTTCTGGCGATCTGCAATGACCATTCAGCGTCACATATAGGAGGTTCTTCCCATGACGAGCATCGGATGGTCGGGCCTGGCCCTCTCGCTCCTGCTGGTCCTGGTGGCGATCATCGTGTCGCTGTGGAAACAACTCGGACTTGAACGCAGCATCGCCTGGGCGGCGTTACGAGCCGCCGCGCAACTCTTGGCCATCGGCCTCCTCCTCCAGGTACTGCTCAGGCCAGGGGTCTCGATCCTGTGGGCCTGGCTTTGGGTGGTTGCGATGGTCGTCATCGCGTCGTTCACTGTGCGCCAACGGGCGCCCGAGGTTCCCGGGCTGCTCGGACTCGCCCTCCTCGCCTTTGGCTGCTCGGCCGTGCTGACTCTGGGCGTACTTTTCGGTCTGGGGGTGTACCAGCTCAACGTACGCACGCTGATCCCGCTCGCCGGGCTCATGATCGGCAACTCCTTGGCGGCCACGGTCCTGGTTGGCAGACGGCTCGTCGAGGAGCTCCGCGACAAGCGAGACGAGGTCGAGGCCCGACTCGCTCTCGGACAATCAGCGCAACTTGCCGCCAAGCCCTATGTCCGAGGGGCGCTGCGCACGGCTCTCATCCCGCAGATCGAAACCACCAAGGCGGTGGGTCTCGTCGTGCTTCCCGGCGCCATGACCGGCCTCATCCTCGCTGGTGTCAGTCCGCTCAACGCCGTACTCGTGCAGGCATCGGTGATGTACCTCGTCCTCGGGTCTACCGCTACAACGACGACGGTCATCGCTCTCGGAGTGCAACGCAGGCTCTTCACGCCGGACCAGCGACTGCTGCAGTTGCCCATCTCCTCCTCCGGCCGATAGCTGGCAGAACGTGGCACGACGAAGTCGAACGCTCCGATGGGGCCGATGAACTGATACGAGGCTTCAGTGCGCGATCGCGGCGATTGGACCTTCGACTCCAGCGCCAGTGATTCGGATGGACCCGCAGATGCGACACGTTCGCAACGTGCAGCCCTACGGAAGCGACACCAGACTGGGAGCCGTGTCTGGGAAGGACGATAGCTCGGCAGCCCACCTTCCTCACCATGGCCCTACGGATGCGCATATCCACGACCATGGGCACTACCACCATGAGGGCGGGCTCTTCGGCGTCCTTCGTGGGTTTGTGGCTCCGCACTCCCACGACGCCAAGGACTCGCTGGATCAAGCTCTGGAAGGAAGTCGTGACGGCATCCGGGCGGTTGCGATCTCCCTCGTCATCCTGCTCATCACGGCGGGGATCCAGGCTCTCGTCGTGCTGGCGAGCGGGTGTGGCTCTCTTGGGCGACACACTGCACAATGCAGCGGACGCCTTGACAGCCGTGCCCTTGTGGCTTGCCTTTCGAGTTGGCCGCCGGGCCCCCACGTCACGATTCACCTACGGCTACGGCAAGGCGGAAGATGTGGCGGGAGTGGTGGTCCTGGCGCTCATCCTTGGTTCGGCCGCATTCGCCGGCAACGAGGCGATTAACCGCTTGATCCATCCCCAGAAGATCACCCACCTCGGCATCGTAATGGTCGCAGCGGTGGTAGGTGCAGTCGGCAATGAGGTCGTCGCCCAGTACCGCATCCGGGTTGGCCGCCGGATCGGATCGGCAGCGTTGGAAGCCGATGGCATTCACGCACGCACCGACGGCGTCACCTCACTGCTAGTACTCATCGGGGCTATCGCAGTGGCTCTCGGTGCACAGTGGGCAGACGCCGTCGTGGGTTTGGTGATTGCGGCCGCCATCCTGGTTGTGGGCTACCAGGCCGCCAAGAGCGTCGGCCAGCGGCTGCTCGACGCCGTCGACCCCGGCATCGTCGCTCGCATCTCCGAGACAGTGGCGTCCGTCGACGGAGTTGTGGCCGTGACCGAGGTCCGTGCCCGTTGGATGGGACACCGTCTTCTCGCGCAAGTTCGGCTCAGCGTCGATGGCTCCCTACCAGTCACGAAAGCGCACGAGATCGCCGAAGTCGCCCACCATGAGCTTCTCCATCACATCCCGAACCTCTCCGATGCCATCATCCATGTCGATCCGGCCGGGGTTGGAGTCGATCCACACGCCGCGACGGCTCACCATCGGAGTCGGGATTAGGCGCCAAGATCTATGTCCCCGTCCTCGGCGAGGTCGAATTCAGCTCGGTCGAAGTGTCCGCCGACCCATTCGAGGTAGGTCGCGTGTTGCCTGTGGGCTGGGTCGGCCATTGCGTGTAGAAATTCGCCGTAGCCCCACGTGCCGCCCATGTCATCAGGCGGACACGCATTCGCGCCGTCAAGACAGACGGCGAATTTCAGTCCGACCGGAGACTTCGTCAGCTCTTCGATCACGACCTCGTGGTTCCAGGAATCCCCGAAGTCGTACTCGAATGTGATTAGCCGGGCGTCACGCAGCGCCTGAAGGACCGTGACTGTCTTCTCATCGATCTCACCCTCAGGGAACTCGTCATAGTTCATTCCATATCGCTGGTTACCGACGGTGAAGGCGTGGAGGTGCGAGTTGGACCATCCCATCGCTGCCAACAGGATGTCGGCGAACTTGCTCATACGGATCGACCCTGGGATGAGGATCCGCCGCCATATCACCGGGTCGACGTCCATGAGTTGAATCCGCAGCCGAAATGCAGTTTGGCCGGGAGGCGGGGCATCCCTCGAGAGTACGCGGGCACGCGGAGCTCGGGAAGGCCTCTGCGGAGTGAGATGTGATGCTGTTTGAGGGTGCTGTGTTACAGGAACCGCACTCTGCCGGCCTCCGGCCGGCCTATCGCCGCAGGTCTAAGGGCCGGATCCGCCAGTCGGGGTTTGCGTAATCTGGCCCTCCGACACTGCCCCTTGGCCAACGGAGCTTCGAGTCGTGATTCCAGCCTGATGACGCGGCGAGGACGGACCAATGACAACAACCGCGGCGCCCTGGACTGCCCAGAATCGACTGACGCAGCAACGAGCGCAGCTTGTCCAACGGGTGAAGCGGATTACTGCGCAAGCGAAGATTCAGGGGTCGCCCGACCAGCTATCGGGGGACGACAAGGTCGGCGCTTCTCAAGGCCCAATCGCCCAGATCGACTGCCGGCTCGGCAGGCACGCCAACCCGAGCACCACGGTCCAACTCGCTCGTCTGCGCCCGCGCGGGTGCTGAAACTCAAGAGCGCTGCCGGCCGTGGCCGGACCGGTGACCTCGCCACGGCCAAGTGGTGGCTCATGAGGACGACGAGATCGGATTGGAAGCTCGCCCCACAAGGGCCAGTCTTATGTCAGCGCACAAGCTTCAGTCGGGCCTCGAAGGCGGTGGCGAGCACTGCGTGCCCGGTGTCGTTGGTGTGGTTGTTGGGGCTCGTCGGGTCGCACATGTGGGTCCAGTTGCAGATGTTTGCCACGTCTTGGGGCAGAGTCTGGCCGTTGAACGAGCCCGTGAGCGCCATGTCCCAGGTGTCAAAGTCCTTTTGCACGGGAGCGATACGGGCTTGATACTGCTTGTAGGCACCGCGGAGTTCGGAGTTGAGCTGGTGCAGCAGCCCTAGTGACGCCGTGGCCGCCTGTTGCCCAATCGGGCCGTTGAGGTAGAACGCCAACCACGGGTCGTAGTACACCATGCCGACAATGGGCACGTTACCGCCCGCCGCGCGCAGCCCCCCCAAAATGGTCTGCATGTTCGTCGCAACCGCTTGAAGTCCCTTCTGGACGCACGTGTTGTTGATAACGCCATTCGTGGCGCATCCATTAATGTCGTCTCCTCCGACATCGATGGTCACGAACTTCACGGCCCCCACATGGGAAGCAAGAAACGCTTTCGCATCCCCAAGCTGGTTCCCAGTCGTATAGTTGGTGCAGTTACCGCCATGAATCATTTCTGTGGTCGAGTCTCCGGCGCACCCCAGGTTCTCGAGTTGGAGTCCAGGAATGAGCGATTCCTCGTGGGCGTAAATGTCGTCGACATAAGAGTTACCAGGCGTTGCTCCGCCACCAGTCGACAGCGAATCTCCGAGTGCCACGTCATACGTCGTTGGGGGCGATGAGGCTCCAGCGCGGCCGGCGGCAAAGGCGGAAAGTCCGAACATTGCCAGCGCCACGACCAGCAACGTGGACCTGATTGGGGCAACCGCACCTCGCATTTGTTCCTCCAGTCGACGTCCATGCCACTCCATCAGGCAGCCGTCACAAGATACCCGTGTAACAGCGTCAGAACCCGATCCTTGCATAGGTTGTGTCCATCCTGGTGGTCGACGAGGCCGAGATCGAGCAATGCCCGACAAGAGGCTGTTGGCCGCGACCTCGACTGAGTCCGTATCCACCGATGTGATGGCATGAAGGAGCGGGGCCTCCGCTCCCCGTGACGGCTCCGGTCTCGCGGTCGAGACTGGGGTTGTCACACCAAACCCTCACGACAAGGGAGGCCCCGATGGAGAAAGAGTATGTCGGCATTGACCTGCACCGCAGACGGTCGGTCATCTACCGGATGGACCAGGCCGGGGAGAAGATCGACTCGGTCCGGGTCGACAACGAACCCAGCCAGTTCGCCAAGGCAGTGAGCGTTGCCCCAGTGGGCAGCGACGTCATCGTCGAGGCGACCTATGGCTGGTACTGGGCCGCCGATCTCTTGAAAGAGATGGGCTACGAGGTCCATTTGGCCAATCCGCACGGCAACGACTGGGGACACCGCCGGGTGAAGAACGATGAGCGTGATGCTCGTGACCTGGCCGACCTGCTGCGTCTCGGACGCCTCGCCGAGGCCTGGATCGCCCCGCCCAAGACCAGAGAGCTGCGCGAGATGATCCGCTTTCGGATCAAGCTCTCCCACGTGCGCACGGGTCTGAAGGCCCAAGTCCACGCCGTTATGGCGAAGAACGGGATCCTCCCGCGTCGAGGTGACATGTGGGGCCCGGGAGGCAACGCTCAACTCGATTCCCTCGAGCTCCCCGACGCCTACCTCAATCGCATCGCCGTGCTCCGCGATCTCGTCGACGCTCTCGACCGCGAGATCGTCTTCTTGGACCGTGACATCCATCGCATCCTCTGCGATGACGCCGGCTACAACGCCGTCCAGGCCATCTACGGCGTGGGACGCACCTTCGCCGCTGTCTTCGTGGCCGAGATCGGCGATGTGACCCGCTTCGATTCCCCCAAGGAGCTGTGTTCGTGGGCCGGACTCACCCCCAAGCACAGAGAGTCCGACCTCCATGTCCAGCGGGGCAGGATCACTAAGCAGGGCTCACGCCTGGTGCGCTGGGCCGCCATCGAGGCTGTGGCCCGCTACCACGGCGGGGAGCCTTTCCGGGAACGTTTTGCGGCGATCGCCGAACGTCGAGGCAAGAACCGGGCCAACGTGGCGATCGCCCGCAAAGTTCTCACGCTCGTCTACTACGGCCTGCGAGACGGCGAGATCCGCTGTCTCGCCGACCAAGACGCGGCGTGACGCTCGGCACCCGACCGGGTGCGTGCTCGTTAGCAGGCAAGGCTTCCACCTTCGGAGTGGCGAAGCCGGCTAAGTGATTGAGCCCGCCCGGTCGTGGCCGAAGACCATCATGCCGATCAATCTCGGCGAAGACATGCCTGAGCCACCGAGCCTGCTCCCAAAACCTTCTCGCTCCCAAGCGTGAACCACGGATGGTCGAACCCGGCGCACCGTCGCCATTGACAACCTGAAACATTCTGCGTGGCGAGACGCCACGGCCTCAAGGTCGTTCGTCCTCGCGTCGCTGCGGGCGCTCCACCTTGACCCCGAGCGTCGTCACCTCGCGCGCCCGCGTACAGGTCGCGTTGGCACCGCTCCAATCGCTCTTCCGAACAAAGAAGCACCTCGCCGGTATTGACACGACCCCGCTCCTTCAGACATGCCTGCTTGAGACTTGAGGCGGAGCCCTGCGGCTGTTCCGTAGCGTTTCTCGATCCACCGATTTTCGACCTCCGTCAGGGCTGAACCCACTCTGGACTCTCTGCACGAGTGAACAGGCGGTTCGAGCGTCGCGTAGACGTGCGCCACCAGCGGTACCTGTCCCAGTTCACGTTGTCAGCGCATGGTCAGCGTCTGCGGCTGCGCCGGTCCGCGGTGTCGGCTTCAGGTGACGAGCGGCAAAGCACGGATGTGGTCGAGTGCCGCGGGTGAAGTCTGGCCCATGGCCAGTGCACGGGGAGGCGCAAGACGATGGCGCCGCTGCGATTGACGAGGCGACCGGGCACCGCGAGGACCCGGGTGCGCACTGTGCGCGCCACGGTGAGCTGATCGCCGGGATGGATGTCGCCGAGACGGGCGGTCCAGCGGATGAGGTTGTGGGCCAGCACGGCGCAGCCGAGCCACGCCGCGTTGGCGAAGAACTGGCCCGAGGGGCAGTGCTCGAGGCCCGCGCCTTCCTTGAGGTCGCGGATGGCGAGCTCGACTCTGGCGTGGTCGCGGTGGAAGTGGTCCACCTCGACGGCGTCAGCTCGAGATCGGTGACGAAGGCATGGTGACGCCAGTCGGGCCACAGCGCTTGCTGGGCGCGGACCGGTGAGCCGGGTGCGGCGCACGACGAGGCGCACCGGTCGCTCCATGCGCTCGTGCCGGCGGTGACGTAGTGGTCTCGGCCACCTGGGCCTCGCCGCCGTCGGGGTAGGTGATCGTCTGCCAGGCGGCTCGTCGATCGCCTCGATGCGGCCCGGATTGGGCGTTGATCGTGACCGTGATCGACCATGCGACCCCGAGCGCGGCGCAAGGTGTCGATGAGCGTGTAGGACCAGAACCCCGAGTCGGCGCGCACGGTGAGCTCGCCGGTGGCCCCGGCCCGGCGCACCCGGGCGATGAGCTCTTCGACGAAGCGCTTGGCGCCGCGCTGGGAGGAGCCCTTGCGCAGCCGGGCGTGGAGGACCTCACCGGTCTCGGCCCGGGTGGCGAGGAGCGGGTGGTAGCCGAGGACCGTGGGTGTAGCCATAGGCGGCGCCCTGCTTGTGCTTGCCGTGGACCTCGCAGATGGTCGAGTCGAGGTCGATCGTCATCGCGGCGTCGCCCGGCCGGCCCCGAGCGCCAGGCCCGCGCAGCGTCTCGGCGATCACCGCGTCGAGCTGGCGGACGTGGCCGAAGGTGAAGGAGCGCAGGAACGTGCCGAGCGTCGAAGGCGCCATCACCCGGAACGGCAACACCTTCTGGTCGCCCCGGCCCGCAGCCGGTCCGCGTGGTCGATGTGGGTGCCGCCGGCCAGGATCGCCGCCACCAAGGTGAGCACCTTGCGGCCCGGACGTGCCCGCCGACCCGCCCACCGAGGCGCACCATCTGGTTGATCAGCGCTTCGAGACCGAGGCGGACCATGAGCGTCGCCGGCACGATCAGCCCGGCATCGGCCACCAGCTCGGGTCGTCGAAGATCACGCGACGCGGTCGATCGTCCGCGATAATGAGCTCACAGAAAGTGCCTCCTTGGGCTGGGATTGATGACTTCGAGAACCACCATTCTCCCAGGCAGGGAGGCACTTTCCGCGGATACGCGGCCCTCAGTTCACCCGGTCAATCGGTGGATCGAGGTTTAGAGGTCCCAGCGGGGTTGTTCTCGAAGTGCCTGCCGCCAGTGTGAGCTGGCTGGCTTACGTACGAAGAGCCTCCCGCCGGGGCTTCGACACGGAGTGGCTCAAAAGAGGATCGAGCACTGAACAGTCCGCAAGCAGGAGTGCCCTCCGTGGTTCCCATCACGACCAAGGAGGCAGTCATGCATGTGGTGATCGGCGTCGATCCGCACAAGGCATCGCACAGCGCGGTGGCCATCGACGAGGCTGAAGACGAGCTTTCCATGTGAAGGTCCGGGCCACCCGCCGTCAGGTGGACCAGCTGATCGGATGGGCCGAGCCCTTCGAGAAGCGCACCTGGGCCATCGAGTCCGCCGGCGGGATGGGCTATCTGCTGGCTCAGCAACTCGTGGCCCGGGGTGAAGTCGTGGTCGATGTGCCGGCCACTTTGGCCGCGCGCATCCGGGTGCTGGCTACGGAGCGCTCCAACAAGAACGACCCCAATGATGCGCACTCGATCGCCATTGCGGCGCTGCGGGCGCCGAGGCTGCGCACCGTCGAAGAGGCTGACATTGCGAGGTGCTGCGGCTCTTGGCCAAGCGCAACACGCCCTCTTCGCCGAGCTCGCCCCGGCGGAATTCGCTAAGGAAATGTACGTGTCTGACGCCGAGGTGCTCCTGGCCAAGGTCAGCCCCGAGACCCCGGGCCAGCAGTCACTCGGTGGGACGTCAACGCTTGGGCGAGGCCAGCTCGGCTGCGTAAACCTAACCAGGAGCCTCCACAATTCCCAAGGCGGTTCAGACCCGCAGCTCTAGTACGAGACTGCGCAGTGGCGATGAGAAACGCCGACTCCGCCCTCGCACAGATCTCAAACATCGAGTTCGCCGACGGACTGAGGAACCTCGAGGGCGCGATCGCTCGAGGCGAAGCGTCTCCGTCCGACGGGCACCGATCTCGTCGTCCTGACCTAGCGCCGTTGTCACTGAGGTGCGCACGAGGCAAGCTTTGGGGACAGCCCCTACCCACGATGTCTAACGATCCACTTCAGTTCGCGACCGTAACTGGCACAGCGCGGCTCTTGCTGACCTGTTCTCCAACGTCGCGGACGACGCTCTGTATGGTGTATGAGCCGTCCGGGACTTTGGTCGTCACCCAGAGGCCCAGCCACCCATAGGAAAAGCGCGCTCCACGCAGCGGAAGCGGTCCAGGTAACCCGACGCCACGGATCACAAAGGTGACAGACGTAATGGGGTAGTCGCCCGAGGCCGACGCCACAAGGTACTGATCACCTCGAAGTACGGCGCCGCGCTTGGGCTTGATCGCCTGAGTGACGAGGGGAACTGGATCCGGCGACGGAGGCAGCTTTATGCGGGCAAGTCGAACTCCATCTGCCGTTGCAAAGAAGCTCAGATCATGATCCTTGGCCTCTATGGCGAGGGCGCGGATAAACGATGTCGGTTTGACACGATTCGGGAACAGGTCTGCCCGAATCAACGAACTCGGCGCGTCTTCAGCATGTGCGGCGACCAAGGCGGCACTTTGCATGCCACTTCGCGCTTGCCTCCCGAAAACAAGTCCATTTTTCGCTCCGGCGTAGACCATCCATACGATGAGTAGGACGGAGAGCACGAGAACGCCATCGTGAAGCCGCGACCACAGCTGCCGGTGCGTCGCATCTTGCCCTTCGTAGAGCGGGACCGCACGCTCTTCGCCCGTAAAAGCCTCGGCGTCAGCGCTGCGGTGACGTGAGCACCACCCGTCGAGAAGGCACAGGTAGGAACCAACAAGGATCAAAAGGTCGTAGGTGGCATAGCGGGATTGAGCTGCTCCAGCGATACCTAGATGACTCCGACCGAGGGCGATGGACAGCGCCACGAGCAGTCCGAAGCAGATCAACGCAGGCCCCATCGGGCTGCGGATCGGAGCCGGAGTCTTCACATGGACAGCGAGGCCCAGCGCAGCAAGCACGATGATTATCACGCCGAGCACTTCGAGTCCCGGCGCAGACGCTCCGGGACTAAATGACACCTCACTCCCGGAAAGGTTGCCCACTGCTACAAGGAAGGACTGGAGGACCGACCAAGGGTGTGAGAGCAGGTAGCCGCCTCCACTCGAATCGGTCGCGCCGTAATCGAAGTTATAGAAGTAGATCACGGTCGTGAAGATGGCCACGCCGATCCACGTCACAAGAAATGAACGGGGACGATGCCGGGCAAGCAACACGAGAAGACCTGCGGGCCAGATCAAGAGCCCTTGCAGAGAGGAATAGCTTCCGATCACGGCTGCGGCCATTGCAGACGACAAGAGGATCCAACCACCGCAGGTGGAATCGAGCAGGCAGATTGACACGATGAATGCGAGAAGCACCATGTACCACGCCACCTGAAATCCGAAAAGGGTGTCGCCGTACTGGCCCAGGGTCAGCATCAAGCACATGACGGGCAGATAGGCAACCCACGGCGTCATTGACAGGTCTTGCCGGTGACGTAGGACAACAAGGAATGCTGAGAGAATCAGAAAGGCTGCACTGAGGAACTCCTCGACTACCACGTTCAAATGCGTCCATGCCCCGAGCGCGAGGACGACAAGATTCGGGAACAGCATCCGGTTCTCGTTGTGCTGGTTCCACAGCTGCATCAAAAGGGTCGAGTGACGACCGTAGAACGCGATATATCCGTAACGTGAGTGTGTGAGCAGCGCGATGTTGTCCCACTGGTCGTAGTAGATGGTGTTGACGGCGAAGGACTGAACGAACCATAGGTAGATGGCAACGGGGATCAACAGCAGAAGGAACGACTCGGAACGGCGAAAAACATGGGCCGTTCGACCCGGGGCCAAGGCAATGTCTGCGCTGGTTGAGGTGTTTGCACGCTGCTGGGACTCGTCATCACTCACTTGCATGCTCGTGCCGGAATGTTCGCCGAACCGAGACATCATCTAGAAGCTCACCGGAAGGCCACCGACTCGGCCGACCAGCCCCGTCCCCAGTGGCACGCACTCGACACGCCTCCATACCACCAACGTCGCCCTTGACGTCCTGCCACGGCCCCTTCCACGCCGGCGCCTTCCCCCAGTGGTGATCCCATGCAGTCTCCTCGATTGCCCCTGCATTCGCGCATCGGCTGCGTAATCGCACCGTTGGCGCCGCTCGACAGCCCTATGACGCCATCGTTGGTGGTGCTGTCGCCTTCGCGCACCAGCGCGCCGGTTCCAGAAAGCCCGCTCGGGGCACTCTCACCGCGGTGCCGTGGGGAGCCGTAGCCGTCTGACCTTGCAGAGCTGGGTGTCCGTCCTCTGCCCCGGCAGTCTCTGAGCCAGCCAGACTGGGGGCGGCTGCCCCGACTCCGCCGGCCGCGCCGAGGAGGGGTGCCCGCTGGGCAAGCATTTTCTGGGGGCTTGCCCTGTCCCTGTCCATCATCGGGTGGGGATGGTCCCATTGTTCTCAGCAAATTCTTCGCTCTTTCGATGCGTCGCCTTTCCGTGTGCCGCCTTTCGGTGTGCCGCCTTTCGGTGTGCCGCATTTCGATGAGGTTTCGCGTTTCCCTGTGTCGCCATTTGGTGGGCCATGGTGTGTCCCTTTCGCTACGGTCCAGTCACGAATCAACCCCCCGTGGACGCCTGCAAAGAACGTTCGCACCGAGGCGGATGGCTGTCAATCGGTTGTGACCGGTTCATCCACCTCCGCTGGCACAATTTGATCGTGCTGCAGACAGGAATCATTGCCATTGGTGTTTCGGATGTGGCCCGGGCCGTGCGCTTCTGGTCGGTGGCCCTCGACTACCAGGTGCGTCGGGATGGTTTCGGCGGCTGGCCCATGGTCCTCGAGTCACGCGATGTGGTAGGCACGAAACTCGCACTTCAACGCAGCGACAGCCCTCCCGATGATCACCCTCGCCTTCGCCTCGACCTCCATTGTGCCAATGCTGCTGAGTAGGCCGAGGAGGTAGTGCGCCTGATTGCGCTGGGCGCCGAACGTGTGGAGTGGGATCGATACCCAGAGGACCCTGACTTTGTCATGCTTGCAGATCCCGACGGCAACCGTTTCTGTATTGTTGACTTGAGTCACCGATGGGTCCGGACCCGGCCACGGCGGCGCGCCTCCTCCCGGCGACTGTTCTGGGGCAGTTGCCCGTTCTATTCGTGGGCAACCCAGTTCCATCGGGTTCTAGTCCATCAAGGAACTGGGATAGGCCTAATGGACCGTTGCCATCCATGTCGAACAGACGTAGGCCAAGGTCTTCGCAGATGAGTTTGTAGATCGGTTCTGAACGGTCGATGTCCTGGTCACCATTCCATCCATGCTCAAAGGCAATGGTGGGCTTGGCCAGTCGGAAGACACGCATTGCGCCCTCGAGCACCAGACGTTCCGCTCCCTCAACGTCGATCTTCACAAAGTCCGGTAGCCAGCCATCTGGCTGATGATCGTCAAGACGCTCCGTAGTAACCATGATCGATTCTGTCGGTACGTCTTGATGAACCCAACCTTCCGTGAGGCCACTGAGGCCCTCCATGTTGGGATCCAATACGTGAACAAATGTGCGTTGGCCGTCCTCGCTTGAAAGTGCACGCTGGCGAACGTCGATCCTCAGGGAACTGGCGCTTCAGCTCCGCACACAGGCTCGGCACTGGCTCGTAGGCGATGTGATGTCCGTGAGGTGCAACGCGTTGGATTTCTCGTAGGAAGATCCCTGTATTCGCCCCCACGTCGAGACAGTTTGAATCGGGACGCAACTTGAAACTCAAAAGCAGCTTGAGATGCAGGTCGTCAATCCGGTTCCGGGCGATGACCGGAGCGCTGATGAGGGGATCGCTGCGGTCGCTACTGAGCAGATCGACTATTCGATCTCGACCCCGTCTCAGAGCGGTTCGGACTCCCATCATCTAAGACAGCTCACCGGGACCACGCCGCAGAATAACGTTCACAGTTAGGGTGTCTCACCACTCGACGGACTATGCCGACACTGCCCCATGTAAATGCCGTACTGCGGCAGGCAACGATGGCGAGCAGGCATTGAGAATTTTGATGCTGTTTGAGGGTGCTGTGTGACAGGACCCACACCCTGCCGGCCTCCGGCCGGCCCATCGTCGCAGGTCTAAGGCGCCGGGTCCGCCGCCCGCATGTTCTCCTCGCGCACATCGACCAGACATCGAAGGGGCGCGACGTATGACGTATGTACCGCGTGACGGCATCAACTGTCACCCCGGCAGGTGCGAGAGATGCATCTCTCCCTCGTGGTGAACAGCTCTTCGTCGGATGACGAGAACGGCTGCCCCAACCACAAAGAGCACCATGGCGATGAAGAACGAATTCCCGGCGATCAGCTGTAGGGGGCTGAGGTGGAGATCTGACGTGTTCTTGTACGGGACCCACCAGACGGGTGCACTCCAGAAGAGAACGGCGGCCAGAGCAGCGATTTGGCGGCCCCAGTGCGGCCTGTCCGCCGCCAAGGCCAGCCACAGGATCGCCGGCACGACCCACACCATGTGGTGGACCCACGAAATGGGGGACACGAAGAGGCACGTCGCCGCAGCGATGAGGACCCCCAACAGCGGCGACGACCGCCGGTGGGCCTCGGCGGCCAGCCAGAGACCGACCGCGGCGGCGGCCACGAGCAACGGCAGCATGACGGTGCTGGGAAGCACTGCGTGCGTGAAGCGCTCGACGACTGACCACAGATTCTGGTTGTCGACAATGGACAGATCGCCGGCGCGCCCCGGCCGGAAGATCGCCTTCGTCCAATAGGCCCTGGACGAGGTGGGCGACACAACGAAGGTCACCACCTCGCACGCGATGAACGTCATCATGCAGGTGACCGCCCCGCGCAAACGCCGGGTGAGCAGCAGGTAGGGAACGAAGAGCAGCGGGGTGAGCTTGACCGCTGCAGCCAGCCCGGTGGCGACTCCGAGAGGGATCTGTCGCTTCCCGATACGACGCTCGCTCAGGAGGTCCCACATCACGAGGAGCATGACGAAGAGGTTCACCTGGCCAAACCCGATGGTGATCAGCACCGGGTTGAGGAGCAATGCCGGGAGGCTGAGGGCAAGTGCGAGCCGCCAGCTCGAGGCCTTGCCGAGCGACGGTTTCACCAGCCGTACGGAAAGTCGGAGAACCGCGGCGAGCACAAGCAAGTTGCACAAAGTCCAGACCGTCTGCACAGATCCGACGGTGCTGAATGTCCGCTGCCAGGGGGCGAAGAGCAGTGCGGCGAACGGTGGGTACGTGAACGGGAGGCTCGTGTTCGGCAAGACGAAGGAATAGAGGTGGGAAGTGAAGATGTACTTGCCGCCCAGGCGAAGGTAGACGCCGAGATCCACCTCGTACGTGCGGAGTGCGACGTAGAGGGCGTACGCCAGTGCAGCCGTGATCGAGACCAACGCAGGACCCCAACGGGTGAGCCGGCGTCGCGCCGGACCCGGGAGGCTCAGACGACGACGGCCGCCATGCAGGGGCTGATTGACAGTTGTCACGGATCCTCTCTCGGATGCGCTGGGCGGGACCCTCTGGCCATACCCCATTCGGGTGGGGATTCGACGCGCGACCACCCCAAAACGGGCGTGCTGCGACGGTGCGTATGCTACCTCGGTTGCCACGGACCGAGGCTTGATCCGGATGGCTAACTGCTAACTCGAAGGGAGCGTGAGCGGCGGAACGGTCGTGCTGGGCACAGTGACGGGGCCACCTCCACCTCCACCTCCACCTCCACCTCCTCCACCGCCACCAACCGGTCCGGACGAGCCGGACGAGGACGACGTCGACACCGGGTTACCGCGTCCCTGCGTGAGGTGCAGCAGGACCTCGAGCGTGCCCGTGTTCGCCGTGGTGACGAACCCGCCGATGCTCGGGTTGGCGATGTCCCACTCGGAGAAGGGGATCGAGATGTCGGCCAACACATGGATCTCGCTGCCGACGCGCTCGGCTGAGACTGGGAAGGACACTGACTTGGTCACCCCGTGCATATCGAGGTCACCGACGGCCTTGTACCTCGTCACGACGCCGGCTACCGGGATCGTCCCGAGGCCGATGGGCGAAGTGAGGGTCAACGTCGTCGTGGGGTATCTGCTCACATCCATGATCGGACCGGCGAAGCGCGCGTTGCGCTGACTCTTGTCGCTGATGGTGGCCATGTTGACGGTGAACTGTCCTTTCGTCACCGTCGAACCGGCGACGGTCAGGGACCCCCTAGATCTTGTCCGTGCGGCCCACCGCCGTCGCGCTTTGACCGATCAATACTTCTTCTACCCGGTAGCCCGCGGTGGAGCCGCTGGCGACGTTCCAGGTCCCCTCGAGCGACGACGAGGTCGTGTCGGCTCCCTGCGCCGTGGTGGATGGTGTCGATACGGACGCACCCGGCAGCTCGAGCCTGGCCGGCGCGGGCCCCTCGATGAAGTGGATGTACACGTAGGGACCGAGGAAGCCCACGAGAACCGCCAGCACGGCGACGCCGACGACCCCCAACGCGATCCTGCGCCGCCGCCGAGTCGCCATGCCGCACCATCATGACCTGCCTGCCTCGAGAGCCGGCTGTGACCGCGCTGCCGGTCTGCCAGCAACCGAATGTTGCCCCACGAGGTCTGGCCCGGTGCTGGAGCGGACGTGCGACCCGGGGGAGGACGGGAGGAGGAAGCGCCGCCCGACCGCCGGCATCGCGATCATCGCCGGTCTCGGCTGAAAGGGTCAGGCCCCGAGCGCCTCGTCCTCTGGCGCCGGGAGCTCCGCCACCACCGCCTGGACGACTACCCCCACACCGCGCCCCAGCCCCGCCGACGCCCGCCTGAGCAGCTCCGAGACGTAGGCGACCAGAGTGACCACGTCGGACCGGGGCGAGCGGCCGACCAGGGGGACCGGCTCCGTGGCCGGGTCCAGGGCGCAGACCTCCAGAATCACCTGGCGGATCTCCAGGAGCGCCGAGCGAGCCTGCATGAGGGACGTCCCGCTGGTCCGGAGCCAGACGGAAATGCCCAGTTCGAGGGACAGGTCGCCGGAGAACGGCTCGACCGGGCCCAGCTCGACCAAACCCCTGAGTAGGGCGGGGCCGAAGCCGGTCGGCGCGTCCTTCACCATGGCCTCAGTGTGGCGAAAGGCTGTAACAAGGTGGTGGACCCGCTCTGGACTGGTATTTTGGTGGGCGTGCCACGAACGATCTGGAAGGGGGCTCTCAGCTTCGGACTGGTGAACATCCCCGTCGGCCTGTACCCGGCCACCTCGGACAAGAGCATCCACTTCAACCAATTCGAAGAGGGGACGTCCGACCGGATCCGCTACAAGAAGGTCAACGAGCGGACCGGTGAGGAGGTTTCCCAGGACCGGATCGTGCGCGGGTTCGACCTCGGCGGGGGCGAGTACGTCATCCTCAGCGAGGAGGAGCTGGAGTCGGCCGAGCCCAAGAAGTCGCGACAGATCGAGATCTCCGATTTCGTCGGCCTGGTCGACATCGACCCCGTCTACTTCCGCTCGAGTTACTACCTGGCCCCCGAGGGAGCCGGTGCCGACAAGGCCTACGCGCTGCTCCGCCGGGCCATGGCCGAAGCCGGACGCGTCGCCATCGCCACGCTGGTCATGCGCAACAAGGAGTACCTCGTCGCCATCAGGCCCGAGGACGACGCGCTGGCCCTGCACACCATGTACTTCTCCGACGAGGTACGTGCACCGGGACGTGACCTCGAGCTGCCCGAGACCGGCGACGTCACCGAGCGGGAGCTCTCCATGGCGCAGCTCCTCATCGAGTCGATGGAGAGCGACTGGGACCCGGGGCGCTTCCACGACACGCACCGCGAGAAGGTCGAAGCCCTCATCGAGGAGAAGCGCAACGGCCACGAGATCGTGTTGCAGGAGGGACCGGAACCCGCGGCAAAGGTCGTCGACCTGATGGAGGCGCTCAACGCCAGCATCGCCGCGGCCGCCAAGCCGGGTTCGGCGAAGAGCACCAAGCGGGCCCCGGCGGCGAAGCGGGCCTCGGCAAAGTCTGCGCCGGCCAAGAAGGCGGCCAAGGCCGCCAAGCAGCCGGCCGGGGCCAAGGCCGCCGCCCGCCGCAAGGCCTCCTGAGCCTCCTTTCTTTGCCGATCGGGCTTCTCCGCCTCCCGGGAGCTCCCGAGGAGTCATTGCGCTGATCTACAGATCACTGCACATAAAGTGTGTCCAGGCGCTGATCTGATCCATTTCCCGCTCCAAACGGCCGAACCGTGATCTGATGCTCCCGTCGAGCCCTGCTCGTGAAGGGAGTCCAGATGGCCACTGCGCAGGTTCGGGTTCCGGAGGCGAAGAATCCCGAGTTGATGGGCTTCGACGGTCTGGTCCAGCTGATCTCGGTGGACGGACAGCGGACGGTCGGGTGCCCCTACTGGGAGCTGGTGGCGGACGTCGACGCCGACCAACTTCGCAGCCTCTACCGCGACATGGCGGTGGTACGGCGTCTCGACCGCGAAGCGATGGCGCTACAGCGACAGGGCGAGCTGGCGCTGTGGGCTCCGCTGCTCGGGCAGGAGGCCGCCCAGGTCGGGTCTGCCCGGGCCTTGCGTCCCGACGACTTCGTCTTTCCCAGCTACCGCGAGCACGGCGTGGTGTACTGCCGGGGTGTCGACCCGGTGCAGATGCTGCGCCTCTGGCGCGGCGCCGGCCTCTCCGGCTGGGACCCGGCGGCCTACGGGATCGCCACGCCGGCCATCGTGGTCGGCTCGCAGCCGCTCCACGCCACCGGCTACGCGCTGGGGATTCAGCTCGACGGGGCCACCTCGGCCGCCGTGACCTACTTCGGGGACGGCGCCATCAGCGAGGGTGATGTGGCCGAGGCCTTCGGCTTCGCCGCCAGCTACATGGCGCCGGTTGTCTTCTTCTGCCAGAACAACCAGTGGGCGATCTCCGAGCCCGTGCGCGTGCAGTCCCACACCTCCATCGCCCAGCGGGGCCAGGGCTACGGCATCCCGGGCATCCAGGTCGACGGCAACGACGTGCTCGCTGTCATGGCCGCCACCCTCCTCGCCCTTTCCCGCGCCTCGGCCGGCCTGGGACCCACGCTGATCGAAGCGGTCACCTACCGCATGGGGCCCCACACGACATCGGACGATCCCACCCGTTACCGCTCGCCCGCAGACGAGGAGGCGTGGCGCGTCAAGGATCCGCTGGCCCGCCTGCATGCGCTGCTGCGCGTCGAGGGCCTCGCCGACGATGTGTTCGACGAGCACGTGGCCACCCGCGCTGACGAGGCGGCCACGGCGCTGCGCCGCGGCTGCCTCGCCATGCCCGATCCGGAGCCGGCCGACCTGTTCGCCCACGTGTACGCCGAGCCACACCCACTCCTGGAGGAGGAGCGGGACGACTACCTGGCCTACCTGGCCGGGTTCGAGGAGGACGGGTGACGGCCACCATGTCCCTCGGCAGGGCGCTCAACAGCGGCTTGCGCCAGGCCATGGAGCACGACCCCAAGGTCGTGCTCATGGGGGAGGACATCGGGAAGCTCGGAGGCGTGTTCCGCGTCACCGAGGGGCTGCAGCGGGACTTCGGCGACCGCCGCGTGATCGATACGCCGCTCGCCGAGTCCGGCGTCATCGGCACGGCGATCGGGCTGGCCATCCGGGGGTACCGGCCGGTCTGCGAGATCCAATTCGACGGCTTCGTGTACCCGGCCTTTGACCAGATCGTCTCGCAGTTGGCCAAGCTGCGCTATCGCAACGAGGGCCGGGTGGGCATGCCGTTGACCATCCGCATCCCCTTCGGGGGCGGCGTCGGCGCGGTGGAGCATCACTCCGAGTCGCCCGAGGCCTATTTCGCCCACACGGCGGGGCTACGGGTGGTGACGCCGAGCAACTCGGCCGACGGCTACCGCATGATCCAGCAGGCGATCGCGTCCGACGACCCGGTCGTCTTCTTCGAGCCGAAGCGCCGCTACTGGGAGAAGGGTGAGGTCGACGACACCGCCCCCCTGTCCGACGTCCCGCTCCATCGGGCCGTGGTGGCCAACGAGGGGAGCGACGTCACCCTCGCCGCCTACGGGCCCATGGTGGCGACCGCCCTCGAGGCCGCGCGGATCGGCGAGCAGGAAGGAACGTCCATCGAGGTGGTCGACCTGCGGTCGCTCTCCCCGTTGGACTTCGAGACCCTCGAGAGCTCCGTGCGCAAGACGGGGCGGCTGGTCGTCGCCCACGAAGCGTCCGTGTTCGGCGGGCTCGGGGCCGAGATCGCGGCCCGGGTCTCCGAGCGCTGCTTCTACCACCTGGAGGCACCGGTGCGCCGGGTCGGCGGCTTCGCCACGCCCTACCCACCATCCCGGATGGAGGGCCACTTCCTGCCCGACGCCGACCGCGTCCTCCACGCGGTCGACCGGTGCCTGCAGCCATGAGCAGGGTGCGGCGCTTCGCGCTGCCCGATCTCGGCGAGGGACTCACTGAGGCCGACGTCGCGGCCTGGCACGTCTCGGCCGGTGACGAGGTGGCCCTGAACCAGGTCCTCCTCGAGGTGGAGACCGAGAAGGCCGTCGTGGAGCTGCCCAGCCCCTTCGCCGGCACCGTCGTCGAGCTCCTGGCCGCGGTGGGGGAGGCGGTCGAGGTCGGGGCCCCGCTCATCGCCATCGAAACAGCGGATCCGGAGAGCGATGACGCCGACCAGAAGGTGCCCATGCTCGTGGGCTACGGCCCGTCGGACGCGCCACCCAGTCGCCGACGCCGTAACGGGAGCGGGCATCGCGAGCGCATGCCGACGGACGCGCCCCCAGCAGGCGCGGTCCGGCCGCTGGCGGCGCCACCGGTGCGCTTCATGGCACGTCAGCGCGGCGTGGACCTGGCCGAGGTGACCGGCCACGGGCCCGGCGGGATCATCACGCGTGAGGACCTGGCCGCCCATCTGGGAGGCACGCCTGGGGACGGCGCTCCAGGCCGTGAGACGAGGGCACCGATGGGGGGCGTCCAGAAGCACATGGCCAAAGCCATGGTGCGCAGCGTGACAACAGCGCCGCAGGCTTGCGTGTTCCTCACGATCGACGTGACCGCCACCGTGCAATTGGTCGATCGCCTCCGTGAGCATCCCCACTTCGAGGGACTCCATGCGACGACGCTGGCCGTCGTGGCCCGCGCCGTGGTGCTCGCGCTGCGCGACCATCCCACGTTGAACACGGCGTGGGACGAGCGCACCGCCGAGGTCGTGACGAAGCACTACGTGCACCTGGGCATCGCCGTGGCGGGACCTCGGGGTCTCGTCGTGCCCAACGTCAAAGAGGCGAACACGCTGTCCCTGCGGGAGTTGACCCAGGCCCTCGGCGACGTCGCGGCACGTGCCCGGGCGGGCCGTTGCACGCCGGCAGAGCTGCAGGGCGGGACCATCACCGTGACCAACGTGGGGGTCTTCGGAGTGGACGCCGGCGTCCCCATTCTCAACCCCGGGGAGGCCGCCATCCTCGCCGTCGGGGCCGTGCAGCGGCGACCGTGGGAGTTCGAAGGCGCGGTCGCCCTGCGCGATGTCGTGACCCTGAGCCTGTCCTTCGATCACCGGCTTGTCGACGGGCAGGCGGCGTCGCGCTTCCTCGTCGCCGTGGGGAAGTTCCTGGCCGATCCGACCAACCTCATCGCGGCAAGCTGAGCAGCGCGCGCATAAGGCCGAGAAGCTGCTGGTCCTGAGGGATTGCCGCCCGAACGTTGCCGGCGGCGGGCCCAGGGCGCGAGGGTGGAGGGGCGGCCGAGCAGGACCGCGCCGCGGTGGGAGGTCACCATGAGGACCATCCGGGACGTCATGTCCGAGGACATCGAGGTGCTCCGGACCACGGAGACCGCAGCGGATGCCGCCTGTTTTCTCGCCGCCCACGGAGAGGACCCCGTCCCCCTCTGCCTGCACGACGACAGCCTGGCCGGGATGGTGAGTAGCCGCGACATCGTGACCCGCGTCGTCGCCCGCGGCCGTGACCCCCAAGAGGTCAGCCTGACCGAGTTCGCCGAGGCGGATGGCGTGGTGGCCCTCGACATCGATGTCCCGCTCGAAGACGCCGTCGCCCTGATGTGCCGGCACCAGCGGGCCCGGCTCCCCGTCGTCGAGGGCGCGCGGGTGGTGGGATTCGTCACTCAACGTGACGTGGCCCGCTCCATCAGCTTCCAACCGCCCTGGGCCGACAGCTGACGCCGTAGACGCCATCGGCCTTCGCCAGCGACGCGCTGGTGCGGAACAAGCTCGTCGCCTTCGCCGTCGCCGTCGCCGTCGCCGTCGACGTCCAGGTCGGTCACGGCGGCCGAAGTCGAGGAAGGCAGGTTAGCCTCGGCCTCGATGTGGCCACCGCCGCCCGGGGGGACATGGGTCGTCGACCTCGATGGTGTGGTGTGGCTCACGGGGCAGCCCATTCCCGGAGTGGACGAGGCGGTGGCCCGGCTGCGCGGGGCCGGTGTGCGCGTCCTGTTCGCCACGAACAACTCCGCGCCGACGCGGGCCGAACTGCACCGCCGTCTCGCCCACTGCGGGATCACGGCGGCCGACGCCGACGTCCTCAGCTCGGCCGACGTGGCGGCGGGCATGCTCGCTCCCGGGACGTCCGCGCTCGTCCTCGCCGATGACGGGGTCGTCGAGGCCCTGGCCCGCCGCGGCGTCACGGTCGTGCCCGAGGGTCCGGCCGATGCGGTCGTGGTCGGGTGGACGCGGTCCTTCACCTTCGAGGCGGTGGCCCGCGCCGCGGCCACCGTGCGAGCGGGGGCGCGCCTCATCGCCACCAACGAGGACCCGACCCACCCCACGCCGGACGGGCTGCTGCCGGGCGCCGGGGCGCTCCTCGCCGCCGTGGTCACCGCCGCCGAGACGGCGCCGGAGGTGGCGGGGAAGCCGCACCGTCCGACCGCCGACGCCATCAACGGAGCGGCGTCGCCGGGGGAGCTGCGCGCCATGGTCGGCGACCGCCCGGCCACCGACGGCGAGCTGGCCGCCCAGCTCGACGTTCCGTTCGCCCTGGTCCTTTCGGGGGTCACCCGGCCCGGGCAGGTTCCGGACGATGCCGACCCGGCGATCGTGGCGCCCGACCTGCTCCGGCTGGTGCGGGACACCCTCGGGGCGGCCGGATGAAGTGCTTGCTATTAGCTAGCACTTGAGATACTCTTGTTTCATGGCAAGCAATGAGCGCATACGCAAGTACCTCGATGCGGGGACGGTCGTCGGACAGGTCAGCCGCGGTCGGGCCGAAGAGATCGTGCGAGAGTTGGTGAACGCCGGAGACATCCGGCGCAGCCAGGCACAAGAGCGGGTCGACAACCTGGTCGAGCGGAGCCGCAGGTCCAGCGAACATATCCTCGAGCTGGTGCGCCGCGAGGTGGCCACCAAACTTGACCGGATCGACCCGAAGTCCCACGAGTCCCTGGCGAACCACGTAGCCGAGATCCTGAAGAAGTCGGCCGAGGCCGGGCGCAGCGCCACCAGGGGCGCCACCACGCAGGCCGGCAAGACGGCCACGCGGGCCCGGGACGCCGCCACCAAGGTGGCCCCGTCACGGATCCCCGGCGTCAAGACCTCGACCGGGTCGACGACCTCGGCCTCCACCAAGTCCCAGGCCAAGAAGGCCACCGAGGCAAAAAGTCCCGCACCCAAGAAGGCCGCCAGGAAGGCCGCCAGCTGACCGGCGGGGCCCGCCGCCGGCTCGACGCCGAGCTCGTGCGACGGGGCCTCGTCGACTCCCGGCAGGAGGCCCGGGCGGCGGTCGCGGCCGGCAGCGTCCTCGTCTCCGGCGCCCCGACCGACAAGCCGGCGCGCCTCGTGGCGGCGGACGAGCCGGTCGTCCTTCTCGGACCCCCGTGTCCGTTCGTCGGCCGAGGCGGGCTCAAGCTCCAGGCCGCCCTGGACCGCTTTCCCATCGCCGTCACCGACAGGCGCGCCCTCGATGCGGGTGCGTCCACCGGCGGCTTCACCGACTGCCTGCTCCAGCGTGGCGCGTCCCACGTCTACGCCGTGGACGTCGGCCATGGGCAGCTCCATCCCGCCCTGCGCGTCGACTCCAGGGTGACGGTCCTCGAACGACTCAACGTGCGGACACTGACCACGGCGGACCTCCAGGCCGCCGACCCCGCCTACGAGCCGTGCCCGCTCGTGGTGGCCGACCTCTCCTTCATCTCACTGCGCAGCGTGGTGCCTGCCCTGACCGGACCGGTGTCGGCCCCCGGCGCCGACCTCGTCCTCCTGGTCAAGCCCCAGTTCGAGGTGGGACGGGTCGCCGCCTCCCGGGGCAGGGGCGTGATCCGGGACCCCGCGCTCTGGCTGGGCGCCCTCGAGGGGGTGGCGTCCGCGCTGCATGACGCCGGAACCGGCATCATGGGAGCGATGGCTTCGCCTCTGACCGGCTCGGCCGGCAACGTCGAGTTCCTGGTGCACGCCCGCAAGGGCATGCCAGGTTATGGGGCGGGGGAGGCCGCCGCCCTGTTCGGCGCCGCCGTGTCGGAGGCGGACGGACACCTTCCGCCGGCCCGACCGGCCGGCTGAGCCACCACCCGGCGATGGCGACCGTCACCTTCCTGGTCCATCCCGACCGCCCCGACGCGCTTGCTCTGGCCACCGACACCGCGGCCTGGCTCACGGGGCGCGGGGACGTCGCTCGCATCCTCCAATTCAGCGGGCCTGACCGTGTCCGGGAGGCCGGCACCGACGGCGATCTCGCCGCGGTCGACTTAGCCGGGACCACGGTGGCGGTCAGCATGGGCGGTGACGGCACCTTCCTGCGCGTCGTCCGCCTGGCTGCGACCGAGGACGTCCCGGTCCTGGGCGTGAACTTCGGGCGCCTCGGCTACCTCCCGGACCTTCTGCCCGACCAGGTGCGCGGTGCGCTGACCAAGTTCTTCGACGGGAATGCGATCATCGAATCCCGCTGCGCTCTCGACGTGGCGATCGCAGACCGTTCGGTCGGCGGTGAGGTCACGACGCTGCTGGCGCTGAACGAGGTGGTCATCGAGAAGATCGACTTCGGCCACACCGTGCGTCTGGCGACCACCGTGGACGGGGAGGAGGCCCTCACTTATTCGGCCGACGGCCTCATCGTGGCCACCCCGACCGGGTCGACGGCCTACAACCTCTCCGCCGGCGGGCCGATCCTGGCCCCGACCCTGCGCGCCATGGTCGTGACACCGGTGGCCCCGCACTTCGCCCTCGACCGCAGCCTCGTGCTCACCGAGCACCAGGAGGTGTCGGTCGAGGTCGCACCCGACCGGTCGGGCGTCCTCGTCATCGACGGGCAGGAGATCGGGCGGCTGCAGCCGGGTGCCACCGTCACCTGCACGGTGGCCGAGCGGCCGGTGCGGGTGGTGCGGAACGAACCGCAGACCTTCGGCAGCATCCTGCGTTTCCGGCTCCTCGCCGACCGGGATCAATGAGCGCGCGGTGCTGACCGACCTGCACGTCCGGGACCTGGGGGTCATCGAGGACCTGACCCTGGTCTTCGGGCCCGGCATGACCGCCCTCACCGGCGAGACCGGGGCGGGCAAGACCCTGGTGGTCGAGGCCCTGCAGCTGGTGCTGGGCGGACGGGCCAGTC
Source organism: uncultured Acidimicrobiaceae bacterium (assembly GCA_963764305.1). Classification (GTDB taxonomy): domain Bacteria; phylum Actinomycetota; class Acidimicrobiia; order Acidimicrobiales; family RAAP-2; genus Bog-473. The sequence continues at coordinate 356,169 of CAVXSD010000006.1, read as the reverse complement.
CCGGCATGGTGCGAGCAGGCGCCACCGAGGCCCTGGTCGAGGCACGCTTCGTGGTGGAGGAGGGCGGGGCCGACCGTGAGGTGATCCTGGCCCGGTCCGTCCCCGCCGAGGGCCGGTCCCGCGCCTGGGTCGACGGTCGCATGGCGCCGCTGGCCGCGCTGGGCGAGGCGGCCACCGAGCTCGTCGAGATCCACGGGCAGCACGAGCACCGTGCCCTGGTCACCGCTACGGCGCAACGAAACGTCCTCGACGCCTTCGCCGGCACCGATCTGAGCCGGGTGCGGGCCATCCGGAGCCAGCTGCACGCGCTCGACGAGGCGCTGGCGGGTTTGGGCGGCGACGCGCAGCAGCGCGCCCGCGAGGCCGACGTCCTGCGCTACCAAGTGGCGGAGATCGCCGCCGCCCACCTGGAGGATCCCGACGAGGAGGTTGCCCTCCGCCGGGAGGAAGACCGGCTGGCCGACGCCGCCGCCTATCGCGACGCTGCGCTCGGTGCCGTCGAGCTGATCGACCCGGGCGGCGGCGAAGGTGGGGCTCTCGACCTGCTCGGTCGTGCCGCTGGCGCGCTGGCCGCCCGCGGGGCCTTCGAGGGCTACCACGCCCGCCTGGCCGCCGCGTCCGTCGAGTTGTCCGATGTGGCCCGTTCGTTGCGCGACGACGTTGAGGGCTGGGATGACGATCCCCAGCGCCTCATCGACGTGCAGGAGCGCCGGCGGCTGCTGGCCGAGCTGCGGCGCAAGTACGGCGAGGACCTGGCCGCGGTGATCGCCTACGGCCGCGACGGCACCGCCCGTCTGGCCGCCCTCGAGAACGCTGAAGGAGAGGCGGCGCGGCTCCAGGCCGAGCGCGACTTCCGGAGCAGCGAGTTGGCGTCGGCCGAGGCCGACGTGCGCGCCACGTGCGTCGGTGCCGCCGGTGGCTTCGGCGATCTGGTCGGCCAGCGCCTCGGGGCTCTCGCCATGGCGGGCGCCCGGCTCGAGGTGCGGGTGGCCCCCGGGGGGACGGGCGAACCGGTGGAGCTGGCGCTCGGCGCCAACGTGGGGGAGGCGATGCAGCCCCTCGCCCGTGCCGCCTCGGGCGGCGAGCTGGCCCGGGCCATGTTGGCGATCCGCCTGGTCGGCCTGGGGGGTCCCCACACCATGATCTTCGACGAGGTGGACGCCGGGGTGGGCGGCGCGGCCGCCCTGGCCCTCGGTGAGGCCCTCCACGAGGTCGGGGGTGATCGCCAGGTGCTCGTCGTGACTCACCTGGCCCAGGTGGCGTCGCGGGCCGATGCCCAGATCAGCGTGGTCAAGCAGGAGTCCCGGGGTCGCACCGTGACGACCGCAACGGTGGTCCGGGGCGAGGAGCGCGTCACCGAGCTGTCACGGATGCTCTCGGGGCACCCCGACAGCGACGCCGCCCGTGCGCACGCCCGCGAGCTTCTCGGCGCAACACAGGGGAGGTAGTCCACCACGAGTTCTGCAGGCTTCGATTATCGTGGCCGGGTGCACCGATCATGCGACACGGTCCTCGGCGTGCCGAAGGCGGCGTGAGCAAGTTCATCTTCGTCACGGGTGGTGTCTCGAGCTCGCTCGGGAAGGGTCTCACCGCCTCTTCGCTCGGTCGGCTCCTCAAATGCCGCGGGTTGCGGGTGACGATGTGCAAGCTGGACCCGTACATCAACGTCGACCCGGGCACCATGAATCCCGGCGAGCACGGCGAGGTGTTCGTCACGGAAGACGGTGGCGAGACCGATCTCGACCTCGGCCACTACGAGCGCTTCATCGACGAGAACCTGTCGAGGCGATCCAACACGACGACCGGCGGGGTCTACCGCTCCGTGATCGAGAAGGAGCGGCGCGGTGACTTCCTGGGTCGCACGGTTCAGGTCATCCCGCACGTCACCGACGAGATCAAGGACCGCATCCACCGGCTGGCCGACGAGGACGTCGACATCGTCATCGTCGAGATCGGGGGAACCGTCGGTGACATCGAGATCGTCCCCTTCATCGAGGCCATCCGGCAATTCCGGCGGGACATCGGCCGCGACAACGTCTGCTACGTGCACCTCACCCTGGTGCCGTACCTGGTGTCGGGCGAGCAGAAGACGAAACCCACCCAGCACTCGGTCACGGAGTTGCGAAGCAGGGGTATCCAGCCAGACGTCATCGTGTGCCGGAGTGACAAGCCAATTTCCGAGGGCCTGAAGCGCAAGATCTCGCTCCAGTGCGACGTCGCCATCGACGCCGTGATCTCGGCCGTCGACGCGCCGAGCATCTACGAGATCCCACTCGTCCTGCATGAACAGGGTCTCGACTCCTATGTCTGCCGGACCCTCGGCATCGACGAGTCCGGACATCCCATCGACATCTCCGAGTGGGAGAGTCTGGTTGCCAGGGTCGAATCGTTGTCGCGCCGCGTCAAGGTGGGGATCGTCGGCAAGTACGTGAACATGCCCGACGCCTACATGTCGGTGGTCGAGGCGTTGCGCCACGCCGGCTTCCACCACGGGGCAGAGGTCGAGCTGGACTGGATCGACGCCGAGCTCGTCCCCGGCCTGATCGGGACCGACCGGCTGCGGGGACTCGATGCCGTCGTCATCCCGGGCGGCTTCGGCGAGCGCGGCATCGAAGGCATGGTCGCCGCCGCGGGGTACACCCGCGACCACGGCATCCCGTGCCTGGGCCTGTGCCTCGGCCTCCATGTGATGGTGATCTCCATTGCCCGCGACCGGGCCGGGCTGGAGCGGGCCAACTCACGTGAGTTCGACAGCCTCTCCCCGCACATGGTGATCGACCTCATGCCCGACCAGGCCGAGGTGACCGACAAGGGCGGGACGATGCGGCTCGGCTCGTACCAGGCGGCGCTGCTGGCGGGCTCGAAGGTTGCCCAGGCCTACGGCACGCTCGGCGTGACCGAGCGCCACCGGCACCGCTTCGAGTTCAACAACCGCTACAAGGCCAGGCTCGAGGCGGTCGGCCTGGTGTGCTCGGGGATCTCGCCCGACGGCCGGCTGGTCGAGTTCGTCGAGCTGGATGAGCACCCGTACTGGGTGGCCACCCAGGCCCACCCGGAGTTCAAGAGCCGGCCCGATCGGGCCCACCCCCTCTTCCGGGAGCTGGTTGCGGCCGCACTGGAACGGGCGGACGGACGCGAGCCGCACCTGCTCGACCTCGACGCCGTCACCTAGAGGGGTGTCGGGGTTCCGCCGTGTCTCGGAGGAAGAGCTCCTCCAGGCCTGGCTGTTCCGGGTGGACCGCTTCCACCTGCGCGATCCCAACGGCCGGCCCTTCGACCGCTTCGTCATCCGCCACCCCGGTGCCGTCACCGTCGTCCCCATGCACGACGACGGCACCGTGACGCTGGTGCGCCAGTACCGGGCAGCCGTCGATGCCCTGGTGCTCGAGATTCCAGCCGGGACACGCGACAAGGCGGGAGAGTCGCCGGAGGTGACGGCGCGGCGCGAACTGGCCGAGGAAGCAGGGCTCGAGGCCTCCCGCTGGGAGCTCCTCGTCGGGGCGTGGAACACGCCGGGGATCAGCGACCAGCTCACCCTCATCTACCTGGCGACCGGCCTCACGCCCTGTCCGGCACGGCCGGACGGCGTGGAGGAGGGCTATTTGACCGTCGAGACGATCCACCTCGACGACCTCGACGACCTGGTGGCGCGCGGCGACATCAAGGACGAGACCACGATGCTCGGCCTGTACCTGGCCCGCCAGCGGCTCGCGGCTCGCGGGCTCGCGCCGTGACGGAGGCGCTGCCCCGCGACGCCGAGGAGTTCCTCTCGTGGCTCGAGGTGGAGCGCGGCCGCTCGCCCCGCACCCTGGCGGCCTATCGCCGCGACCTGGCGACCTACCAGGAAGCCCTCGACGGGGGTGGCATCGAAGCTGCGACGTCCGCCGACGTGGCGGCACACCTGGCCGCCCTGCGCCGGACCCACGGTGCGTCGTCGGTGGCCAGGGCGCTTTCGAGCATCCGGGGCTTCCATCGCTTCTTGGTCGAAGAGGGCGTGCGCGGGGACGATCCCACTCTCGACCTGCCCTCCATCTCGGTGACCGATCTGCTTCCCAAGGCGCTGAGCGAGGAGGAGACCGGGCAGCTGCTCGGCGCGGTGGTCGGTACCGGTCCCGTCGTCCTGCGCGACCGGGCGTTGCTCGAGGTGCTCTACGGCACCGGGGCCCGCGTCAGCGAGGTCGTCGGCCTCAACCTCGGTGACGTCACCGGTGCCGTCGAGGGTGCCGACCTGCCGCTCCTGCGCGTGCTGGGCAAGGGCGACAAGGAGCGGGTCGTTCCACTCGGGGGGCTCGCCCGCGCCGCCCTGGCCGACTGGCTGTCCGGCGAGGGCCGTCCCCTTCTCGAGCCGAAGAAGTGGCGCCGCCGGAGCGACGCCGCGGCGGTCTTCCTCAACGCCCGGGGCGGGCGGCTGACCCGGGTGGGCGTGTTCGGGGTGGTGAAGAAGTACGCCGGCCGCGTCGGTCTCGCGGAGAAGGTCAGCCCCCACGTCCTGCGACACTCCTGCGCGACCCACATGCTGGGCCGGGGGGCCGACGTGCGGGTCGTCCAGGAGCTCCTGGGCCACGCCTCCATCGCCACGACGCAGCGCTACACGAAGGTCTCCCCCGAGCACCTCCGCCGGGCCTACGAGAGCGCCCACCCACGGGCGGGAGCCAAAGGGGGGAGGGACCGCGTAGCATGAGCCCATGCCGAACGAGGCCCCCACGGCGGAAACCGCCGACATCGACTTCGCCGCCCTCCTACGCGAGGAGCAGGCCGGGTTGCAGGCCCAGCTGAAGGAGCTCGGGTTCGCGGACCAGGGGAGCGGCCTCAGCTACGACTCCAACTTCGCCGACTCCAGCCAGGTGACGGCGGAGCGGGGCGAGGCCGAGCGCCTGGCCACTGAGCTCCGCGAGGCCCTCGACGAGGTTGACGCCGCCATCCAGCGTCTGGATGCCGGGAACTACGGCAGCTGCGAGGTCTGCGGCAAACCGATCGGGGCAGCCCGACTCGAGGCAATGCCCGCCGCCCGCCTCTGCATCGCCGACGCCGCCAAGCACTAGGTGAGCCCGTCCGGAGCCCCTTCCGGGGGGCGCCGACCGATGAGTCAGCGCAACAGGCAGACACTCTGGATCCTCGCCGCCGTGCTCGTGTTCGTGGTGCTGGTCGTGCACCACAACATTTCGAAGGCGGAGATCATCATCTTCTGCGTCCTCGTGCCGTCCATCCTCTTGCACGAGATCTCGCACGGCTTCGTGGCCAATGCCTTCGGGGACGACACCGCGAAACGGGCGGGGCGGCTCAGCTTGAACCCTGTCGTGCACGTCGACCCCGTCGGGACCCTGATCGTTCCCGCTCTTCTCTCGTTGGGATCGATCGGCTTCTTCGGCTGGGCCAAGCCGGTCCCGGTGAACACCGGGCGCCTGCGCAGCCCGCGCAACCAGGGCGTCGTCGTGTCGCTGGCCGGGCCGGCCGTGAACGCCGCACTCGCGGCGATCTTCGGGCTCGTCTTCGTTCATTTCTCGCGGGCCGCGGTGCTGTCGTCGGGCACTTTCTCCACCGGTGCCGAGATCATCTTCTACGCCAGCCTCGTGAACGTGGGCCTCTGTGCCTTCAATCTCATCCCGGTGCCGCCGCTGGACGGTTCTGTCCTCTTCGAACGACTCCTGCCGACCCGCTACTGGCCGACGTATCTCAAGTACCGCCAGTACACGATGCCGATCTTGCTCGGGCTGGTGCTGCTGAATTTCTTCCTGTACCCCCACGGGCCACTCACCTGGTTCTTCAATCAGCTCTACAGCTGGTGGTCCGGGGTGCTCGGGCTCTGAGAAGCCGGGAACTCGGCTCGGTCAACCCGGGCTGAGGAGCCCGATCGCGTCCGCGGCCCGGGCGTATGTCGCCGCCGCCACGTCGTGGGCGTGCGCCGCCCCGCGGGCCAGCACGCCGTGGACGTAGGGCAGGTCCTTCTCGAGCTCGGACCGCCGCTCCCGTACGGGCCGGAGCAGGTCGCAGAGCGCCGCCGCCACGTCGTTCTTGAGGTCGCCGTAGCGCTCGTAATCGGCCGCCACGTCGACGGCCGCCCGCCCGGTGGCTGCCGCCAAGAGGTCGAGGAGATTGGCCAGTCCCGGTTTGGCGGCCCGGTCGTAACGCATCTCGCCGTCGGTGTCGGTCACTGCCTTGCGCACCTTCCGGGTGATCTCCTGGTCGGAATCGAGGAGCCCGATCGTGCCCAGGGGGGAATCGACAGACTTGGACATTTTTCGCTCGGGGTGCTGGAGGTCCATAACCCGGGCACCCGTACCGGGGATGGCCGCCTCGGGGACGGTGAACGTCTCGCCGTAGCGGTTGTTGAACCGGGCGGCGACCTCCCGGGTCAGCTCCAGGTGCTGGCGCTGGTCGTCACCGACGGGGACGGCGGCGGCGTCATAGAGGAGAATGTCGGCTGCCATCAGGACCGGGTAGGTGAAGAGACTTGCCCGGACCGTTTCCTGGCCTTTCCCCTTGTCCTTGAACTGGGTCATGCGCCGGAGCTCGCCCACGGTGGCCGTGCACTCGAGCAACCAGGTCAGCCTGGTGTGCTCCGGGACGTGACTCTGGACGAAAAGGGTGCAACGCTCAGGGTCGAGCCCGACTGAGAGGAGGTTGAGAGCGGCATCGAGCGTGTTGGCCCGCAGGTCCGCCGGATCGATCTCCGAGGTCAGGGCATGCAGGTCAACCACGCAGTAGAAGGCGTCGTAGCCTTCCTGAAAGGAGACCCAGTGCCGGAGGGCCCCGAGGTAGTTCCCCAAGGTGAAGTTGCCTGACGGCGCGATGCCGGAAAGGACCCTTTGCATGAGGCGCCATGGTAGAGCCCTCCGGGGAAGCATTGGCAGGTGGTCAGGGGTGCGCGGGGGGTGTCGGCCGGTTCGATAACGTCAGCTGGTGGCCTACTCGGTCTCGACACCAAGTTTCGAGGGTCCGATCGATCTCTTGTTGCACCTTGTCTCGTCCCACGAGGTCGACATTCTCGACATCCCACTGCTGCCCGTGATCGACGGCTTCGTGAGCGTTCTGTCGCAGCAGGGAGAGCAGATCGACTTCAACCAGCTCTCGGAGTTCCTCCTCGTGGCGGCCATCTTGATCGAGCTCAAGTCCCAGAGGCTCCTGCCCGGGCCGGAGACCACCGACGAGGACGACGATCTCGTGGGCTGGGAGGAGCGGGACCTCCTACTGGCCCGGCTGCTCGAGTGCCGGGCGTACGCCGCGGCCGCCGACGTCTTCGTGGCCATGGCCGAACAAGCGTCACGCTCCATCCCGCGCGAGGTGGGGCTGGACGACGATTTCGTCGTGCACGCCCCGGACCTCTTGGCCGGGATCACGCCGGAGGACCTGGCTCAGGCCTATCTCCGGGGTTCGGCCGAGCGCCCGGTGCCCCGGGTCGATCTGTCCCATGTCACGGTGGACACCGTCTCGGTCTCCGAGGCCGTGGCCGACCTCATGGCCGGCCCCGAGTCCGAACGGGCCACCTCGTTCCGTGCGCTCGTCGAGGGCTGCGGCACGCGCATCGAGGTCATCGTGCGCTTCCTTGCCCTGCTCGAGCTGTGCAAGATGGGGCGCGTGACGCTCGGACAGGGCTCGACATTCGGTGACCTGCGCATCTCGTGGCTGGCCGCCGACGATCTGGCCGGGGTCACGAGCGGCCGCGGGCTGTCGGAGCTGGCCGGCTACGAGATCGACGACTACGAAGGGTGAGGGGTTGAATCCCGTGGAGCACGCAGAGCTGGGACGCACGATCGAGGCCATCCTTCTGGTGGCGGTGGAACCGATCCCGCCCCAACTGCTGGCCGAGCTGGCGGAGGAACCCGTCGAGCGGGTGGAAGAGGTCCTCGCGGAGCTCGCGCTGTCCTACGAGCGTGAGCGCCGGGGTTTCGTCCTGGCCCGTATCGCCGGTGGGGCTCGACTGCAGACCCATCCCGATCTCGCACCCTACGTCGAGCGGTTCGCAAACAGGGAGGTGTCCCACCGCCTGTCCACGGCGGCGCTCGAGACACTGGCCATCGTGGCCTACCGCCAGCCCGTCTCCCGGGGTCAGATCTCGGCGCTGCGCGGCGTCAATGTGGACGGCGTGAGCCGCCTGCTCGAGCAGCGGGGGTATATCGAGGTGGTCGGCCACGCCGACGGACCGGGCCAGCCGGCCCTCTTTGGCACCACCGATCTCTTCTTGGAGCGCCTCGGGCTCGACTCGCTCGACCAGCTGCCGGCGGCCGAGGACTTCCTGCCGGGACCCGAGGTGGCCGGCGACCTCGAGCGTGACCTGCAGTCGGCGCTCGGGCTCGGCGTCGAGGCCGCCTCTGACGACGTCTGAGGGCGAACGTCTGCAGAAGATCCTCGCCCGCGTCGGGATGGGATCCCGGCGGGCCTGCGAGGAGCTCATCGCTGCGGGCCGTGTCACCGTCGACGGCGAGGTCGCCACGCTCGGACGGCGGGTCGATCCATTGGCCGTCAGGGTCGAGGTCGACGGCGTGCTCGTGCCGGTCGCGCCCGATCTCGTCTACTACCTGTTGAACAAGCCCGACGGGGTCATCACCACGGCCGATGACCCCCAGGGGAGGCCCACGGTCATGACACTGGTGCCGCCGGAACCGCGTGTCTTCGCCGTCGGACGGTTGGACCGCCACACCGAGGGATTGCTCATCCTGACCAACGACGGGGCGCTGTCCCAGCTGCTCACCCATCCGTCGCACGGGGTCGTCAAGGAGTACGTGGCCGAGGTCGAGGGAGGTACGCCTGCTCCGGGCGCATTGCGCTCGTTGCGCCAAGGCGTCGAGCTCGATGACGGGCTGACCGCGCCCGCTGAGGTCGGGGTCCTGGCGCGGGGAGTCCTCCGTCTGGTGATCCACGAGGGGCGCAACCGGCAGGTCCGCCGCATGTGCAGCGCCATCGGCCACCCCGTACGGCGCCTCGTGCGTACTCGCATCGGGCCGGTACGCGACGCGAATCTCCTTCCGGGGCAATGGCGCTCCCTCGAGCCCGGCGAGGTCCGCGCGTTGGCTGCCGCGGCAAGTCCGGGGCGTCCGGGTTGAGGCCGGCGGGCCTAGATCGACCTGGTCAGCCAGGTGTCCCGAGCGAGGCCGGTAGAGTGACCCGCCATGGCACCCGCTCTCACGGTCAGGGGTCTACGCGGGGCGACGACGGTCGACGAGGACACGGTGTCCCAGGTCACCCAACGCTCCCAGGAGCTGATGCGCGAGCTGATGGCCAGCAACGGGCTGGTCGAGGACGACATCATCAGCGTGCTGTTCACGGCCACGGCGGACGTGACGAGCACGTTCCCAGCGACGGCCATCCGCGAGATCGGGTTCGGTGCCGTCCCGCTCCTCTGCGCGGCCGAAATTGCGGTACCGGGCTCCAAGCCTCTGTGCATCCGGGTCCTCCTGCACGTCAATACGACCAAATCGCGCGACGAGATCAAGCACGTCTACCTCCACGGCGCCCATGGGCTCCGCGATGACCTCCCCGGCTGAGGTCGATACGCGCCGGCGGGCACTCGTCGTCGGGACCGGGCTGATCGGAGGATCGATCGCCCTGGGATTGCGCCGGCGCGGTTGGCACGTCTCCGGGCTTGATGCCGACGAGGAGCAGGTCCGCGCCGCGCTCGAGGCGGGGGTCGTCGACGCCGCCGGTGACGACCCCATGGCGGAGGTGGTCTTCGTCGCCGTCCCGGCCGCCGCGGTTGCCGGTGTGGTGCGCGGCCTCCTCAACGGGGACGACCGACTCGCCGACGCGGTGGTGACCGACGTCAGCGGGGTCAAGTCGGCGATCGTCGAAGAGGCCGATCATCCCCGGTTCATCGGCGGGCACCCCATGGCGGGATCGGAGCAGGCGGGCCTGCACGGTGCCGACCCCGACCTGTTCGAGGGAGCGGTGTGGGTCCTGACCCCGACCGCGGCCACGGACCTGGAGGCCTTCAACCGGCTGAAGGGCGTGGTGATGAGCCTGGGCGCTGATGTCCTCGTCCTCTCGGCGGCGGACCACGACCGACTGGTCGCGGTGGTGTCCCATGTGCCGCACCTCGTCGCGGCAACGCTGATGAACGCCGCGACGGACGGCGCCGAACAGGACGGCGCACTGCTCCGTCTGGCCGCGGGCGGCTTTCGCGACATGACCCGCGTGGCCGCCGGCCAACCCGGGATCTGGCTTGACATCTGCGCCGAGAATGCCGCCGCCATCGTCGCCGCACTCGATGCGCTCGTCACTGACCTGGGCGTCATGCGGGAGAGAGTTGCCGCTCACGACCCGGCGGGACTCCTCGCCTCACTACAGAAGGCCAGTGCGGCACGGAGGAACCTGCCGGCTCGTGCCGTGCGGCCCGACCACCTGGCCGAGTTGCGGATCCCCGTCCCGGACCGGGTGGGCGTCCTGGCGGAAATCATGTCGCTGGCCGCCGATGCCGGCATCGGCATCTACGACATCGAGATCGCGCACTCGGCCGAGGGGCCGCGGGGTGTCCTCATCCTGGTGGTCGATGGTGCGGATGCCGATACCCTCGCGGTCGCCGTGGAGTCACGCGGGTACCGCTGCCGAGCCGAGCACCTCTCGTGACGGCACCACGCGTCCTGGTCGTCGACGGCGGGACACCGTGCCGCGGGACCGTCCACACGCCCGGCGAGAAGTCGATCTCGCACCGCGCCGTCCTGATCGGAGCACTGGCGGAGGGTGCGTCCGTCATCCACGGGCTCTCCGATGGCGCCGACGTCGCCGCCTCCCTGGCGGCGGTGGAAGCCATGGGGGCCCGAGTGGAGCGCCACGACGACGGGACGGTCGTCGTCCATGGTGGCCGCGCACGACTCCGCCGCCCGGCGGCGCCGCTCGACTGTGGGAACTCCGGGACCTCCATGCGCTTGCTGACAGGTCTGGTCGCCGGCTTCGACTGGGAGACGGAGCTCGTGGGTGACGAATCCCTCTCCTCGCGACCGATGGACCGCGTGGCCGAACCCCTCGGCCTCATGGGAGCAACCGTGGTCGGCGAGGGACCGCGCTGCCAGCCGCCGCTACGCGTCCGGGGCGGCGACTTGCACGGCATCGACTGGACCTCCAAGGTGGCGAGCGCCCAGGTGAAGTCCGCTCTCATCCTCGCCGGCCTTTCGGCCGAGGGCACGACGGTCGTACGCGAAGCCGTGACGACACGCACGCACACCGAGGAGATGCTGACGGAGGCCGGGGCCGATCTGACGGTCGAACCCTGGGGTGAGGGTCGCATCGTGCGGGTCCAGGCATCGTCCCTCGAACCCGTCGAGCGCACAGTGCCGGGGGATCCCTCTGCATCGGCCTTCTTCGTCGTGGCGGCATGCGTCGTGCCCGACAGTGCCATCGACGTAGCCCGCGTGTACAGCGGGCCGGCTCGGCTCGGCTACGTCTCGGTCCTCCAGCGGATGGGAGCACCGATCAAGCTCCTTCCGGGAGATCCCGGCACCAGCACCATCAGGGCGACATCCGGCCCGTTGCGAGCCACCGGGGTGCGAGCAAGCGAGATCCCGTCGCTCGACGAGATCCCGGCCCTGGCCGTGGCGGCGTCCGTCGCCCAGGGCACCACTGTGTTCTCTGACGTCGGCGAGCTCCGGGTCAAGGAGGTCGACCGTCTGATCGCAGTGGCGGCCATGGTCGACGCCTTCGGGGCCCGCGCCACCATCGCGGGCGACACGCTGGCGATCACAGGACTCGGTGGCCCGCTGCTTGGCGGTCGGTTCGACAGTCACGGAGACCACCGGATGGCCATGGCGGCGGCCGTGGCTGCCCTGGCCGCTCGCCCAGGGGAACGAAGCCTCATCTCCGGCTTCGATGCAGTCGAGACCAGCTACCCGACGTTCGCCGAGGACCTGGCGCGCCTCGCCACCGGAGCGCCGGGCCCCCGGCCGCTGGTGGTGGCCATCGACGGGCCGGCTGGAGCGGGCAAATCGACCGTGTCGACGGCGGTAGCGGAGCGGCTCGGCGTCGATCGGCTCGACACCGGCGCCATGTACCGGGCCGTCGCTGCGCTCGCCCTCGAACGCGGAACGGCGCCGGGCGACACCGACGCGGTCGCAGCACTCGCCGCAGCATCGACCATCGACGTCGGGGAGCGGGTGACCATCGACGGACTCGACGTCACGGGAGTCATCCGCTCGCCCGATGTAGGCCAGGCGGTCTCCCTCGTCGCCGCCAATCCGCAGGTCCGTCGGCACCTCGTGGAGCGCCAGCGGGCCTGGGCCCGTGCCCACGGTGGAGGCGTCGTCGAGGGCCGCGACATCGGATCGGTTGTCTTCCCGGGAGCCGAAGTGAAGGTCTACCTCACGGCATCGGCCCAGGAGCGGGCCCGGCGACGCAACGACGAGGCACCTGAGGGTGTCGCACGGCGTGATCGGATCGACTCGACCCGCGACGCATCACCGCTACGCGAGGCCGAAGACGCACACCGGCTCGATACCACCGGGCGCACGGTAGAGGATGTAGTCGAGGAGGTGCTGTCGTGGCTGTGAGCACAGCAGGCTCGTCGCCGGACTCTGATGGCGACGGCGATGGCGGTCCCGGTGCGGTGGAAGCTCCGGGGCGGCACCAGCCTTTCGAGATCGACCCTCGGCGTTCGCTGCTGTACCGGGCCGAGCGCATGATCTTCGTCACCGTGCTCTGGGCCTGGTTTCGGCCCAAGGTCATCGGGAGAGAAAACATCCCCGCGACCGGACCCGCCATCCTGGCCCCGGTGCACCGATCCTTTGCTGACTTCGGCTTCTCCGCGTTCTGCACGGAACGCAAGCTCTTCTTCATGACCAAGGACGAGATGTGGAAGAACAAGTGGCTCGGCAAATTGCTCCTCACCCTCGGGGCCTTCCCGGTCCACCGTGAGTCGGCCGACCGTGAGGCGCTCCAGCGCGCTGAAGAGGTGTTGCGCCGGGGCGAGCTCCTGGTCATCTTCCCCGAGGGCACTCGTCGGGAAGGAGCGGTCGTCGAGAATTTGATGGAGGGTGCGACCTTCCTCTCTGCCCGCACCGGCGCGCCGATCGTGCCGATCGGCATCGGTGGGTCCGATCTGGCCATGCCCAAGGGGAGTGCCGTCCCGAAGCCATACACGATTCAGCTGGTGATCGGCCCCGCCATCCCGCCTCCACCCCGCACCGGGGGTGGCCGCGTCTCACGTTCCGCCGTGCGTGCAGCCACCGCGGCGCTGACACCGCAATTACAGGCCGTCTACGACGAAGCACGAGAGAAGACGGGGCGCTATTAGCCGCCGTTCAGCGGTGTTGCGGCTCCTTGCGGACCTTCCACCAAGTCTCGAGCACCACGCGCCCATAGCGAAAGCCGAAGAGCCAGTTCTTGCCCTTCTTCGTCGTTCCGGACGCCCGCGGCAACCAGACCGTGGGCTGCTCGCTGACCCGCCAGCCCCGCTTCATGGCGATGATCAGGAGCTCGGCCGTCTGGTATTGCGGCTGGACCAGGCGGTAGGCCACATCGTCGAGCATGCTGACCCGCAAGGCCCGATACCCGTTCGAGGTATCGGTCAACTTCGTGTGTCCCATCGCGCTCATCGCCCACGAGAAGACGCGGACGCCAACCTTGCGGAAGCGATCGGTGGTCGTGTCCCGCCCGAGGACGCGGGAAGCGACGACGAAGTCCGACGTGTCGTCGACCAGAGGCTGCAACATCACTGGAATCTCAGATGGGTCGTTCTGACCATCCGCATCAAGCGTGACGACATACTGTGCGCCGAGCTCGATGCACAGCGCATAGCCGACGCGGAGGGCATAGCCGTGCCCAAGATTCTCAGGGAGTACGAAGGTCAGTGCGCCGGTATCCTTGGCGACCTGGTCGGTCCGGTCGCTCCCGCCGTCGACCACGACGAGGGTCGTCAACGCCAGTCCGCAAGCTTCCGTCGGCATGGCCGCCAATACGGCACCGATGTTGTCTTCCTCCTCGTACGCACAGATGACTCCCACGACGGGGGAGAGCTTCACATCGGGGTGACGCGTGTCGAATTCCCGACGGGACTCCTCGATGACGCGGCGCGCGTGATCGGGGTCGGTGTGGATACTGGCGCCCGAGGTGGAGCCGCGGCGCCGGCTCAAAATGTCCGAGGCGTGGCGAAGACCTGGCGCACCAGGGGCTCGAAGTGCGACAGAGGCTTCGTGGGGTAGTCGGGGTCGAAGCTGATCTGGTCCCACTCGTCGGCGAATTGCTCTGCCAACCCATACCAGGGGGCGCCCGCATACCTGTTCCGGGCGTCGGGATCCTGCCCCAGATATTCGTAGTAGTGCTTTCCCTGGAAGTCCTGATGGGCCTCGATCATGCGGTAGGTGTCCTCGCTGACATACGGGCGCAGGATCTCGGCTGCGATTCGGGGATGGTTCATCACCGACACTGCTTTGCCGATGTCGTGACACAGCGATGCCACCACGACCTCGTCGGATGCTCCTGCCTCCTCGGCGCGCGTCGCAGTCTGCAACGAGTGCACCAGCTGATCGACCTCGAAGCCATCGGTGATGTCTTCGAGCGAGGCCAGCATCGCGAGCACACGCTCGGCGACACGGGGCTGATGTTCAATCGACTCGACGATGATGTGCTGCCACTGCTCGGCCGTCGATTCGTCCATCCGGGTGAACGTCATGGTGCAATCATCGCGCTGCGGAGCTCAGGAGGCCAGCAGGTCGAGTACGTCGGCGGCGGAGACCGAGCGATCCTCTGCGCCGGGATCGGCACGGGTCGAACGGGCCCGAGCGGCGAAGAAGCCCAGCGTGGAGCCCACGGCACGCAGGAGTTCACGAAGCTCGGGCGGAGGCGGGAAGTACTCGTCCTCGGTGGTGACCGTGACCTCGGTCACCCCCTGGGCTGGGGCCAGACGGGCGATGACCTCGTTCACCAAGGCTTCTGGCGCCGAGGCACCCGCGGTCACGCCGATCGTGCCCGTGAGGTCGTCGGGGAGTTCGTCGGCCTCATTGACGCGCAGCACCCTGGGGCAGCCGCCCGCCCGGGCCACCTTCTCGAGCGCCACCGTGTTGGACGAATTCCCCGAACCGATCACCACCACGGCATCGGACTCCGAGGCGATCGCCTTCAGGGCGGCCTGGCGGTTGGTGGTCGCGAAGCACAGATCACTGCGGTTGGGCATCCAGAGATCTGGGAAGCGCTGGCGGGCTGCCTCCATGAGGCCGCGCCACTCGTCGTGGCTGAGGGTGGTCTGGGCCAGCAGCGCGACCGGTGTGCCCTGGTCGGCCAGTTCCTCGAGGGCCTCGAGGTCCTCTTCATGCTCGAGGAGCTGCACCGATTGGGGAGCGACGGCCATCGTGCCCACCGCCTCTTCATGGCCGGCGTGGCCGACGTAGAGGACGGTGTACCCCTTGCGACTCCGCACTTTCATCTCGTGGTGCACCTTGGTCACAAGCGGACAGACGGCGTCAACCACGACGCCGCCCTGCGCCCTGGCCGCTGCAACGACCGCCGGAGCCGAACCGTGGGCGCTGAGCATGAGGGGCGAGCCCTCAGGCACGTCGGCCACGTCGTCGACGAAGACGACGCCCTGGTCACGGAAGCGCTCGACCACATGGCGGTTGTGGACGATCTCGTGGTAGCAGTAGACCGGCGGCTCGAAGACCCGGACCATCCAGGCCAGGGCTTTGATCGCCTTCTCGACGCCTGCGCAGAACCCCCGTGGCTCGGCCAGCATCACTCGGTCGACTCCGGGCACAAAACCCAGGTTATCGGCAGTAACCTCTTGGTCATGTCAGCTCCCACGGTGACTTCGGTCACCGAGGCGTCGCCGGCAGCCCGGGCCGGTCTGGCCGTGGGAGACGAGCTCCTCAGCATTGATGGGCACGAGCCGCGCGACGTCATCGATTTCCAACGCCTCAGCGACGCAAGTGACCTCAGCGTCCTCGTTCGCCGTGCCGGTGCGCCCCTGCCCCGGGTCGTGCGGGTTGACAAGGACGCCGGGGAGCCGCTCGGGGTCGAGGTCTCCTCGGCCGTCTTCGACCGGATCCGGACCTGCGACAACCACTGTGCGTTCTGCTTCATCTACCAGCTGCCCAAAGGCATGCGGCGCAGCCTGTACCTCAAGGACGACGACTACCGGTTGTCCTTCCTGTACGGCAACTTCACGACCCTCACCCGATTCACCGAGCTCGATGCCGAGCGGATCCTGACCGAGCGCCTCGGGCCCTTGTTCGTGTCCATCCATACGACCGACCCCGAGCTGCGGGCGCACATGCTGCGCAATCCGAAGGGTGCCACCAGCCTGCGCTGGCTTCAGGTCCTCCTCGACGGGGGGATCGAGGTGCACGGCCAGATCGTCGTGTGCCCGGGCGTCAACGACGGCGCCGCACTCGAGGACACCCTGGCCGGGATCCTGGACCGCTATCCGGCGCTGTCCAGCGTGGGGGCAGTCCCGCTCGGGCTCAGTCGCTATTCCAAGGAGCCCGAGATGCGCCCGCACACGTTCGGGGAGGCCGAAGGGGTCCTCGACACCATCGAGGAGTGGCAACGCCTCTACAAGAAGGCGTTGGGTCACCGCATGGTCTTCGCGGCCGACGAGTACTACCTGTTGGCGGGGCGCGATCTTCCTCCGGCACACAGTTACGGCGGCTATCCGCAGCACGAGAACGGCATTGGTATGGCACGGGCATTCGTCGAGTCGTTCTCGCGCCCCGCGTCGAGTGGCCCCGGTGGCGTGCGCCACGGGTTCTTTGCCTCGGTGGACTCCGCACCCGCCGAGGGCTACCGGGCCCCGCGCGCTCCCGCGGTTCCCGCGGGTGCCGACACTCGGCCCATCACCATCCTCACCGGCACCTACGGTGCCCGCGTGTTGGGCCCCCTGGTGGCACGTCACCCGCGTCGCGACGTCGAGCTGCTGGCCGTCCCTAACGAGTTCTTCGGGGGCAACATCGGGGTGGCGGGCCTGCTCACCGGTGAGGATCTGGCCCGCGCCCTGGGCAGCGTCCCCGACGGCTCACGGTGCCTGTTGCCCGATGCGTGCCTCAACGAAGGTCGCTTTCTCGACGGGCTGTCGCTGGCAGACCTGCCCAGGCCGGTCGAGGCCGTGCCCAGCGAAGGCGCTTCGCTCCGATTGGCAATTGACGGGACATCCTTCCGGCCGGTCTGCGGATCATGAGCCCCATGGTCGTGGTGGCCGGACGCCCGAACGTCGGCAAGTCATCCCTCGTCAACCGCATCGTGGGCGCGCGCGCCGCGGTCGTCGAGGAAGAGCAGGGGGTCACCCGCGATCGCAAAGAGCTCTCGGCGGAGTGGTCGGGCGTTCCGTTCTCCATCATGGACACCGGGGGGTGGCTCGCCGCCGGTGACTCGCTCGAAGCCAAGGTCAGCGAGCAGGCAGAGCGGGCCCTCGCCGAGGCCGACGTGATTCTCATGGTGGTGGACGTGACGACCGGTGTGACCGAGGAGGACCTCGCCGCGGCCAAGGTCATCCGCCGGGCCGGCCCCCCGGTGCGGCTCGTCGTCAACAAGGTTGACGGCGCCAGCCGCGAAACGGCGGCCTGGGAGTTCGTCGCCCTCGGCCTGGGCGATCCGTATCCCGTGAGCTCGCTGCACGGGCGAGGGACCGGCGACCTCCTCGATGAGGTCGTGGCGTTGCTCCCGGTGCCGCTGCCCGAAGACGAAGAAGACGGTTCGGCGCTCCGCGCGTGGGGAAGGCCGCGGCCGGGGCGACAGCGTCCCGGGAACGCCGAGCGTTGCCATCATCGGCCGACCCAACGTCGGGAAGTCGACCCTCTTCAATCGACTTCTGGGTGAGGAACGCTCGATCGTGCACGACATGCCGGGCACCACCCGCGACGCCATTGACACCGTCGTCGAAACGCAGGACGGACCCGTTCGGTTCATCGACACTGCCGGTCTGCGCCGACCCTCCAAAACGGACCGTGGCACGGAACAACACGCGACGATGCGCGCCCTGCGGGCGCTCGAGCGGGCCGACGTCGCAGTTCTGGTCATCGACGCCACCATCGGGGCATCGCATCAGGACCAGCGGCTCGCCGAACGGATCGGCGTTTCGGGCTGTCCGGCGATCGTGGCGCTCAACAAGTGGGACCAGGTGCCGACCGACGATCGCGACGATGTGCTGGCCGGCGTCGGAGACCGCCTCGCGTTCCTGGGCGCGGCACCAGTGCTCAAGGTCTCCGCCCTGTCCGGAAAGGGAGTGCACCGCATCCTCCCCGCACTGCGCGACTGCGTCACGGCCTACCACCAGCGGGTGCCTACCGGGACCCTCAATCGCACCGTGCAGGAACTGCAGAACCGTCAGGCCGCGCCCCGGGCCAAGATTCGGTACATCGTCCAGGGTGCCATCGACCCCCCGACGTTCACGCTCTTCACGAATGGCCGGTTGCCCCAGACATATCTCCGCTACATAGAGCGAGGCATCCGGGAGCGCTTCGACCTTGGCGCGACACCGATGAAGTTGCGGGTGAGGATCGGGGGGAAGTGAGGAGCCGGTCCTAATGGCCTGGTGCGAGGAGTGCGACGCGCTCGTGGAGGACGAGGATCTGGGCGAGGAGGGTGAGTGCCCCACGTGCGGCACGATTCTGGCCGAGCAGGAGCGCCAGCCGATCCCCTGGTACTTCAAGGCGATGCTCGTCGCCAGCGTGATCTACCTCGGCTACCGCGGCTACCAGGGCGTGACCTGGATCGCTGCCCACGTGTAGCGTCGCCCGCCATGCCCATCTACGAACTCGAAGGCGTCGCACCGCGGATTGATGCCGACGCCTTCATCCACCCCGAAGCGGTCGTGATCGGCGACGTGGTGATCGGCCCCGAATCGAGTGTGTGGCCGAGCGCCGTCCTTCGCGGCGACTACGGGACCATCACCGTCGGCGCCGGCTCCTCCATTCAGGACGGGACCGTCGTCCACGCTGGCCCCGGTTTCCCCACCATCATCGGCAACGGTTGCGTGGTTGGTCACCTGACCCATCTGGAGGGTTGCACCCTCGAGGACGATGCATTGGCCGGCTCGGGCAGCGTGGTGCTCCACTGGGCCGTGATCAGTCGTGGCGCAACGGTCGGCGCAAACGCTGTGGTGCCCAATCACATGGTCGTGCCCCCCGGCGCATTGGCTCTGGGCGTGCCGGCCAAGATCCTCCCGGACAGGTCGGACGTGCCGATGATCCGGTTCTCGGCGGCCGAGTACGTCAGCAATGCCAAACGCTACCGAGCGTCCCTTCGACGTCTGGACTGACCCCCACCGCCGAGAAGCCCGGCAGTGAGCTTCGCCGGGTCCGAATCGAGCGCGTCCTCGTGACCCACTAACTGCGGGCAAATCCGGCGATATCTCGGGCTGTGTCTGCGGAGATGTCGGGGCAGGCGATGGTGAAGATCTCGGTCCCGTGCATGGTGCCCATCATCTGACGGCAGCGTGCCGGGACACCGGCGGAGAGGAGGAGGCGGTAGAAGTTGATGCCCTCGTCGCGAAGTGGATCACACTCGTTGACGTTGATCACGGTCGGGGGGAATCCGGGGACTTCCTCAACGGTCGCAAAGGACGGCCATGCCAGCGGATTTCCTTCGTTGAAAGCCTCGATGCCATAGCCCACGGCACCGCGGTTGTTGTGCAGGTGCAGCAGAATACCCTCGTTCTCGACCGAGGAAGGGGACTCGGGCGTCGGCCATTGCCCGGCGATGTACGGGCACAAGGCATAGAGACCCTTGATCAGGCCGAGGTCACCGTCTCGCTTGAGCCGGAATCCCCGTGGCCAGGGTCAAGTTGCCCCCGCCGCTCTCGCCGGCGACCACAATCCTGGCGGGGTCGATGCCGAGGTCCGCCGCGTGGGTCGCGACCCAGCGCAACCCCGACACGCAGTCGTTCAGCCCGGCTGGGAACGCACCGACCTCCGGCGCCGACGACGCCACGACGCAGTTGCGGAAGTCGACCATGACGACGACCACGCCATTGGCGGCGATGTGCTTCCCCCACCCTCGATACATCCCGTCGAAACACGACATCGTGGCCATGCCGCCACCATGGATGTAGTACACGCCGGGCAGCGCCACGTCCGACTCGGGTCGGATGACTTGCAAATTCACCGTGTTACCGTCCGGTTCGGAAACGAACTGTGTCGTGCTCAACGACAGGCCCGTCGACGGCGCCGCCTCCTCTGTGTCGCACATGTCCAGAATGGACCGGAATGCCTCCCGGGATTCTCTCGCCTCGGGCGTGTTGGCCTCAGCCAGCAGCTCCTTCCGGTTGGCCACGTCCTCGAGGGGCGTTGAAGGAAACAACTCGAGAAGACGCCGGATACGAGGGTCGAGGCGTGGGTCGTTGCAATATCTGGGCTCATGCGCCCCATTCGACCATACCGACGTCGTTCAGGCCGGAATGCCCGATGCCATCTTCTCGCCCGCATGCTCCTCGAGCGAGGACTTACCCGGTGCTCGACTGCACGTACAGTTGGCTCGAGCAACGCGCCAGCCTGCTGGAGGCCTAGCCGACCTACCAACAGCACCACCGTGGGGTCGTCCGCGAGCGAGCGCCATCTACATCGAAGCGCAGACGAGAAACGGCAGCTTCCATGAGGTTCATGCTCAATGGGTCCGGCCCTATGGTGCTCGATTCGAACTGTCCCAACCTCCGGCATATACATATAGGGGGCGTCGGTCCGCCTAGACCGGCTGGGCCATCGAAGCGCGGCGGCGCTTCAGCGAATGGGACTACCGAAGCGAATCACGTTGCCGTCGGGGTCGGGCACGGAGCCCTCCCTCTTGCCATAGTCCTGGTCCCGCGGGCCGTGCACTTCGATCCCCGCATGTCGCCACTCATCTGCCACCCGGTCGGCTTCTTGACAGTGGATGTAGAGGATCCCGTGACCCGGAGGTTCGTCTCCTACGGCTTGGGCAAGGTGGATCGTGAGGTCACGATCCCGGTGAGCGAAGGCATAGCTGTCATCGTGGAACGACATCTCGAAGCCTGCACCCTCGAACCAGGCGGTCGAGCGGGCAACATCGGCGACCTTGAAAGTCGGCTCGAACCCCGTGACCGTCCACTTTCCCGTCATGAGTTGCAACTGACCGTCACGCTGCGTGTTCAGCCCGGCGAGACAGTTGTGGCAGATCGGCAAGTCGGGGTGCGAACGCATTCTGACCCACCAATCGACCGATGTTGAGCAGCAAGTGCAGATTTCAGCCATCGCCGACCATGGTAGCATGGCTGCCGACGACTGAGCGCTTTCGATGTCTCGTCAGCCCGCGACGTCAACTTAGGACCAGACCAGACACATGGCACCGCATTGGATGCCCCCATGAGTCTCGGTGCCTCGCCAGGAGAATGTGATTGAGCGGTTGCGATTCCCATTGGCGTTCCCGACGGACCAGCCAGGAGCAACTGTCGTAACGCTGCCAGGACGTCAGCACCGCAGCATGAAGTACAGCATTTCTTCGTAATCTGGTTCACGTCTGTGGGGTTGAAATCCTGCGGCCAACAGGAACTTGATTTGAGGCACCGTTCTCCGGCCGCGGCCGCGATGATTGGCCCCGAGGGACCCGTTGCAAAGGCAAGACGGCCCTCTACTTCTCAGGGCCGTCGAGAACGTCGAGAAGGCCGTGGCGATCTGCCAGACGCGTCCGTGCGCGAGCAATGCCATCAGATCGCCGTGGGTGAACTGGGCCTTCGAGGGCGTCTGGGCCGGCTTCACCGGTGGGGATGGTCGACAGATGCGGCAGGGGGTTCAGGTCCAGTGGATTTCGAGAACATCACTATGGATCGCCAGGATTGTTCCAATCAGACACGCCGCAGGTAGGAGCCAACGCAGTAGCACTGGCCAGCGCTGAACCGAGAGAACAACGATAGTGATGATTGCAGTGATGCCGATATAGGCATAACGAGCCCCATAGGCGGTCGCCGTTTGAAAAGCGAGCAGCCATACGCAGGCGAGAGACAGGGCGGCGATGGACCCGAGGACCACAAGGACGCGGATGGGGATGCGCTGATGGATCAACCCCACCAACAGGGCCAGTACTCCACAAGTAACGAGAAACCCAACGCTTGCCGACCAGTGGAACTGTCCCCATCCCGAGCTGTACCAGAAGCTCGTCACCAGCCGTTTCGGCACGAAGTTGAGCACGAAGTTGACGGGATCCTTCACTCCGTAGGGCTTGCCGATCGGTACACCGAGCGCTCCGATAGCGGTCAGATACTTCGTCGAAGCGGAACGAGCGAGTGGATCGCCATATCGCACCGAGTTCTGGATGAGGTACCACGAACAGACTGCCGCGGTTGAGAGGCAGCCCCATCCAAGCTGCAGAGCTCGTTGACGCCAGCTCGGGGCGAAGGCTGCGAGGATGGGGATCAAGAGAATCAAGGGGAGCACGGACAGCTTGGTGGTGACGAGCAGTCCGAATACGGCTCCCGTAGCGAGCATCCAACGAGTGGATGGTCGCTGGACGAATCGGATTGCACAGTAAGTCAGGACTGACCCTAGAAGGACGACGAGGTTGTCATTTGTCACGAAGGAGGAAAGGAAGATGAACCGCGGTAGGAAGGCCAGCGTCGCTGCACCGACAAGGGGTGTCCACCTATCGTCAGCCAGTCGTCGAATGGTGAGAAAGGCAATGATCACCGTGACTGCGCCCATAGCGATATTGGGAACTCTCAACCATCGAACCAGCCCGGAGTCTGGGTGAGTCACGAAGAACTCGGTCCGTGATCCGTTGTCGCGATCGACCAGATCGTGAACCGGTACAGGCTCAGCGTGCTGACCCGTGACCACCTGCCACCCGGCGAGCAGTAGGTAATACAGGGGCGCTTGTTGCGCCTCGTCGCCAGTGCAGGACAGGACTGCACGAATCGGGTGACAATCGGCGTTGAAGCCGTACCATTGTCCACTCACAAGCGATTCGATGTTTGCGACGTGTCCCGGTTCGTCCTGTCCTTCCCAGGCGGGGGTCTTGAAGGCGACGAAGGAGGCCAGGGCCACGAAGAGGAGGACGATGGCGAGGAGTGGGACCCAGGCTTGAATGCGGGGTCGGTTCTGTCCGGTCGCCTCAACGCAGCCCGGCTGGGTCACCTCAGCTTCGTCGGTAGAAAGCACCCGGATATATTTGCCCACGATGCACGGGCATGCTGCGGCTGATCTCTGTGGAGGTAGATCGCCGACTCCTCCGGCGGAATGTCGATCGGAACCCTTCGGACTGCCTGCCTCACTCGTGCCGTACCGGGCACGCCAGTCAGAAGCTCTCCGCCGGCTGGCCAGTCAGCTTCGGCGCGTGTTCGCGGCAGGCTTCGACGTACCAGCCCTTGCCTTCCGATCGGTCCAGATCCGCTTCCACGCCGGCTCCTGGCGACGGTTGGTCGCCTGTAGCTGACGGAACTGGATCATCCGGAAACACCGACCCGGCTGGGGACTGAACGCCGCAATGAGGTCTCCGGGCTCGAGCATCGGGCTCACAGCTCGACCGTAGACCGCGCACCCTAGTGAGCGCATCGCCTTGAAGCGGCCCAAGGCGACGGCGGTCCACGTACCCGAGCGTGGGGCGACAGAGAGAGGCGAGATCTTCGATGACAAGGACGAGCTCGATCGGCGTCAGTGCCGGCGGGAGCGGTGTGCCCCATAGGACTGACCGAGGATCAGTTGCGGCACCATGCGGCGGCGCTTCTTGAGGTCTGCATCGGCCTGGTCGACACACTTGAGAGAATCCCGGACTCGAAGTTCAAGGCACTTTGGGGGCAGGGTTTGGACCGTCTCGACCAGGTTCTCGACGATCTACTCCCCACCCTCGATCCCGAATCGACCACGAATGGATGGTCACCGAGGACATCGAGTACCGCCTCCGGCCGGCGAGGTCTCCTACAGCCCCGCCGAGTGGACCAACCCGCCGGAACCGCCGCCACCCCGGCCCGGAGGAAGCCGAAACTGGCAGTGAACTGCGAACGCAACCGTGAACCCCCGCCGAACTGAGTAGCCTCTCGCGTGGTTGATTGACAAGGCCTTGTTAGCAAGGCGTTAGCAAATGACCATTTCGGGTGAGGACCCTGACCATGCTTCAGGGTCCTGACC
Source organism: uncultured Acidimicrobiaceae bacterium (assembly GCA_963764305.1). Lineage (GTDB taxonomy): Bacteria > Actinomycetota > Acidimicrobiia > Acidimicrobiales > RAAP-2 > Bog-473. The sequence continues at coordinate 332,191 of CAVXSD010000006.1, read as the reverse complement.
AGGAGCGGGCTGTGGCGCAGCTTGGTTAGCGCGCTTGACTGGGGGTCAAGAGGTCCCGGGTTCAAATCCCGGCAGCCCGACAGAAGAGACCAGGTAAAACGGCCTAAACACGGTGGTCGGCTTGGTCGGACCAGCCCCGTGGGTGCAACCGGGCCCCCCAGTACGACTATCGGGCGCCACCCCCCGTCCGCGGCTACCGAGTTAACCCTGTCCGGGCAAGGATCAGGAGGGGGAAGCGGAGACACCAGGTGGCGGTGGCGCGGGACTCATCCGGACATCCCCCGCTACCACTCTCTCTATCGCCTCCAGTAGCAGCAGGCGTACGCGGCGCCCGACGTCATGGCGAGTCCGATGGTCGTGCCAGCCGTTGCCGTCACCGCCGCTCCGGCGGCCGTCAGCTTGGGGTGCTGCGCCACCATATTCTTGATTCTCCTCATGTCAGTTCCCTCGTTTTTGGCTGCTTGCCTGCCTCTTTGCACGCCCGGGCATTGGAGGGCGCTGTCTGCAAGCATGTGAGTGGAGCAACCAAGGCGGTCTCCACCCCGGGAGGTAAAGAACGAGGGGGCACCACCCAGGGTCACGATCAGGGGGTAACACATGAAAACGACCTCACTGTTGAGGATGGCAATGGGGACCGGAGCTGTACTTCTGGGCCTCACAATCGCCCCAGTCTCGACGGCCAACGCCGCACCACCGTCCTCCGTGGTGCCATGTTCCAGTGGCGCGACTGGGCTTATCGCCGCCATCAACGCGGCCAAGGCTGGCGGGGGCACCATCAGCCTCGCCTCCGGATGCACCTACGCCCTCCCCACGACCCCCGACAACGGCGAGAACGGCCTACCCGTGGTCATGACCAGCCTTGCCGTGAACGGCAACGGCGCCACGATCAGTGGGTCGGGCGCAGTCAGGATCTTCGAGGTCGACGGCCCAGGCGGGAACCTGTCGCTTCAGAACGTAACCTTGACCGGCGGATTCGCCTCCGACTTCGGAGGCGCCATAGCGAACATGGGCGGCACGGTCATCTTGAATCACAGCCAGGTGAGCGGCAACACAGCCGTGCAAGGCGGCGGGGGGATCGCCAGCGCCACCTTTGACCCCACCAGTGTGGCGAAGCTCACACTGAACAACAGCGCTGTGACGGGCAACAGTCAAACCCTTGGCGCCCAAGACAACGGCCTCGGTGGCGGTGGGATCGTGAACATCCTCGGGACCGCGACCCTCAACAGCAGCACGGTGAACAACAACACCGCGCAGGGATTCGTCGGAGGTGGCATCGCCAACGGTGACTACATGAACTTCTCCGGCACGACCAGCTTCCTGACCCTGAACAACAGCCAGGTGGACGGCAACACCGCCCCCAACGCTGGTGGTGGTGGAGGCATCCAAAACCTTTTGGGCTCCGTCACCCTCAATAGCAGTCAGGTGGACGGCAATACCTCCCCGAACGGGGGCGGTATCTCCAGCGGTAACGGCAACGGAGGCGTACCTCCGGGTACCAGCCAACTCGTTCTGAACAAGAGCGAGGTGGACGGCAATACTGCCACCGCTGGCCCAGGGGAGGGTCCGCCCATCGCCGCAGGTGGCATCTCGAACGGGGGCAACGCTGTCATAAACAACAGCAACATCGACAACAACACGGCCAGCCACACGAGCGGTGCCGGCATCGTCAACCACGGGTCGATGACCCTCAACAAGTCTGAAGTGAACGGCAACACCGCTGCTGGAAGCGGTCCGTTCGCTTCGGGCGGGGGAATCATCAACGCCGAAGGACCTCCCAACGCAGTGAACACCGGCATCCTCACCCTCAACAACACCGAGGTGAACAACAACCGAGCCGGTGGCTTTGGCGGCGGCATTGCTAACGGGGTGCCTCTTGGTGGCCCGATGCCGCTGATCGGCGGTCCCGTCACGCTGAATCACAGCCAGGTCAGCGGCAACACGGCAGCTCATGGAGGAGGCATATTCAACTCCGGCGGAACGGTAACCCTGGCGTCCACGTCCGTCAGTGGGAACAACCCGGACAACTGCGAGCCAACAGGCACCATCGCCGGATGTACCGGCTGAACACGGCCATTCGATTGATCCCGCTCTAGACGACTACGGGGTGATGCCTTCCTCTTGAAGGGACCCATCACCCCGTGGTGGTCGTGTCACCACCGATAGGTTTGTCGGTATCGTGCATGGTGTCGTTGCCTTCCTGTAGGTGACGGTCACGCCTCCGGGGCCGTGTGTCCGCCGGCGCCTGGGCACTGTTGGCGGACGGGCAGAATGTGCGCGCGCAACGTGACATTGAAGGCTTCAGATAAGGGTTTTGTCGGATTCCGTTTGGAGCGCGACAGTCTTTGGCACAGGTGTGCCAACCTTGGCAGAAGTAGCCCGGCGGGACGTGCGGTCAGGGAAGGCGAACGACGGATTCAGAGCCCGAGGACGTACGGCCGCCGCAGTGGAGCATGGGCTCGGTTTTGGCTTGGACCGAGGGACCGACCCAGTCGGAAAAAGGAGCCGGTCTCCCGGTATTGGTGGGTGGTGGTGATTGGCATCGTCCTGGGCGCGGTCATCCTCATTGGGGTCTTTCACGTGGACCTGGGGAACTACATCGCCGGCTAGGTGTGGGCCGCCGACCCGGGCTCGGGCACCCGGTTCAGGGGGCGAGGGTAGACCGAGGCCGCCACACGAAGCGGCCCCTCGATCGGGTGGAAGAGGGGCCGCTGCACCCGTTGTCATCGTGACTGACGTAGGTGCCCCTGAGATCTTATGGCCCGGGTGTGGCGGATCGGTCGCGCCCCGGTCACACCGCCGCCGTACCATCGACGGCGACGAACGACGCCGAGATTGGCAATCTCATGGCGCCCGAGGCCCCGGGCTATAGAGAGGTGAAGGGCTGATCGGGTTTTGTGTGAGGATTAGAGCGTGGCTCCCAGAGTCCGTTATGCGCGCCGGGGTGACTTACACGTCGCATATGCGGTGATCGGCGACGGTCCGCTCGACGTCGTGTTCGTCCCGGGGTTCGTCTCGAATCTCAACCGGACGCTCGATCCTGAGCACTGGGCGACCGCGGCCACCTGGCTCGAACGACTGTCGCGCTTCGCTCGCGTGATCACTTTTGACAAGATCGGCACAGGGTTGAGCGACCGGTCCATTGACATTCCCGCCCTAGAGGACCGCATGGATGACGTCCGTGCGGTAATGGACGCGGTGGGGTCGGAGCGAGCTGCGCTCATCGGCGTCTCTGAGGGCGGTCCGATGTCGATTCTTTTCGCGGCGACGTTCCCCGAGCGCGTCCACTCTCTCACGTTGTACGGCGCGTGCGCTACGTTCAGGCGCACCGACGATCACCCTTGGGCAGCGACGGCCGAAGAACAGGCGATGTCGCGCCAGCTCGTCCACGACTACTGGGGAACCGGCCTGTGTCTGGAGACCCTGTTGCCCCCCGGTGAAATCACCGACGACAACCGCGACGCATTGGGAGAGGCAGAAATCGAATGCGCGAGCCCAGGTGCAGTGGCGCGGCTGATGGAGATGAACGGGCTCATCGATGTCCGGCCCGTGCTCCCGGCTATCTCGGTGCCGACACTCGTGGTGCACGCGATGAACGACAACACGGTGCCGTTTCCGAGCGGCGAATACCTGGCACAGCACATTCCAGGCGCTCGGTTCCTGCCGATTGATTTCAATGCACACCTCTCCGTTCTCCAAACCACGGGCGCGATCGTCGATTGGGTCGACGACTTCGAGGAGTTCGTCACCGGCGTGCGACCAGTACGCTTTACGGACCGTGTGCTGGCGACCGTGTTGTATACCGACATCGTCGACTCGACCGCTCGCGCTTCGACGCTCGGCGACACCGCGTGGAAACAGCTCCTGGATCGCCATGACCGGCTCGTCGCACGCGAGATCGACCGTTATCGGGGCACTTTGGTGAAGTCCACCGGTGACGGAGTGCTCGCTCGATTCGATGGCCCGGCCCGGGCCGTGTCGTGCAGCCTCGCGATCGCAGACGCCGCACCCGAACTTGGACTTGAGGTTCGGGCGGGGCTGCACACCGGCGAGATCGAGCTGCGCGGCGACGACATCGGCGGCATCTCGGCTCACATCGGAGCGCGCGTCGCCGCGCTGGCCGGGCCCCACGAGGTACTGGTGTCGCGCACCGTGCGCGACCTGGTCGCGGGCTCTGGCCTGTCCTTTACCGACCGGGGGGAACACGAACTGAAAGGCGTGCCGGACCGGTGGCAGATCTACGCCGCGTTGTAGCGGTCCCGTCGTCAAAAACTCCTGAGATCTCACACACAATCCCTGCAGCGGGCCGGTGGCGAGCGTGGGCAGGGCTCACGGCGTGACGGTAGATCAGTGCGCCATCAAGTGGAAGAATCGGGCAGATGGAAATGCGGTGCGCCGAGTGCGGTTGCTTGGTCGATGCGGGACGGGTGGTCGAGCGCTGCGGGGATCCAGACTGCTGTTGTACGGACCTCCCCGACAAGTCATAGCCGACCTCCCGCGACCCAACCCCCAAAGGCGGACGGGGTTGGGTCGAGCCACACCCGGTGGCGCGGGGACAACGTTGTCCCCCTTCGTTGAGAGAGCTGCAGGTCCCTTGTTGATACAGCGGCGGGCGGAGGAGCGGCCTACCGAGAAGAGCGGCCGGGCGATCTGTGGCGGATTGCCCGGTGCGCCAGGAGTGCTTCGACACGGCGATGGCGGACCGGGACCCTCGGCCGTCTGTCTGCCTGTCTGTCTGTCTGTGCTCCAGTGGAGTCGCACGAGCTGTCTGTGCTCCAGTGGAGTCGCACGAGCTATCGCAAGATCGAGAGGCCCGTATCTCGCTGTCGGGGATCCTTTGACCCTGGATTCTCGCTGGCCGATGTGGCATGTTCCTCAACGTGGCTGTTCCTCAACGCTCGCAGACGAGTAGGCGGACGGAGGTGAGGATGCTGCGCACGAGGATCATGCTGCTCCGTCGGTTCGGAATGGCCGGGCTGCTGGCCACGGCCGCGCTGGTGGTGGCAGGGTGCGGATCGGGATCGGGATCGGGCGGACCGAGTGTGTCGCGTCCGATCGCGAGCTCGACCAGTGAGCCCATCGGCAGCACCACCACGACCACCACAGCAACCTCGGAGTCCTCCGCCATCGCAGAGCCCTCGACGACGACCACGAGCCGGCCACCACGGACGACCACGAGCCGGCCACCGAGGACCACTCCGACCGAAGCGCCGACGCCCACGGCGGCACCGCCTACGACGTCGGGCCCGGTGAACTCCCCCGAGGAGACCTCCGCACCCTGGGGATGGATCATCGCGGTGCTGCTCGTGGGGGCCGCTGCTGGGGCAGTGATCATCTTGTTGAACCGGAGAAGCCGGCAACGAGCTCTCCGAGCCTGGTGCGAGAAGACCAGAAGGACACTCGAGGCAGCTCTCGTCGTCCAGCGGCTGCTCCCGACCTCGGGCGGCGACACCTCCCCCACAGCCCACTGGGAAGCAGTGCGGACCCGGGTCACCGACGCCGCCAGCTCGCTCGAGCGCGCCGCAGCGGAGGCGCCGACGAGTGAGACACGCCGCGCGGCAATCAGTAGCGCAGATACGTTGCGTGCCGCGGCGTTTGCGGTGGACGCGGACCGCCTCCTGCGCGAGGGCGCTCGCTCGCCGACGGCGAGCGAACTGGCCGACGCCGACATCGCCATTCGGCAAAGCTCAATGGCCGTGCACGGGTCGCTGGAAGGACTTGGCGCACTGGTCACTGGTCAAGCCCCGCCACAGCAGCCTGACGGGGCCTAACGAGCCGCCAGACGGCATCAGCGGAGCCCGCGGCCACCAATGCAGCGACCTGCGCGAGGTCGGTGTCGCCATCTGACGGCATTTGTTTGCGCGCCTGCGCTACCTCGTACATGCATACTCTTGCACTTTTCTTCCGATTTGCTCGGGGCGAAGCCCCGCGCGGCTGGACACGAGGGTCGGGATGCCTCACCTCACACATGTCGCAGTAGTCAGTGACGCAGTAGTCAGTGACAAGGAGAGGCTGCGACACTCGGGTCAACATCTTGGCTACCAAATCCTCCTTAGCGAGATCAAGGCCCGAGCAGGAGCACGCTCGGCCCTGGATCGCCCGCTGAACCGCTTGTCCGTGTTGGCCTCATGTGTCACCACTTCATCGACCGAACCAACCGCAGCCGTCACCCTGTCGGCGCCAACATCAACCTGCGGCACGACCACCGACAGCACTGCAACGCTACAGAGCTGGATCAACAGCCAGCCAGCTAACTCCACGCTGACGATGCCAAAGGGATCGTGTTGGAATGTTGAGGGGTCCCTCACCATCCAGAGCAAGACGGGGCTGACGATCAACGCCAACGGATCAACACTCATGCAGCCGACGGCACCAGCGGCATCGTACAGCCCCATTCTCCAGCTGTGGCTCAACACCAACCTGGTGATAGAGAACCTGAACATATACGGCGCACTCAGCGCTGGCTTCGGCAACAGCGACGAGGGCGACTACGGAGTTGAGCTGGAAGCGAACAACGGTGTCTGGATGTTCGGCATCACCATGAGCAATATCCAAGGTGACTTCGTTTACCTCAGTCCACCGTATGACGTCGAGACGACAAGCGACGCGCTGAACAAGAACATCTGGATCACTGGATCAACGTTCCAGAACGGCGGCTATCACGGTCTGACGATTGAATCCGTGGACGGCTTCCTGGTCTACAACGACACGTTCACGAACATCAACGAAGACGCAATGGTCCTTGAGTATGACGATTACTCAACTCCGTTTAACGCCGATGGCACGCCGTACTGGGCTGCAGAGGACGATATCGCGATAGAAAACAGCACGTGGAATAACTGGAACGGTAGCGACTGGTTCGTTTCCGACCAGGGTCAAACACCTGGCGTACAGGAGCAACACGTCACCATTAGCGGCAACACGCTGAACGGGTACGGCCCGCTCTTCGAAATCGTCGGCACGCCGACCTACGCCACCACCCAGCCCTACCTGAACATCTGGCTCACCATCAAGGGCAACCAGATGGGAACGGGCGGCTACGGGGCGCCGTATCGTGGGGGCTCGACCCCGGCCATGTCGATTTACAGCGTCGCCGGACTGGACATGGAGAACAACGTCTTCCCCCTCTGCGGCGCTGGACCTGACCATTATCCAGAGCCGAGAAGCCTCTGCGACACGCCCATGGAGTACGTCATGGACCTCTTCAACGGCGTCTTCGACACCATCAAGAACAACGACTTCTCGGGCGCTCTTGGTGTGGTGGAGCCTCAGACCTACGACCAGCAGAGCGCCTACGTGTCATTAGATCAAGGTGCGGCAATACGTACGGCGTGAACGGAACACAAACGGACGCGACCTGTTCGTAAATCCGCCCGAAATGTTTCGGTGACGACTGCGTATTGGTGGCTCGCAGACAAGCGCACTGCAGCTGTCGCAAATCTGGGCGATGTATCGACACCGCGTCTCCTTGGCCCCGTCGGGACCATGGTCGCCGACTATCGCCGCAGGTGGACGAAGGAATACCGGCCGGCGTTAAGGACCCACTGGTATTCCTGAGCGGCCCCGGTGGCCATCGCCCCGGCGCGCCCAACTCGCTCAGCTCGCTCGAAGCAGGGAGCCACGTGGTCGGGCTTGCGGTCGTCCCGGCGAGCGCGAGCTGCGCGAGGTGCTCAGAACGCGGCGCCCCCACTTCACTCGTCGAGCCCCCACCGGACTGTCCCGCCGTTGTGGACATGTTCGAGTTCCCTGCTCCACCATTCGAAGCTCCGCTGCTGGAGCCGCAGGCCGCAGCAGGAGACCGAGGATTGCGACAATCGCGATCGGGCCGAAGCGTCGTGCGATCCTCAGGAGTGGCGTTGGAGCTCGGATTGGTCATGGTTACCGTTCCTCCTCATTGCGTGTGAAGCGCACGATGGGAATACGGTCGGCTCGGCGCGCGAGGGTGCGAGGGTGCGGGGGTGCGGGGGAATGGGTCCGTCCGTCGCCAGCACCGCGAGGCGGTGCTGGCGGACTTCGAAGGACGCGCCGGCGTCGTGGCGGCCGGTAGGTCTCTTGAGTGGCTGATGGAGCCCGACATCGAAATGTTCCTCGCCTAACTCGTCAAGCCGTCCCGCCTGGCACTCACAGCCACGACGTCACGTCAGGTCACGGGCGCGACGGAGCGCGCCGCACCGGGGGACGGTGTCCCGGCTTCAAACCCTGGCAGTCCGGCAAAAGGAGCAGTTCGTGTCGCATTATGGTGCGTGAGTACGTCTGATGGCCGGGAGGCCCAAATGAGCATCGAGTGGCTTGCTGCTATCGACGAAGCCAAAGTGTCGGAGGTTCAGCTGCAAGACGGCTGGCACACGATCGATGTCCCGAGCTTCACCGTCAGGCAATCTGACGGGTCCTTCTCTTTCGACGAGACCGTGACCCACACGCACACTTCACCCCGCACCCGAGTGGTCGTGGGACCACTGAGTGCCGTTCTGGCTGTCGCATTTCCGACCTAGCGGCGGCGTGACGTCGCTACGAGTCGGTCGAACGGGAGGTCGCCCGGCGCCACCCAACCACCGCCGGGACTACGAGCGAGGTGATCCGGGAGTGTCGACCGAGCGGAGACGGTCGACGCGGCCGCAGACGGGCTGATTCGAATCTATGGTGGGGGTCACGGACCGACCCCCAGGGAGGGAACATGGGCATCTTCCAACGGGCTCACGATATCGTGCAGGCCAAGACGAACAAGGCGCTCGACGCCGCCGAAAAGCCCGACGAGATGCTCGACCTCTCCTACGAGAAGATGCTCGAGCAGATCACCCAGGTGCGGCGCGCCCTGGTCGACCTGGCCGCCTCGAAGAAGCGCCTGGAGCTCCAGCAGGAGCAGTTCCAGCACACCGTCGACCACCTGCAGGACCAGGCCAAACAGGCCCTGTCCGCCAACCGGGAGGATCTGGCCAAGGAGGCGCTGTCGCGCAAGGCGGCGGCACAGCAGCAGATCGACGAGATGGAGCCGCAGCGCCAGCAGCTCGACGAGGAGGAGCAGAAGCTCACCAAGACCCTCGACGTGCTGCAGAAGCGGGTCAACGACTTCCGCACCCAGAAGGAGACCCTCAAGGCCCAGTACACCGCGGCCAAGGCGATCTCGGAGGTCGACGAGAGCACCGCCGGGATCTCGAAGTCCGTCAACGACTCGGGGGCATCGCTGCAACGTGCGCAGGACAAGATCGCCACGATGCAGGCCCGCTCCGGCGCCCTCGACGAGCTGCTCGAGTCCGGTGTCCTCGAGGACGTCGGGGGTGGCACCGACGACATCCAGAAGGAGCTCGACAAGGTCGGCAAGGACGCGCAGGTCGACAACGAGCTGGCTGCCCTCAAGGCGCAGTTGGGCAGCGGTGCGCCGCCCGAGCCTGATGCGCTCGCCGCCCCGGAACCCGCTGCCGCCCCCGAGGAGCCGACGCCGGCCCCGTAGTCAGGCGGGGTTCGCACCCTCCACAAACCCCGCCACGACGTCAGCCAGTTGGGCCCCGCGATCCTCCTGGAGGAAATGCCCGGCGCCCTCGATGGTGCAGTGGTCCCGTCCCACTGCGCCGGGCACCCGCGCCTGCAGCACCTCGGCCCAGCCGCGGGTGGCGGGATCGCCGTCGGAGAACGCGGTCAGGAACGGACGGTCGAAGCGGGCCAGCGCATCCATGGTGCGACGGTTCAGGCGGGCGCACTCGCTCGCCGGGGTCAGCCCCATGAGCAACGGGAGCTGGCGCGGCCCGGCGCAGAAGGTCTCGTCGGGGAACGGAGCGTCGTAGGCCGCCAGGACGAGGTCCGGGACATCCGTCTCGGTGGCCCCCTGCACAAAGAGGCTGGGACGAAAGGGCTCGAGCTCCTGGGTGAAGCGCTGATAGTCGAGCAGCTGCTGCTCCACGGTGACCGTCCCGTCCGGGCCGGCGTGGCAGGCCCAGTCCAAGCGGCCCGCCAGGGCGGCATCGGCCGTGTGCAGCACGGTATTGGCGGCGACGACGCGACGGACGAGGCCCGGAGCGGCAGTGAGGAGACCCAGGCCGATCGGGCCGCCCCAGTCCTGGACGACGAGCGTCAGGCCGGACAGGCCGACGGCCGCGACGAACCGGGAGATCCAGTCGATGTGAGCGCGCACCGAGTACGCCGTCCGGGCCACCGGCTTGTCGGACCGACCGAAGCCGATCAGGTCCGGGGCCACGGCGCGCAGCCCCCGCTCGGCCAGACGCACCACGACGGTGCGGTAGAGGTACGACCACGTGGGCTGGCCGTGCAGCAGCAGGATCGTCTCCGCGTCGGCTGGGCCCTCATCGACGTAGTGCATGCGCAGCCCGTCGGGCAGCGTGGCGTAGCGGGGGGTAAAGGGGAACCCCGACAGGTCGTCGAAGCGCTCCTCGGGTGTCCGCACGACCTGCACGACGCTCATAGTGCCGCACCATTGGCGGGCGGGTGGGCTGGCCTGGTGGACTCGGCGTGGTGAACGGGGAGCGCTGCGACGTGGCCGTGGTCGGAGCCGGCCTGGTCGGCCTGTCTCTGGCCTACGAGCTGTCCTGCCTGGGCGCGAGCGTCACGGTCGTCGACGCCGGCCATCCGGGGCGGGCGACCGACGCCGGGGCGGGCATCCTCTCGCCGCTCACCAGCACCGAGCCCGAGGCCGCCATGGGGCCCTTCCTGCGCCAGGCGGGCGCGCACTACCCCGCACTCTTGCAGCGGATGCAGCTCGACGGGGCGGATGTCGCAGGGACGGGCTACGACCGCTGCGGCATCCTTTCCATCGGCCTACGCGGGCAGGAGGACGCGTGGTTCGCCCCCTTTGCCGACCTGGTGCTCCGCCGGGCGCCGGGGGAGGTGGTCGAGATCACCCCCGAGGAGGCCCGAGCGCTCTTCCCTCCGCTGAGCGCGGTGCACCGTGTGCTGCACGCACCCGGCTCCGCCCGGATCGACGGCCGGGGCATGGCGGCCGCGCTGCGCCAGGCCACTGTGGCCCGTGGGGTCGAGTTCGTGGCCGCGGCCGTGCGCGGTGTCGTCGCGGACGGGCGGCACGTCGCCGCCCTCGTGGTCGAGGGTCGGGGGGATGTGGCCTGCGGCGCGGTCGCCGTCGCCGGTGGCGCCTGGACCGCGGCGGTCGGGGAGTGGCTCGGTGCCACGCTGCCCGTGGGTCCGACGAAGGGTCAGATCGTGCATCTCGGCGTTGGTGCGGACACGGGGGGCTGGCCCATCGTGCAGCCGCTGCTGACCCACTATCTCGTCCCCTGGCCCGATGGCCGGGTGGCCTGCGGCGGCACGTTCGAGGTGGACGCCGGGTACTCGGTCGACGTGACGGTGTCCGGCCTCCACGAGCTCCTACGGGAGTGCCTGAAGGTGGCTCCCGGACTGGAGGCGGCCAGCTACCTCGAGACGCGGGTGGGGCTGCGGCCCACGTCGGCGGACGACCGCGCCGTCGTCGGCCGGGTCCCCGGCTGGGGCAACGCCTGGGTGGCCACCGGCCACGGCGCCAACGGCCTGCTGCAGGGACCGATCTCGGCCCGCGTGCTGGCGCACACCATGGCGGGGGTGGCGCTGCCGGGGGACGAGGTGCGGTTGCCGCCCTCGTTCGACCCCGGGCGCTTCGCCTGAACGAATCATCCACCAGGGCGCCGCCGGGCGGGGTGAGACTGTGGGGGTGCTGCAAGGGACCCTGCGCCAAGGCGGCCACGATGTGCAGGCGACGACGGAGGACGTGCTGGCCGCACTGGCCGGGACCGACTTCTTCTGGCTGGACCTCGACGACGAGGCGTCCGACGGCATGGTCGGTGAGCTGTTGGGCACCCACTTCGGGTTCCATCATTTGGCGGTGCAATCGGCCGAGCGCTTCAACCAGCGGCCGCGGGTCGACATCTACGACGACTTCGTCTACCTGGTGGCGCGGGGCGCCGACCCGGACCACACGGGCAACGCCGAGGTCCACCTCTTCTGGACGGACCGCTACGTCGTCACCGTGCACCGCGGAGAGTGCCCGACCCTGGCCAACACGCGGGACCGGCTCGAGCGCCACCCGGTCGCCCAGGTCGCCTCACCCCAGCTCGTCATCGTGTACCTCGTCATCGGCTCGCTGGTGGACAGCTTCTTCCCGGTCCTGTCCAAGTTCGACGACAAGATCGACGCGCTGGAGGACGAGATCCTCAAGACGCCGACCGAGGCGCAGCTCGGCGAGCTCTTCCAGATGAAGCGCTCCCTGATCGAGATGCGCAAGATCGTGGCCCCCGAACGCGACATGGTCGCCAGCATCAACGCCGGCGTCACCGACATGCCCGGCATGAACGACGAGGCGACGCGCTACTTCCGCGACCTCTACGACCACCTGATCCGCGTGGCGGACATGGTCGACAACTACCGGGACCTGCTCTCGAGCGTCATGGACACGCACCTGTCGACGGTGTCGAACCGCCTCAACGTGGTGATGAAACAGCTGACCATCATCGCCACGATCTTCCTGCCGTTGAGCTTCCTGACCGGGTTCTTCGGGCAGAACTTCAGCTACCTGGTGCGCGTGTGGCTCGCTGCCCACGTGGAGCTTCTTCGTGATCGGGATCGGCCTGGACGTCGTGACCGTGGTGTTCCTCATCGTCCTGTTCCGCCGGCGGGGGTGGTTGGGCGGGCCGACGGTCTGACCGCTGGTCGGCATGCCCGGCGTGCCCGGCCTGGCCGGCGCGCCCGGGGCTTCAGCCACGGCCGGTCGAGAAGGCCGGGAGGCCCTGCGGTCGCTCGGCCGTGTGGGCCTCGAAGCCGGTCCACCAGTCCTCACAGCCGTCCGGCACGGGGAAGCCGAGCTGCTTGCGCCGGTCGATCAGCGCTCGGACCGTCTCCTTGTGCTCGCGGACCAGGGCGAGGGTCCCGGCGTCGCCATCCCCGATCCGCCCGGCGGCCCACAGCGTCTCTTCCAGGCGCCAGGCCTCGCGCCGGGCCTCGACGATGCCGTGGGTGCCCTCCGCGATCCCGGCCGCGATGTCGGCGTCACCCTCCGTGAGGACATCGGCCGCGCGCATCCAGCCGTAGTCCTTGTTGATGCGCAGGAGGCCCGGCTCCACCTCGAAGAGGCCGACCACGTCGACCACGGGGTCGATGGTCGTCAACGCCGCCCCGTCGGGGAGGGGGGCGTTGAGGTTCGCGATCTGCCGCTCCGCCACCCCGATCATGCCCATGGACCGGAGGCCGATGTAGCCGGCGGGCGCCGCAGCGTAGTTCCGCTCGTCACGGGGCAGCGTGAGCGGCACGGCCACGACGGCGATGATGCGGGTCGCCCCGAGCGCCGCGGCAGCCGAGACCGGCACGATCTCGATCACGCCGCCGTCGACGTAGTCGTCGTCGGCCATGGGGTGCGGTGGGAAGACCATGGGCACGCTGGCCGACGCGATGGCACCGTCCACGACCTCGACCGGTCCCGCCGACTCTCCCGGCGCAGGAGTCAGGGCGTCGGACTCCACGATGGAGCCGTCCTCGGCCACGAAGCGCAGGACGCCGGCGCGGAGCGCGGTGACGGCCAGGCGCAACCGCAGGCCCGGGCGGGCGATCAGTGAGGGGTCGACCGCCCGCACCCCGTCGTTGCTCCCGTTGCGGAGCGCACCGGCCAGCGGGTCGAGGTTGAGGACCGCGCTGCCGCTGGTGCGCAGGTGGCGCCGGACCCGGGGCAGCCGGAGCCCGGCCCCGGCGACCAGTCGCGCGATATGCCGCTGCCGCCGGCGCCGGGCCCGCCGGGCCTGGCGTCTTCCCCTGCGGTCGGACCGGCTGGCCGGCACCACGTCGTCGCCCGCCAGCACTGTCGAGGGGGTGAGGGGAAAGGGCGGGCGGGTGCCCTCGGTGATCTCCTGGTGGATCTCGCGGCCCAGAGCCGTGCCATCGAGCGCGCCCAGCCAGGCCTGCTTGCCGAAGACGTGCTCGGTCTGCGTCCAGGCCAGGACGTCACCCTCGATCTCGTTCACCCGCTCCACGAACTCGGGAAGGGTGCGGGCCTGCGCCAGGACGGTGGCGGCGATGGCCCCGGCGGAGGTGGCCGTGATGATGTCGGGGACGATGCCCTCCACGCCGACCAGGTACTGGAGCACGCCCACCTCGAAGGAACCCTTGGTGCCCCCTCCGGCCAGCACGAACGCGGTGGAACTGGGACGGGGTGCGGCAGGCATCGAACGATTCTGGCACCGCCTGCCGGTGGCGGACAAAGCCGGTCAGCCGCCGGCGGCGGCGCTCACGACCTCGACCAGGGACCCGGCGCGGGCGGGCGTGCCGGCCCACTCCGAGCGCGGGATGACGGCGCGGTCCACCGCCACCGCCACCCCCTTGGGGTTGTCCGCCCCGGTGAGGGCGGCCACGAGGTCGGCGATGGTCGTGCCGGACCGCACCTCCACTGGCTCGCCGTTCACAAGGAGCGCGAGGGTGGTCATGCCGGCGCCAACGCCCCGAGCGCCCGGCGCCCGACGAGGTCCACGACGGCGGCCGCGGTGAGCGGCGCCAACAGCACGCCGTTGCGGTAGTGGCCGACGGCCGCCACCACGCCGTCCAGCGCCGTCCACCCGATGCGCGGCATGTTGTCGGGTGTGGCAGGTCGCAGCCCGGTGGCCGCCTCGACGAGCTCGAGCTCGTCGAGGCCGGGGACGATCGCCCGCGCGTCGCTCAGCAGCTCGTGCACCGCGCCGACCCGGACCGCGGTGTCGCTGCCGCGCTCTTCGACGGTGGCGCCGACGACGACGGAACCGTCGCGGCGGGGCACCAGGTAGACCGAGCGGCCGTTCACGAGCCCTCGCACGGTGCGGCCCAGGAAAGGGGAGGGTGGACACGCGGTCGCAGTCGCGGTCGCCCCGTCGGCCGGCCCGAGGCGCAGGATATGGCCCTTGACCGGGCGCAGCGGGGGCAATCCGGCGCCGGCCAGTCCGTCGATGGCGGGCAGGCCGGTCCCGGCGGCCAGGACGACCAGGTCCGGGCGGAGCCGCCGGCCGTCCGCCAGGACGAGCTCGGGGCCGGCGGCCGGCGCGGCCACCGCGGCCACGGTCCCCTCGACGAACGTGACCCCGCCGCGGCGGCAGCCCTCCACCAGCGCGCCGAGGAGCGCACGGTTGTCGACGTGATGGTCGCCGGGAACCTCGATCCCGCCGCGCAGGGTGGGGCTGAGCGCCGGGATCAGGGCGCGGCACTCGCTGGCACTGCGGCGGTGGGCTTCGAGGCCGAGCGTGTGCTGGTAGGCGAGGAGGTCGTCGAGGCTGGCACGATCGGACGAATCGAGCGCCACGGTCACGGTCCCCGTCGTGTCGTAGCCGATGGTGCGGCCGGTAGCGCCCTCCAGCGCGGCGGCAAAGGCCGGCCAGCGCCCCGCCCCCTCGACGAGGAGTCGCGTCAGGGCAGACTCGCCGAACTGCGCCTCGGTCACCGGCGCCAGCATCCCGGCTGCCACCCACGACGCACCGTCACGCCCGGGGGCGGGCGCAATCACCGTCACTTCATGACCGTTGCGTGACAAATCCCACGCACAGGCCAGTCCGATCACGCCGCCCCCCACGACCTGGACGCGCCATGCCATGTGCCAAGCCTACGAGGGCGGTCGTGTATCCTGTTCCTTCGACTTCGGGCCAACGTCGTCCCGGTATCCGTTCAACTTCTCCTCATTCGGAAGGACGCCGATGGCCACTGGCCTCTACGACCCGGCATACGAGCACGACGCCTGTGGCGTCGGCATGGTGGCCGATCTCAACGGCCGGCCCGACCACGAGATCGTGGACCGCGGCCTCACGGTCCTGGAGCGACTGGCCCACCGCGGCGCCTCGGGCGCGGAGGTCAACACCGGGGACGGCGCCGGCATCCTGGTCCAGATCCCGCACCGCTTCCTGGCCGGCGCGGCGGAGGCGGCTGGCTTCACACTGCCCCACGCCGGCGGCTACGCGGTCGGCCTCGTCTTCCTGCCCACTGACCCCGACGACGCGCTGAAGGCGCGCACGGTGGTGGAGCACACGGCCACCGAGGAGGGGCTGACGGTGCTCGGATGGCGCACGGTGCCGACCGAGATGGGCGACCTCGGCCAGATCGCCAAGGGCGCCATGCCGCTCATTCAGCAGCTGTTCGTCGCCCCGGCGGGCCCCGGCGTCGACACCATGGCGCTCGAGCGTCGCGCCTTCGTGCTGCGCAAGCGGGTCGAGCACGCCGTCGACGGCCTCTACTTCCCATCGCTGTCGGCCCGCACCATCGTCTATAAGGGCATGCTCACCTCCGAGCAGCTGCGCCAGTTCTTCCCCGACTTGCGCGACCCCACCTTCGAGTCGGGACTGGCGCTGGTGCACTCGCGCTTCTCGACCAACACGTTTCCCAGCTGGCCGTTGGCCCACCCGTACCGCTACCTCTGCCACAACGGCGAGATCAACACGCTGGCCGGCAACCGCAACTGGATGCGCGCCCGCGAGGCGCTTCTCGAGACGTCGCTCATTGAAGGGGACCTGTCGCGCATCTACCCGATCTGCACGCCGGAGGCGAGCGACTCGGCCAGTTTCGACGAGGTGCTCGAATTGCTGCATCTCGGCGGGCGCTCGCTGCCGCACGCCGTGCTGATGATGATCCCCGAGGCCTGGGAGAACCACTCCACGATGGACCCGGCGCGCCGCGCCTTCTACCGCTACCACGCGTCGTTGATGGAGCCGTGGGACGGCCCGGCCGCTGTGTGCTTCACCGACGGCACGGTCGTGGGTGCCGTGCTCGACCGCAACGGGCTGCGCCCGGCGCGCTACTGGGTCACCGACGACGGGCTCGTCGTGCTGGCCAGTGAGGTGGGCGTGTTGGACATCGCGCCCGAGCGCGTGGTCCGCAAGGGCCGCTTGCAGCCGGGCCGCATGTTCCTGGTCGACACGGCCAAGGGCCGGCTCGTCGAGGACGAGGAGATCAAGGCCGAGCTGGCGGCCGAACACCCCTACGGCGAGTGGCTGGCCGAGGACCAGATCCGGCTCGAGGAGCTTCCGGCCCGCACCATGCTCACGCCGCAGCACGGCAGCGTGGTCACGCAGCAGCGTCTCTTCGGCTACACGACCGAGGAGCTGCGGGTGATCCTGGCGCCGATGGCCCGCACCGGGGCCGAGCCGATCGGCTCCATGGGCTCGGACACCTCCATCGCCGTGCTCTCGGACCGCTCGCGCCTGCTGTACGACTACTTCACCCAGCTCTTCGCCCAGGTGACCAACCCGCCCCTCGACGCCATCCGCGAGGAGCTGGTGACGTCGCTGGCGGCCACCATCGGCCCCGAGGCCAACGTGCTCGAGGCCAAGGCCGGCTCCTGCCGGCAGATCCTGCTCCCGCTCCCCGTGATCGACCGCGACGACCTGGCCAAGCTGATGTACGTCAACGAGGGCGGCGAGACGCCGGGGTTCAAGGCCTTCGCCATCGACGGCCTGTTCGAGGTGCGCGAGGCGGGGAAGACGGGCGCGCCGACCGCGGCAGGCGGGGAGGCCCTGCGGCGGGCGATCGCCGACGTACGGAGCCGGGTCTCCGCCGCCATTGCAGACGGCGCCAACCTGATCGTCCTCTCGGACCGCAACGCCACGGCGGACTGGGCCCCCATTCCGTCCTTGCTGGTGACCGCGGCCGTCCACCACCACTTGGTGCGGGAGAAGGCGCGGACCAAGGTCGGCCTGGTGATCGAGACGGGCGACGCCCGCGAAGTGCACCACATGGCGCTGTTGATCGGCTTCGGGGCGGCGGCGGTGAACCCGTACCTGGCCCTCGATTCCATCGACGACATGATCTCGGAGGGCCAGCTCGAGGGTGTGTCCCCGCGACAGGCGCGCCGCAACTACGTGAAGGCCGCCTGCAAGGGCGTGCTCAAGGTGATGTCCAAGATGGGCATTTCGACCGTGGCCTCCTATACCGGTGCCCAGGTCTTTGAAGCGATCGGTTTGGACGGGGCACTCATCGACGAGTACTTCACAGGCACGGCCAGCCGCATCGGCGGCGTCGGGCTGCCGGTGCTGGCGGCCGAGGTGGCGACACGCCACCGCGCGGCCCACGAGCCCCGGCCGACCGAGCGGGCTCACCGCGAGCTCGAGGTCGGCGGCGAGTACCAGTGGCGCCGCGAGGGCGAGTTCCACCTCTTCAACCCCAAGACGGTGTTCAAGCTGCAGCACGCCACCCGAGCGAAGCGTTATGAGATCTTCAAGGAGTACAGCGCCGCCGTCGACGACCAGTCCGAGAAGCTGGGGACGTTGCGCGGGCTGCTGCGGCTGAAGCCGGCGGCGGGCGGGCCGATCCCGATCGAGGATGTGGAGCCGATCTCGTCCATCCTGGCGCGCTTCTCCACGGGTGCGATGTCCTACGGATCCATTTCGGCCGAGGCGCACCAGACGCTCGCCATCGCCATGAACCGGCTCGGCGGTCGCTCCAACACGGGCGAGGGCGGCGAGGACGCCGACCGCTACACGGCCGACGCCAACGGCGACCTGCGTCGCAGCGCGATCAAGCAGGTGGCCTCCGGCCGCTTCGGGGTGACGGGGGAGTACCTCGTCAACGCCGACGACCTGCAGATCAAGATCTCCCAGGGCGCCAAGCCCGGTGAGGGCGGCCAGCTGCCGGGCAACAAGGTCCACCCCTGGATCGCACGCACTCGGAGTTCGACACCGGGCGTGGGGTTGATCTCGCCGCCACCGCACCACGACATCTACTCGATCGAGGACATCGCCCAGCTCATCCACGACCTCAAGTCGTCCAACCCGCGGGCCCGGGTGCACGTCAAGCTGGTGGCCGAGGTGGGCGTGGGCACGGTGGCGGCCGGGGTCGCCAAGGCGCACTCCGACGTCGTGCTGATCTCGGGCCACGACGGTGGCACCGGTGCCGCGCCCTTGACGTCGCTCAAGCACGCCGGCATCCCCTGGGAGATCGGCCTGGCCGAGACACAGCAGACACTCCTGGCCAACGGGCTGCGCGACCGCATCGTGGTCCAGGTCGACGGCCAGCTGAAGACCGGGCGCGACGTCGTCATCGGCGCCCTGCTCGGGGCGGAGGAGTACGGCTTCGCCTCGGCGCCACTCGTGGTCTCGGGCTGCATCATGATGCGCGTCTGCCACCTCGACACCTGCCCCGTCGGGATTGCGACGCAGACGCCGGCGCTGCGGGCCAAGTTCAACGGCAAGCCCGAGTTCGTCGAGACCTTCTTCGAGTACATCGCCGAGGAGGTCCGCGAGCTGCTCGCCTCCCTCGGCCTGCGGACACTGGACGAGGCCATCGGGCGGGTCGACCTGCTCGACACCGAGACCGCAGTGACGCACTGGAAGGCGGCGGGTCTCGACCTCTCCTCCGTGCTGACCCAGCCCGACGTCCCCGCGTCCATGGGCCGACGCCAACAGCGGGAGCAGGACCACGGCCTGGAGAAGGCCCTCGACCATGCCTTCCTCGACGAGTGCGGGCCGGCCCTGGAGAACGGCACGTCGGTCTCCGTGTCCGTCCCCATCACCAACGTCGACCGGACGGTGGGCACGCTGCTGGGTTCGGAGATCAGCCGGCGCTACGGCGCAGCCGGGCTGCCCGACGACACCATCTCGTTGACCTTCACCGGCTCGGCGGGGCAGAGCTTCGGCGCCTTCGTGCCCAAGGGCGTGACCATGCGCCTGTACGGGGATGCCAACGACTACTTCGGCAAGGGCCTGTCCGGCGGGCGGCTGGTGGTGCGGCCGCCGGAGGGCTCGCCCTTCGCCGCCGAGGAGCAGATCATTGCCGGCAACGTGATTCTGTATGGCGCGACCGATGGCGAGGTCTTCATACGGGGGCAGGTCGGGGAGCGCTTCTGCGTCCGTAACTCGGGGGCGACCGCTGTGGTCGAGGGCGTGGGCGACCACGGCTGCGAGTACATGACCGGCGGGCTGGTGCTCGTGCTCGGGCCGACCGGCCGCAACTTCGCCGCCGGGATGTCTGGCGGGATCGCTTACGTCTATGACCCGGGCCGGTCCTTCGGGCAGCGGGTGAATCTCGAGTTGGTCGACGTCGAACCGCTCGATCCGACCGACGCCCTCACCGTGCGCGCGCTGGTGGAACGCCACGCCGTCGAGACCGGGTCCGCCGTGGCGGCCGGACTGCTCGGGCGCTGGGACAGCGAGGTCCTCGAGTTCGTCAAGGTCATGCCGCGCGACTACCGCCGCATCCTGGAGGCGACCCGCCTGGCCGAGGCCGAGGGGCGCTCGGTCGATCAGGCTGTCATGGAGGCCGCACATGGGTAAGACGACGGGGTTCATGGAGTTCCCGCGCCGGCTGCCGCGGCGGCGCCCCGTGTCGGTCCGGTTGCGCGACTGGCGTGAGGTCTACGAGCCCTTCGGTCAGGAGGCCACCAAGGAGCAGGGGGCGCGCTGTATGGACTGCGGCATCCCCTTCTGCCATGACGGCTGCCCGCTCGGCAACCTCATCCCGGAGTGGAACGACCTGGTCTACCGGGACGGCTGGCCCGACGCCATGGAGCGCCTCCATGCCACGAACAACTTCCCTGAGTTCACCGGGCGGCTCTGCCCAGCCCCATGTGAGGCGGCGTGCGTCCTGGGGATCAACGAGGACCCGGTCACGATCGAGAGGATCGAGTACGAGATCGTCGAGCGGGCCTGGGACGAGGGCTGGGTGACCCCGCAGCTGCCGACGGTGCGCACGGGCAGGTCCGTGGCCGTGGTGGGCTCGGGACCCGCCGGCCTGGCGGCGGCGCAGCAGCTGGTGCGAGCGGGACACCTCGTGACCGTCTTCGAGCGGGCGGAGAAGCCCGGTGGGCTCCTGCGCTATGGCATACCCGAGTTCAAGATGGAGAAGGCGGTCCTCGACCGGCGCCTGGCCCAGATGGAGGCCGAGGGGGTCACGTTCGTGTGCTCCACGTCGGTCGGCGGGGGCCCGCCGGGTGCGCCGGCCGGAGACGGTGTGGTGGAGCCCGGCGAGGAGCGCGGCCTCG
Organism: uncultured Acidimicrobiaceae bacterium; assembly: GCA_963764305.1. GTDB lineage: Bacteria > Actinomycetota > Acidimicrobiia > Acidimicrobiales > RAAP-2 > Bog-473. Next base: position 311,289 of record CAVXSD010000006.1, on the reverse strand, counting down.
GGACAGCTTGCGCGCCGGACGTGACGGTGCGCTCGGCGGCCGACGTGCAGGGCGCCTTCGACGCGGTCGTCCTGGCGGGCGGGGCCACGCTGCCTCGCGACCTGCCCGTGCCCGGACGCGATCTCGGTGGCATCCACCTCGCCATGGAATACCTGAAGCCCTCCAACCTGGTCCAGGAGGGTGCACTGGGCGCCTCGCCGATCAACGCCAAGGGCAAGCACGTCATCATCATCGGCGGGGGCGACACGGGGGCGGACTGCCTCGGCACGGTACACCGCCAGGGCGCAGCCTCGGTGCACCAGCTCGAGATCATGGCCGAGCCTCCGAGCGACCGACTCGCCGACAACCCGTGGCCGTTGTGGCCGCTCATCTTGCGCACCTCCTCGGCCCACGAGGAGGGCGGGGCGCGGCTCTTCTCGGTCACGACGACGGAATTCGTCGGCGACGGTTCCGGGTCCGTGCGGGCGCTGCGTGGGCACACGGTGGAGATTCGCACCGAGGACGGCCGCCCGGTCTTCGAGGAAGTCCCCGGCTCGGAGTTCGAGCTGGAGTGCGACCTGGTGTTGCTCGCCATGGGCTTCGTGGGGACCGAACGCCGCAACGCGGTAGGCGAGCTCGGGATCGAAATCGGGCCGCGGGGCACGGTGACGGCGGACCCCGAATGGGCCACCAGCGTCGACGGCGTGTTCGTCTGCGGGGACCAGACCCGGGGCCAGAGCCTGATCGTCTGGGCCATCGCCGAGGGACGCTCCTGCGCGGCGGCGGTCGACCGCTGGCTCATGGGGACGACCTCGCTGCCGGCGCCGATCGTGCCCGGTCAGCTGGCCCTGCGCTAGGCCGCACCCGGGGTTGCGGGAATTGGGACCGGAGAGCTTGTTGCGCTCACCCCTTGAACCCGCCGACTCTAAACGAATCCGTTCATAGCTGAGGAGAAACGCCGGCGCTCCTTCGTCGCCTTGCGGATGCCCGGGACCACCACGTCCGTGGCCGACTCATCGGTACTGTGCGGCCATGCCCTTCCACGATGTCAATGGCGTCTCGCTGTATTACGAGCTGGCGGGCGCCGGCGAGCGACTGCTGAGCATCTCGGGAACTGGCGGCGACCTGCGCCAGAAGCCAGGAGTGGCCGATGGCCTCGTGGGGCAGTCATTCGAGGTCCTGTCGTACGACCAGCGCGGCCTCGGCCAGAGCAGCGTGCCTCCGTGGCCCTACGCCATGGCGGACTTTGCCGACGACGCCACTGCGCTCCTCGACACCGTCGGCTGGGACGACTGCCTCGTCATAGGAACTTCCTTCGGTGGCATGGTGGCCCAGGAGCTGGCCATCCGCCACCCTGCGCGGGTACGCCGGCTCGTCCTGGCCTGCACCTCGGCCGGGGGTGCAGGCGGCGCCTCGTACCCGCTGCAGGAGTTGGTCAACCTGAGCCCCGACGAGGGGTCGGCACGGCGCATGGAGCTCCTCGACACCCGGTGGGACGAGGCCTGGCGCAAGGACCATCCCGAGATGGTGGCCCTCATCGCCGAGCGCATGCCTGCAGGGACGGGGGAGTCCCCCGCCCGGGGCCTGACCAACCAGCTGGCCGCCCGCGCCGACCACGACACCTCCGGGCGCCTCGGCGCCATCGGGTGCCCAACCCTCGTGTGCGGCGGGAGGTTCGACGGGATCGCGCCGCAGGCCAACAGCGAGTTCCTGGCCCGAAAGATCCCGGGCGCGCGGCTCGAGATGTTCGATGGGGGCCACGGCTTCTTGCTGCAGGATGCCGCGGCGATCCCGGCCATCATCGCCTTCCTCGCCAAGGACACGCCGGGGCGCGACGCGCCGTAGATTGCCTGCCATGGACCTCACGGCGACACCGGAGTGGAAGGCCTTGGCGGCGCACTACGACGAGATCTCGACGCGGCATCTGCGCGAGCTCTTCGCGGACGACCCCGAGCGGGCGGCGCGGATGACGGCCGGGGCGGCCGACCTCGTCCTCGACTACTCCAAGCAGCGGGCGACCGACGAGACGCTGCGCCTCCTGATGGACGTGGCCCGGGCGGCCAACGTCGAGGCGCATCGCGACGCGATGTTCGCGGGCGTGCACATCAACACCACCGAGGACCGCGAAGTGCTCCACGTTGCGCTGCGCATGCCCCCTGGCACCGTGCTGCACGTGGACGGCCAGGACGTCGTGGGCGACGTGCAGGCGGTGCTGGAGAAAATGGGGGACCTGTCCGACCGCATCCGCAACGGCTCCTGGACCGGGGCCACGGGCAAGCGGATCGCCGCAGTCGTCAACATCGGGATCGGGGGCTCGGACCTCGGTCCGGCAATGGCCACGACGGCAATGGCTGACTACGCCAAACCGGGACTGACCAGCCGTTTCGTGTCGAACGTCGACCCGGTCGATCTCTACGCGGCCACCCACGACCTGGACCCAGAGACGACGCTCTTCGTGATCAGCTCCAAGACGTTCACCACGCTCGAGACCCTCACCAACGCCGCGGCAGCGAGGGACTGGCTCCTGGCCGGGTTGGGCAGTGCCGCCGGTGACGACGCGGTGGCGAAGCACTTCGTGGCGGTGTCCACCAACGCCAAGGCGGTGGGGGAGTTTGGCATCGACACCGACAACATGCTCGAGTTCTGGGACTGGGTCGGCGGTCGCTACTCGTACGACTCAGCCATCGGATTCTCGCTCATGGTGGCCACCGGGCGCCAGGCCTTCGGCGAGATGCTCGCCGGCTTCCACGCCATGGACGAGCATTTCCGGACGACGCCGTTGGCCGAGAACCTCCCGGCCATTCAGGGGATGCTGAACGTCTGGTACAACAACTTCTTCGGAGCGCAGACTCACGCGGTGCTGCCGTACAGCCACCGACTGGCCCGCTTCCCGGCCTATCTGCAGCAGCTGACCATGGAGTCCAACGGCAAGTCGGTCAAGCTCGACGGCACGCCGGTGGCGGGGCAGACGGGCGAGATCTTCTGGGGCGAACCGGGGACGAACGGGCAGCACGCCTTCTACCAGTTGATCCACCAGGGCACGAAGCTGATCCCAGCCGACTTCATCGCCTTCGCGGAGGCCACCCACGACACGGGGGAGCAGCAGGACCTGCTCATGGCCAACTGCCTGGCCCAGACCAAGGCGCTCGCCTTCGGCAAGACGGCCGAGGAGATCGCGGCGGAGGGAACGCCGGCCGCGTTGGTGCCCCACAAAGTGATGCCCGGCAACCGCCCCAGTTCCACCATCGTGGCCCCGAAGCTCACGCCGTCGATCCTCGGTCAGTTGGTCGCGCTCTACGAGCACACGGTGTTCGTCGAGGGCACCATCTGGGCCATCGATTCGTTCGACCAATGGGGCGTCGAGCTGGGGAAGGTCATGGCGAAGGAACTGGCCCCGATCCTGACCGACACGGCGGCCCCGGATCTCTCGGGCGAGGACTCGTCGACGGCATCACTGGTGCGGCAGTACCGGAGCCTGCGGGGTCGCGCCGTCTAGCTGGGCCTGTACACGGGGCCCCTCGGGCTGGGCCCGTCAGGCCGGGGCGTTCAGGCGCGGCTCTTGATGCCGTGGAGCGGCTGGCGCGGCAGCAGCCCTCGCCACGCGGCGGGGAGCGTGCGGCCCAGTCGCCCGAGCTCTTCGAGGTGGGCCTCGGACAGCGCCTCGAGGCGTTTGCTCCCCACCCCTGTGAGCTGGAGACGGACGATCCGATGGTCCCGCGGATCACGGACCCGCCTGATCAACTTGGCCGCGACGGCCCGGTCAACCAGCCCGACCGCACTGTGGTGCCGCAACAGAAGGTAGTCGGCCACCTCGCCCACGGTCGGTCCACGGCGGTCGGGGTGGCCCCGGATGGCCAACAGCAGTTGATGCTGCGCCGGGGTCAGACCCGCCGCTTCCGCCTGCTGCTCGCTCCAGCGGACGAACCGACGCAATCCGGTACGGAGCGCCAACAGATCCTCGTAATCGGCATCTCGCATACGCATCGTCTTACGATAGCATCGTAGTACGATAGACAAGAGGATGCCGGGGACGGCGCCCAAAATGGGATGGGCGGGCCGGAGTACACCAGACGTACGGCACATCCCGGCCGACATCGTCGGCCCTGAGCCGCGGCCGCCCGGCGCGTCCGAGCGCGACCCTCGGGGACCTCACGACCGCCCGTCCCGGTCATCTTGCGTCTGGTGCCCCTGGCCGTTTTCATCGGCGTGCTGACTACGGACCCGCCCGAACTGACCGACGACGACAGTGCAGCCGAACCCGAGCACAGCTGACGGTGCAGCGCGCCATCGTGTACTCGTCATCACGAAGGTGCGAGCATTCGACGGACCTCAGTCATGAAAACTCGACGTCGCCCGCCGAACCTCGCGGTCGGAAGTGAACCGCATCGGCCCTCGAGTTCCCAGTAGAACGAAGCGGCGAGTGGATGAGGAGAACGCCTACGGGCGGTCCGTCCTCATGCTGTCGTTCCCCGCCTTCGTGGACTGCCTCTCAGTCGCTGGGCTCGAACGGTGTTCTTCAGAGGACCAAGTATGGCCGACTTCACTGCGGCGGCGATCTTTCGGCTCGTTCGGGGGGGTCGGACCGTCTCCCGGGAGCGCTCCTCGAACCCGGTTCGGTCGTACGACTTCGATCGGGAGCAAGACGAGGAAGGCCAGAGCCAGGATCGGGTACAGGTCGTAGGAGAGCCGGGCCAACGAATGGAGCACCAATCCGGATGTGTCCAGGGTCACCAGCGACTCGGAGGCGAGGAGGGAGAGCGCGACGGCGATGGCGACGACCATCCTCTTGGTCACGAACCCTACGAGCGGAACAAACCACGCGAGGTACCACGGCTGCAGGTATTGCGAGCACAACAAGAAGATGAGGAGAGCCAGGAGCACGCGTTCGGCAACGGGACGCGCATCGTTGCGAAGGAGCAAGAGGAAGGCAATCAGCGCGACAGCGAGGAACAGTCCGCGCATGAGGTCGTTTGAGAGCGCGACGTGATGGGAGAGTCCAGCGTGTCTGAGGAGTGAGTCGAAGCGCGCTGACAACTCGACTTCGGGCGGCCGGAGGCTCCCTCCGCTGATCGAGGTCACGGTCAGGAACGATGACAGGACGCGAGGGGTGTAGCCGAATGGCAGCAACGCGATGACGGTCAAGCCGACGACGATCGCGGCGTGCTTGCTCAGGGTCAGGAGCCGGTTCCTTGTCGTCCGTTGCTGGCGGATCGCCACCACGAAAAAGATGATGAGTGGGATCACCGTCACAAACTTGACCAGCATTCCGATCGTCAGCAACAGCGTGACCACGAGGGGTCGGGCGTCGTACCACGCGGTGAGTGCAGCCATGATGCAAAGGGCGACGATGGCGTCGTTGTGGCCACCGGCGACGATGGCGTCGTTGTGGCCACCGGCCACGATGCGGAAGATCACCACAGGGTTCAAGCCAATGACGGCAGCGGCAAAGCAAGTCCGAGTCGGAACGTGCCGCCGAGCGAGCCGCGCCGCCAAAAGGACCGTCGCAACCCAGCACGCCCCGGCGAGCACCTTGAATGCAGCGACAGACGCGGCAGGTGACCGGAAGACCCAGACGAGAGCGCCAGAGATCAGAGTGAAGACGTGTCCGTACAGCGAGCGGAGATGATGCCAAGGGGTGAACGAGAAGAAGGGGTCCTGCGGCGAAACTGACGGGGTCTGTACGTATGGGTTGGCGTGATGGAAGACCCACATCCGCCCATACACGGCGTAGAGGTAGAGGTCGTGAGAGAAGAGGGGTGGCCCCAGCGTGGTGAGGGCGATCAGGACGATCGACCATCCCACGACCGACCGCGTCGAGACGCCACCGTGATGACTGGCCAAGAGAACGCCGACAAATCCGGCACAGGCCAACGCCGTCAGGGCGTAGGCCAGGACAAAGGTCCGCGATGGAACAAGGTGGTCGAGTCCGATCGAGCGAGCGGCATCAGACAGGAAAGGCGCTCTCGATCCCGGCGGGACCGTCCCCGCGAACGAGCTGCCGGGCACGCTGGCGAGCAAGACCAGTGCGACGGTCGCCGCGACGATAAGGGCGATGCACGTCCGACCAAAAGCCCGTTGGCCGGCGATCGTCTTCAGGCGGGTCGGTACCCACTGGCGCGCGGCGGTCAAAGACGTGTCGGCCTGTGCGGTCATTCCGTTGCCTTCCTTGGTCCAGCGTCCCGCCCCCCAGGGGGCATGCTCACACTGCGCATATTGCGACCGCTATCGACCACTGCCGTTCCAAATCCTCACTTATGCCAAGTCGACGGTCAATCGATTGGAGTCCGGCTCAGAGGAGCGAGGAGCCGGCGACGTTCGAGCGACGCGAGCTGCTCGAAGTAATCGACATAGCGAGAGGTCGTCTAACCCCTAGGAGGTCGACCTCCCCCCGAACCCGTCCCTCAGTGGAAGAACGACTGGCGCCGCAGTCGCCACATCGGCTGTTTTGCCAGACTGTCCAGCGTCGGTCGCAACTTGGGCTTCCTGCGTCTTCGTACTCGGAGGACGGACGACCTCGGTCAGCAACACGACGAGGAAGATCAACGCCACCGCCGGATAGACGTCGTATGAAAAACGAGCCAACCACGTGCTAATCGTCCCTGTGCTCTTAGTGAAAGTCTCCATGGGGGTCGGCTCGAAAGTGGATTGCATGATGCGGGACTCGGATTTCGCCGCGCAGCCTCAGATCGTGTCGCTGCCACGTACCAAGGCTCTACGTCCGCTCGAAGCTCTAGCCGTTGTTGTTGGTGCGGATGAACTGAAGCGGCTCAAGTCTGCCGAAGCGCTGTCGGTGCGACGATCCAGAGAAGCTCGCAACAGGGCATCAGCAGCTAGGAAGAAGCTCGGCAAAGGCGATGAGCATGACAGGTACCGAGTGACGGCGCGGTCACGCGGGTCGCGTCGCCCCCTCGAAGAGCAGGCTCCCGAACGTGGCTCCCGGCGTGGCGGGGAATGCCTCGGCCCGGACGTCGGCACCCGTGTACGGCGCGTCGACCATGACGTCTTGGCCGTTCACCACACCGACGAACAGGCCCACGTGGTCGATGGACCCCTGTCCGCCCCCGAAGAAGACGAGGTCGCCCGGCGCCAGGGCCGCTCCCGGGGCCAGCCTCGGCGTGGCGTCGTACTGGTCCTGGGCCACCCGGGGGAGCGAAACACCCGCCACCGCGTAGGCCGCCTGCACGAGGCCCGAGCAGTCGAAGCCGACGCCCGGCGTCTCGCCGCCCCACACGTAGGGCGTGCCGATCTGGGAGAGCGCCCATGACACCGCCACGGCACCTACTCCGGCAGCGGAGGCCAGCGTCCCCGCAGCCGAGTCCGCGTCCGCGCCCGTCGGCGCCGCCCCGTACGACTGGGCCAGAGCCAGGACCTTGGACACGTAGGAGGCCGAGTGGTTGTAGGCGTAGACGGCGCCGGACAGGTCGGCCCCGCCGGACGCGCCGTCGGCGCACAGGAGGCGCGCCGCCGTGTACACGGCGTCCGTCGGGTCGTAGGGGCTCGGCGGCACCGCCCCGCCCGCAGGCACCGGCTCGTCGTAGGCCGCGAAGGTGGCCGGCTCGAACTGCATCGGGCCTTCGGCGCCCGCCGCGTTGGCTCCGCTGTGCACGCCGGGCAGCGTCGACCGCCCGTTGTCCGACTCGACGGTGCCGATGGCGGCCAAGATCGTCCAGGGCAGCCCTGGGCACGTGGTAGCCGCCTGCTGGTAGAGCGTCAGCATGGCCGGAGGGATCCGTGCCGTCGCCGCCCCGGAGGCGGCAGGGGCCCCGCCCCCGACACCGAGCAGCGAGACGGCCGACGCCAGCACCGCCGTCCCCACTACCGCGGCAGCCAGGCCCACCGACAGCACGGCGGCGAGCACACCCCTCATCGGTGCCCCGCCGGAAGAGTGGGGGGCGGAACAGAGCCGGCGGCCATGGCAGGGAACGGTCCCGTGGCGGCCGCCAGGAGCACGGCAAAGGCGGGTTCGTCATACTTGGGGCATGAAGAGCACCATGCAGGACGCCCCGCTCCTGATCCGAGACCTCCTGCGCCACGGACAGCAGGTGCACGGCGACAGCTCGGTCATCACCGTCGAGGAGGGAGGGCACCGCGCCGCCACCTTCGCCGAGGTGGCCGCACGGGCCGAGAAGCTGGCGGCGGCCCTGACCCGGCTCGGCATCGAGCAGGGCGACCGCATCGGTACCTTCTGTTGGAACAACCAGGGCCACCTCGAGGCGTATCTCGCCATCCCCTGTATGGGGGCGGTGCTGCACACGCTGAACATCCGCCTCCCCGCCGAGCAGCTCGCCTATGTCGTCAACCACGCAGAGGACCGCTGCATCATCGTCGATGCCTCGCTGATCCCGCTCCTGGCGGCCATCAAGGACGACCTGAAGACCGTCGAGACCATCATCGTGGTCGGGGAGGGGGACTCCTCGGCTCTCGGCGAAACCCTCTCCTACGAGCGGCTGCTGGCCGCCGAGGAGCCAGGCTTCGATTGGCCCGAGCTCGACGAGCGCTCCGCCGCGGCCATGTGTTACACGAGCGGGACCACCGGCAACCCCAAGGGCGTCGTGTACTCCCACCGCTCCACCTGGCTGCACACCATGGCCGAGCAGGCGGCCTCCTCGGTCGGCATGACGGAGACCGACCGCATCCTGATCATCGTGCCCATGTTCCACGCCAACGCCTGGGGTACGCCCTACGGCGCCTGGATGGCCGGCACCGACATGATCATGCCGCAGATGTACCTCATGGGGCAGCAGCTGGCCGCCGTCATCAACGAGCACCACCCGACGCTCGCCTGCGGCGTGCCGACCATCTGGAACGGCTTGCTGGCCCTCGACACGCCGATCGACTTCTCGACCGTGCGCGGCATCACCGCCGGCGGCGCCGCGGTGCCGCAGGTCCTCATCGAGGCGTTCGAGGAGCGCTTCGGTGTCACCATCATCCAGGGCTGGGGGATGACGGAGACGAGCCCGCTCGCCGCCTTCGGGCTGCCCCCGGCCCGACGGCTGGATGGGCATGACGACATGTATTACAAGATCAAGGCCGGCCGCGTCGTCGGCGGGGTCGAGGTGCGCGTCGTCGCCGAGGACGGGACCGTGCTCCCCAACGACGGCCAGTCGGTAGGGGAGTTCGAGATCCGTGGCCCGTGGGTCACGGGCTCGTACTACAAGGACGAGGACCCGGCGAAGTTCCACGATGGCTGGCTCTGCACAGGCGACGTGGGCACGCTCGACGGCCAGGGCTACATGACGATCTCCGACCGCACGAAGGATGTCATCAAGTCCGGCGGCGAGTGGATCTCCTCGGTCGAGCTCGAGAACGCGGTCATGGCCCATCCCGACGTCTTCGAGGCGGCGGTCATCTCCATCCCCGACCCGAAGTGGTCCGAACGGCCACTTGTCGCCGTCGTCCCGAAGCCCGGGCGCACGATCGACCCGGACGACCTGTTGGCCTTCCTGGCCGACCGCGTGCCGCGCTGGTGGCTACCAGACCAGTGGACGTTCATCGCCGAGGTGCCCAAGACGAGCGTCGGGAAATTCGACAAGAAGGTCATGCGCCTGGCATACGCCGACGGCGACTACAAGGTGCAGAGCACGACCCAGCCCAAGTGAGCGGGTCCAGTGACGCCGTGGCCGACCTGGCCGAACGGCTCGAAGGCGTCCTCGAGGAGCTGACCGACATGGCGCTGGACGCGCTGCGGCTGGCCTCCGCAGGCGATCCCGACTCGGCCGAGACGGGGGAAGCCCTGGCGCGCGAGCGGCGAATCCTCAAGGCGCGCCGGGCGCTCGAGCGCTGCGTCGCCGCGTTGCGTGAGGGATCCGGCGCGGGCCGCGAGTCGCTCGACGACGGCGCCGGCTGAGCCTCGCGCCACGGTGCGCACCTTCGTGGCGGTGTGGCCCGACGAGACGACGCGGCGCCGCCTGGCCGCGCTGGAGCTGGAGCTCGGGCACGCGAGGAACCTGCGACTGGTGGGGCCGACCCGCTGGCACGTCACGCTCCGCTTCCTGGGCGACGTGCGCGAGGAGCAGCTGGCGCCGCTGGGCGACGTGCTCGTGGCCTGTGCCGCCGCCCAGCCGGGACCGGTGGTCTGCCGGCTCGGCCCGGCCACCGCCTGGTTCACCGGGGTCAGGGTCCTCCAGGTCCCCGCCCACGGGCTGGGCATGTTGGCGGAGGCCGTGCGGCACGCCACGGAGGCCCTGGCGGGGGACCGGGCGGGCGGCGGGGCGCCCTTCAACGGCCACCTGACCCTGGCCCGGGTCAAGGGGCGGCTCGGGCCCCAGGCCCAGGCCGAGCTGGACGGGATCCCGTTCGCGTCTGCCTTTGCCGTGCCGCATGTCGACCTCGTGTCGTCGGCACCTTCACCGCGGGGCACGTCTACACGACGATCAGGCGGGCGCCCCTCGGGACCCCGGCCTGAGTCAGCCCGAAGAGCCGCCGAGGAAGGTCGTGATGGCCCGGGCCATGGCGAGGGCAGCCGCCTGCTGGAACGAAGGGGTGACCAGGAGCGCGGCGTCGGTCGCGTTGCGCATGTTGCCGCACTCGATGAGCACCTTGGGCACCGTGGTGAGGTTGAGGCCGGCCAGGTCGTTGCGGGGCTCCAGCCCGTCCACCCCGTCGTAGCTGCTGACGGGTATCGGCGTGCCGGCGACGAAGGCGTCGCGGAAGGTGGAGGCGAAGGTGGCGGAGGACGCGATGACGCTGTCGTTGGGACCGTCCGCCGTCGGCTCGAGCACCGAGAAGCCGCGCCCGTTCGCCGGCCCCCCGTCGGCGTGGATGTCGACGGCGACGTCGGCGTGGGCGTGGGCGTCGTTGATGATGGCGGCCCGCGTCGTGACGCAGGGCCCGACGCCGTCGTTGTTCGGGCGGGTCAGCACGACGGTGGCTCCCTCCGCTCGCAGGTCGGCCTCCAGGTCGGTGGCCACGTTGAAGTTGAACTGCGCCTCGGTGTACCCGCTGTCCGTCGCCGTCCCCGTGGTGTCGCAGGGCTCGTCCCCGGTGCCGTTGAAGACCGGCTGGTTGATGACGCCAGGCGCGTCTGTAGTTCAGACCGTTGTGGCCCGGGTCGATCCCGACCACGTCGCCCGCGAGGGGCTCGGAGCCCACGGCGAGCCAGTAGCCCTCTCCGCCGGCAGCTGCGGCGAGGCCCACGACCGGGCCGGGCAGGGTCGCGCCGGCGAGGGACCCGAAGTAGCGGGCGTCCCCGTAGGTGAAGACCCCGCCGTCGTGGGCCACCAGCCAGTAGCCCCCGCCGTCGGTCGTCGCGGCCATGCCGGTGACCGGGGCGTCGAGCGCCAAGGCCCCGGCCGAGCCGTCGAAGACGGCGGCGCCGTAGGTGAAGACCCCGCCGTCGTGGGCCACCAGCCAGTAGCCCCCGCCGTCGGGAGTCGCCGCCATGCCCGTGACCGGGGCGTTGAGCCGGAGCGATCCCGCCGAGCCGGCGAAGGAGGCGTCGCCGTAGCTGAAGACCCCGCCGTCGCGGGCCACCAGCCAGTAGCCCCCGCCGTCGGGGCTGGCCGCCATGCCGACGATCGGCGCGTTGAGGTGGAGCGACCCGGTCGAGCCGAAGAAGCCGGCGTCGCCGTAGCTGAAGATGCCTCCGTCGGCCGCCACCAGCCAGTAGCCGTGCCCACTCGGCGTGGGTGCCACTCCGACGATCGGCGCGTTGAGACGGAGCGAGCCGGCGGAGCCGAAGAAGCCGGCGTCGCCGTAGTTGAAGATGCCCCCGTCCCGCCCGGCGAGCCAGTAGCCGCCACCGTCCCGTGTTGCCGCGATGGCGACGATCGGGGCGTTGGCGCCGGCCACCGCGTTGGCGCCGATGCCGGTCGAGCCGAAGGGGACCACCGAGTTGGCGGGGGGAGCGGCGGCCGACGCGGGAATCCCGAGGCAGGCCAACGCGACCAGCGGGACCAGCGGGACCAGCGCGGCCATACCACGCCGGATCCCGGCGCCGGTCACCCCGTGCACTCGTTGACCGCGTCGATGAGCTGGCGCAGGCGGGCGTAGTGGAAGCGGTCGAAGCGGAAGGCCAGCCGCGGCAATTCGGGATGGTCGTTGCGCTCGGGGGGAAACGGCCCTGCCGTGCGGATGTGGCCGCGCACCACGATGTCGGTGAAGCGGCGGTTCAGGTCGGCCAGCTCGGCCTTGCTCGGCTGCACCTGCAGCCGGAGGACCAGGAGATCGCCGACCCAGCGGATGGAGTGGTAGTTGCGGTAGAAACCCAGGACTTCCTCGCAGGCCTCCTCCAGGGTGTTGGTCACCTTGAACAGGGCGCGGTCGTCCGGGGAGACCCAGCCGGCGTCGATGGCCGACTCCTGCACGAAGCGCAGCCACGAGTGCCAGTACATGCCGCCGGGCGTCTCGATCATCACGACCGGCGCCGGCTCAGCCTTGCCCGTCTGCAGCAGCGTGAGGAGCTCGAACGACTCGTCCTGGGTGCCGAACCCACCCGGCAGGACGGCGTAGGCGTGGGACTCCTTGATCAGCATCAGCTTGCGGGTGAAGAAGTAGCGCATCTCGACCAGCTTGGGGTCCTGCGCGATGAACGGGTTGGCGTCGCCCTCGAACGGGAGCCGGATGTTGACCCCGAAGGCGTGCTCGCGCCCTGCCCCCTCCAACCCCGCGGCCATGATGCCGGGACCGGCCCCGGTCACCACCATCCAGTCGGCCGCAGCCAGCTTCGACGCCAGGTCGCGAGCGAGGATGTAGATCGGGTCTTCGGGCTTGGTGCGCGCCGAGCCGAACATGGTGATCTTGCGGATGTGGCGGTAGGGGCGGAACACCCGGAAGGCCTCGGCCATCTCGCCCAGGGCGGCGTTGGCGATCTTCAGGTCGCCAACTGATGTGCCCTCGCGCGCCATGTCGCCGAGCGAGCCGATCATGTCCTGGAGCTCGCGGGACTGCGCCGCGGAGAGCTCGTGGTTCTCGAACAGAGCGTTGAACGCGCGCTCGCGCGCGGCCTCCTCCGCCTCGCGGGTCACGTCACGCGCCGGCCAGCGCGTACAGGGTGGAGCGCTGCACCAGCGGCCGCCCGAGCGGCGCCACGATGGCCTCCAGCTCCTCGACGCCCATGCGTTGTCCGTGCTTGGCCCCGGCCGCCCGCGAGATGTTCTCGTCCATCAGGGTCCCGCCGAGGTCGTTGGCCCCGGCCCGCAGCAGCAGGCGGGCGCCCTCGCCGCCCATCTTGACCCAGCTGACCTGGATGTTGTCGATGTCGCCCGCATAGGCGAGCCGCGCCACGGCGTGCATCAGCACCGTCTCGCGGAAGGTCGGTCCCCGCCGGGCCTTCTTCTGGAGGTAGATCGGGGTGGCCATGTGCACGAAGGGCAGCGGCACGAACTCGGTGAAGCCACCGGTCTCGCGCTGGAGGGCCCGGGTGCGCACGATGTGCCGGGCCCAACTCAAAGGCTGCTCAACCGAGCCGAACATGATCGTGATGTTGGAACGCAGACCGACGCTGTGCGCGGTGCGGTGCGCCTCGAGCCACTCCTCGGTGTTGATCTTGTCGGGGCAGATGACGGCGCGGACGTCGTCGTCGAGGATCTCGGCAGCCGTTCCGGGCAGCGTCTTGAGGCCGGCCTCCTTCAGGCGGGTCAGGTACTCGGCCAGGGGCACCTCGGAGCGGCGCGCCCCCTCGGTCACCTCGAGCGCGGTGAAGCCGTGGATGTGGATGTCGGTCGAGCCCGCCCGCACCGCCTCGAGCACATGCAGGTAGTAGTCCCCGTCGAAGTTCGGGTGGATGCCGCCTTGCAGGCAGACCTCGGTGGCGCCCTCGTCGACGGCCTCGACGACCCGCCGTGTGATTTCGTCGAGCTCCAGCAGGTACGGCGCGCCGCGCAGGTTCAGCGAGAGCGGCCCCTTGGAGAAGGCGCAGAAGCGGCACTTGAAGGTGCAGACGTTGGTGTAGTTGATGTTGCGGTTCCGCACGAATGTCACGTCGTCGCCGACCACCCGTCGGCGCAGGTCGTCTGCGACTTCCGCGACCTTGCGCACCTCGGGGCCGCGGGCGCTGAAGAGTGTCACGATCTCCGCCTCGCCCATCTCCTGACCCATTGCCACGCCGGCCAGGACCTCGGCCACGGCACCTCGGCCGACCTGGGCCGGGGTCGTGGCACGGGTCGTGGTCGTGGCACGGTTCGTGGTCGTGGCACGGGTCGGGGAAGTCAGGTCGAGCAGCTCGGGAGGCGGCTCCTCGCCCCCCGAGCACCACGATGCGTCGCGGGCCAGCCCCTCGGCGTCGGACGCGTCGAGCACACCGAAGCGCAGGGCGGGATCGAGCCAGCGCGCCGGGTCCAACGCGAACGTCGGGTAGACGGTCATCCGGGGCGCCAGCGTGTGGCCGGCCGCCTCTGTGGCCTCGCGCAGGATGTCCAGCGCGGGCCAGGCCCGCTCCGGGTTCACGTGGTCGGCCGTGACGGGTGACACGCCGCCCCAGTCGTCGATGCCGGCATCGAGCAGCGGGGCCAGCTCGTCGGAGAGGTTCGGCGGCGCCTGCACGTGGATCTCGGGCGGGAGCACGAGGCGGGCCGCCGCAATGGCCCACTGCAGGTCCTCGGCCGGGCAGGGCTCGGCCCTGGCCATCGCGGTGCCCGGCTTGGGCAGGAAGTTCTGGACGATGACCTCCTGCACGTGCCCATGGCGGGCGTGCGAGGCGGCGATGGCCCGGAGCGCGACCAGCTGGCCGGGCCGGTCGTCGCCGATGCCGACGAGGATCCCGGTGGTGAAGGGGATGGCGAGCTCGCCGGCGGCCTCCAGGGTGGCCAGCCGCCGGGCCGGCTCCTTGTCCGGCGCGCCCCGGTGGGCCGCCAGGCCTTCGGCCAGCGACTCGAGCATCATCCCCTGGCTGGCCGACACCGGGCGCAACGTCGCCAGCTCTGAGGCATACAACGCGCCGGCGTTGGCGTGGGGGAGCAGGCCGGTCTCCTCCAGTACGAGTCTGCACATGGCGGCGAGGTAGTCCACCGTCGAGGCGTAACCAGCACCAGCCAGCCAATCGCGAGCCACCGGGTACCGCAGCTCGGGCCGCTCGCCCAGGGTGAAGAGCGCCTCGTGGCACCCGGCGGCCCGCCCGTCCTCGGCGATCGCCAACACCTCCTCGGGGAGCAGGTAGGGCGCGGTCACCCGGGCCGGGGCCTTGGCGAAGGTGCAGTAGCCGCAGCGATCCCGGCACAGCATGGTGAGCGGGATGAAGACCTTGGGGGAGTAGGTGACGCGGCGCCCGTGCGCGCCGTCACGCACGACACGGGCCAGCGCGGTCAGGTCGTCCAGAGGCGTGCGCAGCAGATCGGCGTCGGAGAGCATCAACGCCAATCTAGGGGGCGTCGGCGCGGGCGGCGCCGTCGACCAGCCACAGGGTCCGTCCGGCGTGGACGCGGGCGGCCGGCAGGTCGTCGCCCCGGACCAGCGCGGCCACTGCCGCCGCCTTGGAGGCGCCGGCCACCGTGAAGACGGCGGTGCGGGACGAGTTGATGGCCGGCAGCGTCAGCGTGAGGCGCGGATGCGGATTGACCCCGTTCGGGTCCTCGGTGGCCAGCACGAGCACGCCGGGCTCGGCGTCGAGTGTGGGGGCGCCCGCGAACAGCGAGGCCGTGTGCCCGTCCGGGCCCATGCCGAGATGCACCAGGTCGATTCCCGGCCCGGTCACCAGGTCCGACATGGTGCGCTGGTAGGCGGCCACGCACTCGTCGACCGGCCCGACCGTCGGCATCGGCGAGAAGGACCCGACCGGCCCCACGCGGTCCAACAAGGCTTCTTTGATCAGGCGCTGGTTGGCGTCGTCGTCGTCGGGGGGGACGACCCGCTCGTCGCCCACGTAGATGTCGACCAGGCTCCAGTCGATGCCCTCGGTCGCCGCCAGCACCTCGTAACACTCCCGGGCCGTCGGCCCACCCGAGAGCACCAGTGCGAAACGCGGCCCCGGGCGCGTCGCGTGCGCCTCGCGTACCGCGTCGCTGAAGGCGCGGGGGACGTCGTCGACCGGGGTGAGCACCGCTAGGGGGTCGGGGTTCCCGTCTCCAGGCCCTGCTGCCCCGACTCGAGCGTGACGGCGTGGCCGCCGAACTGGTTACGCAGGGCCGAGAGCATCTTGAGCTGGAAGGCGTCGGGCTCCTGGGAGGCGAAGCGGGTGAAGAGCGACGTGGCGATCACCGGCGCCGACACGCCACGGTCGATGGCCTCCTGCGCCGTCCAGCGCCCCTCGCCCGAATCGGCCACCACGCCCTTGATGTCGTCGAAGCCGGCCCCGGGCCGCAGCGCCCTCTCCGCCAGCTCGAGCAGCCAGCTGCGCACCACCGACCCGTAGCGCCAGATGGATGCGATCTCGTGCAGGTCGAGGTCGAACTCGCCGGCCGCACCCATGACCTCGAAACCCTCGGCGTAGGCCTGCATGAGCCCGTACTCGATCCCGTTGTGCACCATCTTGACGAAGTGGCCGGCACCCACCGGACCCACGTGGGCGTAGCCGCCCTCGGGCGCCAACGTCAGGCAGGCCGGCTCGACGACCGCCACCGATTCCTTGGCGCCCCCCACCATCAGGCAGTAGCCCTCGGTGAGCCCCCACACGCCACCCGACGTCCCGGCGTCGACCAGGCCGACCCCGCTCTTCTCGATCTTCTCGGAGAGTGCGATGAATTCCTTGTAGTTCGAGTTCCCGCCGTCGACGATGACGTCGCCGGCCGAGAGCAGGCCGGCCAGCTCCTCGACGGTGGAGTCCGTCACCTTGCCGGCGGGCAACATCACCCAGACCGCCTTCGGGGTGCTCAGCTTCCCCGTCAGCTCGACGAGGGTCGTGGCCGTCTCGGCGCCCTTGGCCGCCGCCTGCTGCAGCGCGTCCGCGCTGAGGTCGTATGCGACGACCTCGTGGCCCCCCTTGAGCAGGCGCTCGGTCATGTTGGCGCCCATCTTGCCAAGGCCGATCATGCCGATCCTCATGTGCGCTCCTCTTCGGTGTGCTGCCGGCTCAGAAGGTAGCGGCTTTGTCGGTCAGCGACTGCATGAGCTCGTCGAACGACTTGGCGAAGGAATGGACACCTTCGTCCTCGAGCGTCTGCTCGACGTCGAGCATGTCGATGCCGGCCTCGGCCAGGCGGGCCAGGGCGGTGGCGGCGCCGTCGAAGTCGGCGTCGGCCGTCCGCTTCAGCGTCCCGTGGCTCTCGAAGGCGCGGAGCGTCGGCTCGGGCATGGTGTTGACCGTCGCGGGCCCGATCAGGCTGTCGACGTAGAGCAGGTCGGCGTAGCCGGGGTTCTTGGTCGAGGTGGAAGCCCACAGCGGCCGCTGCACCCGGGCCCCCTTGGCCCGCAGCGCCTCCCAGCGGTCGCCGGCGAAGGTGCGGTGGAAGTGCTGGTAGGCCGTCTGGGCCTGGGCCACCGCGGCGGTACCCCGCAGGCCGAGAATGGCGGCGTCGCCCGTGTCCCCGCCGGCCAGGGTCTCCAGGCGGCGGTCGACCTCGGTGTCGACCCGGCTGACGAAGAAGGAGGCAACGCTGGCCACCTTGGCCAGCTCGTCCTCGCGCCCCGCCGCGACGAGCGTCTCGAGGCCCCGGAGGTAGGCCTCCATCACCTCGTCGTAGCGGTCGAGCCCGAAGATCAGCGTGACGTTGATGCTGTGGCCCTCGCCGATGAGCGTCTCGATGGCCGGGACGCCCTCGCGCGTGGCCGGCACCTTGACGAAGAGGTTGGGCTGGGCGATGCGCTGGTGCAGGTCGCGGGCCGCCTTGAGCGTGTTGGCGGTCTCGTGGGCCTGCGCGGGGGAGACCTCCAGCGAGACGAAGCCGTCCTCGCCGTCGCTCTCGTCGTAGAGGGGTCGCAGCATGTCGAGCGCGTGGTGGATGTCGGTGATGGCCATCTCCCAGTAGGCGCTCTCGACCGTGTGGTCCTTCATCAGGGCACGGAACTGGTCGTCGTAGGTGTCCTGGCCGCTGATGGCGTTGGCGAAGATGGTCGGGTTGGAGGTGATGCCACGCACGCCGAGCTGTATGAGCTCGGCCAGCTGGCCGCCCTGGAGCCAGTCGCGACGCAAGTTGTCCAACCAGGGGCTCTGGCCCCCGATCGCGTAGAGGTCCTGCAGTCGGGTCATGGTGACATCTCCTTTCGTCGCGTGTGCGGCCGGCACCGCGCCTGCGGCCCCGGGTCAGCCACCGTCGGCGCCCAGGAGGGCCCGGGCCCGCTCTATGACGTGGTCGGCGGTGAACCCGAACTTCTCCATGTTGACCGCGCCCGGGGCCGACGCACCGAAGCGGTCGATGCCGATGGCGTCGTCGGCGTAGCGGTCCCAGCCGAAGGTGGTCCCGGCCTCGATGCTGAGCACCGGCACGCCGGACGGGAAGACGGTGGCCCGATAGTCCTCGGGCTGCCGCTCGAAGTGGTCCCAGGACGGGAAGGAGACCACCTGGGCCCGCACACCCGAGCCGGCAAGCGCCGTGGCGGCGGCCACGCAGTGCTGGACCTCGCTCCCGGTGGCGACCAGGACGATCTGGGGCGGCCCGTCGCTGTCGACGAGGACGTAGGCCCCCCGCGGCACGCCGGCGGGCGCCCGGTCGGCCGTCGCGGCGAGCACGGGGACGTCCTGGCGGGTCAGGACCAGGCCGACCGGCCCCTCGGCCTCGACGGCCAGGCGCCAGGCCTGCGCCGTCTCGTTGGCGTCGGCCGGCCGGACGAGGCTGAGGCCCGGCATGGCCCGCAGTGAGGCCAGGTGCTCCACGGGCTGGTGGGTCGGACCGTCCTCGCCCAGGCCGATGGAGTCGTGGGTCCAGGAGTAGATCACGTGCGTCCCCGTGAGAGCGGCGAGGCGGACGGCGGGGCGCATGTAGTCGGAGAAGTTGAAGAACGTCCCTCCGACCGGCAGCACGCCCCCGTGTTGCGCCATGCCGTTCATGGACGATCCCATGCCGTGCTCACGGATCCCGTAGTGCACCTGGATCCCACCCGGCGTCGAGCGGGATTGGATCTCGGCGCCCTTGACCTTCACGCCGTTGTTGCCCGTCAGGTCGGCCGACCCGGCCAGCAGCCCTGGCAGCTTGGCCACCGTGGCGTCGATGCACCGGTTGATGGCGTGCCGGGTGGCCAGCTTGGTGCCGGCGTCGAAGCGGGGCAGGCCGTCGGCCCAGCCCGGCAGGCCGTGGCCGGCCTGCGCGGCGTCCCAGGCGGCGCGGTCGCCCGTCCAGGCCGCGAAGCGCTCGGTCCAGGCCGCATGGCGCTCGGCCCCGCGCGCGACCTCCTGGCCGTAGAACTCGCGCACCTCGTCGGGGACCCAGAAGGTCTGGTCCGGCGGGAGCCCCAGGAGCTGCTTGGTCACCTTGATCTCCTCGGCACCGAACGGCGAACCGTGGGCCGCGGCGGTGTCCGTCAGCTTCGGCGAGGGCCAGCCGATGTGGCTGCGCAGCACGAGGAGCGTCGGCTTGGCGTCGGGCCCGTCCGCCGGCTCGTCGAGGGCCTCGCTGATGGCGGCCTCCAGCGCGTCGACGTCGTTGGCCATCTCGCCGAGGTTGCGCACGCGCCAGCCGTAGGCCTCGAAGCGCTCGACCGGGTCGTCGTCGTAGGCCAGTTCGGTCGGCCCGTCGATCGTGATGTGGTTGTCGTCGTAGAAGGCCAGCAGCCGCCCCAGGCCGAGGTGCCCGGCCAGAGAGGCGGCCTCGTGCGAGATCCCCTCCATGAAGCACCCGTCTCCCGCGATGACGAAGGTGCGGTGGTCGCAGACCTCGCTGCCGAACGTGGTGCGCAGCCAACGCTCGGCGATCGCCATGCCCACGGCGTTGCCCACGCCTTGGCCCAGTGGGCCGGTGGTGACGTCGATCCCCGCCGTGTGGCCGGCCTCGGGGTGCCCGGGCGTCCGGCTGCCCCACTGGCGGAACTGGCGCAGGTCCTCGAGCGAGAGGTCGTACCCGGTCAGGTGCAACATGGAGTACTGCAAGATGCAGGCGTGCCCGTTGGAGAGGACGAAGCGGTCGCGGTCCGGCCACTCGGGGTCCCGCGGGTCGTAATTCATGACCCGCGTCCACAACACGTGCGCCAGGGGAGCGAGCGCCATCGCGGTGCCCGAGTGCCCGGAATTGGCCTGCTCCGGCGCATCCATGGCCAGGCCGCGGATCACGTTGATGCCGAGCTCCACCAACCTGGGGTCCTGCACGACCGGTGTCGATGTCTGCAGCGCCATTGTCAAACCCTAACCGTCCCTCTCCCGCCGGCCGCGAGGCCGTCACCTACTCTTCACGTTGATGGCTTCCCGCATGCAGGTCCCGCCAAACAGCGACCTGACGCTCGGCATGACCTGCGTCGACAAAGCCACCCCCGGCCGTTGCGTGTGGCGCATGCGGGCGGACGAGCGCTTCGCCAACCCGGCCGGGATCATGCAAGGAGGCTTCCTCGGCGCCTTCGCCGATTCGGCCATGGGCGCGGCCGCCGTCACCTTCGTGGAGGGCCGCAGGGTCTTCTCGTCCAACGCCGAGCTGAAGATCAGCTTCCTGGGCGCCGTACCGCCCGGGGCCGACCTCTTCTGCTCCGCCGAGGTGGTCTCCGGCGGCCGCCGAGTGGCCTTCGTGGAGGCCAGCGTGACGGCCCGTGTCGAGGGCCAGGAGGGGGAGCGGCTGGTGGCCCGGGCCTCGTCGACCTACCTGTACAAAGACCGCGACTGAGTCACCCGGCGCGGGCGGTGTTTGCGTCCAACCGGCGCACCGACCAGGATATCCGTCTCATGGGACCATCGTCGGACAACGGCAGTCACGGGCTGCGCAACGCGGGGGACGACGCCTACCAGCTCACGGTCGACTACCTGAAGCAGGAGGTCGTCGAGCCCCTGCGGGGGCTGGGCCGCTTCCTCTACATGGGGATCCTCGGCTCGTTCTTCTTGGCCTTCGGGCTCCTGCTCGTCCTCCTCGGGGTGTTGCGGCTGCTCCAGACCGAGACGGGCACGGCGTTGACCGGTGACTGGTCGTGGGTGCCCTACGCGGTGGTGGTCGTGCTCGGCATCGGCGTGATCGCCGTGGCGGCACTGCGCATCCAGGCCGGGCCGGGGCAGCGCAAGATGCCCGAGGTCATTGCCCGGCGCGAGACGAGACAGATCGAAGGACAGGAGGCAGCGAGCTGATGGCAGGCACGACCACGAGGGCGGGAAGCAACGGACGGCTGATCACGCGGGACGACCTGCAGGCCGCGTACTCACAGGTGATGGGCGAGGGCGAGGCCACCGCACGCGCCGCGGCGCCCCGTGGGCTGGCTGTCGCCGGGGCCGTCGGCATCCTTCTCCTGACGCTGGCCTTCCTGGCCGGCCGCCGGCGCGGCCGGGCGAAGTCTGCCGTCGTCGAGATCCGGCGGCTCTGACGTGGACCTGCTCCTGCGGCGCTTCCTGCGCGCCGGAGTCCGGCGCGGCGTGGCCGGGAACTGGTACTGGTTCCTGCTCGCCGGTGCCACCTTCTTCCTGCGCCGGGTCCTGAACGACCGGTCCAGCCCGGTGTCCCGCGTGACCGTGTCTCCGGGGGAGCAGGTACTCATCATGGTGCGCGACCGCAACGCCGCTCCCGCCACCGAAGCCTGACGCCCGTGGTGGGCCCCCTGGCGGCGGGGGAGCGGGTGCTCCTCATCGACCCGAAGGACCGTCGCTACCTGCTGACACTGGTGACGGGCGCGACCTTCCACACCCATGCGGGCGTCCTGGCCCACGACGACATCATCGGCTCCGTGGAGGGCTGCACCGTGGCCGGATCGACCGGGCGCGGCTTCCTGGCGCTCCGCCCCACCCTCAGCGACGTCGTGCTCAAGATGCCCCGGGGGGCCCAGGTCATCTATCCGAAGGACCTCGGCGCCATCCTCATCGCCGCCGATATCGCACCGGGGCAGCGTGTCCTCGAGGCCGGAGTCGGCTCGGGCGCCCTCTCCATGACCGTGCTGCGCGCCGGGGCGTCCGTCGTCGGCTACGAGCTGCGCGAGGACTTCGCCGAGCGGGCCCAGGCCAACGTGGCAGCGGCCCTGGGCCCCGATGCGTCCTATCGCATCGAGATCCGGGACGTGACGGAGGGCATCGACGAGACCGGCCTCGATCGGATCCTGCTCGACATGCCAGAGCCGCACAAGGTGGTGGCCGGCGCGGCGGCCGCGCTGCGCCCCGGCGGCATCCTCCTGGCGTACCTGCCGACGATCAACCAGACCGCGCTGCTGCGCCAGGCCCTGGACGAGGCGGGGGCGCCCTTCGGCCTGTCGGAGACGCAGGAGATCATGCGGCGGACGTGGCACGTCGAGGCCCGATCGGTCCGCCCCGACCACCGCATGGTCGGCCACACCGGGTTCCTGACGACGGCGCGGCGCCTCGCGGGCTGATCGTGGACGCGGCCGTGGCGGCGTACATAGGGGCCATCGCACCGGAGCATCGCCCGCTCTTCGACCGGCTCCACGGCATCGTCATCGCCCAGTATCCCGACGCCGAGGTCGCGCTCTCCTACGGCATGCCGGCGTACCGCGTTGGCGGGCGGCGGCTCCACCTCGGTGTGTGGAAGCACGGGGTGTCCGTCTACGGCTGGCGGGCCGATCGCGACGGCGGATTCGTCGCCCGCCATCCTCGACTCTCGAGTGGGAAGGGGACGATCAGGATCCGGCCCCGCGATGCCGAGGGGATCTCCGACGAGGAGCTGCGGGCGCTGCTGGGCGGCGCGCTGTCAGGCGGCTAGTCGCGCTCGATGAAGATGCACTCGCCGGGGCACTCCTCGGAGGCCTCGACGACCGCGTCCTCCAGGTCGCCCGGCACCGCCGCCATCCCGGCCGAGCCCCCGGGGTCGCTCTTGACGTCGTCGTCTTCCTTCACGTAGGCCAGGCCGTCGTCGAGGAGGGTGAAGACGGCAGGCGCGATCTCCTCACAGAGCCCGTCGCCCGTGCAGAGATCCTGGTCAATCCAGACCTTCATGTGCCTGTCTCTCTCCCTTTCGCCGCCGCCCGCTGGCCACGAGGACCGTAGTGAGGCGTCCCGCGCGCCGTCAATCCGGCTTCGCGGTCGCCCCCAGCGTAGTCGTCCGGGCCTGGAGAGCCGGTGCATGCGCCGTGCCGCCAGAATGCGCCGAGGCGAGGGCTAGGGTGACCATTGGTGACTGCAACTCCCGACGAAGCGGCTGGCCAGGCAGAAGCGCTGCGCGCTGAGCTGGCCGACGCCGAGGATGAGATCCACGCGCTCCGCCGCCGGCTCCAGGAGAGCCCGGGGCGGGTCCAGGCCCTCGAGGAGCGACTCCTCGAGTCGAAGGGCCAACTGGCCCAGGCCACCTCGCAGAACGAGAAGCTGACCTTCACCCTGCAACAGGCCAAGGAGCAGCTGGCCGCGCTGCGCGAGGAGGTCGAGAAGCTCACCCAGCCGCCGGCGGCCTACGGCACCTTCCTCGGGATCAACGAGGACGGGACCGTCGACGTGTTCTCGAGCGGCCGCAAAATGCGGGTGAGCCTCCATCCCGACATCGACCCCGGGGCGATCCGCAAGGGGAACGAGGTGGTCCTGAACGAGAGCCTCAATGTGGTCCTCGTCCGTGACGGGGAGTTCTCCGGCGAGGTCGTCACACTCAAGGAGCAACTCGACGACAAGCGGCGCTGCGTGATCTTCGCCCGGGCCGACGAGGAGCGGGTGGCCGAGCTGTCCGAGGACATGCTGGGCGTGAAGCTGCGGGCCGGCGACTCACTGCTGATGGACGTGCGCACCCAGCTCCTCATCGAGAAACTGCCCAAGCTCGAGAGCGAGGAGCTCGTCCTCGAGGAAGTCCCCGACATCACCTACGCCGACGTGGGCGGCCTGGACGTCCAGATCGAGGCCATCACCGACGCCGTCGAGCTGCCCTACATGCACCGCGAGCTCTTCGTGGAGTATTCGCTGCCCGCCCCGAAGGGGATCCTGCTCTACGGCCCCCCGGGGTGCGGCAAGACCCTCATCGCCAAGGCGGTGGCCAACTCCCTCGCCAAGAAGGTGGCGCTGAAGACCGGCAACGACAACGTGCGGAGCTTCTTCCTCAACATCAAGGGGCCCGAGCTGCTCAACAAGTACGTCGGCGAGACCGAGCGCCAGATCCGCCAGGTCTTCCAGCGTGCCCGTGAGAAGGCCGACGAAGGCATGCCGGTGATCGTGTTCTTCGACGAGATGGAGTCGCTCTTCCGCACCCGGGGCACCGGCATCAGCTCCGACATGGAGTCGACCATCGTGCCCCAGCTGCTGGCCGAGATCGACGGCGTGGAGTCGCTGCGTGACGTCATCGTCATCGGTGCCTCCAACCGCGAGGACCTGATCGATCCCGCCATTCTGCGGCCCGGCCGCCTCGACGTGAAGATCAAGATCGAGCGGCCCAACGAGGAGGCCGCCGGTCAGATCTTCAGCCGCTATCTCACGCCGAGCCTGCCCCTCGACGCGGACGAGGTGAAGCGCCTGGGCGGCGGGGATCCGTCCAAGGCGGTCCAGGCGATGATCGAGAGGACCGTGGTCGAGATGTACCGCGAGGATGACGACAACCGCTTCCTCGAGGTGACCTACCAGAACGGCGACAAGGAGATCCTCTACTACCGCGACTTCGCGTCGGGGGCCATGATCGAGAACATCGTCCGGCGGGCCAAGAAGCTGGCCATCAAGCGGGTCATCGCCGGCGAGTCCGGCGGGATCCGCACCTCGGACATGCTCGAGTCCATCCGTCAGGAGTACAAGGAGAACGAGGACCTCCCCAACACGACCAATCCCGACGACTGGGCGCGGATCTCGGGCAAGAAGGGCGAGCGCATCGTCTACGTGCGGACACTGCTGACCGAGGACCGTGAGGTGCAGGGCGGCCGCTCGATCGAACGGGTCGGTACCGGCCAGTACCTCTAGAAGTTAGGGTCGGACCGTGGCCACAACGAAGGTCTGCGGCATAGAGACCGAGTACGGCATCCATTCGCCGGGTCCCGAGCAGAACCCCATCGCCGCATCCTCGGTGCTCGTCAACGCCTACGCGGCGGACGTGGAGCAGCAGATCGGGTGGGACTTCGAGGACGAGACTCCGGGCAACGACGCCCGTGGCTTCGCCCGCGAGGGATCGCTGGCGCCGATGGTCGAGACCCACCTGGCCAACACGGTGCTCACCAACGGGGCCCGCTTCTACGTGGACCACGCCCACCCGGAGTACTCGAGCCCCGAGTGCCTGACGCCGCTCGAGTGCCTGATCTATGACAAGGCCGGCGAGGAGGTGCTGCGCCGCTCCATGGTGGCGGCCGCGCTCCGCATCCCCGATCAGCCCACTCCGATCATCCACAAGAACAACTCGGACGGGAAGGGCAACTCGTACGGTTGCCACGAGAACTACATGATGGACCGGGCCGTCCCCTTCGCCAAGGTGATCGACGGCGTGGTCCCACACTTCGTGTCGCGGACGCTCTTCACCGGTTCGGGCAAGGTCGGTACGGAGACGCCCGCGCTCGACGCCGAGACCGTCGAATACCAGCTGTCGCAGCGGGCGGAGTTCTTCGAGGAGATCGTCGGGCTGGAGACGACCCTGAAGCGGCCCATCGTCAACACCCGCGACGAGCCCCACGCCGACCCCAAGCGTTTTCGTCGCCTGCACGTGATCGTGGGAGATGCAAATCTCTCCGAGATCGCCACCTTCCTCAAAGTCGGCACCACCGCCATCGTGCTGGCCATGGTCGAGGACGACGCCGGCCCGACGCGCGACCTCTCGCTCTCGGACCCCGTGCGCGCGCTGCACCAGGTGTCGGCCGACCTCACGCTGACCCGCCCGCTGACCCTGACGGACGGGTCCACGGCCACCGCGCTCGAGATGCAATGGGAGATCTTCGGTGCCGCCCGCAAGTACGCCGAGGAGTTCGGCCTGACCGCCCTGGGAGACGACGGCGAGGTCGGGGCGCTGGTGATGGAGCACTGGGAGGGGGTCCTCACCGGTCTCGAGTCGGACCCGGCGACGCTGGCCGACACCCTGGACTGGGTGGCCAAGCGCGAGCTGCTGTTGGCCTACCAGGACCGGCACTCGTGCGGATGGAAGGACCCACGGATCGCTGCACTCGCGTTGCAATACCACGACCTGCGGCCGGACAAGTCGGTCTTCCTGCGCCTGGACATGCGCTCGCTGGTCACCCCCGCTCAGGTCGCCCACGCCGTCGGCGAGCCGCCCACGGGCACCCGGGCCTGGTTCCGGGGCAAGTGCCTGGCCCGGTGGCCGGACGCCGTGGTGACCGCCAACTGGGACTCTCTCGTCTTCGACATCGGCGCAGACCCGTTGCGGCGCGTCCCTATGATGGACCCTCTGAAGGGAACAGCCGAGCACACCGGCGCCCTCCTGGCCCAGAGCACAGGACCGGCGGACCTGCTCAACCGGCTCAACTCTTAGGCGAAGACGCACGGACACAGGACGGGGACAAGGACCAATGGCAGAACAGGAACAGAAGAAGAAGGGCTCGGGTGCGCGGACGACCGAGACCGAGGTCGAGGTCGAAGAAGCCGCCCCCGCCACCTCGGAGCGGGGCGAGAAGATCAAGGCCGAGCTCGACGACCTGCTCGACGAGATCGACGAGGTGCTCGAGGACAACGCCGAGGAGTTCGTGCGCAACTACGTGCAAAAGGGTGGGCAGTAGCCCCCCGTGGCGCTCCCGCTTTTTCCCCCGGAGCGTGATCCGGGTCCGGACTTCGTCGGCCTCCTGCGGATGACGTCGGGCCCGGCCGACGCCCCGGCACGCTCGCTCGACCCGTTGTCCCCGGTCCAGGCGCCCCACGGCACCACCGTGGTGGCGTTGCGTTACGCGGACGGCGTGGTGATGGCCGGTGACCGGCGCGCCACGGCAGGCAACATCATCGCCCACCACGCCATGCAGAAGGTCTTCCCCGCCGACCGCTTCTCGGCGGTGGCCATCGCGGGGACGGCCGGCATGGCGATCGAGATGGTCCGCCTCTTCCAGGTGCAGCTCGAGCACTACGAGAAGGTCGAGGGCGCCACCCTCTCGCTGGAGGGCAAGGCCAACCAGCTGGCCCAGATGGTGCGCCAGCACCTGCCGCTGGCCATGCAGGGGCTCGCCGTCGTCCCGCTGTTCGCCGGCTTCGACACCGCGCGCGGCCAGGGCCGCATCTTCAACTACGACGTCACGGGTGGCCACTACGAGGACACCGACTTCCAGGCGACCGGTTCGGGCGGGCGCGACGCGCGCAGCACGATCAAGCTCGGCTGGCGGGAGGGTCTGGCCCGGGGCGAGGCCGTGGACCTGGCGATCCAGTCGCTCTACGACGCGGCCGACGAGGACTCCGCCACCGGCGGTCCCGATCTGGTGCGCGGCATCTACCCGATCATCGCCGTGGTGGACGCGACAGGGTACCGGGAAGTCACCGAGGACGACGTGGCCGAACGCTTCAGTGCGCTGGTCGCCCGCAAGCAGGCGGAGCGTGCGTCGTGAGCATGCCGTACTACGTCGCACCCGAGCAGGTCATGAAGGACCGGGCCGAGTACGCCCAGAAGGGCATCGCCCGCGGCCGCTCGCTCGTCGCCACGACCTATGACGTCGGTATCGCCATCGTGGCCGAGAACCCGTCGCGGTCGCTGCACAAGATCAGCGAGATCTACGACCGGATCGCGTTCGGCGGGGTCGGCAAGTACAACGAGTACGACCAGCTCCGCGTGGCCGGTGTCCGGCATGCCGACACCAAGGGGTACGCCTACAGTCGCGAAGACGTCGACGCCCGGTCGCTGGCCAACCTGTACGCGCAGTACCTCGGCAATGTCTTCACGCACGAGATGAAGCCGCTCGAGGTCGAGATTCTGGTGGCCGAGCTGGGCGACGGTGAGAACCAGCTGTACCACGTCGCCTACGAGGGCACGATCACCGACGAGGACCGCTTTGCCGTGCTGGGCGGCGACGCCGAGACGATCAACGAGCGCGTCGCCGCTGCCTGGCAGGCCGAATGGGACCTGGCTGCGGCAGTGACGGCGGCCACCGCGGCACTGGCCGGCCCGGAGAGGACCCTGGCGGCCGGTGAGCTGGAAGTGGCCATCCTGAGCCGGGGGAACGGGCGGCGCACCTTCCGGCGGATCGACGATTGGGAGCTGGCACAACTCCTGGCATAGGCAGCGGTACGGTTGGCCTGGTGGAGCGTCGGATCTTCGGGATCGAGAATGAATACGGGGTGACCTTCACCCTGCGCGGGCAGCGTCGGCTCAGCCCGGACGAAGTGGCGCGCTATCTCTTCCGCCGGGTGGTCTCGTGGGGTCGCTCGTCGAACGTGTTCCTCGAGAACGGCGCGCGTCTCTACCTCGACGTCGGCAGCCACCCCGAGTACGCCACCCCCGAGTGCGACCGCATCAGTGACGTCGTCGTCCACGACAAGGCGGGGGAGTGGATCCTGGCGCAACTGGTCACCGGAGCGCAGGCCCGACTCCGCGAGGAAGGGATCCGTGGCGAGGTCTACTTGTTCAAGAACAACACCGACTCCGTGGGGAACTCCTATGGCTGCCACGAGAACTATCTGACCGAACGAAACGACGAGTTCAACCGTTACACCGAGGTGCTCATCCCGTTCCTGGTCTCGCGCCAGATCTACGCCGGGGCCGGGAAGGTCCTGCAGACTGCCCGGGGCGCCGTCTTCTGCCTGAGCCAGCGCGCCGAGCACATCTGGGAGGGCGTCTCCTCGGCCACGACGCGGCAGTCGGCCCATCATCAACACGAGAGACGAGCCGCACGCCGACGCCGAGCGGTTCCGACGCCTCCACGTGATTGTTGGCGACTCCAACATGAGCGAGTACGCCACCTTCCTCAAGGTCGGCACCACCTCCATCCTCCTGGCCATGCTGGAGGACTCCTCCACGGTCCTGCGCGACCTGACACTCGAGAACCCCATCCGGGCGATCCGGGAGATCAGTCACGACATCACCTGCCAGCGCCGCGTGCGGTTGGCCAACGGCCGTGAGATGCGGGCACTGGACATCCAGACCGAATACCTGGAACGCGCGTTGAAGTTCCGAGACCGGCGCGGTCTGTCGCCCGAGGAAGATCGGGCTCTCGACATGTGGGAGCACTGCCTGAAGGGCCTCGAGGCCGACCCGACCTCCCTGTGGCGCGAATGCGACTGGGTGGCCAAGCACCGGCTCGTGGAGGAGATGCGGTCTCGCCACGATCTCTCCCTCTCGCACCCCAAGGTGGCGATGATCGACCTCATGTACCACGACGTGGACCGCAGCCGCGGCCTGTTCTACAAGTTGCAGCAGCGTGACCAAATGGAACGGACGTGCACCGACGACGCCATCACCGAGGCCATGACCAAGCCGCCGGAGACGACCCGGGCGAGGCTCCGCGGCGCGTTCGTGAAGCGGGCCAAGGAGCGCCGGCGCGACTTCACTGTCGACTGGGTCCACCTGAAGCTGAACGACCAGGCCCAACGCACGGTGCTCCTGAAAGACCCCTTCAAGTCACACGACGAGCGGGTCGAGCGGCTCATCCAGTCCTTGTAGCGGCACCGTAGAGTGAAGGCACATGTTCAACCTCGACCCAGGCAAGCTGCTCGTGATCGCCGTGGTCGCCATCATCCTCCTGGGACCTGATCGCCTTCCCCAGGTCGCCCGGCAGGTCGGTGGCGCATGGCGCTCCTTCAACGAATTCCGTCACCGGATGGAGTCCGAGGTGCGCAACACCATGCCCGACCTGCCTGCGACCTCGGAGATCGCCCGACTGGCCCGTTCGCCGTCGGCGCTCCTCAATCACCTCTCGAACATGTCCTCCGACGAGCAGCCCGACGGGTCGTTCCAGCCACCGGCACCCGAGGACGTCAACGGCACGGCTGGCGCCGGAGCCGCCGTCGAAGACGCCGTCCCCCCAGCAGTCGAACCTGACGTCGGGGCGGACCCGCAGGCCGAGCCGACACCGACACCGATCCGCGCCGACCTCCCGGTCCGGAACCCCCAGCCGCGCGGCAGCGTCGTGCCCGGCGACCCGACGCTGAACTGAACGACACGACCGTGGTCACGCTTCCCTTCACGGCCAAGTGGAAGAACCGCCCGTCCCCGGACAACATGACGCTGGGGGAGCACCTTGGTGAGCTCCGACGGCGCGTGATGATCTGCGTGCTCGCGTTCGTCGTCGCCGCCACCATCGCGGTCTTCGCCTACGAGCCGATACTGAACTTCCTACTGCACCCGCTCTGCAGCGTGGAGGCATCGACCAGGCACCACACCAGCCGCGGAACGTCCTCCCTCCTGATCGCGTCGAACGGCACCTGCAACCTGTTCGTGACCTCGCCGCTCGACGGTCTGTCCCTCCGCGTCAAGATCGCGCTGTTCGGTGGCCTCGTCCTCGCGTCCCCGATCATCCTCTTCCAGGTCTGGCGCTTCGTCACCCCGGGTCTCAAGGCATCCGAGCGTCGCTATGCCATTCCTTTCGTCGCCAGCTCCTTCGTGCTCTTCCTCCTCGGGGCGGCCACGGCCTACATCACGCTGCCACATGCGCTGGGTTGGTTGAAGTCCGTGGGTGGCCCCAACCTCCAGGCGATCTACGACCCCATCCCGTATCTCGGCCTGATCCTCCTGATGATGACGATCTTCGGATTGACCTTCGAGTTCCCGGTGGTCCTCGTGTCCCTCGAGCTCGCGCGCGTCGTGACGCCCGGCCGCCTGCTCCGCTCGTGGCGCTGGGCGGTCATCATCATCGTGGTGATCGCCGCCGTCTTCACCCCGAGCTCGGATCCCTTCTCCATGTTCGCCCTGGCCATCCCGCTGATCGTCTTCTACTTCCTCTCCATCGGTATCGGGAAGCTGCTCGGGCGTTGACGGCCTCCCCGTGGCCGGTCCAGGCCACGGCCGGGGCGGCGGAATTCGAAGCCGACCTGCCGTTCGCCCTGGACGACTTCCAGCACGAGGCCTTCCACGCCCTCGACTCCGGACACTCGGTCCTGGTGTCCGCGCCGACGGGGTCGGGCAAGACGCTGGTGGCGGCGTACGCCGTCCACCGGGCCCTGGCCGCACAGGGCAAAGCCTTCTACACCACGCCCCTCAAGGCCCTGTCCAACCAGAAGTACGCGGAGCTGGTGGCGTCCTACGGGGAGGAGCACGTCGGGCTGTTGACCGGGGACACCACGCTCCGCCCCAGGGCGCCCGTCGTCGTGATGACCACCGAGGTGCTGCGCAACATGCTGTTGGCCGGTTCCGATCTCCTCGAGGGACTGCACACGGTCGTGCTCGACGAGGTCCACTTCATTCAGGACCCTTATCGCGGAGGGGTCTGGGAAGAGGTCCTCGTCCTCTGCCCGGCCGAAGTGCGCTTCGTGTGCCTCTCCGCCACCGTGAACAACGCCGACGAGCTCGGTGCGTGGCTGCGGACAGTGCGTGGGCACACGGCGGTGATCGTCGAGCGGCAGCGCCCCATCGTGCTGCGCCACCACTTCGCCGTCCACCGCAGGGAGGATGACGAGACGATGCTGTGCCCCCTCCTGCACGACGACGGGAAGCCGGGCGGCGAGGGGCTCCGCATCGACCAGGCGGTACGGCGGGCGCTGCAAGGACGCGCGGCGCACTGGCAGCGGGGGAGGGGGCCGCGCCTGCCGTACCGTGCCCCACGGCGCACCGAGATGATCGAGGAACTCGGCCGGCGCGAGATGCTGCCGGCCATCGTCTTCATCTTCAGCCGCGCCGCCTGCGACGATGCGGTGCACCAGGTCGTCCGCGACGGTGTCCGCCTGACCGACGCCGCGGAGCGCGCCGCCATCCGCCAGGTGGCCGAGCGCCGCGTGGAACCCCTCGGTGACGACGATCTCAGCGTGCTCGGATTCGACGAGTGGCTCGAAGGCCTCGAGCGGGGAGTGGCGGCGCACCATGCCGGGTTGGTCCCGCTCTTCCGCGAGACCGTGGAGGAGTGCTTTGCCGCCGGGTTGCTCAAGGTTGTCTTCGCCACCGAGACGCTCTCGCTCGGGATCAACATGCCGGCCCGCTCGGTGGTCATCGAGCGCTTCACCAAGTACGGCGGGGCAGGCCGGGCGACCCTGACGTCGGGGGAGTACCTGCAGCTCACGGGACGGGCCGGACGACGGGGCCTGGACGAGGAGGGTCATGCCGTGGTCGCCTGGTCGAGCGAGATCACCTTCGCCGAGGCCGCACGGGTGGCCTCGGCCCCACCGCCCGACCTGCGCTCGGCCTTCCGGCCCACCTACAACCTGGCGGTCAACCTTGTGAGCCGCTTCGACCGCGAGGCGGCCACGGCCGTGCTGCAGCGCTCCTTCGCCCAATGGCAGGCCCGTACGCCGGATCTCCTGCTGCAGCAGCTGAGCCACCGCGTCGCCGTCCTGGAGGAGACGGGGTACCTGGACGCCTGGGCCCTGACGCCTGCGGGGCGCCGGCTGTCCCGCATCTACCACGAGGCCGATCTCCTGGTGGCCGAGGCGCTCGGTGCCGACGTGCTCGCCGGCGCCGAGCCGGCCGTACTGGCCGGGGTCCTCTCGGCCGTCGTCTTCGAGCCGCGGCGGGCCCGCCGCCTCCCGGGCCAACACGGGCCCCGGCGGGACAAGCGGCGCAGACCGCTGCAGGACCGGCTCGGCGACAAGCGCCGGTCCGAGCTCGCCGCGCGCTGCGACGCCGTCACCATCCTGGCCGAGCGCATCCGCGGCATCGAGGAGACGCATCGGGTTCCCCGCACCCGCCAGCCGGCCCCCGGCCTGGCCACCGCGGTGGCGTCCTGGGCGCGGGGAGCCTCCTTCTCGACCGCCCTGGGCGTGGCCGCCCGCGACGTCGGCGAGCTGGCGCCCGGCGACTTCGTCCGCACCATGAAGTCGGTGGCCGATCTGGCCCAGCAGGTCTCGCACACCGCGGTGGACACTGAGGTTGCTGCGGCCGCCCGCAATGCCGTCAACCTCGTGCTCAGGGGCGTCGTCGCCGGGGGCCTGCCGGGCATCTGAGCCATCCGCCACCGTCGCGTCACCCTCGTTCTATGGTTACCCGGGCATGTTCCCGTACTCCGAAGAGCGGTTCACGGCAGACGAGGAAGCCGTGCTCCGGCGCTACGTCACGAACCTGGACCAGCCGGTATTCGCCCTGGTCAACCTGCCAGAGGTGGTCAAAGGAGCACTCTTCGCCCGCTACTCCCGCTCGCCCAAGAGCCTGCGGCGACTCTTCCTCGACGAGTTCGTCGGGGAGCTCGACATCTCGGGGGATGCGAGCGTCGACGCGACTGTCGGACTTGCCCGTGCGGAGCAGCTCTACGAGAAGGTCTTCGTGGAGTACGGCGACGATTCGGTCGCACAACTGGGGGGCGTCCACCTCGCCTGCGAGCAGGCCTCGAACGTGCTGTCGAAGGTGCTCGAGTGGGGACGTCTCATGGCGTACCTCGAGCAGTCGACGCGCTGACATCGCGTACAACCAGCGGCTCGAGAACGGCCAGTACCGCTACTTCCGACCACCCGAGATCCTCGACTCCGCCCACGGGGCCCGCTTCGTCGGAGAGATGGACCGGGTGTTCGACACCTATGGTGCCCTCCTGCCGCGCATGCAGGCCTGGGTGGCCGAGCGCTTTCCCCAACGAGCCGGCGACAGTGATTTCGTGTACCGCCAGGCCACGCGGGCCAAATCCCTCGACGCGCTGCGCGGCCTTCTGCCGGCGGCGTCACTGTCGAACATCGGGATCTACGGCACCGGCCAGTCCTACGAGCAGCTGCTCCTGCGGATGCGCGCGCACCCGCTTCCCGAGGCGCGCCACTACGCCGAGATGATGCTGTTCGAGTTGCGCAAGGTGATCCCGTCCTTCCTCCAGCGTGTCGACATTCCCGAGCGCGGTGGCGAGTGGTCCGAGTACATGGCGTCGACACGGGACCGTATGTCGCGTCTGGTGTCCCGCCTGTGGCCGGAGCAGGGTTCGCTCGACGCCCCCTCCGGCGACGACGGCGAACCGGAAGTCACCCTGCTCGACTTCGATCCCGACGGGGAAGAGAAGGTCCTGGTTGCAGCTTGTTTCTCCCACCTCGGCTGCAGTGAGCGCGAGGCCGCCCGCAGGGTGCGGCTTCTCGGTCACGAGGACCGCGTGGCCTTGCTCGAGGCGTACGTCGGCGATCGGCGCAATCGCCGTCATCGTCCCGGACGCGCCTTCGAGCGCACCGACTACCGGTTCGAGCTCGTCACCGACTACGGCGCGTTCCGCGACCTGCAACGCCATCGGATGCTCTCGATCGAGTGGCAGCGTCTCGGCATCTCGCTCGGGTACGACATGCCGGATCTCGTTGCCGACGCCGGCCTCGCCGAGCACTACGACGAGGCGATCGACCGGGCCGAGGAGCTCTACCGCTCCTTGGTGCCCGACTTCCCGGAGCAGGCTTCGTACGTCGTCGCGCTGGCCCACCGCATCCGCTACGTCATGCAGTTCAACGCGCGTGAGGCCATGCACCTCACCGAACTCCGTTCAGGGGCACAAGGCCATCCCGCGTACCGGAGGGTGGCCCAACAGATGCACCGCGCCGTGGCGGAGGTCGCGGGGCACCGGGCACTGGCCGAGGCGATGACCTTCGTTGATCACGGGGCGACCGACCTCGAGCGCCTCGAATCCGAGCGCCGGGCCGAACGCCGCCGGTCGGAAAAATCTGCAACGCGGTGACCAGGAACAACCTTTGTTCTCCCTGGTGGGAACACCCGAGAACTCCTTGACGACCCCACCCCAGATTTGCCTAATGTACGGCCCAGTCCCCGACGCTCCTAAGGACCTGCGGAAGAGAGATGCGCTGATGCGGCCAAGGGGGGGATGAGCTGTGAGAGGCGGTGATTGGCCCTGGGGGTCGAGTAGAGAACGTGTTGCTTGCCCGGTCATCCGGGCGAGCGATATGGCGCCAAAGACCCCGGGGCCCTCCCGCCCCTCCCCAGCGGTTTCCTAGCCGTCCGAGGCTGAGCGGGATCTCGTTCACAGCGATTGAACGGTCTCTCGAAGCGTCTATGCTCCGCGCCACAATGGCGACTAAGAAGAAGGCCAAGGTCGAAGAAGTGGTGGCGGAGGCCCCCGAAGCAGAGGACGCGGATGTCGTCGAGGACGATGACCTCGACGTCGACATCGACGACGCGGAGGAGCTCGTAGACATCGATGCAGTCGTGCTCGTCGATGACGACGACGACATCGTCGTCATCGACGAGGAGGACGACGCTGAGACCGACGAGGTCGACGAGATCCTGACCCCGTCGCCGGCAGCGGTCGTCGAGAAGTCTGGCGAGAGCGACGAGGAAGAGGAGGAGGAGGAGCCCGACGACGAGGACGTCGAGGCCAGCCTCGATGTGATCCTCAAGGAGCGCCTGGTCGTCGAGGACGAGCCCGAAGACGAGGAGGCCACGGACCAGGAGGACAAGACCGAAGGCAACGAACGGGTGCTGCCGAAGCAACCTGACGAATTCGTGTGTCGTTCGTGCTTCCTGGTCAAGCATCCGAGCCAGCTGGCAGACGAGAAGAAGATGCTCTGCCGGGACTGTGTCTGAGGAATCTGACCCCGATGGACGAGAGGCTGGCATGAGCCGGCTCCGACGGACCATCGATCTGTCTGTGGCAGCTCCGGTCGGCGTCGCGGTGGCCGTAGTCGAAGAGCTCCCCGAGCTGATCGCCGAGGGTCGGCGCCGCTTGGAGCTCCAACTCGGCAATGCGCTCGTCGTGGGGCGATTCGTCGTCAACAAGAAGCAGCGTGACCTGTCGCAGCGACTGAGCGGCCTCCTGGGCAACGGATCGTCGTCGAAGGCACCGGATGGAGGCGTCGGCCCGGTGGAAGCGCCTGCGCCGCCACCCGGCGCGGAACGTCCGGTACCCGACCCTGCGGCGGCAGCGATCGTTGGGCGTGCGTTGGCGGACTACGACACGCTCAGCGCATCACAGGTGGTCCGCCGGCTCGAGAGCCTGGGCCCCGAGGAGCTTCGGGCCATCCAGCGCTACGAGGCCTCCACGCGCAACCGGCGGACGATCCTGAACCGGGCCGGCCAGGTTCTCGAGGCACAGCTGCACGGGCCGCACGGGCCGCACGGGCCGACCGGGCCGACCGGCTCCTGAGGCATGGAGCTGGCCCGGGCCGCCCGTGCCGGGGACCGCCAGGCCTGCACGCGGCTCCTCTCCCAGGCCTTGGTGGCCGCCGAGTCCATGCGGGGAGGCACCGCGCTGGTCGGTGACGCCACGACCGTGAGCCTCCTGGAGCGTTGGACCAGGTCCGACGAGGCGGTCCACCTGATGGTGGGGGAGTACGAGGGCGCGGTCGTCGGCCTTCTCGCCGTGACGGCCGGCGTTGGCCCGAAAGGCCGCACGAACGGCCTGATCGAGTGTTGCTACGTGGAGACAGGCGCACGGGGCGTGGGCGTGGGCACGGCGCTCATGGAGGCCGCGGTCGACTGGTGTACCGAGAAGGGCTGCTCCGGGGTGGATGCGCCGGCGCTCCCGGGTGACCGTACGACCAAGCAACGACTGGAGGCGGCCGGATTCGCCGCCCGCCTTCTGACCCTCAACCGCCGGTTGGACTGAAGCGCCGCTCGGTGTTCACCCTGCGGGGCGGTGGCGGCGGAATGCGGAGCCCGAGCAGCTTGGCCAGCGCCGGAACCGCACCGGCCGCATTGCGGGCCGCCTGCTTCGCCACTTCGTCATCGGGAATGCCCACCGGCTTGACTGTCCGACGCACCGGTGACGCCACAACCGCGTCGAGGAGGTGCATCCAGTCCTCCGGCGCCAGGTCGGCCGTCATGGCTTCCCCCGCGGCGGCGGCCAACCTGACCGCCAGCTCGGCCGGACACCGGGTGCCGGGCTCGGGGGGGCGGATGGAGGCCTCAACGGCCTGTTGCACCCGCCCATCGTTGAGCGCGTTCGTGATGCGGGCCAGCCACTCCTCGCGCAACGCCGTCGTCCGCTGGTCGAGCGACTCCCGGAGCGCTTTGGCCGTGCTGCGCCCATCCTCGTCGAGGTTCACCGTGCGCGAGGCCGCGACCACGGCCCGGAGCTCCCGCAGCCGATAGTCCTTCCCGGTCGTCTGCGCCACCGAGGCGCGGTCCTTCCAGTCCGCCAGGCGCACCACCGGCAGCAGCTCATCGGCCATGGCCAAGAGCGCATCTGCGGCGATCGGAGGCTTGCCGGCGGCCTTGTTCGAGGTGTTCTGCGTCTCTATGGCCTGCCGGACCGCTTGCAGCCCGCCGCGGAGCAGCTGCTCGGCCACGGGGATCTGCTCGGGCCGCAGGGCGGCGAGCATGGCGTTGCGGTGGACGGTGGACGTGGGCGCGACCGGGCGCTCGCCGCGAGCGGGACGACCGTCGCCCTCACCGGGACGTCGACCACCGGGTCGACGAGGCCCACTGCCTCCACGCGCCGGTCGCTCGCCGTCGCGCTCGTCGCGCCGTCCCTCGCCGTCGGGGCGGCGACCGCCCGGGCGCCGGTCTCGTCGCTCGCCGTCGTCATCGCGATCGCGCCGCCGTTTGTCCGATCCCGGAGCCAGGATGACGGAGACGTCGGGCGCCCGCCTCGGGGTGCCCTTGACCTCGATCCGGCCCTCGGTCTTGTCCGGAGAGCGGGCCGGCTTGGCCGCAGTCAGCGACAGGATCTCGATTCCCTCGAGCCCGATCTCGACTTCGGCCCGCAGCACGGCGCCCACGGTCTCACCGGGTGGCACGAGCGCGGCCTCGACCGTGCCCCTGGGCTGGCGCGCTCCGGCGGCGCGCCAGGTCCATGACCCGTCGCCCGTCTGGCTCGTCAACTCGATGTCGATCCGGCGTGACATGCGGCGGACACGCTACCTCGCCTGGCGCCCCTGCCCGCTGCCGGGCCGCTATCGACATCCCGTAACATGGGCCCGGACGTCCGCTGGACTGCGGGAGACGCCGGGACGGGCCACTTACCCACCGTGCAGCGGTGCGGACGAGCCATGTTCCCTTCAGGAGGATCCACATGAGTGACGACACCGAGCAGCCAGGGCCCGAGCCCGCTGCCGGCACACCCGGATCAGGCGCCGTACCGCCGGTCGAGGCAACGACGGCACCGGACGACGGCATGACCCCGGCCCAGCCCTCACAGGGGAGCCTGGAGGGCGCAGCACCGCCACCGCCACCGCCACCGGAACCAGCGACCACGACCCCGCCCGCAGGGACCTTGGACGCCCCCGCGGCCGCTTCACCCACGTATCCGCCGCCAAGTGCGCCATCGTCGTACCCACCGCCGCCACCAGGCGACTGGACGCCACCGGCGGGGTACGAGAGCGGACCCCCCACCCCGATCCCGTTCTCCTACCCTGCGTCCGCCGACGCGACCTATCCCGGTGGCGCCCCGTCACCCGTCAGCTCCGGGCGGCGTTCGCCCGGCAGGCTGCGCTCCTGGCTCCCGGTGGCTCTCGTGGCCGCCCTCATCGGCGGGGCCATCGGGGCGGGTGTCACCGCCTTGGCGAACAACAACAGCGACAACGGCTCCAACGTCACCATCCACGAATCCAGCGCGGCGCCCGGCGCGGCCGTCCTCAGCGGAAACGTCACCATCCCGCAGCTCGTCGGCAAGGTGATCCCGGCCGTCGTTTCCATCGACGTCAAGTCGAACGGCAACGAAGACCAGGGGACCGGCATGATCATCACCTCCAGCGGGGAGGTCCTCACGAACAACCACGTCATTGAGCTCTATAGCCAGGGGGGCAACACGGGGACCATCACAGTCACCGAGTACGGCCAGACCAAGGCGCTGCCCACCACCCTCGTCGGCTACGACCAGTCGAAGGATGTGGCGCTGCTCAAGATCAACAACGCGTCGAACCTGCCCAGCGTGACCTTCGGCAATTCGGGCAAGGCTGTCGTCGGGGACGCCGTCGTGGCCATCGGCAACGCACTGGGGCTCGCCGCCGGCACGCCGACGGTCACCCAGGGCATCATCTCGGCGCTGGGGCGCTCGGTCACCGCAGGAGGAGCGGGAACCCAGACCGAGACGCTCCAGAACATGATCCAGACCGACGCCGCCATCAACCCCGGCAACTCCGGGGGGCCGCTGATCGACACATCGGGCCAGGTCATCGGGATGAACACCGCCGTGGCCGGGACATCGAGCGACGGGACGTCCTCCCAGAACATCGGCTTCGCCATCCCGGCGGCCTCGGTGGAATCGCTCATCTCCGAGCTCGAGAAGGGCGGACAGTCCGGCAACGGGGGCGGCTACCTCGGCGTCGACATCACCACGCTGACGCCTTCGCTGCGCCAGCAGTACGGGTTCACACCCACGTCCGGCGCGGTGATCCTCAGCGTGGTCTCGGGATCGCCCGCGGACAAGGCCGGCCTGGTGCAGGGTGACGTAATCGTCAACATCAACGGCACCAACATCACGTCGTCCGACGATCTGCAGAAGGTGATCCAGAACTCCAAGGCCGGACAGTCCGTGCCCATCACGTACTACGTGGGGGACAGCAAGCGGACCACCACGGCCACCCTCGGCAACCAGTCGGAGGCCCAACAGCAGCAGTCGAGCGGCAGCGGCGGGACGGTCAACCCGTTCGGCGGGGGAGGGTTCCCCGGGTTCGGGAATTCCGGCGGAACGGGAGGAACCCCCTAGAGTCAGCCCGTAGGGATGTCGAAGTTCCGGTCCGGGTGGGCGGGCGGGACGTTCATGGAGCCGTTCGGGGTCCAGCCGCTGGCCTCGATGTCCTCGAGCACGTGGGCCATGTTGTAGGTGTCCTCCTCGTAGGAGAACTTGCCGTTGCCGGCATAGATCAACCGGGAGTAGCCGGACTGCCGGTAGGGCGTCCCATCGGCACGCGTCCTCGGCATGATCTGCGTCCACTTGACCACGACGTCGTTCCCCTCGATCGCCGTGAACTCAATGGGGAACTTCCAGTCCTCCATGCCCAGCATGGAGTCCACCAGCCAGTGGGCGATGGCGTCGCGGCCCTCGATGCGACCCCAGGCGCCGTCGATGTAGACGGCGTCCTCGGTGTAGAAGTCGGCCAGCACGCCGAAGGCGTCTGGCTCGAGACCGTCGTCGATCCGCCGGCGCAACTCGTGGTAGCGCTCCACGGTCGCCTGGACTTCGTCACGTGGAAACGGCATGGGCGTCCCTCCCTCTCAGTTACGTGTTGGTCGCACGGTAGGCAATCTGGCACGACTCGAGTTCGGCCAGCGCGGCCTCCCGGTCCCCGAACCCCTGCACCTCGGTCGACTTCTCGGGCTCGAGGTCCTTGTAGATGCTGAAGAAATGGGCGATCTCGTTGAGGAGGTGCTCGGGCACGTCGCCGATGTCGTGCGCACCGTCCCATTGGGGGTCGTGCTCGAGGACGCAGATCAGCTTGGCATCCACCCCCTTCTCGTCGTGCATGGAGAACACGCCCAGGATCCGCACCCGCAGCAGGCAGCCCGGGAAGGTGGGGTCGGCCACCAGCACCAGTGCGTCGAGCGGGTCCCCGTCGCCGGCCAGGGTGTCGGGGACGAATCCGTAGTCCGCCGGATAGGTGGTGGCGGTGAAGAGGCGGCGGTCCAACCGGATCACGTGCCTCTCGTGGTCGTACTCGTACTTGTTGCGGCTGCCGGTGGGGATCTCGACCACCACGTCGATCGCCTCGTCGGGGGGAGGAGCGCTCACGAAGGCGCGGGTGCCGGGCGGCGGAAAGCCGCGTCGACCGGGCTCATGATGCCGACCGCGTTGCCGTCGGGGTCGCTGACGACGGCGTAGCGCGCGCCCCAGAAGGCGTCATAGGGGTCCTGCTGGACGGGGACGCCCTCGGCGGCCAGGGCGGCGACGAGCGCATCGACCTCGGCCCGGGTATCGACCTTGAAGCCGAGCACCACGCCGCTCCCACCGGTCCAGCCCTCGTTCCACTGCGCGGCGAAGGTCATGCTGTCCAGGTCGACATTGAGGGGAGTGCTGTCCCCGTGGAGCGCGGAGACGTGATGCATCGACCAGACCGGGTCGCGCTCGTCGCCGAAGTCCAGGCCTAGGCGCGCATAGAAAGCGCGGCTGGCTTCGACGTCGCGCACGACGAGGTTCACCTGGTCCAGACTGATCGGCGCCACCTCGCCACCGTACCGCTCACAGCCGGGGGGACGCCGCGGGCCGAGCCGGCCGGTTCAACCGCCGATGCTGACGTTCCCGAATCCGCCGGGCCCACCACCCCCGCCGCCCACGATGCGCTCGCGGAACGTACCGGCTCCGCCGAATCCGCCACCTCCACCCAGGCCGCCGAATCCGCCCAGGGTGTCCGTGTTCGATGAGGGAACCGGCTCGGCGTAGTCGGCCAGCACGACGGTATCGCCGGGCTCCAGGCCAGAGAGGACCTGGGTGTAGACGTCACCGACCATGCCGATCCTGATGAGTTTGCGGGTCAACGTCCCGTTCGACACCGTCTCGACGTAGGAACGAGTGCCCAACGACTGCACGGCAGAGGTGGGGACGGCCACGGCGTCGGTGACGGCGCCGGTGGAGATGACGACGTTGGCGGTGGAACCGGTGAATAGCCCCGTCGCCGACGACGGCAGGGCGACCACCACCGGGTAGGTGTAGCCGGAGTTACCCGACTGGACGGGCCCGACCTGGGACACGGTGCCGTGGATGGTGCCGTCGACGCCGTCAATCTGGACACCGGCCGAGTCGCCGACCTTCACCGAGGGGACCTGGGTGCTCGAGAGGGTCCCGGTCACCTCGAACGATTGGGTGCCGATGATCACGATCAACTCGGTGCTGGAGTTGGCGCTGACCGTGTCTCCCACCGTGATCCCGACCGAGACGATCGTCCCGTTGATGGGGCTGGTGAGGTTGGCCTCGGTGAGTGATTGCTGGGCCTCGGTGAGCTGTGCCTCAGCCGTATCGATGGCAGCCTGGTCGGACGCGATCTGCTCGGGGGTGTCCGAGGACGCCGACGATCCACCACCGCCTGTCCCGCCTGTCCTGCCTGTCCCGCCTGTCCCGCTCGCGGTTCCGCTGCCGGTCCCGGTGTTCCCGGTCCCTGCGTTCGGTGTGGACGAGAGCGCATGTGAGCCCTGGGTCGAGGAGCCGGAGTTACCCGAGTCGCCCGACCCACCCGTGCCGCCCGTACCGCTGGAGCCGCCCGTACCGCTGGAGCCGCCCGTACCGCTGGAGCCGCCCGTACCGCTGGAGCCGCCCGTAGAGGACTGGTTCAAGGCCTGCGACAGTGCCGTCTCGTCCTTGGCCACCGTCGCCTGGTCGGTGGAGACTTGTTGCTGGTCCTTCGAGACGTGGGCGAGGGCGGCCTCGCAGCCGGTGGGGTTCGTCGTCGTGGTGGTGGACGTCGAGGTGGTGGTGGTCGCGGTGT
This sequence comes from uncultured Acidimicrobiaceae bacterium, assembly GCA_963764305.1. Classification (GTDB taxonomy): domain Bacteria; phylum Actinomycetota; class Acidimicrobiia; order Acidimicrobiales; family RAAP-2; genus Bog-473. The sequence goes on along the minus strand of CAVXSD010000006.1, from coordinate 269,153 downwards.
CCGACGTCCCGCACGCCTTCTGAGCCTGGACCAGATCGGCTGCTTCCTGCTGCTGATCCGTCGCCGTCTGGGCCTCGTCCTTGGTGAGCGTGTTCTGGTCCTGGGTGATCGTGGCGGAGACGCCGGTCGAACCCCCGTGCGAGATCGGCGCGGTCGTGGTCGTCGTCGGGGACTTCGACGGCGTCGAGGAGTTCGACGGCGTCGGGGTGTTGGAGGACGTTTGGCTGCTCTCGTCCTGCGTCAGCTTGGCTTCGTCAGCGTCGAGCGTTGACTGGGCCGAGGAGACGGACTCGCTCAGGGCGGTCGTGTCGAGGGTGCCGAGCGACTCTCCGGCGGTGACCTGCTGGCCGACCGTCGCCGTAAGAGTGGCCACCTTGCCCACCACCTGGAATGAGGCCGAGGCGTCGTTCACGGGTTCGACATTTCCGACGACGGTCATGGTCTGCCCGATGTCCGTGCGGGTCACCGTGGCCATGCGGTACCCCGAGTTGCCGCCGCTGGAGGCGGCCCAGGCTGCGGCGCCGCCACCGAGGACGATGACAAGGACCAGCGTCCCGGCCACGACGGTGCGCCGATGGCCCGAGCGACCCCAACCGCTGCGGGTCGAACTAGGCACCGCTACCGCCGGGAGCGCCCCCGCCCGGGGCCTGACCTGCGCCGCCACCGCGGAAGAAGCCGCCGCCACCACCAGCGAAGCCGCCCGTGCACGTCTGGCCACCTGTCGAGGTGATGCGGACGGTCATGGCGGTCACGGCGCCCGTCGTCGACGTCGGACCGAACGCACTCACGCAGTCACCGACGGCCAGATCTGTCGCCGTGGAACTCTGCGTCGCCGCGACCGTCGTGGCACTCGTGGTCGTGATCTTGAGGTTTTCCGTCTTGGGGGTGCTGGGCTTCTTCGTCTTCGAGCTGGTGGATTTGCTCGAGTTGGTCGACTCTTTGGGCCGGACGAAACTTCCCGGCGAGAGGTCGAACCCGGAGACCGAGAGGGTTGATCCGCTGACGGCCGTCACCTTGCCGGTCGCGATGGCAATGGAGCCGAGGTTGGGGAAGTGCCGCGCCGACCCCGGGTTGAACGACGGGCGCGTGCCCCCATTCGTGCCACCGGCGCCCGAACCGAAGCGGAAGCCACCGGCGCCCGGACCGGGGCCGCCGCCGGCCGTGCCACCTCCACTCAACCGGGATCGGGCGGTGCACGACCCGGTCGAGGATGCGGCGGCGACCGAGATGTTGCGGGCCGCGATGGTGGTCTTCGACGACTTCGAAGGCGTTCCCGTGACCGTGACACAGTCGCCCGCGGCGAGTGAGCTGACCGCCTCGGTGACCGACTTGGAGAAGGTTGTCGTCGGGGTCCAGCTGACCGTGGTCTGCCCGGTGTTGGGGTTCTGCACCTCCATGCTCGAACCGGACAAGGCGGCAACGCTCCCGCTGGCACCTGCGAGCGCGATGGCTGGGGCAGTGGCCGCTCCGGCGGCCGTGCCGATCGTCGTGGCCGCCACGAGCGCCACAGCGCTTGTGCCGACGAATCGGCCCCAGCGTCGCCTACTGGTCGGTGTCTCCATGTCCTACATCCCTCTGCTTTCTTCTATTCAGTTCGTAGAGCGTCGATGGGTGCCAGGTGGGCCGCCCGGCTGGCCGGGTACACACCGAAGGCGATGCCGATGGCCAGCGCGACGACCAGCGCGCCCACCATGGCGGTCGGGCTGATCGTGATGGGATCGCCAACCACGCCGGGGAGGAAGGTTGCGCCGATGATCCCCAGCAACGCGCCGAGCGCGCCGCCGATGAGACCGAGCACCGAAGCCTCGACGAGGAATTGGCGTCTGATGACGCGGGGTGTGGCGCCGAGGGCCTTGCGCAGACCGATCTCGCGGATGCGCTCGGTCACCGAGACCAACATGATGTTCATGACCCCGATGCCACCCACCAGCAACGAGATGCCGGCCACGCCGCCCAGGAGAATGGTCAGCGTCCGGTCGACCGAGGTCGCAGTCGAGATAAGTGACTGCTCCGATGTGATGGTGAAGTCGGCGTTGCTCGGCGTAGTGATGCCGTGGAGTTGGAGCAGGAGGTGGTCCGCCTCCTGGTAGGCCGCCGTGAGGTCGGCCGACGAGCGTGCCTGCACCGCGATGGAGCTGACTGAGTTGCGGGTCGTCCCGCCGAAGATCCGCTCTGCACCCGTCGAGATGGGGATCACCACCAGGTCGTCAGGGTTGGAGGTCGAGCTGGACGATGAGGACGAGCCGGTGGATGTCAGCACACCGACCACCGTCAGCGGAACGCCGCTGTTGCCGACGTCGATGGTCTGGCCCAGAGGGTCGATGCCCTTGAAGAGCTCGGAGGCCGTGGTGGCGCCCAGGACGGCGACCGCCGTGTGGTCCTTGACGTCCTGGTTGTCGATGAAACGGCCCTGCGCCAGCGTGCGCCCGCGAACGTTGAGCCAAATCGGGGTCGAACCCTGCACCGAGGTCGTCCACGTGCTCGAGCCGGCGACGAGCTCCTCGGAGGAGGACGTGATGGGAGCCGCCGCCTTGATGTCAGGCGCGTCGACATGGCTCGAGAGCGCCGTCACGTCCGACGTGGTCAGCGTCGACGCGCTGCCGAGCGCCTCCCGGATGCCCGTGCTGGAGGTCGAGCTCCCCGGGGTGATGGTGAGCACGTTCGACCCGAGAGCCGTGATCTCGGAGGTCACCTGCCCCTGCGCCCCTTCGCCCAGCCCGACGGTCAGGATCACGGCCGCAATCCCGATGAGGATGCCCAGAACGGTCAGCGCCGACCGCAGGCGGTGGCTGCGCACGCCGTTGAGGCCCGTGCGGAACGTCTCGATCCAGCTCACCGGATGCTCTCCACGTACCGCGCATCGTTCTCGGTGACGAGGCCGTCCCGGATGCCGAGAACGCGACCCGATGCCGAAGCCACTTCGGTGTCGTGGGTGATCAGGACGAGGGTGCGGCCGGACTCGTGGAGTTCGTCCATGAGGCGCAGCACGTCGGCCGCGGACACAGAGTCGAGATTGCCGGTGGGCTCATCGGCCAGGATCAGGTCGGGCTCCGTCACGAGGGCGCGCGCCACGGCCACGCGTTGCTGCTGCCCTCCGGAGAGCTCTCCGGGGCGGTGCTGCACCCGGCTGGCCAAGCCCACCCTGGCGAGCGCGTCCATGGCGCGCTCTTTGCGCTCGCCCCGGGGCACGCCGGCATAGACGAGGGGTAGCTCGACGTTCTGCCACGCCGTCATGGAAGCGAGCAGGTTGAACTGCTGGAAGACGAAGCCGATGCGCCGGTTGCGCACCTCGGCGAGCGCCGCTTCGCTCATGCCGCTGACGTTCTCGCCCGCCAGCCGGTACTCGCCCGAGCTGGGCGTGTCGAGACAACCCAGGATGTGCATGAGCGTCGACTTGCCCGAACCGGACGGGCCGATGATGGCGACGTACTCACCCGCGGAGATGGTCAGGCTCACCCCGCGCAGCGCGGCAACAGCGATGGAGCCCGTCCGGTAGACCTTGGTCACCCGTTCCAGCTCGATCACCGCGGTCTCCGACTTCCCCACCGGGGGAGCGGTGGTCGCGGGTGCGCTCATCAGCCGCTCCCGCCGGTGAAGCCACCGCCGCCGGGGAACCCGCCACCGCCGCCGGGGAAGCCGCCACCGCCGGGGAAACGGGCTTTCGCCCCGCCGGCGCCGCCGGCACCTCCGAAGAGCCCGCGACCCGCCGCGCCGCCGGCACCGCCCTTGAAGGAAATGGTCCTCTCGAGGATCTTGTCCCCGGCCTTGACGCCGCTGGTGATCTGGGTCTCGCCGCTGGCCGCCGCGCCCACGGTGACCGCCTTCACCACGTTGGAGCCGTTGACGACCTGGGTGACGGTCGCCTGGCCGCTCGAGTTGTACGAGATGGCCTGTGTGGGGACCTCGGTGACGTTGTTGAGCTGCTTCACGATGATGCTGACGCTGGCGGTGGACCCGGCGTAGAGCCCGCTCGGATCACCGGTCACATTGATGACCACTGGGAAGGTGGTCACGTTGGAACTCTGCGTGCCGATGAGGCTGACCGATGCAACGGTGCCGTAATCGGTCGTCGTCGACCCCGTCGGGACGATATCGACCTGGTCGCCGTCGGCGATCTGGCCTATCTCGGTGTCGTCCACGGTCGCGTTCACGATGTAGGAGTTGGTCCCGACGACGACGATCTGGGCGCTGGACGATCCGGTACCTCCGGTGCCGGTGCCGGTGCCGGTGTTCCCGGTTCCGCCACTCCCGGTACCACCACTGCCGGATCCGGTGCCGCTCACCTGCTGGCCGACATTGAGGTTCACCGAGGCGACGGTGCCGGCGATGGTCGACGTGAGGGCCGCATCGTTCAGCGCTGTCTGGGCGTTCGAGAGGGACGACTCGGCCGAGGTCACCGCGGCCTGATCGGAATCGATCTGGGTGGTGGCGGCACTCGAGGTCTCGTCGCTGGCCAACCGTGCGTTGGCCGCAGCGAGCTGAGCCTGCGCGGCGCTCACGTCCTCGGAGAGCGCCGTCGTGTCGACGGTGGCGAGGACCTCGCCGGCGGTGACGGTCTGCCCCGCCTTGACGTGGACTGCCGTCACGGTGCCCGACACCGCGAAATTGAGGCTGGCCTGACTGGCCGGCTCGATAGTGCCCGAGCTCGCCACGGTCTGCTGGATCGTCCCGGTCGTCACCGGCACGGTCGTCGTGGTGACAACCAGTCCGGTCGGAGTCGAGGAGCCCGACGTCAGCCAGTAGGTGAGACCTCCCGCACCGGCGAGCAGCACCACCGCCACGGCGATGATCAGGCCCCGTCGCCGTCGCCAGAACGAGCGGACCTCCGGCGGGAGATCGCCCTCCAATGGAATCTCGCCCTCGTCACCGAGAGGAATCTCCTGCGTGATGTCGACTGGGCTGTCCGCAGCCACGGTTGATCCCGCTCTCGCCATGGGATCAGTTCAACCGAGCGGCTTCACGACGAGCCGAATTCCAGCTGTGAGCCCGCTTGGTATCGCATGAAGCGCCGGCTGAGAAGCCTGGTCACGGCGTATCCACGCGAGGCCGAACCTCACAGCAGCGACCCAGCCGGCATTGGTCCGACTCGAATACCGCCAGCGCAGACTGAGTCCACAGCTGCGGCGGTGCTGGGGGCCGTTCCTCCCGCCCCCCGGCCGGCCCCCGGCGCCGAGCAGCTCCGCAAAAGTGCACCCTTCGGTACGGTGGGCCTGCGATGCGACACGCCAGACCGGACGACCTACGAGCAATCGCGTCCCTCCTGGACGACCTGCGCGCCGTCAACGGCCTGAGGGAGCACAAGCCTGGCAACTTCTACCTTCGTTCCCGGGCCTTCTTGCACTTCCACGCCGACCCGACCGGCCTGTTCGCCGATGTCCGCCTCGACGGCAAGGACTTCGAACGCGTCCCCGTCAGCTCAGCGGACGAGCAACTGGCATTGGTGGCCCAGGTGAGGGTCGCAGTGGGGGAGACCACCACCCCAGGCTGAAACCAACTCGTCGGAACGGGGGCGCTCCGGGCCGACCGTCGGTCGGTCGAACCGTTCTCCTTGGCTGCGCCTCGGCGACACTCACAACGCGCCGGTCTGCGCCGGCCGAGCCTTTTGCCATGCCCCGATCGAGGTCTCTAACACCGATCGGGGTTCAGCAGGAGCCAGACACACCAAGTCCCTGACCAGCCTGGGCTCTTGGGTAGACCGCCGATAATGTTCATTATGTTAAGTTAGACACAAGTCGGTTCCGAGGCGGATCGAACGGTTCAGGATGCGTCGCCCCCGCGTCCTCCCCTCACCCAAGGACGAGCGGCCGAGCTGGTCGGACCTGAGCTGTCGATTTGCGGGTCGTCGGACGAGGTCCGGGAATCAGCGATGTGTGAGCCAGCCGCCGGGCCACCGGCCGGCAGCTCGTGGATGAGTGCGCCGGAGCTGGCAGAACGCCCGTCCTTGGAGGCGAGCAGATTCGATTCCGAAGGTCCCAGCTGTACGGTGGCCCGCGATCGGCGCGGCGCAAGTCGGTTCGAGGCTCGAGGCTCGAGAGGGTCGCTTCTACCCAGTCGGCGTGGCCGGCGGCGGGCCAATGCCAAAAAGGGCTTGATTCAGTGGAGGGAATTCAGTAAAGTGAGCAGCAGTAAGGCCCCTCGGTTAAAGGTTCAAAGTCCAGGCGGACAAGAAGGCGAAACACCAGCTGAAGGGCTTGTTCTGTAAGATAAAGCGGAGTATCGTCCCCGGAATGACCGGGGATTTTTGCGCGGCCCTTTTTGCGCGTGTATTGCCGGAATCGGGATCCCGATGAGTACGACCGGTCCCCCGTCCGATCAAGAGGTTGCAGCGGAACAGTCATATCTCGAGCATGCATTGGCCTCGTTGGGAGCGATGCGCGAGAGATCCGAACAACTGCTGCGTGATCTCATCGCCGCAGGGAACCCCGACCTGGACTATGTCGCTGCCCTGTCCCGGCGGGTGTCGCTGCTGGCGGACAGCCCTCGACCTCTGCTCTTCGGCCGAATCGACGAGGAGGAGGGAGCCACCTGGCACATCGGCCGGCGCCACGTTGAGGACACCAGGTCGGATCCGGTTGTCGTGGACTGGCGTGCCCCGGTGGCGGTCCCCTTCTATCGGGCCAGCGCCAAGGACGCGCTCGGGCTTACCCGGCGTCGCCAGATCATGGTCGATCGCGGCTCCGTACTGGCCGTGGCCGATGACCTCTTCGGCAGCGGCGAGGACACCACCGGCACGACGCGCCTGCGTGGCGGCGATGCCCTGCTGGCCGAGCTCGAACGGGCCCGCACCGGAGAGATGCTCGACATCGTCGCCACCATCCAGGCCGAGCAGGACGAGATCATCCGCGCTCCCCTCGAACAACTCCTCACCGTGCAGGGCGGGCCGGGTACCGGCAAGACCGCCGTCGGGCTGCACCGCGCTGCCTTCCTGCTCTACAACCACCCTGCCCTCAGTCGCGACGGCGTGCTGGTGCTCGGTCCGAGTCGTGCGTTTCTGCGGTACATCGCGCAGGTCCTGCCCTCCCTCGGCGAGGAAGCCGTCGTGCAAACGACCATCGCCGACATCGCCCCCAAGGCAAAGGTGCGCGTCGAGGAACCCATGGCGGTGCGGCGGGTCAAGGGGGATGCCCGCATGGGCGAACTACTCCGCCGGGCCCTCGAGGGGCGCCGCCGACCCCTGGAGGAGGACGCACGTCTGCGCGTGCGGTTCGCGCGAGCGACCCTGAGCCGGGAGCGCGTCAACGACCTCGTCGCCTCAATCGTCGCCCGTCCGGCCCCCTACAAGTCGGGTCGTCTCGCGCTGCGGGCCCGTCTGGTCAGCGAGGCGAGGAGTGCGTTCCGCGCCTCGGGCCGTCTCGGTGCGGACGAGGCGTGGTTCGAAGGCGAGCTCACCTCCTCGGAGGAGTTCGGGGACCTCCTCGACAGGCTCTGGCCCACGGTCTCCCCGACCACCCTCGTGCGCGAGTTGCTGTCATCGCGCGGACAGCTGGAGCGGTACGCCACCGGGTTGTTCACCCGAGCCGAGTGGGAGCTCCTGCTCCGGGCTCGTGACGCCACCGTGGCGTCGACAGCGTGGAGCACCGACGACCTGGCCCTGCTCGATGAGGCCGCGTTCCTCAGCGTGGGTCGAACCCGCTCCTACGGCCACATCGTGGTGGACGAGGCCCAGGACCTCACCCCGATGCAGTTCCGCATGATCGCCCGGCGGGCGCCCTCGGGTTCGATCACCGTGCTGGGTGACCTGGCCCAGGCCACCGGCCCATGGACCTACGCCGACTGGGACGAAGTCCGGGGCCATCTGCCCGACGCCGCCCCATCGCACCACGATGAGTTGACGCTCGGCTACAGGGCCCCCGGCCGCGTGCTGGACTTCGCTTCCCGCCTCCTGTCCGAGGCGGCGCCGGGGATCCAGCCCACCTCTTCGATACGCGCCGGTCGCACCGATCCCGCCGTCCGTCCCGTCGACGAGACTGAACTGGCCTCGGCCGCCCTGGACGAAGCCGCCGCCCTGGCCCGCGACCACGCCTTGGTGGCGGTGATCGTCCCACCGGACCTCGTACCTGCCCTCACCCGGCTGACCCGACGAAACACCCAGGTCGGCGCGCTCGACCGCGACGCCATGACCCGCCCGATCACCATCGTCCCCGCCCCGGCCGCCAAGGGCCTGGAGTTCGACGCGGTCGTCGTCGTCGAGCCGGCGGCGATCGCGGGCGATGACCGCCGCGGGCTCCGTCTGCTCTACGTGGCCATGACCCGACCTATCCAGCACCTCAGCATCGTCCACGCCCAGCCACTCCCCTGTCCCCTCCTCGGCTGAGCACGGTGCGTTCCCCTACGATCCACGCATGGCACTGGACGTCGACGGCAAGGTCGCCCTGATCACCGGCGGGAGCAACGGCATCGGTGAGGGCGTCGCCCGGCACCTGGCGAGCCGCGGAGCACGCGTCGTGATCGCCGACATCGATGTAGCCCGGGGTAAGGCGGTGGCCCAGGATCTCGATGGTCGGTTCATCCATACCGACGTCACTGATCCGGCGGCAAGCAATGCCGCGGTCGCACTCGCGGTCGAGGCCTTCGGCAGGCTCCACATCGCACACCTCAACGCCGGCGTCACGTCGTGGTGCGGCATGGGTGACGATTTCGACCCGGAGGCGTACCGGCGCTCGATGGCCATCAACCTCGATGGTGTCGTGTACGGGATCGCGGCCGCCCGTCCCGCCATCAAGGCGAGCGGTGGCGGGACGATCGTGGCCACTGCGTCCATGGCCGGCCTGGTGGCCACGCCGTTCGACCCGATCTACGCGGCCAACAAGCACGCCGTCGTCGGCTTGGCGCGTTCACTGGGCCAGGTCTACGAACCCGATGGCATCCGCGTGCACGCGCTGTGTCCCTCCTTCGCCTACACCAACATCATCAAGGGCTCCGAGCAGACGCTGCTCGACATGGGCTTCCCGATCATCGATGTGGCCGACGTCGTCGCCGCTTTCCAGCGAATCCTCGATGCGGACTCCACCGGCCAATGCTGGTACGTCGTCGCGGGGCGGGAGAGCGAACCGTTCCGATTCCGTCGCGCCCCGGGGCCGCGCCTCGACTGAGGCCACGCCGAACGTCGTCACCGGCAAGTGGCTACGATCGGACGACGACGACCGGCGATGGGTCCCGCCGGGGGGCGACCACCCCGAACCGCCGAACGAGATGGCTGATGGCTCCTGAGTGGCGGCACGGGAGGCCCGGCCATGGACGAAGACCTGCAGCAGCCAGACACGCACGAGCCCTCACCACCCCAGGGCGACCTGTTGGACCAACCAGCGCTGCCATCTCTCCAGCTGTCGGCGGTGGTGGTTCTGGCCATCTTCGTGGGCGGTGCCCTCGGTACGGTCGCCCGCTACCTCTTCGCTGTGCACCACCCGGTCGCCCAAGGCAGCTTTCCGTGGGTGACCCTGGTGGTCAATCTGTCGGGCTCGCTGGCCATCGGTCTGCTGGTCCCGCTCACCGAACACATCGCTCAGCGCGCCCCCTCGCGCGCCCGTTCCTTGTCATCGGCTTCCTCGGGGGATGGACGACGTACTCCGCATTGACTGTCGAGGCCGCGCTGCTGGCCAAGGACGGGGACATCGTGAGCTGCCTGGCCTATCTCGCCGCCACGATCGTCGGCGGGCTGACTCTCGTCGTCATGGGCAACGCGTTGGGGCGGAAGATGGTGCCGGCCTGAATACCTCGTCCCCCACTCTCGGGCTCGCCCTGATCGTGGCCCTGGCGGGCGGCGCCGGCGCCGTCCTGCGTGCGTTGCTGATCCACCATCTCAGCCTGCGACGCTTCGATCCGCTGCCTCTCGGCACCGTGCTCGTCAACGCGTCGGGGTCCCTGCTCCTCGGGATACTGACCGGGCTCTCGCTCTACCACGGCCTAGGGTCCCACCTCCTCGCCATCATCGGGGTCGGGCTATGCGGCGGGTACACAACCTGGTCAACCGCGAGCTGGGAGTCGATCCACTTGGTCCGCTCCGGTAACCGCGCCGAGGCGGTGCTGTACACGTTCGGTGGCCTCGCAGTGTGTCTTGCTGCGGCCGCGGCCGGCCTCGGCCTCGTCGCTTTGGGGTGATATCCCGAAACGTTGGCTACCCGGGTGCTCCGAACCAAGTGGTCGGGGCGTCACGCAATCCCGAACTCGCCGAGGATTTGCAAGCGCCAAACCCCGCAAATTCTCCCTCGATGGTTTCCTTGATCTTCAACGGGAAGAACGGGACGAAAGATTTCTACGGGTGTCGCCGTACACAAAGAGCCTCTTTTCCATCAGTTTCGGATCACGTACGGGGCGCAGCTCGACCAGTCATTGCAGCCTGGGCGGAGGAGGCACATCAAGTTGGACTCGGCGCTCACCGACAACCTCGGTGGCGCGTCGCGCACTCATCCCCACTGGCCGGGCGTGTAGTCACCGGCAGGCTGGCGGGTGATGACGTTGAGGCGGTTGTAGAGGTTGATGAGGGCGATGAGGCAGACCAGTGCGCCGAGCTGGTCATCGTCGTAGTGCTTGGCCGCGTTGGCCCAGGCCTCATCCGAGACGGCGCCGCCATCTGCCAGGCGGGTGCCCTGCTCGGTGAGCTCGAGAGCAGCCCTCTCGGCTTCGGTGAAGACCGTGGCCTCTCGCCAGGCAGCGACCAGGTTGAGTCGCACCGAGCTTTCCCCGCGATGCTCCGCGTCCTTCGTGTGCATGTCCAGGCAGCCGGCGCAGGCGTTGATCTGGCTGGCGCGGATCTTGACGAGCTCTTGGGTCGCGACTGGCAGAGTCGAGCCGGTCAGAACCGCGCCCGACGAGTTGATGTGCTTGGCGAACTTTCCAGTAATGGCAATGCTGGCGTAGTCGAGTCGTGCGTCCATGGTGATCTCCTTTGTGTTTCGAGGCTTCCAATCTCTCTGACCCCGTGACACAGCAAAATGTGACAGACCTTCTCCTCTCGCTGCGTACCACCCGCAGGGAGATATACCCAGCCAGGGACCGGGGTTCACGCATGCCCTCTTTGACGCAGCTCAACCGAGCGACCACGTGATTTGGATGTCCCGGCAAGGGGACACCATCCGGTTTGGAGCCGGACCACTGTCCGGGCTGCCAGATCAGTCGGCGAAGGCCTCCGGCGGCGGGCAGTTGCAGACGAGATTGCGGTCTCCGTAGGCCTGGTTGATGCGGGCCACCGGCGGCCAGTACTTGGCCGCTGTCTGCCCCGCCGGGAACACCGCCGTCGCACGGTCGTAGGGTCGCTCCCAAGTCGAGACGAGCGCAGCCGCCGTGTGCGGAGCCCCGCGCAGCGGGCTGACCTCCACCGACCAGCGTCCTGCGGCGACCTCCGCGATCTCGGCCCGGATGGCGACCATGGCATCGCAGAAACGGTCGAGCTCGCCGAGATCCTCGCTCTCGGTCGGCTCCACCATGAGCGTACCCGCCACGGGAAAGCTCACCGTCGGCGCGTGGAAGCCGTAGTCGATGAGGCGCTTGGCGACGTCGTCGACCGTGACGCCCGTCGCCTTGGTCAGGCCCCGCAGGTCGAGGATGCACTCGTGGGCCACCAGGGCGTTCTTGCCCGTGTAGAGGATGGGATACGACGGCGCCAGGCGCGCCGCCACGTAGTTGGCCGCCAGCACCGCGGACTTGGTGGCGTGGGCCAATCCCACTCCGGAGAGCATGCGGATGTAGGCCCAGCTGATGGCCAGGATCCCGGCGCTGCCGAACGGAGCCGCGCTGACCGGTCCGATCCCCTCACGCTGGGCCGTGCGGGGGTGCATCGGATGCGAGGGGAGGAAGGGCACCAGGTGCTCGGCCACCGCCACCGGTCCGACTCCGGGTCCTCCCCCGCCATGGGGGATGCAGAAGGTCTTGTGGAGGTTCAGGTGCGACACGTCACCGCCGAACCGCCCCGGCTCGGCCAGGCCGAGGAGGGCGTTCAGGTTCGCCCCGTCGATGTAGACCTGCCCGCCATGTTGGTGGACCAGCGCGCACATCTCGCTGATGCCCTCCTCGTAGACCCCGTGTGTCGAGGGGTACGTGACCATGATGGCCGCCAGAGACTCGCCGTGCTCCTCGCACTTGCCACGGAGGTCCGCCAGATCGACCGTGCCGTCAGCCAGCGCGGAGATCACCACCACGCGCATTCCCGCCATGACGGCAGAGGCCGCGTTGGTGCCGTGCGCGCTCGACGGGATGAGGCAGATGTCCCGTCCCTGCTCCCCACGGGACTGGTGGTAGGCCCTAATGGCGAGAAGCCCGGCCAGCTCTCCCTGGCTTCCCGCGTTGGGCTGGACCGACACTTTGGCGTAGCCCGTGACACGGGCCAGCCATTCCTCGAGGTCGTCGATCAGCGCCAGGTAGCCCGGCGTGCTCTCGAGCGGCGCGAACGGATGGATGTCCGAGAACCCCGGAAGGCCCACCGGCTCCATCTCGGTCGTCGCGTTCAGCTTCATGGTGCACGAGCCCAGCGGGATCATGCCGCGGTCGAGCGCGAAGTCCTGATCCGACAGGCGGCGCAGGTATCGGAGCATGGCCGTCTCGGAATGGTGCTCCGAGAAGACCGGATGCCCCAGGATCGGGCCCCGGCGCATGAGAGCATCCGGCAGCGCCGAGCCGGGCTCCGTTCCCCCACCATCGGCCCCGAACGCCTGGAGCACAGCGCCAACGTGCGCCGCTGTGGTCGTCTCACCGCACGAGATCCCCACGTGATCGTCGTCGACGAGCCGCAGGAGGACGCCACGCGCGGCGGCATCGGCCACGATCGCCGCCGCGCGCCGGATGCCTCCACCAGCACCGTGTCGAAAAACTCCTGATGGGCAATGGGCACGCCCGCCTGCTCGAGCCCGGCGGCCAGGTCGAACGCGTGGCGGTGGACTCGGCGGGCAATGCCGCGCAGCCCCTCCGCGCCGTGGTACACCGCGTACATGGAGGCCACCACTGCCAGCAGCACCTGGGCGGTGCAGATGTTGGAGGTCGCCTTCTCCCGGCGGATGTGCTGCTCACGTGTCTGCAGGGCCAGCCGGTAGGCCGGGTGGTCCTCCTGATCGATGGAGAGTCCGACGAGGCGCCCCGGCAGATCGCGCTCCAGTCCACTCTTGACGGCCATGAAGGCCGCGTGCGGGCCGCCGTACCAGAGCGGCACGCCGAATCGCTGGGAGGACCCGACGGCGACGTCGGCGCCCCAGTCCCCCGGTGGCTTCAGGAGCGTCAGGGCCAACAGGTCGGTGGCGACGGTCACCAACGCGCCCTTGGCGTGGGCGTCGGCGCTCAGGGCCTCGAAGTCGCGCAGGGCGCCCGAGCACCCCGGATACTGCTGCACCATGCCGAAGTAGTCGCCCGCAGGCGCGCCTGCTCCGAGGTCGACCACATCGAGGGTCATCCCCAGCGGCCCGAGACGCGTAGCCAGCACGGCGATGGTCTGGGGCAGGCAGTCGGCGTCGACGATCACCCGGTTCGACTCGTTGGTGGCGCGGCGGCGCATGAGCGTCACGGCCTCGGCCACCGCGGTGCTCTCGTCGAGCAGCGAGGCGTTCGCCGTGTCGAGCCCTGTGAGGTCGCTCACCATGGTCTGGAAGTTGAGGAGCGCCTCCAGGCGACCCTGGCTGATCTCGGGCTGATAGGGGGTATAGGCCGTGTACCACGCCGGACTCTCGAGCACGTTGCGTCGGATGACGCCCGGGGTGACGGTCCCGGAGTAGCCGAGACCGATCATCGGCTCCACGACGGTGTTGCTCGCGGCCAGCCGGCGCAACTCGCCGAGCACCTGGTGCTCGGACACGGCGGGCGGGAGGTCGAGCGTGCCGAGACTCCGCACGCTTCCCGGGACTGCAGCGTCGACGAGCGCGTCAAGCGTCTCGTAGCCGAGGACCTTGAGCATCCCCTCCTGCTCTTCGTCCGAGGGCCCGACGTGGCGTCGCACGAAGTCCTCGAAGGGCTCGAGTACCTCGGATCGGTTGCCTGGACGCTGGTCGCTCACGGGGATCTCCTCACGTGTTCCCGCTCGGTGCGCGGAACGTGTCGAATGTCCTCCCCGCTCTGTCACTGGACCTGAGAGCCACGCCGCGACCTGCGCGGCTTCCACCTTCGGTGCGGACGTCCGGCGCCCGCTTTCCAGAGTTGCCTCGCCGAAGCGGTATGTCGGCCTGAGAGTTTCTCGGGGAGAGTTGCTCCTCCGGCGTCCCCTCGACTACCTACAGCGGGGACTCTGGCGCTCCGGTTCAAACGGCGTATTCAGTTGTGCGGGCCACTATACCGGCACCCGGCCCGACCGCCGGGTAGCCGGCCCGCGACCTACTCGCTCTCCTCACGAATCGGCCACAGGGGTGGGCGGACCAGATGTGCCGTGAGATCCCTCCCGCGTTGGACGATTCTGACCGCGTCGCCGTCGAGGAGCCTGGCATCCGCGTCGACAAAGCCGAGCCCGATGCCCCGCTCGCGGATCGGCGAGAAGTTGCCGCTGGTCAGAATGCCGACCTGCTCCGGGCCTTCGCACAGGAGCGAGCCGTCGCGCAAGGGCTGGCGCCCGTCCGCCACGAAGCCCCGCAGCCGGCGGGAGGGGCCGTTCGCCCGCTCCTCCTCGAGCGCGGCCCGACCGGTGAAATCCCCCTTGTCCCAGCCGACCACCCAACCGAGGCCTGCCTGCAGGGGGGTGATGCCCGGACCCAGCTCATGGCCGTGCAGAGGAAGCCCCGCTTCGAGGCGAAGCGTGTCGCGGGCCCCCAACCCGGCCGGGATGACACCCTCACCCATTACGGCGTCCCAGAACCCGGCGGCCACCTCTGCCGGCACGGCGCACTCCACGCCTTCCTCACCGGTGTACCCGGTTCCGGCGACCAGGCAGGGGGCGCCACCCCATTCGAACGGCTCGACCGCGAAGTGGTGGACCCCGGCGGCCACGGGCGACACGCGGGCCAGGCGTGCTCGTGCCTCGGGACCCTGCACGGCGATCAAGGCCCTCTGCTCGGTGACGTCGTGGCCGCCGATGGCCTGGACGACATCGGTGGTGTTGGAGGCGTTGGGCATGACGTCGAAACGTTCATCGTCGACCCACCACACGATGATGTCGTCGACCACGAAGCCGTCCTCGTCGAGGAGGTGCGTGTACTGGGCCCGCCCGGGGTGCACCCGGGAAAGGTCGTTGCTCAAGGAGTGCTGGAGATGATCGAAAGCATCGGGGCCGTGGACGCGCACGGTGCCCAGGTGGCTCACGTCGAAGGCGACGGCGGACGTGCGGCAGGCTCGATGCTCCGCCATGGTGCCCGACGGATAGGCCAGCGGCATCTCCCAGCCGCCGAACGCGATCATCTTGGCCCCCAGCGCGAGGTGCGCCGCGTGGAGCGGCGAGACCCGGAGCGGGCCTTGTGCGCTGTCGTCGGCGGTCACCCAGCCAGATTAGGCGGCGCCGGGCAGCAGTCCGTGTGACGCGATCAGCGAGGCGAAGTCACGCTGGTACACGATGCTGATCGGCACCTCGGGGTACAGCTCGCGCATCCGGCGCACTTTGCGATTCTTACGGGTGACGAGTCGTTGGTCGGCGGTCGTGAGTTCGATGAACACACCGCGGCGGGGCAGATAGAAGTCCGGACGGAAGCCGGAAACCGGCGAGCCTTTGCTGTCCCACGCCAATGGGAACTCCACCGGCTCGTACTGCCACCGCTCGCCTGACAGGTCGAGCAGGACGGCGAAGAGGCGTTCCGAAGGATGGGCGAAACGGACCCGCCCCGCGGGCACACACGCTGGGTGGCGAGTGCGCCCGACGCGCGCGAGGGTCAGTCGCGGTCACTCCCCCGCGGCCCGTGCAGCCTGCACTCGGGTGCGCCGCGTGGTGGTGGCGGGCGCAGCGGTGTCCAGATTCACGATGTCGGCGTCGAGTGCCTCCACCACGCCGGCGAGCGGCACGATGTTGAACACGCCCTGGCCCCCGGCCAGCAGATCGACGACCTCACCGTTCGAGCGGGCCAGCACCGAACTGGTCCCAGTCAGAACGAGGTTGGCCGAAGCCAGGTCGCCACCGAGGTCCTCGCGCAGGCACTCAACGGCCCGGCGGGCGGACTGGAGGGAGACCCCGGCATCGAGCAGTTGCTTGATCACCTTGAGCTCGAGTACATCGGAGTACGAATAGACGCGTCGGGACCCGCTGCCTTTCGCGGTCGCCACCGAGGGCTGGAGCAGGCCAGTACGGGCCCAGTAGTCGAGCTGCCGGTACGAGATCCCAACGAGACCACACACCTGCGGCCCATGAAACCGGCCGAGGTCGTCGACCATCACACCTCCCTGCTTGCCCCGCGATGCCACTCCGAGAGGTGACTCTACTGCACCCCGGACGACAGAGCAGTAGTTACGAAGGCGTGATTCAGGGGATCTTCGCCCGCTCCTCGGGCTCCCACGGCCAGACCACCACCGCGCCGAGCACGGAGAGTCCGACCCGATGGCCGGCCTCGAGGGGCACACCCCCGGTGACCCGCACGACCAGGTTGGGCAAGCCGTCCGCCTCGGGCCGGACCCGCACCACGGCGTCGTGGCCGTAGTACTCGTAGCTCTCGACGGTGGCCGCAATCCCACCGTTGAAAGGCTGCTCGAGCCTGATCTGCTCGGGTCGGACCATGACCCGGGCCCGCCCTCCCGCCGCGGGGCCATTCCACGTTCCGACCACGAGAGGGCCCAGGGCCGTGCGCGCCGTCCCGTCATGGACCTCGCCGTCGAGAACGTTCGACTCCCCCAGGAACTGGGCCAGCTCGACGTCGCCGGGCCGGCCGTACAGGGCGGCCGGCGTGTCCAGTTGCGCGATGACCCCCTGACGCAGGACCGCCACCTCATCGGCCATGGACAGCGCCTCGTCCTGGTCGTGGGTGACCAGGATCGAGGTGGTGCCCGCCCGGCGCAGCACGCTCAGGACATCGGAGCGAACCGAGGAGCGCATCGCCGCGTCGAGCGAGGAGAAGGGCTCGTCCAAGAGGACGATCTCCGGCTCGATGGCGAGCGCACGGGCGAGGGCCACCCGCTGCTGCTGCCCGCCGGAGAGCTGGTGGGGATAGCGGCGGCGGTACCCTGACAACCCCACCAGCTCGAGCAGCTCGTCGACCCGGCGCCGGCGATTCGGACTGCGTGGGAGGCCGAAGGCCACGTTGCGCCCCACGCTGAGGTGCGGGAACAGCGCACCCTCCTGGGGGACGTACCCGATTCGCCTCCGCTCGCTGGGCACGAAACGCTGACGGGAATCGTCCACCACGTCGTCGCCCAGCTGGACCTGCCCGTCGTCCGGCCGTTCGAACCCGGCCACGATCCGCAACAGCGTCGTCTTGCCGCTCCCCGACGCGCCGAGAATGGCCGTGAACGACCCGTGCGGGACGGCCAGGTCGACGCCGCGCAACACGAGCTGCGGGCCGAATGCCTTGGCGACCCCGGAGATGCACAGGTCCTTCATGCGGACACCATTGTGGTCGGCGCGTCGAGCGCGCTCTGGCCTGCCGCTCCCATGCGAGCCGGCTGGCGGTCGAACCAGCGACCGAGCACGTAGCCCGGAACTGCGGCGATGACCACCATGACACCGGCGTAGGGCGCAGCCTGGCTGTACGACCCGTTCGACTCGTAGGCCCAGAACTGGGTGGCCAGTGTCTCCACGTTGGTCGGGTGGAGGACGAGCGTCGCCGTGAGCTCGGTCGCCGTCTCGAGAAAGACCAGCGCGAAGGCGGCGGCGAGTCCCGGCCCGACGAGGGGCAGCGTGACGCGCCACAGCACCGAGCGCCGGCTGACACCGAGCGAGCCCCCCACCTCCTCCAACCCGACGGGGGCACGGGCGACGGCGGCGCGGACCGAGACCACGGCCAGGGGGAAGAACATGATGGCGTAGGCCACGACCAGCAACAGACTGGTCTGGTACAAGCGACCCTGCAGGAAGTGCTCGGTCACGTAGGTCAGGCTCAACGCGATGACCAGTCCGGGCACCGCCAGGACCACGAGGTTCGATCGCTGGAGGGTCAGCACCTCAGGGCGCGGGAAGCGCACCGAAAGGAGGGCGATCGGGACGGCGGCCAGCGTCGCCAGCACCCCGGCAACCGCCGCGTAGCCGAAGGTGTTGAGCGTGGCCAAGGGCAGCGAGGCCGTCGCAGGCAAGGTGCTGCTCCCGCCATGAACGATCAGGTAGACGATGGATCCCACCGGCACGCCGAGCGCCAGCGCGACCAGGAGGCCGACGCCGGCCAGGGCCACGGGCCGCAACCGGCCCAATGGGAGCGGCCGCAGCTGCCGTGCGGCACCGGCGCCAAGCCGCGATGTCCGGCCGTGACCCCGCACGGCGTCCTCGCTGGCCAGCAACAGGGCGCCGAGGAGCACCAGGATGAGGGAGAGGGCACATGCGGCCGGTTCGTTGAACCCGACCTGGAACTCGTTGTAGATCTCCGTCGTCAGCGTCTGATAGCCCAGGATCTCGAAGGCGCCGAACTCGGCCAGCACGACCAACCCGACCAGGATCGCTCCGCCGAAGATGGCCACTCGAGCCTGGCCCACCGTGACCGTCCAGAACGTGCGCAGCCGGCCCAGTCCGAGGCTGCGTGCCACCTCCTCCTGCGCCGGGTCCGCCCCCCGCAGGCTGGCGGCCACCGGGAGGAAGACCAGGGGGTAGACGGCCAGGGTCATGACCAGCACGGCCGCCCAGAACCCACCGATGGCGGGGAAGATGGCCCGCCAGCCGAAGCTCACCACGAAATCCGGGATGCCGAGCGGGATCACGACGAGGATCGCGAGGAGTCGGCGGCAGGGCACGTCCGTCCGCTCCACGAACCAGGCAGCCAGTGTGCCGACGACGGCGCACAGCGCAGTCACGACGATGACCAGCCTCACCGTGTTCCAGATCAGCGTCGCGGTGAGACTGCGAAAAAGAAGCTGGTGCAGCTGCGCCCACCCGACCTGGAAGGCCTGGACGATCAGGAACACGAGCGGGAGCAGCACGGCGACCGACACCAGCACGGCGCCGGCGGTGAGCAGGGGCGGCAACCGGCGCCGGCCGCCGCGACGACCGTGGGCCAGCAACCCCGTCGTCACAGCAGCTGGGCCTCCTGCAGCAGCTTGATCGCCTCGGCCCCGGTGCCGAGCTCGGCGAGGGTGATGCTGTTCGGCTGGAGCTGGTCCAACGGCGTTTCCGGCTCCGCCGTCGTCACTCCGGACGCCACGGGGTACTCGAAGCTGTCGCTGTGGGCGATGATCTCCTGCCCCTCCTTCGAGGTCAAGAACGCGAGGAATCGCTGGGCGTCGGCCTGCTGGCTCGACGACTTCAAGATCCCGGCACCGGAGACGTCCATCACGTAGCCAGGATCCTCCGGGGCGAAGTAGCCGATTGCCGAGTGGAGACCCGACTCCCCGACCTGGGCCTTTTCACGGTACCAGTAGTACTGGTTGATGATCCCCAGCGCCACCTGCCCGCTGTTGACCTGCGAGGTGAGCGTCTCGTTGCCGGAGTAGCTGTGGCTCCCCGCGTTCGCCTTGACGGCGTCGAGCCATTGCAGCGCGGCCGCCTCGCCGTGGGCGCGCGCGACGGAGGTAACGATCGGCTGGAAGTCGGTCTCGGCGCCGGCAATCCCGATCTTGCCCTTCCACTGCGGGTCGGCCAGGTCCATGACCGACGTCGGCAGCTCACCGGGCTTCAGGAGCGAGGTGTTGTAGACCATGACGCTGACCCGGGCCGTGACCCCGACCCATTTCCCGTCCGGGGAGTTGAAGCGGGACGGCGTGTTGGCCAGGGTCGACGGATCCACCGACGCCAGCAGGCCCTTGGAGGCCAGATACTGCAGCGGTGGCGTGTTCTCGGTGAAGTAGACATCGGCCGGAGACCGGGAGCCCTCCGTCACGATCTGGTCGGCCAGCACGTCCTCATCGTCGCTGCGGAGGTTCACCGAGATGCCCGTTTGCTTCTCGAAGGCGGCCACCAAGGCCTGCGTCGTCTGCACGTGTTGGCCGCTGTAGACGGTCAGCGCACTCGCCGAGCTGTTCGAGCCTGCCGACGAACAGCTCGCCAGCAGGACGGCGCCGAGGGCTGCGGCCAGGCTCACGGCCGCTCCCCCACGGAGTCCGGACCGGGTCCGGGAACTCGCACGCTTCCATCGCATGGTGGGCGACGCCTTTCGACTCGATCCTGATCTTAGGGTAGCCTAATCTTTGGGTCACCTAACCAACAGGGTCAAGCCGTGACGGCGTCAGCGCATCTCGGGTCCTCCCCGGCCGCCCAGGTCGGCTCTGCCCTCCAGCGGGCTCGACGGTTCGGCGTGAAAGCGGACGGGAACACGCCCGGCCCGCCGGGCCTGCCTCCCGGCCTCCACGGCCATTCGCATGGCCCGGGCCATGGCCACCGGGTCGTGGGCCCGGTTCACCGCTGTGGCCACGAGGACGCCGTCGCAGCCGAGCTCCATGGCCAGCGCCGCGTCGGAAGCCGTGCCGATGCCGGCGTCGAGGATCACCGGGACCTCGACCGCTTCACGGAGCAACGCGATGTTGTGTGGGTTGCGGATGCCCAGCCCGCTGCCGATCGGGGAACCCAACGGCATGACGGCGGCACAGCCCACCTGTTGGAGCCGGAGGGCCAGGACGGGGTCGTCGGTCGTGTAGGGCAGCACGACGAATCCGTCCTCCGCCAGCTGCTCGGCCGCGGTCAGGAGTTCGACCGCATCGGGGAGCAACGTGCGTTCGTCGCCGATCACCTCCAGCTTGACCCAGTCGGTTTCGAATGCCTCGCGCGCCAACTTCGCGGTGAGCACCGCCTCGGAGGCCGTGGCACATCCCGCCGTGTTGGGCAGCACGCGCACGCCCAATTCGCCGAGGAGCGAGAGCAACGAGTCCCTCCCGGCTGCCTCGACGCGCCGAACCGCGACCGTCGCCATGGCGGTCCCGGACTCGCGCAGCGAGGCTTCCAGCGCGGCGAGGCTGGTCATGCCCCCGGTACCGAGAAGAAGGCGGGAGGACAGCACGTCTCCGGCGATGCAGAGGCTGCTCTCGAGAGGGCCCGGCGCGGGACCGGCGTCGTTGCGGGTCACCGAACGACGATACCCCGGTGCCCGCCTATGGTGGCTCGGTGCCGGACGCGACCCCACCGACGGCGCTGACCATTGCCGGCTCGGACTCGGGCGGCGGCGCCGGCGCACAGGCCGATCTGAAGACCTTCGCTGCGCTCCGCGTGCACGGCACGTGCGCCATCAGCGCGGTGACGGCACAGAACACGGCCGAGGTGCGCGGTGTCGTGGCCCTCGAGCCCCAATTCGTGGTGCAACAGGTCGAGGCTGTGCTCGACGACTTTTCGGTGCGCAGCGTCAAGACGGGGATGCTGGCGACGGCCGCCAACGTCACCGCGGTGGCCGACCTGGCGTCACGGGGACTGCTCCCGCACCTGGTGGTCGATCCGGTCCTGGTGTCGTCGACCGGGCAGCAGCTCCTGGAGCCTGATGGCGTCGCGGTGTACCTCGAGCGCCTCCTCCCCCACGCGTTGGTCGTCACCCCCAACCTGCGTGAGGCGGCCGTGCTGGGCCACGCCGACGTCGAGTCCCTCGTGAGCCTCGAGGCCAGGGTCGCCGTCGCCGAGAGGATCCGGGCAACCGGCGCCCGTTTTGTCGTCGTGAAGGGAGGCCACCTCACCGAGTCCGCCGATGACGTCGTGGCGGGCCCCGACGGAGTCGTCGTCCTGCCGGGCGAGCGGGTGCACAGCAAGAACGACCACGGCACCGGTTGCACACTCTCCGCTGCCGTGGCCGCCCACCTGGCCCGGGGGGCAGGCGTGGCCGAGGCCATCGCGCTGGCCAAGGCGTTCGTGGCCCGCGCCCTGGCCGGAGGCGCCAACTGGCGGCTGGGCGCCGGGCACGGCCCGCTCGACCATTTCGGGTGGTCCGGAGCGCCGTAGGCTGGCAGCGTCATGACGATGCAGGACGCACCCGCCGAGCTCGTGGAGGGTGGGAGCGCCGGGCCCGAGCCGCGGCGACCCCCCACCCCCGGTGGGATCTCCATGCGACCGGCGATGATCGTCGTCGGCCTGGCCGCGCTCATCTTGGTCGTCTTCGTGACCATCGGCATCGTCTCGACGCAGTCTCCGACCCCCGTCAAGCACTCCGCGGCGGTGGTGGCCGTACCGGGGATCTCGTTGCAGGCCGAGCCGGCCGCCGGGCTGCTGTCGCCGATCGCCGTCGCCGGGGAGCCGCCGGCGAACATCCTCAATGCCGCGTCCGTCCCGGTGGGATCGGTCCGGGTCTCGCACCAGAGCAACAGTGGCGGGGCGAGCCAGTTCGATTCGCAGGTGGTCTTCCGCTCCGGTGACTCGCAGGCCGCACTCTTGGCCTTCTACGCCGCCGACATGAAGGTCCAGGGTTGGCAGGTGTTCGACCGGGGTGCGGCAGCCAACACCCCGGGCGCCTTCGAGGTCCTGGGCAAGCTCGCAGGCTCGGACGGGTACTACTGGGAGATGGGAGCGACCATTTCGCCGACGACCTTCCACCAGGGTGGCCCGGCCCGCGGGGTGACGATGTTCACCGTCCGGCTGTTCCAGGTCCCCGATCCCCAGTAGGCACGCAGCACGGGCGCCGCGACGGGTACCTCAGTCCCTGGGGGCACCGACCTCCGCGCCGACCGGTTCGACTGCGTCGACGGGTGGGACGTCTGACGACGGGGCCCGCTCGGCCAGCAGATAGGCCCAGACGAAGAAGTTGATCGGGTAGAGCAGGTAGCCGACCCTCGGGTCCGGCGCCAGCAGGATGAGCGCAGACATCACAACGCCCGAGATCATGCAGACCTCCGCCGCCGTGCGCGGCGTGTGACGGTACAGGTGGCGCGCCAGCAGCACGGCCAACACGATCCCGACCGAGAGCGGCAGGGCGCGACTGAGCGACGGGAACTCGCTGACCAGGACGTGACCCGGCAACGCGCTTGCCGCGGTCGTCGGAATGGCGCTCAGGCCGAGCGGGAAGAGCACGACGTCGTCAATGAGGGCGAACGGCCCCCGCAGGGCGAAGGGAAAGATCGTCGGGACGGCGACGACGATCATCCCGGCCAACATGGAGAACGGGCGCCGCTCGCCGTTTCGGCCGCGCGCGGCGAAGACCGCCAACGCCGCCAGCGGCCAGGCGGTGAACTTCATGGCCGACGCGATGCCGAAGACAACGCCCGACGCAAACGGTCTACGCCGTTGCGCCAGCACCACGGCCAGGAGAAGAAAGGCCACGACCGGAATGTCGTCCCCCCCGGTCGCCAGGGGCAGCGAGGCCAGCGGCAGGATGATCAGGGCCTGCAGGGCGCGGATCTTGCGTCGCCCGTCGGCCCGGCAGAGGTAGAGCGCGACCGCGGTCACCGCCAGCGTGGTCAGGCAGAAGAAGATCCGCGCGTCGCTCAGTCCGTTGTTCGGCCAGATCTCGCTCGGGATGCCGGCCACCGCCATAAGTGGCAGGTAGGGCAGGAACCCGGCGAAGTCGGGCTCGCCCGGCGCGTGGTACCTGACCGCGTGGGGCAATTTCACCAGCGGGTGGTAGGGGTCCTGGCCATGGACGAGGTCCTGCCCTCCCACTTCGACGGTGACGACCTCGGGTTGCTGGTGGGATCCCGCCACCCCGTCGAACCGCCACAGGATCTCGAAACCCATGGGGATGGCCAGGGAGCCTGCGAACACGCACACGGCGACCACGATCCGGGTCAGCCAGGCGCGTCGGTGCTGGCGCTTGGTCAGTGTGCCGTCAGGCTGCCGACGCCGGGCGCGGCGCAGCGCCCAGGCCAGTACCCCGGAGGCCAGCGCCCCGAAGACGAACGGCAGGAGGGCCATGCGGCCCCACACCTGATACAGCGCGTTGGTCGACGTGTAGATGGTGAGGAGCGCGAAGACCGCGCTGGCCCCGTACAGCAGGGTGTCGCCCACCTCAGGGGAGATCCTCTCGATGCGCCTCCACACGCGCCACCACAGGTCGGCCAGGGGGGCAGCCCAGTTCGGGATCGTCGTCGTGGAGTCGCTCGGCATGGCGTTGGAAAGCCTCGCACACAGGGGGCCTCGGAAGGAATCTCTCCGGGATCCTAGAGGTCGAGTTCCTGGAGGTAGAACGCCAATTCGGCCTCCAGGCACGCCGTCAATGTCTCCGCCCGGCGGAAGCCGTGCCCCTCCCCGGCGAAGAATTCCAGCTCACAGCCGGTGCCTGCCGCATGGAGGGCGGCGCGCATGCTCTCGGCCTGCGCAGGCGGCACCACGGCATCCTCGGTCCCCTGCAGGAGCAGTACCGCGCCGTTCATGGAGCCGGCCCGGTGGACGGGTGAGCGCTCGTCGTAAAGGTGGCGCGACGCCGGCAGCGGCCCGATCAGCCGATCGGTGTAGTGGGCCTCGAAGTCGTGCGTCGTCGCCACCAGACCCAGCAGGTCGGTGACCCCGTACCACGAGACGCAGGCGGCGAACCCCTCCCCCGCGGCAAGGGCGTTGAGCGCCGTCATGCCGCCGGCACTGCCGCCGCGGACGGCCATCCGTCGGGGATCGATGTCGCCGCGCGCCGCCAGATGCACGGCCGCGTCGAGGCAGTCCTCCGAGTCTGCGACGCCCCATTGGCCCCACAGGGCGCAGCGATAGGCGCGCCCGTAGCCCGAACTGCCCGCGTAGTCGACGCAGGCGACGGCAAAACCCCGGCTCGTGAAGAACTGCAGGGTGCTGTCGAAACCGGCCTGACACGACGACGTGGGACCGCCGTGGCACCAGGTCACCAGCGGCGGAGCGGTCCCCGCCGGGCCCTCGGTCCCGCCCAGGGTGGGGCGGAAGAGGGTGCCGTGCACCGCGCGCCCCGTCCGCCCCGTCAACGTGAAGGGCTCCCCGGTCGCGATGTCCCCCCGTTGGAGCGTGACGCCGGCCTGCGGGCGCAGCGGTCGGGCGCCCTCATCCGGCGTCCAGACCCAGACGTTGGAGAGCGCGTCGGGCGTGCTGCCGATCAGGGCCAGCCCGTCTCCGTGCGCGCAGAGCGCGGCAATGGAGACACAGGGTTGCGCCACCGGCGCCGGCGGTGCGCCACTACTCCCGCGGCCCCGCGGGTCCAACGGGACCAGCGCGTCCCGGCCCGCCGATGTCATCCTCGCCATGACCGTGCCGTCGGGCATCTCCGCGATGGTTCGCTGGCCGAGCACCCAGTCCGGGCCGTGGAACTCTGCCTCCAGGTCGGTGAGCGGCGCTGGTTCGGGCGACGCGCCAGGGAGGCCCGAGTGGACGTAGGGCTGCCACCACCCCCTTCGGTCCGACACGAACAGCAACGACCCGTCCCGGTCCCATGCCGGCTGGCCGACCGACTCCCCGGGACCGCCGGCGACGGTCCACGAGGGTCCCGCCGGCTCGAGCGCGTCGTGACCGTGTGCCGCGGCGGGCGACCCGGGCGAGCGGCAGCACCACCACGACGGAGGCGTCCCACGGCATGTCCGGGTGATCCCAGGCCACCACCGCCAGGCGGTCGGTGGTCGGATGCGGGCGCGGCGTCCCGAAGAAATCGTGCCCATCGAGCAGCGTGGTCTCGCACGGTTGCTCGCCACACGTCGAGACTGCGACCACGCTGCGCACCGGGCCACGGCGCCCCTCGCGGTGGATCTCCCGGACCGTGAGCACCCAGTCGCCATCAGCCGTCGCGCTGAGACCACCGTGGTTGTGCACCTCGCCCGCCGGCGGGACCGCCGTCAGAGGCCTTGGCGTGGCCGCCCGCGGCCCCGGCGCTCCGGGACCGTCGCAGCACCACACCCGCTGGTCTGCCTGGTCGACGTAGGCGAAGGCTCCGGCCGACCGATCGGGCACGAGGCACATGGCACCTCCGCCGTACTCGTTGACCCCGGCCCGGATGCTCACCCCATCCGGCGAGTGATCGGCCAGGCTTCCGCCCTCCGCTCGTACCAGGACCACGCGGCCCGCCTCGGCCGGGCGCGACTCCAGCCAGTAGAGCGCGTCGCCGTCCGAGCAGAGCTCCGAGAGAGAGACCTTGGCCCGGGCCACGTCACCCGCAGTGAGCGGCGAGGCCCAACCCCCATACCCTGCAATCGTGGTCACGGTCCGAACGTACCCGTTGCGGCGGAGCGTGCCCGGAGGCGCCGACCACGGCCTCTACAGTGAGCCTGTGCGCTTCCCGGCCTACCTGCTCTCGAAGGCTGGGGCGGTCATCCGACCCGCAGTCGTCGAGCTCGCCGACACCGACCTTCCGGCGGGCGAGGTCCTCATCCGGGTCGAGTGGTCTGCCATCAACTTCAAGGACGCCATGGTGACCCGCCCGGGAAACCGCGTGGCGCGGGTCTTTCCGCTCGTCCCGGGCGTGGAGCTCGCCGGAAGCGTCGAGGAGAGCACGAGCCCGGACTTCAAGCCGGGTGAGCGCGTCCTGGTGCAGGGCTACGACCTCGGGGTGGACCGGCACGGCGGCTTCGCCGCCTACGCGCGGGTCCCGGCCGACTGGGTCGTCCCCCTGCCGGACGCCTTGACCTGCCGCACCGCCGCCATCATCGGACTGGCCGGTTGCACCGCCCTCCTGTCCCTCCGCCGTCTCGTCCAGCACGGCACGAAGCCCGGTGAGGGACCGATTTTGGTGACCGGCGCATCGGGCGGTGTCGGGAGCGCCGCCGTGGCGTTGCTGGCCAAGGCGGGCTTCGAGGTGGTGGCCTCGTCGGGCAAGACCGCGGAGCACGAGTACCTCAAGGGCCTGGGGGCGACGCAGGTGGTCGGGCGCGAGTTCACCGAGGCCGACGGCCGGACGTTGGGTCCCCAGCTCTGGGCCGGCGTCGTGGACTGTGTTGGCGGGAGGGCGCTGGCCGAAGCCCTGCGCACCGTCCGCTACGGAGGCGCGGTGGCGGCCAGTGGGCTGACCGGTGGCAACGATCTGGCCACGACGATCTATCCCTTCATCGTGCGCGGTGTTGCTCTGCTTGGGATCGACACGGTGGCGACCCCGATCGACGAGCGGCGCGAGCTCTGGACGGAGATGGCCGACGCGTTCCCCCTCGAGCACTGCGAGGAAATGGTCAACGAAGAGATCGGGCTCGACGGCCTGACGACGGCGCTCGACCGGGTGCTCGACGCCGCCGTGCGCGGGCGGATCCTGGTCAGCCCTGCTGTGCGCTCCTGATCGCTCCGGGCGTCAGGAGCCCGCGTAGACGGGCGAGACCCTGATCGTCCCGTTGCCGCAGGGGCCGATGGCCAGTTGGAACTTCGGCGAGGCCGTTGTCGCAGCCGGCATGGTGACGCTGGCCGCTTCGGAGGTCGGGCAGCTCGTCTCCGAGCCGACCGGGACATCCGAGAACTGGTAGGCGAACTGCGCAGTGGAGGACGGCGCCACCGAGAAGGACGACGGCGGCGCATTGGCCGGAGTCGAGATCGACACCGACAGTCCGTTCACCAGCGTGATCGTGAGCGGCGCGCCACTCCCGGAGAAGAGCGCCATCGTGGGATAGCCGTCGACCGTGCACGGTGAAGTCCCGGCGTTGGTGACGGTGATCACGCCCGTGATCGTCCCCGCCGCTCCCTGACCCTGGCCGGCCGCGGCCGTGATGTGGGTGCATGCGGTGGACGCCGCACCGGTCGACGTCGTCGTGGAGGGCGCCGTCGATGTCGTGGTCGACGTCGCAGGGCGGCTGGAGGTCGTCGTCGACGTCGCAGGGCGGCTGGAGGTCGTGGTCGACTTCGGACGGCTCGGACTGCTGCTGCAGGCCGCGAGGACAACCGGGGCGCACGCCACGAGGGCGAGCGCCCAGCGGGCCGGCGTCAACCCTCGAAGTCCTCGGGGCGCACCGAGTCGAGGAACTGCCGGAACTGTCCAACCAATTCGTCCGGTGTGTCGTCCTCTTCGTCTTCGGTGTCAAGCGCGAGGATGATCCCCTCGGATTCCATCAGCTCGTCGGACACGAAGAGCGGCGACTCGGTCCGCACCGCCACCGCCACGGCGTCGGATGGCCGGCTCGACACGATGGTCCGCTCCTCACCCCGCACGAGATGCATCTCGGCATAGTAGGTGGACGCCCGCAACTCCGTGATGATGACCCGCTCGACGCTGATGTCGAGGGCGCCCAGCATGTCCTTCATCAGGTCGTGGGTGAGGGGTCGCGGCATGGTCACTCCCTGCAGGGCGTAGGCGATGGCCGTTGCCTCCGGGCTCCCGATGAAGATCGGCAGGGTCCGTCCTTCACCCTCGGTCTCCTGCAGCAGGAGCACCGGCGTGTTCGACTGCAGGTCCACCCTGACAGCACGGAGGAGCACACGGACCATGACTGAAATGTAGCGCCGGATGCCGGCGCTGCGTCACCCCCCCAGATGGCGCCGGAGGGCCTGGCGGAGCAACGTGGCCCGCATGGACTGCCCGAGCGCAGCCAGCTGATCGGCTCGCTCCACCGCCCGCTGGCGGGATTCGGGGTTCCGTTGCCGCAGGAGAGGGATGACGACCTGCTCGATAAGGCCCAGTTCACGGTCTGCGGCGTTCTTGTAGAGGCGCAGGTGGCGCGGCTCGATCCCGAAGGACCCGAACGCCGCGGCGAGGTTGGCCGTCGTGAGCGCGTTCTCGTCATAGGTCTCGATGCCCGCCACCGTGACGGACTCCAAGAGGCCGAAGCTCTTGAGTCCCGCCACCTCCTCGAGCGACAGGCCGCTGGCCGCGCAGAGTTCGTCGGCGGACAAGCTGGCGCCGGTGACGATGGCCGCCCCCGTGGTCGGTGGGCTGGCCGCCGCCGTGGTCTGTGGGCCGGCCGCCGCCGCCTTGCCCGTCTTGCCGCGGTCCCGCCTCGCCGGCGGCCGGCTCCCCGCGGGGCGACAGGGTCGTGCCCGTCTCATGGGGCAGTGCCGTCCCGTTGGCGCGTCCGGCCGGGCCGGGCGACGCCTGAGGCGCCGCGCCCGTGCGACCGCTCGCTGGCGCGACGGCATCGCCACGGCGTTCCGCGGCGGCGCGGCGCGGCGGCTCGGCACTCGCCACTTCACGCGGCGCGGCGGACCCTGTCGCCGCGCGTGGCGAGCTCTCGTCCTCCCCCACGACCTGGAGCCCTCGACGGGGCTGGGCCTCTTCCGGGAGGCGCGCGGCGGCGCGGGCGCGTCGCGTCGGCAAGGATGCGGGCCATCGCCTCCTCGTCGGCTTTGGTCGGCTGCTCATGGCCGTAGTCGGATGTCGCGCCGGCGACAGCGGCGACGTGGGCCGGCTGCGCCGACTTGCCGTTCGGCCCCTCGGGTCCCAGGTGGTCGTCGAGGTCCCCGTCGGCCAGCCGGTCCCGGATCACCTTCAGGGGCAGGAAGTGCTCCCGCTGCTGGCGCAACACCCAGCGGAGCCGCTCGACATCGTGTTCGAAGAACTTGCGGTACCCCGAGGGTGAGCGCTCGGGATTGACCAGGCCCTGGCTCTCGAGGAACCGGATCTTCGAGATCGTGACATCCGGGAACTCCTCGCGCAGGAGGGTCAGGACATCACCGATGGAGAGGTAGGTACGGCTGGTCACTCGTTTCCAGCCACCAGGTAGACGAGCTTGAACTTCCCGATCTGCACCTCGTCACCCGGGGCGAGCGGCGCCTCGTCGATCCGCTCCCGGTTCACGTAGGTCCCGTTCAATGAACCCACGTCCCGCACCCAGTAGGCCCCGTCCTTGGGTGAGATCTCCACGTGGCGGCGCGACACCGTGATGTCGTCGAGGAAGATGTCGCTCTCCGGATGCCGGCCAGCCTTGACGACGTTCTCGCCGAGGAGGTAGCGCGCCCCGATGTTCGGGCCGCGCGTGACGACGAGGACGCCGGCGCCGTGCGGGACCTCGACCAAGGTGACATCGGGGCGATCCTCTGTTGCGTCACCGTCGTCGGTGGGTTGGAGCGTGATGGTGGCGTCATCGCCGTCCGCGAGCAGCGCGTGGCCGCACGAGGAGCAGAAGTTGACACCCTCCGGATTCCGGTGCCCACAGTTGTGACAGAACACGGCGTCCACGGTACCCCACCCCACGAGCGACTTCTCCAGCCTTCATCCCGCTCCCGAACTCCAGGTCAGTCGGCTGTCAGGTCGCCATAGGCGACCGCGTCGAGGAGACCGCCCGGGTCCGCATGCGGCGCCAGCTCCAGTTCGCAGAGCCACCCCTCACCATAGGGGTCCTGGTTGATCCGCTCCGGCCCCGCGGTGAGCGCGTCGTTCACCGCGGTGACGGTGCCGGCAAGCGGTGCGTAGATCTCGGACACCGACTTGGTGGACTCCACCTCGCCGAGCTGTCCCCCGGCCTCGACCGCGCTCCCCACGGCGGGCAAGTCGACGAACACGATGTCACCGAGCGCGTCCTGGGCGTAGTCCGTGATCCCCACCCGCACCCTCGTCCCATCGAGGCGCACCCACTCATGCTCCGGCGAATAACGGAGATCTTCGGGGATGTTCATGCCGAGCGACCATACCGGACCATCGGACCCCCGGGCTCAGGGCAGCATCGCGGTGATCCGCTCCACGTAGGTCGCCACCAAGGCTTCTGACGACCCCAGGTCCGATCCCTCGGCCCAGACGTGGGTGACCGGCTCGGCGGGGTCGGGCACCAGCAGGACCCACCCCTGGTCGGACACCACCTTGATGCCGTCCACGAGGACGAGCTCGGCCCCCTCGTCGGTCAGCTGCTCCATGAGCGTCCGCATGATCAGACCCTTCTGCTCCATTGGGGTCGGCACCTCGCCCCGCAGGATGGGCATGGGCGGGGTGGCGTCGACGATCTCGGCCAGGGGGGTCGAGCCGTCCTCCAGGAGCGACATCAGGCAGGCCAGGGCGGCGGCGGCGTCGAAGGCGGGCAGGAACGCCGGGAAGACGTACCCGCCCCGCTGGTCGGAGGCAAAGGACACGCCGCCCGACGCTGCGGCCTCGAGCAACCCCGACGGCGACAAGGGCGTCAGCATCAACTCCACCCCCAGCTCGCGACAGCGGCGCACGGTGCGATCGCTCGCGGTCACCGGGAGCGCGACCCGACCGGTGACCCCGGCCTTCGTCGACAGCTCGAGGAAGGCCATGATCGCCTCGTCGTCGGACAGCACGTGTCCCGTGCCGTCGATCAGGGTCAGCCGCTCGCCTCCGGCATCGATGACCACGCCAAGATCAGCACCCGACCCGCGGACGGCCTCCGCCACCCTGGCCTCGCTGACGGCAGGGTCGACCGAGATCATGCCCGGCGTCTGCGCGTAGGGGTTGATGCTGAGCACATCGGCTCCGACCTTCGCCAGCAAATTGGGCATGACGAGGCTGGCGGCGCCGTACGACAGGTCGAGGACCAGCTTCACCTGGCGCCCGGGATTCCGGCGGAGCGCGAACGCCTCGACGATGTCAGCCGTATACAGCTCGATCGTGCGGGGCGAGAAGTCGATGTCCCCGATCTCCCCCGCGGTGACCCGGCGGAACTCCTCTCGGTGGTACATGCGCTCGACCCGGCGCTGGTCTCCCTCGGAGAGGTCGATGCCGCGCTCGTCGAAGAAGCGGATCACCACCGACTGCGGGTCGTCCGGGCTGAGTCGGACGGTGAGGCCCGCACGGTTGCCGCGCATGCGGACGTGGTGCCGGGTCACCGGCACTGTGGCCAACTCGAGGTCGTTGACGTTCACCCCGACCGAGTTGCATCCGACCATGAGGGCGCGCTTGAGCACACGGGCGACCCGGCTCGTGTCGCGCGAGGCGGTGATCGACGAGCCCTTCTCGAAGCCCGACGCCCAGGCCTTGGCCAGGCGCACCGCCAGCTCGGGGCTGATGTCGACGTTGGCGATGCCCTGGACGCCCTCGGGGCCGAACAGGGTCCGTGACCCGCCCGACTCCCACACGATGGACGCGTTGACCTGGGCCGCGGCCTCGACCACCTTGTACGGGTAGACCTTGACGTCGCTGCGCACCTCGGCGTGGGCGCCGACCAGGCAGCCTTCGCCCACGACCGCCCCGGGCTCGATGCGAGCCCCGGTCCGCAGGTCGCACGACCGCCCCAGCACCGCGCCCTCCACCCGGGTGGCCGGCCCCAGATAGGAGTTCTCGCCGATGACCGACCGCTGGAGTTCGGCCCGCGCCGCTACCTGGGTGTTCGCGCCGACGGTCGAGTAGGCCCCGAGCACGACGTCCGGATCGATGGTGCAGTTCTCGCCGACGAACACCGGCGAGTCGATGCGGACCGAGGGGTCGATGGAGGAGCCCTTGCCGACCCAGATGCCCGGGCGGAGCTCGAAGCCCGCTACGTCCACCTCGACCTTTCCGTCGAGGATGTCCTCGTGCGCCTTGAGGTAGGCCGCGGTCGTGCCCACGTCCTCCCAGTAGCCGTCGGCCACGTAGCCGTAGAGGGGTTGGCCGGCCTCGAGCACGGCCGGGAACACCTCACCGGAGAAATCGACCGACCGGCCAGCTGGGATGCGGTCGAAGACCTCGGGCTCGAGCACGTAGATGCCCGTGTTGATGGTGTCACTGAACACCTGACCCCACCCCGGCTTCTCGAGGAAGCGCTCGATCGTCCCGTCCTCCCGCGTGATCACGATGCCGAACTCGAGGGGGTTCTCCACCGCGCACAGCGCGATGGTGGCCAGCGCCTCGTTCTTGTCGTGGAAGGCGATCACCGCGCTGAGGTCGATGTCAGTGAGGACGTCCCCCGAGATCACGAGGAAGCGCTCGGTCAATTGCTCGCGCGCGTTGCGTACCGAGCCGGCCGTGCCGAGCGGCGACTCCTCGGTGGCGTAGACCATCGACACCCCGAGCTCACTCCCGTCACCGAAGTAGCTGCGAATGGCGTTGGGCAGGAAGGCGACCGTGACGACGATGTCGGTGATCCCATGGCGTCGCAACAGCGACACGATGTGCTCCATCATCGGTCGCCCCACGAGGGGCAGCATCGGCTTGGGCAGGTTCGAGGTCTGCGGCCGCAACCGGGTGCCCTCGCCACCGGCCATGATCACTGCCTTCATACCGTGCTCCTGCGGGCCGCCCGGCCCTCACGCAGCGCGCGACGAGCCGGTGCGATGTAGCTCCCCGCGGCCCACCATGCGAGCGAGAGCCCGATCAGGCCCGTGACCCAGGCGATCACCCGGATCGGCTCCTGCCAGCCGGCGGTCCCGTAGCCGAGGAGAAAGGTCGGGTAGGCGAACATCAAGCCAAAGGTGCCCGCCTTGCCCACCCACAACACATCGATACGCGCGGCGCCCATGGCGGCCAGCAGGATCACCATGCCCGACACCAGGACCTCGCGGGCAACAGTGGCCAAGCCGAACCACAGCGGCACCGCGCCGTAGATCATGATGGAGATCACCGCCGTGCCGACGAGCAGCCGGTCGGCCGTCGGGTCGAGCACCTTGCCCAACGTCGACACCTGGCCGTAGCGCCGCGCCACATAGCCGTCGACCCAGTCGGTGGCGCCGAGCACGGCGAGGAGGACCGCGGCGGCGGTCTGCCGATGCGCCCCGAAGAGCAGCCACAGGAAGAGCGGGATGCAGAGAAGCCGCAGCATGGTGACGACGTTGGGAACGGTGAGGATCCGGTCCAAGCCGTCGTCGTCCACGCACCGAGTCTAGGGAGTGCCCCGCAACGACCCCGTCTGCCGTGTGCCAGAGTGGCGCGGTGCCCCGCTTCGAACCGTTCCAGGGCCTGCGCTACCGTCCCGAGGTTGCACCGCTCGCCCAGGTCATCGCCCCGCCGTACGACGTGATCTCGGCCACCGAGCGGGCGCACCTGGCTGCCCGGCATCGGGCCAACGCGGTGCTGGTCGAGCTGCCCGAGGCGGACCTCTCCGGCGGGCGCGACCGCTACGCCGTGGCGACCGACCTGTTCACCAGGTGGCAGGCCAAGGGGATCATCGTGGCCGATCCGGGACCCAGCCTCTACCCGTACCGGATGACCGACGCGTCGGGGCGCGTCACGACGGGCGTCATCGGTGCGCTGGGCCTGCTGGCCGAGCCGGGCGAGGAGAGCGACATCCTCCCGCACGAGCAGACCCTCCCCAAGCCCAAGAGCGACCGCCTGGACCTGCTGCGGGCCACACGGGCCAACCTGTCCCCCATCTGGGGCCTCTCCATGGCGGGCGGGGTCACGGCGACGTTCGACCCCACCGACGACGACCCGGTGGCCGATGTCTACGACGACGACGGGGTCCGGCACCAGCTCTGGGTGCTGAGCGACGCAGACACGGTGGCGGCCGTCGGAGCCGCGGTGGCGACCGCCCCGGTGGTCCTCGCCGACGGG
The DNA here is from genome assembly GCA_963764305.1 of uncultured Acidimicrobiaceae bacterium. Taxonomy (GTDB): domain Bacteria; phylum Actinomycetota; class Acidimicrobiia; order Acidimicrobiales; family RAAP-2; genus Bog-473. Next base: position 235,023 of record CAVXSD010000006.1, on the reverse strand, counting down.
CACCACCGCTATGAGACGGCACTGGCCTACCAGGAGGAGTGCCGGCGGGCCAATGGCGGCGTCCCCGGGCCGTACGACCTGGTGATGGCACTGGTGGTGGAGCTGTCCGAGGACCAGCTGACCGTCGGTGCCATCCACCGGACGCTCAGCGGGCTGCCCGGGGACTTCGACGTCGTCGAAACACTGGGACAGTGGTTCGATGTCGTCCGGGCCGGCGCGGCCGACGACCGGACACTCGGCGCGCTGGCGGACTCCGGCTCCCTCGCCCTCGTGGTCGGCGGCGAGGCCTACCTCCTACTGGCGCACGCCGAGGTGCAGGAGCAGGAGGGCAACGACCTCGATTCGAACGTCATCGCCACCGTCCTCGCCCAGCTGCCGCCCCACGAGGTCATGCACCGCCACAGCGTCGCCGAGGCGTTGGAAGCGCTGCAGCAGGGCCAGGCCCAGGCGGCCTTCCTGCTCCGGCCGGTGACGGTCAAGCAGATCGACCAGTGGGCCAACGAGCGCCGGCGCATGCCCCCCAAGACGACCTTCTTCAGCCCGAAGCCCAGGAGCGGCATGGTGTTCCGCTCCCTCGATCTCCCCTGAGGTGAGCCCGTGCACGACTCGGTGACGATCCACATGGCTGCCCCGCCGGAGCGGGTGTGGGACCTTGTGAGCGACGTGACCCGCATCGGGAGCTACAGCCCCGAGACCTTCGAGGCCGAGTGGACCGAGGGCGCCACCGGGCCCACGGTCGGCGCCAGGTTCCGGGGCCACGTGAAGCGCAACGGGATCGGGCCCGTCTACTGGACCACCTGCACCGTCTCGGAGTGTGAGCCCGGGAAGACCTTTGCCTTCGGGGTGGGGGCGCCGGGCAAGCGGCCTCTCAACGTGTGGCGCTATGAGATCGCGCCCGCGGACGGCGGCTGTGACGTGACCGAGTCGTTCACCTTGAGTCCCACCTTCGGGCTCCGGCTCTACTGGGCGCTGTGGGGGTGGTCCCGCGGCAAGGTCAATCGCAAGGGCATGCGCGCCACGCTCGAGCGGATCAAGGCCGAGGTCGAGGCGCAGGCGTCACCGGCGCAATAGGGAGCAGGAAAAGATCGCTACGCCGACCGCCGGCGGTGATAGAGGTGGAGCGCCCACACGTAGGACACGAAGGCAATGCCCACACTCCAGGCGATGGCCACGACGGCGTTGGTGCCGATGGGAGTGCCGGTGAGGAGGCCACGTAGCGTCTCGGTCACCGCCGTGAAGGGCTGGTAGCGGGCGAACTGCTCCAACCCCGCCGGCATGGTGCTGGCGGGCACGAACCCGCTGCCGAGGAACACCAGGAGCGTCAGGAACATCGGGGTGTTGCTTGCCGTCTCGACGCTCTTGGCCGCCAGACCAAGAGCGGTGGCGAGCCACACGAGCGCGAAGGCGAAGAGCGCGAGCAGGCCGACGGCCCCCAACCAGGAGACCACACCGGCGGTCGGGCGGAACCCCAGCGCAACGGCGAAGCCGATAACGATGGCCAGGCCTGCCAGCGTCTGGATCAGCGCGGCCAGCACATGACCGGTGAGCACCGACGAGCGCGCGATGGCCATCGTGCGGAACCGGTCGATGATGCCGCCCGTCATGTCCATCGCGACCACGATTGCGGTGCCCTGGACGGCCGCGGCCACGGTCAGGAGCAGGACGCCGGGCGCGACGTAGTTCAGGTAACCCTCGCGCCCCCGATGGCCGCCGGCCAGCGTGCTTCCCAGGCCATGGCTGAGCTGGCCTCCGAACACGTACACGAACAACAGGAGGAAGACGATCGGCATGCCGACGAGCAGGAGGGTCATCGACGGGTAGCGCAGCAGACGCCGGACGTTGCGGCGCGTCATCGTGGCCGAATCGAGCAGGGTGTAGCCAATCGTTGTCATGACAGGACGAGGGCCTCCTCGGTCTGATGGCCGGTGACGGCGAAGAACACGTCATCGAGGTCGGGGGTATGGATGGACAGCTGCTCGACCTCGATGTCGGCATCGTCGAGCACGCCGAGCAGGTGGCGCAGTGCGGCCACGGTGCCGTCCGTGGGCACTTCGATCTGGAGCTTCTCCTCGTCGTACGAGGCGCCGTCGATGAGCGCGATCGCACTGCGGAGGGAGCACACGGTCGACAACTGCAGGCGGACATGGCCTCCTGGAACGCGCCGCTTGAGTTCGTCTGAGGTGCCTTCGGCGACGATCCGGCCGTGGTCGAGTACCGCGACCTGGTCGGCCAGCTCATCGGCCTCGTCCAGATATTGGGTGGTCAGCAAGATGGTGACCCCACCGGCCACGAGCTGGCGGATGCTGTCCCACATCATGCGCCGGCTGCCCGGGTCAAGGCCGGTGGTGGGTTCGTCGAGAAAGATCACCCTGGGATCACCCACGAGGGTCATGGCCAGATCGAGCCGGCGGCGCATCCCGCCGGAGTAGGCCGTCACCGGCTTGTTCGCCGCGTCGGCGAGCCCGAACCGCTCGAGCAGTTCGCCGACCCGCGCCTGCCCGGTGCTGCGGCCGAGATGGTTGAGGTCAGCCATCAGCCGCATGTTCTCCAAGCCCGTGCACAACTCGTCCAGCGCGGAGAACTGTCCGGTGACCCCGATGGCGCCACGCACCGCTTCCGGATTCCGCAGCACGTCGTGGCCCGCCACGGAGACCTGGCCGGCGTCGGGTGCGATCAGGGTGGAGAGGATCCGGATCATCGTCGTCTTGCCCGCGCCGTTCGGACCGAGCAGGGCGAAGATGGTCCCCTCGGCCACCGTCAGGTCGACCCCATCGAGCACGGTCGTCCCGTCGAAGCCCTTGCGCACTCCGACGGCCAAGATGGCTGGTCGGCGGGTCACGGTCATTGTGGTCCTCCGGTCGGCGACACGGCGGGGAGTTTCCCTGCGGCCACGAGCGCGGCCCGGCGCTCTTGCCATTCCTGTCCGAACCTCGTCATCTGCTCCACGAGAAAGTCCGCAAAGGCGGACATCTCGAGGAGAACCGCCCGGCGTTCCTCCGGGGCGCCCGCGACGACCTCGAGGCCCTCGCGGGCGAGCTGGCCCAACTCCTCGTACTCGGTGATGTCCAGCCCCATCGCCTGGGGTGAGGTCAGGTCGATGCCGACACGGTCCATCCGCTCCCCGGCCGATCGAATCCGCCGGATCACATGCATCGTCTCCAGCGTCTTCACCGCACTGGTGATCGCGCTGCGGCTGGCGAGCAGCCCGTCCGCGAGTTCCGCGATGGTCGGCTCGGGCGGGTCACAGACGGCCAAGTAGCCGAGGAGGCGTCCCACCATGGGCGGGAAGGCATAGCGAGTGGCGTAGAACCGCCCCATGTGGTCGGCAAACGTGATCTGCGCATCAGTCGGCATTCCCACACATTACACATATACCTGAGATAACGCAAATTTGTGTTATCTCAGGTGGCAGCGATCGCCGATACCCGTCTCCTCGTTGGAGCACGCCCAGGAATGGCCGGTGCACGGGTGGGCGCGTCGCGTCGCGGCCTGCGTTCACGGGTCACGAACGGCGGTGACGTCGTCCTCGAGTCGGCGTGTCTCGATCGGGAACGCCGTCGGATCAACAAGCTCCGCCTCCGCCTGCAGCTACGTCGTGGCGACGCGGCCGGCGACGACCCGAGAGCACCGGGCCGGGCCCGGACGCTCGTCCTTTCGTCGAGTCAGTCGACCGTCCAGCTGGAGCCGGACCGGAGCAGCTCCCCGAGGTCGCCCAGGCCGCGCTTGCCCTGCGCGTCGGTGATCTGCTCGGACATCTGGGTCCCGTACTCGGGTCGGTCCACGGCACGGAACACGCCGATCGGCGTCGGCTCGTACGGGCCGAGGGCCAGGCGGGAGAGCGCGAAGGCAAGGCCCGGGTCTTCACGGGCCTCGTCGTGCACCAACAATGCGTCGAGCCCCACCTCGGCCACCGACACGATCTCGAGGCCCCCGTCGGCCCGCTGCATGACCCCGCGCTCCTCTCCCTCGGTCCCGAACACGATTGGCTGGCCGTGCTGGAGCGGGATGAGCATGCTCGCCCGGGCGTCGCGGCTGGTGATCTTCTCGAACGCGCCATCGTTGAAGACGTTGCAGTTCTGCAGGACCTCCACGAACGCCGCCCCGTTGTGCTGATGCGCCCGCCGGAATGTCTCCTGCATGTGGGCCCGGTCCATGTCGTGGGTGCGGGCAACGAAGGTGGCCTCGGCGCCGAGGGCCAGTGACACCGGATTGAACGGGGTGTCGACGGAGCCGAACGGCGTCGACTTGGTGACCTTGGCCACTTCCGAGGTCGGCGAGTACTGGCCCTTGGTCAGCCCGTAGATCTGGTTGTTGAACATCAAGATGTTGAGGCGCACGTTCCGACGCAGCGCATGGATGAGGTGGTTCCCCCCGATGGACAGCGAGTCGCCGTCGCCGGAGATGACCCAGACGTCGAGATCGGGCCGCGTCGTCGCCAGCCCGGTGGCGATGGCGGGCGCCCGCCCGTGAATCGAGTGCATGCCGTACGTGTTCATGTAGTACGGGAACCGGGCGGCACAGCCGATGCCCGAGAGGAACACCGTGTTCTCGCGCCGCACGCCGAGGTCGGGCATGAGCATCTGCACGGCGGCCAGGATGGAGTAGTCGCCGCAGCCCGGGCACCAGCGGACCTCCTGGTCGCTGGTCCAGTCCTTGCGGCTGGTGACGGGGACCGCGGTGGCGGTGGCTGTGGCTGTGGCTGTGGAGCCGTTGGACTCGCTCATGACTTCCCTCCGAGCAGCGCGGTGATGGCTGCCTCGATCTCTCCGACGCGGAACGGAACGCCTTGCATCTTGGACATGGTCTGCGCGTCGACCAGGTACTCGGCCCGCAGGATCCGGCTCAGCTGGCCGAGGTTGACCTCGGGCACCAGCACCTGCGTGTAGCGATGCAGCACCTCACCCAGGTTGGCGGGCAGCGGATGCAGGTGGCGCAAGTGGACGTGGGCCGCCTTCATGCCGCGGGCGCGGACCCGCTTGACGCCCGCCGCCACTGCGGCATAGGTGGATCCCCAGCTCACGAGGAGCAGCTGCGCATCCCCGCTCTCGTCGTTCACCTCGACCGGCGGGATGTCGGCGGCGATCCCGGAGATCTTGTCGCGACGGAGGTGCACCATGCGCTCGTGGTTGACGCCCTCATACGACACGTTGCCGCTGCCGTCGGCCTTCTCGAGTCCCCCGATGCGGTGCTCCAACCCCGGCAGGCCGGGAGGGGCCCACGGGCGGGCCAGCGTCTCGGGGTCGCGCACGTAGGGCCAGAACGACTGGGTCCCGTCGTCGTCGACGTGGTTGGGCTCGGTGGCGAACCCGGGCTCGATCGCCTCGAAGGAGTCGAGGTCGGGCAGGCGCCAGGGCTCGGCTCCGTTGGCCAGATAGCCGTCGGAGAGCACGATCACCGGGGTGCGGTACTTCACCGCCAGCCGGACGGCCTCGATGGCGACGGCGAAGCAGTCACTCGGGGTCTGGGGCGCCAGGATCGGCAGCGGCGCCTCCCCGTGGCGGCCGTACATGGCGTGCAGGAGGTCGGCCTGCTCGGTCTTCGTGGGGAGCCCAGTGGACGGCCCGCCCCGCTGGACGTCGACGATGACGAGCGGCAGCTCGAGGTTGATGGCCAGCCCGATCGTCTCGGACTTGAGGTCGAGGCCGGGGCCACTGGTGGTGGTCACCCCGAGAGCACCGCCGAAGGACGCGCCCAGGGCGGCGCCGATCCCGGCGATCTCGTCCTCCGCCTGGAAGGTGCGGATCCCGAACTCCTTGCGCCGGCTCAGTTCATGCAGGATGTCCGACGCCGGGGTGATCGGGTAGCTCCCCAAGAAGAGCGGCACGCCGGCCAGGCGGGTAGCGGTGATCAGCCCCCAGGCCAGAGCCTGGTTGCCCGTGACCTGGACGTACTCACCCTTCTCGAAGGTGGCGGGGCGGATCTCGTAGTTCGACTCGAACAGCTCGGCCGTCTCGCCGAAGTCGTAGCCGGCCCGAAAGGCGCGGGTGTTGGCCTCGGCCACCTGGGGCCTGGCGGCGAAGCGCTCGGTGATCCACTCCACGGTGGCCTCGACCGGCCGGGTATAGAGCCAGCTCACCAACCCGAGCGCGAAGAAGTTCTTGGAGCGCTCGGCATCGCGGGGCTTGACTCCCGCTTCCTTGCAGACCTCCTGGGTGATGGAGGTCATGGGGACTTCGTAGACCGTGTACGCGCTGAGGGAGCCGTCGGTCAGGGGGTTGGCCTCGTAGCCCGCCTTGGCCAGGTTGCGCTCCTCGAACGCGTCGCTGTTGACCAGCAGGACGGTCCCCTTGGCCATCAGCTCGATGTTGGCCTTGAGCGCCGCCGGGTTCATGGCCACCAGCACGTTCGGCGAGTCACCGGGCGTCAGGATGTCGTGGTCCGAGATGTGGACCTGGAAGGCCGAGACGCCGTTCAGGGTCCCGGCGGGAGCACGGATCTCCGCCGGGAAGTCCGGGAAGGTGGACAGGTCGTTGCCCAGCAGGGCGCTGCTCGTGGTGAAGCGGTCCCCCGTGAGCTGCATCCCGTCGCCCGAGTCCCCGGCGAAGCGGACGATGACCTGGTCCAATACCTCTGTCTCGCGTTGCGTTCCCGATGCCACGGGCTGCCTCGTCTCATGTCCGGGACGTCGAGAGCCCTGCCCGACTCTGCGCGGCCTTCGCACCGCCGTGACGGCGCGCGGAACTCTCCGTCCGAATTGCTCGTTGAGGTCAATCCTAACCCCGGGGCAATGAGGATCATCTTCACGCAGTGTTCATCTGCGTGTCCGGGTCCGTAGCGCGGCCGTGCCGCCCTCGGGAAGGGCCGCCGGCGGCCCCGCGAGGTGGCCCCCCAGGGATCAGGCGCCGGGGATCAGGCGACGGTGATCTCGTTGTTGAGGTAAACGTCCTGGATGGTGTGGATGAGGGCGGCACCCTCGGCCAGCGGGCGCTGGAACGCCTTGCGGCCGACGATGAGACCCATGCCGCCGGCCCGCTTGTTGATGACCGCGGTGCGGACGGCCTGGGCCAGGTCGCTGTCGCCCTTGGACTCGCCCCCGGAATTGATCAGGCCGATGCGACCGGCGTAGCAGTTGACGACCTGCCAACGGGTGAGGTCGATCGGGTTGTCCGTGGTGAGCTCCTCGTAGACGAGGGGGTCGGTCCTGCCGAACCCGATGGCCGTGTAGCCGCCGTTGTTCTCGGGCTGCTTCTGCTTGATGATGTCCGCCTCGATGGTCACGCCCATGTGGTTGGCCTGGCCCGTGAGGTCGGCCGACACCTCGTAGTTCACCCCGTCCTTCTTGAAGGCCGGATTGCGCAGGTAGCACCACAGGACCGTGAACATCCCGAGCCGGTGGGCCTCGGCGAAGGCCTCGGACACCTGCTGCAGCTCGCGGTCCATGTCGTCGGAGGCGAAGTAGATGGTGGCGCCCACCCCGACGGCTCCGAGATCGGAGGCCTGGCGGACGGATCCGAACATGATCTGGTCGTAGGTGTCGGGGGTGTGCAGGAACGCGTTGTGGTTGAGCTTCACGATGAAGGGGATCCGGTGCACGTACTTGCGCGACGCCAGGCCCAGTGTGCCGAGAGTGGTGGCAACAGCGTTGCACTCGCCGGCGAGGGCGAGCTCGAGGAGGTTCAACGGATCGAAGTAGGCCGGGTTCTTGGAGAAGCTCGCTGCGGCGGAGTGCTCGATGCCCTGGTCCACCGGAAGGATCGAGACGTAGCCGGTGCCGCCGAGACGACCGTGGTTGAACACCGATCCGAGGTTCCGGAGCACCGTCGGGTTGCGATCGCTCTCGGTGAAGACGCGGCTGAGGTAGTCGGGTCCCGGGAGGGTGAGGTTCTCGGCCGGGAAGGCCTTGGCCGTGTATCCGAGGAGGGCGTCCGCGTCATCGCCGAGGAGCGCGTGGAGGTCGGTGCTCGAGGTGCTCGTGCTCATGACCTCATGCTACCGGAGGGTACCAACGGTCCCCGGGCCGGCGGACGAGCGCCCGGGTGGCACGTCGAACCCCCTCGAAGACAGGCCCACCCGATCTCGGAAGAAACTTGCAGCCCCTGATGCTTCGCGCCTCAGCACGGCCCATACGCTGGGCGACGTCTCGAGCGAGGGAGGCCATGAACGTTCTCGAGTCTCGGCAGGGCAGGCCGCTGCGCCTGCGCCCGTGGGTGCTGCTGCTCGGCGCGGCCGTCGTGGTGGCCGTCGTCGTGCTGGTGCTCACGCTGGGCGCGTCGCCGCCGGCGCACTCCGGCTCGGCCGGCGGACGGAGCACCGATGCCTCCAAGTCCGGCTCCGGCTCCGGTGTTGCGGCCGCAGCGAGCTTCTATCTGAAGACCGCCACGCCGGCCCCCGGGACGCAGAACGTCGCGCCGAACACCACCATCTCGCTGACGTTCTCCGCGCCGGTCTCCCTGCGCGAGGCGCCACCGACGGTCTCTCCCGACATCGCCGGCAAATGGGTACAGACCAACGCCACCACCCTCTCCTACGCCCTCGCATCCCCGCTCATCCCGTCCTCTCAGGTGACCGTGACCATCCCCGGGGGCGCCCAGGGCCTGCGGTCGGCCGACGGCGCCACCTTGACCTCCTCGCAGTCCGTCGCCTTCGGCGTCGCCGCGGGCGACACCCTCCGGCTGCAACAGCTCCTGGCGCAACTGAACTACCTCCCGGTGGGGTTCTCTCCCAGTGGGCCCGCCCCCAGCCCGGCCGACCTGGCCCAGGATCAGCCCGGGACGTTCTCGTGGCGCTGGCCCGGCTTGCCCTCGCAGCTCACCTCCCAGTGGACGCAGGGCACCGAGAACGAGATCACGAGGGCCGCCGTCGAGGCCTTCGAGACCCAGAACAACATCGGCGTGGACGGGATCGCCGGTCCCACCGTGTGGACCGCGCTGATCAACGACGTCATCAACAACAAGCCCAGCGCCACGCCGTACGTCTACGTCCTCGTGAACAAGGTTGTCCCGCAGAACCTGACCCTGTGGAACAACGGGGTGGCGCAGTTGGTGGGCATCCCCGTCAACACGGGTGCCCCGGGCGCGGACACGGTCGACGGCTCCTACGCCGTCTTCGAGCACGTCCGGTTCTCGGAGATGAAGGGCACCAACCCCGACGGCAGCACGTACGACGACCCCAACGTCCCTTATGCGAGCTACTTCAATGGCGGTGACGCGTTGCACGGCTTCGTCCGTGCCTCCTACGGGTCCCCGCAGAGCAACGGCTGCGTCGAGATGACCTATGCCAATGCCGCGCAGGTGTGGCCCCTGACTCCCATCGGCACGCTCGTGACCGTGATCGGGCCAGATTTCGGCACCGCACCGCCGCTGACGACAACGACGACGACCGCCCCGGCGCCGACCACGACGACCGTTCCGCCCGCACCTGCACCGCCGCCAGCCCCCACCACCACGGCGCCACCGGCGCCCGTCACCACCCCGACGGCTGCGCCGGGCTGAGGCCGCTCAACCCTCGGGGCTGGGCGGGGCCGTCTTCGTGGAGGCCGACGTCTTGGTCCGCCGGGGCCGGGGCCGGGGCCGGCGCTCCGCGCCCAGGCTGCGAAGGCGCTCGGCGACGTCGTAGGCCTCGGGGTCCGACCGGAACACGCGCTCGAAGTACTCGCGCGCCTTGGGGACGTCGCCCGCCCGCTCGTACAGGTCGGCCAGCACGTACCACTGACGGACGTGGCGCTCCGACGGGTTGCGCAGGGCCTTGGACGCGCCGGCCGTCGAGAGCATCGCAATGGCCCCGTTGAGGTCGCCCGCGTCGGCCAGCGACGCCGAGGCGACGATCCGCCCCTCGGCCAGCACGTCCGGGTCGGGCGAGCTCTGCCGCAGCTCGGCCCACAGCGCGGCCACCTTCTTGGGCTTGTGCAACGCGCGCTGGCAGTCCATCAGCACCGGGAGGTGCTCGGACGAGTCGCTCAACCGCCCGAACGCTTCGAGGTGGCCCGCCGCCGAGCGCCACCGGCCGCACCGGTAGGCGGCCAGCCCGGCCAGCTCCCGCACGGCGGCCACTCCGGGGACCTCGTCGGCCACCGGCTTGATGGCCCGCATCGCATCTTGGAAGCGCCCCCGCTCGTAGGCGCCATAGGCCGACTCTGCCCGGTCGACCAGATGCTCCTTGTGCCGGGCGGTGGCGATGTCGGCGCCGCGCCGGATCTCAGTGGCGATCTCCGGGGGAAGGGTGTTGCGCGGTGACAGGGTGGCGATCGCCTCGGTGGCGCTCCCGGTGGCGCCGGCAGCCGGTGGCGCGCCCCGGCCCGCCCGGCGACGGCTCCGTCCCCGCGACATAGCCGTGTCGGCGTCCTCCCATTCGGGCGCCCCGTCGTCTCGGGTCCACGTCGCCCCGGCGTAGGGCCGCGGCGCGCCACGCCGACGCTCCCGATCGTCGGACGCGCCGGCGGGGCGGTCGTCCTCGTCCTGCCGGCCCACGGCGCGGGCCCCGCGGCGGGCCACGTTGCCCCACGACGCGGCCTGGCGCGGCAGTGACGGCCGGTCCTCGCCCGGCGCCCGCCCGGTGCCGGGCCTCCCGGCGCCCCCGTAGTCACGCGCCGCACGAGCCGACCGTGGTCGGTCGTCCCGGCTCCGTTCGTCGCCCGGGCGGCGGGATGCCCCCGCGCGTGGCGGCCCCGACCTCGAGGTGCTCGACCTCGGCGATGTGGTGCGCGGGCCCTCAGCACGCGCGCCCGCCGGCCGTGCCCGCCCCGCCTGACCGGCGCCAGCGCCGGCGCGGCTCCAGGGCGACCGGGGCGAGGCCGCTCCCCCGCTGCGTCCGGTGGCCGTACGTCCACTCGTACTCCCCCTCCGACTCCCACTGCCGCCCTGGCCGGGCGCCGAACCCCGGGTCCCCCCGCTCTTCGGGGCCCGCCTCGTGGCCCCACCGGCGCCCGAGGACTGGCCGCCGCGCTTGGCTCCCCCGCCGGAACCGCCGCGCGCGGACGGCTTGGCCCCGCCGCCACTGCGCCCGCTCCCGCTCCCGGTGCCGCCGGCCCGTGCCGGACGCGCCGGACGCGCCGGGCCGCCCGATCGCGCCGAGGGGGCGCGACGATTCGGCCGGGAGGAATTCTGAGGCACCAGGTGATTCTAGGTGTCCACGTCAGCGTGACCTCGGCGCGATCGGTCGGGGCCGGGCTCCGGCCGCACCCGGGAGACGGCGACCGCGAAGCAGGAGGTCGAAGAGGAGCTCGGAGCGGGAGGACGCCCGATGTTCCTCCTCGATGTCCCGGGGGCCTATCGGCACAAGCATGCGGAGCCGGAGGAGCCTGCTCATGGGCGTCTGGTGGGCTCAACTGCCCGGGAAGCCGCCGAGGGCCGCATGGGCGGCAGTATCGCAGCGGATCCCGGCTCTGCGGTGACGGGGTGCCCGGAACGTACGAGACCCCCTCGAGCCGAAGCTCTGAGGGGGTCTCATGAGAAATCCCGGCGGCGACCTACTCTCCCAGGGGGCCTCCCCCCAAGTACCATCGGCGCGGGCGGGCTTAACTGCCGTGTTCGGAATGGGAACGGGTGTTTCCCCGCCGCCATGGCCACCGGAAATCTTGCACTCGGCGGGGCTCAGCCACCCGTATTACGGGCAGGGCCACGCCTGAGGCTGCGTTTCCGCAGCCCCTGAGCGTTCCAAAGCGAGCACGAGCACGAGTAGGTCTCCAAGCCCTCGGCCGATTAGTACCGGTCGGCTGAATGCATTGCTGCACTTACACCTCCGGCCTATCAACGTGGTCGTCTAGCCACGGGCCTTACCAGGTTAACCCTGTGGGAGATTTCATCTCGAAACGGGCTTCGCACTTAGATGCTTTCAGCGCTTATCCCACCCGTAGGTCGCAAACCAGCCGTGCCCTTGGCAGGACAACTGGCACACGAGAGCTACGTCCGTCCCGGTCCTCTCGTACTAGGGACAGCCTTTCTCAAATCTCCTACGGCTGCATCGGATAGGGACCGACATTCTTGTTACCACCGACCAACCGGTCGGGGGCCAGGACATTTCTGCCTGGCTCTGCATGTCGCCATGCAGATCGGACCATATCTTCACCCTCGCAGATCTGCGTGGGCGCTTGGCATATGGTCTCTGAGGATTCTGGATTCTGAGCCTCGGTGAAGTCGTCGGTACCGACCACCACCGTTCATCTGAAGTGCTCGAGCGGCAAGCCGTTCGAAGCCTTCAGTCACAAGATGCTCGCCTGCCGCCATCGCTCTCACGATGTCAGCGAAGGTGACGAACTCTTCCTGCTTGCAGCTCAGTAACGGATTTCGTTCGAAGAAGGGAATCACTCTTTCGAGTAGATCCTGGCGCCGACGCACGACCATCACAAACGTGTGATCGTTCGAGCGTCGATGGTTTTCACGGAGTGATCCGCAACCCAGGAGCTCCCGGGCCAGGTCCAAGACCTTGACTCGAGATACATCCTGGCTAATCCGAAACTCCGGTACAAGTTGCCATCCGCATCTCGTACAGGCGTTCCGTTGGATCGCCACGTGAAAGCATCCTTCTCCGTCTACAAAACCGGCTATGTACGACTCCAGTCTTTCCTGCTGATTGACCGCACCTGTCGCATTATCACTGCCCTCTCTGTCCATGACCGCATCGTACGAAGCGGATGTCTCACGACCTCAAGAGAGCGAGTAGCGCAGGATTCATACGGTGTTTCCAGCAAATAGCCAAGTTTATAGACAGCGCGTATGTCCACTGTCTCACGACGTTCTAAACCCAGCTCGCGTACCGCTTTAATGGGCGAACAGCCCAACCCTTGGGACCGGCTTCAGCCCCAGGATGCGACGAGCCGACATCGAGGTGCCAAACCTTCCCGTCGATATGGACTCTTGGGGAAGATGAGCCTGTTATCCCCGGGGTACCTTTTATCCGTTGAGCAACGGCGCTTCCATAAGCAACCGCTGGATCACTATGCCCTGCTTTCGCACCTGCTCGACTTGTAGGTCTCGCAGTCAAGCTCCCTTTTGCCATTGCACTCGACAGCTGATTGCCAACCAGCCTGAGGGAACCTTTGGGCGCCTCCGTTACATTTTAGGAGGCGACCGCCCCAGTCAAACTACCCACCTGACGCTGTTCCTGATCCGGATCACGGACCGAGGTTAGAGTCCCGGCACTAAAAGGGTGGTATTTCAAGGTTGACTCCACACTGGCTGGCGCCAATGCTTCAAAGTCTCCCACCTATCCTACACAAATAGTACCAAAACTCAACATCAAGCTGTAGTAAAGGTCCACGGGGTCTTTCCGTCCTGATGCAGCTAACGAGCATCTTTACTCGTACTTCAATTTCGCCGGGTCTGTGGTTGAGACAGTAGGAAAGTCGTTACGCCATTCGTGCAGGTCGGAACTTACCCGACAAGGAATTTCGCTACCTTAGGCACATTTGTTACTACTCAAAGATGGCGCTGACTTTGTCGCCATTTACCTTTGAGCGGCCAAGTCATTTCTGCCTGGCTCCTCATGTCGCCATGAGGGTCGGACTGTATCTTCACCCCTGCCGGCTTTCACCGGTGAGAGGTGCCCTGCGTGCAGTCTCTGAGGATCCTGCCGAAGCAGTTTCCTGCTGATTGTCCGCACCGGACGGATTTTCACTTTCCACGTTGCCCCCAATCAAAAGGGTGTCTGACGCGGATGAGTACCGCCGGATACTCGGATGTTCCAGCATATAGCGGGGTTTTGCAACAGCCAGGTATCAACTAACCGTTATAGTTACGGCCGCCGTTTACCGGGGCTTAGGTTCAGAGCTTCGTCCGAAGACTAACCCTTCCCCGTAACCTTCCGGCACCGGGCAGGCGTCAGAGCGTATACATCGTCTTACGACTTCGCACGCTCCTGTGTTTTTAGTAAACAGTCGCTTTCCCCAATTCTCTGCGGCCCCCTCAGGCATCAGGACGCGAGGTCCATCACCCTATCGGGGCCCTCCTTCTCCCGAAGTTACGGAGGAATTTTGCCGAGTTCCTTAACCACAGTTCTCCCGATCGCCTTGGTATTCTCTACCCGCCCACCTGTGTTGGTTTGGGGTACGGGTACCGTGTCAGCTCGCTAGAAGTTTTTCTAGGCAGCATAGAATCAGTGACTTCGCCTGGAACGGCTCGGCATCGCGTCTCAGGATTTACAGGATCCGGATTTACCTAGATCCCTCCCTACACGCTTACCCCAGGACAACCAACGCCTGGGCTCACCTATCTTCCTGCGTCGCTCCTTTGCTATCCGCCCCAGAGTTTGTCGGCTCGACCCGAAGGTCATCCCCTTAGTACCCCTGGCTTGGAATGGGCGCGGACACGGTAGTACTGGAATATCAACCAGTTGTGCATCGACTACGCCTCTCGGCCTCGCCTTAGCTCCCGACTTACCCTGGGAGGATTAGCCTTCCCCAGGAACCCTTGGGCTTACGGCGGAGGAGTTTCTCACTCCTCTCTCGCTACTCATACCAGCATTCGCACTCGACCACGCTCCACGACGGTTCACACCACCGCTTCTCTGCGAGATCGACGCTCCCCTACCACTCCCGTCCAAAGACGGAAATCCGCGGCTTCGGCTCTTGACTTGAGCCCCGTTACATTATCCGCGCAGGACCACTCGACCAGTGAGCTATTACGCACTCTTTTAAGGATGGCTGCTTCTGAGCCAACCTCCTGGCTGTCTTTGCGTTCCCACATCGTTTTCCACTTAGTCAAGAATTTGGGGCCTTAGCCGGCGGTCTGGGCTGTTTCCCTTTCGACCAACGAAGCTCATCCCTCGTGGTCTCACTGCCGGGTTCTAGAGCATCGGCATTCGGAGTTTAGTTGGGGTCAGTAAGCTTGTAGGCCCCCTAGCCCATCCAGTGCTCTACCTCCGATGCTGAACACCCGACGCTGCACCTAAATGCATTTCGGGGAGAACCAGCTATCACCGAGTTTGATTGGCCTTTCACCCCTTGCCACAGGTCATCCCCCCAGTTTTCAACCTAGGTGGGTTCGGCCCTCCACGAAGTCTTACCTTCGCTTCAGCCTGCCCATGGCAAGCTCACTCGGCTTCGGGTCTACAGCATGCGACTCAACGCCCTATTCAGACTCGCTTTCGCT
>CAVXSD010000006.1:0-217500 GCA_963764305.1 uncultured Acidimicrobiaceae bacterium | reverse complement strand
GCCTTGGTGGGCCGTTACCTCACCAACTAGCTGATAGGCCGCGAGCCCCTCCCGAAGCGGAATCCATTTCCTTATCAGATCATGCGGTCCGATAGGGATATCCGGTATTAGCACCGGTTTCCCGGTGTTGTCCCAGTCTTCGGGGCAGGTTGCTCACGTGCTACTCACCCGTTCGCCACTCGCTCTTCATCAGTATTGCTACCGAATGGAGCGCGTTCGACTTGCATGTGTTAGGCACGCCGCCAGCGTTCGTCCTGAGCCAGGATCAAACTCTCCATCGAGACTTACGTTCAGCCCGGCCCCTAAAAAGGGCAGGACCTCCCGAAAATCAGAGAGTCACCATAGTTTGACTCGAACTATTAGTAACCACAGGCCTTTTCACCCAGAGGGCTCCGAGGCCTGCGTAATGCTTAATTGACGTACAACCCATCCGTTTGAGTCCGGATGAATTGCCCGCACTGGCTTTTGGCTCTCACTATTCCGTTTTCAAGGAGCGACCGGGCACACACCAGTCCAGCCGGTGTTGGTGCCGGGTGTGCCAAAGGACTGTTCCGGACGAATTGCTTCGCCGGAGAGTCTCCTTCGGCTGCCGGAGGGCCTTGGGGGGCCGTTCCGACGGGAGTGTCACCCTAGCAGACACGCAACAGAGCGTCAACGCGTCGTGGGTAGCCGGAACCCTCCGGGTGGTGACCCCGGGGCCGACCTCGATCACAGATCGTAGCGGGACATTCGCGGCGCTCGGCGGATACCACCTCGAACGGCCCGGCCGCCCCTCCGCCCCTCCGCCGCAGGTCGTTTCCACACCAGATGGTGGCATGCGGGGAGCCCCCAGGCCCCCCGCATGCCACCGGTGCTCGAAGCTCAACGGGCTTTCCGCTCCCCTCCTTGTCGCCAACCAGGCCCCTCTCTGGGGAGCGTGCACTGCCTGCTGATGCCCTCGATCCACCGCATGTCACCACGATGCGGTGAGTGCATCATGGACCCCCGTTGTTGCACCGTCGTGACAGGGCGATGACACCGCCTCGGTGCCCGTTCCGCCTGCTCAGGGAACTCGAGTCGACTCCTCAGGGCCGGGAGACCGAGGCACTGCCCGGCACCCAGAAGCGCCAACGCTTGTCCGTCGCCTCCCTGATGCCGATCCGGGTCCCGCGGCCCGGACGCCGGGGAGGCGGTGTCCCGTCGTCCAGCAGCCGCACGGCGACCGGGGCGGCGGTCGAACCCGCACGCAGCGGGCCCGCCAGCAGGTCCGCCCCGTTCTCCTCACCCGTGATGCCGAGGGCCTGGCAGAGCTTGGCCGGGCCGTTGCAGAGGTCGCGCCGCTGCCGGGCGGCCGGCCGGGCCTGCCACATCTGCGCCACGCCCGCAGTCGGTTCGAGGGCGCGCAGCAGTACCGCGGCGGCCTCTCCCTCGGGCCCGCACACGATGTTGGCGCACCAGTGCATGCCGTAGGTGAAGTACACGTAGAGGTGCCCGGGCGGGCCGAACATGACGGCCGTCCGCGGTGTCAGGCCCCGGTAGGCGTGCGAGGCGGCGTCGTTGGGGCCGTGGTAGGCCTCCACCTCCACGATGCGCCCGGCCCGCTCACCGCGCATCAGCACCTTGTTCAGCAGCCACGGGGCGAGCGCGACCGGATTGCCCTCCAGGTCCGACCGTTGCACCGGGCCACCCTGGCCCACGATGCTGCCGCCGTGCCACCCATGCAGGTGGCACGGCACTTCGCTCAGATCGTCGTGGGCGTCCCCAGCCGACGGAGGGTCCCCGGCGCGGAGGCCGGACCGCGGCTGCCTGCGACGCGGCGGGAGCGGGCGCTGTGACGCGGCTCCCCCGCGCCGGTGGCCATTCGGCTCAGCAGCGACAGCTCGTCCACCATGGCCCGCGTCAGATCCGGCAGGTCGGGCACGGCCGCGGCACACGCGTTGATGCCCACGAAGAGCGAGTCGCGGTAGCTCTGCACCGTGACGTTGAGCGCGACCCCGTCGATCACCGGCCCGAGCGGGTGGACGGCCCGCAGCTCCATGCCCGCGAAGTAGAGCGGGAAGTCTGGCCCGGGCACGTTGGAGACCATCAGGTTGCCCGGGCGCAGCTTGCGGAGCACGCCCGAGCGCACACCGAGCTGGATCATCGGCTTGGCCAGGGCCGGGGGCACCGCCTCGGTCAGCAGAGTGGCCATCGGGCCGTAGCCGACGGCACGCTCCTGCCCCTTGCACGAGGCACTGGCCGCGGTCACGGTCCGCAGGCGCTCGAGCGGCGTCTTCCGGTCGTTCGAGAGCGGCACGAACATGGCGGAGAGGTGATTGCCGAGCACGGCCGCGTCCTGATCGGCTCGCACCGACACCGGCACGACGGCGACCAACGGGCTCTCGACATCCTGATCGTGCGCGGCCAGATGCGTGCGCAGAGCGCCCGAGCAGATGGCGAGCACGATGTCGTTGATCGTCGAACCGAACCGCGTCGTGAGCTCCCGGACCTCCGCCATGTCCAACTCGGCAAACGAGACGGCTCGTCTGGCGCCCACCGGCGACTCGAACGTGTCCGGTGCCCCCAGCGGGATCGACACCGGACCGAGTCGCTCGTCCGCCGCGCAGCGGGCCAGCCGCACCGCGGTGCGGCCGATTTCGTGCGCCGCACGCAGTCCGCGGATCGGGGTCCGGATGAAGCTGGGGAGGGCGTCGGTCATCAACCGCGTCGGCGACGGCAGGCGCGGCGGGACCCAGGGCGGATGCGGCTCGGTCACGGCACTGCCCTCGGGAGTCAGGTCGAGCAGCTTGGCCAACATCTCCGCGCCGGCCACACCGTCGATGACGGCGTGGTGCACCTTGGCGATCAGCCCGACCATCCCGTCGGCCATGCCCTCGATGACGTGCATCTCCCACGGAGGCTGCTCGGGCGTGAGCGGGCGACCCATCACCTCGGCGACCGTGGCCCGGAACTCGGCGTCGCCCCCGGGCGCGGCAGCGCGACCCGGTGCAGGTGATTGGCCAGGTCGAACTCGGGATCGTCCACCCAGCGCGGGTGGTCCAATCCGAGGGGGACAGGCATGAGCCGGCGCCGGAACGGCTGAAGAGTCGGAATCCGCGTCTCGAGGACGCTCCTCACCCGTTCGAAGCTGTAGCCCCCGTCGAGGGCCGCGGGATCGAAGACGCAGGCGTAGGCGATCTCCATCGGCGTCTCCGGCGTGTCGGAGTAGATGAACATCGGGTCGATGCCGGTCATTCGCTGCATATGCACTTCTCCACGTTGTGAGGGCTTCAGGGTTGTGAGGGCTTCAGGGTTGTGAGGGCTTCAGGGTTGTGAGGGCTTCAGGTGGACTCGACCGGGAGCCGACAGATCATCGATCCGCTGGCCCGTCTCCCCCTCGAACCCTCGGAGGCGGATGCCTGCGCTCCTCGTCGATTCGGGGCTCCTCGTCGATCTGGCTCCGCTCCCAGCCTTTACCCGGCGCCCGGCCCCGCACAACCGATTTGACGGATCTTTATGCTGCGTTCACCTGAGGGTTACCTGACATGGGGGTGATCCGCCGAATCGCCGCCCCGAAGTGGGAGCGCCGCATCGCTCAGACCAGGCCGGACCTCCGCCACTGAGCCAACCGGGTCCGGTCGACCTCGCGCCGACGGACGAAGCGCTCCGCCTGGTCACCGACGGGGCCCGGACCGGCTCCGCCCGGGGTCCGCCGTCGTGTCACCGCCACACCGGGCTCGAGCAGCTCCACGGCGGTCTCCCCCAGATCCGGGTGGGCCGCCACCAGCTCGACCAGTGGCACGTGGCGTTCGAGCGACTCGCGAACCAGGCCCCCGATCAACGCGTGGGCCTGGCGGAAGGGCATGCCCTGCTCGACGAGCATCTCGGCCAGGTCGATGGCCGACGCCGCCGGCCCGTCCGCCGCCGTCTGCATGCGCTCCTCGTTCCATGACGCCGTCTCGTAGACCCCGCGCATGGCGATCAGGGCGCGGGTGACCTGGTTCACGGCGTCGAAGATCGGCTCCTTGTCCTCCTGCAGATCGCGGTTGTAGGCGAGGGGGAGACCCTTCAGCGTCACCAGCACCGCGTTGAGGTGGCCGATGAGGCGGCCCGACTTGCCCCGGGCCAGCTCGGCCACGTCGGGGTTCTTCTTCTGCGGCAGCATCGAGCTGCCGGTGGCGTAGGCGTCGTCGAGCGTGCAGAAGCCGAACTCCTCGGTCGACCACAGCACGATCTCCTCCCCCATCCGGGAGAGGTGCACGCCCAGCAGGGCGATGTCGAAGAGTGCCTCCGCGACGAAGTCCCGATCGGAGACAACATCGAGGGAGTTCTCGAAGCGGCCGTGGAAGCCGAGCTCCGCGGCGACGTAATCGGGGTCGAGCGGCAGCGACGATCCGGCCAGCGCGCCCGCGCCGAGCGGCGAGATGTTGAGGCGGTCCACCGTGGTCAGGAGTCGGTCCACGTCGCGGGCGAGTGCCCAGCCGTGCGCCAGCAGGTGGTGTGCCAGGAGCACTGGCTGCGCCCGCTGCATGTGGGTGTAGCCGGGCAGGTAGACGTCGGCCGCCTCCCGGGCGCGCTGCGCCAGGACGTCCTGGAGCGCCACGATCTCCCCGGCCACGCCCACGAGCGAGCGGCGGCACCACAGGCGCAGCGCGGTGGCGACCTGGTCGTTGCGGCTCCGCCCGGTATGCAGCTTGGCCCCGACGTCGCCGACCAGCTCCGTGACGCGGCGCTCGATGGCGGTGTGGACGTCCTCGTCCCCCGGGGCGAACACGAAGCCGCCACCCGCGAACTCCTCCCCCACGATGTCGAGCGCCTCGACGAGGGTGGTCACCTCGCTGTCGCTGAGGATCCCCGCCTTGCCGAGACCCTTGACGTGGGCGCGCGAGCCGGCCAGGTCATCGCCGGCCAGGACCCGGTCGAAGGGCAGGCTCACCGTGAATTCCGCCACGGCGTCAGCCATGCCGGTCGAGATTCGACCCTCCCAGAGCGTCAATGCCCGCTCCTCCCCTTCTTCGCCGCCCCATCCGGTGCCGCCGTCGCGGCGCCCGGCCCCTGGCGGGCCGACCACGTCGCGACCCCGAGGCCCCACAGCCGTACGAACCCCTCGGCGTCGGCGTGCCGGAAGGTGTCCGACGCATCGTAGGTCGCCAGGTCGTGGTCGTAGAGCGCGACCGGGCTCCGCCGCCCCACCACCGCGCAGGTGCCCGGCGCGGCGAAGCGCAGCCGCACCTCCCCCGTCACGTGCCGCTGGGTCTCGGTGATGAACGCCTGGAGCGCGGAGCGCAGCGGCGAGTACCACAGTCCGTCGTAGACGAGCTCGGACCAGCGTGGCTCGAGGCGCGCCTTCTCGTGGTGCACGTCCCGCTCGAGCGTCAGGTCCTCCAGGTCGGCGTGGGCAGTGATGAGTGCCAGGGCGGCCGGGCACTCGTAGACCTCCCGGCTCTTGATGCCGACGCGGCGGTTCTCCACCATGTCGAGGCGCCCGAAGCCGCGGCTGCCCGCCAGCGCGCCGAGGCGGGAGATGAGGTCATAGGGCTCGAGCGCCTTGCCGTCGAGGCTGACGGGGACGCCGGCCTCGAATCCCACGATCACCTCGACGGGATCGCTCTCGCTGACGCGTGTCAGCGTGTAGACGTCGTCGGGAGCGGGCGCCCACAGGTCTTCGATCGCGCCGCACTCGATCGCCTTGCCCCAGAGGTTGTCGTCGATGGAGTACAGCTTCTCCTTGGTCACGGTGATCGGGATCTCCCACTTCGCCGCCAGCTCGACGCAGTCCTCACGGGACAGGCCCCAGACGCGGGCCGGCGCGTAGATGCCGAGGTCCGGCGCCAGGGACCGCACCCCGACCTCGAAACGCACCTGATCGTTGCCCTTGCCCGTACAGCCGTGGGCCACGGCCGTCGCCCCGTGACGCCGGGCCTCGGCGACGAGGTGGCATACGATCACCGGCCGCGACAGGGCCGACACCAGCGGGTACTTGCCCTCGTACCGTGCATTGGCCTGCAGGGCCGGGACACAGAACTGCTCCGCCATCTCGCGGCGGGCGTCGACCACGACGGCCTCGACCGCACCGGCGGCCCGCGCCCGGGTGCGGATGGCGTCCCAGTCCTCGCCGCCTCGGTCGGCCGACTGCCCGACGTCGACGGCGACGGCGACCACCTCGACACCCTCGTGCTCGATGAGCCAGCGCACGGCCACGGACGTATCGAGACCACCGCTGTAGGCCAGTACCACCCGATCAGGCATGTTCAGTCCTCTTCTTTCCATTTCAACGCGATCTTGCCGTTGACGACGATGCCGGCGACGTCGCGCAGGCGGTCCGCCATCGGGCCGCCGCCGTACTCCTCTTCCACGACGACGAGCACCGTGTCGTCCCCCGCCACCGTGCCAACAACTTCTTCCAATCCGCTGCGGTCGAGCGCCGACCCGACGACGTGGGCCGAGCCCGGCGGCGTCCGTAGCACCACGAGGTTCCCCGAGTGGCCCACCTCCACCACCCACTCGCCGAGGACACGCCGCAGGTGGTCCTCGGGCGCGATCTGGTGGGTCGGGAGCTCGGGGAGCGTGTAGGCGGTCTCGCCCCCCGGCAGGCGGACCTTCACCGCGCCCAGGTCGTCGAGGTCACGTGACACCGTCGTCTGGGTCGCCTCGATCCCCTGCTCGCCGAGCAGGGCCACGAGCTGCGCCTGGCTGGTCACCGGTTGTGACTCGAGCAGCTTGGTGATGCGGTGCTGGCGCTGGTTCTTGGTCAGCCGGCTGACGCCCTGCTCGCTCACCGTGACCCCTCCACCACCCAGGCCAGGATCCCCCGCATGGCGGTGCGCCGGTGGGCTGCCTGGCGCCAGACCAGCGAACGCGGGCCCTCGAGCACGTCGTCGGTGATCTCCTCCCCCCGGTGCGCCGGCAGGCAGTGCAGCACCACGGCGTCGGAGGCGGCCCGGTCGACCAGTACCTCGTCGACGGTGAAGCCCTCGAAGGCGGCGAGGCGGGCGGCCCGTTCGTCTTCCTGGCCCATGCTCGTCCACACGTCGGCGTAGACGACGGCGGCACCCTTGGCCGCCTGGCCCGGGTCGTCCGTCACCTGCACGGTCCCGCCCCGCCCCATCCGGTCGCCGAAGGCCTGCAGGTCGGCCAGCTCGGCGCCCGAGAAGGCGTAGCCGGCCGGGGTGGCGACGCGGACCTCCATGCCTTCGAGCAACCCGGCCTTGGCCAGGGAGCGGGCCATGTTGTTGGCGTCGCCGACAAAGGTCAACGCGCGGCCGGCCAGCGGACCGAGCGCCTCGCGCATGGTGAGCACGTCGGCCACGGCCTGGCACGGGTGGGCGGTGTCGCACAGGAGGTTGACGACAGGGACGTCGAACCCGCTCCGTTCCAGCGCGGCCGCCATGCGCACCAGTACGGCGTGCTCGAACACCCGTGCGCACAGGACGCGGTGGTAGCAGCCCAGGGTGCGGGCGACGTCCTCCGCGGTCTCCCGCTCATCGAGACCGACCTCGGTCCCCTGGATGTACACGGGGTGCCCGCCCAGGTCGACCACCGCCATCTCGGTGGAGTTGCGCGTCCGCGCCGACGGCTTCTGGAAGAGGAGCGCCACGCCCTGGCCCGCCAGCGGCGCGTGGGTGGGCGGGTCCACGGCGAGCCCGAGCACATGGTCCCAGGCATCCCGGTCCAGATCGTCGATGTCGAAGAAGTTGCGCATGTGCCGGTCCCCGCTCCCTTACCGCGGTCCGTCGGTCCCGGCCAACGCGGCGGCCAGCGCGTCGCCCAGGACGCGCAGCGCCCGGTCGATCTCGTCGTCGCGCACGAGCAGCGGCGGGGCGACGCGGACGGCGTCGGGCCGCACCGGGTTGACCAGGAGGCCGTGCTCGAGCGCCCATGCCGCGGCCTCCTTGGCCACCGGTGCCTCGAGTTGCGCCGCCAGCAGCAGGCCGGCCCCGCGCACCGAGACGACACCGGGGAGCGCCGCCATCCCGCCGGCAAGACGCGCGCCGCCCTCCCGGGCCCGGCGGCAGACGTCCTCGGACTCCATGACGGCGAGAGTCGCCTTGACGGCGGCCAGTGCGAGGGGCTGCCCCCCGAAGGTCGACCCGTGGTCGCCCGGCCCGAACGCCGCCGCCACCTCGGCACGGGCCCAGCAGGCGCCGACGGGCATGCCGTTGCCCAGTGCCTTGGCCATCGTCACGACGTCGGGCTCGAGGCCCTGGGCCTGGAAGGCGAACCAGTGTCCCGTGCGGCCGAGGCCCGTCTGGACCTCGTCGAGCATGAGCAGCGCGTTGCGCTCGGTGCACAGCGACCGCACGGCGCCCAGGTAGTCCGAGCTCGGCACCATGACGCCGCCCTCGCCCTGGAGCGGCTCGAGCAGCACGGCGGCGACCGTGTCGGGGTCGAGCGCCTTGTCGAGCGCAGCCACATCGTCGTAGGGCACGTGCACGAACCCCTCCGGGAGCGGGACGAACGGAGCCTGCTTCTCCGGCTGGCCCGTGGCCGTGAGGGTGGCCAGGGTGCGGCCGTGGAACGCGTTGTCGGCGCTGATCACGACGTGGCGGCCGATGCCGGCCCAACGGCGCGCCAGCTTCAGGGCGCATTCGTTGGCCTCCGCCCCGGAATTGGCGAAGAAGACCTGGCCGCCGGCCTGGCCGGTGCCGCCGTTGACCAGCCGGTCGATGGTGCGGGCGACCTCGGGGGCCAGCGTGTTGCCGTAGAGGTTCGACACATGGCTGAGCGTCCGCGCCTGCTCGGCCACGGCGTCGGCCACGGCCGGGTGGGCGTGTCCGAGCGACACCACCGCCAGACCCGTGATGAAGTCGAGGTACTCGGCGCCGTCGGCGTCGAAGAGGACCGTCCCCTGACCCCGCACGAAGGTGGCCGGCGGATCGGCGTAGGTGCGCATGAGCGAGGCACGCTCGGACGGCGGGCCGTCCACCGTTCCAGGACCGGTCATGGGAGCACCATCGTCCCGACCCCCGCGTCGGTGAAGAGCTCGAGCAGCAACGCGTGGGGCACGCGCCCGTCCAGGATGTGCGCCCGGTCCACTCCGGAGCGCACGGCCTTGGCGCAAGCCTCGACCTTGGGCATCATGCCGCCCTGGACTCCCCCGCTGCGGACGATCTCCTCGATCACCTCGAGGGACGCCTGGTGGATCACCGTCGTCGGGTCGTCGGCCACGACCCGGAGCCCCTCGATGTCGGTCAGGAAGATCAGCTTCTCGGCGTGCAGCGCCTCGGCCAGCGCGCCGGCCACCGTGTCCGCGTTGATGTTGTAGGCCTGGCCCGACTCGTCGGCGCCGATCGTCGCCACCACGGGGATCAGCCCCTCCGCCACGAGTCGTTCGAGCATGGTGGGGTCGACGACCGACACGTTGCCGACAAACCCGAGGTCGGCGTGGCGCTGGGCGGCCGTGATGAGGTTCGCGTCCTCGCCCGACATCCCCACGGCCAGCGGGCCGTGCACGTTGATGGCCGAGACGATGTCGCGGTTGACCTTGCCCACCAGCACCATGCGGGCGATGTCGAGCGTGTCCGCGTCGGTGACCCGGAGCCCGTTGCGGAACTCGGTCTCCTTGCCGAGCCGCGCCATCAGCTCGCCGATCTGGGGGCCACCACCGTGCACGACGACGGGGAGCATGCCCACGGCGCGCATGAGGACCACATCTTCGGCAAAGGAGGCCAGCGCGTCGCCCGGGTCGCCCGGTCCGTCGTCCCCGTCCGCCGCCTGCAGGGCGTTGCCGCCGTACTTGACGACGACGATCTTCTCCCAGAAGCGCCGGATGTAGGGCAGCGCCTCCACCAGCACGGAGGCCGTCTTCGCCGCCGCCGCCTTCTGGGCCCGGGTGATCTTGGGCGGCACGGACGGTGCTTCGCGGGCCGTCATGAGGTCGTCTTGTTCTCGTCGATGTAGCCGTACCCGAGGTCGGTCCCGAGGACGACTGCCTCCCCCGAGCCGAGTCCGAGGTCGCACTCGAGCACGATGTGCCGTCCCGCCAGGTGGGCCGCTACCGCCGCCGCGTCATGGGGCACGCCCACACCCGCCGGCACACACCACGGTGCTGCCGTAGGCGAGCAAGATGCGGTCGATGTCGAAGGGTGTCCCGGCCGACCCGAGCTCGGAGATGATGCGGCCCCAGTAGGGGTCCTTGCCGAAGAGCGAGCACTGCACGAGCATGGAGTCCGCCACCTTGCGGGCAGCCACGTGCGCCGCCTCGTCGCTCACCGCTCCCCGCACGTGGACGTGCGCAACCTTGGTCGCCCCTTCCGCGTCGTCCACCATCTGCTCGGCCAGAGACCGACAGGCCTCGTAGAGGGCAGCGGTAAAGGCCGACGGAGGCGGACTGGCCCCGAGCCCGTTGGCCAACACCAGGACCGTGTCGTTGGTCGACGTGCAGCCGTCGACGGTGATCGTGTTGAACGTTGCGGCGACGGCCTCCCGGAGCGCAGTCTGCAGGGTGGCGGCGTCGACGGCGGCGTCCGTCGTGCAGAGGGCGAGCATGGTGGCCATGTTCGGCGCCAGCATGGCGGCCCCCTTGGCCATGCCGCCCACCGTGAACCCGTCGCCGGAGACGACGACCTCCTTCGGCACGGTGTCGGTCGTCATGATGGCCTTGGCGGCCTCGGCCGCCGACT
The DNA here is from genome assembly GCA_963764305.1 of uncultured Acidimicrobiaceae bacterium. GTDB lineage: Bacteria > Actinomycetota > Acidimicrobiia > Acidimicrobiales > RAAP-2 > Bog-473. Next base: position 206,920 of record CAVXSD010000006.1, on the reverse strand, counting down.
CGGCCCGTCCGGTCCGCGCCATCACGATCGGCTCGATTTCGGGAATGACGTGGTCGATCGGGAACGGGATGCCGATGAGGCCCGTCTGGCAGATCAGGATCTCCTCGGAGGTCGCACCGATGTCACCGGCCACCGCTGTGCACAGGCGTTCAGCGGCCTCCCGGCCCGGGACCCCCGTGGCCGCGTTGGCGTTGCCCGACGTCAGGATCACTCCCGCGGCCTTGCCGCCGGTTGCGGCGAGATGCGTCCGGCTCACTTGGACGGGTGCGGCCGCAGCCAGGTTGGACGTGAAGACGCCGGCGGCGGGAACCGCCCGGCCATCGGCCGTCGCGACGACGGCGACGTCGTGGGCCTTGGCAGCCTTGATGCCGGCGTAGCCCCCGACGGCGACGAAACCCTGCGGTGCGTTGACGCTCACGGGTAGACCCCGGCGATCGGAAGGCCCGGTCGTCTCGGGCAAGCCCAGCGCAGCGTTGGCGCACTGGATCGCCTGGCCCGATGCGCCCTTCACGAGGTTGTCGAGGGCGCAGAGCGAGACGACCCAGCCGGTACGGGGATCGACCCGCGCCGTCACGTGGGCGGCGTTGGACCCCGCGGTGGCCTTGGTCGAGGGCGGGTCGTCGGTCACGACGACGAACGGCTCGGCGTCGTAGGCGTCGTGGAGCGCGGCAATAACCGTGTCGGTCGTCGGGCTCGACGCCCGCACTGGGCCGGGCGTAACAGGTGGCGAGGATGCCGCGTGTCATCGGCGCGAGGTGCGGCGTGAAGAGCACCTCGGCCCCGAGGATCTGCTCCATCTCGGGCGTGTGGCGGTGGGTCAGCAGCCCGTAGGCCGTGAAGTCCTCGTCCACCGTCCCGAAGTGCAGCGAGTCCTTCAGGCCTCGGCCGGCTCCCGAGACGCCCGACGCGGCGTCGACGACGATGCCGGTCGGCTCCACCAAGCCGTGGCGCACCAGCGGGGCCAGCGCCAGTCCGGCCGCGGTCGGATAGCAGCCGGCCGCGGCGACGAGCGTCGCCCCGGCCAGGCCGTCGCGGAACAGCTCGGGCAACCCGTAGACGGCTTCCCCCAGCAGCTCCGGCGCTCGGTGCTCCTCGCCGTACCAGGTCGGATAGAGAGCGGCGTCCTTCAGCCGGAAGTCGGCGGCCAGGTCCACCACCACGCCGACCTGCTCCCGGAGCACCGGGACGATGCGCTGCGACTCGCCGTGCGGCAAGCCGCAGAACACCAGATCGAGGCCGTCGAAGCGGGCCGGATCGCTCTCCTCGTACACCAGGCCGGGGTACGCGGCGCCCAGGGACGGCGTGTGCACGCCAACCGTCTGACCGGCGTGGGAATGGGCCGTGGCCACGGCGACCTCGAAGTCTGGATGCCCGGCAAGCAGGCGCAACAGCTCAGACCCGGTGTAGCCCGACGCCCCGAGGATCCCGACCTTCATCGCATGAGTATACACACATTCTGCATATTCATGCGTCCCGATATGCAGCCTCCGGACTGACCTCGGACCGTCCGTCAGATCGACGCCCAGGTGCTTCTGCCAGAACCAACCCTCCCCGCTACCCGAAACCCCATCATGTCGTTGACGGCGATCATCGGCCCGTTCACCGCCGCGTTGCCGGTGACGACGAGACGCACGGCGGGCGCCTGCCGCGCCAGTCGTCCAGGTTGGCGAGCTTGACGGCCAGGCCGAGACGGTGGCCCCGGTGCGCCGGATGCACCACCGTCAGCATCTGCCAGGCCTGCTCCGGGGAACCGGCAGCCAGCGAGAGCTCGGTGCAGGCGACGAGGCGGCCCGAGGCCCGGTGCTCCGCCACGGCGACCAGGAAGCGGGCGCCGCGGGCCGCATGGAGGGCGTCGTTCTCGCGCACCCGATCGGCGTCCCACACCTCCGCTTCGTGACTCTTCGTCACCGTGCGGCTCGTCGGTCGACATGCACTGGAAGAGCGAGCACTGGTCCTCCAAGTACTCTGCGGCCACGGCGCCTCGAAGGTCAGGACTCGGTAGGCCGCGGCATCACGTGCCCAGCAACTTCGCCGCGCAGCTCCTCCAGGCGTGCCGGCGTCGACCGGAAGCGAGAGATGGCGGGTGTTCCCCGGCAGCATGGCCTCGAAGCCGACCTTCGGAGCGAACGACAGTGAGGCGTGGTCGGCGGCACGCTCGAGCGGCACGTCCACAATTGAGTTGAGCACCTGACGGCCATCGGCCCGTGCCAGCTCGCTCATGCCTTCGACGATCGTCCTCCCCACGCCGCGACGCCGAGAGGCCGGGTGGACCGCAACGGTGACCTCGGCGCTGTGCACGTTATCGACGCATCGGCAGCTCCATCATTCCCACGCCGAGAATCGGCCCACCAGGCTCCCGCGCCGCCAAGAGCTCGAAACGCTTCGACGTGCCGCGGTACCGGGCGAAGGCACGGATGTCGGGGAGGGTGAAGCCCGTCAGCTCGGCCCAGAGGTCCTTGTCGCTGGCGCGCAGCACTGCGGCCCATTCCTCCAGCTCCTCGTCGTCCGACGGGTCGACCCGGCGTACCTCCATCGGCACACCATGCCACGGGCATATGGTCCGACGCTGCGGCGTGTGACCCCAAGCGGCCTCAGCGCAGAACGGCCCCGAACGCTGCGGCGACAGCGTCGATGCAACGGGTGCGCAGCCCGCCCACCTCTTCGTCGGTGAGCGTGCGGTCGGGCGCGCAGAAGCGCAACCGGTAGGCCAGGCTGCGGGCCCCCTCGTCGATCCCGGCACCGCGGTACACGTCGAAGAGGTGCACGGATTCGAGCAGCTCGTCGCCCGCCTCCCGCAGCACCTCGGCCACGACGTCGGCCGGATGGCGGTCCTCCACCACGAAGGCCAGGTCGATGTCCGATGATGGGAACCGGCTGACGGCACCACCCACCGTGATGCGGCGGGGCACTCGCTCCTCGTCGAAGAGTAGGCCCAGGTCGACCTCGAGCCAGCCGATCCGACGAGCCGTCGTGCCGCTGCCCGATGGGCGGGTCAGGTCGAATCGTGCTGCGACCGCTGGGTCGATCTCCCCCACTGCACCGATGGTGACCTCATCCAAGCTGCCGGCACGAGCCATGAGATGCGCCGAACGGGTCGGGTGCAAGCCCGGCAGTGGCGGCGTGCCGTCACCCGGAGGGATCAGGCGCACCCTGTCCAAACGGAGCGCGTCCGCCAGGACATGCCAGGCGGCCACCGCCGAACGAACGTCGTCCTCCTGGTTGGCGAAGACCGCCGAGAGAAGCTCGCGCTCGCCCGGCAAGTTCCGCCCGCTCGGCGCCGCCGGCCCCGCTCCGTTCGACCACGCGCACCAAGCCCGCACCAGGGTGCGAGAAGACGACACCCACCTCGAACAGCCGCACGTCGGGCTGGCGGCGGCTGGCGTTGTAGGCCAGCGCGCCGAGGAGACCGGGCAGCAGGGAGCGACGTAGGAACGGCTTCTCGGCGTCGAGGGGGTTGGCCACCAGGACGGCCGGCCCGGTGAGATCCACGTCGTCATGCGCGGTCGACGACACGAAGGTGTCGGTCCAGCCCTCCGACACGCCCAGGCCACGCAACACGTCCTTGACCTCACGCCGGGAGCGCTGTAGCACCGTCAGCCGGCCCGGCTGCGGCCAGGTCGGGACTCGGCGCGGCACGTTGGAGTAGCCGAACGTGCGGGCGATTTCCTCAATGACGTCATCGACGCCATAGGGCTCGGGCCGGACGTCGGGGCGATTCGTCGGCACCTGGACAGTCAGCATGCCCTCGTCCGGCACACGCTCCTTCTCGAGCACCGTGAAGCCGATCGGCTCAATGAGGCGGGCGATCTCTGCCGGCCCGAGCGCGACCCCGATCTGGCGGTGCACCCGGGCGATCGGCACCGAGACCACGAACGGCTCGGGCACGTCGGCGCGCACGTCGAGGATGCCGTCGGCGACCTCGAGATCGGGCACGCTCTCCGCGAGCAGCTGGCAGAAACGCCGCACCGACGGCTCAATCACCCACGGGTCGACGCCGCGCTCGAAGCGCGCCGAGGCATCGGTGCGGAGACCAAGGCGCTTCGATGTCCGCGCGATCGCCATGGGGGTGAAGTAGGCCGCCTCGAGCAGGACCTCGGTCGTCGTCTTCGCGATTTCAGACGAGGCGCCGCCCATGATCCCACCGATGCCGACCGGTGTGCCCTCGGCGTCGCAGATCAGGCAGTCCTCGCCCGTGTCGCCGAGGCTCCGTCCTTGCTCCCCCACCGTACGCTGCACGCCGTCGAGCGTCTCGACCGTCTCGCCGGACCGGGCTCGCCGGACGGTCAGGCCGCGTCCGGGCAGGAGCGACAGGTCGTAGGGGTGGGTGGGCTGGCCGAGCTCGAGCATGACGTAGTTCGACGCGTCGACGACGTTGTTGATCGGTCGCATGCCGGCCAGGAGCAGCCGCTGGGCGATCCAGCCCGGCGAGGGGGCGACGGTGACGCCGCGCAGGACGGACACCGTGAGGCGGGGGCAGAGGTCGGGCGAGTCCACCGAGGCGCGCGCAGCCTCCTCCACTGGCCAGCCGCTCGCCGCCGGCGCGGGCGGTTCGGGGAGCGTGAACGGCAGCTCCAGGCGGCCCGCCAGGTCGCGGGCGATCCCCGAAATGCACCAGGCATCGGGGCGGTTGCCCTCGACCGCAATGTCGAAGACGGTGTCGACCCGCAGCCCGAGCGCCTCCATGATCGGCGTCCCCGGCTCGCCCGGCGACTCGTCCCCCAGGATCAGCAGGCCGGCGCCGTCGTCGGAGAGCCCGAGCTCCTTCCCCGAGCAGAGCATCCCGTTGGAGGTCACGCCCCGCAGCTTGCGCTGACCGATCTCGAAACCGCCGGGCAGGATTGCCCCGACCGGCGCCAGAGGCACGCGGTCTCCCACCTCGAAGTTGGTGGCGCCGCACACGATCTCGAGCGGCTCCGCCCCGGCGTCGACGACGACGAGCCGGATCTTGTCCGCCCCCTCGATCGGGCGGATCTCGAGCACCCGGCTGACCACAACGTCGCCCAGCCCCTCGCCCACGTGCTCGATGGCCTCGACGACGAGTCCCAGGTCGTCGAGCGCGTCGCGGAGCACCCCGACGTCGTCGGGGAATGGGGCGAAATCACGGAGCCAGCTGAGCGGAGCGCGCACGGGGGACTTTCTCGTTGTGGGGCGAGGTCAGAACTGCGAAAGGAAGCGGATGTCGTTCTCCAGAAAGGAGCGCATGTCGGGAATGGCGTGACGCATCTGCGCCAGCCGGTCGATACCGAATCCGAAGGCAAAGCCCGACCAGACGTCGGCGTCGATTCCCACGGCAGCGAAGACGGCGGGGTCGACCATGCCGCAGCCCCCGAGCTCGATCCAGCCGGTGTGCGAGCAGGTACGACATCCTTCGCCGAGGCAGACGGTGCAGGTGATCTCGTACTCGGCCGACGGCTCGGTGAAGGGAAAGTAGGCCGGACGCAGGCGTGAGCGCATACCCGGGCCGAAGTAGGCCTCCGTGAAGGCCTGAATAGTGCCGGCGAGATCGCCGAATGTGATGTCCCGGTCGACCACGAGCCCCTCAATTTGATTGAACACGGGAAGATGGCGGGCGTCGGGTGTGTCGAGCCGGAAGCACTTGCCCGGCATGACGGCGTGGATCGGCAGGGAGTCGTCGCGCACCGCCGCCTCCATCAGGTGGATCTGCACGGGCGACGTGTGCGTGCGCAGCATCACCGTCTCGGGCTCCCCGACGTCGAGGTACATGGTGTCGTACATGCCACGCGACGGATGCGCCGGCGGGATGTTCAGCGCCTCGAAGTTGTACCAATCCGTCTCCGCCTCAGGGCCCTCGGCCACGGTGAACCCCATGCCCACGAAGACATCCTCGAGCTCCGCCCGGGCCTGGGTGGCGGGATGCAGGTGCCCCCGTCCTGGCGTCGTGCGCACCTGGTCCGGGATGACCTCGGTCAGGTCCAGGCGGTCGGCGCGGAGCGCCTCGGCGCGCTCGGACTCCGCCAGCTCGGCGCGGCGTGCCGCCAGCAGCGCCCTGAGCTGTGACTGGGCTTCACCGATGCGGCGGCCGGCTTCCTTGCGGGCCTCGGGATCGAGGCCGCCCAGGGCGTGGTGGGCCCGGTTCAGCGGGGAGCGCTTGCCCAGGAACTCGGTGTCGACCTGGTTCAGGGCCTCGGTTGATGCCACGCCCTCAATGGCCCGCGCGCCGTCGGCGGTGATGCCATCGATGTCGAGATCCACATTGTCGGTTGCCATGTCGCCAAATTTCCTGTCGTCAGTCACCAGATCGGGCTCATCCGCCGTCCGCGATGCTATGTGGCGCGGCACCGCCGCCCCGGCGTTGGCGGAACGCCTCGAAGCAGACCACTGCGCAAGCTACGCCGACGTTCAGCGATTCGGCCCGCCCGGCCATCGGGATGGCCAGCTTCCCGGACAGCGCGTCGGCCAGCTCGGGATCGAGCCCGGAGGACTCGTTACCCAGGAACACGGCCGACGGGGTAGACCAGTCGAGCGCGGCATAGTCCTCGCCGTCCCGCACGACGGTGGCAAGGGTGCGGAAGCCGCCCGCCGCCAATTCGGCGGCCAGTGCCGGCGCGTCGGGCCGCACGGCCAAGGGCACGTGGAAGAGCGAGCCGGCCGACGAGCGCACCGTCTTGGGGTTGTAGGGGTCGACGGAGTCGCCGGCATAGACCACGAGAACCGATCCCGAGGCGTCCGCCGCACGCAGCACCGTGCCGGCGTTGCCGGGATCCCGCACGTCGACCAGGACGACGATCAGCGCACCGTTCCGGGCTGACCACGGATCCGTCCCGGCCGGCGGCTCCTCGAGCATGGGGAGGACGGCGAGCACGGGCTGGGGCGTGACGGTGTCGGCCACCCGCTCCAGGACGCCGGCGCCCAGGGGGAACACCCGCACCCCGGCGGCTTCGGCGCGGCGGCACACCTCGTGGACGGCGCGGACGTCGGCACCGTCGGGCGAGACGTAGAGGGACTCGATGGGAACAGCCGCGTCGAGCGCGCAGCGGATGAGCTCCGCTCCCTCGGCCACGAAGGCGCGCTCGCTCCAGCGCGCCGAACGCTTCTGCAGCAGCCCGCGCAGCCGGCGGATCCGCCGGTGCGAGAAGCCCAGCCGTTGGGTCAGGAAGCGACCTCGGCCACGGGCGCCTCGGACAGCGCGTCCTGCGCGGTCGCCACCAGCGCAGAGAAGGCCTCGGGGTCGCTGACGGCGAGATCGGCCAGGACCTTGCGGTCGACCTCGACACCGGCCAGGTGCAACCCGTTGATGAGCCTGCTGTAGCTCATGCCGTGCTGCCGGGCCCCGGCGTTGATGCGCTGGATCCACAGCTTGCGGAAGTCGCCCTTCCGGGCGCGACGGTCCCGGAAGGCGTACTGCATCGAGTGCATGAGCTGCTCGTTGGCCGCCCGGTAGGAGCGGCTCTTGTTTCCGTAGTACCCCTTCGCCTGCTCGAGGACAGCGCGATGGTGCTTGCGGCCGTGGACGGACCGCTTCACTCTGGCCATGGGGGTGCTCCTCTCATATCTCGGTGTGTCGGGTGGGGGTGCGCAGGAGCGCGGGGGTGATCGCCTGCGCTCAGAGGCCGAGCATCCGGCGCGTCGCTCGCTCGTCCGCCTTGGAGACGTCGGCTTGACGTCCGAGGCGTCGCATGCGGACGTTGTTCTTGATCTCGAAATTGTGCCCCCGGAAGGCCTTGCGCCGGCGCAACCGGCCGGAGGCCGTCACCTTGATGCGCTTGGCGGCGCCCCGGTCCGTCTTCATCTTCGGCATTGCGTCATCCCTCTTCGGCTGATGCTGCGACTTCGCTGACCCCGTTGCTCGAACCACCGGCTGGCGCCCTTCCGTTCCCCTCGGTCGGGGGAGCCGCCGCCTCGGCCGCCCCGTCGGCGGCCGCCGGTTGGACGGGCGTTTCGGGAGTGGCACTGGCGCCCGGCTTCTCGGGGCGCTGCTGGTTCGAGGCCCTCGACTGCGCGGCCTGACGGGCCCGCTTGTCGGGGGCGAGCACCATGATCATGTTGCGGTTGTCGAGTTTGGGCTCGGCCTCCACCTTGGCCACGCCCTCCATCTGCTCGGCGATGCGGTCAAGGATCCGCTTCCCGTGCTCGGGGTGGTACACCTCGCGGCCTCGGAACATGATCGTGATCTTGACCTTGTGTCCCTCGTTCAGGAACTTGGCCACCTGGCGGGTCTTGGTGTCGAAGTCCCCCGGCCCGATCTTCGGCCGGTACTTCATCTCCTTGATCCCGACGTGGACCGTCTTGCGGCGGCTCTCCTTGGCCCGCTGGGCCTCGTCGAACTTGAACTTGCCGAAGTCCATGATCCGGCACACGGGCGGATTCGCCATCGGGGCTACCTCGACGAGATCGAGGTCGAGCTCCTTGGCGATCGCCAGGGCCTCGGGGAGCGGCTTGATGCCGAGTTGCACACCGTCGGGGTCCACGAGCCGGACTTCACGGGCACGGATTCGGTCGTTGATCCGGTGCTCTGTAGTGGTTTCAGCGACGATGCGACATCACACCTCTCACTCGGGCCCGCGGTCCTTCCGCAAGCCAATCGGTGGACGCGGGGCCGACGGGCGGGCAGAGCCCGCATCCGAAGAACGTACGACCTGGCGCACGGTGCTCCCCGCAAGGCAGGGTGGTGGCCAGGTGGAGGCCGCTCAGTGGGGGCCCCGCTTCCATGTAGTCAAGGAGCATAGGGTACCAGCATGAGCAGCCTGTGGACACCGGCAGGAGAGCATTTCCCCAAGAAGGACGGGAACGACGACGCCTCGGCGCCATTCGACCCCGAGGGCGACACCGACGTCACGAAGACGCCAGGGGCGGCGCCCCTGACCGGCGAGCAGGCGGCGGCCCAGGCCGAGGTCGACGCCATGCGGGCCCAGTTGGCCCACACGCCGGCCGAGGTCGTGGTGGCCAACCACTGCTACGGACTCTTCGAGCTTGCCGCCATCTACCTCTCCCAGTCCCCGCCCATGTTGTTCCAGGCCCGCCTGGCCATCGACGGCCTCGGCTCCCTCCTCGACGGGCTCCGGGGCCGCCTCGGGGAGGCCGAGCCGGCTCTCCTCGAGTCCTTGTCGCAGCTGCGCCTGGCCTTCGTCAGCCTCGAGGGAGCCGAGAAGGCCGGAGCCGAGACGACGGCCGCGGGAGATAGCGGGAGCGGCGCCTCCGCCAACTGAGCCGTCCGCCGAGCCGTCCGCCGGCCATGAGCTCGGTTTCTGCAATGGCAATTGCACATGAGGACGAGGTCGACTGCCGGGGCATTGCCGCCAAGCCGAAATCGCGCCGACCCGCAACTGCCCGGAAGGTAGCTGAGCCGCCGAGCTCACCCGGGTCACCCGCAGGATGGCGCCGGCGCACGCACGGACCGCCTTCGGGGCGAATGCCGCCCTACGATGCGGTTTGCGATGCACCGTTGGTTCTCCGCCCGAGCCATGCTGCTCCACCTGGAGTTCTTCCTGATCGTCGCCGGGTGCGCCGCAGCGACCTGGTGGCAGGCTCGTCGGGCCCTGGGGGGGAACGGGCTGAGTTGGTTCTACACCTTCGAATGGCCGATCCTGGCCGGCATCGCGTTCGCCGCCTGGTGGCACCTCATTCACGAGAACCCGGAGGAACGTGAGGCCCGAAAACGCGAGAGGGCCGAGAAGGATCCGGCCGAGCGCGTGGCCGAGTGGTAGCCGACCCCGGAATCAGAACCGTGGCTCGCTAGCCTGACCAGCGTGGACCCAGGGGGGACACCCGTTAGCCAGGTTGGCCGCCCGGCGCCGGCGCTCGGCGCCGAGGGACGTCACGCGACCAGGCCAGACCGGGTCTTCAAGTGGATCGCAGCTGTCGCCGCAGCATGCCTGGTCGGCTTCGTGATCTTCGTGATCGTCCGCGGTCCCTCCCGGGCGGCGCAGGTGCCATCCTCCACCGCCCTCGAGTCCGCGCCGCCTCCCGTTCTCAAGGCGGGCACGGTGGCGCCCGGCTTCTCCCTTCCCCCCTTGGGCGGCACGAGCCCGATCGCGCTCGCCTCTTTTCGGGGGAAGCCGGTCATCGTCAACTTCTTCGCCTCCTGGTGCCGCGACTGCCGGGCCGAGCTCGGCGCAATGGCCACGGCCGCCCGAGCAGCACAGGGCCGAGTCGCCGTGGTCGGCGTCGATTCCAACGAGAGCTCCGAAGCCGCGGCCACGAGGCTGTTGGCCGCGGCCGGGGCCACCTATCCCGTGGCCGTCGATGCCCATGCCACCGTGGCCTCCGAGTACCTGTCGTGAGCGCTCTCCCGGTCAGCTATTTCGTTGACGCAGGGGGACGGGTCGTGGGCGCGGCGCTCGGCCCTCAGACATCGTCGTCATTGCAGCGCTGGATCGCACGCCTCGACGGTGGCCGATGACGGTCCCACCCGGAGCGGAGGGGAGAAATCTGGCCCCGCCGTCCTTCGAGGCGGGATCGGCCGTGCCCTCCCCCGCCCCGACGGTGGACCGGGCGGCGGCCTTCGCCGAGGAACGCGCCCGGCATCCCCGCCAATTTCGTCTTCTGGGTGCTGGGCATCGCGCTCGTCGCCAGCCTGGGGGGCCTGCTCGCCGAGCACGTGTTTTCCTCCGCAGGGCTCAATCCGGTGCCGACCACTGTTCCCCGCGCCGCGACGACCCCGACGCCGGCTACCACGCCGAGCGCACCGACATCCGCAGCCGATCACTCCCTCGATGCTCCACTGGCGGCATTCATGGGTTTGAGCTCCCCCGCGCCGCATCCAGCTCCTGCATTCGCGCTGACCGACCAGAGGGGCCTGCCCACGTCGGTGCCGGCGCAGCCGGGGCGGGTGATCGTTCTGACGTTCTTCAATGCGCCGTGCAACGACATCTGCCCCGTGCTGGCCGCCGAATTGGAACAAGCCGATGCCGCCCTCGGCGCTGAGGCCTCCAACATCGAGTTCGTCACCGTCAACACGGACCCCTCCGCCCTGGCCCAGTCCGACGAAACCCCGTCCGTCCAAGGGACCGGCCTGGGTTCGCTGCCGAATTGGCACATGGTCACCGGCCCGCTGCCCACCCTCAACTCCCTCTGGAAGTCTTACGGCGTGTCCATCTCGGTCTCAGAGAAGACCGGTCTCGAGGCGCACAACGACATCATGGACTTCATCGACCCCCGCGGTGACATCCGGTACCGGGCGACGCCGTTCGCCGACGAGACGCACGACCGGGACCTTCAGCCTGCCGGCGGCAACCATTGCCCGTTGGGCCCACGGGATCGCCACGTACGCCGAACAGCTCCAGAGTCAATGAGCGCTCCGGCCGAGCCCACCGGGCGGCCGCCAGTGGTGGCAACGGCACCGTGGCCTGCTGATCGCGGCCGCAGTGTTCGTCATACTCCTGATCACGGTCCTCAGTGATCTGCCGGTCAGCACCTCCCGGGCCGACGATATCGGTGCGGGGCGAAGCGTGATGAGCGAGGTGAACACCGACCTCGCACCGTGTGCCTTCGCCATCCATCAGGCGGTCGGCATATGGAACCTACAGGCCACGCACGCGCTCACCCCGGCCGACCGGGCGCCGACGCCCGGCCTCCTGAGTGACGACCAGACGGCCTGCTCCTTCACGAACGAGAACATCTACGACCTGGCCAATATCCAGGTTCCCGGGACGGCGGCCGGCAAGCAGCTGGGCCAGCTGGTGGCGACGGTGACGTTGTGGACCACCTCAGACTCCCTGCGGGCGATCGAGGACGTGCAGACGCTGATGGGCGACCCGGGCAACGCCGCGGTGCTGCACGACCTGTCGAAAGAGGAGGCCCAACTCGCCACCGATCGCCGCACGGCCATCGCGCAGGAGAACGCAGCGGACCGCAACCTCGGCACCCGTCTGCCCCGCGTCGACCTGCCTCAAATTTCGGGTGCGAGCACGGGCTGAGGGTCAGGTTGCCGGCGCCCCTCCGCCGCTTCGTCCCGTCGCCGGTGGGAGGCCCCGGCGACGCTCGGCCTTGGTGAGCGCCACGAGCTCGGCGTCGGGATCCTCCTCGGTCTTGAGCCACGTGAGCGCGTTCCAGAAGATGACCGGGGCGAACGCCGCAGCCGCGACGAACCAGAGGACGGCGGAGGCGATCTGCTGGTCGGCCGGGGCGCTCAGGCCTCCTGCCGCGTGGTGGAAGTTGCGATAGAAGTCGTGGTCGGACAGCCCGACCACGTAGGCGAGGATCCAGAACGCCCACATGGCGAAGGCGGCCAGCACGGCGCGCCGGAGATGTCCCGAGCGGGGGGCGAGGGGCGGCGATGCCACGAGCTCGAGCCAGAGGCCCAGCCCGAAGATCAGGAGGCTTGCCGCCTCGGGGACTGCGAGCCAGCCGTGGCGGGCCACCGCCCCGACCGCCCCGGGAGCGTGCCAGGCCACGGCCACCCCGAGGTCGCAGGCGATGAAGGCCAGCGACCAGGGGAGCTCACGGTGGCGCCGACGCCGGTCGGCGACCCGGTCGGCGATTCTCGGTGGGTTCGCCGCCCCTCCGTTTGCCGCCAGGTGCAACAGGCGCCACGGCGCGCCGGCCGTCACCAGCGCTGGAACGACGATGGCGAAGAGCGAGAATTGCAGTGTGGCGACGTACTCGCTGTGGCGGGCCGCTGCGGTGAGTGGCGGGACCAGCCCGACCACGAGGACAAGGGCGGCGCCAGAGAGACACCAGGGCCGCCACGGTGCGCCGCGCGCAGGGGGCCGCACGTCGGCGGCCCCGCTGTTCATTGCGTTGATCGGCGCTGGAAGAAGCCCCAGAGCAACACGACAGCCAGGACACCGAGGGGAATGGCGAACGTCAGCGCCTGGGTGCTCGCGACATCGGCTGTGATCACGGGTTCAGCCCTCCAGGCTCAGACGACATAGAACAGTACCCAGAAGAGCGTTGCGATCAGGGCGATGAAGCCCCAGAAGTACGTGCACCCGTTGAGGTTGGCCCGGAACAGGCGCGCGACGGGCAGGGTCGAATCGGGGGCGCCACCGTCCTGGGCGATGGCCCGGCGCAGCCGGATCTCCCTAGCCAGGATGGTCTCGATCCAGTAGGTCCCGCTCAAGACGAGCGCGATGTTCATGGCGCCCCAGGCGATGAAGCACGATGCGTACCCGCTCGACCCCGGGAAGAACGGCAGGACCGTCAACTGCCAGATCTGGAGGCCGATGACGATCAGTCCTCCGAGGACGGCCGTCCAGCCGGCCACCTGCCAGTCCAGGGTCTGCTTCTCACGGAAGCGCCGGTCGCCGAACTGGACCAGGAGCGCGCTGGCCACCGTGATGGCGAAGATCGCTGCGCCGGTCGCCGTGGGCGCCGTGACCCCCTTCGGCCGCCAGAGATTTTCGTTGTTCGCCGAGCGCAGGTAGAAGTAGGCGAACGCGAGGGCGGCGAAGGCGAAGGCCCAGATACCGATGACGAGCCGGCCTCCGGTCCACAGGGCTCCTTCCTGGGCCCGGAGTTCGAACGCGATCTCCTCGGGGGTCTCCCTCAGCTGGACGAAGCTCTCGAACTGCTGGTTGTCGACTGGGTTCTGGTCCATGGCCTCCGCGCTCACAGTATTGGGGGTCGTGGATCGCCGTCGCCGTCCGCCCCGGCCCCGAGCTCCTCGTGACCGACCGAGCCGGCCGGAGCGGCCACCGACATGGCCATTCCCAGATCGGCCACCGGCGCTGCGGCGGGCTCACCGTAGTGGTACGGGTCGTTCAGCACGACGGGGATGTGCTCGAAGTTGAACCAGGGCACCGGGGTGGGTGTCTGCCACTCCAAGCCGAGCGAGTCCCAGGGGTTGGGTGGCGCCTCGTGCGGCGTCAGGTAGATCGACCAGACGAAGTTGATGATGAAGAAGAAGAACGACGCGCCGAGGAAGTAGGCGCTGACGCTCGAGATGTCGTTCAAGGTCTGCAGGTTCGTGGCGTACTCGAACACCCGCCGCGGCTGGCCGAGCAAGCCCACGAGGAACAACGGGAAGAAGGTGCAGTTGAAGAAGATGAAGAAGGTCCAGAAGTGCCACTTGCTGAGCTTGCGGTTCAGCGTCTTGCCGGTGATCTTCGGGAACCAGAAGTAGAACCCCGCGAACAGGGCGAAGATGAGCCCGCCCATGATCGTGTAGTGGAAGTGCGCGAGCACGAAGAAGCTGCCGTGGACGGTGACGTTGACCGGGACGTCGGAGAGGAACACACCGGTCACCCCGCCGATCAGGAAGTTGAACAGCATCCCGAGACAGAACAGCATCGGAGTATCGAACCGTATCTTCGCTTTCCAGAGGGTGCCGAGCGTGACGAGGAAGAGGAATCCGGTCGGGATGGAGATGAGCTCGGTTGTGAGCATGAACAGCGGCCGCATGTCCGGGTTGATGCCGCTCTGGAAGAGGTGGTGCTGCCAGACGAAGAATGACAGAAGCGTCACCCCGAGCATGCCCGCCGCCGCCACCTTGTAGGCAAAGAGAGGTTTCCGGGTGAAGACCGGCATGATCTCCATCACGATCCCGAAGCCGGGGAGGGCCATGATGTAGACCTCCGGATGGCCGAAGAACCAGAAGAGGTTCTGCCACAGGAAGTTGCTGCCGCCGTGCTCGTTCACGAAGAAGGCCGTCTGGGCGGTCCGGTCGAGGATTCCGAAGAGGCCCGCCACGACGAGCGTCGGCGTGGCCAACGTGAGGAGAGAGGTAGTCGCCAGGATGCCCCAGGCGAAGATCGGCAGCCGACCCCAGGTCATGCCGGGCGCCCGGTAGTTGATGATGGTGCAGGCAAGGTTGAAGCCGGCCATGATCATCCCGATCCCGATGACCGCGAAGCCGACCAGATAGGCGTCCATCCCTCCCGCAGCCTGTGTCTGGAGCGGTGCGTAACCCGTCCAGCCAGTCGGGAAGCCGCCGAAGAAGAGGGCGCTCAGAATGACCAAGTAACCGGCCATGAAGATCCAGAACGAGAAGGCCTCGACTCGCGGGTAGGCCATGCGCCGGGACCCGATCATCAGGGGGATCAGCCAGTTCCCGAGCGGCCCCACGACCGCCGAGGAGGCCATCATCATCATGATCGTCCCGTGCTCCCCGACGATCGCGATGTACGTCCCCGGGCCGAAGACGTGGTTCGTCGGGCTCAGCAGCTCCGTCCGGATCAGCATGGCCAGGAGCCCGCCGGTGAACAGGAACGTCAGAACCCCGACCGCGTACTGCCACCCGACGACCTTGTGGTCGTCGGTCATGCGGAAGTAGCGCACCCAGCTCCGCTGCGGGGGCTGGGGAGCGAGCTCGTAGCCGAGGATCTTCGCGAGCGGGTAATTCAAGCCGCCGATACCGGCCATCCATCCGGCCACTCCCAAGGACAGCCCGAGGACGATGGCGACGTCGTTCAGGTCGCTTGCTCCCTGAGTCTGCGGGTAGCCGCTGGCGATGACGTTGCCCAGCCAGTGGCCGATGAGGTACCCGACGACCCCTCCGGCCATCGCCCACAGGACGTTGGGGCGCAGCCACTCCGAACGGAGTGAGGGCGGCGGCGGGATGCCCAGGTCCTCCTCCCCGGGGTACTCGAACTCGGGGACCTGTGTGGTGTCAATGGCCATGTCAGCCTCCACCCTTCGGCTGTGGAGCGCCGTACTGCTCCACGTGGGAGTACGGATCGACGTTGTTCGGGTAGTACCCGCCGTCCGCACCGTTGGCATCGGGGGTATAGGTGAGCGCGTACGGCGGGAGCAGTTTGGTGTTCCGGCGCAGCCTCGCCTCCGTCGTCTTGGCCCAGGACACGAACTGCTGTGGTCGGACGACCACCCCGTTGTTGTACATGGCGCCATGCCAGATGCCGCAGAGCTCGGAGCAGCGCACGACGAAGGAGCCGAGCTGCTGGGTCGTCGCGTACGCGACGTTGTTGTAGTCGGGGTTCGCATCGGCCTTCACGTTGAGCTGATAGGCCCAGAAGCTGTGAACCACGTCGAGCGAGGTCACGTTGAACTGAATCGTGGTGTTGTCCGGGACGACCAGCTCGTTGGTCTCGAAGCCTCCGAACGTGGGGTACCGGTACGTGAACTTCCACTGTTGGCCGATCACCTGAATGGGCAGAACGGTCTTCGAGGCCGGGGTCCAGATCGGACTGGACCCCTGGCCGCCCCCTGCTCCACCGGGCTGGACGAGCTCGTAGGTCCCGAAGCCGGCGAGGAACAACACGATGACCGACGTGGTCAGGATCCAGCCCAGCTGAATCCCGTAGTGCCCCTGCGCGTCCGGGCCGCCGACAGGTTCGGGCCCGCCTCGCGACGCCCGCCACACCACGAAGGCGTAGATGAAGTAGATCCACACGGCCAGGAGGACGGGCAGGGCGATGACGAACAGCACGTTGAAGTCGAACTGTGCCCCCTGCGCGGTGTCGGTCATCGTCCCGGGCGGGATGTGAGGCCCGGCCAGGAAGTAGAAGAGCGGGTCGAGAATGGCCGACAAGACGACCCAGATGGCGATCAGCCGCCACCAGTGACGGGTCTCGTTTTGCGGCCTCGTCGACTCGGGTCCGGCGGGCGTCGCGGCGGACTCCGCCGCTGCCGTCTCGCTCATGCGACCACCTTCATGAAGCCGCCCATGTAGCCCAGCGTGGACATAGGGCCCCCGTTGCCGAAGAGCCATCCCGCCGCGCACGGGACGAAGCACTGCCAACGGTAGTTGCCGGGCCCGGGGCTGGTGAAGGAGAACCTGATGACCTTGTGCGGTGAGCTCGTGGTGCACGGCGCCGCCGCGCAGAGGTTGGCGTTGGGGTTGTTGCCGTACAGCGGCACGTTGATGCCGAGCGAGGGGATGGTGAAGGTGTGTCCAATGCCGTTGACACCGGCGTTGGAGTCGATGACCCGGAACAGCTTGCCGTTCAGGGTCGCCACGTTGCCGTAGGTCCCGGTTACCTGGCCAAGCTGCTGGTTGCGCAGTGGGCTGCCGGAGTCGTAGTTGATGATCGTGACATTGACGCGAACGTGCTCGGGGATCTGGAACACCGTGGTGTGGACCCACTGACCCTGCGGCGACCGGACGAGGTATGAGACCCAGTCCGGATGGCTGCCCGACCCAAAGGCCCCGACCGTCTGCAGGGTGACGTTGATCGATTGGCCCGAGCCCTCGGAGGTGAAGTCCACGGTGGGCGGCGTTCCGAGGAGGTTGATGATGAGAACGACGGCCGCCACGGCGCAAAGGGCAAAGAGGACGCCCGTGACGGTCACCTTCCACGCCAGGCTCATCAGCCCCTCCCGGTAGAAGTCTCCGTTGCTCCTCATCCCCTGGACCCCACCAGGGGACTTGCCCTGGACGTTACGGTCCCGATGCTTTCGAGTCAACCATTTCTGAGCAACGGCTGTATTCCATCTGGAATCCGGCTGGGTCCGTCGGAGTCAGCCCCGGGCGGACCGATCACTCGAGGCCCGGAACGCCTCGAGGGGAGGTCCCGGGTCACGGTGGAACAACCGGTCGACCCCCAGCGAGAAACCCCCTTCGCTGTCGATGGCGCGCCGGATGGTCACCGCAAGTGCGGGCACGGCCCAGAAGTCACCGCAGATCCACAGGATGGCGGCGCCGATCTGCTGGTCGGCGAAGGGCGAGAGCGTGACGCCGGGTACATGGGCGTAGACCGCGTACCAGCTTCCCGCAGTGAAGAGCGAGAGTGACATGGCCATGACGAACATCGCGACGTTGGTCGAGAGGATGGCGCCCACCTGCCAGAGCGGAGAGGCCTTCAGCCGGAAGGGGTACGACCGGATGATCTGCAGCCAGAACAGGACCCCGGTGACGAAGAAGCTGGCGTGCATCAGCCAGATGTGAACCGTCAGGTTCTCCTGCGCGGCGTCGAAGAGCGCCGGGACGTGCCAGAGCACCATCACCAGGTTGAACGAGATCAGCGCCGTCCACGGGTTGAGAGCGAACCGCCCGACCGCCCTCAGCGGCTGGGAAAAGCGTCCGAGGAGAGCGGAGCGGATGAGCCGTCGCCGCGGTCCCACCGGCAGACCGTGGAGGAGCGGCAGCCATGGGGCCCCTGCGACGATGAGGATCGGAGCGAAGAAGCCAATCAGGATGTGCTCGATCATGTGCACGAAGAAGTAGTCGTCCGCCCAGTAGTCGATGGGTGACGTGACGGCGACGAGGAGAAGGGCGAGTCCGCCGTAGAAGAAGAGTGACCGGAGGCGCCGGCTCCGGCTCCGCCCCGGGATCGAGCGTCGGCGCAGATTGGCGAGGCCGAGCTCGTTGACGATCACGATGACCGCCACGACCACCACGAAGGGGTCGAAGCTCCAGTTGTCGACGAGGTAGTTCACCGGGCGGATCCGTCCCTTGTGCGCCTGCGCGTCACGGTAGCCCCCCGTCCGCTACGAAGACGAGCCGTAGGAGATGGGCACCTGGGTGGTCTGCACACGGCTCCAGGTGGCTCCCGAAGGGGTGAGCTCGAAGACACGCAGTGCGCTCCCGTTGACGCTGAAGAGGTCGACAAGTGGGGCATCCACGGTCGACCTGTCGCCGGGGAGGGCGAGTCCCATCGCCCCGGAGGGCGGCGGCGGCAGGGAGGACCAGGCTCGTCCATCTGGCCCCGCTTCGAAGACGGCCCGCTTGGATTTCGGCGTACTGACGAGCACCGCGACCCGCCCGTCCGCCCCGACGGCGCTGGCGCGGACCGACTCCACGCTCGGTACGGGAAGCGGGGCAGACGTGGTCCAGACGGAATCATTCTGCGCCCACGCGACTTCAAGCGCTTCGTGCCCCGCCCCGCCCACGGTGGCGAGCAGCGTCGTCACCCCACCGGATGTCTCCAGCCGCAAGACGCCCGTTGCCCCCCTCCCGCGACCGACGGCCAAGGTGGGGCCCGCCAAGTGCCACGATCCGTCGGTTTGGCTGAACAGGCCCACCCGTGCACCACGCTCGCAGTCGGTGGCGACGAGCGGGGCGCCGGCCGTCGAGAACGCCACCGCGGCGATCGCCGAGATTTCACACGAGGGCGCAGCCCTGCGGAGCGCGGCGGTCGAGACCAATGGCGCCCAGGAACCGAAGCTCGTGGCCGCGGCCAAGACCGTGCCGTCGCGGAGGACGGCGAGCCCGGCGGGGGTGCCGGATTTCTCGATCGCCAGTGCATCGGCCAACCTCGCCAGAGCGCCCGGAAGGAAGACGGGACTCCAGGATGACCCTCCATCACTGCTCGAGGACAGGGGCGAGAACCTGAGGAAGGCGCTCGGGAGCACGCCGGCGGCGATCGAATCGCCCGAAACCCCCGCGACCAGTCCGCCGTTGTCGGCCGTCCCCTCCGGCGTGACGAGCGTCCAACGTGAGGATCCCGGCACGGCGTGGAAGAGCTCCCAGAACGTGTTGCTCGGCTCCGAGAGCTGGCCCATCGGGAGCGTCGACCAGGAGCCGTGGGCTGTCGAGACGCCGCTCGCCGGGAGCGCCGGGACGGTCGCACCTCCAGCCGGGAGCGCCGACACAACGGCCCAGAGGACACATCCCGCCACGCCGATGATGGGCCACTGGACAACGCGGCGCCGACGGGCCACCGTGGCCGGGACCGACCTCACGAATGGACGACGTCTTCGATACGGCTCAGGAGCAAGGCGGAGAACGACGACGCGTAGGACTGCGTGGGGCCGGGTTCGTCGATGAGAGCGTCGCGTTCTCGACCTTGCGGGTCGATCACGAAGGCCAGGTCGCTGTGCGCCACCATCGCCCCGGCCGTCACCCGTGTTCACGAGCACGCCGTAGGAGTCCCAGACGTGCCGGAGCGCCGACAGCGAGCCCGTGAGGTAGTACCAATTGGCGAGGTGGGTCAGGCCCTCCTGGCGGTCGAAGGCGTTGGTGAAGGTGGCGGAGCGGTAAATCGGGTTGGCCACGATGGCAACGAAGTCAACGCCGCGCTCCCTGGCTCGAGAGCTGCTGGTCCGCCTGGCGGAACTCCTGCGCGATGAGCGGACAGTCGGTCGTACAGACGGGGTCGAGGAAGGTCAGCGCGACCGTGTGCCCGCGCAGGCTCTCCAGGCTGACCGGGCGGCCGTCCTGGTCGGTCAGCGCGAACGGCGGCGCCGGCGAGTCCAGGGAGTTGGGCGTACCGTCCAGCGCCTCGCTGAGGATCGGATCGGTGCTTTGGCTGACCGCAGCCGCACCCATGGGGGCCGCGCCGATCACCACGACAGCCAGAGCCGCCAGGGCAGCGAACGAGCGCAGCACGTACGCGGGGGTCGCGCGCCGTAACCAGGCCGCGCCCGACCGCGGATCAGGGGTCGCGGCCAAGGCGTTCGCGTTCGCTCCGCCCCCGTCCACGGCGCCATGCAGGGCGTCGGCCTCCACCGGCACCCTGAACGCGGCCAGATACCCCGCAACGAAGAGCAGCGCCATCGGCAACATGGAGTTCGGGTCGGTGCCCAAGCCGCCGAAGAACCCGAGGTCTTCCACCAGCACCCAGTCGGCCAGGCAGAGCACGACCAGCGCGCCGATCCCCCCGAGGACGGCTCGGCGGCGGCCGCTGATGAGCAGGCCGCCGATGGCGGCCAGGGCCACGACGAGCGAACAGATTGACGGCCCACCCGTGGGCATCGTCAAAGGAGCCGAACGATGCCACCCACGACGAGAGGAAGCCGGGCTGCGACGTCCGCGACATCTCGCCGACCATGGACGGCAGGGTGCCACCTCGGCCCTGCCAGAATCCCCGCCCCGGCCACGCCTGGAGCACCGCCATGCCGACCAGGAACACTCCCCCCAGCGTCAGGATGAAGCGCCCGACGCGCGGGGTCATGAAGGCTCGCTCGGGCAGCGCCACCAGGAGCCCGCCGACGCAATAGAACAGCACCGCCCCCGGCGTGCCGAACAGCCACGTCGCCCCGGGGGCAAAGATGCCCCCGAACGCCTCGCCGAAGATCCACACCACCAGGCCCCAGCCGGCGCTGGCCGCCCCACCCAACCGTGACCAGCGGCCCCGTGGGGCCACGAGGAGCCAGAGGCCGAGACCGAGCTGGATCCAGACCGCTGACGAAGCCGCCTGGATCGGATGGTTGGACCAGATGCTCACGCCCGAATTGACCACGTGCTGGACCCACTGCGGCGACGCAGCGGCCGAGGGTTGGATCACATTCGACGGGAGCCCCAAGGGCATGGCCGATTGCAGTTGCAGGAGCCCGTCGAGGATCCAGAGGCCGCCGAAGCCGATGCGCAGGACCCTCCGAGCGGCCGGCTCGGGCGTCGCGTCGGCCGCCACGGCGGTGGTGGCCCCTCCCTGAGCCCTGAGCTGCCGGTACTGCACGGTCCGGATGACGTTGAAGGCGATCGCGCAGACCGCTCCGATGAGGAGCACCACCAGGAGCTGGTGGAACAGTTCGGTATGGAACGCGGAGACGATGACCGAGTTGCTGTTCTGTGGCGCGCCGCCCATGCCGGGCATGCGGATCAGCCCTCTCCGCAGGAGCTGGTGGTCGACGCCCGTCGCACCGCGCGGAGGATACTGCCGTCGGCACTGAGGCAGCCATCACCGTGGGGACTACGGCGATGGCGGGTCCGCTCCACTCATCAAGAAACTGACGCGTCAGCGGCGCCCGCGGGGACCAGCGATCTCGCCTCCTAGAGACGGGCGATGGCCCGGGGACACCGTCGACCCGGTCGACGTGTCTGCCGGGAACGCCGCCGGCGACGGCCACCACCTGAACTAGGAACGACGCGCCACGTCCGCCGCGATGGCCAGTCCCTCCACGGTCTGCCTGATGAACTTGCCCAGTTCGCGGCGATAGAGCCAGCCCGTGCCGGGCACCTTGGGCCGGAAGGTCGACTGCCAGTTGATCCTGGTGCCGCTGCCGGCGGGCGTGAGCGTGATGACCGCCCTGTAGTCCCGCAGGGGCAGTCCCTGTTCCAGGACGTAGGAGAACACTTCGCCCGGCCGGCACTCCACCACCCGCTCCCGGCTCCGGTGGCGCCCCGTGGTGAACAGCCGGACCGCGCCCAGGCCCTCGGGTGTCCCCGCTGCCCGGCTCGAGGAGCGTGAAGGCGTCGATGGGCGACCAGTCGGGCCAGGTGGAGCCGTCGGCCAGGAGTTGGTACACCGACGCCGGGTTCGAATCAGTCGTGGCTGTCTCGTCGATCACCTGCAGGGCCATAACTGCCCTCCTCTCGGTCGGTCTCCTCGGAATCCGGCTCCTCCGGATCAGTCCCCTGAGAGTGTACCATCTGGTACATGAGCGGACAAGCGGGCGGGGGCTTGGAGGCGGGGGCGCCTGAGGGGCGGCGGCAGGAGGCGGGCCCCCGAGCCCGGCAGCGCCTGCTCGACTCCGTCATCGAGCACTTCACCGCCGAGGGCCTGGCGAACCAGAGCCTGCGCCGCATCGCCGAGGCGATCGGGAGCAGCCACCGCATGCTGCTGTACCACTTCGGGTCCAAGGACGGCCTCCTGCTCGAGGTCGTCCGCGAAGTGGAGTCGCGCACCCAGGTCCGCCTGGAGGCCCTTGGCGAGGACGCGGTCGGCCAGACCGACCAGCTGATCCGCCGCATATGGGCCTACCTCGCGGATCCCGCCCTCGGTGACTTCGAGCGCCTGTTCTTCGCGCTGTACGGGCGGGCGCTCCAAGGTGACGAGTCGGTCCGGCCGCTCCTGAAGGACGACATCGAGCACTGGCTCGACGCCAACGTGACGCTGTCCACGCCGCTGGGTGTGCCCGAGGACGTCGCCCGAACCCACGCCCGCCTCGGCTTGGCCGTCACGCGGGGCCTCCTCCTCGACCTGCTCGCCACGGGCGACCGCGCCGGGGTCGAGGCCGCCCTCGAGGTCTTCGCCCGGCGTTACAGCGGGCGGTGGTGGGACCCCCAGGACGAGTCGGGTACCAGCGACCGCGCCTCGTAGAGGCCGCGGTGGCCCGGGGACACCGTGAACACCACGGTGGTGCCGACGTCGATGCGCCGGCTCCCGTCGGCGATGGCGGTGGCATGGAAGCCGTAGGCCGTCCCGTCGTCGTCGTCCACCGTGCCGAGGCCCCGGGTGGGGTCGAACGCGGTGACGCGCCCGTGGCGCGGTCCGGCGGTCGGGACGGGGCTGCCCACCTCAGTGGACGATCTTGGAGAGCGGGATCTCCAGGATGTCGCTCGCACCCTGGTCGCGCAGCGCCGGGATGAGAATGTTGATGTCGGACTTGGCCACCACCGCCTCGAGCGCGAAGGCGCCGCCGCCGGAGAGCTCCGAGATCGTCGGGGCGCGCATGGAGGGGAGGACGGTGAGCACCGCATCGAGGTTCTCGGCGGCGACGTTGAGCTTGACGAGCACCTTGCCCCGTGCCTCGAGCGTGCCCTGGAGCAGCGTGAGGATCTGCTCCATGGCGTGGCGCTTGTCGGAGTCGGCCGCGGCCGCCGGGTTGGCGATGAGCTCGGTGCGCGACACCAGCAGCGTCTCGATGACCCGCAGCCCCGCGGCGCGCAACGCGCTCCCCGTCTCGGTCATGTCGACCACGGCGTCGGCGATGTCGGGCACCTTGGCCTCGGTGGCGCCGTACGAGAGCGCGATGTCCGCTTCGATCCCGTGCGCCTCCAGGGCGCGTCGGGTCAGCTCGGGGTACTCGGTGCTGACGCGGAGGCGCCCCGGGCGGTCGGCGACGGTGGCCGCCAGCTCGGCCAGCGTGTGCGCCGGCGAGTCCGCGCCCACCGCGAGCACGACCCGGGCGGGGTTGGCGGTGGCTTTGGAGTAGGCCAGCTCGCCGAGAGAAACGACCGCGCTCCCCCGCTCCTCGATGCAGTCGCGCCCGGTGATGCCGAGGTCGAAGAGCCCGTCGGCCACGTAGACCGGGATCTCCTGTGGTCGCAGGATGCGCACCTCGTCGATGCGGGGGTCCCCGATGGTGGCGCGGTAGGCCACGTCCGACTCCCGGGTAACCGCGAGGTCGGCGTCCTCGAACAGCTGCATGGTGGCGCGTTCGAGCGAGCCCTTGGGCAGGACGAGGCGGAGCATGGGGCTAGATCTTCGCAGACGCGCCGGCGTGGCCCGGCCGGCGTGGCGTCGATCGGGCAAGCTGGGCCCGTGCCACCCCCCTATGACGCCCGCAACTTCCTGCAGCTCCTCGGGATCGACGTGCCCATGCCCGACGAGGACCGCGACCCGGTGGCGCGCCTGACCGTCACCCATGCGCTCATCGCCGGCACGGGCTACCTGTGGGCGCCCGTCATCATCACCATGGCCGACGCCCTGTGCGCCTTCGGGGTCAGCCACCACTGGCCCGAAGGGGCACGCAGCTTCACCACGGCGGACTGCTCGGCCAACTTCATCTCGAGCGCGCGGGAAGGTGAGCGGGTCGCCGCCACCGCGTCACCGCTGCACCTCGGGCGGACGACACAGGTCTGGGACGCGACCGTGACCAACGAGACCACGGAACGCTTGATGGCCTCGTATCGGTGCACCCAGATCATCCTGTACTGACGCGTGGGTCACTGATCCGGTCGCCCGGCTCTCCAGCAGCCTCTTCAGCCCGCGGCGGCGGTGGACGACCGAACCTCCTCCGACCGAACCCCCTCCGGCGGACGTCAGTGGGCTCCTCGCAGGGTCGCTACGTCGGGCAGTGGGGATGGGGCACCAGGGTCGTCGGGCTGGGCCCCGTAGGCCCGCTGGCCGCTCCGGAGGCGCTCTCCCCATTTGCCCTTGTCGAAGCGCGCCGGCCTGGAGCGCTCCATGAACCCGCGCAGCGTCCGCACGAACCGCGCCGGGTCCGTGTGGTGCGGGAAGTGCCCGGCTTCGTCGAACACCTCGAGCTCACTCCCGGGCATCACCGCGTGGATCAAACGGCCGTGGCCCAGCGGGATGATCGCGTCGCGTCGTCCCCACACGATCAGCGTCGGGACGCCCTCGGCGAGGTAGGCCCGGTCCACCATCGTGATGACCTGACCCTGCCAGTCGACGCTCGAGCGGAGCGTGCGCAGGATACCCATGCGGGCTTCCGTGTTGGGGAGCGCGTCGAACACGGCCAGGATCTCCTCGGCGTCGCGCCCGAGTGCCGTGTCGAAGAGCCGCAGCAGCCCTGCGCCCAGGCGGCTGGCGAACCGGACGGGTGGGAGGCCGAGCAGCGGCATGACGACTTCGACCCCCGGCACCGCGGCGACCCGGAGCAGCGGGCTGACCGTCCGGCCCACTCCCCCGCTGCCCACCAGCACCAGGCGCTCGCAGCGATCGGGAAATTGGTATGCGAACTGCGCCGCTACCCCGCCGCCCAGCGAATGCCCGACGACCGTGACTCGGCCGACCTCGAGCACGCTCAGGAGGTCGCGCATCCCGTTGGCGAACCCCGCCACCGAGTAGTCGGCCCGCGGCTTCTCGGATCGCCCGTGCCCGAGGAGATCCGGGGCGATGACGGTGTAGTGCTCGGCCAATTGCTCCACCACCGGTCGCCAGGTGTCCGAGCTGTCACCGATCCCGTGGATGAGGAGGAGCGCCGGTCCAGAGCCGGCCTTCACGTAGGCCCGGCGGTACCCGTGGATCGTGGCGTACTGCACGCAGAACGCGCCCTCGCGCCGGACACCGGGCCGGTAGCGGATCTCCGCCGGGTCGACGGGGCGGCCGGAGTCGGGCCCACCGGCGTAGGGGTCGCCGTCCGCGCCCTGGTCGGCGGTCGGTGTCCGTCGGGTCTGTCGTCTCCACCCTGGGCACCGTCTCACCCATGCCGATCTCCCGTGCTGGTCTACCGGTTGCCGTCTCGGGGCCACCGTACGGGGAGCACGTGTCCGGGCAGTGTCGACTCTGTGAACGGCCGATGAATGCCGGTGGCGTCGGCCCACCCCCCCGCCCCGGCGCTACGAGAGCGGCCCACTCCGCAACAGCCGCACCATCTCGACGCCCGTCAGCGCCGCCTCGCGTCCCTTGTTGGTCTCGTCGGGCCGCGAGCGCTCGAGCGCCTGCTCGAGCGAGTCGGTCGTCAGGACCCCGAAGACAACGGGCACACCCGTGGCGAGCTGCACCTGCTGGATTCCCGAGGCGCACTCACCCGCGACGAAGTCGTAGTGCCCGGTGTCCCCCCGGATGACGGCACCCAGGCACAGCACCGCGTCCACCTTCCCGGCCTGGGCGAAGGCCCGGGCGACCAGCGGCAGCTCGAAGGCACCTGGCGCCCAGGCCACGGTGACGTCCCGGCGGTCGGTCCCGGCTCCGGCCAACGTGTCAAGGGCTCCGTTGAGCAACCGCAGCGTGATGCCGCCGTTGAACTCGGCGCAGGCGATGCCGACCCGGAGCCCGGTGCCGTCCGCGGTGCCCTGCAGGCTGGCGCCGACGCGGGACGCGACGTCGTCGAGGGCGTCGGCCGGCAGGGCGATCAGGTCGGATTCGGCCATCAGGTGGAGGCGGCGACGTTCGACGTCATCGGACGGCGAGGTCTGGGGGTCACGCCCTCACTGTGGCACAGGACGGCCTCGTCACAGGACGTCGTCGAGCCCGTGCAGGAGATGCCCCATCCGCTCCCGCTTGGTGCGCAGGTAGGCGATGTTCTCGGGGTTGGCCGCGAGCTGCAGTGGGACCCGCTCGGTGATGTCGAGACCGAAGCCCTCGAGCCCGCCGTACTTGACGGGGTTGTTCGTCATGAGGCGCATGGTCGTCACGCCGAGGTCGACCAGCATCTGGGCGCCGATGCCGTACTCCCGGCTGTCGACCGGGAGCCCCTGCTGGAGGTTGGCGTCCACGGTGTCGTGGCCCTCCTCCTGCAGTTGATAGGCCCGGATCTTGTGGCCGAGACCGATGCCGCGGCCCTCGTGGCCGCGCAGGTAGATGAGCACGCCCCGGCCCTCCTGCTCGATGAGAGCGAGCGACGCCTGCAGCTGGGGGCCGCAGTCACAGCGGAGCGAGCCGAACACGTCACCGGTCAGGCATTCGGAGTGCACGCGCACCAGCACGTCCTCGGTCCCGGCGACGTCGCCCATCACCAATGCGAGGTGCTGCTCGTGGTCGAGCACGGACTCGTAGACGAAGGCGCGGAACTCGCGTCCCTCGGCCGGGATGCGCGCCTCGGAGACGAGGCGCACGAGCTTCTCGTTCTGCCGGCGGTAGCGGATGAGGTCCGCGATGGAGATCAGCGGGAGGTCGTGCTTCTTGGCGAAGCGCTCCAAGTCGACCAGCCGGGCCATCCCGGACTTGTCCTCGGTCACGATCTCGCAGAGCACGCCGGCCGGCGACAGCCCGGCGGCGCGGGCGAGGTCCACGGTCGCCTCGGTGTGCCCGGCTCGCTTGAGCACGCCGCCGGAGCGGTACCGCAGCGGGAAGATGTGGCCGGGCCGGTTCAGGTCGTTCGGGCGGGTGTCGGGGATCGATCAGGGCGGCGATGGTGGACGCCCGGTCCGTGGCGGAGATCCCGGTTGTCGTGCCGTGCCGGTAGTCCACGCTCACCGTGAAAGCGGTCCGCTGCGCCTCCGTGTTGGCGGTGACCATGAGGGGAAGATCGAGCTGGTCGGCCCGCTCCGGCAGCAAAGGGACGCAGATGACCCCCGAGGTGTGGGTCAGGAAGAAGGCGATGTTCTCCGGCGTCGCCGCTTCGGCCGCCATGACCAGGTCGCCCTCGTTCTCCCGGTCCTCGTCGTCGACGACCACGGCCATGCCCAGTCGACCGATGGCGTCGATCGCCTCCTGCACCGTCGAGAACCCCATCAGGCGGCCACCTCCACCCGAAGATCCTCGCCCAGTTGCTCGACCGACACCAGCCTGCCCTTCCACACGTCTCCAATTGTGCCAGCCCCGGGTCCCGCGAAAATCGGGCGGCCGTCGTCGCCCCCGAACAGCACCGGCGCCAGGTACAAGACGTAGCGGTCGACCAGGCCGGCGGCGTGGAAGTCATGGGCCACGCTGGCCCCGCCCTCGACCAGGAGCTGGATCACGCCGCGGGTGCCGAGCTCGGTCAGCACGGACCGGAGGTCGCCCGACAACTCGAGGGCCGGGTGCACCTTGGCCCCCGTCGGGGCTCGGCCGAGCACGACGCGCAGTGGCTGGCGGCGCTCGACCCCGTCCTGGAGGCGGACCGTCAGCTCGGGGTCGTCGGCGCGGACCGTGCCCGCGCCGACCAGCACAGCGTCGGACCGGGATCGCAGCCGGTGCACGTCCTGGCGCGCCGCCTCCCCGGTGATCCAGCGGCTGGTGCCGTCCGGGGCGGCGGTGCGGGCGTCCAGGCTGGCCGCCATCTTGAGGACCACCCAGGGCCGCCCGGTCGTCCGGTGCTTGCGGTACGGGGCCAGCTGCTCGGCGACCTCGTCGGCGGCCACGCCCACGCTGACCTCCAGCCCGGCGTCGCGCAGTGCGGCGATGCCCCGCCCGGCCACCTGCTGGTCGGGGTCCTCGATGCCGACCACGACCCGGAACACCCCCGCCGCGACGATGGCGTCGGTGCAGGGCGGCGTGCGCCCGTGGTGGGCGCAGGGCTCGAGGGTGACGTAGAGGGTGGCTCCCCGGGCCGCGGCACCGGCCGCGTCGAGCGCAGCCACCTCGGCGTGGGGGCCGCCCGGTGGCGACGTCGCTCCGGCGAAGACGGTCCCGGCGTCCGGGCTGGAGTCCGGGGGGACGACGACGCAGCCCACCCAGGGGTTGGGTGCAGTGGTCGAGCGGACCGTTGCAGCCTGCGCCATCGCACGGCGCATGTGCTCCAGATCGTCCATGGGTCATGTCCTCGCCCGGGGCGGATCCCCGGCTTTGTGCGGACAATTATAGAACACGTTTCAGTTTTTGTCGAGAGTGCCTGGTCAACCGGCCAGGTTCCGGACGCTCAGCCTGCGCCGAGCACGCCGAGGAGGCCCGTCACGTCGGCGATGATCGCCGTTGGCGAGGCGGCGGCCAGCGCGGCCTCGTCGTGGGCGCCGCTCAGGACGCCGACGACCGCCCCGGCACCGGCGGCCCAGCCGGCCTCGAGGTCGCTGACGGTGTCCCCCACCACCGCGACCCCGCCGGGGTCCGCCACGCCGAGGCGGGCCATGGCGCCGAGGACGAGGTCGGGCGCCGGGCGCCCCCGGCCGACGTCCGCCGGGGAGAGGGCCAGGTCGATCTCGGTGCGCCAACCCAGGGCGTCGAGCACCGCGTCACGGGTCGACGGGGCGAACCCCGTCGTGAGGCACACCGTGACGTCGGCGGCACGCAGGTCACGCAGCACCCGGCGCGCGCCGGGGATCTCCGTCACCACCCCGGTGGCGACGATGGCCTCGTAGGCCGCGGCGAACGCGGCGGTGGCCTCCCCCGCCTCCTCCGGCTCGAGCAGGCTGGCGAACACGTCCGCCTTGGACCAGCCCATCGTTCGGCGCACCACGGCCTGGGCCTCGTCATAGCGGGGGCTCCCCCCGGCGATCCCCACCGCGGCCAGCGCCGTGCGGAAGGCCGCCTCCACGGCGCCGTCGTCGCGCACGGTCGTGCCCGCCATATCGAGACAGGCGAGGGTGAAGGGCCCGATCACGCGGCGGCTCCCACCGCGCCCGCCGCGCGCAGCGTGTCCGCCGCGATCGCCGGCGCGCACGTCATGCCCCGCCCGCCCGGCCCGGTCACCATCCAGACCCCCGGGTGGATCTCCTCGCGGAGGCAGACCGCGCCGTCGATGCACTGTGCATAGACGCCCTCCCAGCGGCGCCGCACGGGCGGGAGTGCCGTCCCCAGGATCCGCCGGGCCCGCTCCAGGAGCTCGTGCGTGGGGTCCTCGCTCAACGCGAAGTCGAAGGGCTCCCCGTAGGCGTGCGTGTCCCCGATCGTCAGGCCGCCGTCGGGGCGCTGGACCAGCAGGAGCTGCAGGTGATGTGCGGCCGCGACCGGGGTCTGCTCCCCCAGCTGCGCCAGTGAGGCCGACTCGTAGGCCGGGTAGTAGCGCAAGGTGTCCACGTCGGCGAGGGACGTCGTGACCGCGGTGGCGAAGGGGGCCGTCTCGAGCATCTGCAGCCGGACGCGGCGCAGGCGGCTGGCCACCGGTTCGCAGCCCGGCAGGTGGTCGTAGGCGGCGCCGGTCGCCAGCACGACGACCTCGCCCTCCCAACGGGTCCCCGTGGTGTCGACGAGCGCGTGGGGCTCGGCGGCGGCGACCCGCCGCCCCGGGTGGAAGCGGTACCGGTCCCCGTGGACCCCGCTCAGATGCGCGCGCAGCGCTCCCAGCGCGGGGCGGGGCTCGACCACGGCGTCCTCGGCACAGTGCAGTGCCCCCGTGATGGCGCCCCGGACCGCCGGATTGACCGCCCGCGCCGCGTCGGGCTCCAGGAACGTGATCGAGCGCGCCGTGGCATCGGGGTGCCCGGCGAAGCCCTCCATGACGGCGCGGGCGGCGTCGTCGCAGGCGACGGTCAGCGAGCTCATCGGCGCGGAAGGCGATCCCCGGCACCGCCGCGCCGATCTCCTCCCAGCGCCGGCGAGCCCGCCGGGCCACCTCGAGCTCGGCGCCGGAGCGCCGGCCGCTCACCCACACCAGACCGAAGTTGCGCACCGACGCGCCCGTCGGCGCCGCCTCGGCCTCGAGGTGCTCCACGGAGAATCCGGCCCCGGCCAGCTCGAGCGCGTGCCAGGTGCCGAGGACACCGCCGCCGGCGACGATCGCCCGGCGGGGACGTCCACTCATGGCCCGCCGGGTGTCACGCCCCGCCGGTCGTCACCGGGTGCCGGCGGCGAGGCGGACCGACTCCCGGATGGCGTCGGCCGCCTCCCACGGCCGCGGCTGCCCGAAGATCGCGCTGCCGGCCACCAACACGTTGGCGCCGGCCGCGGCGGCGACCGGCGCCGTGGTGGTGTCGATCCCTCCGTCCACCTCGATGTCGAGATCCAGCGAGCCGGCGACCACCTCGGCGCGTACCCGGGCCACCTTCGCCATGACATCGGCGATGAAGCTCTGGCCACCGAAGCCGGGGAACACCGTCATGCACAGGACGAGATCGACGTCGCGCAGATAGGGCCGCACGGCGTCGAAGGGCGTGTCGGGATTGAGGGCCAGGCCCGCCCGCAACCCGAGACCGCGCATCTGGGTGACCAGCTCGTCGGTGTTCCCCACCTCGACGTGCACGGTGCAGCCGTCCGCCCCGGCCTCGGCGAAGTCCTTCAGGTAGCGCCCCGGCTCGGTCATCATGAGGTGGCAGTCGAAGAACAGCGGCGTGTGGCGGCGCAGGGAGGCCACGACGGGAGGGCCGATGGTCACGTTCGGGACGAAGTGCCCGTCCATCACATCGACGTGCAACCAGTCGGCCGCAGGGGCCACCTCCCCGACCTGCTCGGCGAGCATCCCGAAGTCGGCCGACAGGACCGACGGCGCGATGCGGAGATCGCCGAAACGGCCCGGATCGCGACCCGGGGTCGACGACCGCCCCTCCATCTGTGCGCCGGCGCTCAGCTGAAACGCGCCCAGCAGAGGATGCGCCGGAACCCGTAGAAGTACGGCTCGCGCTCGCCGAGCTCCTCGATCAGTCGTTCCCGGTAGCGCTCCACGAACGCCTCGAACAGCTCGGGGCTCAGCCGCCTGCGGTAGGGCGTGAGCAGCGTGCCCATGACCCATTCGACCACCTCGCTGGTCGACTCGAGCTCGTGGCCGTAGACCTCCATGCGCACGACCTGATCCTTCGCGCCCAACTCATAGAGGAGGTCGGCGTAGAGCTCCGGCGACAGCACGAAGCGGCCGCGGTCCGCGGGGACATCCCCGTAGAGCGCATCGATGAACGGGGGCTCGTTGGCCACGGCTTGCGCCAACAGATGCGACGGATGGCGGTAGTTGGCCGGCACCTGGAACGCGAGCTGCCCGTCAGGGCAGAGCGCGGTGCGCATGCGCGCCAGCAGGTTGAGATGATCGTCGATCCACTGGAGCGACGCGTTGGCGAACACGAGGTCGAGGCCTTCGTCGAGCCACGTTGCGATGTCACCTTGGGCGAACGACAGGCCGGGCACGTCGGCGTGCGCCAACTGGGCGCGGGCCAGCATCGCCGGTGAGGAGTCGACGCCGACCGTCTCCTTGGCCGCCATCTCCTCGTGCAGGATCTTGGTCAGGTCCCCCGTGCCGCAGCCGAGGTCGACGACGAGACCGCCGGGGATGGGATGGCAGAGAGTCAGGAGATCGTCGAAGGGCTGCTGGCGCTCCGAACGGAACCGCTCGTATTGGTCGGGGCTCCACCCGTCGATCGGAGTCACGGTCACCACTCCCATGTTTAGTCCGTCCCGAGAAGCTCGCCGACCGCCGGCCGCACGCCGCGCAGCCACTCCTCGGCTGACATGGGAGAACGGCTCTCGGGCTGCACCTGGCGCAACACCAGGGTCCCACCGCCGGTGGCGACGGACGGGCCGTCGAGCGCCCCGGGGGGGTGCCGCTCGGTGTCGGGCTGGCTCGGGCCCGGCACGGCATCGAGCACGGTCAGCCGCTTGCCGCGGAACGTCGTCCAGGCCCGGCCGAGGCGCACGACCCGCCTGAGTTGGACGGCCGGCGCCGTCCAATCGAGGCGCAGATCCTCCTTGGTGATCTTCTCCGCCATGGTGACCTCGCCCTGCTGCGGTTCGGGGTCCGGCAACCCGGAGACCCCGGCCGCCAGCACGTCGACCACGAGCGCGCTGGCCACGGTCACCAGTTGCCGGAGGAGGGCCTCCAGCGTGACGTCGTCGTCGAGCGGCACCGTGCGCACGGCATAGACCGGACCGGTGTCGAGGCCCTCCTCGACCTCCATCACGCAGACACCCGTCTGTCGGTCGCCGGCGAGGATGGCCCGCTCGACGGGGGCGGCACCGCGCCAGCGGGGCAGGAGGGAGAAGTGCAGGTTGACCATCGGGATCTGCTCGAGCAGCCGGCGGGGAATGATGCGGCCATAGGCCACCACCACGGCCAGCTCGATGCCGGCCCCGACCAGGTCGTCCATGTCGTGCGAGACGGTGAGCCCGAGCTCGGTGGCCGCCTCCTTGACCGGGCTCGGCGTGGTCTTCCCGCCTCGGCCGCGCCGTCGATCGGGCCGCGTCACGCAGAGGGCCACGTCGTGCCCTGCCTCGACGAGCGCGCGCAACGGCGGGACCGCCGTGTCGGGGGTGCCGAGATACGCCAGCCGGGACACCCGCTCACCGTAGAACAGGCCGCCGCCGCGGGAAGGCGACGACCGGCGGGTCAGCCGCCGGCGTCAGCGCGAAAACAGGTTGGCGAGCCCGTCGGGATCGGCCGCCGGCAGGTCGAGCGTGCGGCTGCGCAGGATCTTCAGCGCTTCCTTGCGCTGGTCCTCAGTGAGGCGCTCCACCAGCAGGATCCCGTCGAGGTGGTCGAGCTCGTGCTGGAACACGCGACCCTCGAGCTCGGACGCCTCGAGCGAGATCTCGTTCCCGTCGAGGTCGAGCCCGACCAGGTGCACGGTATTGGGCCGCACGATCTCCCAGCTGAGGCCGGGCACCGACAGGCAACCCTCGTCGAAGACCCACTCCCCGTCGCTCTCGATGATCTGCGGGTTGATGACGGTGCGGGCGCCCTCGCCGACGTCGTAGACGAAGATGCGGCGCTGCACCCCCACCTGGTTGGCCGCCAGCCCGGTTCCGGGGGCGGCATACATCGTCTCGATCATGGAATCGACCAGACTGGCCACGGCGCCGTCGATGTCGTCCACCTCGCGGGTGCGCTCCTTGAGCACGGGGTCGCCGTACTGACGGATGGTGAAGCCGGCCATCGCCCCATCCTACCGGCAGGACCTGCGATCCCCGACCCGGCCCCGAGGCCGGCAGGCCGCTCATTTCGGGGCCCGGCGCTCAGAGCGAGACGGGGTCAACCTCCACGCGCAGCCCTCGTCCCGGTGGTCGGGGGGTCCGGGCCAGGAGGTCGCACAGGGGTTCGTGCGTGTCCGCTCGGAGGAGGAAGCGATCGTCTCCGAGCGGCGACACCGAAGTATCTCCGAGCGGCGACACCGAAGTAGTCGTCGGAGCAGGGCCAGTCGGGGCGGTCGCGCCGGTCGGGCCGGTCGGCGCGTCGGCCTCGCGGCGTAAGGACTCGGCATAGGGGGGCGCGAGCACACCCGAGACGAGCGCCAGCGCGGCAAAGGGAGGCAGGGCCGACGCGCGGCGGATGGCCACCTCCTCGGCCAACACCTCAGCCGGTTCGCCCCGCGAGATCGCCGCCAGCAGCGGATGGTCGGGCACCCGAGTCTGGACCTGGAGCCGCGCCCACGGTTCTCCGGTGGTCCGGGCGCCGACGAGCCGGGCAGCCCGGACGAACAGGGCCATGGTCTCCTCGGCCGCGGAAAGTCGCGGTGCGAGCAGGTGCAGATCGATGTCGAGGAACACCACCGCCGCGGCGCGGCGCACCCGGTGCAAGACCGCCTCGGTGCCGACAAGGACCGGGGCTGTGGGCACCGGCGGATCCGACCCGGCCGGCGGTGGGCCCGCCACCTCCCCGACCTCGACGCCCAGGAGCGCCGCCAATTCGTCGCGGAGGCGGCTCACTCCGGCTCGCAGCGTCTTCATCCGCAGCCGGCCGCAGGACGCGCAGACGACGGGCCGGGTGTCACCGCACCGCGGGCACTGCAGGACCTGCTCGCCACGCGGCTGGGCCGCGGCCGCGCCACAACGTGCGCACCGGGCCAGCTCCCCACAGTGGCGGCAGGCGAGCAAGCGCGCTCCACCCTTGCGGTTGTAGACGCAGACCAACGGGCCCCGCTCGGCGGCGGCATCATCCAGGACGGACCGGGCCAGGCGCACGAACTCCTCGGAAAACATGCCGCTCCGCGGGTCCGCGCCGCGGCGATCGACCCGCTCGAGCACGGGCCAACCCGCTCGCTCCTCTGCCCGCGACGGCGCAATCGTCCGCACCCCGGTGCGCGCGGCCAGCGTCACCGGCGGCACGGGTGAGGCGAGAACGCAGGGAACGCCCTCACGGCGGGCTCGCTCGAGCAGGACGTCCACCGCGCTGTAGGTCGGCGCGCGCTCCTCCCGATAGGCGGCGTCATGCGCATCGAGAACGACGACCGCCGCCAGCCGCAGCACCGGAGCCCAGGCACCGGCCCGGCTGCCGACCACGACCGGCCAACCCGCCCGCGCCTGCTCCCAGGTTCCGGCGGTCGGGCACCCCCGGCGCGCCAGCCGTGCCGTGAGCCGCTCCGCCCAGCCCGAGGACGGGACGAGCACCAGGACGCTGCCGTCCCGGGCGCGCACCGCCGGGTTCCCCACCACCGACAACACGAGGTCGATCGGATCGGTGACCGGGGGCTGGCGAACGATCGTCACCCCGGCCTGCGCCAGTTCGAGCCGCACCGGCGCGAGTGTCGGGGCACCCCCGGGTTGGGGCGCCACCGGTGGCGGCGGCAGCTCGCGCCAGGGCGCCGGGGTGGGCAGCGCACGCACGACGGTCGCCGGGGACGCGATATTCAGAAAGAAGGAGGCCGGTCCGGCCCAGCGCCAGGCGGCCCAGTCGGCCAGTGCAACGAGCGCGGGCGGTGGACCCCAACCCAACCACGACTTGAGCGGGAGGACGGAGACACCGGCCGGTGCGCCGACGTCCTCCTCGACCACCCACCCCCGCACCGTCCGCCCATGGAAGGGCGCCCGCACACGGCTGCCGATGCGCACCTCGTCGCTCCATCCCGTGGGCACCGAGTAGTCGAACGTCTTGGCCACGGCGGCCACCTCGGTGCGAACGCGCACCACACGCGGCCTGTCCGGGGTTCCGGCGTCCTGCGTCATGAGGTCAACTGGCACCGCTCGACGGCTCCCTCAGGGGAGCCGTCGAGCGATCAGAGTCCCAAGGCGGTCCGCAGGTCGTCCACCCGCGGGGTGGCCTCCCACGTGAACTCCTTTTCCGAGCGTCCGAAGTGACCGTAGGCCGCCGTCTTCTTGTAGATGGGCCGGCGCAGGTCGAGGTCCCGGGCGATGGCCGCCGGGCGCAGATCGAACAGCTCGCGCACCGCGTCGGCGATCTTCTCGGGATCCACCGACTCCGTACCGAAGGTTTCCACGAGCAACGACACGGGGTGCGCGACGCCGATGGCGTACGCCACCTGCACCTCGCATCGCTTGGCCGCGCCGGAGGCCACCACGTGCTTGGCGACCCAGCGTGCCGCATAGGCCGCCGAGCGGTCGACCTTGGAAGGGTCCTTGCCCGAGAACGCGCCGCCGCCGTGACGGGCCATGCCGCCGTAGGTGTCCACGATGATCTTGCGTCCCGTGAGGCCGGTGTCGGCGTGCGGACCGCCGAGCTCGAAGATCCCGGTGGGGTTGACGAAGATCCGCAGCCCGTCGGTGTCCAGATCGGTCGGGAGGAGGGGGTTGATCACGTGCTCGGTGAGATCCGGCCGCAGCTGCTCCTCGAGGTCGATGCCGCCCGCGTGCTGGGTCGAGATCAGCACGGTCTCGATGCGCACCGGACGCCCGTCCTCGTAGACGACCGAGACCTGCGTCTTGCCATCCGGCCGCAGATACGGCACTGCCGCGGCCCGGCGTACCTGGGCCAGGCGCTCCGAGAGGCGGTGCGACAACCAGATCGGCAGCGGCATGAGGTCGGGCGTCTCGTCGCAGGCGTAGCCGAACATCATTCCCTGGTCTCCGGCACCCTGTGCGTTGAGGACGTCCTCGCCGCCCTTGCCGCTGCGGAGCTCGAACGCGGCGTCGACGCCCTGGGCGATGTCCGGAGACTGCGCGTCGAGGGACACCAACACACCGCAGGTCTTCCCGTTGAAGCCGTACGAGTCGTTGTCGTAGCCGATGTCGCACACCGTGTCGCGCACGATCGAAGGGATGTCGACGTAGGTGGACGTCGTCACCTCACCGGCCACCACTACGAGGCCGGTGGTCAGCAGCGTCTCGCAGGCCACGCGGCTCGAGGGGTCGCCCTCGAGCATCGCGTCGAGGACGGCGTCAGAGATCTGATCCGCCATTTTGTCAGGGTGTCCCTCGGTCACCGATTCCGAGGTGAATGTGGTTCTCACGTGGTGCTCCGCTTCTCCTTGTAGTGGCCGAGGACACTATCCAATACGGCATGTGCCACTGCATCCTTGGAGGTCAGTGGGATTTCTCGTGTGTTCCCGCCGGAGTCCAGGATCACGACCGCATTCGTGTCATGATCAAAACCTGTTCCCGGAGCGGTCACATCGTTGACGACCAACATGTCGACGCCTTTGCGGACCAACTTGAGCCGGCCACGTTCGAGCGGATCGTGGGTCTCTGCTGCGAAACCGACCAGCACCTGCCCGGGGCGGCGGCGGGTGGCCAGGCCGGCCAGGATGTCGGGGGTCGGCTCGAGGACGAGCTCGGGGATCCCCTCGTCCTTGGAGAGCTTCTTCCCCGCCGGTCGCTTCGGACGGAAGTCCGCCACTGCCGCGGCCATCACCACGACATCGGCACCTTCCGCTGCCGCGCCGATCGCGTGTTCCATGTCCGCCGCCGTCTCCACGTCGATCCTCGTCACCACCGACGAGACGTCCGGCGGGAGCTCGAGCGGCGAAGACGTGA
This sequence comes from uncultured Acidimicrobiaceae bacterium, assembly GCA_963764305.1. Taxonomy (GTDB): domain Bacteria; phylum Actinomycetota; class Acidimicrobiia; order Acidimicrobiales; family RAAP-2; genus Bog-473. Next base: position 169,637 of record CAVXSD010000006.1, on the reverse strand, counting down.
CGAGAGTCACCGACGCACCGCGGCGGGCCGCGGCGACGGCGATCGTGTGCCCCTGCTTCCCCGAGGAGCGGTTCGTGATGAAGCGCACAGGATCGAGCGGTTCGCGGGTTCCACCCGCGCTGACCGTCAGACGCAGCCCATGGAGGTCGCGCCGGACCGTCCGGCCGAGCCGTTCGATGACGCGCGCGGTGATGACGGCCGGGTCGGCGAGCCGGCCCTCGCCCGAGTCACCCCCGGCGAGGCGCCCGCTCTCCGGCGGGATGATCTCGACACCTCGCCGCTCGAGGGTGGAGAGGTTCTCGCGCACCGACGGGTGCTCCCACATCTCCGTGTGCATGGCGGGGCAGACGATGACCGGTGCCCGCGTGGCGAGCAGGGTGGCGCAGAGGAGGTCGTCGGAGAGCCCGGCGGCATAGCGGGCAATGGTGTGCGCCGTCGCCGGGACGATCACCACGAGGTCGGCGCTCTGGCCGAGCCTCGTATGGGGAATGGGTGATGCTTCGTCCCACAGCGAGGTCTGCGCCGGCTCTGACGCCAGGGCCGAGAACGTCACTGCGCCGATGAACCGCGTGGCCTCGTCGGTCAGCACCGGCGTCACGTGCAAGCCGGCATCGACGAGTTGCCGGCAGACCTCGACCGCCTTGTAGGCAGCGATACCGCCGCAGACGCCGAGGACGACGCGGGGTTGGGAGAGGGTGGGGTCAACATTCATGGTCGAGTCCTCGATTCGGAGTCTCCGGCTATCGGCGCCGTGCACCGGGCCTGTCCGTCGAGCGCCTAGCTGGCGACAGGGTCGTCGCCCCCGACGTCGAGTGCTTCGATCACTTCCACTTCCGCGGTCTCGTCCGCCTCGCCCTCAGCTTGGCCGGCGTCGGCGTCGGCGTCGGCGCCGAGCAGGCCCGCCTCGGCGGCATCCGCGATGGCGGCGGCCAGCGCCGCCTCTTCCTCTGGGTCCGGGCGCGTGTAGGTCGCCTTACCGGCCGCGATCTCCTCGAAGGCAATGGAGACGGGCTTGCCCGAGACGGACGCGACCTGGGGCGGGACCACCTTGCCCAGACCCTCACCGAGGCTGTTGTAGTACGAGTTCACTTGGCGGGCGCGGGCCGCACCCAGCGCCACCAGGGTGAACTTGGAGTCCACCTTGTCCAGGAGCTCTTCAATTGCTGGGTCCATGAGCGTGTGGCGGCCTTGGGCCATCAGGATTCCTCCGGGTTCGCGGCGCAGGGGGCAGCCGTCCGAGTCCGAGCAACTATAGCCGCGAGTTCGGCCAGGGCCCGGGCAAGGTCGTCGTTGACGACCGTGTGAGCTGCAATTTCGGCTCCACGCTCGACCTCCGACCGACCCAGTTCGACCCTGCGGCGGATGTGGGCCTCGTCGTCGCCCCGAGCCGACAGTCGCTGCGCCTGCACCTCGGGCGACGGCGGGAGCAGCAGGATCACCGTCGCATCAGGCCGCTGCGCCAGGACCTGCTCGGCCCCCTGGACGTCGATCTCGAGGAGGACGTCGGCACCTGGCGGAGGATCGGGGATGGGCGTCCCCATGAGGTAATCGAGGAACTCGGCCCATTCGAAGAACCGACCCTGGGCGATGGCCTCCTCGAAGGTGGGGCGATCGACGAAGACGTAGGCGTTGCGCTCACGCTCGCCCGGGCGGGCCTCCCTCGTGGTCCAGCTCCGGCTCAGCCAGAGGGTCGGGTCCCGCGCGATCAGCTCCGCGGCGACTGTGCCCTTGCCAGCCCCACCAGGGCCGATGAGCACGAAGATGCGCGGCTGGTCGATGTTGGGTTCAGCGCGCAGTCTCTTTGAGCAGCGCCTCGCGCTGCTTGGCACCGAGACCCTGGAGCCGCCGGCTGTCGCTGATCCCGACGGTCTCCATCAGACGACGTGCCTTCACCTTGCCCAGGCCGGGAAGGGATTCGAGGACGGACACCACCTTCATCTTGCCGATGGTCTCGTTGGAGTCCGCCTCGTGGAGGAGGTCCGCCAACGAAAGGTTGCCCATCTTGAGCTTGTCCTTGACCTCGGCCCGCTCACGGCGAACCTTGGCAGCCTTTTCGAGTGCAGCGGCGCGCTGCTCTGGAGTGAGTGCGGGAGGTTGCGGCATGGCGAGACCATAGCGCCTCGGCCAGGGCCGTTCACAGCCATATTCCCTCTTCAGCCCATCGCCGCCGCCAGCTCGCGGTTCAGCGACCGCGCGCTTCGTTGCAAGGCGGCAGGATCCGGTCCCTCCTTCAACAGCCCACGGGAGCTGCTCGGCAGCACCGATCCGGGGCGGCATCCGGCGAATCGAGTCGCCACATCGGCGGGCCCAGCACCTTGGGCGCCCAAGCCGGGAGCCAGAATTACGCCCCCCAGCTGGGATAACGCGAAGGCTGACGGCTCAAGGGTCGCACCGATCACCGCACCGACCGTTCCCGCCGGAACCTCGGGCGAACCGTTGAGCTCGGCGATCTCGGCCAGGAGCATGTCCTCGACCCCCGCTCCCCCCGAGGTGGTCGCCTGCTGCAGGACCCGGCCCTCGGGGTTGGAGCTCCGGGCCACCACCAGCACGCCCCGGCCGTTGGCGGCGCCGAGCCGGACGAGTGGTGCCAGCGCTCCGAGGCCCAGGTACGGGTGGGCCGTCACGGCATCGGCGGCTAGTGGGCTCTCCTCTCCCAGCCAGGCGTCGGCGTAGGCCTCCGCCGTCGAATCGATGTCGCCCCGCTTGGCGTCGGCGATGACGATCAAGCCCGCGGCGGTGGCCTCAGCGACAAGTCGCTCCAGCTCCGCCATCCCGGCCGAACCATGGCGCTCGAAGAAGGCGACCTGCGGCTTGATCGCGCTCACCGCGCCCGCGAACCCCTCGACGCAGGTCGCACAGAAGGAGCGCAGTCCACTGGCGTCGTCACTCAGCCCCCATTCGGCCAGCAACGCCGCCGAAGGATCGATTCCCGCGCACAGCGGCCCCGTCGCGGCGACAGCGGCAGCGACCCGGTCGCCAAAACTGTCAGCCATCACGTCCTCCTTCGTTGAGCAATGGTACGGCAGCGCCCGGCGCAACGTCGTGGTCGTGGGCATTGTCGTGGGCATTGTCGTGGGCATTGTCGTGGGCATTGTCGTGGGCATTGTCGTGGGCATTGTCGTGGGCATGGGCGTCGGGGTCGACCGCGTCCTTCGCACCGCCGGCGACTCCGCCGCCAACACGGCTGCGCACCCGCTGGCGAATCTCCGCGACGTTCGTGGAGTGCGCGTCACACCACTTCGCCAACTGGCGCAGCACCTTCCAGGGCGCCCGGGGATCCCGGAACGTAGCGGTGCCCACCTGGACGGCGTCGGCGCCTGCGAGCAACAGTTCCACCGCGTCACGTCCCGAGAAGACGCCCCCCACTCCCACGATGGGCAGCTCGGGGAACGCCGCCCGGCACTCCCACACGGCCCGGACGGCCACGGGATGCACGGCGGCACCGGACAGCCCGCCCCCGCCGGCGCCCAGGAAGGGCCGGCCCGACTCGGTGTCGAGGGCCAAGCCGAGCAGCGTGTTCACGAGCGTCAGCCCGTCGGCACCGCCCTCGACCGCACCGGTGGCTATCTCCACCAGGTCGGGCACGTTCGGGCTGAGCTTGGCCCAGCGCGGCAGCCCGCACGCCGTGGCCTCGAGCACACGCGACGTCGCATCGGCCGAGTGGGCGAAGATGCGTGAGCGGTCCTCCACGTTGGGACAGCTCACGTTGATCTCGAGCGCGTCGATGCACGAGCCCGCGTCCGAGGAGGCCGCGACGGCCACGAGCGCCGCCGCCCGCGCGTAGTCCGACACCGAACGACCCCAGATGCTCACGACAACGCGCGCGCCCGCGGCGTGCAGCGCGGGGAGATCATCGGCAACCCAGGCCGCCAGCCCGGGTCCCTGCAGGCCCACGCTGTTGAGCATGCCGGCCCCGACCTCGTGCACCCGCGGTCCCGGGTTGCCCGGCCACGGCTCGACGCAGAGCGACTTGACGACGACCGCGCCGAGGCTGCCCAGCGGCCCGTAATCGGCCAGCTCCGTGCCGTGGCCCGACGTCCCGGACGCCGTCATGACCGGGTTGGCCAGATCGAGGCTCCCGATGCATGTGGCGAGCGTCGCCGCTCGGCGTGCGTCGGGAGCGACGCTCACTCCGACGCGCTCCCGGGAATCGGGTGCAGGTCCTGCAGCGCGCGCACCTCGAGTGGATGCGACCGCGCATCGGCGATTCCCCCCGCCGCGGCCCTGGCGGCGGCCAGCGTGGTGAGGCATGGCACTTTGTGCGTCACCGAGGCGGTGCGGATGTGAGCGCCGTCGGCCCGTGGGCCCAGACCGCGCGGCGTGTTCACGACCAACTGCACCTTGCCCTGTGCAATGAGCGCCACGGCGTCGGACGCCACGCCCTCCTCCCCCACCTTGGCCACCAAGGTGTCGACGACCATGCCTTCGGAGCGCAGGTAGCCGGCCGTCCCGAGGGTCGCCGCGACGGAGAAGCCAAGGGCACTGAAGGCGCGAGCCACCTGGAGGCCAGCCGGCTTGTCCCGGTCGGCCAGCGACAGGAAGACGGTCCCCGAATCGGGCAGGCGCGTCCCCGCCGCCATCTGGCTCTTGGCAAAGGCCAGGCCAAAGGTGCTGTCGACGCCCATGACCTCGCCGGTCGAGCGCATCTCGGGGCCGAGAAGGATGTCCACACCGGGGAAGCGGTCGAAGGGCAGCACCGCCTCCTTGACGCTCACGTGGTCGAGCACCGGCACCCGACCGATGACATCGGCCCCGATGAGGCCCTCCCGGCGCAGGTCGGCCAGAGTCTGGCCCACCATGACCCGGGAGGCCACCATGGCCAGCGGCACCCCCGTGGCCTTGGCGACGAAGGGGACGGTCCGGCTCGCCCGGGGGTTGGCCTCGAGCACGTAGACCTGCCCCTCTTTCACGGCGAACTGCACGTTGATGAGGCCGCACACACCGAGCGACTCCGCCAGGGCGCGGGTGTGCCGCTCGAGCTCCTCGATCACCTCGGGGCGCAGCGTCTGCGGCGGCAGTGCGCAGGCGGAGTCACCGGAATGCACGCCCGCCTCCTCGACGTGTTCCATCACACCGGCGATGAGGATCTCGCCCTCGCCGTCGCGTACGGCGTCGACATCGACCTCGACCGCGTCCTCCAAGAACCGGTCCACCAGCACGGGCCGGTCGGCGGTGACACCGCCCTCTCGGGCGAGCGCGCCGGTCGTCATCGACTGCATGACCCGGCGCACTCCGTCGTCGTCATAGACGATCTCCATGGCGCGGCCGCCCAGGACATAGCTCGGACGCAGGAGCACCGGGTAGCCGATCTGCCCGGCGATGGCCAGCGCCTCGCTGGTGGTGGTCGCCGTCCCCCCGGGCGGTTGTGGAATCTCCAGCTCGCGACACAGCGCGTTCCAGCGCTCACGGTCCTCGGCGAGGTCGATGGAAGCGGGACTGGTCCCGAGAACCAGCTCCGCAGGGAGGGAGCCGGCCAGCTTGAGCGGCGTCTGCCCGCCGAGGGAGACGATGACCCCGGCCAGCCGCCCTCCGGCCGCCAACTCGGCATCGAGCACGTTGGCCACGTCCTCGTCGGTCAGCGGCTCGAAGTAGAGGCGGTCCGACGTGTCGTAGTCGGTCGAGACCGTTTCCGGGTTGCAGTTGATCATCACCGTCTCGTAGCCGGCATCACGCAACGACATGGAGGCGTGCACGCAGCAGTAGTCGAATTCGATGCCCTGGCCGATTCGATTGGGGCCCGAACCCAGGATGATCACCCTGGCGCGATCGGATGGGCGGACCTCGTCCTCCTCCTCGTAGGTGGCGTAGTGGTAGGGCGTGAACGCCTCGAACTCCGCGGCGCAGGTGTCGACCGTCTTGAACGTCGCCCGCACGCCGTGCGACAGCCGGGTAGCCCGCATGTCCGCTTCGGTCGCATTCCGCAGGTGGGCCAGCTGAGCGTCGGAGAACCCGAGCCGCTTGGCCCGCCTGAAGTCGGTCGGCCCGAGCGAGTCCGCCGCCGCGAGGCGCTGGTGTTCGGCTGCGATGCGCCCGACCTGGCGGACGAACCAGGGGTCGATGCCGGTGGCCGCGACCACCTCCTCGACCTCAACGCCGAGGCGCAGCGCCGCTTCGAGCTCGAAGACGCGCTCGGGAGTGGCGATGGCCATGCGCTCGAGGAGCTCGTCGGGGGGCAGTGCATCGAACGCCGCCCCGGCGGGGTCCGCGTTGAGACCGGCCCGGCCCTGCTCCAGCGAGCGCAACGCCTTCTGGAGCGACTCGCAGAACGTGCGCCCGATGGCCATGACCTCACCGACGGACTGCATGCGCGTCCCGAGCCGACCATCGGCACCCGGAAGCTTCTCGAAGGCCCAGCGCGGGACCTTGGTCACGACGTAGTCGATCGTGGGTTCGAACGAAGCCGGCGTCGCCTTCGTGATGTCGTTGGCGATCTCGTTGAGCAGGTACCCGACCGCCAGGCGGGCCGCGATCTTGGCGATGGGGAACCCCGTGGCCTTGGAGGCCAGCGCGGACGAGCGCGACACGCGGGGGTTCATCTCGATGATCACCCGCCGCCCCGTCGACGGCTCCACGGCGAACTGCACGTTGGAGCCGCCGGTCTCGACACCCACCCGGCGCAGGCAGGCGAACGCGTCGTCGCGCATGGCCTGGTACTCCACGTCGGTGAGGGTCTGCGCCGGAGCCACCGTGATGGAGTCCCCCGTGTGCACTCCCATCGGGTCGAGGTTCTCGATGGAACAGACGACGACGCAGTTGTCCGCCGCGTCGCGCATCACCTCGAGCTCGAACTCCTTCCAGCCGGCGATGGACTGCTCCACGAGGATCTGGCCCACCGGGCTGGCGGCCAGGCCCTCCGCCGCGAGTTGTGCGAACTCCACTGCGTCCTCGGCGATGCCCGTTCCCTTCCCACCCAGGATGTAGCTCGGTCGCACCATGATCGGGAAGCCGATGTCGGCCGCGATCTCCTCCGACTCCTGCAGCGAGTGGGCGAACCCGGAGCGCGGGACCTCGAGTCCGATGTCCTCCATGGCCGCCTTGAAGCGGTCCCTGTCCTCCGCCGTGGAAATGGCCTCGGGCCGCGCCCCGATGACCTCGACACCGAAGCGCTCCAGCACACCGAGCTCGACCAGACGCATGGTCAGGTTGAGCGCCGTCTGCCCGCCGAGGGTCGGCAGCAGCGCGTCGGGACGTTCCTTCTCGATGATGGCGGTCAGCACCTCCGGGTCGAGCGGCTCGATGTAGGTGCGATCCGCCGTCCCGGGGTCCGTCATGATCGTGGCCGGGTTGGAGTTGGCCAGGATCACCCGGTACCCCTCCTCGACCAGGACCCGGCAGGCCTGGGTGCCCGAGTAGTCGAACTCGCAGGCCTGGCCGATCACGATCGGGCCCGAACCGATGACGAGGATCGACTGCAGGTCGTCGCGGCGCGGCATCTCTGTGAACTCCCCTGCTCGCTCTCAGCGCACCCCGGCGCCGGCGCCGGTCGAACGGGTGGGATGGGCCAGCATGAGGTCGCGGAAGGCGCCGAAGAGATAGCGGGCGTCGTGCGGGCCGGGGGCGGCCTCCGGGTGGTACTGCACCGAGAACGCCGGGGCCGTGAGTGACCGGAACCCTTCGATCACGCCATCGTTGAGGTTGACGTGGGTGGTCTCGGCGCCGGGAATGGAGCCCGCCGCGACCGCGTAGTTGTGGTTCTGGCTCGTGATCTCGATCACTCCGGTCTCCAGGCGCTGCACGGGATGGTTGGCGCCGTGGTGCCCGAAGGGCAGCTTGTAGGTCGACCCGCCCAGGGCGGTGGCCAGGATCTGGTGGCCGAGGCAGATGCCGAAGACGGGCACGCGACCGACCAGGTCGGCCACGGCCGCGGTCGGGCCCGGCAAGGCCGCGGGGTCCCCCGGTCCGTTGGACAGGAAGACGCCGTCGGGCTCGAACCCGAGCACCTCGTCGGCCGTGGTACCGGCGGGCACCACTATGACGGTGCCCAGCGCGGTGAGCAGCTGCACCATGGTCGTCTTGACGCCGAAGTCATAGGCCACGATGCGCAGGCCGCCGGCCGCACCGGGCCCCATGCCGGGATGGGTGCTGGGCTCGGCGGCCGTCACGCCCGCCACGAGGTCCATGCCGTCGGTGCCCACGGCCGCTGCGGCCGCTGCCGCGCAGTTCCGCCTCCGGTGCCGTTCCGAAGGCGCACGGCACGGCCCCGGCCGTGCGGACGTGTCGGGCCAGGCGCCGCGTGTCGACGCCGGTGAGGGCCGGGACCCCGTGGCGGCGCACGAAGTGCTCGAGATCCTCGGTCGCCCGCCAGTTGGACGGCTCGTCGGCCAGGTCGCGCACGACGATCCCGCGGCAGTGCGGGGCCGTCGCCTCGTCGTCGGCGGCGTTGGTCCCGTAGTTGCCGATGTGCGGACTGGTGAAGGCGATCACCTGGCCGGCATAGGAGGGATCGGTGATCACCTCCTGGTAGCCGCTCATGGCGGTGTTGAAGACGAGCTCCCCGGTCGCCACGGGCATCGCGGCGCCGGCCGCCTCGCCCGTGAAGACGGTCCCGTCCGCGGTGACCAGGAGTGCCGCAGGCCGGTCACGGTTGCCGGCCGGACCCACCTTCACCGTTGCGCCGTCGCGTCGATCACGACCGCTTCGCCCCGCAGGACGGTGTGGCGCACGGCGCCGGCAAACCTGCGCCCGGCGTAAGGCGTGTTCCGGCTGCGGCTGGCCAACGCCGCCGGGTCCACCACCGTCGTCGCGGTGGGGTCGAAGACGCACAGATTGGCCGTCGAACCCACCTCGACCGGTCCGCCCTGTGCACTGTGGCCCGCGCCACGGGGATCGGTCACCCTCAGCTTGGCGATGACGGCGGGCTGCGCGCTCATGAGCGCGAACACGCGCTCGGGCCCCAGTTGGGCCGAGAGGACCTCCCAAGCGATGGGCAATGCTGTCTGCAGCCCCAACATGCCCGGCGGGGCCTGCTCGAAGGGAGCGTCCTTGGACTCGGGGGCGTGGGGCGCATGGTCGGTCGCCACTGCATCGATGGTGCGGTCGCACAGGCCGGCGACGACCGCCGCCACGTCCTCGTCCGTACGAAGGGGCGGGTTCACCTTGAAAACCGGGTCGTAGCCCGCCACTGCGGCGTGGGTGAGCAGCATGTGGTGCGGCGCGGCCTCGGCCGTGACCGGGAGGCCTTCCTCCTTGGCCCGGCGGACCAGGTCGACGGATCCTGCCGTGGACAGGTGGAGGAAGTGCACCGGTGCACCGGTCAGACGGGCCAGCGCGATGTCGCGGGCCACCATGGCCTCTTCGGCGGCCGCCGGCATGCCGGGGATACCGAGCCGGCTCGACCAGGACCCCTCGTGCATTGCGCCGCCGGCCGCGAGACACGTGTCCTCGCAGTGTTGGGCCAACGTGACGCCGAGGCCCTTGGCATAGTCGAGTGCACGCCGCATGAGCGCGCCGTCCTGGACGCCCGCGCCGTCGTCGGTGAAGAGCGTCACGCCGAGCGCGGCCAGCTCGCCGAGCGGGGCCAACGCGTGGCCTGCACGCCCGACGGTGATGGCGCCCGCCACGGCGACCTCAGCCACACAGCCGGCGCCGAGGGCGAGCACCTCCGCCGCCACGCCGGCGGAGTCGATGGCGGGCTCCGTGTTGGGCATGGCCACGATGGCCGTGTAGCCCCCCAGTGCGGCCGCCCGGGCTCCGGTCTCGATCGTCTCGGCCTCCTCGCGGCCGGGCTGACGCAGGTGCGTGTGCAGATCGACCAGGCCCGGGCCGACGAGGCACCCGGCGGCGTCGAGCACCCGCGCGCCGCGTGGCGTGTCGATGGACTCGGCCAGCCCGACGACGTCGCGGCCACCGACCGCGACGTCGCGTCGGATCAGGCCGCCGGGTCCGACAACAGTGCCGCCCCGGATGACAAGGGTGGTCTCAGGCAACGGCCGGCACCTCCGACGTGCGCGGGAGCTCGCCGCCCAGCAGCAGGAACAAGATGGCCATGCGGACGGCTACGCCGTTGGCCACCTGCTGGGTGACCACCGTCCGCGGCAGGTCGGCCACGTCGGAGGCGATCTCGACCCCGCGCACCATCGGCCCGGGGTGCGTCACGATGGCGTCGTCGGCCAGGCGCTCAGCCCGGCGCGCCGTGAGCCCCCACCCTGCCGTGTACTCGCGCAGGCTCGGGACGAAGGATCCGCTCCCCCGCTCGGCCTGGAGTCGCAGGAGGGAGACCACGTCGGCATCGCCGAGCGCTGTATCGAAGTCGGACGCGATCTCGACCGGCCAACCCTCGAGCGAGGGCGGCAGCAGGCTGCCCGGTGCAGCCAGGGTGATATGGGCTCCCAGTGCGGCGTAGGCCAGCACCTCGGAGCGCGCCACGCGGCTGTGGCGGATGTCGCCGACGATCAGGACACGCAGGCCTTCGAAACAGGCGATGCCCAGCTCCTCGGGCGCCGCGCCCTTCCGCTCGGCCAGGACCTGGCGCACCGTGAAGCAGTCGAGCAGGGCCTGCGTCGGGTGCTCGTGCCAGCCGTCGCCGGCGTTGACGACGTGCGCACGCTCGACCCAGCGCGCCACCTGGTGCGGTGCCCCGGCCGACGAGTGCCGGATGATGACGACGTCGATGCCCATGGCCTCGACGGTCTCGACGGTGTCGCGCAAGCTCTCGCCCTTCTTCACCGACGAGCTGGCCACAGCCAGCGAGAGCACGTCGGCCGAGAGCCGCTTGGCCGCGGTCTCGAACGAGAGCCGCGTGCGGGTCGACTCCTCGAAGAAGAGCGTGGCCACCACCTTCCCGCGCAGGGTGGGGACCTTGGGCACCGTGCGGCGCTCCACCTCGGCGAAGGCCTCGGCGACCCGCAGGACCTCGGCGATGTCGTCCGGTCCGAGGTCGGCCACTGAGAGCAGGTGTTGGGTCCCGGTCACTTGTCCTCCAGACTGCCGATCCAGACGCCGTCGTCGCCGACGTCGACCATCTCCTCGCGCCGGGTCGGGAGGTTCTTCCCCACGAAATCGGGCCGGATGGGCAGCTCACGGTGGCCGCGGTCCACCATGACGGCCAACTGGATGGCCCGAGCCCGGCCGAAATCGTTGAGGGCGTTCAGGGCGGCCCGGATGGTGCGGCCCGTGAAGAGGACATCGTCCACGAGCACCACGACCTTCCCGGCCAGGTCGACCGGGATGTCGGTGACCGCCTCGGGCAGGACAGGGCGCAGGCCGATGTCGTCGCGGTAGAAGGCCACGTCGAGTCGGCCGACGTCGAGGGTGTCCACCGCCTCGATCTGGCGGAGGATCTCGGCCATCTTCGTGGCCAGGGGGACGCCACCCGTCTGGAGCCCCACCAGGACGATGTCTTCGACGCCCCCGTTGCGCTCGACCACCTCGTGCGACATGCGGGTGAGGGCGCGCAGGACGTCGGCGGCAGTCAAAACCTGGGAGTGGGCCACGAACACGCCCCCGAGGGGTCGCGTACTGACTGCGTTCGCGTTCGGCCACTGCTCCTCCTGCCGTGTGAGCCTCACAGGACTCACTTCACGGTCAGACGCAAACTCTAGCGCGCCGGGGCGGGGGCGCGGTTCGGCGACGAGCCCCCTAGCGCGGGCCGATGTCGGTGACGATGGTCGAGAGGATCCCGTTGACGAAGCGGCCCGACTCGTCGGTCGAGTACTCCTTCACCAGCTCCACCGCCTCGTCGATGACCACCGCCGTCGGCGGGCCGTCGGGGTCGAGCAACTCGGCGAGCGCCAGGCGCAGCACGATCCGATCGACGACCGCCATGCGATCGAGTGGCCAACCCACGGAGGCGCCGGCGATGCGCCGGTCAGCCTCTTCCCGGGTGTCCGCCGCGTGCTGGAGCAGGGTTCGGACGTAGGGGTCCGGCGGCACGGGGAGGGCGTCGACGACCTGGAGCGGGCCCTGCCCCTTGAGCTCGGCCTCGTAGAGGAGGGAAAGCGCCCGTTCTCGCTGCTGGTGGCGGGGCGCGGTGTCGGTCATCGGTCCTGGCCTCGGCCGAGAGGTGGAGTCGGTCGGCGAGGTGGCCGGGCCGTCAGGCCCGGGTCAGGTACTCGCCGGAGCGGGTGTCGACCTTGATCACGTCCCCGATGTTCACGAAGAGGGGGACCTGGACCACGTGGCCCGTCTGCACGGTGGCCGGCTTGCGGGCGCCCGAGACGCGGTCACCCTGCATGCCGGGCTCCGTCTCGGTCACCGTCAGCTCCACCGCGGCCGGGAGCTCGACGCCGACGATCTCGCCGTTGTACATCTGCAGGTTCGCCGCGTCGCCCTCCTTGAGGTAGCTCGGCGCCTCCCCCAGCGTGTCGGGCGGGGCCTGCATCTGCTCGTAGCTCGTCGTGTCCATGAAGACGTAGTCGGTGCCGTCCCGATAGAGGAACTGCATGTCGCGCTTGTCGATGATCGCCTGCTCGAGCTTCTCGTCGGCCCGGTACGTGCGCTCGATCACGGCGCCACTCCGCAGGTTCTTGAGCTTCGTGCGGACGAACGCGCCGCCCTTGCCCGGCTTCACGTGTTGGAACTCGACGACGCTGAACAGGCCCTCGGGAAGATCCAGGCTCATGCCGTTCTTCAGGTCATTGGTCGAGACTGCCATGGATGTCCTTTGTGAATCGTGTCAGGGGGCGGGCACCGTCCTCGGTCACAACCAGGGTGTCCTCGACACGCACGCCGCCGTGCCCGGGAACATAGACACCGGGCTCGACGGTGACGACGAAGCCGGGAGCGAGGATAGCAGTGCCCATCTGGCTGACCGTGGGGGCCTCGTGGATATCGAGCCCGACTCCGTGGCCGGTGCCGTGCTCGAAACGCTCGGCCCAGCCGGCGTCAGCGATGATCTGCCGGCAGACGTCGTCTACGTCCTTGGCGGAGACGCCGGGCCGCACGGCGGCGGCGCCGGCGGCCTGGGACGTCTGCACGACGTCGAAGATGCGGGCCAACTCGCCTTCGGGCTCCGCGTCGACACAGAAGGTGCGGGTCATGTCGGAGCGGTACCCCTCGAACGTCGCGCCGAAGTCCACGACCACCGGGTCCCCCCCGTTGATGGGCCGCGAGCCGGGGCGGTGATGCGGCTTGGCCGAATTCTCACCCGCTGCGACGATCGTCTCGAAGGCGGTGCCCTCGGCGCCGCCTCGGCGCATGGCGGTGTCGAGCTCCAGGGCGAAGTGCTCCTCGGTGACGCCCTGGCTCATGAGTGGCAGCACCTCGAACAGGGCGGCGTCCGCGATGGCGGCCGCGCGCTCCATGCGGGCGATCTCGCCTGCGTCCTTGCGCTCGCGCAGCATCTCGACGGCATTCGACGTGGGAACCAGCTTGTCGCCACCCAGGAGTTCGGCCCAGCTGCGCTGCCCGCTCCAGGTGACGTTGCCCGCTTCCAGGCCGATCCGACCGGCGCCCGCGCCCTCGAGCACCGCCAGCGCAGCCTGGCGCTGCTCCGACCCGCCGCCGACGGAGATCTCGACCTGGGAGACCGCACCGGCGCGCTCTATCTGCTCAGCCGATTGCGTGCGGTAGCGGCCGTCCGTGGTCAGCAGGGCGACGTCCCCGGTGACGACGAGGATGGCCGCCGAGCCCGAGAAGCCCGTGAGGTAGCGCACGTTGGCGAGCGTCGTGACCACGAGGGCGTCGACCTCGTGGTCGTCGAAGGTCGCCCGCAGGCGGTCCAGGCGGCCGGTCACGGTGATCGCCGGGAGCGGCGCTGCGGTGGGCCCGTACGGGTTGGCGCGGGCGGTGGTCGTCATGTGACTGAGACTCCCTTCAGGAGTGCGGCTGCGGCGTCGACGGCAAGCTCGTATCCGAGCCCCCCGAACCCTGCGATGACCCCCGACGCCACCGGTGCCAGCACCGACGTGTGCCGGAAGGGCTCCCGGGCCGCGGGGTTCGAGAGGTGCAGCTCGACGACGGGACCTTCGAAGGCCGCGACGGCGTCGTGCAGGGACCACGAGGTGTGGCTCAGCGCGCCGGCATTGACCACCAGTGCGTCGGCCCTGCCGCGCGCGCCGTGGACGGCCTCCACGAGGTCGCCCTCGTGGTTCGACTGCAGGTGCTCGAGCTCGAGCCCGAGGCGGGAGGCGGCCGCCTCGGCCCGCGCCACGTGGTCGGTCAGGGTGTCAGTGCCGTAGATGGCGGGTTCCCGCACGCCCAGCAGATTCAGGTTGGGCCCCGAGAGGAGCAGGACGAGGCTCACGCGCGGGCACCCATGGCAGCCAGGGTAGCGACCACGTCGGTGACCGCCACACCGCGCACGGTCTCGACCCCGTCAGGCCCGTCGAGCACGAAGGTGAGGTCCTGCTGCGCCTTCTTGTCCCGCTCCATGAACGCGACGAGCTCCTCAGCCTGCGCGCCCGGCGGGAGGTCGGTCGGCAGGTCGAAGCTGCCGAGGATGTTCCGGTGCTCGGCGACTCGGCCCTCGTCGATCCGTCCCAACCGCCGCGCCAGGAGGGCGGCGAAGTGGATCCCGATGGCCACGGCCTCGCCGTGGCGCAGGTCCCATTCGGGGTGATCAGCCAGCGCCGCGCCCTCGAGGGCGTGCGCCAGGGTGTGGCCGTAGTTGAGGATCATGCGCCGCCCGCCCTCGCGCTCATCTTCGGCGACGACGGCTGCTTTGATGCCGGCGCAGCGCGCCACCTGCTCCTCGATCGGCTGGTCCGCCCGGGGGGCGTCGCCGAGAAAGGCGTACTTGGCGATCTCCCCGCGACCGCAGGCCCACTCGCGGGGCGGCAGGGACGAGAGGGTCTCGGTGTCGCACAGCACCGCGTTCGGTTGCCAGAACGCGCCGACGAGGTTCTTCCCCTCGGGGAGATTGACCCCGGTCTTGCCGCCGATGGCCGCGTCGACCTGGGCGAGCAGCGAGGTGGCCACGTTCAGGTAGGCCGTCCCCCGGTGGTAGGTCGCGGCGGCGAACCCGGCCACGTCGGTGACGATGCCGCCCCCGACGGCGACGACGGCATCGGCCCGCGAGAGGCCAGCCCCGGTGAAGGCGCGCGCGAGCTCCTCGACCGTGGCGAGCGTCTTGGCGTCCTCCCCGTCGGGAATGACGCAGACCTCGAAGGGCACGCCGGGATCGAGCCCCTCGACCCAGCCGGCCGCCCTGATCGCCTCCTGCGTCACGATCACGGCCGACTTGGCGCCGGGAGGAAGGAAGCGGGCGACTTCGTGACGCGACCCCGGGCCGACGAGCACGGGGTACGAACGCTCGGCCAGGTCGACGGAAAGGGCACGCACCGGGCTCTCCTCCTCCCCCGCTACGTGGCTTCGCCCGGGGCGGTCGCCGCGTTCGTGTCCGCGGCGGCGTCCATGGCGTCGATGATGCGCTCGGTCACGGCGGACGGGGCGAGCTCGTCCACGTCGATGATCACGTCGGCGACTTCGGCGTAGAGCGGCGCGCGCACGGCCTCGAGACCGACCAAGGCCTCTGCCGGGTCGTCGCCGAGCAACGGGCGGCCCGCACCGTCTCCCACGCGTCGGGCCAGGGTTCCGGGCCGCGCCCGGAGCCAGACGACGATCCCGCTGGCGGCAATGAGCCGGCGATTCTCGGCGCTCAGCACGGCGCCGCCCGCAACGGACACCACTGAGGGCAACGGATCGGCGCAGGCTGCAGCGAGCACGGTCGACTCGGCCCGACGAAACGCCGGCTCACCGTCCCGGGCGAGCAGCTCGGGCACGGTCAGTCCCGTGGTCGCCTCGACGTCCGCGTCGGAGTCCTGGTACCGCCAACCCAGTCGCTCAGCCAGGAGTCGCCCCGTCGTGGTCTTGCCGGCGCCCATCATCCCGACGAGCAGGATGCGGGGGGTCATCCCGCCGCGCTGTCCGGATCCGCGCCCGTGGCGGCACCGACCCTCGCGTCCGGCGCCGAGGGGCCGACGGCGGACGACGGTGTGGTGCCCAGTGAGGCGATGAACCCGTCCCGGTTGCGCACGACCTCGGCCAGCGAATCCCCCCCGAACTTGCGCAACGCCTCCGTGGCCAAGACGAGCGCGGTCATCGACTCGGCGACCACACCCATGGCCGGCACGGCGGTGACGTCGGTGCGCTCGCGGAAGCTCACCGTCGATTCCTTGGTCACGACGTCGACGGTCTCGAGCACGGGCCGGTTGAGCGTGGCCAGCGGTTTCATCGCCACACGGGCCACGAGAAGCGCGCCGTTGGAGATGCCACCCTCGATCCCACCGGCCCGATCCGTGGGCCGCACGTAGCCCGCCGCCTCGTCGTAGTGGATGGCGTCGTGGGCGTCCGAGCCCCGGCGCGCCGCGTTGTCCCAGCCCTCCCCGATCTCGACCGCCTTGACGGCCTGGATCGACATGAGCGCCTGGGCGAGATTGGCGTCGAGCTTGCGGTCCCAGTGCACGTGGCTGCCGAGGCCGACGGGCACGCCGTAGGCCAGCACCTCGGCGACGCCGCCGAGGGAGTCCCCGACCTTGGCCGCCGCCTTCACCGCGGCGATCATCGCCTTCTCCCCCTCCGGGTCGAAGCAACGCACGGCGCTGTCGTCCACCTTGTGGAGGTCACCGGCGCCCGGGCGGGGGCTCCCGGGACCGGTGGCGGCTTCGCCGAGCGCCACGATGTGGCTCACGATGGAGACCCCGAGATGGGTCAACAGCAGCTTGGCCAGTGTGCCGGCCGCCACCCTGGCGGCCGTCTCGCGGGCGGAAGCCCGCTCGAGCACGTCGCGGGCGTCATCAAACCCGTACTTGAGCATGCCGGGGAGGTCGGCGTGTCCCGGGCGCGGCTGGGTGAGCACCTTGGACGGCGTGCCGGGCTCGGGGGCCATCTCCTCGGTCCACTTGGGCCATTCGGTGTTGGCGATCTCGACGGCGACCGGCGACCCCAGCGTGCGGCCGTGCCGGATACCGCCGACCAGGGAGATCTCGTCCGCCTCGAAGCGCATGCGCGGCCCGCGGCCGTAGCCCAGTCGCCGCCGGGCCAGCTCGTCGGCGATGTCCGAGGCCTCGACGGGCAGCCCTGCGGGCAGCCCCTCGACGATGACCACGAGGGCGCGACCGTGAGACTCTCCTGCGGTCAGAAAGCGCAACACACGGCAACGCTACCGGACGGCCGTCGCCGTCCCGGAGGAACGGAGGCCCGCCGTCTCAGCTGTAGAAGGGGTTGTCCCCGCTGCCGTGATCGGTCACGTCGGACACGCGGGTGAGCTCGGGGACTTCCTCGAGCAGCGTGGTCTCGATCCCCTGGCGCAATGTCATCTGCGACATGGCGCACCCCTGGCACCCCCCGGACAGACGGAGGTAGGCGGTGCCGTCCTCGTCGTTGAGCGCCACCAGGTCGGCGCGGCCCCCATGGCTGGCGATGGAGGGGTTGACCGCCTGCTCCAGCACCGCGATGACCCGCTGGGCCAGTGGCCCGGTGATGCCCTTGGACAGGATTTCGGGCGGGACGCCGGGCGACGCCTCCTCCGGGGTCGGCGTGTTCGGGTTGACGAGCACGAGTCCGCCGCCGTCAGCCTCCGACCACTCGAGGCGGGCGCCGCGGAGACGGTCGATGCTGGCGGCCGGGATGATGATCTGGAGCTCGTCCTGGGTGTGGCGGGCGTCACCCTCGTCGGCGTCGGAAACGGCCTGGAAGTAGAGGTCGTAGATGAAGGAGCCTTCTTGGATGCCCCGCACCTCGAGCCAGAGGGCCAGGTTCGCAGGATCCGGCTCCTGCGCGATGGCGTCTCGGACGACCTTGTGCGCCTCGGTCGTCAGTGAGACGACTGGGGTGGTCGTCGGGAGATCTTCGGTGGTCGTGGCCATGGGAGCAGTCTACGGCGTATCGCCAGCGGGGCGGCTCCCCCGGCCGGAATGACCGGGTCCGGCGAAGTCGTGCCTGGGTGGGCCCGTGGACCGGCCGACGGGACCTCCCGAGAAATTCTCCTGGAACGCGGATTGGAACGCGCGGCGCCGGCGACCGGCCGGTCCGGGCCGGGCCGGGCCGGGCCGGGCCGGGCGACGTCGTGGCCGCGTCTGACGCGGGCACCTTCCGCGTCGGGGTCGGCCTCCTCGGCTCGGTCCCCGGCTCGCTCCGGCCCGGCCAGCACCACGACGCACTGACCGTCGGCATTCCGTCACGCAGTCGGCCAACGGCTTCCGGGAACCGGGCGCGGAGGGCGGCGTCTCAACTGCCGGGGGATGCGCCGTTCTCAGTGCGCGCAGTGCGACCGCGTGCGACCGAGTGCGACGAGTGCGACCGAGAATGCTTCGAGGAATGCCTCGACCTCTTGTGCACACGCTGTAACGTCCTCGACGTGGCCCAGACACCGATCGACACACACGAGTGGATCAGCTTCGAGGACGACGAGGAAGAGCGGACGTGGATGTTCGACGTCACGTTCCTGACCAGCAACTGGACCTGCATCTTCGGCAACGGATGCCTGGGAGTGCTCACCGGCCCCGCACCCGAACTCGTCCAGGGATGCTGCAGCTACGGCGCCCACATGGTCGACAAGAAGGATGCCCGCCGGGTCGAGAAGGCGGCCGCCACCCTGAGCGCCGAGGAGTGGCAGAACCACGGCACCAAGAAAGATGTCATCCGCGAGAACAAGAACGGCGAGATCGTGACGCGGCTCGTCGACGATGCCTGCATCTTCCTCAACAAGCCCGGGTTCGCCGGCGGCGTCGGGTGCGCCTTCCACATCGCGGCGATGAACCGGGGCGTCGACCACATGACACTCAAGCCGGAGGTCTGCTGGCAGCTCCCCCTCCGCCGGGAGGACGAGGTCGATGACGACGAGGGGCATGTCACGTCGGTCATCAGGCAGTGGGACCGCCGGCACTGGGGCAAGGGCGGCCGCGAGTTCCACTGGTGGTGCACCGAGTCACCCGAGGCGTTCGTGGGCAGCATGCCGGTCTACGAGGAGATGCAGCCTGAGTTGACCAAGATGGTCGGGTCGAAGGCCTACGACCGCTTCGTCGAGCTGGTGCACGAGCGCGATCGCCTGCGCACTAAGGGGGTGGCACTCCCCCACCCGGCGGTGCGGAGCCGTGGCCGCGAAGAGGGGACCGAGATCGCCTAGTCGTTCAGGGGGTCGTCGTCGGCGACGGCGATGGTCGGCATGGAGCCGAGGATGCGGTCGTACTGGTCCTCCTCGGCCAGGCACCACGACGCGTGGACATCGTCCGGCTCAGCGCCACACTCGGCGCATCGTCCCGTCGACTCGGTCGACGATCGCTTCAGGCTGCGCGCTTCCTCGAAGCGCCGATGGCGTCCCTTTTTCACGAGAACTCCTTGTCACACCTGCTCCGCATCTTGGCGTCCGCCTCCTAGCGGCCGGACCGTACGGGCAAGTCGACCGCCGAGCCATTGTAGTGGTTTCGGGGGGCCCGTCAGCCCGGACGCAGGTCAGGAGCCCAATTGTCGGCTTGCGCCGGGCCGGCCATCGAAGCCGCGGATGTCGTTGGGGCCCGAGCCCCACCGAGAGCGCGTCGTGGTGGACCTCGACCTCGGTGGCGGTGGCCGGACGCCCCTGCTCACGCCCCTTGAAGTACCAGGCCAGCACCTCGTCGCGATCCCGGCCCGGCGGCCGGACGCTGCCCGGTCGCCGCACTGCTGCGTCGGAGCTGAGCAGCCCGCCGAGGGTGTCGAGGTCGGCCATGTCGAGGGCCAGCCGGACCTCCCCGGCGATGGCCTCCCCGGTGACCGTCGGCCTGATGGGGTCGGGGCGATCGTCGCTCATCCACCCACTCAACCCCTACGCTGACCGCCATGCCCGGGTTCGACCCTCAAGAGATGGTGGCCCGGTTCCGGGATCGGGCCGAGGCGGTCCGCAGGCGCGGCATGCCGCCGATCGAGGGTCCTGAGCGCCAGCGCTTCCGCGAGCAGGCGCAGCGGGACTTCGCGGACTTCGCCATGATCGGCGATGCCGATGCGGAGCTGGTCGACGGCATCTTGACGCTGCGCATCGATCTGCGGCCTCCGGAGGAGGCCGGCGCCGGAGGCGCTCCGTCCTGAGGCGGTGCGGGCCGGGCCGCTGGCGCCTGGGTCTGCGCCTGCGCTTGGTTCTCGTCTGCGTCTGCGTCTGCGTCTGGGTCTGCGGTCAGCCGCCGTAGTGCATGCGGGTGTCCTCCATGCGGAGCACCTCGGAGGGCTCGCCGGCGACCTCGGTGACCTCGCCGATGCACAACGTGTGGCTCCCGAGGGGCACCGTCGTGGTCAAGCGGCAGTCGAGAGAGCCCGCGGCGGACGCCAGGACCGGGCGCCGGTTCGGTCCGACCTCGGTGACGGACTGGCCCGACAAGGCGAGGATGGCCCCGCCGGGCGCGCGCGCAACGTCCTTGACCGGCTTCACGAAGCGGCGCACCACATCCCGGTCGGCGCGGGCGAGCAGCGACACGGTGAAGCCACCCCCGGCCGACACGAGACGGGACGTCACAGAGTCGTGCTCGAGCGCCACTCCGACCAGCTTGGGCTCCATACAGACCTGCACGACCAGGTTGGCCGTCATGAGGTTCACCTCGTCGCCGTGACGGCTCCCGATGAGGTAGAGCCCGGTCGAGAGCGCCCACAGGACCCGGCGCCGGTGGCGGTCGAGGTCGTCGTCGGGGATGTCGGTGTTGCCGGCCGCGCTCATCCGAGGATGCCTCCCGTTGAATTGTCGGTCGTCGTGGTTGTGGACACGGTGCGGCCGATGATCTGACGGATGCGCTGCAGCGCCTGGTCGTAGAGCGCCTCGGCCTTGATCGCGTTGTGCTCGGATGAGGCCAGCAGCCTCTTGTTGGTGGCGCCGGCGTCGAAGCACTGGTTGGCGGCCGTGCCCTCGAGCCCGTAGGCCTTGGTCAGGAGGGCGGTGACCTCAGGGTCGGGCGAAGGGAGATTGGTGTTGGCCATCTCGGCATCGTTGAGGAGAGTGCCGCAGGCGGCGTGCACGGCGCCTGTTCCGTTGGCCACGTCCTTGGGGACCCGCGCGTTGTCGGTCACGAGCGTGCCGATGTCCTGTCCCAGGCTGGTGCCGCTGACCCAGACGGAGATGCGGTGCGCAGTCGAGCCCTGCTGGTCCGCTCCGGCGCACGACGTCAGAGCGAGGGCGCAGCCGGTCACGAGCACGAGCGACGTGGCGAGAGAGCGGCGCCTCATGTGGCCCGGATGATGTGGACCTCTTTCCGTCCCTTGCGGAGCACGAGGTACCGGTCGTGCAGAAGATCGTCGGCTGCGAAGGTGCGCCTGTCGTCGGTCTGGCGGACGTTGTTGAGGTAGGCGCCCCCCTGCTCGACGGTGCGGCGCGCATCCTTCCTGGACGTGGCCAGGCCGGTGCGCTCCAGGCTATCGACGAGGCTGAGGCCACCGAGGAGCTCAGTCCTCGGTATCGGCGTCGTCGGCGCGTCCTCGGTGACGGCCAGCAGCATGTCCTCGCTGAGCCCGGCGATCTCCTCGCCGAAGAGCGCGGCCGACGCCTCCTCGCACTTGGCCACCTCTTGGTCGCCGTGGACGAGCGCGGTGACGGCCCGGGCGAGCGCCCGCTGGGCCTCGCGGCGTTGGGGGTGCTCGGCCGTCTGTTGGTCGAGCCCGGTGATCTCCTCGTGCGCGAGGAAGGTCAGGAACCGCAGCAGCTCACCCACTTGATCGTCGGGAGTGTTGAGGAAGAACTGGTACATGGCGAAGGGACTGGTCCGCCCGGGGTCCAACCACACCGTGCCCGTCTCGGTCTTGCCGTACTTGGTCCCGTCGGCCTTCACGATCAGCGGCGTGGTGAAGCCCCATACCTCGTCGCCGCAGACCTTGCGGATGAAGTCGACACCCATGGTGATGTTGCCCCACTGGTCGCTGCCGCCGAACTGGACGTCGCAGCCGTGGTCGAGATGCAAACGCAGGAAGTCGTACGCCTGGAGCAGCATGTAGCTGAACTCGGTGTAGGAGATCCCCTGATCAGGGCGCTCGAAGCGGGACTTGACCGACTCCTTGGCCACCATCTGGTTGACCGTGAAGTGCTTGCCGACGTCGCGCAGGTACTCGAGGGTGGACAGCGTGCCGAGCCAGTCTGCGTTGTTGATCAGCAGGGCGCGGTCCAGGTCGAGGAATTGGCCCAGCTGGGGGCGGATCCCCTCGAGGTAGCCCTCGATGGTCTGGAGGTCCAGCAGCTGGCGCTCGTCCTGTTTGCCGCCGGGATCGCCGATCATGCCCGTGCCGCCTCCGGCGAGGCAGATGGGACGGTGGCCCGCCTCCTGAAACCTGCGGAGCGTGCAGAGCTGCATCAGGTTGCCCACGTGGAGGCTGTCAGCCGACGGGTCGAACCCCGCGTAGGCCGTGAGCCCGGGCCGGTCGAAGCGCTTCGGGAGGTCCACGTCGGTCGTCTGGTGGATCAGGCCGCGGAAGGTGAGGTCCTCCGCGAGCGTGGGCATGCGTCGACTTTGCCATACGCAGGTAGGTTGATCAGCCGCATGGGTGTCCTTGCCGGCTCTCGGGATTCATCGGCCGGCCATGTTGGTGAGCGGGTGGGCCTGGTGGGCCGGGTGGGCCGGGTGGGCCGGGTGGGCTGGTGAGCCGGGTGGGGCTGGTGAGCCGGTGATCGGGGACAACGGGTCTCTCCCTCTGCCCATGTCGGGCGCCCTGCCCCCCGACCTCCAGGGGACTCTGCTCCGGGTGGGGCCGGCCCGGCCGTGGGCGGCGGCGCCGGAGGTCGGCGGCAGTGGGGCGGCTGGTGAAGGTCAGCGTGAGGCTGCGTGGGACGGTGGCGAGAAGGCCGGGGCCGTGCACGCCGTGGAGCTCCGGGACGGGAAGGCCGCCTGGTATCGGCGCCAGGAGTCCGATGCCGATGCCGGTGTGCTGTGGCATGCGGGCTCGGTGCTCGCCCTCCCCGAGGTCGGGATTCCCTCGCAGTACTCACGGTTCCTCGAGCCAGAGGAGTTCGCCGGCCGGCTGACCATTCCGATCGCCTCCCATGTGCACCGCCTGGCCTCCGATGGCGGGCGTGTGCTGTTCGGGGTCGACGACGGGAGTGATGACGTGATTGGTAGTGGGTCGGCGGCGGGTGACGGCGAGGGGATCTTCCTGCGCATCGGCGAGTGGGACGCCGCTGGGGCGTTGCGCTCGGCACAGTCGGTGGAGCTGGAGCGGGCGACCTGGCAGCACGACATCGGGGTCACGACGGAGTATGTCGTGTTCATCGAGTCGCCGACCACGCGTGGTGGCGGTGGCGTGGCCGTGCCGTTCGGATGGGTGCCGGGGGCAGAAGGCTGGTTGGGCGTGGTCCCGCGAGGCGGTGACGGTTCCGCGGTGCGATGGATCCGACTCGATCCCTGCCTTGTGACGCACGTTCTCGGAGCGTACGACGAGCCGCAGGGAGCCGGTGCGGTGGGAGACGGTGCGATGGGAGAGGGTGCGGTGGGAAACGGTGCGGCGGGAATCGGTGCGATCGTCCTCTACGTCTGCCGCTACGGCGTGCCGGAGCCCGGCCAGGCGGTCGACCTCTCCGCGTCGGTGGTCGGCCCGGCCGGCATCGGGCTCACGGGAATCGGGGGGACGCTCGGCGTGCTGGAGCGGTGGCGCGTGGTGGGCGGGGAGATCGAGCAGATCCAGGTCGACGAACGCTTCGTGGAGTATCCACGGACGGATGCCCAATGCGAGGGTGCCTACTTCCGGTACGGCTACGCACTCGAAACGGAATGGGCTGACGGACCACCCGCCGGAGCGAGCAGGAGCCGATCCGCGAATTCGTACCCAGCGGCGCGCCCGGTCGGCGTCCTGAAGTTCGACCTGGCGCGTGAAGAGGTCGCATCCTGGAGCCCGGGTCTGCAGGGCACGCCGAGCGAACCAATCTTCACCCGGGCGGTGGACGGACACAGCGACGACGAGGGGTGGCTGCTCACGATCGTCGACGACGCCAACCGTGGCGCCAGCGACCTCTATGTGCTCGACGCGTCCTCGCTGGGCCGCAGCCGCCCCGAGGCGGTCATCCACCTGCCGGTGCGCCTCCCCGTCCGCAGCCACGGTGAGTGGGTCCCGGCGGAGCGCTATCGCTGACGCGGCCCTTGACGATACGTCGTTTGTGTCGCTCCCCGCGCCGCGCCGCGACCGTTCAACGTCTGCATGGCACCCGCTCTCCTGAAAGATGGACCCCGGCCCGCCACCGTCTCGCGGCGCACGGAGGCGCTCGTGGCCAGCGTCACCCAGCATCACCGTGCCATCTCGGCGCACCAGAGCCAGCTGCTCACGGCCATTGTGGAACTCGACCGGCGCCGGGCCTGGCGGGTCGACGGCGCCACGTCCATGGTGGCTTGGCTCGTCCAGCGCTGTGGCGTCTCGGCGGCCACCGCCCGCGAGTGGGTGACGGCGGCGGCCAAACTGCCTTCGCTGCCCAAGATCGCTGACGCCCTGTCGCAGGGAAAGCTCTCCTTCGACCAGGTCAAGCCTCTCGTGGACGTGGCCAAACCGGAGACCGATGCCCAACTGGCCGAACAGGCCACGCACTGGTCCGCCAAGCAGGTCCGAGAGCTGGCGCAGGCCGCTCGCAACCAATCCGAGGACCAGTCGACCGGCTTCTACGCCCGACGCTTCCTCCGCTTCGACGATCGGCGTCGGAGCCTGACGGGTGTGCTCCCCCAGGATCAGTACGCCGTGGTCAAGAGTTCGTTGATTGCGCGGGCCAGTCGTCGGCGTGATCGGGCACCCTTCGACCAGCGGATGGCCGATGCCCTGGTCTCCGTCTGCAAAGGCGACACCGATGCCAGGGGCAGGCCGACTCGGGACGCGGCGACCGGCGGAAACCAGGCGGGCGGGCTGCGCCGCAACCGCCCGACCGTGGTGGTCCACGCCGACATGCGGTTCCTCGCTGGTGGCGACGGCGGCGCGGAACTCGATGTCCTAGGCCCGGTGTCCCGGGAGGTCGCGCGCCGGCTGGCCTGTGACGCCAAGGTGCTCGTTTCGGCCGATGGGTCGGACGGCCGGAGCCTCAACCTCGGCCGGACACGGCGAGACCCCAGCGATGCCCAGCGTCTGGAGATCAGGCGTCGCGACAAGGGATGTCGCTTCCCCGGCTGCACCCACACCGAGTTCACCGACGTGCATCACGTTCGGCACTGGATCGACGGCGGGCCCACGGATCTCGAGAACCTCGTTGAGCTCTGTGACCAGCACCACCGCTGCGTGCACGAGATGGGATGGAAGATCTCGGGTGACGCCAACGTGGAGCTGACCTTCCAGAGCCCCACCGGACGGTGCTCCGCCTCGACTCCCTCCCCGACCCTTATTGCAGCGCGAGACGGACCGCCTGGTTGATCGCATCGTGCAGCGCGACATTCTGCGGACGGCCCGGCACCCTGACCCGGACCAGCGCGGGCGTCGGCGCGGCCAGAGCCGGCTCGAGCTGCGAGAGCGCTGTGACATCGTGAACGGGCAGGCCGAACCCGCGCGCCACTGCGCCGACGTCACTGGTCGGGGGCGTGCCGAAGAGCTGCTCGAACACGGTGGGCTCGACCGAAACCGCCTGCGGCAGGAAGGAGAAGATCCCTCCTCCGCCGTTGTCGAGCACGACGAACGTGCAGGGGAGCTCCGGCAGGTTGACCAGTCCGGAAACGTCGTGCAGGAAGGCGAGGTCGCCGAGCAGCGCCACGGTACGGGTGCCCTGCCCGGCCCCCGACGCCGCCACCCCCAGCGCCGTCGAGACGACACCATCGATCCCGTTCGCACCTCGGTTGGCGAGGACCCGCGGTGGCAGCGGTTGTGCTTGGGCGTACCACTCGAGGTCGCGGATGGGCATGGAGGCCGCCACCATGAGGATCGCACCGGTCTCTGCGGCGTAGCGATGGACGGCCCGGGCCACGAGCGGTTCGCTCAGGTCCGACCCCAGTACATCGGCGATGGCCGCTTGCGCCAGGGTCTCGCGCGACCGCCAGGAGGCGAGCCACTCCGGATCGCACGGCTTCGCCGTCGCGGCGGCGGCCTCGAGCCAGTCTTCCGTCGGGCACTGGTGGAACTCCGTGGCCACTCGGGACGGATCGGCCCACTGCCACCACGGATCGATGACGACGACCCGCGCGCCGGCGCGGGCGGCGTTGGAGACGTAGGTGCCGAGCGCCCGGGACAGCCAGGGCGTGCCGAGCATGACGACGCACTCTGGCAGCGGGGGCTCGGTGCGGACGATGGCGTCGGCGGCGGCGATCGTCCCCTCGAACCGGCCTCCCGACAGCGGATCGGCCAGCACCGGCCACCTGAGCCGATCGGCGAGCGCCTGGACACCAGCGAACTCCGACGGTTGCGAGCCTGAGCCTGAGCCTGATCCACCTGCGATGATCAGCCCCCGGCCCTGTAGAGGTTCCCGCAGGTCGGTGGTGCCCGGTCCTGGCACCGATCTTCCGGATGGGACGACGACCACCGGGCGCGGAGGTGCCGGGAGCGGTGCCTCGGTACCGATCAGAGGCTCCCTGAACTCGAGATTGAGGTGGACCGGGCCCGGACCGCTCGGCCCGTGGGCCGCCTCCGCGAAGGCACGCGTCGCCAGGGGTCGCCACGACTGTTCCTGACCTTCGGTCGCCACCCCTGGCGAGAAGGTCCAGCGAGTGGCGGAGCCGTAGAGACCGGTCTGGTCAATGGTCTGTGGCGCTCCCGTGTCGTGCAGCTCCGGGGGCCGGTCCGCCGTGCAGACGATGAGCGGCACCCGGGCATGGTGCGCCTCGACGACCACAGGGTGCAGTTCGACTGCGGCCGTGCCACTCGTGACGCAGATGACGGTCGGCCTCCCCGTCGCCATCGCCGATCCCAACGCGAAGAATCCCGCGCTGCGCTCGTCCAGGCGGACGTGGACCCGGAGTCGATCGGCCAGAGACAGTGCCAGAGGTGTCGACCGCGAGCCGGGACAAACCACGGCATCGGTCACGCCGAGCCGCGCCCACTCGTCGACCAGGGTCGCGCTGAAGGTGGCCTGTACGCTCACCCGACGTGCCCCTCCATGTCGAAGCGCGGGGTTCCGGGCCGCCCCTGGTCGTGCTGCACGGCTTCACCCAGACCGGGCGCCTCTGGGGCCGCTTCGGAGACCTTCTGGCCGAGTCGCACACGGTGGTCGCAGTCGACCTTCCCGGCCACGGGGATTCCGGGACGGTGCGGGCCGACCTGCCGACGGCGGCTGCTCTGGTGTCCGAGTCGGCACGGACGGCCGTCGGCGATGAGCCCTGCGCCATGCTCGGCTACTCGCTCGGTGCCCGGGTGGCGCTGCATGTGGCGATCGGCGCCGATCTGCCCTTGCGCCGCATCGTCTTCATCGGGGTGACCGCAGGAATTGCGGATCCGGCTGCCCGCCGTCGACGGCGCGAATCCGACGACGCCCTGGCCGACGAGCTCGAGGCCTCGGGCGATGTGGAGCACTTCGTCGACACCTGGTTGCGCGGTCCCATGTTCGAACGTCTCGCCTCGGTCGATGCCGGGCGCACGGAACGCCTGCGCAACACCGCGTCCGGCCTGGCGTCGAGCCTCCGGCTGTGCGGGGCGGGCACGCAGGAGCCCGTCTGGGACCGTCTTCCGACGCTCGCCTGCCCCGTTTTGGCCATGGCCGGGTCGGACGACGTCCGCTTCGCATCGCATGCGGTACGGGTCGCACGCCTGGTGCCGCAGGCCGTCGTGTCCCTGGTTCCCGGGGGCGGGCACGCCGTACACCTTGCGCAACCCGAGCAGGCCGGCCGGATCGTGCGTCACTGGCTCGGCGACGAGGAGCCGGGCCGCACCTGACGGGCTGCCGCGGACGGCCTCACAGCAGCAGTCCGATCGTCAGGAGTGCACCGGTGAGGAGTTGCAATCGGGCGGTCGTGCCCAGCATGGGGAGCAGGGCACGTCCCTCCTCGTCGCTCAGGGCCAGGCGGACAGGGGTATTGGCGAGAGGAACGGCCAACAGGGCCAGCAGCGACCACGGCCGGTAGCTGTAGAGGACCCCGACGGAGACCGCCACGCCCATCAGGGTGACGCAGTAGAGGAGACCCGCCCCTCGCCGTCCGAGACGGACGGCAAGGGTCTTCTTGCCCGACTTCGTGTCGGTCGCGATGTCGCGCAGGTTGTTGGCCTGCAGGAGGGCGGCAGCCAACAGGCCGACCGGCACACCGGCCCACAGCACGAACCGCCAGTCGTACGTGTAGGCCAGGAGGTGTCCACCCAGCGAGATGACGAACGGCGCGTGCTGCACATAGGCCGAGCCCGCCGTGGCCACGAGTCCGAAGAAGACGAAAACGAACAGCTCACCGAAGCCGAGGTAACCGTACGGTCGTGGTCCTCCGGTGTAGGCCCACCCGGCGAGGCCGCACACGATGCCGAGCGGGATGAACCACCAGGTGACCCGGGCCGCGAGCCCGAGGCCGGCCAGCCCGGCAACGCCGAAGGCGATGAGCGCGGCGATCTTCACCTCGTGCACCGAGGCCAGCTTGCCCCCGACGAGGCGAACCGGTCCGACGCGGGCCTCGTCGGTCCCCCGCACTCCGTCGGCGTAGTCGTTGACGTAATTCGTGCCGATCTGGATGCCGAGCGCCACGACGAGAGCCAAAACGGCATTCAGCCATGACAGCTGGCGGTCAAAGCTGGTGCACAACGTCGCATGGCAGGCGTTCGAGATCTGTGGGGTGGTGATGACGAAGCGACCGCTCGACAGGTAGCCCGCCGCCGTCCCGACGACGACCGGGACGATCGCCGCCGGAAGCGTGCGGGGCGCGCGCCCGCCACCCACGTCTTGAGCGGGGGGCTCACGGCCGGCGCGGGAAGCGCGAGAAGTCGGGAGCCCGGTGCTCCACGAAGGCGTTGCGGCCCTCCTGCCCTTCTTCTGTCATGTAGAAGAGCATCGTGGCGTCGCCAGCAAGCTGCTGCACACCGGCCAGGCCGTCGTCGGCGGCGTTCATGCCTGCCTTGATCATGCGCAGCGCGATCGGTGAGAGCGTGAGCATCTGGCGGCACCAGGCGACGGTCTCGCGTTCGAGGTCGTCCAGCGGGACGACGGCGTTCACCAGCCCCCAGTCGAGCGCCTGTTGCGCTCCGTACTGGCGGCAGAGGAACCACACCTCCTTCGCTCGCTTCAGTCCGATCGTCCGGGCCAGGATGGAGGATCCGTACCCTCCGTCGAAGCTGCCGACCTTCGGGCCGGTCTGCCCGAATCGTGCGTTGTCGGCTGCGATGGAGATGTCGCAGACCAGGTGCAGGATGTGCCCGCCACCGATGGCGTAGCCCGCAACCATGGCGATGATCGGCTTCGGGATGCGGCGCATCAGGATCTGGAGATCGAGGACGTTGAGGCGGCCGATGCCGCGCTCGGCGACCTCGTCGTCACCGATGTAGCCGTCGTCGCCCCGGATCTTCTGGTCCCCACCAGAGCAGAAGGCGTCCGGCCCCTGGCCGCAGAGGATGATGGCGCCGACGTCGGGGTCGTCGCGGGCCAAGGTGAAGGCGTCGGTCAGCTCGAAGAGTGTCTGGGGGCGGAAGGCGTTTCGCCGCTCCGGGCGGCAGATCGTCAGTTTTGCGATGCCCTCGGCGACCTCGTAGCGGATGTCGTGGAACGTGCCTCGCTGCCCCCACGCCGGGAGCGGCAGGGGGCGGAGCTCGTCCAGGGGATCACGAGGCTCTCCTGTGACCACGGTCTGCACGGCGACCTACGCTACTGGCCGGGGACAAATACGACGTTCTACCTCGTGGTTCACGGTGGAGGAACGTATCGGAAAGTACCGGGTCTGTGCGAAGTCGGCGGTCGAAGGAAGCAACCTGAGGCCTTCGCTCATGCCGAACCGCCCCTGAAGATTGCCCTGCTGACCGTGTGGGACGGCGCGAACAGAAAGACTGCGATGCGAAGTGAAGGCTGTGGTTGCCGTGTGGGTAATGTTTGAGCGCAGGGCGAACGAAGCGTTCCTTGGCCTGTCTGAAAGCAGCGAGGTCGCGCGTCGTCCGTCCGCATCATCGAATCCTCTTCGGCAGGCCGGGATCAATCGACAGGAGCACCACCGTGAGCATCACAGAAGTCGCCAAGGTATCCCTGAGTGCACCAGACCGCTTCTTCATCGGCGGTGCATGGGTCAAGCCATCGAGCCCGGACCAGATTGACGTCATCAACTCCAGCACGGAGGAGATCTTCTTTCGAGTCGCCGAAGCGAAGGCCGAGGACATGGATCGGGCCATCACTGCGGCACGGGAGGCCTTCGATCGTGGCCCGTGGCCGCGGCTGACTCACCCTGAACGGGCGGACTACTTGCGGAAGATCGCCGTCGCTCTCGAAGAACGCGGTCCAGAGATTGGTTCTATCTGGTCCGGGCAGGCTGGGATCCTGCACTGGATGGCACAAGCCAGTGGACCCGGGCACGGCCAACCCTTCCGGTACTACGCCAGCTTGGCCGATGAGTTCCCGTTCCAGGAGCGGCACGCTCCCTCAGCCGGAGGAAACGTCGGGATGATTGTCCGGGAGCCTGTCGGCGTCGTCGGAGCCATCATCCCGTGGAACGGACCGATGGGGCTCATCGGCAGCAAAGTCGCACCGGCACTTCTCGCCGGCTGCACGGTCGTCCTCAAGGCCTCACCCGAAGCGCCCGGCGAAGCGTACGTCTTCGCCGAGATCGCCGAGGCGATCGGGCTTCCCCCCGGGGTGGTGAACGTGGTGACGGCGGATCGGCCCGTCTCTGAGCTGTTGGTGCGCGACCCCCGGGTCGACAAGATCAGTTTCACCGGCTCGACCGCTGCCGGCCGCCGCATCGCTTCCATCTGCGGGGAGCGCATTGCCAGAGTGACTCTCGAACTGGGCGGCAAGTCAGCCGCCGTGGTGCTGGACGACTTCGACATCGCAACGGCAGCGTCGACGATCACCAGCCGCGCTTGTTTGATGACCGGGCAGGTCTGCTCGTCACTGACCCGCATCGTCGTCACGCGGGACCGCCATGATGACCTGGTCGAGGCATTGAGCGAGTCGTTCTCCCACGTCAAGGTCGGAAGTGCATTCGATTCGGACAGCAACATGGGGCCACTGGCCATGCAGCGCCAACGCGATCGCGTGGAGGGCTACATCGCCAAGGGAATCGACGAAGGTGCGACGTTGGCCTCGGGCGGCCACCGACCGGGCAATCTCGACCGAGGTTGGTTCATCGAACCGACGGTTTTTGGAGACGTCGACAACTCGTCCACTATTGCTCAAGAGGAGATCTTCGGCCCCGTCTTGAGCGTGATCGCTGCTGACAACGAAGAGCACGCGGTCGAAATCGCCAACGACACTATCTACGGCCTCAACAACTCTGTCTTCACCAACGACGCCGACCGGGCCTATGACGTGGCGAGGCAGCTCCGATCCGGAACGGTGGGCCACAACTCGTTCCGCACCGATTTCGGCATCGCCTTCGGTGGATTCAAGCAGTCGGGCATCGGGCGTGAGGGTGGGCGGGACGGCCTCCTGCCCTACCTCGAAGCAAAGACGATCATCCTCGACGAGGAGCCCGGGCAGATCCGTTCGTCGGCGCCGTAGTTGTGAAACCGACCGGTGCCTGAGCTCGTCGCCCTCGACCTTCCCGGTGGCGTCGGCTTCGTCGACGCGCTGCGCGCCATCTGGGATACCGGCGATGCCGCTGCGCCTCTCGACCCGCGGCTTCCCCCTGCGGCACGGCAGGTGATGCTCGACGCGCTGCGCCCCACCCGAATCGTCGGCTCCGACGGGGAGCAGCATGCGCTCACCGACGGCATTCCGGTCGAGCAGGGCGACGCGTTGGTGGTGGCCACGTCGGGCACATCGGGCCAACCCAAGGGCGTCGTCCTCACCCACGAGGCCATTGCCGCTTCCGCGCTGGCGACGTCAGCCCGACTCCGCATTGACACGACCCGCCACACCTGGCTGGCCTGCCTGCCGCTGGCGCACATCGGCGGCCTCGCCGTCGTGACCCGATCGATCGTGACGGACACACCCGTCGTCGTGCTGCCGGGGTTCGAAGCCGAGACCGTCGAGGAGGCCGGTCGTTCGGGGAGGGTCTCGCACGTGTCCCTGGTTTCCACCGCGCTGCGACGCCTCGACCCTTCCGTCTTCGTCTGCGTCCTCCTCGGCGGCAGCAAGGCTCCGGACGCGCTGCCCGCCAATGTCGTCTCCACCTACGGCATGACCGAGACGGGCTCGGGAGTCCTCCACGACGGGCGACCCCTCGACGGGGTGGAGGTGTCCTTCCGTCCGGCGGAACGAGCGGATGCCGATGGGGAGGCGCCGCCTGGGCCTGGGGTCGTCGCAGGGGAGATCCTTCTCCGGGCCCCGATGCTGTTCCGCGGCTACCGCCAGGGGGGCGACGGACGAGTCGTGGGCCCCGACGGCGCGCGGGACTGGTTCGCCACCGGCGATGCGGGGTGGCTGGACGCGGATGGGAAGGTCGTGGTGTCCGGGCGCATCGAGGACGTCATCACCACGGGTGCCGAGAAGGTCTGGCCCGACCTGGTCGAGCGCACCCTGATGGCCCATCCCGGAGTGGCCGAGGTGGCCGTCTGGAAGCGGTCCGACCCCGAATGGGGCGAGCGGGTCGTGGCCTGGGTGGTGCCGACCGACGATGTGCCCTCACTCGACGAGCTCCGGCAGATCGTCGCCGACGGCATCGCCCCCTGGGCGGCCCCGAAGGAGCTCGTGCTCGTCGACGACCTGCCCCGCACGGCCGCAGGCAAGGTCCGCCGGAGGGAGCTCGACCCCTTCGACTCCTGACGCGACCGGGCCGGCTCAGGCCAGGTGTTCGGCGGTACCCGCCGGGAGGCGCTCCGTCAGGCGTTCGAGTTTGTCCGGATTCGTCACGGCGCGCACGCCGACGATGGACCCGTCCATGATGTCGAGCACGAGAGCCGCCACGACGACGCCTCCATCCACGAAGACCGTGGCCGGTTGGCCGTTGAGCACGGTCGAGTGCGGGACGCCCTGCAGCTTCTTGGCGACGTTCACCAGGAACCTCGAACTGCGGAAGGGCCCGACGACGGGCCGCATGGCGGCGCGTACCTTGCCGCCGCCGTCGGTCCAGACCACCACGTCGTCCGAGAGCATCGACAGCAGACCCGACAGATCCCCCGTTGCGCAGGCCACGAGGAAGCGGTCGGTGAGCTCGCGGCCGTGGCGCAGGTCGGCATCGAAGCGCTGACGACGTTCTTCCACGTGCCGGCGGGCCCGCGCGGCGAGTTGCCGGCAGGCGGCCGGAGACCGTCCCAGCGACCGGGCCACCTCGTCGAAGCTGTAGCCGAAGACGTCGTGGAGCAGGTAGGTGGCGCGCTCGAGTGGCGTGAGCTCCTCGAGCAGCACGAGGAAGGCGAGCGACAGCGAGTCCGCCTGCTCGGCCGCCTCCGTCTCGTCGACCACCACCGGTTCGGGCAGCCACGGTCCCGCGTAGGTGACGCGTTTGGACCGGGCGGAGTCGAGTTGGTCGAGGCAGAGGCGGGTGACGATCGTGACGAGATAGGCGCGGACCGACCGGACCTCCATCTCACCCCGGCCGAGCCAGCGGATCGACGCGTCCTGGACCACGTCGTCGGCGTCCGCCGCGCTGCCCAGCATCCGATAGGCAATACCGAACAGGAGCGAGCGCCACTGCTCGAACGCGGCCGCGTCGGCCTCGGCGTCAGGCAAGGGACTCCGTGGCGGCGGTATGCATTGGTATCTCGCAGTGGTCCGAGAAGCCCTGGCTGCGCAGACCGAGGCCGGCGTTGAAACGCGACCGGAAGTTCTCCAGCGCCACCCAGGCGGCGAGCTCGACGAACTCCGCATCACTCAGGTGGGCACGGATCCGGGCGGCCAGCTCCTCTGAGACCTCGACCGGCCAACCCGTCGCCACCTCGGCGTACTCGAGGACCACGCGCTCGCGCTCGTCGAACAGATCGCTGGTGCGCCACGTGCTGACGGCCCGCACTTTGGCCGGGTCGACGCCTTTGTGCATGCCCTCGTAATAGCCGTAGTCGATGCACCAGGAGCAGCCGATCCTGGTGCCCGTGGCCTGCACGGCGAGCCAGCGCAGGGTTGGATCGAGCTTCCTCCAGCCGAACTGGACGGAGGTCTCCAGGGCGCCAATGGCGACGAGGACACCGGCGTGGTGCGACGCCGCTGCCGCCGGCTCCACCATCCGGCCGAAGCGGCGCTTGGTGTAGCGGGCGGCCAGCCGGGGGACGAGGCCCTTGGGGTGATCCTGCAGCGCGACGTGAGCCATGGCTCCACCTTCCTTCCCTCTCAGCATTGTCTGTCACCCGCACCAGACGGAACAGCACCCCGCTGTGTGACATGGAGTGGCGACAGGCGCCGCCTCCCGCTCCTCAGCCCACGCCACCCGAAGGTCGGGCCGTCGTGCCGCCGTCGACGACGAACGTCTGCCCCGTGACCCACGAGGATGCGTCGGACGCCAGGAACAGCGCCGCCGTGGCGATGTCGTCGGGCAGGCCCAGCCGGCGCAGCGGGACGTGGGCGGCGATCCGGTCCTCGCCGGGACCCTCCCAGAGGGCGGCCGCAAACCTCGTCTTCACCAAGCCCGGCGCCAGTGCGTTGACGCGGACGTCGGGCGCCAATTCGTACGCGAGCTGCCGGGTGATGTGGAGCACCGCCGCTTTGGTCACGTTGTACCAGCCGATGCCCGGTTCGACCCCGAGGCCACCGATGGAGGCGACGTTGACCACCGAGCCGCGCAACCCCGCTTTCACCGCGGCGGCCGTCCAGACCAGCACCGACAGCTGGTTGACCTCGAACGTCTTCTGCGCCCGCGCGATGTCGATGTCGATCATGGGGCCGAGGTACGGGTTGGTCGCGGCGTTGTTGACCAGGATGTCGAGCCCCCCGAAGCGGGCCACGGTGGCCGCCACGCACGCCTGCGCGTCCTCTGGCCTCCCGACGTGGGCGGCGACCCAGGCCACCTGGTCCTCGGTGGCGCCCCCGGCGACGAGCCCGGCGGCGGCTTCGGCCAGGTCCCCCTCCGTGCGGGACGTGATCATGACATTGGCCCCCGCCTCGGCGAAGCGGCCGGCCATGGCCAGCCCGATGCCCCGGCTCCCGCCGGTGATCAGCGCCGTCTTTCCCCTCAGTTCGAGCTCCATGGCCCGAGCCTTGCACGGCACCGGCGACGCGCGGCGGCCCGGGGAAGGAGCCCTAGCATCGTGCTGTGAACCACCTGGCCGACGAGACCAGCCCGTATCTCCGCCAGCACGCGGGCAATCCCGTGGAGTGGTTCCCCTGGGGGGACGAGGCCCTGTGCCGGGCCCGTGACGAGGACAAACCGATCTTCCTCTCCATCGGGTACGCCTCGTGCCACTGGTGCCACGTCATGGCCCACGAGAGCTTCGAGGACCCGGCGGCTGCGGCCGACCTGTCCAAGTGGTTCATCTCGGTCAAGGTCGACCGCGAGGAGCGCCCCGATCTGGACGCCGTCTACATGGCGGCCACCCAGGCCCTGACCGGCTCCGGCGGATGGCCCATGTCGGTCTTCTGCACCTCCGACGGGCGCCCCTTCTACGCCGGGACCTACTTCCCGCCGGTCGAGCGCCACGGAATGCCTTCCTTCCGGCGGGTCGTCCAGTCGCTCGGTGAGGCGTGGGTCAGCGAGCGGGCACAGGTGCTCGAGCAGGCCGACGCGCTGGTCGGGGCCGTGCAGCGGGAGCTGCGCCTGGCCGAGGCGTTGCACGAGGAAGCGCTGGGCGGCGGGCGTGCCGGCGCATCCGGTGCGCCGCTACTGCGGCTGGCCGGTCCCCCCGAGACGGGCCTCGACACCGGGGCGCTCGTCGAGCACGTCGTGGCCGGGCTCGGTGCCGGCTTCGATCCCGAGTGGGGTGGCTTCGGGCCGGCGCCGAAATTCCCCCGGCCCACCCTCGTGGAGCTCTGCCTGCGCCGCGCCCGTCGTGGCGGCGCCGATGCGGCGCACGCCCGGCACATGGGGCTGCGCACGCTCGACGCCATGGCGGCCGGCGGCATCTACGACCACCTGATCGGTGGGTTCTGCCGCTACTCCACCGACGCCCGCTGGCTCGTGCCGCACTTCGAGAAGATGCTCACCGACCAGGCGCAGCTGGCCCGGTCCTACCTGCACGCGTGGCAGGACGGTGGGCGGGCCGAGTATCTCGGCGTGGTGACCGAGACGCTGGACTTCGTGCTGCGCGACCTCTCGACCCCCGAGGGCGCGCTCTACTCCTCCTTCGACGCGGACGCCGGGGGTGTGGAGGGCGCACACGCCACGTTCACCCTGGAGGAGCTGCACGAGATCCTTCCCGCCCCACTGGTCGCGCCGGCTGCCGAGTGGTACGGGATCACATCGGGCGGCAACTGGGAGGGTCGCTCCATTCCCGTCCGTCCCGTGGGGGCGTCGCTGGAGCGCCCGCCCGAGGTCGAGGAGGCCCGCCGGTTGCTGGCCGCCGCCCGGGCGGCGCGGGTACAGCCGGCCCGGGACGAGAAGGTGCTCACCGAGTGGAACGCCATGACGGTGGCGACGCTGGCCGAGGTGGCGTCGGCGACGGGCCGCGCCGACTACGGCCGCCGAGCCGAGGAGATCGGCGAGTTCCTCTGGTCCTCCATGTTCGTCGACGGGCGCCTGATGCGCAGCTGGCAGGGCGGCCGGTCCCGCCATCTGGGCGTGGCGGCGGACCATGCCTGGCTCGCCGAGGCCTCGGTCCGGCTGTCGGAGTGGACGGGCCGGGCGGTCTGGCGGGAGCGGGCCGTCAGCGCCGTGCGCCAGCTGATCGATCTCTTCTGGGACGACGCGGCGGGCGGGTTCTTCACGACCGGCCGCGACGCCGAGGCGCTCGTGGTCCGGCCCAAGGAGTTCCTCGACGGGGCGGTCCCGGCCTCCAACTCCGTCGCCGTGGCCGCGCTGCTGCACGCCAACGCTTTCGTCGACGACCCGAGGATCGACGAAGCGATCGAGCGCACCGTGGCCCTGGCCGGGCCGCTGCTCGAGCGCCACCCGGGAGCGCTCGCCGATTTGGTGGCGGCGCTGCCGATGTGGGCGGCCCGCGACGAGATCGTCGTGACGGGAGAGCGCCCCGAGCTCGTCGCCGAGGTGAGGCGCCACTGGCTCCCCGCCGCCGTCGTCGCCTGGGGTGAGCCCGACGTGGGCCCCCTGTTCGTCGGGCGCCCGTCTGCGCCGGGACAGGCCTATGTCTGCCAGGGACGCGCCTGCCGGATGCCGGCGGCAGACGTCGACACGCTGGCCGGCCAATTGCAGGGGCTCACCGTATGAGTGACGCCTTCATGGATCCCTGGACGGGCGCCGACGGGAGCGGCCCTGACTCGGACAGCCGCGTTGGCCTTGGCGTGAACGGCGACGACGGCGACAGCGACAGCGGCGGCAGCGGCGACAGCGGCGCAGCGGCGGCAGCGACGGCGGCGACAGCGGCGGCAGCGACGGCAGCGACGGCGAGCGCGCCGGGACCGACGTGGAGCACACGGTCCACCAGGACGCCGGCGGCGACACCTCCCGGGCGCCCGCCACTCCGACCACCCCCTCCCGCCTGGTCCGACGCTCGGCCCGCCGCAAGGAGCGGGTGCCCACCGCCGGCGGCTCCACCCTCCATCTCCTCGTGCTGTCCTCCACGCTCGAGGACACCACCGTCGTCGACCTGGCCACCCGCACCGTCATGCGGGTGCGCGTCCCGTGGCCCGCGGGGCACGAGCCCGACATCAGCACCTTCGACGTGGTGGAGGTGACACTGGCCGACGATCCCGAACGCGATGACCTGGCCCGGCCCGAGGCGACCACTGTCGCCGACCTTCCCCGTCACGTGGGGACGCTGCGGGGTCGGCATCTGCGCAAGCTGCTCCGCCGGCTGGTGGCGTCCCCTGACGGCCCGCTGCTCGGTTTCCCCGGGCCGTCGGCGCCGTACTGGGAGTTCCGCGGCTTCAGGCCGTCGGTGGCGCTGATCGAGCCGACGCGACGGCCCCAGTTGATAAGACGTCAGGCTGACGGGACCACCTGGGTCCGTTTCGGGTGGGACCGTGACGACGTCTGGCTCCCCGTCGAGGACCGCAACGCCGCCCGCGCCCTCGATGCGGCGCGACGCGAGCGACTGAGTGGCAAGAGCCTGTCCACGGCGCTCGGGTTCGAGCCTCAGTACCTCTTGGTCACGGTCAGCCCGCCACGGGACGGCCACTGTTACAAGGTGTGCGCGGCCGTGTTGCCCCGGGGATGATGCCCGGCGCCCGCAGGCGCCCGGATCAGCGGCCGAGCTTTCCCCCAGCCAGGTCCTCGGCCATCGCCCAGCCGAAGGCGACCAGGCGGTCGCCCCGATCGGCCGTGAAGCTGTCGAAGTGCGCCTCGACCCCTTCGGGGATCTTGACCTTGGGAGCGACGAAGTCCAGGCCGCCGGCCACCGAGCCGTCGCCCTTCAAGACGAAGGTGCGGTCGTCCAGGCGGCTCTCGCAGCCGAAACGCTTCGACAGGCGTCGCGCCCAGGCCCGCTCCTCGCCCGAGGACTTGTGGCCCGGATAGGGCACGACGTCCTGCAGCCCGTTGAAGGCACGGAACCCCTCAGGTGTCAGGAGACGGGTCCCCAGCAGGACATCCTCGTCGGGGAAGGCCAGCAGGGCCCGGCGGTACTGGTCCGCCATGATCCCTTTGAGGGCCGCCTCCGCACGCGAGGTGCGATCGACCAGGGCCAGCCCGACCAGAAGGGACGGGGTCCCCCCGATGCGCTCGAGGGTGCAGAACGAGTACCCCCGCAGCTTGTTCCCCTCCCGGGCCTGGGTGATGAGCACCCAGGCCTCACGCTCCTTGGAGAGGTAACCGATGTCGAAACCGGGTGGCCGGTCCGCACAAAGATCCGCCATTTCGACCAGCTCAGCGTCGCTGAGCGCAGTGCAATCCTTGGTGCTCACTACGATCGGCATGAGTCCAGTCTACTGGCTGCACTGGGCGCGTTCCCAACCCGCCGGACCCCGCGAGTGGCCGTAATGGCCCGTCCACCCCTCCATCAGCCCAGGTAACATGCCATTTCTGGCGTTGCCGCCACGTCCTCAGGAGAGGACGGCGCTCTGGCCGAGCAGCCGCTTCAGCTCGCCCACCAGGCCGTTGCGGCAGTCCACGTTGAACTCCGGCGGGAGGCGCAGGACCTTCGCACCGACGTGGAGGAGGACCGGTGACGGCCCCGGATGCCCGCTCAGGACGTCCTTCAGACCGTCGACCTTGGCGTTGGTGAGCACGCCCAGGGGCAGCGTGATGTGGAGGTCCTCCTGGCCCCGCTCGAGCACCGGCCGGGTCACCTCCATGCACACGATCTTCGGATCTTCCTCGCGTGTGTCGAGCCGGCCCCGTACGACCAGGATGGCGTCGTTCTCGATGAGGGCGCCGTACTCGGCCATCGTCTTGGGGAAGACGAAGACCTCCATGGCCGCCTGCAGGTCCTCGAGCACGAACCGGGCCATGAGGTCGCCCTTCTTCGTGTACGAGCGCCGCAGGTCGGTGACCACCCCACCCACCGAGCGCACGGGCGAGCGGTCCCCCACCGACGAGTCCTCCTCCCGCATGTCCGCCAGGGTGCTGTCGGTGTGCCGGGCCAGCGCGGCCTCGTAGCCCATGAGGGGGTGGTCGCTCACGTAGAGGCCGAGCATCTCCTTCTCGAAGGCCAGGCGCTGGGCCTTGTCGAACTCCGTGTCGGGGATGGCGACCTTGGCCCCACCCCACCCGGGGTCGGCCGCCTCCTCATCCTCGAAGGCGGCGAAGAGAGTGGTGATTCCGAGATCCTGCTCCCGTCGGCGCTCGATCGAGCGGTCGACGACGGCTTCGAGGACCAGGCACAGGCCCTGGCGCGGGTGGCCGAGCGAGTCGAAGCCACCGCCCTTGACGAGCGACTCCATGGTCCGCTTGTTGAGCACCACGGGGTCGACCCGGGCGCAGAAGTCGAAGATGTCGGCGAAGGGCCCGTTGGCCGTTCGCTCGGCCACGATCCGCTCCACCAGGCTCTCGCCGACGTTGCGCACCGCGGCCAGGCCGAAGACGATCGCCTGGTTGGTACCGCGCCGGTCCTCCCCCGTGCTGCGGTCCGGCGCGAACTCGGCCAGCGAGCGGTTGACGTCGGGCACCAGCACGTCGATGCCCATGGACCGGCACTCGGCCAGGTACACCGCGGTCTTGTCCTTGTTGTCCTTCACCGAGGTGAGCAGCGCCGACATGTACTCGACCGGATAGTGCGCCTTGAGCCAGGCCGTCTGGTACGCCACGAGTCCGTAGCCGTAGGAGTGCGACTTGTTGAACGCGTAGTCCGCGAACGGCTCGATGATGTCGAAGAGCTGCGTTCCCAGTTCCTTGCCGTAGCCCTCGGTCACGCAGCCGGCGACGAACTTCTCGCGCTCGGCGGCGATCAGCTTGCGGATCTTCTTGCCGCACGCCTTGCGTAGGTTGTCGGCCTCCTCGAGGCTGTACCCGGCGAACTTCTGGGCGACCCGCATCACCGACTCCTGGTACAGCATGAGCCCGTAGGTGTCCTTGAGGATGGGCTCGATGTCCGGGTGCAGGTAAGTGAGCTCCTTGCGCCCGTTCTTCAGCTCGGGGTAGTCCCGGTGCATGTTGGCCGCCATGGGGCC
The DNA here is from genome assembly GCA_963764305.1 of uncultured Acidimicrobiaceae bacterium. Classification (GTDB taxonomy): domain Bacteria; phylum Actinomycetota; class Acidimicrobiia; order Acidimicrobiales; family RAAP-2; genus Bog-473. The sequence continues at coordinate 129,226 of CAVXSD010000006.1, read as the reverse complement.
CGGGCGGTACAGGGCCACGAGGGCGGCGACGTCGTCGAAGCTCGTCGGGGCGAGGGCACGCAGGGTCTGGCGCATCGCCGCACCCTCGAGCTGGAACACCCCGACCGACTCGGCCCGGCGGAGCATCTCGAGTGTCGGCTCGTCGGCCAGGTCGACCGCGTCGATGTCGGGCCGCCCGCCCGTCTCGGCCTCGATGAGGTCGAGGGCGCGCTCCATGACCGAGAGGTTGCGCAGGCCGAGGAAGTCCATCTTGAGCAGCCCGAGGTCCTCGACCCCGTGCATCTCGTACTGGGTGACGATGGGTGCGTCCTCAGCGTTGCCGCCGGCGTCTGGCTTGCGCTGGATCGGCAGGTAGTCGGTCAGCGGATCGCGGGAGATGACCACCGCCGCGGCGTGGATGCCGTCCTGGCGCCGCAGGCCCTCGAGCCCGAGCGCGACCTCGATCACCTCCTTGGCGTCGGGGTCGGCGTCGCGCATGGCGCGTAGCTCGGCCGCCGCCGCGTACCCCTCCTCGTGCCCGTCGGTCTTGGTGATGCAGGCGTGCAACGGCGTGTCGCGCCCCATCACGAGGGGTGGCATCGCCTTGGCGATGCGGTCGCCGACGATGTAGGGCTTGCCGAGCACGCGGGCGGCGTCGCGCACGGCTGCCCGCGCCTTGATCGTCGAGAACGTGATGACCTGGGCCACGCGGTCGCTGCCGTACTTCTCCGCCGCGTAGCGCATGACGTCGGCGCGGTAGCGCTCGTCGAAATCCATGTCGATGTCGGGCATCTGCTTGCGGCCGGGATTGAGGAAGCGCTCGAAGAGCAGGTCGTAGCGGATCGGGTCCAGGTCCACGATCTTGAGGCAGTAGGCCACGCAGCAACCGGCCGCCGAGCCTCGGCCCGGTCCCACCCGGATGTTCGACTCGCGGGCGAAGCGGATCAGGTCCCACACGACGAGGAAGTAGGCGGCGAAGCCCATGTTGCCGATGACACCCAGCTCGTAGTCGAGGCGCTCCGCCACCTCGGGGGGCAGCGCGGCGCCGTAGCGCTCCCGTGCTCCGTCGTAGGTGAGGTCGCGCAGATAGGCCAGCGCCCGTTCCTCGTAGGTCTCGCCGCTGAACCGGTCCGGCACCGGAAACTCCGGCAGGCTCGGCTTCCCGAGCTCGATCTGCACGTCGGCCCTCTCCGCGATCAGCAGCGTGTTGTCGCACGCCTCGGGCACGTCGCGGAAGAGGTGGCGCATCTCGGCGGCCGTCTTCAGGTAGTGCTCGGTGCCCTCGAACTTGAAGCGGTTGGTGTCGGAGAGGAGGGCGCCGGTCTGCACGCAGAGCAGGGCGTCGTGGGCCACGGCGTCCTCGCGGTGGGTGTAGTGGCTGTCGTTGGTGGCGAGGAGGGGGGCGTCCAGGCGCCGGGCGATCTCGATCAGCTGCGGATTCGTCCGGTGCTGGTCGGCGATGCCGTGGTCCTGGAGCTCGACGAAGAGGTTGTCCCGCCCGAAGATGTCCTGCAGCCGGGCCGCTTTCTGCTCGGCCCCTTCGACGTCGCCGGCCAGCAGGGACTGGAGCACCACTCCGCCCAGGCACCCCGTCGTCGCGATCAGGCCGGTGCGGTGCCGCTCGAGGAGCTCCCAGTCGACGCGGGGCTTGTAGTAGTAGCCCTCGAGGTAGGCCGCCGACGACAGCTGCATGAGGTTGCGGTATCCCTGGACCGTCTCGGCCAGGAGGGTCAGGTGGTAGTAGAGCTTCTGGCCCCCTTCGGCGTCGCCACCCGTGTCGTCCACCCGCCCCCGGCGCACCGGCCGCTCCAGGCGCGAGTCGCCGGCCATGTAGGACTCGGTGCCGATGATGGGCATGACACCCTGGTCACGGCAGGCCTTGTAGAAGTCGAGGACCCCGTACATGTTGCCGTGGTCCGTGATGCCCAGGGCGGGCTGGCCGTCCGCCACGGCGGCCGCCACCAGGTCCCCCACCCGGGCTGCCCCGTCCAGCATGGAGAACTCGGTGTGGGTGTGCAGATGCGTAAACGACCGCTCCGACACCGGCCCTCCTTTCGCCATGTCTCGTGAAACTTACACCTGTGTGATTCGCCCCGGTCTCAGCAATCTATCCCGCCGCGCGCAGCCGGAGCACCACCGGTCCGGCCGCTTTGTCGTGGAGGGTCTGGCGCTTCCCGTCCCAGGTCGTGAACGGCATGTCGAGCAGCCAGATCAGGCCCAGGACGGAGAGTAGGAGCTCGATGAGGCGGAACACCCCCTCGACCACGGCCCGGCCCGGTGCCGTCGGGTTGCCCTGGCACCTCAGTGTCCGTCACCCGCCCAGCCTCGCGTGACGGGGGCCGCTCGTTCGCTCAGAGGTAGGCGCCCGTTCGCCCGGACTCGCCCCCCGAGGGCAGCCCCCGCTGGCGCATCTCCTCGAGCTGGGCCCGGGCCGCCATCTGCTGCGACATCAAGCTCGCCTGGATCCCTTGGAACAGGCCCTCCAGCCATCCCACCAACTGTGCCTGGGCGATGCGCAGCTCGGAGTCGCTGGGCGCGTCCGAGTCGAAGGGCAGCGCCATGCGGTCGAGCTCGGCCACGAGGTCCGGCGACAACCCCTCCGACAGCTCGTGGATCGACTGCTCATAGATCTCGCGCAGGCGCACCCGGCTCTTCTCGTCGAGCGGTGCCGAGCGCACCTCGTCGAGCAGCGTCTTGACCATGGAGCCGATGCGCAGCACCCGGGCCGGTTCGTTCACCGACTCCGTCTTCCGCTCCTCACCCGATTCGTCCCGGCTCCCGCCGGGCAGGACCTCGTCGGGCGAGATCGCCCCCTGCCCGTCGCCGGCGGTGACGCCTGCGGTCACCTCATCGTTCGTCGTGTCAGCCATGGTGCCTACCGTCCCTGTCCGATCGTCGGGGTCGCCCGTCCGCACGGCGTGGGTCACGGCGACGGCCCCATGTTGCCACCCGCGGCAGGGCGGTCACGAGGCCCGCCAACCCAGGAGCGGGATGATCATCTCCGCGGACGTCAGGGATCCGTGCCGGGCCTTGAGCCGTAACTCGCCGGTGTCGGCCGGGTCCAGGAACGCTGTCGGCGCGAAGGGCACCAGCACGACATCGCCCAGGCGGGCCGCCACCTCTGCCGAGGGAACGCCACCGAGCCAGCCCTCCGCAATGATCTGATCCTTCGTCCGCACCCAGGCCACGTCGCCGTGGAGCGCCGACGCCATGGTCGCCACGTCTCCCCTCGCACCGGGGCGGGTGTGCAACCAGCGGAACCGTCCTTCCCCGCTGATCAGCGTCACCGCCTCCATGATCTCGGGGCCCAGAAGCTCGACGGAGCCACCGACCTCGACCTGCCCGTGGTCGGCGGTCACGATGAGCACCGACCCGGGTGGCAGCGCCTCCAACACGTCACCGACGAGCCGATCGACCGCCCGGAGCTCGTCGTCGTAGTAGGGACCCAGTCCCTCGGCGTGGGCGACCTTGTCGACCCCCTCGTAATAGGCATAGACGAACGGGGCGCCGGCCGCCGTCAGTTCGCGGACCGCGGTGACGAGTCCCGCCGGCGTGTGCCAGCGGTGCAGCTCGACGTGACCCAGGTGCGCGGCCGTGAACCCGGTCGGTCCGAAGTCGTGGCGCGTCACCACGGGGACGGGGCCGTTGGCGCCCGGGAACGACTCGAACGGCTGGAACGTCGATGCCGGCACGGACATGCGTGCATCGACGCCCCGGAGCGACCACTGGAGCACGTTCATGACGTCGCCGTCCAGGGCCACGCGGTACCCGACGACACCGTGTTCGGCCGGCACCCTGCCCGTCACCAGGGTGGTCAGGGCGCAGGCGGTGGTGCTCGGGGCCACCGAGGTGATGGGCCCCCCCACGCCGCTCGACAACACCGGTGCCAGGGCGCGGCGCTCCCGCAGCTGCTCCTCGCCGAGGCCGTCGATCACCAGGAGCACGACCTGCCCGGCCCCGCCCCCCGGCTCGGGGAACCACGCCGGCAGCGGGGTGGTGCCCGGGCTGGCGAGCTCGCCGAACAGGGCGGGAACGACCCGATGGAGGCACGCCCCGTCCCAGTCGGGCAGATGCGGGATCGGCTGGCGGGCTGCCTGATCGGCACCTGTTTGCGCCGTCGACCGCGTCGCCCGAGCCACCACGCCGTCACTCACGGAGGGACACCCTACGACCCACGCAACCCCTCTACCGACGAAAGGGCCGGTAGCATCGTATCTTGTGAGGGTCTCCACACGGGGTGACTACGCCAGCAGGGCACTGCTCTCGCTGGCGCTCCACGGGGCCGGGATGCCGACCTCGGTCAAGGACATCGCGGTGCGCACCGGCCTGCCCCAGCCCTACCTCGAGCAGATCCTCCTGGCGCTGAAGGGAGCCGGTCTCGTCCGCTCCAAGCGCGGGGTCGGCGGCGGCTACGTGCTGGCCCGCCCACCCGAGGAGATCTCCCTGGCCCAGATCGTCTCGGCGGTCGACGGCCCCATCGCCGCCGGCGACTTCGGGGAGCCCCACGAGAATGGGGCCTGCGACCACGAGGGCCAGTGTGTGCTGCTGGCCGTCTGGGCCGACGTCGGGGAGACCATCCGCACGCACCTGCAGTCCTACAGCCTGGCCGACATGGTCGACCGGGCTCAGGGGACGGCGGTGGCGACGGTCTGACCCGCGGGCGACTCATCCCCTCAGGTTCCAGGCCTCGATCGCCGGCCACTCGAGCTCCCAGCCCAGCACACACACGGCGCCCGTGCGCAACAGGAAGAGCCGCCCGGCCACGGGGGGCAGTCCGAGCCACCGCGCCGTAAGCACGCGCAGGATGTGCCCGTGCGCCACGCACAGGGTGTCGGTCTCGAGGCTCCGTGCCCGCTCGATGACCCGGTCGGCCCGGCGGCCGACGTCCGCCGCCCGTTCGCCCTCGGGGACGCCCTCGTCCCACAGCGTCCAGCCGGGCCGGGCCCGACGGATCTCCGCCGTCGTCAGCCCCTCGTAGGCGCCGTAGTCCCACTCCATCAGGTCGGGATCTGGCTCACCCACGAAACCGGCCAGGGTGCACGTCTCCTCGGCCCGGAGCAGGGGGCTCGTCAGCACCTGTCCGAAGGTGGTGGGACCGAACTGGCGGACGAGTTCGCCGGCGGCTTTTGCCTGCTCCCAGCCCATGGCGAGCAAGGGAATATCCGTCCGTCCGGTGTGTTGACCATTTTCGGACCACTCGGTTGCCCCGTGTCGGAGCAGGACCATGCGGCCGGGCATGGGCCGTAGACCAGCACGAGCCGGAAATCGGCGCAACTCACCCGAACACCCCCATGGAATGATCCGGAGAGCGGCACGGTTATACCTGTCAGGTTGATCCCGGAATCGCCCGGGTACGTACGACTGAGAGTGAGCGAAGAGCGTCTGGAGCGAAGATGAAGAGCGCGGTGAGCACGTCGGACACGTTGGGCTTGATGTTGCGTGACCTCGACCAGTTCCCAATGCCCGACCACGAGCAGCAGGTCGAGCTGGCTAAGAGAGTCGCGGCCGGTGACGATGCTGCGCGGAAGCAGATGGTGGCGGCCAACCTCCGCCTCGTGGTGCACTGGGCCCGCCGGTACCAGGACCGCGGCGTTGACATGGCCGATCTGGTCCAGGAGGGCACCTTCGGTCTCATGCGCGCCGTCGACAAGTTCGACTGGGAGCGCGGCTTCCGCTTCTCGACCTACGCCACCTGGTGGATCCGCCAGGCCCTCCAGCGCGCTGTGCAGCAGCACGGCCGCACGATCCGCATCCCTCTCGAGGTCGGCGAGCAGATCCAGCGCCTCGAGCTGACCAAGTCCGAGCTGGCCAGCACGTTGGGCCGGAAGCCCACCGAGGCCGAGCTCGACGAGGCGACGGGCATGACCGCGGACGAGCGGGAGTACCTCGAGGACGTAGCCCGCGTGACCGCGTCATTGGACCAGCCCGCGGCACTCGAGTCCTCCACCACGTTGGGTGAGCTGGTGGCTCCGGACGATTCGGACTTCGTGGCCGACGTCGAGGAGACCATGGTCTACGAGCGGGTCCGCGATGCGGTCGAGCGCTTGCCCGGCCTCCAACGTGACGTGCTCCGGCTCCGCTTCGGCTTCGGCGGCGACTCCCCTGCCTCGTTGCAATCGACGGCGGAGCGACTCGGCGTGGGCGTCCGCCGGGTGCGCCGGGCGGAGGAGGAGGCGCTGGCTGCGCTGTCGTTCGATGCCGACGTGCTCGGCGTCCACGAGGCAGCCTGACCCTCGCGGCTCCGGCCCGGGGACACCATCTCGACAGGGACCGATCCCGACGCCGAGGGTCAACACGGCCCCGGGGACCAACACGAAATGAAGCCGGGCACCGGCAGGGTACCTAGCCCAGGTACGTGCTGAGGTCTTCCGGCAACGGCGACGTGCACTCCGTGCGCGCCCCCGTCGTCGGGTGCGCGAAGGCGAGCTTGAAGGCGTGCAGGAAGAATCGCCCTCCACCGAGGCGCTTGTCCGGCGCCCCGTAGCGGGCATCCCCCACCACCGGGTGCCCGACGGCCGCCATGTGGACGCGTATCTGATGGGTCCGGCCGCTCTGCAGCGAGAGCTCCAGCAGGGTCGTCGGGCGTTCTCCGCCTCGACGCTCCAGCACGGTGTACGAGGTGCGGGCGGGCTTCCCCGAGGCCGTCACGGCCATCTTCGTCGGCGTGCGGGCCGAGCGACCGATCGGCGCTTCCACCTCGCCCCGCTCCTCGGTCACGTCGCCCTCCACGAGGGCCAGGTACCGGCGTTCCATCGTCCTGGTCGCCAATTGGTCGACCAGCGCCCGGAAGGCCTCCTCGGTGCGTGCGACGGCGAGGAGCCCCGAGGTGCCCTTGTCGAGACGGTGCACGATCCCGGGCCGGTCGGGTGGGCACACGCCCGCCGCTACCAGTTGGGCCAGGTCGGGGAACCGGGCCAGGAGCCCACCGACCAAGGTCCCTTGGTCGTGGCCGGCCCCCGGGTGCACCACCAGCCCCGCCGGTTTGTCGACCACCGCCACCACGTCGTCGGCAAAGACCACCTCGAAGCGCACCCCCGGCTCCGCTTCCACCCCCCCGCCTCGGGCTGGGGGAAGCGTGATCGTGATGATGGCCCCCTCCCGGAGCACTGCGCGTCCCACCGAGACGGGCGACCCGTCGACCAGTACCCGGCCGTCGGCAACCAGCTGCGTGGCCACGCCCCGGGACACGTCCGCCACCATGGCCACGGCCCGGTCCACCCGCACGCCCGCCAGGAGCGCCGGGACCTCGGTCGAGATGGTCTCGCCCTCGCTCACGCCGCCTCCCGGGCCTTCTGCGCCACGTCGGTCCGTCCACCGAGGAGCAGGGCCGCAATGACGATGATGACCCCTACGGTCACGCACGCGTCGGCCACGTTGAACGTCGGCCAGTGGTCGAGCGTGATGAAGTCGGGCACCTGCCCCCCGTGCCCGCCCAGGACCCGCTCGCTGAGGTTCCCGATGGCTCCCCCGAGCACGAGGCCCGCCCCCACCGCCAGCGTCACCGTACGGACCTGCGACACGACGACTGCCAGAACCACGACACCGATGCAGAGCAGCACCGTTACGAGGAGAGCGCGGCCGCTGAAAAGGCTGAAGGCAAAACCTGAGTTATAGGTGAGTGCCAGGCCGAACGGACCCCAGACATGGCGCACGTTGTGGAGATGGTCCGTGGCGAGCGACGTGGTCACCCTGTCCGCCACCACCACGATGGCAGCTATGGCAAACGCCAGGGCCCCAGTGCGGGTCAGCGCCGCGACAGCCCTCCGCTCTTGCAAGCCACGCAGAGACGGGCGTAGGGCAACGCCCGGAGACGCGGCTTGGGAATGGGCTGGAAGCAGCGCTCGCAGTACCCATAGGTCTTGTCGTCGATCCGCTTCAACGCATCGTCGATCTCCTCGACCGCCAGTAGCGCCTGTCCCGACAACGCCAGGTTCCGCTCACGGTCGACGGTCACAGTGCCGCCCTCGCCCGACTCCTCGTCGAACTGCACGTCACCGGGCTCGCGCTCGAGCGCCAGCGAGTCGGCCTCGGCCCGCAACGAGGTGGCCTGCTCCTGGTAAATGGCGCGATCCGCGATCAGGAGCTCGCGCACCTCGTCGAGGAACTTGACGTCCTTGCCGTAGGGGCCGGTCTTCGGTCGGACCGGTGCCGGAGCCTTTGGTTTCGGCGTGAAGGTCGTGCGCGCCGGCGCACCCACCGCTCCGGCGCCGTTCGCCGCCACCCGGGACGCGGCGCTCTCCTTCTTGGCGGCCGGCTTGTCGGCCTCCTTCTTGGCCGTTGCGGGGGCGGATCCTGCCTTCTTCGCCGGCGCCGCCTTCTTGGCAGCGGGCGCGGACTTCCGGGCGGCCGGTGCCGCCTTCTTCGTGGTCACCGTCTTCTTCGCGCTCGCCGGGGCCGCCTTCTTGGGCGCCACGGTGGCGGACCTCTTCGGTGACGATGCGGGCTTCTGCGCCGCAGTGGCTGCCTTCTTCACAACAGGAGCTGCCTTCTTTTTGGTAGGAACGGGACGCTTTGTCGCCGTAGCGTCAACCTTGGCCGAGGACGTTTTGTTCCCGGCCCGTGAGGATGACGAGGTGGCCGATCGCGATGCAGGCACCCTCTTGACCTGGGCGCCCTTGCTCGCTGGGGTCATCGTTCCCTCCTTCGGACCACCTCGGGTGGCCGGTTACCCCGACAACGACCTCGTCAGGGGAGCGGGTGACGATACCGGACCGCGAGGGACGGGGCAACAGGCCCGCCAATTAGTGGGCGGGGTCAGAGGGACGGGGGGTCAGAGGGAGCGGGGCGCTCCTGACACGGAGGCGCTCTGGAGGTTCAGTGTCGGCGCACCATCGTCATCGTACGGGCGCGGACCTGACATGTCGTCGTCGCTCCCACCGCCGTGGGCGGCCGGGGCTGACTTCGGCTTCACGCCCATGAGCGAGTTGGCCGGCTGGACGTTCTCGTCCACCCACCGGAGGATCTCGGAGAGCGCGCCGCGCAACCGGTTGCGCTCCGACTCGAGGTGGCGGGCCATGCTCTCGACATCGGTAGCTAGTTCCGTCCGGGTGGCCTCGAGCCTCGTGACCTCCTCGCGCAGCGCCTGGTGCGTCTCGGCCTGCAGTTGCGCAGACGTCGCCTCGGCGGCGGCGATCGCGGCCCGAGCCGTCTCCTCCGCGCGGGCGATGACCGTGGCGGCTTCTGCCTCGCTCTCCCGCTTCGTCTGGTCGACGAACTTCTGCGCGAGGAGAAGGGTTCGTTGCAGCGTCTCATCGGACAGGGCAGCGGCATCGGCCGACGCCGAGGCGGCAGCTCCCTCCTCGGTCTCGGCCGCCACCGGCGCCGCGGCTTGTCCCGCTCCAGTTGGGCGATGCGCTCGCTGGCCTGGCGGAGCCGCTCGTTCAGCTGCCGGACGTGATCCTGCAGCCCCTCGGCCTCCTGGGCCGCCTTGTCCAAGTACTCATCGACCTCGTCGACGTTGTAGCCCTTCAGCCCGAGGCGGAATTCCACCGTTCGAAGCGTGTCGAGGATCGATGAGGGAGCCTGAGAATTATCCATGGGAGCTAAGTGTAACTCTCCCCCCCGGCTCGTCCATGGATGGCGAAATCAGTGGAGGAGCACGGGTATCAGCACAAATTGCGCAACCAGGATGACGATGAGGAAGGAGAAGTCGAGCCCGCCCATCGGCTTGATGACCCGACGCACCGGGCGGAGGACGGGCTCGGTCGCCCGGTAGAGGAAGTACTGGATACGGGCCAGCGTCGTCCCGGGTTGAATCCGGAACCAGCTCAGAATCGCGTACGGGAACATGACCAGCCAGATGTAGGCCTCGATCAGGTACGCGAGGAGACGAAAGATGCTCACCAGCCTGCGAGGGTAGTGCGTCTACTCGCGGCCGAAACCGCGCTCGACCAATCGTTGCCGCTCCTCGTCGGAGACCTTCACGTTGGTCGGCGCCAGCAGGAAGACCTGGTCCGCCACTTTTTCCATCTCTCCACTCAGGGCATACGTCACCCCGCTGCAGAAATCGATCATGCGTCGCTGCAGGTCGCGGTCGGCCATCTGGAGGTTGACGATCACGGGCCGGTTGTCCTTCAGGCGGTCGGCGATCTCCTTGGCATCGCCGAACCGCGACGGGGCGACCACGTGCACCTTGCCCGAAGCGGGTGACGGCGCCGGCCCGGTCGGGTTCACGGTGCTGTCGACCGGCACGGCCCGCACGGCTGAGGGCCGGGGGGCGACGTTGCCCGGTGCCGCCCTGGGCTGCTGGCTCGGCTGGGCCGACTCGCGTGGGATGGTGCGGACCCTGCTCATGCCTCCGCTGAACTCCTCGGCCGGCTCGTAGTCCTGGGACCGGGGCTCGACCCGGGTCGCGGCCGAGAACCCTCTCGGGGCGCGGTCTTCCAGGTCGTCGTACTCGTCATACTCGTCGTCGAGCAGGCCGAGATACACCATGGTCTTCTTCATGAACGAAGGTGACATTCCTTCTCCTGTCCACGTACAGCGTAGTGCCTGCTCGGCAACCCGTCGGGTCCTGGTACGGGTCCTGGTGTGTCCTGGTGACCTCGAACCCGGGTATGACGCTCCTGCTCAGCCCGACGTCGGCCTCGACCGCACGTTGCCCGTCAGCCTCCACCTCACCCCGTGGCCGCCGGTGGGCGCGCCCCGAAGAGGGCCCGTCCGATGCGCACCATGGTCGAGCCGGCGGCGACCGCGGCCTCCAGATCGTCGCTCATACCCATGGAACGCTCCTCGAGGCCCAGGCGGTCGGCCAAGCGCGCCAGCGACCCGAAGGCCTCCCTCGACGCGGTGGAGTCCGGCGCGGCCACCGTCATGAGACCCCGCACATCGAGCCCGAGGTCCGCCAGACGCGGAACGAGCTCGATCACCTCCGCCGGGGAACATCCGTTGCGGCCGGACAGACCCGTGGTCTCGACCTGCACGAGGACCCTTGCCCCGGGCGCGAAGCGCGCGATCCGGGCGCCCTCGGCCTCTCGGGCCACGCTCTGCCACACACCCACGAGCGGGGCCAGCTGCGCCACCTTGTTCCGCTGGACCGCGCCGAGAAAGTGCCAGACCACTCCGTCGTCCTCGTCGACGGCCGCCGCCTTCCCGACGAGCTCCGCCGCGTAATTCTCACCCAGGTCCGCCAACCCCGCCTGGCGCGCCGCCCGCACCGCCTCGGGACCGAACCCCTTGGTGACGGCGACCACCCGCACCCGGGATGAGTCGCCGCCGGCGCGCTCGATGCGCTGCCGGATCGCACCGAGCCTCCGCGCGACGTCGTCGTTAGCGCAGGAAGGAGGGGACGTCGAAATCGTCGTCTCCCAGGTCGAGCTCCTCGTCCGTCCCCGTGGCGTCGGCGAAGATGTCTACCGTCTCGGGCGTCGAGAAGATCGTCGAGGCCAGGTCGCCGGACTTGCTGGAGGACCCGCTGCCCTCTTCCCAGCGTTCGAAGCCGGCGGCGATGACCGTCACCCGCACCTCGTCACCCATGTTGTCGTCGATCACGGCGCCGAAGATGATGTTGGCGTCGGGATGCGCCACGCCGTGGATGATCTCGGCCGCCTCGTTCACCTCGAAGAGCCCGAGGTCGGAGCCCCCGGCGATGTTGAGCACCATGCCCCGGGCACCCTCGATCGAGGCCTCGAGCAGCGGCGACGTGATGGCGGCCCGCGCCGCATTAGCTGCCCGCCCCTCGCCGATCGACGAGCCGATGCCCATGATGGCGGTCCCTGCGTTGGTCATCACCATCTTCACGTCGGCGAAGTCGGTGTTGATGAGGCCGGGCACCGTGATGAGGTCGGTGATGCCACGCACCCCCTGGAGGAGGACCTCGTCGGCCATCTTGAACGCGTTGACCATGCTGGTCTTCTCGTTCGACACGGTCAACAACCGGTCGTTCGGGATCACGATGAGCGTGTCGACCTTCTCCTTGAGGATCTGGATCCCCTTCTCGGCCTGCATCGCCCGGCGCCGGCCCTCGAAGGTGAAGGGCCGGGTGACCACGCCGATCGTCAGCGCACCGAGGCCCTTGGAGATCTCGGCCACGACAGGGGCCGCACCGGTCCCGGTCCCGCCGCCCTTGCCGGCGGTGATGAAGACCATGTCCGCCCCTTGGAGCGCCTCTTCGATCTCGGGCCGGTGCTCCTCGGCGGCCAACCGCCCGACCTCGGGGTCACTCCCCGCACCGAGCCCCCGGGTCAGCTGGCGCCCGATGTCCAGCTTCAGGTCGGCGTCGCTCATGAGCAGCGCCTGGGCGTCGGTGTTGGCCGCGATGAATTCGACGTTGCGCAGACCGGCATCGATCATCCGGTTGATGCCGTTGACGCCACCGCCCCCGATCCCGACGACCTTGATCACTGCGAGGTAGTTGCCCTGGGAAGGCACGGTCGTCATGAACTCCCTCGTTCTCGGGCCGATCGCCGACCGGTCACTCGCTGGCAGGCTCCGCCAGACGCCACCGGCGAGATGCGAGCAGAGACCCATCCCTGAACCTCTGGGGAAGGTTGATGTTCACAGTGCGGCAACGTGACCCCACCATACGGGTGGTGTTCAGGCTGGTCAAGCATCCTACGTCACCCGGCGGTCACGGTCGGCGCATCGGGGACGCTGACATCGATCACATCCCCGTTGTGCAGGGTGGCCCCCGAGAGAATCGAGGACACGTCCTCGTACTTGGCGGTGAGCTCCGCGGCGGTGCCGATGTCGACCAGGATCGGCGTCGTCAGCGCCAGCTGCACCCAGCCCGCCGGCTCGACCGTCACCCCCGTCACCTGTCCGGCGAAGGAAGGCGGGAGCGACGAGGCGACCCGGAGCCCGGGCTCGTCCTTGGTTGCGAGCATGGTGCCGGGCTTGCCGGGCGGCTCGGGGACCGTCAGCAGGAGGAGGCCCGGCGGCCGGGTGGCCGCCTCGCCGAGGATGCGCCCGTCGTTGCTGAGCGACTCCCACGTGCCGGCCGTCGTGGCAACCGTGAAGCGCGCCGTCTCCTCGGTCACCGCGATGTGGACACCGTCGGGCCACGAGACGTCCACCGTCGCCGAGCGCACCCACGGGAGCTGTTCGAGGCGCGCCGCCGCCGCTCCCGCGTTCACGTCGAGCAGCGGCGGGCGACTGGCCAACCCGGCCTGGGCGACGACCTGGGCCGCGGTCTCGTGCACATTGCCCGTCACCGAGACCGAGCGGGCAGAGAAGAGAGCGGTGTGGACGAGGAACCACCCGCCCACGAGCAGCGTCACGGTGCCGAGCGCGATCCCGAGCACGACGAGGCGGCGCCGGCCCTGCTCCTTGCGTACCGCCGTGCGGCGGGCCGAGAAGCGCGGATCCATCCGCCGGCGCACCGCCCGGCCCTGACCCGGCGTCAGGCCCTTGCCCCCCGCCGTGCCGTCGGCCGTCATCGCGCCAACCCGGCGTGTCCCACGCCGGACCCGTCACCGTTCCCGTCCACCGGCCCATTGTTCCCGTCACCGAAGCCGAGGAGGCGGACCTCGGCGCGCAACGTGACCCCGCACCGCTCCGCTACCACATCCCGCACGTGCGCCATCAGTGTGTGCACGTCGGCCGCCCGGCCGCCCCTGTCCGCCTGGATGAAGTTGGCGTGCTTCTCGGAGACGTGCGCCGTCCCGATCCGGAACCCCTTCAGGCCCGCCGTCTCGATCAGCCTCCCCGCCGAGTCGTCCTCGGGATTGGCGAACACGGAGCCCGCGTTGGAGCCTCCCGGCTGGTGCGCGCGCCGCCAACGGACGATGGCGGCCACCGCCGCCTGTTCCTCTTCCGCCGATCCCGGCGCCACGGCCAATTCCGCCGCCAACACAAGTTGGGACACCGCGACCGACGAGGCGCGATAGCCATAGGCGAGGTGGGTGACGTCGTCGGTCCCCCCGGCCTCGCTGTAGAGGTCGACCCAGCTGTAGCGGACGAGGCACGACGCCATGTCCGAGCCGTGCCCCCCGGCGTTCATGCGCACCGCACCACCGACCGACCCGGGCACGCCGACGGCCCACGACAGCCCCGACCATCCCCCGTCGGCCACGCGACGGGCCAGCACCGGCAGGGCTACCGCTGCGCCGGCCTGCACCACAGCGGTGCCGTCCCTCCCCCCGACCTCCGCCAACCCGGAACCGGACCCGGGCCGGGGCAGCTCCACTCCGGCAAAGCCCGCGCCGAGATGCAACACGATCCCGTCGAACCCCTCGTCCGCCACCAGCAGGTTGGAGCCCCGCCCGAGGACGAAGACCGCCGGCGGGGCCCCGAGTGCAGCAGCGGTGTCCCGCAGCGCCGAACGGACAGCATCGAGGTCCTCGGGCGCATCGACCTCGACGTAGAGCGCCGCCGGGCCGCCGACGCCGTAGGTCGTGAGCGGTCCGAGCGGCTTGCCCCGCGTCGCCCGGCTGCCGAGTGAGTCGGCCAGGGCGCGCCACGCCTCATCCGGGGTCACCACGACGGCGACTCGAGCAGCTCGTCGGGCAACGTCGTCAGGTCACCCGCACCGAGGGACAGGCAGAGATCCCCGGGGCGGAGCTCGGCGGCCACGGTCTGGCGCAGCTCCTCCCGGCCCGCCACGTAGGTGATGGGCAGCCGCGGGTCCTGGGCCCGGACGGCGTCGACCACCAGGCGGCCGGAGATGCCGGGGACCGGCCGCTCGCCGGCGCTGTAGACATCCGTCACCACCAACGCATCAGCGTCGCCGAAGGCCGTCCCGAACTCCGAGGCCAGTGCGGCGGTGCGAGAAAACCGGTGGGGCTGGAACACGGCGACAACACGGGACCACCCGCCGGTCCTGGCCGTGGCCAGGGCGGCGCGCACCTCCGAGGGGAGGTGCGCGTAGTCGTCGACGAAGGTCACTCCGGCGGCCTCACCGCGAAACTCGAAGCGGCGCGTCACCCCGGCGAAACGGGCCAGTGCCGCCTGGGCGGCCGCGAAGGGAGCCCCGACCCGGAGCGCGGCAACGACGGCGACCGCGGCATTCCGTGCGTTGTGCAGGCCGGGGACGCCGATGTCCACGGTGCCCAACTCCCCCTCCGGCCCGCGCAGGGTAAAGGAGACCGAGCTCCGTTGCAGCTCGAGCTGCTCCATGGCGTACGTCGACGTCGGGTCCGACCCGACGGTGATCGCCCCATGTTCCCGGCCGATGTCCGCCGCCTCGGGATCGTCGGCGCAGACGACCGAACCCAGGCGGGCGTGCGCCAGGAAATCGGCGAAGGCGCTCCGCAGAACCTCGAAGGTGCCGTAGTAGTCGAGATGGTCGGCTTCGACGCTGGTCAGCACGGCCAGGTCGGGCTCGATCGCCTGGAAGGTGCCGTAGCTCTCGTCCGCCTCGACGACCAGCCACTCCCCCGAGTCCCACACTGCGTTGGTGCCGATCTCGTTGACATCGGCCCCTATGAGGAACGACGGCCGCATCCCGGCCTCGACCAGGATGAGCGAGAGCATGGAAGCGGTCGTCGTCTTCCCGTGCGTGCCGGACACGGCCAAGCAGCGCCGGGTGGCGCAGATGGCGGCGAGCATCTCGGAGCGCGGCACGACCCGGATGCCGCGGGCGCGCGCCTCAGCCAGCTCCGGGTTCTCGGGCTGCACCGCGGGCGAGAAGGTGACCGCGTCGGCGCCCTCGACGTGCTCCTGCCGATGTCCGACCGCCACCGTGATGCCGCGGGAGCGCAGGCGTCCCGCCACGGGTGAGTCCTTCAGATCCGATCCCGAGACGTGATGACCCATGGCCCGGAGCACAAGCGCGATGGCGCTCATGCCGGCCCCGCCGATGCCGACGATGTGGATGTGCCGCGACCGTCCCAGGTCGAGTGGCGCGCCGGTGGCGTCGGCGTCAGCGTCAGCGCGCATGGGTGTCCACCAGCTCGGCGACGCGTGCGGCCGCGTCGGGGTGCCCGTTGGCTCGGGCGGCCTGGCCCATGGCCCCCAGGCGATCGGGGTCGGACAGGAGCGCATCGAGCGCGAGGCCGAGGCGCCGCCCGTCGCACTCGTGATCAGGGACGATGACCGCGGCACCCATGGCCACGAGGGCGTCTGCATTGCGGGTCTGGTGATCGCGCGGGGCGCCCGGCAGTGGGACGAGGATCGCCGGGACGCCGGAGACCAGCAGCTCGGCGACGGTCATGGCACCCGCCCTGACCACGCAGACGTCGGCCGCGTTGTAGAGGTCGGGCATCCGGTCCTCGAAGGGCACCACCCGGTAGCACAGGCCGCCCCTGTCCCGCCGTTCCCCGCCGTTCCCCCGGCGCTGGTCTCGGCGGCGAAGGCCTCGTAGTCACGCCGCCCGGTCACGTGGTAGAGCGAACGGTCGGCGCAACCGGCCCACGAACCCGCCAGATCGGCCACGGCGCGGTTGACCCGCCGCGCCCCGAGGGAGCCGCCGGCGGAGGCCACGGTGTGGCGGTCGGGCGGCAGACCGAGTGCAGCCCGGCTAGCGGCCTGGCCCTCCGGTGTGCGCTCCAGCCTCGCGAGCTCGGGCCACACCGGCGTCCCGGTGACATGCGTCCGCGGCAGGTCCGTTCCGGCGAAGGCAACCGCGTTCGCCGCCGCGAACCGGCCGAGAAGGCCGTTCACGGCGCCCGGCACTGCGTCGGTGGTCATTGACACGAGCGGCACCCGGGTGAGCACCGCCGCCAGCCCCGCAGGGAAGCTGGCGTAGCCCCCCACGATGACGACGACCCGGGGACGCCGCGTGAGAAAGGACCCCAGGGCATGCAGACAGGCCCACGCCAACCCGAGCAACGCGCCCGCGTTTTGCCAACAGGCAGACGGGCGCAGACTGCGGCGCACCCCCCGGCCCCGCAGCAGGGTGTGCGGGAACTCGAGGGTCGGCCACGTGGTGGCCTCCTGTCCCCGGCGTGAGCCATAGAGCTCGATCGACTCCGCCGGATGGCCGCGGTCAACCAGCGCGCGGGCGATCTGCAGCGAAGGGACGATGTGACCGCCCGTCCCGCCGCCCGCGATCACCGTGCCGCGCCGTGCGCTCACCGACCTCGGGCTGCGCTGGCAGGCCGGCGAATCCCAGGCCGGCGGCCCGAGCCCGCCATCCGGAGCGCTCCACCGGCCTCGCCCTGCCGGGCCACGTTGATCAGCACGCCGGCGGCCGCCATGGTGATGACCAGCGAGGACCCGCCGAAGGAGATGAAGGGCAGCGGGATCCCGGTGACCGGCAGCACGCCCACCACCGCACCGACGTTGATGAGTGTCTCCGCCCCCACCCAGGCCACCAGTCCGAGCGAGACCAGCGCACCGAAGCGGTCCGGCGACTGCACGGCCGCCCGGATGCCGAGCCAGACGAACCCGCCGAGGAGGCACAGCACCAGGAGAGCGCCGACGATCCCGAGCTCCTCACCGATCACCGAGAAGATGAAGTCGGTGTGCGCGTTCGGGAGGAAGCCCCATTGGGCCTGGCCGCCGCCGAGGCCCGCGCCCACGAAGTGGCCCGAGCCCAATCCGATCACCGACTGCATGACCTGGTACCCCGAGCCCGAGCTATGAGCGGAGGGGTCCATGAATGACAGCAGCCGAGCCCGGCGGTAGGGCGACGCCACTGCCACGAGCAGCGCCAGGCCGGCCAGCACGGCCATCACCTTCATGACGGGGCCGAGCCTCACACCGGAGACGAACACGAGAGCCAGCGCGATGCAACCGAGCACCATCGTCGTGCCCATGTCGGGCTGAGCCAGGATCAAGACGCAGGCGAAGCCGGTGACGATGAGCAGGGGACCGATGATACGGCGGTCGGCCGCGTCCTCATCGAGGCGGCGGGTGATGAAGTCGGCTGCGAAGAGGGTGAGGGCCAGCTTCATCAGCTCGGACGGCTGTAAGCGGAACTGCCCGAAACCAACCCAGCGGCTCGACCCCATGGCGTGGACCCCGAGTCCGGGGACCAGCACCACGAAGAGGAGTCCGAACGTCACCAACAGAATGAGGGAGCTGAAGCGCCGCAGCTTGCGGTAGTCGAAGCGGACGGCGAGCCACAGCGCGATGGCGCCGATCGCCATCCACATACCTTCCCGGATGAGGATGGCCCACGGTGAGCCGTAGGTGGCGATGGAGACCACCGACGAGGCGGTGCCCACCATCACGAGGCCGATGAGGCAGAGCAGCACCACATCGAGGAGCAGCAGGGTCGACACAGACACCCGGCGGCCGCCGATGCGGATGCCGCTGCCACTGCCCGCAGCGGTGCCAGAGGCGGTGCCCGCAGCGGATCCCCGGCCCGCCCGCCGGTGAGCGGTCGAGGGCGGTGCCGACTTCGAGGTCGACTTCGAGATAGAGGTGCGTCGGGGCCGTGGCGCCCCCGGCCGCTCCCCTGAGCCGACGCTGCGCGTTGTCGTCATGCCGCACACACCCCCTGGGCACGGACGCGCTGCGCTGATCGGTCCGACACCCGATGCATCCCCGAAGTCTCCCCCACCGCGAGGCGTAAGTGGCGGACCGCGGGATCGCTGGACCGCTCGACGCGTCCGCTGACGCGCGGAATGGTCATGTGAACTTCGCGACCGTGAGGAAGTCGCCGTAGAAGATGCCGAGCCCCAGCGCGCAGAAGAGCCCGCCGAGGATCCAGAAGCGGACGATGACGGTGGTCTCGGGCCAGCCGCCGAGCTCGAAGTGGTGGTGGATCGGGGCCATCCGGAAGATCCGGCGGTGGAACATGCGGAAGCTGATCACCTGCAGGATCACCGACACGGTCTCCATGACGAAGAGACCGCCGATCACGAGGAGCAGCAGGTCGAGGTTCAAGAGGAGGCAGAGCGCCGCCAGGCCCGCACCGATCGCCAACGACCCGGTGTCGCCCATGATGATCTTGGCGGGCGCCGCATTCCACCACAGGAACCCGATGCAAGCGCCGGCCAGCGCGACCGCCACGAGGCAGAGGTCGATCGCCGAGGCCGGCAGCACGTGGTAGATGGCGTAGTGCCGGAAGATCCAGTAGCCCATGATGGAGAGCACGCCGAAGCAGAACGCCCCGGCGCCCGCGGCCAGGCCGTCCACCCCGTCGGTGATGTTCACCGCGTTCGACGAGCCGACCATGACGAGCACGGCGAAGATCACCCAGCCGACCTGGCCCAGGTTGATGCCGATTGCCTCGGAGCGCGTGAACGACAGCGCTGTGGAGGTGTGGGCCCAGTGCACCGCCAGCTCAGCGAACGCCAGTGCGCACACGAGTTGGGCCCCCGACTTCGCGCGCTTGTTCAGCCCGAGGCTGCGCCGGTGGGTTACCTTGATGTAGTCATCGAGGTAACCGATGAGGCCGAAGGCCACCACCGCGCCGACGGCGAGGTAGCCGGTGCGCGAGAAGCGGATCTCGGTGCCGATGTGGCCGATCGCGTAGCCGATGACGACGGAGACGACGATGGCGATGCCACCCATGGTCGGCGTGCCCGCCTTGGCGACGTGGGAGGCGGGTCCGTCCTCCCTGATGTGCTGACCCAGCTCACGCTTGCGGAAGTAGCGGATGAGGAACGGAGTCAGAAGGATGGCGATCCCCAGCGCGACGCCTCCCGAGACGAGCAGCCCCAGCACGTGTCGTCAGCCCTCCGGGAGCGTGCGGCGGGGAGCCGTCGCCATCCGCTCCGGGCCGGCCGCACCGACGGGTGCCGTAGTCCCCAGCGGGGCGACCCAGGTTCCCGGGTCGGACCCGAAGCGCTGGGAGAGGGCTCGACGGGCCTCGAACGCGTCATCGAAGGGGAGGCGCTGCCCGGCAATCTCCTGGTACGTCTCATGGCCCTTCCCCGCGATGACGACCACGTCGCCGGGGCGGGCGGCTTCGAGGGCCAGTCGGATGGCTGTCGCACGATCGGGCTCGACTTCGAGCCGCGGGTTGGCGCCTCCGTTTGGGATCCCGGCCAGGACCTCCTCAATGATCGTGAGCGGGTCCTCGTCGCGAGGGTTGTCCGACGTCACGAAGGCCAGATCGCTCAGCTGCACCGCCGCCGCGCCCATCAGCGGGCGCTTGGCCCGGTCCCTGTTCCCACCGCATCCGAAGACACTGAGCACCCGGCCGCCGTGGGCCAACGTCCGCGCCTCGCGCAGCACCACCTCGAGCCCGGCCGGTGTGTGCGCGTAGTCGACCAGCACGGTGAAGGTGGGGCTCTCTGACCCATGTTCCGAAGGCGGCAGTGCGCCCGGCGCGGCAATGACCTGCAGCCGGCCCGGGACCGGCGTGAGGTTCGCCATGGCCTGCGCGATCTCCTCGGGCCCGAGGTCCATCTCCTCGAGCGCCAGCGCGGCCTCGGCCGCCAAGAGCGTGTTGTCGACGTTGATGGCGCCGGTCAGCGGGGTCGTGATCCGGTGGCCCCGCCACGTGAATTCGGAGCTCCCGGGCCGCAGCACTACATCGGTTGCATCGGCGCGGTGGACGGCGACAGTCGGGATGCGGGCGAGCGCCAGGAGCCGCCGTCCCCACGGATCATCGGCGTGGACGACGCCGCGCAACGCATGGCTCGGTGTGAAGAGCAGCGCCTTCGCCTCGAAGTAGTCCTCCATCGTCCCGTGGTAGTCGAGATGGTCGTGGCTGAGATTGGTGAAGACCGCCACGTCGAAATGGATGCCCTCGACGCGTGACTGGGCGAGGGCATGGCTCGACACCTCCATCGCCACCGCGTGGCGATGACCGTCGGACTTCTGGCGGTCGCGCACCCCGGCCAGGACTCGCTGCACCTCGGTCGCCTCCGGCGTCGTGCGTGTGCCCGACAGCGTCCCCATGACGTTGGTGGGTCGACCGGCCGCGCTGAGCAAGTCGCCCAGCAGCTGTGTCACGGTCGTCTTGCCGTTCGTGCCCGTGACGCCGACCATCAAGAGGTCGCGTGCGGGAAAGCCGTAGAACGCCGCTGCCAGCCGGGCCATGACCGGCCGCATGGTGCCTTTCGCGATCCGCGTCTGCACGACACCCTGGTCGACGAGCTCGGGGATGAAGTGCTCGCAGAGGAGACCGATGGCGCCGCGGTCCACGGCCTCGGCGGCGTGGACGTGCCCGTCGCTGACCAGGCCGGGAACGCAACAGAAGAGGTCGCCGGGGACGACCCTGCGGCTGTCGTGGGAGATGCCCCCGACCTCGACGGAGGAGGGGTCGCCGACGGACTCGATCACCTCAATGTCGTCGAAGAGGAGGTTCATGGGCACGCGTGGCATGGTCGGACCGACAGCGTTGCATGCCTCGGACACCCCTGCGAGACGGCTGCAATGGGTGTGTCGAACACGGTCACGTGATGTCCTGGGCCTGATCCGGCGTCGGCGTCGGCGTCGGCGTCGTGCCCGGGGTGGTGGTGGCGGGCGCCTGCGCACCGGGGGTGGTGGGGATGTCATAACGGTGCAGGGCGTAGCTCATGATCTGCGAGAACACCGGCGCCGCCACCGTGCCGCCGAAGATCGGGGTGGGCCGGTTGAGCACGACGATCATGGACAGCGTGGGGTTGGCGGCGGGCGCGTAGCCCACGAAGGACGCCATGTAGGCGCCGGGGACGTAGGAGTCGTGGCCGGCGGTCGGGATCTGTGCGGTCCCGGTCTTGCCGGCCACGGTGTAGCCGGGCACGGCGGCGTTTGTCCCGGTGCCCTGGCTCACCACCTGTTGCAACATGGAGGAGAGCTCAGCATCGACCGAGGGCGAGAAGACTTGGTGGGTCGCCGACGGCGCGGTCTTGGTCATGGTCCCCGACGGGCTGACGGTGGCCTGCACCAACTTGGGCGCCACAAAGTCGCCGCCATTCGCCACGGCGTTGTACGCATCGAGCAACTCGAGGGCACTCACGGCGTCGACCTGGCCGATGGGCAGGGACACATAGTCCGTCGGCTCCCATTGCTCAGCGGTCGCGAGCAGCCCCGGTGACTCGCCCGGGAAGTCGAGCCCGGTCGGCTGGCCGAAGCCCAGAGTCTTGACCTGGTTGAGCAGGCGCTGCTCGCCGACCACCTGCGCGATCTCCGACGTCCCGATGTTGGACGACTGCGCCAGGATCTGCGTCGCGCTCAGCCGTTCAGTGGGGTGGGGCTCGGCGTCGTGGAAGGTCGATCCGTCCAAGCTGATCTGGTCGGGGACGGTGAACTCGGAGTTGGGGTTGATCAGGCCCTCCTGCAGCGCGGCCGAGAACGTGACCAGTTTGAAGACCGAGCCGGGCTCGTAGAGCTGGGTCACGGCCAGGTTGTTCTGCGCCTCGTCGACGGCGTCGTGCGCCCCGATGGGCACGACACCACCGGGATCGGAGGGGGTCGTGGTCCTCTTCGCCCCGAGGGCGGCAGGGTGATTGGCGACGAGATTGGCCATGGAGAGGATCTGGCCCGTTTTGACGTCCATGACCACGGCGGTGCCACTGACGGCGTTCGAGGTCTCGATGGCCTTGGCCAACGCCTGCTCCGACTCGTACTGGAGCTGCGAGTCGAGGGTCAGCTCCAGACCGGTGCCTGGCGTGGAGGACACCTGGTTCGTCACCGGGGACTGCGGCAGCGCCACGCCCGCCGGCGACTCCATGATCGTCTCCTTGCCGTCGACGCCCGCCAGGAGGTGGTTGTCACCGAACTCGAGTCCGCCGGCGCCGTGACCGGCGGCGTTCGTGAACCCGACGACGGGTTCCGCGAGGTTCCCGTTCGGTACCTCCCGCTTGGAGTCGCCGATCAAGGAGATGCCGGGGAAGGCGTCCGCCGCGATCTTCTGACCGGTGGCCTGGGGCAGCTGGCGGGCCAGGACCTCGTAGCCCGTGTGCCGGTGCAGCTCGGCCGCGAGGGTGGTGGCCGGCACGTGCAGGAGCGGCGAGAGCGCGAGCGCTGTCCGCACCGGATGCGCGACCAGGAAGTCGTCCGCGACGATGTCGTCGGTGGGAACGGAGAGTGCAAGCGGAGATCCGTCTCGGTCGTAGATCCCGCCGCGCAACGAGGGCAAAGGGACGGAGATGGAGGACTCCCCGCGCGCTGCCGCTTCGTAGGCGCCGGCGTGCAGCACCTGCACGTCGACCAGCCTCGCCACCAGGAGCATGATCGCCACGATGAAGACCAGACGGACAAGCCGTACCCGGCGCTTGAACGTGCCGTTCTCCCAGTCCCGGCGGTGACGTGAGACCGGAAGCCGGACCACCTTCGCGGGCGGGCGGTGCGGGCGCGGCGGTGGCCGGGTCGCCGGTGCCGCAGCGACGGCGGGTGGGCGGCGCGGCGCCGCTGGCGAGGCCGAGCGCGTGGCCCGGCCCTGCGCCTTTGTCATTGCCGACCCCGATTTGGTGGACCTCTCGCGACCTGAACCAGCGCGCGCGCGGTGAGGCTCGTGTCGGGTCGTGCTGCTCACGGCGTCGAGGTCGGCGTCGTTGTCGCGGCGGAGGACGAAGTCGAGGTTGAGGTCGAGCTCGCGGACGAAGGGCTCCCCGAGCCCGTCCCCGCCGGCACGCCCGCACCCGCCGGGGAGGTTGTCGGCGGAGGTGGTGCGGGTGCGGGCGTCACCTTCGGGGTGGGGAGGGGCACGGACAGGGAGACGTAGGGCAGCTCGACGACGCCGGCGGGCCGGACCATGTGGAGCTGACCCGAGGCGGCCGCCACGATCCGCGACGGCGTCTCGAGTTGCGACACCGCCAGCTCGGCCTGGCGGTGCGCGCTCCGCTCCAACGTCAGCTGGTGCTGCAGGGCGGAGAGCCGCACCTGGCCGATGGTCAGGAGCGCGTGCCCCACGACGACGGCCAGCAACGCGGCCACCACCATGGCGACGGAGATCGTGGTGAGCAACTTGCCCCGACCGACCCCGGCGCGGCCCCCTCGTGTGCCGCGCCGAGAGCGGGTCGGAACTACCCGGAGTGGCGCACGCCAGGTAGAGGGAGCTTCTGTGCCGCGCCCGGCCCGGCGGGACGGGCTCGCCGCGCCCGATGTGGCATCCCTGCGTGTCGCCGTTGCGCTGGAGCTGGCAGGGGGAGGCGCCATCAGATGGCACCCTCCGTAACCTCGTCAGAGCCGGCGTCGATCCGCACGATGGCCCGCAGGCGCGCACTCTCGGACCGGGGATTGGCGGCGATCTCCGCGGCCGAGGGCTTCCGGGCACCCCGGAAGACGAGTTGGTGCCGGACCACGGCGCCGCAGACGCACGGCAGGCCGGGGGGACACACGCACCCGCCCGAGGCGGCCTCGGCGAAGGCCCGCTTCGTCAGGCGGTCCTCCCCGGAGTGGTAGCTGATCACTGCGCACATGCCACCGACCGCCAGGTGCGACAGGGCGACGGGGAGAGCGGCCGCGAGCTGGCCCAGCTCGTCGTTCACCGCAATGCGGAGTGCCTGGAACACCCGGCGAGCCGGGTGGCCCTTCCGGCGGGCCGGCGCCGGCACGGCCGACGCCACGACTTCGGCCAACTGCCTCGTGGAGGTCAGCGGCCGGGCTCCCACGACGGCCCGGGCGATGCGCCCGGACAGTCGCCCCTCTCCGTTCTCACGGAACAGCGCCCCCAGGGCCTCCACCGGGAGGCTGTTCACCAGGTCGGCTGCGGTCGGGCCCGTGGTCGGGTCCATCCGCATGTCGAGGGGCCCGTCCTCGCGGAAGGAGAACCCGCGCTCGGAGCGGTCGAGCTGAGGGGAGCTGACGCCCAGGTCGAGGAGCACCCCAGCGAGGGGCCCTAACCCGAGACGGGAGAGAACCGACTCCAGCGACGAGAACGGAGCGGCAACGAGCGTGGCCCGGTCCCCGAAGGCTGACAAGCGCGCCCGCGCCGCCACCAGGGCGGCGGGATCGCGGTCCAACCCGACGATGCGCAGCGCTGGATACGCCTCGAGCAGTGCCGCAGCGTGCCCACCCCCGCCGACGGTGGCGTCCACGGCCACGCCAGGGGGCACGGATGCGAACAGCGAGACCACTTCGTCGCGCAGCACGGGAATGTGTTCGAACGAGTGGGCCATCTGCAGCCCCTCGGCCGGTGGGTCGAGAGGGAGGTGGAGATCCGAACGACCAACGTGGAGGTGGGTGGAGTGGCCTTCCAGCGCGCCGGTCGAGGAGCTGCACATGGTCCAGTGCGTTCCGCGTGTCCTTGTCGTCGTGTTCTCGGTCCTGTCGAGTGTCCTTTCTCTTGTTGTTGTCGTTGTTGTCGTGAAAAGGGTCCAGCCGATCGTCTCGGCCGGCTGGCGCGCTAGTCCTCGTCCTCCAGGAGCCAGCTCTCCTCTGGCAGCACCCGCTCCGCCCAGGCGGCCGGATTCCATAGCTCCACCCGGTCGATGGCCCCGTGCACGAGCACCTCGGCGTCCAGTTGGGCGAACGCCCGCAGGTGGGCGGGAATGGGCATTCGCCCCTGCCGATCGATTTCGACCTCGGCGGAGTTCGAAGCCCAGATACGGGCCCGGTTGCGATCCGCGCGACCCGCGTCTGCCTTCTCCTGCATGCTCTCCATCCGCCGCTCGAACTCGCCGGGCGTCCACAAGGCCAGGCAGCCCTCGGAGTTCTGGGTGAGGTAGCCGCCCCGCTCGAACTGGCCGCGGAACTTCGCGGGCAGGATCACCCTGCCCTTCGTGTCGAGCGAATGCTCGTATCTCCCTACGAAGCCTGCCACCAGCTGTATCTCCCACGACGCTCCCTGGCCTGCGTCCTCTGACGCCCCTCACACCACTGCGCTCCACTTTACGCCCTTTTCCTCCACTGCACAACCACGGTGGCCCACAGCAACCCAAAAGCGACCACCTCCCCTCCCCGGCCCCCGCCGCGACGCGCCGAGGCACCCTTGGGAGGCCGGCCGCGCTGGTCCGCCGGACCGCGCCCGGCGGCCGGGCCGGGGGTCCGCCCTCACCGCGAAATCACACATCGAGAGCCACGCCGGTGGAACCGTTCTCCGATTCGAACCGGGCCCGACGGGGATCGAGAAAGGAAGAAGGAGGAGGAAAGGGAGAAAAGAAAAGGGAGAGAAGAAAGGGAGAGAAGAAAGGGAGAGAAGAAAGGGAGAGAAGAAAGGGAGAGAAGCCGACGCCCAGCGGCGTCATCCCAGCGGCGTCATCCCGAAGGCGGCGTCATCCCGAACGCAGAGAACGAGTCCAGCAACGCGGCGAGGATGCGGTCGAGATCAGCGGCCGGCGGGTCGAGTTCGGCCAGACCGACTGCCACCGGCGCCAGGTGGCGAGCCAGCTCGTCGCGCGCCTGCTCGTCCACGTCCATGAGCGCCAGCATCGGCACGGGATCCCAGCGAAGGTACGCGCAGGACGAGAACAGGGCTCCCTCCCGCGCCCGCCACTGCGAGAGCCCGACCACCTTGCTCGCCCCGCGGAACACCTCACCGGGCCCGCGACCCGCGAAGCACACGAGGTCCCCGAGGTCGCCCGGTACCGATCGTCCGACGTGCACGTCCAAGCCCGGCTGCTCGGGACCGGGCCCGATGGCCGCCAGCGCTTCCATCCACCACGTCCCGACCCACTCGGCGGCGGCTGACACGTCGATCACCCACAGCGGGTCGTCCCGCGGTATCCAGGCGTCCAGCCAGAGCTGTTCACCCGGCGCGAGATAGACGGCTCCTCCCCCGCCGCGCCGCCGGGCCAGCTGCACGCCTCGTTCCCGCATGGCATCGCGGCCGACGAGTTCGGTCGGCTGCGTGCTCCCGAGCACCAGGGTGGGGCCCGTCACGTCACGGGCGACGGCCAGACGCCCCGGCTCGGCCCGGAACTGCTCGACGTCGAAGAGTGAGGAGGAAGAGGGCAAACCTCAGGAGGCCGCGGCGAGATACGGCTCCCACAACGGGTCCACGTCCGCCAGGTGCCGCAACCGCCAGAGATGCCCGTCCGGTGGAGCTGGCTTCACGTTGAGGGTCCAGCCCAACTCGGAGAGCAACTGGTCGGCCTTGACGAGGTTGTCGCGCTTGCAGGCGGCCACGACGTTGGACCAGTCGTGAGTGCCACCCCGGCTGCGCGGGATCACGTGATCGATGGTGTCGGCCGGTTGCGAGCAGTACACGCAGAGGCCGCCGTCGCGTCGCAGCACCGATCGCCGGGTCACGGGCGGCGTGCGCGCCCAGCGCGGGATGCGCACCATGTGCGAGAGGCGCACGATCGACGGCACGTCGATGTTGAGCCTGGCGGAATGGAAGACCGTGCAGTCCTCGCGGATGGCGACCGCCTCAGCGCGGCCCGCGAGCATGAGCACGACGGCACGGCGATCCGAGACGAGGGCAAGCGGCTCATAGGTCGCATTGAGGAGGAGCACCCGCTCCATACCCCCGAGAGGCTATCCGCGGCGGGGCCGTGACCTCTGACACCAGCGCAGGAAGGCGACCACGTCGTCCGGGGTCAAGTCCCCCGTCTCTCCGTCCCCGCCGTACGCGGTGACGAGCCGGAACCGCCAGTAGGCCTCCCCTGGGAGCGGCACGAAAGGAGCCCGTCGCCACCACCCGCGTCGGGCCATCCGGCTGAGGGCGCCCGCCGAGGCCCACCACAGTCCGGGACGGGGTACGACGGCACGCGCCACCACCACGGCGTCCCGGCCCCACCCCCGACGCCCGTCGCCCGCGCCGCTCACGCCACGACACCCGCGCCGCACAGACCCACCCGGGCGGCGCCGACGAGCGGGCCGCGATCACCCAGACCGCCCGGCACGACCCGTGCCCCTCGCGCGAACTCGATGCGGCACAGCACATCCATCTCCGCCTGGGCCGCCCGGAAGAAGGGCTCCCCGAAACCCAGGGCCACCGATCCGCTCACCACGGCGAGAGAGAGATCGAGCAGCACCACCGCCGTGGCCAGCGCGCGGCCGACGAGCGTTCCGGTTCGCCCGACCCACTCGGGAGGCGCCAACCGGGCCGGCTGACCGGTCAGTGCCGCCAACGCGGTCCCCGATGCCTCCGCCTCGAGACAGCCGCGGCTGCCGCACAGACAGGCGCGGCCGTCGGGGACGACGACGACGTGGCCGATGTGGCCGGCGTTCCCGAGCCGCCCGTTGAGCAGCCTCCCGTCGAGCACGATGCCGCCGCCGATACCGGTCGACACCACCATTGCCACGTAATCCGCAGACCCGATCGCCGCGCCGATCCAGCCCTCGCCCAAGGCAAGGGCCTTGGCGTCGTTGTCGACGAACGTCGGGAGCCCGGTCAACCCGGCCAGGCGGGCCCGCAGGGGGAAGGCTCTCCACCCTGCGATGTTCAATGGCGATACCGCCTCCCCGCCGGGGCTCATCGGCCCCCCGCACCCGGTGCCGCAGACGACGAGGCGGTCCCCCGCGCCCATCCTGCGGGCAACCTCCTCCACCAGCCCGGCCAGGTCGTTCCAGAGGTCCTCGGCGTCGTCGGGACCCGACGACGCCCGGGTCGGTCGAATCGCCCGTTCGACGAGGGAGCCTTCGAGATCGACGAGGCCGGCGGCCATCTTGGTGCCGCCGATGTCGACGGCGAGTGCGAGGTCTGCCACGGAAGGATCGTTACCTCGGCCCGGATCCCCACCGCGGCATGCAGGACAACGGATCAGCGGGGCCGACGACGCCCCGCGCGATGTTCAGCCGTCGCGCCGGTGGAAGCGGGAGCGGAACCAGTCGCGGGCGTCGCTCACGGCACCCTCGATCCCGCTGGCTGCACCGCCGGACTTCGGCTCCCCGTCCTTCGATCGCCTCAGGTCGTGCCATCCCGCCCGTCCCATGCGGCGCAGGTTGCGCTCGAACCACACCGCGGAGGCGAACATGATCACGACACCGACAAAGCCGGCGATGACCGACGTGCTGTAGAAGGCGACGAGTATGACGACACCGATGACGAAGGTCACCGCGGCCCACTTGCAGTAGCGACCGGCGTGCCGGTAGACGGTCTCCGAGCGCACACGCTCCGCGAACTCGGGGTCCTGGCGCACCAGTGACTCCTCGAGCTCCGCCAAAATGCGCTGTTCGTGGTCGGAAAGCGGCACTACACCCTGCCCCCTGCGATCTCCACATCCATCTGGAGCACATGTTGGCACGCCCTGAGGACGCGGACAACGAGAATGTGCCCCTTCGTGCCTGCCTGCACGGCTGTCTCCACCGCTGTGCAGCTTAGAACCCGACGCCACCCATGCGAACGCGGTCATCAACTTGTCATGTCGCGCCACAGGTCCGGCCCAGGATGCCTGGACCACCCCGCCGAGCCGCCGGGCCGACTCCCGGGGTTCGGCCTTAGTCCTCCGCCTTGGGCTTGCGCCGCATGATCAGGGCCGTGATCAGAGCCCCGAGCAGGCCCGAGATCACGATGACGAGGATCAATGGCGCCTGGCGGTGGAAGACCCAGAAGTCGATCCGCACCTTCCCGAAGTTGGCCAGCGCGAACCAGCCCAGGAGAATTCCCCCCACGGCGATGGCCACCAGCCGCACCTGCTGCCTGCGGTCGGCACCCTTGCCCCGACCCCCACCGTCGGGTTCGGGGGGATGGGCCTCCGAGTGCACCGGGCGTCTCGCCACACTGCCATTGTGCCTCGCCGGCGGCGCCGCAGCGCGGCAAAGCCCGCGCCGAGGCCGTCCCCCCACCTGCTATGAGAGGGGTCCCAGAAGGAGGGGTCATGACCAGGAGCGAGATACTGACCGGCGCCCGCACCATGTGGGACCTGGTCGACCGCCGGGCCCAGGCGTCACCCGGCCATCCCATGCTCATCGCGGAAGACGGCGGGACGGTGACGTTCGGCCAGTTCCGTGACCGGGCCGAGCGGGTCGCCGCCGGCCTGCACGGCATGGGCATCACGACCGGCTCGATCGTCTCGTGGCAGCTGCCGACCCGGATCGACACCGTGGTCCTGTCCATCGCGCTCGCCCGCCTCGGCGCTGTCCAGAACCCGATCATCCACCTCTACCGCGAGCGTGAGGTTGGCTTCGCCCTCCGACAGACCGGGTCCGAGCTGTTCGTCATCCCCGCTACGTGGCGGGACACCGACTTCGCGGCCATCGCCGAGCGGGCGTTGGCCGACGTCCCGACCCGGCCCACCATCTTGAGCATCGACGCCGGCCTGCCCGAAGGCGACCCCGCCGTGCTGCCTGCGCCGCCCCCGGGGACGACCGCGGAGGAGGCCCCCGTCCGTTGGATCTACTACACGTCGGGCTCCACCGCCGAGCCCAAGGGCGTCCAGCACACCGATCAGACGTTGATCGCGGGCGGCTGGGGCCTGGCCCGCGCCCTCGACATGGGGCCCGACGACGTCGGATCCATCGCATTCCCCTTCGCGCACATCGCAGGCCCCGACTATCTGGTGACGATGCTGTCCATGGGGTTCCCCGCGATCCTCGTCGAGGCCTTCTCGGCCCCGGCCGTCCTCCCCCTCTTCCGCCGGCACGGTGCCACCATGGTCGGAGGCAGCACTGCCTTCTACGTGGCGTACCTGGCCGAGCAGCGCAAGACCCCGGCGGACCCGATCCTTCCCACACTGCGCCTCATGTCGGGCGGCGGAGCGGCCAAGCCCCCCGAGGTCCACTACGAGGTACGCGACGAGATCGGCGGGCGCGGCGTCGTCCACGGCTATGGCATGACCGAGGTGCCGATGATCTCCAACGGCTCTCCGCACGACACCGACGAGCAGCTGGCGAACACCGACGGCAAGCCGGTGGAGGGTGCCGACGTCCGCGTCGTGACGCTCGACGGCCGGGTCGCCGCTCCCGACGAAGAGGGGGAGGTCCGGGTCAAGGGCGCCATGGTCTTCCACGGTTATACCGACCCGGCCCTCGACGTCGACGCCTTCGACGAGGACGGCTACTTCCGCACGGGGGACCTGGGGCGGTTGCGAGCCGACGGACATCTGAGCCTCACGGGCCGCTTGAAGGACGTGATCGTCCGCAAGGGGGAGAACATCAGCGCGAAGGAGATCGAGGACCTGCTGTATACCCACCCCAAGGTCATCGAGGTCGCCGTCATCGGGCTCCCCGACCCCGAGCGGGGCGAGCGAGTCTGCGCGGTGGTGCAGCTCGCCGAGGGCGCCGAGGAGCTCGAGCTGGCCGACGTGGCCTGGTTCTGCCGGGAGGCCGGCCTGATGACCCAGAAGATCCCCGAGCAGCTCGAGCTCCGCACCGACTGGCCCCGGGCCGGCACCGGGAAGATCGTCAAGAAGTCACTGCGCGACGAGTACGCCGCCCGGTGAGCTCTACCCCCCGCCGGCGGGGCCTCGTCGTGCCCCCGGGACCAATCGGCGACCGGCCCTACCGCATCGTCTTCGTCTGCACTGGGAACATCTGCCGGTCCCCCATGGCCGAGGTCATCACGCGGACACTGGCAGGGTCGACCGCAATCGCAGACGGCACCATGCTGGCCGACCAGCTCGAGGTGCGCAGTGCCGGCACCGGTCCATGGCACGAGGGCGAGCCGATGCACCCGCTGGCCCGGACGGCGCTCGCTCGGGCCCGCTACGAGGACTATCGGCACATCGCCCATCAGATCATGGCCTCCGAGCTGAGCAGCATCGACCTCATGGTCGCTCTCGACCGCCGCCATCAGCAGACCCTGCGCGGCCTCGGAGCCGACCCCGCCCGCCTGGCACTCCTCAGGGCCTTCGACGCCACCTCGGGCGCCGCAGCCGACGTCCCGGACCCGTACTACGGCGACGATGCGGTCTTCGACGAATGCCGCGACCTGATCGCCGTCGGCTGTGCCGGCCTCGTCGACTCCCTGGCGACCCACTGGGACACGCTGTGGGCGGCCTCGGCCTCGGCCTAGACCGCACCCGACCAGCACCAGGACCAGCCCCAGCACCAGCACCAGCACCAGCACCAGCCAGAGGATCCGTCAGTCGCGCGAACCTGCTGGTCAGGATGCCTCCTGCCGGGGGGCCACGCCAGAGTGTGTGACATAGTGCCGACGTGGTCTCGCGAAGGGTCATGCGCCGGCGCCGCCAGTTCGCCGTGGGAGGCGCACTCCTCATTCTCCTCCTGATCTATTTCGCGTTCTTCTCCGGTGGCTCGAGCTCGCCGCCCCCACCGCCGACGACGACCCACCACGCCGTCACCACGGCCGAACACTTTCCGAAGCACTCCCCGCTCAATCCGGCCTGGACCGGCAACGGCCACACCGTCACCTTCGGGTTCGGCGGCGACGTGCACTTCGCCGGCGTCGTCGGGACGAACCTGGCCAAGAACCCCACGACGGCTCTGGGCACCACCTTCCCGCAGCTCTTCACCGGCGCCCAGGTCCGCATGGTCAACCTCGAGACAGCGGTGACCGACGGCACGTGCCCGGAGCCCCAGAGCAAGCCCTACATCTTCGACGCGCCGGCCTCCGCGATCACTGCCTTACAGAGCGCCACGGTCTCGGTCGCCACCGAGGCCAACGATCACGGCATGGACTGCGGTCCGCAGGGACTGTCCCAGAACCTGACCATCGCGTCCCAGGCGCACTATCCGATCATCGGCATCGGCAGCACCGCCGCGCAGGCCTTCACGCCCTACCGGGCCACGATCGGCGGACAGCGCGTGGCGATCGTCGCGGCGACCCAGATCATCGCCGACAACCTGGTCACCACGTGGACGGCGAGCGCCACCCAACCCGGCGTCGCCTCGGCGATCGACCCCACACAGCTCGTCCGCGAGGTCCAGCAGGTGCGCCGCTCGGCGGACACCGTCATCGTCTACCTTCACTGGGGCACCGAGACGCAGGCTTGCCCGAACCCGCAGCAGGAGCCGCTGGCCGAGCAACTCGTCAAGGCGGGAGCGGACATCGTGATCGGCTCCGATGCCCACGTCCTCCTCGGGGGCGGCTATCTCGGCGGGGCCTATGTCGACTACGGCCTGGGCAACTTCGCCTTCTACGACAACACGGCCCCCGAGACCGACAGCGGCGCGCTCGTGATCACCGCGGAAGGGCGTCACATCACCGGCGCCGTATGGCGCCCGGCCACGATCCTCAACGGGCTCCCCCAGCCGCTGACCGGTCCCCCCGCCACCGCGGCGGTCCAGAGCTGGAACGCGGCACGTGGGTGCACCAACCTGTCGGCGACGCCCTCGGCCAGCCTCACCACGATGCGAGGAGAGACCGTTCCGTTCGTGGCGCCACCCGCCGCGGTCACCACCACCACGACCGGCCTCTCGACCGGCGGGAGCACGACCACGACGACCACGCCGACCAGCACGAGCGCGCCCAAGTCCGGCGAAACGACGAGTAGCACCGGCACCGGATCAGGCGGTCGCACGACCACGACGACGGCACCCGCTGCGACCACCACTTCCCCGAGTGACAACGCTGGCGGCTGAGCGGGACGGTCGGTCTGCTGCAGCCAGCGACCGGCGCCCCCGATCGATCAGGGCAGATCGATCCTCGACCGGGTATGGTTGGCCGCATGGTCGGAGACCCGAGTGTCGCTGCCTTCGACAAGATCGGCGCGCCAGAACGTCACGCTGCTCGGCCGACGTGGCTCCGGCCGGGTGCTCGACGAGGGCGTCTACCTGTGACGGCACTGCGGCCCCGTGCTCTTCGATCAGCTTCAGCCGTCGATGGAACTGATCAGGTCGCGGGCAATCCCCGCGATCACCTCGGGAAGCTGGATCGACTTCGCGATGTGGTGGTGATGAAGTAGATCAGCACCCCGAGGTCGAGCAGCAGGAGCGCCTCAGCGACGGACGTCGACAGATGGGGGACGAACGTGGGGCTGAGGCTGTCGATGGATCCCAGGGCGAGCACGGAGTAGACGAACGTGCCGACGAAGATCCCCGGCGTCACCTGGTTGCCGATGTCCCGCACGAAGTTGCGCATCATTCGTGGGCCGAACTGCTGCGATGCCAGCGTCAGCGCCAGGATCGTGATGGAGAACACCACACCGATCACCGTGATGACGGCGGCTGCGATGGCGATCAAGACCTGCCGTTCGGCATCGGCATTCCCCGTCCGGATCCAGACCGGCAGCGCGAGGTGCCCGTGGTAGGCCGCGACGTCGATCTCGAACGTGGCGAGGAAGAGCAGAACCGAGACGACGACGAGGATGCTCGGGACGACCCAGAGCGTCGTCCGCAGCTCCTCCCACCTCCAGCTTGGCAGTTGGCGCCGGTCCTTTCCGACGCGCGCCGGCTGCGGCGCCACCACCTCTTCGATGTCGGTCACGACGACACCGTCGAGAGGCGCACCGCGGCGCACACAGATCGGATGGGGAGGGCTGCAGCGGTCATGGACACGGTGTCACTCGTCGCCGACCAGTTTTCCCGGCACGTCACAACCGTGCGCACACCCGAGTCCCCACCCATGTGTCTCCCGCCCGGCTCACGCGGGAAGACCGGGCTCATGACGGGAAGAACCTGGGCAGCAGCCGCCGGTTGGCCGCCAGCAGCTCGTCGGCCAAATCGCTGGCCAACGGGTACTGCCCGACCAGTGGGTTGGCCAACAACGCGCGCACCACGTCGTCGCGGCTTCCCGAGCAGGCGGCCTTCACCGCCAAGCGCTCGTAGGCCTTGGCGTGCTGGACGAGCCCCAGCATCTCTGGCGACAGCTCCCGCTGTGGCAGCGGGTGTGCACCCGTGGCGTCGACCACGGCCGTGGTCTCCACCACCGCATCGTCGGGCAGGCCGGGCACCGCGCCGTCATTGCGCATATCGACCACCTGCACGTCACCGGTCCCGGCGTGGAGCGAGCCCATGAGCCTGACTGCGGCGAGCGAGTAGTAGGCGCCACCGCGGTACGACAGTGCGGCCGGCTTCGACACCAGAGCAGGGTCCCGGTACTCCTCCAGGAGCTTGGTCTCCAACTCCGCGACGACCTCGGCTCTCGACCGGTGTCCCGGTGCCGACTGCTGGGCCACTTCGGCGTCGTGTTGGTAGTAGTAGTGCACGTAGTACGACGGCAGTGCGTGCTGCAGGCGCAGCACGTCGATCGGAACGCCACTCTCGAGCTCGAGCTCGGAACCGAAGCGGCCGAAGAGATCATCCAGCCGGTCCTCGCCCGGATCGCCGCTCACCCGGGCGGACCTGATCCAGGTGAGGTGGTTCAGCCCCACGTGCTCTACGGAGACCGAATCGGGATCGACCCCGAGATAGTGGCCGATCCGTCGTTGGGCCCAGATGGCGACGTTGCACAGCCCCACGGCGTGGTGACCCTCGTCGAGCAGGGCCTGCGTCACGATCCCGACGGGATTGGTGAAGTCCACCAGCCAGGCGCCGGGGTTGGAGCGGGCCGCCATCTCCTCGGCCAGCTCGAGCACGATCGGCACGGTACGCAGCGCCTTGGCCAAGCCGCCGGCGCCCACGGTCTCCTGGCCCAGGCACCCGTAGCCCACCGGCAGCGTCTCGTCGACATGGCGCGCAGCCTGCCCCCCGATGCGTAGCTGGACCACGACGAAATCGGCCCCCTCGAGCGCGGCGTGGGGGTCGGCCGTCGTCGAGAACGTCCCGGACCATCCCCTCGCACGCAGGATGCGTTCGGAGAGCCCGCCGACTACTTCTCGCCGCAGGTCGCTCGGATCGAGCAGGACGAGATCGTCGACGACCAACCGATTCTCGAGGTCGCACAGACCGTCGACCAGCTCCGGCGTATACGTGCTCCCACCGCCGACGACGGCCACCTTGGTCCCCACCCAGCGCAACGTAACATCCGTCCGTGTCCGAGCCCTCCGTCTCCGTGCCGGCGGTGCTGGCGTTCGACGGCGGCAGCACCAAGACCGATGTCGTGCTCGTGTCACGCGAAGGCGCCGTGCTCGGCCGGGCCCGCGTCGGTCCCAGCAACCACCAGCTTGTCGGCCTCGAAGGAACGGTGCAGGCGCTGACCGCGGCCGTCACCGCGGTGACGGCCGATGCTCGGATCGCGGGCGCCCCATCCCCGATTTGTCCCACTGGGGTCTACTGCCTGGCCGGCATCGACCTGCCCGTCGACGAAACCACGCTCGTCCCGGCCATCGACGCGCTTGGGTGGACCGATCGTGTCATCCTGCGCAATGACACGTTCGCCGTCTCGCGCGCGGGCACCACGTCCCGCTGGGGTATCGGCGTCGTGTGCGGCACCGGCATGAACTGTGCCGCCGTCGGGCCGGACGGACGGACCGTGCGCTTCCCCGCGCTGGCCGAGCTGTCGGGGGACTTCGCGCCAGGCGGCGCCTGGCTGGGCGTTCGGGCCCTCGGCCTCGCGCTACGGGCCGGCGACGGCCGGGGTGATGCCACCCTCCTCAGCGAACGGGTGCCGGCCCACCTCGGGACGCCCGACGCCGAGGCGGCGCTCACCGGCATCTACACCGGAGCGATCCCCTACGCCCGGCTCTTCGAGCTTGGGCGCGTCCTCCTCGACGCCGCCGCCGACGGCGACGCGCCGGCCCGCCAGGCGGCCGACACTTTGGCCGACGAGGTCGCGGCCTTCGTCCGTGGCGCCGTGGTCCGGCTCGACCTGCAGGACGAGACGGTGGAGGTCGTCCTGGGCGGGGGCATCTTCGACACAACCGACGCCGCCTTCCACGCCCGGGTCGCAGAGGGCGTCCACGCCGCTGCGCCGCGTGCCGTTCTCGTCCGGCTCGACGCACCTCCGGTACTGGGCGCCGCGCTCATCGGCCTCGACGCCGAGAACGCGCCGGCGAGCGCCGCCGCCGCGCTCCGCCAGGCACTGCGTCTCCCGTCGGACTCCCCCGCCGGAGGTTCTTGAGGTCCAACGGCATCATGAAGCGGGCCCGATTCGCCGGGGACGCTCAGCCGCCGCCGCCGCCGCCGCCGCCGCCTCCGCCTCCGCTGCCCCGCCCGACACTCCCGCCGGCACGTGCGGCATGGCGTCCGCCACCAGGCGCTCGTCGTCGGCCAGCAGCGAGTGGGCCAGGTCCTTCACCATCTCAATGACCTCCGGATACTCCTCTGGGTTCCAGCCCTCGAGGAGCTCCGTCAGACCGTGGCGCCGCGCCTCGGTCAACCGGTCCAGTGCAGCTCGGCCGGTCGCCGTGAGGTGGAACTCGGGCTCGTCGTTGCCACGGCGGCGCTCCTCGACCATCCTGGCGGCTACGAGGCTGTCCACCGCGGGTTCGATGAGATCGACCTCCACCTTCAGCCGCTGGGCCACCTCACTGGCTGTCGATGCCGGGTGGTCGGCCAGGCGGTACAGCAGCCAGACCGCCCGGGGATGCAGGTCGACGCCCGCACGCTGCGCCAGCGTGCGGTAGAGCTCGCCCCGGTTCTCCCGCACCGACAGCCGGTGCAGTGCCAGTTCGATCTCCTGCAGCGACGAGCGGTGGTCCGGCATACCGGCGACCTCGCCGTGGTCCACCGTCTGCACGGTCTTGCGCAGCTCGACCTCGGGGAGCAGGAAGCTCAAGAGGAAGGCGACGAAGGCGATCGGCACCGCCACCAGGAAGACGATCTGTATCGAGTGGGTCACCGCATCGATGTACTTCGTGTAAAAGAGCAATCCCTCTGCTGTCGACCTGAGCTTGCCCAGCACGGCCGGATTGATCGTCTGCGGGTTGAAGTTTCTGAGGACGGACGCCGGGATCTTGGCCAACGTCGGCGCGATGGTGTGGTTCAGGACGATGGCGTAGATCGCCCCGAACACCGCCGTGCCGAAGGATCCGCCGATCATCCGGAAGAACGTCGCACTGCTGGTGGCCACGCCGAGGTCCTCGTAGGACACCGCGTTCTGCACCGCGACCACGAGGACCTGCATGACCAGGCCCATGCCGACGCCGAAGACGAACATGTAGCCGGCCAACACCCAACCGTTCGTCGACGCATCGATCATCGACAGGAGATATGCGCCGACCGTCATCAAGGCCGTGCCGACGATGGGGAAGATCCTGTAGCGACCCCAGCGAGTCACAAGCCGGCCCGAAGTGACCGACGCACCGAGCATGCCGAGCATCAGCGGCAAGATCCGCAGCCCCGACGCCGTGGGGCTCACGCCCTTGACGATCTGCATGTACAGCGGGAGGAAGGTGAGCGCCCCGAACATGGCGAATCCCATGACGAAGCCGATGGAGCTGGCGGCGTTGAAGACCCTCGACCGGAAGAGCTTCAGGGGGATCACCGGCTCCGCCGCCCCCCGCTCGACAAAGAGGAACGCCACCGCCAACACGACACCGAGGACCGCGGTGAGGATGCTCGGGACGGAGACCCAGGCCCACGAGATCCCGCCCAGGCTGGCGAAGATGATGAGCGACGTCGCCGAACCGGCGAGGAGCAGCGAACCCGCGTAGTCGATGCGATGGGAGACCCGGCGCAGATGGCCGGGGAGCACGGCGCCGGTCACGAACAGCGCGAGGATCCCCAGCGGGAGGTTGATGTAGAAGACCCAGCGCCAGCTCAGGTAGGTGACGCAGAGCCCGCCGATGAGGGGCCCGATCACGGTGGCCACGGCGAACATCGCGCCGAACAGGCCCATGTAACGGCCCCGGTCGCGGGGCGACACGACGTCGCCGATGATCGTCTGCGCCCCGACCATCAGCCCCCCACCGCCCAGACCCTGCACGGCCCGGAAGGCGATCAGCTCGGTCATGGTGTGGCTGAAGCCGGCCAGGGCCGACCCGATCACGAAGATGACGATGGCGGCCTGGAAGAAGGTCTTGCGCCCGTACTGATCACCCAACTTCCCCCACAGGGGCGTCGACACCGTCGAGGCCAGGAGGTAGGCGGTGACCACCCAGGCCAGGTGCGACCCGCCGTGCAGGTCTCCGACGATCGTGGGCAGTGCCGTCGAGACGATGGTCTGGTCCAGGGCCGCCAGCAGCATGCCCAGGAGCAGCGCACCGAGGATCAGCCACAGGCGACGCTTGGTGATTTTCTCGGTCATGGGGGGTGCTGCGCTGACGCTCACACCAACCTCCCCCACGTCTGCCACGATCAACTCAGAGTAGTAGGAACGTCCTGTTCAAAAAGCAACCATGGGCAGCCCACCGCCCGGTTCCGCCGGACCCTTGGCGGCGGCCACTGCCGCCCGCGCTACGGTCCCGGCGGCGGATGCCGGCGTCAGGCCGTGCAGGAACGAGATCAAGGGGAAGGCCAGAGCACAATGCGAACCCGCCTCACCGAGCTGCTCGGTATCGAGCACCCCGTCATGTTGGCCGGCATGGGAGGGGTCTCCTATTCCGAGCTGGCCGCGGCAGTCTCGGACGCGGGCGGCTTCGGCTGCCTCGGCGCGTCCACCATGGGCGACGAGAAGATGGCGGCCGAGATCGCTGCCGTCCGCCGGGCCACCGACAAGCCCTTCGGCGTCGATCTCCTCACGGCGATGCCCGGCGGCATGAGCGACCAGGTCGAGATGATCATCGAGGGCGGCGCGTCGGCCTTCGTAGCGGGGCTCGGGGTCCCGACCGAGGTCGTCGACCTCTGCCACAACCACGACCTGATCGTCGTCAGCATGTGCGGCAAGGTCGAGCACACGCGGCGCGCCGTCGACGCCGGCTGCGACCTGGTGGTGGCGCAGGGAACCGAGGCGGGAGGGCACACCGGGCAGGTCGCGTCCTTCCCGCTCGTCCCGCAGATCGTCGATGCGGTCGGCGACCGCGTCCCGGTCGTGGCCGCCGGGGGCGTCTTCGACGGCCGCGGTCTGGCTGCCGCGCTGGCGCTCGGCGCCGACGGCGTCTGGGTGGGGACCCGCTTCATCGCGACACCCGAGGCGCGGGGCGTGCTCGGGTACAAGGACAAATTGCTGGTCAGCCGGGAGGACCAGACCACCGTCAGCCGCGCCTATTCGGGCAAGACCATCCGCGTGGTGCGGAACCGGTACACCGACTACTACGACAGCCACCCCG
Organism: uncultured Acidimicrobiaceae bacterium; assembly: GCA_963764305.1. GTDB lineage: Bacteria > Actinomycetota > Acidimicrobiia > Acidimicrobiales > RAAP-2 > Bog-473. Next base: position 89,732 of record CAVXSD010000006.1, on the reverse strand, counting down.
ACGAGCTGAAGAAGTTCCCCGACCAGCTCGGGATCGCCTACGGGAACGGCGCCATGCACCTCGGGGGTGACTCCTTCAGCGAGGGCGTGGACGTCGACAAGGAGTGCTACCCGGCGGGCCAGGGCGTGGGTGCCATCACGGAGCTCGTCCCGGCGGGCGAGCTCGTCCGGCGCTTCGTGACCGAGGCCGAGGTGGTCCTCGACCGCCTGTCAGGCTTGCGCTGACCAGCGCCGGCGGACTGTCGCGCATGCACGGGGGCGTTCGCGGGCACGGGGACCCAGTGGGTCGAGGCCGCCGATGACGATCGGCTCTTCCGTTGCGTCCCGGGTCGCACTCGTCACTGGCGCGAATCACGGTATCGGCGCCGCCACGGCCAAGGCCCTGGCCGCCCAGGGCACCGCCGTCCTGTGTGCCTACTTCCGAAGTGAACGGCTCGGCGGACTCGACGACGCGTCACTGCCGACGGCGTACCGGGCGACCCGGATGGCCCGGGCCGACTTCGTCGCCGAGTCCATCAGGGCGGCTGGGGGCAACGCGGTGGCGATGGAGGTGGACCTGTCCGATGCGTCGAGCGCGCCCGTACTGTTCGATGCCGCCGAATCCCATTTGGGGCCGGTGCAGATCCTGGTGAACAACGCGTCGGGGTGGGCCGCCGACACCTTCCTCCCCGCTGCGGTGCACCGTTTCGGGCGGCCGCAGCCTCTCGTGAGTCCAACCACCCTTGACCAGGTCCTCGGGGTCGACGCCCGGGCGGCGGCACTCCTGATCGCCGAGTTCGCCCGCCGTCACGTGGACCGGGGCGGCGACTGGGGCCGCATCATCGGCTTGACCTCGGGCGGCACGGACGGGTTCCCCGAGGAGGTCTCCTACGGGGCCGCCAAGGCGGCGCAGGTCAACTTCACCCTCAGCGCGGCCGCCGAGCTGGCACGCTTCGGCGTGACCGCCAATGTCGTCCACCCGCCCATCACCGACACTGGGTGGATCAACAAGAGGACGGCCGCGTGGGCGCAGTCGGCCGGCAGGCGCGTCGCCACGCCCCGCCAGGTGGCCGACGTGATCGCCTATCTCGCTTCGGACGCCGCCGCGCTCGTCACGGGCAACGTCGTCCACCTTCGCTGACCGGGTGTGGCCGGCCCACCCCGGGATTCATCCGGCCCCGGGCACGCCGCCCGGGCACGAGACACCGGTGCCTGCATGGCCGCAATGGCCGGGGGGGTCGGCCTCCAGCCACTCCTGGTGGTACGGCTCGGCCCGGCACATGACGGCTGTCTTCGTTGCAGGTCAACACGTTTTCCTGAAATCGCGTGACATCATGAACTTATCCGATATATCATTAGTGTTCGTAAACGACCATGACAAGTCCGAACCCAAGGAGTCATCCATGACACACACACACGATCAGGACAGCGAGCACGAGCACGACCATCACCACGAGCACGAGCACCTCCACGATCGCCACTTCGGCGGGCGGGGCGGGCGCGGCCCCCGCGGTCGGTGGGGTGGCGGGCGCGGCGGATGGGGCGGCGGCCGGCGTATGCCGCGTGGCGCTATCCGCACGGCCATCCTGGTCGCCCTACGCGACGAGCCGGGGCACGGGTACGAGGTCATGCGCCGGCTCGAGGAGATGAGCGGGGGCCTGTGGCGTCCGAGCCCAGGGTCGGTCTACCCGCACCTCCAGATGCTCGAGGACGAGGGGATGGTGCAGTCCTCCGAGGTGGAGGGCAGCCGAACCTTCAACCTGACCGAAAAGGGCCGAGCGGAAGCCAATAAGGCGACGCTCCCCTGGCAGGAAGGCGGCGAGTCCGACGACGACGTGCGCACCCTTCGCCTCGGCGTGGGGCAGCTCATGAGCGCCGCGAAGCAGCTTGCCGGCGCCGGCGAGAAGGCGCAGATCGAGCGGGGCATCAGCGTCATCCAGAAGGCGCGCAAGGAGCTCTACCAGATCCTGGCCGAGGACTGACACAGAAAAAGGTGGGAGGCCGCTGAGAGCGGCCCGATACTGTGCGGAAGGAGCCATGACCACGACGACCACCGCCACGCCGCTCGCAGACGGCGCCCGTGCAAACGGAACTCCGATCATCGAGACCGTGGGTCTCACGAAGACCTACGCGGGAACTGACTTCCGTGCCGTCGACGGGCTCAACCTGCGGGTCGGGACGGGCGAGGTCTTCGGCCTGCTCGGTCCGAACGGCGCCGGGAAGACCACGACCATCGGCGTCCTGACCACCCGGGTCATCCCCACAGGTGGTCAGGCGCTCATCGGCGGCATCGACGTCGTGCAGCACCCGACACTCATCAAGCAGCTGATCGGCGTCGTGTCGCAGCAGAACACGTTGGACCGTCAGCTCACGCCCTTCGAGAACCTCTACTGGCATGGACGCCTTTTCGGGATGGGAGCGAAGGAGTCGCGCCAGGTCGCGGACGATCTCCTCGACCGGTTCCAACTGGCGCGCTTCGCCAAGGCGTCGGTCTACGCCCTCTCCGGCGGGATGGCTCAACGCCTCATGGTGGCGAGGGCCATCTTCCACCGGCCGGCAGTCCTCTTCCTCGACGAGCCCACCGCCGGGCTTGACCCCCAGGGCCGGCTCGTCCTGTGGGAGTTGCTCGAAGGCCTCAACGCCGAGGGTCAGACGATCATGCTCACCACGCACTACATGGAAGAAGCGGACAAGCTCTGCGACCGTGTGGCGATCATGGACCACGGCAGGATTCTCGCCCTCGACACGCCGGCCGAACTGAAGCGGAGCGTGGGCGCGGACACCATCGTGACCGTGAAGGCCACTGGAGACACCGGCCAGTTGGCCGAAGTCTTCAAGGCTCGCCTCGTAGGCCTTACGCGGACGCGCGCCCTGCCCGATGGAGTGGAGCTGCAGATTCGCGGTGCCGATCGGCTGGTCCCACAAGTGGTCGAGGCTGCCGAAGCCGGCGGCTTCTCCCTGGCCGACCTGTCGGTGGCGGAGCCCACGCTCGAGACCGTCTTCATCGGGTTGACCGGAAAGGAACTGCGCGACTAGTGGCGGCGACTACTTCTGAGACCCTCCCGGCAGCTTCACTCGGCACTCCGGGTACGCGCCAGCTCGAGTTGAAGCCGACCCGCTCGGCGACCTCGGCCAGCCGGACCTCGCTGCGTGCCCTCATCCAGCGCGACCTCGTCGTGCTCTGGAAGCACAAGATCGAGTTCACCGTGCGCACGCTGGTGCAGCCGTTCCTGTTGTGCTTCGTCTTCCTCTACGTGTTCCCTAAGATCGGCCAGGGCATCGGCGGCGCCAGCGGCGTCCCCGGCGCCGAGTCGGCCTTCGCAACGGTCCTGGTGCCCGGAGTCGTCGGCTTGTCGATCATGTTCCAGGGCATCCAGGCGGTGGCGATGCCCATGGCGCAGGAGTTCGGTTTCACCCGCGAAATCGAGGACAGGGTCCAGGCCCCATGCCCGATCTGGCTGGTGGCGATCTCCAAGGTCATCTCGGGAGGTGCCCAGGGTCTCCTGTCGGCCGCCATCGTCCTGCCCATCGCCTCGGTCGTGCATGCCGCGGGGGTCGAGGCGCAGATCAATCTCCACTGGCTGCTGATCCTGACGCTGGTGCCCCTGTCCTGCGTCTGCATGGCGTCCCTGGGCCTGCTTCTCGGGACCTCGTTCGAGCCGCGCAACCTCGGCCTCATGTTCGGGTTCATCGTGCTCCCGATCACCTTCCTCGGTGGCACCTACTACCAGTGGACACGGTTGGCGCCCGTGAAGGCCGGATCGATCCATTGGCTGCAGATCATCGTCCTGGTGAACCCTCTCATCTACATCAATGACGGGATGCGTGCCGCCTTCACGGACGCCGCGCACATGCACCTCTACATCGTCTATCCCGCCATCGTCGCCTTCAGCGTTATCTTCTTGACACTCGGTCTGCGCAATTTCAACCACAAGGTGCTGGCCTGAATCTCCGTCTCGACCACGGGATTGAGGTCGGACCGAGGCTCACAGCACCCTGACCGCCCCGGGCAGAGCCCGTTCGCTCCGCGTGACGCACCGCAGGGCAGCGCGTGCCGCCACCGGGGCACAGGCCAACTCCAGGCAAACGTCCAGAGCGATCTCCACCGAAGAGGAGGCTCGGGCGACGACCGACCGGGCACCCTTCAGGACCAGGTCGTCCCCCGTGCACCACGACGTCGAGCACCAGAGTCCGCAGAGAGTCACTCACCCGAACAGCAATGGTTCGAGCCACACCAGCCCGTGCACGGCATGAGCCAACAGATCGTCCTCCGTGTCGCCCGCGACGGCGCTGGGCCGGTCCGAGGCGCCGGCGACCTCGGGCCGACCGAGAATGGCGCGTCAGCCACTCGACTGCGGCCAAGTACGCATCCGTCTCGTTACCCGAGAACGTGCCTCCAACCACGTCCCCGAGAGCAGCGATTCGTTGGGCCAGCTCCGCGCCGATCCTCCTCGAGACGGGCCTCGGAAGTCATCTCGGCCGCCGCCGATCCGGGCGGGGGCGGAACCTCCGGCCGCCGGGCGACCTGGCGTTTGCGTGAATAATCCAACAATCGCGTCTGATCTCGGGCGCTACTGGGTAGGGTGAACCCACCGTGCAGCCAGCGTGCGCAACCGCTCCGGTGGGTGGCGAAGGGACGGATCTCATGGACATGACCAGTCGAGAAACGCCGTCCGATCTCCCGGGCGCCTATACGCAGGTTCGGGCCATGACCGAGCGGTTGGCCTCTGTGCTGAGCGCCGAGGATCAGACCGTCCAGACGATGCCGGACGTGAGTCCGACGAAGTGGCACAGGGCTCATGTCACGTGGTTCTTCGAGACGTTCCTCCTCGGCGAATACGCCACCGGATACCGCGCGTTCGACGACGCGTACGCCTATATCTTCAACTCGTACTACGAGGCCATGGGGGCCCGGCATCCCCGGCCTGAACGCGGCCTCCTCTCCCGTCCAGGGATCGACGAGATTGCCCGCTATCGATTCTTCGTCGACAGCGCGATGGAGCCGCTCCTGCACGATCCCGATCAGCCCGGACTCACCGAGCTGATCACCCTGGGGCTGCACCATGAGCAGCAGCACCAGGAACTGCTGCTCATGGACATCAAGCACGTGTTGTCCCGGAATCCCCTGCACCCCGCCTACCTCCCCGGTCCATCGGAGCCCTCGCGCATCGCGCCCCCCAAGGCGGGATGGATCGAGCACGCCGGCGGTCCTGTCGAGATCGGGCACCGCGGACACGGTTTCGGCTTCGACAACGAGTTCCCCGTGCACACCGTGCACCTGACCCCGTTCGCGCTCGCCGACCGGCCCGTCACCTGCGGCGAATGGCTCTCGTTCATTGAGGACGACGGTTACTGCAGGCCCGAGTTCTGGCTCTCCGACGGCTGGGCCGTCGTCAACACGCAGCACTGGGACTCACCCTTGTACTGGTCCCGAGACCCCGACGACCCCGAGCGGTGGCTCCAGTTCACCCTCTCGGGCCTCCGACCCGTCGATCCGAACGAGCCGGTCTGCCACATCAGCTACTACGAAGCTGACGCGTTCGCCCACTGGACCGGCCTGCGACTGCCCACCGAGTCGGAATGGGAGACGGTCGCCGTGACCCATGGCGAGGGCGACAACTTCTTGCGCGATGATGTTCTCTCGAGCGGGGCGCCGCACCCGCGGCCCGCAATCTCCTCCAATGCCATCTTCGGGGACACCTGGGAATGGACCTCGAGCGCCTATTCGGCGTATCCCGGATTCCGGGCTGCCCCGGGCGCGGTGGGCGAATACAACGGGAAGTTCATGGTGAGCCAGTACGTGTTGCGCGGTGGGTGTTGCGCCACCCCGGCCGGGCACATCCGCCCCACGTATCGCAACTTCTTCCCGCCGGGCGCCCGCTGGTCCTTCGGCGGGTTGCGTCTGGCCCGGGACCCCTGATCCATGGCGTACACCATCGACGTCCACCTCTCGCCAGAGGAGGTGCGTAGCCAGATGCTGGCCGACGCGCTGAAAGGGCTCCAGGGCGAGGAGAAATCCATTCCCCCGGTGTGGTTCTACGATGAACGGGGCAGCCGCCTGTTCGAAGAGATCACCCAGCTCCCGGAGTACTACCCCACCCGGGCGGAGCGCGCGCTCCTGGAGGCGCACGCCACATCCATCGCCGAGCTGTCGAAGGCCGACACACTCGTCGAGCTGGGCGCCGGGGCATGCGAGAAGACGCGTGTGCTGCTAAGCGCCCTCCAGGACACCGGCACCCTGTCGGGGTACGTGCCGTTCGACGTGAGCGACGAGTTCCTCCGCGGCGCAGCCACCACACTTTCGGAGGAATTCGACTCCCTGGATATCCACGTGGTCATCGGTGACTTCCATCATCACCTAGCCGAGATCCCGACCGAGGGGCGGCGAATGATCGCCTTCCTGGGTGGGACCATCGGCAATCTGAACCCCACCCAGCGTGCCCGTTTCCTTTTCGACCTGAACTGCACCATGTCGAGCAACGACTCGCTGCTGATCGGTACCGATCTCGTCAAGGACAGGGGCCGGCTCGTCGCGGCCTACGACGACGCGGCCGGCGTGACAGCGGACTTCAACCGCAACGTGCTCCACGTGCTCAATGTGCAGCTCGGAGGTGACTTCGATCCGGACCTCTTCCGGCACGTCGCGCTGTGGAACGAGGACGAGCAGTGGATCGAGATGCGGCTCCGCGCCGACGAGGCGAACGAGGTCGCACTGACCGGTGCCGGCATCACTGTCCGGTTCGATGAGGGCGAAGACTTGCTGACCGAGATCAGTGCCAAGTTCACCCCCGAAGGAGTGGAGGGCGAGCTCTCGGAGGCCGGCTTCGTCGTTGAGGGGATGTGGGGAGCAGAAGACGGCGAATTCCTGCTTACCCTCGCACACCCCATCTGCTGAGCGCCACGGCGACTCAGCCCACGCGCTCCGGCACTCCCTCCGAAGCCACCTCGGGAAGCGGGGAGTCGGACTCGGGACTCGATGGTCGACGCCGGCGGACCAGCCACACAACGAGCAGCACCAGCAGCAACGCGACTGCACCCAAGCTGAGAGCGCTCGCGAGGAGGAGGTGTCGTGGCCGGTAGTGGAACGTCACCACGTCGTTCCCCGCCGGGACATGGACCTCCTGGACCAGATCAAAGTCGTTGAGCGGGATGCTGTGGGCCTCGCTGCCGTTGACCGACACGGTTGCACTCCACCCCGAATCCCATGCCACCGAACGAATCACCGTTGCCGGGGCGGAGGCCCTGAGCCGGATCTGCTCGGACTTCGTCGTGCTCGAGAGGACCTGCACGGGCAGGCGGTGGCCGCCGGCGGTCGAGGCGACGATGGGCTGAGGCGGCTTGCGCGCGGTGAACACCGCGTAGCCCTGGGAGAATCCGGCCACCTGCCACGGACCCGGAACCAGCGCCGATGACAACGACCCCCCGAGCTCGTATGCATGTCCGGCCACCGTGATCACCGTCCGCTGGGACGGCAGTGAGCCGGCCAGGACCTGGACCGAGAGGCCGACCGCGGGACCTGCCGGATGCGAGGCGGTCACGGCGTTGGACCCTGCGGCCACGGGCACCGGCGCACCCCAGCGCGTGATCCCGCCCACCGACAGCGCGCCGAAGCGGACCAGCAATCCCGAGCTTGCCGGATGGTCGAGGACGAGCGTGACGGCATCGGGCTCGAGGGACTCCCCGAAGAACCAGGAAGCCGTCCGTCCCGTGCCGAGTGCGGGCCGCGGCCCCGGATAGAAGGGGTACGCCGTCTCGTTGAAATCTGCACCGTAGCCCCGGGTCAGCACCGGGTCGGCGCCAAAACCCTCGGGGATCTGCGTGAAATCGTCGAAGGAGCGCGGCGTCGACTGCAACGGCACGAGGAAGTACTCGGGCACGGTGACGACCTCGCGGAGGTCAAGCCTGCTCAGTGTTCCGGAGGACAGCTGGCCGATGTCCAGGTCGTCCTGTTCATGCGTGTGCGTCGTCGCCTCGTAATTGCTGTTGACGATCGACGCGTAGCCGGACACAGATGGCAGCCCCGGGATGATGTTGAGATCGGGTATACCCTGGGGGCTGCCCGGATAGCTCGAGTACGTCTGGGGGTCGTAGTTGACCATCCGTCCGCCGGGAGGCAACTTCGCCGCCATCAGGTTCTCGATGGGCGTGGTCCCCGCCAGCAGGTCATTGGGCGGCGTCTGGGTCAACTGGCTGGTGAAACCCATCAACCCGATGTCGACCGCGACGAACACGGTGGCCAGCGCGGACCACGGCAGGGCGCCGAGCCGGGGCCGGATCCACACCAGGACGGCCCCTCCGGCACAGAACGCGAGCGCGTTGGCGGTGGCCTCGCGCACGGTGTCGGTCATGTTGGGCCGCAACGAGACTCCCGCGAACGCCTGCACGAGCGAGCTCGGCGCCGCCAACGCCCAGATGGCCAGCGCCGCCACCAGCCCGAAAGGGAGCAACGCCATGACCCGGTCGTAGCGCGTCATCGCCGACCGGACCTGGGGCGCCTCGGTACGGTCGATCCAACCCGCGAAGAGGACGCAGACCGCCGTGGCCACCGTGATCATGTTCCGGCTCTGCAGGCGTTGGTGCCCGTACAAAGGCAGGCTGTTGAAGAGGTGCTCGAGGGGCGTGGCGGAGCCCAACGCGAGAAGGAGGCCGACGAGGCCCACGACGTACCAGGTCAGGCGATCCCGGGGCGGAATCCGACTGGGCCAGCGCGGATGCAGGAGGGTCACGAGCGCGATGATCGGCAAGATGCCGAGGTAGATGCCGACCTCGGGCAGGTTGTAGTGGCCGAAGAACTGCGCCTCGTTGAGATGCCCGTACCCACCGTCGAGGTATGGCACCAGCCCCAGGATGCTGTAGGGCGCGGGGTAGCTGCCCGCCGCGGCGATCACTCCGGAACCTCGCTGCGAATTGCGGATGGCCTCGAGTCCGGGGAGCCACTGAATTGCGGCCAACGAAAGTGCGAGCACGCCTCCCGCGCCACACCGGCTCAGGACCCGCCACCACCGCTCGCGACTGAGACCGGCCGACATGACGGCGAAGGCGACGACGAGAAAGGCCTCATCGAGCATCGCCTCGGGCGCGCCGGCGAGGATGACCGTGGCATAGGCGATCCCGAGGAGGATGCTCCAGCGCCACCGCCCGTCACGGACGATGTGCAGGACGGCCAGGAGCATCCACGGGATCGCGACGAATCCCTCCGTCATGTCGACGTGGTTGACCTGGCTCAACACCGGCCCGGCGAACGCGTAGGTGGCCGCAGCGAGGAGGCACGCCACCGTCGAGAGTTTCAGCGCCCGCAGGAAGACGTACATCCCCACGGCGATCGCCGAGAACAAGATGACCTCGGTCGCCAACCAGGCGGTGCGATCGGGCAGGAAGACGAACAGCCCCATCAAGGGGTAGAAGGCGCCGGCGTTGAAGTCCGCCATGAGCGGCGTGCCGCTGAAGATGTACTGATTCCAGAACGGCAGTTGCCCGTGGCGCAGCATGGATCCGACCAGGATGTGGAGCGGGTAGTTCTGCTGCAGGTTGTCGCCCGTGATGAGCAGCCGGCCTCCGATCAGGTCGGGGAGCACGAATGCGGCTGTCGGGATGGCGATCAGCACGACGTAGGGCCACAGGGGTCCGAGGTGTGCTCGTAGTCGGGTCACTGGCGAGGGGATGCCTTCCGGGGTACCTGGAGTGTGCGGCGTCCGCCTCACGGCCGGAGCGGCGCGATCGCGCAAGCTAGCCCCTCACTCTGAGAATGTCCTCAGAGGTCAGAGCGGGGGCTCCGAGGAAATCTCCTCTGCCTGCGGTTTCGTCGTCCGGCTGATGTTGCTCGAAGTGGAACGCCATGAGACGTTCGGCTGCAGCGCGGACCGCTCGAGACGGTCGATATGGGTACGAGCGATGGACAGCAGATCGGCGAGCAGCTCGCCACCGAGCAGGAACGGCAGGAGGCCGAGGTCGAGCAACTTGGTGTGCGCGGCGCGGTAGTAGTGCTCGTCCAGCTCCACCCTCGGATCGTCCAGGTGGACGATCTCCGCGCCGCCGGCGGCGTCCGAGACCTTCTGGGCCAGTTCGCCGACGGAGAACGATTCGGTGAACTGGTTGAACACGCGGAACTCGCCCGCGTTCGCCGGGTTCCGGATCGCCAGCTCGACGCAGGCCAGCGTGTCCCGTATGTCCAGGAACCCCCTCGTCTGGCCGCCCTTGCCGTAGACCGTCAGCGGCTCGCCCGCCGCGGCCTGGATCACGAACCGGTTCAGCACCGTGCCGAAGACCGAGTCGTAGTCGAACCGGGTGGCCAGGTCCGGGTGCAAGGTGGTCTCAGGTGTCGACTGGCCGTACACGACTCCCTGGTTCAGGTCGGTGGAGCGCAGGCCCCAGGCCCGACAACAGAACGCAATGTTATGGCTGTCGTGGACCTTTGACAGGTGGTAGAAGCTGCCCGGCTGCTTGGGAAAGGGCAGGACGTCCGTGCGACCCCGGTGGGTGATCTCGATGTAGCCCTCTTCGATGTCGATGTTGGGGGTGCCGTACTCCCCCATGGTGCCCAACTTCACGAGGTGGATGGACGGGTCGACGTCGGCGATGGCGTAGAGCAGGTTCAAGGTACCGACGACGTTGTTCACCTGGGTGTACACGGCGTGCTTCCGGTCCACCATGGAGTAGGGGGCACTTCGCTGCTCCGCGAAGTGGACGACGGTGTCCGGGCGGAATCGGCCCACCATGTCGTGCACGAATTCCTCTTCGGTCAGGTCGCCGATGAAGACGTCGAGATGGTTGCCGGACACCTCTTCCCAGCGGTCGACACGCCGGTGCAGCGATGCGATCGGCACGAGGGAGTCCACCCCCATTTCCAGGTCGTATCCCCGTCGGGCGAAGTTGTCGGCGACCCCCACCTCGTAGCCCGCCCGGGACAAGTGGAGCGCCGTCGGCCAACCCAGATACCCATCGCCCCCCAGGACCAGAACTCGCATCTGACACCTTCCATTTCCATGACAGACCGATTTCACATGCGTGACATCCAAAGTCTCCCGCTATAGGCTGGGAGAACCCTGAGAATCCCGCTATGGAAGGTTTCGGGTTCCCAGAATCGGCGACGGCTGTGGCAGAATCACTGCAGTTTGATGAAGATTTTGGCTCCCGCGACAACAGTCGTGGCGGCACAGGCTAAGGAATCCCCGATGGAGCTCGTGCCCCGAGCGCTACCCCCACCACCATGACACCGACCCAGGCCATCCATGCCAACGCGCCGGAGCAACTGGTGCAACCGGAGCAACCGGAGCAACCGGAGCAACCGGAGCTTCGGCTGAGCCTTACGCGCACCGCCGTGCTCGGGCTCCTCGGAAGCTCGGCAATCCTGGTTGGGGCGGTGCTGGGCGGTCAGTCCTTCGAGACCCATCTCCCTGGGGCGTGGTTCTTCGGCATGCCCGGAGGACCCTTCGGATCGTTCGGCTCCGACAGCTCACTCCCACCCATCGCCTCCCTCGCACTCGTGTTCGGCGGGCTGATCCTCCTCAGCCGCGTGTGGTTCGGTTTCCTGCGTCACCTGAACCGGCACCACGGCGTCCCGGTGAAGCGTGTCGTGCTCGTGGTGACGATCTGGGCGATACCGCTACTGCTCGCGCCACCACTCTTCAGCCGGGACGTGTACACGTACTCGGCGCAGGGAGAGATGGTGAGCCACCACATCAACCCGTACTCCTACGGGCCCGAGGTGCTCGGCGCGACGCCGTTCAACCAGATGGCCGACACAGTGTGGTCCGGCACCGAATCGCCCTACGGCCCCACGTTCCTGAGTGTGGACGGCCTGCTCGACCAGGCCTCCAGCCACCAGATCCTGCCCGACCTCTTGCTCCTTCGGCTGCTCGAGGTCGCCGGTATCGCCATGGTCGTGGCGGCGACGCCGACGCTCGCCCGGGCGCTCAAACACGACCCGGCGCATGCCGTCCTGATCGGGGCGGGCTCACCCGTGGTGCTGCTGTCGTTGATCGGAGGTTCCCACAACGACGCGTTGATGATCGGACTGCTGATGGCCGGTCTGGCCGTGGCCAAACGTTTCGGTACCGTGCCCGGGGTGATCCTTTGTGCCCTCGCTGCCGGGGTGAAGTCCCCCGCGCTCCTCGGCGTCCTCTTCCTCGGTTGGGTCTGGGCCGGAAAAGAGGCGTCCACCCGGCGCCGCATCGGGCACACCGCAGTGGCCGGACTGATCGCGCTGGCCACCATGGAGACGGTCGCACTCATTTCCGGGACCGGTTGGGGCTGGATCCGCACGACCAGCACAGCCGACGCCTCGTTCACGGGCGTGACTCCCGTCAACGTCGTGGCACGGTTCGTCTCCATCGTCAGTCATATCTTCCAAGTCCCAATCTCCACCATGACCGTCCGACCCGTTTTCAGCGTGCTCGGGCTGCTGATCGCGGTGTACGTGGGGTACCGGCTCCTGCTCCGCTCTCCTCAGGAAGGACTGGTCCGCTGCCTGGGTCTCACCCTGCTGGTGCTGGCGTTGCTCGGGCCGATCGTGTGGGCCTGGTACGTGACGTGGGGCGTGATCGTCGTTGCGCCGGCCGCCATCGGCCGCCTTCGATCCGCGCTCATCGTGATCAGCACGTTCTGGGCCTTCGCCGGCATGACCGCGGTCCATGGCATCTATATGCGCCTCATACACACCTTCGTGCTGACGGACCTGCTACTCGTGGCGATGTTGCTGGCCGTGGCCATCACGCCGCTCGGCCAGTTCACCCCCGTACGCCGCCCCCACCTGCCGCGTCTGACGCCAGGGGTGCTGGCGGGCACGGGCGCCGGCGCCACAACCTGAATCTGGGGCCTGAATCCGGGGCGCCCGCCGCCTTCAGTCGGCCAGGTTGAAGGCCGACACGATGCGGTCGGGACGGAGGCGCACCACCAGCTCGCCGGCGACGCCGTTGCGGGCCCCGTATTCCTCCGCTCGGGCGGCGCCCATGTAGCGCCCGCCGAGCCGGGTCGCCCACCGACGAACTTCGTCGAGGTCGTCGCTGATTTCGGCCACACCCTCCACCACCACGAAGCTGAAGGTTCGATCGTCGTCCACACAGATGGAGGCTCGCGGATCCCGCCGGAGGTTTCGACCCTTCACGGTCGATGCACCCGTGTTGAAGACCAATGCGCCGTCCCTGTCGACGTCGTACCAGACCGGCGCCAGATGCGGTCGGCCGTCGGTGCGCACGGTGGCCAACTTGGCCGTCCGGGGTGGGAGTGCGGTGAGGAAGGCCTGCACCTGCTCGTCCGCCATCACATTCCCGCCGTCTGGGGTGTGCATGACGACACCGACCACATAGGCGCCGCGCTCGCGCTCACCCCGGGGTGCCGCCGTTGGCGCTGTAGGCCTCGGTCCAGGCCCTGATCATCGGTCCGAATGCGGCCGGGTTGTACGCATCCTCCTCGTAAGAGAACTTCATGTCACCGGCGTAGTGCAGCACCGTGATGTTGTGCGCCTGGTGGACAGACCCGTCGCCGGGGTCCTTCATCCGGTTCTCGATTCGGCACACCCACCAGCCGCGCTCCTCGTCGCACACGCACCAGGAGTGGGGGAACGAGTTCATGTCCCGATTCGGCCACTCGGCCATGAGGGGGGCGATCCAGGCGTAGATCTCGTCCGGACCATGGAAGGTGCCGAACACGTGCTCGAGATACACGGCGTCTGGAGTGAAGAGGTCGGCCCAGTCGCGCCACTGTCCGCTGGCCGCGCACCGGCCTGCTGTCTCCATGTAGTGCTGGTGTGCCCGCTCCAGTTCGTCCCGGCTCCACTTCTGGGTCATGACTTCAGTATCCATTCACTCATGGTGACACTGCGCAAGGTGCTCAGGTCGACGAACGCGTTGATCTCCTCGATCATCTGGGTGATGTGCGCATTCATGCGCTCCGGGTCGCCGTCCGCGCAGTAGAACAGCATCGGATCGGTCACGTGCTCGAGGGAGGGCCACGCCTCCTCCACGATCCCGGCCACCGGTGGCGCCCCCTGGGTGATCGGCCGGAACACCGCGTTGCGGACGTAGCGGGCGCGGGGCTGGATTGCTTCGGTGATGGGCGAGATCCTGGTGTGCCAGCGCGTGATCCACTCCTCGTAGCTCTGGTCGGGGTGCTGCTGCAGGAGCGCCACCGTCAGCACGCCCGGCGAACGCTCCCCATCGGGCCACGCTCGTGGCGCCGACCACTGGTTGTCCCCGTAGTCCCGGTAGAGGGACTCGACCACCGAGTAGCCGGCCAGGCGGTCGGCGACCGCTGTGAGCACGCCCTCGAACCCCTCGCGCTGCTCAATCGACTCCACCCACAGCGAGACGAGCCCGTGCAGGGGCGTCTCGCCCTCGGGCGTGGGCACGGGGGCAGGGATGTCGCTCTCGGGATCCCAGACGTCGATGGTGAGGCCCACGGGGTCGAGGGCCAGGAGCTCCTCCCCCACCTGGCCGAGCATCACGTCGGCCACCTCCGACCGCGAGCTCGCCGCGCCGAGCCAGGTGAGATACATCAGTTTTTCCATACCGCTCCTCCCCTCACCACGTGAGCCCCAGCGCCTCTCGCATCGTCGTCTCGAACTCGGCGTCACCGAGCGTCCGACGCAGCTGCAGCACCGTGACGGCGTCCTGGCCGACCTCGACCCGCAGTGGCGTGGCCGGGTCCTCGAGGGCGTCGGCCACCGCCACCGCCACCAGCCCGGGTCCCGGCCGACCTTCGGGTCCGGTCAAGGTGGCCACCGTCCCTCTCCACTGGGCGTGGAGGTCCGAGTAGATCGCCGGACCGGGGTGGTCGTCATCGTGCTTCATCCCCGGCGCGATGTACCCGGGCTCGATGATCACGACCCGGATCCCGAAGTGCCCGAGCTCGAAGTACAGCGACTCCGACAGAGCCTCGAGAGCATGCTTCGAGGCGGCGTAGGGGCCTTCGAGGGGCGTCCCGATCTTGCCCTGCACCGAGCTGACGTTGACGAGCACGCCGCTGCCACGCTCGCGCCAAGCGGACACCACCGCTTGAGCCATGCGCAAAGGGCCCACTGTGTTCACGGCGAGCACACGGTTGAAGGAGTCGAGCGGGTAGGTCTCCAGCGGACCGGAGCCGGGCAGTCCGGCGTTGTTCACGACGGCGTCGAGCTCGCCGGCCGCCTCCACGGCGGCGCGCACCGATCCCTCATCGCTGACGTCGAGCCGCAGGACCTGCGCCGCCGGCAGCCCCTCGAGCAATGCCGGGTTCCGGGCCGTGGCCACCACGTCGTGGCCCCGTCCGGCCACCACCTCGACCGTGGCGCGACCGATGGCGCGTGCCGCTCCAGTCACCAGAACGCGCACCGCTCAGACCGCCGCGGGGGGAACAAGGCCGACCAGCTCCTCGCTCACCCGCCACAGCCGACTCGCCGCCTCGGGATCCTGCGCCCAGCGACTCGGCTGCTTCGGTTTGCACTTGACGAAGTACTGACCGCTCACCCCTTCGACGTCGGGAGACGAGGCCAGGTACACCGAGGTGCGGGCCCCCTTGGCCGGCGAGAGGAAGAAAGGGCTGGCAATCTTGATACCGAAGGCCAGAAACCCTCTGGTATCCCCCTCGCCCCCGTAGCCGGTGCGCACGGTGCCGGGATGGAGGGAGTTCGCCGTGACGCCCCTGCCCTCCAGACGCCGGGCCAGCTCCAAGGTGAACAAGATGTTGGCCAGCTTCGACTGCCCGTACACCCGCATGCCCCGGTACTGCTTCTCGGACTGCAGATCGTCGAAAGGCATCCCCCGGCGTGCCGCGCTGTGGGCCGTCGACGCCACGTTGACGATGCGCGACGGTGCCGACCCGGTGATCCGGTCCAACAGTAGGTTGGTGAGGAGGAACGGACCCAGATGGTTCGTGGCGAACGTCGCCTCGTACCCGTCCACCGTCTCGGCACGCTCGGTGAGCACCAAGCCCGCATTGTTCACGAGCACGTCGAGGCGGGGTGCCTGTTCGAGGATCTCCGCCGCACCCCGCCGGACGGAGGCCAGGTCAGCCAGGTCGAAGACCACGAGCTGGACCTGACCGTCGGCACCGAGCCGTTGAGCGATCGCCGAGACCGCGGCCCTGCCCTTGTCGGCGTTGCGGGCGGTGACCAGGACTCGGGCCCCCATCGATGCCAACGCGACGGCCGTCTCGAACCCGATCCCGGAGTTGCCACCGGTGACGACGACGGTCCTCCCCTTCATGTCAGGCACCGCGCGCGGCCTCCTCGTTACGAGCAGGCGTCAGCATTCCACAACCCCGACCAGCGAACAGCCGCTGGTCAGCGCCAGGTGTCCCGGGACTCGACCAGTCCGCGCTCGGGGTGGAGGAAGCTGCCGCTCAGCGTCCGCTCCGCCGTGCGCATCTGCCACTGGAGCAGCTCCTGGGTCGCCGCCCAGGCGGCGTCGCCCACCGCCGCATCCCCGTCGTGCAACAGGTTGTGCGTCTGGTCCGGGTCCCCGGCGAGGTCGAACAGCAACGGAGGAAACAGGGCGGCGTCTGCGGCGAACTGGACGTACTTGTGCCGTGGCCCACGCGACACCGCCAGCGCACAATGACTCATCGGGATCCCGAACGATCTTTCGGCCAGCAGGTTCGCCGGGTCCGAGAAGCTCCATTCGAAGTGGGCGGTGTCGCGCCAGTGCTCGGGGGCCGGCTCACCGCGGAGGAACGGCCCGAGCGACCAGCCGTCGGCCTGCAGGGGCACCTCGATGCCCATGAAGTCACAGATGGTCGGTAGCACGTCGACCGATTCGGTCACCGCCTCGACGATGGTCCCCCGCGCCACGTCCGCCTCCACGCGCGGGTCCACCACGATCAGTGGCACGAGGTAGCTCTCGTCCCAGAAGCCGAGCTTCTCGAGCAGCCAGTGGTCGCCGCCCATCTCCCCGTGATCACTGGTGAGCACCACCAGGGTGGACTCGGCCAGCCCGCTGCGCGCGAGGTATTCGAAGAGCGGCGCCAACCCGTCGTCCACCTCGCGCTGTGCGCCGTAGTAGGTCGCCCGCACCTGGCGGCGCTCCCGCTCGTCTCGGGGGGCGCCCACCCCGGGCACCTCGATGGCGACCGCACCGAGTGGGTGGATCGCCCCCTCCTCCTCGGGGGTCGCACACCCGACGAACCCACCGACCACCTCGGCCCGATAGAGGTCGTGATACCCGACCGGGTTCCGGCGCGGCGGGTGCGGCCGGATGAAGGAGGCATGGATGAAGAACGGCGCATCGCCGTTCTGCTCCAGCCACTCGACCACGGACTGGCGCACGAAGGTCGTCTGGGAGAGCTCCACAGGAAAGCGGGCCGGCGCCCAGGTCGACCCGTGGGAGTCCGCCCCCTGGAACCCCTCGATCGGCTCGTACAGTTCGTGCGGGTTGGCGGGGACGTCGAACCCCTGGGCTGCGAGCCAGCGGCCCCACGCCGGGCTCCCCTTCTCCCACGGGTCTTCGACGAGGGCACGGAATCCGGGCAGCACGCCCTCGTAGCTGAACAATCTGGGGTCGCCGGGCGGGACGGTGCGCGGATCGATCGAGGAGTCCGTGTACCCGAAGAGCACGGGGTCGTAGCCCGCCTCCCGGGCCAACAGCGCCACGTTGGTGAAGCGATCATCCAACGGGGTGCCATTGAGGAGGGAGCGGTTTCGGTGCTGGTAGGTGCCGGTGTAGAGGCAGGCCCGTGAAGGCCCGCACGGCGCGGCGTTGGCCCAGTGGTTCGCGAACAGGACTCCCCGGCCTGCCAACGCGTCCAGGGTGGGCGTCTCGAGTACCGGATGGCCGAGTGCCGAGAGGCAGTCGCCGCGCCACTGGTCGAGCGTGATGAAGAGGACGTTGCGCAGCGGCGGCACAGGGAGACTCTTGTCGATATCGGACACTCGAGCCTGGCCGGCGCGGTAACCGACCACGCCGACCGACCACAGCCGGGCTCAAGAGGTGCGGATCTTCGCTCCCCCGAGCTTCGTCCCGAACTCGATCAACCTGGCTCCGAGACGCGGTGCCACGGTTCGCCCACCGGGCACCGGGCGTCCGGTCGCCGAACGGTGGGTCGCCCGGACGTCACCCGCCACCACGTCGCCGCGGGCAGCTCGCCGCGGTCCCGCTGCATTCATCAGGTCCCGCCGGTGGGCTTCAGCCTGCGACTGCACTGCCTTCGCCTGGATCATCAGCTCACCTCGTTCCCATCGATCCCTTCGGGATCCCAACTCCCGATCCCGCCCCACAATCACTGCATGGTAGTCCATGTTTGACAAGAATTCAAGAATATCCTAATATAGTTGTATGCCTATGCTCGTGGATGAGACCGTACTTCCCCCCAGGCAGTCGGTGACCGCCGCGCCTTCGCTCGCCAGCGACCTGTCCTGGCTCTTGTTCGTGGCGTCGCAGCCGTCGATGCAGGCGCGGTACCCGAAGCTGGCCGAGATGTTCAAGGGACGGGAAGACCTCGCCGTCCGGGTCCGCAACTTCTGGAACGATTCGTCGGACGGGACCTGCTTCGCCGAGATGCAGGTGCTGGCCCACCATGCCGGAGCGCTGAGCGAGACCGACCCCGACTTGCTGTGGGCGGCGATCGAGTCCGCAGTAGCCACCGTCCCGCTCGACCTGGAGATGCCCTCGGAGAGCGCCGAGGAGCGCGCGGTGTTTCTGGAGCGCTTTCGCATGCTCCGTTCGTCGCCGGACTTGCTGCGGTCGTACTTGGGGCTGCTCCAGGAGGTCTGGGCGCCGGTCGACGACACGTGGCAACAGGCGCTGCCCATCATCGAGGAAGCGGGGCGCCATGTGGTGGCGCAGTACGAACGCGGGCGATCACTGGAGATATTGATAACGCCCGGGTGTGACATCCTCGAGGAGCGAATGCCCGAGCTCCTGGCCGACATCGAGGCCGGGAAGCCGCTCCTGTTCGTCCCCTGCCTGTTCTTCGGTTCGAGCATGTACCTGGAGTTCTCCGGCCTGGTCGTCATCGGAACGGGCGTGGGCCAGGGCGACGTCGTGGCGCGGGCGCACACCGAATCGGTGGCCCGTCGGCTCAAGGCGGTCGCCGATCCCACCCGTCTCGCCCTTCTGCACTCGCTGGGCACAGCGCCGAGCTCCGTGGGCGAGCTGGCGGTGCTCTTCCGGCTGGCCCAGCCCACCGTGAGCATGCACGTGAAGGTCCTGCGGCAGAGCGGCCTCGTGCGATCAGAGCGCCAGGGTGGGCGAATGAGGCTGAGCGCCGACGCCGCAGCCGTCGAGTTGCTGCTCGGCGAGCTCCGTCAGGTCGTGCTGCGGGGAGCCGCGGCGACGGAACCTCCTGGCGCCAACACCACCGGCAGCGACCTGATCCCGGCGACCGTGGTCGACAACACCCGTTCGGCCGGTCCCGTGACCTCGTAGGCGGGGAAGCGCCCCAGTAGCTCCTCCACGAAGATCCTGGCCTCCAGACGCGCCAGACTTGCACCGAGACACACGTGCTCGCCGAAGCCGAAGGCGAGATGCATGGGATTGGCCGGACGCCGCACGTCGAAGCGCGCCGCGTCCTCCCCGAAGACCCGCTCGTCACGATTCCCTGACGCATAGAGCATGCAGAGGTAGTCGCCCTCTCCGACGCGGGTTCCGGCGACCAGGGCGTCCTCGGTGGCGGTGCGGCAGAAGGCGTGAACGGGCGTGACCCAACGCAGGCACTCCTCCACGGCACCGGGCACCAACGAGACATCGGAAGCCAAGGTGGCGCGCTGGTCCGGATGCTCATGCAGCACGATCGCAGTCCCGGACAAGAGCGTGCGGGTGGTCTCGTTGCCCGCCACCAACAGGGTGAGGAGGAACATGAACAGCTCCTCCTTGCTCAGCGGGCACCCGTCGACCTCGCTGCCCACGAGGAGCGAGACCAGATCCTCCCCGGGATGGTCGCGCTTGGAGCGGATGTGCTCGACGATGAATCCCGAGAGCTCGCCGAGCGCCGCCATGGTCTCGTCGGGCGGGAGGTCCGGTGACTCGATGGCCGCGTCGGACCAGCCGCGAAAGTCCTCCCGGTCCGACTCGTCGATCCCCAGGAGCTCCGCGATCACGATCAACGGGAAGGGGGCGGCGAGCTCGGCGACGAAATCGATCTCGTCACGGGTCTCGACCGTGTCGAGCAGCGCCGTTGCGCTCTTGCGAGTCGACTCGGCGAGGCTCGACATCGCCCGGGGCGTGAACCGCCGGTTGACCAGGCCACGGAAGGCGGCGTGCTCGGGAGGATCCATGTGCAGGATCGAACGTGAGGGGATCGCGGTGCCACTCGAGCGCATGGGGTCGTTGACCAGTGCACCCCGCCCCGAGCAGAAGTGCCCGGGGTCGCGGCTGAGATTCCGGATGTCCTCGTAGCGGCTGACCGCCCAGAAGCCGGGTGCGCACTCGTACACGGGATCCTCGGCGCGGAGCCGGGTCAGCACGTCGTGGTAGTCGTCCCGCATGAAGAAGGCGGCGTCCCGCGGGTCGATCTCGCCTGCGGGCGCCCTGGGGTGACTCCGGTCGATCTGGTCCCGCTGGTCCCCGGCCACCGTCCGAGCGTACTGTCACCGCGGTGCGCACCGACGACGACTGCCTCTCCCTCGGCGACCGGCGGCGTCCGGCTGCGACCGGCCGGCGGATCAGGCTCCACGGCTCGTGACCACGCCGCCCGAGCCCAAGCCCAAGCCCAAGCCCGAGCCCGAGCCCGAGCCCGAGCCCGAGCCCGAGCCCGGCGCGGACCGCCGCCACCCCCGGAGCCTCGCCCTACCCCGCCTCCGACGAGCATGCCCCGCTCGCCGGCATCGACGAGTTCCTCATCCACAACGCGCCGTATCCCGTGCGCGTCATGTGGACGCCCGACGCGCAGGCCTACGAGCGCGTGTGGTTCACCTGCCAGGACAAGGTGGGCGACCTGCTCGTGGTGATCGGGCTCGCCTTCTATCCCAATCTCGGCACGGCGGAGGCCTACGCCATCGTCAACGTGCGCGGGCGCCACACCACCGTGCGGGCCCATAAGAAGTGCCCCACGGACCGCATGGACATGAGCCTGGGCCCTTTCCACTTCGAGGTGCTGGAGCCTTTCCGGCGGTGGCGGCTCTCGCTGGATCCCACGGAGCACGGCATCGCCTTCGACATCACCTGGCTCGATACGAAGCGACCCGTCTTCCGCCAGCTGGGCGCCGGCCTCGTCGTCGGCGGCCGCGCCGTCAGCCCGGTCGCCGGCTACGACGGCTTCGGACGCCAGGAGGGCTTGGTAGAGGCCCACGGCGAGCGGTTCGTACTGGCACCGGTCACCCACCTCGGCACCCGCGACCATCACTGGGGCACGCGCGACGGCGTCGGCGGGCCCGGCCGCTACATGGGTATGCAACACCCGCACAGCGGTGAGTGGGTCGAGTTCGAGAACTTCGGCATCTGGGGCGACCACGTGCTCTACAACCTCGGCGACGCGCGCAAGCGCAGCGGGACGCTCACGAAACGCGTGCACCGCATGCGCTTCGAGCCCGACACCAACCTCCTGCACAGCGGCGAGGTCGACCTGGTGTTCGCCGACGGCACCGTCAAGACCATGTCGTTCGAGCGACTCGGGAACCAGATCGCGTTCCTCCGCTGCGGCATGTACGGCGGACCGAACGGCGGCACGCCCGACGGCGACATCTGGCACGGGATGCCGGTGGCCTCGGGCGACGAGGTCGTGGTGCACGGCGAGACCTTCGACGTCAACGACCCCGCGGTGCGCAGCCGGCTGGCGGGGCAGGATCAGCACCACTGCCGCGTCACCTGCGACGGCGAGGTCACGTACGGCCTCGTCGAGCCCTACGACACCCTCTGCTACGACGTGGCCAAGGCCGGGGTCATGGGCTTCTCGCTTCTCGACCCCGCCCCCTGATCCGGCGTCCCGACGCGGAGGCCGGGCCGTGGGTGGTCCGCCGCATCGCGCCCGCGAGGCCCGGCTCGGCGGGCCGCATCATCCGAGCTCGCCCGAAGCCGCTTCGAGTCGGGCCATGAGGATGTCCCCCATCGGGTTCTCCCGCCGGCGAGCCTCCCCGGTGATGCGCTGGTGGCGGTCATTGATGGCGAGGGCGCGGGCCAGCGCGAAGACCTCGTGCCACGCGAGGTCCTTCGCCTCGTAGCCGCTCTGGCGCTCGTAGCGCTCCAGCGCCTCAGCCGTGCCGGGAAAGCCGGACGGCCTGCCCCCGAACAACTCCTCCATCATGAACTCGAGGCCGAAGTGCCAGCCGAGATCCATCTCCCGCGGTCCGACGGAAGCCAGGTCCCAGTCGAGCACGGCGGTGACCCGGCGTTCGGGATCGAAGACGAGGTTCCCGAGTCGCACGTCCCCCCAGAGCAGGGTGGCTTCCCGCTCAGCAGGCACATGGCGGCTGCACCACTCGAGCGCCTGGGCCAGCGCGGGCAGCGGGTCGGCGTCCGAGGACCACGCCATGTAGGCCACCAGTCGGTCCACGTGGTCGCGCAACTGGGCGCCCGGCAGGACGGCACCCAGGCTGTGGGCCTCCCACGGCACCGCATGGATCCCGGCCAGCGTGTCGATCAGCCCGTCGTACATCACCCGCTGGATCGCGGGCCCGGCGTCGCGGACGTAGGGATCGAAGAACGGCGCCGGCCCCGGGATGTCGCCTGAAACGCGAGGCATCACGAGGAAGGGCGAGCCGATCCAGGACGGATCGGTGACGACCAGCGACGGCGCGGGCGCCGGCACTCCCGAGGCGGCCACGGCGTTCTGGACCAGCGCCTGCGGCCCCAGGTCGTAGTCGGGGAACGTGGGCACCAGCGGCGCCAGCCGCACCACGATGCCGGGGTGGGAGGGCTCGAGGTCCACCAGCACGGTCTCGTTGGCCAGGCCGCCCTGCGCATGCGAGAGCGTCGCGATGTGCACCGGGGCGTCGGCCCAGGTCCTGGCGCCTCCACGGTCCCCGCCGGCCAGACCATGGACGAGCTCGGGGTAGGCCGAGATCCAACGGCCCAGCCCTTCCTCCAGTGCTTCGTCGTCGCGCCGCTCCCCTGTTGCCACCTACGGAAGGTACTGCGTCCGAGCCACGCGCGAGCGGAACGACCAGCGATGTCGCGGCTGAGCTCTCCGTACGTCACACCGGCACCGGAGCGGCGTCACAGTGTGACTCGCGAGTGTCACGCCTTCAGGGGTGAGGCGACCGAGCCACACACGAGAAAGGAAGCTCACAATGCCGAGAACCGTAAAGGCTGAAGCCCCGGTAGTACTGCAGTCCGAGGTGCTCACGAGCCGACGCGTCGAACTCGATGACTTCACCGTCGTGTTCGAGGAGTACCACGTCGACGCCGATGGCGCGCCCATGTTCAAGGGCCTGCCCGATGACCGCTGCCAATGCCGGCATTGGGGTGTGGTCGTCAGTGGTGCGCTGCGTCTTCGTTATGCCGCCGGCGAAGAGATCTACACGGTGGGTGACATCTACCTGGCCCGTCCCGGCCACGTACCCGTCGTCAACGCAGGCACCGAGATCATCGAGTTCAGTCGCACCGACGAGCTGGCCGAGACCATGTCCGTGCTCGGCGCCAACATGACGACGGCGTTCGGGGAACGGTCATGACCATGACCGACGAAACCCTTGGCCGCTCGCCGCAAATTCATCACGTTCTTGGAGACCGGTGTGGCGCCCGAGGGCCTCTTCACCGCCGACGCGTTCTGCGACTTCACCATGCCGCAGTGGCGCCTGCAGTTCCAGGGAATCGAGGACGGCGTCCGCGGGCGCAAGGCGGGCCACCCGGTCCCCGGCCGGGTGCCTCGCTCCCGTTTCGACGCCACTACCACCGGCTTCGTCCTCGAGGTGGAAGAGGAGTGGGACCAAGACGGCGAGTCGTGGTACTGCCGGGAGCTGTTCCGGGCCGACGTGTTCGAGGGAGCGATCTCGCAGATCTCGGTCTATTGCACCGGTGACTGGGACCGGGAACTGGTGGTCCGCCACGCCGAGACGGTTGAACTGCTGCGTCCATGACGCGCCGAACGCCGGCCGTATCATGCGGACGATGGACGGCACAGTCCCAACCGGGTCGCCCACCGAGGCCGCCGAGCACATGGCGGCGGCTTCGGCTGTCGCGCGCGGGGGATGTCGATGCCATGCGGGCCGCGCTGTTCGCCGCCTTCGTCGCGGCGCGGGCGGCGAACGACGGCGAGGGCATCGCCGCAGCAGCACTGGCCATGCCCACCAGTCAGCGGTTCGGGGTGTTCCCGGGCCAGATTCCGGCCCTCATGCACGAGGCCTACGGCGTCACGAGCTCGTTGTCGACCCGCTGCCGGTTGGCCGCCGCGCTGGCTCGGTCCTGGGTCTATGGCGGGGACGCCGAGCGGGCTCTCCGATTCGCCGAGGACGCTCGGCGCCTGGCCGCCGAGGTGGCAACCCCCGAGACGGCGGCCGACGCCCTGGACGCGGCACTGCTGGCCCACTGGGGCCCCGACGACTTCCGCGAGCAGGTTGAGCCTGGCGTCGCGACTCGACGACGTCGCCGCCCACCTGGTCGACCCCGAGCTTCGCCTCTCCGCGCACCTGTGGCGGCTCACCACCGCATGGGAATGCCTCGACATCGTCGCCGTCCATCGCCAGCTGCGGGCCCTGGACGTGGTTGCGTAGGAATCGGGCTCGGCTCGGGCCGCCTTCTTTGCGAGCTCCCGTCGAGCCATGCTCGCGCTTGCGACAGATGACCTCGCCGCCGCTGAGCGGTTGATCGCGCAGACGGCTTCCACCGGGGCCGACTTGGCCGAGCCCGACGTCGAAGCCGTTCTGCACGAGCTGGGCGCGATGCGAGCGTGCCTTGCCGCCGACCTGGCGGCGATGCGGGACGAGGCGGCGGCGCACGAGGCCTTCGGTGCGGCCGAGGGCATCCCGTCGGTGTCGGCGGTTGCCGCCGACCTCTGGCTCGCCGGCGGCCAGCCGGACCGGGCTGCACACGTGGTCAGCCAGCTGGCGGCACACGGGGTCGAGGGCATCGCCCACGACGTCGACTTTCTCCTGGTTGCCACCCTCGTCGTCGGCGTGGCCGCGGGCAGTCGGGCTCCTCGACATCGCCCGCGAGGGGGCGGCCGTCCTCGAGCCATACGCCGGCCGCGGCGTGCTCAACGCCGGCGCGGTGACGTTCCACGGCGTGGTCGACGACTCTCTCTACAGGGCCACGCGCTCGCTCGGCAACGGCGACACCGACAAGTGGCGCCATTCCGCCGAAGGGGCATACCGGCTTATCGGCGCCGGCTGGTGGGAGCGGCGCCTTCACGGTGCGCCGCCACGGGTCCTGCGGGCGCCGGCGCGCTCCGTCTCCATGCGGCGGGAGGGCACCGGCCGCTGGCGCGTGGGTCACGAGGGCACGACGTTCACGCTCGCCGATCTGAAGGGGCTGCACTACCTCCGGTCTCTCATCGAGCGACCCGCCACAGACGTGGCGGCCCTCACCCTCTCGGATGCGGTCGCCGGTCATCCTGGTGCGACGCTCGTCGAGGCCGACCTGGGCGAGGTCCTCGACGCCGACGCCATGGCGGCCTACCGACGTCGACTCAGTGAACTCGACGCCAAACTCGACGCAGCCGACGTCTCCGGCGACCAGTCCGCCGCGGCGAAGTTGTGCGCCGAGCGCGATGCCCTCGTGGACCAGCTGCGCGGCGCGAAGGGTCTGGGTGGACGCAGTCGTCGCGTCGGCGCGTCGAGCCGAGCGGGCGCGCGTCGCGGTACGCAAAGCCATTGCTGCCACCCTCACGCAGATCGACCATCGCGATCCGGGCCTTGCCCGCTTCCTGCGTGACGCGGTCCACACGGGCGTCGTGTGTCGCTACGATCCGAATCCCGACCACCCGGTCGACTGGGTGACGGGGCAAGACAGCTGACGAGGTATCCGGGCCCTGCGGAACCCGACCTACGGAAGGTAGAGCACGGCCTGCCACCGGCCCGTCATCTCCGCCCTGCAGAGGGCGGTGCCGGCGCGCACGCTCCACGCAATGACGTCGACCTCGCTCACATCTGCCGGGGTACGGACGAGCAGGCCCCGCCGGGCATGGTCCTGGCGCACCACCCAACCTTCGGGCACGGTCACGCCGGCCTCGGCCAACCGAGCCACCGCCTTGCCCCCGGTCGGATGCATGAGGCCGACCGTCAGCCCCTCGGTGTGGCGACGATCCTTCTTCGGCGGCATCACCGTCGTCATCGTCACCGGTGCCGCCTGGTTCCCGAAGAAGGCGAAGAGCCCGGCCCGCGGGTGGACGTCGCCCGCGTCCTCGTCGATCCCGGGCATCAGGTTGACCCAACCACTGCCGGCTGCACGCAGCGGGCGCAGCGCGTCGGCGACGGCCGTCACCTCGGGGGGTGTGAACTCGATCGTCTTCGTACGGCGCCCGCTGCTCACCGGCGCAATCCTGACACCAGCCGCTCGACGACCTCCGCCGCCGGCCGGGCCTCGGCCTGACGGAACGCCGTCCCCGCGTACAGGCTCATGCGCTGGACATCGCCGGCCCGGGCCGCCGCGGCGCGCAACGGCCGCGTGGCGTTGTTGATCTCGGGATAGGCGGCCGGCGCGCCGGGGTGGTCCCGCACCATGGCGTTGGCGAGCGCACGGGCCCGCCGGCCGCTGAAAGCACGCGTGACGGCGGTCGCGGCGAACGCCGGGTCGACGAGGGCGTCCTTCTGCGCCGGCGGGGCGCCACTCTCGGGACAGCGCAGGAAGGCCGTCCCGGCCTGGACCATTTCGGCGCCCCGGGCCACCAGATCGACCACGTCCCCGGGACTGCCCACCCCGCCCGCCGCCACCAACGGGACGAGCGTGCGTCGGCGCACCGCGGCGAGGAGCGCGGCGAACGGGCCGGTCCTCGTCCGGGCGGTCGTCGTTGCGCAGGCTGCCCCGGTGTGCCCCGGCCTCGGCACCCTGGAGGCACAGCGCGTCCGGCTCGAGCTGCAGCGCCCGGACCGCCTCTTCCGGTGTCGTCACGGTGAGGACGACGGTGGAGCCCGCCGCCTGTAGCGCCCGGACGACGTCAGGGCCGGGGAGGCCGAAGGTGAAGCTCACCGCAGCGGGCGCCGCGTCGAGTACGACATCGACCTTGCCGTCGTAGTCGTCGTCGTCCCACGCCGCTGTTCCCAGCGTCGCCCCGAGGGAGGCGGCGTCGGAGGCGAGCTGGGCGACATACACCGCCAGACCGTCGGGATCGGCAGTGGGTCCACCCGGGACGAACAGGTTGACGCCGAACGCGTCGACGCCCGCTGCGGCCACCGCGGTCATCTCGTCGGCCAGGCCGGCCGCCGTCTTGTACCCACCGGCCAGGAAGCCCAGGGCTCCCGCCCCGGCGCTCGCAACCACGAGCTCGACGGTCGAGGGCCCACCCGCCATTGGCGCCACCACCAGAGGCCAACGTGAGAGCGACTGCACACCCCCACCCTTACCCACCGGCCGCTACGGTGGGCAACCCGTGAACCTCGACCTCGTGGACACCCTGCGCAGCACCGGTGCCGCCCGCCAATTCCATCCCGAACCGGTCGGCGACGACGTGCTGGGCCGCCTCCTCGACACGGCCCGCTTCGCTCCAAGCGGCGGCAACCGTCAGGGCTGGCGCGTCATCGTGGTCAAGGACCCGGCCACACGGACGGCACTGCGCGATCTCTACCTGAGCGGGTGGTACGAGTACCTGGCCATGGTGTCGGCCGGTTTGGTGCCCTGGGCCCCTGTCACCGACCGTGCCGCCGAGACGGCGGCCATCGCCAACGCCCCGCAGTTCGCCGACACAGCCGCGGCCGCTCCCGGCTTCGCCGAGACCCTCGATACCGCTCCCGCCCTCCTGTTGGTCCTGGCCGACCTGTCGGCGCTCGCCGCGGTCGACCGCGACCTGCCCCGCTACACCCTTGCCGGCGGCGCGTCCATCTACCCGTTCGTCTGGAGCCTGTTGCTCGCGGCCCGCACCGAGGGACTCGGCGGGGTGATGACGACCATGCCGGTGCGGCGCGAGGACCAAGTGCGCGCGCTGTTCGGCATCCCCGACACCGTGGCCGTCGCGTCCCTGGTGGTACTCGGGCGCCCGAAAGCGGCGCCACGCCGGTTGAAGCGGGATGCGGTCAGCACGTTCGCCTGGGTCGACCGCTATGAGGGCGACCCCCTGAGCTAACCGGTCCTCCTCCCTGGCACCGGCCGGTTGGGGCGGAGGACCGATGTCGTGGTCAAATGGGCCATGGCGCAGAACGTCCTCGGCGAAACTCTCGAGCCTTGCAACTTCGACCCACTGACCGGCTTCTACCGGGACGGCTGCTGCAACACGGGGGCCGAGGACATCGGCGTGCACACCGTCTGCACGCGGGTCACGCCCGAGTTCCTGGCATTCTCGGCGTCGGTGGGCAACGACCTGTCGATTCCGCACCCCGAGTTCGGCTTCGACGGGCTGCAGCCGGGCGACCAGTGGTGCCTGTGCGCGGCGCGCTGGCAGGAGGCCTTCGAGGCTGGCATGGCGCCACCCGTCGTGCTGGCCTCGACCCATGCCGCCAGCCTCGAGTGGGTGCAGCTGGGCGATCTGGTGGCGCACGCCATCTAATCTCCACAGCTGAGCTGGTCGAACCGGAGGTCACACACAATGGCAGAGAGCGCAGGCCGCACCGTCGTCAGCGTGGACCAGGTGGCCGACGCCACCCGACATCCCCGGATCGACGCCGCCGGATCGGTGTTCAATGCCAGGGACGGCGCCTCACACCAGCCCGACCGTCGCATCGCCGGGCAGACCGTGCTCGCCGGGTCGTGAGCAGCGCATGATCGATGCCGCCTGGGAGCACACCGTCCTCCCCGCCCTCAGCGCGTACACCCGCATCCCCTGCCTCTCCCCCGCCTTCGACCCGGACTGGGCCGAGCGGGGCGCGATCACCGAGGCCGCCGAGCTCCTGAGGGCGTGGGTGCGGGACCAGGACCCCGCGCTGGCGGTCGAGATCATCGAGCTGCCGGGTCGCACCCCGGTCCTGTTGATCGACAACGGCGGCGCGGGCGCCCCCGTCGTCATCTACGGCCACATGGACAAGCAGCCGCCGCTCGGCGAGTGGCGCAGCGGGCTCGGGCCCTACGAGCCGGTGCGCGAGGGTGACCTCCTCTACGGCCGTGGCACGGCGGACGACGGCTACGCGACGTTTGCCGCCGTGACGGGTCTGCTGGCGGCGGGCGGCGGGCGCGGCCGCGTCCTCATCCTCATCGAGGCGAGCGAGGAGAGCGGCAGCCCGGACCTGGCGGCCCACCTCGAGAACCTCGAGGAGCGCATCGGCGTGCCCCGTCTCGTCATCTGCCTCGACACGGGCGGGCTCAGCTACGACCGGCTCTGGCTGACGACGTCGTTGCGGGGCTGCCTCGTGGCCACCGTGCGGGTGGACGTCCTCACCGAAGGCGTCCACAGCGGGACGGCGGGGGGCGTCGTCCCGTCGTCGTTCCGGATCCTGCGCCGCATTCTCTCCGCGATCGAGGACGAGGTGACCGGCCGCATCCTCCTGCCGGAATTGCTGGGGGCGGGGATCCCCGAGGCGCTCCGGGCCAACCTCGTGGACGTGGCGGCCGAGTTCCCAGACAGCGACGCGCCGGTCGTCGACGGGCTGCACCTGCTCACACCGAACCCGGTCGAGCGGCTCGTGGCGCGCACCTGGGGCGCCGCCCTCGAGGTCACCGGCGCCGACGGGCTGCCCAAGCCACACGACGGCGGCAACGTGCTGCGCCCCTCGACGACGCTCAAGCTGTCGGTGCGGCTGCCGCCCGACGTGGACGCGCAGGCGGCGACCGACGCCCTGATCTCGGCCATCCGCACCGACGAGGGCGCGCACATCACCATCGACCTGGAGTCGGCCGCCCAGGGGTGGATCGCCCAGCCGCTCGATCCCGGCCTGGCCGCCACGCTGTCAGCCGTCTCCAAGGAGCGCTTCGGGCACGCGCACGGCCTCGTGGGTGAGGGCGGCTCCATCCCGTTCCTGGCCGACCTGGAGAAGGGGTTCCCCGGTACCCAGTTCGTGGCAACCGGCGTCCTCGGACCCCACTCCAACGCCCACGGGCCCAACGAATCCCTCAACATCCCGATGGCCAAGGCCGTTACCCATGCCGTCGCGGAATTGCTGCAGTGACAGACGGACTGCTCGCCGGCAAGGTCGCGCTCGTCACGGGCGGCAGCCGGGGCCTGGGGCGCTCCATGGTGCTGGCCTTCGCCGACGCCGGGGCCGACGTCATCGTGGCCAGCCGCAAGATCGAGTCCTGCCGTGCCGTGGCGGCCGAGGTCGAGGCCAAGGGCCGGCGGGCCCTCCCCGTGGCCTGCCACGTCGGGCACTGGAACGAGCTCGACGACCTCGTGGAGCAGGCCTACGCCGCGTTCGGCCGCGTCGACGTGCTGGTCAACAACGCCGGCATGTCGCCCCTCTACCCGGACCTCACCGCCGTCAGCGAGGAGTTGTGGGACAAGGTGCTCGGGGTCAACCTGAAAGGCCCGTTCCGGCTCACCGCGCTCGTCGGCACGAGGATGGCGGACGGCCCGTATGGTGGATCCATCATCAACGTCTCGAGCACCGGTTCGCTGCGCCCGGCTCCGGGCATGCTGCCCTACGACGCGGCCAAAGCGGCGCTGAACACCCTGACCGAGGGATTCGCCAAGGCTTTCGGGCCGACGGTGCGGGTGAACTGCATCATGGCCGGCCCGTTCCTCACCGACATCGCGAAGGCCTGGGACCCCGCCGTCCTCGAGCGGGGCATGCCGCACCACGCCCTGCGGCGGGCCGGCGAGCCCGACGAGATCGTCGGCGCCGCGTTGTACTTCGCCACCGACGCCTCGTCGTACACGACGGGCGCCATCCTGCGCGTCGACGGAGGTATCCCATGACCGACACGGCAGACTTCTGGTTCGATCCCCTGTGCCCGTGGGCCTGGATCACTTCGCGCTGGATGCTCGAGGTCGAGCAGGTGCGCGACATCCGCACCGAGTGGCACGTCATGTCGCTGGCCATCCTGAACTCCGGGCGTGACGAGCTCTCCGACGAGTACAAGGCGCGCATGGCCCGGGCCAAGGGCCCGGTGCGCGTGTGCATCGCGGCGGAGCAGATGAAGGGCCGCGACATCCTCCTGCCGCTCTACACGGCGATCGGGAGCCGCTTCCACCTCGAACAGCGAGGGCGGGCGGAGGGTGAGGCCGAGGTCGTCATCGCCGAGGCGCTGGCCGAGCTCGGTCTCCCGGCTTCCCTCGCCGGGGCGGCCACGTCCGACGAGTTCGACGCCCTGCTCGAGGCCTCCCACCGGGCCGGCATGGACCCCGTGGGCAACGAGGTGGGCACACCGGTGATCCACTACAACGGGACGGCCATCTTCGGCCCGGTGGTCACGCCGACCCCCAAGGGCGAGGCGGCCGGCCGGCTCTGGGACGGCGTGCTGCTGGTCACGGGCACCGACGGCTTCTTCGAGCTGAAGCGCACCCGGGACCGCCGACCGAGCTTCGACTAGGACGGGGGTCCCGCCCGGCTTCCCGTGTCACGTCACATCGGAGGGAGTGACGGGGGGCACACCTCCGCTCACTGCGCGGCCAGGATGGCCGCCACCTCTGCGACAGGATCCCGGACCACCGGCCCCGTGGCCGACACCTCGGCCCGCACGATCGTGCCGTTGAACGCGAAGGGCGCGTCGTAGTCGCCGCCAACCGATGGACCCCACTCGTAGCCACAGGTCAGCCCGATCATCACCTCGTTGAAGGCGACGGGCGTGAAGCGCTCGATCTTGCCGGTCCCGACGACCTCGCCGTCCTGGAGGAGCATGGCGGTGCCGCCTAGCAACTCGTCCCACTCGAAGCGGAACTCGAGGTCGTGGCGCCCCGCGTCGAGCTCGCGGTCGGCGGTGACCTCGTAGTGCCGCTGGCCGTGCAGGTTGTGGACGTAGCGCAGGCGCCCCCCGTGGACATGCAGCGACCAGCCCCCGAGGGCGCACCCGAGCGCGAGCAGGGTGCCATCGGGCGTCACCCCGCCCGGCCCGTCGACAACCAGCGAAATGGCATGCGAGCGGTTGCGGACGTCGACGGCGACCCATTCGGGCACCGGGGCGCCGCCTTGGAAGTAGCGGTAGCTGTCCTGGGGCCGGCGACGGTCGTGCTTGTGCACGATGACGTCCAGCACCCGGTTGTCCAAGGGCAGCACGTCGTTGCGGCGTGCTTCCTCCCACCACAGTGCCACCAGCTCGGCCAATTTCTCGGGGAAATCGGCCGCGCGGTCGTGCGCCTCCGAGACGTCCTCGGCGACGTGGTAGAGCTCCCAGACGTCGTCGTCGAACGGGGCGCTGTTGCTCAGCCCGTCGTCGTAGATCGGGCCGACCGGGTGGTAGGTCACCGCCTTCCAACCGTCGTGGTAGATGGCACGGGACCCGAGCATCTCGAAGTGCTGGGTGTGGTGACGGCCGGGGGCGCGCTCCCCGTCCGGACCCAGCACGTAGGCGAAGCTGGTGCCGTCGAGGTGCGACTGCTCGATACCGTCGATCTCCCCGGGGGGAGCGACGCCGGCCAGCTCGAGCACCGTGGGCAGGATGTCGACGGCGTGGGCGTACTGCCGCCGCAGGCCGACAGAGCCGCCGCGGCCGGCAGGGAGGCGCACGATGCACGGGTCTGCGACGCCGCCCTCGTGGACCTCGCGCTTCCAGCGCTTGAAGGGCGTGTTCCCCGCCATGGTCCAGCCCCACGGGTAGTTGTTGTGGCTCAGCGGACCGCCGATCTCGTCGATGCGCCGGTACATCTCGTCGACGCCGGCTGCCTCGAAGTTGGACAACCGGCCCTCGTTGATCGTGCCGTCCTTGCCGCCCTCCGAGCTGGCGCCGTTGTCGGACACCACGATCACGACGGTGTCGTCGGCGTCACCAACCTCCTCGACGAAGTCGAGCACCCGCCCGATCTGCTGATCGGTGTAGGCGAGGAAGGCGGCGAAGCACTCCATGAAGCGCTCGGCGAGCACCCGCTGCTCGGCGCCCAAGCTGTCCCAGCTCGGGACCCAGGACGGGCGGGGCGAGAGCACGGTGCCCTCAGGGACGACGCCCTGGGCCAGCTGGCGGGCGAAGGTCTCGTCGCGCCAGCGGTCCCACCCTTGGGCGAAGCGTCCCTTGTAGCGCTCCATCCACTCGGCCGGCGCGTGGTGCGGCGAGTGGCAGGCCCCTGTGGCGAAGTAGAGGAAGAAGGGCAGCTCGTCGTCCACGGCGCGCAGGTCCCCCAAGAACTCGATGGCCCGGTCGGCCAGGTCGGCGCTGAGGTGGTAGCCGTCCTCGACGGCGCGCGGCGGGCGCACGGCGTGGTTGTCGTGGTACAGCGCGGGGACGAATTGGTGCGTCTCCCCGCCATGGAAGCCGTACCAGCGGTCGAAGCCGCGGCCGAGCGGCCAGGTCGCCCGCGAGTTGGCCATGTTCGTCTCGCCCTCGGGGCTGAGGTGCCACTTCCCCACCGCGTACGTGGCGTACCCCGTGGCGCGCAGGATCTCGGAGAGGAAACCGTTCTCGCGGGGCGGCCGGCCCCAGTATCCCGGAAAGCCGCTGGCGAGGTCGGCCACCCGGCCCATGCCGCTGCGGTGATGGTTCCTCCCCGTGAGCAAGCAGGCCCGGGTGGGCGAGCACAGCGCGGTGGTGTGGAAGTTGGTCAGCCGGACCCCCTCGGCGGCCAGGCGGTCGATCACCGGCGTCTCGATGTCGGACCCGTAGCACCCGAGCTGGGCGAAGCCGACGTCGTCGAGGACGATCAGGACGACGTTCGGCGCGCCCTCGGGTGGGCTGGGCACGGGGGGCCACCACGGCTCCGAGTCCCGCCAGTCGTTGCCGATCGTCCCCCGGAACTCCACCCGTGCCACGCGCGCGACCTCCGAACCCTCGACGTCAACGAGAGCATGGCACGTGTGGCCCGCGCCGGGGCCGGGCGTGGCCCGAGCTTCGACTGACCTCGCTCACGCGTCGATCACGTCCGTGACCGGCAACAGGCCGTGGTCCATGGCGTAGAGGCTGGCGGTCACCCGGCTCGAGGCGCCGATCTTCACGGAGATGTGCTCGATGTGGTTGCGCGCCGTCTTGGGCGAGGTCACCAGCTCACGACCGATCTGCTTGCTCGACAAGCCCCGTGCCAGAAGCCGGAGGACGTCGATCTCTCGGGCCGTGAGCCCTGCCGGGCCCTCGCGCCGGCGACCCGCCCGGTGGCCGGCGGCACCGAGCACGGCGGCGACGGCGTCCGCATCGAGGCGGCCGGCCTTCACGTCCGATCGAAGCTGCTGACGCGGCCTCCTCCGGCGTCAGCTCTGGACGATACGGGCGGGGCTCGCGCATCGACTGGCAGACGTCCGCCGCGCCCAGCAGCCGGCCCGGCATGGAGATGGCCGACCCCGCCAGCTGGCGCGGATAGCCCGAACCATCGAGGCGCTCCCGCAGCTGGACGGCGACGGCCCCGAGCGGTGCCAGAGCAGCTGACTGCTGCAGCATCCGCCCGGTCAGGTACGGGAAGAGGCGCACCCGCTCCCACTCCCCCGCGCCCAGCGGGCCCGGCTTGTCCCAGATCGGAATTGGACACACCCAGACGGCCGAGACCGTGCACCAGGCCGGCCCGTCGCATGGTCGTGACCTGGGCCGGCCCGAACCCGAGATGGGCAACTGCAGTCCCAGGCCGGGTCGGTCGGTGGCGGGGCGAAGGCATCCACCGGCAGCCGTGCGCCTGGTCGAATGCATCGAATCGCTCCTCGTAGTGGTCGAGCTCCCAGACCTCGGCTGCGTCGTCGGGGGCGGTCGGCAATGCGTGATTACGGACTGCTCCCCGGTCATGAAGTAGAGGGGCTCGGACGTCCACCGAGGAGTGCGGTCAGTAGTACCCGCGCATCAGCTCCGTGGACCAGGGCGGCTGGCGGACGGATCCGGCCGGCGGCTCGAACTCGCGCATGAACGGCTTCACGTCGAGCACCGGCGACCCGTCGACGGCGTCGAGACCCCGTACGTGCAGGTCGAGCCCTTCAACCCGGCTCAACGAGCAGGTGGACACACCCAGGCGGTTCGGCCGCATCTTGGCCCGCTGGGCGAACATGCCCACCTCGGGCCAGTCCGGGTTCCCCCGGGGACGGCGGGCGCCCGACTGCACGTCGGCCGGATCCACCAGGTGGAACTGGAACACGACCACGAGATGGGAGAACGCGTCGAGCCCTGCCACCGCATCGGGCCCGAATTGTGTGCCGTCGAGCCGGATGACCGCCTCCACGCCGCCCCAGTCGTCGTCGACGGCCTCGGAGCGACCGCCCATCACGAACCCCACCGGCGCCAGCGCGATCACGGCCGCCAACGCTAGTTTTTGTCGGTGGGGACGTGGTGTCTGGGCCAGGAGCACGGCGACTGACCGGGTTCGTCATCACCCTCAACGAACTGCGCCGGCGGGTGCGCGACCGTTCGGCGGTCATCACCTGTCTGGTCGCGCCACTGGCCATCGCGGGCATCCTCGGCTTCGCCTTCGCCGGCAACTCCTCCTCGGGCGTGCTCACCCTCGGAGTGTCCGGCGCCTCGCCGGCCCTGCTGCGTGCCGCCGCGCACGCGAGCCAGCTGCCCCGCAATGTCGTCGTGCGGGTCGTCCCCGGCGAGACGGCGGTCAAACGCGAGGTGGCGGACGGCACGCTGGCTGGTGGCGTGGTGATCTTCCGGGGTCACACGAGCCTCGCCCACCTCCTCATCCCGATGGTGGCCCCGGGCGCCACACCCTCCCCCGGGTTCGACATCGTCGACCGGCCGAACGCGCTGATCGGACAGGAGTACGCCGAGTCGTTGGCGGCGGGCGTGGCCAGCCGGATCTACGCTGGCCGCCTCGAACGTGGGACGGCCACCGACGCGGCGGCGATCTCGGTCGCGGCGAGCACGCTCGGCAACGGCGGCAAGGCCGTGCTCGACTACTTCGCCCCTTCGATCGCCGTGGTGTTCCTCTTCATCGGGAGCGGCCTCGGCATGCGCTCCCTCTTGCTGGAGCGCTCGACGGGGACCCTGGCCCGGCTCGCCGTCGCGCCGATCAGGCCGCGCGCGATCGTCTGGGGCAAGCTCCTGGCCATCGCCCTCACGGGGCTCACGTCCATCCTGATCGTCTGGGGCGTGACGGCGGCGGCCTTCGGCGCCAATTGGGGTGATCCGCTCGGGGTGTTCATGATGTGCGTCGGGGCCACTGCCGCCATGTGCGGCCTCGGCGCGTTCCTCACCTCGTTCGCCCGGACGCCCCAAGAGGCCTTCGCCGCCTCCCTGGTGGTCGGGCTCGTGCTGGCGCTGCTGGGAGGCAACCTGCTCCCGCCCGGTGCACTGCCCGAGGCCTTTCAGGTGCTGAGCCTCGGCACACCGAACGGGTGGGCCCTGGTCGGGTTCGGGCGCCTGGCGTTGTTGCGCGACCACGCGTCGTCGGTGGTCGCACCCTTCCTCGTCCTCTGCCTCATCGCCCTCGTGACAGGAAGCCTGGCCATGGCCCGGGTGCGCCGAATGGTGACGCCGTGATCCCGATCATCCGGGTCAACCTGCGCCGCGCCGTCGGCGACCGGCGCTACCTCTTCGTCGCCACGGTGTTCCCGGTTCTCTTCATCCTCGTGACGGGTCTGCTCGCCGGGAGCCCGAAGGAGCCCATCGGCCTCGTGCACCCGTCCCCGCGCCTCGTCCACCTGGTCGCCCGCACCGGCGACCTCAAGGTGCGGATCGAACCCAACCGGGCCCAGCTCGGCGACGACATCTTGCGGGGGCGGGTCGTCGCCGGCCTCATCGGCCTTCCGGCGCGGGCGGGGGCACAGCGCGTCGACTTCGTGAGCGAGTCCGCCTCGACCAGCGCGGTGCAGGCCCGCACGGACGTGGTCGCCCTGCTCGACCTGATCGCCGCCGAGGGCACGCACACGACCCTCACCGACGTGACTCTCGCCCGCACCGATGTCCCGGCTGCGCTCAGCCCCTTCTCCTATGTCGCGCCGGCCGACCTGGTGCTGTTCCTGGGCATCACGGTGCTCCTCTTGTCTTCGGGTGTGGTCGAGTCGCTGCCGGCTCGGCCTCATGAACCGGCTGGCGGCGGCGCCGCTGCGCCGACGGTCGGTCGTGGCCGCCTTGATCGCCACCAGCCTCTGCGTGGCCGCCGTGCAGTGTGTCGGGCTCCTGGTGGTCGGCCGGTTGATCTTCGGCGTGCACTGGGGCGACCCAGCCGGGGTTCTTCTCGTGCTCACCATGCTGTCGCTCGCCTACGCCGGCGCGGCCGCGCTCGTGAGCATGCGCTCGCGCACCGAGGAGCAGGCCATCTCCCTCGCGGTCGTGCTCGGCATAGTGTGCGGCATGCTGGGCGGCTGCATGTACCCGCTCGACGTGGTCGGACCGGTGGTCCGGGCCGTCGGCCACGTGGTCCCCCAGGCCTGGGCCATGGACGCGTTCGTGAAGCTCATCTACGACCACGTCGGTCTGATCGCCGTGCTGCCGGAGATCGGGGCGCTCGCCCTCTTTGCGGCCGTGCTGTGCGCGCTGGCCCTGCGCGCCTACGTGCGGACGGTGTACTCGCCCGGGTGAAAGCGCCGGGTCAGCCGGCGGAATTTCCAGGTGTGGTCGGGCCACAGCGTGGTATTGCGGCCCCGGTGATCCAGGTACCAGCTCCCGCACCCGCCCTCGACCCAGACGGAGTGCTCGAGCCGGGCCTGGAGGCGCTCGTTGTAGCGCCGCTGCACTGCCGGCTTGACCTCCACCACGCGCACGCCGGGGCGGCGCAGGAAGGCCAGCGCGCTGGCGATGTAGTTGATGTGCGACTCGATCATGTAGATCATCGAATTGTGGGCCAACGTCGAGTTCGGCCCGATCATGAGGAACAGGTTGGGGAAGCCCGCCACCGTGGAGCCGGCGTAGGCCTCGACTCCGTTCGCCTTCCATATCTCGGCCAACCGGATGCCGCCCGCGCCGACGATGTGCTCGGCGTAGGGAGGCTCGGCCGCCTCGAAGCCGGTGCCCATGATCACGACGTCGACCGGACGGGCGATGCCGTCCTGGCCCACCACCTCGTGCGCGGTGAACGAGGCCACCGGTGAGTCCACGACCTCCACGTTGGGCCGGGTCAGCGAGGGGTAGTAGTCGTCGGAGAGCAGCAGTCGCTTGCACCCCGGCTCGTAGTGCGGGGTGAGCTTCTCGCGCAGCGCCTCGTCGGGTACCTGCTTGGCGAGGTGGTCGAGGGCGGCCTTGCGCACCGCGGCCTTCCGCCGTTCCCCGTGCCCGACGAAGACCGACAGCAGCGACTCGAAGATGGCGTAGATGCGGAGTCTGGACAAGCGCTGGAGCCTCGACATCTTGCGGTAGGCGAGCTTGCGGAGGCCCGAGACGGCCCGGTCGCGCCGGGGGACCACGAAGGGAGGTGTCCGCTGGTGGACGTACAGGTGCTCGACGACCGGAGCGATCTGTGGCACGAACTGGATCGCAGAGGCCCCGGTGCCGACGACGCACACCCGCTTCCCCGCCAGGTCGAACCCGTGCTCCCAGCGGGCGGAGTGGAACACCTTGCCGCGGAAGTCCGCCAGGCCCGGGAGCTCCGGGATCGACGGCTCGCTCAGCGACCCGGTGGCCCACACCAGGACCGGGGTGACGTATTCCTCTCCCCCGGTCGTCCGGACCACCCAGTGCGCCGTGGCCTCGTCCCAGCGCGCCTCTTCGACGGCCCGGCCGAAGCGCAGATGTCCCCCCACCTCGAAGCGGTCGACGCAGGCGCGCAGGTAGTCCCAGATCTCGCTCTGCGGGGAGAACGAGCGCGACCAGTCGGGATTGAGAGCGAAGGAGAAGGAGTACAGGTTCGAGGGGACGTCACAGCAGGCGCCCGGGTACGAGTTGTCGCGCCACGTGCCTCCCAGGTCGTTGCCGCGGTCGAGGACGACGAAGTCGTCCACGCCCATGGAGCGGAGGCGCGCCGCCATCCCGATACCGGAGAACCCGGCCCCGACGATGACGACGCTGTGCTCGCTGATCACGATGTGGAGGCGACGAAGGAGACCACGACCTCGGCCAACTCCTCCCCGCAGTCCTCCTGCAGGAAGTGGCCGCCGCCCACAATCGTCGTGTGGGGCTGCCCCTGCGCACCGGCGATCCGCTCTTTGAGGTTGCGGTCCGCACCCCTGGTGATGGGGTCGCGGTCGCTGAAGGCGCAGAGGAAGGGACGGTCGAACGCGGCCAAGCCCACCCAGGCGGCCACGTTGGCGTCGTGGGCGGGGTCGTCGGGCCGAGACGGCACCAGCAGCGGGAACTGGCGCGCCCCCGACTTGTAGGACTCGTCGGGGAACGGCGCGTCGTAGGCCGCCTCCACCTCGGGCGCCACGGCCTTGGCGCACCCACCGCGGACGATGACGCCGGTGGGGAACTCCTCGACCTCCTGCGAGGTGCGCTGCCAGGAGAAGAAGGCATCGCCGGGATTGGTGTCGCCGGTCGGCAGGAAGGTGTTGGCCGCCACGACCCGGGCGAAACGGTCGGGATGCTCACCGACCAGGCGCAGGCCGATGAGCCCGCCCCAGTCCTGGCACACCAGGGTGATGCCGCTCAGCTCGAGCCGGTCGAAGAGCAGCTCGCGCATCCACTCGACATGGCGGGCGAACGTGTAGTCAGCGCGTTCGGCCGGCTTGTCCGAGCGCCCGAAGCCGACCAGGTCGGGCGCCACGACCTGCAGACCGGCGCCGGTCAGGACGGGGATCATCTTGCGGTAGAGGTACGACCACGAGGGCTCGCCGTGCATCAGGAGCACGACGGGCGCCGAGCGGTCGCCCTCCCGCAGGTAGTGCACCCGCAGCGTGCCCCCCTCGGAGTCGGCGACCTCGGCGTAGTTCGGGGCGAAGTCGTAGCCGGGCAGGTCGACGAAGCGGTCGTCAGGGGTGCGCAGCGTCTTCATGCAGGCCGGAGCCTATGCCGTCGGGACCGTACGTTGCCGTGGGGGCCCCGAGGTGCGCCGTGGCCGCCGCGCCCCATAACCTGACACCAACGTCACAGAACACCGGTGGGAGGGAAGCGCGCCATGGCACTATCCGACGCTCAGGAGTACGACCCGTTCAGTGCCTTCGACGACGTGGTGGCCGGCACGACGCGGGATCCCTACCCGGACCTCGTCGTCAAGCGGCACGAGACACCCGTCGAAAAAGGCCTGACCATCTCGCCGGAGTCCCTGCCCGAGGGCATCGACGTCGAGCCGGGATGGATCGCCTACCGCTACGACGACTGCTCGCGGATCTTGCGCGACGCCAAGACGTTCACCTCGACCGGCTATGACGTCACGATCGGCATGGTGATGGGCCACATGATCCTCGGCATGGACGACCCCGAGCACCGCAGCCACCGCAACCTGGTGGCGCACGCCTTCCGCGAGAAGGCGCTGGCGCGCTGGGAGCCCGAGTTCATCCGCCCGATCATCGACGACCAGATCGACCGCTTCGCCGCCGACGGCCGGGCCGACCTGGTGCGCCAGCTCACGTTCGAGTTTCCGGTCCGGGTTATCGCGCGCCTGCTCGGGCTGCCCGAGGAGGACTTCCCACAATTCCAACGCTGGTCGGTCGAGCTCATCGGCCTGGTGGCGGACATCGATCGCGGCATCGCCGCCTCGGAGGCGCTGCGCGAGTACTTCGCCGGCATCGTGGCCGACCGGCGGGCCAATCCGGCTGAGGATGTGATCAGCGATCTGGTCTCCGCCGAGGTCGACGGCGAGAAGCTGACCGACGAAGCCATCTACTCCTTCCTGCGCCTCCTGCTCCCGGCGGGGGCCGAGACGACCTACCGCTCGTCGGGCAACCTGCTCTACCTGCTCCTCACCCACCCCGAGCAGCTCGGGGCGGTGCAAGCCGACCGCTCGCTGCTGCCCCAGGCCATTGAGGAGGGCCTGCGCTGCGAGGCCCCGTTGCTCACCATCAACCGGACCACGACGTGCGAGGTCGAGATCGGGGGCGTCACCCTCGGTCCCGGCGAGAGCATCTCGCCCCACATCGGCTCGGCCAACCACGACGAGACCAGGTGGGAGGACCCCGAGACCTTCGACATCTTCCGGCCCGCCATCCCCCACATCGCCTTCGCCCACGGGCCGCACATGTGCCTCGGGATGCATCTCGCCCGGCTCGAGACGCGGGCGCTGCTCAACCGCGTCTTCGACCGCCTGCCCGACCTGGCCCTCGACCCGGGCAACACCGATCCTCACATCCGCGGCGACGTCTTCCGCTCCCCCACCGCGCTGCCGGTCACGTTCACCCCGGCGGCATGACGATCCCGGTGCATCAGCCGATCTGACGGACCTCGACCTCGTTGCCTCGTGCGATGAGCACGCTGGAGACGAGGGAGGGCGGGAACAGGCCGTGGGCCACGACGCCGGGCACCGCGTCGAGCATGGCGGCCAGAGACGCGGGGTCGTCGATGTCGCCGTAGTAGTCGGCGAGCACCCCGCCGTCGGGCGTCAGCGGCGCACGCCGCAGCACCGCGCCGGGGAGCGCGCGCAGGGTGGCCGCCAGCCCGAAGGCCAAGAGCTCCAGCGGGACCGGCGGACGCAGGCGATCGACCGGCTTGTCCGAAGACACGATGACCACGAACCGATCCGCCGCCGCGGCCACGATCCTCTCGCGGGTGTGCGCCCCTCCCCCGCCCTTGATCAGCCAGCCGACGGGGTCGACCTGGTCGGCCCCGTCGATGGTCAGGTCGAGTCGATCAATGTCGGTGAAGGGTCTGACGTCGAGCCCGACGTCGGCCGCGAGCTCTGCGGTCGCCGGCGAGGTCGAGATGCACGTGATCTCCAACCGGCGCGCACCAAGGGCGGGAACCAGCTCGGCAACGGTGGAACCGGTACCCAAGCCGACAAACATCCCGTCCTCGACCAGCGCCGCCGCGGCCTGGCCGGCGGCGCGCTTCTCGGCCTGGTGGCCGGATCCCGTCACGACCGGCTCGCGCTCAGCTGCGCGGGACATCCTTCCAGGGCAGTTCCTTGTCGGTGCGAACGTCGCCCGGGAGACCGAGCACGCGCTCACCGAGGATGTTGCGCATCACCTCGGAGGTCCCCCCCTCGATGGAGTTCGCCCGGACCCGCAAGAACATCTTGTGCACGTCGGTCGAGCCCATGCCCACGAGGTCGGGGCGGACCATGGGGTAGCCGGCCGGGAACAGCATGGCGTCGTTGCCCAAGAGATCCATGCAGAGGTCGTAGATTCGCTTGTTCTCCTCGGCATAGGCGAGCTTGGCCACCGAGCCTTCGGGGCCGGGTGTGCCGGCCCTGCGTGTCTGTGCGGCGCGGGCGTTGGTCATGGAGAGCGCCTCCATGCGGATGTAGCTCGAGACGACCCGATCGCGCAATGCGAGGGCGTGCGCCGAGGTGTCGCCCTGCCAGCGCTCCTTCCAGATCTTGACGGCTTCCGCGACGGGTCCGCCGCCGCGCCGCGTGACAGCACCGCCGATGGAGACCCGCTCGTTCATCAGCGTCGTCACCGCGACGCGCCATCCCTCACCCGCGCCGCCGAGGCGGGCCGAGTCGGACATCCGCACGTCGCTGAAGAAGACCTCGTTGAACTCCGCCTCGCCCGTGATCTGGAAGAGCGGCCGCACCTCGACGCCCGGGGCCTTCATGTCGACCAGGAACGCCGTCATCCCCTTGTGCTTGGGCACATCGGGATTCGTGCGCGCCACGATCAGCCCGAATGCTGAGATGTGCGCCAGGGTGGTCCACACCTTCTGTCCGTTCAGCAACCACTCCTCGCCGTCGCGCTCGGCGCGGGTGGACAGCCCGGCGACGTCGGAGCCTGCACCGGGCTCGCTGAACAACTGGCACCAGATCTCCTCGTTGGTGAAGAGGGGCCTGAGGTAGCGCTCCTTCTGCTCGGTCGTCCCGTGGGTGGCGATGGTCGGCGCGCACATCCCG
Source organism: uncultured Acidimicrobiaceae bacterium (assembly GCA_963764305.1). Classification (GTDB taxonomy): domain Bacteria; phylum Actinomycetota; class Acidimicrobiia; order Acidimicrobiales; family RAAP-2; genus Bog-473. The sequence goes on along the minus strand of CAVXSD010000006.1, from coordinate 46,980 downwards.
TATCCGATGGGGTTGCGCACCCCGGCCACCGGAGCGCCACTCGCGTGCAGCCGTGACTGCGCCTTCTGCTGCTCTCGCGGCGTCAGCCCGAGCCCACCCGACCCGGGCGGGAAATGCAGCCAGGCCAGGCCGCGGTCGAACTGCTCCCCGAGGAACTCCTGTGCGGGAGTGGTGCTCGGCGGAAAGTCGGCCAGCAGCCCGTCAACCAGTTCGTCGACGTTCGGACTCATGCCCGCACCCTATAGCGTGCTCTCGTGCGGGCACCTGCTCACCCGGGACGCATCGGGCACCAGCGCCCCGTCTGCCCGCGTGTCACCCTGGACGGAGCAACGGAGGCGTGACGGGATCGGTGACGCTCCCCGATGGACGGGTGCTGGCCTATGAGGAGTACGGCGTCCCCACGGGCTTTCCGATCCTGAGCTTCCACGGCGGTCTGAGCTCCCGGCTCGACGCGGCGCCGGCCCACGCGGCTGCGGCGGCCAGGGGAGTCCGCCTCATCTCGCCCGATCGGCCCGGCATGGGGCTCTCGAGCTACCAACCCCGACGCCGGCTCACCGACTGGCCCGCCGACGTGGACTCCCTGACAGGGGCCCTCGGGATCGAGGAGTTCGCGGTGATGGGCTGGTCGGCCGGTGGCCCCTACGCCGCCATCTGTGCCGCCAGGATGGACGGCCGCGTGACCGCAGCGGCGCTCCTCTCGAGCGCGGTGCCGCTGGACCTCTACGGCACCACCCGCGGGCTGTCCCTGGAGGACCGCGCCCTGCTCCTCCTGAGCCGGCGGACGCCGTCGCTGGCCTCGGCGCTGATGACGGTCAGCATCGTGAACGCCAGCAACGCGCGACTGTTCCGCGCCGTCATGCGTTCGTTCCCGCCGGCGGACCGGACGGTCCTCACCGAGTGGGGACCGCCGGACCACGCGCTGGCCTTCGTGCGGGAGGCGATGCGTCAGGGCACCGAAGGCTGCGTGCAGGACTACCGGATCTTCGGGGAACCTTGGGGCTTCGCACTCGAGGAGATTCGGATCCCGGTCCACATATGGGAGGGCGCCGACGATCGGACCGGGCCACCGGGCTACCGCGCCTTTCTCAAGCGCCACATCCCCCAGGCCTCCGTCACCGTCGTACCGGGCGAGGGCCACCTCTCACTTCTGCCGCATCAGGCGCCGGCGATCTTCGCCTCACTGCTCGGGGGCGACCACAACGCCGAGTCCACGGCCCGGTGGAACGTCGGGTAGGCGAAGATCATGGAGCGCATGGTCTCGACCGGGACCTGGGCGTGCACGGCCAGCGCCAGCAAGCCCAGCACCTCGCCGCCCGTCGGGCCCATCGACGTCGCTCCCACGAGGACGCCGTCGCAGGCGATCAGCTTCACGAAGCCCTCGCCGCGGTGGATCCAGCCACGCGCTGACGCGGCGATCGATTCCTGGAACACCGTCACGTCCCCGCGCTGCTCCCGTGCCTGTGCCTCGGTCAACCCCACCGAGCCGATCTCGGGGTCGGTGAAGGTCACCCGCGGCAGCGCCCGGTAGTCGGCATCCGGGCGCGGCCGACCCAGGATGTCCGCCACACAGAGCCGGGCCTGGAAGACGGCGACATGGGTGAAGGCACCCTTCCCCGTGACGTCGCCGACCGCCCAGACGCCGGGTGCCACCCGCATGCGCCCGTCGACCGCGATGCTCGGGGCATCCTCGTCGAGCCCCAGTGCACCCACCCCGAGGGCGGCCAGGCCGCTCCGGCGCCCCGTGGCGACCAGCATCCGCTCGCCGCTCAAGGCCGTCCCGCCGGCCAGGTGCACGGTCGCGCCCGTGTCTCCGGCCGGTTCGACTCGCTCGATCGTGACGCCGGTGTGCACCTCCACCCCTTCGCTCCGCAACACCTCGGTGATGAGCTCGGAGGCCTCGGGCTCCTCTGGCCCGACCAGCCGCGGGCCCGCCTCGACGATGGTGACCCGGGCTCCGAAGCGGCTCATGACCTGCCCGATCTCGAGGCCGATGGCCCCGCCCCCGATGACGAGCAGCGACGCGGGCACCGCTTCGGCGGCCACCGCGCCGCGGCTCGTCCAGTGCGGCACCCCCGCGAACATCGACGGGACGAAGGCATGCTGGCCGGTGGACAGGACCAGGGCACGGCGCGCCGTGATCGTCCGTCGGCCGACCTCGACCGCGGCCCGACCGGTGACCCGGGCCTTCCCGCGGATGAAGTGGCCGCCCTTGCCCTTGAAGCGATCGACGGCGACCGTGTCGTCCCAGAAGTCGGTGGCCTCCTCGCGGATCCGCCGGGCCACCGGCGACCAGTCGGGGGTGACGACCGACATGCCCGCCAGGCCAGGGATGCGGCGGCCCTCGGCCAGGAGGTCGGAGGCGCGGACCATCATCTTGGAGGGTATGCACGCCCAGTACGGGCACTCCCCGCCCACCAGCTCCGCCTCGATGCCGACGACGTCGAGTCCCGCCTCGGCCAGCTCCTCCGCGACCTGCTCACCGCCCGGGCCGAGGCCGACGACGATGGCGTCGACCTCCACCGACCTACAACCCGCCCCAGTTGGTCACCTGGACGGGGGCCACGATCGGCGTGCCGACGACCAGTTGGATCTCGTAGTGGTCACCCAGGGGGAGGTTGTTGGGGTTGCCCGTATAGATGCCGGGCTTCTTGCCCGGCGAGGTGAAGAACACCGTGACGGGCCCGGTGGCGGACCCGACCTGGGTCTTGCTGAGCGGGACGCCCCACAACTGGAAGAACTGGCCCAGCGTGAAGGTCTGCGTGGTGCTCGGCGACTCGATGTGGATGATCCCGTCGTTGGCGTGCACGTGCAGCCAGTAGAAGCAACTCCCTGTCTGCACGAAAGGGCCGGTCGACGTGCTCGCGGCTTGGAACCCCGGAATGCCGATGCCGTAGGGGATCACCCGGGCCTTGCCGTCCACGAAGACCGTCAGGTGGGTGTGGACATGGACGACCGTTTGCTCGCCGGCCTGGCACTGGACCCCGTCGACCGACTGGCCGGTGGCCGCGTTGAGCAGCGTGGCCAGCTTGGGCCCGCTCGGGACGGGGACGCTCTCGGGACCGGGCGTCCCAGCCGGTGGTTGCACCCACGTGGAGGACATGGAGGCCGGGATCGGCTCCACCGGGACGTGGGGATTCTTGAACTGCGGCGGCACGCTGCCGGAGCCGCCCCCGGTCAGCTGGGTGATGACCACCACGACGAGCGCAACCACGACGATGGCACCACCGACGCGGACACCGATGCGAACGCGCTTCTGCCGCAGCTCCGCGGCGCGCTTCTCGGCGGCGCGACGCTGGTTTTCGGCCCTCCGCTGGGCCTTCGACTTGCTCTGACTGGTCATTGAGGCGTCAGCGTAGCGAACCAGTCCCAACGAAAGGCATCAACGCGCTCGAGGGGACCCGCCCATTCTGGGGACTCGCTGCCGGCGGCCCCGAGGGCGGCGGAGGCCCGCCAGAGGTCGCCGTCGACGAAGGCAACCGTGATGAAGCGGCCGTGTTCGTCGTCGACGAATTGCCAGGCGCCGGCCACTCCGGGATGGCGCACCCACTCGGCGCCGTCCACCTGTGGGCCCACGACCACGTGGACCCCCTGGGCCGGGCGAAAAGGAACCGCTTCGGGCGAGACGGCCACGCGGGGCGCGGCCCAGCGGCCGGCGACGGCCAAGGGTCCCGACAGCACGGTCCGCCGCGCTGCAAAGAAGCGGTCTGCCGCGCGCAGCCGCTCGGCCAGGGCGAAGAATTCGGGGATCACCTGCTCGTCGCGGAGGAGGTACAGCGTCATGTAGTGGAAGGGCTCGAGGAGCGTGCTCGTCGCAGCCTCCGCCGCGCGGCAGCGCGGCGAGCGCACCCAGCGGCGACCGAACGAGATGCCGTCAATGGTGAACTGCTCGGGGAGATGGTCGAGCTGGTGCCAGGCGTTGTAGGCCTCGTGGGCCGAGGGATCGGTCACCTCGGTGAACGAGACGAAACCCAGCACCCCGCGAGGCTACCCGCCGCCCGATGCAAGACTCTGGCCCGATGGCAGCCGCGACCGCGTTCCTCTCGGGTCTCCGGGTGCTGGACCTGAGCATCTGGCGTCCCGGGCCCTACGCGACATCGCTACTGGTGCCCCTCGGGGCCGACGTGCTCAAGGTCGAGCCGCCGGGCGGTGACCCGATGCGCCACTACGCCGGTCTCTTCGACGCCGTCAACGCGGGAAAGCGCAGTGTGGAGCTCGATCTCAAGGGCGAGGTCGGACGCAACAGGGCTCTCGAGCTGGCAGCCGAGGCGGACGTGCTCGTCGAGGGCTTCCGCCCCGGGGTCCTGAGCAGACTCGGGCTGGATGAGCCTGCCGTGCGGGCGCTGAACCCGGCCATCGTCTACTGCTCGATCTCCGGCTACGGGCAACACGACCCCCGCGCCGCGCTCCCCGGCCACGACGTGAATTACCAGGCGTGGGCAGGGGCGTTGGCACCCGAGGGCGGCCCTGCCAGGGCCATCCCCCCGCTCCCGGCCGCGGACCTGGCCGCCGGGCTGACCGCCGCCTTCGGCATCTGCGCCGCCGTGCTGGGCCGTGTCACGAGCGGGGAGGGCGCCTCCCTCGACATCTCCATGACCGACGTCCTGGCCACCTGGACGGGACCGGCCGGAGCCGAACCGGCCAACGGGGCGGGGTCGCGGGGCCCCTCGACGCCCACACCCGGCTACGGGCTCTTCGAGACGGTCGACGGCGGGCAGGTAGCGCTCGGCGTGGTCAACGAGCAGCACTTCTGGTCGAGCCTCTGCGAGGAACTCGGACTGGAGGACATGGCGGCGCTCGGCTTCGCCCAGCGGTGCCGGAACGGGGCCGAGCTGCAGCACGCCATCGGTGCGGCCATCGCGACGCGGCCCCGGGACGAACTGGTGACCCGCCTGGTCGCCGCCGGCGTGCCCGTGGCCCCGGTGCTCGACCGCCAGGGGATGCTGGCCGCAGCACCGTTCCCCACCTTCCCCATCCGACTCCCACTGCCCGACGGCGCCCGGACCGTCCCAGCGCTCGACCAGCACCGCGGCCAAGGCTTCGCCGGGCCCGCCTGACGACGGGCGGCCGGGTCCCGTGCTGTTACGGTCCAGCGACGCATGACGCGCATCTCCGACCTCCTCGCTGCCAATCAGTCGTACTCCGCGGCACGCGCCAACGTGGCCGATCCACGTCCCGGACGGCATCTGGCCGTCGTCACCTGCATGGACGCCCGCATCGACGTCTTCGCCGTGCTCGGCCTCCATCTCGGCGAGGCGCACGTGATCCGGAACGCCGGCGGCCGCGTCACCGATGACGTGCTGCGAAGTCTGGCGCTCTCCAGCGGTGTCCTCGGGGTGGACACCGCCGTGGTGATGCAGCACACCAAGTGCGGCCTCGCCGGCGTCAGTGACGCGCAGCTCCGTGAGCTGACGGGGGCGGACCTGGGCTTCTTCCCGATTGACGACCATGCCGCAGCCCTGCGCGAGGACGTGGACCTGTTGGCCCGGACGCCCTACCTAGAGCGGCTACGGGTGATCGCGGGATTGGTCTACGACGTGGAGAGCGGCGAGCTCGAGGACGTCGTGCGCTGGGAGCGACCGGGCTGAGGCGGTGACGGAGTGAGGGTCGCCATACTCGACGACTGGTTCGACACGGTCCGGACGCTCCCCTGCTTCGAAAAGCTGTCGGGCCACGACGTCACCGTCTTCACCGACCATGTGCGGGACACCGAGACGCTGGCGCGGCGACTCGCCACGACGGAGGCACTCGTGCTCATCCGCGAGCGGACCGAGGTGCGCGCCCCCCTCCTCGGGCGGCTGGGGCACCTCCGGCTGATCCGCCAGCGCAGCGTCTACCCCCACATCGACGCCGACGCCTGCACTGCGCTGGGCATCATCGTCAGCTCGAACCTGCACGCGGGCTCGCCGTCCTACGCCACGGCGGAGCTGACGTGGGCGCTCGTCCTGGCAGCCATGCGCCAGCTCCCCGCGCAGGTGGCGTCGCTGCGCGCCGGGCGGTGGCAGGCCGGGGTCGGCCGGACACTGCGGGGCAAGACCCTGGGCATCTACGGCTACGGCCGGATCGGCGCCGTCGTCGCCGGCTTCGGACGGGCCTTCGACATGGACGTCCTGGCCTGGTCCAGGCCGACGTCCCTGGAACGGGCCCGGGCCGACGGGGTGACCCCGGTCCGGGACGACGCCGAGCTGTTCGCCACGAGCGACGTGGTGTCCCTCCACCTGCGCCTGGTCCCCGCCACCAGGGGAATCGTGACGGCAGCCGAGTTGGCCCGTATGGGACCCGACGCCCTGCTGGTGAACACGAGCCGGGCCGGTCTGATTGAGCCCGGAGCCCTGGTGGGCGCCCTGCGCGCCGGTCGGCCGGGCCGGGCCGCCGTCGACGTCTTCGAGTCCGAGCCCCTACTCGACTCCACGGACCCCCTCTTGACCATGGAGAACGTCGTCTGCACGCCCCACATCGGCTATGTGACCAGCGAGGAATGGGAACTACAGTTCAGCGACATTTTCGACCAGGTCAATGCCTATGCGGACGGCGCCCCGATCAACGTGGTGAACCCCGACGTGTTGGCACACGCCCGGAGCCGACCCTAAGGAGCCACGATGCCGGCCCAGCTCACCGCCTCGCCACCACCCGCCAAAGAGGGATCCCGTCCGCGGCGCAAGAAACGCGGGCGGTCGCTCCGGGCGGCGCTCGTCGGCTGCACCGTCCTGGTGCCGGTGTTACTCGCCGTGTCACCGGGTGTCGCATCCGCCGCCTACCCCGACAACCCCGCCCAGCCGGTGAACTTCGGTGACGCCGGCAACTTCGGGCCGGCCGGGGGCCTCGCGCTGAACGCCCCGCCGGTCGGCATGGCACCGACCCACGACGGTCAGGGCTACTGGATCGTGGCCTCTGACGGCGGCATCTTCACCTATGGCAACGCGGGCTTCCTTGGCTCGGCGGGTGCCCTCCCCCTCAACAAACCGATCGTGGGCATGGCGGCGACGCCCGGCGGCGGCGGGTACTGGCTCGTCGCTTCCGACGGCGGCATCTTCAGCTACGGCGACGCCCAGTTCTACGGCTCTACCGGGTCGATGCACCTCAACCAACCGATCGTGGGCATGGCGGCCACCCCCAGTGGGCACGGGTACTGGCTCGTCGCTTCCGACGGCGGCATCTTCAGCTACGGCGACGCCCAGTTCTACGGCTCGACTGGGTCGATGCACCTCAATCAGCCGATCGTGGGCATGGCGGCGGGACCGGGTGGGAACGGCTACTGGCTCGTGGCCTCCGACGGAGGCATCTTCAGCTACGGGTCGGCGTCGTTCCTCGGCTCCATGGGCGGCACGCGGCTCAACGCGCCCATCGTGGGTATGGCCGCGACGGCCAGCGGCTACTGGTTGGCCGCCAGGGACGGCGGCATCTTCACCTTCGGGACGGCGCCGTTCCTCGGCTCCATGGGCGGGCAGTCGAACCCCAATCCGATCCGTGCCATTGCGGCCACGCCTTCGGGGCAGGGTTACTGGCTCCTCCCGACGAGTCCGCCGCCGTCGCCCCCCACCCTCCAGTTGGGGTCGAGCGGGGCTGCCGTGGCATCCCTGCAGCAGCGACTGTTCGCGCTGGGCTACTGGGTCGACACCACGAACGGCTCCTTCGACGACAGCACCCAGCAGGCCGTGTGGGCGCTGCAGAAGGCGGCCAACCTCCCTCGTGACGGTGTCGTGGGCCTCTCGACCTGGGGTGCCCTGCAGGCCGGCATCGTCCCCCAGCCGCGGCCGGCGGCGGGCTACGAGATCCAGATCAATCTCGCCAATGACCTCCTCATGGTGGTCAACAACGGCCACCTCGTGTGGACCCTCAACACCTCGACCGGTGGTGGCTACACCTACACCCAGGACGGCTCCACCTCGGTGGCCAACACCCCCACCGGGGTCTTCAGCACCTTCCGTGCGGTGAACGGCACCGTGACCGACTCGCTCGGCACGTTGTGGCGGCCCCGGTTCTTCTACCAGGGCTACGCCATCCACGGCGATTCGTCCGTGCCGCCCCGGCCGGTCTCACACGGCTGCGTGCGCATCAGCAACGAGGCCATCGACTGGGTCTGGGCGGCCAACATCGACCCGATCGGGACGACCGTCTGGGTCTACTGACCGGGCGGCCCGCCGCGCCCGCGGGGCCACATCGGAGCGGCGGTGTCACCTCGGACAAGCGCGACGCACGAGTCCTCCCTAGGCTCGGCGGTTGTGGCCTACACGAAGGGACTGCACGAGGTGGCCGAGGGTGTGTGGGCCTACCTGCAGCCCGACGGGGGCTGGGGCTGGTCCAACGCGGGGCTCATCACCGGGGACGACACTTCCCTTCTGGTTGACACGCTCTTCGACCTCCGACTGACCGCCGAGATGCTCGACGAGATGCGCCGGGCCACCCGGTCGGCGGAGCGCATCACCACCGTGGTGAACACGCACGCCAACGGCGACCACTGTTACGGGAACGCGCTCCTGGCTGACTCGGAGATCATCGCGACCGCCCGCTGCGCCGAGGAGATGCTCCAGCTGCCGCCGGCCGCCATGGCGGCCATGATGCGCTCGGCCGACACACTCGGTGCCGCCGGCCAGTTCGTCCAGAGGATCTTCTCCCCGTTCTCCTTCGAGGACGTGCCGCTCGTCGTCCCCACCCGGACGTTCGAGCAACGGCTCGACCTGCGGGTCGGCGACCGCGGCGTGTCGCTCGTCGAGATGGGTCCCGCTCACACCGCCGGGGATGCCGTCGTCCACCTGCCCGACGACGGTGTCGTCTTCACGGGGGACATCCTCTTCCACGGCGGCCACCCCATCGTGTGGTCCGGGCCGGTGGCGAACTGGATCGCCGCCTGTGACCGCGTCCTCGAGCTCCGCCCGACCGTGGTGGTCCCGGGACATGGGCCGCTGGCGACGCCGGCGGCCCTCGAGGATCTCAAGGGGTACTTCGAGCTCCTGACCCTCGAGGCACGGGCGCGTTTCGACGCTGGGATGACCCCACTTGACGCGGCGCGGGACATCGATCTCGGGCCCTACGCGGGGTGGAGCGAGGCCGAGCGCGTCGTGGCCAACGTCCATGCCCTCTACCGCGACTTCGGTGGACCGGCGACGACCGATGCCCTCGTCCTCATGGGTGAGATGGCGTTGTCGACCGACTGATACCCCCGTGTCCCGTTCCGGCCAGCCAATTCGCCGTCTGAGATCCCGGGGACTGCGTCACGACTACGGAACCCCCGCTCCGGGTACACAAACCCAGGTGGAGACGCGCACCGCCCCGTCACTGCTCGGGGGTCGCTACCGCATCGACGGCATGCTCGGCGAGGGCGGGATGGCTCGGGTCTTCGACGCCTTCGACGAGCGGCTCGAGCGTCCGGTCGCAGTGAAGATCCTCCGCTCCGAGACACTGGCGCTGCCCGGGATGCGGCAGCGCTTTCAGCAAGAGGCACTCATCGCCGCCCGCCTGATCCATCCACACATCGTGGCGGTCCTGGACTTCGGCGAGCAGAAGACCTCGTCCTATCTCGTGATGGAGCGCCTGCCGGGCAACACCCTGCGCGACGAAATCGTTGCCCGGGGGCCCCTCCCCACGCAGCGCGTCCTGGGCGTCATGGCCGAGACGCTCGGTGCTCTCGCCGCGGCCCACAGGTTCGGGGTGCTGCACCGTGACATCAAGCCGAGCAACATCCTCCTGCAAGAGGACGGGCACACGAAGATTTCCGACTTCGGCATCGCCAAGAGCTCCGACCTGGGGACGGATCTCGACGTCCCGACCGACGACATGACCATGACCGGGGTCGTCCTGGGCACTCCCGGCTATCTCGCCCCCGAACGGAGATCGGGCCAGCCGGCGACGGTGCAGTCCGACCTGTACTCGGTCGGGGCCGTCATGGTCGAGACGCTCACGGGGCAACGCCTCGCGCCCGGCGCGGCGGCGACCGAGGGGCTGCCTCCTTCTTTCCGTGACGTCGCTCTTCGGGCCCTGGCCACGGACCCACGAGACCGCTTCGCGTCGGCGAGCGAGATGCTCCAGACGCTCCGGCTCCGCACGACCGAGTCGACCCCGACCGGGCGCTCGGCGCCTACGCCGTGGTCGACAACGCCCATGAACCCCGAGCCGGTCCCGCCTCCACGGCGACCACCGGGGACCGCCATCCTCACTCCGCCGCGCCCGGAAAGAACCCGGGCCCCGCGCGTTCGCGTGCGGCGCCGACGCGTCCTGCTGGCCGCTGTCGCTGCGCTGGCCCTCGTGGCTGCGCTCGTGCTTCTGCTCGAGGGCGACAGCCGTCCGACCGGACCTGCGGCATCGGCCGCGAAGCACCCCGTGACGCGGCCGCAGACGCAGCCAAAGGCGCAGGCGCAGGCGCCGACACAAACCCCTCCGACGGACGCAGTGAGCTCGGCCATCGCGGCGCTGGCGACGTCGCTCGCCGGCGATGGGCTGCCCGGTGACGGCGCGTTGGCCAACGCCCTCGGGGCGACCGCCGGGCAACCGCCCGGGCCAGATCGCCAAACCTCGGCACAGCAGGTGCTTTCCCTCGCGCAGGTGCTGCTCGACGGGGGCGGCATCACGTCGGGGCAGTACCAAGACGTCGTGAACGTCCTGCAACCGACCGGAGCGACCGTGCCGACGACACCAACCACGGCGCCGGCGCAGGCTCCGGGTTCGTTCTTCCAACCTCATGGTCACGGTCACGGCCAGGGGGACGGCGGCGGAGGGTAGGTGCGGTCGCGCCCGCCGTTCTGGTCGCTCGGTCAGCGGCCACGACGGCGACCACGGGACTACGCTGCGGCACCGAGGCAGAAGAGAGACCGATGCAGATGGGCCGGGGCTGCAGGAGCTCCCAATCATGAGCAACGCCGACGGGTCGTCCCCCGCTTTTGACCCTGACGCGCTACGCGAGAAATACCGCATGGAGCGCGACAAGCGGATCCGACGAGACGGGAACGCCCAGTACGTCGAGGTCGCGGGGCAATTCGCCGACTACCTCCGTGACCCCTACACGGAGCCCGTCGAACGACCGCCGCTGGTCGATGACGTCACCGTGGCGGTCATCGGCGGTGGGTTTGCGGGCCTCATCACCGGTGCGCGGCTCACCCAGGCGGGCATCGACGACTTTTGCATCATCGAAAAGGGTGGCGACTTCGGCGGCACCTGGTACTGGAACAGATATCCCGGAGCACAGTGCGACGTCGAGTCGTATGTCTATCTCCCACTGTTGGAGGAGACGTCGTACGTCCCGAGCGAGAAATACGCCCGCACGCCGGAGATCCTCGAGCATTGCCGGCGCATCGCCCAGCGGTTCCGCCTCTACGAGCGCTCCTGCCTGTCGACCGAGGTGACCGGGATCGCCTGGGACGGCGCACGCCTGCGGTGGACCATCCTGACCAATCGGAACGACCGCATCTCGGCTCGATTCCTGGTCATGGGCAACGGTCCCCTCCATCGACCCAAGCTCCCCGGGATCCCGGGCATCGAGGGGTTCGAGGGTCATGCCTTTCACACCAGTCGATGGGACTACGCGTACACGGGAGGCGATTCGAACGGAGGGCTGGACGGCCTGACCGACAAGCGGGTCGGCATCATCGGCACGGGCGCCACGGCGGTTCAGGTCGTCCCGCACGTGGCCGCCTCCGCCGGCGAGCTGTTCGTCTTCCAGCGCACTCCTTCCTCCATCGACGTCCGGGCGAACCGCCCGACGGATGCGTCGTGGGCTGCATCGCTCGTGCCCGGTTGGCAGCGGGAGCGGATGGAGAACTTCACGCTGCTGACGTCAGGTGGATTTGCCGAGCAGGACCTCGTCATGGACGGATGGACCGACATCATCGGGAAGCTGGTCACGAGGCTGCGCGACCGATCCGCGGGATCGGGCCAGGATCTGCCGACCATCCTCGAGCTGGCCGACTTCGAGAAGATGGAGCAGATCCGTGCCCGGGTGGACGCAATCGTGACGGACCCGGCGACTGCCGAGGCCCTGAAGCCGTGGTACCGGCAGTTCTGCAAGCGCCCGTGCTTCCACGACGAGTACCTCCAGGCGTTCAACCGCCCCAACGTCTCGTTGGTCGACACGGAGGGGCGCGGCATCGACCGCATGACCCCCACGGGCGTGATCGTCGGCGAACGGAACTACCAGATCGACTGCCTGATCTATGCCACCGGGTTCGAGGTCGGCACCGACTACACGCGGAGAGCCGGCTACGACGTTGTCGGCCCACAGGGGATCAGCCTGTCCGAGTACTGGCGCGACGGGATGCGGTCACTGCACGGGATGCACGTGCACGGCTTTCCGAACATGTTCGTGTTGGGTCATACCCAAGGGGGCTTCACGGTCAACTACCCCCACCTGCTCGAGGAGGCGAGTGCGCACCTCACCCACATCCTGCGCCATGCCATCGACCAGGACCTCTCGACCGTGGAGGCCACCGAAGAGGGCGAGGCGGCCTGGCTGGTGACCCTGGCCGAGTCCGCACGCGATATCCGCACCTTCCAGGAGCAGTGCACCCCCGGCTACTACAACAACGAGGGGCAGCCTGCCGCCGGCGGGTTCCTCGGGAGCTCGTACGGAAACGGCCCGATGCCCTACTTCCAACTCCTGGCCGACTGGAGGGACGCCGGCAGCTTCACCGGCCTGGAGCTGCGCACCTAAAGGCACGCATCGAACCAGCCGTCGTGCGCCTACGCCCCGGCGTCGAGCCCGGTCATGGCCCTGAAGTCCGAGGTGGAGTTCAGGTGTGGAAAGGGCTCGGGTGGTTCCGTCACCCCGAGAGCGGCGCACAGCGGCGCCCATCCGTCACCGGGCTGCCACTCCACCAGCCGGCCGGGAGGCGCTTCGGCCCGGACGCGGGCGTTGTGCGCCTCGTACGCAGCAATGGCGCCGGCGCGGTCCCGCCACTCCGGCGTGAACCGCTGCTCGATCAGCGCCTCGATCATGGTCAATTCCCCGCGACCGGCGTCGTCGTCCGGGCCGGGGCCTCGCGACAGCACGGCGAAGATCGTCTCCGAGGCACTCTTCCACCACGCGTCGCTGTCGCGGGTCGACAGCACGATCACCGCATCAGGCGCGGCGACACTCAGTTCCTGCCAGAACGCCGCCGCCGGCCAATCCACTGTGGCCCGGTAGGGAGCCAGGAAGCTCGCCCAGTCCACGTCTTCGCCGCGCACGGCGGCGGCCCATGTCTCGCGTTGGTCGGGCCGGCCGATGACTTCGACCATGTGGTAGCAGGGCCCGCCGAGCAGCTGCTCCAACGCCACCTTCAGGGAGTGCGTGCCGGTCCGCCCGAGTCCTGCGCCAACCACCTGGAGTTCCATGCCATCCGTCTAGCACAGCACGTGGCGGCATTCCCAGATTCGCCGTGCACAACGAGCTCGAACGGAGGCCTGCACTCAGCTGAGTGCCCCGGTGCCCCGCTTGTGCCATCGCCGAGGGGCGGACCGCACACTGGCCGAGGCCATCATCAATGGGATCCGGGGCGGCGACAATCCGGATCCGTACCGAGAAATCCGACCTGCTACATCGAGCTCGGTGGCGACAAGGTGGCCCGCTTCGAGGCCAATGTCCCCCTCCGGTCCGACCCCGTTCGGATCCCAGGTGACGACCATTGGCGCCGTCACAGCCGTGGGAAGATGCCAGCCGGGCGGCAAAAGGGAGCGACACGTGCGGCACAATCGATACAGAATGCGGGCTGTCGGTTCGCTGATGATGATCGGCTGCGTGACGGCCGGGATTCTCGGAACACCAGGCGCGGCGCAGGCCGCGACGAAGTCCCCGACCTACTACGTGTCACTGGGGGATTCGTACTCGGTGGGCTACCAACCGGGGCGCGGTGCCACGCCGGGCTATACGGCTGTCGTGGCGAAAGGGACCAGACTGACGCTCGTCAACTTCGGCTGCGGCGGGGCGACGACCACGTCCATCTTGTCCGCGATCGGGTGCCCGGACGTGTTGCCGCACACCGCCGGGGGCGTGACCTACCCCACCACGACGCAAGAGGCGGCCGCCGTGGCGTTCTTGACGGCCCACCGGGGGCACATCGGACTGATCACCGTGTCGATCGGGGGCAACGACGTCACCTCGTGCGCGGCACTGGCCAACCCGATCAGCTGTGTCTCGACCGCCGTGGCCGGCATCACCACGAATGTCACAAGTCTGGCGGCGGCCCTGCGTGCCGCGGCCGGCCCGGGCGTCCCCCTCATAGGCCTCACCTACCCCGATGTCATTCTCGGGAGTTACGTGTACCCCAAGCAGCCGGCGACTGCCTCCACACTCTCGCTGGCCAAGCTCTCCGTCGTGGCCTTCAAATCGTTGATCAATCCGGCGCTCACGAAGGCCTACGTACCGGCCCAAGGGAGCCTGGTGGACGTGACGAAGGCCACGGGCGCCTACGTCCCGCTCACCCGCACCGTCCGCTACCGCCCCTACGGCACCATCCCAGCTGCCGTGGCGAGTATCTGCACCCTCACGTGGTTCTGCGCGCAGGGGAACATTCACGCCACGACGAAGGGCTACACCCTCATCGGCAAGCTCGTGGTCGCCCGTTACAACATGCGGCGGGCCTGAGCACCGGCCCTGGCCACGATGGTCCGTGGGCCAACCTGGCGGCCGCTCGTCCTGCATAGCCATTTGCGCGCACGAGTCGCCGGGAGCGCCCCGAGTTCTCCGGGGGCTTGGCCGCTGAGACCGGCCCGCTGTAGTTGGCCATCGTCTTCGTCCAGTTCGATGTCGCCCGGTCGTTCAGGTCGTACAGGTCGTACAGGTCGTACACTGAACATCTCGACGATTTCCGACTTGCGTGGCTTTCCCCTACGACGGCCTTCTCGTCGGACTCGCGAGTCACATCCGAGTCGGATCGGTCGGGACCCCATCCCGGCAGCGAACGGGGAGGGGCGAAGGCGGAATCGCCGATTTGGCCCACATGAGCGGTTATGAGCCGGCAGAGATGGACCATGAACCGTTCGAATCACGGCAGCCGCTTCGCGAAGAAATGTTCGCCGTAACCGAGGGGCGTGTCCTCGGCGCACCCGATCTCTTCGTAACCGAGATGTCGATAGAGATCGGGAGCTTGAAAGGTGTGCGTGTCTACGCGGATTGTCCGGCAACCCCGCTTTTGCGACTCCGTCTCAAATGCGGCTCTTCGGATTCTGGCGGGGTCGCGCACGTCACCGGACGACGATCGATCCCAGCACGCGCCAGTTGGGTTTGCCGGCGTAGAGCAGGACCCGGATCCGGTAGTTCTCGAAGTTGCGGAACCCGAAGCCGATCCGTTTGATGCGCTTGATCAGGTTGTTGAGCGACTCGGTCGGGCCGTTGGAGAACCGGGCCAGGTGGAAGTTGGCGATCTTGTCGAACCAGGTTCTGATGGTGCGTCCGAGCTTTTTGACTTCGGGCGGCATGGCCCGTCGCAGGCAGTGGCTCCGGAGCTCTTCGAGTATGTGGCGGCCTTCGTCGGGATCGGTCGTCCGATAGAACTCACGGAGACGCTCCTTGATCCGGTAGGCGATGGCCACCTCGGCGCTGGGGTCTCCGAGCTCGAGGAGTGAGCGCAAGCGCTCGGTCGCCTCGGCGTCGAGCTTCTCTTCTCCCATGAGCAGCACCCGGCGGGCCCGATAGAGCGGATCGTCGCGGCGTCCGCGGTGGCCCAGCTGTTCGATCTGGACCCGGCGGCGGACGCTGTCGAGGCAGCGGTTGGCCAGGGAAATGACATGGAACGGGTCGACCACCTGGGCCGCTTTGGGCAACATGACCGAATACACCGCGGCGTAGGTGGCCGACATGTCGAGGGCGCCGTAGTCGATCCGCTCTTTCCAGGCCTGGGGCTGCTTGTCGATCCAGCCCGCCACATCGGTGTATCTGCGCGTGGGCAAGATGTCGATGATCTGGTGGTTCTCGACGTCGGCCACCGTGGTGGCGTAGTCCGCCTGCTTCTTCGAGGCGAGCTTGATGAACGAGGTCTCGTCGAGGCCGATGGCGCTCGTCTGGTTCAGCCGTTTGCGGTCGGCCGCGAGCAAGGCGCTGCCGTACGTGGTCACGGCGTCGTTGACCGTGTGCCAGTCACAGGCCAGTTCTGCCGCCACCTCTGAGACCGTGCGGCCCCCGCCCACCTGTCTGGTCGCCCACTTGGCCGCCCGCGTCGTGAGGAGGCAGCTCTTGGCCGCGATGCGGTGGTCCTCGATCGTCCAGGTCTGTTTCGCACACCGTGGGTCCACACAGCGCATCCGATGCTTCTTCCAGGCCAGCGACATCGCGGTGCCGTAGACGGGGAGGTCGACGTAGTGCACCACCGGGCGCTCTTTGACCTGGGCCGGTCCCTCGCAGCCCGGACAGCGCACGTCTCGGGTCACCTGCTCGATCATCAACTCGACGTCGGGACCGCGGCGTTCGTAGTGCACGACACGGACGTCTTTGAGACCCACCAAAGCGGCGAGGATCTCACTAGGGTGGACGAGGACGAAGGTGCTTCTCGATTGTTGGCTCACACCGCAAGCCTGAAGCGCCTTCGCCTATTTCTGGGTGACCCTCAGCGAGGGCAACTCCCCGCCAGAATCCGAAGAGCCGCTTTGTCCCAGACGCCGGTCTCCGATGTCTTGAGACATCACAGTGGTGGGCCGTACAGGACTCGAACCTGTGACCCCTTGCGCGTCATGCAAGTGCGCTACCAACTGCGCTAACGGCCCGTCGAGTGAAACCTTACCACTGGGCAAATTCGGCCTTTGGCGCCGTAGCCGAAACCCCTGGGCAAAATGGAAGGATCCTCCCTACAATTGAGCCTGTGACACCCAACGAGAGCGAATCCGGCAGCGGGACCATCAACCCGCTCGAGGACCTAGAAGCCCACCTGACGCGCATAGCCGAGGACGGCTACACCATCCTGCCCGATGCCATCGATGCGGATCTGGTGGACGAGATCGACGAGGCACTCCTCGAGCTGGAGCACGACCTCGGAACCGTCCCCGCCGACAACCTCTTCGAGGGGGTGCGTACCCTGCGCGTGTACAACCTGCTCGTCCACGGCGCCACCTTCGAGAAGATCCCGGTGCACCCCAACGTACTTCCCGTCGTAGAAGCGGTGCTCGACCCAGGGCTCTTGATCTCGTCGCTCTCCTCGATCGCCATCGGGCCCGACGAGCAGGCGCAACCGATCCACGCCGACGACCAACTCATCCCGCTCACCCGTCCCCATGTGCCGATCATCTGCAACACCATGTGGGCCATCACCGACTTCACCGAGGAGAACGGGGCGACCCGCTTGGTCCCGGGGAGCCATCTGCTCGACGAGGCGCCAAATCCGCTCGAGCTCTACGAGACGATCCCCGCCGAGATGCCCACGGGCAGCGTCCTTGTCTGGGTGGGGAGTCTCTGGCACGGCGGTGGAGCCAATCGCACCGACACCCGCCGGGTGGGCATCGCCATGAACTACTGCGCCGGGTACATCCGCCAACAGGAGAACCAACAGCTGGGCATCCCGCCAGCGCTGGTCAAGACTTTTCCCCGCCGCCTCCAAGAGCTGATCGGCTACTCGGTGTACAACGGACTCGTCGGCCACATCGACAAGAAGCATCCTGCCAAGGTCGTCCTTGCCGAGAACGAGGGTGTCGAGATGGTCTGGGACCTGCTCAAAACCTGATCGGACCTCAAGCTGCCGGCAGCACCACCGGGGCGACCGGCCACACGTAGTCCCGGGGATCGATCGGGATCATGCCCTCCGACAGCCGCCACGAGTCGTAGCTCGCGGTCCACTCCCGGTGCCAGCCAATCTGGTCGTTATGGAGCCGGGCGAGGTCGCACTTCCACAGCGCTTCGTGTCGCATGGCAAGAGCGAACAGGACCTCGATGGAAGCTGTCGCGTCCGCCGCGGCGTCATGCGCCTTGCCAATCTCGACTCCGTAATGCGCACACAGGTCGACCAGCGTCCGTCTCCCTTCGCGTTCGGGGTCGAAGTGGCGGTCGATCACGACTGCGTCGAGCACGGGCCCACGCCAGCCCCGCTCGACGAGACCGAACCCGCACCGGTCGCGCGCCAGGATCTCCAGAATGGTCAGGTCGTAGTCGAGTTTCATCCCGGCCAGCGGCACACCGCGACGTGACGCGGCCACCACTGCGTCGAACACCAGCGCAACCGCCTCGCCGAGCGGCATGCCTCCGTCTCGGGCCTGCTCCGTCGAAATGCCATGTACCTCGGTCGCCTCCGCAGGGATCGGACGACCGGGGTCGATGAGGCCGGACCAGCTCCTGACCACCACCCCTTCCACTACCGACACGAGGGCATACGACACCGGGACGTCGTTGAAGCGGTCGATCCCCGTCGTCTCGAAATCGAGTCCCAACACCTCGCCGGCCGGCCACGCATCCACGACGCCGAGCATGGCAGCGAGGTGTGACAAAACCGCGGATGCCACTGGCACGCGTGCTCCATATCAGGCCGCCGCGCCCACAGGCCGGGTCATCGGTCCAGGTCATCGGGTGGGTCGGTGCGCATACGTGCATGCCCATCCGTGTGTCTTGTGGAATCACGGTGGCATGGGCACTCGATCCCCCTCACCTGCCGAAACACAAGACCCGACATTGACAATTCCCTGGGCGTCGAGTCTGACTGCCAGACCGAAAGACGCGAAGACCTCGGAATCCTGGAACACCGAGTTCCGACTGATGCCCTCGGCGGTGACGGTGAATATCTGAAGCGTGTGAAGCTCGTATCCGCCACCGACGCGTCGATAGGCGGCGAACCCGGGCTGGCCGTTGGCCTCGACCGCCTTCAGATACCAGTCCGTTCCGGCCTGCCCGAAGACCCACTCCATGAACACGCCGTAATTGCCGGGGCCGGCGAACCAGTTGAGCATCGGCGGCATCTCCATGAGCACGTCCTCGGTGAGCAGCCGCTTGAGACCCTCGACGTCGGCGTGCTCGAACTCCTTCATGTAGCGATCGACCCAGGAGCGCTGCTCGGCAGCGGACGGCTCGCTGAGACGTTCCTGCCCGACCCCGACTTCCTTCACACGGGCACGCGCCCGCTGCAGGGAACTGTTCACCGATACGACGGTAGTGCCGAGGATTTCCGCCGCCTCGGACGCGGAGAAGCTCAGCACGTCACGCAGGATCAGCGCACCACGCTGACGCGCCGACAGGTGCTGCAGGGCGGCTGCGAACGCCAAGCGCAGGCTGCTGCGGTCGATCACGGCTCTAGCCGGATCGCCCGCATCCAGCAACGAGTCCGGCAAGGGCTGGAGCCAGGCGACGTTCTCTCCCCGGACAAGCGGCTCCAGCGGGTCCGTCGCGGCCACCAGCCCCGACGGCAGCGGTCGGCGGCCGCGGACCTCCAAGGCGGTCAAGCAGGCGTTCGTCGCGATCCGGTAGAGCCAGGTGCGCAGCGAGCTACGTGTCTCGTCGTACTGTTCCCGCGCCCGCCACGCCCTCAGGTACGTGTCCTGGACCAAGTCCTCGGCGTCGTGAGCCGAGCCAAGCATCCGGTAGCAGT
Source organism: uncultured Acidimicrobiaceae bacterium (assembly GCA_963764305.1). Taxonomy (GTDB): domain Bacteria; phylum Actinomycetota; class Acidimicrobiia; order Acidimicrobiales; family RAAP-2; genus Bog-473. The sequence goes on along the minus strand of CAVXSD010000006.1, from coordinate 27,520 downwards.
ACGCCAGCAGCTCCGTCCGGAACGGTTCGACCAGGCGATCGAAGCCTTCTACCTTCGTCGTCACGCTCACGCCCCTTCTCCGCTCCTATCAGGGTTCAATGCCCAGGCGCCAGCACCGGGCTGTTGTGATAGGCGGCGATCAGCCACTGGCCGTCCCGCTTCTCGAAGACCCAGGTCGCGTTCACCTTACCGGTGTCCGGAACTTCGGTCTCGCCGCCGAACAGGATGCCGGATTCGCTGACGACGATCGCGGCGTCCCTGCCGACGAAGCGGAGGCTGAGCTGCTTGTTGTAGGTCGAGCTGGACTTGAGTGGCCCCTCGAAGGCGAGGGCCATGTTCTCGCGGATCACGTCACGGCTGTCGCGGAGCGAGCCGGTCATGATGGCTGTCGCGTCCCCGGTGTAGTTGGCGACCATGCCGTCGGCGTCGCCAGCCTCCCACGCCTTGTAGGAGTCAACAAGTACGGCCTGGATGGCCGCCTCGTCTTCCGCACGAATGTCTGACATCGGATTCCTCCCTTGTGTTTGGTTCGCCCGGGGTATTCCGGAGAACTCGTCAATACATACCGGCGGAGGGGTCGGAACTCATCGCTCCCGCGGCAAAAGAGGTGTTGAGGCGTGCTCGACAGAGAGCGGTTGCCGTAGCAGTGGCCGCGTAAGCAACGGATATGCAGGTTGCGGAGGTGGGTGTCGACGACGGATCATCGGCGCTTCGAAGCGTCGGGACGAGTGGTGGGCAATGCGAGGGGAGTAGCGCCACTCCCCCGAGTTCTCGCGCAGCGCCCTGCTGGTCCCGTAGTCCGCCTTCTGGCCACGGATGAACACGTGTCCTGCCCCACACCCCTGCAGGCGCCCCGCTGGGTGCCACTTAGCGCGGCGTAGGAGGTGATCCAGCTCGGGGGCCTCGGGCGCGCCATGAGCCATTCGATCGGCGGGCGCGCGGTCATCGCCTATGAGGGTGCGGAGGCGGTGTATCGAGTCGGATGACCTCATGCAACCTTGCACGCGCCACGGGCGTGGGCTGAGATGTGTGCGTCATCAGACCGGTCGCCAACGGTCCGATGGGGCGGTGACCGGTTCAACCATCCGCCTTCGGTTGGACCGCGGGCGGACCCTGATCGTCCCCCCGTATACGGTCGCCCCATGCGTCCGATGCCCGAGCCCGGCGACACGTGCCCCGGCTTCACGGCCATTCCTAGCCGCTGCTGGCAGATGGTCGACTCCCACTAGCTCCAGGCCGCGCATTGCCGCCAGGAGCCGTCCGGGACGGGACGGTGGTTCAGTCCCAAAGGCGAACGCTGGTGGCGTGTGTGGAGCTGTCCTGACCATTTGGCCGACCGGGCCGGACTCCGGGAGTTCGGCCAGTATCAATGAACTGCGGCATTTAGCCCTACCCGGCGGTCAGGCGCTCACGCTCTTCTGGCATTTCCCTGTTCGAGCCCATCGCTCGTCGTCATCGCATGACCCGTCGAAGGCCGCAACGCCGACGCACGGCCAACGCAGGTGGCGGGGAGACGGTTGAGGCCGCGCTGCCTCTCACCCAGGGCTCAAGATTCACAGATTTCACAGGAAGGACCTGTACGAGTCGGAGTTGTTCACCAAACTGCAATGCGATGCTCAGGAACCGCTCAAGGAGTCTTAACTTCCGCTGTACCTCCGCCCATCACGATGGGCTACCAGGAGGAGGAACCCACTTCCCTATGGTTCCCACGAATCAATGGCACTCTTGATGATCAGCATTCCCCTCATGGTCCTGGCAGTCGCGCTAGCAGTCTTGCCGCTAGTTCTGATGTCACACGCCGACCACCGTCGTGGCACGGCGGAACCGATATCCCGCAGCCATGGGACTCCGAGTGAGTCCGTCACAGCGGTTGACACGGAGTGCGTGCCCCTAGCGGCCTGAAGCTTCTCGTGCGATCACAAGGCTTCCATTGTGTTATGGGTAGATGCTGACCGGGCCCCGATTGTTGAGCCACTCGCTATGCGAGCTGTAGCTGCTGTCGGTTGAGCCACTGCTCGACGAACTCGACCGGGGTGAGCCAGCCGTGCGCCGAGTGGGGCCTGTTCATGTTGTAGTCGATCCTCCAGTCCTCGGTGAGGACCTGAGCCTCGAGCAAGGAGTCGAACTGCTGGCCGTTGAGGTGCTCGTCGCGCATCCTCCCGTTGAAGCTCTCGATCCAGGCGTTCTGCCATGGTGAGCCCGGGTCGATGAACACCGTGCCCGTCCCGTTGAAGCGGCACCAGTCGGCCACGGCGTAGGCAATGAACTCGGGTCCGTGGTCGAAGCGGACGAAGACCGGTGCGCCGCGTTCTGTGGCCAGGCGCTCGAGGCAGGCGACGACCCCGTCGGCGTCGATGGAACGCGCGACGTCGGTGGCGAGGGCCTCGCGCGTGAACTCGTCGATGACGTTGAGGATCTTGAGCATCCTCCCGTCTGAGGTCTGGTCGAACTGGAAGTCGAGGGCCCAGACCACGTCCGGGCGGATCGGGCAGAACGGACCCATAGCCTTGCCGATGCCCCGCAGCGGCTTCTTGCGCTTGCGATAGGGCACACGCAGGCCTTCTGTGATCCAGAGGCGGTGGACCCGCTTGGGGTTCACCCGCCACCCGGCCGCCTTGGCCGCCAGCGCTGCCCTGCGCCACCCCCACCTCGGACGCCGCCGGGCGAAGTCGCGCAAGAAGGCCCGAAGCGCCAGTTCGTCGTCGGAGGGGACCGGTGCGGCCAGGCGCTGGGTCGATCTGGGCTGGCCGAGCACCCGACAGGCCCGCCGTTCGCTCACCCCGAACTGCGTGCAGAGGGCTCTGACGGCCCGCCGCCGGCAGTCCGGGGTCAGAAGTTTCCCCGGTTGATCTCCTTGAGCATCGCCTTGTCCAGCTCGGCCTCGGCCAGCAGCTTCTTCAACTCCGCGTTCTCCTTGCGCAGCTCACGCAGCTCCTTGGCGTCGTCGGCCTTCATGCCCCCGTACTGGTTGCGCCAGCGGTGCCAGGTCGACTCGGTGATCTCGAGGTGACGGACCACCTCCTCGATCGACTTGCCCTCTCCGAGGAGCTTCTCGCCCTCGGCCAATTCCGGATCACCTGCTCGGGCGTGTGGCGCCGTCTCTTCATGTCGTGCTGTCCTCCTTCCCCACATCGTGGGGCTCGGACTCGCACAAGGGGTGGATCAGCTCACGGGGACCCGGTCAATGCCATTGGGCGGGTGAATCTGTAGTCGTCCCAACCAGTTGTTGAACTCCACATCCCGGCGTTGATGTGGAACGGCCTGTCAACCTCCCGCGCGAATGTCGCTATCACTGTCTTTTGGACGCGACGCACCAGATGTGCGGCGCCTGATCGTCCTTGAGCAGTCGGTGGGGCCACGGGGTCAACACGCAGCGCCCGGAGCCCGAAGGGTGAGGACGAACGGTGTTGACGCCGGGGTGGAGGCTGCTACTCGTCTCCCCGCGCCGATGGCGGTGGTGGTCGAGCGAGACCTCGACGACGCGCCGGAGCGCAGTGGATCGGAGAACCGCCGGTTGATGTACGCGAGTCGGAATCGTAGTAAAGCCCATTCGCAGGTGGTTGCCTCAGAATCTGAGCGCCCGTGACCGCTCACAAGAAACGATGGTGGGCGCAACGCCGGCGAGGATCAGATCTGCTGCGGCAGTGCTCCGGTGCGTCGTGGAGGGTTCGCTCAGACGCGGCGCCGATCGCGCGCTGAGCGACGGGACGACCACGGTGTCAGACCTCAGCCACCATCTCGGCCCAGAGGAACCCCGCGAGCTCGCGGGCAATGGCCACCGGCTCCGTTTACCGCACAAGTGAATGATCCACGTAAATGCGGATGCCAGAGGAGCCGGTCGTTCCATACTGATTCTGGGGCCCCGGGCTCACGTCGTCTTGGTCGTGGCGATTCCCGGTCAACGGCAACTTGGTATGCGATGCTCTCGCTGTGACAAAAGGGCGGCTCGAAGCATTCACAGATGCCGTAATAGCGATCGTCATGACGATCATGGTGCTCGATCTCCGGCCACCTGCTGGCCACGGTTTCGGGGACCTTAAGCCACTAGTGCCAAAGTTCCTTGTCTACGCCTTGAGCTTCACCTTCTTGGGCATTTACTGGAATAACCACCACCATCTGATGCACGTCGTTGAGCGCATCGATGGTCGGGTTCTCTGGGCGAACATGGGACTGCTGTTCTCACTCTCACTGACGCCCGCGGCCACGGCGTGGTTGGGTGAACATCCGAGTAACACCGCCCCGGTGGTCGTGTACGGATTGGTCCTGCTTCTTTCGGCTATCGCCTACTTCCTGCTCACTCGGGCGCTGTTAGCACTGCATCCGGCGGGTTCACAATTGGCCGTGGCGATTGGCAGTGACCGCAAGGGCCGGCTTTCGGCTATCGCATATGTGGCGGCGATCGTTGTGGCGCTCTTCGAACCATGGGTAGCCATTGCGATATACGTCGGGGTAGCTGTCGTCTGGCTTGTGCCCGACAGGCGAATTACGAGGGTCATCGAGAGTGGAGAGGGGGCCGGCTCCTAAAGGACGAGGGTGGCTTCCAAAGCGCCCTCCGATCCGACAAAGTGGATTTCACTTGGTTCTGCCCGGTACCGGCTAGGAATCGGTCAGCGGTTCTAGGGCTCAAGGGCGAACAGTTCCCAGGACCGGGGCGCACCCTCGAGTTCATGCTCTCCACGATCGTCGAACTCGATGTCCGATCCGACATGGAGGTCCTTGACCATCGCCGGACGTGCCACTGTCAATATGCGAGACAGGGCGACCTGCCAGCACTCCTGAGCTATTGAGGACCAGCAATGCAACCATGATCCTCCAGAGCATTGTCACTTTTGAGGGACACTGGAAGGCCGGGGGTCATAAGGCTCATCGGAGGACTCTTGCTTCGTGTTCGCCACGAGTGGCGGTAATGCCGCCGATTTCCGAAACTCCCCAGGGGCGATCAACGAAATTCCCCAGTTGACTGACCGGTGAGTTTTCCTTCATTTTACTCGTTGCCCTTCGTGACCCCCTTTCTGAGCTTCTCGGTGCGGGCCCGATGGGAGCGCATCCGGTAGCTCTCGCCGTCGATGTTGAACACGACGCTGCGGTGCAACAGGCGATCGAGCATGGCGGCGGCCACCATCGGGTCGTCGAAGATCTTCCCCCATGAGCCAACACCGAGATTGGTGGTCATGACGATGGAGCTCTTGAGATAGCGCTGGGTGATGACCTGGAAGAGCGCGGCGGCCGCCTCGCTCTGCAGCGGCAGGTAGCCCACCTCGTCGATGACCAAGAGTCGCGGCCCGGCGAAGAAGCGCATGGTGGTGGCCCACCTGCCTTCGAGGGCGGCGCGGTGACAGCGGGCGGCCAGATCGGCGGCCGTCGTGTAGTAGGTCCGATAGCCGGCGTTGATCGACGCCCGGGCCAGTCCAACGGCCAGCATGGTCTTGCCGACACCGGGTGGCCCGATCAAGAGCACGTTGGTGGCGTCTTCTAAGAAGCGCAGCGTCCCCAGCTCGCTCATCAACTTCTTGTCGACCGAGGGCTGGGCACTGAAGTCGAAGTCGTCGAGTGTCCACGGGGAAGGCAGGCAGGCGAAGCGCTCGAGGCCGGCGGGCGTCTGATCTCGGTGGCGCTCACCTCGACCTCGAGGAGGCGAGCCAAGAACTCCGAGTGCCCCAGTCCCTCCTTGCGAGCATGCTCGAGTTCTCCGGGCAGCGCTTCGGCGGCAGCACCCAGACGCAGGTAGGCCAGGTGGCTGCGGATCTCTTGATAGGTGGAGGACTCGCTCATCGTCCCTCCGCGATCTCGTCATAGACACTGAGGTCGACACTGGGCTCACGCCCGATGGGCCCGAGCAGTCGGGCTGCCTCTTCGAGTGCCTCTCGGCCCGGTGGCCGGTTGGCCTTCTTGTCGCACGGACGGGCCGTGGAAAAGGCACTGAGCACGGCGGCCTCGAGCGCTTCTTTGTGCTCTCGGCTGCGCACCAGCGCGCCCGATCCCGCCGGGGCGAGGCGATGGGTGACCGAGGATGACCCCCGAGGGTGCCACCACGTCGATGGTCGGAGACGAGAGCCGGTGTCTGACGAGCAGGATGGAGCCGGCGAGGCCCGGCGGCACCGAGTAGCGGTTGCCTCGGAAGGCGATGCTGGCATTGTCGGCGACGGTGCGGGAGACCTCGGTGGTGGCCGGGAACGGGACTGCCGGGAGGGCGAGCAGGGGCTCGGAGTCAGCCAGCTCAGCGACAGTGGTGCGTTCGCCGCCCGGTCCCCTGCGCTCGCGCTCGTCGCCGATGGTGGCGCAGAAGACGTCGAGGGAGCGCTGGGCCTCCTCGGGGTTCGTTGCTCCCATGGTGCGCCACCAGCGACCAGACACGAAGCGCACCGAGGACTCGACCGCCCCCTTTCGGTTCCCACGCCTCGGCGGGCAGGGTTCGACGATGGCCCCGTAGTGCTTGGCGACGGGGGCGAAGGACGGCTGGACGTCCCTCGTCCCCGGCACGATCACGGTCGCCAGACGGTCCGTCCGCCACACCCGGGCTGTTCCGCCCAGGCGCCGGAGCACTTCGTCCATGGCCTCGATGAGATGGGCCTGGTCCATCTTCTCGGCCAGCACGCCGCGCACCTTGGATGAGTGCGGCAGCGTGCCCAAGAGCACGTAGGCCGTGGCATCCCACGGGGCGTTGCGTCTCTCGAACCAGTCCCACTGGATCTCTTCGCCTGGTGGATGGTCGATCTCGATGGTGTCGCGGCCTTTGACGCCGTGACAGGCCTCGCAGTGGGGCCGGAGTCCGGCCAGGCGCACCTGGCGGGCGAAGCTCGGGTAGCTCAGCGGATAGCCGAGCCGCCTGACCTCGTCATAGAGGGCAGACGCCCAGATGTGCGGGTCGTCGACAAACCGCGCTGTCAGGTACTTCGTGAACGGCTCGAGCGGGTCCGGCGCCGTCTTGGCCCGGACGCCGGGGACCCGCTCCCCGTTGATGTAGGCCCGGACGGTCTTGCGGTCCCGGCCGAGGTGGCGGGCGATCGCCGAGATAGTCCAGCCCCTGCTTCTGAGTGCATGTGCTTCCACGTCTTCCCCATGTGTGAGCATGCGAAGCGGGTCTCCCTTCGAGCTGTCTTGCTTGGTCGCTCGTCAGCATCGAAGGGGGCCCACCGCCGCGGGTGGATGGTTCAGCTCACCGGGACAGGGTGGGGAATTTCAGTGATCGAGGGTGGGGAGATTCAAAAATCGCGGACAGTAAGGCTCGGCGTTCTCCCGATGTACTGTTATCAAAAGGCTTTGACAACTTTCTGGCAACACTGAGAGGGCGGGAAGGGAGGTACCTTCACAATGGATGTTCAGCGAACTGGGCGAATCTTCGGCTGGTTGTTCATCGCCACATTCGTAACGAGCATCCCGGCGCGGCTGCTCTTCGTTCACGGGCTCCATACGAGCTGGTCGAACTTTGCATTCGTCCCCGGGTCCACTTCTAACGCAAGTCTCAAGCTCGGCGCGGTCCTTGAGTTCGGACTAATCGTCACCCAAATCGGAACGGCAGTCGTTATCTACCCGCTCGTTAGACGGCAAAGCGAAACCGTCTCGCTCGGATACGTCGCCGCTCGCATCATGGAGTCGGTCTTCGCTGCGATTGGCATCATGAGCATCATCACAATTGTGAACGTGTCGAACGCCTTGGCCTCAGCTTCTGGCGTCCATGCTGCGGCACTAGGTGCTTCTGGTAGTTCGCTGGCGAACACATACGAATGGGCGTTTCAGTGGGGGCCCGGACTCGTTGCGGGAATCGGGAACGGCATCTTGCTGGGCTACTTGATGTACCGATCAGCACTTGTGCCGCCCCGCATGGCGTTGCTGGGACTAATCGGTGGCCCCTTGCTGATCCTTTCCTTCGTGCTGACCCTGTGCGGTGTCTACAAGAACGGTTCGGCACTTTCTGGTCTGCTATCACTGCCGGAGATCGCTTGGGAGGCGTCGCTCGGCATATATGCGGCGTGGAAGGGGTTCCGACCGGAGAGCCCGATCGCCAGACCAGAATGGCGAATGGCTGACGCTGACTAAGGCGGTCGCCGCCTGCCCCACTGGTGCCGAACTGCCCCACGGTCCCGGCAATGAACTGGAGCACCTGCAAGAGTGCCTCTCGCCCCCGGTTGATGGCATTCTGAGGTCATGGATGTTGCCACCGCCGCGGACGCCTGGCGATGTGACGGTTTCGTTGTGCTGCCCGGCTATCTCGCAGGGCCTGATCTGGACCTAGCCAAGGTTGGCCTCCTCTCGGTCTACCCGACCGCAGAGCAATATCACGCTGATTCATCAAGCGAGGACACCCGTATCTATACCGGAGACGAATACGGAGACATCGTTCCCTTTCCGTTTCCGTCTATTCCTTTATGCAACCTCGCCGTCCACGAGAAGGTGACGGCGCTTGTCGAGGCCGCTTTCGGGACTGGCGACATCCGCATCTATGCATCGGAGCTTTGGGCCAAGTACGCCGGTGCGGTTCGCTACGAGCAGGAACATCACCGCGACTTTCTCAACCACACACTTCTTGTTCCGTCGAGTGACATCCGATGGCGAGGTTTGGAGTTGTTCATCTGGCTCTCCGATGTCACCGAAGATCTCGGACCCACCCACCTGGTTCCGCTTTCCGTGAGCAAGGGCATTCGGGCTTTGCCACATGTCCAAGGCGCAACGAGCGACCAGAACTCTACGAGCATGAGTCATCCGGGGCCGGTAAAGATGGAACGGTCGTGCTCTACAGCACAGACACGTTTCATCGGGCAACCGAACTGACCGCAGAGGGCGCCGCCCGCTTCAGCATCCATGCCAGTTACCGCCACGCCGAGAACACATGGACATCCCGGCATTCCTGGGGAGACCAGTCGTTTCATCCGGATTGGCGACCGTTTGTTGAACAGGCGACGCTGAGACAACTGCTTCTCCTCGGGTTCCCACGCCCGCGTCACCCTCATTGGACCCAAGAAACATTGGCGGGCATTGCAACCCGTTATCCAGGCCTCGATGTCAGTCTTTGGCATATGCAGATGTCATCCAACCGCTAATACGCCTACTTCCGGCGAACTGGGCACTCTCCTCTCGGCCCTTATCCTCTAGAGAATGGCTCGTGCGAGAAGCGACCGACCGACACCTCCCCGCCTTCCCTCCGATTTGCCTTCGGAATCAGATCTAATTCTCGCCATCGGGTCCGAGATCAACCACGGCACCATTCAGGGGGAGTTTTCTGACCTCGACCTCGAGGGGTTAATAGTTGAGGACTCACATATCGTGCATTCCTCCTTCACGGCCGCTGATCTCAACCGCCTTCGCCTGGTTGATGTCCTTGTGGAAGCGAGCGACTTCTCGGGCGCAGATATCGGAGAGGCCTCCTTCACGCGCGTGACGTTCAAAGGGTGCCGCATGTCGGGTGCGCTGCTCCCCCGAGCCCAGTTGCAAGACGTCAGCTTCTCCCAAGTCAGGCTTGACGGTGTGAACCTTCGAATGGCCCAAGGTGATCGTGTCCTCTTTGATCGTGTGAACCTGGAACGAGCTGAGCTCTATTCAGCTCAGTTGACAGCCGCGTCCTTTTTCGACTGCAGCCTGAGCGAAGCCGATGTATCTCAGGCGAAGCTTCCCGGCGCCCGCTTTCACGGGTCGGTTCTCTCGAATCTCAAGGGCAGCGAATACCTTCGAGATATTGTGATTGACAGCGCACAAGTCCTCCCATTGGCTAAAGGGGTCTTTGCTGGGTTGAACATTCGGATCGATGACGACCGGGACGTGCTTCGATGATCTGTCACAACGACGTGTGTCTGGAGAACGTGGTATTCCGCGAGGGACGAACCATCCCGGACGAACGAACCGGGAGGCGTTGAGGCCGAACTCAGTTCCCGGGCGTGGCGGCGATCCCCACGACCCTCTTGATCGTGTCTCATGTCCAATGGTGTGACCGGGCCTTGGGACACCAAACTGGGCGAGTTGTTCAGACGCTGCTGTTAATGCAAACTCGTGCCATCGAGAAGTGTTTGTGGACTTCTGCCAGGGTGCGCGTGGTCCAAAAGGAGGTCTAGCCAACTGACCAATTTCAGTCTTGATCCTCGGTGGTGGCGTAGCCGGCATGTCGGCGGCGCAAGAGCTCGCCGAGCGAGGTTTCTCTGTGACGGTCCTGGAGGGTCGCGACCTGCCGGGCGGAAAGGCGCGCAGCTTCCCCGTTCCCCATTCGAGCAGTCCCGGTCGAGACAGCCTTCCCGCTGAACACGGGTTCCGGTTCTTCCCGGGCTTCTATCGGCACCTTCCAGACACGATGCGTCGCATTCCTTACCGCAACCAGGCCGATGGAGTCTTGGACAACCTCCGCGACGCCACGGAGTCCGAGATCGCCCGGTCAGGTGGCCTGCCGCCAGTCAAGCTACCGGCTCACTTCCCAGATTCGGTCCGCGACCTCCAACTGATACTTCACACCGCGCTACATCCCATTGCCCAGCTCTCCCCTGGGGACTACGCCTACTTCGCGAGCAGACTTCTAGTCCTCCTTACGAGTTGCGAGGAGCGCCGCCACGACGAGTGGGACCGGGTGAGTTGGTGGGACTTCTCGGGAGCATCTCACCGGTCAGTCGCTTACCAGAAGTTCATGGCCGATGGACTCACTCGAACCTTAGTAGCTGCTCGCGCCCGTGAAATGAGCGCGCGTACTGGGGGCTACACCTTGCTGCAGCTCCTCTTCGACTTGGGCACTCCGGGTCGCGAGGCGGATCGGGTGCTCAATGGCCCGACCAGTGATGTGTGGATCTCGCCGTGGCTCGCACACCTGGAGCACCTTGGGGTCAACTTCGAACTTGGCGTCCGGGTCGAAGGGCTAGAAACGCAGGCCGGCCGCATCAGCGGCGTGGTCGTCGCTGATTCCAGAGGCCGGAGACAAGTTGCGGCGGACTGGTATGTCGCTGCCGTGCCGGTCGAACACATGACCCGTCTGGCGAACGACGCCATCCAACAGGCCGATCCCGGGCTCGCCCAGTTGTCTCGGCTCGTCACCCGCTGGATGAACGGCATCGTTTTCTTCCTTCGCCGGGACGTACCCATCGTTCACGGACACGTCATCTACATCGACTCGCCGTGGTCCCTCACCTCGATCTCGCAGGCCCAATTCTGGAGCAACTTCAAGGCTGCCGACGTCGGACAAGGAGATGTGCGAGGCGTCTTCTCCGTCGACATCTCGGATTGGCAGACGCCGGGTCTTGTCTCAGGCAAGACGGCGATGGACTGTACGCGAGAAGAAATCGCCACCGACGTCCTCGCCCAGCTCCGGGCGCACCTCGCGCCGACTTACCCGCAGGCCTTAGCCGAGGACAATGTCGTGTCCTGGTTTCTGGATGAGGACGTTCGGTTTCCCGAGGTGAGGGAAGCCGAAGGGATACGTACCGACATCAACCTTGAACCGTTGCTAGTCAACACGGTCGGATCGTGGCAGTACCGCCCAGACGCCTCTACTGCAGTACCGAACCTGTTCTTGGCTTCTGACTATGTCCGCACGTTCACCGATCTGGCAACCATGGAGGGCGCCAACGAAGCCGCTCGTCGGGCGGTCAACGGGATCCTCGCGGCCTCGGATTCGAAGGCGCGACACTGCGAGGTGTGGCCACTTCATGAGCCAGCGATCTTCGCGCCCGCCCGGCTGCTTGATAGATTGCGTTTCAGCCAAGGCCAACGTCATCGGGACTCTCAGACAGCGTGAAGTCCTTACCCGTGGGCTGCATTGAGTGAGCGTCCTCACTGGCCTAACCCTGTGTCCACATGGCGCGCATAACCGCCGTGCGCTACCAGCACGCCACGGCAGAGCGGAGCAAGGCGATCGCCAGCTGCCTCGACGACGTGATCACGTCGGCTCGGAGTGCGCACGAGTCCGCTCGGATCCCCCGGTTGTCCATGAGGAGCCGCGGTATATCCGCGGTATCCGGCGGGGACTCGGCACAGGGAATGGTGTGCAGTACCGCCCACCTGCACCAACAAGAAGAGGCGGCGGGCGGAATCGAACCGCCGTACGGGGCTTTGCAGTTACGAAAACGGGTTTCGTCGCCGTTCGCATGAAGACAGCAGTCCTGGTCAGAGTGCATGCCGGTGCGGAGCGGTTCAGCATGATCAGGGCTGTTGTGCCATCCCTTGCCATAGAGGGTGGACTGTGGAGACGGATCTCCGGGCCGGCATTGCCCACCCCAGGGCACGTCCCAGGAATATTGGTGTATCATAGGTGTATGAGTCGCACCAACATCGACATCGACGAGGAGGCCTGCGACGTCGTCATGCGGCGGTATCGCCTGGCCACCAAACGAGAGGCCGTGAACTTCGCTTTGCGGACTCTGGCAGGAGAGCCGCTGAGCCTCGAGAAAGCCCGCCGGCTTCGCGGATCCGGTTGGGAGGGTGACCTCGAGGAAATGCGCTCTGCACGCACCCCGTGATCATCATCGACACCTCGGCGTGGGTCGAGTTCCTCCGTGACACGGGCAGCCCCGTCTGCGACCGCGTCGACGCACTCTTGGACGACGAGATCGTCACGTGCCACCCCATCCGAATGGAAGTGCTCGCCGGCGCACGAGACGAGCAACACCTCAACGACCTTCGAGGACTGCTCGCTCGCGCCTCTTTGCTGCCCACCGAAGCGACTGACTACGAAGACGCAGCCGCGCTGTACCGCTCGTGTCGCCGGCACGGGGAAACAGTGAGAAAGCTGATCGACTGCCTCATCGCTGCCATTGCCATCCGAACTTCTTCATGCTCGACCGGACGTTGACGGTGATGTCGTGGGGCGCGCTGTTCGCGATCGGCGTGGTCGTCGAATCGATCGTGCGGGCCGCGCCGAAACTCGGCATCGTGCTCGTGGTACTCGTCGTGGCGATCGGCGTGCCCAAGGCCGTCGAGCTCGTGAACGCGCGTTCGGGACCCGACGTGTTCATCCGGCATCTCGAGTCGGTCGTGCGGCCTGGCGACACCGTCGCGGTCCATCCGGCCCGTCGCCGGCCCGAGATCGTCTGGCCGCTCGCGATCGCGACGGGCACGCCGTACCGCAAAGTGCACGTGACCGGCCTCCCTCAGGTGGCCGCGGTGCAGCTCGGTCATGCGCCGGCAACCGGGCGGGTCTGGGTGCTCGAGCTTCGACGCCGCAGCGCGCTCGAAGCGTCCCTGCCCCGATGCGCGCCCGACTGGCACTCGGGTACGACGCGAATCCTCTGCCTCCAGCTCCCGGTGACCCGATGAACATGAAGTGGGCGGTCCTCGGTCGTCGCCGCGCTCAGCGCGGTCACCACCTTCCCGTCAGCCGCGAGCGCTGACGTCACGACCGCCGGCGCGCCCGGAGCGGCGGCTCCGGCAGCGAGCGGGATCCACAAGATCAAGCATGTCGTGGTGATCATGCAGGAGAACCGGTCGTTCGACTCGTACTTCGGCACGTACCCGGGCGCCGACGGCATCCCGATGCACCACGGCGTGCCGACCGTGTGCCTGCCGAACCCGAAGACGGGTACCTGCACGCGGCCGTTCCACGACCCCGCCGACATGAACGGCGGCGGGCCACACGGCGCAAAGGCGGCGGCGGCCGACATCAACGGCGGCAAGATGAACGGCTTCCTCGCGCAATCCGTGACGACACCGCAGCGATGCAACGACCCGCACGACCCCGGGTGCACGCCCGGAAGCGCCCTCGACGTGCTCGGCTACCACGACGCCCGCGAGATCCCGAACTACTGGGCGTACGCGAACCAGTTCGTGCTGCAAGACCACCTGTTCGAGCCGAACAGCTCGTGGAGCCTGCCGCAGCACCTGTTCATGGTGTCGGAATGGTCGGCGATCTGCAGCCGCGCCGGCGACCCCCAGAGCTGCACGAACGACACTCGACCGGCCGGTACCGCCTCCCGACTTCCAGGCCGCGGCGCGGAAGAAGCAGACGGGCGCGCAGACACTCCCCACGCCTGACTACGCGTGGACCGATCTCACCTACCTCCTGCACCAGTACGGCGTGTCGTGGGGCTACTACATCTCGCCCGGCCAGGAGCCCGACTGCCGGAACGCATCGCAGGTCACCTGCACGCTGCACGCGCAGAACGCCAACACCCCCGGCATCTGGAACCCGCTGCCCTACTTCGACACCGTCAAGACCGACGGGCAGCTCGGCAACATCCAACCGACGCAGAACTTCCTCACCGCCGCGCAACAAGGCACCCTCCCGGCTGTCTCGTGGGTGATCCCCGGCGACGACGTGAGCGAGCACCCGCCCGCGTCGATCGCCGCGGGACAGGCGTACGTGACGAACATCATCAACGCGGTGATGCGCAGCCCCGACTGGAACTCGACCGCGATCTTCCTGTCATGGGACGACTGGGGCGGCTTCTACGACCACGTGAAGCCGCCCACCGTCGACCAGAACGGGTACGGCCTCCGCGTGCCCGGACTCGTCATCAGCCCCTACGCGAAGCGCGGGTACATCGACCACCAGACCCTCAGCCACGACGCGTACGTGAAGTTCATCGAAGACGACTTCCTCGGCGGTGCCCGCATCGACCCGAAGACCGACGGCCGCCCCGACCCCCGACCAACCGTCCGCGAGAACGCCAAGGTGCTCGGCAACCTCGTCAAGGACTTCGACTTCAACCAAGCACCACGACCACCGGTCATCCTCGACCCCAACCCGTCACCCGCCGGCTGAGCGATGCCGCGCGATGACTCAGGTAATCCCCGGCCCGCGAAGGCCGAGCCCGGCAACGTGGGTGGGTGCGGCGATCTCGCTCTTCGCGATCACCTATGTGCTGCTCCTCGGCAACCGGGCGAATCTCATCGACGAGGCGTGGATGCTCTGGGTCACCCGGCGCCTCACCCACGGCGACCGCCTGTACTCCGATGTGTACTTCGTGTCGACCCCGCTCGCGGCATGGCTGAGCGCGGGGTTCGCCCGGGTTGGAGGCGTGCAACTCACGGTCTTGCGCGCGTTGCAGGTCGCCATCTTCGTACCTGAGTTCCTCATTGCGATCTCGATCGCGATCTGGTGCCGTGTTCGTTGGCAAACGCTGGTGCTCTTCGGTGCCGCACTGTTCGTGGTCGCATCACCCGTGACGCACTGGATCAGCGTCTACTCGTCGTTGGCCATCCTGTTCGCGCTCGTCGCATTCCGTGTCCTGCTCGTGTGGTGTGACCAGGACGTCGATGCAACCAGACGAAGCCCGTGGCTCCTCGTCGGCGTGGGCGTCGCGTGCGGACTGTCGTTCGGCGCGAAGCCCAACATCGGGCTCCTCACCCTCGCCGCGGCCGTCGTAGGGATCTGGGTCATCCGCGGCAAGGGCCTCGACAGGCGGAGCCTCGTCCGCGAGGAGGGGCTCGTCGCCAGCGGCTTCGTGGCACCGCTCGTGCTCGTCGCACTCCCGATTCTGGCGTCAGGAGCGTGGAACGACTTCGTCAGCCAGGTGTTCGCCGACAAAGGCGACTACATCCGCGTCGGCACGTCGTACGCCACCACCGTGAGCAACAGCCTCGACACCTTGCGGACAATCGTTGCGAACGGCGGACGACCCCTCGACGCGCTCCATGCGGTCCTCGCGTTGCTCCCGATCTTCCTGACGATCACGATCGTGTGGGCAGTGCTGCGTGCGCGGTGGCGCCGACCGCCGCCTCGTGGTGTTCTTCGCGTTGTTCACCGTCGCCGCGCTCGTCGGCATGTTCCCGCTCCCGGGATCGAATCATCTCGCCGATGTCGCGCCGCTTGCCTTCGCCGCCACGCTCGGGGCGGTGATGGCGGCCCGGTCGGCCCGCCCACTGACTCGCCGCGTTCGGCACGCCGTGTACGGGCTCGCGAGCGCCGCGGTCCTCGCGGCGATGGTCGTGATCGTGCTGCACTCGGTCGACGGGTACACCGATCGTCTCGTGACCCGTTCGGCCTATCCGCACTTCCAGAACGTCCCGGTGGCGAAGCGGCTCCGGTCGTCGGTCGAGGAGCTCCGGTCTTTCGTCGCCGAGTCGACCGATGGTCGCGTGTTGATCGCCACCAAGGACGCCGGGTTCTGGTACCTCACCACCGGGACGCGCGATCCGCTCCCGTTCGACATTCCCGAGGTCTCGGACTTCGGCGCCGCGGGCGAGCAAGGGGTGATCCGGCGACTGAGCGCGGCGAGGCCACCTGGGTGTGTGTCGACCGGTCGATCAATGGGAACCGGCCCGTTGCAACCGCGACAGATCGAGCACTGGGTACGCAAGCATTTCGAGTTCGTCGAGTCGCTCAGCCACTGCGACATGTTCCGGAAGCCTGCGTAACGAAGAGACTCCGGCTCTGCGTGGACATCGTCACGAGGCGCAGTCGTCACCATCACCGAAGAGGGTCGACGCGAGCTCGACGCGGCCGGCCGACGAGAAAGTGAGCCGGGTCCATCCGTCGGGCGACGCGCTCACGCAGGCTTGACCGGCGACAACCGTCCACGTTGACGTGTAGTGCACGCGCAGTGTCGCAGTGCCGATCGCAGTGGCTTCCACAGTGATGTGGTCCGGCTTGATCGAGACGATTTGAGCGGCGCCGTCGACGATTCCCGGGGGATCCCGTCACCTTCCAGACGTGCCAATGGGCATTGCTCCAGACCAGGTCCAAGTAGGGCGGCGGGTGTCGCAGCAGCGTCGCTTCATCGTTGCGCGGAGTAGTCCAGCGCGACGTCGGGGAGCGCCACCCATTGCACGCCGGTGTGGTACAGCCATGCCTTGTACGCGGCGAGCGTCGAGCGGTTTGGCGTCGTAGAAGATCGGATTGTCGGCTCGGTCGGTTTGACGTTCCCAGCCTCGAGCGAGCGACACGTGGGCGCGACGAACGCGGCCTCCCAATGGGCAAGGGTGAATGGGATCTCGATGCGACCGGTCGTCGGCTGGGCCGCGACGAAGTCGAGCAGGGGCTGGTAGTACGCGCATCGGCCGACGGATCGTGGTTCGCGGATTCGATGGCGCCCCAGGCGGGTGCCATCTGCCAGAGCAACAGTGGCAGCGACCGTCCAGGGCCATCAGACGGCGACCCGGCAGCCGGCACCACGCGACGAGCAACGCGGGAGCGACGGCAGAAGCGAGCCGTACGAAGTTGCCCCCGAACGCATTGGGCAGCGAGAACAGCGCAACGGAAGCCCGTGCGTACAACACCGCCGCGATCCGCAGTGGCCGGAGGTCGTCGGAAGCAAGAAGAAGCCGAGAGCACAGAGCACGAGAACGACACAGGTCACTTCCCCAGAACGGGAACGTCCCGGCTCGTAGAAGCTGACGTTGAGGACGAGCAGCGGCAGCGCGGTCACGGCGGCCAGGGCAAGGAGCGACCAACGGCGGGACCGCGGGCCCCCCATGCCAACGCGGTGAGCACCAAGACGAGGAACACGCCCGCGACCGGGCTGAGAAGAGGGCAACAGACAACGCAGATGACTGCGAGCGCTCCGTCGTCGCGTCCGGACCGCATAGACCGCGAGGAGCCCGCGGCTTCGCCGCTGAGAAACGGGAACTGGCCGATCGCGACCGGCACGATCGGTCCCGACCGCGAACACCAGACTGGGGACGACGCTGCGAGACTGCGAGCTCGTTCGCATGAGCCGATCGAAGGCCCAGGTCGCGCCGCCGCGCCGACGCGCGGCCGCGCCGTACAGGCCGAGAGCCGCTCCGAACGGCGGGAACAGCACCGAGTACGGCAGCAAGTAGTGGCCGCCGTACCAGCGGCTGTCCCACAACAGCCAGCCGTACTGGCGGAACATCTCGACTCGGTAGACCTGCGCCGGGACATCCACACCCCGCCACGCGGACAGCCACACGACGATCACACCGACGACCGCGACGACCGGTGCGATCACCCCTGAGACACGCACCCACTGATCGCGGTGCTGACCGAGCTCGTTGCTCATCTCGCTCACCTGAACAACCCGAAGACGAGCGTGTGGGGACGTCGGTTCGCTCGGTCACCGGGTTTGACGGCGCGCAGCAGCATGACGACGAGGACGAGACTGCATGCGGGGACCGCGACCGAGGCGACGGCTGCGAGCGCGTTCCCGGCGGGGCCGGGTAGCGGATGACTCGTGAGCGCATGACCGGCGATGAGCACGACACCTTCGGCAGCGGCGATACGCGACACCTTGCTGTCGTGATCGAGCGCCGCGGTCGGAAGCGCCCAGGCGACGTACAGGGGAAGCGTGTACGGCGCGGTGAGCGTGAGCGCGGTGAGCGTCGCGGTGATTGCCCGCGTCGCACCGCTCGCTCGAACACGGACGAGGACGACGAGGACGACGACGACGGACACCGCGATCGCTAGGTGCGTGCTGGGCATCCCGATTCCACGCTAGCCATTGCCAGACCGATCCGCCCGAGAACAACGCGCCGGCGGTGCGCATCGGCGTGAACAACGCCTCGGGGCCCACGAGGAGATAGCCCACGACCATGACACGCGGCTGCGGCGGATGCGGCGCGCCGAGCCGAGCTCCTCCCTCGACGGGCGGCGAGCGACACGACCAACGCGACGACGCCTACCAGCCCCGTCAAATTTCACCATCGCGCCGAGTCCGGCCGCGACCCCAGCTGCCGTGTCCCGGCCGTCCAGGGCCAGGACGGTCGCGGCGAGGAGCGCGAGTCCGACGAGGATGTCGTTGCGGCCGCCGTTGACCACATAGATCGCGACGACCGGTGACGCGGTGAGGAACGCGACCGCGCCCGGCGAGCGGGTCCGGCGCCCGATGATGACGGCCGCGCCGCTCACCGCCACGAGCGCCAGACCCTGATAGACGAGGCGCGTCGACAGCAGCGAAGTCCCCACCACCAGGGATGCCGCGCCGGAGATGCCGGTGAAGAGCGGACCGTACACCGACGGCGTGTGCAGCCAGGTCGGCCCGAGCAACTTCATGATGGGATCGTGCGGGAAGTCGGCCGCCACATGTGTGTACGGACTGGCGTGATGCACGGCGAGGATGCGGCCGTACATGTCGTACCACCACAGGTCGCTGCTGCCACGCGGAGGCGAGGCGATCGCCACCGCGAACTGCACGACGGCAGTCGTCGCAACGACCTTGAGCGTGAGCCCACCCCACTTCCGGTCGGCGACGCCCATGACGAGGTAGCCGCAGCACCCACCGACGACGAGCAGCCCGTACAGCCCCGGAGGCATCGCTCGCGCGCGAAGCCGATGACGAGAGCGAACGCGCACGTCGAAGCCGCGAGCGCTGCTGGCGCGACACAGCGCCGGATGTCCACGCTCCACCATTGGGTTCGCGGGTTGAACGTGGCCTGAACGCTGCGGGCTGGGAAGAGCTGTCGGGGTGCGTCGCGGTCTTAGGATCGGTGCGGCGTGTCCGAATGCTCTGGAGGACGCGCCGTGATGTGAGGGGTGTTGGTGTACGACGTCGATCTGTCCGTGGCCGTCTCGACCGCCGCGGACCCGCAGCAACGCGTCCGTGTCAGCGCGACTGGCAAATGGTGTTGGTCCCTTACGTGGTGTCACGCGGTCCTGTCGGATGTGTTGATCGTGGTCATGGTGACCGTGTCGGGTCACCGCATCGTGAGCCAGGGATTCGGGAGTGGGACGGGCGCTGGTATCAGGCAATCGCGGTGCGGCGGGTACCCGTCGCTCCTCGCGCACCATGGGCAGTCGTCCTGGGGCGTTCTTTCCTTTGTTCCCCGCGGCGATGCACGTGCTCGGGTGGTTCGGGCTGCCGCTGTGGCTCGGCGGCGTCGTCATCAGTCACGTCGCGTTCTTCGCCGCGATGGTCGGCCTGCACCGGCTGGTCGCTCGTCGCTGCTCCGCGAGAGCCGGGTATCTCGCGACATGGCTGTTGGCGCTGTTCCCGGCCGCGTTCGTGTTCTCGCTCGTGTACCCGTCGTCGTTGTTCCTCGCGGCGTCGGTGTGGGCATTCGTCCTCGTCGACGAACACCGCGAACCTGGCGGCAGGTCTGCTGACGGCAGCCGCGACGCTGACTCGCCCGAACGGGATCGTTGTCGTGGTCGCGCTCGTTCGCCGTCGGTTTCGTGATGCCGCGGCTGCTCCGTGTGTGTGTGCCCTCGGTACTCGCGCTCAGCGGCTGGATGGTCTTCAACTGGGCGAAGACCGGTGATCTCCTGAAGTTCTTCCACGCGAAGTGGGCGTGGCGCGAAGTCACGCTGTTCGGATTCGGAGGTCGTTACCTCGGTACCGTGTTGTTCCACGTCGCGCTCGCGATGGTCGCGCTCGGCGTGGCCGTCGCAGCTGCCCGTCGAATCCCTCGGTCATGGAAGGTGCTCACCGGGCTGTCCCTCCTCCCGTCCCTCGTCCTCGGGATCGTCGGCCTCGCTCGCTACGCCAACGAGTGCTTCCGCCCTTCGCGGCCGGCGGTCAGCTCCTCGAGCGTCGTGGGCACCGCACCATTACGGGGGTGTTCACCGCGCTCGTCGTCGGGCAAGTCATGTTCGCGATCTGGATCGTCGCCCTCCGCCACCTGCCCTGACCAGACCACCCGGTCCTGGCCGGGTATGACAACACTCTGAACCTGATCCATGCTGGTGTGCGATGCATGAGCCGGTCATCGGAATGAGCGATCGCATGGACGCTGCACGGCGAGCTCGTGCAGGCGCTTCGCGCTCCGTTGCTCGCGCTCGGTGCATTGTGCGCGGTGTCGTTCGCGACCTCGATGCGACGTCCGGTCGTGCGTTCGGACGAGGCGTGGTTCCTGTGGGTCGCGGTACGGGCGAACTCGGGAGCGTCGTTGTATCGCGGTGTCTATTACGTGACGACGCCACTCGCGATGTGGTTGATGCAGGGCTTGGTGTGGATCTTCGGGGTCCATCTCTGGCTCGAACGCGGCTGGCTCGACATGCTTTGCAGCGTCGGTTGGGCTGGTGTGGGTGATCGCACGACGCCTCGGCATGGAACTCGCGGTCGGCTCCTGCTTGCCGGCGCCGTGTTCCTGTACGGCGCACCGGTTGCGCATTTCGCCAGCGTCTATTCCATGCTCGCGGTGACACTGTCGCTGGGCGCGCTGGTCATGCTGCTCCGCTCGTTCGCGGCGCTCGACTCCCACCGGTCGAGCACGGGTGCGCTGTGTGCAACCGGCGCGCTCTTGTGGCGCAGCGTTTGCCACGAAACCGAACATCGGGTTGGCGGCCTTCGCGGCCGTCGTCGCGACTCTCATTACGCAACGATACCTGCCTCGTCCGGGGCGGCGCCGTCGAAACGCGATCGGCTGGAGCGCGACCGGCTTCTTCGTCACGGTCGCGGGGATGATGCTGCCGTTCGTCGTCACCCACACGACCGGCGCGTTGCTCGGTGACGTGTTCACCGGCAAGGGAACGGCCTACCTCCAGGTGGAGGGCCGCAGCGTTCTCCCTGGCTTCGGTCAGTCGTTCAGATTGCTCACCGATGCCGGATCTTCGTTCGGGCAGGACGTCACTCGGACCGTCCATCTGGTTCCGTGCGTGGCGCTCGTGCTGCTCGTCGTGAGCGGTTGGCGGCTTCGACGCAACCGGACTCCCGGGATCGTCGCGACGGTTGCGTTCGCGGTCGTGGGATTCGCCGTGGCAGCTCCCGACTTCGCTCCCCAGCACCTCACCGAAGCAATGCCGCTGCTCCTCGGGCTCGCGATCATCGGTGCGCGGCGAGCGGCGGTGTCCCGACATTCGCGTCCGCCCGGTGGAACCGTGCGCTGGCGGGAGCGACCGCCATGGCACTGGTGCTCGGGATCGGGGGCGCCGCCGCGTGGGCCCAACGACCCACAATCGTCGGACCGAATCGAGTCGTCGCCGAAAGCGTTTCGCCGCTGTCGGGGCCGCTCACCACCGACGCGCCCGAGAGCAGGTTCGGGCCGACACGGTGGAGCTCCGCCACGACACGGGAGGAACCGTCTTCCTCACGTTCTTAGGCGCGAGCTACTACTACCTCGCCGCCCACCTCCACGACCCAACCGCGTACGACTATCCCGGACGCTCTGATCTCGGTCCTCGCGGAGAAGCCGGCGTCATCGACACGCTCCGCCGCCACGTGCGCTGGGTGTGCGTCGTGCGCAGGCGACACCCCGATCGGGCAGCCTCACCGACCGCGCCCTCCATCTCGACACGTACATACGGCACTCGTTCCGCTTCGTCGAGCACCTCAACGTGTGCGACCTCTATCAGCGGCGTGGGCGTCGAGTGCGGGAGGTACCACGCGCCGCGTGACCACAAGGCCGCGTCAGCTCGGGCAGCGCTCTGTGATCGCGGTGAGCCGAGCCTCGAGCCGATCGTAGTGGTGCCGCGCCGTGTCACACGTGCCTCGAGCTCCGCGATGCGCGCCGGGTCGTCGCCCGCGTCCGCCAGCTTCGCGTTGTCGGCATCGATGCGCTGCTGCATCGTCGCGAGGCGCGCCTGCAGAGCGGCAAGGTGTGCCTGCGCAGTCACGCAGGTTGGAGGCACGCCTGCAGTCGCAGTCGGCACTCCCAGCGCGACCACTCCGCCGAGCACCGCGATCGTCACCATCAGTGCACGGATCGGTCCCATGACAACATTGTGACTGCTGGCACTCGCGCATCGGTACCATCCGGCTCGTCGCGCTTCAGGTGGGATTCAGGACTTCGCCAGAGCCGCCAGGCGTGGGCGGACGGGAACTCTGGCGGCACGTCGAGCGTTGCTGAAGAGAAGTACCGTCTGTTGGCGGCGTTGTCACGTTGAACGGAATAGCTGGATGACCGGTTTCATTCTCTTCTTTCTCCAGATCTACCTCTTGATCCTCATGGGACGAGCGCTCCTGTCGTGGTTCCCGCCCGCGCGGGAGGGGTGGCCGCCTCGGTGAGCGGCGTGCTGTTCACCCTGACCGAACCTGTGCTCCGACCCGTCAGGCGCGTGGTCCCGCGGACGGGCATGATCGACCTGTCCTTCTTGATCGTGTTCTTCGGCATCATCATCCTCCAGCAGCTCGTCGCGAGCGCCTAGCACCGAGGTCACGAGACTCGTCCGGTGATCTTCCAGTCGGCTTGGGGGCCGACGCAGCGGAGCGCCTCGCCGCAGGTGTCCCGGTGCGCGGTGAGCTCCGTGGTTCCCGTGTGCCCTGCCGTGTACGTCGCGGTGACCGTCCCGCAGCCGCTGCCCGGGAATGCCGGGCACGACGCGCCACTCGCCGTCGTGGGCGCGACCACGAACGCAGAACTCCACGGTCACTCGGTGGGGCGAGCACCCAGTAGGTGCTCTGCAGGGTGACGACGAGCGAGCCGCCCGTGCGGAGTGAGACCACCGTGCCGTTCGCCTGCTCGTCGACGCCGACGGTGCCGGTGGCGCCGGCACCTGATCCGCCGGGAGTCTTGCTGTGAGCGTTCGAATCCCCCGAGCCACAACCGCCGAGCAACATCCCGGCTGACGCGATGGCAGCAAGGAGAACGGCGACGACGCGGCAGCACCGGAACATCCCGTACTCCGATCTCGGCCCCGAGCCCGGACGGATCAGGTCAGCGTGACGTCGTCGTACTGCACGTAGGTCGGGTCGGTGGGGTAGTTGTCGTCGTGGCTCACGAGGTTGAGCGTGTAGCTGTGACCGCCGGCGAGCGGCTGCTGACCTGCACCCAGGCACCGGTGTTCGTGCACGTCTTGGCGAGCAGTGTGGTGGTCTTGCCGGTCGTGTTGTCACGCAGGTCACCGTTGCCCAGTCGTAGCGGACGGTGTCGGGGCAGTGGATGCTGTACCAGAAGCTGAACGTCGCGTGGCCGCCCGAGGGCGTCAGTGAACGTCTGTGTGATCGACGAGTCGCCGTTCGTCGCCGAGGTGCTCCCGACCCACGCCGCGTAGCTGCCGCTGTGGCCCGGGCTCGCCACCGACGCCGAGCCGGCCACGGTCCAGCCGCTCAGGGTGCCGGTCTCGAAGCCGCCGTTCACGACCCCGATGCCACCGGCGAGCGTGACGGTGAGGGTCAACCTGACGAGTGGGTCGCGGACGCGCCGGTCCCGGTGACGGTGAGGTTGTAGGTGCCCGCGGCCGTCGACGCGCCGACGGTGAGGGTGAGGGTCGACGATCCGCCCGGTCACCGAGCTCGGCGAGAAGCCCCCGGTCACACCCGACGGGCGCGCCGCCGAGCGAGAAGGTGACCGTCTGCGCGCTGCCCGTTCGTCACCGCGGTCCGCGATCGTCGTCGGCGCCGACGCTCCCTGGACGGCGCTGACCGACCCCGGCGACGCGCTCGATCGAGAAGTCGTTCGCGGCGGTCACCGTGAGCGTGACGCGGTCGAGTGGGTCGCGGACGCGCCGGTCCCGGTGACGTTGAGGGTGTAGGTGCCCGCGTCGACCGACGCGCCGACGGTGAACGTGAGCGTGGACGAGCCGCCGGCGGTCACCGAGGCCGGGGTGAAGCCGCCGGTCACACCCGCGGCGCGCCACCGACGAGAAGTTCACGGTCTGCGCGCGCCCGCTCGTCACCGCGGTCGCGACCGTCGTCGGCGCCGACGCTGCCCTGGACGGCGCTCACCGACCCCGGCGACGCGGTCATCGAGAAGTCGTTGCTGCGACGCCGACGATGGCGTGTGCGATCTGGCACGAGTTGCTGTCGTTCGAGTACGTGGACTGCATCGCGAAGGAGCCCGGTCGCGAACGTCGACGTTCTGCGCGCCGCCGGTCCCGCCGCGGCCGACCCACGCGCACTTGTCGGCGTTCTCGTAGCCGGTGGTGTCGGTCCAGCCGCCGCGCGGGGTTCTGGTCGGTGATCGTCTCGGCGTACTCGTGGCCCTCGACGATCGTGACGCCGTCGAGCGTGCCGCCGGCAGCCGCGCGTTGACGTAGTTCGCGCCGCAGCTCGGGCCCAGGTCGGTGACGTACGGCATGTTCGTGAACGCGAAGTCGCCGTAGGGGGACGTGACCGCGCCACCGTTGAGGGTCGTGTCGCCGTTGTAGTCGTGCCACGCGCAGAAGTTGCCGGCCGGGGTGTTGAACCCGCCGGGATGGGTCCCCGTCGGCGACACGACGATGTACTGCGCGTTGCGGTTCGACCGACGCGGTCGTGTTGCCGAAGTGCGCGACGCCGTTGAGTGCTTCGACGCCGATCTGATGGTCGGTCGCCTTGGTCGGGCGGCCGCGGCGGTGTCGACCCAGATGCCGGCGAGCGCGCCGCCGTTCGGGTACGCCGACGTGCGCGCTGTTGCGCCGGGCACGACGTCGCGCCGACGCGACACCTTCGCAGTACTGCGTCATGACACCCGACCACGTCTCGCCGTTGGTGCCGAGCCCGTTGAACAGCGCCTGGAGCCGCGGGCGCCATCCCTGGGGAGTCACCGGAGAGGTGACGTAGCCGTCGGCACCGCCGACGAGGTGCCCCACTGCGAGCCCCAGAACGACGAGGTAGACCTTCGGCGGCCGGTCGTGACACCGATGCCGTCGACGCCGCCGCCGTAGCTGAGCGGGCCTTAGCCCGACGCTTGACTGGCCGAGCGTGAAGGTCGTGGCCACGACCATGGGCGGTCTCGACCGTCGGGTACTCGACCTTGTGCGGCGAGTGACCGGGTTCCGGCCCCGAAGGCCCGGAAGGGCCGGTAGGCCCAGGAGGCCCGGGAGGATCGGCAGCCGCGGGCCCGCGCCCATCATGAGACCGGCGTACGCGACACCACGACTCCCAGCACCGCAAGGATCCGGACGCGGGGACCCGCGAGTCGGCCCGTCGACACCCTGCCTCATACATCGCGCTCTCCGAACTCTCCGCCAGCCCGGAGAGGGATAACCCGATCTCACAGCACCCCGGAACAACGACCGCCCAGGCCTCGAGCCTGCGCCGCCAGACCGGTTCTCAACTGAGAGCCCGCTGAACGTGTCCATGCCGACACCTCGTGGTTGACGTAACGTCGACTCTCCGGCTTGGGGTTCGCGAGGTGCCGGTCGAGGAGCGCCCACCATGATCGAAGCGCGGCCTGACCAAGCGCTACGGCGCGACGCTCGCGGTCGACGGACTGTCGTTCGACGTCGAGGCCGGGCCAGGTGACCGGGTTCCTCGGCCCGAACGGCGCGGGCAAGACACGACGATGCGCCTCATCCTCGGTCTCGATGCGCCGACCGGCGGCAACGTGACGGTGAACGGCCGGCCATACGGCCGACGCCGCTTTCCCGCCCACGAGGTCGGTGCGCTGCTCGATGCGCAGGCGATGCACCCCGGCCGACGTGCCGTTGACCATCTCCGTTGCGCTCGCACAGAGCAACCGGATCCCGAACCGGCGTGTCGAGGAGGTTCTCGGCTTCGTCGGGCTGGCGGATGTCGCGGTCGCGCGTCGGCCCGTTCTCGCTCGGCATGAAGCAGCGCCTCGGCATCGCCGGCGCGCTGTTCGGCGACCCCCAGATCCTGCTCTTCGACGAGCCGGTCACCGGCTCGATCCCGAGGGCATCGTCTGGATCCGCACCTTCTTCAGCAGCTCGCGACCGAAGGTCGAACGGTGTTCGTGTCCAGCCATCTCATGAGCGAGATGGCGCTGACCGCCCAGCACCTCATCGTCATCGGTCGCGGCAAGCTGATCGCCGACGACAGCATCGACCACATCATCGCTGGTGCCGGGTCCTCGGTCCTGGTTCGCTCCCCGCGACCGACGAGCTGTCAGGATTCCTCGTCGAGCACGGGTGCGACCGTCCGGTGTGACGACGGCGCCCTCTCGGTCATCGGCCCGACGCTCGCGCATCGGCGATCTCGCCGCGAGTCACAACATCACCCTGCACGAGCTCAGCCCACAGCGCGCGTCGCTCGAGGACGCGTTCTTCGAGCTCACCGAAGACAGCGTCGAGTATCAGGGCACCGGCGGCAGACAACCCTGCGGCGATCCCGGAGACGTCGCGATGATGTTCCCACCACCGCGACCACGGACGACGCGTCGACGAAGCGCTCGTCGGCGCCGAGTCGGCGAGCGAGCAGGATCTCCCGCTCTCCTCCCGGCGATCATCCGTCGGAATGGACGAAGCTGCGTTCCGTCCGCTCGACCGTGTGGGCGCTGTTCGCGACCTTCGGGATCACGGTCGGGTTCGGCGTGTTGCTCTCGTGGGCCTACATCAATCGCTACGACCGGCTCAGCCTCCGAGAGCGCTTCACGTTCGATCCCACCGGCACAGCCTGCGCGGGCTGTTCCTCGCCCAACTCGCGATCGGCGTGCTCGGTGTGCCGATGATCACCTCGGAGTACACGACCGGCCTGATCCGGCGACGTTCACGGCCGTGCCGCAGCGTCGGAGCGTGCTCGCCGCGAAGGCCATCGTGTTCGGAGCGGCTGGTTCGTGTCAGCATGGTCTCGGTGTTCGTCGTGTTCTTCGCCGGCCAGGCGGTCCTCAACGGCAAGAACCTCGG
This sequence comes from uncultured Acidimicrobiaceae bacterium, assembly GCA_963764305.1. Lineage (GTDB taxonomy): Bacteria > Actinomycetota > Acidimicrobiia > Acidimicrobiales > RAAP-2 > Bog-473. The sequence goes on along the minus strand of CAVXSD010000006.1, from coordinate 279 downwards.
CGTTTCGCTCGGTGACCCGCACGTCTTCCGGGCGGTCCTCGGCGCCGGCGCCTACCTCACGATCGTCGGGTCTCCTGGGTCTCGCGATCGGCGCGATCCTGCGCCGCACCGCGGGTGCGATCGCAAGCCTCTTCGGCCTCGTCCCGCGCTCCCCCCCCTGGCCCGCGCGCCTCCGAGCCCCCGGAATGCGACGCCGCCAAATCCTCCCCAGCCGACCGGCGAGGCCATGTTCAACGTGCGTCCCGACTCCACGCCGCTCTCACCGGGAACCGCACTCAT
>CAVXSD010000005.1:0-567200 GCA_963764305.1 uncultured Acidimicrobiaceae bacterium | reverse complement strand
TGAACACTCCCGTAGTGCCTGCCGCCGGCGTCTTGTCGGCTGGCTCCCGTACCAGGTCCGCTGGGCTTCGCCATGGAGTGGCTCAATAGAGGATCGAGCACAAACAGTCGGTGTGGTGAGCGGTCTAGCTCGTTCTCAGCTACCGAGGCTGGAACTGTGTGGCCCGTTCGACCCTTCTCGAGTGCCCTACCGTTCTCAAGGATGCACCGATGGCCCGGTGTCCGGCAGGCATAATCCTGAGTGGTCGGTGCGAACTATCTTCGGTCGAGGCCCCGTTCGGAGGCATCACCATGGCCAAGCTCATCTACATTGCGAATATGTCGCTCGACGGTTACACCGAGGACCGGGACGGAGGCATCGATTGGGGTACCCCTGATGAGGAGTACTTCGGTTTCATCAACGACATTGATCGCCCGGTCGGCACCTATCTCTACGGACGCCGATGTACGAGGCGATGATCTACTGGGAGACCGCACCCATCGCCGACCAGCCGCCCTGGGTCGTGGACTTCACCAACATCTGGCGAGCGGCCGACAAGATCGTTTTCTCGAAGACCCTGGCTTCGGTGTCAAGCGGTAGGTCCACCCTTCAGCGGGAGTTCAACGTCGAGGCGATTCGCCAGATGAAGGCTGACGAAACCCACGACCTCACGGTTGGCGGAGCTGATCTCGCTGCCCAGGCGTTTGGGGCGGGCTTGGTGGACGAGTGCCACTTGTTCTTCTGGCCAGTAGTGCTGGGAGGCGGCAAACCCGCCCTCCCTAGGCACGCGCGTCTCGACCTTCAACTGCTCAATGAGCAGCGCTCCCGCAGCGGAGTCGCCCACCTTCACTACCGCATCACTCAGTGAGGAGATTCCGTCTGGGACATCCGCGATGTGCTGATCCTGTGTGGTCTCAGCGGTATTGGAGGGGTGTCACCAGCGTTGCCGGCTTTTGGACCTCGGTCCCACGGTGACACCCAGGGATCAGTGCTCCGGCCGGGCTCGACTCGCGGAACGGATCGCGTCCGCGAAGTCTCTAGGTGTGGATGATGCGGAGACGCCGAACAATTCTGAACCTCTCTCAACGCAACATCTCGATGTTTACGCGACCAGAATGGACCTGGAATCCCGAGCATGGAGACATCGAGATCCCCGTTGGCTGGGACTTCTTGCCCGCTGGTGATGCCTTCTTGACCCGGACCGTCAAGGCTGCGGGTACCTACTGGCTTTCGTGGCAACCGCGAGCCGGCAACGCCAGCATCGTCGTCTTCTCGGACTTTGGGCGCCGAGCCAGGCCATTGCTGCAGCTCTGATGTGCGCCGAAGAAACGGCCGAACGCCGTGCGGCCAAGCGTGCCCTCGGAGCTCAGTCCCGCCGGCTTCAGGAAGATCGCTATCGAGACGAGTTGGAAGTCGCCATCGTGCGCTTCCTCGCCTTTGCCCCGCCCCACCGAGAACTCGAACAGCGGATTGGCAAAGAGACCGCAGACCATGCAGCCGTCGTGGGCAGCGGCCGAGTCGGTCGGACCCGCAACCTCACCCTCGACGATCGAGCTGCTCTCAGCGCCCGGGCCTATATCAGGCACCGCTTCACGAGCTACCACGACGATCTCGATTCGCTGTCGCCGGAGCAGTGGGACGAGGAGTACTTGTACCGAGAGATCAAAGGGGCGGCGAACGAAGCGGTCGACCGCTTCCTCTTGGAGCATCGCCGCAGCTGAGACTCCCTGTCCCTTCCTGGCGCATTGGCTGCCTACGCCCTTCGGTCACGACGAACGAAGGGGCCCGAAGGCCCCTTCTCACGATGACTGCCACTCCGGACGATGTGACCCGCTTTCTGGGAAAAATTCCGTTTCCCGTAGCCGCCGATCGGGCGATTACGGGTGTATCTATAGTGGCTCCTTTGGTCTCGTCCTCCTTGGTATGACACCTGTAAGGGAGCTGTTGGTGCAGGAAGCGCTGCCGCCGCATTCTCGCAATTCCGTCCCCGTCGCGACGAGTCGATGAGCGCACTGGCCAAGGGGCACCTGGCGAGCGAAGGAGCCTGCTTGGAGAACGGGTCGAAGCAGGGCGGCACGCCGGACGGAGTTCCCAGCAAAGGACCCACAAGATCCCGCCACCGTTGGCGACGGCGACTGCTCTGGATCCTCGGTACAGTCGTCGTGGTATTTGTGGCGGCGACGCTGGCGCTCTTCATCTACCCCCCAACAGACCAACCAAGACATGTCGACGGCATCGTGAGCTTCAATGGCCATGGTGAACAAGCCCGGGAGGCTCTGGCGGTGTCTCTCACCGAGAAGGGGTATGCCCCGGTGCTTCTCTTTTCTCAGGGTGCAAGTACCAACAACACCGCGTGTCCCAAGGTGCCTCGGGTTTCGGTCGTGTGCTTCGTCGACGTCACGAACAACACGAGAGGCGAAGCCCGATGGGCGGGGCAATACGCCGAACGTCACCACTGGCACAGTCTCTTGATCGTGCCGAGTCGAACCCAGGCCACGCGCGCCCGCTTGCTCATGGAACGGTGTTTCTCGGGGCAGGTGGTCGTCGTTCCCGCGGCGGAGCCACTCTGGGACACCCCCGAGGATATTTTCCATGAGTGGGGTGGTGTTCTCGCGGCGCTCTCGATCTATCGAGGCTGTTGACATGAGAGGATTGGGAGGCGTCGCTCGATCAGCACGCTGAGGACCAGTTCTGGATCAACGCGCTTTCTGAAGGCCCGACGCCGAACTTCCGATCCCAACCATCGATTGGTGCCATAGCACGTTGGGCCTCATTGGCCTGCGGTTGTTCTCGCCACCGTTCTGGGTCACCGTGGCGGTACAGACAGTTACGGCCTCCCTGTGGGAACTCGTCCAAGCCATGAATCTTCTTGCGCCTGCTGAAGCCTGTCGTGACTTCACGCATCCCGATCTGGCGGCGTGGCGAACAGTGCGGGAGGAAGCTAGGGGTCCAACGATCCCAGGGTCTTCGCTGCCTTTTGATGCCGATCCCCAGTCGGCGACTACTGGCCACGACGTCCCGGCGATCCGGGTGGCTGGCCGCACGGGTTGAGCAAAGTGCCCCCGTCGTGTCGGCCGGAAGTGTACTTGATGGACCGTCCGACCCTTCAAATGGCTAGTACCCCCCGGCAGGTCCCGCATGTCCTCAAATATGACTGCGTTGTCAATCGACAACTGTGCTGCGCCAGTCACGCCGCCGGCGAATGCAAAAACAGCCATACCTGCTGCCAAACCAGCAGTAACGCCCGAGACGCTGTCCTCGATTACTGCGCAATGGTGTGGCGTTGTCCCCATCTTCTCCGCAGCATGCAAAAAGATGTCCGGAGCCGGCTTTCCCTGGGAAACGTCGTCGACGCTGAAGATTCGCCCTTCAAACCGGTCGAAGAGTCCGGTCAGTCCCAAGGTGAAACGCATCCTTTCGTGACTTCCACTTGATGCCACGCAGCTGGGTATCGGAATCTGGTCGAGCGCCTCAATGACACCGGGCATGGGTGCAAGCTCACGCTCGAAGACCTGTTGATACTGGCGCTCGAACTCGGCATCCCAATCGATGCTCCGACCCAGTTGATGCTCGATCTCCTCGCGCATGTAGGCGGCCGATCTCCCGACAAATCGCTCAACGATGTCGGCTTCGGTGAGTGGCCACCCTAGGCCTCTCAGGATTTCGGCCTCGGTCCGCACGGCGAGGCGCTCGCTATCAACAAGGACGCCGTCGCAGTCGAAGATCACGAGGTCGAAGCGGTTCGAGGACATAAGAGGATCAAAGATTCGATCTACGAGCCCATGGACGGCATTCGGCCCATTTGGTGATCTTGCGGGATTGTGAGCAGCGGGATCGCGTCAGGTGCCGCAAGAACTAGCACGCCGAGGCTGAGCAGAATCAGCCCCGTTCCGTAGGTTGCAATCCGGCGCGATGGGATCGTCTTCTCGATGGCTATTAGGCCGGCCACGAAGATCATCCAGGCGACGCTCATAACGCCCAGGGCGAAAAGGGATGCCATGAGTGCCCAGCAGCAGCCGACGCACCAGGCGCCGTTCTTGGCTCCCATGTGAAAGGCGCCCGAATGCCCGTCGCGCCAAGAGCCGAGGAGAAGTCCGAGCGGGCTGCGACATTTTCCGAGGCACACGTCCTTCAGCGGTGTCAGTTGGTACACCGCAGCAAGGATCAGGATGATCCCCGCGACCGGCCGACCTGCGTGGTTCCATGCCAGCGCATTGTCTGACAGCCGGCCAACTCCAGTCACCAGGGCGAAAGCCACTGCCCCGGCGACGGCCCACGTGACCAGATATCCGCTGGTGAAGACGATGGGCAACAGCAGCGACCGCTTCCGGGTCATCCGCGAATACAAGGCGACCGTGGGCGCGACGGATGGGAACATCATCGCTGCCATCATCACAACCCAGACACCCAGGAACCAGCTGACCGCTCCTAGACCGGTCCAGGGTCCATCGTCCATCCCCCGCATCTGACCGGCTGTCCACCACCAGCCGATACCGGCAAGCGCAAAGAGCAAAGTCACCACAGCCAACCGCGTCCGCATCGCGGCGAAGGCCGGCGCGAGGCCCTCGTCTCTCGACAGGCGCTCGTCAGCCAACATGACTACCCGGTCAGGCCGCCCATGAGAACTCCGAGGTCGAAAGACCGGTCTTGCCCTCGTATTGGATACCAAAGGCGTTGATCCGGGACCGTTTCGCCTCGGCCATCGTCAAGTTCGACCCGACCGGGTGAAACATGCCAGAGAAGCGAACCGGTTCGCCTGTCTCGATACCGAAAGGCACGATGTCCTCGATCTCAAAGTCGATCGCATCCCCTACGCGGACACTGTGCAGCAAACCGTCATCGACGATCTCGATCGCCGCTCGCTCGACGCCGAGCATCTCGCCGACAAGCGGTGCGAGCGCCGCCATCGGGCCGCCGAGTTGGCCACTGAAGACCTGAACCAATGCCTCGAACTGCTGATCGGTCGCCTCGTTGTCAACGAACACACCGAGACGCCAGTTTCCCTCGGTCATGACCTTCGGCGTGTCCGCAATCATCGCCACTTTGCGACCGCCGATCTGGGTGTCCTCTACCTCGCCCTCCCGGATGTTGAACACCAGGCACACCCGGCAAAAGTCGTACGTCGCACCATGGTCGAACGACAGGTTGCACGGGCACATCAGCTCGCACGAACAGGTCTCGACATAGCTTCCCTTGAGGTTCCACGACATAGCTGACCTCCCCTCCTCAAGATTGAGAATTTCCTATCGCAGAAGGTGAGATCGGTCAACCGCCATTGCTGAAAAACGGGGCCGAAGATCCTTACGCCCAGTTCTCAGGAGTGCTGGGAGCACTCGTGAGGTCGATCGTCGCATTTGTGGCGCCCCAGTTGTGCCTCCTTGTACGGGGGCAGACGACGATCTTGGGCCCTCACTGGAGTGTCGGCTGGAAAGGGTGATCGAGAAAGACCATTCGAGTCTTGTGGCCCTTGTGGTTCATTCCCCGACTATCCCTCTGACACCGGCGATCGTCGCAATCCGTCCTGATTCGCGGACCATTCTTTTGGGTTCGGTCCCATCCGGCTCTGTCAGCCTTCCAAGCCGATGATGCCAGTCCGATCCCGGTCGGCCGCTCCCCGCCTCACCGGGCTCCGGCCGTCCTTGACGTCTGCCCGCCGCTCGTCCCGGGTGACCCCTACGCCACGTACGGCACCATTGTTCTAACTGCGTTTGCCAGAGCGTTCGACTCTCTCTAGGCGAATCCGTCGTCTCTTCATTGGCTCTTTCGAAAATGCATCTGCCCGAATGTCGCCGGCTGTCGTCTAGACCTTTCTGGCTCGCCACACCTCTTCACACGGCCACCGGTCGGCCCACCACGTCTCGACGAAGCCGTACTGCGACGTTGCGCCTCCCGGGGGCCGAAGCTCAATCAGGTCGAGGATCTCGAAGCCGTTCTCCCTCAGCAGCCGGATCCAGTCGCCGTGGCCCAGGTGAAACTCAATGGTTGGGTCATCGGGCCACTCGAAACGGTGCATTTCAAAGTGGGGACGGCGGAGCTCTGTCGTCGCCGGTTTGTCGTCTTCGTCGGGAACACAGAGCATCAGCAGTGTGCTGTTCCCGAGGAAGACGAGTTCACCTCCGGGTCGGAGGAGGCGCGACGCCTCGGGTATCCAGGCGTAGGGATCAGCCCAAATGGCGGCGCCGTACTCGCTGATGACGAGATCGAACGAATCGTCCCCCAGGGGGACGTGTTCGCCCGAAGCCCGCACCAGCGGAAATGACAACCCGAATTCGGCTTGGAACTGTCTCACGATCGCGAGTTGGCCGGCAGAAGGGTCGACACCGACTGGAATGGCCCCCCGGCGGGCCAGCCACGCCGAGACATATCCCGTGCCGCATCCGAGCTCGAGCGTGGTCTTGCCGTGGAGATCGGCGGGGAGGAGATGCACGGTGTCCTCCGGAACCGCAAAGATTCCCCAGGTGGGCTGGCTCGCTGACCACCCCCGACGGGCCGTCTCCAGCTGATCCTGGTGGCGCTGATCCCACGCAGCTGCGTTGACGTGTATGTAACCAAATGGTTTGTCCACCAGATCAGTAGATCAGAACGGGTACACGAGATAGCTCCGCCTTCGCCGACCAAGTTCAGGTCGTCGTCTCGTTCACTCTGCTTCCTTCTTCGCGTGCCGGCGAGATTCTTGTTACGAGCTCGCCGAAGCGCGGCGCGCTTTGTGTCGATCCAAGCCGTGATCTCCTGCCGGATCCGTCCCATGGACTGCTCTGGCGGTGTCAGCGACGGGTCCGCCCTGCCAAGCCTTCTCGACGACCATCACGGGATGGCCGCCCGGCCCACGACGCGGGCGAGCTACTGGCGCGGTCGAGGAACGCTGCGGAAACCGATTCGGACGATGCAGCGATGAGCGAGCCCTTGGGCGACTCAGCTCGGTCGGCTGTTTCGGTGCCTCGGTCACTCCCTATGATCGGCGCCACGCCGAATTCGGAGGACAGATGACGACGGAGACAGAGACGGCTTTCCACGAACTGCTCGCCGAGGTCCAGGCGACCCACGCGCGCATGGTTGAGCAGTTGGCCGACGACGAGGCCACGTTGCTCGAGGCCCACAGGTGGGTCTTGTCGATCCTCCAGGTGGCGGCCGAGGTGAACATCTGGGCCGACAAGGCCCGGCCCCGATTCGTCGAGATCGTGGGTCCGTACAAGAAATGGGGCGGCGACAACGCCGATGCCTTCTACTGCTACGCGCCGATCGACCCGGCCCGCACCTACCGAGTGCGACTCGACCCCGGCGACGCCGTCTACATGTCGCTGACCGTTTACGGCGGCCCGGACGACGGTCGCTACTCCACCCGCATCGTCGGGTCCGTCAACAGTCGCGGGGCGGAGCGGGGCGCCGACGGGGCCATCCACATCGTCATCTCACCGACCGAGCCCACCGAGCCCGGCGTCGCCTGGATCCGGCTGGAACTCGATGCCGTGGCGGCCATCACGCGGGACTACCTCGACGACCCAATGACCGGTCGGCGTGCCGCCTGGCACATCGAGGCGGACAACCCGCCAGAAGCCTGGCGCCAGGACGACGCCGACCTGGCGCGGCGCATCCGCGCCGCCACGACCTGGGTGCGAGAGCAGGCCAGCATCGTACCGATCCCCCTCGGCACGCCCAATTCGATCGACCCGCCCTACCCGGTGCCGACATCGACCTTCGGGTGGGCGGCCGGCGACGCCGCCTATGCCATGGGCGCGTTCGACCTGGCCGACGACGAGGCGCTCGTCATTCGAGGGCGCTCGCCCGAGTGCGCCTTCTGGAACATCTGCCTCTGGAACCGCCTGCTCCACACATACAACTACGACTACGAGCGGGTGACCCTCAACGGAGCCCAGGCCCAGTACGAGGCCGACGGTTCCTGGATCATCGTCGTCTCGGCCCGGCGTCCTGGCCACCCCAACTGGGTCTCAACGGAGGGACACCGAACGGGCCGCATCTGGTTCCGTTGGTTCCTGCCCGCCGAGACGCCGGAGCAGCCCCAGGTGGAGGTCCTCCCGGTGGACACCGTATGAGACGCCCGGCCCCCCTCCGCATCGACGACCTGGCCACGCCGCGCTTCAGCAACGAGGCCCGCGCCATTCTCGACTTGATGGAAGAGGCGGGGTCGCAGCTGACCCTGGATCCGGGCGAGCTCATGGCGACAGCGCGGGCCGAGACCGGACTGGACGGCTTCGGCCCCGAGGACTTCGTCGAGCGACTCGCGGCGCTTTGCCAGGCCATGCGCGACGAGGGCGGCTTCAACGGGGCCGGCATCATGCAGCAGCACGTCTTGCTGGTGGGCCTGCTGAAGAACCGGCTCCTCATTGAGGACCTCGTGCGGCGGCACCCCGAGATCATCGAGGAGCAGATCACGGCCCCGATCATCATCTGCGGGTTGCCGCGGACGGGCACCACCCACCTCCACAACCTGATGTCCGCCGACCCGACCCTGCGCTCGCTGCCCTACTGGGAGAGCCTGGAACCGGTCCTGGACGAGCGGGAGCAGCCCGCGCCCGGCGCGCCCGATCCGCGCCTGGAGCGAACCGCAGTGGCGCTCTCGTTCCTCAACACCGCCCTGCCGTACTTCAACCGGATGCACGAGATGACGGTCGAGCATGCTCACGAGGAGATCCAGCTGCTGGCCATCGACTTCTCGACGATGCTGTTCGAGACGACGGCCCCGATGCCCGCCTGGCGCGACGCCTACCTCTCCCGCGACCAGCGGCCCACCTACGCCTACCTCCTCAAAGTCCTCAAGGTCCTGCAGTGGCTGCGCGGGGGAACGCGCTGGGTCCTCAAGACGCCCCAGCACCTGGAGCAGTTCCCGGCCCTCGTCGACACTTTCCCCGACGCCACATTCGTCGTCACCCACCGTGACCCGGTCTCGGTCACGGCGTCCATGCTGACGATGATCGCCTACACCGCCCGGCTGACCCGCGACCAGGTCGACCTGGAGGCCATCGGCAACTACTGGTCGGACCGGCTGGAGCGGATGCTCCGCCGCTGCGCGGAAGAGCGCGACGTCCTGCCAGCCGACCGGACGATTGACGTGCGGTTCGACCAGTTCATGGCGGACGACCTCGCCATGGTGGCCCGCGTTTACAACCTGGCCGGCCAGCCGCTCGAGGAACGCTCCCGCAAGGCGATGGCGTCGTTCATGGCGGCGCACCCACGAGGTCGTCACGGGGGCGTCACGTACGATGTGGCCGAATTCGGCCTCGACAGCGCCGAGCGACGGCGGGCGCTGTCCTTCTACACCGATCGCTTCGGGGTCACGGCCGAGGCCTGACGGGTCCGGCTGCGGCAGCTACTCCAGCGGGCGGATGGCGATGGCCGACGGTTCGCGTCCGGCCAGCAGCCATCCGACAGCCGCGGCGGCCAATGGCATGGCGATCACCAGGAGGAACAGGTTGAACCAGGGCACGTGGGCCAGGGTGGACAGGCCGCCATTGAGCTGGCTGCTGCGGAACCACCCGGCCAGGGCGATGTAGCCGGCCACGGCGCCGAGCACGGCCCCGACGAACCCCAGCGCACCAGCGGTAACCGCCGTGATGGTTCGCCTCGTCATGCTGCTCGCCCCGGTGGCGGTCAGCGTGCGCAGGTCGCCGGCGGTCTCACTGCGGATGAGGCCGACGCTCATGGCCAGCACGCCGAGGGCCAGCGCGATGCCGAACACGGTGGCCCAAGTGATGATCTCCGACGACGAGGGTGCGTCGTTCTTGGACTCGACGGTCATCCCCGCGGCGGCCGCGGTCTGGCGGGCGTCGTCGATCTGCGTCGCTGTGAACGGGCTCGATGACTGCAGCAGCCAGCCGGCGGTGCTCACACTGCTTCCTAGATGTTCTGTGTGCACCGCGTGCTCGGTCACGACCGTGTTGGGAGCCGACGTCCCCGCAGGGAGCGCGCCCACCTCCTGGATCACCGGGTTGGCGAGGCACGAGGAAGCCGGGCACGCGAAGGCATGGGGGGGCCCACCGGACCCATCGGGGCTGTCGGGCCCGATGGGTCCCTCGGAGTCGCCGTACATCAGCTGCATGTTCGAGATTCCCGACAAGCCCGGGCGCGAAGTGAGGATGTCGGCGTGGGGGTCGATCGACGACGGGTTGATGCCGTACGCCTTCAGCAGCGCCGGTGTGGCGAGGTAGATATGGCCGGAGAACTGACGACCGGAACCCGCGTGCTGCAGGTTGGCGCTGGTCGTGTCGAGCTCGACCGAGCTGGCGCCCAGGGCTTGCTCCATGCCGTGCACGGTCTGGGCAATGGACTGAGGGGAAGGCGGCGTGCCGGTCGACGCACTGGCGTTTGGAACGATGCTGCTTGTGCCGTTGCTGTTCGGGCCGATCACCTGTCCCTGCGGCTCGGCGGCACCGCCGGCGGGTGCCTGGGGGGTATACACGATCAGCTGGTTCGAGGCGAGGTTGGGGCCCGCGTAGTCCAGCACGTTCCCGTAGCGGGCCGCCGCGGCGCCGCAGATGATCACCGCGATGAGTACCCCGAGGCTGATGGCGGCGAGCGCAGAGCCCGACCGCGACCGGTAGCGAGCGAGGTCGCGCATCGCGAGGCGGGCTGCCACGGGAGTCTTGCTCCCGACCCTCCCCACCACGGTGAGCGCGAGTGGGGCGAGAAGGATGATGGCCACGATGAGGGCGACGAGGCCCAGCACCAGCTCGGGTGCGCCGCCTCCGCTCTTGCTGTTCCCGCCCGACACCCCGAAGAGCAAGAAGGCGACCACGAACACGATCACGCCCGGAATGGCGGAGCGGCGGAGCTGCTTGGGGGGCGCCGGGCGTCCCGCCAATGCGCTGACCACCGGCACCCTGGCGATCGCGCGGGCCGGCCGGCCGGCGGCGAAGGTCGTGGCCACGACGGCCAGCACCATGGCGACGAGTACGACCACCCAGGGCACAGCGAAGGCAACAATGAGATGATGGACGCTCTGCTCGACGTGGGACCGGTAGGCGAGCCAGAGCCCTATGCCGAGCACGAAGCCGGCCAGGGCGCCGACGATACCGACGATAACGCCGTTGGCCCGCATGACGAGGCGGACGTTCTTGTCGGTGGCCCCCATCGATTCGAGCATCCCGATGGCCCGCAGGCGGTGCTGGGCCAGCACGGTGAAGCCACCGACGGACACCAGCGCGATCAGCAGCATGCCGAGCGTGGCCAGGGTCAGCACGATGGTGTCAGGGTTCAGCGCGCTGCCGCCCGACACCGATCCCGGCTCGGAGAAGTTCGGGCCGAGAGAATTCTTGGCTACGACGGCATCGAAGAGCAGGGTGACCTGCGTCGGGTTCGTCACCTGTCCAGGGGTGACGAGTGCGAACGCATCGAGCAGGCTCTGGGGGTTCTGGACGATGCCGACCACCGTGCGGGCCGTGCCGTCGTGGTGCCAGGTGTCACCGACCTCGAGGTTGAGCGCCGAAGCCAGACCTGGGGTCAGGGCCACCTGGCCGGGTCCGGCGGGATAGTGACCCGAAACGACGGAGAGCATCGGCGTTCCGAAGGCTCCGTTGGGGTCCTGGGCGCGCAGCTCGTACGTCTCCACCGAGCCGGGGACGGTGAGGGACTGGTTCTCGATGACGTCGACCTGGCCGAACCGCTGCTCCAGCGTGCTGATCTCTGTGGTCAGGTGCGGATCGGTGCCAGCGAACGTCCCCATGTGGTTGGCCGAGCCGAAGCCGGCGTTCGCTGGTGGCGGCGTGTTGACAGCGACTGCGGCGCCGACCACGGTGGCGGCAACGGCGACGATGACGAGAGCGAGGATGAGGAGTTGCTGGCGCCATTCACGCCGGAACAGGCGCCAAGCCCAGCGGACCATGGCCCGACGGGCGGGCACGCCGCCGCCGGAGGTCTCGAGCAGCGGCGCCGTGATGGGACGCTCGAGGATTCCGACGCTCATGAGTGCGGCGCGTGTGCGAGGAACGACTCCGGGCCCTCCACGGGCAGGGTCTGGTCCACGACCCGGCCGTCACGCAAGAAGACGACGCGGTCGGCCCAGGAAGCCAGCTGCGCGTCGTGGGTGACGACGACCGCCGCCAGGCCCCGGCGGCAGGAGGCCAAGACGAGCCGCATGACCCCTTCCCCGTTGGTCGAGTCGAGGGCGCCCGACGGCTCGTCCGCCAGGAGCAGCTTGCGCTCGCCGACGACGGCCCACGCGATGGCGACCCGTTGGCGCTCTCCCCCGGAGAGCTGGTCCGGGAAGTGCGCGGCCCGGTCCGCCAATCCCAGGTCCTGCAACGACTCCATGGCGACAGCCTGCGCCTTACGGGCCCCAGTTCCGTCGAGCTCGAGGGGTAGCGACACGTTCTCCAACGCGGTGAGGCCGGCCAGGAGGTTGTAGTCCTGGAACACATAGCCGATCGACTGGCGGCGCAAGCGGGCCTTGCCGTTGCGCGAGAGGCGGGACAGGTGGGCTCCGCCGACGTAGACCTCTCCCAAGGTCGGGTCCTCCAGGCTGCCGGCGATCGTCAGCAGCGTGCTCTTGCCGGAGCCACTGGCGCCCATGACGGCCACGAGCGACCCGGCGTCGACGGAAAGCTCGATATCGGCCAGGGCGTGCACCTCGGTCGCACCTTCGCCGTAGATCTTGGTGATGCCGCGTAGTTCCAGATAGCTCATGGCTTCGTTCCCACCTTGCGCCGGGCCTTGGGGAGGGGGAACGACTGCACTTCCGGCGCGGGTGTGTCCACCGCCGCCCTCTTGAGACGGCCGTCGGCCATGTCCAACCACCTGATCAGCGAATCGAGCCGGAACAGCTCGGCATCGACGACCAGGGCGAAGTTGAGATCGAAGCGGGACTCGTCCTCCTTCAGGCGCGTCCACTGCTGCATCAGCTCGACGAGGTAACGCCGGTGCACCTGCACCACCTCGTGCACGTCCACGCCCGGGAGCCCGAGGGCCACCAGCACCTTGATCACCAGCTCGTCGCGGGGCGGCGAGGAGTAATCGGGGGGCGTGCGCAGCCACTCCGTCGAATTCGGCCGCACCCTCGGCCGTGATGTGGAAACCCTTCTGGGGTCCCTCCTCGGCGGCGTCGTCGGACTCGACGAGCCCGTCCCGTTCCAGGCGCTGCAGCGTGGTGTACACCTGCCCGACGTTGAGCGGCCACACCTCGCCGGTGCGGGCCTCGAATTCCTGGCGCAGTTGCAGCCCGTACTTAGGGCCCTCGCTGAGGAGGGCCAACAGGGCGTGACGGACGCTCATGGGTGGTCCTTTCGAAGTAGAATACTCAGTATTCTAGTCCGAGGCCGTCCGCCCTGCCAAGGGGGTCGGCCTCTTTTCATCGAGGAGACCGACCCCCGACCCGGACGAGCCGGGACCTCTGCCTCAACGGCTCGGCAGGGCGGTCCCCGTCTCGAGCAGGGTCTTGAGACTGGCCATGACGGCCGGCCAGCCGCCGCTGACACCCTCGAGCACCTTGCTCCCCGGCTCGAAGCCGTCGTGGACCACGGTGAGCTTCACCACACCGACGCCCGCCTCCTCGATGTCGAAGGCGACCTTGGAACGGGGCTCGCCCCGCCAGTCGGCGACCGTGGCCTCTTCGAAGCCGTGTGCGGTGGCCCATTCCGGGGTGAACGTATGCCAGGTGTAGGCGAGCCGCCGATGGGGGTCGGACTCGAGGATGATCTGCTCGGGGTCAGTGACCACGAGCCCGACCTGGTCGTAGGCAATGTCGTACGGGGAGCCCTTCTGCCAGTCCGTGCGGTACGAGACCCCGCCTGTCACCGGGTGCCGCCAGTAGCGCTCGGTGAAGGCGGGCTCGGTGAGCCCCTGCCAGACCTGCTCGGGCGTCGCATTGATGTAAGTCGTGTAGACGAAGGTCGTCTGGTTGCTCTTCTGATCCATGGGGGTGGCCTCCAGTGCCGTCTTGAGATCCGAGAGGGCCTCGGCCCGTGCCCGGTCGTAGTGGTGGATCCAGCGGTCTGCGATGTCGTTGATGGGCGCGGCATTCAGGAAATGCAGCTTCTCCCGCCCCCGCCGGAGGGTGGTGACCACACCGGCCTCCTCCAAGACGTCGAGGTGCTTGGAGACCGACTGTCGGGTCATGCCCATGTCCGCGCAGAGTTCGGTGAGGGTGAGCCCGTTGCGTTCGTTGAGCCTGTCGAGAAGCCGGCGCCGAGCGGGGTCGCTCAGGGCCCGGAAGACCGCATCCATATCTCGCATCGTGTCGTCCGCTGGATTGGTGATTCATGCACCCATTTGGCTGCATTAACTACTTAAGCAGCCAGACGGTTGCATGTCAAGCGGCGTAAGGGCGGACCCCCCGGAGGGGGCGGGGCGACGGGGGATGCCGCGCAGGTCGGCTCGGGCGCCGACTGCTTCGGAGTGGCGCTGGCGTGCGTGCCCGTGCCAGGTACCGCGACCACAGGAGCCATCGGAGCCATGACCACTGCCATCGGAGTGGCAAGGAACATGCCCGTGCGTCGGCCGTGCCGACGCGTTCCACCAGCCAGCGCAGTGGGATTTCCCCTGTGTTCCCGCCATGCAGTCGTGGCGGAACGAGCGCGCCTCACCCGGAGCCATTCCGACCACTCGACGACAATTACCTCGACGACAATTACCTCGACGACAATTACGTCAATTACCTCGACGACAATTACCTCGACGACAATTACGCAGCACGGCTGCGCACCGGCCACCGTGAAGCAACCGAGGGCGGAGTGCGATGGCCGTTGGGGACTGCGCCGTGCGGCATCGGCAACCTTCTGTGGCGCGGCGGGCGCGGCATCCGGCGTGGACGCGGGCACGTGCGCGTCAAAGCGCGGCGAGGACCTCTTCGACCGAGCTGACGTGCAGTCCGGGGCCGGGTTCGACCGCCAGCCAGCTCACGACACCGTCGTCGAGGATGGCGGCGAACCGCTGCACGCGCCTCCCGAGACCGAAGCCGCTGCCGTCCATGGTGAGCCCCATCGCCTCGGCCAGTTCGCCGTTGCCGTCGGCCAGCAGCACGATCGCGTCGCCCACGTTCTGGTCCTTTCCCCACGCACCCATGACGAAGGGGTCGTTGACCGAGACGCACACGACCTTGTCGACACCCTTGGACCGGAGCTCGCCGGCCCGCAGCACGAACCCCGGGAGGTGGTGGTCCGAGCAGGTCGGCGTGAAGGCCCCCGGGACCCCGAAGAAGACGACCCGACCCTTCCCCAGCACCTCCGCCGAGGTGGTCGCCTCGGGCCCCTTGTCACTGAAGGTGAACACCTTCACGTCGGGCACCCGGTCACCGACTGCGATCGTCATTCCTGTCTCCCTCTCGTGGTCATGGGGCTCCTCCGGCCCAGGTTGTCATACTCCGTCGGCGACCCCCAATTGCCCGCCACCCCCGAACGGTCACGAAGTTGTAACGTCGCCGGGCGATACAGCCGTAACCGTGGGGATTGAGAGCTTGGGGGTTCGCGATGACGCAGTCTTTTGATCGTCGGTCGTTCATGGCCGGTGGGCTCGCTCTGGGGGCCGGAGCCGCCATGCTGGGCGGGCTCGAGGGTGAGGCCGGTGCCGCACAGACCAACGGTCCCGGGAGGAACGGGATCTCGACTGCGAAGCCGGTGAAGGGTGGATCGCTCACATTCGGCATCGACACCGAGGAGAGCGGCTTCGATCCCTCCACGGCGCGCTGGGACGAGGGCGGGTTCCTCTACGGCCGCAGCGTCATGGACCCCATCGCCGTCGTGAATGCTTCGGGCGGGGTCGAGCCATACCTCGCCGAGTCGATCACCTCGAACGAGGACTTCACATCGTTCACCGTCAACCTGCGACCGGGCATCGTGTTCCACGACGGCACGCCTCTCGACGCCAACGCCCTGCACCTCAACATCGAGAAGCAGGCGACGTCCATCCTGACCGGGCCGGCCTTCGCCGACCAGATCAGCTCGGCCTCGGTGACGGGACCGCTGGCGGTCACCATCGCCATGAAGACCTCGTGGGCGCCGTTCCCCTACTACCTGGCCCAGGCGCAGACCGGGTACGTCGCCGCACCGTCGATGCTCAACAACCCCAACGGGACGTCACACCCGATCGGCACCGGTCCCTTCCTCTTCTCGGACTGGGTCCCCAACAGCCACATGACCGCCACCAGGAATCCGCACTACTGGCGCAAGGGCTATCCCTACCTCAACTCCATCACCTTCAAGCCGATCATCGACCCCAACGCCCGCGCCAATGCGCTCCAGACGGGCGAGGTCGACATCATGCACACCAACTCCCCCAGCAGCCTGCTGCAGTTCCGCGGCAACAAGAGTTGGTCCTACTACGACAACAGCGGCCAGGTGGTGGGGCAGCCGACGGTGCAGTGCATCATGCTCAACACCTCCACCGCCCCGTTCAACAACAAGACGCTGCGAACGGCCATGGCCATGTGCATCAACCAGGTCCAGTTCTCCAAGGTCATCAACAAGGGCATCGACGCCCCGATGGGCGGTCTCTTCATTCCCGGCAGCGAGTACTACACCAAGACCACCTATCCCAAGTACAACCCGACCCAGGCCGCCAAGCTGGTCAAGCAGGTGCAGCAGCAGACGGGCAAGCCGGTCTCCTTCACCCTCAACTCCACCAGTAACGCGGACGTCCTTCGGGGCGCCCAGTTCGTGCAGCAGGCCTTCCAGACGGCGGGCATGAAAGTCAACATCAACATCCTCGCCCAGGCCGCGCTCATCAACGACGCGCTGGGCGGCACCTACCAGTCCACGCTGTGGCGCCAGTTCGGCGCCGTCGACCCCGACCTCAACTACGTGTGGTGGAGCACCCAGACCACGGCGCCGCCACTGGCCCTGAACATGGCCCGCAACAGCGACCCCCGGATTCAGACGGCACTCCTGGCCGGACGGACCACGAACAACAAGGCGGACCGGATCAAGGCCTACCAGCAGATCAACCAATATCTGGCCGAGGACATCCCCTACGTGTGGTTCGGCCGTGACACCTGGGCCGTCGTGGCCAACCCGAAGGTGCAGAACTTCGCCAATCCGACCACGCTGCAGCACTCGAAGGCCGTCGCCTTCGACGAGGGCGTGCTCTGGCCGACGCAGATCTGGATGAAGTAGGGCCTAACGCATCTCCACGTCGTCGAGGTACTCCTCGCGCCAGTGGGTGAAGCGCTCCTCGGGGAGCCGCAGGCAATAGGTCGGGCGCAGGGCCTCGACGAAGCCGCGCTCGTGGCTGACGGCCACGATGGTGCCCGGCCAGGCGCCGAGCATGGCGCCCACCGCGGCGATGGACGAGGGGTCGAGATTGTTGGTGGGCTCGTCGAGCAACAACAGGTTGGCCTCCCCCGCCGACAACATGGCCAGGCCGAGCTTGGCCCGCTCACCTCCGGACAGGGTGCCCGGCAACTGGTCCGCCGCCTTGGACGGCAAACCGAACGACCCCAGCAGGGCGCGCCGGTCCCGCTCCGCCTTGAGCACTGCGTCGCTCACGTTGTCGAGCGCGCGGCGGTCGGGGTCGATCTGCTCGTGCTCCTGCGCGAAGTAGCCCAGCTCGACGTTGGCTCCCAGCTCGATGACGCCGTTGGTGGGCTCCTGGACGCCCGCCAGGCAACGCAGCAGTGAAGACTTGCCGGCACCGTTACGGCCGATGATCACAATGTGGTCACCCCGACCGGCGTGGAAGGTCACATCTGACACCACCTCGTTGCTGCCGTAGCGGATGCCCAGCTTGGCCACCTCGAGCGGGGTGGCACCGGAGCGGGGCGGGACCGGGAGCGAGAACTTGCTGGCCCGATCGCGCTTGTCGACCTGGGTGCGCCCCGCCTCCATCCGCTCGACCTTCCGGTCGAGCGACTTGGCCTTGCGCGCCCGCTTCTCGGAGCTGGACCGCATGGAGTCGGCCAGCGACGAGAGGCGCTTGATCTCGCGCGTCTCGAGCTCGGACGCGCGCTCGCGCTGGGACTGGTCCGCCTCATGGAGCGCCTCGAACTTCGAGTAGTTGCCCTTCCACTCGGTCAGCCGCTGGTTGGAGATATGCAGCACCTTGCTGATCGACTGGTCGAGGAGGCGGAGGTCGTGGCTCACGACGAGGAGCGCGCCGGAGAAGCGCGCCAGCTCATCGAGCAGCCACCGCTTGGCGGAGCGGTCGAGGTGGTTCGTGGGCTCGTCGAGGATCATCAGATCGGGCTCCTGGAAGAGCACCCGCATGAGGTCGACCCGGCGGCGCTGCCCGCCGGAGAGGTCGTCGATGCCCTCGAGCAGCAACTCCTGCCGCAGGCCGAGCCCGTCCGCCAGGCGGGCCATGACCGACTCGGCCTCGTAGCCGCCGTTGGACTGGAACTGCTCCTGGAGGTCGGTGAAGAGCTCGATGTTCTCCTCGGAGGGGTCATCGGCCATGGCGGCACGGGCGCTGCCCAGCGCGTCGTCGAGGACGTCGAGGCCACGGGCCGAGAGGATGTGGGAGAACCCGGTGGGCTCGAGCCCGAGGCCGCCCGGCACCGGTGCCTGGGGCAGGTACCCGAACGAGCCCAAGAGCCGGACGTTGCCCCGGTGGCGCAGCTGGGGCGAGGTCTCCCCCACCAGCACCGATATGAACGACGACTTCCCGGTGCCGTTGCGCCCGACCAGGCCCACTTTCTCGCCGGCGCCGACCACGAACGAGGCGTCCGCGAGCAGGGTCCGGTCACCGATTTCGATGGTGAGGGCTGATCCGACGATCACACCTCATTGTACGAGGCAGAACACCAGGTCGATACACTCCGCGGATGCCCGCTCTCGACCGCAAATGGTGGACCCTCATCGCCGTCTGCACTGCGACGTTCATGCTCCTTCTCGACATCACCGTCGTGAACGTGGCGCTGCCCGACATCCAGCAGTCCCTCCACGCGAGCTTCTCGGATCTGCAGTGGGTGGTGGACGCCTACTCGCTCACCCTGGCCGCCTTCCTCCTGACCGCCGGCGTGGTGGGCGACATCTACGGCCGCCGCGACGTCTTCGCCGCGGGGCTGGTCATCTTCTCAGTGTCCTCCCTCGTGTGCGGGCTCTCGACCGATCCCTTGATGTTGAACCTCGCCCGGGCCGTCCAGGGTGTCGGGGGCGCCATCATGTTCGCAACGTCGCTTGCGCTCATCGCCAGTGCGTTCGTCGGGCGGGACCGCGGCACCGCCTTCGGCATCTACGGCGCGGTCATCGGCGGCGCGGTCGCCATCGGGCCGCTCATCGGCGGAGCGATCACGAGTGGCATCGGCTGGCGCTGGATCTTCTTCGTCAACGTGCCGATCGGTGTCCTCGCCGTCCTCATCACGTTCGCGCGGATCGCCGAGTCGAAGGACCCGCGGCAGCGCCGCATCGACTGGGTCGGCTTCTTCACGTTCTCCGTCAGCCTCTTTTGCCTCGTGTTCGCGCTCGTGCGCGGCAACGATCTCGGTTGGGGCAGCGCCACCATCGTGGCCCTGCTACTGGCGGCGGTCGTGCTCATGGTGGCGTTCTTCGTCAACGAACAGCGAACGGGCGACCCGATGCTCGACCTCGGGCTGTTCAAGATCCCGGCCTTCGTGGGCATCTCAGTGGTGGCCTTCACATTGGCCGCCTCCATCTTCGCCATGTTCCTGTACCTCACCCTCTACATCCAGGACAACCTCGGCTACGGCCCGTTCGCCGCCGGCGTCCGCTTCCTGCCCCTGACCCTCGTGACCTTCTTCGTGGCCTTCTTCGCCGGTCGCCTGACCGTGCGGGTGCAATCCCGTTTCCTGCTCGGCATCGGCATGCTGTTCGTGGCGGGCGGGCTCCTGCTGATGTCGAACACCCACCCGAATTCCACCTGGACGGTCCTGCTGCCCGGGTTCATCGTCTGCGGCATTGGGATAGGCGCGGTCAACCCGGTCCTCGCCTCCGGCGCCATCTCGGTTGTGCAACCGCAGCGCAGCGGCATGGCCTCGGGTGCCAACAACACGTTCCGCCAGGTCGGCATCGCCACCGGCATCGCCGTGCTGGGGGCCATCTTCCAGAGCCAGATTCTTGCGCACACGACGGCCGCGTTGAACAAGACGGCAACCGGCCACCAGGTGCTGCACCAGGGCGGGGCGAGGCTGCAGGCGGCCATGGCGGCCGGCGAGGTGCGCCAGCGGGCATCGTCCATCCCGGTCCCGGCCGCCCGGAACGCGTTGCTGCAGGCGTACCACGCGGGCTTCTCCACGACGATGAACCACCTCATGGAGCTCGCGGCGATCGTGGCGCTGGTCGGCGCCGTCTGCGCGTTCGCGCTCGTGCGTCAGCGCGACTTCATCATCCCCACCGGGCCGCCCGCCGGATCGCGGGCTGCCGGCGCCGGGGCCGCTTCGGAGGCGGGAGCGCCGGCCGGTGCCAGCGTCCCCGCCGCCCATGCGTGAGCCCTTCACCCTGGAGGGGCCGCGGGTCCGGCTGGAGCCGCTGAGCGAGGACCACATCCCCGCTCTGGTGGCGGCGGCCGCGCTCGATCGCAGCAACTTCCAGTGGACCTACACCCCCGACGGCCTGGGGCAGACGACCGACTACGTGCACGACGCGCTCGCCAAGTTGGCGTCGGGCGCGCACGTCCCCTTCGCCACGGTCCGCCGGGGCGCGGGCCCCGCGGGGACGGACCTGGTGGTCGGCGCCACCCGCTTCTGCGAGATCGCGGACTGGCAGTGGCCGCCCGGCGCGAGCCACCAGCGCCACGGCCTGCCCGACGTGGTGGACATCGGATTCACCTGGCTGGCCGGGCCGGCCCAGCGGACCCACGTGAACACCGAGGCCAAGCTGCTGATGCTGACCCACGCCTTCGAGGTCTGGGAGGTCCACCGCGTGGCGCTCCAGACCGACGTGCGTAACAAGCGGTCGTGGGCCGCTATCGAGCGGATCGGTGGACAGCTCGACGGCATCATGCGGGCGGACCGGCCGGGGTCCGACGACACCGTGCGCACGTCGGCCCGCTTCTCCATCGTGGCAGCGGAGTGGCCCGACGTGAAGGCGCGCCTGACGGCCCGACTCGCCTGAGCCCGGAGGGCCCAGGCGAGTCACCCGGCGGCCGAGGGTTTGCTCGTGCGAGCTGAAGCCGTGCACCACGATGAACACGGCGTACATGGACAACAGCACAACGGCGAGTCGCCGGAACTCGGGGCACGGCGGAAATCGGACAGAATCGACACCATGCATGGCACGGTTGAGAGCGTGGCTGGGCGGACCTGAGTGGCGAGAGTCAGGGAGGGGGAGGCTGACTGGCACGCGTTCACTGACCTGCCCGGCACACGTGCGAGTTGGAGAGCAGCCGACGGACGCAAAGAACTCACTTCGACGGACGGTCAGGTGCTGGCCACTCTCTGGCCACGCATCGAGCTGACCGTAGAGGGGCGTACCTACGAGGTGCGCCGCAACGGGAAGCGAATAACTCGCTTTCGTGTGCCTTGCGATCTGGTCAATGCCGAGACGGGGCAGCAAATCCTTAGGATGGAGCGCGAGCCCGAAGGTCGGAGAATCTTTGGGCTAATTGAGACGCCCTCTCACCGCTATACGTTCCCGGTTCGGGGCGAGCGGCAACGTTTCGCAACGATGTCGGCAGGGGACCAGCGGGGCAATGCCATCATTTGCTATCGGGAGCTACCCGGCAGGCGGCACCTTCTCGAAGTCGTTCGTGAAATGGAGATTGTGATTAGCCCTGAGCAACCCATTTCAGACGAGCTTTGCTGCATCCTTTGGGCGTCACGCGGGTTCTTGTGGTTCTACTTCAACCACAATTACCCGCATTGACACGGTCAGCGGACGCTTCTCCAGTGATCCGGCAGACCCGCAAGAGCAGGAAGGACGGCCGCGGCCAGTCGCGCCACGCGTCCCGCCTCACGGCATCGGCGCGCTGCGCTCGAAGTGGCGAGTGAGCTCGTTGGCGTAGTGCAACCCGAGGGTGTCGCCGTGCTGCGCCACCCAGGTCGACAGGGTGGTGGACCCAGTCGCCGGACCATCCGTGTCGGCCAGGCCGGCCGCCATCGCCTCGTACTCCTCAGTAGTCAGGAGCACGTCGTGCAGCGCCAGCCCGAGCACGCGGGCGAGCATGGGGACGGTCGCTCCCGGCACGTGGATCAGCAGGGCACGGCTGCCGACGGCGTCCCGGATGGACGCGACGAGGTCGGTGAACGTCGGCCGCTCGGGGCCGACGGCGTCCGTGACGCTGTCGTGCGTCTCCGCCGCTTTGACCAGACAGAGCCGGGCGAGGTCGTCGATGTGGATGCCGCGAATCCGGTAGTCGCCCCGGCCGCCGATGGCGAAGACCGGCAGCCGGCGCAGGAGCCAGGCGATGTTGTTCAGCAGAACGCCGTCGCCGCCGAAGAGGATGGCGGGCCGCACGATCGCGTACGACACCTCGCACTCGGCCAGCGCCCGCTCCACGAGGGCCTTGCCCCGGAAGTAGGGCCAGGGCGAGCTGACGCTCGGATGCGTGATGCTCACGTGCACGATCCGTTGGACCCCCGCCCGCTTGGCGGCATGGAAGAGCGTCCTCGAATTGGTCACGGCTCGCTCGTGGTCGATGGTGCGATGGGCGAAGCGGACCCAGTACGTGTTGTAGAGGGTGGTCGCCCCGGAGAGCGAGGCCACCAGACCCAGGGGGTCGTCGAAGTCGAGCGGTCGGACGTCGATCGCCGTGCCGGCCGGCGCCCGCTCGGGGTGTCCCGTGAGGGTGCGCACCTGGCGCCCGCCGTCATGAAGCGCACCTGCGATGGCCGCACCCGAGTAGCTGAAAGCGCCGGTCACCACGTCGAGTCCGGTGTCCGCCATACCGGTCATGGCTGTCCCACCGCCGGCGGCATGAGGGCCTCGAGGAGGCCGGCCAGGTTCCTGGCATGGGCGAAAAGGTCGAGTGCCCGCGCCCGATCGCCGTCGAGGTGTGTCAGCATCTCGAGCCCGAGGTAGAGGGCGACGATCGCGTAGGCCACGTCGCCCGGGGGCAGCACCGAGTCGAGCGGTGGCCCACCGACGGTCGTGGCCACGGCGCGCTCCGCGAACGCGAACCACGGCCCGAGACGAGCCGACACCGCGGGCCCCAGCCCCGGGGTCGACGATGCCCCCGCGATCATCTCGACCAGGACGGCGACGTAGCCCCCGTCGAGGTCCTCCCGAAAGATCGCCATCGCCACGTCGACCAGCTCCGAGGGTGACCCGACGCATTCGACCGCCGCCCCGTACTGCTCCATGCGCCGGGCACTGACGGCATCGAGCGCCGCCAGGAGGAGGTCGGCGACGGAACCGTAGTGATAGAAGATCAGGCCCTGGTTCAGGCCGGCCCGCTCGGCGATGGCCCGGGCACTGGACCCCGCGAAGCCGTTGGCCTTCAGGGTCTCGATGGCAGCGTCGACCAGCTGGCCCCTCGTCGCGGCCGAGCGGGACGAGTCCCTGCTCACCACCCTGCTCGCCGTTCCGGACTTGGCCATCTGCGACCTCTTAGTTTGAGTGAATGCTCAAAGTCTACACACAAACTCGGGTCCGAGGCAGATGGCACGGAGCTGCGGGAAGCGGGCGCTTCGTTGGAATGACCAGGCGGCGGGGCCGGTCGAAGCCGGCCGCTCTCGAGCCCCGGGTCCTGCCTCAGGCCCGGCTGAGGCTGGCCGAGATCTTGCGGAGGTGGAGCGCGTGGACGGCGGCCTCGGCCTCGTCCTTGGGTCGCACCGCGGCTACTGCCTTGCCCGTGCGATGGATCTGCCAGGCCAACTTGTCGGCCCGCTCGACCGTATGGCCGAAGATCTCTACGAAGGCCTGGATCACGGTCTGGAAGGTCGTGACGTCGTCGTTCCAGACGATCACGGCCCAGAGATCCTCGACGTCGAAGAAGGCGTCGATGTCCTCGTCGGCGACGACGGGAAGCTCGACGGTGGTGCTGGGTTCGAGTGTCCGAGGCATGGATCTCCGGGTAATGAACAGCGTGCGGGGCCGGAATTAGGCCCGTTGCAGTCTAGTCCTGAGAGGTAGCGTGCGGAGATGCGAGCCACCGTCCTCGAAGGACCGCGTTGCGTCAGCGTCGAGAACGTGCCCGATCCCGTCCTGCCCGGACCCGAAGGCATCATCGTGACGGTAGAGCGCACCGCTATCTGCGGATCCGATCTGCACCTGTACCACGACGCGCCGACCGGCAACGGCATCCGTCTCGGACACGAGGCCATCGGGACTGTCGCCGAAGCCGGGGCTCACGTGCGCAGCCTGAAGCCGGGCGACCGCGTGCTCGTATCCGGTGTGATCGGGTGCGGGGTCTGCGGTCCCTGTCTGGCTGGCCAGCCCAACGTCTGCCTCGCCGGCATGGCCACCGCCTTCGGGACGGTGCCCGATCTCCCCGGCGGGCAGGCCGAAGCCATGGCGGTGCCGTTTGCCGATCTATTCGCACTTCCCATCCCGG
The DNA here is from genome assembly GCA_963764305.1 of uncultured Acidimicrobiaceae bacterium. Taxonomy (GTDB): domain Bacteria; phylum Actinomycetota; class Acidimicrobiia; order Acidimicrobiales; family RAAP-2; genus Bog-473. Next base: position 542,894 of record CAVXSD010000005.1, on the reverse strand, counting down.
AGGGTGTCGCCGACGAGGAGGCCGTTCTCCTCACAGACATCCTGCCCACCGGTTACCTCGGTGCGCTCCGGGCCTCCATCCGGCCGGGCGCGACCGTGGTCGTCATGGGGCTCGGGCCGGTCGGGATCATGGCGCTGCAGTGCGCGTCGCTGTTCGGCCCGGCGCGCATCCTGGCCGTGGACATGGTGCCCGAACGACTGGCCCGCGCCGAGCGCCTGGGAGCCGAGCCCATCGACGCCCGCGTCGCTCCTGGGTCGCTGCAGGTGATGGAGGCCACCGGCGGGCGGGGCGCCGAGAGCGTGATCGAGGCGGTGGGGGCGGATGCCACCGTGGTGGACGCCGTGTCGTGCGCCGCCACCGGCGGCACCGTCTCGGTCGTCGGGGTGAACCTCAACATGGAGCTGCCCTTCCCGATGGGGATCGTCTTCTTGAAGAGCCTGACCCTGCGCGCCGTGTTCGCCTCGATCCCGGGGACCTGGTCGTCCCTCGTCCCGCTCCTGCAGTCGGGACGGCTCGCCGGCCTGGGCGAGACGTTCACGCACCGGATGGACCTGGGTCAGGCGCCCGAGGCCTACGAGTTGTTCGACTCCCGCTCTGACGGCGTCTTGAAGGTCTTGCTCACGCCAAATCCCTGAGCCCCCTCCGGCTCGTCCGGGGTGCGGTTGAGGACCAGGGGGAACCGGGCGGCGCCCAGCGCCGGGCGGGCGACGAACCACGGCGCCGGCGGCGGCACGATGATCGCGGTGAGCGCGTCGACGATTGGCTCGTAGTTGACCCGCCAACCCTGGAAGTGACGCCAGGCGTCGTCTGCGCTGCGCTCGGCGGGGAAGTTGACCGACTTCAGCCGGTGGAAGCCTTCGTCGAACTCCTTGCGCGAGAGGCGGACGGTCGCAGTCGGGAGCGGGTCGTCGTCGTAGGGGATGGCCAGCGCCCTCGCCATCGAACGCAGGCAGTTGATCCCCATGGAGAGGCAGAGGCGAGCCTGGCGCGGCGTCTGCGCCGGGCTCGTTGCGTGATACAGCGCCGCCGAGTCCATCATGGCCACCAGCGCGACCAGCCAGCTGCGGGTCGGCACCGGCGAGCGGAACCAGATCAGACCGGGGTAGTTGGCGTGGCTCTCCGACACCGCAGCAGCCCATCGCTCCCAGTCGGAGTAGAGCGGCGGGAGCTCGTCCATGGTGTCCAGCCAGAAGTGGCGGGCGAGGATCTCGGGACCCCAGGCCGGATTCCCGCCCCGCGCCTCGAGCAGCGTCACCTCCGTCTCACGGGTCGAGAACTGGTTGTAGAGCGCGGGCAGGTAAGCGATCTCGAGCGCGACGACGAGGAGACCGATGCCCGCCGCCGTCACCTCCGCCACCCGAGGTCCGGCCTGGCCCGACGAGACGATGCCCAAAGTGAAGACCGACGACCCGGAGATGCCCAGCGCTGTGGCGAAGTCCACGTCCGCGGCATACCACTCGATGAGCGCGACGCCCAGGACGATGAAGCACAACCAGATGACGAAGAGCGCCACCATTGCCGCCGGCCCCACGAACGAGAGGACCCGGTCGCGCGCCTCGTAGTTCGGGAGCTTCGGGGCGATCCGGCGCGCCGAGCCACCGAGTACCCGGGCCAGCATGCGCATGGCTGGCGAGGATGTCACCCGCGGCACGACGAGCGCAGTGAACACGCTCCACGCGGTGGCGAGGACGATGGCGATGCCGGCGACGAGCGCGACGAACCGGGCGATCGACTCCACGGCGCCATCCTGACAGATGCCCGGGCGCGATCCGCCCGGCAACCGTCAGCTTGCGGCCAACCTCGCCGCGGCCGGCCCGGTCGCCACCAACGCGGCCGGCACCTCCACCTGGCGCGAGCGCAGCAGCTCCCCGAGGCCCTTGGCCTGGGTGTCGAGACGCAGGTTCGAGGCCACGCCCCAGCCGAGAAGGCCGTGGACGACAAAGTTCACCGCACGGAGGTTGGGCAGCGGATAGCGGCTGACCGCGAACGGTGCGACCTCGGGCAGCAGCACCTTGAAGGCATCCGTGGTGAAGTCCCGCTGCAGCCAGCCCGCAACGGCGTCGTCGTCCGCCCAGACTCCGACGTTGGCATCCCCGCCCTTGTCCCCCGAGCGGGCTCCGACGAGCGCCCACAGCGGGACGCGCACCGTCTCGCCCCGTGCACGGACACGTCGGCCGGGCTCGCTCTTCTCGGCGATGGACGGGCCGTCGACACCGGCGCCGCCCTCGGTCGGGGATGTCACTGGTACCGCCTGTCCGTCGTACTCGAGATGCGGCGACACGGCAGCGGTGGCGACCGTCGTCGGCCAGTAGCGGGCCACGCCCTGGGCCCCCGAGGGTGCCGAGGTGAAGAACGTGCCCGGGTAACTGGACAGGCTGGTTTCCACGACGGCACCCGAGAAGGCCCGGCCGACCGCCGGCTCGTCGTCGCCCCGCACCGCGAGGCGCAAGTACGCCATGCCGCCACCGCTCAGGTCGCCCGAGAGGTCCTCCGCGGTCTCCGCGAAGGCGGCGCGCCCGCCGGGGATCCCGGCCCACACCGCCGCCGCCGCAAACCGCGCCTTCTCGACCACTTGGGCTCCGGTCAACGCCAGCGTCATGGAATTGCGCCAGCCGGCGTCGAGGTTGGCCGTGACCTTCAGCGTGTCCGGCGGCGGCTCACCCCGGACCCCCGCCAGGCGCACCCGGTCGGGACCATCCTGCGAGACCTCGATGGTGTCGAACCGCGCCACCGCGTCGGGACTGAGGTAGCGCGGGCCGCCGATCTCGTAGAGGAGCTGCGCGGTCACCGTCCCTACCGTCACCATCCCGCCCGTTCCCGGGTGCTTGGTGATCACCGACGAGCCGTCCGCCTGCACTTCGGCCAGCGGGAAGCCGATCCGATCCCGGTCCGGCACCTCCTCGAAGAAGGCATAGTTCCCGCCGCAGCACTGGGCACCGCACTCAATGACATGACCCGCCACGACGGCGCCGGCGATGGCGTCGTGGTCAGCGTCGGACCAGCCGAACGCGTGGAGCGCCGGCCCGACCACCAGGGCGGCGTCGGTCACCCGGCCCGTCACCACCACTTGGGCGCCCGCCGCCAGCGCGTCGGCGATCGGGCGCGCCCGCAAGTAGGCGTTCGCCGTCACCACGCGCGCATCGGCAGGCAGGAGCTCACCCGTGTCGAGATTGACGAATTCCTCTCCCTGCGCCCGCAGCGCAGCGAGCTGCAGCGTGATGTCGTCACCGGAGACCGAGGCCACGTGCACCTCGAGCCCCTGCCGACGGGCCAGCTCCCCCACGGCGGCCGCCAGGCCCTCCGGGTGCAGCCCACCGGCGTTGGAGACCACCGTGATGCCCCGCTCGATGCAGGTCGGCAACACCTCCTCGAGCTCGCGCAGGAAGGTCCGCGCATAGCCGCCGCTGCGCTCCCGGGTCTTGTGGAGGATGTACATCGTCAGCTCAGCCAGCCAGTCGCCGGTCAGCACGTCGATCGGACCGCCCTCGACCATCTCGCGGGCCGCGTGGGAGCGGTCCCCGAAGAACCCGCTGCAATTCGCAATCCGCAGCGCGCCGGACCGGCCGCCGGGCGCAGTCATGCCGGCTCCACGACGACCAGCAGGTCGTCCACGTCGACCTGCTGCCCGGGTGCAGCGGTGATCTGCGCCACCGTCCCGGTGCCGTTGGCCCGCAAGGTGTGCTCCATCTTCATGGCCTCGAGCACCACCAGGCCGTCACCCTCGACCACCGTGTCGCCGACTGCGACGAGGACCTTGGTCACCGCACCGGGCAGCGGGGCGCGGCACTCGCCGGCCACACCGCCGCGCTCGTCAGCGTCGTCCTCGGCGCGCCGCGCGAAGGTCGACTGGCCCTCGGGTCCGCTCACGTCGGCCTGATGGGCGGACACCCGAACCCGATAGTGCCGCCGCAGCCCGTCCTCGGCCAGCAAGTCGACCACGCCACCATCCGGGCGCGCCGTCCCCACCGCGCGCCACTCGCCGTCGACGAGAACGCTCGCGGGACCGCCCGGTACGGCGGCGCGCACCTCCAGCGTCCCGCTGGCGTCCGTCAGCTCATCGGCGTGCAGGGGCCGGCCGACGTTGCGCCAGCCGGGGGCGCGCACCGGCACGAGGCTGCGGCTGGCGCGCTCGTCGGTCAGGTAGAAGGCGGCGGCGGCCGCGTGCCGGTGGCGCACCGCGTCGGGCAGCCGCGCGTCGCGCAGGTCGGGCCGGCTGTCCAGGTAGTGGACATCCGCCTCGCCGCGCCGGAAGGCCTCGTCGTCGAGGACCGCCCCGAGCAGCTGCCGGTTGGTCTCGAGGCCATCGAGCTCGAGCGCGCGCAGCGCGCGCGACAGGCGGCCGATGGCGGCGCCGCGGTCCTCGCCGTGGGCCATGACCTTGGCCACCAGCGAGTCGTAGGCCGGGCTCACGACGCTGCCGGACTCGATGCCGCGGTCGGTCCGCAGTCCCCGCCCCTCGGGCCAGCGCACGTGTGTCACCCGGCCGGGCGTCGGACGGTAGTCCTCCCGCGGCCGCTCGGCGCAGAGCCTGACCTCCACGGCGTGCCCGACGTCCACCACCTCGTCCTGCCCGAAGGGAAGCGGCCGGCCCTCCGCCACCGCCAACTGCAGGCCGACAAGGTCGAATCCGGTCACCAGCTCGGTCACGCCGTGCTCCACCTGCAGCCGCGTATTCATCTCGAGGAAGTAGAAGCCGCTGTCGTCGACGAGGTACTCCACGGTGCCGGCGCCCACGTAGTCCACCGCCCGTGCCACCGCCACGGCGGCGTCCCACATCTGTCGGCGGATCGCCGCGGGCACGAGTACGGCCGGCGCCTCCTCCAGCACCTTCTGGTGGCGGCGTTGCACCGAGCACTCACGGTCGAGCAGGTGAAGCATGGTGCCGTGGGTGTCCCCAATCACCTGAACCTCGACATGGCGCGGGGCCGGCAGGTAGCGCTCCAGGAACACCTCGTCGGAGCCGAAAGCCGCGGCGGCCTCGCGTTGCGCCGACGCCACCGCCTCGCTCAGCTCGTCGGGCTCACCGACGAGCCGCATGCCACGGCCGCCCCCGCCGGCCGACGCCTTGACCAGAAGGGGATACCCGACGCCCGTCGCCGCGGCGGCGAGGGCGGTCTCGTCCGACCCGGGCGCCACCACCGCGCTCGGCAACACGGGCACACCGGCCCCGGCCACCAACTCCTTGGCCCGCGCCTTGTGCCCCATGACCCGCATGGCCTCGGCCGGGGGCCCGACCCAGACGATGCCGGCCGCGACGCAGGCTTCGGCCAGGGCGGGGTTCTCGGACAGGAAGCCGTAGCCGGGATGGAGCGCGTCCGCGTCCGCCGCGATGGCCGCCCCCACCAGCGCGGCCGCAGAGAGATAGGTCTCGGCCAACGATGCGCCGGGCAACAGCACGGCGGCATCCGCCTCGCCCACATACGGGCTGCCCGCGTCGTCGGTCGCGTAGACGGCCACGGATTCGCACCCGGCATCGTGCGCGCCGCGGATGAGGCGGCGGGCGATCTCACCCCGGTTGGCCACGAGCAGGCGGCGGATCGTGTGGGTCCCCATCAGTGCCGCACCACACCGAAGACCGCCGTGCCCTGCACGGCAGCGGAGTGCACGGCGGTGAGGGCGAGAGCGAGCACGATGCGCGTGTCCCGCGGGTCGATGATCCCGTCGTCCCAGAGCCGTCCCGTGGCGTACTGCGCCGTCGACTCCTGCTCGATCTGGCTCTCGGTGGCCTGGCGCAGCTCCTCGTCGGCCGCCTCGTCGAATGGACGGCCCGCGGCCGCGGCCGCGTTGCGGCGCACGATGGAAAGGACGCCGGCCAGCTGCTTGGGTCCCATGACGGCGATGCGGTGGTTGGGCCAGGTGAAGACGAACCGCGGGTCGTAGGCCCGGCCGGCCATCGCGTAGTTGCCGGCCCCGTAGCTGGCGCCCACCATGAGGGTGAGGTGGGGCACGGTCGAGTTCGACACGGCATTGATCAGCTTGGCGCCGTCCTTGATGATCCCACCCTGTTCGTAGCGGGTGCCCACCATGAAGCCGGTGATGTTCTGGACGAACAGGATCGGCGTGTCCGTGCGGTTGCACAGCGCAATGAACTGGGCCCCCTTGTGGGCCTCGGGCGAGAAGAGGATGCCGTTGTTGGCCACCACGCCGACGGGATAGCCGCCGATGGAGGCCCAGCCGCAGACGAGCTGGGGGCCGTAGAGCTCCTTGAACTCCTCGAAACGCGAGCCGTCGAGGACCCGGGCGAGGATCTCGCGCACATCGAAAGGAACCCGGACGTCCACCGAGGCGATGCCGAGAAGCTCCTCGGCCGGGTAGAGCGGCTCTTCGGCCGGGCCGTCGGGCCCCGGTCCGAGGCGCGACCAGTGCAGATGCGCCACGATCCCCCGCGCCATGCGGATCGCCTCGGGCTCGTCCCGCGCCAGGTAGTCGCACAGGCCGGACGTCCGCGCGTGCATGCGCGCACCACCCAGCTCCTCCTCGTCGGCGTCCTCCCCGATGGCCATCTTGACGAGCGGCGGGCCGCCGAGGAAGACCCGGGCCCGGTCCTCGACCATGACGGTGTAGTCGCTCATGCCCGGCAGGTAGGCGCCGCCCGCTGTCGACGACCCGAACACGACGCAGATGGTCGGGATGCCCTGCGCCGAGAGCTGGGTCAGGCGGCGGAACTGCTCGCCGCCTGGCACGAAGACGTCCGCCTGGCGCGGTAGGTCCGCCCCGCCTGACTCGACCAGCAGCAGCAGCGGGAGGCGGTTCTCCTCGGCCACGTCCATGGCACGCAGGAGCTTGCGGATCGTGGTCGGGCTCGTCGTCCCCCCGCGTACGGTCGGGTCGTTGGCGATGACCAGGCACTGGGTATGCGCCACCTCGGCCAGCGCCACGACGACCCCGCCGCCAACCGGGTCGCCTGTCTCGAGCCCGGCGAGGGGGCACAGCTCGAGCACCGGCGTGCCGGGATCGGCCAGTGCCTCCAGGCGCTCCCGCACCATCATCTTGCCCCGGGCGCGGTGACGTTCGACGTACTGCGGTCCACCGCCCGCCACTACCTTCTCGTGCAACGAACGGATCTCATCGGTCAACGCGCCCATGGTTGCGGCGTTCTCCCGGAACTCGTCGCCCGCCACCGCCAGCCGGGACCGGATGGGCGTGCTCACGCCGTCGAGTCCCAGGCGGGCCGGCGCTTCTGGAGGAACGCCTCCATGCCCTCGGCGGCCTCGGCACCGGCGAACAGCTCGGCCGACGTCGCCGCGGCGGCCGCCAGTCCCTCGGCCCACGCCTGGGCGGGCAGAGACCGCAGCAGCGCCTTGGTGGCCCGTACGGCGCCGGGAGCGGCCTGGCGGAGGGCGAGGGTCTGTGCCGCGACCCAAGCGTCGAGCGCCGCCTCGTCCGTGGTGACCGCGGTGAGGAGGCCGGCCGCGGCCGCCCCCTCGGCGCTGAACCGCTCACCCGTGAGCACGGCGCGGGTGAGGAAGCGGGGGTCGACCACGCGCAGCGCCGGCACCAAGATCATCGCCGGCGCCACGCCGACCCGGACCTCGGTGAAGGCGAACGTGCTGGCGGCCGCCGCCACCGCCATGTCGGCCGCCGCGATGAGGCCGAGGCCGCCGGCGTGGGCGTGCCCGTTGACGCGGACGATGACCGGTACCGGGCTCTCGACCATGCACGTGAGGATCGCCGGCATGCGGTTCGGTGCTGCCGCGCCGCGCTCGGAGAGGTCCGCGCCGGAGCAGAACACGGTCCCCGTCCCCGTGAGCACGACGGCGCGCACGTCCGGGTCGCCGGTCGCGTCACGCAACGCCTGCTCCAACTGCTCGAGGAGGCGGGCCGAGAGGGCGTTGCGGTTGGCCGGCGAGTCGAGCGTCAGGGTCCGGATTCCGTCGCGGTGCTGCACCCCGACCATCACGTCCCTCACGGGTGCGCAGTGTAGGGGGGCGTCCGTCCATGAGTGCAAAAGGGTCGGTGGTATCGTTCGCCGGTGATCGAGAGCGACGAGCACCAGCTGTTCCGCAAGACGCTCCGGGCCCTCTTCGAAAGGGAGATCGAGCCCCACGTCGACGAGTGGGAAACGGCCCGCACGTTCCCGGCCCACGAGCTCTTCCCCACGCTCGCGTCGGTGGGTCTCTTCGGACTCGAGTACGACGAGGCCTACGGCGGTATGGGGGCGGACCACACCTACTCCCTGATCGCCGGCGAGGAGATGGGACGGATCAGCTGTGGTGGCGTCCCGATGGCGATCGCCGTCCAGATGTCGATGGCGACACCGGCGTTGGCCCGCTACGGCTCGCACGAGTTGAAGGCGCGGTATCTCGCACCGGCCATCCGAGGTGAGGTCGTGACCTCCATCGCGGTCACCGAGCCCGATGCGGGCAGCGACGTCGCCGGCATCCGCACCCGTGCCGTGCGCGACGGCGAGGAGTGGGTGATCAACGGCGCCAAGCTCTACATCACGAACGGCACACAGGCCGACTGGCTGTGCCTGCTGGCCCGCACCTCCGACGATCCCGGGTACCACGGCATGTCGCTCATCGTGGTGCCGACGGACGTCGCCGGCGTGGTGGTGTCGCGCAAGCTGGAGAAGCTCGGCATGTGGTCGAGCGACACCGCCGAGCTGTCGTTCACCGACGTGCGCGTCCCCGTCGCCAACACCATCGGCGAGATCGGGCGGGGCTTTCAGCAGCAGATGGTGCAGTTCCAGGCCGAGCGGCTCATGACCTTCTACAAGCAGGTGGGCTCCATTGAGCTGGCCCTGGCCCGAACCAGGGACTACCTGCGGGAGCGCCGGGCCTTCGGCGCGCCCCTCCTGGCCAATCAGCACCTGCAGTTCGTGCTGGCCGAGCTGTCGGCCCGTCACGACGTGCTCAAGCAGTACGCCCGCACCACGGCCGACGCGGTGTTGCGGGGAGAGGACGCCACCCGGTTCGCCACCATCGGCAAGCTGCTCGGGTCCCGGCTCCAGCGCGAGGTGGCCGACACCGCGGTGCAGTTCCACGGCGGCATGGGCTACATGGACGAGAACTGGACCTCGCGCTACTTTCGCGACACCCGGCTCGACTCAATCGGCGCCGGGGCCGACGAGGTCATGCTGCGCATCCTGGCGCGCATGGACGGGTACTCGACCGACTGAGCGCCGCCGACGCGCCTACGTGTGCCGGAACACCGCCTGGCCCCCGCCGCTGGCGATGAGCCGGCGTTGCATCGACCACACCCGGCCGGTCCACGACAGCAGGCCACCCTGCGCCACCGGCGAGTGCGCGTCGAGGAGCAGCCACTCCGACGCGCTGCCGGGGAATTGGAATGATGCGTAGAGGTCGAGACTCGGCGCGATGAAGGGCGGATCGAGGTACGCGTGTGGGCGGGAGCCGGCCGGCCAGCTCCCGACGTCGAGCACAATGAGCGAACGCGCCGCGTCGACCCACGGATTCGCGAAGGTGGCCGTCGGGCGGCAGCGCACCCAGGTCCGCCACGTCGGTGGGAGCGGGCCCGGCGGCGGCCAGCTGTCCGACCACTCGATGAGGCGCTGGTCGAAGTTGTCCCAGAACGCGAACCCGGGCTTGTCCTCCTCGGGCCACAGTTCCGCCGGCGACGGCAGCTCGCCCGGATCGGGCACCGGCGGCGGGTCGACGTCCTCGTGCTCGAGGCCCTCGACCGCACCGACGGACCAGACCATGGCCTCGAGCACCGGCCGGCCCTCCTGGGTCATGGCGACGCGCTGGGCCAGCACGGTCCGGCCCGCCCGCAACGGGGTCACCGTGAGCTCCACCGGCGCGAACGCCGCGACGGAGAGGTAGTGGCAGAAGAAGCTGGCCGGCCGCGCGAGGGGGCTCTCCGCTCCGGCGGCTCGCAACGCCAGGGCCGCCACGTACCCGCCACCGGGGCCCCAGATCTCCCAGTCGGCATACACCATGGCGGTGTAGCGGCCGTCACCTACCGCCTCGACCGCCGTCTGCACGGCGATGTCACCCACGGGCGCGCTGCTCCTCCCAGCGTTCCCGCGTCAGCTCCATGACGGCGACATCCTCGCCGCGGGGCCCCAACGTGGTGAGGCGGTGGGTGAAGCCCAGCCGCTCCATCACCCGGCCCGAGGCGACGTTCTCGGGCTCGTAGATGCTGACGATGCGCTCGAGTCCGCCGGTGGTGAACCCGAAGTCCAGCGCGACGGCTCCCGCCTCTGTGGCCAGGCCCCGCCCGCGCCAGGGACCCGCCAGGCGCCAGCCGACCTCGACAGCGGGGAGGATCTCGGGCAGGAAGTGCGGCACCGCGAGGCCCGCCCACCCGATCATGGTGCCACCGGCCCGGTCGATCAGGGCCTCGATCCCGAAGCCGTCGCTCTCGTAGCGCGCCAACACCCTGGTGAGGAACTCTCCGGTGTCCCCGGCCGACATGGCTGAGCGGAGCGGATACCACCAGAACGACTCCTCGGCGTGCAGGGCCACCAGCGCAGGAAGGTCCGAGGCCTCGAGGGGCCGCAGCACGAGTCGCGGGGTGCGCAACGTGGGGATGCCGGGCCGGTCCACGGGTGCCGTCCGTCAGCCGAGGGGGAGGCCCGGTGCGTCGGCCAGCGACGGGTCGCGCCCTGGCCGGGCGGACGGGTCATAGAGCTGGTGCGGCCGGAACGACCGCACGGCCCGATCGCCGGCCCGTCCTCCCACGACCTCGACCCAGACCTCGCCCGTCTCCTCGTTGGTGACGTGCGCCACGAATTCCCAGGAGGCGCCGCGCAGGCGCGTGGCTGCCACCTGCACGGGATCACCGGGCCGCAGCCCGGCCCAGCGGGTGCTGCGGCGTAGATCAGCCACTGATGCGGACGAGGGCACCGGAGGGCATCACACTCTTTCTACCCGCTCGAGAGGATGGGCGGGCGCGGCACTGGCCCGCCCTATCCTGACTGGCATGGCGCTCGATCTCCCCCGGACCCTGACGCCGTCGAAGGTGGTCGCCTTCACCAACTGCCCACTCGCCTTCCGTTTCTCGCAGATCGAGCGCCGGCCCGAGCCGACGTCCCCCCACGCGGTGAAGGGCACGCTGGTACACGCCACGTTGGAGGGGCTCTTCTGGCACAACGCCCCCGGTGCGCGCACACGCGCCGCGGCACACGCAGAGCTCGAGCGCTGCTGGGACGAGCTCCAGCACGACGACGAGTACATGGAGCTGGCACTCGATCCGGACCAGGTCGAGGCCTTCCTCGCCGACGCGCGCACCCTCGTCGACAATTACTTCCGGCTGGAGGATCCGAACGAGGCCCGGGCGGTGGGGATCGAGCTGGGCGTCGAGACGGTGGTCGACGGCATGCGCCTGCGCGGCATCATCGACCGCCTCGACGTCGCCGCCGACGGAAGCCTGATCGTCGTCGACTACAAGACGGGACGGGCGCCCTCCGAGCGGTACGAGCGCGGCAGTATGGGCGGGGTGCAGACCTATGCGCTGCTGTGCGAGAGCCTGCTCGGACGTGCCCCGGCCGAGGTCCGGCTTCTCTATCTGCGCCAGCCCGTCGCCATTTCGTCGGTGGCCTCCGAGCAGACCATCCGCGGCCAGCGCAGGCGGGCCATGGCCGTGTGGACCGCCATCGAGCGGGCGTGTGACGCCGAGGACTTCCGCCCCCACGTCGGTCCCCTGTGTGACCACTGTCACTTCAAGACCTCCTGCCCCGCCTTCGCCGCGTGAACGACCGCTCGTCCGTGAGTAGCACGATCGACGAGGCGGTCGACGCGGCCTTCGAGCCGCTCCGGGGTCGCCCGGAGCTCGACCGTGCCGCCGCCGTCATCTCGAACCTGGCCGACTACGGGCTCATCTGGGTGCTCCTCGCCGGCGTCAAGGCACGGCGCCGCGGCGCGGACCGGCGCCGGGCCGTCGTCGCGTTGGCCACTGCCGGGTTCTCCTCACTCATCGTGAGCCGGATGGTGAAGTCGGCCGTCGAGCGCCAGCGGCCCGAGGACCACCTCGACGCCACTGTGCGCACGCCGACGAGCAGCAGCTTCCCGAGCGGACACACCCTCGCCGCCTTCTGCACTGCCTTCGTCCTCGGGGACTCCGAAGCCGGCACGGCGGCCAACGTGGGTTTCGCCGCCGCCGTGGCGGCGAGCCGGGTCCATCTCCGGGCCCATCACCCCACCGACGTCATCGGGGGCGCAGCGATCGGCTCGGTGCTCGGACTGGGCCTGCGCCCCATTGTCGACGTCGTCACGCCGGGCAGCGTGGGGAGGCGCGGACGCCGGCGCCGGGGCGCCAGGGGAATGCGCCACGCCGAGGTCGTGTTGGAACAATGGTGACCTCTTTTTCCGTGACCTGGGACTACCGCTGTCCCTTCGCCCGCAACGCCCACGAGCACCTCGCAGTCGCCCTCGTGGGGGGTGCTGACTGGAACGTGACGTTCGTGCCATTCTCGTTGAGCCAGGCGCATGTGCCCGAAGGGGGGACGCCCGTCTGGGACGACCCGGCCAAAGCGCGGGACCTCTTGGCCCTGGCGGCCGGCGTGGTCGTCCGCGACCAGTATCCCGACCGCTTCCTGGACGCGCATGTCGCCCTCTTCGCGGCGCGCCACGACGAAGGGCTCGACATCCGGCTGCCCGAGGTGGTGGGCGCGGTGCTCGAGCGTGTGGGAGTTCCCGGCGACAAGGTGCTGGCCGAGGTCGAATCGGGCACAGCGGTACAGGACATCCGGCGCGCCCATGAGCGAGCGGTGGGTGACCTCGGGGTGTTCGGCGTCCCAACCTTCATTGCGGACGGCCGGGCCGTCTTCGTGCGCCTCATGAGCCGCCCAGAGGGAGACGTTGCGCTGGCCCGGCGGACGGTGCAGGGAGTGCTCGACCTCTTCGAGACCATGCCCGACCTCAACGAGTTCAAGTACACGACCCTGGCGCGCTGAACACCGCGCGTCGGGCAGCGCGGCTCATGCGCGAGCGATCTCGCTGATCAGATCGAACCCCCGGGCGCGCTCGGCCGCGTCGCCGATGATGGCGGCCACGAAGTCGGTCGCACCCGCGTCGGCCAGCCTGGAGATGGACGCGGCCACGGATTCCTCGTCGCCGATGAACCCGATGTCGCCGGCGGCCGCGGCGCCCTCCTTGTCGAGCATGGCCTTGTACGAGGGCAGGTTCGGGTAGATGGCGAACGCCTCGTTGATGCGCGCCTTGGCGGCCTCGGGATCATTTGTGACGGCGATCGGCAGCGAGACCACGACACGAGGCGCCGGCCGGGCCGCCGCCTCGGCCGCTGCCGTGATGGTGGGCACAATGTGGCCACCGACGGTGGCGGTGCCGGTCATCCAGGTGATGGTGCCGTCGGCGACGCGGCCCGCCAACTTGAGCATGGTGCCGCCCAGGGCCGCAACGAGCACGGGGGGCGCCTCGACATCGGCGATCTCGAGCGGGGCGAAGGCGTTGGTGGTCACCCGCTCCCCCTCGCACCGGACGGTCTCGCCGTGCAACAAGGGCATGAGCGACGCCAGGTACTCCCTCATGTATGCGGCCGGCCGCTCGTAGCTCATGCCCCACATTCCCTCCACCACGACCTGATGTGAGAGGCCGATGCCCAAGAGGAGGCGGTTGCCGGTCGCGGCCTGCACGGTCAGGGCCTGCTGGGCCAGCATCATCGGGTGGCGCGGGTGGACCGGCACCACCCCCGTGCCCAGGCCGATGTCGGGCACCTGGCAGCCGGCCACCGCGAGGAGCGTCAGCGCATCGGGCCCGAAGATCTGCGACGCGAAGGCGTGGTCGAACCCGGCCTCCCGATACCGCCGCAGCAGGGCCACGACGTCGGAGAGCGGCTTGTCGACCTCGATCATGCTTCCGATGCGCAGCGGCTTGGCCATGTCCCCGGTGCTCCTCGCGTAGTCTGCCCGTTGTGTCCGTCCCACTGTCTAGGCGAATCCCCGGACGGGGGCGAGCGACCTGAGCGCGCACGCCATCGGCTTCGTCGGGGCTGGTCAGCTGGCCCGCATGGCGGGCGAGGCGGCCAGTGCCCTGGGGCTGTCGATGGCCGTGCTGGCGTCGCACCCCGACGATGCCGCCTGCGAGGTGGCGGCCGAGGTCATGCTCGGATCGCCCTTCGTCGCCGACGACCTCCGGGCCTTCGCGGAGCGTTGCGACGTCCTCACCTTCGACCACGAGCAGGTCGACCTCGAGATCGTGGCCGAGGTGGCGGCCCAGGGTGCCGTGGTGCGACCCGGCGCCGACACGCTGGAGCTCGCCGTCGACAAGGCCCGCATGCGGACCGTCCTCGACGACGCCGGCGTGCCCGTTCCCGCCTACCGGATCGTCGACGAGGTACCGGACGCGCTCGACGCCGTGTCGGCCTTCGCCGCGACCCACGGCTGGCCCGTCATGCTCAAGGCGGCGCGGGGCGGCTACGACGGCAAGGGGGTGTGGCCCGTCCGCGACCGGGCCGACGCGGCGTCGGCGCTGGCGCAGGTGACGGGCCGGGTCGTGGTGGAGGAGCTGCTCCCCCTCGATGCCGAATTGGCCGTCCTGGTGGCCCGCAGCCCCTCGGGCGCCTCCGCGGCCTGGCCGGCGGTCGAGACCGCCCAGTTGGGTGGGGTCTGCAGGGAGGTCCTCGTCCCGGGACGCCTGGACGCGGACGTCGCGGAGGCCGCCTCGGATCTCGGCCAGAAGGTGGCCGAGATCGCGGCCTGCGTCGGCGTGATGGCGGTGGAGCTCTTCTGGTCCGACGGCCGGCTGCTGGTCAACGAGGTGGCCACCCGGCCCCACAACTCGGGGCACTGGACGATGGAGGGTTCGGTCACGTCCCAGTTCGAGAACCACGTGCGGGCCGTGCTGGACCTGCCCCTCGGGGCGACGGCGCCGCAGCACCCCCAGGTGGCCAGCGTCAACATCTTCGGGGGCACGACGGGCACCGATCCCGCGCTGGCCCTTGCCCGCGGCCTCGCCGTGGAGGGAGCCCACGTGCATCTCTACGGCAAGCGCGCCCGGCCCGGACGCAAACTGGGCCATGTGACCGTGTGCGGCGACGAGCCCGAGGTGGTGCGCGCCCGGGCCTGGTCGGCGGCCATCGCCCTCGGGACACCGGTGCCCGCCGGCATCCACCTGCCGGCGGGGGTCCTGCGGTGACGGGCCCGGCCCCGCTGGTCGCCGTCGTCATGGGGAGCTCGTCCGACCTGCCCGTGATGCAGGGGGCAGTCGACATGCTCGAGCGCTTCGGAGTGGCGCACGAGGTGCGCGTCGTCTCCGCGCACCGCACGCCGCGCGACATGCTCGCCTTCGGCTCGGAGGCGGCAGGTCGCGGCCTCCGGGTGCTCATCGCCGGCGCGGGGGGTGCCGCTCACCTGCCCGGCATGCTCGCGTCGGTGACCACCCTTCCCGTCATCGGGGTGCCGGTGGCGCTCTCGCAGCTCGACGGCCTCGACAGCCTGCTCTCCATCGTCCAGATGCCCAAGGGCGTCCCGGTGGCGACCATGGCGGTCAACGGCGCCCGCAACGCCGGCCTGCTGGCGGTGCGCATCCTGGCCCAGGCCGACCCGGACCTCACCACCCGTATGGCCTCTTTCCAGGAGGAGATCGCCGCCGACGCCCGGGCCCAGGATGCGGCGGTGTCCGACGGAGGGGCGGCCCGGGATGGCTGAGCCCAACTTGGCCCAGCGCCTCGGCTACGGCGCCGGGGCCAAGCTGGTCATCATCAATGCCGACGACCTCGGCTCGTGCCACTCGGCCAATGTCGGGGTCTACGAGTGCCTCGCCACGGGCACCGTCACCAGCGCCACGCTGATGGTGCCCTGCCCGTGGGCCCGCGAGGCGAGCAGCCGGTACCGCGGCGAGGACATCGGCGTCCACCTCACGGTCAACGCCGAGTACGCGCTGTACCGGTGGGGCCCCATCACCCACGCGCCCTCGCTCCTCGGGGGAGACGGGGGCTTCCCCCGGACGGTCGAAGACGTCTGGGACCACGCCGACCTCGACGAGGTCCGCCGCGAATGCCGGGCCCAGATCGAGCGGGCGATCCTGTGGGGCTTCGATGTCAGCCATGTGGACGCGCACATGGGGACGCTGCAGCTGCGCCCGGAGTTCTTCGACGTCTACCTCGAACTGGCCCTGGAGTTCGGGCTGCCGCTGCGCATGGTGAGCCCGGCAACGGAGCGCTACGTGGGTTTCCCGGCCCGGGCCGTGGCGGCCGACGAGGGTGCCGTCTTCACCGACCACTTCCGCCTGGTTCCCGGCGTGGGGTCACGGCAGATCTTCGAGAGGGATCTCGCCACACTGCGCCCCGGCGTGACCGAGCTGCACCTGCATCCGGCGGTGGACAGCGCGGAGCTGCGCTCGCTGGCGACCGACGACTGGGCGGCCAGGGTCGACGACCACCGCATCATCTGCGACGAGGACTGGGTCCGCCGTGCGCTCGACGAGGCCGGGGCGACCCTGATCGGGTACCGGCCACTGCGCGACCTGGCGAGGGCCGGAAGCTGAGCAGAGGCCGGTGACCGCCACGACCACGACGACGATCCGGGGCGTCTCGATCTTCTCGAGGCAGCGCACCCTCCCGGCCGACGTCTTCGACATCGCCCTCTCGCGCGAGGGGATCGTGATCCGGCGACCCGGCCGGGTCGACCAGCACATGACCTGGGACCGCATCTCGGAGTGGGAGCTGGCGGAGAGGCCGGGGTGTGTCGTCCTCACCCTGCGCGGCGGCGGATCGGTCACCCCGCTGATGGTGAAGGGGTGGACGCTCGACGACCTCGGGAGGGTCATGCGGGACGCGGCGGCGGACCCAACGGGTCCCGCCGCCGATGCGGGCGCACCTGTGCCGACGGGGGCCGCGGCAACACCGGCGATCCCGGCCTCCGCCGCTGTCGTGCCACAGGCGGTGCCGATCGTCCCCCGTACCGCCCGCCGTCGGGCGGCCCGCCGCCCGCGGCGGCGCCGCGTCTGGAAACCGGTCGTGGTCATCGTCCTGCTGGGCGTCCTGGCCACCGCCGTGGCCCTGGTGCTGCTGCAGAGCGCGGGCATCATCAGCTGGGGCTTCCTCGGCCCCACGGCCTGACCCCCCTCAGGATCCGGACCGCACCCCCGCAAAGAGGTCGTCCTCGGTCAAGTCGGCCGCACCGACACGGCTCTGCGCCAGGCGGAACTCGTCGACGGGATGGATGTCGCGCATCACTTCGGGCGGCAGGCCGAACCAGAAGGCCGACGTGGGGTCGACCTGCGTCGCATGCGCCTTCAGTGCCTCGCCGCGCACATGGGTGAAGCCGGTGACGTCGATGGTCGTGGTGAACGGCTCGGTCCTGGTCATGCGCGTGAGCCACTTGTCGTCGAAGGGCGACTCGAGACCGAGCTCCTCGAACTTCTCGTGGATCTGGCGGAACCGCTCACCCGACCACACCGAGTAGTAGAGCTTTTCCGGAGTGAAGGGCGGTCCGGCGTCCGGGAAGCGGTCCGGATCACCGGCGGAGCCGAACGCCAGAACGGAGATCTCATGCACCCGCAGATGGTCCGGATGCGGGTACTCGGTCTGGTTGTCGCCGTAGGTGATGATCACCTGGGGGCGCTCCCGGCGGATGACGGCCACCAGGCGCTCGACGGCCTCATCGAGGGGGGCCTGCGCGAAGGAGTCCGGCCGGGTGTTGGCCTCCGAGTCGGGCATGCCCGAGTCCCGGTAGCCGAGCAGCACCGTCTCGTCGTAGCCGATGATGTCCGTGGACGCCTTGAGCTCGGCCATCCGGACCCGCCCGATGTCGGCCCGCACCTCGGGGGTGTCCATGGCCGGGTTGAGGATGTCGCCCTCCTCGCCCCCGGTGCAGCACACGAGCACGGTCCGCACGCCTTCGGCGTGATAACGGGCCACCGTCGGGGCACCCTTGGAAGCCTCGTCGTCCGGGTGCGCGTGGACGCTGAGCAGGCAGAGACGATCAGGCACGTGCCGACCTTAGCGGCGGCCCTGCGTAGGGCCGCCCGGTGTCCCCCCTCCCCCGCTGGGCCTTATGCTCGGTACCCATGGCAGGCATGTTCAGTCGGATCCGGGACATCTTCCGGTCCAAGGCCAACAAGGCCCTGGACAGGATGGAGGATCCGCGTGACACGTTGGACCTCTCCTACGAGAAGCAGCTCGAGCAGCTGCAGAAGGTGCGACGGGGCGTGGCCGACGTGGCCACGGCGCGGCAAGCGGATCGAGCTGCAGGCCCAGGGGTTGCAGAAACAGGCCGACAAATTGCAGGGGCAGGCCAAGACCGCACTCGGGCAGGGCAACGAGGACCTGGCCCGCGAAGCTCTGGCGCGCCGCGCCGCGCTGGGCGAGCAGCTCGCCGAGCTCAAGACGCAGCACGACCAGATCAGCGACCAGGAGCAGAAGCTCGTGCAGACCTCGCAGGAGCTCCAGATCCGGGTCGAGCGCTTCCGCACCCAGAAGGAGACGATGAAGGCCTCCTACACCGCGGCCGAGGCCCAGACCAAGGTGGGCGAGGCGGTGTCGGGGATCTCCGACTCAACGCGGAACGCCGGCGCCACCATGCAGCGGGCGCAGGACAAGATCTCGAGCATGCAGGCGCGGGCGGGGGCCATCGACGAGTTGCTGGCATCCGGCGCGCTCGACGACCTGACGCATCCAGTCGACGACATTCAGAAGGAGCTCGACAAAGTGTCATCAACCTCCCAGGTGGACAACGAGCTGGCGGCGTTGAAGGCCGAGCTGGGGACGGGCGGCGCCTCCGGCAACACGGCCGCGCTGCCTGCCGCGGAGCAGGGCGGCACCGCAGGCGAGAGCGCCTGATGGCCATCTCCCGCAACATCAAGCCGGACCGGGGCCTGACCTACCGCATGTTCCTCACCGGGCTGCTCCTCGTCCTCCTGTACGGGCTGGTCGTGGGCGTCCTCATCGCCGTTGGCCTGTCGTACGCCGTCGTCCTGGTCATCGCGGTCGTGCTGCTCTTCTGCCAGTACTGGTTCAGCGCCAAGATCGCAATGTACGCCATGCATGCCA
This sequence comes from uncultured Acidimicrobiaceae bacterium, assembly GCA_963764305.1. Taxonomy (GTDB): domain Bacteria; phylum Actinomycetota; class Acidimicrobiia; order Acidimicrobiales; family RAAP-2; genus Bog-473. Next base: position 523,979 of record CAVXSD010000005.1, on the reverse strand, counting down.
AGGAGGTGACGCCCGAGCAAGCCCCCGAGCTGCACGGTGTGGTCGACCGGCTCTGTGCCCTGGCCGACATGCCCAAGCCCAAGGTGGCCATCGCCACCACCGACATCCCGAACGCCTTCGCCACGGGCCGCAGCCCCAAGTCGTCCGTCGTCTGCGTGACGTCGGGGCTCCTGCGCCGGCTCGAAGAGCCCGAGATCGAAGCGGTGCTCTCGCACGAGCTGTCCCACGTGGCCCACCGCGACGTCGCGGTCATGACCATCGCCAGCGGGCTCGGCATGATCGCCGGGCTCCTGACCCGCGTGATGTTCTACTCGGAGATCTTCGGCGGCGGCCGGGGCGGCGGCAACAACAATCAGAACCAGGCCGGCATCGAGATGATCGTCCTGCTGGTGTCGGTCGTCGTGTACTTCGTGAGTTTCCTGTTGACCATGGCTCTGTCGCGGTACCGGGAACTGGCGGCGGACCGATCGGGCGCGCTGCTCATCGGCCGGCCCTCCCTGTTGGCCTCGGCGCTGGTCAAGATCACCGGCGAGATGGGTCGCATCCCGACCAAGGACCTGCGCGCCGCCGAGCCGTTCAACGCCTTCTTCTTCACCCCGGCCGTGGCCAGCGGTGGCGAGCAGGGCCAGGGAGGCGGCTTCAGCTTCGGCAACCTGTTCCGGACGCACCCGACGCTCGAGCGTCGCCTGGCCCAGCTGGACTCGCTCGAGCGCCAGCTCGGTCAGGCCGGCTGAGTCGTCCGCCGCACCGGTCGTGGGACTCCTCGACACCATCCTCGGCCGAACCAAGCCGGTCCGGGCCAATCTCGATGCCCTGTTCGCCCTGCCCACGGCCGCGTTGACGCTGCAGAGCGCAGGCGGGCTGGTGACGTCGGGCCACGCCGGGGTCTGCTGGAAACCACCGCCGGGCCAGGGGGCGGCGGATGCCCAGAAGGAGATCTCCGAGCTGGTGGGCGAGGGCTTCGGGCACGCCCAGGACTCCTTCGACTACGGCTGGCTGCTCCTCGACGACAGCGACCTCGAGGAGCTGGTGACCAAGATCCACATGGCCAACTCCACGCTGCAGGACAACGGCTGGGGGCCCCAGCTGCTGTGCTCGGCGTTCGGCTTCGTCCCCGGTCCCGAGGCTCCCGGCGATGCCCGAGCCTTCCGGCTCGTCTACCTCTTCAAGCGCGGCACCTTCTATCCCTTCGCCCCCGTCGACACAGAGAAGGAACGCCGGGACACCGAGCTCGAGCTCCGCATACGAACGATGGTCGGGTCCGACCTCCCGGTGGAGCCCGACCTGGCCCGGTGGTTCCCCCTGTGGGACATGCCGGTGACCTGACGGTCCCGACGGTCCTGACGGTCCTGACGGTCTTGCGGTTTTGTCACCTGGTGTTCGCGGACGTGCTCCGGCGGCCCGCCCCGGCGTGCAGACTGCAGGGTGAGGAAGGGTCACGGATCAAGGAGGTGCACTGACGTGATGGAGACCATGGCGCGGCTCATCGCGCTGGAGGGCGCGGTCAATTTTCGTGATCTGGGCGGGTACGCGGCCACCGGCGGGGCGCGGACACGGTGGCGCACGCTCTTCCGCGCCGACGGCCTGGGCGAGCTGACAGAGGCGGACCTCTCTGTGTTGCGCGCCCTCGGCATCCGGACGGTCATCGACCTGCGGTCCGGCTCGGAGCTCGAGCGCGGCCGGTTCGATGTCGGCGCCCACCCGGTGGCCTTCCACCACTTCCCCTTCATCGACGAGCTCCCCGACGCGCAGGAGTTCGACCGCCGGCCCGGCCTGCTCGGCTCGCAGTACCAGGAGATCGTGCGCGACGCCGGGGGCCAGATCCTCGACGCCCTGGTTGTGCTGGCCGCCCCCGACGCGCTGCCCGCCGTCTTCCACTGCACCGCCGGCAAGGACCGTACCGGGGTCCTCTCCGCCATCGTGCTGTCGCTGCTCGGCGTGGACGAGCCGACTGTGGTGGCCGACTACGCGCTCAGCGGGGCCGCCATGCAGCGGCTGCGCGAGAAGCTCGTGGCGAAATACCCCGAGGGCCGGGAGACGATCGAGAACATCGACGAGGTCTTCTCGGCCGACCCGGCCCAGATGGAGCTGCTGCTCGACCACGTGCGGGCGCAGTACGGCTCGGTCGGTGCCTATGTCGAGGGGCTCGGGGCCGGGCCGGGTCTCGTCGAAGGCCTGCGCGGCGCACTGCTCGAACCGGCGGCTTTGCTATAGCTACTTCCCCCTGAAAAAGTCGCCGTAGGTGCTCGCGATTTGAGCCCCGATCGATAAGGATGGCCCCGAACCGTAGGACTAGTACGGATCGAGGCCATCGTGTTGAGAACTGTAGAACGCGCAGCCCGACATTGTGGGAAACGATCCTCCCCGAGATGTGCCTCGGGATGCCGGCCGAGCTCGAGGCGGTTGACCGGCTGCTCAACGATCCGGCCTTCTTCGAGCCGTTCCGTGCACATTTCCACGCTGCGCTCGGGCGCCCGTCGGTACCGATCGAGACGTACTTGCGTCTGATGTTCTTGAAGTACCGCTACCGCCTCGGCTTCGAGCCGTTGTGCCGGGAGGTCGCCGATTCGATCTCGTGGCAGCGCTTCTGTCGGATCCCGTTGGGCACGACGGTGCCGCATCCGACCACCTTGATGAAGATCACCACCCGGTGCGGGTCATCCGCGGTCGACGGCTTGAACGAGGCGCTGCTGGCCAAGGCCCAGGCCGCCAAGGTCTTGAAGACCAACAAGGTCCGTGCCGACACCACGGTGGTCCCCGCCAACGTCGCCTACCCGACGGACTCGGGCCTGATGGCCAAGGGCGTGGCCAAGATGGCCAAGGCAATCGAGAAGCTCAAGGATGTGGGACTGGCTTCGAGGACCAGGTCGCGGGACCGAACTCGGATGATGAGGGCCCGGGCCCGCTCCATCGGCGCCAACCTGCGACGACGCAGCGGCGAGGCAAAAGACGAGGTCATGGCCATCAACGCCGACATGGTCCGCATCGCACACGTTGCCGTCGACGAGGCCCGCCAAGTCGCGGCGAACGCTCTGCGGGCGCTCAAACGCCTCGGTGACGCCGCCCCAAGAAGGCTCTGCTCGCATTGCCGGCGACTTGGCGATGACCGCCGGTCGGGTCGCTCAGATCGCCGAACAGACCGAGAAGCGTCTCGGTGGCGAAGTTCCCGACGGAGCGACCAGGCTGGTGTCGCTGCACGACCCCGATGCCCGCCCCATCCGCAAGGGTCGGCTCGGCAAGCCCGTCGAGTTCGGCTACAAGGCCCAGGTCGTCGACAACGAGGACGGCGTGGTGATCGACCACAACGTCGAGGTCGGCAACCCAGCGGATGCGCCCATGCTCGTCCCCGCCATCGAGCGCGTCGCCCGGCGGGCCAGGCGCATGCCCAAGGCAGTCACCGCTGACCGCGGCTATGGGGAGAACGCGGTGAGAGTCCAGCTCGGCGCGCTCGGGGTGCGAACCGTCGTCCTTCCGACGAAAGGTAAACCGAGCGCGGTCACGGCGCGCCGTCGAGAGCAGGCCGCAGTTCCAGCGCCTGGTGAAGTGGAGAACGGGAAGCGAAGGTCGGATCAGCTGCCTCAAACGAGACTTCGGTTGGAGCCGAACACAGATCGACGGCATCGAAGGAGCACGCACCTGGTGCGGTTATGGGGTCTTCAACCACAATCTGGTGAAGATCGGAGCACTGACAACCTCCGAATAGAGGCGAATCGAACCCAGCACCCCCACGATCGGAGTCAGAAATCACCGGACGACAAGACCAGGCGAGGCCCGGAGCGGCCCCGGCCTCACTTCGGATTTTTCAGGGGGAAGTAGCTAGTAACTAGCCCCCCTCGTCGGCCCGGACGTCCGGGCGCAACCGGTCCACGACGCCGGCCAGGGCCAGGTCGAGGAGCGTGACGCCGCCCGAGTCGTGCGTACTGAGGGACAGGCGCACCGTGTTCCAGCGGATGTCGATGTCGGGGTGGTGATTGGCCGCCTCCGCCGCCGCGCCGACCGCGTTGACGAAGGTGAGGGCGGCGCCGAAGTCGTGCAGCTTGACGGTGGTGACCAGAATGTCACCCTCGCGGGTCCAGTGCAGCTGCTGCTCCTCGAGAGCGCCGTCGACCTCGGCGTGGGTGAGCACGGGCTCGCTCAAGGATGCGTCATCTCCTCGGGGCGCACGGCGGCGTCGAACTCCTCCCCGGTCAGGTAGCCCAGGCCGAGCGCCGCCTCCTTGAGGGTCGATCCCTCCTTGTGCGCCTTCTTGGCCACCTCGGCCGACCTGTCGTATCCGATGCTCGGGGCCAGCGCGGTGACCAGCATGAGCGAGTTGGAGAGGTGCCGATCGATCTCCACCAGGTTGGGTTGCAACCCATCCACGCAGAACTCGCGGAAGCCCCGGCTGGCATCGGTCAACAGCGCGATCGACTGCAACACGTTGTAGGCGATGACCGGCTTGCAGACATTGAGCTCGAGGTTGCCCCGGCTGCCCGCGGTCGCCACGGCCGTGTCGTTCCCGAGCACCTGGATCCCGACCATGATCATGGCCTCGCTCTGGGTCGGGTTTACCTTGCCCGGCATGATGGACGAGCCCGGCTCGTTCTCGGGCAGGGCGAGCTCGCCCAGCCCGCAGCGTGGGCCCGAGCCCAGCCAGCGCAGGTCGTCGGCGATCTTCATCAGCGAGACGGCCAGGGTGCGCAGCGCCCCGTGGGTGAAGACGAGAGCGTCGTGAGCGGCCAGCGCGGCGAACTTGTTGGGCGCGCTCACGAACGGCAGCCCCGTGGCCGCGCCGATCGCCCGCGCCACGCGGTCGCCGAACTCGGGGTGCGTGTTCAACCCCGTGCCCACGGCCGTGCCCCCGGCCGCCAGCTCGTAGAGGCCCGGAAGCGTCAGCTCGATGCGCTCGAGGTCGGCCGTGAGCTGGGCCACGTAGCCGGAGAACTCCTGGCCCAGCGTGAGCGGCACGGCGTCCATGAGGTGGGTGCGGCCGATCTTGGTGATGTCCGCGAACTCCTCGGACCGCGCCTCGAGCGCATCGCGCAACGCCGAGACCGAGGGGAGAAGCCGGAGCACGATCTCCTCGGCCGCCGCGATGTGCATGGCCGTCGGGAATGTGTCGTTCGAGGACTGGGACATGTTGACGTGGTCATTGGGGTGGACGGGCTTCTTGGTGCCCATGGCCCCGCCGCTCAGCTCGATGGCCCGGTTGGAGATGACCTCGTTGGCATTCATGTTGGTCTGGGTGCCGCTCCCCGTTTGCCAGATGCGCAACGGGAACTGGTCGTCGAGGGCACCCTTGGCCACCTCGCCCGCCGCCTGCTCGATGAGGCCGGCCAGCGTGTCGTCCAGCTTGCCGAGGTCGCGGTTCACCGAGGCCGACGCGCCCTTGAGCACCCCGAACGCCCTGATGAGTGGCTTGGGCATCGTCTCGGTCCCGATGTCGAAATGGTGCAGAGAGCGCTGCGTCTGGGCCCCCCAGTAGCGGTCGGCGGGGACCTCGATCTCCCCCATGCTGTCGCTTTCCATCCGGGTGTTCGTCATTGGCGCCAGCTTAGGACCGGCGCCGCCGACCGGCCCCCGGCCCGGGGCGGGCCGGGGCGGCCCGTGGCGGCCCTTCAGTGCGGCCCCGGCTCACACCCGGCTTGCGCGGCGCAGGACGGACGCGACGGCTGCGGACGGTGGTCGGCGAGCGTTTCCTAGCCCGGGGGATGGTCGTCCGGGCAAGTTCCGGGCGGGTCGTTGTAGTCGGGGTCAGACGTCCAGGCCCCCTGGGCCCAGTTCCCCTCGGCGGGTGGGAGCAGGAGCAGCGCCGTCATATCGGACAGCAGCGCGTTGGCGTAGCGGGCGGCGCCCTCGGGACAGAGGTGGACGTTGTCGAGCTTGCGCGCACGGAGCCAGTCGCTGCTCGGGGCGTGCGGGTCGCCTTCGGGTGGGAGCCACGCCGAGTACTTCCCGTCGACGAGCAGCGAGCTGCCCAGCGGGAAGTACATGACCCGTCCGGGGAAATACGAGGGCATCTTGGCGGCGATGGCGTTCCACGCAGTGACGCCGGCCCGGCGCTCCTTCTCGGAGATCGCCCTGGCCTGACTGGTCGGGGCTGACGTTCCCTGGTTGTGGGAACTCGGTGAGGATCACGCCCTCCACGCCGTTGCCGGGCGTGAGCATGGTCGAGACGGCGCGGCGGAGCAGCTTCGTGTACTGGACCGGCTCGTGCAGCGCGTTGGGTGTGGTCGGCCCGAACTGGTCCCAGCTCCATGAGCCCACGATGAGCTGGGCCTGGGTCTGGCTGACGAGGTTGGGGATGACCGTCGGCCAGTTGAGGGACGTCGTGAGCCCGAACCCGAGGACCGTGTGCGTGTCGACCGTGGCCGCGCCGGTGGCCCGGAGCGCGGCGGTGATGCCGAACGAGGCGTCGTGCAAGACCGAGTCGCCCAGGAGCATGACGCGCAGGGGATCGGCCGGGGACGGGGCCGCCGTGAGCCGTATCGGCTGCTGGCCCTGGTAGCCCCCGGCGCCCGGCACCCCCTGCTTCGAGCCTGTGGACGCGGACGCCAGGTGGCTGGTGCCGACGACATTGGTGGGATCGGCGACGGCGGGGATGGTGGCCGCGACGATCACGACGGCCGTGACGACGCCGGCGAGGGGCCCCCAGATCCGGACCCCGCCCCGGAACCGGGCCAGGCGGATCGGCCGCTCGACCAGGTAATAGCTCGCCGCGGAGACGGCGAGCGTGACGGCGATCCGGAGCAGGTTCAGGGGCCAGGCCGACAAGCCGGTCCGGGCGGCGGTGAGGTAGACGATCACCGGCCAGTGCCACAGGTAGACGCCGTAGGAGATGGTGCCGACGAAGTGCAATGGCTTCCAGGCCAGGCCGCGGGCGAACGTCCCGGGTTCGACGAGACGCGCGTCCGACACGACCAGCGCGGCGAGTGCCGCGCAGAGCAGGAACCCCCCCTCGAACATGAAGTTGGTGGGCAGGCCGCCGGGCGTCCCAGCCGTCACCCAGAACGCCCCGAGGACGACCGCCGCGGTGGGGCCCACCCAGTGGAAGATCCGGCGCGCCCGCTCGTTCGGCTGGCGGCGCGCCGCGGCCAGGAATGCGATGGCGGCGCCGGCCATGAGGTCGAACAGGCGCGTGTCACTGCCGTAGTAGATCCTCGAGGGGTCCACCCCCGGGTGGAAGAGCGCGGCCATCAGCACGGACGAACCGACGCCGAGGGCGACGGAGACGGTGACGCCGACCCGGCGCCAGCCGCGCCGCCCGTAGCGCAGGAGCACCAGGAGCAGCAGGGGCCAGATCAGGTAGAACTGCTCCTCGATCGCCAGCGACCAGGTGTGCTGGAGCGGCGACGGCGTGGAGAACTGGGCGAAGTAGGACTGGTGGGCGAAAATGAGATGCCAGTTGTTCACGTAGAGCAGGGTGGCGATGGCATCCCCTCGCAGGCCCGAGAGGTCGATCAGGCCGTTGGCGCCGGGGCCTCCGAAGAGGGCGTTGCAGACGAGGTAGAGGGCGAGAGCCGCAATGACGAGGAAGAGCGCTGGGAGCAGGCGCCGAGCCCGGCGCCCCCAGAATGCGGCCAAGTCGACGCGCCCGGTCCCGACCCACTCCTCGAGGAGCAGCGTTGTGATCAGGAAACCCGAGAGGACGAAGAAGAGGTCGACCCCGAGGTACCCTCCCTTCGCCCAGCCGATCTGGAGGTGGTAGGCCACGACCCCGATGACAGCGAGGCCGCGGAGCCCGTTGAGAGCGGGCAGGTGGCGCCCGGTGACGGCGGTCGTCGCGGTGGCCGTAGCCGGGCGCTCGTGGACCAGCGTGGCGTCGGTCACACCGGCTCCAGGCGGCACGCCCCGGCCGTGCCCGCCCCGCCGGCGACCGGCCGGAGAAGGAGGTCGGCGGCGGCGGCGAGGAAGGAGGGCACCTCGTCGCCGGCGGTGAGATCGAGGGCGATGCGCGGGCTCCCCTCTCCCACCGGCCTGGGGCGGCTGGCCGCGGCATGCACCGGGAAGGAGGGGCCGTCGCTGTCGACCACGCCCGGCCGCCACATGGCCCGGCACAGCTCGATCGCCTCGGGGAGCGCATCGGTGAAGGGCGGCACGAAGCAGAGCACGCTGCGACCGCCGGAGACGAGGTCCAGGCTCGTGACCTCCCGGGCGAGCATGGCGGGGTGGCGCCCCTCGGGGGTCAGGCTGGTCCGGGCCCCGAGCAGCAAGCCGGAGAGCACGGGCGCCAGTCCGGCCGCGACGACGAAGGGGTCCCCGAGCGGGCCGTCACTCAGGAAGACGGCGGCGGCACCCTGGGCCTGGGCCCGGGTGGCCTCCGCCCGCAACCCGGCCATATCATCCGCTCGGAGGATCCTTACTTCCACGGCGAGGCAGGTTAGGGCCGTCAGGGCTCTCAGGACGCGTCACCGGCTCCCTGCTGGGCACCCCGGGAATGACCCACTCTTGTGATCCGGGGTACCCACGGACGGGGATGGCCCCGTGCGGAGCCTGGGCGTCCGGCTGGTGGGCGATCTCGAGGTGGAGGGATTGTCCCGGCCGAGCGAGGCCCCGCGATGCCTAACGCGTGAGGTTGTCGAGGCGGCGGGACCCGAGCCGAACCCAATTCTCCCACCATCTGAGCTCGTCGCCGACTCCCCCGAGGGCTTTCTCCCACCCGAACTGCAGCATGCAGCCGAGCAGTTCCAGCGCCACGGCCTCGTCCCACCACCCGGACGTCGCCACACCATCAGCTTCCAGGGCGCGCCGGTAGGTCTCGAGCGCGTCGTCCTTCGACTCGGGCAGAAGATCTGCGTTCAGGGCCAGGTACCACGCCACGTCCGCCAGCGGCGAGGCCTCCCCGGGGACCTCCCCGAAGTCGAGGAGCACCGTCCGGCCATCCGGATGGCTCCCCAGATTGGCCGATTTCCAATCACCGTGGACCAACGTGTGGGGGACCCGCTGGAGCGCCGCCACCAGGGGGGAGGTGTCGTCGAGGAGCGGCAACACGACCTTCGCCATGGTGGGCGAGACTTCGGGGAGGCACCGCCACCCTTCGGCCATGGCCCGGGGCACGGCCGCGCTGGTACCACGGGCCGCCTCGGCCGCGGCAACCTGCGGGGAGAGCAACAGATAGCGGCGCCCGAGCGGAGTGAGGCCGACATCGTCGTGCCAGCCCCAGAAGGCGGCGTGCAGGGCGGCCATGTGCTCCATGAACCGCGCGTGTTGCATGGCCGTGAAAGGGGTGTCCGGCTCGAGGAGAGACGACCCGACATCGCGCAGCAGGACTCTCCCCACCTCTCCGTCGTAGTCGGCTGCCACGACGGCATGATCGATCTCAGGGGGCAGTCGGCCGAGCAGGCCGCTCTCCCACAACCGCACGTACGCACGGCCGGGGTCACCCGAGGCACGGAGCAGCCAGTCGTCCCGGGGGTCCTGGTACTTGAGGATGAACGGCTCACCCTCTATGACGACCCGCTCGAAGCGGGCGCCGGACTTCGTGTCGTCCGGTGCCCAGGGTCGGCGGCTCTCCGCCCGGGCGAGCAGCCCGGCGAGCCCACCGTTCGCCTCAGTCACGGGCCGCCTCGGCCATCTCGTCCCGCAGTGCCGCCGGCCAGCGCCCGCAGCACTACGCCCGGTCCCGGTTGATGCGGCTTCCATGCAGTGACACGAGGTGCGCCTGGTGCACGGCGTGTCGGATACCGTTCCCCTCCCGACACAAGGTGAACGTCATCACCCCTCGGCCGGGAATCGGGATGCGTCGCGCTCTTCGAATGTAACCGGCTCGGCTGCAGCCTCTCCCTGGTCCCTGATTCGACCGCGTCGAGGAGTTGGCTGATCACCGCTGCATTCTGCCCCCGGCCTTCCCCCCGGCGCTCCCGAACTCTCCCGCGTCTCCATCGCTGCCTCCTTTGTCTCTCGCACTCTTTCCCTCGCATTCTTGCGCCCGGTCCCTTGCCGCGGCCTTGCCGCGCCGCCCAACGAACGGCAAGGGCCCCGGCGCACACTGCGGAGACGCCGCGGGTGAAGCCGGTGCCGCACGACAGGGGCGGCGTCGTCGAGATCGTCCACGTCGCGAGGAGCGCCATCGGCCGCCGGTTCGCAGCACATCGAAATGACGGACGGCCGGAAGCTCCGGTGCGGACGGGGCGTCGGGGCTCAGACCCGCTCCCACCACCCCCCGGCGTCCCGGGCCAGGCCGGCCTGGGCGAGCCGTTCGAGGCCACCGCACAGCTCGGCCAGAGGGAGCCCGGTCACCCGGGTCAGCTCGTCGAGGGGTGCGGGGTCGCCGGAGAGGGCGTCGTAGACCCGCCGGTCCCGGCCCGGGTCCGCTGCGGGCGGACCGGACCGGCGGGTGGGTGAAGGCGGCGGTGCGACCACCGCGGCGCCGGCGAGCGAGAGCGCGACCAGGATGTCGCCGGTCGAGCAGACCGGGAACGCGCCGTCGGCCAGGAGCGCGTTGGTGCCCTCGGAGGTGGCGCTGCGGATGGAACCCGGCACGGCGCCGACGGGCAGGCCGCGGTCCATCGCGGCCTCGACGGTATGGCGCGAGCCTCCGTGGTGGCGGCTCTCCACGACGACGACGACGTCGCTCAACGCGGCCAACAGGCGGTTGCGTACCGGGAAGCGCCACTTCTCAGTCGGCACTCCGGCCGGTGACTCCGACACGATGACCCCCGACGACGCCACGCGCGCCCAGAGCCGTGCGTGCCGCCGCGGGTAGGGGTTGTCGAGCCCACCGGCCACGACGCCGATCGGCGGTGCACCGGCGCCACAGGCCCCCTCGTGCGCGGCGCCATCGATCCCCAACGCGAGCCCCGACACGACGCTGACACCCGCAGCGGAGAGGTCGGCGCCGAACTGCGCGGCCACCCCGATGCCGTAGCGGGTCGGCGCCCGAGTGCCCACCAGCGCGACGGTCGCCGCCGCGTCCAGCGCAGTCGGGTCCCCCAGACAGAACAGCAGGGCGGGCGCCTGCGGGTCGTCGGCCAACCGGCGCGGGTACGACGGCTGCCCGGCCACCAGCACCCGGATGCCGAGCTCGGCATGTCGTTTCCATGCGCGCGCCACGGCTGCCACGGAGGCGCCGGTGACGTCACCGTCACGGCCCTGCGCCCAGGCCACCGAGGGCGAGGCCTGCGCCAGCAGGGTGCGCAGGCGAGAGGGACCGATGGACGGCGCCGACGCCAGCGCGACGGCATACGCCTCCTCGGGCAGGCTCGGCTCTCCGGCGCCGCTCATGGCACCACGACCGTTCGTCCCGCCCGCAACGACAACGCTTCGGAGGCGTGGACGAACGAGACCATGTCCGCGCCGGCGAGGGTGGCCACGGTGCGAGCGACCCGCGTGACCTTGTGCAGGCCGCGGGCGCTCAGGTCACCCGAGCGGAGCTTCGACGCGAAGAGGGCGGCGGCTTCCGGTTCAAGGTCCGGCGCACCGTCCCGTCGCGCCTCCGTGGCGCGGGCGGCGGCGACGCGGCGGGCTGCCGTGGCGGAGGATTCTCCCGGAACGCCCGCCAGCAGCTCCTCGGGGTCCGAGCGGCTGAGCGGCACGACGAGGTCGAACCGGTCGAGCAGCGGCGCCGAGATGCGCCGCCGATACCGGGCGCGGGCGGCCTCGCTGCAGCTGCACGCGCCCTGGTACACGCCCTCGCCGCACGGGCAGGGGTTCATGGCGGCGACGAGCAGGAAGGCCGCCGGAAAGGTGACAGTGCCGCCGGCCCGGCTCACGCGGATCACACCCTCCTCGAGCGGTTGGCGCAACGCCTCGAGGGCGGCCACGGGGAACTCGCCGAGCTCGTCGAGGAACAGGACACCGTGGGTGGCCAGGCTCACCTCGCCGGGCCGGTGCGACCAGGTGCCTCCACCGACCAGGGAGACGATGGAGGCCTGATGGTGCGGGGCGCGGAACGGGGAGCGTTCCAGCAGCGCACCGTCGGGCAGGGGACAGCCGGCCGCCGAGTGGATGCGGGTCACGGCGAGCGCCTCGGCTGTCGTCAGCGGAGGCAGTAGCCCCACCAGGCGCTCGGCCAGCATGGTCTTGCCCGACCCCGGCGGCCCGATCATGAGGAGGTGGTGGCGCCCCGCGGCGGCCACTTCGAGCGCCCGGCGCCCGACCGCCTGGCCACGCACGTCGGCCAGATCCGGGACGCCCGCGGCGGCAGGGGCGGCCGAAGTGGGTGGCGGCTCGGGCCACCCGGCCTGGCCCCGCAGGGCGCGGGTCAGATCCCGCAGCGTCGCCGCGCCGCGCACGTCGGACCCGCGGACCAGCATGGCCTCGCGCACGTCGCCCAGGGGGACCACCAGCCCGAGCGGCGCCGAGGCGTCGGCCAGGGCAATCATGCCCGGGACGTGGCGGAGCGAGCCGTTCAGCCCGAGCTCGCCGCAGAAGGCCAGACCCTCGGTGCATCCCGGGGGCAGCTCACCCGTGGCGACGAGCAAGCCCACGGCGATCGGCAGGTCGAGCCCCGCTCCCCCTTTGCGCACGCCGGACGGTGCCAGGTTCACGGTCACCCGCCGCAGGGGCCAGGCCAGGCCGCTGGACAGCACGGCGGCGCGCACACGATCGCGCGCCTCGCGCACCGCGGCATCGGGGAGCCCGACGATGGTGAAACCGGGCAATCCGTTGGAGACGTGGACTTCGACAGAGACGGGACGGCCGACGGCGCCGCTCAGCGTGGCGGAGGCGACCGAGGCGAGCACGCAGGTGAACGGTCGCACCAATGACGCAAGCGGGGACTCAGTCGTCATGCCGCGACAGGGGCCTCGGTGTCGGCACTTCTGAGGGGCGCTGGATGAAAGCAGCGCTCGCGGCCGTTGCCTGTCTGGAAACGGCCCGATCTGGGCGCGCAGTGGCACGTCTGGCAGGTCGTGGGCGAGACCAGATCCCCGAGGTAGGCTTAGGATGGTTTGCCAATACCTATTGGCTTGTGATTGGGATGTGGTACAGTATGTGGCATGACGACCACCCACTCACAAGTCGCCGAGGGCCCGGCACCTGCTCACGTCAGCCTGGTCGGGTACCAGAAGTCCGTTCAGCCGCTCGAGGTCGTGGTCAAGGAGCTACGTGAGGAGATCGGGGCTCCATTGGTTGCCTTCATCGCCGGTGTGAAGGAGACGCGAGCGGTCCACGAATGGGCCGAGGGCACCCGAGAGGTCCGGGGCCACGATCGCGAGCAGAAGCTTCGTATCGCTCTGAGAGTGGCCGTCACGTTGCGGGCCAAGGACTCACCGGCGGTCGTCCAGGCCTGGTTCCAGGGCCTGAACCCGAAGTTGGCCGATCACTCGCCGGCTCGCTTGTTGCGCGAGGCCGACGACGTCGATGAGGTGGGACGCCAAGTTCTGAACGCGGCACAGGCGTTCAGCGCTGTGGGCTGAGTTGCCCTCGAAACGTCTCTCACTCAAGACGCACAGAAATCCGGGCACGGTCTATCGCGTCGGGTATGCGCCACACCCTTGGGCTTGGGTGCCGTGGCAGTACGGCCCCTTCACGGGCCGTTGGGATGACCCCGAGCCCCGCGGGTATCGAGCCATCTATTCGGGCACGACGCCGTTCGCGTGCTACGTGGAAGTGTTGGCGAACTTTCGGGCGGACCCCGTCCTTGCCGACGAGATGGCCCATATTACGCCTGACCCTCGCGACACTGTCTACCCCAGCGATCACACCGGAACCGTCCCACGTTCGTGGTTCGGACCCCGACTGCTCGCGCAGGCAGAACTCGAGGGCGCCTACGTCGATGTACAGCATGCGACCTCGATCGCCTTCCTCAGGCGCATCTTCTATGGGCTCGCGACGTCGCTCGGGTTTCCCGACCTCGATGGAGCCGCCATCCGCATCTCTGAGCCGCGTGAGCTGACCCAGCAGATCTCTCGCTTCATGTGGGAACAGACGCCCCATGATGGCGTCCTCTTCGAGTCGCGCTTTGGGAATCGCCTGAAGCTCTATGCCATATTCGAGCGACCCTCCACTTCGAGCCTCGCCCGTGGTCGCTCCAAGCTGGTAAGCGGTACCAGCCACAAAATCATACCTTCTACCTCTCGTGACTTCACGCGAGCGCTCGCATTGCACAAGCTCACCATCGACGAGGGTCGCTGAGCGGTCGCACTGCCATAGCGGGTTGGACTTGCCTTGGATGCCGGCAACCTCTGGAATTGGCCGGGCTCATACCTCGAGCACCAGCGGATCTTCGCCGAGCGCGGGACCCGGGTGCTCCAGCAGAGCTTTCGCCATCCCGCATTGCCTCGATCCGCCCCCACATTCCTTCACTGGGAGTTAACGGGCTTCCGTCCATGGATCCGGTTGTGGCCCGAACCCTTCGCCGCTCCCGGCACGCCCCAAGGGGCGGCGGCTCAGGGCTGAATCACGACAGCCCTGCCCTTTGATCGGGCACAACGGTGGTGTCAAGGGCTACGTCGATGAGGTCTTCTATTGGCCGTCGCGTCACGCCACGATCGTCGTGTTCACCAACGGCAACGACCCGAACAACAACTCCGGCGAACAAGCTGACTCCCTGACCGTGAGCATTGCCAATACCGTGCTTCAGAACGGATAGGAATATCGGGGCATGCCCCTCACCGCAGGGATGAGTGTCACCATGCGAATCCTCTTTGAGTCAAGACCCCTATTTCCAGTACTTCTGGGCGCGACGAATCGAGCCGTCAGGGAAGGTCACGACGGCGTAGGGTTTCTTTGGGTTCGGGAGTGACTTCGCCGAAGAACCGGTCGCGCAGGGTGAAGAACCGGTCACGCAGGCTTGGAGTCGTCCCTGAGTGTCCTCCCGGACCCCCTATCGGGCGTCGAGGATGAGCTGTCGGTAGACGGCGTTGCTGATCTGGCGCTTGAGCGAGCGGAGAGCTTCCTTTTTGGTCTTGCCCTCGGCGACCTTTCGCTCGAAGTAGATGCGTCCCATGGTCCCAGGATTGCGGATCTGGGTGACGGCGGCCATGTGCAGCGCGTGGTTGAGCTGACGGTTCCCGCGTTGGGAGACCCGGTGCACGACTCGGCCGCCCGAAGCGAACTCGACCGGTGCCGTCCCGTTGTAGGAGGCGAAGGCATCGCGGTTGGCGAAACGGCGCACATCGCCGGCATAGCCGATGAGCTGCGCGGCGATGATCGGACCGACTCCGTAGATCTCAGTGAGCGAGGTACCCGACGCCTTGATGGCGATGCGGATCCGGCGGTGTGACTCCTTGGTCTGCTCGTCGAGTCGGCGCACGTCGTCGAGGAGCTCGAGGGCCAGGTCGTGGCGGACACTCTCGGTTGGGCTCTGGGGCGTGATGTTGGCCAAGAACCTCTCGCCGTCAGAAACGTACATTTCCTTGGCGATTCCGCCCGGAGCGAGCTCGGCCAAGAGGGCGTGGAGGCGACACACGACCCGCGTCCGATGGCTGCCGAGGTCGACATTGCGCTTGGCCAGGAGCCGCAGGACCTGGGAGTGCTCAGCCGGTTCGACGCTGCGCAGGCTCGGGGCCCGAAAGGCAGCGACGGCGATCGAGTGGGCGTCGTTGGGGTCGTTCTTGTTGGAACGACCGGTGCCGAGCACCCGGATCCGAGAGGCCAAGGTGGCCGGGACGTCGAGCACCTCTTCGCCGCGTGCCACGAGCTGCTGGGCCAGCAGGTAGCCCATTCCGCCGGCCGACTCGATGGCCCACCTCCGCTTCTCGAAAGGCTCGGCCCAGCGCACGAGCTGTTCGACCTGACGACTGGTGGCGCGCACCTTGACGCTGGAGATTTCATCTTCAGTTTCGTCAATGGCCACCGCCGTGTGCGATGCCTTGTGGGGGTCGACCCCGATCACCACATTCATAACTGCCTCCTTGGTCGTTGTGTGAACCACGGGGGCACTCCTGCTTGCGGATGTTCGTGCTCGATCCTCTTTTGAGCCACTCCGTGGGCGAAGCCCTGGTGGGACACTCTTCGCAAGAAAGCCAGCCGGCTGTGCCGGCGGCAGGCACTTCGAGAGTGACCCCACCAGAACCCCTAACGCTAGGGAATCGCCCTAACGCTCGCAGCTAAGTCTCAAGCAGGCACATCGGGGGCAGGGGCATGACAGCGAGTTGTTCGGTATCCGGTATTCCTGAGCCATGTGCTGCACCCGCGTTTGCCTCACGACGCTCGACAGAGTTCGAGCCCTATTCAGAGCGTCCGGGTCTCAGATTTGCCAATCTGTAACGGTGATGAAGGCAAGTCGAGGACCCGATGATTTGGACGATTGCCTGCTTGCGCTCTTCGCCGCGATCGCCTCGCGTGACCACGTCGGGGCCAAGCGAATGCTCGATCAAACGCCCGGTTTGGTCACGTTCCCCCTTCGGGTCGGAGCGAGTCGCCAAGATCCACGACCGTACTTCCTCATTCCCATTCGTCATTACGTCTACGCCGGCGACACGGCACTGCATGTAGCCGCCGCAGCTCATGAACGGGGATTAGCCGAGTCACTGGTTGTACAAGGTGCCGCCGTTCGCGCGCGCAACCGAAGAGGAGCCGAACCGCTCCACTACGCTGCAGATGGAGGTCCGGGAGCGGATTCGGATGCGCAGCGCGAGCTGATCTCTTTTCTCATCGATGCTGGCGCGGACCCCAACGCACTCGACAAGAGCGGAGTAGCCCCGCTGCATCGAGCCGTAAGGGATCGATGCTCTGGCGGCGTCAGCGCACTTATCGACAAGGGTGCCAACCCGCTACTGATGAACAAGAGTGGCTCGACCCCGCTTCACCTGGCTGTTCAGAATACGGGTAAGAGCCACTCTGGGTCGGACGCGGCCAAGGAGGAGCAACATCGGATCATCGTGTTACTACTTGAACACGGCGCCAGCCCTAACGATTTCGACGCCAAGGGCAAGACCGTTGCGGCCGCCGCATTGAGCGACTCGATCCGTCAACTGCTCGACAGCTACTGACTCGGATGTCGCGACGACAGCAATCCGTCAACCGAATCGGCGGGCGCGTCGGCGAGAATCATCGCCTGCTGACGGACTCCGCAACGCCGGTTGTTGGCAAGAGCGACGGCCATCCTGGAAGTGCCGTGCCGAGTGAATGCGAAGGGTGTCCCCTATCGCATCACGTCGGGGGGTGCGGCTGACCGGCACTTCGGGGGCACTGTTCCCCAACCACCGCAACCTGATCGGGATCCGCAACAGGGTGCTGTCCGTTTCAGCCCACCGGAGATAGGTCCAGTCGTCTCCGGGCGCCCTCGTCGAAAGACCGACAAGACTGCTCCCGGTCGAGGAGCGACCCATCACTCAGTTGGTCGAAGCCAGCGGACGAGTACGAGGCGGGACGTTAGATCCAGGAATTACGGAGAGGTGGTCAACGATGAGCAATGAAGAAACGGCACCTGAGACGAACGGTGTGACGGCAGAGTTACTTACAACGGTTGACCTTGGCCCTGAGATCGAGGGCATGGCGGGACGTCAACTTCGAATGCGTATGTTCACCTTCGAGCCTGGAGCCGTCTTCGGCCCGATTCACGACCATAAGGACCGACCAGGCATCGTCTACATACTGCAGGGAACGATCACTGACCACCGAAACGGAGCTGTTACTGACTATGGGCCGGGAGTGGGCTGGCCCGAGGATAGGAACACCACCCACTGGCTTGAGAACAGAGGAACGGTTCCCGCGGTGGAGATCTCGGTCGATATCATCCGGTTTGCCCAATAGCTCTTCTGTCGGGGAAGGGCTGGGTCGGTGACCCTGCCCCCTACCGCATCAGAATGGTGCGTACCTAAATCGACTTGGGTATCGGGATAGGGTCGTAGATGTGAGTGACACGGTGGTGATGGAGCTGCTCGACGGTCGTGAACTCGCGTGGCTCGAGGTGGGCGACCCCGGAGGTCCCGCGGTGTTCGTATTTCATGGAACACCCGGATCACGCCTTCAAGTGTCATTCGACGAGGAGCCGATCAACGCAGCCATGGTCCGATTTGTCGCGGTGGACCGCCCTGGATACGGACACAGCACATTCCAGCCGGGCCGTAGATTGGCCGATTGGCCTCTGGACGTCTCCTCCCTTGCCGACCACCTGAACATCGACAGGTTCTCGGTTATCGGAATTTCAGGCGGAGGCCCTCACGCCGCCGTCTGTGCTCGGCTTCTCCCCGATCGGGTCGTGAGTGCCGGCATCGTGAGTGGTGTGGGCCCTTTGGTTGAGACAGGAGCCGAAGACGGAATGATGGGACTCAACAAGGGGATCGTTCGATTGGCCCGCCGGTCCCAGCATCTGGTCTATCCACCGTTTGCAATCAGCGGATACGTCTTTCGCCGGTGGCCCGAAATGGCACTACGAGCTGCTCCACGACAGCTCCCGGCGTGCGATGTCGAAGTACTGAACCGCCCAAAGGTGAAATTGGCCTTCATGGAGGACTACCGACGGTTCTCCTCGACCAGCGCCATGGCAGCTGCACAAGACTTCCACCTCTTCGCAACAGACTGGGGCTTTCGCCTCGAAGACATCACGACGCCCGTCAACGTCTGGCATGGCGACGAGGACCGCAACGTTCCGTTTTCCCATGGACGGCTGCAGGCGGATCGCATCCCGGGGGCTCGGATGCACGAATGCCCTGGGGAGGGTCATCTGCTTGTAGTGGATCATCTCGAGGAGATCCTGCGGACCGTCAGCGACGAAGGGTCATAGAACTGGACTCGAGTGTGAATGTCCCAGAAACCGGGACAGTGGGACGTGTGGCACGAGTGAGGATGGGTGTCTGACCGAAGGTAAGCGGCCCTGCAACGCGACCGGAACATCGTTGGCAAGCTGATCTCCTGTGGGCACGCCCATGGCTAAGGAGCAAGTTGCCCTCACTCTTGGCCTGTGTCTAACTCATGTCACGATTGTCATGCCGTGTGATCGGTCCCCGCCGCCATTCGTTGGAGGCAGTCATAGGCTGCGTATTTGTATGCGTCACTCATCGTTGGTACGTCGAAGGTGGCGTGGATGAAGTAGTCGATCGTCCCCCCGAAATGCAGGATGGCTTGACCCTGATGTACCAGTTCGGTTGCTCCCTCCCCGACGATGTGGATCCCGAGCAATTTCCGGCTGTCGCCGTCGATCAGAAGTTTCACCATCCCCTCGGTGGTTCCGGCGATAGCGGCCCGGCTGTTGTGAACAAATCGCGATCTGCCAGTTACATAGTTGCGGGCCTCGGCAACGGCCTGTTCTTCGGTTAGTCCGACCATGGCGCACTCGGGGATCGAGTACACCCCGAATGGAATGAGCGGGTCAACCGTCTTCTTGAAGGGAATGTCCAGCGCGTAGCAGGTTGCAACCCGGCCTTGCTCCATGGAAGCCGACGCCAACGCCGGAGGGCCGATGACATCGCCAGCGGCATAGACCCCAGGAGCCGTCGTCTGGAAGTGGTCATCAACCAGAACCCGCCCTCGTGCATCGGTCTTCACGCCGATGTCGGCGAGGCCCAATTCCTCAATATTGCCCACTCGACCGGCGGCAACAATGACCTTCTCTGGCCGGAGCACGACGCCACGGTCTGTCTGAACTGCCAATCCCTCGGTGTCACGTGTCATGGTGGTGACAGAGGTTTCGGGGAGTACCGTCATTCCAGAGGTTTCGAAGTACTCGGCCATCAACCCCGAACATTCGGCGTCGAGGAAAGGAAGCAAGCGCGCGCCACGGTCGACCAGGGTCACTTCAGCCCCAAGGGCCATGAAGATGGACGCATATTCACACGCCACCGCCCCACCTCCGATCACCACCAAACTGCGCATCGGCCGGTCGAGATCCCGAGCTGTTTCAGAGTCGAGCACGTCGGGATCGTCAAAGGGGATACCGGGCGGATGAAAGGGACGCGATCCGGTGGCAATGAGCACGACATCCGCCACCAAGGTTCGGGCCGATTTGCCGGTTGCAGTAACGGCTACGGTCCGGTTCGTACCGAGGCGTCCCCTACCGGCAATGAGCTCGATCCCATGCCGGGCAAGGTTCTCGCCTACGGCTCGGCTCATTGACGCCGCAACATCTACAGCTCGGGCCCGAAGCCCGTCGATGACAGCCTGGGGATGGAGATCGATGCCGGCGCCATAGACATGGCGGCGTTGGAAGCCTGTCAGGTAGAGAGCGGCCTCCCGCATCGCTTTGGTGGTCACGGCACTGGCAGCCATCGCCCCACCCAGTGCAGGTGCATGCTCCACGACAGCGACGCTGTTGCCGAAATAGGCCGCCTGGGCAGCGGCCTTCTCACCAGCCGGTCCGGCTCCCACCACCACCATGTCGAAGCGTTCTTCCATCGGTGCGGTCCTGCCCTCTGTGGTCACTGGCGGTCGCCAAAGATAGCTCGGCCTGCTTCTTCCCCCGCTATCTGGCGAACGTCTTCCGACACTGCGGTCCCCAGTGAGTGGGGCACCGTCCTGCGACGTTCGACGCAAAGTGCGGACACCGGGCGGCTTCTGGCTACATATCCCAGTAGGCCGGTTATGAGTGCTCCTGGAAGCCGTGATTTCGCTGGGCGGACTGGTCGGACCCCTCGGGGCGCTCAGCGATGAACACAAACTCGGGGAGTGCGGCGGCTCTACCGCCAGTCGAGCAGACGGGTGCGAGCAAGAGCGACCATGGCAGCAACCTCTGACTGATCCGTCTCGATCCCGAGAACGGCATCCTGAGGGAACGTGACGAAGGGTTCGCAGCCGTTCTCATAGACCCTGACCTGGACCACCCCCAGCAACGGGCCCCTACTTCGGATTCGTTCTTCGACGACCTGCCGCTGTTCCTCGGTCAGATCCGAGTTGTCGCCACCCGTGTAGCTGAACCAGCCGTGGTCTTCTGCCATAATTTGATTGTGAACGCTGGTCCTGAAACTGACTATCCCTTAGCGCAGCCTCGCTCGCTGCGCTCCGCTCGGCCGCAACCTAACTCCCGCGCGCGTCACGATTCAGTCAGTTGCTCGACCCCGCTTCGCACCGGCCCTCGACCACGCACGGGGGTTTGCTACCGGGGATCTTGACGTCTCCTCAGGACTTGCACCGGCTGGCTGCCCCCAGCTTGTCGGTTGGTTACGTCATCACAACATCAAACCTCCAGGTTGTCATGGCGCCCAATCTCCTGGACGCATCCCCGTTCACCCACCGGTTATGTCGGCACCTGCGAGGACATCAGCCGAGCGCATCAGGTCCGCTCCCGCACTCGGCCGACTCGTTACCTCTCAGCGTCGGCTCGGTTCCGGACGGGGTGGCAGAGGCGCCCCGTCCCGGGTGGAACAGACGTTTGGAGATCCCGTTCACGCTGGAAGTCGCAGCCGCCTAGCTCCGACGACATGAATGGGGCAGGCTGATGATCGCTCGGAGGCCGACCGGTATCGAGGCAGTTTCGAGCGGTAAGGAGCCCTCCGTGAGGACCGAGGTATACGCCTGATGCGGGGGGCGGATCTCAGGCAAGGCTGTTCGGTACGGTAGTGGCGGTGGGACTCAGGAGCCGACCGAAGGTGCGGGACTACCGGGGGAAGGTCGCCGCTGTGACAGGGGCTTCCGCAGGCCTCGGTCGTCGTCTCGCACTGGACCTGGCCTCAGCCGGGGCGGTGGTGGTCGGCGTGGCGCGGCGTGAGGAGCAGCTACAGGCCCTCGTCGATGAAATGCGGAGGCACAGTCCGGAATCGTCCTACCGAGTCTGCGATCTCTCCGACGCCGCCTCCTTCATCGGCTTGTTGGAACAGGTTGAGGAGGAATACAGCCGGATCGACATCCTGGCCAACATTGCCGGTGTCGGAGGGATCATTCGCACCGAACCGACAACCGCAGCGTCACTTCGATCCATCATGGAGGTAAATTTCATCGCTCCCGTCGCCGGCATGGTGACCGTCCTTCCTGGGATGCGGAAACGAGCGTTTGGTGCAATCGCCAACATGAGTTCGGATGACGGGCGCGCTCCCGGTCCCGGAGCAGCCGACTACTCCGCGAGCAAGGCGGCCCTGTCTGCCGCGACGGAGAGTATGTCCTACGACGCGAGGCCGGACGGTGTGTTCCTCCACACGGTGTATCCGGGATGGGTGCCGACTGAAATGGGACTCACCTCGGTGCGCGACGGCGGGCTGTCCATGCCACCGCGCGGTCCGTCGTACCGAGGAGCAGGTCTCGTCGCTTGTACTCCGCCGGATGTTCGACCCACGGTTGGAGATCAATGCGGCCTTGTTGCCCCTCGTTGCACCGATCCTGCGGACAGTGGCCCCCCGCACGTATCAGCGGATACGGGCCACCCGATAAGCAATGAAGCGGCGCCGAGTCCCGAAGGGGACCGACGTTTGGAGTTACCTTTAGCCCTCGAAGTCGCAGCGGCCTAGCCCCTAACGCACATTGGGCCGATTCGCGCGCATTGCAGATGAAGCGGGCGATCAGCAGCCTCAGCCCGCTGTGTCGAGCAGTTTGGGCGATACCGCTCCCCTCCGGCTCAGCTCGTACCTGGTATCACGGGCGGTGCGCCGTCCGGCGTCAACACCTCGATCCCCGAGTTCGCTGCGTCGGCGCTCGTCCCCAACCCGAACACGAGCGCGTCGCCCACGGTGGCGGTGCCGGACCAGTTGAACTGGTGCAGTGGAACCTGTTCGAGCAGGCTCCCTGTAACGGCGTCACGCACGTCGAGGACTTGGGACAGTGCGACGCCGTTGAAGTACATCCCTCCCGCCACCGTGGTCGCCGAGAACGAGGCGGCGTCGTTCGCCTGCCACACCACCGAACCGTTCGCGGCGTCGAACGCGTGGTCGGTCGGGTTCTGCGACGCCGTGTCGCGTGGTTCGGAGGGGTCGCACACGGGCTTGATGCCGTGCTTGGTCGGGAAGAAGTCGCCGATCGCCGTGGCGCCGTAGACACGGCGGCCGTCGTAGGCGGTCGTGCCGATGAAACCGCCCGAGGAGCCCCCGAAGACGACGTTGGTGGACCAGCGCAGCCGTCCCGTGCGCGGGTCGAGCGAGTAGTACGTCCCGTTCTTGCTCCCCTCACCCAGGAAGGTGGTCACCCCGGATGGGGACACCCCGGCGTTGGCGGTGGCCCCGAAGTCGTCGTCGCAGGCGGGCGCGTTCTTCAGCGGATGGAACTTCCAGGCCAGCGTGCCGTTGCGGATGCGCAGCGCCAGCACCGAGTCGGCATAGGGCGCCGTGCCCGAGAGCTTGCAGTCGGACGTCCCGAACACCACCAGCCCCATATCGGGCAACACGGTGCCCGAGGACCACACGCTGCCGCAGCTGTCGTCGAGCACCACCTTGCCACCGGTGGCCGCCACATCGGTCTGGACCTCCCACACCGGGTCGCCGGTCTGCAGGTTGGCCGCGACGATGGAGCCGGCCGACGCCGGCTGCCCGTCCTCGTCCACACCGAAGAGAACCCGCCCGTCGGCCACGACCGGGGAGGAGAAGATGCGCGTGCTGTCGTCGTCGGGGTCGGGCGGCCCGGGGAGGCCCGGATAGTCGTGCTCCCAGAAAACGGCACCGGTGGCCGCCACCAAGGCGTAGAGCGTGTACCCACCGGAGACGATCAGAAGAGCCGGGCGATCGCGCCCTGCCGGCTGGAACCAGGCCGACGAGGAGACGAGGCCCCCGTCGGAGGCCGCGTCGCGTGGGCTCTGGCCCGGGTAGGGAGTGATGGCGTCCTGTGACTTGAGCCTGACCTTCCAGCGCAGCGCGCCGGTCGTCAGGTTCAAGGCGTAGAAGTAGTCGTCCCACGACCCGACATAGACGGTGTCGCCGACGACCGTGGGCGTGGCGGTGACCGCGTCGGCGGTCGGAAAGAACCAGGCCCGGCTCAGGGTTCGCACGGACGTCTTGGTCAGCGTGGTGCGGCCGTGGAACGTGTGCTGGGCGTCGTGGCCGTAAGTCGGCCAGTCCCAGGGGCCGGGCGCAGTCGGCACGGCGGCGGCGGCCGCCGAGTTGCTCGCGCCGGACGGTGTCGTGGCGCCGCAGCTGGCCAGCGCCGCCACCACGGTCGCCGCCAACGCCAGCGTAGTGACGGATACCGCGCCTCGGGGCCCATTCCGGGCGCGCCGCGGCGTCAGCCTGATCAGGTGCATCGACCTCAGCCGAAGCCAGCGGTGGCGGGCTTGTCCGAGGACGGCCCGCGGGCCGGCGCCGGGTTCTCGGCGGGGCCCGACAACGGGGCGACGATCTTCCCCGACGGGTAGGGACATCGCATGTGCGCCGGCACGCACACCGTCACGCTGGTCGGGAAGTCGAAACCGCCCGCCACCGTGACCGGCGCCGACGGTTGGCCGCCACTGAAGGTGACGCGGATCATGCGGCCACCGTAGGAGGCCGGCCCGCAGCCGGTCAGGGGGCCGGTGCACGCGATGTGGATGTCGATGAAGTACAGGGTCCCGTCGGGAGCGAAGGCCATGCCGAACGGGTTGTACTGGCCCGGGCTCTTCCCGAGCTCCGCCACCGTCGTGCCGGGCACGGAGCCACGCCCCGGCTCGGGCTGACCGCTCGCGCTGACCCAGACGATGGAGGGGTCGCCGATGTAACTGCTGACGGCGTAGCAGCCGCAGGTGGGGTCCTCGGCGATGCCGGCGGCGAATGAAGCCTTGAAGAACGTCGAGACCTGGACACGGCTGCGCGGGTACACCCCGCCCGGGCACTGCGCGGCGCTGGTCGGGAACGACGCGTGAGCGAAGCGCAGGACGCTCGAGGTTCCGACGTTGGGGACCAACAGGTCATCGTTGGAGGCGACGGCCATCGTGCCCGGCTGGGCGAGGCCGCCCGTGCCGTCCGTGTGGTGCGGCCCGTACCCCCCGGAGGTGGGGCCATAGACGATGCACGACGTCGTGTAGCTGGGCGCGAACCACTCGACCAGCCGACCGCTGCTCGGCGGCGGGAACGACCCCTGGGCCGTCGCGATGTCGTTCGCGAAGACGTTGTGATGGCTGTCCACCGCGCACCCGGTGTAGGTCTGGTTGTTGTTGAAGACCCCGTTGGCGCTCGGCGGCGAGTCGGAGCCGATCGACTGGCCGCGCATCTTGTAGTGCCCGGGCACATAGAGCGTCTGGCCACTGAACGAGCCGTTGGGCTCGTCGAGCTCCTCGCCGTCAGCGGGCTGCTTGTAGGGCTTCAGTCCCCCCAGGTTGTGCTGGTTGGGCAGGGTGGGGTCGTAGCCGCCCACGAAGCGGCCACCGGGGAGTACGCAGACCTGCCCATTGAGGTCCCACGCCGGGAGGAGCTGGCCCTGGACGCCCGTGGGCATGGACAAGAAGTCGACTTCCTCGTTCTGGTCCCAGTAGACGAGGTACCCCGGGCCGCCCTTCACGCCGCCGGCGACAGTCGGCACGCCGCTCCCCGTCCGGGTCGACCGGGTCGATGCACCGGAGGGTGACGTGGCGAGTGTCCCGCTCGCCATGAGCACGGCCGCACAGAGCGCGAGGACGAACCCGGCGCTGCACCTCTTGACATGCCCCATCGAAACCCCCCGGGCGACCTGACGCCGCCGTCATAGTAGGCGGGGGGCTGGCCTTGCGCCGGGCAACGCCGCACGGGCCGGTGCCTCAGCGGGACTTGCGTACCCTCCACACCTCTTCGCACTGCCACCGATCGGCCCACGACCACGTCTCGACGAAGCCGAACGGTGACATCGCACCCGGTGGGGGCCGGAGCTCGACCAGATCGAGGATCTCGAAGCCGTTCCGGCGCAGCAGCCGGGTCCAGTCGCCGTGGCCGAGATGGAACTCAATGATGGGATCGTCGGGCCACTCGACCCCGCGAAGACGGTGAGCCCAACCAGAAAGAATCGTCGCCGTCAAAATCTGTTGGCCAGGCTGCCTCTAACAAATGACACGCGTTACCGGTTTTCCGGATATCCCAGTTCACTGGTTGTACGGGTGATCCACCGTGTTCCCATCCGCGGGACGGCGGTAGCGGTTCCGGCACGAGGAGACAGGGTCCGAGTGTTCCCATGCGAATCCCTTCGAGGGTTTACCAAGCGCGTGAGATCGGAGTCGTGCGCCCAGAACCGAGATCGAGGAGACTGCTCTCATGAGCGACGGTGCCAAGGTCCTCGACGCTGGGTTCATTTGGCGAGGTCAGGCCGGGGGGGTCCATGTTGAATGTGTTGCAAACGAGGATCCGGACTTCTACGGATGCTGGTGGTCGGTAGCGAAGGGCTTTCCTGTTTGTACCGCAACCGTCAATTACCCCGCGCGGGTACCGTTCAATGTTCGGTTGGGTGCAGCTCGTTCGCTCCACGGACAACGAATCCAGCGGTGTGCGATTCGAGCTGGATCCCTTCGGACTGTTCGGCGACGCCCCTTCGCCATACTGCTGGTACGGGCAGCGCCCGATCCTCTTTGACGCGCCGTCGCGTTGGGTCCGGAATCCTCTCAAGTGGGTGGCGCACAGCTTTTTGGCAACCACCCCACTCGACGAAGTCGCACAGTTGCAGGCCCGGCGCGTCGTGCCTCTCCTGGGGTTCTCTTGGGGTTTTACAGACACGGGTCGCACCGTCACCCTCGACGATATCGAGGTACTGAGGGACCGTGAGTGGACGATGCATCTCGACGTGCTTCGGCAGGGATACCCGATGTGGGTCTTCGCCGAGGGAACCGAGGGGTAGCCGAGGGATAACAAGGCGCAGAGCCATCTGTACGTGTGAAGCCAGAGTCATCCCGAACGCATCGGATCCGGGCACTTCTACCCAAGCGAGCGACCCGTTTCTTCGAGGGCTTCTTGAAGAACCCGCAGCGTGTTTGGTCCCATTCCGTGAAGCTTCTCCAACTCAGACACGGTACATCGGCCAACTCGCTGAGCTTTGTGTAACCAGCTCCCTCCAAGGCTCTCGCCGCAGGTGCGCTGATGCCTTTGGGGAACCCTGTTGCACGGTCAGTCACGGGACGCAGGGTAACCGGGAGCCTGTGATGCCAACTCTCTGACTTCACTTGGGCTCAGACCGTGGGTTCGAGCGACAGGATTCAGGAGCGAGCGCCTGAGACGGGAGACGTCGCTAAAGAGCGGCCAGCGCTTCTATCTCGATCTTGAGCTGGGGGAAGGCAAGCCGTGACACGCCGAGGAGGGTGGAAGCAGGAAGGTTGCTGCCAAGGAACTCCTGAGCCAACGGGCCGAGAACTTCTATGAGCTCGTCGACGTTGGTCGTGTAGTAATTGATACGGATCACGTCGGCTGGACTCATACCAGCGGCCGCGAGCACCGCCTGCAGGTTATCGAAGGCCTTGCGCACCTGAGTACCCATGTCAGTTTCCTCGGGCGGTGAGCCATCGGCCGCGATCGCCGTCTGGCCGGAGCACACGAGGAACCGACTGGCTGCGCTCACCTCCACGCCCTGAGAGAAACCGAAGGCTTTTGACCACACCCACGGGTTGACGTCGCTGCGGTTCATTGCACGCTCCTTCCCGGAGTGCAGCCTTGCCCCCAGTTGGCTTGGGTGAAACCCGTACGCCGTGTTGGGCGGTCAGAGCTCCGGGTGGGGACGGGGCGCCCGGCTGTTCGCCCACTGGACTGTGATGCCGTCGTGACGCATCATCGCTATGAATCCGGTGATGGAGATGAAAATCGCGATAGCAGTGAGCCCGTACGTCACCGCCGAGCGCTCGATGACGAACGAACGCAGTGACGACGAGACGAGCAACCAGAAGACGAGCGCCGCATTGAGCATCAGAACGGTCGCCCAGAGGACTGAGATCCGGATGAAGAACCGACGAACGAGGGGCCTGCTCATGATATCGGGGTGCATGGGACAAAAGTCGTGGGCAAAGCGCTGCGTGAAGGGCCGGCCGACGACGGCGGAGATGAGGAGAGCAACGGAGATGGCGACGGTACCAGCCGTCGGTTGCGCAAAGTAAACGAACGCACTCCCCGTCACGAAGGCAATCACCGTCCTCAAGGTGAGGAGGATGGTTCCGAACAACAACAACATCGAGACTCGCTCACCCTTCAGCAGGCGCCGACCCAGCGCCAGATAGGACCAGCTGAGCGCGGCGATCAGCGCACCTTTGAAACCGGTGAGGACGAGGAGCAGATAGAAGACGATCAGGGGACCAATGACACCCTCGAGCACCACGGGAAGCGCGTGGCGAAGTGCTTTGCGTGGCGGAGGCATCAGGAGTAGTGAGCCTTTTCGCCCGTCGCTGTGGGAAGTCGGGTGAAGGCGGAGCAGGTGCCAGGGCTCGACGGTCCCGCCATTCGATCTGGTCGCCACAGCGCTGCCACTCTTGTGCCGCCGTCAGCGGCGGCGCTTTGACCCGAATTGAGGTGCCCGCATGTTACACCGGCCAGGTGGACGATGCTCTTCACCCTGGCCAACCCACGGTTCGGTCGTGCAGAACACCCCATCGGGTCAACACCGTCGCCATGTCAGGCCATCAGCTCGCCGCCCGCCGATATCGTGAGCAAGGTGTCCGAGCACTTCGGCTACGCGATCAACAAGCGCTACCTGCCCGTGGTGTTGCCCTTCTTGCTGCGGCCCGCAAGGGACGGCGTGACCCTCACTGATGAAGGCACATTTGTGGCGACCTTCGGCCTCTTCAAGATCGTGACGCCGCGTGCAAACATCTCTGGTGCGCACATCACCCGGCACTATCGCTGGTGGACGGCGTGCGGAGTTCGCATGTCACGGGTCGACGATGGATTGACCTTTGGAACGAACCATGACGGCGGTGTATGCATTCACTTCGCGGAAAAGGTGCCGTCGCCACTTCGGAGGACCGGCCATTCAGCGCTCACCGTCACGGTGGCCGACCTGAACGGACTGACGACGGCGTTAGGCGGGGACAACGACGAGTCCGCACCCTCAGCCTGATCGACAGAGCACGATGAGGTCGAGATCCGCGGCGATGACGTCGCCTACGGTGAGGTCCTCGTGTCATCGACGGTCAGGGATCTCGTCGTCGGTTCGGCTATCGGGTATCGATTTCGACGAGCGGAGCGAGCACGAGCTGAAGGGCGTGCCCGGAACCTGGCGGCCGTTCGCCGTGGCCGGCTGAGGGTCCCATCCGGAGGAGCGTCTCCATACCTGGCAAGGTGTCGGCATGGAGCCCATCGACGTCGACGCCTTCGAGGCTCTGGTGGGCGGCGCCCTCGAGGCGATCCCCGACGAGCTCCGCGCCGAGATGGAGAACGTGGCGATCATCATCGACGACGAGAGCCCGCCCGGTCGGCTCTACGGTCTGTACGAGGGGATCCCCCTCACGAAGCGGGGCACGTATGGCGGCGGGAGCCCGGACCGGATCACGCTGTTCCTCGCCACCATCTGTCAGTCCGCCCACACGAGGGAGGAGCTGGCCCAGAGAGTACGCGTGACCCTGCTCCACGAAGTGGGCCACCACTTCGGCATCGGTGAGGCACGCCTACACGAGCTCGGTTGGGCCTGAAGGCCGACCCCCCGCGCTAGCCCTACTGCGGCGGTAGCTCCGTGTTGGGCGGCCGGGCCGGCGTCGCCACCGGCGGGGTGGCCCCGTTCGTGGCGGCACCGAGGTCGTCGTTGCGCAGGGTCGAGAGCAGCACCTCGGCCGCGCCCATGAGGCTGGTCGCCTCGTAGGGCACCACGACCTTGGCGTTGTCCGATGCCGCGATGTCCTGGAGCGCCTTGAGCTGCAGCACGGCCAGCGTGCGCGGGTTGATGGTGGCCGTGTCGATGGAGGTGAGGCGGGAGGCCTCGCCCACGCCGCGCAGCTCGAGCGCCTTCTTCTCTCCTTCGGCCTGCAGCTCCAGCACCTTCATCTGCGCCTCCGCCCGCAGGATCGCCGACTGCTTGGCCCCTTCGGCCTCGAGCACGGCGGCCTGCTTGCGCCCGCCGGCGCTGTTGATGGCCGCCTGCTGCTCCCCCTCGGACTTCAGAATGGCGGCCCGCTTGTGCTGCTCGGCCTCCTTCTGCTCGGACATCGCCTGCACCACGTTGAGGGGCGGGGTGATGTCGAGGATCTCGATGCGGTTGAGCCGCACGCCCCACTTGGCGGTGGCGTCTGCCATGTGGTCCTGCATGCGGCTGTTGATCATTTCACGCTCGCTCAGGGCCTGGTCCAGCGACAGCTCGCCGAAGACGGCCCGCAGCGCTGTGCGCGAGAGCTGGTCGACGGCGAGCTGGAAGTCGTTGATTTCGAACAGCGCCGACTTGACGTCGATCACCTGGCAGAAGATGGTGGCGCTCACCTGCAGTGAGACGTTGTCCTTGGTGATCACGGCCTGCTGGTCACCCGTCATGGGGAACTCGCGCACGTCGACCTTCTCCATCCGGTCGATGAACGGCGCGAGGACGTGCATGCCCGGCTGATCGACCGACTTGAACTCCCCCAGGCGCTTGACCACGCCCACACTCCCCTGCTGCACGATCTTGATGAAGCGGGACGCAAACAGCGTCACCACTCCGAGACCCGCCAGGGCGGCGATGACGACGATTCCGATCACTTCTCCGGCCGATGCGAGCATGCGGCACCTCTTTTCTAGCTGTCGATTGCGTAGACGACGAGCAGACCTCGCTCGACGTCGGCGACGACGACGTCGGTCCCGATCGGGATACTGGCTTCCGGGTCGAGCGGGATAGCAAGCCACTCCTCACCCCGGGCCCGGATCCTTCCGGGGTGGTGCGCGCCCTCGATCGCCTTGGTCACCAACGCGGTGTCGCCGACCATCCCTTGGACGCCATTCAGCACAAGAACAGTCTATTAGCGGCCGATGAAGACGGGCTCCCGCTTCTCGGCGAAGGCGGCCATCGCCTCCTGGGTGTCCTTGGTCGAGAAGTTCAGGGCCTGGCAGCGGGCCTCGTCCTCCACCGCCTGCTCCATGGAGGCCAGGGAGGAGGCATGGAGCAGCGTCTTGGTCATCGACAGAGCGAGGGGCGGCCCTCCGGCGAGGTTCGTGGCCCAGCCGTCCACGAAGCCGTCGAGCTCGTCGAGCGGGAGGGCCCGGTTCACCAGGCCCATGGCCGCCGCCTCCTCGCCGGTCCACATGCCCCCGAAGAGCGCGATCTCCTTGGCCCGGGCCATGCCGACGAGCCGCGGCAGCAGCCAGGACGCCCCGTTGTCGAGCGCGAGCCCGCGCTTGGCGAAGATCATGGAGAGCTTGGCCCGGTCGCTGCAGACGACGAGATCGCAGCCGAGCGCGAGCGAGAGCCCGGCGCCCACGGCGAACCCGTCCACCTTCGCGATGGTGGGCTTGGAGACGTGGTGCAGGGCCAGCGCGACGTCCCCGAGGCGCCGCATGCGCGACAGGCCCGAGCGTGTGGGGTCCGTCGCCGGGCCGCTCGGATCCGAGAGGTCGGCCCCCGAGCAGAAGGCACCCCCCGCCCCAGTCAGAACCATGACCCGGTCATCGGGGCTGTCCTCCACCTCCTCGAAGGTGGCACGCAGCTCGGTCAGCATCTTGCCGTTGGCGGCGTTCTTGCGCTCGGGGCGATTCATTGTGACGGTCACGACCCCGTCCTTGCGTTCGAGAATCAGAGTCTCCATAGGCACGGACCCTACGCTGGACCGCTTCAGAACGCATCTTCGACGACGTCGAGCGTCCCGCTGAGCACGCTCACCACGTCGAAGCGGATCTCGGCCCAGTGCCTCCCCTGCCGCTGCAGGTACACCGCGGCCAGCCGGCGCAGCCGGAGCTGCTTCGCCCGGGTGACGGCCTCCAGTGGGTGGCCACGGGCGCTCCCGGTCCGGGCCTTGACCTCGCAGACGACGAGGGTGGTGCCGCGGGCACAGAGCAGGTCGACCTCGCCCGCCTCACAGCGCCAGTTCCGCTCCAACACGACATACCCGTGCGCCCGGTAGTGCGCGGCAGCGAGGTCCTCGCCGAAGCCACCCAGGGCGGCATTGCGCCGGTCGCCGTTCCCCACTGACGGTGGAACGGTCGTGTCAGAGCTCTTGTTCGGGCAACCGTTCGATGTTCACGTCACGGAAGGTGACGACCCGCACCTCGGGCACGAAGCGCGCCGGGCGGTACATGTCCCAGACCCAGGCGTCTCGCAGCTGCAGCTCGATGCACGCCGGCGTCGTGTCGGAGCGCACGTTCAGCGAGACGTCGTTGGCCAGGTAGAAGCGCCGCTCGGTCTCGATCACGTAGGCGAAGACGGGGAGGACGGCCCGGTACTCCTGGACGAGCCCGAGCTCGATCTCGGATTCGTAGCGCTCGAGGTCTTCCTCGCTCACGCCGCGACCGCCCTACTCGTCCGCGGCCTCCTCGGCAGCCTCACCGACAACCTCGGCGTCCCCCGCTTCGATCTCGTCGACGTCCACCACGCCGACGTCTTCGATCTCTTCGACGTCCGCGTCCACGACGTCGTCCACGATTTCGTCCTCGACCACGGTCGCCGCCGCTTTGCCCCGCGGGATCCGGCGCTCCTTGATCTTGGCGGCCTTCCCGTGGCGGTCACGCAGGTAGTAGAGCTTGGCCCGGCGGACGTCGCCCAACGTCGTGATCTCGATCCTGGCGATCGTCGGCGAGTGAACCGGGAAGGTGCGCTCGACGCCGACGCCGAAGCTCACCTTGCGCACGGTGAAGGTCTCCTGCACGCCGCCGCCCTGGCGCCGCATGACGGCGCCCTGGAACACCTGCACCCGCTCCCGGCTGCCCTCCACGACTCGGACGTGCACCTTGACGGTGTCGCCGGGGCGGAATTCGGGGATGTCGTCGCGCAGGCTGTCGCGATCGATCGTTTCGGTCGGGTGCATGAGGAGGCGTCCTTCGGTCACACCGGCTCAGGGCCGGACTGAACATCGTAGCCGTGCTCGGAGAGCGTCTGCACGTCGCTGGCACTGAGCGCCGAGGCCCTGACCAGGCGCGCGATGAGATCAGGCCGGCGCTCGGCCGTGCGGAGCAGGGCCTGCGAGCGGCGCCAGGCGGTCACCGCCCCGTGGTCCCCCGACCGGAGCACCTCGGGGACCGGCCACCCCCTGTATTCCGCCGGCCGGGTGTACTGGGGGTACTCGAGGAGTCCCTCGGCGAAGCTCTCGTCGCGGGCGGAGTCCTCGTTGCCCAGCACGTCGGGCAGCAGGCGGGCCACCGCCTCGACGACGACCAGGGCGGCAAGCTCCCCGCCGGCCAGCACGAAATCGCCCACGGACAGCTCGCCGTCGACCAGGTGGTCGCCCACCCGCTGGTCGACGCCCTCGTAGCGGCCGCACAGGAGCGAGAAGCCGCCCGCGCTCCGCCCGGCCAACTCGGTCGCCACCGCCTGGTCGAAGGGCCGGCCGCCGGGGGCGAGCAGGAAGAGCGGCCGCGCCAGGTCGGGCACCGACTCGACGGAACGGAAGATCGGCTCGGGGGTCAGCACCATGCCCGCCCCTCCGCCGAAGGGGCTGTCGTCGACCGAGCGCCGGGCATCGTCCGCCCCGTCGCGCAGGTCGTGCACACGCACGTCGAGCGCGCCGGCCTCGGCCGCCCGGCCCAGGATCGACATCCCGCAGTAGGTGGTGACCACGTCGGGGAAAATGGTGAAGACGTCGATCCTCACGTGAGGCACGTCACAGGTCCAGCAACCCTTCGGGGATGTCGACGTCGACGGTGCGGGCTGCCGCGTCGTGGGCGGTGACGAACCGGACGGGGATCAGCCCGCCGGACTCGAGCACCATCAGGTCGCTGGCGGGGTTGGCTTCCACCGACGCAACGGTGCCGAGCGCTCTGCCTGCGGTGTCCCGAACCGTGGAGCCGACGAGCTCGTGCACCCACAGGACGTCGGGCACGTCGTCGAGCGGTTCCGCCTCGAGCTCCAGCCCGCGCAGGCTCTCGGCCGCGCTGCGGTCCGCCACGTCCCCGAACTGCACGATGTAACGGTCCGGCCCGAACGGCTTCGACCACACCACCGTGAGGATGCCCCGGGCCGAGGCCAGCTCCGTTCCGGGGTCGACGCGCCGGGCCTGGTCGGTCCAGAGCTGGACGACCACCTCGCCGCGCAGGCCGTGGGCCTTGGTGACCCGGCCGACTTTGAGCAGGTCAGTCGTCGACGATGTCGACGCTGGCCTGGACGCCGTCCTTGGCCCCCGCCACGTTGACCAGCGTCCGGATGGCCTGGGCGGTGCGGCCGCGACGGCCGATCACCCGACCCATGTCGTCGGGGGCCACGTGGAGGTTGAGGCGCACGCCGCCGCGCCGCTCTTCGGTGTCGATGACCACCGAGTCCGGATCGTTGGACAGCGAACGGGCCAGGTAGGTCAGCACGGCTAACGCGGTGCCGCCGTCCTGATCGCTGAGCTCGTTGCCCTCGCCGACCTCGTCGTCGATGTCCTCCACGGCCTGATCGCCCGCCGGGGACTGGTTGATGTCGCCCGCTTCGTAGAGGTCGGTCACTTGGCCCTCGCAGCGGCGAACTCGTCCCAGGCCCCGGAGGTCCTGAGGATGCGCTCCACCCGCTCGGTCGGCTGAGCCCCGCTGACCAGCCACCTCACGGCCTTGGCGTTGTCGATGTCGATGACAGCGTCCGGTTCGGCCGTCGACGAGCCCCTGGGCGCGTAGGTGCCCACGATCTCGAGGAAGCGGCCGTCACGCGGCGACCGGCTGTCGGCGGCGACGACCCGGTAGGTCGGCTGCTTCTTCTTACCCATCCGCACAAGGCGGAGCTTTACTGCCACGGACTGAATCCTCCACTGATCTGGACGTCTTGGCCGTCCATTCTGGCAGATGGCGGGGCTACCGACCTTTCGGAGGGGTGACCCGGCCACCCTTCTTCTTCTTTTTGGTGCCCTTGTTGCCGCTGATCACGGGCCGGGCCGGGGCCGCTGCCGCCAGGCCCGGAAAGCCCGAGGGCAGCTCACCGCCCTCATCCATGAGCTGGGAGAGCATGTCGAAGTCCGCTCCCGCGGGCGCGGCGGGCAAGCCTGCGGCTCCCTGCTGTGCCAACTTGCGGGCGGCGCGGCCACTCATTCCGGCCATGTTCGGCATGCCGGGGAGGTTGGGCATGTTGCCCGAGGCCATCCCCTTCATCATCTTCTGCATCTCCTTGAACTGCTTGAGGAGCGCGTTCACGTCCTGAATGGAGGTGCCCGAGCCCCGGGCCACCCGGCTGCGGCGCGAGCCGTCCAACAGGGCGGTGTCGTTGCGCTCGGCCGGGGTCATGGAGCAGACGATCGCCTCCACCTTGGCCACCTCGCCGTCATCGATCTGCCCGGCGGCCTGGCGCATCTCCTTGGACATGCCCGGCATGAGGCGCATGAGCCCGCCCAGCGAGCCCATCTTCTTGACTTGGCGGAGCTGGGAGAGGAAGTCGTCCAGGGTGAACTGGCCCTGCATGAGGCGATTGGCGCTCTTGGCCACCTCGTCGGTGTCCATGGTGCGCTCGGCCTGCTCGATGAGGCTGAGCACGTCCCCCATCCCGAGGATGCGGTCCGCCATGCGGTCCGGGTGGAAGAGGTCGAAGTCCTCCAGGCGCTCACCCGTGCTGGCGAACGCGATCGGCTTGCCCACGACACCCTTGACCGACAAGGCGGCGCCGCCACGGGCGTCGCCGTCGAGCTTGGTCAGGATGACGCCGCTCAGCTCGAGCGTGTCGTGGAAAGCCTTGGCCGTCGCCACGGCGTCCTGCCCGATCATGGCGTCGATGACCAGGAACGTGTAGTGCGGCTGGGTGGCCGCCGAGATGTCACGGATCTGCTGCATGAGTTCCGCGTCAATGGTCAGGCGGCCGGCGGTGTCGATGATGCAGATGTCACGGCCGAGGCGGCGGGCCTCCTCGAGGCCGGCCTTGGCGCACGAGACGGGGTCGGTGGGCTCGCTGAAGACGGTGACTCCGGCCTGCTCCCCGAGGACCCGTAGCTGCTCCACGGCGGCGGGCCGTTGCAGGTCCGCCCCGACGAGCAGCGGATTCCGCCCCTGCTGCTTCCACCACCGGGCGAGCTTGGCCGAGTTGGTGGTCTTGCCAGAGCCCTGCAGTCCGGCCATGAGCACGACGGTTGGCGGCCGCGGGGCGTAGCTCAGTTTGAGCGTCTCGCCGCCGAGGACGCCGATCAGCTCCTCGTGCACGGCCCGGACGACCTGCTGGCCCGGTGTCAGGCTCTTGGCGAGCGCCTCGGTGCTGACCCGGAGCCGGATGCCGTCGCAGAACCGCCGGGCGACCGACAGCTCGACGTCGGCCTCGAGCAGCGCGGTCCGGATGTCCTTGAGGGCCTCGTCCAGATCGGCATCGCTGATTCGCCCCTTGCCGCGCAGGCGGGTCGAGATCCGCTCCAGGCGGTCAGAGAGGGCGTCGAACATGGGGACTCAGGTTAGCCACGAGGGCGGCGCCTACGGCCGCCATCGGGCGCCCATATGACTCCCGGGACTATCAACGTCCTTGTTTACAGTTCTGGAAGAGATATGGCGCCTCGACGCACCCGGCACCGAGACCCGGGCACCAGGGGCACCCGGGCACCCGGGCACCCGGGCACCCCTGGCACCCCTGGCACCCCGGTGACTGCGCCGCCCTTACGCTCACGGCGGTGGGCCCCCACTCCCCCCGTCTGCACTACGCACCCTACGGCGACCTGCGGGGGACGCCCAGCGTCGTCGTCGACGGCTCGCCCACGGAAGGCACGTTGCTGTGCCTGTCCCACTGGCCCGGCATCGGCAGCCCGCCCGAGTTCGCGGCCGACCTGTCCGCCGAGATGGCCTTCGGGTATCTCGCCGCGTTCGACCGTCACGGGGAGGCCACGGTGGTGTCGAACAACCATTTCGACCAGGACGGGCTAGTGGGCGTCTTCGCGCTCGCCTCGCCTGAGGAGGCGCTGGCCCGGCACTCCCTGCTCGTCGAGGTGGCGCGCGCCGGGGACTTCGCTGTCACCGGCTCCCGGGTGGCGGCCCGCATCTCCATGGTCCTGTCGGCCTACGCCGACCCGGAGCGCAGCCCCATGCCCGACCTCCCAACCGACGACGACGCCCGGACCGCGGCGCTCTACCGAGACCTGCTCGGCCGGCTCCCGGAGATCTGCGACCGGCCCGACCGTTGGCGCGAGCTCTGGGCCGAGGAGGACGAGATCCTCACGTGGAGCGAGGCCGCGCTGGCCTCGGGCTCGGTGGAGATCACCGAGGTGCCCGACGTCGACCTCGCGGTCGTGACGGTGCCCGAGCGGGCACCCCGCGGCGGTGGCCACCGCTTCGGCGGGCAGTGGGTGCAGGGCCTGCATCCCATGGCAGTCCACAACGCCACCGATCGAGGCGCCCTGCTCACGATCCGGGGGCGCCACTACGAGTTCGGGTATCGATACGAGAGTTGGGTGCAGTTCCGGTCTCGTGCTGTGCGCCCCCGGGTCGACCTCGTGCCGCTGGCCGAGACGCTCACCGCGGCGGAAGCGGCGCGCGGCGCGACGGTCCCGTGGGCGGCCGAGCGGATCTCCGCTCTCACGCCAAGGCTGGCCCCCGCGGCCAGACAGGAGAGCCGCCTCGATCCTGCCGTCGTGCGCACCCTGATCGAGACCCATCTGCGCACGACACCTCCGGCCTGGGATCCCTACGCCGTCACCCGCTGACCTGCCGCTGTCCTCGCGCCGCGAGCCGCTACCGTCGCGCCGCATGTCTTCCCCCCACTTCGGGACCTGGGTTCTCGCGCTCGTGATCGGAGCGGCCGGCGCCCTGGGCCTGGCCGCCTGCAGTCCCTCGTCCGCGAACCCCTCGGGATCGGCCAGTACCTCGTCCTCGTCATCGTTCACGTCCACGTCCACGTACACGTCCAACACCGGCGCTGGTTCATCGGTCACGCCGACGACAGCACCAGGCGGAGGTGGACTCGTGGCAATCGGACCCATTCCGGCCAGCGACCAGTCCCCCTCCGGCGCCGCGGGGCATGCGCCGACGGTGACCATCCCCACCGGGACCCCGCCGACAGCGCTCGAAAGTACCGACCTCATCGACGGCACCGGCCCATCGGCGGCACCCGGCGACTCCGTGGCCGTGCAGTACGTTCTGGGGACCTACTCGTCAGGCAAGGTGATCCAGTCGTCCTGGACGAGCCAACCCTTCACTTTCAAGCTGGGAGCCGGAGAGGTGATCCCCGGCTGGGACAAGGGCGTGGTCGGCATGAGGCTCGGCGGACGGCGCGAGCTGATCATCCCGCCGACGCTCGGCTACGGGGCGCAGTCCCCCGGTCCCGGCATCGCCCCCAACGACACGCTGGTCTTCGTCATCGACCTGCTCAAGGTCAACTGAGGCACACTTTTCCGGTGGAGGTCACCACACACATCGAGGCGCTGCGCCACGAGGGCGAGCTACTGGCGGCCGCCACCGCGGCGACGGACCCCGAAGCCGGGGTGCCCACGTGCCCGGAGTGGACGGTGCGCGACCTCGTCCGGCACATGGGCGGCGTGCATCGCTGGGCCAATGGCTACGTCGCCGGCGGCCGCACGGAGGCGGGGGACGTCGTGTTCGACGACGTGGTCGGCCTCTGGCCCGAGGACGCCGCGCTGGCCGAGTGGCTCCGGCAGGGATGCGGTGTGCTGGCCGATGCGCTCGCTGCCGCTCCGGACGACCTCCGCTGCTGGAGCTTCCTGCCCGCACCCTCTCCCCGCGCCATGTGGGCCCGCCGGCAGGCTCACGAGACGGCCATCCACCGGGTGGACGCCGAGCTGGCGGCGCGTACGGCCCTCGGTCCGTTCGGGCCCGCCTTCGCGGCCGACGGCGTCGACGAGTTGCTGACCTGCTTCGTGCCGCGGCGCTCCAGCACACTGGTCTCCGACACTCCGGCCAGCCTCTCGGTGCGATGCAGCGACACGGACGCGGCCTGGGTGCTCCACATCGGGCCCGAAGGTGTCACGACATCAACGGACCAGGCGCCCGCGAGGAGCGGTGCCGACTGCTCGGTGCGCGGCGCGGCTGCCGATCTCTACCTGGCGCTGTGGAACCGCGCCGGGCCCGAGGGACTCCTCGTGGAGGGTGACGCCGACGTCCTCGGGCTGTTCCTCGACACAGTCCACGTCCGCTGGAGCTGAGGCGGCAACCCCCTCGTCAGTCCGGTGCCACCGCCCGTCAGTCCGGTGCCACCGCCGGCAGCCGGCGGCGGCCGAACAGCCAGTACGCCACCGAGCCGGTCGTGTTCACGCTGGATGCGAACCGCCACGCCCGCTTCTTCCCCTGCACCGCAGCGTCAGGGCGGCGACGCAGGTCCCGCCAGGTCAGTTGCAAAACGAGCACGTGGATCACCAGCACTATGAGGAGGATTCTCTTCTGCTGCGGCGTCATCGAGCCCACGGACCGCGCCCCTCAGTCGCTCGCCAGCAACGCGTCGACGAATTCGTCGGGATCGAAGTCCACCAGGTCGTCTGGCCCCTCACCGAGCCCGACCAGCTTGACGGGGAGGCCGAGCTCACGCTGGACCGCGATGACGATCCCGCCCTTGGCCGTGCCGTCGAGCTTGGTGAGCACGATGCCGGTCACGTCGACGGCCTCGGTGAACTGGCGGGCCTGCGCCAGCGCGTTCTGGCCCGTGGTGGCATCGAGCACGAGGAGCACCTCGGTCACATTGCCCGGATCGCGGTCCGCCACGCGCCGGATCTTCTTGAGCTCCTCCACCAGGTTGACCTTGGTGTGCAGGCGCCCCGCCGTGTCGGCGAGCACGAGGTCGTTCCCTCGCGCAACGGCGCGCTGGACGGCGTCGAACACGATGGCGCTCGGATCGCCGCCCTCGGCCCCCCGGACGATCCCGGTCCCGGTGCGCTCGGCCCACATGGCCAGCTGATCGGCGGCGGCGGCGCGGAAGGTGTCGCCGGCGGCCAGCAGGACAGAACGGCCGTCGGCCGACTGGCGCCTGGCCAACTTGCCGATGGTGGTGGTCTTGCCGACCCCGTTGACGCCGACGATCAGCCACACGTCGGGCGCGCCCGGCGTGCCGTCGAAGCGCAGCGTGCGGGTGCCCGCCGTCTCGAGCAGGTGGCGGATGGAGTTCCCGAGGGCCTCCAACAGGTCGTCGCCGCCGCTGATCTCCTTCGACTCCACCTGGGCCCGCAGGTCCGCCAGCAGCGCCTCCGTCGTGGAGACCCCGACGTCGGCCCGGATGAGGGCCTCCTCGAGGGACTCCCAGGTCGCCGCGTCTATCCGGCCCGCGCGCAGCGCCGACACGGCGCCGCTGAACAGGCCGCGCACGGTGCCCAGGCGGCTGCGGTAGCTCGGCGGCGCAGCTTCGGGTGCGGCTGGCGGTGCAGCGGTCTCCGGCACCGCTGCCGGTGCCGGTCCGCGTGTGGTGGTGGTCGTGGTGGCCTGGGGCGGTGGCGTCGGGGTCCGGGTCGAGGGTGCGACGGTGCCCCGGTCCGAACGACGCCGGGCGCGCGTGGCGGCGATCGTGCCGGCGGCGATCGCCAGGACGGCCACCACGATGATGATGGTGATCAGCGTGCCGATCATGCCGGGGGTGTCCCGTCGACCCCGTCGACCCGGTCGACCCGTCGTCTGAGCCTGCGCGGCGGCTGCCGCGGCCTCGGCTGCGGCTACCGCCGCCGCCTCTTCTGCGTAGGTCGCCCCGCCGTCGTCCTCGCCGTGCCCCTCCCCGGTCTCGAGGCCGCGGCGCCGGGTGCGCGTGACGGCCGCCACCCCGGCCACGACGCACAGGATGGCCACGCCGACGAAGGCGTAGGTGAGTGTGCCCGTCATGCCGGTTCCTTCTCCTTCTCCTGTTCCACCTTCTGGCTGACCACCTGGGACGAGCCGCCGGGGGCCATGGTCACCCCGTACAACGCGTCGCCCGTCTCCATGGTGCGCTTCTGGTGGCTCACGATCAGCAACTGCGCCTCGTCACGGAACTCGTGGACCAGCGCCAGGAAGCGGCTGAGGTTGACGTCGTCGAGCGCCGCCTCGACCTCGTCCATCATGTAGAAGGGCGACGGCCGGCTGCGGAAGACGGCGAACAGGAAGGCCAGCGCCGCCATGGAGCGCTCGCCCCCCGAGAGGAGCGACACCCGCCGCACGTTGCGGCCGGCCGGGCGCACCTCGATCTCGACGCCCGTGTTGAGGAGGTCGTCGGGCTCCACGAGCATCAGGCGACCGGTCCCGCCGGGGAACAACATGGCGATGAGCGCCGAGAAGTGCTCGTTCACGTCGGATGCGGCGGCGGCGAACGACGTCATGATCTCCTGGTCGAGCGTGCGCACCACCTCGTGGAGCTCCCGCCGCGCGCCGCGCACGTCGTCGACCTGCGCCTCGAGCTCCTTGTGGCGCTCCTCGAGGGTCGAGAGCTCCTCGAGCGCGAGCGGGTTGACGGGCCCCAGCGCGGCCAGCTTGCGCTCCAGCTCCTCGGCGTGCTGCGCCAGCGTCGTGCCTTCCGGCGCCTCGGGCTCGGGGAGGCCGGTCAGCTCGTCGGGCGTGGCCCCGAGGTCGCGCCCGATGTGCTCGTGCAGCGCCTCCATGCGCAGGTCGACCTCGTTGGACTCGAGGTCGAGCGTGCGCGTGCGGGTGCGCACCGCCTCGAGGCGCTGCTCGGTGGTGTGGCGGTCCAGGCGCAGCCGCTCGAGCTTCTCGCCCCCCGCCCGCACGGCATCGACCTGATCCTGGTAGTCATGGCGCAGCGACTCGAAGATGCCGTCGAGCCGCTCGTGCTCCTGCCGGACCAGCACCTCCAGTCGGGTCAGCGCGGCGCCCTCGGCCTCCAGCCGCCGCCGGCGCGAGGCAGCCGTGGCCCGCTCCTCGGCGTGACCCTGCAGGCGGCGCTCCACCTCCGCCTGGCGCTCGGCCAGGACGCGCCGGCGCTCGGCGACACCGGCCCCCCGCACCTCGATCTCGTGGCGCCGGCCCCGGAGCGCGACCCGCCGCTCCTCCAACGCCTCCCAGGCCTCGAGTGCCTCGTGCAGCTCGGGCAGTGACCCGGCCAGGTGCGCC
Source organism: uncultured Acidimicrobiaceae bacterium (assembly GCA_963764305.1). Classification (GTDB taxonomy): domain Bacteria; phylum Actinomycetota; class Acidimicrobiia; order Acidimicrobiales; family RAAP-2; genus Bog-473. The sequence continues at coordinate 482,340 of CAVXSD010000005.1, read as the reverse complement.
TGCTCGGCCGTGACCTCGGCCAGCCGATGCTGCGCGGCCGCCACCGCTGCACGCGCCTCGTCGAGCTCGCCGGCGAGGCGGCGCCGCTCCTCGGCGGATCGCTCGCGGTCGGCCCGCCCCGTCTCGCAGGCGGAGGCGTGGCGGTCGTTGGCGCGCTCGGCCGAGGTGCGGGCGTCACGGCAACGGCCGAGCACGATCCGGCTCTCGGTGAGGTGGGCCCGCGCCAGCTCGGCGGCGGCCGCGGCGTCCTCGGCCCGGCGGCGTGCCTCTTCGACGGCGGCGGCGGTCACGACGCTGGTGGCCGAGCGCACGCGCCATCCGGTGGCCGCGAAGCGGTCCCCTTCGGGGGTGACCACCACGAGGTCGTCGCGAGCCAGCGACAGGTCGATGGCCTCCTCCCAGCCGTCGACGCGGACGGCGCGGCCGACGAGCGTGTCGAGCACCGACTCGGCGACCGACCCGCCGCGGCGGGCCACCACGTGGCGCCGGACCGGTTCGGCACTGCTGCCGGGGGGCAGCGCGCCGGCGCCCGCCGCGCCCGACGACGGCCGCGGCGTGAGGATCGCTCCGGTCATGCCGCCCTCGCGCAAGGTGGCCAGCGCGGCCTGGGCCGAGCGCCGCCCGTCGACCACGACGGCGGCCACGCCGGCGCCGACGGCGGCCTCGAAGGCGGCGTCCCAGCCCTCGTCGATCTCCACCAGGTCGACCAGCGAACCGACGACGCCGTCGACGTCGCGCAACAGCTCGCGCCCGCCGGCGCCCTGGAGGTCGGCCAGCGCGCGCTCCAGCGCCTCGGCCCGGGCCGCCGTGCGGTGGCGGGCCTCCTCCGCCCCGTCCGCCGAGACCTGGGCCGCCTCCGCCGCCCGCACGGCTTCCTCGAGCTCCGCGCCGCGCGCCGCCAGCTCGGCCTCCAACCCGGCGCTCGCGCGCTCGAGCTCATCCGCCTGCTGGGCCAGGAGGTCGGCGCGCACCGCCGCACCGGTCGTGCGCTCCTGGAGGGTGCCGACCCGTCCGCCCAGCGCGTCGAGGTCCTCCTGCTCCCGCACGGCGGCACGGGCGACCGACTCGGTGCGGGCCCGCACCCGCGCGATGGCCTGGTCGGGCGCGTCGTCGCCGAGCACCGTGGCCCAGCGCTGCCGCAGCGCCGCCGCCTCTCCGTCGAGGGTCGCCAGCACCGCCTCGAGCTCCGCCCGCTCGGGCGCGCCGCCCGCCCCCTCCTCGGCCTCGGCCGCCACCAGCTCGCTGGCCAGCCGGGCCGCCTCGGCCTCCAGAGTCGAGACCACGTCGGCATCGGCGGCGGCGTCGAGGGCGGCCACCACGCCGCGACCCCGCTCGCGCAGGACCCCCGACAGGCCGCGGGCGCGCTCCACCAGCCCCTGCACCCGGCCCAGCGCGCTGGCCAGGTCCTCCTCGCGGCGCGACGACAGCTCGGCCGTGGTGGAGGTCGCCTCGGCGTCGAGCTGCTCGAGCGCCTCGTGCAGCTCGCTCTCCTCCTCGCGGCAGATCGTGAGGTTCTGGGCCGCGGTGCGGCGACGGGCCGTGAGGTCGGCCCGCTCGGCGCCGGCGAGATACCGCCGCACCGCCAGCAGCTCGGTGGCCACGCTGTCGTGCGAGCGCGCCGCCGCGGCCTGGCGCTCGAGGGGCCGGATCTGGCGGCGCACCTCGCGCACCAGGTCGCCCAGGCGCTCGAGGTTCTCCGCCGTGGCGGCCAGCCGCCGCTCGGCCCTCTCCCGGCGGCGCCGGTGCTTGAGCACGCCGGCGGCCTCTTCGATGATGGCCCGGCGGTCCTCGGGCCGGGCGTTGAGCACCGTGTCCAGCTGGCCCTGACCGATGATCATGTGCTGCTGGCGGCCGACACCCGAGTCGCTGAGCAGCTCGGTGATGTCGAGCAGCCGGCAGGGAGCCCCGTTGATGGCGTACTCGCTGTCGCCCGAACGGAAGAGCGTCCGGGTGATGGTGACCTCCGACAGGTCGATGGGCAGCTTGCCCGCCGAGTTGTCGATGGTGAGCGAGACCTCGGCCCGGCCGAGCTGGGGCCGCGAGGACGTCCCCGCGAAGATGACGTCCTCCATCTTCGCCGAGCGCAGCGAGCGGGGCCCCTGGGCGCCCAGCACCCAGGTCACGGCGTCGACCACGTTGGACTTGCCGCTCCCGTTGGGCCCGACGACCACGGTGATCCCCGGCTCGAATTCCAGCACGGTGGGGTCAGCGAAGGACTTGAAACCCTTCATGCTGAGCGACTTCAGGAACATCGGGGCGACCCTACCGGGTGCCTACGCGCCGCGGGTGGCTCAAACCTGGCAGTGCTCGCAGAAGAAGGTCGAGCGGCCACCCGCCTTCACGCGCACGATGGTGTTGCGGCAGCGCCGGCAGGGCTGGCCCTCGCGGTCGTAGACCTGGTGCGAGCCCTGGAAGTCGCCGAGCTCGCCGAAGAGGTCGCGGTACTGCTCGTCGGCCAGCGAGGAACCCCGGTGCTTGATCGCGTCGGCCAGCGTCTCGACGATGGCCCGGTAGAGCCGGCGCACCTCGGTGGCGGTCAGCGAGTCGGCCGCCCGGTCGTACCTGAGGCCGGCCTGGTACAGCATCTCGTCGGAGTACAGGTTCCCGATGCCCGCGGTGAAGCTCTGGTCCATCAGGAGTGCTTTGATCCCCCCGTGGTGCTGGTGGAGGAGGGCGCCGAAGCGGTCCCAGCTCATGAGGTCCTCGATGGGGTCGAAGCCGAGGTGGGCCAGCTCGGGAACCGCCTTGCGGATGGCGGCCCCGTCGCCGCCCGCCGTCCCCGAGACGGGGCTCAGGGGCGTCCCGTCGGCCTTGCGCGGCGGCGTGGAGACGAAGAGCTCCCCGAACGTGCGCGGGTCCACGTAGCGCAGCTCGCCGCCCTGAGTGAACGTGATGACGACGTGGGTGTGCTTGGGCTTGGGGTCCTTGGCCGACTTGACCCGGAGCAACTGGCCGCTCATCCCGAGATGCACCACGAGCGTGTCGCCGCTGTCGAGCGTGAGCAGCAGGTACTTGCCCAGCCGCCCCACCGATTTGATCGTGTTGCCCTCGAGCAGGGCGCGGAAGTGCTTGGCCGACGCGTGGCGGCGCACCGAGCGGCCGTTGGCCACCGAGACGGCCTTGATCTTGCGACCCACCACCTCGCGGGCCATGTCCTGGCGCAGGGTCTCGACTTCGGGCAACTCAGGCACTGGTGAGGCCTTCCCAGGCCGCCCGTGCGGCCTCTTGTTCGGCGTCCTTCTTGGAACGTCCCTCGCCGGCACCCCGACGGGTGCCGCCCAGGAACACCTCGGCCATATAGACCCGGTCGTGGTCGGGCCCCGAGCCCACCACGACGTAGCGGGGGGTCCCCTCCCCGTCGCGCACCGCCTTCTCCTGCAGCCGGCTCTTGTGGTCGAAGTCGTCGGGCTCCTCGCCGGCCCGCTCGATCGCCTCGCCGAGCTCGCGCAGCACCAGTTCCCTGGCGGCGTCCCACCCGGCGTCGAGGTACACCGACCCGAGGACGGCCTCGAAGGCGTCGGCGAGGATGGAGGCCTTGGCCCGGCCACCTGACCCCTCCTCGCCCCGGCCCAACAGGAGGACCTCACCCACCCCGAGCCTGGCGGCCACCTGGGCCAGCACGCGGGCGTTCACCACGGCGGAACGGACCTTGGCCAATTTGCCCTCGGCAAACTCGGGGTAGTGGTCGTAGGTGTAGCCGGCCACGACCAGGCCCAGCACGGCGTCGCCGAGGAACTCGAGGCGTTCGTTGGAGGGCGCGCCGCCCTCCTGCTCACCGCACCAGCTCCGGTGGGCCAGGGCGTGCTGAAGGAGGCTCAAGTCGGCGAAGGAATGGCCAAGTCGCTCGGCCAGCGCGGCCGCTCCCTCAGCGCCGGGGTCAACCCGCCTCGAGCTTGGCGTAGACGTAGTCAACTGCATCCCGGACCGTGCGCAGGTCCTCGAGGTCCTCGTCGTTGATGCGGAACCCCACCGTCCGTTCTCCCAGCTCCTCTTCCAGGGCTTCGACCAGCTCGATCAGGGCCAGGGAGTCGGCGTCGAGGTCCTCCACGAAGGAGGCGCCCTCGGTGATCGACGACGGATCCGTCTCGAGGATGTCGGCCAGCTGGTCCCGGATCAGTTCGAAGACCCCGTTGCGGTCGAGCGGGCCCTGATTGGTGTGGGTTTCGGCTGGCACGGCGACCAGTGTACGTCCCGCCGGGCCGCAACCGTCCATTTATACCACTTGACCTGGTCTTTCAGGCCGATTTCACTGAGCGCACGGCGGCGGCCACGTGGTCCGCCAGCCCGCGGGTGGCGCACTCGTGGGCCACCAGGACGGCGTTCATCATGGCGGTTGCAGTGGAGGACCCGTGGCTGATGACGCAGACCCCGTCGATGCCGAGCAGCATGGCGCCACCGGTGTTCTCCGGCTCGAACTCGGCCGCCACGGGCAGCAGGTGCGGGAGCAGGACCTCGGCCGCCTCCTTCGTCGCCTCGTCGGTCCCGAAGACGCCCAGCAGGGTGTCGAAGAGGAAGCGCAACGAGCCCTCCAGGGTCTTGAGCGCCACGTTGCCGGTGAACCCGTCGGTCACTATGACGTCGGCCGGCGAGGGCAGGAGGTCCCGGCCCTCGAGGTTCCCGATGAACTCGAAGCCGTCCCCGCTCACGTTGGCCGCCTCGACCAGCAGCCCGTGGGTCTCCTTGACCAGCGGCGTGCCCTTGGTGGGCTCCTCGCCGATCGACAGGAGCCCGACCGAGGGGGCCGCAGTGCCGAAGCGGGCGGCGACGTAGGCGGACCCCATCTGGGCGAACTGCACCAGCATGGCGGGGGTGCACTCGGAGTTGGCGCCGGCATCGACGAGCACGGCCGGGTTCCGGCCGAGGCGCGGCAGGGGGGTCGCGATGCAGGGCCGGACCACCCCCGGCAGCCGGCCCATGCGGAGCAGCGCCGACGCCATGGTCGCCCCCGTGTTGCCCGCCGAGACCATGGCCGAGGCCTTCCCGTCGCGCACGAGCTCGGCCGCCCGCACCAGCGAGGAGTCCTTTTTGCGGCGCACCCCGCCGGCCGGGTCCTCGTCCATGCCGATGACCTCTCCGCAGGGGAAGAGCTCGAGCCCGCGGGTGTCGCCCACCTGGTCGGGGGGGCCCACGAGCACGATGCCGACGCCGTGCTGCTCGGAGGCCCGGCGGGCGCCCTCGACGATCTCGCCCGGGGCCAGGTCGCCGCCCATGGCGTCAACGGCGACGGGGAGCGTGGCCAGGATCTCGGGGCTGGGACGCTCGCCCCGGCGGCTCAAGTCAGTCGACCTCCACCGCTTGGCGCCCCTTGTACCAGCCGCAGCTGGGGCAGACCACGTGCGGCGTCTTGGACGCCTGGCAGTGCGGGCACACGCTGCGGGCGGGCCGGCCCAGACGCCACGCCGCCGCCTGGTGGCTGCGGCCCTTGGCCTTGGACTTCTTCTTCTTGGGGACGGCCATGGCGGAACTCCAACGATCGATTCGGGCGCACGAGCGCTCTCGGACGGTGCCGGACCGGGAGGGACCGGCTACCGGAGCACATCGAGATTAGCCCACCGCGGGTCTACTGGGGCGACGCAGCCGCAGTCGCCCTCGTTGCGGTCGGCCCCGCACTGGACGCACAGGCCGGCGCAGTCCTCACGGCACAGGGGGGCCATGGGCAGCTCGAGCACCACGGCGTCCCGGGCCAGTGGCCCGAGGTCGATGGTCTCGTCGACGATGGGGTAGAGCTCCTCGTCGGACGCTCCGGCCAGCGGGTCGTCGGCGTAGCGCTCGTGGACCGCGATGCGCAGCTCCCCCGACACCGGCTCGGCACAGCGCCGGCAGATCCCGGACCACGGCGCGGTGACCGTCCCCGCCACGTCGATGCCACCCTCGAAGGGGGTGAGGGTCACGTCGACCTCGATCTCGGCGCCGGCCGGCACCACGCTACGCCCGGGGTCGATCCCGGCCTCGTCGATCGGGCCGGCCTGGGCCACCTCGCCCCGACGCACCTCGTGCACCGCCAGCCCGGGCGAGCGGCGGAGCCGGGCCACGTGGACGACGAAGGGATCGGCGCCCATCTAGGACTGATCCTGGTCGAAGAAGCCGTCCTCCTCCGTCCCCGCGGCGTCGTCGACCGGGCCGGTGTCCAGGGGGGGTGCAGCCAGCTTGGCCCGGCCGGCGTGGACCGTCCGGGTGAGGCGGTCCAGCACGATCTCCATGCCGGCCAGCTTGGTGTCGACGAAGTCCTCGGCTTGGTGCCGCAGAGCCCGTGCCTCTTCGTTGGCGTCGTCGAGGATGCGCTGCGCCACCGCGTTGGCCTGGCGAACGATCTCGGTGCGCTGCACCATGTTCTCTGCCTGGGCGCGCACCTCGTCCATGAGGGCCGCGGCGTCGCGGTTGCGCTCGGCCATGAATTCCTCGCGCTCGCGCAACAGCCAGCGCGCCTGGCGGAGCTCGTCGGGCAGGCACTCGAGGGCGGCCTGCACCAGCGAGCTCACCTCCTCGCGCGACACCATGACCGAAGAGGACAGCGGCATCGACTTGGCGCCGGCCATGAGGTCGAGCAGTTGGTGGAGGATGGACTCGATCCCCACCTCCTCGACCGGGGGCTCCTCGTCGACGTCCAGGAACTGGTCGCTCACGCGTCCTCGCCCCCCTTCGCGTCAGGGGCCCGTTCGATGTACTTGGCCTGCAACGCCTCGGCCACCGGCTTGGGGACGAAGGCCGACACGTCACCGCCGAAGCGCCACACCTCGCGCACGAGCTTGGAGGCGACGAAGGACCACTCGGGGCTGGTGGGGATGAAGATCGTCTCGACGCCCGAGAGGTGGTTGTTCATCTGGGCCATCTGCATCTCGGCTTCGAAGTCCGACACCGCTCGCAGGCCGCGGACGATCGCCGACGCGCCGACGTCGCGGGCCACGTAGACCAAGAGGGTCGAGACCGACACGATCCGCACGGACGGGAGGTGGGCCACCACCTCCTCGAGCATCGCCTGGCGCTCCTGGAGGTCGAAGAGCGCCATGCCCTTCTGCGGGTTGCGCAACGCGGCCACGACCACCTCGTCGAAGAGCCGGCTGGCCCGCTCGACGATCTCGAGGTGCCCGTTGTGAAAAGGGTCGAAGGACCCCGGGAAGAGGCCGACTTTCACGAGCCGCCAACGCTGCGATGTGCCACGGTGACGAGCGTACCGCCGTACCGGCGCTCTCTCGCGACCACCCAGGGGCCGCCGGGCGCGATCGGCGCGGCGGACTCCATCACGACGGCGTCGGCCCGCAGCGCGCCGAGGAGCGCCGGCCAGTCCTCGAAGTCGTAGGGGGGGTCGCACAGGGCGAGGTCGAAGGTCCCCGCGGCTGCCGTCTCGAGCCATCCGGGCAACGCCGCCCGCACCAGCGTGACCGGCTCGTCGCCCAGACCCACGGCATGGAGGTTCCGGCGGACGGCGGCCAACGCGTCCGGGTCCAGGTCGACGAAGGTGGACGACGCCGCCCCCCGGGAAAGCGCCTCGACCCCCAGCGCGCCGCTGCCGCAGAACAGGTCGACCACGGCCAGCCCCTCGACGCCCCCCTGCGAGCCGAGGATGTCGAAGATGGCCTCGCGCACCCGGTCCGACGTCGGGCGGACCGACGGCGGGAGCTTGGCGGGCAGCCGGCGCCCGCGGCTCCGGCCTCCGATGACCCGCATCCGCCCACCCTATGACGACCCGTTCGTCAACTTTTGAAGAGGTACTCGCCCTCGTCCTCGCTCAACAAGAGCTTGACCTCGTCGGCCAGCACGGGATGCGCGTCGAGTTGCGGGTCCTCGTCGACCAGCGTGTCGGCCACCCGCCGTGCCTCGTCGAGGAGCGCCAGGTCACCCTCGTCGGTGAGCGATGCCAAGCGCAGGTCGCTCTGTCCCTTCTGGCGGGCGCCGAGCAGGGTGCCCTCGCCGCGCACCCGCAGGTCGGCCTCGGCCAGGTCGAACCCGTCGGTCGACCCCGCCACGGCGGCCAGCCGCTCGTTCCCCTCTTCGCCTCCGAGCAGGTAGCACCAGCTCGGCGTGCCGCCCCGGCCGACCCGGCCCCGCAGCTGGTGCAGCTGGGCAATGCCGAAGCGGTCGGCGCTCTCGACGACCATCACGGTGGCCTCGGGCACGTCCACCCCCACCTCGATGACAGTGGTGGCGACGAGGACCTCGAGGTCGCCGGCCCGGAAGCGCTCCATCGTCTCCTCGCGGGCGGCCGGCGCCATCTGCCCGTGCAGCAGCCCGACCCGCAGGCCGGACAGCTCGCCGGCGGAGAGTCGCTCGTACTCCTCGGTGGCCGACTTCGCTTCGACCCGCAGTGATTCGCCGACGAGCGGGCAGACCACGAAGGCGCGGTGCCCCGCCGCCACCTCGTCGCGCACCCTGGCCCAGGCGCGCTCCTCGCCGCGGTGGCCCTCGCCGGGCAGCCACTCCGTCGTGACGGGGATGCGGCCCGGGGGCAGCTCGTCGAGCGTGGTCAGGTCGAGGTCGCCGAAGATCACCATGGCGGCCGTGCGCGGGATGGGCGTGGCGGTCATGACCAGCAGGTCGGGGTCGCCGTCGGCCCCTTTGGCGCGCAGGGTCGCCCGCTGCTCCACGCCGAAGCGGTGCTGCTCGTCGATCACGATGCACCCGAGCGAGGCAAACGTCACCTCCTCGGTGAGCAGCGCGTGCGTGCCGAGGACGATGCCGATCTCCCCCGCGGCCAGACCGCCGAGCACGGCGGTGCGGGCCTTGCCCTTGACCCGGCTCGTCAGAAGCTCCACCCGGACCTCGCCCCCGGCCATGCCCCCCGGACCCTCGAGGTCGCCGAGCAGCGCGCGCACGGCGGCAAAGTGCTGCTCGGCCAGCACCTCCGTCGGCACCATCAGCGCGCCCTGGTGCCCGCTCTGCACTGCGCCGAGCAGCGCGGCCAGCGCGACCACCGTCTTGCCCGAGCCCACGTCGCCCTGCAGCAGGCGGTGCATCGGGAACGGGCCCGCCATGTCGGCCACGATCACGGCCAGGGCGCGGCGCTGGGCCTTGGTCAGCTCATAGGGCAAGGCCGAGAGGAAGCGCGCCATCAACGTGTCGGCGACCGCGCCGGTGACCTCGCGGGGCGACACGTCGTGGTGCAGGGAGCGCGCGTTCACCTCGAAGGCGCGGCGCCGCAGCACCAGGGCGAGCTGCAGGCGGAACAGCTCGTCGAAGACGAGCCGGCGGCGGGCGGCGTCCTTGGCCTCGAAGGACTCAGGGGCGTGGATGGCCCCGAAGGCCTCGGTGCGGTCCCACAGGTCGAGCGAGGCGCGCCACTCGCCGGGCAGGGGGTCGGCGAATTCGCCGGCGCGCCCGAGCGCCTCCTCGACGAAGGAGCCGATCTCCCAGCTCGTCAGCCCGGCCTTGGCCGAGGCGGGATAGACGGGGAGGATCCGCAGCGTGCGGCGCCCCGGAGTCACGCCGGCCACCACGTCGACGACGGGGTTGGCCATCTGTCGGCTGCCCTGGTACTCGGTCACCTTCCCGAAGAAGATCGCCTCGGTGCCGGCCTCGAGCTGCTTGGCCCGCCAGGGCTGGTTGAAGAAGACGATCTTGAGGCGGCCGGTGTCGTCGCGCACCACGACGTCGACGACGGCGCGTCCGGTCCGGGCGCGCCGGGCGTGGGCCGACTGCACCGAGGCCAGCACGGCGGCCTCGGTGCCGACCACCAGGTCGGAGACGTCGGCCTGGCGGGTGCGGTCGATGTAGCGCCGCGGGTAGGTGGTGACCAGGTCGAGCACGGACTCGATCCCGAGCTCGGCGAGCTGGGCCGCCCGCCGCTCCGACACGCCGCGCAGCCGCGACACCTCGATGTCGCGCGCAGCGCGCTGAGTGTGCGGCCGCTACTCAATCCCAAACAGATACGGATAGAGGGGCTGCCCGCCCTGGTGTACCTCGAGCGCGACGTGAGGGTGCTCCTCGGAGAGCCACTCCTCGATCCGCCTCGTGTCGGCGGCGCGCGCGCCGTCGCCCTCAATGAGCGTCACCAGCTCGTGCGCCGGATCGAGCAGGCGGCTGAGCAGCAGGCGGGTGCAGACGACGATGTCGTCGGAGACGGCCACGACGCCGTCGCGCGAGACCCCGATGAAGTCGCCCTGGTGGACCGCGCCGGCGTCGGTCACCGTGTCCCGCACGGCCCGGGTGACCTCGGCCGGCACGACGCGGGCCGCCGACTCGGACATCGACGCCACGTTGGCCTCCGCCCCGGCCGCCGGGTCGTAGGCCAGCAGGGCGGCGAAGCCCTCCACGATGGACCCCGTCGCCACGACACGGACGGTCTTGCCGCACAGCGCGTCCACCTGGTCGGCCACGGGCTTGATGTTCTTGTTGTTGGGCAGGATCACCACCTCGGCGGAGCCGACGGACTCGACGGCCTTGACCAGGTCGGCCGTGGCCGGGTTCATGGTCTGGCCACCCACGACGAGGTGGTGGACGCCCAGGGAGCGGAAGATGCGCCCGATGCCGTCGCCCGAGACCACGGCGACGACGCTGGTGGTCGGTGGCGGGCCCGTGCCCTCGCTGCTGGGCCCGGCCCCCGGCGCGCCGACGCTCTCGCGCACCCAGCGCTCCTCCTCCACCTGCTCGTCGAGGTCGGTCACCCTGATGCGCTGCGGTCGGCCCGCGTCCACCCCGGCCTCGATGGCGGCGCCCACGTCGTTGGTGTGGATGTGGCAGTTCCACAGCCCGTCGCCCCCGACCACGACGATGGAGTCGCCGATGCCTGCCCACACCTCCTTGAACGCCTCGATGGAGTCGTCCGGCGCGGACAGGAAGTACATGACCTCGAAGCGCAGGTCCCCGACGGCGTGCACCCCGCCGGCCGTGGGATCGTGGCCCGGCGTCCAGTCGCCGTCGAGACCGGCTCAGGTCCGGGGCGGGCGCCCCCGACGGCTCCGGGCAGGGGCCGGCCGTCGAGCACGAGGAGAAAGGCATCGAGCAGGAGCAGGTACCCGGCGCCGCCGGCATCGACCACGCCGGCCTGCGCCAGGACGGGGAGCATCTCGGGCGTCCGGGCCAGCGCATCGGCCGCCTGGCCCCGGGCGCTCTCGACCACCCCCACCAGGCCGGACCCGTTGGCCGCCCCGGCGCCCCGGCCGCCCCGGCTGCCCGGCTGCCCCGGCCGCCGCCGCTGCCGCCACCGTCAGGATCGTGCCCTCGACCGGCCGCACCACGGCCCTCCGGGCCAGCTCGGAGGCATGGCCGATGGCGTCGACCAGGACGTCGGGGCCCACGCCGGCCCCACCGGCTGCCGCCATGCGCTCGCTCATCCCCCGCAGGAGCTGCGAGAGGATGACGCCCGAGTTGCCCCGGGCCCCCATCAGCGAGCCGTGGCCGATGGCCCGGCACACCGCAGCCAGGCCGGCCCCGGATTCGATGCCCTCGAGCTCGCTGACCACGGCTTCGAGGGTCAGCGCCATGTTGGTGCCCGTGTCCCCGTCGGGCACCGGGTAGACGTTCAGGCGGTTGATGTCGACCTGGTGCAGCCGCAGGGCGTCCCGGTAGCCCCCCATCACGGCGCGGAGGTCGTCGGCGCCGAGCGTCGCCGGGGAGGTCATGGCTTGGGATGCTAATCTTTGTGTCGTTCGTGAAGGCCTGCGTGGTCCGTCGACCGCGGCCTCCCCCAGGAAGGTTCCCCGATGGCAGCTGTGTGCGATATCTGTGGCAAGAAGCCCTCGTTCGGCATGAGCGTGAGCCACTCCCACCGTCGCACCAAGCGGCGATGGAACCCCAACATCCAGCGGGTGCGGGCACTCGTCGACGGCGCCCCGAAGCGCCTGCACGTGTGCACCTCGTGCATCCGGGCCGGCAAGGTGACCAAACCCCTGCGCCGGACGCCCGAGCCCGCCGGCCCGGCAACTAGCACCCGCCGACCCGCCCCCGATCCGGCCCCCGCCCCCGCCCCGAACGACGTCGGGGTGATCGCGAAGGGCTCGATGCGCTACCCGACGCGGTGCTGCCAGCCCAACCGCCCGAGCGGCTGCCCCCGCAGCGTGCGCACCGACACGTCCTCGACCACAGTGCCCGTCTCCATCGGGCGGCGGAGCCCCTCGGCCACACAGCGGTCCCCGAGCGCGCTCGGCCTCACCCGGGCCGAGGGCGATCAGCAGCTCGTAGTCCTCCCCGCCGCCCAGGGCCTCGTCCTCGGTCGCCCCGGCGGCCACGGGGACCGTGTCCAAGCGGAACCCCACCCCCGAGGCGTCGGCCAGGCGGTGCAGGTCGAGCGCCAGGCCGTCGGACACGTCGATCATGGCGTGGGCCCCGGCCGCCCGGGCCAGCGCGCCCTCCCGCAGTCGCGCCACCGGCCGCCGGTGGGCCTCGGCCAACCGGCGTCCCCCGCCGCCCGCGCCGCCGCTGGCACGCAGCTCCCGCAACCCCGCCGCCGACGCGCCGCAGGGCCCGGTCGCGCACACGATGTCCCCGGGCCGTGCGACCCGCCCGCCCCACCGGCGGGCGGCCACCGGTTTCCGTCGTCCCGAGCACCGTGACGGACATGGCCAGCTCGCCCGCCTCCGACACGTCGCCGCCGAGCACCGGGCACCCGGCGGCAGCCGACGCCCCGGCCACCCCGGCCATGACCGCCAGGGCCAGGTCGCCCTGGCCCGAGCCGCCCGGCAGGCACAGCGCCACCAGGGCCCCCACGGGCGTCGCACCGACGGCCGCCAGATCGCTCAACGCGCCCATCAGCGCCTTCCAGCCGACATCGCCGGGGCTGGAGATCGACAGGTCCACATGGACGCCGTCGACCACGCTGTCGACCGACACGACCAGCGGCCCCCCGCCCGGGAACCCGACGACGGCGGCGTCGTCGCGCAGTCCGAATGCCTCGATTCCGTTTCCCAGCATGTCTCGGATACGCTCAAGAACCTCGTCTTCCTGGACGAGAGGTGACATGTGCCGAGGTTTGGGGGATCGCACGTCACATGCCTACCATTGGACCCCACCGAAACCGGCCGGACGAAGGAGCAGATCCCCCCGACATGGTGCCAACAAAGAACGCGAAACTCCTGGCCTGGGTCGACGAAGTGGCCGCCCTGACCACCCCCGACACGATCCACTGGTGCGACGGCTCGGCCGACGAGTACGACCGGCTCTGCCAGGGGCTCGTCGACGCCGGCACGTTCACCCGGCTCGCGGATGCCAAACGACCCAACAGCTACTGGTCCCACTCGGACCCCGGCGACGTCGCCCGGGTCGAGGACCGCACCTTCATCTGCTCGGAGAAGGAGATCGACGCCGGGCCGACCAACAATTGGCGCGACCCGGCCGAGATGCGCGCCGACCTCGATGGCCTCTTCAAGGGCGCCATGAAGGGCCGCACGATGTACGTCGTCCCTTTCTCCATGGGCCCCCTGGGTTCGGACATCGCCCACATCGGCGTGCAACTGACCGACTCGGCCTACGTCGCGGTCTCCATGCGCATCATGACCCGCATGGGCGCGGGCGCCCTCGAGGTGCTCGGCGACGGCGACTTCGTCCCCTGCCTCCACTCGGTCGGTGCGCCGCTCGAGCCCGGCGACACGGATGTCGCGTGGCCCTGCAACGCGGAGAACAAGTACATCGTTCACTTTCCCGAGACGCGTGAGATCGTCTCGTTCGGCTCCGGCTACGGCGGCAACGCCCTCCTCGGCAAGAAGTGCTTCGCCCTACGGATCGCCTCGGTCATGGCGCGCGACGCGGGCTGGATGGCCGAGCACATGCTCATCCTCAAGCTCACCTCCCCCGAGGGTGAGACGCGCTACGTCACCGGCGCCTTCCCCTCGGCCTGCGGCAAGACCAACCTCGCCATGCTCATCCCCTCCATCGAGGGATGGAAGGTCGAGACGGTCGGCGACGACATCTGCTGGATGAAGTTCGGCCCCGACGGCCGCCTTTACGCCATCAACCCCGAGGCCGGCTTCTTCGGCGTGGCACCGGGCACCAACACGCACACCAACCCCAACGCCATCCTCACCTTGGACGGCAACTGCATCTTCACCAACACCGCCATGACCGACGACGGCGACATCTGGTGGGAGGGCATGACCGAGCAGCCCCCGGAGCACCTGACCGACTGGAAGGGCAACGACTGGACCCCCGGGTCGGGCACGCCGGCCGCGCACCCCAACGCCCGCTTCACGGCCCCGGCGAGCCAGGATCCGGCCATCGCTGCCGAGTGGGAGGACCCCGGGGGCGTGCCGATCAGCGCCATTCTCTTCGGCGGTCGCCGCGCGTCGGTCGTCCCGCTCGTGTTCCAGTCCCACGACTGGGAGCACGGCGTGTTCCTCGGCTCGATCATGGCCTCGGAGACCACGGCGGCCCAGGCCGGGGCCGTGGGCAACCTGCGCCGCGACCCCTTCGCCATGTTGCCGTTCTGCGGCTACAACATGGCCGACTACTTCGCGCACTGGCTGCGCGTCGGCGCGGAAGCACCCGATCGCAACGCCCTGCCGAAGATCTTCTACGTCAACTGGTTCCGCAAGGACGCCGACGGGACCTTCCTGTGGCCGGGCTACGGCGAGAACTCGCGCGTGCTCGAGTGGATCTTCAACCGCGTCACGGACAAGGCGCCGGCCCTCGAGACACCGATCGGCGCGGTCCCCACGGCGGAGGCCATCGACACCACGGGTCTCGACGTGACCGGTGCCCAGATGGAGGAGCTGCTGCGCGTCGACGTCGAGGGCTGGCGGGCGGAGGTGCCTCTCATCAAGGAGTACTACGCGCAGTTCGGCGATCGGCTTCCCCAGGCCCTGGCCGACCAGGCCGACACGCTCGGGAAGCGCCTGGGCTGATCACGGGGCGGGCTCAGCCTCCCGCTTCCCCCATGTCCCCGAGGTTGCGGTAGTCCCGCTGCACGATCCGCGGCGAGTGTGCGGCGCGGCGGCCCGTCACATAGGTGAGACCGCCGAGGGCGGCCAGCACCGCCATGGTGGCGTCGCCCTGGGGCAGAGTGAACACGACGATCAAGGGGATCAGCGATCCCACCACCCAGACCAGCTGCTGGCGCATGCCAAAGCGCGGCGAAGGCCCTCCCCTGGGCGGACAGGGGGATGAGGCGCTGGGTCATGGCGTCGAAGGACGGCTGGGCCACCGCGCCGCACAGCCCCACCATGAAGGCCAGCACCACCTGCGCGAACAAGGTGCCCCACACGGCCACGCCGGCCGCAGACGCGGCGATGAGCCACAGGGAAGACAGCAGCAGCTGCTGTTCGCTCAGGCGCTTGCGCAGCCGCCCCACGAGAACCAGCCCGATGATCGCCCCGGCACCGCTCCCCGCCAGGATGAGGCCGTACCAGTACAGGCCGACGCCGTGCATGCGCCGCAGCCCGAAGGCCAGCATGAAGATCATGAAGCCCTGCAGCCCCCGCACGATGCACATGGCGGTCAGCCCGAGCATGACCTCGGGATGCCCCATCGGCTGGAGGCGTAGGAGATCGCGCTCGCGATCCTGCGCCTCCCCGGCCTGGCCGTACTCGCGGACCTTGGTGGCCTCGTCCGTCCACATGCGCTCGGCCTTGCCGCCCGAGAGCACGGGGAGCCGGGCGCCGGCCACAGCCGCCGCCACGAAGACGATCGTGGCCAGGACGAGCACCGCCGGCGAGCTCCCGACCTTGTAGAGGATGACGGCAGGCACCGACACGACGAAGCCGGCCAGCGTGCCGAGAAGTGTGAGCCGCGCGTTGAGCGTCGCGTAGCCGGCCTGCTCCCCTTCCTCGTCGGGTGCCGTCAGCGCCGCCATTTCCGGAACGAGCGCGCCCTTCGTCACGAGGTAGAGCTTCGAGCACACGAGGACGAGGAACGCCAGGGGGAACAGGATCAGGCTGTGGATGTGCATGGCCATGAGCGGGCACAGCACCGCCCGACCGATGGCCGAGGACACGACCATGGCACGGCGCGCTCCCCGGCTGCGGTCGATGAGCGGTCCGAGCAGCGGCGACACGATGGCGAACGGGAGCAGTGTGAAAAGGAGGTACAGCAGCACCTTGTGATCGGCAGCGTCGGGCGAGATGGAGAAGAACAGCGAGCCCGCCAGCGAGATGGTGACCAGCGTGTCGCCGCCGATCATGGCGCACTGCACCAGGGAGAGGCGACCGATCGCATTCGTCTGGTCGAACAGGTCCTTCCGGGCCTGCTTGGCCATGTCCTTGAACTGTTCGACCTTGGGGGACATCACCACCAGGCCAATGTACGGTGTGCCGTGGTCGTCCATGCGTACGTCCTGATCCAGACCGATGTGGGAAAGGCGGCCCAGGTCGCCCAGCAGGTCAGCGACATCGAGGGTGTGGTGGTCGCCGACGGCGTCACCGGACCGTATGACGTAATCGCCCGGACGGAGGCGCCGTCGGTGAACGACCTGGGCCACATGGTCGTGCAGGACATCGGACGGATCGACGGCATCACCCGCACCATCACCTGCCCCGTCGTCACGATCTGAATTCTCGGTGCGCGGGACGCCGCGACAACGCCCGTTGTGCCCCCCCGTTGTGCCCCCCCGTTGTGCCCCCCGTTGTGCCCCCCGTTCTGCCCCCCGTTCTGCCCCCCGTTCTGCTCGCCCTCCCCGGGGGAGCCACGTCTCCGCATCCGGGAGATGTTTCTAAAACTATCAACGAGTTTGCTTATAGTGCCGGAACATATCCGCCCCGCCTCTCCCCGACGGCAGGCCCCCGAGAGCGCGGCCCCGGACCGGGCTACCCCGGGACCGGCTCGATCAGCGTGCCGACAAGACGGAGATCACCTGTGCCGGTACCTCGCCCGCCTCGGTCGGCGCCATCCAGGCCAAGTCGCTGCGATCGAGGGCGATTGCCCGGTCCAGCTCCACGAGCTCGGTGGACGGCTCCAGGCCGTGTTCCCCGAGCACGTTCCGGAGGCGCTGGAAGGAGCTGAGCGCCTCGGCCTGTCGGCTGCACGAATGCAGCGCCAACATGAGCTGGGCCCAGCGGCGCTGACGGAGCGGCTCCACCTCCACCGCCGGCCACAGGTCCGCCACGAGGTTCTGGTGATCGCCGAGTTGGAGGCGGGCCTCGAAGAGGTACTCCTGGGCGGCCGCCCTGGCGCTCCAAGATCCCCACGACCTCGGTCGCCCCTCGACGGTGCGCAGTACTACGACCTCAACGCACCGATCGTGGGCATGGCGCCGACGCCTGACGGTGGCGGCTACTGGATGGTCGGCTCCGATGGTGGGGTGTTCGCCAGCGGCGACGCGCAGTTCTACGGCTCGACCGGCAGCCTGCGGCTGAACGAGCCCATCGTCGGCATGACCGCGACCCCGGACGACATGGGGTACTGGTTCACGGCATCCGACGGCGGGGTGTTCAATTACGGCTCGGCCGGGTTCGACGGCAGCCTGGGTGGCAGCGGCGTCACCGATATCGCAGGGATGAGCCTCGGTCTCTGACCCGCGCACCTCGGGCAGATGGGCAGATGGGCAGATGGGCAGATGGAGAGGAGGGCTCCGCAAGGGGCTCTTCTTCGCGCCCGGTCCTAGCTGAGCGCTCCCGACTCGCGCAGCTTGGCCACGACGCCCTCGTCGACGCCCCACTCGACGAGACCTGACACGGTGTCGGCGCCCGGCGGCGACGGCGGCCTCGATACGACGGACGGCGTCTTGGAGAAGCGGGGCGCCGGCGCCGGTTGCACGGCGCCCTCGACCTCGATGAAGGTCGAGCGGGCCATGTTGTGCGGGTGCTGGTGCGCCTCCCATGGCGACAGGACGGGTACCACGCAGGCATCGCTCCCGTCGAAGATGACCGTCCATTCGTCCCGTGTCTTCGACTTGAAGATCGCCGCGAAGCGCTCCTTCAGCGCCGGCCAGTCCTCCCGCGACTGCTGGTGCGGCAGCGACTCGTCCCCGGCCAGGCCGAGGCCGTCGAGCAGCGCGGCGTAGAACTGCGCCTCGATTCCGCCGACGGCCATCCACTTCCCGTCCGACGTCTCGTAGACCTCGTAGAAGGGCGCCCCCGTGTCCAGGATGTTCGACCCCCGTTCGTCGTTCCAGAGGCCGTGGGTGTGGAAGGCGTGGATCATCGTCATGAGCGACGCCGCGCCGTCCACCATGGCGGCGTCGACCACCTGGCCCTCGCCGGAGCGGGCCGCGTCGAGCAGCGCGGCCACCATGCCGAAGGCCAACAGCA
This sequence comes from uncultured Acidimicrobiaceae bacterium, assembly GCA_963764305.1. Lineage (GTDB taxonomy): Bacteria > Actinomycetota > Acidimicrobiia > Acidimicrobiales > RAAP-2 > Bog-473. The sequence continues at coordinate 464,233 of CAVXSD010000005.1, read as the reverse complement.
TGCCGCCACCGCCGAAGTCCCCGACGAGGTTGAGCGGGGGCACCGGCGCCGAGTCGGCCCGGCCCAACGACCACAGTGCGCCGCCGAGGGCGATGTAGTCGATGTCGTGCCCGGCCATGGCCGCCATCGGCCCGTCCTGGCCCCATCCCGTCATGCGTCCGTAGACCAACCGGCGGTTGCGCCCGAAGCAGGCGTCTGGCCCGACGCCCAGCCGCTCGGCCACGCCGGGCCGGAACCCCTCGATCAACCCGTCGGCCTGCTCGACGAGCCCGAGCACGAGCTCGACCGCGTCGGGGTTCTTCAGATCGATGCCGACCGAGGGCCGGGACCGGTTCAGAAGGTCCCAGTACGGCCCGCTCCCCGAAGCCCTGAACGCCTCCCCCGCCTCGACCGCACCCGGCGCCGCCCGCTCCAGGCGCAGGACCTGCGCGCCGGCATCGGCCAGCAGCATGCAGGTGTAGGGCGCCGGACCGATGCCCGCCAGCTCGATGATCTTGATCCCGCTCAACGGTCCACTGCGGTCTGCCATCGCAGGATCGTGACCCGTGCCGCCCACGACGGTCAAGCCGGTCGCTCCTGCGCCAAGCTGGGGCTGTGCCCGCCGCCCGCGCCCCCGGACGAGTGACCCTCATCGGCGACCACACCGACTACAACGGCGGGCTCTCGCTGCCGATGGCCATCGACCTGGCCACCGAGGTCCATTTCACGCCGAAGCCGGGCAGCTTCCTCTTCGGGATCGACTCGGACCAGTTCCCCGGGATGCCGCTCGAGATCGCCTTGGGCGACACCGCCCCGGTTCCGCCCGAAGCCGCCCTGGCGGCCGGACTCCTGCGCGCCCAGCCTCCCCCGAGCGGGGGTGCCGCCAGGGTCACGAGCACGATCCCGGTCGGGGCCGGCCTGTCCTCGAGTGCCGCCTTCTCCGTCGCGTTGCTGCTCGCCCTCGGCCACGACCCCGATCCCCTCGCTCTGGCCCAGGCCTGCCAGGAGGCCGAGCGGAGCGCCGGCGCGCACGTCGGCCTGCTCGACCCGCTCGCCATCGCCGGCGCCGCCGCCGGACACGGGCTGCACATCGATTTCGCCACGCTCGAGACACGTCTGGTGCCGATTCCCGAAGAGGCGGCCTTCGTGATCGTCCACAGCGAGGTGCCCCGCCTCCTGACCAGCACTCCGTATGCCACCCGGCGGGCCGAGTGCGGGCGGGCCGCGCACGTCCTGGGCCGACCGCTCGGCGCGTGCGAGCTGGGCGACCTGAGCGAACTGACCGACCCCGTGCTGCGCCGACGGGCCCGTCACGTGGTCACCGAATGCGCCAGGGTGGGCGAGGCCGAACGGATGCTGGCCCGCGGCAACCTGCGCGGTGTGGGTGCTGTCATGACGGAGGGGCACCGCAGCCTGGCGGTCGACTTCCGCGTCTCGGTGCCCGCCGTCGACGAGCTGGTGGATGAGCTCCTCGGCCAGCCGGGGGTCCTGGGGGCCCGCATGACCGGCGGCGGCTTCGGCGGATGCGTCATCGCGCTGTGCCGACCCGACTCACCAGCGCTCGACCCCGAGGCCCACGCCCCGCGGCGGGCCTGGCGGATCAGTCCGGCTGCCGCTGCCGTGCGTCTTGGGACGTAGCAATCAGCGCGTCGAGCACGCCCACCGCCTGTCCGCTGTCGACGGACTCGGCCGCCAGCACCAGCCCACTCTCCAGATCGTCGGTCCGCCCCGCCACGATGAGCGCGGCCGCTGCATTGAGGATGCCGATGTCACGCCGGGCGCTCCGTTCGCCTTCGAGCACGGCGCGGATCACGCCGGCGTTGAACGCGGCGTTCCCGCCCCGCAGGTCGGCCATCGTCGCCGGTGCGAACCCGAGCGCCGCCGGGTCGACGCGCCACTGGGTCACCTCGAATTCCCCGGCCCCGTCGCCTCTCACCTCCAGCACGCTCGAGGGCGACGTCACGCTCAACTCGTCGAGCCCATCGTCGGCGTGCACGATCAGCGCGTGCCGGCTCCCCGTCGCTCCGAAGACGCCCGCCATGATCGGCGCCATCTTCGGATCGCTGACGCCGACCAGCTGGCGCCGGGTCCGGGCGGGGTTGATGAGCGGTCCCAGGAAGTTGAAGACGGTCGGCAGGCCCAACTCCTTGCGGACCGGCCCCACGAAGCGCATGGCCGGGTGGAACCGTTGGGCGAAACAGAACCCCATCCCCGCCGCCGCCACGCAGTGGGCCACCCCTTCGGGGCCGAGCTCGATGGCCACACCCAGCGCCTCGAGCACGTCCGCCGTGCCCACCGACGACGACGCGGCGCGGTTCCCGTGCTTGCACACCGGCACGCCGCACCCCGCGGTGATGAAGGCTGCCAACGTCGTCACGTTGATGCTCGCCAACCGATCGCCTCCGGTCCCCACCAGGTCGACCGCCGCCCCGGCCTGTGTGTCCCCCAGCGGGCAGGGCACGGCCGCGTCGACCATGGCCCGGGCCAGACCCGTCACTTCCTCGGCCGTCTCGCCCTTGGCGTGCAGCAGGGCCAGGAAGGCCCCCACCTGTGCCGGTGTCGCGTCGCCTGAGAGGACGATCTCCAGCGTCTCCTCGGCTTCCGTGGCGCTCAGCGACTCGCGTCGGGCCAGGCGGGCCAGGACCTCGGGCCAGGTCAGTCCCACCACAGGTCCCGGTCGAGGACGCCCCGTGCGATAAGGCCGAGCTGCACCTGCGAGGTGCCTTCGACGATGGTGAGCTGCTTGGCGTCCCGGTACCACTGCTCGGTGGGATGGTCCTCCATGTAGCCCGCGGCGCCGAGGAGCTGGACGGCGAGGGACGAGGCCCGCACGGCCAGCTCGGTGGCGTGGTACTTGGCCATGGACAGGAACGGGACGTACTCCTTCGTGAACTTGCCCTGGTCGGCGAGGACGGCGGCTCGATAGGTGAGCAATCGGGCCGCCTCGATGTCCACGGCGCACTTGGCGATCTCCCACTGGATCCCCTGGAAGTCCGCGATGGTCTTGCCGAAGGCGGCTCGCTGCTGCACGTAGTCGGTGGCGTACATGAGCGCGCCCTCGGCCAGTCCGATGCCACGTGCCGCCACGATCGGGCGCATGGCGTTGAGCCCGAGCATGGCCAGCCGGAAGCCGCCGACCTCGCCGATCACGTTCCCGGCAGGGACGTGGACGTCGGTCAGGAGCAGCTCACCCGTGTCGACGCCGCGCACGCCCATCTTGTGGTCGGTGCGGCCCACCTCGACGCCGTCCCATGCCCGCTCCACGATGAAGGCGGTGATGGAGTCGTGCGCCCGGCTGGTGGGATCGCTCGTCTTGGCGAAGACGGTGTACCAGTCGGCCTCTTGGACACCTGACATCCAGCACTTGGTGCCGTTCAGCACCCAGCCGCCCTCGGAACCCTGGTCGGGCACCCCGCGGGTCCGCATCCCCATGACGTCGCTGCCCGCCTGGGGCTCGGAGAGCCCGAAGGCGGCCCGTCGGGTCCCGTCGCAGATACCGGGCAGGTAGCGCTGCTTCTGCTGCTCCGTGCCGGCGATCATGACCGGCCCGGTGGGCAGGCGGGTCAACAGGAGCATCAGCGCCGCCGTGTTGGAGTACTTGGCCACTTCCTCGATGGCCAGGGCCAGGCCGAGGATGCCCGCGGCCGAGCCCCCGTACTCGACCGGGATGCACAGCCCCAGGAGGCCCGCGTCGCGGAACGCCTCGAAGACGTCGGTCGGGTAGGCACGCTCTTGGTCGATGGGCCGGGCTCGCGGTTTGACCTTGTCCTGGGCCAAGCGCCGGACGGAATTGCGCAGATCCACGAGCTCGTCTGGGAGTTCAAAATCCACCGGCGAAGGCTATCGGACCTCCCGGCCAGGTATTTTCTGGTTCTTGACCCCCGACGAACCCGAAACCATCGGGCTGCCCGACGCCGCCGACGATCACGCCAAGTCGCGGGCTGACCTCCAGACCGAGCTACGGAAGTCCCGCAAGAAGGAGCGCAAGCGCCGGCACCGCTGGCGGCGGCGCACCCTCTACGCGCTCTCTTTCATCGTCCTCCTCGCCGCCATCGGGGTCGGCGGTCTCTACGTCTACGCCAACTACCGCTTCAGTCAGATCAAGAAGATCCACGCCAAGCACCTGGTGGCCACGGCACCACCCGGCAAGCCGTTCAATCTCCTCCTGGTCGGTTCGGACTCACGCGCGTTCGTCTCGAACTCCACCCAGGTCAAGGCGTTCGGCGACGAGGCCAATGCGGGAGGGCAGCGCAGCGACGTGACGATGGTGGCCCACTTCGACCCCGCCGCCAAGACCGTGACCGTGCTCTCCATCCCGCGTGACCTCTGGGTCGACATCCCCGGCAACGACAGCGGGATCTCGGGCATGAACCGCATCAACGCGGCCTACGACGGAGGGCCCGACCTCCTCATCCAGACCATCGAGCACGACCTCGGCATCCCGATCAACCACTATGTGGCGGTGAACTTCCCGGGGTTCTTGGGCATGGTGGACTCCCTGGGCGGTATCACCATGGACTTCCCGACCCCGGTCAAGGACCAGTACACCGGCCTCAACGTGGCCACGACGGGCTGCCAGGTGGTGAACGGGACCACGGCGCTCCAGCTCGTGCGCAGTCGCCACATGTACTACAAGAATTCGAATGGCTACTGGGAGTACGACGGACAGTCGGACTTCAGCCGGATCCAGCGCCAGGACGCGTTCTTCCGGGCGGTCCTCGCCAAGATCAACGGGTCCATCACCAGCCCCCTCACCATCAACTCCTTCATCGGCGCCGCGGTCGGCAACCTGACCATCGACGACACCTTGAGCCAGGGTGACCTGTTGCACATCGCCGAGGTCTTCCGGGGCCTGCCGTCGTCCCACCTCGTGACCGAGACCCTGCCGACCACGGCGTACCTCACCTCGGGCGGGGCCGACGCGCTCAAGGAGGCGCAGCCGTACGCCCAGAACTTGATCAACGAGTTCAACGCGATCGGTTCGACGCCGAGCGCGCCCGTCAAGGGAACCACGTCCACCAGCACCCGCACCACCACCACGACGATCCCCACCGAGGCCCACAGCCTGGTGGGCGTCGACGTGTTGAACGCGTCGACCGTGGGCGGCATCGCGCACACCGCGGCGTTGGCGCTCACCGCCCAGGGCTTCGACGTGACCGGGATCGGCAATGCCAAGCAACTGCCCGCCGGCGGCCCTTCGGAGATCCTCTACGGTCCGTCCGGATTGGAGGCCGCGCACACCCTGGCCTCCGCGCTGGGCGGGCCGGTCTCCCTGGTGCCCGACGCAAGCCTGAGCGGACAGGCGGTCTCGCTGCTGATCGCCGGCTCCCAGCTGACCGTGACCGGGTCGTCCGGAACCACGACGACCACGACCACGACGCCGACGGGACCAACCACGACGACGACGATCCCGTCGGATGTCTACGCGAACACGCAGGCCGAGCCCTGGAACCCCTCCCCCTGCACCATCGGCCAGCCGACCTCGGCCACGCCCACGACGGCCCGGAAGGCCGTCGAGAAGAAGTAGCCGCTCAGGCCGACTTGCGGCGCTGCCGCACGATCCGCCGGCGCTCCCGCTCGGTCGTGCCGCCCCAGATGCCCTCGCGCTCGCGGTGGGCCAGGGCGTGCTCCAGGCACGCCTGACGGACCGGGCAGACGGCGCACACGGCCTTGGCCTCGGCCGCATCGGCCTCGTCCTCGGTGACGGGGTAGAACGCCTCGACGTCGAGGCCCCGGCAGGCGGCTTGCTTGCGCCACGTGGTGGCGATCATGGGAAACACTTCCTCACAACGGATGAAAACGGCGGATACTTGATTCGCCCTGTTCGAGGGGCCCTTTTTTCCAATTATCGACTAGGGCGACCCCAAATTCGGCGAACGAAGAGTATGGCGCACGTCCTGTGCGTCTGTAAAGGGTTGCGCACGGAATTGTCCCTGGTCAGCCGATGGAGAGGACCTTCGTTGTGCCGAGGAGGTCCCCCAGCAGCTCCCGGCGGACCGCCGGCGGCAGGGTGGTCCTGGCCTCGTAGGCCGGGTGGGTCGCCAATAGGGCAACGTCGTCGGCGCCCGCGAAGTCCGCCACCTGGGCCTCGGTGAAGCCGAAGCGCACGTAGTGGACCGCCGGCGTCACCGTGTCACGGGTGAGGGCGGCCTCGTGCTCGGCCTCGGGGACGCTGGCGACCACCTGCCCGTCGATCGAGATGCCGAGCCGGCGCTCTATCCCCACCAACCGGGGCAGCCACTCCCGCAAGGCGGCGTCCGAGGTCAGCTCGATGAAGACGGTGGCCGAGAGCTCCCCCTTGCCCGGCAGTAGCCGGTTGTAGATGTCGAGCTCGACCTGGATCGCCTCGTCGCTGATGATCTTCTCGGCCCGCGCCATCTCCTGGACCTGGAAGCGGACGGTGTCGACGCACTCGAAGACCAGGGTCATGACCGGTCCGAGCGCAACGCGCCGATCTCGCTTGCGGGCGATGAGGCGGGCCCGGTAGTCCTCCCGCACCCGTTCGTAGGCGCGCAGGTCGAGCACGTCGGCCGGCGTCAGCCCGGAGGCCGCCGGGCCGGCCGTCCCGGTCACCCCGGGCCCCCGTCAACACCGTAGGCACGGGCCATCAACTGCATCGGATGCACGGGCCGCGTTCCGGTCTCCTGGAGGATCGACCCGTTGGCGAGATGGCAATCGCCGCACACCGTCTCGTTGCCGGCTGCCACGATCTCACGGCCCAACGGTGCGGCGACCGCGCGGGCCAACTCGTAGTTCTCGGTCCGATAGCCCCACGTCCCGTCGATGCCCGAGCAGCGCTGGACGACGGAGCACTTCACACCGGCCGTCTTGAGCAGGTCTCGACTGCGCAACCCGGCGTTCTGCGCCTGCAGGTGACAGGCGACGTGGTACGTCACGGCGTCGGGCACCGAGCCATCGGCGCGCCCGGGGAACTCGTTAGACAGGGTGAACGGATCGCCGGCGTCACGGTGGCGCCGCATGAGGTACTCGGCCGGGTCGAAGGTGTGCGCGGCCACGAGGTCCGCCTCAGGGCCCTTGGCGTAGATCGGGTAGTCCCGCTTCAGGACGTACGCGCAGGTCGGCTGCGCCACGATGACGTCCCGCCCCGCTCGCACCTCCGCGGCCAGCGCGGCGACGTTGCGGCGGGCAGCCTTGGTGAACTCGTCCACCCGGCCCGAGTGGAGCCAGGGCGCGCCGCAGCACTTGGTCCCCTCGGGGAGGCTGCAGGCCACGCCGTTGTGCTCGTAGACCTCCACGATGGCACGGCCGATGCCGGGCTCCATGTACTCGACGAAACACGTGGGGAACACCGAGACGGCTCCCTCTCCCCTCGGCGCGGCGGCCGGACCTCTCCGCTTCTTGAACCAGGTCGTGAACCGCTGCTTGGCGTACGGGGGCAGCAACCGCTTCGACGCGATGCCAGTTGCCTTCTCCATGATCCGGCGCGGCAGCGAACCCGGGGTGCCCGTCGCCCAGTTGGCCATCGGCGCCGCCACCACCGAGACCCGGCCCACGGCGTCCGTCCGGCCCAGAACCTGGTCGGTGAGCCGCTCCTTGACCCCCACGAGTTCCTTCTGGCGCACCGCGTGGACCCGGCTCATCAGGCGCGGGAAGTCGAGCTCCCACTCGTGCGGCGGGACGTACGGGCACTTCACGTAGCAGAGCTTGCACTGGTAGCACTCGTCGACGACCTGGCCGCGCTCGGCATCGGTCAGGCCCGTGACGTCCCCGTCATTGGCGTCGATGAACCCGAACAACGTCGGGAACGAGGGACACAGGTTGAAGCACAGCCGGCATCCGTGACAAAGGTCGAAGACGCGGTCCACCTCTTCCCGCAGCGCGGCCGGGTCGAAGTACTTGGGGTCCGTGGGGTCGTACGTGGCGGTCATGGAACCGCCGCTCCTAGGAGACCGACTCGAGCCCTTGCGTGAAGCGACCGGCGTGCGACTTCTCGGCCTTGGCCAGCGTCTCGAGCCACTCGGCGATCTCCGCGAAGCCCTCGTCACGCGCCGTCTTGGCGAAGCCGGGGTACATCTCGGTGTACTCGTAGGTCTCACCCTCGATCGCCGACTTCAGGTTGTCCTCAGTGGCGCCAACGGGGACGCCGGTCACCGGGTCGCCCACTTCCTTGAGGAAGTCGAAGTGCCCGAACGTGTGCCCGGTCTCTCCCTCCGCCACGGAGCGGAAAAGCGCCGCCACGTCGGGGTAGCCCTCCACGTCGGCCTTCTGGGCGAAGTACAGGTAGCGGCGATTGGCCTGGCTCTCGCCGGCGAACGCCTCCTTGAGGTTCGCCTCGGTCTGGGAGCCCTTCAGTGCTGGCATGGGTGGATACGTGTCCTTTCTCTTGGTCGGTTGTGGTTGCTACTGCTGGTTCTGCTGAGATTCCCGGCACGTGTCGCACACACCCCGGAAGACGACTTCGGCGCTGTCCACCTCGAAGCCCTGGGTGGCCCGCCCGGACACCCGGAGCGCCGGGAAGTCCGCGGACAGGTCGCGGACCTTGCCGCAGGAACGGCACACCAGGTGATGGTGGGTCGTCTCGACGTTGGGATCGAAGCGGACGGAACCCGTCCCCACGTCGAGCACGGTGATCGCACCCAGGTCGGCCAGGTCGTTGAGCGTCTGGTACACGGTCTTGAGGGAGACATTGGGCATGTCCTGTCGCACCCTCTCGTGCACCCGCTCGGCCGAGGGGTGGGTGACATCACCCTCCAGGGCCCGGAAGATGCACTGGCGTTGCGCGGTGATCTTGCGCCCATGGGCGCGGAAGAGATCGGTCAACGCGTCGGGCGACTGCATGCTCCGGCACCTTAGCGGGAGCTCCGCCCATTTTGACAATCGTTGTCAGAATCCCGTTGCGGGCAGCGAGCCCGGGCGTCAGGCCGGAGCCGCCCCGCGGGCGGACGCCTCGAGGTCGCGCATGGTGAAGAGGGCGTGGAGGGTGATCCCTTCGGCCGCGACCACGTCGGAGCCCCCGCCCTCCCGGTCGATCACGCACACCACGTGCTCGACCACCGCCCTCTCCGAGCGCAGGTCCTGGACCGACAGCACGATCTGCCCGCCCGTAGTGACGACGTCCTCGATGATGAGAAGCTTGCGTCCCGCCACGTCACCCCCTTCGCACACCTGCTCGGTGCCGTACTTCTTCGGCTGCTTGCGCACGAAATAGGCCGGCAGCCCCGTGAGCGAGGAGAGCATGGTGGCCAGGGGGACGCCGCCGAGCTCCAGGCCGGCGAGACCCTCCGTCCCTTCGGGCACGAGCGGCACCAGGGAGGCCACGATCTCGGCCAACAGCGCCGGATCGGACTCGAAGCGGTACTTGTCGAAGTAATCGTCGGCCGTGCGACCCGAGCGCAGGACGAAGGTGCCGCTCAGGTGGGAGGCGGCGAAGACGCGGGCGGCCAACGTCACGCCCCCATTCTGGCCGATCCCCAAGGCGTTCGGCCCGGGGGCGTGAGCCGGGTCTACCAGGCGCTCGTCGCGGGACCCGTGCGCAGTGGTCGGGCGACCCGCACAGTTCCCCACACCGCCAGCACCAGACCGAGCACCATCAACAGGGCCGACACCAGGAGTGTCGGCGGCACCGAAGACGACGCGAGCGGGATGCCGTTCCCCAGACCGTTCCGGAGGACACTGCGGGCGTGGAGGGCCTCCCAGATCCACCACGTGAGGGTCCCGGCGAGAATCAGCGCCATGAGAGCTGTCAGTCCCAGCGCCAGGACGCCGAGCACGCGAAGGCGGCGGGCGGAAAGCTCGATGCGACGGGCGACCGCTACCGCACCAGCCGTCGCACAGGCGATCGCAACCACAACCGAGAGTCCCACCAGGACGAAGAGCACGCTGTAGGCAGGCCGGCCGCCATTTCGCTGCGACGCATCGAGGTGGTGCGACCAACCGACCGCAGCTCCGAACAGCGCCGATGCCACGGCGATCGCGACGACGGCGCTGACCGTTCGTCCCCGCACTTCGAGCCAGCGGCCGGCACGGAGGAACCGCACGAAACCGGGGAGGGTGATCAGTCCGGCCACCGCGACCACAACGCTCCCGACCGCGCCTGCCAGCGCCACCGCGTCGTAGCCTGAGCCGGCGACCCAGCGATGGGCACTCGGAGTCCCGGCCAACCAATTGTCGGAGAACCTTGCGAAGGTGGCCCCGGCGACGAGGAACAGTGACCAACCCCACAAGACGAGGATCGTGCCGGCTCGCAAGCGGGTAGCTCCGCCCCCTGTCGAGCCGACGAAGCCCGCTTCTCGGACCCGTTCGGCCAGGCCGGACCGGGCCAGTGCCACCCGCTCCCGGAGCGGCACGTCGGATGCAGATGCGTACGTGTCCTCGAGCAGCGCGGCCATCTCGTCTCCGTAGCGCGACCGCCAACGGGGCGGGTACCACCGAAGGACTTGTTGGAAGGGGTCGGCACTCATGCGATCGTCCCGAGAGCCGGCACGCCGGTCCTGATCCCGAGCCGCACGGCCCCCTCGTCGGCGAGTGCCCGCATCTCGCGTACCGCCTCTTCCAGCGCGACCCTGCCGGCGCCGGTGATCCGGTAGGGGCGCCGGCGCTCGTTGCGGCGGAGGGGCTCGGGCGCGACGAGACCGCGCTCTTCCAACCGGGCAAGGGCCCCGTAGAGCGTTCCCGGCCCGAGCGTGACGCCGGCGAACTCCTCGATGTCCTTGGTCAGGGCATACCCGTGCCTGGGCCCAGCGGCCAGGCTGGTGAGGATCAGCACCGGCGGCTCGTTGCTGCGGCCCAGGGTCCCCTTTTTCACAGTCCGACGCGCCATGCGCGCCACATTACTACGTCACACGTAGTAACTACAAGGGCCCGGGCATCGACCATTGCGTCCCGGGCTTCGACCATTGCACCGCCCAGCCCGACGTCAGGCGGCGGCCATCGTGACTGCCGACGATGCTCCACGCTTCGGGCGTCCAGGCGAAGACGGCGTCCTGGTCGTAACGGGCTCCCAGCGCCAGGACCACCGACTCCGAGACGCCCCGGACCGCCACCCCCTCCTCCCGGTGCCCCGTCACGGGGTCGACCCCGACCGCGGCCACCATGGTCGTCGCCAACGGCCGGAGATCGTCTTCGAGTGCCGCCTGGCGCGCCCGGTTGATCGCCGGGCCCGGACGTACAGGACCGGGGTCCCACGCGGTCAGGATGTGCACGGGTCCTCCCGCTGGCCAGGGCCAGCTGCCCACCTCAGCTCCGGGTACCGATCGAACCGTGAACGTGCCTCCTTCAGGCAACGAGATCTCGACCACGGTCCGCCCGTAGGAGAGCCAGGGATCGTCAGATGCCCGCACCACTGGGACCCTACGTCCGACGCGAACATTGGCACGGCGAACCGGACACTCCCGCTCCCCCCTGCTGTCGCAGGCGTTGGTCGCGCACGCGATCGAGCCTCGACAGCGAGGCGGAGCACCGGCTCCCCCACCGGGCCTTGCAACGGGTGGACCGTGCCCTGGTGGACCGTGCAACGGGAGGACCGTGCAACGGGAGGACCTTGCAACGGGAGGACCTTGCAACGGGGCTCTCGGGAATGCGCCGCGAGGGATGTGGCAGGCTTGATCGGTGCACCCCTTTCGCCGCGCCGACGCGTTGCGTCGCCTGGCCGACGAGGAGTTCGACGTGCTGGTGGTCGGGGGTGGAGTCACCGGAGCGGGCGTGGCGCTCGACGCGGCCAGCCGCGGCCTGCGCACCGCGCTGGTCGAAAAGGGCGACTTCGCCTCGGGGACCTCGTCGAAGTCGTCGAAGATGATCCATGGCGGCATCCGCTACCTCCAACAACGTGAGTTCCGCCTCGTCTACGAGAATCTGGCCGAACGGCAGCGCTTGCTCGACAACGCACCGCACCTGGTCAGCCCGCTCCCGTTTCTCATCCCTCTCTTCGGCCGCGACGGCGTCGTCTCCAAGGCCGTGGCACGCTCGTACTCCTCGGCCCTGTGGATGTACGACCTCACGGGCGGCTGGCGCATCGGTCACCGGCACCGCGAAGTCACCAAGGAAGAGGCGCTCGCCCACCTGCCGACCCTCAGCACCGACAACCTGGTCGCGGGGTTCCTCTACTTCGACGCCAGAGCCGACGACGCCCGGCTGACCCTCACGCTCGCCCGCACGTCGGCGTTCGAATTCGGGGCGGCGGTAGCCAACTACACCCCGGTCGTCCGCCTCACGACCGGGGTGGACGGTGTCGCCAACGGCGCCGTCGTGCGTGCCACACCCGACGACGTGGCCTCGGAATTCCCGATCCGGGCCCGGATCGTGGTGAACGCCTCGGGCGTGTGGGCCGACGCCGTACGGGCCCTCGACGAAGGCACGGATCCCCACGCCATACGGCCCGCCAAGGGCGTGCACGTGACCGTGCCGGCGGACCGGCTGCCGTGCGACATCGCCGCGGTGATTCCCGTCCCCAAGGACAGGCGCTCCATCTTCGTGGTCTCGTGGCCAGAGACGGATCTCGTCTATATCGGCACCACCGACACCGACTACACGGGCCCCCTCGACGACCCGGCCTGCACACCCGAGGACGTCGACTACCTACTCGACGCAGTCAACGCCCTCACCACCTCGCAGCTCACCCGGGCCGACGTCACCGGCGTCTGGGCCGGCCTGCGCCCGCTCCTGGCCCCGGCCAAGGGGGGACACGTGTCGGAACGCACGGCAGACCTCTCCCGCCGCCACACCGTCAGCACGTCCGACCACGGCGTCGTGACGGTCACCGGCGGCAAGCTGACGACCTACCGCAAAATGGCCCAGGACACGGTCGACGTCGTGGTCACCCGCCTCGGTGAGTCACCCCGTCGCCGGCGTAGCGTCACGAAGTCGCTCCCGCTCATGGGTGCCACGACCAAGACCCGCGACCCGGTGACGCTGGCCCAGCCCCACGCTCGCCTCCTCCGTCGCTACGGAACTGCGTCCGCTGACGTTCTGGCCCTGGCGGACGGGCGTCCGGAGCTGCTCGAGCCCGTGGTGACGGGGTTGCCCTACACCGGCGCCGAGGTCGTCTACGCCGCCCGGGAGGAGATGGCCGGCACGCTCGACGACGTGCTGTCGCGCCGCACGCGGGCCATGATCCAACGGGCCGAGGCCACCATGCATGCCGCGACCTCCGTGGCGACCCTCATCGCCCCCGACATGGGTTGGGACGAGCGTGAGGCCGCCGAACAAGCGACCCGGTTCACCGAGGCATGCCAGAAGGAGCTCCTCACCGCCGGGCTCGACCTCCCGTGACGGAGCCCACTCCGGTCACGCCCATCGATGCCGCCGGGGCACAGGTGGCCGATCGCCTCGTCACCGGCACGGTCGAGATCCCTTCGGCGGTGCTCGAGCGCATCGCCGCCAGCGGTGCCGCGATCCTGGTCGACGACGACGCCCGGGCCGAGGCCGGACGCGACTGGTGGCCACTCGCCATCGGCTGGGCTGCCGAGGGCGCCGTCCCCCAGCGTCCGGCGGCGGTGGTCCGCCCCACCTCGACCGAAGAGGTCTCCGCGGTGCTCGCAATCTGTCATGAGGCGCTCGTGCCGGTGACCGCCGCCGCCGGTCGCAGCGGCGTGTGCGGGGGCTCCATACCGGTGCACGGCGGCGTTGCCCTCGACATGACGGGGCTGGCCGGTCTGCGGGACGTGGATGAGGTGTCCCTCACCGCCGACGTGCGCGCCGGGACATTCGGCCCGGATCTCGAGGCCGCCCTGGGCGACGTCGGCGAGGGTTACACCCTGGGCCACTGGCCTCAGTCCATGGACCTCTCGACCGTCGGCGGTTGGTTGGCCTGCCGCGGCGCGGGGCAGTACTCGACCCGTTACGGGAAGATCGAGGACATGGTCATCGGTCTCGAGGTGGTCCTGGCCGACGGCCGCATCGTGCACACCGAGGGCAAGGGACCTCGTGCCGCCACGGGGCCGAACCTGACCCAACTCTTCGTCGGCAGCGAAGGCACGCTCGGCGTCATCACCGAGGCCCGCCTCCGCATCCATACCCTGCCGTCGGCCCAGGAGCGCCGCGCCTTCGGGTTCACCAGCTTCGCCGCCGGGCTCGAGGCATGCCGGATGATCCTGCGCCGCGGCGCGACACCGGCCGTCCTCCGTCTCTACGACCAGACGGAGTCGGACCGCAACTTCGAGCTGGGCGACACCAACGTCCTCATCGTCCTCGACGAGGCGGACCCCGACATCCTCACCGGCACCCTCGAGGTCGTCGACGCGGAATGCTCGGCCGCGTCCGGCGCGCATCCGCTCCCCCACGACCTCGTCGAGCGGTGGCTGGGCCATCGCAACGACGTCTCCGCGTTGGCGCCCCTGTGGCGCGCCGGCATCGTCGTGGACACCGCCGAGGTGTCGGGTCCGTGGTCGGCACTGCCCGGCCTCTTCGATCGATGTCGTCGGCGCGCTCCAGGAGATCGACGGCACCTTGGCTGCATCGGCCCACCAGTCCCATGCCTACCCCGACGGCGCCTGCCTCTACTTCACGTTCGGCGGACGCGGTCCCGACGGCGATGCCGAATGGCGTGAGCGCTACTACCGCCAGGCGTGGGACACGATCACCGACTCCGCCATCGCCCACGGTGCGGCGATCAGTCACCACCATGGCATCGGGCTCAACCGCTCCCGCTTCCTGCCTCGGGCGCTGGGCTCGGGATTCGACGTGCTCGAGGGGCTCAAGGCGACCTTCGACCCCAGGGGCATTCTCAACCCGGGCAAGTTCGGCCTCGCCTCACCCTTTGGACCCGCTCCCTGGTCATGAGCGGACGCGGGGTGAGCATCCTGGTCGTCGACGTGGGCACCTCGGGCGTGCGCGCCGCAATCGTGCGGCCTGACGCCACGGTCGAGCACGAGCACCGGGTCCCCCTCCTGCCCGACTCGCCCGCCCCCGGCGTGGTCGAGTTCGACGCGGCACGCATGGCCGACGCCGTCCTGGCGGTGGCCCGGGCGGCCCTGGCGGAGGGTGGCCCGGTGGCCGGGGTCGGCATCGCCAACCAGCGGGCCTCGACCATCGTCTGGGAACGTGCCACCGGGAAGCCGATGGCACCGGGCATCGGATGGCAGGACCTGCGCACCGTCGGCACGTGCCTCGTGCTGCAGTCCGAAGGGATCCGACTGGCACCCAATGCCTCGGCGACCAAGGTCATGGCCATTCTGGACGAGGTGGACCCCGAACGCTCGCGGGCCGAGAAGGGGGAGCTGTGCTGCGGGACCGTCGACAGCTGGGTGGCCTGGACCCTCTCGGGAGGGGCCGCGGCGGGCGCGGACGCGCTCCATGTGACCGACGCCACCAACGCCGCCGTCACGGCCCTCGTCGACCGCGCCATTGTCTGGGACGAGGTGCTGCTCCAGAAGCTGCGGATCCCCTTGCCCCTGCTGCCTGCCGTCGTCGATTCGTCGGGACCCGTCGGCGCTGCCACCGCGCTCCCCGGCGCGCCCCCGATCTGTGGCATCGCAGGAGACCAGCAGGCCTCTCTCGTCGGACAGGGCTGCACCCTGCCGGGCCTGGCCAAGGCGACCTTCGGCACCGGGGGGATGCTCGATCAGTGCACCGGACCGGATGACGCGTCCGGCCTCATGGGCCGCGGCACCGCCGGCACTTTTCCCATCGTGGCGTTCCGCGTCGGTAGGGAGGACACCTGGGGTACCGAGGCGGTGATGCTGTCGGCCGGCACCGCGGTCGAATGGCTCCGAGACGATCTCGGGATCATCGCAACGGCTCAGGAGTCCGCCGTGGTGGCGGCCCAGTCCGCAACAACGGGCGACGTCTGGTTCGTGCCCGCACTGCTCGGATTGGGGACGCCGGTCTGGGATTTCGGAGCCCGCGGCACACTCGTCGGGCTGACCAGAGGCTCGGGACGTCCCGAGATCGTGCGGGCGGTGCTCGAAGGCGTGGCGCACCGCGGCGCCGACCTGGTCGAGGCCAGCGAGCAAGACAGCGGGTTCCCCATCGCCTCACTCCGCGTCGACGGCGGCATGGCGGACAACGACGTGTTCGTGCAGGCCCTGGCCGACGCGATCGGGCGCTCGGTGCAGATCTCGCCCGTCTTGGAAGCCACCACACTGGGAGCCGGCCTTCTGGCCGGTCTCGCTGTGGGCGCCTACTCCTCGACGGAGGAGCTGGCCGGCACCTTCTCACCCCGGAGAACCGTCGAGCCCCGGGTTGGCGAGGCGGAACGGATGGCCTCCCGCGACCGCTGGCTGGCCGCCCGCCTCAAGGCCGAGGGCACGATTCCGGAGCTTTCGGGCATCTCCTTCTGAGCGGGATTCATACCCGCCCAGAAGGAGAATCGCTACCTCCCGAGAGACCGGGGGGGGGGGGGGGGGGGAGGGGGGGGGGGGGAGTGTTTAAGTTTGAAAACTGTAGCGAGACTCTTGGACTATGTGCGGGTCGATAACCCGCTGAGTCGATCGGCTTTCTTCTCCGCAAAACGGAGTGTTGTCTTCGTCTCGGGAACTCAGCAACCGAGCGCCGCGATCAGTGCGGCACGCCTCAACCGTCAAGCCATGATGTCGATGGGGGTGCCGGCTGGCACTTCGCGAAGTTGAACAAGATCTGCGTCGTGAAGGCGAACGCAACCGTGGGACACTTGCGCCCCCGTGGTGCCGATAGCTGCGTCGGATCCCAAGGATCCGTGAATGGCGGCTATGGCGTCGCCGGACTCCTCCCAGTCGCTGATGGTGTTGCTGTGGGCGGATGTGACCATCACGAAGGCGCCGTAGCCGGGTGATGGTGCCTGAGCGAACAAGGCCACGAAAAAGGCTCCGGTCGGTGTGGGATCGGCGGGGGATCCCGACTCCCGCGGGGAAGTTGGCCACCTCCTGGCCGTGGTTGAACAACTGAAGGTGCATGGTTCCCAGGTTGATAACGATGTGGTACGAGTCAGTGGCCAGGCTGACATCCGAGGCTGGTACCCAGGCAATCGACCCGTTGGGCCGTTGAGCCAGCCGGACTTCGACCCAGCCGGGCCGTTGGCCGATCACCGGCAGCACCGACGCGGCCCCCAGCCACCCACCGGGGACCTTCAGGGTCGGCGGGCCGCCGGCCGTCTGGCTGCCCGGGGCGCCTTCGGGTCGAATGGTGGCCACCAGAGACTCGGCTGGAACGGCTGTGACGGCACTGCTCGGCGACGTCGCAGGCTGGGAGTTGACGCTCGACTCAGCTCCATCCGATCTGGCAGCCGTGGTAGGAGACCCTCGGGTTGGCTGGGCGGATGGCCGATCGGAACCATTGTTGGTTACCACCAAGACCCCGACCAGAGCCAGGACAACTGCGAGAACTCCGCTCCCGAGGATGATTCTGCGCCGAGCTCCCACTAACCCGTCACCGGCACGAAGACCGGGGTGATCGGAGCCGGCCCGGCCGGCACGATGACCGGGGGGATCGGAGCCGGTCCGGCTGAGGGCGCCGGATCGACAGAGAACGGTTCGCAGGAGCTCGTCGAGGGCGAGTAATTGGTGTCTCCCGAATACACGGCCTGGAAGCTGTGGGAGCCGGCCTGCAGGGGTCCCTGGGTGTCAGAGTTGGGCACAGTCCCATTCGAGGTCAGGGTGACGGTACCGGCGTTTGTGCTCGTGCCCGAGCAGTTGCCGCTGCTATAGAAGGTGTAGGTGACTGTGCCGGTGGCGGTGACGCTGTCCGAGTGGCTGACTGTGGCCGTGTCGTAGGCCTTGGCCCCGGTGACCTCGGTCCCTGCCCAGGCGGCATTGGTGGCCGCATTGAACACGGTGGTAGCCGTGTTCGAACTGGCCTTGTCAACGGTGAACGGCTCGCACGGACCGGTCGAACCGAGGAAGTCGACATCACCGGAGTAGGCCGCCTGGAAGCTGTAGGAGCCCGCCGCCAGCGCGCCCTGGGTGTCGGAGGCGGGCACGGTGCCGTTCTCGTCCAGGGTGACCGTGCCCGCCCCGGTCCCATCCCCAGTGCAGTCACGATTGCTGTAGAAAAGGTAGGTGACTGTGCCGGTGGGTGTGATCGCGTGGGCATGGGTGATGCTGGCGGTGTCATAGACCGAGCTCCCAAGCGGGATCGGGCCGGTGACAGCGGTGGTGGTCCCCGCCATGTTGACCTGGGTCGCCACCGAGGTGGTCGCCTGACCGATGACAACAGGCTCGTCCGCGCAAACGGAGGCGGCCGTCGTGTTGTTGGTGTCACCGTTGTAGGTGGCCGTCCAGTGGTAGGTGCCCACCAGGGTGGTCGGGAACGTGTCCGAGGTGGCGGTGCCCGCGCTCAACGTATTGGTGGAGGTCGAGAGCGGGTCTCCGTCACACGTCGTGTCCGCTGGAGCGAACAGGTCGAAGGTGACGGTGCCCGTCGGGTTGAAACCGCCGCTCAGCGTCGCCGTGTCCGAGATGGACGTGCCGTCCTCCCCGCCCGGCGAGGGCGTGGTCGCGATGGTCGGGGTGGCCTGGGTCATGACAACAGGCTCGTCCGCGCAAAGGGAGGTCGCCGTCACGTTGTTGGTGTCACCGTTGTAGGTGGCCGTCCAGTGGTAGGTGCCGACGGCGGTGGTCGGGAAAGCGCCCGAGGTGGCGCTCCCCCATTCAGCGCATCGTTGGGCGAGGTGAACACCGGGTCCCGCTGCAGGTCGGGCTCGTCGGGGCGAACAAGTTGAAGGTGACCGTGCCCGTCGGGGTGAAACCGCCACTCACCGTGGCAGTGTCCGAAATGGACGTGCCGACCGGGCCCCCCGCCGAGGGGGTGGTCGCGATCGTCGGGGCAGCCTGGGTGATGACGACGGGCTCGGCCGTGCAGCCGGAGGTGATCGCAGCGTTGTTGGTGTCACCGTTGTAGGTGGCCGTCCAGTGGTAGGTGCCGACGGCGGTGGTCGGGAAGGCGCCCGAGGTGGCGCTGCCCCCACTCAGCGGATCGTTCGGGGAGGTGAACACCGGGTCCCCGGTGCAGGTCGGGCTCGTCGGGGCGAACAGGTGGAAGGTGACCGTGCCCGTCGGGTTGAACCCGCCGCTCACCGTGGCCGTGTCCGAGATGGACGTGCCGACCGGCCCGCCCGCCGAGGGCGTGGTCGCGATGGTCGGGGTGGCCTGGGTGATGACAACAGGCTCGTCCCCGCACACGGAGGTGACGGTGTTGTTGTTCGCATCACCGTTGTAGGTGGCCACCCACTGGTAGGTGCCGACGGCGGTGGTCGGGAAGGCGCCCGAGGTGGCACTGCCCCCATTCAGCGGATCGTTCGGGGAGGTGAACACCGGGGTCCCGGTGCAGTTCGTGCTCGTCGGGGGGAACAAGTTGAAGGTGACGTTGCCCGTCGGGGTGACCCCGCCGCTCACCGTCGCCGTGTCCGAGATGGACGTGCCGACCGGGCCCCCCGCCGAGGGGGTGGTCGCGATCGTCGGGGCGGCCTGGGCGATGGTCACCGGCTCGGCCCCGCACACGGAGCTGACGGCGGTGTTGTTGGTGTTTCCGTTGTAGGTGGCCGACCACTGGTAGGTGCCCGCAGCGGTGGGCATGAAAGAGGTGGAGGTGGCACTCCCCCCACTCAGCGGACGTTCGGGGAGGTGAACACCGAGCTCCGCGGCGCAGGTCGCGTCCCCGGCCGAACAGCCTGAAGGTGACGTTGCCCGTCGGGGTGAACCCGCCGCTCACCGTCGCCGTGTCCGAGATCAACGTGCCGACAGTCCCGCCCCCCGAGGCCGTGGTCGCGATCGTCGGGGTGGCCTGGGTGATGACAACGGGCTCGGCCGCGGAAGGGAGGTGACGGCGGTGTTGTTGGTGTCACCGTTGTAGGTGGCCGTCCAGTGGTAGGTGCCGACGGCGGTGGTCGGGAAGGCGCCCGAGGTGGCGCTCCCCCATTCAGCGCAGCGTTGGGGGAGGTGAACACCGGGGTCCCGCTGCAGGTGGTGTCGCTCGGGGCGAACAGGTGGAAGGTGACGGTGCCCGTCGGGGTGACTCCGCCGCTCACCGTGGCGTGTCCGAAATGGACGTGCCGACCGGGCCGCCCGCCGAGGGGGTGGTCGCGATCGTCGGGGCGGCCTGGGTGATGACGACGGGCTCGGCCGTGCAGCCGGAGGTGACCGCAGCGTTGTTGGTGTCACCGTTGTAGGTGGCCGTCCACTGGTAGGTGCCGACGGCGGTGGTCGGGAAGGCGCCCGAGGTGGCACTGCCCCCATCAGCGGATCGTTCGGGAAGGTGAACACCGGGGTCCCGGGTGCAGTTCGTGCTCGTCGGGGGGGAACAAGTTGAAGGTGACGTTGCCCGTCGGGGTGACCCCGCCGCCTCACCGTCGCCGTGTCCGAGATGGACGTGCCGACCGGGGCCCCCCGCCGAGGGGGTGGTCGCGATCGTCGGGGCGGCCTTGCCGACGGTCACCGGCTCGGCCCCGCACACGGAGCTGACGGCGGTGTTGTTGGCGTTTCCGTTGAAGGTGGCCACCCACTGGTAGGTGCCCGCAGCGGTGGTCATGAAAGAGGTGGAGGTGGCACTCCCCCCACTCAGCGGAACGTTCGGGGAGGTGAACACCGAGCCCGCGGCAGCAGGTCGCGTCCCCGCCCCGAACAGCCTGAAGGTGACGTTGCCCGTCGGGGTGAACCCGCCGCTCACCGTCGCCGTGTCCGAGATCGAACGGCGCCCACAGTCCCGCCCCCCGAGGCCGTGGTCGCGATCCGTCGGGGTGGCCTGGGTGATGACAACAGGCTCGGCCGCGGAGGGAGGTGACCGCGGCGTTGTTGGTGTCACCGTTGTAGGTGGCCGTCCAGTGGTAGGTGCCGACGGCGGTGGTCGGGAAGCGCCCGAGGTGGCGCTCCCCCCGTTCAGCGCACCGTTGGTGGAGGTGAACACCGGGGTCTCGTGCAGGCGGTGTTGCTCGGGGCGAACAGGTTGAAGGTGACGTGCCCGTCGGGGTGACCCCGCCGCTCACCGTGGCAGTGTCCGAATGGACGTGCCGACCGGGCCCCCCGCCGAGGGGGAGGTCGCGATGGTCGGGGTGGCCAGCGGTCGTCTGTTGGTGAAGGTGCACGCCATCGGCTGGTCGGCTGCGCCTGTGAAGGTCGCCATGGTGCCGTTCACGGTGGTCGTAACGTTGGTTACCCCCGACGGAGCATTGCGCGCTGACGAAGGTGTATCCGGCTTGTGTTCTCGGTCACGGTCACCGTCGGAGTCGTCCCGGCATCAATGGTCACCGCGGCCGGTGCGACGCCATTGGCGCCGTTGACCGCAGCGGTAGTCGCCGACGGGGCGATCGTGCCGCTCGAAATAGTGTTCGCGACGTCCACCCGTCGGCGTCAGCTGGGGTCGGGGTGATCAGCGCACCGCTGGGACTCTGGATCTGCTTGGTGATCGTGAGCTGGCTGTTGCAGGCGCCGGTAGCCGAGCATCTGGAGGATGGTCCCGAAGTCCGAGTTCGAACTGAGAAAATAGTCCTGATCCTGTGTAGGCCCGGTGACGGCCCTCAGGTTTTCCGTCCCCCCGTTCAACCCGATGCCGACGCCCACGATCCTCTCCCCGTTGGCCTTGATCCCGTTGGCCGAGAAGATCCCCTGCTCGGTATCAGTGAAGAGGCTTTGCGCGAAGTTGTTGGTGCGGATTCTCGAACCGGTGGGCGCCCCGTCGGTCAGGAAGATGACCTCGTCAAATCCGCTCGGGACCTGGGCGAGCCCCTGGTCCCAGTTGGTGCCGTTCGCGGGGGTTGGCAGTGCGTTGATGAAGGTGTGAAGTGGCGCGGCGCTGGTGGCGTTAATGGTGGACGTCTTTGCGATACTCACCCCCGTGGTGGCAGTGAAGGTGTAGATCGCCACGTTGGAAGGGGTCCCGGTCAGGTCCGTGATCGCCTCGTTAGCAGCGGCCTTCAATGCCTGTCTGCTTCGTCCCTGCCATCGAGCCCGACTGGTCGAGCACGAGGGCGAGGTTCAAGCCGCAGCTCACGACGCCCGGTGGGTCGTTGAGCGATGTCGCCAGCTTTTGGCTGAACGTCTGGGCCGCCGCGGGAGGGATGGCTGCGACGTGAAAGTGCCATTCGGCGTAGCGGCGGGCCCGGGCACCTCGACGGTCGTGGTGCCGGTCAACGTTGCCGTGCGGAACGTGTACGGGTGGGTGTTGCTACCGAGCTGGACCCTGAGTCGAGGTTCGGGTTCAGGTAGTAGCCGGGCGGCGGAGTGGTTTCGGTCACGTCCCACTGAAAGCCGGCCGGCACGGAGATGCTGCAGTTACCTGTACCACCGCTCGTCGTGCACGTCGCGGGGATGGCGGTGTTGCCCACTTCGGTGGCGGTAAAGACCGCCCCATCGGGGAGAGGATTGATCGTCGTCGTATTGCCGCTGCGGACGCCGCCGGCATGCACGATGATGGTGGGGTCAGCGGCGGCGGGTGCGGCCACTGGAGCTGTCGCGGTGGGAGCGGAATCGACGGATGGCGCCGTGGTGGTGGTCGTTCCCGCGGGCAGGCTCGTCGTGGTCGGGTCCGTAGAGGCGGTTGTCGTCGACTTGGCGGAGGGGGTGGTCGTCGACGTGGTCGTCGTCGACGTCGTGGTCGTCGAGGTGGAGGCGGTTGTCGTCGGGTCCGATGAGGCGGTTGTCGACGGGTCCGATGAGGCGGTTGTCGTCGACGCCGTCGAGCTGGTGGTCGGCGCGGCCGACGACGCCGCGGTGCTGAGGCTACCGACCGTCAAGAAAATACCGGCGGCTATGACCTTCAAGCGGAAGGACGGGCGGAACGGCTGTCGGCGCCGATGACGACCGCCTCGGGGGTGCTTTGCGGCTCTGGGGGCCGAGTGTTTCGGCGCGCTGCTCATGAACCGAGGAACACCATCAGCCTGACCACGGCGACATGACCATGCGCACCAGACGGCCCAGGCCCCCGAGGGCACCGGCCTTCTGCTCCGCCGACAAATCTTCCCTCGTCAAGAAGCGGCTCCTAGGCCATTGGCAAGGATTCGCGGTCGCTTCGCATCTTGAAATCCTGATGCCGCCCCAATGAGACGAACGCCGAAGGGCTGCATTCTCATGAGATCTGTCCTCGCCATGTTCTGGTGACCCTCTCCCCCCATTCGCGGCCTGGGCAACGCTCAAATCCCTCTTTCTCTCCCGATGTTATGCGTGGTTTCGCAAGGAAGCCAGGGATGGGCACCTACAATCACCATTCAAGCGTGCGGGCAATCACGCACAAACGTGCGTGCACATCTGCCGATTCCCGGCTCATTTGCCTGGGTCCTAGCTGAGAGCATCCCACTCGACGTTCCCTTTCGACTCCTGGGACCGCACCGTCAGGCCAAAACGATCGTTCGAGCAAAGCGGCCCTCGATTGCCGTCAGAATTCACTAAAGGCGCGACTCACTGAAAGCGCGCTGACCACCAGCACCGCTGTGAGAGTGCCCGGCTTGCTTTGGAGTTGATTCGGGACTACGTCGCCGCGTGCGCCAGCGCGTCGTCCCAACTGCTGCCCGACTCCAGCAGCGGCCGGAAGCCCATCAGCTGTCGCGGCTTGCCGATCGCCACGACCGCGCGCAGCCGCGCCGCCCGGCCGAAGAGCGCGACGAATTTCCCTTCGCCGAACGATCCTCCGGTGATATGGACGTCGTCGTTCCCTCCGGGGTTTCCCAGCACCTGCAGGCGGATGCCGTACTGATCGGACCAGAAGTACGGCACCGGGGTGAACGATGGTGCGTCCGGCCGTCCCGCCATCACACTGCGCCCCGCGGCGACGCCGGCCTCCGCTGCGACCTGCCAGTGCTCGATCCTGATCTGTTCCTCACCGCTGTCGTGCCGCCAGTTCCAGCGCGCCAGATCCCCCGCCGCCACGATCCCGTCCGCCGCGAAGAGGCGATCGTCACAGACGACGCCGTTGTCGATGGTCAGCCCGGAGCCGGCGAGCCAGTCCGTCGCGGGCACCACGCCGATGCCGACCACCACGGCGTCCGCCGGGAACACCTCACCGCCTTCGAGCTCCACGACGAGCCTGCCCGATCCGGCCACCGGATCGTCGGCGCCGACGCGGCGGACACTGCGCACGTCCACCGCGGTGCGCAGCTCCACTCCGTGGGAGCCGTGCAGTCCGGCGAAGTGCGACCCGATCATCGGACCGAGGACGGTGCGCAGGGGGACGTCGAGCGCTTCGAGGACGGTGACCCGGCACCCGAGGTCGGCACACGTGGAGGCCACCTCCGCCCCGATGAAGCCGGCGCCGATGACCACGACGCGCGCCGCCTCGACTGCCGTGACGGCGGCGCGCAGGGCAATGGAGTCGTCGAGGGTGCGCAGGGTGAACACGCCGTCTTGCTGACCGAGGTCTTCGGTACCCGAGAAGCCGACGGGGCTGCGCGCCGGTGGCGATGACGATGGCGTCGCCCTCGAGCACGGCGCCGTCGTCGAGCTCGAGCTTGCGCGCCTCCGCATCGAGCCGGACCGCACGGCGGCCGAGCACCTCGTGGACACGGAGCTCGCTCGAGCGTCGCCTGTCCGCCAGCACGGCCTTCTCGGGAGGCCATGTCCCGGCCAGCACCTGCTTGGAGAGGGGTGGCCGGTCATAGGGCAGGTGGCGCTCCTCGCCGACCAGCGAGATGGATCCTTCGAAGCCCTCGGCCCGCAGTGTCTCGACGGCCCGCCAGCCCGCCAGCGACGCCCCGACCACGACGACCGTGCTGTCCGCGTCCAACGCGGTCACGACCCGAACATGGCCATCCACTCCTCCGGGGAGCGCGGACGGAACACGTAGTTCCAGCGTCTCGTGTCGCCCAAGCTCTGCGAGGAATCCTGCGAGTAGAGGTGACCGGGGAACAGGATGGCGTCGTCCGGCACGCGGGCCAGCCGCGTGTGGATGGACTCGTACATCGCCAGGGGGTCGGAGCCCGGGAAGTCGGTGCGGCCACAACCTTCGAGGAAGAGGGTGTCCCCGGCCACCAGCCGACCGTCGACCAGGAAGCACTGGCTCCCCGGCGTGTGGCCGGGCGTGTGGATCAGCTCGACCCCGACCTGACCGACCCGGAGCACCTCGCCACTGTGATGGGCGACGAGGTCGGCCCGGCCCACGCCGGTGGTGCGCTCCACCCAGGGAACCTCGTCCGCCTGGATGTGCACCGGCACCTGCACCTTCTCGAGCAGCGTGCTGATCCCCTCGAGCGACCACCCACCCATCTGCCCACCGAGATGGTCCGGGTGGAAGTGCGTCCCGAGGACACCG
This sequence comes from uncultured Acidimicrobiaceae bacterium, assembly GCA_963764305.1. GTDB lineage: Bacteria > Actinomycetota > Acidimicrobiia > Acidimicrobiales > RAAP-2 > Bog-473. The sequence goes on along the minus strand of CAVXSD010000005.1, from coordinate 439,153 downwards.
GCCAGCCGCATGCCGTCGGCCTCGAGGATGTCGAGGAGGTCCTGGACGGCGTAGGCCGGGTCAACGACCATCGCCTCACCGGTCTCACGGTCGCCGATGAGATAGACGAAGTTGACCATCTGGCGTGCCATCATGTCGCCCCGGGCGAAGTCGCGACCCGAGAGCAGCTGCCGGAAGTACAGCCGGTCGCCCTGCGGTCCTGTCATCGTGTTGTCAGCCATCTGTTGTCGTCATCGTGTTGTCAGCCATCGTGTTGTCAGCCATCGTCTTCTCCTCCTGCATCGGCACCGGCCACCTCTCCGGCCAACGCGTCGAGCCGGGGCACCAGCTCCTCGACCTGGGCCTGGGTCCGACGCAGGCGACGATCGAGCTCGTCGATGAGCGCAGTCGCCCGTTCCAGCCGGCTGACCAGCACGTCGACATCGACCTCGCGCTGTTCGAAGAAGTTCACGATGGCATCGAGTTCCCGACTCGCATCGGTGAAGCTGAGCTGCTCCACCGGAAGGGACTCATCGGGGTCGGTCACGTGCGGCCTCCTGCTTCGATCGCCTCGACACGGCTCCGCACCGTACCGTCTGCGAACCGGGTCACGATCTCCTGCTGCTCTGCCAGGCCGTCCGCGCTGCGCACCAGGCGTCCGTCGAGCGTGACCGTCAGGCTGTAGCCCCGTTCGAGCTGCCGGTCCACGTCGTAGGCGGCCAGCAGCCTGCGCCACGACTGCAGGCGCTCGTCCTGGCGCCCGAGGTGGCCCAGGCTCAGCGGCCCCAGCCGGACGGCCTGGGCGCGGACCCGTGCCGCGCGGGACTCGAGCCGGTCCGGTGCCGCCCGCCCGATGGCCGAGCCCTTGGTGGACAGGCGCTCCCGGTGCACCCGGAGCTGCTGCCGGGCCGCCGCCGTGAGGCGACCACGGGCCTGGGCGTCGCGGGACTGGGCGTCGCGCAGGAAGGCCGGGACGCGTCGGGACAGGAGCCCGGCGCGCTCCGCCACGTGGGCCGCCCACCAGCGCCGGGTCGCCGTCACGATCTCCTGCCCGCATTCGGTCGGCGTGATGCAGACCCGCGCCGCCACGATGTCGGCCACGGTCTCGTCCCCCGTGTGCCCGATCCCGGTGAAGACCGGCTTGGCCGAGACCGCCACCGCACGGGCGACCACCTCCGTCTCGAAGGCGGCCAGGTCGGCCCGCGCTCCCCCGCCGTGGACCACGGCGATGACGTCGCAGTCGCTCCGGTTGAGCACCGTGAGCGCCCGGGCGATGGAGGCGGGCGCACCGGGACCCTGCACGCTGACCGGCACGTGCGAGATGCGGAACCCGAACCCCGACCCCGTGAGCTGGCCGAGGAAGTCCCGGCAGCCCTCGGTGCCCGGGCTGGCGACCAGGCCGACGTGCAACGGCACCTCCGGCATGGGCCGCGCCGCGTTGCGGCGCAGCAATCCCTCGGCCTCGAGCGTGCGCAGGAGCTTGGCCCGCTGCGCGGCGAGACGCCCGAGCAGTGCGGTGACGTCGATCTCGGCGAGGATGAGGCTGATCTCCCCCTTGGCCCGATAGAGGTCGAGCGAGCCGCGCAGGACCACGACCATCCCCTCGGCCAGCTCGATGCCCTCCTTGGCCAACCCGTGGCGCAGGGGCGCCCAGGAGCTGCGCCAACACTTCACATTGAGCGTCGGAACACCGCCACGGCCCCGGTCGCGCCGGGCTCCGTCGTCCTCGGGGTCGACCAGGCTCATGTAGAGATGGCCCGAGCGGTGGTCCGAGACGTGCTGGATCTCGCCCCTGACCCAGAGGTGGCGCTTCCGCGGAAACGCCTGGTCGAGCGCGCGCTCGACCTGGTCGTAGACACCGCCGATCGAGTGGACCCCGCGCCGGTCCTCCGGGGCGGCGACCTCATCGGGGTCGAAGAGCTGACTGGCGCCACCGGGCATCGAGGACACCCTACCGATGCGCTGTCGGGTCACATCCACATCCGCTGATGTGGGAAAACCACCGCGGTGCCCAACGGCACCTACACGCTGCAGAGCGTGGCCACAGACACCGTGGCCGAGGCCACCAGTAGCGCCCCGGTCGCCGTCACAGTGAACAACACGCCACCGAGCACCTCCGTGCTCATCCCCTCGAACGGGGCCACCCAGTCGGGGCCGGCTGCGCTCTTGGACGCCAGCGCCTCGGCTCACGTGACCGCCGTGATCTACGAGCTGAACGGGAACGGGCTGACAAACCAGGTCATCGCCACGGGCACGCCCACCCTCTACGGCTGGCTGGCCGAGTAGAACACGACGACGGTGCCCAACGGCACCTACGACCTCAACACCGTCGCTTCCTATGCCGGCGGAGTCAGCGGCATAGGCCCACCGATCACCATCACAGTGGGGAACTGAAGCCCTCGCGAGAGCGGGCTTTAGGGTCGCCCTGACCGCTTAATACACCGGTTCGGGGATGGACTTATGCAATAGCGGAGAGTGAGGCTGGCCCAACTGGTCTCCCAACTGGTCCCCCAACTTGTCCCCTAACGATTCGCAACTACGACCACCCTGCAAATCGTGCCCTTGCCCCCGACAAAACTGCCCGTCCTGCCTTCAGCCGAAGTTCGCCCCGAACCCCCCTGACGTCAGCGAATAAGCGCGCGTCGGTAGACGCCGCCCGCCCCGTACTGCTTCACCGCATCGACGTCCGCCTCGAGGTCGTCGGCGAGCTGGTGGTCGCCGAGGATACGCAGCTTGCGCACCATCTCTTCGCCCGTGTCGATCATCTCCTGCAGCTTGTCCCCCATGTTCGAAGTGTGCGCCCGGTTCGTTGATCTGTCAAACAGGCGTTGCCCATCGCCCATCAGTCCATTTGAGCGCGCCACCCGAGGGGTCGACCGCCCGACGTGACACCAGCGTTACACAAGACGACGCAAAACGTCAGCAACCGATGACAAGCGCCGCAAGGTGAAATAGCAGGCCACAGGCCGATTCTTGGGATAAGCGCAGTGGCAGATTCGGCCATTTCTGAATCCCGTCAACAGGCCGGCTATGCGCCCCTGTTGGTCGCACCGTCGCTGTGATTCGTACCTCATTCGGACCGAAGCTGAGAGGCGGCCGGGGTGCGCGCGGCGAGGCGCGCCGTAATGACCGCCCAGATGCTCGCGAGCAACAGCGCGCCGGCGGCGATCAGAAGGACCGGGACGGCAGGCACGGTCGGTCGCGGCACCGCATCGATGGACCGGGCGAAGAGGTCCCACAACACCGTTCCGGCGGCGATCCCGATCGGAATTCCGATGACGACGCCGACGAATGCCGTGACCGAGGCTTGCCACGCCACCGCGGAGGCCAACTGGCGGCGGGTATAGCCCAACGTCTTCAGCAATGCGAGTTCGCGACGGCGCTTGCGCACCCCGGCCACGAGGGTCACGGCCAGTGCTCCCACGGCGGTTGCCGCCAAAATGACCGCAACGACCAGAGGCGTCGCTCCCGACGACTGGTAGTTGATGATCTCAGCCGGCCGCTGGACGGCCAGCACGTGGAAAGAGCCGCCACCGCTGTTCGGATCGGCGTCCATCACCCGCGTGGCGGTCTCGGCCACACGCCGAAGTGACGCGAGGCCCGTTGCCGGGGAAACCGTTGGCTTCAGCCGGACAACGTCGATGGCCGGGCCGTTGTCGTTCGGGTCGGGTTGAGCAAGCGCCTTCTGCAACCTCGCCGGCTCGATCCCCTCGGAGACCACCGCTCCCGTTCCCAGGGATGTGTGGAGGTTCCCTCCGTTGCCGATCGTGGGCAGGGTCGCCGCACCGACGATCTTCAAGGGGGTGGGCGAGATATAGATGGGCGCGTTCCGAGGAGACCCGTAGGTGATGGTGAGGGAGTCCCCCACGTGCTTGTGCAATCGGGACAAGGTGGCGGCGCCCAGGACGACCTCGTCGTCCGCCTCCAACGGGTGCCCCGACAAGATTGGTGGGTTCAAAGCGGCGTGCGCGTCGCTGACCAATGCAGGAACGGTCTGTCCGTCGAGCTGGGAGTTGGCGAATTGGTAGTCGGTCCAGGCCGCCACATCGGCGTCGCGGTGAAGGAGACCGCCGATCACCGGTGGCAGGTTCCCGTCGTTCCCGACCGGGGCGATGGCGTAGTTCCAGTTTTATCCGTACAGGGCCGGGTGGGTATCGAGATTGTCGAGGCTGCTTCCGAAGGTGACGGTCGCCACGACAATCGCAACGGCAACGACGGCACCGAGCATCATGGAGCGCGCGAGAACCGAGCTGGGGTCGCCACCCCCGCGAAGGGCGAAGCGCAGTCCGGTGACCGCCGGCTCGGAGAACCCCATGACGGTGGCCAACTGCGCGATGCGCGATCGCGGCCATCTCTGAACCGGGTGGCTCCCAAGGCCGCGCGCGACCTGACGCGCGGCGAAGACGACCGTGAGGGTGCCCAGGCCGACGGCGAGTACGAGGAAGCCCGCGGCGAGCACCGTCCAGTCGATCGTGACCCCCGGCCGAGGGTCGACCTGGCCCGCGGGTCCCAGCGGTGCCAACGGCGAGAAGGCGACCGCCACGCCGACGGCCAGAAGCGCTCCGTGGACGACGGAGCCGAGCGGGCCGAGCGCGGCGTCCGACGTCACGACGATCGTCCTCGCGCCCAGGGATCGGAGGACGGCCATCGATTCCCGATCGGTGCGGAGCACGCGGGCGATGGCCTGACCCGCGATCAGGAGTGCAGCCACGCCGGCGATGAGGCCGAAGACACCGAGGGCGATGGCTTCGGGCCGGCTGGCCCGCTCCCCCTGGCCCTCCGCCACAGACGTCAGGTGGAAATTGTAGAACGAGCCGTTGGCGAGGCCGGGGATAATCTCCCCCTCCACCGCAGGAACATCGCGTCCGCCGTGCTCGAGCCGGAGGGCGTAGGTCGGAAAGCCACTGCTGGCCCGCAGCCGCACCGTCATGGCAGGAGTCACGAGCACCCTGTACGAGAAGCGATCCACGTCGTCACGGACGAGCTGGCTGGGAAAAACGACGAGACCGACGAGGGTCGAAGTGAAATGAAGGGCCGGTCGCACAGTCAGGAAGTTCCCGTTTGTCTCCTCTATTTGCTGCACCGTGTAGGCCCCGAACGAGACCTCTGTCCGATGTGCCAACGGGCGAGCCGTGCCACCTCGGCCGGCCGATGCCATGAACTGGTCCGTTCGGTTCGGATCGGCCCGGCGGCCCGCCGCAACGGGCAATCGATCCTGGCTGAAGTATTCGCTTGCGCTGCTCCCGACAAAGTCGATGTTCTGCATGGCAACCTCGGCAGCGACAGGGCGCCCATCGGATCCGAGGCGAGCGACCGCGAAGCCCGGAGCGCTCGCGACGTGAAGAACGTGCGGCAGGCGGGCGAACCTCTGCGTCAGGTCCGGGCCACCCAGGTCGCCGAACGGACTCGCGGGTTGACGATCTGCAGTTGGAGATCCGAGGCGTGCGACGAGGCCAGATAGTCCGGATAGGCCGACTGGGAGCGTCGCGCCCCTGCCACGGCCCCCATGGCCAGCCCGCCGATCACGCCCACCAAGAGCACGATGGTCAGATACCTCGCCCACCGATCGTGGAACGTGGCACGCAATCGGTACCACGCCACGGCGAACAGCACCTCATGGTGCATGTCAGCGGCCTGGCCGTCCATGGGGTTGGCACGCTCTCGGTCCTCGCGCTACCACGATCCCGGCCTCGGAATCATCGGTGCCGGACGCCGTGGCGCGGCGACCGAGCTGGGGTTACGACCACCTTGCGACTGGGACCTCACGCAGGGCTCGGCTGGCGCATGGGGCGGAGAAACCGGGTGCACGAGAGGCCATCTGGGCCACGCGGCGGAAAGGTGTGCTGGGACTGGGCTGGGCGATGGCAGACTGGAGGTGACGGTGAGTCGGCCAGGTGGCCGCGGCACGGACCGCACATCGGGACCGTGTCGAGGAAGGTCGGGACTCCGCAGAGCAGGGTGCTGGCTAACGGCCAGTCGGGGTGACCCGCAGGAAAGTGCCACAGAAAGGAAACCGCCGATGGCGGGCCTCCGGGGCCCGCACAGGTAAGGGTGAAAGGGTGCGGTAAGAGCGCACCAGCGACGGGGGTGACCCCGCCGGCTTGGTAAACCCCACCCGGAGCAAGGCCAAGCGTGGGAAATGGGCTGCTCGCCCGCCTTCCGAGAGGGAGGGTTCCCCAGGTAGGCCGCTCAGATGGATGGCCACCCAGGCTCCCCCGGGAGCTGGACAGAATCCCGCCTACAGGCCGGCTCACCGTCGTCATCACCTCTCACCAGCGAATCTGCGATGCCGAGATGCCAACTTGTCGCGGATTTGTCGCGTAACGGATTGCGACAGTCATAGCCCCGCCGCAGTGCCAATGCAGTTTGCAGTTCGACACACTGGCCAAGGCCGAGCTCGACCGGCCCCGCGCCGGAACGAACGGCACCGGCGGGCGCCGAGGACTCGTGAAGTCTGTGGAGCGCCGTTGGGTGAGCACCAGTAGCGGTTTTGCTCGACTCAGCGCACGAGTCGCTGAAGCCGGGCACACCAAAACCGGGCGCACGCCCGAGCCGTCAGCGCTCCTGCCCTGCGCGCGCGAAGAGACGACTTTGCTGCCGTCGTGTTATTGCTCTCGACGCTGCCGCCGGCCGTGCTGGCGATCGAGGTCGAAGGCTGGCGCCTCGAGCGGCGGACCTAGTCGTCGGTTGTCCACGCCGTCTCTGGATCGAGTGCGGCGGCGATCCTCTCCCAGGGATCTTCCTCATCCGAAGGAAACGGGGTTATGCGGGCCGACAGCTGAGAGAGGACGGCAACGTGGACCCGTAGACAGGCGGCCTGGGCGTAGGCGGCCGTCGTCGAGTCGGAAGTACACGTGGCATCGACTAGACGCGCCGACGTCCCGGCCGCCACGCACAGCAGCTCGGCCAGGTCGTCCAGACGTCCATCCCGGCGCAGCCGGCGCACCGTTCGATCCAAAATGGCGGCGTTCGAGCTCGATCCTGCGTTCATGGACTCGATTGTGCCGTTTTTTTCTGATGCGATGAAGGGGCGGGGCCTCCGCCCCTCGTGAGATCCGAGCATGCTCGGTCTTGCAAAAGAAAACCTCGAAAAGAGGAGGAGGCCCCAATGGGACAGTACGTCGGAATCGATTTGCATCGTCGTAGCACCACCATCGTCCGGATGGCAGAAGACGGGGAGGTGCTCGGCACCGAACGCTTCGTCAGCCAACCCTTCGAACTCGCCCAGGCCATGGCCGCCGCCGGGCCCGAGCCCGAGGTGGTCCTCGAATCCACCTATGGCTGGTACTGGGCGGCCGATCTGCTCCAAGACCTGGGCGCCCACGTGCACCTCGCCCACGCGCTCGGCAACAACTGGGGCAACCGCCGGGTGAAAAACGACGTGCGTGACGCCCAGGACCTGGCCGCCATGCTCCGTCTCGGGCGACTCGCCGAGGGCTGGATCGCGCCGCCAGAGGTCCGCGAGCTGCGCGAGCTGGTGCGCTACCGCTACTCGCTCGTGCGGCACCGCACCAGCGCCAAGGCCCAGATCCACGGTGTCATGGCCAAGAACGGGATCTTGCCCGTCGTCGGCGAGCTGTGGGGCCCGACCGGTCAGGCCCAACTCGACCGCCTCGAGCTCCCCGAGGCCTATTCGATGCGCCTCGACTCGTTGCGCAACCTCCTCGACGTCTACGAGGCGGCCATCGCCGAACTCGACACGCACATCCATGCCGAGGTCAAGGCCGAACCCGGCTATCGGGCCGTCATGACGCTGCCCGGTGTGGGCAAGGTCATCGGCGCCATCTTCGTGGCCGAGATCGGCGACATCACCCGTTTCGACTCGGCCAAGAAGCTCTGCAGCTGGGCCGGCCTCACCCCCAAGCACCGTGAGTCCGACGAGGTCGTCCATCGCGGGGCGATCACCAAGATGGCATGTGGGGCGGCCGGCCCACCGGGGGCCGGATCGCTGCCATCAGGAGGTGACTGTGACGATCATCGGTGGGCTCGACATTCATCGAGCGCAACTTACGTACGACTACGTGGACCTCGTGACGGGCGAGTTCCACACCGGCCGGGTGGCTCCTGCGAACCGCGACCACTTCCGCGCCTGGTTGGAGCGGTTCGACGGTTTCGAAGAGGTGGCATTCGCGCTCGAGGGATGCACAGGCTGGCGATACGTAGTCGAGGAGTTAGTACGGGCGGGCGTGACTGCTCATGTGGCCGAACCGGCGGAAACAGCCGCTCTGCGAGGGAGGAAGAGCCGGGCTAAGACCGACCGGGCTGACGCTCGCCACTTGCGCCAGCTGCTGGTCGACGGCCGGGTCCCCGAGTCGTGGATCCCGCCAGCCGAGGTCCTCGACGCCCGAGTGCTGGTCCGCCTCTACAAAGACCTGGTCGATGAACGAACCGGTTGGCTGCAACGGGTGCACGCCAGCTTGTTCCATCACGGCGTTCCCGCCGCGGGAGGGAGTCTGGTGACCAACGCCGGTCGCGAGCTCGTGGCGTCGGCCGAGCTGCCCGCCGCGGGCCGTTGCGCGGTCGACACCGGGATGCGCCAAGTCGAGCGGTTGACCGAAGAAATGCTCCCACTGCGCCGGCAGATCACAGCTATCGGTTCTCGTCAGCCGGGCTGCAAAGCGCTGCAGTGCCACTACGGGATCGGACCGTTGCTCTCGGTGGCCATCTGGGAGGAGCTCGGCGACTGCCGCCGGTTCACCAGCTCTGACGACGCCGTGCGCCACACCGGTCTCGACGTGACGGTGTGGTCCTCCGACGGCAAGCGAACCCGAGGACATCTGGCCAAACAAGGACCCCCGGTGCTGCGCTGGGCCCTGTATGAGGCTGCTGTGTACGCGGCCCGACCCACCTCCCCCGACTATGCCTACTACCGTCAGCTCCGCCAACGCCTCGACGCGCACTTGGTGTTGATAACCATCGCCCGCAAGCTCGCCCGACGCTGCTATCACAGTCTGCGCAACGTTGGCGACGCCGCCTACCCAGTCGCTGCTTGACCTTGAGTCCGGACCGTCGCGTCGCGTCCAACCATTGATGATCTGCGGCCAGCTCCCGCAACCCTGTTGCTGCCAGCCTGTCTGGACAGCCGACCAAGAACGAGCGGCCGCACCACGTTCGTCGGGACACCCCGAACGCCATCTTGCAGCCGGCCCACATCGCCGAGCGCCGAGATAAGCAGGGACGCCCGCAACCCCCGGACCCAACCCAAGCGTCCAACAGAAGGAGGATCATCGGCCCCAAAACGAGCAGCAGCATCCAAGAAGCCCTGTCGGACTTCCTAGACCCATTGTGCTCGCGGGCAGCTGACCGGGCCGTCAAGGCTTCCCCTACGGGCGGGCCCTCGAGCCGGCCTTGACCGCCCTCACTCCGCTCCGACCCCCTGCGCGGTTGTTTCAACGCGGGTTTGGCTGCGCCACACTTCACCTCACCCCAACCAAGCCAAACCAACCAACCGGTCTCTGGACACTGACAGGCCCCACAGATAAGCAGGGCTCGCCGCTCGTGCGCTGGGCGGCCATCGAGGCTGTGGGCAACTACCGGGCCAAAGGCAACGAGAAGCTGCGCGCCGACTACAAACGCATCGCCGAGCACGCTGGCAAGTACAAGGCCCGGGTGGCCGTCGCCCGAAAGCTCTTGACCCTCGTTTTCTACGCGATGCGCGACGGAGAAGTCCGATGCCTCCAGGCCCCGGCCTGAGTCTCGGCCACGGACCGACGCGAGCTCGACGAACGCCGTGGCCCACCGACTCCGGTGTGGCCGTTGTTTCTGATTGAGCCCGTCGGGACGTGGCCGAACCCCATCATGTGCGGAGATCGACGAATGAATGGCTGGCTGCCCACGGGAGCGTGACAGAACCCACAGCAGTGATGGGAACTCGCAGCACCACATAGGCGTCCTCGAACACGATGCGCCGCTCGCCGCCGGCGTCAACGCCAAGTCTTCGGCGGGCATCGCCCGACGTTGACCCCGACGCCTCGACGGCGCGCGCCGTCGTTTAGGACGCCGTTGAGTGATTCAGGAACAAACTTCTCGGACGAAGCCCTTGACACGGCCCCGCCCCTTCATGAACGGCGTTCTGTGATACCCCTAACCACAGGTGGAGTGTGCTCGATGTCGGCACATTCCGCCCTGTGGGAGGCACTGGCTCGGCCTACCTCCAAGGGCGCTGGTCACTCGGAAGAAGCGACCACGACACGAGGTCTGGACGGTCACCCTTGATCGGTTCATAGGACCGCAATACCCCTTCTCGCGTGAACCCCAGCCTTGCCGCCAGCCGGTTCGATGCTTTGTTCTCGGGGTGGATTACCAAGAAGACGCGCTCAATGCCTTTGGAGAACCCCCAGTCAATGAGGAGGCTGAGTGCTCGAGAAGCAACGCCTCGGCCACGCTCGGAGGCAACAACCCAGTAGTGCGCCTCGGCGCTCACATGTCGAGGATTGAAGTTCAGACCCACCTGCCCCAGGAGATGATCGTCTTGTGCATCGACGACGGCGAAACGAGGATGGCCCATAGGCCACCGCTCGTTGCCGGTGTCAATCCACTCGCCAGCCTCTCCCTCGGTGAGGCCATCCTTCATGAACGTGAAACGGAGGATGTCCGGGTCCCGACATGCTGAGGCGACTGCGGCAGCATCGCTCGCCCGGAACGGACGGATAGCTACACCACCACCTTGCAGTCGCGGCTTTGGCGGGACCCATTCCATGTTGTCCATTCTGTCGGCCCCCGAATATGGCGCACAGATCCGGCGTTCTGGGGCAGCCTTGCTCAGAAGGGTCGGATGCTCAGTTGTGCGCCGAATCTCACAAGGCCCAGCCTTGCCGCAAGAGCTTGAGATCCGATCGGCCGGGCTCGCCACTGAGGCAGTAAACCATCGGCAATAGCCCGGAGGATGGCGGCCGTTGCGACTCTTTGCCCGTGACCTTCTCCTCGATGCTCTGGCCTCGTGAGCACACTGAGGTGCGCCACTCCATTGGGCCAGACTCTGTATCCACATGCTGAGACAGGCGTCCCATCCGCCGCTCTGGCGACAAAGGCTGTTCCCGAGAGTTCACTGATCCCGCTCTCCTCGAGGTCTGTCTGTGGTGTGTCGATGAGGAGGGGCGCAAGTTCGTCCACGGCGACCTCTTCGACCCCAGTCAAGCTTGATGCCGGCGTGAATCCATCGGCGTAGAAGAGCGATGCCGGACCGATGATCTCGGTCGTGGTCGAGAGGTAGGGCAGGAGAGCCTCTGGTGTCGTGGCTTGCTCGGCCGTCAGGCGTGAGAGAGCGCCTTCAACCTCGCCCTTCAAAGCTTCCGCCGGTACGGTCGCTGTCACGGAGCCGGTCAACCCAAGTACGCCGATCCACCCCTTCGGGCAAAGGGCTGAGTCAGTCGATACAACTACTTGGACGGGTCGGAGGTGAGCTACGCCGATCAGTTCAGCCCATGCCTCACGGACGCGTTGACTCGTTTCCACTGCTGAAGTATCGCCCAGGGCCGAGCGCTTCAAGCGCCCAGCCACGTTCATGGACTGCCACCGTTGTGCCGAAGTGCCCCACCGTCCCGGCGAACTGTGGCACCCCCAGCCTGGGGCCCGAACCAATCGTCTCTACATTGACGGCTTACTGGCCTCCCGTTCAGAATCCCTGGCACACCACTGTGACGTGCGCCCGTCTGCTTGGGTGCACGACGACGGGCCTCAGTCCGTTGCAGGTCATCTCCCGACCACCTGAAAAGACCATCGGACTGTGTCCAACCGCGATGTAACTTCTTGCGGGAACCTGCGCTGTGAAGGTTCCATCGCTGCCGACTCGGATGGATATTCGTTCGCCATTTTGACTCGAAAGAACGATTGTCCCCGGTACCGGATGAGCGAGGGCCGCAAAAAGCATGAACGTTCCGGTGACGGTTCCAGCTCGAGGAGGTGGCACCGGGGTCAGCGAGGTTCGATTGACCGGCGTTGCTGAACTGGAATCCTCGCCGAAAGCGTCCCCCGAAAGTGGGAGCATCAAAGCTGTCATTGCTAGCGCTCCCAGGAGAGCCGATAGGCCTTCCCGCTTCCTCCGCTGCCGCATCACACAACTTTGACGCCGCTCAGCGGGAATTGGTTCAGAGCTCGGGCATCGGGCTCACGGAGCCGACTGTAGGCGCACTCTTCTCGCGGCCCAACCCCAAATGGCGAAGGGGTTGGGCCTGGCCATCACCTCAACCCCTCGGACCGGACGGAGGCACAGTCCGTCCTGTGGTGTGGCTTGTGGGATGTCGCCATCCCGACTACATGAGAGGTCCGCGGTCCAGCGCTGATACCGCGCCGTGGGATGTGCGGACGGGGCGGATAGGCCCGTAGAAGGCCGCAGGAGCCCCGCAAATCCCACTCCGGTAGTTACACAGCGGGAAGTTGTAGCATTGCGCCCCGGTGGATGCCTCGTTTGTTGCCTGGCTCATGGTCCCCGGTGATGCGCCCGACACGGCGGCCGTGCTGGCTGTGCTCGTCAACCGCCCGGCATGGCACCAGGACGCAGCCTGCCGTGGCGCCGCCATCTCCTCCTACGTGCTCTCACCGGCGAAGGGACAGTGGGCTGAATACGACAGGTCGCGGTGTCAGGACTGCCCTGTGCGTCAGGAGTGCCTCGAGACGGCCCTGGCCAATCCGGACCTGGCTGGACTGTGGGGCGGGACGACGCCGACGGAGCGCAAGGCGATGCGACGAGAGCGAGTGGCCTGAACTCTGTCCGGGCCGCCATCCCTAGTTCATCCCTAGTAACGGCCCTCAATTGTCCTGGGAACTAGGGAGGACCACGGGTATCGTCCCTGCTCAGCGCGCTTCCACGCGCCTCCACGCGCTTCTACTCCCCTACCTGGCTGAATCCCGCCTACAGGCCGGCTCACCGTCACTAACCCTCTGAACTGGGCGTTTCTCCTCCCGGAGACCCAAAACGGGCCCAGCGAGGGTTCACCGCGGCGGCACCCTCCCTGTGTCCTAAGTATTGAGTGGGCTCACGTCGCGTTCACTGAGAAGTTCGACAGGCTGAACGTCTCGTTCTGCCCACCCGTCGAGCAGATCTCCCAGCCGTCACTAAGCGCAGTCCACGTGCTCGCCGCGGGCAGGTAGCCGTTCGTCTCCAGCCACCCGATCATCGCCTTGATGTCGATGCTCCCCGAGGACTCGCTCTGCTTGCCAGATCCTTCGGTCGCTCCGAGCTTCCACGCGAGCGTGTGACCGGAGTCGCCGGCACTGGTGAAGTCGCAGAGGTGCCACTGCTGCACCGGCACGCCATTGGAGCCCCCGAAGATGACGTTGGTCGCGACGACGGTGCTGGCATCACAGTCGGTATTGCTGGAGAAGTCGTACTGCACCATGACCTCATCGGCCCAGTTGTTGAACCACAGGTCGTTCATGGCCCAGCCGCTCGTCTGAGCGTTGTGCGGCATGGACTCGGTGAAGGACTCGGTGATCTGAGGGAAGCTGTCCACGGTGCCCCGGTAGTCCCTGGCCCAGGCGTTGGGGTAGGAGACGACCCCGGTGTTACCGGTGGGCATGTTGGCCAACACCGACCAGCTCGTCGGGCTGTTGGCCGTAAGGGTCTGGTGCCAACCGTTGATCGGGTTCCAGACGTTCTGATCGACCTCGGGGGTGCTGTTGGGAGCGGTGCCGGTGAACTCTGGCTGCGGGTCGGGGAAGGGGCACGATCCCGTGGCGGCACTGGTCACGCACGCCCCCGTGGCTGGGGTGGTGGTGGTCGTGGTCGTGGTGGTCGTTGTGTCCGGCTGGCTGGTCGTGGTCGTGGGCGGTTCCGAGGTCGTCGTCGTTGTGTCCGGCGGCTGGCTGGTCGTGGTCGTGGGCGGTTCCGTGGTCGTCGTGGTCGCGCTGGCAACGCAGTCCAGGTTGACCGCCGTGGGCGACGCGGGCGAGATCGTGAGGTTGTCCCCCGAGCAGGTCACGTTCACCGTGTCGCCGCCCTTGAGTTGGATCGCGTTCGGTGCACCGCCAGCGATCCCCGCGCCGATGCCGACGAGTGCCAGCACGGCGGCAGTCGAGGCGAGAAGTGCTCCACGCTTGCGGCTGCTCCAGTGTTGGAATTTCGTCATTAATAGCTCCGTTCGTGGTCGGGATTGCGATTCTTTGGTGCTAATAACTCGGCTTCCAGCAGCCGCTCGATCGCGTGGTGGTCATTCGCCGTGATCGCGGCGGTGAGGTTTCTCGGTTGGGGGGCGGTTACGAGAGGTCGTAGTGGGTGGGAACGGTGATCTGATCAACCGGCATGTCGCAATATAGGCCGGTGTGGGGGGGCGTTGGAAGGACCCACTCAAAGAACATCCTAGGTTCGCCAGCGACTCCATTGGTTACCCTGTGGAAAAAGCCGATGTACGTACCTTTTCTATGGCTGTCTCTCGCGTGATCGGAATGTGTCTCATGCGTGATCCGAATGCTGTCTCGGGCGCGACAGAACGTCCCAACGAAGGTTTGGGACGTCTCGAGGGCTGTATACCCGAGTTGGCTCAGCTAAGACCTCGGCCTGACCCAATACCCTCACCTTACACGTTGCCCCATGGGGAGTGTGTGCCTAGCGATGGAACTCTCGATGGGTCAACGCCAGGCCGAGAGCTGACGTCCGTTTCATCTGTGGGGCGGGCCTCACGTCCGATTCGCGTTCTCGGCGTCACTTCGTAGAGACCCAGGTGACAACGCCGTACATCGTCGACTGCACGACACTTGTGACTGTGCAGAACGCCGCCTCCCGGCCGGCTCACCCGTCGACCGGGGGCGCAACGTAGCCCAGGTCAGGCTGCGGACCCCCAGAAGGGCGCGTCGCCGAACGCGAAGGCGCCGCCGTCGGCAGTGACCATCCAGTAGCCCCCGCCGTCGTTGGTACCGGCCATCCCCGTCACCGGGGCGTTCAGCGTGATGCTTCCGAGTGAACCCAGGAAGGTGGCGCCGAACGAGAAGATGCCGCCGTCGCTGGCCACGAGCCAATAGCCGCCCGTTGTGTTCCCGGCCATGCCCACGACTGGTTTGTTGAGATGGATGCCACCCATGGAACCCTTGAACAGGGCGTCGCCGAATGCGAACACGCCACCGTCCGCGGCGACCAGCCAGTAGCCCTTCCCGTCCTGGCTCCCAGCGATGCCCACGACGGGCTGGTTCAGCGAACCCCCCGGAGGCAGAACCCCGGGAACAGAGCCGTAGAACGCGGCATCGCCGAAGGCGTAGATGCCGCCGTCGGCGGCCGCCAGCCAGTAGCCGCCGTGGTCGGGCGTGCCTGCGATGCCGACGATCGGCGCGTTCAACGGGATCCCGCCCATGGAGCCGAAGAAGGGGGCCCCGAAGGCAAATACGCCGCCGTCCGCGTCGGCCACCCAGTACCCTCCGCCGCCCGCGTTGGCGACGCCGGCCGCCGAGACGTTGGTGAAGGGCATGCCCTTGTCTGTCGCGGTGCCGAAGGGGCTGACGCCGCCACCCCGCTGGAGCAGCCAATAGCCGAGGTTGCCGTCGCCGCCCGCCATGGCGACGTAGGTGCCGGGATTGGGCACCTGGACGATCGGCGGTTGGAGCGTCGAGCTGGTGACGTTGCCGAAGCTGCTGCAGGGCGACACCCCGTTGATGGGTGCCGACGTGGTGGCAGCAGCGGGGCTCGACGCGAAAAAGTTATAGGGCAACGACGCAGGGTCGGCGCAGTGCGGTGTCCAGACCCAGAGGATGTTCGGACCGGGCTCGCCGGGCAGGAAGCTCACGGTCACCGAGGTAGACGCACCGTTACCGACGACGTTGGTGGGCCGGGTCCCCCCGGAGGTGGCGATGGTGCCGGTCACGGCAATGGTCGCGTTGCACGCCTCACCGGGGACGGTAGGCATTGCCGGGACGACGAACCCAAAGCTGCCCGCGGCACCCGTGACCTGGGGAGCTCCGAGCGTCACGCCACAGCCGGACGCGCCGGCAGGAGTCGGGCCAAGGTTCAGGGCGACGGAGGCGAGGGTGAGCGTGCCGCCCGCGACCGCCAACGCTGCGGCGAGTCGCCCGATCCGACCCCGAACGTGGATCCGCTTACCGGACACGGCACCCTCCCTTGCTGGAAGCCCCTCATGGCGCTGGCTGTGAATTTCCTACCACGGGTGCCAGTGACCGTGCTCGGCATGGGTGCGCAGCCTTGACCGGGCACTCCCCGTGATCAGATGTCGTGCCTCCGCATGTCTCATGGGGACGAATGCAAACCTTGGGACACCGTCCTCTGCACCGCTCGATCCTCATGGACCGCTCGATGCGTGACCGGTTCTTCCGTGGACGAATGGACCATCGCCAGGGCCATCGCACCGGCGGCAAGCCCTCGGGCGACAGAGCGCGGATGGGCCAAGCGACAACCTCATCGCCAGAGTCACCTCTCCTTCGAGCAGAATTGTGAATGCTTTGTCAAGGGGATCAGCGTCACCTCTGGCGCGCACGACGCTCGTCCCGATCTCCTACTGGGAAGACCCCGAGCCCGAGGAGGCCACGTGCTGCGGAGGTGTTGCGGCGCTCAGCGATTCAGCACGTTCTCAACATGTTCAAGGTCTCACGCCTCTCACGGAGAACCTCCCGTCATGATCGTCGGGTAAACTCCCTGGTCACACCGCTTGAACGCCGCACCAAGGTCGCTGTGGGACGGCTGGGCGTCTTGGTGCGCCTCCTCACCTCATCGTTGGGCACTGCAGCCTCTTGTTGGACGCGGAGCTGGGGCGAATATCACCCCACAGGCCGGCTCACCGACAACGCAATCAGGGCGAAGGCCAAGAGCAGGGTGGCACCGTCGCGCCGGCCCGTTACGCGAAGAAGCGTGGGTATCAAGACCACCCCGGTGGTGCTCTCAGCTTCGCCACAGTCGCTCGGAGCAGATGGATCTCTATGCCGCCTCAGGATTCCCAGTTACCTCGACTCATCCATAAGACGAGGCATGCGTCACGGCGGATCGGCCGTGTTCCAGGGAACCTTCGACGCTTTCCGAGCGTAACGGGGGTTACACCCAGCCGAGATCGCTACCGACCATCCGGCATGACCGTCGCGGCATGACCGTCGCGTGAGACCTCTCACCTTCAACGCTCGTCTCCGTCGGGCCGGGAACCCACGTCATATGGCAACGAACGGACAAACGTGGTGACCCTCAACCGCGATCTCTCGCCCATTTCAGCCGATGCCCTGGTGCTCGATGGAAGCACGCGGCAGGCGCTGGTAGCCACCCGCACACTGGGTCGCTTGGGATTGCGGGTAACGACAGCGGAATCTTCCGACTTGTGCCGTCTGCGGCTCGGAGTGCCGGCATTCGCCTCCCGCTGGTCGGAGCATGAAGACATGCTGCCCAGTTACCACAGCGATCCTGTCGCCTATGCCCAAGTTCTGCTCGATCTCGTCAGCGCACATTCCCCTCGCGTGCTGATTCCATGTATGGACGGATCGATCGCGGCAGTCCGACCGAAGCGCGCTTGTTTCGAACGTCACAATATTGCAGTCGCGCTCGCTTCCGAATCGGCACTCGATATGGCGAACGACAAGCAGCGGACACTCGACGCTGCAGCCGAGCTCGGAATCCAACACCCTCGAACCGTGGCGATCAACCGTATCGAGGACACCGCGTCAGCGCTCAAGGAGGTCGGGTATCCCGCCGTCATCAAGCCAACCCAGTCATGGGTTTCCAAGACGGATGGTGCGACTCGGGTGATCTCCAAAACCGTGCTCGATGTATCGGAAGCGCTTACCTACGTACAGCAACTCAATGAAGTCGGCTGTTCATCCGTAATTGTGCAGGAGCTTCTCAGCGGCACACGGGAGGCGGTGAGCGTCTTCTACGCGCACGGGAAGGTGTGGGCGAGCTTCGCACAAGTGGCCCACCGTACGACGCCGGTCCTCGGCGGCGTCAACGTGGTTCGGGAAACCATCCCTATGCCGGTCGAACTGGAGTCTGCCGCCTTGGAACTTGTGCGCGCATTCGACCTGGAGGGGTACAGCGAAATTGAGTTCCGCCGAGATGCGGAAGGTCGCCCCCACTTGATGGAGATCAACGCCCGCTTGTCCGGTTCGCTGGAGTTAGCTGTTCGGTCGGGAATCCCCTTTCCCGCCTTGCTGTGGAGGTGGGCAGCGGGCGAACCCCTCTGTCCCGTGCTCGGCTATCGGGAGGGGGTCAAGATGCGGTACTTGAAAGGAGACATCAAATGGCTCTGGGAGAACATTGTGACACGGGGAAGACGACCGGACGGTGTGCCTCCCCGAAAGGCGGCTGCGGTCTTCGCGACGGACTTTTTTCGCCGTCAGACCTACGATTACATGGACACACGCGACCTCGGTCCTGCCTTTGCCGCCCTCGCCAGCAACGTGAGTCTCGCCCAGCAGATGTTCACCAAAGGCCGATCCAGCGTTCCCTCAGAACACCTGGACACGGCTCGACCCCGATGGAGCAGCGTTGTGTCCAGGAAGGAGGCGCCCGTGTCCAGCACTGACGTTGTCGTGATCGGAGCCGGACCGAATGGGTTGTCCGTGGGAGCCCACTTGAGACATGCAGGAGTAGAGCATCGGGTGTTCGGACACACCATGGGTGCATGGCAGTCCAACATGCCCGCAGGAATGATGCTCAAGTCTGAACCGTATGCCTCCGGCCTTTCGGCACCATCCACCGGCTTCCTCGTCCGCGACTACTGCAACCACGCCCAAGAGGAGTACCACGACAGGGTCTTCCCTCTGTCGCGGGAACAGTTCGTTGGATACGGCAGTTGGTTCGCCGATCAGCTGGTGCCCGACGTCGAGGAGACCGAGGTCACGTCGCTGTCCCAGTCACCGTCGGGCGGTTTTTCACTCCAAACCGCCAATGGTGAACACATCAAGGCAGCCCGCGTGGTGGTGGCCACCGGCATAATCCCGTTCGCGTTCGTGCCGCCGGAGTTGTCAACCTTTCCGTCCGACCTGGTTTCCCACACGTCCGAGCATTCGGACCTCGCAGGATTTCACGGCAAGGAGGTCCTGGTCGTGGGAGGGGGCTCCTCCGCTCTCGAGACAGCAGCATTGCTCCTCGAGCATGGAGCGGCCGTCAAGCTCGTCATGCGCGATGACGCCCTCGTTTGGCCACAACCTATCCCGATGAGTCCGACCCGCCTGCAGCGGCTTCGGCGCCCGGTAGTGCGGTTGTGCGAAGGGTGGCCCTGCTGGGGCTATGACCGATTGCCAGACGCCTTCAGGTTCCTTCCCAAGGAAACCCGAGTCGAAAAGGGTTTGGGCTTCTTGGGCCCAGCGGGTGCCTGGTGGCTCCGTGAGCGAGTGGAGGGAAGAGTGCCGATTCTCTTCGGCCACCAACTCCTCGGAGCTGAGAAAGTGGGTAGCCGCATCAAACTCGACCTGAGCAACTCTGAAGGTGCCGTGACTGAGTGCGCTGATCATGTCATCGCCGGAACCGGCTTTCGATTCGACTTGACGCGCCTCGAATACCTTTCGCCTTCCCTACGCGACAGCCTCAAGTTGTTTGCCGGCGCCCCGGTGCTCGATCGCAACCTCGAATCCAATCTGCCCGGTCTCTTCTTCACCGGCGCATTGGCGGCTCCGAGCTTGGGCCCAGTCATGCGGTTCGTCGCGGGCACGCACTTCACAGGCCCCCGACTTGTCAGTCGACTCCGCGACAGGAAGTAAATCGATCTCAACCCGGTCTGACCTGTCCAGACTCACTCGCTCAGGGCTTCGCCGGGGCGCTGGGCTCAACGCAATCGGCCGACAACCTGCTCCAGCGGAGCGGACGCCCGTCGTCGTCCGAGAAGCTCAGGTTGCGGGCGCCGAGGCTAGGACCTGACGTAGTTGTCGCCAGCCAAAGGGCGTCGATGTGGGAGGTCAACGTCTCCCTTCATGGTGCGGCGTGATAGGAACCTGGCTAGTGGGCGCAACACGGCTGTATCAGGACGACGCAATCGGGACTCGTCATACGTTGCAAGGGTTGACCTCCCGCCTGACCTGTTCTTCGGTCCTGTGGGCGAGGGGTTCTCACAAGGCGTTGGCTCGCGCGCGGGCCGAAAGGAACCTACCGTAGGTATGCACGCCTATGTCATCAACTTGGCTCGCTCACCCGATCGACGGACGCATATCGTTGCTGAGTTGCAACGGACCGGGTTGGACTACGAAATCGTACCTGCCGTCGATGGCCGAACTCTAGATCTGAATGACAGTACCCTCATCGATCCTTCATTGGCGTTGCGATGTCCGTTCCCAGCCGGCGCTGCGGGATGCGCGCTGAGCCACTTCAACGTCTATCAGAAGATTCTGGAAGGGGGGAGTGACACGGCGTTGATACTGGAGGACGATGTCACATTGCCAGCTGACCTCAGTGACTTAGCTGATGACGTAGCTGGTCATCTGACAGGTGCGGAAGTGGCATTGTTCAACTACGCTAGTTACCCGCCGGGCCCGCTGAAGATAAGCTCGGAGTCCTCGGTCTCCCTTCCGTCTTCACGACTGCTGTCGCTACCGATTGACGCTCGTCAATTGGTGAATGCTGGCGCCTACGTCATTACTCGCCAGGCGTGCGCGCGCATGCTCGAACACCTACTGCCCATTCGAGCAACCGCCGACGACTGGCGATTCTTCTACGAGGCGGGCGTCCTCGACCGCATCCGCTGTGTGCTGCCTCAGCCAGTTACCAAGAGCCCTAACTTTGAATCAACGATCGGGCTTTATTCGCTGGGGAACGGCCTCAAAGCGCGCTTGGTAGGACCACTTGTGCGCCATAAGATACCTCTCGTACACCAGGTGATCCTCTATAGAAGACGGCGTATAATGCGTGACTGGGATCGAGCCGAAGTTGTCGATTTGCCATTCATAGAGAAACCGTCACGGCTGGGATAATTCGCTGCTCGCGGCGCCTACATGCTGAGGATCATCGCGAAGCTGAAGGTATCAGAGACCAGCCTTCCCGACTCTCACTAGGAGTGGCGCGCGTTGCCGTCACCTGGGAGATCAGATGAAGACCGCTATTCCTCGACTCAGTATCGGACTGCCTGTCTACAACGGCGAGGACTATCTGCGTGAGGCGCTGGACGCCCTACTTGGCCAGACATTTGACGACTTCGAATTGATTGTCTCCGACAACGCTTCGACTGACGAAACCTCAAGCATATGCCGCTCATATCAGAAGCGGGATTCGCGGATCCGATACATCCGGCAGCCAAGGAACATTGGTCTCGCTCCGAACCACAATTTCGTGATTGAGCAAGCTAGAGGCGAGCTGTTCAAGTCCGCACATCACGACGATCTCTGCGCTCGTGATCTGCTTCAACGTTGTATCGATGCACTCGACCAACATCCCGAGGTCATCCTTGCCAACACCTGGTCCGCGACTATCGATAGCGCCGGGGTGGTTACGCACCTGGTGGATTACACGACGTCGACATCTCTGCCGAGTGCGCCTCAAAGGTTTGCGAGCATGCTTTTCGACGGCTGGGGTGACGACTACGGAGGAGTGGTGCGCTTGGATGCGCTCCGATCTGTAGCACGACTCAATAGCTATCATTTTGCCGACCGTATTTTCACCACTGAACTGGGCCTTCATGGGTCCTTCTGCATCATTCCCGAACGCCTCCAGTTCCGACGTGTCCACGCGGAGCAAGCTGGCCGGAGCTCCGACATGCGTCAGAGGTGCACGGTCCTCGATCCTCGCCGAGACGATCGACTCTGGCATCCGGCAGTCCGCCTTTATGGCGAATACCTATTGGGTTACGTCAGAGCGATTCGGCAAGCCCCGCTTTCTGCTTCAGAGCGGAAGGAGTGCTACTGGATTCTCACGAAATGGATTGGCTCTCGGGCGGCTCCATTCCTCAGTCGGACACTTTCCAGAAGAGGCCTTGTAGCGGAGGACAAACTTCACGAAATCGAGGTGCCGATTTCCCTCAGCGACGTTGTAGCTGGAAAGGGAGGATAGATCGGCTCGAGGCGGGTCATGCCTGATGACGTCAAAGAGACGTCCGGTTTGGGAGCAGGAAAGGTAGGGCGGGTCGGGGTTCATCAAGGGCAAAGCGACCGCCCAAGACTGTCGGACCCTCATGAGTTGAGCTTCCCTTGCTGCCACGTCAGTGGGGTCTACGCCGCCATGGTGGCCGGCCGTTGAGCAGTTTGGAGGAATATTGCCGCCCGAAGGGTAGGACGCCGATGGGGCCGGCAGAGTCTGTCCACGCCATCTAGCCGATCCGAGCCGCAGTCCTCGAAGCGTCGATGTCACAGCTCGACCACAATCCGTCGCCGCTTTCGACCAAGCTGGCCGAGGCGACGGATCAGGGTCCACAAACCGAGCGGTCCCAGAAGAAGTAGCGACCGGGCCACTCGCCGATTTCGAACCCATCTCGTTTATGAAGCAGTCACCGAGAAGCTGGACATCTTGAATGTCTCGTTCTGCCCACCCGTGGAGCAGATCTCCCAGCCGCTGCTGAGGGCGGTCCAGGTGCTCGACGCCTGCAGGTAGCCGTGGGTCTCCAGCCACTTGATCATGGCGAGGATGTCGATCTTGCCGCCGGGCTCACTCTGCCTGCCCGTTCCCTCGGTCGAACCGAGTTTCCAGTCGAGCGTATGACCGGAGTCACCGGGACTCGTGAAGTCGCACAGGTGCCACTGCTGGACCGGCACGCCGTTGGTACCACCGAAGGTCACGTTGGTCGCCACGACGGTGCTGGCATCACAGTCGCCGTTGCTCGTGAAGTCGTACTGGACCATGACCTCATCGGCCCAGTTGTTGAACCACAGGTCGTCCATAGCCCAGGCGGTGGTCTGAGCGTTGTGGGGCATCGTCTCGCTGGTGGTCTGAGTGATCTGCGAGTAGCTGTCCACGGTGCCCGTGTAGTCGCGTGCCCACGAGTTCGTGTAGGAGACGACCGCAGTGTTGCCAGCGGGCATGTTCGCCACGGCCGTGAACACGGATGGGCTGCTGGCCGAGAGCATCACGCTTGCACCCTGGATCGGGTTCCACATGTTGACATCGACCTCGGGCGTGCTGTTGGGGGCGGTGCCGCTGAACTCTGGCTGAGGGTCGGGGAAGGGGCATGATCCCGTGGGGGAGCTGGTCACGCATATACCCCCTGCCGGCGCCGGGAGGAGAGACGGGGTCTGTGTGGTGCTTGCGAGGCGAGACATGCCGACGATCGGGGCATTGAGGTGCGCTGCCCCGGTCGAGCCGTCGAACACCGCGTCGCCGTAGGTGAACACCCCGCCGTCGGACGCCACGAGCCAGTAACCACCTCCGTCGCGGGTGGCCGCCACGCCGACGATTGGCCGGTTGAGTCGCAGGCCGCCCCTTGAGCCGTGGAACACCGCGTCGCCGTAGGTGAACACCCCGCCGTCAGAAGCGACGAGCAAGTAACCACCGCCGTCCGGTGTGGCCGCGATACCGGCGATGGGTGCGTTGAGGTGCAGACTGCCCGTGGAGCCGCGGAACACCGCGTCGCCGTAGGTGAACACCCCGCCGTCGGACGCCACGAGCCAGTAACCACCTCCGTCGTGGGTGGCCGCCATGTCGGCGAGGGGTGCGTTGAGGTGCAGACTGCCGGCGGAGCCGTGGAACACTGCGTCGCCGTAGGTGAACACTCCCCCGTCGGACGCCACGAGCCAGTAACCACCGCCGTCGGGGGTAGCCGCCATGCCGACCATGGAAGCATTGAGGTGCAGACTGCCGGCGGAGCCGTGGAACACCGCGTCGCCGTAGGTGAACACTCCCCCGTCGGACGCCACGAGCCAGTAACCACCGCCGTCGGGGGTGGCCGCCATGCCGACAATGGAAGCATTGAGGTGCAGACTGCCGGCGGAGCCGTGGAACACCGCGTCGCCGTAGGTGAACACCCCGCCGTCGGACGCCACGAGCCCGTAACCGGCTGCCGCCGTGCTCGTTGCTGAGACCGGCGCCGATGCCAGGGCCAGCTTCGAGGGTCCGGGCTTCGACGGTGCGGGATTCGAGAGGGACCATGCCGACACTGCTGCGATGACCAAGACGCCCAAGCAGACGGGCACGGCCAATTTGACCAGCGGGAGCACTCTTCCGCGGAATGGCATGCTCGTCCCTTCTGCTTCTCCACCACGAGTCGACGCGCACGGGGGAGAGCGCCTGCGAGGGAGAGCATCTACGACGCTAGCATTGAGCATCCCCTGTGTCAGGAACCTGGCTCTTCAGGGTCAAAAGGCGCCAAACAGGCCTCCCTTGCGGGATCATCAGTGCCTGCCAATCATCGAGACCGTCCATCGTCACTGGGATTTCCCCGGACACGGACATGGCAAGCTCCCACTGGCGGTCACGAGCGTTTTCCACGTGGATGACGGCCATGAGAGTCCCAGTGCCGACAGTCCAGCGTCGCGACCCCCCAGGCCTGGCTCCTGGGAGTCGCGCGCTCCATCCACCCTCTGCTACTCGAGGCCGCTTATCTGCGCAAATGCCTGACGTGAGGGGCTGGGAACAGGTACCCGCCCGTGGAGGGTTCGTCGATGCCACTCGTTGACCCGAAGGCCCTTTGTCCGCGTCTGTGACCTCACAGCCGTATCACGCGCCTTCTGGTCGTTCGTTCCACGGCGTTGATGTGGTTGCACCGTTGGACCGAGCCCGGAGTCTGAGCCAATGACACCGTCCGCTCAATTATCGTTCGATCTCGACGGACCGAGGAAGCTCCGGCAGCGACAGGCCAAAGGTCAAGTCGGTGCCCCTGGCGGACGGGAAGGTCACCAGTGACGCCGCAACGGACAGGTCGAGAAGATATGGCGACACGCCACCCAGGCCGCTCTCGTTGATGCCTGCGATGAGGCAGTAGACGATCAGAAAGAGTGCCAAGGCTCGCGTGGGCCCCCGTGCCCGGCACAGAGCAGTCAGCAGCAGGACGACGAAAATCAGACCGACCAGCACGTCTCCGACGATGCCCTGATCCTGGTAGATCGATATCCAACTGCTGTCGATGGCCAGCCCGTTTTCCGGACCCGTCGAGCCATTCACGGCATCGTTGGACAAGCCACTTCCGAAGATCACATTGGTGGTCGGTCGATGGACCGCGAGCACCGCCGACCAGGCCTTTGTGCGACCGGTGAGATCCCCAAGCTGCTGGGTGTTCTCTCCCCGAGCCAACCAGTGCGTCAGGAGCGGTGATGCCGGTACGCCGATCACGACGACAACCAGGAGAACTACAGCGAGAGTCCTACGAACCCGCCGCCTTGCGAGCAACAGGCTGGCGCCCCCAACCATCAGGCCCACGATCATGGCCAGGAGACCCGTGCGTGTGTGGGTCAGCACGAGAACGATCACTGAGGGCACCGCGATCGCAAGAGCAATACGGTGAGATATCAGACGGCACAGCCAGAGCAACGCGGTCAGGCCAATGATCTCGCCCGCGAAGTGAGCTACCCCTGTCGCCCAGATCGGCCAGATCGCGCCGTTCAGACGGCCAGCGGGCATAGCTGTTCCGGGCGAGATGAGGAGCCCCAGAACAACCGAGCCCAGAATGATCACGATGACGCCCATCTGAGCACGCAGAATTAGCAGGTCTCGCCTTCCCCACCATGGGGTGAGGAGCCACAGCACGAAGAGGAACACGATCAGGCGGACGATTCGGAATTCGGTCCCCAGACCAATGACACGAACACTCATCATGAGCGAGGTGACCGTGAGCACGGTGTAGAGCCCGAGGAACCAGTTCGGCCGCATTCGCATCCGCGGATTTATGCTGACAGCCAACACAAGAGCCGCGATCAACGCGCCCTGGGTCATGAGTTGGGCGATCCGGTGCGGGATGGGCAGAAGAGACCCCTGCCCCGGGGTAAGCGCGTTAAAGAGCAGCAGTGCCCAGATGACGGCGACCCGACGCAGGAGCGGATCGTGTCGCCTGCCCTGGCGACGGCCAGTGGCAACAGCCCTCGTCTCCACGAACAACTCCCTACTCCGACGCTTCCGCTGTTACCGCTGCGGTCAGTCGGAGATCAACGGGACTGAGCGCACCGGAACTGTCGTCCTCCGGATCTGCATCCATGAGGATGACGGAGCGCAGGGAGATACCGGCTTCGTGCAACATCTCCCGGCTGACATCCATGCGGGCGAGGGTGGTTCGCTGTGCAGAGAGGACCATGACTGCGTCCCTTACCCACGGGGCGAGGTGGTCCGCCCCGAACGCGGCGTCGAGTGAGCCCAGGATCAGGAGGGCATCGGCGTCGTCGGGAGGTGGCTTCTGTGCCATCTGCAATGGGTCCTCCGGGGCCACGAGCACGCTCACGGGGGGGCCTTCCGCCGCGGGAAGCTGGAATGTTTCCATCGCGTCGGTTTTGCAGGTGAGCCGGAGGATTGAGGCAAGGGGTCGGTCGGCGGCTGCGTCGACCACTACCACCCGGTGCCCCTCTGAAGACAAAGCGAAGGCCAGGGCACCCACTGCCAAGGCTGTGGGCTCGGAAGCGCCGACTGTGACGACCGCTAACGCTGATCCGGGCGCGGACTCGAGATGGCCGCGCAACCGACGCTCGATCATCCGAAGGGTCGGGCTCGGATCTCTCAGACGGCGGGACAACCGAGTACGCCGCAGCACGCGAGGACTGCGGTAGCGCCCAAGACTCAACTCGACGGGCGCGTCGAGAGTCGTTGCGATTGTCGAGCGACCAGGCGCACGCTCAGAAAGGAGCGAACGAAAGATCACCGCAGCGAGGCCGAGTGCGAGACCGAGGATCAGTCCGGAGAGCGCGTCCATGAGGATCACTTTTTTCGTCGACACTCGAACCAGGGCTGCAGGGTCCAGAACGTGGTCGGAGGACTGCTCACTGAGACGAGCTTGTTGAACTTGCGACTGCAGCTGCGATAACTGCGATTCGTCGGAGCTTCGCTGGTTGATGAGATCAGAGAGTTGATTGTTCGTCTGCTCGTTGGGGGAGGCACCGGAGAGATTGTTGATGGAGTCGTTCAACGAGCTGATCGCGGAATTGATAGAGGAGATCTGAGACTGAAGACCGCCCACGAGCACGTCAGTCTGCTGATGCAGCTCTCGCGCCTGGACGGCCAGAAAGGCTTGGGCAACGGCCCTGGCACCCGAAACCGCCTCGGTCTGGGATGGACCGCTGAACTTGATCGACATGAGGTTGCCGGTCTCCGAGAAACCGGTGTAGTGGGAAAGAAGCGCACCCGGACTCATGTGCAGATGCCCCGAGGTGACCGCTTGCTGGGCAACCGCCTCCGTCTGCAGGAGGGACACATCCGCCGCCGTGGCTTGCGCCGGATTTGAACCAGCAGATTGGGTCAGATAGATGTCCGTTACGGCGGTGTATTTGTGCGGGATCACCAGGTGGAGGCTCGCTCCGATGATCAGACCAACGAGACCTGTGAGAAGCCAGACCCGACGGTGGCTTCGTATCGTCACCATCAAAGCTCGGAGGCCGATCATCGGGCCCAGGGCGGCGTCCTCGCTGGCTGTCGTCGTTTCCATCAGCTCTCCCGACTCGAGAGGCGTTCGGGTGAAACCTTGGTCTCGCCCGTCCGTGCTCCGAGATGAACCAGCTCGTCGTCACCTGCATCGGCACCCGCACGGGCAGGCAGTAGGCGGAGACTGACATCTGCAAGGATGCCGCTCGTGTTGTCGGTCGGCTCGGGATTTACCACCGCCACGCCTTCCAGGGTGGACCCGCCGTCGAACGCCTTCAGCGCCAGATGCGCGAGCTCGTCAGCCGTGACGACGTTCGAAGAGACGGACAGCAGGTTCACGGTGTCGGGCCGGGCGGAGATATCCGACTTGCCATCGAAGACCACGATTGACACGAGGAGCTGAGGCGGATCGTCGCCAAAGTCCTTCAACCCGAGGGTTATTGGCAATCCTCGACCCAAGGGCTCCGCTCCGGTAAACGCCGCCCACAAGGGCACGAGCGAACGATCCTGGAGTTCAAGGGCGTTCTCTGCCACAAGTACGGTCGAAATGCCAGAGGCTGCGGCGTGCAGCGCCAGTCGAGGTCCAGTGGTCAAGGCAGGTGTGTCACCGGCGAACGAGATCACTCGGACATGAAGGACAAGTCCCTGACCGCCACTGTTCTGAAGAGAGTGGAGCACATGCCGAAGGGCCCACTCGTTGGTGGCACGCGGTCGGCTTTCGAGGAGTTCTCGCCACGCAGAGGGATTGGTGCAACTCGGCGCGTCGAGCGAGGCGATGACCGGGGCTCCAGCTGCACGTGCAATCTCGTCTCGATGTCGCAATCGATGCCCGCGTTGGAGTCGAACGAGTACGAATACTATGGCTCCCAACAGCCCGATCGCGAATCCGATGATGCCCTTCTTTAGAGGCACGGCGTACGCGGACACCGGTTGGGCAGTGGCACTCTGAAATATCCGCGTGGTGTTCTCTCTCGACTTCGTGGCCAGTTGGGCGGATGCGATCTGGCTGGCGACGGTGTTGAGTTGAAGCGAGACTTGATCCTGTTCGCTTTGAAGAGAGCCCAACAAAGCGACGTCTCGTTGGCCTCCAACCGATCCGGCACCCTCGGAGGCGATGCGGGCGGACACCGTGCTCATCTGCGCCTGGAGATCCTTGATCTGCTTGGTGAACGTGGCGGATTCCTTCTTCAAGGCAGCAACTCCAGGCCCCCCAGAGCTCGTCTCCAGTTGACCGATGTAGTCGACATAGCTTGTGGCGACGGCGTTGGCCAACTGCACGGCGGCCCTACTCTTCGGAGCCTGGGCCTGGATCTGGAGGATCTGACTACTCAGTGGCTTCACCGTCACGAGGTTTTCCACGGCCGGTGCCCCGAGCGACGGTGACACCTTGGCACCGGCCGCAGTCAGAACTGGTGTGCTTCTTGCGATGACGGCCTGGGTGTTGATGCCGCTCCCCGTCGCGCCCGAGTTGCCAGTGTTGCCCGAGTCGCTTGAGCCGGACACGGTGCTCGCGGGCAGGAGAACCAAGGCGGAGGCGGTCACATTTGCCGGCTTCAGGAAGCCGTACACGACCCCACCGAGTCCGCAGAGCGCGGCCACGACAATGACCAGCAGCCGGCGTCGCCAGATCTCCTGAAGCGATGCACGCAGATCGAGAGGCTGCTCGTTCATTTGCTCTTGTCCGAAGAGTCGTTCCCGGGACGTTGAGTTCCATCCCGACTGGCATTTCGAGCGATGTCGGTGCGGGCCAAGTATGTGGCCATTTGCGCACGATTGTTGAGTTCGAGCTTGCGATAGAGGCGGCTTACGTAGTTGCGCACAGTCTTCTGACCTAGTTCCAGTTGTGTGGCGATCTCCGCGTTGCTTGCACCTTGACCGACCATCCGGAGTACGACCGACTCCCGTTGGGTGAGAAGGCTGGATGGTTCCTCACCCAGGACCCATTCCGCCGCCTCGTTGCAGAGAACCAGATCACCTAAATGAACAGAGACGACCGCGGCCCTGATGGCTTCGGGGGAGGTGTCCTTCAGGAGTAGGCCGGCGGCTCCCGCCACCATGACCGGGCGGACGCGCCAGTCGGGATTGGATGTCAAGACCAGAGTCCTCGTGTGCGGGCACTCCAAAGTAAGCGACCGCACGAGATCGATGCCGTCGGCTCGTGAGAGCTCCAGATCCATTAGGACAACATCGGCGGACGTGGCGGTGCAGAGCCCGAGCAGCTCGGGCTCGCCGTCAGAGACAGCGATGACATCTAGGCCTTCGTCCTCGCTGAGAAGTCCAGCCAATCCATGACGGAAGAGCCGTTCAGCTGCGACCACGATGACGGAGATCTTGGAAACGGTGATCGAGGAACCATCCGAGGAACTGGTTCGATCGAGAGGCCGAGGTGGGTCGGTGTTGAGCACTGAGTTGGAGTCCCGGGTAAGTGTGTATGGAGTCGACGAGTCCAGATTGGGAAATGTGGTCGTACCACCACGCCCCCTGTCTGGATTCGACAGCTCTACAGAGATCCGAAGATGGCAGTAGATACGACCGAAGGGACATTTGCCCACGAGGGTAGGGACTGCCCTAGCCGGGAGCTGGACATTCACCGACCAGTCCGGTGGAGGGACCCGGCAGATACAACCGGCGTGACAGCCCAAGCGGCACGAGTGACCGTCGCTCGCTGTATCTGCGTGAAGGCGACGCGCTCTGTCTTGCGGAGCGTTTGACATCAATGCGCCTACGCCAGCCCCCGACCCAAACGCCCATGACCCACACTCTGACCAGCGACTACCCTGCTCTCGCTGACCGAGACCGGTAACAAGCATGTCTGAGACCCGGTTCGGAGCGCGGTGGCGCTCACGCGACGGAGCTGCCAACCGTGCGGCGACGACGATGGCCGACCAATGTGTGGCGTCGGTATCCAACTTTGCGGTGGGCATCGTCGTGGCTCGAATCAGCGGTCCTGCCGGCCTGGGAGCATTCGCCCTGGCTTACGCGGTCTGGATCTTGATGACGTTGATTCATCGGGCATTGATAACGGTCCCTATGGCGATCACGGGTGACCTGCGCGGGGATCAAAAGCAGGAGTCCATTCGGCGCGGATTTGCCGCGGATGTGATGTTCGGTTTAATGGCCGCCTGCATCATTGCGGCTTTGGGGGCGGCCCTCCTCGCTTTCGGTCAGCACTCTTTCGGAATTGGCATGCTTTCGGTGGCTCCTTGGGTTCTCGCACTAAATCTGCAGGACTATTGGCGGCAAATGGGCTTCCTGCTTGGGAACCCTAGAAAGTCGCTCATGAACGACCTTCTGTTCACCGCTGTGCAGGCACTGATGTTCGGGGCAGTCTTCCTGGCGGGGCTCCACTCGGTCTTCGCGGTTGTCTCAGCCTGGGGCCTGGCTGCGGCGGTTGCTGCTGTCTACGGGCTTCGCCAGTTCTCAGTACGTCCGTCGCTGCGCGGGGGAAGGTCGTTTCTCTGGTCTCATTGGCCCACGAGCCGGTGGCTGGTGAGCGAGCGTGCAACAGATTGGGGTGCGGCCCAGCTCTATCTCATCATCGCCGGCGCCCTGTTGGGCCCGGCAGCGTTCGGAGGATTGAAGGCGGCTCAGTCGCTGGTGGTCGGGCCGGCCCTTCTGGTGATCAATGCCGGGGGGAGTTTCGGACTGCCAGAAGCGAGTCGGCAGCTCGAGGAGCGGGGCTGGACCGGTATGGCACGAATCATTCGCCTGGTGACCGGGGCGGGTGTTCTGGCCTCGTCCGCATGTGCCATCGCCGTCCTGGTGGCCGCACCCACCCTGCTGCGAGTGCTCTATGGACCGGAGTTCGTCGCCTACACGCCGAGCGCGCGGATCTTCAGCATCTCCCTCGTGTTCGCCGCCTTCTCCGTCGGGCCGATTCTCGCCCTGACCACGACACGGCGAGTACGTTCACTCTTCGTGGTCATGTTGGCGAAGCTGGCCTTCTCCGTCGGGGCCGTGTGCGCGTTGACCCCGAAGTACGGGGTTAGTGGGGCTGCGGCAGCGGATCTCCTCACGAGCGTCCTCACCCTTGCCATCATGCAGGCCATGCGGTCCTCGGTTCGCCGATCGGTCGAGGGGGAGGAACGCCGTTCAGCGGGAAACCTGTTGAACGGCGTTCGCGGACGGCTTGTGAGAAACACCGAGCTTCTCCTTGTGCCGCCGCCGGCTCGTGAGCCTCACCGGGTCCCGTTGAAGTAGTCCAACCCTTGTGTGAGTCCGATGCCCCAAGATTGGGCAAGGAGGACAGCACAAGACGAAGCAACGCCGGCGTCCGCCGGAAGGGTAACCCGCACGCTCGCGGAAAGAAAGCTCCTGGCCGAGGCCGAACTCGTCAAGTCGTTGCTCAAAGGGCTGGCTGAGGGACCTCTGACCCCAATCCGTCGTTGGCGAGCACTGAACGTGCTCATCGATCGGTTCGGGTCTCGCAACGCCGTGCCTGCCGGGTGGTCGGCCAACACCGGGCCTCCCAGCGCAACGTCGCGGCCACGCCTAATGACGACGACATGGTCCGCCTGGCCTGGCAGCGCGGCTTCTCATTGTCACGTCCGCCGCTGGGGATGGAGGCGGGCGGCCGGGATCGCGCGGGGCCAAGGTCAGCAGGTCAACAACAAGCGGATACAGCACCTCTGGCGCTCCCAAACCCTCAAGGTCCCTTATCGCAAGCGCAAGCAGCTACTCCGTGGACATGGCATGGTGATCGAGGGCCATGTGCCCGACCCGACCCAATGTGCTCGAGGCCCTCGACTTCCAGTTCGACCAGACGGCCTGCGGCCGAACGGGCTGGACGGCCTTCGTCAGGTTCGGCAACGGCCCCGAAATTATCGCCCACGCCGTGGCGACTGGTGCCGATTCAACGGCACCGGGACGGTCTTCGTCGATCAGGGGTCACCATGGTGGAACGCCTGGACGTCCTTCAAGAGCCGCCTACGCGACGAGTTCGTCAACGGCGACCGCTTCGATTCCCTCCTCTCGAAGTCCAGGTGCATCGAGGACTGGAGCATCGACTACAACTTGAACCGTCCACAGTGCGCACGGCTGGCTCAGCCCCAACGAGTTCGCCCGAGCCTGGACCAACCGACACCAACCCATATGAGCGGCTGGACCAACAATCGGGATCCCGTCAATCCGACGGCCAGGCGTCCCCGGAGTGCATCGTCCGAACAGTCTTCGTAGTCGGGCCGGTCAGCTCCATGGGAAGCCGATGAAATCGGCCGGCGAGGCTGGTTACCGGGGCGATGACAGGATGGTTATCGCCGCCGCCGTTCGGCAGCAGCGCGATAGACGTCCAGCGTCGACTCGGCGATCGTTCCCCAGTTGAACACCTGAGCCCGACCGAGCCCCTTCGTTCGTAGTGTGGACGCGGCCGAGCCGGTGGCCTCAACGATGGCGCGGGCGATCGACCCTGAGTCGTGAGGATCCGCCAGCAGGGCCGCCCCGCCGGCAATCTCGGGCATCGAGCTGACGTTGGAGGTGACAACGGGACAGGCGCAGGCCATCGCCTCCAGGATCGGTAACCCGAAGGTTTCGTTGAAGGAAGGATAGACGAGGAGATCGGCCGCTTGGTAGAAGCGGGCGGTCTCCTCGTTCTGCACCGCGCCGGCGAAGACGACGTCGTCCGCGATGCCGAGCTCGTCCACCAGTGCATGCAACTCGGCGGCGTATTGTTGGTCTCGCTCGGCTCCGAGGATGACGAGTTGGCGCCCCTCGAGCTGATCCCGCGCCAGCCTCCACGCATGCAACAGCCCGTCGCAGTTCTTGTATCGCCAGAGGGATGAGACGAACAACACGAATGGTCGTGAGATCCCAAACGAGGCGACGTGCGCCCGAGCAGCATCCCGGCTGCCAGGCTTGAAGATGTCATGGTCGACCGCTTCGTAAATCACGCTGACCTTTTGGGGGTCCACATCCAGATACCGATCGATCTCGGTCCGCAAGCTGTTGGAATTGACGACGATCGCGTCGGCGCGTCGAACCGATCGCTGATAGTTCAGACGGCGATAGGCCCGGGCTCCGGTCGTGAGCGATTCCGGAGCCGAGAACGCGTGCATTGTCTTCATGTGGATGACCAGCGTCCGCGTGGGGTTCACCAGGGGGGCGATGGCGGTACTCAACAGATCGATGTGGCGCAGAGGAAGTCGAATCGGGGAATAGAGATGCTCACTCGCCGTTCGCAAGATCCGATGCTCGTTCGTCCATGGGTAGGTGATGTGACGTACGGCATCTCCATGGTCGGGAAAATAGCGTCGCGCCGCGGGACCCAGCATCAGGTGGAGCTCTTCACCCGGCAATAGGCGATTGGCCATCTCGGGCACTATGCGAGTCCAGCACCAGTGGGCGCCGGACGGTTGCCGGGGATCGTCAGCGAGCAGGTTCAGGGCAATACGCAGGCGGTTGCGGTCGTCGCCGCTACCGGATGGTGGGGACGGGCCGGCGACAGGAGAGCTGGTTACTCCCGTAGGACTGACCATCAGAGGGTCCTCAACGGCCGCGCACGTTCATGACTTGACGGCCCCCGCTCGGGGGCGCCGACCGTCCCATCGTCCGCCAGTTCGCGCAGCTCAACCACCTTGTGTTAGAGCTTGCGAGGGCTTCGCAGATACTTGAATGAAGGACCAACTCAGCGCCTCATCTCCGCGAGAGGACAGAATTCCCGGTCACGAATGGAACTGAAGGACCGTTGTATAGGTGTCGATCCCGTCCCCGCTGCAGGCTCCCTCGCCAATGACAGCCCAGGTCGGCTGGTTCTCCCCGAAGCGCGGGGAATACCATCCGAGGATCGGGTCGGTCTCGCCCCTCGACAGCGACCAAGAAGGACCAACGGGCAAGAACAGGGTGGCGCTTCTCGAGTAGGAGTCGTGTGACCAACTGAGTTCGACGCTGCGCCCAACCAGCCGGGCCTGCATGTGCGGGCCCAAGTGGAAGGCCAGCCGGAGGCCATGCTCTCCCGTCGTCTCGAGAAGGTCGACGATCTCGAGTCGCCGAAGTCGGCTTTCGAGTCGCACCGATCGGCGGTGGTTCACCGGCGGGGTTAGGGAGCGATAACCGTCATGCTCGGCGGTCCAAGTGGTTGTCTCTCCGTCCTCATCGGTCTCCAGTTCGATCAGTCGGCTGCGTGCGTGACGAGTCCAGAGAAAGGGGCCGCCTGAGGTGGACTGGTCTTGGCGTCCGACCTCGATCGTGTTGTGGGCCAGCGTCGAGCGAAAGTAGCTACGCCAGCGAGGCTCACCGTGGTAGCAGTAGGTGCCGGGATCGGCCAGCACGTCCATGCCGTCGTATCGCACTTCGACCGCGAGCGCATCGGCATGAGCATGGGCCGCGATCGAGAGAAACCCATGGGGACCTCCATCGCAACGGCACCATATCTCCTCGCCGTCGGATGGCGAGCTCCGCATCAGAGTCAGGCCCGCGTCGGTGTAGTGACATGGGCGGCGCTCCGGGTGCCCTGCCGTACGGCGACGACCGGCCATCGATGCCAGGAGGGTGCTGGTCAACGTCGACCCCGCGGACGGCCACCATTCCGGCGCGTCGAACAAAGCGTGGCCGACGGCAAGGAGGTCAGACGACCGCTCGGTTGTCGGCGGATCGAGAACAAGAGCCCGGCCGTTGTCCCCGTCCCCGTGGCGCGGAGCGCGATGCTTCACATCCACCGTCGCCGCGATGACATCGAACATGTGAGAAAGCAATGTCCACAGATCGTCGGAGAGAGGGCGACCGTCCCAATCCGCCTCCACTGCAGCAACGACCGCCAGTTCGGCGACGAAGCCGTGGTAGTCGAAGGCCATCTCCCGGTTGACACCGCTCGGGAAGGTGTTGCTCGTCAGCTCCTGTTCGAGAACACGTGCGGCTTCCTCTCTCCAGCGAGGGCTCTCAGCGAACCAGTCGAAGGCCAGCGCCGCCACCAACAGGCCGGTGGCTTCGGCAATCACGTGATTGTTGGCCGACGATCCGCGACTACGGAAACTTGCAAGGTAGTGTTGATGCCACCAGATCTGAGCAAGTGCGACATCGTTCCGTTCGAAGAGCTCGGCTGCTCCGTCCCATCCGTCGAGCAGCCGACGCACCCAGACCCAGGTGATCAGTCGGACTCCTGACTCAATGCCACTTGTCCAGTGCACGCCAGAGAGGAAAGGGTTCTGTTCCCACCAGGAACTGAGATGGGAAGCAACGCGTTCTGCGTAGCGCTCATCGCCGGAGAGAGCGTAGGCCGAGGCGAGCACCGTGAGGTGGTGCATGCGCGACAGTTCCCATATCTGCTTGACGTTGCCCGTGATGTCCTCGGAGCGGTGATTGACTCTGAAGCAGTAGTCGACCTGGGGGGCCCGCCTTCCGGTCACCGGGTCGAAGAACCAGTCCGGGTCCTCCATGTCCCGCCGCACCGCGCCCAGTAGCTCCCATCGCCCTGCTAGCGCCTCCTCAGCCACTGCGATCACACGTTGGCGCGCCTCGCCCGGCACGGTGTGCAACATCTCGGCTGAGTGGAAGGTTCGGAAGGTGGCATCCCGAGCCGAGTCCCAGGGCGCGGCGGCGCGTCCGGGGGAGCGGAGGGCCCACGATTCGGGTGGAACATGGGGCATGACCTGTCGGGACGCCCACCGTTTGCGCCGTATGTGGTCCGACACCCGCCATCCCAACTCGGAGGCGGACATCTTCGACAGTCGCCGGAAACGCCATTCGAGCTCAACGGAATTCATGGACCCGCCGAACCATCCGGGCACGCTTGCCGCGAGGTCACAGCAGTTGCGGTGCCCGGGTCGCGACGCCGGTGGCCGCAGCGAACGTGGTGCGGGTCGTGGCCGTCAGCGAGTCCAGTGATATGGGCATCGGTCCGCCGGTGCGCACCGAGTCGAGGAAGGCCTTGATCTCGGCGCGCTGACCCTTGTCCGGTGAACCCAGTTGCCGACGGACGCGAGTTCGTGAACCCGACCAGACCGTAGCTCGCCTGAAATTGTCGAGCCGGGCAGTCCGCCCACCGCTCGACGCTTCGAAGGTCTCCTTGGGGAAGCGTCGGTGTGCATTCGTCAGGTAGGTGATGGTCGCCAGCGACCCATCCCCGTATCGAAGGGTTACCTGTTCCTCGTCGGGACCTCCGCCGGCCATCGCCATCACTTCCACAGGATCGCTACCGATCCACCAGCTCATGGTGTCCACGAAATGCCCACCTTCGCCCACGAAACGCGAGCCCTCGAGCTGGGCGTCCCGGTACCAGCTGTCCGACGCCAGTCGTCCGGCGTTAACCAGGTATCGGGCGATCGTGGGCTCGGATGATCGCCCGAACTTTTCCCGCATTGCCACCAGGAGCGGCGCAAAGCGACGATTGAAGCCGACCATGACCCTGTCGTTCCCCGTGGCGTCCACCGTGGCGAGGATGCGATCCAACTCCTCAGGAGTCAGGGCCAATGGCTTTTCGACAAATACAGCCTTGCCCGCCTCAAGAGCGCGACAGGTCAAGTCGGCATGGGCACTGTGCCGAGTCACGATGAACACGGCGTCAATCGATGGGTCTTCGAGGAGGGCATTCGTGTCCGTGTCGGCAGCCTGAAACCCGAACTTCCGCTGCGCGTTGACCGCTGACAGCGAGCGGCGGGTTGAAACTCGCGCCAGGTCGACCCCAGGCTCCTTTGCGAGATGCGGAAGCAGCATTGACGACGCGTAATTGCCCGCGCCCACGAATCCGATCCGTACGGTGCCACCCTGGTGGCCTCCCGGTCGGGCCGGCGTGTAGTGAGACGAGGCCGGTGGTGCGGATCGATTCGGCGCGGCTTGCACGTCTGCAGGAGTGCGACCCGGTTCTTGAAGTTCACTCTCAGTCGGCGTGTCGTATTCGAAGAGAAATCCGACGCCGCGCAACACGCCGGTCCCGAGCTGTTCGTAGACGCTCGGCGCGTCCTCGAGGGGGAAGCTACCGGCGATGAGCGGCTCTGGGTCGATCTCCTTTCTGGCTATGGCGTTGATGAAGCAATGAAGATTGCGCCGCTCCGTCCACCGTACGTAGCCGACCGGGTAGTCCACGCCGTCCAGTTCGTATCTGGGGTCATAGCGACCGGGTCCGTACGAGCGGGAAAACCGAAGATCCAGCTCTTTCTCGTAATAGTCGTTCCACGGCAGATCCAGCTTGCATTTGCCGATGTCGACGACTGTTGCCCTGTCGCGTGCGAGACGTGCCGCCAGCTCCACTGGCTGGTTGGAAGGACCGCCCGCCACCAGGAAGATCCGGTCGGCACCAAGACCGTCCGAAGCTTTGGAGAGGGCCTGCTCGACCGCGGTCACCCCATCGTCGTCTGGTGCCGCACAGAGCACGGCTCCCGACTTCTCGGCGAGGCGGCAACGGTCTTGATCGAGATCAAGACCGACCACCTGAACGCCCGAGGCCACCAGAAGCTGAACGACCAACTGTCCGACCAACCCCAATCCTATGACGCACGCCGTATCCCCGATCTGCACATTTCCCTGACGAACGCCTTGCAGGGCGATCGAGCCCACGGTGCCAAAGGCGGCCAACTGAGGCGAAACACCGTCGGGCACCGCCACGCAGAGATTGATCGGGACCCAGTTGATCTCGGCGTGGAGCGCGAACTCATTGCCGGCGCACGCCACCAGCTGCCCGACGGAGAACTCTTCAGCTCCCTCCCCGACCTCCTCGACGACGCCAGCGAGCGAATAGCCGAGGGGTGAATAGGAGTCGAGACGGTTCATTGCCTTCTTGTAGGTGGTGAGCACTCCTTGCTGCTGGACGGCGTCGAACACCTTCTTCACCTGGTCAGGCCTCGCCCGCGCCTTCCCGACCAGTGACAACTTGGACTCTCCGACCTTCATGAGCTCGGTACCCGTGGATATCAGGGAATAGAGTGATCGCACGAGCACACCGCCGCGGGCGCACGAGGGCGCAGGTGCGTCGATGACGGCAAGTTCCCCCGAGTGGTAGTTCTGTGCCACTTGTTTCATTAGTTCGACTCCTCTTTTCCCGGCTCCCGGGTCACTGCCCCACTCCGGCTCGGCGGGTCTGGCGGTACCAGAGCTCGAGGGTAAGCATTTGCCAGATCTGCTT
Organism: uncultured Acidimicrobiaceae bacterium; assembly: GCA_963764305.1. Taxonomy (GTDB): domain Bacteria; phylum Actinomycetota; class Acidimicrobiia; order Acidimicrobiales; family RAAP-2; genus Bog-473. Next base: position 400,799 of record CAVXSD010000005.1, on the reverse strand, counting down.
GGACCGGTCCTCTCGCCCCGATCGGTGCTCTTCGACGAGCGCGGTCACAGCTGGCCGGCTGAGGAATCCTGTCTCGACGAGTTCACCCCCGAGCAACGACTCATTGATGACGTCGCGCAAGTCTCGTGTCACCCACGAGCGGAGCGGTGCCGAAAAGGATGCCTTGGGTCGGTGCACGATTTCGTCCGGCAGCCAGGCCTCCGCGGCTCGCTTCAATGCAACCTTTCCGTTTCTCCCGGAAACCTTGTCCTTCGCGGAGAGCGAGAACGCGGCCCGAAACACCATGGGGTCCACAAACGGGACACGGACCTCGGTCGATGCAGCCATGCTGGCTCGGTCGGTGTAGGCGAGGTTGAGGCCGGGGAGGAACAGTCGGGTGTCCGCCAGGCACATGCGGTCGACCTGGCTTGAGAATTTGTTGTCCTCGTAGACGTCATGATGCTGGGCGATGACCTCATCGATGTCGCGCCGCAAGTCTGGACTGAGGAGCGCGGCCAGCTCGCCGGGGTCGTAAAGGCTATAACTCCTACGGAAGGCCGCCTCCTCGGGAAGTTCGGCAAACGTCACGAAACGCTTGGCCCACCGGGCGTAGCGGAGGCCACGACCCGCGGCTGTGACCGGCAGGCGCTCGACAACGCCGTTGGCCGAGCGATGCACGTAGCCGGGAAGCTGGCGATATCGCCCGGCCAGAACACACGCCACATGTTTGCGATAACCCCCGAACAGTTCGTCTGCCCCCATCCCCGACAGAAGAACCTTGACCCCGGCGGCGCGAGCTCCCTCCGACATGAGAAGTGTGTTGATGGCTGCGGGGTCGCCGATGGGTTCATCGAGAATATCGACCATCCTGGGGAGAAGTTCGACGACGTCGGGCTTGAGCTCGATCTCATGGAGTTCGATACCATGGCGTCGAGCGACCTTTCGGGCATAGATGGCGTCGTCCGGCATGGCCTCGAGCCGATGGTCTTGAGCACGGAACGTGATGGTGTACGCGTCGAATTTGGGGATTGGCTCGCTTTGCCAGCACCGTCACGATGCTCGAGTCAAGGCCGCCGGAGAGAAAGCTTGACACCGGAACGTCCGAAACCAGGTGCGCTGTCACGGATTCTTCAATGACCTGCCGGAGGTCGTACTCGTTCTCGCGTGCTGACGCCGCCTCTTCGACAATGTCCCAATAGCGTTCGACGCGAGATGTGCCATCTGGCCGGAACTCGGCGAAGGTGCCGGGCTGGAGCTTCTCCACACCCTTGACTGAGCACTGCTGGTCGGGAACCCAGTAGTAGAGCATGGAAGCCACGAGGGCCTGGGGCTGCATGTGGAGCTCAGATCCGAACGTGCTCACCAGTGCTTTGAGCTCGGAGGCGAACACGACTCCGTCTTTGCGACGCATGTAGTGCAGGGGCTTGATCCCAAAGTGGTCGCGAGCGAGGAACAGTGAGCCTGAGACCTGATCGAGCAGGGCAAATGCGAACATGCCTCGGAACCGTCGCAGGCATTGCGGTCCCCAACGGCGCCACGACTCAAGAACAACTTCGGTGTCTGAAGTCGTCGTGAAACGGGCACCGGCGGCGGCGAGCTCGGCCCTGAGCTCGCGGAAGTTGTACAGCTCGCCGTTGTAGCAAAGCACCAACGGCTGCTTTACAAAGGGTTGTTGACCATGCTGGAGATCGATGATCGAAAGCCGGCGATGGGCGAAGTGCACGTCGACCCGGCCGTCGCTATAGGAGAACGAACCCTCCTCGTCCGGACCACGGTGGTCGAGGCGCCGACCCATCGTCTTGGTGGCCGCTTCACCGTCGACCTGTTGGTAGGCACCCGCAATACCGCACATAGGTCAGGCTCCCGCTGTTGCGGGCACGCGACGACGCGAAGCCCGGGTGAGCTGCTCGTAGACGCCAACGTAGCGAGGAGCCTGGTGGTCCCACGCAAGTTCCTGCTCAATCCGAGCACGTCCAGCAGCACCCATCGAACGTCGTCGGGGTTCGTCATCGACCACGTCGACCAGCAACTGCGCGAGTTCGGCGACGTCGTTCGGGGTCGCGTACACAGCGGCATCGCCTGCCGAGATGCGGGTTTCGTGCAGGTCGAAGGCGACGACGGGGAGCGCGAATGTCATGTATTCCATCGTCTTGTTCATGGTGGAGAGATCGTTCAGCGGGTTCTTCGGATCCGGCGAAATGCCGACGTCCGCGGTCGAGAGGATGGCCGAAACCTCGGCGTCGGGGATCCGCCCGGTGAACGTGACGAAGTCAGTCAGGTCGAGTCGTTCGCTCAGCCTCACGAGGTCGTCGAAGCAGTCTCCAGATCCGATAAGAGTGAAGCTGATGTCACGACGGCCGAGGCGATGCACCACGTGATCCACCAGCTCGATGACGAGGTCCACTCCATCTTGTGGCCCCATCACCCCTAGGTATGCAGCCAGATGGGGTGCCGAGCCACGGAGGGCCGGGTTCGCCGGCGCCGGACGGAGTCGGGTGAGGTCCGGACCGGTACGAACAACCGTCACGTCCGCCGGGTCCACGCCGTCCCGCCCGAGCGCGATCTCTCGATAGGAGTCGTTGGTGGAGATCACGTGGTCCGCGGTCTTCATTGTGCATCGCTCCATGAGACGAAGCACCCGGTAGATGAGCTGTTTGCCATTCGGAAATCGTGATTGGTACAACTCCGGACAGAGGTCGTGGTGGTCGAAGACGAACGCGGATCCATGGAGTACGCGGAAGAGCAATCCGATTGGCCAGAAGAGATCAGGCGGATTGCAGCTCTGGACGGCAGCGAAACGACCACGCAGGCTTGCCTTGAGGCTCAGCACCAAGGTCGCGAAAAACGAATAGAGGTATTCAATGACGAAGGAGGCGCTCGATCCGCCGGGCGCGTAGGGCCGGTACTTGTATATCTCGACCCCGTTGACGCGGGCATAACCGGGGTCTCCGGGGCCTTTGGGACAGACCACGGCGACACGGAACCCGGCGTCGATCAGCGATTGGCACTCGAGCCACACACGTCGATCGAACGGGACCGGCAGATTCTGCACAAGAATGAGGATCCGCCCTCGCTTTCGCGGGGAGTTGCTCCGTGCTGGTGGATCAGGAGTGGAGTGCTGGGCCGTCGGCCGCTCGGCCGTCTGGCTGCTTTCGGTCACCAGGCGAGCCCTTCATAACCTTGCAGAGCCTCGAGCTCGGGCCCGAGCCGGCCGTCGAGGTCAATGATCCGGGAGGGCGGGGAGTCCAGCAAAGCCTCGACGACCTCTGGAGTCGAATAGGAAACGAGCGCCACATCTGCACCGGCGAGCGCTTCTTTGGGACCGTCGGTGAGGATCCGCCTGAGGTGGGGAAGCTTGGATTCCACGTACCGGCGGTTGGCACCGACCAGCGACGAGGGGTTGACGACAGGGTCGTGAATACGGACGTCGTAGCCTTTGCCCAGCAGGGTTTCCGCCAGATCGACATAGGGGCTCTCTCGGAGGTCGTCGCTGCCTGACTTGAAGCTCAGTCCGAGCAGTGCAATCCGATTGCCTTCTCCGGCAACGACACGGTCGACGGCTTCGTCGACCGACAATCGATTGCTCGCCAATGTTCCGGAGAGCACTGGAATATCGATGCTCTCGCTCCGCGCCAGATAAAGAAGGGAACGGAGGTCCTTGGGGAGGCAGGATCCGCCGAAGGCGAAGCCGGGACGCAGGTACTTGGGCGAGATGTTCAATCGGCTGTCTTCGCAGAAGAGTTCCATGACCTCTCGACTGTCGACGCCGAGACGCCCGAAGACCCGTCCAAGCTCGTTGGCGAACGAGACCTTGGTGGCATGGAAAGCGTTGCACGCGTACTTCAAGGCTTCGGCGGTACGGGGGTGTACCACTCGAACCGGGGATTCGATAAACGAGAAGAGCCGCGAAACGACGTCTATTGCACGGAGGTCCGAGGAGCCGATCACCGTGTATGGAGGAGAGTAGAAATCCGCTATCCCCGTACCTTCACGGAGAAACTCGGGACACATTGCGACGGCCGCGTCAGACCCGGAATCCTGGAAGGCGGCCTGCAGTATGGCGGTCACATCCTCGACCGTTCCCGGCGGAACAGTGCTGCGGATCACGATGGCATGGAAGGCCTTTCCCGACCCCAACGCCTTCAGCGGCTTTATGACGTCCTCCACGACACGGTAGATGTAGCTGAGGTCGGTTTCGCCGCTCGATGTGGAGGGGGTGCCAACGCACAGAAGTGACGCGTCAGCTCCGTCCAGCGCTTCGACAGGGCGGACAGTGGCGTGGAGATTTCCGGACGAGACGGATTTGGCCAGAAGGGCTTCTAGACCTGGTTCAACGACCGGGCTACGCCCGGACGAAACGGCAGCAACCTTCAATTCGTCCGGATCGACTCCCCAGACGTCGTGGCCGTTGGCCGCAAGACAGGCCGCGGTGACGGTCCCGACGTAGCCGAGCCCGAAGACTGCGACCTTCATGCGCTGATGGCGGCTAGTGCGGTCGAGAACCCGCGAAAGGATGTCGTCATACCCAAGACGAGCGCTGGATTGCCGAGGAGATACACCGGGGCACTTTCAGATGACGCTGTATCTACCGTGGGTGCATCGCCTGGGTGGGAACGGCCGACCGAACTGATGACCCCGTTGGATTGGTTCTGCACCGGTGTACAAACCTGTGAGATGGATGACTCATCCCACAGGTTTCGTCATGCCCGGCGATTGTTGGTCAGAAGCCCTGACTGCGCCGGTTGCTCGAGGATTTGGAAGAATATCCCGTTGACGCATTGTCCGTTGGGCAGTCGAGCGACCAATCGACTCGCCGCGCAAGCGCAACGGCAGCCAACTGGGAGTTGACGCCCAGTTTCTGGAGTATTGCCTTGATCTGTGAACGGACGGTCGAGACCGACACGTACGCAGAGGTGGCAATTTCCTCTGCGCAATGACCCTCCATGAGCTCGGCAAGGACCACCCGTTCACGTTCGGTGAGAGCCGCAAACTTGCTGAGTTGAGGATCCCGCGGCTTCTCGACGGCCTGCGTCAGGGCCAATGAAAAGGGTGGTCTTCGTGCTGGCTGATCGATGGAACTTCTTCGGAGGAGGCGAACGATCGTGCGGATGAGCTCGTCGAACGGCTCTCCCCCGTCGATCAGGGCCGAGCTGCCGGCTCCCACCCAGGCATTCAACCGGTCTTGGTTGTCTGCGACGTCGATGACACACACCCGAATGTTCACTCCGCAGATTCGGCCAATAAGCGCAGTTCCCGAGGCAACGTTGAGGGACCGGACATCGAAGATCACCAGGTTCGGGCCCCATTCGATCCCACCCAGGATCTCTGGCTCCCGCGGCACTGTGGATCTCGTGACGAAGCCGTTGACCTCGAGTGCGCTGGCAACGGCCCCGGCCAGCAGATCGCTGCCGGCGACCAGGATGCGAGCGGGGATTCCACGTCGCTCGGGCACTCCGTCGACCGCATTGCCGGTCGTCGCCTTGGAGTTCTTCGCGCGCTCGACGCGACGGTGGAAGCCCTGGTGTCAATGGCTGGAGATATGCAGACTCATGGTCAGCACGACAATGGGATGAGTCTTCCGCCGAGCGGCCAATCCGCGTTTGAGGGGATTTCGTAACGATTCTCGCCAAGCGCCCATACCTCCAAATCGTGGCGACCGACTCGGCACATCGCTCGCTGTGCCAACCCGCGATGCGAATGCTACCCGGTATTTCGACAGAGGGTCAATCGGGTGGGACGCGGGTCGACGTCGTCAGCATGATGGAAGGGCGCTCCTGCATACCCGGGCAATTGGCAAGTTGAAGTGCCGCGTCAACTCGTCTCGAGGTTCACCCGGTCCTGCTACTTGCCGGTGCCATAGCCCTCAGCCGTTGTCCGTCTGTTGTCTTTCTACGAGACCGACGCTGGGCCCGTCATGGCCCGACGGGCTGCCCAGCGCTCACGCATATGTCGAAACGGAGAACACAGGGCCTGCGCAGGGCAGCACGTGATAGCACGCGTGGTCTTCAGAGGCCGGCGGATCGGTCACCACGACGACCCTGGTCGCCAACCCCGGATTTCTCGCAAGAACCAATTGGGTCGCACGCTGGAGAGCAGCCAGAACATGCGCACGAGGAGGGAGAGGCAGTTCCTCCAGCCCGCCTACGTGTTGGCGGGGTACGACAAGCAAACCATCGAAACCGAGCCCACGGATCACGACGGCATCCAGGTCGATGTCCACGGCAACGTAGGAGTCCTCACAGTGCGTCTTGTTGCCGGCCACCGATTGCGCTATGGCGCAACAGCGGCATTCCCGTTTGACGGCGATGTCCTCGCCGACAAGCAGCGACGAGCGGTTGCCTTCATCCACGTTGTGCCCCTCAATCAATGAGCCGAAACCGACAACTTGCACTGTGGTTACCAGAGTCGCGGCACCCATCTCATGATACTGCAACGTCGCTACACCCATACCGCCACGTTGCCACAACCTGATGTCCCTAGGTGGAACCTGGTCAAACGGCGGGTGCCCGTGTATCAGGGACGGGGCTGGCCCCTCCGAAGATACACGCAACATTCACGACAACATTGGCGAACATTGGCGGACATTGGCGGCGTGGGGGGGCATGGCGCAGGGGGACCACCATCTCCACAGCTCGGTCCCGCGACCCTCATCCCGCCCTGCACCAATTTCTGTCCACTCGATTCCAGAGGACTAGGCGAAATGGAACGAATGACGCAAACTGATATGTCGGCTCGGGAATGGTCGCAGTCGTGTCCTCGGATCTGAGTACCGAAGCGTGGACCGCTTCTGTCGAACAGACGCTGACGCGCCTCCCGAATGGGCCGCGAGAAAGGGCGGCCAACGTGCCTCCCAGTCTGGTTCAGCCCAGTGCGCCTGAGGTCGAGCGAGACACTGTCCGACAGCCGGCGACCGTGCCAAGGAACGGGAGCACCGGGCTGAAAATGCGGTTGCTGATCGCCGATGTCGCCGCGACGGCCGGCACCTGGCTCCTCCTGGGAACGTTCATCATGCCCGCCACGACCGCCAGTCATCGGTGGGGTGCGGCGCTTGCGGCCACCGCCGTGACGCTGGCCGCGATGCAGCTCCTTGGGTTGTATCGATCGCGGCTGTGCGTCCAGCGGGGACAGGAGTCGGCACGGATCGTCCTCGCGGTCCTTGCGGGCGCGGTCACTTTCGAGTTGCTCCGGGGTGGGAAGGATCGTAGCGACGCCGCGGCCATCGTCGTTGCCGGGTCGTGCATCCTCGCCCTCATGGCATTCCGCTGGATGTTCACCCAGTGGCTGCGGGCGCAACGGGTGCAAGGACGCTACCGTCGTGGGCTCGTCATGATCGGGGACAACGAAGATGCGGTCGCCGTGCGGACGATGCTCGATTCGCAGCCGGAGCTCGGATACGAGGTGCGGGGGATCATCGGGAAACTTCGGGGCGGTTCGGATTGGACACCCTTTCCCAACGGTCCCGCCCTCGAACAGCTCCCTAGTCTCGCCCGGCAGACTGAGGCTACCGGCGTCCTGTTGGTTGCCAACGCACTCTCCGCCGCGGAAATACATGATGCGATCGAGCTCAGTACGGCACACGGCCTGCACGTACAGGTGTGGCCCGGCTTCCGTGGCCTGGGCGCGCGTCGGGTGCGCCGCTTCCCAATGAGCGGCGAAACGTTCCTTTACGTCGAATCAGCACAAGGTACGATCTGGCGATCCGCGGTCAAACGGGCCATCGACATTTCGGGTGCCACACTCGGTTTGCTGATCGCGGCACCGGCCCTCCTGATAGCTTGGATCGCGATCCGATTGGAAGGCGGTGGCCCTGCCCTCTACCGACAGGTGAGGATCGGACTGAACGAGGAACCCTTCGTGGTTTACAAGCTCCGGACGATGAAAGTCGACGCGGACGCGGGCATCGACCTGGCAGCGATCAATGAGCGGACCGACGGTCCGCTGTTCAAGGCGTCCCGCGATCCACGGGTGACCAGAGTCGGCGCCGTCGTGCGTGCTCTGAGCGTCGACGAGCTTCCTCAGTTCTTCAACGTTCTCAACGGGACGATGAGCCTGGTCGGACCTCGTCCCGCCCTCCCGGATGAGGTGTCTCAGTTCGACTACGAGTTGCACCGTCGGCACAGCGTCAAACCAGGCATCACCGGACTCTGGCAGATCGAAGCGCGAGACAATCCGTCGTTCCACACGTATCGGAGGCTCGACCTGTTCTACGTCGACAACTGGTCGATCGGTCTCGACCTTTTCATCATAGCGGCGACCGTGCCAATGGTGATCGCGCACGCCATGAGCGCCGGCCGGCCAGAGGGGGAACCCGAACAGGCGTTGTCCGGCGCGCAGTAGGCGCACCGTCCCGGGTTCGGCGAGACCGGGGCCGCCTCCCAACGGGAATCGCTCTCACCAGCCTCGCCGCAGCAGCAGCTCGTCGTCCACCTTGAAGGCTCTCCTCGCCGACGGTGTGCAGGGGTAGGAGCGAGCGAGCGACAAGGCCGAGAGGAGGTCGCGGCGCGGCCGTGGGCTGATGACAGTGGCCCGGTTGCCCAAGGAAATGGCCATCGTTCCCCAATACAGGGGATGACAAGTCCCAATTTGTTCGGGATGATGCATCCCGTACAGCCGGTCCGGCTTGAGAGCGACTGGTCGAGCGGACTGACAGGTCATGGAATCCCTGGCGAGGGATCAGGAGGCGGTTTTAGTGACAATCAACCAACCATTGGTAGAGGCTCGCGGCAAGAGTTCACGTGGGCCCACGGCGGATTCGTCAGCTGACGATGCAGAGCTCATTGAGGTCGTGGCACAGGCTCGTGCCGGGTCGAACGCAGCTTGGGAGGCCCTGATTGAGCGCTTCGGCGGATTGGTGACGGCAATCGCCAGACGTTGCAGGTTGAGTGACGCCGACGTTGCGGAGGTATCGCAAACGACCTGGCTACGCCTGGTGGAAAACCTGAATCGCATCCAGCAGCCGGAGCGTATCGGTGCGTGGCTGGCGACCACATCGCGGCGCGAGAGCCTGAGGATCGCCACCCGACGCACCCTGGTCGCCCCAGGCGAAGAGGTCTACCTCATGGCCGATGACAAGGCTGATCCTCTCGATGCTGCCCTCTTGAGGGAGGAGCAGGCACGAGCCATACGGGCGGCAGTCGAACGGCTGTCACCGCATTGCCGACGTCTCCTCGGCGCGTTGATGGGCGACGATGATATCCCGTACAAGACCATCGCCGAGCAGTTGAACATGCCGATTGGGAGCATTGGACCAACGAGGGGACGCTGTCTCGATCACCTCCGCCAGATAATGGCCGACATGGAGCTGAACCAGATTCCCGTTCACGGCTAGATGGGCCAAGAGCTCCAGGTGTATCACGACTGGGACTTGTCGCTCAGAGTTTTGGAGGTAGTAGTCTGCACAGCCCATCACATCGTCACGGAGCTCGTAGACATATGAATAGCGCCCACGTACCCGTCGCCGGACGGGGAACTGCGTCACCGGCTGGCACATGAACGCGCGCCTCAAACAGCCCGCCGAAGCACCTCGGATCGGCCTCTTCGGCCTCCTCGGATCGTGCAATATCGGCAACGATGCGTCAATGGAGGCCGTGCTGCGGTACCTCCAGGAGCGACATCCTTCTGCCGTGATCGATGTCATGTGTGCGGGACCGGAGACGGTGACTGAGCAGTACGGACTCGACGCAATCCAGATGTTCTGCTTCGATCGCCACAAGGACCACCTCTCCGGTCCGATCGCAAGCTGCCTGAGGTTGCCAAGCCGGTTGCTCGATGCGTTCCGCATATCGGCCTGGGTCCGGCGCCACGACGCAGTGATCGTCCCCGGCGCCGGAGTCCTCGAAGCGAGTCTGCCGTTGCGACCGTGGAACACGCCGTATGGACTCTTCCTACTGAGCGCGTCCGGCAAGCTGTTCGGAACCAAGGTGGCCTTTGTCTGTGTCGGGGCCGGCGTCATCCACAAGCGAGCCACCCGGTGGCTGTCAACCCGGGCGGCGCGATGGGCCTACTACCGGTCCTACCGCGACACCCGTTCGTTGGAAGCGATGCGCCAACGAGGCCTGGATGCGAAGGACCCCGTCTTTCCGGATCTGGCCTTTTCCCTGCCGCTTCCCACTGACCATCGCCGTGGTGAAGGTGACTGGTCGACCGTAGGCGTGGGCATCATGGGGTACGATGGCTCGAACGACGACCGCCACCGGGCTCAAGAGATCCATTCTTCGTACATCGAACGAATGTTGTCGATCATCCTGTGGCTCATCGACAACGGTCGCAGAGTTCACGTGTTCATCGGGGACACCGACGGATCCGACCACGCGGCCGTCCAGGAGGTCCTCGCCAACGTACGGGCGACCCGGCCCGATTTGGACGATTCCTGGGTGGTCGCCGAACCGGTGGCGAACTTCAATGACGTCATGGATGCGATGGAACCCCTCGGAGCAGTGATCGCAACCCGCTATCACAACCTCATCGCGGCTCTGAAGCTCTCCAAGCCGACGATCGCGCTCGGGTATTCGGTGAAGCACACAGCGTTGATGTCCGACATGGGTCTCGCCGAGTTCAGTCACTCCGTTGAGTCGACGGACGTACGCGCTGTGACCGAGCAGTTTCTGGAAATGGAAAAGAACAGCGGGCAGTTACGGCAGTCCCTCTTGGCCTGCAACGCGGCGAAGGCGGAAGGGCTCGAACGGCAGTTCGAAGAGCTGGACGAAGTACTGTTCGGTCAGAGGACGCTACCGGGTTCAGACGAGTTGTCCGCACCGGCATTTGTGAGCCAGGACATCGCCTGAGCGAAAAAGCGACCTTACTCAGGCACGTCGTCGGCAGATGTGGATGTATTCCACGCCCAGCCAACTCGTGAGAAACGGTATATTCCGATTCACACGCATACTCGGTGCTCGCACGTACCAACGATCTGGCTCGCTGTGGTTCCAGTTGTGCGCGGTCGGGAATTGCTTTTCCACGACGAAGTGCTTCGCCAGGCTGTCCTGGAATTGAGCTGGCGACTGAATGTTGCTGTAGGGCCAGTAGTAGCTCGGCCGCCGGTGATCGAAGTTCACGTAGCTGACGATGAACCTGCCATCGGGCGTCAGCAGGTCAGCGATCTCCGCGAACTTCCGGGACTGACTGTCGGCGAGGTACTCGAAGAGTCCTTGGGCCACGATGAGGTCGAAGGGTGCCTCTTCGGAGCAGATCGGCTCCTGCAGAATGTCGCATTCCTTCAGGTTCGGGGCCGGCTCCTGAATCGCGATGTCGATCCCGAAGTATCGGATGTTCGGGGCGAGGAGCTGCTGGAGGGCAGCTGGACCACATCCCACGTCGAGGAGACGGCAGTCCTTCCCAGCCGCCAGACGGTTCGCGACTCGCGCCACCTTGAGCATCCGATGATGGGGTCGGGCGAATTTCGTGTTTTCCTCGACCCAGAAATCCCGCTTGTAGACGGCCCCGTTTGAGTTGGTCACTGAGCATCTGCTTCCGTGGGTAGGGCCGCCATCCAGGGCGCCGGTTCGAACGCTGTCTGTAGGAGGGCGGAACGCCGGTGCTGATACGCATTCACGCGCGCAGGGCCTCCGCATCCACCCATTCCCCGCCCGAGTCTTCGACCTCGGGAAAGGACCTCCTGACCTCGGTCAGCAGGTCTGGTACGAACAACAGCACACTGTGCGGGGGGTGCGTGGCGAGCTCAGCCGGACCGATTATGGGAATGTCCGTCCCCGGCATCCGAAGGCCCAGTTTGGCCGGCGACGTATCGACAATTGCCGGGAGGAGCCCCCGATCCACCCCGGCGCCACACAGGAGTGCGATTGCGCGCGAAGCGGCGCCGTAGCCCACGACGCTCCTTCCCGCAGCTCGCTGCTCGAGGAGCCACTCGCGCAATCCCCGGGCGTGGGCTTCGGCGTGACCCTGCAGGCTCCCGACGATGGCAGGATCGCGAACTCCCAGGCGAGCGTCATCCGACAGGAGGGCATGCACAGAGCCGTCGGGGGCGACGGGTGAATCGGGATCCCGGCTGGCCGCCAGCAGCACCGTGCCGCCGTAGAGGTCGAAGTGCCACGCTGTCCGAGCACTGAAGCCGTTGGCCTCCAGCATCCCGACCAAAGCGCTCGTCGAGTAATACGCGTAATGCCCGTGCCGGAGCGCGTTCCACTGGCCCAGCCTGACGATCGTGTTCAGCGAGTGGTACTGCAACAAGAGGACGCCCTCGGGGGCGACGCGGGCGGCCCGCGCAGCCAGGGCGGCGCCCTGATCCGGGTCGTGCATCATGCCGAAAGAGTCGACGACCAGGTCCGCTGGCCCATCGGCACCCACCGGTGCGACCCCTCGGTCGGCCAGAAGGCCAAGCCACGAGCCACCATGAGGGCTGGGGAACTCGACAACCCGAGTCCGGCCCGCAAGCCACCCCGATACGGCGAGGCGCTCCACAGCGTCGGCTGCCTGCGCGACGAGCGCTTCGGGCTCAACGCCTCGAGGCTCCTCTGCTGCGATGGGTTCGCCGACCAGCTGGGCCAGGCCGCACGACGAGCACAGCCACATCTGCAACGGATAGCCCGGGTCGGGGCCCGGGTCGTCACACCCCGGAAAATGGTCGCACGCGGGATGTTTGCCCAGGTCGAGCACCATGTGACCGGATCGCTCAGCGCACGAGCGACAGGTCGCACCACCGACCGCGGCCTCCTCTCGACCGGTAGGCCGGCCAGCGCGCCTTCGTGTCGCCGAGCCCGCGTCAGCTACTGGTGGGACGCCCATTCACCCACAACAGAGCGACTCCAGCTACTCGTGATACCGCGTGGAAACGTGGGTTGAGGTGCCGTGGGGAGTGGGAGCCTCGCCACGCCGATGTGCAGAGCGCCGGAACCCCCCCCTCGAGTCCCAGCATCCGCGTATCAGGTAGCCGGTCCGCATCTCTTTTCTTTCGTCCACTACCCGCCAGATTGAGGTGTCATGTCGTCCCAGTGTGTCTGCCGCTTATGCGGTGCGCAGCTCACTCACACGTTTGTCGATCTGGGAATGTCCCCGCTGTGCGAAAGCTACGTTCCGGCGGACGCTCTCGACCAACCTGAGATCTTCTACCCGCTGCACGTACGTCAATGTTCCTCCTGCCTTCTCGTGCAGCTGCCGGCCTATGTCGCGGGTGAGGAGATCTTCTCCGATTACGCGTACTTCTCGTCGTACTCGGACTCATGGGTCGCCCATGCCAAGAGATTCGCCGACTCCATGGTCGACATCCTCGGCCTCACGGCGGACGGACTGGTCACCGAGGTAGCAAGCAACGACGGGTACCTGCTGCAGCACTTCGTGGCCCGAGGAATTCCCGTCCTAGGGGTCGAGCCGGCGAAGAACGTCGCGGAGGTGGCTCAATCGCGGGGCATACGCACGGTGGTGCAGTTCCTCGGCGCGACGACGGGTCACGAGATCGCCGAGTCCCAAGGGCGTGCCGATCTGGTCGTCGCGAACAATGTGTTCGCCCACGTCCCTGACATCCGGGACTTCGCGGCAGGTCTTCGGGCACTCGTGAAGGATACCGGTGTGGTCACACTGGAGTTCCCGCATCTCCTTCGCCTTATGCAGCGGCGGCAGTTCGACACGATCTATCACGAGCACTACTCGTACCTCTCCCTCCTGACCGCCATGCGGGCACTTGCCACGGCGGGGCTGCGAGTAGTCGATGTGGAAGAGCTCGACACCCACGGCGGTTCACTCCGCGTCCATGCGCGTCCTGAAGAGCACGCGGACGAACCCGGCGAACGGGTGAAGGCACTCCTCGACCAAGAAGATCTCGCCGGCCTGCATACTCTCGCCGGTCATGCCGGATTCGCCCGGGAGGTCCTGAAGATCAAGAGCGATCTGCTCAGCTTCTTGATCAACGCGGCGGGCGAGGGTCGGTCGGTAGCAGGGTATGGCGCGCCCGGCAAGGGCAACACGCTGCTCAATCACTGCGGCATCCGCGAGGACCTTGTTCAGTACACAGTGGACCGCAGTCCCTTCAAGCAAGGGAAGTTCCTGCCGGGTACGCATATCCCGATTTATGCGCCCGAACATCTGGCCGAGACTCGGCCCGATTACGTGCTTGTCCTGCCCTGGAATCTGAGGGACGAAATCAGTCAGCAGCTCGCCTACGTCCGAACGTGGGGAGCCCGGCTCGTCTTTCCGATTCCAGAGCTCGACATCGTCTAAATGAGGTATGAATCGTGAAAGTCGTTCTCTTTTGCGGCGGGCTCGGAATGCGGATGCGCGATGGTGTCACGACTGGCCCAAAGCCCATGGCCCTGGTCGGGGAGCGCCCACTGCTCTGGCACGTCATGCGCTACTACGCCCATTTCGGGCACACCGATTTCGTCCTCTGTCTCGGATACGGCGCCTCTGCGGTGAAGGACTTCTTCCTCAACTATGACGAGACCCGCTCCAACGACTTTGTGCTTGAGGGGGGCGCCCGCGACCTCAAGCTATTCAGGACCGACATCTCCGAGTGGCGGATCACGTTCGTCGACACGGGCCTGAGCTCGCCAATCGGAGAGCGGCTGCGCCGAGTCCGGCAACACCTTGACGGCGAACCCATGTTCATGGCCAACTACGCGGATGTCCTCACCGACGCTCCGCTGCCCGACATGATTGAACGCTTCGCCGCGAGCAACGCAGTGGCCAGCCTCTTGGCCGTCCCACCCCAATCCTCCCACCACGCGGTGGACATCGGCGACGACGGTCTGATTCTCGGTGTGACGCCCATGCGCGATCTCCGTCACTGGGAGAACGGTGGCTACTTCGTTTTTCGTCCGGAGATCTTCGACGAACTCGACAAGGACGAAGACCTCGTCGAGGATGCGCTCGTCCGGCTGGTTCGTAGAAGCCGAGTCATCGCCTACCCGTACAAGGGATATTGGTCGCCCGCCGACACCGTGAAAGAGCGGATACAGCTCGATGAGCGGTACCAGCGCGCCGACTGCCCCTGGATGATCTGGGACCCCGAGCGCTCGGGACTGCCGGTTCCTAACTTCGACGCCGCCGCCCAGAGCGCTGCGTCGGCCTTCCCGCCCCCCAGGCGCTGACAGCGGTCGTGTTTCCCCTGCATCTCAAGCTGCCGGATGAACGGCCTTTGTCAGTGTTGGCGATCGGCGCCCACCCAGATGACATCGAGATCGGGGCGGGAGGAACGCTGCTGACCCTCGCCGAAAGCCGGCCCGGTCTGCGCGCTCGCTATGTAGTTCTCACCGGGACTGAGGAACGCCACGCCGAGGCTCGCAATGCCGCAATGGCCTTCCTCCCTGAAGCCGATCTCACCATCGATCTGCACCGCCTGCCGGAAGGCCGGTTTCCAGCGGTGTGGGATCGTGTAAAGGACATTCTGGAGGAGGTGGCGTACACCTCGGCACCCGACCTCATCCTCGCACCATCCTGCAGCGACGCCCATCAGGATCACCGGACGATCGGTGAGGTGTTGCCGACAGTCTTTAGAAACCAGCTCTCCTTGTCATACGAAATCCCGAAGTGGGATGGCGACCTCGGGCGTCCGTCGATCTACTTTCCGCTCACGCCCGATGTGGCGCACCGCAAGGTCGAGCGCCTGCACAAGTGCTTTCCGTCCCAGACAAGCCGCGACTGGTGGGATGACGAGGTCTTCCTTGGGTTGGCCCGGCTCCGAGGCATGGAATCCCGAGCGCCCTATTCGGAGGCGTTCACCTGCACCAAGTCCGTGATATCACCATTGTCGCTCTCGCAAACCCAGTCGGCAGGACACGGTGCGGATTTGGGCGTGGTCGAAGCGGGGGCGTTTGGAGCATGACCCTCTTCGTCGTCCGCTGCCTACCAGTTCCGGTTCTGCCGCAAGGCACTGATGGCGGGTCTCGATCGACGGGCGTGCTACGGCATCGTGGCACCGTCGTTCACCACCCGGGCGCCTCCCGCGGCCAGGTGGGTGGACTCGTCGGAGGAGGTTCTGCGCCAAAACCCGCCCTCGATCACGTCTGTCATCCCGGTCACCAGCGTCGTGGCCGGCCATGTCACGGAGCGTGCGTGATCAAAGGCACATCGTGGCGTGCACGTCGGGGGGTGTTCTCGACGTGAGAATTTGACGATGTTCCGCGAATCGCCGGTGCAAAGCTGTTCGTTCCCACGCCACACACTGACGAACGCGGGTTCTTCTGCCGCACCTTCGACATGGACGTCGTACGTGCGGCCGGTATCGATCCGACTCAGTTCACTCAGGACAGCATCTCGCGGTCTTCGCAGGGGGTGGTTCGGGGTCTTCACGCACGGCGTGGTGATGGGGAGGCCAAGTTGGTTCGCTGCTCGTATGGTGCGATTTTTGACGTCATCGTCGACCTGCGGCCCTCGTCGCCAACCTACGGTAACTGGGAGAGCTTCGAGCTTTGCGGCGACACCCAGGTATCCCTCTACATCCCGGCAGGGTGTGCACACGGCTTCCAGGCTCTCACGGAGCCGGCAGACGTCTGTTATCGCATCGACCGGCCCCACGACCCCACCGAGGACGTGTCGATCGCGTTCGACGATCCCGATCTGGCCATATCGTGGCCGTTCCCGGTGACGTCGATGTCAGAGCGCGACCGGCAGGCGCCACCGCTCTCTGCTGTGGCACAAGCCCTGTAACAGTCGTCGTTCGTAAGAACCCGCGTCGGACAGGCGCCATGTTGCGAGGCTGTCAGGTATTGGTGCCAGAGGGCGTGCCTGACCATCCGCCGGTTGGTGGAGGCCCCCGAGACAATCAGGGTGCTCACGCGCCCGCCGGGATATCACCGGCCCCGGCCTCGGATCGGGACTGCCGTCCATGGGTCCTTGCACAGAAGCCCTCTTCGAGAGCGGGAACGGGCAGGAACCCGACAGGACCGGGCGAAGCTCGGCTGGAATCGTCGATCCGCACCGATGCCAGATCGCATCTCCAATCTGTTGGGCCACCGACGGGCCACGCACCACCGAGTAGTCCGGCTCGAGCCCATTCCCGACGTCGCCGCCCACCGTGGACTTCTCTGCGAATCGGGACCGCCCGGCTCGCCCGGGTCCATGACGCAGAGGCCACGAGCCTGCTGCTCCACGAGGCTGCTGCTCCACGAGGCTGCGGCTCCACGAGGCGGCGGCTCCACGAGGCTGCGGCTCCACGAGGCTGCGGCAGAGAGCTCTCGGCATCGAAGGCGTCGTCATCGCCGATAGGCGCCGGCGAGGGACCTCTCCGGCGATGAAGCTTCCGATGGGATTGCTGGGCGGTCCGACGGACCGACTCGTGGCTCTCGAAGGACGGCACACGCCATCGACTGGCTCAACCGTCGATCACCAGGAGCAGTGCCTATCCGCTGAGCCTCTCACTGTCGCCGTCCGCAGATGCCATTTGCGCGGTGGGCTGGCGGCGCAGTAGCTCGTCGATGCTGCCGGCGGCGAGAAGTTCTTGGATCCGCCGCAGTCGAACATAGGTCGACGAGGTGAAGTCGTCGTGCGTGAAGTTGTACTCGGTGTAGGCCCGCACGAGCTCCTCCACACCTGCCGGTACGTTCCACCGGAGGGCGAGCTCCGGAAAGGTCTCGTTCAATTTCGAGAAGTCGACGCGGTAGTCACGCAGATCTGGCCCGGCGCCAGCGGCAAGCGACACAGTCGACCCGGGGACGGCTGCTCGGACCATCTCTGCGATATCGCGAACTTGCACGTTGTCCTCCGCGCGACCGACGTTGAAGGCCTCATCGTGCACGACCTCGCGCGGTGCTTCGAGCGCGGCCAAGAACGACCGGGAAATGTCCTCCACGTGCACCAATGGGCGCCAGGGCGACCCGTCACTCTCGAGGCAGACTTGGCCCGTCGTCATCGCCACGGCAGTCAGGTTGTTCACAACGATGTCGAGGCGCAGCCGCGGCGAAAATCCATACGCTGTGGCATTGCGAAGGTAGGTGGGACTGAAAGAATCGTCGGCCAGGCGAGAGAGCCCACGTTCGGCCAGGACCTTCGTCTCTCCGTACGGGGTGACCGGAAACAGCTCCGCGTCCTCGGTCACCGCGTCCGAACCTGCCGCGCCGTAGAGGCTGCACGACGATGCAAACAGGAATCGTCCCACTCCGGCCTTCTTGGCCGCTTCGCCGAGACGCAGGGTCCCCTCGAGGTTGATGGAATAGGTCGCCGAGGGATTCAGATGACCGACCGGATCGTTGGACAAGGCGGCCAAACAGACGACGGCGTCGTAGCCGGCGCAGTGCCGGGGCTCGACATCCCTCATGTCGATCCGGGGGCGAAGACCCACGTCCTCCGGTCCCGGGCCGAGATCGCAACCTTCGTAAAGGTCAAGGTCGAGACCTTCCACGGTGTGCCCGGCGGCCCGTAAGAACGGAACCAGGACGGCACCGATGTAGCCGCGATCACCTGTGACGAGAACCCTCATTGCCAGTAGCCCCTGCGATCATCTGGAGGTCGGCCGGGCAGCAACACGGCCCGCTGGTGATTGGAGCGCGATGAGCTGTCGCTGATACGCGGGAGATTGCGCTGTGCTCGCTTGGGGAGCTGGCGCCGGACGCCCCCGGCGGGGGCTCCTGGTCGCAGTGACCCAGGCCGGAGCGGCCACGATCGGCACACTGCCGATCGCCATCGACGAGATGGCGAGCCCATTCCCCCATGCCGCGACACCGAGCACCTCGGAATCCATTCATGACGACGCCCCAAGAGGAGCGGCTCCGTCCTCTCAGACTTCGAGCTCGACCCAGAGGTGCCAACCCATGAAGCGACCCCCAGGAGCGCCGTCCACCGGCAAAGGCGGGGCATGCATGAATTCCTTGTGGGCGCGCACGAGGCGGAACGCAGGGAAATCTCGTTCCACTCCCGCACAGTCGTAGACCCGGGCGAATGGACTCTCCGGACCATCGGTGTTGGCATGGATGAATCGCTCCATGCGCAAGTAGCTTCCCAACCCCTCGTGCTCCGCATTGCGCAGATGGGCGCCCAGGAGGCCGCCCTGAACGTGCTTCCGGAAAGGCCACGCGGCGAGGATCGCTGCTCGCCGCACACCGCCGATCGCCACAAGATAATTGAGGGATCGTCGAGCGTAGAGCATCGCCACCAGACGCCCACCGGGACGAAGCACCCGTGCGATCTCCGCCTGGGCGGTCAGGATGTCGGGGATGTGGTGAAGAACCCCGTGAGAAAACACCAAGTCGAAGCTCTGATCCTCGAAAGGGATCGCGGTGGCTGAGGCTTGAGCGATCGCCTCATAAGAGAGACCGTGAAGCTCGAGTCGAAGGGACACACGGTGCACCGCTTCGGCCGTCAGGTCGATGCCGGTCCAGCGGGCTCCCCGACGGATCAATCCCTCAGACTCCGCACCCTGCCCGAGACCGATCTCGAGCACCCGCTTGCCCCGTACGTCAAGATCGTCAAGACAGCGGGGGATGTGGTCTTCCAACCGATAGCGTGCCTCGTCGTACGCGTCGAAAAAAGCCGTGTAGTCGCCGCGGAACCGCTCGTCGAGGCCACCCAACAGCTGATCACCGCAGGGATGCGTCTGCCAGAAGTCCGCGATCTCAGTCTCAGAATCCGTCACCATGGTTACGATCTCGCTCGCCTCTGAGTCTGGACGTGTGTGAACCTCGGGCTGTCGGTCCCGGCTGGCTCACAGACTTGGAATTTACCCATTTGGATGTGCAGTGAAGAGGTCGAGAACATCCCGCGTGATACGTCAGAGTCCTCGGGTGCGCTGCACACACCAAGGCTAGTACCCGTCCTCCTGCCGGATCGGGACGTGCATACGCCTGGCCTGAGGACCGGGCCGGGGCGAATCAGCGGGAGTCGAGCTTGCCGATCTCCCGGAACCACCGGAGTGTCGTCGCCAATCCCTCGTCTAGGCTGATGGGGCTATAGCCGAGGCGCTTGTAGGTCTTGGATTCCTCCATGCTCTTGCGCCCCGGGCTTTGCTGCGTCGCCTTCTCGGCGATCGCCACCAGGGTGGGTCCGAACACCTTGGCCAACTCGGGGTCGTCGGACGGCTCCACGTCGACGACCTCGCGGTCGAGGCCGGCCAACTCGCCCACACGGTTGCAGGCGTTGGCGATGCTCACGACGTCCTCGGGTCGGCCATCAAGCATGTAGCGCTCCCCCGCCACCCCCTTGTCCAGGGCCAGGATGCAGCCCCGGGCGATGTCTTCGCCGAAGACCCAGCTGACAGGGAATTTGAGGTAACGCTCTATGCGACCGCGCGCCGCGGACAGCAGCACGCGGTTGAAGCTCGTCATACCGAGCGCGTTGCTCGCCACCGGCGACGGGCCGAAGATGGCACCGGGGTGGGTGCTGACGACGTCCCGGCCCTTCTCGGCGCGGGACATGGCGTCGAGGAAGGCCGCCATCTTGGTCACCGTGTAGGGGTCCGAGCTCGGCTCCTTTGTGACGGGCGCGTCCTCCCGATCGAGTCCCCCGGCCGTGTCGAAGAACGTGCCCGTGCTCACTGCCACCACGCGACCCAGGCCGACGGCCTCCGCCGCATCGAGCACGTTCTTGGTGCCGCCGATGTTCACCGCCTCGAAGTCGGCCAGGTTCTGGCTGGCCCCGCCCAGCAGAGCAGCACAATGGATGGCGGAGTCGGCACCCCGGGCTGCACGTACCACGGCATCGGCATGGGTGATGTCGCCGCTGACCACCTCGACTCCCAGCTCCGTGAGCGGCGCTGTGTCCGCGGTTTCCCGCGCCAGCGCGCGCACGTTGTCGCCCCGCTCCGTCAAGAGCTTGCAGATGTTGGCGCCGGCCAATCCGGTGGCGCCGGTCACCAGGACGGTCTGGGTCATGCCGAGGCCTGCACCGCGGGATCCGGCATCGCTCTGTCGACCTGATCGGCGCTGTAGGGGATCACCGGATCGCTCGTGCCGTACAGGTCCAGCGTGTGCAGGAAGCGGTGCAGTCCCATGGAGTTGGCACAGGCGAACCCGAGCTCCACGATCTGCGCGGAGGTGAAGACCTCGCCGAGCTTGCGGTACGTCTCGTCGTCGATGGCGTGGTGGTCGGCCGAGAGGAGGTCGAGGAACTCGACCGCGAGCCGCTCCTGGTCCGTCAGGTCGCCGTGACCAGGGGCGATCAGGCACGCGACATCCTCGTCCGAGATGGAATCGTGCTTCCGCGACTGCATGCAGGGTTGGCATTCGCCGAGCTGGGCGCTGCGGATCCGCAGCAGCTCCAGGATGCGGCCGCCGAGGAGGGAGTTCTTCCCGTAGGCGTGCCGGGCCATGTCGACCATCATGATCTGCGACGTCCTGTAGGCGAAGATCTGCAGCGGAATGGGTGTGGCGTACGTCCCGGCGGCAACCCCCTCCTCGACAATGCGCCGGGGCTCGGGCGCTAGCTCCTCCAACGGAATCGGTTCGATCCTCGGCACGTAAAACCCCCGTCCCGCCTCCGGCTGCCGCCGAAGACCTCTCTCGTTTGGTGACCTGGCTACTGTAACGTCGCCCCGTGCCGATCGACCCATCTGCAGTGCTCCTGACCGATCGGGTCGCCGTGGTGACGGGCGCCGGCTCGGGGATCGGCCGCGGCATCGCCCGCGGGTTCGCCGCCTTCGGCGCGAAGGTGGCCATCTGGGAGCGCGACCCCGAGACGTCCGCCGCCGCCGCCGAGGAGGTCGGCGGCCTCTCGCTGCCGACCGACGTCCGTGAGTCCGCCGAGGTCGACCGCGCCCTCGAGAGGACGGTGGCCGAGCTCGGCCCCGTGAGCATCCTGGTGAACAACGCCGGCGGCGTGTTCTCGTCGCCGCTCCTCGAAACCTCGGAAAACGGTTGGGATGCCCTCTACCGGGCCAATCTCAAGCACGTCATCCTGTGCACTCAGAGGGTGGCCCGGGTCATGGTCGAGCACGGCATCGGTGGCAGCATCATGAGCGTGACCTCCATCGAGGGCGTCCGCGCCGCACCGGGCTATGCCGCCTATGCGGCGGCCAAGGCCGGCGTCATCAACTACACGAAAACCGCCGCCCTCGAGCTGGCACCGTTCGGCATCCGGGTCAACGCGCTGGCGCCCGACATCACCATGACCGAGGGGCTCGCCGCCATCGCGCCGGAGGGGACCGAGGGACGGTTCGGTCTCACCGTGCCCATGGGGAGGGCAGGGCACGTCGACGAGATGGCCGGCGCCGCCATCTTCCTGGCCAGCGAGCTCTCAAGCTATGTCACCGGGCAGACCATCCACGTCGATGGCGGGACCCACGCGGGGAGCGGCTGGTACCACAACGCAGACACCGGCGACTACGTCCTCGGCCCGTCGTAGCGGACCGCTCGACCCTTCCGCTCAGCCATCCCCTCCGAGCCCGACGTGGGCTGACATCCCACCGTCGACGGCGATCATCTGCCCGGTGATGTAGCGGGACTCGTCGGAGGCCAGGAACACGACGACGTCGGCGATGTCGTCGGGCTGGCCCACGTTCGGCGTCAGGGTGGCCTTTCCGAGGCCCGCGACCATCTTTTCGTCCAGATGGGCGCGTACGGCGTCGGTGATGATGAGCCCGGGCAGGATCGTGTTGACCCGGATGCCCTGCTTTCCGTGGCTCGTCGCCACGTACATGGTGAGGGCGTTCACCCCCGCCTTCGAGACACCGTACGCCGTCCGGGTCCGGTCTCCCTTGAGCGACGCGCCGGACGACATGTTGATGATCGAACCGCCACCCCCGCGCACCATTTCTGGCACCGCGTGCTTGCAGGTGAGCATCTGGCTCCGTAGGTTCACCTCCAGGGTCCGATCCCAGACGTCGAGAGCCAGGTCGGTCACTGCCGTGTCACGGGTCAGGAAGTCCGAGTCGGTGAGCGCGGCATTGTTGTGCAGCACGTCCAGGCGGCCGAAGTTCGACGTCGCGATGGAGATCGTGGCAACGACCTGGCCCTCGTCGGACAGGTCGGCTCGGAAGGCCACCGCGTTGCCGCCGGCCGCGGCGATCCCCTCCGTCACCCTCTCGGCGGCCGGCAGGTCGATGTCGACCACGACGACCGAGGCGCCCTCGCGGGCCAGGGCGCGCGCCGTCGCCCCGCCGATGCCTCCGCCGCCGCCGGTGACGATGGCGACCTTGTCCATGAGACGTTCCATGCAGTCCTTTTCCTCCGTTGTGTTGGATGCCGGTTCGGCCGTTAGAGGGGGCGTTCGAGGATCATCCCCTCGAAGGGCGCCATATGGAGAGCGCCCCCGACGACCTCGAGATCACGGGCGCGGTCCGTGCCGAGCTGAATGGTGCCCCGCAGGTCGTTGAGCACGAGCTCCTCCGTGGACATGTTGAGGACCACCGCGTGGCGCTCACCCCGCGTCCACGCCCACACCCCGTCGGGCGTCACCAACGACGTGCTGTCCCCCGCGCTGAACGCCGGATGACGTCGGCGGAATGCGATGAGGTCGCGGCACAGCGTGAGGACCGAGTCGGGATCGTCCCGCTGCGTCATCACGTTGGCTGCTGCCGGGTCGCCCGGCGGCAGCCACGCCCGGTCGGCGTCGGTGAAGCCGCCGCCCCGCTGGTCGCTCCACTGCATGGGCGTGCGGCCGGCGTCGCGCCCCTCGTAGTAGGGGTAGAAGCGCACGCCGAGCGGGTCGCGCAGGTCCTCCTGGGCCACCTTCACATTCGCCATGCCGATCTCGTCGCCCTGGTAGAGGACCGGGGTGCCGCGCAGGCTCAGCAGCATGAGCAGGGCCAGGCGGACCTTGGCCGGATCGTCCTCGGCCCAGCGGGTGGGAAAGCGGAACATGTCGTGGTTGGAACCGGTCCAGGCGGGCCAGGCTCCAGGCGGCAGGGCGGCCTCGGTCTCCTCGACGACGGCCCGCATGTCGGCCGCCCGGAAGGGTGCGTTGATGAAATTGAAGTTGAAGGCCAGCCCCAGCTCGTCGGTCCCGTCGCCATAGAACTCCACCAGCTGGTCCACCGGGACCGGCGTCTCGCCGATCAGCAGCCGGGGCTCGTCGTAACCATCGGCCTGGCGGCGCCAGCGCCTGATCACCTCATGGACCTCGGGCCGGTTGGCGTTGTACACGCTGCGCTGCCCGAACATCTGCGTCTCGAAGTCGTCGTCCTCGGTGGCCGGCGGGTTGTCGCGGAGCTCGGCGTCCTTGATGATGACGTTGCAGACGTCGATGCGGAACCCGGCCACGCCCCGGTCGGACCAGAAGCGGAAGATGCCGTCGAACGCGTCCCGCACTGCTTCGTTCCACCAGTTGAGGTCGGGCTGCTCCGCCAGGTGGTTGTGGAAGTAGTACTGCCCGGTCGCCTCGTCAAGCGTCCACCCGGGCCCGCCGAAGCTGCTGACCCAGTTGTTCGGCGGCTGCCCATCCTCCTTGCCGTCGGCCCACACATACCAATCCCGGTGGGCGGCGGTGCGCGACCGGCGCGCGTCGACGAACCACGGGTGCTGCTCGCTGGTGTGGTTGGGCACGATGTCCATCAACACGCGAATGCCGCGCTCCCCCGCCTGGGCGACGAGCCGATCGAAGTCGCGCAGGGTGCCGAGCTCGGGAGCGATGGCGCAGAAGTCTGAGACGTCGTACCCCCAGTCGGCGTTGGGCGAGACCGTGACGGGTGAGAGCCAGATGCCGTCCACACCGAGCCATACGAGGTGGTCGAGGTGCTCGATGATGCCGGGGATGTCGCCCACACCGTCAGCGTTGCTGTCGGCGAAGGATCGCGGATAGATCTGATAGAGCACACCGGTCTTCCACCACGGCTCGTCCGCCGGTGTCACGCCTCCGAGCCCACGGCACCGGCAGCGGCATCTCGCCACGGCGAAAGATCGAGCATCGGGTAGCGGGCCGCCACCCCGGCCAACGTCTGCGCGGTCCAGTAGGGGTGTCCCGGCGGGGGGAACCCCAGCACGGTCAGCTGACGCTGATCGGCGTGCTGCACGAACCGGTACCACGACAGTTCCTCGCCCGCACTGGGCAGCCCGTGCGAGCCCAACCAGTCGGTGGCGGCCGGCTTGTAGGAAACGTGCACCATGAAGCGCGCCGTGCGCGGTGCCGTCATCCGCACCCCCCGGTGATAGACGTCTGGCCGATACGCCAGGATGGATCCGGCCGGGCCCGAGGCGGGGACCTCGGCGGCGTAGAGGTCCGCGTAGTCGGTCTGGCTCAGATAGGTCCGCTCCACCTGGATGTGGGGGGTCAGCCGCCGCGACACCATCCTGGTCGCGCCCGTCTCCGGCGCCACGTCGCTCAGGTAGACGAACATCTCCAGCTGCTGGTAGCCCGGCTCGTGGCGAGGCACGACGAGGGTGTGATTGGCGAAGTCGACATGGAGGAGCTGCTCGTCGCTCAGCGCCGCTTCGGCGTACTTGGCGCTCAGCATGGCCTGGTAGAGGCGCAGGTCGGTGATCCCGAGCAACTGCTCGGCCAGGTCGATGATGCGATCGTGCACGACGATGTCGTTCAGCGCGCGGTCCTCGAAGGGGAAGCGCGGCATGACCCGGTGCGAATCGACCCGGAACGGCTCGTTGCGCGCCGGATCGATGTCGTCCGCGAACTCCTCGGCCGTGGGGACAAGCCCGGGCAGCACCGCCTGGGCGGCGACAATGGCCTCGTCTGGCAGCAGCCCGCACACCAGGCACCACCCGTCCTCATCCCACTGCGCCTGGCCGGCGTGGCCGAGCACACCCATCAGGTGGTCACGAGCCGGCGCCGACACATCTCCCCAACCCTTGCATCACCCTTCGTGCACGCCCTCCATGCGGATCCCCGACGGGTCGGAAGCTTGCCATACCGCCGCAGAACCGGAGGGCGCCCGCGGTGCTCGCCGGGCAGCACCGCGACCCTGCGTGCACCGGCGACACCCGCCCCGCCTCCCGATCCGATGCCGCGCCCTCAGACGGCCGGCGAGGCGGGCACCGCCGCCTGCCACCGGCGCAGGGTCACGATGAAACGGGACCCGCCGTCGCCTTCCACGGGCGACTCGGCGCGCACCGTGCCGCCCATGGCCGCGGCCAACTCGGCCACGATCGCCAGGCCCAGCCCCGAGCCCATCTGCCGGTTCGGCCCCCGGTCGGCCCGGTAGAAGCGCTCGAACACCCGCTCCAGGTCCCCGTGGGCGATGCCGGGTCCGTCATCGTCGACCGTGATGATGCTCGATCCGGACGCAGGGTCGTCGGCCAACCGCACCGTGACGGTGGTCCGGGCGAACGTCATGGCGTTCTCGAGGAGGTTGGCCAGCAGCTGCGCCAGCCGATCCGGGTCTGCCACCACCGGGAGCGGGGACACTGCTGCGGAAACGCCTTCATGGCCGGGCACCCGGACTGCGACGGCGAGCCCGCTCTTGGCCGCCGCGGGCCGGAATCCCTCGGCGGTCGTGGTGACCACCTCGGCGGCGTCGGTGGGGCGTAGGGCGATCGACATCTGGCGCGCCTCGAGCTTCGTGAGGTCGAGGAGATCGCCGACGAGACGCTCCAGCCGGCGTGACTCGGCGATGATCACACCGGCCGCTTGCGCGCTGTCCTCGATGGCGCCGTCCTGAATGGCCTCGGCAAAACCACGGATGGAGGTGAGCGGGGTGCGCAGGTCGTGCGAGACGGCCAGAAGCAGGTGGCGCTCGCGATCACGGCTGTCCTCCAGGCTTTGCGCCATGTCGTTGACGGAGCCGGCCAGCGACGCGAACTCGGGGTAGTCGCCGCTCCGGACAGGCACCCGGCTTTCCAGCTCACCCGATGCGATGCGGCCGGTCACCTCCATCGCCTCCACCAGCGGACGCGCCATGCGGCTGCTCATCTGCCACGCCACCAGCGCGGCCACGAGCAGTGCCGCTCCCCCGGCGATGATGAAGTACCCCCAGCTCGGTCCGAGGTCGCCGACGTCGCGTGTCAAGAGGACGGCGAACGTCCCCTCGAACGCGCTGCGCCGGCGAGCCTGCAGACGGGCCAGCACTTCCGCGGACAGCTTCACCGGCGCCACTGCATAGACGGTGCTGCCCCTGCGCCCAGAGGACGTCTGTCCCGACTGCACCGCGGCCACGTCGATGTCCCCTGGCGTCAGCCCCTCAGGCAGCGGCGTGACCACGCTGCCGGCGCGGTCGATCTCAATGACATCAGCGTCCTCGAGCTTGAGCGTCTTGCGGACGACACTCAGCGCCTTGAGCGACTCCGACCCGATTCTCGACGAGGTGATCGAGTTCACTTCGGAGACCAGCTGCGATTCGGCCTGGTGACGCGCTGCGTTGCGCGTGAGGATCAGGGTGCCGGCGCCGGCGATCACGAGGACGACCGCGACCAGGCCCACCATGGCCAGCATCAGGCGGCGGCGCATCCCGTCAGCCGAACCGGTAGCCGACGCCCCAGACGGTGGCGAGCGGGAGATCTGATCCGAGCTTCTTGCGCAGCTGGGCCACGTGGACGTCGACCGTGCGGTCGTCCCCGTACCAGTCGGTGCCCCACACGCCGTCGAGCAGCTGCTGGCGCGAGAGCGCCAGCCCGACGTTGTTGGCGAGGAACGCAAGGAGGTCGAATTCGCGGGTGGTGAGGGCGACGACCTCACCGGCGCGACGCGCCTCGCGGCGGCGCAGGTCCACCTCCAGGCCATCGAGGGCGATCACGTCCTGCGGCGCCGGACCTTCCCTCGTCCGACGCAGGATCGCCCGCACCCGCGCCACCAACTCCCTCGGGGAGAACGGCTTGACCAGATAGTCGTCGGCCCCCAGCTCCAGCCCGAGGATCCGGTCGACCTCGTCATCGCGCGCCGTGAGGAAGAGCACGGGCACCGAGCTCCGGGCGCGGATCTCGCGGCATACCTCGAACCCGTCGCGAGCACCGGGCAGGCCGACGTCGAGGATGACGATCCAGGGATCCTCCTGCGCGAAGACCTCCAGGCCCTTTTCGCCGTCGCCGGCCAGCAGCACGCGGAAGCCCTGCTGACGCAAGTAGAGGTCGAGCAGGTCGGCGATGTGCGGGTCGTCCTCGATGACAACCACCGTCCCGACGTCCGTCCTCACCTTCTTAGCCTTCCACCTCCCGCACCCCGAATTGCCGGAACGGCTCATCCCCTTACAGAACCATGACGATTGCCGAACACGACGTTCACCCGGGCCCACGCACGATGCGGGGACCGGCACCCCGCGAGAGGCCCGGGCGAGAGGAGCAGACATGACGCGTGATCTGATTCGACTCGGCGCCGTCGCCCTGGCCTCGGGCGCCGCGCTCGAGGTCCTCCGCTCAGGCCGCCGTCGGCGCGCTCGAGAAGGGCCGTTCCGATGTCCGCCAGATCGTGCAGGACCTCAAGGGCTCGGCGACCACCGGGACGAGTGGGCCCACGGGCTCGGGCTCGGGCTCGGGCTCGGCCACGACCACGACCAGCTGACTTCGGGGCCGGCGGCCGACCCGGGCGGCCGCCTCCGGGTCAGGAGAGGAGCGACGCCGTGTTGGCGTTCAACCCGTTGGGCGCTTTGAGCGGTGCACGACCTGGAACTCGGAGAATTCTGCCAGGCCCCATGGGCCGTTCTCCACGCCGATGCCGCTCCACTTGAAGCCGCCGAAGGGCTGCTGCGGCGCCAGGGCGAGATGCGTGTTCACCCACGCCGTGCCGCACTCGAGCTGCGCGGCCACCTCCGAGGCGCGCTCGGCATCGGCACCCCACACCGAGCCCGACAGCCCGAAGTGGGTGGCGTTGGCGCGGTCGATGGCCTCGCCCAGGTCCCGATAGGGCACGACCGGTAGGGCGGGACCGAACTGCTCCTCGTCGACGATCCGGGTCCCGTCGGACAGACCGGTGAGGATGGTCGGCTCGAAGAAGTACCCGGGGCGGTCCATGGCCTTGCCCCCGGTCACGGCGGTGGCGCCGTGGGAGAGCGCGTCGGCCACGAGCTCCTTCACCCGCTCGTACTGGGGCTCGTTGCTGATCGGGCCGAGCTTCACGCCGTCCTCGGTGCCCTCGCCCACCTTGATGGAGCGGGCGTGCGCCGCCAGGCCCTCGACCACGTCGTCGTAGAGGGCCTCGGGGACATAGACGCGCTTGATCGCCGAGCACACCTGGCCGTTGTTGTTGAAGGCGCCGGCAAAGATCGCCGAAGCCACCGCGGCGGGGTCGGCGTCGTCCAGCACGATGGCGGGGTCGTTGCCGCCGAGCTCGAGGGTGACGCGCTTGAGGTCGGGGGCCGCCGATACGGCGACCTTCTTGCCGGTCTCGACCGAACCGGTGAAGCTGATCTTGCGCGGCACGGGGTGCGTCGTCATTGAGGCGCCGAGCTCGTCACCGCCGCTCACGATGTTGACGACGCCTGGGGGGAAGACGTCGCGCAGGAGCTCGCCCACCTTCAGCGTGGTCAGCGGCGTGTACGGCGAGGGCTTGAGCACCAGCGTGTTGCCGGCCAGCAACGCCGGCGCGATCTTCCAGAAGGCGAGCGTCAGCGGGAAGTTCCACGGCGTGATGGCCGCCACGACGCCGAGGGGCCGCCGCGCCAGCTCCACGTAGGCCGAGTCGTCATCCTGGATGACCTGCGTCGGCATGTCGAGGTTGGCGAAGTACTGGCTCCAGATGGCCGAGGCGAGGACCTCGATGGCGGCGTCGCTGAGTGGCTTGCCCTGCTCTGCGGTGAGGACCGGGGCGAGATCCGCCGACGAGGCCATCAGCACGTCGGCCGCCTGCAGCAGGATGGCGCGCCGCGCCGCCTCGTCCGCCTTCCAGTCGCGGGCGGCCTTGGCCGCGGCGTCGAACGCCGCATCGAGTTGCTGGCGGGTGCACTCGGGTGCCTGGGCGAAGACCTCGCCGGTGGCGGGGTTGCGGACCCCGAACGTGTCCTCGGTCGGGGCGGCTTCCCCGGCGATGGTCATGACGAAATCGGGCATGGCACTCCTCGGCTGGACTCGTGTGGGCACATGGTCCCACCTTCGCCGCCCCCGCTCAATGTGATCAGCTCAATGTGATCAGCACAATGTGATCAGCACAATGTGATCAGCTCAATGTGATCAGCTCAATGTGATCAGCTCAATGATCAGCTCAATGATCAGCCGAAGAGTCGCGTCAGGAACTCCTCCACCGTGTCGCCGACCCGGCGCCGCAGGGCCCCGTCCGCCGGTGCCGCAGCAACGAGTCCGGCCGCCTCGTTGAGGAAGCCGAGCAGCAGCGCGGCGGCCACCACCGCATCCCCCGGCACGGTGATCCCCTCCGCCTCCGCCTGGGTGAAGACCCCGGCCAGCAGGGGGGCGCAGGCCACCGCATCGAGGGCGCGGCACGCCTCGATGCCGAGCACCGCCGGGGCGTCGGCCAGGATCCGAGCCATCGTCGGTTCGGCGCAGGCGTCCATGTAGGCCCGGCAACCGCGGTGCAGCTGGTCCCGCACGCCCGTCCCCTGCCGGGCCGCGGCCACGACCAGCTCCACGAGCTCGCCCTCGAGCTCCGCAACCACAGCGGTGGCGACCTCGGTCTTCGAGGCGAAGTGGTGGTAGAGCGCGCCCCGGGTCACGCCGGCCCGCTCGGCGATCTCCTCGCGCCCGGTGGCGGCGAACCCCTTCTCGGCGAAGAGAGCCCGGGCCGCATCGAGCAGGGCCCGGCGGGTGCGGGCCGAACGGACAGCCTGGGTCTCCCGCTGCTTGCTCTCGGTCGTGGCCACCGTCCCCTCCTCTGCTCGTCCGGGACATTTACATGCGGGCAGCACGCATGTTATCGTCCAACCGACCCCGGGGAGGTGCCGATGAGCACGAGGGAGGCCGATATCTGCGTCGTCGGAGCGGGGCTGGCCGGCCTCACGGCGGCCCGCCGCCTCAGCCAGGCCGGCCGATCGGTGATCGTGCTCGAGGCGCGGGACCGGGTCGGGGGCCGGGTGTGGACGACGACCAGTCGCGACGGCGTACCCGTCGACATGGGGGGCTGCTTCGTCGCCCCCCACCACGACCGCATGCACGCGCTGGCCAAGGAGATGGGCGTCGCCACCTTCAAGACGTTCGTCGACGGCGACAACGTGCTGGCCACCGGCGGGAAGGTCCGTCGCTACCGCGGCGACATCCCCCGGGTGAGCCCGGTGGCGCTGCTCAGCGCGGGCCAGGCCATCGCACGGATGAACGCCATGGCCAAGAAGGTCCCCGTCGACGCGCCGTGGGACGCACCCAGGGCGGCCCAATGGGACGCGCTGTCCGTGCGGGCCTGGCTCAGCGCGGCGCGGGTGCCGACGCGGGTGGCCCGCGACCTGATCGAGGCGACCGTGCGGGCCTGCTTCGCCGCGGACCTCTCCGAGGTCTCGCTGCTCAACTGGCTCTTCCTGGCCCGCTCGGCCGGGGGGATCGAGTCCCTCATGACCATCGCCGGCGGCTATCAGGACGCGCAGTTCGAGGGCGGCGTGGGGCAGATCCCCGACGCCATGGCGGCGGAGCTCGGCACTGCGGTCGTGCTGGGATCGCCGGTGGCCGCCGTGCGGCAGACGGGCAACCGGGTGGAGGTAGCCGGCGGTGGGTGCGCCGTGTCGGCCCGGCGTGTCGTCCTCGCCCTGCCACGCGCCCTGGCGGCCGGGATCCGCTTCGACCCCGTGCTGCCGGCGGACCACGCCCTCCTGCTCCACCAGGTGCCGGCGGGCACCGAGGTCAAGATGGTGGCCATCTACGACTCGCCGTTCTGGCGGCGTGACGGTGTGTCGGGGGCGACCGTGGCCACCGACGACGAGATCGAGGTCACGCTCGACACCGGCCAGCCGAATAACTCCCAGGGGGTCGTCGCCGGGTACTCGGCCGGCCCACGGGCCCGCGCCCTGGCCGCCCTCGAGGAGGGGGAGCGCCGTGCGGTGTTCGTGCGCATGCTGAGCAGGCGCCTGGGGCCGGCGGCCGCCTCCCCGCTCGAGGTCATGGAGCAGAACTGGGCCGAGGAGCAATGGACGCGGGGCTGCTCCATGGGCCACTTCCCCACCGGCGTGCTGACCCAGTACGGGCGCCGGCTGCGCGAGCCCGTCGGGCGGCTCCACTGGGCCGGCACCGAGACGGCGTCGACGTCGTACGGCGCGATGGACGGTGCGGTGCGCTCGGGCGAGCGGGTGTGCGAGGAGATCCTGCGGGCGCCGGCCTGAGCCCTACGTGGCCTCGGGCCGGGGGCCGGGACCCGAGCCCACGCCGAGCTTCTCCCGGAAGAACGCGAGCGTCTGGTCCAGCGCCGCCCGCGTCGGCGTGCCCTCCCGGTCGACCAGGTGCTCGGTCAACACGGAGTGGGCCGCCTTGGGGTGGCCGTGCGGATTGCCCGGGGCCGAGTCGATCTCCACCGCGATGAACGCGTCGCCGAGCTCGCGGCGCAGGGTCTCGAATCGCTCTTCGAAGCAGAAGGGGTCGTTGGTGAAGCGCAGGCCGAGCAGGCAGGTCCCTGCCGCGGCGCGCTCCTTCACCCGGGAGAGGTCGCTGTCGGAGATCCCGATGTCCGCCTTGTACTTCTTGGAGAGCGGGAACGGCAGCGACGGCTGGCTCAACACCGGGGCCAGGACGACATCGTCGACCATCATGGCCAGCGCGAAGCCGCCGGTGAAGCACATGCCGACCACACCCACCCCCGGGCCGCCGCAGCGCTCGTGCTCGGCGGCCGCGAGCTTGCGCAACCAAACGGTGACCGGGCTGGTCTTCTTCAGCGCGAAGGCGGAGAACTCCCGCGAGACGCAGGCCGGCCCCAGGGACTGCAGGGCGTAACCGGCCGATGCCGGGCGCCCCGGATCGCCGAACAGCACCGGCAAGACCGCCGTGCACCCGCCCGCGGCCACCCGGCGGCCGAACTGCGCCACCAGCGGGGTGATCCCCGGCATCTCGCTGATGACGATCACCGCCGGACCGGTCCCGATCCGAAAGACGTCCCGACGTTTGCCGTCAGCCTCGAAGGACTCCTTTGTGAAGTCCCCGAGCGCAGCCTCCCACCGGCCCGCTCCACCCGTCGTCATGGCGGGACCGTAGCATCGGGCGTCGTGGCCGGACCGATGCGCTCCCTCGACCCGCGCCTTCCCGTCCTGGTCGGGCTGGGCGCCGCGGACGACGCGGCGCCCGTGGTGGAGCTCATGACCGACGCGGTGTCTGCGGCAGCGGCCGACGCCGGTGCGCCGCGACTCCTCGGCCGCGTCGACTGCATCGCCGTGCCCCAGGGCACGTGGTCGCTCACCGACCCGGCGCGCACCGTCGCCCGGCGCGTCGGATCACCTCGGGCCCACACGGTCCTGGGCGAGATCGGCGTCTCCCAGCAGGAGGTGATCAATTACGCGCTGGCGGCCGTGGCGGCCGGACGGTTCGGCACGGTCGTCGTCGCCGGGGCCGAGGCGCGGGCGTGGGCGCGCGACGGCGGCGTCGAGAACAACGAGGAGGACGACCCGCCCGACGAGGTGCTGACCAGGCCGCCGGACTTCGTGGCCCCGGTGGAGGTCGCGGCGGGGATGGTGCTGCCGCCCGTGCAGCAGTACGCGCTCATCGAGAACGCCCTGGGCGCCGCCCTGGGCCTCCCGCCTGATCGCCAGCGCGACGAGATCGCCGCGCTCTGGGCCCGCTTCAACGCGGTGGCGGCCCACAACCCCTCGGCCGCCTTCGGGGAGCCCCGCGACGCGGCGAGCATCGCCACCCCGGGGCCACACAACCGCCCGCTCGCCCACCCCTACAACCGCTGGCACGCCAGCCAGTGGACGGTCAACCAGTCGACAGCCCTGGTGATCTGCTCGGCTGCGCGCGCACGGGAGGCCGGCGTGGCGCCGGAGCGCTGGCTCTTCCCCCACGTGGCGCTCCACTCGTCCGAGGCGGTGACCCTGACGGCCCGGCGCCGCCTGGAGCAGTGGCCGGCCATGGGTGTGCTCGGCCGTGCCGCGGCGGGGCACCTCGGGCGCCCACTGGCCGAGCTCCGCCTCGCCGAGGTGTACTCGTGCTTCCCCGCCGCGGTGCGGGTGCAGCAGCGCGAGCTCGGGCTCGACCCCGGGGGCACCCCCACGCTCACCGGGGGCATGGCCTTCGCCGGCGGGCCGTTCAACCACTTCGTCCTGCAGTCGCTGGGCGCCCTCGGCCGTCGACTACGGGACGAGCCCGCCGAGCTCGGCCTGCTCACGACGGTGTCGGGCATGCTCTCGAAGCCCGGGCTCGCCGTCTGGGGGGCGGCCCCTCCGGAGGGCCGCGGCGGATCCCTGCGGGCCGACCTGGCGGCCGAGGCCCTCGCCGCCACTGAGATCGTGCCGGTGGTGGACGTCCCACCGGCCGAACCCACCGCGGCCCGAGTGGTCTCCTTCACCGTGACCTACGGCGGCGAGGCCGGGCTCGAGCCGGTGCGCACGGCGATCGTGGCGGACCTCCCCGATGGGGTCCGCACGGCTGCCAGCTGCGAAGATGCTGGCACCGCCCACCTCGCCATCACCCAAGGGCTCATCGGGAGGACGGTCTCGGTGAAGGACACGACATTCAGGCTGTGAACGCACTCCCTCGGCGGGACCGGCCCCGCCTGGTCGACCCGGAGCTGGCGGCCCGGGTCCCCGGGCTCCAGCGGGTCGCGGTGACCGCCGTGGCCCTGGCCGTGCTGAGCGCGGTGGCCGTCATTGTGCAGGCCGTGGCGCTGGCCGACGTGGTCGACCGCTCCCTCCTGCACCACGCGCCGCTCGGCGCGGTCACGCCGGCCATCGTCGTGGTCGGGCTGGCCGTCCTGGCCCGCGCCGCGCTGCACGGCGCCGGCGACCTCTCGGCACTGGGCGCGGCGGACCGCGTGGTGGCCACGCTGCGCGGCCGGCTGCTGCGCCACGCCTTGGCGCTGGGTCCGGGCTGGCTCGCCGGAGAGCGACCCGGCGAGCTGTCACTCACGGCCACCAGGGGCTTGCGCTCGCTGCACACCTACTACGCGCGCTATCTCCCGCAGGCGGCCGCGGCCGCCGTCATCCCGTCCATCCTCCTGGTCTGGGTGGCCACACAGGACTGGCTGTCGTTCGCAGTCGTCGTCGCCCTGGTGCTGGCCGTGCCGGTGACGATGATCGCGTTCGGGCGGGAAGCGACCAAGCGATCGGAGCGCCAGTGGCGGAGGCTCGGTTCGCTGGCCGGCCGCGTGCTCCAGCTCGTCGAGGGGCTGCCCACGTTGCGCGCCTTCGGCCGCGAGATGCAGGGGCGCCGGGAGGTCGAGGCGGCGACCGAAGGTGTGCGCTCGGCCACCATGCGCACGCTGCGCGTCGCCTTCCTCTCGGCGCTCTCCATGGACATGATCGCCGGGTTCGGGGTCGGCTTCGTCGCCATGGTGCTCGGGCTCCGGTTGCTGTGGGGTGAGCTCGGCCTGCAGACCGCCATGGCCGTCCTCCTCGTGGCGCCCGAGATCTTCATCCCCCTGCGCCGCGCCGGCGCCGAGTTCCACGCCAGCACCGAAGGGCAGGCCGCGGCGGCCCGGGTCCTCGAGGTGCTCGGGACACCCGCGCCCCCCGCTATGACCGCGGAACGGCCCCACGGCGAACGGCCGCCCGGCGAACTGCCGCCCGACGACGCGGCGACCCTCACGATCGAGGGTCTCGAGGTGCGCTACGAGCACCGGGAGGGCCCTGCGCTCACCAGCTTCTCCCTGCAGGCGCAGCCCGGGGCGCGACTGGCTCTCACCGGACCGTCGGGGTCCGGCAAGTCGACGGTGCTGGCGGCCCTGCTGCGCTTCGTCGAGCCGACCGGGGGGACCATGGCATTCGGGTTGCGACCGTCCAGCCAGGAGAGCGTCGCGGCGTGGCGTGGCCACTTCTCATGGCTCCCGCAGCGGCCGCACCTCTTCAACGCGACGTTGGGGGAGAACCTCCGGTTGGGCGCTCCCGACGCGTCCGACGAAGACCTGCGGCGCGTGCTGGACGCGGTCGGCCTCTCCGATCTGCTCGCCAACCTGGCCGGCGGCCTCCGGACGGCCCTGGGCCACGACGGCCTGACGCTGAGCTCCGGCGAGCGCCAGCGCGTGGCGCTGGCGCGGGCGCTGCTCCGCCCGGCACCGATCTTGCTGCTCGACGAGCCGACCGCCGCGCTCGACCCGCCGACCGTGGCGCGGCTGGCCCCGGCGATCGAACCGTGGCTGGCGGGGCGCACCGTCGTGGTGGCGGCGCACGAGCCGCTGCTGCTCCCCCGATTCGACACCGTGGTGACCCTGCCGGCGGCCGCCGGCCTCCCATTGGCGGTCTCGCCGTGACCCGGGCACGGGCCGGGGCCGGGGCTCGGACACGGGGTCCACTCCGGCGCGTCCTCTCCGAGCCCGGCACGCCCTACGGGCGGCTGGCCCTGGCCGGGCTGCTCGGCCTGGCCGCCGCCGCGGCGACCATCGGCCTGCTGGCCGGGTCGGGCTACGTGGTGGGACGCGCCGCACTGCGACCAGGGCTGTCCGCGCTGGTTGGCATCCTGGCCGCCGTCGAGGTCCTCGCCTTTCTGCGCGGGCCGCTGCGCTACGCCGAACGCCTGGTAGGCCACGATGCCGCGCTGCGCGCGCTGACCCGCTGGCGGCTGTGGCTCTACGACTGCCTGTCCCCCCGGGTGCCGGCCGCGCTCGCCGGGTGGCGCAGCGGCGACCTGCTCGCCCGCGCCATCGACGACGTCGACGCGCTGCAGGACCTCTACCTCCGCACCCTGCTCCCGGTGGCCGTGGCCGTCGGGGCCGCGGTGATCGGCACCGTCGCCGTCGGCCTCATCCTCCCCTGGGCCGCCCTGGCCCTGGGCCTCCCGCTCCTCGTCGCCCTGGTCGTGCCCGCGCTGCTCACCTGGCGCCGCAGTGGCGACGACGAGCTGGCCGCGCTTGCCGGCGCCCTCTCCGCGCAGGTGGTCGACGCGCTGGCCGGCGCCCCCGACCTCTTGGCCTTCGGCGCAGATGCGGGGATGTTCAGCGCCGTCGAGGAATTGGGCACCCGCACGGACGCGCTCGAGCGCCGGCACGCCCGCCTCGCCACCGGGACGACGGTGCTGATGCAGGTCTGCCTCGCCGCGGCGGTGACGGCGGTGCTGGCGACCGGCGTGGCCGCCGTCCATGCCCATCATCTCGGCCAGGTCATGGTGGCCGTGCTCCCGCTCGCCGCCCTGGCCACGTTCGAGACGGTCCCGGGGGTGCCACTGGCAGTGGCAAATTCGTTGGCGGTGCGCGCCTCGGTCCAGCGCCTCTTCGCGCTCGAGGCCGTGCCGGTCCCGGTGGTCGACCCGGCGGACCCGTCTCCCCTGGCGGCAGGCGTGCCCGCGGTGGCCTTCGACGATGCCGCGCTGCGCTACGACCCCGGCCTCCCCCGTGCCGTCGACGGGGTGAGCCTGCGCCTGCAGGCCGGCGGCCGGGTCGCCGTGACCGGCTCGAGTGGGGCGGGCAAGACGACCCTGGTCACCGCGCTGTTGCGCTATTGGCCGCTCGAGGCCGGCACGCTGTCCCTGGGCGGGACCGATGTGGAGCGCCTGCTGCAGGCGGACGCGCGGGGAGCCTGCGCGCTGGCCGACCAGCAGCGCGCAGATGTTCGCGGGGTCCGTGCGGTCGAACCTCACCCTAGGCCGGCCCGACGCCACCGAGCAGGAGATCAGCGAGGCACTGCGCACCGCCCGCCTCGAGGCCTGGGTCGCCGCGCTGCCCCACGGGATCGACACGCCCGTCGGTGAAGACGGCGTCGCGCTGTCGGGCGGCGAGCGCCGGCGCCTCGCGGTGGCCCGGGCCCTGCTGGCCCCCGGTCACGTCCTCGTGCTCGACGAGCCCACCAGCGGTCTCGACCCCCGGCTGGCCGACGAGCTCCTGGACGGCGTGTTCGCTGCCGCCGGGGAGCGGAGCATCTTGGTGATCACGCACCGGGGCACCGAGGCGGCGCGCTGCGACATCGTCGTGACGCTGGAGGCGGGCCACGTCGTCGCGCCGCCGCCGTGAGCGACTACGCCAGCCCGCGGAGGTAGCCCAGGGCGACGGCCGGCGTCGTGGCCCGGCCCGTCCCGCCGGGGCCACGCCCACCGGGGCCGCGCCCACCGGGGCCGCGCCCACCGGCCGGGACCCCGAGCGAGGAGCCGGTCGACCCTCCGGACGGGCACCAGGCGTTCGAAGGCACGCCGGCGCACGGATCGGCCATCGTCGGCAGCCCGCCGGGCAAGGGAGTGAGGTGCACGCCGGCCTGCGACGGGTAGTTGGCGCCGGCGGGGCACGGGGCCAGCCGCGAGTCGCACTCCACCTGGGCCAGCAGGGTGTTGTCGCTGTTCGTGGTCGTCGTCGTCACGCCGCAGGTCGGCTGCAGCTGCTCCAGATTCGGCGGCGCGCTGCCCCGGGGCGCGGTGTTGTCGGCGTAGCAGTTCGACGGCAGGCCGGTGTGCAGCACGATCTGCCCGAAGTCGGCGTTGGAGGGGTTGCCGAAGGAGCCGTCGTTGACGAAGGTGTTGCCGAGCAGCGCGTCGCCCTCCGGCTCGAAGACGCACCCGATACCGCTGATCTGGTACCCGCCGTAGTTGGCACACTTCTGGTTGAGCGAGGGCATCCCGCTGTCGGGGTAGGGCACGAACAGGATCCCCCAGGCTCCGTTGTTCGAGAAGGTGTTGTCCATCACCGTGTCGTTGCGGCCGCCCGAGAGCGTCATGCCCGTCCCGATCGGCCCTGCCGCGGCGTTTCCGGCTTGCGGGACATCACCGTTGTTGTTGTCGTGCACGTTGTTGTGGATGAAGACCCAGCACGAATGGGTGTGCGTCACCGGACTGGTCCCGCCGTGCGGGCACGCGCCGTTCTGCGGTGGCGGAGGGTCGCCCACGATCTGCGTGTTGGTGTCGAGCCCGTCCTCGTTGTTGTCGAATTGTGAGTTCTCGATGACGATCGCCCCGCCGGAGTTGGTGCCGGAGTAGCCGAGGGCGTTGTTCTCCATCCACGCATGGTCGATGGTGACGTCGCAGGCCTGTAGGCAGGCACCGACGTACATCCCCGAATCGTTCATGTTGGAGCCGTAGAGCTGGTTCCAACTGGCCGGTCCCTGGGCGTTCGACGAGAAGATGCCGTACTGCGCCGCCGTGTCTTCGGTGCCGAAGTAGGTGCTGGTCCCCGTGAGATAGGACCCGGTGTAGCCCGACAGGCCGATCTTGCCCGACCCGTCACCGCCGTCCCACCAGATCTCGTTCCCTGAGTCGCCCGCACCGCCCAGGAAGTTGCACACGGTGAGGTTCTCGATGCTCACGCCGTTCGCCTTCCACACCACGATCCCGTTGCGGCCCTGGTGCTTGCCACCGACGACCGGACCGAGGTTCTGGTCCTGCTGGGCCGAGCTGCATGCCGTGGCGGCGCTGGCCTTGGTCCCGTCCACGATGACCGTGCTGCGGTTCATGCCGCGGATGTGCAGATCGGATGTGTGCACCACGACGCCGCCGTGGTCGCCTGTGCCGAATCGGGCGTCCGAGGTGGTGTGGGCGTCGTCCGCCTCGTGGTAGTCACCCGGAGCAACCAGGATCCAGTCACCAGGTTGCGCGGCGTTGACCGCGGCCTGGATGGAGCTGTACTGGCCGGCCTTCCCGTGATAGGTGCCGACGAGCAGGACCGCCGACGACGAGCTCGACGATGAGCACGACGCCAGCGCCGCTCCCGTCAAGAGGGCGGCAGCGAGGACCGCCCCACCCCGTGCTCCCATGTTCCTTCGTGCCATCCGTGCCTTCCGGTCCGGGGCGCTGGGCGATCGCCCATCTCACGCGTGGTCGCCCGCGACCAGTCTGAACCTACTCCTGGGGCCCAGCCGCATTGTCCAGCTCGTTGGGGCAGGGCAGGACGGAATCGATCCACCACTGCAGGCTCCTCGGCGGCAGCGACGACGACGGCCGGCACAGGGCGACCGTCAGCACGGGCCGAAAGCCTCTTAGACGTCCTCCGTCGTGCGCCGGCGGATCTCCGCGACACTGGGCACGGGGTACCCGAACTTGCCCGG
Organism: uncultured Acidimicrobiaceae bacterium; assembly: GCA_963764305.1. GTDB lineage: Bacteria > Actinomycetota > Acidimicrobiia > Acidimicrobiales > RAAP-2 > Bog-473. The sequence continues at coordinate 361,102 of CAVXSD010000005.1, read as the reverse complement.
CCGCCAACCGATGGCGATCTTCTGCGGTCCGGGTCCGTCCTCGGTCCAGAGGTGGCACGTATTGGCCAGGAACGTGAAGCCGCCCTCGCGCATCGGATGCTCTCCATCCCCCTTCTCGACCTGCCAGGCCGCCGAAGAGGTGAGGCCCTGCACGACGACGGGCCCGATGGCGCGGGCCAGGAATTCGAGGTGGCTGCAGCCGCGCTGACGGCCGAAGCGCTCCTGCACCGCGCCGGAATAGCCCCGCCCCACCGAGAGACCGATCAGGTCGCGGAAGTTCGGCTCGATCTCCGTGCACTCGGCATGGGGGAATGTCTGCATGTCGGCGACGGCATCGACGATCGTCATGTCGGACAGCCGGACCACCAGGCCCAGGTCCATGAAGTGGAGGTCGCGCGGACCGTAGCCCCCGTCGGCCCAGGGTCGCTCGTCGTGCAAGGTCCCCACCACGGCGAAGTAGTCGTCACGTCCGAACACCTCCATGGTGATCGTCCGACGGTGAACCGGTTCCTCGGTGGAACCGGGAGGCGGGCGGAGCGCGGCGAGGGTGGGTGGGACGTCAGGCACGAGGTGATTGTGGCGCTCCGGGCAGGCGGGGCGCCAACGCCACTTCGTTGAAGCCGTGCAGGATCGGCGCATCGCGGTTCCACCCGATACGGGTGACCGAGGCGGTGCGCAGGTGGAGCCGCCAGTACAGGTCGACGGTCCCGAGCGCCCAGGCCACTGCAGCCTTGATCGGGCTCACATGGCTCACGACGACCACGTCTCCGTCGGCACGCCGGGCACCGGCGCCGTCCGTGGAGAACAACTCCTCACAGGTGTCGGTGATACGGCGGTCCACCTCGGCCAGCGTCTCGCCGCCCTCGGGACGGAAATCGCGGGTCGCGCTGCCAGCGCTGCCACACCTCGGCCGGGATGCCGCCCAGGGGCTGGCCCTCGAACTCGCCGTAGTCGACCTCGATCCATTGCTCGTCGACGGCAATGGGCGGTCCCAACGCCAGGAGTTCCGCGGTGTCGCGGGCGCGCCGGAGCGGGCTCGAGCGCACCTCGGCCGCCGGGCCGTACACCAGGGCACGCGCCGCCAACGCCTGGGCCCGACCGGTCTCGGTCAGATCGGCGTCGGTCCGGCCGAGCAGCAGCCCCTGCGCGTTGGCCACCGACTCACCGTGACGCACCAGGATCAGCACGGCCGACGCACCCCCTCAGGCGGGGACGAGGATGCGGCCGCACTGCTCGCAGGTGGCGACCTCTCCGGGAGGAAGGGCGCGGATCTTCTCGACCTCCACCGAGGAGAGCTCGAGATGGCAGCCGTCGCAGTGGCTGCCGACCAGACGCGCCGCCCCAGTGCCCTTCAGGCGAGCCCGGAGTGTCTCGTAGCGGTCGGAGAGCGCGGTCGGGAGCTGCGCCGCTTCGTTCGCCCTGGCGGCCAGCGCCTGTCCGAGCGCGGCGTCGATCTCGACCTGGTCCTTGGCCACCTGCCCGCGCAGCTCCTCCGCCTGTGCCTCCAGCGGCGCGGCACGCTCGTGCAGCGCCGCCAGCTCGGCCTCGACGGGATCCTGCTCGAGCATGGCCACCAGCTCCAGCTCCTCGAGCTGGGCCCGCCGGTCGGTCAGGTGGCGCACCTCGTCGTTCATGGCCTGCAGATCCCGCCCCGAGGAGCTCGTGGACGCGTACATCCGCTGTTCGATCGCGCTTCGGCGCTCGCTGATGACGGCGATCTGCTCCTCCAACTCCTTCTGGGTGGCGGTCAGCACGCCGCGTCGCGCCGCCGCGTCGGCCCGCTCGGCCTCGATCGCAGCCAGCTGCGCCTCCACCGCGGCGAGCCCCGACGACTCGATCAGCACCTGGCGCCGGTGCTCGAGCTGCAAGATGGACGTGTCGAGATCCTGGACGGCCAGCAGGTGCTCGAGGGCGTCCGTCACGCCATGGCCTCGTAGGCGGTACGCGCCAGGGGCAGGGCGTCGATCAGCGCGGCGTCGGCCGTCGCCAGGGCCTCGTCCCAACTGCACCAGCGGGCGTCGGGGCTCTCGTCGGGTGGGGGCAGCGGGTCGGCGTCCGCGCCGAGCAGGAGGTAGCGCAGGTCGAGATGCGTGTGCCCGTGGGCCGCCTCGTGGACGTCGAGATTGATCAGCCACGGGCCCGTCGGAGGATGCTCGACCGCCAGGCCCAGCTCCTCGGTGGCCTCGCGCAACGCCGCCTCGGCGGGGCTCTCGCCGGGGTCGATGTGCCCGCCGGGCTGCATCCAGATGCCGAGGCGCTTGTGCCGGTGCAGCACGGTGCCGCGCGGCCCGACGACGATGCCCGACGCCGTCACGTGAGTCGGGCCGGCGTGCTCGTCGCACGGCGCGCTGAGCCCGACGAGCTCCGCGAGGAACCGGTCCCGGGCTTCAACCTCCCGCGGCGACGCCGGCGCGCGGTCCTCGACCAGAACTCGCAGCTCCTCCGCAGAGTGACCCATCTCCCCACTCCCCATCGGGCGAATCCCTAGCACAGCTGGCCGGTGAGCACCGTGGTCGCGTGCCCCGCGATGCGGACCCGCTCACCCTCGGGGCGCACGTAGAGCGTCGCGCCGCGCCCGGAGAGCTGGTGGGCGACGAGGATGTCGACCCCCAGCTCGGCCGCCCAGTAGGGGCCGGCCGAGCACTGGGCCGACCCCGTGGCCGGATCCTCGTCGATCCCCACATTGGGCCCGAAGACGCGCAATACGTAGTCGGCACCGGAGCCCGGCCCCGCGGCGGCGGTCAGCAGCAACGCCTTGGCCCCGGAGGAGGCGATGGCGGCCAGGTCGGGCTCGTACGCGCGTACTGCCTCGGCCGAGGAGAGCGCGACGAAGGTGAAGAAATTGGTCTGCCCGCTGGCCATGACGGCGCCCGGCCACTGCTCCCGCAGGGGCGCAGGGACCGGGCCCGGCGTCACGGGGTCGGCCGGGAAGTCGAGCTCGATGCGGTCCCCGACGAAGGCGGCACGCAGGGTTCCGCCGCGGGTGTGGAACGTCAGCGGCGCAGTCCCGTCGACGATGCCCCCCTCGCGCAGGGCATGGGCCGAGGCCAGGGTGGCGTGCCCGCACAGGTCGATCTCGACCGCCGGCGAGAACCAGCGCAGGCCGAAGGTCGTCGGGTCCTCGGTGGGCGTCAGATAGGCCGTCTCGGCGATGCCCAGCTCGAACGCGAGGGACTGCATGCGCCCGTCGTCCAGCGGCTCGCGCAGGAGGCAGACCGCTGCCGGGTTGCCGCCGAAGGCGACGTCGCTGAACGCGTCGACCCAGGTGATCGGGATGCTCATGGTGTCCACGATGCTAAGCGGGCCAGCGCGTCGCGCAGCACGGGTGCGCGCTTGCAGAACGCCCAGCGCACGAGCGTCCGCCCGGCCTCGGGGTCCGCCGGGTCGTAGAAGACCGAGCTGGGGATGGCCACCACCCCACAGCGCCCGGGGAGGGCCAGGCAGAACTCGAGGGCGCTGAGGCCCGGCGCCACCGGCGAGATGTCGGTCGTGGCGAAGTAGGTGGCGGCGGGCCGGAACACCGCGAAGCCGAGGGTGTCGAGACCGTCGCACAACTGGTCCCGCCGGGCTCCGAGATCGGTGGCGAGACGCCCCATGACGTCCGGGTCGAAGCCGAGGCCACGCGCCACCGCCAGTTGGAACGGAGCGGGACTGGTGTAGGTCAAGAATTGCTTGGCGGCCCTCACCGCGGCCACCAGCGGCTCGGGGCCGCTCACCCACCCCACCTTCCACCCCGTGAAGGAGAACGTCTTGCCACCCGACGAGATGGTCAAAGTGCGGTCGTGCATGCCGGGGAGGGTGGCCAGCGGGACATGCGCTCCGTCGAAGACCAGGTGTTCGTAGACCTCGTCGGTCACCGCCAGGAGGTCGTGGGCGGTGCAGAGGGCGGCGACCTGCGCCAGCTCGTCCGGCGAGAACACCTTGCCGGTCGGGTTGTGCGGGGAGTTGAGGAGCATGAGCTTCGTACGCGGCCCGACGGCAGCCGCCAGCTCGTCGGGGTCGAAGTGCCAGTCGGGTGGGTGCAGGCGAACAAGCCGAGGCACCGCGCCGGCCATCGCCGCGCCGGCCGCGTAGGAGTCATAGGTCGGCTCGAACATGACGACCTCGTCGCCGGGTTCGCACAGGGCCAGCAGCGTGGCGGCGATGGCCTCGGTGGCGCCGACGGTCACGAGCACCTCGCTCTCAGGGTCGAGCTCCACGCCGTACCAGGCGCGCTGGTGCGCCGCCACGGCGTAGCGCAGCTCGGCGACGCCGTTCCCCGGCGGGTACTGGTTCCGCCCCTCCCGGATGGCGGCCACCGCGACCTCGCGCAGCTCCTCTGGGCCGTCGGTGTCGGGAAAGCCCTGACCGAGATTGACCGAGCCCGTGGCGGCCGCCAACTCCGACATGGTGGCGAAGATCGTGGTGGTGAAGGGCTGCAACCGCCGGGCCAGATGCGCCTCCCCAGCTCCCACCGCCACGATCGTACCAACGGCGACGTGGCTCGCCTATCGTCAGGGCGGACCGTGCTCAGCATCGCCAACTACAACATGCACTGCGGGATTGACGGCTGGGGCAGGCCCTACGACTATCTCGCCGCCATTGCCGCGCTCGATGCCGACGTCATCGTGCTCGAGGAGGTGTGGACGCGCTCGGGGGACGACGGGGGCGGCCAGGCGGCGGAGGCGGCCCGCCTGCTCGACTACCAGATTGCGGCGCGCACTCTCGGCGAAGGGCGGCGCATCCGTCCCCAGCCCGGGGCGCCCGCCAGTTGGCGGCCCCGGGCCATCTTCGCGGACCGGAACCGGGCGCTGTACCTGGACGGCGTGCGGGCCCAGCCGGCGAAGGTCCATGCCATGGCGCGCTGGCAGGAGGCCGAACAGGGGACGTGGGGCATCGCTGTCCTGGTGCGACCCGAGCTCCCGATCGAGGCGACACGCGTGGTCCCCATGAGCGTCCTGCGGGCCGACCGCGTGCGGCGGGCAGCCCTGGTGGTCGACCTCACGGTGGACGGCAGGCCGATCTCCGTGGCGGGCACCCACATGTCGCACCTGCTCTTCGGCTCACACCGCAACTGGTCCGAGCTGCACCGCCAGCTGCAGACCGAGGCCCGGCCCGACGCCGTGCTCTCCGGCGACATGAACAGCTGGGGTCCGCTCATGCACGTGTTCATGCCCGGCTGGCGGAGGGCCGTCATCGGCGCCAGCTGGCCGACCTGGCGCCCGCACAGCCAGATCGACCACATCCTCGTGCGCGGTGCGCTGCGTCCCGCCGCTGGCAGGGTGTTGCCCCATTCCGGTTCGGACCACCGTCCGATACGGGCCGAGTTGGTGCTCGGTCCGCCGGATCAGGCGTAGCGGAGGCGGACGGGAGGCTCAGGACGGGGGGCCCGCCGTCAACGCGGTGACCGCCCCGTCCACGGTCGGGAAGAAGTGGCTCTCGCCGATGCGCGACACGAGCCCGCTGCGCTGCAGCATCTGGCGCGTGTGGTCCCCCGCGCGGGCCACGCCGAACTGAACGTGCTGGCGCTCACACGCCGACAGCATTTGGCCCAACGCCCGCGACCCGGTGAAGTCCACGTCTGACATCCCGATGGTGTCGAGCACGAGGATCCGCGTGGTACCCGGGGCGTCGGCAAGGGCGCGGGCGACCTCCTCGCGGAAGTGCACCGCATTGGCGAACCAGAGCGGCGTGGCGAACAGGAGGACGAGGACGCCGGGGACCTCGGCGGCGGGGAGATCCGGCGAGAGCGGCGCCCAGCTGGTCGTCCCAGGGATGCGTCCGAGCACGTGGAGCTGGGGCCGGGCACTCAACCGGATGCGGTCCAGGATGGCCAGCCCGACGGCGACGCCGATGCCCTGTTCCACGCCGACCAGCACCACGGTCAGCAGTGTGACAGCGGTCAGGCCGAACTCGAAGGGGTCGAAGCGGGCGATGGCGAGCAGATCGCCCGGGTTGAAGAGCCGGATGGCCACGAAGATCAAGATGGCCGCGAGGGTGGCCAGCGGGACGTCCCGCAGGACATCGGCCACCGGGACGAGGAGGAGGACGACGAGCGCCGCCCCGAGCGCGCCGGCCTGGGTGCGGCCGCCGGCGGTGGCGACCGCACCGGTCCGGGGCGGGCTCGCGTTGACGGGAAAGGAGCCCACGAGACCGGCGACGACGCTCCCCGCGCCGACGCCGAGGAAGTCGCGCCCGGCGTCCACGTCGTAACCGCCCTGGTCGGCGAAGGCGCGGGTGGTCGCCGCCGTCTGCGTGAGAACGACCAGCGCCACCACCGCGGCGAGCGGCGCAAGACTCCCGAGCGTGGAGACGGACAGCCCGGTCAGCCCGAGGTGCAACGTGCCGTTCTGGACGGTGCCGAGCACGGCGACACCGTGGGCCTGCAGGCCGAGCGCGGCCACGAGCGCGGTGGAGCCGATCATCCCGATCAGCGCGCCGGGGATGCGGCGGTCGAGCCGCACGCAGACGAGCATCACCGTCAGGACACCCAGGCCGATGGCCAGCGTCCACCCGTTGATCTGGTCGAGGTTGGTGAACACGTAGGCGATGCGGTGTGAGTTCGAACCGCCGGTCGGGGGCAGGCCGAGGAAGTCGGGAAGCTGGTGAACGATGATGATCACGGCCACCCCGGACAAGAAGCCGGTGACGATGGGGGTCGACAGGAACTCGGCGAGCCCCCCGAGCCGCAGGATGCTCACCAGCATCACCATGAGCCCGACCATGACGGCGAGGATCGCCACCAGGTCGACGTAATGAGGAGAACCGGTCAGCGCGAGGGCGGACACCCCGGCGGCGAACAGTGGGGCGATGGTGGAGTCGGCTCCCACCGAAATTTGGGGATTGGAGCCCAGGAGAGCGAAGAGCACCGACCCCGCCACGAAGGCGTAGAAGCCGGTGATGGGCGGCATGCCGGCCAGTCGGGACGTCGCCAGCTGCTCGGGGACGGCGATGACCAGGAGCGTGAGGCCCGCCACCAGGTCCGCGCTCGCCCATGCACGCCGATACCCGTGAAGCGACGCAAAGAAGGGGGGTCGTCGCACCGCGACATCATCGCAAACCGGCGTGTCCGCCAGATTGATCCGCCTGACCCGCCAGATTGACCCGCCTGACCCGCCAGATTGACCCGCCTGACCCCTCAGATTGATCCGCCTGACCCGCCAGATTGATCCGCCTGACCCCTCGGATTGATCCAATTGAATAGTCTCGGATCCGACGGGCGAGGACCCCACCGCCGGCCCGTGCCCGCCGCCCCAAGGAGGCCACTGCCGATGAGCGACTACCCCTACGCCGACCGCTTCGCCATCAACCGAGTGCTCCCGGACAAGGGCATGAGCCGGGACGAGGTGCTGGACGAGCTCCGCACCATGGCCACGGAGGAGGACGCCTTCTGGGAGACCGGTAAGTGCTCGGGCACCATGTACTGCGGCGACCACGACCACTACCACTTCATGAACGAGGCCTTCGGCCTGTTCGCCCACGTGAACGTCCTCCAGCGGGACATGTGCCCCAGCGCCACCAAGTTCGAGGCGGAGATCATCTCCATGACCCTCGACCTGCACTCCGGGGACGTGGCGCGCGCAGCGGGCGACGACCCCTGCGGCCTGGTGGCCACCGGCGGGACCGGCAGCATCCTGCACGCGATCCTGGCCTACCGCGAGCACGCGGCCCAGGTGCGGGGCGTGACGCACCCGAACGTCATCAAGCCCGAGACCGCCCACCCCGCCTTCGACAAGGCCTGCCATCTCTTCGGTGTCGAGCTGCGACGGGCGCCGATCGACCCGGTGACGACCCAGGTCGACGTGGAATGGGTGCGCGACCACGTCGACGACCAGACCGTCGCCCTGATCGGATCGGCCTGCAACTACGGCTACGGCACCGTGGACCCGATCGGCGACCTGAGCGACCTCGCCCTCGAGCGCGGCATCGGGCTCCACGTCGACGGCTGCCTGGGCGGCTTCATCCTGCCGTTCGGCCGCGAGCTGGGGTACGACATCCCCCCCTTCGACTACTCGGTGCCCGGCGTGACCTCCATGTCGGCCGACACGCACAAGTACGGGTACGCCTTCAAGGGTTCCTCGGTCCTCAGCTTCCGGACCAAGGCCCTGCGCAACGCCCAGTACTTCTACCTGACGGACTGGAGCGGTGGGAAGTACACCTCGCCGGGCATGGAGGGCTCGCGCTCGGGCGGCCTGATCGCCGCCACGTGGGCCGCCATGGTCCAGCTCGGGCACGCCGGCTACCTCGGGTACGCCCGGGAGATCTTCGAGACGTCGGTCGCCATGCAGGAGGCGGTGACGTCGCACCCCGAGCTGCGCCTGGTGGGCCACCCGACGTTCCTCTTCTCGTTCACCTCCGACGAGTTCGACATCTACCACGTGAACGACTTCATGCGCACGAGAGGTTGGCGCTTCAACGGTCAGCAGTACCCCAACGTGCTCCACATGGCCGTGACGAGGCCCCAGACCCAGCCCCAGGTGGTGCCGGAGTTCGCGGCGGACCTGGCCGACGCCGTCGCCTACGCCAAGGAGCACGCGGACGAGACACCCCGCTCCGGGGCCATCTACGGCGGGGTCGCGGGCGGCATGACCGAGGAGGCGGACGGGTTCATCCGCACCGTCATGGCGGACATGCTCGACGGGCAGTCCACCATCCCGCCGGCGTGACCACGACGGACGCAACGCCACCCACGGCGTTGGTCGACGGGTGCGTGGCGGCCCACGCCGCGCTCGGCGCGAGCCTCGACGACCTGAGCGACGCGGCCGCGCGCGGGCCGAGCCGCCTGCCGGGGTGGAGCGTCGGCCACGTCCTCACCCACATCGCGCGCAACGCCGACAGCGTCGTATGGCGGTTGGAAGGCGCAGCGCGGGGCGAGCTACGGGACCAGTACCCGGGCGGGTTGCAGCAGCGGAAGGACGACATCGAGGCCGGGGCGGGGCGGCCGGCGTCCGAACTGGTCCTCGACGTGCGCGCGACCTCGGCCGCCGTCGAGCGTGTGATGGCCGGCCTCCCCGCGGCGGCGTGGGACGCCCCCTCACGGACGTCACGTGGCGTGGTGGAGACCTCGCGGGATGCGGCGCTGTCCCGCTGGCGCGAGGTGGTGGTGCATCACGGCGACCTCGGCCTGGCCCCGGTGCCATTCCCGCCCGGGCTGATCGACGCCTGGCTGCCGCGCGAGCTGCCCCATCTGGCGGAACGGAGCGACCCCGCCGCGTTGCTGGCCTGGATCATCGGGCGCGGCGACCCGCCCGTCCTGGCGCCCTGGTAGCTACCCGGTCGAGACGAACGCCTTCCCCGAGCGGTCCACCGCCACGCACTACGTGGTCGTCGGGCACGAGATGCTCGTGACGCGTGGCCCGTGTCGATGAGGGTGCCGGCGCTCCACGCAGTGCTGTTCCATCCGAAGACGCGGCCGATTGAGTCGACGGCGCGGCAGAACGTCGCGGCGGGGCACGAGACGGCTGTCAGGCCCGAGGCGTTGGTGCCGGTGAGGGGCGGCTCGGTGGCGATCGACACCGGGGCCGAGAAGGTGGCGCCGTTCAAGGTCAGGACCGCTCCGTTGCTGTCGGCGACGACGCAGAAGGTCGTCGAGGCGCACGAGACCGAGTTGAGCTGGCCCTGGCTGTCGATGTCGCCCGGCTGGGACCACGTGTGGCCGTTGAACACGGAGGGCCCACGCTCGGCGGCGACGCAGAAGGACGGGGACACGCACGAGTTCTGGTTGGCGGCGCCCCAGTGCGCCCAGGTTGCCCGACCAGCTGCTGCCGTCGTTGGCGAACGAATTGCCCTCGCCGTCGATCGTGATGCAGAACGTGGGCCCGGTGATCGCCCCGGACCATGTGCCTGCCGGTCCCATGGTGGTCGAAGTGGTGGCGTGGGTGGGCAACGACAGCGCGACAACGGCCAGCGGCGCCGCGAACGCTCCGGGTCCGACCCGTCGCGGCTCTAGTTGTGGGCTGGGAGGCCGTTCGTCTCGAGTGCCCGGTGGCGCGACCACGTATCGAGCACGATGAGGGTCTTGGTGCCCGTGACGCGACCGCGCCGGCGCAGCTGCTCGATGACCTGACCGAGGCGCTCGACATCGGGCACCTGGAGCCATACCAGCGCGTCGGGATCGCCGGCCGTGGTGAACACCGCCTGCACCTCGGAGAGCTGCATCGCCGTCTCCTTGATCTCCTGCAGGTCGGCGGTGCCGGCGAAGCGCACCTCGGTGAAGGCCTGGATCGGGCGCCCGGCCTTGCGGTGGTCGACGACGACGGTGTAGCCGGCGATCACCCCGGTGCGCTCCAGGCGCTCGATGCGCCGGGTCACGGCGGAGGCCGACAGCGAGACCTGCTCCCCGATATCGGCCATGGTGCGGCGGGCGTTCTGCGACAGCAATTCGATTATGTGATGATCGATCGGATCAAGGTCCTCAGTTCCCATGTTGAGAAGCCTAACGAAGCGGGGTTGCCCCGCAGGTTCAGTGCATCAAGCCGGGTCGGGGTTGCAGCTCCGTTGCGTGGACGGTTCATCCTGGCCTCAGCCCTCCCGCCGGTGCACAGCCACCGCATAGCGGTCTCCGGCCGCGAAGGGGCGTCGGTCCCAGGTGGACCAGCGATCCTGGAGCGTCAGGCCCGCACGGGCGGCCAAGGCATCGTGCTGGGCGGGACCCAAGCCGTCCGGCTGCAAGGAGTAGCCCGTCACGAGACGGCCACCGGGCGACAGCCAGCGCGCGGCGTTGGCCACGACGTCGCCCTCGGCGCCGGCCGGCACGAAGATCAACACGTTGCCGGCCATCACCACGATGTCGAAGGTCCGGCCGAAGTCAAGCGTGGGGTCCGCCAGATCGCCGTGCACCCACTCCAGGTCGGGCGCTTTGCCGCGGGCCGACTCGAGCATGGCCGTGTCGACGTCGACCCCGACGACGGGATGGCCGCGCCGGCTCAGCTCGATGGCCACCCGGCCGGTGCCGCAACCCGCATCGAGGACCGACCCGGGGCCGAAGGAGTCCACCAGCGCCGCCTCGCCGTGCATGTCGATGCCGGTGGCGGCCAGGTCCTCGAAGCGGCGGTCGTAGGCCGCCCCCCGCGGGACGTCACTCTCCTGCCACCGGTCTCCCACGCGCCCCTCAGGGGATCGATCCGCCGCCCGGCACGGTCATGGTGGTCGCCCCGGGGAGGGTGAACAGGCTGGCCGGAGGCTTGGACGAGTACTTCGTCAGCCGGAAGTAGTCCGACGAGGACGAGCCGGAGTACGACAGGATGCCCTGCTTCGTGACGCAGTACTTGCCACCCTTGCCGTGCACGCTGACGGTGACACAGGTGGAGGGCTGCCCAGCGAAGCTGGCCGATGAAGACGACACCTTGATGCCGAGGCGCTTGGAGACCAGACCCTTCTTGGCCTCGGCCAGGGCAGCGAGCGCAACGGTCGGACTGAAGACATTCTCTGTCCCGGGGGTCGGGTTGGCACCCGTTTCCGTGAGGCACTCCTGCTTCGTCGATTTCGAGCCGGGGTTGGCCGAGATCGACGTGGTGCCCGAGTTGCCCGAGATCGACGTCGAGTCCGAGTTCAATGAACAGTACGACGTCGCCTTCTCATTGATGATCACGCTGCTGCTCGACGTCGAGAAGTTCGACCGGGAAGGCGAGTGGGCGATCGTCACCGTGGATTTCTGTCCACCACTGACCTGTGTGTACTGCGCGTAGTAGGTCAGCATCTTGGCGTGGTTGATGTTGTTCGTGAGAGCGTTCAGGTTCCGAATCGTGATCGACTTGGCCGAGGCCGGGAGCGCCGGGACGGCGAGAACGGCCCCGAGGCCGAGGGCGGCGACCATGGTGCCCGTACGCCTTCGCATGACGGGAACGGTAGCCCGTTGCTTGCCGCGGCGGAACCCCGATGATGGCGGCCTCCGAGCGATCGGTAGGGTGACTGCCTGTGTGTCTCCTGGTGGTCGCGTCACGGGTCGTGGCGGGAGAGCCGTTGATCATCGGCGCCAACCGTGATGAGCTCCTGGAGCGCCCGTCGACCGCGGTCACCGTGCTCGACGAGGGCCCCCCCCGGGTCGTGGGAGGGCGCGACGAGCTCTCGGGTGGCACCTGGCTCGCGGTGAATCAGCACGGCGTGTGCGCCGGGCTCACCAACCAGCCGCTGGGCGACGCCAAGGACCCGTCCAAGCGCTCCCGCGGCGAGTTGCCCCTGTTCCTGGCCAGGTACACAACCGCATCTGAGGCGGTCGACGCGCTCCTGTCGGCATACAGCCCGGCGGACTACAACGGCTCGTGGCTCCTGGTCGGGGACCGCACCTCGCTCTTCTTCGTCGACTTCACCGACGCGGCCGGCGGCACCGCCGTCGGTCTGCCGCCGGGGATCCATGTGCTCGAGAACCGGGCGCTCGACGAGCCCTCCCCCAAGGTCGACCTGGTACGGGTGGCCCTCGGCGCCCCGGCCGGCGGTGACGAGATGGCCGAGGCGTTCTGCGGCGTCCTGGCCGACCACACGAACCTCGAGGCCGAGGAGCGGCCGAACGCGGCCAACTGCGTGCATCTGGAAGCATTCGGGACGCGGTCGTCGTGCATCGTCCGAGTAGCCACCGGGACGGGGATGCCCCGCGTGTGGGTGGCTGACGGCCCCCCGTGCACGACGCCCTACGCCGATGCCGGCGGCCTGTGGGCGGAAACGTCGAGCTAATCGCGGACGAGCGGCTTGTAGCGCAGGCGGTGGGGCTGGTCGGCCTCGACGCCGAGTCGCTTGTGCCGGTCGGCCTCGTAGTCGCTGAAGTTGCCCTCCCACCACCGCGCTTCGGACTCGCCCTCGAAGGCGAGCACGTGGGTCGCGATGCGGTCGAGGAACCAACGGTCGTGGCTGATCACCACCGCGCAACCCGGGAAACTCAGCAGGGCGTCCTCGAGCGCCCGCAGGGTGTCCACATCGAGGTCGTTGGTCGGCTCGTCGAGCAGGAGCACGTTGCCGCCGCTGCTGAGCACCTTGGCGAGCAGGACGCGGTTGCGCTCGCCCCCCGAGAGCTCGCCCACCTTCTTCTGCTGGTTGCTGCCCTTGAACCCGAACCCGGCCACATAGGCGCGGCCGTGCAGCTCGCGCCCGCCCACCATGAGGCGGTCCACGCCCCCAGTGATCTCCTCGTAGACCGTGGTGTCGGGTGACAGCGACTCACGCGACTGGTCGACGTACGCAAGCTGGACCGATGCGCCGACCGTCACGGTCCCCGCATCGGGTTGCTCTTCGCCGACGATCATCCTGAAGAGCGTCGTCTTGCCAGCCCCGTTGGGCCCGATGACGCCGACGATGCCCCCCGGGGGCAGGTTGAACGACAGTCCGTCCATCAGCAGCCGGTCGCCGAAGGCTTTCACGACGCCCGCCGCATCCACCACCTGATCGCCCAGGCGCGGACCGGGTGGGATAGACAACTCGACCCGCTCGGCGCGGCGTTCGGCGGACTCGGCCTCGGTGACGAGCTCGTTGTACGCGGTGATGCGCGCCTTGCCCTTGCTCTGCCGAGCCCGCGGCGACATGCGAATCCATTCGAGCTCGCGTTCCAGCGAGGCCTGGCGGGAGCGGTCGGCCTTCTCCTCGGCTGCCAGGCGTGCCTGCTTCTGCTCGAGCCACGACGAGTAGTTGCCCTCCCAGGGGATGCCGGCGCCACGATCGAGCTCGAGGATCCAGCCGGCCACGTTGTCGAGGAAGTAGCGGTCGTGCGTCACCGCGACGACCGTGCCCGGGTACACCTGCAGCGTCCGCTCCAGCCAGGCCACGGACTCCGCATCGAGGTGGTTGGTCGGCTCGTCGAGCAGGAGCAGGTCCGGCTTGGACAAGAGCAGCCGGCACAGCGCGACCCGCCGCCGCTCTCCTCCGGAGAGGGTGCGCACGTCGGCATCGCCCGGAGGGAGCCGGAGGGCATCCATGGCGATCTCGAACGTCCGGTCGAGTTCCCACGCGCCGGCAGCGTCGATCTCGGCCTGCAGGTCGGCCTGCTCGGCCAGCAGCGCGTCAATATCGGCGTCGGGGTCGCCGAAGGCCGCGCAGACGTCGTTGTAGCGGTCCACCAGCTGCTTCGCCTCGCCCACTCCCTCGGCCACGTTGCCGGCGACATCCTTGGACTCGTCGAGCTGGGGCTCCTGCGCCAGGTACCCCACCGTGAACCCCGGGGTCAGCCGCGCCTCACCCGAGAACCCATCGTCCTCACCGGCCATGATCCGCAACAGCGAGGACTTGCCCGACCCGTTCGATCCGATGACCCCGATTTTCGCCCCGGGGTAGAAGGAGAGGTTGATCCCCCTCAGGACCTCACGGTCTGGTGGGTAGAAGCGCGTGAGACCGCGCATGGTGTAGATGAACTGGGGAGCCACGGCGACCAGTGTGCCCGATGCCCGCGGTCCCGCCGCGCCGGCGGATGCGTCAGTGGTCGGAGGACCAGCGGATCCGGCTCAGCCGGCCCTGGCCGACCATCCCGGTTGCCGCGAACCAGCGGGCGGAGGCCTCGAGCGCCTCGACCGCGGGCCTGGGCGCATAGCCCAGCTCCTGACGGGCCCGACTGATGTCGAAGGACATCCGCGAGGTCGACATCCGCGCTGCCTCCAGCGGCACCGATGGATGCCGGTGCAGCAGCCGGCCCTCCACCAGCTCGGAGACGGCGGCCACGGCCACGGCCAGCGATTTGGGCACCTTGCCGTACGGCGCCGGGAGTCCCGTGATGGTGGCGAGCTCGGCGAGCAATCGCTTGAGGGTCAGGTTCTCCCCGCCAAGGATGTAGCTCCGCCCGGTGCGGCCCTTCTCCAGCGCCAGCACCTGGCCGGCGGCGACGTCGTCCACGTGGGCCACGTTCAACACGGTGTCCACGTAGGCCGGCATGCGGCCGTTCAGGAAGTCGAGGACGAGCTTGCCGGTCGGCGTGGGCGTGCGGTCCCCGGGCCCGACCGGGAAGGTCGGCAGTACCAGCGAGGCCGGCAGGCCCTGGGCGATGGCGCGCAGCACCTCGTGCTCCGCCACGTACTTGGACCGCTTGTACGAGCCGTAGAGATGCCGGACATCGGGAAACGCGTTCTCGTCGGCCGAGGCGTTACCCGAGACGTGCTCGAGCCCGAGGGTGCCGACCGTGCTGGTGTACACGAGGCGCTCGACGCCTGCCTCATCGGCGGCGCCGAGCACGTTCCTCGTTCCCTCGACGTTGATGGCGTAGAAGGCCTCGGCGTCCCGGGCCCAGAACCGGTACAACGCGGCCACGTGGAACACGGCCCGGCTGCCGTTGACCGCGCTCTGGACATCCTCACGACTCCGGAGGTCGCCAACGACCTGCTTCACGTCCAGCCCCTCGAGGTTCGTGGTGTCGGCGCCCGGCTCCACCAGCGCGATGACCTCCTGCTCTCTCGCCACGAGCTGGCGCGTCACCGCCGAGCCGATGAACCCGCTTGCTCCCGTGACGAGGACCCGGTCCCTCGGTTCGAGCTTCAAAGCCGTGCCTTGTGCAGCGTGCCCTTGGCCATCGTCTTGCCGAACTCGAAGATGAGACTCGAGCCGCGCTGGGAGCTGGCCAACACGTCGTCGAGCGCGTCCGCGAAGAGCTCGACCTCGTCGTCACCCGCGATCAGGGGCGGCAGGAGCTTGATCACGTTCATGTTGTCGGCCGCCACCTGGGTGAGGATGCGATGTCGGTGGAACAGCGGGGTCACCACCATCTGGGAGAACAGGGCGGGCCTGATCGCCTCGACCATCTTGAAGCGGCGGCGCAGGCCCGGCGTCGAGGGCTCGCCGAACACCAGCCCGATCATGAGCCCCTTCCCGCGCACCTCGTGGAGGAACTCGTAGCGCTCGACCAGCGGCTCGAGGGCCTTGGTGAACGCCTTTCCGGTCCGTTCCACCCGGTCGAGGATGTCCTCGTCGTCGAACGCGGCCAGGGTGGCCAGCCCTGCCACCATCGCCAGTTGGTTCGTACTGAACGTCGAGGAGTGGACGACCGCCCTGTCCATGGAGCTGTACACGGCGTCAGACACCGCAGCCGAGCTGAGCATGGCGCCGACGGGCACATAGCCACCCGACAGCGCCTTCGAGACCGTGATGATGTCCGGGGTGATGCCGAACTGCTCGTGGCAGAAGAAGGTCCCCGACCGTCCGAGACCGGCCTGTACCTCGTCGAGGATCATCAGCGCCCTGTGCCTGCGGCAGAGCGACTGCGCCTCCTGCCAGAACTCGTCCGGCGCCAGGTTGACCCCCTTGCCCTGGATCGGCTCCGCAATGAACGCCGCCACGTCGCCGCGCCGCAGTTCCCGCGCCAGGGCGGCGGCGTCACCGAACGGGATCATGTCGCACCCCGGGAGCAGGGGGCCGAAGCCGCTGCGGAACTCCTTCCCGCCGTTGAGGGCGAGCGCCCCCGTCGTGAGGCCGTGAAAGGCATGGTCGCAGTAGAGGATGCGCGTACGCTTCGTGGCGGCCCGGGCGAACTTGATGGCAGTCTCCACTGCCTCGGATCCGGAGTTGGTGAAGAACACGCGTTCGATCCCCGAGTGTGACCGGGCCACCAGCTCCTCGGCCAGGACACCCGAGAGGAGGGAGCAGTCCATCTGCACGAGGTTGGGCAGGTCGGCGTCGAGGGCGTCGTGCAACGCACGAACGATTGTTGGATGGCTCCGTCCGAGGGCGAACACCCCGAAGCCGGACAGGAGGTCCAGGTAGCGATCCCCCTTGTCGTCGATGAGGTAGCAGCCCTCTCCCTGTTCGTAGAAACGATCGAACTCGATCTGCCCAAGTACCCGGGGGAGCTGGGGGTTGATGTACTTCGAGTGGAGGGTGAAGTTCTCACCCCTGCGCTCGTCCAACACCTTCTTCAGATCAAAGGGCATGCAGTGCGCTCCGGGGGTCCGCTTCCGTCTGGGGCGTCAGGTTAGTGGGACGCCTCGCCGGGCACGACCCGGCTGCTTCCCCTGGAGCGGTTTCATGCGATGATCGCGACCGTGCGACCGCCGCCGACACTCGATCGGACAGGTAGGGCCACCGCGTGACGGCCGGCGCCCCCAACATTCTGCTGGTCATGTCGGATCAACACCGGGCCGACATGATGCGGTGCGCGGGAGACGCCAGCGCCCTCACGCCGTCGCTCGATGGGTTGGCCTCTCAGGGCGTCCGCTTTTCCCGGGTCTCATGTCAGGGACCGCTGTGCATGCCCTCGCGGGCTTCGTTCATGACCGAGCGCTACGTGCGCGACCACGGCGTCTACACGAACTCGTCCGAGATCCCACCGGAGAGCCCCACGTACGCTTGGGCCCTGCGGGAAGCCGGCTACCACACGTCTCTCCTGGGCAAGGCGCACCTCTACCTCGACGAGCATCTCACGGTCTCTCACATGGACGACATGGCCGGACGACTCGAGGCGCTTGGCTTCGCCGAAGTCTTCGAGACGGGCGACAAGTTCGTCGGGAAGATCCCCACCCGTTACACCGACTATCTCGCCGGCCGGGGCCAGCTCGATGCCTACAAGCAACACATTGCCGACCGCAGCTATCAGGGCGAGAACGAAGACGGTCAGAACGCAACCAAGTGCGTGCCGATGTGGGACTCGACACCCACCCCGATCCCCCTCGAGTGCTACGTCGACGCCTGGCACGGCCAGCAGGCCGTCAAGTGGATCGAACACTACGACCGCCAGGAGCCGTTCTTCCTCTTCGTCGGTTTCCCCGGGCCGCACGACCCGTGGGACGCGCCGGCGGAAGCCGTGCAGCGCTACCGGGACGTCGACATCACCATGCCCACCTCGACCCGGCGCCCCGCGATCGAGGGGACGGGCCGCTACGGCGCGCTCGATGAACGCGTTCCTCTGGCTCTCCGATTCCGAGACGATGACCGACGACGCCATCCGGGGAATGCGGCGCTCGTACGCCGCCGACATCTCGGTCATCGACCAGGCAATCGGAGACATGGTCGATGCACTGGAACGCAAGGGCCTCCTGGAGAACACGTGGATCATCTACACCAGTGACCACGGCGAGATGGCCGGCAACCATGGGCTGATGTCGAAGTGCGTCCTCTATGAACCAGCCGTGCGCGTCCCGTTGATCGTCCGCCCGGCAGGTGGTTGCCCGCCTGCTGTCGTGGAAACCCTGGTGGAGCACCTCGATGTGCCGGCGACGGTGCGCGAGATCGCCGGTGCGCCGGAGGTCCCGCGCAGCGAGGGACGATCGCTCCTGGCGGCCGTCCACGACCCGGCCACTCCCCCGTCCCGTTCCCTCACGGTGAGTGAGAATTGGGGGTTCGCCGCCTTCGAGACGCCGCGCTACAAGCTGGTGGTCGACGAGGATGCCCTGGCCCCGTGCCAGCTCTTCGACCTGGCCGAAGACCCCACGGAGGACCGCAACCTGCTCCCCGATCCGGCGACGGCGCCGATCGTGGAGGAGATAATGGAGACCCATGTCCGCCCGTTCTTCCAGATGGCGCCGAGCCGTCCGATCCCGAGCTTCTTCACGGGCGGCTACGACGAATGAGCCGGGTGGGCCCCGCCCGCGCTACCCGAGACCCAGCGGGTCCGCCGTCAGCACCTGAGCGACGTTCAGGCTGTGGCGCCCCGCCACCTCGTTGCGGAGCCAGGTGCGCCGCGAGTCGATCGCCGCGATCCGCTCCGCCGGGACGCACGACGACAGGTCGTCGAAGATCGCCATCAGCTTTCGTGAGATCTGTGGATCGCCCGCGCCGTACAGGCCGATCTCGGTGAACGCCAGGTCGAAGACCCGGTCCCAGTCCGGCACGGGTAGGACCAGGCGGACGGAACCCGAACTGTCGAGGTAGACGCCCGACGGATCCGGGAGATCCGCAATGGCCCGCAGGACGCCGTGGAGCCGATCGAGGACCTGGACCGCGGTCGTCGGATCGTTGATCGCCGGCGACACAGCGTGGATCGCGATGTCGACCAGCTGACGTACGCCGTAGCACGGGTCCTGGTAGAGCGTGCGCACCGCGAAACAGTCGATGGCCCCGATGACCTGCTTGGTCTCGGGCATCGTCCCGCCGTGGACCTCCACCAGCGGGGAGCCTCGCACCATATACGTCCCCACGGGCACGGACAGCCGGAGCACGCACCCATGCTGGCGTGCCAGCTCGGCGAGATGATGGGCGTCGACGCCGTCGATCACCGCGTCCGAACGGTCGAAGTAGATCACGCGGGCTGTCGGCTCGTAGCGGGGTTCGGGCACCTCTTGATAGGTGGAGGCCGGCACGAACGACGCGAAGATGGCCTGCAGTGTCTCGTTGAAGACCGCCTGGATCACGTAGGTCACCCGCATGGAGCGGACGGTGGAGTTCACGAACAGGACGAAGATGATCACGGAAGCCAACACGAGCAGGTAGGCCAGGCCAACGGCTCCCTGCGGAACGGTGTGCGCCGCGGTCGTGGTGCCCACCCGGGCCAACAGCGTCAAGGAGTAGACGAAGGTCGCAAGGAACGTGGCGAGCGCCAGTTTGGTCACCGGCTTGCGCACGAACGTTCGCAGGACTCGGGGTGAGTACTGAGTGCTCGACATCTGGAGCGCCACGAGCGTGATGGAGAACACGACGCCGGTGAAGGTCAGGAGTGCCGCGGCAATGGTGGCGAGCAGGGTCCGGGCGTCGTCCAGGTTGGTCGGGAAGAGCCCTTCGTGGAACGTGAAGCTGTGGACATACCTCGACGCGACATCTCCGGCCACGCAGGCAGCGATGACCGCAACGGCCGGCCAGAGCCAGAGCGACTCCCGGCGCCATTCGCGTAAGTGGGCCCGCCGCGCGCCCCTGGGAACCGGGACGCATCCCCGCAGCGTGGTCACTGGCCGTCCGAGCGCCCGGGGAGACCGGACGCCTCGGCCGCGCCGGGGCCCTGGCCGAGCAATCGCATGCCGATAAGGGGATACACGAGGACCGAGAGCATGCCGGCGGCAACGAGGGCCGCGGCATTCTGCGGCTTCATCCGATGCTCGCTCACCCCCAACGTCGTGATGACCACGATGAGTGGCAGTCCCGTGGCAGACAAGACGGCCAGGGTACGCGCCTCGACCTTCGTCACGGCTCCCCGGAAGAAGGCCCACGTGGGGAGCGCCCGGGTGAAGAGGAAGATGGCGGTGAACATCGGCACCAGCAACAAGACCTTGGGCATGTGGATGAGCGCGTGGAGATCGAAGTTGATACCGCTCTCAATGAAGAAGATCGGGATGAGAAAGCCGAAGCCGATCGCCTCGAGCTTGTTCGTGATGGGCTCGGCGTCCTCGCCCCGTATGAAGAGCCGCACGACGACGCCGGCGGCGAAGGCACCGAGGAGTACGTCCAGGCTGAGCTTTTGCGCCAGGTAGACGAGCAGGATCACGAGGAGGACGGAGATCCGCACCGGCAACTGTGCGGTCGAGTGGAGGTGCCGGCGCATCAGCGCGATGAAACGAGGCGGGTGCACCTGCGTGGCCAGGAGCGCAGCGATCACGGCGACCGCGACGAAGAGGGCGAGGAGGAGGAAGGTCAACCTGGCATCGCGGTTGGTGAGCAGCACCGCCACGGCCACGATCGGGCCGAACTCACCGACGGCGCCCACTGACAAGATCGAGGGCCCGACCGCCGTCTGCAGCGCTCCCGCGTCGTGCAGGATCGGCAGGAGCGTGCCGAGCGCCGTCGTGGTCAGGCAGAGGGCGACGACCACGGAATCGAGCACGAGCCCCGTGCCGTGGAGGAAGACACCGACCCCCAGCGCGAGCACGAGCGAGGCAACCCACGAGCCGGCAGCTCTTCCGAGGTGACCCTGGCGCATGGTCGACACGTCGAGCTCGGTCCCGGCCAGGAACATGAGATATGTCAAGCCAAGTTCGGACAGCGCTGTCACGATGTTGTTCGGGTGGGCGAGGTTCAGCACGTAGGGACCGAGCAGAATCCCGAGCACGATCTGGATCACGACCTCGGGCACCGCGATGAACCGGCGCGACCATTCGGCGACGATAGGCGCGAAGACTGCCGCCAGCCCGATGAGCACGAGCGTGGGAACAGCCGAATCGATCATGTCTCGTCTGCTCGCCTCGTGACCGCCTGCTGTGGCACGCCGCGCTACCTCCCGGGCCCACGCTACGCGTTACATCCCTGCTTCCCGGTGATTTCGGGGGTTTGACGGCCCTGCGGCCGTGCGGAAACATGGCCCGACCAACTCGCGATGGGGGGTCCGGCATGAGGGTCTTGGCAATGCTGCAGGCGCGTGCGGGAGGCACCCGGTGACCTCCGCGTTCGTCAATCCGACGTGGATGCCGCACTCGGTCGGTGAGGCGGCCCGCGCCGGCGATGCCACCGCGGAGGACCTGCTGTCGGGTCGCGCATGGTCTCACCTCCTCGATGGCCTGCGCCGGGCGTCGGCAATCGTCTTGTCCGACGGTATTCCCCGTAACGCGGACGACATGGCGGCTGGCTTCCGGCATCTGCTCGTGCTCCTCGGCATCGGACTGGACAATGCCTTGCGGGAGGGATCCGGCTCGGTGCTCGCCGTGAAGCCCTCTGGCGTCGACGGGATCTACAAGTGGGGCATGGACTGCCCCGACTGCATCTACACAGGTGCAGGGCTGCGGGGCGGCGAGACGTACCGTCTCTGGGGTCACCGCGGCTCGGCCCGCTATGTCGGGCTGCAATCGATGGCCGGCATGGCCTCCTCGGCCAACGTGCTGCTGGACGAGCTCGACCTCGGGCCCGGTGGCGAAGTCGACCTCATCCTGTCCGCCAACGCGCACGAGGGGAACTGGCTGCCCACTGCCGAGGACGCGACGGCCCTGGTGGTCCGGCACTTCTTCTATGACTGGGACACCGAGGTGGCGTCATCCCTCTCTATCGAGCGGATCGGCGCGGCACAGGAGAAGGAGGCTCGGCCCAAGGAGGACCCGCGGGCGGTGGTCGCTCGGCAGCTGATCGCCCTGGGCGACTTCGTGGTCGCCAACCTCGATTTCTTCCTGCAATTCTCGCGGCCGGAAACTCCCAACACCTTCCTCCCTCCTCTCGACGGGACGGCGATGGGCGCAGCGGCGGAGAACCGCCCGGTCATCGGGTCGTGGGAGATCGGGCCTGACGAGGCGCTCCTGGTCGAGGTCTCGCCCCCCCAGGGCCTCTATTGGAGCTTCTCGCTCGGCAATCCCTGGTGGGAGACCATCGACTACGGCAGCCATCAGAGCAGCATCAACGGGCACCAGGCGGCCGTCGACGACGACGGCGTCATGCGCACCGTCGTCGCGCATGACGATCCCGGAGTCGCCAACTGGCTCGACACCGCGGGACACAGCGCGGGCCCGATCATCCTGCGCTGCGTTCGCACGGACACCGCGCCCATCCCCACCACGCGGGTGATCAAGTATTCGGATGTCGCACAATCGTTCCCGGCGGGAACCCGCCGGGTGACGCCCGAGCAGCGCCGCGCCACGCTGGCGGCACGCCGGCTCGCTGTGAGCAAGCGGTTCTGCCGATGACGCCCGTCGCCAGGCACGGGACAGATGGAGGGAAGGAGGGGCGCCGTGGATCTCGGATTCGCTGACGCCGCGGCCGTGGTGACCGGCGGGAGCAAGGGGATGGGTCGCGCCGTGGCCGAGATCCTCGCCACGGACGGCGCTCGGGTAGCCGTCATGGCACGAGGGCGCGGCGCGCTCGACGACACCGTTTCCTCGCTCCGGTCCCTGGGCAGCCCCGACGCCGTGGGCATCAGCGTCGACATGACGGATCCCGCGTCCATCGCCGCTGGCTTCCGCGAGGTGGGCGAGCGCTGGGGCTCACTCAACGTCCTCGTCCACACCATCGGACCGGGTGCAGGGCGGTTCGACGACCTCGACGACTCCGACTGGGACGAGGCATTCGCCCTCGGCACCATGTCCGCCGTGCGCAGCGTGCGGGAGGCCGTTCCACTGTTGCGCGCAGCCGAATGGGCGCGCATCGCGATCTTCTCGGCCCACTCGATTCAGCGCCAAAGTCCGATTCTCGTCGCCTACACCGCCTCGAAGGCTGCCGTTGCCAGTGTGGCCAAAAACCTGTCGAAGTCGTTGGCTCCCGACGGCATCCTCGTCAACGCGGTCTGCCCCGGCTCCATCGTGACCGCCAGCTTCACAGAGAACCTGAAGGAGACCTTCGCCGCCGAAGGTTTGGACCCGTCCGATCCGCACGACGTCATGACGTGGATCGACCAGACGTTCCACCAGCCCGCCGATCTCGGAAGGGCCGGGCTCCCCGACGAGGTCGCCTCGCTCACCGCCTACCTCGTGTCCCGGCGGAACGGCTACGTCACCGGGGCGTGCGTCAATGCCGACGGTGGCTCCGACTTCGTCTGACCCGACTCGCAGTGGGACGACAGATCCCCTGGGCCGGTGGTTGGGCGCCCAGGCTCACACTCGAGCCATCAGTTTTCGACCAGCGGGTGACGGTGCGCCCGGGTGCCACGAACGGATTTCATTCGCCAACTATCCCATTCAACAATGGTTGCACGACTCCTCCGGGCGCTCGCGGATGCTCCACCGGAGCGCCACCAGTACCCCTTCCGGTGGACGCTGTCTGCCAAGCTCTTGCGGGTGGCGACCGACGCCGACAACGAGAACATCCCGGGCATCGACCGGCTGCTGGCGCTGACCGACGGTGTCGTCGCCATTGCGCTGACGCTGCTCGTGCTGCAGCTCCAGGTGCCCGTGACGCAGGCGCTGAAAGAGAACCCCGACTCGGCAGCGAACCTGTGGCACGCGCTCGACGTCGACGGAGCAGAGATGACGAGCTATCTGGTTTCGTTCGTCGTCATCGCTCAATTCTGGATCGTGCACCACCGCGTGCTCCGCGGCATGCGGGGCCACAGTGAAGGATTGGCGTGGCGCAATTTCGGCTTTCTTCTCGCGCTGACACTTATGCCGTTCACCTCTGACCTGATCGGTCGCTATGGCGAAAACCCAGTCGCTGTCACATTGTTCGGGATCAACCTAGTGGCGATCAGCCTGACGACACAGTGGATCTTCCTCTACGCCGCGAACCACAACCTCATGACCGATGCGGCGCGGTCGGCTCACGACGAACGAGCGGCCCGGATCCGTGCGGTGATGGTCATCGTCATCGTCACCATTTCCGTAGCTCTGGCATGGAGCGACCCGCGGCTGGCGAAATTCGTCTGGTTGCTCTTCCTCTTCGTGCCAGCCATCGGTGAGCGAGTCAGCCGACGGCGGGAGCGCTCACGGACTGCCTCGTCGGTCGAGTCCGACGACCACGCCCGGATATCCGACAACTGACCACCGCGCGCCTGAACCTCCAACGAGGACGAACAAGCCGTCCCGTCAGCATGTCGGGCGGTGCGCCGAGGAGGCGATCTCCTCGACAGCCAGGTCCTTCACCAGGTTGTCGAGTTGTCGAGCGTCAGGTTGACGGTATCGAGATCGAGGCACCAGGTCGGACCGAGTGTGGTGACCACGGGACGGCTGTGCCCTGACCGGGCATCCATCATCTGGAACGAGGTGCTGCCTCCCGTCCTCTCACATGTGCCCGTGGAATGGCTCGGGCAACGCCATCGAACAACAGATGTCCCGGAAGGTCGAAGCCCCAATAATGCTGGCTGAGCGGGAATTCTTCTCGGCTGGACCACGTTGCCGGCACATCACGCACCACGAGGAATCCGTGGTCGGTGACGTACCTGCCAGACGGGTCGCCCCCTCCACGCAGCGCATCCCACGGGGGCCGGAGATTGCCAACCGCAACAGAGAAGTCCTTCAGCCACTCGTCTTGTAGTTCAGGTACACGACACCGTTGTCGTACTGCTCGCAAGCGCCGAGGGTCCACTTGGAAGACCCCCTGCCCTCGACGAACAAGCGTGGACCCGTGCCTAGCGACAATGGATAGACAAAGAGATGCAGTTGGTCGACCAAGTCATCGGCCAGGAGAGCCCGCACCAAGGTCCCGCTTCCACTGACGTAGAAATCCCCATCACTGCTGTCCTTGATTCGTTCGATCACGGCCGGGTCGTACGGGCCAACGATCGTCGAGTTTCTCCAAGAGACCTCTTTCAAGGTCGACGAGACGACGTACTTGGTCGTATCGTTCATGAACGGGGCGCCTGGGTCGTCCTCCACAGTCCGTACCGACCAAGCTGGCTCGAACATCTCATACGTAGTGCGCCCCAGCAGTATACCGCTGCACCCTCCCGTTGCTGCGGCGATCGCCTCACCCATTCTTGGGTCGAACCCGTAATCACTGGTCCACACCGGCGCGTCGATCACGCCATCGAGGGTCGTGAACTCGTGCACCAGAATCTCTCCCACGGGAACCTCCCTGGACTTTGGACTTTGTCGGTTCTCGGCAACGAGCTAGCGGCTCAACCCGCTACTCGCTGTCCGACTGGGGGCGTGCGAGCCGACCCGAACTCTCAAGTCTTAGCAGACAACATTCCCGAGGTGCCCCCCAAATACTCCAGGGTGCAAGGAGATTGCTCTTCGGGACCAGCTGCCGCCGTGCCGGATTCGTATGGGACAGGGGTAGAGGGCCCGGCTTGCACCACCAATGCCACCGCCGCGCCCCTCCCTCCGGTTCCCGGGTCGCGTCGGCCGTCGCGGTCCGGCCTCGCTGCGCGGCCCTTTTGTCGTCGCGCGACGGTCGTGGCTGTGGCCGCTCGCTCCCTGACCCGCTGAGTGGAGAAGGCGGGGCGGCCCCGCGAAAACGGGGACGAAAGCCCCCGCGCCGGGACGGGGGGCGACCGCTGCGGCCGGGTCCACCGGGAACGGGGCAGCCGGGACGGGGCGGGGTGCGACTGACCGAGATCATGGAAACGGCGGGCATCTCGAAGGCCTTTGCGTCCCAGTGCGGTCCGGGAGTGCACGCCCAGTCTCCACGTGGGAGGAGGTCCGAGAACTGGTCTGCCGTTTGCAAAGCAAGAGTTGGGATGGCGACCGACCACTCCGCCACGTGACCGAGCCCCTTCACCGACCTCTGACCCAGTCGTGCCGTACATGGGCTACTCCGGCTGGGTCGGCTCGGCCTGCCACCCACACAATCGCGAGTACCACTGCGGCAATTCGCAAGCGATGAACCGCAAAGCCGGCACCAAAAACCCAATCCCAACAAAGAATCAATACTCGGATAGGGCCAATGCAACGATTGTTCCCCCGTTTTAGGTATCCTCACTCGGCAGATCGTTACCCCGAAACCGCGCCGTAGAGAATCACCTATCTCCCAGCTGAAAGCCGGAATTCGCTGGGGTGATCCTGACGACGGGCGACCGACTCGTCGCCACCGTCCGCATCTGGGATCGAGCCGCAATCTGCTTGCACGCAAATCTCTTGGTCCTGAACTCGAACCGACGGCCGGACTTCGTCTCCACGGTCAAAGTGTTGAGGAAGACGCGGTGTCGTTGGCATCGGACCAAGAGCAGCTCGTCGAAGTTGAAGACAGGCAGGTCGTCGAGTTCGGCAAGACCGGTGAAGAAGAGGCGTCGATTGGTGAGGATCAAGGTTCCATCCGAATACGACGACGCACTGCCATTGGTCCCCGTCCGGCAGCGAGCCGGCCAACTTTGCCGAACCCACTCGTCCATCTCCAATTCAGGCCATGACAAGCGAGTTGCTGCCACCGCACCCGCCTCCTCTCCAATACATATTTCTCAAGGGGCCACATGTTGGTCCAAGCGCTTCCGCAAGCTGGCAGAGATATGCCACAGTCCCCGTTGGCCCAAACCAAGGCCCACACCAGACCGGGTCTCACGCATCACGCGGGCAAACCCGGTGCCACGGCACTGCTCGAACTCATGAATAAACCCTGAAGTTCTGGGAACCATGAGAGAGAATCGCCGTCCCAATCACGACGGAGCTGAGTTTGAGCGACCCCTGTGGCGGGGGGTCGCTCCGCGTGGGATGTATCTCAGCCGAGATCCCTCGTAGCGGTCTGGGAATCGGAGTGAGGCGCGGGTTTGGCCAGTCACATGGAACGACGCGCATATCCGAGGACAGCATCGAACCATACGGCCTGCGATTGCTCCTGGTTTCGTCCGATTGTTGATCAACTCCGTAACAAGATCGTTTTGCTCTTGCTCATTCTGGGTAGTGGCCATTGCAACTTGATAGGAGGTTCCCAATGGTTGGAGCTGGAGGACTCGTCGTCAGCATCATTGTGTTTGCGGTAGGGGCCGTTCTGGACTGGGCAGTCACGGAGCCTTACCAACACGGTTTCAACGTCAACAAGGTGGGCTGGATATTGATGATCGTGGGCGTCATCGGGGCTGTGGCATCAGTCATCGTCATGGTGGTGGCGAACACGCGGCGTCGGCGAACCGTCGTTGACGATGGACAGGGAAACGTTGTTCGTCGAGTCGATTCGACGTACTAGTCAGTTCTCTAAATTCTCTGACCCGTTCGGAGGCTTAAAGGATAGAAAGGACGTTCCAATGGTATTGATTCTCGGATTGCTGCTGATCTTGATCCTCTTTGGAGCCGGCTTCGCGGCGCATCTCTTGTGGATTGCTGCAGTCGTCTTCCTCGTTCTGTGGCTCGTCGGATTCGCCATCGGGCGGGGCGAGGGCGCTGGCACGCACCGCTTCTATCGGTGGTAGCGCCTTTGGCCTAAATGGAGTAGTAGATCCACCTACGAAACGGCCCCCTTCGGGGGGCGGTTTCGCGTCCCGGCTCCGTGATATCCCCCAGAGGACACGCCCTCGCTGCCGGTCCAGGGGGCGTGCTGCGGCCCAGCCGAAGCAGGGCTGAGACGTTTGGGGATTGCGCCCAATCCCCGGCGGAAGGGGGCACGTTGGCATGAGAGGATTTTGGATGTCCGGCGACAAAATCAGTATCCGCCCAGCCGCAGCTGAGGACATGGAGCAACTTTGGCCCCTGGTGCAGGACTTTGCAGTCTCCTATCAACCCGAACGGTCCGCATTCACGCGCACGTTCAGCGACCTCCTTGAACGCTCCGACACGCTCGTCCTGGTCGCCGTGGCGAACACGAGCGCCATCGTCGGGTACCTGCTCGGGAGCTACCACGGAACCTTCTTCGCCAACGGCCCGGTCGCATGGATCGAAGAACTCATGGTCGGCGAGTCCAGCCGCCACCAAGGCGTGGCAACCAAGCTGATGTCCGCAGCCGAGGAGTGGGCTAGGTCCATTTCCACCGCCTACATCGCCCTGGCCAGTCGCAGGGCCGGTGACTTCTACCTCGGGATTGGCTACGACGGATCGGCGACCTACTTCCGAAAGACACTCGCCCCGCCCCAACGGTGAGCTGAATCAGTGGCGAATCGTGGCACCGCTCCCCGGCGGCGAGGATTGAAGCGCTCGAGTAGGAAGCTGCCCTTGGGAACTCAAGGGCGCCTATCAAAAGCTACTGCTCGTGGACATCGGCGTCGCATATCCTCAGATCGAACTTCGAGGCGATCCCGCCGCCGTTCGGGAATTCGGAAGAGCGGTCGAGGACTTGGGCTTTGACCACATCCCTCGCCTACGACCACGTGCTGGGAGCCGTTCACGCCGGTCGAACCCCGCAGCTGACGGGGCCCTATAACCGAGCGCGACCCGTTTCACGATCCGTTCGTCATGTTCGCCTATCTCGCCGGCATCACGGAGCGAATCTCTTTCACCACCGGGATCCTGATCCTCCCGCAGCGCCCGACCGCGCTTGTAGCCCGCCAGGCGGCCGATGTCGATCTCCTCTCCGGCGGCCGGCTACGTCTCGGCGTCGGCGTTGGCTGGAACCACGTGGAGTACGAGGCGCTCGGACAGGACTTCACTACACCGCGGTGCGAGGCAAGAGGAGCAAATCGAGTTGCTCCGCAGGCTGTTCACAGAGCCGGTCGTCGAGTTCTCGGGTCGTTTCGACCGCATTGACAGGGCGTCGCTCTTGCCTAAGCCGTCGAGGCCCATCCCGATCTGGCTTGGTGGACACGGCGAGAAAGCATTGGGCCGGGCCGCTCGGCTCGCGGACGGCTTTATCTTCTTTGGCGGCGGCGTCGATCAAGTCGTCGCCTCCTGGAGACAGATGCGTGACCGTGTTGGTGATCTCGGCAGGTCGGTCGATGACTTCGGTGGGGAGTATGTGGCACTCAGTGGAGCCGACATAGGCGAACTCATCACGGAGATTGACGCCTGGCGCCAGGCCGGTGGCACCCATGTCACCGTCGTCACCATGGGTCTGGGCTTGGACTCGGTCGCCGGCCACATCGGGTACCTAGCTTCCCTCGCAGGCACGCTCAATCTGCAGTAAATGGCGACAGATATTCCACTGGCGTGGCTGAGCAATAGACGTCCGCTTTGCTTGGCGTCGGTCTCACTGCGTGGTATCCGCTCGTCGAGAAGTGAGCTGTCCCGGCGATTCGGGTACGCCAGACGGTCACAGGCTCCCGTGAGGTCACGAGCACTTGAGAGTCTGACTGATCTGGTTACTGATCGACTGAACCTGGGACTTGAGGGAGTTAAAGCCTGATTGCAGATCTGAGAAGGAGGAGGAGTCTTTGAGGTTGGTGACGGTTTCCTTCAGGTTGTCGATCTGCGGTCTCAGCGATTGAGACTCCTCCGATTTCAAATCTTGGGCGGACTGACTCAAGCTGTTGAGGGCATCACGGACAGCCGGTACGTCGTCTTTCGCCTTGCCGAAGTTGCCAGAGTGCAGATCATCGATAATCGTCGATACGGCGCTACTGAGCTGCATTCGGTCATTGCATACCTTCTGCGAGGCAGAAGCAGACGGACTGCTACAGGCAGCCAATAGGAACCCGGCGAACGCCAACGAACAAAGTGGCAGGAGAGGTCTGGCTCTTCGTCGGGCGGGCTCCTGCTGTTTGGCGTGCAGGCGTGCGTCACCGGGACTTTCCAAACGCCTCGTGCAGTTGCGCACTGAACCGTCACTTTCTATCGGACCTTCAGTCCCACAACGATAGCTGAAGCCTGTCCAGCTGCCTTGGGTTTCGTCGGGGGGCAGAACTATCAGCGTGTGTCGCTTCGGCGAAGCCGCCCCCTTTCCCGCCGGCCCCCGTCCCCGGTGGGGCCCGCCGGCCCGCTCACGTGCCGCTCGCCCCCCGCCGCGCAGCGTTTCCTGCCGCTCCCGCCGGGCCCCTGCCTTCCCTGACCCGATGAGTGCCACCGAGGAAGGTAGCGGGGACACGAAGCGACCGGGCGCCGGACACGGGGAGCCGGAGCCCGGTCAACGAAGTCTCGGTCGAGATCAACCCCACCCGCTTGTGGCCATGCCGGTTGAGGCGAGCAAGGTCTCGACCTGCGCACAACCCGCATCGAGAACGGTGGACAGCGGCTGAAGGAGTGGTACAAGGGCTGCGAAAGGTTCAGCGACCGCAGACGCACTGAAGGCGGCAAAAGGTATCGGGTCCTCGGGGTAGGAGGCGACACTGTCGGCGACCACATCGCCAGAGAGTTCGCAAAGAGGCAAACGACTTGTCACTACTGCTTCACGCCGAATTCATTTTCAACGCCTAGGGTCCGGCGATGGCACAGGTAGCCGGACCCTCGAGCACTCCACAAGAGACCGAGACAAAGGAGGACGAATCGTGAGAAGCGACGGTACTGCCAGACACGCTCGCCACCGTGTCGATCTGATTGCGGGAGTCACGATTATGGCTGCGCTCGCGGTTCTCTCGGCTCCGTCGTCCACCGCATTCGCAGACGCCAAGGGTGGCGATAACGGCAGCGCCGGCCTCGCGGCCTCCCTTCAGCCCAACAAACTTCTCGTGTCTCTCAGCACCTGGCAGCAGGACGGGGCAATCACCGCCGGCATGACGCAACTCCCGCCCGATTGCAGCCGCGTGCCAAAAGCGCCCAACCCTTGCGCTACAGCGGTTGCCGGCGGCGACTATCCCTTCACGTTCAACAACGACCAGGTGGATAGCAGCTTCGGGATCACGCAGCCGATCGTCTTGAAGCAGATCAACCCCTCGTCGGGCAAAACCATGGTCGACCTTGTGGTGCCCAATTCCACCACGACGAGCGGGGATCAGTTAGTGACGAGCTTCTCCTCGAAATCCGAGTTGGCCCTCAACCAGTCGACAGACGGCAACGACGTGACGTTCATGGGTTACGTGGCGCCGGTCGCAGCCATCGATGCATCCAACTCGGATACCCCAGGCGCCCCGGATCCGACCAACAGCGGCGGGAGGACCCCCTACTTCCGCGCGGTGGCCGATGTGAACCGGGCGGGGCAGTTCCAGTTCACCCAGACCAACGCCTACAGCGGCAACAACGGACGGGCCGCCGTCCTGAACAGCTCCAACGACAGCCTCTACACCGTCGGCAACGCTGGCAACGGCGCCAACCCGGAGCCCCAAGGCGTGGTCGAGGGGGCCGGATCTCAGATCACGGCTCGCTCCACGCTGCCCGAGTCGCAGCAAAACACAGGTGTCCCCACCCCCCTGGGCAACTTCAATGTGACTCAGCTGGGCCTGGCCGCGGACAAGTCGGCCAAGGACAACAACTTCCGTGGACTGACGCTCGACAACGGCGTCATCTTCATGACCAAAGGCAGTGGCAGCAACGGCGTTGACACGGTCTACTTCCTGGACACCACGGGTGCGGGCTGCAAGGGAGGAGTCGGGGTCCCGTCCATCGGCGCCACCCTGCCGTCGGCCTCCACCTGGATCTCCCCGACATTCAACACGAGTGATCCCTCCCTCGGGCTGACCTCGAAGAACCCCGGTCTTAGCCCGACCAACATGTGCATACTGGACGGCTTCCCCACCTCGAGCGCGAAGGGGGCCGACGACACCACCAAGTACCCATTCGGCATATGGTTCGCCAACCCCGACACGCTCTACGTAGCCGACGAGGGGGCTGGCGACGCGACCTTCTCGAACGGTATGTACACGGCCGCTTCGACCACTGCCGGCCTTCAGAAATGGGTGTTCAACGGAACTCAGTGGAACCTGGCGTACACCATCCAGTCGGGCCTAAATCTCGGGGTCCCTTACCCGGTGGCGAACGGTCCGCAGAGTCAGGCCTACCCGACGGGCGAGAACACCTATGTGAACTCGGCCGGCCAAACGGTCGACCTAGGCAACTGGGCCCCCGCCAACGATGGCCTACGCAACCTCACCGGTCAGGTGAGCGCCAACGGCACCGTGACCCTGTGGGCTACCACCTCGACAGTCAGCGGAAGCGGCGATCAGGGCGCCGACCCGAACTCGCTGGTAACGGTTACCGACAATCTCGCTGCCACGTCGCTTCCTGCGGGCGACAGCTTCTCGCCCGTAATTGCCCCGACTTGGGGACAGGTCGTGCGAGGAGTGTCGTTCACCCCAGGGACCAAATAGCCCGCCGTCCGTGCCGGATCAGCCGGATCGGCTTCCGGCGCGGACTGGTGCCCTGAGAGCACCAAGGGCAAACAGGACCAAGGACCAAGGACCAAGGAGCAGCGGCAAGCCTTACAGGGTGCAGGCCGCCTCCGTCCGCCGCCGTCCGCCGACCCGCGCGGCAGGGCGGCACCAGCCAACCGGGGGCGGGGCACAGGGGGCGGGGGCCGGCGGGGGCCGGCGGGTGCCGGCGGGGGCTGCGACGCAGAGGCAGACGCGTTAGAGACTGCCCCAGAACGCAGCACCATGGGGGCATGTGCGACGATGGGCCCAGCAACCTGCCGAGCATCGCCGTGTTTGCTCGCACGAACGCAAACGCAAACGATCGGAGAGTGGCATGGCTGAATCAGTTCCGGTGACCGAGTTGAGCGCCTTCAGCAGCCCGAATGCGACGCCGACGGAGTGGCCTCAGGCTCGGGATGAGCTGGCGGGTGCTGAGGTGTATTGGCTTTCGACCGTTCGACCTGACGGCCGTCCACATGTCACGCCCCTGTTGGGAATCTGGCTCGAAGGGGCTTTGAACTTCTGTACTGGAGCAAACGAACGAAAAGCAAAAAACCTCTCCGCAAACTGTCATTGCGTCCTTACGACGGGGCAGAGCACTCTCGACGGTCTTGATCTCGTGATTGAAGGAACCGCGAAAGTTGTGAGCGACCATGACGAGCTTGGACGTGTCGCCAACACCTACGAGTCGAAGTACGGACAGCATTTCGTCGCACCAGATGGAACGTGGTCCGGCCTGGGCGACGCCATTCGGCGAGCAGAGGTTCTGGTTTATCGCGTCGCACCGGAGACCGGCTTTGGATTTAGTAAAGGAGAAAGGTTCGGCCAAACACGCTGGAGGTTTTAGGTTCGCCCCTGCCTTCGTGCGCCGGGATGGCAGCATCCTCGATATCTCTCATATCCTCGATTAGTTCCCAGGACCATCCCCACGGTGCCGAATGTCCCACCCTCCCGGCGGCATGGGGAACGGGTGCCCTGCCCCATGTTTCTGATGGGTCAGAGTTCCAGATTGGTGTTGCATCTGGTGGTGTCGGACACGCTTCGGCACACCCAGGTTGCTTTGAGGTGTTTCAGCTAACAATGCAATGCAGGAATGGAATTCCGCTGCCGAGGTATCGGAACGTCGAAAGGAGACCACCATGGCGTTCGTTCAGATCATCGAGGGCCGAACAACGAAGTTCGACAAGATCCAGCGGCTCGAAGATGAGTGGCGAGCAGCGACGGAGGGAAAGCGCACTCTTCGACGCTCTATCGTCCTCCGAGACCGCACAGACCCAGAGCGGTACCTGATCCTCGCGTTCTTCGACTCTTATGAGGCCGCCATGGAGAACTCGAATCTGCCCGAGACATCCGAATTCAGTGAGAAGCAGGCGGCTCTCCTCGACGGGCCGATGACGCTTCAGGACCTTGACGTGATCGAGGACCGCTCCTAGGAGCGAAACGCATCCCAGGACTCGTCGTCATTTCGATGGCAGTCCAACGACACTCGACAAGTCCGGCGCTCGGCATCTTGTTTCGGGATCCCACGAGTGCCGCACAAGGTCACCACGACGAGGCGCGATGGCACGGAACATTCAGGAATGCAAGGCGGACGGTAACGAAGAATCTGCTTTGAGGAGGCCCAAGATGCAGGAGATTCATGGCACCGCTTCAGGCAGCGTCAACGCCACTCCCGACGCGACATTTCGGTTGATCACCGACATAGGCCGACTGCCTGACTGGAACCGCGCCATTGAACGTGTCGTCGAGTCTGCTCACGATTTGACCCCAGGAACCGAATGGGTTGTGAAGATGCACCCCAGCCGGGGTATGAGCTGGCAAAGCCGCTCTCGCGTTGCAGAGATCGACAAAGATGTGCGGCGCTTCAGATATCGGACCTGGAACGCGGACGGCAACCCGTCGTATGCAGACTGGAAATGGGAGGTCGTGCCGCTCGACTCCATGGCGCAGGTGAGCGTCAGCTGGGACGTGTATCTCAAGACGCTGGACCGCAAGTTGCTGGCCGGCCCGATTCGACAGCGGCAGCTACGCAAAGAGGTAGCCGAGTCGCTGCGGGCGCTCGACCGGACTAGCCGCAGCTCCTGACATCTCAGGAGACCTGCTCGCCCTCACCGCATCGCCTAGCCCAAAGTGCCTTCGTTAGGGGCGACCCCGCCGGCCCCCGCCCCGCGCGTCCCGGCCCCGGTGGGCCACGCCGCCCCGCGGGGGTTTCGTGGCCACCGTGCCGCCTCCCCTTGCCTTCTCACGGTGCCTTCTCACGCCTTCTCACGATGGATGGGTGGAGAAGGCAAAAGGGGCCCTGCGGAAACGGGACGAAACCCCCGCGCGGCCGGGCGGGCGAGCGGCACGGACAGGGGCGGGGCGGCCAGGCCCACCGGAGACGGGGGCCGGCGGGGAGGGTCCGCTGAAAATTGCTGATTGACCCCCTGCCCACGAACGTCACATCGGAGCTATATCGGAGCGGGTTCGGGACTTCCGCCCATCATCTTGAGCATCATGGCGCCCTCTGTACGGAAGAACCGCCATACCAGCACGAGGCCAGCCATGATGAAGACGATGTTGAGGTAGGTCGTGTAGTTCCAGCTGATGGTCGGATTGAGCACGGTGGCGTTGCGGGTGCCGGGAACGAGTCCGGCAGCACCGAAGATCAGCTCGACGGCGTAGCCGGCGACAACCATGGTGATGTAGAAGGTGACCAGAATGAACAGCATCATCTTGGTCCCGTAGTACTTCTTGTAGATGACCAAGATGGGCAGGATGATCAGGTCGGCAAAGATGAAGCTGATCACCCCGCCGAAGCTGATCCCGCCGTTCCACAGCACGGCGGCCAGCGGGACGTTTCCGATCGAACAGACGAAAGAAACGATCGAGATGACGGGTCCAAGCAGGGGACCCCAGATCTTGGCCAGCAACGGGTGCCCGGTGAAGAACAGGTGCTGCCAAAAGCTGTCGGGCACCCAAGCGGCGAGGGCGCCGGCAATCAGCAGCCCCAGAACGATGTCTCGCAACACGGCCGCCCACTCCATCACGAAGATGTGGGAAACCGAGGTGAATCCCTCGGTTGACGAAAGGCGGGAGAGGAGGCTCCCCTCTGCCTTCACACTCATATCCATGGCGGCATGGCCTTCCATCGAGCCGGCGAGGCCTTGATCGGATTGGCGCTTGGCCGCGTCAACAAGGTTCTGGCGGAGGAACAGGCGGAAGAGGACGGCGATGAGGACGATCATGATCGGCCCGCCGACGAACTCGGCCGCGGTGAACTGCCAGCCGAGGAGCAGGGCCATGATGATCCCGAGCTCGATAACCAGGTTGGTCGAGGCGATCTCGAACACCATGACGGCGGTGAAGTCGGCCCCTCTCCGGAAGAGCCCTCGGGCGAGGGCTACCGCGGCGTAGGAGCACGAGGAGCTGCCGATGCCTAATCCGGTCGCCACCGCGAGCGTCTTGGGTGAGTCGTTCCCCAACATCCGTTCGACGGTGCCCTTGCGCACCAGGGCCTGGACGATCGCCGAGAGGGCAAACCCCAATATGAGCGACCACAGAATCTGCCAGGTCATCGCACCGGCCACCGTGAGCGTGTGCCCGATGGCGTGGACGAATCTCATTGCTGGACCCTCTCCATGGCAGGCGACTCGGTGCGCAGATGTCCAGCTGAGGTGAGGTTCAGAGTCTCAAATCGTGAGCCAGCGTCCATCCGACACCTAGTCTTGCGTCAGACACGACCTCCGTCAGAAAAGAACAACGGTCGCCGCCGCTTCAAAATTCCTGGAGGGCCTTGTCTGGAGATGGGTCCGCAACCTGGGAGTCTTCTCGTCAGTTCTCCACGCGCCGGCTTGCGGGCACCTGCTATCGGGGTGACCCCACTTCAAGGACTGTGCCCTACCGCCGAATGGAGGCGTTACCCCATCATGGGACCATGCATCATCCAGCCGTTCCACGAGCCCCACTGCGCCGCGTGCTGTTGCATCCAAGAAACCATGTCGTTGCACCATGCGACCCGGTAACCCTCGCTCGCGCTACCCGGATTCGCCGCGCTCCATTCCTGGCACGTTGCCTGCATTGCTTCTGGTGATGCCCACATGCCCGGGTGGTCGTCCATACGGTCCGACATCCAGCCGCTCATGTTGGTACACCAGTCCGAAGGCGTTGTGGAAGCCGAACTGGAACCACTCCCCCTCCACTGGGTGCACGCCTGTTGCAGCTCCGCAAGTTGTTGCGAACTGACCTGATTGCCTGGGCCGCGACTGAGGAGCATCCCAGTCAGCACCCCGCCGACAACAAAGCACAGCAACGAGCGCGATGATCCAGGGCGTCCAGCCCCGTCGCTCATCCGGCTGTGCCGGTCCGACAGGCGGTGCCTCGGAGTCTGTGCTCATGCTCCCAGTATGGACGCCAGCTCCGTCCGACCACTAGGGAAAGAGGTCCCGGGCGATGGGGAGGATCGTCCCCTAACAGGGACGGGGTCGTGGCCCAGGGCGGTTGGGTAGGGAGAAACTCTGAACGTTCATCCATCAGAGCGGGGGCTGCTCAGTACGCTCGAGCAATGCATCGAATACGAAATCG
Organism: uncultured Acidimicrobiaceae bacterium; assembly: GCA_963764305.1. Classification (GTDB taxonomy): domain Bacteria; phylum Actinomycetota; class Acidimicrobiia; order Acidimicrobiales; family RAAP-2; genus Bog-473. The sequence continues at coordinate 324,309 of CAVXSD010000005.1, read as the reverse complement.
GCTCTTGCGGTGGCGGCGGTAGCCCTCGTTGTCATGCTGCCGTCTGCGGTCGGGGCCACGAACCACCGGGCATCAAAGCAAGCTCGGAGTTCAACGCCGGCTCTTCACCTCTGATCACCGACGCCTCCGAGTGACTGCCGGGCAATCCGGGCGCTGGCCAGTCGCCCCGGAGCTATCTCGAGTCCGTTCAAACGCCTAGCTCAAAGTGGCGGTATGGGCCAGGGGTAAAGCGTCTCCTCTTCGTCTCCACCGCCAAGCCCCCCGACCCGCGCCGCGGCACCTCTCCGTTCCCGGTGGCGCCCGGCCGCCCGGCCGCCCCGCGCCGTCGTGCCTCCCGCCCGGCCCTCGGTGCCCGTGCGCGGCGTTCCGTTCTGCCTGCGGCCCTGGGCCCCTCTCTCCCTACATCACAGAGTGGAGAAGGCCAGGGGACCCGCGCGGCAAGGGGACGAAACCCCCGCGCGGCGGGGCGGCCTGGCCCACCGAGGGCGGCCGGCGAGTTGCTGATTTCCTGCGAGGGCAATGAGGTCGAGGGGCCACAGGAGAAGAAGGGGAAGGACCTCGCAACGTCGGGCGGGAGGGTCTTCAGTTCTTCCCGAGGCGGACCGCTGTGATCACGCCGGTAACCTTGTTGGCCTGCCACGACTCACCGTCGTCTTCAGAGACATGGACGTCCTCGCCGAAAGCAATGACGAGACGACCGCCGGCAGCATCGAGGTGTCCGGTGTCGACGTTGCCCGGGAACCATTCGGGCAGACCCTCTCCACAACGGACGAATGCCGACCCGAACCGTGCCCGGTACACGGCGCCGTGCTTTGTGAACGGCCCGTCTGACGCCGAAACGTAGGCGGTCTCGCCGTCGATGCACACTGCCCGCAGATAACAGTCGTGGAGTCCCTCGGTGTTCCACGACCACGATTTCCCGCCGTCTTCGCTCCAGCCGAATCCAACTGCCGCCGCCACGGCAACCGATGCGTTTTCCGCCCGCACCTCGTGGATGTCGGCATCGGGTTCAATCACCCCGTGCCAGCTCTCCCCTCGGTCGCCTGAGCGCCACAGGCCGCCGACGTGGACGTTCACCCACAGGTCCTCGCCGCTGGTCGCCATGGACCGTGTATCGGGCGTCGGATTGGCCGGGTTCTTCCAGTGGTCTCGATCCGGCAACTGCTCGAAAGCACTGACGTCCTTCACCTGGGCGCCGACCGTGGCAAGACGAGCACCGGTTCGGCCCACGACGACAGTTCCGTCGGCCAGGACAGCCAAGCTCTGGCCGTCGTCGGCGGGTAACTCGCCGACTGTCATGACCCCTCCGTCGTCGAGGCGGATGACGACCTGGCGGTCCAGGAGTGCGTGCCAGCTCCTGGGGCCAGCTGCCAAGGCGGTGACAGTGTGCCCGTCGACAAGGGTGTGGCCCGTGTCCAGGTCGCGGAGGTCCTGATTCGTCCCTACGAGCAACATCGAAATCCAACCTACCGCTCCTCTGCGTCACTTGGACCGGTTTGCTCCGCTGCGCCGGCGTGGGGATAGCATTGTCCTCCTCCCGGTCACGATCGGAGCCGTGAATGGCGCGTCGGTCCGAGAAGCGGGCGTCGCGTCCGGGCTGCTCAACACCACCGCGCAGATTGGTGCTGCGCTCGGGGTGGCTGTCCTCTCGACGATCGCCGTCTCCGTCAGGCCAGCTTTCGTCGCCACGCGGCCCCACAGTCCACAAGTCGCGATAGCGGGTTGACCCACGGCTTCTCCGTCGCCTTCTGGTTCGGAGTGCTCCTGGCCGCCGTGGGAGGGATCGTCGCTCTTGTCGGGCAGGCGAGATCGGCAGGCTCTCCTCGGGTACCGATTTCGTCGGGGCGATCATGACGGGCGCCGATCTCGAAGGCGCAGGCCTCGACTTCGACGTAAACCTCGCCGGCGCCGACCTCTCGGGCGCCGACCTCACGCGAGCCAGCCTCGGGACGTGTTTCGTTGCGCAAGGAACCCCCACCCTCCAAGGAGTGGCTTGTTTCAACGCCTCTATGACTGGAACCACTCTGGCAGGGGCTAAGTTGAACTCGGCGAGTGTGGACAATCTGTCGGGTGTCAACCTGACCGGCGCCGACCTGAGCTCGGTGCGCGGACCCGGGTGTTTCACCTTCGACGTCGTCAAAGGGGACGACTCGACCCAGGTAACCGAGTGCGAGGGTATAAACCTCAGCAACGCCAACCTGGCCGACGCCGTCCTGTCCGATGCTGACCTTTCGAACGGCTCTCTGACCGGCGCCACCTTCACCGGCACGCTGCTCGTCCCATCCGACCAGACCGTGTCTGCCACCAGCGGTGCCGGGGCGGTGGTCATGTGGCCCATTCCTCCGTCGCTACCGGGAGCCACTCCCGGTGCCTGCACGCCGCCCACCGGGTCGACTTTTTCGCTCGGCACCAGCACCGTCAACTGTCAGGTCCTCGACGCCGCCAACGACGTCGCCACCGGGACGTTCCAGGTCAACGTGCAACCGTTCACCCATGTCCTCTTGCCGTCGAACGGCGGCGTCTTGAACGGTGCCGCCATCCTCGATGCGTCGGCCGCCGATGCCCCGGGGGTCACAAACGTCGTCTTCGAGCTGAGCGGGAACGGCCTCTCCGACCAGGTTATTGCCACCGCGGCCCCGACCCTCTTCGGTTGGCTGGCCAAGTGGAACACGACGAGCGTCCCGAACGGCACCTACTCCCTCCAGTGCGTGGCGACCGACGCCGCACACAGCACCGAAACCAGCAACGCCATCACCATCACAGTGAACAACCAGCCGCCGGCCACGGCCGGTGCTCATCCCTTCGGGCGGTGCGAGCCTCTCGGGAACCGCCGCGCTCCTTGACGCGTCGGCGTCGAGCGCGGCGGGCATCGCGTCGGTCACCTTCGAGGTGAGCGGTAACGGCCTCTCTGACCATGTCATCGGCACCGCCACCCCCACCATCTACGGCTGGCTGGCCCAGTGGAACACGACAACGGTGCCCAACGGTACCTACAGCCTCGAGAGCGTGGCGACCGACACAGTGGCTGAGACCACCACAAGTTCTCCGATCACCATCAATGTGGACAATCCGCCCCCGAGCACTACTGTGCTGATTCCGTCGAGCGGCGCCGACGAGGACACCGCCAGCGTGGATGTTTTCGACGCCTCCGACTCACCGGTGACTGTGGTGGAATCACCTTCACTGCCACCCCCACGATCTACGGCTGGATCTACGTGACGTCCCCATCTTCGGGGAGAAGCCACCAACCCCTTGATTTGAACTGCTACATCCAGAGCGTCGCCTCGTACGCCGGCGGAGTGAGCGGAGCCAGCTCGCTCGTGCCGATCACCGTCATTGCATACTCGGTTTCCCCTTGACGACGACTGCTTGACGATACGGCTGACGCCCGAGACCTCAGACACTCTCGTATCTGGACGGGATTCGTTAGCCGAAAGAGGGATGGCGAAGTTATGCCAACTTCTTGCCCCTTGCCCCTTGCCCCTTGCCCCTTGCCCCTTGCCTTTGCCCCTTGCCCACACCCGGGGGCTTCTGGACAGAGGTGTCTGCGTTGTCCGTTAGGGCTTAGTGGCGACGCATGTCACCGCAGCGGACTCCGAGCCTTCGGGCCACCGAACTCCCGCAAGCCTGTCAGCCCCTCGATGTGATCCGCGCAGCTCCACACACGCCACCAGCGGTCGCCCCGAGGACTAAACCAGCGACCCGTCCACGACGGCGCCTCATGGCAGTGCGTGGCTTGCATCTGCCGGCATGGGAGGGACCGTCCGCTCGTTTCTTGGGGTTGAGGCGGCCGGCCCAACCCCCAATCTGCGAAGGGGTTGGGCCGCGAGCAGAGTACGTCTACCGTCGCCCCGTGAGCCCGATGCCTGCGCCTGGCGACCCGTGTCCTGGATTCATGAGGCGAGCCGGGACGGTGCTGGCGGATGGTGTACAGCCGGCGCGGGATGGCTGGCGACATCCCGGTCGTTAGTGAGGTGCACAGGTCCAGCGCTGATACAGCCGGCCGGGGATGCGGGGGCCTCACGGTCGGTGGTAGACCGGAGCCGCCACGCGGAGCGGCCCCTGGGTTGGGAGGGGGAGGGACCGCTGCCACCCCTGGTCTCGTGACTGACGCAGGTGTTTATAGGTATACCCGCTGAACCTGGTGGAACGGACGCGGCCCAGTGACACCTCCGCCGTACCCTGTCGCCGATGAACGAGGCGCTGATCGGCTGGCTGATGGCGCCCGACGTCCCAGATGGGGCGCTGACCCTCGAGGACCTAGTCAGCCGGCCAAATTGGCATGCTGACGCCCTCTGCAAGGGAGAGACGGCTCTTTACTTCTCGTAAGCCGCCGAGGACGTCGAGACGGCCACGGCGATCTGCCAGAGGTGTCCCGCTCGAGAGCCGTGTCACCGGACAGCTATGGAAGACAAGGGCCTTCAAGGTGTCTGGGGAGCTGAGTGGACTGTGGCGCAGCCCTTGAGCGATCACGCCGTATCCGGTGCTCTGGATGCTGGGAGAAGCAACCTGCTCAATCCGCGGCAGTGAGACGGCGAAGGGGGACCGCGATATCGGTGGCCCGGTCCGCGCAGGAGCGATGGACTCGGGAAACCCCGACGGAGTCGCGGATCGGGAAGACTTTCGGCGTCGGATTCTGCCAGGGCTCAAGGGAGTTCCTCTCAGCCAGATCATGGCGGCAACGGGTTGCGCCAAGGCGACTGCGTCGTCGTACAGGACCGGGAAGACCACGCCACACCCCATGTATTGGAAGCCGCTTCTATCGATCCTGGATCAAGTAGTGATTCGCCAGTACCCGAGGGAGAATCCTTCAGCCCGAACAGGTGTGGCTACTGAGCAATGGAGCGGAGCGGACCCCCTGCCCCATACCAAGCAGTCACTTCGGGGCTACCCCTCAGCCCGACGAATCGCCCGGCAAGATGAGGGCGATTGAGTGAACAAACCTCTTCAAGAGAGTGAGATTCGCAGTCGTGTGCCCGTGGGCGCTCGTGATATAGCTAATCCCGTCTGCCGTCTAAGCGAGGGCGAGGTGACCGACGTAGGCGCCCTCTCCATGCACAGCATCTCGCTCGATGGACGGGCTGTCAGTCGGGCAGGTGAACTCGCGAGTTGTCCAGATCCCGATGCGTGCCGTTCCGGTGATTCTCCCGCCAATGCATGGCGTCAGCAGCGGATCATCCGTGATCCCATGAGCCTCAAGAGTCAGATGACCAACTGGTTTGCCATTGATCCCTGAATAGCCCTTGGGCACATCGAACCCGTAAAACTGAAGGAAGAAGATGGAATACGGAGCCGCTCCCTCCACCCCGACACACGGGGGGAATCCCGATGCGGCGCCGACGGGCCGGGGGCACGACATCGGACGGCCTGTAAGCGAGGGTACGAGATGTGGACACGGTACGGGGAACCTCAAGCGAGTCGCTGCCAAGACGCATTCGTCTCGCAACTGGCTCGGTGCCGGTACGAGCTTGGGGATCGCTCGCGACCTTTCTAGCGACGGAATCGAGACCACCCTCTGAGCGGAGGCTGAGCTCGTGCGCCATCCCAGGGTCGCAACGAGGAGGATGCTAAGGGGAATGGTCGACAGTGCGAGCATCACTGATGCCCGTTGAAAGGCCCCTTCGCTGTCTGCCACGGACTTAGCGTATTTGCGCTCGCTAAATGACCGGTACGCCGGATCGTGGTCGCTTAGAGGAGCTGCGAAACTGGGCTCGTGGAGGACGAAGAGCTGGTCGCTGATCAGGTGGCGTACTACCGGGCACGAGCGCCTGCCCACATTCTGGCGAGACATCGGACCCTATCTCCCACCCCGAAACGCCCTGACGGCTTCCACAACACCATGTACTTCGGCGGCAACGGGATAACCCAGGCTCTCGTCATTCTTGGGATCTATGTCGTCGTGTTCGGGTGTTGAGCCAACTCCTGGGCTGGTACCGAGGGCCGCAACTAGAGGTCAAGCCTGCAACGGAGGTGGAGGCCGCAAAGCGTGAGCATCGCTGGCACAGCAGTTGTGTAGTCGCTCCAGCGTGGTGCGTGCTGGCCCGGCGCTCGCTGTCGTCGTGTACCTGATGGTGGCTCTGACCCCCCCCCGTTGATGGTGTTAGGGGCAGCTCGAATTCGTGAGACGTGAGTCGCCTGGTGACTGGCATTCAGTCTGCGGCAACTGCCACCGACCGAATCAGGCACAACGGGAGCATGCGACAATCAGCCAATCGATGGAAGGAGACGGCAATGACCAAATTCCAGGGTGTGATCAACCTCGACATCAGGGACTCGGTGCCGGACTGGGCGCCCTTCGAGGCCCCCCGAGCTCCAGAGGGGGCGCGGAACGTTGTCTACATCGTGCTCGACGACGTGGGTTTCTCGGCCATGAGCTGCTACGGCGGTCCCATCGAGACGCCTCATATCGACAGCATCGCCGCTGACGGGCTCCGGTATACCCAGTGGCACACCACCGCTCTGTGCTCGCCCACCCGGTCGTGTCTGCTCACCGGACGGAACCACACAAGGAACTCCATGGCCTGTATCACTGAGGCAGCCATTGGGTTCCCCAACGCCAGTGGCGTGATCCCTCCCGAGAACGGGACTATCGCCGAGCTTCTGGGCGAGCGGGGCTGGAACACCTACATGGTGGGAAAGTGGCATCTGTGCCCCGAAGCTGAGATGAACCTGGCCTCGACGAGGCGCAACTGGCCGACTGGGCGGGGCTTCGAGCGCTTCTACGGCTTCCTCGGGGCCGAGACCAACCAGTGGTACCCCGACCTCGTCTACGACAACCATGTGGTCGACCAGCCCAAGTCGCCCCAGGAGGGGTATCACTTTTCGGTGGACATCACTGACAAGGCGTTGGAATTCATCAAGGACGCCAAGGTTCTCGCCCCTGACAAGCCGTTCTTCTTGTACTACGCGCCCGGGGCCTGTCACGCGCCCCACCACGCGCCCAAGGAGTGGATCGAGAAGTTCAAAGGCCGCTTCGACATGGGATACGAGGCCCTGCGGGAGCAGACGCTGGCTCGCCAGAAAGAGCTCGGCATTCTGCCCGCCGATACCGACCTCTCTCCGCTCAATCCCATCGGCACGCCCGAGACCCGCACCGGCCCGCACGGCGAGCCATTTCCGCCTCTGGACGTCGTGAGGCCCTGGGATTCGCTATCCGACGACGAGAGGCGGCTGTTTTCTCGCATGGCCGAGGTCTTCGCTGGGTTCTTGGCTCACATCGACGACCAGATCGGGCGCCTCCTCGACTACTTGGATGAGACCGGCCAGCGCGAGAACACCGTGGTGGTCCTGGTCTCGGACAACGGGGCCAGTGGCGAGGGTGGTCCCAACGGCTCGGTGAACGAGAACAAGTTCCTCAACGGCATCCCCGACGACATCGCCTCGAACCTGGCGCAGATCGACGAGCTGGGCAGCCCCACGACTTACAACCACTATCCAACCGGATGGGCCATGGCCTTCAACACCCCGTTCAAGTTATGGAAGCGCTACGAATTCAACGGGGGCACGAGCGACGCCTGCATCATCTCGTGGCTGAATGGGACTAAGGCACGCGGCGAGTTCAGGACTCAGTACCACCACGCCATCGACCTGGTCCCCACCATCTTGGACGTATTGTGCCAGGAAGCACCCGAGTCCATCAAGGGGCACGTCCAGAGCCCCTTCGACGGCGTGAGCATGCGCTACAGCTTCGACGCGCCGAGCGCTCCGAGTTCGAGGAGCACCCAGTTCTACGCCATGCTCGGCTCGCGCAGCATCTGGCACGACGGCTGGAAGGCGGTCACCACACATCCGACCATCGCTGGCTGGGGCAACTTCGGGGCCGATACCTGGGAGCTGTACCACACCGATATCGATCGCTCCGAGGTCCACAACCTTGCAGATCAAGAACCCGAGCGACTCCAGGAGATGATCAACCTGTGGCACGCTGAGGCCGGAGCCAACGGCGCGTTCCCATTGGACGATCGCAGCGGACTGGAGATCATCCTCACCCCGCGCCCGCTGCTGTCGCGTGCCCGGAACCGCTACGTCTATTACCCGGACCTCGCCGAGGTTCCCGAGTCCCAAGCGGTCAACGTCCGCAACCGCTCGTATGTCATCGGCGCCCTGGTGGACATTCCCGTACCGGGAGCAAGCGGGGTGCTCTTTGCTCAAGGGGCTCGCTTTGGAGGCACGCCCTCTACGTCAAGGACAACCGGCTCCACTACGTCTATAACTTCGTCGGAATGGATTTGCAGACCATCGTGGCGACCGTCGACGTGCCCAACGGCGAGAACCTCATCCTGTCCGCAGCCTTCGACAAGGACGGCGAGGCTCCACCTGGAGTGGCAACGGGGACGCTGTCGCTCTTCCATGGCGAGACCAAGGTGGGAGATGGCCGCATCAAGACCCAGCCTGGGAAGTTCGCCATCGGAGGCGAGGGGCTCTGCATCGGACGCGACAGCGGTGAGCCGGTGACCGACGACTACCCCGGTCCGCACCCACACGCGTTCACCGGAGGGACCATAAATCGGGTGGCGATCGACGTGAGCGGGGAGCCATGCGTCGACCTCGAACGCGAGGCTGTTGCAATGATGTCTCGGGAGTAACGAGCGTCGGGTGCTTGCTTCGCGAGCAGCGCATTCGCTATTTCCGAAGAACCGCCGAGGAACAGAATCCGTGGGCCCCACTCCGACACGTAGAATCGCTAATTCGATCCTGAACCAACATCTCATGCAACGCCAAAACCGTGCCCTCGGCCTGCTCGGCGTTGGCCTGGTCCAGATAGCTGACTTGGTTCAGGCAAACAACGCCTTTGCGGACTGAGCCTTGCTCCACGGGCAGCCCTCGATGTGATTGGGCTTGCAGCTCTCCTCCCTATGTCGCGTTGGCGATTGACGGCGCTCCAATTGGAAACCAACACGGAGGTCTGGCAGGCAAAATCTAGGTTGGGCGGCACTCCCACGCCTAAAGCCCAACCTCCCAAAGCCGCCGGCCGTCCCGGGCTGGTCGCCCCTTGGTGGGGCTCCCGCCTGCTGCTGTCCACCTTCCGGCCGCCCCTCCCTCTTTCCGCCTCCTTTGTGTCTGCATCACAGAGTGGGCGCTGAGGTCTGAGTGGGCGCTGAGGTCTGAGTGGGCGCTGAGGGACTCGAACCCCCGACCTGCTGGTTGTAAGCCAGCTGCTCTAACCAACTGAGCTAAGCGCCCCTCTACCTGCGGAAACGCACTGAACAGATGTTGCGCACCGCTCTCTGACCTACTAGTTTTAGGAGATCAGATAGGGCCTCCGGAGTGCTTGGTACCACCCCGGAGGCGTTGCCGACACCCTGTAAGGAGGGATCGACGTGACCAACGCTACTGCTCAATTGGGCGACCTCGAAGTGAACGACATAGCCGAACTGCGCCGAGGCTTCGAGATCGCGCTGCTGGCGCGAAACCGATCGCCGAAGACGATCAAGAGCTACCTCGAAGGACTCGATCTCTTTCGCAGCTTCGCCGTCAACGCGGGGTTCCCGACGACAGTCGATCGGATCAATCGCGACCACGTCGAGACATTTCTCGCTGACCAGCTCGCCGCTGGCGACCGAAGACCGCGCAGATTCGCTATGGCGCACTGCGGCAGTTCTTCAAGTGGTGCCAAGAGGAAGGCGAGATCACAGTCTCGCCGATGACGAACGTAAAGCCCCCTCACGTCCCGGAGGGCGAGGTCCCGGTCGTCAGCGACGACGACCTGCGAGCGCTGCTGAAGGTGTGCGAAGGCGCGGCGTTCGATCAGCGACGCGATACCGCGATCCTTCGCCTCTTCATCGACTGCGGGTTGCGGCTCGCGGAGGTTACAAATCTGACGACCGAGGACGTGGACTTCGGGCTACAGGTTGTCGGCGTGATCGGCAAAGGATCACGGCCGCGCGGGGTCCCCATGTCAGCCAAGACGACGCAGGCGCTCGATCGCTATATTCGCCTGCGCAAGAAGCACCCCGGCGCCGCCCACGACGAAGGCGCTGTGGCTCGGGGCGCGTGGTCCGCTCACGACAAACGGCGTGGCACAGTTGCTCCGGCGGCGCTGTAAGCAAGCCGGGATCGAACAGATTCACCCGCACCAACTCCGACACACGGCGGCCCACCAAGCGGCGCTCGGCGGCCTGGGGGACAGCGACATGATGCGCATCTTCGGGTGGCGGTCGCGCCAGATGCTCACCCGCTATGGGGCGAGTGCGGCCGACGAGAGGGCACGCGACGCCTACCGCAAGCTGTCACCCGGCGACCGTCTGTGAGCGGGGCCGCGGTCATCGACGTCACCTGCGAGCGTTGCCGGACCAATCGGAAAGAGAGGGATGTATCCCTGGATATGCGGAGGCTCGCGCAGGTGAGGTGGGCCCAGCCGTGGACGCTAGGGCAGCGGTGTACCTGCCGAAGAGGTTGAACCAAGCTGGCATCGGAAGATGGACAAAGCCTGGACAGTCGCCGGGAGCACGCTTGATGCCCTTAGTGGGGACAGTTCGGAACGTCATCGAACGGGTCGTGGTCGACGACGACGAGCCGAGAGAGGTCCACTGCCGAGGGTGTGGCGCAGGGTTCTCGTACTCACGACTGGAGTGGGCGGCGATGGCGGGGCCGGGGCGTAAGAAAGCACCGAAGTCCCGGAAGGGAAACTGGGAGGTCGGCATCCCGCCGAACCTCGGTCGGCCGCGAGTGTGACACCCTTGTCAAAGCACAGCGCTGTAACTAGGCTGTAGGCGCAGCGTTGAAGCTGTAGCGGCAACCAACGGGACGGTCTCCCTCATCGGCCCCTCCCACCGAAAAGGGTGAGGGCATCCCCACCGCCCAGGGTGGGTCGGGCTTGAGGTAGAGCCGTGCCCGAAAACCTGGGACTCACTCCCGAAGAACGTTCAGTACGGGCGCGCATGGGCGGCTACGCCGTCGCCGCCAAGTACGACACCCGTGAGATCACGAAGCCCGCCCGAGAGGCGTTCATGGCGCGGTTCGAGCGCGAAGTCGATCCCGACGGCGATACTCCCCGAAACTGAGCGCCAGCGCCGTGCTGAAGCCGCCAAGCGGCTCCACTTCCAGCGCCTCGCGTGGTGATCCGCCAAGGTCCGACGCGCCTCGCGCCGGAATCGAGCAATGACCGAGGTTGGTCTCCCGGCCGCGCCCCTTCGGGAGGCGCTCGGCATCGAGGACGTCCCCGTTCGGTGAGCATGATCCGCTCGACGGCCTGGCCGAGTGACATGGCCTTCGCGAGGGCATGGCCGCGATCGTGGTGAAGGCCGCCGAGAAGTGGCAGACAGAAAACGGGTGGTCCGACGAGGAGACGGTCCGTCAGGTCCGGGCGGCCGCAGAGGGCTTTGTCAAGGAGGTAGCCCGAGACCTACTCACAACGGCCGAGATGACGCTCGACCTCTGGGAGCTAACCGGCCGGTGAGTGAGGGTAGACCTGTCGAGGACTTGAAACGGATTGCCACGGATGGCGCGGTCGAGCCCTTTGGACGTGCGAGCGTTGTCCGAACTGATCGAACGGGCCGCATCCGCTCCCCGGCCGCGGTTCCTGCAGTCCGTGGAGTCATCGCAAGCGACGACTATGGGATGGCAGCCGCGGAATTCAAGGCGGGCAAGACGTGGATCGCGACCGACATGGCTGTGTCCGTCGCTAGCGGCACGCCGTGGCTTGGGGTATTCGACGTGGACGCTCCAGGGCCAGTGCTGCTATTCGCGGGCGAAGGCGGAGAGCGCAAGATCGTGCGTCGCTTCCGTGCCGTGTGCGAGTCCCGCCGACTCGACCCGGAGAATTTGCCGGTCCGCATCTGCCTCCGCGTCCCCCATCTCACGAACGAGGCAGCCCTTACGCTTGTGGCTGGTGAGATGGCCGTGCATCGGCCGCGCCTGGTCATCATCGACCCGTTCTATCTGGCCGCCCGTGGGGCGCGGGTTCGGACCTCTACGAAATGGGCGCGGACATGGAGGGCATCCAGCACATCTGCCAGGACAACGGCGCCGCCTTGCTGATCGTGCACCACTCGAACACAGACCGGAGAAGGAAAAGGCGCTCGGCGCATGTCGGGTGCAGGTCCCGACGTGCGGGGCCGATTCCTCATCTCGGCCGCCGTCATCTCCCGGCACACCGACCCGCTCTCGCAGGCGAGCGACGTGGTACTCGACTTCGACTTCCAGGGCGACGAGATTGCCGAGTCCACGATCTGCCTCCATCGCCGGGTATGGGCCGACGACCCCGACGACCTAACCTCCCCCATGCACTACGAGGTCAAGCGGGTAGATATGCCCGAGGAGCCAAACGACCCCGCGATGACGGGCTTACGGCCGTCAGCCCACCGTGTCTCGGCCGTGCTTGACGGGTCGTCCGCGCACCACCCAGACGGCATCGAGATGCCCATGATCGAGGACCTCTTGTCAGCGGACGGCCACGGCATGCTCCTGAAGCGTCGGACGATCTACGCGGCTTTGGCGGACCTCTCGAAGGCCGGTCTGGCCGCCAAGGCCGAGACGGGCGCCGGCTGGCGTTCCACGTGTGCACAAGTGCCCGCATCGGAGGCCCAAAGTGACCGCTGACCTCGGTGCACGTTGTGCATGCACTCACAGTGCGCTCAAAGCACAGACACGCGACATGGGGTTGTGCATGCACGTGCACGCGCCCGTAGGGCGTGCACTACCCCGTGCGTGCACACTTTTGAGCCGCGCCGAGGACGAGAGCGAAACGGGGAAGGCCCCCACGGCCGTTCACGCTTATGGGTCGTGTCGGCCACAGAACGATGCGCGGAACCCCTCGTGGACGGGTGCGGTGACGGGCAAACATGGCGGTCTCAGGACGGCCCCGAAAACGCGTCACCTATCCGTGCCAGCGCCTCCCGGCGAGAAGGGAAATGGGCGATGACCAGGGATAATGTACCGGCTGGCCGTGGAGATAGTGGTCCACTAGCTGGTCAACAACCGGGCAAGGGTCCGGCCCGCGGCTACTCCTGGCCCCCGTTCTCAAACGGCAACATGAAGGCGGTTACCCACGGAGGAAACTCGGAGCGGATCATTGCCGAGAAGGCGCGCGAGGTTCACGACGCGCCGCTCGACGTTGCCCCGTACCTCGCCGAGCCCAAATGGATTCCCGCGGTCGCTCGGTACCTCCGGGCCGCTGCCCGTGAGGAACTTCTAGACGCCCACGTAAGCCGCCTGAGCGCCGAGAAGGGTGCAGGAGCCGTCCCGCCGCGCGTCTGGGAACAGGCGACCTCCTCGGCCAATCTCGCGGCACGTCTCGGCTCCAACCTCGGGCTCGATCCCATAGGCCACGCGAAAATCACAAGCCTGGCCGTCGAGCGCGGAAGTGTCGGAGGCGACCCTCCGCGATCTCGCCGCCACGGGCGCACAGATCAACGCCGAACGCTCGGCCATCGAAAGCGAGGCAAGCGAATGACCGCGCACAAGTTCCACCCCAGCACAGTGACCGGACGTGTGGTCGCCACTCCCCATCTTTCCCGGGAGCGCATGGACAGACCTACCCGGACAACGTTCTCGATCATCGGACGGCACTCGGGACGTCGTGTACGCGTCTTTGCGGTTGGCGACCTGGCGTCAGCCGTTGTGGGCCGCCTTCATACCGGGGACCTGGTGACAGTTTCGGGCCGGTCGTGGGAGCGCAGCTTCCACAACCAGGCACACCACGTCTTCACCCTCGACTCGTTCATGGTCCACCCACGGGACGCCGTGTGAATCCGGACGACCTTCTCGCCGCCCTCGTTCTAGAGGACGGCCGACGCTTCGGCGAGGTCGCCCAGCCGTGGCAGCTGGACCTGGCGCGGTGGTTCTTCTCCAGTCCAGCCGAGACGCCATCACGGTGGGAATCTCGACCCCGCGGCGGAAGCAAGACCTCGGACGTTCGCGGGGCTCCTCCTTGTGGGGCTTCTGACGACTATCCCCGCAGGAAGCCGCTGCTACGCCTTTGCCGTCGATCGAGACCAGGCGGCCCTCGTGATCGACGCCGCGGCGGGATTCGTGGCTAGGACGCCAGCCCTGTCGAGTGCGCTCACCGTCTCGAACCTGCGAGTCTCGGCGCGCTCGGGATCGACCCTCGACGTGGTGGCCGCCGACGCGGCGTCGGCATGGGGCCTGCGGCCCGCTTTCGTTGTCTGCGATGAGTTCTGCATGTGGCCGAATACCCGAAATGCCAAGGGTCTTTGGCAAGCCGTGGCTTCGGCGATGGGCAAGGTCCGGGGCGCCAAGCTGCTCTGCGCGACCACCAGCGGCGACCCTGCGCACTGGACGCATCCGATCTACGAGGCGGCGCTCCGCTCGCCTCAGTGGTCCGTCCAGGACGTACCCGGACCCCTTCCGTGGGTCTCTGAGGCTTTCCTGCGCGAGCAGCGGGCCACCCTGCCGGACTCAGTATTTGCCCGGCTCCATGAGAACCGATGGACGCAGGGCGAGGACCGCCTGACCAACGTGGACGACGTTCGGGCATGCGTGACCCTCGCCGGTCCTCTGGACCCACTACCGAGCCGCCGGTACGTGATCGCGCTCGACCTCGGACTCGTCAACGACCGGACCGTGGCGGCCGTCATGCACTCCGAAATCATCGAGACCGAGGGCCGGGTCGTCGTGCAGCGCCACCTACTCGACCGCATGGAGACCTGGGAAGGGGTCGCGCGGCAAGCCGGTCGACCTCGGTGCCGTCGAGGAGTGGGTTCTGCACCACAGCGCGCGCCTTCCGGGCCAAGGTCGTCGTTGACCCCTGGCAGAGCCAGAGCATGGTCCAGCGGCTCCGCTCGCTGGGGCTACTCCGTGGAGGATTTCCAGTTCTCTCGACAGTCGACCGGCCGCCTGGCCATGACACTGCATACGACGATCCGAGACCACCGGCTCTCCATTCCTGACGACCCTGACCTGATTGACGAGCTTCTCAACGTGCGCCTGCGCGAGACCTCGCCGAACGTCTATCGGCTCGACCACGACGCAGACCAGCACGACGACCGCGCCGTGGCTGTCGCCATGGCCCTAGTCGACCTGACTACCGCCCCTCGGGGCGGTAGGCCCGTGATCTTCGGCGATGACAAGCCGGGCAGTGACCGAACCCTGGCCGCCATCGGCAAGCCCGAGCTTCAGCAGCCCTACGGATTGCCGTTCGTCGGCTCGTTCGCCTCCGACTTGGAGTCTTACAACCCTGACGATGTAGGCCGGACGAAACCGTCCCCCTTCCGCCAGTAGTGCGGCCGATCTTCCTTCCCTCCGCGGGTCTCTTCATCCCGCCCGACGTCGCCGCCGTTCTCGGACCGCTCTTTGCGCGCAAGTTCCGCGAGGCGCGCCCCAGCGGTGTCGCGGTCCACCCAGACGTCGAGGAGACGATAGAGCGCCTCGACGTGATCGGGCGAGCCTGGCGCAACTCCGGCCGGTCCGTTGCGCATGTTGTCTCAGACGTTGCGACGCTTGACCCCAGACGTAGCGATGACTTTGAGTCAATCAGTGTGAAGCGTGCCGCGGTGCTGCTTCGAGTCACCAGGTCCGCTGTCACTGCCTGCCTTCGGCGCGGCTCGCTCCACGGACAAAAGGATGGTCGAGCATGGCGGGTCTGTGCGCAGGACGTGGACGCAAGACGGAATGGAAACCGGTGCGGGCACTGAACGAGGCGCAGTCGGACCTGGACCAATCGCAGGCGCGCCCACGGCGAAGCGCAGGCCGCGGTGAGTAGGGCAGAGAGGCGCCTGGTCGACATCCGATCGGCGATGACGTCAGGTGATCCCGCTCGATATTCGGCAGAGGACCTCGCCGCAGCACAGCGCGACCTCGAACACGCTTCACTGGTTGCGGAGGGAACGCAGGCCGTCGTCGGTGAAATGAGCGCCGCGGTCCAGCGTGCCCGTGCTGATGAGTTGTGCAGCGAGATAGCGGCGAGACTGCCAAAGCTCGGTGACGACGTGGTGGCCGCTCTTGAAGCCTTGGAGAGCGCTCTATCGGCCTTTGTGAGTGCCTCTAATACATACAACGGTTTCGTCGGGGACTCCCTGAGAGTCCTTCAAGATCAGGCTACTTACACGCCGCGGGTCAACGTTCAACGGTGGACGCCGACAAGTATCGACGGCATGCCACTACGTCCGCTGCGGCCAGAGGGGCAACTGGCGGCTCTCGTCGCCCCTGCGATGGAGGCCGTCAAAGCGCCGCTCTACTTCGTGGAGGACTTACGGCTTCTGGCCCAAGGCGCTCCGCAAGTGCTTGTTACGAGTGCATCATCCGCGTAGTGGAGTCTACGATTTCAGGAGGAACTAATGATAATTACCGACGTTCAGATTGGGTCCCTAATGGAGGCGTTCAAGCGAGAGGGCGCAACGCCTGCGGTTGCGAAACGAGCCGCCAGGTCTCTCGGAATCTCCGAGACACTGGCCGTGCAGACTGCTAGAGCCTTCGAGGAGGCGTACTCCAAGGCCATACGGTCTCTCGCCTCGTCCAGGAAGCTCCCCCCGGAGGTTGCCGCGGAAGTCACGCGAGGCCAGCAGCGCAGGGAGTCGGCACAGCGGCTGATCGACCGCGCCGATGCGGCCGAGTCGAAGGGTTTATCCAAGGCGACCACGCAGGAGTTAGAGGCAGTTGCGGCCCTGACCTTCGGACTCTGAGGACCCAGCCAGCCGGTTGCCCTGCCCCTGCGGCGTTTGTGGCCGCGACGTCCGCCCCGGCGACCGTTGGGACTTATCGCACGTCAAACCGAGGGCCCTGGGCGGCACCGCCCTCGACGGGCTGTTCGTGGCGCATTCATCCTGCAATCAGCGGGAAGGCCCGAAGCTGCAATGGCTCGTCCGCCAGCGCCAGACCCGCAACGCACCGCCCAGTCGGGACTGGTGAGGAGGGCCGAAGGTGGCCGCTGAACCGGGCCGAGGTCGGGCCGTCTGCGTACTCAGATGAGCGCAGGAACCCGGCTGCGGCCGCCGAGCAGCATTTCCCCAGCGTGGCGCTCCGACGTGCGCTCATCCGTTGTCCAGATGCCCGACGGCACCCTCGTCGACAAGGACGAGCTGCTGGCGCGCACCCACCCTCCCGAGCAGCTGCGCGAGGGCTAGGGGGTCGCCCCGAACAGGCACTTCGGGGACAGCAGGGTGGGCTGCTCCAAGATCACCGCCCTGTTTGACTGGCGAATCTTCGCCATAGAGGCAGAGCCCGCGAAAGCAACGCATCTCGCTCGTCGCGCCAAGAGTTCAATTGGCGGACACGATATTCTCGGTCTCCACAACGTCACCAAATTAGTGGTTGTCACCGTTCCCGAATCGAATCCGACGACAGGGATATGGAGAGGACGACTTTCGGGGGAGGAAGTTCTGCATGAGTGATGTTGCCGTCCCGACGCAGGAGGCATTGCCGGGGGGGCGAGAGGCGCAACCGGCCGGGACGTGGAAGGTCGGTTCGCTGCATCCGACGGCGGTCAAGGTGCTGACCGTCCTGGGCTTCGCCATCCCAGTCGGCGCGTATCTCGCCATGTTGGCGCACTACCAGGTGAACGTCCCCCTGACCGACGAGTGGGGCCAGGTCCATGCCGTCGTCGCGCGGAACTACTCCCGACTTGACCTCTCCTCCCTCTGGGCACTCCACACCGACAATCGGATGCTCTTCCCGAACCTCGTCGTGGTCGGACTCGCCCACACGGTGAGCCTCAACATCGAGGTCGAGGAGTGGCTGCAGCGCGCTGATGCTGTTCGCCTCGACGGCGCTACTCATCTGGGCTCACAAGCGCCGCTCACCCAGCACGCCCCTGCTCTATTACGTCCCCGTCGCCTTCGTCATGCTCACCTTTGCGCAATTTCAGAACAGCCTGTGGGGGTTCCAGATGGCCTGGTACCTAGTCCTGCTCGCGTTCGCTCTGAGCGTGGTCCTACTGGACCGACCCGACCTGACGTGGCCGATCCTCGCCGGAGCTGCACTGGCGGCCGTCGTGGGCAGCTATTCCTCGGTACAGGGCCTACTCATTTGGCCAGTTGGCCTTGTGCTTCTCTATCACCGACGACGGTCGCCCTGGGCCTTCATCAGCTGGATCGCTGCCGGCCTCGCCACCACCGCGCTGTACTTCTACAACTACCAGGCCTACTCGGTCAGTTCTTTCTACGCCGTCACGCACCCGGGGTCGTCCGCCAAGCTCTTTCTCTTCGCATTGGGTGACATCGTCGGCGACCAGCCCCCGCCGTGGCGTGGGCGCGCCAGCGTGCAGCTGATCCTCGGTCAGTCCCAGCCGCGCCATCGTGACCCCCGGCAACACTGCGGTCCTGCTGTTCGGGGCAGCGATCCTGGTCCTGGCGGTTCTCGTGGTGATCAGGTGGGGCGTCCGCCGGGACCCAGAAGAGCGGCGCGCCGATCGGGGTTGCCCTGATCGTCTACGGCCTGCTTTTCGGCCTACTGATCACCGACGGCCGCGCACTGTTCGGCTATTCGGGTGTCTCCCAATCGCGGTACGTGACCTATGACGTGCTCGTGCTAGTCGGCATCTACCTGGCGGCACTGAGCCACGCGCCCGCACTCGATCGGATTGGCCGGCGCGTCGCCATGGGGATGGCCCTGGCGGTGATTGCCCTACAGGTCGTGCTTAGCGCCCACTACGGCATTGCCGGAGCACGCTCGCAGGAGCGTGCCGACCTCAATGCCGTCGCCACAGTGCGGAACATCGACCACGAGTCGGACCTAAATGTCTACACCCTCGACATCGGCGAGTCCCCACAGGAGATCTAGGGAAGACGTGGCATTCCTGCGAGAGCATCACTTGAGTCTGTACGGATAGGCCGACGATGGTTCCGGTTATTCAATTCGAGACTGAACGGAGGATTGGTGGCTGCCGCCCTTGTAGCTCACTCCCCAGGTTAGGGAATCTCGAAGACTACGCGGGTAGCATCTCAACATGGAGCGTCCTTACCTAGGTTTTAGGCGGCCTTGGTAGGACTTTGCCCTTGAGGAGCGCCGGTGCTACTCGTGGGGTCGATCGGTCCTCCGACACACCACTCCGGTCCTTGCCCTCCGTCGAGTCTGTGCGTTTACTCCTCGGCCAGTCCGGCGGCCCGAAGCTCGCTTTCGATGCGGCCTTTCCAAGCCCCGGCATCATCGAGCGGGTAATACGTCACACCCCCGAAGTCTGAGGGCACTTCGACGCTGGGATCGTGAAGGATCGTAACGCGGTCCCGGCCCAGCTTCGCGATGAAGAATCCGAGTTCGAGGACGACGTTCTGCCGAGCGCGCGGTTTGTCGTCCGCCTCTTTGACGCTCCTCCCGAAATCGTCGGCAGTGAAGATGACGATCGCGTAGCCGGACCGATTCGCCTCCCGCTCTAGCTTCTCGATGAGCGTCGGTGAGCCGCGATTGATCTCTTCCTTCAAGATGACCGACTTGAGGCCCATTTCGAGAACGACGTGTGATACCTCGTACTCGCGGCCCGCGTGACCGTGGACGATGAACACGTCGCGTCCAGTTGGAGCGTGAGGTTCAGGTGCGGCCCTAGGAGTCGTGCTCGACGCCTCCTCGTAGAGTTCGAGCTTCTCCAAGATCGAGCGAAGCCGATTGTTCGAAGACTCGATGTTCCGGTGCAACGACTCGATCTGCTGAAAATAGGTCTCGGGCGAGAAGATCAGCGCTCCGGTACCCACGTTGTACTCGTTGAGCGGACCCGTGCCGTCGAACCAAGAGGCGAGCATGTCGAGGTTGTACGAGTGCCACCGATCCCGGTCATGTTGCAACCGATCCAGGTCGGCCGTACCCTGGATGGGTTCGTTAATGAGCGCCTGGCCCCTCTCGATGCGCTCAGCGATCTTCTTCTGAACCTCTGCTCGCGGCCGTAGAAGGAGGATGGCTGACATGGCTGCTCGGCGGTATTATCGCACCTGCTAGTTCGGCCAAATCGCATCGTCCACATACTGGACTTTCGCGCCCAAGCGCAGCGCATATTCCGGCCTGGTTGTAAGCCAGCTGCTCTAACCAACTGAGCTAAGCGCCCTAGAAAGACAACTCTACCTGGTCTTTTTGTCATACTCGTCCTCGACAGTGCTCGGCACAACGCTGCTAGAGCAGATGGTTTCCGGTAGTTGCCTTGGTCTGTGGAAGCCAGGGCACTACACCTGGGTTACCAGCCAGAGCGGCGCCGTAGGAGGAGAGATGAGCATCACCAATGCGAAGGTTGGCGAGTTCAAGAGGACCTTGTTGAAGTTCGGCGGTGGCCACTGCTGATCAGGCAGCAGCCTGATCGTAGTCTTCGGGTGTGACAGCGCCGGGTGTGCCTGGCGGCCAAGAGCAGCGACCAGCTCGGCCATCTCCTTGTAGCCTCGGACGCGTCGGAAGTTCCGTTCGGCTTCGAGCATGCCGGCGGCCACCCAGCGCTTCTTCATCGACCCGTCCTTCCAGCTCTTCACTTGCCCGGTTGTGCGTGGCCACCCAGATCATCGACTCGATGCAGTTGGTGTTGGTCAGCGTGGTGGCCAACGTGCCGCCGACGCCGAGACGGCGGAGGGTGAACATCTCCTCGAGGCCTTCGAGCAGTGGCCGCGGCGTCGGGATGATCGGCCTTGAGCTCTCTGGCGATTCCCTTGGCTTGGTCGAGGCCCTTGGCCCCGTCGGTCTCCGCGAAGGTCAGGGCCAGTCGCTTGTCGATCCCCGACCAGCTCCTTGGGCAGATACCCCTTGACATTCCGGCGCTTGTGCAACGTGCACCTCTGGATCACAGCGGTATCCCCGAAGACCTTCTTAACGCCCGCAGCCAGCGCCTTAGCCCCGTCCAGCACGCACAACAGGCCCGCCTCGCGTCGAGGCCCCGGGCGGCCAGGTCAGCCAACAGGCCGGTCACCACCGTCTTGTTCTCGGTGTCGCCCAGCCACAGCCCGACCGGGACCTTGGTCCCGTCGACCGTGATGACCAGGGCGACTACGACGCACGAGCCGGCCACGTCCAGCCCGTCGATCATGATCACCGCCACGTCCAGGCCAGACAGGTCCCGGGCCATCAGCTCGGCCATGGCCTCGGTGGTAGCCGCCTCGAAGCGCCTCGAGATTGCCGACTTGGACATGGACTTGGAGCGCTCCTCCAGCTCGGCTCTGACGGGTTCGGCCACATCAACGTGGCGGCGGGTGGCCACCCCGGCCAGCATCCGCTCCACGACGAGGGAGTCGAGCAGATCCCTCGAGCTGAATGCCTCCCAGGTGTCCAGCTCGATCTCCTTCCCGGCGCTGCTGCGTCCCCGCGGGCGCTCGGTGCTGACCTGGCGCCCGCCCAGCACAACCGACCACTGCGCGTTGCCGTGCCAGTTTCCGACCTGCTCTTGGTCGGCATCTTGGCGTGCTTCTCGCCGATCGCTTCGGTCATCTCGGCCTCCATCATCTGGCGCATCACGATGAGCCCGGTGCCCAGGCGAACGCCAGCAGACCGTCCTTCAGCGCCCCGGCCACCTCGGCCAAGGCCACGGTCGCCTCCAGCGGCAAACCAGCCAGGCGATCTGCATCCTCCACCCGCGCGACGTTCACGACGGGTAGCTTCTTCTTCATTGGTGGTCCCCTTTCTCGGTGGTTCTTTGGATTGGTCTCCTGAACACCTACCTCACGGCAGGACTCAGGAGGGGGACCACCACCTCA
This sequence comes from uncultured Acidimicrobiaceae bacterium, assembly GCA_963764305.1. GTDB lineage: Bacteria > Actinomycetota > Acidimicrobiia > Acidimicrobiales > RAAP-2 > Bog-473. Next base: position 302,758 of record CAVXSD010000005.1, on the reverse strand, counting down.
CTTCAACAAACTTCGGGACACCGCTCGCCGAGCGGTTTTCTGCGTACCTGCGGACGGTCACGAGTCCCTCGGACATTGCGCTGCTCGTTCGCAGTTTTGAGCTGTCACTCCGAGCCGCCAACAAATCGCCGAAGACGATTAAGAGCTACACCGATACCGTCTGAGGGCTTTGCCTCTTCCTTGTCGATAATGGGATGACAACGGATGTCGGTAATCTCACGAGGGAGCACGTCGAGACTTACATCGCCCTTCAAGTCGAGTGTCGCCGCTCATCGAAATCCGCGTTATTCGCTCACCGAAATTCGCGCTGAAGCCGGGCTCCGGTTGACAGGTTAACCCCGCCTCCTCGGGGTCTTCTCGGGCGGGCCGGCGAGGTCCGTCAGCGGCTTGGTCAGAGCCTCGTGTTCGCGCAGGCGCCACGACGGCCCCTTGATGTTGATGACCGTCGCCCGGTCCAAGAGGCGGTCGAGAATCGCGGCTGCGACAACGGAGTCGCCCCCGAAGAGCTCGGCCCAGGCCGGCAGGCCGCGGTTGGTGGTGACGATGGTGGCCGAGCGCAGCTCGTAGCGCCGGTTGACCACCTGGAAGAAGGCGTTGGCCTCGGTGCGGTCGAAGGGCGTGATGCCAACGTCGTCGATGACGAGGATGCTGGGCGAGGTGTACGTGCGGATCTTCTGGTTGAACGTCCCCTCGGCCCAGGCGCCGACGAGCGCCTTGGTCATGTCGGTCGCCCCGCTGAAGTAGCCGCGATAGCCGGCCTCGACCGCCTTGATCCCGAGGGCCACGCCGAGATGGGACTTTCCGCACCCGGGTCGTCCGAGCAGCAGGACCGGATGGCCCTCTCGCACGAAGTCCAGTTCGGCCAGGTCGGAGATCACCTTGGGGTCGATGGAGGGCTGGAAGTCGAAGTCGAACTCCTCGAGGGTCTTTCTGAACGGGAAGTGGGCGAAGCGCAGCCGGGCCGACAGACGCCTCTGGCGGGTGGCGTCGACCTCGGCGCTGAGCACGCTGGCCAAGAACTCGAGATGGTCCGCACCGCGCGCCTCGGCGTCGTCGGCGAGCTCGGCGAACACCTCGGCCGTGCGGACGAGTTTGAGGTAGTCGAGATCCCCTTTGATCTGCTCGATGAGCGTGGCCTTGCTCATGACATCGCTCCGTCGGGCTCGATCGCGCCCGCCACGTTGGCGTCTGCGGCGATATCCACAGGCAAGGTGGTGTCGGGGTGCGGGCCGATGACGCCCATGTCGGCCAGATCGGGGACGGCCACGTCGTAGTCGCCGACCTCGAGATCGAGCGCCGGTGCGGCCGCGACGACACCGGGCTCGACGACACCGAGCCGGCGCCGCCCGAGCACGATGGCCTCGGCTTCGCGCTTGTGCTCGGGCAGCCATTGGGGTTCTGAGCCCTTGGGTGCGAGGTGGTGCAAGGCCACCATCTGTCCGAGAAAGCGCAGCTCGATGACCGAATAGCCGATGGGCTGGCGCACCTCGATGACCTTGCCGGCGAGAGCGGGCGGGGCTGAGTAAAAGACGGTGTCCCACTCGACGAGGGGGATGCGCCCGACCCGACGGGTGTCGCGCACCGCGGTGTCGAAACGCACGGCGGGAAGGCGTCCGAGCACATGGTGCTCCGTCTCGAAGCGCACCGCCGGGGCCACACCCGTCGTCCCGTGGGCCACGGCGTGGAAGTAGCGCTCGAGCCAGCGCACCGCCCGGCGGTTGAGCTCGCCGACGTCTTCGGGCGGGTCGAGGTCGGCTTCGGAGAGGAAGCCGCGTTTGAGGTCGCGGAAGGGCCGCTCGATCTTGCCCTTGCGCTTGGCGTCCCCGGCGTCGCAGGCCTTGAGGGCCAGGTCGTGATGGCGGGCGAAGGCAAGAGCGAGGGGATGAAAGACGAAGCCCTTGGACTTGGACCGCCCGAGTTGTCCCATCCGGTCGGTGCGCCCGAGGGCGGGGACGCCGCCGATGGACTCGAAGAAGCGGACCAGGCCTTCGAGGGTGTGGTGCTGGTCGATGGAGGGGGCGAAGAACCAGAACTTGATCCGGCTCCAGCACAGCACGCACCCGAAGCAGTGCAGCTCGTGGCCCCAGCCCCAGCGCCGGGCGAAGCTGTTGCAGTCGGACCAGTCGAACTGGAACTCCTCGCCGGGCACCGTCTCGATGGGCATGGTCACCATCACTGCGCCTCTCGTCGGGCCGCGGACTGAGTGCAGGTAGCGAGTCAGCGTCGGATACGAGCCGGGATATCCCTCGGCCGCGATCACCCGCATGATCGACGAGCCCTGCAGATCGGCGTTGTGGGCCAACAGGCCACCGATGCGGGCCTGCCAGCGGGCGTCGATCACGAGGTCCTCTTCGGGGACGCTCCTCTTCGGAGGCGGCCCCCCGTTCTTCAGCCACGACGACACCGTGGCCGGGTGGAAGCCGAGGTGCTCGGCGATCTGCTTGATCGTCCAGCCCCCGGCATACAGGGCCTTCACATTCATGTACTCCTCCTGGGTCATCATCTGTTTCGGCTTCCTCCAGCTCGTCGAATGCTTGCCAGCACCGACAAGTTGGAGGGGCCATGACCCCGACCGGTGGATGCCCGGTCAGGAGGAGCGCGGCCTCAGCGACCGCGAATTTCAGTGAGCGTTAAACGCGGGGTTCCGTGAGCGCCGCGACAGTCGAGCGCTATCGACCGAAGACAGCTTCGATCCGGTTTGGGGACATTCAGCAGTTTTTCAAGTGGGCCGTTGAGGAGCGTGAGATGGACTGCTCGCCAATGACCAACATGAAAAGACCTCATGTTCCCGAGGAACCGCCTTCGGTTCTCACAGAGGACGATCTCCGATCATTACTGAAGACTTGTAATGGCACCGGATTTGAAGACCGCAGGGACACTGCCATTATCAGGCTCTTCGTCGATTCTGGACTCCGGCTCTCGGAGCTAACCGGATTGGGTGTCGAAGACGTGGACCTCGATGTCAAGGTTGCCTACGTAATCGGGAAGGGGCGTCGACCCCGACCATGTGCGTTCGGGCCCAAGACGGCTCTGGCGCTTGATCGCTATCTCCGTGCTCGGCGAGGTAATCGACTCGCCCACTCCCCTGCTCTTTGGCTCGGACGCAAACGCTCACTGACCGATTCGGGTGTAGCCCAGATGATTAAGAGGCGGGCACATGAAGCCGGGATCAGTCATGTCAAACCTCACCAGTTCAGACACACCTTCGCCCACGAGTGGCTCTCCGCAGGCGGACAGGAAGGAGATCTGATGCGTTTGGCGGGCTGGGGATCCCGAGCCATGGTGAACAGGTACGGAGCGAGCGCCGCTGATGAGCGTGCCAGGGAGGCTCACCACCGGATGGCTCTCGGGGATCGCCTCTGATGCCTTGACGTTGTACCGGCACAGTGCTTCGATCTTCGGTGAAGTACGTAGCTCAGTCGGAGCCTTACGGCTCCGGCGGTCGCAATCCTTTTGGGGCCCTTACTTTTGTTCCCGGGGGCATCCCCTAACTGGGGACTGTCATGAGGTTTGCCATGCCAAAGGATCGAAGCGAGGGGGAACTCAACCTCCTGGGCCGTCTCGGTGCCTACGAGCAACATGCTCGATACGACATCCGAGAAACCACACGGAAAGCACGGGCGACGAGGGACGAACATTTCGTCGATCTCGTCGATCCCGATCGAACACTCCCCATCGAGGAACGTGATCGACGTGTACGAGCTGCCCGAAAGGCACCCCACCTTCAAGGAAGCTGATTACCGGCGGGACTCCGGCAGGTGCCGTAATCGGCCACAGTCACAGCAACCGGATAAACCCTGTCCTTGGGCACGGCGGTTACGTCACGCCAACAGCTATCCGATCGAGAGTAAGAGAAGGGGAGGAAGGCACGGTGATCATCCTCGGCTTCGTTACGTTTGTCATCATCGGCGCACTGGCCCGGTGGATCTATAGGGGCCTGGTCCGCTTCACCCGCCGGGTGTGGGACGAGGAGGGGCGAAAATGAATCTCGGGGTAGGGGGCTGGTTAGGGCTCCGAGGGGATCTGATGTCTAGAGCCGCGTCTAGCCATCGAAAGGAGGTCCGTGATGAAAAGGAGGTCCGTGATGAGGTATCGACTGGCGGTGGCATTCGATGGCCTGTTGCCGAAGCTCGGGTTGGCACTCACAGCCAGCCTTCTGACGAGCTTGTCTCTGATCGCTGGCCCAGTCGTTCCAACGGGAGCAGCAACACTGAGACCACATGCTGCCAGCACATGCAGCCAGCCGGGCGGAGTATTTCTCTATGGCAGTGCGGTGGTCGGCATTGCAGATACGCCCGACGACGGTGGCTACTGGATCGTCAATAACGCCGGACAGGTCGCCGCCTGTGGCGATGCCACTTACCTTGGTCAGCCGGCCACTCTCAACAAGCCCATCGTCGGTATCGCAGCGACGCCCGATGGTCGTGGTTACTACCTGGTCGCATCTGACGGCGGCATCTTCAGCTATGGCGATGCCGTATTCCAAGGTTCCACGGGGTCTTTGACACTCAACAAGCCCATTGTCGGCATGGCCGTCGACCCGGCCACCGGGGGTTACTGGCTGGTGGCCTCTGACGGCGGCATCTTCGCCTACAACGCCCCCTTCCTCGGCTCCACGGGCTCGATCACACTCAACAGGCCGGTCGTCGGTATGGCTGCGGCTCCAAACGGCAGCGGGTACTGGTTCGTCGCCTCCGACGGCGGGATCTTCGCCTACGGGGTCCCGTTCTACGGCTCCACCGGCTCGATCACACTCAACAAGCCGGTGGTCGGTATGGCGGTCGACCCGGCCACCGGGGGTTACTGGCTGGTCGCTTCCGACGGCGGCATCTTTGCCTACAACGCCCCGTTCTACGGCTCGACGGGGAGCATTGTCTTGAACAAGCCCATCGTCGGGATGGAGGCGAGCCCATCGGGCGCTGGCTATCGCTTCGTAGCGGCTGACGGTGGTGTGTTTGCCTACAACTCGCAGTTCTATGGAACGCCAGCCTTCGCTGCGCCACCGGCACCACCACCGCCACCGGCACCGGTGGACGTGTGCCATCAGAACGGCATCACCTACTGCGTGCTCAACCCGGCGGTGACGCAGGCCACGATCGGCAGCACCATCTGCGTCTCCGGTTGGACAGCCACCGTTCGGCCTCCCGAGAGCTACACCGAGGCTCTGAAGGCCTCTCAGATCGCCGCCGAAGGTCTGCCCGGTGGCCTCAGCGCGTATGAGGAGGATCACCGCATACCCCTGGAACTGGGCGGATCGCCCGCCGACCCCCACAATCTGTCCCCCGAATCCCCGCCTTCGCCGAACCCCAAGGATTCCGACGAGAACTCGCTCAAATCCCAGGTGTGTAGCGGTCAGCTCACACTGGCGCAGGCGCAGCAACAGATGGTCGCCAAATGGCTGCTGGCTTGGCCGGGGTACAAGCAATAGAGATGACCACACGCAACGACGTCACCAACGTGCGTCTCCAGGGCGGCTACGCACAAACGCAGAGATGGGCTTCCTCAGGTTTGATCTAGGTCGATCCGTAAGATGACAGCTTGATCGAAACATGGGCGGCCCTTTGCCCTTGTCCCACGATTCATAGACAAGCGTCTTGGCATCATTAGAGACAAGCACGGCTCCAAATGGTTCACCGTCTTGCGGACGAATCGTGACGGCGACAGTATCCCGGCACAGAATCGTCAGGACTTCGACGAAGTAATCGGCGGCGTCTGGCTCGAACGAGACGGTGGACATGGGTCGGAGGGTAACCGACCCCCCCACCTTTAAGACTCCTGATTACAGATGGGACTCCGGCAGGCGTCGTAATCGGCAAAGAGGCTTTGAAGCCGGATAACACCTCTCCGCACCGCACCGCACCCACTCCGCTCACAGGTTCTTGACCCGTGGACGGCGTTCGCCGCACTGAAGTCACCCGGTGTGGCGCATGTGCCACCAGGCGACCGGCCCGGCCCCGCCTCGTGCTTGATTTCACATGTTCTCAGCCGATTCCGAGGTTTCGTCACCCTATTGACATATTTCCGTCATATTTGTAATAACTGAGGAATGGCAAACGTACGGCACGGAGACACGAGTCTCTGTGACTGCGACACGACAGTTGTCGCCGGGTTGAGCTGAGCCATGGCCGACGTCTTGCACGGCCGAAGCCCAGACGCTCTGCCTCGCCATCCCGAGCACCATTTCGACATGGGTCCGAAGGAGCGATCCCCCTGGATGATCCCGATAGCCCTTTGGATAGTTGCCCTTGCCATCGTCCTTGCAGTTGTCATGTTTTTCGTGCTCGGGTCCATCTTGTTTGCCCGGGCAATAGGCAATGCGTCCAATCATTGGGCCAGGCCTTAGAGCACGCTCTAAGAGCGGAACAGTCTGCGGGCACTGCAGCCAGTGCTGCTGCGGCTGCTGTGGGTCCGCAGTTTGGCTCTTTGAGACCATCAGTGCTGAATATCAGACTGCCCAAGTACCAGTGGGTCGACGGTGCGACGAACGTTCCCTATTCGGCAAAGCGACCCATCGTCGGCATGGCCGCCAATGGGACACATATCGAAACCGCTGTCCAATACATGGATGGCTTTTGTTCCTTTGGCCTCACCATCACCTCAAGCACAGACCCCTTGACCACCGAAGACCATGTCCAGGGTCTTGGTAGGTACTACCGCCTTGTGGGTCCTGGCACTTACTACCAGTCCGTATACCACGCCCCTCAATGCGCCGCCGACCAAGCGCCAACCTCAGGGTGGATTTCCTGGCCTCAGAGTGTTCCCAAGATTCGATCTGGCACCCCGCAGCTGATCATGGCTTTTTCTGGATCTCCTTGATGTAAGAGACGGAGGTGGTGTGATGCACGGCAACCTCAAAGAAGGCACCGGTCGAGGGTCACATCTGAACCTGGTTATTTCGCCGACCAGAGGCGAGAGAGTCAGGTGGTGGGTCGTGACACTCCTGCCCGTAGTCCCCGTGGTCGTGGTCGGTGCGGTTGCCGTTGCGGGCGTCATTCTCTGGGACCACCCGACGAAGCGGCAGCCTCTCTTTGGCCTTGGGGATCTAGGACAGGCACTACGAGCGATCCAGTCCGGCGGCACCACCGCCGATGCCGCAGCAACCGTTGCGGCTTCCCAATCAGGCTCTCTGAGTGTGTCGGCACTGAACGCCGCACTTCCCAAGTATCAGTGGGTCGACGGTGCGACGAACGTTCCCTATTCGGCAAAGCGACCCATCGTCGGCATTGCCGCCAATGGGACACATATCGAGACCGCTGTTCGACCCGTTCGGGGCCAGTGTTCCTTTGGCCTCAGCGTGACCTTAAGCAACGACCCGGTGATCACCGAGGACCACCTTCCAAGTCCGGGTTCGTATTACCAGGATGTATTCCAAAGCACTCAATGCATCGCTGACCAGGCACCGACCTCCGGGTGGCAGTCCTGGCTGGGAATACTGTGATCCCGCCGAACGACAAAACCTCCGCCGAGTGTCTGGTATGGGTCACCTTCCCCACTGAGTCCAAGCCGGAGCGCTGCGTCTTTCGATCCGGCCATGGGTCGGGAAGAGCGATCGCCCTGGATGATCCCGATCGTCCTTTGGATGCTGCCCTCTGTGTCCCGCTTTCGCTAGTCGTGTCTATCGTGATCGTGGCTGCCAGCCAGTTCCCGTGCGATGGATAACCGGCCAACTTTGGAACTGCAGCGACATCATCCCGAAGGACCATTCGGGAAATGACTACAGACGACGAAGGCAACGTCCTCAGGCAGCACGGGCGATACGAAGCGGTCAAGTCCCCTTTGAGTCAGCGGCACTGAACGGGGGTTAAATCACTGCTCTCAAGAAGTTTTTTTGGAGCAGATAGTTTCGCTACTTACGCTCCGCCACGACCAGGAAATACCTGGTCAGGCACAACGTTCAGCCCGTTTTGGTTGTAAGCCAGCTGCTCTAACCAACTGAGCTAAGCGCCCGAGCGCCCGAGCCATTATGACCTTGTCCCGGCGCTGCGCCCCGTCAGAGGAGCGGCAATGCGTCGGGCGAGGTCAGGGCAGTTGCTGTGCGAAGGTGGTGCTCCACGGTCGGGCCAGGGCACGCAGCTCTGCACAACGCTCCTCGCCCAGAACCGCGTAGGGCGCAGCGGCTAGCGCATCGGTCCCGTCCTCGAGCGCCTGGCGCTGGGTCGCTCCCCACTCGGTGAAGCGGAGCTCGTCGCCCTGCGCGAGCCACCCCCGCCCCTGCAGCGCGTCCACGGCGCCGTCCCAGGCCTCCCGAGGCCAGCCCCGCGTTGAGCGCAGGAGGTGCGCCGGCACGTCGCCCGCCGCCGCGTGGGTGACCAGCGCCTCGGTGCCCGACAGGCCCCGCACGACGAGCTGTGCGATGTGGCCATCGCCACGGTACTCGCGCAGGATGGACTGGGCGTGCCAGAGCACCAGGTGCGGCGCGCTCGGCCACGCGATGTCGGCGTGGGCCGCCGCCAGCGGCCGTCCCTCCGCCCGTCGGCCGGCCTGCTCGGCAGCCGCGCGGGCAAGCTCGGCGGCGCGGCGCATCTCGTCCGACGCCAGCACCGGGTCGCCCAGGAGCCGCCGGAACGCCGCGTCGACCGCGTCGAAGCGCGCCGCCACGAGCGCCGATGGAGAGGCGACCTCCCAACTGTCGGGGATCGCCGCGTGCACCAGCGCCGGGCTGAAGTTGAAGAAGGTGGAAACAACGACGTCGGCCGTCACCGCGCCCATAGGCGCCGCGCGCGAGGCGAAGTACCCCGCCCGCCCGGTAATGCCGAGTCGTTCGTACGCCTCCGCGGCCTCGGGCACGAAGTACACCATGCCGTGCAGCGGCTCGAGCGTCCTCCAAGTCTTGCGCGCAAGAAGTGCGTCCGCGGCGTCCGCACCGGTGTCGTCCGTCACAACCCCTCCTCCCCGATCAAGCGATCGGCCAATGCACGTGTCGCCGCCACGACGGGCCGCCTGCTCGACGCGTCGCGCACGACCAGGTCCCTGCCCTCCCGCTCGCCTTCGGCCGCTCCCACCTCGCTGCAGACCAGCAGACCGGCGAGGTAGTCCCACCCGAAGAGCGTGCTGCCCCCGACCACCAAGTAGGCGTCGAGGACTCCCTCGGCGACGGCGCAGCACTCGAGTGAGGCTGCGCCGAGGGCGCGGTACTGCGCCCAGCCGGGATGATGGCCGGGGAAGCCCGAGATGCCCACGATGGCGCGTCCGAGTTCCTCACACTCCGAGGGCGCGATCGAGGTTCCGTCTTTCTCCGCGCCGCCGCCGCGCACGGCGGCGTAGCGCTCGCCGGTCGCCTGATTGACCACGACGCCCACACGGGGGCCCTCGGCGTCCAGCACGCAGATGCTCGTCGAATAGAACGGCACGCCCCGGTGGGCATTGGTGGAACCGTCGACCGGGTCGATCACCGCCAGCAGCCCCGTCGGGCCGTCACCGGTCACCCCCGACTCCTCGGAGAGCACCGCCAGGCCCGCCCCGTGCAGCACCGGGAGGGCTGCCCCGTCCGCCGCCAGGTCGAGCCGGTACTGCCCGGGCTTCCCTCCGCTCGGGCCCCAGTCCTCGAGGACGTCCAAAGCGCCGCGCACGGCGCTGATGGCATCGTCAATCACAGCGAGGAGGCGAACGTCGTCCACGGGAGACGAACCCTACCGGGCGGCGTCGCCCCGGCCCGCCTGGCTGTCGTCCCGCCCTTTGCCCTCGAGAGAGGGCCCCTGCGGGCCACTTGGAGGTCCTGAGCACCGATGAGTACCGCTTCGAGCGCGAGCCCTGGATTCCCAACCGCGAACTCCCGGCATGGCACCTCTGGCCTTGCGACAAGAGGTTGCCCACGGAGATGGATCGTTGTCGAGCGCTACTGCGTCCCCATCCCCGGACCATCGGGCGAACGCGAGAACGAGATCGCGAGCGTCTCCACCTTCACCGAGGACCTGCTCGCCCACCGCGACTGGCTCGTCGCCCGGGGCATGGAGGCCACCGGGGTCCACTTGATGCCGGTCTTGCACGATCTCGAAGGGAGAGCTCCACTGCTGGCTCTTGTGGGCCCGCCACACGCGCAACGTGCCGGGATGCAAGACCGACGCCGGGACGCCCAGTGAATCTGCCGGTCGACCGAGGAGGGGATGGGCCTCATGCGGGACGACGAGCGCGGCGTCGGACACTCGTCTCGCTACCTCCCTGCGCTCGACGGGGTGCGGCCTGCGCCGACGGGGGCCGTGATGCTGTTCCACGACGGATCCCGCACCGGGAGGGCTTCACGGGCTTCGACGCGTTCTTCGTCCTCTCGGCCCCCGAGACGACCTTCGTCGACCTCGGGCCCGACTGGTTGGACCACAAACGACGACGGGAGCACCAGCGTTGAACTCTCGGGCGCCTGACACCCACCTGTTCATTTCGCCCTAGGCTTTCCCGGTTGTGGCTGCCATTGACGTCGCGGGGTACGTCGCCGACCTGAAGGACCACTCCGTCGACCACGGATTCCACGTCCACGACGAGCGACACTTCGTCGAGACCTACTCGTTGCGCCAGGTCTGGGAGGTCGATCTGCACCCCGAAGAGGGGTGCGGCGGCCCCCTGGACCTGCACCTCGCCCTGGACGTCGACCCACGCGTCCTCCTCTCTTTCGAGGACGCCGTGGTCCTCCTCGCCGAGGACGAGGAGCCACCCGACGAATTCCACTTTCCGCTCACCTTCACCTGGGCGCTGCCACCACTCCCCAAGGGGCCCGACCTGCTCCGCCTCGCCATCGACCTGGCGGGAGTGGGCGGGATCGAACTCCCCCTCGAGGTCTCTGCCATCGACTCCTTCGCCAACGCCACCGACGGCTCGGAGCGCCGCTTGAGCATCGTCGCCCGCCACCCGGTATCCCTGGCCCGGGTGCTCAGCGGCGAGGAGTTGCTGTGCGATGTCTTCGACCGGGCCCTCGCGGTGAGCCGCTTCCTCCTCGAGTCCGCCGAACGCTGGCTGGGCTGACGTGCGGCGGGCCGGCCGCCCCCGAGGAGCCCGGATCCTGGCGGGACTGGCACTGGTGGCCGGCGCGGCCCTCGGTCTCAGCGCCTGCAGTAGTCAATCCGGTCAGGACCTGGCGCAACAGGCCTGCGTCCACGTGCACCGATCGCTCACGGACTACCTGCGCGCCACGAGCGCCGGCACGTCTCCGGCTGCCGCCGCGCAGCTGCAGAAGAAAGCCGATCAAGAGCTCCGGGCGGCCCTCCCATTGGCCGCCGCGGCCAACTCCGACGACGGCTCTTGGAACTCGCTGATGACGACGATCTCGGAGGGCGCCACGGTCGACGAAGGACACCTCGTCCCCTCGCTACGCGCCCAGTGCGTCGTGGCCAACGCCAACCCCAACGTCAACCCGCAGTCCCCCACGGGGAACAGCACGCCCCAGAACGTGAACCCGAAGCCCCCATCATCCGCCGGCTGAGGCCGGGTTGGCGGTCCCCGCCAGCTGCGCCCGCCCGGCCGCCACGATGGCCGGCATGATCCTGGGTGCCAGGTACCGGCCTCCGGCGAGTGTGAAGTGCACGCCGTCGTCGGGCGTCCGGACCACCACGCCGTCGACTGTCCCGGCATACTTCCTCCCGGGACACGCCGCCCCGAAGAGGTCGACTACCGAGTCGGTCGAGGGGTGCGCAGCGGCGACTTCGCGGACCAGCTTGTTGTAGACGGCCAGGCGCTTCGGATTGTCTTCGGGCCACGGGGCACCGTCCGGCTGCTCGCCCTCGTCCGTGCAGGGTGCTGTCAGGAAAACCATGTGAATCCCCGCTGCCGTCACCAGCTGGGAGGCTTGCTCGAGTTGACTCTTCACGTAGGCGGCGTAGGCCGGGTGCAAGATGTTGGTCCAGGATCCCTGGTACTCACGATCGACCACCTCCCAGCGACCGGCGAGGAGCACGGCCACGTTCGGTTTCACCTCGCTCATCGCGCTCACCCACTGATTCGGCCAGGGTTGCTGCGCCGCCGGCTCACCGGGTGAGTACGGCGTGCCGTTGCAGGCGGGCGAAGTTTCGTCGCGGGCGCCCTTGAGCTCGACTTCGGGCCCGAACACCACGCCACAGCCGAGAATCCCTTTGTCCGAGAGGATGTAGTCATATTTCTGCTGCTCATTGGCCAACCCGAGTCCAAGACCGAGGGTCAGGGCCACCGAATCGCCGAAGAGCAGCACCCGCACCGGCGGGGCCGCGGTCGGTGAAGGTGCCGTGGTCGTCGTCGTGGTCGACGATCCCGTCGTGCCGATGCCGCCCGGGAGCGCCGTGCTGGCCACGGCTGTCGTCCCGGTGGTGGCCGCGATGACGGCCACCAGCACGGCCCCGACACCTGCAGGCACGACCAGCCATGCCCGCCACTGGCTGACGAAGGTCCCCATGCGGATCGGGCGCTCAATGAGGTGGAAGGACACGACCGACACGGCAAACGTGACGAGCACACGCAACGCGAAGAGCTGATACCCGTAGAGCCCGGTCCGGGCATGGTCGAGCCAGATGAAGATGGGCCAGTGCCAGATGTAGAGCCCGTAGGAGATCCGGCCCACGTAGCGCACCGGGGTGAGAGACAACACCCGCGGGACGAGGCTGCGCGGTGCCGCGACGGCCGAGAGGATGATGCACGCAACCGCGACGCCGATCAGGAAGAACCCGCCCGAATAGGGGAACGAGGAGACCGAGGTGGTCAGGACCCAGAGGGCGATGGCGGTGGCGGCGCCGACTACACCCAGCGCGGAGCAGAGGACTCGCCCCGTGGTCCCCTCCGGGCGCCACAGCTCGCCCTTGGCCAGGCGGCCCTCCTCGTGGCGCCGCTGGGAGAGCAGCACGAGCCCGACCGCGAGCGCGCAGCCGATGAAGAGGCACTGCGATCGGGTGTCGGTCCCGAGATAGGCCCGATTGGTGTTGAGGCCGCTGTCGTACACGACGTACATCCAGGTGGCCGACGCGACGGCTGCCGCACAGCACAACGCGAACAGGGCCCGCAGGCTCCGGGTGAAGTGCATGACGGCGAGCACCACCAGCGGCCAGATCACATAGAACTGCTCCTCCACGGCAAGCGACCATGTGTGCAGCAACGGCGACGATGCCGTCGTCTCGTTGAAGTAATTCGAGTTGACAAGGATGAAGTGCCAGTTGCTCACGTAGAGGAGCGTGGCCAGCGCGTCGAGGCGGAGCGCCCCGTACGTCCCCTTGGGCACGATGACGGAGGCGAAGAAGGCTACGAAGAGCAGCATCAGGAGGAGGGCGGGGAGAAGGCGGCGGGCCCGCCGGGCCCAGAACGCTCCGAGCTTGATGCTCAGCGTCTGGCGCCACTCGCCGATGAGGAGCGAGGTGATGAGGAATCCCGAGAGGACGAAGAACGCGTCCACGCCCATGAAACCCCCGTCCATGTGCGGGATCCCGCCGTGGAACAGCATCACGGCCACGACGGCGCAGGCCCGCACCCCGTCGAGCGCGGGGAGATAGGCGAGACGAGTGTGCGACGCCGCGCTCTCGTCGTCCTGCATGAGGCCCATCCCTCCTCGGTCGGCTCGGGGCGGCACCACTCTGGGTGGCCGGGGACCTGCCATTGTCGCAGAACGGGCCCGCCACCTCGGAGCGGGCCACGCTCACTACCCTGTGGTCTCCTGAGCCCGACACGACAGCTGACCCCGGGCGCTCCGGCCCGCCGCGCCCCGCTGCGCCGCCCTCGTTTCGTCCTGGCCTTGCTCCTCCTGCTCGGTCTGGGGGTCGCCGTCGCGGTGCATGTCGACGGCGGATCGTCCCTCAGCCCCCTGCGGGCTCGGATCGTCGCCATCGCCCAGGGCCAGGTTGGGTACCGGACGGACCCGGCGGACACCTACTGCAACAAATTCAGCGCCTACTGGGACGCCGGCGTCGACGATTGCGGCAACGACAACCTCGACGAGCAGTGGTGCGCCGACTTCGCCGCCTGGGCGTGGAAACAGGCCGGCGCCGAGGTCTCCTACCGGTTGGCGCCGGGGTACCTCAACAGCGACTCCGCCAGCTTCTACGTCTGGGGCACCGACCACGGCACCTGGCACCCCGTCGGGTCGCACTACGCGCCGCAACCGGGCGATGTGGCGGTCTACGGGCTCGACACGTCCGCAGTCACCGCCGTGCACGTGGCGATCGTCGTCGCCTCCGGCGACGACGCGGCTCCCGACGTCGTGAACGGCGACGGCGACCGCACGGGCTACAGCGTGGTCGAGGTCGGAGACCACCAGGCGTTCGCCGACGTGACGGGGGAGGGTGCGCCGCTGTCGGGCTACGTCTCCCCCACGTCGGCGCCCTCCGCATCCGCGACATCGTCAGCGTGACCGGCGGCTGAACCGCCGGAGCCGTTTGCCGCAGGGATGGACCCGGCTGCCGCCCCTGACCCGGTCGGGTCCCCCGCGGGAGCCTCCGGCCTAGGACCCGGGCGTGTACCCGGCCGGCAGGGCGATCGACTTCACTTCGAGGAAGCCCTCCAGGCCCTCCGGTCCGAACTCACGACCGACGCCCGACTCCTTGTAGCCGCCGAACGGCGTGGAGAAGTCGATGGGCACCGGCGCATTCAGCATGTAGGTCCCGGTGCGCACCTGGCGCGCTACACCGAGGCCACGGTCGTTGTCGCCCGTCCAGACCGAGCCGCACAGCCCGTAGTTGGAGTCGTTGGCGATCTCGACCGCGTTGTCGTCATCGTCATAGGGGATGACCACGAGGACCGGCCCGAAGATCTCCTCCTGGGCGATCTTCATCTTGTTGTCCACGTCGGAGAACACCGTCGGCTCGACGTACCAGCCCTTGGCGAAGTCGGAGCCAGACGGACGGCCGCCGCCGAGCGCGACCGTGGCGCCCTCTTCCCGACCGCTGTCGAGATACCCCTCGATCCGGGTCCGTTGGCGCTCGGCCACCACCGGTCCGACCTCGGTGGCCGGGTCCATGGGGTCTCCCACCTTCATCGCCGACACGCCCGAGACGACCGCCTCGACGACTTCGGCGTAGCGGGCGCGTGGCGCCAGGATGCGGGTCTGCGCGATGCATGCCTGCCCGTTGTTCATGATCGCGTTGGGCAACAAGGTCGGGATCGTGGTCGCCAGATCGGCGTCGTCGAGGATGATGGCGGCCGACTTGCCGCCCAGCTCGAGCGTGCAGCGCTTCAACCGCTCGCCGCAGAGCCCGCCGATGCGCTTGCCCCCGACTCCCGAACCGGTGAACGAGATCTTGTCGACACCGGGATGCTTCACCAGGTGCTCGCTGACCTCACGGCCGGCCGGCACCACGGAGAGGACGCCCTTGGGCAGGCCGGACTCGGCGAAGATCTCGGCCAGCCGGAACGCGTCGAACGGCGTCTCGGGCGCCGGCTTGTAGACGACGGTGCAGCCGGCCGCCAGCGATGGCGCCAGCTTGGCCGCCGCGATGAAGAGCGGCACGTTCCAAGGGGCGATGGCGCCCACCACGCCGACGGGCTCCTTGGTCACGAGCACCTGCGGGTTCAACATGCCGGCGCGGACCTCGTCGAAGGCGTAGGTGGTGGCCAGGTCGGCGTAGTAGCTGAAGATCATGGTTGGGGCGAGCACCTGGCCCATGCCCGAGAACGAGATGGGCGAGCCCATCTCCTGCGTGATGATCTCGGCCATGGCACCCATCTCGGCGGTGATCTGCGCCGCCACCTTGGAGAGGACCTCGGCCCGCTCGGCCGGCGTCATGCGAGGCCAGGGCCCATGGTCGAACGCCGTCCGCGCCGCGGCGACGGCCTTGTCGATGTCGGCCTCGGTGCCGTCGGGCACCCGGCCGACGACTTCCTCGGTGGACGGCGAGATCACTGAGATGGTCTCGGTCCCCTCCGGGGCCACCCAGTCGCCGCCGATGAACAAGCGGTCGTAGTCCCGAATCGCCATGCGTCCCTCCCAGGAGCTCAGGAGGCCCGCAGCCCCCGCCGCCGGGCCTGCCGGGCGGCGCCTCAAGGGTAGCTGGCCCCGGCCGGAGCCCGGTCGGCCACCCTCGGCGCGTCCCTGGCTGTCATCGTGGTCGTGGGCACGGTGATGTCGGCGCCAGCCGGAACAATCTGGTCGCCCACCCCGGCTTGTATGGATGGAGCTGGAACTACGAGCTGCTGTCGGCCTTCGCCGGCGACGAGGACCAGCCCGCACCCAGCGCGACGCCCCTGGGCGCACGACAACCACCTCACCGCTCCCTCGGTGATCGCAGTGGGTGCAGTGGTACTGGACAATGTCGTGCGGCCGTTCCGGTCCGGCTCGCCGCCGCCCGTAACCCGACCGGGTGCTGCTCCACGCCGAGTAGGCGGTGGCCGCGCACGTCACGGACTCCAGTTCAGCCAGCCCGGCTGACGTGCGCGACGATGCCGCCGTCGGACTCCACCCAACCCTTCCCGGCGGCGTACGCGCACATGCCGGCGAAGCCCTCGTCCCAGTCGTCGTGGGCGGCGGGCCCCGCCAGCGCCCGCAGGGCCACCGGGTCCACCACCAAGTGCTCGCCGTCGGCCCCCGGGCGTCCCAGGCCCGACAGTCGCAGGACCTCGGCCAGGTCCCCATCTCCCTCGAGGAGGACGGAGAAACGGGTGAACTCGTCTGGGTCCTGCAGGGTGACTCTCGCCCCGGAGAGGTCGATCACGATGAGCACGCCGGGCGACGCTATCCCCTCGTCTCCGTCCCTCCCGATCGGGATCGCCCCGCACGCACGCAGAGGGTCCGTCCCGTCGCTAGAGTGCCGCCCCGTGCCGGATATCAGCCAGCGTGACCCCGAAGAGGTGGCCGCCATCCTCACGCGCTGGCTGGGCACCAAGTCACCGCAGGGCTCGGGTCCCGAGGTCTTCGACGTCCAGGCCCCCGGCTCCAACGGGTTCTCCAACGAGACGATCCTGTGCCGCACCCGCGCGGCGGACGGCGGAGAGCGACGCC
Source organism: uncultured Acidimicrobiaceae bacterium (assembly GCA_963764305.1). Classification (GTDB taxonomy): domain Bacteria; phylum Actinomycetota; class Acidimicrobiia; order Acidimicrobiales; family RAAP-2; genus Bog-473. The sequence goes on along the minus strand of CAVXSD010000005.1, from coordinate 285,885 downwards.
TGGTCGTCCGCGTGGCACCGACCAAGCACCTTCTCTTCCTGGACGCCGAGTTCTCCACCCAGTACCGAGCCATGCGCGCCCTGGCCGACGGGGGCTCGGCCGTTCCACTTCCCCGCCTCGGTTGGTACGAGGAGGACCCCCGGTACTTCGGCGTGCCCTTCTTCTCGATGGATCACGTCGAGGGCCTCGTGCCTTCGGACAACATTCCGTACACCATGGAGGGCTGGGTGATCGAGGCCACGCCCATGCAGCAGGAGCGCATGTGGTGGAGCGGCATCGACGCGCTCGCCGCAGTGCACCGCACCGACTGGCGGGCCACCGGGCTCGAGTGGCTCAGTGACCCGGCCCGGGGCCGTCCGGGACTCGAGCAGCAGATGTCCTACTACCGGGACTTCCTCGACTGGGCCACCAAGGGCGAGAAGGTCCCCGTGATCGAATCGACCTGGCAGTGGCTGGTCGAGCACCGGCCCGCCGAGGAAGGCCATGTCGTGATCAGCTGGGGCGACAGCCGCATCGGGAACATCATCTGGGACGACTTCCGCTGCGCCGCGGTGGTCGACTGGGAGATGGCCTCACTGGCTCAGCCCGAGCTGGACCTGGGCTGGTGGCTCTACTTCGACCGGCAGTTCTCCGAGGGCCTCGGTGTCCCCCGCCCTGCCGGCTTCGGCTCGCACGAGGACACCATCGAGCGCTACTCCGAGCTCATGGGCCGGCCCATGCGGGACATCTTCTTCTACGAGATCTTCTCGGGCTTCCGCTTCGCCGTGGTGATGTACCGACTCTCGAAGCTCGTCTTCGGGAACAACCCGATGGACGCCGCCATGGCGACTGACAACATCGCCACCCAGCTCCTCGCCAAGATGCTGGAGCTGGAGCCGCCCTCCCCCGCCTGAGCCCCTACTCGTCCGAGATGGGGTCTCCTGTCGGCCCGACGGCAACGCCCGCCGACAGAAGGCGTTGGCCGAGCCACTCCGTGCCCCCGTCTCCTTCCTCCCGCATGGCCTCGGGCCAGCCCTGCAGGATCGTGTGCACGTTCTCGACCGAGTCGATCTTGGCAATGACGTGGACGGTGATCTTGTTCTCGTACCCCTCCGGGTCCGAGATGTGCAGCCCACCGAAGGGGTCCTCCCGAACGTGGGGCGCCGGCTCGCGCAGCACGTAGAGCTCGCCGGTGTCCTCCACGTAGTTCAACTCGTGCTGCACACCGTCCTTGCCCCGCCACTCCGAGCCCAGTTCGAGCTCGGCGGAAGACCGGCGGCGCGGATCTGCTTCGTAGAACTCGTCGATGTCCATCGGCGGCACACTATCGCCCACCAGGACCATTGCAGCTGTCCCCGCCCGATTCTCCCCCGAAGGGCCGGGTGGGAGCGATCGGGGGAGGGTCGGGAGGCACGCTGCCGGCATGCCCACCCCCACCTCGAAGCAACGCGTCGCCCTCATCGACCAGATGGCAACCGAATGGCGGTCGATCGGCCGATCCCGCTCCGCCGTCCGGTCGCTCCGCGACGTGGCCGGCCGCGATCCTGCCCTGCACCTCCTCGTCCTCGGAACTGGCAGCGACCCGCCGCCGTGCGCCACGCCCTGCGACCTCGTCGAGCACATGCGGCGCGCCTCGGGCCGGGCCCAGCGCGAGGAGGCCGCCCACCTGGTCAGGGTCCTGCTCAGGGAGGCCGGTGCCGACCCCTTCATCTCGCGGCTGTTGGTACAGGCTCTTCTCCCGGGGCTGATGACGGTGGCCGGGAAGCTGCGCTGGGGACGCGGTGGAGAGTGGCTGGACGGCGAGGACTTCTTCGGCGAGCTTCTCTCGACGACCTGGTTGGTCCTGCAGGAATGGTCCGGGCAGGACCGCCCCTACGCAGTGCTCGACCTGCTTTCTGCGATCCGCTGCCGTCTCCGGCGCCAGCTCTTCCGGTCCAAGGACCTCGAAGGTCGCTCTGTCCCGCTCGGACCCGATCTGTCTGACGCAGGCTCCTCCCGACCGGAGACGGACCTCGAGGAGCTGGCCCGCCTGCTGATCGAGCTGCGCCGCGAAGGGATGCGCGCCGACGAGGTACAGGTCCTGTACGCCCTCCACGTCCTCGGCTATTCCATGGCCGAGCTGGCCGCCCTGACCGGGCGCGACCGTCGCGCCCTCTACGCCCGACGTGACCGTGGTCTGCGGCGTTTGTGCGCCTGAGCGCCGAGTGCGGGAGGCATGACGCATGCGTATCGTGTGCCCGTGTTTGGTGGGAGGCCCGACGCCACGGAGGGTCTGCGCGTTCGAGTGGCTCGGGGCCGCCCCAACTGGTGGGTGATTCTCGCCGTGTCGCTGGGTCTCATCGCACTGCTCGTGGCGACAGCTGGCGGCACACCGCGGGCGACCCGGCGCAGCGGCGGGTCCGCGCAGGCGGCCGCCCGTGTCGGACTCGGGCCGGGCGCGGACCGGCGTGCGGGAAGAGCCAAAGGCGAATCGAGGTCGACCACCGCCACGACCACGACAACCATCACGCCAACGATCGCACCGGCACCTTCTTCGTCGAGGTCGGCCGGTGGGGGCACTGCTCTCCTTTCGTCAGGAATACCGCCTGTCCTGAGCACCCCACAGCCGGCGGCGACGAGCGTCACCACGACGACCCAGGCACCGCCTGCCGCGACGACGACTACGGAACCGAGCGCAGTGCCGGCCGACCGCACGCAGGGCTATCTCGACCCCCCTTTGGAGACGTCGAACAAGTATGGGTTCACCGGGACGGGCGCCATGGAGATCTCGGTCGTGTGGTCGGGCGACACGTACCTCACCATGGAGGTCAGTTGCGCGAACGGGAGCCAGAACGTGGGCGGGACCTCGGCCATGGCAGCATCGCTTCCTGACGCCACCGGAAGCTGTCTGGCCACCGTTTCGGAGCCTGCCTCGGAGACGACATCGTTGACCTACACGATCTCCATCGGACCGTCCGGTGGCTAGGGACAACGGGATCCGGGGCACCCGACGGCTCCTCGACGTCGCCGGCGCAGCGATTGCCGCCCTGCTGGCCTTCACCGCCGTTCCGGCCGTCCTCTTCCTCGTCGTGGGCAATCCACTGGCCGGCGGCCTCGGACACGCATGGCGGCCACTGCCACGAGACCTGCTGTGCCTCCTGGTCCTGGCGGCCTGGGTGGCCTGGGCCGCCTGTTGCACGCAGCTGATCCGAGCGGTGACCGCGCACGTGCGCAGCGGCGAGGTAGGCGTCCTCCGGGGTGCGCCGGTCATGGATCGCCTGGCGGCACGCATTGCGTTCGGCGTGCTCACGCTGACGACCGTCGGCGCTCCCCTCTCGCTCTCTGCTGGCGCCGGGGCCAGCACCCCGGCCGGTATTGCACCGCACACTGCGATCACCGGCACGCTCCCGGTGGGCGCGCCGAAGTCCCCGGCGGAGGCAGCCGCTGCGACCTACGTGGTCCGGCCCGGGGACGGCCTCTGGGAGATCGCGGACGATCGCCTGGGTGACGGCGCGGACTGGACGGCGCTCGCCGCGCTCAATCTCGGTCGCGACATGGGGAGTGGCACGCGCTTCGTTGATCCGGATCAACTGCGGGCGGGCTGGCGCCTGCGCCTGCCGGCAGAGGCGCGGCGCGCCGGCGAGACTGCGGCACGGGGGGACCGGACCGACCATCCATCACGTCCCGAGCCGGCAGGACACCTGCCCGAACTGATCGCCCTCGGCCTTGGCTCGCTGGCCTGCGCCGCCATCGCCCGGCGCGCCGGGCACCGGCGCCGGATCGGCGACCGGTTCACGGGTTCGGCCATCCCGGGACCGGAGCCGTCCGAGGGGGCGCTGGACGCGGCGGCCCTCCTGCACCGCTTCGCGGGCGTCCCGGCACTCCATTCCTTCGAGTCCGCCAATTGCCGGTTGGGCCTGTCCCTCGAGGGGCGCGCCGGGCCCAGCGTCCGCGCCATCTGTGTCTCGCCGTCCGGCGTGACGTTCTGGTTCGCCGACGCCTACCCGGATACGCCCCCGGATCCCTTTACACGCCTGCCGGACGGCACCGCGTGGCACGTCGACCACAGCGCTCTTGACGGCCACGACGATCCCCTCTTCCCCTACGTGCCCGTCGTCCTCCCCGTCGGAGACGACGCCGAGGGCACATGGCTCGTCCCGCTCGAGCGGGGCGATGTCCTGCCCATCCTCGGCGAGGCGGCACATGAGCTCCGGCGGGCGGCGCTGGTGGCCGTCGGCTCCTGGGCCTGGGCGGACGCGATCCTGATCACCGAGGATCCCCGCGACCCTGCGCTCAAGTCCGAGATGGCAGCCGACCCAAATGTGGCCCGACGCGTGCTCTTCTGTGGAGACCCGCGCGCCCTTCATCCCGAGGCGGCGGCTCGCTCCGCTGTGATCTCCCTGGACCCGGTCGCCGCCAGTGATCTGACCGTCCTCGTCGATCGCCGCGGCGCCACCCTCCACCCGATGGGCCGCGTCGTGCGACCCCATCTCCAGGCGGATGCGACTTCCCGGCACATCGAGGAGCTGGTGGCGCCGGATCTCGACGAGGCCCTCGAGCCGTGGCGCGACGAGGACGAAGAGCAGACCGCAGAGCCGGCAGGCGGGGTGTCGGCGCTGGCTCCCGGCGCCGTCGACGTGCGCCTGCTCGTACTGACGCCCCGCCTCGACGGGCTCCGGGAAGAGCTCGCGCCCAACCGCGCCCGTCGGGCCGTCGAGCTCGTCGCCTACCTGGCGCTGCACCAGCCCGATGTCATCACGAGCGACCGGCTGCGCACGCGCGTGCTCGGATCGTCCGACGCCGACGCGGCATCGAAGACGCTGTTCAACACCGCGTATGCGGCCCGGAGGGCCATGGGGCCCGACGAGCACGGCGATCCCCTCTTCCCGGCGGGCAACCGTCACGGTCTCTACCAACTGTCACCCCGGGTCACGGTCGACGTGCAGCGTGCCGTCGCACTCGCCGCCGAAGCGAAGGCCCAGTCCGACCCGGCCATGGCCATCGCCTACTTCCGTGCCGCCCTCTCCCTGGTGGAGGGGGAGCCGCTGGCCAACGCGCTGTCGGGCTATGCGTGGTGGGAGGCCGAAGGCCATGCTGGGCGCATTGCCGCGGTGCTGGTCGACGCGGCCTGTCGCTTGGCCTCGCTGGCGGCCGATGCCGGGCTCTTCGATCTCGGGCGCTGGGGTGTCGAGCGGGCGCGCATCGTCGAGCCCTACAGCGAGGCGCTGTCGCGATCCGCCATGCAGCTGGCGGCAGCAGAGGGCGACGCGGACCGGCTCCGCCTCGAATGGCGCGAATGCCAGCGCCGGGTCGACACCCTCGACCCGGGAAGCTCGCCGTCGGCGCGCACCGAGTCCCTCTACGGTGAGCTTTCCCGCCGGATCCTCGTCGGTGCCGCCGGGCCGGACGGCGCGGCGGCGCGCTACGCGCCTGTCGCCAGGGACTGAACGCCGGTGGCCGCCCCGTACCGGCGAACGACCTCTTCGAGACGCGCCACCCGACTCCCCTTCACCAGGGCCGCGTCGCCCGGGCCCAGCGCCCGCAGCAGGGCCACGGCGTCATCGGCAGTGGTCACCTCCGCCGCGCCGTAGAGCCCGGTCCGGTACCCGACCACCTCAATCCCGAGGCCCTCGGCCAGTCGGGCGATCCGCCGGTGCTCGGCCTCGGTCTCGGCCCCCAATTCTGCCATGCTCCCGAGAAGTGCCAGCTGGCGCGCTGGCCGCAGCGCGCCCATCGAACGCAGCGCCGCCTCGGTCGAGGCCGGGTTGGCGTTGTAGCAGTCCACGACCAGGACGGGTCCGTCGGGAACGCGATGCACCTCCATGCGAAGGGGCGACCCGGTGGCGGTCCCCAAGGCGGACACCACATCCTCGAGAGGAACTCCGCACCACAACGCTGTGGCGGCGGCTGCGAGCGCGTTCGGAACCTGCTGGATCCCGTGCAACGCGAGCCTGACGTCGCCGGCACCCCATGGCGTCGACAACCGGAATCGCGGTTGCAAGTCGTTGTCGAGCACGACGCGCTCCGCCCGCACCTCGGCGCTTCCCTCCGCTGCATACCCCAACACCGGGCACGGACTCACCGAGGCCATGCGCGCCACCCGCGGATCGTCGAAGTTCAAGACGGCGACGCCGGAGGGAGGCAGCGCAGTCACCAGCTCGCTCTTGGCCCGGGCGACACCGTCGAGATCACCGAAGTACTCCACGTGGGCCATGGCGACGCTCGTCACGATGCCGACGTCCGGACGTCCCACCTGGGCGAGGCGCGCCACGTGTCCCACGCCGCGGGCGCCCATCTCCAGGACCACCCACCGGGCATCGTCCGGCGCATTGAGGAGGGTGAGCGGGAGCCCCAGTTCGTTGTTGAAGGACCGCTCGCTCGCCGACACCCCGAAGGTCGAGACAAGGCAGTGGCGAAGGAGATCCTTCGTCGTCGTCTTTCCGACCGAGCCCGTGATGCCGATCACGCTGCCGTCCATGTGCTCGCGTGCGACCAGACCCAGCTGCATGAGTGCGGCGGCCGTGTCCGCGACGACGATGGCTGTCGCCCCGACGGGTTCCCGTGCCGTGAGATAGGCCGGGGCTCCCCTGTCCAGGGCGGCGCGGATGAACTCGTGCCCGTCGCGTTCGGCGACGATGGGAACGTAGAGCTGGCCCGGCGATGCCGTCCGGGTGTCGATGGTCGCTCCATCGACCATGACGTCGGGCCCGACCTGCTCCCCACCGAGGCGGGCGGCGAGTTCAGAGATGGAGAATCGCACGCATCGCCCTCGAGGCTAACTGTACAGCCTCGGTTTGTATAGCCTCGGTCGATGCCTGATCCCGGGGTCCTGGCGGTCGTCTATGGGGGTCCATCGGCTGAGCACGAAGTGTCCTGCATCTCTGCGCGTCGCATCGTGGCCACCGCGCTGCAGGGTGGGTTCGTCGTGCAGGTGATCGGTCTGACCCATGACAAACAGTGGGTGGACGCCAACCGGGTCCTCACCGATGTGGCGGGAACGGAGGCGCTGCCCTCACCCGATGAACTGTTGGACCGCGACCCCGACACGGCGCTGACCCATCTCGACGTTGGCCTCCCGCCGGCCACGGTCGTGTTCCCCGTCCTCCACGGGCCCTTCGGCGAGGACGGTGTGCTCCAGGGCCATCTCGAGGCGCTGAACCTGCCCTATGTCGGCGCCGGCGTGCTGTCGTCCGCCATCTGCATGGACAAGGGCATCGCAAAGTCGGTGCTGCACGACCACGGGCTGCCGGTGGCGGCGTGGAGACTGGTCTCCCGGTCGGCCTGGTCCACGGAGGTGATGGGGGATGCGCTCGAATCGCTGGGCCTGCCCCTCTTCGTGAAGCCCGCCAACCTCGGGTCCTCCATCGGTGTGGCCAAAGCGGCTGACGCCGCGGCACTCGGGGACGCCGTTCGGACGGCCTTCGAGTTCGACGACCACGTGATCCTCGAGGAGTTCGTCGAGGGCCGCGAGCTCGAGCTCGCGCTCATCGGCAACGAGGACGTGCGGGTGTCGCGGGCCGGAGAGATCATCGCCAGCCGTGAGTTCTACGACTACGAGGACAAGTACGTGCTGGGGCTCGCCGAGACGGTGGCACCTACCGACCTGCAGGACGCTGAGCTCGAGCGTGCGCAGCGGGTGGCGCTGGCGGCGTACCGGGCGCTGCGCGTGGAGGGCCTGGCTCGCATCGACGTCTTCCTCCGTAGGAACGGTGCGATCGTCATCAACGAGGTGAACACCATGCCCGGCTTCACCCCGATCTCCATGTTCCCCATGCTGTGGGAGGCCGAGGGCCTGCCCTTCAGCGCGGTCGTCGACGAGTTGGTGGCGCTGGCGCGGGCCCGCAACGGCCGCCGGCGTGGGCTCCGGACGCACCGGGTGCTCTAGGTTCCCCACCTGGTCCGCTCCTCCCGATGGGGCACGATGGACCCGCTTCGGCCACGATGGGCGCAGGTCCGGCGGGTGCTGCGCGCACCCCCTCTGTACTTTGCGGAGTGTGGTCATGACGTTCGAGGGCTTGGAGAGCGAAACCTGGGGCACCACCCCGGGTGCCAACCGCCTCACGGTGACCCAGCGCGAGGCCGTCGAATCGGAGGAGCCGCTTCTCTGCGTGGTGGCGGGGGCCGGGGCCGGCAAGACGAGGGTGCTGACGCTCCGGGTGGCCCGGCGGGTACGCGACGGGTCGATCGAGCCCGACCGCACCCTGGTCACCACGTTCAGCCGCAAGGCCGCCGAGGAGCTGCGCACCCGGCTGTACTCACTGGGAGTATCCGGAGTGAAGGCGGGCACGTTCCACCGCACGGCGTTCGGCCTGCTGCGCGAGCACCGAGAGTTACGGGGTCGACCATCTCCGACACTCCTGCCGGACCGGCGCCGCCTTCTGGCCGACGTGACGACCGGCGATGCGCGTCGGACCCGCGCCCTCGACGGTGAGATCGGGTGGGCCAAGGCGCGCCTCGTGTCGCCCGAGCAGTACGAGGCCGAGGCCCGGCGGCACCGGCGCCGCAGCGGCATGAGCGCCGAGCAGGTGGCGGACGTGTACACCCGCTACGAAGCGGAGCGGAGACGCCGACGTCTGCTCGACTTCGACGACCTGATCGTGGCCTGCGCCGACGCGCTGGCGGGTGACAGCGAGTTCGCCGACTCCATCCGCTGGCGCACCCGGCACCTCTTTGTCGACGAGATGCAGGACGTCAACCCGGCCCAGTTCCGCCTCCTCACCGCCATGCTGGCCGACGAACCCGACCTGTTCGTGGTCGGCGACCCCAACCAGTCCGTCTACGGGTTCAACGGCGCCGATCCGACACTGCTCGACCGGCTGCCCGACATCTTGCGGGGCACCAAGGTCATCCGCCTGGACGAGAACCACCGCTGCACCCCCCAGGTGGTGGCGGTGGCCACCGCCGTGTTGCGGGATGGCGGCGCGTTCGGGGTGTGGGGCGAGGTCGTGCCGCCGCGCACGACGCGGGTTGACGGGCCGGTCCCGCAGATCGTCTCCCACACGACCGATGACGACGAAGCCGCCTGGGCGGCCACCCGGGCGAAGATGTCGCGCACCCCGGGCAGGACGTGGTCGAGCATCGCCGTCCTGACCCGGACCAACGCCCAGCTGGCCAAGGTGCAGGAGGCCATGGACAAGGCGCGGGTACCGAGTCACGTCGCCGGGGCCGACGTCGGACCGGCGTCGGACCTGCGCGGTGATGCCGGCAGGCGCGGCGGTGCCGCGGACGACGACGAAAAGAACCACCCCGAGTCCCCGGCCGATCGCGACCGGGTGGTGCTCACCACGTTCCACCGCGCCAAGGGCCTGCAGTGGCCGACGGTGCTCGTCCTCGGGCTCGGAGAAGGCCTCATGCCCATCGCGTCGGCGCAGATGCCCGATGCCATCGACGAGGAGCGGCGCCTCCTCTACGTGGCCCTGACCCGTTCCGAGGAGGAGCTCTGGTGCAGCTGGTTCGAGCAGGAGGGCGGCGACGCGGGATCGGGCGCGAGGGCCGGGCGCGGGCCCAGCCCCTGGCTGGCCCCCATTGAGCGGACCATCACCGAGCTGGAGAAGGAGGCGGCCCCGACCGCGGCGGCTGAGGTCTCACGGCGCGTCGCGGAGCTGCGGCGCCGGCTTGCCGAGGGCGCCGACGACGACCGGTAAGGCCCGGTAAGGTCGGGCCGCCCGATGATCCCAGGTGGGGGTGGCGCGTCGCATGTCGGAATTCCTGGAACAGCTACGCAAGGCCGTCGGCGAGAGCAATGTCCTCGCGGGCGAGGCCATCCACGCCGACTACACGCACGACGAGGCGCTCACGACGGTGCCCGTCGTGCCGCTGGCCCTCGTCATGCCCGGCTCGACGGGCGATGTGTCCGAAGTCCTGAAGCTGGCCAGCGAGCACGGCGTGCCAGTGGTGGCCCGGGGCAGCGGCACCGGGCTCTCGGGCGCGGCCGTGCCTGTCGCCGACGGCATCCTCCTGGCCTTCGACCGCATGAAGCGGATCCGCGAGATCGACACCGAGAACCAGGTGGCCGTGGTGGAGCCTGGTGTGACGCTCGAGCAGCTCAACGGCGAACTGGCTCCCCTGGGCCTCATCTATCCCGTGTCGCCGGGAGAGCAGAGCGGCTCGCTCGGCGGCAACGTGGCCACGAACGCCGGCGGCATGCGCGCCGTCCGCTACGGGGTCACCCGTCAGCACGTGCTCGGGCTCGAGGTCGTGCTGGCCGACGGCACGGTGCTGCGGACCGGCGGGAAGTTCGTCAAGTGCTCGAGCGGGTACGACCTCACCCAGTTGCTCATCGGCTCCGAGGGAACCCTTGCCATCACGACGGAGGTGACCGTGAAGCTCCAGCCCCGGTTCACCGCTTCGTCGACTGTCCTGGCACCCTTCGCGACCCTCTCGCAAGTGGCCAAGGCCGTGCCGCACATCGTGCACAGTGGCATCAACCCCTCCATCCTCGAGTACGTCGACGTGCTGGTGATGGGCGGCATCACCCGAGCGGCCGGTCTGGACCTCGGCGTGCCCGAGGACATCAAGGCGCGCACCCTCGCGTACCTCGTGGTCGTCCTCGAAGGAATGGACGGCACCCGGGTCGAAGAGGACGTCGAACGCCTGGCCACGCTGCTCGAGGAGCTGGGGTCGCTCGATGTGTACGTGCTCCCGCCAACCTCGGGGGCGCATTTGATCGCAGCCCGGGAGCGGGCGTTCTTCGTGGGCAAGGCGGCCGGGTGTGACGACCTCATCGACGCAGTGATCCCACGGGCGACCATCCCCGACTACCTGGCCCGGGTGGCCGAGCTGGCCCAGGAACACGGCGCTCTCGTCACGGGTTGCGGCCACATCGGCGACGGCAACGTCCACATCACGGTCTTCCAGCCCGACGACGAGCAACGGCACGCCCTGATGCACGCCAGCTTCGAGCTGGCGCTTGCCGTCGGGGGTGCGATCTCCGGCGAGCACGGCATCGGGACGGCGAAGCTGCCCTACTTCCTCGAGATGCAGGATCCGGTGTCGCTCGAGCTCATGCGCTCCATCAAGGGGGCCTTCGACCCCGGAGGCATCCTCGGGCCGGACCGGCTGCTCGGCGTGACGCGGGCCGGAGCACGCTCGTGAACGGCGCCCGAGCACTCCTTTCGACGCTGGTCGATGCCGGCGTTGGCGTCTGCTTCGCCAACCCGGGGACCTCCGAGATGCACTTCGTGGCCGCGCTGGACGACGTGCCGGCCATGCGCGGCGTCCTCTGCCTCTTCGAGGGCGTCGTCACCGGTGCCGCCGACGGCTACGGGCGGATCGCCGGCCGGCCGGCGGCGACCCTGCTGCATCTCGGGCCGGGCCTCGGCAACGGGCTTGCCAACCTGCACAACGCACGGCGGGCCCGCACGCCGCTCGTCAACGTCGTGGGCGACCACGCCGACCTACCACGCCCGTTACGACGCGCCCCTGCAGTCGGACATCGCGTCCATCGCCGGTCGCCGTCTCCGGCTGGTACCGCTCCACGGCGCGGGCCGACGACGTGGCGGCCGACGCCGCCGACGCGGTGGCGGCCTCACTGGGGCCACCCGGCTGCGTGGCCACCCTGGTCCTGCCGGCGGACGTCGTCCTGGTCGGAGTCGACCACCGGCCCTCACCCGCCCCTGCCGCGCAGTCGGGCGACGCTGGTGCCGGCGGACACGATCGAAGAGGTAGCCAAGGCCATGCGGGGAGGCGAGCGCGCCGCGCTCCTCCTCGGCGGGAGCGCATTGCGGGCCGACGGCCTGCACGCGGCCAGCCGGATCGCCACGACGACGGGCGCCGCGCTCCTCGGCGAGACGTTCCCCGCCAACCTCGAGCGCGGGGCGGGCATCCCGCCGGTGGACCGGCTGGCCTACCTGGCCGAGATGGCCCAGGCCCAACTCGACGGTGTCCGGCACCTCGTCCTGGTCGACGCCAAGTCACCGGTGTCCTTCTTCGCCTACCCCGACAAAGCGAGCGACCTGGTCGCCGCCGGCTGCATTGTGCACACGCTGGCCCGTCCGGGAGAGGACGCCGCGACCGCGCTCGCGGCCCTTGCCGAGGCAGTGGGTGCCCCGGGAGATGCCGGAGCGCCCGCAGCGTCGAGCCGGCCTGAGCGTCCCACGGGTGCCCTCACGACGGAGACGCTGGCCGCCGCAGTGGGCGCCACGCTGCCCGAGGGCACCATCGTGGTCGACGAGGGCAACACCTCGGGCCTGTTCGTGGCGGCCGCGACCGCCGGAGCACCCCGACACGACTGGCTGACGCTCACCGGTGGCGCCATCGGCATCGGCCTGCCCGATGGCCACCGGGGCGGCGGTGGCGGCGCCAGAACGGCCCGTCCTGTGCCTGCAGGCGGACGGAAGTGCCATGTACACGCTCCAGGCGCTCTGGACCCAGGCCCGCGAGGGACTGAACGTGACGACCGTCGTCCTGGCGAACCGGAGCTACGCCATCCTGAACATGGAGCTGCACCGCGTGGGCGCCGATGCCGGGGGACCGCTGGCCCGCCGGTTGCTCGACCTGACGGATCCCGAGCTCGACTTCTGCGACCTCGCCCGCGGCATGGGAGTTCCCGCCAGGCGGGTCGAGAACGCCGAGGACCTGGCGACGGCGCTCGAGGCGGGCTTCGCCGAGGCAGGCCCAACCCTCGTTGAGGTGGTTCTCTAGGGCGTTCGTGCCTACGGCCGTCAACCGGCGGACAAAGGGCGCTATGCGCAGGTGAACAAACGTGCCCGGCGCCCCCGAATAGGTTCCAACGGCTCTAGAGCCCCCGATACTGGCCTGTCACCATGCGTATCGGAGAGTGGGGCCCGACAGAGCCGGTCGGAAGGTCTCGACGGGGGAGGCGAAGATGGAGATGGAGACGCACAGCCGTCCTTCCGATGCTCGCCCGATCGATGGAGCCCTCAAGCGGCTCCTCCAGGACGTCATCGACTACGCCACCCTCGAGTTCGAGGTCGAGCGTATGGGCGAGGGCCTGGCTGTCTGCGAGACCTTCATGACCTCCATGCGGAATGGTGCCCGGACCTGGCCCGAGGTGCAGCAGGCGCTGACCAAAGAGGACTTCGACAAGATAGTGTCCGCCTGCGACGGCGTCCCGCTCCGGGATCTGTTGCTCGATCTCCGGTCGGAATTGTTCAGAAGTCGGGATCTCTGACCGATACCTCCCAAAGCTTGACCGAGCAGCGACGGCTGCTCTTGGCGACGGTCAAGCGAACGTGGAGGCCGGCAGGAAGGGTCGGGAGGAAGGTGCTTGACCGAGCAGCGACGGCTGCTCTTGGCGACGGCCAAGCGCCTTCGGAGGTCCGAGCTCAGGCGAGCCTGCCCTCAGGAGTCGGCGAAATCCACCACGACAGGCGCGTGGTCGGACGGTTTCTGACCCTTCCGGGCGTCGCGATCCCGGAATGATCCGGTCGCCCTCTGCACGAGGTCGTCGCTCACGAGGATCAGGTCGATGCGCAGACCACGTCCCTGGTGGAAGTCCCCGGCCCGGTAGTCCCACCAGGTGAAGGTGCCGGAATCGTTGAAACGCCGGAACACGTCGTCGAGACCCCAACCCTCGACGGCGCGGAGCGCGGCGCGCTCGGGCTCGCTCACATGCGTCGAGCCCACGAAGGCGGCGGGATCCCACACGTCGCCGTCGTCGGGGGCAACGTTGAAGTCACCGCACACTGCGACAGAGGATCCGGGGGGACAGGTCTGGTCGAGTGTCGCCGCGCAGGCGGGCCAGCCAGGCCAGCTTGACCTCGTAGAACTCGTTGTCGAGCGCCCGGCCGTTAGGAACGTAGACCGAGAAGACGCGCGTCCCTGCGCATTCCGCCGACACGATCCGTCGTCCGTGTTCGTCATCCGATGTGCCGAACCCTCTGCGTGACGCCCTTCAACCCGACCTTGCTGACGATGGCCACACCGTTCCAGCGTCCGTCGCCATTGTGGGCGGACTCATAGCCGAGCCCCCCGAACGCCTTCTCCGGGAATTTGTCGTCCGCCTGCTTGGTCTCCTGCATGCAGAGGACGTCGGGCTGGTTCGCCTCGATCCATTGCGTGACCCGCGGCAGACGGGCGGTCAGCGAGTTGACGTTCCAGGTGGCCAGGCGCATCAGTTGGCACCCCCGTCGACGATCACGAAAAGGAGGTCGGCCTCGCAGGCGGTCTGCCCCCCGACCGACGCCCGCCCGTGCCCTTTGCCGGCCCGGGCGGCGAGCCGGCTCATGGTCACCTCGAGCTCGAGCGTCTCGCCCGGCACGACCTGGCGGCGGAAGCGCGCCCGCTCGATCCCCCCGAAGAGAGGCAGCTTGCCCGCGTAGCGGGTATCGAGGAGCACGGCGATGCCGCCGAGCTGGGCCATCGATTCAACCATCAGCACGCCGGGGAGCGTCGGTCGGCCGGGGAAGTGGCCTCCGAAGAACGCCTCGTCGCCGGTCAGCTCCCACGTGCCTCGTGCGGAGACGCCCGGATCGACGTGCGTCACCTCGGTGACGAAGAGGAAGGGCTGCCTGTGCGGCAGGACATCGGCCGGTCGGGGCAACGCCGTCATCGGCGCTCCTCTGCCCTCATCGTTGCCGCGCCTTGGCGGCCTTCTTGGCCGGGGACTTCTTGGCCGGGGACTTCTTGGTCGGGGACTGGGCGGCCTTGGCGGCCTTCTTCACCGCGGCCTTCTTGGGCGTCTTCTTCGCCGAGGCCACCGCCTTCTTGGTCGCCTTCTTCGCCGGCGACGCCGCCTTCTTCGCCGCGGCCTTCTTGGTCGACGGGGCAGCCATGACCGTGGGCGCCCGCTTGGCGGCCACGTCCTTCTTGGCGGGGCTGGGCGTCGGGGCGCCGGCTCCGCTCGGCAGCGCCAGCTCGGCCACCCGGCGCGGCGGGTCCAGCCCGGCCAGCACGAACGGCCGGACCTCTCCCTTCTTCAGGACCTGGCGTGCCTTGGTGGGCGGCGGCGAGCCCATGGCGGTCAGCGGGATGTAGCAGTGCAGCGCTCCGCCGCCCGGCAGCGGGACGTCGACCATGGCCCCATGGGAGGTGAATGACACCACCTCGCCTTCGATGGTGCTCCCGACGGCAAACGCGGCGACGAAGTTGATGAAGGTCAGTGGCTCGTTGACCGCGGGGGGTGGCACCGACCGTTTCCTCTGGGACTGGTCGGGGCGCTGGCCCGCCGGACTCTCGGCCCTGGGGCGGGAACCCCTGGACGTGGCCGCGTGGCCCGACGTCGTGTCCTTCTTGTCCTTTGCGCTCCTCGGCGGCGCCGTCTTCTTGGCTGCAGCGTGCTTCTTGGCGGCACCCCGCGACCTCTGGGGTTGCGGCGGATGCAGCGCTTCTTCGACCGCCTCGTCGATCGCGCTCGAGAACACCGGATTGACCTTGGCCCGGCCCGGGGGTGGAGCAGCGGGCGTGAGAGGCCACGAGGTGTCGACCGGCGCCGCCTTCTCCGTGGCGCTCTTGTGGGCCTTGGACTCCTTCTTGGCTGCCTTCTGGGCCGCCTTGGCCAGCTCCGCCGCCTTCGCCGGTGCGGACTCGGGGTCCTTCTTCGCCCTCGCCTCCGCCGTCGCCGCCCGGCTCTTGGGCCCGCGGATGGGCAGCCGCGGGGTGAAGATCCACCCCACGCCGGGCACGGGCTTGCCGCCGACGAGACGACCGTCGTCGAACAGCCAGGGGTGTTCCCCGTGGAACTCCTGGAACGAGTCGTTGGAGAGGACGATGGCCCCGGTCCGCTCCGCGATGCGCAACACGAACGCGTCCCCGCGGCCGATGGCGCCCGCCGGCGGCGAGATCACCTCGCCGTTGAGCATCGCCTGGCGCACCTCTTCGCGTTCGGCGTCGGACACGCGGTGCTCGAAGGTCGCGTCGACGACCACGATGATGCTGGCGGCAGGATCTTCAGCGGCGTAGGCGCGCACAGCCTGGTCGAGCTGCTCGAGGCTGGGGAACGTTCGTCCTTCGGTGGCGAGGTTCGACCCGTCCACCACGACGTGGTGCGATTCAGCCAATGGCACGCCGTAAGAGATCAGCCTGCTCCAACTGGTGCAGGGCGGCGCTGCCGATGGCAGGGCTGGCCGACTCGGGCCGGCTCACGTGGCGGAGCCGGAGGCGCCCGGGCATGCAAGCGTGGAGACGGGCGTGCACGAACGACCAGGCTCCCATGTTCTCGGGCTCCTCCTGCAACCACACCACCTCGGATGCCTCCCCGTACTTCTCGAAGACGGCGGTCAGGAGTGTGTCGGGCCAAGGATAGAGCTGCTCGACTCGCACCACGGCGACCCCGGATGCCGCCGCGGGCTCCAGCCCGGCCCGGTGCTGCAGCGCCTCGTGGGCGATCTTCCCGCTGCACAGCACGATGCGGCGGACCGTCGTGGGGTCCTCGATGGACGCGTCGTCGATCAGGTGCTGGAACGAGCCCGACTCGAGTTCGGCAAAGGTCGAACGCGACGCATGGGCCCGCAGCATGGACTTGGGGGTCACCACGATGAGCGGGCGCTTCGGGTCGGTCCGCGCCTGTGAGCGCAGCAGATGGAAGTACTGCGCGGACGTGGAGGGGACGGTGACGCGAAGGTTCCCGCGCGCCGAGAGCGACAGGAAGCGCTCGAAGCGCGCCGAAGAGTGCTCGGGGCCCTGCCCCTCGTACCCGTGGGGCAGGAGCAGGACGAGACCCGCGAACTGCCCCCACTTGTTCTCCGCCGCGACCAAGAAGTTGTCGATGATGATCTGTGCGCCGTTGGCGAAGTCACCGAACTGCGCCTCCCAGGCAACGAGCGCCTCCGGCGCCTCTACCGAGTACCCGTACTCGAAGCCGACGGCGGCGTACTCCGAGAGCAGGGAGTCACGCACGGTGAAGTTGCCCATCTCGCCCGCCGGCTCCAGCCTGTCCGCACCGATCCGGTGCAGGCCTTCGCGGATGTGGGCCAATGGCACGTACTCCTCGCCGTTGGAGTAGTCGACCAACACCGAGTGACGGTGGCTGAAGGTCCCGCGGCGGGTGTCCTGGCCCGTGAGGCGGACATCGACGCCCTCGTACATGAGCGAGCCGATGGCGAGGGCCTCCGCCAGCGCCCAGTCGACCTGGCCGCCGGCGACGAGCTCGTCGCGCTCGGACGAACTGGCGCTCAAGTTTCGGGTGGATGGTGAAGCCGTCGGGCACCGAGCGCACGACGGAGGACAGGGCCCGCAGCACCTCGGGCGACACGCCGGTCTCGGCGGACGGCATGTCGCCCAGTCCCAGGTCGGGCACCGGCAGCTGGGTCGGGGCCAGCGAGGGCTCGCCCCGCACCTCGTCGAGGACCACCTGGAGGCTCGCATTGAAGTCGTCGAGCGCGGACTCGGCCTCTTCCAGCGTGATGTCGCCCCGCCGCACCAGAGCCTCGGTGTACAGCTTGCGCACCGAGCGCTTGGCCTCGATCCGCTGGTACATGAGCGGCTGCGTGTAGCTGGGGTCGTCGCCCTCGTTGTGCCCGTGCTTGCGGTAGCAGACCAGGTCGATGACGACGTCCTTGTGGAAGGTCTGCCGGAAGACGAAGGCCAGCCGCGCCGCCCGCACACAGGCCTCGGGGTCATCGCCGTTCACGTGGAAAATCGGGGCCTGCACCATTTTGGCCACGTCGGTCGGGTACACGGAGGTGCGGGCCGAGGCGGGCGCCGTGGTGAACCCGAGCTGGTTGTTGATGACCACGTGCACGGTGCCCCCCGTGCGGTAGCCCGAGAGGCCGGAGAGGTTGAGTGTCTCGGCGACGACGCCCTGCCCGGCGAACGCGGCGTCGCCGTGAACGAGGATGGACATGCACGGGAACCCACCGGCGACCTCGGCGGCGCCCGCGGGAGTCCCGTCGGTGGGACGCGAGATCCGGTCCTGCTTGGCCCGGGTCATGCCCTCGACGACGGGGTCCACCGCTTCGAGGTGGGACGGGTTGGAGGCCAGCGTGATCGGGAGCTCCTCCCCGGCGCTGCCGTGGAACACCCCCCGGGCGCCCTTGTGGTACTTCACGTCACCGGAGCCCTGCACGGACTCGGGGTCGAGGTTGCCCTCGAACTCCGCGAAGATCTCCCGGTAGGACTTGCCCACGATGTTGGCCAGCACGTTGAGACGGCCGCGGTGGGCCATGCCCATGACGACCTCCGCCACCCCCGACCCGGCAGCGGCGTCGAGCAGCGCGTCGAGCAGGACGATGGTCGACTCCGCGCCCTCGAGCCCGAACCGCTTCTGCCCGACGTAGCGGGTGTGGAGGAAGCGCTCGAAGACCTCGGCCGCGTTGAGTCGGCCCAGGATGTGCCGCTGCTCGTCGAGATTGAGGGTGGTCGGCTGGCCTTCGACATGCTGCTGGATCCAGCGCTTCTGCTCGGGATCCTGAATGTGCATGTACTCGATGCCGAGCGTCCGGCAGTAGGCGTCGCGCAGCACGTGGAGTATCTCGTCGAGCGTGGCGACGTCACGCCCGGCCAGGCCGTCGGCCACGAACTGGCGGGGCAGGTCCCAGATGGTGAGGCCGTAGGTCAGCGGATCGAGCTCGGGGTGGATGTGCGGGGGCTCGGCGTCGAGCGGGTCGAGATGGGCGATGAGGTGGCCCCGCACCCGGTACATGTTGATGAGCGTCTGCACGTGCACCTGCTTGATGAGGCGCTGGTGCTCGCCCTCCTCGCTGCCGGCGCCCGCGTTGCTGTCGACCTGCCAGCGCACGGGCTCGTAGGGCACCCCCATCGACTCGAACAGGTCGTCGTAGAAACCGTCTGCGCCGGTGATGAGGGCGGCCACCCGGCCCAGGAACAGGCCCGACTCGGCTCCCTGGATGATCCGGTGGTCGTAGGTGGAGGTGAGCGTGACCACCTTGCCCAGGCCGAGCTGGGCCAGCACGCCGCGGGTCGGCCGCCTCGAAGCCGGCCGGATAGCCGAGCGCGCCGACGCCGATGATGGCGCCCTGGCCGGGCATCAGCCGCGGCACGGACTGCACCGTGCCGAGCGTCCCGGGGTTGGTGAGGGACACGGTCGTCCCGGCGAAGTCGTCGGGGGCGATCTTGTTGGTGTGGATCTTGCGGATGAGGTCCTCGTAGGCGAGGACGAAGGAGCGGAAGTCGAGCGTGTCGGCGTCCTTGATGCACGGCACGAGCAGGGTGCGGCTCCCGTCGCTCTTCTCCTGGTCGACGGCCAGGCCCAGTCCCACGTGCTTGTGGTGGATGACGCCCGGCCTGCCCTTCCCGTCGCCATCGGCCACGAAGGCCGAATTGAGCGAGGGCACATCGTGCAGGGCGCGGACGACGGCGTACCCGATTATGTGAGTGAAGCTGACCTTCGCTCCCGTGGTCCGCGCCAGCTGGTTGTTCAAGATCAGGCGGTTGACCTCGAGGAGCCGGGCCGGCACCGTCCGCACGCTCGTCGCGGTGGGCATGGCCAGGCTGGCTTCCATGTTGGCGACGATCCGCGAGGCCGCACCGCGCAGCGGAGTGGCCTCCTCGGTCCCCGCCGCGACGGTGGAAGCCGGAACCGGGGCGGCGGCCACGGGCAGGGCGGCCTCGGCCCTGGGCACGCTCGTCTCGCTGGGCCCCGCAGTCGGCGCCTGGGGCGCGGGCTGCGGGGCAGGCACCGGGGCGGGCCGGTAATCGGCGAAGAACTCCCGCCAGCTGTGGCTGACCGACTCGGGATCGGCCAGGAAACGGTCGTACATGTCGTCGACCAGCCAGGCATTGGGGCCGAACGAGCCCCCGGAGCCGCCGAACTGGGTCATGGGCCAACCCTACCGGCGACGATCGGGTCTGATGGGCGACCGGGTAGCGTCTGCCCTGCCCATGAGCTATCCAGCCGGCCTCCACGTGATCGCGAGGCCGGCCCCCGCCCCCGGGGCGGCCACCGTGATCCTCGTCCACGGGTCGCTCGATCGGGGGGACAGCTTCCGGCTGGTGATGCGCCGCCTGCCCGAGTTCGCCACGCTGGCCTACGACCGGCGCGGGTACCAGGGCTCACGGGCGGGAGGGGTCGTGGACCTCGGGGGCCACATCGCCGATCTCCTCGCCATCGCCGACGAGGCGCGCGCCGGCTCCGGTGGGCCGGTGGTGGCCATCGGGCACAGCCTCGGAGGCAACGTCGTGGTCGGTGCCGCGCTGGCCTCGCCGCGGGCGTTCGACTCCATCGGGGCCTACGAGCCACCCATGCCGTGGCTGGGCTTCCGCCGCCAGGGCGGCCGTCCATGGCCCGCCCTGGCCGGCGATCCCGCGGAGGAGGCCGAGCGCTTCTTCGGCCGGATGGTGGGCGAGGGCTCGTGGTCCCGCCTGACCGAGAGCGGCCGGGCCGAACGGCGCGCCGACGGCCCCGCACTGGTGGCCGACCTGCGGAGCATGCGGGGGGAAGGTCCTCCCTTCGACGTCACCGCGCTCGACGTGCCGTCCGTGTTCGGGATGGGCGGCCGGGCGACGGCTGCGCACCACCGCCATGCGGTCGAGTGGCTGGGTGCCAACGTCCCCGATGCCCTCGTCGACGAGATTCCCGACGCGCTGCACGGCGCGCACCTGTCGCATCCCGACCATTTCGCGACGATGGCCCGCCTCGTGGCGGAGCGGGCCGGAGAGCCGTCCCCGCAGTCAGGCGGATGAGAAGGGCGGCAGCCCGCTCTCGGTCACGGCGTCCTCGGTGGCGTGGTGCGGGTGCTTGAGGCGCCGCGACAGCAGCTCGTCGTACTCGACCCCCTTGCCCTCGCTCTTCATGCCCGTGATCAACGGCGAGTTGGACAAGAGCACGGCGCCCATGAACATCACGAGGAGCGACACGGCCTCGAGCGGGCCGTAGGGGCCTGACGTCCGCAGGGAGTCGCCGAAGAGGGCGATGCCCAGGGAGATGCTGACCAGCGGATCGACCAGCACCAAGGTCGACTGCGAGGCGGCCAGCGGCCCGGCGTGGAAGGCGTTCTGCGTCAGGAAGAGGCCGAGCAGGCCGAACACGACGAGGGCGTAGGTCTGCCAATGCACGAACAGGGTCACCCAGTCGTTCGCCGCGTAGCCACTGACCACCTTGATGAGGGCGGCGGTGAACGCATAGGAGATGGCCGCCGCGCTCCCGAACATGGCGGCCTTCCACCAGCGAGGGCCCCAGCGGGTAGCCATCACCGTCACGACGATGAGCGCGCAGGTGCAGCCGCCGACCACGATCCAGCCGAGATTTGTGGGCACCTCGTCGCCCCCGCCCGGAGCGGCGAAGACGAGGAAGCCGGAGAGCCCGAACGCGATGGCACCGGCGCCGACCCACTCGCGGACGGAGATGGAGAAGCGGAAGTACGTCCCGAGGATGGCGACGAGGAACAGCAGTTCCATGGTCAGGATCGGCTGGACCACCGAGAGGCGGCCGATGTGCAGCGCGAAGGACTGCAGGAGGAACGAGCAGATCATGAACCCGAAACCCAACAGCCACACACCGCGGCGGATGGCATGCGCCATCAGACTCAGGCGCATGGTCGACTCCTCAGGGGCGTCCTCGACACCCATGCGTTGGAACACGCTGGTCAGCGTGTTCGACAGGGCCGCTAATACGGCAAGGACATAGACCATCGCCTCAACCCCAATTTAGTGGTGAGGCGTCACGGTTCACGCAGGATGCTCTCAGCTGGTGCTCAGGTTCTATCCTCCGCGTCGGAGGCGCCCTGGGCGCAGGAATCGTGTGCAAACGTCGGCTGCACACCGGATCAGGGACCTCCCCGGCGCCTTCCTGCAGAAATCCTTGGGGAGTTGACCAAAAAGAATGTGGCAATTGCGTTACGTTTACGTTCGTCTTACGTCCTTCGGAGTTGACATTGCGGTGTGAAGCGCAGTGGAGGAAGGGCGAGCATCGGCCGTCACCGGGTCGGCCGACAAGCAAGGGGGCACCATGGGACTCAAGGGGTATCTGAAGCGCTCGGCCTTCGCCGCCATGGCAGCGGCGGCGCTGTCCGTGTCGATCGTCGCCGTGGCGCCGGCCACCAGCGGCGCGTCGACCAAGGCGTCGTCGTCCTCGGGGGGGACGGCCACTATGGCGCTCGACGAGAACCTGGCCGGGTTCAACGTCAACACCACGGCCGCCTCGGAGTACGTCCTGCAGCAGATCATCAACATGGTGTGGCCGCAGGTCTTCATCATCACCAACAAGCTCCAACCGGTCCTCAACAACCAGCTCATGGAGAGCGCGTCGGTCACGAGCACCGACCCGCAGACCGTGGTCTACAAGCTCAATCCCAAGGCGGTCTGGTCCGACGGGACGCCGATCACGGCCGACGACTTCATCTACAACTGGCAGGCGGAGAGCGGCAACCCGGCCTACACCGACGTCGGTGGGCAGCCCTATGACTCCGCCGCGACCGCGGGCTACAGCCAGATCCAATCCGTCGTCGGCTCCGCTCCCTCCGGTGGGGCCGCCTGCGCCCCCGGCAGCGCGGCCGACCGCAACGTCGGCCTGTGCCCGAACGGACGGACCTTCACAATAACGTTCAAGCCCTCCTTCGCCGACTGGCGCAGCCTGTTCAGCGGCGCGGGTGTCGTCCCGGCCCACATCGCCCGGACGGTCGGCTGGAACACGGGCTTCACCGGCCCGACCCAGACCATCTCGGGCAGCTGGTACAAGATCCAGAGCTACAACGAGAACCAGTCCCTTGTCTTGGTCCGGAACCCCACCTACTGGGGGACACCGGGCAAGCTCAACAAGATCGTCTTCCAGTTCTTCTCGGACGACAGCCAGCTGGTCCCCGCGATGCAGAACAAGGAGATCAACATCTTCAACCCCTCGACGTTGAGCCTCTCCATCGTCCAGACGGCAAACCAGGTGCCCAACACGACGAAGGCGACGCTGCCGGGGCTGGAGTTCGAGCATTTCGACTTCAACCAGGCCGATCCGTACCTGGCCAAGCTCCAGGTGCGTGAGGCGATCGCCCACGGCGTGGACCGCCAGTCGATCATCACTCGCACGGTCGGCGAGATTTCCAAGGGCCTCAAGCCGCTCGGCAGCCGCATGCTCGTCTCGACCCAGAAGGGCTATCAGGGCACGAACTACGCCTTCGACCCGTCGCAGGCGAAGAACCTGATGAAGGAGGCCGGCTTCAAGAAGGCATCGGATGGCTACTTCCAGCCCAACTACGGCCCCCAGCAGGGCAAGGACCTGACCTTCACCATCCAGTCCACGACGGGCAACAGCATCCGCTCGCAGACGGAGGAGTTGTTCCAGGCCCAGATGAAGGCGATCGGGATCAAGATCAACATCCAGAACTACGACGCCAACACCCTGTTCGGGACCAACCTGCCGGGTGGCACCTTCCAGATCGTCGAGTTCGCCTGGGTCACGACGCCGTTCGTCTCGGGGAACCAGTCCATCTACTGCTCGTACACCAATGCCACCACCTGTGCCCAGAACTACAACCACGCCGCCAACGCGGACGTGGACAAGGAATTGGCCTCCGGTTCGTCGGCCCCCAGCGGGTCCCAGGAGATCAACGACTACAACAGGGCCGACTCCATCCTCTGGCACAACATGGTGACCCTGCCGCTGTACCAGAAGCCCCAGTTCTGGGCCTGGACCAACAACCTCAAGGGCGTGCTCCCGAACACCTCGAGCGTGGGTGTCACCTGGAACGCCGAGGACTGGTCCCTCAGCTCGTAGCGGATCGTCGAACGTGAGGGAGGGGTCGACCCTGCCGGGTCGGCGCTTCCCTCGACGTTCCTGGTTCCACACCTAGAATCCGGCCATGTTCGCCTACGTCATGCGGCGTTTGCTGATAAGCATCGTCGTCCTGTTCTTCGCGACGATCTTCGTCTTCATCCTCGTCGCCAGCTCGGGCAATCCACTGGCGCTCCTCAACGCCAACCCGCACATCCCCCACTCCACGATCGTGGCCCGGGAGAACCTGCTGCACCTCAACGATCCGCTGTGGCAGCGCTACTGGATCTGGTTCAGCGGCGTCCTCCACGGCGACCTGGGGACGACGATCAACGGGCAGGACGTCGCCTCCCAGTTGACCTCGCACCTGGCCGTGACTCTGCGCATGGTGGTCATCGCCACCATCATCGCCATCCTCGTCGCCATCTTCATGGGCGTCATGGCAGCGGTGCGCCAGAACAAGCTCACCGACCACGCCATCACCGTGACCAACTTCGTCCTGCTGGCCACGCCGATCTTCGTGCTCGGCCTCGCCCTGAAGGAGTTCGTGGCGATCCCCGTCAACCAGCACCTCGGGACGACGATCTTCTACACCAGCGGCGAGCAGAGCCCGACGCTGAGCGGCTCCTTCTTCAGCCGCATCCCCGACTACGCCGAGCACACCGCGCTGCCGGTCATCACCCTCATCCTCATCTCCTACGCATCATGGGCGATCTACCAGCGCTCGTCCATGATCGAGACGCTCGACGCCGACCACGTGCGCCTGGCCCGGGCCAAGGGCCTGAGCCAGCGCCGCGTGCTCGTCCGCCACGTCCTGCGCAACGCGCTCATCCCCGTCACGACCGTCGTCGCGCTGGACTTCGCCGCCGTGCTGGGCGGCGCCATCATTACCGAGATCGTCTTCGGTTGGCAGGGGCTCGGGCAGTGGTACCTGACCGGGGTGACCAACCTCGACGTGAACGTGATGCTTGCCTACCTGCTCGTCACCGCCACCTTCGTCATTCTGTTCAACCTACTGGCCGACATCCTCTACGGCGTGCTCGATCCGAGGATCCGCTATGGCTGATCCGGCCCCCCGCGAGAACTTCGTCATCCAGACGCCCGCGCAGGTGGCGACCGCCGAGGCCGGCATGCACACCCTGGCCGCGCCAGCCGTCGGTCTCGGGCTGTCGGGTGCCGACACCTACGGCCTGACGGGCGAGGCGAAGCCCCAGTGGCGCATCGTCGTGGGGCGCTTCTTCCACCAGCGGCTCGGGGTGATCGGGCTCTGCGTGTTCCTGCTCCTCGCCATCTCGTCCGTGCTCGTGGGCCATTTCTGGCAGTACAGCTATACGGATATTACGAACGACCTCAACGTTTCGCCGTCGTGGACACACCCCTTCGGCACGAATGCCATCGGGAACGACATGTTCGCCCAGGTCATGGCCGGGGTCGAGAAGGACATCGAGATCGCGCTGACGGTGGCCGCCATGGCCACGCTCATCGGCGTGACCATCGGGGCCATCGCGGGCTTCTACCGGGGCTGGGTCGACTCGCTCCTGATGCGCTTCGTCGACCTGGTGCTGGTGCTCCCGGTGTTGGCGGTGCTCATCGTCCTGGCCAACAAGCTGTCGAAGGAGTCCAACAACTGGCTGGGACTGGCCATCATCATCGGCCTCCTCTCGTGGACCTACGTGGCCCGGCTGGTGCGGGCGGACTTCCTGTCACTGCGCGAGCGCGACTTCGTGGAAGCGTCGCGGGCGCTCGGCGCGACGAACCGGCGCATCATCGTCAAGCACATGCTGCCCAACGCGGTCGGGCCCATCATCGTCAACGCCACGCTGACCGTCGCCTTGAGCATCATCTTCGAGTCGACGCTTTCCTTCCTGGGGCTGGGTGTGCAGCCACCGAACGTGTCGCTGGGGCTCCTGATCGACCAGGGCCAGGACTCCGCCACGACGGAGTGGTGGCTCTTCGTCTTCCCCGTCGCCTTCCTGATCATCCTCATCCTCTCGATCTTCCTCATCGGCGACGGCCTGCGCGAGGCATTCGACCCCAAGAAGAGCCGAGTGAGGGCCTGAGTGCCTGAGCCCGCCCTGCAGGTCGAGCGGCTGGAGGTCGACTTCCCGACCAAGGACGGTGTGGTCCACGCGGTGCGCGGCGTCGATTTCTCGCTCGCGTCCGGTGAGGTCCTGGGCATCGTCGGCGAATCGGGCTCGGGGAAGTCGGTGACCGCCCTGGCCACCATGGGGTTGCTCCCCAAGGGCGCGCAGGTACGGGGATCCATCCGCTTCGACGGCGCCGACCTCCTCACCCTGAATGAGAAGCAGCTGACCAAGCTGCGCGGCACGGGGATCGCCATGATCTTCCAGGACCCCATGACGTCGCTGAATCCCGTATACACCATCGGGTGGCAGATCACCGAGGCGATCCGGGCCCACCAGGACATCTCCAAGGACGCGGCGATGGCCCGCGCCGTCGAGCTGCTGGACAAGGTCGGCATCCCCAATCCGGCGGAAGTGGTCGACAACTACCCGCACGAGTTCTCGGGTGGCATGCGCCAGCGGGCCGTCATCGCCATCGCCATGGCCAACGACCCCGAGGTGATTTTGGCCGACGAGCCCACCACCGCGCTCGACGTGACAGTGCAGGCCCAGGTGCTCAACTCGCTCAAGACCGCGATGGCGGAGACCGGGGCCGCGCTGCTCCTGATCACCCACGACCTCGGCGTCATCGCGGGCCTGGCCGACCGCGTGCTTGTGATGTACGCCGGGCGCCCCGTGGAAATCGGGACCGCCGAGGACATCTACTACCGACCCTCCATGCCGTACACGCTCGGCCTGCTCGGCTCGCTGCCGCGGCTCGACAGCGACGGCTCTGAGCGGCTGCGGCAGATCCCGGGCGCCCCGCCCTCCATGATCGGCGACCGCACGGGCTGCCCGTTCGCGCCGCGTTGCCCGCTGGCCACCGACCTTTGCCGCGAGACCGAGCCCGAGCTGGTGGTGGTCCCCTCGGTCAGCTCGGCGCTGGGCGAGCACCGTGCCGCCTGCCACTACGCCGCGGCGGTCGCCCGGGGCGACCACGGGCAGGTCTTCTCCGACGGCGTCGTGGACAACGTGATCGCATGACCGTGTCCGAAGTCGGGACCGACGAGCCGGCGCAGTCGGCCGGCCGGTCCCTGCTGGAAGTCACCGACCTGGTGAAGGAATTCCCGCTGCGCGGCGGGACGTTCGTGCGCCGCCGGGTCGGGGCGGTCCACGCCGTCTCCGGGGTCACCTTCAGCATCGCCCCCGGGGAGACCCTGGGCCTCGTCGGCGAGTCGGGTTGCGGGAAGTCCACCACGGGACGCTCGGTGCTACAGCTGATCCGGCCGACCTCCGGGTCGGTCAAGTTCGAGGGGACGGAGCTGACCGGGCTGGGCACGGCGGACCTGCGGAAGATGCGCCGGGACATGCAGGTCGTCTTCCAGGACCCGTTCGCCTCGCTCGACCCGCGGCTGGCCATCGGGCAGGCCATCGCGGAGCCGCTCCAGATCCACGGGGTGCGCGACCGGTCGGAGATCCAGGAGCGGGTGGGCGAGATGCTGCAGCGCGTCGGCCTCGAGCGCTACCACGCCAACCGCTACCCCAACGAGTTCTCCGGCGGTCAGCGCCAGCGCGTCGGCATCGCCCGGGCCCTGGTCCTCCAACCCAAACTGCTGGTCCTCGACGAACCCGTCTCCGCCCTCGACGTGTCGATCCAGGCGGGCGTGGTCAACCTGCTCGACGACCTGCAGCAGGAGCTGGGCGTCGCATTCCTCTTCATCGCACACGACCTGTCCGTCGTCCGGCACATCTCCGACCGGGTCGCCGTCATGTACCTGGGCAAGATCGTCGAGATCGGTGACCGCTCGAGCGTCTACGAGCGGCCGGCCCACCCCTACACCCAGGCGCTCCTGTCCGCCGTGCCCATCCCCGACCCGAAAGCCGAGCGGGCCCGGAAGCACATCGTCCTCGAGGGCGACGTGCCGAGCCCGCAGTCACCGCCCTCGGGCTGCCGCTTCCGCACCCGGTGCTGGAAGGCCCAGGAGATCTGCGCCACCGAAGAGCCTGCCCTGGTCGACCGGGGCCAGGGCCACCCCGTCGCCTGCCACTTCGCCGAGGTGACCGCGGTCGTCTGAACGGGCCGGTCGGGCCTGCCCGCACCACGGGAGGTCCTCGACGAAAGCCCAGCTGCGCCGGTGGATCGCCGTCGGCCCGTAGCCGCGCAGGGCGGTCTGGTGCACGGGCGAGGGATAGCCCTTGTTCCGCTCGAAGGCGAAGGCCGGGAAGTGGTCCGCCTCCTGTCGCATGAGTCGGTCCCGCACCACCTTGGCCAGCACCGACGCCGCCGCAACCGAGGCGCACTTGGCGTCCCCGTCGACGATGGGCCGCACCGCGCCTCCGAAGGGGTCGTCGGGGTGGCGCAGCAGGTCGACCGGGCCGTCGACCAGGACGGCCCGGGGAGCCTCGCCGAGCCCGGCCAGGGCGCGGCGCGCCGCCACACGGAGGGCCTCGGTCATGCCCCAGGCGTCGCACTCGGCCGGCGAGGCGTGCCCGACCGACCACGCTTGGCACCACGCGCCGACCGCGTCGAAGATCTCCTCGCGGCGGGCCTCGCTGAGCATCTTGGAGTCCCGCAGCCACAGCGGCATGGAGCGGAGCTGGACGCGGGGGCGCACGACGGCGACGCCGACGGTCAACGGTCCGGCCCAGGCGCCGCGGCCGACCTCGTCGAGACCGGCGACCGACTCGTACCCCTGGGCGCGCAGACGGCGCTCCTCTTTGAGATCGGGGGAGCAGACGGTCATCGAAGCGGGCGCGCGCCCGGCTCGTACGATGGAGGCGTGAGCACCGACGGGGGGGAGGCAGCGGATCCGCACACGCGGTCGCCGTTGGCGCCGGGGACGAAGGTGGACGTGCGCAACCGCTTCCAGGGCACGTGGGTCCGCGGCTTCGAGATCGCCGAGATCACCGACGAGGGGTACCGCATCCGCCGCATGTCGGACGGGAGCGTCCTGGGAGAACTCTTCTCACGGGACGACCTCCGCCGTGAGCGGTCGCGTCAGGGCTTCTGGTGGCACTGAGGTCTCAGCCGCTCTGCGCCTTCAGCACACCCTCGATATAGTCGTCGATCGGGATGGCCGAGAGCGTGAGCGTCTTGAGCGTGCCCCGGGAGCCCAGCACCAGCGCAACCCGGGCCATGGTGGTCTCGTCGGGGGCGTCGAGGACGGTGCAGAAGTCGTACTGCCCGAGCAGTGCCCATTGCGCCACGACCCGCACGCCCATGGCCTCCACCTCGGCGTTCACGGCCTTGAGACGATCGGGATTCTCGGTCAGCGTCGCCGCCCCGTCGGGCCCCACCGTGGAGAACATGAGGAAGGTGGCCATGGGCTCACGCTACCGCAGGCCCGGGCCGCTCCACGGCCCCGGGGCCGCTCAGCGGAGCTCGCCCCGGACGACCTTGCCCAACGCGTTGCGCGGGAGCGCGTCGATCAGGCGCACCTCGCGCGGGCACTTGAAGTGCGCCAGCTCGGCCGCCGCCAGCACCTGCAGCGAGGCCAGGTCGGGATCACCCACCACGTAGGCGACCACGGTCTCGCCCCATTCCGCCGAGGGCACGCCGACGACGGCCACCTCCACCACACCGGGGTGGCGGGACAGCACCGCCTCGACCTCGGCCGGGTAGACGTTGTGGCCGCCGGTGATGATGAGCTCGGTGCGCCGCCCGCGCACCGTGACGTAACCGTCGCCGGCCACCGACACCAGGTCGCCCGTGGCGAACCATTCGGCCGGAGCGAAGGCGTCGCCCCCCCAGTAGCCGCGGCAGAGCGACGCCCCGCGGACGTGCAGCTCCCCGACCCCGCCCTCGTCGGCATCGTCCACGGCCGCATCCACCCCGGGAAGCGGCAACCCGACCGAGCCGGGGCGACGCTCGCCCTCCAGAGGATTGGACAGGGTCAACAGCGTCTCCGTCATGCCATAACGCTCCAGGACGGCCACGCCGTCGGAGGCCAGCCGGTGCCACAGGTCGGGGGCGAGCGGCGCCGACCCCGAGACGCAGAGGCGGAGCCCGCCGAGTCCCGACGCCAGACCAGACGCGGCCAAGCGGTGATACATGGTCGGGACGCCGAAGAACATCGTGCTCGCCGGCACTGCACCGAGAACGGCCGCCCCGTCGAAACGGTCGAACACGACGGCGGAGGCGCCCGCGGTCAGCGTCCCGAACAGGCCGGCGCACAGACCGTGCACGTGGAAGAGCGGGAGGCACAGGACAAGGCGGTCCTCGGGTCCCCACTCCCATGCCGCGAGCATTGACGAGACGCCGGCCATCAGGGAGGCGTGGGTGTGCACGGCCCCCTTCGGGCGGCCCGTCGTGCCGGACGTGTAGACGATCAGCGCGTCGTCGCCGGGCTGCAGCGCGGGGCCGGCACCGGGCACCGCCGCCGCGGCCGCACGGGCCAGCTCCTCGACCGCGACGACGGGCAATCCCGCACCGAACGCGTCGTGGCGGACTCCCTCCGCGATGGCCAGCACGGGCCGGGCGTCGTCGACCACGTGCGCGATCTCTGCTTCGGTCGCCGCCGTGCCGAGCGGCACCAGGACCGCACCGCGGCGCACCACCGCGACGAGGGCCGCAATGGAGGGGAGGGTGGCGCGGGCGCACCACACGACCCGGTCGCCCGGCCGGACACCGCGGTCGGCCAGAACCGAGGCCAGCGCGGCCGTGCGCCCGTCGAGCGTTGCCGCGGTCACGACCTTGGTGCTGTCGGTTCCGTCGATCAGCGCCGGCGCGTCCGGACGGGCCGCCCACTGCCCGGCCCACACGGCGGGCAGCGTCAGCCCGGCGGGGCCGCCACGGTTCTGGGGCCACCGTCCCGGGGGGACGAGCGCCCTCACCGTCGCCGACCCCAGGTCATAGTCTGGCGGTCATGACCGCCCGTCGGATTGCCATCGTTCCGCACACGCACTGGGATCGGGAATGGTACAAGTCCTACCAGGAGTTCCGCCTCGCCCTGGTGGAGCTGATCGACACGCTGCTCCCCCTCCTCGAGCGCGACGCCGGCTACCCCCACTTCATGCTGGACGGGCAGATGGCCGTCGTGGACGACTATCTCGAGGTCCGCCCCGAGGCGGAGGGCCGTCTGCGGGCGCTGGCCGCCGCCGGCCGGGTGAGCATGGGGCCCTGGTACATCCTGATGGACGAATTCCTCGCCTCGGGTGAGACGATCGTGCGCAACCTGCAGATGGGCCTCGGCCGCGGGGCCGCCTTCGGCGGGGTGATGGAGCTGGGCTACCTGCCGGACATGTTCGGCCACATCGCGCAGATGCCCCAGATCCTCCACCTGGCCGGCTTCCACGACGCCATGGTCTGGCGGGGCGTGCCCTCCCAGGTGACCAAGAACGCCTTCATCTGGGAGGCCCCCGACGGCTCCTCGGTCCGGGCCGAGTACCTGCCGGTCGGCTACGGCAACGGTGCCGCGCTGCCAGATGACGCGAAGGCGCTCGTTCGTCGCACCCGCGACAACGTGGCCGAAGTGGCCGAGTTCCTGCTGGGTGACCTGCTGTGCATGAACGGGTCCGACCACCTGATGCCCCAGCCCGGGCTCGGGCGGGTGGTGGCCGAGGCCAACGACCTGCAGGACGACTTCGATTTCGAGGTCACCTCGCTCCCCCGCTACCTGGCCGGCGCCCCCACCGAAGGACTGACCCGCGTGGAGGGCGAGCTGCGCTCGGGCGCCCGGGCCAACATGCTCATGGGCGTCACCTCGAACCGCGTGGACGTCAAACGCAGCGGCGCGGTCGCCGAGAGGGAGCTGGAGCGCCGCGCCGAGCCCCTGGCCGCATTGTTCGTGGCCCCGGTCGACTACCCCGACCGCCTCGTGGAACTGGCTTGGCTCGAGATGGTGCGCAACTCGGCCCACGACTCGGTCTGCGCCTGTTCCGTCGACGACGTCGTCGACGCCGTGCTGCACCGCTACGCGGAGGCGCGTGCCATCGCCGCAGGGCTGGCGGACCGCGCCGTCAGGACCTTCGCCCGCTCGCTGTCGCAGACGGGCCCGTCGGTGCTCAACCCATCGGCCCGGCCGCGCTCCGGCCTCGTGGAGCTGGTCGTCCCGGCCGACGGGCCGCCGCCGGCGGACGTGCAGGTGCTCTCCGAGCGGTCCGGGCTGCCCGGATCGATGGTCCTCGATGCCGACACCGTGCGCACGGTGCTCGGCATGCTGCAGGGACCGAGGATCAGTGACGACGCCTGGATCCACGATGTGCGGATCGAGGACACCGAGGAGGGGATCGACATCACCATCGCCGTGGGCACCGAGGAGAAGTCCGACGTGCCCATCGCGGAGGCCAAGCAGGATGTCTACACGCGGCTCGGCGCGCGGCCCGACGCCGTGGTCCGGGTGGCCATGGACCAGCCGTCGACGCGCCGGATCGCCGCCCGCTCCGGCGAGGTGCCCGGCTACGGCTGGAGCACCTTCGCCGCGGCCCCCCTGGCCCACCCGGTCGAGGTGGACGAGACCGACGGCGCGGTCGTGGTGCGCAACGGGTTGGTCCGCATCGACGTCGACCCGGCCGACGGCACCTTCGCGCTGGACGGCACACCCGGCTACGGTCGCCTGGTCGACGGCGGCGACCTCGGCGACTCGTACAACTACTCGCCCCCGCGCCAGGACTCGTTCGTGGACACACCCCACGCCGTCGCCGTCCGGGTCGACGAGCGGGGTCCCGTCCGGGCGCGGCTGCGTATCACGAGCACGTACGAGTGGCCTGATCATGTCGACGGTTCCTCGCAGGCACGCGTCGGCGGCCACCAGGTCGACGTCGACACCGTGGTGGAGGTGCGGGCGGACGAGGCCACGGTGCGCGTCACGACAAGCTTCGTCAACCCGAGTGGCGACCACCGCCTGCGCGTCAATCTGCCGCTCCGGGAGCCGGCGGACCAGTCGCGGGCCGAGAGCGCCTTCACCGTGGTCACACGCGGCCTGACCGCCGAAGGCCGGCCCGACGAGTTCGGCCTCCCCACCGCGCCCGCCAACCGCTTCGTCAGCGCCGGACGCCTCACGGTGGTCCACGAGGGTGTGTGCGAGTACGAGCTCGTCGACGTGGAGGGCGACGCGGCACACACCATCGCACTCACCGTCCTGCGCTCGACCGGCATGCTGTCCCGGCTCGGCATGGCCTACCGCCCCTTCCCGGCGGGCCCGCTCACGCCGGTTGAGGGCCTGCAGATGCGCGGCAAGCAGGTGGAGCTGCGCTACGCGCTGGCGCTCGACTGCGACGACCCCTACCGGTTGGCCGACGACGTCCTGTTGCCCCTCGAGCCCGTCCAGAGCTTGGGCGGTGGCCCGCGTCCGGCCTCGGGCAGCGCACTGGCGGTCCACGGCGCCGAGATCAGCGCGCTCCACCGCGTCGCCGGCGTCCTGGAGATCCGCGTCTTCAACCCGACCCCACGGTCTACCGTCGTGTCGTTCCCCGGTCGCTCCGGTTCGCTCGTCGACCTGCGCGGCTATCCGCAGGAGCCCTTCGAGGGCTCGTTCGAGCTACGCCCCTTCGGCATCGCCACCGCCAGGCTGCGCGACGACTGAGTCGGGCGCACGGTTGGCGGTGAGCAGGCGCTCGCCGACGCCGCGCAGCTCCTCGAGGTCACGAAGGACCTCGGACAGCCGCTCCCAGCGCACGTTGCGCCGGCGATCGGCGGCCGCGCCCGTGCCGTCGGCTTCCTGCCCGGCTCGGCCGCACCACCACAACTGCACGCGGCCGAGGTCCTTCAGCAGCCGGGGGCGGAGCGCCTGCGTCGTGAACTCATCCGGCGCCTCCACCAGAAGCGTCGTGCGGAACTCGTCTGACATCAGGACCGTCCCCGGGTTGCCGATGTTGACGATCCGGTGGGCCAGGTTGACCGTGGGCCCGAAGTAGTCGCCGTCCCGTAGGAGGACGGGGCCGTAGGCCAGACCCACCCGCACGTCCGAGAGCAGCTCGTCGTCGGCGTAGGCATCGGCCAGGTCGAGCCCGATGCGCGCCGCGTCGGCGACGCTGTCCACCACGAACATCACCTCGTCGCCGATCATCTTGACCACCCGGCCGCGGGCACTGGTCACGATGTCGTGGGAGATCTCCTCGAAACGCCGGACGACGGCGGCGAGCTCTTCGTCGCTCAAATGCTGGCTGAGGAGCGTGAAGCCGACCATGTCGGCGAACCCGACGGCCAGGACGGGGTTCTGCCCCGGCGCCAGTCCGTGGCTACGCAACATCATGGAGCGCTGGATCCCCGCCGCCACCTGGCGCCGCCACACGAACTCGAGCAGCTTCGCCATGGCGGGAATGGTCACGTCGGCGACGCCGGCGAACGCCTCCGCAGAGAGGACGGGGTCGACCTCGGCGCTCACCATGTCCCCGGGCACGAGCTCCGCCTCGGCGATCCGGGCCATGGACGAACCGATGACCCTGGCCATCTGGACCGCCGTCGCGGCATCGGCGCTCCCGAGCGCCTGGAGGCCCTGGAAGAGGCGCACGGCCTCGAGATCGAGGTCGGTGAAGGCGCGGTCGTCGTCATCGACGCCGGGGAACCCGAGGGCGCGCCACAAACGCTCCAGCCGGTCCACGCCCACACCCGTGAGCTCTGCCACCTCGAGCCGCGTGTAACGCCGGCGTGACGGAACGAGCAGGCGGTCCGCCACGAAGAGATCGATGACGCCGTCGTCGACCGCCTCGTCGATCTCCTCCTCGGTGGCGCCGTGCATCAGGAGGATCTCCTTGACATGGGCCAGCGCGGCCTCCCGGCGCTCCTCGCCGCCGCCGGCGAGCGCGTCGTGGCTGTAAAAGATCCCGCTCACGCCGGGAGCCCCCGCAACAGCGTCTCGTCCCACTCCGGACGGGAGGGTCGCCGCATCAGGTTCCCGAGCGCCTCCGCGGGCGAGCATCGCCCCTCGACGATGGCCTGGACCTGTTCGGCGATCGGCATTTCGACGCCGTGGGCCCGGGCCAGGCCGACCAGCGGCCCGGCGCTCTTGATGCCCTCCGCCACCATGTGCATGCCGCCGACGATCTCGTCCAGCGACTGCCCCTGCCCCAGCGCGAAGCCAACCGTCCGATTCCGGCTCTGCGGGCTGGCACACGTCGCCACCAGGTCACCGACACCGGCCAGACCACCGAAGGTGAGCACCTTCCCACCCAGCGCGACTCCCAGCCGCCCCAGCTCGGCGAGGCCGCGGGTGATGAGCACGGCCCGGGCGTTGTCCCCGAGGCCCAACCCGTCCCCGATCCCGGCGGCGATGGCCATCACGTTCTTCGTGGCCCCAGCGATCTCGCACCCCACGACGTCGGTCCCCATATACGTACGGAACGTGCGTGTGTGCACCAACCCCTGCACACGGCTCGCCAGGGCCTCGTCGGTCAAGGCGACCACGCAGGCGGCGGGGTGGCCCTCGGCCACCTCGCGCGCCAGGTTCGGACCGGTCAGCACCCCGGCGGGGAGACCGGGCAGCACCTCGGCCACCACTTGGGACATCCGGAGGTTGGTTCCCATCTCGATTCCCTTGGCCAGGCTCACCACGGCCTCGATTCCCCCCGCCAGAGGCCGCATCTCGGTGAGCACGGCTCGAAACCCGTGCGACGGCACGGCCATGAAGACGATGCCCGCGCCGTCGAGCGCCTCGGCCAGCGACGAAGTCACCACCAGACTGTCCGGGAGCTGCAGACCAGGTAGGTACTTCTGGTTCTGGCGTGTCTGCACCATGGACGCCGCGAGATCGGGGGAGCGCACCCAGAGCGATGCGGGATGGGAGGCACCGACGATGGTGCCGACCGCGGTGCCCCAGGACCCCGCGCCGATCACCGCCACCCGGTCACTCATGCCATCAGAGCCTACGACCGCCCAACAACGACCATCGCGTCGACCCGTACACTGTCTCGAGTGTCGAGGGCCGCCGTGCCGGCAGCGCAGCATGCGGGGCCGCCGGTCGACCGCCCGCTTGGGCCCGAGGTCGTCCTGATCCCGGTCAAGGCGTTCCACCAGGCCAAGCGGAGGTTGGGACCCGCCCTCTCCGATCCCGAGCGCATCCGGCTCGTCCGCGCCATGGCCTCGCAGGTGGTGGCGGCTTGCGTGCCGCTCCCCGTCGCGGTGGTCTGCGACGGCGAGGACGTGGCCGAGTGGGCGTCGGAGCTCGGCGCCGCCGTCATCTGGGAGCCCGGGCAGGGACTCAACGGAGCTGTGCGGGCGGGCGTGGACCGACTGGCTCGCGCGGGGGCACGCTGGGTGACCGTCGCCCACGGTGACCTCCCCAGGGCCCATGGGTTGGGGGTGCTCTCCCCGTTCGCAGGCGTCACTCTCGTCCCCGACCGGCGCGACGACGGCACCAACGTCCTGCGCCTCCCGGCGGGATCGGATTTCCGCTTCGCCTACGGCCCCGGCTCCTTCCGCGCCCACAGGGCGGAGGCGACCAGGATCGGCCTGCCGGTGCGCGTCCTGCGGATCCCGGACCTGGCCTACGACGTCGACTGGCCGGCCGACGTCGCCGAACTCGACCGGTCCTCGTAACCGGCCCCGGACGTGAGACCGGGGGCCCGAAGGCCCCCGGTCTCACATGTTCCCGA
Source organism: uncultured Acidimicrobiaceae bacterium (assembly GCA_963764305.1). Classification (GTDB taxonomy): domain Bacteria; phylum Actinomycetota; class Acidimicrobiia; order Acidimicrobiales; family RAAP-2; genus Bog-473. The sequence goes on along the minus strand of CAVXSD010000005.1, from coordinate 249,774 downwards.
AGGAACGAAGCACTCAGCGCCGCTTCGCCGCCTTGCGGGCGGGAGCGCGACGCACTGCCTTCTTGACTGCGGTTGCCCGCTTCTTGACGGCCTTGCGAGCGGTGGCCCGCTTCTTGGTGGCCGTCCGCTTGACTGCGGTTGCCCGCTTCTTGACGGCCTTGCGGGCGGTTGTCCGCTTCTTGGCCGCCTTCTTGGCAGGAGCCCGCTTCTTGGCTGCCCGCTTCGCAGGAGCCCGCTTCTTGGCTGCCCGCTTCGCAGGAGCCCGCTTCGCAGGAGCCCGCTTCTTGGCGGCCTTACGTGCCGGAGCCCGCTTCACGGACTTCCTTGCCGGAGCCCGCTTGACGGCCTTCTTCGCCGTTGAGCGCTTCGCTGCTTTCTTTGCGGGGGCCCGCTTTTTCGTGGCCTTCTTGGCCGGGGCCCTTCTTTTTGCGGCTACTGCCACAGGTGCACCTCCCTAGGAGCATGGTCACTGAATAGAGGTGAAGCCTGCGCCACGTCACGGTCGACTGCCCCGCACCATGCGCACTGCCGCACCAGTTTCATTTGCGACGGCTGGGTAGCTGCGCCGGTGTCATCGACACCACCACATCACGCCAGTCCGACTTGATTCCCCGAGTTGCGATGTCACGCTGACACCGTGCGGCGCGACGTCGAGCACGCGAAAACGAAGCCGACTTGTTTTCGCTTTGCGCTCTCCACACCGTTGTGTCGCAGCACATGCCATACCCTCCCTCACACTTCGGGTAGACACCATTCTTCTGTTATGTACACGCTCAGGTCAAGCATTCTTTATTCGCGGGGTCATTTTGCACTCATCGACGACCTTGGTTTCACTCTGTTCCGCACGCGCAAACGAGGCGCATCCTGCGTCGGCGCGTCGACAGAAAGGCATTGCCGTCGTTGCATTGCGCGATATGTCCCATGGATTTGTCGGTTCCCCAACGCAAACATCGCGTGTGTGGAACACACCGCTGAAACGCATTTCGACACCGCCGATTCGTGCCAGATTTCGAGTGCAGCACTGCGCACGGTCCACCATTTGGCGCGCCACAGCATCTATGTTGGTGAGGGCGCCCACGGATGGATGTGGGCCGGTCCTCAGTGCTCGACACTGGTATTGGGGCCCCCGCGAGCCGGGAAGACATCTTCCCTGGTCATCCCCAATATTTTGCTCTCGGACGGGCCAGTCGTCTCGACCTCGACGAAGCCCGACGTGATGCGGGCGACCGCACCGTCGCGTGGCGTCGAAGGTTGGTCGTTCCTCTACGACCCGAGTGGTGAGGTGGAATGCCCACCGGGCGTCGAGCGCGTCGGTTGGTCGCCGTTGACGACAGCTCGTGATTGGGACGCGGCGGTCGTGACGGCAGACGCGATGGTCGGTGCCAGCCGGCTGAGCGGGCAGCGTTCCGGCGAGCACCACTGGACCGAACGCGCCGGCGCGCTGCTCTCGACCCTGCTCCATGCCGCCGCCACGGAGGAGCTCACCATGCGGGACGTCCTGAAGTGGATCGATCGCCACAACGGGGCCCCGGCCCTCGACATCCTTGCCTCGAACGCCGGTGGGGATGCTCCGGCGACCGATCTGCTCGCCGGCATCGTCGCCACGGATCCCCGTGAGCAGTCAGGGATCTGGTCGACCGCATCAGGCGTGTTGGCCGCGTATCGCACCGAAGGCGCACTCGCATCCACCCGAGCGGCACCTCTGGATCTCGACGCGTTCTGTGCGGGGCCCAACACCCTGTACGTCTGCTCGACCGGACGACGGCAGCGTCAATTCGCTCCACTTGTCGTCGCCGTGGTGGGGGATGTGCGCGATGCCGCCTACGCCCGGTCCCGCGACGGGCTGGACGGGCCGCCGGCACTCTTGGCTCTCGACGAAGTCGCCAACATCGCCCCCATCCCGGACCTGCCGGCCATGGTCAGCGAGGGAGCGGGGCAGGGGCTCTTGGTGCTCGCGTGCCTGCAGGATCTCTCCCAGGCCCGCACCCGGTGGGGGCCGGCGGCCGACGGGTTCCTCTCGCTCTTCGGGACGACCGTGGTCCTGCGGGGAATCGCGGACACGACGACGCTGCGCGACATCAGCGCGCTGGCGGGCGACCGGGCGGTGCCCGCCATGACGGTCAGCCGCTCGGTGGATCGCTGGGGACGTGTCCGTCCTTCGACGTCGCTCGGGACGTCGCGCCAGCCCGGCCTCCCGGTGGATGCCGTCGCCCACGGCACGCCCGGACGCGCCCTCGTCCTCGGCCCCCACAAGCGGGTCGAGGCGGTCGCGCTCACCCCGGCGCATGAATGCTCCCCCTGGCGCGAGCTCCTCCCGCCGGAGCGCGAGCTCGTCCGCCCGGTCCCCGCCGCCCGGGGCCGGTGACTCAGCGTCGCAGCCCGCGTTCCACTGTGAACGGGTCGCGCCACCCGAGCCGGGCCCGCGCCACCGCGAGCTCCCGCTCGGTGCGGACATGATCGGCCAGACGGGCGGCGGGCAGCGCGGCCAGGCTGGGCGGTGCGCCGAGCGGCTCCGCCGTCTGCCCGACACCCCACCGGTCCCGGTAGGCATCGATGGTACGGGCGGCGCCCCGCCAGACCTCGTGATCGTCGGGGTCGACCGGGCGGGGACCCAGGAGGCGCAGGTGATGGTTCGCCGGCACGACCGTGCGTCGCGGCTGGAGCGGTTCCGCCACCCCCACCGGCCCCGACGGCACCCATTGGGCCACCAGTCTCGCCGCAGCGGGGGCGCTGACGCCGTCGCGGGCCGCCGCGCCGAACGCCGCCACGACATCGCGCCGACGCGCGCCACCGTGGGGCGTGAGGGTGAGCACACCGGCGAAGCGGTGCTCGTCGAGAAAGGCCCGGCGTCCCGTTGTCCCGGCGCGTCGTGGGGCCTCGAGCTCCAGCGGGACGCCGACGGCGGCGGCCCGGCGCTGCCAGCGGGCCACGAGGTCGGCGAACGGCTCGCTGGGCGCCTTGGCGGGACGGGTTGCCGCCCAGGCGACGCGGGCGCCACGGCTCGAGCGTGCCCCGGCTTCGTGCATGTGGCGGCGGATGTCCGCACCCCGGCTCGAGAATTCACCGAGCAGCTCTGGCGGGACCCCTACGACTTCTGCGCTGCGCCCGGGCGCTCCGGCCCACCGCACGCCCAGTGCCGACACCGAGCGCGGTGCGCAGGTGCGCCTCGTAGACCGCCGAAGCCGCCATGCGGTGCGCCTCGATCCCGCGCCGGTCGCAGGCGCCCCAACGGCCGTCGGCGCCATGGACGACGTTGGCCAGCACGACGTGGCTGTGCAGGTGGGGGTCGCCATTGCGGCTCACCCCGTGGGTGAAGACGGCGGTCACGGCGCCCGAGGTCGGGAGCACCACCCGGACCGCGCCCGCGCGCCGGGCGGCGGTGATGCCGTGCTGCTCGAGATACGAGAGCGACCCCTCGACCGCCTGTACATGGGCGGCGACGACGGCGTTCGCCGCGTCCGCACCGCCCAGCGCGAACAGCACACTAGCCGACTTGGGCGCGCTGAAGGTCAGATCGAAGGCCGCCACCGTGTTCCGTCCGGACCCGAGCACCACTCCCGTGGCGGGATGCCGGCCCCCGAGCAGACACCGGAAGCTTTCGGGATCGACCGCTCCCGCGAGCCCGAGCCCGGCGGCGGCTGTCCCGGCCCAACGGCCCGGCCCGGACAGCGGCAACTCGCGTGCGAGATCGGAGAGGTAGTAGTCGGCTTTGTCCCGGCCCACCCCGTGAATCCCGAGCATCGCGACCTCCCGTCACCCGACCGAATGGCGGAGGTGAACGGTCGGCCCGGCGGGGTCAGGGCCGGCGGCGAAGCTCCACGATCGGGATGACGCGCGTGGTCGCCTTCTCGTAGTCGGCGAAGCCGGGCTGCACCGCCACCTGGGCGGCGTAGAGGCGGTCCCGCTCCTGTCCCGAGACGATCGGCACGGCGGTCGCCTCGAAGCGGTCATCGCCGAACTCCACCTCGACCTTGGGGTTGGCGAGCAGGTTGTGGTACCAGTCCGGGCTGGTGGGTGCTCCCGCCTTGGAGGCGACAACGTAGAGGGTGTCGCCGTCGACGAGCCCGACGAGGGGGTTCACCCGCTTCTCCCCCGACTTCGCACCGGTCGTGGTCAACAGCACCATGTGGGCACCGGCGAACCCGCCCCCGACCTTGCCATTGTTGGCCCGGAACTCCTCGATCACGGCACGGTTGAAATCTGTCATCTCACTCATGACCCGACGATATCGGCGCGGAGTTCTTCGTAACGCGCCCGCACGCGGCGGGCCGTCTCCGCAGCCAGGCCAGTCAGCTCGGGCGGGCTCACGACCCGGACCGCGGGACCGAGCTGCAAAAGGAGCCGCTCGAACCAGGCCATGCCGGAGACATCGAGGATGACGTCGGTCACGGCCCCGTCGGGATCCCGCCGCACGGCTCGCACGGGAACGGACTCGGGCACCCACTGCGCCCCGGGTCCGAGCAGCAGGTGCACCTCGACCGCACCGGGCCCGGGCACGAACATCTCCTCCAACGGCCGCGACCGCGTGGGCGCCGGTGTGGCGCTCTGCTCCAGCGGGCGCACGGCATGGATCCGATCGACCCGGAAGCGCCGCATGTCGCCGGCGCGGTGGCAGTAGGCATCGAGATACCAGTGCCCGTCGATGGTGGCGACCTGCACGGGCTCCACGCCGCGCGTCGTCAACTCGTCCCGAGACGCGGAGAGATAGTCGATCTCTATCGACCGTCCGGCGTCGGCCGCCTCCCGCACCACGGCGAGGTGTGCCGGTGCGTCCACATCGAGGCCGACCGCCTCACGGGACCCGAGCGCGGCATCGAGCTTCGCCAGGGCGCGCCGCAGTGCGCCGTCGTCCGACCCCGGCACGGCGAGGAGCAGGCGCGCCGAGGCCGCGACCGCGAACCCCTCGGCGGGGGTCAGGCGGCGCGGCCGGGCGTACTCCTCCGGCAGGAAGGCGCGGACGGAATGCTCGGACACCTCGATCTCCATCAGCGTGTCCGGGGTGTAGGGCGGGGTGCCGCAACAGGCCGCCAACTCCAATTCGGCCACCAACTCCTTCTCGCTCATGCCGAACCGCTGGGCCGCATCGGCGATGGGAGCCTCCCCGACCTGCGCCAGCCAGCCGACCAGCGCCAAGAGGCGACGCAAACGACGGCTGGTCTCGCGCCCGGGCGCGCTGCGCGCCGCCGGCGGCTCCTCGTCGGCCGACCCACCCTCCGAATCCGGGAACCGCGGCTCGGCCGAAAGGGGCGGGGCGGGCGCCGCCACCGCGTCGAGCCAGGCGACCAATTCCCCCCGGAACCCGGCGGGCTCGATCACCGTGACGTGGTCGAGAAGCCCGAGCACCCAGGAGCGGATGGACGCGAAGGACGACACGCCCAGCACCAGGTCGACGGACCCGTCGTCGAGGCGGCACACCACCTTGTCCTCGCCCACCTCGTCGACGACGCGCCGCGCTTCGAGCGCGTCGACGCGGACCCGCATCTCGACGCGGGCGTCGCCCTCGACCTCCCACGGCTCGTCGGGCAACGCCGCCTTGACATCGACGTCGACGTCGTCGGGCACGGCGGCGTCGCCGGCATCACCCCGGGTGACCTCGCCCTCGATGCGGTCCACCCGGAACGTCCGCACGGCCGTCCGGTCGATATCCCAGGCCACGAGATACCAGTGGCCGAAGCGGAACCACAGGCCCACGGGCGCCACGCGCCGTTCCGTGGCCCGGTACGCGAACGCCGCGGTGGCGTGCGTGCGCACCGCCTCGAACAACTCGATGAGCGCCGCCGACGGCACCATGGACGCAATCGGGCGGACGTCCCCCAACCCCGCCGCCCCCAGCTTCAGCAGCGCATCCCGGCCACTAGGATCGCCGAGGTGGACGCCGGCGACGGCGAGGTGGAGCGCGACTTGCTCGTCGGGTTCGAGTGCGAGGTCCGGCAGGTAGAACGATTCCCGGTCGATGTGGTAGCCGTACTGCTCGTGCCCGGGCAGCCGCTCCGTCTGGACGGGGATGCCCTCGTCGCGCAGCAGCCGCTTGTCCCGCTCGAAAGCCTGGCGGCGGGCCGCGTGCTCGACGGGATAACCGGGTACCTGGTGCGCGATGGCGTCGAGCGTCAGCGGCTGGTGGGTGTCGAGCAGCACGAGCACCAGATCCGTGACGCGCTCCAGCCGGTCGAGCTTCGCGGGCGCCTCCATCGCCCAGAGCCTACGGCGAGCGCCACCACGTGATCGCCGCCGGCCACCCGTTCGACTGGCATCTCCATCTCTTCTGGCTGCTCGCGCTGCCGGCCCTGGTCGCCGTCTACCTGGGGGCGACCCGTCGGCAGGGGTGCGGCGCGACGACACGCCAGCGGCTCCTCTTCCTCGGCGGCGCGGTCCTCCTGCTCGCCGCCGTGACGTGGCCGCTGGGCGACCTGGCCAGCCACTGGTTGCTCCTGGCGCTCGTGCTTCAGCGGCTGTTGCTGACGCTCGCCGTGCCGCCTCTCCTGGTCCTGGGTACGCCCCGCCCGATCATCTCCGGCCTGACCCGGCCCCCGGCGGTCGACGCCGTCCTGCGGGTGGTAGTCCGGCCGCTGCCCGCCGTGGCCATCGTGACGGTGGTCGCCGTGGCCACGTTGACGACGGGCGCCGTGAGCCTCGCCGCCCACTCGGATGCCGCCCGCGTCGTGCTCGAGCTCGTCGTGCTGGCCTCGGGGTTCGTGCTGTGGGCGCCGGTCCTGAGCGAATTGCCGGGGACGCCGGGTCTCTCGGCGCTCGGGCGCGGTGGCTACCTCATCGTGCAGTCGATCGTGCCCAGCTTCCTCTCCATCGTCTGGATCTTCGCCCGCCACTCGCTCTACCCCACCTTCACCCACCCGGGCACCGTGGCGGGCATGTCGCCCCTCCTCGACCAGGAGCTGGCCGGATTCCTGGCCAAGCTGAGCACCATCGCCGTCCTCTGGACCGTGGCGTTCGTGATCATGACGCGGGCCCAGGCATCCGAGGACGCCGATCCGCTGGTGTGGTCCGACGTCGAACGCGAGATCGAACGTGCCGAGCGGCGCGAGCGGCGCCAGGGGTGGTCCGATCCCACCTCCCGATGACCCCTGGCGCGCCGACACCGCGAACGAGCGAAAGGTGCGGACGCCGACGGCGTTACCCTTCTCCGCCGCGGACGTATTCCACTTCTGAGCGCCCGTCGCTCAGGCCAAAGAGGCGCTCCGCAGCTCGTCGAGAGAAAGCTCGGCGGTCTGGTTGCCCCCGCACTGGGGGCACTGCTCCACGTGACGCCACGACCGGAGCAAGCGGGTGCCCTCCGGGTTGAGCAGGACCACGAACGACTCCGAGATCGGATCGATCTCCAACCCGTAGTACGCCCGCCATGCGGTGGTGGCGGCGTGGGCCTCCAGCGCGAGTCCCTTCAGGACGCGCCGGAAGCGCATCCGGTCGGTGTCGAAGATCCACGTGCTGTGGCACGACTCGAGGACAAACAGAGCGTCGTCAGCGGGAGGGACCACATCGCTGATCATGCCCGATCCATTGCCGGGTTCGGCGTCGAAAGCACCTCAGCCTCGTTACGAAATTATGACAATCCACGTTTACCCTGGTGAACCCCTATTGCGGACCGGCGTCGTGCTTCCGGCCCACGACCAGCTCCCTCTTCGTGCCGAGCTGGCGCAGGACTCCGCACAGCACGATCCGGCTGTCAGCCGGGTCGATCACCTGGTCGACCAGCCCGCGCTCCGCTGCCGGCCACGGGCTGAGATAGTCCCCCTCGTAAGCGAGCTCCCGATCCGACCGCTGACCGGGCTCGAGGCCCCGGTAGAGGATCTGGACCGCGCCCGATGCCCCCATGACGCCCACCTCGGCCCCGGGCCAGGCCAGGCAGACGTCGTTCCCGATGCCCCGCGAGTCCATGACGATGTAGGCCCCGCCGAACGCCTTGCGCAGGATGAGGCACAACCTGGGCACCGTCGCCTGCGCGTAGGCGAAGGCCAGCTCGGCCCCGTGGCGGATCATGCCGCGCCACTCGAGGTCCTTGCCGGGCAAGAACCCCGGTGTGTCGACCAGGCTGACGATGGGCAGGTTGAAGGCGTCGCAGAGCCGGACGAAGCGGGCACCCTTCTGCGAGGCCGCGATATCGAGGGTGCCGGCCAGGATCCGGGGCTGGTTGGCCACGAACCCGACCGGCATCCCCCCCAGCCGCGCGAAGGCGGTGACCAGCTGCCCGGCCCAGCGTGGCCAGAGCTCTCGGAACTCGCCGTCGTCGCACAACGATCGGACCACGTCCCGCGCATCGTAGGTGGCCGCCTTGCGCTCGGGGATCACATCGCGCAGCTCGGGCGTGGGGCGGAGCACCGAGTCGCTGACCGGGGCCAGCGGCGGGACCTCGTCCGTGTTGGAGGGCAGGTACTCGAGGAGCTCGGCCACGGCGCCGTCGACGTCGTCGGACTGCACCGCACAAAGCCCGCTCGCCGTGGCGTGGACGGCTGCGCCACCCAGTTCGCCGATCCCGATCTCAATCCCGGTGAACTCCGCCACCATCTGCGGGCCTGACACGAAGGCCACCGCCTCGGAGCTCATCACGACCAGGTCCGAGAGCCCCAGCAGCAGCGCGGGGCCCGAAACTACCGGGCCGGTCGCCGCGGTGATGACGGGGACCTGCCCGCTGCAGCGCGCAATGGCGGCGGCGGCGCGGCCCCACCCGTGGAGCGCGCCCACGCCGTCGAGGACGTCGGCGCCGCTCGAGGCGACGAAGAAGACGAGGGGGATGCCGAGCGCTACGGCCTGGTCGGCCGCCTCGGCCAGCCGCACCCCGTCCGCGTGGGTGATGGCGCCCCGACGCATGGTCCCGAGGGAGCGCGCAATGACGGCATTGCGGCCGCCGATCCGCCCGACCTTCGACGTGAGGGCGCCCACGATCCCCTTGCCGACGGCGGGTGCCTCCTCCACGCGGGTCACCGGGATCGAATGTAGACCAGGGTGCCGGGGGGCGGGCCGGCGCAGCCCGCGTGCACCGAGCGGGAGGGGTTGGAGAGGGCGGGGAGGGGGACGGGGACGGATCTAACGAGCTGACTGACTACCTAATCGAACTTGCTAACCAACTTGACTAGAGGTGGTTGAACTCGGACCGGCGCCAGGGTCCGGAGCGGCCTCCGGACTTCTCCCACAGCGCCAGGTGCTCCACCATCATGGTGCGGTCGGACGACTTGCACATGTCGTAGACCGTGAGGGCGGCGACGGCGCAGGCGGTCATCGCCTCCATCTCGACCCCGGTGCGGTCGACGGTCTCCACCTGGGCCTCCACCTCCACGAAATCGTCCCCGATGGAGAAATTGACCCCGATTGAGCCCACCAGGACCGGGTGGCACATGGGGATCAGCTCCGCCGTGCGCTTGGCCGCCTGGATCCCAGCGATCCGGGCCGCCGCGAGCACGTCTCCCTTGGTGATGGCGTTGTTGGCCACCTTCGTGGTCGTCTCGGGCAGCATCGAGACGCGACAGCGGGCCAGGGCCCGCCGGTGCGTGGGCTCACGGGGCGTGACGTCGACCATGCGGGCGCCGCCCAGCGGGTCGAGGTTGGCCAGCATGCGGTCGGACACGAGGGAGCAGTCTACGACGTGGAATGGCCTCGGTCCGACGCCCCCAGCCCGTTCCGGCCGATAGACTTGGCAGTCTCAGGCAGTGAGTGCCAACCCAACGGCCCCCGGAGGAGTCCCTTGCCGACCTATGAATACGCCTGCACGACCTGCGGGCACCGCCTCGAAGCCGTCCAGAGCTTCACGGATGACCCGCTGACGGAATGCCCCGAATGCGGCAGCCCGCTGCGCAAGGTCTACGGCGCCGTCGGCATCGTGCTCAAGGGCAGCGGTTTCTACAAGACCGACTCGCGGGCGGCCTCGGGGAGCAACGGCTCCGGGACGAAGGGTGCCGACGCCTCGAGGAGCGAGACGTCGGCCACGGAGTCCTCGTCGAAGAACGGGTCGACGTCCGACAAGGGGGCGTCCGACAACGGCAGCTCGGACAAGGGCGGCTCGGACAAGGGCGGCTCGGACAAGGGCGGCTCGCGCAAGGAGACCACGCCGGCCTCGAGCACGGCCGGCTGAGGGTTCAATCGCCGCTGAGCGCCATGTCGGCGATGGCCAGGGTCTGGCCGGCGGCCACGCCGGGGAGCCAGCGCAGGTCGCCGCCGATCTCGATCACCGACTGCAACATGCGCTGCAGCGTGGAGGCGACCGTCACCTCCCGCACCGGGCCGGCCAATGCGCCGCCCTCGATCATCAGACCCTCCGCTCCGACGGAGAAGTCGCCGCTGACGGTGTTGACCCCCGAGTGGATGCCCGACACGGACTGCACGTAGAGTCCGTCGCCCACGGCGGCGAGGATCTCGTCGGGGCCCTTGGCCCCCGGGGAGAGCACCAGGGCGCGGCACCCGGCTCCCGGCGTGCCGGCGAAGCCGCCCCGCACGGCAGACCCGGTCGACACCGCTCCCGCCCGCCGCGCCGAGACCGTGTCGTACACGAACATTCCCAGCACGCCCTCGGAGATGAGGACGTTGCGGCGGCAGGCCAGCCCCTCACCGTCGTGCGAGGAGGCGCCGTAGGCCCGCGGGTCAGTCGGGTCGTCCACCAGCGTGAACCCGCCCGCGGCGATCGTCTCGCCGATGCGGCCGGCGAAGAAGGAGCGGCCCTTGACGACAGCCTCACCGGAGAGAGCGGACGCCATCACCGCCAACAACGTGGACACCACCCGCGGGTCGAAGACGACCGTGCAGTGCGCCGAGCGCGCCTTCTGCGCGCCGAGCATGCGAGTGGCCCGGAGGACGGCGTCCTCCATCGCCTCGTCCGGCACCAGCTCGCCCGGCCCGCGACCGATGCTGAAGCCGGTGCCGGTCTGCGTCTCGGCACCCTCGCCGGCGATGGCATCCACGGACAGGAAGGCGTTCGTGCGCCGCCGCGACGACGAGATGCCGGTGGTCGTGGCGAGCGCCACCTCCACCCGGCTGTCGGAGTAGTCGGCCGAGGAGACCTGGCGGATCCTCGGGTCGGCGGCACGGGTCGCCCGCTCCAGCTCGATCGCCAAGACGACCTTCTTCTCCATCGGCGTCGAGCCCACCTCGTCATCCCACAGGTCGAGCTCCACGGCCTCGACGCCGTCGGGCGCCGCCAGGACGACGTCGGGGTCCGGTGTGGCGAAGCGGGCGTTGTCGCGGGCGTCTGCCAGGGTGGCCGCGATGACCGCCGGTTCGAGCGAGCCGGCCCAGGCGAAGCCCACCTGGCTGCCCGCGCCGTCGGGCCCGTCGAGCACGAGGCGGATCCCCACGCCGGAGGAGTCCGCCGAGGTCAGGGACTCCACCTCACCCTCGTAGGCGCGCACCTCGGTGTCGGTGCCCCGGGTCACGTAGACCTCCATGCCCTCGCCGGGGAGCGCGTGGACGACGACGGACTGCGCCAGATCGAGGAGCTCGTCGGTCACGCCGTCCCTCCGAGCGTGACGCCGGTGATGCGGAGCGTGGCCTGCCCGCACCCGACCGGGACGCTCTGCCCATCCTTGCCGCAGGTGCCCGGCGTCATGTCGAAGTCGGTGGCAACGGCGTCGATGCGCCGCAGCACCTCGGGGCCGTTGCCGATCAGGTTGGCGTCGCGCAACGGCTCGGTGATGCGACCACCCTCAATCAGGTAGGCCTCGGTGGTGCCGAAGACGAAGTCGCCCGTCGCGGTGTTGACCTGCCCGCCGCCGAGCTTCTTCACGTACACGCCTGAGGGCGTCTGGGCCACGATCTCGTCGGGGTCCTCGGTGCCGGCCAGCAGGTAGGTGTTCGTCATCCGCACCATGGGCAGGTGCTGGTAGCTCTGCCGGCGCCCGTTGCCCGAGGACTTGCGTCCATCCTTGCGCGCCCGCAGCCAGTCCCACATGTAGTCCGTCAGGACCCCGTTCTCGATCAGGACGTTGCGACCGGGCGGGCACCCCTCGTCATCGACCGCGAAGTTGCCCCACTCCCCCAGCACGGTGCCGTCGTCGACCAGCGTCACGAGCGGGCTGGCCACCAACTCCCCGACCTGTCCGGTGTACACCGACGCATCCTTGACGATGTGGTCGGCCTCGAGTCCGTGCCCGCAGGCTTCGTGGAAGAGGATGCCGCCGCTGCCGCCCGCCAGCACGATCGGCACCTCGCCCGAAGGTGCGGGACGGGCCGACAACTTGGTCAGCGCCCGCGCCGCCGCCACCGCGGCGATGTCCTCGACGCGGTGGCGTTCGAATATCTCGTACCCCTCCGTGCGGGCCAGCGACTCATAGCCCGTCTGCATCCCGGTGTCGCCGTTGGCGACGCACACGACGTTGAAGCGGGTACGGATCTGCTCGTCCTGGGCCAGCAGGCCCTCCGAGTTGGCGATGAGGACGCGGCGGCGGCTGTCGCCACAGCCGACCTGCACCTGGGTGATGGCGTCGCCGGCGGCGCGTGCAGCCTCGTCGGCCCGCGTGAGCAGCTCGAGCTTGCGCGCCTTGTCCACCGAGTCGGGTGCGGTGCGATCGCCCCGCCCGTGGGCGTTCAGCGGGTCGAGGGCGACGGTTCGGACCCCGTTGCCGCCCTGGCGGGCCACGGCGGCGGCGGCCCGGGCGGCGGCCAGCAGGCCGGACTCGCTCAGGTCGGCGGTGTGGGCGAATCCGGTCGTCTCCCCGTCGACCACCCGGATCCCGGCTCCCCGCGAGCGGCCCGAGGCGAGCTCCTCGACCCGGCGGTCGTCGAGCATGGCGCTGGCCGTCGCCGCGTCCTCGGCGAACACCTCCGCCATGTCGCCGCCCCCGACCAAGGCGGCGGACAGCACGCGTTCGAGCACGTCAGGGTCAATGAGGGCGGTGTCGGTCACGGCGGTATCGTAATCGTCGTGCCTGCCGACTCGTCCCGTGCCCCGACCGCGGCGGGGCACGGGCCACACGCCGGGCTCAGCGCCCAGCTGGAATTGACGGTCGCGGCCGAGGACACGGCCGAGCACTTTCGCTCGGGCGACGTGCCCGTGCTCGCCACGCCCCGCCTCATCGCGCTGTGCGAGGAGGCCACCTGCCGGGCTACCGACGGGCACCTCAACGGGGCGCAGTCCAGCGTGGCAACCCGGGTGCAGTTCGACCATCTGGCGCCCGTGGCCGTTGGCTCGGTCGTACTGGCCGAGGCGACGCTCGTCAAGATCGAGGGCCGGCGGATGACGTTCACCGTGTCCGCCGCCCGACTCGAGGGCGACGGCGGCGGTCTCGTCGGTGCGGGCCGCGTCACACGGGTCGTGGTCGACCGCTCAACCTTCCTTGCCAAGGCGGGCGCCCCGGGTACGTCCTGAGCGCGACCCCGCCCGCAACCGAGGGGCGGCGCCTGCTCGCCGGAGCCGGGCCGGTCGTGGCGGCCTTCGTCACCTTCGGCCTCTTCTGGGGGAGCTGGGCCGTGATGCTCTTCAACATCCAGCACACGTTCTCCCTCAACGACGCGCAGCTGGGCGTGCTGTTGGCCGTGGCCATCGCGGTGGCCGGTGCGTCGAGTGCCGTCATGGCGCACTTCTGCGACCGGGTCGGCGCGCGCCGCCTGCTGTGGATCGCACTGTTCGCCTGGTCGGCACTCCTCTGTTTACTGGCGCTCACCCGTGACACATGGTCCTTCGCCGTGGTGCTGGTCCTGGTGGAGGTGGCCGGCGGCTCGATCGACACGGCCATGAACGCCGAGGCGTCCCATCGCCTGGTGAGCAGCCCGAAGGCATTGGTACGCCTGCACGCCCTGTTCAACACCGGTGCGCTCATCGGCGCGGCCGCCGCGGCGCTGGTCATCCACGCCGGCGTGTCCTGGCGCTGGGTCTGGCCGGCCATCGCCCTGGTGGCACTGGTCGTCGGCGTGTGGGCCCTCGTCACCGACCCGGGCGCGGCCCTGGCGCCCACCGATGACACCGGAGGCGCGCCGGCCACTCGGCACCCGCTGCGGCGCCTGCGCCGGGACGGGCTGCTCGCGCTCCTGGCCGTCTTCGCCCTGGCGGAGATCACCGAGGGCGGCGTCGACACCTGGGGCGTGCTCTACCTGCGCAACCACCTGGCCACCGGGGTACTGCTCGGGGCCGGGGCGTACGTGGTCGGACAGTTGATGGCCGCCACCACCCGCGGCGCCGGCGGCCACCTACTCGGCCGCCTCTCCACCCGGCGAGCCCTCATCACCGGCGGCTGCGTGGCCGGCGCCGGCATCCTCTTGGAGTCGCTCACCTCCGTCCCGGGCGTTGCCGCGCTCGGCCTGGCTCTCGGCGCCGGGGGCGCCTCGCTGTTCTGGCCGCTGGTCATGAGCACCGTGAGCCGCCTCGCCAGCCAGGTGGTCAGCGCCGTGGGCGCCTTCACGGCGGCGGGCTACGTCGGCTGGGTCGCCGGGGCCCCGATCGTCGGGTGGATCTCGCAGAACCTGGGCCCCGCCCGCGGCCTCCAGGTCCTGGCTCTGGCCTCCTTCGGCGTCGCCGCCTGCACCCTGCTGACCCCGCAGCGCAGGGCCGGGGCGGAGACCAGCGGGTAGCCTGTGCCATCGCCATGATCCTGCAAAGCATCGAGACGCCCGCCGATCTGAAGGAGTTGAGCGACGAGCAACTCGTCGAACTCTGCCAGGAGATCCGGGAATTCATCGTCGACACGGTGACGACGACCGGGGGACATCTCGGCTCCAACCTCGGGGCCGTCGAGCTCACGCTGGCGCTGCACCGTGTCTTCGACTCGCCCCGCGACGTCATCCTGTGGGACACCGGCCACCAGGCCTACGTGCACAAGCTGGTCACCGGCCGACGCTACGGCTTCAAGACGTTGAAGCAGGCGGGCGGCATGTCCGGCTACCCCAACCGGGCCGAGTCCGAGCACGACTGGATCGAGAACAGCCACGCGTCGACCGGCCTCTCCTACGCTCACGGGATCGCCAGCGGCTTTGCGCTCCAGGGGATCGACATGGAGCGCAAGGTGGTCGCCGTGGTCGGCGACGGCGCCCTCACCGGGGGCATGGCCTACGAGGCCCTGAACAACCTCGGGCATTCTCGTCGCCGCGTGGTGATCGTGCTCAACGACAACGGTCGCTCCTACGCACCGACGGTCTCGCAGCTCTCCCAGAGCCTGACGACACTGCGGCTCAACCCGACCTACACGGCGGCCCGCGAGCGCCTGCGCCTGCGACTGCGCGAGCTGCCCGCCCTGGGCGAGCTGGCCTACTCAGGCGTGCACTCGGTGACCAGCGCGCTGCGCGACATGGTGGCGCCGCACACCTTCTTCGAGGCGTTGGGCGTGCGTTACGCCGGGCCGATCGACGGCCATGACATCGAGCACATGGAGCAGGCCTTCACGCACGCCGCCGAGTGGGACGGCCCGATCGTCGTCCACGTGCTGACACAGAAAGGCCGCGGCTATGCCCCGGCCGAAGAGGACGACATCCAGCGCCTCCACGACGTCAAGGCCACCACACCCATCACGCTCGAGAACACGGTGGGCAGCTCGGCCGGCCGGGCCGTGGGGGGCTCGGCCGGATCCGACGGCGGCGGGATCGCCTCGCTCGGCTCGGCTCCCGAGAACGACGTCGACGAGTCCTCGCCGCGCGCCGCGACGTACACCGAAGCCTTCTCGCGGGCCCTGCTGGCCGCGGCGGAGGACGACCCGCGCATCGTGGCGCTCACCGCGGCCATGGCCGGGCCCACCGGTTTGCTGGCCTTCCAGGCCCGGTTCCCTGATCGCTTTTTCGACGTCGGCATCGCCGAGCAGCACGAAGCGGCCTCGGCCGCCGGGATGGCCATGGCCGGGTTGCGGCCGGTGGTCGCGGTGTACTCGACGTTCTGGTCCCGCGCCTTCGACCAGGCCAATCTCGACGTCGGGCTGCACGGCTGCCCGGTGGTCTTCGTGCTCGACCGGGCGGGCATCACCGGCGACGACGGGCCGAGCCACCACGGTATCCTCGACTTGGCGCTGGCCCTGTCCATCCCCGGCATGACGGTGTTCGCTCCGTCCTCGGCCGAAGAGGTGGAGGTGATGCTGCGCACCGCCCTCGAGTTGCCCGGACCCTCCACCATCCGCGTGCCCAAGACCGCGCCCCGTCACGTGGACGCCGACGAGGTGGGCAGCGGGCTCCGGGCTCGCCTGCTGCGTGCCGGCGACGGGTCGGTGTGCCTGCTCGGCGTGGGCAAGACCGTCGCCGCCTGCCTGAGCGCCGCCGACGAGTTGGCCGGGGAGGGCATCGACGCCACCGTGTGGGACGCCCGCGTGGTCTCGCCGCCCGACGGCGCCATGCTCGAAGACGCAGCGCGCCATTGCCTGGTGGTGACCGCGGAGGACGGCGTCCGCCACGGCGGCGCCGGGGCCTTCCTCCTCGACGCCATGGCGGCCGAGATAGAGTCGACGGGGCTCCCGCTGCCGGCCACCCGCGTGCTGGGGATCCCGCGTGAGTATCTTGCCCAGGGCAAGGCGGATGACATCCTCGCCAGTCTCGGGCTCGATGGTGCCGGCATCGCCGAGAGGGTCCGCCAGGTCCGGCTCGCCGTCCCGGCCGAGCCCCGCCTGGACTGACCGTCCCGCCGGGCGGATGCCCTACGCCAGGTTGGCGCCGTTCTGGCGCACGAAGTCGTTGACCGCGTAGTACGCCTCGATCGACTCGCCCGCGTCGCCCCAGAAGCCTTCTTGGATGTCGTGCGCCATCTGTCCCTTCCCGACGAAATGGTTGTTCACGTCGGTGATCTCCAGCTCACCCCGACCCGAGGGAACGAGATCGCCGATGATGTCGAACACACCCGCCTCGTAGCAGTAGATACCGGTCACGCAGTACTCCGAGGCCGGGCGCTCGGGCTTCTCCTCGATGTGGACCACCCGGCCGTCCTCCCCGAAGACGGGCACGCCGAGGTGGCGCAGGTGCTCGGGCTCCGGCACCCGGGACAGCAGGATGCGGGAGCCGACGGGGTCGGCGCAGAAGGCGTCGACAATCGGACGGATGGAGCGCTCGACGATGTTGTCGGCCAGCATGACGAGCACCGGGCCGCCCTCGGCGAAGTGCGCGGCGAGCCCGAGCGCCTCGGCGATGCCGCCCGCCTTCTCCTGGTACGCGTAGGACAACTGGTTGATCCCGTACTCGCGACCGTTGCCGAGCAGGCGCAGGAACTCTCCGGCGTGCGTCCCGCCGGTCACCAGCATGATCTCGTCGATACCGGCCGAGACCACGGCCTCGATCGACCAGGCGATCATCGGGCGGTCGTAGATCGGCAGGAGATGCTTGTTCGTGATCCGGGTCAAGGGGTACAGGCGCGAGCCCGTCCCCCCGGCGAGGATGACGCCCTTCACGACCGCGTTCTTCCCGGGGCCACCGTTTGCATGGCCTGTTTCTAGTCGAAGGTGAGGACGCCCCGCGCCACGCGACCGGCGTGCATCTCGTCGACGACCTCGCCGAAACGCTCGAGCGGACGGGTGAGGGACACCAGCTCGTCGAGCATGAGCAGCCCGGACTTGTAGAAATCGACCATCAGGGGGATGTCGTGGTGCGGACGGGCCGAGCCGTAGCGGCAGCCGAGAAGCCCGCGATCGACGTAGGCCAGTGCGTTGACGTCCACCGCCACCTCGGTCCCGCGGGGCGGGATGCCGATGGCCACGGCGTTGCCCGCCCAGTCGAGGCAGTCCAGCGCGCTGCGCAGGACGGCGGGGTGGCCGACGCAGTCGAAGGCCCACGTCACCCCGCCGAGCGGGAAGAGCGCGCCGGCGGCGGACTCCCGGTCGGCCGGGACGAGCGCGCGCACGGCCGCCGCCGCGTCGCCGGCCCCGGCGTCGACGAAGTGCGTGGCACCGAATTGCCGACCGAGCGCCTCCTTGGCCGCCACGGTGTCGACGGCCACGATCCGGGTCGCTCCGGCGATGCGCAACCCCTGGATCACGTTCAGGCCCACGCCGCCCACGCCGAAGACGGCGGCCGTGTCGCCCGGCTTCACCTTGGCCCGGTTCAGCACCGCGCCGACACCGGTCAGCACGCCACAACCGATCAGGCAGGCCGACGACAGTGGGACGTCATCGGGGATGCGTACGGCCTGGACCTCGCTCACGATCGTCAGCTCGGAGAAGACCGAGGCGGCCGCGAAGTTCGACGCCGGCTCACCCTTGAACGTGAACGGCGTCGAGATGTTCCCGAGCGAGCTCTTGCACCACGTGGGGTGACCGGTGCTACACGCACGGCACGCGCCACAGCTGGCCAGGGTGGCGATGACGACGTGGTCGCCCGGCTTCACGGAGCGTACGGCGGCGCCGACGGCCTCCACGATGCCGGCGCCCTCGTGGCCCAGCACCGCCGGTGCCGGGAAGGGTATCGTCCCGTCGATCACCGACAGGTCGGAGTGGCAGACGCCCGCCGCCTGCATGCGTACCTGCACTTCGTTGGGCCCGGGACCCCGCACCTCGAGCGCGTCGGTGACCTCGACCCCCTCTCCCGTGTAGACGATTCCTCGCATTGCGTGCTCCTCTCGTTTCCTACGACTCGTTGGTGACGACGCGGTCCGCGCCGTCCGCGTAGCGCATGCGCAGCTCGCGCTTGAGCACCTTCCCGCCGGCGTTCACCGGTAGCGCGTCGACCACGACCACGCCGCGGGGAACTTTGTAGTTGGCCATGGCCCCCCGTGACCAGCTGAGGATCGTCTGTGCCAGTTCGAGGGTATCGGCGCCGCCGGCCGCGCCCGTCGCGGGCACGACGTAGGCCACTCCCACCTCCCCCATCCGCTCGTCGGGCACGCCGACCACGGCCACCTGACCCACGGTCTCGTGGCCGCGGAGAATGGCCTCGATTTCGGCCGGGTAGGCATTGAAGCCGCCCACGACGTACATGTCCTTGACCCGGTCGGTGATGCTGACGTTGCCCGAGGCGTCCATGACCCCGATATCGCCGGTGTGCAGCCAGCCCTCCGCGTCGATGGTCTCCGCCGTGGCGGCCTCGTTCCCCCAGTAGCCCGGCATCACCGTGTAGCCCCGCACGACGATCTCGCCCGGTTCGCCGGCAGCGACCTCGACGCCCTCGACAACCACCCGTACCTCCAACCCGGGAATGGCGCGTCCCGACGTGCCGGCGACGATCTCGGGCGGGTCGCTGCGACGGCACATGGTGACCGTCCCGCACGACTCGGTGAGGCCGTACGCCGTGAGGACGGTGTCGAAGCCGAGCTCGTCGCGCATGGCCTGCACGAGCTCGACCGGCACGACCGCGGCGCCGGTGACGCCGAGCCGGAGCGACGACAGGTCGTGGTCGGCCCGCCGGGGATCGCGCAGCAGCGTCTGGTAGAGCGTGGGCGGTCCGGGCAGCACGCTGATGCGCTCGGCGCGGATGCGGTCCATGACCGCGGCCGCATCGAAGACCGGCTCCGGGACGACGGTGGCCCCGGCCATCAGGCAGGCCAGGATGCCCGCTTTGTACCCGAACGTGTGGAAGAACGGGTTCACGACGAGGTAGCGGTCGCCGGCCCCGAGCCCGACGATCGACGACCAGGTTCCGAACGTGCGCAACGACTGCGCGTGCGTCGCCGCCGCCCCCTTGGGCCGACCCGTCGTGCCCGAAGTGAAAATGAGGTCCGAGACGTCGTCGGGCCCGACCGAAGCGGCCCGCGCTGTGGACACCGCCGGATCGACGCGCTCGCCGGCCTCGAGGAAGGCGGCCAGGCCGGTCACGGACGGGCCCGTCGCTTCCGGGCCGGTCCCCGCCGTGGCACCTTCGTCGCGCAGGAGGATCGTGCGCGCCAGGTCCCCGGTGTCCTCGTTCGCCACCAGGCCCGGGTAGTCGGTGCCCAGGAACCCGCGCACCGTCACGAGGGTCGAGGCGCCGGCGTCGCGCACGATGTAGGCCGCCTCAGCGCCCTTGAACCTGGTGTTGAGCGGCACCAGCACCGCACCGGCCCTCAGGATGCCGAGCGCGGCCAGCATCCACTCGGCGCAGTTGGGCGCCCACACGGCCACCCGGTCCCGCGCCCCGACCCCGGCGGCCATGAAGCCGCGGGCATAGCGGTCGACCTCCCGGGCCAGCTGCGCGAAGGTCAGGCGCACGTCACCGTCCACCAGCGCCTCCGTGCTGCCGTGCCGGAGCGCGGCATCGTCCACCAGACGCGGCACGGTCCCCCAGATGAGGTCGGCTCGCGGGTCCTCCTGATCGGCCGGGGCGCCGCCGATGCCGCCGGTCACGACGAACTCCAGCCGCTCGTGCGGTGCCTGCCGGACGGCCAAGAGTGGTCCCGGGTCACCGCCGTCGTGAAGATCGAACGTTTCCCAGACTCTAAACAGATCCGTTTAGAGTCTGGGACAACATCCCCCCTGCGTCCGGCGGGAACGGTACGGGAGCGGCCGGCGCTCACGGGTGCTGGCTGCTCACGGAGATGACCTCTCCGGACAGATAGGACGAGTAGTCGCTGGCCAGGAAGACGATCACGTTGGCCACCTCCCAGGTCTCGGCACCGCGCCCGAACAGCTCGCGGCGGCGCAGCACGGCGAGATCCTCGTCGGGGATCGCCCGATTCAGGAACGGGTGCTCGGCCAGGCTGGGCGACACGGCGTTGACCCGCACCCCTGCCGGCGCCGCCTCGGCCGCCGCGCAGCGGGTGAGTGCCATCACGCCGGCCTTCGCCGCCGCGTAGTGGGCCTGGCCAGGCTGGGCCCGCCAGCCGAGCACCGAGGCGTTGTTGACGATGACCCCCGCCTTTTGCGGCAGCATCCGGGTCAGCGCGGCGCGCGTGCAGCGGAAGGTGCCGGTCAGCGTGATGTCGAGCACCGTGGACCACTGCTCGTCGGTCATCTCCACCAGCGGGACCGTGCCGCCGAGCCCGGCGTTGTGCACCGCCACGTCGATGCGGCCGAAGCGCGCCAGCGCCCCGTCGTAGAGTGCTCCCACCTGCGCCTCGTCTCGCACGTCGCAGGCCAGCGCGTGCACGCGGTCCGATCCCGCCGGGCCCGCCTCGGCGGCCAGCTCTTCGGCCGTCTCGGCCAGGCGCCGCTCGTGGGCGTCGGACAGCACCACCGACGCACCCTCCTCGAGGCAGCGCCGGACGGTGGCCGACCCGATGCCGGTTCCGGCCGCCGCGGTCACGAGGACGACCTTGCCCTCCAGCAGCGCGTGGCCACCCGGGGGCCGCGGCGGGGGCGGCGGATCGAAGGACGCTTCTAGGCTCGTGCTCACGCCACCCCTTTGGGCTCGGGCGGGAGGCCGAGTACCCGCTCGCCGATGATGTTGCGCTGGATCTGGTTCGACCCACCGTAAATGGTCTCCGAGCGGGCGAAGAGAAAGGAGCGCTGGAGCTCTCCCAGCCCGTAGCCGCCGTTCTCCGCCAGCGGCTCGCCGTCCAGGACGGTGGCTGCCGGGCCCAGGATGCGCATGGCCAGCTCGCCGAGGCGGCGGTGCCAGCTCCCCCAGAACAACTTGGCGATGGAGGCCTCGGGCGGGGCCACCGGCCCGTCGACACCGGCAAGGCTCCGCAGCGTGTTGTAGCGCATGATCGTCAGCTCGATGTGCGCCTGGGCCAGCTGCTGGCGCACCACCGGGTCGCGGGCCCTGCCGTTCGCCTCGGCCAGCGCCAGGACCCGGTCGAGCTCGCGCCGGAAGCCGAGCTGGAAGCCGAGCAGCGCCACGCCCCGCTCGAAGGCGAGCGTCGCCAGTGCCACGCGCCAGCCTTCCCCGACGCCGCCCACCACGTTGTCGACGTGGGTGCGGGCGCCGTCGAAGAACACCTCGTTGAACTCGCTGGTGCGGGTGAGCTGGGTGATGGGCCGCACCTCGACGCCCGGCTGGTCCATGGGCACCAAGAGATAGGACAGTCCCTTGTGGCGCGCCGAGTCCGGATCGGTCCGGCACACCACGAAGCACCAGTCGGCCAGGTGGGCCAGCGACGTCCACACCTTCTGTCCGGTGACCACCCACTGGTCGCCGTCGCGCTGGCCCCTGGTCTTGACGTTGGCCAGGTCGCTGCCGGCGTCGGGCTCGGAGTAGCCCTGGCACCAGAGCTCGTTGCCATCCCGGATGGGTGGGAGGAAGCGGGCCTTCTGCTCGGGCGTGCCGTAGTGGATCACCGTCGGGCCGAGCAGTCCCTCGCCCATGACGTTGACCCGGCCCGGTGCCGCGGCCCGGGCGTACTCCTCGTTGAAGATGACCTGCTCGGTCATGGTGGCCCCGCGGCCGCCGTACTCGACCGGCCAGCCGAGGCCCGTCCAACCGCCCTCAGCCAGCACCTTCTCCCAGCGCCGCCGCACCTCGAAGCCGAAGGTCTCGTCGCCAGAGCCTCCTCGCCCCTCGAGCTCGGCGAATTCGCCGACCAGGTGCTCGTGCAGGAAGCTCCGGACCTCCTGGCGGAACGCCACGTCCTCGGGGCGGTCGCGCAGATCCATCGCCGGGGAGCGTAGCCAAGGCGGCACGCCTGACCTGACGGGTCGTCAGATTGCGCTTCCGGTGCGGCACCCGCGCCGGGCGGGGCGCCGCCCGAGCCTGGAATACTGGCCGAGCCCCACGACACGAGTGGGGTGAAACAGGTGGAGACATGCCCTACTCCCGAGATCGGATCGTCCACGATGCCGACGCGCACATCATGGAGACGCCGACCTGGCTGCGCGACCACGCCGAGGCCGCCTACCGGGAGCGCCTGCCCGTGCTGCGCTACCCCGGCGGGAACGAGCTGCGCCAGACCGGTGACCCGGCCGACCAGCAACGCGACCTCGAGGCCTCCTTCGAGGCACTGCGGGCCCGGCATGCCTCACCCGAGTACCGGGCCGACGAAGAGGCCGAGATCATGGCGCGCAAGAACTTCGCCGCCACGGGGGCTTTCATCCCCGAGGACCGTGCCCGCGCCCTCGATTTGCTCGGCTTCTCGAGCCAACTCGTCTTCAACACCTTCCACAACGGTCGGCTGCACGACATGGAGCACGCCGACGCCGACCTCGCCTACGCCGCCGCCCGGGCCCACAACCGGGGCATGCTCGAGTTCTGCTCGGTCGACCCGCGCCTGCTTCCCTCCTTGTACGTCCCGCTGGTCGACGCCGAGCGCGCCGTGGCCGCCACCCGTGACGCCCTCGCGCAGGGGGCGGCAGCGCTGCTCGTCGCCTCGGGCTGCCCGCCGCTGTACTCGCCCAGCCACACCGACCTGTTCGGCGTGTGGGCCCAGGCCGAGGAGGCCGGCATCCCCGTCGTCTTCCACGTCGGCGGCACGGGAACCCTGATCGACCCCAACTATTTCGTCAACGGCAAGCCCGTCCCGCCCGACTTCCACGGCGGCGAGGAGAACTTCCGCTCCGTGGACTACATGGGCATCCCGGGCCCGCCGGCCCAGACACTGGCCACCTTGATCTTCGACGGGGTGCTCGAGGCGTTCCCCGAGCTGCACATCGGGGTCATTGAGCAGGGCGCCATCTGGGTGCCGTCCTGGCTGCGACAGATGGAATCCGCCTTCGAGGCGTTCCACCGTCACGAGGAGCGCCTCCAGGCGCTGTCGCTGCGACCGAGCGAGTACGTGCACCGCCAGTGCCGGTTCACGCCCTACCCCACCGAGGATGTCGGGTGGATCGTGGAGCAGGCCGGCGCCGATCTCGTGCTGTTCTCGTCCGACTATCCGCACGTGGAGGGCGGGCGCAAGCCGTTGGAGCGCTTCGAGGCCTCGCTGGGCGATGCCGGTGCCGACGTGCGCCGGCAGTTCTACGCCGACAACTTCCTCTTCCTGATGGGCAGCGCCGCCGCCGCGCTGGCAGCCTGATCGGTGAGCACCGCCGACACCAGCACGGTCACGGGGCTCGCCGAGCCCGGGTTCGAAGGGGTCCGCGCCGCGTTCGCGGCCAACTTCGCGGCGGGGCACGAAGTCGGCGCCGCGCTGTGCGTCCACGTCAAGGGGCGCAAGGTCGTCGACCTCTGTGGAGGCAGCTTCGACCGCGAGGGAACCCGGCCCTACGGTCCCGACGCGCTCCAGCTCGTGTTCTCCTCGACCAAGGGCGCCACGGCCGCCTGCGCCAACCTGCTCGCCCAGCGCGGGCTGCTGGACCTCGACGCACCGGTCGCCGACTACTGGCCAGAGTTCGCCCGGGCCGACAAGGTGGCGCTGCCGGTCCGCTTCCTGCTCTCCCACCAGGCGGGACTGCCCGCCATCGACCGGGCGCTCACGCCCGAGGAGGTGCAGGCCTGGGACCCGGTCATCGAGGCCCTCGCCGAGCAGGCACCGTTCTGGGAGCCGGGGACCGCCCACGGCTACCACGCGCTGACGTACGGGTATCTCGTCGGCGAGGTGGTGCGGCGCATCAGCGGCCGCTCCCTCGGGACCTTCTTCGCCGAGGAGGTGGCGGGACCCCTCGGCCTCGAGTTCTTCATCGGGCTGCCGGCTGCGCTCGAGCCCCGGGTCTCCCCCGTCGTGGCGGCGCCGATCGGTGGCGCCGCACAGGGCGGGGCGGGCTACGCGTCCACGCTGCTCGCTCGCGCCCTCAACATGGGCGGGGCGTTCCGGGACCGGGTCTGGATGAACCGGCCCGCCTGGCACGCCGCCGAGGTTCCGGGCGGAAACGGCATCACGAACGCCACCTCACTGTCACGGCTGTACGCCGGGCTGGTAGGCACGGTGGAAGGAGGGCCATCGGAACCCCTCTTGACCCCCGAGCAGATCGAAGACGCCCGCACTGTCCTGACCTTCGGCCAGGACCGGGTCTTCGCCTCCGTGGGCTTCCCGCTCAAGGAGAAAATCGGTCTCGGGTTCTGGCGCGCCAGCCCGGCGGCCCCCTGGGGCGGCCAAGGCTCCTTCGGTCATGGCGGGGCGGGAGGCTCCTACGGCTTCGCCGACCCCGAGAACGCGCTGGCCGTGGGCTACGTGATGAACAAGATGGCGGAGGGCGTCGTGGTCGACCCCCGGTCGTCGGGGATCATCGGGGCGATCTACGCCGCACTCGGTGCGCAGCCGAAATACGTCTGAGCACGAACCGGTTGCACCTGATGGAGAAAGGTTCGACATGTTCACGCGCAAGCCCGCCCCGCCTGAGACGGCGTTCGAAGTCACGAAGACCGACCGGGAGTGGAAGGAACTCCTGCCCGCTGACCGCTATGCCGTCCTGCGGCGCGCCGGCACCGAGCCTCCGTGGTCGGGTGCGCTGCTGCACGTCGACGACGAGGGCGTGTTCCTCTGCGCCGGGTGCGGCGCCGAGCTCTTCGACAGCGGCGCCAAGTTCGAGTCCGGAACGGGCTGGCCAAGCTTCGACCGGGCGCGTGCCGCCGGCACGGTGATGGAACGCCGGGAGCGCAGCTTCGCCATGGCGCGCACCGAGATCCTGTGTGCCCGCTGCGGTGGTCACCTGGGGCACGTCTTCCCCGACGGGCCCACCGACACCGGGCGGCGCTACTGCGTCAACTCGCTCTCGCTGACCTATGAGCCCGAGGGGACCGCCGCCGGTGCGGAGGGGACCGTCACCGAGGCCTGAGCCCCAGCCAACCGACCGCGACGGCGGCGCCCCGCCGGACGTAGATCAGGCGGACCGGTCGCCCGGACGACCGCGGGCCCGAACCCGCACCAGCAGCACGCCGGCGAGCGCGAGCGCACCGGCAGATCCCGCGACGATGGCCGGGTCGACGGCCGCGCGGGCCGTCGCGCCGGCGAGGCGGGCGGTGAGCGCCGGCCACCCCGACGTGGTGATCAGCCAGGGGAGCACTCAGGCCTCCACGGCCAGCGCGTCGGCGGCATCGCCGTTCTCGGCGGTGGCACCCCCACGCCGCTCCACCTTGTGGACGTCGGCCGTGGCGAAGCGCAGGCTGGGGCCGACCTCGTCCGCCGTGATCTCGACCTTCGAGCGGTGCTCCCCTTCCTCGGTCTCCCAGGTCCGGTGCTCCAGCCGGCCGGTCACCACGACACGCATGCCCTTGGTGAGGCTCAGTGCGACGTTCTCCGCCAGATCGCGCCAGCAGATGACGTCGAAGAAGGACGTGGACTCCTGCCACTCCTGGGTCGTGCGGTCCTGCCACCGGCGGTTGACGGCGACCCCCAGCTGGGCCGTCGCCTGCCCTTCACGTGTGTAGCGGATCTCGGGCTCACGGGTCAGGTTCCCGGTGATCGTCGTGGTGTTCGCCATCTGTCATCCTCACTTTCGTCGCGCCCTCCGTCCGAGGGCGCGACTCAGCATGGAGGCTGTTGCCTGGCGCGAACCTTGCAGGAAAACTTGCCGGATCGAAAATTCCCCCCTGGCCGGGAGACCGGCTCCCAGGGCCTCGCATTCATCCCGAGGCACCCCCAGGCGAACGCGACGCTGCTTCGGGCGCTTGTCGCCGCCATTCCCCATGGCGCTGGTCTGGCCCAGATCTGCACGCCGGGCGCACGGACCGCCCGGTCTGCGCCAGCATGCATGCTCGAGAGCGCGCGCCTAGCTGCGATCGCCTCGGAGCGTTCGTCCGCCGATGACGTAGAGGATCACACTGAGGAGGAGCGACCCCACGATCACCCAACGCACGGCGGCGGTCTCCAACGTCGTCGGCGCGCCGTTCGAGCTGATCTCGGCAAAGCCCCCACCGATGACCAGCGCCGCGATGGCCAGGATGCCGCAGACCAGCGAGCCCTTGCGCGCGTTGTTACAGAGGAAGCGCGACTGGGACAGGTCGGGCTTCGAGCCGTTCGACCTCGGATCCGGATGGCCCGTCACGTGATACCCCGCACCCGGCCCAGGGCCCCGACGCGGGCGGCGCAGGGCTGTGCCGGTTCGAGCCCAGCCGGGACGTGCGCGCAGTCGAAGTCAGTCCGGTCCCTGCACGGGCCGGCCGAGGCGGCGCGCACGGCAGTCTTGCCCATGAGGAGGAGATCCTGCATTCACGTGAAAGGTACTGCACGTGATTCGGCGTCCGACAACACGTCCCGGCCCGGGCTGCCCCAACCCCGCTCGGCGGGGCCGACTGCCCCGCGCGCAGACTCAGACGTCGAGGAAACGCCGGATCGCGATGGCGGAGCCGATGGAGCCGATGGCCGCACCGGCTATGACCACGACGACGTTGGTCAGCAAGACCTCGGACCCGGACATGTGCATCGCGGTGAAGATGTTGCTCGTCGTACGCCCGCTCCCCTCGTGGTTGATGAAGAGGTAGACGAAATAGACGACGACCGCAGCGAGCAACGACCCGATCAGCCCCTGCAGGAGCCCCTCGGACATGAAGGGGACGCGGATGAACCAGTTGGTCGCGCCGACCAACTTCATCACGGAGACCTCGCGTCTTCGGGCGAAGATGGCCATGCGGATGGTGTTGAGGATGAGGACCGCGGCGGACACGATCAGGACGATGGCGACAGCCAGGCAGACCCACTTCGAGACGTTGATCACCGTCTCCTCGTTGTGGATGGTCTGCTGAGGCTCAGTCACCGAGAGGACGCCGGCCGTGCCGCTGAAGGTGTGCACCACCTGGGCGGCGTCGGCCAGTGCAACGGGGGTGCACCAGTAGGAGGTGGGCATCTCGGCCTCCGTGGTCGCCTGGAAGACGTCGGAGGGGAGCAGCCGTCGAGCCTCGGTGAAGTTCCGCTGCTTGTCCCAGTAGGCGCAGGGCTGCGTGACGTAGTTCAGTTGCGACAACTCCGTGCGGACCGCGGCGATCTCCTGGGCATTGGCGTTGGGCTCCATCCACACCGTCACCTGGGTACCCCGCTCGAGGGTTCCGGTGGCGTTGGCCGAGCCCTGGCGCAGCAGGAGGGCGGCCCCGACGAGCGACAGCGAGACGGCCACGGTGAGGACGGCGGCGATGGTCATGAGCCGGTTGCGCCACAGGTTCGACGCCGTCTCGCGGACGACGTAGTCGACTGAGACTGCCATGTCAGCCCATGCTCCCGGCAGCGACGTCGGCCGCCTGCTGCCCCGAGCCGTCGAAGCCGTACACGCCGCGCGCCTGGTCGCGCACCATCCGGCCGTTGCTCAACTCAATGACGCGCCGGCGCATCTTGTCCACCAGCACCTCGTCGTGCGTGGCCACCACGACGGTGGTCCCGGTGCGGTTGATGCGATCGAGCAGTTGCATGATGCCCTGGCTCGTTTGCGGGTCGAGGTTCCCCGTGGGCTCGTCGGCCAGCAGAATGAGCGGGCGGTTGACGAACGCGCGGGCGACCGCCACACGCTGCTGCTCACCGCCCGAGAGCTCGTTGGGCAGGTTGTCCCGCTTGTTGGCCAGTCCGACGAGGTCCAGGACCTGGGGCACCTGGTTCGACACGACGTGGCGGGGGCGGCCGATGACCTCGAGCGCAAAGGCCACGTTCTCGAACACGGTCTTGTTGGGGAGGAGGCGGAAGTCCTGGAAGACGCAGCCGATGTTGCGCCGCAGGTAGGGCACCCGCCATTTCGGCAGCTCGACGATGTTGCGCCCGGCCTCGAGGATCTGGCCGGTGCTCGGGAGCTCCTCGCGCAGGAGGAGCCGGATGAACGTCGTCTTCCCGGATCCGGACGCGCCGACGAGAAAGACGAACTCACCCTTCTCGATCTCGACGGTGATGTCGCGCAGCGCGACCGTCGAGCCCTTATAGGTCTTGGTGACATTTTCGAATCGGATCATCGGCAGGAGAGGTGTCGCCCGAGCCGGCGCAGGCAGGGCACCGCATAATCCTACCGACTCTGCATTGCGGTTTCGGGTCATCGGCTCCGGCGCAGGTCACAGCCGCCGGGCGGACACAATCCGCACGTGAGGCACTCGGCCGGACGCGAAGACGGCAGCGGGCCCGTTGCGGCGCGACGGTTGACCGCCTCACGGCAGTTGTCGCGCACCCGGTCGGCTCGCGCGCCCGCCGCCGCCGTGGGGACCGCCGTCTCGGCACGCTCTCTCCGCACGCGCCGTGCAGCTCATGCCGTGCAGCTCATGTCGTGCAGCTCATGCTGTGCAGATCGGAGTCCCGCGTCTCGCCGTCCCCCTTCAGACGGGCTCGGCGTCGGCCCGACGGAGTCGCCAGCGGGTCGCGCGGCGCCGCAAGAATCTGCCGTGCCCGCGCGCGCACCCGGTCACGAGGTCGCGCCTCTTCTGTCTGCGGTCTTCGGTCTTCGGTCTGCGGTCTGCGGTCTTCGGTCTTCGGTCTTCGGTCTTCGGTCTGCGGTCTGCGGTCTGCGTTCTGCGGTTTCGGTTTCTGGAAGCCGTCCTCGCCGGGTGACGCGGCGGAGGTGACAATGGGTGTGCGGTGGTGATGACGGCCGGCACCCCGCAAATCAGGATCACCACTGGTGCTGCGGGTCGGACACGCCGATCGGAACCGGGTACCCGGTCACTGACCGGTGAGCTACGAGTTGCCCTCGCGCTGGCGGCGCAGTTCGGCCTCCATGAAGGCGTCCAGGTCGCCGTCGAGGACGGCCTCGACGTTGCCGGTCTCGTAGTTGGTGCGGAGATCCTTGACGAGCTGGTACGGCGCCATCACGTAGGAGCGGATCTGATTGCCCCACGCGTTGTCGACCCGATCGCCGCTCAACGCGTCGAGCTCGGCCCGGCGCTCCATGCGCGCCCGGTCAGCCAGCTTGGCTCCGAGGATCTGCATCGCCTTCGCCTTGTTCTGGTGCTGGCTGCGTTCGTTCTGGCACGACACCACGATCCCGGTGGGCAGGTGGGTCAGGCGTACGGCCGAGTCCGTCTTGTTGACGTGCTGGCCTCCGGCACCCGACGAGCGGTACGTGTCGATGCGGAGGTCCTTCTCGTCGATTTCCACCTCGGACGACACGTCTTCGAGGAACGGAGTGACGTCCATGGAGGCGAAGCTCGTCTGGCGGCGGTGCTGCGAGTCGAAGGGGGACATCCGGACCAGCCGGTGCACCCCCCGTTCGGTGGCGAGCAGCCCGTAGGCGAAGCGGCCGTGCACGATGAACGTGGCCGAGAGCAACCCGGCCTCCTGCCCCTCGGTCGCCTCGTCGACCTCGACCGTGAAGCCGCGGCGCTCGGCCCAGCGCTGGTACATCCGGAGGAGCACCTCGGTCCAGTCCTGGGCGTCGGTCCCCCCTGCTCCGGCATGGACCTCGCACACGGCATCGAGCTCGTCGTACTCCCCGGAGAAGAGCGACTGCAGCTCCAAGGTCCCGAGCCGCGTGCCGAGGACGTCGACCGTCTCGACCAGCTCGGCATCGAGCGCTGCGTCCCTGGCTCCTTCGGCGGCCGATTCCTCGGTGAGCTCGAGCAGCGCCCGGGCATCCCCGAGTGCGCTGCGGAGCGTCTCGAGCTGCTCCAGGTCGGCGGACACCCGCCCCAGCTCCTTGGTGACGGATCGCGCGTTGTCGGCGTCGTCCCAGAGGTCGGGCCGGCCCACCTCGGCCTCCAACTCGGCCCGGCGGACCTCGAGCTTCTCACGCCCGAGATAACGCTCGGCCTCGGCCAGCCGCTCCCCCAACGCTTCAAGCTCGGATGTGAAGTCGCGGGGAAGGTCGGCCGACGGCCCGTCAGGCGGCGCCATGGCAGAACTTGAACTTCTTGCCGCTCCCGCACCAGCACGGGTCGTTACGCCCGACCTTCTCGTGCTGCTCCTTCACAATGGGCACCAGTGCGTCGGGGTCGGGTGCGTTGGGCTGCTTGATCTGGGCCGTGCCACCGGCCCTGCGGCCGTTCCCGCCGGCATTCGGCCGCGCCAGCACGGACGTCTGCGCGGGCACGTTGGCCCCCTGGTCGGCGAGGAGCGCCGGCGCCAGAGCCCCCGTCTCGGCCACCGGGTCCTCGGCGGCGGCGTAGACGGCCCTGTCGAGGTCGGGCTCGGCCGCCGGCTGCTGCACCGCCTCGACATGGAGGATGTAGCGGAGATAGTCGTTGTCGATGACCTCCATGAGCTGGCCGAACATCGAGTAGCCCTCTTGCTGCCAGGCGTTGAGGGGGTCGGCCTGGACGGTCCAGCGCAGATGGATGCCGTCCTTGAGGTTGTCCATCTCGGCCAGGTGGTCGCGCCAGCGGGCGTCCATGATCTGCAGGTAGACGTCGCGCTCGATCTGGCGCATGGTCTCAGCGCCTCCCGGCATGGCCTCGCCGTGCTTCTCGTAGAAGTCGAGCGCCTCCTCGACGATGGACTCGACCAGGTCCTCCGTCGTCGATGCCTGCGCGAGGTCGGCGACGGAGAACTTCGTCGGGTAGTACTGCATCAGCGAGTCGACCAGGGCCTTGAGGTCCCAGTCCTCCTCGAACTCGGTCGGGCAGTGCTCGGCGACGAGCTTCTCCGCCGCGCCGGCCAGAAGGTCCTCGGTGTGCTCCTCGAGGTCGTCGCCGTCGATTATCTGCAGCCGGCGCTCGTAGATGACCTTTCGCTGCTGGTCCATCACCTCGTCGTACTTGAGGGCATCCTTGCGCTGCTCCGCGTTGCGGGCCTCGACGGTGTTCTGGGCCCTCTCGATGGCCTTGGCCACCGTCTTGGACTCGATCGGCACCTCGTCGGGCAATGTGCGCCCCATGACCCAGCTCATGGCGCCGGTGGCGAAGAGGCGGAGGAGCTCGTCGTCGAGGCTCAGATAGAAACGGCTCTCCCCCGGGTCACCCTGACGGCCCGACCGGCCGCGCAGCTGGTTGTCGATGCGCCGGCTCTCGTGGCGCTCGCTGCCCAGCACGTAGAGCCCGCCGAGCTTGCGCACCTCTTCGCCCTCGGCCCGGCAGCGCGCCTCCACGGCCACCTGCCGGTGGTCGAGCTCGGCCAGGCCTTCGTCGCTCTCGATGTCGACGCCCTCGGCCGCCAGCTCGTGCTCGGCCAACAGTTCGGCGTTGCCGCCGAGGATGATGTCGACGCCGCGGCCGGCCATGTTGGTGGCGACGGTGACCGCGCCCCGCCGACCGGCCTGGGCCACGATCTCCGCTTCCCGGAAGTGCTGCTTGGCGTTCAGCACGTTGTGCGGCACGCCCCGCTTCTCGAGCAGGCGCGCCAGCAACTCCGACTTTGCCACCGACGCGGTCCCGATCAGCATGGGCTGGCCCAACTCGTGCCGCTCGACGATGTCCTCGACGACGGCATTGAACTTGGCCTCCTCGGACTTGAAGACCAGGTCGGGCTCGTCGAGGCGGATCATCTCCTTGTTGGTCGGGATCGGCACCACCGGCAGGGCGTAGGTGGAGGCGAACTCGCCGGCCTCGGTCTCGGCGGTGCCGGTCATGCCGGACAACTTGTCGTACAGGCGGAAGTAGTTCTGCAGTGTCACCGTGGCCCAGGTGTGGTTCTCCTCTTTGATGGCCACGCGCTCCTTGGCCTCAACGGCCTGGTGGAGACCGTCGGACCACCGGCGGCCTTCGAGCGTGCGTCCGGTGAACTCGTCGACGATCTTCACCTCGCCTTGCTGCACGAGGTAGTCCTTGTCCCTCTTGTAGAGGTCCTTGGCCGTGAGGGCCTTGGTCAGCTGGTGGACGTAGTTGACCGACACGGCGTCGTAGATGTTCTCGACCCCGACCGCCTGCTCCACCTTCTCGATCCCCGATTCGAGAGGGACGACCGTCTTCTTCTCCTCATCGACCTCGTAGTCGACATCACGGGTGAGCGTCCGGGCGATGGAGGCGAACTGGTAGTAGAGCTGCGCCGCCTCGTCGGCCGGACCCGAGATGATGAGAGGCGTCCGTGCCTCGTCGATGAGGATGGAGTCGACCTCGTCCACAATGGCGAAGACGTGCTCACGTTGGGCCATCAACTCCCGGCTACGCGTCATGTTGTCGCGCAGGTAGTCGAAGCCGAATTCGTTGTTGGTGCCGTACGTGATGTCCGCCGCGTAGGCCGCCCGCTTGATGGTGGGATCGTCGATTTCGGAGCTGATGCGGCCGACCGTCAGGCCGAGCCAACGGTGGACCCGGCCCATCCACTCGGAGTCACGTGTGGCCAGGTACTCGTTGACCGTCACCATGTGCACACCACGCCCGTCGAGGGCGTTGAGGTAGGCAGGCAGCGTGGAGACGAGCGTCTTCCCCTCGCCCGTCTTCATTTCTGCGATCCAACCGAAGTGCAGCGCCATGCCCCCCATCAGCTGCACGTCGAAGTGGCGCTGGCCCAGGACGCGCCAGGCCGCCTCGCGCACCACCGCATAGGACTCCACGAGGAGGTCGTCGAGGGTCTCCCCCTGCTCGAGGCGCTCCTTGAACTCCACCGTCTTGTGGGCGAGCGCCGCATCGCTCAGACCCTGCATCTCGGGCTCGAGGGCGCCGATCAGAGGGACGAGATCGGCCAGCCGCCTGACCTTCTTGCCCTCGCCGGCGCGCAGGACCTTGGTGAACACGCTCATGGCGCGAAGATCCTACCGGCCGTGGCCGGTGCGGAGCCGCCGCCCGGCGTCCGCGTGGAAATGGGGCTGCGTGCGGCTGACCTGGTCTTTGACCCCACACTCGCCTGCCGCGAGGGTGACGCGCCGGTACCGGCGGCGCGACGGCGAGCCGCCGCACCCAACGGCACCACGTTGGCGCGCATCGCCTCGTCTCCGCCCGCCCCCGACAGCCGGGGACGCAGCGGGCAGGGCTTACCTCTAAGCCGCACCATGCTCAGCGACCACAAGTCGCCTTACGTGGGTCGTTTCGCCTGCGACTGGCCTCGACTTTCAACCACAGACCCGCACGCAGCCCGCAGGCAGCCTACGCCGCCGGGCGACCCCTACCCCGGGCAGCGAGGATCGTTCGAGCCCGACGAACCCGAGGCACTGCCCGCGCTGCGGGATCGGCGCCCTCGTGCACGGCCCGCCGGGTGCATGGGCGTGCACCGCCCGGCCCGCCCGGCTGACGCAACAACGAGAAACGCCGCCGGCCCCGGGTGGTGCGCTCCCGGAACCAGCGGCGTTCCCGATCAGGCACAGCTCAGTCGCCGGCGGCCGCCCCACAGACGGTTTCGACCATGAGGCCGCTCACCACGTATGGGTCCATGTTGGCGTTCGGCCGACGGTCCTCCAGCCACCCCTTCTTGTTCTGGGCGGTCTGCCAGGGGATGCGGACGGATGCGCCGCGGTCGGAGGTGCCGTAGCTGAACTTGGTGAAATGCTCCGTCTCGTGCGCACCCGTCAGACGGCTCTCGATGCCGATGCCGTACTTCGTGACGTGCTCCTCGACGCGCTTCCCGAGCGCTTCGCACCCCGCGATGATCGCGTCCCACCCGCCGTCCTCCCGCATGGCCTTCGTGGAGAAGTTGGTGTGCGCACCGGCCCCGTTCCAGTCGCCGAGCACGGGCTTGGGCTCCAGGGTGGCGAACACGTCGAAGTCCTCGGCAATGCGGAAGAGCAGCCAGCGGGCCGTCCAGAGCTGATCACCGATGAGAGGGGGCGGAAGGACGCCGATCTGGAATTCCCACTGGCCCATCATCACCTCGGCGTTGGTGCCCTCGATCCCGAGGCCGGCCTTCAGGCACGCCGCGGTGTGGCGCTCGACGATCTCGCGGCCGGGCATCTTGTCGCCACCGACCCCGCAGTAGTACGGGCCTTGCGGTGCGGGAAACCCCGCTTCGGGCCAGCCCAGGGGACGGCCGTACTGGAAGAAGGTGTACTCCTGCTCGATCCCGAACCACGGCTCCTGGTCGGCGTACTTCTCCGCCAAATCGGCGCACTTGCGCCGGGTGTTCGTGCTGTGGGGGGTCATGTCGGGGTGCAGGACCTCGCACATGACCAGCTTGTCACCGTCCGCCCGCAGCGGATCGGGGCAGGCGAACACCGGCTGGAGGACACAGTCCGAATCATTTCCCTCGGCCTGGTTTGTGCTCGAGCCGTCGAAACCCCAGATCGGGGGCTCCTTGCCCTCGTCGACGATCTTGGTCTTGCTGCGAAGGAGCGGGGTGGGCTCCGTCCCGTCGATCCAGATGTACTCGGCCTGGTAGCTCATGGATTCTCCTGTGTTCCCCTTCTTCTCCGTGGTCAAGGCGCCGGTGCGGGGTCCCGGCTTCTTGCGATCACGGCGACCCGTTTCGGATTGCCGTCATTTAGTCTCATCGGACCCTATTTCGCCGCCGTATCCGTAATGTGAACCCAAGATGAAATCGCCCTGAGTCGCATCGGGTTCGACGATCCCGTGCTCCGGCACGACCACCCGGTTCCTGGTCCGGGCCCCGGAACGGGCCGTGGCCAGAATATCGGCTGCCAACGCCCGAACAGGCGTCGGCCAGTGTCGGCCAGTGTCCCATGAGTCGGCCAGGGTGTCGGGCTCCTCGAAGACGGGTCACCCGCCGCGGCCGGCCGGCCCGGCAGTGACCTCGATCTGGTCCCGCACCGGGCGGGTCTCTCACCGGGCGGGTCCGAGGGGTCCCCGAAGCCGAACGGGGCTCTCGGCGGGGCGCTGGCGCTGAGCGCTGAGCGCTGAGACCTAACGCTGAGCGAAGCCGTCCCTCATCCGGGCGTCAGGACCTTCAGGTTGTGCGCCTCGTCACCCCTGCGGCCCGCGCCGATGGTGAACTCGACGGTCGACCCCGGCGCAATGCCGCGGCGTGCGTCTCCCTCGACCTGCGAATGGTGGACGAAGAGGTCTTCTCCGCCACGGTGCTCGACGAACCCGTAACCGCGGGCGCTGTTGAAGAACTTCACCGTTCCGGTCATCTTCCGAGTCTTCAGGCTGCCCCCGTCGGCGGCGGGTGGTGCCGGTGTCAGAGCAGAGAACGGCGCCAAGAGCCCGGGCTCCAGGCCCAGCGCACGCTGCATGCCACTCACGTCCTTGTGCTGTTCCGGCGTGACCAGCGAGACGACGGTACCGGTATGACCGGCCCGGCCGGTCCGGCCGGACCGGTGCACGTAGTCCACGTGGTCGGTGGGCGGGTCAAAATGGACCACGCACGGCAGGGCGTCGACATGGATGCCTCTGGCGACGACGTCGGTCGCCACCAGGGCGTCAGTCTTGCCCTTGGCGAACGAGTCCAGGGCCCGCTCGCGCTGCCCCTGCGTGCGATCGCCGTGCATGGGCACCGCCCGCACACCGTGGGACTGGAGCTGCTTGACGACGCGGTCCGCGCCTCGCTTGGTGCGGCAGAAGACGAATGCCTGGCCGTGGTGCTCGATGAGCCTGGCCGTGATGGCCACGCGCTCGGCCCGATCGACCTTCCAGAAGTGGTGGGCCACGTCCCCCTTGGCTTCGGCGGTGGCTTCGATGGCGACCTTGACGGGGTTCCGCTGGTAGTTGCGGATGACCGACTCCACCTCACGTCCGATGGTGGCCGAGAAGAGGAGGACCTGGCGGTTGGGCGCCGTCTGGTCGAGCAGTCGGCGCACCGCGGGAAGGAACCCCATGTCGGCCATGCGATCTGCCTCGTCGAGCACGACGGTCGTGACATCGTCGAGGAGGACGTCGCCGCGCTCGATCAGGTCCTCGAGGCGTCCCGGGCAGGCCACCACGATGTTGACGCCCTTGTGCAGGGCCCGCATCTGGTCGCGGTAGCCCGTGCCACCGAAGATGGACACGACCCGCTTGCGATCCTGTCCCATGAGCCCTCCGATGACCTCGTGCACCTGGGAGGCGAGCTCACGTGTCGGCACGAGGACCAGCGCCCCCGGGCGTCGCGGGCGCGATTGCACCGTGTTGACGACGAGCGGAAGGCCGAAGGCCAGTGTCTTGCCCGATCCGGTCGGCGCCTTGCCGCAGATGTCCCGGCCCGCCAAGGCGGGGGGGATCGTCTCCGCCTGGATCGTGAGGGGTTCGGTGATGCCCTGGCGGGAAAGGCGCTCGCAGTACGCCGCGGGGACGCCAAGGTCTGAGAAGGAAGAGATGACAAGACTCCGATCGAGGAAAGTGGCCTACTCGATCAGATTTCTCGAACGGGCCCGCCGGGCGAACGCCCGAAGCACAGCCATGGTAACAGGCCCTGAAGTTATCCTGCCGTCATGCCCGCGCTGACGCCCGAGCTGAAGGACCGCTGGGACACCGACGGGTGGTGCACCGTACCCGGCGTCATCCCACCGGCCGAGTTGGCCGCGGCGCAGGAGGCCATGCACCATCACTTCCCCAGCCCCGCCGAAATGGCGGAAGAGGGTGGCACTGCGGCCGGCGAGTGGCACACCTGGGATGCGCCATGGCCGGAGTTCCCCTTCCACAGCACGCGCCTCAACGCGCTCGTACTCCACGACAACGTGGTCGACCTGGCCGTGGGGCTCCTCGGCACGGCGGACCTCGCGCTCTACATGGGCATCGCGACCGCGAAGTACGCCCACCAAGCATCGGGCTACAACCAGCTCCTGCACGCCGACTACCCCAACCACATGCTGGTCGTCCCCCGCCATGACATCGGCTACCAACAGGTGGAGTTCTTCGTCTACCTCACCGATGTCGGCACTGAGGACGGCGCCACCCGATTCGTCTCTTGGCAGAAGACGAAGGACATCCCCGTGGAGCGACACACGCTGAACTACGTCGACTACGCCGAACTCTACGACGACGCATCGAATGCGGCGGCACCGGCCGGATCGGTCGTCGCCTACCGCCCCGACGTCTACCACCGCTCAGTGGACTTCACCGACGCCTCGCGATACCGCGTCATGCTCCATGTCTCGTTCCGTCACCGCGAAGCAGGGTGGGGCGGCTATCAGGCCTGGCCGTTCCGCGGCTTCTCCCCCGAGCTGACGAAGTACATCCAGCAGGCCACGCCTCGCCAGCTCGCGCTCATGGGCGTGCCCCCGCCCGGCCACCCGTACTGGAACGAGGCCACTCTGACCGGGGTCCAGGCGCGTTACCCCGGTCTCGACATGACCCCCTGGAGGTCGGCGCCGCGCTGAAGATCAGCCCGTGCGCAGAGGGGCGCCCGGCGCGACCAGAGGCCACGGCATCTCACGCTCCGCCGCGAGCGCCAGGTCGAGGAGCAGCTGTTCGCGATGGTGCCCGGCCAACACCTGGAGCCCCACCGGCAGCCCGTCGACCAGCCCCGCCGGGATGCTCACCGCGGGGCTGCCGTTGAGGTTCGACGGCGCGGTCAGCGCGGCCTGGTTCATGATGGCCCGGGCGAAGCCGATCTCGTGGATGAGGTCCCGCCCGGGGAGGGTCGAGGGTGGCGGCCCCTCCGCCTTGAAGGCCACATCGGGATGCGTCGAGCAGAATACGAAGTCGGCCTGGTCGAAGAGATCCGCCATCGCGCCGTTGAGCTGCCGCCGGTAGCGCTCGACCGACGCTGCCCTCTCGAGGTTGTAGCGCTCCCGGGCGCTCTGGAGTCCCGCCGCCATCTCTCGTGACAGCTCGTCGACGCGGTCGGGATAGGCATCGCCCAGGTCGGCCACGAAAGGCGGCTGGTTCGCCATGGCCCACGCGCCGCGCAGCGGCGGCAGCGCGGGTGTCACGGCGACGAGGCGCAGGCCGGCCGCCCCTGCCAGTTGCTCGGCGCTCACGGCGACGAGCGCGGCGACGTCCGACCGGACCTGCGCGATGCCCAGATCGGCCAGGATCACGGCTGTCATGCCGGAGAGATCGTGCGTGCCGAGCCCGGCCTCCCACCCCTCCACCCGGGGCAGGCTGAGCGGGTCGCGCCGGTCGAATCCGTTGCAGGCGTCGAAGTAGCGCGCGGTGTCCCGCACCGACCGGCTCAGGCACCCCAGCACGGTGGTCATCGGCTCGATGGTCCCGTCCGGGCCTTTCGGGATCCGCCCGTAGGTCGCCTTCAGGCCGAACAGCCCACTGAAGGCGGCCGGGCCGCGAATGGACCCGCCTCCGTCGCTGCCGGTCGCGATCGGCAGCAGGCCGCCGGCAACCGCCGCCGCCGATCCGCCCGACGACCCGCCCGGCGTCCGGTCGAGGTTCCACGGGCTGCGCGTCGTCCCGTGCAATTCGGTCGAGGTGCAGTTGATGCCCCCGAACTCGGGTGCCGCCGTCTGGGCGGTCAGCACCGCCCCGGTGGCGCGCGAAGCGCGACAGCGACGTGTCGTCGTGGTCCGACACCCGGTCCCGGAAGATGACCGAGGCCTCCGTGTACGGCCACCCCTCCACCTTCTCGAGCTCCTTGATGCCGAAGGGCACGCCGCCGAAGGGCAGCGAGACGTCGGCCTGACGGGCTGCCACCTCGGCTCGCTCGAAGTCGGTGAAGCTGAAGGCGTTGAGGGGCGACGCCTCCATGGCGGCGATGCACTCCTCGAGGGCCTCCAGCGGGGACAGCTCCCCGGCCCGGAAGGCGTCGACCAGGCCGCAGGCGTCTCCCAGCCATGGCGTGCCCACGGCGCGGAGAGTACCCCGCAGCCCCGCAGCCCCGCAGCCCCGCAGCCCCGCGCAGCCCGCAGCCGCGCAGCCCCGCAGCCCCGCAGCCCCGCAGCCCCGAAGCCCCGCCGCGCCGCAGGGGAGGTCGGTAGCGTGCCCGGGATGAAGACCGCGGAGCTGACGACACCGGCGCTCCTCGTGGACGCCGCCGGGCTCGAGGCGAACCTCCGCACCATGGCCGAAGCCCTCCCGGGGGAACGCATGCGCCCGCACGTGAAGGCGCACAAGTGCACCGCGCTGGCTGCCCGCCAGGCGGCGGCGGGCCATACCCGGTTCACCTGCGCCACCATCCGCGAGATGGAGGGCATGGTGCGCGCCGGGTTGGGCGCGGACCTCCTGCTGGCCAACGAGGTGGCCGACGCCACCCGGCTCGGGGCGCTCGCGGGGGCGGGCGGGCGCATCACCGTCGCGGTCGACTCGGACGCGACGATCGAGGCGGCGGCACGCGTGGGGGTGCCCGAGGTCCTGATCGACGTCAATGTGGGGCTCCCCCGTTGCGGCTGCCGGCCCGAGGACGCGGGCCGGCTGGCCGAGCGCGCCCGGGCCGCCGGGCTCACCGTGCGCGGGGTCATGGGGTACGAGGGCCACATCGTCGGCCTGGAGGACCGGGCTGCGCGCGTCACCATGCTGGAGGATTCCATGGCGCAGCTGATGCTCGCCGCCGGCGAGGCGGGCGGCGAGGTGATCTCGGCGGGCGGCACCGGGACCTACGACCTCAACACGTGGGCCACCGAGATTCAGGCCGGCTCCTACGCGCTCATGGACACCGCCTACGGCAAGCTCGGCCTGCCCTTCGTCCAGGCGCTGTCCGTCCTGGCCACCGTGATCTCCGTGTCGGCGCGCTGGGTCGTGGCCGACTGCGGGCTCAAGGCGCTGGGCATGGACCACGGCAACCCGTCCGTCGAGGGGGCCGAAGTGTGGTTCTGCTCGGACGAGCACCTCACGTTCGCCCCCGAATCCCCGCTTCGGGTGGGGGACCGGATCCAGGTGCTCCCGGCGCACGTCGACCCGACCGTGGCGTACCACGACTCCCTGTTCGTCGTCGACGGCGACGAGGTACTCGAACGCTGGGACGTCGACCTCCGGGGTTGGTGACGTTGCTCACCATCGGGAACTCACGATCGGGATGGCAGACCTCGGTAGGGCCTTGTCGCCCCGATAGGGTCTTGCCCGTAAGGGAGGCCGGTATGGCAGACACCACGTTCACGATCGGGGCAGCCGCCGTCTGCAGCGACGGACCCTGCGGCGAGGTCAGCAGGGTGGTCGTGGACCCGGTCGCCCGCGCGCTCACCCACCTCGTCATCGAGCCCGAGCACCGCAGCGGCCTGGGCCGCCTCGTCCCGCTCGACATGGTGGAGGCCGGCACCGACACTGTCCGCCTCCGCACCACCCTGGCCGAGTTCGAGAAGCTCCCCTCCGCCGAGGAGATCGACTTCCTCCCCGGCGGCAGCGGCTACGACGCCTACGCCGCGCACGAGGCCTACTACTGGCCGTACTTCGGCCTGGACAGCAGTGCCGACCCCGGACTCGCCCTGGCCAGCGCGGTCGAGACCCGCGACATGCTCCCGCCGGGCGAGATCGGCGTACGGCGCGACGAGGCCGTGCACGCGAGCGATGGTGAGATCGGCAGGGTGGAGGGGCTCGTCATCGACTCGGCCCAAGGTCATGTGACACACGTGCTCCTACAAGAAGGGCATCTGTGGGGAAAGAAGCAGGTGGTCATCCCGATCAGCGCCGTCGCCCGCATCGAGAACGGCATCACGGTCAACCTGACCAAGCGCGAGATCGAGGACCTGCCGGCCGTCGGTGTCACCGCGCACCACCGGTAAACCACAGGGGGGCCGCCGGCCCGCGGCTCACGTCCCGCTGGCCGCTTCCTGCTCACCGGGCGCGTCGGGGAAGTCACGCAGGCTGCGCATCGGCGACGCGAGCAGCCAGGTTCCAGCCAGGGCCTGGCCCAGCGCGCCCACCCCCAACGTCGGGCGGAGGCCGATGGCCGCTCCGAGGACACCGCCGAGCAGGGCGCCGATCGGGAGCACCCCCCAGACGACGAAGCGCATCGTGGCGTTCATGCGCCCGAGTAGGTGGTCGGGGCACAGGCGTTGTCGAAAGCTGACCTGGTTCACGTTGTACACCACCGCGGAGAACCCCACCAGCAGCATCCCGAAGCCGAAGTAGAGCAGCCCCGCGCCGGGCATGGTGAGCGGGATCAGCAGCGCACCGACGCTGCAGGCGATACCGACGATGGTGGCCCGCGCCCCGCCGAAACGGCGGGCGATCGGCCCCGCGGCGAAGGCGCCGAGCACGCCACCGATCCCGCCCATGGTGAAGAGGAGCCCGATCACCCCTGGTGAGGCGTGGACCTCGCGCACCAGGAACAGGATCTCGACCGAGGCGGCGACTCCGCTGAACAGGTTGGCGGTGGCGGTGGTGGCGGCGATCGCCCGAAGGAGCGGGTTGCCGAAGACGAAGCGCAGGCCTTCGGAGATGGCGTGCACCAGCCGGGGGCGCCCGCCCGCGGGCACGGCGGGCCTCGGCTCGGGAGCACGAATGGCGCCCACGGCGACGGCGGAGACGACGAAGGTCACCGAGTCGACAAGGACCGCGGCGGAGCTGCCGATGGCCTGGACGAGGCCACCGGCGACGCTTGGGCCCGCCACCGCCGCCGCCTGCGCGCTGCCCGTGAGCTTGGCATTGCCCTCCACCAGGTGCTCCCGACCGACCAGTGCGGGAAGGTACGACTGGTACGCGACATCGAAGAACACCGTGAGGATCCCGGTGGCCAGCGTGACGACGAAGAGCTGGGCCAGCGTGAGACCGCCGACGGCGTAGGCGACCGGGACCGAGCCGAGCGCGACCATCCGGCCCAGGTCGGCCCCGATCATGACGCGACGCTTGCGCATGCGGTCGACCCACACCCCGGCTGGGAGCCCGACGACCAGAAAGGCCGCCGTCGACGCCGCGGTCAGGAACCCCATCTCGATGGTTGTGGCGTGGAGTGTCCCCACCGCCAGCAAGGGGATGGCGAGGAGACTGACCTGCGAGCCGAGCTCGCTGACGGTCTCACCACCCCAGAGCAACCGGAAGTCGCGGTGCCGCAGGAGTCCACCTTTGGCCATCGGCGGACCCTACTGGCGGCCCGATGACCCCTGGGCATGACGAAACAGGCTCGAGAAACAACGTCCGTCTCGTCTCTCGCCTGGGATAGACCGGTGCCCGTGCGAGCCCGCGACGTGGTCATCGGCGTTGCCGGCATCGCGCTGTGCGCCTGCTGCGGCTGGTTGAGCGGCTACCACCGGACATCGGTGGCCGCGGAAGTGAGCTGGGTCGCCTCGCTGCTCGCCGTGATCCTCGTCGACCTCGCACTGTGGCAGGGCAAAGCGGGTCGCGGGGTGGGCTGGCATCTCGAACCGGCGCGCGACCCGTGGCCGCGGGCTGACCGCGGCGGTCCGGTACCGGCGTTGCGAGGCGTGGCTCCGTGGCTGGCGCTGATCGTGGTCGTGCTGGCCTGGAATGTACTCGGCGTCGACACGGGCCCGGGCCGGTACCACCTGACGGTGAGCGCCCTGGCCCAGGCCTACCGCCCGCTGAACGCCGCTCTCCTCCTGGTATGGGTGCTCATAGGGATCGGCTACGAGGTCGCGCTGGTCCGGGCACCGGGCAGCACGATCGAGGCCGGGCAGCAAGCGCGAGATCCACACGCCCCCGAGAGTGGGAGCGCGCTGGCCGCCGCCATGGGGTCGTTGGGTGGCCACCACGGTGGGCCGGCGCTGCTCTTGCCGTCCAGCCCGCCCGTCGGTGTCGCCTTCTGGGTGGCGGTGCCCCTCGTCGCCGCTCTCATCGACATGGCCGCTCGGCGTTCTGACGGCCGCCGAGCGAACGCCGAGGAGTTCGTCCGGTTCATCTCCACCTCACGACTGGCGCATGTCGCGCTCGTTGTGGCATGGGTATTTGCCGGCTACCACCTCTTCGCCCGTTGACGACCGCCCCTCTGGGCAATCCGTCACCCCTCTGGTGCCGTCACCAGGGCGTCGAGACGGGCCAGGGTCAGCTCCATGTCCCGGCGGGTCTTCTTCGAATAGATGTCCCCCAGCTTCAGCAGCACACGCTGGTGATCGGTCGCGATGTCCCAGCTCTCCCGCACCGACGTACGGTCGCCGCGTGGCTCGAGTTCGTAGCGCCAGATCCGGCCCGCCACATATGGTTCGAGCTTGCCCTTGGGGCCTGTCTGCCAGGCGATGAGACGGTTCTCCTCGAACTCGACCACGGTGTTCACGGTCGAATAGCGAACGCCCATCTTCATCCCCATGCCGAACGTCACACCGAGCGCCAGGCGCGAGTCGTCAGGTTCGTCGGTTCCTTGGAGCATTCCCGAACCGTCGATGAGCGAGTGTTTGGCTGGATTCGCCAGCACGTCGAAGATGACCTCCGGCGAGGCATTGATGAGACGCTCGACGGTGAACACGTACTCGTTCATTTTCTGCTCTCCTGTTGTGACCGCAAACCACGCCCCGCGTGGGCGCCTGCGTGAAGTCGACCACAGTCAGTGCCTGGAATCGGGTGGCGGGGGGACTGTCAGGCCGAGTGTGCCCCGTGGAGAAGTTCGTGCATGTTGCCGTAGAAGAACTTCGAACGATCTTCTTCACTGGAGCCCTCGAGCGCATCCTCGAATTTCTGCAACGGATCCCTTCCACCTTCCGGATGCGGGAAGTCCGTCGAGAACATGAAGAGCTCGGCACCCGACTGCTCGATCATCCAATCCACCGGTTCGCCTGGGAACGGTGTGAACTTGAGATGCCGACGCACGTAGTCGGAGGGAGCCAACTCGAGTCCCCGGAGCGGCTCTTCCGTACGGCGGAACGCACGGATCCCGTAGTCGAGGTGGCGCATCCATGACACCACCCAACCCGCTCCCTGCTCGATGCAACCTCCACGTAACTTCGGGAAGCGGTC
The DNA here is from genome assembly GCA_963764305.1 of uncultured Acidimicrobiaceae bacterium. Classification (GTDB taxonomy): domain Bacteria; phylum Actinomycetota; class Acidimicrobiia; order Acidimicrobiales; family RAAP-2; genus Bog-473. The sequence continues at coordinate 205,788 of CAVXSD010000005.1, read as the reverse complement.
GAAGAGACCGTCGTAGATCAGTGCTCCCAGGAACACTTCTGGCGAGTGGGGGATCGCGAGGAAGTCCTTCGATCGGACGTTCTCGCCACCTCCCAGGTGGTCGGGAACCGGCATCGCGTTGTTGTGAAAGGCGGGGTCGAGGAGCCTCCCACCACCGCCGACGTGCAGCACGAACGGCACGTTGGCTTCACTGAGCACGTCCCAGAAGCCATCGAGGTCCGGATGGGTCGGACCACGCGTGCCTGCGGCTGTCGAGGGAACCATCACCGCGGCGCAGCCGGCCTCGACCGCCTCGACGGCCAAAGTGATGGCGCGGCCCGGGTCGACCAGCGGGACGAAGGCCACGGGGAGCAGCCGCTCGTCCTGCGAGCAGAAGTGGGCCATCGCCTTGTTCTGAGCCGAACTCCCGGCGTAAAGACGATCCTCGTCCTTGCCGACGAACCTCGCCGTGGCGAAGGTGGCGAACACGAGCTGCCCCTCGACGCCGAGTAGGTCCAGGACCCGGCTCCGCTCCGCCGGGTCGAACGCACCCATGGCGCCCCACCCCTTGTCCACCATGAGTCGGTCCTCGGCCAGCTTCGCCGCTTCGGCGTCCGTACGCCGCGCTGCAGCGTTCGCCACCGCCTCGGTGAGCACCGCCGCGAGGCGATCACTCGTCACATCGCGCAGCCGGTCTTTGAAGGCCGGGTCGACGAAATCTTCGAGGAAGTCGGCGAGCTCCATGACGTGGCTGTCGGCGTCGAGGACGCTCCGTCCTCGCACATAGGTCGTCGTGTCCACTGCGAGCACCCAGCCTTCCCCTTCGGTGAACCTTCCCCTTCGGTGACAAAGTGTCACCAACTGTTGTGACAGAATGCCACCATGGGCCCCACCAGTGCAAGGGCTCGCTCTTCGTCCGACCGGGCGGCCGTCGCGGGAGGGCGCCTGCAGAGCTCCGCACGCCGTGATGCCCTGCTCGACGCCGCCGTGGCGCTGGTCAGGACGAAGGGGGTGCACGAGGTGTCGATGGAGGCGGTGGCCGAGCGAGCCGGGGTCAGCCGACCCCTCGTCTACAAGCACTTTGCCAACCGCGACGGGCTCCTCGCAGCTGCGTACCGGCGGGAGGCATCGAAGTTGCACGCGGAGCTCGCATCGGAGGTGGCGGCGGCTGGCAGCGTCGAGGAGATGTACCAAGCGCTCCTGCGCGGTTCGATCCGGGCCACGGTGGAGCGGGGCCAGATCTTCACCGCCCTCCGGGCCGCCGGCGGGTGGAACCGGGACATCCGCAGGGAGCAACGATCCAGAGACCGGCACACTGTCCGGGCCTTCGCCGCGGCGGCGGCCCGGCAGTACGGCTTGGATCGGGATCGCTCCACGTCGGTCACCGCCGTGCTGTTGGGCGCGCTCGATGCCGTCCTGGCGCAATGGCGTCTCGATCCGACGGACAAGAGCGGAACGATCCTCGAGGAGACATACCTGGCCATGGTCGTCGGCGCCTATTCGGTGGAGTAGAACCGCGGGCCCTTCGAGCGGCGTCAACGGGTCCGGGGTGAGGCGGGACCGGCCATTGAGCCACGGACAGGTCGAGATGCCGGGGAACGGCATCACTTGGTGCAGGGCCGGCGGTACGCTTCGGCTACTTCGACCGGAGGGGCTGGGGCCAATGGAGACAGTCGAGGAAGTCTGCGAACGCGGTGTTGTCGAGCGACGTGTCGGGCTCGAGGTGGAGGGCGGGGAGATCGTGCCGGGCATCGTCTGGCGGCCGGAGGCCGCGACCGGGCCCCGACCGACGGTGATCCTCGGTCACGGAGGTGTGGTCCACAAGCGCGCCCCCGAGGTGCTCGGGCTCGCCCGGCGCCTCGTGCGGCACCGGGGCTACGCGGCCGTCGCTCTTGACGCCCCGGAGCACGGCGAGCGCATCACCGACGAGGAGGCGGCCCGGGCCAGGCGCCGTTCCGTCCAGGCTCGCATCGACCAGGGGCCCGGCGCCGGACTGCCCGTGATGATGGACGCCAACGAGGCGGCCGGATTCGCCAGCCGGATGGCCACCCACGTCGGAGAGCTGACCGCCTTGGTCGACGACCTCGTCTCGACCGGGTTCAGCGACGACCGCATGGGCTATTGGGGGTTGTCCATGGGTACCGGCATCGGTCTGCGATTCGTGGCCTCCGAGCCCCGGGTCAAGGCCGCCGTGCTCGGTCTGGCCGGCTTGGGCGGCGGTATGGGCGGGGCCGGGTTCGAGACGGCGGCCCGCTCTCTGCGCGTGCCGATCCTGTTCCTCCTCCAGTGGGACGACGAGTTGATCGCCCGCGATGCAGGTCTCGCTCTCTTCGATGCCATCGGCTCGGCCGACAAGACCCTCCACGTCAACCCGGGGGGGCACGTCGAGGTGCCCATCTTCGAGAACGACTCCGCCGAGTCGTTCTTCGTCCGGCATCTCGGTGACGGCGGGTAGCCCCGGCGGGGCCGGATCCGCCCGAGTCTCATTCGTCGACCACCACCCGGACCCGGCTGAGGTTCAGAGATCGTGCGAACGGGGTGCCGGCATTGCCCTCGCGTTGGGAGGCGACGCGTAGCGCCGGGAAGTAGGTGCCCGGTTTGGAGAAGGCGTGCGTCGCGGTCACGTGCACCGTCTCCGGGGTGGGACCACCGAGCTCGGCGGCGTCCGGATACGTGCCGGCGCCCTCGAAGTCCCACTCCGCCGACACCACCTGGCCCGGGGCGGGCGGCACCTCGATCTGTGCGGTGAAGGTGACGGCTTCGCCCGCCGCGACGTCGGCGCGCTCGCCGCCGTTCACCTCGAGATGGACCACGGGTTGGATGCCCTTGCGTTCCGCAGCCGAGACCGGCACGTGCACTTGGCCGCCCTGCACCCGGTATTCGCTGGTGGGCGGTGGGGCGACGCCTTCCTCGACCCATGCGCTCAGCTCGCGTAGCGCGTACTGCACCGTGCCCGAATAGGCGACGGCGTGAGTCTCGAGTGACTCGGTCGTCGGGTCGGTGTGGTTCGCGTTGTCGACGTACCAGAGCCGGTACGTCTCGTCGATGTCGGGCCCTTCGACAGCCTCGACCTTCTTTCGGTACCAGTCGGCCTGCCACGGCAGAGCGTCCCCGTCGAGCAGGCACTCCACCACGATCATCTTCCCGTTGAAGCGACCGGTCGGGATCTGACCCGTGGCGCCGAGGGTGCCGGCCGCACCGATGTCCACACTTCGCTGAGGGTACTTGGGCGAACCGTCAGAGTTCCGGAAGTAGTCGTAGACGTCGGGGTAGTCGAAGTCGGGATTGGCCGGAGGGAATTGATGACGGTGGTAGGTCTGCAACGCGAGGAACCGTGAATTGTCGATCCGGACCTCGTCACCGGGCTGGATGCTGTCGAGGACGGCGGGGTCGGCCATGATGTCGACCGTGTCGCCGACCGGTTCGAATACGAGGCCGATATGACCCTTGCCGTCCGAGTCGATGCGACCGAGTGAGACGGTCTTGCCCGCGGCGGCGCCGCTGCTGATGACCACGTCGGCGGCCGTGAGATCGCCCGTGGGGACGCTGGACAGCTCGAGTTGCTGGCGTTCGCCCGGGACGACCTCCACGACGGTCGCCTCGTGTTGCACGCGCGGCGCGGACCGACGACGTCGGGTCGGTGCCGAGGTAGCCCGGCTTGCTCCAGAAGTCATCGAGATAGGTCGGGTCCAACACCGGCACATAGCTGGCGACCAGCACGAGCGGTCCTCCGCCCTGGGGGACGTAGTTGAACCACGCCCCGGGCGGGAACCCGGTCCGGGTGGCCTCTTCCAGCGCCGTGCGCTCCTCGTCGTTCAGCCCGGCGTAGGGATCACCGCTTCCGCCCGGCTCGATCGCGTCGATGATCGACGGCCACTTGTCCTTCAGCACTCGGAGGGCGTTCACGCGCACGGTGAAACAATTGGGGATGGATTGCGGCGAGCCCATGACGTAGGGCACGAACCCGTCCCACACGCCGGTCGTCATCTCCGCACTGGTGACCGTCTGGTAGGCGCCGCCGCTCCCGCCGTAGAGATAGCCGTACGTGCGATGGGGTCCGTAGATCTCGGCCGCCACGACGCGAGAGAACTTCGCCGCCTCGGCGTTGACCCGGTAGCCCCGGATCGTGGTGTCGGACTGGCCGCGCGCCGACCCCTCCGCCGACCGAGGGTTGTCGCTGCCGCCCATGTTGGTCTGCACCGAGTAGCCGCCGCTCGCCAGCGCGAACGCGACATTGCGCGCCGTGGCCTCCTCGCCGGCGAGCAACTGATGGGTCGCCTGGAAGAAGCGTCCCTGGTACTCCTCTTCCGGCGGAAAGCAGAACGAGAACTTGGCGTCGGTACCCGTGAACCCTCCGTGGACATAGAGATGGCGCGCCTTGACGGGCGCGGCGCCACCTTGCTGCGTCGTGATGCCGCCGGCGAACACCGGGGCGTCTGCGGGCTCATCGCGCCACTCCCGCACATCGATGTACGGCTCGTTGAAGCGCGGGTCTTCGGAATCCGCGGTCACGAACAAGGCGCCACGCTCGTCGGTCTTCGAGTTGGTCATCATCACCCGTCCCTCCGTCAGCCCCAACTCGAGGGCGCGAACTCACGCCCGTTCGCCATTCGTCAGGCCGCTCCGAAGAGCGGCGGCAGCGTGGTCGGCCACTGGCCCAGCGTGTAGCGCTTGCCGCCCAGGACGGCCACGAAGGTCCCTTGCACGCCGTTGAGCGGCGACGTCTTGGTCCCGTCCCAGTAGACGAAGCGGGCATCGTCAGCCGCCGTGTGGACGCCTGTCCGGGGCGTCCCCGTCGGCCCCACGTTGTAGGTCCACTGACCGTATTGATAGGCCGGCGCGCCGAGCGTGGGCATCGCATGGATCCCCCGGGCCATCGTGCTCGGCGTCAGGTCGGGGCCGGCCGCCTGCAGGTCGTTGAAGATCTCCACCAGGCCGCCGTAGTTGCCGTCGGTGCCCTTGGGGATGGCGTGCCCGGTCAGCTTTTGGTAGAGCTGGCCGGCCAGAGAGTGGGGCCCGGTCGTGCCGGTCGAGGGGGCGCTCTCGGACATGCCGAACATGTGGCCCTGGATCTCCGGCAGGGAGTATTCGCCCTGCGCCACCTGGTCCAGGTCGGTGAAGGCCGAGCCGGTCATGAACCACTCGGGGTGGTAGTTCTGGGCCGCCGCCGCCTTGGTCAGCAGACCGAGCGAGAAGGGGTCGGCCGAGCAGATGACCGTGGTCACCCCGGCCGCCTTGAACTGAATGATGGCTTGCTGCGCCGACTGCTGGAAGGTGGCGATGTCCAGGTTGTAGTTGAAGCTCGGCGACAGCTCGCTCTTGTTGAGGTGGTACTTGTTCTCGGCCAATTTGTTGAACTCCTTGGCGCAGCCCAGGTACTGGGGCACGTTGGGGACGAAAGCGGCGAACTTGCGCACCTGGTCCTTCAGGGTCGGGTCACCGGCGTACATGGCCTTCTTCCCACCCAGCATGGTGGCCACCACCTCGGCCTCGGAGGCCGTGATCGTGTCGCAGTTCTGGGAGGTCGACCACACGTAGGGATTGAGCGCCTCGAACGCGGCCTCGTTGTAGTACGGGTCACCGTTGAACTCCACCAGGTGCTGTTGGGCGGCACAGGAGGAGAAAGGGGCGGTGCCCCCGAAGGAGTCCCCGTTCGTGATGCCCGTTTCCCCGAAGGCGTGCATCTGATTGGCGATCGTGTCGGCGTCGGCACAGGCCTGCGGCTGGCCCTGCCCCAGCTCCTCGGTGGTGAAGCTGGCCTGGGTGGTGTACGGCTTGATGACGACCTTGCGCCCGTAGAGGTCGTAGACGCTGTTGAAGTAATTGAGGAAGACCTGCTGCACCTGGCTGATGACCTGGGGGATGGCACCCCCGGACGCCTTGGCCTGCGCCTCGATCTCCTGGGTGTCGGCGGCACTCGGGAACTCGCGCTCGGCCAGGGTGATGGTGCTGGCCGTCACGCCGTTGTACGTGGCCCCACCGTTGTTGCCGGCGAACTTCGGAATGCACGGCGCGGCGTACGGCGAGGCGAACTGCGGCGCCGACGGCGCGCACTTGGCGCCCGAGGTGGTGGTGCCGGCGCCCGCCTTTATGCCGCCCGACGCCGGGTAGGCCCACGGGTAGGGCCCCTCGCCGGCCGGTCCCGAGCTCTTCAGCTCGGGGGACGTACCGGACGCCCCCGCCACCGGGACCATCACCAGTGCGGTGAGCAGCGCCACCCCCACCACGATGCCGAAGCGTGCCACCCGCGCCATCCGATGCCCTGCGACATGACGCGACGAGACGCCGATCGACCTTTGGCCCGACGATGTCATGGCCCCCCTTTTGAGTCTCATGGACGTTCGGCGGTATGCCCCCCCACCACCCGTCCATCTGCTTGGCCGGAAATGTTAGTGAGGGCACGGTACGTTTGCCCGGTCAGGGCACGACCACTTGGGGGTGGCACTTGGGGCGGCATGGGCGTCATGCAGACGCAGTGATCGGCTGCACCCTGTGAGACCTCCGGGCGCGGAGGACGAGACAACGTGATGGTTCCCGAGGCGGACGCGCCTCCGGGCGGTCAGCTGCACCGCGGCGTGCGTCAGCGCGGGGCCTCGCTGTGGCGGTCGATCCGCTCCGCCCTGGGGTGGTTCCTCGCGGCCATCGGGGTGTGGATCCTCCTGGCCGCCACCCTGCCCAAGGGCCTGCCCCTCGGCATCGTGCTCCTCGGCATCGTCTACGGGTCCATTTACGCCATCTTGGCCGTGGGCATCGTCCTCATCTACCGCGGGGACCGCATCATCAACTTCGCCCAGGCCCAGATCGGCGTGCTGCCGGCCGTGCTGGCCATCGAGCTGGTGGTCACCTTCGGGGTTCCCTTCGTGCTGGCGGCGGGGGCCGGGATCGCCGCCGCCATCATCCTCGGCGCGTTGGCCAGCCTGTTGCCCCGCCACTTCCGCAACAGCTCCCGCTTGATCCTGACCGTGGCCACGATCGGGCTGGCCCAGCTCCTGACCGGGGTGGCCACCCTGGCTCCCATCCTCTTCTGCAACCCGGCCACCAACGAGTCGTGCGTCAACGCCTCGAACAGCCAGTCGGTCAACACGCCCCTCCATGTGTCGTTCACCATCGGTCCGGTGCTCTTCAGCGGCAACGACATCGTGGCCGTGGTGGGGGCAATGATCGTGGCGTCCGCGCTGGCTCTGTTCATGCGCTACTCCAAGTACGGGCTGGGCATCCGGGCGGCCGCCGAGAACAGCGACCGGGCCACCCTGCTCGGGATCTCGGTGGCCCGCCTCGACACCATCATCTGGGTGCTGGCCGCCATCCTTTCGACCCTGGCCATCTTGTTGCAGGTGCCCGTCCTCGGGTTCGGGGGGTTCCAGACCGTCACCGCGGGAGGCGACGAGATACTGCTGCGCATTCTGGCTGCCGCCGTGATCGGGCGGATGGAGAGCATGCCCCGGACCGTGGTGGCGGCACTGGCCATCGGCGTGTTCGACGCCGCGGCCACCTGGACGTACTCCAACACGACCTACGTCGACGCCTCGCTCGTGGTCGTGATCGTCGTGGCCCTCCTGCTGCAGCGGCGCTCCCGCTCGCGGGTGACCGAGGGCGAGCAGTCGAGCTGGCGCTATGTGGCCGCGGCCCGGCCCATCCCCCGCCAGCTGGCCAGCCTGCCCGAGGTGCGCTGGACCCTCCGGATCATGAAGGTCGGCTTCGTGGCCGTGGTCGCCTTCCTCCCGCTGCTGATCAGCGGCAGCCAGACCTATCTGGCCTCGCTCATCGTGGTCTACGCCATCGTCGGGCTCTCGCTGCTGGTGCTGACGGGATGGACGGGACAGATCTCCCTCGGGCAATTCGGGCTGGCCGGTATCGGCGGCGCCACCACGGTGGTCCTCTACTCCCGCCACGGGTGGGACTTCTTCGCCGCGCTGGCGGTCGGGGTCCTCGTCGGCGCCCTGGTTTCGCTGTTCATCGGGCTCCCGGCCCTGCGCATGTCCGGGCCGTTCCTGGCCGTGACCACCCTGGCCTTCGGAGTCACCGCCTCGTCGTACTTCCTGCAACCCAACTACCTGCCCTGGTTCGTCACCACCCAGGCAAGCCGGCCCACGCTCTTCGGGGCGAGCGTCTTGAACTCCGACTCCCAGGTCTATTACTTCTGCCTGGCCGGCTTCTTCCTGGTCCTCCTGGCGGTGCGCTCGCTCCGCCAGAGCAGGACGGGCCGGGACCTCATCGCGACCCGCGACAACGAGCCGGCGGCGCGGGCGGCGGCCGTCAACACCACCCGTTACAAGTTGCTGGCCTTTGCCATCTCCGGGGGCATCGCCGGGTTCGCCGGCTCGCTCTTCGCCGTCCAGCAGCAGGGCATCAACAGCGGCTCGTTCACCGCGGACATCAACATCACCATGTTCTCCATGGTGGTCATCGGCGGCCTGGGCTCCATGCCGGGCGTGATCCTGGGCGCCGTGGTGGTGTGGGGGGCCCAGTACTATCTCCCGGCCGGCTACGCCCAGCTGGTCAACGGGTTGGGCATCCTGCTGCTCCTGCTCTTCCTGCCCGAAGGCATCGGCGGCCTCCTCAACCGCGGCCGGGACCAGCTCTTGCGCGTCGTCGCCCGCCGCCGCGGGATCACCGCGGCCGGGATCTGGCGCCGGCCCGACGAGGACACCGGAGGCACCGGCACATCGCCCGACCCGGGAACGTCGCGGCCCGACTCGGTGGACCGCCCGACGGCCGACGTGCTCATCCTCGGCCTCGATACGGGCGCCCATGGCTGACCTCGCGGACGCCCCACCAGTGCACGCGCGGCGGCCCTCGCGCCTCACCGGGACCTCTTCGCCGCGCCCACTGATCGCCGTCATGGGCCTGGGCGCCATCCTGCCCATGAGCGCCCTGACCTTCGTCCTCCTCCTGCCCGGGATGCAGGACGCCTACCACCAGGGCCTCTCCATCCTGGCCCTGGTGGCCGTCCAGCAATTGCAGACGGGCCTCGGCCCCGACCTCGTCCTGGCCCTGGTGGCCAACCAGACCTCGCGGACCAGAGTCCTGGTCGGGGCGGGCGGATTCTTCACCGCGGCGGCCGCCGTCCTGTGGCTGGCCGGTGTGTTCCCCAACCAGATCCTGCTCTACGCCGGCGCCATCGGCGTGGTGCTCGGCGGTGGCGCGCTGACCTCGACCCAGAACTCCCTCCTGTGCGACTACTACCCGGTCAGCCTGCGACCGCGGGTGATCCTGGCCCAGCGGGCGGCCCTCGTGTTCGGCCTCTCTCTGTGCCCGCTCATGGTGGGGACCCTGGCCTACGTCTCCGGCTGGCAGGCGTCGTTCTTCGTCCTGGCTGCCGGTGCCCTCGTCTTCGTGGTGCTCGCCGCCCGGCTCCCGGACCCGGTCCCTCCCGGCGGCCTCCCGGGAGGCGACCCGGACCGCGCCGAACCCCCGGCCGAGCCGGCCACGCTGCCCGAGGCCGCGCGGGTCATCGCCACCACCCGATCCCTCCGCCTGATCTACTACTCGCTCCCGTTCATGCTGGGGACCGTGCTGGGCCTCACCTTCTACGCGACCGCGTACTACGAGAACGTCTTCCACCAGGACGCGGCGCACCGCGTCCTGCTCTTCGGCCTGGCCGAGCCGGGAGCGTTCATCGGCCTGGTCATCGGCTTGTTGGTGCTGCCCCGTCGCATCGCCGCCGACCCGGGGAAGGCGATGCGCACAATCGCCTGGCTGGCCGTGGCCGCCGCCGCCGGCGCAGCCTGCCTGGCCCTGGCTCCCGATGTGGCCGCGGCCTATGCCGGGCAGCTGGTCTTCGCCGGCGCCTCTGCCGTGGTGATCGCAGGTGTGTACGCAATGCTCTCGGTGGCGCTGCCGACCCGCATGCTCACCTTGGGCTTCGGGCTCTCCACGGTCTGGCTGACCTTCGGCGCCCTCCTCATCGGTCCGCCCGGCGGCGTCCCCACCGTCAATTCCCTCATCACCGACGCCTTCGGCTACCGCGCTTCGTTCTGGCTCTTCGTGCCGCTGTTCGTCATCGGCGCGTCGCTGCTCCGTTCGGCCTCCCGATTCGTGGCCGAGGACATCGCGAAGCGCAAGATCACCGAGCTGGCGGACGCCGCCGTGCGTCGGGAACGGGCCGACGGGACGGGTTCTCTCCTCATGGTCCGTTCGCTCGATGCCGGCTATGACGGCGTCCAGGTCGTCTTCGGCGTGGACCTCGATGTGGACGACGGCGAGATGGTCGCGGTGCTCGGCACCAACGGCGCCGGCAAGTCCACGCTCATGCGGGCCATCTCCGGCCTGGTGGTGCCGACCGCGGGGGAGGTCATGTTCGACGGCGCGGCCATCACCACCTACGAGGCCCACCGGATCACCGAGGCCGGCATCCTGCAGGTGCCCGGAGGTCGCGGCATCTTCCCCGGGCTCACCGTGGCCGAGTGCCTGCGCGTCGCCGGTTGGCTCTACGACACCGACGACGAGGACCTGGCCCGGGCCACCAAGACGGTGCTCGACTATTTTCCCGTGCTCTCCCGCCGCTGGCACACCCCGGCTGGCTCGCTCTCGGGAGGCGAGCAACAGATGCTCAGCCTCTCCATGGCCTTCATCGCCAAACCAAGACTGCTGATCATCGACGAGCTCTCCTTGGGACTCGCCCCCACCGTGATCGAGAGCCTGCTGGGCATCGTCAAGGGCATCCACGATCGCGGCAGCGCCATCATCCTGGTCGAGCAGTCCATCAACCTCGCCCTTCGGCTCTGCGATCGTGCCATGTTCATGGAGAAGGGTCAGGTGGTCTTCTCCGGTTCGACGGCCGATCTGCTCGACCGTCAGGACATCGTCCGGGCGGTGCTCCTGGGCGGGTCCGACGATTCGCCGACCGACACGACTCCACCGGTCACCGTCAACAGAGCAGACCTCGAGCCGTCGGCCGACGCGACTCTGGATTCTCACCACGCCGTGTTGTCGGCCCGTGGCCTCTACCAGAGCTTTGGCGGGGTGGTGGCAGTCGATGATGTCGACCTCGACCTCTACCGGGGCGAGATCCTGGGCCTGCTCGGGCCGAACGGCGCCGGCAAGACCACCATCTTCGAAATGCTCTCGGGCGAGCGGCGCTCCGAGCGGGGACGGATCACCATGGGAGAGGACGACATCACGTCCTGGCCCGCCTATCGAAGAGCCGAGCACGGGCTCGGTCGCTCTTTCCAGGCCGCCCGGCTGTGGCCGGGCCTGACGGTGGACGAGTCCGTCATCACGGCGATCTCACACCACGCCTCTTCGCCCGGGGCGGTGGCAGCGATGTTGTGCCTGCCGACCGTGCGCCGCTCCGAGCGCCGCCTGCGCCAGGCCGCCGATGAGATCCTCGAGCCCCTCGGGCTGGCGCAATACTCGGATCAACTGACGTCGGATCTCTCGACGGGTGTGCGACGCCTTCTCGAGCTGGCGGTGATCATCGCCATGGGCCCGAGCATCGTCCTGCTCGACGAGCCGTCCGCCGGCCTGGCCCAAGCCGAGACCGAAGCCATGGCACCGGTCCTGCTCGAAACCAAGCGCCGCCTCGACTGTTCGATGATCCTGATTGAGCACGACATGGGCCTGCTGCGGCAGTTGGCCGATCGGGCCATCGCCCTCGATATCGGCGCCGTCGTCACGACGGGGAATCCGGAGGACGTCCTGAATCATCCGCATGTGATCGAGTCATATCTCGGGGTCGCCGCCACGTGAGCCGTCGCCCCCGCGATGCCGTCGTCGGCCTCGTCGGTGTGGCCGTCACCGCCATGGCCGCACTGGTCCTGACGGGCTGCCAGACCGCACCCCGCCTGGGTGTGCCCACGACCGTCTATCAGGTCGAAGGGCATTGCGACACGTCGGCCGTCGTCGAGGTGGGCGCCTCACTTCCTCTGAGCGGCTCCGACAGCGTGGCCGGGCATGCCCAATTGCTCGGCCTCGAGTTGGGCGTCAATGGGGTCAACGCCGCTGGAGGGGTCCTCACGGCCCATCGGTGTCTGGAATTGCTCTACAAGGATGATCGCTCCGATCCCGCTGTCGACAATCAGGCCCTGTTGGACCTGGTGAACCAGGAAAAGGTCTCGTTTCTGGTGGGACCCTTTCTGGCCCTGGAAAATCCGGCCAACCGCGACCACATAGGTGCGCTCGGGACCGCCGCCGCCAGCTACTCCGCGCTCGCCCTGACCTTCAAGCCCAGTGAGTTCCCCAACACCTTCCCCATCGCAGCATCGATGGCGAACCAGGCCAACGTGCTCGTTGCTGCGTCGAAGCGGCAGCACCTCGACCGCATTGCCCTCGTTCGCTCCAGCTCGGAGGTGGCGGCCGAGGGGGCCATCGCATTCCGGAGCGCCGCCCGCGCGGCCGGTCTCACCGTCAGCGCAACGACCTTCGTCGTCGATTCTCGGGCCGGCGCGTCGTCGGCCTGGACGCACCTCGCGGCGGGGCACCCGAACGCGGTGGTGGTCTTCGACAGCGGATCGACCCTGACCTCGCTGCTCGCAGCCCGCCGAGGTGCCGGCTCGACTCTGCCCGTTCTTGCCTCCACGCAGGGCGCTCCTTCAACGCAGGGAGCTGCTTCAACGCAGGGAGCTGCTTCCACGCAGGAAGCTCCGGCGCTTCCGACCGCAGCCCTCGACGGAGTGCAGGTGATCGTGTCGAAGTCGTTGGTGGTTTCGCGCCACGTACCTGTCAGTCTGGAGTCGTTCCGTGCCCGGGTGCTCCGCGCACTCCATCAGGAACGGCTCGGCGACCCCATCACGCCCTATGCGCAGGGGTACGACGCCCTTCAGCTCTTCGCCAGCGCCGCCAACGGAGTCAACGCCTCTGACACGGCCAGCATCCGCACCTTCATCGAGAACGCCAACTTCGAGGGTCTCCTCGGGACATACGACTACACCTCGAGCGGCCACGAGGGACTGGCCGCGTCACAGCTCACCGTCGCGCCGCTCGATTCGCTGTCCAACGGGCTCTACGTCGCAGCGTCCAGGTGACCGACCACTTGGTATGCCGCCATCGCGAACGCCCCGTTCGGATAACGGATGGAGGCTCGTGCTCCCTTCGGGCGAGTACGGGGTACCGGGGCGCCCGCCGAACCGGCCCTGCTACGTTGAGTCAACGGGAGGACCGGTGGTGCGATCGGGTCGGGCGATCTTCGGGCAAACGACACGACGGCTCTTCCTCGCCGTCAGTGTGACGGGCGCGGTTGCGCTCGCCTGTTGGTCGATCCCAGCTTCGGGTTCTGTGTCGTCTACTGGCGCGAGCGCGGCCACCTGGCCGATGTATGGACACGATCTCTCAGGCACCCGGTCGAACAGCGCCGAGACGGAGATCGACTCCTCGTCGGTGGGCAGCCTCGTGCCGTCGTGGACCCAGTCCGGCCTCATCGGCGTCACCGGAACGCCCGTGGTGGCCGGGAACATCGCCTACTTCGGAGACTGGAAGGGGCAGGTCCACGCCGTCGAGACGAACAGCGGGCGCCCAGTGTGGACGACTCCCGTCCAGGGCGGCGACGTCGTAGGCTCACCGGCGATAGACGGGCGACGCGTCTTCGTCGCCATCGGCAAGACCTTGTACGCGCTCGACCGGGGCACCGGCCGCATCTTGTGGCAGAGCGTCACCAACGCCAACCCGTACTCGCAGATCAACGCTTCTCCAGTCGTCGTCGGCGACCTCGTTCTCCAAGGGACGGCGCAGTTCGAAGAGGTCGTCGGGAAGGCACCGTTCAGCTTCCGTGGCTCCATCGGGGCGTTTTCGGTGTCGACCGGACGGCTGATATGGAACTTCTACACGACGCCGAACAACGCGACGAGCGGGCCGGGCGAAGGCATCTGGTCCACGCCGGCAGTAGACACCAGGCTTGGGCTCCTCTATGTCGGGACCGGGCAGAACCTCGAGAACCCGAGCGGGCCGCTGGCGGACTCCCTCCTGGCCATCCACTCCAGGACGGGCAGGCTGGCGTGGTCGCGCCAGTTCAACCACCCCGACATCTTCAGTACAGCCGACTTCACGGGGAAGGACGCTGATGTGGGCGCCTCGCCGAACCTCTGGACCGCGAACGGAAAGGCGCTGGTCGGCGTCGGGAGCAAGAACGGCACCTACTACGCCATGAACCGCCGGAGCGGCCGTCTGGTCTGGGAGGCGCATCTCGCTCCGGGGAGCACCTTCGGCGGTGCCCTCGGCTCGGCTGCCGTCGTGGGCGACCGGATCATTGCTTCCTCGAACATCGGAGACCCGTCCTCCAACGCCACGACGAACACTTCAGTGGTCGATGCACTCGATGCTGCGACGGGCCACGTGGCCTGGACCCGCCACATGGCGGGCAACGTCTTCGGCCCCGTCAGCGCCGTAAGGGGCCTGGCCTTCGTCGGCACCGACAAGGGCACGATGACGGCGCTCGCCGTCTCGAACGGGCGGACACTGTGGTCCTATCGCGCTCCCGACAAGGTCGGCAGTGGACCGTCCATCGTGGGCGGCCGGGTCCTCTGGGGCTATGGGTTTACGCTGTTCAGCGGTTCGGGGCAGGGCGGCGTCATCAACTTCGCGGTGAGTGCGTCCGCACGTGTGCAACGCGAGCGCGGCGGGTCGGTCACGTCCAGCCCGACGGGCGGGTAGATAGCCCATGACGCCGCACCGCCGGGCCTTGGCAATCTTGAGCGCCGGAGCAGTGGTACTGAGCCTCATGGTCGGCATCGGCGACACCGGACGGGAAGCCTCCGCTCACATCGCGGCGCCGCATAAGCCTGCCACGGACCCCGCCACGCGCTCGGGAGGATGTACGGACGCTCACGCGGCACCTCCGAGCAACGTGGTCCAGACGATCGTCTCCGACGGGACGACCCGGACCTACGAGTTGACCGTTCCCCCCTCGTACACCGGCAGGACCCCCTATGCCCTCGTGTTCGGGCTGCACCCGCTTTCGGTCAGCTACCAGTTCATGCCCTCAGAGGTGGGGTTCACGACCTACCAGCAGAAGTACCACTTCATCGGTGTTGCTCCCTCCGGGCTTACCGTGCCCGCGCCGTTCTGGGACGCCGCGCCGTCCGCCTCGAATTACGACGTGGATTTCATCTCGGCCCTGCTGACGCATCTGGAAGGGGCGCTGTGCATCGATACGTCCAGGGTATTCTCGACCGGCATCTCCAACGGCGCCCAGATGTCATCTCTGCTCGGCTGCCGTCTCTCCACCCGTATCGCCGCCATCGCCCCGGTCGAAGGCGAGGAGTACCTCGCCCCGTGCAACGGCCGCCCCGAACCGATCCTGGCTTTCCATGGGACCGCCGACACCGTCCTCCCCTACACCGGCGGCGGACTCAACGCGACAACGATCGCGAGGCTCTACGCCTGGCATGGCGCAACACCCCCGAACATGCCGGCACCGCTCGGGATCGACGCGTCGATGAAGCTGTGGGCCAAGCACAACGGGTGTAACCCCCAACCGGTCGAGGTTCGCGTCGCCTTCGACGTTCAGCGCAGGACCTGGATTGGATGTAAGGCCACCACGGTGCTCTTCGTCATCGACGGCGGTGGGCATGGATGGCCCGGGAAGCCTGTCCCGTCCGCGGAGAAACAGTTTGGACACGACACGACGTCGATCGACGCGTCGAAACTACTGTTCGCCTTCTTCTTCGACCGCCCGACACATTGACTCCTCCGCGGTCGATAGAGGCCGCACGCCGTAGCCAAGACGACTCCGGTCTCAGACCCGTACGTTGAACCACTATCTCTTGGACGGGACCACGTAGGCCACCGTCATCAATACCATGAGAACGAGGCGCGGTGGTCGAACTCGGCACCGGCGGAGGCACACTCAACGACGCCTGCGGCCTCGTTGCCCCTCGAAGCGGCACTACCAATCAATGATCTGCCTTCGCATTCGGTGCCCAAGCATTCGGTCCAGGCGATGATCTCAGCCGGGGTCTCGGCCGCCGTGCTCGCTCCCTCGGGGTGTGCCAAGTACCGACCCGGTTGTCGGTGGGCGGCTGCGCAGTCACGCCTTGAACAGTGACGGGACATTGAGCTCCATGGGAGCTGCTGTCGGATCCTCGCGCTTCTCGGACAGTTGGCTGAACAGCTCTTGGGCTGATGGCGGGCGGATCGGGTACACCTTTGCGTTCTGAGCGCTTGGGTCATAAGTCCCATCCGAACCTTCTGCCGCGGATAAGGCATCGAGCCGCATCCGACGATGAAGCTCTGACGCAGACGTTTCGGGGCTTCACATCGCCGGCGTGAGGCCCGGAAGGGCCGACGGCACCATCAGGACGAAGATTCCGAGCCCGACGATCGCCAGCGCCAGCGGTACGTCGACGAGGGCGCGTGTCGGCAGGAGCTTCTGGCCGACCACGAGGACCGTGGCCACGACCATCCACGTCAGGCTCATGACGCCAAGGACGACCAGCATCAGCATCAGGCCGACGCTCGAGCCCACGCAGTACATCCCGAAGTCCACGCCCGAACGGAAGCTCTCACGGCAACGTTGGCGGCAGTGCCGCTTGAGCGGCGTCAGTTCGTAGAGCCCGGCCGCGATCACCACTCCCCCGGCCACCGCCGTCCCGTGCGGCCGGTACAGGGCATACAGCACCACACCCGCCAGTGCCCAGACAGCCAGGTACGAGCCGACGAACAGCGGCACCGCGAGAGCACCGCCCCCGGCGTTCGCCCGGCGCATCACGGCGGGGATCGCCCCGGGCAGCATCATCGCCACCATCATCGCCACCCAGACGGCGATGAAGAACCCGAACGAGCCGAGCTGCGTTCCGGTCCCCATGTCCATTCCGTTCATCTGGTGAATCGCGACGACCCAACAGGCCCCGGCCAGCCCGAGCAGGACAGCGAGCACGGCAGCCGTCACCGTCGTCCTCGCCGGGAACATGATTGCCTGCACCTCGCTCTGTGCCATCCGAACTCCTCGTCAGTCGCCTTCGGCCTGGTGCGGCTCGTCGTGCCAGAGCCACCACGCATAGGGCGGGGTCTGGGGGTAGCCCTCCGGCGAGTCCTCCCAGGTCTCCTGGCGCCCCAGCGCCGTCAGGTCGAGGTAGCTCCAGGTGCTCCCCATCGCTTCGTCGCCCCGATTGTTGATGAAGTAGGTGCGGAACACCTTGTCGCCGTCGCGGATGAAGGCGTTCGTCCCGTGCCACTCGTCCACGCCGTGGTCCAGGTCGAAGTCGTCGGTCATCGTGACCCACGGGATATCCCAGCCCATGCGTGCCTTCACCCGCTGAATGTCGGGCTGGGGCGCACGCGACCGCGAACACGAGCGTGGTGTCGCGGGCATTGAGATGGGCGACGTGGGCCACCTGGTCGGCCACCATGGAGCATCCGATGCACGCGTGCTCGGGCCACCCGTGCACGCCGGGTTCGAAGAACGCGCGGTAGACGATCAGCTGGCGACGGCCGTCGAACAGGTCGAGCAGGCTCGCCGTCCCCTCGGGCCCCTCGAACTTGTACTGCTTGTCCACCGCGAGCCACGGCATCCGCCGCCGCTCGGCGGCCAACGCGTCATGGGCGCGGGTGACCGCCTTCTCCTTGACGAGCAGTTCCTGGCGTGCGGCCTCCCACTCCTCGCTCGAAACGATCGGGGGTGTCTTCATGTCTGGTCTCCGTTTCTCTCCTTATTTCGTGCGTGCGCTGCTTCGCTGAGTCTTTTGATCCGGTCGAGCCGCCGGTCCCACTTCCCGGCGAGCTCGGCCATCGCGTTCGTCGCCTGGTCCAGGCGATCTGTCTCCACCCGGTAGAGCACCTCACGGCCCCGTTTACGGCGGCTGATGAGCCCGCTTCGCTCCAGTACCGCCAGGTGTTTGGACACCGCCTGGCGGGTGAACGGGACGAGCCCGGCCAGGGCGCTGGCGCTCGCCTCACCCTCGTCCACCAGGAGGTCGAGGACACGGCGGCGCGACGGGTCGGCGATGGCCGACCACAACTCGTCGTCGGTCGCCGTCCTCATCCCCCCGTACGATCGGCCAGCAACCCGGCCAGCCGCCCCAGGAAGGTGGCCCAGCCGCCGTTGTGCTCCCCGGCGTAGCGCTCCTTGTCGGCGTCCGGCCAGGCGAGCAGGTCGAGGCCGCTCTCCACCACCCGCAGCCGGGTCCGCTCCCTCCCTTCGGCGGCGAGCGTGAACTCGACGAGCAGCGAGTTGCCGGCGGCGGGCTCCTCGCCGGCGGGGTGGTTCCACCGGAACGAGAAGCGGCGCGGCGGCTCCACCACCTCGACGACGAGCGGGCCGCCCTCGCCCTCGTCCCCGAAGTACATGGCGCCGTGCCCGCCCGGCTCGGCCACCAGCTCCACCCGGTCGGCGAACCACCGGCTGATCTGGTCGGGCTCGGTGATCGTGCGCCAGACAACGTCCACCGGAGCGTCGATCACGACCTCCCGCTCTATCTCGAAGTTCGCCATGGTCCTCCCGTCGGCCTCTCTATCTGCAACCAACGGTAGCACATCAAGATGGGACATGCAACCTTTTGTTGCATGTCCCACCCGGCGGCCTGGGCGACGGACGGCCCGGCGGGCGGACCGGTCAGCAGGTCTCGAGCGCCGGCCGGCAGTCGTCTGAGAGCACCACGATTTCGGCGGAGCCAGGGGTGGTCGCCCGGCACGGCGGATGCAGAGGGCCACAAGTGCCCCGAGCCTTCGAGGCGTTTGATGTAGTCGGACCCGGCGTTGGTGATCGTCTTCAACTGGAGCTAGGCCCGATTCTGGGAAGTAGGCCGGTTGCGCGATCGCGGCCGAGCCTGTGACGACGGCCTGGAAGAGATCGCTCATCTCGCTCTCGAACTGAGGTGTCTGGGTCGACGGAAACGCAGTCATCTGGGGCAGGAGGCCCGGATCTCTCGTTGTGGTGGTCTGCGGCAACGTTGTCGAAGGGGTAGTAGAGACAAGGACCTGACCTCTGCGATGCGGAGCCTCCGTGGCGCGGATGTTCAGTCGAGCACTTGTTGCCAGGACATGCCAACCCCCGACGGCACACCTCCGCCGACGAGCACGCACATCGCTACTAAGAGGCGGCGCAGTCGCCTGTGCCCCCGTCTTCCATTGCGAAAGGCCGCCAGAATCCGAGAACCCTTCGTCATTCGATCAACTGTGAGCTGTGCTTTTGGCAATAGTGAGCTGTGCTTTTGGGTGGAATCAAGCACCACTCACCTCGTGATTCAAATCTCACCAACGAAACAGCACAGCAAGCGCAGCAAAGGACACGACTACCAGCACCTCGAGCGCGATGACCAGCACATCAAGCGCAGGGCCATCGTAGCGTCGACGACCCTTTCGCGGTGGGGTCTTCCCTGAAGCGCTCAATTTCTGACCTCCTGAGTTGCCGACATCGGTCCGGTCAGCCACCGGACCGCGCGCCGTTGGTTGTGGATGGAGGATGCACCACGGTGACCTGACCCGGCTGTCCGTGCTGACCCTGCACAATCCACGGACCAACCTTGGGTGCCACAGCGACAGCGAGTAGGACTCCGATACACAGCGAACCGATGAGTGCCCATTGACGCTTGCCGGCGCCGCGGACCTGACTCCGGGTCCGCCAGTAGAAATCCTTGGGTGCCAACTGCATGGTCTCGACAAAATGACCGAGCACGTGGATCGCCATTGCTCCGATCCACAAGATGAACGTCGCCTTGTGAACCAAGAGCAGCTCCTGGCGCAGGCTCGACGGGCCGAGCAGAAGTGCTATTCCGCTACCCAGTACCGCCAGCGTCAGCGCGACGACGATAGGCCCGAGAAGTCGAAACAACATGGGCGGTGGGCCCTTTCGCCGGTAGTCCGGTGACCCAAGGTAGTAGCGCGCAAAGCGCCAACTGGTGGAGCCGACCTTCAACAGGACCGGCGGGACCAATATCGTCCCGATCACAACATGGAGCGTCAGATGTGCGCCCACACGCAGGATTGTGTAGCCCTCTGCCGCGAGTAACAGGAGCAGGACCAGGGCCGTCGTCCCCGTGAGCCGGGCGTTCGCCTCGACCCCGTCGTCGGTGTCGTCATCATCGACCGCAGTGGGCTCATGGTGTGGATGTCTCACCGCGTGTTCCCAGGCCGCCACCGATGAGCGAGGGAACTCGGCACTTCGGCCCCTCAAGGCTCCACGGCCCGTGGAACGTGTCAGCCACCTGGCCTCTGGCGATCGGGAAGCCGCGTGCTGGCCAGGTCGATCGTGCGACGTGTCGGCAGTGGGTCTGGAGTCTTCCGGTGCCACTGGCTCAACACCTAGAACCGGGCTCGGTTATTCGTGTCCAGCTTGGAGAACACGGGGGCACGAGAGGGCGCGGACAATCACTGGAGCCCAAAGCCACGAGGTAAACATATGGAGCGATCCTGACGGCATCATGAAGGAGTGAGAGGAATGCTCTCGGAGAGTCCTTTGGAGATCTGCCCCGTGATTGCGATCTCCAGCGCTCATTGCATTCCATTGGACTTGGAAGAGAACCGACCAAGGTTGCTCAGAACGTGACGCTGTTTTGGTGAGTGCTATCGGTCAGCACGGTTGTCCGAAGGTGATCGTTTCTCCGGTTTGGCAGCCCGTCGTGACTTGCAGTTTGGCACCTGCAGCCACCCACGGTGATCCCCCCTTCGGATGACTATCCCTCATCACCAAGTCGTAGATTTCCGGCACCAACAGCCCAGAACCTAGGTCATCACGCCGCCAGGGGTGAGGACTCCACCTCATTGACCGAAGTGATTCTGCGGATGGTGATTCCGAATCCACGACCACCTTGACCAGATGGGGCCCGCCAACGAGGATCTCGTCGGAGTCGAACAACCCGCCGAAGGAGTCGGTACATGCTGCACCCATCCCGGCATTTCCACGGCTGGTACCCCGTGGTGCGACGAAGGCCCAGGTGCACGAGATCTCCCACGCCATCGCCGACGCCTACCTCACGGCGAAGCGCGGGGCCCGAGGAGCGGACGGGTGTGAGCACGACTGAGCCTCTCCTATCGTTGGAGGATCAGATCCGTCGGAGGTTGCGCCAGTCGGCTCTGATGGCCTATTCGTTCGATGAGTTGGAGCGCACCATCCGAGGTGCGAGGAGCGGCTGCACAGCTGAACCTAACCCCGAGTTCCCACCCCATTCGAGAGCGACCGTGGCTGGCCTTGCCGATGCCCTGGCGGCCAACCTGGTCGACCTGACCCGCGTTGCAGGCCATGCCGAAGCGTGACACGACCACGGAGCATGCCCTCCGAGACGTCATCGTTGTCCTCGTAAGTCGATCCATTCCCCATGAGGCCCTGCAAGGGATAACACTGCCCGATGTCCTCCACACCCCTCGGCGACCCGCCATCCCATGACGCCACGACAGCGACCGTCCGTGTCGCTATGGCGCAGGCTGTGAAGAATGACTGTGTTGCCGGGTCAAGCATTTCAACGCCGGCCTGGCCGTTCAGCCGATGGACGTGACGGCGATGAAGTCCCGCGTCCAGCCAGCCTGGCACTGGTTTGCTGGGCGGTTCTGTCCCGGCACCCGGGCGACCAGCGGCGCGCCGGGCGCGGCCGCCGTGGCGAGCTGCACCCAGGCGGGGTTGATGTCGAGCTCCATGGCCACCGTGGCACCGGCGGCGATCAGTGCCGTGGCCAGGTCGGCTGGCACCGCGTACATGCTTGCGGCGTACAAGCAGGTCACCCTGGGAATCTTGCCCGAGGGCGCTACGGGCGACGCTCGCCCCGCCCCCGAGCGTGGCCCCCCACGAGAAGACGGCACCGATCTGGGGGCTGGGCTGCCCACCCGCGACGAGGGGAGGAAGGTTCTGGCGCACGCTGACCACCTGCACGCCCGGTGGAGGGACGTCCTGGCCCCAGACCCCCACCCTTCCCACACCGGCCGAGTCGATGACCAGGCTGGCCAGCCCGTTCGAGAGCGGGGCGAGAACCTGCCCGCCGACCTCGAACCCGCCGGCGCCGGAGCTCAACTTGAAGCCCCCGTTGAAGCAGGCCAGCAGATACTGCTGCTCAGCAGGGCTGATCGCCGGCCCAGAGTCGACCCCTATGGCCGCGTTCCCCGTTGGCGGGTCCTGGCTGCCCACGTGAAGGCTGTAATCGACGTGGTTGAAGAGGAACCGGGCCACCGTGACTTGGCTCCCGTCCGGTTCGGCGAAGGTTCGCTCGTCGATGGCGATGCCCCGAGGTCCGGTGCTGAGCGTCATCCAACCGGGTTCCTCGGGTGCCGTGGTCGTTGTCGTGGGCGGCACGGTCGTTGTCGTGGGCGGCACGGTCGTCGTTGTGGGCGGCACTGCCGTCGTCTTGGTGGAAGGGGCTGTGCTCCGCTGCACGCCGCCCGATGACCCACTCCCTCCGCCGCCGGCGACGCGTCCCGCCCTCGTGTGGGATATCGCGCTCGGGCTCCCCGAGGCACAGGCAGCCAGCAGCAACGCCAGCGAGCCGCACAAGACTGGGACGCGGAGGCGTCGACGAACAGCTGGGAACCCTACGACCTTCACCGTGGCAGCAAACCACGCCGAGGGGCGGTGGGGTTGGCGCCCCCCCAGTGCCGGCACACGGTTCTCAGGCGGTCCCGGTGAGACCCCCCACGTGGCGGCGAGGGAGGCCACCCATCGCCCCGCCTCCTACCCCGAAGGCAGGCGAAGAGAATCCGGTAGGTCCCGCGGGTCCAGGTCGGCGGGGATGCTGATGCGAGCCGTAAGCAAGGCGTGGGCAAGTACCTGGCCCGTGTGCGCTCAGAGGGCGGTTCAGACCAGATGCTTCACCACGTCCGCGTAAGAACCGACAAGATCCTCCTCATGCACGTGGGGTCGAACCCGACGGATGGCTCCACGCTCGATGCTGACGCCCTCAACCGGTCCACGTGGTCTGAGGATGGACCCCCAACACCATCGGTGGTCGAAGTGACTGGTTGAAGTTGAGTCCTGGACCAGGTTGCCCACAATGCGGACGTTCTCGCGCACCGTCGGGCGGGTCCGGTCGGCCGTCGGTCGCGGGATTCAGGCGCGGCCCGCCGAGGAAGGTCATCTTCGATGAAGTTGTCATATGCATCGAAGCTCAGGGTCTGATGGTCGACGAAGCCACGCTTGGCGTTGGGGCTGATCACGATCCTGGGAACCCGAAGGCCGTACCCGTTCTGGTCCACCCGAGGGGGGACGAGGTGGTCGTAGAGACCTCCCGGTCGTCCCGGGCCAAGAAGATGGCCGTCGAGGACCAGTTCTCACGATGCCTCCCCTTCCCTCTCGATAAGGTCGCGCTGGAAAGAGCTGGGACGTGCCTACAAATTGGTGCTCACGTCCGATCGGCAGGCGCTCTCAATGCGCAACGAATGGCACTCGCACTCGTTCCACCTGGGCGACGATCACGTTCCTCCGCGAGCAACAGGACATTATTTACCCTGAAGCGGCGGTGCTTGTTGTCGCTGCCCAGCGACATTTCGCGTTGTTGCACGTCGCAAGGGCAGCACCACGCGCACGAAGCGTGACTATTCGTAGGTATGTGACTTGTCGGAAGTATTCGGACCTCGCTGAAATTTGAGAACACCTCCGGTGAGCGGAGTCGACCCCAATCAACACGATCCAGAGGTCACGGAAACCGACACGGACGTTCCGTTGTGGGCGTTCTTTACGAGGAGCATCTCACTACCGGGTTTGGAGACAACCCTCGCCCCGGTGGCGCGAGCACAATACCCGTTCTGGTAATGGACCTGCGTCGGGACGAACACCATTGTCGGTGCAAGAACGGCGTGATCCGGAACGTAGACCAGTTGAAATGTCCTACTCGACGGGTCGAAGGACATGGACGTCGGCCGTCCGGCGATCGCTTGGGGGTAGGTGCGAGAGAGCACCGAAGCGGTCGAGCGGAGCGATCCGTCGGCGGCCACCAGCCCCTCGGCAGAGCTTCCCGTGGGGTCGCCGTAAAACTTCCAGGACCAGTATGTCCACCCGACCTGGCTCCGGTCGGCCTCGGTGGTGAGCCGATTGAGCAAGGTCGCGTTCGATGTGGCACCGAACTCGCTCAAGAACCACGCCGGTCCTCCGGGCTGAGCCTTCGTGCCGAGATCTGTTCGGTCCTCCGACCGCGTCGTGAGCGAACGCTGTTCTTGGGCGGCGCATGCGGCGATGTTGCTCGGGTTCCCCGTCTTCCCGCTGCGCTGACCGCAGTAGACGTGCACGTTGAAGACGAGGTTGGCGAAGACCATGGCCCCGACGAAGTTCGTGGATCCGCGGCTGCTGTAGATATCCGGCTCGTAGAAGACCAGAGCACCGGGATCGGCGGTTTGGATCGCCGGTATGACGCCCACGATCGGATCGGCGGGGGGGCAGGTGATCGGCGGCGCACCGTGGGTCGGGGTACCAACGAATGCCAGGCCGGTATAGAAGCACTCCAGCTGTCCGTCGAACTTCTCGTCTCCGGAGGTGACCAGCGAGGTCGAAAACGGTTCGTTGAACGGGTCGTACCCGAGGATCCAGGGGTCGCCCCGGAAGTAGCTCGCCACGTCAGCCCACACCCGGTCGTACTCACCTTGGAGGTCACCGACCACATCGTTGGTCCAGAAGTGACGGTAGGCCGCTCCCGCCGCCGCTGTCCCATAGTTCTGGGACCATCGACCGGGCGTCTCGGAGTTCGACGCGCCGTCAGTGCACACCGCCCAGTTGGGCGCGCCCTCACCGTCGAACAATTCGTTGTAGACGTCTTGGTGCACGTCGAGCAGGGTGTAGATATGGAAGCGACCGAGGAGGTCGACGGTCTCTTTCACCTTTTTGAGGTAGGCATCGAGGACTGCCTGGTTGTACTGGCCCGGATCATGCGGCGCGCCGGGCGTGCAGATGGCGGGGTCATTGGTTGGGGCGATCCCCGGCTCGAGACCCTTCCAGGTCATCCCAGTCGCACGACGTTGAACCCGAGCCTCGCCATCAACGACGCGTCAGCGGCGCCGAGATCCCACGGCTTGCCGGGTGCCGGGTAGATCTCGTAGGGGGGGGTGTTTGTAGACGGCGTTGACCCCGTGGAAGAAGACGACCCGGCCCTGTTGGTCGTAGAGGAACGGACCACCGGGCGAGCGGATCGGCCCCTCGACGCCCGCGCTCGAGGGGTACCCGATCGGCGACTGCAGGTTCAGTAGCGTCATCGACGTTCCGTTCGTGCATTCGCTTAACAGGATCATCGTCATGACCAGGGTCGACGGCAACGCAGCCCGCCGTAGCCAGCTGCGGAGGGTCGGTCTCCATGCGGCGCTCGCCGCATTCGGCAGCCCTTTTCCTTGCCGCAGCGGCATCACGGGTCGGATGCGTCGGCGTCATCGGCGAGCGAGAGATAGCTCTCCTCTTCCTGGATGGTGTGCAGGGCGAGGATGGCATGCAGCTCGTACAGGACTCGCTGCAGGTCGGCGACGTCCCCTCGGTCAGGACCATCCGGACCGATGTCCTCAAGAAGTACGCCGAGGCGGCGGATCTGAGCGGCGATCTCGACGTGTGCCCTGCTCATCGGACCAGTGGGGTCCCGGCCGCCGATCACACGATCGAGTGCTGGGTACAGCACGTCTTGTTCCGCCTTCTCGTGGGGCTCGACCTCGTCCACGAGTATCCGGTGCACCTCTCGGACCCGGGCTACGGCCTCGGCCGGTTCGAGGTCCCCCAGTGCGTCAGCCGCGGCGCGCACCGCGTCGATATCCGCCCGGATCGCCCTGTGCTCGGCCTGGAAGTGCCGAGTGAGGGCAGCGTCCTCCGCTGCGAGGTGCACGGTCCCCGAAGGAATGAGAGCCCGCAGCGCGTTGAGGATGACGGCGACGTCGATGATCTCTTGCAGGATCGCACCCCAGACGGCAGGCAAGAGACCCGCCGCGGCCGCCCCCATCGCCACCAGCGACATGCTCATCCCTGCGATCACACTCTGCAGGGCTATACGCCGAGTGCGTCGGGCCACGGCCACGGCGTCGCCCACCCGGTCGAGGCGATCGACGGTCAGGACGATGTCGGCTGCCTCCGAGGACGCGGTGGCGCCACGGACTCCCATAGCCACCCCCACGTCGGCCAGGGCCAGTGCCGGTGCGTCGTTGATTCCGTCACCGACCATGATGGTGGGCGCCCGCCGGCGCTCCTCGGTCACTACGTCGAGCTTCTCGGCCGGCGAGCACTCGGCCAGCACCGCGTCCACGCCGATCACCGCCCCGACGGTGTCCGCCACCTCAGCCCGGTCGCCGGTCACCATGACGACACGTTCGATTCCCCCCTCTCGCAGACCGCGGATGGTCCGGGCGGCATCGGGTCGGAGCGGGTCGTCGAGCACGAGCACCCCGGCCGGTCGGCCGTCCACCGCGACGAACACCGTCAGGGCGCCGTCCAACTGGGCCATCCGCCGCGCCCTCCTGGTCCACCGCGGCGCTCCCGTCACGCCCACCCACTCGGCCTTGCCGAGCGCAACGGAATGACCGCCCACGGTCCCTCGGATGCCGCGTCCGGCAACCTCCTCTACCTCTTGGGGAAGCAAAAGCTGGCAACCCCGTTCCATGGCGGCATCCACGACCGCCGTGGCCAGCACGTGCGGCGACGCCTGGTCCAAAGAGCCGGCCATGGCCATGATCTCGTCTGCGGGTAGCGAACCCGAGGTCACAATGGTGGCCAGTGCCGGATGCCCCGTTGTCAAGGTTCCGGTCTTGTCGAAGAGGAGGGTCCGGCAGCTTGCGAGCCGCTCGAGGACGCCGCCGCCTTTCACGACGACGCCACGTCGCGCCGCGAGGGAGAGCCCCGAGACGATCGCAACCGGGGCACCCAGGATCAGGGGGCACGGAGTCGCCACGACGAGAACCGCGACCGCACGCCCTGCTCCAGCGGTGGCCCACGCCGCTCCGGCCACCACGAGAGTGAGGAGCAAGAACCAGAGGGCATAGCGATCGGCCAGCCGGACGAAGGGCGCCGGCACGGACTCGGCCTCGGACACCAAGCGGACGATCCCGGCGTAGGTGCTGTCCGCAGCGCTGGTCGTGGTGCGCAGGTCGAATGGCCCGCCCGCATTCACGACCCCGCTCCGAACGGGATCGCCCGCTCTGCGTTCGACGGGTAGGGCCTCGCCCGTCAGCGCCGACTCGTCGAGAACGGCCTCACCAACCAGCCTTCCGTCGACTGGCACCAACTCACCCGAAGCCACCAGCACCAAGTCACCCGGAACGACGTCGTCGAGAGCGATCGACTCCAGGGCATTGCCGCGGTAACGGTGGGCCGTTCGGGGCGCCCGCTCCAAAAGCGCTTGAAGGTCTCGGTGAGCCCGCCCGGCGGCCCAACCTTCGAGCGTCCGGCCGCTCGACACCATGAGACTTATGACCGCGGCCGCCAGATACTCGCCGACGACCAGCGCCCCCACGAGCGCCAGGAGGGCGATGACGTCGACCCCGAGCCGCCGATGTCGGAGGCTGTCGAGCACGGACCAGGCGGCGAAGAGGGCCCCAAGAGAACCCGAGACGATCCACGCGAGATCGCCAGCAGCCCCTGCCCCTGCCAGATGGAGGGCGGCACCGACGACCAGGCAGATCCCCGTCACTGCCAACAGCAAGACGGGCAGGAATGGTCCGAGCCCGGCCGTGCGGTGAGCAGGCGATTCGACCACGCTCTCCACGCTGGGGTCCCGCCGAGCCCGCCGCCAGGGTCGAAGGTCAAAGATTGACCCCGTGCGCACCCGCTGCCTGGTCAAGTCCTACGCCCCCGAGAAGCTCCGTGCCCGTGCGGATAGGGCCACTCAGGATCGATCGGCGAGATTTCGTCGAATCCATCCTCGAGCTCCTGTTGCTCAGCCAGGGCTGTTGGACCCTTGTTCACGTCGATCCCGACCCTTCCAACGTCGCGGGCCGGAAGCGACCTTCGAGACGGGCGCCCACGCCCACCAGAAACCACAGGATCGGGACGGCTACGACGACGAGGCCTGCGGTGGCCCAGAGTGCGGCCTCCGGCGGCCACTCGAGAGCGAAGATGCGCCGGGAGAGAGGAACCGCCCAGATCAACACCGCTCCACCCGCCATGCAGCCGACAAGAACCGCCCGCGCCGCGTTCAGCGGCCTTGCCACCAAGACCAATACTGCGAGACCGATCGCAACCAGCGCGAGCGTCGCTGCCGTGCGGGCCTGCGCGGTCGTTGCCTGGGCGGGTCCGCGGGCAACCAGGTACGTCATGAGCGTGACCGTGGCAGCCACGAACCCGGCCGGGAGGGTAAAGGCCAGGACGCGCCGGACGAATCCGGGATGGGCTCGCGGCGCTCCCGCCGACAGGGCGAGGAAGAACCCAGGCACCCCGATGGTCAGCGTGCTCACGATGGTCAGGTGCCGGGGATAAAAGGGAAACGGAATTGCGCTGACTCCGACGATGACAGCCAGGATTGCCGCATAGACCGTCTTGGTGACGAAAAGGTTGGCTACCCGCTCGATGTTGGCAATCACCCGTCTACCCTCGCCGAGGATGCCCGGGACGGTGGCGAACGAACTGTCGAGAAGGACAATTCGGCCGACGGCGCGCGTCGCCTGACTGCCTGATCCCATGGCGAGGCCGAGATCGGCTTGCTTGAGAGCCGGCACGTCGTTGACGCCGTCGCCGGTCATGGCGACGACGTGGCCGCCGCATTGGAGCGCCGCGACGATTGCTTTCTTCTGGTCGGGCTGCACTCGGCCGAAGATCGACGTCGCTTCGACTACCGACGCCAGGCGCGTCTGATCGTCGGGCAGTTCCCGGGCGTCGACCGTCGTCGCCGACCCCGGGATGCCGACCCGTTCGGCGACCGAAGCGACGGTGCGCGGATCGTCGCCCGAGAGGACCTTGATCTGGACCCCCTGAGCGCGTAGGTAGTCGATCGTTGTTCCCGCTTCGGGACGGATCTGCTCTTCAAGTACGACGAGACCGGCAGGCTCGAGGACCTCGGGAAGCACTTCGCCAATCAAGGGCTCAGGGCTTCGCGCCACCAGGAGCACACGGCCGCCCCGGGTGGCGAACGCCTCAATCCGCTCCAAGAGGGACGTCGGAAGTTCATGGTTCGCTGCAACGACCTCGGGCGCCCCGAGCACCCATGAACCACGTCCCGCGAACTGCACGGCGCTCCACTTACGGGCCGATGAAAACGGAACCCGCACCTCGGCCGCCCAGTCCGCTGGCACCGGCAGGGCGGTCAGCGCCTGGATCGTTGCGTTCGGGGACGGGTCGCTGCCGACGAGAGCGCCGAGCGCCACATCCGCAGCAACGTCGCCGGCGAGCGTCTCGATCGCGCCGACGCTCATGCCCGCCTCAGTCAGGGTCCCGGTCTTGTCGATACAGAGCACGTCGACCCGGGCGAGACCTTCGATGGCAGCCAGTTCCTGGACAAGCACTCGCTGGCGGGCCAGTCGAATCGCGCCCAGGGCAAACGCGAGCGTGGTGAGGAGCACGAGCCCTTCGGGCACCATGGCGCCGACGCCGGCCACCGACGCCCGCAGCGCTTCGTCGAGGGACTGACCGGACCTCAGGACCTGGCTGGTGACCAGCAGCACCCCGGCCGGGATCATGACCCACGTCACCATCCGCAGAATCTGATTGGTGCCTTGTTGCAACTCCGATCGGACCAGGCTGAACCGGCGGGCGTCACCCTGCAACCGCTGCGCGAAGGCGTCGGTGCCGACCCGGATGGCCTGAATGAGACCGGTGCCCGAGACGACGAAGCTCCCAGAACGGACCTCGTCTTCGCGTTGCTTCGCGACCGGAATGGCCTCGCCGCTCACGAGGGACTCATCGATCTCGAGCCCATCTGAGGCAAGGACCATGCCGTCCACGACGATCTGGTCGCCGGGCCGGAGCTCGAGGACGTCGTCGAGGACCACATCACCGGCGGGCAGTTCGACCGAACGCCCGCCCCGGATTCCGTGAGCGGTGGGAGCAGTCAACACCGCCAGACGATCGAGCGTCCGCTTCGCTCGTAGCTCTTGCGCGACTCCGATGATGGTATTGACCGCCAGGACCACACCGAACAGGCCGTCTTGGAGCGGCCCGACGAAGACGACTACGACCAGCAGCGATCCGAGGATGGCATTGAACCTGGTGAGGACGTTCGCCCGCAGAATCTGGGTCATCGACCGGCCACCGTTGGGGTCGGTTGCGTTGACCCGGCCAGTGGCGATCCGCTCCATGACTTCGTCAGCGGTCAACCCTGCTGGGGTTGCCAGGTCCGCTCTCATCTTGCAGTCGAGCTGGCGCTGGGATCCACGCGAACGACGGCACCTTCGCGTTGGTTCATCACTCCCCTTCCCTCGACCGCCCGTATGGCGAAACCTCATCATCCCGGCTTGACCAGGCACATGCAGCCATCCGTCCCCGTCAGGCATGGGCACGGCTTCCTCTGACCGCACACGGTGCAGCGGGGCGGCGGCGTCGAGCTCGGAGTGCTCCACTTTCCAAGTGTGGGGTCAATCCGGACGCAGGCCAAGGGTCCCACGTCCCCAAATAAAGGGACCATGTTCCCTATTCAGACGTGTCCACGAGCGTGACACTGGGGCCGGAGACCTCCCAAGGAAGGGTCAGATGCTCAGCGAGGAAGAGCGCTCGGAGCCAGATGAGGCGACACGACCACGAATCGTGGTGGGCATCGACGGGTCGCCGACCTCGCTCAGTGCGCTCGAATGGGCAGCCCGAGAAGCGTGTTTGCGGGGCTCCATCCTCGAGGTGGTGCACGCGACGTTCTTGCGCCAGGACGCGATGCAACTTGATGCTGTCGCAGCACTGAAAGCGCGCGAGTCGGCGATTCTCGATGAAGCAGTTGCGAAAGCAGGAGCCCTGGCGCCCGGCCTCGTCGTCGTCGCACGCGTCGTTGATCCACCAGCGGCCAGTGCCCTGGTCAACGTCAGCAAGGACGCGGACCTGCTGGTGGTCGGATCACGCGGTCTCGGACTTTTCAAGGAGTTCGCGCTCGGTTCGGTGAGCCAGGACTGCGCGCACCACGCCCAATGTCCGCTGGTCATCATTGGGCCGAGGACCTTCCACGAGCCGTCGCTCGCCGACGCTGAGCGACGCTCTGCCAGTGGCAGACGACCGTGAGCTTCTTCGACTTCATTTTGCGCAACCTCTGGTCCAAGAAGGCCCGCTCCATCGGTTTGGTATTCGCCGTTGCGATCGCCGTGATGGCGGTCGTCACTCTCGATGTCACGAGCAGCGGCCTCGAGAAGTCAGCCGCTGCCATCATCTCGGTCGGGAAGGCTGATTTCACGGTGGCGCAGAAGGGGGCATCGGACACTCTGTCGAGCACAATCGACCAAGCCGAAGTTGCTCGTCTGCGAGCGACGCCCGGGGTCAGGAGCGTCGTCGGTGTCCTGGTCGAGACGGAGCACCTCAATGCCGACAATCCGGTTTTCATAGAGATCGGGATCGATCCCGGAGATCTCACGTCGTTCGGTGTCTCCGTCGTGGCCGGAAAGCCCTACGCCCCGACGGCAGCCCACGAGGTGATGCTCGGCTGGCGGGCCGCAGCCAATCTCGGGCTGAAGGTGGGGGACCGCTTCAACGCCAACGGCACCTCGAACGCGGTGACGGGCATCTACTCGACAGGGAACTCCTTCGGCGACGCAGGCGCCATGTTCCCGCTCCCCGCCCTCCAGGGCTACAACCGGCTCCCCGGCATCGTCACCCTGGCCTTCGTCAAAGTGGCGCCAGGAGCCTCCCCCTCGGCGGTCGCCTCCCGAGTCGAGTACACCCAGCCTCAGCTGACGACGATCCGCACGGCCGCCCAGTTCGGAAGAGCGGATCGCACCCTGGTCTATCTGCAGGCGGCGGTCAACGGGAGCACGGTGCTGGCCATCCTCATCGGAGCGGTGATCATCGGCAACACGATGTTGTTGTCACTCTTCGAGCGCATCCGGGAGTTCGGTCTGATGCGGGCTGTCGGCTGGACCAGACGCCGGACGGTGACCCTCTTGCTCAGCGAAAGCTTGCTGCTTGCTTTCGTTGGTGCAGCCCTGGGCGTCGCGTTGTCGTTTGCCATCGTCAACGTGCTCGAGAACCTGCCGGTTCTCAAGGGCATCCTGCATGCCGATTTCACACAGGGCGCGTTCTGGCGAGCGCTCTTCACTGCGCTCGTCATGACGCTGATCGGAGCGTTCTATCCGATCACCCGTGCCGCCGTGCTCTCACCCTTGAAGGCCCTCAGCCATGAATGAGCTGGCCAACGACCGTCTGGCCGTGGAGGTGCTCGGCGTCACCCGGCTCTACCCCGGCCCGGTCTCCGCACTGGCTGGGCTGGACCTGACCGTGCAATACGGAGAGATGGTGGCCATCACGGGACCCTCGGGCTGCGGGAAGTCGACACTGCTCCATCTGCTGGCCGGCATCGACTCACCGACCTCGGGTTCGGTCTCCGTGGCCGGTCACGACTTGGCTCACGTCCATGACCTGAGCCGCTACCGCCGCGAAGTCGTCGGACTGGTGTTCCAGTTCCACAACCTTCTGCCCCAACTCCCTGCGGTGTCCAACGTTGAGCTCCCGATGTTCGGCGCAGGGCTCTCGAAGCATCAGCGGCGAAGCCGGGCGCGTGAGCTCCTCGCCGAGGTCGACCTTGCTCAGTGTGAAGGTCGCCTGCCCACGGAGCTCTCCGGCGGCGAGCGCCAGCGCGTGGCGATCGCTCGAGCCCTCGCGAACGAACCCAAGATCCTCCTCGCTGATGAGCCCACCGGGAGCCTCGACTCGGCGTCCACGGAGCGGTTCTTGGACCTCCTCAGTCGTCTCAGCAGCCAGGGGATCACCATCGTGATGGTGACGCACGATCGTGAGGTTGCAGCTCATGCCCACCGTATTGTCGAGATGCGCGACGGTGCGGTAATTGGTGAGACCCTGAGGCGCGACGCCCCGGCCTTGGTCAGCTAGTGGAACCGTTCTCAGGTGTGGATCTGTATTGGATACCGCTCGGCGCAGGAGCACGCACCGTTCGTTTCTTCGGCAAACTCTATGAGGCGTTCACCGCGTCTGTTCATCGGCGGGAGCTGTGCCATCTCTATCATTCGGCCCTGGTTGTGTCCCTACCGGAAGCACACTTTGCGATCGAGCAAGCTCCTGTCCCCGACCTCTATGGAAGGAGGCGAGGCGTCGTAGCCGAAGGCCCGGTGGGCGTGAGGGCAGCCGCATGGTTCCGGCTGTTCCGGTACGAGGTTCGCTGTTGTCGGGATGGGTCGATTCCCGACCTGGCCAAAGCAGTGGCCAGTCCCCTGCGCTTGAGTGAGGATCCTGATCTTGCCCGACGCATCATAGAAGTCTTGCCTTCAGTGCCGACACCCACATGGGGTCGGGACGAGCTGAACGCCGGTGAGATGTGGAACTCCAACTCGGTCATCGTGTGGGTACTGGCTCGGAGCGGAGTTGACCTTTCGAATGTCCTTCCACCGGCTGGCGGTTGCGCACCAGGTTGGAATGCGGGCGTACAAGTGGCTGCACGTGCCGGAGCCTCGGAGAACTGCGTGGGGACATGATGGCGCGTTCCCACCGATCTCTTGTCGCCTTTGGCTCAATGAACTGGAACCTTCAACGGAACTTCCCCGACAGTCGGGCACCACGCGGTCCGCCCTTGCCCGAACGAACATCACCTGGGCCGGTTGCGAATAGGTCAGGAATGTGACCATGGTCCTCTACTCGCTACCTGGATTCCGGCGGACAATCGAGCGTGAGGTGGTCAGGATGAGACAGGTCATTGAACCATCGGTGGGCGTCGACGGAGCCTAATGGGCGCTCGTCGAGACCTACCACCTCAAGCCCATTGCGCTGACACACGAAGGAGAGATGTCATGCAGAAGATGAGGAACGCTGCGAGCGAATTTCTTGCCCACAAGCGGGTCGCCGTGACCGGTGTGTCCAGGAGCCCGAAGGAACACGGCAGTAACGTCGTCTACAAGCGTCTCCGCGATCGCGGATACCAGGTCTTCGCCATTAACCCGAACGCAGATGAGGTCGAGGGTGATCACTGCTACCACGACTTGAAGTCGGTCCCAGTCAGCGTGGACTGGGTTGTCATTGGCACCAGACCTGAGAGTGCGGAGGCAACTGTGCACGAGTGCGTCGAGCTGGGTGTTGAGCGCGTTTGGATGCACCGCGCCTTCGGGTCGGGGAGCGTCTCGGGAGAAGCAGCAGAGTATGGCCGCAAGCATGGAGTAACGGTCATCGACGGAGGCTGCCCGTGCATGTTCGAACCGACCGCCGATCCTGGTCACAAGCTCATGCGCGTGGTGTGCACCCTTACCGGGAACGTACCCAGGCACATTCCGGACAATCCGTAGGTTCATGCGCGACGACTCGATCCGTCACGACGAGGGCTCGCACGGCGAACCGGGAGGAGGTGGGCAGGATGCAGCGATGGGAGTACATGACCCTGGACCTCACGAAGCCACGAAAGAGCCTTGAGGACATCAACCGATTGGGCGCCGACGGATGGGAGGCCGTCGCGAAGGTGTCAACGTGGGGTGTTAGTGAGTGGCGATTTGTGCACCCGATCGTTCTTCTCAAACGACCTCTTCCCGACGTCCCAAACTCGAACTCGTCGAATTGAGTTCACTGAGCGGGCCTCGCTACGGCGAGGACCTTGCCTCGTTGCTGTCGCTTCAATTGCGCCGAGGCTTGATGTCATCACGCCCATCGGTCCACGATGGATCGTCGACACAGCCATCATTCGGATCGGTGAAGGGCGAGAATCATGACAAGGTTGCGGATTCGAGACGCGTCCCTCTTCGTCGAAGTGGTCGGACACGGGTACCCGCTGTTACTAATGCACGGCGGACCCGGGGCAGATCACTGTTCGATGCTGTCCTTCCGGCGCTGCGCGGATCGCTTTACACTGATCTTCTACGACCATCGTTGCAATGGACGGTCAGAGGGCGTTCCGGTCACGTCGATGACTTGGGAGAATCTGACCGCAGATGCCGACGCCCTGCGCCAGCAGTTGGGTTTCGAACGATGGGCTGTGCTCGGGCACTCATTCGGCGGCAAAGTTTCTCTGGAGTACGCGTTGCGCTACCCAGACAGCCTCTCACATCTCATCCTTCTCGATACTGGCGGCGACAGTCGCTGGGCACAGGAGAACGCGCCAGAGATCCTCGCTGGGCGCGGATACAGCGCCAAGAAGGTAGAACTGGCCCGCCGCTTCTACAGCGGGAAGATCGCACCGAGGGAGTTCTTCATAGCCCTGACGAGGCTTGGAAGTGCGTACGACCACCACGCTGCTACCAGGCTGCTGGCCCGCGAACTGATCCAGGGCGCGTGGCGCTCGAAACCGCGGCCTGAGGCGCTCATTTTCGCAGGTCCTTATCTGCTCAAAGGATGGACGGTCATGGATCGACTCGGCGAGATCAAAGTGCCCACCCTGGTCATGGCTGGGCGTGACGACTTCCTTTTCCCACCGGAGCACCAGGCGCAGCTCGCAGCTGGCATCCCCAAGGCTCACCTTCGAATCATCGAGCGCGCAGGGCACAATCCGCACTCCGAGCGGCCTCAGGAAGTTTTCAAAGCGCTCCGAGATTTCCTCCCATCCAACACGGTGGCCAATCCGAGGTAGTGCACGGGGGCTCCGCGATCAATTGAGCCGTGGGCCAATCATCCTCAACACCACCGGACCGAGTGAGCCTCGTAGGGC
The DNA here is from genome assembly GCA_963764305.1 of uncultured Acidimicrobiaceae bacterium. GTDB lineage: Bacteria > Actinomycetota > Acidimicrobiia > Acidimicrobiales > RAAP-2 > Bog-473. The sequence goes on along the minus strand of CAVXSD010000005.1, from coordinate 170,302 downwards.
GGCGACGTTGCCTGCGGCAAGTCAGGTTGGACTTCCCCCAGGACTAATTGATTGCTGACGACGCCCGTTGATTGCTGACGACGCCCGTGTTTGGGTGGCTCTCAGTGTGTTGACCATGCCCCTGACAAATCGATCAATTGCTCGATTCTCCCCACTCAGTTGCTGCGCCAGCGAGGCGCCGCCTACCCAGATGGCATGCGCGCATGCCCCCTGCGACGGGAGCGCGCGGGGATGCCCTGTTCAGTTCGGAGTTCAGCAGTAGTCGGTGCAGCTAGACGACGAGAGAGCCGGCGTCCGAGCCGTCTATGTCGTAGACGAGCCGGTGACCGCTGTAGGTGAACGTAAGGTCGCACTCAACTGCCATGGCACTCACGGCAACAATCCGATCACGGGACCAGCCCTCCACTGATGCACCGCTCGGAATTGATGAGCACGGCCTTCACGTGGTGGCCTGTACTCCTTCCGAGCGCTTCTGCTTTCCTTCCAGCAGTTAGGTGGCCGGACGGACCAATAGCGCCGGAGGTCACTTGGAGACTGGATCCGCAGCAATAAAACCAGAGCGATACCCGCAGGGATCAGGCGCCGCAAACGACGGCCGGGCCCGGCGTGGGAAGAGTGTTGACGGCGGCCAGATTGGCCGCCGTGCACAGCGCCAGGTTCGCCAGCCCGACCGGCGTGAGCCGGTCGCACACCCAGTCCCAGTGGAGCGAGACGGTGTCGCCGACCGTTACCGGGGGGGCCAAGCCCACGCCGTGCAGGCTGCGCCGCGCCACCTCTATCTCTTCTGGGCCAAGCACCAGCCGTGACCCGTCGAAGCCCAGGAGGCGGTTCCGCACGGTGACCAGGTCGCCGGTGACGGCTTCCACGTAGCCCCAGCGAATACGGCAACGGTCGAGCACGGTGAGCGGGGCGCCCTCCATCCCCGCCCGCAGCAGCCCAAGCCACGGGTACACCGCAAAGACGTGGAAGCTGTGTTGGCATACCCCGCCCAGGGGCACCGCGGAGGCCACATGCCCGAACCGCCGGCCGGCCCGGTCCTCGAAACGGTCGCTCAGCGATGACAACAGGGCGGAGTCCGGCACCCTCTCGAGCAGCGGGTTGCCCACCCAGTAGGCCTCGACTACACGGGCGTCGAGCGGATCGGCGATGCCGTTGCATCCGGCGATCAGCTCGAGGTACGGCCACGCGCCAGCGAACCCCGTGGCCAGGTGCGCCAGCTCCGCCGGGTCAAGGCCGTCAGAGGCCGACTCGAGGAGCGCGCCCGGATCGGACGGCCCGCAGTAACCGAGCTCGTTGGGCGGGTAGGCGTAGCGGGCGAACAGCAGTGGCCCGGTTGGCGACGATCGCAATTCGCCGGCACGCTGCGGGTCGGCGACCGGATCGCTCATGTCGCCGTCTCATGGCGCGGCATGCGCCATGCCACCAACGCGGTGCCGGCCGTGATCAGCACCAGCCCGAGCCACTCCGGCGCCAGCGGCTGGGCCCCGGCCAGCGCCTGCAGCGCAGCTGTGATCAGGGCGCTCGCCACGAGGATCGACGTGACGTCGATGGCCCGGGCTCGACTGAGGGCGGTCATCCATGTGCCGACGTATCCGGCCAGCAGCAGCCCGGTGAACAGAACCCAACCCAGCTGGCCGCGGTTGAGGGCGAACAGTGAACCGAGGCCGCCTTCGACCGCGAGGTAGGCGAGCAGGGCCGCGGATCCCACCCCCATGCGGACCAGCGAAACCGTGGCCGGAGCGATGTCGGAGAGCAGCCTCTTTGCCACCGCCACCTCGACCGCCCACAGCAATGTGGCGGCCAGGACGAGGGAGGTACCGCTCCCCCAGGCAAGATGACCGATCCCCTTCGACAGCGCCACTTCGCCCCCGACGAGAAGGGCGATGGCGGCGATGTTCCACCTCGCCGCTCGCTCGTGGAGAAAGGGGGCGGCCAGGAGCACCACCCAGATCACCAGGGTGTCGTGCAGGAACGCGGCGGGAGTCGCAGTGGTGCGGGCGAGCCCGTTGAAGAAGAGCACGAAGGCCAGGCCACCGCCGATGATGCCCACGTAGGCCAGCCCCACCCACGTGAGGGTGCTCTGGGTGCCCGGGGCAATTCGCACCGGTGCCGCTACCCAGCGGGCAGCCATCTCACCCCCCACCGTTGAGCGCCGCCTCCAGGCCGAGGCCGCCAGCGCGCCGGCACCGAGGACCAGCAAGGCAACCAGGTTCTTCCCCGTGGTGTACACCGAAGGCGACGGCACGTGATGCACCCCGTAACTGTTCGCGAACACCGAGATCCCGCTGATGACGGCAGTAATGCCACCTACCAGCATCCCGTTCATCCCGATCCGCCGAGTGGTCCGACGCGTCGTCGTCCCTTCGCTCATTTTGTCGGCCATTTCACTTTCTCCAGATGGGCGTTGCCCCGGGCTATCTCGTCGAGGGCTGTCTCCGCCTCTCGGGCGTCCGCCCGGTCGATGGCGTAGCCGCTGTGCACGACCAGCCAATCCCCCGGCCGTGGCTCGGGGTCAGGGGGTTCGAGGGCCAACAACGACACCTCGTGCCGACGCCCGTCCATGTCCTCGACCAGCACCTTGCCCGGACCGCACACCGACCGGACCTGATGCAACCTGCTCAGACACATGAGCTGACCTCCCTGATCATCTCCGCCACGTGGCGCGCCGCATGTTCCACGCCTTCCTGGACCCCATGGCTCAGGCCCACGCCCTGCCCGAAGTCGGATCCTTCAATGCCGACCACCACCACCCTCGACGGGGCGCGCTCGATGGTCCGGGCCAGGCGGTAGACGCCGGCCAGCCCAATGCCGTGGGTGCTGTTCATTCCCGATGCCCCTCGCTCGCGGGCTAGCCCCGGGGCGGTGGGATCGAGCTCCACCACCTGGACCGTTCCGGGCGGGGAACCCGTCGAGACGGCATCAACGACCACGGCCAGGTCCGCCCCGTCCCACAGGCCGAGAAGGTCGAGCGGGTCGTCGAGCGGCGCGACCACTGTCACTCCAGGGCATTGCTGCACCATGGAGACCGCGGCAGGACCGGCACCGTCGTCGCGGCGGTACTCGCTGCCCAGGCCGGCCACTACTACCCTGCGGGCATCGCCGGCCATGCGGCCCGGCTCCACGATGCTCGCGTTGTCGCTCACTCCCGGGCCACCTTGACGTCGAGGAAGTGGGCGGCGCACGAGATGCACGGGTCATGGTTGCGCACCGCCTGCTCGCAGCGCCAGGACAGATCGGCGTCCGAAAGGTCCAGGCCACCTTGCACGACGCGTCTGAGGTCGGCCTCAATGCTGATCTGATTCTGCGAGGTCGGTGGCACGATACGAGCAGTGGCGATGTCGCCGTCGGCATTAAGTGCATAGGTGTGCAGGAGCAGACCCCGCGGTGCCTCAGTGACGCCGGCGCCAACGCCCGCCCGGATCGGAATGCCGACTGCCGGCGGGCTCGGGGGCTCGTACGACTGCACCAATCGCAGCGCCTCATCGCATGCGAACACGAGCTCGACGGCGCGCACGACAATGCTCTGGAAGGGGTTGGTGACGATCGGCCCCAGCCCGGCCCCGGCCGCAGCCTGATATGCCACCTCGGGTAGGACGGAGGAGTTCAGCGCGTATCGGGCCAGCGGGCCGGTCAGGTAGTCGAGCTCACCCCCTAGACGCGCGTGCAGTGCGGTGGAGCGCTCCACGTGCTCTTCGACCACCAGGTGGTCGAAGGCCGACGCGGTCAGGTCCAGCCCGTCACTCGAGGCGACCTGACCCGACTCGATGGGATAGCGGCCCGGGGTGCGCAGGGAGACGAAGCGGTAGTCCCCCTCCACGTCGGGAAAGTCGAACCCCGACACCCATGAAACCGTGTCCAGGGCCTGGTCGCGGGCACGGCGAAGTGGCTCAGTCAGGGCCGACACGTCGGCGCGAGCCGGTGCGGAGTAGAAGCCCCCCACCCGGACATTCACGGGATGGATGGCCCGGCCGCCCACGGTCGACATGAGGAGGTTGCCGATCTTCTTGATGGCGAGGCCGCGTTCGACGGCGGCGCGATCGCGCTCGGCCAGCTGCACGGCGTCGGCACAGCCCAAGAAATCGGGGGCGTGGAGCAGGTAGATGTGAAGGGCGTGGCTCTGTATCCACTCTCCGCAGTAGAGAAGGCGGCGCAGATCGGCCACCTCGCGGCTCACCTCCACGCCGAGGGCGTTCTCCACCGCCGCGCAGGCGCTCATCTGGTACGCCACGGGACAGATGCCGCAGATGCGGGCCGTGATGTCGGGAGCCTCGGTGGCCCGGCGTCCCTGCAGGAGCGCCTCGAAGAATCGGGGCGGCTCGAAGATGTTGAGTGCCACCTCCCCCACCACGCCGTCGCGCACCTCTACGTGCAGCGAACCCTCGCCCTCCACGCGCGAGAGCCCCTCTATCGACACCGTGCGCTGCGCGCCCGACCCGTGGGTCATCGCCCTTCCGCAATCTCTTCGGACGTGACGGTCTCTGTGCTCCCGGACAGCGCCCGGGACTGCTGACCGAACACCGGGTTTCCTGCGTAGAAGGTGGCGAACAGGCGTGAGGCGTCGACCGGGGCCATGCCGCTGTCGAGCAGCCGCCGAGCCAGGGCGTCGGTGTTCGCACCCTCCGACGGTCCGAAGCAGCCGAAGCAACCCCGGCCGATGGACGGGCATAGGGCTCCGCACCCAGCGCGCGTGACCGGACCCAGGCACGCCGTCCCGTGGGCGACGAGCAGGCATACGGTGCCTCTCCCCTTGCATTCCTGGCAGACCGTGTGGGTGGGTATGACCGGTTTGCGGCCGGCGAGTGCGGCGGTGATCACCTCGAGAAGCTGGCGGCGGTCAATCGGGCATCCCTGAACCTCGAGATCGACAGCCACGTGAGCAGCGATGGGCGTCGAGGTGGACAGCGAGGAGATGTATTCGGGGTGGGCGTAGACGGCCCCGACATAGGCGCCCTCGGCAGCGAAGTTGCGCAGGGCCTGAATACCGCCGGCCGACGCGCAGGCGCCGATGGTGATGAGCCGACGCGAGTTGGCCCTGATCTCCCTGATCCGCTCGGCGTCCTCGGTCGTAGTGATCGAACCCTCCACCAATGACACGTCGTAGGGTCCGTCGACCGTGGCCCGCGACATCTCCGTGAAGTGCGCGATGCGCACGGCACCGGCCAGGGTCAACAGTTCGTCTTCGCAGTCGAGGAGGCTGAGCTGGCATCCGTCGCAGGAGGCGAACTTCCACACGGCCAGCGTGGGACGGGCGTCATGGGCACCCTGGGCGCCGGCGGACCCTGCCGGCGTCACCGGTTGCGCTCCATGAAAAGCTCGTCGGCCACGCCCCCGTACGGCACCACCGGACCGTCGCGGCACAACAGCAGCGGGCCCAGCTGGCAGTGGCCGCACAGCCCCACCCCACACTGCATATTGCGCTCCAGAGAGACCCTGATCCGGGACGGGTCGATTCCCCGATCGACGAGTTGACGCGCCACGAAACGCATCATGATCTCGGGACCGCAGAGCAGCGCCACCGCCCCGGTCGGCTCGAATGGCGCCTGGGGAAGCAGCACGGTCACCACGCCTACCGAACCATCCCAGCTGGGTGCGCCGATATCGACCGTGACGCCGACGTGAATCCCGGCCGTTCGCCACGCCTCGAGGTCATCGGGGAAGAGGATCTGAGCAGGCGAGCGCATCCCGACCAGCGCGAAGACCCGACCCCCGCGCCGCCTCCGACGTTCGGCCAAATCACGTATGGCCCCACGCAGCGGAGCCAGGCCGATCCCGCCCGCCACAACCACGACGTCGGCCGCATCGTCAATGGTGTCGAGTCCCCAGTCGTGCCCGAAGGGGCCGCGCACGCCGATCACCGATCCGACCGGAGCGGTGCACAGCGCACGGGTCACCGCGCCCACATCGCGCACGGTGTGCTCAATGGGGCCGTCTTCTGCGGGTGCGCTCGAAATCGACATCGCCACCTCCCCCACACCGAAGGAGGTCAGCATGTTGAACTGTCCGTGGGCGAAGTGGAAGGGCTCACCGGCCTCTGCTGACACCGGGACGACGGACATGGTGACGACGTCATCGAGCTCCACCCGCCGCTTCACGATCCGGTACGGAACCGGAGTGAGCGGGCCGCGCAGGGCCGGCGATCCGACCGCCAGATCAGTGGCCGGCATTGGCGTAGAGGTCAAGGAGACGGATCCGAGTGGCCTGCAGCCGCGCCAGCACCACAGCGGCGAGGCGCTGGTGGAGCTCGGCAGCCGCCTCCGGGTGCACCGCCAGATTCTCCCTCAGGTGTTGCGCGTCGATGGCGACCGCTTCGACGGGCTCCAGCGCACGCGCATCGAACTGCCAGCGAAATGGGGCGGCCATCCAGCTGAGCCCGACGACGTGACCCGGCTCGACGGTGTCGATGACGATGGGCCCGAGCGACGGGGCGTGGATCTCAATGGCCACCCTTCCCCGGGTGACGAGGAACATGGTGCCGGCATCCTCGCCCTCCCGGAGGAGCAAGGCACCCGGGTCGAAACTCACGATCCATGCCGCCTCCGACAAGAGCGCAAGCGTCCCGCGAGAAACTCCGGTCAGAAATCCGTGTTCGCGCAGGAGCTCGTCCGTCCTCCTACCCTCACCGATCACGATTCCCTCACCATCTGGTTGATCGTGTCGATGACCGACGCGCCATCGGTTGCCCGAATGGCAGCAGCCTCCTCGGTGATATCGATGCCGACCGGGCACCACGCGATGCACCTGCCACACCCCACGCAACCTGACTCGTCGAACTGATCCCACCACGTCGAGAGCTTGTGGGTCATCCACTGCCGATAGCGCGAAGAGGTCGTGGGTCGCACCGAGCCACCGTGCAGGTAGGAGTGCTCGAGGTCGAAGCAGGAAGCCCAGCGACGCTGACGCTCGACCGTGCCACTCACGTCGGAGACGTCCGTGACGTCACTGCAGAAGCAAGTGGGGCAGACCAGGGTGCAATTGCCGCACGATAGGCAGCGTTCGGCCACCTCGCCCCAGCGCGGGTGTTCGAGATTCCGGGCCAGGAGCCCGGGCAGGTCCTCGGTGTCGAGGGACCGCTCCATCCGCTCGGAAGCCCCATCGACGACCGCCCGGCGACCCGAGCGCACGGTGTCGTCGGCGGCCCCGTGGGGGACCTGGGCCAAGGTCTCGGCCCCGGCGACCGAACCGACCCGGACGTAGTACGTACGTTCACCGTCCACCGGCCCTGCCAGCTCGGTGAGGGCAAGGTCGTACCCGGCACCGGCCCCGGGGCCGGTGCCCATTGAAGTGCAGAAGCAGGTGCTCGAGGGAGTTCCACACTCGACCGCCACAATGAACGCTCCGTCACGGCGCGCCTCGTACCGGTCATCGGGCACCGCGCCGTGGCGGAGCACTCGATCGAGGGTCCCGAGCGCGGCCACCTCGCAGGGCCGGGCGCCGATGACGGCCACGGCGACCGGCTCGTCTCGCGGCTCGGACAAGGCCACCTCTCCCTCGGCGACCTTTGCCCGCCACACGGTCTCGGCGGGGACGAAGAACTCGGACTTCCACGACGCCGGGCCGACGGCCCACCCGAACAGCTCAGAGCTTCCGTCGTGCGTGAGCCGGTATTTTCCGGGCTCGGCGTGGTCGTGCCAGCCCTCGGGCAGGTCGGAGGTGGTACCGATCTCCCCGTGCACAATCGCCCCGTCGCGCGCAACCGGCCCCATGGTCCGAAGGCCACGCCCCCGTAGGACTTCGATCAGAACGTCGAAGCCGTACCGATCGATCACCGCGTCATCCCCGACGTCCATCCCACGAGGCTACGGCCTGGCCCGGGGCACGCATAGGGCCATTTCTCGCGAGCGGGAGGCGGGTCACTTGCGACCCTCGCCAGAGGGCCTCTTGTTCAACATGATGCACTCCGCCCGTTCCGCCATCGCAGCGTCGGTGACCGCAGCGCAAGGGGACGTCCGGAGCGCGCAAGATCGTCCATCCGTGGCCCGGATCACTGGCAGATGCGGCCTCGCACAACCATAGGACCCCCTCCCGGAGTTCGGCCAGGCGCGGGCAACAGCCCTCCTCCACAATGACCACCGAACGCTGCTGCTCATGGGGCCGGGCTGGGTCAAGAATCGACTTGGCGGCCCGAACGCCCGCCTCACCACCACCGAGAGCAGCTCCAGCCAGGTCAAAGTGATCGACACCAGCACGGTCGCTGTGGGCTTCAAACCTCGACTATCGCGAGCTGGCCATGCCAGCGGAAGTCTCAGCAGGGACGACCTCTTGGAACCTGATGACCTTTGGCCCTGCCCGGACGGCACGTCCGATGCTGGACTGGATTGGTGAGCGTGCTGACCCAATCCGACGCGGCGACGCCCGGTCAGCGTGACCTACACCGGCCGCTTGCCCTGGCCCTCGTGTGTCTCGCTGCGTTGATCGTCAACGTCGACAACACCATCCTCAACGTCGCTCTCCCGACACTCGTCAGGGACCTGCATGCCACGTCGAGCCAGCTCCAGTGGACCGTCGACTCATACGCCATGGTTTTCGCCGGCCTGCTGCTGGTCGGAGGCACACTGGCCGATCGGTTCGGCCGCAAGCGGTTCTTCCTGATCGGGCTCACGGTGTTCGCACTGGGATCGATCGGCTCGGCCCTCTCCGGATCCGTGACGACGCTCATCGCGTTCCGGGTCCTCATGGGAGCCGGAGCAGCGCTCACCATCCCGACATCGCTGGCGATCATCAACGACATGTTCCGTGATCCGGGCGAGCGCGCTCGTGCCATCGGAGTCTGGGCCGGCACGATCGGCCTCGGGATCGCCATCGGACCCATCGCCGGTGGGCTCCTGCTGTCGAGGTTCTGGTGGGGGTCGATCTTCTTCATCAACGTCCCGATCGTGTGCATCGGCTTCCTCGGGGCCGCGCTGGTGGTCCCCGACTCAAAGAACCCGCATGTGCAGCGCCCGGATCCCGTCGGGGCCGCGTTGTCGATCGCCGGCCTCGGACTGCTGCTCTGGGCGATCATCGAGGGCCCTACCTGGGGGTGGACCTCGGCCACCGTGGTGGGGGCGGGACTGGCCAGCCTCCTGGTCCTTGGTGGCTTCGTTCTCTGGGAGTCTCGCAGCACGCATCCCATGCTCAAGCTCGAGTTCTTCCGGGAACGCCGGTTCTCGGTCGCTCTTGCCGCAGAGTGCCTGGCGGTGTTCGGGCTCATGGGAGCGCTGTTCTTGTCGACTCAGTTCCTCCAGTTCGACCTCGGGTTATCCCCTCTCCAGGCCGGCATCCGGATCCTCCCGATCGCCGTCATGGTTGTCGTCGGCGCCGCGGTGTCCCCGGTGGCCGCCGGCCTGATCGGTATCAAATTCACGGTGGCAGCCGGCCTCATGTCGATTTCGGCCGGCCTCTGGCAGGTCTCGGCCACGTCGCGGTTCGAGACGACGTACGGCGACGTCGTCCTGGGATTGCTCCTGATCGGCTTCGGTGCGGGCCTCATGCTGCCGACCGCAACGAACTCGGTCATCGGGTCGGTCCCCCAGGGCGACTCGGGAATGGGGTCCGCCAGCAACACCGTGGCGCTCCAGGTCGGCGGCGCGTTGGGCGTTGCGGTCATCGGCAGCGTGATGTTGACCCGCTACCAGGGCCACGTGGCGTCGGCGTTGGTCGGCCGGCCCGTACCTCAATCGGTCGCGCAGACCATCACCGGGTCCCTGGGCGCTGCCTTGGCGGTGGCGGCACGCGTCGGAGGCTCGACCGGAGTTGAGCTGGCCCGCGCTGCCCGCACCGCCTTCATGATCGGCAACGGGGTGGCGCTCGCCGTGGGCGCCGTCGTCGCCCTCGCCGCTGCGGTCCTGGTGCTCGTAGCGCTGCCCTCGCAGGCTCCTCCTGCGCCGCCGTCTACCGCCGACGTAGCGCTCAACAGTGCTTCTAGGGATCCCACTTCAGCACTCTGACCTGGGCTTTGGTGGAAGTGAAGGGGCTCGAACCCTCGGCCTCTACATAGCGAAGGTGTGGTTCTCGGTGTTTTGACCAGGCCTTCTTCTATGACCTTCCTGGTAGCGGCGTTGCGATCCCTCAGCTTCCCTCACGATCCCTCCCATTCCCTCTCGATAAGGTCACGCTGGAACAGAGTTCGAGCCGCGACCACGCATCGGTACTCACGTCCGATCGGCAGCTCTCGCAATGAGCAGCGAACGACACCCGTTCCCCGTTTGGCGACGATCACGTTCCTCGGCGAGCAACGGGACACCACCGACCCTGAAGCGGCGGTGCTTGTTGCCGGCAGACGACGGGACGCCAACGTTCTGTCCCCAACAGCCGGTCAACGATCCTGTCGGGTCACGCCCACGAGGTCACCCGCCAGGTCGTCTCCTAATCCTGGGTCGACGGCGGCGCCCTACACCTTCGGTTATGAGACCTGCATACACCGCGATTGGTGCTGTTAAGTGCCGTCTTCCCAGCTGCGGAGCGGCCGGAGTAACGCCGCCTTCTTGCGCTGATGACCCGACATACGACGCAGGATGTCGTCAAGGACGACGATGGCCGTGTCGACGTGCGGCCCTTTGTTCAACATCACGCCCTCGGCGCGTTGGGCCATGGCCGCGTCTGTAACCTCGGCTCGCGAGGGCTGGCCGGTGCGGGCCAGGTGGTCGAGCACCTCCGTCGCCCAGATCACGGGCAGGTGGGCCGCCTCGCACACCCACAAGATCTCCTCTTGAAGCTCGGCGAGCCGCTCGTACCCCGCCTCAACGGCCAGGTCACCGCGGGCGATCATCACGCCCACGCGCGGCGACCGCATGGCGTGCAGCAAAATCTCGGGCAAGCGGGTGAACGCCGCCTCGGTCTCGATCTTCAGGACCAGGCCACAACGCTCCGCCCCCACCCGACCGAGATACTCCTGCACGGCGTCCACATCGCTCTCATGGCGCAGGAATGACAGGGCAACCATGTCCGCATGAGCGGCGGCCACGCGGAGAAGCGGCAGGTCGGCGTCGGTCACAGCATCCACGGGGAGATCGGTCTCGGGGAAGTTGATGCCCTTCTCCGCCCGCAGCTTCGAACCCCGCACCGACGCGGTCTCGATCCGGAGAAGAATGTCGCCGGAGCCGACATGCTCGACGACACCGGTCAGCTTCCCATCATCGAGCACGACGTGCTGGCCCGGGTGCGCGACGTCGAACGCGGCCGGCAGTGTGCAGCCGATACGGGCGGTGCCCGGTTGGCCGTGGCGCCACGGTTCGGCGGCCTCCAGCCCTTCCGTTATTCGCAAGCGATCGCCGGTGCACAGCAGGTGGTGCTGGGGCATCGGCGGGAGGACACCCACCACCGTGGCGTCGCCCTCGCAGCTAAGAACGGAGCCCATCTCGATGTAAGTGGTGTCCCAGGTGTGCGCGGTCGCCTGGCCTCGCTCGCATTCGGCGACGTGGAGTTGGCGGTGCGAGCCCCTAGTGTCGACGAGTTCGATCACGTCTCCCGGTTGGCGTCGCTCCAGCCATGCGGCCTCGACGGGAATCGCAGGTATCGCCTCGCTCGTCGTCGTCGACACGCCGACGAGCCTGATTGGGACGGGTGCGACGGCCACACCCCGAAGGTCCCGCTGGGGGTGCAACCGGATCACACGCGGGCCGGCGGCCAGGGGTCCGGTGCGCATCTTGGGCCCCGGCAGGTCCATGGAGATCCGGCACGGTCGGGGCACCTCGTCGGACGCCTTGCGAACGTTGCGAGCCATCTGCGCCCATTCATCGGGGCTGTCATGGGCGCCGTTGATCCGCGCGATGTCCATTCCAAACGTCATGAGGTGGTGGACCAGCTGGTAGTCGGTGGCTGCCTCGCTGGGGAGAGTCACCATGACCCGGGGTACCCTCCCGTGCGGCCGCGGCCCGAACAGGGCGTCGGTGTTGTGGTCGAGGGCGCTCCGCCCGGCCGCAAAACTGAGGGTCGACGGCACCGGCACATTGATCGAACTGTCAAGGGCCAAGCGCACGCTTTCGACGGTCGCCAGGACGTGGGGCTCGCAGCGCCCGAGGGACGACAGGCCGCGCTGGCCCAGCCTGCGCTGCAGGGACCTCTGGTCACCCTGGCGCAGCGCCAGGTAGTGGGTGAGATTCACCGCGTCCGCCCGGTGGTCCGGGTGGACCAGAGCGATGTCTTCGCGATAGCGCGATTCCAACTGCAACATCGCGTCCTCCAGTTCCGCGAGGTCGGTGGCGAGGGCCCGACGCTCCACGTCCAAGGGCGTGATCGCAGTGGCAAGGCCGTTCACACGCGTCATCGATGCACGAGCACCCTGCCACAGAGAGCCCGGCACCCTCCTGGCCATACCCGTTGCCAGTCCCACCACGCGGGTCACACTTACGGCAACTTGTCTCATGGTTGCGCGACTGTGCGCTGACGCAATAGGTCCAGCAGTTCTTCCTGGTCGAATTTGCTGGGCTCCGTTGTCCGCAGGAAGTCTCTCAGGATCTCGACAAAACGGGCGGGCTCCTCCACTTGGGGGAAGTGTCCCACCCCCTCGATCACCTCCAACCTGCTATTTGGGATGGCCTCGTGCGCTAAGTGAGCGTGCTCCAGCGGAATAATCCTGTCGTGGTCGCCCCAGACGATGAGCGTAGGCATATGTGCGGTCAGATAGAGACGATCTGCGGCGCTCACCGACTGCCCTCCCGGGTCGATCACGGACCGTACGGTACGGACGAAGGCGCGGCGGCTCTCGCCTTCTGTCAACGACCTGTACGATCGCCACATCTCCACCGCCTCGGCGTTGCGGAAGCCGCGGCCGCCAAAAAACCTGACAACCGGGTCCCCCCAGTTCCGCACGAATGCCGGGAACAGGACCGGCATCACGTACTCAGCCCCTGGCAGGGTCATGAGCCGGAGGATCCAGTTCACCTCACGGCCCAAGCCGCCGGCGTCGACAAGTACCAGGCGCTCGCAACGTTCGGGGAATTGATAGGCGAACTGCATGGCAACTCCACCGCCGAATGATTGCCCGACCACGGTGACTCGATCGATGCGGAGCAGGCTGAGGAGGTCCCGCATGACGGTAGCGAGGTTGCCGAGTGAGTAATCACCGAGAGGCTTCTCCGACGCCCCGTGCCCAAGGAAGTCCGGGGCCAGCACCGCGTAATCATCCTGCAACAGTCTCATAGCGGGAACCCACGTAAGAGAGCTACCGGCAATTCCGTGGAGCAGCAAGAGCACTGAGCCCTTGCCAGCACGCCGGTAGCCGATCTGATGGCCGTGGATGGATACATGTTCCACCGGAAACTGATCTGTGGAGGTGATCTGCTCCATAGCCTCGATAGGTGCGTTATTCAGCAAAGACCGGGCGATCTCGCCGGAATTGATCCTCGGACTTCCCCTTGACAAGCGAGGGCGCGGCAGATCGGAAACACAACATCTATTATCGCGGTGGTCATGCAGGGGCGAGCAGGGCACAAGGTCCTAATTCGCCGTTCATTGAAGCAGACCCGTTTGCCCCACACGAAAATCAGAGCGGAGTGCGGGTCTCGACGACCTTCACCGGTGAAGTTCCCTCGGTTCCGCACGCGCGGCCGTGGTTCGCGGAAGTCCGCGGTTCGAGACGTCTCTCTCGTTTCGAGAAGCCCGGGTCAACGTCAGCCGGCCGCCGGCGCCGTGGACCGTCGCGCGGAGACGGTCCACCAGAGGCCAGCCCGAGCCGTCAACGAACAACGCACTGATGTCGAGGTCGAAGTCCATCTGCCCTTGGTCCATGCAGTCCCTGACGACATCGAGGAGATTTGCCCCGGTCGAAGCGTCCAGGACGCCGGCAAGCCGGACCACAACGGGACGCTTTGTCACGTCGATCCACATCTCGAGCGCCACGTCATCACGCGATACGCGGTCGATCACACTCTGCCACTGCGAGATTTGCCCCATCAGGCGACCCCTACGGTCTCGGTTGGTGTCTGGTCGACGAAAACCACTCCAAGGGTCCGTTCCGCTCGCGTGGTCAGCTCCACGTCGAATTGTCTGCTGCCCTTCCCAGAGCGACTAGGGCCGAAGGTCAATTCTGGAACACTCAGGGCGACCTGCTCCTTGATCATGGATGTGACATCTGGCCCTGCACAGGTGCAATCGGTAGGCGCATGCTGTCACGGCTGAGAGGGCGACCTGACCCGTGACGTAAGAAGGAGCAAAAGGTGAGAAAACAAGGCAACTTCTGCGAAGGAACCGACCGATCTATCCGATGAGGCTCCCGACCTACTTGCTACCATCCGTTGCCAGCGAGGTGGTATTCCACCCTTCTCTGCGGCGGGCTGGCGAGGTGGTCAGTCGGCACCTCACCTGACCCGGCGAGTAGTCGTACTAGGCCCACCCTATGTCGATGTACAGCCAGCTTCTTGATGCCGCTTTGCGGGAGCGCCCTCTGACCGAGGTGGGTGCGAGGGAGCACGCGCTCGACGAGGTGGTCCGGTGCCGCCACGATCTCGAGTACGGCGTGCCACCGGGCGCTCCCGACACGGTTCCCGTGATCCTCGCGCTCCAGATCGCCTACGACGTCGCCCTGGTGGAGCTGGCCCAGGTACTGGGGGTCGAGACGGACCCGAACCGCTTCGAGCAGCCGCAGCCCGAGCGTGAGCGTCTGGAGAGTGCCTTGCGCGACCTCGGGATCACTCTGGAGAGGAGCGCCGCCGAGGATCCCGCGCCGTACGGTTGCTGAGGGTCGATGAAGCTCAGGTGCCGGTGGCGTCGGTGCGGGCCTCTTTGCCCGCCCGCTCGTCTAGCCGAGCGGCGAAGGTGGCGGCCTGGGTCCTGCGCTCCATTCCAAGCTTGGAGAGAAGGTTCGACACGTAGTTCTTTACCGTCTTCTCGGCTAAGAACATGGTCTCGCCGATCTGTCGGTTCGTGTACCCCACCGATATCAGGTCGAGGATCCTCAGCTCCTGCGGGGTGAGACTGGCGAGGCGCGGGTCGACCTTGGGACCCTCGCGGAGGCGCTCGAGGACCCGCTCGGTCAACGCGGGGTCGAGTAGCGACTGCCCCGCACCGGCACGCCGAATCGTGTCAAGCAGGTCGGAACTGCCTACTTGCTTGAGCACATAGCCGGCCGCCCCCGCCATGATGGAGGCGATGAGCGCCTCGTCGTCGGCGTACGACGTCAGCATGAGGCAGGCAATCTCGGGAAAGCTGGACCGGATCTCCCTGCAGACCTCGACACCGCTGCCGTCGGGCAGGCGCACGTCGAGGATGGCCACGTTGGGTTTGGTCGGCGGAATCCGGGCCAGTGCCTCCGCCACGGTACTCGCCTCGCCGACCACGACGATGTCGTCGCTGGCCTCGAGCAGAGTTCGCAGTCCGGTCCGGACGACCTGGTGGTCGTCGAGGAGAAACACGCCCAGGCTCACGGGCATCATCCTCCCATCCCGCGCCGGTCATCGGCTACTCGTCGACGACAGCTGCTTGGGGCCTGGTCGGCCGCATGCAGTGAGACCTGTCTCTACCGGCTCAGGACAATCGCCGAGCTTCACTGTGGACACCGCTGAGCCGATGGTTTCGACAGTTCCCACGGCTTCGTGTCCGAGGATGCGACCTTTGGCTACTTCGGGAACGTCCCCCTTGATCCCTTCCGCAGATGGTCGTGCAGTCAACGCACAATGGCATCTGTGTCCTGGATCGTCGCAGTGTTGACATCCTCCCAGGCTCTACGCCCGGCTCCATTGTAAACCAGTGCTTTCATGGGTGTTCGATTCTCTAGGTCTTTAGTGGGTATGAGCATCTCAGACGTGCCCGTCAGTCGGACCCCTGATCTCAAGGTGTGGGCCACGGCGACGGCGTCCAAGGAATGGGCTGATTCTCTCAACGATTGCGCCCTGCGTATGGGCCGCGGTCCAAGGTCTCGGTGGCTAAGACTCTTCGTCGAGAAGCATGGTAAGCCGTACAGGCTTCTCGGCGTCAGAAGCAAGTGTGCGCCCTAGAGCGCCGATTCCATAGGGGACAAAGGTCCCTGCACCGTGGCCTTCGCCTCTGATGAGCAAGGATCACCTTTCAGTAAATTTCAATGGATGCTGAGCTGGCCGTAGGGACTCAGAGTCCGACGTTGCAGGAATCGTCACCGTCGATGACCTGCTGGTGTGCCTGGTGGGCGAGCTCGCGGCAGTGGCCACGCCAGTGGCTGAGAATGTCCTCTCGGGCCGTGTCCTCCCGGGCCCCACTTGAACCCACGCTTCCTGAACCATAGGGAGACGTTTTGACCCATCCGTCGCGGAAATCCAGCGTCCGGATGCTGCTTCCGACGAGAGAGAGGAGCGGGTCGACAAAAGACCCCGATCGCTGACGCCTTGCGGCCTCCGGCAGGATCACAAGCGGCGGGGCGCCCAGCGAATTTCGACGAGCTTCCGTCTGTCCTTGAGGACGGCACCGACCGCTTCGTGGATCGTCCGCCGGAGGGCGGGTGACGCATCGTGCTTCGTCACGGTGGTATGGACGGTGACGATGTCGATGTCCGCCCAACCCTTCCGCACCTCGACGTGCGTGACGAGGATGAAACCCGCATCGGACAGCGCATCGCTCAAGGCAGCAAGGATGCGGTCGGAGAGGTCCACCTTCGCCATGGAGGCCAGCGTTCCTGGCTCCTTGATCTCTGAGTAGTGCCAAAGGTCCTTGCGCGCCCCAAAGCGAGCCCAATTCCTAATGGCGCCAGCAAGGGGAGTGGCGCGGCCCGACGGAACGACTTAAGCTCCTTCAGAGACCTTTGACCTGACCGGCTGATCGCGGCCGAACACCTCTGAGATCCGATCAACTAATCACAGAGGAGGCTGATCAGTGTTGACCACTGAAGTTAGCGCAGGAGGCGGGGTTCCTGGTCAGCGGATCAATGAGCACGCCGGTGGCATCGAGTTGTCGCCTGTCGCTGAGCTCGCGGGGACATGAGCTGATGCCCCATCACGCAATCGAGGATCCGACCACGCTGCGACGGGTGCTTGATGCGGTGCTGCTCATCGAGGCGGACCTGGAGCTCCCGGTCCTGCTGCGCCATGTGACCGAGGAGGCTCGTGCCATGACGGGAGCCCGCTACGCCGCCCTCGGCGTCCTCGACGAAAGCCGCACCCACCTGGCCGAGTTCATCACAGTTGGCCTCAATGCGGACCAGGAAGACGAGATCGGGGCGAGACCCACTGGACGAGGAGTCCTGGGCTTGCTCGTTGCCGACCCTGAGCCGCTCCGTCTCACTGACCTCTCCGCCCACGCTGAGAGTTTCGGGTTCCCGGCCGGCCATCCCCCCATGAAGTCGTTCCTGGGCGTCCCAATCAAGGTGCGCGACAAGGTCTTCGGAAATCTCTATCTGACTGACAAGGTCGGATGGAGCGAATTCACCCGCGAGGACGAGTCGCTCGTCACCTCTTTGGCCCTCGCGGCGGGCATCGCCATCGAAAACGCCCGGCTTCATCGACGAGTTCAAACTCAGGTCGTCGCCGATGACAGGGAGCGGGTCGCCCGCGACCTGCACGACACAGTCATCCAGACGCTGTATGGCGCCGGTCTCTCACTGCTAGGGATCGCCAGTGTTGTCCCGACAACCGACCAATCAGATCAGCTGCGCGCAATCGCTTCGACCATCGATGACGCGATCAGCCAGCTCCGCTCGAGCATCTACGAGTTGGGACTGACCGGCGGCGAGCTTGGCCTTCGCGCCCAGATTCTTTCGCTGCTACGTCAGCTCACCGTTGTCGTGGGCTTCGAGGTGCACAGAGTCTTCGAGGGTCCGGTGGACGCGGCCATCTCCGACACGATCGCGGAGCATATTTTGGCCACCATCAGAGAGGCGGTGACCAATGTAGGTCGCCATGCTCAGGCCACCGAGGTCACCGTCCGCCTCAGCGTGAGGACCAACGAATGCCTGCTGCAGGTCACCGACAACGGGCGCGGGCTGGGTCCACACCCGTCCAGGGAGGGTGGATTGGGACTGGACAACATGCGTCGCCGGGCCGAGAAGCTCCATGGCTCCTTCGAGCTCAAAAGTGAAGGTGGCAGAACGGTGCTCAGGTGGCGGGTGCCTCTCGAAGACTGATCCGATGGCGTACTTGCCCGCAACGCTCGTGGAACACCCTCGGCACTTGAGCAGGTTTAGTTCCATGCCAAAGTGACTAAATTGGACACGGGCCAAGCATGGCAGTAACGGGTGGTCACAATCACTTTGCAGGTGGTCGATGCCAAATCCCGAGGACCCGATGAATTCAGCCGACCGGATGGCCGATGGTGGCTGGGGCGAGCCGGCCCGCGAGTATGTCCCAAGGGTCACACTGGCGGCCGGCGTGGCTACATCCGGTCATCCCAGCTGTTCAGCGGCCGCAGCAACGCCGTCTTCTTGCGCTGATGACCCTACATGCGGCGCAGTGCGCTAGGTGGTACTCGTCCAGACCGCCGCTTACAAAGATCCGCACGTCGGGCAGACCGGCGCTGTCGAGCTGTTCGCGGGTCTCGCGGGCGAGCCGAACGAGGTCGCCGCTGTCGTCCCTGGCGACGGCCGTGCCGGCCTCCGCGCCATGGGTCCGCCGCAAGGCGAAGTCGACGAGCTCGATATCCCCGGCCGCCAGCCGGCAGCGGGGGCCTTGGTGGCCAGCGCCGTCTGGTAGGTGACCTGGTTCAGCAAGTAGGTCTCGACCAGCTGTGCTTCGGCGATGGGAGCCGTGACTTCGAGCAATGGCTCGTCGGCGAACACGACGCGCCCCTCGGGCACAGCAAACACGTCTCCGCTGAAGTGCATTGCGGCGAACATATCGACGACGTCCGCGTGAAAGTCCGCTGCCCCGAGCCACGCCAGGTCCTCCGGGTCGAAGGCGAACGATTCGAGGTCCTCGAGGCATTCCTCGAGCCCCGCGGCAACGAGGAAGCCCCGACTCGGTGGAAGACGGCGCACGAACAGGCTGAAAGTGGCGGGACCGACCATGCCGCGACGCAGGTAGCTGGCCGCCATGTTGAGCTCATTGAGGTCGGTGATCAAGGCATTACCCATCGGCAGCTCTCGTCCAAGTGCTGTCGGCCCGGGAGATTCCAACCTCGTTCGGTGCGGTCAGCGGTCCGGTGGGCGATCCATTCTCTGCTGGTGATCGCTGGGTCAACATGTGAACGTCCTTGCCTCCGGGGTGTCCGTGCACGCCTGCTGCCCTATTCACGATGCCCAACACGATCGACCCGGCGATAGGGCCGTTAGTCCCACGGCGCGGGGGATCACATGTCCTCCCTGGCCGACACAACGCGGCCGGCTGGAACAGTGGAGGACCGCCTTGAGCTACCCCTTGGAGCCACCCGATCCCGGGCGTGTCATGGCGACGCAGGCAAGGCGCCCTGGGCAATCCGTGATGTGCCGGTGGTCCAGGGCCAGCCGGATCAGGCTCGCCTCGAGGTCACGCATGTCGCACTGCGCCTCTTCGGCGAGTCGTGAAATGCGCCCCAGTTGGTCACCGACCTGTCGGGGGAGTAGGCCCAGGTGGCTCGCAGCCTGGGCTGCTCGTGGGTCCAGGGGCGGTTGGGCACCCGGCCACACGCCGCGGAGTTCCCGCAGGAACAGCCCGGTGGTGACGGGGCCCCAGCCCGGCAGAGCCTCGAGTGCCGCAGCGAGGGTTTCGGGGCTGGTGCAGCGACGGCCGACTTCGCTGATGGCGCCCTCGTAGCGCTCCGTTACCACCCGGGCCAACTCCTGCAGTCGTGTGGCGGTGCGGTAGTCGTAGCGGGCGTAGCCCCCGGCATCGAGCAACGTCACCAGCTCCTGCCACTGGCAGCTACCCGCATCGGTGATGCGCCGGATCCCTGCCCGCTCCAGTTGGGCATACGCCCGCTCCACGACCCGCGCCGAAATCCGCGTGCCGAACAGCGTCGACGCGACGAACCACCGCTCGACCTCGGCATCACCGGAATCCACGTCAATACCGAGCTCGCTCGAGTACCGGCCGCCGAAGCGATCGACGACCGTATGAGCCAGCTCTGTCGCCGCTGACCCGGTCATGGGACCTTCAGGACGTTCGCCCCTAGCGCGACCAGGATCGCCACGAGCAGATTGACAGCGTTGGGGGACAAGGTGTGGCCCGGGCGGTGTACGCCCTGAGACGCATCGAGAAAGTTCGACATGACGTCCATTTCCCCTAGTCTTGATCGCGGTACGATCCGGGGGCGGGTCGCGCCTCCGTTATCCTCGATTGGATCTTCCCGGCACACGCTGGCACGCGACGGCAGCACCCCATGAGCAGCGACTACACCGCTGCCCCCGACCGTAGCCAAATTTCTCTAGGTCAGCTCAAAGTCATGCGATGCACCTGACCTACATAAGTACCGCAAAGTCCGAGGGGAGCACAGAGATCAAGTGGCCCATGGTGCCCTCACCCAGCTCGGACCAGCACACGGCCATCACTGCCCGAGCAGCCTCCTCGGCTTCGCTCATTCCTTTGAGGCCGGCCTCCTTCTCCACGCGGGACAAGAACTCCGTGAGCGACATCCGCACCGGTGTTTTCGCGGGGTCCCAGCCTTCGTAGAAGATGCCCCGGACGAGCAACGGAAGCTGCGCTGCGACATGCGCCGCAACATTGGGCTCGACCCGGTCGCGCAGCGCGTGCAGAACGGCTCGGAGCACGTGATAGGCCCGGTTCAGATCGTCGAGGTCGTCCCGTTCGGCCACCTGGTGGAGCCACTCGTAAGTCTTGGCAACGGTCCGATCGATGACGTCGAGCTGGTGATCCATCCAGCCAGTGTTCGCCCTGGGTCCCGCCTGTCACCAGGGCCGAAGGTCCCATCGCAGGCGTACCAGCCCCCGGCCCTTGGGGATCCTCCTCGCGCACCGCTTCGGCGCCGCAGACGGACGGTCGAGTCAACCAGCGGCTTCTGCGGTTGGCGATAGGTGCCGAAGGAACCAGTCACCCGCCAGGCGAGACACCTCCTCCAGGGCTCCCGGTTCTTCGAACAGGTGGGTGGCACCTGGCACAACCGCAAGCCGGCTTTCGCAACCCAGCTCCTTCTGCGCCCGACGGTTGAGCTCGACCACCACCTCGTCGCGGCCGCCCACAATGAGCAACGTCGGCGCTCGTACCTGGCCGAGCTTCGGACCGGCGAGATCGGGACGTCCTCCGCGGGAAACGACCGCAGCGACCGATGAACTGGGTCCGGCCGCTGCCCAGAGGGCGGCGCCGGCGCCCGTGCTGGCGCCGAAGTAGCCAATGCGTGAGCTTCTTGCTTCAGGTTGTGCCTCGAGCCACTGGGTCACCGCCCCGAGCCGGTCAGCCAGGAGCTCGATGTCGAAAACTGCCCTGCGCTCGAACTCCTCGTGGGGCGTGAGGAGATCAAAAAGGAGGCTTCCGAGCCCGACTTCGTTCAACGCGGCCGCAACGAAGCGGTTACGAGGACTGTGGCGACTGCTCCCGCTGCCATGGGCGAAGACGACCAGCCCAGAGCACACCTCAGGAACAGTGAAGTGGCCAACGAGGCGGACGGCTCCGGTCTGCACGATCACGTCTTCGTCCCGCACTGGTGGATCGGCGGCAGTCGCTGTCACTGGTGGAGCGCCTGAGCCGATGGCTGCGCGCTCAAGGAGCTCCACTACCTCCTCGTCAGAGGTCTGCGAGAAGTTCCGGTAGAACTGTCCCACGCCGAAGAACTGCTGGGGGGTCGCTAGGCAGACCAGCTCGTCGGCTACGTCCGCGAGCGAGGCGAGCGAACTCCGCGGAGCAACAGGCACCGCCAGAATGACCCGGGACGCTCCATGGGCCCGCGCGACCTGGCAGGCGGCCCGGGCCGTCGACCCCGTCGCGATGCCGTCATCGACCACCACCACACTCCGGCCGACGAGGGACGCACGCGGACGATTGCTTCGAAAACGCATGGCCCTTCGCTCGAGCTCAGCTCGTTCCGATCGCTCCACCGCGGCCACCTCGCCCTCACCGACCCCGGCCATGGCGAGCACCCGGTCATTCAGGACCCGCACCCCATCTTCACCGATCGCGCCCATTCCGAGCTCCGGCTGATACGGCACTCCGAGCTTGCGCACGAGGATCACGTCGAGCGTTGCACCCAGCTCTCGAGCAACCTCGAACGCAACCGGCACCCCGCCCCTCGGCAGCCCTACCACGACCACGTCTTCGTGGCCGTGGCGCTGCTTGAGCTCCTCGGCCAACTGTCGGCCGGCGTCCGTCCTGTCACGAAACATGACCACCTGATCAGTGTCCACCGACCCCGGCCAAGCCGCTAGGGCCGATGGTCCTCCTGGTGGGCGATGCCGCGGCGTGGGTCAGCGGCTCACTCGAAACGAGCGAGGTCGTCGAGCGGCTCCTCTCGGTGCAGGCGGCCGATCGCATCGCTGAGCAGGGATGCGACCGAACACACCTCCAAGGTCGGCAGAGCCTTCGAGGGAATGCGGACCGTGTCGGTCACGAGCAGGCGAGCGAGCCCCAACTCATCGAGGCGTTCGGGAGCGGCTTCGAGGAGCAGCGCATGTGTGGCTGCGACGACCGCCCGCGACAAGGCCCCGTGGGACTCGAGCAACAGGGCCGTGGCCTCAATAGTGGCGCCCGTCGAGATCATGTCGTCGACGATGATCGGCTGGCGCCCCACGACGTCACCGACCAGCTCCTCGGCCCGAACACTGGCCCCGGATATTCGGCTCTTGCGCACAACCGCGACCGGTAGGCCGAGGGCCGCTGCGAACCGCTCCGCCAGCTTGACCGCGCCCAGGTCTGGTGCCACCACGACCGAGCGACCCGGCTCGCGATCACGGAGTGCGGTGGCGAGCACCGACGTGGCGGTGAGCACCTCCACCGGGATCGAGCACGTCGCCTCGAACGCGGGCGTGTGAGGATCAACGACGATGATGCGGTCGGCACCCGCCGCGGCCAGGATGTCCGCTGCCACCCGTGCGCCGATCGCTTGGCCTGGTCGGCTGCGGCGATCCTGGCGCGCATAGCCGAAGTACGGCAGGACGGCGGTGACTCTCGTCGAACCGGCTCGTCGGCAAGCATCTAGCAACAGAGCCAGCTCCATCAGGTGCTCATTCACGGGCGGCGTGGTCGGCTGGAAGACGTAGACGTCGTCGCCGCGCATGGGACCAACGACCGGGCAGAGCTCGCCGTCAGGAAACCGCTCGAGTCCACTTCGCATGGCCACGCCGCCAATGCCCGCCGCCACGGCCTCAGCCAGATTCGGGTTCGCCGAACCGGCCACGATGCAAAGCGACACTGCTACGTCCTTTCGGCAAGGACTCGAGAACGATCCGGACCCGCACCCGTCGCGAGCCCCTTGTCCCCCACCAGCATGAATGTCCGCATCACTGCTCTCCCTTCGACGCCGGGGTCAGCGTTCAGGCGGCTGATCCCCGCACGGTCGATGAGTCCACGGATGGAGCTTCTCGACCGGCAATTTGTGGATCAGGGCCTGGGCTCACCGGCTCCCTCAGCAACTCAGCCTCTCAGCCCCTCTCCCGTGTTGCGGTCCTGTTCTTCATCTAAGTCCCCCAACCGCGTCTTCAGGTAGGGCCGATGGTCCTCCAGAGCGCCCCGTACGTCGCCCGGCTCTATTCAGGGTTTCTCGTGGCACACGGAGAACCGCTCGCCGAAGATGGGGACGTTGGACCCTACAAAATCCAGCGCGTCGGGCCTACGTTCGCATTATGGAGGAGTCCTCAGACGGTGTGCTTGCCACCGCCCTCCGAGTCTGGGTCGGATTCGAATTGCCACAATGCGGCAACAGCCGATCGAACGGTTGATCTCCCAATGGATCTCTACGCGCGCGCGGCGCCCTCGATCGAGGAAACTTGCGGATGGGCACATTCTTTCAGCACGAGGGGGGCGAGAACCGCCTGGAGCTCGAGAGTCATCTGATGGTCCCTTGGAATCGGCTGCGGTCGACATAAGGGACTTATCCCAGGTCATCGCATGCCCGCGAGGACTGTTGCCAGCAGCCGCGGTACCACCTTCTCAAATCGCAGACGCGAAACCTAAACTGAAACAATGCAGCGGGCGATCACCGGCTACTACGAAGACGACGAGGGCGACTGGGTCGCCGAACTCTCGTGCGGACATGACCAGCACGTACGACATCGTCCCCCGTTCCAGGAGCGGTCATGGGTGCAAAGCGCAGGGGGACACTCTGGACGACTCGGCAGGCCCCTCGAGTGTCCACTTTGCGACCGAGCCGAGCTCCCCCCCAACTTGCGCATTGCGCGAACAAGTCCAGAATGGAATGAGCACAGCCTTCCTACTGGTTTCCGTCGATCTCACCGCCTCGGCAGCGGCACCTGGGGCCGAATCCACGTCCACCAGGGGCGCCTTCAGTTTTCTATGGCAAGTGAGCCGCCGGTGCAACACGAACTCGTCCGAGGAGAGGAGCAGGCGATCCCACCCGAGATGGACCACGAGGTACGGCTGATTGGCAGTGTCCGGCTCTCCTTCGACTTTCTGGCCGTAGATCGAGTCGAAGATACACACGCCCGGGAGCCCGTGGATCAAGGTGGTGATCCGGCTTGCTGGTCTTGTCTGGTGTGCCCCGAGTGCGGAGCAATCCTCGACGGGTCCCAGCATCGCTCAGGTTGTTCCGGAGCCGGGCTCACCTGATGCACGCAGCTTCGCGGTCAGATGTCCACGTGAAGGGCGGCGCGGCACAACGCCGTTTGGCCCCAACGTGTGAACGCAGACGAGGGTTGAACCCAGTGCTACGGTTTAGAAGGTCGAAACCACAGGTGCCGACAACGCATGCTTACGACACTTTTGCTGAATTAGTCGAGTACCAGATCCCGTTGCAACAATCCGGGATGGGCATGGTGTTGATTCCCGAACTCGCCGCCGCAGTAGCAGATTCGGGAGCGGTGGGGGTGATCGCGCTTCCGCTGGTATCACCGAACGAGGTTGCCGCCACGCTCATCGGACTGAAATCCCGCACTGCAGGCACCGTCCGGATCAACTTCCTCATTCCATTTTTTCGACAGGGACTGCATGGAGGCGGCCGCCAGCCACGCGAGAATGGTGGGTCGGGACCGGACCCGGGCCAATCATGCAGACAGCTCGATCGCTACTGCTGGGATGGGTCCGATCGCTCTCTGAGCATCCGCTGGCGATCCTCGGCGCTGAGACGAGCGGGTGTTGTCGAATCGACGAAGTCAACTAGAGCGGCGACGAATTGTTCCGGCGCCTCGATCTGAGGGAAGTGGCCAACCCCCTTCATGATCACCAGTTGGCTCCCAGGAATGGCTTCGTGTGCAGCACGCGCATGGCTCACAGGGATGATGTCGTCCCGGTCACCCCAAATGATCAACGTCGGCATCGAGGAAGCCAGGTAGATGCGATCCATCGCGCTCACCGTCTGGCCGCCCGGGTCGATGACAGATCTGATGGTACGGGCGAATGCCTGTCGGTTCTCCGCCTCGGCCAGTGAGGCGTACGCACTCCACATCTCGGTGATCCGACCGAGGCGGATGCCGCGGTCATTGATCGACCGCAGCAGGTGGTCTCCCCAGTCGCGAACGAACCCCGGGAAGATCAAGGGCATCAGGTACTCGCTCCCCGGCAGCGTCATGAATCGAAGGATCCAATTCACTTCTCGCCCGAGGCCGCCGCTGTCTACGAGTACCAGACGATCGCACAACTCCGGATGCTGGTAGGCGAGCTGCATGGCAACCCCGCCGCCGAATGACTGGCCGACTACGGATGCCCTCTCGATGTCAAGGACTTCGAGAAGATCACGCATCCCACTGGCGAACGCACCCAGCGAGTAATCCCCGACGGGCTTTTCAGACAGACCATGACCCATGAGGTCCGGCGCAATGACGGTGAAGCGATCCGACAGGAGGGGGATCACGTCCCGCCAGGTCCGAGAACTACCGGCGATACCGTGGAGAAGTAGGAGTGCGGGCCCCTGGCCCTCCATGTGGTACGCCATCTCGTGACCGTGGATGGAGACGTGCTGGATTTGGCCTTCCATAAGGACATCATCTCCCAGTGGGGCGAGAAGAAGATACCGCAGAACTACTCCACACACCTCGAAACGTGCTGGACGTTCGGGCCGGCCGATGGATCTTAGATTGGGGTAGCTGTCTCGCTTGACCGCCCCATATTCCGCGGCCAACATTCCGGTCCACGGTGCCGCCTACCGCCGGTACTGTCCGCACTTTACGTCACGCCAACCGTCGCGCTTGACTCCACTGATGCTGTCCGTCCAGTCCTCGAAGCTGCGTTGGACCTCCCGCGCCGGCAGCAAGGTCGCGCCTGAGTATGTTTTTGGGCATGGCCTACATAGGCGACGCCCCCGCCGCCGTACTCCTCGACGCCGGGGGCGTGTTCGTCCTCCCCGACCCCGAACGGATCCTGGGAGCTTTCATACGAGCCGAGTGCAGCGTCCCTCGAGAGCTGCTGGCAGACGCGCACTACCGCGCCGCAGCAAGGTTTGGCACGCACCTCGACGTCGAGGCAAACTGGACCGAGGCCTGGCTCGACTACCTGAAGACGTATGTGGAGGAGTGCGGCGTACCGCAGGATCGACGTGACGAGGCCCATCGCCACCTCGACAGCGAGTTCGCTGATGCGGCACTGTGGGTCGAACCGGTGCCGGGCAGTCGCGAAGGACTGCGGGACCTCGCCGCCACCGGGGTCCGGCTCGGTATCATCTCCAACGCCGATGGGATGATGGGCTCTCGGCTTGCAGAACTCGAACTGTGCCAAGTGGGTCCCGGCATCGGCGTGGAGATCGAGTGCGTCATCGACTCGGGAAACGTCGGCGTCATGAAGCCCGACCCACGGATCTTCCAAGTGGCTATCGACCTCCTCAGCCTCAACGCGGATCAGATCTGGTACGTAGGTGACATGCCTGCCATCGACGTAGTCGGCGCCCGCCGAGCCGGGATCCGACCGATTCTCATGGATCCACTCGGTCTTCACTTCGACGCCAGTTACGGACGGATCCCCTCTTTGGTAGGGCTCGCCGAACTGATCGCGGCGGCGTCTGGGTGACTGCCGACGAAAAGTTCTCACTCGCTGCGGCCCAGCGTGCAGCGGACGAGGGACGACTTGCTGAGTGGGTTGTCGACTTCCTCGCCAGCCCGGGCAGTAGCAACTCCACGCTGGCAGCCGCCTTCGCCATGAGCGGCGCGACCTACGTGGGTCCGATCCGATTCGCGCTCGACCGACTCACGCCGATGGCCGGTCCCGTCGGTGACGAAGTGGTTGTTCCCGTCGCCGAGGGGGTCTGGGAAACCGAGGTCGAGGCCATGGAGCACAGCATCGAGCAGGGGTGGCACCCCCCGCCGCTGTTGGTGTCGCATCACGACGGCAAGTACTTCCTCGAGGACGGAAACCATCGTTACGAAACACTGCGCCGAACGGGCGCCACCCACGCCTGGATAGTTCTTCTATTTGCGGGTGAGGTGGAACGAGACCGATATCTGAAGGAGCACGGAGGAGGGCAGCCCGGGTCCAGCGAGATGGGTCTCACCGATCCTCAGGGCGCCGAACCGTTCAAGGATCTTAGGTGACCCCTTGCTGTCCGAACGGTGGGCCACGGGGGCACCCATATCCGGCTGCGTCGCAACGGGGCGACCCTGGAACTCCGGCGTCAATGAAGTTTGGGGCAGCCTGTGACAGGGCCGGAGTCGAAGATTCCCGCAGGTCCTGCATGTTTCGGCTCAGAGGTCGCAGTGGGCTGCTACTACGACCAGTGGTCGTCTGCACGACCTAGCGGCAGACGGACGAAGGACCCAGCCAGTCCGACCCGGCCAAGCGCGGGGTCAGCCCGTCATGGCCAGAGCGCCTCGGGCGACTTTCGGGTTGCGCACCCTTCGATCGAAAGCCACCATCTAGCAGTTCAGCAGGATGCGTTGCATCATCATCTCAGAACTCCCCCGCCAGTCGTGGCTCAGGACGCAACGGGTCCCTGAGTGCCCCCCATTGCCACACCATCGGCGAACGGAGCGAGGGCCTCATGAGATGGCACGACGGGCGGCAGCGAGAAGGCCGGATCACTGACGGCATAGAACGCGAGCGTCGAGTCACGGTCAAGGCCGCCATGCGTACCCTTCAGCCAACCGTGGCGAACCCACGATCCCACCACCGCCGACCGCAATCCCCGCGCCCAGGACGGCCCAAGAGAGAAAAGAACGTCCGCCCGACTCTGGACGCGGTCGCCGGTGAGCGCCGCGACCAGACGTCGAAGAGGGTCCGGGAAGTTCTCGAACGCCGACTCCCGTAGCCAATCGACCTGGGACGCGTAGCCATCGGTGTCGACCATTCCCGCTGCGATGAGCCGGTCGTGCGCCCCCGTGAGCCGCAGGGCATCGCCCCCCTGGTCTTGGTACGCGTAGCGCTCCGCGCCGGGCGGGCCGCGCCAAGTGACAGCGCGATCGGCCGACCGGCGAGACGACGTCGATGACACCCGGCTCGGGCGAATAGGCCGCCACCTCCACGGCATTGTGGCGGGCGACAGCGACCGCCGCCGCCTCGGCGCGGTCCGCGGCGCGCAGAAACAGCGCACCGAAGTTGACCAAGCCG
The DNA here is from genome assembly GCA_963764305.1 of uncultured Acidimicrobiaceae bacterium. Lineage (GTDB taxonomy): Bacteria > Actinomycetota > Acidimicrobiia > Acidimicrobiales > RAAP-2 > Bog-473. Next base: position 141,857 of record CAVXSD010000005.1, on the reverse strand, counting down.
AAGGTCGGTGCCACCACGTCCTCGGGTCGCTCGAGCCGCTCCACCACCCGGAGTCCCTCGTCTCGCAGAAGGTCATCGAAACCGGTTGCGTGGTGTACCCGGCAGCTGCCGCAACCGTGATCGGAGAACAGCGCGATGCGCAGCGGTCGTCCCCGGACCCTCAGGTGACGTCGGATTGTGGCCACAAGGCGCTCGTTGAGTTCCATGAGGAACTCAACCCCGGCATCATCTCCGAAGAGGTGCATGATTCCGTCCGTACCCCCTACGTAAGCGACGACGACGTCGCGCTCGGAGGCGAAGAGCTCTCGCTCGATCTCGTCGAACTCCCGACGGGCTGCCCATACGGGTGACACGTAGTTGGACAACTCAGACGTCAGGCTCCGATGGGGCGTATCGAGGAACACGCTCCACGGCGGTGCGTTCCTCCCGTAGCCCACGGGGCTCCCGCCGGCCATTCTGTTCGTCGGCACATCGAAGTAGCGGAGCTCGTAGTGCTGGGACGGGGCTGCGCCCAGTGGTTGGAAAAGTGAGGCGAATGCAACGTGCGTCACGGTGGGGAACGGCGCGACCAGTGCGGATGGAGGTGGCCAGTCGGAGAACGCACCCTTTCGACGAGCCTCTTCGAACACACGGTAAGGCACCGCATCGAGTGCCAGTAGCAGTGTCCGTGGACCCAGAGCCCTGCCTCCAGATTCCACGATCGGAGCCTATCGCAGCCTTGGCAACGTCTGACGAGCGAACACTCACGGGTCGGGTTCGTGCGGCAGGCGCCGAAGCCGCAGGCCGCATGGAGGAACCTAGGATACTGACGACGCATGACTACGCTGCCCGATCGACTTCTCGAGGCTCGTCCTGACGCGGGCAGGGCTTGGTGCCACGGAGTGGCACGGCTCACCCGCGCACTGTCGGCGCTGCCGAGCCTCGAGCGGCTGCAGCCCGTTTACCAACGCATCGGTGCCGTGACCCGGGACTCCGGCCGGGTAACGGTGGTCAGCGAACCCGCCGGGAGGTTGGCCCGCGTCGGGCCCCTCACGGTGGTCAGCGCCAACTTGTGGCATGACTGGCCGCGCCAGCAGCGGTGGCCCGAGCGGCTGGAGGCGTTCGCTGAACTGGTCGAAGCGGAAGAAGCAGACGTCATCCTGCTCCAGGAGGTTGCGCGTACGTCGGCACTGAAAGCTGACGTCTGGCTGGCCGAGCGACTCGGCTTGGCGATGGCGTATGCCCGGGCGAACGGCGACCTGGCCTCAATCGGGTTCGAGGAGGGCGTAGCCATCCTCAGCCGCTACTCGCTCGGTGACCTGCACTTGCGCCAACTGAGCCATGGCCGAAACCCGTTCGTCCGTCGGCTGGCCCTCGGTGGGCACCTGGGCACTCCCCATGGCCACCTTCTGGTGGTGTCCGCTCACCTCGGGCTCGCCCGGCGTCACAACGCTGGACAGATCCGCCGCCTTCGCACTTGGGTACGCGACGTCTCTCAAGGCGAGGTAGCCGTGGTTGGCGGCGACTTCAACGCCTCCGAGGACCGCTGCGAAATCGAGAATACGCGCCGGGCGTGGACCGATACCTTCCGTGCCGCGCGTCCCCACGACGAGGCCATCACCTTCACGAAGTCCCGGTCTGGGGGGCGAAAGCTGCACCAACGCCTGGACTACATATTCGTGCAGCAGCCGCCGTCGGCACACTGGACCGTTCTAGAGTCCTCACACCTGGACGCGCCATCTGGCCCGCACTCCGACCATCGGGCCGTGCTCACCCGGTTGCTGCCCGCAGCCACCTGATCGACAATGGGCAGCTTGTCTGCCTAGCCCAGAAGAAGCCGTACAGGAACTCGTCCCTCCCAGCCACCGTATGCGCTCCGAGAAGCTGGCCACAATCGTTGCGCTGGACTTGGCGCCAGAATTAGTTGAGTCCCAACCGGTGGTGTACGTGGTCCTGAGGTGCGACGTCCGTCCACATCAACCTGTTCTGTGATTGGTGATCCTATGTTGCGCTGTTCGGCGGCGGCCTCGTTCCCGGCGGCATCGATCGCCGGCCGAGGGTCCTCGCGTGACGGGTCGAGCATCTTGTGGGTCTTGAGGGACTCGGCACTCATGTAGCGCTTGGTGATGGCCCACTCGTCGGTCTGCTCGGCCAAGAGAGCGCCAACGAGCCGGGTGACGGCAAGAGGGCAAACACAGCCTCTCGCCAGAATGGCAGTACTTCTGATCGAAGGCCTCAACGACAACCGGGTGGCGGTCCCCTGCTCAATCTCGAGCGCGAGATAGAAAGCGTGCAGTGCGACGCCTCGCAGTGGCGCGGGACGGACGGTTCTCGAGATGACCACCGCCGACGACCTGCTCATGGACCTCGTCGGAACCTTTGGGACCTTGCCCCACCCGTGATCGCGGAGGTACTGTTCGCCCACCACGACAGCCCGGTCCCAGGGTTTCCTGACACGAGCCGCCGCCGAGGGCGGTGCTTTCGGGCTTCCGAGTCTCCGACAGCACAAAGTGAGCTGGTGTGAAGTCCAGGAACGAGCAGGGCGGTGGATGGCGAGGAGCACGCGTGGTGCTGCCCGCGGAGCGAATCGACGCTGTCATCTTCGACCTGGACGGCGTGGTCACGGACACCGCCCGGGTCCACGAGCGCTGCTGGAAGCGGGTTTTCGACGACTTTCTGCGGGCTGATGCGGAGCGCACGGGCATGCCGTTCGAGCCCTTCAGTGAGGAGGACTACCTCAGGTTCGTCGATGGGAAGCCTCGCTACGACGGAGCGGCGAGCCTTTTGGAATCCCGTGGGTTCAGGCTCGAGTACGGCTCACCGGCAGATCCTCCGGGCGATCGGACAGTCTGTGCGATCGCGAACCTCAAAGACCGCGAGTTCGAGCGGGAGCTACATCACGGGGGGGTCAAGCGCTTCGAATCGACTGTCACCCTCATTCACGCGTTGCGCTCTAAGGGCATTCGTACTGCCATCATCTCGTCCAGCCGAAATGCAGATGCCGTACTGGATGCTGCCGGTATGCAGGGGCTCTTCGACGCCGAAGTGAACGGCATCGATGCCGCCGACCTTGGGCTGCCGGGAAAGCCCGATCCGGCGATCTTCCTCACGGCCGCCGAGCGGCTTCACGTCTCTCCCGGCCGTGCGAGCGTCGTGGAGGACGCACTCGCAGGTGTGGAAGCAGGCAGGCGAGGCCGGTTCGCCCAGGTCATCGGCGTGGACCGGATCGGCCAAGCCGACGCCCTGTTGGCACACGGCGCGGACGCCGTCGTCGCCGACCTGGCCGACGTCGAGGTGTCCACCACCACCGAGAGTGGACCGTGAACCGGCGTGCTGCACCGCTCCCCGGCCTCGAGCCCGAGGTCGTCAACGAATGGTCGCTCAAGTACGAGCAGTTCGATCGGGACCGAGAAGGCCTCCGCGAGGCCCTCTATACACTGGGGAACGGCTATTTCGCGACCCGCGGCGCTGCCCCCGAATCGGTCGCCGACGGCATTCATTACCCGGGCACGTACGTCGCGGGGCTCTACGACCGCCGAGTGACCGAGATATCGGGTCGAACCATCGAAAACGAGACCATCGTCAACCTCCCCAATTGGCTCCCACTCACTTTCCGCCCGGAAGATGGGCCCTGGTTCCGTTTGACCGATGTGGAACCGCTGGAATATGCCCAGGAGCTCGATCTGTATCAGGCCGTTCTCAGACGAAAAATGCGTGTGAGGGACCGCCGTGGAAGGGTGACGCGGGTCGAGCAGCGCCGGTTCGTCAGTATGGCAGATGAGCACCTCGCGGGTCTCGAGACCCTGTTCGTGGCTGAGAACTGGTCGGGGAAACTGATCGTCCGTTCAGCACTCGATGGCCGGGTCGTGAACGGCGGAGTGGCTCGCTACAGCGAGTTCAATGACGACCACCTTGTCGACATGAAGGGGTGCGTCGTCAACGATGAGACGATCTCGCTCGTCGTCCGCACCAGCCAATCGGGTATCCGCATCGCGCAAACGGCACGGACCCGCGCGTCGTACAGCGAGACCCCGGTCGACGTCCCACGCCAGCTCGTCCAGGAGCGCGGGTACATCGCGCAGGACCTCTCTCTGAACCTCGAGAAGGACGAGCCCGCCACCATCGAGAAGATCGTCTCGCTCTTCACCTCTAAAGACCGGTCGATCAGTGAACCAGCGATCGCGGCACGCACGCACCTTCAGCGTGCGGGCGGCTTTCGTGAGCTCCTCAGCGACCACACCCGGGAGTGGGACCACCTGTGGAAGCGCTTCTCGCTCGAGATCACCGACGGCGGGAACCTGACACAACTGATCCTGCATCTTCACATCTTCCACTTGCTCCAGACGGTTTCACGCAACAGCGTCGACCTTGATGTCGGTGTTCCGGCGCGAGGACTGCACGGTGAGGCCTACCGCGGACACATCTTCTGGGACGACCTGTTCATCTACCCCTACTTGACCTATCACCTGCCCGAGCTTGTCCGTTCGCTCCTTTTGTATCGGCACCGCAGGCTTCCAGAAGCGCGGTGGGCGGCACGACAAGCCGGCTACCGGGGCGCGATGTACCCCTGGCAGAGCGGAAGTGACGGGCGCGAGGAGTCACAAGTGCTTCACCTCAACCCGCTGTCGGGACGGTGGAAGCTCGATGCGTCGCACCTGCAGCGGCACATCAACTCCGCGATCGCCTACAACATGTGGAACTACTACCAGGCGACTCACGACATCGAATTCCTGGCCTCGTTCGGCGCAGAGGTCATCTTGGAGATCGCCCGCTTTTGGTCCAGCGCTGCCAAGTTCAACCACACGCTGGGGCGCTACGAGATCCTGGGGGTCATGGGACCCGATGAGTACCACGAACGGTATCCGGGCGCGTCCACTCCCGGCTTGAACAACAACACCTACACCAATGTCATGGCTGTGTGGGTCCTTTGCCGCGGGCTCGAGGTCCTCGAGCTTCTTTCCGAACCCCGCCGGAGCGAACTGTGCGAGAGCCTGTCACTGGACGACGAGGAGGTCGCGCAATGGGACGAGGTCAGTCGCAACATGCGTCTTGTCTTCTTTGATGACGGCATCCTGAGCCAGTTCGAGGGATACGAGAACCTCGCAGAGCTCGACTGGGCCGGCTACCGCGACCGATATGGCGACATCTCGAGGCTGGACCGGATCCTTGAGAGCGAGGGCGACACCCCGAACGCCTACAAGGCTTCCAAACAGGCAGACGTCCTAATGCTTCTCTACCTGCTCTCCTCCGAAGAGCTCGGCGCCATCTTCGAACGCCTCGGCTATCCCTTCGATCCCGAGAGAATCCGCCAGACGATCGAGTACTACCTGCAGCGCACCTCGCATGGGTCGACCCTGAGCCGTGTCGTGCACGCCTGGGTGCTGGCGCGTTCAGACCGCGAGCGCTCTTGGGCACTCTTCGAGGACGCGCTGCGCAGCGACCTGGACGACGTGCAAGGAGGAACGACTGCGGAAGGGATCCACCTCGGTGCCATGGCCGGCACGGTCGACATTCTGCAGCGCTGCTATCTAGGCATCGAGACCCGGGCGGACGCGCTCTGGTTGAACCCGCTGCTTCCGTCAGAGGTACGGAGCCTCAAGCTCGACCTTCGCTACGGCCGACGGTGGATAAACATCTGCGTGAAGGACGGCGAGGTCGTCGTTGAGGCTGAGCACTGGGAAGATGGCACCATTCGCATCGGGATCGGTGACGAGATTTCCGAGCTGCGCCCAGGCGAGAGCCGGCGCATCATGCTTTGAACCGCCGGGAGGGGTCATCCGGTGCGAGCGAGAAGCCAGCGCGGGTGGTGGGGCCATTTCCAGGTCTTCGCGTGCAAGGGTCCAAGGTCACAGTGTGCAGCATGACGCCCGGTGGGATCGTCCGATCGCGGATGGGTTGGGGCGTCAGTGGCCCGCTCAGTGGCCGGCTCAGAGGCCGGCGACCAGACGCGTTACGCGATCCCGCAGTTCCGTGGGTATGAACGGCTGGACGGCAGCGATGGCCTGAGCATCCGGGCCGACGAGGTACCGGGCTCGAGGTGACGCAGCAGTGAGCGCCCGGCCGATCACTTTGGCAACGCTGCTCGGCTCACCCATGAAGTTGGTGAAAAAGCGGAGCAACGCGAGCGTCCTCTGATAGCCGGATCTGTAGTTCGACTCGACGTGGCGCGTTGCGTCGTCGACGAGCTCCCTCCAAATCCCGGTCTTGAACCCCCCCGGCTCGATCAACACTACCTTGACGCCGTCACGGGCCACCTCGATGCGGAGTGCGTCCGAGACAGCCTCAAGAGCGTGTTTGGCGGCCTGGTACCAGCCACTGAAGGGCGTTGTCGTCAAGCCGTAGATCGAAGAGATGTTCACGACTCGCCCCCCACCATTGGTACGCATGTAGGGCAGGGCCAAACGAGCCAGCCTCATGGGTGCCACGACCATCGTTTCGAGCTGCCGGCGCACCTCTTCGTCCGTGACGTCCTCGATGGCGCCAAACCCCGAGTACCCGGCGTTGTTGACGATTGCCCACGGACGAAACTTGTCGACGACCGTCGCGCACCGCTCGGCATCGGTCACGTCCAAGAGGACGGTCTCCACCACCACCTCGGCTTCGGCGGCGGCCTCGGCGACGAGACGCGCCTTCGCTGTGGAGCGAACCGTGCCGACCGGCCGGAAGCCGAGCCGCGCCACGTGCAAGACCGTTGCCAGCCCGAGGCCCGAATTCGCACCGGTGATGAGCACGGTGTGTTCACGACGGTCGGTCATTGGAGGGGGTGCTGCTCATGCAGCCGAAGGTGTCACCGGAGCCCTACAACACCATCACGGAGTAGCCGTTCATCGCGCCGTTGCCCGCGCCGATCCACAAGAAGACCACCAGGTCGCCCTCCTGGACTCGCCCGCCTCGGCGATCTTCGTCGAGCAAGATCAGTGTGCTGGCTGCCGAGGTGTTCCCGTAGTAGTCGACGCAGATCGGCACTCGTTCGGAAGGCAGGCCCAGCATCTCCGCCGCGCGCCGAACGACGACACCGTTCGCCTGGTGCAAGTACCAGCGGGAGACCGACCCGATGTCAAACTCTTCTCCCGTCACAGGCTTGACGATGACCGGCCAGTCATCTTGGAGCATTTGGAAGTTGCGCGTCATCAGCGGGGCGAACACCTCGGCAACTTTAACCCCGTCCATCAAAAAGACGTTGTCCGCCACGTTGGCCGCCGAGGTGTGATGGAGTGATCCGCCGGCAGGGTAGGTAACGAGCTCGATGTCCGGATGAGTCTCGAAGCGAACCCCGAGAACTCCCGTGGGGCGCGTCTGGCCGTCTCGCGGAGCCGATCGGAGCACGATGGCACCTGCGCCGTCAGCGAACATGAGTGGCGCCAACCAGCCCATGCCGCTCGGGTGTTTGTAATAGTAGTCGTGGACCTCTGGACCGAAGTACCCGGATGGACAGTTGCTCGCGACCACGAGCGCCGTGGCCGGCACGTCACACGGCAGTGAGCGCACAGTGCGAAACCCCGCGGCGAGACCTGCGCAACCGAGATTATGGTGAACCAGGTCGATGTCCCGACGCAGGCCGAGCTTACTCGTCAGGTAACGAAAATGGTCCTGGCAGGCGATCGTGTCGGGCGTGGACGTCACATGAACGAAGAGGTCGATCGCGTCGGCGCCGAGATCGGCATCCTCGAGCGCGGAGCGGACCGCCTCCACCACGAGGTCTCCGTCGTAGATCCCACCGTCGGCACGACTGCGTTTCCGCCGGCCGCCGAACTCATAATCCAGGCGGCGCTCCCGGATGCCGAGATGTTTCACCACCCACTCGGGCTCCAACAGTGTGCCGTCGGGCCGGGCGGGGCGCAGGTACTCTAGGATCTCGTCGTTCGAGACTCGATGCTCGGGCAGGTAAGAACCCACGCCTGCCACCGATATGGCCGCCTCCGAAGACGGCGCCGGGATCATCAAAGCGCGCATTCTGCACCTCGGCTGTGGGTCGTCTTCCTTTGGTTTCGCTCTGTGGTACCGCTCCTGCTGGGTGCACCGGCGATGTCACCCGGTAGGTCCGCCCCACTGCAACGACACTAACAAGCCGCAGCCACCGGAAACAGAGGCTTTGGTCCCGTGGTGGGGCCACGACCACGCCTAGCCGCGCTCGCCTACCACTCATCAGGGCCGCCAGCCGCTCGCGGGTGTGGGCCCGAGCCAGCCGGCGGAAGATCGAGACCCGCGCCTGACGGGGGACCGCCGGTCGGCGAGCCCAGTCCATGGGTCTCAGACCCATCACGGACAGGTGATCTTCGGTGGGTTGGAATGCGAACACGCGCCACCTCGGCGGCGGATCCTGATCGCTTCGGCGTCCAGAAGGGTACGCACCACCGGCGAGCCGGTTGGTCAGCGCTGAGACGCAGCGACCGGCTGGCCATGGACATGGGCGAACTGATCAGAACGAGATCGGGGTCAACGTCCACGAGCAGATCCTCGCGTGTCGGGGAATGCGCTCCCTCGTCCAGATATAGCACACCATCGATGGTCAGGGGCCAAGAGATTCCCGGAATGCGCTGCTGACTGATGTCTCACCGCCCAAGACGACAGCGGCACAAACCTCGGCGAACTTGTGAGCCTTGCCGGGACCAGAGTCTCCGCCCACTTGCATACCCAGGACACCCTGGTCCGCTGATGCCAAATCTGCACCCACTTCGAATCAGCGGCAAAACCACGGCCTCACCGCGCTTGACGCCGTCACCGCCGCCCTGGCCAGCAAACCGGGGCTACCGGCCACACAGCCCGCCATGCCGCGCGGGAGGAGAATCCGCGCTCGCCCGCCGTCACCTGGCCGCCGGCCACGCTGCCCTCCATGCCGCTCACGGCCTGACAACCTCGGGTAATGGAACCGGGTCGGCGTGCGGATGAGCGACAACCAGATCTCTCGACGGCAGTGGGTCTCGACCGCGATGTCGAGGACGATCGAAACCTATACGTCGCTCTAACACGATCACGCTATGAGGTCCGAACCGTCGCATGAAATTGGCTGCCGCCGGCGGCCGGGTCACCGCAGGCCGCATTGACTGGAGGCGAGCGACTCGCTTCCACCGTGAGTATCTCGCCCCTAGGGTTGCCCTACGGCTGCATATGGCACCGCCACCCTTCGACGCCGACTTTGCGCGAACGTCCAGCGTGTTCACGGTGTGGCGCGTGCTGCGTGCATGGCTGCATACGGCACTCGTGACAGCTCACCGATAAATTTCACCGATACACCCTGTGGGTAACGCGAGACCCAACCGCGAAACGGCACGTCAGCGGCTTGCCCGTCGACGGAGGGACGCGCCAAACCAAACCCTGCGGTGGAGGTGAAGGTGTCTGGAGGTGAAGGGAATCGAACCCTCGGCCTCTACATTGCGAAAGTGTGGCTCTCGGTGTTTTGAACAGGAACTTTCCGAGGAGATTGCTGATCGCGGCGTTGCGATCCCCTCAGGTTCCCTCACGATCCCTCCCCATCCCGCACGGTAAAGACACGCTCGGACAGAGCTCGTGGGGCTTGTCCACGGATCGGTACTCGTCCAGTCGGTAGGCGCAATGTGCAGCGAATGGCGCTCATTCCCTTATGGCGACGATCACGTTCCTCGGCCTGCGAGCCGACACAACCGGCCCTGACCCGGCGGTGCCTGCTGCCGGGCAGACGCAAAAGGCCAATGTTCTGTCCGCTGTGAGCCAGTCGACGACATGTCGGGTTTCGCCCACCAGGCCACCCGCCGGGCCGGCTCCTAACTCAATCCCGGCTCGACCGAAGACGTATGGGGACCTTCGGCGCTAGCCGAAAGCCTGACGGCGGCGTACGATCTCTCTGGGGTTTGGAGGTGTCAGTTGCATCGGCTCAGTGGTGCGGACGCCAGTTTCGTCTACGGGGAAACACCGAATTGGCACATGCACTTGGGCACACTGGCTGTGCTCGACCCTTCGACCGCCCCAGGCGGCTTCGATGTGAATCGTTTGCGCGCGCTGGTCGAGGCCAGGGCAGGCCTGCTTGGCCCGTTCTTGCGCCGTTTGGTTGAGGTTCCCTTTGGCCTCGACCGCCCGGCTTGGGTGGATGACCTGCACCTCGACCTCGACCGCCAGATCCGGCCCGTCGGCGTCCCAGCGCCGGGCGGCCCCCGTGAGCTCGGTGCGTTGGTCGGCGATCTGTTGGCCTACAAGCTCGAACGGGGCAGGCCCCTGTGGGAGACCTGGTTCATCGAGGGCCTCGAGGATGGCCGCGTCGCTCTGCTCACGAAGATGCACCACTGCCTGGCGGACGGAGTTCGGGGCGCCCGCTTGTACGAGGTGTTTTACGACCTCGACCCCGGCGCCCCCCTGGACCGGCCAGATACACCCGTGCTTCAGGGCGAGCGAATCCCGCCTGGGTGGGAGATGGCCCTCCGGGCGCTGCCCAGGCTGACGAGCACCCCATTGCGGGCCGCCCGTACTTCTGTCCACCTCAGTCGCTCGGCCTTGAGGATGCTACGGCTTCGCGCCTCCCAAGAATGGCTGGCGGTCACGTTGCCCTTCCAGGCGCCGCGTACGTCGCTCAACCGGTCCATCACTGCACATCGAGGTTTCGCCTACTGCTCGGTACCTCTCTCCGGGGTGAAGGCGATCAAGAACGCCTTCTCGGTGACGGTGAACGACGTGGTGCTCGGCATCTGCACCGGCGCTCTACGTCTTTATCTGGCCGATCGCGGCGAGCTACCCGCCAAGCCGCTGATCGCCCAGATACCCGTCGGGGTGCATGTCAACGACGAGGGCGATGCATCCGGGGGCGCGTGGGGAAACGCCACCGCCGTGATGGGCGCCGCACTGCCCACGCAACTCGATGATCCGGTCGAGCGGCTTCGGGCGATCCATGCCTCGACTCATAGCGCAAAGGTGATGCAGCAATCGCTCGGCGATGACCTCATCCTCGACCTGGCCGATATCGCTCCACCCGGACTCCTCGCCGCTGGAGTCCGTGCTTACAGCCGGCTCCGTCTCGCCGACCATCACCCGCCGATCTTCAACCTGATCGTCTCCAACGTCCAAGGCCCGCCGTTCCCGCTCTATATCGGTGGCGCGCGGCTCGTGGCTAACTACCCGATTGGCCCCTTGCTCGATGGTGGCGGGCTGAACGTCACCGTGCTCAGCTATCTCGACCACATCGACTTCGGCTTCGTCGTATGCCCCGAGATCGTGGAAAACCCTTGGGAGCTTTCCGACGCGACGTCAGCGGCATTCACTGAGCTCGAGAAGGCCGCGGGTTGACAAGCCCACTGGGCTGACATTTCGAGGATATGTCCATGAGGGGCATTTTGAGCGCCAATGGCCCTCCGAGAGTCTTCGAACTTCCTACCGGCTCTCGCATCCGGTGTGCCATGGGGCACAGTGTTTCCGCGGTGACGGTGGTCACCTTTGGAGCGTTCGCCACAGTTCTGACCTGCGGTGCAACGGGGAGGTCGCCGGCCGAATTCAATGAAGGTCGACGTCTGAGTTACGCGCAGGGACTGCTTCTGCTGCCAGGCTTTCCATGGCGTCGTAGACGGCTGGAACGTCGAGCAGGTCGAAGTGGTGTGAGTGTCCGAGGTGGTAGCGATGATCAACGTCGAACGGGATGTGGCGGTTCCGCGGGTGGCGCCGTTGGCGCCGGCTGGGCCACGAGAAGGTCGCCGAAGACGAGGGTGGCTCTTGTGGTAGGTGTCGGGGGCGCAGGTACTCCGTTCGTCGTCGACGATGTAGACGAAGCGCAAGTCCTTGATGCCGGCGCTGCGCCTGTTGATCAGCATCGCCCTCGTCGGCGGTTCTCCATCCCCAGGTTCTCTCCGATGCTTTCAAGCGGCCTTTGAGTCGATCAGAGCTGCCCCGCATCAGACTTGACGATCTTCGCCATACTGGGGTGCCGATCAAGCGTCGTAGGCAAACGGCTGGATCGCCTTGGTGACGAAGCAGCGAGATAGGCGTATTGCCGCAAACGATGTCATTGATCGTGTCGGTCACCACTTCCGTAGGAACGGATGGCTGCCGGAGCACCGTCGGGGACTACTGCGAACGTCGGCAACACTGGCGGTATGGGTGTGTACGGCTCGTTCAACGCTGGCCTCGGGTCGGCTTCACCGCGGTTGGGCCACATTGCCATGGCCCGCTCGGCTTGTGCAGTGATGGTCAAGGCGGGATTGACGCCGATGTTGGCGGTCACCGCCGACCCATCGACCACGTGCAGTCCCGGATGCCCGTAGAGGCGGTGGTAGGGATCGATGACACCGGTCTCGGGGCTGTCACCAATGGTGCAGCCACCCAGGAAGTGAGCGGTCATAGGGACATCGATGATCTCGCCGATGCTGGCGAACGGATGACCACCGATGTTCTTCGCCAGTCGGCGCATGGTCTGGTTCGCTACGGGGATCCAGGTCGGGTTGGGCAGGCCGTGGCCCTGGCGGGACGTCAGTCGGTAACGTCCGAACCGGCGCGGCTTCGGAGTAACGGTCAGAGAGTTGTCGTTGGTCTGCATGACGAGGCCGATGATGGAGAGCTCCGACCAGTGATTGAGGCCGAACACCAGGGACGCCAGGTGGTCGGGGTGCCGTAGGACCTGACCGACCCAGCGGAGCCATCGAGGGACGCGTCCACCGCCGTCGGTCATGACCGTCGCGAGGAGGCCCATGGCGTTGGAGCCCTTGCCGTAGCGAACCGGTTCGATGTGGGTCCGCTCGTCGGGGTGGATCGACGACGTGATCGCCACGCCTGTGGTGAAGTCGGGCTTGTCTTTGTTCCACGGGCTGGTCATGGCTCCGCAAAGGGCCTCAGAGTTGGTGCGGGTGAGGACGCCGAGCCGGTCAGAGATCCTCGGTAAGACCCCGTCAGCCTTGAGGCGATGCAGGAGCTGCTGGGTGCCCCAGGTCCCGGCGGCGAAGACGACCTGCTCGGCGGTGATGGTTGCTCTGGTGCGTCGGGCCATCCACGAGCCGGTGCTCTTGGTGCTGACGTCGTAGCCACCGTCTGCGCGCGGGCGCACGGTTTCGACAGTGGTGAGGGGGAGGACCTCAGCGCCGGCTTGTTCGGCCAGGTACAGGTAGTTCTTGACGAGGGTGTTCTTGGCGTTGTTCCGACAGCCGGTCATGCACTGGCCGCACTCGATGCAGCCGCGTCGGACCGGCCCGACGCCACCGAAGAAGGGATCGGCAACCTCTTCGCCTGGCTCCATGCGCCGGTCCTGCCCGAAGAATACGCCGACGGGGGCCATGCCGAAGGAGTCGCCGACGCCCATCTCCTCGGCGACGGTGCGCAGGGCGACATCTGACGGTGTCATCGTCGGATTGGTAACGACCCCGAGCATGCGCTTGGCGAGGTCGTAGAACGGAGCGAGCTCGCTGCGCCAGTCGGTGATGTCCGACCACTGTGGGTCGCGGTAGAACGCCTCGGATCTTGGCTCGTAGAGCGTGTTGGCGTAGACGAGCGAGCCTCCTCCGACGCCGGCCCCCGCCAAGACGATGACGTTCTTCAGCAGGTGGATGCGTTGGATGCCGAAGCACTTCAGCATCGGTGCCCACAAGAACCGCCGCACGTCCCATGAGGTCTCGGCGAATTCGTTGTCTGCGAAGCGCCGGCCAGCCTCCACGAGGCAGACGCGATAGCCCTTCTCGGTCAATCGCAGCGCAGTGACCGATCCTCCGAAGCCCGACCCGACGACGAGGACATCGAAGTCCACATGGCCTGCTGAGTCGGTGGGCGCATTCAAGGTCTCAGTCTCGAATGTCGGTGCTCCCGCCGGTGTTAGCCCGTCTGTTTGACTGACGAACTCACCGTTCATCCCTGCTCTCATGTTCACGACCCCGAATCTCAACGCGGGGAATCAGGTGCATTTGCAGTGCTCGTTAAGCAACTCCAATGGCGATAATGGCGAAGCCTACAACGTGGAGGTCACTCCGGCGTGGGTCGGTTACGACCGAAGGCTTCATGGCTTGACACCCACTCATCGGCTGCGATCGCCGAACCGAGTGACAGCTCACCGCAGAGCACGGTCGCCGCCACAATTTCGGCGAATGCCTGCACACGCTCTTGGCCATAGCAGCCGAGTACCTCGAGGCATTCGCGTTGCGTCGGTAGGCCGGTCCCGCCCCCGATGGTGGCGACTACGAGAGAAGGAATCGTGACCGAGACGTAGTAGCTCCCGTCGGGACGCAGCTCGCTAAAGCTGAAGCCAGCCGAGGACTCGGCCACATTGGCGACATCCTGGCCGCAGGCGACGAATATGGCTGCGATTCCATTCGCGTAGTGGGCACCGTTGCTGATCGAACCCGCGAGCAGGCTGCCCATGTTCGAAAGCTGGCGCAGCCGATAGAGGTCCTCGGCGCTCGTGTGCATCACCTCTTCGAGCAGCGCAGCCGGCAGCGTCGCTTCGGCCACTACCCGTTTGCCGCGGGTATGGAGGTTGTTCAAGCTCGAATGCTTCTTGTCAGTATCCAGGTTGGCGGCGAGCGCGAAGTCCGTGAGCCCGCGGGGTTGCTGATTGATCATCCACTTACACACCTCATGGACTGACTTCGTAACCATATTCTGGCCGGCCGCGTCGCCAGTAGTGAAGTTGAAGCGGAGCCAGCGCATCGGGCCCAGCGCGTATTGCTCGATGTCGCGAAGACTTCCAAACCGCGACGATTCGTCGGCCTTGGTCTTGATGATGGCGAAGCTCTGTTCAACCCATTGGCCGAAGTCGCGAGCCGCTCGGGCGTCTTCGAATACGAAGACCGGCGCCCGCTGCATGGCGTCGTCAATGACCGTAGCTGTGACGCCACCCGCCGCGCGAGTGAGACGCATCCCCCGGCCGTAGCTGGCGACCAGGGTGCCCTCGGTGGTTGCCAGAGGCACGAAATACTCCCCCGATGCGTGCTCGCCATTGATGAGGAGTGGACCGGCGAAACCCAGCGGCACCTGCGCCACACCGCTGAAGCCCTCCATGTTCCCAGGTAGGACACCGGGATCGAATGAGAAGGCGGCGACGTGATGGAGCCGCACGCCTGTCTCCGCGCTCACCACCCGGCGCCGCGCCGCAGCGGCATCGTGGGTGTAGTCATCACGGTCGTCACGTGGAAGCTGGCGCACTGTCCCCCTCCGTGCATCGCCACGATGAATTGCTTCGTTTTCGACAACCCATGGTCTCACCCCACCGAAATGAAAAAGATGTTGCCAGCTCGCCGCAGTCTGCTCTTCGCCTCGGCCACCCTCCAGCTCTGTACTGCCCTTGAATCCCAGTGCTCGGGATTCCTCCACCCGTCAGTCGAGACACCTTTGGCGCGATCTATCAGATCAATTGGGTCGCATGGCCGTTGTCGAACTCGTTGACCTACGAGGGTACTGGCGCAGGACGGATGATGCCACGCCGAACCAGAAGGCACTGGGTTGCCATCGAGGAGCAGAACCGACCGCCGGTTCACACCGTCGCCGTGGGAGCGCCAGATTGCGCGAGGCGGGCTAGCTCTTCCTGGATCAACTGCTCGTACTGTTCTTCGTCCAGCTTGGCCTTGCCCGGGCTCCATCGGCCCTTGATCAAGAAGATCGTCGGCAAGAACACGACCATGCCGCCCACGCACACCCAATACCAACGCTGCCACTGCTTGGGTGTCTCGTTCACGGCGTTCTGCAGCGCCGTCAGCTGCGCCGAGTGCGCGGAGAGGTAGTCGAGCTGTGCGGTATAGGGGACGACCAGGGTATCGAGTTGCTTCTCGTTGGCCACCAGCTGGGCGAAGTTCGCGGCGCCGATCGCTTTGATGGTCGCTGCGATGTTGGCCGCCGAGGGGTTCTTCGCCACGGCGTTTACGACGGCCTGGTGCTCCTTGATCACAGTCAAGAGCGCGGCGTGGCTGGTGGCGAAGGCCACGGACGCTGGGTGTTCCTTCAAGAAGGCCTGGATCTGAGGCGTGGCGTACGGCTGGTTGTCGATGATCGGATTCACCGTGTTGATCACGAGCGGTAGGAAGATGAACGAGATGGCGACGACAAGGCGCAGGAGCCAACCCCACAGAGCGAGCCCGGTGGCCACCAGCGCGGGGTTCTTCGCCTCGACCGTCTCGGTGTAAGCCGCCATCCACGGGGCATAACAGATCGACAGGCACACGGCCAGACATACGCCGAGGAAGACCAACGTCGAATACCCAGTGTAAGGGTGGGTCGCCCGAAGCAAGAAGAGAATCAGGAAGATGATCGCCCCGATGGCGCCGACCACTGAGGAGTGGATGGTGAGAGACGAGATCAGCTATCTGTTCAGCCACTTCAACCCCATTCGTTCGATCGGCCGATATTTTCAGTCTGCGCGTAGCCGGCTCGATGCGGTAGGGACGAACGTCCCGAAAGGTGCGGCTACCAGGACATTTCCGGTGGACCGCCCGGGTTCTCGATCCCGGCACCTCGGGATTAGTGGGGACGCTCACGGCTGAGGTGAAACTCGCGCCGCAACCCGCCGCCTTCCGGCGAAAGTGGGCATTGCCGATCGGCAGCCCTCACACGATCACTACGATTGACCTTCGATCTCGGCACGCCCCCCAAATTCGCTGCACTGAGGAGCCGTGAGGACCTTGGGCTCTGTTCGGCCGGTGTTGTTGGGACCACCATGGTCGAGTGGACCTATTGGATACGAAAACAGCGGATGGAGCCACACCCGGACGCGTCGGCGCCAGCGGGCAGTCGGACATCACAGGGTGCGCATGGCACTCCTGGTGCTCCTGTCGCTGGTCATCCTCTTCGTCGTGGTCTCGGTCGTGCTCACCCTTGAGGGGCGGGCCCGCCCGGTGAGCGTGGGCCAGGCCATCAGCCGCTACCACTCAGACCCCTCGGCCGACCCGGGCACCCACCCGGCTCCAGGCGTGTACTTGTATCAGGGCACTGGCACCGACAGCCTGAGCACAGCCTGAGCCTTCCGCCCGTCTCCCAGGCCGAGGGGCCGACGTTGCCGGGAACCGTCGAGGTCCAAACCGATGGGTGCTGGAGCTTCCGCATTGACTACTCCACCAACCACTGGCAGAGCTGGACCTACTGCGCACGCCCCACCGGTCTTGTGGAGACAGGAGGCTTGTGTAGCAGCGCTGGATGGTCGGCCCAGTGGCCGAGACCAATCTGTCGACGTTGCGGTGTTCGCTTCCGTTGCTGAGCATTCCATCGGCGCCCGCCGTGGACAAGGTGTGGCCCGCCCGTTGCACGGGCACGTCGACCCAAATTCACGGCACCCTGGTCACTATCGGGGCCACCCGTTTTCTCGGCCAGCCGATCCTGACCATCGCCGGGCACAAGATCCCTTCTGTCCACATCGAGGTGCTGTGGAAGCTGAGTGGGCCACAGGTCGGCACGGAACTCGACGATCTGTGGTTCGACGCCCAATCCGGGCTCACGCTCCAGAACCGCCGGAGCATCCGGGTCCGCACAGGAACCCCGTTCGGTCATTCCACCTACACCGAGCACGGGGAGTTCGTCCTCCGGAGCCTGACACCAAAGACCTGACCGCAACCGATGGCGCCTCGGCCCGGCGACGCTCCTATCAGTTGTCAAGTCCCTTTTACGAACAGCGGACAGAACAGTGATGAGTCACTCGGGTGAGGACATGTTCTTATCAGGCCACGCCGTTCACAGAGCGTTGACCCGGACCGTGGGCCGGCGAGTCGCCGGAAAGTCAGCCCCGAAGGACGACAGTTAGGGGGTGAGCCAGACCCACGGTCCGAGGATTCAGCCGCGAGGCAGGTCGCGGTAGAGCCGCGGGCGACGTAGCGCTTGAGGAGACGGATGACGTCTCAATTGGAGCGTCCTTCCTGTACTTTGCGCTCGAAGTAGGCGGTGGTCGCGGGATCGTGGGCGATGCGGACCATGACGATGCGCCTCAGCGCGCTGTTGGCATGGCGATCACCTCCCCGGTCCAGGCCGCTTCTGAGTGCAGCCGTTCGGGGTTGTCGCCGGCACTGACCAAGAGACTGACGGCGGCGCGTCTCGACCAGCTACGACCAAGAGATGCGCAAGCTCATCGGCGTCGACCTGCTCGTGATCGATGACTTCGCCCTCCAGCCGCTCGACATGCTCGAGACGGCCGACGTCTACGAACTCTGTGTGGAACGACACCACTCAAAGGCCACGGTGCTGACCTCGAACCGTGACCCCAGCGAATGGCTGGCCGCCATGGCTGATCCGTTGTTGGCCCAGTCAGCTATCGACCGGCTCAGAGCGCGGCGTGGGAACTCGTCATCGAAGGCGAGTCCTACCGCCAGCACGAGAAGCCAACCCTCGAGACGGAGTCCTCCGAGTCGCCTCCGTCGGCCCGTCAGCGTTCATGCACTTGACCTCGACAAGCCCCTCCGAGATCATCGGCACAGCCGGTCGAAGCGGACGAGCAGCGAGAAGGGTGATCTGACACGCGCGGCGAAGGGTAGTCGCGGGCAAGTTGTTGACTGGCACCGAGCAGCCGGCGGCGACTACTGCGGTCCCCTCTGTCGAGGTGCGATAAGAGGTCGGCCGGTCCGGATGCGCCTACCCGTCGATCCGGGCACGTCAGCGGGCAGCGGCTCAGCCGGCGATGCGCACCCAGATGCTCGGAGCCGAACACCCTCCGGCAATCAGGCCAGCCACAGATACTCTTTCCTCACGTCAGGATTGGCTCGGCACGACGACGGCTCGCCCTTCGAGTCGCCCTGTCTCCATGGCCGTGTAGGCATCCATCGCGGTGTCCAAGGTGAAGGTGGTGACTCTGGGACGTACCAGTCCTCGAGCGCCCAAGTCGAGGACCTCGAGCAACTCGGGGCGGTTTCCCCAGTAAGTGGTCTGGATTGAGACTTCGTAGGGCACGGAGAAGAACGACACCGGAAGTGTGCCCCCGGCGATGCCGACGATGGTGAGATCGCCCAGCATGCGCGTCGCGGCCGCCCCGAAGGCCAGGGTGGATTCTGAGCCGACGAAGTCCAAGACCACATCCGCTCCCCGGCCCCCGGTGGCGGCACGGATGTCGTCCGCGGGATCAGGCTGGGCCGCAATCGTCAGATCGGCACCGCAGGTGGTGGCGAGAGCGAGAGCTTCGGCTCGGGTGTCCACGGCGATCACCCGCGCCGCGGTGGTCGCCTTGATGATCTCGATGGCCAAATGCCCGAGACCTCCGACCCCTATGACGACGGCCGTCGTTCCGGGCTCAAGCTTGTGCGAGCTGCGGCGCACCGCGTGATACGGAGTGAGCCCGGCGTCGGTGAGCGGGGCCGCGGAAACGGGATCGAGACCCTCGGGGAGCGCGACGAGAAGGCGAGCCGAGGGCACGAGCATGAACTCAGCCATCCCCCCATCCAGGCCGAGGCCCCCACCTCCCATGGGCACGGGAGCTGCCGTCGGGTTCTCGCAGTAGTTCTCGATCCCGAGCCGGCAACGTGCGCAACTCCCACAGCCCCAAGGGCCGTAGACAGCGACGGGTTGGCCCACCTCCAGGTCGCTGACGTCTGAGCCCAGCGCATGGACCCAGCCGGCGTTCTCGTGTCCGAGCGTGAACGGGGGGCCCCAGGGCAGTAACCCCCCTTCGAATTCACGCATGAGGTGGAGGTCCGAATGACACGCACCCGCACCCCCGACTCGAACAACCACCTGGCCTGGGCCAGGGATGGGGTCGTCCACCTCCATCAGAACCGGATCGGACTTCCACTCCATGAGTCGCAGCGCTCTCATCAGCTTGGCCTCCTCCCGACCCCCTCCATCATCGTCGAATTATCGTGCACGCTGAAACAGCGCTGGAAAATCCTGCCGTTAGCCCGGCTCGCCACTCCCCAATGATTCAGCCGTTGTGTTTACGCTGATACTCGACGGCGCAGCGCTAGCCGGAATCGCTCACGAGTATCGGATTTCCACGATCGCGTGACCAACTCCATTTCGTCGGGAAGCGGGGCTCCAGAGCAGAGCTGCGACAAGACACTGAAGAAGCGATCTGGGTCGATTCGCTCTGGCGTGCAGATCCCTGGGCTCGTCCAACTCACCTTCGGTGAGCATCTTCAAGGCTGCTGCTAGAGGCGTGCCGGTGACTGCCCCCATCGTCATGCCCGGGAAGCGTCTGAACGGGCGCCCACCTGTGCGCTCTCCCCATCCCGTTGACCTTGCGCGAAGCCGAACAGTGGCGGCATCTTGCCTCGGGCCTGGACCAAAGAACCCACGTGACGGTTTCGGAGCTGGGGCACCCGGCACGGTCGCCCGATTGGACCTTCGGCCCTCCCGACCTGGCCCGACTTGTGGCCAGACTTGAGGTGAGGGCCAATCAGGCCAGGCTGCCGCCGTCAGCCGAGTCGCAACGAGGCATTCGCGTGCAAGCTGCTGTCGGAGACAAGATCGTCGTCAAGGGGCCACGACACGGGACAGCCCGCCCGCGAGACGGTCATCCTCATTGTCGAGGTGAGAACGGAGCCCACCCTACCGGGTGCGGTGGAGCGATGACGGACACGAAGGATTCTTCTTCCCAGGATCCGATGCCGTCGTCGAACACCACCCAGCGGAGGGGTAATGACCCGCATGACTTTTGCAGGGGCAACCCAATTTCGGGCCTGGGCACGCCCTAGAATCACCCCGCCCGGTGATGAAGCCGGGGGCTGGCTCACCGAAACACATGGCCCTAGGATCCCTGTGCGACGAGAACGTGCCGAAGGCCTCTACTTCGCCGCCTTGTGCTTGTGAAGAGAATGGGAGTAGCCACACCTTGGCGAATGAGGGCTCAAGAGATGGGAGGACCCTATGACCAGCACAAAGACTGGCTCCGGTAGCGCTGATCGGATCATCGAGTCATTTCGGGATACCGGGAACTCCGCGCTGGAATCGGTGCGGAAGTTCCTTGACACCGTAAATGGTGCTTTTCCCGATGTGGGTGCAGACAACGGTCCGCGCCAGCGGATCATCGATTCGGCGTTCAAGATGACCGAGCAGCTTGTCGGCACGTCGACCCAGCTTGCGGAGAAGATCGTAAAGGCAAGTCAGGACGCTCTGGGAGAGGAGCGTTCGAAGGCGAAGCGGGCTCCGGCGAAGAAGGCTGCGAAGCGGGCTCCGGCGAAGAAGGCTGCGAAGCGGGCTCCGGCGAAGAAGGCTGCGAAGCGGGCCGGGTAGAGGGGCCCAAAGTTCGAAGGCGACAGGTGGGCCCGCATCGTCGAGGCTCTCGACCGCCACGGCGTCGAGTACCTACTCGTCGGAGGAATCCGCCCGCAGCCAGAACCAGGCCGAAGAGCCGGGTGACGAACAGGCCGGCAGCGAGATCATCGACGATCCGCAGCACCGTCGGACGTGCGTCTCCGGGTCGCTCGATGTCCGCGTCAAGACTCATGCGCAGACGGCGGGAAGCCGCCTGACGACGCCGCTCTCCGCGTCATCGACGATCCGGCAGATCTGTTCCCCGTCGAGGCTCTCCTGGGTCACCATGGCCATGGCGAGTGCGTCGAGTGCTCCCGGTGCTCGGCAAGGATTTGCCGTGCCCATTGCACCTGCTCGTCGAGGATCCGCGAGACCTCCCCGTCGATCAGCCGTGCCGTCTCATCGGGAGCCTCGACCTGCGAGGCGGTTTTGCTTTGAGAGCTTAGGCATGACGGTATTCCTTTCAATCAGATGGGGTGGTTGACGGATTGGTCTTGTGTCGCGACCTGCCCGGTCGCAGCGGGCGAGATCGCAAAGCCCACGATGGCCGGACGGACAAAGCTGGAGGCCTCGGCAGTTCGGTGTGCTCCAAAGGTGGAGACACGAAACCGGCGCCCTCGATGGCGTCGAGCGTCGGCCGGTTACAGTCGCTGCACGCGACGGCCCGGTTGAGCCAGTTCATACGGTCCTGCTTCTTCGCTGCGGCGGGATCGGCGGCGCGCACGTGCTCGAGGAAGAGAAATTGGGCCCACCATCGCTTCTCATGACGATGTCACGGGCGCCCCTATTCAGAGGCGACCACCTGCGAATGGCTTTCTGCGATCATGACTCGCGTACATCATCGTGGCGGTTCTCCGAATCCGCTGCGCTCCGGCGCGTCGTCGATGGCTCGCTCGACCACCACCGCCACCACCCGCCCTGGGAGACGAGTAGCAGCCTCCACCCCGCTCGGGAGGTTGACAGGCCGTTCCACATCAAACGCTGGGACCGTGACCAGACGATCGGGCTACCGTTTCGATACGTCTCGCCGCGGCAGGAGGAAGGAAAGTCAAATGAAGAGGCACCGCGTATCCACAGAGAACGCCCGACAGCGCTTGGGCCCTACAGCCGGGCGATCGTCGCAGGTGGATTTGTGTTCTGCTCAGGCACAATAGGTATCGATCCCAACACTGGGCTGCTGCCCTAGGAAGCCTCGTGGCAGAACAGGCAGAACAAGTGTTGTTGAACTTGGCTGCCATTCTGGAGGCTGCGGGATCATCGATCGATCAACTGGTGAAGACACGATCTTCTACGCAAACGTCGAGGATTTCGCCACGATCAACGAGGTTTACCCCCCATGCCTGATCCACCACCAGCCAGGTCGGCTGCCGCCAATGTTGCCTTACCACGAGGTCTTCTGATTTCAATCGAAGCGATCGCCACCCTGGACAATGCTGGCTGATCTCCGGCATGTATGAAAGGGCCCAAGCTCGAGGGGCGCAAGTACTCCATGCCGGGGCGGTCACACGGTGCTCACCTGCCAACCCCCCACCCAGGGGGCCCGCCCTGGCCATCGCAGCCACTGGGCGCGGCTGGACCTGCCCTCCTCGGCAGGATGACTCCCTTCTGCGCTCGCCCACAGAGTCGGTGACCTTCGGCCCTAAACGAGACTGAAGAGCCAGGCTAGTGTCGTTTGAAAGCAGCCTCAGGGAGAGATCGGTGAACGACCGGCTCGATGTGTTCATGCGGAACACCGACGCGTTCTCGTGGTACTTGGAGAAGGACCCCGGCCTTCGCGCAACGATCATCGCTGTCACCTGGCTCGACCGGTCCCCGGACTTCGAAGCACTTGCGGCGCGACTCGACCGAGCGACCCGGCTGGCACCACGCTTTCGCCAGCGCCCGGTGGATCCACCAGCTCGATTGGGGAACCCACGCTGGATCGACACGGACTTCGACCTCTCTCTGCACCTTCGGCGCATCGATGCCCCCAGGCCGCATACGCCAGCCACGGTGCTCGATTTCGCTCGGCACGAAGCAATGACGGGCTTCGATCGATCACGACCGTTGTGGCAGTTCACCCTCATCGAGCACCTGCGGGGCGGAGGGGCGGCCTTCCTGATGAAGGTCCACCACTCGTTGACCGACGGCATCGGGGGGATGCAGCTGGCGTTTCTGCTGTTCGAGACCACTCAGGAGTCCCAGGCGGCCGACGACCAGCCAATGCAGGAGATGAATGAACGAGTCCCGGGCACTGCCGAGCTGGTTCGAGAGTCGCTCGCGTATGACTGGCACCGGGTCTTCGAGACGCTTCGCCATGGATTATCCGGTGCAATCCCCGCGACGCTCCACGTCGCCCGGGATCCATTGCATGCAACCACTGAAGCGATGGCAACAGCACGCTCTGTCGCTCATTTTGTAGCGCCGGTCAGAGAGACGTTGTCACCGATGATGACCGACCGCAGCCTCGACCGACGCTTGGCCATGCTTGCTGTTGACCTCGACGACCTGAAGCAGGCGGCCAAGTCCGTCGGAGGCACCCTCAACGATGCCTTCGTGGCCGCTGTTACCGGTGGGTTGCGGCGCTACCACGAGCGCCATGGTGCCCACGTTGAGGATCTTCGTATTACCTTGCCCATCTCGATCCGCAAGGAGGACGACCCTCCGGGAGGCAATCGGATCACGCTCGAGCGATTTACAGTGCCAGTCGGGCTCGCAGATCCTGCGGAGCGCATACGGCGCACCGGCGAACAGTGCAGAGCGGCTCGAGACGATCGGGCGCTACCACTCAGCGATACGATCGCCGGCACATTGAACCTTCTGCCATCGAATGTGGTCGGCAGCATGCTCAAGCATGTTGACTTCCTGGCCAGCAACGTGCCAGGCGTCAACGTGCCGACCTACCTCGCAGGGGCTCCCGTATCGGGATATTTCGTCTTCGGGCCGACGACAGGCTCGGCGGTGAACGTGACGCTGCTCACCTATTGCAGAACCTGTTGCGTGGGCTTCAACATCGACGCCGCCGCCGTGCCCGACCACGATGTGCTGATGGAGTGCTTTCGCCAAGGATTCGAGGAAGTTCTCGCGCTAGCGGGAGACCACCATCTGGTCGAAGTGCCATTCCAAGGACCGGCTGGTCGGCGGGCCCGGGAGCCTCGCGGCGACACGTAGGCGAGGCGGGGAACGGTCAGGCTCGCGACCGTCTTGATGCGATCTACGGTGCGGTCGTTGCGGCGACCGTGCTCATCGCCATGGACCTACCCCATCCGAGAATCTCGCCGTCGAGGGCCACGGGGTTCTTTTCACCCTTCTCGGTGTGGGAACCGGCGTCGCCGTGATGGGACTCGCAGCCCTCATCCAGTGGCTGCGGTCCCAGCGGCGTGAACCGGAGGCCACTTACGGCAGGCAGCGCCAATAACAATCCTTCCCCGTGCAGGCGCACGGAAGGGGCGATACCGAGCGGGTGCCAAGGGTGCCCCCGTTCGGGACCGGGCGTTTCTGATCGCTGGTTCCACTGCATCGGGCCGCCAGTTCTGCCACCCGGGGCGAACGGAACACAGTCGTGACGATGATCACTCGGGCTCGTTCAGGTCGGCTTTGAGGTCTGTCTTCAAGATCTTGCCGGTCGACCCCTTGGGAAGGGTGTCGCGGATCTCGACCCGGCGCGGGTACTTGTAGGCTGCCACGCGCTTCTTTACGTAGTCGATGATCTCTGAGGGAGTCGCTAAGGCGCCGCTTCGCAACGAGACGAAGGCCATCACCTCCTCACCCACCCTGGGGTCAGCCATGCCGAGCACTGCCGCCTCGAAGATCGCCGGGTGGGTGTAGAGGACCTCTTCGATTTCGCGGGGATAAACGTTGTAGCCACCCCGAATGATCAGTTCCTTCTTGCGGTCCACGATGAAGAAGAAACCCTCGTCGTCGACGTAGCCAAGGTCACCGGTGTGGAACCACTCGCCGGTGAATGCGTCTGCATCGGCGTCGGGGCGGCCGTGGTAGCCCTTCATAACGTTGTAGCCGCGGATGACGATCTCACCCACGTTGTCATCCCCAGGGGGCAGTGGCTGGTTGTTCTTGTCCCAAATCGCCACCTCGGTGCCCCAGATCGGCTTACCGACGCTGTAGGCCTTGCGTTCGGCAGCGCTCTGGTTGAACGTGGCCGTCGACGCGGTCTCGGAGAGTCCGTAGCCCTCGAGGATCACCACGCCCACCCGGCGCTCGAACTCCTCTAAAACTTCAGCGGGGATCGCGGCTCCACCGGATATCGCAACGCGCAACGAAGACAGGTCGTAGTCATCGAGGTCGGGTTGCGACAGCAGATCGACGTACATCGTGGGGACGCCCTCAAAGATGGTGGCGCGGTACTCCATGATCGATTGGAGGACTACCGTCGAGTCGAACCGAGGAAGGAGCACCATGGTTCCCCCGAAGCGCACGACGATATTTAGGATGCTCGAGAGTCCAAAGACGTGGAAGAGCGGCACGGCGACGATGACGATGTCCGTTTCCTCGACCCCGAAGATCCTCCCCGGGATGTCTGAGTTCATGTAGAGCTGGAAATGTGTCAACTCCGCACCCTTCGGAGTCCCGGTAGTCCCCGAGGTATAGATGATGACCGCGGTGTCGATCGGTGAGCGGGGCTCGAAGACAGGACCGGATGGCCCTTTCACCAGCTCGGAGAAGGGCATTACTCTCTCGGTGAAGTCGGTGCTTCCCAAGACATAGATCTTGTCGACGGCGGCTTGTTCAGCGCCCTTCAGGGCCTCGTCGGCGAACATCGCGAAGGTGATGAATGCTCGAGCGCCTGAGTTCGCCAGATAGAACTCAACCTCGGAGGCTTTCAAGAGGACGTTCATCGGAACGACCACGGCGCCCGCCTTCAGAATGCCGAAATAGGCAACGAGGAACTCGGGAAGATTTGGGAGCTGGAGCGCAACGCTGTTGCCGGGTACGACGCCTGCATCTTGGAGCCCCGCCGCAAATCGGTCAGAGAGCTCGTCGAGCTCACGGAACGTAAGGGTGCCGTTCGCATGCAGCGCCACGGCCTTCTCCGGGTACTGCCGGCCAGCTTCTCGAAGTATGCACGAAAGATTAAAACTCACAGGGGTCCCCGTGAACGTATCGTGCTGACGAGGAATGACTCCGAGAAGGGAGTAAAGAATCGCAGCTAGGTTCCGATGTGGAAGCCACCCAGTGGTGCTCCGGTGCCATTACTCCAGTATGGGGCGTGGCGTCCGAACTGAACAGGGGGGTATTCGAGTGCGCCGCAACCGAGTCGCTATTCGAGGCTTCTCAGCAGGTCGGCTCCTTTTCTTCGTTCGCGTCGTAGCCCCTCGATCCCAGTCACCGTCTGTCGGCTGACCGACAGATCAAGTATGTGCGTGGCGTGCCAACCAATCGAACCCGGTAAGAGGCGACGATCCGGCCTCCCTGGATGTTCGATGTCATGCGCGACTTCACCAGCCGTTGTTACGACCGGGGACGTAAGAGCTCCGCGAGCTGACCCGCAACAGGAAGACCCAGACCGACGCCCGGGCCAAGGAGATCCAGCGCCTCGAAAAGGTCCTCCAAGACGCCGGCGTGAAGCTCACCTCGGTGGCATCGACGGTGTGGAGCAAATCCTCGCGAGCGATGATCGAAGCGATGATCGTCGGCGAGCGGGACTCGGCGGTCTTGGCGGACTTGGCCGAGGGGCGCATGCGCGACAAGATCGAACGGCTCGAAATCGCCCTCGAGGGGAACTTCGGGCCTCACCACGCGCTCTTGTGCCGTCAGATCATCGACCACCTCGACTTCTTGGACGCCTCCATCGCCACCCTCAGCGCCGAGATCTGCGCCCGGCTCGGCCTTTTGAGCCCCAGGTCGTCATCCTCAGCTCCATCCCGGGGATCTCGACGACCACCGCCGAGATCATCGTCGCCGAGAGCGGGGCCGACATGAGTCGATCCCAACGGCGGTGCACCTGGGCGCCTGGGCTGGGGTGGCCCCGGCCAGCTATGAGTCCGCCGGCAAGAAGCGTCCGGCGGGGACGCGCAAGGCGCACCGTGGCTCAGGCGAACCCTGCTCGAGGCGGCCCGCGCCGCGGCACGCACCAAGGGCAGCTACTACTCGGCGCTCCCCGCATCGCCCGGCGCCGGGGGCCCAACAAGGCGGCGGTCGCCGTGGCCCACTCCATGCTCGAGCCCGCCTGGCACCTCCTCAGCACCGGTGCCCTCTACGAAGACCCGGTGCCGACTACTTCGAGCGCCGTCACGATCCTGGCATCGAGGCACAGCGGCTCCAGCGCAGGATCGAGGCCCTCGGGTTCACCGTCACCATCACCGAGAAGGCCGCGTAGCCACACCTCTCGGCAACTTCACCTCGTCACGTACGGACCGTGCCTCGTTTTGCGCACCCACGGGCTGCTCACGCTTTGGTATTTCACCGGAGGTTACGTCAGCCCCTTTTGGACCTCATGACCTTACTGGGGACTTCCACCTTCAGTCCGTTGACCTGGACTTTTCTTGGTGGAGGTGAAGGGACTCGAACCCTCGGCCTCTGCATTGCGAACGTTAAACAGCCCCGCTCGGTTCACCTGCGGAAACGCCCATTTCAGGCTCCTGGCCTGGGCTTCTACTTTGACCGTGCGTGACCGACTCTGACTGTGTCTGACTTCCGTTTGTGGTCTGCTTGTGGTCTGTGGGGCGCCTCATTCCCGGTAGCGAGGACTGTGCTGCCCGTCCGTGTTAACCGATCCCGAAACGCAGAATGCTCGCCACCCCGACCACAAGGGAGTAGATGGCGAATGGCGTGAGCGTCTTGGTCTCGAAGTACTTGACCAGGAAGCGGACAGATAGGTAGGCCGTGATACCGCACACGACGAACCCGACGACGACCTGCCCGTGGATGTGGGCTCCAGCCGCGCCGGCGAGCGACGGGAGCTTGAGCACTCCCGCAGCGAAGATGATGGGTGTAGCGAGGAGGAAGCCGAATCGTGCGGCGTCCTCGTGATCGAGGCCCCGCCACAGTCCGCCGACGATCGTGACGCCGGATCGACTGATACCGGCGAACAAGGCTGCGATCTGGAAAGCGCCAACGGTCAATGCATCCTTGTACCCGAGCCGCGCGATGTTCGCATCAGAAGCCTTGGCGGCTCGCCTCGACAACGGGTCGATCGAGTGGTCGGTCACGCCAACACTTGCTCCTCGGGCCTTGACCCGGCGCCTAAGCACCTCACCGCCCAGGAGAATGAGCCCGTTGATGAAGAGGAAGACCGCAGCGGCAAGCGGCTTGGCGAACAGTGTACGGAACATGTGCTCCAGCGCCACACCGGTCAGTCCTACTGGGATCGTGGCAATTACCAACATCCACGCCAGGCGCTCGTCGGTGCCCTGCACATCCCAGCGCCGAGACTTGAGCATCCTGATCGAACTGCGAAAGAAGCCTCGGATGATCCTGACCCAGTCCGCCCGGAAGAACCACAACAGCGCCAAAGCCGTCGCAACATGCAGGGCCACGATGTAGGCGAGATAGAACGAGGACTCACTCGACGCCTGTGACGATTGTGTGACGAGCGTCTGCCAGCTACCCCCCAGCCATGCTGGTAACAGGACTGAGTGTCCGAGGCTCGAAACCGGGAACAGCTCGGTGACGCCCTGGACGAGCGCGATGACGATGGCTTGCAGGTAGGACACGGGTCATCCTTGTGGATCGGGAGCACACCCGCCTTGGCCCATGCCGGTGAGACTCGTGACTTTGATATGGAGAGAATTTGTACCATACGCCGGGCGGACGTCTGTGACGTTCCGTTTAGCCCTGAGTCTTGGGGATCATCGCTCGGCGTTTGATGCGGTACTCACGCCAGGTAAGCCATACCACCAACATGTCGAAGAGGGTAAGGACGACCAACCCGAACGACACCTTGTAGGTGAGTCGATAGACCTGGTACACGATGAAGACCAGCAGCAAGGCAATGATGAGCGGGTAGGCCCAGAGCTTGTCTTTGAGGACGAGAACGACGAGGACCACCTTGGTGATCCCGTGGCTCAATAGATAGATGCCTCCGTAGACCGTGGCCGAACGGGTGAGTTGGCTGGCCGAGTGCAGCAGGTGGCTGGCGATGAAGTCGTGGGGATCCTGGGCCAGTTCGTGGGCCGTGAAGAAGCGCACGACGTGCTCAATCGACGCCGGGGGGACGACGAGCAGCACGATCCCCCCGATCACCTCGAGGAGGCCGTCGAGACCCTTCAGGGTGATCGTGATGCGGAAGGCCCGATCGAGCGACTTGTGAGACTCGTCCTCGGACTTGTCGGGGAGGTCCCGACAACAACCGGCAGGCTTCCCGCAGCGTTCGACAACCCGTCCGGCATCGACCAGACAGCCACACTCGGCGCATCGCATGTCCACGGCTCCATCGTCCCACCAACGTCCGGACCGGAACCCAGTGGGCCGTCGGGGGGAGGCGGTGCCTAGGGGTGCCATCCGTTGTGCCTGATTCGGTAGGGGTAGTCGGGACGAATCGTCTTGGCGGGCCTCAACGGCGGGTTTCTGAGGGCCGGGAACTTGCGCTCCTGAGCCGTGAGGCTTACGTCTGCGGATGAGGCTTCCGGCACCGGTAAAGATCGATGGCAACGAGTGCAATTCCGACTGTGATAACGAAGATCCATAGGCCGGATGCACCGATATCGGCGAGAAGCATGGCAGCGCCGAGGAGCATCAACGGAACGGCAATCCAGTCGAGGTACTTCATCTCAGAGCCTCCTTCCACTCTCGGCTACAAGCCTTCGCCGTGGGAGAGCTCCGGATAAGGGGAATAAGTCCCAAGCTGGCCTAGCTGTGAGCGAGCTTTCAGCGAAAAGAAACGTAACCAGCCAATTAAGTCATAGACGTATGAGGGTGCTCCCGCTCCATGGATTCCAACATCGCCTCCATTTGTCGATGTACAAGGTTGACGGCCTGCAACGGACGAATCATCACCCGAAATTCGATGATTCGTCCTTCGTCGTTACAGCGGATGATGTCCACGCCATTGACGTACTTGCCATCCATCGTGGTCTCAAACTCCAAAACGGCTGTATCGTCGCCAATCACGGTCTTGGTGTAGTGGAACCGTCCTGCCTGACCAGCGACCTCTGGGCTCGTTTTCGAATGATGTCCGGCAAATGTCTGACCCGCCGCCTGCAAATAGAGGCTTGTGATCTGCCTACCTCTCTGAGGAGTGAACACAATTGGAGAGTAGAAGACGACATCGTCATCGAGTAAGTCATCGAGACCTCCTGGGAGTTCACCCCGTAGGTAGGCGAGCCATCGGTGAACGACTTCTTCAATCATCTGTTTCTCCATCTGCGGCTACGCGGTTAAAGTCCTCCAGGCCCCCAGATGTCATCGTGAGGTTCAGGGCATGTACTCCCTACCCGGCGGTCACGGCTTCGCTCCGGGAGTTCTCCCAACGACCTGTCTCATCCCAATCACCTCACGTTCGATGCTTCCAGTCGAGACCAGTTACAGGTAGGGGCAATGGTCACATCCATCACGGTGGCTCGGGTGAGTCAGCTATTTCGATCCGTCGGCGAACTGTCGAGAAACCGCCGCCAGTTGACAAATGGCAGGAAGCACACTGCGAGAAGCAACACAACTGTAACGCGATCGACCAGGGTGATCCCAAGACTTGGCCCAGGACATTACCGAGTTGCTTGTCGGCCAACGTGGCCACACTTACGTAAATCGAGTAGCTGATCAGGCGTCCGAAGAAGAAAGCCAGCGTCAACAGCCCGAGGGGTATCTACCAGCGCCGCAGCCAGGAAGAGCTGGGGCCGACGGTAGGGGCGATACCACAAAGATTCCGAAGAGTGCGACGGATCCTACCTTCTTTCGCTCAACGAGGGCGTACGCGTCCTCCAGGTTGTTCTTCATTCGATCAGGCATGCGACCCTTGAAGTGGCGTGCGCCACGGGCGAGGAGGTACCGGCCGCTCATGGCGGCAACCGCACCGAGCAGCACCAAGGCAATTGGGTTCAGATGCCAGTGGAGTCGGGTGAAGACCAGCACCGCCCACGTTGGAGGCCCGAACGCCGGCAGGAGATTGATCCCGAAGACGATCGCGAAGAGGGCCAGATACTCCACTGTGGCGACCTAGGCCGGGTGACCAGGTCGGCTACGGGGACAGGCGAAAGGGTGGATACTCGTCCCGCAACAGGAGCACATAGGGCTGCACTCGCACATTCCAGCGTAGAGCGCCCACCCCAAAGCGGTAGAGGCCTTCAGGGTAAGACCCGGTGAACAAGATCGCGAACCACGCGATCACGGTGGTTACGAACCACCCGATGTTCACGAAGATCAGCACGATGGCCTGTGGGATCACAAAGAGGAACCGCAGGCCGACCGACCAGCGATCTCTGTCTCGGTCTGGGTAGGTGATCTCGTAGTTCGCCGCATACGCGTCCTCGCCGAACGGCGGGTACTCATCCCGCAACAGCGCCATATAGGCACCGACCCGAACCCACCAGCGCATGTAGAAGATGGCAAATTCCCAGAGCCCGCGTGGCTATCTACCCGTGAAGACAACGGCGAACCAGGAGATGAACGCCATCGTGAAGGCCGCTGCTGCCAGTGCCCCTGCGGCCCTCAGTCCACCGTATCCAATCCCGATGGTGCTGAGCCCGCCGACGATGATCATCTGGGGCACTCCCAAAACGAGACGGAAACCGGTCGTCAGCCGGTTGCGATTCACGACTTGAGGCTGGAGGTCAAGACCTACCGGGTATGGCGGTTCTCCAAGACCGGGATCCGCATTGCTCATTCGAGATCCTCCTTCGCTACACAGATTGGTTCACCGCCTCCAATACAAACGGCGTGCACACCGAGTTCAATAGGGCCCAACGTCCTCAGTTGGAGGAATCTGTGTCCTGGGCTAGGTCCCGATTTACGCTGACGACACCACCGGGGAACCGCCCATACCCGCGACCCTGATTGAAGCCCCAGGGGGTTCGGTCGAAATGCTTCCGGCGCCACCTCCTCCACCAGAACACCGAGCCGTACAGCCTGTGGTCTGCTACTCCACCGTTTGGTGCGGTGCCGATTCCCTCCAGTGCCGAATCCCCTCGGAAGTTGCGAACCCAGCGACCACCAGCGCTGCGATGGCGTCGGCCCACCACCAGTTGAGCGTCGTGTTCAAGACTAAGGCAGCCAGGATGCTCGTACTGAGGCACCCATCGAGAAAGGTCATTGCTGACTCGGCCAACAGCGTCTCGCTGCCCATCTGTTGGGCGGTCTTCCGTTTGAGGACAGAGAGGCTGAACATGGCGCAGGCCGTGAGGGCAAGGTATGCAATGCCGAGTGGCGAGCTCTCAGGCCGGTTCCCGAGCACCAGGCCCCGAACGCTTGCGACGCAAAGAAAACCCGCCAGAATCCAGAAGGCCAGTGAAATCAAGCGCAGCGCACGGTGCACTCTGCGATCCCCCGGATCACTTCTGCGATCCCTCAAGTTCCAGATCACGACGCTGGAGGCAAAGATCTCAACGACCGAATCGAGACCGAATGCCACCAGGGCCAGCGATCGTGCTTGGAGGCCGAGTGTGA
Organism: uncultured Acidimicrobiaceae bacterium; assembly: GCA_963764305.1. Classification (GTDB taxonomy): domain Bacteria; phylum Actinomycetota; class Acidimicrobiia; order Acidimicrobiales; family RAAP-2; genus Bog-473. The sequence continues at coordinate 109,253 of CAVXSD010000005.1, read as the reverse complement.
TGGTCACCCCGACTTCCATGACGTTCCAGAAGTTGGTTGCCCATTCAAGTCGGATGGCTCTTCTGCGAAGCAGATCTGCCCGGGATGGAATCGTCACGAGGTCATGAGATCACGTGTGTTGCCTCTGGCGCACGTGATCTACCTCAGGAGGCCACTTCGCCCGACCACCACTGCGAGATGCCACTCCCAACTCAGGTCGGGCGCCACCTTGGGGTTTGGATCGGACCTCACCGTCTACCCGGAGATCATCGGCTCGTGAACTTCGCCTCTGTACGAATTGGGACTCGACGTGTGTGCTGGTCATGGGAGGGAAGATGGAACTCGCCTTCGACCCGGCAGAACTGTTGACTACGGAAGAGCTTGCTGGGCCACCGGAGAAGCACCAGCGGCTCTGGACCACTCTCACCCTCTGCGAGGTGCTCCTTGCATCGGCGGCCGTTCTTCTAGACCTAATCATCCCGACCTTCATCTTGTTGGCGATGGCCCTCGTCTCACTGGCGATCCGACGCAAGGGCTTTAGTTCGCTCGGCTTCCGCCGCACGCGCAAGCGCGGACTCGTCCTGAATATGCTGGCCTTCGCTGCGGCGTGGTCGTTGTTCCAGCTTTGCGTCACGATGCCCGTGGCAAACCATGTAAGCGGTAAGAAGACCGACCTCGGCGACTACAAGAACCTGCAGCGTAACTTCGCCATGCTGATCGGATTGCTCGTGCTGAGCTGGACACTCGCCGCAGTCGGTGAGGACTCGCCTATCGCGGCTACCTCCAGACACGCATGCGCCAGCTGTTTCGATCGCCACGGCTCGGGATCATCGTTGCAGTCCTTGCTTCCTCCATTCTGTTTGGCTACGCCCACAGCGAGCAGGGCGCGGTCGGTGTAGTGACAATCAGTCTCGACGGACTTGCGTTGCAGCGCGGTGCGCTATCGCTTTAAGACTCTCTGGGCATCGGTTCTCGCTCATGGCTTCAATAACACCATCGGCTTCGTGGCGTTCTTCTTCGTAGGTCCGATCCACGGCTTCTGGTAGACGTGTTCCCCTGTCCTACGACCGACGACCGCCATCTGGTGTCAGAACGGACCTAGCAATGCGAACGTCGTACACGAAACCAGCCCTTTGCGTATCTTCTTCATCGTCATCTGGTCAGCCTCGGGTGCTCATCAGGACGATGGATCATGCCCAACATCGGGCTCCTGGTCGCTCCAGTCCACCCACTCCACACCTGACGCATCGAGGTATCCGCTGACAGCTGAGCCCACAGTGGCGAAGAACCGGTCGTCGCCGAGGCGCTCATAGAGCCCGTAGCTGCGTAGGCGGTCCTTGACAGGACCCTTCAGCTCGGCCATGACCAGTTGCACCGATTCGACTTCGAGGTCATCGAGTAACTGATCGAGCGCCTCAGCCGCCGATGTGTCGATATCAGTGATCGGCTCGGCTGCCAAGATGATCCAGATGATCGGCTCTTGGCGTGTGGCGATTGCCTTCATGACCTGATCGGAGAAGAACTCTGCGTTGGCAAAGAACATTGGTGCGTCAAATCGGTAGATGATCAACCCGGGTATCTGCACCGCCTCAGGGTGCCGCTCAATGTCGTGGTATCCCTTTCCGCCGGGGATCCTCCCAAGAATGGCCGTGTGCGGTCTCCAAGCCCGGCGAACGAAGTTCCCAAGCGACAAGGCGACCGCAATCGCGATACCCGGCAACACTCCGAAGATGGCCACACCCAACAGAGCAGCCATTGAGAGCAAGAACTCTGACTTCCTGACACTCCAGAGCCAACGGAGGGTCGCAAGGTCGAAGAGTCTCACAGCAGCAGCAATGACGATCGCCGCAAGCGCGGAATTCGGGAGGTTCTGAAGCAGGCCATTGGTGAAGGAAAGGAGCACCAGGATGCAGGCGGCCCCGATGACTCCGGTCATTTGGGTAAGGGAACCAGAGCTTTCCGCGGCAACCGTTCGTCCTGCAGAAGCGCTGACGGGAAACCCTTGGAACACACCGGCACTCAAGTTGGCTGCTCCCAGCGCCACCAGCTCCTGATTCTGGTCGACGTTCGCACCCCGTTTGGCGGCGAGGCTGCGTGACAAGGCCGACGTATCGGCGAGCGTGACGAAGGCCATACCCAACGCCGCCAGGGCCAGTGTGCCCACATCGTGAAGCCCGACCCGAGGGATCGATGGCTTCGGAATGCCCGCGGGGATCACTCCCAGGACGGCGACGCCATGGGCCGATAGGTCGAACACGGTGACCAGGACAGTGGCGCCGACTACCGCGAGAAACACTCCGGGTACCTTGGGTAGCCAGAAACGGAGGGCGAGGATCGTCACGAGTGACGCCACGCCAATGAGCAAGGATGCCGGCACGGTCTTGCCATTAAAGACCCCGCGTGCGAAGGCGCTGAACTCGGCTCTGAGACCGTTGGCCGTGGTACTGAAACCGAACAGCTTTGGGAGCTGGCTGACCAGCACCACAATCGCAAGACCGTTCAAGTATCCGACCCTCATCGGCCGCGAGAAGAGCTCGGCCAGGGTGCCTATGCGGACCATTCCAGCCACGACGCAGTAAGTGCCCATCAATAACGCGAGGATGCTGGCCAGCGCGATTGCTCTTTGTGGGTCACCGTTGGCGGCCACCAGAGGCATGATGGCCGCGGCGATCATCGGACCGAGTGCCGAATCGGGCCCAATGACCATGATCCGAGAGGGACCAAAGACGGCATAGGCGAGGAGCGCCGAGACCGACGTGTACAGCCCGGTCACGGCGGGTAGACCCGCCAGCTCCGCATAGGCCATTCCCTGCGGTACGAGCAGGGCTGTCAGAGCCAGTCCGGCTAGAACGTCGCGAAGGAGCCACTGGCGGCGATACCCGCGAACGAGATCGAGACCTGGGATCCAACGAGCAAGGCCAGAGGCTGCTTGCTGGTCGTAGTCGCCGGCGCTGGACACTTGGCCATCGTGGCCCGTCAGGCGACCGCCGTAAAGCCATTCAGAAACTGAACACAGGTCGGATCAGGCAGAAGTGTCGGTGGAAGGTCCGATCCGCCCACGCTGCCGGGTCCGCATCGATTTCATCAAGTTGGTGGGCGGCCTGACAGATCGTCGCAAACGAGAGGAGAAGTGTTGTTGCCGCACGCGGCCGTCGAGATGAACAGCACCCCCCGACGCCACGGGGATCAAGAGACACCACTTCGTCATGGTCTTATCGTTTGTCCAGATGGCGAGATTCGGCAGTGCCAAAGGTCCCGAGGTGACCTTCGCCTCTAGTTGAAGAGTCTCGACTAGTCGATGATCCATTCGTAGAGCTAGGTTTCCGAGAGGAACACAGCCGGCGATGCATTACCCCTATTACAACGGCGGAAGTGACTGGGGCCTTTGGATTCTGATGAGCTTGGCGATGCTGGTGTTCTGGGGCATCCTCGCCTGGGCTGTCCACAACATCGTTCGCCATAACAACGCGCACCAGGATGGCAAATCTCAGCCACTACCTGGCACCGGCGGTTCAGATGCCCTTCGCATCCTCGATGAGCGTCTTGCTCGGGGCGAAATCGAGGTCGCGAATACGCCGGTCGAAGAGACCTCCTCAAAGGAAGCGCCCCGCCGACATGACCCAGCATGACGCGCCGTACCATGGTCACCGACTCGATTACAGCGGTGGTGGCCCTCGCTGTTGGGGTAACCGCACTCATTGCCTTGTTGAACAATCCGAAGAGTCCCGGGGCGAACGTTGCGGCCGCTCCGTCCCGTGTTCGGTGCCACACCTCGGTGGCGTGAAGGTAGACGTGACGCTCAGCGATGCCGGTGGCACCATGATTCGCCCTGCAATGGGCAGCCCGTCAAGCTGGCTTTACCGCATTTGCTACCACCGCATATTCGAAGCATCGAGCGAGCGGTACCAACTGTCAACTCGGTTTACAATTCGCTAACATCTCTCACATGGTTTCGGACCTTCCACCTACCTATGGCGACGCCGGAGCCAACGACGTGGCTCGGTCGTCGTCCGTCGGCCTCGGACCAGCGCTCCGGCGTGCCTGGCTCGGCTATCAACTCCGACTGGATGGAGCAATGGCCAAAGCCGGCTTCGGCGAGCGACGATTTCCCGACGGTCGTGTGCTCCGGCTGTGTTCGAGTCAAGCCGGCTCAACGATCTCGGCAATCCGACGCGAGCTCGGCATCATTCGTCAGGGTGCCAGCAAGGTCGTCGGGCACCTGCGCGATCGTGGCTACGTTGCGGTCGCCGACTCGGCGACGAGTAGGAGGGAAAAGTCCGTGGTTCTCACCTCCCGCGGGACCGACTACCTCCGGGCACAGCGAGCGGCCGCTCGGGCGATCGAGGACGAGTTGAGGGCCACGCTCGGCGAAACGGGGTTCTCCGGCCTGCATGCCCTGCTCGACGCGCTCGACGACGGTGAAATGACGCGGATGCGCACGTACCTTCGACGCTCGGCAGGTGATTCGAGTCAGGCCGGGCTCGTATGAACTTTTGCATTCTCGTCCTTCCGGCCGGCGGATTCCCCCCTGAACCACGCCCAGAAACTCCGTACCTCGACCGGGCGCAGGGGCACTGGGGCAGATATCAAGCTTCGTCGCCACGACCCGTGCGACAGGCCGCGTGTGAGTTTGGACTGATGTCGACCGTGCCGTGTGGGGCCGCCGGCGACTGGCTTTCGAATGTGAATTCCAAGGTTTGCCCTGATTCCGGCTCGCCAGTGACCCATCGTTCCACTCCGCTTCATCGGGAGCGCTTGATACCCCGGGGGGTATCATGGTAGAGTTCTCGATACCCCCCTAGGTATCCGTGCATACGCTCCTCCTTCCAGGTGCAGATGCCGGTCTGATCAAAGGATGCGTCCCATGACAGCGACCCGAGGAAGCGGTTTCGACTCACCGCAAGTGTCGGCGGGAACCGCGGTGGCGGACAGGCCCCGGGTCCGGGACAGTGTCCGTGGAGACAACGACGCAGCCCGCGCGAGCCGTCCCGGCCCGTTCGCCCGACTCGGCAGATGGGCCGCAACTCATTTCCGGAGGGTGCTCATCGCATGGCTCCTCGTGCTCCTGGGCTTCGGGATCTTCGCCGTCCATGTGGAAAACGCGCTCGCCGGCGCCGGGTGGCAGGCCTCGAACAGCCAATCTGTGGCAGCCCGGGCCATCATCGAGAAGGACTTCTCCGGCCTCGGTGCCACTGCTCTCCAGGTCGTCGTCGTCGACCATCACGGTCCGATCGCGTCGGACCCTCGGGCTCAGGCCGTGGTGGTGAAGGCGACCAATGTGCTCCGCAGCGATCCCCGGGTATCCACCGTCGTCCCGCCTCAAGCCGGGGTCTCGGTGTCGCGAGACGGAGGGACCGCGATCGTGACCGCCGGATCGGCTGCCAACTCCAACAAGATGGTGCAGGCGGCCGACTCGGTGGAGCCGAAGCTGGCGGCTCTGTCCTCCTCCGGCGTCACCGTGACCCTGACCGGCGACAGCGCCCTGTGGGCTGACTTCAACACGGCCAACCGCTCGGCCATGTTGCGCTCCGAGATGCTGTCGTGGCCGGTGACGATCATCATCCTGATCATCGCCTTCGGGAGCCTGGTGGCCGCCGGTCTGCCGCTGCTGTTGACCATGGCGGGGCTGCTGGTGGCGGCCGGCGCACTGGTCATCACCACGAAGTTCACTCCCGTGTCGATCTGGGCGCTCAATTTCGCGCTGATGTTCGCCCTCGCCCTGGGCATCGACTACGCCCTCTTCCTGGTCATGCGGTTCCGTTCCGCCCTCAGACGCCGGGGAGCAGAGCCGGGTGACCGCGAAGCGATCGTTGCGTCCGTGGCTGAGACGGTCGACACCGCCGGCAAAGCCGTGGCGTTCAGCGCGCTGACGGTACTCGCATCCCTGGCCGCCATCATGATTGTGCCGAGTCCGGCCTTCCGATCGATGGCCTTCGGCATCATGTTGTCCGTCGTCGCGGTGCTGGCTGCCACCCTCACGCTCCTGCCAGCCTTGCTCGGCAAGCTCGGAACCAACATCAACAAGGGCACGATCCGGTTGCGTCGAGGCCCGCGGCCCGAGGGTGAGGGCCACCTCGACCGGATCCTGCACCGCTGGGGCAACTTTCTGTGGCGTCATCCGTTCCCGGCCGGTGCGGCAGCTGTGGTCCTGCTGCTCCTGGCGGCCGCGCCGATCATCGGGATGCGGACCAACATGCCCTCGATCACCATCGTGCCGGCCAGCGCCAACGCCCGAGTCGGCTACTACCAAGTGACCAGCGCCATGGGTCCCGGTGCTCCCGGCACCCTCCAGGTGGTGGTCCCCCAGGGCGAGCAGGCCCGCGCCATCTCCACCCTCCCCCACACTTCGGGAGTGGCCGGTGTGGTCCCCGGGCCGACCAACGCCGGGTGGACCCTCGACCAGGTGGTCCCGACCACCGGGCCGTCGACGACCACGACTGGGGCGACCATCGACCACCTGCGCCAGGTGCTGCCGGCCGGGACGATGATCGGCGGGGCGGCGGCCGAGAATCACGACCTCCAGCAATCGCTGGCGTCGTACACCCCACTCGTCCTCGCCATCCTGGGCGTCCTCGGGTTCCTGTTGCTCCTGATCGCCCTCGGCGCTCCGCTGATCGCCGCGCTCGGTGTGCTGATCACCGCCCTGTCCGTCGCCGGCGCCTTTGGCATCGGCCGGCTCATCTTCCAGAACGGCTACCTGTCCGGACTGCTCGGGTTCCAGCCCCAGGGCTTCATCGACGCCTGGGCCCCGCTGTTCTTCGGAGCCATGGTCTTCGGTGTGGCCATGGACTACACCCTGTTCATGCTCTCTGCCGCCAAGGAGCGCTACGAGACGCACCCAGATCCCGAGCACGCCATGGTCGGTTCGATGCGAACGTCGGGACGCGTCGTGCTGTCAGCGGCCGCGGTCATGATCGCCGTGTTCTTGACCTTCGCCCTGTCGGGACCCCTGGCCCCTAAGGAGATGGGTGTCATCCTGGCCATCGCCGTCGCGCTCGATGCCCTCGTGGTGCGTCTGGTGGTGTTGCCGGTCGTGCTGCGGTTGGGCGGACACGCGGCCTGGCACCAGCCGAAGTGGCTCGGACGGATCCTGCCCAGAGTGAAGTTCTCACACTGATCGGTGGTCATACGAACTGAAATGTCGCCTACGACGAAAGAGGAGTAACCATGCAACTACCCGACGACGTGGTCGAGGATCTCCGCGTGCGCCTCAAGCGGCGGGGGGGCAGGTGCAGGCCGTAGAGACGATGCTGGCCGAAGGCCGTGAGTGTCGCGAGGTCGTGACCCAGTTGAGTGCTGCTATCAAGGCACTCGAACAGGTCGGCTTTCGACTGATCGCCAGCGGTCTGACCTACTGCCTCGAGCATCCCGAGGAGGCCGCGGAGTCCGGTTATCCGCTCGACGAGGTCCAACGGATGTTCACGAAGTTGGCGTGAGCAGTGAATTGCGGCAGAAACGAAGAGACGTCTACATGAGCGCGACATCGAGTCCTGTGATCGAGGTCTTCGCCGACATCTGGTGTCCCTTTGCCCACGTCGGACTCCGGACGATCCATGAGCAGCGCGCTCGGACCGGTCGCGCTGACGTGGTTATCTGGGTCCGAGCGTGGCCGCTCGAACTGGTAAACGGCGCGCCCCTCGACCCGTCGGTCACCTGGGAACACGCCAACGAGCTTCGACAGCAGGTCGCCCCGAATCTGTTTCGTCACCTCGACGTGAACCGGTTCCCGAGCTCGACGCTCGATGCCCTCGCACTGGCCAACCGGGCCTATCGGACCGACCTCCAGGCTGGCGAACGGGTCAGCTTCACACTCCGAGACGCCCTCTTCGAGGAAGGCCGGGACATTTCAGATCGAGTCACGCTCGAGCACCTTGCGCGCGATCTGGGTGTTGGCATGCCGGACGAGTCCGACCGTGCCGACGTGGTGGCGGACTGGCATGACGGCCAGCGGCGTGGCGTCCTCGGCTCACCGCACTTCTTCTGTGGTGATGCCAACGTATTCTGTCCTTCGCTCGACATCACGAAGGACCCGGTGAAGGGGCCGTCGATCGTGAGAGACACTGCGCGTTTTGACGGAGTTCCTGGCGCGGTGCTTTGGCCCAGCCGGACAGGAATCAGTGGTGACGGGTGCGGCGGTCAACGCCGGCATGACCGTCGAGCAGGCGGAGCCGGCTGTCGGAGTGGTCGACACCGACGATGGCCCGAGAGAGGCGATCGACGCCGTCGTCCGCGCCAACCGACCCTGTAGCGAACTCCGCCTTCTGGAAGGGTGGAACCCTTTCGCGAGCTGGGTAGCGATCATCCATCGGGGTCCCCCGAGTTCGTGGTCGCGGTCAGAGACTGCCCGTCACCGCTTGGAGCCCGAGGCTTGTTCCTGCTACCAGGGTCCAGAGCATCGCGCCGAGAGCCAGCGGCTTGAAGCCGGTCTCCTTGATGTCCTTGACGTTGGTTGAGAGCCCGATCGCACCGAGGGCCAGGGTGATCATCACCTCCGCGAGCCCGCTCAGGAAGCCGTGCCACGAGCTCGGGAAGAGCCCGGCGCTGTTGAGCACCACGGCGAGGAGGAACCAGGCGATGAACATCGGGACGACGCGTCGAACGATGTGCTTGGGGGACTCACCCTTGCCGGTATCCCGGGACCTGAGATGCCGAGCGCGCCACACCCCGAGCCCCAGGCAGATCGGGATGATCATCAGCGTGCGGGTGAGTTTGACGACCACCGCATAGGACGTGGCGCCGTGCCCGAAGATGGAGGATGCCGCCACCACTGAGGACATGTCGTTGATGGCGGTGCCAGCCCACAGGCCGAACGAGTGTGGGGAGAGCCCGATCAGGTGACCAAGCGTGGGGAACGTGACGACGGCGATCACGTTGAAGGTGAAGATGGTGGAGATCGCGTACGAGACATCGGCCTCCGAGGCTGCGATCACGGCATCGGTCGCCGCGATGGCAGATGCACCGCAGATGCCGGTCCCGACCCCGATCAGGGTGCGGAGATCCCGATCGATCGACAGGGCCCGGCCAAGGAGGGCCGCCCCGACAAGAGCGACCGCGAGCGAGCCCAGCAGGACGGGTAACGAGGACACACCGGTGCTGAACACCTGATGTAGTGAGAGCCCCGTCCCGAGGACGACGATCGAGCCTTGCAGGACGAATTTGGAGGAGAAGCGCAGCCCAGGTCGGACCGCCGGCGAAGGAGCCCGGAGGAGAGAGATGCCAATCCCCCCGAGCACGGCCACGACGGGGGCACCGACCACGGGCACGAGATCGCCGATGACCGTGGCGACAGCAGCCAGAGCGGCGGCCAGAGTGAGGCCGGGGATGACGGCGCGTGCCTCCATGGCGAAACCAGAAGCCGTCTCGCTGCTGGGCACCTCGGAGGACGTTGGTGTGGTCGGCGGATCTCGCCGACCGGGGACGCGCGGGTCACCCGGCGGTGTCATGGTCCGCCAGTCGCCTTGCGTTGGCGAAGTCGTCATCGATGAGCACTACATCTCGTCCGGCGCGATCGAGGAGGCTGGCCGCGATGCTGGCCCGATAACCGCTGGCACAATGCACCCATAACGTCTCGCAGGGCAAGGTGTCGATGCGCTCGAGTAAGAAGTGCAGCGGCACGTGAACCGAGCCCGCAATGTGGGACTCGCCTCGTTCGTCGTCCCGGCGCACGTCGAGCACCACCGCTTCGGTATGGCGACCGAGGTCCGCAAAGTCGGTCACCCGATACGTCCGCCGCTCGATGTTCGGCGCGACGACACTCGGCGTCCCGACTGCCGCTCCGGCTAAGTCGTCGATGCCGAGACGGACCAGTTGGCGCCGGGCAGCCGAGATCTGCTCGGGATCCTCGCCGAGCAGGGTCAGCGGCGAGCCCCAGGGCGACAACCAGCCGAGATAGAGCGAGAAGTGCTGGGCCAGGCTGATTCCGATGGTGCCTGCCAGGTGTTCGGCGGCATACGCGGTCTGGGCACGAAGGTCCACCACCCACTCACCGGCGCTGATCCGTCGTGCGAGCTCCTCCGGATCTGTGGCGCGCGGCAGGGACAGATCGACCCGCGCCGGGCCAGCCCGGTTCAGCGGAGCCATGTGGGCGTAGTAGCTCGGATAGGCCGTGAGACCGGCGACAAGTCGGCCGACGAAGTCGTCCTCGTCGTCGGTGACGAGCGCGTCGTTGCGCTGGCGCTCCAGGCCGATCGTGCTCGACGAGCCACCGACGGCCGCTCCGGTGGAGCAAAAACTGCCGAACCCATGGGTGGGGTAGAGCGCCGAGTCGTCGGGCACGAGGGCGACCAGGCGTCGGGCCGAGCGGTACTGGGACCGGGTGAGCTCGTGGACCCGGTCCGGATCGACAAGATCGGTGCGCCCCACGCTCCCAAAGAGCAGTGACCCGCCACTGAAGACGACCGGAGAGCCCTCCGGATCACTGACGACGTAGGAGAGATGGCCGTCGGTGTGGCCCGGGGTGGCGACGACTGTCACGGTCATGCGGCCCGCCGCGAGCTCGTCCCCGTCAGAGACCGCCCGGCGGTCAAACGCCACTTCCTCGGTGCCGGCCACCACGTAGGCAGCGCCGGTCCGGGCGGCCAACTCGAGGCCACCGCTGACGTAGTCATTGTGGATATGGGTCTCAAAGACGTGGGTGCAGCGGAGCCCCAACTCAGTCAGGACCGACTCGACCCGGTCGATGTCACGCTGGGGGTCGATGACCACTGCGGCCTGCCCGTCGTGAGCCACGTAGCTCCGGTCGCCAAGCTCGTCGGTCGCGAGAACCTCTACGTTGACCACGGTGACCTCCAGGACGGGGTCTTAAATGTTGGAATGTTGGTACATTACCCTCAAATACTGTAGACTGGAAGCGGTAGATCCATGACCGGTGCCCCGAGCGAGACGATGGACCGAAAGAGTCCCGAGCCGCTCTGGTCCCAGCTTCAACGGGATCTCCTTCGTCGCCTGGAGGCGGGTGAATTCGAGGGCTGGTTTCCCGGTGAGATGTTTCTCGTGGGCGAGTACAAGGTGAGCCGCAATACCGTGCGCGAGGCGCTGCGCCTGCTGCGTGCCGACGGGGTTGTGGTGGCCGAGCGCGGGCGGAGGCCGCGGGTGGCGACCCCGCCCGAGATCCAACAACCAGTTGGCTCCCTCTACAGCCTCTTTGCCTCGGTGGAGGATTCCGGGCTCGAACAACGAAGCGTGATCAGAGCTCTCGACATCCGTGCGGATGCAGAGGCCGCCGCTCATCTCGCCAAGGCAACGAATGAGCCGCTCTTCTATCTCGAGCGGCTCCGGCTTGCCGACGGGACCCCGCTGGCGCTCGATCGTGTATGGATGCCCGCGACCGTCGGGGCACCGTTACTCGAGGTGGACTTCTCGCACACCGCCTTGTACGACGAGTTGGCCAAACACGTCGATATCTCGTTGACCGGTGGCAGGGAAACGATCCGTGCCGTAGTGCCCGACAGGGCGGACCGAGAGGCGCTCGCGATGTCCTCGCGCCACGCCGCGTTCTCGATCGAACGGCTCGGGTGCTACAAGGATCAACCTGTCGAGTGGCGCCAGACTGTGCTCCGGGCGGATCGATTCAGCATGGTGAGCGAGTTCTCCCACCGCGACGGCTTTCGCTTCGCGGCAGACGGGCGTCAGGCCGCCACAAGCCGATGAAGGTGTCCGCCCGTATCGGGTTGGCGTCACGAACCTCCGGTTGTCACCGGTAGCCGCAGGTCAACGGGAGAGAATTCAGAGGCTCCGAATTGTGGAGAAAGGGCGCTATGGCTTTGAACTCCGAAACGGATCACGACGTCGTGCAGATCAACGGCGTCCGGTTGCCCATATTGGGTACGGGACGCATCTACGTCTGCGGCATTACCCCGTATGACACCACGCACCTTGGTCACGCCGCCACATTCATCTGGGCCGACATGGCGGCTCGGGTCCTGCATCTGACCGGGAGCCCCGTCGAGGTGTGCCGCAACATCACCGACGTCGACGATCATCTGCTCGTCCAAGCCAAGGAGCAGGACGTGCCGTGGAAGTCGTTGGCCATCCAGCAGACCTACCGTTTCGAGCGCGACATGGAATTGCTGGGCATCGCCCGTCCGGCGTTCGAGCCCCGTAGCCATGACCACGTCGACGGCGTCATTGCCCTGGCCGTCGAACTTCTGGCAAGGAACCTTGCCTATGAACGCAACGGATCCGTCTATTTCCGGGGTGGGGCTGTCCACGAAGCCGCCGGACTCGGCCGCGACGAGGCGGTCTCGCTGGCGGGCGAACGCGGGGGTCACCTTGACGACCCGAACAAGGGCGATCCGCTCGACGCCGCCCTGTGGGTCCGCTCGATCGGGGACGAGCCGGCATGGCCGAGTCCGTGGGCCCCGGGGCGCCCTGGCTGGCACGCGGAATGCACGGCCATGGCACTCACGACCTTCGGCGCCACGGTAGACCTGCACGCCGGGGGCGCCGATCTGGTCTTCCCGCACCACGCCTATGAAGCCGCTCAGGCAGAGGCGTTCACAGGCGTGCGGCCCTTCGCCCGATCCTGGATGCATGTCGGGTCCGTGATGGCCGGTGGCCAGAAGATGGCAAAGTCCACCGGCAACCTGGTGTTCGTCCATGACCTTCTCGAACGCTGGTCTGCGGCCGCCATCCGATTCATCATCCTGTCGCGGCCGTGGCACGAATCCTGGGAGTTTGATGAGTCCGATCTCGATCACGCCGAGCAGGAGATCGAGGAACTTCGGATCCTCGAGGCGAAGCCGAGGAGATCGTCAGCGGCGGCCGAGGAGGTGCAACGGGCTTTGTTCGACAATCTGGACCTCCCACGGGCCTTGGCCGTCGCCAAGGAGGCGCACGGCGAGTCGTTGCACGACTTGATGAGCCTCTTGGGCCTGCAATACCCCCAGTCGCCCCCGTGGTGATGCGATGGAAGTAGTCCCGGTGAGTCCGGATCACGTGACGGGGCCACTCCCAGAGGCCGAGTATCAGGCGATCTTCCAGAAGGTGCCCCGCCTCACCGTGGAGGTCGTCATCTGCTCGGATCTCGGCGTGCTGCTGGCCCGTCGGATCGGTGGCCCGTGCGATGGCCTATGGACCCTCCCCGGGGAACGGTCCGGTTCGCGGAGCCATTGGTCGCGGCTGTCCACCGGGTCGCGCTCGACGAGATCAACGCCGATGTCGTCATCGACGAACTCCAGGGCTACATCGAGTACCCGAGCCACACCCGACAGGGCATCGACTCGCCCGTGGGCCTGGCGTTCCGCACCCACCTACCTCCAGGCGAGACGCTGGCAACCGTACCGGGTCGCCTCGAGTGGTTTCAGCAGCTCCCCGACGAGATGCACGACGAACAGCGAGAGTTCTTGCAGGCGCACCGCCTCGCTGGCTGAACCGCCCATAGCGCCGCTGGAGGCGATGGCCCTGTCGAGCAGGGTGCCCGGCGATGTGCCACTGGTGCATTGGTGTCATTGCCGCTCGCGTGAGCCCTCATCGAGCAGATGGAGGGTCCGGCCCTCTCGCTGAGCGCCGTCTCTGGGTATGACCCAGAGACGGGACATTGGTCACCAGGGGGAGGGACCTTTGACCCTGACGATGAGCTGCGCGGGGGCGTTGACTGTAACTAATGGCGCATCGCGTGGTGATTCTCGGCGGCGGAACGGGTGGAACGTTGACCGCCAACAGACTGCGGCGCCTCTATTCGGAGGTCGAGGCAGACATCACCGTCGTCGACCAGGATGATCGCCACGTCTACCAACCTGGCCTGCTCTTTGTGCCGTTCGGGCTCGCCAGCGCCGACGACATCGTCCGGCCGAGGGGTCGCCAGTTCCACCGCGGCATTGCCTACGTCAAGAGTGCGATCGACCGCGTCGATCTCGGAGCCGACCACGTCACGCTCGAGAACGGAACGACTCTCGGATATGACGTCCTCGTCGTCGCGACCGGCGCCGTCCTGGTACCAGAGGAGACCGAGGGCTTGACGGGCGCCGGGTGGATGGACAAGGTCTTCACGTTCTACTCGATCGAGGGAGCGGCAGCGCTGGCCGCGGCTTTGGCGACCTTCGACGGTGGCCGGTTGGTCGTCAACGTGGTGGACATGCCCATCAAGTGCCCCGTCGCCCCCCTCGAGTTCTGCTTCCTCGCCGACTGGTACTTCCACGAGCGCGGCATCCGTGACCAGGTGGAGTTGACGTACGTCACGCCGCTCGACGGTGCCTTCACCAAGCCCGTGGCGTCCGCACGGCTCGCGGGGATGCTGGCGGAGAAGGATATCGATCTGGTCACCGAGTTCAACACTGGGGACGTCGACGGGACGGGTGGACAACTCAGCGCCTACGACGGTCGCGCCGTGGATTTCGACCTGGCGGTCGTCGTTCCGCTCCATGGGGGTGCTCCTTATATAGGCCGTTCCCCGGGCCTGGGCGACGAATTGAACTTCGTCCCAACGGACGAGCACACCCTCCAATCCAAGGCTGCGCCGAACGTCTTCGTGATCGGCGACGCGGCGAACGTCCCGGCCTCAAAGGCTGGATCGGTCACGCACTTCGAAGGCGAAGTGCTGGTCGAGAACATTCGCCGCTACCTGGCCGGAGATCCACTCGATCAGAGCTTTGACGGGCACACCAATTGTTTCATCGAGACCGGATTTCACAAGGCCCTCTTGATCGACTTCAACTACGACACCGAGCCGCTCCCCGGTCACTACCCGAGCGGCGTCGGGCTGCCCTTGCTGGCCGAGTCCCGGCTCAACCACCTCGGGAAGCTCATGTTCCAGTGGTTCTACTGGCACGGCCTCCTACCCGGACGGGATATCCCCGGGATCAGCTCGGCCATGCCCAGCGCCGGAAAGATCCCCGCCGCCGTGAGCAGCTCGAGAAAGGACTGAGCTATGTCGACCGTGACCATTGCCGCAACCGACGTCGAGCTCAACGACGAGGGCTTCTTCGTCCGACCCGAACAGTGGACCGAGGACATGGCCCCCGAGCTCGCCCGACGTGAGGGGATCGACGAACTCAGCGATGCACACTGGCAGGTGATTCGCTTCATGCGATCCGAGTTCCTCTCGAAGGGAACCGGACCCACGGTCCGGGTCCTGGGGAAGACCTCCGGTGTGTCGATCAAGGAGCTCTACCAGCTCTTCCCCAAGGGACCGGCGAAAGTAGCCGCCAAGATCGCCGGCATCCCCAAGCCTCGCGGCTGTATTTGAAAGGAGCGATGTGACCGACACGATCGAAAAAGTCTCGATCATCATCTCGAAGGGTTCCCTCGAGGGGATCTACCCGGGGCTGATCATGACCAACGGGGCGCGCGCTGAGGGTATCGAGGCGAACCTCTTCTTCACCTTCTTCGGGCTCGACGCCATCCACAAGGCACGCAATGAGCACATCAAGCTTGCGACGGTCGGTAACCCCGGCTTGCACCTCGCCACCATGGCCGGCGGGCTCCCTGGAGTGTCGACAGCTATGACCCACTACATGAACAACAAGATGGAGAAACTCGACATTCCCTCCATTCCCGAATTCATTGAGATGATCGCCGATACCGGTGCCGGGATGTACGCGTGCAAGGCGTCGGTCGATCTGTTCGGGTTGGAGAAGAACGACTTCATCGACGAGGTGCAGGACATCATCACCGTGGGTGAGTTCTACGAGAAGGCCGCTGGGGGCCACATCATCTTCACCTGATCGTGGCGAACCTGATCGAAGACACGTCGCTGAATGCACGGAACGACGTGAGGGCGCACCGGGTGGTGATCGTGGGCGGCGTGGCGGGCGGCATGTCAACCGCAACGAGATTGCGTCGCCTCGACGAGTCCGTGACGATCACCGTCTTCGAGCGCTCGAGCCACGTGTCGTATGCCAATTGCGGGCTGCCCTACTTCGTCGGAGGGGTAATCGAGGACGAGGACGACTTACTCCTTCAGACGCCTGAGAGTCTCTTTGAGAGGTTCCGCCTTGATGTGTGGGTTGACACCGAGGTCGTGGCGATCGACCCCGCGGCTCGTGAGGTCACTGTCCGCTCGACGCAAGACGGAAGCTCCTCAAGGATCCCCTACGACATGCTCGTGCTGAGTCCCGGCGCGACACCGATGCGCCTTCCCATCCCCGGATTCGACAGAGTTCGCAGTCTACGAACGGTCGAGGATGCCGAGCGGTTGGCGGACGACGTGACGGATGGGCCGCGAACCGCCGTAGTCATCGGCGCCGGGTTCGTCGGACTCGAGACGGCCGAGAATCTGGCTCACCGCGGGATCGCCGTGACGATCGTCGAAGCGGCCCCGCAGGTCCTGACGCCGCTCGACCCCGAACTGGCCATCCTTGTTGCCGCCGAGCTCGTCGCTCACGGCATTGCCGTCGAGACGGGGGTCGCGGTAGCCAAAGTGAGCGAGACCGGCGTTGTGCTTGCCGACGGTCGAGAGATCGCCGGAGCGCTCGTGGTCGGGGCCATCGGCGTGCGCCCGGACGCCCAGCTTGCCAAGTTGGCGGGCCTTGACCTTGGCCCAAGCGGAGGGATTACCGTCGACGAGAATGGCCGAACGAGTGATCGCGACATCTACGCCGTCGGCGACGCCGTGGAGAAGCATGACTCGGTCGGCGGCGGCTCGTCGCTTATCGCGCTGGCCAACATCGCCAATCGTCAGGGCAGGAGGGTGGCCGACGACATCTGTGGCCTCACGGTTCGCCCGACCCATTCCCTTGGCACCGCAATCGTCAAGGTCTTCGGGGTGACGGCCGCCATGACCGGGTGGAATGAGGGGCGCCTTCGGGTAGCCGGGAGACAGTTTCGTGCTATCCACTCACATCCAATGAGCCATGCCACCTACTACCCAGGCGCTGAGCCGATGTCTCTCAAACTCCTCTTCGACCCCGACGACGGCACCATCCTCGGGGCGCAAGGGGTGGGCGGCGCGGGGGTCGACAAGCGGATTGACGTCCTCGCCACGGCGATGGCGGCGGGTCTGCGTGCGGACGCGCTCGCTGACCTCGAGTTGGCCTATGCGCCACCATTCTCGTCGGCCAAAGATCCGGTCAACATGCTCGGCTATATGGCCGAGAACGTCCTATCCGGAGAGTGCGACGTCGTGGGGCCCGATGAGCTCGACGATGTCCTCGAGATGGGCTGGACGCTCATCGATGTCCGCACTCCAGCGGAGCACGCCAAGGGGTCCATCCCCCACAGCATCAACTTGCCGCTCGATTCGCTACGTGAGGACATTCCAAGTGTCGGCGATGGCCCGTTTGTGGTCTATTGCGAGGTCGGCCAGCGCGGCCATACGGCCACCTCGCTGCTCCACGAGCTCGGGATGAAGGCCCGCAACCTCGATGGCGGCTACCGGACGTGGCGCGCTGCTGATGCTGCCCGTGCCATGGAACCGTGCCGGTTGGCGAAGACAGCGACCTAACAGCAGCGATTCATCGCGTGGTATTTGCCGCCAGCTCGACGAAGCGGCCAACGAACCTCCGACGAACACCGACTCGTCGTCCGGCAAACCGGTGGCAGTGGCCACTTCATCGCATGGGTCAGCTGGAACGTAGCGACCGAGGTGACGTCGTGGCAACTTCGGGCTGGGGCCTCACCGATCGCACTCGAAGCCGTCGCGATGGTCAAGAAGCTGGGGTTCGAATCGGCGATCCACTTCACTCGAGTCGGAGCGAGAGCGTTCGAAATAGCGGCAATTGGAGCGTCAGGTCAGCTTCTCGGCCGCAGCGGAACCGTGACCGCCGATTGACGGAGCTTTTCTGGTATCTGGGCGAACCTCGCGGCCCCCTCAGGTTCCCTCACGATCCCTCCGCTTCCCTCTCGATAAGGTCACGTAAGGTCACGCCCGAACGGAGTTGGGGCGTGTCCACAAATCGGTACTCACGTCCGATCGGCAGGCTATCGCAATGCGCAGCGAAAGCGCTCGTTCCCCTTGGCGACGATCACATTCCTCGGCGAGCAATAGGACATTATCGACGGCGGTGCTTGTTGCCGGGCAGACGACGGAACGCCAACGTTCTGTCCCGCCAGCGGCCGGTCGACGACCTGTTTGGTCACGCCCACCAGCTCACCCTCCGGGCCGTCTCGCATTTCTGGGTCGAGCGCACAGAATTGCTACCCGGGCTTGCAGGGATGCCGAGTTTCAACTGGCGACGACCGCAACGGCGACGGCACCTCGACGGCGACCGGGCCATCGAGATCATCAACTTCATCGACGACTACTCGCGTGCCGTGCTGGCGAGCGTGCCGTGCCCGTGGCTACCGCACCAGATGTGGTGCGCATCTTCTTCGAAACAGCGGCCATTTACGGGTTTCCGGCCTCGGTGCTCAGTGACAAAGGCGCCATCTACACCGCCGCCTACAGGGGGAGTCATACCGCCATGGAGATCGAGCTGGCCACCCCTCGGGATCACCTTCAAACACGGCAAGCCTTATCATCCACAGACCAGGGCTAGGTGGAGCGCTATCACCTGACCCTCAAGAAGTGACTGCGCAAGAAGCCGCGGGCCAAGACTCTGGCCGGGCTACAAAGACAGATCGACCGCTTCGTCCACATCTACAACGAGGATTCACCGCACACGGCGCGGGGGTGTCCCCCTATGCAGGCGTGGCGAGCGCTCCGACAAGGCCACCGTCGAGCTCGACGGACAGCCGCTCTTGGCCCACACCAAGGTCCGTCACGACCGCATCGACAAGACCGGCTCCTTCACGTTGCGCTATCGCTCGGGCCTCGACCACATCAGCGTCGGCCGGGCACACAAAGGCAAGCGAGTGCTCGTCTTGGTGGCCGACCTCGATGTCCGGGTGATCGACGAGGAGGGCGTCTTGATCCGCCACTTCGAGCTGGACCCCTCGGTTAACTACCAGGAAAGGTCCAGGATTATCGTCTGAGGGTTCACGTGTCCCAGAAAATCTGACACATGACAAGGTGGAGGTGAAGGGACTCGAACCCTCGGCCTCTACATTGCGAACGTTAAACACCCCCGTCTCCCTAATCTGCGAAAGGATGCGTTTCAGGGTCCTGGCCTGGACGTCCACTTTGACCAGCGTTGTCAGCGACTACCCGTGACGTGCGTGGGGGGTCTGTCCGGGGTCTGTCACAGTCGAATCAAGCCCATGCGGTTGCTTCGGGCCGGCTCTTCTCCCGAACTGCCGAGCCCGTGGCGGCGCACCATCATGGGTGGCGTATGGCGCACCAGCGGATTTCGAGAAGTGTCCGGCGTAACCGCACGGTGGCCGGTTCGGTCGTCGTCACCTCCCTGGTTGCGGTGGGTGTCGCATTAAACATGTGTGGCGGTCCAGGTCGCACCGTCGCTCCCAAGACAGTGCCACAGATGAGGTCAACGACGACGACCCCCCTGTTCTCCGGCCCGGGGATAGGCACTGCGCACCTGGCGCCGGGGTCCGACCCGAGCGTGCTCCCCGGCCCCGTCTTGATGGCCGATGAAGGCAACAACCGCTTGATCGTGGTCGACGCCCTGGGTCGCACTCTCTGGACATGGCCGCAGGCTGGCGACCTCCCTCCAGGAGTCTCGTTCAAGAGCCCAGACGACGCTTTCTTCACTCCGAACGGGAAACAGATCATCGCAACCGAAGAGGAGTACTCGGTTGTCACCTTGATCGACGTGGCCTCGCGCAAGATCCTGTGGCGCTATGGCACACCGGGTGTGCGGGGTGACGGCCCGAACCAGCTCTCAAATCCCGACGATGCGCTGGTCCTCCCCGACGGTGACGTGTTCACGGCCGATATCAAGAACTGTCGCCTCCTGTTGATCGCCTCGCACACGCAGGTGCCGGCCCGTATCTACGGCAACACCACCCAGGCCTGTCAGCACGCACCGCCAGTACACTTCGGGAGCCCCAACGGCGCTTTCCCCATGGCCAACGGGCACTACCTCGTCACCGAGATCAACGGGGACTGGGTCGACGAGATGGACCTGGCCGGGACGATCTATGCCTCGTGGCACCCTCCCGGCGTCAGCTACCCGTCCGACAGCAACGAAGTGCGCCCGGGCACCTACCTGACCGTGGACTACGCCGAACCAGGTCAGATCGAGACCTTCGACGCTGCCGGCCGGCTCCTATGGCGCTATCGGCCGACCGGTAGCTCCGCCCTCAACCACCCCTCGCTGGCCCTGCCACTCCCCAACGGCGACGTGATCGCCACCGACGACCACAATGACCGGGTCATCGTGGTTGACCCGAAGACCAATGCCATCGTCTGGCAGTACGGGGTTCGCGGTGAGTCGGGCGACGCTCCGGGGCTCCTCAACGCCGTGGACGGACTTGACCTGGTGCCGCCCTACTCCGATCTCGTCGTCCACGCCACAACCATGGGTCTCCCCCACCTCTGACGTCCATGCGAGGTCTGCCCGTGGTCTGTGCTCCCCCGACATCTACAGAACTCTCACCGTTCAGCTCGCCCTTCCTCTGGCCACCGTGGCCGGGACCCGAACGCCGGACGGCAACGCCATTCAAGAAGGGCAGCAGTGCCAGCGAGCGTGACGGCGCCGTACTTGGCCTCGGTGATGGCGTTGGGGGCGGGTCGCCCGAGCACACCGGGCACCGATCCGTAGAAGGCGGCTGCCTACTGGCTGGTGGGTGCCGATGGGGGCGTGTTCAGCTTCGGCGACGCCCAGTTCTACGGTTCCTTGCCCGGAATCGGTGTCCAGCCGACATCGGTGCGGGATCGTGGTGGGGACGCCGGGGATCGAGCCGAAGAACTCACGCCTCGGCCGTTCCGATCATTGGCTTCGCCTGGGTCGAAAGGCCCTGGCCGTGGGTTTCGCTCGGTAGGTTCCGTTTGCAATCCAAAGCTTTCTCCGTCCGTGGACGCGGTTCGCTGTGGTCGGGCCAGTCAGACGGCGTGATGACGACCTGGACACACGTCCTGGGCGATGCCCATGGCAAACCGCCGTCATCGGTGCCAAAACAGCGAGCGCGCTTGAAGAAGAGCTGGGCTTGGTGGCGAAGGCCTAGTAAGGCCAGAGCCTCGCGTCTTAACAGGGCTCGTCGGGAGGCAGAGTGTAAGGATGTGACTGGTGGCACTCGATTCGCCTTTGAGCTGATGCGCCGCATGCCGGCAACGAGCTCCCCGCGGTGACGGCCGGCCAGATGCGAGAGATCGACCGCCTCACAGTGCACGAAGTTCACGTCGACCTGCTTCAAATGAGAATGCATAAAGAAGCCTCGCGGATCTCGTGACCGCGGAGACTCTCCCCCACGCGGCCACCTTGGTCGCCCGGCCCCGGTGGCAACGGCGGTGGGGGGCTCGCAGCCGCTCGCCCTACACAACCGCGAGGTGGCTCCACAAGCCGGTATCGCTGGCCCCCTGGATCCTGCCCTGGAATGTGCTCGGCTCGGCGCGCCGAGCAGGACCAAAGTGCCGCTGAGCGCGGACTCGATCGCCTCGCCGCGGCGTACAATTGAAAGGTGAAGCGAGCGGCGACGATCGGAGCCGCGACTCTCCTGGCGGCGGTGGCGCTTTCGGCCTGCGCTCTGTCACACAATGCCGCCCCCCAGGCGAGGACGTCGGCTGCCGACATGTCCGCCCAACTGGCGGCGGCCGTGACCATCAGTCCCTCAAACGGCACGTCCGGCGTGGCGCTGAACGCGCCAGTGACGGTCACAACCAGCACCGGTCGCCTGACCTCGGTGCAGGTGACACCGACCGCCGGTGCGCCCCTCACCGGCAGCCTCAATGCTGCGGCGACCCAGTGGACGTCTGCCGGGGCGTTGGGGGCAACCAGCAGCTATCGGGTTAAGGCCGTGGTGACCCGCCACTCGGGTGTCACGGGGACCGCGACCTCCTACTTCACCACGCTCACCCCCACCGCATGGGTGGGAGCCTCTCTGTGGCCAGACAGTGGTCTCACCGTGGGAGTGGGCCAACCCATCGTTCTGCGTTTCACACAGCCAATCATCACCCCGTCGAGCCAGCAAGGGGTGCTGGCCTTCTTGCACCTGTCGATGTCGAGTCCGGTGCCCGTGGGTGCCTACTGGTTCTCGCCCACCGAGCTGCACCTTCGCCCGGAGAACTATTGGCCCACCGGAGAACAGATTACCTTTTCGGACTCACTCGGGGGTTGGGATGCAGGGAGCGGTGAATGGGGCCAAGGTACCGACAGTGTCACCTTCAGCACTGGCGACACTCGGATCTCGACCGCCAATTTGGCCACCGACCAGATGACGGTAACCGACAACGGCCAGCTCGTCGCCACGTATCCCATCAGTGGCGGCCGCGACCAGTACCCCACGATGAACGGCACCCACATCGTGCTCGACCGAGAGAGTCAAGTCCAGATGATCTCATCGAGCGTGGGCATCCCGGTCAACTCGCCGAACGGCTACGACGAGACCGTGTACTGGGACGTCCACATCTCCGATAGCGGCGAATATGTGCACTCCGCGCCCTGGTCGGTGGGCGCGCAGGGCAACTCGAACGTGTCGCATGGCTGCGTCAACATCAGCCCAACCAACGCCCAACAGTTCTTCGGCTTCAGCCGCGTCGGGGACATCGTGAACGTGGTCGGCGGACCCCGTCCTCCCGTGCCCGGCGATCACGGGGTCATGGACTGGTCCACCCCCTGGACTTCGTTTACCCCCGTCGGGGTTTCGCAGCTAACCCCACCGCCGAGACGACGACGACCGTCCCTTAGTAGGCAACCACTGCGCCGACCCGACTGCCGACTGCAGTCGGCGCCGCGAACGCGGAGGTATCGATTCAAGCATTGGGCCGAACACGTTGCGCCCTGTGCGATGTCACCCACAGCGGAGTGACGCAAGCCCACGTGGGACCTCCTCTGCGATTCCCTTGCGATACCTGTCGAGTGTGTTCATCTCAATGAACGCAGCCAAGCGGTGGCGCAGGCAACTGAGGGTCGTACGCCGTGCCTGCTTGCCGAAGTCGACGGCCGCCTGCTTTCGATCCTGTCCGCGGATGCCATCGCCAAGTGCAAAGGCGATGTGTCGACGTTCGACAGCCCTTCGATCGACGTTGGCAGAGAGAGGACTCGTCGTTGAAGCGTCTGCACCGTCATCCTCGTGGCGACTCGCCTTTAGGGGCATGCTGCTTTCTCAACGCCTCAAGGAGATCGGAAGGTGCGGCTAAACACGATGACTGGGCCTGAACAGGTTGAGAATCGAAAAGTCACGTAAGGTCACACGCCGCATCTTGAAGGCCATGACCCTGTGGGGTCCCGAACCTCGCTCATTTTGACCTGGGCCTTTGGTCGAGGTAACCGCTTCGCATCGACGACCTCTACACAAACCCACGTAGCGCTCGGTGATTCTGCGGGGGATCCCACTTTAGCCCTCTGACCTGGGCTTTTCGTGGAGGTGAAGGGACTCGAACCCTCGGCCTCTACATTGCGAACGTACGGTTCTCAATGTTTTGACCAGGCCCTTTCCGAGGACTTTCCTGGTCGAGGCATTTCGATCCCCTCAGGCTCCCTCACGATCCCTCCCCTTCCCGCACGGTAAAGACACGTAAAGACACGCCGGGCACTACAGCGCCAGCATTGTCGGGTCTTCGGTTTGCAACTGGGGTGGATCCAGATGGAGAGCCGGCAACTTCACCTTGGGTACCACAGCCATTCCCGGTAATCCCGATCGCCACGCAAGAACGTCCGAGCCTCCGATCCGCGTTGCGAAGAGCCATCCGCCGTTGGACCACGAGATGGGCGGATCACCGTATGCGGAACGAAGTGCTGCATTGGAATTGCGCAACACCTGGGAGGTCCGCTTCGCCAAGTTCACGACGATGACGGCCGATGGCCATTGTCGCTGACTTCCGTTCAGAGTCCCGACGAGGGCGAGCCTGGACCCATCGGGTGAGACCTCTCCGAGGCCGGACACATCGGTTCGTCGAGGCAACGGAATGACCTCTACGTGGCCCGATCGGATGTTCGTGATCTGAATCGAGCAGTCTGGCGGACAGGACTTTGCCGATTCGATGGCGATCCAATCGCCATGGGCAGCGAGTGGTTCGCTCGGCAGCGTGCGGACAACGTGGTTGGAGGTCGGCTGCCAGATCTCGCTTCGGCCCGGCGGCCCAGGCCCGTAGGCCACCGTCAGGACCAGGCCAGCGTTGACACTCTGACCAGTCGGGAACCAGTTCGCATCGACGGGGAGCGGGACAGGTGAGCCGATCTGACGACCGGCGCTATCGACGAGGCGGACTGTGCCATTGGCCGGTTCTTTGGTGGTATAGGTGCAACCGGCTTCGGCGCATGGATCCGACCAGATCCACACCTGGCCGTCCACCGGACCTGGGATGACCCGCAGTGAAGGCCCAAGGTCGAAAGGAGTTCCGCCCAAGCCTGGTCCGTACAGCCAGGCTGTGTCGCCCCTGTTCAAGATGAGCGAACGCCCGATCTTGGTCATGTAGAGATCGCTGCTTCCTCCCGCCGGTGCCGGTAAGGGCAGAGTTCTGGTCGCCCTCGAGTCTGCATCGACGACTCGGAGGTTGTTATAGGCAGTTACCAACGTTGCACCAGTACGACTGACTGCGATGGCGGCCGGAGCTATCGGGGGACGATTCGTACGAACGGCCGGATTCATAGGCGAACTAGATTCAAAGGTGATAGCCAAACCTGCGGCAACGACAGCTACTGCGATGCCGATGCCCATGACCCGGCGACGTCGACGCCGCTGTCGGGCTTCTTTGAAAAGAAGTTGGGCTTGTTGCCTCTCGTCTGCTGCCGTTTCGGCCAGGGTCAGCGCCACGTTCCCCCCAATACTCGGCACGGCTTCGGCGTCATAGCAGATCGTCGATGCTCATTTTGTGGGAACCCAGGCCACGCCAATGACTCCGGAAGTGATCCGAACCGGATCGGCCGAAATGTGATTGGGCTTGCTGCCGATGGTCCATCGGTAGAGTGCTCCGCCTCCCGATCCGACTTCCACCAAGGCGAGATGTTGACCAGAGGGGTCGACTCGAACCGTTCCTTCGGCGCCATCGAAGACGTTGCCGACGGCAAGTCGGCCCGAGACGTGCGGCAAGCGAGCGATGACATGGCCGGTCCTCGCGTCCACCACGCTGAGTGCGAATGTGGAACTCCCTCTTGTGGCTCCCCACAGCTGGCTAACCCCGATGCCGTCGACAGAATTGACATAGCCGGCCCAGGCCATTCCAGACGCAAGCGGGATCTTTCGGGCCTCTTCGAGCGAACCAGATGGCGTTGAAACACTGAGCACCCAAGCTCCGACAGACAAGGATCTGTCGTCAGGAGCTGGAGTCGTTGCCGTAAACGACACCGCTCGAGAATCCGGCGACCATGAAAGTCCGGTGATGTCTGGCCCGGTAGTTGAGTAGCGCCAAGTCATTGTCGTGCCCGTCCGAAGGTTTTTCACGACCACGCCTTCACCGACGTTGGTGATGTCGGCATAGGTCAGATAGGCAAGGAAGCGCCCATCGGGACTCACCGCCGGATCATGACCATTGGCGACGACGGTGACCTGTCCACCCAAAAGAGGCACGCTCAGAATCTGCTCGCCAGGTATTCCGTCCACATCATGTGCCGTGTCGAAGTAAACGGTGCCACCCGGAGATACGGCGGGTTGCGGCGTGAAGCGATTCAGGCCGGGGTCCAGCGCCAGCGTTCGGATCAGGCGTCCGGTCGCAGAAGAAACGACTTCGATGCGGAATTTCCTCCACACGACGAGTTCTGCGGGGATCGCCGTCGTATGAGTTGACGTGGTGGCCGAACTCTTAGCTCGAGACGAGGTACCTCGAGAGCGGTCGGTGTGTCCGTAGGTCGTAACCGTGATGGCAGCGACGACCATGACAATGGTGATCAGGACTCCCCACCGCCAGTGGCGGCGGCGCCTCAGTCTGCGAGCCTCTTCGAACAACGCTTGCGCTGTTGCTTGGCGGGAATCTGCCAGTAGCCCGCCCGCCGAGTCACTTGGGCGCTCGTCGAGGAGCTACTTGTCAGCCGGACTTGAAATCATCGAGGGAGTCACGGAAGGCCCTCGATGATCTGGACGACCTCGTCCCGACGGTATCCCTGAATGCGACAGAACTCGACCAGGTCACGGATTCGCTGCACCACGAGGCCTTGTTGTGGCGTACCGGCCACGGTGATGCCCCGACCACGCTGGAAGTCGAGCAATCCCTCGTCACGAAGGATGTGGAGTGCACGCAACACGGTGTTCTTGTTGACTCCGAGTATCGCTGCCAAGTCCTTGGCTAACGGAAGTCGCTCACCAGGTTTCGCCTCTCCCTCGGCGATCGCTCGACGGATTTCGGCCGCCACCTGATCGTGCAGAGGCACGGTTTCACGTCGGTCGATTTCGAACCCAACCATGGTCCTACTGATAGTAGCTCTATCTGGGTGGCATTGTCCAGTGCCGTGCCTCCGAGAGGCTCGGTGCGCCCGTGACGAAACGAGTGGGCGGCCCATCTTTGGATGGTCTGTGTTAGCCGGTCGCCGACCAGTGAACTCCACCATCGGATGTTCGATAGAGAGCATCATTCAGGATGGCCCAGCCGTGTTGGGCATCGGTGAAGGTCAATTGCTCATTACCACCCGATGCTGGCAGGCCTTGAGGCATCCAGGTCCTTCCCCCATCGGTTGAGGCAATTGGCGGGCCTTGATCGAATGCGATGAGGAGACGATCCGGGGCCACAGAGGTCAGCAGTGTGACGATGCCCGATATTGGCAACGTTCCGACGCCTGGCGCCGGGCTGGGGCTAGTTGTTGCGACCAAAACCCACGTACTCCCGTCATCGACCGAATGGTAGAGCTCCTTTGTCTGGGAATCGTTCGGTGTCGCTGCGCTGCAGAGTGCCCAGACGTCGTGCACATTCAAGGCCGTCAGGTGTTGCAATTGATCGCACAGAGGTGGAAGTGGATGGCTCTCCCACGAGAGCCCATCATCCGCGGTGGTATAGAGCGTTCCGTCGGTTGACTGGGCGGCCAGGAAAGCATCTTTGGGAGAAGTACGGAGAAGCTGCAGGTACGGGTAGTCAAGCTTCGGTGCTCCATTCTCAACCTTCCACGGTCCCCCGCCCGCAGGAGTAGCGAAGACCTTCGAGGTGCATCCGAAGACGCTCGGTGGGCACGGTCGACTCAGGGCCCAAGTCTCGTTGCCCACGATGGAGAGATCCATCACGAGCCCTCCAGGACCATCAGCCTCGAAGGTCTTGCCTCCGTCATGGGTGACGAAGGTCTTGGAGCCGTAGATCCACCCGTCTTTGCCGTTGGTGGCGAAATTGATGAACGGGTACGAAGCACGGCTATCCGGATAGGTCACGTGGAGTGTCTGACCCACGGGGTTCCAGGTCCGGCCGGCGTCGTTTGTTCGTACAATCGCTAACGAGCACACCGTGTTGGTGCTCGGAGACAATACGCAGTGTTGCTCCATCCCGAGGCCATGCGTCGAGTCCGCGAAGTACACGTCGGTCAGCCCGTCAGAAGGGGCGGCCAGGTCAACCACTCGAGCAGCTGGTGAGATCCGCAGATAGCGCATGGCGTTGGCGGAGTTTTGACCCGGCACCGTCAGGGCCACGGTGAGTAGCGCCGCAGCCGACCCGACAAAGAGCACGACCGAAACCGTTCTGCGCGTGCGCTTCCGGCGTGCTGCCCGAGTATGCACATTCGCCAGGCCCTTCGAAGTATCGGGGCTGTACGAAAGGCTGGCTCGATCGAGAAGCTCGGTGATATCGCTGTCAGGCATTGTCAATCTCCGGGATATTGGCGTCCATTGGAAGAAGGGTTCGAAGCCGTTCGTGTGCGGAATGGATCGTCGCCTTCACGGTTCCTTCTCGACAGTTCATTGCCTTGGCGATGTCCTTCACGGAGATGTCGGCGTAGTAACGAAGCACGATTGCCAATCGTTGCCTAGGCGCCAATTGGCCAAGTGCAGTGACGATGGACAGCCGGGAGGCCACGTTCTCAGTCGGCTGCAGAGGCTCAGTAGCCCAGACGGGACTGTTGAAGGAGCGATCACGGCGCCGCTGATTTCGTCTCGCCTGTCGAACCGCAACCACATAGACCCAGGTCGCCGGCCGATCAAGACGT
This sequence comes from uncultured Acidimicrobiaceae bacterium, assembly GCA_963764305.1. Classification (GTDB taxonomy): domain Bacteria; phylum Actinomycetota; class Acidimicrobiia; order Acidimicrobiales; family RAAP-2; genus Bog-473. Next base: position 81,291 of record CAVXSD010000005.1, on the reverse strand, counting down.
GACACTGCGCCCCACTTCTGGAAGGCCCGGGCGTACGCCTCTTGGGCAGCATCTTCTGGATCACAGCCCTCCCCGAGCCCAAGCCACAGCGCACGACATATCCCTGGGTAGGTGCCCTCGAAGAACCGCTCAAAGGGTTGGTCCGGCGTGGTCGCCATCATTCACTACGAATAGAGGCCTGACAGGGGGAAAACGTTTAGTCCATGACCGAGATTTGTCAACGGCACATTGTGATTCACATCCGGTAGCCGGCGCACCGCCGAGCTGCCCTCGGCCTCGCTCGCGAAGTGCTACCTGGACTCGAAAACCGACTATCGCCCCGAGGCGGGACGGTTGGTGAGGACAACCAGCGGAAGGTGAAAGTTCTGAAGCTCACCCAACGCCAGGCAGGTGGACGACACTGGACATTGGAGGGCCTGGATGTACGTGATGCACCCAGCAGATGTGCATGAATCACTGATGGGGTCCTGCTGCCAGGTGTGTCCCCCGTCAGTCGTTGCGGCGATCACCGGTTGGGGCGAACCCTGGTCTTGGTGAAGCAGGATGGGAGCCCAACACTGAAGGTCCGTCGGACAGCTCAGGCCAAATCCGAGAGCGTCGGTCGAGAGGTCGGCCGGTAGCTCGTACGGTTGCCAACTCTGCCCACCGTCGCTCGAAGCCACTGCCACAAGCTGTCCCGGAACCGACGGGTCGGGCTGGGGCGTTGTCTGCACAATGGCGACACAATGGCTCGCGTCGGGACATGACGGAGCGGTAAAGGCAACGCCCTTCAGAGCGAGGACCGCAGAATGCCAGGTGTAGCCGGCATCTGACGTACGAAGCGACTCGATGACTGGGGTGTGTGCGGGCTGGACGTAGGTGAGGCCGATGCAGGTCGTGACGGTTGGACAGTCGAGGGAAGCAACCAGTCCACTGGGTACAGAAGTTGCCTCTCGCCAGCTACCTCCTGCGTCGACCGACCAGTAGACCGCTTCTTGCGGGACGGTATTCGGTCCGTAGTTCAGACCTCCCACGGTTGCAACGCAGGTGGTTGATGAGGCGCAGTCGATCGAGTCGATCTGTGGCGCAAGTGCAAACGGTTTCGTCTCCCAGCTCGATCCGCCGTCCGAAGTAGCCAACAAGACCGCATGAATGCCCGCTCCGCCGGTGAGGAATCCGCCGGCGAAGCAGGTGGCAGCGTTGGGGCACGAAAACGCTGTCGTGAGATCAGCGCCCGGTATCAGAAGGCTCTCCCAGGTCAGTCCCCCATCGTTAGTCTTGTAACCCGCTATACCGCCCTTGCCACCCGCCAAGACGTAGCACGTCAATGTCGTGGGGCAGGTCATGTCATGAGACATTCGCGGTGACGTTGCCGCCTGTCGCTCGAATGGAATCGGAAAGGTCGCGTCGACGGCTCTCCACGGGCTGAGTTGGGCGGAATTCAGCGTCGCCGTGCCATTGGGCCTACTCAAAAGGAACACCGACACGGCAACGAGAACGACCAACACAGCAAGGGCGCCCGCCATCAGCTTTCTTTGCCGTGAGCCGAAGTCGTGGCCCCGGGCATCAAGATCCCGGTCGATTTCTGATCCGGACGTCTGCCTTGCCGTCTCCACGAGGCGTTGTAAGTAGTCGGGACCGAACACCTTCTCCGGAACTTGCGCGTCATGGGGTCGAAGCATCACGATCGAACGCATCGCATCGTCGCTTGTCGGTCTGGTCATGGCTGGGTCTCCTGCGTTTCGCTTGTGAATTCATTGGCGGACGTTCCAAACCCCCCTGGCGAGTCGTGCGCCGAAGATTCTGATTCGGCGATCGTTTGTGCTGATAGTTGGTCCCTCAAACGAGAACGCGCCCGGAATAGACGGACTGCAAAAGTGCCGCGACTACACCCGAGCACCGCAGCAGCCTGGCGAGTCGTCAACCCTTCCCACGCAATCAGGAGGAGGGCCTCGCGATCGGTAGCAGACAGAGCTGCCAATGCCTGTATCGCAACAAGGCGCTCAATCGCAGTGTCGTCACTTGCTGCGCCATCGGTCGTATTGGGACGTTTCCGGAGGGCTTCGCTCTCGGTGAGTCGAGCAATGAGCGCGTCATGGCGACTCTGGGCCCGCCACTGATCCGCGAGTACTTTCCGAGCGACACCGAGCAACCAGGGCAGGACTTCCGGCGGAACATCTTCGAGGCGGCGCCAAACGACCTCCAGAGTCTTAGCCAGGGCCTCTCCCGCGGACTCGGCATCCGTTCGGGAAAGGAGATACGCCGCTACCCGGCCAAAGTGCTCTTGAACCAGCACCTCCAGCTTCAGATCAGCGGCCGAGCGATCCCCGTGGCTTCTCACAATGCAGTAATGGCCGGCACGCGCCCGATTATTACTTCGCGGTTGAGGTCAGCTTTGCTGCCCATATGGACTCAGCAGGTCATTCCAAGTAGGAACAGCCTCGCCGGCGTTTGCCAAGGTCGAATCGGAGGCCCCAATTGTCATCGGGATTCACCACGGTCCGCTGGTAACCCCAGTCCGATGCCAGGCTGTCCCAATAGAAGTGGGCTCGGCTGCACCCCATGATCGCGGAGTGGCAAAACGATTCGAAAATCTCAAGATATAGATGCTGTGTAATTGCTGACACAGCTTGCTCGGCAGGGGTTCGCCATTCGCTGGGCGCAGCGCTCAGTGAGTCCCAGTCAGCAAGAGCGCTCCGAGGGCGGCAGCCATCGAAAGTGGAACGGCAACGACACCCAGACGACTGGCCTTGGCGATTGACGGTCGGCTGCCGGCGGTTCGTGCCGCCCGCAGCCACAGGAACCAGGCCAGCGACCCGGTCACGAACAGGTTCGGCCCCAAGTTGAGTCCGACCAGCATCGCGAACGGGTGGGAGGGACCCGCGCCGCAAAGAGCGATGCGGCGGGGAGATTGTTGAGCATCACCGACGAGGCCGCGGCGACGACGGCCGTGCCCCACACGTCGAGATGCGACATCAATGTCGCTGGCCCCGACCACACCCGGCCCAAAGTGCCCAGGGCCACCGCCACGCCGAAGAGCCCGACGAGCACCGGTATGCCGAGCACGTCGGTCGCGTGCCTGAGGTCCTCCTTCCCCGCAATGATCCGGGCGCCGACGACCACGAGGCCGATGGCGGCCACTGGGATCGCTGCGTTGTGCAGGACGACGACGAGCACCGCTGCCACCGCGACCGCGACCGCGACGAGACCGAGCCCGAGGACCGGTCGATCAGCCGGAGTTGGGTCCTCGACGCTAGTCCGCAGAGCTCGGTGCTCGGCCACGGCCACCACCGCTGCGGTCACGACCAAGGCGGCCAGCGCCGCTAGCCATGTGTGGGCGAGGAATTGGCCACCGGTGAGGTGGAGGTGGCCGACGACGATCAGATTGGTCAGGTTGGAGCCGGGCAGGAACAGCGAGCCGGCATTGGAGAGGAGGAGACATCCGTAGAGCAGAGGCGCCTCACCTTCTCCCCGACTCCGTGCGGTGTAGATGAGAACTGGCGTCAAGAACGCCACCGACGTGTCGAGGTTCAACACGGCCGTCACCGCGCCCACGACGGTCACGGCCCCGACAAAGAGGAGGACACCGTTCGGTGCCGTGCGGGCCAGACGGTGGCCTGCCGCCGCGAACAGGCCATCTTTATCGGCCACGAGGCCAATCAGCAGTAGCCCGGCAACGAGGACGAACGGTGTCCAGTCCTGGGACGCGCCGAGCGCGCCGCCGGTGGATACAGCGCAGTCGCCACCACCAGTCCGGCGACGCCGACGCCGGCGAGGCCCCAACCAAGCAGAGGCTGACCGTTGCGGCCAGCCTCCAAGGGCACTGTGTTGTCATCCACAGGCTGAGGATTGACTACTCCCCCAGCTTGGCCGCTTACGGAAAGGACCTTCCGCGAGCCTGTGGTGAGGTAGGCCGCTGGTTCAGCAGCAACGGTAGGTCGGGCCGGGCTCAGTCCCGCCGGTTTCCCGGTCGGGTGCGTGTTTCCGACTCGCCATGGTCGTTGCCTCCCCAGCGGCCCCCTATCGAACCGTGCATGCGGTTCTCCCGCACACGGCTCTCCGACACCGTTCACCGTGAGGCATACGCATTCCAGTAGCACACCGTTCCGATGAGTCGGTAAATCCCGAGGTCGCTGAGCCACCCATAGGTGAAGCGGGTGGTCCAGTTTCGACCGGAGATCCCGTGTTTGACACTCGCCAGTTTGGCCAGTCGCTCGTGCACGTAGCTGTCGATGACATTGAACTTCCGCGACGAGTTGCCGTAGCGGTAGTACGCCCCCCAGCCCCGCAGCACGGGGTTGAGTTCTTCGACAACTTGGCGCAGGTCACGCCCGGCGTAGCCCCGTGGGGTCCGCTCCCTCACCTTGGCCTTGATGGAGGCCATGGCCCGGTCCGAAGGCCACTTATGCAAGTAGTACCGGTCCGGAAGCTTCCGTGACCGCCGCAGGCGGTGATGGAAACCCAAAAAGTCGAACCCCTCTGATCCCTGGCGCAAACAGACGATCCTGGTCTTGTCGGGGTGCAGGCGCAGCCCATGGGAGCCAGGGTCGCTGTCGCCAGGTCCCGGGCCTCCTCGGCCCGTTCTTTGGTGGGGCACAACACGACGAAGTCGTCACAGAAACGCACCAGGGTCCCCAACCGGCGACCACCGGCCTGCCATCTCTCATCGAGAACATGGAGGGCGATGTTCGCCAGCAAGGGTGAGATTGGTGAGCCTTGTAGGGTTCCGGCTCCGCTGTCGGAGACGACCCCGCCCTCGAACACCCCTGCCCGCAGTCAGCTCCGCAGCAGCTTGACCATCTTGCGGTCCACCACCCGACGCTCGATCTGAGCGACGAGAGCGTTCCGGTCGATTTCGTCGAAGCATGCCTTGATGTCGGCGTCGAGCACCCACACCGCACCCTTGTTGGCCGCCTGGCGGACGACTTCGAGGGCCTGGTGGGTGGAGTGCTTCGGCCGGAAGCCGAAGCTCTGCGACGAGAAGTTCGCCTCGAAGATGGGTTCGAGCACAATCTTCGCCGCCGCCATCACCACCCGGTCACGGACCGTGGGGATGCCGAGCGGCCGGGTAGCCCCCGGCTTGCCCGGCTTGGGGATGTGCACCCGCCGCAGGGGCCGAGGACGGTAGCTGCCGTCCCGTAATTCCTGGGCGAGTGCATCGAGGAACCGGCGCACCCCCTCGGTGCCCTCCGCCCCGATGTCGGCGATGGATTCGCCGTCGATGCCGGGGGCGCCCTGGTTGGTGGCCACGTCGACCCACGCCTTCCACATCACATCACCGCGGGTGAGCTTGTCGTAGAGGGCATGGAACCGACGCTCTGGGTCCTGCTTGGCACTGCGGTAAAGCACGCGTTGGAGGGCGCGAACGGGGTCCAGGCCGTCGGCCTGTCTGATGGACCTAGCCGAATCTCGGCACTCATCAGCGTTCCTTCCTTCCTCTACGCACATCGGTGAAGTAGGGGCCCTTCGCTCGGGTCGGGTTCTGTTGTCCCGGCCGTCGTCACTAAGCCCGGTAGGGACCGCCCTTGCGGGCGGCCCCCCGGACAGATCCCGGCGTGCGGGATTAGCGCACCGGGCTCCTGCCTTGGGTCCTGGCGGCGAAGCGCACGCTGGGGTGGGGATGCACGATGCGGGCAGAAGGTAACCACCGAGCAGCGATTCGGCTGTAACGAGCCCAGGTCATGCGATGGCGTTGGCTTCGACGCCGAAGCGCCTGCCTCCAGAGCCATCTGACCTGGTCACGAAAAGTCGACAACCAAGTCGATGTTGCCGGGCACGGCGTAGTAGTTGAAGTGTCCCCTCAACACGCTCGCCAGCCAGCGCCCCTGCTCGGGGATGGGCCAGTGACGGCGCCTTCGAAGCTCGGCGTTCACCAGCTTCAACTTCGCCCTCATCCTCTTCTTGATGGTGATGCGCCGGAGCCAGAAGCGTCCGTCCCTCGTCTTCCCACAAACGTGGGTGAAGCCCAAGAAATCGAACGTCTCCGGCTTGGGCAAGCCCCGCTCTTTCCGGTCCGAGGCCGCAAAACGGCCGAACTCGATCAGGCGGGTCTTGTCCGGGTGCAGCTCCAGGTTGAACTTCGCAAACCGCTCTCGAAGGTCATGGAGGAACTGCTTTGCATCACCGAGGTGCTGGAACCCGACCACGAAGTCGTCGGCGAACCTGGTGACGATCATGTCCCCCCGGCGTGCCGATGTCTCCACTGCCGGACCCACCGGTCGAAGACATAGTGGAGGTACACGTTGGCGAGCAGCGGTGAGACCGATGCCCCTTGCGGTGAACCCTCGCTCGTCTCGGACCAGTTCCCATCCTCGATGACTCCTGCGTTCAACCACTTTCGGATGAGCCGCAGGACTCGTTTATCCGCAATGCGATGCTCGAGGAACTTCTCCATCCAAGAGTGATCAAGCTTGGAGAAGAAGTCGCTGACGTCAGCGTCGAGTATCCAGTTCACCTTCCTCTCGGTGATCCCGACGGCGAGTGCGTCCAGCGCATATCGTGCGGGCCACGCCCGGGTCGGAACCCGTAGGAGAAACCGAGGAAGTCCTCTTCGTACACGGCGTTCAACACCTCCACCACCGCACGTTGGAGGATCTTGTCCTCCAAGGTGGCGACGCCGAGCGGGCGTTGGCGCCCATCCGGCTTCGGTATGTACACCCGACGAGAAGGGCTCGCCCGATAGGCACCGCTGTGGACACGGCGGAGCAGGTCTTCGAGGTTCTCTCGAAGATCCTGCCCGTAGGCGTCCCACGTCACCTGATCGACCCCCGGAGCTGCCTTCGGGTTGATCGCCACGTAGGCGGCCCACAGGCGAGACAGGTCGACGTGGTGCAGCAGTGCGGTGAACCGTGCTTCCTTGTCCTTCCGTGCTACCTCTCGCACACGGTCCAGCCCGCTTGGCACACCTTCTCCGGCACTGCGTCCGGTGCGTGTCGGCCTCTCCGTGTTCCCCTCGGCCAACCTCCTTTCCTCCACCACCTCCGTAACCGGTCCCCCGGCGTTGTTCGGCGGCTTCGCAGGTACTACGAGGTTGTCTGACTTCCCGCGCTCGTCCATCTCAGGCGTGCGGCCTCGGCCTTCCCTGAGCGGCCCGCCCGGTGATCCCCCGGACGGGCAAGCGTGGGACCTCCCGGTTCTCGCGCATGGAGGTTCCGCACATGCCATGGTTCTCTGACCGCGCGGGGCCCACCAGCGACTCGCGATAACGCCGCTGGCGGTGTTGCCTTCCGCATCCGTAGACAGCGTCGGCGCCCCGGACTCTGTGATTACGCGGCTCAATAGCCCGGCCTGCACGTGCCCCTGTCAACGCTTCGCCGCCGCCCTCACGGACGACGACGCATGACTCGGGGTCACCGTGGGTCGCTACTCCTTCGGTGTAGAGCTCTTGCATCTCCTCCTCCATGCCGGTTTATCCCGGCGCTCCTACGGACCCTCCGCCCCACCCATGGGCCAACAGCTGACAGTGAGCCTGCCCGTCACCGACCTGGCTGGTCGGTGTGAAGGACGACCCTTGGGTGGTTCCCATGTTCACCACATGCCGATCGACGGGGGCGGCGTCCAGCTATTCCCCTGCAGCCTCGCCACGAGTACGCCGCAGGCATTCCTCGTGGCCTCCTGGTCGTTGCGAAACACGACACCGGAGTTGTCGCTCTTTGTCCACCAAAGAGCGACGTGCACTGCTGCCCAGCCCATATCCGCCAGATTGGAGCTGGTTCATCGCTTGAGGGGGTTCCATCACTGGTTCGTCTCCTACACCTTTCCGTCTCGCTTGCCGGGCCCAGTCCGTCTGGCAGTGCCGGACCGTCCCGTCGTTGTCAGGGCTGCTCCCACCCTCTCCCGCACCTCCGGGTTCGGGCTGCCCTCAGCTTCACCAACCTGCTGCGACAGGTTGAAGGTGGGTCCTTTCACCCCACCCGGTCATGTGGCGCCTCATGGCGCACCTCCGCCTCGATGAACGGGTCCACCGTCATCGGGTCTCCCGCTTACATAGAAGCGAAGAAAGCCGTTGCCCGCTTGAGCGTCTCGTTGTCGATCTCGAGGCGCCGGTTCTCCCGACGCAACCGGGTGAGCTCTTCACGCTCCGCGCTGGTCAGGCCGGGGCGCTCACCTAGTTCGATCTCGGACTGCTTCACCCAGGTCCGCACGTTCGTCTCGGTCAGATCGAAGTCTCTGGCCACCTGGCCGATACTGCGACCACCGCGCCGGCACAGCTCGACGATCTCGGCCTTGAACTCCGGAGTGAACGAGCGACGCGGACGCGGCTTCTTCCTCTCCATGGTCTCCATTTTGGACATCCCTTTCCGGGGCCCTGCCCCTGATGGTGGATGTCCGTCAAACCGGTGGAAGCCCACAGGCGTCCGAACGCAAGTTGGGGACGGAGACGCTCATCGCGGTCAAGGTCCAACCGGGAGCCAGGATCGATCGTGTACGTAAAGCGATCGAAGCCGACAATCCCAACCTGGCTTCGGTTCGGCTGGCCAGTGAGTTTGGGCGCGTCGACCGGAACTTCGCCTTCTTGAAGGCAGCTCAAACCGGTGCCACCATCATCGCACTAGTCATCGGGATCATCATCGTGATGAACACCATGCTCCTGTCGTTCATTGAGCGAATACGGGAGTTCGGCCTTCTGCGGGCAGTGGGATGGTCTCGGCGCCGTCTGTTGTCGCTCGTGATAGCACGTCCTCGGTGGGCGAGAGCCGACGGCTCCCATGAGCCGGGCCCACATCGAGATCCTGCATCAGATCAGGCGCCTAGGCGCGCTCTTAGACGAGATCGGCGACGAGGCACCCGATGTCGAAGACATCGATGAGATTCGCCGCCTTTTCTATGGCCTGCACGCGATTCTCCGTCTCCACACTCTCCAGGAGGAGGAGAGCTACCTGTCATTCGAGGACAGTTCGGATGCGACCCTGAAGTCAGATAAACCCTCGGTTGACCTGGAGCACGGCTCGAACAACCCTTAGGCGGTCCAGGTTGCGGCGTCGCATCTTGGTGAGCGAGTTGGTGCTGCTCGCAACGCTTGCCTTCGTTGCGGCTGCGTGTTCGACCCCGCCATCAGGTCACAAAGCCGTTCAGCGCTCCAATCCCTCACGCAGCACAACGACCGCGACGACTGCTCCGACGACGACCACGACTGTTGCCCCCAGGACCACGACCGTTGCCCCAACCACACAGCTTTCCAGCACGGAGAGTTCGCTCCCCGCCACGACCTCGACCAACCCCACGACATCGACCCCGGAGAGCCTGAAACCGCTCTTCGGCAGGGTGTGGCAGCAGATACCGACCGCATCGCGTGTCGTGGCGCTGACCTTCGATGCTGGGGCCAACGGCAACGGTGTGCCGGCAATCTTGTCGACTCTTCGCAGCGCCGGCGTGCCCGCGTCATTCTTCTTGACGGGGGCCTTCACAAGATCCTTCCCCGACTTGGCGCGCTCGATCGTCCAAGGTGGCTACCGGGTGGGGGATCACACCGTCGACCACCCGCACCTGCTGACGCTGTCCGATGCCATGGTCGCCGCCGAGGTCGCCGATGCCGCTGCGACCATCACCTCCGCGACTGGAGCCTCTCCGTCTCCACTCTTCCGCTTCCCCTACGGCGACAGCGATGCCCGGACCCTGAGCGTGGTAAACGATCTCGGGTACGTCGCGGTGGGCTGGACGGTCGACACTCTGGGCTGGGAGGGGAGCTCCGCCGGGATCACGGCGGCGAGCATCGTTACTCGCGTCATGGCGGGCCTTCGGCCCGGTGAGATCGTGCTGATGCACGTTGGATCCAACCCGAACGACGGGTCGACGCTGGACGCCGATGCGCTCGCCTCCGTGATCGGATCCATCAAGGCGGCCGGCTACTCGTTCGTCACGCTGGACGCTCTCCTCGGGAACGGCTGAGGAGCGGCGGGAGCCTCATTCGGGTCTGGGTGACTTGACGATGCGGCCCACCAAACTGACGAGCACAAGTCCTCGTCAGACCACACCAGAGTTACGAAGTCTCAACCCGCGTCGGCCTCGAGGTCGATGACGTCTGGGAGCGTGACACGGACACAGGCTCCGCCGGCAGGTCTGTTCTCGGCGATGACCGTGCCGCCATGGGCAGCAACGATCGACGAGACGATCGCCAGACCGAGACCGGCGCCGCCGTGATCTCGGGATCGGCTGGTGTCCGAGCGCCGGAACCGTTCGAATGCGTGCGCGAGGAAGTTGGGGTCGAATCCCGGGCCATTGTCGACTACCTCGAGCCAGAGGTCCTGGTCCCGGGCCCCGGCACGCAGTTCGATCTCCGAGCCAGTGGGGCAGTATCTCAGTGAGTTGTCGATGAGGTTGTCGACGACCTGTCTCATCCGGTCCGGATCGAGGCGAGCACGAAGGCTGGACGGGACATCGACCCGGCAGGTCATACCGTGCGCAGTGATCCGGGGTTCAGCGTGGCCCAAGACCGCTTCGAGGTAGTCCCAGACGTCGACTACCACAGGCAGGATCGACAGCTGGCCCTGATCGCCTCTGGACAGCAGCAGCAGATCGTCGGCGATCTTGGTCAGCCGGGCTGCCTCTTCGGCGGCAACGGTCACGGTGGCCACGAGCTCGTCTCGGGTCCGTCCCGGCCGTTGCGCCAGCTCCAGCTCACCCTGAAGGATGGCAAACGGGGTCCTCAACTCATGGCTGGCATCAGCGACCAAGCCTCGCTCGCGCTCGAGAGACGTCCGAACCCTGACGAGAAGTTCGTTCATCGTGCTCGCAAGCGCGCTGATCTCGTCATGGGTCCGCGGAACTGCGAGCGTCCCGGGGGCGTCGCGGACGGCCAGATCAGAGACTTCGGCCCGAAGCTGCTCCACCGGCCTGAGCGCGGACCTCGCGAGCAGGTAGGACCCGGCGGCTGCGAGGATGACGAACAGGCTGCATCCGATCACCAGTTCGGTGGTCACCCTGCTCATGGTGGCGTCGTATGTCTCCAGTGACGCTCCGACGACGACCGTCCACCCGGCTCGGCCGGGTAACGGTTGCGCCAGGACGCGTTCGTGCTCATCGGTGCGCGTGTGGGTCACGAGGACTTCTCGCGTCCTGGCTTGATCCAATTCGGCGGCGGAAATGATCGGCACCGTCGGCGCGTCCGCGCTCGAACCACGCACATTGCCTGAGCCGTCGACCACCTGGACGACGTACTCCGGCCCATTGGTACCTGACGTCAACGGGAGTCGCGATCCGCCAGTGAGATAGCTCGAGGCGTGGGATGCCTGGGTCGCAAGTTGCGAATCGACGGAGCTCAACAGCGAGGATGAGAGCACGGAGACGAACAGCCATGCCCCGAGAGAGAGGACCACTGCCGAGGCGATCGCAAAGAGGAGGGCGAGCCGCAGGCGGATCGACATGACCTACTGAGATATTTCCGCCCGAAGGCGGTACCCCATACCGCGCACGGTCTCGATGTCACTGTGGCCGAAAGGTGTGTCGACCTTGTCTCGCAGGTACTTCACGTATTGGTCGACGACGTTCGAGCCGCCCTGGTACGCGAAGTCCCAGACCGCATCGATGATCTGGGTACGGGAGAGCACGGTGCCGGGATGCCGCAGGAACAATTCCAGAAGCGCCATCTCCTTTGGGGAAAGAGAGAGCTCAGTCTCGCCTCTCCATGCCCGCTTGGCGGCCGGGTCGAGCCGCAGCTCCCCGACGCAGAGGACCGTCGGTCGAGCACGATCGTCACGGCGGGACAGAGCCCGGATACGGGCGGCGAGCTCGAGGAGGCTGAAGGGCTTGACCAGGTAATCGTCGGCCCCTACGTCCAGTCCACGTACACGGTCGCCGACCTCGTCGTGTGCGGTGAGCATGAGAACCGGAGTCCAGACGTCGGCAGCACGAAGCTGTCGACACAGCTCGAACCCGTCGAACCCCGGCAGCATGACGTCGAGGACGATCGCCCCGTACGGGAACTCCTTTGCCATCCACAACCCGTTCGGGCCGTCGTCGGCCACATCGACGGCGTGGCCCTCTTCCTCGAGGCTCCGTCGGAGCAAGTTCGACATCCGCTGGTCGTCTTCGACCACCAAGACTCTCATATGTCCAGGCTAGAGGGACAGCTCGCCGCGGGTCGGGCGGCCGAGCCAAGGTCGCATTCATGTGAGGACTCACATCTTCTCCTCACGGTCGCCTCATCGAGCGAAGTGCACACTCGCCACAGGCCAAAGGGCCAGATTGAGCACAGAGAGTGATCAGACATGGAGAAGCTTCCCTATGAGACAGACCCCGAGCGATCGAGCAGGTACGCGGGCGGCACTGGTCGCAGGCCTCCCGCACCCGAGACAATCAGGAACGACGGGCTCCGAAAGATCCGACGGACGTCCAACTGGTCGCTGGCCGCGCTGGTCGTCGGCATCGGCGCCACAACGGGCGCCCTGGCCGCCGCCACGGATTCCAAGGCCGTCGGGACGCCCGCCGTAACAACCACGGCCGGGGCTCCGACTTCCGCAGCCGGCGTCGTCCAAGGTGGACCCACCCTGGGAAGTCCTGTCGCGACGACAAGCGCCTCTGGCATGACGGTCTCGGCAGCAGCGCAGCAGGCTGGACTGCCGAGACCCGCGACTTCTGGACGGATCATTGCCACGGGATCGGGTGACTCGTGATGTCGACGCTCGCCCCAGCCCGCACCACAGCAACCTGGCAGCACGCTGAACTCAACGAACAATGTGTCGCCGCTGCTGAGAGGTCCGCCCTGGGTACGACGGCCCGGGTGGTCGTCTGGCCACCGCACGAGCTCCCACGCGCACTCGATGCGGTCGATCGCCAGCTGGCCGACCTCGATCGACAAGCCAGCCGGTTCCGCGAGGACTCGGAGATCTCGCAGGTGAACTCGTCGGAGGCGCACACCTTCTTCCTCACCGAAGGCCTCGCCGATCTGCTCGCGACGGCATTGGCTGCCGCGGAGTTGACGAATGGACTTGTAGATCCCACCGTCGGAGGCGCGCTCATCGCATTGGGCTACGACCGCGACTTCTCGGCGATGCAGAAGAATCTCCCCGACGTTCCGGGCGTGGGGCCGCCGGCCCCGGGATGGGCCTCCATCGAGCTCGACGGTCGACTGCTCAGGCGGCCGGCCGGCATAGTCCTCGATCTGGGAGCAACCGCGAAGGGCGTCGGTTCGGATCGCTCCGCACTCGCGGCGCGCAATTCCATGGATGCCGGTGGCGTCCTCGTCAGTCTCGGAGGCGACCTGGCCGTGGCGGGCGAGAGCCCCCAGGGCGGTTGGCCGATCCGGGTGGCCGAGGATCCCTTCGGTGACCAGAGACCGTCCGGCCACGTCGTACGGCTCCACCGTGGTGGCGTGGCGACGTCGTCGGTCGTCTGCCGTCGCTGGTGCCGAGGCGACCGCACATTGCATCACATCATCGACCCACGCACTGGCGAGCCGGCACAGGCTCGTTGGCGCACGGCGACGGTCGCCGCACCCACGTGTGCCCACGCCAACGCCGCGTCGACGGCTCTGATCGTCGGGGGCGAAGACGCACTCGACGTAGTCACCGCAGCTGGACTGCCGGCACGGCTGGTCGGGCATGACGGTTCATTACATCTGATCGGATCCTGGCCGGACCACGAGGGCGGTGAGCTCGTGGCTCCCGCCGTGGACCGTCTCGGATCGCGTATCACGGTGCTCCGGGGAGCGCTATGAGCGCGGGCGCCGCAGTGAGCCAGCTCCCATGGATGTGGCTCGTGTCACGCGCCAGCGGCCTAATGCTCCTCGTGCTCTTCTCGACGGTCTTCGTCTTGGGCATATCGACCAGGCTGGGAACCCACCTGCGGTCTATGCCACGCTTCGCGGTGGCGGAGCTCCACCGGACACTGGCCCTGTTCTCCGTGGCGCTCCTGGCCCTCCACGTGGCGACAGCCGTTCTCGATCCCTATGTCTCGATCGGATGGTGGGCGGCCGTCCTGCCCTTCACCGCCCACTACAGGCTGCTCGCGTTGAGCCTCGGCGCTCTGGCGGTGGACCTCGGGGCGGCCGTCCTCATCACCAGCTTGGTCCGGAGACGACTGGGGCACCGATGGTGGCGCGCGGTGCATTGGCTGGCCTACGCGTCGTGGCCGCTGGCCTTCATGCACTCACTCAGCGCCGGGAACGACATGAGCATCTGGTGGGTTGCCGCCGCGGTGTGGGGCTCTGGGAGTGCCGTCGCCCTCGCCGTGATCGACCGTATCCTCTTCACCAGGCAGTCGCGGAAGGGGACGATCCAGCGTTCGAGCCCCGGCGTCCGGGGAGCGATCGGCACCCTCCCGGGGGTTCGACCATGAGCCCGACCGAGCTGCTTAATCACGTGGTGGCGAACCCGGCGACGACGAGAACCTCGAGGCTCCTGCCACCCGAGCTGTGGCAGCCGGCAACGCTGGCGGCGCACCTCGAGCATCATGGCGTCCTGGTCCAATGCCCGTCATCCGAGCAGTGGCGAGAAGCGACTTTGGACGAAATCGAGAGCGCCGGACTGGTCGGTCGCGGTGGCGCCGCGTTCCCGACCGGTCGCAAGCTCCGAGCACTCTTGGCTCATCGCGGCAGGCCATTCATCATCGCCAATGGCACGGAGGGCGAGCCCGCCAGCATGAAGGACCGGGTGCTTCTCGCTCGCTCGCCCCACCTCGTCCTCGACGGTGCTTCCCTCGCGGCCGGCCTCGTTGGCGCGGGGGAGATCATCATGGTCGTCCATCGTGACGTGCGCGAGATTATTGATATCGCTCTGGCGGAACGTCGACGGATCCGGCTTGACGGCACGAAGTTTCGCGTCGTGACGGCAGCTGACGGATTCGTCTCGGGTGAGGCAAGTGCCGTCGTCAACTGGGTCGGGCGGAGCATCCCAGTCCCACTGGGGAAGGCGCCCCGAATGACCGAACGCGGCCTGCAGGGTCGCCCCACCCTCGTCCAGAACGTCGAGACCCTGGCCCACCTCGGCCTCGTGGGTCGTCACGGCGCGCGGTGGTTCAGGCAGCTGGGGACGGTCGACGAACCCGGCACCATGCTCGTCACCCTGACCGGTGCCCTCGCCGCTCCTGGGGTCTTCGAGGTTGCGATCGGGACCCGTACGTCCGACGTGCTCGAGCTCGCCGGTGGCCCGAGCGCTCCCATCCAGGCCCTCCTGGTCGGGGGGTACTTCGGAACATGGATCCCGGCTTCAGCCGCGCTGTCCGCCCCCTTCAGCACGAGCGGGCTCGGGGTCGGGCTCGGTGCCGGCCTGGTCGTGGCCCTTCCGGCCACCGAGTGTGGCGTGCTCGAGACGGCGCGACTCGTCCGCTATCTGGCGTCGCAGTCCGCTGGCCAGTGTGGGCCGTGCACGTTCGGGCTCCCCGCGATTGCAGAGCAGCTGGAACTGCTCGCGAAAGGCATGCCGGTTCGATACGACGACTTGACGCGATGGGTCGGCGAGATCGAGGGCCGGGGGGCCTGTGGCCACCCCGACGGCGTTGCCCGCCACATTCGCTCGGCCCTTGGCGTCTTCGGTCACGAGGTTTCGGAGCACCTGGCCGGACGCTGCTCGGCCAGCGAAACGCGTGCGTCGCCCGCCGTTCCGACGGAGGTGCTTTCGTGAAGTCATCGGTGCATTTGTGCATCGACCGGATCGCATGCGACGGCCGTGGGACCTGCGCGGAGATCCTGCCCGAGCTGATCGCGGTCGACGACTGGGGATACCCGATCATCGCCGACCGTCCGGTACCTCGAGGCCTCGAGAGCTTTGCCCATGCAGCAGTCGAGCTGTGCCCGAAGATGGCGCTTCAGCTGAGAACCAGTGAGGAAGAAGGTGCTAGCGCTTGAGGTTGAGGTGGCGCCATCGGGAGGATTCAGCTCCGCTTGATGAGGGATAGAAGGGAAGGACTTCCATGGTCCAAGCTCCAGATTACGAGATGTCTCCCGGCCCCGGCTACTGGAAGGCTTCGGATGGCAACTGGTATCCGCCGCAGGCTCCCCCTGGCCCTCAGGCGCCTGCCCCCGTGATTTACGTGCAACCAGTGCCGAGGAACGGACAAGCCGTAGCTGCTCTTGTCTGCGGAATCATCGGCGCCGTCGTGGGCACTATCCCCATCCTGGCTGTGCCTGCGCTGGCCCTCGGAGTGCTGGCGGTGGTCTTCGGCCTCGTTGCGTGGCGAAAGGCGTTGCGTGGCGAGCCGAGAAAGGGCATGGCAATCGCAGGGACCCTCCTCGGAAGCCTTGCGATCGTGCTATCAATTGTCGGCTTCATCATCGTCAACAACGCCTTCAACAACGTCTGAGAGAAACCGATTCGCTGGAGCGAGGCTTGGCGATGCCTGGCATGTGGTCGTCAGTTGACTTACCAACACCTATATCTGCGAGACGCAGACCACAAAACCACCATTTCGTGCCCTATTCGAACTGAATGGCTTGTTCCGCAATGGTCGGCCTGACGGTGAAGTCATGTCTTCTTGTGACCGATAAAGACACACAAAGACACGTCGGAGAATCTGATTTTCTGGGGGAT
Source organism: uncultured Acidimicrobiaceae bacterium (assembly GCA_963764305.1). Taxonomy (GTDB): domain Bacteria; phylum Actinomycetota; class Acidimicrobiia; order Acidimicrobiales; family RAAP-2; genus Bog-473. The sequence goes on along the minus strand of CAVXSD010000005.1, from coordinate 64,849 downwards.
CCCACTTTTTAGGCCTTTGACCTGGGCCTTTTGGTGGAGGTGAAGGGACTCGAACCCTCGGCCTCTACATTGCGAATGTCTGGTTCTCGGCCTTTTGACCAGGTCCTTTCCGAGGCCATTCCTGGTAGCGGCGTTTTGATCCCCTCAGGTTCCCTCACGATCCCTCTCCTTCCCTCTCGATAAAGACACGTAAAGACACGCCGGACGGGTCCCTGTCGGACACTGCCCGCTGATCGGTAGTCACGTCCGATCGGCAAGCTCTCGCAAAGCGCAGCGAATGGCGTTCGTTCCTCTTTGGCGACGATCACGTTCCTCGGCGAGCGACAAGACAACATCGACCCTGATGCGTCGGGTAACTGCTGCGAGGAAGACGACAGAACCTGTGAACGGCAATAAGCGCAACCACCCACAGCCGGCGTCATTGGTATGGGATACGCCGATGCAGTTCCTTTCGAGCCGTCTCAAACCGGTCGCGGGAGTTTGCGCTGCTCACCCGGCCGATTGGGGCAGTCTGGATTCACGAGGAATCGACCCCGACCCGGCAGCGTCCGGGGGCACCCTGCTCCTACCCGACGGTCGTAAGCATTCCCGTACTGGGACCCTCGCAGCATTCGGGAATGGAGTCCGTTGCTCTTATCATGGCTCTCTCCACCAGTAAGGGCTCTGTGTCGGACCTTGCTCCGCTTGGTGTGCTCGTGGAGGGCGATCCCGCAGTCGAGGGACCTGGAGATCACATCAGAGCCTGGCGAACGCGGCCGCTTCCTCTTCGAAAGCAGCGGCCGCTTCCCTGTGGACACTGGGACGCGTCCGCGACACGGCTTCGGCGCAGTCGTGGGGTGTCACCTCAGGCGCACCGCCGGCGAGCGCCCGCTCAAACGCGAGCTGGGCCGCCCGCTGGGCGGCTAGCGCGAAGTCAGCGGGCGTGAACCCCTCCGTGCGCTCTGCGACGTCCTCGGCATCAGACTTCTCCAGGAACTCGCCCGCCAGCTCGGCACGCCCGCCACGGTCGGGCGCGCCGATCGGGATGATGAGGTCGAAGCGTCCCGGTCTGAGCATGGCCGGATCAATGGAGGCAATGGAGTTGGTTGCCATCACCATGAGTCGACCCGGACGGGACTTGAAGACTGGAATCGCTTTGAGCAGCTCGTTCACGATGGGCTGGCTCTCGGGTCGGCTGGCGCGCGCCGAGGCGATTTCGTCCGCTTCGTCGATGAAGCACACCAAGCGGTCCACGTGCACCAGGTCGTCCAGGGTGGCACGCAACGTGGCTGCGCCCCCCGTGCCAGGACCGAGGAGTGAGGGATGCAGCTCGACAAACGCCCAGGAGAGCCGGGACGCGATGGCACGGGCAAACGAGGTCTTGCCCGTCCCGGGTGGGCCGAAGAGCATGACCGCCGCGGGCGCTCGCAACCCGACGCTCTCCGCCAGCTCGGCATGTGCCAGCGGAGCAACGATCCTGCGTTCGAGGAGCTCCTTCGTCGTCGAGAACCCCTTCATCTCCTCCCAGAGTCCAGCCGGGGGGAAGTGCCCGCCGTAGCGCTCTACGATTTCGAGCTCCTCGGGCACCATGGACGCAGCTCTGACATAGAGGTGGAGTCCGTTGACCCGGTCGAACCCCTGGTGCGCGAAGGCGACCTCCCCGACCTGACCCGGCTCGACCAAGGCCAGCATGCGCAGAGCGCCGTGATGGATTGCCTCCTGGTCCAGTTCCCGGAGCAGCGCCGAGCCGATGCCTCGGTTCCGCCAACCGGGGTGCAGGGCCAGGGCGAGCAGATGGGCGTCGCGACCCGCCATGCGCGCCACGGCGACGCCAACAAGCTGCCCGGACGCGAACGCCACCGCGGCCGGCTGCTGCTCGTTGAGCGCCTCGACCACGTCGCTGCGCCTGTACGCGGCAGCCGTGGCCGTGCCCGCCAGGTCGATGAGCCGCACGATGTCCTCCACAGGAGCCAATGGATCCCGGTGGTCCACTCGCTGTCACGCGCCATCCCAGCGTCACGCGTCCAGTCTTGCTCGTTAAGGTCCGACCTGGTGCACCCCGAATAGAGCAAACGGTCGCGTCGTCAGAGACGGTCGTAAGCGGCCGAGAGTGCCAGCTCAAGGCAGATACGCCCCCATACTCGGAACAGTTCGTCCCAGCGGCAGGTTGGCGTCTTGGGGTGTCCACTCGTGCCGAACCGCCACCAATCCGAACCGGCAACGAACTGGGCGAGCCTGGGATGCCGTGGTCTGCGCGCTTTTCGGGGGAATTTGACGACGGACGAGACCCGTCAGGTTGGCTTTGCCGGTGAGGACCCTGATGCGGCGCAGCACGGCGGCAAGGGTCACCACCATCATCGGCCACGCCCGTCGTCAGTTCCTCGGACACTCGGTTCGGCACGATCGAGCACGTTTTGCAGATCCCAGAGCTTGACCTCTTCGACTCGGAAATGTTCAGCTAGTGCCTCCGAGCGACCTCAGGTGCTCGGTGATGGATGTGCCGACCGCTGACCTCATCAAAGGAGATGCGCACAAAACAGTCTCGATTCTCACCCGCCCACGGCGAGAGACAGACACTTTTGAGACCGGCGAACTCTGCAGGGTCGCTGACGTGACTAGCTCGACCTACGACCAGCACACACCATCCCTCTTGGTAGAGGTTGTCCGCACCGTCGATCTCAAAGGCGACCACGGTTTCGGCCGTGGCCAAATCCAGGTCGCCACCCCTACGTGTTCGAAACACGATGGCGTCCTCGTGCACGGCGTAGTTGACCGGATAGATGACCGGACGGCCGCGCACCGTGGCGCCAACCCGACCTACTCCACGAGCTTGAAGGTGCAGTACGCACTCGTCTCGACTGAGGGGCTCAAGGTGACTCGCTTCAAGGTGGTCAGGGACATCGCGCACTCCGTTTTCTGGCGTCATCGGGTCTCCTCTATGAGGTCGCACTGCGGTGGAGCCGCTATGCGACGGTTAAGAATACGGCGACTTACCGAAGCACCAAGCCCGCTCCGGTGCTCAGCGAACAGGCGAGCTGCGAACGGCGTTCTTGATGAAACGAAGGATCCGGATGTGTCGCTCTGTGTCGGACTCGAGAAGGTCGACCACGAAAGCATCGAGAGCGCCGCCGACGGATCGCACCTTTCGGGCCAGGTGTTTCAGCTCAGCACGACCTTGCGCTCAAGAGCGAGGAAGCGCTCCGTCTCCTCGAGAAGTGAATCGTCACGGCGGTGCACGTCAAGGTAAGGAATCCGAACGCCTCGTTGCTCGAATGTGGCATCGGCACGTATGGCGTTGGCCAGTTCAGAGAGCACACGGTGGTGCCTCTTCTCATCGTCGAGAATCAAGCGTACGAGGTAGCGCACCGCATCCGAGGGTGCTTCCTCGGCGAACACCTCGTAGGCAGATATGACTTCTTCCTCGTCGCGCTCGTGAACCAGAAGGACGTCGAATAGCTCCTGTTGCCAGATGGTGGCACCGACGAGGTGGTCATCAGACACAGCATTCATGACGAATCTCCTTTCGCTCGTACCGAACGACTCATTAGCTACTTTGTCGGATCCTCGAGTGCTTTTCATAGAGACAAAGGTCCCATGGATAAAGAGTCCGCTGCATTGGCACCCTGGAATCGAATGGACTGGCGCTTCGGTTTGCGAAGCACGTGGTTCCTCGCTCTGTCACATTTGCGCACATCGTCGAGGGCGTGTCGGTATGTCGAGACCCGCCAAAAGATCGGGAACGTCGTGATCATCGTCACGGAACGGGCCGATTAGCTGCACTGAGGGTCGGATGGCTTCGAGGACCCGCCGGGCAGGGCCGAGGAGGTACCCACTGACAGCCGAGCCTACGGTGGCGAAGAACCGCTCGTCGCCAAGGCGCTCGTAAACCTTGGGACCTTCCTCCTACCGTTGCGGGACCTTCGGACCCTACCGCCACTCCGTGGACAGCCTTACTCTGAGCCTCAAGCGACGGTGCCGTTGCTCCACGCCGGCCGAAACAGTGGTCCGGGGGCACGTCATCGTTGCCGGAATCGATCCGTACCAAGGAGGCAGCTGTGACTCTGACCGCAGAACCAACGACCCCAACGACTCCAACGACTCCAACGACTCCAACCTCGAGCGAGGCCTTCGTAGCCCCTGGGCAAGCAGGCAGCTTGGTCGAGGTCAAGCCGCGTTATGACAACTTCATCGGAGGCAAGTGGGTGGCACCGCTCAAGGGTCAGTACATGGCAAATGTGAGTCCGGTGAACGGCAAGCCCTTCTGCGAAGTCGCACGTTCGACTCCCGAAGATGTGGAGTTGGCTCTTGACGCCGCTCATGCAGCGACGGATGCCTGGGGCGAAACGTCACTGACCGAGAGGGCCGCCGTCCTCAACGCCATTGCTGATGCCATTGAGACCAATCTCGAGATGCTGGCCGTGGCCGAGACGTGGGAAAACGGCAAGCCGGTGCGCGAGACCCTGGCCGCCGACATCCCCTTGGCCGTCGACCACTTCCGCTACTTCGCCGGGGCCACCCGCTCCCTCGAAGGTCGTTCAACCGAGATCGACAAGGACACGGTCGCCTACCACTTCCACGAGCCCCTCGGCGTGGTCGGCCAGATCATCCCTTTCAACTTCCCGCTGCTGATGGCGGCCTGGAAGATCGCGCCCGCCCTCGCCGCCGGCAACTGCACTGTGGTCAAGCCAGCGTCGCCCACCCCGTGGTCGATCCTCAAGCTGGCCGAAGTTATTCAGGACATCGTGCCTCCGGGCGTGATCAACATCATTACCGGTCCCGGAGGAGAGATCGGCAAGGCTCTGGCGTCGAGTCCTCGGATCGCCAAGATCGGCTTCACCGGCGAGACCACCACTGGCCGGCTGATCATGCAGTACGCGGCCCAGAACCTCATCCCGTCGACGGTCGAGTTGGGCGGCAAGTCCCCCAACATCTTCTTCGCCGACGTCATGGACGCTGACGACGAATACCTGGACAAGGCCATCGAGGGCCTCGTCCTCTACGCCTTCAACAAGGGCGAGGTCTGCACCTGCCCGTCGAGGGCACTGATCCACGAGTCGATCTATGACCGGTTCATGGAGCGGTGCCTGGCCCGGATCGCTCAGATCCGCCAAGGCAACCCCCTCGACCCGGCGACCATGATCGGACCACAGGTCTCGACCCAGCAGATCGAGAAAATCGTCTCCTACGTCGACATCGGCCGCCAGGAGGGCGCCGAGTGTCTGATCGGTGGGAAGCGGGCTGATCTGGGCGGGGAGTTCGAAGGTGGTTACTACTTCGAGCCGACCGTCCTCAAGGGACACAACGACATGCGGGTCTTCCAAGAGGAGATCTTCGGGCCCGTCCTCGCCGTGACTACCTTTACCGACGAGGCCGACGCAGTCCGCATCGCCAACGACACCCTCTACGGCCTGGGCGCTGGCGTGTGGACCCGCAATGGCAACCTCGCCTACCGCATGGGACGGGCCATCAAGGCCGGACGGGTGTGGACCAACTGCTACCACCTCTACCCCGCGGGAGCCGCTTTCGGGGGCTACAAGATCTCCGGGGTCGGGCGGGAGAACCATCAGATGATGCTGGAGCACTACTCGCAGACCAAGAACCTTCTTGTCAGCTACGGCACCAAGCCCCTCGGCTTCTTCTAGACGGGATTGTCATGGTGGACGGGTCGACGGTGGCACCGGGCGTGGTCGCCACCCCAGTCGCGCTCGCGGCCGTCGCCGACCTCGTCGAGGACCGGGGACCGGTGATGTTCTTCCAGTCCGGCGGCTGTTGTGACGGCAGCCTCCCCATGTGCTTTAACGACGGAGAGTTCGTCGCCGGCGACCACGATGTCCTTTTAGGGCATGTCGGCGGTTGCCCGTTTTACATCGACCATCGCCAGTATGAGGCGTGGAAGCACACCCAGCTGATCCTTGACGTCGGCGAGGGCGACCCGGAAGGGTTCTCGCTTGCCGCCGGCGCGAACAAGCACTTCGTCATCAGATCAAGAGTGTTGGGTGCCGGAGAAGTCCTCGCCACCGAAGCCCGAGCACCACGAGAATCATTTGTGCAAGACCCCACATCAAGCCAGGTGATAGTCATGAGAGCTGCCGTTGACGCCTTCGATCAACTCGCGGCTATTCAGCATCAACCGCATCCAACATGAGTCACGTAGCGCTATACCTGCCCTTCGTGACCTTCTGGGGATCCCACTGTAGGCCTGTGACCTGGCCTCTGGTGGAGGTGAAGGGACTCGAACCCTCGGCCTCTACATTGCGAAAGTGTGGCTCAGTGTTTTGACCAGGCCCTTTCCGAGGACTTTCCTGGTAGCGGCGTTTCGATCCCCTCAGGTTCCCTCACGATCCCTCTCCTTCCCTCTCCATAAGGTCACGTAAGGTCACGCCCGGACAGGCTCGCGTCAGGCCTCTTCAAGGATCGGTAGTCGCGTCCGATCGGCAAGCTCTCGCTATCGGCAGCTAATGGCGCTCGTTCCCCATTGACGACGATCACGTTCCTCGGCGAGCAATAGGACATCACCGACCCTGAAGGAGCGCGAACTAATCGGATGAACCGAATTCGATGGGTACGTTGATCGCCTGACCCTTGACCCAGTGGCGTGAACCCGGCGAGAGCAGCCAGTCGGCGAACGCCGTGTCGTTGACGGCCAGGGCGTCGACGGCATTCGCCGGACCAAAGGCCAGGGTGCTTGTTCCCCCGGGCAACACTGGCAGCAATTGCCACGAGACACCCGGACCCCCGACGACGCCCGCTTCCTCCGACCGCCCGGATTCGGAAAGCAGGACGAACATCCCAACGCCGCTGGCCGGTCCGATGGACAGCACACGCTGTGACGAGCTCAGTCGCAGGGCTTCAGACACACTCCACTGATCCCCGCTTCCGGCCCAGGCGGCGACCAGGCTCGTGCCGTGCTTGACAGATGTTACAGCGAGAATTGTCGAGATTCCCTCGCTCGTCTGTTTGAGGCTGATCACGTCGACGCGGCCAAGGTCGAGCTGTCGTGGAAGCGTGGGTCCGACAAGGCGCCATCGATCTCCGCTTCGAGAAAAGATGCCGACCGTGCCGGCATGCCGGCATCCACCACCGATCAACGCTTGGGTCCCGTCGTAGCCAACGGCAGTAATGGAGCCGAGACCACAGTGACGTCCGGCCGACGAGGAGGCCAACACCGCCTCGGTCGTCAACGTCCGCCAGGTCGAAAGTCCGCGTGCGCTCGAGACCGCGCGCACACCGTCGCCGTCGTTCAGGAGCGCAGCGGAGTTTCCGTTGAGGGCGTCGGTGGCAAGGGCGCTGTTGTCGGCGGCCAGGCCGGCAGGAAGCAATCCAGTGGTCCACGATGACTGCGTCGGTGAGGCGGTGAGCAGCGTCGAGAACGTCAAGCGATTGGCGGGCCGGATCCCGACCTCGACCGATTGGCCATCGGGGGTGGCAATGATCAGGCCTCCGTTGGTAGCCAAGGCGAGTGTCGACGTGGCATTGGACCAACTCGAGGTACCGCTGGCCCGAAAGAAGAGCTGCCAGAACGTGTTGAGCGGCTGGTCCAGATGGCCCATGGGCACGGTCGCCCAGGTTCCTGCGGAAGTCTGAACCGAAGTGGCGAGGGCCGAAGGTGATTCGGAAACGACCTGGGGCGGTGCGGCACCAGCGGGCTCGGCGAGCGGCATGGCCGCAAGGGTCATGAAAGGCAACGCCGAGGCAACGGCCCGACGCCACCATGAGCTCCACGAAAATGATCCGGTCTGGGGCGCATTCTTCATGAGGATCCGCGGACGGTGTCGACCTCGTTCACGATCGTTGCGGTGAGGGAGGACTCGGTCGTGGCCGTCCCGGGTCCCGGGTCGGTGTTGAGAATCACCCTGGTGTGCCCGGTGGCGTCGATCACATAGGCGACGTCACTGTGCGCGATCATCGCTCCCGCTGGCGAATATTCGTCCAGCACCCCGAAGGAAGCCCAGACACGCCTCAATTGTGCCGTCGGCCCGGTCAAGTACAGCCAGTTCCCCAACTGATTCAGAGACTCCTGGCGATCGAATGCGACCAGATACTGAGGAGCCGTGTACAGGGGGTTGAGATTTACCGCGACGAATTCGACGTGGCTCTGCGCCCCTGCGAGGAGGCCATCGGCGCGGCGGAGTTCTTGGGCGATGATCGGACAGTCCGAGACACAGACGGGGTCGAGGAACGCGAGAACGACGGTCTTCCCGTGAAGACTTTGCAAGGACACGACCTCGCCGCGCTGGTCGACCAGCTGGAACGGCGGCGTCGGCCTATCGGTGATATTCGGAGAGCCGTCGACCGCTTGGGCGACGATGGGATCAGCGTTGGGATTGGTGGACGCCGCAGCCATGGGAACAGCGCCAACGAGGACGATCGCAATGGCGCCGAGTGCAGCGAGCGCTCGGAAGGAGTAGCCCGGACTTGTCATGACACGCTCGGCCCACGAGGGTCTCGGTTCAGCGGCTTCCTCAGCGCCAATCGAAACGTCGGCGTGAGGCACTCTCGTCATTGCCAGATAGCCCCCCACGAAGATGAGCGTCATGGGAATCATGCTGTTCGGATCGGTACCCACGCCGCCAAGAAACCCCAGGTCCTCGATGAGCACCCAGTCAGCGAGGCAGAGCACGATCCCGGCGACCACCCCGATCCGAGCGAACCGGGCCCGGCCGGACACGAACAGCACCCCGATGGTCCCGAGGCTTACGACCAAGAACAGGTTGACCGCCCAGCCGTGCGCCGAATCGAAGGCGGCGAAACTGGACACCCAGGACGAGAGGAACCCGGGCTGGGGCGTTTGGGCCATCTGGCTCACCATCCCGGTGAGCGTCCCCGGTGCGGTGCTGTGCGCGATATGGCCCTGCCAGAAGCCTCGCCCGGGCCACGCTTGGAGGACCGCCATGCCGATGAAGAAGAGCCCCATCACGGCGAGGACCACGCGCCCCAGCCGCGGCGTCCTCCACGATCGCTCCGGGAGCGCGAGGAGCAGACCAGCAAATGAGTAGAAGAGGACTGCGCCGGGGGCGCCGAACGCCCAGGTGAGTCCGGGGGCGAAGATTCCCCCAAAGCTCTCTCCGAAGATCCAGACGACGACGCCCCAGCCTGCACTGACCAAGCCGGCCGCTCGTGACCAGTTCCCGCGTGGCCCGGCCAGCAGCCAAACTCCGATACCGACCTGAATCCACACCGCCGAGGCCGGCGCGGCGATCGGATGGTTACTCCAAATCGTCCCACCGACGTTGACGATGTGCTGCACCCAGGTCGGCGAGCTCGCTGCGGTTGGTTCGATCACCTGAGTCGTCATGCCGAGTGGCATCGACGACTGGCCTTGGAGGATTCCGTCGAAGATCCAAATCAGCCCGAAGCCAATCCGAATTGTCCGGCGTCCGATGGGCTCGGGGTAGGGCCAGGGCGACCTGGACGGCTGAGCAGATGTCCCCCCGAGTGATACGGCTCTTCGGTACTGCACCGTTCGAAGCACGTTCCACACCACCGCGAGGAGGGCGAGGATGAGGATCACCAAGATCCCCTCGTGCAACAGGGTCGAGTTGAACGTCGAAACGACGGTTGGATCGTTCGTGTTGAGACCGGTGTTCATCCCCGGCATGGCGGCTCGATCTCCTGTCGCGACGGAGTCTTCAACCTCGAGGCCTGTTCAGGTAAGGCCCGGGTCTCGCTGGCCCGGCATCTGCACATCCCGGATCCGAACGCACATTGCATCACAGTGATGAGGCATCAGCCATTTGAGGACGCCATGACCGAGGCCTCGACGATCTGGATGTCCGGCGGTTGGATGGCCAGGGGACCCCCCGCCACGGGCACCTGCCAGACCATCGTCATGTACGGCGTGGACTTCTGCACCGTCCCTTCGGCACAGGGCGCCACTCCGGTGATCTTGAGGGCACCGTCGGTCGAAAACTGGGACGGGGCACAGGTATTGGTGCGCTGATGCCACTGCACCAGGGGTCCGTAAGGCATGGGCGGACTGGTCAGCGTGCTGGGCAGTATGTACATCGCCGCGGCAAGCACATCGGTCCCCGCCGGCGTCTGGGCATAGACCAGCCCGTCGATCGAGTGGGGATCGAGGGACTTCTTGGCGGCTGCGTTTGCGGCCGCGATAGTCGGGTTGACGTAGTACACGACGGGATAGTCCGTCGGTGACACGGCGACGTAGCCCGCCGCCATCGCCTCGGAGGGGTTGGCGTAGCTCGCTGCAGCCTGGGTGGTGTTCTGCACGTACTGGGTCGCGTTGATCTGCTGGGATAACGTGGGCTCCGACGCACATCCTTCGGCGGCCATGTGGATGTCGGTGGGGCCGTTCACGCCTTGGGCCAACAGCTCCTGGGCCTCCGCTGTGGGCAGTGCCGGACCGGTGTAGTGCCAGTTCGACTTGGTGGTGTTCAGCCCAGCCGCTGCACTCGCGTCGGCACCGTTCATGTTCATGCCGGTACCAGGCCCGGCCATGATCATGTTCGGTGTGTTCTGGACGTCCAGCCCGGTCCTCGGCGCCCCGTTGTTCCCTCTCGTACAGGTGGCAGTTGTCGCGGTCCCCCCGCCCGACCCCGACGTCGCCCCGGACATGCCGGTCATGCCGGCCATCGCCGTGCTGGTCGACTCCTGGGCGGCCACCGGGTACGCGGCGCTGAGGAAGAGCCCGGCCACCAGCGCCACCAAGCCCCCCAGCACCAGCACGGGGTAGCGAAAGAGCGCGGTCGAGAACGGGGGGCGCCAGGACGCCGGATCCGGGAGCGCGGCCGGCACCATGGCCAGCGCCAGGAGCACGATCAGCGGGCCGGAATTCGGGTCGGTCCCCGAGCCGGTGAAGATGCCGCCGAGGCCCTGGCCGCTCACCCAGAAGAACGTCGCCAACAGGCCTCCTGCGGCCAGGAACGGAGTGGGTCGACGGAACACCAGGGGCCCGAACCCGATGACCAGGGATCCGATTGCCAGCAACCACGTGGTCCACACGCCGCCACTGCCGAAATGGTTGCCAAAGCTGTTGAGAAAGTGGGAGTAGGCGCTCGGCTCTCCCGATGACATGCCCGTGATCGCACTCGACACCGACGTCGGGGTCCGGTTGTTGGGGAGGAGGAACAGGACCGCCGCCAGCGACCAGTATCCGCACCACACGAGCATTGGAGTCACTGCCCCGCCGATGCCCTGTCCGGCGGCCGAGGACGTAAGGCCAACACTTGGTTCCGTCTTCCCCTCCTCCTGGGTGGGTGCCGAACGTGGCCAGGCCATCAGGCCGATCAATCCGTAGAGGAAGACCGAACCCGGGGCGCCGGTCAGGGCGGAAGCCGATCCAGTGAAGATCTGCCCGAGGCCTTCGCCGAAGAACCAGACGCCGAAGGCCCAGAAGAACGACACGCCAAGCGCGGGCCGCACGGTTCGCCGGAACAGCAATCCCAAACCTATGGCTACCTGGATGAGCGCAAAAAAGGTGTTCCAGACCGCGACATGGGGCCCCACAAAGTTGCCGACATTGGTGATGATCCAGCGAACGATGTCGGGCTGGTTGTGTGCGTTGTTCAACAGGTAGGTCGTGGTGAAGCCACTGCCGAACATGTAGGGCTGGAACTGCAGGCCGGCGTCGAGGAGCCAGAACAATCCCAAGATGATCTGGAGCACGCGCTGGGTTCGCACGAGGCGGAAGTCCCTGCGTCGGTTACCGGCTGGGGCTTCGGTGACCTCATCCATGGCTCTCGGCCCCCCTTCTGAGTTCCAGGTCAGTCATCTCTCTCCAGGCTGTACGGTGCGGTACCCCCACCAGATGCCCCGGGCCGGCGGTCATTACGTGGCTGCTTGGCGCAGCTCTCGGCCACAGAGACCGCTTTCACAATGGTGTCTCACCGTCCCCTACGAGCTGGAAGGTGCCCGAGGCGTCGAGCTCGCGGTCGATGCGCACTGCCTTGCGCTCATCCATGTGCATCCAGCGCAGCGCCACCGGGATCATGGGCCAGAGCATCAGGGTGTCGCCGACGACCCACATGATGTCGCCGCCCACGTGGAGGTCGACGACGTAGGAGGGGCCCCAGGTCCGGTGCGTGGCGAAGTAGGCCGGGAAGATCTCGTGGGAGGCCCCCGCCAACGAGAGCCCGGTGAAGGTGTCGATTGGAATCGCCATGAACAGGTAGAAGAACTGCAGGGCCGGGTGCAGGCGGTAGCAGTTGGGGTCCGATCCGAAGATCTGGCGCCAGAACAGGTAGCCGACGACGAGGAAGGCCAGGTGCTCGGCGTTGTGCACACTCTCATGTGTGAGCGTGTAGTTGTACCAAATCGTCAGGTGCGTGATCGGGATCAGCACGGCGTAGAGCACGAAGGCGACAACCGGATGGCCGAGGAACTTGGCCACCTTCGAGCGGAGTACCTCGCTCACCGCGATGTGGGCGGTGCCCGTGGTCGAGCGCCAGGCCAGGTCCAAGGGAGACGCGATGGCGTAGAGCGGGGCGGCCACCATGATCAGGAGGATGTGCTGGACCATGTGGTCCCAGAAGAGCTCCCCGTCGTAGACGCCCACGAAGCTGAAGATCGCCACGCCCGTCGTGAACAGCGCGCCGAGGAAGGCCACCGTCTTGCCGGCCGACCACGGGTGGCGCGGATGTAGGGCGTTGTTTCGCCGTACGCCCCACAGGTACAGGACCAAGGCGCCCAGGATCATGGCCACCGGGACGAAGTCGAACTGGGTGGAGGTGAACTCGGAGCCCCGCAGCGGAGGGAGCGGCGCGTCGTAGAGGACGGCGATCACGGCATGGACGGTACTACTACGCTGTGTAGAATCCCAGTCAGCCGGGGCGCACCGATGGCCGCGGCGACGGAGAGTAGAAGAGAGGTCATGGCTGGGCTCGGTGAACTGGAACGTAGGGTGATGGACGTCCTGTGGGGTTCAATGGGCCAGGAATTGACGGGTCGCCAGGTCGCCGACGAGCTGCCCGACCGTGCCTACACCACGGTGCTCACCATCCTCGAGCGTCTGCGTCGCAAGAACCTGGTGGAGCGGACCACGGAGGGTAAGGCGCATCGTTTTGCGGCGACCGCCAGCCGGGAGAGCTACATGGCCGAGCTGATGGTCGAGGCGCTCGGGAGCGCCCAGGACCGACAGGCGGTCCTCGTACGGTTCGCCGAGGTGGTGAGCCCCGAAGAGGCCGTCGTCTTGCGTCAGGCGCTCGAAGATCTGCCCGACGACACCCGTGGGAAGAGGCCATGAGGCTCTACCTGGACGCTGGAATCCTGAGCGCACTCGTCGTGCTGCTGGTGTGTCCCCTCAGTATCTGGCTGGCAAGGACGAGCTGGGTGACTCGCTCTCCCCGTGCCGCGGTTGCGCTCTGGCATTGCATTGGCTTCAGCGCCACGCTGGCGACGATCGGGGCGGGGCTGTGCGTCGCCACCGAGCGATTTCACGCGGGATTCGTAGGCGGCCTGGGTGAACTCGGGGAGGGGATCGTCGGTGGCCACCCTCTCCAAGGACTCGGCCTGCCCGACGCACTCGGCCTGACGTTGGCGGCCGACGTCGGTGTCGTACTCCTCAGCGTGGTCGGGGTCGTCGTCGTGCGCACGGTCCTGGCCCGAGCGCGCCACCGCCGCCTGCTCAATCTCCTGGCCGCTCCATCGCAGAGCCGTGCGGGGACACTCATGCTCGATCACCCTTCCCCGGTCGCGTACTGCCTCCCGGGCATCCGTCCCGCGCATCGTCATCAGCTCAGGCACGCTGCGACTCTTGGACCAGGCGCAGCTGGCCGCCGTCATCGAGCACGAACGTGGACATGCGCATGAGCGCCATGGGCTGGTGATGCTGCCCATGACGAGTTTGACCGAACCCTTCCGATGGATCCCGTACGCTCGCCTGGCGCCTCCTGCGGTCGCGGGTCTTCTCGAGATGGCGGCCGACGATCATGCGGCCCGACGACACGCCCCTTCCTCCTTGGCGTCCGCACTCGTGGCCCTGTCCACCTCCGCTCCTCCTCCCCGCTGTGCCTTCGCCCTTGCCACACACGGTATGAACGTACGGGTACAACGGCTCGTTGCTTCAGACCGCACTTCCAAAAAGACGGCGATGGCAGCGGGACTCCTGTGCACGGTCGGCCGTTGTTGCCCCACTCGCCGTCGTTCTTTCCACGTAAACCAATCTCGGCGAGCCATCGGTCGAACCAACCAGGACGAAAGGTGGTGACTACCTGACGAGCTATCTCACCCAGTGGTCGTTCGATCCCTTCGTGATTGTCGTGGCGGTCGTGATTGTCTGGCACGAGGTGGGCCTGGCGCACCTGGGCCGACGGTCACGTCACGTTCGGACGGTCGAGCGCCGCCGACGTTCGTTCTATTTCTATGGCGGCCTCGTCGTCCTTCTGTTGGCGGTCGTCTCGCCCATCGACTACTGGGCCGACGACTATTTCTTCGCCCACATGATCGAGCACATCTTGATCATGTTCTTCGCTCCGATTCTCATCGTGGCCGGAGCGCCGTGGCTCCCGCTCGTCCATGCGCTCCCGGTTACGGTGCGGCGTCGCGTTGGGCGATCCGTCCTCCTCGGTTCGTGGGCCAGGCCGCTGCGAGCGCTCGGGCGTTTCGTGACGAACGGCGTGTTTGCCGTCGTGCTGTTCAACGTCGTCATGGTCGCCTGGCACCTGCCGGCAGCCTTCGACGCAGCAGAGAACAATCAAGACATCCATATCTGGCTCATGCACGCAAGCTTCTTCGTGGCGGGCGTCCTCTTCTGGCTACAGATCATCCCTTCGTACCCGATCAAGCCCAAGCTCACGACAATGGGGAAGATCGGTGCCCTCGTTGTGACCAACGTCGTCATGTTCGTCCTCGCCATGGCGCTCAGCATCTTCTCCTCGTCGTCGTGGTACTCCGTCTACAACCACGTCCCTGGCGTGTCGCTCTCACCTTTCGCCGACCAACAGATCGGGGCCGGGATCCTCTGGATCTGCGGGGACTTCTGGGCGCTCCCAGCTCTCATCTGGGTGATCCACCAGGCGGTCGAGGAGGAGGGCTCGGCGAGCGCGCTGGTCGACCGGCTGTTCCATCGGGCGCCGCTCCAGTCTTTGCCGGAGGTCCCACGACGGTAGGGCTCCCGGGGCGCCATCGGGGTCTCCGCCGGGCCGTTGGTTGGCTGCCAGAACACGATGACGACACACCAGCGCAGCTGCCAGGGGTTTTGTCCACGTCAGCTGAAAGCAGACTCCTGCGTTAGTGATTTTCCCTCGCGTTCAAGGGCCGAGTGGTGCAGTACGTCGGCCGGGCGCTGCGCCAAACTGACGAAAATCCACTGTTGAGGTCCATGACTAGAGGGTGGTTAAACTGGGAAACCGCTTGCTATGCATCTCGCAAAATCTAGCAATTCACCGTTTGGTTTCGACACAAAGCACAACCGCCTCCGTTGAGTTGGCACCGCTGGGGTGAACCTCCTTTGCTCGCTCTCACAGGGTGGAGACCAGCGGGGCCGAACCGGGTTGAGAATCGATAAGGTCACGCCGGAAAGGCTCGTGTCGGACCTTCAAAGATCGGTAGTCACGTCTGATCGGCAGGCTCTTGCAATGCCGAGCGAATGGTTCCGGTGCTCTGTCGGGGACGAAGCGGGTGAACTGCGGAGGGCGCCGTCGCCCACGACGGCATTGATATGACGTTGCCGGCGGCCGAGTTCACCCGTCGACGTCGACCTCCTCGGCGACGGGCGCGGGATAGGCACTCGTCGCGTAGACCGTCACCCCGAACAGCACCAGGGTGAGCACGTGCACCGAGGTGCACCACAGGCAGATGGCGTCGATCGCGAAGAGCTCGGCGTACAGCAGGTACAGCACCGTGCAGAGTCCCACCACCGCCCAGGCCAGCCGCCCGAGACGGACGGCAGGGTCGGGACACCGCCACATGGGCGGGAGCTGGAGCACCAGCATGACGGCGAAGAACACCAAGCCGAGCACGGCCACCGGTACACCGCCCACCGCCGAGTACGTGCTGGTAGTGACCTTCAGGCAGTTGACCACCCCGTTGTCGGAGCAGGCCAGCGAACTCGATGACGTGAAGTGCTCGTAGGTGAGGTAGCCCGACACGCCAAGTCCGAGGGCGCTGGCGACGGTCCCGACGACGCCGGGCCACCGGGGCATCTCGTCATCCACTGCGCGCCGCCGAGCACACGTCCGAAGGCTGGTTGTGGGTGAGCGTTCCGCAGATCGTCTTGACCAGCTGGGCGGCGCTGGCGTCGATGTCCGCGCCGATGCTCGTGGAGTTGTTGCCGACCTGGGCCGCCACGGCCGAGAACGGAAGGTTCTGCAGCGCGGCGTACGAGTACTGGGCCGACGGGAGCACCTGCTTGCCCCCGAAGTCGAGGAACGGGAACACACCCCCGTTCGTCGACTGCCACAGCGCCAGCTGCGCCTGCGTGGGCGTCTGCAGCGGTGTGTAGCCGTTGCCCTCGGGCTTGTTGGTGTAGACCTCCACCGGCGTGAATGTGAAGTAGGGGCTGGTGTAGTTCGTGCCGTAGAAGGTCAGGGTGGGGACGTCCCCCTCCAGGTTGGCCGAGTGGATGCGGCCCGGCGACGGGCTGAACGTGCCGAACTTGGAGAGGGCGATGTAGAGCGGCCACCGCTCGGCGGCGCAGTGCGGGCAGAACTCGGCGCCGATGAACAGCAGCTCGGGCTTCCCGTCCGCCGCGAGCGTAGGGTTGTTGACCGACTGTGGCGTCGTGAGAATGCCACTGGTGGGCGCCGCGGTGAGCGTCGAGACCGGGATCGACATCAGTTTGGCCAGCGTGGTCGCCGGGATCGGCGTGCCTGCGGGGGGCGACGGCACGTCGACGGTGGAGCCCGAGCCCCCGCCGCCGCCGGCGACTTTGACGACCACCAGGACGGCCACGATGACCACCACCAGGGAGATGGTCACGATCCCGTAGGTGCGGGTGCGCGCTCGGCGAGCCTCGCGTGCGGCCTGCTCCTTGGCCGCCTGGCGTTCGGCAAAGCGTTGGCTCGAGGCCGATCTTTTGGTGGATGCGGTTGCGGTGGATGTTTTGCCCTTCTGTGTCTTCATTGGTGGTCGGGGCCGGTTGTTGGACATGACGACTCTTTTCTCTGTTGCTGGGAGCGAGAGGGCTGGGCTGACGTGGGGCGACCACGCGATTGCCAACGGATGGTGACGGCGCTGCGCAGCACGCAGCACTAATTGGAGTATCGGCGCCACCGCGCCGGCTCTTTATGCGCAGACGAGGCGCTGCGGCGGCCTGAGCAGCGGTGTCGGGGATCCGGCAGGCAAAGTGCTCGCGATCCGTCGCGCTCGGCGGACGGTGGCCAGCGCCAGGAGGGCTGCGATCCCGGCAGCTATGGTGCTGGCCAGGCTGATGCTCGGGAGCGGCACGGGCGACGACGGCGACCCTCGATTGCACGACACCGTGTCGCACTCGCTCCCAGACGGTATGGGTGCGACTGCCGAGACAATGGCGACGCCACCGGCGGTCGCCGACTGGGACAGGGTGGGGCCCGGTACGACGCAACTCACGGCCAAGGCCGCAAGGGTCACCAGCAGCCAACGCCACCTCGGTGCCACGATCCCAGGCTAAGCCTTCCGGTGCGGTAGCGGGACGCGGGTGCCGTCGGAGACGGCCCCTCGGCAATCCAGGTAGTCATTCACATTGATCCGAGCCGAGTGCACTGCTGGCGCAAACCAAATGAGCGCCAGTCAAGAACAACGACGGATCGGCTTGATAGGAGGACCAGCTCAGGTGCTACCGGGGCCAAATGTCTGAGCAGAACCCGGCGATGTTCGCCGAGGCTTCCCTCACGGGGTTGAGTCCGGCGGTTGTGGTCAGAATTTGGGCCAGAAGTGTCGGACCAAGGGGGCAAAATTTCTACTGGTGAGGTGCGAGAGCGGCCGAATCGGATTTACTGGTTCAACCGAGGTGAGGACAGAATTAGACTGAGCTTGAACCGCAAGCCGCTCCCGGCCACGCTCTCAATGCTCCGTGTGGGAGCTCGTGTGGCGTCAGCAGATTCCTACGGACGTGATCCAAGCAGGGGTCGCAACGATGCGCCGACTTGATCAGCGATCGCCACGGCCACGACTCGCCGTTCTCGCGACACGGGATATCCCGGCGTGGGGGTCAGGACAAAACGGCCAAGCGCGCGGCCTTGATTCTGCACCAGTAACTCGATCTCTGGGCCGGGAAGCCCCATGCGGTGGACGCCCCAGACGCGTCCTCCGAGGAAGACCCGTCCGTCATGCTCAAGTTGCCTCGTGGGGTGATCGCCCGGTCCCGACTCGTAGCGGCACGCTTTGAGATGCAACAGAGCGATGAGCTCGTTGCGTACGCGTTCAACGACCTCTCGGGAGGGTGCACCCGATGTGGCGAGCTCCGACACGTCGTGGATAAGGCCGACGAAGTCTGCTTCTTCGGCCGCTGTCTCGTGGTGATGACGGTTGCGGGCGGCGAGCTCGGTCACGATGATCCCGACCACGAAGAGACTCACTGCGGTCTCGATGTCGGGCCGGCGGGTGATGGCGAGCCTCCCGTAGGGGACCGTGAGGAAATAGTCGAACCACAGCGTGGCGGAGACCGTGGCGACGAAACCCGAAATTCGGTTGCCCAATGCCGCCACGGCCACAATGACCGCGACGAGGATCAGCGCTGGACGCGGTGTTGGCGAAGCTCGAACGGAACGGTACCAGGATCGCCGCCACCCCGAGGGGCAGGACAACTGCGGCGACGAGAGCTATCTGGTCTCGGTGAAGCCGGATCCTCTCCATGGCTACCTCGCTTCGCTCTGCGGGCCTCAGTTTTCCATGACGTCAGGCCTTCCGCCCACTGGAAGGCCGAGGCCGCGCCGACTCTTCGCAGCGTGAGCAGCGCCCGATGACGTCCAGCGCGTGAGAGGTCGGGTGAAATCCTTGTTGGGCGGCGAGCTCTTGCACGACCCTATCGACCGTTCGCTCGAAGGCCGGGGTCGGAGTCACGTCGATCACCCGCCCGCAGCTGGTGCAGAGCAGATGATGATGGTGCTCGGTCAGATCCTCGGCAAGCTCGAATCGTGCGAACTCGTCACTCGCAGCAATGCGCCTAACGACCCCCGCGCTCTGGAGGTCAACGAGGTGCCTGTAGGCCGAGCTCCTCGGCACGTCGGGTAGCTGCGTTGCGATGTCCGAGATGCTGACTGGGTGGCCGTGCGCGGCCAGGAACTCGACGATCGTCCGCCGGCCCGCCGTATAGCGCTGGTCGATACGCTTGAGGCACACCTCGACCAGGTCGTGCAGGTCGTCGCCCTCCAAGTGTGTCTGGGACGCTTCAACGCCCATCGCTCCGTCCTCCTCGAGCGTGAATCACCCCACGGAGGGGCTTGCTACCCGTGAGCGTAGCCCTGAGTCTCATTCGGAATGAGACTCAATCTTATTTGAAATGAGACTCAGTCTCATTCTAATCTTCCACCATGATCATTCCTTCGGCAGCTTCAACGCTGTGCACCTCCCGACACCACGCACGTCGCAGCGTGGCGTCTGCCTTGCTCGGTCTTGGTCTTGTTCTGGCGGGTGGCGCCTCGGGGGCTTCGGCGAGCAGTTCCAAGACGGCCGTGATCAACGCCGTCGGGGCGGAGAACGAGTACGCCAACGTGCTCAGCCGAGATCGGCGGCAAGTACGTGAAGGTCTCGTCCATCCTCAACAACCCCAACACCGACCCCCACACCTTCGAGGCGAGCACGAGCGTGGCGCAGGAAGTCGGCCAGGCCGAGCTCATCGTGCAGAACGGTGTCGGCTACGACACCTTCATGAACGACATCGAATCGGCCTCACCCAACGCCAGCCGCAAGGTCATCGTGGCCCAACACGTGCTCGGGCTCACAGACAGCACGCCGAATCCCCACCTGTGGTACAGCCCGAAGACGATGCCTGCCGTGGCCAAGGTGATGGCAACGGATCTCTCGGAGCTCCAGCCGAGCCACAAGGCGTACTTCCAGGCGAGACTGCAGGCCTTCGACACCTCGCTCAAGCCCTGGCTCAACGCCATCGCTGCCTTCAAGGCGAAGTACGCCGGAACCCCGGTCGCCACCACCGAACCGGTGGCCGACTACCTCCTCTCTGCCATGGGCATGAAGAACCTGACCCCATTCGTCTTCCAGGCCGACATCATGAACGGGGTCGATCCCTCCCCCGAAGACATCACGCTCGAGAAGGGCTTCTTCACCAACCACACGGTGAAGGTCTTCTGTTACAACCAGCAGGTGGTCGACTCGCTGACGACCTCGATCAGGCAGACAGCGCAATCTGCCGGCGTGCCGGTCGTCGGCGTCTACGAGACGATGCCGACCCCGGGCTATAGCTACCAGTCCTGGATGCTCGCCGAGGTGGCGGCCATCAAGGCCGCCGTGGTCCATCACACTTCGACCGAACACCTGTGATCGACGTCCCCGTTCTCGAGGTCGAGGATATCGGCGTCTCCTTCTCGGGCCGAACTATCCTCGACGGCGTCTCATTCGAGATCCGCAAGGGGGAGTTCACCGGTCTCATCGGATCCAACGGGGTCGGAAAGACGACGCTGCTGCGCATCATCCTCGGACTGCAGCGACCGGACACGGGCCAGGTCCGCGTCCTCGGCGCATCGCTGTCGGGTCGGGGTCGCTCCCTGGGCTATGTCCCCCAGAAGGTGGTGCTCGATCCCGACATCCCCATCCGGGCTCGGGACCTCGTGGCCCTCGGTCTCGACGCCCAGCGCTATGGCTTCGGGCGGCGCACCAAGGCTCAGCGCGAGCTGGTCGACAAGATGCTCCACGACGTCGATGCCGAGCGCTTCGCCGACGCTCGCGTCGGAAGCCTCTCAGGCGGTGAGCAGCAGCGGGTTCTGATCGCGCATGCCCTCATCAGTGGACCCAAGCTCCTGCTCCTCGACGAGCCCTTGGCCAATCTCGACCCCAAGAGCGTCCAGGAGATCGTGGCGCTGCTCCACCGGGTGGCGAGCGATAACGAGGTGGCGATCCTCTTGTCGGCGCACGAGATGAACGCCCTCCTGCCGGTCATGGATCGGATCGTCTACGTCACGCAGGGAAGGGCGGCGAGCGGCACCACCGACGAGGTCGTGCGATCCGAGGTCCTCAGCAAGCTCTACGGTCACCACGTGGACGTGCTCAAGCTGCACGGCCGTGTGCTGGTGGTCGCCGAGCCCGGTGCCGAGGTCGGCGATATCCCCGATCACCCTCCCTTGACCGTCGCCTGAAGCCGCGTGCATCTCCTCTTCGAGCCCGGCTTCTTCTCGAGCGGACCGGTCCGCACTGCGGCAGAGATCGGCGCCTTCACGGCGATCGTCTCGGCGATCGTCGGTGTCTTCACGGTGGTCAGAAGCCAGTCCTTCGCCGGCCATGCGCTGACCGACGTCGCCACGACGGGAGGCTCCGGCGCCTTCCTGCTGGGACTCAGCCCTCTCACGGGCTTCATCGCCGGCGGGGTCGTCGGCGGGGGTGCGATGGAACTGATCGGGGTCGAGCGGGCGCGGAGCCGAGACGTGGCAACCGGGATCGTGCTGGGGGCGGCGACGGGCTTCTCTGCCTTGTTCTTGTATCTCGACACGACCAGGAGCGCGACGACCGGAGCGACCCAGCAGATCCTGTTCGGGTCGATCTTTACCATTGACCCGTCCACTGTTCCCACGGTCGTCGTCCTCAGCGCGGCCACGCTGCTCGTCGTCGGCGTGATCTACCGGCCGCTGTTCCTGAGCTCGATCAGCCCGGAGCTTGCCTCGGCCCGGGGCATCAGCCTGCGCACCGTCGGCCTGTTGTTCATGCTCGCTCTTGCCGTCTCGGTCGGCCTGTCGTCCATCGCCGTCGGGTCGATCCTCTCGACCGCCCTGCTCATCGGGCCTGCAGCCACTGCTCTGCGCGTCACCCGGAGCCTGCGCACCGCGATGGTGGTTGCCTGCCTCCTCGGGGTCTCGACGACGTGGCTCGGCATCCTCTTCGCCTACGACAGCGCCTACTGGGATCCGTCGAGTCAGGGTCTCCCCGTGAGCTTCTTCATCGTGGCCATCGTGTTCGTGCTCTATCTCGCTTCGGGCCTCTCGGTCGTGCGGCGACTCGCCGGCCGCCGCGACGGAGGCGAGCCAACTCGGGCTGACGTCCGCCAGCGACAGGGATCCGACGCCGCTCGGCGCGGCGGTCTGATGTTCTCGGGCTTCATGACCAACGCATGGGAGGTCGGCACCATCGTGGCGATCGTCGCCGGGGTGGTCGGCTTCTTCGTCGTCCTTCGGGGCTCGGCCTTCCCCGCCCATGCCATCCCCAATGGCGCCTTCGCCGGCGCCGCCGGCGCCAATCTCGTCGGCATCAACCCACTCATCGGCCTGGGCGTCTTCTCGCTGCTCGCCGCCCTCGGCATCGGATCGCTCAGCCGGCGCGGCAGAGCCGACGTGGTCACGGCGCTCGCGCTGGTCATGATGCTGGCCCTCGGTGCCGCGTTCTTGAGCCAGAGCACCGAGTACGAGCCCCAGATCTTCTCCCTCCTCTTCGGCGAGATCCTGGGCGTCAGCTCCAGCAAGATCCTGCCGGTTGCGGTTCTCGGCCTGGTCTGCATCCTCGCAGTTGCCGACGCTCTATCGGCGTCTGATGCTTACCTCGATCGTCCCGGAGATCGCGGCGGCCAGGGGCATCCAACCGCATCGCACCGAGATGGCATTTCTCGTGGTCCTGGCGTGCGCCACCACCATGACGGTCCCGGTCGTCGGCGCCCTCTTGATCTTCACGCTGATGATCGGGCCTCCCGCTGCAGCACGATGCTTCAGCGATCGGCCTGACTTCGCGATAGCCGGATCGGTTGTTATCGCGCTGATCACCGTGTGGGCGGCGCTCGCCAGCGCCTACGAGGTCAACTGGCCGGTCGGCTTCTTCGTCGGAATCTTCAGCGCCGTCTGGTACGGGATTGGGCGGGTCTACGCCACCTGGCATCGAACTCGTCGAGCCCAATTCGCGACATGAGCGCTTCGTCGCCCGAACACAGAGCGAGCGACTGGCCATCACCGACCCTGAAGCTCGGTGCAGACGACGAAAGCTGTCAAGCGCACGTAATCGCAACCACGATCGGTTACTCGGACGGGGTCCTGTCATCTGTCGAGCGGTCACGGAGGCGGTAGAGCTCGGCGAGCGCTTCATTGTCTTTGGGTCGCCCGGCGTATTCCTTCGAGGCGATGATGTCGTCGAGGCCGGCCACCCGGACCTTGATACCGGCGACAGTGAGCTCTTCGGCGGCACCTTCAAGCTCCTCGTACCGCTGTCGGTGTCCCTGGCGGTTGACCATGTCAACCAGCACGTCGAGGTGTCCGGCATCGGTCGCCCACGTCGAGATCTGCGATCGACTGAGCATCAGGCCGTCCAACTGGACGGGCAGGGCGGCCGACTCTTCGTCACTGAGTCCCTCGACCCGCAGGCGCGCATTCAACTCGCGCATGGCGGCAGCCAGTCGGTCGAAGTTCTCGCCTGTGCGCCGGACCACGCAGTCGAAATCCCCGGTGGGTCGCTCGGCTCCGTAGGCCTGGGTAGCCACTCCCCCGATCACCAGGTAGTCGACGCCATTGCGATCGAGAACCTCCGTAATGCGGCTGACGTCCGGACGGGACTGATCAGGCAAAGGTATCGGCAGCCGTTTTGCCAGCTGCACGGTCGGCCTCGATCTCGGCCAGCCAGGCGATCGCCTTTTCTTTGGAGTCGATTCGCCGGCCGTCGAGGGTGATGGTCACGTCATCGGGCGTCGGCGGGCTGTCGATAACCGCGGCCGCCCACTCGTCACCGGTCATGATCGGACGCACTGCAGCCATATGGCCAGGATACCTGGGCATGAGCGAAGAGTGATTCGCCCTGGATTTTATGAAGGCTCTTCTTGACGCTCGCTGATCGGTCGGGCACTCGTGCGGAGTGCGAGTGGGAGACCGGCGCCCTCCGACTCGCCGACCAACTTGGTGTTCGCTACAGCGCCCTTGACCCATCGCGAACCGTCGAGTTACCGGACGGCCAATCTGCCCGTAAAGACACGTAAAGACACGCGCCGCCCAGTCGCACGTCCCACTGTGACGGAGATCCGGCCGTCGGCTTGTGACCTGGTTCTTTGGTGAGTGCGGCCAACTCGCATCTTCGAGCTCTACGACAAAGCACGTAGCGCTCAACGGTGCTTTGTGACCTTCTGGGGGAACCCACTTTAGCCCTCTGACCTGGGCTTTTCGTGGAGGTGAAGGGACTCGAACCCTCGGCCTCTACATTGCGAAAGTACGGTTCTCAGCCTTTTGACCAGCTCCTTTCCGAGGACTTTGCTGGTAGCGGCGTTTCGATCCCCTCAGGTTCCCTCACGATCCCTCCGCTTCCCTCTCGATAAGGTCACGTAAGGTCACGCCGGACGGGCCCCTGTTGGACCTGCCCGCGGATCGGGTAGTCACGTCCGATCGGCAGGCTCTCGTAATGCGCAGCGAATGCCGTTCGTTCCCGCTTGGTGACGATCACGTTCCTCGGCGAGCGACAGGACATCAACCACCCAGATGCGGCGGTGCTGGTTGCCGGCAGACGACGGAACGATAAACCCACCGCCGATCTGGGCTACCGAGGTGGCTGCGTGAATCAATGGATAGCCTGAACATCATGTCTGCCACCAACGACCCGAGGCTTGACACGGCGATCGAGGGCGCCAAATCGGTATGGCTTCCGATTCTCCTTGAGAGCTACCGCATCCCAGAAGTGGTGGGAGTGGAGACGGCCATCGTGGCCATCCTGCACGATGTCGAGGCCTACCTGGCACCCTCGGAGATCGGCCCCGACAATCAGCCGGCGGCCGCCCGGCAGATCCTGGCGGCCACGCTCGAGCTGCTCGCTTCGCACGAACTCGACGCCTGCTTTCTTCCCGCCGATCTCAACGGTTCGACCGAGATCAACCCCGTCGCCCGCGTCGTGTCCCAGGCCGGTGTAACAGCGAAGGCTGAGGAGAGCAAAAAGGCGATCAATGACGCCGCTGAGTCAATCGTGGCGAGGGTTCTCCATCAAATCCAGGATCCGCGTCAGGAGGGCTGACATGGTTCAGGCCACCCGCCGACTCAACCGTCGTCGACTGGCCTCTTCGCCCACAACTCGGAACGGAGCTCATTCCCAATCCGCGCTGCCTTGAGTCGGCGTCGGATAGTCTCGAGGCTGGCCACCTCCAGCTGTACCTGAACCGGCTGGCCCCGCGCCCAACGGCCAGTCAAAACCACGAATGCAAGGTTGCTGGAGCCTCGAGGCTCTCGAGGTCTATCTGGCGTCGCGATGGAACGCAACCGCGAACATCGGACAAACCGCCGCCGTGCTGATGCAGCCCTGGATCCTCGCGACAACGCCCGCATTCCTTGTTCGGGAAGGCGGGCGCTGTTCCTCGGTTGTACGCCTCGGAACGTATGGATCGGAACCCTCGGTACGGCTCAAAATGCCGAGATTTTCACGACTGGACCCCAGCAAGATCCTGCCAGGTCGATTGTCGTCAGTTGGCTTCGAGGTTCAGCCCCGCTCGGGCAACGTCAGGTCACCCAATGATCCAGAGTCAGGGAGGCGCTCTGCACAGGTCCGACCGGCCAGATGCCTCACCTCCTTCGGTAGAAGAACAACCTTCTTCTCCGACTATGGACCCTTCGGGCCCGCAGTGATAGGTCAAAATGGAAAGTAACTGCACCTTTTCCAGGCGTTCAATCCCCACCCCAGGGGGCTGGCATGGGGTGAACTCGCTGGTCTCTCGGGTGAGCGAGTTGTGCAGAGGCAGGGGAACGCCTTGAAGTGTTTCCACCGCAGCCAACCTTACGGCGGCGCAACGAGGCCCGGCCGGTGATCTTGAACACCGGCGGCAGGGTCAACCGCAGTGACGTCCTCGGCGGCATCGTCTACGAGTACGAGCGCGCTGCCTGAGCGGCACCCGCCCGTCGTCGGCCACACGAGCGCCAACCACTAGTGTTCGATTTTCCGATGCCGGGCTCCTCGCCCCCAGCATTGTGCCAGCGCCGGCGTCCGAGGCCCCACGACGGCACGGTGTGATTTGGCGCTGGGTTCTTTGGAGCGCTCGTAGAAGCCCGACAAGTCGAGCTCGTCGACCACGTCGAAGCAGAACAGCGCCAGGTGGCCGTTCGGCCTGGCAGTCCCTCAGGCTGGGAGGCATGAGATAGAGCTGGTTACCCTTGGCGGGCAAGAAGCGGTAGGCCATGCCCCGATCATCGCCTCCAGCACAAAACGCGGGTGGATCTACGGGTGTTGCGCGACAGGCTCTATGGGATCGAAGGTTTGGGGCACCGAGCGCTTACCTGACCGGGCCCGCCGGTTACTTACGATGGAGCACATGACGGGGGTATGTGATGGCCTTCTGGTTGAGTACGGCGAGAGCATCGGTGAGTGCGACCTTGGCGACGCCTGCCAAGCGCTCGGATCACGAGACGACTATCCGGCCTATCGCGCTGCGCATGGCCGCGTGATCGATAGCGGGCAGTCCGGAAACCAGGACGAGTACGGAGGCGAGGCCTGACTCGGGGCGCGAGAGCGCACGCTTGGGTCTAGGTCGTGCCGTGGGATGGACACCTCCGAGGGTGGCGCGCGCGGCCGCCCTCCTGAGCCGGCATCAGTCCCGATCTCAATCAGGCAGTGCTGGGGGATGGGGGGGATCCGCCTCCTGGGGCTAAGGCGGATTCAAGCAGGTAGCGGCTACCACTCGGCGTGAAAGTATTTGTGGACCCGCATGATCTGCGGGGCCCGGTCCCTCAGGCCAGCGAGGCGTAGGCGTCGGCAGCGGCGCCCAAGACCTGTCTCCTCGGCGGCGGCGGCCCGGAGCCGCCCCGCCCACCGGCTACTTTGCGGCCCCACTTCTGCTCGCCCTCGAGTGAGTAGCCGGCGCAGCCCCCGTCATACTGCGACCGGGACTTCGGCCAGCGACGGGGGCCAGACCAGCCGCTTGCCGTGCCCGCGCCACTGAACGACGAGCATGGCGTGGTCGGCCTGACACCCATCGAACCCGAGCCCGAAGCGGCCAAAGAACGTGGTGCAGCGCAGCCGACGGGCGGCCGCGTAGAGGGCAGCGTCCTCGACCACCCCCGTCTCTTGCACGCAGCGGAGCGCGATGAGTACCGCCGCATAGGCCTGGGCGGCTGGGTAGTCGACGCCGCCGACGCCGGGTCGGGCCCGGAGGAACGGCGTTACCCGGGCCCGCAGCGATCGCATGACGTCGGCGGGACGGGGCCCAGCGTCGGGGTGGAAGCGGGCTCCCTCCTCCCACTGGGACGGGGCCAGCACGCCCTCAGCCAGGACGTGGGCTGCGAACGCGCCCAGCCCTGCGGCTACCGTCGCCACCACCGGGGGCCGCCGGCGAAGTCGGTGGATGAGCGCCACGTCGTCGGCGAAAGAGCCCGCCGCCAGGAGAACGTCGGCGTCGGGCTCGTCGGGTACCTCGTCGTGGGGCACCACCGCCACGACCCCCATGCCCAGCCGGGCCGCGCCCTCGCCCGCGCCACGGCCCGCCGAGCTCCCGAAGGCGCCCCGGCCAGCGGCGACGAGCACCCGGGCGCCCGGCACCCGGTCGGCTACCGCCTCGAGGACGGCGACGAGGTAGCGGCTCGCCGGGGCTGGCACCGACACCACGCCAGACATCCGTTGCGCGTCGTCGGCGCTGCCACCATGGTTCCACAGCACCCGGGCCCGCTCCGCCGACCACCGGGCGGCCTCGACCACGAGGTCGCTGCCGTACGGTCCGATGACGAGGTCGGCGCGCGCGAGCACGTCGAGGGCGTGGCGCACGCCAGCCCGGGTGCCGCCGTCGTCGAACACCACCACCTCGGGCGTGAGCGTCCGCCCGCCGACGCGCACACCACCGCGATGGGCCACATCCTCGACGGCCTGATGGAGCCCGGCGGCGGCCAGCCGGCCCAGGTGTGCGTAGCGGCCGGTGAGCGAAATCGGCGACGCCAGCACCAGGGAGCCGTCGGACCCACGTGGCTCAGTCATCGCCGAGGAGGGCATCGGCGAGGCGCTCCACCGGGTCGGGGTTCATCCCGACGATGCAGTAAGCAGGTCTGCACCGTGCAGTCGGGGTCCCAGGCTCGACATAGAAGAACACCGGGACCGTGCAGGCGATGAAGTCCTCGAGCCCGGCCGCCCGCCCGTGCTGGTCGGCCAGCGTGAACGCCCGCCATCGTTGCTCCCTCCCTCGGCGGGCCGGATCATATATGTGGCCCACGGCGGCGGTGGGCGGCGGTACCACTTCATCTCCGACTCGGCGCAGGGAACTACCAAGACCTTCGGTGTGAAGAGCATCTCAGTCATGGTGACCAAGCCTTAGGGGTACCTGAGCGCCGCTTGGGTCATTCCTTTCGTCGATCTTCGGCACACGACCTCTCACTCGTCAGGTCATCCCGTATCGGACCGTCTTGACAGCAGCAATCGACTCGGCCGCAAACCGAGGCACGGGATCCGGCATCGAACACGCATCCACACTCGGCGCAGCGAACTTCCATCGTCGCCGAGCGTAGGCCTCCTGGCGGACTTCCCAGCCTCGTCGCATGAGCTGGGCGGATGAGTTTACGGCACCCACAGGTCCAAAGCCGCCCGAAGCAGAGCGCAGAGGGCTTCCTTCGTCGGTGGAGGGGAAGGAGGAGGTGGCGAGACGGGCCCGTCAGCTAAGCCGACGCCGAAGGGGATGCTCGGGAGGAACTTCAATCAGACGAAGTTCGATGCCGTGGGGATCCTCGATCCACATTTCGTCGAGCCCCCATGCCATCCGTCCGGCCGGTTTCTTCACCGTGACACCGGCCTGGCGCAACCGACGCTCCTCGGCGGCCAGGTCGGCCACCTGGAGCCATAGCGTGACGGCGTCTCCCGCTCTGTGCGCCGACCCTTGCGTTACCTCTAAGAAGCCGCCACCGAGGAAGAACACGACCCCGGTCACGGCTCCGGCCGAGCCGTACTCGCGGTAGACGCTGAGTCCGAGGGTCTCCTCGTAGAAAGCCCTGGACCGGTCGAAGTCCTCCGTGGCGATGATGGTGCGGCTAGACAAGACTTCCATACAGCCATGCTGTCATCCGGTGCTGGCCACGTGCCGGCGTTGTCAGGGCCGCTGTCCACCGTTCCCTCGTCTCAGGGATCAGGCTGCCCTCCGCTTCCGCCAGCCCGCGGCGACGAGCTCGAGGCGATGTCCTTTCACCACCGCACGTCAGTTGGCGCCTCGGGGCGCTCAAGGTCCATCCGGTGTCCCGATGAAACGCAACTGCGAAGATCGGACAGGCTCGGCAGTCCGATGCACGAGTACAAACCAACTGGGCCATGTCACGGACGAGGTTTTCGGCACCCACGCGGTCTGTCCGACCGGCGTCCCGAGCGGGATCTGGCGAAGGACGCCCGGTTGCGTGCCCGAAGTACGATCGCGAGGTGACACCCGAACAGACCAGCCACGAGGAAGTCAGAGAGACCACCGCCGCCACCGGCAGGACAATGCGCCCACAGTCGGTTCCGGTGAATGTGTACGAGGCCCCCGAAGCTCTCATCGTCGTCGCACCATTCCCAGCGGTGACGCCCGACGACGTAACGATCGAGTTGAGCCCAGGCCTCCTTCGAATCTCGGCTCGCCTACGGAGTTCGGGGCCCCGGGAGTACCTACTGCGTGAGTGGGAGTACGGGGGATACGAACGAGAGATCGACCTCCCGCAGGGTTACGGCAACCGCGTCGAGGCCAGCCTCACCAACGGTCAACTGGTAGTCCGGGTTTTGAGGGGACCGCTCGCTGGCCCGCTCTCGATGCAACCGAGTTGACGTAATGCGATGAAGCGGCGGGGCCAGGTCGACACCTTGATCACCCCCGACAACATGGCGCGGCCGTTCCGGATTAGAGCGACGGGCGGTCCGGGCTGTTGGTAGCAACCCGGGCCCCATCTCGGAGACGGGACGTGCCGCTTTCAATTTGCGACTGGAAGAGCTACGTCGACGACACCCGAGGGTGCCACTGCACTTCGAGTCAGGCCGAACCCACCAGCGTTCCCGAAGCTATTGAGGACCAGCAGTGCAGCGGTGGATCCTGCAGTGCATTTGTCACTGTTCGGGGCCACCCGACCGCCATAGGGTGCGGCCGTGGAGATGACCAGCGGTCTCCGACGGGCTTTGCTTTTGAGCTACTCCTATGGTCTCTGGATCGTCGCGGCAGCGTTCTCCGTTAGCGGGGTGGTGCACCTCATCCGCCCCGTCACCTTCACGGGGATCGTGCCGCATTTCCTCCCGTTCTCGACGGCCTTGGTCTACGCCGGTGGAGTCGCAGAGTTGATCTGTGCTTTTGGCCTAAGGCGTCGAAAGCGTTGGGCCGGGTATGCCGCCGCCGCTCTCTTGTTGGTCCTTTGGCCCGCAAATCTTCAAGACGCCATCACGACCCAGGAGGGCCATGATGTGAGGGCCAAGGTGATCACGTGGTGCCGACTTCCGCTTCAGATCCCACTGATCTGGTTTGCCTTGCAATCGGGTCGAACGAGAGCCGTGGGACCTCCAACAAGCCAAGCGTGACCGCCAGCACGCAGG
The DNA here is from genome assembly GCA_963764305.1 of uncultured Acidimicrobiaceae bacterium. Taxonomy (GTDB): domain Bacteria; phylum Actinomycetota; class Acidimicrobiia; order Acidimicrobiales; family RAAP-2; genus Bog-473. The sequence continues at coordinate 34,375 of CAVXSD010000005.1, read as the reverse complement.
GTTCATCCACACGAGTGGGTCACCATGCCGGCGTTACTGGGTCCGCCAGTCGGCACTTTATAGCCATCGTTCGGCCCGACAATCTGGGACACCCGGGGCTGCCCGACGTAGCCTTCTCCCATGACGACAATGGCAGAGCGGCTTCAGGAAGCTCGGATCAAGATAGATGCAGCGCGCGACGCGGTACAACGCGACGAGGGAGCGTCACCAGTGCTTGTCGCGGTGGTCAACGAGTTCGCCAAAAAGGCGGGCAAGGCGGTCGCATCGCCCGACGAACGCGTGGCCGTAATCGAACTCGAGCAGGCGGGCGACAGCGCCAAAGCAGCAGCGGAGGCCGATCCTGGCGTGTCACCGGCTACACGGGACGCAGTCCTAGGGGCTCATTTGGTGATCTGCGTAGCGAAGGGCAAGCTCGATCTCTGACGCTCCCCATGGAGGGGGGGACAAGGGGCGTCAGCCGACGCTCTGGCCCGGCGGTCGAGATCCGGACAAATCTGGTCGTGACGGACCCACCACTTCGACGACGTACAATTGAGAAGCCGAATGTCGTTACTACCCAAAGGGGCGCGTTCTCCCAGCTCGAAGAGGTGAATCCATGAAGGTGTGGATCGATCAGGATCTGTGCACCGGTGATGGGCTCTGTGAGGAGATCGCCCCGGCAGTCTTCACGTTGCTCGACGATGGGCTCGCCTATGTCAAAGAGGGCATCGACGTGAAATCCGACCCTGGCGGTGCCGAAGGCCTCGCCCCGGTGCCTTCGGATCTCGAGGACGCGGTCACCGAGGCTGCCGAGGAATGCCCTCTGGGAGTGCATCTTCATTGAGTCATAGAAGAGGGCAGCGCGGATTCGCGTCGGTGTTTAGTAATGACCGGGTGGCGCATCACGTTGCGATTTGGCTGCTCGCTACCGCTCGGCAAGGCTGCTGATATGTCGCACGACACATCGTGGTCAGACGCTGCTACAGCTCTCACCGAGGCGTTGCATCTCGCAACGCCCCCGATCGCCATCACGTTCTCCGAATCGGCTCCGCCTGGGGTGGCGCCGTTCGACTCCCCCCTGCCTCAGCCCACATCTGACGGTCGGACCGGTCGGGTTCCCGCAGGGTGTGTTTTTTGGACCAAGGCAGTCGAACGAACGTTCAGCACCGTTGCTCAAGACCACGGCAACTGCAGCGTCGGAAGCCTCACCCACGGGTTCGTGACTCTCGACGAGGTTGCCGGTCGCAGTGACGTCGCCGCCCTGGTCGAGTCTGGATGGGTGACGATGGACATGGTCCCCACCATCCCTGTCGTTGGCGGATCGACCCGAAGTCGTCACCTATGGCCCGCTGGCAGAAGCCCCGGTCGATCCGGACGTGGTGATGATCCGCATAAACGCCAAGCAGCTCATGGTGCTTTTTGACGCGCTCGATGACCTGAGAATTGACGGCAAGCCTCAGTGCCATATCGTGGCCGTGGCCAAGGAACACGGAAAAGTGGCGGTGAGCGTCGGTTGCATGCTGAGTCGTACCCGAACCGCAATGCCCAACACAGAGATGACGTGCGCCATTCCCGCCCGCCGGCTCCACGAAGTGGTCGAGCGGGTGCGAGCGACGGCCGCAACCGACGCCATCGTGGCGTCGTATGCGGCGAAGGACTCCCGCCGCTTCGTCGGCCACTAGGACCTACTTCTTGGCCGCCTCGTAGTACGGATTGGTGCCGGCCGCGTGGTCGGTCACGTCGATCACCCGAGTGATCTCTGGGACCGACTCGCGCAGAGCTACTTCGATCCCCTGGCTCAAAGTCACTGTCGCCATCCCGCAGCCCGCGCAGCCGCCGCTCAAGCGGAGATACGCGGCGTCGTCCTCCACCGCCACGAGGTCAGCACGACCGCCATGGGCCGCAATGGAAGGGTTGATCTGCTGCTCGAGCACCTGGAGAACGCGCTGCGCTACATCGCCGCTCAAGTCGACCGGTGCGCCCGACATCGCCGGGCTGGCGGCGGCCGGAGGCTGGTTCGGGTTCTCGATCACCATCCCGTCCCCACTCAGGTCGAGGACAGCCCCGCGCACCTGAGCGATGCTGTCGGCAGGCACCACAAGTGCCAATCCGCCCTGGTCGTGTAACCAGTCTTCTTTCCGGGCATCCGAAGTCGCCTGAAAGTACATCTCGTAGGTGTAGGAGCCACCGCTCGAACCGCTGATCTCGACCCAAAGAGCGAGGGACTCCTCTTGGTCCTCATCGGCCCGTAGCTCGAGGACCTTGGCCAGAGCCGCGTCGGTTGCTCGCAGGACTGGCACCCCGCTGCTATCGATCACGTGTGTTGCCCTCGTCTTCGTCTGGGTGCTCGCTACCATCCTAGGGCCATGCCCCGGATCCTCTTGTTGCTGCCGACGACCACCTACAGGGCCTCGGACTTCTTGAGTGCGGCCGCTCGCCTGGGTGTCGACGTCGTGGTCGGATCCGAGCATCGCCAGGCCTTGGCCGGATCCATGGGCGACCGAGCCGTCGTCGTGCCGCTCGCTCGAAGCGACGCCGCGGTTGAGGCCATCGTGACCCTCCATGGTCGAACACCTCTCGACGCCGTCCTCGCAGTCGATGACCAGGGAGTCACGGTGGCCGCCGCGGCGGCCGAGCGTCTGGCGTTGCGCCACAGTCCGCCGGCCTCAGTTGCCCTCACCAGGGACAAGGCTCAAATCCGCGAGTGCCTGGCCGCCACCTCACTCCCCCAGCCGGTGTTTCGAATTGTTGCTCACGACGCCGACATCGCCTCGGCGGCGACCGAGATCGGGTATCCGTGCGTGGTCAAGCCCGTCTCCCGGGCGGCCAGCCAGGGGGTGATCCGCGTCGATAATGAGGACGAGGCCCAAGCGGCCGGGGTCCGTATCCGCGCCATGTTGGGACCCTGTGGAGAGCCCCTGCTCGTCGAGTCCTTCGTGGCGGGAGCCGAGGCGGCGCTCGAGGGCCTTCTCGTCGGGGGGCAATTGAAGGTGCTGGCGGTGTTCGACAAGCCAGATGCCATGGATGGGCCCTTCTTCGAGGAGACCATGTATGTGACCCCGTCGCGTCTACCGCCAACCATCCTCGCCGCGCTCGAGGCCACGGCCGCTCGAGCGGCCGCGGGGATGGGGTTGACCGAGGGACCGGTACACGCCGAACTGCGCGTCGGCGCGACGGGGACGGTCACGATGCTCGAGCTTGCCGCTCGCTCCATCGGCGGTCTGTGCTCGCGGGCCTTGAATTTCGGGGCCGGGGTGAGCCTCGAAGAGGTCATTATCCGTCACGTCCTCGGGCTCGGGCTGGACGGGCTCACCCGTGAATCCCAGTCCTCGGGCGTCATGATGCTGCCGATCCGATCGGGGGGGATACTGGCCCGGGTGTCGGGTCAGGAGGAGGCCCGCGGCATCGAAGGAGTTGTCGGTGTCGAGATCACCATTCCCGTCGGCCACGCGGTCGTGCCACTTCCAGAGGGTGATCGCTATCTCGGATTCATCTTTGCCCGCGGACCGACGCCCTACGATGTCGAAGACGCACTCCGTCGGGCAGAGGTATGTCTCGACGTCGCGGTCGTCTGACTCGCGACTCGAAAGGACAACCCGCCGGTAGGATCACGGTCGTGCGAGTCCTGCTGGTGTCCACTTACGAGCTGGGACACCAGCCCCTCGGCGTGGCCACCGCCGCCACCGCACTGTTGGCCGCTGGGAATGACGTCCGCTGTATCGACGTCGCCGTCGACTCGCTCGATGGCGCCGCGGTCGATTGGGCCGACCGGATCGCATTCTCCGTGCCGATGCACACTGCAATGCGCTTGGCCTTGCTGGTCGCAGACACGGTCCGGGCTCGCCGACCCGAGATCCCCTTGTGCTTCTTTGGGCTCTATGCCGCGGTGAGCCGGGATCTTTCCGTCCAGTCGACCGCCGATGCAGTTATTGCCGGGGAGTACGAGCCGGGGCTGGTGGCGTGGGTGGGTGGGATGGACCCGGGGACTGCGATCCAGTTGGCCCGTGTCGAAGCACGCGTGCCTGCCCGTCATCTTCTACCCCCCCTCGATCGCTATACCCATTTGGTGGTCGGAGGTGAGGAACGTCTGGTGGGGTCGGTTGCGGCCAGCCGGGGCTGTTCGCACCGCTGCCGGCACTGTCCGGTGCCGGTCGTCTACGACGGTCGGGTCCGCGTTGTCGACGAGTCAATAGTCATGGCCGATGTCGATCAGTTGGTCGACGCCGGCATCCGCCACGTGACCTTCGCCGACCCCGACTTCCTCAATGCCCCGCACCACTCCCGCCGCATCATTGCCGCGATTCATCAGCGCTACCCGCACCTGACCTTCGACTGCACGACCAAGGTGGAGCACATCCTGCGCCACCCGAATGTCTGGCCGGAGCTGGCAGTGGCGGGTTGTGTGTTCGTCGTTTCCGCGTTCGAGTCGGCGAGCGACACGATTCTTCGACACCTCGACAAGGGTCATAGCGTTGCGGAAGCTTCCCAGGCGGTGGCAATTCTTCGGGAGCATGGCATCGAGGTGCGACCGTCGTGGCTGCCGTTCACGCCCTGGACGACATTTGAGGACCTGAGGGACCTTCTTGACTTCGTGATAGCTCATGATCTTGTGGCGAACGTAGACCCGGTGCAGTACAGCGTTCGCTTGTTGTTACCCGAGGGTTCGCTGCTGCTCGCCGACGACGCCCTGTCACCTCACCTCAGGCACTATGACCAGGCTCGGCTGGGGTGGACCTGGTCGCACCCAGATCCCGCCGTCGACCAACTCCAAGCAGACGTGGCAACTTTGGTCGAAGAGCGCGTCGGACAGACTGCTGCCCTCACGTTCAGCGAGATCGACGCGATGATCCGTGCCAGGGTAAGACCCGTCTCGTCTCCCCCTCCCCCTGGATCTGTCTCAAAGGGACCGGCGGGAAAGCGAGCCCGGCTTAGCGAACCCTGGTTCTGTTGCAGTGAGCCCACCCAGGAGCAGTTGGCCCCGCTCGCACCACTCGGCTCGCCGGGCTGACGCGCCATCGGCGCTGGTCCGCGGTTGGCACGTTTCGAGCTCTCCGCCACCACCGCACCCCTGGTCACCAGCGCCTCCGGGATCCAACGATGACCCGGACTCCACCGAGCGATCTGTGCACCAGAGAAGCCGGCCCGGCAACGGCGTCGCGATCATTGGGCCACGGAGTACATGGGTTAGCTGGTTGGGACGGTATGCAGGGGTTGCAGCGAGCTTGAGTCCTAAATTGATGAAGATGAGGTAGAGATAAACCCTCGCTGCCCGAGGCTGCCATCAGCTGGCGGAACTGGGTTTGACGGAGGCGCAGAGCTCTGTCTAACCCAGGCCGGTTCACATTGAGTTCGGGACTTCACACCTGCGCAGCGCCAGGTAGACACCGGCGGCCACGACAAAGCCCACATAGAAGGACAGGTCCGCTCCCTGTAGCGCTTTGGCCCCCGGTCCGACGAGCAGTCCGGTGTTCATGAAGGGCACCATGGCGGCGAACCCGGCGACCAGGCTCACGAGGGCGGGCCATCCGGCATTCAGATTCTTCAGATCCATCAGGGACGAGAGACCCTCATGTGTGATGGAGCCCTTGCGGTCGAACCAGTCGATGAGGACGATGGCGAGAAATGGAGCGATCCAGTAGGCGCTGAAGAGCAGCACGGATTGGAACCTCGCTGACGTATTGCCGCCATGGATCCAAAGGATCATGCCGAAGGCGACCACAGCGCCAAATGCTGCGCTCCAGTTCCGCTTCAGCCGAACTCCCGAAGCCTGAAGAGCAAGTGATCCCGAGTAGTCGTTCATGGCGTTGCTGGTGATCGCCCCGAATATGACGATGACCAGCGCCACGACGCCCACCGTGCCTCCGCCCACCAGCGTTTGCACACCCGCCGCTGTTTGATTGCTCAGTAATGTCGCGCCAGCGAGGCCGATCGAATAGGTCCAGATGTACGAGGTGCACAAGCCCCCCAACGTCCACCAAAAGATTGGTGAGGACGGCGTGTCCTTGTCCTGATAGCGGCTGTAGTCAGCCGCATAGCTGGCCCAACTGAACGCACCGCTGAAGGCGATCGTCGTCATCAAGATGAAGGCACCGACGGCGGCTCCCCCCTGAACTGTGCTGTGCAAAGGAATGTGGCCGCGCTCGAGGATGCGCACCGACAAGACCACGAAGAGGACGGCCAAGATGGCGCTTCCCCACATCTCGAGCTGGTGGATGACCTCGTAGCCCAAGTATCCGACCAGCCCTTCGAGGGCGAGCACGATGAGCACCCCCATGGCGAAGGGGACGTGGAACATGAGCTGGACTCCTTCGGCGCCGAAGAGTCCGACTAGGCCGTCCCAGGCAAGAGCGCTCAACCACTGCACGGCAGCGGGAAGAGCGATGCTCCTACCGAAGGGGAGGCGAGCGAGCGGCAACTGCCCCATGCCGGTCTTGGGTCCGAAGGTGGCAAGCAGCCCGACGGGGAGTGCACCGAGGACCACCCCGATCACGATGGCGACGAAGCCTGGCCAAAATCCCAACCCGAGCGTGAAGGCCAAGGTGCCGGTGAAGACGCCGGAGAGCTCCATATTGGGTGCGAACCACACCGTGAAGTTCCGCCACGACGAACCGTAGCGCTGGTCCTCGGGAATCGGGGCCATGCCATGGGTCTCGACAACGAGATCGCCGCGATGTGCCGGGCGAGTACCTTCAAAGACGCCGGTCCGGCCACGGCCGTTGGACTGCAACGCTCGATCACTCAGACCGACCATCAATGCCTCCTCCCTTCGCCGGCATTACCCGGAGCAGGTTCAACGGTCGGCACCAGCGAGGTGCCCTCTCAGCCCGGTCCGTCCGAGCTCCCGTGGGCCGATTCTCGCACACCGGATCTGCCGTGTGCACAGGTTCAGCTAACTCAGACCGTGTGGCAATTGGCCCTGCCCAATGACAAGTTCAATCACCATGTGTTGGGATTCGGATTGGTGGCGGGCCGGGGCGATTTGGCGACAGGCTCCGGCCCCTCGATCAACAAGGGCTGCCGCGTCGGGCTGATGTCGCTGCCGACACCGCAGCTGTCTTCGGTTCATATCCCCGCAGGGCGATGCCTCTTAGGTCTGGAACGCGGTCGAGCACGCGTCACCTCAGGTCAGAGACCGGTCGCAGTCACCAGATATCTGCGGCCCGATTTACGCGATAACTACGACCTGTCCGGTCCGCGTCCTGACGCTCCTGCACCTGTGAGCTGGGTCTTGGGCGAAGGGCCTCCCAGCCACGATGAACGACTCCCTACAACGAGTCACGTGCTCACCGGCGCAATGCCAACTTCCGGGGATCCACTCCAGGCCTCTGACCTGGCCCTTTGTGGTTGTGGAGGTGAGCGGACTCGAACCGCCGACTTCTACGATGCGAAAGTGTGGCTCTCAGTGTTTTGACCAGGTGCTTCTTGAGGACGTTCCTGGTAGCAGCGCTGCGATCCCCTCAGGTTCCCTCACGATCCCTCCCCTTCCCTCTCGATAAGGTCACGTAAGGTCACGCCGCAACGGAGTCGGAGGGCGGCCACGGACCGGTACCCAGGTTCGATCGGCAGGCTCTCGCAATGCGCAGCGAATGGCGCTTGTTCCCCCTTGACGACGATCACGTTCCTCGGCGAGCAACAGGACATCACCGACCCTGAAGCAGCGGTGCTTGTTGCCGGGCAGACGACGGAACGCCGATGTTCTGTCCGCCAGCAGCCGGTCGACGACCTGTCGGATCACGACCTAGTCCTCAAACGGGGTAGTCGACAATCACATTGGCCAACGCTGGCGGCTCTACCGTAACGGGGCCGACCGCAGGAAGTTCCGGAAGACCTTCACGGTCGCCTCGTGGACCAGACACCTCCGCCAGCACGAAGATCGTCTGACTGGCACTGACCGCGACATCGTCGATGCCGCCAAACAGCTCGCCACCGCGGAACCCGTCGTCGAGCAGGCGCCCCTGAAGGAGACGGACCGCGAGCTGCAGCCGAACCCTCGTCGCCTACGACCACCGATCCGTTAGAATTGGTCATCTGGTCCACGTTGCGCATTCCGTTGCGAGCTACAGTGCGTCTGAATCAGGGGGTGCCGTCGATGACACCAGAGAAGGCTCAGGTTCTCGGCCGGTCCGCTGGACGGGCCGTGGCGAGTGCGTTGTCTTACATCGAAGAGACCCACCATTGCATCGCGACCGGCCTCTTTGACGCAACCAGAGCGATGCCCGGGAGTGCTCCGCTCCGCGCCGCACACGACGCCATGTCCGGCCCCGCGTACGGCGGCGTCCGGGCTGCGTTCTTGGCCACTGGCTGGCTGGCTGGCGGAATGGCGTCGAAGGTCTCCGCTCTGCCCGCCACAACGAAGAAACGAACGAACCTGGCGGTCGCCGCCCTCAACGCCGCCGTCGGCGACCGATTGTGCGACGCCAACAGCGCCCTGGCGATACGCATGGCTCTGCGTTCCGACGGCCGCGACGTCCGGATCCGACGTGACACGTTGGAAGGCGTCTACTCCGACGCCACGCCCAAGCTGGCAATGTTCCTCCACGGATTGGGTGAAACCGAGAACTCCTGGAAGCTTCACGCCGATGAGCACTACCATGACGCGACCGTCACCTACGGCTCACGTCTCGCCGTCGGCCCCGGCTACACGCCCCTGTACCTGCGCTACAACACCGGCCTTCACATCTCCGACAACGGGAAGCGGCTGGCCGATCTACTGACCGCGGTTGTGACAGCCTGGCCCACACCAGTCGAAGAGATCGTCATCGTGGCCCACTCGATGGGCGGCCTGGTTGCCCGCAGCGCCTGTCACTACGGCGAACAGACCGAGGAACCATGGATTCCAGCGGTGCGCCACGTCTTCTATCTCGGCGCGCCCCACCTCGGAGCACCCCTCGAGCGCCTCACCAGCTACTGGGCTTGGGCGCTGTCGAAGACCGAGCTGACCCGGCCGTTGGCGACGCTGATCAACAGGCGCAGCGCCGGCATCAAAGACCTGCGCTTCGGCTACGTCGTCGACGACGACTGGAGCGACTGCGACCCCGACACCTACCTCAAGAGCCACCGCCACAACCTGCCGCTGCTCTCCACCGCCAACCACTACTCGATCAGCGCGACCGTCACCACCGGACAGCGCCACCCGCTGGGCTCGATCTTCGGCGACCTTCTCGTGCCCCCTGCCAGCGCCAACGGCCGCCACCCACGGAACCGCCACATCCCGTTCGAAGTTGATCATCGCTACCACCTCGGACACTCACACCACTTCGACCTGCTCAACCACCCAGCCGTCTACGACGCCATGGAAGCCTGGCTGCAGAAGCAGTCCCCTGCGCGCAACTCAGACGCCGCCCTTCACTGAATACGGCCGGCAACCTCCCCGCTATACCGCAGGTCAGGACGGCGAGGGACGCTCCAAAGGCGACCACCGTCAACGCGGAATACACTGTGCCCCATGGCACACCGGATGCGAGAGCCGGTAAGAAGTTCGAAGACTCTCGGAGGCCACTGGCGCTCAAAAAACCCCTCATGGACATCCTCCAAACATCCGCCCCGTGGGCTTGTCAACTCGCCGCCTTCTCGAGCTCAGTGAATGCCGCGGAGGTCGCGTCGGCAAGCTTCCAAGGGTCTTCCACGATTTCGGGGCATACGACGAAGCCGAAGTCGATGTGGTCGAGATAGCTGAGCACGGTGACGTTCAGCCCGCCACCATCGAGCAAGGGGCCAATCGGGTAGCTGGCCACGAGCCGCGCGCCACCGATATACAGCGGGAACGGCGGGCCTTGGACGTTGGAGACGATCAGGTTGAAGATCGGCGGGTGATGGTCGGCGAGACGGAGCCGGCTGTAAGCACGGACTCCAGCGGCGAGGAGTCCGGGTGGAGCGATATCGGCCAGGTCGAGGATGAGGTCATCGCCGAGCGATTGCTGCATCACCTTTGCGCTATGAGTCGAGGCATGGATCGCCCGAAGCCGCTCGACCGGATCATCGAGTTGCGTGGGCAGTGCGGCGCCCATCACGGCGGTGGCGTTTCCCCACGCGCCCCCGGATGCATCGCCCTCGTCGTTGACATGCACCCCGACGGGTATCTGGGCGATCAGCGGCTTGGCGGGTAGCTCGCCGCGATCGGCCAGATAAAGACGTAACGCGCCGGTGCAGATGCCGAGCACCACGTCGTTCACCGTCACCGAGAAGGCGTTCTTGATCGCCTTCACCCCGGAGAGAGGGACCGAGCAGTAGGCGAACCCACGATGTGCGGTGATGGACCGGTTGAGCGACGTACGCGGCGCCTGGAAAGGCAACGTGACCACCAGCCATTCCGGGGAGGCGCGAAGCCGTAGCATCTTCAGGGCCGAGCGACTGAGGTGGACAGAAGTACGGGCGGCCCGCAGTGGGATGCCCGCCAGCCTGGGCAGCGCCCGCATAGCCATCTCCCACCCAGGCGGGATTCGCTCGCCCTGAAGCACGGGTGTATCTGGCCGATCCAGAGGGGCGCCGGGGTCGAGGTCGTAGAACACCTCGTACAAGCGGGCGCCCCGAACTCCGTCCGCCAGGCAGTGGTGCATCTTCGTGAGCAGAGCAACGCGGCCATCCTCGAGGCCCTCGATGAACCAGGTCTCCCACAGGGGGCGACCCCGTTCGAGCTTGTAGGCCAACAGATCGCCGACCAACGCACCGAGCTCACGGGGGCCGCCCGGGGCTGGGACGCCGACGGGGCGGATCTGGCGGTCGAGATCGAGGTGCAGGTCATCCACCCAAGCGGGGCGGTCGAGGCCGAAGGGAACCTCAACCAATCTGCGCAAGAACGGACCAAGCAGGCCTGCCCTGGCCTCGACCAGCGCGCGCAACCGATTTACATCGAAGCCGCCTGGGGCGGTCGAAGGGTCAAGTACAGCCAGTGTGCCCAAGTGCAGGTGCCAATTCGGTGTTTCGCCGTAGACGAAACTGGCGTCCGCACCACTCAGCCGCTGCATCTGACACCCCCAAACACCCAGAGCGATCGTACGCCGGCGTCGGGCTTCCCGCTAGCGCCGAAGGTCCCTAGACGTCTGGGGTTCTGATCTCGTCGGTGTCGAGGACGACATTCGGCCAGTCTCCTCTGGCCCGGCATTGACGGCTCGAGTCCCCAAGGAGAAGTGCCCCACGGAAATGGTGGATGACAGTCAAATGCCAGTGCTTCCAAAAAGGGGTGCAGATCCGGACCTCGGCGGCGGAGCGTCGCTCAACTGGCCTGCCTGCCACTCCATGGAGGCGACCATCCGTCCGATCGATGGATATGTCCCGCCCCAGAACACCACGCAGATGTCCCGCCCCAGTATTTTTGGGACAGGAGGTCCTGGGATACCCGAGAAGCTCAGTCTGATCCGCCTGACGAGGCCTCCGTCAACGACATGTTGAACGCTCAGCCGTCCTTGTCTGACTCGTCCTGCGCGTCTTGGCTCGCCTTCACGATCCTGTTCGCAAGTTGGCTCGACGTGCCGACAAGCTGCTCTGTCATCTTGAACGCCGAATCGATGATCTTCTTGCGTGCGCCACCGTCGGCGCCCACGTCAGGAAACACGCCATTGACGGTGTCAAGGAACCTCCGCACCGATTCAAGCGCCGAGTCCCCAGCGTCCTGGAACGACTCGATGATGCGATCAGCGCTGTCGGAGTGTCTCCCTGTGCTAGTCATTTGGGTCCTCCATCTCTTGGCCCTCGATTCTCCAAGTTGTGACTATAACCATGGTGTCCGCTTGGCCAAGGCTTGAGACAGAGGCTCTCGGCAGGTTCCCATTGCAGGATCCTGCTCCTTGACGTCGGTCAACAAAATGCCCCGATTCAATCGGCAGACGACGCTCCGTGTTGTAGTCAGGCGCTGGATCGAGGCGCGAAATGGCATCCCCACGACGCTGGCAGCTTCCGACGGAAAGTCGACGCAACTTTCGGGCAGATCGATTCGCCATTCACGCACACCTTGAGCAGTGGAGCGAGCAGCTGCTTCGTCTCGACCCGACGCCTCGAGGAATTGCGATGCCGCTACTCCAACTCGTCATCGGCTGGAGCAGCCATCAGCAGCTTCCGCCAGTGCTCTTCGGGCACGTGGGCCGGTGTGGTCGACTTAAGGAAGTCCTCGAGGACGGCCAGAAACCGGTCGGCGTCGCGCCATGGCAGGAAGTGTCCGGCGCCTTCGAGGATCTCGAGTCGGGCGCCGGGGATGGCCTCCGCGGCACGGTAGGCATGGGCGACAGGGATGATCCGGTCGTGATCGCCCCACACGATAAGGGTCGGAACTGCCGAAGCCAGGTACAGCCGGTCATGAGCGCTGACCCGCTGACCGGCGACGTCGATCACCGAGCGCACGGTGTTCACGAACGCCATCTGACCATGCCGGTCGGTCAACGTCGTGTAGCTGCGCCACACCTCGACCAAGGTGTCGCTGGGTCGCCAGCCCACCCGTCGGGCCACGGTGCCGGGCCACTCGGCCGCCTCGCGGATCCGGGGGTGGAGCAACAACGGCAGCACGTACTCGGCGCCGGGCAGGGTCACTGCCTTGAGCAGCGGGCTGACCTCTTTGCCGAGCCCGCCGGAAGCAACCAGCACCAACCGCTCGGCCCACTCCGGAAATTGATAGGCGAACTGCATGGCCACACCGCCGCCCAGGGAGTGCCCGACCAAGGTGACCCGGTCTCTTTCCAGCACGGTGAGCAAGTCTCGGATCCCGCTCGCATAGGCACCCAACGAGTAGTCACCACGGGGCTTGGCCGACTGCCCGTGGCCAAGCAGGTCGGGGGCGATCACGGTGTAGCGCTCAGCAAGAGCGGGCATCACCGCCCGCCAGGTCGTCGAACTGCCGGCGATCCCGTGGATCAGCAGGACGGTCGGCCCTTCGCCGGCCATCCGATAGCTGACGTCGTGCCCGTGGATCCGGACCGTGCGGGAATGGAACAGACTGGCCTTCACGGTTCCCCCACTGCGGGAGCGCAGGTGGAGTTCGGTCGTCGCCGCCTTCGGACCGGATCAACGCCCGACCAGCGGGTCGAGGCGTCGACGTCGGCCGAGACGCCGTGCCGGACGCCGTGTTGGTTCCGGTCCCCGGTCCGCTCAGGTCGCGATCTCGTAGCCATTTGTCCATCTTGACCTTGACAGTGGTTACTGTCAAGATACGATGACAGTGGTTAGTGTCATCGTTGTCCGGACTGTGGTTGACTGAATCGGTGGACGCTCCCGACGAAGTCGCCACGTACGGGCTGGCTGAGTTGGCCACCCGTTCTGGCCTGCCGGCTCGGACAATCCGCTTCTACCAATCCGCCGACGTGCTACCCAGGCCAGACCGGCGCGGACGATCGGCTGTCTATCGCGAGCACCACCTGGAACGGCTCCGCCTCATCGCCGAACTCCAGGATCGTGGCCTAACTCTCAGTGCCATCCGACGATTGCTGGGCAGAAGGGCCAGCCCGGGCATATCGGTGGGCGACTGGCTCGGCTTGGACGAGACCCTGCGAGGACCCTGGTCCGAGGACCGGCCGAGAGTCGTCGACGACGACGAGCTCGCCGACGCCCTCGGGACCCGACCCCCGGGATTGCGAGGTCGACTCGAACGGTCCCACTATCTCGAGCGCCAGCCCGACGGTTTGTGGTTGATTCGCAGCCCGGCACTGCTCGATCTCGCCCTCCAACTCCAAGACGCCGGCGTCGACGTCGAGCTGACAGCTCAGGCGACGGATCTGCTTCGCCGGCGCCTCGCTCGAGCGGTCGACGACCTGATCGTGCTGTTCGCTGGGCGCACCGGTGCCGGATTCGGCGGGCGGGCCTCAACGGAGGAACTGGCCATCTCGCTCCATGCCCTGCGCCCCATCGCTCGAGAGGCAGCCGGGATCATTCTCGCCCATGAGGTCGAGCGCGGACTGCAGGGTCTCCTCGAGGCGGGGCCCACCGTCGTCCGCCGTCGCTCTCAGAGAAGCAACAAACGACGTCGACGCTGACGCCCGAGCCGAACCACCGAACCGCTGACAACCCTTCGGTCGAGGGCTGCACCACCTCACCAGCCTGGAGTTGCTTTCTCCGGCGTCGCCGCAGACGCTAGCAACGATGCCGGCTCGAGACCGTCTGACACAGACGGAGATGACGAGACCTCGGAGCGGAGTGTTCCGGATGGTGGCGCGTGCCCCTGGGGCGGAACGCCGAAGCTGGTCGCTCCTAGCTTTGGAAAGGACGTCGCAGCCTGCCCGGCTCCGAAAGAGGCGGGGCGATCTCCGATCGTCGAGCCAGAAGCTACGGCGCACCGCTCCCAGCCGGCACAGGACCTTCGCCCCTGGTTGGCCCGCTCGGAGGGTCCTATGTTGGGCATAGAAGGGTTGGCTGGCGGGGATGGTGGTCTCGATCGACTGTGGGGTGGTTCTATGACTGGTTCTACGATTCCAAGGTTGGCGTCTGAGGTCTCGGTCTCTCTTGAGGGTGTCGGTTCCTTTTTGCCGGTCCGCCGAGTCCCCAACGAGGAGATCCTTGAATACCTGCATCCGATCCGCCCTGATGGCAGACCCCTTGAGCCCGAGTGGGTCGTGAGACATCTCGGCATCGATGAGCGACGATTGGACTACGAGTTCGGTGGAGCGCGCAAGCGGAGCCGGGCCGAGGGGGGACTGTTCGACGGTGATCTGGCACTACGAGCCAGTTGCGCCGCCCTCGCCGACGCTGGGCTCGAGGCGGTCGACGTTGATGTCCTGGTCCATGTGACCACCACGCCTGACCTCATCGCCTGCCAGGACCACTTCCGGTTCCTGGTGACCGAGCTCGGGTTGCGCCGGGACGCCGATCTGGTCCATCACAACCTCGGGTGCGCTGGACTGGCCGCGGGATTTCGCACCACAGTGTGCTCGCTCGTCTCGATGGCACCAGCCACCGCCCTGGTGGTGGCGAGCAACTGCCCATCGGGCTACTTCGATCCGGAGGTCCACGACTACTACTACGAGCACCAAAGCGGCCTGGGATGGTTGGCACCTCTCATGTTCGCCGACGGAGCCGGTGCGGCCGTCTGGCGATCGGCGCCGCGTGACCTGAACCAAGTTCCGACCGGCTTGTTGTCGGTGCGTTATGAGACCAGCCCTGACATCGGCCTCGTCAGCTACCCCGGGGGCGGGTGCCTGCATCACACCTCGGCCACCAACGTGGCCGATCACGTGTTCCTGATGGACGGCGTAAAGGTGGCCGAGGTGTTCCCACCGCTGATGGCGCGAGACTTTGAGATGCTCCAGGACGACTGGCCGACAACCGTCAAACCCGTTACCGGAACCGATTTCGACGTCGACAGCGTCGCCCGCTGGTATCTGCACCAGGCCAACGGGGTGGTGGTCCGTCAGGCGATCGAGATGCTCGGCCTTCCACCGGACCGCGTACCGATTAGCGTCGATCACTATGGCAACACGTCGGCGGCAAGCACGTTGATCCTGTTGGACGAAGACCGCCGTGCCGGCCGTGTCGACGCGGGTGACCTCGTGGTCTTTTTGTGGGTCGGTGCCGGCAACGGCGCCATGAACGGGTACGCAGCCCTCGTACTCTGACAGGCGGCGACTCTGCGACTTCTTACGTGACCTGATATTCCCGGCCGTATGTCTCGGCCGACCTTCCATGAGCACGGCCGTGTCGCCGGATCGGGGATCGATATCTGGCGCGGCTTCGGCTTCGAGCCGATCTGGGCGGCTGCCGCTCCGATCGGGGCGGTTCTGTACGCCCACTACACTCGCTGAGCGCCTGCAGCCATCGGCATATTGCGGCTTTGCTGGGCCCCGAGTGCCGCCTGTGGCGAGCACCCGCAAGGCCATCAACTGGATTTCGTCGTCGTGGTCAGCTCTGGTCCCCTGTCGTGCCGTTCCGTCCACCCAGTTTCCACCCCGTCCACTGCGCCGGCCCTGTCGTGGAGCGGTCTACTGCGGATCTGCCAACGATCTACGAGCCGATCGAACAACTACCCGTGAGAACTGATCCTCTTTAGGAATGGCACGAGCTGAGCGAAGAAGACGTTGCTCGGGTAGGCGCCGGCGGGGTCGTTGTGCGAGTACGTGCTCTGGCGATTGACCAGTGTGAGGTTTCGTTGCGGAATGCCAGACTGCTTGGCCAAGATGTTTGCGTCAGCGAGCACGCCCGCTCCACCGAGACGTGCACCGAAGGCATAGATCAACAGATTCTTTGGTAGCGCGTGGCCCATGGTGGCGTCGACGCCGAGCACAGCCTGCGCCGGGTTTGCATTCCCGTTGTCGACTACGCCGCTGTCGTCGGTCAGGCGCTGTGGGAAGTACCACTCCGTCCCGTCAACATTCTTCATCGGATAACCCGAGAACATCGTCGCGAAGCGCCTGATCGGGGTCAACGCGCCTGCGCGATTCCAGCCGCGAATCGGGCCGCTTGCCGTCAGCCCTTGACCGAGATGTGCTTGCGCTGCCAGCAGACTTGGGGGAGAAGTCGAGGCATTGAGGGCGTAGCCGTACTGTCCGAGGTTGGTGACCCGGACCGCCGGCACGATGTCGGAAGGGAGCAATCCCGACGTCTGGCCCAGCGATGGCTGGTTGGGAAAGAGCAGCGCAGCCAGAGATCCCGTGGCATTGAACAATCCGGCATAGGGTGCGGCGATCCCGCCGAAAGCCAGCCAAGGGGTAACGCCCGGCGCGTCGAGGGCCTGCAATGTCTGGGTGGCCTGCTGGGCGCTGACCGCGCTGGCAGCACTGCCACCGTCGATGTAGACGAGGCCCGCCAATGCGTCAGCTCCCGCCTTGCCGTTGAAGTCCCAGGCGGCGTACGCCGTGACCACCGATGCCCCGAGCGAGTGACCACCGAGCACCACCTTGCCACCGAGTCTCTTCGCTGCATTGATCACTATGTGCAGGTCTTGGACGGCGACGTTCATGCCCCATTGCTTGGCGAACTCAACGCTCGAGGTGGGGATCGATTGAAAGTGATGTGTGACACTTGAATCTTTGATGTATCCGAGGTAGTAGTCGAAGAGCTGCGTTGCTGTTGCCTTGCCCTCCTTGGCCAGGTTCAGCTCCGATTGATCCTCGAGCAGGTTCTCGCGCCGCTCAACGGACCAGACTTGCCAGCGGCTCGTCTTCGAGACGATCCATTTGGCGAGCGGTACGAAGTAGGCGCCGGCGGCGGAAGTACCCGGCTCCAACACCAATACATTCTTGGCGTTAGAAGGTCCGATCCTGATCACTCCGACCTCGTTGTACTTCGCCGGCGTGCCCGGAGCAGAAAACCCTTTCATCCACGTGACGCCCAGAGGAGCCGCTGGAGCGCTGGCAGAGGCGATGGGAGCAAAGCTCGAGACCAGCGCCGGCACACACCCAATCACCATCACCGCCAGTAGGCCCCGTCTCACCCGCCGCAATCGCGTCACACCGTGGTCGATGTGGCCGGACCACGCGGGACCTGACGACATTGCGAATACGACCAGGATCCGCATTTTCATTCTCTGTGACCGAGGAGTTGAGCAGCGTTTTGGTGGTTGCCGCCATGTACTGGATCCCATCAGTGGGTGTTATACCGATAGATCCTGCCCGGATTCCCCCAGAAAGTCAGTACTCCCCGCGGGTTGCCCATGCTTGGCGGCGGCGACACCAGGGCCTCTATTGGAGCGGAAGACGGGATTCGAACCCGCGACCCTCACCGTGGCAAGGTGGTGATTTCCGCCGTCGAGGGGGTGTTCCACTCCCCTGAAGTGCGGTTCCGTCCCCCAGTTTCTACCCCGTCCAATGTGTCCTGAGCCCTCGCCTTGCTTCGCTCTCACGGGGAGACCGCCAGGGCTGAACAGGTTGAGAATCGATAAGGTCACGTAAGGTCACGCGCCAGATCTTGAAGGCTATGACCTTGTGGGGTTCCCAACCTCACTCCCTTGACCAGGGCCTTTGGTTGGGGATCAGCGTTTCGCAGCGACGACCTCTACGCAAAGCCACGTAGCGCTCGGTGATTCTGGGGGGATCCCACTTTTGGCCTCTGACCTGGGCTTTTGGTGGAGGTGAAGGGACTCGAACCCTCGCCCTCTACATTGCGAACGTGTGGCTCTCAGTCTTTTGACCAGGCCCTTTCCGAGGACTTTCCTGGTAGCGGCGTTTCGATCCCCTCAGCCTCCCTCACGATCCCTCTCCTTCCCTCTCGATAAGGTCACGTAAGGTCACGCCGGAGAGGCTCTTCTCGGGTCTCTTTCGCCGATCGGTACTCACGTACGAGCGGGATGCTCTCGCAACGCTGAGCGAATCGCTCCGCTGCTCTGTTGGCGACGATCACATTCTCCGGTGACCGCCAGGACATCATCCGACGCCTGATACGCCGTGTCACTTGATGTCTGGCAGACGACGGAATGACAACGCTCCGTCGGCCAGCAGCCAGGTGATTGCGCTGGCGGAAGATGACGCGCCGCTGGAGATCGATGGTCCTGTTATCCAATCTCGGTTCGCGCGAGCAGCCTCAGCGTCGGGCCAAGCGTCGCCATTCCCACGAGGAGAACGACGAGCCCGAGGATGACACCTACAGATGCCACGGGTATGTAGGGCATCGAGGAGCCCGCCAGTGCCTTCGACACGGCGACGACTGCGGCGATCTGCGCAGCTGCGCCCAGCACGACACCGACGAGCGTTATGCCGGCCGCCCGAAGGACCGTCATGGCGAGGAGCTGTCGGGCGGTTGCGCCGACCCTGCGCAGAAGCAAGAGCTCTTCTCGTCCCTGCAGGGTGGCCACGACAAGGATGTTGACCAGCGCTACAGCGGCGAGCAGTCCAACGAGCGCCAGCAGGAGGTTGTTCGCGTAGGAGGTTTGCGAATTGAGCAGTTCGTACTGGGCGTTCGCCACGCTCCGGCTGCTCACCTGAAGGCCCTGGTACTGCGCCGTGAGAGAGCTGATTGCCGAGCGCAAGGCCGCCGGGCTCGCCTGCGGTGTACTGGCGACGAGCACTTCTTCGAGGTTGTTCGCACCGAGATGCCCACCCCCAGAAGCCCCGGTCGGGACGAGCACGTCCGCGAAGCCGGCGGAGCGGGAGAAGATGGCGGTGATCTTTGCGCGATACGCGGTGCCGTCTGCCAGGTAGGTGGTGATGGTCTGTCCGAGGTGGACGTCCATCGCGCCGCTCCCGGCGATCAGACTGCTCACGGCGACGTCGCCCGCGCCGAAGTGGGCCAGGTTCCCCTCGGTCACCCCAAGGTTCAACACGGAGCCGATGGGCCCGGGCGTGACGGCCTCGCCCGAAGCGTTTTCGGCGCCTTGGTACGGAACGTAGACCGTCGTCGGTACGAGACCGATGGCGCCGGTGACGCCGGGCTCGGAGCCGATTGCTGTAAGCACCGATGGGTTGAGCCCGGGACCGGGCGCGCTGACGACAGTGCTTGCCGCAAGACGCTGGCGGCCTTGCGTGGTAGCGGCGTGGATCGCGGTGGCGTCGACGATCGAGATGGCGCCGGCGAAGCAGACGGGCAGGGCGATCGCTATGGCGGCGGCCGCCATGCGACGCGAACGAGCTCGGAGGTCGGCACTGGCGAGGCGACCCGACGTCCCGCCGAGGAGGACGAGCGGCAGATGAAGAATCCGCTCGGCAAGCACCATTAAGTAGGGCCCGAGGAAGGCGATCCCGGCCATGAAGACAAGGAGTACGAGCAGCGCCTGGTTCTGTTGCTGGGAAGGGTCGGGTTGCTGGAGGGCAACCGCGCTGAGCACCGCCCCCCCACCGAGCGCGCCGACGCCGAGGACGAGGCGCAAGGGACGCGGGAAGCGCCGCTCGATGCTCGCTTCTTTGAGCGCGGCGGCCGGGCGGATCCGGCTCGCCCGCCGGGCTGCGAAGAGGCCGGCGAGTTCGGCGACGACCACTGCCGCAGCGATCGAGGGCAAAGCTCCACGGGGCTCGTCCAAGCACGCGCGGAGGGTGGAGCGAACTGGTGGGCGACCAGGCCACGCACCGAGAGCGATGCGAGCCACGTGCCAGGGAAGTATGCGAGAAATCCGGCAAGGACGCCGAGCGCGGCGAGCTCAACCATGATCATGCGCCGGACCTGACCCGGCGTGGCACCGACCGCGCGCAAAAGGGCCGTCGTGCGCGCCCGCTCGGCGACCGAGAAGGCGACGGTGCTCGCGACGACGAAGAGTGAGATGGGCACGATGGTCATGCCGGCACCGCCACCGAATAGCGACAAGTTCGACAGGCCGCTCGCAGCGGCGACGTCCTCGGCTATCCCCCGGGATCTCCCACTCAGCACCGAGAGGTGTTGTCCCGAGAGCGCCGCGCGCACTCGGGAAGTGAGCTGGGCAGAGGAGACGCCGGGCCCGGCGACGATGCCGATGAGGTCCGCCTCGCCGGGATGGCCATAGAGGGCCGCGGCTTCAGGACCGGAGAAGAACAGCGTCCAGGTTCCCGCCGGGTCGCCGGCCGGCGCAGCGGCGATGCCCACGATGGTGAAGGAAGGGAGCGGCTGGCCGATGAGACGAATCTCGTCGCCGACGCCAAGTCCGGTGGACCTGGCCACACCTCTACCGACCACGAGCTGGTTCGAAGCGCTCGGCGCGTGACCCGAAAGAAGCTTGAAGGGCGTGAGTACCGCGCTCTGCCAGCCGTAGCCGGTGAGCGGCTCGGCGCTCGTGCCTGGTGGCTACCTGGCCGTTGGGCAGCGAAAGTGCTATGGGCACCGACTGGTCCGCGACGGCATCGCGTACGCCGGGGATGTTCCCGAGTGCCGTCGCCACGGTGGAGGGGACACGTCGGTAGCTCGTGAGGGGGAGAATGTCGGTTGTCGCGTCTTGGCCGCTGCCGGAGGTGAACGCGACGTCCGGCCTTGCCCGTGACGACGATGGTCGTTGCTGCGAGGCGCTCGGCTGGGACCGACGAGTTTTTCCCTGCTTCTCCGACCGAGAACGCCCAGATGACGACCGAGGCGGCAATCAGTCAACGCGACGAGGATACCGACGATCGGCGCCGGTCGGTGCCTGAGGGTAGCAAGGAGTTGCCTCATCGGAGATCGTCTCTCCGAATGCGCCGCTTCCCCGAGGCGCCGCAGGATCGCGGCGAGCTCGACCGCGTCCGGCGACTCGATTTGGACGACGAGCTTTCCGCGGTCGAGGAGCAAGACCCGGTCCGCTTGGGCGGCAACAGTGGGCTCGTGGGTCACCACCACGACGGTCTGACGAAGCTCATCCACGGCCTGGCGGAGCAGGCTGACGATCGCCTCCGAGGTGTACGGGTCGAGTGCTGCGGTGGGCTCGTCGGCGAAGATCACCTCTGGTCGTGCGACCAACGCCCGGGCGATCGCTACGCGCTGTTGTTGGCCCCCCGACAGCGTTCCAGGAAGGCGCCGCAGCTGGCCAGCGATGCCGACGCGCTCGGCGAGCTGCTCGACGTGGCGCCGGTCGACGTGACGATGGTCGAGGCGGAGCGGCAACGCGATGTTCTCCGCCACCGAGAGGCTCGGGACGAGGTTGAACGCCTGGAACACGAAGCCGACTCGCTCGCGACGCAGTATCGACAGCTTGCGCCGGCTCAAGCCGTTGAGGTCGGTACTGCCGAGGCGCACGGCGCCCGACGTCGGACGGTCAAGGCCGGCGGCAACCTGGAGGAGGGTTGACTTTCCCGAGCCCGAGAGGCCCATGACCGCGCTGAACGACGCATGGGGGAACGCGGCGGTGACTCCTCGCAACGCCCCAGTGCCACTTCGGCGACGGCCATAGCGCTTCGTGACGGCATCGAGCTTGACCGCCGCACGCGGCAAGGCGTCATGCGGGTCTCCCTCCACGGTCGATCGGTCCGTCCTGTCCGCGGTTGCAGTCCTCATTGGTCCAGCGTCGGGAATCGGCGTTCTCGGACGGGGACAGGATTCGGTTCAGGGTGCAAAGTTGAAGTCGTTGTCACGTATATCTCCATTTGAGTCGTTGTTGCCTAGGTAAGACTGCGTTTCGTATGGACTGCGAGGCGACCATTCGCCGCGTGCTACGCGGCGCGGGCTTCAACCGAGGATGAGCAGTCGGGCGACGGATTGTTCCGCCATTTCCTCTACCGAGGCAGGCGCACGGAGAGTCGGGCAGATTCATGTGGCTCCGTCCCTACCGTCTGCTCGTCCGCCCGCCATGACCAAGCAGAATTGTGGGTCGTTTGGCTCGTAACTCACTGTCCGACCATTCACTGGTTTGCCCCGCCACGAATGGCGTGCAGAAGGACCGGTCTCTAGGAGCGGCCCTTCTGCTGCCCGACGTCACGGCTTACCGCATACTGCAATCTCCCACCGCGCCGCAGGACGCGGATCAAGAAGACCGTCCCAGGCACCGTGACCGCAATGCTTGCCGCCTTTTCGAAGAGACCGGCCGGACCGTGGCCAGCCATGGCGACTCCGAATGCGGCAAGGAGTGCCATCATCAGCACGGCCGCAGTACGCAGCCAGGTCGGCCACCCTCGCCAGCCCCGCTCGACGGAGAGTCGACTGGCGAGGACGAACAGGAACGCAACGGTCGCGATCAGGGCGACGAAGGTCGCCGATGTATGGATCGAACCATGGAGCGTCGCTGAAACCGGGCGCACCACCCCGATTGGGTATCCCTTAGAGGGATCCTCGACGAAGATGCCGACGATGATCATGCTGAGACCGGCGATACCCTGCAGGACGGGGCCCCAGGTTGATCCTCGGCCAGGGGCGAGTGTTTTTCGCAATGCCAGTGCGAAGCAGAGGTTGAGGATTCCGAAAACAATGAAGTTCGTGATTTGGACCCAGCCTCCCGGTCCGAGGCTCAGCGCACTCTCGGGTTGGCGAAAGGCGTTGTACCCAGGGCGAAAGAAGCCGTCGACCCAGACCGTCAGGTTGAAGAGCAAGACCGCCGATAAGAGCGGCGGTCAACAGAGCTCGGTGAGCGCGCGATCCCGGGGTGAGCAATCGTAGGCGATCGCTTCCCACGCTTGTTCGTGGCGGATCATGTAGTACATCAACGCCGATGGGAGCAGGGTTCGGTTCGGGCTGCAAAGTTGAAGTCGTTGTCACGTATGTCTCCATTTGGGTTGTTGACGAGGTAAGACTGTGTTTCGTACGGACTGCGAGGCGACCATTCGCGGCGTGCTACGCGGCGCGGGATTCAATCGAGGATGAGCAGTCGGGCGACGGATTGTTCCGCCATTTCCTCAGCCGAGGCAGGCCACGGAAAGTCGGGCTGATTCATGCGGAGTAGCACCAATCCGTGCAGGTGCGCCCATACTTGGGCAGCAAGGTAGAACGGGTCGTCGGTTGCACGTGCTCTACCGGCTTCTTGGCATCGTTCTATGGAATGGGCGAGCGCCTTGAATGCAGCATTGGGTTCGGGCGGGTTCGCCGGAGGAGCTTGATGGCTGAACATGAACCTGTACGGTCCCGGGTACTCCAGCGCGAACCTGCAGTACGTTCGGCAGCGCGCTTGTAGTGCCTCGACCGGGTCGGTGATTGACGCGCTGGCAATATCTCGCGCCTCGCTGAAGGTAGCGAAGCTTCGCTCGACCACAGCCATCTTCAAGTGCTCAACATCGGCGAAGTGGCGATAGATCGATGGCGCAGCGATGCCAATCCTGTTGGCAACTGCCCGAAGCGAGAGCTGATCTGCGTCGCCGGACTCTGCGATCAACTCGCTTGCCACGGCGACGATCTCTTCTCGCAGTCGATCACCTTGGCCACGTGGGTTGCGGCGACGAACTCCGCGAACAGAACCTTGAACTTCAGCACCATATCTACGCTTTCATTGTTAGCTTGTGATGTAAGTTTACAGTAGAAGTTTAGGTTGTCAAATCCAGTCGTCTGGATGCAGGCTCGTCGATTAAGAGACGCGAAGCCGCACGTGGCAGAGAAACGCGCGTTCCCCACCGTGACGAACATCCGGCTGCCAACCTTTTCCCGGTGGGCAACCATGGCTGGGTGAGGTGGACGTTCCAATGTCCCGCGGACAATTGACGCCCCCACGCCCGAGGAGCGATATCCGTAAGCCGGTAATTCTCAACAAGGGATGTGTCGGTATGGCGACGTTACTGATATCCTTGATCCAGATATTCCCTTTGGAACGGAGGTGTCGGTCTAAGGATGTCGGAATTTGCATCAGGTATCTCGGGGAAGGGCCGGGCCGAGCTCGCAGCGGTGTTCGGTTCGGGCAGCAGGTTCATCACGCCCGCCCTCGTCACCGACGTTCTGGGCGTCGATGCTGACTCTGCGGCCAAGCGCCTCTCCCGCTGGGCCGCAGATGGCTGGGTCCGCCGGGTCCGTCGCGGTATGTACATCGGAGTACCCGTCGAGGCCGCCAACCCCGCCGCATGGTCAGAAGACGCCTTAATCGTGGCCGCGGCGGTGTGGGCTCCTTGCTACTTCACCGGCTGGACGTCGGCCAACCATTGGGCGCTCACCGATCAGGTGTTCCGCACGACGGTCCTCAAGACGACCGCCAGGGTCCGTTCTTCAAAGGTCAGCCTCCTCGACCATGCCTACCTAGTCGCCCATGCGACCGAAACCGCCCTGAGCTGGGGAACCAAGAGCGAGTGGCAAGACGGGACCCGACTTCGCTTTGCCGACCCAGCACGGACCGTGATCGATGCGCTCGATGACCCAAGACTCGCTGGCGGCATCCGCCACGCAGCTGAGATCACCGATGCCTACCTCGATGAGCATGATCCCCTCACCCTCCTCGACTACGGCGACCGCCTCGGGAACCGAGCTGTCTTCAAGCGCCTCGGCTATATCGTCGAAGCACTTGGTCGCGACCGACCCGATCTGATCACCGCCTGCCAAGCACGCGTCTCTGCTGGCATCTCTGCCCTCGATCCGCAGGGACCCAAAGGCGGTCGACGGTCCATGCGCTGGGGTCTGCGGGTCAACGTTTCGATCACCCCGGTGGAGCCAGCGTGATCCCCAAGCGCGACCTCCAGCAGCTCCGGGCCGAATGGACCCTCGATATCAGCGTCATCGAGAAGGACTACGTCCTCGGCTGGCTGCTGGCGGGGATCGCACATCACCCCGCCCTCGCCGAGAGGTGGATATTCAAGGGCGGAACTTGCCTTCGCAAGTGCTACTACGAGACGTTCCGGTTCTCCGAAGACCTTGACTTCACCGTCATAGAAGGCGGTGCCGACGAACCCGACGATCTGCAGCGCATCTTCGGGGAGATCGCCGAATGGCTCCTCGAGGAGTCAGGGATCGAGCTGATGCTCGACGACCAGTCATTCCAGCGCAGACGGAACCGACGAGGGCGTCCCACCACTCAAGGAAGAATCGCCTATCAAGGTCCGAACCCACAACCGACGTCACCCAAGATGAAGCTCGACATCACCACCGATGAAGTCCTCGTCGAACGTCCCGAACTGCGACCCATCGGACACCCCTATAGCGATGCGCCTCTGCCAGTGGAAGCCGTAATGTCTTATTCGCTCACCGAATTGTTAGGAGAGAAGCTGCGAGCACTGGCGGAACGCTGCCGGCCGCGTGATCTCTACGACGTGGTCCACATGCACCGCCACCCAGATCTCATCGGAAGGAGCCAGGCGGTGAGCGCTGTGCTCAACCGCAAGTGCAGCCACGCCGAGATCGACGTTCCGACCATCGACACCATCCGCACGTCGCCGTTCCGAGAGGAGATCGAAGGCGAATGGGAGAACATGCTCGGCCACCAACTCCCTCGGCCCCTGCCACCTTTCGCCGACTTCTGGTCGACCCTGGACGATGTCTTCGGCTGGCTGGCAGGAACGCTGCGCATCGTCGAGCTGCCCCGAGCTTCGCTCGGCAAACTTGACTCCGGCTGGGAGGCGCCCAAGGCCATAACATCGTGGAGGCTCGGCGTCCCTCTCGAGTTGCTCCGCTATGCCGGAGTCAACCGCCTGAAGGTCGACATCGACTACCGAGCCGAGAACGGGCGATGGGGATCACGGCGAGTCGAGCCGTACTCACTGCGCTACACCCAAGACGGCAACCTGATCCTCTTCGTCGTCAACGATTACGGACAGCTTCGGAGCTACCGAGTCGACCGCATCGCCGGCATCCGTCCAACGACGGTGACCTTCCAGCCCAAATTTCGAGTCGAGTTCTGAGTTCGTCACCAGACGGGACCGTGCAACGCATAGAACTGCGCCCAGCTCACATGGCTCGATTCACTCGTCATGTGGCCGATAAGGTCACGTAAGGTCACGCCGACGAAGGACGTGACCGTAGGGGATCCCACTTCAGGCCTCTGACCTGGACCTTTGGTGGAGGTGAAGGGACTCGAACCCTCGGCCTCTACATTGCGAACGTAGCGCTCTACCGGCTGAGCTACACCCCCGTCACCGCCCAGAATAGTCGGCCCCGGATTCTTCCCGGTGGGCTGCGGACCTCATCCGGCGAAGCGGCCGGAGGTTCTCCGGACCCTCAGTTCAGCGGCCTGTCGCGGTTCAGCGGGCTGTGGTGGTTCAGCTGCCTGACGGCAGTTCAGCGGGCTATGGCCCGGTGCACCTCGTAGTCGTCATCATCATCCCAGGCCCCGGGGTAACCAGCCGTCGCGGCATCGCTCGCCGTGGCCCTCCCAACGGGTCTGGTCGCTTCGCGTCGCGAACGGCGACGGCTCTGCTGATCCTCGAGCTCCTTTGCGTAGGCCATCAGCCCGACGAGCCCGAGGGCTGCCAACCCGGTGAGAGCGGTGAACACCCAGGCCAGGTGCATCGCCGGAAACAACCCGATGAGCGCGGTCGAGATCGCCACGCCGCCCAGGCAGCGCAATAGCGTGGTACACCGTCGCCGCGCCTGCTCACGAGGGAAGGTCCGATCCACGTTCCCCTCGGGCAGGCAAAGCGGCTCGGGGCGGTCGAGCACACTGACCCTCTCGTAGTGGCGGCCGTCGTTTCCGTCGACGTCGGCAGCATCCGCGTTGTCCGTCGGTCGCAGCAGCACCAATTTCGGTCGGGACGAGTCGATCAACGGGTCTGTGGCCGATTCGGTCGACCGGGCGCCGGGCACCGCCGTGTGCAAGCGGTATGCCGGGGCCACGGTCTTAGGCCCCGCGTGCTCGAGGGTCTGCAATTGGTGGTGGAAGTGGTCGATGGATCCGACACCCTGGCGCTCTCCGAATCTCCGCCACGCGCTCGGGGCTAACACCGCCACCCACAAAAGCACTACGAGGACCAGCAGGATCACAACCGTCACTCCCCGACGACCTACCTTCGCTCTTCGAAAAACCCTAGTGAACGGGGTTTTACAAATGGTGGATGGTGGGGAAATGCACAGCGCCGACCTCGTCGACACTTCTCCGCTGGCTCCGTTTGTACCCCCAGCGACGCGCCGAAGCAAGGACTTTTTGAGGCCCGCTCAGGGGGCGTCGAGTCCCCTCAGGTGGCGCGGCTCCACCACCGCCCGTCGGTGCATCCGACGGTCACCGTCACCCCGAAGCAGGCCGAGACTCGCTCCGAGGTCACGACCTCGGGCAACCGGCCCGCGCCCACGAAGGCACCGTCTGCAACGAGGGCTCCGTGGGTGAACCCCGGCGGGATCTCCTCGCAGTGGTGGGTGACCAGGACGACGGGCGGGCTCGCCGGATCGGCGGCCAGCACGGTGAGACGGAGGAGGAGGCGCTCACGGGCGCCCAAGTCGAGGCCGGCAAACGGCTCGTCGAGCAGGATCAGCTCCGGGTCGCTCATCAGCGCCCGGGCCAACAGGACCTGTTGGCGCTCACCCTCTGAGATCACCCCGAACGGACGACCGCCGAGCTCACCCACCCCGCCGCCCGCAAGCAGCCCGTCCGCCTTCTCCCAGTCCTCCGCCGTGTAGGGGTCCCACCACGTCTCGAGCGCCCCATACCGGCCGCTGGCCACGACGTCGCGGGCGGGCAGGTCGGCGCGGAGCTGTCGGGTGACGGCTCCGCTCACCAGGGCAACACGTGGACGCAGCGTCCGCACGTCGACCCGGCCGAGACGGGCCCCGAGTACGTCCACCGTGCCGGCCGTGGGCCACAGCCGGGCGGCGGCCACCTGGAGCAGGGTCGTCTTGCCCGACCCGTTCGGTCCGAGGATGACCCAGCGGTCACCGATCTCGACGCGCCAGTCGATCCCCCTCAACACGGACACGCCGTCGCGTCGCACCGTGACGCCGCCCAGCGCGATGGCGGGAGGCGGCGCCGATCCGCTCACGCCTCGGGGCTGCCGCCACCACCGGCGGGGCGCCGGTTGATGCGGCCGATGAGCCCGGAGCAGCACTGCGCCCACGTCCGTTCACCGGCCAGCCAGAGCCAGACCTCGCGCCGGTAGCCCAGCACGATCACCCCGAGATCCTCCTCATCGAGGCCCGTTGTGGCCAGCGCCCGCCAACGACTCCACAGCCAGGCCGTCACGCCGTCACCATCCTCGGTCAGCACCGCTGCGAGCTCCCGTCCGTCGAGGACGGCGGCCAGCCATCCCTCGGCCCGACTCGTGGGCTCGTCCGGAACGTGCAGCACGGGCACCGCGGTGACGGTCAATGTCTGATGTAGACGGGCTGGCGGTCAGAGCCCTCATAGGCGCTGCACGTGCTCCTCGAAGTCGATGAAGAGCGGTGCATCGGGGTCGAGCTTGCGCTGCAGGGTGCGGCCGGCGATCTTTTTGTCGAGCGCGTCCAGGCGCAGCAGGGCCGCAGGGTCGTCCAGGCCCCGGACGTCCAACTTGGCCCGGGCGGCCTGGAAGGCGAGGCGCCCGCGCTCGGTCCGGATGATGACGCTCGTCCAGTCGCTCATGGAGCCGACGCTGCCCACCGAGATGTCAGCCGAGCGACCGAGGAAATCCGCGCACTCGTCGCAGCCCTTGAGCGCGGCGCCGTGGAAGTCCTTGACCGGCTCGTCGACGGCCAGCTCCCCGTCGCGGTACTCGACGATCATGCGGCCCCGGATCACATCCATCTTCGACACCCGGTCCAGGTCCACTCCGCGCTTGTCACGGAGCTCCCGCAGGGTCAGCGCCTCGTAGTCGAAGTTCTTGGTGCACATCAGCGCGATCGTCAGCACCACGGCGTCAATCCGGTGTGCCCCGGTCGGCCAACGCCTCGCCTGCATCGCCCGGAGTCCCTGCACCTCGCACGGGGTTCCCACAACCGCGATGCGCGCCTTGGGGGGCAGGGCGTAGCGGGACAGGTCGAGCTCGGCCAACCCCATCGTCTGGTTGTAGAAGCTGCCAGAGGCGGCGCGGATCTCGTCGGCAGTCGTCGCAATGGTCGCGATGCCCTTCCACTGCTCGTCCGGATCGGCGCTCGGCTTCGACACGAGAGCGCCGTCGATCTCTCCCGCGGCCAGCAGCCCGATCAACAGCGCGCTCACGGCACCACCATCTTGCACGTCGTCAATCGGTGCAGCCGCTCTCACGGCATAGGACTCCACGACCGCGCCCAGCCCTTCCGCCGGCGGGCCGCCGCTGATCTTCCAGTAGGTGTCCGACGAGTCGGAGCGGACCTGCGCGGGCTGCACCTCGGCGTCCTCGCCCGCGACCGCAGTCGAGGGCGGCCACAGCGCCTCGTAGCGGAGGCCACCCCGGGGGCAGAAGTCCCAGCACAGCGAGCAGCCGGTGCACATCTTGACCAACTCCGGCAGATCCGTGTCCTCGTTCACCCCGATGGAGTTCGAAGGGCAGACGGCGACGCACGTGCCGCACTGGATGCACCGGTCGGCGTGGATCACGCCCGCCTCGAGCTCCCAGAACCAGACCTTGCCGGGCGGCTCAGTGATCCCGTTCATCTGCTCCCGGATGCGGTACCGCTTCACGACGTGACCGCCTGCGCGGCGCCGGTCAGCGTGGACCGCAGGTCGTCCGCGTTGGTGCGGCGCGCCCAGAGGTAGAACGGCTCGCCGGGACGATGTTCCTCGCGGTAGCGGGTGACCACCCGGAGCAGCGCGTCCGGCACGCGGTCAACCGGCATCGCACCCTCGACCCAGTCGATGAACGCAGCGTCGGGCCCGAGCGAGCCGCCCAACCCGATGTCCACGGCCTCTTCGATGTGCTCGTCGACGTGCGCGATGTCACCCCGAAAGCCGATGTCGGCGATCTGGGGCTGGGCGCACGAGGCGGAGCAGCCGGAGAAGTGCATCCGGATGACCCCGGCATCGTCGCGGGCGGTCCCATTCTCGTCGGCCGACGACAGCTGCGCGTCGAGCGTCCGCGCCCACTTCACGGCTCGCTCCTTCGTCTCCACCACCGCAAAGCGACAGAACTCGGACCCGGTGCAGGCCACCACGCCCCGTTCGAACGGCCCGGGGAAGGGTGAATATGTCTGCATGAGGGTTTCGGCCAGCAGGTCGTCGAGCCGCGCCTCGGGGACGCCGGAGACGATGAAGTTCTGATCGGTCCCGATGCGCACGCCACCATCCCCGTACGTCTCGGCCAGGCGCGAGTCGACCAGTTCGATGCCGTGCATGGACCCACCGGCACCGAACAACCCACGTAGAACAGACCCGGCTGCTTCTGCGGGTGCACGCCCACGTGATCGCCGCGGAACGCGGTGGTCAGCTCACGGCCGGCCGGTGGCAGGGCGAAGTTCGTGCGCTCGTCGAGGGCAGCTCGGAACCCTTCGGGACCGAGCTCTTCGGCGAGGTACCGCATGCGGGCCAGACCGCGGTTCTCCCGGTTGCCCAGCTCGCCGAAGAGTCGCGCCACCCCTCGGCAGAGTTCGACAGCCTGGTCCGGCCGGATGAAGAGGTCGATGTCGGAGGCCATGCGCTCGCCATCCGAGAGACCTCCGCCGATCAGCACGTTGAAGCCGACCGTGCCGTCTGCATGCTCCGCCGGCCACAGGCCGATGTCGTTGATCTCGACCCGGGCACAGTCCTCCGTGCAGCCCGTCACTGCGATCTTGAACTTGCGTGGCAGGTGGCGTACTCGCGGTTGCCCGTGAAGAACGCCGAAATCGCCTCTGCCACCGGCAGCGCCGCGACGATCTCCTTCTGATCGATGCCCGACACGGGGCACGAGCAGACGTTCCGGGCCGAGTCGCCGCAGGCCTGCACGGTGGTCAACCCGACATCCCAGAAACGCTGCCAAATCCGCGGGACGTCGGCGATGCGGATCCAGTGGAGCTGAATGTCCTGCCTCGTCGTGAGGTCGGCGTAGCGGTTCCCGAAGACGGGGCTGTCGTCAGGACCCTCGGCGAAGGCGTCGGCAGCGATACCGATCTCGCGGACCTGGGCGCAGTCATCACGCCGCCGGGGACCTTGATCCGCATCATGAAGGCGTCGCCCCCCTGGCGCTGCGGGTACATGCCGACCCACTTCAGTCGTTCTTGCTCGCCCGGCACCTTGTTGATGGAATCGGCACCTTGTTTGGAGTAGGTGTCGATGACCGCCGGGCGACCTCGAAGGGGTGCCGCGACAGTTTCAGCTGCTCGACCGGATTGAGCTCGCCGATGTTGCGGTAGGGCCGGATGAACTTCAGCCCGCGGTCGCGCCGGCCGCGGAACTCCATCCCGTAAGGGTTGTCAAGGTCCCGAGGCACTAGGCGTGCAGGCCGCACTCGGATTTGTCGGCGCCGGCCCAGCGACCGGCGTGGGCGTCCTCCCCCTCGGCCACCGGGCGCGTCGTCGGGCACAGCCGATGGAGCGGTAACCCTGGAGAGTGAGAGGGTGCACAGGCAGCCGGTGATCGGCGAGGTAGGACGAAATGCCATCCTCGGTCCACGTAGCCAGCGGATTGATCTTCACGAGCCCGAATCCGGCGTCCCAGCTCACGATCGGCACATCGGCCCGAGTCGGGCCATCGGACCGCTTGAGCGACGTCAGCCAGGCCCGTTTCCCTGCGAGGGCATGCCGCAGCGGCTCCACCTTGCGGAACTGGCAGCACTGGTCGGACCCACAGGGGTAGGCGGCCGCTTCGGGCCCGGGCTTCGTCACCGTGAGGTTGAGGCGATAGCGCTCCCGCATATCGTCGACAAAGGCCAACGTCTCGGGAAAGTGTGCCTCCGTGTCCAAGAAGACGACCTCAACTGCCGGTGCCACCTTGTCATCAGGTCGATCAGCACGATGTCCTCGAACGAAGCCGCCAGCACCAGGGAGTCACCGAAGGTCTCGACTGTCCAGCGGATGGCGGCACTGGCCGGAGCTGACTCAGCTCTCGGCTGACCGAGGCAAGGTCTTCAGCGGTCATCGGCTGGTCGCTCACGTTGGTCTCGGCCACGGATCTCTCGCTTTCTCCCGGGGGGCGATCGGGCCGTCTCGGGGGCCCGCCGCCGGCGCTTGACGCCCATCCGAATGCAGGCTTTAGTATACATGACCTAAATGGTCATGATTTGAGAGGCTCCATGGACACCGCCGCTGCCTTCCGCTCCCCAGAGGACCAACCCGTCGTGGGATCCGTCGTGGTCCGGCCGAGCGGGTCGGTGACGGCCCTGGTCAGACCCGTCGAACACCCGCTGGGCCACCTCGACCTTCTGGAGTCCCTGGCTATCTTCATCATCCGTGAGGTGGCCGCCGAGTGGGAGCGCCCGGTCCTGCTCTTCAGCGGAGGCAAGGATTCGGCCGTCCTGCTCCATCTCGCCGACAAGGCATTCGGCCCGGCGCTCCCCTTCCCGGTCATGCACGTCGACACCGGCCACAACTTCTCCGAGGTCCTCGACTTCCGGGACACCCGAGTCGAGGCCGAGGGCGCGCGCTTCTCGTCGCCAGAGTCCAGGACTCCATCGACCAGGGCCCGTCGCCGACCCTGGCCCGCCGGCTCGCGCAATCGCCTCCAGACCGTGACGCTGCTCGATGCCATCAACGACGACCGGATTTGACGCAGCATCGGCGGGGCACGACGAGACGAGGATAAGGCCCGGGCCAAGGAGCGGGTGCTCTCGTTCCGCGACGCCTTCGGCCAGTGGGACCCCAGTGGCAGCGACCCGAGCTGTGGCAGCTCTACCAGGGCCCGGTTCGCCCGGGCGAGCACTGCGCGCCTTCCCGCTCTCGGACTGGACCGAGCTCGACGTCTGGCAGTACATCCCCCGCGAGGAGATCGCCCTGCCCTCGATCTACTTCGCGCACGGCGCCCCGTCGTCGAGCGCGACGGCATGCTGCTCGCGCTGACCGAATGGGTCTTCCCCGACCGCGGCGACGAGGTCGTCGAAGAGCTCACCGTCCGCTTCCGGACGGTCGGCGACGCCACCTGCACCGGCGCCGTGCGCTCGGGAGCCGACACCGTCGACGAGGTCATCGCCGAGGTCGCCGCCTCGCGATGTCGCGAGCGGGGCGCGACCCGGGCCGACGACCGGTTCTCCGAGACCTCGATGGAGGACCGAAGCGCGAGGGCTACTTCTGACCCGACGTCCACGAGCCCGGCGCCCGCCGGCCGGCGGGGCCGGGCCCGGCGGGACCCTGCCCTCCTGCGGTTCGCCGCGATCGGCTCGGTCGACGACGGCAAGTCGACGCTCATCGGCCGGCTGCTCCACGACACCAGGCAGCTGTTCGACGACCAGCTCGAGCGTCCGTGGCCAGCGTCGCCCGTCGCGGCGTGGGCGAGGTCGACCTCTCCTTCGTCACCGACGGCCTGCGGGCCGAGCGCGAGCAGGGCATCACCATCGACGTCGCCTACCGCTACGCGGCCACGCCGCGCCGGAAGTTCGTCATCGCCGACTGCCCCGGGCACGTCCAGTACACGCAGAACATGGCCACCGGCGCCTCCACCGCCGACCTGGCCGTGGTGGTGGTCGACGCCACCGCCGGGCCGCAGGAGCAGACCCGCGCCACACCTGCATCGCCCGCTCCTCGGTGTCCGCCAGCTGCTCGTCGGCGCCAACAAGATGGACCTCGCCGACTGGGACGGTGCGCCTACGGGCGGTCGCGACGAGATGCGACCCTGGCCCGCGCCTCGGCATCGACACGTCACGGTCGTGCCCGTCTCCGCCCTCCACGGCGACAACGTCGTCGACCGCTCCACCCGCGCCCTGGTACGACGGACCCACCCTGCTCGAGGCCCTCGAGGGCCCCGGCCGGCGCGTGGGCGCCGGAAGGTGCCCACCGGGGCACCGGCTCCCGGCTGCCCGGTCCAGTGGGTGGTCCGCCATCCCGGCGGCGGGCGCAGCTACGCGGGCATGGTCAGCGGCGGCCCGCTCCGGCCCGGCGACGAGTCGTGGTCCTTCCCGAGGGCCGGCCGACCATCGGTCACGAGACCTTCGACGGGCCGCTCGACGGGCGCCGGTCGGCTGTCGGTGTCGGTCCGGCTCGCGACGACCTCGACGTCTCCGCGGCGATCTCATCGCCCCGGCCGAAAGCCCCCCGCGGCCCCGCCGAATTCGACGCGACCCTGTGCTGGTTCGGCGACGGCCCCCTCGGAGCAGGGGACCGCTTCGGATCAAGCACACCACGGGTCACCCCCGAGGATCGCCGCCGTCGGGGCCCGTCTTCGACGTCAACGAGCTCCGCCTCGACCCGGTCGACGAGCTCCGCGACAACGACATCGGGATCGTCGAGCTGGTCACCGCCACCCCGCTCGCCGTCGACCCCTACGAGGCCGACCGGA
>CAVXSD010000004.1:0-47109 GCA_963764305.1 uncultured Acidimicrobiaceae bacterium | reverse complement strand
GATCCCACTTCAGGCCTCTGACCTGGACCTTTGGTGGAGGTGAAGGGACTCGAACCCTCGGCCTCTACATTGCGAACGTAGCGCTCTACCGGCTGAGCTACACCCCCGTCACCGCCCAGAATAGTCGGCCCCGGATTCTTCCCGGTGGGCTGCGGACCTCATCCGGCGAAGCGGCCGGAGGTTCTCCGGACCCTCAGTTCAGCGGCCTGTCGCGGTTCAGCGGGCTGTGGTGGTTCAGCTGCCTGACGGCAGTTCAGCGGGCTATGGCCCGGTGCACCTCGTAGTCGTCATCATCATCCCAGGCCCCGGGGTAACCAGCCGTCGCGGCATCGCTCGCCGTGGCCCTCCCAACGGGTCTGGTCGCTTCGCGTCGCGAACGGCGACGGCTCTGCTGATCCTCGAGCTCCTTTGCGTAGGCCATCAGCCCGACGAGCCCGAGGGCTGCCAACCCGGTGAGAGCGGTGAACACCCAGGCCAGGTGCATCGCCGGAAACAACCCGATGAGCGCGGTCGAGATCGCCACGCCGCCCAGGCAGCGCAATAGCGTGGTACACCGTCGCCGCGCCTGCTCACGAGGGAAGGTCCGATCCACGTTCCCCTCGGGCAGGCAAAGCGGCTCGGGGCGGTCGAGCACACTGACCCTCTCGTAGTGGCGGCCGTCGTTTCCGTCGACGTCGGCAGCATCCGCGTTGTCCGTCGGTCGCAGCAGCACCAATTTCGGTCGGGACGAGTCGATCAACGGGTCTGTGGCCGATTCGGTCGACCGGGCGCCGGGCACCGCCGTGTGCAAGCGGTATGCCGGGGCCACGGTCTTAGGCCCCGCGTGCTCGAGGGTCTGCAATTGGTGGTGGAAGTGGTCGATGGATCCGACACCCTGGCGCTCTCCGAATCTCCGCCACACGCTCGGGGCTAACACCGCCACCCACAAAAGCACTACGAGGACCAGCAGGATCACAACCGTCACTCCCCGACGACCTACCTTCGCTCTTCGAAAAACCCTAGTGAACGGGGTTTTACAAATGGTGGATGGTGGGGAAATGCACAGCGCCGACCTCGTCGACACTTCTCCGCTGGCTCCGTTTGTACCCCCAGCGACGCGCCGAAGCAAGGACTTTTTGAGGCCCGCTCAGGGGGCGTCGAGTCCCCTCAGGTGGCGCGGCTCCACCACCGCCCGTCGGTGCATCCGACGGTCACCGTCACCCCGAAGCAGGCCGAGACTCGCTCCGAGGTCACGACCTCGGGCAACCGGCCCGCGCCCACGAAGGCACCGTCTGCAACGAGGGCTCCGTGGGTGAACCCCGGCGGGATCTCCTCGCAGTGGTGGGTGACCAGGACGACGGGCGGGCTCGCCGGATCGGCGGCCAGCACGGTGAGACGGAGGAGGAGGCGCTCACGGGCGCCCAAGTCGAGGCCGGCAAACGGCTCGTCGAGCAGGATCAGCTCCGGGTCGCTCATCAGCGCCCGGGCCAACAGGACCTGTTGGCGCTCACCCTCTGAGATCACCCCGAACGGACGACCGCCGAGCTCACCCACCCCGCCGCCCGCAAGCAGCCCGTCCGCCTTCTCCCAGTCCTCCGCCGTGTAGGGGTCCCACCACGTCTCGAGCGCCCCATACCGGCCGCTGGCCACGACGTCGCGGGCGGGCAGGTCGGCGCGGAGCTGTCGGGTGACGGCTCCGCTCACCAGGGCAACACGTGGACGCAGCGTCCGCACGTCGACCCGGCCGAGACGGGCCCCGAGTACGTCCACCGTGCCGGCCGTGGGCCACAGCCGGGCGGCGGCCACCTGGAGCAGGGTCGTCTTGCCCGACCCGTTCGGTCCGAGGATGACCCAGCGGTCACCGATCTCGACGCGCCAGTCGATCCCCCTCAACACGGACACGCCGTCGCGTCGCACCGTGACGCCGCCCAGCGCGATGGCGGGAGGCGGCGCCGATCCGCTCACGCCTCGGGGCTGCCGCCACCACCGGCGGGGCGCCGGTTGATGCGGCCGATGAGCCCGGAGCAGCACTGCGCCCACGTCCGTTCACCGGCCAGCCAGAGCCAGACCTCGCGCCGGTAGCCCAGCACGATCACCCCGAGATCCTCCTCATCGAGGCCCGTTGTGGCCAGCGCCCGCCAACGACTCCACAGCCAGGCCGTCACGCCGTCACCATCCTCGGTCAGCACCGCTGCGAGCTCCCGTCCGTCGAGGACGGCGGCCAGCCATCCCTCGGCCCGACTCGTGGGCTCGTCCGGAACGTGCAGCACGGGCACCGCGGTGACGGTCAATGTCTGATGTAGACGGGCTGGCGGTCAGAGCCCTCATAGGCGCGCACGTGCTCCTCGAAGTCGATGAAGAGCGGTGCATCGGGGTCGAGCTTGCGCTGCAGGGTGCGGCCGGCGATCTTTTTGTCGAGCGCGTCCAGGCGCAGCAGGGCCGCAGGGTCGTCCAGGCCCCGGACGTCCAACTTGGCCCGGGCGGCCTGGAAGGCGAGGCGCCCGCGCTCGGTCCGGATGATGACGCTCGTCCAGTCGCTCATGGAGCCGACGCTGCCCACCGAGATGTCAGCCGAGCGACCGAGGAAATCCGCGCACTCGTCGCAGCCCTTGAGCGCGGCGCCGTGGAAGTCCTTGACCGGCTCGTCGACGGCCAGCTCCCCGTCGCGGTACTCGACGATCATGCGGCCCCGGATCACATCCATCTTCGACACCCGGTCCAGGTCCACTCCGCGCTTGTCACGGAGCTCCCGCAGGGTCAGCGCCTCGTAGTCGAAGTTCTTGGTGCACATCAGCGCGATCGTCAGCACCACGGCGTCAATCCGGTGTGCCCCGGTCGGCCAACGCCTCGCCTGCATCGCCCGGAGTCCCTGCACCTCGCACGGGGTTCCCACAACCGCGATGCGCGGCTTGGGGGGCAGGGCGTAGCGGGACAGGTCGAGCTCGGCCAACCCCATCGTCTGGTTGTAGAAGCTGCCAGAGGCGGCGCGGATCTCGTCGGCAGTCGTCGCAATGGTCGCGATGCCCTTCCACTGCTCGTCCGGATCGGCGCTCGGCTTCGACACGAGAGCGCCGTCGATCTCTCCCGCGGCCAGCAGCCCGATCAACAGCGCGCTCACGGCACCACCATCCTGCACGTCGTCAATCGGTGCAGCCGCTCTCACGGCATAGGACTCCACGACCGCGCCCAGCCCTTCCGCCGGCGGGCCGCCGCTGATCTTCCAGTAGGTGTCCGACGAGTCGGAGCGGACCTGCGCGGGCTGCACCTCGGCGTCCTCGCCCGCGACCGCAGTCGAGGGCGGCCACAGCGCCTCGTAGCGGAGGCCACCCCGGGGGCAGAAGTCCCAGCACAGCGAGCAGCCGGTGCACATCTTGACCAACTCCGGCAGATCCGTGTCCTCGTTCACCCCGATGGAGTTCGAAGGGCAGACGGCGACGCACGTGCCGCACTGGATGCACCGGTCGGCGTGGATCACGCCCGCCTCGAGCTCCCAGAACCAGACCTTGCCGGGCGGCTCAGTGATCCCGTTCATCTGCTCCCGGATGCGGTACCGCTTCACGACGTGACCGCCTGCGCGGCGCCGGTCAGCGTGGACCGCAGGTCGTCCGCGTTGGTGCGGCGCGCCCAGAGGTAGAACGGCTCGCCGGGACGATGTTCCTCGCGGTAGCGGGTGACCACCCGGAGCAGCGCGTCCGGCACGCGGTCAACCGGCATCGCACCCTCGACCCAGTCGATGAACGCAGCGTCGGGCCCGAGCGAGCCGCCCAACCCGATGTCCACGGCCTCTTCGATGTGCTCGTCGACG
Organism: uncultured Acidimicrobiaceae bacterium; assembly: GCA_963764305.1. GTDB lineage: Bacteria > Actinomycetota > Acidimicrobiia > Acidimicrobiales > RAAP-2 > Bog-473. Next base: position 43,325 of record CAVXSD010000004.1, on the reverse strand, counting down.
TGCGCGATGTCACCCCGAAAGCCGATGTCGGCGATCTGGGGCTGGGCGCACGAGGCGGAGCAGCCGGAGAAGTGCATCCGGATGACCCCGGCATCGTCGCGGGCGGTCCCATTCTCGTCGGCCGACGACAGCTGCGCGTCGAGCGTCCGCGCCCACTTCACGGCTCGCTCCTTCGTCTCCACCACCGCAAAGCGACAGAACTCGGACCCGGTGCAGGCCACCACGCCCCGTTCGAACGGCCCGGGGAAGGGTGAATATGTCTGCATGAGGGTTTCGGCCAGCAGGTCGTCGAGCCGCGCCTCGGGGACGCCGGAGACGATGAAGTTCTGATCGGTCCCGATGCGCACGCCACCATCCCCGTACGTCTCGGCCAGGCGCGCCAGCTCGACCAGTTCGATGCCGTGCATCCGACCCACCGGCACCGAACAACCCACGTAGAACAGACCCGGCTGCTTCTGCGGGTGCACGCCCACGTGATCGCCGCGGAACGCGGTGGTCAGCTCACGGCCGGCCGGTGGCAGGGCGAAGTTCGTGCGCTCGTCGAGGGCAGCTCGGAACCCTTCGGGACCGAGCTCTTCGGCGAGGTACCGCATGCGGGCCAGACCGCGGTTCTCCCGGTTGCCCAGCTCGCCGAAGAGTTGCGCCACCCCTCGGCAGAGTTCGACAGCCTGGTCCGGCCGGATGAAGAGGTCGATGTCGGAGGCCATGCGCTCGCCATCCGAGAGACCTCCGCCGATCAGCACGTTGAAGCCGACCGTGCCGTCTGCATGCTCCGCCGGCCACAGGCCGATGTCGTTGATCTCGACCCGGGCACAGTCCTCCGTGCAGCCCGTCACTGCGATCTTGAACTTGCGTGGCAGGTTGGCGTACTCGCGGTTGCCCGTGAAGAACGCCGAAATCGCCTCTGCCACCGGCAGCGCCGCGACGATCTCCTTCTGATCGATGCCCGACACGGGGCACGAGCAGACGTTCCGGGCCGAGTCGCCGCAGGCCTGCACGGTGGTCAACCCGACATCCCAGAAACGCTGCCAAATCCGCGGGACGTCGGCGATGCGGATCCAGTGGAGCTGAATGTCCTGCCTCGTCGTGAGGTCGGCGTAGCGGTTCCCGAAGACGGGGCTGTCGTCAGGACCCTCGGCGAAGGCGTCGGCAGCGATACCGATCTCGCGGACCTGGGGCGCAGTCATCACGCCGCCGGGGACCTTGATCCGCATCATGAAGGCGTCGCCCCCCTGGCGCTGCGGGTACATGCCGACCCACTTCAGTCGTTCTTGCTCGCCCGGCACCTTGTTGATGGAATCGGCACCTTGTTTGGAGTAGGTGTCGATGACCGCCTGGGCGACCTCGAAGGGGTGCCGCGACAGTTTCAGCTGCTCGACCGGATTGAGCTCGCCGATGTTGCGGTAGGGCCGGATGAACTTCAGCCCGCGGTCGCGCCGGCCGCGGAACTCCATCCCGTAAGGGTTGTCAAGGTCCCGAGGCACTAGGCGTGCAGGCCGCACTCGGATTTGTCGGCGCCGGCCCAGCGACCGGCGCGGGCGTCCTCCCCCTCGGCCACCGGGCGCGTCGTCGGGGCACAGCCGATGGAGCGGTAACCCTGGAGAGTGAGAGGGTGCACAGGCAGCCGGTGATCGGCGAGGTAGGACGAAATGTCATCCTCGGTCCACGTAGCCAGCGGATTGATCTTCACGAGCCCGAATCCGGCGTCCCAGCTCACGATCGGCGCATCGGCCCGAGTCGGGCCGTCGGACCGCTTGAGCGACGTCAGCCAGGCCCGTTTCCCTGCGAGGGCATGCCGCAGCGGCTCCACCTTGCGGAACTGGCAGCACTGGTCGGACCCACAGGGGTAGGCGGCCGCTTCGGGCCCGGGCTTCGTCACCGTGAGGTTGAGGCGATAGCGCTCCCGCATATCGTCGACAAAGGCCAACGTCTCGGGAAAGTGTGCCTCCGTGTCCAAGAAGACGACCTCAACTGCCGGTGCCACCTTGGTCACCAGGTCGATCAGCACGATGTCCTCGAACGAAGCCGCCAGCACCAGGGAGTCACCGAAGGTCTCGACTGTCCAGCGGATGGCGGCACTGGCCGGAGCTGACTCGAGCTCTCGGCTGACCGAGGCAAGGTCTTCAGCGGTCATCGGCTGGTCGCTCACGTTGGTCTCGGCCACGGATCTCTCGCTTTCTCCCGGGGGGCGATCGGGCCGTCTCGGGGGCCCGCCGCCGGCGCTTGACGCCCATCCGAATGCAGGCTTTAGTATACATGACCTAAATGGTCATGATTTGAGAGGCTCCATGGACACCGCCGCTGCCTTCCGCTCCCCAGAGGACCAACCCGTCGCGGGATCCGTCGCGGTCCGGCCGAGCGGGTCGGTGACGGCCCTGGTCAGACCCGTCGAACACCCGCTGGGCCACCTCGACCTTCTGGAGTCCCTGGCTATCTTCATCATCCGTGAGGTGGCCGCAGAGTCGGAGCGCCCGGTCCTGCTCTTCAGCGGAGGCAAGGATTCGGCCGTCCTGCTGCACCTCGCCGCCAAGGCGTTCAAGCCGGGGCGGATCCCGTTCCCGGTCCTCCACGTCGACACCGGCCACAACTTCTCCGAGGTGCTCGACTACAGGGACGCCCGAGTCGAGGCCGAGGGCGCCCGCCTTCTCGTCGCCAGCGTCCAGGACTCCATCGACCGGGGCCGCGTCGCCGACCCGGGCCCGACGGCATCACGCAATCGCCTCCAGACCACGACGTTGCTCGATGCCATCAATGCCAATGGGTTCGATGCAGCTTTCGGCGGTGCGCGGCGTGATGAGGACAAGGCCAGAGCGAAGGAGCGCGTGCTCTCCTTCCGCGATTCCTTCGGGCAGTGGGATCCCAAGGCGCAGCGGCCTGAACTGTGGCAGCTCTACCAGGGCACAGTGCGCCCGGGTGAGCATCTTCGTGCGTTCCCGCTCTCAGACTGGACCGAGCTCGACATCTGGCAGTACATCCGCCGCGAGCGGATCGAGCTCCCATCCATCTACTACGCGCACGAGCGCGAAGTGGTCGAGCGCGACGGCATGCTCCTGGCCATCAGCGAGTGGGTGAGCCCGGAAGGCGGCGAGCAGGTCCGCAAGGAGACGGTCCGCTTCCGGACCGTCGGCGACGCCACCTGCACCGGTGCGGTGCTCTCGGGCGCCGAATCGGTGGAAGAGATCATCCGCGAGGTCTCTGCCTCGAGAATCTCGGAGCGCGGAGCGACCCGAGCCGACGACCGCTTTTCGGAGACTTCGATGGAAGACCGCAAGCGTGAGGGGTATTTCTAGACCCATGACCACGTTGCCCGGCTCTCCGCCGGCCGGCGGTCCCGAGCTTGGCGTGGACACCATGGACCTCCTCCGGTTCGCCACCATCGGGTCGGTGGACGATGGCAAGAGCACCCTCATCGGCCGGCTCCTCTTCGACACCCGGCAGCTCTTCGACGACCAGCTCACCGCGATAGAGGCCGCGTCGGAGCGGCGCGGCCTGGGCGAGGTCGACCTGTCCTTCGTGACCGACGGCCTGCGGGCTGAGCGCGAACAGGGCATCACGATCGACGTGGCCTACCGCTATGCGGCGACACCGCACCGGAAATTCGTCATCGCCGACTGCCCGGGACACGTCCAGTACACCAGCAACATGGCGACGGGCGCCTCCACGGCCGACCTCGCCCTGGTCCTCGTCGACGCGACCTCGGGGTTGCGCGAGCAGTCGCGGCGCCACATCTGCATCGCGGCGCTGCTCGGCGTCGACCAGCTCGTCGTCTGCGCCAACAAGATGGACCTCGTCGACTGGGACCGCTGCGCCTACCAGCGCATCGCAGACGAGATGGACGCGCTGGCGCGCCGGCTCGGTATCTCCTCGTGCACCGTGATCCCCATTTCTGCCCTCCACGGCGACAATGTGGTCACTCGCTCGGACGCGGCGCCCTGGTACGACGGTCCGACCGTGCTCGACGCCCTCGAATCGGCGCGGGCCGGCGGGTGGGCCGCCCAGCACGGCGTCAGCCCGGGAAGTGGTGCCAGACTCCCGGTGCAGTGGGTGCTCCGTCAGCCGGGAGGCGGCCGCAATTACGCCGGGATGGTGAACGGAGGGCCCTTCCGGGTCGGTGACCCTGTCGTGGTCCTCCCACAAGGAGCACGGACGACCATCCGGGCCATGGAGACGGCGGACGGCTCGCTCCAGAGGGCCGAGGTGGGCCTGTCCATCTCGATCCGGCTCGGCGACCACATCGACGTGTCCCGCGGCGACCTCATTGCCGCGGCAGAGGGCGCCCCCGAGGTGACCGACACGTTCGAGGCAACCGTCTGCTGGTTCCAGGACCGCCCTCTCGTCGCAGGGGACCGCCTCCGGATCAAGCACACCACCCGGGTCACTCCCGTGGTCGTCGAGGGCGTGGCCGGGATCTTCGACGTCAACGAGCTCCGGATCGTTGAGGCCGATGAATTGCGGGAGAACGACATCGGTGTGGTGACGCTGCGCACCGCCACCCCGCTGGCCGTCGACCCGTACGAGGCCGACCGGATCACCGGGAGCTTCGTCTTGATCGACGACCTGACCTTCGCCACCATCGCGGCGGGCATGGTCGGGCCGCCGCGGCTCCATGACTGAGCCGACGGCACGGCCACCCTTCTACCCGGTTTCGCTCGACGTCTCGGGCCATGCCTGCCTCGTGGTGGGAGGCGGGAAGGTGGCAGCCCACAAGGCACGCACCCTTCTCGACTGCGGCGCCATCGTCACCGTGATCGCGCCCTCGCTCAGCGGAGACATGGAGGCGCTGATCCCGTTGCTCCCCGTGCTCGAGCGCCGTCCCTACCGCCGGGGCGATGCATCACCCTTCCGGCTGGTCGTCACGGCCACCGGCATCGCCGAGGTCGACGCGGCGGTGTACGCCGACGCCGAGGCCGCCGGCGTCTGGGCCAACAGTGCCGATGACCTCGAGAGTTCCTCCTTCATCCTCCCCGCCGTCCACCGGGATGGTGCGGTGACGGTGTCGGTCTCGACGGGCGGGCTCAGTCCCGCCCTCGCCTCATGGCTCCGGACCCGCCTGGCCGCCGAGTGCGGGGACGGACTCGGGATCCTGGCGCAACTGCTCGCTGAGGCGCGAACGCATCTCAAACGAGCGGGGTTGCGGAGCGACTCGGTGGACTGGGTGGGCCTGCTCGACGGTCCTCTGCCCGATCTCGTGCGGTCCGGGGACATCGACAGCGCCAGAGAAATGGTGGCGGCGGCCACGGGCCTGTAAGCGCGCACGTGGCGCGTGACCGGCGCGCGGGAGCGGGTACACGGAGCCTCCGCCGAACGGCGGCAGGAGCTGCAGCAGAACAGGCCGGGTCGCCGCTTCCGGGGGGACCAGAACGCCGACAGAACGGACCCTGACGGGGTCCCCTTCTGTCTTCCCGGTCAGGGTTGCGCCACCATGAGCACAGTCCCCGCCACCAGCAGCACCAGCGCGGCCGTCGCGGCCCGGGACATGGCCGCCGCGTCGTGGTCCAGCGACCCGGCGACGGGCGGGGGTGCGTCGGTCGAGCTCAGGGCGACCTGCAGCCGGCGCTCGGCCGGCCACATCACCCCTTCACCCACGAGGGCGACCCCGGCGAAGAGAACCAGGCCGCCCAGCACCCAACCCTGCCCCAGCGCGTAGGCACCGCGGCTCAGGGCCAACAGCGCGAACCCGAAGACGGGGATGCCGTAGACCGTGCGCCCGGCCCAGTTGATGCCCGGCCTGAAGTAACGCCGCAGAGGCACGGGGACGGGCACGGGCACGGGCGCCCGCGACCGGAGCAGCCGGCGGAGCCGTGTGGCGGTGGCCGCAGCCGTCGCCGTCGTCACCAGCCCCACCACGACGCAGCCCACGTGGAGGAGGAGCACGACGTCGAAGGCCGCTCCGTCCGGCTGGTGATGCATGGCCGACATGTTCTCCCATGTCCCGGGAACCGGGTGATCGTTCAGCGACTGTGCGGTTTTGTGGGTAGCGGAACCTGTACCGTAGAGGTGGAGGGAACTGAATGAGGGTATTTGTGAGGTCGCCGGGCCGGGAAGCGCCCGAGAGAGTGAACACATGAACCAGTTGCGCCTCGATCCGTTGTCGGGCCGCTGGGTGGTTGTGAGCCCGGGTCGTTCCGAGCGGCCCTACTCCTTCGTGACCCGCACCGCCTGGCGCCAAGAGGCCCTCGATCGTCCCTGCCCGTTCTGCCCCGGCAATGAGGAGGACACGCCGCCCGCCCTCGAAACCTACGGCCCGACCGGTCGCTGGCTGGTCCGGGTGGTCCCCAACCTCTACCCGGCCTTCGAGGGTGACGAGCCCTTCGTGGTCGCCAACCGGGGCCCGGTCTTCACGCAGGCCTCCGCCGGCGGCATCCACGAGATCCTCATTTTCTCGCCTGAGCACGACGCGACCCTCGGGCAACTCAGCCAGGACCAGGTCGAGCTCGTGATGGCAGCGTTGCGCGACCGCCTCGAGGAGCACGCCTCGCAGCCCAACCTGCGTTACACCCAGGCCATCGTGAACTCCGGCCGCGAGGCGGGGGCTTCGCTCGAGCACCCGCACGGACAGCTGCTCGGCATGTCCTTCATCCCCCGCGAGCTCGCCGAGGAGCAGGCGCGCTTCGCGCGCTTCGTCGGATCGTGCCTTCTCTGCACCACGATCGACGCCGAAGAGGACTCGACGCAACGGGTGATCTACGCCAATGATCGGGCGGTGGTGGTCTGCCCGTTCTGGAGTGCCGTCCCCTACGAGATGCTGGTGATGCCCCGGGAGCACAACCCGCATCTCCATCGGAGCCCGACCGAAGACCTCGTGGCGGTGGGCGAAGCCATCCGCCTGTCCCTGCAGCAGCTCGCCGAGTCGATCGGCGACGTCGCGTACAACATCGTCTTCCACTCGGCGCCGTACCGTGTGGGCGAGCCGTACCACTGGCACGCCCATATCTGGCCGAAGGCGACGACGACTGCCGGGTTCGAGCTCGGCACCGGCGTGGCGATCAACGTCATCTCCCCCGAGGAGGCGGCCGAGACCCTCAAGGTCTCCGCCCTGGCCCTCTAAGCCGAGGTCTCCCGCACCGAGCGAGCCAGCTCGAGGAACGACACCAGCCGCCGCACCAGGTCCCGATCGGGCCCGACCAGTCCGCCGATGCCCGGCGTGCCGAGATAGCCCGTCACGAAGGCCCGGCGGTTCCTCATCTCCCAGGCCTGGCCCAACGCGGCGAGCCCGAGCCTGCCTGCGGGGTCGCGCTCGGCGGCGGCGACCGTGCTGGCCTGGTGCATCGACCACAGCAGGTCCGCCACGTCGCCGAGGGGGGAGCGCCGGCCCACGGTCGACCCCCCCGCCCGGACGCCGCCGGGCGCGCAATCACTCACCACCCATCCCTGGTCCGTCCGGGCCGTGCGCCCCAGATGGAAGTCGCCGTGCGTGCGGATGACCGGCAGCCGGGCCTCGGACTCACGGAGCCACTTCACCAGCTCGGTGACGCCCGGGGCGTCCAGCAGCGACGGGTCGGACGCCGCGATCGCCGCTTCGGCCCGGTCGACCCAGTCCACCACCGGCTCGTGCTCGCGCTGGAAGGCGCGGTCGAGGGCCAGGTGCATCCGGGCCGTCATGGTGCCCAGCGCCCGGGCCTCGGCCCCGAAGTCGCCCCCGGCGATCTCGGGCGCGCCGCCGGCCGCGTAGAAGTCGCGCAGCGACGTCAGGGCGAGCGCCCAGCCTCCGGAGCGGTCGGCCAGCGGCTCTTGCACCACTCCGAGGTCGCTCCTCTCCCAGGTCCAACGCACCAGCGGGGCGGCGATGTGGTTGAAACCGTTTGCCTCGAGCGCCACCATGAGATCGACGTCGGGGCGGGGCTCCGCATCGAGCCAAGGGAACACGAGGAGGTCGCCCCGGTCGCCACAGTCGAGGACGGTGGCATCGTCGTCGTCGCGCAGCACCGCCACCGGTCCTGGGCGGGGTTCCACGCCGCGCACCACGGCCAGCAGCAGCGCGGCCAGCTGGGCGTCACGCAGCGCGTCGATGCACACGGCGAGCCCGTCCTCGTCGTCGAGCAGGCCGAGCGCCGACTCGTCACCGGCGCGGAGGAAATGGGGCTCGTCGGCCACTCCCCGCAACCCCGCGACTATGTGCGCCCGCCGATCCCCCACCCGGGCCACGATGTCGATCAGGCCCGGCCGGCCGGCCAGGAGCACCTCGGCCCGCTCAATCACGATCGCACCCTCCGACGCGGTCCGCCGCAACCCCAGCCACGCCTCGGTCAGCGTGCGCAGCGCCTGGTCGCGGGCGGGCGTCATTCCCGCGGCCGCCCCTCCTCGAGGGCAAGGTCGAACCACAGGAACCCGTAGGGCGGCAGGGTCACGGCATAGGGCTCCTCGGTGATGACGGGGAACGGCACGCGCCCCAGCACCTCGTAGGGTGTCGCGCCGGCCCACTTGGCCAGCGCCAGCTCAGCGGGCTGGGCGAACCGGCTCAGGTTGTGCACGCACAGCACGGCCTGTTGCCGGTGGACGGCTTCGTCGCCCTCGCTCTCGTTCCCGGCCGGGACGGTGCGGGCGAGCACGGTCGAGTGACCCCAGTCCAGTGCACCGCCGACCGCGGGGCTCACCGACGGCGGTGTCGTGGTCGAGCCGGTCAGGATGTCGGCCACCTCGCCCGATCGCATGTAGGCCAGCACGGACGGGTTGGCGCAGGGCAGTACCTCCGTGGCGCCCACCCCCATCACCGGCAGCGCCCGCCGTTCCGTCAGCATGCGTCGCAGCCAGTGCAGGAACGATCCCTGGTTGCGCAGCTGGGCCTCCACGTTGAGTGCGCTGAAGCCGTAGACGGGATCCATGAGCGGCGGCAGGTACAGCTGGGCGAAGTCCGCCTTGGAAAACCCGCCGTTGCGGTCGGGCGACCACTGCATCGGAGTGCGCACGGAGTCCCGGTCACCGAGGTAGATGTTGTCACCCATGAGCAGCTCGTCGCCGTAGTAGATGACGGGGCTGCCGGGCAGCGACAGGATCAAGGCATAGAGCAGCTCGGCCGTACGCCGGTCATTGTCGAGGAGCGGGGCCAGACGGCGCCCGATGCCCATGTGGCGCTTCATCCTCGGGTCCTTGGCGTACTCGGCCATGAGGTAGTCCCGCTCCTCGTCGCTCACCTGCTCGAGGGTCAGCTCGTCGTGGTTGCGCAGGAAGATCGCCCACTGGCAGGCGTCGTCGATGACCGGGGTCTGGGCCAGGATCTCGGTGATGGGGTAGCGCTGCTCCCGCCGGACGGCCATGAAGAGGCGCGGCATGAGAGGGAAGTGGAAGCACAGGTGGCACTCGTCACCGTCGCCGAAGTAGTCGGCCACGTCGCTCGGCCAGCCGTTGGCCTCTGCGAGCAGGATGCGGCCCGGGTAGTCGGCGTCGAATTGCTTGCGGATGCGCTTGATGAACGCGTGCGTCTCGGGCAGGTGCTCCCCGGACGTCCCGTCGCGCTGGTAGAGATAGGGCACGGCGTCGAGACGGAACCCGTCGAAGCCGAGATCGAGCCAGAACCGCACGAGGTCGATCATGGTGTCGGCGACCTCGGGGTTCTCGTAGTTGAGGTCCGGCTGGTGGTGATAGAAGCGGTGCCAGTAGTACTGCTGACGCGTGTCGTCCCACGTCCAATTCGATCGCTCGACGTCGGTGAACACGACACGGGCGTCCGGCCACTTCTGGTCGTCCTCGTTCCAGACGTACCAATCAGCCTTGGCGTTGTCGCGCGACGAGCGCGACTCAATGAACCAGGGATGCTCGTCGCTCGTGTGGTTCATCACGAGGTCGGCGATGACGCGGATGCCGCGGCGGTGGGCGTCCTCCAGGAATGCCACGAGATCGCTGATGCTCCCGTAGTCGGGGTGCACGTTGAAGAAGTCGCTGATGTCGTAGCCGCCGTCGCGAAAGGGCGACGGGTAGAAGGGCAGCATCCAGATGCAGTCGATCCCGAGCCACTCCATGTAGTCGAGCTTCTCGCGCAGGCCGCGCAGGTCGCCGGTGCCGTCGTTGTTGGCGTCGTGATAGCCCCTGATCAGCACCTCGTAGAAGACGGCGTGCTGGAACCAACGCACTGAGGGGTCGAAGGCACCCTCGTTGGAGCTGACGGGAATGGGTGGAGAGCTCAACGCGTCACCGCCCGACGAAGGTTGCCCTGCCGGGACCGTTCTCGCGGAACGACGCGATCCCCCGCGCTGCGTCCTCGGTCCCGGCCGCGCCGACGAAGGCTTCGCGTTCGATGTCCAGCCCATCGGCCAGGGTCGTCTCGAGGCCACGATCGATCGCGGACTTGGCCAGGCCATGGGCGACCAACGGGCCGGCGGCGAGCCCGGCCGCCCAGGCCAGGGCTGTCTCGAGGACGTCGTCGGGCGCAGTGACCCGGTTCACGAGCCCGATCGACAGCGCCTCTTCGGCCCGCATCTGGCGACCGGTGAGGACCAGCTCCTTGGCCCGGGACGATCCGATGAGCCGGGGCAGGCGCTGCGTGCCGCCACCGCCCGGGATCACCCCGAGGAGCACCTCCGGGAGCCCGAAACGGGAGTCTTCGGCGCACACGCGGAAGTCACAGGCCAGGGCCAGCTCGAGCCCGCCGCCGAGGGCGTACCCGTTGATGGCGGCAATGGTGCCCCTGGGCACCGAGGCCAGCGCGCCGAGCGCCGCGGCGAAACTCGCCCCGACGGCCCCGGCCCCGTTGTCGCCGAGCTCGACGATGTCGGCCCCGGCGGCGAAGATCCGCCTTCCGCCCCACAGCACGACCGCGCCGGGCGGGTCGTCGTGGAGGTCCGTGGCCGCGGCGTGCAGCTGCTCCAGCACGGCGCCCGAGAGCGCGTTGGCCTTGGGCCGGTCCAGCCGAACGAGTGCGACGTTGTCGGGGTGCCGCTCCACGGTGACGAAGGTCTCACCCATGGCCGCACCGTACCGGAACCCGCCCCGGTCGACTCATTCGCCGAGCAACCCGTCGGCCGCCTGATAGGGGTCGAGCTCGCCCGCGGCGAGGGCCTTGACCGCGGTAGCGAACTCCTCCCCGGCGACCAGCTCGTCGACCCGGACCTCGGTGCGGGCCAGGAGCACCCGGCGCAGCTCCTGGGCTACGCGGTCGCTCCGGCGGACGGCCAGCTGTCCCGAGCTCGCCAGGTGGTCGCGGTGGCGGGCCACGGCGCCCCAGAGATCGGCCACCCCCTCGACTGCCGTCGCCGTCGTTGCGATGATCTCGGGCCGCCATGCTCCCGGCCGGGCCAGGTCGAGCATCTGATCGAGGTCGCGGCGGGCCTCCCGTACGCCCGGCCGGTCCGCCTTGTTGATCACGAACACGTCGGCGACCTCGAGGAGACCGGCCTTGCTCGCCTGCATGGAGTCGCCCCAGCCGGGCGTCACGACGACGACGGTTGTATCGGCCGCCGATGCGATCTCGACTTCCATCTGCCCGACCCCGACCGTCTCGACGATGACCACGCCGATGCCCGCGGCGCCGAGCACGCGCACGGCGTCGGGGACGGCGAGGGAGAGGCCACCGAGGTGTCCCCGCGTCGCCATCGACCGGATGAACACCGTCGGGTCGAGCGTGTGCCGGCCCATGCGCACGCGGTCACCCAGGATGGCGCCGCCGCTGAAGGGCGACGTCGGGTCGACGGCCAATACCGCCACCTGCGGGACGGCCAGCGCCCCGGGCCAACCGCCGCGGACCTCGGTGATGAGGCCGTCGGTCAAGGTGGACTTCCCGGCTCCGGGGGCGCCCGTCAGCCCGACGGTGTAGGGCACGTCGGACCGGTAGGCGAGGTGCGCCACCGCGATGGCCGTCTCACCGCCCCGCTCGACGTACGAGAGCAGGCGCGCCAGCGCCACGCGGTCGTCGGCCCGGGCCCGGTCCAGCAGCGCCGCCGGATCGGTCGGCAGCGGGCTCACCGGCGGGTCACCCGCGCTCCCAGCGAGGACAGCGCACCGGCCAGGTCCTCGTAGCCGCGACCGATGTGGTGGGCGCCACTCACGACCGTCTCCCCTTCGGCGACGAGCCCGGCCAGCACGAGCGCCACGCCGGCCCGGATGTCGGGGGCGCGCACGGGGGCCCCCGAGAGCCGGGGCACGCCGCGTACGACGGCATGGTGACCCTCCGTCCGGATGTCCGCGCCCATCCGCCGCAGTTCCTCCACGTAGCGGAACCGCCCGGAGAAGAGGTTCTCGGTGAGGATCCCGACGCCATCGGAGACCGTGAGCATGGCCACCAGCAGAGGGCTGTAATCGGTGGCCACGCCCGGGTACGGGAGGGTGGCGACATCGGCCGCCGTCAGCCGCTCGTGAGCGCTGGCGCGCAGCCCGTGCGGGCCCATCTCCGTGGCCACGCCCATCTGGTTGACCTTGCGCAGGATCATCTCCATGTACTCGGGCCGGGCATCGGCGATCGTGACGTCTCCACCGGCCATTCCGACGGCGGCGAGGTAGGTGGCGGCAACCACCCGGTCGGGGACGACCGCGTGGCGAGTGGGCCGCAGGGTTTCCACACCCTCGACCTCGATGCGGGAGGTGCCGGCGCCGCGCACCACCGCTCCCATGTCGCGCAACATGGAGGCCAGGTCGACGACCTCGGGCTCCTTGGCCGCGTTCTCGATCACCGTCGTGCCCTTGGCCAGGACCGCGGCCATGAGCAGGTTGTCCGTCGCGGTATGGCTGGGATACTCGAGGACGACACGCGTGCCCACCAGGCGCCCACCCGGCACGGTCCCGCGCACCTCCCCGTGGGACGACTCGAACCGGGCCCCCATGGCGCTGAGGCCGTTGAGGTGGAAGTCGATCGGCCGGTCCCCGAAGTCGTCCCCGCCGGGCAACGGCACCCGCACGGCGCCACGGCGGGCCAGGAGGAGGCCCAGAACGACGACCGACGCCCGCATCCGTTCGAACAGCTCGTAGGGCCCGGCGGGGACCAGGTCCCCGACGGGTGGGGTGGTCACGGCGACATCCCCGTTGGCGAGGCGCTCCACTTGCGCTCCCATGGAGCGCAGCACGTTGGCCATCGAGTCGACGTCGGAGATGTGAGGGACGTTGGAGAGCACCGTGCAACCCTCGGCGAGCAGGCAGCCGGCCATCAGCTTGAGAGCCGAATTCTTCGCCCCGCCTGCCCGAACGGTGCCCTGGAGCGGGCCGTTGGGTTCGACCACGATCTGATCCACGGCTCCAAGTATCGCCGCTGGGAGGGGTCCCGACCGGCGAGCGGCGATCCGCCACCCACTATGGTCAGTGCCGATGGTGACGCCGCGCCAAGCCCCCGACCGGAACCTCGCCATGGACCTCGTGCGCACGACCGAGGCGGCGGCGATGGCCGCCAGCCGCTGGATGGGCCGGGGGGACAAGCTGGGGGCCGACGCCGCCGCAGTCGAGGCCATGCGGACCGTGCTCGCCTCCGTGCCGATGGACGGGATCGTCGTCATCGGCGAGGGCGAGAAGGACAACGCGCCGATGCTCTTCAACGGGGAGAAGATCGGCGACGGCACTCCGCCCCTGACCGACATCGCCGTGGACCCCATCGACGGAACCACCCTGACCGCCCAGGGTCGCGGCGGTGCGCTGGCCGTCATCGCCGTGGCCGAGCGGGGAGCCATGTTCGACCCCGGACCGTGCGTCTACATGGAGAAGCTGGCCGTGGGGCCGCGGGCCAAAGGTGCGTGCGACATCCGGCGCTCGCCGACCGAGAACCTCCACGCCCTCTCGGAGGCCCTGGGCCGACCGGTGCGGGACCTCACCGCCGTCATTCTGGACCGGCCCCGCCACGATGCCCTGGTCTCCGAGGTGCGGTCCACCGGCGCCCGGATCCGCCTCATCACGGACGGCGACGTGGCCGGCGCCATCGCCACCGGCTGGCCGGGAGCGGGCACCGACATCCTCTTCGGCGTCGGCGGCACGCCCGAGGGCGTGCTGGCCGCGGCGGCGCTGAAGTGCATGGGCGCGGAGATCCAGGGCCGGCTCTACCCCCGCAACGAGCAGGAGCGGGCGGCGGCGATCGAGGCGGGCTACGCCCTCGACGCGGTGCTGACCACAGACGACCTCGTCCAGGGGAACAACTGCTTCTTCGCCGCCACCGGCATCACCGACGGCGAGCTGCTCCAGGGCGTGCAGTATCACGAGTTCGGGGCCACGACCCAGTCCCTGGTCATGCGGTCCAAATCAGGGACGCTGCGCAAGATCGACGCCAACCACGCGCTGGCCAAGCTGGCGGAGTACAGCTCGATCCAGTTCGGCTGACTCTGGGCCGGCGGGACCGGTCCGTCCGCCGGAAAGGCTCTAGGCGGCGGTGTCGGCGGCCACGGCCAGCCGCAGCTCAGCCCGCGCCAGGGCGCTCGCCGCCTCGGCCAGCTCCACGTACTCCTCGAGGTCCTCGGCGGCCGGGCCCCGGCCGGCTCCGAGCTCGCTGACCCGCTGCGCCGCGCGCTCGCGGGCCCGCTCGGCCCGGGGCACGTCGATCTCCGACGCCAGCTCCGCCACGCCGGCGAGGACCGTCACGCGGGTGGACAGCCCGGCCAGCGGGCCGTCGCCCTCGGCCAGGCCTTCGGCCGCCCCCGGGCTGGTGTCGACCTGGAGAAACCCACCGTGCACCGCCAGGCGCAGCAGGGTCCCCTCAGACTGCTCGACCTTCACCTCGCCCTGCACCACGTCGCCCACCAGGGGCGTGTGGCCGTCGAGGACGGTGAGGTCACCCTCGGAGGTGGCCAGCACGATGGACGTGGCGCCGCCGGCGTAGAGGGACTGCTCGGGCGTGACGATCTCCACGCCGAAGACACCGTCGGCCACTAGCCGGCCTCAGCCTCGAGCGTGCGCGCCTTCTCGAGCACGGACTTCACCCCGCCGACGTTGAGGAACGCCTGCTCGGGGACGTTGTCGAGGTCGCCGTTGGCCAGGGCCTCGAACGACTCCACCGTCTCGTCGATGGGCACGAAGATCCCCGGCACCCCGGTGAAGACCTCGGCCACGAAGAAGGGTTGCGACAGGAAGCGCTGGACCTTGCGGGCCCGGCTCACCGTCACCCGGTCCTCCTCTGACAGCTCGTCCATGCCGAGGATGGCGATGATGTCCTGCAGCTCCTTGTAGCGCTGCAGGATCTCCTGGACCCGGCGAGCCACGGCGTAGTGCCGGTCACCCACGATCTCGGGCGCCAGGATGTTCGACGTCGACGCCAGCGGGTCGACCGCCGGGTAGATGCCCAACGCGGCGATCTGACGGGACAGCTCTGTCGTGGCGTCGAGGTGGGTGAACGTGGTGAACGGCGCGGGGTCGGTGTAGTCGTCCGCCGGCACGTACACGGCCTGCAGCGAGGTGATCGACTTCCCCTTGGTGGAGGTGATCCGCTCCTGCAGCTCGCCCATCTCGTCGGCCAGCGTGGGCTGGTACCCCACGGCGGAGGGCATCCGGCCGAGCAGGGTGGAGACCTCCGAGCCCGCCTGGACGAAGCGGAAGATGTTGTCGATGAAGAGCAGCACGTCCTGGTTCTGCACGTCCCGGAAGTACTCGGCCATGGTGAGGGCGGCCAGCCCGACCCGCAGGCGCACACCGGGCGGCTCGTCCATCTGGCCGTAGACCAGTGCGGCCTTGTCGATGACGCCGGACTCCTGCATCTCGAGCCACATGTCCGTGCCCTCGCGGGTGCGCTCCCCTACGCCGGCGAAGACCGAGACGCCACCGTGCTGCTGGGCGACGCGGTGGATCATCTCCTGGATGATGACCGTCTTGCCGACGCCGGCCCCGCCGAAGAGGCCGATCTTGCCGCCCTGCACGTAGGGCTCCAGGAGGTCGATGACCTTGATCCCCGTCTCGAACATGAGCGACCTCGGCTCCAGCTGGTCGAAGGCGGGGGCGTTGCGGTGGATCTCCCAGTAGTCCTCGATCCCCTCGATGGCGTCGGTGTCGAGGGGTTGGCCGAGCACATTGAAGACGTGACCGAGCACGGCGTTGCCCACGGGGACCGAGATCCCGCGACCCAGGTTGCGCACCGGCGCGCCGCGCACCAGGCCGTCGGTCTGCTGCATGCAGATGCACCGGACCCGGCCGTCGCCGATCTGCTGGGCCACCTCGGCCGTGATGGTGTGAGCCGATCCGTCCAGCTCAATGCTGAACTCCACGGCGTGGTTGATCTCGGGCAGCGCGTGCGGCGGGAACTCGACGTCGATCACGGGTCCGGCGATGGCGACCACGCGGCCGTCTTCCAGAGAGCCGGCCGGAACGGTGTCCTGCATGGTCGTGGTGGTCATTGGGGTCAAGCTCCCTTCGATTGGCGGAGCGCTTCGGCCCCGCCGACGATCTCCATGATCTCGGTGGTGATGGCATCCTGACGGGCGCGGTTCATGACCCGGGTCAGGGTGCGGACGAGCTCGTCCGCGTTTTCCGTCGCGGCCGCCATGGCGCGCTGTTGCGCGGTGAAGAACGACGCCGCGCCTTCGAGCAGCGCGGCGAAGATCTCCGCCTCGAGTGCCCGCGGCGCCAGCTCGATCAGGAGCTTCGCCGGCTCGGGCTCGAACTCGGTGTAGCCCTCGAGCGTCCCTTCTTCCTCGTAGACGACCCCGGCCTCCTCGGGCAGGGGTAGCGGCAACATCTGCATCTGCTCGACGCGCTGGGTCCCGGCGGAGATGAAGCGGGTGGACACCATCTGCACCAGGTCGATCTCGCCGGACACGAACGGGGCGGTCACCACGGTGGCGATGTAGCGGGCGTCGGCGAACTCGGGCCCGTCGGCGAAGCCGACGAACGACCGGGCCGTCGCGATGCCGCGGTAGCGGAAATAGGGCGGGGCCTTCTTGCCCACCGACCACACCGTCACCTCGGCGCCGTTGGCCCTGTGCTCGGCCACCAGCCGCTCGGTGGCCCGCAACACCCCGGAGTTGTACGACCCCGCCAGGCCGCGGTCACCGGCGACGGCGAGGATCCCGACGTGCCGGGGCGACTCGGGCGTGCCCAACAACCTCTTGGCCGCCGTCGGATCGGCCGCCGCGGTCAGCCGGAGCACGCGCTCCATGCCCTGCCGGAAGGGGCGGTTCGCCGCGATACGGTTCTGGGCGCGCACGATCCGCGAGGCGGCGATCAGCTCCATCGCCTTGGTGATCTTCCTGGTGGACTGCACGCTGCGGATGCGGCGCCGCAGGATGCGCTCTTGGCCTCCGGCCATTGGTCAGTCGACCTTCCCCGTGTCGAATCCCTCGACGAACGAGGTCAGGCCCTTGTCGAGCTCGTCCCCGTCGGGCAACGCGCCCGACGTGCGGATCGCCTCGAGTACGCCGGGGTGGTTGCCCTTGAAGTACTCGATCAGCTCGGCCTCGAATCTCTGCACCTCGCTGACCGGGACCGAGTCGGTCCAGCCCTTGGTCCCGGCATAGATCGCCAGCACCTGCTCCTCGACGGGCGCCGGGCGGTTCTGCGGCTGCTTCAACAGCTCGGTCAGCCGGTAGCCCCGGTCCAGCTGGGCCTGCGACACCTTGTCGAGCTCGGAGCCGAAGGTGGAGAACGCCTCGAGCTCGCGGAACTGGGCCAGGTCGAGCTTGAGCGTCCCGGACACCTGCTTCATGGCCTTGACCTGGGCTGCACTGCCGACCCGGCTCACCGAGTTGCCGACGTTGATGGCCGGGCGGATGCCCGAGTTGAACAGGTCCGTCTCCAAGAAGACCTGGCCGTCGGTGATGGAGATCACGTTGGTCGGAATGTAGGCCGAGATGTCGCCCGCCTTGGTCTCGATCACCGGCAGCGCGGTGAGCGAACCGCCGCCCTGGGCGTCGGAAAGCTTGGCCGCCCGCTCGAGCAGACGGGAGTGCAGGTAGAAGACGTCACCCGGGTACGCCTCGCGGCCCGGCGGGCGCCGCAGGAGCAGCGAGACGGAGCGGTACGCCTCGGCCTGCTTGGACAGGTCGTCGTAGATGATCAGGGCGTGCTCACCGTTCTCCATCCAGTGCTGGCCCATGGCGCAGCCGGCGTAGGGGGCGAGGTACTTGAACGGTGCGGGGTCACCGGCCGATGCCACGACCACCACCGTGTACTTCAGCGCCTGATGGTCCTCCAGGGTGGCTACGGTCTGCGCGACCGAGGAGTTCTTCTGCCCGATGGCCACATAGATGCACTTCACGCCCTGGCCGGCCTGGTTGATGATGGTGTCGACCGCCACCGTCGTCTTCCCGGTCTTGCGGTCCCCGATGATCAGCTCGCGCTGCCCGCGCCCGATGGGCGTCATGGCATCGATGGCCTTGATCCCGGTCTGCAGCGGCTCGCTAACCGGCTGGCGGCCGACGATGCCGGGGGCCTGGACCTCCATGCGGCGCGTCTCGGTGGTTTGGATCGGGCCCTTGCCGTCGAGCGGCTCGCCCAGCGAGTTGACGACGCGTCCCAGCAGCGCATCGCCGACCGGCACCGTCTGGATCCGCCCCGTCGCCTTGACCGTCTGCTCCTCCTCGAGGTTGTCGACCTCGCCCAGGACGACGGCGCCGATCGTGTCCTCGTCCAGGTTCAGGGCCAGGCCGAGCGTCCCGTCCTCGAACTCGAGCAGCTCGTTGACGGCGGCACCGGGAAGACCCGACACCCGCGCGATGCCGTCGCCCACCTCGACGATGTGGCCGATCTGCTCGGTCCCCACCGCCGGGGTGTAGTCCTCGACGTGACGCTCCAGCGCCTGGGTGATCTCACCGGCGTCGATGGTCAGCTCTGCCATCAGTCTGCTCCCTCTGTGTGTGCTGTCGTCTCGTGACCGTGCCCGGCACCGCCGAACCCGGACGGCTCCCAACCGGCCGGGACGAGGTGCTCGCGCAGCGTGTCGATCCGTCCCCGTGCCGTCGCGTCCACCTGCAGGTCCCCGATCCTGATCAGTGCCCCGCTGAGCAGCGACTCGTCGATGACCACCTGGAGCTCGACCGGTCCCCCGGTCAGCGCGCCCAGCGAGTCGGTGAGCGTCGTCCGCTGTGCCTCGTCGATCGGCGCCGCGGCGCGGACGTGGGCGATGCGCCAACCGCGGGCCGCCGCGGTCCGCTCGACCAGGAAGTCCAGGGTGCCCACCACGTCACGCGCCCGGCCGCCCGTCACGGCGTAGCGGGCCAGCGCCAGCGTCGTGGCCGGCACCTTGCCCTCCAGGAGCTGGGACACCAGCCCCCGGCGCGCGGCGACCTCGAGGTCCCGGTCCGTCAGCGCACCGCGCAGGGCGGGCGTGGACGCCACGATCCGCCCGAAGCGGAACAGGTCGTCCTCCAACGACTCGAGCTCCGCGTTGGACATGTCCTCGTGGAGCGCCGTGGCGTAGCCGCCGACGCGCTCGCGCGCCTGGGTCAGGCCGAGCGACGGCTCGTCCACCTCACGCCCTTCGGAGGCGTGGCGGGCTCGGGCGCTCAGCCAGGCCAACGCGGCCGGGACGTGGGGGGCCGCCACCACGAGGCAGGCGAACGCGGCCAGTCGGCGCGCCTCGACGGAGACCTTCCCCTCCAAGAGGTCGAGCATGACAGCCCGGCGGGCCGAACCGGGCACGGACGTGTCCGTCAGCGCGGCGCGCAACGGCGCGTTGCTCATGGCCAGCCGCTCAATCGCCTCGAGCTCGGCCGCAATGTCGTCGATCGCGGCGGGATCGGCCGCCTCGATGACTGCTGCGGAGTAGCCCTGCAGCATGGGGTTCACTGGCGCGCCCCGGCGTTGGCGGCCGCGCCGCCAGTCGGGTCGGCCCGCAGCGCCTCGACGGCCTCGTCGATCAGGTCCCGGTGGGCCTCGAAGTTGACCTCACGCCCGATGACGCGCTCCACCACGTCCATGACGATCGTGCCCATGCGGGCGGCCGCCTCCTCGACGGCCCGCTGGCGGGCCAGGCCGACCTCGATCTCGGCGTTGCCGACGATGCGCTCGTACTCGCTCTGTCCACGGGACTGGGCGTCGATCCGCACCTGCTCGGCCGTGCGGTTGGCCTGGGCGACGATCTCACGCGCCTGGTGCCGCGCCTCCTCGAGGACGGCCCGACGCTCGTCGTCGGCCGCTTCCGCGTCGGCACGCGCCTGGTCGGCTGCCTCGAGCGACTCTCTGATCTTCTCCTGGCGCTCCTCCATCGCTTTGTTGATGGGAGGGAGCACCCATTTGTAGATCGCGAGGATCAGGATGATCGAGACGATCAGCTCAATGAAGAAGGTCCCATTGGGCAGTAGGAAAATGCCTGCGGTGGTCATGATGCTCTCTGTTTCCGGAGTGTCCCCGTGATGGAGGCGGTGGGTTGGATCGGCGCGAGCTAGGCGATGCTCTTGGCGGCGAAGACGTAGACGAACACCACCATGAACAGCAGGTTGATGAAGTACATGGCCTCCACCAGGCCGACCGTCAGGAAGAAGTACTGACGAGCCTTGGCCTCGATCTCCGGCTGTCGGGCGATGGCGGCGATGGTCTGCGAACCGGCCAGGCCGTCGCCGACCGCGGCACCGATGGCGCCTCCGCCGAGCGCGAGCCCGCCGCCGACCAGGGCGCCGGCGATTCGTACCGCACCTTCGATTGTTCCTGCTGCCATGTTTCCTCTCCTTTGTCGAGATCGAGTTCGAAATGTAGGTCGGTTGTCTGAATTTCTCAGTGAGAATCCTTGTTCTCAGTGAGAATCCCTGCTCATGCCCATCCCGAGGTACATGATGGTCAGGAGGGCGAAAATGAAGGCCTGGATCGCGCCGATGAACAGCTCGTCGAACGGCTTCCAGATGAGGAGTCCGATCCACGACAGGTAGGGCGGGATCAGGGCGACGATCACCGCGACCATCAGGACGCCCGAGAAGATGTTGCCGAAGAGCCGGAACGTCAGCGTGATGGGCTTGGTGATCTCCTCGATGATGTTGATCGGTGTGAGCGCCCCATAGGGCTGGGCGTAGTGCTTGAAGTAGCCCTTCACGCCACGCGCCTTGACCGAGTTGTAGTGCACCAGGAAGAACACGGTGAGAGCCAGGGCCAGCGGGAGGTTCACGTCTCCCGTCGGCGGGGCCAGGAACCCCGGATCGCCGCTGGGCACGAAGGCGAGCCAGTTACAGATCAGGATGAAGAAGAAGACCGTGACACCCAGGCCGACGAAGGGCAGCCCCTCGGGCCCGATGGCCGACGAGGCCAGGTCGGAGACCTGCTCGACCAGCGTCTCCCAGAAGAGCTGCAGCTTCCCGGGCACCCCCGAGGTGACCTTGGCCCGCATGCGGAACCCGAACGCCAGCACGATGCCGGCCGCCAGGAGCGTGGTCCACACGACATCGAGGTAGATGGTCAGCCCCGCCACATGGACGACGCCGTGGTGGTCGCCGATCGTGATGTTGCCGCTGGCGAGCACGAAGCTGTTCCTCATTGGATCCCCTGCGAGATGATGACGCGACCCACGTTGACCACGAAGAGCAGTTGGAAGATGACGAGGCCGGCCACGGCACCGATGCCCAGCGCGCCGTTCAGCAGCAGCAGGCCCACGCAGATCAGGGTGATGATGCCGAGGCGCGTCACGCTCTTGGTCCCCATGGCGCGCCGGAGCACCTTGTTGTTGGTCTCGCCTCCCGTGTTGAGCTTGGCCACACCGGCGTCGAGGAAGCGGAGATTGAGGACGGCCATGGTCAGCCCGAAGGCCACACCGAGAGCCGCCCACGGCACCGAGAGCAACAGCGCGATCAGGACGGCCGCCGCGCCGACCACAATGGCGGAGACGATGGTTCGGCGGAGCACCTTGGCCAACGCGTTGTCCCCGAGACCCGAGAGCCCGTCGAGCATGTTCACGGGCGGACCTCTAGAGGTACGTGCGAATCTGCTTGATGACGCTCAGAGCGGCCACGGCGAGGCCCAGCGCCAGGCCCACCAGCAGGAACGCCGGAGCGGTGTGCAGCGCGCTGTCCACCCACAGGCCGATGCCGAGCCCGAGACCCACGCAGACGGCAGCGGACAGCCCCATGCTCAGAAATGCCATGGCGCCAGGGAGCGGCTTGGGCTCCTCCGGCTCGGGGGATCGGTCCGCTTCGCTCACCCGGACGGGCGCGCACGTCGACGCTCACTTGACCACGCATGCGACTGCTGCCCCCTTATGCGGTGCGTGGCGCGCCGGAGTCCGTCGTCGGCGACGCTGCCGGGAGGGCAGCATGGGACGAGGCGAGGTGGACGGGGTACACAGGCATCATCATCGCATCCCGGCCCAGATGGCGTCCAAACGGTCAGGAAGGGAACCGGACGACCTCGCTGACCCGCTCCGCCCCCTGGGGAAGCGGAACTCCCTGGTCGCGCTGCTCGTCCTCGTCGTCGCCGTTCCCCCGCCGCAGCCCGGGGTGGAAGAACGTGTAGAGGCCGACCCCGAGGGCGGCGGCCCCGATGGGGATGAAGGCGTTGACCTGGTGCACGAAGAGCGGGAAGAGCAGGAAGCTGGAGAGGATGGCCGTCCAGGCCCACAGGATGATGACGCTGCGCCGGGGGCCGTGGCCGAGACGCAACAGGCGGTGGTGGATGTGCTCCTTGTCCGGGGTGTCGAAGCCCGTCCCCCGCGCCGTGCGCCGCACGAAGGCGAACGCCATGTCGACCAGCGGTACCCCGAGAATGAGGATCGGAATGAACAGGGGGGCGAAGAAGAAGTAGGTGACACCGCTGATGGGCACGGCGGTCGGAACCCGGCCGCCGATCACCATGGTGGACGCGGCCATGAGGAGTCCCAGGAAGTGCGCGCCGGCATCGCCCATGAAGATGCGGGCCGGGTTGAAATTGAAGGGCAGGAAACCGAGGCAGATCCCGCACGCCACGACGGCCACCAACGGTCCGATGTTGTCGCTCGGCAGGAGTCCCAGTCCCATGAGGCGGATTCCGTAGAGCGCGAGGGCGCCCCCTCCGATCGCCACCACGCCGGCGGCGAGTCCGTCCAGGCCATCGATCAGGTTCACGGCATTGGTCAGCGCAATCACCCAGGCCGCCGTGATGAGTGGGACGATGCCCGGGGTCAGGACGAAGAAGCCCGCCAGCGGGATCTTCAGCTCGTACATCGTCACGCCGCTGAAGTAGAGGATGCTGGCGGCCAGGACCTGGCCGGCCATCTTGGCCGGGGCCGACATGTCGCGCACGTCGTCGATCAGCCCGACTGCGAACATGGCGCCCGCGGCGAGCACGACGCCGACCATTTCGGGCGAGCCCTGGAAGATCGGGCGCAGGTGCGGCACCGCGGCGGCGCACAGCACGGCAACCAGGAAACCCATGAACATCGAGGCACCCCCGCCGTAGGGGATCGGCTTGGTGTGCACGGTACGCTCGCCGGGCTGGGCGACGTAGCCCACCCGCAGTGCGACGCGCCTGGCGGGGATGGTCAGTGCGGCGGTGGCGCCCGCCGCAATCACCAGGACCAGGCCGTACCAGCCGATGTCCGGCACGCGCTAGGCCAGGAGATCTGGATACGGCGGGAAGGCGGCGCAGAGCTCGGCGACCTCCGAGCGCACCGCGGCGATCTCCCCCTCGTCGGTCCGGGCCTTGAGCGTGCGCACGATGAGGTCCGCCACCGCCCGCATCTCGCCGGTCCCCATGCCCGCCGTCGTCTCGGCGGCCGATCCCAGCCGGAGGCCCGAGGTCAAGAAGGGGGACCGGGGGTCCTCGGGAATGGTGTTGCGGTTGCAGGTGATGCCGGCTCGGTCCAGGACCTCCTGGGCTTCCTTTCCGGTCAGGTCCCGGTCGAACGTCTGCAGGTCGACCAGCAACATGTGGTTGTCCGTGCCACCCGAGACGAGCCGGAGCCCGTGCCCGGCCAGCGCCTCGGCCATAGCTGCCGCGTTGGTGACGACCCCCTCGGCGTAGCGGCGGAACTCCGGCTTCGCCGCCTCCGCGAAGGCCACCGCCTTGGCCGCGATGACGTGCTCGAGCGGCCCGCCCTGGAGCCCCGGGAACACCGCGCTGTCGATCTTCTTGGCCAGCTCGTCCCCGCAGAGGATGGCGCCGCCGCGCGGGCCCCGCAGCGTCTTGTGCGTGGTGAGCGTGACGACGTCGGCCACTCCTACGGGGCTCGGGTGCACCCCACCGGCGATGAGGCCGGCCGGGTGGGCCGCGTCGAACATGAAAAGTGCCCCCACGGAATCGGCGATCTCGCGGAAGGGCTGAGGGTCTATGACGCGCGCGTAGGCCGTCGAGCCGGCCACGATAAGCGCCGGCTTCTCGGTCTTGGCGAGGTGGGCCACCTGATCGAAGTCGATGACCTCGCCGGGGTTCGCCTCGTCGTGCGACTGCGGAGTCACGCCGTAGGACACGAAGCGCCAGAACTTCGAGACGATGGAGGCGGGTGACCCGTGGGTCAGGTGGCCGCCGTGGTCGAGCCGCATGGCGAGGATCGTCGCTCCGGGCTCGAGCAGCGCCTGGTAGACGGCGAGGTTGGCGTTGGCCCCCGCGTGTGGCTGCACGTTGGCGTGGTCCGCGCCGAAGAGAGCGGTCGCCCGGGTGCGGGCGAGCTCCTCCACCTCGTCGATGACCCGGTTGCCGCCGTAGTAGCGCCGACCGGGGTAGCCCTCCGAGTACTTGTTCGTCAGCACCGAGCCCGAGGCGGCCAGCACCGCGGGCGACGTGAAGTTCTCCGAGGCGATCAGCTGCAGCGTCGTCTGCTGCCGGTTGAGCTCCTCGTGGACGAGGAAGGCCACCTCTGCGTCGGCGGCCAGCGCGGTCTCGTAGCTGCTCATGAAGTCCCTTCGACTGGACTATGGGGTTTGGTTCCGGCTCTCGGGATCTCCTCGAGATCGAACCCGGCGCGGCCCGAGCCGACGGCGACACGCACGGCCACCGAGTCTACCGATGTGCCGGGGAGCCCCCGAGGCGTCAACCGGTACGCTGCTCGGGCCATGGCGCTCGATCCCCGGACCCCGGTCGTGGTCGGTGTGGGACAGGTCGCCACTCCGCCCGACGCCGGCCTCGAGCCTGGGGCGAGGCCCGAACCGCTGGAGCTCATGGTGGCCGGGCTGCTCGCAGCGGCGGAGGACTGTGACGGCGTCCCGGCCGGGGGACCGGCCCCTGCGGGCCGCGCCCTCATCGACCGCGCCGACAGCATCCGCGTCGTCGCCTCCTTGGGCTGGCAGACCCGCAACCCCGCGCGGTTGGTGGCGGCACGTCTCGGCTTCGCCGAGGGTGACGAACCGGCGGAGCTCATGGTCTCGTCCATCGGGGGCAACAACCCCCAGGCCCTCATGCACCAGGCCTGTCAGGCCATCAGCCGGGGCGACCTCGACACCGTCCTGTTGACGGGCGCCGAGGCCATGTACGCCCGCGCCCTGGCCCGCCGGGACCCGGCGCGTCCGTGGCTGGAGTGGGCCAGTGAGCCCGAGGGGACACCGCCCCCCGTCGTCTTCGGTGTGGAAAAGGCCGGGGCGACCGAGCTCGAGATCCAGCGTGGCGTGGTCCTCCCCGTCCACGCCTATCCGTTGTTCGAGAACGCGCTGCGCGCCGCCAATGGCTGGACGCTCCAGGAGCACGCCGCCCGCATCGGCGCGCTCTGGTCCCGCTTCAGCGAGGTGGCGGCGGGCAATCCGCACGCCTGGATCCGCCACGCCCGCACGCCCGAGGAGATCACGACGCCGGCACCGGGGAACCGGATGGTGTCGTTCCCCTACCCGAAGCTGTGCACGGCCAACATGCAGGTGGACCAGGGGGCCGCCGCCATCGTGTGCTCCGCCGAGGCGGCGCGTGCCGCCGGTGTGCCCGAGGAACGCTGGGTCTTCCCGCTGGCCGGCGCCGACGGCAACGACCACTGGTACATCTCCGAGAGGCCGGAGCTGCATCGCTCCCCCGCCATCCGGCTCGCCGGCGCGGCCGCCCTCGAGCAGGCCGGGATCGGGATCGACGACGTCGCCTGGATCGACCTGTACTCGTGCTTCCCCGTCGCGGTGGAGATGGCCGCCCGCGAGCTCGGGCTCGCGGTCGACGATCCTGGGCGTCCCCTGACACTGACCGGCGGGCTGACCTTCGGCGGGGGGCCTGGCAACAACTACACGTCGCACGGCATCGCCCGCGCGGTAGACGCGCTGCGCCGCGCACCGGGCAGCGCCGCCCTCGTCAGCGGCCTGGGCTGGTACGCCACCAAGCACTCCCTCGGGGTCTACGCCTCGCGCCCGCCGGCGCACGGCGGCGACCGACCCTTCGCCTGGCGCGATGTGCAGCCGGCGGTCGACGCGCTCCCGCGCTGCCCGGTCGATCCGCACGCCACAGGCCCGGTCACCGTCGAGACCTACACCGTGACCTTCGGCCGCGAGGGTGCACCCGAGCTCGGCATCCTCGCCTGCCGCACCGCCACCGGAATCCGGGCCTGGGGCAACGTCACCGACCCCGACGTGCTGGACCTGCTCTGCGCCGAGGAGGGCATCGGTCGTACCGGGGTCCTCGCCTCCGACGGCTCTCTCGCCCTGACGTAGGTATCGCCCATCGACTGGGTGCGCCAGGCGCGTCGGTGCGCCAGGCGCGCCAAAGGGCCCGGGCACGGCACTTTCAACTGCACCGATGGGGATCGGCCGGCGTGACTCAACGGGGCGGGGTTGGGCCGGGGCGAAACCGGGGGCGGGGTTGTGCCGAAGGGCCGCCGCCCCGTCAGGCCGCCGTCGGCGGGGGCCGTTGGCGCTGGTTGCGCAGGCGGTTGTGGAACCCGCAGAGCAGCCGCCCGTTCTCCTGGGTGGTCAGGCCACCCTCGGCCCAGGTCTCGATGTGGTCGCCCTGGCAGCTCTCAGCAGGCTCGTAGCAATAGGGGTGGGTGCACATGCGATCGCGCAGCTCGATGGCCCGGCGGGTCCCCCCGCTGAAGAGCCGGGCCCGCACGCTGACGTCGACCCGGTTGCCGAGGCTGAAGACGGCCCGCTCGAAGTAGGCCGAGTCCAGCCAAGGGGCTAGCGCGGCGGGAGGCAGGACCGTCCCGTTCTCGAGCTCACAGATCCGGCCCTGGAGTGTCTCAAAGCCCACCAGGACACTGAAGAGCGGGGCGGGCCGGATGCCATCGGCCGGGGCGGTGGCGCTGCGGGTCGCCATCTCGACGAGGGCGTCGGCCCGGCGCTGGGCTGAGGTGCGTGCCAGCTCGTCGATCCGTGCCGTGCGCCCGAGGCGCTCTTTGGCCTCGGCGCAGTCGGCCTCGAAGAGGTCATGCTCGAGGCGGTTGAGCTCGCCCGCCACGATGGTGCCCGAGACGGGGTCGAGGGTCATCTGGCCCAGCCACATTCCGCTGAAGCTCGCTTCGAGGAACACGTTGCGAGACGCCTTGCGCTCCTCGTCGGCGGCGTCGGCCCCGTCGGGGTCGGCCAGCTGCTTCCAATAGCTCAGGGCCCGGTAGAAGTCCTCGAAGCCCATCTGGGCGGCCTGGGCGACGAGCATCGCCTCGTCGCGGGCCATCGACGCCTCGGTGCGGTGGCGCCTCGCCGAGGCGATGGCCCGGGCCTGATCGACCCCGATGGCGCCCTCGCGCCAGGCCTCGGCGCACTCGGGCAGATGGCGCAGCGCCCGTCCCAGGCGCACCCGGCGCTTGGCGGCACTGCGCGGGATCCGACAACGCGTGGCGATCCACGCCGGCGCCGTCTTGGCCCCCTCAGCCGCCCACTCCTCGCCCACCTCGAAGGCGGCTGACGCCTCCGTGACAAAGGACTCGAAACGAGAGAGCAACCGGTGCAGCTCGACGATGGACTCGCAGTTGCCGTAATTGGCGGCGTCGGAGGCCACCAGTGCTTCGAGCGCATCGGCGAAGTTCTCTAACTCCATAGGTCGATCGAAGCACGCGGCTGTCACACATTTGCGGGGCGAATTTCCGCTGCGCACATCGTGCCTTCTCGAGCGACCGTTGGGCTCGTTACGGGTCCGGGCATACAGTGACACCGATCTCACTATCTTCTCCGGCTCGCCGGGGACGGGTCAGGGGCAGGGCATGGCACAGAAGGCACACGATCTCGTGGTCCGGGGAGGCCAGGTGGCCGACGGGCGGGGCGGTGAGCCGATCGCCGCCGACGTGGCGGTGGACGCCGGCACCATCACCGCCGTGGGAACCGTGCCGGGCCGGGGCACCGAGGAGATCGACGCCGGCGGCCTGCTGGTCACGCCCGGCTTCGTGGACATCCACACGCACTACGACGGCCAGGCCACGTGGGACGGGCGGATCACGCCGTCGAGCTGGCACGGGGTCACCACCGCTGTGATGGGAAACTGCGGCGTCGGCTTCGCACCGGTGCGTCCCGATGCGCACAACCGGCTCATCTCGCTCATGGAAGGAGTGGAGGACATCCCCGGCGCCGTGCTCGACGAGGGGATCGACTGGTCGTGGGAGAGCTTCGGCGAGTATCTCGACGCGGTCGAGCGGCGACCCCACGACATCGATCTGTGCGCGCAGCTCCCCCACGGCGCGCTGCGTCTCTACGTCATGGGCGAGCGCGCCGCCCGCCTGGAGGAGGCGACGGCGGAGGACGCGGCAGCAATGCGCAGCCTGGCGACCGACGCCATGCGGGCAGGGGCGATCGGGTTCTCGACGTCGCGCACGCTCAACCACCGCACCGCCACCGGAGACCCGACGCCATCGCTGCGGGCCGGGGCCGACGAGCTCGAGGCCATCGCCCAGGGCGTGGCTGACGCCGGCCACGGGGTGGTCGAGCTGATCTCCGATTTCTGGCCCGACACCGACGGCGAGTTCGAGTTGATCCGCGCCATGGTGGCGCGCACCGGCGTGCCGCTCTCGCTCTCGCTGGCCCAGAGCCACCGCCGGCCCGAGGCCTGGCGTGAGCTGCTGGCTCGTATCGAGGCCGCCGTGGCCGAGGGGCTGCCGATCCGGGCCCAGGTCGCCCCTCGCCCGGTCGGGTTGCTGGTCGGCCTGCAGTCCTCGTACCACCCCCTGCTGGGCCTCCCTGCGTACGGGGAGGTCGCCGCACTGCCGGTGGCCGGGCAGGCCCGCGCCCTGCGCGACCCCGCGTGCCGTGTCCGGTTGCTGGCCGAGCTCGGTGCCGGGGACGGAGGGCGGCGGCGCCCGATCGACTACGGGCACCTCTACCCGCTCGGCGAGGTGCCCGACTACGAGCCCGCGCCCGAGACGAGCCTCTTGCGGCTCGCCGCGGCGCGGGGTGTCGACCCGGCGGCGCTCCTGCTGGACCTGCTGTCCGAGAACGACGGGCGGAACTTCCTCTACACCCCGTTCTCGAACTACGCCGACGGGAACCTCGACGCCTGCGGCGAGATGCTCGCCCACCCCAACACGGTCTTCGGGCTGGGCGACGGCGGCGCCCACGTCGGCCTCATCTCCGACGCCAGCTTCCCGACCTACGCGCTCTCTCACTGGGGCCGCGACCGTGCGGCACGGTCGCCTGGAGGTGGGCCGGATCGTGGAGCAGCTGACCAGTGCGACCGCCCGCGCCGTCGGGCTCGGCGACCGCGGTGTCCTGGCCGAGGGCATGCGGGCGGACGTCAACGTCATCGATTTCGACCACCTGCGCTGCGAGGCGCCGGTCATGGCCTACGACCTGCCCGCCGGGGGCAAGCGGCTCCTGCAGGGGGCGCAGGGCTACCGCGCCACGGTCGTGGCCGGCGTGGTCACGTACCGGGACGGAGAGCCCACCGGCGCGCTGCCCGGACGGCTGGTGCGGGCAGGACGCGACACGGCCGGGACGCGACTGGCCTCGTGACGGCCGTACACCGCGCACCCTTGGAACCGGAAGGAGCCGACATGAACGCCCGCACCCTGCACGAGCTGGAGCCAGCGGCCGAGTGGCGCGCCGGCGACGTCGCCGACCCCGCGTCCTGGACCCTGCGCCTGGACGCGGCGGACCACGCCGAGCTCGCCGCCGCCCTGGCCGTGGCCAAGAGCAGGAGCGCCGACCCGCTCGAGCTCGAGCGCGACGACTTCCCCCTCGACGGCCTGGCCGCCAAGCTCCAGGGCGTCGTCGATGTGCTCCTGAACGGGCGCGGCTTCGCCCGCATCGCGACCCTCGAGACGGCGCGCTACAACGACGACGATCTCACCCTCCTGTACTGGGGTATCGGCCTGCATCTCGGCGAGCCGTGGGCCCAGAACAAGTATGGCCACGTGCTCGGCGACGTCACCGACCAGGGCAAGACGATCGACGATCCCACGGTGCGCGGCAACGAGCTCGGCGGCATCGCACTCGACTACCACACCGACGGGTCCGACCTGGTCGGGCTGCTCTGCCTGCGCGCTGCCCGTAGCGGCGGCCTCTCCTGCGTCGCCAACGCCGTGGCGATCCACAACGAGCTCGTGCGCGATCGCCCGGACCTGGCGGCGGCGCTCTACGAACCGCTGCCTTACGACGCCCGGGGCGAGCAGCCCGACGGGGCGCGGGCCTTCTACTCGG
Organism: uncultured Acidimicrobiaceae bacterium; assembly: GCA_963764305.1. Taxonomy (GTDB): domain Bacteria; phylum Actinomycetota; class Acidimicrobiia; order Acidimicrobiales; family RAAP-2; genus Bog-473. The sequence continues at coordinate 13,080 of CAVXSD010000004.1, read as the reverse complement.
TGCCGGCGTTCACCGAGCACACCGGGCGCCTCTTCGTGCGCTTCATACCCCAGTACATCCTCGCTTCGCAGCGCCATCCCGACGCGCCCCGGCTCAGCCCGACGGCACGGGAGGCCATCGCCGCGGCCTCCGCGCTGGCCAACGACCCGGACTTCAACGTCTATATGGACCTGCAGCCGGGCGAGATGCAGTTCATCAACAACTACCACGTGCTCCATGGCCGCACCGCCTACGAGGACGACGTTGCGAACGGCTACAAACGACACCTGAAGCGGCTGTGGCTGGCCACCTACGCGCTGACCGACCGACCGGTGCACTTCGCCGCGCTCGGGCACCGCAGCCACTGGGCGGCCCGGCGCTCCGTGAGCAACCTGCCGGCCGTCGACCGGGTCGACGCCGGGACGTAGGCGCCGGGGCCGGGGCCGGAGGCGCCCGACGGCTCGGTCGTGGGCGTGGACGCCGGGGCCGGAGGCGCCCGACGGCTCGGTCGTGGGCGTGGACGCCGGGCCTTCTTTTCAGACTATAAACGGATCGGCTTATAGTCTGAAAAAAACTCCGGGCCCCGACGCCCTGGAACGGATCAGCCGGTGTCCGGCCGCTTGGTGCGGGAGAAGAACCGCCGCCGCGTGCTCATGAGCATGGTGCCCTCGATGAACGACGCCGGCAGCGCGCCCTCGCGCAGCACCCTGATCGGGGTCACCGTCGCGTCCACCAGGGTCGGGAGTGGGCCCTCCCGCCGGCCGCCGTCCACCACGAGAGCCACGTCGTCGACACCGAAAGCCTGCGCGACCTCCTCGGCCTCGTTGAAACGGAGCGGGACGGTCCGCCACGGGCCCTGCTCGCGACACAGGCGGCGCAGGGCCCGCCCGTCGGGCATGCCCACGACGGCTGCCCACGCGGCGGGCTCGGCCGCACCACCCTCGGCCACACCACCCTCGGCCACACCACCATCGGCCGTACCACCGTCGGCCGTACCACCGTCGGGGTCGGCAGGGGCGCCGTCCCGGCCGTCGGGGTCGGCCTCGTGGCCGGCCCCACCGGCCCACGGGAGGAACACCTCGACCGGCCCGGGCCAGCAGCGCTGCAGCAGCGTGCCCAATTCGTCGGTCCAGCCCGAGGTCAGCGCCCGCACGACGTCGATCTGCCCGACTGCGTAGTGCGGACCGTCAGGATCGGCGGCCAGTTCGACCAACCTCGCCTCGTCGTCGGAGGACCCGGCACGCACGGCCAGGCTGTAGCCGCCGACGTTGGGCACGGCGACGATGGCGCCGGCCCCCAGCGCGTCCACCACCGCCGTCGCCGCGGCTTCGACGAGGGGCGGCCGGGCAGCGTCGGAGTCGTCCATGGGACCTATTTTGAGCCGCGGAGCCGCGCCACGAGCGCGCGGGGCCTCCCGGCCAGATCCGGCTCGACCCGCACCTCGTCGTACCCGAGGTGCCGGGCCCATCGAAGAGCGGGATCGGCCTGCGCCGGCGCCAACTCGACGATCACGGCCCCGGGCCGTCCGAGCCAGCGCAAGGCCTGTTCCAGAACCGCCTCCACACTGGCCATCCCCCTGGTGCCTCCGCGGCCAGGCCCGGCGACCAGGGCCTGCCTCGGCTCGGCCCGGACGTCGGGCGCCAGCCCTGCCCACTCGTCCGCGGTCACATAGGGCGGGTTCGACACCACCAGGTCCACGTGGCCGCGCAGCCCCCCGGGCAGGGGCGTCAGCCAGCTCCCCTCGACCAGCTCGACGCGGGGAAGGCAACCGGCACCGCCCATGCCACGGCACGCCTCCAGATTGGCGGCCGCCACCTCGAGCGCGCCGGTGCTGGTGTCGGTGGCCCACACCTGATCCACGACTCCGGCCCCGAGCTCGGTCGCCAGCGCGAGCGCGATGGCGCCGGAGCCCGTCCCCGCGTCGACCGCCACCAGTCCCGTCCCGGGGCGGACCCCGTGCAGGCGCCGGGCCTCATTCAGCGCCACCTCCACGACCTGCTCGGTCTCGGGCCGGGGAATCAGGACCCGGGGATCGACGCGCAGGTCGAGCCGGCGGAACGGCCAGTGGCCGAAGATGTACTGCAGCGGCTCCCCCCTCGCCCGGCGCGCCGCCATGGCCCGGGCTGCTGCGGCCGGAGCGGGCGCCGCCGTCCTGGGCAACGCCCCACCGGGTGCCACCGCGAGCACCTCGTCGACGATGAAGCGGGCCTCGTGGCGTGCCCCGCCGACCACGACCGTCAGCTCCTCCACGAGCGCGCGCGTCGCCACGTCGCCCGGCGCTGCAGCCGGCCGCTCCGGCGCCGGGCCTGCGGAGGCTCCCGCCGCCCCCGCCACGGCGCTCACTGCCCGCCGACCTCCTCGCCGCCGAGCTGGCGCCCCCGCTTGTCGGCCATCAGCGCGTCGGTTAGCTCGTCGAGGTCGCCCGCCAGCACCTGGTCGAGCTTGTAGAGGGTCAGGTTGATCCGGTGGTCGGTGACCCGGTTCTCCTTGAAGTTGTAGGTGCGTATCTTGTCGGTGCGGTTCCCCGCCCCCACCTGACCGCGCCGCTGGGCCGACATGGCGGCGGATTGGCGATCCTGCTCCGCCTTGAGCAGTCGGGACCGCAGCACCACCATGGCCTTGGCCCGGTTCTGTATCTGGCTCTTCTCGTCCTGCATGGCCACCACGGTCCCGGTCGGGAGGTGGGTGATCCGAACCGCCGAGTCGGTCGTGTTGACCGACTGCCCCCCCGGGCCCGTCGAGCGGTAGACGTCGATCTTGAGGTCGTTGGGGTCGATGGCGATCTCGACCTCCTCCGCCTCGGGCAGAACGGTCACGGTGGCGGTCGAGGTGTGGATCCTCCCCTTGGCCTCGGTGACGGGCACCCGTTGCACGCGGTGGGTGCCGCCCTCGTGCTCCATTCGGATGTAGGCATCGGGACCCTTCACCAGGAAGACGGCCTCGTTGATGCCGTCCTTCTCCGACGCGTCCTCCGACAGGACCTCCACCTTCCATTTCTTGATGGCCGCGTAGCGCAGGTACATGTCGTAGAGCACGCGGGCGAACAGGTTCGCCTCGTCGCCCCCGACCGCGCCTCTGATCTCCATGATCACGTTGCGGCCCTCGTTCGGGTCCTTCGGCAGCAGCAGCGTCTCCATGCGCTCCTCGAGCGCCTGCACCAGCGTCTCCGAGTCGTCGACCTCCTGGCGCATGAGCTCGCGCTCGTCGCCCGAGGTCTCGGTCAGCATCTCGCGGGCGGTGGTGACGTCCTCGCGGGCGGCGGTCAGCTCGTGCCAGGCGCGAACGATCTCACCGAGCTCCTTGTGGCGCCGCGACAGGACGCGCAGGCGGTCAGGATCCGAGAGGGTAGCCGGATCCGCCAGCTCGGTCTCGACGGCGTTGAACTCCGTCTCGAGCGCGGCCATCCGGTCGTCCAACATGGTTTCCGGGGCTCCTCGTGAGGGCGGGGACGCAGCGGGCGACGCCGGTCCCGGCCGGGTCAGTCCTGCGCCGCCGGGGCGGGCTTGGCCTTGGCCTTGCCCTTGCGGTCCCCGTAGCGCCGCTGGAAGCGCTCCACCCGCCCACCGGAGTCGACCAGCTTCTGTTTTCCGGTGAAGAAGGGGTGGCACTCGTTGCAGAGCTCGACGTGGAGGTCCGACTTGGTGGAATGCGTGACGAACGTGTTCCCACACGAGCACTTGACCGTGGCGTCTACGTAGTCGGGGTGGATGTCGGTCTTCATGGTGTCTCCAGTGTGTGGCGTGGGTCGGTCCAGTGTAGGGGCCGCCCGGGCGCCTGCGGTCAGGTGCCCGGACCCTTGGCGATCTCGGCGAGGAACTCGTCGTTGCTCTCCGTGGTGCGGATCTTGTCCATGAGCAGCTCCAGGCCGGCGGCGTCCTTGCCGTCGCTGGCCAGGGCGTTGAGCACCCGCCGCAGCTTCCAGACCTGCTGCAGCTGGCCCCGCTCGAAGAGCAGCTCTTCGTGGCGCGTCGAGCTGGCGTTCACGTCGATGGCCGGGTAGAGCCGGCGCTCCGAAAGCCGCCGGTCGAGCCGCAGCTCCATGTTCCCGGTTCCCTTGAACTCCTCGAAGATGACCTCGTCCATCTTGGAGCCGGTCTCCACGAGCGCCGAGGCCAGGATCGTCAGCGAGCCGCCCTCCTCCACGTTGCGCGCCGCGCCGAAGAACTTCTTGGGCGGGTAGAGCGCACCGGAGTCGACACCACCCGACATGATGCGGCCGGTCGCCGGCGCGGCCAGGTTGTAGGCCCGGGCCAGCCGGGTGATGCCGTCGAGGATGATGACCACGTCACGGCCCATCTCTACGAGCCGCTTGGCCCGCTCGATGGCCAGCTCGGCCACCTGCGTGTGCTCGTCGGAGGGGCGGTCGAAGGTCGAGGCGATGACCTCGCCCTTCACCGAGCGCCGCATGTCCGTGACCTCTTCGGGGCGCTCGTCGACGAGCAGGACCATGAGGTGCACGTCGGGGTTGTTGGCCTCGATCGAGTGGGCGATCTGCTTCATCACCGTCGTCTTGCCGGCCTTGGGCGGCGACACGATCATGCCGCGCTGTCCCTTACCGATCGGCGAGAGCAGGTCCACGATCCGGGCGGTCAAGTTGTCCTTGTCTCCCGGCATCTCCAGATTCAGCCGTGAGTCAGGGAAGAGCGGGGTCAGGTCCTCGAAACGGGGCCGGTTGCGCGCCTCGTCGGGGTCCATGGTCGAGACCTTGTCGATGCGCAGCAGCGCCGGGTACTTCTCGTTGTTCGACGCCGGCCGGCACGCGCCCTCGACGTAGTCACCGCGGCGCAGCGCGAACTTCCGTGCCTGGCTGATGGAGACGTACACGTCCTTGGACGACGCCAGGTAGCCGTCGCAGCGCAGGAAGCCGTAGCCCTCGTCGCGCAGGTCGAGCATCCCGCTCACCTCGACCAGCTCGCCCGAGTATGGCTGCTCCTGGCCGCCACCCTGCAGCTCGCCGCCCTGCGGGCGGTCACGGCCGCGGCGCCGACGGCTGCGGCGGTTGCCGACGTCGCCGTCGGACTGGTTGCTCTGGTTCCGGTTGCCCTGGTTGCCCTGGTTGTTCTGGTTGCCCTGGTTGTTCCGGTTCTGGTTGCGGTTGCCCTGCTGGTTGGTCTGGCTGTTCTGGTTGTTGTGACTCTGGTGCTGCCCGTTCTGCCGGGGCGCGGGGTCGGCGCCATCGGCCAGCTCGGGCGGCTCGACGAACACGGCGGGACCGGAGTCCCCGTTGCTCGCCGTCTCCGTCGTCGTGGCATCCCCCAGGGCGGTGTCGGCCGCGGCGCTGTCGGCGGCATCTGGGGAGGCGGGCCCACCGGCCTCACCCTCGCCGGCGACGAAGGACGCTGCGTCCGTCGCGCCCCTGGCGGCGGCTGCCGCCCGGGAACGACGGGCGGGCTTGGCGCCATTGGTCCCGGCCTGCTCCGCATCGCCGTTGCTCTGCCCGCCCGCGCTCGACCCGGAGGTCACGCCGGTGGCATCGAGTATCTGGTCGATGATGTCGGCCTTCTTCGTCCGGCTCGTCGTCTTGAGCGACATGGCCTGGGCGATGGCACTGAGCTCATCTCGCTCCTTGCCTTCGAGTACTGATCGTTCGAGCTGCTGTTCCGCAGTCATCGGCTCCTCTTCCAAGAGGGTTATCGCCAGCCCGGGTTCGTCCGCGCGTGGCGAGGGAATTTCAAGGAGGAGAAGGGATTCGCGTGTGAATGCCCTCCCCCGAACCACCTCTGCGTGATGCTCTCCTGGGACCGCTTGTACCCGCGGAGAGCGCTACGAAGCGCAGTGGGGACGTGGTTAGTTTAGCTGGAGGGGATGGGTCATGCCAACACACCCCCCTTTCTCGCAGGTCAGCGGCTCCGGGGCCCACCCCGAGGATCTCCCACTAGAGGGATATCTCGGCCAGAACGGACTCGAGTTCGAGGTCGATCACCGAAGGGACCGAGATCGCCTTGATGGCGAGGTCGGGATCCTTGAGCCCGTGCCCGGTCAGCACACACACCACCGTTGAGCCCCCGGGCACGCCCTTCTTGATCAATCCGGCCACACAGGCCGAGGACGCCGCCTCACAGAAGACGGATTCCTGCTGGGCCAAGAACGTATACGCCTCCATGATCTCTTCGTCGGTGACCGCCGTGATGGACCCGCCGGACTCGGACGCGGCGGCCGTGGCCGAGTACCAACTGGCCGGGTTCCCGATGCGGATGGCGGTGGCGATCGTCTCGGGGTTCTCGACCGGGTGGCCCAACACGATGGGCGCGGCGCCGGCCGCCTGGAATCCCAGCATGCGCGGCAACTTGCCCGATCGGCCGGCTTCCTTGTACTTGATGTAACCCCGCCAGTAGGCGGAGATATTCCCGGCGTTCCCCACTGGGATGCAGTGGACGTCGGGGGCGTCGCCCAGGACGTCGACGATCTCGAACGCCCCCGTCATCTGCCCCTCGATCCGGTGCGGGTTGACGGAGTTGACGACGGTGATCGGCGCGTGGTTCGGCAGGTCGCGCACGATGGTGAGCAGCTGGTCGAAGTTCCCCCGCACCTGCAGCACGCGGGCCCCGTGCATCAGCGCCTGCGCCAGCTTGCCCAGCGCGATGTGGCCGTCGGGGATCAGGACCACGCAGGCCAGGCCAGCCCTCGACGCGTAGGCCGCCGCCGAAGCCGCCGTGTTGCCGGTGGACGCACACACGACCGCCTTGGCCCCCTCGTCCACCGCCATGGAGATCGCCATGGTCATGCCGCGGTCCTTGAAGCTGCCGGTCGGGTTGGCCCCCTCGACCTTCAGCCAGACCTCCGCGCCGACCCGCTCTGAGAGCCTGGGGGCGGGCACCAACGGCGTCCCGCCCTCGAGCAGCGTGACGACCGGGGTCGTCTCGGTGATGGGGAGAAAGTCGCGGTACTCCTCCATGACGCCGCGCCAGCCGGCCGTCACGGGACGCTCCGTCCCGCGTCCTCATCTGGATCGCCGATGACCCGGAGCACCCCGCTGACCCGGTCCACCGCCTGGTGGCGGCGGAGTTCGTCGATGGTGGCGAGGAGGTCCCCCTCGCGGGCCACGTGGGTCAGGAAGATCAGCCGGGCCTCCTCTGCCAGGCCAAGTTGCTCCATGGCACGGATGGAGACGTCGTGGTCCCCGAAGATCTTGGCCACGGCGGCCAGGACGCCGGGCCGGTCCGCCACGTCCATGCTGAGGTAGAAGGCCGAGTGCATGTCGTTCTGTGCGAACACCGTCGTGCTCGTGCGTTTCGGTGCCGGCGCCGGCGCCCCCGCGAGCAGGTTCCTCGAGGCGTCGACGAGGTCGCCGAGCATGGCGCTCGCGGTGGGTCCGCCCCCGGCACCGCGGCCGTAGAGCATGAGCTCGCCGCTCACCGCGCCCTCCACGAAGACGGCGTTGAAGGCGCCGCGGACCGACGCCAGGGGGTGTGTCTTGGGAAGCATGGCCGGGTGCACCCGCACGGACACCTCGGGCCCGCCGTCGATGAGCTCCGCGATGGCGAGCAGCTTGACCGAGTATCCGAGCCGGCTGGCGTATGCGACATCGGCCGCGCTGATCGTGGTGATGCCCTCCCGGTGCACGTCGGCGTCGACGACGTCGCTGCCGAACGCCAGCGCGGCGAGGATGGCGGCCTTGGCCGCCGCGTCGTGCCCTTCCACATCGGCCGTCGGATCACGCTCGGCCAGACCGAGTTCCTGCGCCTCGCGAAGGACGTCGTCATAGCTTGCGCCCTCCTCCTCCATTCGGGTGAGGATGTAGTTCGTGGTGCCGTTGACGATCCCCATTACCCGGACGATCTGCTCCCCGGCCAGTGACTCGCGCAAGGGCCGGATCACGGGGATGGCCCCGGCGACCGCCGCCTCGTAGAGCAGGTCCACGCCCGCCGCCGCGGCCGCGTCGGCGAGCTCGGCGCCGGCCGTGGCGAGGAGCGCCTTGTTGGCGGTGACGACGGGCTTGCCGTTGCGCAGAGCGGCCTCGATCAGCTCGTGCGCGGGGTGGAGCCCCCCGATGACCTCCACGACGACGTCGACGTCGGCGCGCTGGACCAACGCGGCGGCGTCCGTTCCAATGAGGTCGGCGGGGATGGCCAGCGGCCGGGGCCGCTCCGGGTGGGCCACGGCGATCCCGACCAGCTCCAGGCGGATGCCCGTGCGGGCGGCCACGTCGTCGGAGCGGGTGAGCAGGATCTCGGCCAGGGCGCCCCCGACGTTGCCGCAGCCGAGCAGGCCGACGCGCACGGTCGGAGCCTGATGGACGTGCGGCGGGGCGCCGGCGCGGTCGGCAGTCACCTCCAAACGGTACAAGGTGCCGCGCCGCCGACCGTCCATGCGCGACGACGACAGTCACTGGGTCGTTGGAGCACGCGGAGTCCGAGTGGTGCATCGCGACGTGAACGGTCCCTCGGGGACGGGCGCTCAGGCGTCCAGCCGGGTGAGATCCTCGAACGTCTCCCGGCGCACCACAACCCGAGCGGTGCCGTCGGACACGAAGACGACGGCCGGACGGGGCACCTTGTTGTAGTTGGATGCCATGGCATAGCCGTAGGCACCGGTGACCGGCGTGGCCAGGATGTCGCCCACCTCGAGGTCCTCGGGCACGTAGGCGTCGGGCACCACGAGATCACCGCTCTCGCAGTGCTTGCCCACCACGCGCACCGGCCGCCGGCGCGCCGACCCGACCGCACGCGGGAGGAACGCCTCGTAGCCGCTGCCGTAGAGGACGGGCCGAGGGTTGTCGCTCATGCCGCCATCGACGCTCACGTAGGTCCTGATCCCCGGGAGGTGCTTCACAGTCCCCACCGTGTAGAGGGTGATGCCGGCGGTGGCAACGATGGATCGCCCAGGCTCGGCCGAGATCCGCGTGGCCGGACCCACGCCCGCCCGTGCGCAGGCGCGCCGCGTGGCCTCGACCCAGGCCGCCTGGCTCGGAGCCGACTCGCCGTTGAGGTAGGGAACGCCGAGGCCACCCCCCACGACCAGCTCGGGCAAATCGAGCGGCGCGAAGAACGCACCCAGCACCTCTGCCGCCTGCTCGAAGGACGAGGCCTCGAAGACCTGGCTGCCGATGTGCGCGTGGACACCTCTCAGCTCGACGCCGGGCATGAGCTCCAGCGCGGCCACGGCCTCCGCCGCCGCGCCCGAGGAGACCGAGAACCCGAACTTTGAATCCTCCTGCCCGGTGCGCACGAACTCGTGGGTGTGCGCCTCGACACCGGGCGTGACCCGTACGAGGACCTTGGGTCGGTCCGACAGGTCCAGCCCTGCCGCGGAGGACTCCAGCAGTTCACCGAGGCGCGCAATCTCGTCGAACGAGTCGACCACGATCCGGCCGACGCCCCGTTCCAGGGCCGTCGCCAGCTCTGCGGCGGACTTGTTGTTGCCGTGGAGGATCAGCCGCTCCGGCGGGACGCCGGCCGAGAGCACGACATGGAGCTCCCCACCGGACGCCACGTCGAGGTGCATGCCCTCCTCGTGGACGAGGCGCGCCATAGCGCGGCACAAGAAAGCCTTGGTGGCGTAGGCGACGCCGTCGCCCCACGCGGCCACCGCCTCACGGCAGGCCTGGCGCAGATGATCCTCGTCGTACACGAAGAGCGGGGTGCCGAATTGCGCGACGAGCTCAAGCAGGTCGATGCCGCCGACATTGAGGTGGCCCCCTTCGTCGACCGAAGCCGAACGCGGGAGGAGATGTCGCTCCAACGGCGCGGTGGCGACGTCGTGATCGGTCGGCATGGAGATGCAGGATACGGCAGCATTCGGCGCTCTCGTGGGAGCGGGGATCGTGATCGTCCCCGCCGAGTACCATCGTCGTGCTCGTGCAACTCCCGCCCCCGTAGCTCAGCGGATAGAGCACCGGCCTCCGGAGCCGGTGGCGCAGGTTCGAGTCCTGCCGGGGGCGCCCTTGTGATGTCTCAAGACATCGAGCACCGACGTCTGGGACACACCATAGACCTGGGCCGTCGCTCAGGGAATGCGCTGGTAGTCCTTGGTCGGGTCGAGAACGAGGCGTCGCAGCGGTGAGCCGTCGAATCCCACGATCTCGATGTCGAGGCCGTCGATGAGCATGGCGACCCGCCAGCCCGCGTAGGCGTTCCCGATCCCGATGTGGTGGAGCCGTCCCCGGTGGCGAAGGGTGATCCGGCCGGCTTTGTCCACCCGGTCGAAGCGCAGCCGTCGGTCACCCACCTTGACGAATGAGGGGGAGGGCAGCGCCTTGTCCCGTGCGTTGTAGACCGCCGCCGGTGTCTTGCGTCCAATGCCCCGGTGCGGTCGCACCTCGTTGTAGTAGTCGACGAAGCGATCGAGCTGGCGCTGGAGTTGCTTGGGGCTCTCGATGTCCTGCCTGGCCAAGAACTTCTTCATGGTCTGGTGAAAACGTTCGACCTTCCCACACGTCTGGGGATGGTAGGGCCGGGCGTGCTTCGCCTCGATGCCGAGCGCGAAGAGCTCTTGTTCGGTCACCCCGGCCACCTGGTGGTGGCGCTGTGTGGAAAAGATGAGCCCGTTGTCGCTGAGGAACGAAGCCGGGTAGCCCCAGCTCTCGGCCGCTTTGTGCAGGACGCGGACGACGTCGTTGCCCTTGACCACCTTCATGGCTCGAGACGCCACGCACAGCCTCGAGTGGTCGTCGATCATGTTGAGCACCTCGTAGATGTGGCCTCCCCCGAACTCCACGTGGGTCATGTCGGCCTGCCAGCACTCGTTGGGCAGGTCGGCCACGAAGCGCTTGAACGAGCTCTTCGGACGCTTCTTCGGTGAGAGGGCGACGAAGCCCCGGGCCTTGAGCACCCGAAAGATCGTCGAGACCGACGGCGGCGCACCGTAGCGCTGGGCCAAGTGGAAGTGGATCGTCGCCGCACCGGCGTCGAGTCCGTCGTCGGCCAGCGCCTTGTGCACCGCGACGATCTCGTCCTCGTAGAGGTCGGCGATGCGGGTCGGCGAGCTCTTGGGTCGCCCGGAGCGTGGCTCGAGGCCGCCTGGGCCCTCGAGGCGGTAGCGGCGCAGGAGCGTGAAGAGCCAGCGGACATTCACCCCGTGGGTCCTGGCCAGCTCCTTGATCGGCCGCCCCGTCCGTAGATGCGTCTCGATCAGAAACCTGCCCATGTCCACAGGAGCACCCCTTCACTGGTGGTGTCCTATGTCTTGATCTAATGAAGGAGCGCAGCGCAGCTCCCGTGTGACGGGCGCCGGTTTAGCGCACGGGCCCGCACGCCGAGCACGAGGAGCGATTCGCGTGACCGCAAGGAAAATCGCCACGCCGACCCGACCCAGATCGAAGAGCCCGCGGGAGTCCTCCCGTCGCCCGGGACCAGGTGTGCAAAGCACACTTGGGGTTCCCAAACCAACCCGGAGGCGACAGAAGGAGGCTCCCGTGGAACAACAACAACAGTACGTCGGCATCGACCTGCACCGGCGGCGCAGCGTGATTGTGCGGCGGAACGAGGCGGGTCAGACGCTCGAGACGGTCCGCATCGACAACGACCCCGTCGTCCTGGCGGCCGAGCTGGCCAAGGCCGGCGAGCATCCAGAAGTGATACTCGAAGCGACCTATGGCTGGTACTGGGCGGCTGATGTGATCCAAGAGTGCGGGGCCACGGTGCACCTGGCCCATCCGCTGGGCAACAACTGGGGGCATCGGCGGGTGAAGAACGATGAACGCGATGCCACGGACCTGGTCGACCTGCTCCGCATGGGACGTCTGGCCGAGGCCTGGATCGCCCCACCACCGCTGCGCGAACTACGCGAACTCATCCGCTACCGGGGCAAGCTCGTCCATCTGCGCACCAACCTTAAGTCCCAGATCCACGCCGTCTTGGCGAAGGAGGGTGTGACGGTGCCCATGAGCGACCTGTTCGGAGTAGGCGGCCAGGTCCTCCTCGACAAGGTGCACCTCGCCGAGGCCTACCGGGTGCGCGTCGAGTCCTTGCGCGACCTGATCGATCACACCAACCGCGAGATCGCCCTGCTCGAAGAACAGACCGCCCCGTATTTCGCCGGCGACCTGGGCTACCACGCCGTCCAGGCCATCCCTGCGTGGGCCCGGTGTTGGCCTCGGTCTTTGTGGCTGAGATCGGAGACATCGACAGGTTCAAGAGCGCCCGACACCTGATGCAGCTGGCTGGGCTCACCCCGACCCACCACGAGTCCGACGTCAAGGTCCGCCGTGGCCACATCACCAAACAGGGGTCGCGGCTGGTGCGCTGGGTCGACCGTTGAGGCCGTGGCCCGCCAGCGCGGCGACACCCTCATCCGGCGCCACCATCACAACGTGGGCGAGCGCCGGGGCACGAACATCGGCCGGGTGGCGGCGGCCCTGAAATCTGCATCTACTACGGCCTGCGTGACGGCGAAATCCGTTGCCTGGCCGAGACGGGATGAGATCCGGAACGGACGCAACCTGGTGCGTGCTCGCCGACGGCCAAGGCCCCCGCTCTGCGGCGAGACCGAGGTTTTGATTGAGCCCACCAGGTCCCGGCCGGACCACTCCATGTCGCCCCTGGCGCGACGAAGAGATGCCCGGCACCCGGATCCTCGGGTTGCCCAGCCAGCATCGACTGGCTATGGAGATGGACCGCAACGTGTCCCCGACCCGGCAACACCAGGGGACGCCCACGAAGCCCTGACGGGCTTCCGAATCACATGATGTGAATAGCAACTGACCGGGCCGTCAAGGCTTCCCCTACGGGCGGCCTCCGGCCGGCCTTGACCGTCCTCTTCGGTTCTTGGTTCCCCGAGAGCCTCCGTTGGCGCGCCCATCGATCGGGACCTCACCGTCATCGGGGCAAGACGAGAGGCCAAAGGAGCCTCCGGCACCCCCTTGACGAACTGCGCTCCTTCATAGATGACACATGCCCAGAGGCGGTGTCCTATGTCCTGGAATCAGACACTGCCGGGGGCGCCGTGCCGGGGCCGTCGCGCGCTAGGAAGGGAGGGGCGGCCGGGGCGAGCGGAAGGCGGACGGCGGGGGCCGGGTAGGTGAGTGGTCCCGGGGCGGCACTGCGGTCCGTGTGAGTGGCCGGCCGGCGAGCGGAAGCCGGACGCTGGGGAGGGTGGGCGGTTCCGTTGGGCCAGCGTCTCGGCGTCGTCGAGCTGACCTTGCGGGGGGGCGCCCCGTACGGC
>CAVXSD010000003.1:0-244059 GCA_963764305.1 uncultured Acidimicrobiaceae bacterium | reverse complement strand
ATAACCCGAAGGTCGGAGGTTTAAATCCTCCCCCCGCCGCCAAAGAGAGTGCAGGTTAGGGCCGGACTCATTCGACGACGCTTTGGGGTTGATCCCGGCGGGCGCCTTTCGCCCGACGTTCTCGAAGATCCTCAGCTCGAAGATCCTCAGCCGGGTGCGGCAGAACGCTCGGCTCCTCTGAGGCAGCGGGCCACTGCTTGAAACGGGAAGTCCACGTGGTCTGGTCCCAGCTGAGCCGCTGACATGGGACAAAGTCGCGAACACCACATACGCCGCGTCCGCTCAAGACGTTGATCACCAGTTCTGTGGACACTCTTCCGAAGCATGCCTCTGAGGAACAGCTCTCCACGTGATGGACGGCGGCGAGTCAACCGGTCCCCGCGTCGGACAGCACGGTTACACAGCAGCGCCCCGGAACGGGGTCGAGGCGCGCGCCCATGTGCGTGGCGTGGGCCCCCTCAAGTACGCCGGCGATCACCAGAAGGTTCATTCCGCACACGAGCTCACGGTGCTTCTCGGCCAGCGCATGGAAAGGGCAATTCGCCAGCGCGATGGCCTCGCCGTCTCGAGTGGGCTCGTAACCATGGGCGCCGAGGACAGCCACGACGCGCGCGAACTCGTCGTCCTCCACGGTGTCGGTGTCTTGTTCGGCGTCGACCGCGATGGCGCCGAGGCCAGCCCCGATCACCCTTCCGTAGTCACGGGCCGCCTGACGGAGCGCATCGTCGACGGGGATCGACTGCTCAGTTGCGTCCGCGACGGCCTGGGCCAGGATCGCCGCCGCCAGGTCGTAGCGGCGTTCTGGCACACTGAAGTCGAGGTCCTTCGAGGCCCGCCGGTAGAACTTCGCAGGTCGGCCTGCGCCCGGGCCGCTCCGGCCGGGCGGGCGCCGGTACTCAACCTCGAGCGCGCCCACCTCCGCGAGCTTGTCGAGATGGAAGGCGGCCACCGACCGCGAGAGAGTGAGCGCCTCGGCGGCCGCATCGCGGCTCACCGGCTCTGAGGACGAGACGACGTAGAGGTACAGGCTGCGGCGCAGCGGCTCGGCCAGCGCCGCCAGCGCGGACAGGCGTTGCCGTCGGTCTTGGCGTGCCGTGTCGGTAGTCATGGGTCCATTCTAAAACAGAAAGATGTTGACAAAACACCCCCATCGTTCTAAAGTAAATATTGATAGGTAATAGTACGAAAGGCAGATCCCGGATGTCCAGCACCGCACCCGCCCTCCATCCCGACCCAGGCCGCCCGGGGGCTGTATCGCCGGAAGCGCCCACGACGATTCGCGCCACCAGGTCCTCTCTGAAGGAGCCCGCCTACGATGCCTACCCGGTCCTGCGCACTGCGTTCGTGGCGGCGCCGATCCTCTTCGGCATCGACAAGTTCTTCAATTGGATGACCTATTGGCCCAAGTACCTGTGGGTGGGTGTTGCCAACGTCATCGGCGTGAGCCCGCAACACTTCATGGACGCCGTCGGCGTCGTCGAGATCGCCGGGTCCCGGTCGCGATGACGAGACTCGCGCCGCATGCAGAACTCGAAGAGCTCGAACAACTCGAAGAGTTTGACGAACTCGAAGAGCTCGGGGGAGCCAGTCCGGTGAATGTGGTCCAGCAAGGGGTGGCCCGCTCGGAACGGACCCTCCACCTGCACCCAGTGCCGGAGAACGAGGTCGACCTCGACAAGGCCACCAGCGCCGTGGCCGACCTGCTCGATGCGCTCGGCGTGGACCGCACGTCCGACGGGCTGGCCGCGACACCGGCCCGGGTGGCGCGGGTGGCGCGGGCCTATGAGGAGACGCTGTCGCCTAAGCCGTTCCACGTCACCACGTTCGCCAACGACGAGGGCTACGACGAGCTCGTGGTCGCCCGCGCCATCCCCTTCGCCTCGCTATGCGAGCACCACCTCCTGCCCTTCACGGGCTTCGCCTACGTGGGTTATCTGCCCGACGAGCGCCTCCTCGGACTGTCGAAGCTGGCCCGCGTCGTCGACCACTTTTCACGGCGGCTGCAGGTGCAGGAGCGGCTGACCGCCCAAGTCGCCAACTTCATCGCGGAGACGGTGCAGCCGAAAGGGGTCGGCGTCGTCCTCGAGGCCGAACACCTCTGCATGTCGCTGCGCGGCGTCCGGGCTGGCGGCTCACGGACCGTGACCTCTGCGCTCAAGGGCCTCGTGCGCGACGATCCGCGCACGCGGTCGGAGTTTCTCGCCCTGGCCGGGGCCAGGGTCTGAACGAGCCCGCCCAGCGCAGGAGGTGTGCCATGTCGCCTAATCGGACTTTCATCATCGTTGGAGCCGGCCTCGCCGGAGCCAAGGCCGCGGAGACGCTGCGGGCGGAGGGCTTCGACGGACGCCTGCTGCTTTTCGGTGAGGAGCCGGTGCGCCCTTACGAACGGCCGCCGATGTCCAAGACGTACCTGCGCGGTGAGTCGATCTTCGACGAGGCCACGGTGCACGACGCAGACTTCTACAAGACGCACGAGATCGAGCTGCACACCTCGGCGGTGGTCGCGTCTCTCGACGTGGCGGCCTCCCAGGTACAGCTCGGGGGAGGCGCTCGTCTCGGCTTCGAGCGGCTGCTCCTGGCGACAGGTGCCGCGCCGCGGCGGCCCAACATCCCCGGTGTGGAGCTGGAGGGGTTCCACTTGCTGCGCACGGTGGCAGACTCCGATGCCATTCACGCTGCCGTCACAGCCGGTGCGCCCGTCGTGATCATCGGCGCCGGCTGGATCGGGTCCGAGGTCGCGGCGTCGGCCCGCCAGCTCGGGGCGGACGTGACAATGATGGACATGGCCTCGGTGCCCTTGGAGCGCGTGCTGGGGCCCGAGGTGGGAGGTGTTTACCGCGACCTCCACGATGGCCATGGAGTCAAGCTGCGATTGGGCGTCGGCATCGAGGCGATAAAGGGCGCGGGCCGGGTCGAGGAGGTGCGCCTCACCGACGGCTCCGTGATCCCCGCCGGGGCCGTCGTCGCCGGGATCGGGGTGCTGCCGCGCACCGAGATCGCCGCCGCGGCGGGGCTGCAGATCGACAACGGTGTGCTGTGCGACGCGGATCTGGCCACCAGCGCGCCAGGGGTCTACGCGGCGGGTGACGTCGCCAGCGCCTGGCACCCGACGTACGGCGCGCCCATCCGCCTCGAGCACTGGTCGGCCGCCCTCTACCAGGGCCCGGTTGCTGCCAAGAACATGCTCGACATCGCCACGCCGTACGAGAAGGTGCCCTACTTCTACTCGGACCAGTACGACCTCGGCATGGAATACCGGGGTTGGGCGCCCACCTACGACCGCGTCGTCTTCCGAGGCGATTTGGCCGGAGGCGAGTTCATCGCATTCTGGCTGCGCGACGGCGTGGTCGCCGCAGCCATGAACGCGAACGTGTGGGACCAGGGGGACGCAATTGAGGCGCTGCTGGCGGCGCGGCACGTGGTCGATCCGGAGTTGCTGGCAGACCCGGAGACCGACCTGGCCGGCCTGGCTGGTGGGGACCAGGACGGCGGCTTGGACATCCCGTGACCACGGCCTTCGTGCTCTCCGGTGGGGGCAGCCTCGGTGCGGTCCAGGTCGGGATGCTGCAGGCGCTCTCCGAGCGGGGCGTCCGGCCCTACCTCCTAATCGGGACGTCGGCCGGGGCGATCAACGCCGCCTACGTGGCCGGTCACGGTGCTGAACCCGACGCCCTCGAGGACCTGGCCGCGGTGTGGCGGGGGCTCCGGCGCCAACAGGTGTTCCCATTTGATCCCCTACGTCACCTACGGGCGATCGCGGGCCACCGGCCGTCGCTTTGCCCGCCAGGTAGCTCAGCGCTGGCTGATCAGCCCACGGAAGGGGGAAGTCGAGCTCGCCCGGGGCGCCGGCGGTGATGTCCCAGACGGCGAGCCGCCCTGGTCGCAGCACACGACGGGCCTCGTGGCAGAGGCGGGTCTTGTCGGCCCGTTCATCTGCACGTGTTGGCTGATCACGAGGGTGAAACTGGCCGAAGCAAACGGCAGGTTCGTCACATCTGCCTGATGCACCGAGATGTAGCCGTCCAAGCCGATCAGCCGGTTGAGCCAACGGGACGTGTTGCAGTACTCCTCGGTGAGATCGACGGCTGTGACCCGGCAGCCGAACTGGTCCGCGAGATAGCGGGCCGTGCCGCCAACGCCGCTGCCGGCGTCGAGCACCTCGTCGCTGCGCTCGATCTCAGCGAGCCTCGACGAGTTGGACGGTCGCGATTCGACCCATGGTGTGGAAATCCTCCAGGGGTGCGAGATCCCGACCGCTGCAGCTCGTTGAGGTCCAGCCGGCGCCAAAAGGGCGTCCTCGATGCGCCGTTGAGAGAGGCCGGTTGCGTGCTGCTGGTCGAGCCTCATCGCTGGCTCTGCGTGCTCGCGATATCGGTCAGGAGGTCGGCCACGACCTGGGGTTGATCGTGCTGAGGCCAGTGCGAGGCGTCTGGCACGACGTGTAGAGACGGGGCGGTGAACAGCCCGGCGATCTCGCGTGCCAGGGACGGGCTGAGGTAGTGATCCGATTCGCCAAAGATGATCGAGACTGGAACCTCCAAAGCACGGAGTGCACCGCTGTCGACGAGCTGGTCCTGCTCGTGCAGGGAATCGAACAGGCTGGCCGTCCAGGCGCGGATGGCGGCGAGGGCGTCGGGCTGATCGGCGCTCCCGAAGAACTGCGGCAGGATGGACCGTACGGCGATGCCTTGGGGGTCACCGGCATCCATGCCCCAATGATCGGCGGTGAGCTGCAGCAGCCAGAGACGCTGGGCGTCGTCATTGATCAGTGCGTCGGCGAGTGGGATCAGGTCCGGGTCGGCAAGGAGTCGGATCAATTCTGGAAGCTTGAGGGAAGGCAAGTGACCGAAGATCGTGTTGAGGAGCACAAGATGGGTGACCCGTTGGGGGTGTGCGACAGCGAACGCGACGGCGTCGGGTCCAGAGGCGTCATGACCGACGAGTACCGCTCGCTCGATGTCGAGTTGGTCGAGCAGAGACTCGAGCTCGGAGGCATGCTCTTTGAGGGAGAATGCCCCGAGGCCGGAGCGTTCGGATCGGCCATAACCGTGCCAATCGAAGGCGACCGCCCGTCTGGGACCCAGCAACGGCAGGAGCCGCTCGTAGGTGCTGTGATCGTCGGGGAAGCCATGCATGAGGACGATCGGCGGATCGTCACCGGGGATCTCGCGTATGAAGAGAGTGCCGTTCGGCGTCTCGACCAGGCCATCACGAGGGGTCAGCATGTGTTCAGTCATGGGAGTGTGTCCTTTCAATGATTCGTAAGCGGAATCTCAGGGCCCGTCCGGACGCTCGTTGCCCTTGGGCGAGGTCTTTGCGCGCCCGCGACGGAGGTCCTCGGTAGGGGGAGTGAGCCAGTCGTCTCGACGCATCCGCTCGACATCGGCAAAATCGCCGAGGATGCTCACGCCTTGGCTCATGGCGACGTCCTTGTCGAGGGCACCCGACATCAGCCCGACAATGAGCTCGGGCGAGCCGGTGACGACGACGTCGGGCGACGAGGCGGGACCAGTGCGCACTTCCACGTTGCCAGCGACCGACGTCAGGGTCAGCATTTCGTCTGCCGTACGGACTTCGATCTGGATGTCGGGCCGTCCTGGGTCCATGCCACCGAACATCAACTCCAGGGGAAGCTCGAGCCACCGAGCTCGAAACGCGTCGGTGCTCCGTTCAGAGAGCATCAACGGCGCGCCCCAACGGACCAACTCGTGCACAGCCGTTCCCAGCTTTCGACCCCGATCGGTGAGCTCGTAGCGGTTATCTGCGTCACGCCTTATGACCCCCACGCTCTCGAGCTGGCGCAACCGCTCGGCGAGGAGATTGGTGGCGATGCCCGTCAGGCCGTCTTGGAGCTCGCTATAGCGACAGGGGCGAACCAGCAGTTCGCGCACGATGAGGAGGGTCCAGCGGTCCCCGACCACGTCGAGGGCTTTGGCGAGGGCGCAGTACTGGCCATAGGAACGCACACCCACAGCCTACGCTAGAAAAAATCTATTTACAATCCTTGATTTTCTAAAGGTCAGTGCCCGGTTCTGAGCAGTCGCAACGCGACAGCACGCATCTGCCCGGACAGATTCGCTTAGATTCCTTAAACCGCTTGCGAGGGTTCGAATCCTTCCGTGGGCGGCTTCCGGGGGCGGCTTGCTTCCGGGGGGGTTTCAGAAATGCCAGATCAGAGCTTCGCCGAGCTCTAGCCGACGTGTCTCTGGACCTGCGTGGTCAAGTCCTCAACAACCTGACTGAGATGGCGGGAGCGGAGCGTCAAATGCTGTACAGCAGGATGCCAGCCTCCTCGCGGCGTCGTACCGCGCCGGTAGCCCGCAAACGCTCCAGGTGGGCGAAGGTCTCGGCCTCGGCCATGGAGCCCCATGACCGTGGGGCGAACAATTCGTGCGAGAGTTGAATGACGTTGGCCCAGCCGACGGCGTGACAGATCTCGAGCAGCCGATCGAGGCGTTCGTCGTGGTGGCGCTTGATCTCCTCGGCCCGGCCCGCCAGATCGTGGAATGGCTGGCCGTGTGCCGGCAGCACGGTCGACACATGGGGTAGGTCGGACAAGCGGTCGAGCGACTCGGTGTACATCAGGAGTGGGTCACCCGGGATCAGTCCGGAAATGTGCGGCGTGATCGTGGGCAACACCTGGTCGCCAGCAAGGAGCACTCCGCCCTCTTCGTCGTAGAGACAGAGATGATCGTCGGTGTGCCCCGGGGTGAAGAGGCCGACCCAGTCCCGGGCACCCAGGGCGATGTGGTCGCAATCCGCCACGCGATGCGAAGGGCGGGGAGGCTTGAACCACTTGAAGAGATCGGCCTGATGGGCGAGCATTCTTGCTCGGTCTTCGGGTGGTGGGCCGATTGTTGACCCGCCCCAGGGTGCCGGCCGATCGATGCGGATGCTGAGGATCGGGCTCTCGTCCGGATCGATGTCGTCGGCCGCCTCGAGTTCGCGATCGTCGATGTCATCGGGATCAAAGAAGGTGCGGAAGCGGTCAGAAGCCACAATCGCGCCGCCGCTCTCCTGGGCCAACAACCCCGCGCCGCCGAAGTGGTCGGGATGCGAATGCGTGACGACGATGGTGTGCACCCGTTCCAAGGGGATGCCCGCCGCGTCCATGCGGCCCCGGAGCGCCTTCCACGACTCCTCGCCTGGGAGACCTGGATCGACCAATGTGAAACCCTTGTCATCTTCGAGGGCGTACGTGTTGACATGGCCCAGCCCGGTGAAATCGATGGGCAGCTGCAGGCGCAGGATGCCAGGCACCACCTCGATGATGTCCGGCGCGGCGTCCATCTGTTCCTGTTTGGGCGGACGGGATGGGGTCTCGATCGATTCGAATGTCGTCACGAAGCCATGATCATTGCACTCGGCAGAAGATGGGTAAATGCTTGATGCGGCTCTCCTCTCGGGTCGACCTGGGCACGCCGACCGTCGCAAGAGTGACGCGAACGCCAATGACGTCGTGAAGGGTCGCTATGGACGCCAGCGAGTGCTCGGTTTCACTCCTCGCGTGTCACCTGGTTGCGAATGGTTTGCGCCAGCGGACGATTCGATGACGTGACCGACGCTGTCCTGGCTCTAGCAAGTCGCTTGGCCACCAGGTCCTCGGCCGCGGCTAGGGGAGTGATGACTCGCGCCTCGGCGCGCTCGAGCACCAAAGTCGTTGTTTCCCGGATCTGACCCACGGCCTTCACCGCGCGCGCTCCATCATAGCCATGGGCTTCTTCTGCGATGTTGATGATTCCACCCGCGTTAGCCAGAAAGTCAGGAATATAGAGGATGCCAGCCGCCGCGAGAGAGTCCGCGACGTGAGCGCTAGCGAGCTGATTGTTCGCCGCGCCCACAATGATCGCACAGTGAAGATCAGGCACTGCATCTTCGGTGAGCAGCCCCCCTAACGCACACGGACACAGGATGTCAGCGGCCGCTCCGGGAGCATCGGACGGGTCGATGAGACGGATCGCACCGGTGCGTAAGGCAGCCTCCGCTTTGTCGTGATTGACATCGGCGGCGACTACGACGGCCCGTCGTTGAACGAGGAGCCGAATGACCTCTTCTCCCACCTTGCCGGCGCCCACAACACATACCGTCTTTTCCTTGAGGTCATCACCCCACCGGTGGGCGGCCGCGGCCTCCATCGCAACCACCACCCCGAGAGCAGTCGCTGAACTGGGATCGCCAGACCCGCCCCGCGATGTGGCCGTGCCCCCCACGAAGGGCGTCGTCTGCCGAATTAGATCCATGTCGTCCTGGGTCGTCCCGACGTCCTCTGCGGTGACGTAACGCCCATCAAGGCTGTTGACGGCAGCAGCAAAGTCACGGAGAAGACCGGGCGTCTTCACGAGGGTCGGATCCCCGATGATGACCGCCTTGCCACCTCCTTGTTCCAGGCCTGCCAGAGCCGCCTTTTCCGTCATGGCTCTCGAGAGACGAAGGACATCATCGAGCGCGACCGCCTCGTCCTCATAGGGATAGAACCGGGCCCCGCCTAGGGAGGGACCCAGGAGGGTGGAATGGACAGCGATGATGGCTCGAAGACCGCTTCTCGCCCGTCGCACAATGAGGATGTCCTCATGCTCAGACCCAGACAGACCCTCCAACCGCCCGCCTGATTCGGTCTCGCTTAGGCCATTCACGCCCAAATTCTATGGGCGATCGAACTCGATAAGCCCCTGAGTGGCCATCCGACCTTGCCGAGCTGTTCTCGCATCAAATAGGAAGGAATCGTCCCCTCAACTCCGAGAGCCCTCGTCAGGTTCAGCCGGAGAGGTCCTTGTCCTCCAGCTCCCAGGCGTGGTCAATGATGTGGTTGGCGCTACAGCGGATGAGAAACGGCTGCGTCCGGGTCTTCATCCCTCGACTCACTCCGCCGTTCTGCGCGCATGACCTTGAAGAACGCCGTCGGGTGAGAGCGCAGACCCTCCAGCATGAGGGCCGCTCCTCAGGCATCTGCAACCCCACGCGTTTCGCGAACGCCTCGCTCTCTGCGCGGATGGTGTGGCGGATTATCTACCAGACGGTCGATCACCGAACAGTGGGGGTCTTCGGGAGCGCTATCCCGGTGTTCTTGACTGGCGGCTGCGAGCCATCTCCTTCGGCTACCTGATCCAATGCCCGAGCGAGCAGACTGTGGCCATGGACGAAGCGTCTGTCGATCCCGATCCGATGACCCAGCTGTCCCGGTGGCTCGAGGTTGCGCGGACAGCCGGCGAGCCCATGCCCGAGGCGATGGCAGTTGCCACTGCCACGACCGATGGGCGCCCGTCCTCCAGAATGGTGCTGCTCCGAGGCATCGATCACCGAGGTCTCATCTTCTACACCGACCGCGAAAGCGACAAGGGCCAGGAGCTGAGGGCGAATCCAGTTGCCGCTGCCCTCTTCCATTGGCTCCTGCCAGTGCACCGACAGGTCCGGGTCACTGGAGCAGTGGAGGTGGTCGATGACGATCAGTCGGACGCCTACTGGCGGTCGCGGCCGCCAGGGGCCCGCCGTAGCGCCGTCGCAAGCCACCAGAGCGAGGTGGTGCTTAGTCGAGCGGTGCTCGAAGGGCGGGTTGCCAAGCTGGCCGAGGCGTTCCCCGATGAAACGGGACCACCGCGCCCTCCTCGATGGGGCGGCTACCTGATCCGGCCTGAGGTCGTCGAAATATGGGAAGAAGGAGCGGACCGCTTGCACGATCGGCTCCGCTACAAGGCGCGGTCCGGAAGCTGGACGATCGAGCGATTATCGCCATGACAACCTTGAACGGTGAATGGTTGGCGCGGAGATATTGATTCCCACTGAGTCCCTTGGTGATTCTCCGAGAAGACCAGGCCCGTTCAGTCAGCCCAAGACGGCTCTCGAATTGGTGGGTCGATCTCTCGTTCGCCGATGTTCTCGCCAGTGACCCGGACACCCTTCCAGAAGGCGACGTAGCCCCTGATCGCCGACGCTCGATCATATGGATCTGGGTAGGACCAAGCAGCATCGTCAATTCGCATACCGTCGACGATAACGTCGCAATAGTTTGCATCGCCCTTCCAGGTGCAATGCGTGACCGTCTCGCTTGATTGAAGAAACCCCATCGACACCTCATCGGGCGGGAAGTAGTGGTTGCCCTCAACCAGAATCGTTCGATCACTCTCTGCGAGCGTCCTGTCGTTCCAAATTGCACGTACGGTCATCGTTGTGAACCTTTCCCGAGTCAATCACTCCATTTGTGCAGGCCTTCGACCGTTACAACGACCGGAGGACCCACTTCGCCCGTCAGGCCGGATCAGAGACCGGGACCTGCTGAAGCTCGGCGTCAAGATTGGCGTCGATGCTCACCTCCACTGACCTCTCTTCAGTGACCGGTTCCCCGCGTGTATTGGTCGCCCGCAACCCGATCAGTGCGGCGGCCACCAGGAAGACGCTGGAAGCCAGAAGAGCGAGATGGAATCCAGACGTCAGCGCCTCAGGTCGGCCCACGTGAACCGTCAAGAGATAACTCGTGCGGGAGGTGGCGATCGCCGAGAAGATTGCCAGTCCGAGTGCCGCCCCAAGCTGAAGGGAGGCGTTGATCAGCGCAGCCGCCAAGCCCGCCTTGTCTGGCGGAACACCGGCGTTCGCCGCGGTTTGAACGCCTACGAAGACGGCACCAAGCCCGACTGACATGATGAGTAGACCTGGAAGCAGGTCCGACAGGTATGACCCGTGTACAGGCATCCGCGACAGCCAAAACACGCCACCCGCCGCCAAGAGTGCCCCGGCCACGATGATTGGCCGAGTCCCCGTGCGTTCGAAGAGCTTCGAGCAAACTCCCGCAGAGATGGCGACGCCAAGGGCGACCGGAACATAGGACGCCCCGGCCCGCGTGGGTGAGAAGTGGAGCACGGTTTGCATGTAGAGGGTGAGGAAGAAGAACATCGAATAGAAGCCCGCCATAGCGATGATCTGCGTTGCGTCAGCCGCCGCCAACCCCTTGATACGGAATATCGACAGGGGCACTAGGGGATTCGAATGGATCCGTTCGTTGACCACGAACGCGGCCAGCAAGACGACGGAACCGGCGAGTTCCGCGACGGTTTCGGTGCCACCCCAGCCGACGGAGGGGGCTCTGACCAGTGCATAGATCGCCAGCAGCATGGCGGCGGTGACCAGGATTGCTCCGCCGAAGTCGAAGTGGGCGAACCGCGCTCGGCGCCGGTCATCGGCTACCAGCCGGTATGCGGCAATGAGCACCACCAGGCAGATGGGCGGATTGACAAAGAACACCCAGCGCCAGCCGGGTCCCCCCGAGAGCAGTCCCCCGAGTAGGACGCCGACGGCGGACGCCAGGCCGGCCATAGCGCCCCACGCGCCTAACGCCTTCAAGCGATCCGTTCCCTGATTGAACGTAGTCGTCAGGATCGACAGTGCAGCGGGAGTCATCATGGCAGCACCGACTCCTTGCGCCAGACGGGCAGCGACCAGGGTGCCTGAGCTCTGAGCCAGGCCACAGGCCATCGAAGAGAGCGCGAAGACCATGGTTCCGGCGACGAGAATGCGGCGTCGTCCAAGAAGGTCGGCGGCCCGTCCCCCGAGGAGGAGGAATCCGCCGTAGGTCAGGACGTAGCCGCTGACCACCCACTGAAGGTTCTGGAAGGAGAAATGCAGTTCGTCCCGGATCGACGGAAGCGCGACATTGACGATGGAGACATCGGCAAAGTCGAGGAAGGCGATCGCACACAAGAATGCGAGCGTGGCCTTGCCGCGACCGGTGGCAAGGAGTGACGGTGGAGCGTGCGAAGCCATGGCAGTGACCTCCAAGAGTGAGTTAGAAAGCTAACTTACCATGAGGGAGCGCTCCCGTCTATACTTGAGAGTGAGATGACTGACTTACCGACAACCACGGCCGTGAAGGCGACAGAGGCGAGGCCCGGCAAGCGAGAGCGACTCGTCGCTGCCGCCGGCGAGGTCGTGTACCACCAGGGCGTGGAGAAGGCGACTCTCGCGGAAATCGCTGACGCGGCAGACGTGCCCCTGGGGAACGTCTACTACTACTTCAAGACCAAGGACGAGATCCTCGACGCGCTCATCGACTCGCACGTACGAGACATGGAGGAGACCTTCAGCAGTATCGAGCGCCGACACCGCACCCCGAAAGGTCGCCTCAAGGCCCTGGTGGGCCTGCTGGCGGACCGGCGCGAGATGATCGCGCAGTACGGCTGTCCACACGGCAGCCTCTGCACGGAGCTCGAGAAGCGGACCAAAGGAGCGGATCATTCCGTCGCTCGACTCATGCAGGTGCCGATCGTCTGGGCGGAAAGGCAGTTCCAATCACTGGGCCGACAGGATGCCCATGACCTCGCGGTCGAGCTCATGGTCTCCTACCAGGGAACCGCAGTTCTGACGCACGCCCTCCGGCAACCGGAACTGATGTCCGACGAGGCGCGCCGCCTCAAGCGTTGGATCGATACCCTCTAAATTGAAGGAAGAGGAACGCCAGTCTCTTCATTGCTTGTGTGTCAGAGGCTAGGTTATCTGGACGTACGGCTCGCCGATTACTAACCCCTGATCCACCGACGAATAGAGTCTGATCGCGGTCGCGCATCCGCGAAAAGTGCCTTCCTGCAAAGGAAAATGGTGGTTACCACAACGACCACATCCCCTACGGGAAGGCACTATTTCGATGCGCGTATCTTGCCACAGTCTCGACCGTCTCGACGTGACCTTCGACGACGAGCGTCTGGTGGCCAATGCTGGCTTGATGCTGCCGGCGACATTGGCCCAGCATTTGGGACTGCGGCAGCTCTTCGACGAACACGTCGATCTCGGCGATGCGGCGGGACGGGCCAATGTCGGCCACAAGGCCATGACCCTCGTCCACTCGGCGCTGGCCGGCGGCGACTCGATCGACGATGCCGATGCCCTGCGGGCGGGCGACACCCAAGCGGTGCTTGGCCACGTCGTGTTGGCGCCGTCGACGCTCGGAACGTTCCTGCGCAGTTTCACCTGGGGGCATGCTCGTCAGCTGGACGCGGTGGCCGGCGACCTGTTGACACGGGCCTGGGCCGCCGGGGCGGGTCCGGGCGAGGAGCCGTTCACCATCGATGTCGACTCCTCCATCCACGAGACCTACGGCTTGGCCAAAGAGGGCGGGACTCACTTCACCTACAACCACGTCCGGGGCTATAACCCTCTCTACGCCGTGGCGGCCGGGACCCGAGACGTCCTGCACGTCCGCCTGCGCGGTGGCAATGCCCACTCGGGTCGGGGTGCGGCCAGCTTCCTCACCGAGACGTTCGCTCGGGTGCGGAGGGCGGGTGCCAGCGGGCCGATCGTCCTGCGGGCCGACTCGGGCTTCTATAGCCGGACCGTCGTCGACTCCTGCCGCCGGGCCAACGTGTCCTTCTCCATCACGGCCAAACTCCACAAAGGCGGCGTGAAAACGGCCATCGCCGGCATCGACGAGTCCGCCTGGGTCGCCATCTCCTACTTCCTCGACGGAGCCGACGTGGCCGAGACCACCTACCAGCCCTTCGGCACCAAGGGCCAGCCGTGTCGGCTCATCGTGCGCCGGGTGCGGCCCACACCGGGCAGCCAGCTGGCGCTATTCGTCGAGTTCACCTACCACGCATTTGTCACCGACCGAGAAGGCGAGATGGTCGAGCTCGAGGCCGACCACCGCCGCCATGCCGAGATCGAGAACACCATCCGTGACCTGAAATACGGTGTCGGTCTGAACCATCTGCCGTCGGGGCGCTTCGGTGCCAACGCCGCGTGGTTGGCTCTCAACGTCATGGCTCACAATCTGGCCCGCTTCAGCACCAGGCTCGGACTCGGCGACACCCTCATCACCACCGAAACCCTTCGCCGCCGCTACTTGAGCCTCCCGGGACGACTCACGCGCTCAGCCCGACGCGTCACCTTGCACCTGCCGGCCCGTTGGCCATGGGCGGAGCGCTTCGTCGCTGCGCTCACCTGGCACCGCAACGTCTTGCTCGTGACCTGACCGTTCGTGTCGACGTGGCCCGAGCACCCTGCGGCCGCCAGTGCAGATCGCCGATCACAAGAAGCTCTGGTTCAACGCGTCCCTGAACACGTCACAGCCACTGACCACCGCACGGCACAGACAGGAGAGTTACACATCGCTGGCAGAAGCCGTCGCACCGGGGCCGATCGGTGGATCAGGGCTAACCATTGCGTCAACGAGTCCGTGTCACGACGATTCCGTCAGGTGGTGTGAGCCACCGGAGGGTGGATTGGCACCGTCCACCTCGTCCTCAGCCACATTGCCCTACCGATCGCGAAGACGATGCAGGATCAGACCACCTTTTGATAGTGCCGTTACGCTGTGGCGTTCGCATTATTGAGTAATGACGCAGTCTCCTCATCTGCCGGGTAGAAGAGTTCAACCGCCAGCTCCTCAAGCGTGATATCTCGCGGTGTGCCAAAGGTTGTGAGCGTCGTGAACAGCGAGATTCTGTCGTCACCGAACGTCAGCTGCCAAGGCACCAACAGGAGTGGTTCGGAGTCCCGCACCGGTTCACTGCTCGACCTGAGGGATTCTAGATTCGGATAGGCATCGACTTCGGAGACGAGCTCCAGAACGTTCTGATCCGCGCTGTTCGCCCCGATGTGATGCAGTTGGCCTAGAAGGTACGTAGCCCATTGGGTGAAATTCGCGGTCCGGCTCGAAAGTCCGTCCGGGTGTAGGCATGCCCTGAATACGTTCATTGGTGGACCAACGAGTTCTTCAGGCAACGTCTCGGTCAAGCGCAAGGCAGCGCGGTTCGCGATCACAACGTTCCACGCGAGGTCGATTGCAATTCCGGGATACGGGTCATGCTTGTCGAGCATTTGTTGCACCATCGCGCGGATGCGTGTCATTGCGCCGTCGTCGATAGGTGTATGTCCAAAGCGAGGTGCGTATCCGGCGGCCAGTAGAAGTCCATTGCGGTGCCGTAACGGTATGTCTAGGTGCTCGGCCAAGATCATGATGAGCTCGGGGCTTGGCCTAGAACGCCCAGTCTCCACGAAGCTCAAATGGCGGGTCGAGACACCGACGTCAAGGGCGAGGTCCATCTGGCTCCGCCGCCTGCGCAGACGCCACTCACGCACCAGCGGGCCGACTGGCATCGTCGCGGTCATCGAGGTCACTGAGTCATCGTATGTGCGGGAACGGGGTCTTCCCCATTACCTCGCAGGTAATCGATTCTCGGCCTGCCCTGGCTCACAATTCTTCTGACGGCGATACCCAATCGATATCAGGAGGAGAGGGATGACTGACTTCCACGAGCCTGCCGCGCGCTATATCGAATGTTGGAACGAGGCGGACCCCGCACGCAGACGGGCCGCAATCAAGGACGCTTGGGCGGAAAATGCCAGATACGTCGATCTCTTGGTCGATGTAGCCGGCCACGACGAAATCGAGGCCACCATTTCGGCGGTCCAGTCGCAGTTCCCATCGTTCAGGTTCCGCCTTCGCGGGCCCGTGGACGGTCACCACGGTCAATGCCGGTTCACTTGGGAACTTGGGCCTGAGGGCGGCGAAGCGCCCGTCGTCGGCTTCGATGTCGCCACCGTGACTGGGAGCGGAAAGCTGCAGACCGTGCTCGGGTTCCTCGACCGGATACCGACGCCTTGAGCTTGCCTCACTCGAGCAGTTCTTCATTTGCACCAGTGTGCGTTTAAGAGAGGACGCGACGATGCCATATTTCGAGACAAAGGATGGACTGAGGCTCGCCTACAAAGATTGGGGCAGTGGCCCTCCCGCTGTCTTCGTGAGTTCTTGGGCCCTCAGTTCCAAGATGTGGGAGTACCAGATGATTGAAATCGCGGAACGGGGTCTGCGCGCCGTTGCATACGATCGCCGGGGCCACGGGCGATCCGAGCACGCCACCGCTGGCTATGACTACGACTCATTGGCCGACGACCTGGCGACGCTTCTTGATGTACTCGATATAGAGGGTGCCACATTGATCAGCCACTCGATGGGCGAAGGCGAGATTGTCCGTTACATCTCTCGACACGGTTCGTCTCGAGTGGCCAAGATCATCCTGGTTTCACCTCTGGGGCCCTTCCCACTACTCGCGCCCGATAACCCAGAGGGGCTCGACCCCGCCATTGTCGAGGCAGTGCGCGAAACGTGGAAACAAGACTTTCCCGGGTGGCTCGAGGCAACTCAGGATGCCTACGTCGGACGAGGGTTGCCGGGTTGTGAGGTTTCGACCGGACTGGTCGATTGGACCAAGCGTGACATGCTCGACACTTCACTCCTTGCTCTCCTGGAATGTAGCCGGAGCGGCGTGTGTACCGACCGTCGACCAGACATGGCGAAAATCGATGTGCCGACGCTCATCATCCATGGCGACCACGATGCATCTGCTCCGGTGGATCTCTCTGGAAGGATCTGTGCTGAACTGATCGAAGGATCGGTCTTTACCTTGTACGAGAACGCGCCGCATGGCATGTACATGTCGCATCGAGAACGTCTCACTGACGACATATTCGATTTCGCCACGGGTTAGGCGAATAACGCCCTCGCGTAGCTACTCCGAATCTGGGTCGACGTACCCACACGGAAGTCTGCCTTGGTCGCTCGACTTCTCAATATCAATCGTCGATCAATGGGGTGTCCTAATAATAGAGTACTCTATATTATGTGGTACCTGAGGGTCCACGCCTGGCTACCGCCTGGTTGCGCTCGGCCAGTTCGCGGAACTCCTCGGGAACTCGTTCGGTGGCGGTCAGGGCGACAGTGGCGTAGCCGACGGCAGTCCGGCCGAACTTGTCCCGGATTGCATCGACGGACCGGTCCACCCCCCATCTGGAGGCTTCGACGACGGACCCGAGTCTGAGGCGCGCATCTCGCCGCAAACTGGTGGAATCGATAGGTAGCTCGAGTTGCAAAGAATGTTCTGGGCGCAAGTTGGAGACCGAAACGGCGATGAGGGTGATTTCGCGTTCTCGTTCGTTATCGAGGATGGCTGAGTGGGCGAGCCTTTCAGCCACCTCAGTCAGCGTCAGGGTGGTCGAGATTGCAACGGCCAACGTGACAGACCGGGTCACAGAGCGCATGTGAGAGAAACGGACCCGCACGGTCACTGTCCGACCGGCCAGGGTTGCTCTTCGCAGGCGGCCGGCAACCCTGTCTGCCAGATAGCCGAGCGTCTCTCGGATGAGCTCTGGAGTTGCCTCGCGACGTCCGAGGGCGGCCTGGGCACCCATGGACTTCGACCCGGCCGGCGTCGACACTGCCCGCTCATCGACGTTGGCCGAGAGAGAGGCCAGTTTCGCCCCGACTGCCTGGCCGAGCAGGCTGCCCAGGATCGGGCTGCCGGCCTTGGCCAGTTGCCCGATGGTAGAGATCCCGGCCTGCTGGAGGCGCCGTTCTGTCATTGGTCCGACGCCCCATATCAGTCCGATGGGAAGGGGGTCGAGAAAGTCGCGCTCATCCCCCGGAGCTACGGCGACGAGGCCGTCAGGCTTGGCCACCTGTGACGCCACCTTGGCGAGGTGCTTCGTGCGAGCCACGCCAACCGACAAAGGGAGACCGATCTCGTCGCGTACGCGTCGGCGGATGGCAGCCGCTATCTCGGTCGGTGCTCCGAAGAGATGGACGGCGCCGGCAACATCGAGGAATGCCTCATCTATCGACACCCTCTCTACTCGAGGAGTGAAGTCATGAAAGACAGACACGACATCGTCGCCGAACTGTTGGTAGCGGCCGAAGTGGCCACGGACGAAGAGGAGATCACCGCAAAGCTGGCGGGCCCGCCATCCGGGCATGCCGCCGCGGACGCCGTAGCGCCTGGCTTCATACGATGCCGCCAGCACGACACTGCCGCCTACGGCGATGGGCCGGTTCCGCAGTGAAGGGTCCAGCAGCTGCTCAACCGACGCGTAGAAGGCATCGAGATCGGCGTGCAGGATCGTCGCCCGTCCAGTTGGCGGTAGTTCCACACACGGCACATTAGTCGAACGTATGTTCGCTTTCTAGGGGGTGCCCGAAGTTCGGAGGTTCAAATCATCCCCCGCCAGCAAAGAAGGTGTGGCAAAGGGCAGATCCAAGACGTTCGGCCCTTTGCTGCGCCCAAGGGCCCGCTTCGTTGACCGCTGCGTTCAGGCGCTGCCGAACAAGAGCTGGCAGACCGCGTCGGCGTGCGCCTTGATCACGTCGTTGTGGAACGGATCGACGGAGCTGAGTCGTCGGCACTCCGGAGCGAGTACGAACATCGTCGGGCCCGCGCCGGTGAGGATGTAGTAGAGGTGCGGAGCCGGGACGTTCGGCACAGCGCCCATTTGTGCCAAGGACTCGAAGATCTCGATCGTGCGCTCGTAGATCGGACGGACGTGACGGTCGACGAGGTAGTCCATCCGCGGGCCGTCGGCCTTGGACTCCTGCATGATGATCCGATGTAGTTGCGGGTTTCGTGCCGAGAAGGTGATGAACTCGCGCACGAGCAGCTTCGCTCTCGTGATTTCGCCGACCCCACGCAGTCCGATGGCTCGCTCATCCATTGCCCGATTCAAGAGTTCGAAGAGCGAATCGACGGCGGCCTGCCACAGCTCTTCTTTCGAGCGGAAGTGGTAGTTCAAGAGGGGCTGGGTGACCCCCGCGTTCGCAGCGATGTCGCGCGTCGTCGCACCATCGAAGGAGCGCTCCGAGAATAGGTCGACGGCGGCCGTCACGATCCGTTCTCGCGTGGCATCCGCCGACGGACGTGTGACCCGTGCGATGGAGGTCGTCGAGGTCTTCGACATGTCAGCAGCCTAATCAAATGAACAGGCTCTTGACAGATTCCTGATCGTGCGAACAGAGTATTCGACGATGACCGACTACCGAGCCCGCTACGGCCCCGACAACGCGGGCGAGACCTACGTCTCTCACGACTTCGCCGAGCACCTGGTCGACCTCGGCGAGATCCAGATGAACTATGCGACCGCCGGCGGCGCCGGATCGCCCGCGCTGCTGCTCATCCCGGGCCAGACGGAATCCTGGTGGGGATACGAAACCGCCATGCCTCGGCTCGCCGACCACTTCGAGGTGTTCGCCGTCGACCTCCGGGGCCAGGGGCGGAGCACCCGGACGCCGGGCCGCTACACGCTCGACAACATGGGCAACGACCTTGTCCGCTTCATTGACGTGGTCATCGGCCGGCCCGCGGTCGTGAGCGGTCTCTCTTCCGGCGGCGTCCTCTCTGCATGGCTCTCGGCGTACGCGAAGCCCGGTCAGGTTGTCGCCGCGGTCTACGAGGACCCCCCGCTGTTCGCGTCGGAGGTCCGGCCGGCGGTCGCCCCGGGCATCCGTCAGTGCATCGGCCCGATGTTCGACCTCTGGAGCACATTCCTCGGCGACCAGTGGTCGATCGGTGCCTGGGACGCGATGCGGGAGGCATCGGCGTCCTGGTTGCCCGAGCACATGAGATTCATCCAGGTGTCCGACGAGCCTCCCCAGAACCTCAAGGAGTACGACCCGGAATGGGGCCGGTCTTTCTGGGCCGGGACCGTCGGCGTCTCCTGTGACCACGAGCAGATGCTGCGCAACGTCAAGGTCGGATCCGTGCTTCTGACGCACCACATGCGCATCACCGATGACGCCAACGGGTTCCTACTCGGAGCGATGTCCGACCAGCAGGCCCAGCGGGTAAGGCATCTCCTTACAACTGCAGGCGTTGCAGTGGACTACCGATCATTCCCCGACGTCGGTCACTCGATGCACGGTGACCGGCCGGAGCTGTACGTTGACACAATCCTCGAGTGGATTGCCACACTGGGCGAGTGAAGATCGACGTCCATGCCCACTACGTCCCTGACGGGTACCGGGCCGCCCTCCAGCGGGCTGGCCACGACCAGCCCGACGGGATGCCGTGGATTCCGGAGTGGTCGGCCGACCAGCACCTGGAGGTGATGGACCGGCTGGGCATCGCCACGTCGCTGCTGTCGATCTCGTCGCCGGGGGTGCACGTCGGCGACGGCTCGACCGCCATCGACCTCGCACGCGAAGTGAACGAGGACGGTCGGCGAGCAGTGGTCGACCACCATGGTCGGTTCGGGTTGCTCGCGTCGCTTCCGCTACCGGACGTGGACGCCGCCATCGCCGAGATCGCTCACTGCGTGGACAACCTTGACGTCGACGGGTTCGTCCTGCTCACGAACATCAGTGGCACGTACGTGAGCGATGCGATGTTCGAACCGGTCTTCCGAGAACTCGACCGCCGCGGTGCTCGCGTCCTGCTGCACCCGACGTCGCCGGCGTGCTGGGAGCACACATCGTTCGAGTGGCCGCGACCGATGGTGGAGTTCTTCTTCGACACGACTCGCGTTGTCGTGGACCTCGTGCTCAGGGGCGTCATCGACCGCTACCCCAATGTACAGCTGATCATTCCGCACGGCGGCGCGACCCTGCCCCTCGTTGCCGACCGCGTCAGCGCCTTCGCGCACATCCTCGCCCCCCACGTCGACGTGCTCAGCGACCTCGGTCGACTCCACTTCGACCTGGCCGGGTTCGCGGTGCCGCGCCAGCTCGATGCGCTGCATGACCATGACGACGCTCGACCATCTGCACTACGGGAGCGACTTCCCGTTCACGCCAGAACCGGTTGTCGCTGCCGCAGCCGAACGCATCGACGGAGTCGACTCGCTCGTTGACGCACTTCGATCCAGCACGTTGCGACTCTTCACCTCATTCGCTTGACAACACGAGAGGACGAAAAAATGGAACACCAGATAGAGCTCGGTTACCTCGTCCTCGAGGTGCCCGACCCGGACACCCTCGCGCCAGTGTTCGCCGATGTGGTGGGCCTCGTGCCTGGCGAA
The DNA here is from genome assembly GCA_963764305.1 of uncultured Acidimicrobiaceae bacterium. GTDB lineage: Bacteria > Actinomycetota > Acidimicrobiia > Acidimicrobiales > RAAP-2 > Bog-473. The sequence goes on along the minus strand of CAVXSD010000003.1, from coordinate 223,299 downwards.
CCGACGGTTTCTGGGGTTGCCACGTGGCGCAACGACCAACGCGCCAATCGGCTACTCGTGCAGTCCGGACCAGCGAACGACGCAATAGCGATGGGCGTCGAGGTGGTGGACCCAGGGGCGTTCGACGCCGTGATCGCCCGGCTGCAGCGAATCGGCGCAGACGTCGCAGACGGCGACGCCAGCGAGCGCCGGGTACAACACCTCGTTCGGGCCACGGCACCGTGGGGCCTCGACGTCGAGGTTGTCCTGGAGCCGGCCGACGCAACGAGCCCATTCACCTCTGCGCTGGTCCCCGGCGGCTTCCTCACCGACGGCGTCGGGTTCGGGCACGCGGTCTTCGCCACGACCGCGTTCGAGGAGTCCCACATGTTTCTCACCGAGGGTCTCGGCTTCTCCCAGTCGGACTGGCTCGAGACCGAGCTCGCGCCCGGCATCGACCTTGAAGTGCGGTTCTACCATTGCAACCAGCGGCATCACACGATCGCGCTCGCTCGGGCGCCATTCGATCTCCCACAACGCCTGCACCACATCATGTTCGAGCTCAACGAGCGCGACGACGTCGGAGCCGCCTTCGATCGAGCGTGGGCCAGCTGACCTGGCTATCCCCAACGGGCTCGGTCGTCACGACAACGACGGCATGTTCAGCTTCTACCTGCAGACGCCGGCCGGGTTTCAGATCGAGGTTGGCTACGGCGCCCGGGTGATCACCGACGGGTGGAACGACAATCGCCGTTACGGCCGGATCAGCGCGTGGGGGCACCAGCCGCTGCGCTCGACATGAGCGTCGACACCGACGCCGAGGTCATTATCGTCGGCTACGGGCCGGTAGGCAGCTCGCTGGCGATCCTGCTCGCTCAACTCGGACGCACTGTCACGGTGCTCGAGCGGTGGCCAGAGCCCTACCCACTTCCTCGAGCGGTGCACTTCGATCACGAGGTTGGGCGCATCCTTCAGGCGTGCGGTATTGGTGACGAGCTGCGGACGATCAGCGAGCCGGCTGACATCTACGAGTGGCGGAATGCCGCGGGCACGACGCTGCTGCGGTTCGGCCAGAGCGGCGACGGCCCTTCGGGGTGGCCTGCGTCGTCGATGTTCAACCAGCCCATGATCGAGCAGGTGCTCGACCGTCGTGCCGGCGAGTGCGGTGTCGATGTTCATCGCGGGGTCGAGGTCAACAGCATCGAGCAGCGGGGCGACCGCGTCGTCGCGACCGGTGCCGACGGCACGACCGTCTCGGGTCGCTACCTCGTCGGCTGCGATGGCGCCAACAGCACCGTGAGGGCATCGACCGGGCTGCCCGTCACCGATCTCGGGTTCTTCTATGACTGGCTGATCCTCGATGTGATCCTGGCTGAACCGCGCGAGTTCGACCCGATCAACCTCCAGATCTGTGATCCGACGCGGCCAACGACCGCAGTGTCAGGAGGGCCCGGACGACGGCGATGGGAGTTCATGCGCCTGCCGCACGAATCGCTCGAAGAATTCAATGAAGAGGCGCGTGCGTGGGAACTGCTCGCGCCGTGGGATGTGCACCCCGGGAACGCCCGGCTCGAGCGTCATGCCGTCTACACCTTCAACGCCCGCTACGCCGAGCGATGGCGCACGGAGCGCGCCTTCCTCGCTGGCGATGCCGCTCACCTCATGCCTCCGTTCGCCGGCCAAGGCATGTGCTCGGGCCTGCGCGATGCCGCCAACCTCGCCTGGAAGCTCGACCTCGTGCTCGTTGATGTTGCCGGCGATGCACTGCTCGACAGCTACCAGTCCGAGCGATTGCCGAGCGCGAGGGCGGCGATCGACTTTTCCATGGAGCTCGGAGGGGTGATCTGCGTGCCCGATCCCGCTGAGGCCGCTGCGCGCGACGAGGCAATGGCCGCCGGCGTCGGCGACCAGCCGGCACCGCCGCCCGGACTCCCTATTGTGACGGTGGGGTTCATCCACCCGACCGCTCCTCACGCGGGCACGCAGCTCGTGCAGGGCAAAGATGGCGGCCGACGGTTCGACGAGGTGCACGGCAACGGTTGGCGACTCGTGGTCCTCGGATCCGATGTCAAGTGCATCGGTTCGAACGAGCAGACCTGGTTCGAGTCGATCGGTGGCCGTATCGTCGCGCTCGCCGACCCCGATCCGCTCTTCATCCGTTGGTTCAGCGAGCATGACACGGCGTGTGCGCTACAGCGACCCGATTTCTACCTCTACGGCACGGCACCGACGGCGAAAATAGCGACGACACTGCTCGCCGACCTCCGCCACGACCTGGCACGGGGGACGACGTCATGAAGCTCGCGAACCACCGCGGCCGCGCCGCTCTCGTCCTTGACGCTGCGATCGCCGATGTCCATGACGCGTCCGCGGGGCGTTTCGGACCCGACCCGATGAGCGTCTACGAGGACTGGCCGGCCTTTGTCGACTTCGCCGCTGGAATCACTGCTGGCACGGCACCCCTCAACGAGGTCGACCTCGGCTGTCCAGTACCGGCACCGCGGCAGGTCTTTGCCATAGGTCTGAACTATCGGAGCCACGCCGAGGAGTCCGGAATGGCGGTACCGAGCGTCCCTGCCACCTTCACCAAGTTCCCGGCCTCGCTGTCGGGCCCGTTCGACGAGATCGAGATTGTCGGTGAGACCGTGGACTGGGAGGTCGAGCTCGTGGCCGTGATCGGCACCCTCGCCGACCGGGTCGACGAGGCCGACGCGTGGTCGCACGTCGCCGGCCTCACCGTCGGCCAGGACATCAGCGACCGCACGCTCCAGTTCGCCGCCGGTTCGCAGTTCTCGCTGGGGAAGTCTCGCCGGGGCTATGGGCCGATGGGGCCTTGGCTCGTCACGCTCGACGAGGTACCCGACCCCGGGGACCTCGCGCTGGGTTGTGCGGTGGACGGGGAGACGGTGCAGGACGCGCGCACCTCCGACCTCATCTTCAGCGTGCCACGCTTGATCGCCGAGCTCTCTGCTGTCCTGCCGCTGCTTCCCGGCGATGTGCTCTTCACCGGTACCCCGGCTGGCATCGGCGCCACCCGGAAACCGCCGAGGTTCTTGCGTCCGGGCCAGCTCCTCGAGACCTGGGTTGAGGGGATCGGCACGATCCGCAACCGGTGTGTGTGATGGCGAAGCACGTAGTGGACATCCCTCGGTACGAGGCCAACCTCTTCTCCGACGATGTCCTCGACGATCCCTACCCACACCTCCGAGCGCTTCGTGATGCCGGGCCGCTCGCCTGGCTCCCAGCTCATGGAATGTATGCAGCCACCCGCTACGAAGAAGTGCGACGCATTCTTGGCGACCCCGCCACGTTCGTCTCGGGTGAGGGCGTTGCGTTGAACGACGTGATCAACAGCCTTGGCCGCGGTACGACGCTGATGAGCGACGGCGAAGAACACCGGACGCAGCGTGAGATCATCGGTCGACCGCTGACACCGCGATCGCTCGCCGATCTGCGTTCTGACGCGCAGTCTATCGCCGATGCGCTCGTCGACCGACTCGTCGGACGGCGCCACTTCGACGCTGTTACCGATCTCGCCGAGATGTTGCCGGCGACGTGGGTCCCTGACCTGCTCGGCTGGCCCGCCGATGGTCGTCGAGACTTGGTGGACTGGGCTGCAGCCCAATTCGACGGGCTCGGTCCGCTCAACGACCGAGCCGTAGCGGCGAGCGATGGCATCCTCGCGATGAGCGCGTACGCGCAACAGCTCGCCGAGCTGGAGTTGCCCGAGCTCTCTTTCGGCGCAAACATTCAGCGCGCAGCCGACCGGGGTGAGATCGAGCGCTCCCGGTGCCCGATGCTGTTCATCGACTACCTCGCTCCGTCGCTCGACACGACGATCAGCGCGCTCGGCAACGCCGTATGGCTCTTCGCCACGCACCCGGATCAGTGGCAGATCCTGCGGGAGGGGCCGGATCGCATCAAGGCCGCCTTCAACGAGGTGCTTCGCATTGAGAGCCCGATCACCTGCTTCACGCGGGTCGCCAAGGTTGACGCCAGCGTCGGCGGCGTCGAAATTCCGGCCGGATCGCGCGTGCTCGTCAGCTTTGCCGCCGCCAACCGTGACGAGCGGCGCTGGAAAGAGCCGGACCGCTTTGACATCACGCGTGAAAGTGCCGGTCATGTCGCCTTTGGCTACGGGGAGCACGCGTGCGTGGGGATGGGCCTGGCTCGCCTGGAAGGCGCTGCCGTGCTCGCCTCGCTTGTCGAGCGGGTGGGGAGGATCGAGCTCAACGGATCTCCGGTCCGCAAGCGCAACAACCTGATCCGGTCATTCAGGTCACTGCCCGTGAAAGTGACTCCATACCATGACTGACGAATGACTACCGAGGTGATTCTCACAGGGACCGGTGTGCCACACCCCCGGCCCGGTCGCGCCGGTGCGGGGGTATTGATTCGTCACGGTGATGTCGCGTTGCAGTTCGACGCCGGTCGTTCCACGGTCATGCGCCTGATGGAGGCGGGGACTCCCCCGCACGCGCTCACCGCTCTATTCCTGACCCACATGCACAGCGACCACGTCGTCGGACTACCCGACGTCGCCATGACTCGATGGGTTCAGCAGCAGCTCGCCCCCACTGGGCCTCTCGTCGTCGTCGCTGCCAGGGGAGTCGCCGCCCGCTTCGTCAGCCGCATGCTCGAGCCGTATGACGACGACCTCTCGATCCGCACCGAGCACACGGGCGCGGCGCCGATCGAGGTGGTGCTCCAACCGTTCGACGTTCCAACCACCCCCGATGTCGTCTGGACGAGCGACGACGGCCAGATACGTGTGCTCGCAGTCGCCGTGCACCACGAGCCGGTGCCCGACGCTGTCGCGTACAGGATCGAGACGCCGGACGCGACAGTTGTGGTCTCCGGCGACACTCGTGTGTGCTCCGAGATCGAGCACTTGTCGATCGGTGCTGACGTGCTCGTGCACGAAGCCTGTCGGACTTCGGCCATGCAGCCGCTGATCTCCGGGACGGTCTTCGAGACGATCTTCAGCTACCACGCTGACACCGTCGAGCTCGGCGAGATGGCCACTCGTGCCGGTGTGCCGCATGTCGTCCTTACACACCTCATCCCTCCGCCAGAGGTAACCGGCGACGCTGAGGCCTTCGCGCTGGATCTCCGCAGTGGTGGCTACCAGGGCCACATAACGGTCGGCGAGGATCTGACGGTCATCAGCCTCTGACCGGTCGGAGTGCTCCGCATCGAATCGCAGGTCCGACACGGTCCAAAGGGTCGGCGAAGCAGCGCGTCGACCAGCCCGGCTCGCCCCCGCTGACCTGCTATGAGGCCGTACCCGTCAGGTACGAAGCCTGGATCTCATCCACGCGCTCTCGTAGATCGACCGCCGCGCCCGAAATCGCGATTCGACCTCGATCCATGACGTAGACGCGGTCGGCGATCGCCAAAGCCTTGTGGACGTATTGCTCGACGAGCATCACGCCGACGCCCTCATCGGCCGCAGCACGCAGCACAGAGAAAAGCCGATCGACAATGATCGGCGCCAGTCCGATCGAGAGTTCGTCCGCGAGGATGAGCGCCGGTCGGCGCGAGAGTGCTAAGCCCAGCGCGAGCATCTGCTGTTGGCCGCCCGAGAGGAGTCCGACGCGCCGATCGAGGTGCGATGCCAACTCTGGGAATATATCTACGAGCTTGTCAGCGGTCGTTTGGAAAACGCGCAGGTTCTCGGCGACGGTCATACGCATGAATACTGCGTGGGCATCAGTCACGAGGGCGAGTCCTGCTCGGGTGCGCTCGTACATCGGCGAGTTGTCATCGAGGTCAAGGCAGCGAACGACACCGCCCAAAGGCGGCAATTCTCCCGCCATCGTGAGAATCGTGGTGGTCTTGCCAGCTCCGTTCGGTCCCAGCAAAGCGACGACTTCACCTGTGCAGATCTCGAGATCGACCCCGCGGACGATGCTGACCTTCCCGTAACCCGCGACCAGGCCTTCAACCTTCACCAGGGGCTTCATGTCGGCCTCCCAACCGACGCGTTCACAGGCACCGGCCTTGGTTCGACGTCGCTCGGTTCACCCAGATATGCCAGGATCACCCGCTCGTCGGATTGGACGAAGGCCGCCGAGCCATCGGCGATCTTCTGGCCGAAGTCGAGGACGACGACGCGATCACACGTGTTGAGGATCAACGCCATGTCATGCTCGACGACGACGACAGCGATCCCATGACGGTCAGCTATCTGGCGGACCACCTCGGCCAGTTCGCGCCGCTCGCGTTCATCCAAACCCGCGGCTGGCTCGTCGAGCAACACGATACCGGGGTTGGCCACGATGGTACGGGCGATCCCCACGAGCTTGATGGTGCCAAGGGAAAGCGCCTCCGGACGTTGGTCGAGCACGGCACGTAGGCCGAGGTCATCGACGACCGACTCAGCGAACGGCGACAGCGTTCGATGGTCGGGTAGTAACAGGTCGCGGACGAAGTACCGACGTGAACGGGTATCTTCTGCGACACGGAGGTTGTCGCCGACGGTGAGCTCGTCGAATAGCTCCACCGATTGCCACGAACGGGAGATGCCGGCGCGTGCACGTCGCTCGGGTGACCACTGTGAGACGTCCGTGTCGTCGAGCATGATGCTGCCCGATGCCGGGCGGGTAAAGCCGGTGATCAGATCGAGCAGGGTGGTCTTGCCTGCACCGTTGGGGCCTATCAGTCCGACTACCTCTCCTGGGGCGACCTCGAACGAGACGTCGTCGACTGCGACGACCCCGCCGAAACTGACGGAGACACCACGAACGTCGAGTGCCTGTCCGCGGCGTAACGGCTGGACCGGCGGAGGCGCTGAGTCCGTCACGGTCGAACTTGGCGCGAGCACCCGACCCGATTGCCGCTTGAACCGGCGAGTCAGTCGTCGAGCGTTCAGCGCCCACATCGACGCGAGACCGTCAGGTGCCTGTCGGAGCAGTTGAATGACACCGACGCCGCTCACGACGGCAAGCCACGCGTCGACGTTATTCAGGTTGGGAAGCACGTTGTTCGTGATGGCAGAGACCAGTGCCCCCGGCGCGGCAGTTGCACCGCCCACAACCCCGGACACCCACCCCAGTCCGCCGATCACTCCGTATTGCACGAGGAGGATCGAGCCGAAAACGTCGAAGGAGGTAAATTGCACGTTCGATTGCTGGAACGCGATGAGCACCCCACCGAGCCCCGCGATCCCAGCTCCGACCGCGAACGCGTAGACTTTGATGCCGACGACATTAATTCCGAGCCCAGCTGCCGCTCGTTCATTGCTGCGAACCGCAATCATCTTCCGCCCGGTCGTTCCCCGGCGGAGGTTGGCCACCATCAGGCCGACGAGCACGAGCGCAATGAGCATGAACGCGGCGTATCGCTGAGGATGGAACGTCGGATCGACGCGGTAGCCTAGGACCTCGGGACTCTTCACGACGATGCCTTCGAAGCCACCTGTCATGCTCGGGTTGTCGAATATCAGCGCGCTGAACACGAGCGAGAGCGCCAACGTGACGATCGCGAGGGTCACCCCTCGGGTCCGGATCGCGGGGAGGGCGACGAGCACGCCCACCGCAGTTGCGGCTACGACACCGATCACGAGGGCAACCAGGAACGGTACGTCAAGGCTGCTGGCGGCTCGTGCCGCGGCCCACGCCCCGAAGCCAGCCAGCGCGTACTGACAGAGTGACAGCTGGCCTGCGTAGCCGGAGACGACGACGACCGATGCGATGATGATGCCGATGCCGAACGTGGTCATGAGCGCGTCGGAGTAGCTCGGCGCCGAGAAGATGAGGACGGTGCCGACGGTTATCGCAAGCACCAGCGGGACCCGGGCGACGCGGCCGCTGCCGGGCAGCGGCAGGCGGGCATTCATCTCACCGCGGGCCGGGCGAGCACGGCCCGCGGCCACGGCGACAACCAGGATGATCAGCAGTGGCACGGCCTGCGGCAGCCCGGTCAGCGATTGGGTGCTGACGTGCCACGCCCGTGCGACGTCAGGCTGGAACAGTGAGAGCTCGCTTTGCAATACGCCAATGACGAGCGCGGCGCCGACTGTGGCCCCAAAGGACGAGAAGCGGCCGACGAGAGCGGCCGCGAGGGCGGACAACACGGTTACCGACAGAATCGCCGCGTTCAACGTGACGATCGGCGCTAGCAGGATGGCGGCCAGCGCGGACAGGAAGCCGGCGATCAGATAGTTGACGAGTTCGATCCGGGCTGGTGCCCAGCCTGCGATGGCGGCCACGCGACGGTTCTCGGACACTGCCGACGTCGCAAGGCCGAACAGCGACCTGCTGTAGACCGCCCACAGCACCAACGCGAGCACGAGGGCGATGCCGATGAGGATCAGGCGATCCTCCCCGATGCGGATGGAACTGTCCAGCACCAGGCTGCGGGTCGGCAGTATCGAGTTGGGCTGGCTCAACTGGTTGCTCCAGAGCAGGAGCATGAGACTGTCGGCAGAGCTGAGCAGCGCGAGCGTTGCAATCAAACGACTGAGCAATGACGCGTTCCGCAGCACCGCCATGACCACGTACGTCAAGAGCCCCAGCAGGACACCCACGACAAGGCCCGCCGCCACGGCGATAGGAGAGGGCCAGCCGAAGTCGTCGCGCAAGGAATAACAGACGAACGCTCCTATCGCCCCGAGCGCTGCGGCAGCGAAGTTCAGCACGCCTGATACTCGATGAACGATGACCAGCGATAGCGCAACGAGTGCCGTCAGCGCTCCCGTAGCGAGACCCAACAGCGCAAACTGCACGGTCCACTGGCTGAAGAGCGCCGTCGCCAACGGCATCGTCATGAGTTGAGCTTGAACGGCTTCGTCACGTCGCTGAACGGCGAAACGCTCACGTAGTGCCCGTTCTCAACGCGCACGAGCATCGCGTCCCGCGAGAAGATGCGGAACCCCGCCAGCGACTTGACGTCGGGGAACGCAAACTTACTGAAGTCGAAGGGCGCAACTTCGGGAAGAGCGATGGGGCCGGCGTTCTTCATCGAATTGACGAGATCGGTCGAGGTCAGGGTCGGGATCTCGGACTTTGGCAACTTCTCCAGAACGTCGGCGAGCGCGTGCACATTGGACCATGCGGCAGTGCTGGCCGGGCTGAGGTTGTCACCATTGGCCGGGAACCCGGCCTTCTTCAATTCCTTCAGCATCTGTTGGATGCCGGAGTTGGAGCCGTCGGACGGCGGGGCCTGCTGGGTGAGCAGGTACATGCCGTTCGCGACTGATCCCAGCTGGTGCAGCACGTTCGGGGGCATCAGCGTCACCGCCGTGAGTATGGGGACTTTCTTTGGCGTAGTCCCGTTGGCAGCGAGCGCGTTCAAGAACGGCACCGGATTGGTCAGAATTATCCCGATCGAGGCCGGGTTGCTTTGACCCACTTGTGCCGCGATGGGTGCATAGTCGGTAGTAGTGGGTGGCACGAAGAGGGTTTGGACCTTCACGCCAACGCCTTGGGCGACCTTCTGGGCGTCGGCCGCAAACGTTTCGGTTGCCGAGGTGTCGACGACCACCAAGAGGTTTTCCTTCTTGTGTAACCCGGCCGAGACCCCAGCCCCACCGAGGACGAGCGTGAGCCCCGACGTCGAGGAGAAGGAGTCCGGATTGGTTAAGTCGAAGAGGGTTCCGCCGGCCGTGAAGATGCCGGGCAGCTGGGCGGCGTTGGTCCCGTTAGTGAAGGTCCCGCTGGACCCGAAGAGCGCGAGCGAACCGTTACTCTTCGCCTTAAGGCCACACTGTTCCGCGGCGTTCGGATCGGACTTGTCGTCGCACAGAAACACGGCGATCGGTCGTCCAAGCGCACATTGGGTGTTGACGGCTTTGAGTGCCGCGGCAGTAGCGTGCTTCGTCTCGGTCGAGATGCTTGGGATTGATAGCGGCCCGGTAAGGCTGAGGATGCTCGTGAACTGAAGGGGCTTGCCGTTACAAGACGGGTCCGTCCCCCCGACCTTTGCCTGTGCCACCACGGAACCGCCAGCCTGTGCACTCCGACCGAAGCCCCAGCAGGCGACGGTGATGAAGGCCGCAAGGACCACCACCGTCAACGACAACCGCCGAACAGCGAGCATCATGACCCCCGTCATCTGAGTGCCCTTGCGCCCATCATCTTCCCCACGGACGAAGCCGCTTGCGAGCAAACGACTACTCAAGGTCACTTTTGCACATCCGCACGGCCTTTGCCGCGTGGCCATCACCCGGTCGCGACACCGGTTCCGAGAAGGGCGCTGGCCCGATGGGTTGGATGATGGTCGGGCTGCCTTGGGCCACGACCGGCTTGCGGTCCTGCACCAGTGCATGGTTGAGCGAACCGTAAACGTCGAGAAATTGTGAGTCGAGGTTCGACTACGTCGATATCAATGTGCCCGTCTTTGGACCGAATGCAGGCGAAGCATCCTCCCGGCCTACGCCCCACTGGGCTCTTGGCAGGACACTCCGGACCATGTAACAATTCGCCGGTCACGCGGCAGGCCTCACCCATCTCATCTGGAGAGCCATGGAGATCCGATCCCTTTCTTTGGACTTCTCTCAGCCGGTGAGCGGCAGCGGTCCGCGCTCCACCTCCCAGACCGTGGTGTTCTCCCGGGAGGTCCTACGGGCAGTGGCCGGGTTGTCGGGCTACTTCGCCGAGTACTCGGGCCAGAACGACCACCACCTGGGCCAGCTCACGGTGCGGCTGGACAGCACCATCAACAACAACACGGTGACTGTCACTGGGACCTTCGGGCTACGGGACTGGTCGGGGAATTGGGACGACCAGTTCGACGGCAACATTGAGGCCATTCTGCTTGCGGACCTGGAGGATCCGTCCCAACAGCCGCCCCGCGGCGACCTGCTCATAACCGGGGTCGAGGTGAACCAAGCGGTGCAGTATTTCCGTTCAAGCACCTACCTCGATCCCGCGAGTGTCCTACCGGACAACGCGATCTGGCCGGTGGCCCGCAAGGCGACCGGTATCCGGGTCTATGTGGACTACGACCCCGACGGCGTGTTGTCGCCTATCTCGAAGCTGACAGGGAGCCTGGTGGTCCAGAACGGGGCGTCCGTCATCACACTCGACCCGATTAACCCCGGAGGGGCCATCACACCCCGAAGGGACAGTCAGATCAACATGGCGGTGGCCGACCAGACCCTTAACTTCATGATCCCAGCGGCACTTTGCACTGGGGTGGTGGAGATTACCTGTGCGGTCTGGGACCAGGCAGACGCGACCCAAAGGCCCGGTCCGCTGTTCTTGAACACCCTCACCTTTACCCCGGTCGACCCCCTCAGCATCTTCTTGGTGGGGGTGGGCTATACGGCAGTCACCCCCAGTCTTCCGGCGCCGACTCAGGCGGCCGTGTCGGCGTCGCTGTCCCAACTGGTCAAGACCTATCCGATCGGGGACCTTATCGAGACCGGGTACACGACCCTCTCGTTCGCAGAGACGGTCACCGGAAACGTCGCCAGCGGCTGCGGCAGCGGGCTCAACGACTTGCTCTCCAAACTCAGCGACCTGCAGGGCAGCTCGCCCGACATCTATCTCGGCAGCCTGCCGGCTGGCGTGGTGGAGACCGCAGGCAACTCGATCGGTGGCTGTGCCCCCCAGCCCGGGCGCCAGGCCGCCGTCTTCGTGGACCTTCCCGGGGATGTGCCACACGAGATAGGACACAATTTGGGGCGTGGCCACGCCCCCTGCAATCCCGGAGCTTGCAGTCCTCCGCCGGCCAACGTCGACGGAAACTATCCCCAGTACGCCGGATTCCCGGCCGGCAGCATCGGCGTGTTCGGTTTCGATCCATCCACCGACACCGTCTTCAACCCCAATTCCACCTTCGACTTTATGGCTTACCGCTTCCCCCAGTGGGTGAGCGCATACACCTACAGCGGACTACGTGGGGCGGACTTCGGCCCGACCACGGGAGGCGCCGGCGCCGGCGCTGGCACCGCACCTCGTTGGCGGCGCGCTCATCGACACCCTGTTCCTAGGTCTCACCATCACCCGGGACCGCATGATCACCAGGCGTCCTTCCTTCCACTTCCCCGCCACCCTCTTCGGCGCTAATGGCTGCTCGGTCGACTTCACCGTTGAGTTCCAGGACGTCGAGCGAACTCCCATCGGGTGTTCGGCGCTGGTTCCGGACTGCTCAACTGGTTGTGCCTGCTGGCCGAAGACCTTCCTGAACGGTGTCGCGTTCCCCGAGGGAGCCCATTGGCTTTGTGTCTACGAGGGCGACCGCAAGCTGTTCGAGGAGGCGATCCCCGCCGCTCCGGAGCCGGAGGTCGTCGCGTCTGAACAGCAGGACGAGGGTGTGCTGCTCCGCTGGGCCACCAAGGACCAAGAGGCCGACTGCTGCCTTTGGTATGTGGTTCACTGGCTCGACGGGGATGATTGGCGGGGTGTCTCCCCCCGCCAGCAGGAAACCTCCATCCTCGTGCCGAAGCGGCTCTTCATAGATTCCCCCGAGCTGAAAGTCCGAGTGCTCGCCACGAGCGGCATTGCCACCGGCGTCGCCGAAGCGACGCTGCGTCTCGAGGGCTACCAGCCCAGCGATCCCACTGTGGGGATCCGGGAGGCACCCTCCGATAGGGCCGGGACCCCACTGCCCAACGTGATCTCCGCTGTGGTCCGCGACTCGGGCGGTCGCCAGCTCTTCTCTGACTCCGTGGCCTGGTTCGCCGACGATGGCCGCCAAATCAGTGCCGGCCCCGCGGTCGACCTGCGATCCCTGAGCATCGGTGAGCACGAGGTCCGGCTGGTGATTCGCCGAATGGGGGGCCACGCCCTCATGCGGTCCTGGAGAATCGAGCGCACGCCGGAGGGTTTCGTCCTGAACGAGGTCATGGCGCCACCGCAAATCACGGAAGCGGCCGAGGACCATCCCCATCCCCACGGGACATAGAGGAGCAGCCCATGCAGGCTACAGCCCGGATCTGTCACCTTCGGACCCTTTTCGGGCTCCGGGCCCGAGGTCACCTCGACGACCGTCACATTCGCCACGACGCTCAGTCAGGCCACCGCCATCCTCACCGGGTTCCTGGTCGAGTACTCGGGGGGCAATGATCACCACCTCGGTCAGCTGGACGTCCAAGTCGTCGTGCCGGCAGGAGGGATCAACGGCACGACGGTAACGGTCCAGGTGACGTATGGACTGAGGGACTGGTCCGGAAACTGGGACGATCAGTACGACGGGACAATCAACTTCGCTGTCATCGGTGAGTAGAGCGCGGGTCTAGAGATCATTTCTGTGACCAGCCAGAGCAGGATTCGCTCGGACCTCACGGGCATACCTCGCCACACTCTCAGGGTGATTCGGTTCGTCCGGGAATACGCTCGAGGCCGTGCCCCCAGAGCGAAGTTCGGCCTGAATCCCGCTGATGTGTCCTCCCTCCCATCCTTCCGGATCGCGGCACCGAGTCCGTCCCCAAATCACTACTTTTGCCCAGCTCTACCGCCTTGCGAGAAGTAGAAGGTTCCGATGGGTCTCAACCCGAGGGTCGGAGGTCAATCCTCCCCCCGCCACTCGGAATTCCGCAGGTTGAGGCCGGTCCGCACCGACCTCTTCGGTGCGTCGTAGAGATATCGCAATCGCTGGCGCGATCGGGATCTGGGTGCAACCGGCCGGCCTGCCTATGATGCGGACCGGGGGAACCAGATGGACCAGCCCTAGGGACCACGTGGACATTTTCAAGGAGTTCACCTTCGAGGCGGCCCATCGGTTGCCGAACGTGGAAGTAGGGCACAAGTGCTCGCGGTTGCACGGGCACTCGTTCAGGGTCAGGGTGCACATCGACGGCCCGGTCGACCAACAGCTTGGCTGGGTCCGCGACTTCGCCGATCTCAGCGAGCCAATGCAGCCGTTGCTCGAGCAGCTCGACCATCACTACCTGAACGAGGTCGAGGGCCTGGAGAACCCGACCAGCGAGCGGCTGGCGTACTGGATCTGGGAGCACCTGCAGCCCGGCTTGCCCGAACTGTCCCAGGTGGTTGTCCAAGAGACCTGTACCACCGGCTGCATCTACCGCGGCGAATGAGCGTTGCCGGAGACGGAGGCAGTCGTGTCGTCGTGCTGGCCAGCGGCGGCGTGGACAGCGCGGTGCTCGTGGCTGATCGGGCCTATCAGGGCGACGTGGTGCAACCGATCTACATCCGATTCGGTCTCGCCTGGGAGAGGGCCGAGGAGGAGCACCTCCGCGGGTTCCTCGACTCGCTGCCGGCGGACTGCCGGGCGCTGTCGCTCGTCGCACTGGAGTTTCCGGTGGCCGACGTGTACGGCTCGCACTGGAGCGTGTCGGGAGCGGAGGTGCCCGACGAGGACACGCCCGACAGTGCCGTGTACCTCCCGGGGCGCAACCTGTTGCTGCTGGCCAAGTCGACCGTCTGGTGCGCGCTCAACGACTTCGACGTCGTGGCGCTCGGCACGCTGAAGGGGAACCCGTTCGCCGACAGCGGGGCTGAGTTCTTCGACGGCCTCGCCTCGCTCGCCAGCCTGGCGCTCGACCGGCCACTTGCCGTGGTGGCGCCGTTCGCTGGGTTCACCAAGGTCGAGGTCCTGGAACGTGGGCGGCATCTGGCGCTGGAACTCACCTTCTCGTGCATCGACCCTCGGGAAGGCGAACACTGCGGGCGCTGCAACAAGTGCGCCGAGCGGCGCCAGGCGTTCGCTGCGGCGGGACTGGCTGATCGGACCGCTTACGCGGACCGCTGAGCAGGTGCCCCGCGTCTACGTGGCGCCGATTTCCTTCGGGCTCGGGGACTTGGTCGTTTCGCTCCCTATCGTCCAGGCTCTGATCGCCGACGGTCGCGGAAGGGGTGACGAGACCTGGCTGGTGGCACGATCGGACCCTCAGGCGCGCCTTTCCGAACGGATCCCCGGTCTCGCCGGCTGCGTGCACGAGGAGACATTCCCGCCGGTGTCCGGCGCGGACCGGTTGGTCGATCTGCGCGACCATCCGCTCCAGCGGGACTATTGGTGGGGCTCCACTGAGTTCGAAGCGGCGGTCGGGCCGCTCGACATCAACCAGATCCTCGACCGGATCGCCAGTGACTTTGGCATCGACGCCGACTTCTCAGCCCCGGCGCCGCTGCTGTCCTCGCCGGCGCCAGGACTCGACCGCACTGTGCTCCTCGTTACCGAGACAGATGGTCCCGCCAAGGGCTGGCCGGCCACCAAGTGGGAGTCGCTTGCTGCACTGCTGCGCCAGCGCTTCGACGTCCGGCAGGTGACCCGGGCGGACGCGCTCGGGGACCTCGACCCGCTCGCCGTCCCCGCGTTGCCGCTCCCGAACCCAGGGGCGGCCGTTGACGCCCTCTCGTCGTGCTTTGGGGTCATCGGGATCGACACTGGGCTGACCCACATCGCCGCGCAGCAGCGAACGCCGACCGTCACCATCTGCCGGCATGGCTCGCCGTACTTCCGGCCCTGGTCCCACACCCGCGCCCTGCGCGGCGCCCCGTGCGATGCGGCCTGCTCGGCCGAGGAACGAGCGTCGGCCTACAACGACCGTGTCAGCCTCCGAGGCTTCCAATGGCGGCCCCGGACATGCCCCTCCGGGCAGCAGTGTGTGGCCGAGCTACAACCGGAGCAGGCGGTACGCCTGTTCGACGAGCTGGCGTAAGGGTGGCGACAGGCGCCGGCCAGCCAGTGGAGGTGGACGCTCACCCCGAGGTCGGCGTGCGGAACTCTCAACCCGAGGGGATCGGGCGGGTAGCCGGCCTGGGCGACCTGGTGGCCTGGAACAACCTCGGACGGAACGTCGTCTTCGCCGACCGGCGGTGGCAACCGGTCTCCGTCTTTGGCACCACCTCCTTCGCGGACGACGAACTCTCCCAGTACGACCTCGACGTGCACGCCATCCTCCAGCTCGCCGAGGAGGGGGAGGGCCTCGTTGTGACCCTGAACCACCTTGGCTCGGTGCTCGGCTTCGCCGCAGCGGAGGTGGCGTTGTCAAGCGTTCCCCGGTCTTCCCCCTCCCCGTCGGGGTCGGTCAGGCTCGTCCAGCCGGTGATCTCCACGTCGTTCGCCAACGATCTCGAGCGCACCGTCGCGGTCGGTGCCCGGCTGGTCAGCTCTCGCCCGGCGTCCTCTCCCGACGGGGGCCTGCTGGTCTCGGAGCCCGTGCACACAGGCTTCGGGAAGCCTGCGCTCGACGCCGAGGTGGCTCTCGAAGGCTGGGGGCGGGTCACCGCCCTCTGCACCTTCCGCATCGGCCGCGACCACCTGGTGGCGGTCGGTGGCGAAGGCCGGGTCACGCTGGTGGCGCTGGACGACGGGCGGTTCGGGCGAAAGCGGTTCGATGTTGACCTCCCCGTCCGGACCGCCGCCTTCGCCTGGGACGGCCGGCTGCTATGGGCTGTCGGCAGCGAGCTCTCTGCGTCCCCGGACGACTACCGATGGGAGGACCTGCACGGAGGCCGCTACGCCGGCCTCGATCTCTCGAACGGCCGCATGGTCGTCGCCGGCGACCTGCCCGATGAAGTGGCATGGGGCAACGGTGGGGTCGCGGTGGTGATGGCCTTAGGCCGGCTGTGCGCGGTGGGGAGGACGGGGCGCCTGCACTGGCTCGCTGATCCCCGTACCGGCCGGTTCGCATCCACCGCGTCCCTGGCCCAGTCGTCTCTCGGCATCGCCCACGCGGCAGCCGTCGGTGACAGCGTCCTCTACGGATTCAACCGCGGCGGGTACCGTCTGCACGCCTCGGAGATCGGGCCTCGTGCACATAGAGCTTGAAGTGCTCATAGGGGACGAAGCGTCGCTTGCCGTCCCGGACGTCATCGAGCAAGGCGTCGATGGCCGCCGCCAGCTCCTCCAGCTGGCCGTTCAGCCGCAGCAGTCGCCGGCCGTAATCCCCGCCGCCCTTCCCGGCTATCCGAGCGGCCCGATGGGTTCGGTCCAGGCGGATCGCCAGCACCGACAGCCGGTCGAAGGCCATGGCCGGACTCTCGGTCGAGAGGGTGGCGGTGGTCGACTGGACCAGCGCGGCATGGATGGTGGCGTCAACGCGCTCGGCCAGGCTGTGGCGCTCGAGATTGAGGCGGTCGATCGAGCGCTTGGCCCCGGCGACAGTGGCGTCGTCCACCCCCGGCATGCGGGTGACGTCCTCGAGCTCCCACTGCTGCAGGTTCGAGTGGAGGAGCTCGAGCAGTAGCTGCATCAGTCCGTCGGGAACGGGATGGTCGGAGATCCTTCGGTCTGACGAGTGTCGGGCATCGGGCGACGCTTGGGTCCCGAGCCAGCGGCGGAAGCGGATCACCACCTCGCTCGCTGGTGGTATGGGCGGGGGATCGCCGGTCATTGGGGCGCTGCCGCCAGGTGCCGGAGAACGGACCTCGCCGCCAGCGACCCCTGCCCAATGGCGGTGGCGATCCGCCAGTAGGCGCCGGCGACGACGTCGCCGGCGGCGAACACGCCGGGCCGTGAGGTCGCCAGCGTCTCGTCGACCACGACAGCGCCGGATCGGTCGATTTCGAGCTGGTCCCGAAAGAGCTCGGTCCGGGGAGCCTTGCCTACATTCACCACGAGTCCGCCGGCTTTGACTGACCGACGCTCCCCGGTGGCGAGGCGCACCAGCTCCACCTCCTCCAACCGGTCCTCCCCACCCACGGCGTACAGCTCCCAGCCGCCGAGTTCGGTGATCCGCGGATCGTCCCGGAGCTGGCTGACGATGTCCGGCCTCGAGGTGAGGCGGTCGGAGCGGTGCACCAGGGTGACCCGGGCCTCGGTCTGTGCCAGGGCCAGAGCGTCGAGAGTGGCGTTGTCCCCGCCGCCTATCACCACCACGGGTCGGCCAGCGAAGCGGTCGAGACCCGACCCCAGCTGGTAGGTCACGTCTCCGCCGAAGGCCCCGTCGTCGGCGGCGGGTAGCCGTCGGAGCCCCACCCCGGTCGCGATCACAATGGTGTCGGCCGCCAGCCGTCGGCCGGCCGACTCCACCCACCGCTCGCCGAGGTCGATCCGGTCGACCGGCCACGATCGGCGGGCCCGGTCGCCGAGGATTGCCGCAGACCGCTCAACAGCCAGCGGCAACGGGTGCTCGTCGTCGTAGACACCGGCCGCCACGTTGCGTACGTGGAATGGGATCTCGGTGACCTGGCCACCGAACTCCGCCTGCATCTCGAGCACGATGGTGTCGAGTTGGATGTCGTAACACTCGAGCGCGCAACTCAAGCCGGCCATCCCGGCGCCGATGATGACGACTTGGTGGTGGTCTTCGGCTCCCGCCGGCCCGGTGCTGGCGCTCACGACACCGAACCTATTGGACATGCTGGTTGCGATCCACCTCCTCATTTGGCGCCTGAACTCGCGTACGAGGTGCCTCCGGCCTCGCCTGGACCCGACGGCATTGAGGAGCAGGCTCAGGATTGCCCCGACGACGGTAAGAAGGGACCATTGGGCCTTGGCCGCTTTGAACGCGGCCTTTCAGTATACTCTATTCTCTGAAGTAGCTCGCCGACTCTCCGCGTAGGGGCCGCAAGGGTGTCCGCCGCATGACCTCGGGCACGAGTCTCGGCTGCAAGGCGCAGTTCCGCTAGGCCTACCTACAAATCCCCACATCGGTCTAATTCTGCGAGGCAAAGTTCGTAGTGCGGAGGGTCCGTCCGATACAGACCTGTCCAGCACCCCGAATGAGTACCCCAAGTCAGACAGAGAGAGGTCTTCATGGATCAGGTCGTTCTCATCTCCGGAGCCTCGGCAGGAATCGGCCGGGCGTGTGCGGACCGCCTGTCAAGCCGGGGATGGAAGGTGTTCGGGGCGAGCCGACGCGGTACTTCGTCCGGGCGATGGACACCGATCGTCATGGACGTCGACAGTGACGCGTCGGTGGAGGAAGGAATCGGAGCTGTGCTTCACGAGCACCATCGCCTGGATGCGCTGATCGCATGCGCCGGATGGGGACTATCGGGTGCAGTGGAACAGACCTCGATCGCAGACGCCCGCGACCAGTTCGAGACGAATTTCTGGGGTGCAGTACGAGTAGTGCAGGGTGCGCTCCCGGGCATGCGGCGACAGGGCCACGGCCGGATAGTGCTGATCAGCTCCATCGGTGGGATCGTCAGCCTTCCCTTCCAGGCCTTCTACAGCGCCAGCAAGTTCGCCATGGAGGGATTCGGGGAGGCGCTCGCTTACGAGGTGGAGCCGTTCAACATCGAGGTCACCTTGGTCGAACCAGGAAACGTGCGGACCGAGTTCACCGACAAGCGACGGAGCGCGTCGGCTGGCTCCGGAGACAATCAGTACGGGCTAGCGGTGGACAAGGCAATTGACCTAATGCGAAGAGACGAGGCCAATGGAGTGCCTCCCGACCGGGTGGCGGTCGTGGTTCAACGGGTACTGGAGGCAAGACGTCCTTCCCTTCGGGTCTCGGTGGGAAAGGTCGACGAACGTGTCGGAATCCTGGCCAAGCGCCTTTTGCCCTACCGGCTGTTCAAGCGGGCTGCAAGAGGAAGCCTCGGCGTCTGATCAACTCGGCGGGCCTGTAAGAGCATCAGCAAAGGCGGCCCATTGTTCCAGGTCGCAGATCGAAGCCGGTCCTCGGGACTGGTCCTTCTGCTTCCTCGAGATTTAGCCCACGCTGATCCTCACCAGAGGTCGGCGTCGTTGCCTCGCACCGAACCGGAGAGACCTCGCCTCGCGCCTAGTCCGACGAGTCGCTGAAGGATGTCTTGTCCGAATTCGCTCCAGGCGGAGCGAAGGCACCAAGTTCGCCCACGAGATTGAGCATCGACATCGTGGGGTCGAGCTCGTTGGTCGTGGCTTCGCACTCGATCAGAGTCTTGATCAAGATGGCCAGATCAGAAGGCAGCACGATTCCGTAGGTGCGCAGAAGGTGGAGCAGTCGACCCAACATTTGGCCGAGCCTCATGTCCTTCAAACTTGCATCGGCAACAGGCGCGAGGAGCGTCGCAAGTTGCACCCCAAACTCAGCCTGGTCGACAGTGCGCGTGGTTCGACTGACCGCGAGCACGGCCCCTGCGAGGGCTTCGCCGTCTCCAAGCGTTCCCGATCGCTGAGGGGAATACCTTCGATCCAGTCCATGACCAGTACGGATTCGCCACTCATTTCGGCCAACACGCGTGGGATCGTGACGGCATCGCTCACCTCGAACGTCCGACGGACCGCTTCGAGGTTGCCGGCTTCGGAGATGAAGTCGGTCTCCGCACGCAGCAAGCCGGCGAACTCGTCGAGGATTGCAACCGGGTCGTAAGCTCGTACCCGGGAGGAAAGGCACGCGACCAGGCGGGCCAACATGCGCAGCAACCAGATGTTCGGCATCGATATCAGCGCGGACCCCTGGACGCCGTACTTTCACTGCGACATGAAGGCCGTTGTGAAGAGTCCCCCTGTGAACCTGAGCTATCGACCCGCAGGCCATGGGTGCGATCTCGAGCGTCGCCAAGAGGGCGCTGGACTTTGATCCGAGGCTCCGCTCGAGTTCTGCCACGATTTTCGCTTGGGGAATGCTCGGAGCATGATCCCGCAACTTCGCCAGCTCCTGTTGTACCCGTGGCGGGGTGATATCGGAGCGGGCCGATAGCTGCTGTACGAGCTTCACGAATGTCGGCCCGAGCTCTTCGAGGGCGAGTCGGAGCTGACGGGGAAACGATCCGGCCTGGTCGAACTCCTGAGGGTGAAGCTTGCCAGCCGCTATGTGCCAACCGACCCGGGCGCTCCGAAAGGCGGCGACACCCAGCTGATCGGCTGCGCCCCGGCTTTGGACGATCCGCCGCAGCACTGGTCGTGATCGACTACCAACCGAGTCAGATTGCGGCGGTGTCATCGATTGAACACGAGCTCTTGTTGGACAGCATCGAGACCCTGATCCCAGCGCGGCGACCGCAAACTCCGCTGGCCGCTCAAATCTGAATGGGCCCGACCCGAGCCGATCTGTTCGTGTCCCTGTCGTCGTGACTCCAGGATCCCGGTATAAATAATGCTGTAATTGTGTAATAAGGAGTGGCAATGAGCGTTACCGAAACTCGCTCAGCCGAACCGGAACTCACCGCACTTGACGCGTACTCCCAGGTAGTGGTGGCGGTCGCCGAGCAAATGACCCCCCGGGTCGCGGCTGTGCAGGTATTCAGGCGGCGGCGCGGCGGCGGCATCGCTACCGGCGCAGGGTCGGCTGTTGTGTTCACGAACGATGGCTTTTTGCTGACCAACGCACACGTGGTCGGGAAGGCGGAGGCCGGTCAGGCTGCCTTCGCCGACGGCACCACCGTCCCGTTCCGCGTCGTCGGGAGCGACCCATTGTCAGACCTGGCCGTGGTCCGCGCCGACGGCGCTACCCCGGCGCCGGCGCGGTTAGGTGAGGCCTCGCAGCTCAGGGTGGGACAACTGGTCGTCGCGGTCGGTAATCCCCTCGGCTTGGCCGGAACAATCACGGCAGGAGTCGTCAGCGCTCTGGGCCGGTCACTGCCGACCCGTGCGGGGGAGAACATGCGCATTGTCGATGACGTCATTCAGACCGACGCCGCACTGAACCCGGGAAACTCGGGCGGGGCACTTGTCGTCGCCTCGGGTGAGGTCGTGGGCATCAACACCGCGGTTGCCGGGGTTGGGGTCGGCTTGGCCATTCCCATCAATGGGATCACCCGACAGATCGTGGCCACTCTCATGGCCGAGGGTCGTGTTCGCCGGGCCTACCTGGGCTTGGCCGGCACCCCCGCCCCACTGCCTCCGCCGCTGGCCGCTCGACTCAATCAAAAGACCGGAATGCGCATCGAGCAGGTCGTATCCGAAGGACCGTCCGCCAAGGCTGGGCTGCGCCGCCACGACCTCTTGGTCAGTGCCAATGGTGAGGCAGTCACGAACGCCCAGTCCTTGCAGCGACTGATGCTCGGCGACGCAATCGGCCAAGCGTTGGCATTGACCGTGATCCGCTCCGATGCCTTCGTCGATGTGATCGTCACACCTGAAGAACTGCACGGCGACGAATGAGATGAACGGCGGCTTCGGGCCCGTCGTCATCGTCCATCCCCCGCCCCGAATGCGCAATCTCTCGCGGCGACGGGGCGTCACCCGCATTTGTCAGAACGGTCCAGAGAGTTCGCCCGAAGCATTGGTGAGACGAAGGTTCCTGTGTAGTCGACCGGGGTAGGTGATGACCGACCCATTGGCCCGCGAGCTCGGGCCTCTTGGGACCGTTGGGTCGGCCCGGCAGGCACTCGGTGCACGTTGTCTTCTTGATGGAGCGATCCCACCATGCCCGCTGCCCGGGCTCGAGCGCGCTGCTGCATGATCGACACGGCTCCTTCCCAGCTCCTTCCCAGCGCAGCCGGAGCACTCCGCATCCGCCGCTTCCACTCGGAGCGTGGTCGACCCTTCCCGGCCGGGTCGTGGATTCTTAGCGGATCGGGAACTACCGTTGCCAAGGCCGGAGGGAGGCGCGATGGCTGACGTGGCTGGACCATCTAAGTCGGCGGACAAACGGAGCCCACCGCATTTGGCGACTGCGGAGGAACCCCTCTCTTTGGGCAAATCAGCGAATGGGTTGCGTCGGAGAGAGCGATCCTTTGAGGCACCGTGGGTGGCAGGAATCAACAGCACAGCTGATCGCCTTGACGGCGAACTCAAGCGTGTTCCTGGCAATGGGCCCGATTATCAAGTTGCGGCGGAGGCTATCGCTCTTGCTCGTCATCTCGCCGAGCGGCCGAATCTCTTAGTCGACGACCGATTACGGCTGCGCGGCTTACGCCGTCTTTGGAAACGGGTGGGGTCTTGGTGGGCTGGAACCGATGTCGATCAAGCTTGGTCAGCGATTCATACTGCGGGTGAAGCGTTGCTGGGAATCGAATCACCTGAGATCCTTCGATCACAGATAGGCGACATGGCCGCGACGCTGGTGACAACGCTCACATCGGACGATCTACGAACATCGTCCTACCTCGCGACACTCGATTTGCTAACTGACCCACAGCATGAGATCAATGACGAGGATCGAGCGCAGCTGCGAGCGATTCGGAATGCTTGCGACAGCTCGAGCGAGAGCGCGCATGCCGACGCAAGAGCATTTCGAAATACCCTAGTTCTCGCGGGCTCACTCATCGCCGCTGTGTTGGTCGTCGTTGCGGTGATCTCAGTGTTCGATGCCGGGTTTCGATCGGTCTTTGCAGCCAGCTCGGTTGGTCGTTGGTATGTCGTTGAGTTGGAGCTTGTTGCGTCCTTAGCCGGATTAACCGGTGCTGTGCTTTCCCTTAAGAGCTACATCGGATTCCAGTACACATATGGTTTGCCCTTCGTGCAGGCGTTCCTCAAGGGCACCAGCGGGGCAGCTACCGGTCTGTTCGGAGTCGTTTTCGTCCAAGCCGGAATCATCAGCTTTGTAAAGACTGACTCAAATGGCGCCCTCTTCGCAGTCGCGATCATTTTCGGCTATGCGCAGTATCTGTTCACTCGGTTGGTGGACCAGCAAGCGAACAAGGTCCTTTCGTCGACCAGCTCCCACAACGATCCTGGGACCGTGGCCAAGCTGCCGGCCACAACGGTTTCAACACTTCTCACAACTCGAAAATCGTCCAATCCGCCGGCACCTCCGCCGCCGAGCCCATAGCTGCCCAGGGGCATGTGCGCGCTCTGGGACCGCGGGCTATGGCAGTGCAGGGCTCCCGGCGAGGAGCGAGTAGATCTCGACCATCGGCGCCGTTCCGTTCACACCGTTGGTGTTCCCATTCTGGAGGAAGAGTCCGCTCGAGTTGCGCTGGGTCCACATGTAGGTGGCGTAGGCCTGCGCCTCTGAACCATAGGCACTGTTTGCCTGGACTTGGTTCAGGAACAACAAGTCTCGAAAGTAGATGGCGTTGAACGCCGGCCCCTGGCCCTGCAGGGTGGCTTCAGTCCCGAAATGGGCCACTGCGGCTTCTGCGGTGTCCTGGGCTGCGGTCAGATAGCCGGCATTTCCGGTGATCTGGAAGAGGAGCACTCCGGCACCGACCATCGTGCCCTGGTTGTAGCTCCAGATCGTGGTATTCACGCTCCCGCCAGGGTTGACATGGTCATAGTAGAGACCGCCGGGCGACTTGAGACACTTGTTGGCCCACTGGTACATCCCTGCCCCCCACCACAGGTCAATGGGATCCTTGGTCAACTGGTAGAGCTGCAATCCGACCTCGGCATTCGCGGCGTTCGCCGTCGTGTTGCGCTGGCTGCCGGAGACATCCTCCCAGAACACCCCGCCCGGACAGCCATCGGTCTGACTCGTGTCCCAACCGGTCAAGACGAAGTTGAATAGGTCCTGGGCAACGATGAGGTCGATCCGGCTCCCCGTAAGCCGATACGCAGCGATCAAGTCGAGTGCGCTCCAGGCATTGTCGTCGTAGTACGTGTTGCCTCCAGGTCCTTTGGGTGGAGCGACTGCCGATTGGAACGCTGGCGGCTGGCCGGTACCGCTCGGACTGGTCTCATGGAGATCGGCATAGGACAACAGGCCGAGCAACCTCGCCAAGACGTCAGGGATGTAGCCCCGACCACCAGGGCTCGCGGCCAAGTACACGGTTGCCGCCATCGCATTCGTAAACGGCCAAAGGCACGAGTAGGGGTCACAGGAATTCTTGGGCAGCCCTTGGTACAGCAGTGCCGGAGCCTCGTAGAGGTTCTCTTGAAGGGCCTGATAGCTCGCTACAGCCTCCTGTCGGTCTGTCGACCACGCGCTGCTCAAAGCCGTGGTGCGATCTTGGGCTGACACTGAGTCAGCCGCGCTCGTGGTGCCCAAAGCCAAGGATCCCATGGCAGCCGTCGCGCAAAGCACAAAGACGAAACCAACCGACCGCAGTCGGATTCGCTGTCTGCTAATTGCAATTGCCGGCGTCGACAGTCGTGTCTGATGCATGGCTGCGCCCCTCTCAGTGCGTAGTCTGTTGTGGAGCTCTGCCGAAGTCAACGGTGCGGTGAGACGACGGCTTGGCCGGTTTTCTGTCCACATTGAGGTTGAAGACATACCGGAAGGATGGGGTCCTCTCCATCGCGAGTAGTGCAGGCGGACGTTGCAAATGATCCTGTTGATCACTACAGAATCCCAACAACCGGCACAATCCGTCGTGCACAACCGGGCGTCCTTTGACCTGGGCCTCGCCGACGCACCTCGGACAGCAAAAACCTCTGACGACCTGCTCGATTGCCAGCTGCGGATTGACGGCAGAGCGCAAGGTCGGAGCCCTGAAGGGACCTCCGCCTCGCCCCGCGCATCGAGGTGCCGCAGGGCCGAACTTCGCCGAGATTCGTATCAGTGTCGGTGAAGACGGCTCTAAAAGACGGTCCATATTGGACACAGGACACCGAGCGAAAGGGAGGCCGCGTCCAGTGGTTTGGCCGAGCGGCCACCGGGTTGGACGGTGGATTCTCTGATGAAACGGTGGACCCTCTGATGAAACGGTGGACCCTCTGATGAATGAGCCCCACCGCGAATCGTGCGGCACGTTGACGAACTGCCGGTCGACCTCTCTTGGTGTTCTTGCAAGCGGGCTGCATCATGACCCGAACCGAGGAAAAGGGACGACCCGTTGAAAATGCCTACCACCAGATCGCGTTCGATCCGTGGCCTCTTCCCAAGAAAGAGGGTCCTTGGAGCCCTGATGTTTGGAGCGCTGGTGATTGGAGCGCTGATCGTCCCCGTGCTCTCAGTGCCTCAGCGAGCGTCCGCCGCCGGCACGGTCTCGGACAACTTCAACCGGGCCAACGGAAGCCTTGGCGCCGGCTGGACCGACATGACCGACGGTGGGCTGGCCATCTCGTCCCAGGTGGTGGTGGGCACCAAAGCCGCGTACTCCGGCGACATCCGCACCGGAGAGACCTACGCCAGCGATCAGTCCTCCCAGATCGAGGTCACCTCCACCCAGCTCAGCGGTGGTCAGTGGATCGGTGCGGCGGTGCGAGCCCAGAATGGCGGCCAGAGCCTCTATATCGGTCTGTACTTCTGGAACTATGGCAATCCAGAGTTGATGCTGTTCAAGCGGATCAGTGGCAACTGGACCCAGCTCGGCGCGTCCTCGTCTCAGGGCGCGCTTGCGGCAGGCACCCAGTTGAATCTCTCCGTCACCGGTTCGACGCTCTCCTTCTCGCAAAACGGTGTCGTGCGCGTCACGGCCAGCGACTCCAGCCTGACCGGGGGTGCGCCGGCCGTCATGGCCTACGGCACCCCACAAGGTGACAACTGGGTCGGCGTGGGGTCGAACACCTCTGCTCCCACCTTCTCGATCGGGGGCACCATCTCGGGGCTCTCGGGAACCGTGGTCCTCGAGAACAACGCCGGCAACGATCTGAGCACCAGCGCCAACGGCACGTTCGCCTTCAGCACCAAGTTGACCCAGGGCGCCGCCTACAACGTCACCGTCAAGACCAACCCGACGGGCCAGACCTGCACCGTCGCCAACCCCTCGGGCACCGTGGGCGCGGCCAACGTCACCAACGTCTCGGTCACCTGCGTGACCCCGCCGCCCCCACCTTCTCGATCGGGGGCACCATCTCGGGGCTCTCGGGAACGGTGGTCCTCGAGAACAACGCCGGCAACGATCTGAGCACCAGCGCCAACGGCACGTTCGCCTTCAGCACCCCGTTGGCCCAGGGCAGCGCCTACAACGTCACCGTCAAGACCAACCCGACGGGCCAGACCTGCACCGTCGCCAACCCTTCGGGCACCGTGGGCACGGCCAACGTCACCAACGTCTCGGTCACCTGCGTGACCCCGCCGCCCCCACCTTCTCGATCGGGGGCACCATCTCGGGGCTCTCGGGAACGGTGGTCCTCGAGAACAACGCCGGCAACGATCTGAGCACCAGCGCCAACGGCACGTTCGCCTTCAGCACCCAGTTGACCCAGGGCAGCGCCTACAACGTCACCGTCAAGACCAACCCTTCGGGCCAGACCTGCACCGTCGCCAACCCCTCGGGCACCGTGGGCACGGCCAACGTCACCAACGTCTCGGTCACCTGCGTGACCCCGCCGCCCCCCACGTTCTCGATCGGGGGCACCATCTCGGGGCTCTCGGGAACGGTGGTCCTCGAGAACAACGCCGGCAACGATCTGAGCACCAGCGCCAACGGCACGTTCGCCTTCAGCACCCCGTTGACCCAGGGCAGCGCCTACAACGTCACCGTCAAGACCAACCCGACGGGCCAGACCTGCACCGTCGCCAACCCCTCGGGCACCGTGGGCACGGCCAACGTCACCAACGTCTCGGTCACCTGCGTGACCCCGCCGCCCCCCACCTTCTCGATCGGGGGCACCATCTCGGGGCTCTCGGGAACGGTGGTCCTCGAGAACAACGCCGGCAACGATCTGAGCACCAGCGCCAACGGCACGTTCGCCTTCAGCACCCCGTTGACCCAGGGCGCCGCCTACAACGTCACCGTCAAGACCAACCCGACGGGCCAGACCTGCACCGTCGCCAACCCCTCGGGCACCGTGGGCACGGCCAACGTCACCAACGTCTCGGTCACCTGCGTGACCCCGCCGCCCCCCACCTTCTCGATCGGGGGCACCATCTCGGGGCTCTCGGGAACCGTGGTCCTCGAGAACAACGCCGGCAACGATCTGAGCACCAGCGCCAACGGCACGTTCGCCTTCAGCACCAAGTTGACCCAGGGCAGCGCCTACAACGTCACCGTCAAGACCAACCCGACGGGCCAGACCTGCACCGTCGCCAACCCCTCGGGCACCGTGGGCACGGCCAACGTCACCAACGTCTCGGTCACCTGCGTGACCCCGCCGCCCCCCACCTTCTCGATCGGGGGCACCATCTCGGGGCTCTCGGGAACCGTGGTCCTCGAGAACAACGCCGGCAACGATCTGAGCACCAGCGCCAACGGCACGTTCGCCTTCAGCACCAAGTTGACCCAGGGCAGCGCCTACAACGTCACCGTCAAGACCAACCCGACGGGCCAGACCTGCACCGTCGCCAACCCCTCGGGCACCGTGGGCACGGCCAACGTCACCAACGTCTCGGTCACCTGCGTGACCCCGCCGCCCCCCACCTTCTCGATCGGGGGCACCATCTCGGGGCTCTCGGGAACGGTGGTCCTCGAGAACAACGCGGGCAACGATCTGAGCACCAGCGCCAACGGCACGTTCGCCTTCAGCACCCCGTTGGCCCAGGGCAGCGCCTACAACGTCACCGTCAAGACCAACCCGACGGGCCAGACCTGCACCGTCGCCAACCCCTCGGGCACCGTGGGCACGGCCAACGTCACCAACGTCTCGGTCACCTGCGTGACCCAGACGGGCGCCGGCACGGTCTCGGACAACTTCAACCGGGCCAACGGAAGCCTTGGCGCCGGCTGGACCGACATGACCGACGGTGGGCTGGCCATCTCGTCCCAGGTGGTGGTGGGCACCAAAGCCGCGTACTCCGGCGACATCCGCACCGGAGAGACCTACGCCAGCGATCAGTCCTCCCAGATCGAGGTCACCTCCACCCAGCTCAGCGGTGGTCAGTGGATCGGTGCGGCGGTGCGAGCCCAGAATGGCGGCCAGAGCCTCTATATCGGTCTGTACTTCTGGAACTACGGCAATCCAGAGTTGATGCTGTTCAAGCGGATCAGTGGCAACTGGACCCAGCTCGGCGCGTCCTCGTCTCAGGGCGCGCTTGCGGCAGGCACCCAGTTGAATCTCTCCGTCACCGGTTCGACGCTCTCCTTCTCGCAAAACGGTGTCGTGCGCGTCACGGCCAGCGACTCCAGCCTGACCGGGGGTGCGCCGGCCGTCATGGCCTACGGCACCCCACAAGGTGACAACTGGGTCGGCGTGGGGTCGAACACCTCTGCTCCCACCTTCTCGATCGGGGGCACCATCTCGGGGCTCTCGGGAACCGTGGTCCTCGAGAACAACGCCGGCAACGATCTGAGCACCAGCGCCAACGGCACGTTCGCCTTCAGCACCAAGTTGACCCAGGGCAGCGCCTACAACGTCACCGTCAAGACCAACCCGACGGGCCAGACCTGCACCGTCGCCAACCCCTCGGGCACCGTGGGCACGGCCAACGTCACCAACGTCTCGGTCACCTGCGTGACCCCGCCGCCCCCCACCTTCTCGATCGGGGGCACCATCTCGGGGCTCTCGGGAACGGTGGTCCTCGAGAACAACGCCGGCAACGATCTGAGCACCAGCGCCAACGGCACGTTCGCCTTCAGCACCCCGTTGGCCCAGGGCAGCGCCTACAACGTCACCGTCAAGACCAACCCTACGGGCCAGACCTGCACCGTCGCCAACCCCTCGGGCACCGTGGGCACGGCCAACGTCACCAACGTCTCGGTCACCTGCGTGACCCAGGTACCCCCCACCTTCTCGATCGGGGGCACCATCTCGGGGCTCTCGGGAACGGTGGTCCTCGAGAACAACGCCGGCAACGATCTGAGCACCAGCGCCAACGGCACGTTCGCCTTCAGCACCCCGTTGGCCCAGGGCAGCGCCTACAACGTCACCGTCAAGACCAACCCTTCGGGCCAGACCTGCACCGTCGCCAACCCCTCGGGCACCGTGGGGGCGGCCAACGTCACCAACGTCTCGGTCATCTGCGTGACCCAGACGGGAACGGGATTCTCGGTCCAATACGTCAGTACCGATGCCAACAACATCGAATACTTCTCGTTCACATCTGCGAACGACGGGGACGGGGCCCAGACTCTGCGAGTTCTTCCCCCGACTCACCCGAACGCAGGGGTCGCCCACAATTTCCTCTACGTGCTGCCCGTCGAGCCGGGACTGGGTAACACATTCGGCGACGGCATCGACACGATGCTCGCGGCCGATGCCCAGGACCAATATAACCTGACGATCGTCGAACCAACCTTCTCGATCGACCCCTGGTACGCGAACAATCCGAATGATCCGAACCTGCAATACGAGACCTTCATGACGACGGAGCTCGAGCCCTGGGTTCAGGCGAATCTTTCGACGACTGGCACCGAGCACAACTGGTTGATCGGGTTTTCGAAGTCCGGTATCGGAGCACAAGACCTCATCCTGAAGCACCCAGACCTCTTCCAGTTGGCTGCATCCTGGGACTTTCCCGCAGACATGGCGGCATACGATGACTACGCTCCAAGCTCTGCAGACAACTACGGGACCGATGCGAACTTCCAGGCCAACTACCGG
This sequence comes from uncultured Acidimicrobiaceae bacterium, assembly GCA_963764305.1. Lineage (GTDB taxonomy): Bacteria > Actinomycetota > Acidimicrobiia > Acidimicrobiales > RAAP-2 > Bog-473. The sequence goes on along the minus strand of CAVXSD010000003.1, from coordinate 193,287 downwards.
CTTACCGCGGCCTTCCTCGATGCCCACAAATCGCCTTTCCTGACGAACAATCGCATCTGGATCGGCGGCGGCGAGGCCTTCCCAACTGACGTATCCGATTACGACGCGCTCTTGACCTCAGAGGGGATACTCCACACCACGGGTCCGTCGCAGCTGATTTCCCACGGCTGGGACAGTGGCTGGGTCCCGGAGGCATTGGCCGGTCTGTATCAGGACAGTATCCAACAGCATTGATCCTGCGCCGGTGGACCCTTGTGGGCTCCGACGTTGTCAACCGGCTCCGGAAGGCGATCGAGTTGATCGGTGTCCGAAGTTGGAGATGTCAGCTGCGAAGAAATGACCCGTCCCCGGCTATGGCCAGATGCGACCCCACCCCTTCATTGGCGAGCGAAGCGACGACCGGCACCCTTCACAGACTGTCCAGAGATTTATTCTGTCGTTCGCCCTGGAGCCGATGAGTCGCCAGGACCCCGCTCTCGCGCAACCCGTGGATAGTCCACCTCCGGGTCGGGTGGGAGACGCCGCACCGATGAGTCGCCGAGGCCAATGACGCGGATGTCGCGACCGGCCGAATCCACCTCCGTCGGTCAGTCGCCGACCGCTGGCGCGACCGCGCATCCGATGCGCGAGTCGGCCAGGCCGAAATACAGGTGCCACCGGTCCTCGAACAGCACCAGCGACTGGGCGAAGCACACGTTCGCCACCTGTCCCTCCCGCGCCTCGACGTCGTCGGCCCGCAGGAAAGGCACTGTATCCCGAGCAATGCACGACCGAGGGTCTTCGGCGTCGAACAACGCCTGTCCTGGCTGATAGGAGAGTGCCTCGAGGGAAGGATCCCCGTCGACGTAGTGGTTAGCGCCGTTGTAGATCAGTACGATCCCGTCCGCGGTGGACAGGGCCGGTGGCCCGGGCTCGACCAAGAGCGAGTCGAACCGTCGCCGCCGGGGAAACAGAATGGGTCGGAGCACGCGCTGCCCCGGTACCACGTGGATGTCCCAGGGCTGGTCGGCCGAGCGGTCATAGGAGAGATAGCGGTCCCGAGTGGCGTCGAAGTCGATGGGCGTCCACCGGACGAGGTCCTCCGACGTGGCGGCGAAGCAGGTTCCTTCGCCCCAGTACATCCAGAATCGCCCGTCGGTGCGTGCCGCCACGAGGCGGCTGCCACTCACCTCGGTCACGATCGAACCACTCTTTGACGAGCGGAGCGCATAAGGAGTCGATGCGAAGGCGGGTCCCTGCTTTCTCCAGTGGCGGAGATCGTCCGATGTCGCCACGAAGAGTGTGCCCACCTTGCCGTCGAAGGCCGTGTAGGTGGCGACGAAACCGCCGTCGGGAGATTCGACCACCCGGGGGTCCTCGCAACCGCCCGGCCACTCCCAGGTTTGCCAGGGGTCGTCGTCAGGGAACAGCACGGGCTGGGGGTCGACCGCGAACGTCAGCCCGTCGTCGCTCACGGCCAGACCGATCCGGGAGGTGCCGCCGAAGCGGCCGACCGCGTCCTCACCCCGGATGAGCATGTGGACGCGTCCCTCGTGGACGACCGCTCCCGGGTTGAAGGCGTCCTTCGCGGCCCAGGCCACGTCGATGCCGGCGACGGGGCACGTGAAGCGGACGTCGGGCACGTTGGCCAGGACCTCCTTGCCCAGGGGGGTGAACGGCCCGATGCGCCAACTGTCGCTCACGCCGTCGCCTCCCGGGCGAGGACCAGTGCGCTGGCACGCACCGAGCGGTCGCGGTCGATGATCCCGAAGGAGACGTCGTAGCCGTGAAGCCACTCGTAGTTGTCCACGGCCGTCCAGTGAAACAGCCCTCGCACATCGACACCGCGAACGATGGCGTCATGCACGATCTCGAGGCCCTGTGTCAGGTAGTCAGCCCGGGCGTCGTCGTCGTTGGTGCCGATCCCGTACTCGGCGACCAGGACCGGCGTGCCGGGTAGCTCCTCGTGGATCCGGTCGAGCACCAGCCTGAGCCCGCCGGCCCAGATCCCGTAGCCGAGGACTGAGAGGGGGGCGTCGGGCGGGTGGATGTTCAGTTTCCCCGCACGGACCCCCATCGTGCCGTAGTAGGAGAATCCGATCATGTCGACGAAGCCGACGAGGTCCGGGCGTTCGACCGGGTCCCGTCCGGGCACCTGCAGGACGCCGTCCCGGAAGAGCCCGACCCACGGGGCCCAGTAGTACTCGAACAGGGCCTGGGCCGTGGACGCCGTGGCCGCCTCGTCGTCTTGGGGCACGATCGGCGACAGTCCGAAGATGGAGGAGACAGGCGCTCCCGTCTTCGCCAGTCGCACGGCGGCCTCGGCGTTGGCCAGGTGGACCGCCTCGTTGACCACGGCCACCTCAGCCGGGTTGTTGTGACCGGGCGGCCATCCCCGTCCGCCATAGGCCGCTCGGGCGTAGTAGTTCGTCTCGTTGACCGGCTGCCACCCGGCCACGAGGTCGCCGAACGTGTCGGCCACGAAGTCGACGTGGCGGCGCCAGACCTCGGTCCGATTGGGCTCGACGAGGAACCCGCCGGACGCCAGGAACCACCGGGGGAGCGTGAAGTGGTGGAGGCTCACCCACGGGGAGACGCCCACGTCGTGGGCGGCCGTCAGGACGTCGCGGTAGTGACGGATGGCGGCCGGGTCGTGGGCGCCGGGCTCCGGCTCGAGCCGCGCCCACTCCACCGAGAGCCGGTGGTGGGTCAGCCCCAGACCGGCGAGGAGGGCGAAGTCCTCGACATAACGGGTGCTGAAACCGTTGCCGTCACCCGACAGCGGGGCGTGGCCCGACCGTTCCCAGTCCCACCAGTCCGAGGCGGGTGCCGCCCCCTCACACTGCGTCGACGATGCGCCGGTTCCCCACCAGAAGCCTTCAGGCCATTGCATGACACGAGTATGACAAGCGCAGATCAGTGGAGTGATGTGCTGTCGCCGAGGTCGCAGGTAGCCATTCCGTCTACGTCTCGCAGCCGGCGGCTGTCGCCGCACTGATCAAGATGGCCGCCGGCGGCTGAAGCGTGCGATACGCCTCCTCAGATGGTTGAGTCCTCACCACCCGGCCTGGCGACCCCAACCAGTCACCAGGCCGGGTGCTCCCCGCGTTGAACTGGCAAACGCGTCCCGGTTGGGGCGAAGCCATCCGCCAGACGAAGTCCAAAAGGCGGTCCTCACCCTGATGACGCACCCTCCTACGGGAGGCTGGCCTCGATTGCCAAAGCACCAGGGCGCGAATCCCGCGGCGAGTCGGATGGTGACACAGCTCTACCTGGAGCAATCGCGGCCTCCGTTGACCGATGGCGATGCAACCGTGGAGCAATCGAGAAGTTTTGTGGATAACGTGGCTCGATGCCGGCGACCTGGCGCCCGATTCCTTATGCGGCCTGGAGCGCCACCTGCGACACCCTGCATGCACACGCTCAGGTGCTCGGCAAGCTCGCAGCGGCACTGGCTCCGCCCGAACCCCAGCTTCAGCATGCAGCGTTGCGTTTGAGCGGGCGTGGCTGGGAAACGCTGCCACTCCGCGCCCCGGACGGCTCCGGCGCATTGCTCGTGGCCCTGGATCTGCAGAACCACCAGGCGTTGACTGAGCACAGCGACGGTCGTTCCCACCACGTTCCCCTTGCCCCAAACCGTCCCGTCGGAACTGTGACGAAGGAGGTATTGGCTGCCGTCGCTGACCTTGTGGGCCCCGTACCGTTCGATCCCACGCCACAAGAGGTGCCCTGGACGACGGCTCTGGACGAGGACGATGACCACTTCACCTACAACCCGAGTCAGGTGAGCGAGTATTTCGCGGCGGCAACCCAAGCCGCGCTCGTACTGGCCGCGGTGCGTGCCCCGTACCGGGGACGATCCACGCCGGTCAACGCTTGGTGGGGAAGCTTCGACCTCGCTGTGAGCCTGTTTTCCGGCAAGGCAGTCGATCCCCCCTCGGGAGACTTCATCACGCGTAACTCGGCGAATGCGCAGCAGATCGAGTTCGGCTGGTGGCCTGGCGACGCCCGGTATCCGCACGCTGCGTTCTTTGCCTTCGCGGTCCCGGCGCCGAAGGGCCTTGAAAGTGCGATCTTGCCGACGCCAGGAGCGCGCTGGGAAGAGAGTCTGGGGGAGTACATCCTCGACTGGGACGATGTCTGCAACGCGCCGGACCCCTTCCACGTCGCCGTCGACTTCGGGCTTTCCGCCATTCGGCATGCGTGCGCGGTGTGCGGCTGGGATCCGGTCCTCGCGGCCAGCGCCGAGGGGGTACCGCCGCCGGTTCTCTGAGCCGCGAGCCACCCGTCATACTGTCGCTCGCCCGTGCGGTCGTTTTCCGCCAGACAGTTCCAGATGTCCAGCGAGCGTCCTCAGCCAATCCGTCATACGCCGGCACGTGGTCGATGAATACATCTTCGCGGCGCCGAGGTTTCGGGCGCCGCCGAACAAGAGCCTGCCGACGGCGTCGACCGAAGTCTATTTTCGCCGAGGCTGTGCCGTCAGCGGTCCCTGCGGGGCGGCGATGCCGCGCCAGCCATCTGGACTGGATCGGGATTTCGGAGGAAGGCTGCGGCCGCCAACCCCCCGAAACCGATCGCTCCCACCACGATCATGGCGAGGGCGTACGAGCGCGTCGGGGTGGTGAGGCCCGAGACGAGGATCGTGCCCGCGACCGCGGTGCCGAAGCAGGAGCCCAGATTGGAGACACTGCGGGACAGCCCCGAGATCTCGCCCTGGCGCTCCTCAGGAAACGCTGATTGAACGACGTTGACTGATGGGGTGAGCATGATGCCGAGGCCCAAACCGATGAGCAGGAGGCCGGGGGCGAAGGCCCATGGACTCGGTGAGTGCTTCACGATCCCGAGCAAGAATCCGACACCGGCGATAGTCGTCACGAAGCCGACCAAGATGAGCGTCCGCTGTTGGAATCGCTGCGCGAGACGCCCCGCGGCGAGCGATGACACGAGGATACCCAGGGTCGCCGAAGTGAAGATCACCCCAGTCTGGATGGCGTTGTACCCGCGCACCACCTGCAGGTAGGCCGAGACGACGAATGACGTACCCATGAGCATCAGCCATTGCACATTCTGGGTCACGAGCCCGAGGTTCGACATTCGATTGCGGAAGAGTGTCGTGGAGAGCAACGCTTCCTTGCCGGCGCGCTCGCGGGCGCGGATCCACATGAAGAAGACCCCGAGGATCACCGCCCCGATGACGAGGAGCACCACCATCAAGATGGCGTTGTTGTCCGCGGCCAGAATTCCCATCACGAAGACGACCAGGCCCAGGGCGGAAAGGACGGCACCGACGATGTCGAACGGACGCGTGGGGTCCGGTGCAACAGGGTCGCGGATCCCTCGCGCGAGAACGACGATGGTCACGACGATCACGGCCTGGAAGACGAAGGCGGCCCGCCAACTGATGGCCGTCGTGAGTAAGCCTCCGATCAATGGCCCCGTGGCCGCACCCACCCCTCCCATCCCACTGATCACGCCGAACGCGCGAGCGCGCGATTTGAGGTCGCTGAAGAGCAACGTGGTAAGGATGTAGACGGGCGGGATCAACAGGGCGGTCCCCACCCCTTCGAGGATCGAGTTCCCAAGGATCAGGACCCCCAGTCCCGGCGAGAGGGCACTGAGGACAGCCCCAGTGGCATAGATCCAAAGTCCCAGCGTGAAGCAGCGCTTGCGGCCCCAGCGGTCCGTCAGCTTGCCACCGGGAATCATGAGAGCGGCCATCACAAGGAGGAACAACGTGATGGCGACCTGGACCCCCTGGACAGTGGTGTCCAAGTCGTGGCTGATGTCGTTGATCATCACGTTCATGTTCGAACCGGCGAAGCTACAGATGAACTGCGCTAATGCCAGAGGCACGAGCATCTTCCGGAGCGCCGGCGCCGTTGCGGTTTCGGCTGGCTGCATCACGATGCCTCCCTGAGGTCCCGCTTCAAAGGTCTTGCTTCATCATTGCCCGTCCAGGGAGCGCAGGCACGTGGTGGGATACGTCCAGGTGTGTACTACCCCGGTTGTACGGGGTGTAGTGCAGCTCTGCGTCAGTCCAGGTTCGACAACGCCGCGGTGGCTCGCCGGGCGACACTGGCGTACCCGCGGCTCACGGCTGCGTCGTGGGCTTGGTCCAGGAGATCGCGGGCCCGTTCGAGGTCGCCCGGGCCGCCGCGTGTCGAGAGCATGCGGCCCCACTGCAGGTGGGTGACAGCGGTAGCGAACTCCATCTGACCCCGCGCGTTGAGCTCGGCTGCCTGGGCGAAGTGCGTCTCGGCCTCGTCGTAGCGGCCGAGTACCGACTCGAGGCAGCCGCAGTAGTACGCCACCGGGCTGCCGGCAGTCGCCCCGATGAAGAGAACCTGGTCGCCGAAGGGCGCGAGCAGTTCCAGGAGCAGCCGAGCCGGCGCCTCGGCGCGCAGTTCGCTGGCAACGTCGGCATACGAGGCAACCGCGAAGATCCAGACGACGTCGTAGGGCAATGACGCGAGGTCCGCGGCCGCGGCTTCGAGCATCTGGCGTGCCGTGTCGACGTTGCCGGCTTCCATATGTCCTTCGGCCAACGTCGAACGGAACACAGGGAGGGCCGGGTTCTCGGCCGCGATCTGCTCGATCATGGGAACGAGCTCGCCGTAGCGCCCCTGTTGGCGGCGGACACCGATCAACTCGGCCCCGTAGAAGCCGAAGGCATCGGGCTGTCCGCTCTCCGTGCCTATCTCCAACGCAGCGGTGGCGAGCTTTTCCGCTCGATCCGGATCCCCGGTCAAGAGCGCATCGGCGGCGTCGTTGAAGAGGGTGACCCACATCATCGTCGGCTGGCGGAGTCCGTCGATCACGGCGTGCATGATTGCGAGGCACCGACGCGCCATCTCGAAGTCACCGGCTTGCACTGCGGCCAACCGGCTGTAGGCGCCGGTCCAGAAGAGCAGGTCAGGGTCCCCCAGGACCTCCGACAGCTCCAGGGCTTCCTTCGCATCGACCATCCGCTCGTTGAGCGTGGAAGGGACCTGGAGCGGGTCGCAGACCAGGTTCAGGGTGCGGATGACGGTGTCCGGATCCCCCAACCGCCGCGCCATCGCCCTGGCGGCGTCGGCCAATGCCTGGCGCCGGTCCAGCGACGTGCCCAAGGCGAGCTCGCTGCACAGCGTGGCCAGGAGGAGGGCCCGCTCTCGTCCGTCGTCATCACCCAGGGCATCGAGCGCCGACTCCAGCACCGCGACCTTGTCTGTGTCGATGACCCCGATCGAACTGAAGAAGCCGCGGCTGTTCCCTAATGCGGCAGCCACCAGTCGGTCGGTTGCCTGCAGCTCCTGGGCCCGGTGTGCGGCGTCGAGGAAGGTCTCTCGGGACGCCGGCAAGCCGGCCTGGCGTTGCGCCTCCCCCAGGGCCAGGAGCAGGTCACAGCCGACCAGGGGGTCTTGCTCCGGCACCATCTCCGCGAGGTGGAGCGCCCGGGAGAGGTACCTGACCGCGTCGTCCGGGGCCAGGGCCGCCAAGGCGGCCTCGCCTGCCTGCCGGGCATAGCCGATGGCCTTGGCCGTGTTGGCCGGTTGGCTGGCGCTGAGCCAGTGGTGGGCCAGCTCACCCACCCGCGCCCCGGGCGTCTGTCCGACGCTCGCCTCGATGGCCTCGGCTACCTGCCGGTGGGCCCGGGTTCGCCGGACCCTCGGTAGGCCCTGGTACAACGTGTGCTGCGTCAAAGCGTGCGAGAAGGTGTAGCGCCCCGGCACGTCAGGAACCTCGCGCACGAGGGCGGCGGCTGTCGCAGCATCGAGGACGTCGAGCACCTCCTCCGTGCCGAGGTCGGTCACGGCGTCGAGCAGGTCGAAGTCGAAATCACGTCCGATGACCGCTGCCGTGGAAAGGACCCGACCAGCTTGCGCACCGACACGGCCGACGCGGGCGGTGATGACGTCTCGCACGCTGTTGGGCAGCACCATCTCGGACAGTTCCCCTGCCGCCGTCCAACGGCCACGATCGTCCTGGTAGATGGCCCCGGTCTCCATGAGACTCCGCAACACCTCTCCGACGAAGAAGGGGTTGCCTTCGGTCTCGAGGCAGAGCGCCTGGGCGAGATCCCTCGCCTCCTCCTCGAGGCGCTGCCCGGCTGCAGCCTCCATGAATGCGAGCACCCCGGTGCTATCGAAGCCCTTCAACTCCACCCGGCTGACACTTGGTTCGCGCTGCAGGGCACCGAGGAGATCGCGGAGCGGGTTGGCCGGCGAGAGCTCGGTGTCCCGAAACGTCCCGAGCACGAGCAGCCGTGCCGACTCGGCGGTGGTGACGACATGACGCAGGAGTCGGAGGCTTTGACTATCCGACCATTGCAAATCGTCGAGCACGAGCACGGTTGGTTGGAGCGCGGAGGCGGCCGTGAGAAGTCCCGCCACCGCCCCGTAGAGAAGGTAGCGCTCGGTGTCGGGATCCGTCCTCGTCGGTGCCGGAATGGTCCCCAGTCGTTGACCGAGCGCAGGGACCATCGATGCGATGTGGCCGTCGTGGGCCTCGACATAGGTCCGAAGCACGTGCTCGGGTGCATGCGCCACGTAATGGTGCAGCGCCTCGGCGATGGGCGCGTATGACGTGCCGACGTCTTCCAGGCTGCGTCCCAGGAGGACGCAGGCGCCCTCCTTGGCGGCGCGCCGGGCGGCCTCGGCGACCAGGGTCGTCTTCCCGACTCCGGCGTCACCCGACACCAGCACAACCGCGCTCCCTTCTCCCGCCGCCGCTCGCTTGTAGGCGTCGGTCAGCAGTGCCGCCTCGGTCTCGCGGGCGACGACCCCGGTAAGCGGCACATGCGTCAGGCGTGCCGGTAACGGCACGCCGTTCTCGGCCGACATCTCATCGAGCGGCTCCCAACGGACGTCGAGGACCTCCACGGGCTCCGGGAGGCCCTTCAATTCGAGCGCACCGAGCCGCTCGAAGAGGTAAGGGCTGCGCCGGCCGCCCATGACCCGGACGGCGTCGGTGGCGAGGATCTGGCCGGCCTCGGCCTGGGCACAGAGCCGAGCCGCCTCAATCACCGGGTCGCCGTAGTAATCGTTGGACTCCATCGTCGCCTCTCCGCCGCTGAGTCCTATGCGCAGCCCCAAGCGATGGCGGGCGCCGACGTTGTCACGGTGGACGGCTTGCTGCATCGCCACGGCGCACGACAGGGCGGCGGAGGTACTGCGGAATACGACCATCACCCCGTCGCCGAGGCCCTTCACCTCGACCCCTCCGGAGCCCGCAACGGCTCGACGCAGCACCGCGAAGTGGGTCCGGAGCAGCTCGTCCGCGGCGTCCGGACTGATTGCGTAGCTGATCTCGGTCGAGCCGACCAGGTCGGTGAATAGGACCGTGATGGTCTCGGTGACCGCCAAGGCTCCCCTCCTCCGGTTCCGCCCTGCAGGCGCCAGGGTAGACGGTTCGCAACCGGCGATGCGCCGGGACGCCAGCCGATGTGGGCGATCGTGAGCGTGAGCCCCGAGGGGACTCACGAAAGCTCAGCGCTCCCGTGTGATGACCCTGTTCAGGGACGCGGCCCGATCATCGAGCGTCGCCCCTGACGGGATGGTCGTGTCCAAGGCCAGGCAGGCCAGCTGACCCCGGACTCGTTTCCCGCCCCGCTAGGCCGCACCCGCCAGGCCTACCTGACCGTCGCCTTCGGCTCGAGCTTCTTCGCGGCGGCGTTCCATTCGTAGACGAACACGGGTCCGTCACCATCGCGGTGGCCCGGTCCGAAGTCGTAGGTCCCGTCCCCACCGGGAAGCGTGACGTGTGTCAGGGACGCCCCACCCCGGTCGAAGGTGGCGTTGTTCAGCGTCTTGCCGGCGGCCTTGGTGATGTCCGCGAACAGTGTCAACACCTGGCACGCGTTCTCGGGGGCGTTCCACGTCACCGGAGTCGACGCGGTTGCCGTCACAGGGTCGTTGATCACCGCCTTCGGCTCGGCAGCGTGGACAGTGGCGATGCAGCGCTTCATTGCCGGGTCGTTCCACTCCGCCGCTGGTGGCGGGGTCCCGCCAGCGGTCAAGGCGCCTTTGAGCCCGGCGCCGGAATGGGTCTTGCTGGACAGGACGGTCTGAAGGTCGGAGTAGTCAGGGACGATCAACCTCGGCAGGTAGGTGCTTTGGTTGTTCTGTAGCGCCTCCGGCCAACTGACGCCGGCGTCCCCGACCGCGATGACGACGTTCGCGCCGGCTGCCCTGAACTTGAGGGCGATGGTGGCGTACTCCGAATTCGTCGCCGCTTGGTCGTTGTCCGGGACACTGTTGACGGCGGTCTGCACCACGTTCACGTTGAGCCTCTTGAGTTCCGGAAGCACGAGGTTCATCTCGGCTCGATCGGACGAATCTCCCACCACGGCGACCTTCTTCTTGGCGAAGACACCTTCTTGCTTGAAGGCTTCCATCTCCTTGGGGATGAGGTCGTTATCGGAGATGATGTTGTTGAACCATGGAGCCTTGGCCTGCGCCGCCTCCGCATTGCTCAGCGTTGCGCCGACGATCGGCGTGTCGTGCGTTTCCACGTAGCAGGCCGTGTCGGCGGCCTGGAAGAAGCCGATTACGGAGAACACCTTGTCGTCCCCGGTGAGCGCAGTGCACGCGGTGGCGGCGGGAGAGGTCCCGATGGGATCGATCGGCTCGAACACCGGCACGATCTTGCGGCCGTTGATCCCTCCCTTGGCGTTGATCTGATGGATCAGCGCGGTGTAGGCGACCTGATAGTTGCCGGGATCGATATCGACGATGCTCTTGATCGCCGCTGTATCGAGGTACGTGATCCCGAGCTTGATGCTCGTGGGGGTGACCCCCTGGCCAGACTGGTTGTCGCCCGCGCCGTCTGCGATCCCAGGCGCCAGCGCTACGAGCATGAGGCTGATGATCGTCATCAGTGTGGCAACGATCACCGCGGGCGCTCTGCGCATGTGGTGCTTCCTTTCCGTGAATGTAGGACGACGGAGCTTTTCAGATCCCCGTGCAACAGTTGGTTCAGGCGGTCGAAGTGCGGGTCGGGTATCCCATGTTCCCCGGGGAGCCCGAACGTGGCCTCGAGGGCGTGTGCGTGCGCCCAGCCTGGCCTCCCTGCGGTACCGTGCCAGGACGAGGTCGAGGGGATTGTCCGCCACGCTGCGGCCGCCGGGGACCGGGCCACACAGGCGCGACTGCGCCCGTTCGTAGATGCAAATGCCCTCCCTCGTGCTTTCCTGTTCCGCTTGCCCCATCCCCTGGCATGCGACCGGGCCGGAATCGCCGCCAAGCGGCTGTTAACGTAACCCTGGTACTTACTCGTGTCAACAGCGCCCGGCCTGAACTGATCGCCTCGGGTCGGAGAGGAAGAGGAATGGCACCGAAGCGTCGCCCGACCAGTCACGACGTGGCCCGTGCCGCGGGAGTATCCCGGGCGACTGTCAGCTACGTCCTCAACGACGTCAGCAGACAGCGGATCTCACCGGAGGTGCGTCAGCGGGTCTGGAACGCCGTCGAGGAGCTGCACTACACGCCCGACCACAACGCCCGGATGCTCAAGACCAAGGAGAGCGACATCGTTCTCATGGTCATGGTGGGCGCCACGCCCGGGCCCCTGCTCACGCGGGCGATCGACAACCTCACCCGCCGGGTCGCCGCGGCGGGTTACACCCCACTCATCGACTTCACGGGCACGCCATCCCCCACGGCATTTAGTCGCGCCTGCGAACGAATCCAACCGACGGCCGTCGTCGCGCCCGGTCCGCTGCTTTCGTCGAGGATCGCCAGGCTTCTCGAGCTGAACGGGACCCGCTGCCTACTCGCCATAGGGGACGGTCCCGGCACGTCGATCGCCCGTCTGCGGTTCTCGGCGGAGCCGGTCGGGGAGGCCGCAGCCACATTTTTGATCGCGAGAGGACGCCAGCGTCTGTTGGCCGTCATGCCCGACGACCCACGACTGGCCGATATGAGCGCCGAGCGTCTCACCGGGATCCGCGGCGTGCTCGACGAGCGGCGCCTGCGGACGGTCAATGTTCCAATGGACCTCGAGGCCGCTCGAGGCCCGATTCTCGCCGCCGTGCGCAAGAAGCCCGCCGTCGACGCCGTATTCGCCTACAACGACGAGTACGCATTGATCGTGCTGCAGGTGCTGCGGGACGGAGGCATTGCGGTGCCGGAGGACGTCGCCGTGATGGGGTGCGACAACCTCCTCTTCGCGGGGCTGACGCAGCCCTCCCTGACCACGATTGACCTGGGTGACGTCGGGGCTCACATCGCCGACCACCTGCTCGCCATGCTGGAGGGGCGGCGCCGCCCGCCCACGACGATGGTCAAGCCGACCATCGTCGCTCGGGAGTCCGCCTAGGTTGTTGACACGTGTAAGCGCACCTCCTAACCTCGCCCCGCCCAACGGGTCGCGGACGACGCAGCCGACCAACGGGATCCAGGAGGGGAAGCCATGTCCAAGGTGACCGTGGAGGACAATGCCGCACGTGGCCCGGGCCGCAAGGGCGCCTCAGCGCTGGAGCTCGTGGATCAGGCGGCCCTGACGGCCGGGGTGGGTTGGTGGCACACGGCGGCCGCAACTGACTTGGGCCTCGAAGGTGTCCACGTCACCGACGGACCCAACGGCGCCCGCGGCGCACGTTGGGGCGAGGTCTCGGCGTGCATGCCATCGGCGACGGCGCTTGCGGCGACGTGGGATCGCCACCTTGTGCAGCTGATCGGCGAGGTTCTCGGCGACGAGGCGCTCGACAAGGGTGCGCGCGTGCTCCTTGCGCCTACGGTGAACATCCAGCGTCACCCGGTCGGTGGCCGCAGCTTCGAGTGTTTCTCTGAGGATCCGCTGCTGAGCGGAGTCATGGCCGTGGCCTATGTACGAGGCGTGCAGAGCCGCGGGGTCGGCTGTGCCACCAAGCACTTCGTGTGCAACGATCAGGAGATCGAGCGGATGTCGATCGACGTCGAGGTCGACGAGCGCCCGCTGCGCGAGATCTACCTTGCACCCTTCGAAGCGGTTGTTCGGGAGGCTGGCGTCTGCATGGTGATGTCCGCCTACAACAAGCTCCGCGGGGAGTTCTGCAGCGAGAATCGGGACCTCCTCGTCAGAGTGCTCAAGGAGGAATGGGGCTTCGAGGGCGTCGTGGTGTCCGACTGGTTCGGGACGCGTAGTACCGCTGCCGTCACTGCTGGGCTCGATCTCGAGATGCCGGGCCCGGCTTCTTTTCTGGGCCACCACCTGGTCGATGCAGTAGCCCAGGGGACGGTGCCCGCCAATGCCGTGGGCGATGCCGCCGATCGCATGCTGCGGCTCCTACAGCGGCTCGACTCACACCCACCGGTGGCTCTCCGCTCCACCGAGGCACGAAACGCGCTGGCGCGGCAGGCCGCCGCAGCAGGCATCGTGGTGCTGAAGAACGAGTCCTCCCTGCTCCCCCTGGACCCGGCCACGATGACGCGTCTTGCTGTGGCCGGGCCGGCCGCAGCGCGCCTGTGTCCTCAAGGAGGTGGCTCGGCCGAGGTCACCCTCCCATACGATCGCTCACCCCTCCAGGCCGTCTCCGCTCGGGCCCCGGGCACCGACGTCGGCTACGAGCCCGGCTGCATCATTCCGGGCACCGTCCCTCCTCTCGGGCCGTCGGGGTTGCGCACAGGGAACGGAGGCGTCGGTATCGAGGTCGCGTACTTCGGGTCCGACGAAGACGACGCAGAGGTGATCCATCGTGACGTGTTCACGGTGTCACGTTTGGTGTGGCTCGGCTCGCCCCACCCGAGCCTCACTCAGGGACGGTTCCGCGCTCAGGCCACGACGGTGTTCACCCCGGACCGGTCCGGCATCTGGGATTTCGGCCTGGTCGCCATCGGAAGCGCCCGTCTCTCCGTCGACGACGAACTCCTTCTCGACACCGTCGACGCCCCGCTGGGCGAAGGATTCTTCGGCTTGGCCACCGAGGAAGTCACCGCCGCGATGGAGTTGGTCGAGGGCGTCCCCTACTCCTTGACCGTGGACTTTCGCATCGAGCGCGAGGACCTTCCCTTGGCAACCGCCTCCTTCGGCGCGGCCTTCCGGCCGCCCGACGGCGCACTGGCGGCCGCAGCGGACGCGGCCCGGGGGGCTGATGTGGCACTGGTCGTCGTGGGCACCGATTCCCGCTCGGAGAGCGAGGGTCAGGACAGGACCACGCTACGGCTGCCGGGCGACCAGGACGCGCTGGTCAGCGCGGTCGCCGCGGCCAATCCGCGCACGATCGTGGTGGTCAACAGTGGCGCGCCGGTCGAGATGCCTTGGGCAGACGACGTGGACGGGATCGTGCAGGTCTGGTACGCCGGGCAGGAGGGTGGTACGGCCGTCGCCGAGGTGCTCTTCGGCGACGTGGACGCATCGGGTCGACTCCCCACCTCCCTCCCGTTTCGTCTGGAAGACACGCCGGCCTACCAGTTCTATCCAGGCGACGGGCAGACCCTGCGATACGGCGAGGGAATGTTGATCGGCTACCGCCACTACGACACGAAGGGTGTGGCTCCGCGGTTCTGTTTCGGGCATGGTCTCTCGTACACCACGTTCGGCTACGAGTGCCTGACTCTCGAGCGTGACAGGACGGACCTGGTGGTGGAGGTCGACGTCACGAACACCGGCCGGCGGCGGGGCGCAGAGGTGGTCCAGGTGTACGTGCGCCGCCCCGGGTCCGGCCTGGAGCGGCCCGACAAGGAATTGAAGGCGTTCGAGAAGGTGTGGTTGCAACCCGCGGAGACCACTCGCGTACGCCTGCACCTCTCTGAGCAGTCTTTTCGCCACTGGGACGAGCCCGGGAGTCGCTGGGCTGTCGAGAAGGGAGACGCCGAGATTCTGGTTGGCTCGTCCTCGCGCGACATTCGTCTCTCGGCCATGACGACGCTCTAGCTTCAGCGACTCCCATGCTGGATACTGAGCGCGAGCGCGGCCCGTGTGGGATCGACATCCGAACAATGAACTGAGCAGCGTGGAGGATGGAATGGAACCAATCGCCAGCACGAAGCAGGGGAAGGTCCGAGGCTCCACCGAGAACGGAGCCGTCGCGTTCCTCGGGATCCCGTACGCCGCGGCCCCGCTCGGCGAGGCGCGGTTCGCGCCGCCGGCACCCCCCGGGCACTGGGAGGGGACGCGTGATGCCCTTGCCTATGGCGCCACGGCCCTGCAACCCGAGCAGGAGTTCACCCTGATCCCTGAGCCCACGATCGAGGGGGACAACTGCCTCAATCTCAACGTGTTCACGCCGGACCCCGGCACTTCGGGGCTGCCGGTGCTGGTGTGGATCCACGGCGGGGGGTTCTTCGCCGGTTGCAGCGCGAGCCCGTGGTACCGGGGGGAGCGCTTCGCTCGCGACGGCGTGGTGCTGGTGAGCATCAATTACCGCCTCGGGATCGAGGGCTTTCTTTCGATCGAGGATGGTGGGGCCAATCGCGGCGTCCTCGACTGGCTGGCCGCACTGGAGTGGGTGCAGCACAACATCGAGGCGTTCGGCGGCGACCCGTCGAAGGTGACCGTGGCCGGACAGTCCGCCGGAGGAATGGCCGCCGCAGTCCTCCTTTCCATTCCTGGAGCACGCGGGCTCTTGCAGCGCGCCATCTGCATGAGCGGGCCGGTGGCGCTGGTGGGCGCCGCAGAGGAGGCGGACGAGACCGCTCGCGCCGCGGCCGATGACCTCGGAATGCGACTCACGCGGCAGAATCTCAGCGAGATCCCGATTGGGCGGCTGCTCGAAGCCCAGGCGCGCCTCATGCCGCTCGGCCCCGGAGCCACGCCCGACCTCGAGGCTTTCGCGGGAGGGGGGCGGGGAATGCTGCCCCTGGCCCCCTGTGTCGATGGAGACATCGTCCCGTGCGATCCGCTTGCGGCAATCCGCACCGGAGCGGGGGCCTCACACGACCTCATGGCCGGCACGACGACCGAAGAGTTCAACATGGTGTTCGCTCTGCTGGGCGGCGACACTGACGACGCCGCCGCCGACCGGGCGTTGCAGGAGACAGGGCTCTCTGCCGAGGGTGCGCGGTCCTACCGGGACTCCCTGCCGGGCAGCAGGCCGGCGGACATCCTGGGCCAGGCCATGACCGACCGGATGTTCCGCGTGCCCACCGAAGGCCTGTGCGATGCGCGGACCGGTGCCGACGGCCGCACCTATCTCTACCAGTCGGCCTGGCGCTCGCCGGCGATGGGTGGCGTGTTGGGCGCCGCCCATTGCGTCGACGTCCCTTTCGCCTTCGACAACCTGGACGCGCCTGGCGTGGAGGTCGCCCTGGGGCCGGAGCCCCCCCAGGAACTGGCGGACCACATGCATCGGGCATGGGTGGACTTCGTCACCGACGGCGATCCACATTGGCCCGCTTTCGGGCTCGACGCACGGCCGGCCATGGTCTTCGACAGCGAGAGCGCAGTGGTGAACGATCCCCTGCGCCTTCCCCGCACCCTGTGGGGCGCGCCCTAGAGAGAGCATGCGGAGACCACCGACCTCCTCGCCGGTACGGCCGAACGAAGAAGACGGGAGACCGAGACGGCCCGATGCCACCTGCAACGGCAGTTGACCTCGACATCGGGAGGGTGCCTGGCTCGGGTAAGCGCCGAGACGGCTCCCTGAGTCACCCGTTTCCGGCGCACGATGAGAACGTCACGCCACCGGGGACTCTCACGTGCGCGAGGGTGGCCCGAAGCGCGAGCGTGGGAGGAATACGAAGTGCGCGGAGGTGACGATGAGCTCCATTGACGCCGGTCATGCCATTGTCTGCCGCGCGGCGACGTGCCGCTGCTGCACGGGAGCGTCACATACAACGAAGAGGCCCTGGCGAGCTGGCTCCACAACTGCGGCAAGTGCGGATGCCGCTGACCCCGAATCGGTCGCCAATGTGGGCGAGTGGTACTTGGATTGTCCAAGCGCTCACCGCGACCCAAGGGTCGTTCGGGCGTATCGACAGCTCCAGGAGCAGACGGACGTCCTGTTCGCGATCACCACGCGAGAAATGGGCCTTCAATCCATTCGGATTGTCTTCACGCGGTGTCGCCGACCCTATGAGAGCGATGAGGAGCTCCTCGCTGGGGTGGCACTGAGCGGGACGCTGGAAATCACGTCTGCTGCGACGGTCAAAGAGCGGCTGCATCCGTTGCTCGATTGCGACTTCGGGGGCGGATTCGATCGCTTTCGGGCCGTGCATGACCTGATCGGCCATTTCTGGTGCGGCTATGGCTTCCAGCTCACTGACGAGCTCGCCGCATGGCAAGTTCAGGACCACATGCACCACGGTCTTGCTCGGTTAGCTCTTGCAAACGAGCTGTGCGGAGTGAACGCAGCTCGCTGCATTGTTGGAGAAGCCCCCGACCTCAAAGCACTTCTGCTCGTGCCGCTCAGGGGTTCTTTGGAACATCAGATCGTGTAGGAACGTCGTTCATGCATTGAGCGATCGAGGTGAGAGCTGCCGTGCGCCGGCAGGAGTGCGTTTCTTCGAAACTCATGGCAAGAAGGAATGTCGAGCTCCTGGTCGAGTTGCACGTCGACCAGGGACACCTCCTTGCGGGTCTCGAATCCTCCCGGTCTTGCCCGGTACGAACAAGATTCTTTGGGCTCCACGGTGCGGAGAGTGTCACCCAGTTGAACGACATTCCCACCGCCCGGATGAGGGACGTCAGGATTGGGCCCGACCGCGGCGAATGAGACGGGGCCGCGGCTCGATGACGACTGACGGCCGGTCGTACACGAACGGCTCGCCGCCCCCGGGGCGGCGTTGGGGCGGGCGCCGGGGTTCGACTGGACCTGATCGCATGTGACGTCGCTGACCCGACCACGGCGCCGGCGGCACGGTCAGGCGGTCCGCCAGTCGGTAGGCGACACTCTCGTAGTTGACGCGCCAACCGCGAAAGTCAGCCCACGCTGTCCTCGGCACTTCGTTCGGTGGCGAAGCCCACGCTCACGAGCATGGCCACCGCTCGTTCGAACTCTGCATACGTCAGGTCGATCGGGCCCTCGGGATTCGGATCAAGGTCGACTTCCCATCTGAGCGTGGACGCGATCCGGTTGAGCAATGTGAATCCCATCCGCAGGCACAGACGGGCCTGGGAAGACGCGCGGCTTGGTGCAAGCGCCAGGTGCATGGCGGCGGCATCGAGCACGGCGATCAGTCCGAGGAGCCACGAGTACCACGGCTCCGGGGAGCGGAAGAGGAGGAGCACGGGATAGGTGGTGTGGGTTTCGGCCACGTCGGCCGCCCACCCTTCCCATGCGGCATACAGGTCCGGGAGGGTGTCGGTAATCCCGACCATCTGGTGCCGGGCCAGGAGCTCGGGACCCCATGCTGGAACACCGGCCCGACTCTCGAGCAGGGCGACAAGGCTCTCGCGTCGGTTGAACGAGCTGTAGAGGGCCGGCAGGTACGCGATCTGAAGGGCGACTATCACGACCCAGATGGCGCCGATGGAGATGTCCACGCCCGTGTCGGCTGCGCCGCCGCTATGGACTGCCCCCACCGTGAAGAGAGCAGTCAGGGCCTGGAGTAACCCGTCGGTGAACGACACGCCGGCCCCGACGAGGAGGAGCGCGAACCCGAGAACGAGGCAGGCGGCCCAGAACAGCAACTGAACGACAAGGGCAACGGGGCCCGTCGGCGCGAGGATAGCGTCCTGACGCTCGTACGTCTTTGCCAGGCGGGACGCGAGGACGAAACACAGCCGGACACTCCGGTTGACCTGAAGGCTCAACCGCTCGATTCCCGACGGGCGCCGCGGGAGGATCATGGTGAGTACGACGTCGTACACGGTCATCACGACCACGACGAAGCCGACGATGGTCGCGACGACGTTCACTGTCCTACGACGCGGTCAACGAGTGGGAGCACGGGCGCGACCCGACCACCTTCGGCCTCGGTCTGCGGCGACCGGGGATCATCCCGTTTCGAGCGTGTCGCACCACTCGAGCAGCCTCTTGCAGGCTCCAGATGGTTGTAGTCGGCCGGGCCCGTTCTCAGCGCAGAGATCGTGACGACGCCACCTCGTAAAGAGTGATCTCAACACTCTGAGGTACCGGTCTGGCGTCAACACCCTGAGCCACATTCTTCTGTTGGGCAAGGTGCTGTTGCAGGTGGTCCATTGATTCCCACCGCTCGGACAGAATGACCCGTCCAGGGTCGAGTGGGTCAGCAGCCATGACATATTCGAGGCAGCCCTCCTCCTGCCGTGAGGAACGCATTCCCGAGACGCTTGTCTCTACGAAACGGTCCCGTTCATTCGGGTCAATCGAGAACGTTCCCTGCACAATGACGTTGGCCATGTCCATTTATAGGCGATGGCCATTCAATGCGCCTGAGGGCCATCCCCGACAATGCCGTTGCAGTCGGTTCGTGCCTGGTGATGGCACCTCCTGGGCGAAGCGGCGAAGCTTCCCGTCGCCGGCCTCTCGTCGCCGCCGGCAGATGGTACGACCGTTCCACGAGCTACCGCCGCCCGCTCGCCGCACACTCGACGGTGGTGCTGGCACCCGAGACTGATTGGCAGTTCCAAAACGCCTGCGAGTCTCATCGCCAAAGGGGCTACGAAACGGATGCGTCGCGAATGCTCTCGATCGCATGCCTCAGCGTGGTATCGAATTCGCCATTGCTCTGATTGATCGACAATCCCTCGGTCAGAGCACGCGAGAAGCTGGCGATCACGCCGTGGTTGGCGCCCAGGCGTTCGTCCGCCTCGATTCGGTCGTAGCCGCCTGACAGCGCGACAACTCTCACGACACTCGGGTGCCCAACCAGGTCGGCGTAGAAGTCGTCCACCTCGGGCAGCGAAATCTTCAGCATGACCTGTTGCTTCGAGTCCAGTTGGGCGAGATGCTCCACGATGTTCGCCTTCAGGATTTCCTCCGCTGCACCTTTTTCAGGGCTCTGGATGTCGATTTCAGGCTCGATGATGGGGATCAGATCGGCGGCCCCGATCTCCTGGGCGATCTCGAATTGCTGATCGACGACTGCCTTGATGCCAACAACGCTGGCCCGTCTTACGAATGAACGCATCTTGGTTCCGAACACCCCGTTCTCCTTCGCCCGCGAGAGCAGGGGAGCGAGGCCCGGGATGGGATTCATGACCTGGACGCCGTCCTGTTCGGCGGCCAGGCCCTTGTCGACTTTCAAGAAGGGGACAATGCGCTTTACGTCCCACAGGTACGACACCGAGTCACGACCTCCGATCTCGCGATCCATGGTGTCTTCGAACAAGATGGCTCCGACAATGCTCTCGCCGTCAAAGCTGGGACTCTGGATGATCCGGCTGCGCATGGCGTGCATCAACGCGAACATCTCATCGTCGTCCGCATATTGGTCTTCGTCGATGCCGTAGAGCTTCAGGGCTTTGGGGGTACTTCCGCCGCTTTGGTCCAAGGCGGCGATGAAGCCTTGCCCCAGCATTACCTTCTGGAGCTGTTCGTCGTCCATTTGCGTCGCGTCAGGTGTCCAGCGAATAGACCAGGTTGGCAAGCTCTCGGTAGTATTCGGGTCCGAGCGGTCCGTCGTCCGCATAACAGACGAATACAAGAGGTAGGTTGTCCGGATCCCGCCCGCGTATCAGTTCTGACTCGCCACCGGCGAGCTGTTGACGGGCGGTAAAGAGGCCTTGACCTCGCAGCAGGGACTCGATCCGATCCAGTTCGCCGAGCGATCCGACATTGAAGGTAATAGACCGGAGGCCCAGCGACTGCTGGCCGTGGCGAGTGCGATGAATGCTCCGCATCTCGCGCAGCATGAGAACCGTCTCTGCGGGCGTCACACCACCGAGCACGGCAGCTGCGTCTTCCCGAGCGATCTCATCGAAGGGACCGAGCTCCCGGTAGAAGGTGACGGATCGATCCAGGTCGCCTACGGCGATCAGGGTGGAACGAATAGCCCACGGCTGTGCGACTCGATCGGCAGGCATCGTGCTTCCTCCGTAATTCCTGGAGGTCTTCTCCAACGAGAGAACGACGTGTTGTTCCTCAGAGTATCGGCCACCGTTCTGGGATCCCTACTGAATCATCAGAATGGTCCCGAGAGCTCGCCCAAGGCGTCGGTGAGGCGGAGGTTCTCCGTGTAGTCGACGGGGCAGGTGATGACCGACACCGTGTCGGCGGCCAGGGCCTCGTTGAGCATGGGGAGAAGATCGTCCGCGGCCGCTACCCGGTAGCCCCGGGCCCCGAAACTCTCGGTGTAGGCCACGAAGTCGGGGTTGGAGAATTCGACTTCTACGTGGCGACCGAGTTCGAGGTCCATCTTCCAGCCGATCAGGCCATAGGCGTTGTCTTCCCAGATCAGGACCGTCAAGGGGATGTGCTCGCGGAGTGCGGTCTCGATCTCCTGGGAGTTCATGAGAAACGCACCGTCTCCGACCGCGGCCAGCACCTTGCAGTCGGGCGCGGCCAACTTGGCGCCGATCGCGCCCGGGAGGGCGAAGGCCATCGTCGAGAGCCCGTTGGAGACCAGGCACGTGTTCGGCTCGAAGGTCGGGTAGAGACGGGCCATCCACATCTTCACGGCCCCGGTGTCCGCAAGGACGATGTCGGACCGGCCGAGGGCAGCTCGAGTATCCGCTACGACTCGCTGCGGCTTCAGTGGAAAGCTGTCGTCAGCTGCCCCTTGGGCCAATTCATCGGCCAGGAGCCGCTGGATCCTCTCGCCTCTCGTACCCTGGGCGAAACGGCGGGTGGTCGCCTCGCCCAGTGCGGCCAGCGTGCTCCCGATGTCAGCCTGGATCCCCACCTCGACGACGTAACGAGCGTCCACTTCTGCGGGGACACGGCTGAGGTGGATGATCTGCTTGTCTCCGCCGGGGTTGATCCGGACGGGGTCGAACTCCTGGAGCTCGTAGCCGACGCTGACGATCACGTCTGCATCGTCGAACCCGAAGTTGACGTAGTCGTGACTCATGAAACCGACGGCACCGAGGGAGTGCGGGTGATCGTCGGGGAACACACCCTTGCCGTGAAACGTGGTCGCCACCGGGAGGCTCAGCAACTCGGAGAAATGCAGCACTGCGTCGGCCGCTCCCGAACGGGCGGCTCCGTGTCCGGCCAAGATGATGGGTCGCTCGCTCGCGTTGAGGACGGCGGCCGCCCGTGCGATCTGTGAGGGCGACGGTTCGTCGGTTCGGGGTGTGTTGAGCTCCAGCGGCACCAGCTGATCGGGGACGAAGGCAGCCTCGACGTCCTCCGGCACACCGAGGTAGACGGATCCCGGCCGCTCGGTCTGGGCCAGCTTGAACGCCTTGCGCACCATTTCGGGAATCGACCCCGGCGTGAGGATCAGGTCCGCCCACTTGGTCACCGGAGAGAACATGGACACCAGGTCGACGCTCTGATGTGATTCCTTGTAGATCCGGTTGAGTCCCACCTGGGCCGAGAGAGCCAGTACGGGTGTGCTGTTGGTAGAGGCGTCAGCCGTTCCCAGGAGGAGGTTGATGGCGCCCGGCCCCAGGGTGGCCGAGCAGACTCCGGCCCTGCCGGTGAGCCGGCCGTAGATCTCGGCCATGAACGACGCTGCCTGCTCGTGACGGACCAGGACGTAGCGGATGGAGGACCGGGACAGCGCGTCGGTGAGGTAGATGTTCTCTTCCCCTGGGATCCCGAACACGGATGTGACACCCTCGTGTTCGAGGCACTGGACGAGGAGCTCAGCGGCACGCCGTCGTGCTTCAGCCACGGCACGGAGCGTACTGAATCTCCGGAGCGTCGCAAAGCGACGAGCCGCGGTCGACAGACCCATGAGCCACGTGACTCCGCATCCTGCGGTCGCCACCGGTCATCTGTCCCCGTTATGGTCGGGGCGATGGCGCGCGAGGTCGTTGCGGGGTACTGCTGGCCGCAATCGGTACCGCTGGGCGGACGCGTCGGTCTGCACCTGTCGTCGTCCGCCGGGCGACCCGTGCGCGTCGAGGTGGCCCGGGTCGGCGGGCGGCGGGACGTCGTGTTCCGTTCGGCGGCAGTCCCCGCCGAGGAGCACGAGACCCCGAGCGACGCGGCGTCGAAGGGGTGCGGGTGGCCTGTCGCCCTCACCTTGGACGTCGACTCGAAGTGGCGGTCGGGCTACTACGAGGTCGTCATGGAGATCGACGTGGGCGAAAAGGTGCGGCGCGACTACGCGTTCTTCGTCGTACGTCCGTCTCCGGGCGCGCGGATCGTGGTCGCGCTGGCGACCAACACATGGCACGCCTACAACGACTTCGGCGGCCCGAACCTGTACACCGGCGGCACCCACGTCGCCATGCAGCGGCCGATGTCGGCGGGCTATCTGTACAAGCCGCCGGGCAAGGGCCGCCGCGTGACGGGGACGGGAGCGCCCGATCCGCAGAACGCGGCGCACGTCGGCTACATCCAGATCAACCACCTCTCGGGCTACGCCGGGTCGGCCGGTTGGCCAGACTGGGAGTTGCCGTTCATCGAGTGGGCCGAAGGTGCGGGGTTCGAAATGGGGGTGTGCACGAATGCCGATCTCGAGCAACACCCCGAGGTGCTGGACGGCGCGAGTCTGTATCTCTCGGTCGGCCACGACGAGTACTGGTCTCGCGGCATGCGCGACTCGGTCGAAGCGTTTGTCGCCAGGGGCGGTAACGCGGCGTTCTTCTCCGGCAACACGTCGTTGTGGCAGGTGCGGATCGAGGGTGACGATCACGACGTGATGGTCGGGTACAAGGCCTTCTTCAAGAACGACCCGCTGATGGGAACCGACCGCGAAGCGGAGGTGACGACGTTCTGGTCCGATGTCGTCGTCGGTCATCCCGAGAACGCCATGACCGGCGTCTCGTTCACCCGAGGGGGCTACCACCGCATCGGTCGCAATGTGACCGCGGGGCTCGGTGGCTACACCGTGCACCGTGCGGATCACTGGATCTTCGACGGTACCGGGCTCGGCTATGGCGACGTGCTCGGTGCCGGCGCGACGGTGGTCGGCTACGAGTGCGACGGGTGCGTGTTCACCTACCGGGACGGACTGCCGTACCCGACCGGTGAGGATGGGACGCCCGCGACCTTCGAGATCCTGGGCACGTGCCCGACGCAGCACTTCACGCGCGAGACGGCGCCTCGCCCGCCCAAGCCGGGCGAGCCGAGCGAGTTGGAGTACATCGCGTCACGCGTGTTCGGGACCCGTGAGCCCGAGGCGATTGAACGCATTCGGCACGGGCACGCGGTGCTTGGTGCGTACACGAACGAGGCTGGAGCGACCGTGGTCACGTCGGGCTCGACCGACTGGGCTCACGGGCTGGCGGGGCGAGACCCGCAGATCGAACAGATCACCCGGAACGTCCTGACGCGGTTGGGGTAGGTCCCTTCAGAAGGGGCGAAAACCTTCCCTGGGGCTTCCGGGCCACAACGCCGGAAGCCTTCGGGGAGCCGCCGTGTTGTACGCAACATGGTCCCTCTGTCCGTGCTCGACCTGGCGACCGTGGCGACGGGGTCGACCCCGGCCCAAGCCCTGAGGGAGACGGTGGAGCTGGCGGCGGAGGTGGAGCGCCTCGGCTACCACCGCTTGTGGGTGGCGGAGCATCACGGGATGCCGGCCGTGGCCAGCTCGGCGCCCGCCGTCCTGATCGCGCACCTGGCCACTGCGACCACCACGCTGCGCGTGGGCTCGGGCGGCGTCATGCTGCCGAATCACGCACCGCTCGTGGTGGCCGAGCAATTCGGCACTCTGGAGGCCTTGCACCCCGGGAGGATCGATCTCGGGCTCGGACGTGCGCCCGGGACCGACCCGGTGACGGTCCGGGCGCTCCGGCGCACACCGGAGATGCATGCGGACACGTTTCCCGACGATGTCGTGGAGCTGATCAACTATCTCCTGCCCGGCGAGGGTGCCCCGAGCCACCCATCGGCGAACCCGGGTCGTGGCTACCTGCCCGAAGTATGGCTGCTCGGTTCTTCGCTCTTCAGCGCGCAACTGGCGGGGCTCCTCGGTCTTCCGTTCTCGTTCGCCTACCACTTCGCCCCCAAGCTCCTCGATGCTGCGTTGGACACCTATCGGTCGAACTTCCGTCCTTCGGTGCTCCTGGCCGGACCCAGGGCGATGGTGGCCGCCTCCGTCCTCTGCGCGCCGAGCGAGGGCGAGGCCCGCTGGCTCTCTGGCTCGACCGCACTCAGCATCTTGCAGTTGCGAACGGGCCGTCTGGGCCCGCTGCCCTCCCCCGAAGAAGCGGCGGCATACCCGTTCACCCCCGCCGAGGAGGCGGTCGTCGAGGAGGCCATGTCGACGCATCTGATCGGCGACCCCGACATGGTGACCGAGGGCCTCCGGCAGCTGCAGGACCGTACCGGTGCAGACGAGATCATGCTCTCGACGCGGTCCCATTCCTACGAGGGGCGGCTGCGGTCTCTCTCCCTCATCGCGCAGAAATGGGGGAGGGTCGCGGGCGCCGACGACGGCGATCGGGGGGTTGGCCCCGGCCCGGGGACGGGCTGAGCCTTCAAATCTCAGGCCGGCAAATCTCAGGCCGGCAAATCTCAGGCCGGCGCAACCTCGAGGCGCCACCCGGCAACGTCCGAGGCTCATCGCCGGACGCGGGCACGATCGTGGTGAGGCGGTTCTGGCACGAGCGCCCGTCCCGCATCCGCCCGCGTCACCGGAGGCGACGACCGACGCCATCGACGGCCGCCTCCCAGCACCCGCTCCGGTCCTCCATCCAGCCGATGTCCTCGGTGCGGCCGCGGGCGGTCTGGCACGCCGAGTCTCCAAAATGCCCAGGTCAGCGGCTCGCGTTGCGGATGTCCGTGCCCGGCGTCCGATCAAGGTCCGGACCCGTCGCCGATCCATCCGGCGTCCAGAGAGGAAGGCGCGCGAACCGGGGAAAATCGGGAACCAAAGGGGGGCGAGCAGGGTTGAATGGAGTAACGGAAGCCACCAATGGGTGGCAAAGGAGTTGGAATGAGAGATCGATACAGCAAGGACCCAGAGGCCGTGGCCAAGCTGGCCCCGAGGCAGTACGCCGTCACCCAGGAGGCCGCCACCGAGCCGGCCTTTGACAACGAGTTCTGGGACAAGAAGGAGGCCGGCATCTACGTCGACATCGTCTCGGGAGAGCCCTTGTTCGCCTCCCTCAAGAAGTTCGACAGTGGATGTGGATGGCCCAGCTTCACCATCCCCTTGGAGCCGGCCAACGTCGTGGAGAAGCAGGATGCGACCTACGGCATGATCCGGACGGAGGTCCGCTCGGTCCACGGGGACAGCCACCTCGGCCACGTCTTCAACGACGGCCCCCCCGAGGAGGGCGGCTTGCGCTATTGCATCAACTCGGCTGCGCTGCGCTTCGTGCCGTACGAGGATCTCGAGGCCGAGGGTTACGGTGAGTACACGAAGCTCTTCGATGGAGGAGCGACCAAGGAGGAGGTGGCCCAGTGAGCGCCACGACAGAGAAGGCAATTCTGGCCGGCGGATGTTTCTGGGGGATGCAGGACCTCATCCGCAAGCGCCCGGGCGTGCTCTCCACCAGGGTCGGGTACACCGGCGGTGAGGTGGCGAATGCCACCTATCGGAACCACGGGAACCATGCCGAGGCGATCGAGATCACGTTCGACCCGGCGGTGACCTCCTACCGCGAGCTGCTGGAGTTCTTCTTCCAGATCCACGACCCGACGACGCGCAACCGCCAGGGCAACGACATCGGGGCGAGCTACCGGTCGGCGATCTTCTACGTCGACGACGAGCAGAAGCGGGTGGCCGAGGACACCATCGCCGACGTTGAGGCCTCGGGCCTGTGGCCCGGCAAGGTGGTGACCGAGGTCACCCCGGCGGGGCCGTTCTGGGAGGCGGAGCCCGAGCACCAGGACTACCTGGAGCACTACCCCAACGGGTATACGTGCCACTTCCCCCGGGCGGGTTGGGTCCTGCCCCGGCGCAAGGACGCGGTCGCGGGATGAACGGTTCCCGGTCGGGCAGCACGCTGCTGACCGGGTGCCGGTGTGGGTTTCGCCGGGGGCGTCGTCCCCCGGCGCTGCCCGCGCCCGCTGCCCCTCTCCCATCCCCGCCCGCCGGTCCATAACCTTGAGGCCATGGCCGACGAACTGATCAACCAACACGCTGAACCCAGCGGGGACGGATGCGTCGAGTGCGACGCGTCCAACGGCTGGTGGCTCCACCTGCGGCGCTGCGCCAAGTGCGGGCACATCGGCTGTTGCGACAGCTCGCCCAGCCAGCACGCCAGCGCGCACGCCCGACAGAGCGGGCACGCGATCGTACGGAGCTTCGAGCCGGGTGAGGACTGGTTCTGGGACTACGAGAGCGAGCAGTACGCCGAGGGGCCCGAGCTGGCCCCTCCGCAGCATCACCCGCTGAGTCAGCCCACCCCGGGGCCGGCCGGCCGTGTCCCGGCGGACTGGCAGCGGCATCTCCACTGACGGAGGAGGCCCCGCCCGGGTCGTCTGACCGGTGAAACCACGCGTCCCGGCGCATAACCTGCACGCAGTGGACGGACCCGCCCGGTTCGCCGACACCGATGGGAGGTCCTCGTGCCCGCAGTGACCGTCAGTGATCTCAGCAAGCTGCCGCCCGTTCCGGAGCTCGACCGCACGCGGGCGAGCGAGCGCCCGGTGAAGTCCGTCACCACGGCTCCGCAGGGGCTCGAGGGGGAGGGGTTCCCCGTGCGTCGGGCCTTCGCCGGCGTGCACCTGCAGGACCTCGACCCTTTCGTGCACATGGACCAGATGGGGGAGGTCGAGTATGCCCCCGGCGAACCGAAAGGGACGCCGTGGCACCCACATCGCGGATTCGAGACCGTCACATACATGATCGACGGGACCTTCGCCCACCAGGACTCGCACGGCGGCGGCGGCCTCATCACGGACGGGGCGACGCAGTGGATGACAGCCGGGAAGGGGATCCTGCACATCGAGACGCCGCCGGAGGAGCTCGTCGTCGCCGGCGGGCATTTTCATGGCATCCAGCTCTGGGTGAACCTGCCGGCCAAGGACAAGATGATCGAGCCGGCCTATCAGGGCCTCGAGGCGGGCGACGTTGCCCTGCTCGCATCCGGCGACGGCGGGACCCTGGTCCGGATCATCGCGGGTGAGGTCGGTGAGCACCGCGGTCCCGGGTCGACCCACACGCCGATGGCCTTCATGCATGCATCGGTGGCGCCGGGCGCGCTGCTCGAGCTGCCTTGGAACCCAGGCTTCAACGCGCTCGTCTACCTCCTCGCCGGATCCGGGCGTATGGGCAGCGATGGCCGGCCGGTGACGAGCGGGCAACTGGTGACGTTCGGCGCGGGGGACTTCATCTCGCTCCGCGCCGACGACGCGCAGGATTCCGGGACCAGCCACCTCGAGGTCCTGATCCTTGGGGGCCGGCCCCTCGGGGAGCCGGTCGAGCACTACGGGCCCTTCGTGATGAACACTCGCAGCGAGATCGCGCAGGCCCTCGAGGATTTCGAAGCAGGTCGGCTGGGAACGGTTCCGCCGAACGCGCTGATGCCGCATGTACCGGACCCGGATCCGGTGCGCGCCGAGCACACCGGTATCTGAATCCTTCGAGGGGCTGTCTCCTTACGGGGGCGGCCGGAGGCCGTCCTCGATCATGACGAGCAACCGCCCGCTCTGATCCGGCGTGAGGCTCGCGCTCATGCACATGGAGCTGAGCAGCTGCATCAGGTCGGGCGCGTCGATATCGCTGCGCACCACCCCCGCCTCCTGGGCCGGCGTGAGCACCAGGCCCAGGGCGCCCACGATCCGCTCACGCGACGCGACGCGCAATTCCGGGTTCTTCTCGAACGCCTCGTGCAGCTCGTTGAGGAACCGCTTCTTGCCGCTCGCATAGCGGACGAACGCCTCGAGCCACGCCACGAGCGCCGGCCACGGCTCCATGATCCCGGTGACCGACTCGGCGACGGTCGTGAGCTCGTCGACATCCTCGCGGTAGACCGCCTCGACCACGTCGATGCGCTTGGGGAAGTGCCGGTACAGCGTCCCGATACCGACCCCTGCCTCCTTGGCGATGGCCTCCATCGATGCGCCGCCGCCCTCCTGTGCGAACACCTCGCGGGCCGCCGTGACGAGGCGCTCGTAATTGCGCTTGGCATCGGCCCGCATCGGGCGCGCCACCTCGGCCTCGTCGACGTGATCCACCGTCGTCGTCATCGACCTCGGCCGTGCCGTCATCGTCGTGCGTTCCCTCCCGGCGAGATTCCGTCTTGCAAAACGGAGTCACCCTCCGTATAATAATCGGAGGAAGCTTCCGCTTACCCAGAATACCAGCGGACAGATCGGAATCAAATGCCTTCTTCTCTCATTGTCGCGCCTCGTCCCGCGCCCGCCGGCGGCCCCGCCGTGGGCCCACCCGGACGCCTGAAGAGCCTGCTCAGCAGCCCCTCGGTGTTCCTGTTCGTCATCCTGACCTCCCAGCTGATGGTGGTCCTGGACACGACCATCGTCAACGTCGCCCTCCCGCACATCCAGGAAGGGCTGGGCCTGTCCGGGGGCGAGCTCTCCTGGGTACTGAACGCCTACCTGCTCACCTTCGGCGGCCTTCTGCTCCTCGGGGCCCGGTGCGGTGATCTCCTCGGCCGGCGCCGCACCTTCCTGTCCGGCATCGCCATCTTCACGGCGAGCTCCCTCTTCGGCGGGTTGGCCGTCTCGGGCTGGATGCTCCTGTCCGCCCGGGCCCTCCAAGGGGTGGGCGCCGCGCTGGCCGCTCCCTCGTCGCTGGCGCTCCTCACCACCATGTTCTCTGAAGGGCGCCAACGGACCCGGGCCATCGCTCTCTTCACCACGGTCTCGGCGGCCGGCGGGGCCATCGGCCTCGTGGCGGGTGGCGCTCTGACACAACTCGTGTCGTGGCGTTGGGTGATGTTCGTGAACGTCCCGATCGGGATAGCAGTCCTGATCGTCGGGCGCGTCGTCCTGCACGAGACGGAGCGCCGCACCGGGCACTTCGACGTCGCCGGTGCCCTCACGTCGACGTTCGGCATGGCGGGTGTCGTGCTCGGCCTGGTCGAGGCCGGTAGCAACGGGTGGTCGAGTCTCGCCACCATCGGTTCTCTCGCCATCGGGGCGCTGCTACTCGGGGTGTTCGTGCGGATCGAAACCCGGGCCGAAGAGCCGATCGTGCCGCTACGGCTCTTCGCCAGCGGGACGCGCACGGCGGCGAACGTCTCGCGTGGGCTGATGTATGCCGGCATGTACGGCATGTTCTTCTTCGTCGGACAGTTCCTCCAGGACGTGCAGGGGTACTCGCCGCTTCGCACGGGCTTGTCCTTCCTGCCCATGCCGCTGTCGGTGTTCCTGTCGTCACAGCTGGTGAGCAAGGTCCTGATCGGTCGGGTCCGCCCCAAGGCGCTGATCATGACGGGGATCGCCCTGACCGTCGTGGCCCTGCTCCTGTCGAGCCAGCTGCACGCCGGCGCCTCGTACCAGCAGATCCTGGTCAGCCTGGTGCTGCTGGGCTTCGGCTCGGGCACCGCGCTGGTGCCGCTCACGACAGCCGGGCTCGCCGGCGTCGAGCCCGGGGACGCCGGGGCGGCGTCCGGCCTGGTCAACGTCACCCAGCAGCTGGGCGCTGCCCTCGGGCTCGCCGTGCTCGTCACGGTCCTCAGTGCCGCCGCCGGTCACGCGCAGCTCAAGGCAGGGGCCGCCGCCGTCCCGACTGACATGGTGCACGGTCTGGACCTGACCTTCGGCGTGGCCGCATTCTTCGGTGTCGCCGCGCTCGTCCTGGTGGCCCTCCTGGTCCACCTGCCTGTCAACGCCGCAGGCGCTCCGGCCGGGACGGACGAGAGCGAGCGGGCGGGCGAATCGGCCTGCGCCGAGTCCGAGCTCGTGGACGGCGAGGGCTTCGAATGGTCGGCCTCGGAGCTCGTGGCCTAGCCGCCGGCGGGGCTTCCGGGCTTCCGGGCTTCCGGGTGGATATCTTCCGGGCTCTCGGCGGGCATCTACGGACGCTCGGCGAGCATCTACCGGGCGCTCGGCGAGCATCTACCGGGCGCTCGGCGGGGGATATCTCCGGGACTATCAACGAACTCGTTTATAGTCCCCAGAAACATCGTTCCTGCGGGCGCTTCTCGCTCAGTAGACCTCGGCGGGCAGGAGCGCGCCGTCGGCGTCCACCGGCGACGGATCCGCGACCGGCTGCCCCGGATGCACGTTGATGAGCACCCCGGCGACCACGGCAGCCAGGACGAAGATCCCGGCCACCCAGGCGCTGGCCGTCGCGTAGCCGTGCACCGTCGCCTTGGCCGCCACACCGCTGCCGTGCGCGGCATCGGACGCCAGGTAGGTGGCGGTGGCGGCGGCGGCGATGGTGTTGAGGAGCGCGGTGCCGATGGAGGCCCCGATCTGCTGGGACGTGTTCGTCATGGCCGACGTCACCCCGACGTCCTTCGGGTCGGCGTTCTGGGTGGCGGTGCTGATGCAGGGCACGATGGCGAGCCCCAGTCCGAGGCCCAACAGCAGCTCGCTCGGCAGCACGTGGGTCACGTAGGCGGCTCCGGGGGTCAGGGTCGTGAAGAGGGCGGCGCCGAGCGCCGAGAGCAGCAGGCCGGGCACGACCAGCAGCCGGGTCCGCACGTGCGGCATCAGCCGGCTGGCCAGTTGCGTTGCCGCCAGCCCGTTGAGGGCCAACAGAGGCAGGAAGGCGACACCGGTCATGAGCGGGGAGTAGTGGTCGATCGTCTGCAGGAGGTAGGTGAGGAAGAGGAAGGTGCCGAACATGCCCGTGACGGCGAGCATGATGGTCAGGAAGGAGCCGGCGCGGTTCCGGTTCCGCAGCACGCGCAGCGGCAACAGCGGATTGGGCCCCTTGCTCTGCCACAGGATGAAGGCGCCGAGCAGCACCGCGGCGGCGACGAGGGCGGCCTTCACATCGGTGGCACCCCATCCGCTCGTGCCGGCCTCGCCGAGCCCGTAGACGAGGCTGACCAGGCCACCGCAGCCGAGCACCACGCCGAGGACGTCGAGCCGCACGCCGCGCGTCCCCTGCCGATCGGGGAGCATGGTGAAGGCGCCGAAGAGGACGAGTGCAGCGATGGGCAGGTTCACGTACAGACACCAGCGCCAGTCGACGTATTCGGTCAGAAAGCCCCCGAGGATCAGCCCGAAGGCGGATCCGGCGATGGCGATGGTGGCGTAGATCCCGAAGGCCCGCCCCCGCTCGCGCTGATCGGTGAACGTCGACGTCAGGATGGACAGCACGGACGGGGCGAGCAGCGCACCGAAGAGGCCCTGGAGGCCACGGGCGCCGATCAGCATCAAGGTGGTCTGAGCGGCCCCGCCGACGGCCGACGCCAGGGCGAAGCCCAGGACCCCCGCCATCAGCGTCCGCTTCGGGCCGAACATGTCGCTGATGCGGCCACCCAGCAACAAGAAGCCGCCGAAGGCCAACGTGTAGGCCGTGACGACCCACTGCCGATCGGTGTTGGAGAACCCGAGGGCGTGCTGCGCCGAAGGCAGGGCGATGATCATGATGGTCGAATCGAGCACCACCATGAGCTGGGCTCCGGCGATGACGACGAGGATCCACCAGTGGGCCCGCGTCGCCCCGTCCGGACCCGTGCCCGACTCGACCTCCTGCAGCGTCGTCACGTCACCCCCGCGGATCGCGACGGTTGCTCGTGCTTGGAGAGGATCCGGTCGACCTGGCTCTGGCTGAGCGGCCGGTGCGCCAGCTCGGCCTCCGACGGGCGCATGCCGGCGACGAGGAGGTCGAGATGCCGCTTCCACGCCTCGGGGGCGTTGGAGCCGGTGGTCTCGAGGACGCCCCTGATCGACCACAGCACGAGGGAGACGTCGGTGCTCTTGAGGTCGTGGCGCACCAGGCCGTGCGCCTGCGCGTCGGCGAGCAGGCCGGCGATGAGCGCGCGCGCCGTACTCACGAGAGAGTGATCGGAGCTCCACAGCTTCGGCAGGCAACCGAGATGCTCCGCTTGATATGCGCTCGACGCCCGGAGGAAATGCTCGAGCCCCGTGCCGTCGGGCAACGTGGCCGCGTCCTCGGCCATGGCGATCGTCGCCTCGAGGACCTCTGTGACCAGCGCCTCGATGAGGGCCTCCTTGGAGGGGAAGCGGCGGTAGAGCGTGCCCATCCCGACCCCGGCCACCCGCGCCACGTCGGCCACGCTGGCCTCGAGGCCCTTCTCCTCGAAGACCTGACCCGCGGCCACGAGCAGACGCTCCCGGTTCTTCAGGGCGTCGCTGCGCATCGGTCGGGGCAAGGTCGCCGCGCCGGGGCCGCTCCCCGCACCCGCCGGGCTCTTATCCGGAGATTTCATTCCGCTTACTCTAACTGTGCATGCGGAGTGATCGATCCACTTAGCCCCGCCGGGTCCGGGCCGGGTGCGGGAGCGCCCTCCGCCTGCGATGGGCCACCATGTGCGCTCGAACCCCGACCGCTGAGGGGAGTGGCATCAATCCGCGAGGTCCATCCCGATCCCCCGGTCCGATCGAGCCCGCTCGAACCGCGGCACGGCGCATGACCGAGACCGAGGCATTCGTCCGGCGGCTGCCGAAGGCCGAGTTGCACGTGCACGTCGAAGGGACGCTGGAGCCCGAGCTCGTCTTCGCGCTGGCGGCCCGGAACAAGGTGCCGCTCGCCTACGCCGACGTGACCGCACTCCGGCGCGCCTACGTCTTCGACGACCTGCAGTCCTTCCTCGACATCTACTACGCCAACTGCGCCGTTCTCCTCACCGAGCAGGACTTCTACGACATCACCACGGCCTATTTGTCCACGGCGGTCAGCCAGGGCGTGCGCCACGCCGAGATCTTCTTCGACCCTCAGACGCACACCCGGCGCGGCGTCCCCTTCGAGACCTGCGTCAGCGGGATCCGCCGCGCCCTCCATGACGGGGCGGCGAACCTGGGGGTCTCGTCGGGCCTGATCCTGTGCTTCCTGCGCGAACTGGGCGAGGAGGCTGCGCTCGACACTCTGGAGGAGGCCCGACCCTTCGTGCAGCACCTGACGGCCGTCGGTCTCGACTCCGCCGAATCGGGCAACCCTCCCTCCAATTTCGTCAACGCGTTCCGGCGGGCCCGGGAGATGGGGCTTCCCGGTGTGGCGCATGCGGGAGAGGAGGGTCCTCCCGCCTACATCTGGGAGGCGCTCGACATGCTCCGGGCGCGGCGCATCGATCACGGGGTGCGCTGTCTGGAGGACGAGCGTCTCGTCGAGCGGCTGGCGGCGGAGCAGATCCCGCTCACGGTCTGCCCGTTCTCCAACGTCAGGCTCGGGGTCTTCCCGTCCTTGCTCGAACACGACCTGCCGGCCCTCGTCCAGCGCGGACTCCTCGTGACGGTCAACTCGGACGACCCCGCCTATTTCGGCGGCTATGTCGCCGACAACCTGACCGCGGTCGCCGAAACGTTCGACCTGGGCCGCCAGGCGGTCGCCCAGTTGGCCCGCAACTCCTTCCGCGCCTCGTTCCTCCCTGACCCGGTCAAGGAGGACTTCATGGCCGAGGTCGATCGCAGCCTGTAGCGAGCCGCGGCGGAGATGTGTCGCCGTGCCGACGGCCGCCGCCCCTGCACGCCATGATGGTCCGGTGACGCCGCCGGGAATTGCCGGACTCGTGCTGACACCCGGGGCGAGTGCCGGACGGCAGCATTCAGGACTCGTCGCCATCGATGCCGCGGTGACGGCCGTGGGCGTCATGGTGGAGCGCGTCGAGTTTCCGGGCCAGGCGGCGGGGAAGCGCCGCACCGATCCGCCGGCGGTGTGCATCCAGACGGTGCGCGATGCCACGGCAACGCTGGCCGAGCGACTGGGCGTCCCGACCGGCCGCATCGCCATCGGGGGACGGTCCTTCGGGGGCCGGATGTGCTCCTTGGCGGCGGCCGAGGGGCTCGAGGTGGCCGCTCTCGTCCTGGTCAGCTACCCGCTCCATCCCCCCGGTCGGCCCGAACGCCTCCGCACCGAGCACTTCCCCGCCCTGCGGCTCCCCTGCCTCTTCGTCTCGGGGCGACGCGACGCCTTCGCCACGCCGGAAGAGCTCGAGCGGGAGACCGCCGCGATCCCAGGCCCGGTGACCCGCGTCCTCGTCGACGGCGACCACTCGTTGCGCAAGAGCGAAGCAGAGGTCGCAGAGATCACCGCCTCCTGGGCGGCGGAGGAGGTCGGCCCGTCGCGCGCAAGTAGTCCAGCGTGAGCCGACGTTGCCGTATCCCGAACGAACGGAACAACGGGGCAGTCCCAATGGTCGTGACTCGACCATTCGCTGGATCAGATGGCCAAGCGCGGCCGAAGACGCCGGCGCTCGATGTTCGGGTGGACGAACGTCGCACGCACGAACTTCCCCGTACTTTCCACCGGGAGGGTAGAGGGATACCCGTTCACCTTGTCTGCGATCTCACCCCGCCTGTCTCAATATGTGGGTGGTTCCCTTTTAGGCTTCACTGCCATGCCAGCTCATGACGTCACGATGAACCTGTCCCACCCGATCACCGTAAAGAACGTGGACGTGGAGTTCGAGGTCCGCTCTGACGGCGAGTTGATGGGGAAGGTCCAGATCAGCAAAGGCGGTATCGACTGGACACCGTTCAAGTCACATCCGCGCGCAGCGACCTGGGAACAGTTCGCCGCTTGGATGGACGGAACCGCGTAGATGAGCGGCTTACTCTCAGCTCCGATGTCTCCCCCCGTGATCCGTCCCTCGGTTTCGTCGCCGAGGGCGCTCTCCGATCGAGGGCAGGGGTGCCACCCTTCGGTCCACTTACATGGTGATGCCCGCTCCGGGAACAGGAATCGCAAGGTAAGCGGGTTCTGTAGATGACTTCAGCACCGAGCAATGGATGTCTGCCGCGGCTAGGTTGGCCCGACGTCCATTTGAGAACCAAGGAGTCGGCATGGTAACCACATTCGGCATCATCCACACCTTCAAGGGCGGGACGACCGAGCAGTACGACCGGTCGATCAAAGTGGTGCACCCAGATGGTGGAAAGGGGCTTCCGGCAGGACAGACATACCACGCTGCTGGCGAGACCCACGATGGGCTGGTCGTCATCGCACTCTGGGACTCCGAAGCTTCATGGGTGAAGTTCCGTGATGAGACTCTTTTGCCTGGGTTGGCCAGCGTGAAGGACGGGTTGGTGGGACCGCCGGAGGAGCTGTCATACCATGTGCACACGTCGGTGACTGCCTGAGTCCTGTCGGGCTCGGCGTCGAACGCGTAACGTTCGCGGGACACTCCGCAATGGCAAATGTGCAATGGCCCTGTTGGGGTAGCCCAACCGCCACGTGGGGCACTTCGGAACGGGTGGGGCACTTCGGAACGGGTGGGCCACGTGGGTAGAAGACCGGAGACGCCCGTCCCACCTGTCACGTCTGCGTCTTGAGACTCCGGTAGGAGCCTCGGCGTGAGCAGCCTCGGCGTGAGCAGCCCGCCAGCAAACGAGCCTCTGAGGCTATATCCAGGCTGACGGCGCGCCGAGAACCGGCGATCTGCAAATGGACGAGGCCGTCGAGGTCACTCCGGGATGATGCAGGCCTGGAACGTCGGCGTGCTCAGCGCGGCCGACTGCGGGACATCGGCGGGCGCATCACCGGCCCCGGGTGGTCATGGCCCGCATTGCGTGCCAGGTTGGCGAGTTCGTGGTCGAAGCGATCGGGTAGCTCCCAGAACGGCATGTGACCGACACCGTCGTACCACGACGCGGTCGCGGCCGGGCAGACGGTGAGCGTGTGTTCGGCCATCGAAGGCAGCACGATCGTGTCGTCCCGCCCGTGCGTCACGAGAACGGGGACCGAGACGCTCGCGAGGATGTCGGTGCTATCGAGCTCGCGCGAGAGCAGCGCACGGCGGACGGGGGACGGCACGACCATGTTCCACCCAAGGGCGGTGGCCACCTCGTCGTCGCCGAGCGGCCGGGAGGTGCAGGCGTGCAGAAATCGCCGGGTTGCGGCGATGTTCGCGGCCAGATCCCGAGCGCACATCCCCCGCACGTTCTCGAGCAAGCCCGGGCCGATGTGGTCGAATGCCGGAGGCTTGAGCAGCATTGCCGCTCCCACCAGGTTGATGCCGCCGATCCGGGAGTCTCCGTAGGCTCGAAGGTAGTCGGCGACGATGTACCCGCCGTACGACCAGGCCACGAGGATGGGCTTCTCGAGGCCCGTCTGATCGATAACCGAGGCCACGTCATCGGCCCACAGTTGCCCGTCGGCATAGTGTTCCGGTCCGGAGGGCTTTTCCGATAGGCCGTGTCCGCGAAGGTCGAACGTCACGATGCGGAACGTGCCGGTCAGATCACCGCGTACCTGGTTCAGCCAGCACAGATCGCTTTGCGACCATCCGTGAATGAACAACAGGACGGGTCCGTCGGGGTTGCCCCACTCTCGCACGTGAAGCTTGACCCCGCCGCCGCCGACGATCTCGTGGGTGGTGGCCGGCACCGGGCGCGACGCCCGGTCCCTTGTCGAATCGGGATCCATGTCGTCCTCCCCGTACGATCCGCTCGGTGATAGCAACGCTAAGGGTCAGGCGGTCGCGACGGCATCCGTGCTTGCACGCATTCTTCCTGCACCGAGGGTGGCGGCCTGCACGCAGCCGGGCTGGGCTAGCGGGAGGGGAATGGCCGCGGTGTGTGTCCCTGGACGAACAAGGCGGCCGCGGCGGCGCGGCCGGCCTTCCCGGAGACGCCCAGTTTGACGTAGACGTTCGTCAAGTGTCGTTCAACCGTTCGTACGCTCAGGCACAGAAGGTCTGCAATCGCCTCGTTCGTCAGGCCCTGCGACGCGAGCTCGAGCACCTCGAGCTCGCGTGCGCTGAGGTCGCCGACAGCGACCGGAGGACGGGGCTTGGCGTCCGTTCCAAGAAACGCCTCGATCTCAGAGAGGAACGCGTCCCATGCCGGCTCGTGCTCGAGCAGGATGTGATTGGCGGACTCCAGCTGCACGAACTGCGCGTCCGGAATCAGTGTGGCAAGCAGCCTGCCCTCTTCGACGGGGACCACTCGATCGTCTCGCGCGTGCATCACGAGCGTGCGCGCACGTACCCGTTCCGCCTGATCGGAAACGTTCAAGCTGCCACGCGCCTGGAAGAGCCCGGTCGCGGCCTCGGCAGTCGTGGTTCGCCAGAGCAGATTTTCGTACCATTCCATTTGCTCAGGCCTGCCGTCCGGGAGGAAGAGCGCGCCGAACACTCTGCGAAAGGCCGCCTGATTCGGGACCTTCCAGCCGGCGCGGATCGCGCCGACGATGGCGTCTTCCTCTTCCTCCTGGCCGCGGAACCGTCGCCCTCGCGCGTACCCGCCGTACAGGACGAGGTCAGACACGCGGTCCGGGTGCCGTGCCGAGTACGCGACAGCGATCGCTGCTCCCTGGGATACGCCTAGCAGCGCGAATCGCTCCAGGCCCACCGCGTCGACCACTGCTTCGAGATCGCCCACCCACACGTCGACCGAGGGATCGCCGATGTTGGTGTCCGAGAGCCCGCATCCTCGCTCGTCGTATCGGACGAGCATGTGCCGCTCGCCGAGCCGCTGAACCCAGTGGCGCCACACCGGGCTCTCCCAGTCGAGCTCGAGATGACTGAGCCAGGTCGCGACCCTGACCAGAGGCGGGCCGATCCCGTGCACGGCGTATGCCAGACGCAAGCCGTCGGTGCCTGTGCAGAAGCGCACGTGCTGCTTCATGCGCCGACCGTACCGCTCAGGGGCCGCGACCGCGAGCCCTCATGAGGTGGATTCCGTCCTTCAGAAACCCGGAGGCCGATGCGACGGCCAACTGCTGGCCGTCCTGGGAGGGGACGACCCCGTACAGAACCGGGCCATCTGGCCGTACGCGCAACGGCAAACTGCCAGATGGCCGTCGCGCCGATTCGGTATCTGTGCGCCACGGTCAGCCGCCATCTGATTTGGCCGACGGACCAGAAACCGACCCCTAGTCTTGCTTCAGGGAATTTCGGGAGTGGTACAGGTCAAGTCCGCCGGCCGCAACGGCAGCGTCAGACGAGAGCGGTACCGCGGGTCAAGGCCGTCCGGAGCGCGCGGTACCCGGCCGACGTCTCCGCGACGAACTCGTCGTCGCGGGTCCCCTCACCCCGCTCCAGCCAGGTGAGCGTGGCCTCCACGAGCCAGCCGAAGAGGGCTTCGGAGCGCCACGCGTCGAGCAGCTCGTCGCCCGTGTCGAGCTCGCTGAGCTGGCGCACGACGGACACCGAGACCGAGCGGAGCTCCGCGGCATACGCCGCGAATTGCGGTTCGCGTGCCGCATGGCGCCACAGGAGCGTGAAGGCGGCCGGGTCCGCCCGCGCCACCGTCAACAGCGTCCGGGGACCGAGGCCGGCCCGCGTCGGCATCGCCAATTCCGCGCGGAGCTCCTCGCCGAGGTCGTCGAACACCTGCTGGAGGATCTCCCGGTAGAGCTCCTCCTTCGACTCGAAGTGCCGGTAGACGATCAGCTTGGTGATGCCGCACGCGGCCGCCACGTCCGCCATGGAGGTGTCGGCGAATCCTGACGATGCGAACGCCTGCGCTGCACCGTGCAGGATGGCGGCACGCCGCTCGGCCCGCGGCAGGAGCTTGCTGTCGGTCTGTATACCGGTAAGTATATACCTAAGAGTTAACAGGAAGCATCACCCGACAGGGAGGCAGCGGTCATGGGCACGGCACAGGTCGAGTTCACCGAGCAGGAGCTCCTGGCCGACATCGCGGTCGCCGAGCCGTTGATCGCGGGCGGCGTCCGCTGTCACGGCGGCTTCGACGTGGACGGTCGCTATGTCTCGCCACGGACCAGGTTCCGCCAGCCCGCCATCACCGCGTGGAGCGAGCAGAACACCACGTTGTTCTCGAGCGAGCTGA
The DNA here is from genome assembly GCA_963764305.1 of uncultured Acidimicrobiaceae bacterium. GTDB lineage: Bacteria > Actinomycetota > Acidimicrobiia > Acidimicrobiales > RAAP-2 > Bog-473. The sequence goes on along the minus strand of CAVXSD010000003.1, from coordinate 153,644 downwards.
TCGACGTCCCGCTTGCCTGGTGGGAGCGCTCCTTCCCCAACGTCGAGCAGGCCCGGTTCCTCATCCGGGCGGGCGTCCCCGAGCCGCTGATGGCGACATTGACCCGGATCGGTACGGTTGAGGGGTACGGCGCCAACATCCGCCTGCTGCAGCCGAAAGGTCTGCAGCGCCACTTCGTGGAGGACATCAGGGGGACCGCCATCGACCACCTCGGACGCGGGCTGTTCGAGGCGCACGGCCGCGACGAGGCGGGCTGGGACGAGGAGGCCGGTCACAAGGACATGTGGTTCGCCGCCCGTGACATCGCGTTCGACCGATCATGCGAGGAGCTCGACATCGAGGCGATGCTGGTCCGGATGGGTTTCGGCCCGGGCCGCCCGGGCGCCGACGCGGTGCGCCTGCTCCCGGACGCCATCCCCCACGAGCTCGAGATGATGGTCTCGTTGATGGTGCGTGTCCTCTTCATCGAGATCTCCGCGTTCCATACATTCGCCTGGGCCGAGGAATGGATGTCCGACACGGAGCTCGTGGCCGGGGACGGAGAAGCGGCACGGCTCGTCTCCTTCATCCGGGCCGACGAGTCGCCGCACGTCGGCTACCTGCGCACCGCGCTCTCCGAGATGCGCGACCGCACCTGGCGCGGCGAGGACGGGCTCCACTACGCCGGCACCGAGATGATCAGGCGGATCTGGGACCCACTCCTCGCCCACAGCCTCGGTCCGGTGCGCGAGGAGGGTCGGCGGGGCGCCCTGGCGGAAGTGGAGTTCTGGTGCGCCCAGCACAAGGACGGAGCGGACATCCTGACGGAGTTCCACTCGCTCGGTGCCGCATGAAATTCGGGGTCTTCTACGAGCATCAGCTGCCGCGGCCCTGGGAGGCCGACGCCGAGTACCGCCTCATGCAGGACGCGCTCGAGCAGGTTGAGCTGGCCGACCGCCTCGGCTTCGACGTGGTGTGGGAGGTCGAGCACCACTTCCTCGAGGAATACAGCCACTCCTCGGCGCCCGAGGTATTCCTCGGTGCGTGCAGCCAGCGGACCCGGGACATCAGGCTCGGTCACGGCATCATCCAGACCGCACCGGGCTACAACCACCCCGCCCGCACGGCCGAGCGGGTGGCCACCTTGGACCTCATCTCGGGCGGCCGGGTCGAGTTCGGGTCGGGGGAATCCGGCTCCGAGGCGGAGCTCGGCGGGTTCCTGGTCGATCCGGCGACCAAGCGCGACGCCTGGCTCGAAGGGTTGCAGGTGACGCTGCGCTGCATGACAGAGACGCCGTTCACCGGTGTCGACGGGCGCTTCGTCCAGATGCCGCCGCGCAACGTCGTTCCCAAGCCGATGCAGCGGCCGCACCCTCCGTTGTGGGTGGCCTGCTCCCGCCGCGACACCATCTTGCTGGCGGCCGAGAAGGGCATCGGCGCGCTGACGTTCGCCTTCATCGATCCCGAGGAGGCGCAGAAATGGGTGTCCGACTATGAGCGGACCCTGGCTGAGCGTTGTGTTCCCGTCGGGCTCGCGGCGAACCCCAACATCGCCTGCGTGACTCAGATGATGTGTCACCCCGACGAGAAGGTGGCGCTCGACCGCGGCCTGGAGGGAGGCAACTTCTTCGGCTACTCGCTCGGGCACTACTACGTCTTCGGCGAGCACCGGCCCGGTTCGACCGACGTCTGGACCGAGTATCTGGAGCGGCGCGGCGACCAGGGGTATTCGCCTGAGGTGGAGACCGCGCTGCGCCAGGAGCGACTCGGGGCGAAGCTCGCCGCGGGCGACCACACCGGACTGCGGGGGGCGACGGGGACGCCGGAACAGGTGCGCGAGTACCTCGAGCGCTTCGAGCAGGCGGGGGTCGACCAGGTCATCTTCGTCCTGCAGGCCGGCAAGAACCGCCATGAGCACATCTGTGAGTCGCTCGAGCTGTTTGGCCGCGAGGTGCTCCCGGCGTTCAAGGACCGTGACGAGGCTCAGGTCCGCGCCAAGGCGGCGCGTGTCGCGCCCGCCATCGAGGCCGCGTTCGAGCGAAGGTCGCACGAGCCACCGCCACCGTCGCTCCCACTCGGCTACTCGTTCCCGGCCATGCCCCGCCGTTGGGCCGACGAGACGGGGAGCGAGGAGATGCGGGACTGGCTCGAGCACTTCGCCGACGCCCGCGCCAAGGGGATCCGCGAAGAGGGGCTCGGGATCCTGGGCAGCTGAGCGCCCGCCGTCCGGCGCCCGGCGCCCGGCGTCCTAGAGGTTCAGCCCGGAGCAACAGAGTCCCGGAGCGGATTGACCCGACCTGTCCTGATACCCTATAGGGGTATTGGGTACAAGGATTGGAGCGCCATGCGACCGGGGTACATCGAAAACAAAGAGGCCATCCAGAAGCGCCTTCGGAAGGTGGAAGGCCAGGTCAGAGGCCTGCAGCGCATGGTCGAGGAGGACCGGTACTGCATCGACATCCTCGAACAGGTGTCGGCGGCAACCAAAGCACTCCAGGCCGTGGCGCTGGAACTGCTCGACGACCATCTGGCCCACTGCGTCTCGGACGCCGTCCGACAGGGTGGCGACGAGGCGACCGAGAAGCTCAACGAAGCCTCGGCAGCCATCGGCCGGCTGGTTCGCTCCTGACCCCGATGTTGGCCTCGGCCACCGTCCTGGTGGACATCGGGCGATCACTGCGGGAGGGCTTCTTCATGTTCTGGGAGACCCTCTGGCCGCTCGTGCTGGGATTCGGTCTGGCCGGCGCGGTCCAAGCTTTCGTCAGCCGTGATTCCATGCGCCGTCGCCTTGGCAACCATGGCGCACCGGCCGTCGTGCGGGCTTCGGGGTACGGGATGGTGTCGTCCTCGTGTTCCTACGCGGCCTCCGCCATGGCCAAATCGCTCTTCGTGAAGGGTGCCGACTACATCGCCGCCATGGTGTTCATGTTCGCGTCGACGAACCTGGTCATCGAGCTGGGGATCGTGCTCATCGTGCTCATGGGATGGCAATTCGCCGTCAGCGAATTCGTGGGTGGGATCATCATGATCTTCCTCCTCGCCACCTTGGGTGCGCTCTGGCTGCGCGGGCGACTGGTGGTGCAGGCCCGCGAACGCCTGCAGGAGTCGGAGGAGGGTCCCGAGCACATGCATGGTGCTCCCGCCATTGCGGACGGTGGAACGCCGCTGACGGTTCGGCTGAAGTCGGTTGCCGGCTGGGCGGACAGCGCGACCTACACCATGTCGGATCTGACCATGCTGCGACGAGAGCTGCTCATCGGCTACACCGTCGCCGGCTTTCTGGCGGTCTTGGTGCCGACGTCGGTCTGGCAGGCGGTCTTCATCACGGGACACGGTTTCTGGACCAGCGTGGAGAACGCCATCGTCGGCCCGTTCATCGCCATCATCAGCTTCGTCTGCTCCATCGGCAACGTGCCGCTGGCGGCCGCACTGTGGAAGGGCGGCATCTCCTTCGGCGGCGTGATCGCATTCATCTTCGCCGATCTGATCGTGTTCCCGCTTCTGATGATCTATCGCCGCTACTACGGGACGCGGTTGATGCTGCGGATGCTCGTCGTGTTCTGGGCCCTCATGTCCACGGCCGGGTTCATCACCGAGCTGCTGTTCCGAGCGACCGGGCTGGTGCCGACGATGCGGCCGACCACCGTGGCTCCGGCCAATTTCTCGTGGAACTACACGACGTATCTCAACCTGGTCTTCCTCGCACTCTTCGGCGTTCTGTACTGGCTCTACCGCAACAGGGCGCGGCTGGGTGGGGGAGAGCGATACGCGCGGGACCCGGTCTGCGGCATGCAGGTGGAGACGGCGCAGGCGCCGGCAACGGTCGTCCATGCCGGGGAACGGCACTACTTCTGTTCGGACCGCTGTGCGGAGCGGTTCGAGAGCACTCGGGATGGCACGGAGCACACGACACAGGAAGGCAGGCAGAGCGATGCAGCAAGAACGCATCATTGAGCAGCTGGGGAAGATGACCGCCTCCGGGCGGATCACGCCAGAGGAAGCGACTCGTCTCCGGGCCGCCGCCGGAACGGCAGAGTTCGACGTCGTCATGGGGTCCATCCGGGCTCGCCACGCGCGGGTCCACACGGACGCAGCGGTCGCCGACGGGAGGATGAGCCCTGGCGACGCCGAGACCGCGTTGGAACGGGTCCGCGAGGGGGAGCACTCCGCTGCACTCCGCGCGCACATCAAAGGAACGGGCTGAGCGGGCCCCTTCAGCCGATCTCGCCCTCCCCCTTCACGTCGGCACCGGTCTTCCCCATCTCCCGCTCGTGCCGGGAGACCTCCGGTCGAGGGTGTTGCCCTCGGCCGCGGCTTTCTCGTCCGGTGTCGGCGTCCGGTCGGCCGTGTGGGCGGCGGCGGCTCGCCAGCCTCATCATCTCTCCTTCAGCCCTGAAGGGAGCATTGCCAAACCCCACCCTCTCTACTCATGGGGCGCCACCGGACGGCCCCGAGGTCGCTACAGTCCGGTTCTCATGACGGACTACGACGCCATTGTGATCGGAGCGGGTCACAATGGACTGACCGCCGCCACGGTCATGGCCCGCGGCGGACTCCGGGTCCTGTGTCTGGAGAAGAACCACTTCATCGGAGGCATGGCCTCGACCACCGAACTCATCCGCGGTTACCGCTTCGAGCTGGCGGGATCGATCCAGTTCCCCGTGCCGAACCAGATCTTCGAGGACCTCGACCTCGGGTCGTGTCCCATTTACGAGCCCGAGGTCCAGTCGGCCAGCATCAACGAAGACGACCGGCCGCCGATCCTCCTCTATTCGGATCCCGAGCGTCTCTTGGAGCACCTCGGCGAGATGATCGGGATCGAGGCGGTGCTCGGGATGGCCGAGGTGGCCGCCTGGGCCGAGGCACCGGCACGCGCCATCGGCCGCTTCGACGTGCGGACGCCTCCGAAGTCGCTGGACGAGATGTGGGAATGCGCCACCAACGAGGCCGAGCGCGAGGCGATCCGGACTGCCATGTTCGGGAGCGTCATGGACGTGGTCGACCGCTACCTGCCCGACCGATCGAAGCACGCGCCGGTGCGGAGCATGCTGGCTTTCCTCGCCGTCAACTCCACCTTCCGCGGACCCTTCTCCCCGGGGAGCGCACTTTGCCTCGCCTTCGCGCTGGCATCGCCGGGAACGGCCACGATGTCCAAGGTGCGAGGTGGCCTCGGCACCATGGCCGATCACCTGAGCCGCCTGTTCGAAAAGCACGGCGGCGAGCTGCGCCGCCACACCAAGGTCTCCCGCATCGTTGTGCATGGTGGGGCCGTGAAGGGCGTCGAGCTCGGCGAGGGTGGGGTGGTGACCGCTCCCGTCGTTGTGTCCAACCTCGACCCGACGACGACGTTCACGCATCTGCTCGATGCGGACGCTCTCCCAGAGTCCTTCGCCCGCCGCGTGGGCGCCATCGACCACCGCGCCGCCTACTTCCAGGCCCACTTCGCCTTGAGTGGGTTGCCGGAGTACCGGGGGCCCTACGAGGCGTTGAACGATGCCAAGCTGGGGCGCAACGTGACGTTCTTCGGCACGGCGGAGCAGATGCAACGGGACTACGAGGGGTGTGTGCGCGGCGAGGTGCCCGCGTCGCCGAGCTTCAACCTGCAGATCCCCTCGCTGGACGACCCGACCCTCGCGCCCGAAGGGATGCACGCCGCCAGCAGCTTCGCCTTCTACCTCCCGATCGGCGACCGCGAGACGCAGGGGCGCCTCCGGGACGAGATGGCCGAGCGGATGGTGGCCAAGGTCGCGGCGGTGGCCCCGAACTTCCCGGGCCTCATCGAGCGCCAGTTGAATTATCCCGCCCACACCTATGAGCTGATGTTCGGATGCACGGGCGGTGACTTCACCCATGGCCTGCTGCAGCCTGAGTTCATGGGGCCCTTCCGGCCGGGCCCCCGGGGGTGGCCGGACGCCCCGGTGCCGGTCGACGGCCTCTACCTGTGCGGAGCGGGCTGTCACGGCGGCCCGGGTGTGACGTTCATTCCCGGCTACAACTGCGGCTACGCGGTGTTGGACGGGACCAGCGAACGGTTGTAACGCAGTTGGCGCTCCATGAAGGCGAGGAAGAACGCCACGGAGAAGGCCAGGCTCGTGAAGAGGCTCATCACGAAGAAGATCCAGGCCCACTTCAGTCCCCGTCGCATGCCCTCGGTGATCGTCCACAGCGGCAAGAGGATCAGGTTCACGATCGTGTAGTCCTGGGCGGCGGAGTCGGCGGCCCAGTTCGTGAACAGCATCTTGACGTAATTGATGTAGCTGGCCCGGTGGCCGTAGAGGTGGACGTAGCGCACGTTGAAGTACCAGCCGAGGAGAAGCGAGCAGACGCCGACCGCGTAGTAGATCCCCTCCAAGAGCGAGACCGGTCCGGCCGTGCCTCCGCTGAAGAGCCGGCGGTTGGCCGCGAAGGCGGCCACCGTGCTCGCCACACCGAGAATCCCGTAGAAGACCAGAGAAGCCGTCACCGTCCTCCTCGTTTCATCGTCGCGCACACCCTAACGAGGGGTCGCCGCGGCCTGGCGGAGGGGCTCAGAGGAGCTCGAGGAGCCTTTCGGGTGGGCGGGCGATGACCGCCCGGTCCCCGACGATGAAGATGGGCCGCTCCAACAGGATGGGATATCGGGTGATGGCGTCGAGCAGCGCATCCCCCGTCTGCGAGTCGAGCGCCAACTCCGTGTAGACGGGCTCGCCCGTCCGCATCATCATCCGGGGGTCGTCGACGCCCAACAGCCGCATCAGGCGCCGGAGGTCGGCGACGGTGGGGGGCTCATCGAGATAGCGAACCTCGTCGGCTTGCACCTTGTGCTCCTCGAGGATCGAGACGGCGGTGCGACACTTCGAGCACGCCGGGTTCACGTAGAGCTGAGGCGGCATCGCCTCACTCTATGGTTCGAGGGTCAGGCCGACGCGGGCGCCAGTGCGGCAACGACCTGGGCCCAGCTGTAGGTGAAGGTGTGCACGGGGGCGACGGCGACGGCCAGCGTGACCGCCATGGAGGTGCCCCCACCGTCGCCACGGTGGGTGTCGCCCGTCATGTCGAATGCGGCGCCCATCACGAGGTTGGCACCGGAGCCGAAGTCGTCGAGGATGCCTTTGCGGTGGCCCCAGCAGCCAGCGGCACCACGGTGTAGGCAATCGAGGTTGCCGCTGGCGAACCCGTCGTCGTACATCCACCCGTACACGGCGTCGAGCCCGTTGGAGGATCCGCCGGCCCATTCCGCATCGTCGAGGACATAGGCCCGCCCCGGATCGGGTGGGTCGTTGGCGTCGTCCGCGCCCTGCTGCGCGTTCCGGTTGAGGGCGGTCGTGAGGCCGCCGAAGGCCGGGAGCCCCCGATCCACCCGCTCGATGTTGACCGCGACGAAGAGCTGATCGGGCACGCTCAAGCGAGCGAATCCCGGCAGGAGCGCCATGGGGCGGATGCCTTCGAGCGCGTGGGCGTGATTGATGGCGGCAAGCGCGGCACCGATGCAGGCGGGGGAATCGTCGAGCCCTCCGCCGGCGCACACGCGCGTGAAGTCGGGCGCGGGCGCCACGTTGTGGCCGGGGTCGCGGATCCCCGTGTCGGACTCCGAGGAGGGGATGGCTCGGAGAGGCCGGAGCGTCCCCGCCGCCGTCGCCCCCAGGGCCTGCTTCCAGGTGTAGGCGTAGCGGCCGGCGTGGGAGGAGGTGGCCAGCGTGGCCGCGAGCGACGAACCACCGTGGTCTTCACTCGACGTGTCCCCGGTCGGATCGAAGGCGGCGCCCATCACGAGATGGCGTGATCCGAAGCGGTCGAGGACGATCTTCCGGTCGGCCCAACAGCCCGAGGTCTGATTCCCCGAGCATCCGGGCACACCGCTGTCGGGGCCGTCGTCGTACAGCCACTGGAAGTCGGCATCGAGCCCGTTGTCGACGTCACCGATCCACTCGGTCGTGACGGAGGCGTACCCCGGACCGGGCCGTGCCGGCAGGCGGGCGGCGTCGGCCCCCTCTTGCGCGCCCGCATCAAGGGCTGGCGTCAGCCCGGTGAACGGTGCCAGCCCCCGGTCGACCCGCTCACGGTCGACGGCGACGAAGAGCTGTTCGGGGATGGTCAGCGCAGGAAAGTCCGACGGGAGCGCCATCGGTCGCAGGCCCTCTTGGACTCGGGCCGCATCGATGGCGTCCAGGGTGATGCGGAGGCACGGGCCCGAAGTGTCGGCGCCGACAGGGGCGCAGGCGTCGAGGTAGTCGGGGACGGGCGCCACCGAGTGCGCGGGCTCTGCCAGGCCACCACCCACGGGCGCTCCGGACGAGCAGCTGGCGAGGAGGAGGGCCAGTACCGCGCCCCCGCCCGGCCACCACGGCAGCCGCCGCCCGGGCGAGCGCGGCTGCCTGGAAGGACCTCGCATCAGGCGCCCAACGTAGTCATGCCCCCGGCTGTTCCGGCATCGCGTCCTCCCGCGCCGCGGTCTGAGCACGGTCAGGGCCGCTTACTCCTCGGACGGCGCCGATTTGCCGTAGAGAGGCGGCCGCTTCTCCAGGAACGCAGTCATGGCCTCCTGCATGTCGCCGGTCATGGACGACAGGACCTGCGTCCGGTTCTCGAGGTCGATGCCCGCCTGGAGGGAGCCGACCTCGAGCTGGGACCACATGACCTCCTTGGTCATGCGGACGCCCCACGGGGCGTTGGCCGCGATCAATGCTGCCGTCCCGAGCGCCGCACTCTGCAACTCGTCGTCGGGCACCACCCGGAGGACGAGGCCGATGCGGTCGGCCTCCTCGGCTTCGATGATGCGTCCCGTGAGCATGAGCTCCCAGGCCCGCGAGGCGCCGATCAAGCGGGGCAAGAGCCAGCTCACCCCGATGTCGCAGCCGGACAGCCCTATGCGCACGAAGGCCACGTTGAACCGAGCCCCCGTTGAGGCGATCCGGATGTCACTCGCCAGGGCCAGGGCGAGGCCGCCCCCCGCCGCCGGACCGTTCACGGCGGAGATCACCGGTTGAGGCAGCGAGCGCAACCGGGGCACCAGCGCGGCGATGTGGGTCTGGGTGGCAAAGGTTGCTCCCACCCGGTCGAGCTCGTGTGATCCCGGTGCCTCGCCGTACCCGCCGAGGTCGATCCCGGCGCAAAAGCCCCGTCCTGCGCCCGTGAGGACGACAACCCGGCAGGCCGCGTCCACCGCTATGTCCGCCAGCGCTCCGTGGAGCTCGCCGATCAACGCCGCGTTCATGGCGTTCAACCGCTCGGGACGGTTCAGGGTGATCCGCGTCACGCCCTCGTGCGGCTGGTCGACCTGCAACGTGTCCATGGTGGGGTCTCCTCCGCTCGGACCGGCCTTATCCTGCAACACACGATCTCTCCAATCGAATTGCGGGAACAGGCCCGAAGAGGGGGACCGTGTGGGGTTTCGGGGCCGCTCCTCGCAGGGTTCGCCGACGTTCCCCGGAGCGAGCCCGTGGGGGCCGACCGAGCCACGGGTCCCGGTGGGAGGTCGTCCAAGTTCCTGGTCCCGCCTATCGGGCAAGGTCGCGTACCAGGAGGACTTCCTCGACACCGAGAAGGTGGCTGCCTTCGACCGGAACGTCGCGATCTGAGTGCCCGCGTGCGCCCTGCCGGGCATCCATCTACTGTCGCTGCGGTGATTACGGGTCTTCACGCGCTGGTCCATGCAGACGACGCCGAGGCGGCGCGGGCCTTCTTCCGCGACGTGCTCGGCTGGCCGCACGTCGATGCGCACGAGGGCTGGCTCATCTTCGGAACGGGCCCGTCGGAGCTTGGCGTCCACCCGACCGATGGCGGGTCGGCACATCATGAGATCTCGCTCGTGTGCGACGACATCGAGCAGACCGTCGCAGAGCTGACGGCCAAGGGCGCCGCGTTCGCCGGCGGCATCGAGAGCCGCGGCTTCGGCCGCACCATCGCACTCGAGGTCCCGGGTGGCGGCCGGATGTTGCTCTACGAGCCGCGGCACCCCACTGCGTTCGACCTCTGACGGCCACGGCGATCGCCGCATCCTGATCAGTCGGCAGGTTTGGCGGTAACCCCGGGGGTGAGCACGGACCTCGGTTCGGGCCCGCGCCGGTAGCGCTGCTCGTTGTGCCCCACGACGAATCAGTTGCGATCGACCAGGTGGGGCACGTTGCGGCCCGACCTCGACGACACGGCCGGCCAACCCGGCTGCCGACGCCTGCCAGCGGTCGAATCCCGCGTAATCACAGGCAACGTCGACCGGGCGGGGAGCGACCCGTTCGCGGGTAGAGGCCCATCGGGCAGCACCGCCCTCCGGACCACCACCACAGATGGGGGAGAATCGGCGGATGGACATTCACGGAAGCGCACTCGTCACCGGGGCGAGTCGCGGCATCGGGCGGGCGGTTGCTCTCGAACTGGCCCGCCGCGGCTTCGACACGGTGGCCAGCATGCGGGATCCCGAGGCGGGGGCAGCCATGGCGGCGGAGGCGCAGGGGCGCCTGCACATTCGCCGGCTGGACGTGACTGACCCCTCGACGTTCGATCTCCCGGTTGACCTGCGCGTCATCGTCAACAACGCCGGCATCGACACGGACTACCTCCCGGTCGAGCATGCCAACGTGGACGACTGGCGCCGGATGTTCGAGACCAACGTCTTCGGGGTCGTTGCGCTGACCGGAGCCGCCATCCCGACGTTGCGGGCGAACCAGCCCTCGGTGGTGTGCACCATCACCTCGTCGTCCATCATCGCCGCTGTGCCCTTTTACTCTGCCTACCGGGCCTCGAAGGCGGCCGTGTCCGCCTTCGGTGACAGCCTGCGCGTCGAGGTGGCGCCGTTCGGCATCAGGGTCGTCGAGATTCTTCCCGGGCCCATCGACACCGACATGTTCCGGCTGAGTACCGGAGAGCAGGACGCCAGCCGGTTCGAGCACTATCGCAGCCTGGGGGAAGCGGCGGCGACGCTGCGACGCGAGCACGCCGATCCCCGGGTGGTCGATCCGCCTAAGGCGGCGGCGGCGATCGTCGACGCCATCCTCGACTCCTCCGGTCCCATGCGCTACGGCTGCGATCCCGTGTCGTTGGAGTTGCTCGATCTCTGGCGCCGCTGTGATGACGAGACGATCTTCACCATGACGGGGCAGTCCCTGCTCGACCTGTCCCAATAGCCTGAAACGAGACGGACTCGTCGCATCCGGCCTCCACGTACGGCACAGCGGCGGGATCGCAGCGGGCCTGCACCAGCTCGAGCAACCCGACACGCTACGTTCGACCTCGACAGAAAGGTGATCGTGCAGTTCGCCGTCGTCTTCGCCGTGTTCCCGATCATCTTCCTGGGCGAGCTCCCGGACAAGACAATGTTCGCGTCCCTCGTCTTGTCGACGTGTGGCCGCCCGGCGATCGTGTGGCTCGGCGCTGCCGCTGCCTTCGCGGTCCATGTCGTCATTGCCGTCACCATCGGTGTCGCACTGTTCCGCCTCCTGCCCCGTCAGGTGCTCGACGCTGTGGTCGCGGGCATGTTCCTCGTCGGTGCCGCATTGGCCTGGCGCGAAGCGGCCAAGGAGAAGGCGGAGGAGGAGCTCGTCGAGCGCGAGGTCGCGTCGCACCGCCGGGTCGCGGTGACGGCCTTCCTCGTCATCTTCCTGGCCGAGTGGGGAGATCTGACCCAGATCCTCACCGCCAACCTGGCCGCGCACTACCACGACCCGGTGTCCGTAGCCGTGGCTGCGGTGCTCGCTCTCTGGGCCGTGGCCGGGCTGGCCGTGGTCAGCGGTCAGAGCCTGCTCCGGGTGATCAACGTCCGTACCCTCCGGATCGTCACCGCCGTGGTCCTGGTCGCGCTGGCCGGCTGGGCCGCCTGGGGGGCGGCCCACTGACACCTCCCCGCTCAAGATGCCGGGACGGTCCCACAGCGCTTCGGCCAGGTCGCTTTCACGGCTCACAGGCAGCCACGCCGGCCCGGTCTACGACCGGCTCCTCTTCGGCGCTGACGACCCTATGTGGGCGGCGCGGCGAACCGGTAGCCGACGCCTCGGATGGTGGTGATCCTGGTCGGGTTCCCGGGGTCGGATTCGATCTTGAGGCGGATGCGGCGGATGTGCTCGGTGACCGTCGAGCGGCCCTGCCACCGCCCGTTGGAGCCCCACACCCGTTCGAGGAGGTCCTCGCGTGAAAATACACGTCCCGGTGCCGAGGCGAGGAAGGCGAGGAGGTCGAACTCCTTGCGTGTCATGACCACCTCTGAAGCGCCCACGGTCACCCGGCGGGTGCCCTGGTCGATGACGAGGTCGCCGTGGTCGAGGGTCGTGGTCGGCATGGCGCAGCAACGGCGCAGCACGGCGCGCGTCCGTGCTTCGAGCTCCGCGAAGGAGTAGGGCTTGGCAAGGAAGTCGTCGGCACCGAGGTTGAGCAGACCCACGCGCTCCCGCTCCGAAGCTTGTCCGGAGCAGACGATCACTGGAACCGAGCTGCGGCGCCGGATCTTGGTCAGCGCGTCGGCGAGCCCACCGCCCAGGTCGATGTCGAGGATGACCAGGTCGGCCGGGTGGGCCAAGAGGGTGTCCGGAAACTCATTGGCGCTGGCCGCCTCGATCACCTGGTATCCGGAACGCTGTAGATAGTGCCGCAGGGCCCGGCGGGAGTTGCTGTCGTCCTCGGCCACCACGATGGTCCGCTCGGGCACGACGTCGGCGGCGGGTGTGAACATCGTCGTACGGAGGCTCTCGCGGTAGGGCGCAGCGTATTCCGGGGCGCCAAGGGGAAACGTCACGCGCCACCGCCACAGAAACCGTGGGTGTCCCGACGTCGCGACAAGCCGACCATGTCCAATGCCCCTCTCGTTCCTCCCGCACGCCCGTGCAGGAGAGTTCTTCGTGCGCTCGTGCCGGTCCGGGGTGGCCCAGCAAACGATCCGCGCCGAGTGGTGTTCTCAGTTTCGGCGCGTCCCGGAGCGCCTTCCATAGGACTTTTGGACCAAAAATCGCCGCGTCGGTGATACAAATTGCCCGGGCGAGATGCCACGGGCGCCAGACACCGGCGGACTCCGCCTGTTCAAGCGTCAGGCAGGCTGAAGCGGTAGCCGACACCGTGCACGGTGGCGATCCAGCGCGGAGAGTCCGGGTCAGGCTCGATCTTTCGACGCACCCGGCGGACATGCTCGGTGACCGTCGAGCGGCGTTGCCACGCCTCGGTCGAGCCCCAGACCCGCTCGAGCAGATCCTCGCGTGAGAAGACCTGGCCAGGCGACGCCGCCAGGAAGGCGAGCAGGTCGAATTCCTTGCGGGTCATGGATACTGCCTTGTCACGCACGGTGACCGTGCGTGTGTCGCGATCGACCACGAGCTCGCCGTGGTGGAGGCAGGTTGCGGCCGGCTCGCCATTGCCGCGGCGCAGGACGGCGCGAACCCGTGCCTCGAGCTCGGCCAAGGAGAAGGGCTTGACGACGAAATCGTCAGCTCCCAGGTCGAGCGTGCGGATCCGCTCGTCCTCGGAGTCTCGTCCCGAACACACGATCACCGGCACGGTGCTGTGGCGACGAATCTTGGCCAGGACGTCGGCGCCGTCGAAGCCGGGGAGCCCGAGATCGAGGATCACGAGACTGGCCGAGTGCTGGAAGACCGCCCGCAGGGTGGAGGGCCCATCGGTTGCCTCCGTCACCCGGTATCCGGTCCGCTCGAAGTACTGGACGAGAGCGCCTCGGCAGCCGAGATCATCCTCGGCCACCAGAATTGTCCGTTCTCCGAGCCCCGCCCCGACCGGGGATACCAGCGTGGTCTGGCCGGGCGGGGTGAGGGGCCGTAGGCCACGCTGGACTTCCGGAATTCGGGTCGCCAAGCCGACGGACGCGTTCATGCGTCGGCCCTCTCCGGAGGCGATGTCGTGGTCCGTGCTTGCGGACGGGGTGTCTTACCCATGCGGTGTGTTTCGGCCGTGCCGGCACCAACCTTGAGGGAAAGAGCGGGCGCCGCCGGGCGCACGCCCCGCCTCCCTCTTTGATGCTCCGACAAAGCAGGAAAGCGCCCTCAAGCCGAAAGCGTCGTGCTCGCATCGTCACATCGACGGTTCGGGCTCGGACGAAATGGACCCATGGGCGCGGGAGAAATTGTCTCGCCACCGAACGCTACGGAAACGTTGCGCCAGGGTTGCGTGGGCTTCGCAACCAATCAACAACGATCACGCAACCGACCTGCAAGAACGCAATCTTTAGAGTGGTGGCCACTCCTGATTACGGGAAAATCCGCAGGTCAAATGATTGACATCAGGAAGAAGTGGCCAGGGTCGGATGGCGCAAGACGAGGGAGGGGGAAACGTGGGATCGACATCACTTCAGGTTTCCCCGGCGCAGGAGTCGGCGGAGGCGGGTATCGAAAGTCTCTGGTCTGAGTTCAAGGCGACCGGGTCACAGACGCTTCGCAATCAGTTGATCATCTATTACACGCCGTTCGTCAAGTACATCGCCGGCCGTGTGCTGGCCGGGCTACCACGGCACTTCGACGAGGAGGATCTCGTCAGCTACGGCATCATCGGGCTTATCGACGCGATCGAGCGGTTCGAGCTCGACCGTAATCTGCGTTTCGAGACGTACGCCGTCCCGCGCATCAAGGGGGCGATCATCGACGAGCTGCGATCGATCGACTGGGTTCCCCGGTCCGTGCGCACAATGGCCCGAGCGGTCGACCAGGCGTTTGCACACCTGGAGGGGACCCTGCGGCGCACACCGAACGAGGCCGAGGTCGCAGCCGAGCTGGAGATGTCCGTGGGCGACTTCCACAAGGCGCTGCGCAAGATCTCAACGGTTGGCATGATGGCGCTCGACGAGATTCTGCGCGGCGGTGACCATTCCGAGCGGTCGACGCTGGGCGAGACCCTGCCGGACGGCTCGTCGGGCCCCGTCGACACCTTCGAGGCCAAGGAGTCCAAGGAAGCGCTCGTCATGGCCGTCGACGGGATGCCGGAACGGGAGCGGATCGTCCTGTTGATGTACTACTACGACGGTCTGACCCTGACAGAGATCGGCCGGGTTCTCGGTGTCACCGAGAGCCGCGTGTGCCAGATCAACAGGAAGGCACTGCGCCAGCTCCGTTCGAAGCTGGCCGACCGGCCCGAGGCGGTCCGGCTCAACTCCGCCACGCGGGGCACGGCCCGTCGCGAGCATGCCGGGCGGGCACCCCTGCAGCTGCTCGCCAGCTGAGGCACACAGTCGCGAACGCGGCCTGGCGGCCTGGCGGTCGCCGGGTCGGCGCACGCCCACAGACAGGGGGTCGCCGCCCCCACGCAAGACCGGTACGGTACGGCTTCCTACGATGATCGAGGCCAGGGGGCCATATCATGCCGTTGCACAAGCGGGAATCAGCCCGGGACGAAGTACTCGACTCGATTTACGCCAACCGAGACCTGAAGGCCAACCTCCCGTCGAGCGTCTGTCCCCACGTCGAGATGCTGCCGGGCGAAGCCTTCCAAGCCATCTCCGACGAGCTGCTCCTCGACGGGAACGCCCGCCAGAACCTCGCCACCTTCTGCCAGACCTGGGAGGAGCCGGAGGTCCACAAGCTGATGGATCTCTGCATCGACAAGAACCTCATCGACAAGGACGAGTACCCCCAGAGTGCCGAGATCGAGCGGCGGTGCGTCCACATCCTGGCCGACCTGTGGAACGCGCCAGCGAGGGGCGAGGCCGTTGGCTGCTCGACCATCGGGTCCTCCGAGGCCTGCATGCTCGGAGGCATGGCGGCCAAGTGGCGCTGGCGGGCCAAACGCCGGGCCGCCGGGAAGTCGACCGAATCGCCCAACATGGTATGCGGGCCGGTCCAGGTGGTCTGGCACAAGTTCGCCAAATACTGGGACATCGAGATGCGCGAGATCCCGATGTCCCCCGGCCGCTACTGCATGGACGCCGAGCAGATGCTCGAGCGGGTCGACGAGAACACGATCATGGTGGTGCCGACCTTCGGTGTGACGTACACGGGGGCCTACGAACCCGTGCTCGAGCTCTCCCAGGCGCTCGACAAGCTGCAGGAGGACACGGGCCTCGACATCGACATCCACGTGGACGGGGCGAGCGGAGCCTTCCTGGCCCCCTTCTGCGCCCCTGACATCCTCTGGGACTTCCGGGTGCCGAGGGTCAAGTCGATCAGCACGTCGGGGCACAAGTTCGGCCTGGCCCCCCTCGGCGTGGGCTGGGTCATCTGGCGGGATGTCGCGGAACTGCCCGACGACCTCATCTTCCACGTCACGTACCTCGGCGGGGACATGCCGGTGTTCCAGATCAACTTCTCCCGGCCCGGCGGCCAGGTGGTGGCGCAGTACTACAACTTTGTGAGGCTGGGCAAGGACGGCTATCGCAACGTGCACCAGGCCTGCTACGACACCGGAAAGTTCCTGGCGGAGGAGGTGGTCAAGCTGGGCCCCTTCGAACTGCTGGCCGACTCCGATCCCCAGACGGGCATCCCCTCCGTGGCCTGGCGGATCCGGGAGGGCGAGGACCCCGGCTACACGCTCTACGACATCGCCGACCGGCTCCGGACCCGCGGTTGGCAGGTGCCGGCCTACCCCTTGACGGGGTCCGTCGCCGACATCTCGGTCCAGCGGATCCTGGTACGCCAAGGCGTGAGCCGGGACCTGGCGGGGCTCCTGCTCGACGACATGACGAACGCAGTGGCCCACTTCGACCGCCACCCGATCACCGTGTCGATGACCAAGGAGGAGTCAGGCGGCTTCAGCCACCTGTAGATCCGTCCGCGTCGGTGGCCAGTGCCGCCACACGCCCTGACGACCAGTCGACGTACAACGGGCGTCGACGGATGAAGCGGGGCTTGCCGACGGCCGCCGGACGATCGCTGGTCCAGGGCGCCGGAAAGGCGAGCGTGACCCCGGCGAGGGCCCGGAGCGCGGGCTCATAGGCGGATCGGATCCAGGTGAACCGGCGCCACGCCTCCTCCTCCAGGCCCGGCTCGACGACGAGGATCCCCGACAAGGCCGTCATGGCCGCGTCGTACTCGTCCCGGCCGATGCTCACCGCCGAAGGAGGCTCCTCCACGTGCGCCAACATGTCCTGGAGTCTCCTCGGTGTGGGCAGCGGGATGTAGACCGCGCGGGCGATGTGCACGATGAGCGGGAGGCCATAGACGAGGACGGTCAGCGGGCCCTTCTGGGCGTCGGCAAATTGTTCGCCCATGTCGATCTCGGAGACGGCGACGACCAACGCCGACGCGTCGAGCACCGCCCCCACGGTGGCGACCCACGATTGCTTGGCATCGGATCCGGGGAAGTACGTGAGGATCGGGAACGCAGTGTGGGTCTGCTCGAGGTCGAGCATCCAGTCGGCCGAGCTCCGCCAGAGATCGGCGCTGTCGAGGCCGCCCAGACGCTGCAGGCTCTGGAGGAACTCGACTCCGCCGGGCGGCGAGCCGGCCACCGGGCGGAGGCGGTTGGTCCCCTTCTCGCGGCCGTTGTAGGCGGAGTAGATGGTGGGCAGATAGCTGATGAGGAGGGCCACGAGTCCCAGGCCGATCGTCGCCTCCACGAAGGAGATCCAGATCCTCCCGGTCCCGTTGGGCTCGGCGAAGCCCAAGGTGGTCAGGGAGGAGACGCTGATCTCGAAGGCTCTCGACCAGCTGAGATCGTGGGCGCCCCAATAGATGAAGGTGAAGGCCAGCATCATGAAGATCATCCACACCAGCGGGAGGCTGACGAGGGCGACGGGCGCGTAGAGGCTGCGCAGCGACCTCGTCGCGGCATCGTTGCGTCGCCGGTGCACCAGGAGCCGATAGACGAGGGCGAAGACGAACTGCGACAGGCGGGGATTCCCCTCCTGGGGCAGGACCACGGTCTTCAACGCCGAGCCCAGAACGGCACAGGCCACCAGGGCACCGAGCAGCAAGGCCAGCACGTGGGTGACGGTCATGGCGCGCCAGTGCGACGGATCAGGAGATCGACTGCGCGGCCTCCTGCACCGCCTTGTCAACGTCCTGCTTGTCGACCTGGAGCTCCTTGGCCACCTTCTTCTGTGCCTTGAGCCCGGCCTTCTCGATGGCGTCCTCGATCGTCGTCTCACCGACGATCACCAGCGCGGCCTCTCCTGCGTCGATGGCCTCGCCGAGCTCCTTGACGTCGGTGCGCGACATTCCCTTCCACAGGTGCCCGCTCACGCCGCCGATGGCCGCACCGACGATGGCCGTTCCGATGATGGAGGGCGGGAACAAGATTCCCACCATGGCGCCGGCCGCGGCGCCGCCCCAGGCGCCGTGCCGGGTGGTCGTCTCGTCCTTGTTGACGTGGATCTTCCCCCCGTCGTCCTTGGTGATCACCGCGGCGTCGTAGGTGCCCACGGCTCCGACGGCGTGAAGGTCCTTGACGATGTCGTAGTCGGCGCGGGCGTCGACCTCGCTGGCGTACGTCCCGATGTAGATGAAGACGCCATCGGCCTTCGACATGGCAACGCTCCTTTCCGGGGTCCACCGGGTGGGCCCACGCACCGATCTGCCCGGGTGCTCTCCCCGAGGGTAGGCCGGTGCGGCGCCGCCCTGCGAGATCGGCGGGCCTTCCGGTCCGTCTGGCATGATCCCTCCCGGTGTCTCTTCCCCCGGCCATCGAGATCGCGCGCCGGGCCGCATTGCGTCCGATCGACGAGATCGCCGCACAGATGGGCATCGGGCCCGAGCTCCTCGAGCCGTATGGCGCCAACGTCGCCAAGATCAGCCTCGACGCCGTCGCAGCCCTGGCCGGACGGCCGCGAGCCCGGTACATCGTGGTGACCGCCGTGACCCCGACACCGCTCGGCGAGGGCAAGACCACCACGACGGTCGGCCTCGGACAGGCTCTGGCCTGCCTCGGGCGCCAGGCGACCATTGCCATCCGCCAGGCCTCCATGGGCCCCACCTTCGGGATCAAGGGAGGCGCGGCCGGTGGTGGCTACAGCCAGGTCGTCCCGTTCGAGAGCCTGAACCTGCATCTCACCGGCGATCTGCACGCGGTGACGGCCGCCAACAACCTCCTGGCCGCCATGGTGGACAACCATCTGTACAACGGGAACGCGCTGGGCCTGGATCCGCACGGGGTGACGTGGAAGCGCGTGCTCGACGTCAACGACCGCTCGTTGCGCAATATCGTGAGCGGGCTGGGCACGAAGCAGGACGGCACGCCGCGGGAGACGGGGTTCGATATCACCGCGGCGTCCGAGGTGATGGCCGTCCTCGCTCTCTCGACGTCGCTACGCGACCTGCGCCAGCGCATGGGGCGGATCGTGGTGGGCTACGGGGCGGCCGGCGAGCCCGTGACGGCGGAGCAACTGGAGGCGGCCGGCGCCATGACGGTGATCATGCGCGACGCCATCAAGCCCAACCTCCTGCAGACCCTGGAGAACACGCCGGTGCTGGTGCATGCCGGGCCCTTCGGCAACATCGCCCACGGCAACTCGTCGGTCGTGGCCGACTTGATCGGGATCCATGCCGGCGAGTTCCTCGTCACCGAGGCCGGGTTCGGGGCCGACATGGGGGCAGAGCGCTTCTTCAATATCAAGTGCCGGACATCGGGCCTGGTGCCCGACGCCGCGGTGGTGGTGACAACGGTCAGGGCGATGAAGCTGCACTCGGGCCGGCACCGCGTGGTGGCCGGGCGTCCGCTGCCCCCCGCCATGCTCGAGGAGAACTCCGAGGAGGTCCGACTCGGCGCGGCCAACCTGCTGGCCCACCTGGCCATCGTTCGCCGTCACGGCGTGACCCCCGTGGTCGCCATCAATGCCATGGAGGGTGACTTCCCCTCCGAGCACGCCGCCATCAGGGAGATCGCGGCCTCGGTGGGCGCGCGGGCCGCGGTCTGCACGCATTTCGAGAACGGCGGCAAGGGAGCGGTCGAGCTGGCCGAGGCCGTCGTCGAGGCCAGCGCCGAGCCCGGTGACTTCCGCATGCTCTACGAGGACGGGGCGACGCTGCGGCAGAAGATCGAGACGGTGGCGACCGAGATCTACGGGGCCGAGGGGGTCGACTACCAACCGGAGGCAGCCCGCCAGCTCGACACGTACGAGCAGGCGGGCTTCGGCTCGCTCCCGGTGTGCATCGCCAAGACGCACCTCTCCATCTCCTCGGATCCGACTCTCCGGGGAGCACCACGAGGGTGGCGGCTGCCGGTGCGCGAGGCGAGGGCCAACGTCGGCGCCGGGTTCGTCTATCTGACGAGTGGCGACATGCGCACCATGCCGGGGCTCTCGAGCAGCCCCGCGGCCGAACGGATCGACATCGACGAGAAAGGCAACGTGGTCGGCCTCTACTAGGCCACCCGGGAAAGGCGTCCATGGCCATCGACTTCACCCTCGCCCCCGAGCACGAGGAGATCCGCTCCCGCGTGCGCTCCTTCATTGAAGACACCGTGCAGCCCCGGATAAAGGGCTTCGACGACGAGGGCAGGGTGACCTCGCGCCGTGAGTACCTCGTCACCATCCTCGAGCTGCGCGAGGAGGCGAAGCAGGCCGGCCTCTGGCTGCCCCACATGCCCGTCGAATGGGGCGGCATGGGATTGGGGCATGTCGAGTTGGCCATGGTGCAGGCGGAGGCGGGCAAGACACGTCTCGGGCCGTGGATCCTCAACTGCATGGCTCCCGACGAGGGCAACATGCACACCCTCCTGCACTGGGCCACGGAGGCGCAGAAGGACAACTACCTCCGCCGGCTGTGCGAGGGGACCGCCATGTCCTGCTTCGCCATGACCGAGCCCGAGGTGGCCGGCTCCGACCCGACGCTGATTCAGACCCGGGCCGAGAAGGACGGGGACGAGTGGATCATCAACGGCCACAAGTGGTTCATCTCGAACGCGCGCCGGGCCCAGTTCGCCATTCTGGTGGCCCGGACCGAGCCGGACGTGCCGCCGGGGTCGCGCGGTGCCAACACGGCGTTCCTGGTCGATCTCCCCGCCGAGGGCTGGAACGACGTGCGCGAGGTGGAGACCATGCACGGGTCGACCGGCCACTCCGAGATCGTCATCGAAGACTTGCGGGTCCACGATTCGCAGATCCTCGGCGGGCGGGGCAACGGCCACCGACTGGGGCAGTACCGGCTGGGCCCGGCCCGCCTGGCCCACTGCATGCGGTGGATCGCCCAGGCGGAGACGGCGCTCGACATGATGGTGGACCGCTCCTTGCACCGGTACTCGCACGGTTCACTGCTGGCCGAGAAGCAGGGCGTGCAATGGCTCATCGCCGACTCGGCGATGGAGCTCTACCAGTGCAAGCTCATGGTGCTCCACGCCGCCTACAAGATCGACCGGGGCGACGACTTCCGCACGGAGGTCTCCATGGCCAAGCACTTCGTGGCCAACAGCCTCAACCGCATCATCGACCGGTCCATGCAGGTCCACGGTGCGCTCGGCTACTCCACGGACACCCCGCTGGCCAACATGCTGCAACATGCCCGCTGGGCCCGCTTCGCCGACGGTGCCGACGAGATCCACCAGATGCGCATCGCCGAGCGCACCATTGCCGCCTACAAGGACACGGGGTCGACCAACGCGGCGACCGGCGGCCTCCCCCTCTGAGCAGGTGGGCTGCCTCCTCGCACTGATAGCCGCCATTTCGCCGCGGCTCGTCATCTTCCTGCTGTGGATCTTCTCGGACCGCCTCACCATCGCTTTCCGCTCGGGTTGGGAGGGGATCATCGGCTTCATCTTCCTGCCGTACGCGACGCTCTTCTACGCGCTCGTCTACGCACCCGGGAAGGGGGTCGACGCGTTCGGGTGGGTGATCGTGGCTCTCGGGGTGCTGCTCGATCTCTCCTCGCACCTCTTCGGCTCCCGGGCCCGCCGGCGCCGGGTCCGCCGGACGATGGCCACCTAGCCCGGATCTTCCGGCGTCTTCACCGGAGGGCGGACCGTTCTCCGCCCGATGGTCGAGACCCCCACTCCCACGCACGCACCCGGAGCGATCTCTACCGCGGCCGCACTGTCCAACGAGGAGGTCGTCGAGCGCCTCGACGGGCTCTTCCGCCAGAAGGCGGCCGTGGACGGGGAGATCGTCGTGCTCTTGGGCGAAGTCGGCCGGCGCCAGCTGTACCGGGACGACGGCGCGACGTCGGCGGAGCCCTGGGCCGCCGAGCGCTTCGGGATCTCGACCCCGACGGCACGGGCGCTGACGCGTCTGGGCGAGAAGGCCTGGGACATCCCCCACCTGGTCGGATCCCTCTGCGCCGGGGACCTGTCCATCGACAAGGTCCGCACCGTGGCCGACGTGGCCACGCCCGAGAGCGACCAGGAGCTCTGTGACCAGGCCCGCGAGTGCACCGTGCGTGAGCTGGCCGATGTGGCCCGCACGAGCGCCACCGCCGTCGCCACCTCGCCTTCGTGGTGCACGATACGCCGTTTCCTGCGCTTCAACGAGGCGTTCCGCACCATGAGCGTCCAGCTTCCCCCCGAGTCCTTCGCCCAGACCCGGGCCTGCCTCGAGGCCCGGGCCCGCCAGGTCCCCTCAAACGGCGAGACGCCCTGGGACCAGCGCCTCTGCGACGCCTTCATGGAGATGATCCATACCTCCTCGTCGGGTGCGCAGGCTCACGGCACCACGACGACGGCGCCCCCGTACTTCGTCGTCGTCCACGTCCCTCTCGGTGCCCTGGTCGACGACGACGGCGAGGGGAGCACCCTGGCCGGTGAGCTCGAGCGCGACGGCCTGATCAGCACCGAGACGGTGCGCCGGATCGCCTGCGACGCCACCGTCGCCATCGGGGTCGACGACGATGTCGGCCACACCATGTACGAGGGCCGGGCCCGGCGCACCCCCTCAGACGCCCAGCGCCGCGAGGTGATGCGCCGGGACCGCCACTGCCGCTTCCCGGGGTGTAGCAACGTCACCTTCACCAACGTCCACCACATCGTGGCCTGGAAGCCCGGAGGGCGCACCGACCTCGACAACCTCGCGCTGTTGTGCCTGCACCACCATCACCTGGTGCACTCGGCGGGCTGGGAGATGACGGGCAACGCCAACGAGGAGCTCACCTTCACCGGCCCGAAGGGCCGGGTCATGACCTCGCGCCCGTCTCCGCGGTGGGCCCGCGCCACTAGGTCGGGCAATTAGGCGAAGTGAAGCCGGAGGTCGGGCTCGGGACCGAAGGAGGGCGCGCTCGGGCCGGTCACCGCGAGTTTGTGCCACCCCGCCACGCCGATCATCGCGGCGTTGTCGGTGGCCATGGCGTGGGGCGGGATGAGAAGTCGGGTACCGAATTCGTCGGACAGCGCCTGGGCCCGCGCCCGCAGGATGGGGCTGGCCGCCACGCCACCGACGATGGCGACGGCGGGGTCGCCGAACTCCTGCAGGGCTCGGCGGAGCTTGGCGATGAGCACGTCCATGCAGGCGGCGACGAACGAGGCGGCCACCTCGGTCTCCGAGAAGCCCGGATTGGCGCGGACGTAGTTCACGACCGCGGTCTTCAGCCCGGAGAACGAGAACGTATACCCGTCGCCGAGCATGGGACGGGGAAAGCCGAGTGCATCTTCGCCCGTGGCGGCGAGGCGATCGAGCACGGGGCCGCCGGGATACCCGAGACCGAGAAAGCGGGCCACCTTGTCGTAGGCCTCCCCGATGGAGTCGTCGACCGTCTCACCGAGCAGCTCGTAGCGCCCCGGCTCGGTCGAGCGTGTGAGCATGCAGTGCCCCCCGGACACCAGCAGGGCGATCTGGGGGAACGGCACCTCGTGATCGGCCAGGTAGACGCTGGCCAGGTGGCCCTCCAGGTGGTTGACCCCCACCACGGGGATGCCCCAGCCCAGTGCCAGGGCCTTGGCCGTGGCGATGCCGACCAGCAGCGCGCCGACCAATCCCGGGCCGGACGTGACCGCGACCGCAGTGAGGTCCCCGCCGGCCAGCCCGGCCTCGTGCAGGGCCCGCTCGACGACGGGGGTCAGCGTCTCCAGGTGGGAGCGGCTGGCCAGCTCGGGGACGACCCCCCCGAAGTCGGCGTGCAGGTCGATCTGGCTGGCCACCACCGAGGCGCGCACCGAGAGCGAGTCGTCGACCACGGCCGCCGCCGTCTCATCGCACGACGTCTCGATGGCCAGCAGCGACCGGGTCACCGGACCTCCGCCAGCGTTGCCGCAATGCCGTCACGCGGGATGGCCCCCTCGCGCTCGACCATGTGGGGCACGGCGTGCACGTTGACCAGCGTCGAGGGGACGTCTCGGAGCGGGCCGCCGTCGACGACGAGGTCGACGGCGGCCCCGAGGCCGGCCGTGACGTCCTGGGCCGTGCGCGGGGTGGGAGCGCCGTGCGGGTTGGCACTCGTGACGACCAGGGGGCCCGTCAGCTCCAGCAGGGCACGTAGGAAGTCGTGGTCCGGGATGCGCACCGCCACCTCCTCCCGGCCGTCCAACCAGGCCGGCCTGTCACCTCCCACTTCGAAGCCGAATGCGAGCGTGAGCGGTCCGGGCCACCAGCGCAGGGCCAGCGCGCCGGCCCCAGGGGTGAACGTCACGCCGAGCGCGCGCACCTGCGCCACCGAAGCGGCCAGGACAGGAAGGTGCATTCCCTCGGGCCGGCCTTTGGCTCGGTAGATCGCACGCACCGCGTCCGCGTCGTCGGGGCGGACCGCCAACCCGTACACCGTGTCGGTGGGCACAACGGCGACGCCGCCGGCGCACAGCACCTCCGCCGCGATGCGCCGACCCTCTTGATCGGCGCGCACCACCCTCATTGCCCGCTCCCGGTCGTGCGCTGGCGCTGCCGCGGCCGCTGGCCGGGTCAGAGCCGGAGGGGGCGGACGGCGGCTCCGACGAGGGTCGGATTCGACTGCCAGTCCACACCGGGTACGTCGACGTAGAGCTCGATCTCGTTGCCGTCCGGATCAAGGATGTAGAGGCTGTGGGTGACGGTGTGGTCGGCGGAACCGACGACGGTGGCGCCCGCCTTCTGCACCGTCTCGAGCGCGGCGCGCAGGTCGTCGTCGGTCTCGCCCACGTTGAGCCCGAAGTGGTAGAGGCCGACACGCCGCCCGGACGGGATGGGTGTGGCGTCCGGTCCGACTTCGATGAGGAGCAGCTCGTGGTGCGTGCGGCCCGACGAGAACCCGGCGGCCCCGACGGGCGCCTCTCCCGGACCCGGCAGCACCTGTTGCCAGCCGAGGACGTCTCGGTAGAAGGCCACGGAGCGCCCGAGGTCTCGCACATACAGGACCAGATGGCCAAGCTCGCGAACCGTCATGCGCTCACGCTACCGGTCTCCTCGGTATCGACGGACGCCGCGGAGCGGACCCAGTGTGCCGTCGCCGGCATGCCTGGCCCGAGATGGATCGGGACGTCGAAGGGCTTGGACTCGAGCCCCGCCGCCTCCATCAACTCGGTGAGGGCGTGCGGGACGGCGGCCGCTATGTCCCAGAGGCGCGGTACGGCGCGGGCGTCGGAGGCCAACCCCCAGTACAGGACGCCGAGATTGCTCATGATGGTGATGTTGAGGCCCATGCCGTCCATCACCGGACCCAGCGGGAACATCCCGAGCATCTTGCTGCCGCCGAGGTAGAGCGGGAAGTCCGGCCCGGGCACATTGGAGACCACGAGGTTGGCGACGGGCCGGTGGCGGTCGGCCAGCTTCATCCCCGTGTAGAGCCGGGCGGCCGCGGCGAACACGTTGGGTGTGGCGTGCTCGGCCCAGTTCTGCAGCGTCGTCGCACCGAGGGCCTGGTGCTCCTCTTTGGCCCCCTTGGTGCCCTCGTGGATGAGGTGCAACCGCTCCAGCGGGTCCTCGATGTGGCAGGGCAGCTGGACGAACATGGCCGACACCTTGTTCGAGCCCTTCAACTCGGCGACGTCGGGTGTCACCGACACCGGCACCACCGAGACGAGGGGGATGTCGGGGAGCTCGTCGCCGGCCAGCAGGTAGGCGCGCAGCGCCCCGGCGCACATGGCCAGCACCACGTCGTTGACCGTGGTCCCCATCTTGTTCTTGACAGCTTTGGCGTCGTCCAAGCTGGCGGCGGCGAAAGCGACGCGTCGCCGGGCGTGCACCGCGACGTTGATGGATGTGCGTGGTGCCGTCAGTGGCAGAGCCGCCTTGGCCGTCTCGCCTTGGCGGATCCGGCGCACATCGAAGATGTTCCGGGTGGTGCGCAGGATCATGCGCCCGACGTCGAACGGCGCCACCAGGCCCGTCGCCATCGCCTGGGCTACCAGCTCGAGACCGGATGGGATGCGCGAGTCGAGTTGGCGCGCCCTCTGCGGTTGCGTCTGCGGCGGGTCGGGCTCGAGGTCGAAGAGGACGCTCAGCAGCTCCGCGCCGGACACGCCGTCGATGGTGCTGTGGTGCATCTTGACGACCAGCGCGATCTTTCCGTCCTCGAGCCCCTCCACGATCCACATCTCCCACATCGGGCGGTCGCGGTGGAGCTTGCGGCTGATGACGTCGGCCGCGAAGTCGCCCAGCTCGCGCATGCCCCCGGGGGACGGCAATGCGGCGCGCCGGACGTGGTTGTCGATGTCGAACCCGGGGTCGTCCACCCAGACGGGGTGGCCGAGGCGCAGCGGCACCTCCACCAGTCGGCGCTGGAAGACCGGCGCCAGCGGGATACGGTCATTGATGAGCTGGCGGATCCGCCGGAACGAGTACCCGCCAGGCACGGTCGACGGATCGAAGACGGCCGTCATGGCCACGTGCATGTGGAGGGTGGGGGTCTCCATGTAGAGGAAACTCGCATCGAGCCCGGTCAGCCGTTCGGGGGTCATCGACTCTCCTTGCTGATTTGCTGTGGCGTCATAACCTCGCGCCTTCGCCAGGCCAGGGCAAACGGGCGGGACAGCCTCCGACCGTGGGTGGACCCGCGGAGCCAGCGCGATCGGGCGAAGATGGTGGTGTGCCGTACGCCTTTTTGATCGTGACCCTCATCGGCGCCGTCGCGGTGGCGCTCGCCTACCACCCGATCCGGCGGGAGCCCTTCACCGTGTTCAGCTTCATCTGCGCCTGGATCGCCGGCGAGCTGGCCTTCCAGAACATCGTCTGGCAGCTGGTGGCGACCGGCCTCTTCATCTGGTTCGGGGCGCTGTCGAACTGGGCCGGCTGGCTCGGCCTGGCCGTCGCCGTGGCCGACTGGGTGGGGCTGATCGGGCTCGGCATCGCCGGGCGCCGCGCCGCCGGCGTCACCGCCGCCGCGTTGGGGGAGGTGCGCAGCAGCGCCTTCCCGATTCCCCGCGTGCCGACCGCGCCGACCTGGGGCCGCTGGTGGCGGGTGACCCGCGCCATCCCCCTGCGGTCACGGGCGGTACGGGTGACGCGCAACATCGACTACTGGGGCGACGGCGATCGACGCCACCGCCTCGACATCCTCCAGTCCCGCCTGGCCCCGCCCGGGAGGGCGCCGGTCATGGTGTACATCCATGGCGGAGCGTGGATGATCGGCGAGAAGCGTGAACAGGGGAAACCCATGATGTACGAGCTGGTGGCCCGCGGCTGGGTCTGCGTGGCCATCAACTACCGGCTCAGCCCCAAGGCCACCTGGCCGGACCACATCGTCGACGCCAAGCGGGCGGTGGCCTGGGTCAAGGAGCACATCGACGAGTACGGGGGCGACCCCACGTTCGTGGCGGTCAGCGGAGGATCGGCCGGGGGGCACCTGTGCGCGCTGCTGGCCCTGAGCACCGGTGACGCCACCTTTCAGCCTGGGTTCGAGGAGGCGGACACAAAGGTGGAGGCCTGTGTCCCCCTCTACGGCGTCATGGATCTGACCGGCTCGCCTGAGGGTTCGGCCATCTTCGGGCCCGGCCTGCTCAAGATGCTCGAGAAGAGCGTCATGAAGACGACGGAATCGGCTGATCCCGAGGTCTTCCGTGCCGCGTCACCGACACACCGGGTCTCTGCCGAGGCACCCCCGTTCTTCGTGCTCCACGGCGTCAACGACACGCTGGTCCCCGTCGAGACGGCCCGCACGTTCGTGGATCGCCTCCGCGCGGTGTCCAAGGAGCCGGTGGCCTATGCGGAGTTGCCCCTGGCCCAGCACGCGTTCGACGTCCTGGCCTCCCTGCGTTGCCAGGCCACCACCTCCGCCGTGGCGGACTTCCTCGAGGGTGCCCGGGCCGCTGCAACCCCGAGTGATACGTCCTCGCCGCCATCGAGAGCTCTTTCTGACGTGGAGACAGAAACCAGTTCATGACCTCCCATCCCCACGGGACCGCCCATCCACGCCCCCAGCGTGTTCGCACTCCTCGGGCCCAACTGCGCCCGCGAGAGCACACCGCTGAAGGTCATCATCGGCCGCCTGCACCGCGATCCTTGCCATCGACGGCGTCGCGGTGTCGCACCGGAGGCTCGAGGTCCTGGCCCACGCCAGCGTGATCGGGCGCGGGGATTCCCCGATCTGACGGCGCGCGACAACCTCCGCACGGCTGCGTGACGACTGCCGAGGTCGAGTCGCGCACCTACGAGCAGTTTCCCAGCCTGAAGGATCGCCGCAGGCAGCTGGCCGGCACGCTGTCCGGGGGCGAGCAACAGATGCTCGCCATCTCGCGGGCGACGCCGCAGGAGATGGCAGAAAGCCGCGGCGTCGGCCTATCTCTGACCCGACCGGTCAGGCCTCGTCGGCGAGCTCCACCTCCACCACGAGCGCGTCGCCCACGACCGCCACCAGCTCGTCCACCCCGCCCGCGTCACAGATGTCGCCGCGGGCCGCCTCGACCGCGGCGAGCAGCGCCGGCGGCCCGGTCACGGTGAGGCGCGCCACCCTCGCCCGCATGGAGCGCTTGTGCGCCGTCTTCTCGCGGCGTACCAGGCCGAGCACCTCGGCCGCCGCCGCCAGCACGGACGTGTCGGCGCCGTCGTGGCCGGCGACCTCGGCGACCTCCGGCCAGGGTGCGACGTGCACCGAATCCGGCTGCCACCAGCTCCAGACCTCCTCGGTGACGAAGGGCAGGAAGGGTGCAAAGAGGCGGTGCAGTGCCGAGAGGGCCAGTGCCAGCGTCGCCCGGGCCGACGCCGTCCCGGCGCCATCGCCGTCACCGTAGGCCCGCGTCTTGACCAGCTCGACGTAGTCGTCGCAGAACGACCAGAAGAAGGACTCCGTGACCTCGAGTGCCCGCGCGTAGTCGAACCCCTCATGCGCCGCCGTAGCCGTCCGCACCAGCGCGGCCAACTGCGCCAGCAGCGCCACGTCGAGGGGCTCGCGCACGGCCTCGATCCCCGGCACCGGACCGTCGCCCAGCCGGCCCAACGCGAATTTCGACGCGTTGAGGATCTTGATGGCCAACCGCCGCCCGATCTTCATGACCCCCGTGTCGAGCGCGGTATCGGTCCCGGGGCGGCCGTTGCAGGCCCAGTAGCGCACGGCGTCGGAGCCGAACTCCTCCACCAGAGGCATCGGTGTGACCACGTTGCCCTTGGACTTCGACATCTTCTTGCGGTCCGGGTCGAGGATCCAGCCGTTGATGGTGGTGTGCCGCCAGGGCAGGGCATCCTGGTCGAGGTGCGAGCGCAACAGCGTGGAGAAGAGCCAGGTTCGGATGATCTCGGGGCCCTGCGGCCGTAGGTCCATAGGGAAGGTCGCTGCGAAGAGCGCGGGGTCGTCCTCCCAGCCGCAGGCGATCTGTGGTGTGACCGACGAGGTGGCCCAGGTGTCCATCACGTCGGGGTCACCGGTGAAACCACCCGGCGCGCCCCGTTGCTCCTGGGTGTAGCCCAGGGGAACGTCGGTCGTCGGATCGACGGGCAGGCTCGCCTCGTCCGGCAGGATCGGCGCGCCGTAGTCGGGCTCGCCGTCGGCCCCGACGGGGTACCAGACCGGCACGGGCACCCCGAAGAAGCGCTGGCGGCTGACCAGCCAGTCGCCGTTGAGACCACTGACCCAGTCGTCGTAGCGGACCTTCATGTAGGGCGGGTGCCAGTCCAGCTGCCCGGCCCGTTCCAGGAGTTGACGGCGAAGCACCTCGTCCCGACCGCCGTTGCGGATGAACCATTGCCGGCTCGTCACGATCTCGAGCGGGCGGTCGCCCCTCTCGTAGAACTTCACGGGGTGCTCAATGGGGCGGGGGTCGCCGACCAGGTCCCCCGATGCCGCGAGCAACTCGACCATGGCGCGCTGGGCCTGCTTCACCGTGCGTCCCGCGATGGCCTTCCACGCCTCACCGTCGGGCACGCCCGGCGGCGGCGTGTCGGTGATGCGGCCCGACCTGGTGATGATGCTGCGGGTCGGGAGGTCGAGCTCTCGCCACCACACGACGTCGGTGACGTCGCCGAACGTGCAGATCATTGCGATCCCCGTGCCCTTGTCCGGCTCCGCCAGGTGGTGGGCCAGCACGGGCACCTCGACCCCGAAGAGCGGGGTGTGCACCGTGGAGCCGAACCTCGCCCCGTAGCGATCGTCGTCGGGGTGCGCAACCAATGCGACGCAGGCGGCGACCAGCTCGGGTCGGGTCGTCTCGATCTCGATGTCGTCGAAGCGCAGCCGGTGGTAGGCGCCACGCAGCTCGCGATCCTCCATCTCGGCTTGGGCCACCGCGGTCTGGTAGTCCACGTCCCACAGCGTGGGCGCCTCCGAGGCGTAGGCCTCGCCGCGGGCCAGGTTGCGGAGGAACATGCGCTGGCTCGTTCTCCGGCTCCGGTCGTCGATGGTGGCGTAGCCGCGGCCCCAGTCGACCGAGAGGCCGATCCGGCGCCACAGGGCTTCGAAGGCGTGCTCGTCCTGAGCGGTCAGCTGGTGGCACAGGGCGATGAAGTTGGGCCGGCTGATCCCGATGTCCATCTTGCCCGGTTCCTCGGGGGGCGTGAAGTCCGGGTCGTAGGGGAGTGTGGGGTCGCAGGTCACGCCGAAGTAGGTCTGCACCCGGCGCTCGGTCGGCAGCCCGTTGTCGTCCCAGCCCATCGGGTAGAAGAGCTTCCAGCCCCGCATGCGCCGGTAGCGGGCGATGGCATCGGTCTGCACGTAGCCGAACACCGACCCCATGTGGAGCGAGCCCGACACGGTCGGGGGCGGCGTATCGATGGAGAAGACCTCGGCCCGGGTGGCGCTGTCGTCGAAGCGGTACGTGCCCGCCTCGTCCCAAGCGGCGGCCCAGCGCTCTTCGAGTCCGTCGAGGGTCGGCTTGTCCGGGACGCCGGGCGCTCCCGTCGTGGGGGTCGACATGATCGAGTTACCGTACCCGGATGCTGTACCTGCACGACACCGCCACGGGCACCATCCGCCCCCTCGAGATGCGCACAGAGGGAGAGGTGTCGATGTACGTGTGTGGTCCCACGGTGTACGACCTGCCGCACATCGGCCATGGGCGCGCCAACCTCACCTTTGACATCCTGCGGCGCTACCTGAGCTTCACCGGGCTCAGGGTGCGGCACGTAGCCAACGTCACGGACGTCGACGACAACATCATCAAGCGGGCGGCAGACTTGGGTCGCACTGAAGCCGACGTGGCGGCCGAATTCGAGGCCCGCTGGTGGGAGTCGATGGACGCGTTGGGTGACCTCCGGCCACAGGACGTCCCCCACGCCACCCGCTACATCGAACACATGGTGGCGCTGGTCGACGACCTGATGGCCAGGGGAATGGCGTACGAGACACCCGACGGGGTCTACCTCGAGGTGTCCAAGGTCGACGGGTACGGGCTCCTGGCGCAACAGTCGCTCGAGTCGCTGCAGGCCGGGGCGCGGGTCGAGGCCAACGAGGACAAGCGCTCACCCCTCGACTTCGCCATCTGGAAGAAGGCGAAAGAGGGTGAGCCGAGCTGGGACTCGCCGTGGGGGCAGGGCCGGCCGGGCTGGCACACCGAGTGCGTGGTCATGTCGCTGGACCTGCTGGGCGAGGGCTTCGACCTCCACGGCGGCGGCCAGGACCTGATGTTCCCGCATCACGAGAACGAGCGCGCACAGGCGGTCGCCGACGGCAAGGTCTTCGCGCGCCACTGGATGCACCACGGCTGGGTGGAGGTCGACGGCACCAAGATGTCGAAGTCGCTCGGGAACTTCGCGACGCTGCCTGATCTCCTGGCCCGCAGTGATGCCCGCGCCTATCGGGTGTTGGTGCTGCGGGCCCATTACCGCTCACCCATTGAGGTGACGCCCGACACGCTGGCCGACGCCGAGAAGGCGCTTACCCGGCTGGACGGGTTGGCCCGGCGCTTCGCGCGCTTCGACGTGACAGATCTGTTGGCCGAGACGGACGAAGGTTTCGTGATCGAGGGCACACCCCCGGCCACGGGCCTCGACGCCGCCGCGGTGGCGGCATTCCGGACACACATGGACGACGACCTCGACACACCCGGTGCCCTCGCGACCGTCTTCGAACTGGTGACAGCGGCGCACTCGGCCGCCGACTCGGGCGACGAGGCCGAGGGCGGCCGGTTGGCCCACACGGCGGCCGTCCTCGCCGCCGCGCTCGGGGTGACGCTGCACGCCGCCGACACCGAGGTCGACGAGGAGTCGGCGCGGCTGGTGGTCGAGCGCGACGAGGCCCGCCAGGCCCGGGACTTCGCCCGGGCCGACGCCCTGCGGGACGAGCTGATGGCCCGGGGCTGGACGGTGGAGGATACGCCGGCGGGCACCGCCATCCGCCGCTGAGCAACCCCAATCCCAGTTCAGGGTCCTGAATGGCAGTTGCTGGACCGGTTACCGTCTCGTAGGTTACTCTTCAGTAACCAGGGACGACCCGGGATGCGCGCGTCGCGCCCGGGAGGGTCCGCCGAAACGCCGACAGGCCTCGTCGTACAAGGAGGACGCATCATGTCCGACTACTCCCTCGAACTGAACGAGGACCAGCTCCAGATCGTGAAGTGGGTCCACGAGTTCGCCGAGAACGTGGTCCGCCCTGCCGGTCCCGAATGGGACGAGCGCGAGGAGACACCCTGGCCCATCATCGAGGAGGCCGCGAAGAACGGCCTCTACTCCTTCGACTTCATCGCCCAATGCTTCTCGGATCCGACGGGTCTTCTCATGTGCCTGGTGAACGAGGAGATGAGCTGGGGCGATGCGGGTATCGGTCTCGCCATCTTCGGCTCCACCCTGGCCGTGGCCGGGATCTTCGCCAACGGGACGCCAGAGCAGATCGGGGAGTGGATCCCCCAGTGTTTCGGGACACCCGAGGACGTCAAGCTGGCGGCTTTCGGGGTCTCCGAGCCCGACGCCGGCTCCGACGTCTCGTCGCTCAAGTCACGAGCCGTCTACGACGAGGCCAAGGACGAATGGGTGCTCAACGGCACCAAGACCTGGATCACCAACGGGGGCATCGCCAACACCCACGTGCTCGTTCTCTCGGTCGATCCGTCGCTCGGGAGCCGGGGCCAGGCGAGCTTCGTCGTGCCGGAGGGCACGCCCGGCATCTCCCAGGGCCAGAAGTTCAAGAAGATGGGCATCCGTGCGTCGCACACGGCCGAGGTCGTCCTGGACGAATGCCGCGTTCCTGGGCGGTGCCTCCTCGGCGGCAAGGAGAAGCTGGACGAGCGACTCGCCCGCGCCAAGGAGGGCAAGAAGACGTCCTCGCAGGCCGCCATGGCCACATTCGAGGCCTCCCGACCGATCGTCGGCGCGCAGGCCGTCGGCATAGCCCGGGCCGCCTACGAGTACTCGCTCGAGTACGCCAAGGAGCGCAAGCAGTTCGGCCGGGCCATCATCGAGAACCAGGCCATCGCCTTCAAACTGGCCGACATGAAGATGCACACGGACGCCGCCCGGCTGCTCGTGCATCGCGCCGCCAACATGGCCAGCACCGGCAAGAAGTTCGAGAACGGCGAGGGATCCATGTCCAAGCTCTACGCCGGTGAGAACGCCGTCTGGGTCACCGACCAGGCGATCCAGATCCTCGGTGGTTACGGCTACGTCCGGGACAACCCCGTCGAGCAGTGGCACCGCGACTCGAAGATCTACACCATTTTCGAGGGCACCTCCGAGGTCCAGCGCCTCGTGATCAGTCGGGCCATTTCGGGGATCCATATCAATTGAGCTGACCGGGACGGACGGGTCCTGGCCGGAATTCCGGAGAATCCGCCGGCGTCGTTCACATCTTCTGAGCGGGTCAGCGCATTTCGATTGCCCTCGAGCTCACTGCGAGAACCGTTGGTGACTTCTTCAAGTTCGAGAACACTACTGGGACCACAATCTGCGTGTCTGACTGCGATTTTGCGGGTTCTCGACTCGCCGGCCCGTTCGGCGCCATCTTCCTAAAGGTCCCTTCAGTTGCGACCGACAATGACAACAACAGCAGGCGGCTTGGCGGTGGGCGGCATCCCGGTTTGGACCGGAGGCCGCGCGGTCATGAGCGGGAGTCAATCGGGAATGGTTACCGAAGAGGAATGGCATGGAGAGATGGCGAAGGCCAAGCGCCTTCGCTTCATCAGCCCGCTGGCCGGACTTTTCGTCCTCGGCGCACTGACGATACCGGCGATGGTCGTGGGCAATTCCGTCGGATCGGGCTTCTTGTCCTACCTGGTGACAGCAGGTGTCCTCATCGCCATCACGCTCCCGCTGGTGTGCGTGTTGGTCATCGTCAGCGACCGGCAGCAGAACAAGACCGACCAGAAGGTCCGGACGCTCACGGACCAGCTGACTGCGGCGATCGAGCTCGCCGAACGCGAAGGGGTCACCCGCGAGGTGCAGGCGCAGCGCCAGCGCTTCGAAAATCGCCTCGCCAACGCACTGGACATGGCGGAGGGCGAGCCGGAAGTCATCGACGTGATCGAGCGGTCGTTCGCCGCTGTGGTACCAGACGCCCCGGTCGAGCTCCTGCTGGCCGACAACAGCCGCGCCCACCTCCTGCGCATGGCGGCCGTCGGACCCGACGGCGAGCCACCCTCGTGCAGCGTCGACTCCCCGGACCGCTGCCCCGCCCTCCGGCGGGCCCAGGTGCAGGTCTTCGGCGACAGCGACCATCTCGATGCGTGCCCCAAGCTGCGCAACCGGCCGCAGGGGCGGCTTTCGGCGCTGTGCGTCCCGGTGTCCATCATGGGGCGGACGGTGGGCGTGATCCACGCCACCGACAAGCCCCAGGCAGAGGTGCAGGACTCCCAAATTCAGGACCTGACCACGCTGGCAAAGCTGGCCGGGGCACGGATCGGCCTGCTCAGGGTCATGGCCGAGACGCAGCTGCAAGCGACGACCGACACGCTGACCGGGCTGCTCAACCGACGCTCCTTCTCCGAGAAAGTGGCCGCCGTGCCCCGCGATCTCCATCCGGTGGCGGTGGCGATGGCCGATCTCGACCACTTCAAGAACCTGAACGACACCTACGGGCACGAGACCGGGGACAGGGCGTTGCGACTGTTCGCCCGCGTCCTGCGCGACACGCTCCGGTCGCACGACATCATCTCCCGCTATGGCGGCGAGGAGTTCACCATCGCCTTCCCCGATTGCTCGGCGCTGGACGCCACCCGCGCCTTGAACTCCGCGCGGGCCCAGCTCGACGCCGCCATCACCGTCGCGGGGCTGCCCAAGTTCACCTCCAGCTTCGGGATCACCGAAATCGAGCCGGGCGAGGAGATGGCCGTCGCCCTTCGCCGATCCGATGACGCGCTCCTGGTGGCGAAGCGCTCGGGGCGCAACCAGATAGTCCTGCACGATCCGGGGATCGTCTCGAATGCGCCCGAGAGCAACGGGATTTCTGAGGCGTTGGTCCGCGCCGAGCGCATCTGGTCGTCCGCCGCGACGGTTTCTGGTCATCAGTAGGTCGGCGGAGGGGCGCCGTGATCGGTTCCGGCGCGGCAGACCAGGTCGGGCCAATAGTGTCGGCCTGCCATGCTGCCCCCCCGACTCCTCCGCTATGCCGCCGACGTCACCGCGGAGTGGCTGACCGACGTCCTCCGGGGTGCCGGTGCAGTGGCGGACGGCGTCTCGGTGCGCTCCTTCGAGACGGCCCCGATCGGGACGGGCCAGATGGCCGATACCACGCGCTTCGCCTTGACGTTCGATCCCCCCGGCGCCGGCCCGGCCAGCGTGGTCGGCAAGTTCGCCTCGGCCGACGATCAGAGCCGCGGCACGGGCCTCGCGTTGCGGGCCTACGAGATAGAGATCCGCTTCTACCGCGAGGTCGCCGCCCGAGTCGGCGCACGGCTGCCGAGGACCTACCTGGCCGAGGTTGAACCCGAGACCGGCTGGTTCACGCTCCTGATGGAGGACATCGCCGGCGCGGCGCAGGGCGACCAGATCGAGGCGTGCCGTCCCGACGTGGCGGCGGCCGTTCTCGAGGAGATGGCCGGGCTGCACGCACCGTGCTGGGAGGCGCCCGAACTCGAGGGCCTCGAGTGGCTCAACCGCTCCACTCCGGAGTCCGACGGCTTCCTCGTCGCCCTGGTGTCCTCGTTGCTGCCCGGCTTCCTGGAGCGCTATGCCGACGAGCTCGCGCCGGAGCACCAAGAGGTGTGCCGGCTCTTCGCTGAGCACCTCCCGACGTACCTACGCCTGCGCGGCGGGCCCCGCACGGTCAGCCATGGCGACTTCCGTCTCGACAACCTTCTGTTCCAGCCGGACAACCCGAGACCTGTGGTCGTCGACTGGCAGACGGCGGCGTGGGCCGGCGCGTCCATCGACGTGGCCTACTTCATCGGCGGCTGTCTCAGCACCGAGGACCGCCGGGCCAAGGAGCTGGAGCTCCTCGCGCGCTACCACGACGCCCTGTGCCGGCGTGGCGTGCGCGACTACACCCTGGAGCAGTTGCGCGCCGACACCCGGCGCGACACGTTCGCCGGGCTGCTGATGGCGATCGTGGCCTCCATGGTCGTCCAGCGCACGGCGAGGGGCGACCTGATGTTCCTGACCAGCTCGACCCGCCACGCCCAGCACGCCCTCGACGTCGACTCCCCCGCGCTGTTGCTGGGCGCCCGATGACCGACCTCCTGGTGCTCTGCACCGGGAATGCGGCGCGTTCGGTCATGGTGGGCTTCATGCTCGACGTCCTGCGCGACGGTCGTCCGGAGGACCCGATGCACGTCGTGACCGCGGGCACCCACACCATCGACGGTCAGCCGATGGGCATGCGCACCCGCACCGCGCTCGACGCGCCTCCCCGAGCTCGCCGGCGCCGACTTCCGCCGGCACCGGAGCCGGCAGGTGCACGGGGTCGACCTCGTGCACGCACAACTGGTGGTCGTCATGGAGGCCGACCACGTGCGCTTCGTCCGGCGCCAGTTCCCGGACGCCGCGGCGAAGACGGCCACCATCCGCGACGTTTGCCGGAGACTTGCACCGCCGCCGCCCGCCCTCGACGAGCGGGTCGCCGCGCTGGGCCTCGACGCCATCGAGCTCTCCGACCATGACGACGTCCTCGACCCGGCGGGGCACGAGGCGGAGGCCTATGCCGCATGCGTCGACGAGCTCTGGGATCTGTGCCGGAGGCTCGTCACGCTGCTCTGACGGGCCACGCCGCCGCCGCACGCCGAGGCTCAGTCGGGGTGTACCGAGCGCAGCCCGGCCCAGGCCAGGTCCGCCATGCGGCGGGCCAGCTTCTGCGCCTCCTCGTCGACCTCGGCCTCGGAGTCGGGCCGCTGCGCCATGAAGCGACGGCTCACGCCCTCCGCCATGCCCACGATGCCGTAGGCCAGGAGGCGGCGGTGGTCGTCGTCGAGCCCGGCGTCGATGAGCGGGTCGATCGCCTCCGCGATGGCGTCCTCCACGGCGCGCAGGGCCCGGCCCAGCTCGAAGTCGTCCGCGTGGTCACGCCCGTAGAGCAGCCTGAACTCCGCCTCGTGGCTGACGACCAGGCGGAAGTAGGCGGCAAAGCCCAGCTCGACCTGCTGGCGCGGCCCCTCGGCCTGCGCGACGGCGCGCCCGATGGCCGTCAGGACGTCCTGGGCGATGGAGTCGACCAGCTCGAGGTAGAGCGCGCGCTTGGAGGAGAAGTGCTGGTACAGGAGCGGTTTGGTCACCCCTGCGGCTTCTGCAATGTCGTCCATCGTCGTGGCCCGGTAACCCCGCTGCGCGAACAGCTCGAGCGCGACCGCCAAAAGCTGGAGCCGCCGCTGTTCGGCTGAAAGCCGCCTCGAGGCCGCCTGGATCGCTCCCGACATCGGGCTCAGGTTACCGAACGGTCAGAGGCCGGGAACCCGCCGAAGGACCCCGGACAGCCTCGTCGGCAGGTCGGCCAGGTTGAAATGGTCCGTGGCGACGCGGAGGTTGTGCGCAATGACGCGTGCGTCGGGCTCGTCGAGCCAGTGGGCCAGGCCGGCCGGGTCGACCGAATCGAACCAGCGGAATCCGAACGCCGCGAGCTCGGCGGCCACCGGGTACGGGCCGATGGCGAGAGGTCGCCGGTGGGTCGCCGACTCCACCGACGGGTTGCCGAAGCCCTCCCAGAACGAAGGGAGGAGGACGGCGTCGCAGGCCGCGTAGGCATCGGCGATCGAGCAGCCGCCAGCGGGGGCGCCGAGCACCACCCGGCAGCGGGCCCGCGCCACGAGCCGTTCGAGCTCGGGCCCGTACCCGTCCTCGGCGGGACCGAGGAGCCAATAGACGCCGCGGACGGCCTCGGCCAGGGCGATGGCGCCCGGGATGTTCTTGCGCGCCAGCGCTCGCGTCGGTTGGAGCAGCACCGGCACGCCCTCGGGGACACCCAGCGCGCCGCGCACCCTCACCCGTTCGCCCGCCGGCGGCTCCGGGTCGAAGGCGTTGTAGATGGTCGTCGCCGTGATCCCGTGGGCGGCCAGCTCGGTGCGGCTCAGCCCGTTGATGGTGACGTGCGCCCACGCGGCGTCGTCGGGCGGGGGCGAGAGGTGGGCCAGGTGCGGGCGCTGCCACGGCAGGTCGTGATGGTGGAGCAGCGTCGGTCGTCCGGCGCAGGCCGCTGCAACGACCCGCGCCGCCTGCGGGTTGAGGGGAAGCGAGCAGAGGTTCTCGATGATGACCAGATCCGCGCCGGCCAGCGCATCGTCAACCTCGGCTCGCGTCGGGGGCTCGGCCGCGTGCATGGCCAACCCTGGCAGGACGGTGTCCACGGGCCCCGCGCCGGCGACCGTGCGCACGGTCCAGCCGAGGAGGCCCAGCGCACCCGCCCATTTCGCCGCCTCGACGGCGACCCCGTCCCCGCCCCCGAGTCGGAACGAGACCATGCACGCCGTCGCCACGACGGAACTGTATGCGTGACGGGAGGGCCTGCTTGCAGGTCGACTAGCGTTGCGCCGTGGCGAAACGGGCACTGATTACGGGCGTGACGGGCCAGGACGGCTCATACCTGGCCGAGCTCCTCCTTTCGAAGGGCTACACAGTTATCGGCATGGTGCGGCGTTCCAGCACGTTGAATTTCGAGCGCATCGCACACATCCAGGACCGGATCGAGGTCGTCGCGGGCGACCTCCTCGACGAGGTGTCGCTCATCAACATACTGCGCGACCACCGGCCGACCGAGGTCTACAACCTGGCCGCCCAGTCCTTCGTCCAGACGAGCTTCACCCAGCCGGTGCTGACGGGCGAGACGACGGCCCTGGGCGTGACGCGGGTGCTCGACGCCATCCGCCTGGTCGACCCCGAGATCCGCTTCTACCAGGCCAGCTCCTCGGAGATGTTCGGCAAGGTGCAGGAGGTCCCACAGCGCGAGTCGACCCCCCTGTACCCCCGCAGCCCCTATGGCGTGGCCAAGGTCTACGGGCACTGGCTCACCGTCAATTACCGCGAGAGCTACGGGCTGCACGCGTCCTCGGGGATCCTGTTCAACCACGAATCGCCGCGCCGCGGGCTCGAGTTCGTCACGCGCAAGGTCACCCACGGGGTGGCGCGCATCGCCCACAAGCTCCAGGACAAGTTGGCGCTCGGCAACCTCGACGCCCAGCGGGACTGGGGCTACGCCGCCGACTACGTGCGGGCGATGTGGTTGATGCTGCAGCAGGACAGGCCGGACGACTACGTCGTGTCGACCGGCGAGACGCATGCCGTACGTGAGCTGTGCCGGCTCGCCTTCGGGGCCGCCGGCCTGGATTGGGAGCAGCACGTCGTGATCGACGATCGGTTCCTGCGGCCGGCCGAGGTCGATCTGCTAGTGGGGGATCCGGCCAAGGCGCACTCGGTGCTCGGCTGGCATCGCGAGGTCGACTTCCCCGCTCTGGTCACCATGATGGTGGAGGCCGACATGGACCTGGTTCGCAAGAGCCTCAGGTAAAGGGGGGCGCCGCGCTCCCCGCACCTGCCGCAATCTCGGCTGACCCAGCCGGCGTCCTCGTCGCCTTCGGCGCCGGGATCCTCTCGTTCGTCTCGCCGTGCGTCCTGCCCCTTGTCCCGGGCTACGTCTCCATGGTCTCGGGTCTCTCGGCGGCCGAGCTGGAAGCCGGCGGTGATGGGACGACACCGTCGGCCGCCCTGCGCCCGGTCCTGCG
Organism: uncultured Acidimicrobiaceae bacterium; assembly: GCA_963764305.1. GTDB lineage: Bacteria > Actinomycetota > Acidimicrobiia > Acidimicrobiales > RAAP-2 > Bog-473. The sequence continues at coordinate 113,513 of CAVXSD010000003.1, read as the reverse complement.
CGGTATCGGCCTCTTCGTGGCCGGCTTCACCCTGGTCTTCGTCGCGCTGGGGGCGACGGCGTCGAGCATCGGGCGTGTGCTCGATGCGCACGAGATCACCCTGGCCCACCTGAGCGGGGCAGTCATCATCGTGCTCGGGGTGGTCATGCTGCTCGGCGCCCTTCCGACGCGCGTATGGGCCCATGCGGGGGCCGGCACGCTCGGAGTGGTGTCACGGGTCACGGGCGAGCGGCGCTTCGATGTGCGCCCGTCACGCCTCGGAGCCTGGGCCGCACCGCTGATGGGCATGGCGTTCGCCTTCGCCTGGACGCCGTGCATCGGCCCGATCCTCGGCGTCGTCCTCGGGCTCGCCGCGCACAACGGGACGCTGCCGGGGGGTGTGTTGCTCCTCTTCGCGTACTCGCTCGGCCTGGCCGTGCCGTTCGTGCTCGTGGGTCTCGCCTTCGGCCGCCTCACGACGGCCCTGGCCCGGGCCCGGCACTGGCTCTGGGCCGTCGAGCTCGTGGCGGGCCTCGTCCTCGTCGTGTTCGGCGTGCTGCTCCTCACCGACAACGTCAGCTGGCTGTCGTCGCAGCTCTCGAACCTCCTCAACGACCTCGGCCTCAGCCGCCTCTCCAAGAGTTAGGCCGTGGCCGATCCGGTGACGGCCGGTGACGCGGGCGCCGACGTCATCCTGTATGACCGCATCCGGGCGCTCCAGGCGGCGTCGAAGGCCCCGGCCCCCGTGCTGGTCGCGCTCGACGGGCGGTCCGGAGTCGGCAAGTCCACCCTGGCGAGCCAGGTCGCAACGGAGATCGGCGCCGCTGCGCTGGTCATCGACGGCGACGACTTCTACTGCGGCGGCGACGACGCCTACTGGGATGCTCTGGGGCCGGCCGAGAAGGTGGACCTCGTCATCGACTGGCGGCGCCAGCGCACCCTCCTCGGGTGCCTCCGGCGCGGGGAGCCGGCGACCTGGCGGCCATACGACTGGGACGCCGACGACGGGCGCCTCGCCGCGGAGATCACGGCGGGCCCGGCCGGCGTCGTCATCCTCGATGGCGCCTACAGCGCCCGTCCGGAGCTGGCGGATCTCTTCAGCCTGCGGGGGCTGCTGGACGCTCCCCGCCACGTCCGGCGGGCGCGCCTCCTGCAGCGGGAGGGGGCGTACTACCGGGCAGCGTGGGAGGCCCGCTGGAGTGAGGCCGAGGACTACTACTTCGAACGCCTGATGCCGCCGTCCGCCTTCGACCTCGTCCTCGACGGGAGCGGGATCTGACCACCAACGGTCAGAGAGCCGTCCCGGCGAGCACGTCGGCGAACGTGCGCGCGAACGTGTGCGCGTCGCCCGGCCAGCGGGCAGACACATAGGAGCCGTCGCGCACCACCCAGGCGGGTCGCGGGTCGTCCAACGTGTCCCGGGCGCGCCCGCTCGTCTTGCGCCGGAAGTCGGGTGAGCCCTTCTCCACGTCGACGAAGTCGGCCGGGTCGGCCAACGCCCGCGTCACCTCCTGCTGCACCGACATGTACCCCCACGGCTGTCCACGCTCCTCCACGTAGGTCCGGTAGTAGTTGGCGTCCCAGAACCGGGTGAAACGGGCAATGCCCCAGGCCCTTTGTTCGAGCGCCCAGGTGAGAGCCGTCGTCCTCCGCCCGTGCAGCACCGAGTGCCCGGTCACCGGGTCCTGCGCCCGCGCCGCCACCACGACGCCGTGGCAGATGGCCCCGACCGGCTTGGCGGACCGGAACGAGTCGACGGCCATCTGCTGCACCTCGGGGCTCTCCAGGTAGGCGCGCATGCCGCGCGCCCGGTGCCCACCCGGGAGCACCAGCGCGTCATATGAGCTGCGGCGGGCCGCGCCCCAGTGCAGCGGCGACGCGAAGGCCCGATCGGACAACAGCGCGGCGTAGGCCCGCCGGGCGTCGCCGTTGGCACGCAGGACGCGGCCGACGACCGTGAGCCGGCGCACCCCCGGGACAGCGCCCCACGGATCGAGCCCCTGGCCGGTCACCATGAGGTCGTCGGCCCGGGCCGGCCGGCCCGACGGCGTGGCGAAGACCACCTCGTGCCCTGCCGCGGACAGCACCTGCCAGCTGACCGCCACCTCGGTGGGGTCGAAGTCATACGCCGGCAGCGGCATCAGAACGGTCACCATCGGTGCGACGGACCTTACCGACGGGCCCCGAGCGCCCCAGGGACGCCGGCGTCATCTTTTCGGCATGGTCGACGCCACCTCGCAGCAGCCGCTCTTCTCACCCGAGGACGGGATCGCCGACCTGTGGGTCAAGGCCTATCAGGGCGAGATCCTGCCGGGCCGGCGCTGGAGCGGGCCGGCCTGTCCACCGATCCCGACCCCGAGACGCAGGCAATCCCGGCGCGCTGGCCCTGACCTGGGACGACCTGATGGCGACGATCGGGCTGATCACCCACGAGGCGGCACTCAGCGATTTCGCCCGCGCCGAGGTGGACGACCTCCCTCGGTTCGATCAAGGCGCTCGCCCACATGCGCTGATTCCCCCGCTTGGAACCCTGGCACCCACCCCCCCTACCATGGTGGGGAAGGCCATGGCCCCTGTCGTCCACTTTCGCGCCGCGGTCGCACTCGCCGGCCGCTTCCCTGCCCTTGCCGGGGTCGATCTCTCTCTCGACCAGGGTGAGGTCGTGGTCGTGGTCGGGGCCAACGGGGCGGGCAAGACCAGCCTCCTGCGGGCCTGTGCCGGATTGTTGCCGGTGACGTCGGGGGAGGCCTCCGTCCTCGGAGTCGACCTCACCACGGACCACACGTCGGTGCGCCGCTACGTCGGCCTCCTGGGGCATGCCGCCCCTCTCTACGACGAACTCGAGCGCGGCGGAGAACGTCCAGTTCGCCGTACGTGCCCTCGGCCTGCCCGCCGCCAGCGCCGACGACGCGCTCGACCGCCTCGGCCTGACCGGGCGACTGCGCACGACGCCGGCCGGCCGCCTCTCGGCCGGCCAGCGTCGCCGCGCCGCGCTCGCCGCGCTACTCGCCCGCCGGCCCGCCCTCTGGCTGCTCGACGAGCCACACGCCGGGCTCGATGCCACCTCGCGCTCCCTCCTGGGTGAGCTGATCGGCGAGGCGGTGTCCGACGGGGCGACCGTGCTGCTGTCCTCGCACGAGCCACAGCTCTCGGTTCCCCTGGCCGACCGGGTGGTCTCCATGGGCGGCGGGCGCGTGACCGGTGAGGCGCCCGGCGGGCGGCGGGTCACGCTCACCGCGGTACCGAGCGGGCCGGGGACGACCAATGTGGCATGACGCCGTGCTGGTGGCCGGCAAGGACCTGCGGATCGAGGCGCGCTCACGTGTCGCCCTGTGGCAGGTCGTCCCCTTCGCCGTCCTCGTCCTCGTCCTCCTGGCGTTCGCCATCGGCCCGGACCAGGCGGCGCTGCGCCACGCCGCGCCGGGGATCTTCTGGGTCGCCCTGCTCTTCTCGACCGTCCTGGCTATCCAGCGCAGCGTGGCCGTCGAGTCCGGCGAGGGGACGCGCGACGGACTTCGGCTCTCCGGTATCGACCCGGCCGGGATCTTCCTGGGCAAGGCGGCCGCCCTCGCGCTCCAGCTCCTGGTGCTCCAACTGGTCCTGTGGGCGGGCGTCACCTTCCTCTTCGACGTGCGTGTGCACGTGGTGTGGCTGGCCGTGACCGCAAGCCTGCTGGCCACCGTCGGCCTCGCCTGCGCGGGCGTCCTCTACGGCAGCCTGTCGGCCGGTCTGCGCGTGCGCGACACCCTCCTCCCGCTCCTCGTGTTGCCGGTGCTCGCCCCGGTGCTGCTCGCCGGCTCCAAGGCGTGGGAAGCCGCCCTCAGCGGCAATGCATCGTCGGGGACCCAGTGGCTCAAGATCCTCGTCCCCTTCGCGGTGATCTATCTCGTGGTGGGCATCGTCCTCTACGGGCCGCTCCAGGAGGCGGCGTGACGTCCCGCAGGCCGCGCTGGCTCGACGTCGTCGGGATGCTCGGTGTCATCGCAATGGGATTCACGGTGTGGCTCGGGCTCTGGGTGACGCCGCCGGACCGGTTCCAGGGGAACCTCGCCCGGCTGCTCTACATCCACCCGGCCATCGCCACGGTGGCGTTGTACTGGGTCGGGCTCGTGGCGGCTGGCGGGAGCCTGCTCTACCTGTGGCCCCGCTCGCGCTCGTTCTTCTGGGACCGCCTGGCGGCGTCGGCCGTCGAGGTGGGGGCGGTCTTCGCCGCGCTGACGCTGGTGACCGGGTCGCTGTGGGGCCGCCCCGTGTGGGGTGTCTGGTGGACCTGGGACGCCCGTCTGACCTCCGCCGCGCTGCTGCTGCTGCTCGAGATCGGGTACCTGGCCCTCCGGCGCGTGCCGGCGGAGCCGACGATCCGCGCCCGCCGGTGCGCCGTGGCCGCGCTGCTCATCGCCGTCGACATCCCGATCGTGCATTTCTCGGTGGACTGGTGGAACACGCTCCACCAGGGCGGCACCTTCATCGACCCGGGCTTCAAGATCCACGCGTCGCCCTCCATGTCGTGGACGTTCCTCCTCGGCTTCGTCGCCTTCTCGCTGGTCTTCGTCTGGCTGCTCGGCGTGCGGTACCAGGTGGAAGTGTTGCAGGACGCCGTCGGCGACCAGGAGCTCGAGGTCTCGCTGGCGGAGCGCTGGAGCGAGGACACCGAGCTCGTCGACGCTCGGGGAGCGGACCTGGTATGAGCTATGTCGACGCCGGCTACGTGATCGCACTGGCCACCCTGTTCGTCTACGCCATCAGCCTGGTCGCGCGCCGCCGGCGTTGGGAGCGGGCGCTGCGGATGTCGGTGCCGCCACCGGCCGAGCAGGAGAGCGCGCCGGCACGCGGCGAGCGGTCGTGACCGGCACCACCACCGAGCCGACCCCGCCGCCCAGCCCGCCGACGTCCGAGGTCCACCAGGGACCGGCCGTGCCGCCACCGCGCCGCCGGCGGACCAGCCGGCGGGTACTCGCCGTCTTCGCGCTGCTGGTCGTCGCGCTGATCTTCCTCCTCGTGGAGGGCCTGGGCAGCTCGCTCAACTACTTCGACACGGTGGACCAGGCTTTGGCCCACCGGCACACGCTGGGCACCCAGACGTTCCGCCTCGAGGGCACCGTCGTCCCGGGCACCATCCACGCCACCGACGCCGGGTCGGACTTCACCATCTGCCAGGGCCCGAACGTCGTCCACGTCGCCAACACGGGAAGCCCCCCCGCGCTCTTCAAGGCGCGGGTCCCCGTTGTCGTCGTCGGCCACTTCACGTCGGATACGTCGAGCGACTTCGTGTCGAACTCCATCCTGATCAAGCACTCGAGCACCTACAGCGCCCAGTACCCGAACCGGGTCAAGGTGACGTCGACCGGCCCGGTCTGCTGATGCTCGACGCGCATCTGGGGACCATCGGGGTGTGGCTCGCCTTCGTGGCGAGCCTCGTCGGGATCGTCGTCTCCGTCCTCGGGCTGCGCGCCCGCCGGCCGGTCGCCGCTGTCCCCATGGGCGACGGCCGGCTGCTGGCCCCCGTCATGCTCGTCGGTGGCCTGTTCGCCGCCGGGGCGATGGAGCACGCGCTCGTCACCCATGACTTCACGTTGGTGTTCGTGGCCCAGAACAACAGCACGGTCACCCCGCTCCTGTACTCGGTCACGGGGATGTGGTCCGCTCTGGCGGGGTCCATCCTCCTGTGGGGCGTGATTCTCTCGATCGTCTCGACCATCTTCGTGTGGCGCTACCGCCGGCAGGCGGAGGATGCGGTCATCCGCTACGCGACGCTCGTTCTCTACGTCGTCTCGGCGTTCTTCTTCGGCCTCATGGTCGGTCCCGCCAACCCCTTCGTCACCGCGTCCGGCGTGACCCAGGGCCTCGGGCCCAACTCGCTCCTCCAGGACAACCCGCTGGTGGCGATCCATCCGCCGCTCCTCTACATCGGATTCGTCGTCTTCACCGTGCCCTTCGCGTTCGCCATCGGGATGCTGGCGACGGGCCGGGTGGGGGACCGCTGGCAGATCGAGTGCCGACGCTGGACGCTGGTGGCGTTCACCTTCCTCTCCGTCGGCATCGTGCTCGGCGCCTGGTGGTCCTATCAGGTGCTCGGCTGGGGTGGCTTCTGGGGCTGGGACCCTGTGGAGAACGCGGCACTGCTGCCCTGGCTCTGCGGGACGGCCTACCTGCACTCGGTCCTCGTCCAGGAACGCCGGGGCCTGATGCGGGTCTGGAACCTCTCCCTCTCGATCGCGACGTTCGCCCTCACCATCCTCGGCACCTTCCTGACTCGCTCCGGGGTCATCACGTCGGTCCACGCGTTCTCCGAGTCCTCCCTCGGCCCGCTGCTGATCGGCTTCTTCTTCGCGGTGGTCATCGTGGGGTTCGGTCTGATCGCCTGGCGCGGCGATCGCCTGCGCTCGCCTGGGGGTATCGACGCCCCGCTCGGTCGCGAGGGCGCGTTCCTGCTCAACAACGTGCTCTTCGTGGGGTTCGCGTTCGTGGTGCTGCTCGGCACCCTCTATCCGCTGCTGTACGAGGCCGTCACCCAGCAGCAGGTGACCGTCGGCGCGCCCTTCTTCAACACCGTGGCCATCCCGGTCGGCCTGACCCTGCTCTTCCTCATGGCCGTGGCGCCGGTCCTCAGCTGGCGCAAGATGAACGGCGGCTTGCTGTGGCAGCGACTCGCCGTCCCGGTGTGGATCGGCGTGGGCACCATCGTCCTATGTGTCGCCTTCGGCCTGCGCGGCTTCGCCACGCTCATCGGGTTCGGCCTCGGCGCCATGGCCGCCGCCACGGCGGCCCGCGCCCTCGTCCTCTCCGTGCGGGCGGCCCGCACCCGCCACGTCGGCTGGTGGCGCGGCCTGGTGGGGCGAGCCAACGGGGGCATGGTCGTGCACCTTGGTGTCGTGCTGCTGGCGGTCGGTGTCATCGCCGCCACCTCCTACCGCCATCAGGCCGAACTTCCCCTCCACAAGGGGACCGCCGTGGCCTACGACGGGCACCGTTTCGAGTTCGAGGGATTGCGCACCGTGAGCTCGTCGTCGCGCACCTCGCAGGAGGCCGTCGTCAAGGTGGACGGCGGTGTGTTCACCCCGGCGACGACCAGCTTCGGCAGCGCGCTCTCGGTGGTCGGGACGCCGGCCATCGACTCGGGTCTCTTCGATGACGTCTACCTGACCTTCGACGCGGTCGGTGGGCTCGGGTCGGCGTCGGGGAACCAGGCCATCAACAACCTCCCGCGGGGATCGGTCGCCATCGGCGTGGTCATCGAGCCGCTGGTGGCCTGGCTGTGGGCCGGCGGCCTGCTCATCGGCGTAGGGGGCGCACTCGCCCTCGTCCCCGGGTCGCGCCGCCGGGCCACCGATCCGACATCGGCCTCGCCGGAGCTCGTCGCCGGCGCCGAGCCCGAGCAGGCCCGGGCACGAGATGAATCGCCCCAGCCGGTGGGTGCCCTCGTGGCCCGCGGCGCCGCGGGCCCGGCATGAGGCCGCGCCGTCGCCACGCGACCCGCTGGGTGGCGGGTGCCGTCCTGCTGGCTCTCGTCGTACTGGGCGTGGTCCTGGCCACCCGGACACCGCAACAGGCCACTGCCGTCGCCAGCCCGCTGCTGGGTCGGCAGGCGCCAACCTTCACCGGCACCGACCTGACGACGGGCGCGCCGGTCTCGCTGTCGTCCTTGCGCGGTCGTTACGTCGTCGTCAACTTCTTCGCCAGTTGGTGCATCCCCTGCCAGCAGGAGGCACCCGACCTGTCACGGTTCCACTTCGAGCAGGCGCACGCGCCCGACGGAGCGGACATGGTGAGTGTGGTGTTCCACGACACCTCGAGCACCGCCCGCGCCTTCCTGCAGAAGAACGGTGATCTCTGGCCAGCCGTGAGCGACCCCGGCGGCGCGATCGCCGAGCGCTACGGGGTCACCGCCCCGCCCACGACCTTCGTCATCAGCCCTTCGGGGCGGGTCTCCGCCGTGCTCGTCGGCCCGGCGACACAGAAGAACCTCGAGTCGTTCCTTAAGGCGGCCCGGACCGACCAGGCCGGCGCGTCGGGTGGCTGAGCGCACGGCGCGCCTGCCGCTCTGGGTCCGCGTGGCGCTCCCGGTGGCTGTCCTTGCCGTCGCGCTGGTGATCGGCAGCGGTGCCCTGGACTCGTCGCCCCAGACGGCGGGCCAGCGAGCGGCTGCCATCGAGACCGGCGTGCGCTGCCCGTCGTGCACCGACATCTCAGTGGCGGAGTCGAACGCGACGACGGCCATCGCGGTGCGCCATCAGATCGAGAGCATGGTCTCGGCGGGGCGTTCGAATGCGGACATCGACCGGGCCCTCGTGTCCGAGTACGGCCAGACCATCCTCCTCGTCCCGCCCGACGCGGGCGGCGTGCCGCTCATCTGGATCATCCCCATCGTCTTGGGCGCTGGCGCCCTGGTCTCGGTGGGCGTGGTCTTCTGGCGCCGGAGCCGCGAGTTCGGCGCGCTGAAGGCGGAAGAGGTCGTGTCGTGACCGCCGACGTAGAACAGCAGGAACGATCCCCCCGCGACGAGCGCTGGTACCTGACCGACGAGCGGGACTTCCTCGAGCGATCGTTGGCCGACGCCGATCGTGAGCGTGAGGCCGGGGACCTCTCCGACGAGGACCATGCCGTGCTGGTGGCGCGGGACAGGGCGCGGCTGGTCGAGGTGGAGGAGGATCTGGCCGCGCTCGACGCCTCGACCTCGACCTCGACCGCGACCCCGGCCCCCGCCCCTGCCCCCACCAGCTCCGCAACGGCGGAGCCCGCCCAACCAGAGCGCCCCCCGATGGCGCTGTGGCGCAAGGCCGGGATCGTGGGGGCTTGCCTTCTCATCGCCGCCGGCGCCGTCATCCTCGTGGTGCACTACGTCCAGACACGCCAACCCGGGCAAGCCTCGTCGGGCAGCGTGAGCGTGTCGCAGGCCCAGCTCATTGAGCAGCAGCTGCAGCAGGCGTCGGCGCTCAACGACAAGGGGAGCACCAAGGCGGCACTCGAGCTCTACGACAAGGTGCTCTCCGAGGACCCGTCGAACCCTGCCGCGCTGGCCTACGCCGGCTTCCTGCAGTGGAACGTCGGAACCACCGCGCACGTGGCGTCGCTGGTCCGGGTCGGACGTGCCGAGATCCAGACGTCGATCAAGGACTCCCCGACGTACTATCAGGGCCACCTCTTCTACGGCCTGGTCCTCGAGAACCAGGATGGCAATCATGCGGCGGCGGTGACGCAGTTCAACGACTTCCTGGCCGACAACCCGCCGGCCGCCGAGCTGCCCGAGGCCGCCCCATTGGTCAGCGGTGCCTACGAGGCGGCCGGGCTCCCGCTTCCCGCCGCGTTCACCACCACCACGACCTCGACGTCAGCCCCGTAGCGCCCGCAGCTCGGCGACGACGTCGGGGAACGCCGCCGCGAAGGCGTCGCAGTCGCCGTCCGTGGTCGTCCACCCGACGCTGATCCGCAGTGAATGGCTGGGGTCCACGCCCATCGCTTCGAGCACCGGCGACGGCTCGATGCTCTCCGACGAGCAGGCGGAGCCCGAATGCGCGGCGACACCCGCCCGGTCCAGACCGATGAGCACGGGTTCGGCTTCGACACCGTGCACGCCGAGGCAGACCAGGTGGGGCAGTCTCGCCTCGGGCCTGTCCGGTCCCACGACGTCGACACCCTCGACGGCCAGGGCGGCGTCGACGATGGAGCCGATCTGCCGGCGCGCCGTGGCGGCCTCCGTCTCCATCCTGCCGCCTATCAGGGCAGCGGCCGCGGCACCGAAGGCGAGGAGGGCCGGGAGCGCCTCGAGCCCGGCGCGGCGCCCGCGCTCCTGTTCACCGCCCACGAGGAGGGGCTCGAACCGGCTCCCGCGCCGGACGATCAGCGCGCCGGCCCCTGGCACCCCGCCGAGCTTGTGCGCACTGACGCTGACGAGATCGGCATCGAGTGCGGCCAGGTCCGTCGGCACATGGCCGCACGCCGCAGCGGCGTCGACGTGCACCGTGACCCCGGCCGCCCGGCACAGCGCGACGACCTCGCGCACGGGCTGGAGCGTCCCCACCTCGTGGTTGCCCCACTGGCAGTGCACCAGCGCCGGGCGGGGTCGAGAGGCGTCCTCCAGGCGCTCCTGCAACGCGTCGACCTGCAGCCGTCCCGCATCGTCCACCGGGACCTCCTCGGTGGGGGCGAGGCGTGCCGAGGCATCGCGGACGGCGGAGTGCTCCACGGCGGCACAGAGCACGGGCGATCCCGGCGCGGCCCGCGTCGCCCCCCACACAGCGGCGTTGATGGCCTCGGTCGCGCCCGAGGTGAAGACCACCTGGCGCCCGGCGACGCTGACCAGCTCGGCCACCTGCCCGCGCGCGACCTCGAGCGCGTCGCGGACGACGTGACCCTCCTGGTGCACGCGGCCGGGATCGCCCGTTGGGAGGGTGGCCCACCGCGTCAACGCAGCGAGGGCCTCGGGCCGTGACGGCGTGGTGCTGGCGTGGTCGAGATAGGCGCGAGCCACGGGTGGCTCAGGCAGAGGCGGTGCAGGCGTCATCGCCCCGCGCCCGCGAGGAGAGGATCACCGGGAGTGCCTGGCGCGACGCCGTGCCGCACAGTCCGGACAACAATCCCTTGACCATGCCGCGGTCCACCGCGCACAGCACGGGGTTCGTGCTGCTGGCGTCACCGAAGGGGCACTGCTCTGCGATGACGGCAGTGGTCTCGCCCCGGTCCTCGGCGTGGGCGGCGAAGCCGTGCGCCGTCAACGTCTCGGCCACCACGTGCATGGCGGCGCGCACGGTGCGTTGGCCCTCGCTCGGGGTCATGCGTGAGGCGAGGGAGCGCCCGTACTCCTCGCCGACGTGCGCCGCCATCTCCTCGGCCTCTTCCGGTCCGAGCCGGTGCATCGCCTCGCCCAAGAGCCGCATGAGGAGGTCGTCGCGGCGTTGCATGAGGCCCAGGTGCAGCTCCTCCTCCACGCAGAAGTAGCGCTTGGAGGGGCGGCCGGCACCGGCGGCGTTGCGCCCGGTCTCGACCCTGAGGTAGCCCCCGTCGACCAGCCGTTGGAGGTGGTGGCGGGCCACGTTCGGGTGGAGCGAGAAGGTGCTCGCGACCTCGCTGGCCGTCCCGCCGGGCACCGCGCGCACATGGAGGAAGATGTCGCGACGAGTGGGGTCGCCGAACGCGGCCGCGACGGCAGCGACGGCGGCACTGAACCGGCCATCGTCCGCGCCGGCCGGTCGCTCGTTCTCCGCGATGATCGGAGCTGTGCTCACCCTGGGTAGTCTACCGAGGGATCAGCGCCTCCAGCTGGGGTGACGCGGATGGCGTCCCCGAGCACGCGGCTCACCCGATCCCGAGACGAGGAAGCGCATGGCAGCAGATCAATCACAGCTCGAGGCTGCACTGAGCTCGGTCCGGGAGCCGGAGATCGGCCTGACGCTGGGCGACCTCGGCCTGGTGCGGTCGGTGCGCCTGCGCCGGCGCCGCGTGCACATCGACGTGGCCCTGCCCGTGGCGGCCTGGCCGGGCACCGATGAGCTGGCCGAGGAGATCCACCGGGCCGCCGGCGCGGTTCGCGGCGTGGAGGAGATCGAGCTCGACTTCGTGGTGATGACCGACGAGGAGCGGGCAGGGCTCCGGCACCGCCTGCGGGGCGGAATGGTGGAGGCCCCCGATGTCGGCCACGCGGGACACGGGCACGCCCCCGCGGCGCCCCTGCCCGCCTTCCTGGCACCCGAAGCGAAGACGCGTGTCATCGGCGTGTCGTCGGGCAAGGGCGGCGTCGGCAAGTCGACGGTCACGGTGAACCTGGCCATCGCGCTGGCCCAGGCCGGCTACCAGGTCGGGCTGCTCGACGCCGACGTCTACGGCTTCTCGGTGCCCAAGATGCTCGGGACCGACCATGACCCGATCATCATCGGCGACATGGTGATCCCGACCTCGGCCCACGGCGTCAAGTGCCTGTCCATGGGTTACTTCGTGCCGGACGACCAACCGGTGATCTGGCGCGGCCCGATGTTGCACAAGGCGATCCAGCAGTTCCTGACCGACGCGTACTGGGGCGAGCCGGACTTCGTGCTGATCGACATGCCTCCCGGGACCGGCGACGTCGCCCTCACCCTGGCCGAGGTCATGCCCCGGGCGGAGATCATCGTCGTGACGACGCCGCAGCCGGCGGCACAGCGGGTGGCGCAGCGCTCGGCGTTCGCCGCCCGCCGGCTCAAGCTCTCCGTGCGCGGCGTCATCGAGAACATGAGTTGGTTCACAGGAGACGACGGGAAACGCTACGAGCTGTTCGGCTCCGGCGGGGGGGCGACGCTCGCCGCCGACCTCGGGATTCCCCTGTTGGGCCACGTCCCGCTCGTCAGTGCGGTGCGCCAAGGTGGCGACGAGGGCCGTCCGGTCACCGCCGTCGACCCGGACAGCGAGACGGCACAGGCGTTCCGGGCCATCTCCGAGAAACTGGCCGCGCTCGGCCCGGCCCGCGTCTACCGGCGGGAGCTCAGCCTGCGTTGAGCCGGCGTTCGGCCATGGCGAACACGTCGACTTCGGCGGAGGCCATGAGCTCGTCGTCGCCGGAGCGCGCGAACGGGTCCACTCGCGAGTCATGGGCATGGCCGTGAGATCTCATAGGGGACACGGTCGCCGGCCGAATTGATCGGCCCGGTCGTTCACGAGCCCGAACCGGTCGGGCTCGACGAATCTCACCGCCGGCGCATCCGCCCGGCACCCCGGCACCCCGACACCGACGAGCTGCTCAGTGGGGCCGCCCGCCGTGGCTGGGTACTGTGGGTCTCGGCAGGAGGTGGCATGGCGCAGGATTGGGCACGTCCGGTGGTGCACTGGGAGATCGAGGCGACCGATCCCGAGCGGCAGAAGGCCTTCTACGCCGACCTCTTCAACTGGCGGATCGGGGACGGCTTCATCATGGAGATCCCTCCCGGCATCGGCGGCCCGGAGCCTGGCCCCGGTGGCCATATACGTGGCAGCGAACGGTCCGGCGTCACGCTCTACGTGCAGGTGGCGGACCTGCGGGCGTCGCTCGACCGGTCGGTCACCCTCGGCGCCACCGTCGTGGCGGAGCCCTTCGACGTCCCGGGCGGGCCCACGCTGGCGGGCATCACCGATCCCGAGGGCAACCCCGTGATGCTGGTGCAGGCCTGACCGTGTCGATCGTCGAGATCACCACGTTCCGGCTGGCCGAAGGGGTCTCCGACGAGTCCTTCCTCGCTATGGACCGGCGGGTGCAGACCGAGCTGGTGCCGAACCAGCCCGGCTTCCTGCGGCGCACCACGGCGCGTCACGGCGGGGACTGGCTGGTCGTGACCCTATGGGCCACTGACGACCATGCGGCCGCATTCCAGCGGGTGGCCGAGGGTCACCCGCTCCAGGTCGAGTTCGAGCATGCGGCCGAGGCCGGCACCTTGCACCTGGCCCGTTACGCCACCCTGGACTGAGGTGGAGCTCAAGGTCACCCGCTACGAGGTGCGGGACCGGGTGGCCACCGTCACCCTGCACCGGCCCGATCGGCTCAACGCGTGGACCGGCCGCATGCACGCCGAATACCGCGCGCTGCTCGACCGCGCCGCCACGGACCCGGGGGTCCGGGTCATCGTCGTCACCGGCTCAGGCCGGGGCTTCTGCGCCGGTGCCGACGCGCGAGCTCTCGAGGGCCACGTCGAGCGCGGTTCTTACGACGCCGGGCTGGGTGACGACGTGGCCATGCCGGGCTACGGCGTCCGCCCCGAGTTCGATGCCGACTTCGCGTACCACTTCGGCATCCCCAAGCCGATCATCGCCGCGGTCAACGGGCCGGCCGCCGGCGTCGGGTTGGTGCTGGCCTGCTACTGCGACCTGCGCTTCGCGGCGCGGGGGGCCAAGCTGACCACGTCGCACGGGCGCCTCGGTCTGCCCGCCGAGTACGGCCTGTCGTGGTTGCTGCCCCGTCTGGTCGGCGTCAGCCGGGCCGCCGACCTGCTGCTGTCGAGCCGGGTCGTGCTGGCCGAGGAGGCGGAGCAGCTCGGCCTGGTCAACCGGGTGCTGCCCCCCGACGAGCTGCTGCCCTTCACGTTCGACTACGCCCGGCGGCTCGCCACCGAGATCGCGCCGTCCTCGTTGGCTGCGACCAAGTTGCAGCTCTACCGCGACCTGCACGGTGACGTTGTGTCGTCGGTGCGCGACGCCGGCGTCCGGATGGCGGAGATGATGCGCAGCGCGGACTTCGCCGAAGGCGTGGCGGCACTGACCGAGAAGCGACCGCCGGCCTTTCCCGATCGGCCGGCGTGAGCCGGACGGCTCAACTGTCGACGCCGGCGGGCAGCTTTGCCGGGTCCCAGCCGAGCAGCGCCACGGCCTGGCGGAAGGCGAACCGGTCGGTCATGCCCGCCACGTAGGTGACGCCGGCCAGCACCGCCTCCTCGCTTCCGGCAATCACGTCGGCGGACTCTTCCCGGGCCGCCGAGTGCTCGGTGATCAGGTGGGGCCGGTCGGCGAAGTGCTCGACCAGCGCGCGCAGCACGCTGATCACCGCGTCGCCCTGCCGCAGCGAGGCGTCGCGCAGATAGATGCGTTCGTAGTTGCAGGCCCGGAACGCCGCGAGCGCCTCAGCCTCCTCCTCCTCCATCCCGACCTGACCGGTGCGCAGGGAGGCCGAGACCACGCCCGTGATGAAGGCGCCCAGCTGCGCGCTGCGCCGCTCCCCGCACCGGGCGCGGACGGCCGGCGGCAGCTGGTGCGGCGCCACGATGCCCGACAGGACCGCGTCCTCCCAATCGTGGCAGACGTACGCGATGCGGTCGGCCCAGCTGACCACCTCGCCCTCGGGCGTGGCCGGGGCAGGGCGCGACCAGCTGTGGTTGGCGACGCCGTCGACGGTCTCGGCGCACAGGTTGAGGGGCGCGAGGGAGACCAGCGCCCCCCACGGTGCATGGTCGAACCCGCCGGGCACGTAGGGGTCGAGCGCGTCCTCGCTGGCGTGCCCGCCGGGCCCGTGCCCGCAGTCGTGCCCGAGGGCGATGGCCTCGGTGAGGGCCACGTTGAGGCGACATGCCCGCGCGATCGCCGTGGCGACCTGTGCCACCTCGAGCGCGTGGGTCAGGCGGGTGCGCTGGTGGTCCTGGGGGAATACGAAGACCTGGGTCTTGCCGGCCAGGCGGCGGAACGAGGTGGCGTGCAGGATGCGGTCGCGGTCACGCTCGAAACAGGTGCGCCAGGGATCCGGCGGCTCGGGCTGAGCCCGGTTGCCGGTGTCCGACGAACGCGTGGCGCCGGGTGCCAGGAGCGCGTCCTCGAGTTCCCGGCGCTCGACCCGTCCCCTCGGCACCGCCGGTTGGGTCTGGTCCACCAGGAGCGATCCCGGGGCCGGCCCGATCTGGGCACGGGAGTCGGCGTGGGCCAGGCGCACGGGCCCGGAGTAGCCGGCCATCGTCGCTGCCCAGCGGGCACTGCGCTCGGTCTCACCGGACGTCATGTCCATAAGTCTGCCGCGTCGCTGTAACGTCCAGGTGGCCTCGAACCGTCTGCGAGGTCGTGAGGAGAGTGAGACCAGGTGGACGTGCGCATCGGCATCACCCACACCCCCAAGGAGCTCGAAGTGGAGATGCCCGACGATGCCGATCGTGACAAGGTGGTCGCCGACATCGAGAAGCTGCTCAAGACCGGCGACGGGGTCCTCTGGCTGACCGACCGCAAGGGGCGACGGGTGGGCATTCCCGTGGTCAAGGTCGCCTATGTCGAGGTGGGTGCGCCCTCGGGCGATCGCCGCGTCGGGTTCGGCGCCCCCTGAGGCGGGCGTGACCGCGGGACTGGCGCGGGGGCGGTGAAGGCGGCGCCCGACCTCTTGGACCTGCGTCTGGTGTTCGTCACCGGCAAGGGCGGGGTGGGCAAGACGACGGTCGCGGCTGGCCTGGCCCAGTTGGCCGCCGAGCACGGCAAGCGCGTCCTGGTGTGCGAGGTCGACGCCAAGGGCGACGTGACGTCGCTCTTCGAGGCGCCTCCCACCGACTTCACGCCGCGGGAGATCGCCCCCGGCGTCTGGTCCATGTCGATGGACACGGAGGCTTCGCTGCGCGAGTACCTCAAGCTGCACCTGCGCATCCCGGTGATCGGCCGGATCGGGCCGCTGGCCAAGGCGTTCGACTTCGTGGCCACGGCGGCGCCGGGGGTCCGGGAGATCCTGACCGTCGGCAAATTCTGCTGGGAGGTACGAGAGTCCCATTACGACCTGGTGGTGGTGGACGCCCCGGCCAGCGGCCACATCATCGGCCAGCTGGCCGCGCCCCAGGCCATCAACGACCTCGTCAAGGTCGGGCTGATCCGCAGCCAGACCGACTGGATGCTCGACATCCTCTCGGACCCGCGCCAGACGGGGCTGGTCGCGGTGTGCACGCCCGAGGAGATGCCGGTCAGCGAGACGCTCGAGCTGGAGAAGCGGGTGCGCGAGGAGACCACGGTGCGCATGTCGGCCGTGGTGGTCAACCGTGTCCTCCCCGAGCTCTTCGGCCAGCGCGAGGAGGAGATCTTCGAGCAGTTGCGCACCCCGGACGTCGAGCGCACGTTGTCGGAGCGGGCCGGCGGCACCGTCGCACCGGTGCTCGAGGCGGCCCGCCTCGCCGTCACCCTGCGCCGCACGCGCTCGGCGCACCTGCAGCGGCTCCAGGCCGGGCTGGCCGAGGACCTGCCCGTGCTCCTCCTGCCCTATCTGTTCGCGCGCAGCTTCGGCGCCCGCACCACGCGCCAGGTGGCCCACGCACTCGGCGAGGAGCTGGGCCTGTGATCCCCGCCGCCAAGACGGTCGGTCAGCTGCTCGCCGCCAAGGACATCGTCATCGCCTGCGGGCCGGGCGGGGTCGGCAAGACGACCACCGCGGCCGCGCTGGCCGCCACGGCCGTGGTCGAGCAGGGCGGCCGTGTTCTCGTGCTCACCGTCGACCCGGCCAAGCGCCTGGCCGACGCGCTGGGGTTGAAGGGGATCGGGAACGACGAGGTCCGCATCCCCGATGATGTCTTCGCCCGCTCGGCGGCCCGCCCGAGGGGTGAGCTGTGGGCGGCCATGCTGGACACCAAGCAGAGCTGGGACGACCTCATCCGCACCCACGCGCCCGACGAGGCGACGCGCCAGCAGATCCTGGCCAACCCGCTCTACCAGAACATCTCGGGCCGCTTCGTCCAATCCCATGACTACATCGCGATGGAGCGGCTCTACGAGATCCACTGCGAGGGCAACTACGACCTCATCGTCGTTGACACCGCGCCCACGCGCAACGCGCTGGACTTCCTCGACGCGCCGCAGCGCATGGCGGACTTCTTCTCGTCGCGGCTGTTGCGCTGGCTGATCGTGCCCTACCGGTCGCGGTTGGTGAACATGGCGTCGCGGCCCTTCTACCAGGTGGCCGACCGCATCCTCGGCACGCAGTTCCTGGCCGACATCTCGGAGTTCTTCATCTTGTTCCAGTCGATGTACACCGGCTTCGTCGAGCGCGCCGAGGCCGTCACGCGGCTGCTGTCGGACCGGCGCACCACTTTCATGGTCGTCTCGACGCTCGAGGCGACACCGGTGCGCGAGGCGGAGTTCTTCTCCGCCGAGCTCACGGCGCGCAAGCTTCACCTGGGCGTCGTGGTGTTGAACAAGGTGCTGCCCGAGTACCTCCGCGACGCCCAGACCGACAAGCTGGCCCAGTCGATCGCCGCCCGGGCCGACGAGCTGGCCGCGGGGCTGACCGACGACCCCGTGGTGGCGGCCCGGGTCCTGGGAGAGGTGGCCGAGAGCTTCCTCAACTTCGGCGTGGTGGCCCGGCGCGAGGCCGAGCAGCAGGCGGAGCTCACGGGTGCGCCGGACGTACTCGTGACCGTCCCGTTCTTCGACGCCGACATCTACGACATCGGTGGGCTCCTGCAGTTGGGCGCGCAGGTCTGGGGGTAACGGGGTCGGGCGGCGCCTACCATCGGTGCCATGGCCCAGCTGATCAATCCCGAAGTCCAGGAGTATGCGGACGCCCACACGACGGCGCCGCCGGGCCACCTGGCGTCGGTGGACGCCTCGACCAGGGAGGACTTCGCCGCCTGGGGGATGATGGTCGGGCGCCAGGAGGGCCGGTTCCTCGAGCTGCTGGTGTTCGCCACCCAGGCGACCAGCGTCCTCGAGATCGGCACCTTCACCGGCTACTCGGCCATGGCCATGGCGGCGGGCCTCTGGAAGGACGGTTCCATCATCTCGCTCGAGGTCGACCCGCACCACGCCCAGGTGGCGCGCGGCAACATCGCCGCTGCCGGCCTCGAGAGCCACATCAGCGTGATCGAGGGCCCGGCGCTGCGCTCCCTCGAGGAATTGCAGGGACCGTTCGACCTCGTGTTCATCGACGCCGACAAGGTCTCCTACGACGCCTACTTCGAGGCCGTGCTGCCAAAGCTGGCCGGCCACGGGCTGATCGTCGTCGACAACACGCTGCAGGCCGGCGGCGTCCTGGCGTCGGAGAAGGAACCGCACGAGGGGGCACTCGCCCTGCGCGCCTTCAACGACAAGGTGGTCAACGACCCCCGCGTCGTCTGCGTGCTCACGACCATCAGGGACGGCGTCACCTTGATCCGCCGGGCCGCCTGACCGGGCGGACGGGGGATGCTCGACTACCACCTTCACCTCTGGCCCCACTCGGAGCACGAGACGCCGCTCCGACTGGAGCAGCTGGCCGACTACTGCGCGCGGGCCCAGCAGTCGGGTGTGAGCGAGCTGGCGGTGACCGAGCACCTCTTTCGCTTCCGCCAGGCAGACGCGCTGGTCGGCGGCTTCTGGGACGACGAGCACGTGCCCCCGGCCCTGGCCGAGTCCATGGCCGAGTACTGGAAGTTCCACGCCACGGCGGACCTCGACGCCTACGTGGAATGCGCCCAGGCGGCCAAGGAGGCCGGCCTGCCCGTCGTCATCGGACTGGAGGTCGACTACTACGAGGGCCGCATGGACGCGGTCGCCGGCCTGCTGCGCGGCTATCCCTTCGACGTCCTCCTCGGCTCGGTGCACTGGGTGGGCGGGTGGCGCTTCGACGACCTCGACGACCCCGTGTCCATGGGCGAGTGGTCGGCCCGGCGGGTCGACGACTGCTGGGAGGCATACACGCAGGCGTTGGAGGAGCTGGCGGCGTCGGGCGCCTGTGACGTTCTGGCCCACCCGGACCTGATCAAGGTGGCGGGCTTCGTCCCCGACGCACCCGCCGAGTGGTGGGACCGCATCGCCGAGGCCGCCGTGGCCTCGGGCATGGCCGCCGAGGTCAGCTCGGCCGGCTGGCGCAAGCCGGTAGGGGAGCAGTGCCCGGCCCTGGGGCTGCTCGAGCGCTTCGTGGCCCGGGGGGTACCGCTCACCACAGCCTCGGACGCCCACCGGCTCGAGCATGTGGCCGACCGGGCCGACGACCTGCGGGCCGTCCTGGCCGCGGCGGGGGCCGACGCCCTGCAGGGCTACAGGGGGCGCGCCGGCTATCCCGTGGCGATCGCCGGGCGGCCGGGGGCAGGGGCCGCCTGATGCCGACGCCCGCCGAGCTGGCCATGAGCCACACCGACCTCAAGCCCGAGGAGCTCGAGCACCTGCAGCGGCTGCTCGGGAGCTGGAGCGTCCTGGCCGACCTCTCCTTCTCCGACCTTCTCCTCCTGGTCCCGGTGCACGCCGCCCGGAGCAGCGGCACCGCGCCGAGTACCGACGAGGCGGGGGCAGAGCCGGCCAGGGAGGACCCCGAGCTGGTCGTGCTCGGCCAGATGCGCCCCAACAACCGGCCGACGCTGGTCGACCAGGACCTGGTCGGCCAGACGGTGAACGAGTCGCAATGGACCCTGGTGGCCCGGTGCCTGCACTCGGGCGAGATCGTGCGGGGCAGCATCCACCACCCGATCCTGGGCGAGCAGGTGCCGGTGGAGAACATCCCCGTCCGTTTCGACGGCCGCATCATCGGGGCGCTGCTGCGCGTCTCGCTGGCCCCGCTCAAGGGGCCGACGAGCATGTACGAGCGGACCTACCTCGACGTGTTCGAGCGGCTCGCCGACATGGTGGCCCAGTCGGCCTTCCCGTTCCCCGACGAGGACGTCGGCACCGAGGAGTCCCCCGCGTCGGCGATGGCGTCGTCGTGGTCGACGCCGACGGGAGGGTCGAGTTCGCCTCGCCCAACGCCATGAACGCCTTTCACCGGATGGGGATCTACACCCAGCCCGAGGGGCGCCGCTTCGGGGACCTCGACATCGAGGAGTCCGCCGTCGAGTGGGCGCTCGCCACCGGTCGGCCCGTGGTCGAGGAGGTCGAGCGCCGCCCCGACGTCATCGTCCTCGTCCACTGCATCCCGTTGCTCTCGCACGGCGTGGTCACCGGGGCGATGATCCTCCTGCGCGACGTCACCGACGTGCGTCGCCTCGACCGGCTGCTGCTGTCCAAGGACGCCGCCATCCGCGAGGTGCACCACCGGGTCAAGAACAACCTGCAGACGATCTCGTCGCTGTTGAGCCTCCAGGCGCGCCGGGTCGGGGACCGGGCGGCCCGGGTGGCGCTGCACGAGGCCGAGCGGCGGGTGCGCTCCATCGCGCTGGTGCACGAGATCCTGTCGCGTGATCCGAGCGACCAGGTGCCCTTCGCAGAGATCGTCAGCTCGCTGGTGCTGATGGCGGAGGACTCGGTGGTGTCGTCACAGCCCATCGTGATCTCGGTGCACGGGGACCTGGGCGAGGTGTCGGCGGACGTCGCCACCCCGCTGGCGGTCACGGTGGCCGAGCTGTTGCAGAACGCGGTCGAGCACGCCTTCGACCCGGAGAACGCCGGGGGCCAGGACGGCGCCGTCGGGCTGGAGGGAGCGGGCGGCGCCGCGGGCTACGCGCCGGTGGGCCACGTCGACCTGACGCTGTCCAACGAGGATTCGGCGCTCCTCGTCGAGGTGCGCGACGACGGGCTCGGGTTGCCGCAGGGGTTCGACATCGAGCGCACGTCCAGCCTCGGCCTTTCGATCGTGCGCGACCTGGTCGTCAGTCAGTTGGAGGGGACGATCTCCATGGAGGAGCTGCCGGCGGCCGACGGGGGCGGCACCCGCGTGGCCATCTCGGTGCCGGTGCGCGCGCCGCGGTGAGCGAAGTGGTGGGTGCGATCAGATGGCGACGCGCTGCGACCGTCGTGCGGCCAGCCACGCCTTGCGCAGCTTGCGGCGCTCCTCCTCGGACGTGCCGCCCCAGACGCCTGACTCCTGGTTGGTGGCCAGCGCGAAGTCGAGGCAGGGCTCGAGGGCGTCGCAGGCGTGGCAGACGCGCTTGGCCGCCTCGATCTGGTCGACGGCCGGTCCTGTCGTGCCAACAGGGAAGAAGAGATCCGGTTCGGTATTGCGGCAGGCGGCGGAGCGCCGCCAGTCGTCCGCGTCCCAGTCGACAGTCCGGTTCCACATGAGCGCCATCGGAATGTGCCTCCACCAGCATTGTGATCCTTTTCACATGATCGGACCCAGATGGTGTCCGTCAGTGAAAAGCGGGTTAACTCAGGTCAGGGTAATGGTCCGTCGGGAGCCTGGCAAGGAGGTTTTCGTGAAAATTCGGCCACTCTGGCGGTGGAATCGTGACGAGGAGACGACACGGGGCGCATGACCGCCGTCTTCGCACATAGGGGTTGCACAGAGGGGTTCACCGAGAACACCATCGACGCCTTCGCCGAGGCGCGGCGGCTCGGTGCCGACGGGGTCGAGCTCGACGTGCGCCTGACGGCGGACGGCGCACTGGCCGTGCACCACGACGCGGAGATCCCCGGTCTCGGCGTGGTGGCCGACCTCGTCGTGGCCGATCTCCCCTCGCACGTGCCCCTGCTGGCCGACGTGCTGGCGGTCTGCGAAGGCATGGTGGTCAACGTCGAGATCAAGAACGCCCCCCAGGACCCGGGATGGGACCCGGGGGAGGCCGTGGCGGTACTGACGGCCGCGGCCATTGAGGAGGCCGGCTGGACCAGCCGGGTACTCGTGTCGTCCTTCCAGATGGCGACGCTGCGCGCCGTCCAGGCCGCCGACGGCCGCTTGGCCCTCGGCGCGTTGTGGGGCTTCTCCGACGAGGTCGAGCCGGCCCTGGCCGAGGCGGCGGCCGCGGGGTTCGGAGCCGTCCATCCCTTCTTCGTGTCGGTGGACGCGGACTTGGTCGAGCGCGCCCACGCAATGGGCCTTGCGGTCAACGTGTGGACGGTCAACGCCCCCGAGGACCTGCGGGCCATGGTGGCGGTGGGGGTCGATACCGTGATCACCGATCGGCTCGGCGACGCCCTGGCCGCCGCGGCCGAAGGCGCCAGGGCCGGCTGAGCGACCCCCAAAGGGGAGCGACCCCCAAAGGGGAGCGACCCGGAAAAGGGCTTGTCACCGGGCCGAATGGCGGGATGCGGCCCGGGTCCACAAAGATGGTCGGCCATGAACGTCGTCGTGTGCGTCAAGCAGATCCCCGATCCGGCCGCCCCCGCAGCGCTGAATCCGGGCACCAACACCCTCGATCGGTCCGGCAAGCTCATCATGGACGACTCGGACAACTACGGGGTGGAGATGGCCCTCCAGCTCGCCTCGGGGGAGGGCGACGAGGTCACGCTCGTCTCCATGGCTCCGGGCGGTGAGACCTCCGGTCTGCGCACCGGGCTCGCCATGGGTGCGGCCAAGGCCATCCTCATCAGCGACGACGCGCTGGCCGGCAGTGACGCCCTCGGCACGGCCCGGGTGCTGGCGGCCGCCATCGGGCGGGCCAATCCCGACCTCGTCGTGATGGCGACCGAGTCCACCGACGGGTACACCGGCACACTGCCCGTCCAGGTGGCCGAGCTCATGGGGTTGCCGTCGGTCACCTTCGCCAAGGCGATCGCTGTCGACGGCGGCTCGGTCAAGGTCGAGCGCCAGACGGAGGCGGGCTACGACGAGATCGTGTGCCCCCTGCCGGCTCTGGTGACGGTCACCGCCGGCGTCGTCGAGCCCCGGTACCCCTCCTTCAAGGGGATCATGGCGGCCAAGTCCAAGCCGGTGGACAACCTGACGGTGTCCGACCTCGGGATCGACGCGTCGCTGGTCGGCGCGGCCGGTGCCGGGCAGGAGATCACTGACGTCTCCGAGGCCGAGTCACGCGGGGCGGGCGAGATCGTGGTGGACGACGGCAACGGCGCGCAGCGCGTCGTGGCCTTCCTCGAGCAGTTGAAGGTGGTCTGAGATGCCGATCGACAAATTGTGGGTGCTGGCCGAGGTGAGCGACAGCGGCCCGACCCCGGTCACCCTCGAGCTGCTCACCGAGGCCCGCGCCGTCGCCTCGACGGTCGAAGCCGTGGCCTGGGGTGCCGATGCGGCCGCGCTGGCCGGTCCGCTCGGCGAGTATGGCGCGACCACGCTGTACGACGTCGGCGACCTGGGCGGCACGCTGCCCGGTGTGCCGGTGGCCGCGGCACTCGCCTCCCTGGTGGAAGGCGGCAACATGCCCGACGCCATCCTCGTGCCCGCCACCTACGAGGGGCGTGACGTGGCGGGCCGGCTCTCGGCCAAGCTCGGCCGCCCGGTGCTGACCAACGTGACCGGCCTGGTGGAGAGCGACGGCGGGTTGTCCAGCCTCCACCCGGTGTTCGGCGGCAGCCAGATCGTGACGGCGCGTTTCACGGGAGACGGCCCGGCCATCTTCGTGATCCGGGCCAAGTCGTTCACCGCCGAGCCCTCGGGCGGGGCCGCGGCCGCCGTCGTCGCCGCTCCGGTGCCCGACGTCGCCGCCACGAACACGGCCAAGGTCGTCGAGCGCCACCTCGAGGAGCGCAGCGGTCCCAAACTGGACGAGGCGGCGGTCGTCGTCTCCGGTGGCCGCGGGCTGGGCGAGGCCGCCAACTACGCGCTGATCGAAGAGCTGGCGAAGCTCCTCCACGGCGCGGCGGGAGCCAGCCGCGCCATCGTCGACGCGGGCTGGGTGCCCTACTCGCACCAGGTCGGCCAGACCGGGAAGACCGTGAAGCCGACCGTCTACGTGGCGTGCGGGATCTCCGGCGCCACGCAGCACCTGGTCGGGATGAAGGGCTCCAAGAACATCGTCGCCATCAACAAGGACCAGGAGGCGCCGATCTTCTCGGTGGCCGACCTCGGCATCGTCGGCGATGTGCACAAGGTCCTGCCGGCGCTCATCGAGGCGTTGAAGGCCAAGGGCTGATTCCGACGGGGCTCGGGGTCCTGGCCCCGGGTCCTTGCCCACCTGAAATCGGGGGTGGGCGGGCGGTGCCCGCAGCGTGGGGAACGTCGAGCCGGCTGTGCCGGGGCCACTCCGTGCTCTCGCGTGGAGAGCGTGCACGCTCAGTGCGGGCGACCAGCGGTACATTCGGCGCAATCCGCTGATCGCTCCCGATGCTCTTTCCCACCATCGACTTCGCAATCTTCTTCGCCGTCGCCTTCACGGTGAACTGGCTCCTCAGCCCGCATTCGGGCTGGTGGAAGCTGTCCATGATCGGCCTGAGCTATGTGTTCTACGGCTGGGTGGGCTGGAGCTACTGCCTGCTCCTGCTCACGACGACGGTGGTTGCCTTCGCCGGGGGCGCCTGGGTGACGGCCACCCGCAGCGAGCGTTCCCGGCGCATCGCCATGGGGGTGTCGGTCGGCGCCCTGCTGGCCATCCTCGGCTGGTTCAAGTACTTCGGCTTCGTCTCGGTGAATCTCGACAACCTGACCCACGCGCTGGGGTTGGGGCGGGCGGTCCCCCTCCTACAGGTGGGGTTGCCCATCGCCATCTCCTTCTTCACCTTCATGGCGATCAGCTACGTGGTCGACATCTACCGGCGCGAGCTCGAGGCGGCCAAGCCGCTCGACTTCGCCGTCTACATCTCGTTCTTCCCCCACCTCCTGGCCGGTCCGATCGTGCGGGGTGGCGAGCTGCTGCCCCAGATCCGCGGGCGCCGCGATGCCAACTCGGTCGACTACTCGCGCGCCTTCTGGCTCATCCTGGCCGGCCTCTTCAAGAAGGTCGTGATCTCGTCCTACGTCTCGAGTGCGATCGTGACGCCGGTCTTCACCTCGCCGAGCCAGCACTCGGCGCCCGAGGCGATCTTCGCCGCCTGGGGCTACGCGGTGCAGATCTACTGCGACTTCAGCGGCTACACCGACATCGCCATCGGCCTCGCCATGCTGCTCGGGTTCCGGTTCCCGCAGAACTTCGACGCGCCCTACACGGCGCGGAACCTGCAGGACTTCTGGCGGCGCTGGCACATGACGCTCTCCCGCTGGCTGCGCGACTACCTCTACATCCCGCTGGGCGGGAGCGCCAACGGGCAGGCTCAGACCATTCGCAACATCATGATCACCATGATGCTGGGCGGGCTCTGGCACGGGGCGGCCTGGACGTTCGTGGCCTGGGGCGCCCTGCAGGGGTTGGGGCAGAGCTTCGGGCACCTGCGCCGCACCAGCCGGGAGCGGCGCGGCCTGCCCGGCGTGGCGGACGGGCCCCTTCGGGCGTGGGTCCAGCGGTTCCTGACCTTCCAGTACGTCTGTTTGGGCTGGGTGTTCTTCAACGCCACCGGCATGTCGCAGGCCTTCGCCCTCATCGGTCGCGTGTTCAGCGGCTGGAGTGAGGCGTCCCCGCTGGTCACACCACTGCTCGTCGTCGTCGTGCTCGGCACCATCGCCCTGCAGTTCGTGCCCACGGTGAGCGTGGACCGTCTGCAGGCATCGTTCTCCCGCCAGAAGACCGCAGTCCAGGTCGGACTGCTCGGTGTGGCCCTGGTCGGCATCACCACCTTCGGTCCGGTCGGCGTCGCCCCCTTCATCTACTACCGCTTCTGATGACCGACGCCCGCACGCCGCCGCACCACGTGGACTGGGAGTCCCAGTCGGAATTCCAGTCGCATCCGCACGCAGAGCTGGAGGCACCGGACGATGGCAGGGTGCGAGCTCCGTGGACGCGCGTCCTCGGACTCGGCGCCGCCGCCTTCGGCGTGTGGTTCCTGCTCTTCGCGCCCACCCTGCAGCACAACGCGCAGGTCTCGCCGGTCGGCACCCGCCGGACCATCAGCCTCGACATCACGGGTCCGGTGGCCGCCCTCAGCCGCGGGCTGCAGCTCTCGCACATCGTCTCGGCCACGGGCCGTTCGAACCGCCTGCCCGGAGGGACGGTGGGGCTCATCACATCTGGGCCGCGCGCGATCACACCACCGCACAGGTCCAAGCCGGGCTCGACAACGACGCCCAAGGGCGGCACGATCGCGACCACGGTGCCGAGCGATCCGAAGGAGCCGACCGCGGCTGCGCCGCTGCGCGTGCTCATCGTGGGCGACTCCATCGGCCTCGACCTGGGCGGCCCCCTGCAGTCCGACCTCGCGGGCACCGGCGTGGTCAGGGCTGCGCTCGACGCCCGCGAGAGCACGGGCCTGACGAGACCCGACTACTTCAACTGGCCGGCGGAGCTGACGTCGGACCTCAAAATGGCGCAGCCGCAGGTCGTCGTCGTCATGATCGGGGCCAACGACGCCCAGGACTTCATCGGGCCGCCCGACGTGCCGTACACATCACCGCAGTGGAACACGCTGTACGCGCAACGGGTGGCGCAGTTCATGAAGCTCGCCGGGAGCGGCGGGGCCGCCGTGATCTGGGTCGGCATGCCTCCCATGCAGAACCCGGGCCTGAACGCGGCAGATGTCCGATGTCAACGCGGTGGTCCAGCAACAGACGGCGTCGGCCCGTCCAGCGGTGACGTTCCTCAAGACCGACCACTCGTTGGGAACGGCGCAGGGGGGCTACACGCCCTTCATCACCAACGGCGCCGGCCAGGTCGTCAACGTCCGCACACCCGATGGCACGCACCTGACCGCGGGCGGCGGGCAGGTGGTGGCCCAGCAGGTCATCGACGAGCTGCAGACGCTCGGCTATCACATCCCCTGACGTCGGCCCGTCCGGTGGACCGGACGCGCAGGCGCCCGCGGATCAGAGCGGCGGCGACGCTCCCCCGAGTGCCATCTCGTCCGCGGGTCGCGCGGGCGCGGCGCCGAGCCCGGCCCGCCGTGGGCGCACGTAGGCGAGCCAGACGATGCCGACCCCGACCAACACGGCGCCGAGTGTCCACCCCAGCGCCGTGGTGCTGAGGCCGACGTACTTCAGGCCTGATGCGAAGATCACGAAGGTGATCACTGGGCGGATGTAGCGGTCGGGTGCGCGCGAGGAGATCAGCGAGCCCACCAGGACGGCCGGCACACTGCCCAGAACGATGGAGGTGGTGACGGCGAACTCCACGTGCCCGAAGGCCAGCGCACCGAGCGCGGCGGCCAGCGTCAGCGGGACGGCCTGGGTCAGGTCGGTGCCGACGAGCTGGTTGGCCCCGATGATCGGGTACATGAAGAGCAGAAGCACGATCATCAGCGACCCCGATCCCACCGATGTCATGCCGACGACGAAGCCGCCGAGCACCCCAATGGCCACGGTGGGGAGCGGCCGCACCACGACCTGGC
This sequence comes from uncultured Acidimicrobiaceae bacterium, assembly GCA_963764305.1. Lineage (GTDB taxonomy): Bacteria > Actinomycetota > Acidimicrobiia > Acidimicrobiales > RAAP-2 > Bog-473. The sequence continues at coordinate 86,165 of CAVXSD010000003.1, read as the reverse complement.
CGATCAGGCCCTGGCGGCCGTGGCCCGAACGGCGGTCCAGCCCGTAGCGCAGCACCATGGCGAACGCGCCGAGCAGGAGCGCGGCACCGAGGAGGATCTGCACGTTGTCCTCGGCGCCCTTGGAGTTGCCCAGCAGATGGAGGACATAGGCCCCGAGCAGCGCGGAGGGGACGGAGCCGAGGACCATCCAGCCGACCAGCGAATAATTCACCGTCTTTTTGGTCATGTGCACCACGGCACCCACCGGCCGCATGAGCACCGCCGCCACCAGGTCGCTCGAGATGGCGGTGGAGGGCTTGATCCCGAAGAAGAGGATCAGCATCGGCGTCATCAGCGCGCCGCCGCCGGCACCGGTCATCCCCACCAAGAACCCCACCACGGCGCTTCCGAGGACGATGTAGGGGTCGATCGACATGGCGGCTCCAGTGCCTGGGCGGAGGTGGCCGGGGGAGCGCCCCGCGACCGAGAGATCAAAGCGAGTCTATATTACATATGCATCTGGTCATCTATTCGGTGCGGGACCCTGGGCCGTGTTCGCCCAGGCCAGCGGGCCGGTTCAGACGAGCGGCCAGGGGTACGGCGGCCAGCCTCCGTCGTCGACCAGCTCGGGCAGGGCGCGCAGGCCGAGGAGCCGGGCCACCCGGTCGAGGGTGGCGGCCACCTCGGAGGGCTCGATCAGGTCGCACAGCGCGGCCGGCGGCCCCCCATGGGCCAGCCGGGCCAGATCCTCCTCGACGGCGGGCTCCAACGGCGTCCCGCCGAAGTCCCAGATCACCGTGCGCAGCTTGTCGTGGCGATTGAAGCAGAGGCCGTGGTCGATCCCCCAGAGGCGGTCCTCGGCCAGGAGGACGTGCCCGCTCTTGCGATCGGCGTTGTTGGCCACGACGTCGAACGCGCACATCCGCATGAGCGCGGAGTGCCACTTGGGCTCGTCGCGCAGGGTGAAGTAGTGGGAGGTGCCGTCCTCGTGCACGAAGCGCTGCACGGAGCCGGGACCGAAGGGGCCTTCGGGCCGCTCGACGGTCTCGGGCACCAGTCCCCAGCCCAACGCCTCGGAGAGCACATAGGCGGCCACCTCACGCCGGAAGAGCCCCCCGGGGAAGTCCCACAGCGGACGTTCACCCTTGGACGGCTTGTAGACGGCGAGCAGTTCCTCGCCTTGCAGGCGGCAGGTGACGAGCAGCGTTGCGTTGGAACTTCCGGCAATGCGCCCGTGGACCTCCATGTCACCCTCGACGAGGACGCGCGTGACCTCGGAGTCGGACACCGCAGCTAGGTCACCGGTGGCCGGTGCCCGTTGGTGCGTGGGCAGTCGTGCCCGGCGGGGTCCAGCGGGAGCGAGCACAGCGGGCAGGGTGGGCGCCCCGCCTCCACCAGGCGCGTGGCGTGGATGGCGAAGGCGGCCGCCTGCTCGCGGGTCAGCGCGACGCGGAGGACATGCCCGCTCTCCATGTCGTCTTCCTCTTCCTCCTCGTCCTCGACGCCGACCTCCTCGAGGACCACGATGACGCGGTCGAGCTCTTCGTCGTACGAGACGCCGATTGTCCCCACGACCCACTCGAACTCCTCGGTGCCGTAGAACTCCAGGTCCTCGGGGAGGTGGCCCGGCCGGCCCAGCTCCTTGACGATGCGCCCGAGATAGCCCGCGAGCACCGCCACCTGTTGCTTCTCGACCTTGACCGTGGTCTCGGACAGGCCCTGGCGGCAGTAGAAGAGGAAGAGCCGCTGCCCGACCTCGCCGATGACGCCCACCGTGCAGTGGTCCGGCGCGTCGAAGTCGTACTCGTCGCTCACCGCGGTCGCCCCGTCATGACAGCGCCAACTCGTTCAGCGTGCCCAGTGAGTTCAGGCACAGCACCACCGGGCCGCCCGTGCTGAAGAGAAGGGCTGAGATCGAACAGGGCGAGATGACCAGTCGCTGCAACAGGTCGAGCGGGATGCCCGCCGCCGCCGCCACGATCGCCTTGATCGGGTCAGCGTGCGACACGGCGACGATGGTCTGACCCGGGTGCTCGACCACGAGGTCGAGCACGGTGTCCATGGCGCGCACCGACATCTCGGCGAAGGACTCCCCGCCCGGGAAGCGGAAGCCCCCGGGCCAGCGCTGGACGGTGGGCCACTGCGGGTTCCGGTAGAGCCGGGCCAGGGGCTTCTCGGTCCACTCACCTACGTCGACCTCGACCAGTCCGGGAGCGGTCCGCACCCGCAGTCCGAGCGCCCGGGCGATGGGGGCCGCCGTCTCGCGGGTGCGCTCGAGCGGCGACGCGTACACGGCGGTCGGGGCCTTGGTCAGGGCCGCGATGCGCTTGGCCGCCGCAGCGGCCTGCTCGTGTCCCTTCTCGGCGAGGTGCAGGCCGGCGGCCTGTCCCGGGAGCATCTTGCCGGTGGTGGGCGTGACGCCGTGGCGGACCAGCAGGACCACGGTCGCCGGCGGAGCCTTGCGGCCGCGCCTGGTCGGCGTGCGTGCGGAGGCGGAACGGACGGTCGGGGACACGGGCGCCCATCGTAGGCTCTGCGTCGTGGCGTCCAACCGTGGGCCGGGGGATTCCGTGGCCGCCGTGCAACGCGACGTGGCGGCCTGTCGGCGCTGCCCCCGGCTGGTGAGCTGGCGTGAAGAGGTCGCACGCACGGGCCGGGCCTCCTATGCGGGTCAGGTGTACTGGGGTCGCGGCGTCCCCGGTTTCGGCGACCCCGGCGCGTCCCTCGTGCTGGTCGGCCTGGCACCGGCCGCGCACGGCGCCAACCGCACGGGCCGGATGTTCACTGGGGATCGCTCCGGCGACTGGCTCTTCGCCGCCCTGCACCGGGCGGGCTTCGCGTCGCAGCCGACGAGCACGTGGCGCGACGACGGCCTCGAGCTCACCGACGCCTACGTCACGGCGACGGTGCACTGCGCACCGCCCGCCAACAAACCCAGCCCCGAGGAGCGAGAGGCCTGCCGGCCGTACCTGGCCCGCGAGCTGTCGCTGCTGCGCGAGGCCGTGGTCGTGGTGGCACTGGGGCAGTTCGCCTGGCAGGCGGTCACCGCCCACTACGGGCTCCGCCCTCGCCCGGCCTTCGGTCACCTGGCGGAGGTCCCCCTCCCCGATGCGGTGACGCTGCTCGGCTCGTACCACCCGAGCCAGCAGAACACCTTCACCGGCAAGCTGACGGTGCCGATGTTCGACGCCGTGTTCACCCGCGCCCGCGCCCTCATCGGCGTGTCGGGTCAGGAGACGAGGTCGTAGAGCAGTCGGAAGAAGCGGATGCGTGCGGGGTCGGGGGTGATCCCGTAGCTCTCGTAGAACAGTGGCTCGAGCTCCTTCCCGAAGTTCCAACCGACGCTCCAGGCGCCTACCGCGACGTCCCACCAGCGATCCGCCGCGCCCAGCTCGCCGAGGTCGACGTAGCCGGTGACTCGACCCTCCTGCAGCACCACGTTGGGCGGGCAGTAGTCGCCGTGGCACACGACCAGGTCCTCGTCGGCCGGCGCGGTCGCCTCCAGCTCGGCCAGTGCCGCTGCCGGGGTCAGATGCGCGTGCTCCTCGTGAAAGCCGGCCGGAACGATGTCGCCCGTCTCCACCCGCTGCTCCACGTGGGCCAGTGCCCGTGCCAGGTCGAAGCGGAAGGGGCACCACTCTTCGCCGACTCCCTCGTGGAAGGCGCGCAGGCCCCGGCCGAGGGCCCGCACCAGCGTGGGGAGATCGGTCCGCCACGCCGGATGGACGGCGTCGTGCCCCGGCAACGCCTCGGTCAACAGGACCGTGGCGCCCTCGTACTCTTCGAGCGCCACCACCTCGGGCACCGGGAGGTACGGGGCCCCCCAGACCATGCGCTCGGACTCGCCACGCAGTGTCGGAAAGCGGCGGCGGTCGCCGGTGGCGACCTTGGCGAAGCGCGCCGCACCGGCGGGCCCGGTGAGGCGCCACGTGGTCAGGTCCGGGACCAGCCGGTATGCGAGCTCGGCCGTCCAGCCCGGGGCGATGCGCTCGAGCACGGTCGGCGGCTCGGGAGTCTGGGGTCGGGGTGGCACACAGGCAGGGTAGGGGTCCGGGACGGGCCGGCGGCAGCGGCTACCGTCTCGGCGACACCGCAGGGAGGATGGAGTGCGCGAGCCGAACGACGTGACACCGTGCGACGCGGCGGAGGTCACGCGCTGGGACGACACGGCCGACGTGATCGTCGTCGGCTTCGGCGCGGCCGGGTCGTCCGCAGCCTTCAGCGCGGCCGCGGCGGGGGCCCAGGTGTTGGTGGCCGAACGGACCGGTGGCCCCGGGGGAGCCGCCGCGCTGGCCGAGGGCATCGTCTACCTCGGCGGGGGCACGCCGATCCAGACGGCCTGCGGGTTCGAGGACTCCCTCGAGGACATGTACCGCTACATGATGGCGGCCTGCGGCCCCGATCCCGACGAAGCCAAGATCGCCCGCTACTGCGAGGAGAGCCTGGGTCACTTCGACTGGCTGGTCGACCGGGGCGTCCCGTTCGACCCGGCGTTCTGCGCCGACACCTCCATGGCGCCCATCGGCACCGAGGGCCTCGTCTACTCCGGTGGCGAGGACGCCTACCCGTTCAACGACATCGCCCGGCCGGCCCCACGCGGCCACCTGGCCAAGACGACGCGGGCCACGGGCTGGCTCCTCATGCAGCACCTGGCGGCCGCCGCCACCCGGGCGGGCGTCGCGGTCTCGACCGACACCCGGGTCGACCGCCTGGTGTGCGACGACGGCCGGGTCGTCGGCGTGCAGGCGCAGCGCTTCGGCGAGACGGTGACACTGCGGGCCCGCCGCGGCGTTGTGCTCACCGCCGGGGGCTTCATCTTCAACGACGACATGCTGCGCCAGCACTCTCCGCCCTTGGTGCGGGGCACGTTCAAGGTGGGCACCGAGGGCGACGACGGGCGCGGCATCCGCATGGCGCAGGCCCTCGGCGCGGCGGTGCGCAACATGTACGCCGGCGAAGTTTCGCTCCCCATCACCCCGCCCCGCACGCTGATCCACGGCATTCTCGTCAACGGCCAGGGGCAGCGCTTCATCAACGAGGACACCTACATGGGCCGGGTGGGCCAGTCAGCGCTCTACGAGCAGGACGGGGAGGTCTATCTCATTGTCGACGAGGCGTCCTACGAGGTGAACTGGATGGGACTGGCCGCCACGTGGGTCTGCGAGACGGCGGCACAACTCGAGACCGAGATGGGGCTGCCGGGCGGCTCGCTCCAGTCCACCGTGGACCTCTACAACCGGCACGCGGCGGCGGGCGAGGACCCGCTCTTCCACAAGGGCCGGGCCTGGGTGCGCCCCCTGGTGCCGCCCATCGGCGCCGTCGACCTCCGCATCGGGCCGGCGCCCTACGCGCCGTTCACCCTGGGCGGCCTGGAGACGACGGTCACCGGTGAGGTGCGCGACCTCACCGGGGCGGCGATCGGTGGGCTCTTCGCGGCCGGTCGCACGACGGCCGGAGTGTGCTCGTTCGGCTATGCGAGCGGGCTCTCGATCGGGGACAGCACGTTGTTCGGACGCTTCGCCGGCGAAAGCGCCGCGGCGTCCCCGGTGGCCCCGGCGTGATCACCGATCAGGGATCGCATGCAACGACCCCGATCCGGGTAGAGAGGAGTGGACGCCGAGAGGAGGAGGCGATGGACCTCGACCTGCTTGATCTGTACGGACGGGCCAGCGATTGGACCTCGACCAAGGTGGCGGGAGCGACTTCGAAGCTGGATGTCCCGTCGTCGTGCGACGGGTGGGATGTCCGGACCCTGATGAACCACATGCTCCAGACGCAGCAGTACTTCGTGGGGGCGGCGCGTGGCGAGGACGTGTCTCCCCCCGCAGGGACCCCCCCGGACCTCGTCAGCGACGAGCCTCGCGCTGACTTCGCCCGGGCCCGCGCCGAGACACTGAAGACGTTCGGCGAGCCGGGGGTGATCGACAAGACCGGACCCGCGCTCGGCATCGCCTTCAGCGATCAGCTCCTGCACGGATGGGATCTCGCCAGGAGCACCGGGCAGGACGCGACGATGCCCGACGGCCTCCCTGATGCGGCGTACTCGATCATCTACGGCCGATTCACCGACGATCAGCGCCAGGGCGTCTTCAAGCCCGAGATCCCCGTCGCCCCGGACGCGCCCGCCCAGGACAAGCTGCTCGCCTACACCGGACGTGATCCGTCGCCGACGTCCTGAAACGCTTCATTGGCGCAGCGCCGCGTATTCGATGACGCGGGTCATCACGACATCGTCGGCTTTCGCCACCGACCCGCAGTCGAACGGCGGTTGCGGGTCGTACTCGATCATGAGCTGTGCGGCCTGGGCAGCGGTGCGGTCGGCCAGCAGCTCGATCAGGCGGAGCGCCATGTCGATGCCGCTGGACACCCCGGCGGCAGTGAGGATGCGCTCGTCGAGGTGCTCGACGACGCGTTCGGGTGTCGGCTCGGCGCCGTGGGCGGCCAGCTCGCGGTAGCAGGACCAGTGTGTGGTGGCGGTGAGGCCCCGGAGCAGCCCCGCCGCCCCGAGCACGAGCGAGCCGGTGCACACCGATGTGGTGAACCGGCTCCCGGCATGCGCAGCGCGGATCCACTCGAGGACCCGTTCGTCGCGCTCGAGGGGCCGCGTCCCGACCCCCCCGGGGAAGACGATCACGTCGGGTGCCGGCACCTCCTCGAAGGTGGCGTCGGCACTCAGGCCGAGCATCCCGTTCTCGCTGCGCACCTCGCCGCGGTCGTGGCCGATGAAGACGATGTCGAAGGTCGGGATGCGCTGCAACACCTCGTAGGGGCCGACCGCGTCCAGCGCGGTGTAGCTCGGGAACAGAGGGACGGCGACCTGCACGCGGTCCGTCATGCGGACGTCCTTTCGTTCGGGGTGGAGCGGAAGCGCCGCCGGTAGGCGTCGGGGGCGACCCCGAGATGCCGTTGGAAGACGCGCCGCAGGGTTTCGGCACTGCCGAGCCCACAGCGGGCCGCCACGACGTCGAGCGTGTCGCTCGTCTCCTCGAGCTCGCGGCGCGCGGCCTCCAGGCGCGTCCGCTCGACGAAGCGGCTCGGCGTCTCGCCCACCTCCGCCGTGAAGACGCGGGTGAAGTGCCGGATGCTCATGGCCGCCGCCGCGGCGAGAGCCGGCAGTCGGTGGTCTCCGCCGGGCGCGGTCTCCACGAGGGTCTGGACCGCCCGGACGGTCGACCGTTCGGCGCGGGGGACCCACACCGGTGACGCGAACTGCGTCTGTCCCCCGGGGCGGTGCAGGAACATCACCAGCCAGCGGGCGACGGTCTGGGCCACGTCGACGCCGAGATCCTCCTGCACCAGCGCCAGTGCGAGGTCGATGCCCGCGGTGACCCCGGCGCTCGACCAGTACTTCCCGTCACGGACGTAGATCGGGTCGGGGTCGACGATGAGGTCGGGATACGCCTCGGCGAGCTGCCGGGCCCTCGCCCAGTGCGTGGTCACCCTGCGGCCCTGCAGGAGCCCGGCCGCGGCACCGACGAACGCGCCGGAGCACACCGTCGCCACCCGTCGGCACCGTGGTGCCGCCTGGCGGATCCAGCTGAGCAAGGCCTCGTCGCGCGTCTGCCTCCCCGGTGCCGTTGCCGCCGGGCAGCACCAAGGTGTCGATCCGCTCCGAGTTTGCCGGCAGCGGGGACGTGCCCAGCACGAGACCGCTCTCCGTCCGTACGGTGCCGCCGCCGGTGGAGGCGAGGGTGACGCGGTAGCCACCGGCTCGGCCGAGGGAGGCGGCCGCCCGCCCCGCGCCGGCGAAGACCTCGTGCGGGCCCACGGCATCGAGGGGTTGGAGTCCCTCGAAGGCGACGATCACGACGTGGCGCTGCTCCACGGGTCCCACTCTGCGGGCCGGCACGCCTGGCGTCAATGACACGGTTCCCACAGATTCGGCCATGAGGAGGCGGCCGGAGACACCAGGAGCGCACGAGATCCGAGCCCGCGCCCGATTCAGCCCGTGCGGGCCCGGCGGGTGCCGCGCGCCCGGACCCAGGCCAGCAGGTCGCCCTGCTCGCCGCGGCGGACAGACCCGGTGAAGATGTCCTCCCGGCCGGTCGACACCTCGCGCGCCACCTCGGCGTAGAGCTCGTCGCCGAGCGCGGCGGGCTGGAGGTATTCGACGAGGACCGACGAGATGATGCCGGAGTTCTCGACATCGTTGGCCGCGGCGGCGACCGCCGCGCCCGCCACTGCGTAGAAGACCGCGCCGTGCACGGTGCCGTGCGGGTTGGCGTGGCGCTCGTCCGTGGCGAGCACGGCCACCGTGTGGCCGGGTCCCTGCCGCTCCACGCCGATGCCGAGGAGAGCCGCGAAGGCGTCGGCCCCGGGACCGCTCATCGGCGCACCTCAGCCAGTGGGAGCGGACGCCGGCAGGCGCCCGGGCATGGGCACGGCCGTGGCGGGCCAGCGCTTGCGGCTGATCCGGCTCAGCTTGTTCATGAGCGTGACCGCTCCGGGATCGTCCTCAATGGGCCGGGTCTCGATCACACCGGCCGCCTCCATGTCGTTGAAGAGCTCCTCGCCCTTCTCCGTGCGCAGGAGCGTGAGGGTCCAGTCGCCGAAGGCCCCGATGCCCCCGGTGGAGATGTCGGCGTGCTCCGCCGCGAAGTCGGGACAGCTGGTGCAGCCTTCCCTCGTCCAGGCGTGGGCCTCCTTCAGCGGGACCTCGTGGTAGCTGCCGTCCTTCATCCACACCTGGAAGACGCCCTTGATGTTCATCTTCACGATGTCGGCCCGGGCCAGTCCGTACCTGGCCTCGAAGAGCTCGCCGAAGATGGCGTCGTCGAACGTCTTGGAGCACAGCAGTCCGATGGAGAGGGTGAAGCGCCGCGCCACCTTCCCGGCCTTGCGTGCCTGCATGACCGGTGGCGCGGACGCCTGGCAGCCCATGCCGACCAGCGCGATGCGCTCGGCCCCGCCGGCGATCGCGTCGGGATAGGCGAGCGGGTTCGCCGAGTAGGTGTAGCGGGAGCCGGCCGTGGCCAGCACATCCTCTTTGTTCCAGGCCACCTGGGGCACCGCCTTCCAGGTCGAACCGTCACCCTCGAGACCCGACACCAGCGCGGCGTCGATCACCTCGTGCTCGAAGGCCCAGATGAGGAGAGCGGACACGAGCCCCCCGTCCTGCCCCGTGCCCTGCACCGCCGCGTCGGTGGCCCGGGCGAGCACGGTCCGGCGGGAGATACCTGCGACCTCGTCGTCGGTGCGGGGCCGCCCGAACAGGTAGGTCTCGATCTCGGGCTCCCAGGTGCGGAAGCGGGGGCAGGCCCGGGTGCACAGGGTGCAGCCCTTCAGGCCGTGGGTGCAATTGTCGGGGCCGCCGTCGGTGTCCACGTGGAAGGGCCGGTAGACCCCATCCTGGTCGTTGTACCCGAGGACGTCGTAGGGGCAGGCGATCACGCAGGCGGAACACCCCGTGCAGAGCCCGGAGGTCACGACCTCGGTGAACAGCTCGGCCCATTGCGGCTTCTCGGGAGGCATCGGCCCACCATATTCGGCTGGGCACCACCGGTCGGATACCTTGCGCCGGTGCCCGAGATCCTCGAAGTCGAGCTGTACCGGGCCCTCGCCGAGCAGGCGCTGGACCGCGAGATCGCCCGAGTGTCGATGGTCGACGCGCGCTACGGCCGGGGTGGCACCACGCCCCAGAGGCTCCGGGCGGCCCTGGTCGGCCGTGCTTTCACCGCCGCCCGCCGGCGCGGCAAGCTCCTCCTGCTCGACACCGGAGGTGGCCCGACCCTGGGCGTGCGTTTCGGGATGACGGGCGGCCTCGTGGTCGACGGGCAACAGGCCCTCGACCGGCTCCGCTACGGGCCTGGCGTCTTCGAGGAGAAGTGGGTGCGGGCCGGGATCACGTTCGATGACGGCGGCGAGCTCCTGCTGCACGACCCTCGCCGTTTCGGGTCCGTCGAGATCGCGCCGGACGAGGATCGGCTCGGGCCCGACGCGCTCAGCGTGTCACTGACCGAACTGCGGGGCACGCTCGCGGTGGGTCCGGGCCGAGCGAAGACGGCGGCCCCGCTCAAGGCCCGCCTGATGGATCAGGAGCGGATCGCCGGCGTGGGAAACCTGCTGGCCGACGAGATCCTGTGGCGGGCTGATCTTGCACCCGACCGGAGGACGGCGCTCAACGACGAAGAGCTCCGGCACCTGCACGTCGTGCTGCGGGCCACGCTGCGCCAGCTGATGCGACGAAGCGGTTCACACACCGGGGACCTGATGGAGGAGCGTCACGACGAAGGGCGCTGCCCGCGCGACGGGACGGAGCTACGCCGGGACGTGGTCGGCGGTCGCACCACGTACTGGTGCCCGGCTCACCAGCACTGACCGGCCGCCTCAGCTCGTCAGCGGAGGGAGGCCCCGTGGCGATCCAGGGTGCCGAACCCGACCCCCATCGGGAGAGCAGCGCCTGACCCCCTGATCCCTGATCCCCTCGGCCAGATCGGGACGGAGTGCGGCGCACTCGTTCCACCCTTTCACCCCGCCGGCCTCAGCCCTCGGCGATCTCCTCGAGGACCTTGGCGGCGTGGCCGTCCGCCCTGACGTGGTACCAGGCCCGCTGGATCTTGCCGTTGGGCCCGACCAGGAAAGTGGAGCGGATGGTCCCGACCGTCTTCTTGCCGTACATCGTCTTCTCGCCCCACGCCCCGTACTTCTCCATGACCTTCTTGTCGGCGTCGGTCAGCAGGGGGAACTTCAGCTTGTACTTGGTCCGGAACTTCACGTGCTTCTCGGCTTTGTCCGGTGAGATCCCGAGCACGGCGACGCCGGCCTTCTCGAAGGTCTTCAGGTTGTCGTTGAACTGGCACGCCTCTTTGGTGCAACCCGGCGTGTCGTCGGCCGGGTAGAAGTAGACGATCACCTGCTGGCCCTTGAAGTCAGACAGCTTGACCGGTTTGCCATCCTGGTCAGGCAGGGTGAACGCAGGGGCGGTTGCCCCCGCCTCGATTTTGGCCATCGTCGGTTCCTCCTTCGTCGTGGTGCAGGACGCGCTCACTTTGGCACAGGGTGCAGCCGTTGACCGGTCCTGGGCTGGTACAATAGGTGTGCGACCACCGGCAGGGGGCTGGTGAGTCGGGGCTGACTCTCACTCCTCTGGAAGGCGCACAGCCCCGCCCCACAACAGAGAGAGCGGGTCAATGACCGTTGATGCCCTCGCCGGCGCGCACGCCGGCGCCGCCACCATGGACAGCGATGTCTCCGGTGACGACACCTATGAGACAGCCCGGACCTTCGAGTCCCTCGGCGTCTCACCCGAGCTGACCAAGGCGCTGGCCGATGAAGGCATCGTCAGCGCGTTTCCCATTCAGGCCCTCACCGTCGCCGACGCACTGGCCGGGCGTGACGTGTGCGGCAAGGCCAAGACGGGCTCCGGCAAGACGCTCGCGTTCGGCGTCCCGCTCCTGCAACGGGCCAAGGCGACCAGGGAGGCGCAGGGTCTCCGTACCCCCACGCGTCCTGCCCGACCGCTCGCCCTCGTCCTGCTCCCCACACGCGAGCTCGCCGTGCAGGTGCACGACGTCCTGGCCCCGCTGGCCAAGAAGCTCGGGTTGCATGCCGTTGCCGTCTACGGCGGTGCGGACATCGACCGCCAGGTCACCAAGCTCCGGAAAGGGGTCGACCTGATCATCGCCACACCGGGACGCCTCATCGACCTCGGTGACCGGGGCGAGCTGGCCGTTGACGAGCTCGAGACGCTGGTGCTCGACGAGGCCGACCGCATGGCCGACATGGGGTTCATGCCCCAGGTCGAGTGGGTGCTCCGCCGCCTCGACCAGTCCCACCAGACTCTGCTCTTCTCCGCCACGCTCGACGGCGCCGTCGACCGCCTGGTCACGCGATACCTGACCGATCCGGTCTTCCACGAGGTGGCCTCGACCACCCAGACCGTCACCCTCATGGAGCACCGGTTCCTCCAGGTTCACCAGATGGACAAGGTCAAGGTGGCGGCGGCCATCTGCCGGAGCCAGGAGAAGTCGCTGCTCTTCGTCCGCACCAAGCGCGGTGCCGACCGTCTGGTGGAGAACCTGGTCAAAGAGGGGATCAAGGCCCAGGCCATCCACGGCGACCTGCGCCAGGCCAACCGTGAGCACGCGCTGGCTGACTTCTCGAACGGCAAGCTCGCCGTCCTGGTCGCCACCGACGTGGCGGCCCGGGGCCTGCACATCGAGGATGTCGACGGGGTCATCCACTACGACCCGCCCGAGGACCACAAGGCCTACCTGCACCGCTCGGGCCGCACCGCCCGGGCCGGCAAGGCCGGGGTGGTCGTGAGCCTCTCGCTGTGGAACCAGCTGGTCGAGATGGAGGTCATCCAGCGCCGGCTCGGCCTGCGCATCCCCATAGTCGAGATGTTCTCCAACGATCCCCGCCTGGCCGATCTGGCGGCGTGGATGCCCAGTCCAGAAGAGAGCGTGCTCTGAGCAACGACGTGGCGACGCCGGTCTGGTCCCCAGAGGACGGGGTCCGGCGGGTCCTGGTCGTCACCGCGCATCCCGACGACGTGGACTTCGGGTCGGCCGGGACGGTTGCCGCCTTCACGACGGCCGGGGTCGAGGTCACGTACTGCATCGTCACCAACGGCGACGCCGGAGGCTCGGATCGCACCATGTCTCGGGCGGACATGGCGCTGCTCCGCCAGGACGAGCAGCGGGCCGCCGCGGCGGTCGTGGGCGTCAGCGATGTGCGCTTCCTCGGGCATCCCGACGGCAGGGTCGAGGCGACCATCGAGCTGCGCCGTGACATCAGCCGCGTCATCCGCCAGGTCAGGCCCGAGCGGGTCGTGACCCAATCGCCCGAGCGGAACCTGGAATTCATCTACGCCAGCCACCCGGACCACCTGGCCACCGGCGAGGCCGCGGTGGACGCCGTCTATCCCGACGCGCGTAACCCGTTCGCGCATCCTGAGCTCCTCGACGTCGAGGGCCTCGAGCCCTGGAGCGTCGCCGAGCTGTGGATCATGGGTCCCGGTGGGGACCACGCCGGGGTGGCGGTCGACACCACGGCCACGGTGGACCGCAAGGTGGCCGCGCTCATGTGCCACAAGAGCCAGATGCCCGATCCCGACGGTGTGGGGCAGCGGGTCCGCGACTGGGCGCGTGGCAATGCGGTGCTGGCCGGGTTCGGTGAGGGCCGCTTCGCCGAGCTCTTCCGGGTCGTCCTCATTCCCTGAGGCGACATGGGCTCCGGTGACCCCTGGCTGCTGGTGCAGCACGTGGCGTTCGAGGGTCCGGGCGCCATCGCCCTCGCTGTGAGCGACTCGGGCGCCGACCTCACGGTGGTGCGCGTGGACCGCGGTGACGCCATCCCGCCGCCCGCGGCGGTCGCGGACATGGCGGGGCTCGTCGTGATGGGTGGTCCGATGGGCGTGCACGATGATCTGGCATGGCTGGCGGACGAGCGCGCCCTCCTGCGCCAGGCGGTCGAGGCCGGGCGACCGGTGCTCGGCGTGTGCCTCGGCGCCCAGCAGCTGGCCGCCGCCTTCGGCGCACCGGTGACCCAGGGGCCGGCCCCCGAATACGGCGTCGGCGAGGTGCACCTCACGACGGGCGCCATCGGCGACCCCGTATTCGGGCCTGCCCCCACTCCGCTCCCGTGCGTGCACTGGCACGGAGACACCTTCGGCCTTCCGGAGGGAGCGGTGCGCGTGGCGGGCAACCACGCCTACGAGAACCAGGCCTTCCGGATCGGCACCCGCGCCTACGGCCTGCAATTCCACGTGGAGGTGACCGCCAGCCTGGTCGGCCACTGGGGACCGCACCTCCCGCCCGGCGTCTACCTGCGGACCTCCGACGTGGCGCATGTCAGCCGCGCCGGCGACGGCATCATCCGTCGCTTCGTCGGCCTGGCCGCGGACGGCCCGGCGGGCTGATGGGCGTGTCCGTGGCCACCGTCCGCCGACTCGCGCTGTCGCTGCCGGAGACCGCCGAGGCACCGCACCACGACATGACCTCGTTCCGCGTTGCCGGGAAGATCTTCGCCACCATCCCGCCCGAGGGCGGGCGCGTCCATGTCTTCGTGGGCGACGACGAGGTGGCGGCGTACTGTGCGGAGTACCCGGCCGCCGTCGAGGAGCTGTGGTGGGGCACCAAACGGCGCGGCTGCCGGGTGGTCCTCGGAGCGGCCACCGCGCCCCTCCTCCGCGAGTTGCTCGTCGAGGCCTGGCGGCGCCGGGCGCCCAAGAAGGCCCTGGCCGCATTCGACGGCTGACGGCTGACGGCTGACGAGCTCAGCCCGCCATCTGGCGCAGCACGTACTGCAAAATGCCGCCGTGGCGGTAGTACTCGGCCTCCATCGGTGTGTCGATGCGCACCATCACCCGGAACTCGGTGACCGAGTCGTCGTCCGCGGTGGCCGTGACCGTCAGCTCCTTGGGCAGCTCACCCGCGTTCACCACGTCGAGGCCGCTGATGGAGAAGCGCTCGTGGCCGGTGAGGCCCAGGCTCTGCACCGAGTCGCCCTTGTAGAACTGGAGCGGGACGACGCCCATGCCGATGAGGTTGGACCGGTGGATGCGTTCGAAGCTCTGGGCTATGACGGCGCGCACGCCGAGGAGCGCCGTGCCCTTGGCCGCCCAGTCGCGGCTGCTCCCCGTCCCGTACTCGCGACCGGCCAGCACGATGAGCGGCACACCCTCGTCGGCATACCGCACGGCCGCGTCGAAGATGGACGTCTCGTCGCCGTCGGGCAGGTGCAGGGTCACCCCGCCCTCGGTGCCTGGCGCCAGCAGGTTGCGCAGGCGCACGTTGGCGAAGGTGCCCCGCATCATGACCTCGTGGTTGCCCCGCCGAGCCCCGTAGGAGTTGAAATCGTGGCGCTCCACCCCGTGTTCGGTGAGGTAGCGACCGGCCGGGGTCGACGGCCCGATCGAGCCCGCCGGCGAGATGTGGTCCGTCGTCACCGAGTCGCCCAGCAGGGCCAGCACCCGGGCGTCGGTCACGTCGGTCACCGGCGCCGGCGTCATGGTCATGTCGGCGAAGTAGGGCGGGTTCTGCACGTAGGTGGAGCTGTCCTCCCACGCGTAGGTCTGCCCACCAGCCACCGGCACCTGCTGCCAGTAGTCGTCGCCGTCGAACACGGACGCGTAGCGCGTGCGGAACATGTCCGACGTCAGCGAGGCGCGGATCGTCTCGCTGACGTCTTCGAGCGAGGGCCAGATGTCGGCCAGGAACACATCGGCGCCCGAGTCGTCCTGTCCGAGCGGCTCGGTGGTCAGATCGAGGTCCATGGTGCCGGCCAGCGCGTAGGCCACCACGAGGGGCGGCGAGGCGAGATAGTTCAGCCGCACGTCGGGGTGGATGCGCCCCTCGAAGTTGCGGTTGCCCGACAACACGGCCGAGACGGCCAGGTCGCCGGCGTGCACCGCCTCCGAGACGCCCTCGAGCAGCGGACCCGAGTTGCCGATGCAGGTGGTGCAGCCGTAGCCGACGAGGTAGAAGCCCAGCGCGTCGAGCGGCTCCACCAGCCCGGCCCGCTCGAGGTAGTCCATGACCACGCGTGAACCCGGGGCCAGCGAGGTCTTGACCCAGGGCTTGGAGCGCAGGCCGCGTTCGGCCGCCTTCTTGGCCAGCAGCCCCGCCCCCACCATCACCTGGGGGTTGGAGGTGTTGGTGCAGCTGGTGATGGCGGCGATCACCACGTCGCCGTCTCGCATCTGGTGGTGGGGTGCGGCCGCCGGCTCGCCGTCCGCCGTGAGCGGGGCGCGGTCGAGCGCGACACGGAGGGACTCCTTGGCCGTGCGCAGCGGCACCCGGTCCTGGGGCCGGGCGGGTCCGGCCAGCGAGGGCTCCACGTCGCCGAGGTTCAAGGTGGCGTACTCCGAGTACACCGGCTCGGGCGCCGAGGGGTCGTGCCACAGGCCTTGCGCCTTGGCGTAGGCCTCGACCAGGGCCAGGTGGTCCTCGTCGCGCCCGGTGAAGCGCAGGTAGTCCAGCGTCACCTGGTCGATGGGGAACATGGTGCAGGTGGCCCCGTACTCCGGGCTCATGTTCCCGATGGTGGCCCGCGTCTCGAGCGGCAGCGCGGCCACGCCCGGCCCGTAGCACTCCACGAAGGCACCGACCACGCCGTGGTCCCGCAGCAGCTCGGTCACCGTGAGCACCACGTCGGTTGCCGTGATGCCCGGCTTTGGCTCGCCCTCGATGCGCAGCCCCACCACCGGTGGCAGCAGCATGGAGAGGGGCTGGCCCAGCATGGCCGCCTCGGCCTCGATCCCGCCGACGCCCCAACCGAGGACGCCGAGGCCATTGACCATGACCGTGTGCGAGTCCGTGCCGACCAGCGAGTCGCAGAAGGCCCGGCCGTCCTCGGTGGCGAAGACCAGGCGGCTCAGGTACTCGAGGTTGACCTGGTGGCAGATCCCCATGCCCGGAGGCACGGCCCGGAAGTCGCGGAAGGCGCCCTGGGCCCAGCGCAGCAGCTGGTAACGCTCCATGTTGCGTTGGTACTCAATGGACACGTTGGCGTCGTACGATTCGGCGTCGCCCGAGCGCTCGATGATGACGGAGTGGTCGATGACCAGCTCGACGGGCACCAGCGGGTTCACCTTGGTCGCGTCGCCGCCCAGGTCGGCCAGCGCGTCGCGCATGGCGGCGAGGTCCACGACGCCGGGCACGCCCGTGAAGTCCTGCATGAGCACCCGCTCGGGCGTGAAGGCGATCTCGTGCGCGGCGTCGCCGGCTCCCTGGCCGTGGCCCTCGGGATTGGCGCCCCAGCCCGCGACGGCGACGATGTCGTCGGCCGAGACGTGCGGCCCGTCCTCGTGGCGCAGCAGGTTCTCCAGGAGGACCTTGATGGAGTACGGCAGTCGCTGAATGTCATACCGACCGCTGAGCGCCGGTGCTGTGATATTGAAGATCTCGTAGGTGCGATCGCCCACCGTGAGGTCCGCCTTGGCGTCGAACGTGTCGGGGTGCTCTGCGGGAGGGGAGTCCGTGCTCATGGACCCATTCTGCCGTGAGGCTGCGCCGGCCGCCCACACGCGACGCCGGCGCGTCCCGGAAGGCGGTCTCGGTGCCGCGCCTCGGCTCACACGCGCGTTGGACGCCGACTTCGTAACGACTTCGTAACCGCACTGGCGCCCCGGCACCAGGCACAGGGGACAGAATCGACGGTGTGCGCACACGCGGAGGCACCCGGGTGTCACCCGGTCGGGCCCGCGGCACCCCCGCTTGGCGTCGTTGATCCCGTCACTGGTGACAATGGCGGTGGCGGCAGTCCTCGTTCCGGGCGCGCTGGTCGTCGGCTTCGGGCTGGGCGCCATCGGCGGGACCCCCGCCGGAGCGGTCTACGACGACGGGGGGATGATCGGCTTCGGCAGCGTGAGCCTGACCGATCCGCCGATGCCCCAGCCCCTGAACTCGCCCGTCTTCTCCGGCGTCGCCACGGCGGACGGCAACGGGTACCTGCTGGCCAGCGCGGACGGCGGTGTCTTCGCGTTCGGCGACGCCACCTTCGAGGGCTCCGCCGGCAGCCTGCCGCTGCAGGGCCCCATTGTGGCGATGGCGACCACGCCGGACGCCAAGGGCTACTGGATGGGCGCGCTCGACGGCGGGGTGTTCGCTTACGGCGACGCGTCCTTCTACGGCTCCATGGGCAGCACCCGCCTCAACCAGCCGATCGTCGGCATGACCGCCACGCCGGACGGCAAGGGGTACTGGCTCGTGGCGGCCGACGGCGGCATCTTCGCCTACGGCGACGCCGGCTTCTACGGGAGCACGGGCGGCACGCGGCTCAACGAGCCGATCGTGGGCATGGCGACGACGCAGGACGGCAGGGGGTACTGGCTCGTCGCGGCCGACGGCGGCATCTTCAACTACGGCGACGCGCAGTTCCACGGCTCGGCCGGCGCCGCCAACCTGCCCGACGGCGTGGTCGGCATGGTGGCCTCACCCGACGGGGGCGGTTACCTCCTGGCGACCCAGAACGGGGTCGTGCTGCCCTACGGCGACGCCCAGGCCTTCGGCGGCCTCTCGTTGAACCCGACGGCAACGCAGATCTCGGCCATCATCGGGAACAACAAGGGGACCGGGTACTGGCTGCTCGATCCGCAGGCCTGGCAGTACAGCTTCTCGACCGCCACGCCCGAACCGATGTTCCCCGGCTCGGCCACCATCGCCGCCGGCGTGGCCTCCCAGATCGAGCCCGACCCCGACACCCAGGGTCTCTTCTGCAACCCGTACGGCCCGTGCGAGCAGTGGTGCGCGCTGTTCGCCACCTGGGCCTGGGAGCAGGCCGGATACCCCGTCCCGCGCTACGCCTTCACGGGTGACATGTGGAGCTGGGCTGCCGCCCACGGCCGCGCCCTACCGCCGACGGCCATGCCGGCGGTCGGCGACGCCGTCTTCTACGGGACCGGCCCGCAGAGCACGGCCACGTCCGTGCACGTCGGGATCGTGACCCAGGTCTGGCCGGACGACGCCATCATGACGGTCGGGGGCGATTCGGGGCCGGGCCGCAGCGGCTTCCTGTCGGTGGCGCTCGACGGGCCGTTCCTGCCGGCCGACTCAGCTTCGTACAACGGCGAGCCGATCTACGGCTTCGCGCAGCCGTAGGACACGTCGTCGGGGCTCGGTGAGCCCGGGCTCCAGGCGCCTCGCGTAGGCTGCCGCACCGGAGGTCTGCCCGTGCCCGTCTACGAATTCCGTTGTTCGACCTGTCACGCCGTCTTCGACGGGCGCCGGCCCGTGGCCGATGCCGACACGCCCGGCCAGCGGCTGCGGCAGCGGCTGCGCGTGCTGCTGAGCGCGCCGACATGACCCTCTCCTCGTGGGACGACTACCCCGTCCACCAAGCGGCCGAGTTCATCGCCCACCCGGCGACGAGCGACCGCAACTTCTACGACCGCTACTACTTCAACATGCACCCCGGCTCGGGTGACTGGTTCGCCATCTTCGGCTACGGCCAGTACCCGAACCTCGGCGTGGTCGACGCGTTCATCGACGTGCGCCATGGCGGGTCCCAGCACGTGGTGCGCGCCTCGGCACCCCTGGTCGACCGGGGCGACCTCTCCGTCGGGCCCTTCCGGGTGGAGGTGCTCGAGCCCCTGCGCCGCCTGCGGGTCGTGGTCGAGCCCACCGAGCACAGCGTGGCGATGGACGTCACTTGGGAGGGGCACATTCCCGCCATGGCCGAGCCCCGCCAGTACATGCGGAGCAAGGGCAAGGTCGTCTTCGACACCCAGCGCCTGGCCCAGACGGGTTGCTGGTCGGGCACGCTGTCCGTGGGCGGGGTCGATCTCCCGGTGACCCCGGACCGTTGCTGGGGGACCCGCGACCGGTCGTGGGGCGTCCGCCCGGTGGGTGAGCCCGAGAGCGACGGTATCCGCCAGGGCGAGCTCGTGCTGGGCGGGATGTGGAACTACTTCCCCATGCAGTTCGACGACCACGCCATCATGTACATCTGCCACGAGCGGGACGACGGCGAGCGGCCGCTGGTGCAGAGCGAGCGGGTCTGGGTCGACCCCGGCCGGCCCGTCGAGGATCTCGGCCGGTCCGAGCACGAGCACCATCTGATTCCGGGCACCCGCGTCATCGACCATTCGGTGGTGCGATTCCCCGAGGCCGGCATCGAGGTCACGTGCCGCTCGCTGCTGGCCAACTTCGTCTCCATCGGGACCGGCTACGGCATCGACGCCGACTGGCGGCACGGGATGTACCACGGCACCGAACCGGTGACCCAGGGCCTCGTCCTCGCCGTCGACGAGGTGCAGGGGCTGGCCCAGTACGGCATCGTCGACCACGTGGCCGAGTTCTCCTACGACGGCCACGTCGGGTACGGCTTGCTCGAGCACGGCTTCTTCGGCCCCTACCGCAGGTACGGGCTGATGGACGGAGGCATGGGGGCGCCCCCGGACTGAGGCGCCCCCGTCCGGGCATGCGAGAATGAGGGATGCCCGACGCTTCCAGCGTCCTCCTCCAGCGCCTCCAGGCCGCCTTCGACACCGTGGTTCCCGGCGCGGACCCCGTGCTGCGGGTCTCCGACCGGGCGGACTTCCAGGCCAACGGCGCCCTGCCCCTGGCCAAGGTCGTCGGCCGGCCGCCGCGCCAGGTGGCCGACGAGGTCGTGGCGGCGGCCGAGCTCGGGGACCTCTGCTCGGTGGTGGAGGTCAGCGGACCCGGCTTCATCAACCTGACGCTGTCCGACACCTTCGTGTCCGGGCAGGTGGCGGCGTTGTCCGCCGACGAGCGGCTGGGTGTCGAGACGGCGGCGCACCCCGAGACCGTCGTCATCGACTACTCGGCGCCCAACGTGGCCAAGGAGATGCACGTCGGCCATCTGCGCAGCACGCTCATCGGCGACGCCCTGGCCCGCGTCCTCGGGTTCCTGGGCCACGACGTGCGGCGGGAGAACCACATCGGGGACTGGGGCACGCCGTTCGGCATGCTGATCGAGCACCTCGTCGACGTCGACGGTGCGGCCAACGCGGAGTCCTTCAGCGTCCGGGACCTCAACGAGTTCTACGCCGCGGCGCGCCTGAAGTTCGACAGCGACCCCACCTTCGCCGAGCGGTGCCGGCGCCGCGTGGTTCTGCTGCAGGGCGGCGACGACGAGACGATGCACCTCTGGCGCATCTTCGTGGCGGAGTCGATGCGCCATGCCGGCGAGGTCTATGAGCTGCTCGGGGTGCTCCTGACCCCCGACGACGTCGTGGGAGAGAGCTTCTACAACCCGTTGCTGCCCGTGGTGGTCTCCGAGCTCGACGAGAAGGGCCTGCTGGTGGCGAACGACGGGGCACTGTGCGTGTTCCCGGGGGGCTTCGAGAACCGCAACGGGGCGCCGTTGCCCCTGATCGTGCGCAAGTCCGACGGCGGGTACGGCTACCCGGCCACCGACCTCGCCTGCGTGCGCGACCGCACCGGCCGGATCGGCGCCACCCGGTTGGTCTACGTCGTCGGCGCGGAGCAGTCCCTGCACCTGCGCCTGGTCTTCGCCGTCGCCGCCCTGGCCGGGTACCTGCCCGCCGAGGCGGCCGCCGTCCACGTCAGCTTCGGCCTGGTCCTCGGGACCGACGGCAAGAAGCTGGCCAGCCGCGCCGGCGGCTCCGAGCGCCTCATCGACCTGCTGACCGAGGGGGTCGACCGGGCCGCCTCCGCCATGAAGGAGCGCGCCAGCGACCTCTCACCGGAGCGCCAGGCCGCGGTCGCGCACCACGCTCGGCGTCGGCGCGGTCAAGTACGCCGACCTGTCCACCGAACGCGTGCGGGACTACGTCTTCGACTGGGACCGCATGCTGGCCTTCGAGGGCGACACCGGGCCCTACTTGCAGTACGCGCACGCCCGCATCCGTTCCATTTTCCGGCGGGCCGGCGTGGCGCCGCCGGCACCGGGCGCGGTGCCGCAGCTCGGCGAGCCCTCCGAACGCGCGCTGGCTCTGCAATTGCTGGGCTTCGCAGCGGCGGTCGAGGCGGCGGCGGAGACGCTCAGCCCCTCCAAGCTCTGCACCTACCTCTTCGAGCTGGCCACCTCGTTCACCACGTTCTACGAGGCCTGCCGGGTGCTGGTCGACGACGAATCGGCGCGCTCTTCGCGGCTCGGCCTCTGCGATCTGACGGCACGGGTGCTCGAGCACGGGCTCTCGTTGCTCGGCATGGAGGCGCCCGAGCAGATGTGACCCCGGCCGGGGCGCCCCCTATCCTCTGGCCGGCACGGCGAGTGCGGGCCCGAAGGGCGGGCCACCCCATAAGGAGTCGCAGCGAAATGGATCTGAACGGCACGTCGGCGATCGTCACCGGAGGGGCGTCGGGACTCGGTCTCGCCACCTCACGGCTGCTGGCCGAGCGGGGCGTCCGCGTGGTCGTCGCCGACCTCCAGGAGGACAAGGGTGTGCCACTGGCCAAGGAGATCGGCGGCCTCTTCGCCCAGACCGACGTCACCATCGCCGAGCAGGTGATCGCCGCCGTCGATGCCGCGACCGAGATGGCGCCGCTCAGGTCGCTGGTGAACTGCGCCGGCATCGGCTGGGCCACCCGGACCATCGGCCGGGACGGCGACTACACGTCGGCGCACGACCTCGACCTGTACCGCCGGGTGATCGAGATCAACCTCATCGGGACGTTCAATTGCATCCGGCTCGCCGCCACCAAGATGAGCCTCAACGAGTCCGACGAGGACGGCGCCCGGGGCGCCATCGTGAACACGTCGTCGGTGGCGGCCGAGGACGGGCAGATCGGCCAGGCCGCCTATTCGTCGTCGAAGGGCGGGGTCGTCGGTATGACCCTCCCGGTGGCGCGTGACCTGGCGGTGGTCGGCATCCGGGTCAACACGATCTTGCCGGGGCTCATCGACACGCCGATCTACGGCGCCGGTGAGGGCTCCGAGTCGTTCAAGGGGAAGCTGGCCCAGGACGTGCTGTTCCCGCACCGCCTGGGCTACTCGACGGAGTTCGCCTCTCTGGCCGTCGAGCTGCTCTCGAACTCCTACATCAACGCCGAGTCGATCCGGATCGACGCCGGCATCCGGATGCAGCCGAAGTAGTCCCGGCAAGCGGGGGAGGCACGGCGATGATGGACCCGGAGCTGACGGCCATGGTCGACCTGCTGCCCCAGATGGACCTGGCGGACCCGCCCGCGGCGCGCCGGGCCTTCGAGGAGATGATCGGTTCCATCACGTTCGACATTCCCGGGATCGAGACGCTCGCCGTCGAGGACCGCATGGTGCCAGGTCGAGATGGCGACCCCGACGTGTCGGTGCGGGTCTATCGCCCGGCCTCGGCGTCCGCGGCGAACCGGGTGCCCGGGATCCTCATGATCCACGGGGGCGGCTTCGTGATCGGCAGCGTCGCGGCCGAGCACGCCGGTGCGGCCCTCACCGCCATCAGCACCGGCGCCGTCGTCGTGTCGGTCGACTACCGCCTGGCGCCCGAGCATCCGTTCCCCGCCGGCCTGCACGACTGCTATGCCGCGCTCACCTACCTGCACGCCGAGGCCGACGCGTTGGGCGTCGACGCCGGGCGGGTGGCCCTGAGCGGCGTGAGCGCCGGGGGCGGTCTGGCAGCCGCGACGGCCCTCCTCGCCCGCGATCACGGCGGGCCGCCGGTCTGCTTCCAGATGCTGCAGATCCCCGAGCTCGACGATCGGCTCCAGACCGGCTCCATGCAGACGTTCGTGGACTCGCCCATGTGGAACAGGCCGCTGGCCGTGCAGAGCTGGCGGGCCTATCTCGGGCCGCTCTACGGGACCGCCGACGTGCCGGCCTACGCCGCGCCGGCCCGGGCGGACGATCTGACCGGGCTGCCGCCGGCCTACGTCTCCACGGCCGAGAACGATCCGCTGCGCGACGAGGGGATCACCTACGCCCAGCGCCTGCTGCAGGCGGGCGTCTCGGTGGAGTTGCACCAGTTCCCCGGGACCTTTCACGGCTCCGCCCTGGTGACGACGGCGGCAGTGTCGATGCGCGCCCAGCGCGAGTCCGCGCTGGTGCTGCGGCAGGCGCTCGGCGTCCAAGGGGACTGATCCCGGCCCCGGCCGGGTCGGGCCGGCCTGCCTGACCGCTCTTCAGTGGATTCCTTCAGCGATCAGCACGGTCACGGCGGCGACGATCGCCAACGGCGCACTGGCCACCCCGAGCAGGCTCGCTCGCCGCACGTCGGGCTGCCCGCCCGCCCCCCTGGCCGCCCGCAACCAGAGCAGCCAGGCCAACGAGCCCGTCACGAACAGGTTCGGCCCCACGTTGAGGCCGATCAGCAGGGCGAAGGGGTGGGGAGGTTGGCGCGCCGCCAGCAGCGACGCGGCCGGCAGGTTGTTCACCAGGACACTGGTGAGCGCGGCCACGGCGGCGGTGCCCCCGGCATCGAGATGGGACAGCAGTGTGGCCGGGCCCGACCACGACCGTCCGAGCGTGCCGAGGGCCACGGCCAGGCCGAAGAGCGCGACCAGGACGGGGACGCCGAGGACCTCGAGCGCGCCCCGGGTCCAGCCGCCCGGTCTGCCGTCCGACCGTCCCCGGAGCAGCACGGCGGCGACGCCGACCCCGGCCACGGGGAGCGCCGGGGCTCGCAACGCCAGCACGAGGACGGTGACGACCGCCACGGCCAGGAGCCCGAGACCGAGGACGGGGCGTTCCGCCTCGGTCGTCGGAGCGATGGTGGCGCGGAGGGCGCGGTGGTGCACGGCACCGACGACGAATGCGGTGACCCCGGCGGCGGCCAGCGCCGGGAGCGCCATGTGGGCGAGGAAGGCGCGCCCGGAGAGGTGGAGGTGGCCGAGGACGATCAGGTTCGTGAGGTTGGAGCCCGGAAGGAGCAGCGACCCGGCGTTCGAGAGGAGCAGGCAGCCGTAGAGGAGCGGCGCCTCGCCCTCGCCGCGGCTCCGGGCGGCGTAGACGAGGACCGGCGTCAGGAAGGTGACCGACGTGTCGAGGTTGAGAAGCGTGGTGACCGCGACGACGAGCACCGCTGTCCCGGCGTAGAGCAGCACGCCGTTCGGGGACAGGCGGGCCAGGGCGTGGCCGCCGGCGGCGAAGAGGCCGTCGCCGTCGGCGACGAGACCGACCAGGAGCAGACCGGCGACAAGGACGAAGGGCGGCCAATCCTGGGCGGCTGCAGCGCGGGCCTCGTGCGGGGCGAGCAGCGCCGCGGCGACGAGGAGCCCGCAGCCGGCGGCGGCGGGTCCCCAACGCAGTGCGGCCACGGCCGCGGTGGCGGGCGGGCGGCCCCCGCTGTCGATGGGGTGCACCGTCGGTCTGTGCCCCATCGCCGTGGCGCAGAAACTCCGGTGTGCGCTGTGCGGGCTCCGGTAGCGTCCGGGGGATGACGTTCAAGGGATGGCCCGCACGCGCGCTCGACTTCTACGAGGGCCTCGAGGCGGACAACTCGAAGGCGTACTGGTCGGACCACAAGGAGACGTACGAGCGCGATGTGAAGGCGCCGATGGACGCGCTCCTGGCGGAACTGGGCCCCGAGTTCGGGGAGACCAAGCTGTTCCGCCCGTACCGCGACACGCGCTTCAGTCGCGACAGGTCCCCATACAAGACGGCGATCGCCGCCAGGGTCGGGGACGGCTACGTGCAGCTCTCGGCCGACGGGCTGTTGGCGGGCGCCGGCTGGTACCACATGACACCCGAGCAGCTCACCCGGTATCGCGACGCCGTGGTGCACGACGGGGCGGGTGGCAAGCTGCAGGCCATCGTCGACACGCTGCGCGCCGCGCGTCTGGAGGTCACCGCGATGGAGACGCTGAAGACGGCACCGCGGGGGTTCCCCAAGGACCATCCGCGCATCGAGTTGCTCCGCCACAAGGGCCTGGTCGCGATGAAGTCGTGGCCGGCCGCTTCATGGCTCGAGACGGCGTCGGCGAAGAAGAGGGTGGTCGACGTGTTCCACGCGGCAGCCCCGCTCCTGTCCTGGCTGCACGGCAACGTCGGGCTCGCGGAGGGACCACCGTGAGCGTGGGGATGCTCAGGCGGCGACGGCCTTGACCTCGCTCGCCTCGTCGGCGCTCGAGAGCGCCTTCCACAGCGCCCAGTAGCTCTTGTAGGTGATGGCGTCGGTGACGTAGCCGGCGCGCTCGAGCTCGGCGTGGAAGGCCGGCAGGTTCCGCCAGGGCACACCCATGTCCACGTGGTGCGCCAGGTGCCAGCCGGTGTTGTAGGGGACGATCCAGAAGCGGGCGAGCCAGGACTGGCGCACGTTGTGCGTCGTGGCCCGGCGGTCCGCGCTGCGCTCCATGCCCCCGTGCTCCGCGATGGAGCGCAGGCGGTTGATCACGCGCCACTCCGTCATCCAGGGCACGAACCACAGGAGCGGGTAGATCCACCAGCGTCCCGTGGCGGCCCACATCACCGCCCACAGAAGCGCCTGGACGCCGAAGATGGACAACCCGATGGGGCGGAACGGCTTGGTGCGCGTGTTCTTGACCAGCGGGACGAAGTTCTTCCAGCCGCTGATCCCGACGGCGTCACGGAAGAGCCGCCGTCGCAGGGCCCGGCGGGTACAGGGATACGGGGAGTAGAACGCCATGTCGGGCTCGCCGGGACCGAACTCGTCCTTGTGGTGGGCGAAGTGCACCCGGCGGTACAGCTGTACCGGTGTGAACACCGGATAGGCCACCACCCACTTGCCGATCCAGTCGTTCCATCGCTTGTTCGTGAAGAGGAGCTTGTGCGCCGCCTCGTGCATGAGGATGGCGAAGCGGGCGTACATCGGCCCCATGAGCACGAACGCCAACAGGTAGCTCCACCACTTGTCGATCCACACCGCGCCACCGATGATGAGCGCCACCCAGAACCACACCGCAGCCACCGAGATGGCGTTGCGCACATTGTCGATGCGGCGCAGGTCGGCCCGCAGCACCGGGACGGCCATGCCGTTCGCCAGCAGCCGGTCGCTGGGCAGGACCTCGGGCCGGTCGGCGAGTTCGGGCACCATGGTGCTGGCCATGGCGTCTATATTACTGGAATTAGTCAAGTGACGCAACCACGTAATACCGCGACCCGGCCCGGGCTCGAGGAGCCGGGCGCCCCACTGACGGCCCGATCCGTCCTGGCCAGCGGGTTGCTGGGCATGGATCCTCCCGAGCTGCCGGTGGCGCAGCTCGTCCGGCTGACCGGCCTCTTCGGTATCAGCGAGAACGGGGCCCGGGTGGCGCTGAGCCGGATGGTCGCCACCGGTGAGGTCACCACCGACGGGTCAGGTCGGTACCGCCTGGCCGGGCATCTCGCCGCCCGCCAGTCGCGGCAGTCCGCCAGTCGCGCCGGCGCGACCGCCCGCTACGAGGGGGAGTGGTGGCTGGCCGTGGTGACGACGACGGGAAGCTCGGCCGAGGTCCGGGGCACCCGCCGCCGGGCGCTGGCCTACGCCCGGCTGGCCGAGCTGCGCGAGGGTGTGTGGATGCGGCCGGCCAACGTGGCCGTGCTGCTACCCGACTCCCTGGACGACGACGTCGAACTGATGACGGCCGAGCCGGGGGATCCGCCGGGCCTGGCCCGTCGGCTGTGGGACCTGGCGGCGTGGTCGGACGGGGCGCGCCGCCTGTTGGGCCGCCTCGACGCGCTGGCCCCCGACGGGCCCGACGAGCTGGCACCTGGGTTCGAGCTCTCCGCCGCGGTACTGCGGCACCTGCAGGCCGATCCGTTGCTGCCCGCCGAGCTGCTCCCGGCGGACTGGCCCGGTGGGCCGCTCCGTGCGACCTATGACGACTGGGATGCCCGCTACCGGGCCACGCTGCGCGAGTGGAGCCGGGCCGACTGAGTGGCCGGGCGCCCGGTGTCGGCACGTCTCCGCCTTGGGCTGGCCGACCGGCTGCACCGGCTGCACCGGCTGCACCGGCTGCACCGGCTGCTCACCGGCTGGCCTACTGCAGCAGGTCGAGCGTGTTGGCGTCCCCGTTGTCGTCGACGAAGAGGATGCCGCGGCCGCCCGGCGCGACAGCCAGCCCGAAGAGGTCGCCCCCTGAGTCGAAGGGATCGATCGTCAGAGTGTCGACCTGCGCGCCGAACGGTGTGAGCTCGACGGCATTCCCGTCATTGCCGTTGACCGCGACCAGGTCTCCACCGGGAACCACGGCCAGACCGAGTGGCGAGTTGAGGCTTCCGTTCTGGCTGATGGTGAGGCCACCGCCCGACGCGGGGAAGAAGCGGCTCGTTGCGAAGGGGACGGCCGCGATACGGCTGTGGACCGTGTCTGCAACATACAGAGTGCCGTTGGGTTCGAGCGCAACCCCGGTCGGGCCGAGCACGAGGGCGCTGGAGTTGAGTTCCTCCGGGAACCCGGTTGCGATCGCCGTAGTCCCGATCAGGAGGGGCGGCCGTCCGGCTGGCTCGAAGACGCTCAGGCGGAGCACCGTGCCATGGTCCACCTCGTTGCCTGCAGCCGCGACGGTGCCATTGAGCACGTTGGTCACGAACAGCTGGGCGAACGGTCCGAAGAGCTGCTGCGCGGTCATGTCCCAGGGCCCGTTGATGCCGTGGCCCGCCCACGTCTCGACCGGCACGCCCGTGCTATTGAGGACGATGAGGCATCCGGCCTCCGGGGTGCCGCTTCCCTGCTCGGTCACCGGCAGGCTGCCGACGACGACGTAGCCGTCGTTCAGCACGCTGAGTGCTGTCGTGAGCCCGACGCCGCCCGGGCAACCGGGCAGGTTTGGGTTGATCTGCGCGAACACGCTCACCTGTCCGCTCGGAGCCACCTCCACGATGGTCGTGCCGGTGCCCTGGGTGTTGTTGCTCGCGTTGAAGTTGCTCACCAGCGTGTCACCGCGCACCAGGGAGCCCGTGCTGAACGAGACGTTGGCGACACCGTAGGGGTTGACGTCGCCGTTGGGCGGCACCGTCGACGCGACGGTGGTGACGGTGGCGAAGTGCGACAGGTACGGGACCGGCGCCGCACCAGCCGGGGCGGCGTCCGCCAGGGCGACGGCCAAGGGCGCAACACCGACGGCGACGGCGGCGGCGACGGCGGCGAGAATGCCGAGGCCCCCGACCCCGGGATGCTTCCGCCTTCTTGCGGGTGTGAGGACCGAGTGGGCACAGGTGCGCTCTCCGAGCATGGCGTATGGCCTCCCTTGTCTCCCGGCGCCGCAGGAACACGACGTGCCGCCCCCTCACCCGTGTTACGGCTGAGAAGGGCCTGAGGATTGCGTCTGGATAATGTCCTGGTCATGGACGTGGAGATCGCCTTCACGGGGGTGCCCGTGTCGAACCTGGCCTCGGGCCGGGACTTCTTCGAGCGCCTCTTCGGCCGGCCCGCCGACGTCGAGGTCGCCGCCGACGAGGTGATGTGGTGCCTGGCCGAGTCGGCCTGGCTCTATGTCGTGGTCGACGCGGCGCGTGCGGGCCGCGGCCTGGTGAGCCTCTCCGTGGCCGACCTCGATGCCACGCTGACGGAGCTCGACCGCCGGGACATCAGCCCCATCCGCGTGGAAGTGGTCGGGGACGCCGGGCGCAAGGCGACGATGTTCGACCCGGACGGGAACTCCGTGGCGATCATCGAGGTGCGCGCGTAGCCCCGGTGGCTTCGGTCGACTTCTCCCAGACCGAGACGTGGCTCCGGCTCTCGTTCGTGAAAGGCGATCGGTCCCAGTCGTTCCAGCGCTCGCGCAGGCTCATCCCCGCCAGGCGTGCCATCAAGTCGAGCTCCGAGGGCCACACGTAGCGGAACGGCGCCGAGAAGGTCTCGATCCTGCCGTCGCTGACCCAGTAATGGTGGGAAATGGACCTTTGCCGGGCCACGTCGTACTCGTCGAATCCCAGATGGGTCGGGGTCACCGTGAACGCCTGCACGGTCTCGCCCGGTGGGAGGCGCTGTAGTCCGGGCACCATCACTTCCGTCACGAAGGCGCCGCCGGGCGCCAGATGCGCGGCGACGTTGGCGAAGCACGCCACCTGTGCGTCCTGGGTGGTGAGGTTCATGATGGTGTTGCGCACGAGGTAGGCAAGCGTTGCGGTGCCCCGGCAGCCTTCGGCCGGGGTCGTGGCGAAATCACCGAGGGTCACCGTGATGGCGTCAGCGCCGTCGTGAGCCCGGAGCTGATCGACCATGTCGGACGAGAGCTCGATCCCATGTACCTTCAGGCCCCGCCGGCTCAGAGGTAACGCCAGCCGTCCCGTCCCGATGCCCAGCTCCAGGACGGGACCGTTGCCGGCTCGCGTGGCGAGGAAGTCGACGGCCGGGTCGACGACAGCCGGGTCGAAGAGGTGGGGCCACTTGGCCTCGTAGCCGGAGGCGATCGACCCCACGAAGTAGTTCTCGGGCATCGACCCATGGTGCCAGGCACGGCCGTCCGGGGCTTCTCCTGCGCCCACCCCTCGAGCCAGTCGGATGTCTCGCGAAAACTATAAACGAGTTCGTTTATAGTCGGCGGGTTCAAGGGGTGAGCGCAACAAGCGGCGAGCTGAGACGCGCGCAGACGCGTGCAGACCCCGCAACCACCCGCATTCGCTCCGGATGCCCGGCACCGACGCCCCTGCAGACCCGGGCCGAGCGAGCAGGGAGCGAGCAGCGAGCGAGCAGCCCTACGCCGCGTGCGACTGGTTGATCCAGGTGTGGTACATCTCGGCGTAGTGGCCGCCCAGCGCCACCAGCTCGTCGTGCGAGCCGACCTCGAGGAGGCTGCCGTCGCCGACGACGACGATGCGGTCTGCCCGCATTGCCGTCGACAGCCGGTGCGCGATCAGCACCGCGGTCCGCCCGTCGAGCAGCACGTCCAGCGCCGCCTCCACCATCGTCTCGGACTTCAGGTCCAGGTTCGAAGTGGCCTCGTCGAGCACGAGCACGCGGGGCTCTGCCATGAAGGCCCGACCGAGGGCGATGAGCTGGCGCTCGCCCGACGAGAGCGATTGGCCCCGCTCGTGGACGGGTGTGTCGAGTCCGTAGGGGAGCCGGTGCACGAGCTCGCCCAGGCCGACCTGGTGCACCGCGTTCCACACCTCGTCGTCGGGCGCACCCGGCCGGGCGAACGCGATGTTGTCCCGGATGGTCCCGGCGAACAGGAACGGCTCCTGGGGGACGACGCCCAGTTGTGAGCGCAACGAAGCCAGCGTCACGTGCATGAGGTCGTAGCCGTCGATGAGCACCCGTCCCGCGCTCGGGTCGTAGAAGCGGGTGACGAGCTTGGCCATCGTCGACTTCCCCGCCCCGGTAGCGCCGACGAAGGCGACCGTCTCGCCGGGCTCAATGGTCAGATCCACGTCGTGCAGCACCGGCACCGCGGGGTCGTAACCGAACGACACGTGGTCGAAGCGGATCTCGCCGCGGATCGGCGGGAGCTCCACCGCGTCGGGCGCCTCGAGGACCGAAGGCTCGATCTCGAGCAGGCCGCGCAGCTTGAACACCGACGCCCGGCCCTGCTGGAAGGTGTTGTACTGCTGCACCAGGAGCTGGATCGGAGAGAAGAACCGGTTCACGTAGAGGAAGAAGGCGGTCAACTGGCCGAGGTTGATCTCCTGAGGGTGGTGCAGGTACATGGCCCCGCCGATGCCCAGGATCAGGAGCTGGCCGACGACGCTGATGACCTGCGAGCCCGGCCCGTAGATGCCGTTGATGCGCCCCGTGTAGTTGTTCGCGTCGCGGTAGGAGCCCACGATGTCGCGGTGGGTTTCCACGTTGTAGCGCTGCCGGTTGTGCGCGCTGACGATGCGCACGCCCTGCAGGCTTTCGGAAAGGTCCGCCAGCACCAGCGCGATGCCGTCGCGCACCTTGTCGTAGCCGCGCTCGGAGGCTCGCTTGAACCAGATGGACATGATGATCAGCGGCGGCAGGACGGCGAAAACCGTGATGGCGGCCAGGGTGGCGTTCGTCGCGAACAAGAAGACCGTGATGACGACCATGGTCAGCCCCTGAATGGCGAACTGGGCCAGGCCGTCCTGCAGCAACTGCTGCAGGTTCTCGATGTCGCTCGTCATGCGGCTCATGACGACGCCGGCCTTCTCCTCGGTGAAGAAGTCGAGCGAGAGCCGCTGCAGGTGCCGGAAGACCTTGATGCGCAGGTCGTTCATGACCCATGAGGCGAGACGGCCCGTCACCCGGGCCTGCCCGTACTGCGCACCCGCCGAGACGCAGATGGAGACCAGGTACAGCACCGCCATCAGCACGACGACGCCGTAGTCGTAGTGGGGCGGCGTCAGCCCGTGGTTGATGGCGTAGGAGACGAAGCTCGGGCCGAGCTGGGTGAACAGGGCGATGAGCCCGACGAGCAGGGTCGCCAACGCGCACATGCCCGGGTACTCCAAGAGCAGGGTGGTGAGGGTGAGCTTCTTGGACTCGTGCGACGAGGGCAGCTGGGTGAAGACGGCGTCGGACTCGCCGCGCTCGGGCTCCTGCTTCAAGAGCAGGTCGACGCCGTCCTGCAGCTCGTGCGGGATACCGCCGAAGGGCAGGCCGGCCTGTGCCGCGCCCGGCGCACCCCCGCCGCCCATGGGCGGTCCACCTCCTCCGCCGAACATCAGATCGCACCCTTCTCGGGCTCGAGCACCTCATCGTCGGTCTCGAGAAGCCCGTCCTCCGGGGCGAGGGCCACGCCATCGGGCTGGAGGACGACGTCGTCCAGGCCAAGGTCCTCGGCTCCCGCCGCCGCCTCGTCTGCATCGTCCTCCGCGCTGGCGGCTTGGGCCAGCACCTCGGCGTAGAGCGGCGTGGTCCTCAGGAGCTCGGCGTGGGTCCCGTCGGCCACGATGCGGCCTCCGTCGAGCAGAACGACCCGGTCGGCCAGGCTGATGGTCGAGAGGCGGTGGGCGATGATCAGCGTCGTGCGTCCCTCCATGAGGACGCGCAGCGCCGAGTGGATGCCCTGCTCCACCTTCACGTCGATGGCGCTGGTGGCGTCGTCGAGGATGAGGATCGGCGGGTTCACCAGCAGGGCACGGGCGATCGCGATGCGCTGGCGTTGTCCACCCGACAGCGTGTAGCCGCGCTCGCCGACCACCGTCTCGTACCCGTCGGACAGCCGGTTGATGAAGCCGGCCGCACCGGCGGCCTCGGCGGCGGCGATGATCTCGTCCATGGAGGCGTCGGGCCGGCCGTAGGCGATGTTGTCCCGGATGGACACGGAAAAGAGGAACGGCTCGTCGAGGACGACGCCGATGTTGCCGCGCAGGCTGGTGAGGGTGAGGTCGCGCACGTCGTGGCCGTCCACCCGGACGGTGCCGCCGGTGGCGTCGTAGAAGCGGGCCAGGACCCGGGCCACGCTCGACTTGCCGCTGCCGGTCCGACCAACCAGGGCCACGGTCTCGCCTGGGTGCAGGTGCAGGTTCAGGTGCCGCAGGATGTCCCGTCGGCCGTCGTTCTCGTCGCCCGGCTTCGACAGGAGGCTGTCCGCCGCGTAGGCGAAGGTGACATCGTCGAACTCGACGTCGCCCTGGCAGTTGGCCAGGTCGACGGCGTCCGGACGGTCGACGATCGTCGGCTGCTCGTCGAGGATCTCGTAGATCCGCTCGGCCGACGCCGAGGCCCGCTGCCCCATCATGATGAGCATCCCCAGCATCATGAAGGGGGCCTGCATCATGATCAGGTAGAGGTTGAACGAGACGATGGAGGCGACCGGCAGACCCGAGTGGATGACCATCCAGCCGCCCACGAGGAGGACGAAGACCAGGCCGACCTGGGAGAGGTTCTGCACCAGGGGAGCGAAGCGGGCGCGCAGGTCGGCGTCCTTGATGTAGCCCCACTGCACCCGGTCGGCTGCCGTGGCCAACTGCCGGAGTTGCTGCTGTTCGGCGGCGAAACTGCGCACCACGCGCACGCCGTTCACGTTCTCGTCGACCACCGTGGCCACCTCCGCCAGGCGGGACTGGATGATCCACGACACGGGGAAGAGCGACTTCCGCATCCTGACGCCGACGAGATAGATGAAGGGCATCGCCGCCATGGCCACGAAGGCCAGCGGGACGCTGATGGAGAGCATGAAGCCGAAGGCCACCAGCGCGATGGAGCACTGCACCAGGATCATCGGCGCGAAGGTCAGGTACATCTGCACAGAGCGGATGTCCGAGTTGGCCCGCGAGATCAATTGACCCGACTGCACCCGGTCGTAGAAGGGGAACGACATCCGGGTGAAGTGCTCGTAGAGGATGTTGCGCAGGTCGAATTCGATGGCGTAGGCCACCTTGAAGAGGTTGGTGCGCGAGATGTAGCCGAAGACACCGGTCGCAAGGGCCAGGACCGCGATCAATTCCACGTAGTTGTGCAACGGCTGCGTCTTGTTGATCAGTGCGTTGGTGATGCCGTTCTGGAGAATCTTGGGGATCCACACCTGGATGATCAGCCCGAGGAACGAGAAGATCAGCGCGCTGAAGAACTGCACCCGGTGCGCCATGACGATGGGTGCCGCCCGCTTGATCCACCCCTTGGAGCGGTCCGGGTTGACGGTCGCCTTCGGGGGGGCATAACGGCTCGTGACCCCCATCGGCACGTAGGCGGCCAGCGGCAGCCGGCGCACGCCGTCCTGGGTCTCGGCTTCCCGGGCGTCTGCCGCCTCGGTGGTGGTCCTCCGGCCGTTTCCGGTCCGGACCCCCTCGGGCGAGCCGTCGAGCCTGTCCTCGGTCTTGCTCATCGGTCCGTCCCTCGCGACGAGGTCGTGCCTTCGTCGGCCGGACGCGGGCCCTGGCGCGACTCCACCATCGCCCGCGCCCACAGCTCGAGCGAGCGCAGGGCCATGGCCTCCTCTTTGTCCGGCAGGTGTCCGGCGATAGCGACGAGGTACTCGTCCACGGCCACGTCGGCCCGGGCCAGCGTGTTGACTCCTTCCGGGGTGAGGCGCACCTCCACCCGCCGGCGGTCGGCGTCCT
Source organism: uncultured Acidimicrobiaceae bacterium (assembly GCA_963764305.1). GTDB lineage: Bacteria > Actinomycetota > Acidimicrobiia > Acidimicrobiales > RAAP-2 > Bog-473. The sequence goes on along the minus strand of CAVXSD010000003.1, from coordinate 51,980 downwards.
CCTGGCGGCGGTCGACCAGGCCGCGGGCAACCAGGCCGTCGATCAGGGCTGTGATGGAGGGCCGGCGCACGGCCAGGCGGTCAGCCAGCCCCGAGGCGGCCGCTGTGCCTTCGGCCAGGATCCCGAGCACCCGGTACTGGGGGAGGGTCAGTTCCACCTGGGCCAACGCGACCTCCACCCGCTTGGACAGCCAGGCCGCGACGCGGCCGTACGTCCCCAGGACATGGGGTGCGGCGGCCGGCTGTGATCCGGTACGGCCGCCGGCACCGCCGTGGGATGCCGCGTCAGCCGAGGTGGGTGAGGTGACAGACACTTCGACCATCATACAGTTAGAGAGGCTAACTACGTGCAGCGGACCTCAGGGAGGGCCGCCGGTCCGGAGTCAGGTCTCGCGCGATCCCCATTCGGGGTCGAGCTGGCGCAGGAAGAGGTCGCACCGTTGTTCCTCGTCGACCTCTCCGATGGTGGCGGCCGCCAGTTGCAGCATGTGCAGCGAGCGGAGGAAACCGCGGTTGGGCTCGTCGCGCCAGCGCACGTAGCCCGAGCCGCGCCAGCCGGCGGCCCGCAACGCATCGAGCCCGCGGTGGTAGCCCACCCGGGCAAAGGCGTAACGGTCGATGGGGTCGTTGGCCAGCTCGGCCAGGTCCGCCCAGGCCTGCAGGCAGTGGGGATCCCGGGCTGCGACGGCCGCCACCGCCTCCCGACGGCGGTCCGGAGGGAGGGACCGGGCCGCGTCGAGAGCGGCGGCCAACTCCGGATCGAGCGGGTCGAGGACGGTCTCGGGGCTCCCGGAGGTGAAGTGGACTGCATGCTCGGGGGTCACCTGGCCCATGTTACGAGCGCTCAAGGGCGCCCAACCCCGAACTGTCGGCATGTCCGCCCATCGGTGCCGGAATGTCGTCTTACTGAGACCCGGCGGTACTCTTCGTCGCCGTGTTGACGCCCGACTCCCGGCCGATGTCGTTCCAGGACCATCCCGGGCTCCGGGACCGCGAGCCCGAAGCGCGCGAGCTGGCCGACGTCCTGCGCCGCCTCATCCGTTTGTCCGTCAGCGCGGCGCCGCCGGCGTCGGAGACCGCCCGCCTGACCTCCCGTCTCGCCGCGCTCGCCGACGAGCTCGAGACGCACCTGCCCCAGGATCCGCTGCCCCGGTTCATGCCCCCCGACGAGGACGGTCCGCCGAAGGACGTGCCGCTGGGCGGGGCCATGCCCTATGACGTCGTGGTCGGGCCGTTCAACCCGGTGGCGCTGCCGGTCGTGCTCGACTTCGAGCCCCCGATTGCTCTCGGCCGTGGCGTTTTCGACGTCACCTACGAGGGTGCACCCGGCTGTGTGCACGGAGCCGTGCTGGCGGCCGCCTTCGACATCATCCTCACGGCGGCCAATGCGATAGAGGGGTCGGTCGGCCCGACCGTGTCGCTGGCCGTGCGCTACCTGCGCCCGACGCTCACCAACGAGGAGGCGGTCTTCGAGGGGTGGGTGACCGACGTGACCGACCGCCGGATCTTCAGCAAGGGCCGCATCGTGCAAGGAGGCGTGGTGACGGTGGAGGCCGATGGCGAGTTCGCCATCTTCAACCAGGACCGGGTGAACCGGATGGCGGCAGGCCGCCGTCGGTCCTTCGATGCCGGTACGGGATCACCGCAGTCCGCCGGAACGACGGGGGAGTAGCGGACGATCGTGGCCCGGCAGTCCCTGGAGCCCACACGCGACCCGACGGACTATTCGTTCACGCACCGGCTGCGCACCCGTTTCGCCGAGACCGACGCCATGGGCATCGTCCACCATGCGGCCTACCTGCCCTACCTGGAGGAGGCGCGGGTGGAGTACCTCCGCGCGATCGGGCACCCGTACGACACAATGCGCGGCGGCGACACTGGCGATGCCCGGGACTTCCCTGTGCTCGAGGTGTCGGTGCACTACCGCCAACCGCTGTACTTCGACGACGAGGTGGACGTGTCGCTGCGGATCGGCGCGGTGCGAGGCGTCACGTTTCAGATTGCCTACCTGCTGGCCGTAGACAGCGTGGCACGGGCGACCGCGGTGACCGTACACGGGTGTGTCGACGGACATGGCCGCCCGGCGCGCCTGCCGGCATGGGTCGCAGAGACCGTCGGCGGCAGTCCTCGCGTCTGAGTTCCCTGCGGGCTCGAGCCGCCTCGTGCGGTCCGCACGTCGGCCGTGGTGACGGACCGACCGCATGACGGCAGTGCCGGAAGGCTCAGAGGCCTGAGATGATGCCGGCGAACGTCTCGGTCATCGACTTCTTGGCGGCCAGCGGGTCGTCGGCGCGCGCCACGACCATGCCGGCCTGCATGATGGCGCCGAGTAGAAGGTGTGACAGGGGCTCCACCGTCGACGGCGCGACCCGACCCGTGTCCGCCGCGACCGTCAGCACGGCCTTGATCGTGCCGAACGCGTAGCGCTCATCGAGCTCGTGCCAGAGATCCCATCCCAGGACATTCGGCCCATCGAGCATGACGATGCGCTGCACCTCCGGGTTGACGCACTGGTCCAAGAACGCGTCGAACCCCAATTGGAGGATCCGCATCGGGTCGGTCTCACCCGAGGTTGTCGCCGCCTCCAACACCTGCGCCGTCAGCTCGTCCTCGACCTGCTCGAAGGTGGCCTGAAACAGGTCGGTCTTGCTCGGGAAGTGGTGGTAGAGGGCTCCCCGGCTGACCGCGGCCTCGCTGAGGATCTCCTCGGTGGATGTGGCGGCGAATCCCTTTTCCGCGAAGAGGCGTCGGGCCGTCTGGATGAGACGGCCCCGGGTGGCCTCGGTGCGTTCTGCCTGCGTGGGCACGGGGGAATCCTACTGGGTCTTTACAAACAGACAGTTGGTATGTAAAGTGTCGGGCATGACGCTCTCTAAGACAGACACTGCACAGACCCCTCCCACGGTTTCGACGCTGCTGCCGCGTCGGGCGATCAGCCTCAGCCGGGGCGACCTGGCGTATGTGGACCACGGCGATGTGAACGCCGCCTCGCCTGCGGCGCTGTTCGTCCACGGCGTTCTGGTCAACGCCGACGTGTGGCGCAACGTCATCTGGGACGTGGCTGACCGGCGGCGCTGCATCGCCCCCGATCTGCCCGCGCACGGCGCGACGCCCGTCCCCGAGACAGCGGGAGCCGACCTGTCCCTCAACGGTCTCGCCGGCATGCTCGACGAGTTGTGCGAGCGCCTCGGGCTCGACCAGGTCGACGTGGTGGCGAACGACACCGGTGGCGCGGTCGCGGCAGGTCTTCGCGGCCCGTCATCCCGAGCGCATCCGCACACTGACGCTCACCAACTGCGACGTGCACGAGAATTTCCCGCCCGAATCGTTCAAGCCCTTCATGGCGCTGGCCGAGGCGGGTGAATTCGGCCCGATGGTGGCTGCGATGGCCGGTGACCTCGATCTGGCCCGCTCCGAAACGGGGTTCGGCATGGTCTACGCACATCCGGAGCAGCTCTCCGACGACCTCCTGGCGAGCTACCTCGGACCGTTCGTCCCCGATCAGGGAAGAGGCCTCGAGCGCGTGCTCACCGCATCGTCGGCTGCGGAGCTGATGGCCGTCGAGCCGTTGCTCGCCGAACTGCATGCCCCGGCCCAGGTCGTCTGGGGGACGGGCGATCCGTTCTTCGAGTCGTCATGGGCGGAGCGCCTGGCCGGCATGATCCCCGGGGTCGAGCGCGTGATCCTGCTGCCCGACGCCATGTTGTTGTGGCCGGACGAACGGGCGGGCGACCTCGTCCCCCTGTTGCGTGACTTCTGGGAGTCGCACGCCTGATTCCTGATCGTCACCTGCTGCCCCGGTGCGTTGAACCCCCGGCGCACCGGGGCAGTACCGCGCAGGGCGGTGACCGGCGGCCAGCGGGATTGCCCGTCTGCGTCAGGCGCGGGACCTCATGGACCTGCGCTTCGCCGACCCTCCGCACCTGGATGAGAGGGAGGCGGACCGCAATCTCGGAGAAGCCACCGCAGGGTCGTGCGTCGTACTCTGACCTACATGATCACTCGCACGTCCCACACGAGCGTCTTCGTCTTGGACCAGGAATCCGCAAAGGCCTTCTACACCGAGAAGCTCGGATTCGAGGTGCGTGTCGACATCACGATGGGGGAGGAGTTCGAAGGCGCCGGAGCCGGCTTCCGCTGGCTCACCGTCGGCCCGAAGGACCAGATCATCCTGTCCCCGTGCGACATGGGCCGTGCACCGGAGGCGGCCGCGCAGCTGCGTCAGCTGGTCGCCTGGGGCCCCATGGGGATCGGGGGTGATGACGACCGACGACTGCCAGCGGACCGATGCTGAGCTGCTCGCCAAGGGGTGACGTTCCTCGCTGAGCCAGCCGAGCGCCCCTACGGCATCGAAGCCACGCTGCTGGACGACTCCGGCAACATGATGAGTCTCGTGCAGCCCTCTGCTTTCGACGGTCCTCCCGGCTGACGACGCGGGCGCCGTCGGCCCCGTTCCGCCTGTCATCCCACTGCATGGCGGGACGTCACGCGGGGTGGCCGGGACTGAGCGGTGGCGCGGCCCGGTAGGTGAGCAACCCTGCCTGCGCGCCGGCGACCGCGCGCACCGCTCGAACGAGGAACGCCTCGTGATCGCCGACCGAGAAGTGACCGAGAACCTGGCCCTCCATGCTCACTGCCGCGTCCACGAGGAGGGGCGCCCCGGTTGACCCGAGCCGCCAGTCGACCGATGCGAACTTGTCGACCACGTCACCCGTCTCCTCACCGAAGAGGCGGGCCTGATCGACCTGGTCCTCCCCGAGGAGATGCAGGCCCATTCCGGGCGAGTGCTCGGCGACACGCAGGGTGTGGTTCACCTTCGAGATGCAGATGAGGAAGTTCGGTGGATGGATGCTGCACTGGGTGACGAACCCGGCCAGGCAGCCACTCATATCGGCATCGGGTGACCGGACGGTGACCACGTAGTACGGGTAGTCGATCAGGTCGAAGAACGCAGTGAGATCCTTGGTCGCGTCGGTCACCGTCAGTGCGTCCGATCTGCTGCCCCGAAACTCACCGCCGGTCCTCCCAGCCTTCCGCCGAGCACATCCCACGACCGAGGGGTGGACCGCACGAGCACCAGCAGCCCGCTGCCAACGCCCGTGAGGCACCCCGTCAGGGATTCCACTACCCGCACTATGGGTAGGCAAAACTCGTGGCCTCGACCTGTGGAATCCTGTCGACCGGAGCCGGAGCATGACCGGGGTGTCCTCGCTGTTGAAGCAAGGGGCCGATGGCTCCCACGGCACCGAGGGCGCTCCGCCCGGCTTCGACATCAGGGAGGGTGGGCTGGGCTCAGCCGCCCAGAAGCTCGCGCTGGCCACGCTCTGCGGGGTCCTCTTCCTCACGTTCCTCGACAACACAATTGTCAGCGTCGGCCTCGCCAACGTCCAGAGCGACCTGCACGCGGGTGTCACCTCACTGCAGTGGGTCGTCAACGGCTATGCGCTGACCTTCGCGAGCTTCATGCTCGTCGCCGGGATGCTCGGCGACATCCTCGGCCGCAAGCGCGTGATGCTCGTGGGTGTGGCCATCTTCTGTGGCGGCTCAGTGGTGGCCGCCCTGGCCGGGAACGTCGATTGGCTCATCGCTGGCCGCGTCATCATGGGCGTCGGTGCCGCGGCCAGCGAGCCCGGCACCCTGTCCATCATCCGGCACGTCTACCCCGACCGGAAGACCCGCGCCGATGCGCTCGGCGTGTGGGCAGCCGTGTCCGGTCTTGCGCTGGCCCTCGGTCCCGTCATCGGGGGCTTCCTCGTCGGCTTCTCGGATTGGCGGGCCATCTTCTGGTTCAACCTGGGATTCGGGGTCGTCGCGTTCGTCCTGGCCGCCGTCGCGGTCCCCGAGTCGGCGGACCGCCAGGGACGTCGGATCGATTTCCTCGGCTTCCTCTTCGGCGCCGCGTTTTTGGCCTGTCTGTCCTTCGCGGTGATCCAGGGGGAGGAGTCCGGCTACACCGCGCCCTGGATCGTGACGCTTTTCGTCCTTTGTGGGCTCTCGGGCATTGCGTTCGTCGTGACCGAGCTGAGGGTGAAGAGCCCGATGCTCGATCTTTCGATGTTCCGGCGTCCACCCTTTGCCGGCTCCAACTTCGTAGCCTTCGTCGCCTACTTCGGCACCTTCTCGATCTTCTTCTTCACGGCGCTCTACGTCCAGGTCGTGGCGAACGCGTCCGCATATCAGACGGCCGTGGACTTCCTCCCGATGGCCGCCGGACTCATCATCGCGTCGGCTCTCACCGGTCCCCTGGTGGCCCGGTACGGACCGCGCTGGCCCATGGTGCTCGGCTGCCTGCTTGCCGGCGCCGGGATCCTCGTGGCCGACGCAGTGCTCTCGCCGACGGTCGACTTCGGGACCCTGGGCTGGGTCCTTCCGGTGGCCGGCATCGGCCTGGGCATGCTGCTGGTGCCCGTGACGTCGGTCCCCCTCACGGTCGTGCCTCCGGAGCGCTCGGGGATGGCGGCGTCGGCCACCAACACGAGCCGAGAGATGGGCGCCGTGTTCGGTGTGGCCATTCTGGGCTCCATCGTCAACGCCAAGCTGACCGGTGACCTCGCAGCCAGGCTCAAGGCCATCGGGATTCCGCCCAATTTCCAGAGCCTGGTCGAGCACGCCATTCAGACGGGCGGTGCCTCCAGCGGCGGAGCGGCCAGCAGCGCCGAGCACTCGAAGAACGCGGCGGTGGCCCAGATCGCCACCAAGGTGGTGAACGCCGCCTACGACGCGTTCGGCTCGGGCCTGCACGAGGCGCTCGTCCTCTCGGGCTCCCTCATCCTGGCCGGTGCCGTGGTGGCGACGCTCACCATCCACCGCAGGCCGGGGGAGACGTTCGAGATCTAGCGGGCTCCGGCATGCACACCGGAACCTCGTGCGGCGAGCACAGGGGCAAACTGGACGCTGATCGGAGGCACTCGTGAAGATCGACACAATGCTGGCCGGGCTCGAGGACGCCCCCGTCCATGCCCACCGGCTGGAGCAGCTCGGGCTGGACGGAGCTTTCACGTTCGAAGGGCCGCACGACGCCTTCACCCCCCTCATCCTGGCGGCGGGCGCCACCACGACCCTGGAGCTCGCCACCAATGTGGCCATCGCCTTCCCGCGCAACCCGGTCCAGTTGGCCCACCAGGCCTACGACCTCCAGCTGCTCACCCGGGGACGATTCAGTCTGGGCATTGGCTCGCAGATCAGGGCTCAAGTCGAGAAGCGGTACGGCGCCTCGTTCGACCGCCCCGTTGCCCGCATGCGAGAGATGGTCGGGGCGCTGCGCGCCATCTTCGCCACCTGGGAGACCGGCGCGCCACTGGGCTTCCGCGGCGAGTTCTGGTCGCACACGCTGATGTCTCCGCTTTTCAATCCCGGCCCCAACCCCTACGGGCCGCCACCGATCGCCCTTGGAGGCCTCGGACCCCAGATGCTCCGACTGGCGTCCGAAGTGGCCGACGGGGTGCTCGTGATGCCGTTCAACACGGCCGCGCACTTCGCTGCACGCAGCCTGCCCGCCATCGAGGAAGGACTCGCGCGCGGGGGACGGGACCGCTCGTCGCTCACTGTGACAGGCGAGGTCATCGTCTGTTGCGGGCGGAGCGAGGAGGAAATGGAGGCCGCCCGTGTTGCTGGTCGGTGGCTCCTCTCCTTCTACGCATCCACTCCGGCGTACCGCCCGGTGCTCGAGGCCGAGGGTTGGGAGACGCTCCAGCCAGAGCTCAATGCTCTCTCCAAGTCAGGCCGGTGGGAGGAGATGCCTGGCCTCATCGATGACGGCATGTTGGGCGCCCTCGCCGCGGTGGGCTCGCCCAATGAGGTGGCTCTCGATATCGCCAACCGCTTCGGAGGTGAGGTCGACCGAGTGGGCTTCTACACCCCTTCCCTCATCAACGAGGAAACCCTCGGGGAGATGGTGTCCGCGTTGGCCTCGACCGCCGATCCCCCGTCCTGATCCCACTCGAACTGTCCGGCCCAGCACGAACGAGAACGCGACCGATCGATGGGAAGTGACGTGCGCCTCGTGGCCGACGGGTTGTCATCTATCTCAGGTCAATCCCAGGCGCGGGACATCGAGCCGAACCCGAACATCGCTGACCTGGCGCCGCCGATTAGCGTTCTCTTCGGATGTAGCCAGTTCCTTGGCGGCTGGCTCGGTTCCCATCCACAACCCTGATGGAGGCACGCCGGCACCATGACAGAGAGCACCGGAGACATACCGCCTGGATTCTCGGCATCGGCCGGGCCGGCCCGCGCGGGTGACGTCAGGCGGCTGCAACGGGTCCCCGCACCATGACGGTCCGGGTGTTGGTGCTCGGGGCCGGCTTCGGCGGCCTCGAATTGACGACGACACTGTCTGAGCGGCTCGGAGACCAAGTCGAGGTCGTGCTCCTCGACAAGAACGAAGGATTTGTCTTCGGCTTCTCGAAGCTCGACGTCATGTTCGGGAAGCGAACGTCCGACGAGGTCACGCATTCGTATCGCCACGTGTCACGGCCGGGTGTCCGCTTCGAACGGGTCGCCGTCCAATCCATAGATCCGCACACCAAGCGGGTCGAAACCGACGGCGGGACCTTCGACTGCGACATTCTTGTCGTCGCACTCGGCGCCGATCTCGATCCGGCCGCGACGCCCGGACTCTTGGAGGGCGGCCACGAGTTCTACACCAACCGGGGCGCGTTCGCCCTGCGCGAGGTGCTGGCGAACTTCCAGGGTGGGCGGGTCATCGTCGGAGTCACGTCGATCCCCTTCAAATGCCCGCCCGCACCGAGCGAAACAGCGCTCCTGACGCACGACTACCTCGTTCGCCGAGGGCTTCGCGACGCTTCGAGCATTGCACTCGTGATGCCGATGCCGGCGCCTGTCCCACCCTCGCCGCTCGCTTCCGAGGCCTTTCTGGCCGCGTTTGCCGAAAGGGGGATCGAGTGGCATCCGCAACGGATGGTCACGAGCCTGGACCCCGCTCGCAGCGAGGCCGTCCTGGCCGACGGCTCGACGATGGCCTTCGACCTGTTCCTTGGCGTCCCCAAACACACCGTCCCTGCTGTCGTCGCCGAATCGGGTATGACGGTCGATGGCTGGATCCCGGTCGACCCGCTGACCCTGGAGAACACAATTCTCCGGCGTCTATGCCGTCGGTGACGTCACCAGTGTCGGCACTCCGAAAGCAGGCGTGTTCGCCGAGGGGCAAGCTGCCGTCGTCGCAGAGGCAATTATCGTCGCGCGTGAACTCGGTGCCGAGCACGGCAACCTACGGCGGCACGGGCACCTGTTATGTCGAATTCGGACATGACCAGGTTGCGCGGGTGAATGTCACGTTCCTCAGAGGCCAACCGCCGGTGGGCGGCTTCGACGATCCTTCTGCCGCCATCGCCGACGAAAAGGCGGAGTTCGGATCCAGTCGTGTCCGCCGCTGGCTCCAGCGGGTCTGACGCCCATCTGGTTGGGCCTATCCGTTTGCCTCTCATCACGAGGTAAACGGCCGTTCCGGCTCTCTCGTCTTCAGCCCGTCTCGGCCGAGGCCAGCTCTCCATAGCCTGTCTGGCAACAGGGAGCATTGCGGCTGGCAGTCTCCGGACGAGCGGAGTCGGGTCACACGAACGGATGGCTGAGCGACGGGAGGAACGATGACTGCTGACAAACGTAAGTGGTTCGCCTTGGCGGTCATCTGCGTCGCTCAGTTCATGGTCATTCTCGATGTCTCCATCGTGAATGTCGCGCTGCCCTCCATTCAGCGGGGCTTGCATTTCTCCGAGCAGAACCTGTTGTGGGTCTTGAATGCCTACGCCCTGTTCTTCGGTGGATTCCTCATGCTCGGCGGAAGGGTGGCGGACAAACTCGGACGGCGCCGGGTATTCGTGACGGGCGTGATCCTCTTCACGACTGCCTCCCTGTTTTGTGGGCTGGCGACCTCGAGCGGCTGGTTGGTCGCCTCCCGTGCCGCGCAGGGACTGGGAGCCGCGCTCCTGTCTCCGGCAGCGCTTTCCATTCTGACTGTCACCTTCGTCGAGGGTCGAGAGAGAAACATAGCCCTGAGCATCTGGGGGGCGATCGCCGGAGCAGGCGGTGCGTTCGGGGTCCTGCTCGGCGGCATCCTCACCCAGGAGTTCGGCTGGCAATGGATCTTCTACGTGAATGTCCCCATCGGCTCGGTCGTTGTCATCGCGAGCTTCTTCTTCCTCACGCACTCCCTCGCCGAGGACGAGGACCGGGGTTTCGACATTCCGGGCGCCATCACACTGACCGCCGGCCTGGTGTTGATGGTGTTCGCCTTGGTGAAGAGCACGAGCTGGGGCTGGGGGTCTGCCAAGACCCTGGGGACGCTGGCGGCATCTTTGGTCCTCATTGCCCTGTTCGTCGCCATTGAGCGCCGGACGAAATCCGCCCTCGTCCCCCTGCCGATTTTCCGTAACCGGAGTCTGAGCGTGTCCAACCTGGTCTCTTTGGCTCTGGGCGCGTCGATCTTCTCCATGTTCTATTTCTTGTCCCTCTACATGCAGCAGGTCCTGGGATATTCAGCCCTGAAGACGGGTGTCGGTTATCTGGCGATCGCGGGAGCGATCATCGTCGCGGCTGGCGCAGCTCAATCGCTGGTGGCCAAGATCGGAGTTCGATGGGTGATGACAATCGGCATGGCGCTGGCGGCCGGCGGGCTCATCTACTTCGCTCAGATCTCGCCACACGGGACGTACCTCGGTACTTTGCTTCCCGGATTCCTCTTGGCCGGCGTGGGACTCGGGCTCTCCTTCGTTCCGGTGACCATCGGCGCGGTGAGCGGCGTTGCCCCGAACGAGGCAGGTGTCGCATCAGGTTTGATCACCACGACACAGCAGATCGGCGGGGCGCTCGGGGTGGCGGTCCTCTCGTCGCTCGCCGTATCAGCGACGACGAGATTCATCGCCGCACACGCGCATACTGCGTCTGCCATGACGGATGCCCTTACCCACGGCTTTTCGATCGCCTTCTGGTTTGGCGCGGTCTTTGCCGGGATCGGTTGCCTCATCGCCTTTTTCGGCATGGACCGCGCCTCAAGGACGGGTGCGGTGACCCCGGAGTCGGGTATCGAGGAGCGGTCGACCGAGTTCGCGCCAGTACAACCGAAGACGTGACCCTGGCAAGCTGACGCGGGCTGTCACAGGGGACCTGACGGCCCGCGTCGGGCCGGGAGGATGGGCCTGCCCTCGGTACCTGCGCCACCGTCTCCGCCGTCACTCACTTGTCCCCACGCGACGCGATGGCGAGACGCCTGTGCCGGTGTCGCGAGTCCTCTCGAGACCCGTCGAGGATCTGGGCAATGCGGAACTCGAATTCGTTGTCGTAGTCGTAGCCCGGGCTGAAGAACGTGCCCGGCAGTGAACTCGGTGAGATGCGGTATCGCCCATGGGAAGCGTGGCTTCCTGCAGCGCAAAACCGTAGATGTAGCTATCGAGGAGCGAGAACGCGTGCGCCGTCATGCTCTCGGATCAACGTCCGGTCGCAAAGACCGGTCGCGCCCTCGCTTCCAGAGTGAGCTCACTTCGGGTAACAATGAGGTCAATTCGCCGACGAGCTCCTGTGCCGGTCGGTCCGACGGAAAGGGTGCCACCATCGTGCCTTCACGACTCGCGAGCGACGGTGAAGTCACCACGTGGCGAGAAGAAGGTTGGATCCTGATCGAGGGCCTGGTGGGTGCTGAGGAGATCGACGGCGTGGCCGAGGACCTCCGGAATGTCTTTCCAACTGCGGAGGAGCTCCACGCAGACCCAGAGGGGGTGACCGAACGGTGGAAGGGTCACCCGGTGGAACCCGAGGAGGTTTTCGTGTGGCCCGACGAAGGCCCGGGGTTCCGCCCCGCGCAACAGCGATGGTCGGCCACGTTTCCCTTCCCGGGCACCGGGGCCCTCAACCGGCTGTGCGTGCACCCATCGATCGTCGACTTCGCCGAGCGCGCGCTCGGAACCACCGACGTCCGCCTGTACCAAGCCGGCGCCAGTGCGAAGTATGCCGGGGTGACCAATTATGAGCAGCCGATGCACATCGACCGCAACCACTCATGGCTCCCCCCTGGCAGCGTGTTCCCATGGTGGAACCTGGAAGGATTCCTCTACCTCTCCGATATCTCTGACGCCGACAATCCCACCCGTCTCGTTTCGGTGCGCGACTCCGACCACATCGGGTCTCCCTACGGCGTGGTCATGCCCAACATGGAACCCGGCGTTTATACAGCCGAGCGACCCGCTCCAGGGGTCCGCGGCTCGTACCTGGCCTACCGGTCCGACTGCTGGCACAGGGGCGCCCCTTTTGGCTCGGATTCCGGAGCCCGGTTCGTGGCCTCTCTCGCCTTCAAGCACGCAGCAGTCGAATGGATCGGGTACAACACCCAACAATCCGTATCGACGAGCATCGAGTGGACCGTCTTCGTGGAGGGCTCGAGCCCTCGGGAGCTCGCGCTCTTCGGCTGGCCACCGCCGGGCCACCCGGTCTGGAACGATCGGCTGATCGAGCAGACGCAGGAGCGGTACCCGGCGCTCGACCTCGGACCGTGGCGGGCGGCGGTCGGGCAATGATCGTATGAGAGCGATCGATACCCAGCCGGGACGAGGCAGACGGCAGCTCGTCTCGCTGACTGAGGAGCCTTCAGCCCGAGGGCCGACTGAGCTACGGCACCTCCGCCGGGTCCCATGTGCCTGCACGTCGACTCCAGACGAGACGGTTGCTCCCGGAAGCTTTGCCCGGGGGCGAACCTGAAAATCCTTCGTCCCGCCGCCACCCGCTCTGGATAACCGGTCTCCCCCTTGCGCCGGTCTCCCGTTCGGCGTAGGATACTCGGTATTCTACTTCGAAAGCGAGACGTATGAGCATCCGCCACGCCCTGTTGGCCCTACTCAGCGAGGGGCCGAAGTACGGCCTACAGCTGCGCCAAGAGTTCGAGGCCCGCACCGGCGAGGTGTGGCCCCTCAACGTCGGGCAGGTGTACACGACGCTGCAACGCCTCGAGCGCGACGGGCTGGTGGAGTCGGACGACGCCGCCGATGAGGGCCCCCAAAAGAGCTTCCACATCACCGAGGACGGCGCGGTCGAGCTGGCCGAGTGGTTGCGCACCCCGCCCGACTTCTCCTCGCCGCCCCGTGACGAGCTCGTCATCAAGGTCCTCGTCGCGCTCGAACTGCCGGGGGTGGACGTGCATGACGTGGTGCAGGTGCACCGGCGCTACCTGGTCGAACTCATGCAGCAGTGGACGCGTCTGAAGGAGGACGAGACCCACCTCGATCTCAGTTTCGCCCTGGTCGTCGACGCCGAGCTCTTCCGGCTCGACTCGCTGATCAGGTGGCTGGACATGGCCGACGGCCGTCTGAAGCGAGCGGCCGTGGGCGCGGACGCTCCAGCTCCGCAGTCGTTCCCCCTTCCAAAGGCCCGGCGCAAGGTAGGAGCCCCTCAATGAGTTACCTCGAACTACGCGACATCTCCAAGGTCTACGGCGAAGGCGCCACTGAGGTGCACGCCCTCCAGCGCGTCGATCTCTCCGTCGACGCCGGGTCTCTCGTGGCCGTCATGGGCGCCAGTGGGTCGGGCAAGAGCACGCTGTTGACCATCGTGGGCAGCCTCGAAGACCCCACCAGCGGTGAGGTCAACGTCGGCGGCCGGCCGCTGTCCTCGCTTTCACGCAACGGCAAGGCGCGCCTGCGCCGCCAGGCCATCGGGTACGTCTTCCAGGACTTCAATCTGCTCGCCGGGCTAAGCGCGGCGGAGAACGTGTCGTTGCCACTCGAGCTCGATGGCGTGTCCGCTCGCAAGGCCCAGGCGGCGGCGCTCGAGTCGCTGGAGAGTTTCGGCCTGAGTGACAGGGCGTCGCACTACCCCGACCAGCTGTCAGGTGGCGAGCGTCAGCGGGTCGCCATCGCCCGGGCCGTGGTCGGGAGGCGACAACTGCTCCTGGCCGACGAGCCGTCCGGCGCGCTCGATTCCACCAACGCCGAGGCCGTCATGCGGCTGATCCACGCCGCCTGCCATCGCGGCATGGCGGCGGTCGTGGTGACCCACGACGCCCAGCTCGCCTCGTGGGCGGACCGTGTCATCTTCCTGCGCGACGGCCGTGTCGTCGACCAGACGTTGCCGGCCGAGAGTCCGGAAGCGCTCCTCGCCGAACTTCACAACCAATGAGCGTCGGCGTCCTCGAACGGCCGGCCACCGGGTCGACCTCCGAACCGAGCTCCGGCGGCGTCGCCGCCCGCCGGGCAATGGTCCGTTGGTCCTGGCGCCTCTTCAAGCGCGAGTGGCGCCAACAGTTCCTGATCCTGCTGCTCATCATCGTCGCGGTGGCCGCCGTCGTGGTCGGCTCGGCCGTCGCCGTCAACACGCCACCGGCGGCCACCGCCGGATTCGGCACGGCCCACGACCTCGCGACCTTCAACTTGACGCCCACGAGCAAATCGTCGTCGGACAGCGTGGCCCACGTGGCGGCACAGATCGCCCAGATCGAGCACGCCGTCGGCACCGTGCAGGTCATCGCCAATGAGACGTTCACCGTGCCCGGCTCGACGCAGACGTACCAGCTCCGATCCCAGGCCCCCGATGGTCCCTACGGGGGGGCGATGCTGCAGCTGCTCTCGGGGCACTACCCGAACGGGCCGAACGAGATCGCCCTCACGCCGGGCTTGGCGTCCGAGCTCAACCTACGCGTGGGCGACACTTGGTCCCAGGGTGGCAAGACCGTCGTCGGCATCGTGCAGAATCCCCAGAGCCTGCTCGACGAGTTCGCGCTCGTCCCTCCCGGCCAGGTGACGCACCCGACGCAGGTGAGCGTCCTCTTCGACGCATCGCCCAACACGCTCCATTTGTCCCTCAATTCCCTGTCCTCCTACATCACGACGCCGGGCGCCACCAACAGCAACCTGGTCGACCCGTCCACCATCATCCTGGCGTTGGCGACCGTGGGCATGCTCCTCATCGCCCTGGTGTCGATCGGCGGCTTCACGGTGCTGGCGCAGCGCCGCATGCGCTCCCTCGGCATGCTCGAGTCGATGGGGGCGACCGACCGCAACGTCCGACTGGTCCTGGAGGCCAACGGCTTCATGGTCGGGGTCGTGGGGGCCATCTTGGGGTTCGTGCTGGGCCTGGTGCTCTGGCTGGCCTACCGGCCGCACAACGAGCAGAGCGCGCACCACGTCATTCCGACCTTCGCGCTGCCGTGGAACGTGATCGCGCCGGCCATGTTGCTCGCGGTCATCGCGACCTTCTTCGCCGCCGGCTATCCCGCCCGCGCCATCACCCGGGTGCCGGTAGTCAGCGCCCTGGCCGGGCGCCCCGCGCCGCCGCGCCAGATCCGCCGCTCGCTGGTGCCCGGTGTCATCGCACTCGTCATGGGATTCGTCTTCTTCTCCATCTCGGGCGCATCGGGCCACGGCGGGGGAGTGGTCTGGTTGATCCCCGGGCTCATCTCCCTGATCGTGGGGATCATCCTCGTCTCCCCGTTCTTCCTGGCCCTGCTCGCCCGGATCGGAGGCAGGTCGCCCATCTCCATCCGCCTGCCCTTGCGCGACATGGCGCGCTACCGGGCCCGCTCCGGCTCGGCCCTCTCGGCCATCAGCCTCGGCATCATGATCGCGGTGATCGTCTGTGCCGTCGCCGTGGCCCGATTCTCCAACGTCTTCGACTACGTCGGCCCCAACATGGCGGCGAACACGATCAACGTGTACACCCCGCCCAGCGGCCCAACCTTCGGGCCGAACGGTCAAGAGCAGAACACGGGGCCGGCGCCGAGCATCTCGTCGCAATTGGCCAACGTCCATGCCATCGCCACCGCGGTCGGCGGGTCGGACGTCGTCGAGCTCGACAACCCGGGGGCCGGCCTGCAGAACCCGAGTGAGAACGGCCGGCAATGGAGCGGCCCGATCTATGTGGCGACATCGGCCCTCCTGCGGGCCTACGGCATCAACCCGTCCTCCATCCCGTCCAACGTGGACATTCTCAGCTCGCGGCCCGGGCTGGCCGGCTCGGGCGCCCAGCTCACCTACGGGGATGGCGGCAAAGGCGGGGGTGGCGGCGGCCCGGTAGACCTGGGACAGGGCGGGAACAACGTGAATTCGTGTTCGCCCGGCTCCTGCCTGGCCCACCCGGTCATTCAGGAAGAGAGCCAGCTGCCCATGGGCACGTCGGCCCCGAACACGGTGATCACCGAGAGCGCGCTGCAGCGGCTGCACCTCGCGGACCAGAACAGCCTCGACGGCTGGATGATCCTGTCCAACAATGCGATCACCTCGGCGCAGCTCACGAGCGCCCGTTCGCTCGCGGCCAGCAACAGCCTGAGCATCGAGTCGAAGAACGACGAACCGACGTCGGCCGAGATCGTCAACTGGGCGACCGTCTTCGGCATCGCGCTGGCCCTGGGTGTCCTCGCCATGAGCGTGGGCCTCATCCGTAGCGAGACGGCGAGCGAGCTGCGCACGCTCACCGCCACCGGTGCGAGCTCGCGCACCCGGCGCGCCCTGACGGCCGTCACCGCCGGTGGGCTCGCCTTCCTGGGCGCGCTGCTGGGGACGGTGGCGGCCTACGTCGGCCTGTTCGGCTTCTTCCGCTCGAATGCGCTGGAAGGTGGCGTGTCGGACATCACCGATCACGTCCCGTGGAACAACCTCTTCTTCATCTTGATCGCCATGCCGGCCGTCGCCATACTCATCGGCTGGGCGCTGGCGGGACGGGAGCCGAGTGGGATCGCCACCCGGCCGGTGGAGTAGGCCGCCGTGACCATCCGCAGCGACACCGGCCCGGTGGCGAGCGAGTCTCCCTCGCCGTCACCGGGCGCTGAGGTGGCCCAGGGTCACCGCAAGGAGGCCCGGTTCGCCGTCCACCTTCTCCTCGTGGTGACGTTCGCCGCCTCGCTGGCAACGGTGACGTTGATCGCCGAGGGGTGGCCGCACCTGGCCGTCGGGTCGGTGTTCGTGGCCCTGGTCGTCGTGCACGTGGTGCAACGACGCCACACCGTGGCGCGGCTGGTCGCGAACCTGGCCCGCGCCCGCACCTGGTTCCTCCCCCGGGGGCGGCTGGCGTGGTCGGACGTGGTCCTGGCTCTGTTTACGCTCAACGTGCTCGTCTCGGGGACCTACGACCTGCTCTCGGGCAATCAGGTGATCCTCCACCCGCGCGGCGTCGGCATTCCGTTCCGCGACATCGGGTGGCATGTGCTGTCGGCGCTGGTGCTGCTCGTGTCCCTGTGCGTGCACGTGGCGCGCCGCCGGGGTCGCCTCCATCGTTCCACCATCCGCTGATTCGTCGAGCGTCACTGGGAATGGCCTAAAACTAGGAAGTCGCCTCGCCGCGCCCGCCGTAGAAGAAGAACCTCGGCCTCTGGGAGCTCATGGTGTCCCGCCCGTTTCCCGTGCTGCAAACTTGTCAGCGGGCGTCCTCAGATCCCCTTCTCAAGGCACCGAGGGCCGCCGACGTCGGGAAAGGCTGAAGTGAACCGGGCTGGATTTGATGGAGCCTCTCAACCCCACCCCCTTGCCCGCGTCCCCTTCCCTCCGTATCCAGGGTGGCGCGCCTACGACGCCAACGACCCCGACTCGTCGTTCCCACCCATCGAGCTCAACCCGCCGGCCGCTGCACCCAACGTCCTCGAGTTCCGACAACATGGCGCCCCGGCAGTGGGTCGGGTGATAGAGCCGCTCGAAAACGTCCGTCCCAAGGTGTCGAGCTCGTGCTACCCGTCGGACCCTTGCCCGCCCTCCGTGAGCGAATGAGCCTGAGCAAGGGCGGCATCGCAGCCAATTAGCTGGATGTGTGCCTCCTTCGGGAGGGCGACGCCGTTGAACTCCGCGTTCGAAAGCTCGTCCTTCAGGCTGGTCGCCAACGTATCCCGCTCGTTCCCGAGCGTTGTCAGTCGCTTCAGGAAGCTGGTGTAGCGGTGGTCTCCCGGCGAGGAGGTCTCGAGGGCATGGGTGTCCGCGACCAGGGTGTCCGTCCCGAATGTGCCCACACTCGAGTTGAGCTGCTTGTAGCAGGCTGCCAGCGGAACGAAGAGCGCGCTCTGGGTCTTCGCCGGCGGCGAGGACATGATCTCGGTCAACACCCGACCATCCGAGACGTAGTCGTCCTTGAGCCCGACGAGCGACATCAAGGTGGGACGAGTATCGGTGTGGTCGGCCCAGATGCCATTGTTGCTGGCCGACGTGTCCAGCTGTGCCTCACCGCTCGTCGCGCCGGCGGAGTTCGGACCGGCGTTGGCGTCACTGCCGTTGAGGCCCAGGTTCCCGACGCCTGGCCCGACGAAGCCCAGCCAGGTGTTGTTGATCTCCGGTGCGTAGTAGCCGTGGTTCCAAAGGTAGCGGGAGGTGAGGAAGGTGCAGTTGGCATCGGCATTGCCCGCGGTGGTCGTGCCACTACAGGAATCCGTCGTCCCGTCGGTCATGTAGACATCCGACTCCGGGAACACTGTGAACGTCTGCGTCCGGGATGGGTCAGCCACCACGTAGTGGAGCAACTGCTCCTCCTTCTGGTCCGCCATGAAGTTCGTGAGCGGAACATCGGTCGAGCTGCTGACGAACGGGTCTCTCACTCTGGCCGATCCGAAGGCCTGCTCGAGACCCCGTGCGGTTTGATCCGTTGCCGAGGGCTGGCCGTTGACGTAGACGGTGTCACCCTGGGGTTCGTTGAAGAAGGTCACAGTGTTCGACTGTTGCGCGCTGAGGAGACCGAAGACGTCGGTGCTCAACTCACCGACCGAGCCGCTCGGGTACGAACATTGGTATGCGATGGTGGCCGGCGTGCCGGTGCAGGTCGGCTGGATGGCCCGGCCTACATTCGCCCCGTTGAAGTGATCGCCCTCGTCTGCGTTGAAGACGAACTCCGTGTTGGCAGGCGTGATCCCACGGGGAGGAGGTCAGGCGCGGCATCCACCTGGTAGCGCCGCGCCTCGAACCTCTTCGAGACGCCGGTGGTCGGGCCTTGGCCTCAAGCCGAACACGCGCCCCCTCGGCTGAGCGCCGGTGACCTTCTTTTGACGTGCCCCGGGCCGTGACTGGAGTGCGTGGCCCACTGAGGGGCACAACTCGAAGCGCTGAACCGGACGATTTTTGGGGGTCCCTTGTCGAAGGTCGTCGGACTAGCATCGGCGACATGAACGGTCGGGCTGCGAGTGATCTGAACTGGGACTCTGCCTGCGACAACAGCGTTCGGCGGGTCAAAGAGAAGGGAGGCCGTCGTGCCCAGGAATGAATCCTTCGGTGCCGCTCATGACATGGGCGAATGGCGCGAATTGGCCAAGAAGGCCCAATGGGATTCGCTCCAGGCCTACGGAGACCTCCTCACGAGGGTCGTGCCCGACGGGTGGCCGCGGCGACTCGCCGATCTCAACGTGCGTTACTACGAGGAAATTCTGAAGGGAACGCAATCGCTGACCGACGAGTGGTTGGACGCGGTCGAGCGTGTGATGCCGACTCGACCGCGCGATCGCAACGCTCGCGCCGAGGGGCCGCGGCGCGTTCCCATGTCGCTGCACGCCAAGGTGGGCGAATCAGCAAAAGGTTCTATCAGCTTGCGGAACAAGGAGCGGGCCGAGACAGAGATCTCGTTCCTGGCGTCGGACTTGACGAGCAGCGACGGCGAGTCCATTCGTCCCAGCATCACGGTTGTTCCCGACCGGTTTTCGCTCGGGCCTCTGGAGGAGCGCGTCGTCGTCATCGAGGTGGCACTCGAGCGCGACTTGTTCCCGCCAGGTAAGCAGTTCCGCGGCGCGGTGGCGGTGCGAGGCTACGACAATCTGGAGCTCGCTCTCACCGTCTGGTCCGATGAGTAGCCGATGGTGACGGAGTCTCTCTGCGCTGTTGTCTCCGACCTAAATCCGAGGATGGCGTTGGAGCAGGCGATGTTGGACAGCGATGTGTGGTCGAACCTGACGACGTTGACCGGAGAACGCGGGCCCGCCGATATGCGGGTCTTCGTCCTGCCCGACCTCAACGTCTTCGAGCACGACGGCCCCACGGGCACGCAACCCGCGCTGGTGGAGCATCTCGTCGATCTGCTGGCCGACCGGGGCTTCACTTCCGTCACGGTGGGATCTGGTCCCGATGGTGCAGCGCGCATTCTGGACAACCGGGACGTCCTTGTCATTGCGGACTTGGTCGGGTACCGGTTCGTCACGGAGCAGGACAATCCCTACGATGTCGTGGATCTGAGCGAAGACCAGGTCAAGGCGCCGTTTCCACCCTCGAGCGCCCTGCAGGGCACAACCCTCGCCGAGTCGTGGGTCAATGCTGACGTTCGCATCAGCTTCGCCAAAAACAAGACCCATGCCGAACATGGCTTTGCGCTATGCGTCCACAATCTCCTCGGCGCTCTTCCGCTGCGGGATCGGACCTACCACTACCGGGCCCGGCTCAAGCCTTGGGACAGCTGCGTTGATCTGCTGCGAGCCACCCCGGTGCACGTGGCCATCGTCGACGCGATTATCAGCAATCACGGCCGTCTAGGCGACCGCTCACCGAGGCCGCTCCGAACCGACACGATCATCGCCGGCACGGACCCGATACTCGTCGACTTTGTGGCAGCAGCCAAGATGAACACCGATCCGTACGCGTCGCCGGTCAACGCCAAAGCGCTTCACGACATCGGTCTTCCCCAGAGATACAAGATGCGGGGTGACCTCACACCCTATGTCGGCTGGGAGAACGTCCATCCTTTGCAAACCTCAGCGCTGCAGCGCGTGGACGAATCGCCGAACCTGGCGACGCACCTGCTGTCCGCCACGGTACGCCCCGACCACGAACTGTTCCCTTTCAAGCGGGACCTCGCCGAAAAGGTCAACCGGACTTCGGCGCCGGTGCTGGCCGGCCCGTGGGCAGTGTGGGGCTATGCCTGGCTGGCTGCGATGGTGGACGGTGTCGAGGCCTGGCGCACGCTCTTCGCCAAGGATGCCCTGGCCCGCCTGGAGGTGCCACTCGATCTCGACCCGGGTGCGTTCAGCCGAGCCGACTACGACGACGTCGTCCACTACCTGGAACCGCTCGAGCACCTGGTCAAGGCGGTGCCTCCCGACGAGAACGGCCTGCGCTGGCGCTATGTCGACGGTTCGGTGCTCTTTCACTACTCCAAGGTCCTGCCCGTCGACTTCGACCGCTTCGTCGAGGTCGTGCCGGTTCGAAACGCAATCACATGGATGAAGGACTACATCGGCGGTCACACGGTGCCCATCCGGCGGGACCGCACGGGACGGGTCACCCACCAGGCCGAGCGGAACGTGTACCTGCCGCAACCGAACTGGCTCGTCCTCTACGGTGGGTCCGTCATTGACGTCGCCAAGCTCGAGTCCATTCGTTACGACGACGACGAGCACAAGATCGTCTGGCGCACAGTGCACAGCAGCAACGATTCGGCCACTCACGACGACGGCAGTGTCCAATTCGCGCGCGTCCCTTCAGGTACCGAGGTCACCGTGGTCGCCCGCCAACAGTTCCGGCTCCCGCCTTTTTGGCAGATGGTAAATCTCGACCGGTTCCCGGAGATCAAGAACCGCTTCGTTGCGACGGAGTACTTCAAATTCTTCGACGAGACAATCGACAACTTCGGACGAGCCTATTCGGGGGACGAGGTGAGGATCGGTCGTGCCTGGGATCCGGCTCGCGGCGAAGATGGGTTCGAGCAAAGCGAGGTCGACCTCATCACGCGGGCGCGTGAGTTCGTGGGCCGATTCGGCCGCCAAGATCTAGATGGCACTGTGGACGAGAACGGCTTCCGCCACTTCGAGGGCCCGCAGCAGGCGGAGCCCGACGCTCCGGAGACGCGACGGTTTCGCAACGGATTTCGGCGGGTGTCTCCCGACATGTCCACCTGGTGGTCGGATCTGGCCCGACAGGTCGGCAAGGACCTCGGTGTGGTGGTCGTGGAGGAGTGAAGGCGCTCGTCACGGGGTCGAACGGCCTCATTGGGTCCAATATCGTCCGCGCCCTTCTGAGCCAAGGTCACCTGGTGCGCGGCCTTGTCCGGGCGACCAGCGATCTCCGCAGCCTCGTGGGGCTCGACCTGGAACGGCTGCAGGGCGACGTCCTCGATCGGGGGTCCCTGCAGGTCGCCATGGAAGGCTGCGACGTGGTGTTCCACGCAGCGGGGATCTTCACCTACTGGGGACACGACGAGCAACAGCTCGAGGCGGTGATTCTCGAAGGGACGCGCAATGCGCTCGAGACGGCGGCCAGCGCGGGCGTGGCGCGGGTCGTTCTGACCTCCTCGTCGGTCAGTTGCGGCTCGTCCCCTCGACCGGAGCCGCGGGACGAGCGGGACCAGTTGCGGGACACCGATGCGCCGTCCTACTACCTCATGAAAGCCCGACAGGAGCGCGAGGCCCTGGAGCTCGCCGACGAGCTCGGGATCGACCTGGTGGCGGTCTGCCCCACCATCACCGTGGGCGGGCCGGACTACCGCCTGCTGCCGAGCAACGCCATCATCCTCAACTATCTCAACGATCCGTTCTCCTTCACGTTTCCCGGGGGATGCAACGTGGTCCACGTCGAGGACGTCGCCCTCGGTCACCTCCTCGTGGCCGAGAGGGGGGAGCAGGGGGAGCGCTACCTACTCGGCTCGGAGAACATGACATGGGCGGACATCCACCAGACCATCGCCGATTTGTGCGGCGTTCGAGGACCAACGCTGACGACCACGCTCACCGCCGCCTACCTGGCCGCCTCTGCGATGGAGCTGGCGGCCCGGTGGACGAAGAAGGCGCCCGCTTCCACCCGGGCCGAGGCGAAGGCGCTCGGCCGTTACTACTGGTATCGCAGCGACCGCGCCGAGGCCCTCGGTTACCGGCCTCGCTCGAGCCGGCGTGCCCTGGCCCAGGCCATCGCTTGGCTCATCGAGAGCCCGCATGTATCTCGTGCGATGCGGGGCCGCCTGCATCCGAATGTCGAGGTGACGGGAACCGGCTCGATGGGGTGGCGGGTTATTGCGGGGGGCCTGGCGTGAAGCCGTTTCGCACCCTCGCGGTCGTGCGTCAGGACCGCGCTGTCGTCTGGTCGCTGGTGCGTGACCGGCTCGACGAGCTCGTGCCCCTCATCGGCGACGTGGAAAGCGTCACCGTCGATTCCCGCCACGAGGATCCGGACGGGACCGTGCACCTCGTCAACGTGTGGCGGGCCAAGGCGGAGGTCCCCGCTCTTCTGCGCACCGTGATCAAGCCCGACATGTTGGCCTGGACCGACACGGCTGAGTGGAGGCCCAACGCTTGGGCGTGCCACTGGAGAATCCGCCCCCAGGTGTTTGCCGACCGGGTGGATTGTGTCGGGGTGACCCGCTATGAGGAGGCAATGGGTGGCCGCGGCACCCGGATCGTCCTGCAAGGTGAACTCGACGTCGCCTCGGGAAAGCTCCCCGGCGTGACGTCGCTCATCGGAGGTCCGTCCGCTCGGGGTATCGAGTCGTTTGTCACCGGACTAGTGCCGCGGAACTTCCAAAAACTGGCAAAGGCGATCTCGGCTCACACTGCCTCGTAGGACTCAAGGGCTGACCAGGTAGCTGTGGTGGAACCCGAGCCGGGGATCGGCGAGGCGGGACATCGTCGGCACGTACATCTGAAGGTCTGGCATCTTGACCCGCAGCCGCATTGTGTTCGACGGGTAGTCATAGATGGTGATGTGGTTGAGCCCCCGGTTGGCAGTGAAGAGCAAGGACTGGTCCGAGCTGAGCATCGTCGCGTAGATGGAGTCGAGCACGGTGAACCGACTGGCGCGTAGCGCGCCCAGGAAGTGCTGGCTGTTTGTGAACATCGAGCCCCGGGCCAGCGCGTCGTAGGCCTGGGTGCCGACTTGGCGTGCAACCTTGGCCTGTCCGCGGAGCCCGGGCCGCTCGTCGACGATC
Source organism: uncultured Acidimicrobiaceae bacterium (assembly GCA_963764305.1). Lineage (GTDB taxonomy): Bacteria > Actinomycetota > Acidimicrobiia > Acidimicrobiales > RAAP-2 > Bog-473. Next base: position 28,182 of record CAVXSD010000003.1, on the reverse strand, counting down.
CGCCAATCGGCGAAGGACGCCAGGTCGATGAACACGATGCTCTGGCTCGCCCCATTGCAGAAGATCAGCTCGCTGTCAGAGATGGTCACGTCGGAGTTGAGGTGTGCCGGGGTCTCCCGGCCGACGGCCCAGTGCCGGAGTACGCGCGCCGATTCGGCGTCGACCTCGAAGGCGTACTCCTTGGAGAACCCGATGGCCCAGTCCTTCCAGTCCCGCCCCTCCTGTGGTGCGACCCGGAACGAAACGGGATAGAAGATGTCTTCGGTCGGGTGCGTGGCCAGGTGCCAGCAGGTGGCCGGGAGCTCGACCCTTCTGGCCTCCCCGTTGTGCAGGTCGTAGATGCCCACTTCCTTCGCCTCGCCCGTGACGGGGCTATCCATGCCGCCATAGACGATGTAACGGCCGGAAGCAGTCAGCTTCATGGCATGGGGCAGCTTGAGCCCGTGCGGGCCGACGCGCTCACCCTTGCCCAACCGGTTCAGGTCGAAGCGGTACAGGTAATCGCCGACCGCCGTGATGAACTCGGAGTCGTCGAGCCAGACCAGATGCGTGCTCCCGCGCAAAGTGGTGTCGTTTACCTCGAACTGGAGGGTGGAAACTCTGTCCACCTCGTCGAGCGTGGCGGCGTCGTAGAAGAGGAGGTGCTGGCCGGCATTGCCCAAGAAACCTACCGATCGCCCGGGATTCACGGTCGTGGCATGGCCGGCCGCAGCACCGTCGAAGTACTGCACCTTGTAGGCGTAGGAGTTGTCGGAAGGATCGAAGAGGAAGAGGCACACGCCTGCCATGCCCTCGAACCCGTTGATGCCGTTGCCGTCGAGGGCGACGTAGAAGCGGTATGGGTAGGTCCTCACGTGCCCCTTCGCAGATCAGAACGTGCCGACGATCCTAGAGCGAATAGGAGACTCTTTGCCCAGGAAGTGGGCCCGGCCGCCGGCACGGCGGATCGGTAATGCCGCGAGGCAGCCATCATCTTCGTGGGGGAAGACCGGTTGCTGCCCGGGGGCGCACCGACGGACGCCGGGCAGGATGTCACGAAACCGTCACGAAAGGCTCCGCGTGGGAAACTGTTGACACCGAGGGCCGATCGGGTTGAGGATGTGCTGCGGCTATCGGAGGAGGTGACCGTGGGAAAAGGCGGTGGCAGCAGCGGCTCCGAAACCGTCACCGTCACCTCGACTGACACCGGGACGATCGACATCATCGGGTTGGATGACGTCCAAGTCACGCTGAATGTGCCCGACCCGATCACCACCAACTCGACGTTGACGACCACGTCGACGTTGTTGGTCCCGGATCCGATCAAGAACGACATCACCACGAAGAGTGACATCGGGATGAAATCCGATCTCACGCTGGACATCAAACCGCTCGATATGACCGTTGACGTCAAGCCGGTCGTCCTCGACCTCTGCTACACCGTCAATGTCGGGCGGATTCCCGAGACCCGCATCCGCAACCCCTACCGTCATCACATCGGCCTGACCCTCTTCGGCACCGAGGTGCTTGGCATGACGTTCGCGGGCGAGCAGGACACCGTGATCGAGGACCTGCACCGCCAGCCGATGGTCGTCGAGGGTCACGAGTCCTTCGATCACGAGCACGAGCACGGAAGCGGCTGGCGGCGTGACGACGCGGACGGACTCCACATCCGAGTCGGACCCTGAGATCGGCTCCGGTGCGCGAGCGTCTGACCGATTACAGCCTGCTGGCCGACGGCGGCCGAGCCGTGACCTTGGTCGGAGCGCCGGGCCCGATCTCGCACCAGCTCGAATTCCTCAATAGCGGCGAGCAGCGGGCCATCTTGCGGCAGGCGACCCTCGTCAGCGCGCAGCTCGAGGCCGCGGCCGGGCATCCTCCCGGTGTGGTGATGCCGAGCGTCGTTCTCCATCCGGGTCAGGCACGACGTGTCCCTATTCGAATCATGATCCCGCTGCACGCGCCGCCGGGACGCTACGACGGCGAGTTGTTCGTGGCCGGCCAGACGGTCGAGGTGGTTATCCACGTGGTGGAGAGGTACGAGCTCGAGATCGCCCCGACAGAGTTGGTCTTGGAAAATCGAGCAGGCGACCGGACGGTCAGGCAGCTGGTGTGTACGAACCGTGGCAACGTCCCGCTCGTGATCGGCGAGATCGGGGCCGTGGTCCTCGACGACGAGCTCACCAACTGCCGGAGCCTCCGCGCGGTGACGGCGGCGTGGCCCGACGTGGACGGGCAGCACGATGCGGTCGACCGTTTCGTCGACCTCTTCGTGAAGGAGGGGTGGAAGAAGGTGGTGGAGTACTCCGGCGTGCTGCGGGTGCATACCGCCGGCGGACCACAAGAGCTCTCTCCCGGCCAGACACAAGTGGTCGACCTGGAGATCACCCTCCCAGACAAGCTCGAGCCGAGGACCCGCTACACCGGCTTCGCCCCGTTGTACACGTCGGATGTCATTTTCCGGATAGTGCCCGTCCGGGGCCGCCCCGATGCGGGGGCCAAGACGGCGAAAGACAAGCCCACGGCATCCCGTAAAGCCCCACCGGCCAAGAGATCGGCGCGAACCCGGAAATCTGCCTCGTAATAAAGGAGCCCTCCCATGACCATGCCATCTGCCCCGACCTGGGTCGACATCTTGACCCCGAACCAATGCCCCTGTTGCGGACAGGCTGTCATGCCGACGCCACAGGACTATCTCAACGCATTCACGACCTCCGTCGATCAGTTCACGTCCTCGATGTCCCAGTGGATGGGCGGTGCGGGCGTGGCGACCACTGCGCCGGATCAGCCGGCGTCCGGTACGGTGACCCGGAGGCACATGGGGCAACGGCCTGGTCGGATGGGCGGTCCGATGGCGGGAGCTCCCTATTTCGGCTGGGGCAACAAGCAGTCGGCGGGTTCATCCGTCCGCGGCCATCAGCATCACGCGGGCTGTGGGTGCGGGTGCCACGACAACCGTGGTGACCGCGGGTGCGGCCAATGGAGCACACGGGGCGGGTGTCGACAAGATGACTGCCACTGTCGGTGCTGCATCGGAGATGACATCGACCTGGTCGTCTATTCGAGGGTGGGCGAGCGACGAGTGGTGCCCATCACGATCTCGAATGAGCGACGGAGGGAGCGCGACGTCACCCTTGAGTTGAGCGCTTTCAAGAGCAAGGGAGGGCGGGACGTTCCCGTGACTGGCGCGATAGTCGGTGCGAGCACGTTCACGTTGGCACCTTGCGAGGAGCGCGCCGTGACCATCGTGGTCGATTCGTCGGAGCCTGGCAGTTCCGTTGGCGACGTCACCACGCAGACGCCGACCGACGTCAACGCGCCGACGCCGACCGGCGTCAAAACGCCGACGCCGAGCGACGTCGACGATTGCCTCGTAGCGGTCGCCGACCTTCGAGTGGAAGGATGTGACATCCGCTGTCCGATCGGCATCGCCGTCGTGTTGCTCCCGCTTGACTGCGAGACGTTCGATGTCACGTGCGCTTGCGGGTGCTGTTGAGCGGCTGAGCGTTCGCTTGCGAGCCGTTGGCGAAGGAGCGACGGGTAGGCCCGGGTGCTCGTGAACGAGGAACTCGAAGTAAGGAAATGAGCACCTACAGCTGGTCCAAGTACGCCGAGGCTCTGACAGCCGTAGGCGGTGCGTCCGGGGCCTCTGCGGCCGCGAATCGGGGCGGTATGCCGGCCGGTGGGACCCTGGTTGTGGCGAAATTCCCGCCCATCACGGATTGAAGGGCCGAAAGAAGTACGTCGCCGATCGGGAGTGGTGACTCCACCCTCCGTCCCTCGACCCCTCGTCAACTGTGACTATCTGTTCCGGGGGCCGTCAATCCGTCGCCGAGGAGGCCCGACGATCGAGGTAGGCGGTCAGTTCCACTATGAGCTCTTGGGCGTCGGCTCGGGCTCCGTCGATGAAGCTCGACTTGCGTCGGCGTAGGAACGGGCTTCCGATAAGGAACATACCGGGAGACTCGACGACGCCTCCCTCGTGCCTGATCATCCCTTTGTCATCGAGGACATTCACGTCGAGCCAGGAGTAGTCCGGACGAAATCCTGTCGCCCAGATGATGGTCTCGATCTCACCGCCGGAGAGGTCCAGACCGAGCGGCGGCGAGGTCTCCACGACAGTACGTGAGAATCGGTGCGGCGGCGGCGAGTCGTCGAGGCCGTTGTCGGACGCCCATTCGTCGATGGTGTCGAGCAGTCGTCCGAGCTTGAGATCAGCGAGCTCGCATTTGTTGCGCAAGGAGCCAGAGAATTGGGCCTGTCCCCCATTGATCCCAGCGAGTCGGCCGACCAGCCTTACCCCGATGCTCGTGAGCGCATTGAGGTCGAACGTGGCCCGCTCGGGTGTGCCCGCGAGCTGCATCGAGGGAACGCGCCGCGCCCGTACGATGTCGTCGACCTCGTCGAAGCGTTCATCGAGCACGCCGGCTTCTTCCATCCACCAGTGGATGTCCCTGTCGCGGTACATGCGTGGCCCGCGTACGTGTTCGCCCACGGCGAGAGTGACCTGGCGGCCGGAGCGCTGGATCTCCGCGGCGATCTGCACTCCAGTCGCCGATGCGCCGACCACGAGCACACCGCCTTCCCGGAGCTGCTCCGGGTTCCGGTATTCCAGCGGAGTCAAGGTCGTCACTGAGGATGGCACCCCCTCTGACAAAGGCGGGACACGGGGCACGTTGAACGCCCCAGTGGCCACGACCACCGTCTCGCACCTCCATTCATCTTGGTTTGTAGTGACGCAGTACTCGCCATTCATACGCCGCACCGAGGAGACAGGCGAACCCGACTGCACGGGGGCAGCGATCATCGTCGCGTAGTCCGTAATGAAATCGACGACCTCGGGCATCGTCATGAAGCCGTCAGGGTCACCACCGTCGTAGGAGAATCCGGGGAGGCGGCATTGCCAGTTCGGCGTGAGCAAACGCAACGAATCCCACCGCTCGGTCCTCCACGAGTTGGCGACATCGCTTCGTTCGAGAACGACATGGTCGATGGAGGATTCGGAAAGGCACTTGCTCATTGCCAGCCCGCTGTGACCGGCCCCGATCACGACGGTCGTGGTCTGCACAGGATCCACCCCCTGCTCGGCTGACGGCTCTCGCCGTCAGCGAACCTGGACGCTCACGTTGGTGGGGTTCGTGACGATGTCGTACACGGCCGAGCGCTTCTGCGACTGTGCAACCAGCGCCTTGATGTCATCGGACGAGGCGTCGGCATCGATGTCGTAGGTCACCTTTATGTCGCTGAAGCCGTTACGGACGTCCGTGTCCACGCCCAGGATGCCTCGTACGTCCATCCCACCCTCAATCGTTGCTGCAACGCTGCGCAATTGGATCTCACGGTTCTGCGCTACCGCAGCGACGCCAGCAGTCAGGCAGCTGGCGAGCGCCACGAGAACATATTCGACGGGGGTCGCGCCATTGTCCTCGGAGGCGAAGATCTCTGGGTGATCGGCGTCAAAGACGTACCGGGTGCGGTGGCTCTGTTCTTCACCGAGACCGAAGAAGCCCTCGACTGTTGAACGGCTGTGGGTGCCGTTCCTCCACTCACACGTTGCCCGCCACTGGAACTGCGCCGCCTGGGGCGCCTCGGTCAGCGCCTCACGTGCGCCCAATAGGGCCTCGACATTGACGCCGTTATTGACTGGCGTGTCCGTAGTGGTCATTTGCTTGCTCCTTCCTCATTTCCCGCAGGGGAGATCCCTGCGGTCTTGCAGCATCATGGTCGATAATGCGATCCAACGCGCCCGACAATCATCAGGTTCGCCCCGGATCGGCTGACGCGGTCCACCACCAGGCGTCTTTGCGCGAAACGCCACCCAAGGGGTCGCCGACCCTCGAGGCGACGTCCTATTCACGGTCGGACTCCAGGGGGCGGCCGAAGGTGACGGCGGACACAACCGGCTCTGGCGTCGAAGAGCCCAGCCTGCGGTCTGGACGTGCTCCCAACGCGTCATTGATGCTCGAGAAGGCCAGGCGGAGCGCCACGAAGGTCGTGATGGCAAAGATCTGCTCCTCATCGAATCCGGCCTCGCGCAGACACTGGAGGTCGGCGGCGTCGATGCCGTTCGGGTCGGCCGCCACCGCTCGAGCCCACTGGGCCAGCGCCTGCTCGGCCGTATCGAGATGCTGGTCCTCGCCGCGAAGAACGGCCACCGCAACATCGGATCCTGACTCCGCCGCGAGCTTCTTACCCCACGCCAGCGAACAATAGGAGTCACCCAGAGTTGACGCAGCGGCTGTCACGAGCACAGCCCGCTGCATGAGGGTGAGCGAGCCGGCCTGGGTCGCTTGGCTCATCAGGTCGGACAAGCCGTCGAGCATGGAGGGCATGTAGGCCCACAGCCGCGACACGTTCGTTACGTAACCGACGCCCTCTAGGTCGTTGTCGAACAGGCGCTGCGCCTCTGGCGTGTGCCTGGGCGCTGCAAGGAAGCCGGCTCCTGACTCCCCGATTCGGAGGGCCGCAGCGTGGTTGCCGACGGGGCCCAGGCCTGCCGGCTTGCTGGCGATGTAGCCCACCACCGCAATGGACGCCCGGAGAGGGAGGCCGTCGCGGACCTTCTCATGAGCCGTCTCCACCGCCGATTGCAAGAACGCCGCCTCGCCAACTGCCTCGATAGCCTCGAATGCCGGGCCGGTCGACGCCAAGGCTCGCGCGTACGTCTCCGGATCGGCGAACTCAAACACGAACGGGATGTCGACGCGTTCGACGTTGGCGAAGCCGGCATCCCGGAGGAATGCCTCGCCGACGCCGGGCCGGCCCAGCGCCACCATGGCGGCTTGGTTCTGCACCTTGGGGGCCGCGGCCAGAGAGAACGGCGCCAGCGCCCATGCGCCCGGCGACGCCTTGATGTGACCCCAGACCGTGAGTCCAACCCGCCCACCCGGCACCAGGACACGGTGGACCTCGGCAATCGCTCCGGGCGTTGTGCCCCAGATACCGCGGAAACTGGTGACGATGTCGAAAGCGTCGTCGTCCCATGGCAGTGCCTGCATGTCTCCGACCCGTAGGTCAGCGTCGGGGCTGCGGTCCCGGGCCACGGCGACGAGGCGTGGCGACGCATCGATCCCCGCGCACAGTGCGCCGCGCAGGCCGGCTAGTTCCACCGAGAGGCCGGCTCCGCAGGCGACGTCGAGCAGCCTGTCGCCCGCGTCGACACCCAGGCGGTGGTGCATGGCGAGGTACTCGCGACAGTTGGTCGGTTCGCTGAGGGTGGCAAACTCGACAGCCCGCCGGCCCCAGCCCTCGTCGACGCCGCGCCAACTGTCGTCGCGCCCGGTGGAGACCGAACGATCTTCCCTCACGGTCGCGACCTCGGGAGGGCGGGACCGGGGATCACGGGCAGCTTGGAGAGGCCGCGCAGCACGAGGCCGTCGCCGTGACCCCAATGCAATTCTTCAACCGGTACGGCGAGGGAGAGTTCTGGGTACCTACGCAGAAGGGACCCGAGGGCGAGTTGGCCTTCGATCCGGGCCAGTGGCGCGCCGAGACAGTGATGGATGCCGTGTCCGAAGGCGAGGTGACGGGCCTCGTCCCTATCGAGGTCGAGCGCCTCGGGGCTGCCGTATCGGTCCGCGTCGCGGTTGGCGGCCGCCAGGCAGATAATGACTTGCGCGCCGGCGGGAATTTCGACGCCACCGAGATTCAGCGGCGCCACGGTGTATCGAAATGTCGAATGAGGGACCGGTGCATCGAAGCGGAGGAATTCTTCCACGGCCTTTTGGATCTGGGTGGGATCGGCGCGAAGCTGGAGTAGCTGGCCCGGGTTGCGGAACAGGGCGACCAGGCTGTTGCCGATGAGGCTGGCGGTTGTGTCGTGACCGGCGACGATCAGCTGAAAGATTGTCGAGAGGAGCTCCTGGCTGTCGAGGCGCTCCTCTCCATCGCGGGCGTTGATCAAACCGCTGACGAGATCATCGCTGGGGGCCCTCTGCTTGGCTTCGACCAGCGCCCCCAGCATGGCCACGACGGTGTCGGACGCGTCCTTCGCCGCCGCGTATTCGGCGGGGGTGGATGTGGGGACGAGCAGCTTGGTGAACCCCTCTCCGAGCGCGGCTCGGTCGCGCAGCGGTACGCCGAGGAGCTCACATATGACGGTGAACGGCAGCGGGAACGCGAAGGTCCGGATCAGATCGACCCGGCTGTCGGCTCCGTGAACGGCGATGTCGTCAAGGAGGTCGTCCGCGATGGTCTGGATGCGGGGGCGCAACGCCTCGACCCGTCGAGGCGAGAATGCGGCTGAGACGAGCCGCCGCAGCCGGGTGTGGTCCGGTGGGTCGACAGTGAGCATGTGCCGGGCGAAGGCCGGTCCGGGTAGACCTTCAGCCACGACAGCAGAGCCCGTCGCCAAGGCCGCGTGCATGTCCTTGGAGAGACGTGCATCGTTGAGGGCGGCGTGCGCCTCTTCGTAGCGGACCACGAGCCAGGCGTCATGTCCATCGGCCAACGTCACTGCATGTACCGGGCCGAGCTGGCGGACCTGGGCGAATAGCGGGAACGGGTCGTCGAGATCGTAGGACCCCCACGCTGCCAGAGCTTTGGTGATCGTCATCTGTCACCTCCCCGTCATGTTTTCTACGTCGGTCCCATCGACGCTCGCGGGATGCTTCATTTATGAGCGTGTTCTTGGAGCCCTTCTCCTCGATGTCGCCGGGAGCGACTAACTGCCGTTGGCCGTTGGTCGTCGCCGTCGCCGAACGGACATGGACAGCGCCCGTTCGCTTGCCCCCGCCTCAAGCATCCCACGTATTCAATCATGTTTCTTCTCTGAGAGTCTCCAGCTCGGCCGAGGTGTCTGGCGCTACACGGGATAATGAACTGAGCAATCGGTCTGCTGAGATTAGTGCCCAATAAGTTCAACGGACAGTGAGATTCTGCGTATAGAACCGCCGCCTTGGCCGACTGTTGCGTCCGAGGGGGAACGCCGCCACGGCCCCGGGATCCCGACGAGGCCTTCTTCCGTACCGAGGCCCGTGAGCGGATCAGCTACAACGTCGCCGACCATGCCTTCAGCGTGGTGGGCCGGCTACGGGGCACGGCCGATGGCATGACCCGCGCCGCACGGTTGCCCGATCTGCGGCATCGGATGGTGGTGCGGCGTACTGAGGCCTGGCCCGCCCCGGGGAGCAAGGTCGACGATTCGGCGTCAGGCCAGACGACCGCTAGAGGTTGAGGATCGAGATGACGTCGGAAGCTCGGATTGGCCCGTAGACGTGGGGGAAGCGCTCTACCTCGCCGCCGGTGCCTGGCTCGTACCGAGTCTCCGAACTCAGAAGGGTGGGGTCGACCCCGAGGGCGACCACCTTCGACCTGGAGGGGAAATACGCTTCTCTCACCGGTGCCAGCTGTCGCTCGTCGCAGCAGTGGAGGAACTCATCTTGTCCTGGGAAGGCAGCCGTGGCCGACTGCTGCCTCGATTCCCACTCCCTGGCCAGCAAGAGGTGATAAATCATCGGGGAATACTCTATGGGGCGGGTCACCCAACCGAAGGCTGCCGCTCTCTGCCTAGGCGGCAACCCAAGCGGGAAGTTCCGATACCGCGGCCCTACTTCGCAGCGAGGGTGGGACAGTCCGGCCGATAGGGGCCCGGCATGGGGCCGAGAAGCTGCCTCTCAGTGGCGGCAAATCCGATCGGTGTCGGCCGACTCTTCTGACCTGGTTCTCAGTCCTGTCGAGTCCCAGGACTCCAGTTCATCGAAACCACCCGTATCGAACCAGTATTCGTGCCGGTGAGTCACCTGGCCACCGCCCGTTCGGACTAACCGAGCATCTTCTCGACGCTACGGAGGTCTTCAGCGGCGATGTCAACCAGTTGAGGACACCACCTTCGTTGACGCAGGGCTCGCGTATCAGCACCTGCACATTGCCACCTGCAGGCTGCCCGTAGATTGCCGGGACTAGGTGTCATGGAACCTGCGCGCGGGGCCAGCTGTAGGCGATGCCACTGAGTTGTCGGGCGACGGTGAGGAGACTGTTGATCTAGACGCCCGATTCCACTTGGGCCAGATCGCCCTAAGGTGATCAATGGAGACGCCCCGTTTGGGCAGGTCGGCTGGTGAAGCCATCACCGCGTGCAGGCTCGACGCCTCTTTGGTCGACCCTAGGGAGCGAGATGTCCGAAATGCCCATCGAGGGCTCGCGGCTGCTGACAAGTGACGGTGTGGAGCTCGCGACCCGCTCCTGGTCGTTCGACGGTGAACCTCGGGCCATTGTCATCCTCGTGCACGGTTTGTCCTCGACGAAGGATCACCCACACGTCGTCGGGCTGGCCGAGTGCATCCGGGCTAGATCCCTCGACGTTCTTTCTTACGATGCTCGTGGACATGGTGAGTCCGGAGGGCTTTGTACCCTCGGCGACTTGGAGCGCAATGACGTTGCGGCGGCTGTAATCCAAGCACGAAGTAGTCATCCTCGTGTCGCCCTATCTGAGGCGTCGAAATAGCCCGTGCGGATCGCTACGTCATTGCTTGCTGGCCAGTCGATGCGTGAGGGTCCGACGGTGAGACTGCGCGCCTCCACATGAGAACGAATAGTAGAACCGTCACGATGCCAATGGTATTGAGGATCGTGATCGAAACCGTGACCAGTGGATCGGCCCTAAAGGGGAAGATCATCATTAGGAGCATCGGGGCGATGTTGCGTACCGCCGTGGTCACCTCGGTCGTGTGCCTGATCCCCACGTCTTTGACTCGAAGGCCGGAAACGAGCAGGTAAGCACACCCGAGGCCGATGAATGGTCCGGCAATGGCAGCGATGTAGCTATACGTGCCCCATTCCTTCACGAACAGACTCCAATACGCAAACAGCGTGAAGTTGAGATTGAAGAGCAGACACAGGATCGAAATTCGGACAACCCACTGTTGTGATGGCGGCTCTAGGTCGGGCCACCAGACCCTGAAGACGCACCCGAGGAACAGCGGCAGGAGCAAGAAGAGCAACAGTGGCCAAGCAACACTCCACGCAGAGATCGTCAGACTTGAGTCAACCGCATGGACGGCGGGGGGCAGTCCTATCGGGAGGGCGATGATGGTCGCGACAGTCAAGACCACTAACAGCCTGGTGGCGACGCCGACATCCGCTTTGGCTAAGCCCTGATCCACCGACGAATAGAGTCTGATCGCGGTCGCGCATCCGCGAAAAGTGCCTTCCTGCAAGGGAAAATGGTGGTTACCACAACGACCACATCCCCTACGGGAAGGCACTATTTCGATGCGCGTATCTTGCCACAGTCTCGACCGTCTCGACGTGACCTTCGACGACGAGCGTCTGGTGGCCAATGCTGGCTTGATGCTGCCGGCGACATTGGCCCAGCATTTGGGACTGCGGCAGCTCTTCGACGAACACGTCGATCTCGGCGATGCGGCGGGACGGGCCAATGTCGGCCACAAGGCCATGACCCTCGTCCACTCGGCGCTGGCCGGCGGCGACTCGATCGACGATGCCGATGCCCTGCGGGCGGGCGACACCCAAGCGGTGCTTGGCCACGTCGTGTTGGCGCCGTCGACGCTCGGAACGTTCCTGCGCAGTTTCACCTGGGGGCATGCTCGTCAGCTGGACGCGGTGGCCGGCGACCTGTTGACACGGGCCTGGGCCGCCGGGGCGGGTCCGGGCGAGGAGCCGTTCACCATCGATGTCGACTCCTCCATCCACGAGACCTACGGCTTGGCCAAAGAGGGCGGGACTCACTTCACCTACAACCACGTCCGGGGCTATAACCCTCTCTACGCCGTGGCGGCCGGGACCCGAGACGTCCTGCACGTCCGCCTGCGCGGTGGCAATGCCCACTCGGGTCGGGGTGCGGCCAGCTTCCTCACCGAGACGTTCGCTCGGGTGCGGAGGGCGGGTGCCAGCGGGCCGATCGTCCTGCGGGCCGACTCGGGCTTCTATAGCCGGACCGTCGTCGACTCCTGCCGCCGGGCCAACGTGTCCTTCTCCATCACGGCCAAACTCCACAAAGGCGGCGTGAAAACGGCCATCGCCGGCATCGACGAGTCCGCCTGGGTCGCCATCTCCTACTTCCTCGACGGAGCCGACGTGGCCGAGACCACCTACCAGCCCTTCGGCACCAAGGGCCAGCCGTGTCGGCTCATCGTGCGCCGGGTGCGGCCCACACCGGGCAGCCAGCTGGCGCTATTCGTCGAGTTCACCTACCACGCATTTGTCACCGACCGAGAAGGCGAGATGGTCGAGCTCGAGGCCGACCACCGCCGCCATGCCGAGATCGAGAACACCATCCGTGACCTGAAATACGGTGTCGGTCTGAACCATCTGCCGTCGGGGCGCTTCGGTGCCAACGCCGCGTGGTTGGCTCTCAACGTCATGGCTCACAATCTGGCCCGCTTCAGCACCAGGCTCGGACTCGGCGACACCCTCATCACCACCGAAACCCTTCGCCGCCGCTACTTGAGCCTCCCGGGACGACTCACGCGCTCAGCCCGACGCGTCACCTTGCACCTGCCGGCCCGTTGGCCATGGGCGGAGCGCTTCGTCGCTGCGCTCACCTGGCACCGCAACGTCTTGCTCGTGACCTGACCGTTCGTGTCGACGTGGCCCGAGCACCCTGCGGCCGCCAGTGCAGATCGCCGATCACAAGAAGCTCTGGTTCAACGCGTCCCTGAACACGTCACAGCCACTGACCACCGCACGGCACAGACAGGAGAGTTACACATCGCTGGCAGAAGCCGTCGCACCGGGGCCGATCGGTGGATCAGGGCTAAGTTCGCGAGGATCGGAGCGAAAGGCATACCTGCACACAGGGCTGCGACACAGAACCCGACTTTGATCTCTCCGGGAATTGACGACGCCACCGTCAGCAGATAGCCAATGAACAGGAGCGGGATTACGACGAAGTTAGTCACCAACGCCCATACGGCAATCTTCCAATGGGCAAGGGCCTGAGCTAATTGCTTGCCGACCTCAAGCCTGAGGCCTAGACCGAACGCATTCAAGATCACGAAGAGCAACCCAAACCCGTTGATCAGCATGCTCGAACTGGACTGAGTTGACATATCGCTCCCGTCTCACGAGCAGCAGATCTCTGATGCTATTCAGATTGCACCGGCCCGGCCTGGGGTGAGTCCCCGTACGATGCCGGGTGGGTGTCACACTCCGGCACATCGAAGGCATGCCTCACTTGGATATGGGCCGCGCGGTAGGGGGCATTTCAGAGCCCTGAGTGGAGGCCTGCGGGCCGATCCTTCGCCGGGCGCCTCCGAGTCATCCTTCGATCAGGTCCATACCTCTCCGCAGCTTGTTGGGGCTATCGTTGGAGCGGGTCGTTACTGGCGTCTGGGTGGAGTACCACCGGGGACCGACCCGCCGGCAGCCTGCCGGATATAGCCGTGCGCCTGGGCGAAGACTCGATGTCGTCCGAAGGAGCGCGTGGTGCCCGAACCAGTCGTAGCGAGTGCCTATCGATCGGCGTTGGAGGTGATCTCTGCCGCCGAACCAGATGTGGCAGCGGCCATCGTCGGTGAGCTGGAGTCCCAACGGCGTCAACTGAAGCTCATCGCTTCAGAGAACTACGCCTCACCGGCCGTGCTGCTGGCCATGGGCAACTGGCTGTCGGACAAGTATGCCGAGGGCACACCGGGCCATCGGTTTTATGCCGGATGCGAGATGGTTGACCGGATCGAGACATTGGCTACCGACCACGCCAAAGCACTGTTCGGCGCCGATCACGCCTATGTCCAGCCTCATTCGGGGATCGACGCCAACCTGGTCGCTTACTGGGCCATCCTTGCCCACCGAGTCGAGCAACCATTCCTCAACGAGGCTGGGGCGGCTCACGTGAACGACCTTGACACCGTGAGCTGGGATCAACTGCGCAACGAACTGCACTCCCAGCGCATGATGGGCATGGCTCTCGACGCCGGGGGGCACCTCACCCATGGGTTCCGACCCAATATTTCCGGGAAGCTCTTTGACCAGGCTAGCTACGGGGTCGATTCCGCCTCCGGACTCCTCGACTACGGCGCCATAGCGGCCCAGGTGAGAGAGTTCCGTCCGCTGGTGCTCGTGGCGGGGTACTCGGCCTACCCCCGGAACCCCAATTTTGCCATCTTGGCTGAGATCGCCCACGACGTCGGGGCTACTTTCATGGTCGACATGGCCCACTTCGCTGGGCTGGTGGCCGGGAAAGTGCTGGTCGGTGACCTCGATCCGGTGCCCCACGCCGATGTCGTGACCTCCACCACCCACAAGTCACTGCGCGGACCTCGGGGTGGACTAGTCCTCTGCACCGAGGAATATGCACCCTATGTAGACAAAGGATGCCCGATGGTCCTCGGTGGCCCGCTGCCCCACATGATGGCTGCCAAGGCCGTTGCTTTGTCTGAGGCTCGCCAGCCCTCGTTCGCTGCCTATGCCGTCCACATCGTAGAGAATGCACGTGCTCTGGCGGAAGGTCTGATACGGCGGGGTGCACGGCTCGTCACTGGGGGGACTGACAACCACCTTGTGCTCTTGGACGTGGCTTCCAGCTTCGGACTCACCGGCCGTCAAGCTGAGGCCGCCCTGATTGACGCAGGCGTGGTCACCAATCGCAACTTATTGCCAGGTGACGCCAACGGCGCCTGGTACACCTCGGGAATTCGACTTGGCACACCGGCGCTGACCACGCTGGGATTTAGGCCAGACGAGATCGACGAAGTCGCCGACGTCATAGTCACTGCCTTGAGAGCCACGACACCGGCGACGTCCACAGCCAAAGCGAAGTACGAGATCGATCCCCACATCGCCCAAGTCTGCGAAGACCGGTGTTTCAGTTTGCTCGACCGCCACCACCTCTATGCGGACATCGAGCTGTAAATGACTTGCTCGGAGAGTACGGACAATGCAGTGAGTTTCTCGAATCAAGAAGGCGTTACCGCACTAGTAACCTCAACCGGGACAGAAAGTCTCTCCGATCAGCGAGCAGCACATCGCCCAGGGGTGAGTTCCTAACGGCAGTCAAGCCCTTCAAGCGACATTTTCGCTAACTTCTCTTCGTGGCGGGTCGGTGGCCGGAGCGACCTTTTGGGCCGACTCCTTTCTGCCTCGACCCGCCGCCCTGTGCTTGAGGACTTTGGCTGGGGTGTTGCGACGACGGGCCGCTCGGACTGTGGGGTCGATCTTGAAGCGGTCGGTGCAGACCGCCTTGCCTTCGGCCTCGGTGATCGCTTCGCCGTTTTCATCTCTAGTTGGTAGAGCTCTCCCTTGCGCCAGCAGGCGGCGATCCGGGTGATGAGGACCGCCGAGACCGAGCACAATGCTGAGTTGTGATGCTTGCCCTCGACCATGACGAGTCGGTAGTAGCGGTGGGCAAGGGTCGGGTCGATGTGGCGAGCGTGATCAGCTGCCAGGTAGAGGGCCTGGCGTAGGCCGGCGTCACCCGCCTTGGTGATGCCCTTGTGTCCGGCCACCAGTCCGGACTGGTCGATCTTGGGCACAAAGCCAGTGAAGGAGCGGACGCCGGCCAGGTTGGCGAAGCGGTTGAAGTCGCCCGCGTTCCCCAAGATGGCGGCCGAGAGGACGGGCCCGAGCCCCGGCGCCGAGCGGACGATGCCTTTAGGGTCGGCCTCGTCATAGAGAACGGCGATCCGCTTGTCGGCGGCGGTGATCTCGTCGTCGAGGCGGCGAAGCACCCGGACTTCTGAGGCGACGTCGTGGGCCAACTCGGTGAAGTCGATGCCCCCGCTGACCACAGGGCAAGGGTCTCGTTCGCCATGGCCAAGAGCTCGTCGGCCTTGTCTTCGCGCCAGAGTCCCGCGCTCGAGCGGATCAACAGCGCGGCGAGCCGAGCACGCCCGAGACGCTTGAGCGCACGTGGATCGGCGTAGTTCTCCAAGATGACCAGGGCGGTCTTCGAGGCGGTGGCCGATCCGAGCGAATCGGCCCATCCCGGTCCCAACAGCTCGACGAGTGCATCGAGGCGCAGGCTGGCGGCGGTGCGGCGCTTGACCAGGCTGGAGCGGTGACGGACGGCTCGGCGCAGTGATTGAGCCGGGCCGAGGTTGTCGATACCCCGCAGGCCCTCGGGGTGCAGCAACGGCAAACGGGCCAGCACCCGTGAGTCCAACCGGTCGGTCTTGGTGTGCTTGTTGTAGTAGTCCCGCAGGTCGGCCGACTGCTCGGGTGGCACCAAGATCACCGTGGCGCCCCGTGCTTGGAGCCACGCCGACAGGGGCACCCAGGCGTTGCGGGTGGGCTCGAGGATCACCGTCACCGAGGCACCGGCGGGGATCTTCGCCCACAGGCGCTCGAGGTCAGTGGTCGTCGTGCGGAACTTCCACGACGACCAGATGAACTCACCTCGCTCGTCGGCCAGACTGGCCCGATGGTCGGCCCGACAGGCGACGTCGATGCCCAACCTCACTTCATTCATGGCATGGTCCTTTCGCTGGATGGCTGATCAGTCGGCTCTCCTTCGTCGACCGGTGCACGTTCCGCAGGGGTGTGACCATCCAGACATTCGAGAAGCAGGGGTCCGACTCCATGATCGGCCACCGAGTTCCAGAAAAGGGATGCACGTGCGTCGGGAGGCTCGTCTGGTCGACGATCACCGTCATGGAGTCGAGCTCTCGCCCGCTCCGGTCCCCAGTTCAGTCAAGCCAGAAGAACCGACCCGACGCACCCTACGAAGGGCTTCCGCCAAATTGGTGGATGCCCGGAACCAACGCTAAATGTCCCCGAACAGTGACAATGGGTGAGGGTCCACCACTGAGTCACTGGGCCTCAATAGTTTCGAGAGTGCGAGCGGGTTCAGCTCGTCTCGCACATTGACAGCGGCACGTCCCGTCTCCGAGAAAGGGTGATTGGTCCGGGTTGCACGAACAACCTGGACCGCCCGTCGCTCCGATCCGGAACGGCCGTGCCATCCCTAACACCGTTTAGAGAAGGGATGACCATGACCATCGTAGAAGCTCCGCGGGGTGTCACCGGTGGCGTCGACACTCACCTCGACGTCCATGTCGCCGCCGCCCTCGATCCGCTCGGAGCACTGCTCGGCACGGAGCGCTTCGACACCGACTCGGCCGGCTACAAGGCGTTGCTCAACTGGCTCGAGGGATTCGGTGCGCTCACCAAGGTCGGGGTGGAAGGCACGGGCTCCTATGGAGCGGGCCTGGCCCGGTTCCTGCGCCGAGCAGATGTCGAGGTGATCGAGGTCGACCGCCCCAACCGGGCGGAGCGCCGACGCAGCGGCAAGTCCGATCCCCTCGATGCCGTCGACGCGGCTCGAGCCGCCCTCGGTGGCCGGGCGAAGAGCGTTTCGAAGTCCAGGGACGGGGCCATCGAGGCCATCCGAGTCCTCGTCGTCGCCAAGCGTTCCGCTCGCCAGGCCCGGGTCAAGGCGTTGACCCAGATGCGCCATCTCGTGATCACGGCTCCGGACCAGCTGCGCTCTCGCCTGAGGGGCTTGACCGTGACGGCGCTGGTCGCCGAGGCGGCGAGGCTGCGGCCGTCGCGCTCGGGAGATCTCGTGATGGCGGCCCACAAGGCATCGCTGTGTTCGCTGGCCCGTCGGATTCAAGGCCTCGAGGACGAGATCGCTGAACTCGACGAGAGGATCGAGAAACCGTTGAAGGCAGCAGCACCCGAGCTGCTCTCACGCTTTGGGGTCGGGCCTGACACGGCAGCCGCCCTCTTGGTCAGTGCCGGGGACAACCCCGAGCGCCTCCATTCAGAAGCCGCCTGGGCCCATCTGTGCGGGGTCGCGCCCATCCCGGCGTCGTCGGGCAAGAGCACGGGCCGTTATCGACTCGACCGGGGTGGCGACCGTCAGGCGAACGGCGCGCTCTGGCGCATCGTCATGGTCCGCATCGCCCACGACCCTGAGACCACCGCTTACTTCGAACGCAAGGTGAAGGAGGGACGCTCCAAGCGAGATGTCATCCGACTCCTCAAGCGCTACGTCGCCCGCGAGCTCTACCGCTATCTGCCTCGCGGCTGAACCCAGGGCCGTGGGTCTGGCTCATCCCCTAACTGTCGCCCTCTGGGGCTGACTTTCCGGCGACTCGCCGACCCACGGCCCGGGACCACCTCTCTGCTGACGCGTGGCCTGATAAGAGCATGTCCTCACCGAGTGACTCATCACTGTTCTGCCCGCTGTCTGCATTCCGAGCGTCGCAAAAGGGGCTTGACAACTGATAGGAGCGTCGCCGGGACGGTGGGGCAGTTCGGCACCTTTGGGGACACGCCTAGATGCCTGGTTCCCGTGGTCGGTCATCATTGACGCATGCCAACCATGCCGATCTTCGGCCCCCCAGCGAGTGACTTCGTCAGCGCAACCTTTCTCGACTGCGCCATTCACAGATCTGGGCCTACGATCCACTGAGGGCGACACCACAGGAGGTGGGGGCCATGCAAGACATCATGATCAGGATCGAAACAGATGACTTCGAGGCGTGGAAGGCGCAGCACTACCTGCATGCCTCCAACCGGGCAGCCTTCGGCATTACCGACGGGCCCACGTACCAGGACATCGATAACCCAAAGGCTGCGCTGTTCCACATCAAGACCGATGACATGGAGCGGGCCATGCAGTGGTTCAAGACTGACACCTTCAAGGAGGCGAGCAAGCTGGCCAAGGTCAGCGGCCGCACCTTTTATCTTGCCCAGCCACAGGCCTGATGGGGCACGATCTCGTCGCTACGGACCGCCCAGCGGGGCATCAAGTCAGATCAGCCGTGTCCCCCTAATGCCGGCTTTGAGCGGACCAATCAGCCTCCGCGAGACCTTGTTGATCGGATCCGCCGAAGACAATGCGGGGCGCTACGTGGATGCTGACACGCCGGTGAAAGCAGCGTCCAGGTCGGCGTAGTGTCTAAGCAACATCGAGGAGAGAGGAGCTTGTCATGGCCGAGAGCGTGTACAAGGTCATAGAACTCGTAGGTACGAGCGGGGAATCCTGGGAGAAGGCCGCCAGCGCGGCGGTGGCAAAGGCCAGCTCGTCGTTGCGTGACCTTCGGATCGCCGAGGTGGCTGAACTCGACCTCCAGCTCGAGGATGGGAAGGTCAAGGCGTATCGAGCCAGGGTGAAGGTTTCTTTCAAGTACGAGGGTGGGGACTGAGCTCCGACAGCCTTCCCGACAACTGAGCGTCGGAATGTTCGTGACCTTGTGTCGGAGGTTGCGGGAGCAATAGCGAGGCGCGTGCCGACTTGGACTGAAGCTCACCTACGGGTGCCCCCGAACGCCGGGTCGGTGGGACACTTCGGCACCCCAGGGGGTGCCGCCTCTCTGTGTGCACCGGGTCCCCGTCCAACGGGATCAATCGCATAGTCCCGTATTTTCATGAGATCGGTGCTCGCCTCGTTACGCACCAAAGATGAACTACCGTCACTGCTGACCATAGAGGGAGGACACCAATGCCGACCGTAATCGGGCACCACGACATCTCGAAGGGCAAGGACCACTGGCTGAACTCGCCCAAGCGCGCAGAGCTTTTCGGCCCGCTCGGCGTCACTAACATCCGGACGTTCGTGAGCCCCGACGACCCGACGAAGGTGGCGGTCCTCATGGACGTTCCTGACATGGACGCATTCGCTTCCGCCATGCAGTCAGAAGCGGCCGCCGAAGCCATGAAGCACGATGGGGTTCTGCCCGAGACGATGGTGATCCTCATCGAGGGATAGACGAGCGTTCCGAGCACCCGGCTCCTTGTGCCGGATCAAGGTTGGTACATAGGCATGCCCTGCTTGTACAACCGGGTGCCCCCGAACGCCGGGTAGGTGGGACACTTTTCCGGCACCCGATTCACGTGCACTCGTCGAGGTCCTCCCTGCGACTGGTTAGATGGGCCAATCCAGCCGCCATTCCACCAAGCAGGACGCCGGCCAGGATCCAGCGCCTCCGCGTGACCTCTGTCTCGGGGTCCTCAGCTTTGATACTCCACCCACGCCACAGAGAGAACACCCCACCGCCAGCCAGAACCGCAACGACCAACCAGGGAGGTGCGACGCCTGCGTCGGTGCGTTCAGCGGCGTCCCGTGCGCGTGCAATTTCACGCTGCCGGGCACGGGCGAGCCGTGACGCCTCTTTGCACATGTTGCACCGGCAGCCCTTGTTGTAGGCACTCCTGGTCCCGTGCGTAATCATGTTCGGTCTCCTTTCCGATAGGGGTGAGGGACGAGGTGGACGGGTGCGACAGCCACGCACTCAGCCGTCCCACCTTTCAAGTAGCTGCTGTTCGGTGCGACGGAGGACCTCGACATCCTCCGGGGATAGCTCGTCCTCGTACGACCACCAGGTGCCCGAGGCGATGGCGCGCACCGAGGCGATGCGGTCACGACACCACGCAGACGGCGTCCATCGATTGGCATCGTCCTCGTCCCGGCGCTAGGTGACACCCTGGGATCGGTATTAGGGGACGCGCGATATGGGACACTCCCACGCGTTCCGTGTGGCCCGCGCAGCTCGCAATATCATGCCAGAGCGGGCATTATGCGCTCGCCGCCGCCACGGCCGAGGGCGTTCGGCGACCGACGATCGCGGGTGCCTCGTGCATCAGCTCGTCGTTCTCAAGTGCCGCAACCATGAACAGCGCAAAGTCCACTCGGCGCGTCATGTTGCTCTTGAGAATCGGGTCTCCCACATGTCGACTCCAGACCGGAAGACCTTCGCTCTCGCCTTCCTCCAACTCGCTTCCCCGCACGACGGTCCACCGCGTGTCGCTGGCGAACACGCGCCGACAGGCCTCAACCTGGTCGTCGAGGTCCACCGCTCGAAGGAGCTTGGCGATCCCGCCGAGAACAACTACCTTGAATCTGAGCCTCCGTGAGTAGACGTCCTGACCGTCAAGCGAGATGTGCCACCCGCTGGAGAAAATGAGGCGAGCGCCCGGTGGGGCGAGGTCGAGCACCGCCTGAGCCGTTTGGCGGGAGTACCCGTGGACACCTCGCGGCACGAGGACGGTGATCACACCGTCGCACCCGGCTACCGCTTGCTCGATGACCTCGCGGTCGTCCGTCGCCCCGCGTACGACGGTTATGCGGCCCGCGAACTCGTCGAGTTTCGGCACGCTCTGTTCACGGCAAACGCCGACCACCTCATATCCGCGGTCGAGCGCGTGCTGCACGCTGTACTTTCCGGTCTTCCCCGAGGCCCCGACGACGCAGACCTTCATCGCACAGTGCCTCCGGTTCGCCAGCCGCTATCTGGGAAGCACGCTGACGACAACGGGCCCTCGTGGTCGACGAGGTTTCTTGGCTGTCCGTGCGGCATTCCCCGGAACGGCGAGCCCTTTGACGGCGACGAGGTATCCAAAGGCCTAGAGCACCGACATGAGGAGGAGTCCCACTCGCGCAGTGGTGCTGGCCGTGCGAATCGTCGAGTCGGATCAGGTCTACGGGTGCGGTTCCGTGTTCGTCGTCGACGATGGCCTCCATCGCCGTCCCCGGTCGTCACTCGCCTCGTGTCGGTCGGGCGGCTGTGCGCTTCCGATGTCATGATGCGTCGATCTGATGGGAGGCGAACCCTTTGGCGAAGAGCCAGATCGGGAGGATCAGCTCGAAGAGGCCGCCCGGGACCAACGCGACCGTCCCGGCGCCGTGTGTCACGTCGATCACGCTGAACATGGCCAGGATGGTTCCCACGAGGAATACCGGATAGCCGATGACACCGAGCATGGATAGGTTCCTCGGCACGATCCGCGACGTGAGCAAGGCAGACGAAAGGACGAGGCCGGCGGCACCGGAGAGGGCGTAGATGGGTAGCACGTATGCGTCCCAGCGAGTTTGGCTTGTCAGGAAGTACACGCCTATTGCCACGACCGTGAGGCACTCCGCCGCCCTCAGGACGCGGTAGGCCTGTGAGCGAATCGGTGTGCGTGGCGCCAGGATAGGGCGCATAACCAGACCGTTCGCAGCGTCGGCCAGGCCATGGCAGCCCAAAAGGAGCACGCCCGCGATGAGGGTGCTGTTGTGCGAGGACACGTTCGAGAAGAACGAGTGGATGCGCGCGGTACCGATGGCGAAGGCGAACGTGGCGGTGAGGAAGCACAATCCGACGAGGGCTGCGGTCCCCCTGGTGGCTGTGGCGGTCGCGCTTTGCTGCACCGTCGGAGCGACCGCGCCTGAAGGAGAGGTTGTTGTCGGTTCCGTCGATCGTTCCAGCGTGGTTGTCGTCATGGTCTCTCCTCTGGTCGGTGGACTTACGTTGTAAGGTAGCGTAGGCTTACGACGTAAGGTTGTCAAGCAGAATCCATGAGGGAGCGAAGATGGCCCGGCCGTCGAAGTCCGAACTCAAGCCCCGCAGGTCTTTAACCAGGGATCGCGTGCTCCTCGGGGGTGTGGCCTTCGCCGACGACAATGGGATTGCTTCGCTCAGCATGCGCAAGCTCGGCGAAGCCCTCGGAGTCGAGGCGATGTCCCTGTACCACCATGTCGCCAACAAGGACGCACTCCTCGACGGCATGGTCGACCTGGTCTTCGGCGAGATCCACCTGCCGTCGGACGGAGCCGACTGGAAGACGGGGATGCGTGAGCGGGCACAATCCGCCCGGCAGGCACTGCGCCGCCACCCTTGGGCGATCGCGCTGATGTCGACCCGAACGTCACCCGGACCGGCAACGCTCCGACATCACAATGCCGTCATCGGGAGCCTCCGGGCCGCGGGCTTCTCGGTCGAGATGACCGCACATGCGTTCTCCGCCCTCGACAGCTACATCTACGGATTCGCCTTGCAGGAGGCCACGTTGCCCTTGGGCGACACCGAGGAGGAGACGGCCGAGGTGGCTCAGATGATGATGGCGCAGGTCCCCGCCGACGAGTACCCCCACCTCACCGAGTTCACCGTCGAGCACATCCTCCAGCCGGGCTATGACTACGGCGACGAGTTCGGGTTCGGGCTCGACCTGATCCTCGATGGGCTCGAGAAAACCCGGGAAGCGGCCTGAATGTTACGCGTGGCGAGAGACTCGGACGTACGTAGCTGCCGTTCGGCGCTCCTCATCCCTGCACCGGCGCCGAAGAGCTCTGCGCACATGACGCGCCTCGGTTCCGGCGACGCTCCTATCAGTTGTCAAGCCCCTTTTGCGACGCTCGGAATGCAGACAGCGGGCAGAACAGTGATGAGTCACTCGGTGAGGACATGCTCTTATCAGGCCACGCGTCAGCAGAGAGGTGGTCCCGGGCCGTGGGTCGGCGAGTCGCCGGAAAGTCAGCCCCAGAGGGCGACAGTTAGGGGATGAGCCAGACCCACGGCCCTGGGTTCAGCCGCGAGGCAGATAGCGGTAGAGCTCGCGGGCGACGTAGCGCTTGAGGAGTCGGATGACATCTCGCTTGGAGCGTCCCTCCTTCACCTTGCGTTCGAAGTAAGCGGTGGTCTCAGGGTCGTGGGCGATGCGGACCATGACGATGCGCCAGAGCGCGCTGTTCGCCTGACGGTCGCCACCCCGGTCGAGTCGATAACGGCCCGTGCTCTTGCCCGACGACGCCGGGATGGGCGCGACCCCGCACAGATGGGCCCAGGCGGCTTCTGAATGGAGGCGCTCGGGGTTGTCCCCGGCACTGACCAAGAGGGCGGCTGCCGTGTCAGGCCCGACCCCAAAGCGTGAGAGCAGCTCGGGTGCTGCTGCCTTCAACAGTTTCTCGATCCTCTCGTCGAGTTCAGCGATCTCGTCCTCGAGGCCTTGAATCCGACGGGCCAGCGAACACAGCGATGCCTTGTGGGCCGCCATCACGAGATCTCCCGAGCGCGACGGCCGCAGCCTCGCCGCCTCGGCGACCAGCGCCGTCACGGTCAAGCCCCTCAGGCGAGAGCGCAGCTGGTCCGGAGCCGTGATCACGAGATGGCGCATCTGGGTCAACGCCTTGACCCGGGCCTGGCGAGCGGAACGCTTGGCGACGACGAGGACTCGGATGGCCTCGATGGCCCCGTCCCTGGACTTCGAAACGCTCTTCGCCCGGCCACCGAGGGCGGCTCGAGCCGCGTCGACGGCATCGAGGGGATCGGACTTGCCGCTGCGTCGGCGCTCCGCCCGGTTGGGGCGGTCGACCTCGATCACCTCGACATCTGCTCGGCGCAGGAACCGGGCCAGGCCCGCTCCATAGGAGCCCGTGCCTTCCACCCCGACCTTGGTGAGCGCACCGAATCCCTCGAGCCAGTTGAGCAACGCCTTGTAGCCGGCCGAGTCGGTGTCGAAGCGCTCCGTGCCGAGCAGCGCTCCGAGCGGATCGAGGGCGGCGGCGACATGGACGTCGAGGTGAGTGTCGACGCCACCGGTGACACCCCGCGCAGCTTCTACGATGTCATGGTCATCCCTTCTCTAAACGGTGTTAGGGATGGCACGGCCGTTCCGGATCGGAGCGACGGGCGGTCCAGGTTGTTCGTGCAACCCGGACCAATCACCCTTTCTCGGAGACGGGACGTGCCGCTGTCAATGTGCGAGACGAGCTGAACCCGCTCGCACTCTCGAAACTATTGAGGCCCAGTGACTCAGTGGTGGACCCTCACCCATTGTCACTGGTAGGGGACACCCACTAGCGAGGGGAGGGCGTTCTTCAGGCGGTCCAATCGACCAGCACGTCGGGGGGTGGGCTTTCGGGTGGAGCGCCCAGGTCGACGCCAGTCAGATCTTTGACTTGGCCACGAAACCAGATGGCGAACTCCTCGCCGTCGGCGGCGAGATCTGTGAACACCTTCTCGATGTCGGGAGCTTCGATCCACACCAACATGAAGCTCCCCATAGGGGTTTCCTGCAGGGCCCAAGTCTCCCGGGTTATCCCCGGCCTGGCCAGCTGGGTCTCGAACCCTTTCCGGCGCTCCCCCATGCATGCGGCGGCGAAGTCCCTGCCGCTTTGTTCTTTGCCGGGAAGAATCGGGAACGCGCCATTGAACACTGCCATTGGACTCTTCTCCTCTTCCGCCGCAGTCCTGCGACTCTCATTGCCTAACACGGATGGCGTTTGAGTGCTCCGTGGGGTGACAACTCAGCCATCGAGACGAACTAGGAGTCCTAGGAGCAACCCAGGACGAGACACGCCCCGATGCGCCGGGTATCCCATACGTGCCGTACGGGGCGCCCCCCCGCAAGGTCAGCTCGACGACGCCGAGACGCTGGCCCAACGGAACCGCCCACCCTCCCCAGCGTCCGGCTTCCGCTCGCCGGCCGGCCACTCACACGGACCCAGTGCCGCCCCGGGACCACTCACCTACCCGGCCCCCGCCGTCCGCCTTCCGCTCGCCCCGGCCCCCCTCCCTTCCTAGCGCGGCGCCCCCGGCATGGCGCCCCCGGCAGTGTCTTATTCCAGGACATAGGACACCGCCTCTGGGCATGTGTCATCTATGAAGGAGCGCAGTTCGTCAAGGGGGTGCCGGAGGCTCCGTTGGCCTCTGGTCGTGCCCCGATGACGGTGAGGTCCCGATCGATGGGCGCGCCAACGGAGGCTCTCGAATAACCAAGAACCGAAGAGGGCGGTCAAGGCCGGCCGGAGGCCGCCCGCAGGGGAAGCCTTGACGGCTCGGTCAGTTGTTCGTCACATCATGTGATGCGAAGCCCGTCAGGGCTTCGTGGTCGTCCCCTGTGATACCGAGCCGGGGACGCGTTGCGACCTGTCTCCAGAGCCAGGCGTTGCTGGCGGGCAACCCATAGACCGGGTGCCGGTCATCTGTTCGTCGGAGGAGCGACATGGAGTGGTTCGGCCGCAACCCGGTGGGCTCAATCAAGACCGCGGTTTCGCCGCTGTGCGGGAACCATGACACATGGCGAGCTCGCACCGGGTTGCGTCCGTTGCGGTTCTCACCCCGTCTGCGCCAGGCAACGGACCTCACCGTCGCGCAGGCCGTAGTAGACGAGGATGAGAAGTTTGCGCGCCGCCGCCACGCGGCCGATCTGATTGCCCCGGCGTTCTCCCACGTTGCGGTGGTGACGTCGGATGGGCGTATCGGCGCGTTGTCGGGCTGCAGCCTCGACGGCGGCCCAGCGCACGAGGCGAGAACCCTGCTTATCTTGGTGATGTGGCCCCGGCGGACCGTGACGTCGGACTCTTTGTGGGACGGGGTGAGCCCGGCCCAGCTGCAGAGGTGGCGGGCCGAGGTGAACCTCGAGATATCGCCGATCTCGGCCACGAAGACCGCGGCCAGCACCGGGCCGACGCCGGGAATGGCCTGGACGGCGTGGTAGCCGAGGTCGCCGGCGAAATACGGGGCGGTCTGTTCTTCGAGCAGGGCGATCTCGCGGGTGATGTGATCGATCAGGTCGCGGAAGGACTCGACGCGCACCCGGTAGGCCTCGGCGAGGTGCACCTTGTCGAGGAGGACCTGGCCGCCTACTCCGAACAGGTCGCTCATGGGCACCGTCACACCCTCCTTCGCCAAGACGGCGTGGATCTGGGACTTTAGGTTGGTGCGCAGATGGACGAGCTTGCCCCGGTAGCGGACGAGTTCGCGGAGTTCGCGCAGCGGGGGTGGGGCGATCCAGGCCTCGGCCAGACGTCCCATGCGGAGCAGGTCGACCAGGTCCGTGGCATCGCGTTCATCGTTCTTCACCCGCCGATGCCCCCAGTTGTTGCCCAGCGGATGGGCCAGGTGCACCGTGGCCCCGCACTCTTGGATCACATCAGCCGCCCAGTACCAGCCATAGGTCGCTTCGAGGATCACTTCTGGATGCTCGCCGGCCTTGGCCAGCTCGGCCGCCAGGGCGACGGGGTCGTTGTCGATGCGGACCGTCTCGAGCGTCTGACCCGCCTCGTTCCGCCGCACAATCACGCTGCGCCGCCGGTGCAGGTCGATGCCGACGTACTGTTGTTGCTGTTCCACGGGAGCCTCCTTCTGTCGTCTCCGGGTTGGTTTGGGAACCCCAAGTGTGCTTTGCACACCTGGTCCCGGGCGACGGGAGGACTCCCGCGGGCTCTTCGATCTGGGTCGGGTCGGCGTGGCGATTTTCCTCGCGGTCACGCGAATCGCTCCTCGTGCTCGGCGTGCGGGCCCGTGCGCTAAACCGGCGCCCGTCACACGGGAGCTGCGCTGCGCTCCTTCATTAGATCAAGACATAGGAGACCGCTGAGCGGAGGGGTTCTCCTATGGACATGGGACGGTTCCTGATCGAGACGCATCTGCGGACCGGGCGACCGATCAAGGAGCTGGCTCGGTCCCATGACGTGAGTGCGAGCTGGCTCTTCAAGCTGCTGCGCCGCTATCGCCTCGAAGGACCCGAGGGATTGGCGCCGCGCTCGCGGCGGCCGCATCGATCCCCGAGCCGAATCGCCGACCGCTTCGAGGACGAGATCGTCGCCCTGCACAAGGCGCTGGCCGAGGACGGACTCGATGCCGGTGCGGCCACGATCCAGCACCACCTGGTCGAGCGCTCCGGAGCGCCGCCGTCGATCTCGACGATCTTTCGGGTGCTCAAGGCTCGGGGCTTCGTCGCCCTCTCACCCCAGAAGCGCCCGAAGAGCTCGTTCAAGAGGTTCGTGGCCGACCTGCCGAATGAGTGCTGGCAGGCGGACATGACCCACGTGGAGTTCGGGGGCGGGGCGCTCTACGAGGTGCTCAACATGATCGACGACCACTCGAGGCTGTGCGTGGCGTCTAGAGCCATGCGCGTGGTGAAAGCTAACGACGTGGTCCGCGTCCTGCACAAAGCGGCCGAGAGCTGGGGCTATCCGGCCTCGTTCCTCTCCGACAACGGGCTCATCTTCTCCACGCAGCGCCACCACCAGGTGGCCGGGGCGACCGAACAAGCACTGTTCGCCCTCGGCATCGAGGCGAAGCACGCCCGGCCGTATCACCCCCAGACGTGCGGGAAGGTCGAGCGGTTCCACCAGACGCTCAAGAAGTTCTTGGCCAAACAAGACATCGAGAGCCCCAAGCAGCTCCAGCGCCAGCTGGACCGCTTCGTCGCCTACTACAACGAGGTGCGCCCGCACCGGGGCATCGGGCGCCAGACACCAGCAGCGGTCTATGGCGCACGGGAGAAGGCTGTGCCCTCTCCCTCGTTCGTCAAGGTGGGCGATCGACGGCTGCGCTTGGACAGAGTCGATAAAGCCGGGCGGATCACCCTTCGCCGCCGGGGTCGGTTCCATCACATCGGGATCGGCAACGCCTACGCCGGCTGGCGCGTCGCCATGCTCATCGACGGTCTCGACATCGAGATCGTGGGCCTCGACGGCTCACCCTTGCGCCGCCTCGTCCTCGATCCGACCAAGGACTACCAGCGCATCCCCTGAGCGACGGCCCAGGTCTAGGCTTTGTCCCAGACGCCGGTCTCCGATGTCTTGAGACA
>CAVXSD010000002.1:0-46524 GCA_963764305.1 uncultured Acidimicrobiaceae bacterium | reverse complement strand
AACTGAGAGTGCTGAAGCCAGTCCTGATCGGACTTATTGAACATGGACGTCGGGGGTGCCTGGAGGCTCCCATCTGAGACGCCCTCGATGGTCACGGCTCCGATCAGCATCGGTTGACCATAGCGCCGAGGGTGTCCAGGACGCCGGGAGGACGGGACACGCCGGCACCTGTCAAACCCGGCGTGGGACACAGACGGTGACCCGAACAGCCGACCTCCGGCAGCCGGGGCTCGACGGTCGGGACCGTGCGGCGACCACTCTCAACCGGACCCCTGGCCTACCTCGGTTCCAGGCCGCATTCTGCGTCCCTATGTTTAAGTCCGCCGATGGTCGGCGTGTCCCCGTCGAGCGCCGGATTGGCGATGACAACCGCGTTCCATTCCGATCTGAATTTATACCGTAGCCCTGTGAACAGCCGCGAGTTCCCGGAGGGGTGGTGCAGAAGCTTCCAGGAGACCTACGAAAGGGGCTCATCGCGAACCCGACCGCACTCGATGCCTGGAAGGACATCACGCCTCTGGCCCGCAACGAGTTCATCTGCTGGGTGGAGGATGCCAAGCAGGAGAGAACCCGAGCACGGCGCATTCGCCGGACCCAGGAGGAGCTGGAAGAAGGCCAGCGTCGGCCCTGTTGCTGGCCAGGGTGCAAGCACCGCGAGCGCATTGGCAGATAGCAGGGTGCCCCCCAGCTGGGTCAGAGGCCGCCCTGCGGCAGATCCGGGCGAAGCCAAGCTGCCCTGGGAGCCCCGCTCGATAGCCTGCTTTTACGGAAGGGGAGCGCGCCTGGTGTCCATTGCTCGGCCTCCGCGACACCACTGGAGGCAGATGGAGAGGCCTCAATCTCTGCTCAGTCTTCGGGAAGGACGGCAAAATCGCGCTTCGCCTTGTTGTACCATCCCATTCCTTTGATGGGATGCTTCCACCTGCCTTTCATCGCTTTTGAGGCAGTTTCGTGCGTTGTGTCACCCTTGGCGACCATTTCGTTGAGATGACGATCCTGCGCCTTTATGACCTCATCTGCGGTCGTGCCATGATGCGGAAAATCACACGGTCCACCCAACTCTCGACACGTCATCGTCTTCATGAGGCTCCTCGTCTCCTTTCGCGCGTCCGCAACGCCTTCCGACACCGCGTACCCGGCGGCGATGTCCATTGGGAACGCTCGGCGTCAAAGTCGGTCACTACCATTGTCATCACATCATCTTGACGTGGGCCGGGCCCCGGAATGTGACATTGTCCCCGTCGATACCTTCACGGCGTGCAGGCCAAGGACGTGAAGGCACGATGATGCGGCCCCACCGGCGCATCCTGACGTGAGGAGGCGAATGGAGCCGATCCCGGCGCTTGAGGTCAACGAGGTCCGGTTCGACGAGACGGTCGACGTGGTCGTCGTAGGGCTCGGCGCCGCGGGCGCGTCCGCGACCGTGGGGGCGCGCCAGGCAGGAGCGGACGTGCTGGCGGTCGAGCGGAGCGCGGGACCCGGAGGGACGTCGGCCAACTCCGGCGGTCTGATCTATCTGGGAGGCGGCACTGCCCTCCAGCGCGCCTGCGGTTTCCAGGACTCGCCGGAGAACATGGCGGCCTTCCTCCGGGCCGCCCTTGGGCCGGGCGTGGACGACACTCGCATGGATGTCTACTGCGAGGGCTCACCGGACCATTTCGACTGGTTGGTCTCGATCGGCGTGCCGTTCCGGTCGGCGTTCTGCGACGAGCCGAACCGTGAATCAGCCGATGACTCGGGGCTACTTTTCAGCGGCGGTGAGGACGCTTACCCGTTTGACGAGATCTCGGTGCCGGTACCGCGCGGTCACAAGCCGCAGTGCGTCGACTCCGCCGGCGGCTTTCTCATGAAATGTCTCGGTGCCGCCGTGTCGAGCAGCGGTGCTCGTGTGGTGGCCGACGCCCGCGCCGACGCGCTGGTCGTCGACGGCGGGGACGTCGTCGGGGTGCAATTTCGGACAGACGACGGCTCCCGGATCATCCGGGCCCGTGGCGGGGTGATCCTGGCCACCGGCGGGTTCATCCACAACGAGGCAATGGTCGCAGAGCATTGCCCACTTGCTCACGTCCCCGACGCTGCCTGGCGGATCGGTACCCCGGCTGACGACGGCCGCGGGATCCGCATCGGCGCCGGTGCCGGCGCGGTCGCGACCAGACTCGACTCCTTCGAGTGCGCGCTGCCCCTCGGGCCGCCCCACCGTCTCGCACGGGGAATCCTCGTCAACCGCCATGGCGAGCGGTTCATCAACGAGGATGCGTATACGGGTCGCATCGGGTTTCACGCTCTATGCGATCACGACGGCTTCGTCTCCATGATCACCGATGACGTGATCCACGAGCCCAACCTCGTCGGGCTCCGCGTCCGCTACGCCGCGGCCACTCCGGAGGAACTGGCCGCCGACCTCGACGTTCCGCCTGACGCTCTGGCACGGACGGTGCGCGACTACAACGAGGCGGCGGCCCGCGGCGACGACCCGGCATTCCACAAGCGAGCGCCGTACCTGCAGCCCATCGGCGTGCCGCCGGCGAGCGGTATCGGCGCCATCGACCTGCGTGTTGACCACGGCGCGATCTACGCCACTTTCACGCTGGGAGGTCTCCTCACCGACCCGGACGGTGCCGCGCTCGACCGCGGGGGCGATCGCATTTCGGGTCTCTACGCCGCCGGCAGGACTGCCGCCAGCCTCGCGGCCCACCATTATGCCAGCGGCATCAGTCTCGGCGACGGCTCGTTCTTTGGCCGACGCGCCGGCCGCCACGCGGCTGCCCAAGCGCAGCGCTCCTCGCCACTGTAGGTGTTTCAGGCCGCTCGAGGGATGGGATCAGATCGGGCCGGATCCGGCCACTAATGCTTGCCCGACCATGGCGAATCTAAGCCCTGAGCGATTCCGGTTTCCGGAGTACTCGAGGAATGAAGCGAAGCGGGCCGGGTGGGGAGTGGTCTCGGGAGAAAGAAGGCGCCCCGCCATTGGCCCAGCGATCAGACTGGAGCAGTGCTTCTCATTGATGCAGCAAACGTGGTCGGGTCTCGTCCGACCGGCTGGTGGCGAGACCGAGCGGGAGCAGCCCGAACCTTCGTGAACCAGGTTCGAGCTGCCGTTGACTCGGGACGGATCGCCCAACCCGTGGTCGTGGTCCTAGAAGGCAAGGCTCGCGAGGGTGTCCCGGATGGCGTCACCGACGGCGTCGCGATCCTCCACGCTGCTGGCAGCGGCGACGACACACTCATTGATGTCGTCTCGAACGTCTCGGATCAAGTGGTCACACTCGTCAGCGCGGACCGCGAGTTGCGGCGGCGGGCTGAGGCGCTGGGAGCCAACGTGGTTGGACCCGGGTGGCTCTTGGAGCTCCTTGAGTAGCGAATTGACGTGCCGTACCGGGTGAGCAGCTCGTCGAACGGCCGGTACACCGGGATCGAGTGCCATCGGATGCCCCAGGCGGCGCGTCTGGGGTCTGGTGAGCTGTCCGGAAGGGAAGACCGGGCGGCGGGCGTACTCGGCGGGGACGCTACGTTTCTGGACATGGACCACGCACGACTTGGACGAACAGGCCTTCAGGTATCGAAACTCTGTCTTGGGACGATGACCTTTGGACTGCAGTGCGACGAGCCGACTTCAGTGTCGATTCTCGATCGAGCAGCGGAGGGCGGCATCGACTTCATCGATAGTTCGGACGTCTATCCGCTCGGCGGCGATTTGGCGACCGTGGGCCGCACCGAGGAAATTCTCGGTCGCTGGCTGCATGGGAGGAGGGACCGCTTCATCCTGGCCACGAAATGCTTCGGGCGTACCGGGCCGTCACCGTTCGACGGCGGCAACTCCAGAAAGCACATCTTCGATGCCATTGACGCGTCCCTGCGTCGTCTGCAAACCGACTACATCGACCTCTATCAGCTCCATGGGTTCGATTCGGCGACTCCGATCGACGAGACGCTGGGTGCGCTCGACGATCTTGTACATCAAGGAAAGGTCCGCTACATCGGATGCTCGAATTTTCTCACCTACCAGTTGGTTCGTGCCATCGGGCGCAGCGAGACGCTCGCGTTCGGCGCGGTTCGACTCCGTGCAGCCCCGCTACAACCTGTTGTTCCGCCAGATAGAGCGTGAGATGCTCCCGTTCTGCGGTGATGAGGCGGTAGGAGTGATCCCGTATAACCCCCTCGCCGGCGGCCTCCTTTCAGGGAAGCACCGCCGCGCTGCTCCGCCGGCCGAAGGCAGTCGCTTCGCACTCGGCAACGCAGGCCAGATGTATCAAGGTCGCTATTGGCACGATCGAGAGTTCGACACCGTCGATCAGCTCCTCGCCATTTCGGATGAGGCCGGCGTGAGCCTCGTGACTCTGTCCGTCGCCTGGGTATTGGCGAATGGCGCGGTCACAGCCCCCATTGTCGGTGCGAGTCACCCGGACCAGCTTGCGGCCAGCCTGGAAGCAGCTGAGTTCGTGCTCGAGGACGATCTGAAATCCCGGCTCGACGAGATCACTCACGAGTACCGCATGGGAGACGCCCCGCGCTGACACGGAAGTTCATCGACCGCGCCCCTGTTCCGCCGCCGCCCAGATCGCCGAGACGGGACAGTACCGAGGTTCGCTCGACCTCGTGTTCAGACTGTGATCCTCGAGACTGACGCCGCGAAGACATCGTGGACCCCTGAGAGCGTCAGCGACGTCGCGATCCGTCGAGTGCAACTCCGACGGCTCGATTAGGAGTCGACGAGCCGGGGCGGAAAGCCACCCTTGCTGAGAGGACCCCAACGGTCGACAGCGATCCGGATCAGTACCTTGCCCTGGTCGATCATGGCTTGGCGGTATTCGTCCCAATCGGGATGCTCTCCGCTGATAGAGCGAAAATAGGTCACCAGACCCTCTACCGCTTCGGGAAGATCGACCACGGTGGCTGTTCCTGAAACCTGGACCCACTCGCCGCCAAAATCGTCCGACAGAACGCACAATGCCGCATGGTTGTGGTGTCGCAAATTGTGGACTTTGGCTCGTTCCGGGTAGCTCGCCACCAGGATGTCTCCATCCGGATCGACGCCCATGGTGACAGGAGACATCTGGGGACTTCCGTCGCCTCGCTGAGTACTGAGGATGGCTCGATGTCGAGGTCGAATGAACTCTTCCAAACCGGTGCGGTCTACCTGCGTGTCGGAGGCGAGCGTTCGGGCCATCAGGCGACCGTACCATCGGGCCGCTCGACGTCGGGAAGCGTTCGGCACGGTTGGCGTCCGCGGCGCGTCCTCAGACGCTGACCGGCATCGACGAGTCGAGGTCGGTCGGCGCGGCCCGGGACAGGACCGTGACCCCCAGGGCCATGACGCAAAAGGCCACGCCTGCGATGGCCTTCTGGGCCGGGCTCACGGTGAATCGTTCGTCGAAGATCCAGACGCTCAACACGATTGCCACGGCGGGGTCGACCACGACGATGAGCGGTTGGGACACGCTCAGGGGGCCGACCTGCAACGCGGCCTGTTGGAGCACGGAACCGACGACTCCAGAGACAAGCAGCGCATAGATGGGCCAGTGCTGCAGCACGCCCACCACTCCCGACGCCGCAAGCACATTGGTGGTCGCCTTGATGAAGGTGGCCATGAGGGCCCATGTGATCGAGGCCGCGGTGGCGTAGAGCGCAGCCCGACGCACGGGAGATCCCCAGCGGGCATTCACCGCCAGGACGGCGACGGCCCCGCCGAAGACGGCCACGGCCGAAACCCAGTTGGCCGCGTGCGGTTGGAGGTGGCCTCCATGGGGCTCGGCCGCGGTCAGGAACACCGCAAGTGCGGCGCACGTGACCACTGCGGCGGCCCACGCCGTCCTGGCAATGTGCTGGCGCACCCAGAACCGGCGCAGGACCAGGGCAAAGACCAACTCGGTGACGAGGAGGGCCTGGACGATCGAGAGCTGCCCACCGTGGAGTGCGACTGCCTGAAAGGCGAATCCCCCCGCCGCGGCGGCCCAACCGAGGAGCCAGAGAGGCTGGCGGATCAGGAATGTGACGAGACCCCAGTTCCGGTGCCTGTTGTCCACCCGAAGACTGGCCGAGTGCTGGGTCATGAGGTGCACGGCGTTGGCCAGGGCAGCGGCCAGGGCGAAGATGATTGTCACGGTCACGTCGTGAATTCCGATCGAGCTCTTCGTGGATCCACTCAGCTCAAGCTTCGCACCGGCGAGGACGTGTCGTGCCCCACAGATTCACCGCCACGCCCAGCTCGTCGTGAAGCATGTGCCAATCGGGGCCCTGCCCCGGCCCCCCATTCTCCGGTGGGTGCGACTCTCGTCTCCACCTGAGCGCTAGCGATTCGCACCGGAGCCGGCGAAAGATCTCTTTGATCGCCACGCCGTCACCGACCACCACGAGAGTCCCGA
Source organism: uncultured Acidimicrobiaceae bacterium (assembly GCA_963764305.1). Classification (GTDB taxonomy): domain Bacteria; phylum Actinomycetota; class Acidimicrobiia; order Acidimicrobiales; family RAAP-2; genus Bog-473. Next base: position 40,162 of record CAVXSD010000002.1, on the reverse strand, counting down.
CATCACGCTCACAACCGATAGGAGGGACCCGATGGAGAGGACGGACCCAGCAGACCCCACGCCCCCTATGGAAAGGACAGAACCGACCGACGCTACCGACAAAACCGAGTGACGAGACCCGATTGACAGGACCGAGTCTCGGGACCACAGTGACCACCGGCAGCCGTCCGCTCGGCGTTTCATGGAACGGTCTCCACGCTCCGGATCGTATGCCTCATTGTGCCCGTCCGCCGGTTTCGAGCGCGGCTTTCGGCCTGCGATGCCGGCTGTCTGATCGGTGCCGAGGGAGTGTTGACCGCGGCGTTCAGGCCACCCCGGCGGACACCGATGAGGGTGCCTTCCGAGTCCTTCCCGACGACATCGAAGTGCACCACCGGGCCGTGCCATTGCCGGCACCGTGACATTGCCGGTACCTCCCAACCGGAGCGCAATCAACTGTTGACAGTGCGCGTTCCACCAGGAGGCGAGTCCCCCGCTGCGCGGTATCCCGTCAACCGGGTGCGGTGCCGAAGAGCCACTAGGTCAGGGGCTGGCGGCGACCATCGCGAGAGTATCGCTCGGCGCGAAATACCGGGGAGAGGTCGTCGAGTCCACCGAGGATCGTCGCTTCTGCCGGCTTTCGGTCAGTGAAGCGCCAGAGCGGTGCGAACGTGTCTGCCGTCTTCTGTGCGCCACTACGGCGGGCGATCGCACCGGTGTTGTAGCTCGTGAGCTCGAGATTGAGACCAGCAGCCTCGAGAACCTTCAGGGGCGAGAGCCAGATCACGTCCTGAGCCCCGTCCGACGCCAGGTATTTGTCCAGCAGCTTCTGCATCGACGTCTCGTCGGTGAAGAAGTACACACGCTGGTTCAACAAGCGGATCCAGTCGCTGACGTCGATTCCATTCTCCGAACCGGATTTCAGGTCCCTGCGGGCGAAGAGCGGGCCCTGGTCCCTGAGAACCACGTCTTCGCCGCGGACACGCAGGTGAACTGGCTCTCGACGAGGTGTGGACAGCAGCCCTTGGCGCTCCTCCTCGTTCAGGTCGGCCTCCAGGATCAACTGCTCGGCCGTCCGGAACCCATGCTTCGTGATGTGCTCCCAGACGCCGACAGGACCGACGTGGCAGATCACCTTGCAGCGATTGAGAAACTGCTCTGGTGTCATTGCCTTGAAGGATCGCACATGTGCCAGCGAAGTACCTAGCTTGGGACCTGACTTCGCCCCGAGCGGCAGGTCGTGAAGGAATCCTCGTAGGTCAGGGACGCCCGCCGAGGCCGGTCGAGAGGCAGCCGGACCCACCTCGAGTTCGGGTGGGAACCTGGAGCCGCGAGCGGGAACCTGGGGCCGTGGGCCGGCGGGATGCGATCGTGCGAAGGTGCCTTCGGGACCCTCGCGGCGATGAAGCCAACCGCACTGGCGAGACCGTCACCCGCGTCCTCGGGTCGTTCACGGGTCGACGCGCACGGCGGGCGCCCGCGGTGGGACGGTCTTGACCATCTGCAGCGCCGGCTGGTCCGGGCCCCACAGCGCCGGCATCTCTTCCAACGGCCGGAAGCCGCAGCCGAAGTAGAAGGCCCGCGTGGCGGCATACCCCGGGTCGGGGTGGCGCGGGCTAAGCGTCTTCACCTGGAGGAATTCGATGTCGCGGGCGGCCAGCCAGGACTCGGCGCCGCCAAGCAGGGCCCGGCCCACGCCTGTGCGGTGGTGTTCCGGCAGCACGCCCATGACGAGGATCTCCGCCGCGTAGGGGCTGTGAAGACTCAGCGTCAGGATGCCGCTGTCGCGGCCCTCCAGCGCCGCCACCACGGTCGGGTGCGTGTCGGCGGCGGCCACGTAGGCGGCCAGCGAGTCGGGGAACCCGAACCACGTGGGCAGGGCGGCCAGGACCTCAGCGCAGATGGTCCCCGCATCTCCCTGTTGCACCCGGAGCTCGAGTCCGCTCGATGCGCGCATCGTGAGGAGGCGTCGCTCAGACCGCCCGCTGCACCCCTTCCCAGTAGGGGTCACGCAGCTTGCGCTTGTAGAGCTTGCCGTTGGGGTCGCGGGGCATCTCGGTCGTGAAGTCGATCGTCTTCGGCGTCTTGAACTTGGCCAACTTGCCGGCGCAGAACTCGAGGATCTCCTGGGCCAGCGCGTCGCCGGCCTCGACGCCCTCGGCCGGCTCGATCACGGCCTTGACCTCTTCGCCCCAGTCCTCGTGAGGGATGCCGAAGACTGCGGCATCGCCCACCTTGGGGTGCGAGAGAAGCACGCCCTCGATCTCGGCCGGGTAGATGTTGGCCCCGCCCGAGATGATCATGTCGATCTTGCGGTCGCGCAGGAAGAGGTATCCATCCTCGTCAATGAGACCGACGTCACCCACGGTGAAGAATGCTCCGATCCGGTTCTTTCTCGTCTTTTCCTTGTCGCCGTGGTACTCGAAGTCGGCCGATTGCATCGCCATGTAGACGGTGCCGATGACGTTGGGCTCGGTGATCCGGTTGCCGTCGTCGTCGAAGACGGCGATCTCGCTGATGGGCCACGGCTTGCCGACGGTGCCCGGTTTCAGCAGCCATTCCTCCACGCTGACCAGCGTGCCGCCGCCTTCGCTCGCCGCGTAGTACTCGTCGACGGCGTTGCCCCACCATGCGATCATCTTGCGCTTGACGTCGATGGGGCATGGGGCGGCCGCGTGGATCATGTGGCGCAGCGAGGACACGTCGTAGGTGGCTCGCACATCCTCGGGCAGCGCCAGGAGACGGTGGAACTGGGTCGGCACCATGTGCGATGTGGTGACCCGCTGCTCCTGAATGAGGCGCAGCATGTCCTCGGGCAGCCACTTGTCCATCAGGACGATCGTGTGCCCGAGGTGCATCGATGCACTGCCGAAGCGCAACACCGCGGTGTGGTACAGCGGCGAGCCGATGATGTGGACGTTGCCGTCCTGCGGCTGGATCCCGAAGAGGAACAGCAGACCGGAGAGCCCCAGCGCGGCCTGCTCGGGGGTGACGCCGAGGAGCGTGCGGTAGATGCCCTTGGGGTTCCCGGTCGTGCCCGACGTGTAGTTCATGACATCGCCGACAGTGCGGCCCTCGGGCAGCGTGGCCGGCTGGACGTCGCGGACCGCGGCATACGAGGCGAAGCCGGGCACGTCGCCCACGGCGAGTCGGCCGGCGGCATCAAGCCCCACCTCGTCGGCGGCCGCCGTGGCCACGTCGCCGAAGCGCTCGTGAGCGATGAAGGTCTTCGCGCCCGAGTCCTTGAGGATGTAGGCCACTTCGGGCGCCACCAGGTGGTGGTTGATCGGGACCAGGTACCAGCCGGCCTGAAGGGCGGCCAGGTAGACCTCGAGCATCTCGGCGCAGTTGGGCAGAAGGGTGGCCACCACGTCACCCACGCCGAACCCCTGGGCTCGCAGAGCGTGCACCAGTTGGTTCACCCGTCCCAGCAGCTCCCCGGCCTTGACCTCGTCGCCCTCGGGCGTGACGAGGGCCAGGTAGTCGGGGTTTTCCTGGGCCAGCGCCCAGAAGCCGAGGTCACCCATCAGCAGTCTCCTTGCAGCTCGGGGGAGGCGGGTGCAAATGGCAGCCCCCGCCACCCGCACGCTAGAACGTGTTCTAACTTACGGCAATTTGCCCGGGTCGGCCCGCGCCGGCCGGCACGCAGAGATCAGGAGAGTCGACCATGGCTGGGTTCCTCGAAGGGAAGGTGGTCGCCGTCACCGGCGGCGGCGGCGGGATCGGCCGTGCCGTGGCACTGGCCGCGGCCGACGCGGGGGCCAAGGTGCTCGTGGCCGACTTCGGCGTGGGCATGGCGGGGGAGGACCCGAGCAGCGAGGTGGCCGAGGCCGTGGTGGTGGAGATCACCAAGGCCGGCGGCGAGGCCATCGCCGTGGCCGACGACATCTCCAAGATGGAGTCCGGTGAGCGCCTGATCGCCACCGCGGTGGAGAAGTGGGGGCGCATCGACGGCGTCGTCGCCGTGGCCGGGATCCTGCGCGAGCGCATGCTCTTCAACATGTCCGAGGACGAGTGGGATGCCGTCATCGCCACCCACCTCAAGGGCCACTTCACCGTGTTCCGGGCCGCCGCCGCTGTCATGCGCAAGCAGGAGGGTGGCGGGGCGCTCATCGGGTTCACCTCCGGTGCCTTCCAGGGCAGCGTGGCCCAGGCCAACTACGCCGCCGCCAAGGGCGGCATCGTGTCGCTGGTCCGCTCGGCGGCGGTCGGCCTGCACCGCTACGGCGTGACAGCCAACGCCATCGCGCCCGTGGCCCGGACCCGCATGTCGGTCAACGTCCCGTCCGAGCTGGCCGAGATGGGTGACGCCGAGGACATCGCGCCGATGGTGGTGTACCTGTTGAGCGACCGGGCCAAGCACGTGACCGGGCAGGTCTACACGGTGGTCGGCTCCAAGATCGCCGTGTGGAACCAGCCGGTCGAGGTGCGGGCCATGTGGGCCGACGGCCGCTGGACGCCCGAGCAGATCGCCGAGCGCCTCGATGACAACGTCGGGCAGGAGCGGATGGCGATGATCGACCGCCTCGAGCAGATGCGCCAAGCGGCAGCGTCGGGCGAGCGACCCAACGCCTAACTGCGTCAGGTGACCCGGCGCAGGCGCGGCCGGGGCTTCACCGTGGTGTCGACCTTCAGCGAATTCCCCTCGTGGTGGGCCGCGACGACGGCCGAGGCGCCGAGATACGGGTCGGTGAACACGAGGCGCATGCTCTCGCCCCAGGCCACGGCCGAGCGCGCGATCTGGCGGTCTGGATGCTCCCAGGGGGGAACACAGACCTCGATCTGGTACATCGGCTTGAAGGTGACAACGTGCGTGGCGGCAGCGCCCTGCGCGGCGAGCCACTCCTCCTTCTCCTCTTCGGTCCAGATCTTCTCGTTGGTCATCGGAGTCCACGGCTGGTCGGTCGCCATGCGTTCGCACCTCCCTCTCTCCGCCATATCGGTGCCATCAGGAGAAGCCTTGAGAACGCCCCTTCTTTCTTTCGCCAGAGTCAGCGGACGGGCCTCTGACGGGTTCATATGCGTATACGGAGCGTCGGCGCCCGGGGATGATGCAACAATGTTGAAACGGGCCTACAGCCACCGGTGGTGGGTGGTGGGTGGTGGTGCTGGTGGGTGGTGCTGCTGGTGGTTGGTGGGTGGTGGTGGTGCTGGTGGGCAGATCCATGGCGTGAGCCGCGGCAAGACGCCGGCACCGGACCCGGCCGACAAGGTCTTGACACGGAGCGTGGAGCACCCCAAGGCAATTCCCGAGGTCCACCCGTGGCGCCCGGTGGGGGGATCTTCCGGGGATGACGCGCTCGCCATCGAGCGTCAGGGCGACCTCATCAGGGTGCGCAGCGCCCTCCCTTGCCACCAGCGCGACGATTCGGTCGCCACGCACACGGCGCCTGGCCGTGCACACAGGCCCGATGAATCAGGTAACCCGATTGCCCAGGTAATCAGGCAGGTTGGTCCGCCGGCGCCTCGGGCGCCGCCGCGTCAGCGGCACTGTGCGTCAGGAGCCACTGCTTCCAGCGCCCACGCGTGCGCAGCAAGACGATGGTGCCACCGATGACGAGGATCACGCCGGCCAGCTGTACGAGATCCGAACCGAGTTTGCCGTCCTCGCCCAACCACAGGTGTTCGTCGAGGGAGCGCTCGATGCCCCACAGCACCATGGCGGTGCCGAGCACGATCCCCGAGGGATAGCCCGTGCGGCGCGCGCCGTCCGGCCAGCGGTCCAGCCGCCGCTCGATGGCGATGAGGACCAGGTAGACGGTGAAGTCCTCCAGCGCCTGGAAGACGGGCACGGGCAGCCGCGGGCCCCGCTGGCCGGCGTAGTACATGCCGAACCACTGGTGCGTCGGGTGGCCACCGCCGGCCACCATCAGCTGGGGGCCCAGGAGGCGGCCCATGGCCCAGCAGGCCAGCAGGACGGGGACGGCCAGGTCGAGGGCGCGGGCTATCGGCAGCTCTGGGCAGCGTCGCCGGGTGAGGATGATGCCGACGGGCACGGCCAGCAGCAGGCCACCGAACGAGGAGAGCCCGCCATGCCAGATGGCGAGGACGTCGCCGGGGTTCCGGGTGTAGTAGCTGAGGTTCGACAGCACGTGCATGGCGCGGGCGCCGACGACGGCGGCGAGGATGATCCAGAGGAAGACGGGCGCGAGCCAGTCGGTCGGGTAGCCGTTCTTGCGCAGGCGCCGCTCGAAGTAGACGAACCCGAACCAGAAGGTGAGCGCGAGCCCGATGCCGTAGGTGTGGACCTGCAGCGGCCCAATGTGGAAGTCGACGGGGATCGGTTTCATGGCTCGGCTCGGGCCAGGTTAGGACCGGGTGGCGGGTGGGTGGGCCCGCGGACCGGGTCGCTGGAGCAGCGGGTGAGTGCCGAAGAGGTGGGCGAGCCGGCTACGGCCGGCCGGCGCCCACGAAGCCGTCACTGAGGCGGAGCCCCGTGGTCCAGACCGACGCCCCGGTGTAGGGCGCCTCGATCATGGTGCCAGGGCCGACGTACATGGCCACGTGATCGGAGCCACCGGGACCGTAGAAGAGGAGGTCACCGGGCTGGAGGTCACTGACCGGCACCGGCGTCGAGTCGGCCATCTGGGCCCCCGAGAAGTGTGGCAGACCCACCCCCGCCTGGCCCCATGACCAGGCGGTGAGTCCGGAGCAGTCGAAGCCGGGACTCGCCGAGCCCTTGGGGGACTCGGCACCCCACACGTAGGGCACGCCGATCTGGCTCTCCGCCGCCTGCACGGCACCGGCCCCACCGGCGGAGCTTGGCGGGGGGGCGGCCTGGCTCAGGCCAACCAGGGAAGCGCCGCCTCCCGAAGACCGGGCGGACGAGGGCGAAGGTGAAGGTGAGGCTGAGGCTGAGGCTGAGGCTGAGGCTTTCGACGCGGCGGCGGCGGCAGCGGCAGCGGCGCGGCGGCCTGCTGACGTTGCTGGGCAGCCTTGGCGGCGGCGGCGGCTTCCGCTTGCTGCTGCTGCTGGACGAGCTGCGCGATCTGTCCCTGCTCCTGGGCCAGCGCGTTCTTCTGCTGCTGCACGGCCTGCGCGTTCTGGTTGACGGCGTTCTGCTCGATCGTCACCTGCGATTGGGCCTGCGACTGCTCGCCCTGGAGTTGGCTCACCTGTGCGTTCAGTGAGTTCTCGGCCGTGTGCAGATTGGCGACGGCGAGCGAGATGTCGCCCTGAGCGATCTTGTTGTATTCGGTCGTCGCTCCGAGGGTCTTCTCGTTGCCGCTGAAGATCGGGTTCTGGGCGGCTGCCGTGCCGTCTGAGATGTAGTTGGCCACGGCTGCCTTGGAGAGGGTGGCCTTGTTCTTCGCCACCTGCGCCTCGTCGGCTGCCACGTTGGCCTTGGTCGTCGCGATGCTCGAGTTGATCTGCGAGAGGCGGTACTGGGCGGCGTCGTATTGCTGGCTCAGCGCCGACATCTGATCCTGGGCCTGGGTCAGCTGCGACTCGATGGCGGCGGCCTTGGCCTTGGCGTCCGAGATGGCGTCTCCAGCGGCCGGGCGCGCTGCCATGAACACAGTGCTTGTCAACACTGAGACAACGGTCAACGCGGGGATCCCGACCCGCTGGAGTACACGAGTACTCCTGGGAGACCGCGGCGCGGAGTGGTGGTGAACCCGCTCTACGTCAGTCACGATGGGGTTCATTCTTATCGGACGGCTCCGGCCGATACAAACACCCTCGGTACGAAACGGGTGTGTGCTAGTAGCACCAAGGGTACGAAAGTGCAGGTCGTTGTGAATAGGCCTGAAAATCGAACTTTTTGTGAACTGTGCGGGGATAACGAATCGGGTGGCAGCGAACTACGGTCGGGCACATGGGAGAGATGGTCGAATTCGTGAGCAATGGGTCGACGGCGGGAGGCTATCTGGCCACTCCCGAGGGCGGGAACGGGCCGGGAGTGATCGTGATCCAAGAGTGGTGGGGCCTGGTCGACCACATCGAGGACGTCTGCGACCGCTTCGCCGTGGCCGGCTTTGTCGCGCTGGCCCCGGACCTCTACCACGGCAAGAAAGTGCAACCCGATGAGCCCGACGAGGCGGGCAAGGCGATGATGGCGATGCAGCTGGACCAAGCGGCCCGCGACATGAGCGGCGCAGTGGACGAGGTGCTGCGACGGAGCTCCGGGGACAAGGTCGGGGTCATCGGTTTCTGCATGGGTGGCGGGCTGGCGCTCGTGCTCGCCACGCAGCGCCCCGACGCCGTAGCGGCGGTGGTCCCGTGTTACGGCATCATCCCGTGGCCTGACGCGCAGCCGGACTACTCGGCGATGACGGCGGCGGTCCTCGGCCACTACGCGGAGAAGGACAGCTTCTTCACGCCGGAGGCGGCCAACGCGTTGGCGGAGCAGCTGCGCGGCTTGGGTAAGTCGGTCGAGATCGTCGTCTACCCCGGTGCCGACCACGCGTTCTTCAACGACACGCGACCGGAGGTGTACGACGCGGAGGCGGCGGGCGCGCTGTGGGACCGCACGGTTGGGTTCTTCTCCTCGCACCTCGGCTGAGGCAGCCCGAGAAGGGTGCGCGGAGCCGTTTGTTAGCATCGCAGCATGTCTGCACGTTCGCGCGACCTCCCCCGGCGCTCCTGCCTGTCCACTCCCGGTGACAACGAGAAGTTCCTGGCCAAGGCCCCAACCGTCCCCGCCGACATGACCTTCCTCGACCTCGAGGACGCCGTAGCGCCGCTCCAGAAGGAGAGCGCCCGGCCCAAGGTCGTCGACGCCATCAAGAACCTCCCCTGGGACGATCGGGTGCTCTGCGTGCGCGTCAACGCCTGGGACACCGAGTGGACCTACGGCGACGTGATCGAGGTGGTCGGCAACGCCGGCGAACGACTGGACGAGGTCATGCTGCCCAAGGTGCAGTACGCGTCCGACGTCGTGGCGCTCGACCTTCTCCTGACGCAGGTCGAGAAGAAGTCGGGTCTACCGGTCGGCCATATCGGAATCGAGGCCCAGATCGAGACAGCGCGCGGGCTGATCAACGTGGACGAGATCTGCGCGGCCTCCCCCCGGCTCGAGACGATCATCTTCGGTCCGGCCGACTTCGCCGCCAGTATCGAGATGCCGGTGCTGACCGGCGGGGTGCCGATCCCCGAGTATCCCGGCGACCACTTCAACTATGTCTTCAGCCGCATCCTCATGGCGGGGCGGGCCAACGGGCTGCAGGTGATCGACGGGCCGTTCCTCAAGGTGCGCGAGCTCGACGCATTGCGGGAGTACTCCATGCGCGCCCGCATGCTCGGCTACGACGGCAAGTGGGCCCTCACGCCGGACCAGGCGACGGCGCTGAACGAGGTCTTCTCGCCGACCCAGGAGCAGTTCGACCACGCCTTCGACCTCCTCGAGGCCTACCGCAAGGCGACGGACGAGGATCGCAAGGGCGCCGTCATGTTCGGCGACGAGATGATCGACGAGGCGAGCCGGAAGATGGCGATCAAGTTCGTCAGCAGGGGAGAGCGCGCCGGCCTGACCCGCAGCGCCGGCTAGGAACAGCCGCCCGGCTCAGCCGATCAGGCGGCGGGCGATCACTTTCAGCGCCAGTGTCTCGTCGGCGCCCTCGAAGATGGAGAGCACCCGGGCGTCGACGAAGTAGCGGCTCACGGGGAACTCCTCGGCGTAGCCCATGCCGCCGTGGATCTGCATCGCTTCGCGGGTGACCCACTCGGCGGCCCGGCACACATAGGCCTTCACCATTGACGCCTCGAGGGTGCCCTCGCCACGCGCCATTAACCGCGCCACGTGGTACGAGCTCTGGCGGGTGGCCTGGATGATGACCGCCATGCGGCCGAGCTTGGCCTGGGTCAACTGGTACTCACCGATGGGTGCGCCGAACACCCTGCGCTCCGCCGCGTAGGTGGCGGCTGCCTCGTAGGCGGCCTGCATCACGCCGAGGGCGCGCGCCGCCGTCTGCAAGCGGCCGTTCTCGAAGCCCTGCATCTGGAGGTAGAAACCCTTGCCCAGTCCGTCGGCGCCGCCGACCAGGTTGGCCTCGGGCACGAACCAGTTCTCGAAGGCGAGCTCGTAGGAGTGCATGCCCCGGTACCCGAGCGTGTCGATGGGGCGCCCCTCGAGGCGGCCCGGCGCGAGGTCGGCCGGGCGGTCGGGCGCGTCCTCCTGCGTGAAGACGAAGCCGTGGCCGTCGCCGCGCGGCTTCTCCACCACGAACATGGAGATGCCGCGGTGGGCGAGGGAGCGGTCGGGATCGGTGCGGGCCAGCAGCATGAGCACGTCGGCCCGGGCGGCGAAGGTGCACCACGTCTTGACGCCGTTGATCACCCACCCGCCGTCGACCGGCGCGGCTGCCGTCACGATGCCGGCCACATCGGACCCGAAGTCGGGTTCCGTCACGGCGACGGCGGCGAGGATCTCGGCCGAGGCCAGCTTCGGGAGCCACTGCTTCTTCTGCTCCTCGGTCCCGCCGTAGACGAGGGCCCGGGTCAGGATCTCAGGCCGGGTGATGAGGGAGCCGCCGACGCCCAGCGAGCCCCAGCTGAGCTCCTCGGTGGCCACGACCATGCCCATGTAGTCGCTCTCGCCGCCCGACGCGAAGCCGCCGTACTCCTCCGGGACGGAGAGCCCGAAGCCGCCGAGCTCGGCCAGGCCCTCGATGACCTCCTCGGGGATATCGCTGTTTTGCCGGTGCACGTGCTCGGCGTGGGGGCGGACCTTGTCCTCGGCGAAGCGGTGGAACGTCTCGCGCACCAGCTCGAAGTCGTCGCCGAGGTGGCGGGGGCCCTCGGTCGCGGCCAGGCCGGCCAACACCGCCGGGTCGCGCTGTGCACGGAGAAAGGCCCCCGCCGGCGCGTCCCAGCCGGGCTCGACGCCCCAGAGCGGCTCCCGCCCGGCCACCCGCCCCACGAGGTCGGCGACGACGTCGGCCACGAACGCGGCGGCAATGCGGGCCTCGGCCTCGCCGCGCTCGCCGTAGTCGAGGGTGGCCTGCGCCGTGGCCACCGCGGCGGCGGCGTGCGCCACGTCGTAGGCGACGACCTGGTTGGTGTCGATGCCGCCGCGCTCCCGTACCGAGGCACAGGCCTGGTCCACCAGGCGCTGGGCCAGGTCAACCGCGTCGGCGGCGCCGGCGAGGTCCTGCACGGCGGGCGTCGTCACGGGGAGCGACCCTAATGGCTCCCCAAAGTGCGCCCTTCCCCGGGCCTCGAGTCCCCGGACCTCGAGCCGGTGGGAGCGGCCGTTCAGGCGCGGCGGCCGATGACTGTCACCAGCGGGGGGAGGACCACCGGGTCGTCACCGGGATCAACTCCCGTGAGCGACTCCAGGTAGCGCGTGACGGGGCCGGGCCCGACGCCGGCGGGTGCCTCGGCCCAGGCGTCGACCACCTCGAGGCCGGTGTCGCGCATCAGGGCCGGCAGCAGCGCGCCCACGTCGGGGTGGCGCGCGTCGGGCATGGACAGCGCCGCCCCGCCGATCCGGCCGGCCGAGGTGATCGGCTCCTGGGCCACCACCCAGCCGCCGGAGCGGACCGCGGCGGCCATCGTGGCGACGACGGCTCCGGGCTCGAGTACATGGAGGAGCAGGAAGCGGCAGAACGCCAGATCGACCTCCTCGGGCAGGGCAAGGTCCTCGCCGGCCTGGGTCAGCGCGATCACCTGCGCATGCGCCGCCGCGGCACGTGCCACCTCGTCCCGCGCCGCCGGGTCGCTGTCCACCGCATAGACCCGTCCGTCCCGGCCGACCATCTCGGCCAGGGCCACGGAGACGTCGCCCCCGCCGGCGCCGACGTCGACGCAGCGCCAGCCGGCGCCCAGGCCCAGGCGCGAGAGGGCGGTGGCCAGGGGGCGCCGGTAGACGTCGTCGCGCAGCCCCTGCAGCTCACCCATCCGGAGCGCCCGCGGCCACGGTCTTGCTCATGCCGTTGCACTCTACGGGTCGGGTGCACGCGCCGGAGGGCCGTCGGCCTGCCGCCAGGTTGGACCACTGTCGCGAGTTGGCTCGGCGCACAGCGCTCCGACGACCACCGGTGCCATGACCGCCGGCCACCACGGCGGTACGAGAGCGGCCCAGAGCAAAAAGCCACGGTCACGCAGTCCTCCGGGTGGTCCCAGAAACCCGGCGACGTCGGTCACGCCCAATACGTCGACGACGATCAGCCTCAGCACCGTGGCGACGACGGGCGGGGTGCGGTGTTCGAGCCGCGCCGACGCTCCCTTCATGTCCCCCTCCGAAACGGCGTCGGCCTCCGGCAATCCGGCCGCCACCCTCGCCTTCTCCACCTCCACGTTCCCGGCAGTGGGCCGATAACCTCCCTCTTCGTGAAAGTGACGATGCTGCTGTGCGACGCGGCCCAGGTGTCCGACGGCAAGCTCTATATCCTCGGTGGCGGGTGGAGCATGACCGGCCCCGACCCTGTGCCCTCCGCCGTCGCCCTGAAGATCGACGTGGACTGGCACGAGACCGAGACGTCACACCACTGGGAGCTCTTCCTCGAGGACGCCGACGGTCAGCCTGTGCTGATGGAGACGGCCGAAGGGACCCAACCGGTCGAGGTGCGTGGGGAGTTCACGGTGAGCCAACCGCAGGGGATCCCCGAGGGGTCGCCCATCGACGTGGCGCTCGCCGTCAACCTGGGGCCGCTCCCCCTCGCGCCCGGGACCCGCTTCGCCTGGCGCCTGATGATCGACGGCGAGTCGCTTCCCGGCGCCGCGCTCGGCTTCACCACCCGGCCGCGCCCGGAGCAAGCAGCCGAATGACCGTCTACGACCGGCCCTTCGGCCGCTACCTGGAGGACTTCGTCCCGGGCGACATCTACCGCCACTGGCCGGGCAAGACGATCACCGAGTACGACGACCACCTGTTCTGCATGATCACCATGAATCACCACCCGCTGCACACCAACGCATGGTTCGCCGAGCACGAGACGGTGCAGGGCAAGAACGTCGTGGTCGGCAATCTCGTCTACTCGCTCGCGCTCGGCATGAGCGTGCCCGACGTCAGCGGCTCGTGCATCGCCAACCTGGAGGTCGAGTCGCTGCTGCACCGCTCGCCCACGTTCCACGGCGACACGATCTACGCCGAGACGCGGGTGCTCGACGCCACGCCCTCCAAGTCGAAGGACGACCGGGGCATCGTGACCGTCGAGACCAAGGCCTTCAACCAGCGCGGCGAGGAGGTCTGCTACTTCCGCCGCAAGTTGATGGTCTGGAGGGCGGCCGCGGCGCCGGAACGGCAGCGTCCCTACGGCGACGACGCCTGGGACTGAGGGCCGGCCGCTCCGGGCCGACCGGGTGCGCCGCTTCCGGCGCCGCCTGCTGGAGTGGGGGGAGGAGCACCGGCGAGACCTTCCCTGGCGCCGCACGCGCGATCCGTGGCGCATTCTGGTCTCCGAGGTCATGCTGCAACAGACGCAAGCCGACCGCGTCGTGCCTTACTACGACCGGTTCCTCACGGCCTTCCCGACACCGGCCGTCTGCGCGTCGGCGGGGCCCGCGGCCGTGGTGCGCCTGTGGTCGGGGCTCGGCTACAACCGGCGGGCGCTCAACCTGCACCGGGCGGCGGCGACCATCGTGGCCGACCACGGCGGTGCGGTGCCCCACGATGACGCGGCCCTGCGCGCGCTGACCGGCGTCGGGCCGTACACGGCCCGCGCCGTGCGCACGTTCGCGTTCGGCGACGACGTGGCCGCCGTCGACACCAACGGCGTGCGCGTCCTGGCCCGTGGGGTGGCGGGCGTTCCCCTCACGTTGCGCCGGGCGATGGCGCTCGGAGACCAATTGGTTCCCGTCGGCGCATCGTGGGAGTTCAACCAGGCGATGTTCGACCTGGGCGCCACGGTGTGCACCGCAGCCAAGCCCGACTGCGCGCGGTGCCCCCTGCGCCGGCAGTGCGTCTGGCGCCGCGACGGCGCGGATGGTTCCGACCCGTGGCGGCTGAGCCCGACGGCGCGGCCGCAGGGAACCTTCGCCGGCTCGGAGCGGCAGGGCAGGGGACGACTGCTCGACGCGCTGCGCCACGGTGGCGTGCGCCGAGGCGGTCTGGCCGCCGCCTGCGGCTGGCCCGCGGACCCGGCGCGGGCCCGACGGGTGGCCGAGGCGCTGGTGGACGAGGGGTTCGCGCGGTGGTCCGGCGGGCGGGACCCCGTCCTCCGGCTGCGCTGAGGGTGGGCCGACGAGGCGGGCACCCTCAGGGCCGGCGGGGTCAGGTGGCGGTCAGGAAGCTGACGATGTGGCCGTTGACGACGTCGGGCTGCTCGACGTGGAGGAAATGGCCGGCGCGGTCGACGATCTCCACCTCCGAGCCCTCGGCCATGAAGTCGAGCGGGGAGCCCATGGAGGAGAGCAGCATGCAGTTGTCGTCGCGGCCGTGGAGGTAGAGCGTCGGTTTCGGCGTCGGCAGCAGTGACGCGGCCTGCTCCTCGGCCAGCTCCGGCACCTGCAGCGTGGGGTCGTAGAGCGCGCGGTAGTAGCCGATGGCGGCCACGATGCGCTCGGAGTCGCCGATGGACTCCTTGACGCGGGCGACGTCCCAGGCGCCGTCGTAGCCGGGCGACCAGTCGCGCCAGAGGTGGTCGATGAACGAATAGTCATCGAGCGGCAGCGCCACCTCGGCCAGCGGGGAGAGGAAGAAGAACATGTACCAGCTCTTCTGCAGCTGCGCGTAGGTGAACAGCGACATGCCGATGGACGCCGTCGGGGGCACCGCCGCCGTGACGGCGCGCCGCCAGCGGTCGGGCTGGTGGGCCACGGCGCCGTAGGTCGCCAGCGCACCCCAGTCGTGGCCCACGATGACCGCGTCGGGACCGCCGCCGAGCGCCTCGTGCAGGGCGGTGATGTCCTGTACCAGTGCGCCGATCTGGTAGCGCCCGTCGGCGGGGATCGCGGTCGGGGCGTAGCCGCGCAGGAACGGGGCGACAGCGTGGAAGCCGGCCCCCGCCAGCTCGGGCAGCAGGTAGCGCCAGGTATGCGCCGTGTCGGGGAACCCGTGCAGGCAGAGGGCGAGCGGCCCGTCGTCGGGCCCGTCGGTCAGGCAGGCGAAGTCCAGCCGGTTGGCGTTGATCGTCTGTTGTTCCACGGGTGCAGAATAAACTGTCCCTCTGCAGGGTAACGTCACGTAGATGAACGTCACGTTCTACGGCGTGCGGGGGTCGTGCCCCTGCTCGGGCGATCGCTACCGGCGCTACGGGGGGAACACCTCGTGCCTCGTGATCGGCATCGAGGGGGACGAGCCGCTCATCGTCGACCTGGGCACCGGGCTGCGGGCGTTCGGCGACATCGTGCAGCGGGAGGTGCGTGCGCTCGGGACCCCGATGCGGGCCACGGCGCTGCTGACCCACCTCCATTTCGACCACATCCTCGGAATCCCGTTCTTCAGCCCGCTGCACGACCCCGGCGCGCGCCTCACTGTGTACGGCCCGGCGCAGCCCAAGGCCACCCTGAAGGACGCTCTGCACGCGGCCGTGCAGCCGCCCGTCTTCCCGATCCACATGGAGCAGTTCCGCGGCGAGCTGATCACCGTCGACCTCGGCTCGGAGGACTTCTCCATCGGCTCGGCCAAGGTCATGGCCCGGCCCATCCCGCACGCCGGGGTGACGCTCGGCTTCCGGATCGAGGCCGAGGGCCGGTCCGTCGCCTACATGTCCGATCACCAGGCCCCGCTCGACCGCCGCGCCATCCCCGAGGCCGTACTCGAGCTGTGCCAGGACGTGGACCTGCTGATCCACGACGGCCAGTACACCGACGACGAGTTCTCGACCAAGGCCGACTGGGGCCACTCGACCGCGGCCTACGCCGTTCACGTGGCCGCCGAGGCGGGGGTCAAGCGGCTCCTGCTCTCGCACCACGACCCCTCGCACACCGACCGTGAGCTCGACCGCATGCTCAACCAGGCCCGCCGGCTCCCCGAGGCCAAGCTCGTCGAGGACGTGTCCTCGGCGCACGAATCCCAGTCGATCGACCTCGGCAAGGCGTAGACGTAGGTCTTCGGTCGTAGGGCGTAGGCGGGGAGACATGTCGGGCCTCGACCAGGCCCGGTTCCGCGAGGTGCTCGGCCACTTCGCCACCGGGGTCACCATCGTCACCGCGCTGGAGGACGGCGTCCCCGTCGGCTTCTCGTGCCAGTCCTTCTCCGCGCTCTCCCTCGACCCGCCGATGGTGATCCTCGCCCCGGCACGGAGCTCGACGAGCTGGCCCCGCATCGCCAAGGCGGGCGCGTTCTGCGTGAACATCCTCGGGGAGCACCAGGAGGCGCTCTGCCGTTCCTTCGCCATCTCGGGCGGCGACAAGTTCGATGGCGTCCGGTGGTCGCACGGCATCACGGGGGCTCCCGTGATCGACAATTCGCTGGCCGTGGTCGAGTGCCGGCTGGGCGACATCTTCGACGGGGGCGACCACGAGCTCGTGACCGGTCACGTGGTGGCCATGGACGTCGGCGAGGGAAGCCCGTTGCTTTTCTACCGGTCGGGCTTCGGCCGTTTCGCTCCCTGAGGGGAACACCCGCTACCGTTCGCCCGATGCCAGAGCTGATTCCCTCCACAGTTATCGACGACGTCGTGCTGGTCCGCCCCGACGTGCACGGCGACGAGCGGGGCCGCTTCGTCGAGACCTACCGGCGCAGCTGGTTCCCCGACCGGCCCGAGATGGTCCAGGGCAACCGGTCCGAGAAGCAGGCGGGCGCGCTGGTCGGCCTGCACTTCCACCTGCACCAGGCCGACTACTGGTACGCCCTGCGCGGCCGGGTGCGGGTCGTCCTGCACGACCTGCGCGTGGGGTCCAGGACGGACGGTGCCACGGAGGTGATCGAGCTCGACGGGGATGTCGATCAGGGCGTCTACATCCCGCCCGGGGTGGCCCACGGGTTCGCCGCGCTGAGCGACATCCTGCTGACGTACCTCGTCGACAACTACTACGACGACTCGGACGAGCATGGGCTGGCCTGGGACGACCCCGCCGTCGGCGCCGACTGGGGGATCAGTGAGCCGATCCTCTCCAAGCGGGATCAGGGCAACCCGCGGCGCCGCGACATCCCCGACGACATCCGCCCGCGCCTGGCCGGCTGAGGCTGCGCCGGCGCCCGGACGCCGGCATTCGCCGTACGCCCGGTGCCGCTGAGCCGCCCGCTGTGCCGCCGGGCTGGCCGTGGTGCTGGCCGCGGTGCCGCTGGTCCCGCAGATCCTGTTGAATAGAGGCGGTGCTGATCAGTGGGCTAATCGGTGTCGTCATCTTGTTGGGCGTCGTCGCGGCCGTGCTGCTGCTCCGCCGCTCCCACGACGATCTGCACTCCGTGGAGCACTACCACCGCCAGCTGCACACGCTCGAAGAGATCCGGACGAACACGCCGGGCGACCGCCCCAACGGGAGCGCAGGAGAAGCGTTCCCCGCCACCGCCTTCCGTGTCTCGGGATCGTCGACGGTCCGCCTCACCGAGTCCGACCACCCCGTCGTCCCGCCTGTCCCACCTCCCCCGGTGCCCAAGTCCGGCGAGCCGGTGACCTTCGACGACGCCAACCCGGAGCCGGTCCCCGCCACCTTCATGACGGGGAACGAGGACCGCGTCATCCAGTCCATCAACCACCGCCCACGCCGCCTCGGCGGGCCGGCCGCGGCCGTGGCTGCCGTCCTGATCCTCATCGTCGTGCTGATCCTCACCGGGCTGCACTCCAACAGCGCGAAGCACCATGGGAAGTCCGCCACCACCGCCACCACGCCGCCGACCCACCCGGCGACCGGCGCGCATAACGCCCCGACCACGACCACGAGCACCACCGCGCCGCCGGTGGTCTCTGCGCCGGCGGCGGCGTCGGCGCACGCGGCGACCTACACGGTGGCCGCGCCGAGCTACTCGCTGAACCTGGCCGCCACCACGGGGGAGTGCTGGGTCGACGTCACCAACACCGCCACAGGCTCGGTGCTGTTCACGACGACGCTCCTCTCCGGCCAGTCACAAGCCGTCACCGCCACCGGAGCGGTCACGGTGATCGCCGGCGCCCCCGCCAACTTCACTGCAACCGTCAACGGCGCGCCGGTGACATTGCCCCCCGGCAACCAGGCGCCCTTCACACTGCACTTCCAAACGGCGCCCGCGCCGGCGACGGGCTAATCCCCGTCGCCCGGCGGCTCGCCCCGGTCGGCCAGCCCCAGGACATCGAGGAGGAAGGCGTACACCAGGGCCTCCTCCTTCCAGGCGTCGTAGCGGCCCGAGGGACCGCCGTGGCCGGCACCGAGCTCGGTCTTGAGGAGCACCCGGGTCGAGGGCGACAGGACCCGCAGCTTGGCCACCCACTTGGCCGGCTCCCAATAGGCCACCCGGGGGTCGTTGAGGCCCGCCGTGACGAAGAGGTCGGGGTAGGTGCGCGGCGAACCGTCGGGGTTCTGCCCGGTCACGTTGTCGTAGGGCGAGTAGGTGAGCATCCGGCGGTAGGCCGACTCGTCGTCCAGGGGGTTCCCCCACTCCTCCCACTCACCGACGGTGAGCGGGAGCTCGTCGTCGAGCATGGTGGTGACGCAGTCGACGAAGGGCACCTCGGCCACCAGCGCCCGGAAGAGCGCGGGCGCCTGGTTGGCCACGGCGCCGATGAGCAGGCCCCCGGCCGAAGCGCCCCGGCCGACCAGCCGGCCCGGGCGGGCGATCCCCGCGCCCAGGACGTGGCGCGCACAGGCGATGAAGTCCGAGAACGTGTTGGCCTTGTGCTCCATCCGCCCGCCCTCGTACCAGGCGCGCCCCATCTCCCCGCCGCCGCGCACGTGAGCGATGGCGAAGGCGACGCCCCGGTCGTAGAGCGACAGGCGGTGCGGTGAGAAGGACGGGTCGATGCTCATCTCGTAGGCGCCGTAGCCGTAGAGGACGAACGGAGCGGGGAGCTCGAGGTCCTTCCGATGCACCACCGAGAGCGGGATCCGCGTCCCGTCGGGGGCCACGGCCCATTCCCGGTAGGTGGTGTAGCGGGACGCGTCGAAGTCGCCCAGGACGGGCTCCTGCTTGAGGAGGGTCTCCTCGCGCCCGGCCAGCGTGATCTGCAGGACGCTCGAGGGCGTCACGAGCGACGTGCGGCCGATGCGCAGCGCGGGCGCGTCCGGCTCGGGGTTGGCGCCCAGCCACGTCGAGGAGGGGCTCTCCATGGAGGTGACGATCCAGCCCGACCCGATCAGGTCGCCGGCGAAGGGGTCGCCCTCGGGCAGTGGGAGCACGCGCACCTGGGTCTGGGCCTCGGCGCGCTCGCTGAGGACGAGGGCGCTGGCGAAGGCATCGACGTCCTCGACGCGGGTGCCGGGGCGGTGCGGGGCCACCTCGCGCCAGGCCGTGCCGGCTTCGCCGCCCGCGCCGCCCGCGCCGCCCGCGCCGGCCACGCCGACAGCGCCCTGGTCGAGTGCGCCGTCGGGGGCGGCGAGGACGCGGAAGTCCTGCGCGTCATCGTTGGTCAGGACGACGAACCAGCCGGGACCTCCCGAGGCCGGCGCGAGGTGGTCCACCGCGTACTCCACCCCCTCGCGGCGGGGAAGCACGACGCGGGGCTCGGCGAGCGGGTCGTCCGAGGGGATGGCGAGCCATTCGGAGGTATTGGTGCTGTGCAGGCCGATCAGCACGAACGCGGTGTCCCGGGTCGAGCCGGTGCCGAGCGAGAAGCGGCGGTCGGCCTCCTCGAAGACGAGCACGTCGCCACCGGGGTCGCGTCCCAGCTGGTGGCGCCACAGCTGGAAGGGCCGCTGCGCCTCGTCCAGGCGGACGTAGAAGACGAAGTCGGCCGCGGCCGACCAGGCCAGGCCGTACCCCGTGTCGGGAACGGCCTCGGGGGTGGGGGTGACCTCGGCGTCGAGCGGGCGGAAGCGCAGCTCGTACTTCTCGTTGCCGCGGTGGTCCGTCGAGTAGGCCAGCCAGCGATGATCGTGGCTCACCGCCGCGCTGCCGAGGGCGAAGTACTCGGAGCCCTCGGCCAGCGCGTTCTCGTCGAGCAGGATCTGCTCCTCTTGGCCGGGCTCACCGGCCGGGGGCAGCTCCGGGCGGCCGCGAGCGGGGCGCCGGCAGTGGATGCCGTAGTCCTTGCCCTCCTCGGTGCGCGAGTAGTACCACCACGGACCGCGGCGGGTCGGCACCGACATGTCGGTTTCCTTGATCCGGGCCTTCATCTCCTCGAAGAGGCCGTGGCGGAGGGCGCCCAGCGGCGCCGCCTCCTGCTCGGTGTATGCGTTCTCCGCCTCCAGATAGGCCAGGACCTCGGGGTCATCGCGCTGGCGGAGCCAGAACCAGGGGTCTTCGCGGTCGTCGCCGTGTGCCGAGACGACATGGGGGCGCCGGGGTGCGCTGGGGGGACTGGCCATAGGATGAGAGCCTGTCACGGCTGGCGACACACCAGTCTTTGCCGAAGGCGTTTCGGCAGGCCCGGGTAGTTGTTACTATCTGCATAGGGGAAATTCCCCCTCTTCCTCCGACTTCAGGAGCCCCATGGCCACCACGGATCTCGACCTCGGGCGGTACCAGCTCGGGTGGAGCGACGCCGAGGACTACGTCTTCAAGCCCAAGAAGGGCCTCAACGAGTCGATCGTGCGCGAGATGTCGGAGATGAAGAACGAGCCGGACTGGATGCGGGCGTTCCGGTTGCGCGCCCTCAAGCACTTCGAGCGCAAGCCGATGGCTCCCTGGTTCGCCACGCAGATGCCGAACCTCGACTTCGACGACATCTTCTATTACATCAAGCCCACCGGCGGGCAGGTGGACAAGTGGGAGGACCTGCCCGACGCCATCAAGAACACCTACGAGAAGCTCGGCATCCCCGAGGCCGAGCGCAAGTACCTGTCGGGCGTGACGGCGCAGTACGAAAGCGAAGTGGTATTCCACCGCAACCGCGAGGACCTCGAGGAGCAGGGCGTGCTCTTCTGCGACATGGACACCGCTGTGCGCGAGTACCCGGACATCGTGCGCAAGTGGTTCGGCAAGATCATCCCGCCCAACGACAACAAGTTCGCCGCTCTCAATTCGGCCGTGTGGTCGGGTGGCTCCTTCATCTACGTGCCGCCGGGCGTCAAGGTGGACATGCCGTTGCAGGCCTACTTCCGGATCAACGCCGAGAACATGGGCCAGTTCGAGCGCACGCTGATCATCGCCGACGAGGGCTCCCAGGTGCACTACATCGAGGGCTGCTCGGCCCCCGTGTACTCGACCGACTCGCTGCACTCGGCGGTCGTCGAGCTGGTCGCGCTGCCCGGGTCGCGCATCACGTACACGACCATCCAGAATTGGTCGACCAACGTCTACAACCTGGTCACGAAGCGGGCCCGGGCCGAGGCCGAGGCGCACGTCGAGTGGATCGACGGCAACATCGGCTCGCGCCTGACCATGAAGTACCCGTCGGTGTACCTGATGGGGCCCAAGGCGAGCGGTGAGGTCCTGTCCGTGGCGTACGCCGGGGCAGGCCAGCACCAGGATGCCGGCGCCAAGATGTACCACATCGCCCCGGAGACGACGTCGACCATCGTCTCGAAGTCGATCTCCAAGGACGGTGGCATCACCACCTACCGGGGCAAGGTGCACGTGGATCCCGAGGCCTACGGGGCCAAGTCCTTCGTGCGCTGCGACGCGCTGCTCCTCGACGACGAGTCGATCTCCGAGACCAAGCCCTACATGGAGGTCGGCGAGCGCAGTGCCCGGATCGGCCACGAGGCGACCGTCTCGAAGGTCGGAGACGACCAGCTCTTCTACCTGATGAGCAGGGGGCTGTCCGAGCAGCAGGCCATGGGCATGATCGTCAACGGCTTCATCGAGCCGGTGACCCGCACGCTGCCGATGGAGTACGCGGTGGAGTGGAGCCGCCTCATCGAGCTGCAGATGGAAGGCTCGGTCGGCTGATCTCCCGCGACCCCGCCTGCGGCCGCGTGGCACCATAGAACCGTGCCGATGCGCGAGGAATGCATCCACTTCCAGAGCCGGACCTACGAGTCGGGCGAGGCCGCCCGCTTCTGTGTGCTCGACCTCGCCCCCGAGGCACCGTGGCGCTGCCCGGAAAACTGTCCCTCGTACCACCGGCGCCTGGCTGACGTGGGCTGGGTGCACGGGAGCCTGGTGGAGCCGGCCCTCGAGGAGGAGCCGGGCACCGACGGTGCCAACGTGGCCGAGCTGCTCGGCTCGGCCGAGGACATCGTGAACGACGTCGCGCCGGACGTGCTCGACGAGGTGCGGGCCGAGGACGCCCGCCAGGAGCGCTCCGCCAACCGTTGGTGGCGCCGCAAGCGCTGAGCGGCCCCGATCGCGTTAGCGCCCCGTGAACTTCGGGGGCCGCTTCTCCATGAAGGCGCTGACCGCCTCGATCAGGTCGTCGGACGCCAGCATGCCGGCGTTCCAGGTGGCCACGTAGTCGAGACCCTCGGCCACGGTCCGGCCATCGTTGGCCGCCAGGACGGCCTTGGTACCCTGCACCGCGATGGGGGAGTTGGCGGCGATCTCCACTGCCAGTGCATGGGCCGCCTTCTGCACGCCCGAGGCGTCGGCCGCCACCTCGTTGACCAGCCCTATTTCCTTGGCCCGCTCCGCGCTGATGTCCTTGCCGGTGAACGCCAGCTCGGCCAGGTGCCCCGCGCCGATGATGGCGGGAAGGCGCTGCAGGCTCCCGAGGTCGGCCACGATGGCGATCTTGGCCTCGCGCACCGAGAACACGGCGTCCGCCGAGGCCAGGCGGATGTCACACGCCGCGATGAGGTCGACGCCACCACCGATGCAGTAGCCGTGCACCGCCGCGATGACCGGCTTGGGGCAGCGCGCCACCGCGGTGACGGACTCCTGGAGCTCGAGCACGTTGGCGCGGGCCCCGCGGGCCCGGGCGGCCATGGAGGGGCGTGACGACCCGTCACCCGCCGCGCCACCGCCCCCGTCGCCGCTGCCGCCCCCGCCCCCGCCCCCGCCACCGCCACCGCCACCGCCGCTCAGCATGCCGCCCATGGCCTTCAGGTCGAGGCCGACGGAGAAATGCGGCCCCTCGGCCGCGATGACTATGGCCCGCACACCCGTGTCATGGCCGAGCGCGTCCATGGCCCGCGGCAGGTCTCGCCACAGGTCCGTTCCCATGGCGTTGCGCGCCTCGGGCCGGTCCAGCCACAGGGTCGCCACCGCCTCCGCCCCGTCGTGCTCGATTCGCAGCACCGGTGACTCGAAACCGTCGATCTCTCCCATGCCCGAAGGCTAATCGGCCTGGTAAGGATGCTCGCAGGGGACCACTAGAGTGCATGGGCCACATCGGCGACCCTGAAAGAGGACGTGACCCTGCACACCTTCACCGCCGAGGCCTCCGCGGGCCTGGCCGGACCGGACTGGCTCCGCCGCCGCCGGGCCACCGGCTACGAGGCGCTGGCCTCGTCGCCGCTGCCATCGGAGAGCGAGGAGGTGTGGCGCTACACGCCGATCGACGACCTGGACCTCGACGCCTTCGCGCCGCCCCCGGCCGGCGGGCCGGCCCCGGCGGGCGACCAGCTGCTGGCGGCGCTTTCCACGGCGCTGGGCCCCGCCGGCAGCGTCCTCGTCCACAATGGGCGGGCCGGCATCTTCACCACGCCCGGTGCGGCGGGGGCGGGACTCGCCTTCGGGCGGGCCGACGAGGTGCCCGGGTCGGCCGGCATGCTCGGTGCGGTGCAGCAGGGCGGCGACGCGCTGGTCCGCCTCAACGACGCCTTCGCGCCCGACCCCGTGTTCGTCGACGTGCCCGCGGGCCTGGCGGTGGATGCCCCGGTGCTCATCGTGCACTGGTGCGACCCTGGAGCGTCCGCCTTCCCCCGCACCTGCGTGCGCGCCGGGGAGGGAGCCCGCCTGTCCGTGGTCGAGGTCTTCGCCGGAGCCGAGGGCGCCGACCGCACGCTCGTGGTGCCGGTCACCGAGCTGGCCGCCGCCGACGGCGCCTCACTCTCGTACGTCTCCCTGCAGATCCTGGGCCGCGCCGCCTGGTCGATCGCCCGCCTGGCCGCTCGCGGCGGGGCCAACGCCACGCTGCGCACGTTCACCGTCGGCCTCGGCGCCTCCTACGACCGGGTGCGGGCCGACGTCTCGGTGGAGGGGAGGGACGCCCGCAGCGAGATCTTGTCGGCCTATCTCGGCGACGACGCCCAGGTGCACGACGTCCGCACCCTGCAGGACCACGTCGCGCCGCGCACCACCAGCGAGCTCCTGTGCCAGGGCGCGGTGGCCGGCCGGTCGCGCTCGGTCTACAGCGGGCTGATCCGGGTGCACCGGGGGGCGGTGCGCAGCGACGCCCGCCAGACCAATCACAACCTGGTGCTCGACGAGGGGGCGCACGCCGACTCGGTGCCGAACCTCGACATCCTGGAGAACGACGTGCGCTGCTCCCACGCGTCGACGGTGGGGCCGATCGACGAGGACCAGCGCTACTACATCGAGTCGCGGGGGGTGGTGCCCGAGATCGCCGAGGGCCTCATCGTGCGCGGCTTCTTCGACGCCATCATCGACCGGTCTCCCGTCCCCGAGGTCGCCCCGTTCCTGCAGCGCGAGGTGCATGATCGTCTCGACGCGGCCCTGGGCGGCCGGGCCCTGCCCGCCGGTGTCTGAGACCGTGGCGCTCTGCGCGCCCGACGACCTGGCCTCCGGTGAGGCGCGGCGCTTCGACGTGGCGGGCCGGCGCATCGCGCTCGTGCGCATCGGGGACTCTTTCTACGCCGTCGACGACGAGTGCAGTCACGAGGACTACTCGCTGTCGGAGGGCGAGGTCTGGGCCGAGGAGTGCCAGATCGAGTGCCCCCGCCACGGCAGCACGTTCGACCTGGTGACCGGCGCGCCCTGCTCGCTGCCGGCCACGCAACCCGTCGGCGTTTACGCAGTCGAGGTGCAGGACGGCAAGGTCGCCGTGGTGCTGCCGTGAGTGCCGAACACGTGTTCGAGGTCCGGGACCTGCACGCCTCGGCCGGCGGCAAGGAGGTGCTGCACGGCATCGACCTGACCGTGCGCAGCGGCGAGGTGCACGTGATCATGGGCCCCAACGGCTCGGGCAAGAGCACGCTCGCCCACGCGCTCATGGGCCGTCCGGGCACCGAGGTCACCGCGGGCTCCATCACCATGGATGGACAGGAGCTCACCGGGATGCCGGCGTGGCAGCGGGCCCGCGCCGGGCTGTTCCTGGCGCTGCAACACCCGGTCGAGGTCCCCGGGGTGAGCCTGCACTCGCTGCTGGCCGCCGCCGCAGCCAGCGAGGGTGCAGCCTCGGGTGCCTTGGGCGCGGCACCGGCGGCCGCCCTGCAGGAACGCATGCAGGAGGAGGCCAAGGCCGTCGGCCTCGATCCCCGCCTGTTGGGGCGCCCCCTCAACGTCGACCTTTCGGGCGGCGAGCGCAAGCGCACCGAGATGGTGCAGCTCGGCGTGATTCGGCCCGCCATGTGCATCCTCGACGAGGTGGACTCCGGTCTCGACGTCGATGCACTTGGCGAGGTGGCGCGTCGCCTGCAGCACGCCACGACGGACTGGGGCGTGGGCCTCCTCGCCATCACCCACTTCAACCGCTTCCTGGTCCAGCTCGAGGCGGACCTCGTGCACGTGCTGGTCGACGGCCGCATCGTTGCCACGGGCGATGCAGCCCTGGCGCTACAACTCGAACAGACCGGATACGCCGGGTATCAGGACAAACGCTGAGCGCCTG
The DNA here is from genome assembly GCA_963764305.1 of uncultured Acidimicrobiaceae bacterium. GTDB lineage: Bacteria > Actinomycetota > Acidimicrobiia > Acidimicrobiales > RAAP-2 > Bog-473. The sequence goes on along the minus strand of CAVXSD010000002.1, from coordinate 14,609 downwards.
CGCCGGCCCGCCGGGGTCTCCCCGCGGCGCACCTGCCGCCACCTTCGCAACGGTGCTTGGTACCGTTCTTCTCCATGGCGAACGGTCGTCCCACGGGCGACGGGTCCGATCGCTCCTCCGGAAAGCGGCGGGGCACGCACGCGAACCAAGAGGGGTTGGCCGCGCTCGGGCGACAGATGCGCTCGGGGCCCGAGGGCGCGACCGTGGCCAACGAGTCGGGGCTGACGGCGCTCGGCGCCCGCATCGACTCGGAGCGGGGCCGCTCCGGCGTGCGGCGCAGCGGGAAGCCGAGGTGGAGCCGCGGCAAGAAAGCCGTGGTGGCGCTCTGCGCGCTGCTCGTGCTCGCGGTGGCCGTCGTCGGCGGCGGCTACGGCTACCTCTGGTACCGCTACAACCAGATCAGCAAGGTGCACATCAACGACGAGGTGGCAGCGGAGAGCGGGGCGCCCTTCACCATTTTGGTCATCGGCTCGGACACCCGGGTCGGTGAGTCGAGCCAGGCCGCGCAGTCCTTCGGTTCCTCCTCCGTCGTCACCGGCCAGCGCAGCGACGTGGTGCAGCTGTGGCGGGTCACGCCATCCACCAAACAGATCCAGATCGTGTCCATCCCGCGCGACACCGTCGTCTCCATGCTCCCGCCGGACACGAGGCAATACGGTACCTACAACCGCATCAATTCGGCGTACAACTCCGGCGCCAACCAGTTGGTCAAGACCATCACGGCCAACTTCGGCATCCCCATCAACCATGTCGTGCAGGTCGACTTCTCGGGCTTCCAGGACGCCGTTCAGGCGCTGGGCGGCATCTGGCTCAACTTCCCCTACCCGGTCAAGGACTCCTATTCGGGCCTCAACGTCACGACTCCCGGTTGTCAGCTGCTGAGCGGGGCGCAGGCGCTCGCCGTGGCCCGGGCCCGCCATTACGAGTACTACACCAACGGCTACTGGCACACCGACGGGACGAGTGACTTCGGCCGGATCCAACGCCAGGACGTGTTCGTGAAGTCCCTGATCACCGCGGCCAAGTCGAAGGTGAACCCGCTCACCGTCAATGCCTTCATCGGCTCGATCCACGAGGGCGTCACCATCGACGACAGCTTCGGCTTCAACCAGCTGATCGGGTTGGCCCTGACCTACCGTTCGTTCGACCCGACCAACCTGCAAGGGCAGACCCTGCCCACCGAGGCGGCCAACGGGTTCGGCGACCTCGGCGACGTCCTGACAGTCCAGCAGCCGGAGGCGCAACAGATGCTGGTCAACATCTTCGGCTCCGACCTCGTGTCGCCGACGAACCCGCCCCCCGACGCGGCAGGCGACCCCAACCCGCCGCCGACCATCACGCCGACCACGGTGGCGCCGGCCAGCCCGAGCACGTCGCTGGCCGGGTCCGGGACCGCCAGCACGACCCCGACGACGGTCCCGCCGCCGTCGTTCAACCCCACGCCCTGCACCCCGAGCTGATCGGAGATTCTGAGCTGAGCTGAGCTGATCTGGGCTGAACTGAGCTGAGCTGAGCTGAGCCGAGCCGAGCCGAGCCGAGCCGAGCCATTCACAATTGGAAGCGCGCGGGGCGGCCGGCCTGTCCCCGTGAACTCTCAACGGATCCGTTTACAGTTCGGGAGAAATACGCCGGGGTCCTCGCACCCGGCCGGGCCACGGCGTCAGCCGCCCACAGCGCCAGCGGCTGCACGGGTCACAGCCTGGTCGATCAGAGCTCGACGGGAGGCGTCATCGCGGCTTTACGGCCCCCCGGCAGACGACGCCTACTCCGTCGAGTCATCTCTCGAATCGTGGCTCCGGCCGACGCCACGCCCCGAAATAACGCCCATCACCTACGGGCGTGACGGACCCGAGGGCCGGTCAGGCCCCCCCGCCACCGTCCGTACCGAGCTAGGAGGCTTCGGCCGCCACCTCGTCGAGGCCCTGGGCCAGCGCGTTCCAGCTCAGGGTGGCGCACTTGATGCGCACCGGGAACTTCACCACGCCCTGGAGGGCGGCCAGCTCGCCCAGCTTGTCGAGGTCGATCTCCTCGGGCTCGCCCTCGACCACCTCGGCACCGTTGCCGTCGCTCTCGGGGTCGAGGTGGGCCTCGTGGATCGACATCATCCCTTTGAAGGTCGAGATGAGTCGGCGCACCTCGCCAACCGGCTTGCCCTTGACGGCGGCCGACATCAACGAGGCCGAGGACTGGCTGATGGAGCAGCCCGAGCCGCCGATCTTGAGGTCGGCCAACGTGCCGTCCTCGACGAGCAGCGACACCACGACCTCGTCGCCGCACAGCGGGTTGAACCCTTCGACGCGATGGGCGGGCGGGGAGTCCAGTTCCCCGCGGTTCCGGGGCGAGCGGTAGTGGTCGAGGATGATCTCGCGGTACAGCTCTTCGAGGTCGGCCATTAGCCGAACAATCTACCGGCTTCGAGCAATCCCTCGATCAGCACCTCGATGTCGTGCTCGTCGCTGAACAGGGACAACGAGGCGCGGGCGGTGGCCTGGACGCCGAGGCGCCGCATCAATGGCTTGGCGCAGTGGTGGCCGGGTCGCACGCACACGCCGAACTGGTCGAGCACCTGGGCCAGGTCGTGCGCGTGCACGTCCCGGTAGGCCAGCGACAGCACGCCGCCGCGGTCGTCGCCCGCCGGCGGCCCGAACACTTGCACGTCGGAGCCGAGCTTCTCGTCCAGGCGGCCCAGCGCGTGGTTGGTCAGCGCCAGCTCATGGGCCCGGATGCGGTCCATCCCGATGTCGTTCAGGTAGGCGATGGCCGCCGTCAGGCCGACCGCCTCGGCGATGGGCGGCGTGCCCGCCTCGAAGCGGGCCGGGGGCGGCGCGGGGCGGAAGCCGTCGAGCTTGACGTCGAGGATCATGCCGCCGCCGCCGAGGAAGGGAGGCATGGCCTCGAGCAGCTGGGCGCGGCCCCACAGCACGCCGATGCCGGTCGGGCCCATCATCTTGTGGGCCGAGTACGCGAGGAAGTCGACCCCGAGCGCGCGCACGTCGACCGGGGCGTGCGGGACGAGCTGCGCGCCGTCGGCCACCACGACGGCCCCGGCGACGTGCGCGGCGTCGGCGATCAGGCGCATGGGGTTGATGGTGCCGAGCACGTTGGACATGCAGGACACGCCCACGACCTTGACGCCGTCGAGCAGGCGGTCGAGGTCGTCGAGCACGAGGCGGCCGTCCCCGTCGACAGGGATGTAACGCAGGTCGAGGCCGCCCAGCTCCTCGGAGAGGATCATCCAGGGCACGATGTTGGCGTGGTGCTCCATCTCGGTCAGGAGCACGGCGTCGCCGGCACGCAGGTTGGCCCGGCCCCAGGACTGGGCCACCAGGTTCAGCGACTCGGTCGTGTTCTTGGTGAACACCACCTCGTGCGCGGGGTCCGACGCGCCCATGAAGCGGCCCGACACGATGCGGGCCCGCTCGTAGAGCGCGGTGGCCTCCTCGGCGGTGGCGTAGACGCCCCGGTGCACATTGGCGTGCGTCGTCTCGTAGTAGCGGCTCATGGCGTCGATGACGGAGCGGGGTTGCAGTGCGGAGGCGGCGGCGTCGAGATACACGATGGGCCGGCCGTTCACCGTGCGGGTCAGGAGCGGGAAATCCTTGCGCAGGGCCTCCACGTTGAGCGGCGCCGCGGGCCCGGTCGATGTGGCGGTGCCGGTCGATGTGGCGGTGGTGCGGGGTGGCGTCCGGCGTCATCGCCAGCCCTCGTAACCCTCGGTCTCGACGCGGGAGGCGAGCTCGGCGCCGCCGCTGGCCACGACGCGCCCGTCCATCAGGATGTGCACCACGTCGGGCACCAGCTCCTCGAGCAGCCGCGTGTAGTGGGTGATGGCCAGCACGCCGAGCTCGGGGTGCGCCTCGCGCACGGCCCGCACGCCGCGTCCGACGACGCGCAGCGCGTCGATGTCGAGCCCCGAGTCCGTCTCGTCGAGGACGGCGACCAGCGGCTCGAGCAGTGCCATCTGCAGGATCTCGTTGCGCTTCTTCTCGCCGCCGCTGAAGCCTTGGTTCAGGTGCCGGCTGGCGAACGAGGTGTCCATGCCAAGGCGCTCCATCCACTCGGTCATGAGCACCCGGACCTCCAGGACGGAGACCTCGTCGGTGCCCTTGCGCGCCGACATGGCCTGGCGCAGGAACTGGGTCACCGACACGCCTTCGATCGACTCGGGGTACTGGAAGGCCAGGAAGAGGCCGGCCTTGGCCCGCACGTCGGTCGCCCAGCCGGTGACGTCCTCGCCGTTGAGGACGATGGAGCCGGCGGTGACCGTGTAGGCCGGGTGCCCCATCAGCGCGCCGGCCAGCGTCGACTTGCCGGCGCCGTTGGGGCCCATGAGGGCGTGGACCTCGCCCGCCCCGACCGTGAGGTCGACGCCGCGCAGGATGGGGCCGTCCTCCGCCGAGACGTGGAGGTCCCGGATCTCGAGCAGCGGGGGCGTAGTGGTCATCTCCTAAAAGCTTACCGTTTTGGTCAGGTATTCCGGTACGGGCCGCCGGGACGGCTCCGGCGGACTCCCCGCGGCGGCCCTCACCAACCTCGCTCGACCCATTCGCCCAGGTGGGGTGACTCGTTTCCGACCGTGGTGGCGGCGCCGTGGCCGGGAAGGACCAGTGTGTCGGGGCCGAACTTGGCAAAGATGCGGCGGTCGATGGATCGAATGATGGTGTCGAAGTCGGCGTTCTCGAACGACGTGTTTCCGGGGCCGCCCGGGAACAGGGTGTCGCCGGTGAACAGGAGGTTCGTGCCCTCGACGGCGAAGCAGATGGAGCCCGGGGTGTGGCCCGGTGTAGCCAGGGTCTTGAGGCGCAGGTCGCCCACGCTGAGCTGTTCGTCGTCCTCGAGAATGAGGTCGTAGCTGGGCAGCATGCCCGCATCGGCGCTGGTCACGGCCACCGAGATGCCCGCCTCGCGCACGGCGGGCACGGCCTGGATGTGGTCCCAGTGCCCGTGCGTCTCCACCACCTGGTTCACGCCCAGCCGCCGGCAGATCTCAAGTAGCTCCTCGTGCTCGTTGGCGGCGTCGATCAGCATGGCGTCACCGGTGCGGCGGCAACGCAGGATGTAGACGTTGTTGTCCATCGGTCCAACCACAATCTGGTGGACCTCGGCGGCCGTGTCGCTCCAGATCTGCTCAAGCTGTCCCATGGCTCCAGCGTGGCACAGCCCAGTCGTCGGTTCCGCACGGAGCCGGGAGGTATCTGGTCGCGCCGCTCCGTGTCTGGTAGACCAAGCGACGCACCGCCGGCCCGGCTGCCGGGGGCAGAGGCACAAGAGGCAGAGGAGCCCAGGCATGAATTTCGCCTTCAGTGACGAGCAGGAGGAACTGCGCGCCTCGGTGCGCCGGTTCCTGGCCGAGAAGTCGCCCGAGACCGAGGTGCGCCGCCTGATGGACACCACCGACGGGTACGACCCGGCCGTGTGGAGCCAGATGGCGGACCAGCTCGGTCTGCAGTCGCTCACCATCCCCGAGGAGTTCGGCGGCTCGGGCTTCACCTATGTGGAGCTGCTCGTCGTGCTCGAGGAGATGGGCGCCGCCTTGTTGTGCGCGCCGTTCTTCTCGTCGGTGGCGCTGGCCGCCAACGCGCTGCTCACCTCCGGCGACGACGAGGCCAAGAAGAGTTACCTCCCCGGCATCGCCACGGGCGAGACGATCGCGACCCTCGCCATCACCGAGGACAACGGGAAGTGGGACTTCAGCGGGATCGAGTGCGCGGCCTCGCCGAAGGGCGACGGCTGGGTCATCGACGGCCACAAGATGTTCGTCATCGACGGCCATGTGGCCAACCTCATCATTGTCGCCGCCCGTACCGGCGCGGGCGTCTCGCTCTTCGCGGTGCAAGGTGACGCATCGGGCCTGACGCGCACCCCGCTGCCGACGATGGACCAGACGCGCAAGCAGGCCCGGCTCGAGTTCGCGGCGGTGCCGGCCACCCTCATCGGCGCCGACGGCGGCGCGGAGCCCGGCCTGTCCAAGACGCTCGACCTCGCCGCGGTGGCGCTGGCGGCCGAGCAGGTCGGTGGCGCCCAGCACGTGCTCGATGCATCGGTCGAGTACGCCAAGACTCGGATCCAGTTCGGCCGGCCCATCGGCAGCTTCCAGGCCATCAAGCACAAGTGCGCCGACATGCTGCTCGAGGTCGAGTCGGCCAAGTCGGCCGCCTACTACGCCGCCTGGGCCGCAGCCGAGGACTCCGACGAGCTGCCCGTCGTGGCCAGCCTGGCCAAGTCGTACTGCTCGGAGGCCTACTTCCACTCGGCGGCGGAGAACATCCAGATCCACGGTGGCATCGGCTTCACCTGGGAGCACCCGGCGCACCTGTACTTCAAGCGGGCCAAGTCCTCGGAACTGCTCCTGGGCGACCCCTCGTACCATCGCGAGCTGCTGGCACAGCGCATCGGTATTTGACATGCCGGGGCCATTCAGGCTCCGGCCCGGGCCGGTCGGGGAACTGGCCACCTACGCCAGTGCCACGAGCCTGGGCGCGCCGGTGCACGGCCACGTCGTGCTCTGCCACGACCTGCCACGGCCCAAGGGCGCGGCGGCCGACGTCGCCCTGACCTATCCGGCCCTGGCCGACCGCCTCACCCGCGAGTCGGGCTGGCGCGTCGTCACGGCGTCGCTGCGCGGCGCCGGCGAGTCGGCCGGCGACTTCTCCGCGCTGGGCTGGCTGGACGACCTGGCCTTCCTGGCCTCGAGCGAGATCCCCGAGGCGGCCCCCCGCCTGATGGTTGGCTTCGGGTTCGGCGGCGTGCTGGCGCTGCACCTGGCCGCCGGCGACGAGCGGGTGGCCGGGGTGGCCTGCCTCGGCACCCCGGGGGACCTCCGCCCGCTGTCCGTGGACCCCGAGCGGTTGCTGGCCCGCTGCCGCCGGACCGGCGTCGTCACGTCGCCCGGGTTCCCGGCATCCGTCGACACCTGGGCCAAGGAGCTCTCCGTCCTCCACCCGATGGAGGACGCCGCGCTGCTCAAGGGCCGGCCGCTGCTCGTGGTGCACGGCTCGGACGACGCCGACGTCCCGCTGGCCGACGCCCGGGCCCTGGCCGACGCGGCCACCGGGCCCTCGGAGCTGCACACCGTGCTCGGCGCCGGCCACTGGCTCCGGGCCGACCCCCGGGTCATCGCCATTTTGGTGGGCTGGCTCGAGCGCCGGCACTGAGCGATCAGCCGGGCTCGCTCGCCCGGCGAAGTTCACCGTGGCGCTCGACGTCGAGCGCGTCGAGGCGCACGAGGCGGTCCCGGTGCCGACGTGGACGACGACTGGTCACGCCGGAGACGGCTCACTGCTCAACGCTCGATCAATAGCCGCGCGCAGAGCCCGTGCCGCTTTCCGAGGGTCGGGGGCTTGGGTCAAATAGCGCACAACGACGAAATGGCGGACACCGGCAGCCGCCAGAGCACCGATCTTCTCCGGGGTCACGCCGCCTGTCACGAAGACCGGGACACTGGAGCGTGCGTTGGCCTGAGTGACGTAGCCCAGCCCGGTCCCCGCACGGCCGGGCTTGGTCGGCGTCGCCTCCACGGGCCCCGCCGAGATGTAGGTGACGTCCTGGCCCGCCGCGCCGTCGAGGTCGGCCCGGCCGTGGGTAGACAGGCCGACGATGGCGTCGGGGCCCAGGATGCGCCGGGCCAGCGAGACCGGCGCGTCGCCCTGACCCACGTGGACCCCGTCGGCCCCCACCTCCAGCGCCAGGTCGGGCCGGTCGTTGAGCACGAAGGGCACGCCGTGGTCGTGGCACACGGCCGCCGCCACCGTGGCCCGGGCCAGCAGCGGCCTGGCCTCGAGCTCCTTGTCGCGCAGCTGGACCACGTCCACCCCGCCCGCGATGCACTCGTCGAGGAAGGCGGCCAGGTCCGGTCGGTCCGGCGTGCACAGGTAGAGGCGGCGCTCCGAGAGGTCGGACCCTCGGGTCACGCGCCGCCGTCGGCGCCGGCGCCGCCATCGGCGTCGGCGCGGGCCTTGGCTTTCATCGCCTTCTTGGTGGCCCTGACCTTGGCCAGGCTCTCAGGGTCGGTGATGTCGGCCACCGACAGGGAGCTCCCAGGCTTGCCGTAAGGGGTGGTGACCTTCTGCCACCCATCAGGGCGCACATCGAGCTGCTTGCCGAGCAGCGCGGCGAAGATCTTGGCCTTCTGCTCGCCGAATCCCGGCAGGGCGCGCAACCTGTCGATCAGCTCGGCGCCGCTGCCCATACCTGTCCAGATGGCCTCGGCCTTGTTCCCGTACTCGTCGGCCACGACGCGGCAGACGGCCTGTACCCGGCCGGCCATCGACCCGGGGTAACGGTGCAGGGCCGGCCGCTCCCGGAACATGGCGGCGAGCTCCTCGGGATCCATGGCGGCGATCGCCGCCGCGTCGAGCGGACCCTTCGTGCCGAGGCGCTGCAGCAGGTCGGCCGGGGAGGAGAATGCCTTCTCGATCGGCACCTGCTGGTCCAGCACCATCCCGATCAGCAGGGCCAGGGGGTCGCGGCTCAGGACCGCGTCCGCCTCGTCGACGCCGGTGATGTGGAGCGCGATCCGTGTCATGGGGAAGATCTTGGCACGGCGCCCGGCCCGAACCGGAAGTGACCGCGGCGCCCGGCGCGGGCAGACTCTCGCCATGCACATCCCGGCCAAGGTCGACTACGGAATCCGGGCCCTCCTCGCACTGGCCGCCGCCGGGACACCGCAGACCGCCGAGTACCTGGCTGGGGAGCAGGGGCTGCCGCCCCGCTTTCTCGGGGCGATCCTGGCCGACCTCCGCCGGGCCGGGGTGGTGGCCAGCCAGCGGGGCGCCGAGGGCGGCTACCGGCTCGCCCGCCAGCCCGAGGCCATCACCATCGCCGACGTGATCCGCGCCCTGGACGGCCCGCTGGCCGAGGTGCGGGGCTACCGGCCCGAGGCCACCAGCTACGACGGCGCGGCCGAGAACCTCCAGCAGGTCTGGGTCGCCGTCCGGGCCAGCCTCCGCTCGGTGCTCGAGAAGATCACGCTGACCGACGTGATCTCGGGCAAGCTCCCCCCGCACGTCCAGAAGCTCGTCACGGACCCGGATGCCTGGGTTGCCCACTGACCGCGAGGGACCGGCGCCGGTCGCCGTCGCGGCCAGCGACTACCTGTGGTTCGTCGACCTGGCGTTGGGCGGGATGGCCGCCATCGTCGAGGAGCTCGGGGACGACCTGGCCAACCGGCGTCCCCCGTTCCGCGACACCAATTCGGCTTACGCCATCCTGACCCACTGCCTCGGTGTCCTGGAGTACTGGGGCGGGGCCACAGTGGCCGAGCGCCCCGTCCAGCGCGACCGGGCTGCCGAGTTCACGGCGAGCGGCGATGTGGCCGGGCTGCTGCGGCGCACCGACGTCGCCGGCCGGCGACTGCGCGAGGACATCGTCGGCCTCGACCCCGCCAAACGACCGGCCAACGTGCGCTGGGACCCCGAGGACCCCGTGCCCTACACCGGGACCAAGGGCGCGGTGTTGCTGCACATCCTGGAGGAGCTGTTCCAGCATCTCGGCCAGATGGAGCTCACCCGCGACGCGCTGGTGGCGGCGGAGCGCCGGTGACACCCGAGCGCGCCGTCGAGCCGATCGCCTGCAGCCTCGACCGGGCGGCACTCGGAGAGCGGGCCGAGGAGTGGCGTGCCCTCGTCGCCACCTCGGTCACGGCGGTGGAGGCCGGCGCCACGACGGTGCGCCTGGCGCTGCGGGACTCGGACGACGCCCTCATCGCAGCGGCCGCGCTGGCCGACGCGAGAAGCAGTGCTGTCCCTTCTTCGACGTGTCCATCGCGCTCGAGGCAGACCGGCGCACGCTCGTCCTCGCCGTTCCCGACGGCGCCGAGGAGGTGCTCGCCGCGTTCGTCGCCCAGCTGCTCGACTCGCGAGGGCGCGGGAAGAACCGGCCCACGGCATAAGACGGGCTCGCCGAACGGCGCGGCATCGTGGTTCGTCGCTTAGGCTCGCGGCCGGCACCGGCGGTTCGGATCGTCGTCGCACATGCCGCAACCGCCTAGTGTCCTGACTCGGAGATTCGCGCGCAATATCCAGCTAGCGCAGTCAGGATCTCGTCGGCGCTCTTGTGCCAAATGAACGGGCGTGGGTTCTCGTTCCAAGTGTCGATCCAGTCGGTGATCGATGCTTCGAGTTCCTTGGTCGAGCGGTGCGTGCCTCGGCGCAACCACTTCGTCGTGAGCTCGGCAAACCAGCGCTCCACCACGTTCATCCATGAGCTGTAGGTAGGCGTGAAGTGCAAGGTGAACCGGGGATGACGGATCAGCCAGCGGTGGATCTCAGGGGTTTTGTGGGTCGAGACGTTGTCGACGATCAAGTGCACGTCGAGGTCTTGGGGGACGCTGCGGTTGATGAGGTTCAAGAACTTCTTGAACTCGATGGCTCGGTGGCGTTCGGTCATGTCCGCGATGACTTTCCCCGAAGCCATGTCGAGCGCGGCATAGAGGTTGGTGGTGCCGCCGCGGACGTAGTCGTGCGTGGCCCGCTCGGGGAGCCCGGGACGCAGCGGCAGGATCGGTGCGGTGCGGTCGAGGGCTTGAACCTGGGTCTTCTCGTCCACGCAGAGCACAAGTGCAGCCTCGGGTGGGTTGACGTAGAGGCCCACGATGTCGCGGACCTTCTCGACGAAGAGCGGGTCGGGGCTGAGCTTGAAGGTCTCGCTGAGGTGGGGTTTGAGCCCGAAGGCCTGCCAGATCCGGTTCACGCTCGAGCGGCTGATCCCCGTCGCCTGGGCCATGGAACGGATCGACCAATGCGTGGCGTCGTCGGGCGTCTCTTCGAGGGTCTTGACCACGATCCTCTCGACGTCTTCGTCGCTCACCGAGCGTGGCACGCCGGGTCGGGGCTCGTCGTGGAGGCCGTCAAGGCGCTGCGCGACGAACCGCCGGCGCCACTTGCCCACCGTGGCACGTGTGACATGGAGGCGCTCAGCCACGACCGTGTTGGTCTGACCTTTCGCGCACTCGAGCACGATGCGGCATCGCAGCGCCAGTGCTTGCGCGCTCTTCGGCCGTCGCGCCCAGCGCTCGAGCGTCTCGCGCTCGTCATCGCTCAGCACGAGATCTTCAGTCGGCCTTCCCCGTCTCGCCATCACTGCCTCCCATCGTCGTTGATGACGATGAGAACGCGGAAGACGACAGGAAAATTCCTATTTGGACAAGAATCTTTGGGTCAGGACACTAGGGGGCCGAACCCGCCGACAGCGCGTTCCCGCTGCGGGGCCAGAACCGCCATTCATCATGCATGCGGCGCGGGGCGCCAAGCGTGGTCCGGCGAAGATAATGGCGACTGGCAGTCTTGAGAAATGAACGTGTGGGCGGCAAGATCACCGGAGAGGGCCCCTCCGAAAGCTGGGGAACCTTGTCGCTGCTCGCCCACTTCGACTTGTGCGGGCGCAATGAGTTCGAGCTCCACTCTCGCTATTTCCGCTTCCCTTGGAGGAGAATTTCGACCCAGCGCGGGTCCAGGTCTGGGTGCTCAGAGTCGCCTCATGGGGCCAAAGCGCACGGTGTTACGGACGAACTGGAGTAGCTACGAGCTGGACGAAGCCCGCTGTACCCAGGCGACATACTGGCCGCCGAGGCGGACGCGCCGGAGATGTCGGTCGAGCGAGCAGCCGATAGCGCCTCCCAGCGGGGAGAAGAGGAAGTGGCGGACGCCGGGCTCCACCTCGGCCGCGTCCCTGAGCAACTCGACCGCCTGGTGGGAAGGAAGGAGTACGACGTTGTGATCGAGCGCACATGTGTTCACGGCATGACGGGTAAGCGGATTGAGCGGGTTGTGCTCGAAGACCGCCACGACACCTTCGGGCCGGGTCACGCGACCATCTCGCTCACCATCTTGAACCGCTCCGAGACGGGGACGTGGTGCAGCACACAGATGCCGACCACCACATCGAACGATTCGTCGGCGAACGGGAGCTTCTCCCCGTCGTACCAGCTGAATTCCGCCGTGGGCACCGTGCGCGTGGCGTGAACGAGCATCTCCTCGGAGACGTCGACGCCGTGGAGCTTCCGCACTCGCGGGGCGAAATGGCGATCAGTCGTCCCCGTCCCGCAACCGACGTCGAGGAGGGAAAGGCCTTGGAGCGAGCCCAGCCGGGGACGGACGATCTCCTCGAGGATCTCCACCTTGCGCCGTGCGTAGAAAGCGGCGTCTCTCCCGGTGAAGGAGACCGATCGGTCGACTGTGTCCTCGTAGGTGGTCGCGTACGCGTCGAAGTCGACGCCGCAGCCCTCCCCCCCTACGACTGGGGACGAGAACGCGTCGCTTGCGGACAGCGGGATTCGATCAGCCCCTTCGGCTCCGTTCCGTCGGCCGTCTAGCCAAAGCCGCCAGATCCCCTTCAGGTCGTCGGTCGCCGTCTTGATGATCCGGACCCTGGAGTCGTGGTCCTCGATCCAGCGCACCGGTATCTCGTTGATCCGCCGCGCCACTTCGGTGGGCCAGGGCGAGGAGCTCGGTGTCGAAGAACCACCCGTTGTCCTCGATCTTCGGGATCAAATCGTGGGCCAGGCTGGCGCGGATCGCCTTGAAGCCACATTGGGCGTCGGCGATGCCATAGTGCAGAAAGGCCCGCGAGCAGGTTGTAGATGCGTGAGATCACATCGCGCTGCAAGGTTCGGGCGATCTCGGCGCCAGGGGCGAGCCGCGAGCCGATGGAAACATCGCAGCGGCCGCCGACCACGGGGTCGAGTAGCGGCCGCAGCGACTCAAGCCCGGTGGAGAGATCGACGTCCATATAGGCGACGACCTCGGCCGTGCTGGTGGTCCACGCCCGCTTGAGGGCCCGCCCGCGGCCGCGCTCCTCGAGCCGGATGACCCTCGTCCGCGGGTTCACGGCGGCGAAGGCCGTCGCGAGCTCAAACGTCTCGTCCGTGCTGCCGTTGTCGGCCACGGTGATGCACCAGTCGTAAGGGCACTGGGTATCGAGGTGGGCGGCCAGCGTGGTCAGGGTGCTCACGAGCGAGCCCTCCTCGTTGAGCACCGGGATGGTGATATCGACGCTCGTGCGTCTCAACAGATCCGCCTTCCCACACGGAGAGAGATCTCAGGGGCCGCCCCTATGCGTCCCGCCATTTCCACAACGATCCAATTGGAGCATAGCAACGCGGGAGCGGAAGCCTCATGGCGACGAACCGGCACCATGCATGCAGTTCGCCCGAGATGGCCCTGTGGTCGGCCGACGCTAAACATAAGAAAACCAGGAAATCGATTTGCGGGGCACTCTGGGGCGTTGCACATTTTACGAGCCGTTGCCCTTTATGGACACCGAATACTCGGGAAGAGACCCGACGCTGGACCAATTTGGCAATTACCCGCTGGTACGACTCAATGAAAGTTCCAATTGGCCGATTCGCTTCTGAACCATTAGCTGTCCACGCATAAATGTTCAAGCCATTGAGATTCCGCACGACACATACTCTCTTGCCGGTGGTTTGCAGGTGATTCAACTTCGCCGACACTTCCTGCTCCTGAGAAGTCGTTAACATGCCTGCAAAATTCGCAAGTTGTCCAGTAGGCGCAGGGATTCCCGTGTAGATGTACAGGCTGTCGATGGGAGGTACTGAGTAGAAGGTGTCGCAGTTTTGTTTGACCACGGAGGTTAGCTGGCGGAGTTCGGCACCAATCAGCGGGTTAACTCGGATCATTTTTGTCCCGTGTAGCCCAAGCGAAACGTTGTCATAGTAGGTAACCCATCCGCCGACTGGCCATTGAATCAGAGCAAGCGTGGTAGAAAAGACAAAGTACCGCGACGGCACCTACTCGAATTGCAAATGGTGTATCGCGCCATATAGACAGCCCATTGCTGCCCGCGGCCAACGCGATCGCAGAGGGGACAAAGACCACGACTGTTGCCCAAGCTCGCTGCGAACCTGCGACAGGATATGCGTGCAAACTCTGGAGAATTGCGATCGGCACGATGAGTCGGAGGGCCAACCTGGTCTTTGGTTCGACATCAGCGATCAGTGCCAGCGCAGGAAGCAGGACGATGGCTGGAAGCCAGGTTCCGAAAGGCACAGCAAATGGAATCGAATCAACCGCGAGCACCAGAACAGCGACGGCCGCGGCAGACAAGGCCAACCAGGGGATTCGGGACTTTGGAGACAGAGTTTCGATTTCAGAATGGTGTGGCCATATCGCAATGATAACCACGAGCCCGGTGATTAGAATTGAAAGCCACTGAATCCCAATGGGCGGAAAGATGGTCAGGAGATTGACTTGATGTAATGGCCGAATCAACACCTCAGCCGCCATTACCCTCAAAGATGTGCCGGTCGATAGCGGCCAGAGCAGCGATACAAGGACGACCCCGGCCAACCCATAAGCCGCTGCACGTGCTCCATTGGGTTGGAGAGCAACCGCGTCAACAGACAGCAAGGTGCAAGTGCCGACCATCGATATTGCGACGAGGAACGCCCACGTCGCAATACTCACCATGGAGAGTCGTTGAAACATTAGGACAAATGGCAAGAGAACAGCTCCACGCCGATGATGCCGCTAGTGTTCTCGGCCATCTGGAGTTACCGATGATCAATCCGACGGCCAGCCCAACCAAAGCAAAAATCCCAATGTTGATCTTCGTCATTGTTAGCGACCTACGGCAATTGCGGCGAAAACGAG
>CAVXSD010000001.1:0-575603 GCA_963764305.1 uncultured Acidimicrobiaceae bacterium | reverse complement strand
GCAATCAGCGTCGGTCCGGCCATGCCGATCCCGACGGCGAATGCTCCAACCGATACGTCGTACTTCGCCATTTCCTGATTGAAGATGGTCTGGTGCCAGGAGGTTTCGCCAAGCCCGCCGTATTCTTTGGGCCAGGTGATGGCGCCCCAACCGCCTTCGTAGAGGGTGTGCTGCCATTGGCGGCAGCGGCGAACGTAATCAGGGTGCGTGGGGTTCCGGGACCAGTCAGCCAGACCTGTTCTGACCTCGGCATGCTCCTCGAGCCACACCGACACCCCGCGCCGGAACGAGGCGTCCTCCTCGGTGTCGTCAAAATCCATCGCTGCCTCCACCCGTACGGACTCGGTGAGAAGAAATGCCTGAGCCGGCCCACACGGATCCGGGCCTCCGGGCGTTGCTACGTTCGTATACTATATTCGAAATTCTCGGTTTAGGAGGCCAGGCGCAGTGCATCGACGTGTGAATGTCGCCACCCCGTGCTCATCTTCCGTCGGCGTCGGGTCCGGGCCGCGTGGTGTCTGACGCCATCACCGACGAGGGGGTTGCCCGCCTGCGACAGCGGATCGGGATCGCGCGGCCCCACACCAACCCGCCGCATTACCGGATCCCCAACGAGGACGCCTTTCGGCACGTCGCCGAGGCGTACGGCGACGACAACCCGCTGTGGTGCGACCCGTCCTACGGTGCGGGAACACGGTGGTCCGGTCCGATCGCGCCCCCTCATCTGGTCGGTGGGGACACCCTCATCGGAGAGGACGAGGTCACCGCCCTCGAGGGCGAGACGAAGGCGCTCATGAAAGGCGACCCGCTCGGAGGCGTCCACGCCTTCTACTCCGGGTCGTTCCGGGAGTGGTGGAACCCGCTGCGGCCCGGCATGCGGGTGACCCGCCGCAACGCCCTGGTGGGCGTGCACGACAAAGTCGGGGACTTCGCCGGTCGCACCGTGCACGAATGGCTGGCCGAGGTGTTCGCCGTGGCGGGCGGACCAGTCCTTTCGGGCCAATACCGCTTGATGATCCGGGCCGAACGGGAGAAGGCCACCGAACGGAAGAAGAACGACGAGGTCACGATCAGCCCGTACGGCGACGACGAGATCGCAGCCATCGGCGAGGCCGTTGCGGGAGAGCGAACTCGGCGGCGCGGTGAGGAGCCACGATGGTGGGAGGACGTGACCGAAGGAGACGAGCTGCCACCCTTGGTCAAGGGTCCGATGCGGGTCACCGACATGATCGTATGGCACACCGGTATGGGCATGGGACTGTACGGCGTGGCCGCCCTCCGTCTCGGGCACGACCAGCTGCAGCGCATGCCCCGCTTCTTCAAGCCCGACGACCTGAACATCCCCGACGTCCAACAACGCGTGCACTGGGATCCCGAATGGGCCCGGCGGGCCGGGAACCCGTCCTGTTACGACTACGGCCGCATGCGCGAGACGTGGCTCATCCACCTGTGCACCGACTGGATGGGTGATGACGCGTGGCTCTGGAAGCTGGACTGCCAGTTCCGCAAGTTCAATTATGTGGGCGACACCCATTGGATGCGGGGGCGGGTCACCCGGAAGTACCTCGTTGGGCAGGACAGTCCGGCGGTCGACCTCGACGTGTGGGGGGAGAACCAACGGGGCGAGACGACGACGCCGGGCCATGCGACCGTGCTGCTTCCCTCCCGGGAACACGGCGAGGTCCGGCTCCCCCTGCCACCGGGAGGGGCAACCACCTGCCAAGAAGCGCTCGACGCCCTGGCCGAGCGGTTCGCCTCCGAGGAAGTGCAGTGAAGCCGTACCCCGACATGCCCCCCGGGATCACCCGCGAGCATGACGGGGCCGTTCTGCGGGTGCGCTTCAACCGGCCCGAGCGCCGCAACAGCCTCACTGACCCCATCGTCTACGCACTGACCGACACCGTGGATGCCGCCGCCAGCGACGAGTCCGTGCGGGTGATCCATCTCGACGGGGAGGGGGAGCACTTCTGCTCCGGCTTCGATCTCGCCGAGCGGACGCCGGGTCCCGAACGCCCCCGGGTGGGTTCGGTGCACCGGCGCATGAACGGGCACGTCAACCGGCTGATCCCGGCGATGCTGTCCTGCCAGACACCGATTGTCTGCAGCGCACGCGGCTGGGTCATCGGCCTCGGTCTCGACATCCTCCTCGCCACGGACTTCGCCGTGGTGTCCGAGGACGCACGGCTCTGGGCTCCCTTCACGACCTTTGCCTTCACGCCCGACAGTGGCGCCACCTGGCTCATCCCCCGCCTCGTGGGCGTGTCCCGAGCCCGCGAGATGCTCATGTTGGGGGAGAAGGTCTCGGGAGCTGATGCCGCCTCGTGGGGGTTGGTCCATCGCGCCGTACCGGCCGACGACCTCGATGCGGTGTCTCGGGAGCTGGTCGATCGCCTCGCCGCCGCACCGACCGTCGCGGTCGGGCTCACCAAGCTGTTGCTGTATCGCTCGCTGACAGCTGACCTGAACAGCCATCTCGCCGACGAAGCATGGGCGATGGAAGTCTCCAGCCGCTCGGAGGACTTCCGAGAGTACGGGCAGGCGAGCAAGGAGAAGCGCACACCACGCTTCACGGGGCGCTGACCCACCACGACGTCGAGCGGGCGCTGCGGAGGCCGTCGACCGTTCGGATATAATATTCAAGATGGAGTTCGCTGCGGCAGAATCCGGTGCGGTGTCCGCAGCAGGACGACCTCTCGAAGGTGTCCGCGTGTTGGCCATCGAACAAATGCAGGCGCTCCCCTACGCCACCCAATTGTTGGGACGTCTCGGCGCCGACGTCGTCAAGATCGAGCCGCTGGCCGGCGAGCTCGGTCGCGCCGCACTGCCGGCGATGTCCGACCCCGAAGGTCGTTCCGTCGGGGCGACCTTCCTGCGCAACAACTTCAACAAGCGAAGCATCTGTGTCGACCTCAAGCAGGCCGAAGGACGGCAACTCGTCCTCGACCTGGCACCACGCTTCGACATCTTTGCCGAGAATTTCAAGGCGGGTGCCATGGATCGGATGGGGCTCGGCTACGACGACATCGTCGCCGTCCACCCGCAGGTCGTCTACGCGTCAGTGTCGGGCTTCGGCAACTCCGTGCCGAGCCCGTACCGTGATTGGCCCGCCTTCGCACCGATCGTCGAGGCCATGTCGGGTGTCTACGACATGAAGCGCACAGGCGACCTTCCGCCCGTGGTGTCGCCCGTGGGGGCGCTGGGTGACATCGGCGCGGCGCTGTACACCACCATCGGGATCCTCGCCGCTCTGCGGGACCGCGACCGGACGGGGCGACCCGCCTACGTCGACGTCGCGATGCTCGATGCGGTCATGGCCATGACCGACATCGTCACCAACTACTGGTCGATGGGGGTCGACGGGGGCGACTCCGGGGCGGTGATCAATCACGGCTTCCGGGCCGCCGACGGCTGGTTCGTCATGCAGGTGGCCCGCGTCCACGTCTTCGAGCGCCTCGCTGATCTCATCGGACATCCCGAGTGGCTCACCGACGAGCGTTTCGCCACCCCGTACGGCTGGGTCCAGCAGCTCGACGACGTCATCCGCCCGGCCATCGAGCAGTGGGCTGCCGGCCGGAGCCGCTTGGAGGTGTGCGAGGCCCTGAGCCAGGCCGGCATCGCAGCCGGCCCCTGTGCGCGCGCCGAAGAGTTGGTCGGCGATGCGCACGTCAACGCCCGTCACATGCTGGTCGGCATCAATCGGACGGACGGTCTCGACCAACCGGTGCTGGTGCCGGGCAACCCCGCGGTGATCGTGGACCGCTGCAAGGGTGGTGACCGACGTATCCCGTGGCTCGGAGAGCACACGCAGGAGGTCCTGCGCGAGGAGCTCGGGCTGACCGAAGCGGCGATCGAGATCCTGCGGTCGTCGTCGGTGGTCGGTTAGCGGCCCGGCTCGTCCCGACTACGACGGACGGCTCGCGTCGTCCCGTCCGAGACGGGCGCGGAGTCGCCCGAGAGCAGCGACGTACTCCGGGCGCCCCATGGACCACTGCTGCCGCTCGAGTTCCAGGTCGATGGCGTCCGAAGCTCGCCCACACGCAGCGCTGTCATCGAGGGTTTGGCGCGTGAGCGCCACGAGCGAGGGATCGTGCCCTGCCAGCGCGTGCGGCCAGCTGCCACGCCGTCTCTAGCAGTTGACTCTCGGGGACGCAGCGCCAGGCCAGTTGGCGGCGGGCCGCCTCCTCACCGTCCAACGACTCTCCGAACAGCGACAGCGCAGCGGCGCCCTGGCGACCCAGGCGACGGCGCAACTGCCACAGGTGGCCGCCTCCGGGATGGAGCCCGACGTCGAGGAATCTGGTCTCGAACCGGGCGGAGGGCGAGCAGACGATCACATCGCAGGCCAGAGCGAGATTCATGCCGGCCCCGAGGGCCGGACCGTTGACCGCGGCGACGGTCGGCAGCCCGTACTCCATGACGGCGACGAATCCGGCATACATCTCGCGCAGGGGTGCCCGGGGCTCGAGGAGATCGTCGACCGACCCTCCGGCGGAGAACACCGTGCCCGTCGCGCTGAGCACCATCGCCCCGACCCTCTCGTCGGCGGTCACCTGGTGCACGGCCTCGGCCAGCGCCCGGGTCATGGTGAGCGACAACGCGTTGCGGTCGGCCGGGTGGTCGAGCGTGACGAGGGCCACTCCCTCACGGTGGTCAACGCGTACGTAGCCCGGATCGGACGGCGAGGCTGTCGCTCCCCGGGGCCGCACCATTCGCATAATATATACAACCGTGCCGAGCGAAAACGAAGCAGACCGTGCGTCGGGCGATCGGCCGCCGCGGACGCTCCCCGAGGCGCTCCAGCAGGCGGTGGACCGCTTCGGCAGCGACGAGGCTGTGGTCGACGGAACGACCCGGCTCTCGTTCCGGGACCTGGCCGAACGCGTCGACCGCGTGGCGGGAGCGCTGGTGGCGAGCGGCATCGAGCGCGGCGACCGCGTGGCCCTGTGGGCGCCCAACAGCGCGGCGTGGGTGATCATCAGTTTCGCCGTCTACACCGTCGGTGCCGTGCTGGTGCCGCTCAACACGAGGTACCGCGGCGAGGAGGCGGGCCACGTGCTGCGCACCTCCCGCGCGCGCCTGCTCTTCGCCGTGACCGACCTGCTCGGCTCCGACCTGGTCGCCTTGCTGGCCGACGTGGCCGGGCTCGAGGGCCTGGAGGAGATCGTGGTGCTGGAGGGACCGCCGCGGCCGGGGTGCACGACGCTCACCGAGTTCACCGCCCGGGCCACCGACGCCCACGGGCGGGAGGTCACGCGTCGCCGGGCCGCCGTGACGGCGGATGAGGCCTCCGACATCATCTTCACCTCGGGGACGACCGGCAAGCCAAAGGGGGCCGTGCTGGGGCACGGCGCCAGTGTGCGCACCTACCTTGCCTGGTCCGAACTGGTCGGCCTACGGCGAGGCGACCGGTACCTCGTGGTCTACCCGTTCTTCCACACGGCCGGGCTGAAGTCCGGGGTGCTGGCCTGCGTGCTGCGGGGAGCCACCATGCTCCCCCACGCCGTCTTCGACGTCGTGCCGGTGATGGAGCGCGTGGCGGCGGAGCGGATCACCATGCTGCCCGGGCCGCCGACCGTCTTTCAGTCGATCCTCAACCATCCGGAATTCGCGTCGTTCGACCTGTCCTCCCTGCGCCTCTCGGTGACCGGAGCCGCCACCGTCCCCGTGGACGTGATCCGCCGTATGCGCGCCGACCTGCGTTTCGAGACCGTGGTGACCGGCTACGGCCTGACCGAGACGACGGGCACGGTCAGCATGTGCCGCCACGACGACCCGCCCGAGGTGATCGCCACCACCGTGGGACGACCTCTCCCCGGAGTGAGCGTGCGCATCGTGGACGCCGAGGGCAATTCCGTGGCCCCGGGTGACCCGGGCGAGATCCTGGTCCAGGGGTTCAACGTCATGAAGGAGTACTTCGAGGACCCGGCGGCGACGAAGGAGGCGATCGACGAGGATGGGTGGCTCCGCACGGGGGACATCGGCGTTCTGGGCCACGACGGCAACCTGCGGATCACGGACCGGAAGAAGGACATGTACATCGTCGGCGGCTTCAACGCCTATCCGGCCGAGATCGAAGGCATCATGGCCGGGCATCCCCAGGTGGGCCAGGTGGCCGTCGTCGGCATCCCCGATGAACGGCTGGGGGAGGTCGGTGTCGCCTTCGTCGTCCCGCGTCCCGGCCAGGACGTCGACCCGGACGAGGTCGTGGCCTGGTGCCGGGACCACATGGCGAATTTCAAGGTGCCGCGTTCCGTCCGCATCGTGGACTCGCTCCCCCTGAATCCCACGGGCAAGGTCATGAAGTTCGAGCTGCGGGCCCAGCTCGCCGGGTGAGCTCCCGCTCCGACGGGGCCCAGGCCGTCGTGGAACGTCTGCCTCAGGTCCAGGCCACGATCGGCCCGGCCACCTCGATCATCTCCGACAGCTGACGCGGGTCGGTCGCCAGGGTGCACAGCCCGTTCCCTGCCGGGACCCCGCCGAGGAGCAACCGGCGCAGCCGCTCCCGATGGGCATCGGCATCGAGACGGGCGCCGTCGGGGTCCCAGGCCTCGACCGGAACACGGATCCCCAGCGTCGCCGCCGCAGAGGCGACCGCGGCCGTCGCCTCGGCGTGGGCGAGGTCGATCACGGCCAGGGCCGGACGGCCAGGGTGACGGAGCAGCGAGACCGCCACGCAGGCGGCGGCGAATCCCGGAGAGGACGTCGACGGGACGATCACCGCCCCGAGCCGGGTCGTGCCGAGCGTGCGCGCCACCCAGAAGCCGGCGGCGCCGGCGTCGGCCGCGACCAGCGCACCGCCGGCCACCTGTTCCGCATAGTGCATGGTGGCGCGGCTCGGCGCCAGCGGCTGGGTCCCCGCAGCCCATCCCCGCTGCGTCACCTCCGCCAGGCGGGCCCGCAGCGGCGGCAAGGTCAACGGCACGCGGCCAGTGTGATCAATCCGTTCGGCGAGGGGGGCCAGGCCGGCGGGAGGGATCGTGACGGCGGGGGCGAGCCGCCAGCGGTCGTCCGGGGACTCGGCGTGGTCGAGCCCCGTCGCGATGATCAGGTCGGCCTGGTCGAGCCCGCTCAGCACGAAGTCGTCGGCCTGCAGGCCGATCGTCGCCAGGTGGTGCCGGCTCCGCCAATCGAACACCCCCTTCGCACCCCAGGTGTTCAGGACGCCGACCCCGGCCGACACGGCCAGGTCGTGCAGGCCCGGCACGGAGCGGTGCTCCACGACGCCGGGACCGGCCAGCAGGACCAAATTGGAGGCGGCGCCCACTGCCTCCACCGTGTCTTCGGCCGGCTCGACCCAGTTGTCATCGGGTGCCGGGGGCGGCGGGACGAAACTCTCGACCGGCTGATCCGGGTCCAGGGTGAAGCGAATCTCCACTTCCCCTGCGGACGACAGTGCGGGGACAGCGGCCACCAACGCCTCGGCCGAGTCCGCCTCGATCGTGCGGCACCGCTCGCGCCCGGGCCCCGGCAGCCAGAACACGCCATCACCCCGGTGCGCCGCGGCGCGGGCACCGTGGACCCTCTGGTGCGCCGCCGCGCACAGCGTTGCCACGGCACCGGACATCGGCACGACCTCGAGGGCACCGAAGGGCGCCCCGTACGTGGCGTCGATACCCGAGACCAGGGCCACGCGTCGCCAGAGCTCGGCCGCGGGGATGTCGGTCACGTGGGGCGTTCGACCAGGGCGGAGTCCCGGCTCAAGGAGTTGCGGACCCCTCGATGGTGGCCCAGCGCGGTTCGCGCTTCTCGGCGAAGGCTGCGGGCCCCTCGACCTGGTCGGGATGGCCCCACATGGAGACCAGCTCCACCGCTCCGGCCTTGCAGGCGTCCGTGAGCCCGTGCTCGAGGGCTCCCCACAGCGCCCGCTTCGTGGCCGCCATGGCGGCGGGCGAATTGCGGGCGATCTTCTCGGCCAACGTCTGCGCCTCCTCGCGCAGGCGTTCGGGCGGATCGACCACCTGGCTGATCATGCCGAGCGCCAGCGCGCGGTCGGCCGTCATGCGCTCGTGCCGTCCGACCAGGGCCATGCGCAGCACCGCCTCGAAGGGCATCCGCCGGGCCAGGCCGATCAGCTCGTAGGCCGCCACCTGTCCCACCGACACGTGGGGGTCGAGGAACGTGGCGTCGGACGCCGCGATCACGATGTCGGCGTCGGCGATCCAATGGAATCCCCCGCCGGCGCAGATCCCGTTCACGGCCGTGATGACGGGCTTCCACACGTCGTTGTGCCAGGACGTGAAGTGGAAGTCGAACTTCTCGCTCGACTCGCGATAGCGCTCGAACCCGATCCCGTCGGATGCGATCTCGATCACGTCGACACCCGTCTGGAAGGCCTTGCCCTCCCCGGTGTGCACGATGACGCGCACCGCGGGATCGGCGTCCAACTCCTTCCACGCCTCGGCGAACTCCTCGCGCATTGCGTTGTTCATGGCATTGAGGCGCTCCGGGCGATTGTTGATCAACCAGCCCACCGGGCCGTGGCGCTCGATCTTCAGCGTTTCATACATCGTTGCCAGTCCCTCTCGTCGCTTCTCGGTCTCACCATTCAGGGGTGGGTTCTGCGGCCGTCGGTGCGGCCCAGCGCGGCTCCGCGCTTCTCGGCGAAGGCTGCGGGCCCCTCGACCTGGTCGGGATGGCCCCACATGGAGACCAGCTCCACCGCTCCGGCCTTGCAGGCGTCCGTGAGCCCGTGCTCGAGGGCTCCCCACAGCGCCCGCTTCGTGGCCGCCATGGCGGCGGGCGAATTGCGGGCGATCTTCTCGGCCAACGTCTGCGCCTCCTCGCGCAGGCGTTCGGGCGGATCGACCACCTGGCTGATCATGCCGAGCGCCAGCGCGCGGTCGGCCGTCATGCGCTCGTGCCGTCCGACCAGGGCCATGCGCAGCACCGCCTCGAAGGGCATCCGCCGGGCCAGGCCGATCAGCTCGTAGGCCGCCACCTGTCCCACCGACACGTGGGTATCGAGGAACGTGGCATCGGACGATGCCAGCACGATGTCGGCATCGGCGACGAAGTGCAGGCCGCCGCCGACGCACATCCCGTTCACGGCCGCGATGACCGGCTTCCACACTGCGTTCTGCCACGACGTCAAGCGCAGCTCGGCGTGGCGCGTGCGGCCGGACTGCTTGCGCAGGGCATCGGGATCCCGGCTGAGCTGGACGACATCGAGTCCGGTCTGGAACGTGGCGCCCGCACCGGTGTTCACGATGACCCGGACAGCGGGATCCTGGTCCAACTCGCGCCAGGCCTCCTCCAGCTCGTCGAGCATGACGGCATCCATGGCGTTGCCCGACCCCGGCCGATCGAAGACGAGCCATCCGACCGGTCCGTCGCGTTCGACGAGGAGCGTGGAGTACGGGCTCAACTGCGCGGCACCTCCCGCCAGGGCTGCGACGCGTACGGGTCCGGCTCACGGGGCAAGCCGAGCACACGCTCGCCGAGGATGTTCTTGTTGATCTCGGTCGTGCCACCCTCGATCGTGTTGGCCCGGCTGCGCAGCATGCCCCGGACCTCGTAGGGCAGCGAGGCGGCGTAGTCCCCCGGTTCCCCCGCCCAGGCGGTCGCCCCCATGCCCAAGACGGACGTGGCCGCCAGCTGGATGCGCTGGTTCAGCTCACCCTGATGCACCTTGCCCACCGAGCTCTCCGGGCCGGGAGGGCGTCCGGCGCGGGCCCGGCTGCGCACTCGTTGGTTGGTCCATTCCCGGACGCGCTCCTCGCAGTAGAGACGGACGATCTCGTCGCGGCGCACGGGATCGTCCCAGCCCCCTGCGCCGCCTTCGGTGCTCCGGCGCCGCGCCAACCGGATGAGATGGCCGACACCGGAGCCTCCGATGCGGTCCACACCACCCGACCCCGCGCCCGACACCATCTGGCGTTCCCCCGACAGCGTGGAGTTGGCGACCTTCCACCCGGCGCCCACGGCGCCGACCCTGCAGGCGTCGGGGACCCGGGCCGCGTTCGAGAAACACCTCGTTGAAGTCGACCTCACCACCCAAGTGGCGCAGCGGGCGCACCTCGACACCCGGCTGGTGGAGATCGATGAGGAAGTACGTCAGCCCCTGGCGCTTGGGCACCTCGAGGTCGGTGCGCGCCAGGAGCACGGCCCAGTCCGAGACGTGCGCCCACGTGGTCCACACCTTCTGACCGGTGACGACCCAGTCATCGCCGTCGCGCTCGGCCCTGGTGGCCAGGGAGGCAAGGTCGGAACCGGCGCCCGGCTCGCTGAAGAGCTGGCACCAGACCTCCTCGTTGCGGACGATCGGAGGGAGAAAGCGAAGCCGTTGCTCCTCGGTCCCGTGCGCGAACAGGGCGGGAGCCGCCAGGTTGAGCCCGAGGGGGTTCAGGCGCCCGAGGTTGAACGGTCCGAGCTCCTGCTCGACCCGCCGGGCCGCCTCCGGAGAGAGATCGAGCCCGCCGTAGGCGCGCGGCCAGGTGGCGGCCACGAGCCCGGATCGGCCGAAGACGGGGTACCACGCTTCGTACTCGGCCCTGGTCCTGACCTCTCGCACCGCGGCCGGCCCACCCCGACGTCCCGCCTCGACCCATGCCGGGGGCACCGACGATGCAATCCAGCCTCGTACGGCCTCGACGACCTCGTCGACGCCGGCGTCCGCTGGCAGGGACACGAGGCTCCCCGTGTCGTCGTCGACGGGACCGGCGGCCGGGTACGACTCCGTCATCGCCTCAGACGACCCGTGGCCGCGGCCCGTCGGGGCCACTCGTCCCCTCCCTGCGGTCGCCCACCGGGTCGACCCAACCTTCGGTCATTGCCCACAGCACCTCGGCCAAGTGTCCCCACACGTCAGATTGTATATTTTATCATGTCTTCGGTTCCCAGGGCCTGGATTCGCCCGTTCGGTGCACCTGCAGGCGCCATCTGGCCAGCCCGGCGCCAGGGGAGAACACCGGTTGGGATCCGAAGTCGCATAAGATATACGTATGCCATCGCCCACTGACAGCTCCCGTACTGCTGCCAAGGTGCGGTCGAACGGAGAGCGCGAGGCCAAGATCGTCCGCACACCGAGCGGGGAGCACATCGCGTCCTACATTCGGCGCTTGATCTTCGAGGGCGAGCTGCGGCCCGGCATGCGGGTGCCCCAGGATGCCATCGCCCAGGAGCTGGGCGTCAGCCGGATACCTGTGCGCGAAGCACTCATCGTGCTGGAGCGCGAGGGATGGGTCACGAACGAGATGCACCGCGGCGCCTTCATCAACACGCTCGACGAGCCAACCGTGCACGATCATTACGAGTTGTTCGGATTGATCTACGGGTTCGCAGCGAAGCGTGCGTTGGCGCGTGCCGCCGACGACCTCCCCGAGCAACTCGGCGCCATCCAGGCACAGTTCGCGCGGGCCACAACGGCGGAGGAACACTACGACCTGTCGATCGCCTTTCACGGGCTGATCGTGAAGGGTGCGGCATCGCCCCGCATCAACGTGGCGCTCCGAGCCATGTCTGCACTGGTGCCCGGCAATTTCTTCGAAGAGGTTCCCGAGGCGGTGGAGGTGGAGAGTCGGGGGCTTGCCGCCATCGCCCGGGCGATGAAGCAGGGGGACGGGGACAAGGCATCCGCCGAGTACGTCAAGATGATGCGGAACGTGGGAAACAAGGTCGCACAGCTCTTCCGGGAGCGCTCTCTGTTCGAGTCGGTGGAAGTCACGGCCTGACGGCCGAGAAGTCGAGCGCCCACCTCTCACGTGCCCGCACACCCGTTTGAAGGTGTCGCCATCGCCGGTGTCCACAACACCGTGCAGGCGCGACACCTTCCGGACCACGACTCGGCCTCGATCGCGCTTGCCGGCGCACTGGGCGCGCTCGCCGATGCCGGAATCCCGCCGCACGACGTCGACGGCGTCGTCGGTCCGGCCTCGGCAGACATCGTCATGGAGCTCGGGCTCGGCCCCTGCACCCGGCGACCGAGCTCGTTGGGGATCCCGACACTCCTGGATGCCGCCGCCCTGATCACGACCGGCCAGTGCGACGTCGTGCTGGTCGCCGCGGGAGGGGCCGGCATCCACGTCGACCGGACCTCGACCGCACCGTGGACCCGGCCGACGAACGAGCTCGTGGTCGGGTACGGACTGTTCACCGCGGCCGAATTCGCCCTGATGGCCCGCCGTCACATGCTCCGGTACGGAACCACGCCCGAACAGCTGGCCACCGTGGCGGCCACCCTCCGCACGAACGGACACGAGAATCCAGAAGCCGTATACCACGACCGGGGCCCGTTCTCGCCCGCCGACATTCTGGCCTCACGCATGATCGCCGACCCGTTTCACCTGTTGGACTGCGCCATGACCTCGGAGGGCGGTTGCGGCATCGTGCTCGTGACCGCCGAGCGGGCACGCGAATGCGCGGCACCCGTCTGGATCCTCGGTGGTGCAAGTGACTCCTTCGGGCCGGCCTACACGGTCGCCCCCGTGTGGGACTTCCAGCCCCGGGCCGACGCCGATGTGGCCGGGATGGTGGGCGCCGGCGCGGCCAAGCGGGCCTTCGCGACGGCGGGGCTGACGCCGGCTTCTGTCGACGTCGCCGAGCTCTACGACCCGTTCTCGTTCGAGATCATCCGACAGCTGGAAGCCTTCGGGTTCTGCCCTCCCGGTGAAGGTGGACACTTCGTCGAGGACGGCAACATCGCCCCCGGCGCCCAACTCCCCGTCACGACGGATGGCGGGACCATGTCGTTCAGCCATCCGGGGATCAGTGCGCAGCAGCTGCAGCGGGTCATCCGAGCAGTGGAGCAGCTGCGCGGCCGGTGCACCACCAACCAGGTCGCCGGAGCGGAAGTCGCCCTCTGCTCGAACGGGGGCTCCGGCGCCTTGTTCTGTGATGTGCTGCTCCTGGGCCGGGAGCGACCATGAGCCTCCTGCTTCCACAGCCGGAGGGCATCCCGGCTCCACGCCCGAGCCTCCGCAGCGAGGCCTATTGGGAAGGATCTCGCCAACGCCGTCTGCTGTACCAGCAGTGCGCCGAATGCGGCTACCGCGGCCTCGGTGCCTTCACCGTGTGCGCCCAGTGCCACGCGGCGTCACCGGTCTGGGTCGAGAGCGCGGGCCGGGGCAGCCTCTACAGCTGGACGGTGGTCTGGCGCCCGCCCAACCCGTCGTTCCACGTGCCGTACGCCCCGGCCGTGGTCCTCCTGGACGAAGGAGTCTGGATGATGAGTGCCGTCATCGGGTGCGAGCCCGACGCATTGCACGAGGACATGCGCCTGGCCGCGGAGTTCCATCCGGCATCACCCGAGATCACGCTTCCCTACTTCACCCCGATCGGGGACGCGCAGCCATGAGTGACAGTGGGTCCGCCGTGAACGACAAGGTCTACATCCACGAGTACATCGACATCATCGGGCACAACCGCGGGCGCTACATGTACCACATGACCGCGAATTGGAGCCCCACGGCACAGGAGGAGCGGCACCAGCTCTGCTACGGCGTGTGGGGTGTCGTGGGGAGCACCGGACGCTGGCCCCAGGTGGTCAACCTCTGGGAAGAGGACGGGTTCGACGGCCTGGCCCG
The DNA here is from genome assembly GCA_963764305.1 of uncultured Acidimicrobiaceae bacterium. GTDB lineage: Bacteria > Actinomycetota > Acidimicrobiia > Acidimicrobiales > RAAP-2 > Bog-473. The sequence goes on along the minus strand of CAVXSD010000001.1, from coordinate 562,083 downwards.
GTCCTTCGGCCATGAACTGGGGCATCGCGATCTGCAGGACCCCAAGCTCGCCGCGTGGTGGGCCGCGGCCGCCGAGCTCAGGGCGGGAGGTCTGGATCGCCTGCTGGTGCCGGCGCCGTGGATGCCGACCATCGAGCAGGCCTGCGCGGAGGGCATCCGAGGTGACGTCTACGCCCATGAGCAGATTCGAGTGCCGAGAGGCAGCTCGGCCCGCTACCTGGACTTCGTCCAACGCGAGGCGGTCCCGGTCATGCGCCAGTTCGGTTGGGAACTGGCCGGGGCGTGGGAGACGGCGTTGGTCGATGACCGCGAATGCTTCTTGCTGTGGGCGGTGCCGACCTGGCAGGAATGGGCCGACCGCGAGAAGGCACGGCGGAGCCACAAGGGGCTGATCGAGCTGGAAGCGCAGAACCTGGCCTCGACCGAGCAGATGAGCCGAATCCTGCTGGTGGAGGCGGCGCTCTCCCCCATGCGCCTGGGCCGCCAGCCGTCGCCGCGCCGATCGGACCGAGGCCTGGGACGGCTGAAGCGGCTGGCGCAGCGAGCCTTTTCGCTACCGACTCTCAGCGGGAGACGTCATCGCCACGTTCGCCGGTTGCTCCCATGGCCACCAGTTCCCGGCGCAGCACCTTGCCCACCTCGCTCCTCGGCAATTCGCGTACGTGCCGGAACGCCACAGGGATCTTGTAGGCGACCAGGTGGTCCCGGCAGAGTCGATCCAGTTCCGTGTCCGGCGCGACACCGACCACGAAGGCCACCGGCACCTCACCGAGGCGCTCATCGGGAAGGCCCACCACCGCCGCCTCTCTCACGCCGGGTGAGAGGAGCAGGACCTCCTCGACCTGCCCCGGGAACACCTTGTTGCCGCCGCGGTTGATGACGTCGCCGACCCGACCTTCGATCCAGACGAAGCCATCCCCGTCGATGCGGGCGTAGTCCCCGGTGCGGACGTATCCCTCCGGATCCAGTCGATCATCGAGGCTCTCGCCGTCCGCATACCCCGAGGCCATCCGCGGCGGCTTCACCAGCAACTCGCCGACGGTGTCGGCGGGCTGCACCGATCCGTCCTCTCCCACCACCTTGATGGCGACGCCGGGATGAGGCCGCCCCACCGCCCCGATCTTCGCGGGGTGATCCCGGGCGTCGGCGGCCGTCCAGCCGATGACCTCTCCGATCTCGGCCTGGCCGTAGCCATTGAGCACCGTGACGGCGAACTTGTCCGAGAACCGGCGGGCCGCCAGGGGCGAGAGCGGTGCGGTGATGCTCCGCACATAGCGCAGCGGGGTCAGATCGGTCACGTCGGGGTCGTCGGCGAGCATCACCATGGCGGCAGGGGGCAAGATGGTGGAGCGAATGGCGAAACGGCCGACCAGCGTGGCGAACTCCGACGTGCTGAAACGGTCCATGAGCACGAGCGAGGCGCCGGCCCGCAGTCCGAAGAGGACGTTGTAGATGCCGGCGTTGAGCGCCAGGGACACCGGGACCAGGTTCGGCGAGGGTGGACGAGCCGGATCGGCGGGCCGGCCGCGCAGCGGACCGAGGACGCGGTCGAGCAGCTCGAGGTACCCGGTGTGCGTCTGGAGAATCGGCTTCGGTCGTCCGGTCGTACCCGACGTCCAGGTGACAAAGGCCGTATCGGGCTCGTAGAGGTTGGGCGACCCGTTCGAGGGGCGCACTCCAGCGGCGTCGATCACGGCTGCGGGGGCGGTCGAGGAAAGAACGTGGTCCAACTCGGCCTGAGGCTGGCGTGGGTTGGCCGGCACGAACACCGCCTCGGCCAGCCAGACCCCGAACATGGCGAGGACGAACTCGGGTCCGTTGGGCAGCCGGACGACCACCGCCTGGCCGGGCTGGACCCCGGCGGACCGTAGCCGCGCGCTGACATCGGCTGCCTCGGCGCGGGCGGTGCCGGCCGTGACGGTCCGGTCCACGGTGCTGATCAGGTCCTCTCCGTCGGAGAAGGGGTGCGCCGTCAACAGCTCGGCCAGATTGCCCGCGGCCTCCGTCATGAGCCGGGCGCGGCGCCAGACGACCGCCCGCGGCGAGCGGCGGCCTGCACGCGGGCCCCTACGCCGGGGGAACCCGTGGTCAGGGGGTGGGTGAGCGGCTCAGACACCAGGACGTCCTTTCCGAGGGCTTCTCTTTGCCCCGGCCCTCCGGCCGGCGACAATTTGTATACTTTATATTTGTTCGTCCCCCGCCCTCAGATGGGTGACGACCTGGGGTGCAGTGCAGGAATGGCATCCTGCACTCGAGAGCGAGGAGTCCCACGATGGCAGACAGCGCAAGCGGGTGGTCGGGGTCGCCCGACCCGATCAAGATCGGCTGGCTCGGTTCAGCGCTCGACGGTCCCGATGGCGGCTACAACAAGATCCACCGGATGGCCTTCGATGAAGCGCTGGAACAGGGCTTGCTCGACCGGCCCGTCGAGTTCGTGCTCCACGCGGAAAACGGCTTGCCGCGGGGTTCGGCTCGCAATACCGCGGACGGGTTCAAGTACCTCGTCGATCAAGGCTGTATCGGCGTCGCCGGTGCGTACAGCTCGGACAACGCCATCATCGCCGCGCCGCTCGCCAACGAGCTCAAGATACCCCTCATCAGCTGGGCGGGTACGGAGCGATTGGCCGGCGACTACTGCTTCCGACTCGGTAACGGGGACTGCGGCGGTGATGCGGCCCTGTGCGTAGCCTGGCTCGTGCGACACGGATATAAGCGTGTCGCGGTGTTGAATGAGGTCTCACCGAATGGCGAAGAGTATTTCCGCTTCTTCCGACAGGAATGCCGCAGGCACAATCTGACGATCGTCTCACTGGAGACCGTCAGCCAGCAGCCGGCGAATCTGACGGAGAACCTCGACAACCTTCGCCAGTCGAACCCGGATGCCCTCTGCTACATGGGCTACGGCATGCTGGCGGCCCAGGGTTTCCTGCGCAAGGCACTGGACGAGCTGGCGTGGGATCCCCCGCGGATCATGGGGACGGCCTTCATGTTCTATCTGATGGGCTTCGAGAAGTTCGAAGGCTGGGTGGGAATCGATCAATTCGACCCGAACAACCCACTCGTCGAGGGTTTTCATCGTCGGTTCGTCGAACGACACGGGGTGGACCCCCCCATGTGGCCCAACGCCATCCCCGTCCTGGCATACGACACCGCACGCGTGCTGACCGAGGGAATTTTCCGTGCACCCACACTGTCGGGGCCGGGGCTCAAAGACGGGCTCGAGAGGATCCGCTTCATGCCCAGCAGCACCGGAGGGCCACGCACGCACATCGCCGCGGCACCGCACGAGCATGGGATGTTCCGGGGAGACTGGCTGCTCTACGGCCGGGTGCGCGACGCCAAGCTCGAGTTCGAGGGCCTCTTTGAACCCCCGGAATGACCACAGGAACCGGAACCGGTTGGGTTCAGTTGACAACCCAGTGAGGAGGGGGTCGCTATGCACGCCGACGATTTGATCATGGTCAGTGTGGACGACCATCTGGTCGAGCCACCCGGCCTCTTCGAGGGCCGGTTGCCGGCCAAGTTTCAGGACAGGGCGCCCAGGGTGCAGCGCCTACCCGATGGCAGCGACGTCTGGGAGTTCAACGGGCACATCATCCCCAACATCGGTTTGAACGCCGTCGCTGGTCGGCCTCGGGAGGAATACGGGATCGAGCCCACGGCCTTCGACGAGATGCGACCCGGATGCTTCGACGTCCACGAGCGCATCAAGGACATGAACGCCGGAGGCGTCCTCGGCTCGATGAACTTTCCGTCCTTTCCCGGCTTCAGTGCCCGGCTGTTCGCCGCCTGCCGTGACAAGGACCTGGCGCTCGCCGTGCTGCGCGCCTACAACGACTGGCACATCGACGAGTGGTGCGGCTCGTACCCGGGACGCTTCATCCCGATGGCCCTGCCGGTGCTCTGGGACCCCGAGCTCTGCGCGGACGAAGTGCGCCGAGTGGCGGCCAAGGGCTGCCACTCCCTCACCTTCACGGAGAACCCTTCCGCCCTCGGGTATCCGAGCTTTCATGACGCCTCGTGGGACCCACTGTGGACGTCACTGTGCGACGAACAGTTCGTGTTGTCGATCCATCTCGGCTCATCGGGGCAGCTTGCCCTCACCGCTCCGGATGCCCCCGTTGACGTGATGATCACCCTGCAGCCGATGAACATCTGCAGCGCTGCTTCCGATCTCTTGTGGTCCCGCGTGATCAAGACGTATCCCGAGATCCGCATCGCCCTCTCGGAGGGCGGGACCGGTTGGATTCCCTACTTCCTCGACCGGGTGGACCGCACCTACGAGATGCACCACAAGTGGACCGGGCAGGACTTCGGAGGCAAGTTGCCCAGCGAGGTGTTCCGCGAGCATTTCCTGACCTGCTTCATTTCGGACCCGGTCGGGGTCCAGCTTCGGCATCAGATCGGGATCGACAACATCGCGTGGGAGTGTGACTACCCCCACTCCGACTCTTCGTGGCCGCATGCTCCCGAAGAGGTAGCTCTTGTGGCGTCCGGGGTCCCGGACGACGAACTGCAGAAGATCACCTGGGAGAATGCCTGCCGCTGGTACTCCTTCGATCCGCTGGCGCATCGGCCACGGGAGCGCTGCACGGTGCAGGCGCTGCGAGGCGAGGCGGTCGGACACGACGTGTCCATCCGCTCCTACGATCACGGCCGCTTCGAGCGAACGGGGAAAGGTGTGGACCTGGCAGAGATCGCGGCCAAGGCCACCGCTTAGGGGCTCACCCTCGGTGCCACCAACGGGAGGTCGAGCCCGAGCAGCTCGATGGCGTTCCCCCGCGCCAAGCGGTTGACGACCTCTGGCGGTTTGTGGCCGAACTGCTCGGCGGCCGCCTCCACGGAGTGTGGCCACGTGCCGTCCTGATGCGGATAGTCCGTCTCGAAGACCACATTGCGGGGACCGACGCGGTCGAGGAGCTCGATGCCAACCGCGTCCTTGAAGAAGCAACTGAAGATCTGCCGGTAGTAGTACGTGGACGGCGGCTCGGGACAGTACAGCTGGGAGTTGCTCCACGCTCGATGGGTCAGCCAGACGTCATCCGCCCGTTCGAGCAGGTACGGGATCCAGCCGATCTGACACTCTGCGAAGAGCAGCTTGACCTGCGGGAAGCGCTCCAGGACACCGGAGAACATGAAGTCGGACATCCCGCCGATGCTGTTCCCGAAGAGGATGGTGGCGGGCACTGCATCGGGTGCGTCGGGCGACGTCTGGGGAGTCTTGGTGCCCGATCCCACGTGCATGCAGACCACGGTCCCGGTCTCTTGGCACACCCGGAACAACGGGTCCCAATAGCCCGAGTAGATGCTGGGCAGGCCGAGGAAGGTGGGAAGCTCGCTGAAGGCCACGGCCCGCACGCCGCGCGAAGCGTTGCGCGTCACCTCGGCCACGGCGAGTTCGATGTCCCAGAGCGGGATGAGGCAGAGCGGGAGCAGCCGACCATCACTCGGACCGCACCACTCCTCCACCATCCAGTCGTTGTACGCCTCGACGCACAGCAAGGCGAGCGTGCGGTCCTTCCCCCACAGAAATTGCTGTCCGCAGAATCTGGGGTAGTTGGGGAAGCAGAGTTGGGCCTCCACTCCGTTGACACTCATGTCTTCCAGACGCGCCTTCGGCTGCCAGCAGCCAGGCCGCATGTCGTCGTAGGTCACGCCTTTCAGCACCACCTCGTCCGCCGGGAAGCCGGCGGCGGCGATGGTGCGCTTGACGGACGCCCGGTGATCTTCGTAGCACCACCAGGCCACGTCGGGTCCGTCGGTTCCGGGAGCCTCGACGTACGAGGCACCCTCGAGTTTGGGCACCCCCCCGGGCATGTACTCGATGTGCGGGCCCGCATCCCGTAACTGCGCTGGGAGGCGGCTGAACCAGACGTCCGGAGGCTCGACGACGTGCGCATCGAGGTCCACGATCCAGGGGATCTTGGCGACATCTGCTTCCAGCACCGTGGTCATCACATATATTATATCCAATCGGCGAGAGCAGTGCCCGGCGGTGATTCCGCAGAGGCGCCGCCGCGCAGGCGAGGGCGCGGGTGGGGCGCGGGTGGGAGCGGCGGCCTAGACCCGGATGGGCAACCGCAGGTAGCCGCGAACGGTGCTGGTGTGGAGCGGGACCGAACGCTCCTTGTCCACCGTCCAACTCTTGAAGCGCTTGAACGTCTCTTCGAGCGCTATTTTGCCTTCCATGCGGGCCAATGCTGCACCGAGACAGAAGTGAATTCCGTATCCGAACGCCACGTGCAACTTGAAGTCACGACGAATGTCGAACGAATCTGCTGCAGGATACACGCGCTCGTCGCGGCCTGCTGAGCCAGTCAGCAGGAGCACCTTCGAATTCGCCGGGATGTGATGCCCATGGAGTTCGATGTCTTCGGTGAGCCACCGCCCTTGCACTGGTGACGGGGACTCGTAACGAAGGAGCTCCTCGACGGCATTGGGAATCAGATCCGCATCCTGCGCCAACGCGGTCAGCTGCTCAGGATGGTCCGCCAGGATGAGACCAGCCCATCCCAGCAAACGGGCCACCGTTTCCGTGCCGGCGCTGACCAGAAGGATGCCGAACCCCGCGCATTCCGAAGGAGTGAGGCGTCGCGGGCTGCCATCGTTGCCGACGATCTCGGCCTGTACGAGGTCCGTCAGCATGTCATCCCGCGGTTTCCGTTGTCGTTCCTCGACCTGTTGGGCGATGTAGTTGTACAGCCACGCCCCGGATTCCAACGACGCGTCATTGGCCATGCCAACCCCGGGCTCTATATGAAAGAGTCCGTCGATGTGGTGACGGACGTCCTCACGGTCCGCCTCCGGGACACCAAGCAGGGTGGCAATAACCGTGGCGGGGAGACGGGCGCCGAAATCCTGCACGTAGTCGAAGCTTTCCTGACCCAGCTGCAGATCGAGCAGACCTGCGCAGAGCGTTCGGATGTCGTCCTCGAGCTCTGCGACCCGGCGCGGCGTGAACGCCTTCGACACCAAACGGCGCAGGCCGGTGTGCTCCGGCGGGTCGAGGAAGATCATCATGCCCTCGGTCTGGGCTTCCTCCGTCATGGATTCCAAGACGGTGGAATGTGCCGAGCTGTAGCGCTGTGGGTCCCGGTGGGCTCGCTCGACATCCTCGAACCGACTCAGCGCCCAAAAGTCGTAGTGCTCGTCGTAATACGCCGGCGCCTCGTCGCGGAGACGCTTCCACACCGGATGCGGGTCATCCTTGAGTGATTCGTCGAAGGGGTCCCAACGCAGGTCGTCAGGTTGACCGGGGAATCTGCTCATTCTCGTTCACCTCGAACCGCTCGAGTCTCCATCACACGCATCGTTTCATCCGGGGCAGCACACGCAGATCTGTGAGAGCGATGTCACAACAGCAACATCGGCCACGTTCCGGTCATCCGCGACGCTCACGAAGCACCGTCGTTCTGGCCGTCCGACCAAGCTCCCGCGGCCACCACGACTCCTCCTACTAGAACCCAGTTTCGATCTGCCCACAACGGCCAAGACTAGCTGGTTTTCCCTCATCCACTAGAGTTCGCTTCTAGTGGCAGGACGACTGCCCGGACGCTGGCGTCGTGTCAAAGGACAGGCTGGGATGGCAGAACCGGTATCGCCGAACGTATTGACCGAAGACCAGCGGGCACGCCGCCAGCGCATCATCGACGCCGGCCTGGCGCTCCTGGAGCGAGACGAGTACGAGCGCATACAGATCAAGGACGTGGCCGAAGAAGCCGACGTCGCTCTCGGGACCCTGTACCACTACTTCTCGTCAAAGGAGCATCTCTTCGCGGAGGTGCTGATCAAGTGGGCCGCCACGCTGAAGGCGAGCCTCGTTCGTCATCCCCCGCAGGGTCGGACGCCACGGGAGAAGCTCACCGACGCGCTTCACCGTTCGGTCCGGGCCTTCCAGCACCAGCCCCAGTTGGCCCGGCTCATCGCGTCACTCGAGCTGTCGTCCGACCCTTTCGCCACGGAGATCCTCGAGAGGCTGGACCAGACGACGACGGGCGTGTACATGAAGTTGCTAGGAGATCTGGAGCCAGGCCGAGCACGCACGATCGTCCGGACGATGGATGCCGTTCTCGACAGCCAGTTGCGTGCATGGTCTGCCGGTCGTCTGCCGATCACGGGTGTGTACGACTACCTGAGTGAGAGCATCGACCTCATTTTTGGAGACGGGCCCGAGGTCCCGGCCGATGAGGTCCCGGCCGATGAGGTCCGGACCCGCCGAGAGCCCGCCAAAATGCGAGAAGTCCGTTGAACAACGCGATGCGCACACCGCTGCCGCCGACGCTGTGGGACCTGGTCGTCCGAGCCGTCGAGGAGAGCCCGGAGGCGCCGGTCGTGTCGGACGATCACGGCAGCTCGTTGAACCGAATCCAGCTCCGCGACGCAGCCGAGGCATCCGCCGCCGCGCTCTCAGCTCGGGGAGTCACCGCGGGCACGATTGTGTCCTGGCAGTTGCCAACCTCTCTTGATGCTGTGGTGCTCCTTCTCGCATTGGCACGGATCGGCGCTGTGCAGAACCCGTTGATCCCAATTCTGCGCGAGCGGGAGGTGTCGTTCATTACCCGACAGGTCGGCACCCAGCTCCTGGTCGTGCCCGAGGAATGGCGTGGCTTCCAGCATGGGGCCATGGCGCGGGACCTCGCGGCGACCAACGGCTTTACCGTGATGGAGGTCGATTTGCACGATCTCGGCGCTCCAGGATCACGGGGAGGGCTCAGGTTGCCGACAGCAGACCCGGACGCGCTGGCGCTGCCCGCGCCACTCGACGGGCCACGTTGGATCTACTACTCCTCAGGCACCACGGCCGATCCCAAGGGCGCCCGCCATACCGACGCCAGCATCATGGCCTCGGCCAACGCCTTGCTCGACCTGATGGGATTGGGCGAGAAGGACGTCTATCCGATCCCTTGGCCGATCACGCACATCGGTGGCGCGTCGGTTCTTGCCGCGAGCCTCCGCGGCGGCGTACACCTCGTCCTGTTCGAGACCTTCGACCCCACGACGACGCCGGGCCGGATGGCTCAGTACGAGCCGACGGTGCTGGGCACCGCTGTCCCGTTCTTCCGGGCCTATCTGGACGCTGCCCGCGCGGCCAATGACCAACCACTCTTCCCCCGGTTGCGGTTCGGGTGTTTCGGGGGTGCCCCTGTCCCCACCGAGATCCACGATGAGATGCGGGCAATGTTCGACGTGCCCCTGGTGGGCAGCTGGGGCCTCACCGAATTCCCGAACGCGACGTCTGCGGCACCGACTGACGCCAGCGAGATCGTCTCGACGTCCGTCGGTCGTCCGGCGCAGGGTGTCTCGGTGCGCGCGGTGGACCCGGGAGGCAATGTCTGCGGCCCCGGGCAGGAGGGTGAGCTCCAACTTCGGGGTCCGCAGAGCTTCACCGGCTACGTCGATGCGGCGCTCGACGACGATGCGATTGATGGCAGCGGATGGTTCCACACCGGGGACCTCGGTACGATCGATGTGGACGGAAACGTCCGCATCACGGGTCGCGTCAAGGACATCATCATCCGTAACGCCGAGAATATCTCGGTTCTCGAGGTCGAGGAATTGCTCTTCCGCCATCCTGACGTCGCTGATGCGACGGTGCTTGGCATGCCCGACCCGCGCACGGGAGAGCGTGTCGTGGCCGTTGTCGTTCCGCGGGACGGACGCGAGGTGGAGCTGACCGACATCCGCGAGTACTGCCGCCTCCAAGGGCTCGCCGTGCAGAAGTGGCCCGAGCAATTGGAGGTCGTCGACACGCTGCCCAGGAACGCAATGGGCAAGGTCCTCAAGCAAGAACTGCGATCGCGCCTCACGTAGGCGTCTGGGCCTCCAGCGTGGGTCTGCAACGGGCCTGCTCTCCCGCGTGTTACCTCAGCTTCCACTCTCTTCGCGTCTGCTGAGTGAAGATCTCCTGACCTTCTCGGAGAGCCCGAGCGCTCGTGCCGAGCTGAAGGAAGACGTTTCCCAGACTGAGAGCTTGCTCCGGCGAGAGGTTCCGCGCCGCCCACAGAGTTCGCAGGGTCGCCTGGACGCCTGTGGGCGGTTGTGCCGCGATGACCTCCGCGAGCGCTCGACAGGTTTCGAGGAGCTCCTCCGGCTGGACAACTTCACACACCAGTCCTGCCTCACGTGCCGTCTGCGCCGAAACACGCTCATGGACCCCCACGAGGCTCATTCGTACCAGGTCCCCAAACGCCATCCTGCCGGCGAGCAAGATGGGCTCGTACGCGGCCGTCATCGCGTAGGTCACGTGCGGGTCGAAGAAGGTGGCGCTGTCCGCGGCGATGATGATGTCGCTCTCACCCAAAAGGTAAAACCCACCGCCGCATGCCATGCCATTCACCGCAGCAATGACCGGTTTCCACAACCCTTGGCTCTTGGGGCCAACCTTTTGTCCCGGGTCGTCGTAGGTGAAGGGGTCGTATTCTTCGTCGATCGGAATATCGGCACGATCGATTCCTGTGCAGAACGCTTGGTTCCCTGCGCCCGTCAGCACAACGACCCTCACCCCGTCGTCGACGCGAATATGACGCCAGAGGCCGGCGAGCTCATCTTGCATTCGCTCGTTGAACGCGTTGTGCACTTCGGGCCGGTTCAACGTCACAGAAGCGACATGGTCATGAACGGCATAGGTGATGGTGCTGAGATCATCCGGGATGACCAGGCTGTTCATCGGCCGAACATATCAAACGCCACCAATTTCGATTCCTCCGCAGGCGCCGTCTCATTCGGAGTGATGAGGCGCGAACCAGCCATCTCACGGGCGGCGGCGGGCGGATGCACGCACTGTGCACGTCCCCGATCATGCCGTCGATCCCAGCGGGTAATATTATATACAAAGCGTCTCCCTCCTCTTCCACTGCGACTCCACGAGTTGGGTTTGAAACGCTCACGAATACGAAGGGGAGCCTGAGGACCATGATCGACTCGGTGGCAGAGACCGACGGTGCCGGTGAGTTGGATGCCAGCGAAGCGACCGACGTCAGCCGACTCTTCCGGCTGGACGGGCGGGTGGCCCTGGTCACTGGTGGCACCCGCGGGATCGGGCGAGCCATCGCCGAGGGGTTCGGCCGGGCCGGTGCTCGTGTGGTCGTCGCCAGCCGCAAGCCCGAGGCATGCCGGGAATCCGAGAGGGCGCTGCGTTCGGCGGGCATCGACGCGGCTGGTATCGCTTGCCAGATGGGCTCGATGGAGGATGTCCGTGCCCTCGTGGCTGCCACCGTGGAACGATTCGGTGCGATCGATGTCGTGGTCAACAACGCGGCCAATGCACTTTCCGAGCCCATCGGCAACTTCACCGAGGCTGGGGTCACCAAATCGTTGGATGTGAATGTCAAAGGCCCCATCTTCCTCGTCCAGGAATCGCTTCCGTATCTCCGGGACTCGGATCATGCGTCGGTGATCAATCTCGTGTCGGCGGGCGCCTGGCTGTTCTCCGCCACCGTCGCCCACTATGCCGCCGCCAAGGCCGCCATGGTCGCGTACACCAAGGCGCTCGCCGCCGGCCTGGCTCCTGACGGTATCCGGGTGAACGCGCTCGCTCCCGGCTCTGTCGACACGGACATGGTGCGCCAGACCGGACCGGTAGCCACCGCCAACATGGCCGTCGCCTGTCTCATGCGGCGAGTGGCGAGCACCCACGAGATGGTGGGGCCGGCCCTCTTCCTCGCCTCCGATGCGTCGAGCTACGTCACGGGCACCGTGATCCACGCCGATGGTGGTCTCGTCACCCGCTGAGGTGACCAGGCTCGAGGATCGGCGGGCTCAGGAGAAGTCGGAGCCACCGTCCACGTTCACATCGGCTCCCGTCATGTAGCTGTTCGTGCGGGAGCCCAGGAAGGCGATGACCGGCCCGATCTCGGCCGGACTCCCGGCCCGCCCGAGGTAGGCCGGGTGGCCGAAGTCCTCCGCGATGACCCGCATGGCGTCGGTCAGGCTGTTGCTGTCGATTCCCCGCTCCGGGGGGAGGGAGCGGAGGTACCCCTGCATCCCCTCCGAGAGGAACGAACCGGGCGACACCGTGTTCACGAGGATGCCGTCGGGCGCCAGCGCCTGGGACAGGTTCTTCGTCAGACTGGTGAGGGCCGCCTTGGCCGCCGTGTACGCCACGAGGCCCGGGCTCTGCCGCCGGGTGGAGTGGGCCGAGACGTTCACGATCCGTGCGAACGAGCCTCGACGCAAGAGCGGCAGTGCACGGCGAACCGTGCGGACGGCGCTCAGGACCCCGATGTCGAAGGTGGCCCGCCATTCGTCGTCGTCGAGGCCCTCGAAGGCACCGATCCCGACCTCGACCGGTCCCGCCGCGTTCACGAGCACCTCCAGCGCGTCCCAACGCTCGCCGAGACGGTCGAATTCTGCATCGACCTCGGCCAGGCTCGTCAGGTCCGCCGCCAACGCGATGCTCTCGGGGCTCCCGCCGGAGTGCAGCGTGGCAACGGTGTCGTCGAGCGCAGGACTGGCGCGGGCGAGCACCGCCACGCGGGCCCCCTCCCGGGCAAAGGTCTCGGCGGCGGCCCGGCCCATACCCCGCGAGCCACCCACCACCAGCACCCGCGCGTCGGCCAACCCGAGATCCATGTCCACTCCTCCTGTTCGCCTGGCCCTGCGCCTTTGGGCCCAGGGAGACTCAGCGCGGCATTCCGACGCCGAAGATATCGTCACACCGCGCCTCGGTCATGGCCGCGAGCCGCAGCTCGACGTCCAACTCCCCCGCCAGCGCAAGAGCCGCCTGCAGGTCCTTGCGTGCGAGGGCGGCCGCGGCGTGCATGGCCCCGACCAGCCCACGGTCGTCCGCCTCGCTGAAGGGCGCGACCGTCGGCCGGAACATCAGGGTCGTGGCCCCGCCCGACAGCGCATCGCTGGCCTGGACAACCTGGGCCAGCTTGGCCAGGTCGATGCCGGCGGCCTCGGCCAGGACCTGCCCTTCGTAGGCGGCCAGCCACCCTCCGTACTGCACCACGTTGCGAGCAAGCTTGGCCGCCAACCCGGTGCCGAACGGGCCCATGGTGACCGTGAGCGAGCCAAACGCGTCGAACACCGGGGCGAGGCCGGCGATCACGTCCGGGTCGCCCCCGCACATGCAGACCAGGTTGCCGGAGGCCGCCGCCGAGGGGCCGCCGCTCACGCCGCAATCGACGACCGGGACCCCGAGCGCGGCGGCCTCGGCGCCGATGGCCTCCACGCAGGCAGTGGTGATCGTGCTGACCACGACGAATGTGGTGTCCGGCACCCCGGCTGCCAGCGCGCCCGCGGGGCCCGACAGCACGGTGTGGACCTGCTCGTCGTTCACCACGGCGACCACGACGACGTCGGACGCTCGGGCCAGCTCGGTCGGCGAGGTGGTCACGGTGGCGTAGCGGGCGTGGCGGTCGGTCGCCTCGGCGCGGACGTCGCAGAGGACCAGCGGGAACCCGGCCGTGTGCAGGTTGGTGGCGATGCCGTGACCGATGGTGCCAAGCCCGATCACCCCGATCGTCGGATACGGTGAGCGCTGGTCTGCGGACAATGGATTTCCTCTCTGGCTCAGATTGTGACTCTCTGCCCGATCCCAGGCGACGGTGCCGCAGGGCAGCGATCCGACCTCTCAGGTGTGCCGGTCAGTCACGCGAACGCGTAGTCGTTGCCTTCCACAAGGCGGGTCCATTCCCAGTAGAGGTCGAGGGGCCATGGAGACAGCGTGAAGACCTTCCCCGCGGGGTTCTTGTAGTGGCTGTGCGTGATCGAGGGGTGCGACCACACCATCTGGCCGATCTCCGCCTGGTACCGCTCCGCGTAGCGACTCTGGGCCTCGGCCGTCACCTCGCACGTCCGCGCCCCCGAGGTCAGCGTGTCGCGAATCGCCTCCATCGCGTAGTGGACCTGGAACTCGGAGTGATAGAAGAGGCTGGCCCCGGCGGCGAGGTTCGTGCCCGGACCGTAGACGCAGAACAGGTTCGGGAAATTTGAGATGGTGATACCGAGGTACGCCGTCGGCTCGTCGCCCCACTGCTCTCGAAGGGAAATCCCACCGCGACCGATCACGTCCATGGAGGCGAGGAAGTCGTTGTGCCGGAACCCGGTCGCGAAGCAGATGATGTCGGCGGGAGTGTGGGTGCCGTCAACGGTCACGACGCCATCGGGCACGATCCTCGCGATGGCGGTGCGGACGAGCTCGACGTTGGGACGCTGCAAGCACCGGAGCCACGAACCGTCATCCTGCAGCACGCGCTTGCCGAGGGCCGGGTAGTCGGGTACGACCTTGGCCTCCAGGTCGGGCCGTTCGGCAATGATCGACTTCATCCAGGCGAGGAGCGCATCCGCCCGGATGCCGTTCGACACGTTGACCGACCGGTTGGTCTCATCCTCGTAACCGGGTTCGATCCGATAGGGCTCCGATCCGGCGGCAATGCCGCCGAAGGTCATGATGAACCTGTACCACCGCCCATAGAACGGGAGGTGCCGTAGCGCCCACCTGTCCCCCGGCGGCACCGCCGCGTGATAGAGCGGATTCGGGATGATCCACTGAGCGGTGCGCTGGAAGATCGTGAGCTGCGCAACCTCGTCCGCGATGGCCGGGCCGATTTGGAAGCCACTCGCACCGGCGCCGACGAGGGCGAACCGTTTGCCGTTCAGCTCCAGACCGTGGGGCCACCGAGCCGAGTGGAACGACGTTCCGCTGAACGTCTCCATCCCCGGTAGGTCCGGGAGCTTCGGGATGTTCAGCGACCCGACGGCACTGACGACAAATCGGGCGCTGATGACTTCCTCTGTCCCGCTGGGTCCGCTGACGTGCACATTCCAGTGAGCATGCTCGTCATCCCAACGCAGCGTGGTGACGGCAGTGTCGAACCGGCAATGCGGCCGCAGATCGTATTTCTCGACGATGTCGATGAAGTACTCGAGCAGCTCGGGTTGTTGGCAGTAGAACTCGCTCCAGTGATCGGGTGGCTCGAACGAATAGCAGTACTGGTGGCTGCCAATGTCGACTCTCGCTCCCGGATAGCGGTTCTCCCACCAGGTACCGCCGGGACCAGGGTTCTTCTCGACGATAAGGAACGGCAGGCCTGCCTGCTGGAGGCGGATGCCGGCAAGGATCCCGGCCATGCCGCAACCGATGACCACCACCGGCGACACCGCCTTGACGTCCTCTGGGACTCCGCCGCCCCAGGCGACAGCGCCCGTGTCAGCGCCGTCGAACTGGAGGTCGTCGAAGAAGAGCCCGGCAAGACGACCGTCCACTGGTTGACAGCCAAGAAACGACATCATCTCCCGCAAGAGCTCATGCGACAGCGTGTGCGGCACGCAGCCGCCGTCGCGGTAGGCGCGGATCGCCGGCAGAGCCAGTCGCCGCACCTCCGCCCGCTCGTCTGCTGGGATGCCGCTCTGTATGTCCAGCGACAGCGCGACCCGCGGTCGAATGTCGCTACGGACCCACGTGGGATCGCCCGTCATGTGCACGAGGGAGCATAGGAGCGCAGGGACGCTCACGTCCTGCAGCGCCGCCGCGATTTGGTCGTCGTCATGGGTAAACGGCTCAGCTGCGTGGGGATTTCGACTCATGCCTGCCCCTTCGGCGACCAAGCTGCCGGCCGTGACCACCGCACCGAGGTGGAGACGTCCGACGCTCCCCGGACGGGGGATGGAACGAACTCCGCACGGAGACGGTGACGAGGAGTCGCAGCCGGTCGAGACACGCCCCTCAATATATGGTCTTGGGGCGACGGGGAGGATGGATCGCATGGACGATTTGCGGTTCGACGGTCGGGTGGCGATCGTCACCGGGGCTGGGCGGGGAATCGGCTTCGAGCACGCCCGGTTACTGGCTTCACGCGGCGCGCACGTGGTTGTCAATGACCGGGGCGTCGGGATGGACGGAACCGGCGGAGATGACGAACCAGCCCGCCGGGCTGCCGATGCAATCGCCGCCGCCGGCGGGACGGTTGTCGCTGACACCTCCGACATCTCGACCACGGAGGGAACCACGCAGCTGGTCGGACAGGCTCTCGAGGCGTTCGGTCGGCTGGACGTCCTGATCAACAACGCCGGGATCTACAACACGGACGAGTTCCCAAATGTCGACGTGTCCGACCTGCGGCGACACCTCGATGTGCACGTCGTCGGCAGCTTCTTGACGGTCCAGGCCTGCTGGATTCACATGGTGGCAGGCGGGTACGGCCGAATCGTGCTCACCACTTCCACGGGAGCTCTTGGGATGCGCAGTCTCACGGCCTACGGCACCGCGAAGGCAGCGGTCATCGGCCTCACCCGGGCGCTCTCGGATGTCGCCGCCGGCCACAGCGGCGACATCAAGGTGAACGCGCTGGCGCCCATGGCGAATACACGCATGATGTCCGCCCGTGAGCTGGGCGGTGCCGACCCGGACCCCGAACCGGAACGGCACCCGTCGCTCGTCGCCCCGATGGCCGCCGTGTTGGCACACGAATCGTGTCCGGTCCAAGGGGAGGTCCTCACGGCGGGAATGCGACGGTTCAGTCGCCTGTTCCTCGCCGAGACCGACGGCTACGTCCATGAAGGTCTGGACGTGAGCCCGGAATTGCTGGCCGAGCGGTGGGACACAATCTGTGACCCGTCCGGCCACGAGATCGTCGAGAGCACTGACCGCTGGGTCGCCCGCAACAGTCGTGCGATCGCGGCCAATCCGATGGCTGAGACCAGGCATCGGTCCTAGATTGAAGGGAGATGCTGGTCGTACGATGGCGGCATCGGAGGCACCCCGGTGATGCGAAGAGAACTCGTACTGCGCCGTACGGCACTGCGACTCGGCATTGCCACCGTCGTGCTCGCCGGTACGTACGTCGCACTCTCATCGACTCCCCCCGGCGCGGCGGCGTCGGCCAGCCGGGCGCTCGCGTCGAGCGTCGCGACCAACGGTGAGTGGCCCGGCGTGGGCAAGATCTGCGAACCTGGTCCCGGTGGTGCCTCCTCGGTGCGAGGGGTGGGCGCCAAGACCATTCACATCGCCGTGTTCAACGACGCCGCCAACACCGTAGAGCCCGGACTCGAAGAGGAGCTCGTGCAACAGGCCAAGGCCTTCGCGGCCTGGTGCAACGCTTCGGGGGGCATCAACGGGCGGGACATCGAGATCGACGACCGCGACGCGGCGCTGTTCAACGCGGCACAGGTGACCGAGCAGGCGTGCCAGAGCGACTTCATGGCGGTCGGCGGCGGCATGGCGCTCGACCAGCCGTCCGTCCCGATTCGAGAGCAGTGCGGACTGGGCCAGATCAGCGGCTACCTCGCCTCCGACGTCTCCGAGGTCGCCTCGGATCAGGTCAATCCGGGCGGTGGCAACACCGGCACATGGCCCTCGGGATGGTTCCGGCAGCTCGCCAAGGCATATCCGCGGGCGGTCAAGAAGGCCGGTATGGGCGGGGCGAACACTCCCTCGGTTCTCGAGCCTGAGCACAAGTACGAGTTCGGCGCGGAGGCGCAGGGGTGGAAAGTCGTCGACTTCCAGGAGCCGCCGATAGCCGTGACCGACTGGGCGCCCTACGTCGAGGAAGCGCAAAGCAAGGGGGTCGAAGCCCTGTGGCCCTCCCTCGACGACAACATCGTCCCCTACTTTCAGGCGATGACGACGGCCGGCTACCACCCTGCCTTCGTCATCCTCGGGGTCCAGTTCTACAACTCCACAACCAGCGGCGGCGTGGCCGCCAATCCTGGCCTCCCGCCGGTCTACCTCGAGACGGGATGGTGGCCGCTCGAGATGGCCTCTCAAAACCCTTCGACCGAGCAGCTCGTCAACGTCATGCACACCTATGCCAAAGGCGACGCCGTCGACTTCGACGATGAGGAGGGCGCGGAGTCGTGGCTCTTGTGGGCCAAGTCCGCCTCGGCCTGTGGGGCCGACCTGACGGTCTCATGTGTGCTGACCCACGCCGCCGCCACCAAGAACTGGGACGCTGGAGGCATTCAGGCGCCGATAGCGAGCTTGAGCCTCTCCAACCTGGACCCTCAGCCATCGCCGTGCTTTGCCCTCCTCAAAGTCGAGCCCAACAAGTTCGTCTACGACAAGGCGCTCACCCAGCCGACCCAGTCCATCTGGAACTGCAACCCGAAGAACGTCGTGCATCTGACGCCGCACGAGCTTCACCAACTGGCCTCCTTGTGACGTGGAGTTCGGCGGACTCGAACTGAATCCTGCGTCGTGGTTCGTCTCTCCTGGTTGAGCGCCGCCGGGCGCAACGGCTCAACCCAGGTCGAAGGCCAGCGTGACGAGCTCGAAGGGCCGGAGCACGAGCTCGACGGTCCCGTCGTGGCCGGCCAGCGGGTACAACGGGCGCTCGAGCAGGTCGGTACGGGCCACCGACACGAAGGGGCGGTGCAGCGTCAGGCGCGCGGGGCCCCGGGAGCCCCACACCTCGCAGAGGCGGACAACCACGGCATCGGAACGGTCGGCCCACTTGACCGCCTCCACACTCACCCCCGGTCGGTCGACGGAGACCACGCGGCCCTCACCCTGACCGGCGCGCAGCGAGAGGGGGAGGTTGAAGTGCTCGGCGTTTGCGATGACCCCGGCGTCCCGTAGGTCACCTTCGTGGGGGACCAGCGCGTAGGCGAAGTGATGGGAGCCTTGGTCCGCCTCGGGGTCGGGAAAGCCCGGAGCGCGGAGGAGCGAGAGCCGGATGGTGTGCCCGAGGATGTCGTAGCCGTATTTGCAGTCGTTGAGCAGGGCCACCCCGTAGCCGGGCTCACTCAGATCCGCCCATCGGTGGCCGCACACTTCGAAGCGGGCCTCGTCCCAGCTGGTGTTGGCCACGGTCGGCCGTTCGAGGTGGCCGTGCTGGATCTCGTAAGTGGCGCGCGTTGAGCGGACGGAGACGGGAAAGGCCACCTTGAGGAACCGGTGCCGCTCGTGCCACTCCACATCGGTGTGGAACTCGAGCCGCCGTGCCCCGGCGGAGAGGCGCATGGTCTGGGCGATGCTCGAGGCCCCGAAGGAGCGGATGAACCGGACCCCGCTCCGCAGCGGATGGCGCTCCACCACCTCGACCGAGTCCACGGCGACCAGGTCGGTGACCTCGTCGAGATAACTACGGTCGACGTCCCAGGCGTCGAAGGCGCGCGGATGGTCGTCGTGGAGCTGGAACAAGTTGCCGCGCTCATCGTCGGCCAGCACCTGGCGGTCGGCGACGAGATCCCGCACCGAGGTCAGCAGGCCGTCACCGTCCCACTCCACCCGCAGGAGTCCGTTGTCCAGCCAGCCCTCGCCGATGGTCACCGGCTCTGTGTCGCCGAGCGACGCGTCGGGCGGGACGATCGACCAGCCACACGCCGGTGCCGACACCAGCGCGAGCGAGCCGTCAGGTAGTTCGACCACCTCGGTCCGGTCGGTGGACGACGGGTTGAACGCAACCAGGCCCCCGGCCACGTCTCCCGCGGCCACGTCTCCCCCGGCCACGACAGTCTGGGCCTCGGCGGTGATTGAGCCGGCGATGGCCAGCACCTCGGCGTGTTCACGCGCGGTGTCCTCGTAGACCCAGTGGATGCTGGACCCGGGAAGGATGTCGTGGAACTGGTGGAACAGGAGAAGTTTCCAGGCCCGGTCGAGGTCGGGGCGCCGGTCGAGGGACGCCGCCACCGACCACAGCTCGGCGGCCCGGAGAGCTTCTTCGGCGCGGCGGTTGGCCAGCTTGACCTCGGCATGCGTGGTCAGCGTGGCCCGGTGGGCTTCGAGATAGAGCTCACCGGCCCAGACGGGGAGATCGTCGGCCTCCTTGCGCAGCTGATCGAGGAAACCCGCGACGGTGCCGATCTCTACCTGGGGCACACCATCGAGATCGGTCATGCGGCGGAACCGCTCGATCATGGTGTGGTTCGGGCCACCACCCCCGTCGCCGTAGCCGAAGGGATAGAGGTTCAGCGCGGTGCCATGTGGCCCCACGCCACGATCCTGACCGGCGGCCACCTCGCCGACGGAGAAGTCGCCGTTGTAGGTGTTGGCCGGGGGGAAGTGGGCCAGCAGGCGGCTGCCGTCATGGCCCTCCCACCAGAAGGAGGTGTGGGGAAAGGTGTTCGTGTCGTTCCAGGACATCTTCTGGGTGATGAATGAGGTGACGCCGGCCTCACGAGCGATCTGAGGCAGAGCGGCCGAGTAGCCGAAGACGTCGGGGATCCACAGTTCGTGCGTCTCGACCCCGAGCTCCTCGGCGAAGAATCGCTTGCCGTGCACCAACTGGCGCACCAGCGATTCGCCCGATGGGACGTTGGTGTCCGGCTCGACCCACATGCCCCCGACCGGCTCCCACCTCCCCGATCGGACCTGTTCCCGAATCTGCTCGAACAGGCCGGGATATTCGTCCTTCATCCACTGGTACTGCACGGCCTGGCTGCACACGAAGCGGTGTTCGGGGTAACGCTCCAGGAGTCGCAGCTGGTTGGAGAAGGTCCTGGCGCATTTGCGCCTGGTCTCGCGTCGCGGCCACAGCCAGGCGCAGTCGATGTGGGCATGACCCACCGCCACGACGCTGTTGGCTGAGGACGTGGGCCGGTCGAGGAGCGGAGCCAGCACGTCCCGGGCCGGGACGACCGCGGCGGAGACGTTCTCAGGGTCGATGATGCCCCGTGCCTTGTCCAGCACCACGAAGATCTCCTCTGATCGGTCGGGGCTGAGTGCGGCCACTTCGACCAGGATCCGCATGTCGAGGAAGAGTCCCTCTACCGACCGGTCGGCGACCGCCAGCTCGGCCGTCTCGAGGGTATAGAGCGGTGCTCCCCGGTAATCGGGCAGGAGCAGGGGCCAGTCGGCCAGGTGCCACGGCGGGATCGGATTCGCCGCCGCCTCCACGAAGAACTCGACCGGCTCGCCCCCGTGAGCCTCGGGAGTGAGCACGAACTCGCGGTGCCGGTGGTGGAGTCCCTGGACGGGCCGGAGCCCGTTGTCCCAGATCTGGCCCTCCGCCGTGAAGCCGACCATCTGGTCACCGCCGAGATGGATGAGGGCCACCACTTCAGCTCCGGCCCACGAGTCCGGGACCGATCCCTGGAACCGGAACCACGTGGTATCCCACGCGCCTCCCCAGGCGTCACCTACTTCGAACGGCGTGAACAGTCGCTGGACGGCTTCGATGGCCGGAATCGGTTCGCCGTGCAGGTGGTGGGCCGACACCTCGAGCGGAGCACGCGGTCCGTACATCGCCGGGCGGACCACTGTCTTCAAGAACCGCCGCAGCGAGCCGGGATCGTCAGTCATCGGCCCAAGTCTGGCAGCCGTGTCGGGACCCGATCGTTGATTCAGCGGCGCGTCCACCTGAGGCGCGCGCACTGCGCTGCAGCTGCTCTGCCGTCACAGGTGACGTTGGTAGAACGTCAGAGCGGCATCTCGCTCGAACAGCGGAATTCCCACGTGTGGTCCGGGATTGATGTGCATGGTTTTTTCTTCGGCACCGAAGGCATCCCAAAGTGCAAGACCGCCCTCACGCGTCATGAGTTCGTCGTCCCACTGGAAGAGAAACAAGAGTGGGATCCTTATGCGAGCAGCCTGATCACGCAGCTCCTCCCTCCCTTCCCGCAGCGAACCGAGACCGAGCACAGCGGCGGCGATACGAGGTTCGTTGGCCAGTAGCGGAATCCCGAAAGCCGTTCCCATCGACACGCCCCAATAGCCGAATGGCCCGTTCGCCCATTGTGGATTGGTCGCCACATCATCCAAGAGGGCCTTCCATTCTGTAACCGCCTGCACGGCGGCCTCGCTCATCGCCCGGATCCGCCGTTCTGACAAGGGAGCCAGCCGATCGGCCTGTCGGCGAGCGAGAAGCCCCGCTCGCTCCCGCTCTTGCTCTTCCGTCATCCGGTCGCCATGACCGGGAGCATCGAGAGCGACGACCCCGTACCCACCGTGCCGCACCAGTTTTCTGGCCAGACCGAGGACATTCGGTACTCGTTTGTGCTGCGTCCCTCCATGACCGACGAGCACGGTGGGGTGAG
The DNA here is from genome assembly GCA_963764305.1 of uncultured Acidimicrobiaceae bacterium. Taxonomy (GTDB): domain Bacteria; phylum Actinomycetota; class Acidimicrobiia; order Acidimicrobiales; family RAAP-2; genus Bog-473. Next base: position 540,165 of record CAVXSD010000001.1, on the reverse strand, counting down.
CGGCGGAGACCTCCTCCGGCAACCAATGGATCCCGGGCACGGTCTCTCCGCCCACCGTGAGATTGAAGCGCCGCTCAATGACGCCCTTCTCACATACCTCATCGAGTATCTCCATTGCTCTCCCTGTGTCCTCTGTCCATTCGGGGCCACGAGATCGGGCCCCGATCCGATTGAGTCGTGCGGGTAACCGGCGCGCAGGGCTCAGGGCACAGCGGCGCCCTTGGCCTCGGCGCGCATCTCCTCGGCGTCCTGGGCCAGGAACCAGCCCTCCTCGACGAGCTCGTCCAGCCGGCGGTTGAAGCGGTCGACGTAGTCCGCGTGGTCCCGGTAGAGGCGGGCCAGCGTCTCCGCCGGCAGCGTCTCCTCGATCCCCACCACGCCGAAGGCCGGCGTCCCGTCCTCCCGCTCGCCGGGGTTCGAGTAGTAGCGCAGCCGGGGAACGTCCATCTGCGCACAGCGCACGCCGCCCCGGCTGTTGCCGCACCCGTCCTTGGCGAACAGGCCGTCCGGCCCCACTTCGATGCGGTCGGCCCGCGGCGGGGTGACGGCGGCGGCCACCCATTGGGCCAGGTGGTGCAGTCCCATAGAGAAGAGCTCGTCGTGCGGCAGGCTGTTCATGGCCGCGCCCTTTGGGACGCTTCCGGCGGTGCCCAAGGGGTCGTTCTGCCACATGGCGTTGTCGTTGTAAGGCGGGTAGCGGGTGCCCATGTGGCCGACCCCGGCCAGTTCGTAGAGCCGGTAGCGGTCGGCCGGATCGTCGCTGTCGTCGCGGCGGTACGGGCGGCCCTCCCGGCCGGCCCGGTTGGGGTCGGCGATGTCGCCGTCGCTCAGCACCTGGACAATCGGGACGTCCACCTGCTCGAAGCGCACGGACGGCGCGCCGCTCGGGAAGAAACCGCCATAGACCGGCGAGCCGTCCCCGTGACGCTGGACGGCGTGGCCGTTGAGGACGTAGTCGGTCACCACGGCGCCGGTCTGGGAGTGCCCGGTCAGGACGAGGTGGCGCACGCCGAGCCCGGCGAAGGGCCCGCCGGCAATCGCCAGCGCAGCCCCGACCTGGGCCAGGATGGGCGTCGACAGCACGTTGACCTGGCGCATCCGCTCCATGCGGGCCTGAAACCCGGCGGGGTCGCGGGGCACCCGCATGCCCTCGATGCCCGACGTCTCGAGGGGCGGCGCGTCGGACCAGATGTCCAGGGACGCGTAGCGCTCGGCGTTGGTGGGCTTCACGAAGCCGTCGAGGACGGTCTTCTGCGAGCACACGGCGGCCCACCCGTGGCCGGCGCGCATCTGGTAGGTCGACGTGTAGATCCAGATGGGGGCGGCGCTCGCGGCGTGCACCGGCTCGACCATGACCGTCCCGCTGAAGCGGGAGGCGTCCCGGGGCCGCCTGACCGTCAGGGCGGTGGAGTAGGAGTGGCCGTCCACCTGGCCCGTGGCGAACCACTCCTCCTCGGTGTAGTCGAACTGGTCCAGGGTCCCCCGAAACTCGCCGGTCGGAACGAACCGCACCGGTGGGTCCACGACGGGCGGGATGGTGAGGGTGGCCGGGACAACTGTCATGGACTCCTCCTTGACCGATGGGAGCGGGCCTGGTCGGAACCCACACCCCGTCCTTACACCAGTTCCGCCACCAGGTCCACCGATAACAGCCGGTGCTCGACCACACTCTGCGCGCCGGGGGGTCGATCCGCCTCTTGACGGCAAGACCGCGGCATTCGTGTCAGAGTCTCAGCCCGGCAGTCCAGTTCGCCAGGCTCCCGAGCAAGCGTCGGGGATGGCGGCACCGGCTCTGTCCACGGGGGTGACGACAATGACCAAGGTCAAGGCGGCTACCGCGGCCGCTGTGATCATCGCGACGATCGGCGGACTCCTGGGCATCAGCCCAGCATCGGCCGCATCGAGCAGCACGCCGGGAGTGACGGCGACCACGATCCGCGTCGGGATTCCCTACGTCGACGTCGCGGCCGTCAAGGCCGTTGGAGTCGACATCAACTGGGGCAGCGTTCCGGACGCCTTCAACGCCGTCATTAAGAACATCAACGCGCAGGGAGGGATCAACGGCCGAAAGATCGTCCCCTACATCGTGGCGGTGAACCCGACCGGTCCGGCTGCTGCCGCCTCGGTGTGCACGCAGCTGACCCAGGACGACGGCATCTTCGTGGCCATCTCCCCGTTGATGCCGACGTGCTACCTGCAGGACAACGTGCCCGTCGTCGGAGCGGTGCTCCCCTCGGGTAACAGTTCGACGGTGGCCCAGGACTTCACGGCGACTCCGCCGGACAACGCCTATGACCCGCTGGAGCTCTCCATCTTCGACAGGCAGGGCGTGTTCAAGGGCAAGAAGGTGGCCGTCTTCGGCGGTAACCCGAGCGATCAGCAGGAAGCCCAGCTCGTCCAGTCGGTGCTGGCCAAGCTTCACATCCCGGTCGTCACCACCGCGATCGACTCGGCGCCGCAGGGTGACCTCGCCGCCTCCAACTCGCAAGTTCAGGTGATCGCCCAGAAGTTCAAGACAGAGGGGGTGAACGAGGTCGTCGCCGTCGGTACCGGCTCAGCCACCTGGGCCCAAGGGCTGTCGGACATCCAAAGCACCTACAACCCACCCTGGGTGGCCACCAACGAAGGTGACTTCAGCGGTGATGTGGGTGCGAACTATAACCCGATCTACCTCAAGAATGTCGTGACGTCGAGCCCGCTGACGCCGCCAGCGGCGATCTGGAACAATCCCGGGACCCAAAAGTGCGTCGCCCTCGACCGCAAGGCTTACCCGTCCAATCACATCAACCCGTACAGCGCCACACTGCCCGAGTCCGAGGCCACCTTCATGGGAATTGAGATCGCCTGCACCGACATGGCGCTCTTCACCGACATCGCCAAGGCAGCCGGCAAGAACCTGACCGTGGCCAGCTTCGTCAAGGCGGGGTACGGACTCAAGAACGTCCTGCTGCCGGGAACGAACGCTCCCATTTCTTTCGGGCCCAACCGGCCGTACGCGCTCGGTCCCGTCTACATGGTCCATTACGACCCCGACACGAAGGCGTTGGTCTTCGCCAACAAGCCGGCGAACGCATAGAGACTGCTCAACTCTTCCCGATGACCGAGCAGGCATCCCCTGCCGTGCAGTGTCCCTCGAGTACCCCGTTGTGGGCGTTCCCGTAGTGAGGTGAGCCTGAGCCTTCAGCAAGCTCGAGACAGTTTCGGGTTGGTCGTTGAGCAGTCCCTACTGGTCGGGAAGACGGGGTTCTCGCCACATTTGCCACATGGTCGGACTCCCCCACGTCGGTGGCAGCACATCGGTGACTTCGAAGCCGAAGCGGGCGTAGAGGGGCACGTTGCGCTCCTTGGAGGACTCGAGGAATGCTGGCTGGCCCTCTTGGTCGACGTGGCTGAGCACGGTGCGCAGCAGAGCCGAGCCCATGCCCTTGCCCTGGCGTTCCGGCGCGGTGCCCAGGGTGAAGAGATACCAGTGCGGCTCTTTCGGGTGCAGTCTCTCCACCGTGAACATGAGGCGGAGGGCCCCGAGGACGTGCGGGCTCAGTAGGTAGGGCGCCGTCGGAAATAGCTCGAGCAACTCCTTCACGGGATGGCGCTCCCGGTCGGGTGGCCCCCACAGGGCCGCACCGCTGAGATCATGGGTCGTGTAGACGTGGCCGTTCGGTAGGTAGTGACGTCTCAACTCAGTGCCGAAGAAGGAGTGCAACCCTCTCCGGCGGCGCCGGTGACCGGCGAACATATAGTTCGCCACGGGATCGTCGTCGAAAGCCCGGACCAGCATTTCCGTGATGGCCGCCGCGTCCGCCGTCGTGGCCCGGCGCACGGTCGGAGGGTCGGGACGAGCAGCCATGCCAGGATGGTAACGGCGCCTCGATGCGAGCTGTACCGGGTCCGTATCAGTCAGTACGAGGGTCAAGGTCCCAGAGCAACTACATGTGGCGTTCGGCTCGAACATTGCCACGCAGAACTCACATGCTGATACCGATGACGAACTTCAGCCTCTCCGCGAGGTTCCTCGGTGGACTTGGTCAGGAGACGACGAAAGAGCCACTGAGGGCGTCCCGAAACGGTGGTACAGGTCTGGGAGTTACCGACCGGCAATTTGAAGACGATCGATTTAGTACCCCAACCCGAGCGGTATTCGGGCAACTCCTCGGTCTCGATCTCCAAGGCTTAACATCTTTCAAGGTGGGGAATTCGAGACCTCAGACAATGTCCGACTCCGGTACCACCTCCGGGGCAACGGACCTCCCCTCCTGGCCTGTCACGGCGGACCTGCCAACATCTCAGACACCTTGGCCGACGCCCTGGTACCGCTCGAGGACGCGTACACGCTGGTGTACCACGACTATCGGGGCAGCGGGCGCTCAGAAGCCGCGCCGATCGCCACCTACACGTACGAGCGGATTGCCGACGATCTGGACGAGCTGCGAGACCATCTCGGCTACGAGCGGGTGGGCGTACTCGCCCACTCCATGGGCGGCTTCATTGGACTCAACTACGGCCTACGCCACCCTGAGGCGTGCGCCGGCATGGTCTTGGTCGGCACTACGCCCACGGGCAACCCAGGCAAGATCGCTGTACCGGCACTGCGTGCCCTCGGTCCGACTCGTACGGCCAAGGCTCTTGCCTTGGCTGCGTGGTACCTCACCGCTTGGTCTTGGCGCTCTGAATCGAAAGACAAGCACGCTGGCCGATACGCCGCGATGGCCGTCACTCAAGAGGGGATACCCGCTGTCCGCGGCAAAGTGCAAGCCGCCATGGCAGGACTGCCCGTTCCAAATGACAACGTACCGCAACTAGACCGGACGTTCGCTCGTACGGATCTGACCGGCCGACTCCATGAGATCCGCTGTCCCGTCTTCGTTCTCTATGGCCAGCGTGACGCCATCATGGTCGCGGGCGGCCAGATGCTGATGCAAGGGCTGGTCGACGCAAGTCGAGTCTGTCTTCCAGACGTCGGTCACGAGCCCTTTGTCGAGGATCCCAACGCAGCTTTCCCACCCGTTCGTCAATTCCTTGCCACGCTGGAGTACTGACTGGTATTCGCAAAGTGCGGGCGCCCATCAATCGAGAGTGGGTCCCAGTCGCCCGTATATCGCCGAGAGTTGGCGCCACCAGATGTGCAAGCTACGCCCTCAATTCCGACGACTGACCATTCCGTCATGCGGTGACGACTCGCTCTGTACCGTCCCACTCATGCCCAACCACGTCGTCGTCCTCGGAGCTGGTTTCGGCGACCCCCGAGCTCGTGAGTGGTTGTCCGAGTCGGTCCTCGACAAGGTGCAGAACACGCTCATTGCACAAGAACGATTCGTTCATGTTCGGTCTCTCGAAGCTGGACGTCATGTTCGGGCAACGCCGGTGAATCGTCGACCATCCACCTTGTCAGCCCGATGCCGATGCGCATTCCGAGCTGCAAGAGAACCTCGTCGGCGGAGTCAGACACCACGCGGGTTGCACTGTCGACGCAAAATCGACTAAAACGTTTTGCCAATCGTGACCGGTGCCGAGAAGAGCCCGACGACGAAGCCAGGTCTCCGCTGCCGAGTGCAAACGCTCGCCCGTGTTGGAGTGGGGATGGTGGGCCTGTCTCTCGTAACCGCGATCACCGCAACGGTGGTCGCGGCTCCGGGACCCGTCGCGGCGGATCCAGTGTCCAATCTCAAAGCGCAAGGGACCCAGATCGCCCAGGATCTCGTGCAGGAGCAGCTCCAGATCGGCACGTACCAACAGCAGTACGACGTCGATGTCGCCAAAGTACAACGCGACGAGGCGGAGATCGGGTCGACTGAGGAAAAGATCCAAGCCGAAACCAATCAGGTTTGGCGCGATCGCAAGCGGCTTCAGTCTGAAGCGGTGTCGGCCTACATCAACTTGGACCCGGAGGTCAACGGGACCGAGGCCCTGTTCACGAACGAAAAGGAAGCGCCGACGAGAGCGGAGTATGAAAAAGTGGCAAGTGGTGATATCGCCCTTGCCGTCGCCGCCATTAAGACAGACGAGAACGGGTTGCGTGCCGAACGCGCCACCCTGGAACAACAAGAGGCGCAGGATCGAGCGACCACCAACCAGGAGGCAACGCTGGCCAACGCCGCGCACCAGACCGAAGTTCAGCTCGCGTCCAAGCAGTCGGCGATCGCGGGCGAGCTCGCCGTGGCGGTGGCCCAGCAGCAGGCGGCACAGGCCGCGGCCGCTGCAGCAGCAGTCCGGACGGCCCAGGCCGCGGCCGCTGCAGCAGCAGTCCGGACGGCCCAGGCCGCGGCCGCTGCAGCAGCAATCCGAACTGCACAGGCCAATGCTGCTTCAGTGGCCACTTCGCCCACGTCACTACCTCCTGCCACCATCCCCACGGCTCCACAAGGGAGCGCCGCCACCACGTCGTCGGGCGACCCGTCGCTGCCTCCCTTCCTCCAATGTGTCCTGAAGACCGAGTCAGGCGGCAACTACGACGCCGTCTCGCCGGGGGGTACGTACATGGGCGGCTTTCAATTCAGCCAGGCGACGTGGAACCAAGCGGCCCAGCTGGCGGGCATGCCGCAGCTCATCAACGTCCCCCCGAACCAGGCGACTCCGGCCGAACAGGACGACCTCGCCATCGCGCTCTACGACGCCGATGGCCAGCAGCCCTGGAACGACTCGTGCCGGAAGACCTGATGCACCCGCCGCTGTGCGCTCCAGCTGCTGGCCGCGGGCAGCACAACGGGGCCCCGCGCCCTACGCGGTGGACCCCGCGATCGATCCGAGGCGCTCGGCACGGAGTGCGCTGCGGCGGACTTTGCCGGCATCGTCGCGCAGGGGCTCGTTCACGATTTCGATGCTGCGGGGAACCTTGTAGCGGACGAGGCGCTCACCCAGGAAGGCGAGCAACTCGTCTACCCGGAGCTCCCTGGGGTCGGCTTCGACAATCGCATGGACGATGTTCCCGAGATCGTCATCGGGCAGCCCGATCACTGCGCAGGACTGTACGGAGGGGTGTTCAGCGATAGCCGACTCGACCTCCGCCGGGTACACGTTTGAACCTCCGGTAAGGATCATGTCGGTCATGCGATCACCGAGATAGAGGTAGCCCTCGGCGTCGAGCCAGCCATTGTCGCCGAGGGATTCCCACCCGCCTTCCCGCGTGCGGGCTTCGGCGCCGACATAGCGGTAGGTCGGGCTCTCGAGGCCCGACTTGAGCCAGACCTCACCCTCCACACCGGTCGGGACCTCGTTGCCTTCTTCGTCCGTGATGCTGATAGACCCGAGGAGGGGCCGACCGACCGAGCCGCGGTGTTCCAGCCATTGGGCGCCTGTGATCACCGTCGCGGTCTGCGCCTCCGTCCCGGCGTAGAGCTCAAAAATGCGCTCGGGCCCGAGCCACTCGATCCAAGCCTCCTTGAGCCACGGCGGGCAGGGCTCGGCCAGGTGCCACACCACGCGGAGCGAAGAAAGGTCAAACCCCTCACGCACATGGAGAGGCAGTCGCCAAATGCGCTTCATCATGGTCGGCACCAGGTACGCAATGTCGGCTCGGTGTTCTTCGATCCCGGCCAGGGTGGATTCGGGGTCAAAGCGAGGGAGGACCACCACGTGGTTGCCGGCGAGCAGAGCACCGCACGCCCAGACGATGGGACCGTTGTGATACAGCGGCCCTGGCATCACGATGCAGCCGTCGGGCTGGATCAGGAGATCGGGGGGCGCTTCGTCATCGATGCTCGCCGGTTGGCCCGCCACGATGAGCTTCGGCCGGCCGGTGGAGCCTCCCGAGGTCGGTGCCTTCCACGCTGGCGAGATGGCGTCAGGCAGCGGCGCCGCGTCTGGGGCGGGTGCTGGGGCGACGTAGCCGACTGGCCGGCAGATGCGATCAGCGAAGGTGTCGGTGTCGGTACCCAGTATCACCCGTGGATCGGCGAGCTCGACGATGGCGGCCAGCTCGCGAGCCGGAAGCCGATGCGACACGGGTTGGGGAATCGCTCCGATCCTCCAGGTGGCGGCGGCGGCGACGAACCACTCGACAGAGTTGGGCAGAGCGATCGTGACCATCTCGCCGTGCTGCACGCCGTCTTCGAGCAGTTGTCGGGCGAGAGCGTCAGCGGCTGTTTCGAGTTCGGCTCGGGTCACGCTGTGTTCGCCGCAGGTTATGGCAGTACGGGAAGGATCGGCCGCGGCCAGATCGGACAACCGGCGGGAGAACGAGACGGTGGCCATGGGCGAAACCTCCGATCAACGGACGGGTGACAGATCTCAAATGTGCTGCTTACCACCTGCAGACAGAGCCAGCCCTGCAGGCACCCGGTGGTCCACAGAGCCGCATGGGCACGTGGCGTAGTCGTCGCGGCTAGAGAAGGTGAGAACTCGACCCGAATCTATTGCCGAGTTCGAGCCATGCGTTCAGGTTGACGGTCTCGAACAGATCGCTCGGCGTCGAGATCACCCCTTCGAGAGGCGTCGGCGGGTTCATCTCAGACAGAGCTCGTATGACGGCCCGGACCACAGGGGTGATGAGGGCGAGAGGACGGATGGCGAGCCTGTAGCCCCAGGATGCCAGTTGCTCGAGCTCGACGGGTGGAGAGGACCCGTTTTCGACCATGTTGAACATGACGGGTCCATCGACCTCGGCGGGGATGGATGAGATCTCGTCGATCGTCTGCGGGGCCTCGACAAAGATCAGATCGGCGCCTGCTTCGAGGTAGGCGTTGGCGCGACGAATCGCCTCGGCGAATCCGAGCGGACCACGAGCGTCCGTTCGAGCGATGAGGACAAGCTCTGCATCTGTCCGCGCCTCGACTGCGGCCTTGATCTTGTCCACGAATTCCACACTCGGAATCACCGACTTGCCACTGAGGTGTCCACAACGCTTCGGATACGTCTGGTCCTCGATATGGAGCCCGGCGACGCCGGCGCGTTCATATTCGACGACCGTTCGCTGAACGTTGAGAGCGTTGCCGAATCCGGTGTCGGCATCGGCGACGAGCGGGCCACTCACGACGCCGGCCAGGCGGGCGGCCTGAGTGGCCATTTCAGTCATCGTGAGAAGTCCCAGGTCGGGAACGCCCCCGAGCGTCATTGAAACCGCGGCACCCGACATATATGCCCCCGGAATGCCGCTGCGTTCCACCAGCGTTGCGGACAGCGCATCGTAGACGCCGGGCAGGACCGTGAGCCCGGGTTCGGCCAACATGCGCCGGAGTGCCGATCGTGGCCGTTCCTTCGGATTGGTGCTCACCTGGTATCTCCTTGCGTCCGTCGGCCGGAGGTCGATGTTTCACGCCATACCTTTCCGGGCCATGAAAGGTGGCTCGACCGATGCTAGACAGCGAGCCGCCGTGCCTTTGGGAGTCGCTCCGAGGAAGCTGCGCTCCAACGTGCGTCGCTGCGCAGGACGCTCCGTGATGGATCTGGAGCGATGCGGCCATGGATCTTGAATGACTCGAGCTTCGATGGTCGGCTAGACCGTAGGCACGTGTTCCAAGCCCCGATGGTCCGACGTCCAATCGAGAACCTGCAGAAGCTTGTGTCGCCGCCGAGGAAGGACAGATAGATGAGCGAAAAGGGCATCATCAGCAAAGCAACCATCTCCGCCGAATTGGCCGCTCGTGTGATTGACGCTGCCGTCGTTCACGCACGGTCTTTGGGTAAGGGATTCGCCATCGCCGTCGTCGACGAGAGCGGACTCCTCAAGACCTTCCACCGAATGGACGGGGCTCCCCTGATCGCCACCCAGATTGCCCAGGACAAGGCCTATACAGCCGTTGGCTTCGGGATGCCCTCGCACGGGTGGTACGACTTCATCAAGGACGATGCTCCCTTGGCTCTTGGCGCGCCGACGGGGATCGACCGGCTGGTCGTGTTCGGCGGTGGATATCCCATCGTCGTTGATGACGCAGTCGTGGGGGCGATCGGCGTGAGTGGCGGCCACTACAGCGAAGACATGCAGGTCGCGGAAGCCGGCTTGGGCGCGGTCACTCCCTGACCTTGCAGGCATCGATGGAGAAGGTGAGCCCGCCATGAAGGACATCCGGGACCTGAAGGATGACAAGGACGCATACGCCGCCGAGTTGGAGCGCCGCTGGACTGGTTTGTTGAGCTACCGGTACATCGGTCGGCGCCACGGATCGCTGGACCTGGGCGCCGAAGGTGACAACATTGTCAATGTCCGCCATGACTTCCGGAACTCGATGGGCGGTTTGCTGATCGCACCGATGGCCATCAGTTCGCCGGAAGGCGGAGGCGTCAGCGATCTTGATGGGGTGCCCAACCCGGTGATCCACAGCGCGAACATCCTCGACCCGGGGTACGACGTGAGGCGAATCGAGATCCGCTCGGAGACGCTCAAGATCGGACGCCAGATGGGGTTCACCCGGTCGCGCATCGTCGATGCCGACAACCCTGATCGGGTGATTGCCTTCACCGAGGGTCAGGGCGTGACCATCGGCGAGACCCCCGAAGGGTTGGCGAAGATGCCCGCGAACCCCATTGACATCGTCGATTCGCCGGACCTGCCACCCCTTTGGAAGGTCTTCGGCGCCTCCCGCCGCCCAGACGGCCACTGGGTGTTGCCCGAGCTCTCTGTCGAGTTCGCCTCGCCCGACGCGGCCCTACACCTGGGGCCACAGCACGTTGTGCTCGAGGCAGCGGCCATGGGACTCGCCGGCGACCTCGTCGGCACTGATCGCCTCCAGATACGAAGCTGGCACGTCATGTTCCTCTCCCGCGGCAAGGTCGGACCTTTCCGGGTCGATGGCGAAGCAGTGCGCGGAGCCAACGGTCAGGTCGGCGTGCAGATGGTGATGGTGGACGAAGGCGCGGGCCGGGCAGTGACGTCTGGCTCTGCGGTGTTCACCTTCGCCGAGTAGGGACCCGAGAACCCCTCACGCAGCCCTACGGCAGCCGAACTCGTCCCACGACACCGTGTGGTCACGGTCCCTCATCCCTCGAGCGTGACGTCGAATCTGTCGTAATAGAACGCGAACTGCTCTCGGATCGTCGCGGGGTCGAGGCCGAACGTCTCGGCTTTGTAGCTGTGCGGACCCGAACGTTCCTTCGAGCTGTCTGCCCACCATTCCTGCATGTGTCGTCGAGCCTCGTCGGTCAGCTCGTCGCCGAGCTCCGAGTAGAGCTGTGCCACGGCCGCCATCGGATCGCGCTGTACGGCTTCGAAGGAAACGTCGAAAAACCGGCTCTCGTTGCCGCTATCTCGAAACGCAATCAGGCGTTGCAGCGAATACCGCCACAGCTCGGAGTTGTGGCGGCCGATGGCCACCGGATCGGGGTGCTCCGTCAGTACGTCCGAGAGTGCCTCGAACACGGCACAGACCGAGGGCAGCACCTTGCCCACGTCACGATGGGTCATCACGAACCGAGCATCGGGATAGACCCGGTCCAGTGCGTCGATCGAGTGCATGTGCGCGGGCGTCTTGAGCCACCACCGCTCCGGAGGGCAGCGCCACTGCAACAACTGCAGCACGCGCCGGTGATAGCGGTAGGCGGGTTCCATGTCGCATTGCAAAAGCCACGCGCTATACGCCGGGATTCGTGCCATACCCTCGAACACCTGCGATCTGAAGTCGAGCGCCATGATGAGGATGCATTCCTGTGGGCCGGTGGCGGAAGTCGGCAACATTCCCACGAAACCGGGGAACATCTCGTTCGTGATGTCGATGCCCACCTGCGTCTCGGCGATCCGGGCGTCGGTGTGCTCGGTGGCCGTCTCCGGCGGTGGACATGGTTTGGCCGCCTCCCACGTGCGCAACGATCGCCGCCCGGCGTCGCTGGCCAGGAGGAAGCTCAAGGCGGTGGAGCCTGTACGAGGGAGCCCGAGCCCGAACAACGGGGCGACGATCTCCTGCTCGCCTATCTCGGGGTGCCGGGCGTACCACTGCTCCACCTCGAGCCGATTGACGAGCAGACCGACGATCTGGTCGACCATCACGCTCTCGCCCAGCTGGTTGAGCGCCGACTCCGTGTTCAACGATTCGACCAGGACGTCAAGGCCTTCTCGCCAGGTGTCGCCGCCGAATTCCTCCGATCCGACGCGCGCACACGCGGTCTCGACCAGTTCATCGACGTTCATGCCTTGTCCCCGGCTTCCTCGCCCCAGACTGGGCTGGAACCTCCGTAGACCATACGGGACGTCCTCCTGCCACTCCGCATCACTCCCGCGTCGGACCCCTGCCGGCGGCGCACGACCCGTGCCGTATGGGGCGCCGAGAGGGGTGCGGAGTTAGCGGCGCACCGGCCGGTCAGTTGCCTCGAGGATGCCTTTGAGGTCCGGGAGCGCGACGTCCAGCTCCCATTCGATTTCGGTACCGACAACCTGCATGAGCTGCTCCATCTCGCCATAAATATCCTGACCAACCCTCAGGTCGATGCCCTGGACGCCGCGCGACATCTTCTCGACCCGTTCGATGTAGGGGCGGTGCTGCCGCATGCCATCCTCTACGCGGCTCGAGAAGTCTTGCAAGCCCGGGTCGTCGGAGGCCACGTTGCTCGCATCGACGAGGGCGGCCTCCCGCGTGGCGAGGTGCCGAATGGTCTCTTTGGCGATATCCCCGTATTGGGCACGCTCCTCCACCGACGAGCCTCGCCGAGCTCGCAACGCCATAAAGAGTCGTCGCAACTCGAGATCCTCATCCTCCAAGAAATCCAGGGCGGTGCCGCCCTGCCCAGTGCGGTTGATCACCGACATGGTCAGATCCCCCCTTCGACGCGGCCCGAAATCGGTTCAGCCGCCGAGGCCGACTCCACTGTCCCCGACATCCGGTGCCGGAGCGAAGCCCACCCGACGACGAGGGCGCTGCAGACAGCGAGGGCCATCGCGGCTCCAAGCCCATGGAATCCGAATCGAGCGGGCCTACGGGTCACGGTGCTGTTGGACATGGCACTGCCTCCTCGCCACGGTGCGCCACGGTGCGCCACGGTGCGCCACAGGGAGAAATACCCATGGTCAGGGGAGAGAAACTGGGACCACGCCTGGCCTGCGGCATTACGGCGCTCCGTGCTGCTCCTCGCCTGCATTGCCGTCGGCTTGGAAGCCAGTCGCCACGTATTGCTCCGGTCGCCGCTGCCCCTCGAGCGCGATGGAGGACAGCACCTCCTTGTCCGCCGTCGTCAGTGGAGGCTGCACCAATCCTCTCGGCCAGAGGTGCCGGGCCCGGACCACATTGATCTCAGAGGCGTAGAGGGTGACCTGGGCCGCCAGATAGAGGAACCCGATGAGGCCCAGAACGAGCGCGAACGCGCCGTATTCCTTGCTGGTATTCCGCAGGGAATGCTCGACGAGGACACCACCGAGATACTGCAAAAGGGTCCATCCCACCGCACCCACGATGGCGCCCGGCACCATGTCATTCCAAGGGATCTGTTTCGGAGTCAGCAGCCTGAAGGCGACCACGAAGAGACCGACGTTGACAACGAGCGACGACACAACCGCCCCGACGACGGCCAGGCCGCCGTGGTGCCCGATCGTCACGAGGCCGGCCAACAGCGTGCTCACGAGGAGGAACAGGCCGAGGACCACCATCATGGATCCCGTCCTCCCGAGACGCGCCCAGAAACTCGGACGGTTCACGCCCGGGATGTTCCAGATCTCCGCTTGCGCGTACTGCGCCGTCTGCAGAGCGCCCTGCGAGCCCCACACCACGACGACGATCCCCACCACCAGGCCGAGGATGCTGCGACCCTGCAGGCCATGGATATTGGTGCTGAGCTTCGTTCCCACGACGGGGAATTGCGAAAAAGCCGAATTCTCGACGCGCCGAACGAACGAATGCTCCCCGCCGCCGAAGAAGCCGAGGATCGTCACAAGGAGCAACAGGAGCGGGAACAGGGACAGAAACCCGTAGAAGGTCAAGAGTGCGGACAGCGAGCCGCCCCGGTCGTCGCCGAACTTCTTGAATACCCCGACCGCGAAGGCCAGCGGACGAACGCCCTGTTGCGTCTGGTCCGCCTTCCGGGCGAGCCGCTCAACGAGATTCATCTGATGCCCTCGGAGCTGCGTTCCGCTCCGCTGGGTTCCGCAGGTGCGATCAGCCGTCTTGCCATTCTTCCCTTTCCATCCATCAACCCGTCGTTGCTCTTACCCCACGTTGCACCGGCCAACCTGAGACTATGGGTACGGTGGTGTCCGGTGATGCCGAAGGCCACGAGCAAGGGTGCGGGGAGCAAGGCGGGGAAGCTCGAGACCTACCGCACGAAGCGGGATCCGCAGAAGACGCCGGAACCGATGGGGCGCCGCTCGTCGAGACGCCATTCCGGGCGGACCTTCGTGATCCAAGAGCACCACGCGCGGAGTCTGCACTGGGACCTGCGGCTCGAGCGCGACGGGGTGCTCGCCTCGTGGGCCCTTCCCAAGGGTCTGCCCGAGACTCCGGGCAAGAATCACCTCGCCGTACACACGGAGGACCACCCCCTCGACTACGCGTCGTTCTCCGGCGAGATCCCTCGAGGCGAGTACGGCGGCGGCCAGATGACCATCTGGGACACGGGTCACTACGACGTGGAGAAGTGGTCCGACTCCGAGGTCAAGTTCGTGCTCCACGGGGCGAAGGTCGACGCGAGCTTCGTGCTCTTCCAGACCAAGGATCGCAACTGGATGATCCACCGGCACGGTCCGTCCACCCGGGCGGACGAACTGCCCACCACGATCAAGCCGATGCTGGCGGTCGCCGGCAAGCTCCCGACGGACGACAAGAACTGGGCCTTCGAGATCAAATGGGACGGGGTCCGGGCGATCCTGTTTGTCGAAGGCGGACGCGTTCGAGCCCAGAGTCGCAACGACCTCGATGTGACAGTCTCGTTCCCCGAGCTGGCGGACATCGGAAGATTCCTGGGATTGACCACCTGCATCATCGACGGTGAGATCGTGGCGCTGGGCGAAGACGGTCGACCGAGCTTCTCGAGGCTGCAGCGGCGCATGCACGTGTCCAATCAGCGAGAGGCAAAACGACGATCTGCGTTGGACCCCGTCAGCTTCGTTGCGTTCGATCTTCTCTATGTCGACGGGCACTCGATGCTGGATGCCCCCTACGACGAGCGGCGCCAACGGCTCGAATCACTGCACCTTTCCGGGGAGACCTTCACCACGACGGACGCATTCCGTGACGTGTCGGGTCAGGACATCCTGACCGCCACTGTGGAGAACGGCCTGGAAGGCATCATCGCCAAACGGCGTTCCTCGCCGTATCGACCAGGCCGGCGCCACCCTGACTGGACCAAGGTCAAGTCCTTCCGCACGCAGGAGGCGGTCGTCGGTGCCTGGACTGACGGGCGGGGCGAGCGGCAGGGCGGTCTCGGCGCGCTCCTGCTCGGGATCCCCGACGACGGCGGACTCCGCTATGTCGGAAAGGTGGGAACCGGTTTCAGTGCCGACGCGCGGGACGCCCTCCTTCACGAACTTCGACTGCTGGCCACGCCGGAGAGCCCCTTCGTCTCCGTGCTCCCGGCCCGAGACGCCGCCACAGCGCACTTCGTGCGCCCCACGCTGGTGGGAGAGGTGGAGTTCGGCGAATGGACGACGGCCGGCCGGCTGCGCCACCCGACCTGGCGGGGCCTGCGCCCCGACAAGTCGCCCCACGAAGTGGTCGTGGAATGAGCGCCCCCGGGGCACGGGGTCGGACCGTGCGCCGACCGTGGACGGGGGCGTGATGGCGACGTCCACACGGACGACGATCGAGGGCCGGGAGCTCTCCGTCTCCAATCTCGAGAAGGTCCTCTACCCCGAGACCGGGTTCACCAAGGGCAAACTCATCGACTACTACGTGCGCGTCGCGCCGGTCATGCTGCCGCATGTCCGGGAGAGGCCGCTGACGATGAAGCGATTCCCCGACGGGGTCGAGGGCAAGTCCTTCTTCGAGAAGCACATCCCGTCCCACGCTCCTGAGTGGGTGCACTCGGTGGAGGTCCCGGCCAATGACGCCAAGGATGTCATCCCGTACGCGATGGTCGACGACCTCCCGACTCTGGCCTGGGCCGCCAACCTCGGGACGATCGAGCTCCATGTGCCGCTCTGGCACGTCGGGCGCCGTCGCAAGCTCCCCGCACGGCCCGATCACATGGTCTTCGATCTGGACCCGGGCGAGGGGACCTCGATCGTCGAGTGCTGTGAGGTGGCCGGCTACGTGATGGAGGAGCTCGGCCGGCAGGGAACCGAGCCCTTTGCCAAGACCAGCGGGTCGAAGGGCTTGCAGGTGTATGCAGCCGTCGGGCCGAAAACGACGTGGGACAGCCTCCGCGACCGGGCTTACGAGATCGCCCGCAAATTGGAGTCAGAGCATGGGCAACTCGTCGTGTCCAACATGCGCAAGTCCTTGCGTCGCGGCCGGGTCCTCATCGACTGGAGCCAGAACCACTCGGCCAAGACGACCGTCGCGGTCTATTCGGTCCGGGCCATGCCGACACCAACTGTGTCGACACCGGTAACCCCGGCCGAGGTGCACAAGTGCGCCACCACGCGCGATCCACTCCTGCTCCGCTTCGAGACCGACGACGTGTTGCGTCGAGTCGACACGCACGGCGATCTCTTTGCACCGCTTGGGCTGCGCTGACCCGAAATCCCCACAAACGGGGGAAAGGCTGTGGAGGACACAGGTCTCTTGCGTCGGAAGGCACCCTCAAAACGCCTGACGCAACGTTCGGCGACCGAGAACCGCGAAATCCCGCCCATGATGAGTTCCCGTACCGTCGAGATCGGGCCGTCGAGATCGGGCGCGCACATGCCTGAGGCTCGACGACAGTTCTCCAGTGGTCGGAGCAACTGCGGAGCAACGACGGAACTCGCGCGCGGTACGGGCTCGTCCGACGCGGACCAGAGAGCCGTCCAGTGCCCGTCCGATGCGCCAGCCCCCTGGCCAGGTTGGGCGCTCTGACACTCTTGCCCCGTCATCGGGGCTGCCAAACGCCCCTGCCCCTGGCGGGATCAGGCAGCAGAGCGGCGACGCAGGCGGAGCAGGACCTCGTCGACGACCTCGGAGGTCGAGGCCTCTCCACCCAGGTCGAAGGTCCGTATCCCGTCGGCCGCCGCGCCGAGCGTGGCCCGGCGGATGGCGGCGGCCGCCCCGGCCACCCCGGCATCGCCGTGCGCCGCATGGTCGAGCACGGCGGCGCAGGCCAGGAGCATCGCCATCGGGTTGGCCACGTTCTTGCCCATCAGCGACGGCGCGGTCCCGTGCGGCGCCTCAGCCATGGCGACGACGGGGTGCATCTGGTCGTCGAGAGCCAGCAACACGGACTCGGCGCCGGCGATGGAGCCGAACAGGGCCAACACGAGATCCGAGAGGCAGTCCCCGTCACGGTTGAGGGCCGGGACGACCAGCGGGCTGCTGCTCGACTCGGTGAGCAGCCCCGCGTAGGCGGCGTCGATCAACGTGGGGCGGTAGAGCACGTCGGGATAGCGCGCCGCGGCGGCGTCCATCTCCTCCTTCAGCATCCCCTCGTAGACGGTGGAGACGGTCCACTTCGGGCCTCCGTACACGCACGCATCGAGCGGGGATGCCGTCCGGAACGAGAACTCCGCCACGGAGCGACACGTCGAGCGGTCGATGCGCTCGGTCCGCCACGCCTGCTCCGCCATGGTCCCGGGGTCGCCCGTCCTGTGCTCTTCCGCCCCGTAGGCGTCCCCCACCGCCATGCGCACCACCACGATCGGGTGGACGACCGACGCCGGAGGGGCCACGCCGGGGATGCGCCGACCCGTCCGCACGATGACCGAACCGCCCACGCCTTCGCGCAGGATGCGGTTGGGGCTGCCGACGTCGCCCGTCGCCTCGGGGGTGATGGTCGCCGCCTTGAGCCCCAGGCCGGTGACGCGCATGGCGGCCGCAGCCTCGCGGACGACCTCGTTGGCCGTGGCCCGGCGGTTCCCGAGGGACAGGTCGAATCGCAGCAGCTCGAGATCGAACCCGAGCACGCCGGGCTGCAGGACCCGCAGCGCCTCATTCAGCAATTCCTGCCCGGTCTCGTCGCCGTCGCAGACGACGATCTGGCGGGCGGGCACCACGCGTTCAGGGTCGCGCGAAATGGCGGTCCGTGCCAGGACGGCTTCAGGCCCAGTTGCGCCGCGTCGGCGGCATGCCGCTCCGGCCGCCCGGGCCCGGCACCACGCCCAGCACCTGGTGGACGGAGATCCCGCCGTCCTCGAACCCGTTGGCCGACGCCGCCATGTAGAGCAGCCACACGCGAGCCCGGCGAACGCCCACCTCGGCGACCGCCGCATCCCAGTGCTGCTGGAGGTTCCCGACCCAGGCGCGGAGTGTCCTGGCGTAGTGCTCGCGCAGGGACTCGACGTCGCGCACCTCGAAACCCGCCTCCTCCAGGCCCAGGACCACCTGGCCCACATCGATGAGCTCGCCGTCGGGGAAGACGTAGCGCCCGATGAACGTCCTCGGTCCGATGCGTGATCCACCCACACTCGAGATGGCGTGGTTGAGCAGCCGGCCCTCGGGCTCGAGCAGCCTGCGCATGGTGCCGAAGTACTGGGCGCTCCTGGATGAGCCGACATGCTCGAACATGCCGACGGACGCGATCGCGTCGAACCCCCCGTCTCGCACGTCCCGGTAGTCCTGAATGCGTATCTCGATCTGGCTCTCCAACCCGGCCGCCGCGACCCGGTCGTGTGCCCGGTGCGCCTGCGCCGGGCTGAGCGTCACGCCGATCACCCGGGCTCCGTAGTGGCGCGCCGCATGCAGGGCGAAGGAACCCCAGCCGCAGCCGACGTCGAGGACCCTCAGCCCCGCCCGGTCCGGCAGCCCGAGCTTGTGACAGATGAGATCGTGCTTGGATTCCTGGGCCGCTTCGAGCGTGTCGACACCCGGGGCGAAGCGGGCGCAGGAGTACGTCATGGCGGGGCCGAGGACCATGGCGTAGAAATCGTTGCTGACGTCGTAGTGGTGCTGCACCACCTGCGCGTCCCGTGCCCGCGAGTGCAGCCGGCCCCGTGGTGCCGCCTCCTCGGGGGGAGGTGGGAGCGGCCCGCCGATGACCCCGAGACGGCGCGCCGCCTGCATGGCCTGCCAGGGAAGCCGTGACCCGACATGGATTCGCTCGGGGGTCGCGGCGCGGAGGGTCGCCAGCATCTCGAAGATGTCGCCCTCGAAGGCGAGGTCGCCCATCACGAAGGCCCGGGCGAGCCCGATCTCGCCCGGCGCCCAGAGCAGCCGCCGCACCGCGTCCGGTGAGCGCACCTGCACGATGTCGCCGCGGGCGGGCCCGAGCGCGGTCCCGTCCCAGAACTCGAAGCGCACCGGCGGCACGCCCCCGAAGAAGTGGGCCAGGAGGGGCGCCGCCGCCGCCGCCACACCGCGCCCGGGCTCGGTGCCCACCGACGGGGGTGGCTCTCGTCCGGGGCGCATCGGGCGCGGCCTGGAAATGATGTCCGATCGCATCGCCGTCTCCTGATGTGAGGGAACGCCGTGAATTGTAGGGGGGAATGGAAGCCTTCGAACGGGGAAAAGATATGCGTCGGAGGATCGGATGCCAGACGACCGCGTGGCCGAGCCGCCCCCGGGTCCCCCGGGTTCCCCGGGTCAGCGCGCCCTGGGGGCCATGGAGAGCGCGGTCCGGCGCGCCCGCGCAGCGGCCGGTGGCGCCCCGTTGCCTCCTCCCCCACCACCGTCGCGAGCCCGGCCACCCGATGCGGTCCCTCCGTCGGGGAGCGGCCGCCCACCAGGACGCGCCGATCGCTGGCTGATCGGGTCCGTCGCCGTCGTGGCCACCCTGGTGGTGGTGGCCGCCATCGCGCTGGTCGTGTCGGTGAGCAGCAGCCCGTCGCCGCCATCTCCGACTGCAGCCGGGACGGCCGGCGGAAGCGCCGTTGCGTCGCCGAGCACGGTGCCGTCCCCTCCGTCGTCGACACGCCCAGGGAGAGGCGGAGGGAACGGCGCGACCACCTCGACCACGGTGGCCGCCGTGGCGGGCGGCCCGCCCGTCATCTCCTCGCTCTCCCCCGCGAGCGGCCAGGTGGGACAGGCCGTCGTCGTGGCAGGGTCCAACTTCCTGAGTTCGAGCGGCCAGATCGTGGCCACGTTCAACGGCCAGGTGGCCCCGACGAGCTGCCCCGCCCCGAACACCTGCGACGTCACGGTGCCGCCGTCGGCCACTGCCTCCGCGCAAGTGGTCATCACCACCGCGGGCGGCATCTCCAATGCGGTGACCTTCACCTACGGGTGAAGCCGGCGGAGCACCTCGACGACCTCGTCGTCCGAGGTCGGGGAGAAGTCCCGGTACCACGTCCCCACTGCGTCGAACGGCTCCGGGGCCGCCACGCACAGCATCTCGTCGCAGACCTCGCCCAGGGCCAGGATCGCGGCGGGAGGCGCGACGGGCACGGCGAGGACGACGCGCGTCGCACCGTGGCTACAGGCGACCCGGCAGGCCGCCTGCGCCGTCGAGCCCGTGGCGATGCCGTCATCCACGACGACGGCGCACCGGCCGCGCAGGTCGAGTCGTGGATGGTCCCTCCGGTACCGCTGCACGCGCCGGTCGAGCTCCACCCGTTCCGCCCGCTCGATCCTGTCCACGTCGACGAGGGCGAGGGCGCGTGACCCCATGACATCGTCGTTCTCCACGCGCACGCCGTCCTCGCCGATGGCGCCCATGGCCAGCTCGGGCTGGAAAGGGACCCCGAGCTTCCTCACGACGATGACATCGAGCGGGACTCCCAGCACGCGTGCGACCTCGCCGGCGACGGGAACCCCGCCCCGGGGCAACCCCAGCACCACGACGTCGGTTCCCCCGAGGCCGGCGCCCTTCGCCAGGGCGGCCAGGTGACGACCGGCATCCACCCGATCGCGGAACATGATCCATCACCTCCTTGACCGGCCCAGTCTCCCTTGACCGGCCCAGTCTCCCCCTCCCCCCTCGTCTCCACCAGAGCTGGGGCCTGCGCAGTGGCCATTCGGCCCACGACCACAGCTGCGAGGATGGGTCAGCGGCCCGTTCGCCGGGCGCCGCGGGACGAGCCGCGGGACGAGAGGAGCCCACGTGGGACAACCCGGGCACTTGAACAGCCATCAGCGGGACACCCTGGCGCAGATCTTCCGGCACCCGCTGAGTCACAACATCGAGTGGCACTCGATCCTGTC
The DNA here is from genome assembly GCA_963764305.1 of uncultured Acidimicrobiaceae bacterium. Classification (GTDB taxonomy): domain Bacteria; phylum Actinomycetota; class Acidimicrobiia; order Acidimicrobiales; family RAAP-2; genus Bog-473. The sequence continues at coordinate 519,109 of CAVXSD010000001.1, read as the reverse complement.
GCTGCTCAACGCGGTGGCAACCGTCAACGAAAGCCACAAGGGTCATGTCGTCGTCACCATCGGGAGCGAGAGCGAGTCCTTCGATCCGCAACGCCACAAGGACATCGATGCGGATCAGCTGACCAACTTGCGCCGTCTTCTGCGCAAGGCGGGATACGGTCCCGGTGAGGCCGAGGCATAGGAACCGCGGCGCGACGAGGAAGACTGGCGGGCATGCGGGTCCCGGAGTGACGTCACCACCTGTGCTCGCCGCCGACATCGGGGGACGCAGATGCGCGCCGCCCTGGTGGACCCGCGGGGTGCGGTGCTGCTGCGCCGATCCGTTCCCACGCCAAATGAGGCCGACGTGCCGGCTTCGTTGATCGACCTCATCGGGTCAGTGGCGGCAGAGCGTCGCCTGGCAGGAGGGAACGCCGTGCACCCTCGAGGAACTGGGATCGGGTAGCGGGGTGGCCCGTCTCGCCCGGGAGCCCGGGCTCGGGCCGCTCGAGGCGCAAGAGGTCCAGGCCGCGGCGGCCGGGGGGACACGCGGGCGGCGGCGATCTGGCAGGGGGCGATCACGACGTGTGCGGCCGGCGTGTCGAACCTGGTCATGTCATTCTCCCCCAGGCACCGTCGTGATCGGTGGAGGGCTGGGCAGGCAGGAGGAGTTCTTCGGACCGCTCCGCGAATTGGTCCTGCGCCGGGGGGGTCGCCATCCCGACGACCTGACGATCGTGCGGTCGGCCCTCGGGGACGATGCCGGTCTGTCCGGAGCGGCCGGCTGGCTGATTGCAACCCACCTTGCATAATTTTCTCAGGCAATGCCCAGCACGGACCTGGAGACGTCTGTATCGTTCTCGAAGTTGCAACCAAACTGCAATCGAACCCGCAACCTAGGGGGAGAGCGCAGGAACAAAGGGGGCTCGCCCAAATGGGCGGACCAGGACATAAGGAGACAATGTGCGTTTCAGCAGAGCAGGCATGCTCGGGGGGCTGTCCCTCGTGTTGTCGGCGACGCTGGTCGGCGTAGGGGGCGGAGGGGCTTCGGCCTCGGTTCGTGCGAGCGGGCCGTCCAACATCTCGACCAGTTCGTTCACCAACAGCTTCACCGTCATGAAGGCGTTCAAGGGGCTCGCTGCTGCCGGCCACGGGAAGGTCGCCGCGATCTTGCCCGACACCACCAGCTCGACGCGCTACGTCGAGTTCGACCAGCCGGACATCACCAAGGCCCTGCAGACGGCCGGCGTGAGCTCGTCGAACTACGTCGTGCAGAACGCCCTCGGGAGCGACGCCACCCAGCTCACCGACGCCCAGACCGACATCGCGAACGGCGCCACCGTGCTGCTGGTCGACCCGCTCGACTCGGGAGTGGGAGCCCAGATCGAGAGCTACGCCAAGTCCCGCGGCGTGAAGGTCGTCGACTACGACCGCCTGACCCTGGGCGGCACTCGCGCCTACTACGTCAGCTTCAACAACGTGACGGTCGGCAAGCTCCAAGGTGCCGGACTCGTGAGCTGCGTCAAGGCGTGGAAGGTCTCCAAGCCGCAGGTCGTCGTCATGCACGGTGCGGTGACGGACAACAACGCCACGCTGTTCGCACAGGGCTCCGACTCGGTCATCAACCCGCTGTTCAAGTCGGGCAAGTGGACGGCCGTGGCCCACACGGCCGGGTCCTGGGACGCGCCGACGTCCGAGACCGAGTTCCAGGCCGTCTACACGGCGCACCCGAACACCAACGCGGCGCTGATCCCCAACGACGCGAACGCAGCCGCCGTCATCACGTACCTGCAGTCGCTCCACGTCAAGCCGAAGAGCTTCCCCACTACGGGGCAGGACGCCCAGCTGACGGGCCTGCAGAACGTGCTGTCCGGCTACCAGTGCGGCACCGTGTACAAGCCGATCTACCTCGAGGCCCAGGCCGCAGTGGCCCTGGCCTTGTACCTGCGTGCCGGGGTCAAGCCCCCGTCATCACTGGTCAACGGCAAGACCCAGGACACCACGGCCAACGTGAGCGTCCCCTCTGTCCTCGAGACGCCGAGGTGGGTCACGACGAAGAACATGAACTCCACGGTGGTGAAGGACAACTTCGTGCCGGCGGCGCAACTCTGCGCCGGCCAGTACGCGAGCGACTGCACGGCGGCGGGCATCACGCCGTAGCCATCATTGGATTGCGCTGCCCGGCTGGGTAGTGTCGCTCCCATAGAAGTACTTCCGGACCGACCCCCCGTTCCCAAGGCGGGGGGTCGGCCATGGGAGGTCGATGCTCGACGTGACGGCGCGACAGGGGGTACCGACAGTGGCAGAGGGTGCACCACTGCTCGAACTGCGGGGTGTGAGCAAGGTCTTCGGGGCCGTCCGGGCGCTCAACGGGGTCAACTTCACGGTGCCGCCCGGCAAGGTCACCGCCCTTGCCGGCGACAACGGCGCCGGCAAGTCAGTGCTCATCAAGACGGTCTCCGGCTTGTGGGAACCCTCCGACGGGGACATCTTCTGGGAGGGCCAACACGTGCGCTTCCACTCACCCAACGACGCCGAGGCGGTGGGGATCACGACGATCTACCAGGACCTGGCGCTGTGCGACAACCTCGACATCGTGCAGAACATGTTCCTCGGGCACGAGACGCGGCGTCACGGGCTGCTCGACGAGTCCTCCATGGAGATCGCGGCGCGCCAGACCCTGACGGATCTCCACGTCACGACGGTCCGCTCCATCCGCCAGCCGGTGGCATCGTTGTCCGGCGGCCAGCGCCAGTCCGTGGCGGTGGCCAAGGCCGTGATGCAGGCCGCCAAGCTCGTGATCATGGACGAGCCCACCGCCGCCCTCGGCGTGGCGCAGACCAAGATGGTGCTCGAGTTGATCACCCGATTGTCGGGCCAGGGCACCGCGGTCATCCTCATTTCGCACAACCTCAACGACGTCTTCGAGGTAGCTGACCAGATCTCTATCCTGTACCTGGGCCAGATGGTGGCCTCAGGTCCCGCCGAAGGGTTCGACCGCCAGGTCATCGTCGACTACATGACGACGGGGCAGTCATCCCGAGCAGAAGCGGCGGGGTGATGCGCCCATGACCGAGACGGCCAGCACCCCCGAAAGCGCCATCGCCCCCGACGAGCTGGTCGTCCTGGCGCCCGACGTCCTCGCAGACTCCCTCCCGGACTACCTGAGGGCGTGGTGGAAGCGCATCCGTGGCGGCGAGAGCGGCGCGCTGCCCATCATCATCGGGCTCCTCGTCATCAGCATCTTCTTCACGGTGAAGTCGAGCGCCTTCCTGACCTCGACCAACATCGTCAACCTCTTCGTCCAGTCGACCTTCATCATTCTGCTGGGAATGGCCGAGCTGTATGCCCTGATCCTCAGCGAGATCGACCTCTCGGTCGGCTTCGTCGGTGCCGTCGGAGCGTCCATCGCCATGGCCCTGATCAGTGCGCCGCAGAACTGGGTCTGGTGGGCGGGGGTGATCGTCGGCCTGGCAGCGTGCGCCCTGATCGGCGCCTTCCAGGGCACCATCATCACCCGGCTGCGGATCCCGTCGTTCGTGGTGACCCTCGCCGGCCTGCTCGGCTGGCAGGGTGTCCTGATCTTCGTCTTCGACAGCGACAAGGGTGCCGTCGGCGGTGTGATCACGGTCTCGAACAACGTCATCGACGACCTCGTCAGCGGCACCATGACCCCGGCCGCGGGGTGGATCCTCCTCTTCGTCCTCGTCGCCCTCTACGCGATCGTCGCTGTCGTCCGGACCTCGCGCCGCCGCGCCCAGGGACTCACCACGCCACCGCTCAGCATCACGCTCCTGACGGTCGGATCGGTCGCGGTTGCCGGCGCCATCCTGGTCTTCATCTGCAACCGCAACCGGGGCATCACGGCAGCCCCGGTCTCCGGGGTGCCGTGGGTCATCCCCTTCGTCCTGGTCATACTCATGGCCAACTCGTTCCTGCTCGCCCGGACCCGGCTCGGGCGCTACATGTATGCCATCGGCGCGAGCCCCGAGGCGGCACGCCGGGCCGGCATCCACGTGGCTCGGATCCGGACCATCGCCTTCGCACTGTGCAGCTTCACCGCCGGCCTGGCGGCCGTGGTCTACGCATCCCGCCTCGGCTCCATCACGATCGGTTTCGACGGCGGCACGTACGTGCTCTACGCCGTCGCCGCCGCAGTCATCGGCGGGGCCAGCCTCTTCGGTGGTTACGGCAAACCCATCCACCCGCTGCTCGGCGGACTCGTGATCGCGACCCTGAACAACGGGCTCGCCCTGTTGAACATCACCACCGCGGGGACTGACGTTGCGACCGCAGTCGTCCTCCTCGTCGCCGTCGCCGTCGACGCCACCCTCCGGCGCCGTGGCCGCTCGGGTGCGGGAGGCTGAGGCCGCGGCGGCCCACAGGGCGAATGCCGGCTGGAGGTGAACCGGGGTGACGCGGCTCTCCATCGGGACCGCCCTCGCACTGATCGCCCTCGCACTGATCGCCCTCGTGGGGGGCGCACCTTCGTTGGGCGCATCGACGACGACGACCGAGCCGACGACGACAACCGTCCCGTTGCAGTCCGCGGCGGCTCCGTCCTGGACCGTCTACCACGGCGACCCCACAGGGAGCGGGGTCGCCGCGTCCATCACCGCTGTCGACGTCTCCTCGCGTGCCTGGACGTCGCCGGCGCTCGACGGAGAGCTCTACGGGGAACCGCTCGTCTCGGGGGGACGGGTCTTCGTGGCCACGGAGAACGACACTCTCGACGCGCTCTCGGCGACAACGGGCGCCGTGGTGTGGTCGACGCACCTCGCCACGCCCGTGCCTTCAGGGTCGCTCCCCTGCGGCAACATCTCGCCCACGGTCGGGATCACCGGCACGCCGGTGGTGGACCAGGCGCGCGGCGAGCTGTTCGTGGTGGCCGACGAACTGGTGCACGGCAGGCCCGCACACCAGCTGGTCGGGCTCAGCACGGCCACCGGGAGGGTGGAGTTGAACCAGAACGTCGATCCGTCGGGCTCTACGCCGGCCGCGCTCCTCCAGCGTACGGGGCTGACGCTCGATGCCGGCCGCGTCGTCTTCGGCTACGGCGGGAATTACGGGGATTGCTCGCCGTACCACGGATGGGTGCTGTCCGTGCCCGAGGCTGGTGGGAAGCCCGCGACGTTCGGGGTCGACTCGGCCCCCGGCGAGAGTCAGGGTGCCGTCTGGATGGGCGGCGCGGCCCCGGTGGTCGACGCCAGCGGCAACATCTGGGTCACCGTGGGCAACGGCTCGGTGTACTCCTCCAGTCACGCCTACGACCACAGCGACTCGGTGCTCCAACTCTCGCCATCCCTCGCGTTGGAGCAGTACTTCGCGCCCTCGTCGTGGCCGTCCGACAACGCGGACGACCTCGACATGTCGACGGCGACGGCGCTACTCAGCGGGGGCCAGGTGGTGGTGGCCGGGAAGGCGCGCATCGTCTTCCTGCTGAACGGGTCGAGCCTGGGCGGAGTCGGCGGCCAGCAAGCCAAACTCGGTAATGCCTGTGGCAGCGACATCGACGGTGGCGTCGCCGTCGTGGGGACGACCGTCTACCTGCCCTGCCTGAGCGGCCCGATTGCCGTCCGGGTCTCGGCCACCCCCGCCGGGCTCCGTCCCCTCTGGAGCGCCTCGGTCGGCGGCGGGCCACCGGTGGTCGCCGGGGGGCTCGTCTGGACCATCGGCGCCGACGGCGTCCTCTACGGCCTCAACCCGTCGTCCGGCACGGTCCAGAAGCGGGTGAGCATCGGTGCGGCCGCCAACCACTTCCCCACCCCGTCCGTCGGAGCCGGCCTGCTGCTGGCGACGTCGGCGGACCACGTCGTGGCCTTCCCGGCGTCGTCAGCTCCCGTGGCCAGCACCACGACGACGACCACGACCGGGCGGACGACAACGGCGGCGGCACAGCCGGCACAGCCGGGCTCCACCAATCCTTGGGTCATCGTCGCGGCCATTTTGGGCGGCCTCGCCGTCGTCGGTGGTCTGACCTGGCTCCTGCGACGTCGACGAGGCGGGACGCGGAATCAGTGAGCCGAGAGCAGGACCTCGAGCACGGTGCCCACGCCGGCCACGAGCAGCGAGAGGGACACGATGACCGCCATCACCTTCATGAGCGGCCGGTGCATCGGCTCCCAGTCGCCTACGTCGGCGAACTGGTCGAGCAGGGTGCCGTCGGCATCCGCCCACGCCGGTTCCTCGGGAGGCCGGTCGTCGAGCGGTCGGGGCTCGCGGGTGGCCAGGTACCCGATGAACGGGCCCAGGCCCGCAGGGAAATGGGGCTGAGGCGGTCCGGGAACGTGACCCTGCATCGGCTGCCACGTTAGCCCTGCGTGCGAGGTCACGGGCGGCCGACGGTCTACCCTCTGGACCCATGGACGAGCCCCAGCAGATCGGCTTCACCGCGGCCGAGTCGACGCCCCGTTTCCCCCACGACCCCAAGCCGCCGAGTGGCGCGCCCAACATCATCGCCATCGTGCTCGACGACACCGGCTTCGGCCACCTGGGCGCCTTCGGCTCGGACATCGGGACGCCACACCTCGACGGCCTGGCGGCACAGGGCGCGCCGTTCAACCGGTTCCACGTCACCTCCCTGTGCTCACCGACCAGGGCGTCGTTCTTCACCGGCCGCAACCACCACGCGGTCGGGATGGGCTTCCTGGCCGACATTCCGCTGGCTTTCCCGGGCTACCACGCCCGCCTGCCCGATACCGCCGCCACCCTCCCCCGCCTCCTGCGCGACGCCGGGTACTCGACCATGGCTGTCGGCAAGTGGCATCTCACGCCTCGCTGGCAGCGTTCGGCGGCCGGGCCGTTCGACACCTGGCCGCTCGGGCTGGGCTTCGAGCGCTACTACGGCTTCCTGCAGGGCGACACCAACCACTGGACCCCGAACCTCGTCTGTGACAACCACTACATCGAGCCACCCCGGCGGCCCGAGGAGGGCTACCACCTGACCGAGGACCTGGCTGATCAGGCCGTACGCATGGTGCTGGACCAGCAGCAGGGCGCGCCGGGCAAGCCGTTCTTCCTCTACTTCGCACTCGGCGCCATGCACGCCCCGCACCATGTGGCGCCCGAGTGGGTCGACCCGTACCGTGGTGTGTTCGACAAGGGGTGGGACGCCTGGCGCGACGAGGTGTTCGCCCGCCAGTGCGCGTCGGGGATCGTGCCGGGCGCCACGGTGCTCACGGAGCGGCCCGAATGGGTGCAGTCGTGGGACGAGATCCCGGCCGAGGAGCGGCGCATGCTCGCCCGCCAGCAAGAGGTCTTCGCCGGCTTCTTGACCCACACCGACGCCCAGATCGGCCGCGTCCTCTCCTCGCTGGAGGGCCTGGGGGCGATGGACAACACCCTCGTTCTGGTCTTCTCGGACAACGGCGCCAGCGCGGAGGGTGGCCGGGCCGGCAGTTTCAACGAGCACCGGTTCACCGCGCACATCCGGGAGTCGGTGGCCGAGAACCTCGCCCACTACGACGACTGGGGCGGCTTCACCACGTACAACCACTACGCGTGGGCCTGGGCCTGGGCGGGCAACACGCCGCACAAGCTCTGGAAGCGCTACACGTGGCTAGGCGGGACGCGCACGCCGCTGATCGTGCGCTGGCCCGGCCGCATCGCCGAGCCGGGCGCCGTGCGGTCACAGTTCGCCCACGCCATCGACCTCATGCCGACCATCTTGCGGGCCGCCGGCCTCGAGGTCCCCGCCGAGGTCGACGGGGTGCCCCAGCAACCGGTGGACGGCGTGAGCCTCCTGTCGGCGCTCGAGGATCCGACGGCCCCCGAGCTGCACCACACGCAGTACTTCGAGATGATGGGCTCGCGGTCCATCTACCACGAGGGGTGGAAGGCGACGACCAACCACATCAGCACCGGCATCCTCGACGAGGAGGAGCTCGCGGTGGGCAGCCGCAACTTCGACGAGGACCGCTGGGAGCTCTTCGACCTCTCGAGCGACTTCTCCGAGGCGAGCGACCGGGCCGACGCCGAGCCGGGGCGGCTCCGACAACTGCGCGACCTCTGGGACGTCGAGGCGCAGCGCAACAACGTCCTGCCCATTTCCGACGGCCTGGTCGACCGCTTCGCGGGCTTCATCCCTCCGGTCTGGCCCGCCGGGCGGTCGCGGACGTTCCGCCCGGGCGGTGGCGCGGTCGCCGACGAGTCGGTCCCGCTCCTCTGGGGGGGCTTCGACATCACGGCCGACATCGACACCGACCAGGACGGGGCGGACGGCGTCGTCTTCGCTCTGGGCGACTGGTTCGGGGGCTACGCGCTGTACCTGGTCGGCGGCCGGGCCCACTTCACGTTCGCCCGCGCCGCCGACGCGCTCGAGCTGGCGATGCCCGGCATCCTCGGCGCCGGGCACCACGACATCACCGTCTCCTACGCCGTGGGTGACCACGGCACGCCGGGTCGCATGATCCTGCTCGTCGACCGGGCGGAGGTCGACGAGACGGCCGTCGAGGGCATGCTCCCGATCGCCGTCCAGCACGGCGGGGCGGGACTGCGGCTCGGTTGGGACAGCGGGTTTCCGGTGTCCTCGCGCTACACGCCGCCAGGGCGATTCGCCGGCACGGTGCACGGGGTCCGGGTGGACACGCCCGGCTCACTCCGGTCCGATCCCGCGGACGAGGTGCGCGCCGCGCTCCACGCCGACTGACCGGGGCCGCCGCGCCGGCTTGCCTCACGCCTCCCCGGCGGCCCCCGCCCGGGCGTGGGCCAGGTGCTCACGCGTGTGGCGGGCCGGCACCCCCGCCAGGTCGACCGTCGCGAAGACCCGACCCCCGGCCGGCCCGAACGGCGCGCTGCGGTCGAGCTCCTCGTCGCTGAGGGCCCGCAGCACCGCCTCGAGGCCGGTTCCGGCGTCAATCAGGAGGGCAACGGTCTCGGCCGGGGTGACGGATGCCGCCCGCACGGCGTGGGCCGCGTTGGCCCGGTCGATCTCCTCGACGGTGTCGCGCACGCCGTCGCCCCGAGCCATCTCTCCCAGCCAGCGCTCGCTGTTGCCGTGGCTCTCGGCGATGTGATGGAGGACCACGCCCACAGTCCATTCCTCATCGGGCACCGGCCGCATCCAGGCCTCTTCGGGGCATGTGCGGGCGAAGGCCACCGCCTCGGCGTTCGCCGCCGCGAGGTCATCGGCCAGGGACGCCGCCCGCTCACTCGCCACGCGGCAGCCCGGCCAGCTTGTTCAACTCGTCGACGGACCACGACCCGGGCGGCGCACCGTCCGCGGCGGCCCGGGAGGCCAGGCGCTGCAACAGCGCGTTCACGGGAGTCGGCACGCCGTGGAGAGCACCTTGGAGCACGATCTCCCCGTTGAGGAAGTCGGCCTCGATCGACCCCGCCCCGCGGGCGAGGCTCTGCCAGCTGGAGCCCCCCTGCCACTCCCCCGAGGCGGTGGGCGACATCTGCAGGGAGTCACCGCGCCGCTCCCGGTCCTCCTCGGAGCTCGCCACGTCGATGCCCGCGGCGGCCAGCGCCTCCTTGCCCTCGCGCTGGGCCTCGCGCGCCAGCGCGCTGAACCGGCCCTCGGGCCCGCACAGCGCCTCGACCGCATTGGCCAGGTTCATGAGGAGCTTGCGGTACTTCCAGCGCATGATGTCGGGCCGGGCCACCGACTGGAACGTCGTCGTCGCGATGGCGTCGGCGATCGCCTGGCCCCGCTCGTCCAGGCCCGAAGGGAAGCGACCCAGGTCGAGCAGACCCGATACCGGCGCCGAGTGCACCTGGACGACACCGGGCCGCAGCTGGGAGGCGGGGCACATGACGCACATGCCGTAGGTGTTCGGGAAATGCCGCAGCACCCGGCGCTCGTTCTCCACGCCGTTCTGCATGCAGACCACCGGCGCGTCCGGGGGCGCCACGACGAGTTGCTCGAGCGCGTGGTCGGTGCTCTGGCCCTTCACGGCGAGAAGCACGACCGGGTCCTCGTCCCACGAGACCTCGGCGGGATCCGCCACGACGGGGACGGACAGCGAGACCGTCTCGCCGGGCGATTCGAGGACGAGGCCTGACGCCAAGGCTCGGCCATGGTCGCCCCGGGCCACCAGGGTGACGTCGAAGCCGCGCTGGAACAGGCGGCCGCCGACGGCGCCGCCGATTGCACCCGCTCCCACGACGACGAATCGCATGGGGCACTTTGCCACGTGGCAAGCTTTCCGCGTGGCGTCCAGGAACCCCGTGGAGCGTGCCGCCGTGCTCGGTGGCACGGTGGCTGCGGCCCCGCTCCGACTCGTCGGCGGCCTCGCCGCACCGGCGCGGGTGGACATGGCGCGCAACGTGCGGCGGGCCATCGGCATCTCCGAGGAGCGGGCGCCGGTCGCCACCGACCCCGACGAGGCCTACACCCCGCCCGGCGGGATGGCCAGGAAGGTCCACGCCGACCTGCCCGCCATGTTGATCGGCGGCGTCACCGCGTTGTTGCTCCAGACGCTGCACCCACTTGCCATGGCGGGCGTCGCCGAGCACTCGAGCTATCAGGAGGACCCGCTGGGCCGGCTCCGCCGGACGGCGTCCTTCGTCGGGACCACGACCTTCGGCACCGTTGCCGAAGCCGAGGCGGCCATCGCCCAGGTGCAGCGGGTCCACCGGCGCGTCCGGGGCATCGCCCCCGATGGACGCGCCTACTCGGCCGACGACCCGGAGCTGGTGACGTTCATCCACGTTGCCGAGGTCGCGAGCTTCCTGGCGTCATCGCAGCGTTACGGGACCGGCACGCTGAGCCCCGAGGAGTGCGACCGCTACTACGAGGAGGTCGCGCCGGTAGCACTGGCGCTGGGAGCGACCTGGGCCCCGCGTTCGGCGGCCGAGGTGGAGAGCTACCTGCTGCGCGTGCGTCCGGAGCTCTACGCCGGACCACAGGCGAAGGCGGCGAGGGATTGGCTGTTCCGCGGCGTGGCACGGCGGCCGAGCGAGCGGGCCGTCTACTCGCTCGTGTTGGCCGCGGGGGTCGGCGTCCTCCCCGGCTGGGCCCGACGTGAGCTCGGTCTGTCCATGGCGGTCCCCCTGGACCTCCTCATCGACACGGCCGCCGTCGCGCCCTTGACGCGCGGGCTGTCGACCGCCCTGCGCTGGATGGTGACCCCGCCCGAGTAGGCCCTTCACGTCGTGAGGGAGAGTCCGCCGTCGACGACGACGACCTGGCCCGTGACGTAGGCGGCCCGGGCGAGCGACAGGATCACCTCGGCCACGTCCTCGGGCTGCCCCGAGCGCTTGAGGGGCGCCACCTGCGCGACCACCTCGCGCGCCAAGTCCCAGTCCGCCGTCCACGGCGTGTCGACCAGGCCCGGCGCCACGGCATTGACCCGCACTCCGGGCCCGACCACCTTGGCCAGCAACACGGTCATGTGGTTGAGGGCCGCCTTGCTGGCCGCGTAGGGGATGGAGGAGCCGGTCGGGCGCACCCCGGCCACCGAGGCGACGTTGACCACCGACCCACGGGCGTCGCGCAGCGCCGGTACCGCCGCCACCGTCATGGCCCATGTCCCGAAGACGTTGACCTCGAAGATGCGCCGCCACACGTCGACCGACGCCGCTTCGAGGTCCTCGTGCGGGATCAAGGCGGTGGTCCCCGCGTTGTTCACGAGGGTGTCCAGTCGGCCCCAGCGTTCCAGCGCGGCCGCCACGAGGCGTTCGGGGACGTCCGGGTCCGTGATGTCGCCCTGCACATAGAGCGCATCGGGCAGGGACGCTGCGACCGCCTCACCCTCCTCGATCGAGCGCGCCGAGTTGACGAGGACGGCGGCACCCTCCGCGGCGAAGGCCCGCGCGGTCGCGGCCCCGATCCCGCTCGAGGAACCCGTGACGGCGACGACGTGCCCGTCGAGGGAGTCGCGTGTCACGCTCCCGCGCTCATCGGGGATTGATCCCCCAGCGGGCCGTCCACTCCTGCCCGGGCTCGAGCGCGACCACGTCGGTGCCCGTGCGCAGCGCGTTGGGCGGGCAGGTCATGGGCTCGAGGGCGACGGCGCGCCGCCGGCGTTGCACCTCGCCGAGCGTGTCGCCCGTGTACACCATGAGGTACGGGAACGCGGCGTCCAGCCACAGCGCGGCGCCGCCGACGCCCCCCGGCGGATCGAGGCTGGCCCAGGCGATGTCAGCGGAGTCGCGTTCGAGGGTCGTGTAGGCCGTATCGAGGACGGCGGGACCCACGAAGCGCGCTGCGGTGAAGTCGCGATCGGTACCGTCGACGGGCGCGAGTGCCCCCGTCGGGAGCCCGCGGTCGTCCACGTCGAGGGTGTGGCGCGCCGGAACGTGCAGGATCGCCCCGTCGACCGTCTCATGCCCGGCGGTCAGGTAGGGGTGGAAGCCGATGCCGAAGGGGATAAGGCCCTCCTCGAGCGATTGGGCCCTGGTTGTGACGGTGAGACCGTCGCGGCCCACGTGGTACTCGAGCTCGAGGAGGAGGGAGAACGGGTACCCGGGAGAGGGGTGGAGCTGCAGCCTGAGGGAGAGCTGGTTCTGGTGCCGGGTCTGGAGCGTCCAGGGCATCCAGCGGACCAGCCCGTGGATGGCGTTGCGGCGCTCCGGCTCGTCCAGGGCGGCCTGGGCCCGCACCCCGTTGAACTCGTAGCGCCCGTCGGCCAGTCGGTTGGGCCACGGGGCCAAGACCTGGCCCCGGCCCGACTGCGACCACTCGTCGGCACCGAAGCCGTCGAGGACCGCCGTCTGGCCAACGGAGTAGGCCCGCAGTGTGGCGCCCACCTCGCAGACGATGACTTCCTGGCGGCCATGCCCGATTCGCCATTGTTGCCCCGTGGGCGAGGCGACCGAGATTCTGGGGGAGTGAGCGGGCATTGCGAGTGAATTGAAGCAGACCAGGGCCTCTGCGTGGGTGAGGGGCCCGGACGGTCTCGCGTGAAGCCCGGGTGACACGCGCCCGAACGGCGGATGTCCGGCCCCGGCCACCGGCAGCGGCGGGGGATAGGGTGAGCGCACCGTGAGAATTCTCGTCACAAACGACGACGGGGTGGGCGCACCGGGCCTGGCGGCGCTGACGAGAGCTCTGGTGGCCTGGGCCGACGGTACGGGCAACGGTCCGGCGCACGAGATCATCGTGGTGGCGCCAAGCTCCAACTACAGCGGGGCGGGTGCCGCCGTCGGCTCGGTGACCGACCACACGACCATCGGCTACCAGCGGGCCTATGTGGAAGGTGCCGAGCGCGTGGAGGCATACGGGCTCGATGCCTCGCCCGCCCTCTCGGTGATCGCAGGCGCCCTCGGAGCGGTCGGCCCCAAACCCGACCTCGTGCTTTCGGGCATCAACCACGGCGTCAACGTGGGCCGCTCGGTGCTCCATTCCGGCACCGTCGGCGCCGCGCTGACCGCCAGCCAGCTGGGCATCGAGCGCGCTGGCCGTCTCGCTGCGTGCGGGCGCGGATCCTGACCCGTGGGAGTCGGCCGCCGTGCTCGCGGTGGCGCTCGTCCCGTTGCTGATGACCGCCCCGGCCCGCACCGTGCTCAACCTCAACGTTCCCCACGTGCCGTTGGCGGACATCCGCGGCATGCGCTGGGCCCGGGTGAGCGGGGCCGGCCTGATCAAGGCCGCCCGGGGTGCCGGAACCTGGGAGGCGCCGAACATCGAGGAGATCGAGGGCCCGGCGGCGGCCGAGGCGGCGCGCTCGGTGATGGAGGGCGAGCCCGACGTGAAGGGCGAGATCGTGCTGACCGTGGGGTCACCCTTCCCCCATTCGGGCGACCTCGGGCTGGCCGACGCCGGCGCCGAGGACGCCACCTTGGTGGCCCAGGGTTTCGCCGCACTCACCGCGCTGCGCGGCCCCCGGGCCGACGAGGACCCGGAGCTGCTGGCCCATCTGGACGAGGGTCTGGGGCGGGCGCTGTCGGGGTTCGCCTTCACCGATTGAGCACGGCACGGCACGGCACGGCACGGCACGGCACGGCACGCTACGGCACGGGACGCCTTGGCACGGCACGTAACGGCCAGCGGGTTTCGTGAGCGGCGAGGCTCTGTGCATCCCGGCCCTGGTGATGGCCAATCGCGAACCCCCGGGACAATTTTCTGGGACTATAAACAACTCGGTTTATAGTTTCCAGGGATATCCCACCGCCGCCGCAACGGTGAACCCGGGAAGCCTCAGTCGTCCTCCCCCGGCGGCCGCCGGCGCTTCTTGATCTGAGAGCGCCGTCGCTTGGCGTCGACGCGCCGCACCTGGGAGCTCTTCGTCGGCCGGGTCGGCGCCCTGGTCGGCTGCACGCGAAGGCCCGCGTCGAGCTTGGTCGCCAGGCGCTGGAGCGCAAGTTCGCGGTTGCGCGCCTGCGAGCGTGACTCGGAGGCGCTCGCGCGCACGACCGGGCCCAGCCGCTCCAGGAGGCGAGCCCGTTGGCGCGGGCCGAGGGTCTGGGAGGCAGCGACATTGAACTGCACCTCCACCCGGCTGAGGGTGCGGTTGGCGTGCTGCCCCCCGGGTCCCCCCGATGTCGTGGCCCGCCACGAGATCTCCGAGAGCGGGAGATCCAGTCCTCGGTGCACGTGCAGCGTCTCGTCACCGGCCACCCGACGAGCGTAGGAGGACCCGGGTACGCTCCGGGGCCATGGACTACCGACACCTTGGACGCTCGGGCATGCTCGTCTCCGCCCTGTCGTACGGCAACTGGATCACTCACGGCAGCCAGATCGAGGAGGATGCGGCGGCGGCGTGTGTGAATGCGGCCCTCGAGGTCGGCATCACCACTTTCGACACGGCCGACGTCTACGCCATGGGGGCCGCCGAGTCCGTACTGGGCCGGGCGCTCAAGCACGTGCGGCGGGAGTCCGTCGAGATCTTCACCAAGGTCTACTGGCCGACGGGGCCCAACCCCAATGACCGCGGCCTGTCGCGCAAGCACATCATGGAGTCACTCCACGCGTCGCTCGGGCGGTTGCAGACCGACCACGTCGATCTCCTCCAGGCCCACCGCTTCGACTACGAGGCCCCCCTGGAGGAGACCTTGCGGGCCTTCGACGACCTGGTGCGCCAGGGCAAGGTCCACTACATCGGCGTCTCGGAGTGGACCGCGGACCAGATCCAGGACGCCCTCCGGCTGGCCGATGAAATGGGCTTCGACCGCCTCGTCTCGAACCAGCCGCAGTACTCCATGATCTGGCGGGTGATCGAGGCAGAGATCGTCCCGCTGTGCCAGAAGGAGGGCGTGGGCCAGATCGTGTGGTCACCCCTCGCCCAGGGCGTCCTAACGGGTAAGTACCTCCCGGGATCGTCAGGCCAGCCGCAGGGCTCGCGGGCCACCGGGCCCGAGGGTGCCGAGATGAGCTGGCTCCTGCGCGACGAGGTCCTCGAGCCGGTGCAGGCCTACGCAGCGCTGTGCCGCGAGGCGGGCTACACGCCGGCGTCGGTGGCGCTGGCCTGGGTGCTGCAGAACGAGAACGTCAGCAGTGCGATCGTCGGGGCCAGCCGGCCCGAGCAGATCGCCGAGAACGTCAAGGCGCTCGACGTCGTGCTCGAGCCCGACTTCGTGGAGGCGATCGAGCAGGCGCTGGCACCCACCACGCTCTTCGACCCCGGGTTCACGCTCAGTCCCGCCACCCGGCCTTGACGCAGGCCGGCCGGATCAGTCCAGCGCGTCGAAGCGAGAGGTGAACGAGCGAACCTGGAGTGTGGTGTGGGTGCGGTGCTCCTCGAAGACCCGGGTATAACCCGTGTGTGCGATGCGCCAGCCGTCCCCCGTCAGCTGGTAGCGATCGGCGTAGAACGCGGTCCCGGCGATCTCGAGGTCGGCGGCCGGCACGATGACCCGGTCCTGCAGGTACCAGGCGCCCTCCGCCGCCGTCTCCGATGTGAAAGTGATCTCGGGGTGGTGGCCGTGATGCTCGGTCACCATGCCCAGGTCGCCCAGGACCTCGCGGAGCCAGGTCACGATCGCGGTGCGGCCCTCGAGCACGGTCTTGCCGTCCTCGTAGGCGGCGGTCGCGTCCTCGGTCAGCAGCGCCCCCAGATCGTCGAACTGCTTGAGGTCGAGCGTCCGGAAATAGGCGTACTTCAGGCGACGGATGGCCTCGAGCTCGGCCGCGGTGTCCACGGGTGCACCCCCTTCGGTCTGGCCCACCAGGGCCGCGGCCAGGGTACTTTCCGTCGGACTTGGCGGGTGGACCGGTCCGGGACCACCATCTCGGGCGTGCCCGGGGACAGGAAGCACCAGCGCATCGCGGCCTACGGCCTCTGCCGGGACGAGGCGGGGCGGCTGCTGCTGGCCCGGGCGTCGCCGGCCATCACGCTGCGGGGGCGCTGGTTCCTGCCGGGGGGAGGCGTGCACCACGGCGAGAACCCGACCGACTCGCTAGCCCGGGAGATGGAGGAGGAATCGGGGCTCACCGTCTCCGTCGGGCCGTTGCTCGACGTGCTCTCGGACGTCCGGACGATCCCCGACGGCACCAGCCTGCACACCGTCCGCCTCGTGTACCGGGTGGACTCCTGGGAGGGGATACTGCGCCCCGAGACCGACGGCACGACCGACGCCGTCGAATGGTTCACCCCCGAGGAGGTCCGGGACCTCCCGCTGGCCCACTACGTCCAGATCGTCGTGGACCGACTGCTGTGACCGAGACCCGGGCCGGCGACGAGCTCCACCACGTGGTCATCATCGGGTGCGGTTTCGGCGGGCTCTTCGCCGCCCGCGCGCTCAAGCGGGCGCCCGTCCGCATCACCCTCATCGACCGGGCGAACCACCACCTCTTTCAGCCTCTGCTCTATCAGGTGGCCACCGGCATCCTCTCGGAAGGGCAGATCGCTCCCGCCATCCGCGACGTGCTGCGGAACTACCCGGACCTGCGCGTGATCTTGGGTGAGGTAGGGGACATCGACGTCGGCGCCCGCGAGGTCCACGTCGACGAGTTCGGCAAGCCGCTCACCATCGGCTACGACAGCCTCATCGTCGCCGGCGGGGCGTCGAGCTCCTACTTCGGTCACGACGAGTTCCGCGCCTCCTCCTGCAGCATGAAGACCCTTGACGACGCCCTGGCGCTCCGGGGCAACATCTTCGGCGCGTTCGAACTGGCCGAGGCCGAGATCGACCCCGACGAGCGGCGGCGCCTCATGACGTTCGTCGTCGTCGGGGGCGGCCCGACCGGCGTGGAGATGGCGGGCCAGCTGCGCGAGCTCTCCCGGCGGGCGCTCCGCCGCAACTACCGCATGATCGACCCGGTCGACACCCGCGTCGTCCTGGTGGAGGGCGTCGACCGGCTCGTCGGGTCGATGGGCTCGTACCTGTCGCGGATGACGGCACGCGACCTCACCCGAATGGGCGTGGAGATCCATCTGAACGCCATGGTGACCAACATGGATGAGGCCGGTGTCGAGATCACCAAGCAGGACGGGAGCACCGAGTGGATCCCCGCCGCCACCAAGGTGTGGGCGGCCGGCACCCGTGCGGCGGGGCTGGGGGCCACCGTGGCCGCCGCCGCGGGGGCGGAGACCGACAAGGCCGGCCGGGTCGTGGTCAACCCCGACTGCTCACTCCCCACCCATCCCGAGGTGTTCGTCGTCGGCGATCTGATGGCACACCGCGACAACCTGCCCGGCGTGGCCGAGGTGGCCATGCAGTCGGGCGTCCATGCCTCCCATTCCATCGTGCGCCGGCTGGAGGGCAAGCCGACCAAGCCGTTCCGATATCGCGACCTCGGGACGCTCGCCGTCATCTCCCGCTTCACGGCCGTGGCCA
Organism: uncultured Acidimicrobiaceae bacterium; assembly: GCA_963764305.1. Lineage (GTDB taxonomy): Bacteria > Actinomycetota > Acidimicrobiia > Acidimicrobiales > RAAP-2 > Bog-473. The sequence continues at coordinate 501,469 of CAVXSD010000001.1, read as the reverse complement.
AAATCGGTCCGATCCGGGTAGGCGGCTTCGTGGGGTGGCTGCTGTGGCTCGTCGTGCACATCACCTTCCTCACCGGCTTCAAGAACCGGTTCGGCGCGCTGACCCGCTGGCTGGTCAGCTTCATCGGGCGCGGGCGCTACGAGCGGGCTCTCACCGGGCGCTGGGTCGCCCGGACGAAGCGCGCCACCAAAGCTGCCTAAGGTTCGTCCCGGAACACACGCCGAAACGGGGGTCGACCCATGCCCATCAACGTCACGCCCATTGCCGGGCTCAGCGACGACATCAACGACATCCGGCTGCGCACCGCCCGCATCGTCAACGAGAAGATCCTGCCCAACGAGTCCCTGCTCTGGCACGCGCGAGGCCGCGACGTGACCGAGGCCGAGCGGGCCGACGCCAAGGCGCTACGGGGCGAGATCCAGACCAAGGTGAAGGCCGAGGGTCTGTGGGCACCCCACCTCCCGCCCGAATACGGCGGGATGGGCATCGACTTCATGGCGCACGCCTACATGAACGAGATCCTCGCCTACGCGATCGGCGCGGCGTCGTTGTTCGGGGTGGTGGCACCCAACTCGGGCAACCAGACCATCCTGGTCAAGTACGGGACGGAGGAGCAGAAGCAGAAGTGGCTCCTCCCGCTCATCGAGGGGACCATGCAATCGGGCTTCTCCATGACCGAGCCCGAGAACGCCGGATCGGACCCACGCTCCATTCAGACCACCGCCATCCTCGAAGGCGACGAGTGGGTCATCAACGGTCACAAGTGGTTCACGTCGAACGGGCTGGCCGCCGACTTCTTCATCGTGATGTGCCGGGCCAAGGAGTCCAAGGACGACGAGGGACCCGGGCGAATGGTCCAGATCATCGTGCCGACCTCGAATCCCGGCGTCATCATCGAGCGCGGCATCGGGATCTGGGGCAGCGCGGTGGTCGGACCACTGCGAGGTCCGCTACGACCAGGTCCGGGTGCCCAAGGAGAACCTCCTGGGCCAGGTGGGCGACGGGCACCGGGCGGCCCAGGACCGCCTGGGCGCCGGCCGCATCTTCCACTGCATGAACTCGGTGGGCCAGATGTGGCGCGCCTTCGACCTGATGGTGGAGCGCCTTCTCACGCGCGAGGTGCACGGCGGGCTCCTCAAGGACAAGCAGTTCATGCAGGGTTTCGTGGCCGACAGTTACATGGACCTGCAGGCCGCCCGCCTGATGACGATCCACGCAGCCGAAAAGGTGGACAAGGGCGATCCCCAGGCCCGGACGGAGATCAGCGCAATCAAGGTTTTCGTGCCGGCCGCCTACAGCAGGGTCGTCGACAGGGCGATCCAGGTCTGGGGCGCGGCAGGCGTGACCAGTGACCTGCCGCTGGCCCAGATGTACCTCGGGGCCCGCACGCTGCGGTTGGCCGACGGTCCCGACGAGGTGCACCGCATCCTCATCGCCAAGAACGTCCTGCACCACTACGAGAAGGGCGAGAGCTGGGACTTCGCTGGGTGATGGCCGCGCCGTGACGTGGCGGCCCGGACCGGCGGTGTCCGTCTTCGCCGCCGGGCTCTTCCAGGGCACCGTGGCGGTCGTCACCGGCGGCGGAACGGGGCTCGGGCGCGAGGTTGCGCACGCGTTCGCCCGACTGGGCGGTCAGGTCGTGATCGCCGGGCGGACCGGAGCTCGTCTCGATGAGGTGTCGGAGTCCATCGCGCAGGCCGGCGGCAACTGCCTGGCCGTCCCCACGAACATCCGCGAGCCCGAACAGGTCGACGCCCTGCGCGACGCCGTCTACGGGCGCTTCGGACAGGTCGACTTCCTCGTCAACAACGCCGGCGGCCAGTTCCCGGCACTGCCGAGCACGATCTCGGACAACGGCTGGCGCGCCGTCGTCGACCTCAACCTCAACGGCACCTGGAATGTCACCAGCCGCTTCATGGGACCGATGGCCGAAGCCGGGTCGGGCTCCATCGTCAACGTGGTCCACACGTTCTCGCTCGAGCGCGGCGCCCCGATGTTCGTCCACTCAGGCGCAGCCCGCGCCGGCGTGGTGAACATGGTCAAGACGCTGGCGCCCTACCTGATGCGGCGTGGCGTCACGATCAACGTGTTCGCACCCGGCGTCTTCTCGACGCCGGGGATGATCGAATCCGAGCTGGACACCGTCGGCCGTAACGAAGCGAGCTTCACCGAGGAGCTGGTGGCCGAGGGGACAACCGTTCGCCTGGGCACGGTCGACGAGATGGCGGCCATGGTCCTCTACCTGTGCTCCCCCGCCGCACGCTACGTCTGCGGCGCCACCATCGTCGCAGACGGGGCGTCCATGCAGACCAACTGGGTCACGTTCTTCCCGGAGGAGGCGATGTAGCGCTGTCCATGGTGGCGGGGGTGGTGCGGGCGAGGACGGTCGCGGCCGCGCACATGACCCCGAAGGCGATGATGGCGACGGAGAGCCGCAAGGCGTTCTCGGTGAAGACCTCGGCGAAGATCCAGACACTGAGCACGATGCTCACGATCGGGTCGACGATGACGAGGAGCGGCTGTGAGACGCTGAGCGGACCCACGTGCAAGGCCGTCTGGTTCAGGAGCTCGGCCAGGATGCTGAACACGATCAGCGCGTAGACCGGCCAGTGGGTGAACATCCCCACCAACCCGAATTCGGTGAGCGTGTCGGTCATCGCCTTGATGAAGGTGGCCACCAGCGCCCACAAGATGGCGGTCGCCGCTCCCAGCGTCGCCGCCCGTCGCACCGGCGAGCCCCTCGTCCCGATCAGCGCCAGGATCGCCGCCGCCCCACCGGTGGCCACGATTGCGCCGATCCAGGCGGAACTCGTCGGCTGGGCGTTGCCCCCGGTGGGCTCGGAGACGGCGACGAAGAGCGCCAGCGACCCGCAGGTGACCACGGCAGCCCACCAGGTGACGTCCCTGATCTGCTGGTGGATCCACAACCGGCGCAGCACGAGGGCGAAGACCAGCTCGGTCACGAGCAGGGGCTGCACCACCGACATCTGCCCGTTGTGCAGGGCGAGCGCCTGGAAGACGAAGGACCCCGCCAGCGCCACCCAGCCGAACAGCCACATCGGGTTGGACACCAGGTAGCGGACGAAGCGCCAGCCCTTGGAGTGTCCCGGATCGCCGATGCTCGCGCGGTGCTGCGTGACCATGTTCAGGGCGTTGGTGAACGCCGCCGCCAGCGCGAACAGGATCGTCACGGCCTGCCCGCCAGCGCCGCAGTCAGGCCACTCGGGCCGTGCACACCCATCCGAGGTCGTACGTCCGCACCCGCAGCGAACCGAAGCCGGCGGCCGCCAGTCGGGGCTCCAGCTCGTCCGGATCGATCGGGTTGTAGGTGTCGTCCTGGTGGAACACCGCACTGCCGTCGCTGTAGACCCCGTCGGCCGCCACGAAGACGCCCCCGGGTATCAGGACGCGGGCCAGCTCGGTGAACACCCGGTCCTGGGCTTCGGCGGGCTCGATGTGGTGCAGCATGTGGAAGGAGGCGGCACCGGTGAAGCGCCCCGGTTCGAAGTCGAGGGCCGTGGCATCGCCCACGACGACCTCGACGTTGCCCCCAGCCATCCGATGCGCCAGGGACGCCGCCAGCCCCTCGTCCAGCTCGACCGCCGTGAGGTGCGCAGTCTTGGTGCGCAGGATGTCCGTGGTGAACCCGGGTCCCGGGCCGATCTCGATCGCCGCGTCACCCAGCTCGACGTCGTGCAGCGCAACGGGGAGGATCGTCTCGGACACCAGCCGGCGCCAGTCCTCGCTGGCGCAGTACTCCATGTGGCCCTGATTCATCGCGGGATGCTCAGCCCGGCGCCTGCACCCGGTACTCGTCCTTCCACCAGCGCGCCGTGCGCACCTCCTCGGGGTCGGTGCGGAGGCCCGGGTCCTGGCCCAGGTCCGCCGGCGTGGGCCCGATGCGATCGGCCACGGGGCGCAGCGCGTCGAGGTCGAAGTCATAACAGCGGGCGGCCGTCTCGCCCAGCAGCTTGCGGGCGTCCTCGACGGGGATGTCGCCGAAGTCGCCGCGCAGGCGCTCCTGGGTGTGGGGCCAGGTGCCCTCCGGGTGCGGGTAGTCGGTCCCCCACATGACGACGTCACAACCCAGGATGTGGCGGCGGCGGATCTCCTCCCGCGACATGGTCGACGCGCCGATGAAGATGTTCTCCCCGAAGTAGTCCGAGGGCAGCTTGGAGATCTTTCCCTTCAACAGCGCGGCCATCTTCTTGGTCGTGTGGCCGCCGCCCATGTACTGGTCCCACTTCCACATCATGTCGGCCGCCCAGTAGGCGGCCGCTTCGGTCACGACGTACTTCAGGCCCGGGAAGCGCTCGAAGACACCGGAGAAGAGCAGGTGCCACATCGGCCGGGCCGCCCACCAGACCACCTCGGCGAGGTAGATGCCGACGTTGTCGTTGTACTCGTCCTGGGGCGCCTCCCCCGAATGGGTGTGGACCGGGAACCCGACCTCCTGGCAAGCCGCCCAGACCGGGTCGTAGTCCGGGTGGTTGTAGGGCACGAGGTCGTGCCACATCGTCGGGACCATGATCCCGCGGATACCCGGCTGCTCAGCCAGCCACTCGATCTCGGCCACCGAGCGCTCGACGCCATGGGTGATGGGCACCAACGCGATGCCGCCGTGGCGTTCCGGGCTGCGGCTGCACATCTCGGCCAGGAAGCGATTGTGAGCCCGTGCGCCGGCGAAGGCCAGCTCGGGGTCGGCGATCGCGCCCGCCGAGAGCCCGGCGCCGAAAGGCGGGGAGGCCATGCCGGTGATGGCGTCGGCGTCTGCGAACATCACTTCCGCCGTGACGCCGTCGGCGTCGAGCTCCTTGTCGCGCTGGTCGATGTCCCAGGCGCCGCGCAGGCCCTGCTCGTTGTCGGTCTCCCACCCCATGATGTAGTCGTAATTCATCTGGAGCAGCTGATCCCGGTTGGCTTGGCGCTCGGCCAGGTACTCGTCGAACTGGCGATGGTAGGCCGCGTCCAGGTAGGGCCGGTAGCCCTCGCACTGCAAGCCGGCATGGGCGTCGGCCGAGATGATCAGGTAGCGGTCGCTCATCGCTTTGCCCCGAGCACCGAGAGGTCGTCGTAGCGCTGGTGGATGAAGGGCTCGAGCCCCGCCCGCGGCACGGGTCCGATGATGCGCCCGATCTGGGTCGAGGCCCGCTCCGTCCAGTTCAGGTCGACCATGCGGCACACCACCAGGTCGGCCACGGGGTCCAGGGGCGCCTCTTTGAGGATGAGCTCGCCCTCGATCGACTCGTGCAGCCTCGTACGCTCTGTCTTCTCGCCGTAGAGGAGCATCGGGTCCTGGTCGAGCACGCCAGCCGCCTCGCACGAGGGCGAGAGCTTGAACCAGAAGTCGGTCTTCTCGAGCTCGTAGTTCTCGCGGGTGCCGGTCACCTGGCCCGTGATCTCGCAGATCACCGACCCCATGCGCGCGATGCGGGCCGACACGTTGGCGCCGTCGCGCGTGACATCGACCTCGGCCAGCTTCTTGGGCTCGCCGTTGACCTCACGGCCACCCGTGAGCGACTGCTCGGTCGTCATCGGCATGAAGATGGGGTACTCCCCCAGCCGGTCCTCGTGACGCGCCTGTACACCGATCCATCCGGCGCCGAACACCGGCAGCCCCGGCATCTCGACCCTGGTGATGGTGATGCGCACCAGCGGCTCGGGACCGGGTTCCAGGGGCGGCGGCAGAATGGCCGCCACGATCTCGGGATCGGTCTCGTAGACGGCGGTGACCGCCTCGGACCAAATGTCGGCCTTCTTGGCCTCGATCTCGTGGTTCACTTCCGTGGCGCGGGCGCCGTAGCGGACGGTCGTCATGTGTCCTCCTCTTCGCTCACCAGGCACGCAGGATCTGCGTCGGGTCGAACGCGTTGCAGGTCGTAGCGGTCGGCCAGTCCTCGGGCGCCAGCGGCCGGGCGACCTCGGTCACCGGCGGGCCCACCCGGTCGCCGATGGGGCGGAGCCGGTCGAGGTCGAACCCGTAGAAGGACGCGGCCGTGGACTCCACCATGGCCCGCACGTCAGGCTCGGGATAGTCCGCAAAAGCCACTCGGAGCGCCTCGGTGGTGTACGGGTAGCTGCCCTCGGAATGCGGGTAGTCCGCCCCCCACATCACATGCCCGATCCCGAGGTCCCGGCACAGCGGCGCCTCGCTCGGGCGCAGGAAGCTGGCGCCGATCCAGAAGTTGCGTGCGAAGTACTCGGTGGGGGTCATCGTCATCTTTGCCGCGGCGGCGCCGAAGAAGTTCGCCTCGGCCGCGTTGGCGGTCGTCATGCGGCCGTAGAACCAGTCCAGCGTCTCGAGGCCCCGGGGGAGCCAGGCGACACCCTGCTCGGTGACGGCGAAGCGCAGCGTCGGGTGGCGTTCCAGCACGCCGGAGAAGATGAGGTGCCAGACGGAGCGGTGGCTGAACCAGGGGATCTCGATGAGCATCATGGCCCGGGCCGCCTCGTGGTCCCCGTAGTCGGGCAGCGCGCTGCCGCCGTGGATGTTGATCGGCACGTCGAGCTCGGCGCAGACCTGCCAGAGCGGCTCGTAGTGGTCCTCCCACAGCGGCGGCAGGTGGGAGTTGGGCGGGATCGAGGGCAGGAGAATGCCCCCGAACGGGTCGAAGGTGGCGGCGGCCCAGCGCACCTCGGCGACCGCGTCGTCCATGTCGTTGGCGAAGACCTGGACGATGCCGGCCCGGCGCCCTGGCGTGGCCGCACAGAAGTCGGCCAGCCAGCGGTTGTGGGCCTGGACGCCGGCCCAGCGCCGCTCGTAGTCCTCGGGCGACGGCGGCAGGGCGACCAGGTTCCCCTCCGCGAAGAAGGGAGGGACGGTGTTGGGGAAGAGCACCTCGGCCGCGATGCCGTCGGACTCCGTCTCGGCCAGGCGCCGGCCACTGTCCCAGCTGCGGTAGGCGATCGGCGCGATCAGGTCCGCGTAGGGATTCACGTACTGGGCGGCCCAGGCGTCGAACTCTTCGTGCCAGCGATTGGCCAGGTACGGCCGGTAGTCCTGAATGTCGCCGCCGGCATGGCCGTCGGCCGAGACCACGGTGTAGCGGGCGCACTCCGGCGCGGTGGCGGTCATGAGCTCAGCGCCGCCGGGTGAAGCTCCCCCGCCTGGGCCAACTCCATCACCGGCGCCTGGAGCAGGGACTCCTCGACGTCGGCGATGACGACCCGTGCGCCCTCTTCCAACAGTGCCTCGGTAATGCCGCGGCCGATGCCGCCCGCTCCCCCCGTCACGACGGCTACCTTGCCGCTCAGATCGTCCAACGCGTGCCCCCTGTTTTCTGACGCCCCGTCAGGCGCCCACCATAACGCCCGCCCGGATCCGGTTCAGCGAGACGGCGCCCGGAAGCAGGTGGAGCGGCACAGGCGCGACCCATCGAACCGGAAGGGGTGCTGTAACGTCCCGTTCCTCGTTCGAGCCCGGGGGTGGTGACCTGAAACAGCGATCGAAGTGGATCGGAGTGTGCACAGGGGTGCTCGGGATCATGCTGGCCCTGGCCCCGCTGAGCGCGGCCTCCGCCGCCAACCACAACTCGAAGCACCACTCCACGAAGATCAAGGGATCGAACCCCAACAGCGCCATTTGCAAGGACGTCAAGGCCGAGGTGGTGAGCTTGAGTACGGTCGGCACTTCCATCGAGAAGGCGATGAAGTCGGGCAACTTCGCCCAGGTCAAGCACGTCATGCTCAACACCTACAACGTCGACGCGCGCAACGTTCGGAAGGTGCTGTCCGTGATCAAGACCGCCCCGCCCAACGTGCAGGCCGCCTTCAAGGACCTGCTTTCGTCCGTCAAGCAGATCAGGACCGATATCCAGAACACGTCGAGCCTGCAGGGCATCGTCGCGTCCTTCGCCACCCTGGGCAAGAACCCGCAGTTGGAGACCGACGGTGCGACCATCGCCAACTGGTACACGTCGGTGTGCGGCGGCACCCCGGTCACGACGACGACGGTCAGCGTTCCGTAACGAGCCGGCCGGCACGACAGCCATGCCCGAGACACCACCACAGCTGAGGGTGCCGCGGCCGGCGGAAGGTCAGCCACTCGAAGAGATGGGCATGGCCCGGGCCTGGCTCCAACACCTGCGCGAGAGCGCCATCTTCAAGGTCGAGGGCCTGGACCCTACACAGCTGCGCTGGCAACCCTCGCCGACGGCCAACCCGCTCGGGGTCATCGTGGTGCACCTCGGCTACGCCGAGCGCCTGTGGCTGCGGGCAATCTGCGCCGGTGAGCAGATGGACATGTCCTGGCGTGCCCACATGTTCGAGCTGCCGGAGGGCTGGGGTGTCGAGGACGCCGTCGCGTTCTACCGGGAGGAAAGCACAAGGGCGGACGCCGTCCTCGATCGGGCCACCTCCTTCGACCTCACCTCCCGGGGGGACTTCCGCCCCACGACGCTCCGCTGGGCTGTGTACCACCTCATCGAAGAGACAGCGCGCCACGTCGGGCACATGGACATCACCCGCGAGCTGCTCGACGGGAGCGTGGGCCGCTGAGCGCCCCGTCAGGGCGACTGGATCAGGCCGATCGGGTTGCCGTCCCCGTCCGTGACGACCGCCGTCAGCTTGCCGCCACCGACGTTGTTCACGTCCAGTTGCACCTGCGCGCCCTGGTCGAGCAGAGCCTGCAGGCTGGCTTTGATGTCCTCGACCTCGAAGTAGGCGACGGGGCCGGTCATCCCCTGCGCGTGGCCGTGGGGGTTCAGACCGAACTCCTGGCCGTCGACCCGGAAGCCGACGTAGTACGGCTGGTCCGCGTAGGGCTCGGTGCCGAGCAGCGTGCGGAAGAGCGCCTTGGAGGCGTCCAAGTCCTTCACGGGATAGATCACGGGGTCCATCTTCATGGGTGGTCTCCTTGTTCGGCCGGTGGTTGTCCCGCCGGAGTGGGTGTCGCTCTGCAGATGGAATGACGTGGCCGGGAGGCTGGATGTGACCGGCGGGAGCGGAGTTCCTGGGAACCGAGCCTGCGGCCGGGCTCGGCCCGGTGGGCGGTTTGCTCGCTCGGCCCGGCGCCTGGAGGGGTGGCCTTCATCTCGGCGTCCGGCACGGATTCGAGCGTCGGGAGCGAGATGACCGAGGGCCAGGACCGCCAGCCGCAGATCGGCCCTGGTAGTGCCGACCATTGGCCCGTTCCGCGTGCGATCCTGGTACGAGTTGCAGGCGTTAGCGTGAATTTGGCCCCCGTGGTCCCGCCGAGGCCTGCCGAGGCCGCATAATTGGATAATTGGTGAAGTTCAAGTTCGGGGCGTGGGGAGGTCGAGACAAACGGCCATGGACGTACAAGCCGACGACGGGGGGCTCGGGCCCGATCCGTCTGTGACTGCCGTCGTCGAACTGCCGGGTACAGAGGGGCAGGGCCAGCTCTTTCGCGACAGTTATCCGACCTACGCGGACACCGACAAGATCCCCGCGGTCCCCGGCCGCTCCACCGGGGCTGGCCCGGCCCGGTGGCTCCGGGTCCTGGTTGTCCTGGTCGCGCTGGTCGTGCTCGCCGCGGGAGCGGTGCTCGGGCTGGTGAAGGCCGGCGTGATCGACAAGAGCGGGACGAACAATCCGAGCGCGTCGCAGGCGACCCAGCATCCCCCAGTCACCGTCCCCTCGAAGACGCCGTTGCTGACCCCGGTCTCGACCGGCTCGGGCACCGCCACGTACCGGGTGGCCATCCCCCTCTACGCCGTCACCGTGACCACGTCGACCGGCCGCTCCTGGGTCAGTATCGGCGCCGTCGGCCACGACCCGAGCTTCCAGAGCATCCTTGGGCCCAACAGCTCCCAGAGGAAGATCCTCCTCGGGCCCTCCACGGTCGACGTCGGTGCGGGCGGGACGAAGATCATCGTGTCCTCGGGACATCGGACGTCCACGTTGACCCCCCTCTCGGCGCCCTTCCGCTACCAGTTCGTCCTCAAGAGCTGACGGCCTGGGCTCGGCGATCGCCGTGCACTGGGCCGGCTCCGCTCCGGGCGAGACCCTCAATCCGGCGGTCGTGGCGGCCATGGCCGAGCTCGGTATCGACATCTCGGCGGAGAAGCCCAAGAGGCTGAACGACGACATGGCACGCGACGCCGACGTTGTGGTGACGATGGGGTGCGGGGACGCCTCTCCCGTCTATCCCCGGCAAGCGTTATGTCGACTGGGACCTGCTCGACCCGGCTGGCAACACCACTCGAGGAGGTGCGGCCGATCCGGGACGACATCGCGGCCCGGGTCGACGCGCTCCTCGACGAGTTGCTGAAGGCATGACTGCCTGTGCATTCGCGTGGAATGGCCGTGGGAATTCCCGTTCGACGACATTGTCGTCCAGGTGCTGGGCCGCAAGCACCCAACGAGCGAGCCGGCAGTGGCCGTTCCGACTCTGGCTGCGATCCGTGTGTGGCACCCGCGTCGGATGACATCGACCAGTCAGGAAGTCGGGCGTCGGCGTGGCAGCACGTGGGGCAAGGCACTTGCGATCCTTCTGGCGTGGGCTTGCCTGACCGGGATCCTGATCGGCGTCGGTGTGTGGGTCAAGCACTCCTCCTCAGTCAATGGATTCGACCGCCACGTAACCTCCGTAGTGGTCGCTCACCGGACGCCGGTGCTCGACTCGGTCATGAAAGCCGCGACCTGGCTCGGTTCATGGGTTGCGCTCGTGGCGACCGGCATCCTCTTGGTTGTCCTCGTCTTCCTGCGACGCCTCCCGGTGGCCGTGGTTCTGCTGGGGGCAGTTGCCTGGGCGGGGGAGTCTGGTGGCGTGACGCTGGCCAAACACGTCGTCCACCGGTCCCGCCCGCCGCAAGATGTCCGGCTCGTCTCGGCGCACGGTTGGTCATGGCCGTCCGGTCACACCGCCGTCGCCATCGTGGTCTTCACGTCCCTGGCCCTCGTCGTCACCGCCATTGCTCCAAGCCCGGCGTACCGAGCCTTCGCATGGGTGCTCGGGACGCTGGCAGTGATCGCTGTCGCCTTCTCACGGGTCGAGTTGGGCGTGCATTGGAGCACCGACGTCATCGCGAGCACGATCTTTGTTGCAGCGTGGCTTATGGTTCTCGCAACCGTGCTCGCATCCGACATTCACCCCAAGACCATGCGCCCGACACGGACCGGTCCGGCACAGGTCCGAGACGACGGGTGAGGGGCCCTCGAGCCATGGATGTCACCACTCGCAAAACCCGGTGTCATCGAACGCGGCCCCGACGAGGGTCCTGCCGGCCCTTTTGAAACTGTGGGAGTGGACGCCGACGCGCAGTAACCAGTGCTTCATGCCGGCCGCGAGCAAGTCAGGGCACCCTCAGCGATGCGTGCATCTCCCAGATGAGCACCTCACTGGTTTCCAGAGCACGTAGTCGTCTCTCCCCTGCCGCCGTCAGCCGCGCCGCATCTCCCGCATCGAGTTCTCCGACAGACTCCAGCTCCACGTGTCCTCGAGGGATGTAGACGTGGACGAAGGGGGCGTCGGGCACCTCGATGCTCTGGCCCTCGTCAAGGCGGGCGACGTGGAAAGCCGCGTTCGAATTGCGGATGGAGATCGCGGTCTCATTTCGGTGCTTGGCCATCCCGGATGCGACCACCGCCATCTTCCCTTCGAGGTCGGCCGGGTCCAGGCTGAGCTGCTCGTACCCCGGCGCTGCACCGATCTGGTCGGGCACGATCCACATCTGGACGAGATTGAGTTGCTCGTTGCCCTCGGCTCGGTCATTGCGCTCCGAGTGCCAGATGCCCCGTCCGGCCGTCATCCGTTGGGCCAGGTTGGGGTAGATGACCCCGCGATGGCCCTCTGAGTCCTGGTGGACTACGGAACCGCTCATAACCCAGGTGACGATCTCGAGGTTCCGGTGCGGATGGGTGTCGAACCCGGTCCCCGCTCATTTTCGGGTTCCTCCGGGATTGGGTACGAGGGACCTGGGGCCTCCCACCAGATCTTCTACTGGTCGAGGGCGACTGCGAGGATGGCGATCACTCCGAGTTGCGTCAGGATCACCGAGCTCTCCGGTATCAGTCGAATTCCTTGATCTTGCCGCCTGGGTTGATACGAATGACCTCGGCCTCGCCACCGTCGTACCACTGACCAAGGATCTCTCCGGTCGCGGGATTGATCGAGTTGGCGACAGGACCGGAGCCGACCCAGGTCCCGTCGATCCAGTGTTGGGCAATGTTCGTCATCCGCTTCTCGCTTTCACGGAGGGGCGTGCGGGATGTGCGGCTGGCTACTTGCGATAGCTGCCGGTGCGGAACTCCTCGACGAGCCCAGGGTGAGTGGGCTCCCATCCGAGTTCGGTGCGGGCTCTCGTCGCTTGCGCCGCCTGGTCGAGAAGGAGTACCTCGGCGAAATAGTCGCCGAATCGCGAGCGAGCCTCCTCCTCCGAGCCGGGGACGGCCCCGGATGCGCCCGCAGCGACGGCGGCCGCCTCGGTGATCTCGGCAACAGTCGAATTCCGCCCATTGCCGATCACGTATGTCCCACGCGCTGAGTCACTCTCGAGCACTCGGCGGAAGAAGCTCGCCAGGTCGGCGACGTGGACCGTCGACCAGTGCTGGCGCCCCGTACCGATCATGATCAGGTTGCCGGCGGCGTCTCGAGGCGAGCCGAGCAGTGCGCCGGGAACCGCTCCTCCTGCGTCTCCGTAGGCGACACTCGATACGACCACGATCCCGCGCATGCCGGTCTCGCTCAGCAGTCGCTGCTGAAGCGGCTCCTTCCAGGCCACCATGGGCGGTGCGAGTACCGGAGAGGTGTCGGTGATATGCGTGTTGTCCCCATAGATCCACCCTCCGCTGATATACGCAAAGGGCTTGCCGGTCCTGCCATACACGTCGATGGCGGCGTCGATCACTGCCGAATCGAGGGCGGCGCTGGTCTCGTCGCCCGGGCTGGCCGTGTGGACGGCCCCATCCGCGTCCTCGAACACCTTGACGACTGCAGGTCCGTCGTGGAGATCGACCACGACGGGCTCGGCGCCGCGGGCACGAACCGCCTCGGACTGCTCGTCGCCTTGGACCAGAGCAGTCACGCTGTGCCCGTTGGTCACGAGTTCGGTGAGGATGTGGGATCCGATGAACCCGGTACTACCAGTGAGTGCAACCTTCATTTCGTTTACCTCCAGAGTGTGTTCTTGGATTTGTCGGTGAAGTCGACGAATGGATCAGGCCGCTCGGACCTGTGCTCGGACGGATCCCAAAGCGAGCGCTCGGCCCAGGACATGGGCATGGCGGTCTGTCTCTTCGCGTTGGAATTGCGCGAGCGCAGCGAACTCTTCGAGCGCTGGGTTGACGCCGAGCTGGGTGAACTCGGTCTCGACAACGGACAAGTCCAACTCCCAGACGTCAGAGAGGACCCGACGGATCCATCCCGTCGCGTGGTCCCACCCCTCACGCGGCGTCCCGGCCGCGTAGCTCCCCCGCGGGCCACGACCAGAACCGCGGGCTTGTCGGCCAGGAGCGGCGCAGAGCCTGCAGCCATGCGAGGGTCTGTGATGACGAGATCGACCCATGCCTTGAAGTGCTGGGAGATCCCGAAGTTGTAGAGCGGCACTGCGAACAGGAGGCTGTCGGCGGCGGCGAGTTCGTCGGTCAGGTCGGCTGCCATCGCAACTGCCGCCGACTGATCGGGCGTGCGAGACGCCTCGGCCGTGCGGCTGCCGTGCACAGCAGCCGACCAGGTCGTCGAAGGAATCGGGTCCAGCCCGATCTGGCGGCGAACGACAGGCTCGTTGACGTGGACCTTGCGCCACTCCCCCTCGACGATGTCGGCCACAGCCGCACTGTGCGATCCCTCGGCACGGATACTGGCGTCAAGCCTGAACAGCGTCATCTGGATCTCCCTTCGTGGCACGTATGAGTTGAATACTCAAGTGATTGTACGGGTTAAGACTTGAACTGTCAAGTCACTTTTGCGCGAACTGTGTTGAACTAAGAGCTATTACAGGTCATATGGGGGTTTCCGGGCAGCCCCTGTTTTCAGTATGACTTGAAGACGAGAGTGACATGCCGTATGGTTGTCGTGTGAGCCAAGCCCATTCCGCCGACGGTCCGGACGAGGAAGTGCCGTGGTTGACCGAAGACGAGCTGGCTTCTTGGTTGGCCGTGGTGGAGATGCTGGTATGGCTGCCGTGGTCAATCGATCAGCAGCTGCGGCGCGACTCGGACCTCTCGATGGTCGAATACCAAGTCCTTGCCATGCTCTCGACCAACCCGCAATGGACCATGCGGATGAGCTCTCTGGCCGACGTCACCAATGCCTCGCTCTCCCGGCTCTCCCACGTCGTCAAACGCCTCGAGGGTCGCGGCCTCGTCTACCGGGAGCCTGACCCCTCCGATGGGCGATTCACCAACGCCATCCTCACCGACGAGGGCTTCCGTGCGATCTCCGAGGCTGCACCCGCACACGTCGCCCAGGTGCGATCCCTCGTCATAGACGTGTTGACCCCCGAGCAGTTGCGCTTGATGGGTCGGGCGGCCAAACGCATAGTGGGAAACATCGACACATCGGCCGTCAACTAGCCTGACGCGACTCGATCCTCGCCGCACCGCCCAAGTGCCGCGCGCAGTTCTCGGTGCGCCGAACGTCGATGACACTCGAAGCTGAAGGAGCACGCCATGGGAGCCATTGAACCGAAGAAGCCGACCGTGAAAGGCCCTGCCGAGTGGTTCACCGGAGACGTCTGGATCGACAGCCTCGCCCAGCCGAACGACGACTCGACGGTGAACGTGGGCGCTGTGCATTTCACACCGGGCGCCCGCACCGCCTGGCACTCCCACGACGGCGGCCAGACGTTGATCGTCTACGAGGGACATGGCCTCGTCCAATCCCGGGGCGAGGAAGTCGTCAACCTGCACGCAGGTGACGTCCATCGGACTGCGCATGCCGTGGAGCACTGGCACGGATCTGCGCACGGCCACTTCATGGCCCATCTCTCGATCACGCAGGGGGCTCCGACCTGGGGCGATCACGTGACCGACGCAGAGTACGGCACGTCCAATTAATCGCTTGATCGCTCTCTTGCAGGAGTGGATCGAGCAAGCGGGACGCACGCCGGGTTGGAGGTCACGGGCATCCAGCCCGAACGACGGCTCGGCGCTCGTCGCTCGGTAACATCTTCACGCGAAATCGACGTCATCAAACGCGAAAACTCTGTGTCACCTAACGCGAATCTCTCTACGAGCACCCGCTGGTCGACCCGCAACTCCCGCAGACGTAGCACGAGCCGGCCCGCTGCATGGTGTTGCCGCAGTTGTAGCAGAGCGGCGCGTCCAGCTGCTCCGCCCGGGCCATCGGCCGCCGCTCCGTCGGCCCCGTCGCGCCGCCGGAGGACGCAGGGACACCGTCGCTGAGCCCGTCCTCCAGGAGCCCGATCGAGGGGGTCGCCATCTCCTCCACCCCGGGCAGCGTGGGCTGCGTCCGCTCCAGCGTGGAGAGGATGCCGAGCTCGGTGCGCTCCTCCACCGGGAGGAAGTCGAGCGCCAGCCGGCGGGAGATGTAGTCGATGAGGCTGGTGGCGATGCGCAGTTCCGGATCGTCGGTGATGCCCGCCGGCTCGAACTTCATGTTGGCGAACTTGCGCACGAAGGTGGCCAGCGGCACGCCGTGCTGCAGCCCGAGGCTGAGCGAGATGGAGAAGGCGTCCATGATCCCGGCCAGGGTCGATCCCTGCTTGGAGACCTTGATGAACACTTCGCCCGGGCGCCCGTCCTCGTACTCGCCAACCGTCACATAGCCCTCGCAGTCGGCCACCCGGAACGAGAACGTCTTCGAGTTGCGCTTGCGGGGCAGGCGCTCGCGCACCGCGCCGACCACCAACGGTGAGGCTGACCGCTGCTGCTCGTGCGCCAGCGCCGCCTCGAGCTCGGCGATGCGGGCCGTCACCTCGCGGGCCCGCGCTTCGGCCTCCGAGCCTGCCGGGGCGGCGTCGCCACCCTCTGTCGCGCTCTCCCTCTTGGTCGTGGACAGGGGCTGGGCCACCTTGCAGTTGTCCCGGTAGATGGCCACGGCCTTGATGCCCAGGCGCCAGGCGTCGATGTGCAGCTGCTCCACGTCCTCGACGGTCACGTCCTCGGGCATGTTGACCGTCTTGGAGATGGCGCCGCTGATGAAAGGCTGTACCGCCCCCATCATGCGGATGTGGCCCGAGTAGTGGATGGTGTTGTCGCCCATGGAGCAGGCGAACACGGGCAGGTGCTCGGGGGCCAGGTGGGGTGCGCCCAGGATCGACATGTGGTCGTTGATGTAGGCCACGATGTCCTCGGCCTGCTCGACTCCGTAGCCCAGCTTGGCCAGCGCGCGAGGCACCGTCTGGTTGACGATCGACATCGTGCCGCCTCCGACCAGCTTCTTCGTCTTGACCAACCCGAGGTCGGGCTCGACCCCCGTGGTGTCGCAGTCCATCAGCAGGCCGATGGTTCCCGTCGGGGCCAGCACCGAGGCTTGCGAGTTGCGCACGCCGTAGGCCTCGGCCAGATCCACCGCCCGGTCCCAGGACTCCTGGGCGGCCGAGAGCAGCTCGGGCGGCACGACGTCCTCGTCGATGCGGGCCGTCTCGGCCTGGTGCATCCGCAGGACGTTGAGCATGGCCTCGGCGTTGTCGTGGTAGCCGGCGAACGGCCCCATGCGGGCCGCCGTGCGGGCCGAGGTGGCGTAGGCGTGCCCCGTCAGCAACGCGGTGATGGCGGCCGCCCAGGCCCGACCGGCGTCGGAGTCGTAGGGCAGCCCCTGTGCCATGAGGAGGGCGCCCAGATTGGCGTAGCCGATGCCGAGCTGGCGGAAGGCACGCGTGGTGTCCCCGATCTTCTCGGTCGGGTAGTCGGCGTTGCCGACGATGATCTCCTGCCCGGTGAAGACGACCGCCACGGCCGCTCTGAAGCCCTCCACGTCGAACTCGTCGTTCTCGTCGAGGAACGTGAGAAGGTTCATGGACGCCAGGTTGCAGGCCGAGTTGTCGAGGTGGACGTACTCGCTGCACGGGTTGGAGCCGTTGATCCGCCCCGTCATCGGCGCGGTGTGCCAGCGGTTGATGGTGGTGTCGTACTGCAGGCCCGGGTCGGCGCACTCCCAGGCGGAGTGGGCGATCTGCCGGAACAGGTCGCGGGCCGGCACCGTGCGGACGACCGAGCCGTCCGTGCGCGCCGTCAGGTTCCAGTCGCGCCCGTCGATCACGGCCTCCATGAACTCGTCGGTCACCCGCACCGAGTTGTTGGCGTTCTGGTACTGGGTCGAGTGGCTGTCGGCCCCGTCGAGGTCCATGTCGAAGCCGGCGTCGCGCAGCACGCGGGCCTTGCGCTCCTCGATGGCCTTGCACCAGATGAAGTCCTCGACGTCAGGGTGGTCCGCGTCGAGGATGACCATCTTTGCGGCGCGGCGCGTCTTGCCCCCGGACTTGATCGTGCCGGCCGACGCGTCCGCGCCGCGCATGAAGCTGACCGGGCCCGAGGCCGTGCCGCCGCCCTTGAGCAGCTCGTGCGACGAGCGGATGCGCGACAGGTTGACGCCGGCGCCCGACCCGCCCTTGAAGATGACACCCTCCTCGGTGTACCAGTTGAGAATCGAGTCCATCCTGTCCTCGACCGACAGGATGAAGCACGCGGAGCCCTGCTGGGGCACGCCCTGCACGCCGATGTTGAACCACACCGGCGAATTGAACGCCGCCCGCTGGTGGATGATGAGGAACTTGAGCTCGTGGTTGTAGACCAGGGCCTCCTCGTCGTCGACGAAGTAGCCGTCCTTGATGCCCCACGCCGTCAGGGTGTCGGCCACCCGGTCGGCCACCTGGCGCAGCGACCATTCGCGCTCGTCGGTGCCGAGGGTCCCCCGGAAGTACTTCTGCGCCAAGATGTTGGTGGCGTTCACGCTCCAGGACTCGGGCACCTCCACGCCGAGCTGCTCGAAGGCCACCGTGCCGTCCCGGAAATTGGTGATACGGGCGTCGCGCCGCTCCCAGGACACTTCGTCGTAGGGGTGCACGCCTTCGGTGGTGAAGTGCCGGCGGATGCCGATCTCGGATCGCTGGGGGGCGATGGCCATGGCGCTGGGTTCCTCCTGTGGGCTCGTTCTGTGGTTTCGGTGCTGCCTGCGGTTGCTGATCTGATCTGCCTGTGTGCTATCTGCCTGTGTGCTATCTGCTGGTCGTCGCCGCCGCCCACCCCCAGTCCAGCGGAGCGATGGCTCACGACGCGTCTCCCGATCCTGCGCCCAGGAGGGGGCTTGAGTCGCCTCACCACAATATATAGTGGTTGGCCCCTCCCCGAGACACGAGATGCTGTGTCATTACAGCACTGTAGTTACACGTTGTCAATCAAATGCCTGCACCATCTATGCAGGTCACGGGCCATTCGCGATTGTTTGCGCGCGGGAGCCCCAGGAGCGGCCCTCCACGACGCCGGATATCCGCGAAGCGTTAGCGTCACCACCCCATGGGGAGGGTCGTCGTCGCCATCGATGCGGGCACGACCGGGGTGCGCGCCCTGGCCGTCGACGAGCAGGCCCGGGTCTCCGACGTCGCCTACCGGGAGCTGACGCAGCACTTCCCCCGCCCGGGCTGGGTCGAGCACGATCCGGCCGAGATCTGGGACGCCGTGCGGGCCACCCTGGCCGAGGTCGGCGGCCGCCTGGCCGGGGCGGGCGACGCCGTCGCCGCCATCGGCATCACCAACCAGCGCGAGACCCTCGTGGCGTTCGACCGCTCGACCGGACGACCGCTGACCCGCGCCATCGTCTGGCAGGACCGCCGCACGGCCGCGCTGTGCGCCGAGCTCACCGAGGCGGGGCACCTGCCACTCGTGCGGGCCACGACCGGCCTCGTCCTGGACCCCTACTTCAGCGCCACCAAGGCGGCCTGGCTGCTGCGCCACGGCGACCTCGCGCTCACACCGGACAGCCCCGACCTCTCCTTCTGCACGGTCGACACCTGGGTGCTGTGGAACCTCACCGGCGGGCCCGGCGGCGGCACCTACGCCACGGACCCGTCCAACGCCAGCCGCACCCTCCTGCTCGATACCGCCACCCTCTCGTGGTCCCCCGAGCTCTGCGCGCTTTTCGGCGTGCGCCCGCACACCCTCGCCGAAGTGCGCCCCTCCGCGGGACGCTTCGGCACCGCCGCGCTGAGCGATCTCGGCCCGGCGTCCGCTGTCCTCGACGGCGTCCCCGTCTCGGGGGTGCTCGGCGACCAGCAGGCGGCGTTGTTCGGGCAGGCCTGCTTCGAGCCGGGGATGGTGAAGGTCACCTACGGCACCGGCAGCTTTGCCTTGGCCAACGTGGG
Source organism: uncultured Acidimicrobiaceae bacterium (assembly GCA_963764305.1). GTDB lineage: Bacteria > Actinomycetota > Acidimicrobiia > Acidimicrobiales > RAAP-2 > Bog-473. The sequence goes on along the minus strand of CAVXSD010000001.1, from coordinate 482,246 downwards.
CCGGGAGCGCCCCCAAGCTCCCGACGGGCTCACGGTGAGCTGCGCCTGGGACCTCGGCGACCACGCCGACGAAGCGCGGGGCCGCGTGGCCTATGCGCTCGAGGGATCGGCCTTCGTCTCCGGCGCGGCAATCCAGTGGCTGCGCGACGGGCTCGGCATCATCTCGACCGCCGCCGAGGTCGGCCCGCTCGCGGCATCGGTGCCCGACAGCGGCGGCGTCACCTTCGTCCCCGCCCTCACCGGCCTCGGCAGTCCGTGGTGGGACCCCCGGGCGCGCGGCATCGTCACCGGCCTCACCCGCGGCGCCGGCCGCGCCCAGCTGGCGCGGGCCTGCGTGGAGGGGATGGCCTTCCAGGTGCGCGACATGACCGATGCCATGGCCGCCGCGTCGTCCCACCCTCTGTCCGCGCTGCGGGCGGACGGGGGCGCTGCCGCCATGGACCTTCTCCTCGAGCTGCAAGCCGAGCAGAGCGGCATGCCGGTGGCGCGGCCCCGCTCACTCGAATCGACCGCACTCGGTGCCGCCACCCTCGCCGGGCTGGTCGAGGGAGTGTGGTCGTCGCTGCCTGAGCTGTCCGCGCTCTGGCAAGCCGAGCGAACGTTCGAACCGCAGCTGCCACCCGAGCTTGCCGACGCCACCTATGCAGCCTGGCGTCGGGCGGTCGACAAGTCGATGGGCTGGGCCGACCTCGACCCGGGTTCGTGAGCCCTCGCTCCCCACGCTGAATTTCCACGTTTGGCGCACGAAACCTGCGAGCCGTCATCGCATTGGCCCTACCGCCACGCCGGTGCAGCAGACAGAATGACGGAGGGCGCTCGGGATGCGCGTACGAACGGGCGCTCGCCGTAGCAAGGACGCGGGGAGTGCAGCGTGGGACTTCGCAATGTCGGTCTTCGGGGCCAGGAGCGCCGACCGCTCCGACGCTCTGCTCGACGATTCGGTGTCGTCGCCGCTGGCTTCGTGATCATCGCGGGGACGACGACCCTCTTCGACGCCTCGTCCTTCGTGTCGGGCAGCGCGCCTCCGACGGAGACATTGAGCTGCAATGACACCTGGACCGGTGGCGGTCCCTCGGCCGAGTGGAGCTCGGCCGCCAACTGGACGACCGGGGTGCCGAACGGCACCGGCGCTGATGTCTGCATACCGGGCAACGCGAACGTCCTCCTTTCCAATTCGTCGTTCGCCATCGGCGAGCTCACCGTGTCGGCAGGCAGCAGCCTCACCATCGGTTCCCCCAACACCACCGGCACCACCGGCGCCGCCACCGCCTCCACCGCCACCACCGCCACCACCGGCACCACCACCGCCGGCACCACCACCGCCGGCACCACAACGGGCTTGACCGTGTCGTCGGGACTGCAGAACGACGGATCACTGACGGTGGATCCTTCCGAGACTCCCGGCGACCCCGCACTGACCCTCGACGGCCCGATCATGAACACGGGCACCCTCACGGTGAATGGCACCGTTGGCATCGGCAACGCGGTGACCACCGCGATGAGCAACGACGGCACCATCGGCGTCGCTCCCGGTGGCCTGATCAACGTGGACGGGTCGTCGTCGATCACGAACGAACCGGGCGGGCTCCTGGCCTTCGGCATCGACGGGCCGCCGAGCTCGGTCACCGCCTACGGGCGGATCACGAACGGCACGCTCTCCCTGGCCGGGAGCGCGGACCCCGTCTTCGAAAGCGGCTTTGTGCCGTCACCCGGCGCCGAGTACTTCGTCGACAGCGGGACGTCCTCCGGGGCCTTCACGTCTGTCCTCCATGGCGCCTCGGCTGACTACTCCCACACGGGTGAGGTCGGGCTCGTTGGCGGGGCTCCCGCGACCTCCACCTCGACGAGCGTCACGAATTCCGTCGCCGCAGGCTCGCGCTTCGGACAGAGTGTGCAGTTCACGGCCACGGTGGTCCCCGGGTCTGGCGCCGACCCAACGGGGTCGGTCTCCTTCTTCGCCAATGGCCTCCCTCTCGGCACCTCCCCGGTGGCGACCACCGCGAACAGGTACGACCGCTGCCGCGTTGGAGGTTTCGAGTCTGCCGGTCGGTTCTCAGTCGATCACGGCGACGTACGGCGGCGACGTCGTCTTCGACACCAGCACTTCGCCCGTCGCGACCCAGGTCGTCAGTCCCGACCCGACGAACCTCACGATCACGCCTTCTTCGGCCAGCCCCGAGCCGGGTCAGCCGATCGTCGACACGGCCACTGTCTCGCCCGCCATTGCGGGCACCGCGACGCCGACCGGCACCGTCTCGTTCACCGACAACGGTAGCCCGGTCACCGGTTGTCAGTCCCTGAGCCTGCCTGCGGTCGCGCCACTGCAGGTCAGCTGTACCGAGACCTACGGATCGGGCGCGACCCACTCCGTCGTTGCCAGCTACAGCGGCGACCAGGACGACGCCGGGAGCAACGCCTCATTGCTCCAGGTGGTCGGTCAGATCCCGACGGAGACGACCATCGCGTCGTCGTCGCCCACCTCGACCTACGGCCAAAGCGTGACGCTGACGGCCACAGTGACCCCGATGGTGACGGCATCGGGCAGCCCGACCGGAACGGTCACCTTCTACGACTTCCAGACGAATCCGATCGCCACCGTGGGCGTCTCGACGGTTGCCGGCACGGCTGTCGCCAGCGTCGATGTCTCCAACCTGATGGGGGGCTTCCACTCCATGACCGCGACGTACAACGGGGACATGACGTTCGGCTCGAGCACGTCGAGTGCACCGGTCAACCTCAACGTGGCCGAGGCGGCGACGTTGGTCAGCGTGGTCAGTTCGGCGGACACGACCGTCGTCGGCCAATCCCTCGTCTTCACCGTCACGATCAGCTCGTGGGCCGCGGGCGAAACCGGCACGGTCCAGTTCGTCGACAACGGGTCCTTGATCGGCAGCGACACCGTCTCGGGCGGGCAAGCCACCTTCGAGACTAGATCTCTGACCCTGGGCACTCATCCGATCACGGCCGTCTACGAAGGGGACGACAACTTCGTCGGCAGCTCCTCGGCGAACACTGTCATCCAGACGGTCAATGCGGCACCTACGTCGACGAACGTGACCAGCACCCACGACCTTGACTCGGTCGGACAGGTCCCGACGCAGACGACCGTGGCGTCATCGTCCCCCGCTTCGACCTACGGTCAGAACGTGACGCTGACGGCAACGGTGACCTCGACGGTGACGGCATCGGCCAGCCCGACCGGAACGGTCACCTTCTACGACTTCGAGGCGAATCCGATCGCCACGGTGGGTGTCTCGACGGCTGCCGGCGCGGCCACCGCCAGCGTCGATGTCTCCCGCTTGATGGGAGGCCTCCACTCCATCACCGCGACGTACAACGGGGACACGACGTTCGGCTCGAGCACGTCGAGTGCACCGGTCACCCTCGCCGTGGCCGAGGCGCCGACGAACGTCACGGTCGCCAGTTCCGCCGATCCGACCGTCGTCGGCCAGCCCGTCGTCTTCTCCGTGACGATCAGCTCCTCGGTCCCGGGCGAGACCGGCACCGTCCAGTTCGTCGACAACGGGCTCATGATCGGCAGCGGCAGCGTCTTCGGCGGGCAGGCCACCTTCGAGACCGACGCTCTGACCCTGGGCGCTCATCCGATCACTGCCGTCTACGAGGGAGACGACGACTTTGTCGGTACCTCATCGACGAACACGGTGATCCAGACGGTCAACCAGGCGTCGACGTCGACGGAGGTGGCGAGCTCCCACGACCCGGGCTTGGTCGGAGAGACCGTTGCCTACACCGCGACCGTCGCTGCTGCCGCCCCTGGTTCCGGCACGCCGAGCGGCAGCGTGTCGTTCAGCGACAGTGGAAGCCCGATTCCCGACTGCCAGGGCATGACGCTCCCACCGGCCCCACCGCTGGAGGCAATGTGCCCACAGGCGTACGACACGAGCGCCGGGCACAGCATCACGGCCACCTACAGCGGGGATGCCAACTTCACCACCTCGACGGGAACCATGGCCGAGACCGTGGCACCGGTGTCCACCTCCACAACTGTCGTTTCGTCACCGTCCACGTCGACGTCTGGTCAGAGCGTCACGCTCACGGCCACCGTCGCCCCGACCTCAGGGACGGCGATCCCCGATGGCACCGTCACGTTCTCCACCAACGGGACCGAAGTCGGCTTCTCGACGTTGTCGACGACTGACGGGGTCACGTCGGCCAGCATGCTCCTCACCACATTGCCCGTTGGTTCCGACTCAGTCAGTGCCTCGTACGCTGGCAGCGCGGACTTCCTGGCCAGCTCGTCCGCCAGTGCCGCGACCGTCGCAGTGAGCAGGGCATCGACCACGCTCGGACTCCTTGCCTCAGCCAACCCCTCCACTCCCGGTCAGCCGGTGACCCTCACCGCGACCGTCTTCCCAACCACGGGGTCCGGGGAGACCGGCATGGTCACGTTTCTTGAAGACGGCGTCCTGATCGGCCGGAGCAGCGTCGTGAACGGGCAGGCCACGCTGAACGTCTTCACGCTGCCGGCGGGTGCCGACCCGATCACCGCCGACTACGACGGGGACGGCGGCTTCATCGGCAGCTCCACAACGGCCTCGTTGAGTGACATTGGTCAGTCGGACATGACCGAACTGGGTCAGTCCTCATCCCCCTGAGCTGGACTCTCACTGTCGCCCCGCGCTGATCCTTGCCGCACCCCACAATCAGGAGAAATAAAGCAAGGAAATCCTTGTTATATTACTCGGAAGAGCGGACATGCCGCTCGGAAGGGTGGGCAGCCATGAGTGTGGCGATCGTGACAGGAGCATCCCGGGGACTCGGGGAGGCGCTGGCGACAGGGCTCGCCCGGGACGGCTGGTCGCTCGTCGTCGACGGCCGCGACCAGACCACGCTGGACGCCGCGGCGGAACGCATCCGTGCCCAGGCGGCAGACGGTGTGCGGGTGGTCCCCAGGGTCGGCGACATCACCGATGACGAGCACCGCCACGAGCTGACCGCGGCCGCCTTCGAGTTGGGCGGCCTCGACCTCGTCATCAACAACGCCGGGACGCTCGGGACATCGCCGCTCCCCTCTCTCGGCGACTACCCATTGGGTGACCTGCGCGGGGCGTTCGAGGTCAACGTCGTGGCCCCGCTGGGGCTGCTGCAAGATGCGCTCCGGCTGTTGCTCGATTCGCCGCACCCCCGCGTGATCAACGTGACCTCGGACGCCGCGGTGGAGGCCTACGAGGGCTGGGGCGGCTACGGCGCCGGAAAGGCGGCGCTCGAACACCTCGGCGCGGTGCTGGCGGTCGAGTTCCCCGCGCTCACCGTGTGGTCGGTCGACCCCGGTGACCTGCGCACCACCATGCACCAGGCCGCGTTCCCCGGTGAGGACATCTCGGACCGACCCGAGCCGGCCACCGTCGTTCCGGGCTTCCTCGAGTTGATCGAGAGCGATCGACCGAGTGGCCGCTACCGGGCCGCCGAGCTGCTCTCGACCGGAGCGGTGGCATGAGCGCCCTGACGGTGCCGATGCTGGAGCACGCCCCGACGGACCGCCTCCCGGAGCTACGTCCGCTCTCGTTCTCGCTGCCCCCGGAACTCGAGGCGCCGTCGCCACCCGAATACCGCGGCATGACCCGCGACGCCGTGCGGATGCTCGTGGCGACCAGGTCCGACGGGGCGCTGGTCCACTCCCACTTCTCCGAGCTTCCCCGCTTCCTCCGGGAGGGCGACCTCGTTGTGATCAACACGTCGGGCACCCTGGCCGCCGAACTCGACGGCACGGCGCCGGACGGTTCGGCCGTCCAGGTGCATCTCTCGACCCAGCTGCCCGCCGGTCTGTGGACGGTGGAGGTCCGACGCGACGGACAGGTCCACCTGGGTGCCGCTGCCGGTGACACCTTCCAGCTCCCCGGAGATGGCCGGGTGGCGCTGCTGGCGCCGTACTCACCCGGACCCTGCGGCCTCGGCGTGCGGCTGTGGGTCTCGCGCCTGGAGACGCCCGAACGACTGCACAGCTTCCTGGCTCGTCACGGCCGCCCGATCCGTTACGGCTACGTGCAGGGCAGCTACCCGATCGGGGCCTACCAGAACGTCTACGCCACCGACCCGGGTTCGGCCGAGATGCCGAGCGCCGGGCGCCCGTTCACCCCCGAGGTGCTCACCCGCCTGGTGTCCAAAGGGGTCGGCGTGGCGCCCCTCCTCCTCCACACGGGCGTCGCCTCGCTCGAGGCCAGCGAACCGCCCTACGCCGAGTACTTCCGCGTCTCGCTGCCCACCGCCCACCGCGTCAATGACACCCGGCGCTCCGGCGGCCGCGTCATCGCCATCGGCACGACGGTGGTGCGCGCGCTCGAGTCCGTGGTCGACGAACAAGGACATGTGCACCCGAGCGAGGGCTGGACCGAGACAGTCGTGTCGCCCGAACACCCGGTGCGATCCATCGACGGGTTCCTGACCGGCTGGCACGAGCCCGAGGCCTCCCATCTGGCCATGCTCGAGGCCATCGCAGGGCTGCCCCTCCTCGAAGCCTCCTACGCCGCCGCGTTGGCGGAGGGCTACCTGTGGCACGAGTTCGGCGACGTGCACCTGATCCTGCCGTGAACGCCGAGGCCGTCGTCAACGCCGAGGCCGTCGTCAACGCAACGCCCGCGGCCGCCGAGCCGGAGTCGCCGCTGCAGCAGCTGCCGACGACGCGCCGGGCCATCCTGAATCTGCTCAAGCGGCAGGGTCCACTGGACGCGACGGCCGTCGCAACAGCGCTGGCCCTCACGCCCGCTGCCATCCGCCTGCAGCTGAGCCATCTCGAGGATGACGGGCTTCTCACCCATCGCGACGAGGTCGCCGAAGGGACGCGCCGCGGCCGCCCGCGCCACGTCTACGAGCTGACCTCGGCGGCCGAGGCTCTCTACCCGAAGCGCTACGGCGACCTCACGACCGAGCTCTTGGGCTATCTGGGCGGCCCTGGCGCGATGCAGGTCGACGAGCTCTTCGAGCAGCGCCGCCAACGGCGCGTGGCCGGCGCACTCCCGCGCACCGCGCACCTCCCTTTCGACGAGCAGGTCGCAGCGCTGACCGCCATCCTCGACGAGGACGGCTATCTGGCCGAGGCGGAGCGACTCCCTGACGGCAGCTGGAGGATCACCGAGCACAACTGCGCCATCCTCACGGTCGCCCACGGGTTCGGGCAGGCCTGCACGAGCGAGCTCGCCTTCATCCGCGATGCGCTCCCCGGAGCGACGGTCCGCCGGGTGGCACATCTCATGGACGGGGCGCACGTCTGCGCCTACGTCGTCAGCCCGCCGGAGTCGTCGAGTCCGCCGCCCTGATCTCCAGGACGACGACGCCGTCCACTTCGTGGATCTCGCTCTGCAGGAGATCGACGAGATGGTGGCCGCCGATCTCGACCACGAACTCGTCCACGGCCTGACCCTCGTCACGCTCCAGGATGTTGATGGCCACGATGTCACCCCCGACGGCCCCAATCCTGCTGGCCACCAGCCCGAGCGCACCCGGCCGGTCCGGCAGCGCGATCCGCACGACGTAGCCAGCCATATCTCCAACGTTAGGCGGTCAATGTGAACTGCCTGTTTCAGATTGCTTACGAATCGCCCTGTCCGTGTATTTGCTCAGGTCATTCGGTCAGGCAGAGGCGACGCCGGCCCGAGAGGGGACGTACTGGTCGACGTATTCGCGCTCGGAGAGCCGGGCGATCTCGTGCATGAGCACGTCGGTGAAGGCCCGGCACTCGGTGTGGTCGTGGTTCGCCAGGGGGTCGTCGGGGTTCTCGGGCGGGTCCATCTGCATCGGCGCGCCGAAGCGGATCGTCACGGTCTTGAAGGGCCGCATGAAGTTGGAGTTCACCGGCTGCACCTCCACCGTGCCGATGACACCGACCGGGATCACTGCGACGCCGCACTCACGCGACAGCCTCGTCACGCCCGTCCGCCCCTTGTGCACGTACCGGTCCAATGTCCGGGTGCCCTCCGGGTACAGGCCCAGGATGGCCCCCTTGCCGAGCACGTCGTTGCGTGCCGTCTCGAGTGCCCGCTCGGATGCGTTCCCTCCAGTGCGGCGGATCGGGATCTGCCCGGCGGCCCGGAAGAACCATGCCGTCTTCCACGAGTCGAAATACTCCGCCTTGGCCAGGAACGTGACCTTGCGCCGCACCACCAGCGGGATGAAGAAGGAGTCGCAGAACGATTGATGGTTGGCCGCCAGTACGACGGGGCCCCGCTTTGGGATGTTCTCCCGGCCTTCCACCTTCACTCGCCAGAGAACGAAGAAGATCGGGGTCAGGATCGCTTTGAGGACCCAGTACGTCACTGGCCAAAGGTACCCCCGTCGGGCGGCCCCCGCATCGGGCACCGCCTGTGCTGAACTGCGGTGCCGGATTTCGGCCGGGAGTGGAGGTGCATCGTGACGACTGGAACCCTGACCGCCGAGCCGTTCGTGTCCGGCCTGTTCTTCGGCGAGTGCCCACGTTGGCACGACGGACGGCTGTGGTACTCGGACTTCTTCGACCACGCCGTCTTCTCCGTGTCGTCCGACGGCGAGCGCCGGGTCGAGGTGGACTTCGACGGTGAGCCGGCGGGTCTGGGCTGGCTCCCCGACGGCCGCCTCCTCATCAACTCACGCCTCGACCGCGTCGTCCTGCGTCGCGAGGAGGATGGGATGCTCGTCGAGCACGGCGACCTCAAGCCCTGGGCGACGTGGCACGCCAACGACATGGTGGTGGCGCCCAACGGCCAGGCCTACTCGGGCAACTTCGGTTTCGACCTCGACGGCCTGTACGACGGATCTGTGGAGTCGAGCGCCATCGCCCCCGCATCGCTCGTGCGTGTCGATCCCGACGGCTCCAGCTGCGAGGCCGCTGCCGACCTCCAGTTCCCCAACGGCGCCGTCATCACCGAGGACGGCGCGACGCTCATCATCGCCGAGAGTTTCGCCGGCCGTCTTACCGCGTTCGACCGCCTGCCCGACGGCGCGCTGACCAACCGGCGTGTCTGGGCCACGGTCGAGGGCATCGCTCCCGACGGCATCTGCCTCTGCGCAGACGGTTCCATCTGGGTCGCCAATGCCCTGGCGCCCGAATGTGTGCGCGTGGCCGAGGGCGGTGCGATCCAAGAACGCGTCACCACGTCGATGAACTGCTACGCCTGCATGCTCGGCGACGACGACCGCCGCACCCTCTACATGGTCACCGCGCTCGACAGCAACGCCGGAGTGGCGCGCGCGAGTCGCAACGGTGCGCTCGAGAAGGTGCGGACCACTATGCCCGGCGCCGGCCTCCCTTGACGCTGGTTGGACACCGCCCACGGGGCGGCAGCGGCACGGGGCGGCGGCCTCGATGGCAGACCCGGACGACATCGCTCGCCCGTCCCCTGGCCGGGGCCGTGACCGCCATAGCGGCCGCGTCAGCCGTCCTCATCGTCGTCTGGCCCGGACCGCCGGCCGGCGCAGCGGCGGCACCTCCGTACCTGCTCGCACTGGGCGGCTCGGCCTCGGTCGGATTCCAACCCACGGCCGCCCACCCGCGCGATGGTCCACAGGAGCGAGTGCTGCAGCACGACAGCGCAACAGGCGATCACACGGAACGAGTCGAATTGACCGATGTACCCACCGCTGGTGCGCGAGAAGGCACCCCCGTTGGCCGGCGCCTCCAGCGCAACGTTCGGCTGATCCGCGCTCGGCATGACGCGGATCCTGCACCATCCGCCTCAATGCAACCTGTGAATGCGGCGCGAGACGCGCGCCACTACCCCAGTTTCGTGAGGGCGGCGCGCAGGTGGCGCACGGCCTGGCCGATGCGTTGCTCGTTCTCGATGAGAGCGAAGCGGACGTGGCCGTCCCCGCCCGGGCCGAACCCCACGCCGGGTGAGGTTGCGACGCCGGCCTCGCTGACCAGAAACTTGGAGAACTCCAGCGAGCCCATCTCGCGATAGGGCTCGGGGATGGGCGCCCACACGAACATCGTCCCCTTGGGCGGCGCCAGGTGCCACCCGATCCGATTGAGCCCGTCGCACAGCGTGTCGCGCCGCGACCGGTAGATCTCGTTGATCCCCTTGGGGTACTCCGGCGCCTCGTTCATGGCCACGATGGCGGCGATCTGAATGGGCTGGAACGTCCCGTAGTCGAGATACGTCTTGAGCTTCGTCAGCGCCTGCACAATCTCCCGGTTGCCGACCACGAAGCCGACGCGCCACCCGGCCATGGAGAAGGACTTGGTCATGGTGTAGATCTCCACGGCCACGTCGGTGGCGCCGGGCACCTGGAGGATGGAGGGCGGGTCGTAGCCGTCGAAGCCGAGGTCGGCATAGGCGAAGTCGTGCACGAGCACCACCTCGTGCTCGCGCGCGAAGGCCACGAGGCGCTCCATGAAGGAAAGATCGACACAGGCGGTGGTCGGGTTGTGCGGGAAGGAGAGGACGATGACCCGCGGCTTGGGCCATGACTCCTCCCAGGCGTGCATGAGGCCGTCGAAGAACGCCTCACCCGGGTCGGGTGCGTCGACCGACTCCGCGTCGGGCCCCTGCAGGGGCACCTGGCGCACGTCCGCCCCGGCGAACAGCGGGCCCCAGATGTGGATCGGGTACGAGGGCGACGGCACCAGCGCGGTGTCCCCCGGGCCCACCAGGACCCACATCAGGTGCGAGAAGCCCTCCTTGGCCCCGATGGTGGTGACCACCTGGGTCTCGGGGTCGAGTTCGACCGCGAACTTGCGCCGGTAGAGGTCGGCTATGGCGCTGCGCAGCTTCGGGATGCCGCGCGAGGCGGAGTACCGGTGGTTGCGCGGGTTCTGGGCCGCCTCGGCAAGCTTGGCCACGGCGACGTCGGGCGAAGGCAGGTCGGGGTTCCCGAAGCCGAGGTCGATGACGTCGCGCCCGCTCCGCCGTGACGCCGCCTTGAGGTCGTTGATGGTGGCGAAGACATAGGGCGGCAACCCGTTGATACGGCGGAACTCCATCGGGGGAGTCTACGACCCGGGTACCGCGCCACCGGACCTGGGGCCCTCGCCGAAATCGCGCGCCGCCGAGGCCAGCTCCTCGACGTCGACCGGCCAGCCGAACACGGCCCAGCTGGCGCCGGCTCGGTGCAGCGCCTCCAGACGCTCGGCGATCGGGGGCGAGGCCGAGGGCGGGGGGCCGGCCCAGGTCACCTCCACGCCGTCGGGTCCCGCCGTCCGCTGCGCCACGAGCGCAGGCTCGACGTCCCACACGTTGAGCGCCGCTCCGGCCGCCCGGGCCTCCTCCATCCGCCCGGCGGCCCCGCCGGCCACCCACACCGGGAGCCCGGCCCGGATCAGCTCCCGGCCCAACTCGACCATCTCGGCCCGGCGCTCCGCTGCGGGCGCGAAGGGGATCCCGTAGGCGCGGTTCTCCTCCTCGCTCAAGCGGTCGCCGGTGCCGAGGCCGGCGATCACCCGCCCCGGGGCCAGCCCCTCGAGCGCGAGGAACTGCGCGGCGAGCACCGGGTCCGGGACGAGGCCCACCCGCGCGACCAGCGTGCCGAGAAATGGACCCTCCCCCGCGCCCCCGGTCGGGCCGAGCATGGTCGCCAGCGCGCCGAGGATCGGAAAGGGCGCCAGCGCCGGCCGCTCGGGTTGGCCGATCGGCCAGATGTGGTCGTAACAGAAGACGCCGTCCACGCCCGCGGCGACCGCCTCCGCCGCGGCGGCGAACGCCTCGTCGGGCGTGTCACGGAACGTCGGCAACACGACCCCGGTCCGCATCACCACAACCCGCCCAGGCGCGCCGCAAGCGCGCCGCCGACCGCACCGGCACGCTCCCCGAAGGCCGCCGACGCGATCACCGCCAGGGGTCGCCGGTCGCCGCCCTCGACGAGCTCCGCGAACGTGCTGCGGGCGGACTCGATCAGGAGGTCGCCCGCCTGCACCACCCCGCCCCCCAGGACGAAGCACTCCGGATCGAGCACCGCGGCCAGGTTGACCAGACCGAAGCCGATCCACCACCCGACCTCCGCGATGACCTGGCGCGCCGCCGGGTCGCCGGCGGCCGCCGCGGCGGAGACGTCCTCGCCCCGCACGCTCTCGGGGTCGCCGCCGGCCAGCCGGACGACCTCGCCCAGCCGTCCCGCCAGGGCCGCCTCACGAGCCAGGACACCGAGGCCGGCCCCCGAAGCGAACCGCTCCCAACAGCCACGGCGACCGCAGGGGCAGGGGGGGCCGGCCGGGTCGACCACCATGTGGCCGATCTCGCCGGCGAAGCCCGCCGACCCGACCTGCACGCGCCCGTCCACGACGATCCCGCCGCCGATGCCCGTTCCCAGGGTGACCATGACGACGTGGCCGTAGCCGCGGGCCGCCCCCAGCCGGTGCTCGGCGAGGACGGCGAGGTTGGCGTCGTTCTCGATCAGGACGGTCCGTCCCGGTAACCGGTCGCCGATCAGCTCGGTCCAGTCCACGCCGTGGGCCTGCGGAAGGTTGGGGGCGAAGCACAGCCGCCCCCGGCGGTCCACCATGCCGGGGGCGCCGACGCCGACGGGGACCGGCGCGGCAGTGGCGAGCTGACGATCGAGGTCGGCGACCACCTCGGCCACGGCCGCGGCCACGTGGCCGCCGACGATGGTCCGGGTCCCGGTGGGGGTGGGGGTGGGGGTGGTGGGGGTGGCCACCCGGGCCTCGGCGACGATCTCGTCGGTCGCACCGAGCGCGATGCCGAGCACCTTGGTCCCGCCGATGTCGATGCCGTAGGTGACGTCGGCAGCCGGCGGATCCCCGCCAGGTGTCACGAGGTGGACTCGACCCGCGCCTTCAGCTCTCGCATGGCAGTCGCCATGATGCGGCTGGTGGCCCGCATCTTGATGAAACCGGGGATGGGCACGCGCAGCTCCGCCTCGAGGTGGTAGGTCACGTCGGTGCCCCCACCCTCGCCGGGGTCGAAGACGTAGCTCCCGTCGAGCTTGGTGGTGATGTCCCCCTGGGTGAGCTTCCAGGCAAGGATGTGTGGCGCCTCCGCGTAGTCGTAGGCGAGGGTGTAGCTCGTGCTGCGGCCGAAAGCGGCGGCCCGGAAGGTGACCAGCCGCGGGCGGCCCTGGTCATCACGCTCCTTGATCTCGACCTCCTTGATATCGGCGGCCCATTCCGGGTACCGCTCGAGATCGGCCGCGACCTCGAAGCAGCGCTCGGGTGGCGCCGCTACCGAGATGTTCTCTGTGGCTTGGTCGGCCACGTCCGTGTGTCCTTCCTGTCGATGTTGCCAGCGCGGCGGAGCGTCAGACTGCCACTCCGGCCAGCACGTCGGCCAGCCTAGAAGCGAGAACGTCGTTGTCGAAGGATTCCTGCACCCTAGATCGGGCGGCCCGCCCCATCCGGCGACGGCGGTTCGGGTCGGCCAGGAGGCTGCGCAGGGCCTCGGCCACGGCGCCGGGGTCGCCCGGGTCCGCGACCACCAGGCCGGTCTCACCGTCCACCACGGCCTCGGACGCCCCCCCGCTGTCCCCGGCCACCTGGGGGACCCCGGCGGCGGCGGCCTCGAGGAAGACGATCCCGAAGCCCTCCTGCTCCAGGCCCAACCAGCGGTTGCGGCAGGCCATGACGAACACGTCGGCGGCGCCGAGGAGGGCGGCCCGATCCTCCTGGCTCACCCGCCCGAGCACGTACACCCGCACGGGGCTCTGCGCCGCCAGTCGGCGCAGGTGCCCCAGCTCCCGCCCGTCGCCGGCGATCGCCACCACCAGGTCGGGGTACGACGGGGCGAGGCGATTGGCCGCTTCGATGAGCACGTCCATGCCCTTGCGGGGGACGAGCCGGCTCACGCTGGAGAGCAGAGGGCCCTGGGCCGGCAGCCCGAGCCCGGCCCGCGCCGCCCGTCGCTCCGCCGCCTTGAGCGGGACGATGGCGGCGGGGTCGACGCCGGGCGGGATCTCGACCAGCGGGGCCGTCAGGCCCGGCACGGCACGGCGGGCCTCGGCCGCCGGGTACCTTCCCGCCGACACGATGAGCCGCGCGCCGCGCAGGACCCGGCCCAGCGCGGCCCGCGAGCCGGGCAGCCGGCCCGGCACCGTGACTTCGGCCCCGTGGAGGATGACGCCGTAGGGGACGTCGAGGTGCGGACCCAAGATCCCGAGCGGCAGCGCGGGGTCGAGCATGACCAGGTCGATCTCGTGCTTCGTGACCGCGGCGCGGACGGCGGCGGCGGCGGCCGGCGTCGGGAAGAAGAGGATAGGACCGGGGACGCGCTCGATGCGGACGCCCTGCTCGGCCCGCGCAGCGTCGAAGGCTGCCGCCCCGTCATCGGAGGACGCGGTGAGCACGACGAACGAGGAGGGATCGAGTCGGCTCCACAGGTCCCAGAGGTAGTTCTGGATGCCGCCGACCTTCGGTGGGAAGTCGTTGGTGACGAGGAGGTGGCGCTTCACGCCGGACCGCCGGCGCAGCGGCGAGACCGGGACGGCGCCCGGAGCGAGGAACGGCGGAGCTCAGCCTGCCTGAGTGCTGAAGCGCAGCGTCGGAACCAGGCCGGCGCGCTCGAGCATCCGCATCGCCCGGGCCTCGTCGGCGTCGATGACGACGGCGTCATCGGGCTCCCGCTCGAGGAGGAAGCTGACGACGCAGTCGTCGCAGGCGGCGGTGTCGCGCAGCGCACAACAATCGCAGTCGATGGTGAGCCCGCCCTCGGTGTCGGTGCCGGTGTCGGTGTCGGTGTCGGTGTCGGTGTCGGTGCCGGTGCCGGTGTCGGTGCCGGTGTCGGTGCCGGTGTCGGTGCCGGTGGCGGTGCCGGTGTCGATGCCGGTGTCGATGTCGGTGTCGGTGTCCCTGGAAGTCGGCATGACGATGACCCTCTCTGTTGGGGCCAAGCATGCCCAGGGGGTGTGACACCGAGCACGTCGGGATTACCTGGTCGACAGGACGCCGAGGGCGGTCTGCAGCGTCTGCTCGAGGCCCCAGGCCACGCTCTCGGTGCGCACGCCATCAGAAGCGGCGACGCTGAGGAACGGCGGCCCGCCCACCCGGTAGTCGCGGAAGGCGTCCGAGCTCATCACGACGTCGATCCCCCGGAGGGCCGGCGCGTGACCGGCCAGGGCCGTGATCGCTTCGGGGCTCTCCTCCCCGGGGCTCCTCGTCACCACGACGAGGTGGGCGGCGCCGGCCAGGCCGGCCTGCAGTTCGGGCAAGCCTTCCCAGAGGTCCCGGCAGCCGAGGCAGCCCGCCGAGAGGAACAGGAGCAGAACCGGCGCGGCGGCCTCCACCACCTCGATCCGGCACGCGGCGCCGCCGGGCGCGACGCCGACGACGTCGTGGGGCGTGGTGGCCGGGTGGTCGGTGAAAGTCGGGATGGGCCTGAGCCGGCGCATGATGTCAGCCGGCGGCTCGCTCACGGCACCTTCGACGGCGCGCCGGGCTCCTCGAGCTCCTCACCGGTGATCTCCACGACGCTCTGCCCGTGGCCGCACCATCGGCACACCACCTCGTCGACGTTGTGGGCCAGCACCTCCTCGTCCTCGACCACGAGGTCGCCGCCCACGCTGTAGTGATGGAAGGCCTTGGTCTTCTGCGAAGTTGTCACGTCGAAGCGGGTGAGGTTGCCGCAGCCGTCGCAGCGGTATCGAGGGGCGCTCACCCGCTCCACGGTAGTCCGCGGCCCGGCGGGCTCTCTTCGGTGTCAGGCGCTCCCGAGCACCTCGCCGATCTGCACACCGGTGATGGTGACGCCCTCCATGCCGCCCCCGACCGGTGGGGCCACGGCGCGAGCCTGCTCCTCGGTCTCGAACACGGCGACCGAGGTCCCGTGGGTCTCGTCGAGGCGGATCCAGTAGCCGGCCACGAACCCCGGCGAGGCCTTCACGGTGGGAACGAGCTCCTCGAGGTTCTTGGTGGCGGCGTCCGAATCGGTGATATCGACGGTGACGACGTGTGCATGCATGCGACCAACTCCTTGGGTCTGAACGTGCTGCAGCCTCCCACAGTCCCGCCTGGGGCGCACTGGGGTTGCAGAACGGCTGGGTGGGCCGGGCCGCGGGGCCCTCAGATGCGGTCGAGGAGCTGGCTCTTCTTGGCGGCGAACTCCTCCTCGGAGAGGATGCCGCGGCGGCGCAGGTCGTCGAGCTCGATGAGCCGCTGCCGTATCTCGGAGGGCAGGGTCCCCGGCGGTGTGCCGGCCCCCGGCGCCGGGGCGGCACCGCCGGGGGCCGGAGCCGGGGTCGAGGCGGCCCCGCCCACGCCGAGGGGCGGCGTGTCATGCGTGTCATCGTGCTCCTGGTCGGCGTCGGGGGCCCCGTACCGATCGTACGGCTGCATGTCGGCCGGGATCGCCTCGCGGCGGCCGCCGCCGACGATCTCGTTGATCTGCGAGTTGATGACTCGCTGGACCACCGCCGGCTTGCGCATGTACTCCAGGATCAGCGAGTCGTCCTCGCCCTGCACGTCGATGATCAGCGAGCCGGTCCCGAGCACCCGCTCGATCAGGCGCTGGCGGATGTTGACCTCGGTGACGCGCTGCAGGCGCAGCTGGACCGTGTCGCGCCCGATGATGCCCTCGCGCACGAGGATCCGGGTCGAGGTGAGCGCAACCACGTAGGAGCGCCAGCGGACGAACCGGCCGAGCAACCACAGGCCCGGGATGACGGCCAGGATCAGGATCGGGTAGTTCATCCAGCTCGGCGCGTTCCGCCACAGGACGATCAGCACGATGAGGGCCGCCCACACCCCGATCGACGTGAAGAGCGGCCCGAACAGGAAGATCCAGTGCGGCCGCAACTCGGCCAGCAGCTCCTCGTCCTCGTTGAGGAACTTCCGAGGCAGCGCCATCGCGCCAGCGTACCGGCGGTCGCCGACCGGCCGGGGCACGGTGAGCGGCGCGTCGTAGGGTGGGACCATGCCCTATGCCGAGGTGGAACCCGACGAGGTCAAGGCACGCCTCGCCCGAGGCGAGGACGTGTTCCTTCTCGACGTCCGCGAGCCCGACGAGGTCGAGGCCTGGGCCTACCCGATCGGCGTCAACATCCCGCTCGGGCAGCTCGGCGGCCGGCTCGACGAGCTGCCGCAGGACGTCACCATCGTGGTGGCCTGCCACGTGGGCGGGCGCTCCGCCGCGGCGGCGCAGGCGCTCAGCGATGCCGGGTGGACGGCGGAGAACCTGACGGGTGGCGCGGTCGCCTGGGCCGCCGGGGAACCCGACGCGTAAGGAGCACCCCGTCACGGCTGCCGCCAACTCCAAGTGACGGCGAGGACATTGTTTCGCGATGTGGCCAGGGGTTCGGTCGACCGCTCTCGCGGCTGCAAGCTCCACTACGCGAGCGAGTTCCGAAACCGGAGGGCGGGCCGCCCCTTTCGATCAGAGGTCCGCTGATTCAGTCAAGGCCCTGTCGAGGTCATCCCGACGGCAGGCTTGTTGAGGGGCCGGCCCCCCATCGATCCCAGGAACTCGGCAATGCCGAAGCAGAAGACGCCCCCGTCGGAGGCGACGAGGCGGTACCCGAGGTCGTCGGCCGTGTTCGCCATGCCGACCACGGGCTTATTGAGGTGCATGCCTCCCATCGATCCCAAGAAGGGAGCGGCGAAGGTGAACACGCCACCGTCGGCTGCCACCAACCAGTAGCCCAAGGTGGTGTCGTCGACGGCCATGCCCACGACCGGCTTGTTGAGCGCCTTCCCGCCCATGGAACCGTGGAACGCTGCGTCGCCGAAGGTGAACACCCCGCCGTCCGCGGCGACCAGGTCGTAGCCCCCGTTGTCGGGGGTGACGGCGATCCCGACGATCGGCTTGTTCAGACGCTGGCCCATCATGGACCCTCGGAAGATGGCGTCACCGAAGGGGAACACCGCGCCGTCGGCACCCGCCAGGTAGTAGCCGCCACCGTCGGGCGTGGCGGCCATGCCGACGATGGGGTTGTTCGGAGGCTGGCTGCCCAGTGAGCCGAAGAACGGTGCCCCGAAGGAGAACACGCCGCCGTCGGACCCCACCAGCCAGTAACCGCCGGCTGCGGTGTTGGCGATGCCGACCATCGGCGCGTTGAGCCGGACGTTGGCCGCCGAGCCGTGGAAGGCGGCCGCGCCGAAGTTGAACACCCCTCCATCGGCGCCCCCCAGCCAGTAGCCCTGGAGGCCGCCGGCGACGGTGACCGTGAACGCCTGGGTGGCCGACCCGCCGACCGAGTCTGTCACCTTGAGGGTGAAGCTGAACGAGCCGGACACCGTCGGGGTGCCGGTGACGGTCCCGCTCGGGGACAGGACCAGCCCCGGCGGGAGAGATCCTGACACCACCGACCAGGTGTACGGGCCGGTGCCGCCCACGGCGGGCAGCGTGGCCGAATACGGGACGTGGACCGTGCCGGAGGGCAGCGTGGTGGTGGTGATACAGACGGGCTGGGGCGCCACTCCGCTCAAGTCGGTCTTCCAGCCGCTGAAGGTGTTGCAGGTCACCGTCGCCGTCGACCCGGATTCGACGAACACTCCATTGCCAAAACTGTCGGGCACGTCGGGGGCGGTCCGGCCGATCTGATTTCGGTCGACGATCACGCCGGTGCTGGTGGATTCCACGTCCACGCCGTTGTCAGTTCCGGCGCCCGTGATCGTGTTGTTCGAGAAGGTGACGTTTTTCGCCCCGAACGCCGAGCGCGGCGGTGCTTACGCCGTTGGCATTGCCGAAACCGCTGCCGTAGATGACGCTGTCAGAGGTCGTGCCCGAAGCGCCGCTTTGGTACACCAGTCCGTTCTGGGCGATAACGCCAGGTGCCAAAGAGGCGGGTGGTCCGATGGTGCTGGCCGACACGTTCATCGTGACCGGGCCAGCGGCCTGGATCCCGTTCTTGTTGTAGTCACTGACCGTGGTGTTGGTGATCGTGAGGGTACGAGGCGCGACCCCGTTGGCCATGATGGCCCGTCCGATCTCACAGCCGCTGTTCTCAGTGATCCCGTTTACGACGACCTGGCTCACCGACCCGCTGGCGTCGTTGAACAAGATGCCGAACAACTTTCGCCCGTTACAACCACCAAAGGTGAACTCCCCGTTGATGGTCAGGTTGTCGACGTTCATCGTCGCACCGGCGGCGCTGTTCAGCACTGCGCCGTTGAATGCTCCGGGGGTGGCGTCCCTGGCGGTGATGGTGAATCCACCGCCAGCAATGGTCGTGATGCTGCTGGGTACCGATATCTGCGCCGTCGTCGTGCAAGGGGCGTTCAACGTGAATGTGGACCCAGCGAGGTCGCCGGTGCAGGGTCCAAGCGTCGAGGGAACCGCGCCTGCCACGCCCCCCGTGAACACAACTGGGATGGCAGGGGCGAATACCAGAACCGCACACAGACGAAGCCGACACGGAAACGTGACATTCCCGACCTCCCTACCCCTCGCGATGTGTACTCACCGCGTCACTGTGCATACACCCACTGACCCAAGCTGGCAAGCCCCTTGGACGAGGGGTCCACCACAAGAAGATTGCGCCGGCCCAACGGTCATCGAGTGACATCGTGGCGGGGGTGGTCGTGACCGTTACTGAGCGTGTCCAGCCCGAACGTGTCCAGCCCGACTGTCCACCCGCGGTCCGTGCCGCGTGGTCGGGCACAGCCGCTCGCCTACTACAAGATCAAGTTCCACCCGATCGGTGCTCGCGAGATCCGCCATCCGCTCTTCAGCCGACCTGATCAAGGATGAGCATTTGGCCACCTGCTGCGTCTGGACGCAGTTGGTGGGCAAGGTGTCGGGTATCAGGCTCTTCGGATTCTGGCGGGGTCCGACTGCTCATCGGACGACGATCGAGCCCAGGACACGCCAGTTCGGTTTGCCGGCGTAGAGCAACGCCCGGATCCGGTAGTTCTCGAAGTTGCGGAACCCGAAGCCGATCCGTTTGATGCGCTTGATCAAGTTGTTGAGTGCTTCGGTGGGTCCGTTGGACACGCGGGCCAGGTGGCGGTTGCAGAGTTTGTCGAACCAGTGCCGGATGGTTCGTCCGAGCTTTTGGACCTCGGACGGCATGGCGCGTTTCAGGCAATGCCCCTGGAGCTCTTCGAGCAGCTGGCGAGCCTCGACGGGGTCGAAGGTGCCATAGAAGTCACGGAGGGGCTCTTTGATCCGATAGGCGATGGCCACCTCGGCGCCCGGATCACCGAGCTCGAGCAGTGAGGCCAGGCGAGCGGTGGCTTGGTCGTCGAGCTTCTGTTCGCCCATGGGCAGAATCCGGCGGGCCCGAAAGAGGGGATCGTTTCTTCGGCCCCGGTGCCCGGTCTGTTCGGTCTGGACCCGTCGACGCACGGCGTCGAGGCAGCGATTGGCCAAGGAAATGGCATGGAACGGGTCGACCACCTGGGCTGCTTGGGGCAAGACGACGGTGTACACCGCGGCGTAGGTGGCCGACATGTCGAGGGCACCGAAACTGATCCGCTCCTTTCACGGCACCGGCTGCTTGTCGATCCAGCCCGCGACGTCGGTGTAATTGCGGCTCGGGAGGATGTCGATGATCTGGTGATTCTCCACGTCGGCCACGGTCGTGGCGAAGCTGGTGTGCTTCTTTCGGCCGAGCCTGACGAAGGAGGTCTCGTCGAGCCCGATGGCGCTCGTCTGGTTCAGCCGCTTGCGGTCGGCCTCGAGCAAGGCGTTGCCGTAGGTGGTCACGGCATCGTTGACCGTGTGCTCAGAAGCAATTTCGACCCGCCAGTCGAACTCTGCCGGACCCGAGCGATCGCCTCGATCGAGGTGACCCACGAGCAGGTGGCCAAGAGCAAGGTTGGCGCCGCCATACTCCTCGGCGTCCTAGGAGCCGTCACAGCCAAGGCTACGGCCGAGCGGGCCACGGTTGTGATCACCCTCAAGAGTGGTGAGGTGGGCTACCTCACCGTTGCCGGCCAGTCGACGGCGACGGTGCTCGGCACGTTAAAGACCTTGGCTCCTCCAGCACGGGATCACCATCGCATCGACGACGAGCTCCGTAGCGTCCCCGAGCATCGCTGACGAGCTGGCGAAGCTGGCGAAGCTGGCCGAGGTCTACCGCTCCGGAGCTCTGACTGACGAGGAGTTCGCCGCGGCGAAGGCGAAACTCCTCGGGTAGGGTCCCGGCGCCTCCTCCTTTCCCAGCGTTGATGCGACTCGAATTAGCGGCCGCCCCGCCGGCGACCGAATTCTCGAATGCCCGTCAGGCCCTCGAGGTGGTCCGGACACGTCCACACCTGCCACCAGCGGTCTCCTCGAGGTGAGAACCACCGCCCGGTGAACGCCGGCACCTCGGAGCAGTAGCCCCGGACAAACTAGAAGAAGTAGACGAACTTCCCAAGACTTCACGTACGTACCCCTTGATTTGGTCTAGCGGTGCGCCGCGGACGCGATAGGCGATTTCACCAGAACGACGCCCGCTGGTTCGGGTGTGCAATCTCCCTCTGCGGGTTTGACATAGGTGCAATTGCGGCTCGGCAACGAGGATTCGCTGAACGGGCTCGAGCGCGCTCGCCCGGGACAGCCAGTCCCTCCGATCGAAGTACGGGATGATCGTGTTGAGCCCGTCGTCGGCGGCGCATCCATACGCGACGTTCAAGTTGGTCGTAACGAGGAGCTGCGCGTCCGTCGAGCGATAAACCATTGTGAGAGCGCTGCACTTCTGGTCGAGCAGCGTCGGGTTCGTCACAATTACACCGGGAGTGGGACCGATCGACCGAGTGGCGATACTTGAAAACGTAATTTGGGTGACAATCATGCTCGTCGTCGCCAACACGACGATGCCGACCACGTATTGATTCACGCGGAAGGGGTCCTGCACCGAAAGGCCTTTCGCGGTGTCCAAAGCACTGAAGCACAAGAACCAGATAGCGAACGGAAGTGGCAGGAGAATGCGTGAGCCTGCGAGATACAGGCCGGGCTTGACCACCGACGTGCTGGTCAGAGCCACGAGGAGCAGGACCAGCAGGCTGCAAGTGGCCAGCAGCAAGGCGAGTGATCGCCGCCGAACGCCAAGCATCAAGACCAGCACAATCCCCGCCACCAAGATGAACACCGCCAGACCCGCCACGGGCGCTAAGGCTGGCGCGAAGTCGCTGACGTACGCCGAGAGGTTGTGGAAGTTCTTGACCAATACCGACAGGTTCGGACTAATGGCCGGGCTCGAATACGTCAGATCGAAGTGGTGCTCGTTCCACCACGTGGTGGTGAATAGGAGCCACGCCAAGGGCGGCAATGCCGCTGCGGCGAGGAGAAGCCCGCACTGACCGGCTCGCCGTCTGTATTGAGGCCAATCGGTGCAGACGACATAGACGAGAACGGGAATGACAACGAGCGCCGCAGCATTCTCCCAGAGGATGGCCAGGCCACCGATTGCCACCAGTGTGCAGAGTCTGGTCCGATAGCGACGCGCAGCGAGGCCGATCGCCACGGCGAGCACGGCTGCGAAATCCCCAGCCAGGACGCCCCGCGGAGCGTCGAAGAGCATGAGGTACTGGACGCGCATTACCACTGGTGCAGCTAATGCAGCGAGCGCCGCTATAGGCTGATCTCGGCGGTAGGCGGCTGCCGCCAATAGGACCCAGGCCAAGGTCACCAGGGCTGTCGTGGCCATAGGGAGGGCTGTCCCCCACGGCAGGCCCGCCGTATGCAACAGGGCTCCGGGGATCGCCTCGAACGTGGTGTTGTACCTCTGCGCGAAGAAGTTGGGCTCGTAGACCTTTCCGCTCAAAAACGCACGGCCGGCATACCAGAGGATGGTCTGGTCTTGGTCAGTGTGAGAACGCCCGAAACTAAGGAGGACCCGTAGCTGATCGATGAGCAAGCCGGTGGCGAGTACACCTGCCCCGACCCAAATGATCCAACTCCGCGGACAACGTGGGGGTTCTCCTCTCACAACCGCAGCTGTTCGTAGGATCTGCCTAGAGACCGGCACCGGATCGTCGACCTGCACTTTGCCTCTCCCCCACGACTAACTCCTCGCATTGAAACGGTAGCGCTCGCGCAGCATCCCTGTCCGAATCTGTCCGTTTGCGTCACCTCGTCAAGGCGTCCGCCATGGCTTCTGTGAACCGAAAGAACGACGTGGCCGGGCGGCCCCCTCTGGGCTACGCCTACATCCACTCCGCCGTCGACGTCTACTCCCGCTTGGCCTTCTCGGAGGTCCTTGGCAACGAGCAAGCCGTCACCGCCATCGGCTTCTGGCGCCGAGCCCGGGCCTTCTTCGCCTCATACGGCATCACGGTCGAATGAGTGATGACCGACAAGGGCAAGTGCTACATCTCGAAGGACTTTGGTGCCGAGTTGGTGAACGCACACATCACCCACACCAGGACGAAGCCCTACTGCCCGAGGACCAACGGCAAAGTTGAGCGCTACAACCGGACGCTCCTCAACGAGTGGGCCTATGCCCGGCCATACCGCTCAGAGGCAGCTCGGACCCGGGCTCTCGACAAGTGGCTCCACATGTACAACCATCACCGGCACCACACCGCCGTCGGGGGCCCACCCGTCAGCCGCGTCAACAACGTGGTTGGGCAGAACAACTAGCTGACCGCGGGACGGCGCCGGCGGTGTCGCAGACTCTGCTACTGCCGCCCGGTAGTCTTAAGATGGAGTAACTTCTTGTCGGGGAGCTCTTGCGGTGGTCCGGGAGGGAAGCCCCGGGCCACTTGCGCGTCTAGAGGTCATGGCTGGACTGGACGTCCCCGTGCAGGACTTTCTCCAGCCGCGGCACACTGACCATCCACTTGGACCCGATCTGTATGGCTGGCGGAAACCGTCCTGACTTGGCGAGTTTGTGATATCAACCGAACACGTGTCGGGGATCACCCGAACACGAGTCGGAGATCTCCCGAATAGGAAATGTCGGGGGTTCAACCGGAACAACACAGGGCTTGGTAGGGCTGGTGGGGATCGAACCCACGACCCAAGGATTATGAGTCCTCTGCTCTAACCACTGAGCTACAGCCCCAAGGGGAGGTTCTAGCCGAGGAACACCATGGACGCCGACATTTAACGTTGCAGCAACCTCCGCGGCGAACCTGGACGGCAACATGGGGGATGGATCGCGTCGAGCCCCACGGCGTGCAGGGTCAAGTGATCGTGTGCGGCCTCCAGGGCGTCGGGTTGCGCGCCGTGGAGCAGTTCCACCTGAGCGGTACCCAGGTCGTCGTGATCGACGACGACACCGATCCCCGATTCTCGCGGATCCTCGATGACTGGGGCGTTCCCATGTTCGCCGACACGCCCATCGGGGCGAGGGGTTCGAGGAGGCCGGCCTGGCACGGGCCGCCGCGGTGGTGTGCGTCGAGGTCGACGAGATCCACACGCTCGAGACGGCGCTGCGCGTCAAGGAGATCCGGCCGGAGCTGCCGCTCGTCGTCCAGCTGGCCAACCCTTCGGTGGCGCAGGCGCTCGAGCGGGTCTCCGGGCCGGGCAGCGTGCTGGACGTGGCAGCGCTGGCGGCTCCCTCCTTCGTCGAGGCCTGCTTGGGACGGCCGGCGCACGCCATTGAGCTGGCCGGGATCGACTTCGCCGTCGTCCAACTCGGTGTCGAGGGGACAGCCGCCGCGCACGACACCTTCCGCGGCCATTTCGGCCACCTGGCACCGGTGGCGATCATGCCCTCCGGCGACGCGCCGATGGCGACCTGCCCGGGGCGCGACCACCCGGTGCACGGCGGTGACCGCGCCGTCTTCGGCACCCTGGACGAGTTGAGGAGGATGGGGATCAGCACGACCCACACGCCGGACGTCCCCCAGCGCTCCGTGGGCTTGGCCCGCCGCATCCGGCTGCAGGTCGACATCGCCCTCGAGGAGGGCAACCGCGCTCTGGCGGTCGTCGCCACCGGGCTGTTCGGACTGATTGTGGTGGCGACGATCGTGCTGCACTTCGCCTTCCGGCCCCCCGACGGCCAGGAACACCTCGGTTTCCTGTCCTCCCTACTTCACCGTCGAGACGGTGGCGACCGTGGGGTATGGGGACTACAGCTTCGCCGAGCAGAGCCCGTGGCTCCTCGTCTGCGCCATCATCCTGATCGTCTCGGGCGTGGCGCTGGTATCGACCGCGTTCGCACTCTTCACCAACATTCTGGTGAGCCGTCGCATCGAGCGGTCACTCGGACGCAGGCAGGTGCCGGGGATGGTCAACCACGTCATCGTCATCGGCCTCGGCGCGGTGGGCATCAGCGTGGTGCGCCGCCTGGTGGCGGAGGGCGAGGCCGTCGTCGTCATCGAACGGGACGCCGACAACCGCTACCTGGCCCAGGCGCGGGCGCTCGGCGTCCCCGTCGTCATCGCGGACGCCACGCAGTCGCAGACCCACCGCATGGTCAACATCGCCGACGCCAAGGCGGTGGCGGTGTTGACCAGCGCCGACCTGACAAACATCGAGACCGGGCTGTCGGTACGGAGTCACTCGGCGAGCGCTGGGACGACGTCCCGGTCGTCCTGCGCGTCTTCGATCGTGAGCTGGCCCACATGATGGAGCGGAGCTTCGGCTTCCGCCACGTCCGCTCCACCTCGGCCCTGGCCGTCGCCCTGGTTCGTCGGCGCCGCCCTCGGGCTCGATGTGCTCAGCACGTTCTACGTCGACAAGCAGCCGTTCCTGGTGGCCGGTCTCTCGGTGGCGCCGAACGGCGGCCCGCAGGGGCTCGCCATGCAGGATCTCTCGTCGCGGACCCGGGTGATCGCGCTCAGCCGCGCCGCTGACGGCGTGCTCGAACACCCGCCCCGTCGGGGCACCGTCTTCGCCGGTGGTGACACCGCCTTCCTGCTCGGCCCCTACGAGGAATTGCTCCGGGTTCTTCAGCGCGATCAGACACCCGCCCAGCGACTCGGCATCATAGTGCGCCGTGACCATGACCGAGGAGGAGACGCCGGGGTCGGCCCTGGTCGGACGCGGACCTGAGCCGGCCACGCCCGAGGCCAGGCGGCCGGCCTGGTTCGGGCCCTGGGTCCTCGTCGCCCTCTCCATCGGTTGGGGGCTGTGGGAGCTGCGGCCCGAGCTCCGGGCCGTGCCGTACCTCGACGACAGCTCCCTGCACGAGCAGATGGTGCGCACCGCCGCCGCCCGCATCAGCCAGGGCCACCTCCCCCTGACGAGTTGGTTCCCCTACCTCGGTCTGGGCTCACCCCAGTTCCTGCACTACCAGAGCCTCCCCTCCATGCTCTCGGGCGTCATCGGCACCGCCGTGGACCCCGGCACGGTGTTCCGCTGGTCGCTGTACCTGTTGCTCGCGCTGTGGCCGCTGACCGTGTACTGGAGCGGCCGTCTGTTCGGGCTGAGCCGGTGGACCGCCGCCTCGGCGGCCGCGGTGGCGCCGTTCCTCGCCTCGGCCGCCGGCATCGGCTACGAGACCAAGGCCTATGTCTGGGTGGGCTACGGCCTGTGGACCCAGCTCTGGGCGTCGTGGACGCTGCCGTTGGCATGGGGCTTCACCTACCGCGCCCTGTCGACGCTGCGGGGCGCCTTCTGCGCCGTCCTCTTCATCATGCTGACCGTCGCGCTGCACTACGAGACCGGGTACCTGGCCTTCGTGCCGCTCGTCGTGTGGCCCTTCATCGTCCCCTCCGACCTGTGGAGGCGGCTCGGGCGCGCCGTCGTGCTCGGCGCCGCGGCGCTGCTGGCCTCGGCTTGGGTGATCGTGCCGTTGCTCCAACAGTCCCACTGGGCGGCGCGCAACCAGGTGCTCGAGGGCACCGGGCTCGAGAACGGCTACGGCGCGGGGCAGATGCTGTCGTGGCTCTTCACCGGCCACCTCTACGACGACGGCCGCTGGCCCATCGTCACCATCCTCGTCGCGGTGGGCATCGGGTTCTGCATCGGTCGCTGGCGCTCGTGCGCGGCCGGCCGCGCCCTCGTGCTCATCTGGGTGGTCACGCTCGTCATGTCCTTCGGGCGGACGACCTTCGGGTCCCTCTACGGCATTTTGCCGGGCAGCAGCGACATCTTCATCCGGCGTTTCCAGATGGGCGTGCAGCTCTCGGGCATCCTGCTGGCCGGCATCGGCCTCGTGTTCGTCGGACGGCTCGTCCTGCAGGGCGCGCTGCGGCTGTTCCCGGAGGAGCGCCGGGGATGGGTCTCACGACCGGCGGGTCGCGGCATGGTCGCCGCGCTGTGCATCGTGGCGCTGATCATCGTGCTGGCGCCGGCCTGGAGCGACATGGACACCTACGATGCCCACAACGCGACCAACATCGGCCTCCAGGCCGAGGCCGACGCGCAGCAGGAGCCGGAGCTCGACCGGTTGCTGGCCTACGTGCGCGCCCATCCCAAGGGGCGCGTCTACGCCGGGACGCCGACCAACTGGGGCCAGGATTTCCTCGTGGGGGCGGTCCCGGTGTTCAAGTATCTCGAGAGCAAGGACATCGACGAGGTCGGGTACACGTTGCGCACGGCCTCGCTCATGACGGATCCCGAGTACTTCTTCGACGAGACGAACCCGGGCGACTACCCGCTCTTCGGCATCGGCTACGTCATCACGCCCGTCGACATGGCGGCGCCGGTGCCGGCCGACAAGGTCGGCTGCGCGGGCGACTACTGCCTGTGGGCGCTCCCGGACGCCGGCTACATCCACGTCTACGACACGACCGGCGTGCTGACGGCGACCCGGGCCGACGTCGGCTCGCAGAGCACGACGCTGCTCGACTCGCCGCTCCTCGAAGACCAGCGCGACCTCACGGTGGCCTTCAACGGACAGGCGGCCTCCACCCCGACCGCGCCCGACGCGTCGGCGCTGGAAGGCAAACCCGGGCACGTGGTCGTGGAGCACGCAAACCTCCAGAACGGCAGGGCCGGTGCCGTGGTCAGGACCAACCGCCGGGCCACCGTGGTCTTGAGCGCGTCCTATGACCCGGGCTGGCGGGCGACCGTCAACGGCCACCCCGCCCCGACGGTCATGGTGGCGCCCGCCCTGGTCGGCGTCGTCGTCGGTCCGGGGGTGCACACGGTGACCTTCCGCTACGCCGGCTACGGGTCCTACACCGCGCTGTTCATCCTGGCGCTGGCGGTGCTCGTGGTTCTGGCCTTGGCCCCCCTGGTGTGGCGGCGGGTCCGCGGGCACAAGGATGGTCGTGGCGTTGCCGCCGACGGCTGAAAGCGCCGGCAATGTCTCCCGGAAGTCTAAGCAATCCTGCTTATAGTTTCGAGGAGATTCGCCGGCCCCATCCCGGTCCGTTCTGCAATCCCGCCTCGACGTGTGCAACTACTGCAGGACGTGTGCAACTACTGCAGATAGCCCTCGACGGTTCCAGCCGGGCGCGGCGACGCGGCGTCGGGATCCTGGCCCGCGGCGCGCTTGGCGCGTCGTTGGCGCAGGACGTCCCACAGCTGGTCCAAGGTGACCTCGAGGTCGCGCTTGCGCTTCAACTCGTCGTCGCTCAGGCCCTCGCCGACATGCGCCTCCTCGAGGCGCTGCTCCTCGGCCGCGAGCTCGCCGATCTGGTTCACGATGTCCTTGTCGTCCACGTCCGCTCCGCTTCGCTCGACCGCGCTGAATCCCGATCCGACTGGTCCCGGACCGTGCGGCCCGGGACCAGTCTGCCCGCCCTCAGGCCGCGGCGCCCAGTTCGCCGCCGCGCCCGGCGTCCGACGCCGCCGTGCCTTCCCCGGACAGCGCCGGGGTGAGCACGTCGGCGATGGTGGCCGCGAGGTGGAACGTCATGACGTCACGCACCTCCTCGGGGACATCCTCGAGGTCGTTGCCGTTGCGTTCCGGCAGGACGACCTCGGTGAGCCCGGCCCGGTGGGCCGCCAGCACCTTCTGCTTGACCCCGCCGATGGGTAGGACACGCCCCTGCAGGGTGACCTCACCGGTCATCCCGACCACCGAGCGCACCGGCACGCCGCGCAGGAGGCTGACCAGCGCCGTCGTCATGGTGACGCCCGCCGAGGGCCCATCCTTGGGGACGGCGCCGGCGGGGACGTGCACGTGGAACCGCTTGCCGCTGAAGACCGTGGGGTCGATCCCGAGCTCCTCGGCATGCGAGCGCACGTAGGAGAGCGCGATCTCGGCCGACTCCTTCATGACGTCGCCCAGCTGGCCCGTGAGGGTAAGCCCCTCGGGACCGTCGGACACGCTGGCCTCGACGAAGAGGACGTCGCCCCCGGCGCCGGTCACGGCCAGGCCGGTGACCACACCGGGCACGCTCGTCCGGTCGGCCGCTTCGAAGAAGAAGTGTGGCCGGCCGAGCCAACCCCGCACGTCGTCGGCTTCGACGGCGACCGGGGCGTCGCGCTCGCCCGAGGCGAGCTTGGTCGCCACCTTGCGCAGCAGCTTGCCGAGCTCGCGCTCGAGGTTCCGCACGCCCGCTTCCCGGGTGTAGTCGGCCACGATGGCACGCAGCGCATCGTCGCTGATCTGCACCTCGTCCTCGCGCAACGCCGCCCGGGTGAGCTGGCGGCCCACCAGGTGGTGCTTGGCGATGGAGACCTTCTCGGACTCGGTGTAACCGTCGATCCGGATGACCTCCATGCGGTCGAGCAGCGGCCCGGGGATGGTCTCGCTCACATTGGCCGTGGCGATGAACAGCACCCGCGAGAGGTCGAGGTCGACCTCGAGGTAGTGATCACGGAACGTGTGGTTCTGCGCCGGGTCGAGCACCTCGAGCAGCGCCGAGGACGGGTCGCCCCGATAGTCGGCGCCGATCTTGTCGACCTCGTCGAGGATGATGACCGGGTTCATGGTCCCCGCCTCGCGCAGGGCGCGCACCAGGCGGCCCGGCTGGGCCCCCACGTAGGTGCGCCGGTGGCCGCGGATCTCGGCCTCGTCGCGCACACCGCCCAACGAGACGCGGACGAACTTGCGGCCGAGGGCCGAGGCGACGGACTCGCCGAGAGACGTCTTGCCGACACCAGGAGGCCCGACGAGGGCCAGGATGGCCCCCGAGCCGCGCCCGTCCACAGGCGCCAGGCCGCGCTCGGCCTGCAGCTTGCGCACCGCCAACTGCTCGAGGATGCGCTCCTTCACGTCGGCCAGACCGTCGTGGTCGGCCTCCAGAATGCGCGACGCCTCGGCGATGTCGAGCCGGTCCTCGGACTCGACGCCCCACGGGATCTCGAGCACGGTGTCGAGCCAGGTGCGGATCCAGCCCGTCTCGGGGCTCTGGTCGCTGGTGCGCTCGAGCTTGTCGACCTCGCGCTCGACGGCCTTCCGGACGTGCTCGGGCAGGTCGCGTGACTCGAGCTTGGCCCGATAGTCGTCGGGATCGGCGTCGTCGCCGTCGCTCAGCTGACCGAGCTCCTTGCGGATGGCATCGAGCTGGCGCCGCAACAGGAACTCGCGCTGCGTCTTCTCCATGCCCTCCTCGACGTCCGTCTTGATCTTCTCGCGCAGCGTCACATCGGCCAGCGTGTCGCGGGCCCAGCCGAGGACGAGGCGGAGCCTCGCTTCGACGTCGCGCGTTTCGAGGATCTCGACCTTCTGAGTGAGGGAGAGATCGGGCGAGTACCCGGACATGTCGGCCAGGCGGCTCGGCTCGGTGATCTCGCGCAGCTGTGCCGCGATGCGGCCGGCGCCGCGGCTGTGCAGGATGTTCTCCATCACGGCGCGGTATTCACGGGCCAGCTCGTTGGCGGCCGGAGTCGGCTCGGGCTCCTCGAGGGGCTCGGCCTCCACCCACAGGGCGTCGCCGGTCCCGGGGATGCCAGTGCCGATGACGGCGCGGCGGTCACCCCGGATGGCCACGGCGGGCAGGCCGCCGGGGAGGTCGCCCTCCTCCATGACCTCGGCGATCACACCGACGGCGGCGAAGCGGCCCTCGATGTGGGGCACCAGCAGCAGGCGACCGCCCGCCGAACGGGCAGAATCGACCGCGGCGCGGGCCTCGTCGGACTCCAGCGCCATGGTGAAGACCATCCCGGGGAGCACGACCCCTGAGGTCAAAGGCAGCAATGGGAGTGTCACGTTCTCGTTGGTCATCGGGTGTCCTTTTGTAATGCCGTAATGGCAATTCCTCTGACTGGTCAACCATATGGGTGGAACAGTCATTCCCGTACGGGTCCGGCCCCTGGTGGGAGGCCGGAAGGAAGGCGGGGCGGCCCCGGCCAGGGAATACGCTGAAACCCCTGAGGAGTCCCGTGAGCAGAGAGGAGTCCCGTGAGCAGAGCTGTGAGCAGGGCCCAGACCGTCCCGGACCCCGGAGCGGCCGGGGGAACGACGGTGGCGCCGGCGCGGCCGGTGCCCGACCTCGACGACGGCGACCACGACCGCATGGCCCACATCGTCCTGGAGGGATACACCCCCAAGGGGGGTGACTTCGTCTCCACCGGGCCGAGCGTGGTCGAGGGCATGGTCAACCGCACGGCCGTGCGGGCGCTGTGCGGCAAGGAGTGGGTGCCGGGGCGGGACCCGGGGCGCTACGGCCTGTGCCCCACGTGCAAGGAGATCGCCGAGTCCATGGGGTGGAAGATCCCGGCCAGCTGAAGCCGGGCTGTGCTCTTCGGGCTCTCGGCGCTTTTTGGGCTCTCGGCGCTTTTTCGGGCTCTCGACTCCCCCGTGCCGTCGGTCCATCGGTTCGCTACCGTGCCGACAGACGGTTCGAGCGTGGCGGTGGCCGGCCGCCCGCCCGCCCGAAGGGAGCACGTTGGCACAAGTGAGCTTCGACGGGGTCACCAAGTACTTCGGCGACACCGCCGCGGTCGACGACCTGACGCTGCACGTCGCCGACGGTGAGCTCCTCGTCCTGCTGGGCTCGTCGGGCTGCGGTAAGACGACGGCGCTGCGGCTCGTCGCCGGCCTCGAGGAACTGAGCGGCGGCACCGTCTCCATCGGCGACCGGGTGGTCAACGACATCGACCCCAAGGACCGCGATGTCGCCATGGTGTTCCAGAGCTACGCCCTCTACCCCCACCTGACAGTGGGCAAGAACATCGAGTTCCCGCTGCGCCAGCGCGGCGTCGACAAGGAGGCGCGGGCGACCAGGGTGAAGCGGGCCGCCGAGACACTGGGGCTGGCGTCGCTGCTCGACCGCAAGCCGGGCCAGCTGTCCGGCGGCCAGCGCCAGCGGGTGGCGCTGGCCCGGGCCATCGTGCGAGAGCCCACCGTGTTCCTGATGGACGAGCCGCTGTCGAACCTCGATGCCGCGCTGCGCGTCCAGACGAGGGCCGACATCGTCGAGCTGCAGGCTCGGCTTTCGACCACCACGCTCTACGTCACTCACGATCAGGTGGAGGCCATGACGATGGGGGACCGCATCGCCGTCATGAGCGAGGGGAAGCTGCAGCAGGTTGCTGCGCCCGAGGACCTGTACGCGCGCCCGGACAACTCGTTCGTGGCCCACTTCCTCGGCAGTCCGGGCATGAACCTGGTCAAGGGGATGCTCGTCGAGAGCGGGGCGCCCGACGACGAGGGCGCGCCCGGCCACGGCACGTTGAGCGTGGCCTTCGCCGGGGCGTCGGTGCCGCTGCCCGCCGCGGTGGCCGACGCCGTGCGCGGGTTGGGGCCCGACGTCGTGCTGGGCCTGCGCCCCGAGGCGCTGCACCTCAGCGACGACGGGGCAATCGGCGCCAGTGTGCTCATCGTCGAGCTGCTCGGCGCCGAGACGCACGTGATCTGCCACACCGAGACGGACGCCCGCATGATCGTGCGCCAGAGCGCCACGGCGGCCAAGCCCAAGCTGGGCGAGGCCGTGCGCATCGCCGTCGACCCCGATCCGGACTCGTACCACCTCTTCGACGCCGCCACCGGCGCCCGCCTGGGCCGGGCGCCGTGACGTCGGTCACCGCCGCGCCGCCGGCGGTCGCCTCGAAGCCCTCGGGGGCCGTGCAGGCCCGCCGGCGCAAGCAGGCGCTGCTGGCCTACCTGCTCATCCTGCCCGCCATGGCGCTCTTCGGTGTCTTCTCCTTCTATCCCTTCCTGCGCAACTTCAAGCTGATGCTCTACGAGACTCCGCCGGTGCCGGGCCTCCCGCCGCACTACGTGGGGCTGCACCAGATCATCCCCACCATCACCTCGACCCAGTTCACGCAGAGCCTCGTCACCACGCTGCTCTTCGTCGTCCTGGTCGTGCCGATCAGCCTCATCGCCGGGCTGGCCCTCGCCGTGGCGGCCCACCGCAAACTCAAGGGCATGGCCGCCTACCGGGTCATCTTCTCCTCCACCGTGGTCAGCTCCGTCGCCGTGGCCTCGGTCGTGTTCGGGACACTGCTCAACCCGGTGGTGGGGCTGCTGCCCTGGCTCGGCATCAACCCGACCCCGCCGGCGCTCGAGAGCTCGACCTGGGCCCTGCCCACGGTGGCGCTCATCACCATCTGGCAGTTCCTCGGCCTGTCGTTCATCATCATGCTGGCCGGCCTGCAGTCGGTGCCCGACGAGCTGCTCGAGGCGGCGCGCATCGACGGCGCGGGCCCGTGGACGCGCTTCTGGCGCATGACGGTGCCCCTCCTCTCCCCCACCATCTTCTTCGCCGGGGTCGTGAGCACCATCTACGCCTTCCAGGCCTTCGGTGCGGTCGACATCCTCATCGGGCCGCAGAACACCGTGCGCCTGCACACCAACGTGCTGATCTACAACATCATCAACACGCTGCAGATCGAGAACAACGCCGGGGCGGCCGCCATCATGGCCACGGTCCTCTTCCTGATCCTGCTGGTGCTCACCCTCCTGCAGCTGCGCTTCCTCGAGCGGCGGGTGAGCTATGCCAGCTGACGTGCTCGACGCCCCGACACCGGCCGCGCCGGCGGCGGCGACGGCGGTGGACGCGGTCGCCCCCCGCAAGCGGCGGCGCCGGTGGCGGACCATCGGCAGCTACACCCTGCTGACGGCGGGCGCCATCATCATTTTGTTCCCGATCTACGTGACGATCGTGAACTCGCTGCTGCCACCGGACCAGCTGGTCCACCAGCCGCCCCCGCTCTTCCCGACCAACCCGCAGTGGCACGACTACAGCGCAGCGTGGAACGGCGGCCAGATGTCGAAGTACATGGCGACGTCGGCGATCATGACGGCGATCATCGTGGTGGGCCAGCTGGTGACGTCGGTCCTGGCCGCCTACGCCTTCGCCTTCCTCACCTTCCCGCTCAAGCGCACGCTCTTCGCGCTCTGCCTGGCCACCCTGATGATCCCGCTCGAGGTGACCTTCATCACCAACCTCGACACCATCACGTCGCTGCACTGGTTCAACACCTACGCCGGGCTGTCGATCCCGTTCCTGGCCACCGGGTTCGGCATCTTCCTACTCCGCCAGGCCTTCTTGCAGATCCCCCGCGACCTGCACGAGGCGGCCCAACTCGATGGCTACGGGCACCTGCGCTTCATGACCCGGGTGGCCGTGCCGCTCGCCCGCCCGTCGCTCGCCGCCCTGGCCGTCTTCTCGTTCCTCGGCGCCTGGAACCAGTACCTGTGGCCGCTGGTGTCGACCGGTGGGACGACCCCGCTCTACACGGTGCAGATCGGCCTGAAGCAGCTGCTCGGTACCCAGGTGTCACAGATCCCCGTAGCCCTCGCCGGCGCGGTCATCGCCTTCGTGCCGCTGGTGATCCTGCTCCTCATCTTCCAGAAGCAGCTCGTGCGCAGCCTCACGGCGGGCGCCGTCAAGTAGGCCGTGAGGCGCCGGGCCGGGGTGGCCCGGGGTGCTAGGCAATAGGAAGTGCGGTCCCATGGCCTCTCCCGACTCGCAGCCGCCGCGCTGTTCGTCACGACGCTCGGCGGGATGTCGGCCTCGGCCGCCATGGGCGCAAGCGCCCCCGCCGGCGCGGCCAGCCTGCCCGCCTGCAACCTCAAGGCGCTGGCCAACCACAAGGGCCTCGTCAGCATCACCTTCTGGGAGTCGGCTTCGTCGGCCAACCTGACCGTGCTCCAATCCATCACGAGCGCGTTCAACTCCTCGCAGTCCAAGGTGCACGTCACCCTGGTCACGCAGGCGGGCTACGACGACACCTGGCAGAAGTATCTCGCCGGGCTCTCCAGCGGGCAGCTGCCCGACGCGGTGCAGCTGCAGGACCAGCGCACCCAGGCCGCCATCGACACCGGCTCGTTCCTGCCCGTGCAGTCCTGCATGAACGCGGCCAAGTACTCCACCAGCGATTATCTGCCCCGCCCCCTCGCCTACTGGAAGGTGAACGGCGTGCAGTGGGCCCTCCCCTTCGCGGTGTCGGCGCCCATCCTCTTCTACAACCAGAACGCCTTCACGAAGGCCGGCCTCAACCCGGCCGATCCCCCGACCACGTTGCCTCAGATGGTGGCCGACGCCAAGGCACTCAAGGCGTCCGGCAGCGGCATGGGCCTCGTCCTCGACCCCTGGCACCTCGAGACGTGGCTGGCCTCGGCCAACAAGCTCTTCGTGAACAACAAGAACGGACGCAGCAGCCGGGCCACGCAGGGCTCGTTCAACAACAAGACCGCTGTGTCCATCTTCAGCCAGCTGAGCACCCTGGTGCGCTCGGGCTACGCCACGACCAACCCGTCGACGGGGCCCGACCAGTACGACAACCTGCTGGGCATCGGCAACGGCAAATACGGCATGACCATCGAGACCTCGGCTGCGCTCGGCACGGTGACCCAGCTGCTCGGCACCGGGAAGTACGCCAACGTCACGCTGGGCATCGGCGCCTTCCCGGTGTACAGCTCGTCCGTGGCGGGCGGGATCGAGCCCGGGGGCTCGGGCGTCTACATCTCGAACAAGGTCCCGGCCGTCGACCAGGCGGCATCATGGATGTTCCTGTCCTACCTCTTGAACACGCAGAGCCAGGCCACCTGGGCGGCGGGGACGGGCTACATCCCGGTCCGCAAGTCCTCGGCGCAGACGGCGACCGTCCAGCACCTCTGGGCAACCAGCCCCGGTTACAAGGTGGCCTACAACGAGATCAACAACGGGCTCAACACTCCAGCCACGTCGGGCTCGGTGATCGGCCCCTACGCCGACGTGCGTACCGACGTGCTCAACGCCGAGATCTCCATGTACACCCAGGGCGTGAAGCCGGCCAAGGCCGTGAGCTCGGCGGAGCAGAACGTCAACGCCGACGATCTCCGACTACAACAGCCGGCTCGGCGCGTCGTAGGCCCTGCCGGGGCCGGGAACCCCACCCGGGAAAGAACTCCCTCCCCGCCACATCGGCGCGCCGGGACGCTCCCTCAATAGAGCCGAAAGTCACAATGTCGAGCGAAGAACCGCAGTTCGGGCGGAGGCTTCGGTATTCTCGCCGGGCGGGAAGTGCGCTCACGGTGCGGGTCGGACGCGGCTTGGAGGAACGGCATGGGGATGCAGGACACTGACATGGTCGGGCTCGCCGCCTCCCGTGTCCTGTTCGCGCACACCTCCGAGGGTGTCCTCTCTTGGACCCAAGACGGCCGGATCACCGCCGCCAACCCGGCGGCCTGCGCCATGCTCGACCTGCCGGCCGAGGAGATCTGCCGCCTCGGCCGCGACGGGCTGGTGGACCAGGAGGACCCCCGCTGGGCCATCGCCGTCGCCGAGAGCGAGCGCACCGGGTCGGCCGTGGGCGTGGCCCGGCTGCGCCGGGGCGACGGCCGCTACATCGAGATCGAGATGACCGCGATGCACTTCCGCGACGAGGACGGGGGGCTGCAGACCTGCTCCATCCTGCACGACCAGACCGGGCGCCTCGCCCTCGAGCGCGAGCTCGAGGAGGTGCGAGCTCGCCTGCTCGAGCTCTCGCGCGGCGACGAGCTGACCGGCCTCCAGAACCGCCGCGGACTGCTGGCGTCGGGGACCCAGCTACTGCAGTTCGCCGACCGCCTCGAACGCGGCGGTGCATGTGCTCTTCGTCGACGTCGACAACGTGCAGGAGCTGAACGAGCGCCTCGGCCACCAGACGGGCGACGCCGCGCTGCAGGCGGTGGCCCGCGCCTTGTCGGTGACCTTCCGGAAGAACGACGTGATGGCCCGCATCGGCGGGACCCAGTTCCTGGTGCTGACCCTTCACCTCGCCGAACCCGACTGCTCGACGCTGACCGCGCGCATCAGGTCGCATCTCGACGCACCGAGACGCGGCAGTTCGTCGGCGCCCCCGTCGAGGTGTGCTGCGGCTGGACGACGCGCCAAGCCGGCGAGCGCACCTCGCTCGAGGACCTGATGGCCCGCTCGGAGTGGGCCATGCTGGAGTCCCGCGACGGCCGCCGGGCCGGCCCCTTCCAGGCCGCCGGCGGCTGACCTTCCGGCCCCGGTCGGCTCCACCCATACGCACCCATCCGCACCACCACCCCCCTGACCAGGGATCTTCCCGACGAGAGCCGGCACGCCTATTCATGACTAATCCGGTTGGATTTAGCAATCCACGTGTATTAGATTGGACGCATGCACCGAGACCGCCTGTACCCCACGCGCCCACGGGCGCCCCCGCTCCCCGCCACCGGGTCGGCCGGAGCGCCGCCATCGGCGCCCTGGCCCTCTGCGGCCTGGCCTTCACCGCTCTCCCGGCCGGCGCCCAGGGCGGCTCCGTGAACCTGGTGGCCTACTCCACCCCCAAGCCCGCCTACAGCGTCCTGGCCGCCGCCTTCGCCAAGACCAAGTCGGGCGCCGGCGTGACGGTGACCCCCTCCTTCGGGCCTTCCGGCACCCAGGCCACGTCGGTGGTCAACGGGCTCCCCGCCGACGTCGTGAACTTCTCGCTGTCGACCGACATGGCCAAGGTGGTCAAGGCGGGCCTCGTGTCGAGCACGTGGGACCAGGGCCCCACCAAGGGCATGGTCACCAACTCCATCGTCTCCTTCGTCGTCCGCCAGGGGAACCCCAAGCACCTCACGGCCTGGGCCGACCTGGTGAAGTCCGGCGTGCAGGTCGTGACACCCAACGTCTTCAGCTCGGGCAGCGCCAAGTGGAACCTCATGGCGGCCTACGGCGCACAGATCTCGCTCGGCAAGTCGCCGGCACAGGCGCAGGACTACCTCTCCCAGTTGCTGCACAACACGGTGGCGCAGCCGTCCAGCGCCGAGCGCGGCGCTGCAGACGTTCCTGTCGGGCCAGGGTGACGTGCTGCTCGACTACGAGGACGACGCGCTCTACGCCAAGAGCCAGGGCGAATCGATCTCCGTCATCACCCCGCCGCAGACGATCCTGATCCAGAACCCCATCGCGGTAACCAAGACGGCGAGCCCGGCGGCCAAGGCCTTCGTGGCCTACCTGCTCTCCCCGCGGGGCAGACCCTCTGGGGCAAGCAGGGCTACCGCCCCGTGGTCCCAGCGGTAGCGGCCAAGTTCAGCTTCCCCAAGCCCAAGACGCTCTTCACGATCAACACGCTCGGAGGGTGGACCGCGGTCAACACGAAGTTCTTCGACCCACAGTCCGGCATCGTGGCCAAGGTCGAGCAGTCGCTCGGCGTCTCCACTGCCAGCGGATAGCGGTCGCGCTCTATGAGTAGCACGGGCGCCGTCGCCGACCTGGGTCTCCCGGGCGGCACCGGCGCGCCCGCCGACCGCCGGCCAGGGCGGGGACGCTGGCGCCGCACTCCCCCGTCGGCGCCTCCCCCGGCCCTGGTCGCGGCAGGACGGGCGGCGGGACGGGTAGTCGGGCGCGTCGGTGGCCCAGCTCTCGCCGTCACCTACCTGTCGCTGCTCGTCCTGCTGCCCCTCGCCGCGCTCATCACCAAGGCCTTCAGCGGCGGCTGGGCCGCCTTCTGGCACTCCGTCACCCAACCCGAGGCGGTCGCCGCGCTCGAGCTGACGCTGGTCGTCGCCGCCATCGTGGCGGTGGTCAACTCCATCGCCGGCCTGGCCATCGCCTTCGTGCTGGTGCGGGACGACTTCCGCGGCAAGGCACTCGTGAGCGCCGTGATCGACCTGCCCTTCGCGCTGCCCACCGTCGTGGCCGGCCTGACGCTGCTGACGCTCTACGGCGTCAACAGCCCGCTGCACGTGGACCTGGCGGGCACCCGCCTCGGCGTGGGCGCCGCGCTGCTGTTCGTGACACTGCCCTTCTGCGTGCGCAGCGTCCAACCGGTGCTGGCCGAGCTCGATGCGGAAACCGAGGACGCTGCCGCCTCCCTCGGCGCAACGCGGCGCCAGGTGCTGGGACGGGTCATCCTCCCGAGTGTGCTGCCCTCGGTGCTCGCCGGGGCCGGCCTCGCCTTCGCCCGGGCCGTGGGCGAGTACGGCTCGATCATCCTCATCTCGAGCAACCTTCCGTTCAAGACCGAGGTCGCCTCGTCCTACATCTTCGGGCTCTCCCAGAGCGACGACCTCCAGGGGGCCAGCGCGGTGTCCATCGTGCTCGTGGCCATCGCGCTGCTCGTGCTCATCGGCATCGGCTGGGCCCGCCGGCGCTTCGACGTCCCGGACACGGTGTGAAGGGCTCGCGCTGGCGTCTGCCGTTCCGCGTCATGGTCCTCGTCTACCTCGGGCTGCTCGTCGTGGTGCCGGTGGGTGCGGTCTTCTACCATGCTTTCGCGCCCGGACTCGGGGAGGCGTGGGACGCCTTCACCGCGCCGGGCGCCATCCACGCGCTCGTCCTCACGCTGCTCGTGGTGGCCATCGCGGTGCCGCTCAACACCATCTTCGGCGTCGGGGTGTCGCTGCTGTTGGCCCGCCACCGGTTCCCGGGCGCCTGGCTGCTCGATGCGCTGATCGACATCCCGCTCGCCCTCTCCCCGGTCGTCATCGGCCTCTCCTTGATCCTCGTGTACGGCAAGACGGGCTGGTTCGGCAACTGGCTCGCCGCGCACGGCATCACGGTGA
Organism: uncultured Acidimicrobiaceae bacterium; assembly: GCA_963764305.1. Lineage (GTDB taxonomy): Bacteria > Actinomycetota > Acidimicrobiia > Acidimicrobiales > RAAP-2 > Bog-473. The sequence goes on along the minus strand of CAVXSD010000001.1, from coordinate 442,790 downwards.
TCTTCTCGGTGCCCGGCATCGTGTTGGCCTCGGCGGCGGTCTCGCTCCCCTACGTCGTGCGCGAGGTGCTGCCGGTGCTCCAGGAGATCGGCACCGAACAGGAGCAGGCGGCCCGCACCCTCGGGGCGGGACCGTTCACGGTCTTCCGGCGCATCACGCTGCCCAGCATCCGCCGGGGCCTCGCCTACGGCGTGACGCTGACCACCGCCCGCGTGCTGGGCGAGTTCGGCGCCGTGGCCATCGTCTCGGGCGCCATCGCCGGCAAGACCGAGACCTACACTCTTTTCATCTCCAGCAGCATCGACAACCTCGAGCCGCAGGCCGCCTACATCGGCGCGGTCACCCTGTGCCTGGCCGCGCTCATCGTGCTCACCCTGCTGACGCTGACCGACCGCAACCGGGACGCCTGGCACGACAAGGTGGCCGCGTGAGCATCGAGGTGCAGTCCATCTCGAAGCGGTTCGGCGACGCCGTGGCGCTCGACGACGTCTCGCTCGAGGTGCCGACAGGCTCGCTGACCGCCCTGCTCGGCCCGAGCGGTGGCGGCAAGTCGACCCTGCTGCGCATCATCGCCGGTCTCGACACGCCCGACAGCGGAATCGTGCGCATCGAGGGCGCTGACCTGACCGCCACGCCGGCCCGCAGCCGCGGCGTGGGGTTCTGCTTCCAGCATTACGCCCCCTTCCGCCACCTCACGGTGCGGCGCAACGTGGCCTTCGGGCTCGAGATCCGCCACCGCCCCAAGGCCGAAGTCAAGCGCCGGGTGGACGAGCTGCTCGAACTGGTCGGCCTGGCCCACCTCGGCGACCGCTACCCCTCGCAGCTCTCGGGCGGCCAGCGCCAGCGCATGGCCCTGGCCCGAGCGCTGGCCATCGAGCCCAAGGTCCTGCTGCTCGACGAGCCCTTCGGCGCGCTCGACGCCCAGGTGCGCACGCAACTGCGGCTGTGGTTGCGCGACCTGCATGCCACGCTCCCGGTGACGACGGTACTGGTCACCCACGACCAGGAGGAGGCCATGGAGGTGGCCGACCGTCTGGCCGTCGTGAACCACGGCCGCCTGGAGCAGGTGGGTGCGCCGGCAGACATGTACGACCACCCGGCCAACGAGTTCGTGCTGACCTTCCTGGGCCCCGCGACGCGGCTCCACGGCCAGTGGGTGCGTCCGCACGACCTCGTCGTGCACCCCCTCGAGGACGGCAAGCCCACGAGTGCCGCGGTGGAGGGCACCGTGGCCCGGGTCACCCACCTCGGGTTCGAAGTCAAAGTGGACGTGGAGCTGGCCGGCGGCGAGTCGTGCTGGGTCCAGCTCAGCCGCGGCAGCGCGGCCGAGCTGGACTTGCAGGCCGGGCAGCGGGTCTGGGTGGCGCGCGCCGAGGCTTCCGCAACGCCGGAACGCTTGCCGATCCTCAGCGCCTGACGAGTTCCGCTCCGCGGGCGCTCCCCGGGAGCGCCCCTCATGCAATCAGCCGACGGTGTGGCGCCGGCCCGGCTGCTGCGATGGCGGCGACTGCAGCTGGCCGGGGAAGGCCGGAAGGGGCAGCGTCGAATGCTGGGTCTGGAAGGCCAACTCCGCCGCGGTGGACGCCGCCGTGGCGGCCGGGATGGACGGGGCCGGATTCGGGGTCGGTAAGAAGGCGCCGGTGAAGTCGCCCGGCTTGTCGCGCGCCAGAGCGGTCGGTTGGTCCAGAGTGGCCGCGGTGGCCGGGCCGCCGTCACCGCTCTCCCCGGTTGCTTCGTAGGACCCGGCGATCGTCGTGGTGGCAGTGCAGACGATGCTCGCCACGACGTTGTCGTTCGTGTTCGACACGTCGATGGTGCCGTTGGCGGCGACCACACCTTGGGGGTTGTCGAGCGACGTCCCGGGCGGGGCGGTGAAGGTCACAGCAGCGATCGTGGGCGGCGTGGCGGCGGAGGCGGTCACGACACTGCTCGCGGCAGTCGTCACGACGGTCCCGCACACCGCGAAGGCCACGACGGCACGTCGGGTTCGGCTGGTGGGCATGGGTTTGGCACCTTTCGTTTCGTCGGCGTTGGGTAGCGACGAAGCGTTGTTACCCGGGGCGTGTGACGAGATCTGGACGATCGGTGATGCCGAGATGAAATGAATTCGACCGTTGCGCATGCTCGGCTCTTGCACGGGGGTGGCAAGAAGCGGCGGCCGGAGGAAGCCGGTGTGGCCCGGTTCATCGTCAGTCCATTGGCGGTCGGCGGGTGCGCTGGACGCTCTCGAAAACCGACGCCCACCACTCGTCGGGCGCGGCGTGCACGCCCGACGAAGTACGAGAATTCTGCCGCGAGAGCAGCGTTGCAATGGGCGGTGCCGCAACCTCCTGAGGCATTTCACCTGGTCACGGGCCCAGCCCTGGTTGCTACTCAGTTGCAAATTGGGGGAAACTTGTAGGCGGGAAAGGAGGCCACCGGTGGCACGGTCGTTGCGCTCTCCTCGCCTGTACAGACAGACGTGTCCCCCTTGCTGGACAGACGTGTCCCCCGACAGATCAGACGTGTCCCCGACACGTCAACGTGTCCCCTAACAGGACAGATGCACGAAAGGAGGCAGGCGATGACCAGTGGACGTTTTCCAAAGTGGGCCTAGAGAGCCCGACAACCGATCCAGACAACCCGACGCGCCGTACCCGACGCGCCGTTACCAAGGTGTGAAAGGAGGCAGCCGATGACCAGTGGACGTTTTCCAAAGTGGGCCTAGAGAGCCCGACATAACCGATCCAGACAAACCGACGCGCCGTACCCCAGCGCCGTACCCGAGTGTGAAAGGAGGCAGGCGATGACCAGTGGACGTTTTCCAAAGTGGGCCTAGGGAGCCCGACATAACCGATCCAGACAAACCGACGCGCCGTACCCCAGCGCCGTACCCAAGTGTGAAAGGAGGCAGCCGATGACCAGTGGACGTTTTCCAAAGTGGGCCTAGAGAGCCCGACAACCGATCCAGACCACCCGACGCGCCGTACCCCAGCGCCGTACCCGAGTGTGAAAGGAGGCAGCCGATGACCAGTGGACGTTTTCCAAAGTGGGCCTAGAGAGCCCGACAACCGATCCAGACAAGCCGGCGCGCCGTACCGATGCTGGTACGGCCTGTAGCTTTGTGTTCTTCGACACGGCGGGCAGCCGCTTTTTGGCGATCTAGCCCCACTGAGGCAGCACTCGCCTTTGTCGTGTCAGAGACCAGATAAGAAATCAGTGAGGAACAAGCCGGCCATGCGAGGGCCTGACAATTTGCGGTGCGGATCACAGCGGCAGGCTCGGTGAACGTCTGGAGCCGGGCAAAGCACCGCATCTGGAGGAAACCTCCCGGCCGTCCTTTCGCCCGCCTGTGGGTTGGCTTCACGCTGGCAAGTTCGGGTGACGGACTGGCCGCCGGGGCGGTCCCCCTCATGGCTGTCGTCGTCAATCCCCGCCCACTGGCCGTCTCCAGTGTCGTCGCCGCGGACAGTCTGCCGTGGCTCCTCTTGGCATTGCCGGCTGGCGCGTTCGCGGACCGATTCGCACGAGGCCCGGTCATGGCCATCTCAAATCTCGGGCGCGCCATCGCCATTCTCGGCGGCGCGTTCGTGATTCTGAGCGATCGCATGACCTTGACTCTCTTGATCCTGGTCGTGCTGATCAACGCGAGTGGCCGAGCTGTCTTCTACTCCTCGCTGCAGGCGATCGTGCCCGGACTCGTGGAGTCGGACACGCTCGAACACGCCAACGGCGTCCTCTCCGGCACTGAAGCGGCCACCGAGCATCTCGCCGGCCCAGTGATCGGCACGTGGCTCTTCGCCATGAGCAAGGCGGTGCCCTTCTTCGCCGACGCCATTGCGACAGTGTTGTCCTGCTTCCCCTTCGTCCGCTTCCGCTCGAAAGCGCCGAGACCGGAGGGGTCCTCGACCTCAGTCTGGGAGGGCGCCCGACTCCTCTTCGCCGACCGCCGGCTGCGGATCCTGCTTCTGATGGTGGGCTCTTTGGCCGGACTTCAGGGGATGGAGGCTGGCGTCTTGGTGTTGCTGGCCACGACCGAGTGGGGCGTCCGGGAGGGCGCCTACGGGATCTTCATCGCCGCCGGCGCGTTGGGGAACCTCATCGGGAGTCTGGGGGCAAACCCGCTGGTCCGAAACTTCGGGAGTGCCCGCACCCTGATCGGTGCCGCGCTGATATCCGGCGTCGGCTACCTGATCATGGCGTTGGCCCAGGGCTGGGAGCTGGCCGGCCCTGCCTTCGCCCTGGTTGGTTTCGCGATAGGCGTCGGATCCGTTGTTGCCATCTCCCTCCGCCAGAGGCTGGCTCCCGAGGATCTCATGGGACGGGTCGGCGGCGCCTGGCGCGGCCTCGTGTGGGGAGCCGCGCCGGTGGGTGCACTGGCAGCCGGAAGCCTGGCCTCGATCGGCGGACTCCGTCTGCCGTTGGTGCTGGCAGGGACGTTGCAGTGTGCCGTTGCGGTGTTCTTGGCCCGTCCGCTCCTCCGGAGCCTCCGAGAGGGGACCCGCCCGTCCGTGTAGGGGGCTCAGGGAGCAATCACTATCACCCCTCCTGTGAATCAGGATGGCCCTGAGGAGACGTCCGGGAGGGTTCGATCGCGGCCGACACACCCCGCCAGTGCAGGGCGGAATGATGGTTTCCGTCGTCGAACCAACGGAAAGTCCCGGGAATCGGTCAATCTCGTCAAGTTGCCCGCGAAAAAATGGCCAAGTGCGGGCCGGATCAGGCTTCACAGAAACGACGCAATCTCAAGTCTTGAACAAATCCCGCCGATATTTTGTACCGTATTCGCAGATGGCGCTTGGGCCATCATCAGGTGTGCAAAGTCGGTGGGCTCAATGGATGAGAGAAATGTTCTCGAAGACGGGTCCGTCGATCCTAGAAGGCTGCGTGTCGTCGCCGATGTGAGCGATGAGGCCGGGAGCCGTGACCGGCCAGGATGGCACGTCTCCGCCGCCATCTACTCATTTTCCTTTACGCTGGCCCTGGTCACAGCCGCCCTCTGCCTGAAGGGCCCGCTCCAGGGACTGGGGCCCCTTCGAGACGTGATCCCCGAGGTTGAGATGTTCAGCCTTGTCTGTGTGCTCTGGGCAATCACCGACTGGGTGCCGGTGTCATTGCATTACCGCGGCAACACCTTCCTCTGGGTGCTCGAGGACGTGCCGCTCCTCATCGGCTTGGTCTTCCTTTCCCCCAATTTGCTCGTCCTCAGCACGGTCTGCGCCGTTGCTTTCGTTTTCCTCGTCCTGCGCCGTCAGGCGATGTTGAAGGTGACGTTCAACGTGGCCTCGACTGCGATGGCTACCGCGCTCGCGGCCGTCGTCTTCCGCGAGCTCCTGGGAACCCACAGTCCGGTCAGCCTCGTGGGTTGGGCCGCAGCCGCGGCGGCACTTATTTCCGCCCAGATCGTGGCGCACCTCGCATTGCGGGTCGTCACGCTGCTTGCCGGGCAGACTGCAAAGAAGCGGTCGGGAATCATTCTGCTGGCGCACCACGCGATGCTGATGGCGGTGAGCATGTGCCTCGCCTTGGCGTTCCTCGACGCCGCTTGGTTGAACCCATGGACGACATTGCCCCTCGTTCTCGTCGTCGCGCTGGTCATCGTGACCTACCGGGCGTACACCCGCCTCTCTCTCCGCTTCTCGTCTCTGCAACATCTCTACGACTTCAGTCGGACGATGTCGACGGCGAGCCTCGAACCGTCGTCCATGAGCGAGGACGTCCTGAGGGAGGTCTGCACGGTCATGCGGGCTCGTCGCGCCGAGCTCATCTTGGCCGAGCCCTCGGGGATCCCCCGCCGGATCTCCTTTGACGACCACGGGGCCTCCGGGATAGAGCCGATCACCCTTGATGAGGCGTCGATAGTGACGCAGACCATCAACACGAGCGAGGCCTCACTCCACCACTCTGCCGCCCAGGACCGCACAGTCACCGTCGATCCGATCGCCGGCGAGTACCGCGACGCCATCGTTGCCCCACTGATGAACCGGCACACCGCGATCGGCGCCATTATTGCGGTCGATCGCGATGAGGAGTTGGACCGCTTCGACGATGACGACCTCAAGCTGTTCGAGACCCTCGTCGCCCACGCCAGCGCCAGTCTCGAACGGGCCCGACTCGTCGAGGAGCTCCGCTACGAGGTCGACAGCAAGTCGCACCAGGCCACCCACGACATGCTGACCGGACTTCCTAACCGTATGTTGTTCCTGACCCGTGCCACCACCGCTCTCAGTGAGAGCGACGGCGTGGCCATCGTGCTGTTGGACATCGACTGCTTCAAGGACGTCAACGACACGCTGGGCCACGCTATTGGCGACCGCCTGTTGTGCAAGATCTCCGAACGGCTGTTGCGCGCGGTCTCCGGGCGGGCCACCGTCGCCCGCCTCGGCGGCGACGAGTTCGCCCTCGTCATCGCCGATGTGACCGAGCCTGATAGGGCTGTCGCCATTGTCAACGACCTCAACAACGAGATGTCGCGCCCGATCAAAATGGACGGCCTGACCCTCGCCGTGACCGCCAGCGCCGGCATCGCCATGGCACCCGAGCACGGCGACGACGTGGCACTGCTCCTGCAACGGGCCGACATCGCCATGTACCTGGCGAAGGAACGGCGCAGCACGGTGGAGCTCTACTCGGTGGAACAGGACCAGAGCATGCGGCGCTGGCTGATGCTCGGCGGCCTCCTCACCCACGCGCTCGAGGAGGGGAGCGAGCTGAGCCTGATGTACCAGCCCATCGCCGACGTCCAGACCCGGGAGATCGTGCAGGTCGAAGCCCTCTGCCGCTGGACCCATCCGGTGCAGGGAGCGATCCTCCCCGAGGAGTTCATCGGGATCGCCGAGCAAATGGGCCTCATCCCGCAGATCACGGACTTCGTCCTCTCCGAAGGCTGTCGCCAACTGGCCGCCTGGCGCGAGGTCGGCATGAACATCGGTCTCGCCATCAACGTCTCGGGGCGGGAGTTCGCCGACGTCACTCTGGTCGAGAGGGTCGCCACACATCTGCGGGAATACGACCTCCCCCCCGACAGCCTCACGCTCGAGGTGACCGAGACCGAGATCATGGCCGACCTCGCGCAGGCGAGCAAGGTGCTGGACCAGCTGTCCGCGCTGGGCATCAAGATCGGCATCGACGACTACGGCACGGGGTACTCGTCGTTGGCCTACCTTCACCGCCTTCCCGTGCAGGAGCTGAAGATCGACCGTTCTTTCGTGACCAACCTCCCGAACGAGGCGAGCAACCGGATCATCGTCCGCTCTTCCATCGCCATGGCCCACTCGCTCGGCCTCCATGTCGTGGCCGAGGGCGCGGAGAGCGAGCTCACGTGCGCCATGCTGGCGGAGGCCGAGTGCGACTTCATTCAGGGCTACTACCTGTCCGAGCCCAAGGAGGCGTCGGTGCTCCAGGCCTGGCTCTTGGACGGGTGCAACCCTCGAATTCTCCCCCATCGTGGAGATCCCGGGATCGAAGGGTGCCGCGCTCATGCTCATGTCGAAGTCCGGCTGAGGGGTCCGGCGGAGTGACTGGCGGCTCGACCGTCTCGGACCTGAGGCTCAACCCAGCGACGCGTTGAACCACTTGGCCGTCGCCCCTTGGGCGGTCATGACCCGGCCGATGTGCGTCACCGCGTGCGCAACCAAACGATGCCGGTTGGGTGGTGCGCCATCGAGGAGCTCGTTCCAGAAGACCGCCCAGCCGCCGGACAGCGCGTCGCCATGGCCCGCCGCGGTCAGAAGCCGAGCGACCGCCGCAGTTGCGCGGCGCCGTCCCACCAGGCCGGCGTGGACCGCGGCGGCGATCCGATGGTACGGGAGATGCTCGACGGCGAGTCTGGATCGATACGTGTCGGCTGCGTGGCCCGGGCGAGTGAGGATCGCCTCCGCCGCCGCACGACCACTGGTCATGGCCTGAGCGATCCCCTCCCCTTGCATCGGATTCACGAGACCTGCCGCATCGCCGGCCAGAAGGACCCGCCCCCTCGCCGGCGTGGTCCCGACCATCCCCATCTTGAGCCAGCCGCCGAGACGGTGCGGCGGTAGGGGCGGCGCTGAACCGAGGAGACCAAGGGCGCCCAGGTGCACGAGGAAGTCCGGCAGTGCCCGCACGGCCTGTGCGCCGGCCTTGCGATCCGACCGAGTCCCGATACCGAGCCCGACGTTGGCACCGCCCTGCTCTCCCGGAAAGACCCAGCCGTATCCGGGGAACGCGTGCCAGGGCGTCGGCTCCCACATGACGATGGCCGGGAGGTCGACCACCTGGGGCAGGTAGGTGCGCACGGCGAAACCCCACAGAACCAGGCGCGGGTCCACGAGACCCGCGGCTGCGGCGACCTCGCTCGTGGCGCCGTCGGCGCCGACCACGAAATCGGCGTCGATCGTCTCACCGGTGCTCAGCCGGTAGCCAACGATCCGTCCCTCCTCTTCCAGAGGTTCTTGTGCCCGTCCGATGATGGGGGTGGCCCCAGCGGTGACCGCCGCTGCATGGAGCATGGCGTCGAACACCGTCCTCGTGACCGCAGTGCCGTGTCCGGGATAGGTCAGGCCATCGGCCGACGGGAGCCGCACCCGACGACCGGTCGGACCGACGACGAGCATGTCGCTGACATCCGGCCCGCTCGGTGGCGCCAACCCTAGATCGCTCAGCAGCTGGAGACCTCTGGGCCCGACCACGTCGCCGCACGCCTTGTCCCGCGGAAAGGTCGCTTTGTCGACCAGGGCGACGTGCATGCCACCTCGAGCAAGCACGAGCGCGGCCACGCTGCCCGCCGGTCCGCCCCCGACGACGAGCACGTCAAAGCGGGACATGCGCACCATGCTCCTTCCACCTGCCCGGATCTACAGTGAGATCCTCTCATCCCTGGAGGAAGGCATGCCGACGGACGTTGCCAGTGATCGGAACCGCTTCGCTCAGCAATTGTTCGCGCCCCTTCCGAAGCGCTACGACCAGTTGGCCGAGGTCCTCTCCATGGGCCAGAACGGCCGATGGAGACGGGCCATGGTCGACCATATTGCGCCCGCGTCGCCCGGCCGGACGCTGGACGTGGCATCGGGGACCGCCGGGGTTGCCCTGCAGCTGGCGGCGCGCACCTCCGCCGACGTCATTGGCGTGGATCTGACCAGGAACATGCTCGCCCGGGGTCAGGAGAATGTGGCCGAGGCCGGCCTGAGCGGACGAATCGGCTTGGTGGCCGGTCGAGCTGAGCAGTTGCCCTTTCCCGATGGGACCTTCGACGCTCTGACCTTCACGTACCTCCTTCGCTACGTTGACGATCCCCAGGCCACGCTGTGCGAGCTGGCTCGGGTTGTGAAGCCTGGCGGCGCGGTCGCCAGCCTCGAGTTTCTGCTGCCACCGAGCCGGTTCTGGCGCTTCTGGTGGTGGCTCTACACCCGCCTGCTCCTCCCCGTCGGCGGCTTGCTCACCGGCGGCCGCGAGTGGTTCCGGGTGGGGCGCTTCCTCGGACCCAACATCTCGCAGCACTACCGGACGTATCCCTTGTCATGGACGGAGGAGGCGTGGCTGAATGCGGGGTTCGAGCATGTCGGCGTCCGCGTCATGAGCCTCGGGGGCGGTCTCGTGATGTGGGGAACGCGCAAGCGTGACTGAGGAACCTGCACCGGGCGCGCGCGACGCCGAGACCCCGGCTTCTCCGCCCGTGCAACCGCACGCCGAGAGCGCCACGGAAGGACGACCGGCCTTCTACGCGGCCCGTGCCGGCGGCTGGCGTGATTGGTGGACCCTGCTCCACCCCCCGTACACGGCGTGGCATTTGGCCTACGTGGTGATCGGTGCCTGCCTGGCACCCACCGTCAACCTGACGCGGCTGGTCGCCACGCTGCTGGCCTTCTTCTTCGCCGTCGGTCTTGCGGCGCACTCGCTCGACGAACTGAACGGTCGTCCGTTGGGAACCCATATCCCGGCCGGGGCGTTGATCGCCGTCACCGTGGTGGGGCTGGCCGGTGCGGTCGCGCTCGGTATTGCCGGAGTGTCCCGTGTCGGTTGGGCCCTGGTTCCGTTCTTGGTGCTGGGGCCCCTTCTCGTGGTCGCCTACAACCTGGAGCTGTTCGGTGGTGTGATCCATAGCGACGCGGGCTTCGCCCTGGCATGGGGCTCCTTCCCGGTACTGGTCGCCTACGTGGCCCAAACCGGGCGGCTGGCGATCAGCCCCGTGATCGCCGCGGCCGGGGCTTTTGCGCTCTCGGCCGCGCAGCGCCAACTGAGCACGCCGGCACGGCTCATCCGCCGCCGCAGCACCGCGGTGGAAGGTCAGATCACGCTGGCGAGTGGTGACGTCCTTCCGATAGACGAGCGGACGCTGTTGGGTCCCCTGGAGCGGGCGCTCCATGCCATGTCATGGGCGGTGGTGCTTCTGGCCGCATCGCTGGCCGTGTCGCGCCTCAGCTGACGGCTGGTTGGACAGAACAGCTAGTCGCCCGACTCGAGCCGGCGGCGGAAGCCCGCCACGGTGATCTCGACCACTCGGTCATGACCCCACTGCAAGAGGGGGCGCCCGAAGCGAGCGGCCAGGCGCATCGGGCGCTGCATCATTTCGACTGTCCATGCGACCTCAGTTCTTGCGCCGACGTCGGTAGGGTGGATCTCGATACTCGCCACACCCTCGAGGTCACCATGGATGACGGCGTCAATCTGTCTGGGCGGCTCGCTGCGAGTGATTTCGACCTGGAGGCGCATCCTGTACGGCAGTGGCGGAGCGACCACACCGTGCAGAACCGAACCCGCTTTCAGGCTGCCCCCTTCCAGGCGGAACTCCTCGAGCCAAGACCACCATGCTTCGAACTGATCGACCTCCTGCATGGCATCCCACAACCGTTGCGGAGTGCAGGCGAACTCGAACGAACGCCGGTATTGGATATCCGCTCGCCCAGCCACGTGCAGACACGTTAGAAGCTGAGTCCGCTCGTTTGCTCCTCGCGGGGTCCCGGTGCCTCTAGAATGTCGCGGCGATACCGACGATGGGCCTTTTGAGCGGCTGGCCGCCCATCGATCCGTCGATGAGGATTCAGGCATTTCAGAGGCCCACCTCGAAGGACCGTCCAGCGATATCGCTGCGCAACTGGTTGAGGCGGTCAACCGACGCTTGCGCTCGGTCGGGATGGGCGGCCGCCATGGCGAGTGCAAGGGCCTCGATAACCAGGATTGTTGTCCCGTGCGACGAGAACATGCCACTGGGCCCCCTGCCGCTTGCAAGCCGTACCGATTGAGAGAAGCTCATCGGCGTTCTCGAAGCCCGAATGCGTTAAGGCGCCAGAAGTTTTCCCGAGCCTCCGGAACAGGAGGGCCGCGTATTCAGCCAGGAAGGCAGACGGTCCGATGCCGCTCCACCACACACGCTCTGCCGATCGTTCGCGCGCGGATTGCGCGCGAAGGTTGACTCTTGTGAACCTTTGGAGCGATGGGTCATAGAGCAGCAGAGACGCGTGACCGGTTAAGGACACCGGGACGTCATTGAAGCGGTCGATCCCTGTCGTTTCGAAATCGAATCCCAGCACCTCGTCGGCCGGCCACGCACCCACGATGTCGGGCATGGCGACGGGGTGTGACAGAACCGCGGATCCCTCACGTGCGGCCGAACCTTCGTCTCGCAGCCCCGTTGCTACGGTCATAGCGATGACCGGTCGGCGGCCCCGTGTTCGAAGATGGCACGGACCAGTTGTCAGTGCGGCGACGCTGGCCCTGTTGGGTGCGCTGTCTGCGACAGCTGCCGACCCTCCCCTCCCCGCCTTGGGCGCCTCGCCGCCCTCCTCCGCCGGAACGGACCCGGCGGCCCTCGTCCACCCGCTCGACGGCACCGCGACCGGACCGGTGAGCCCCGGGACCGTCGGCGAGTTCCCGGGCGCGGACCTCCCGTTCGGCATGATCCAGTGGAGCCCCGACACCAGCCCCAACGAGGCACAGGCCGGCGGAGGGTACGCCTACGACGACTCAGCGATCAGCGGCTTCAGCCTCACCCATCTGAGCGGCACGGGATGCCCGTCCTATCAGGACGTCCCGATCCTGCCCACCGTGGGTGCGGTGACGTCGCCCGCGACGGCGGTCGCCACCTTCTCGCACCAGCAGGAGCATGCCGCGCCCGGCCGCTATCAGGTCGAGCTCGGCGGCCCGGCTCCCATCTCGGTCTCTCTGGCCGTCACCACGCGGTCGGGCATCTCGAGCTTCGACTTCCCGCGCGGCAACGAGTCCAACGTGCTCTTCAAGGTGGCCGAGGGTGTCAACCCCGTCACGGCGGCGAGCGCGCAGGTGGTCGGTCACAACGAGGTCGAGGGCCAGGTGACCAGCGGGCAGTTCTGTGGGACCGGATCCAGCTACACGCTGCACTTCGTCGCCCTCTTCGACCGGCCGTTCTCGGCGGCGGGAATGTGGAGCGGTTCGGGCACGGCCCCCGGAGCCGCCGACTGCAGCGGGACGTCCTGTGGTGCCTTCGCCACCTTCGACACGACCAAGCAACAGCAGGTTCTGATGAAGGTCGGAATTTCCTTCGTCAGCACACAGGATGCCCTCCAGAACCTCCAGGGAGAGGATCCGGGCTGGTCACTGCAGGGGGTCAGCGTCCAGGCGCAGCGTCGCTGGAACAGCCTCCTCGGCCGGATCGCCATCCGTGGCGGCACCATGTCGCAAGAGCACACCTTCTATACGGCGCTGTATCACTCGCTCCTCTTCCCCAACGTGGTCTCCGACCTGAGCGGTCGATACGAAGGAAATGACAGGAAGGTCCATACGGCCGAGCATCGCAACGAATACGCCAACTTCTCCGAGTGGGACATCTACCGCAGTGAGGTCCAGCTCGAGTCCTTACTCGATCCCCATGACGTCGGTGACATGGTGCAGTCACTTGTCAACGATGCAACGCAGAACGGCTGGCTCCCGAAGTGGGCCATCGTCGGCGGGGACGAATCGCAAATGAATGGTGACTCGGCGGATCCCATCATCGCTGACGCCTACGCCATGGGTGTGCGCAATTTCGACGTCGCTTCGGCGCTCAAGGACATGGTCAAGGGCGCGACCCAGAACGAGGCGGGCCATGGGTTTGAGATCGAGCGGCAGTATCTCAGCCAGTACATCTCCCAGCATTACGTCAATGCGGGCTCGCTGGACCTGACATCAATCGACTACTCCATCGGAGGCTCGGTCACACTTGAGTACGCCCTCGACGACTTCGCCATCGCGCAGATCGCCACGGCCGAGCACGACCGCTCGCTGGCGTCGACCATGAACCAGCGCGCCGCCAGCTGGGAGTACCTGTTCAACCCGGCCACGGGCTCTATCCAGGCTCGCGGCACGGACGGCAGCTTCCCTCCCGGGGCGGCGTTCGAGGCGTCACAGCTCGAGCCGGGCGGGCAGACGGGCTTCGAGGAGGGCAATGCGGTGCAGTACACGTGGTCCGTCCCGCAAGACCTGGGCGCCCTGGCCTCGCTGATGGGCGGCGACGCTGCTGCCACCACCAAGCTCCAGACTTTTATGAGCTCCCTCAACGCGACGAGGGATGTCCCCGAGGAATGGTCCGGCAACGAGCCCGACGAGTGGGCTCCGTGGGAGTTCGACTCCTTCGGGGCTCCGGACGAGACCGAGCGTGCTGTACCGCGCCATTGCGGACACGCAGTACGCGGACGCTCCGGTCGACGAGCCCGGGAATGACGACCTGGGCGCCCTCTCCTCCTGGTACGTCTGGGCCGCCCTCGGACTGTTCCCCGTGACGCCGGGCTCGGCGGACCTGTCGCTGGCCAGCCCCCTCTTCCCGTCCGTGACCATCACACTCGCCGACGGTCACCGTCTGGTCGAGCAGGCCCCGGGAGCGGCCGCCTCCCGGCCGTACGTCCACACGCTGAGAGTCTCGGGCGTCACCCACCCTGCCCCCGCACAGCCGACCTGCTCCGGCACTCGGGAGCCGCACTCCACCACCGGAGGCTGGGATCTGGCCTGGCTCCCGGCATCGGCGCTCAAGACGGGCGGAACCATGCACTACGTCCTGTCCGGCACGCCGGACACCGCATGGGCGTCGTCGCCCTCCGCCCGCCCCCCTTCGTTTGGGCAAGGTCAACTACCGGCGGTCGGATTCTCGCTGCCGAGCGGCGCAGCGTCCACCACGGCCGGGCAACCGACCACGATCCAGCTCGGGATGGCGCTGGCCGGTGACCAGGCGACGACAGTCCGGTGGCAGGCGGTGGCGAATCCGAGTGGGCTGACGGTGTCACCGTCCTCCGGGACGCTCACGCTGGCCCAGGCTCACGGCGACGCCGCGGGATGCGCCCCGCCCAAGCCCGCCAGCCAGCCGCTCAGCGTCACCGCTCCTGCGGCGGGGTCCTACTCGGTCCGCGTGGATCTCAGCACCACCAGCGGGGTGACGTTGCCGCCCGTCGTGGTCGACGTCGAGGTGCAGCCCTGAAAACCTAGAGCGCGTTCGCTACCGGGCCTCGACCGCCTCCGAGTGGAAATCGATGATGGCAAGAAGGCCGAACTCATCTTCCGCGGGCGTTCGGATCGCTGTGACCGGCACCCTGTGGAGAGCAACAACCAACTCAAGAACCTGGCCCCGCTGAGCCTGGCCGAACGGTTCGTCAAAGGACCCCTCGATGAACGGGTGGAGCGCTAGGGCATGGCCGTCCTTCTGGACGAAGGGGCTTTCAGCTTTCGTCGAAATCGGCCCAACAACGAAACCGCACCCGAAAGTCCGCAGGTCGACGGCCGCCTCGAAGGCCTGCCGAAAGTGAAGTCCGAGCGTCGAGATCTCGTCTCCAGTGCGTGATTCCGAGCTGAGCTCGTCAACGGTCACGAAATGACGCACGCCCAGCTCGTCGCCGCCACCCAGGTGACTACCAAAGCCGATAGGGCGACATTCAAGCGACGCTACGGCGACACCCAAGCCTGTTCGATCGCTTCCTCCAGGTCGCCATCAGAGAGACCAGTGGGCGGGGTCAGCACTTGGAGCCTATTTGTCGTTGGCCTCACTCTTCGCTGGACGGCGGACGAGTGGGTAGCCCATAAATGCCGAAGCGTCCCAACGTCCCGGCATCAGCAATGTACTGGCGCAGCCCCTACCGATAAGGAGCAGAGGGCTTTAGCGTTCCCATGGAGCCAATCTCTGAGCGGAATCTGGGCTCCATGCTGAGATTGGCGGCAATCCCGGTGGAGTATCCGAGGCTTGTGCCGATGAGATCGACCATCGCTGGCGGATACCGTCCGCGAGCATGGTGACCGAATCGACGACACTCATGACACTGGTATCGAGCTCGATGTCGTAGCGGACGCCACGGTGTACAGATGCGGCCTGCTTGCGGGCTATGCCTGGTGGCCGATCACCCCGCTCCTGCTCTCTCATTGCCGTCGTGTCCGGATCACAGTGCACGGCCACCCAGCACACCGGGACATCGCCCAGAGCTTCGTCCCAGCGGCGCTGGTCCTCGCTGCCGTCGAGCAAGACCTCGTCAAGGATCACGTCGATTCCGCTGGAGACGAGGCTGGCGATGGCTCGCTGAAATCCCGTGTACAGCCTCATGAACTCAGCCCCGCGCTGAATCTCGCCGTCGATGATCTGGATTCCACCCTGGTCACCGACCATCTCGGCCGGCAGTGCCCACATCAGCAGGTCGATTCCCAAGAGGAGCCATGGGCCGTCGAGGCCGGACTGGAGCTTCCGGGCCAGCGTCGTCTTTCCAGCGCTCGATCCACCGTTGAGAGCAAGCAGGTGCCCAAAGGGCATATCTCCGCCCATGACGTTGTCTGACGCTAGTGCTCGGCGCAGAGCCGCCCGCGCCTCCGTCCCGGTGTCAACGGGGACACTTGTGCACTCGCTCCGCTTACGGCAATTCCCGAATCCTTCGCGCCAAGTACCAGGAGAAGTAGCCCCGATACCTCTCCGGATTTTCGTTCCGCTGCCAGTCCCGCCCGTCGATTTGTCCCCGACAGAGCAGTCGTCCGCAGTGGCCGTCCATTGAACCGTCAAATCATCGAAGAGGACATAATCGGTTGTCAGCTCCTCTCCGGCTTCGATATCGCGCATCGCGATGAGGACGCGATCGCGCATGCTGACGATGGAGATCGCGCTCGTGGCAGCGCGCGACGAGGGTGCAGTGGATGGTGAGGTGCGGGACCTACCGCCGCTGACCAGTGAAGCGACGATAGAAATGCTCCGGGGGAGAGACTCGAACTCTCAACCTAGCGGTGGCCCCGGACGAACATTCTGACCAGCACCAACTCGAATAATCCCAGCTGGGTAGCCATGCGGTCATACCGCCTACAACCGCTCATAACCACGAATTACCGATGCTTGGCGCGCGGATCGCGCGCGAACGTTGACCTTTCCAACGTCAACGCCCAATAACAGATCGTCGACGATCGCCGTCTCGTGGCGCAGGTTCGCCGGAAACAGAGGTGTTGTACTCGACGGACCGAGCGACTCCAGTCCGGTCGAGTTTCGATCTACCGGCGACTAAAGCCCGACATGCGGACGGTTCAGCAATCGAGTTCGTATGTAGGCAGAGCCCCATCTGTGAGCTCAAGCCGTCGGCGCCGGAAACGGCACCACGGGCTCAACGCCCCAGGGGGCCTCGAGAGCTCTCCTGCGCCACTCGTCGAGATCGACATCTGGCATCGCAGCGGCTCCGGCGTCAGCGGCGTCCTGAAATGCCTCCCCCTTCGCGAAGCCGTAATAGGCCGAGAACTGGAGGATGATCTCGTCCATCTCCTCTTTGGTGATGTCACGTGAGTGAAGGGCGGCGGCGACATGGGTCCTCAGGGGCGTGGGTGAATCGTCGATTGCACAGCAGGCGACCGTAATGACCCGACGCTCTCGACGGCTGAGTCCAGGACGTTGCCATACATGGCCGAAGACGAAGTTCAGAATGCCGGCATGACGGTACGGCGACACGGGCCGAGGCGCCGGAAGAAGGTTCACGTCCGCGAACTCCTGTGCGCCCCTCTCAATCCGCTTCTCCCAGTCGTTGAAGCCCAGGGCATCATTCGAGAGCATCGGCCAGGCCTCCGCGTCTCGACCACGCTCATTTTGGATCCGGGACCATTGCCGGTGAATCACCCCCTCGCAGTGTGCGGCCTTCGGCCAACCGCAGTACACAGCGAACTGCAAAATGAACTCGAGCATCTCCTCCAGCTCAATGTCGCCGCTGTTGAGCGCGGCAAACACGTGATCATCGATGGGCTGCGGCGCGTCCGCTGCAGCCACGCAGGTCAGAGTCACCCACCGACGATCCTTCCGGCTCAGGCCTGGGCGAGGCCAGACTTGTCCGAACACGAAGTCGCGATAAGCCACCTCAGCGGGCGTCGCCGCCTCAGGCAGGTCCTGGGTCATCACGTCGCGGAAGGTCTGCTCCGCTTCACCAAGGCTCATCTGGTTCCCTTCTGGTTCCCTCCAACCATTCAATCATCTGACTCAAATATAAGACACTTGACTCTACAAGTCCAGAGTGGTTCGATGTGAGCGTGTCGCCCGTTCCCCCATCGACCAAGGAGCAGATCGTCCTCACCGGCGAACGTCTTTTTGCAGAGCGCGGCCTCGAGGGTGTGTCCTTTCGGCAGATTGGTGTAGCGGTCGGGAACGGGAACCATTCCGTAGTCCAGTACCACTTCGGATCGAAGGAACAACTCGTTCAAGCCATCTTCGAGTACCGGCTCTCGCATCTGAACGACCGTCGGAAGATTCTCTTGGCCCACCGACCTGCTGAGGATCTGCGCTCAGCAGTTGAGTGCTACATCCTCCCCATTCTCGAACAGGGCGAACAGGTCGGCAGCCACTACCTCAGCTTCGTGGCCATGCTGCAACAACACGCCGATCCTCGGATGTTCGAGAGCACACCCGAGGGTCTGAAGAATTGCACACGTGCATTCCGCGACCAGATTGGCGCACAGCTCACGACGATCCCTGAGCCACTGCGGTCACACCGCATCAGCGAGGCCATCGCATTCAGTGTCCACACGTCGGCGCATCGCGAGCGGGCCCTCGCTGCGGGTTTCAACGTCCTTCCCTTCCCGGTGCACGTCACCGACCTCATCGACGGATTGGTGGGATTCCTCGAGGCGCCTGTTTCCGGAGCGGCCCGTGCAGTGCTGGCTGATATCGAGGTGGCGTCGATAGGTGAGCTCCTGCCCCTCTAAAACGACTGGAACCAGATCGCTATGAGCATCGATTTGAGCAAGGCGGTAGCCGTGATCACCGGCGGTGGCAGCGGCGTCGGTCGTGCCACCGCCCGATCCTTCGCCCGCCGCGGCGCGCACGTGGTGGTGACTGACATCGATGCCGAGCGTGCGGCCAAGGTCGCGGCTGAACTTGGCGAGCAAGGCGTCGCATTGCGATGTGATGTCACCAGTCTCGAAGACCTCGAGGCATCGAGAGACCTGGCGCTCGACCGCTTCGGTCGCGTCGACCTCATCATGAACAACGTTGGCGTCCTCGCCGTCGGTCCGGTGGAGGCTATTCCACTCGAGGCGTGGCAACGCAGCATCGACATCAACCTCATGAGCATGGTCCGCAGCAACCTCGTCTTCCTGCCGCTGTTTCTGTCACAGAGATCGGGGCACGTCGTGAACACCGCATCGACTGCAGGTCTCCTGCCCTACGGGTTCGATCGCCTGCCCTACACGGCGACGAAGCATGCGGTCGTCGGTCTCAGCGAATCGCTTGCCTTGTATCTGCAACCCCTCGGAATCGGTGTCTCCTGCTTCTGCCCTGCTGGGATGAGGACCAATATCGTGGAGCAAATCACTTACTACGGCGATGCAGCGTCGCAGCGCGGGCCAAGCTTCCCCATAGTGGAAGCCGAAACTGCTGCCGAGCTAGTCGCCGACGGCGTCACCCAGGGACGGTTCTTGATCCTCACGGCGCCCGAGGCGGCGGATGAGCTGCGTGACCTCGGTGCTGACGTGGACGCCTACCTCTCGCGGCTCATGAACGGCGACCGTTGACCAGGGTCGGTTTCATTGGGTTGGGAAGCCAAGGGGGGCCGATAGCTCGGTGCATCGTCGACAGCGGTTTCGAGCTGACCCTGTGGGCTCGTCGTCCTGAGTCCCTCGAACCGTATGCAGACACCCCCGCCACGACCGCGAGGACGCCAGCCGAGCTCGGGAGGGTCAGCGACATCGTGGGGATCTGCGTGGTCGGTGATGCCGACGTCGAGGACGTCCTGCTACGCGGCGACGGCGTCCTCGAGGGAATGTCCGCAGGCGGCGTCGTCGCGATCCATTCGACGATCCATCCCGAAACCTGCTCGCGTGTCGCCGAGCATGCAGCACGCCGCGGCATCGGCGTCATCGACGCCCCGGTGAGTGGTGGGGGCGGTGCCGCAGCGCGGCGCACATTGCTCGTCATGGTCGGCGGCGATCAGGACCACCTCGACCGTTGTCGCCCGGTCTTCGACACGTTTGCCAATCCCGTGATCCATCTCGGCCCGCTGGGCGCCGGCCAGTTGGCGAAGTTGGTGAATAACCTGGTCTTTACTGCGCAGGTTACCGTCAGCCTCGAGACATTCACTCTTGCTGACGAGTTGGGCATCGACCGAACCGCAATGGCGGAGGTCTTGGCCCACGGCAGTGGAGGCAGCCGAGCTTCCGCCATCCTCGCTGGGTCCGGATTCGATACCTCAGGGATGCGTCACGCTGTGGCGAATCTCCAAAAGGATTTTCGGATCGTGATCGATATCGCTCGAGAAAGCCAGGCCTCCGAACCGGCTGGCATCGTCGGCCTTGCACAACGCACCTTGGAGACACTTACCGACGAAGACGCAACGTCCGACGCCTGAAGCGGTCGGCGGTTGCGGATCGGGACATTCGCACACACTCGCCTTGTAGAAGAAGAACGAATGGCCGGCACCGGCGTCCGAGGGGTCACGCCGCAACATTTCTGGCTCAAGGTGACGGCAAAGAAAGAGAAGCGTGGCACGCGCGACGAGGGTGGAGTTGGGGGTGAGGTGCTGGACCTACCGCCGCTGACCAGCGCAAACGACGACGGAAGCTCCGGGGGGAGAGACTCGAACTCTCAACCTAGCGGGCCCCCCGGAGGAGTCCGAGTACCAGCACCCTCTTGAATAATCCCAGCTAGATCGGCATGTGGTCATACCGCCCATAACCGGTCGTGGCCCCGAATTGCCGATGCTTCGCCGCGGATCGCGCGCGAAGCTTGAGATCTCTCAAGCCAGTCCAGTCAACAGGGGGGTCGGTGTGGGAGTCAAGTTGGAGGAAGAGGCGAGCACCGTCGTTCTTGAACGGCTCAGGTCGCTCTTCACACCCAGGTCCGTTGCGCTCGTAGGAGCGACGGACAACTCCCAGTGGTCGGTGTTCACCTATTCCAACCTGCGCCGCTACTCGCCTGAAGTCGCCGTCCACGTCGTTCACCCGAGGAGCGGAACCGTCCACGGCCAGCCGGCGCACCGCTCGGTGTACGACATCGCCGAGCTCGCCGACCTGGCCTACGTGATGGTGCCAACCGGCGCAGTGCTCGGCGTGGTCGAGGAGATCGCCGACGCCGGCATCAAGAACCTCGTCATCCTGACCGCCGGCTTCGCCGAGGCGGGACCCGATGGCGAGGCGCTCGCAGCCCGCCTCGAAGCGCTCGCGACCGAGCGAGGGCTCACCGTGCTCGGGCCGAACGGCAATGGGTTCATCAACGTCGCCGGCGGCATCGCTCCGTACGGGCTTCCGATCGCGCCACCTTTGGTAAAGGGCCCGGCCGGCATCGTCCTGCAGTCGGGCGGTCTCGCCTCCGCGGTGCTCTCGGGGGCGCAGGCGAGAGGCGTGGGCCTCAGCCTGATGGTCTCGACGGGCAACGAGGCGTTCATCTCCGCGACCGACATCATGCGCTACCTCGTCCACGACGACCACACAAGCGTCATTGCCGCGTTCCTGGAGTCCGTCCGCGATCCTGAGGCCTTCCGCGAGGTTGCGGAGATCGCTCTGCAAATGGGCAAGCCGATCGTCGCCCTGAAGGTCGGGCGCTCGGAGCAGGGAGCTCACACCGCGCTCGCTCACACCGGCGCACTCGCAGGCGACGACCGGATCATCGACGCGGCCTTCCGCCAGCTCGGAGTCGTCCGGGTCGACTCGCTTGAGGAGATGCTGTCCACCGCCGGCTATCTCGGGTACCACTCCGATGTCAAGGGACGGCGCATAGCCGCGGTCACACCGTCAGGCGGAGCCTGCGACCTGCTCGCCGACAAGGCGGCCGGCGAAGGTCTCGAGCTTCCCGAGTTCCCTCAAGAGACCCTCGACGAGCTGGCCGACTTCCTGCCTCCGTTCTCGAACCCGCGAAACCCGCTCGACGTCACCGGCTACGTGGTGGTCGACCCACGGCTGTCCCTGCAGGCGCTCGAGATCGTCGCACATCGCGTGGCCGGTCTCTACGACATGATCCTGTACTCGACTAGCCTTCCCCGGACCGAGCCCAGGGACCTGAAACCCATCGTCGACCGCCTCGATGCCCTAAGCGAGGCGATCAAGCAGATCACCGTCCCCGTGCTGTTGCAGACCTCGGTCGTATCGGACCTGCCGGCGTACGCGCAGCAGCTCTTCGAGGAGCGCGGCCTCTACCTGCTGAACGGCATCGAGCTGGGAGTGCGGGCGATCGGGCACGGGGCGCGATACCACGACCATCGGGACCGCTGCCTCGACAAACGTCCGAAGCAGATGGTGGGTCCCGTGCCCCCGCAACCCTCTGGCAAAGCACCGCCGGACGCAGCAGGAATTTGGGCCGAGCACCAGGTGCGCGCCCTGCTCGAGGCACATGGCATACCGGTTGCGCCGGCGCAACTCGCCACCGACGCAACCAAAGCGGCCGAGATCGCCACCACTTATGCCTGCCCTCTCGCCATGAAGATCGCCGCCGCAGGCCTCCTGCACAAGTCCGACGTCGGCGGTGTGAGGCTGGACGTCGACCCACACGACGCAGCGGCCATTTTCAAAGAACTGATGCGAACGACCACGAGCGCGGAGGGGGTGTTGATCGGCCCCATGCGCAACGGAGGCATTGAGCTGCTGGTCGGCGTCATCCGGGACCCCGGGTGGGGCAAGGTCCTCTCCCTCGGGCTTGGCGGTGTATGGGTCGAGGTTCTGGGAGACGTGTCGCTGCGGCTTCTGCCGGTGGACCAGGACGACGTCACGGATATGCTGGACGAGCTCAAGGCCGCCCCGCTGCTGAAGGAGGCGCGCGGCACAAGGCCCGCAGACGTACGCCACCTCGCCGATGTGATCGTGCGCGTCGCCAAGCTAGCCGAAGCGCTCCCTCTCGACACCATCGAGATCAACCCACTGCGCGTGGATGGCAGCCAAATAGAAGTTCTCGACGCACTGGTTGTCTGGGACTAGGACTAGGACAAGGAGCAGCACAAGGAGAACGACCTATGACGAGCAGCCTCCTCGCCAGCCGCACAGCTCTAGTCACCGGCGCCAGCCGCGGGATAGGAATGGCCATCGCAGAGCGCTTCGCCGCCGAAGGTGCCACGGTGGCGGTGACCGCCAGGACGGTCGAGCGGGGAACCAGTCAGTTCGAGGGGAGCCTCGAAGAGACCGTCGAGAGGATCACCAAGGACGGTGGGCACACGGTCGCCATCGCGGCGGACCTGTCGAGGCCGGAGGAGCGGGAGCGGTTGATCGAAGAGACCGAAGTCGTCATCGGACCCATCGACATCCTGGTCAACAACGCGGCCGTCACCTTCTTCACCCCGATCGCCGACTTCGCACCGAAGCGCCAGCAGCTGATGTTCGAGGTCCAGGTCTACGCGCCGATGGACCTCGCGCAGAGGGTCCTTCCCGGCATGGCCGCGGCCGGCGAGGGATGGATACTCAACATCTCTTCGGGCGCGTCGCGCCACCCCTCGCTCCCGCCGGGCACGATGTGGCGTGGAGGCGGCACGGTGTACGGGATGGTCAAGGCGGCCCTGGAGCGGTTCACGACGGGGTTGGCGGCGGAGGTGTGGGAAGCGAACGTCGCAGTCAACTCGCTCTCTCCGAGCTGGGTGGTGCCCACGCCGGGCACGGTCTTTCACCATCTGGTCCGCCCCGATGACCCGAACCAGGTCGTCGAGCAACCCGAGGTGATGGCGGAGGCAGCCCTTGCGCTGTGCAGTCGCCCGCCTCGGAGCCTTACCGGCCGGGTCGCCTACAGCCAGGACCTCCTGGCGGAGCTGGCGGCTGGGACCCCGTGAAGCCAGCGCCCAAGCCGGCTCCCAAGCTGACGTCCGAGACTGCTCCCTACTTGGAGGGTGCCAACCAGGGCCAGCTTCGGATACAGCGCTGCAACGCGTGCGCGCAGTACTTCTTCTACCCGCGTGCCAACTGCCTGCGTTGCTCTTCAGCCGATGTGAGGTGGGAAGTGGTGTCGGGCCGGGCCAAGTTGCACACCTACCTGATCAATCACCGGCCCGCTCCCACCTGTGACGGGCTCTGGAACAACAGGGAGGGTAGAAGACCATGGACGTCGACCTAGGACCGAAGATCACCGAGTTCCGCCTGGAGATGAGAGCGTGGATCGAGTCCAGTGCGCCCAAAGGCCTCAAGGACCTGACCAACTGGGGTGGCCAGCAGGTGGCCGGTGGCCGGCGAGGCGCGGAGATGCTCAAGCTCCGTGAGGACCCGCTTCACCAGGAATGGGAAGCGCGTCTGCAGGACGCCAAGCTCATCTGCCCGCAGTGGCCGGTGGGGGTGGGTGGCCGGGGCTGGGACGGCGTGCGCGTGGCAGTCTGGTTTGAGGAGCTGCGCCGGTCCGGCGTGCCGGCGGTGAGACGCGGTATGGGCGAGTCGCTGGTCGGACCGGCGATCATCGTCCACGGGACGCCGCAGCAGCGTACGCACTTCTTGCCGAAGATCGTCGGGGGCGAGGACGTCTATTGCCAGGGTTACTCCGAACCCGACCACGGCTCCGACCTCGGCGCGGTCGAGACGCGTGGTGTGGTCGACGGTGACGAGATCGTCATCACCGGGCAGAAGGTGTGGACGTCGGGAGCCCAGAGGGCGAACATGATCTTCGTCCTCTGCCGCACCGACCCGGACGCGCCGAAGCATCGCGGCCTTTCCTATGTATTGGTGCCCTTTTCCCCCGAGAACGGGGTGCGCGTCCAACCCCTGAGGCAGATGTCGGGCGCGTCCGGGTTCTGCGAGGACTTCCTGGAGGATGCGCGGGCGCCGCTGTTCAACATTATCGGCGGGCTCGACAACGGCTGGGCTCCCGCGATGACCACCCTCGGTTTCGAGCGGGGCGGGAACGCCACGACGGCGCACCTCGGCTTCGAGCAGGAGGTGTGGGACCTGATCGACGTGGCGCGCAAGAACGGCAAGGCCGCGGACCCCATCGTTCGCCAACAGCTGGCCTGGTCCTACGCGAAGGTGCAGGTGATGCGCTTCGCCGGCCTGCGGCTGCTGGCCGGGCTCGCCAAGGGAAGGAGCCCGGGGCCGAGGCCTCGATCAACAAGCTGTACTGGAGCGAATTCCACCAGAGGTTCGGCGAGATCGCCATCGCCATCGCCGGCGCCGGCGCCGGCGCCATGGTGCGCCCCGACGGACCCGGATACGAGACCGACGACTGGCAGGACGTGTTCTTCTCCAGCCGCTCGGGCACCATCTACTCGGGCACCAGCGAGATCCAGCGCAACATCATCGGAGAACGGGCGCTCGGCCTGCCCAAGGAACCGAGCGCAGAGAGAAAGTAAGCAAGCGCACAGAAAGTAGAGGTAGTAGCCGTGGCAAGACTCTGCGAAGGCCGGGTTGCCATCGTCACGGGCGCCGGCCGGGGCCTGGGGCGCGAGCACGCACTCGAGCTGGCCCGCCAGGGAGCCAGAGTGGTGGTCAACGACATGGGCGGCTCGGTCGACGGCTCCGGGAGCTCCGAGGGGCCTGCGGCCGAAGTGGTCGAAGCCATCAAGGCGTTGGGCGGCGAGGCAATCGCCAACTATGACGATGTGTCAAACTTCGACGCCGCCAAGCGGATGATCGAATCTGCGATCCAGACCTTCGGCGGGCTCGACGTCCTGATCAACAACGCCGGCATCCTGCGCGACCGCATGCTCGTAAACATGACCATCGACGAGTGGGACGACGTGGTCCGCGTTCATCTGCGCGGAACCTTTGCCCCCACCCATTGGGCGGCCAACTACTGGCGGGACCGCTCAAAGGAAGGAGAGAGCAACGACGCGCGGATCATCTGCACCAGCTCGTCGTCAGGCATCTACGGCAACGTCGGCCAGACCAACTACGGCGCAGCAAAGGCCGGGATCGCCGCGTTCGCCATCATCGCATCCAAGGAGCTCGCCCGTTATGGGATCACGGTCAACGCGATCGCACCCGGTACGCGGACCCGGATGACCGAGGAGCTCGCGGGGGCACGAGGCGCGAAGGAACCTTCACCGGGCGAGTGGGACCCGCGCGACCCGTCCAATGTCGCTCCGTTGGTGACGTGGCTCGCCAGCGGCGAGTCGTCCCATATCACCGGCCGCGTGTTCAACGTCGCCGGCGGCCGGATCAGCGTGGCCGAGGGTTGGCACGCCGGACCCGGCACCGACAGGGGAGCAAGATGGGATCCCGAGGAACTCGGCCCCATCGTCATGTCGCTGGTGGAGCAGGCGGCTCCCAACGTCGGAGACCAACGGTCAGATCCCCGGCCGCACCGGATCACCTGCCGCCACCGGCTGATCGGGCAACCGCCGGGCAGCCGGCACTAAAGGATCGCTCATCTGTTGGCAGGATCTGGAAATGCGACTCGCCGACGACCTCGAGTTCGCTGAGCGTGACTTCGATGTTTCGGACGACAGATGCACCCGGAGCTGTCCCAGTTGGCCGACGCTGTTTAATGAATCCCACATATCTCCCGAGGTCAAACCGACGCCGCCAAGCGCAGGCCCCAAGCCCGACGACCTCATCCTCAAGAACCACTGTCGGGTCAAGGGCTGCGGCACCGACCGAGTGACCGAGCGACGCATCCCCGACGTCAACCAGGTGGCGGCACTCACACAGGCCATGCCCGAGCAGTACCGGGCCGCCGTCATCGTGGCGGCCTGGAGACGCTGCGCCGGGGGGAGGTGCTCGGTCTCGAGCGGCGTGACGTCGACCTCTTGGCCGGCGGGTCCGAGTGGAGCGCACACTTCACGAGTGCCACGACGGTTCGCTCGACCTCGGGCCGACCAAGAACCGCAACCGACGCAAGGTCTACCTGCCGAGTTGGTCCTGCCAGCGCTCGAGGACCATCTGCGCCGCTTCGTCGGATCCGAGAGCGACACTCCCCTCTTCACCGCTGCGAAGGGCGAGCGGTTGCGCCCGAGCGCGCGTGGCGCATGTGGCGCGGGTGAAGTGGAGGGTGAGGTACTGGAGCTACCGCCGCTGACCAGCGAAAACGACGAGAAGTGCTCCGGGGGAGAGACTCGAACTCTCAACCTAGCGGTTAACAGCCGCTTGCTCTGCCATTGAGCTACCCCGGAAGGGTCGAGAAAAACAGACCCCGAACGATATCAGCGGGCCGCACCGTCATAATCGAGGCTGCGCCCCAAATCCGGGCACGATCAGGACTCTTCGAGGTAGTCCCTCAAGAGGTGGGCGGCGTCAGGCCGGCGGAGCTTGGCCAGCGTCTTGGATTCGATCTGGCGCACCCGCTCCCGGGTCACTCCGAACTCCTTGCCGACCTCTTCGAGCGTGCGGATCTTGCCGTCGTCGAGGCCAAAGCGCAGGCGCACCACGTCCTGTTCGCGCTCGGACAGATGACCCAGCGCCTCACGGACCGCGGCGTCCAACAGTGACCGCGTCGCTGCGTCGTCGGGGACCACCGCTCCCCTGTCTTCGATCAGGTCGGACAGGTTGAAGTCGTCCTCGTCGCCCACGGGCTGCTCGAGTGAGACCGTGTCCTGGTTGATGCGCAGGATCTCGCGCACGCGCTCGATCGGGAGTTCGACGCGGAGCGCCACTTCCTCGATCGTCGGCTCGCGACCCAGCTCCTGCAAGAGCTGACGCTGTGCCCACACCACCTTGTTGATCGTCTCGACCATGTGCACCGGGATCCGGATGGTGCGCGCCTGGTCCGCGATCGCCCGGGTGATGGCCTGGCGGATCCACCACGTGGCGTAGGTCGAGAACTTGAAACCCTTCGTGTGGTCGAACTTGTCGACCGCCCGCATGAGCCCGAGGTTCCCCTCCTGAATCAGGTCGAGAAACGCCAGCCCCCGGTTGCGGTAGCGCTTGGCGATCGACACGACCAGTCGGAGGTTGGCCTCAATGAGCTCGTCCTTCGCCTTGAGGCCGTTGCGCTTGAGACGCTTGTTGCGGGTGACCATGGCGGCGTCGAGCAGGTCCGTCTCGGGGCCTTCTCCGGCCAGGGCGAGCTCGTTGGCGGCCAGTCTCGCCGCCGCAGCGTTGCCCTCTTCGATCGCCTTGGCAATCTCGACCTCGAGCTCGGCGTTGAGCAGAGGAACCCGGCCGATCTCCTTGAGATACGTGTGCACCGGGTCCTCGGAGCTGCCTCCAGAATCACCGCTCGAGGCGGTCCTCTTCCCATTGGCCTCGCGACGTGCATCCGCCCGGATGGCACCGTCGGACTTTGGCACAGCCCTCGGTTCCTTCGGGGGCGCGACCTCGAGGACAAGGTCTTCCTCTTCGTCCGGTACGAGCGCGACGCCTTCGGCGTTGACCCGATCAATGAGTGTCGTGAGCACTTCGGGAGTCAGCTCGACCGTGTGCAACGCCTCGATCAGTTCCGCCTGCGTGAGCTGTCCTTTTGCGCGACCGATGGCGAGCGCAGCATCGAAGTCGACCTGCGACACCCCCGGTGGCAGACGCGACGTGTGAGATCGCCGCCAGCGCATCGGAAAGCGAGTCCGACAACTCGACGCCGCCTTCATCGATCGCGACTGCAGACTCTTCGCTCACCCTCGCCGTGCCAACGTTCGTCACTCCCCTGGTTGCCTCTCAACCAACCACGCTACCAACCGGTCAGCCGCGTCGCAGCCAGATGGTGATTCCTCCAGTTCGTCCAGCCAGAGCCGCACTTGCACGGTCTCCGCCGCCCGGGCCTGCCAGGAGTCTTCGCCCACCCTCGACTCGATCTCCACCTCGGCGAGCGCGCGCCGGGCCGCGCCGCGCAGGAGCACAGCGACCACGGAGTCAACGGGATCACCAAGGTCAGGGTCCCCCGCCATCGGCTCCTCGACTATGACGCGTCGCAAAAGGCTGGCCACCTCCGGTGACGCGGATTCCACGGCTTCGTGCACGCTGTCATTCTCCAAGAGCGCAACAAAGGCCTGGCGTTGCACGCCATCGGTGAAGAGCACAGCGTGCACCCGATCCCCTACATCTTCGGGTCTATGGACGGCAAACTTAAGTGCTTCGAGCCCCGGCCCGGGTCGCAGCGCCGCGGCCAGGGCGGAACCGCTCCGCCCGCCCGCGGGCGCCATGAGCTCGCCGTCGTCTTCGGGATAGTCACGGGGCGGGGGTTCGTCATTCGGTCGGGTGCGCCGCGTCGGTCGCTCCGCCGGCGGGTTGGACCGGAGGTGGTCCAGGCGCTCCCGGAGCCTGGCCGGATCAAGCCGGCACCGGTCGGCCAGCTGCATCACGTACTGGTCGCGCACCAGGTCGTCGGGATGCTCCGCCACGGCCGTCAGCGCCGCGTCGGCCGACCGGGCCCTGCCCTCCGCCGTCGTCAGATCGCCGGCGTTCAGCATGCGATCCACCCGGAACTGGAGGAAAGGTCGGGCTTCTTTGATGGCCCGGGCCAACTCTGTGGGGTTGGTGCGGGCCAGATCCCCCGGGTCGGCGCCGCCGGGCAGATCGGCCACCACCACGTCGACCTCGTGCTTGCGCTCCCACTCGTAGACGCGCGACGTCGCACTTTGCCCCGCAGCGTCGGCGTCGTAGGCCAGCACGATGCGCTTGGCGAAGTTGCGCAGCAGGGTGAAGTGCTCCTCGGCCAGCGCGGTGCCACAGGTGGCGACGGCCCACGGCACGCCGGCCTGGAAGCAGCCGATGACGTCGGTATAGCCCTCGCACACCACGACCTCGCCCTGGGCGATGATGCCCTTCTTGGCCCAGTTGAGCGCGTAGAGCGTCCGTCGCTTCGAGTAGATCGGCGATTCCTGCGAGTTCTTGTACTTCGGCTCGGGCCGATCGGACGGCGGCTGGCCCGGCCGTGGCGGCAGGACGCGCCCGCCCAAAGCGACGGGACGACCGGAGGGGTCGCAGATCGGGAACAGCACGCGACCCCGGAAGAAATCCTGCACGCGGTCACGCCGGTTGACGAAGCCGAGCCCCGAGTCGGAGAGGACGTTCTCTGGCAGCCGCAGCGACGTGGCCATGGCGTCCCAGTCGTCGGGCGCCCAACCCAGACGGAACTGGCGCACGACGTCGCCGTCGTAGCCGCGCGAGCGCAGGTAGTCCCGGGCCGGTCCGGCGTCGGGCGAGCGCAGCAGGCGCTCGTGGTACCAGTCGACGGCGCGATCCATGGCGTCGAGCAGCTCGGAGCGGCGCTTGTGGTCGCGCCCCATCTCCTGGTCCTCGTGCAGGGTGATGCCGGCCCGATCGGCCAGGAAACGCACGGCATCGACGAAGTCGAGGTGGTCCATTGCGCGCACGAATGTGATGGCGTCGCCCGACTCCTGGCAGCCGAAGCAGTAATAGAAGCCCTCCTCTGCGTTGACGCTGAAAGAGGGGGTCTTCTCGGTATGGAAGGGGCAGAGGCCGCTCCAGCGCCGCCCGACCTTCTTCAACAGGGCGTGCTCGCTGATGAGCGCCACAATGTCGGTGGCCGCCCGGACCTGGGCCACTTCCTCGTCCGGTATCCCCACACTCTGACGGTACCGCGGCGCTGTCCCCGATCCGTCCACCGTGGGGTCGCCCGATGGCCGTCACGATCTATGGGCGTCCGCGCCCTGACCTCCATGACGGGGGATACACCCCATGGAGGCGCGAGGCGGGGTTTTCTTCCTGGCCTTCGCCCTCGGGTGCGCCTGTCCTGCTCCTACGGTTCCTCGTCCGGGGCCTGCACCTTCGCCGCCACAGAGCGGATCACCTCTGCTCCGGGCTACGCCTCCTTGGCCAGGACGGCCTGCGCCGCGGCCAGGCGGGCCACAGGGACCCGGAAAGGTGAGCAGCTTACGTAGTCGAGCCCGGCGTCGTAGAAGAGTCCGATGGACCGGGGGTCCCCCCCGTGCTCGCCGCAGACGCCGACCTTGAGGCCCGGCCGCGTGGCCCGGCCCCGCTCGGTCCCGAGGCGCACCAGCTCGCCGACGCCGTCGAAGTCGACCACCTCGAATGGGTTGCGCGGTAACAGGCCGAGCTCGAGGTAGGCGTCCATCATCCGGCCCTCGACGTCGTCGCGGGAGAACCCGAACGTCATCTGGGTCAGGTCGTTGGTCCCGAAGGAGAAGAAGTCGGCGACCTCGGCGATCTCGGCCGCCCTGAGCGCCGCCCGGGGCGTCTCGATCATCGTCCCGATGGTCACCTCGAGCTGTCCCCGCTTGGCCGTGGCGGGCTTGGCCACCTTCGACGGCCTGGGTCCGGGCTCCTCGTTGACCTCGGCCACGGCCTCCTCCACCCAGCGACGGGCCAGCGCCAGTTCCTCGCGGGTCACCGTCAGGGGGATCATGATCTCGACGATCGGGTGCCCACCGTCGGCCACCCGTTGGCGGGCGGCCTCCATGAGGGCGCGCACCTGCATGGCGTAGAGCCCGGGCTTGATCACGCCGAGCCGCACGCCGCGCGTGCCGAGCATGGGGTTGGACTCGCGCCATGACAGCGCGGCCTCGTAGAGGTGGCGCTCCTCGGGGTTCAGTCCGACGGTGGCCTCCTTGTGGGCCAGCTCCTCGGTCGAGGGCAAGAACTCGTGCAGCGGCGGGTCGAGCAGGCGCACGGTGACCGGTAGCCCGTCCATGGCGGCGAGGATGGAGATGAAGTCCTCGCGCTGGACTAGGCGCAGCTCCTCGAGTGCCTCGGTCTCCTCGGCCGGCGAGTGGGCCAGGATCATCCGGCGCACCACGGGCAGGCGGTCTTCGCCGAGGAACATGTGCTCCGTGCGGCACAGGCCGATGCCTTCGGCACCGAGGTTGCGCGCGTGGGCGGCGT
Source organism: uncultured Acidimicrobiaceae bacterium (assembly GCA_963764305.1). Classification (GTDB taxonomy): domain Bacteria; phylum Actinomycetota; class Acidimicrobiia; order Acidimicrobiales; family RAAP-2; genus Bog-473. The sequence goes on along the minus strand of CAVXSD010000001.1, from coordinate 411,773 downwards.
CATCCCCGGTGTCTGCATTGGCCCGGACAGCCAGGTGGCCCTTGCGGATGGCGTCGGCCCAGGACAGCACGGTCTCGAAAGCGGCGGGCGGCTTGGCCGCGGTCAGCGGCACCTCGCCGGCCACCACGATGCCGGCGCCCCCGTCGAGGGACACCCAGTCCCCCTCAAAGAGTGTGACGCCGTTCGCCGTCACCTGGTGATCGCCAAGGCGCAGGACTTCCGCGCCGACGACCGCCGGCTTGCCCCAGCCGCGGGCCACGACGGCGGCGTGGCTGACCAGGCCGCCCCGGGCGGTCAGGATGCCCTCGGAGGCGAGCATGCCGTGCACGTCCTCGGGCGACGTCTCGTTGCGCACCAGGACGACGGGCTCGCCGCGCTCGGCCGCCTCGGCGGCGTCGTTGGCCGTGAAGTAGATGCGCCCCACCGCCGCCCCGGGGCTGGCCCCGAGTCCCCTGGCCCAGGTGGCGTAACCGGAGTTGGCGAACTGGGGGTGCAGGACGGAGTCGAGGTGGTCCTCGGTGATGCGCGACACCGCCTCGGCCTTGGAGATCCCGAGGTCGCTGGGGCGCACCATGTCCACCGCCATCTTCAGCGCGGCAGCGCCTGTGCGCTTGCCCACCCGGGTCTGGAGCATCCAGAGCTTGCCCTGGTCGATGGTGAACTCGGTGTCGCACATGTCGGCGTAGTGGCCCTCGAGGCGGCCGAAGATCTCGAGCAGCTCCGAGTGCACCTTGGGGAACTTCTTCTTCAGCTCCGAGATGGGCTCGGTGTTGCGGATGCCGGCCACGACGTCCTCGCCCTGGGCGTTGACCAGGAAGTCGCCGTAGGCGCCCTTGGTGCCGGTGGCCGGGTCGCGGGTGAAGCCGACGCCGGTCCCCGAGTTGTCGTCGCGGTTGCCGAAGACCATGGCCTGCACGTTGACGGCGGTGCCGAGATCGTGGGCGATGCGCTCGCGGTCCCGGTAGGCGATGGCGCGGGGACCGTTCCAGCTGCGGAACACGGCTTCGATGGCGCCACGCAGCTGCTCGGCCGGCTTCTGGGGGAAGGGCCTGCCGGTGTGACGCTCGACGATCTGCTGGTAGGAGTCGACGAGATAGCGCAACAGCTCCGTCGGTACCTTGGCGTCCGAGGTCGTCCCGGCCAGTTCCTTGGCGGCGTCGAAGAGCGAGTCGAACTCCTCGCCGGGCAGTTCAAGGACGATGCGGGCGTACATGGCGATGAAGCGCCGGTAGGAGTCGAAGGCGAAGCGCTCGTCGCCCGTCTGCTTGGCCAGCCCCTCGACGGAGTCGTCGTTGAGGCCGAGATTGAGGACCGTGTCCATCATGCCGGGCATGGAGAACTTGGCCCCGGATCGGACCGACACCAGCAACGGGTCGGTGGCGTCGCCGATCGACTTGCCCATCGCCGTCTCGAGCCGGGCCCGGGCCCCCGCCACCTCGGCGTCGAGCCCCCTGGGCCAGCCGCCGGCCATGTAGGCGCGGCAGGCGTCGGTCGAGATAGTGAACCCGGGCGGCACCGGGAGCTCGAGTACCGACGTCATCTCGGCCAGGTTGGCGCCCTTGCCACCCAGGAGGTCCTTGAGCTCCATCGGCGGTCGGGCGTGCGTATGGTCGAAATCGAAGACGAACGGCATCGGGCCTCCTTGCCCTGGACGGGCGAACCGCGTGGCGGTGCGGTCGCTCGAGCGGTCACCCTCCCCAACCGGGGACGGGCCAACTCAGCCTAGTTTCCCTCCGGCGCTACTCCGCAGGGCGGTTCAGGCCGGGCTGCCGCCGCGAGGATCGTCCCCGGGTGGCCCGGTGTCCCCTTTGCCGGCGCCGCCGACCTGGCGCTGGAAGACCTCCTTGGCCTGGCGCATGAAGTCGCGCACGACGGCCAGCTCGTCAGACTTGAAGCGCTGCGCCACCTGGCGCATCTCCTCGGCTACGGGTTGCTGCAAGCCTTCGAGTCGCTGCCGGGTCGCCGGGACGATCTCGACCCAGACCCGCCGGCGGTCCTGGGTGTCGCGGCGGCGCGTCACCATGCCCGCCTCTTCCAGGCGGTCGAGGATGAAGGTGACGGCCCCGGTGGTCAGGCCACTCTCCTCGGCCAGGTGGCCCGCGGTCATGGGTCCGAGGCGTCCAATAAGGTCGAGGCAACGCATGTCGGTCCTGCTCAGTTTCAGCGCCTTGGCCAGGCCCTCGTCGAAATCACTGGCGGCGCCGAAGTACCCCATGATCTCCGTGCGCAGCTGCTGCGCCAGCTCTGACCGCGACCATTGTCTTGACACATAAGTAACTTTATCACTAAGTTTCTTTAGTAATGGCTAATTCTTCTTCGCACCCCAGGCTGGCGGTTGAGGCCCACGACCTCGTGAAGGTCTTCCCCCGCGGCAACGTGCGGGCGCTCGACGGGGTCTCCCTCGAGGTGGAGGCCGGCACCGTCCTCGGGTTGCTCGGCCCGAACGGGGCAGGCAAGACCACGGTCGTGCGCATCCTCTCCACCATCCTCGGCCCCGACGCCGGGCGCGCCTCGGTCCTCGGCCACGACGTGGTCGCCCAGCCCGACGCAGTGCGGCGCATCATCGGGCTCGCCGGCCAGTACGCCGCGGTAGACGAGAACCTCACGGGCCGGGAGAACATCCACATGGTGGCGCGCCTCTCGCACCTCAGCCGCAAGGTGTCGGCGCGCCGGGCCGACGAGCTGCTCGAGGAATTCGGCCTGACCGGCGCCGGTGATCGCGTGCTGAAGACCTACTCGGGCGGCATGCGCCGGCGGCTGGACCTGGCCGCCGCGCTGGTGGCGAACCCGCCCGTGCTCTTCCTCGACGAGCCCACCACGGGGTTGGACCCCCAGAGCCGCCAGGGCCTCTGGGTCGCCATCGAGGAGCTGGTCCGCGACGGCACGACGGTCCTGCTGACGACGCAGTACCTCGAAGAAGCCGACCGGCTGGCCCGCGACATCGTGGTGATCGACCACGGGCACGTCATCGCGGAGGGGACGCCGGCCCAGCTCAAGGCCGACCTGGGGACCTCGGTCGTCTCGGTGACCCTGGGCGACCGGAATACCCTGGGCCGCGCGGTCCAGCTGCTCACGCCGTTCTCCGAGAAGGCACCGGTCGTCGAGGACCTCGTGATCGAGCTGACGGTCACGGACGGGCCCCGGGCGGGCGCCGACGTGCTCCGCACGCTCGACGCGGCGCAGATCACCATCGCCGGACTGGCCCTGCGCGAGCCCAGCCTCGACGACGTCTTCCTCAACCTGACCGGTCACAAGACCATGATCGAAGAGGACGCCGACGACAGGGCGGCGAGGCCGAAGCGGGGCCTGGGCCGGGCGCGCAAGAACGACGTCGCCGACGGAAAGGATGCCGCATGACGACCACCACCATCACCGCACCGGTCGCTGTCCGGCAGCCCAGTCAGGGCAACCGCCTGTCGTGGGTCGTGGCGGACATCGCCACCATGACGAAGCGCAACCTCCTCGCGCTGGCCCGGACGCCCCAGGCGCTCTTCTTCACGACGTTGCAGCCCATCATGTTCACGCTGCTCTTCACCTACGTCTTCGGTGGGGCCATCCACGTCCCGGGCGGCCACTACATCGAATTCCTGATGCCCGGGATCTTCGTGCAGACGGTCATCTTCGGCGCCATGAGCTCGTCGGCCGGGCTGGCCGAGGACCTGCAAAAGGGCATCATCGAGCGCTTCCGTGCCCTCCCGATGAGCCGATCCGCCGTGCTGGCCGGCCGGACCACCTCCGACCTGGTCCGCAACGTCTTCGTGGTGGCGCTGATCACGGCTGTCGGCTACGCCGTGGGCTTCCGCATCGGGACCAACTTCCTGCTGTTCATCTGCGGGGCGCTGGTGATCCTGTTCTTCGCCTACGCGTTGAGTTGGGGCTTCGCCTACATCGGCCTCTCCGCGCCCAACGCGGAGACGGCGCAGGTCATGGTCTTCCCCCTGGTCTTCCCGCTGCTCTTCGCCTCGTCGGCCTTCGTCCCGGTGGCCTCCATGCCCGGCTGGCTGCAGGCCTTCGCCGAGCACCAGCCGGTGACCCAGGTCGTGGACGCCGCGCGGTCGCTGATGGTCGGCGGCGTCCTGCACGACTCGGGCGCCGTGTGGTCGGCCCTCTTGTGGTCCGTCGGGCTGCTGGCTGTCCTGGTGCCGATCGCGGTGCGCAAGTACCGCAAGGTGGCCTGAGCGGCCGCTCCCCTACCCCTCGCCGGTGCGCCGGCGCAGTTCACCCAGGAGATCGGCGATGGGCACGCGCACCTGCTCGGTGGTGTCGCGGTCGCGGATGGTGACGGCATCGTCCTCGAGCGAGTCGAAGTCCACGGTCACGCACCACGGCGTCCCCACCTCGTCCTGACGCCGGTAACGCCGGCCGATGCTCTGGGTGACGTCGTAGTCGCACATGAAGTGCGGCTGCAGGGTCGACAACACCTGGCGGGCCAGGGGCTCGAGCGTGTCCTTCTTCGACAGCGGGAGCACCGCCACCTGGTAGGGCGCCAACCGCCAGTGCAGGCGCAGCACGGTACGGGCCTCTCCCCCGACCTCGTCCTCGGTGTAGGCGGCGAGGAGGAAGGCCATCATGGTCCGGGTGGCGCCGGCCGCCGGCTCGATCACGTAGGGCGTGTAGCGCTCGTTGGTCTGCTGGTCGAAGTAGTCGAGCGCCACCCCGGACGCCTTGGCGTGAGCGGTGAGGTCGAAGTCGCCCCGGTTGGCGATGCCCTCGAGCTCGTCCCAGCCCCAGGGGAAGAGGAACTCGATGTCGGCGGTGCCCCGCGAGTAGTGCGACAGCTCGCTCTGCTCGTGATGGCGCAGGCGGAGCATCTCGGCCGGGATGCCCAGATCGAGGTACCAACTCATGCGCTCGGAGAGCCAGTAGTCGAACCACTTCTGGCTCTCGTCGGGCGGGACGAAGTACTCCATCTCCATCTGCTCGAACTCGCGGGTGCGGAAGACGAAGTTCTGGGGCGTGATCTCGTTGCGGAAGGACTTGCCCACCTCCGCGATGCCGAAGGGCGGCTTCTTGCGCGTCGTGCCCAGCACGTTCGCGAAGTTGGTGAACATGCCCTGGGCCGTCTCGGGGCGCAGATAGGCGACGTGGCCCTCGTCCTCCACCGGCCCGGCGTGGGTCTTGAACATCAGGTTGAAGGCCCGGGCCTCGGTGAGGTCCTTCGAACCACAGTTGGGGCAGACGCCGTCGATCTTGTCGGCCCGCCAACGCTCGCGGCAGTTCTTGCAGTCGACCAGTGGGTCGGTGAAGGTGGCCAGGTGGCCCGAGGCCTCCCACACCGCCGGCGGGCCGAGGATGGCGGCATCGAGCCCTACGACGTCGTCGCGCAGCTGGACCATGGCGTGCCACCAGGCGTTCTTCACATTGCGCAGCAGGTTGACCCCGAGAGGGCCGTAGTCATAGGTGGAGCGGAAGCCGCCGTAGATCTCCGCCGACTGGAAGATGAAGCCGCGGGTGCGGCACAGCCGCACGACCTTCTCCATCAGGTCGTCGCCGGCGCTGGGGCGCCTCGGCGGTCTCTGTCATCGGTGCAGGATACCGGAGCGGATTCTGGCACTGACCTCGTTGGCGAGCAGACGGCCCCGCAGCGTGAGCACGGCCCGGCCGTCGACACGCTCGATGAGGCCGTCCAACTCCTCGGGCCGCTCGAGGTCGTCCCAAGCCACGCCGCGCGGCATGCGCAGCGAGAGCGAGCGCGCCTCGAACTCCCGCTGCTCCGGCGTGAGCTCTTCGCGGCCGGCCTCGGGCGAGCGTCCCGCCTCTACAGCGGCGATATAGCGATCGGGCGTCCGCACGTTCCACCAGCGCGTGCCGGTGCGGTGGGAGTGCGCCGCCGAGCCGATGCCGACGTAGTCGCCCTGCTCCCAGTAGAGGTGGTTGTGCCGGCACTCGTGACCGGGCCGGGCCCAGTTGGAGATCTCCTCCCAGCTGTAGCCCGCGGCGGTGAGGGCGGCATCGGCGTGCTCGTAGCGCCGGGCCTCGACGTCATCGTCGGGATGGCGCGCCGGGTCCGCCGCCAGCGGCGTGCCGGGCTCGACGGTCAGGCCATAGGCGCTCAGGTGCGGCGGTGGGGGCGTCAGCGCCAGGACGTGGTCGAGGGTGGCAGCCCAGTCACAGTCGGTCTCGGTGGCGGCGCCGAAGATGAGGTCGAGGTTCCAGTCGGCGAACCCGGCGGCGTGTACCGCGTCGGAAATGGCCTCGGGGGCGTGGGGCACGTGGCGCCGGCCGAGGCCGGCCAGCACGTGCTCCTGGGTCGACTGCAGGCCGAAGGAGACCCGGGTCACGCCGGCGCCGCGGTAAGCGCAGAGGTGCGCGCTGTCGGCGTCCTCGGGATTGCACTCGACCGTCACCTCCGCGCCGGGAGCACGCGGGATGGCGTCGAGGATGCGGCACAGAGTCTCGGGGTGGAGGCGGGACGGGGTGCCCCCTCCGAAGAAGACGGAGGTGGCCGGGGCGAGGTGGCCCGCCCCGAAGGCCTGGTGCAGCTCGCGCACGCAGGCGTCGGCGTAGCGCTCCATGAGGTGGTCGCGGTCGGTGTAGGTGGCGAACGCGCAGTAGTCGCAGCGCTCCCGGCAGAACGGGACGTGGACGTAGACGCCGAAGGGGCTCAAAGGCCGGCGGTGGAGCGCACCGAGCGGATGCGCCGGTCGAGGTGCGCCTCCATGGCCTCGGTGGCCAGCTCGGCCACCTCGTCGGCGGCCGGGGGCGGCGGCCCCGCCAGCACCGCGGCCAGATCCCCGCCCAGGATGCGGCGCAGGAGCACCAGCGCGGCCGGGCTCATGTGGCGGCCGCTGCGGTGGGCCCGGCACAGCGTCCCGCCGGCGACGAGATCGAAGGCCACCAGGTCCACCGACCCGTCGGGCTCGCCGCACGCGGCACACGCATCGAGGACGGGGCCCGCCCCCTCGAGGACGAGCGCCTTCAAGAAGAAGGACGGCGCAATGAGCGCCGGGTCGGCCTCTTCGTCGGCCAGCGCGGCCAGGGCGCCCACCAGCATCGAGTACAACCGGGGGTCGGGGTGGCGCTCCTGGGCCATCTGGTCGCTCACCTCGAGGAGCGCGATGCCACGGGGCATGCGGTCGAGGTCCTCGCGGATGGGCCGGAAGGCGTGCACCACCTCGACCTGGTTCACGATGTCGAGGTCGCTCCTCCCCTGCCACAGCAGGAGGTCGACGTTGGTCAGCGGCTCGAGGCGGCCACCGAACTTCGAGGTGGTCTTGCGCACGCCCTTGGCGACCGCCCTTACCTTGCCGTGTCGTTCGGTCAGGAAGACGATGATCTTGTCGGCCTCGCCCAGACGGTAGGTGCGCAGGACGACGCCCTTGTCGCGGAACAGGCTCACGGTTCGGCATCGGCCCGGGGTTGGGCGCCGTCGGTGGCGTCGGTGGCGTCGTCGATGGTGGCGTCGTCGATGGTGGCGTCGATGGTGGCGGGGTCGACCTGGCGGTGGGCGGGGCCGAGCGGGCAGTAGCGCTCGCCCCGACGAGCGGCCTCGGCCACGGCCCGGCGGGCCTCAGCGGCCCGGTCGGCCGCCCGGTCGTGGGCCTCCTGGGCGCCCCGGACACGGTTCACGGCGGCCGCCCCGTGCGAGTGGCGGCCGTAGAGGGCGTTCCCGGCGGCCACCAGCGCCGCGATGGCGGCGAAGGCGACGACGGCCGCGCCGGCACCCCCATGCCCGGCCAGGACCACCACCACGACGAAGATGGTGAGGAGGGCGATCCCGGCCCCCACGGCGATCCGGCTGAAGCTCATGACCCCACCATTCTCGCAGCTACCCGGCGCGAGGCGGGTCGCCCGCCGGCACCCGGGGCGCAAGCGGGATCAAGGGTTCACGGCGCCGAACCGGCGCACCCGGCGCTGGTAGTCGATGACCGCCTCGTAAAGGTGGCGACGCCGCATGTCGGGCCAGAGGATCTCGGGGAAGACCAGTTCGCTGTAGGCGATCTCCCACAGCAGGAAGTTCGAGATGCGCGTCTCGCCCGACGTGCGGATGACAAGGTCGGGGTCCGGCATGTCGGGGAAGTAGAGGTGGCGCGCGATGGCCTTCTCGTCCACCTTGGCGGCCGAGGTGCCCTCGGCGACCAGGGCCCGCACGGCATCGACGATCTCGGCGCGGCCGCCGTAGTTGAAGGCCATCGTCATCACCATGCGCCGATTGTGCTTCGTGAGCTCGATCGACTCGTCCATCCGCTTGAGTACCCGTCGGGGCACCCGCCAGTCGCGCCGGCCGGCGAAGCGGATCTGCACCCCCTTCTCGTTGAGCTCGTCGCGCCGGCGCATGAGGAGCGACTGGTTGAAGTTCATGAGGTAGCGCACCTCGTCGGGGGGCCGGCGCCAGTTCTCGGTGGAGAAGGCGTAGAGGGTGATCCACTTGATGCCGATCTCCAGGGCACCGTTGACCACGTCGAGGAGGGCGGTCTCACCGGCGCCGTGGCCCTCGGTTCGGGGCAGGCCGCGCGCGCTGGCCCAGCGGCCGTTGCCGTCCATCACGCAGGCGACGTGGACGGGCACCCGGGAGAGGTCCAGCTCCGGTGGGACCGGATCGAGTGTCTCCGAGGCGCCCATTCCGGGGCCCTGGTCCTGATCCCGTCCCCGTACACCTCCCGGCTCGCGGACGGCAGAGGACACCAGATGAACCTACCGCGGCCTGCCCCTCCTCGATTCCGGTCGCGGGGGCCTCTATCCGTGTTGCATGATGGGGGTCCCCGGCCAGGCGGTACGGGTGGAGCACCCAGGAGGGACCATGCCCCAGCCAGCAGATGCACCACGCCCCGACGTCACCGATATCTATGCCGTGCACGGCGTCTTCCGCGACAGCCTCGGCGCCGCACCCACGCTGGTCGGGGGCATTGCAGCCGGTGATGCCGAACGTGTCGCACTGATCGCCAACTACTACGAGAACATCCTGTCCTTCCTCGAAGCACACCATGACGGCGAGGATCAGCTGGTCTTCCCGCTCCTGCGCGAGCGGTGCGCCGGCAACGATGCGCTGATCGACCACATGGACGAGCAGCACCATGAGGCACTGGCGCTGCTGGGGGAGGCGAGGAGCTCCCTGGCGGCGTGGCCCGGTGGCGACGCGGCGGCACAGCAGGCGGCGCAGGATCGGTTGGGCGAGCTGTACAGCCACCTGGGCGAGCATCTCAGCGAAGAGGAGCAGAAGGTGCTGCCCCTGGCGGCCGAGCACCTCTCCATGGAGGAGTGGGGGGCCCTGCCGGGCCACGGCATGGCCAACTTCCACGGCGACAAGATCTGGCTCATCCTCGGCCTCATCCGCGAGCGCATGACCGAGGAGCAGCGCGCCGCGATGATGGCGCACATGCCGCCGCCGGCGCTCGAGATGTGGACCGGGTTCGGCGAGCAGGCCTTCAAGGACTATTCCACGGAGGTCGTCGTGGAGGTCGTCAACCGCGCCTGAGTAAGGGGCGCGGTCGCGCGACACACCACGGCGATAGCGTCGTCTCCGATGACGGACGAGGACGACGAGTTCTTCGGCGAGCCCGACGGCCTCGACGAGCTCGATGTCTTCGGCTCCTCGGGAGGCAGCGAGGCGGATGGCCGCCAGGCCGGCGACGACGGCGTCGACGGGCTGGACAAGATCACGGCGCAGATGTCCGGCGGCGAGCACCGGCCCGAGCAACAGGAGATGTGCCGCGCCGTCGCCGAGGCGATGGTCACGGGGAGCCACCTCGTCGTCCAGGCCGGCACCGGGACCGGCAAGTCGCTCGCCTACCTCGTCCCGGCGGCGCTGAGCGGCAAGAAGGTGGTCGTCGCCACCGCGACGAAGGCGCTACAGGACCAGCTGGCCGAGAAGGACCTGCCCCTGGTCGATGCCGCGCTCGGGCTGGCAGGGCCGCTGGACTTCGCCGTGCTCAAGGGGCGCAGCAACTACGTCTGTCGCCAACGGGTGGCCGAAGTGGGCTCGGGTGGGATCCAGGCGGAGCTCGGTGACCAGGGCGGCCGGGCCGACGAGCCGGAGCCGGAGCCGGTCGAGGAGACCGAGAACCAGGCGCGTCACGGCGCACCCGAGGGCATCGTCGAGGAGGTGCGGGAGCTGGTGGCGTGGTCCCAGACGTCGCAGAGCGGCGACCGGGCCGACCTGAGCTTCGAGCCGTCCGCCCGGGCCTGGAACATGGTCAGCGTCGGCCCGCGGGAGTGCCCGGGCGCCTACAACTGCCCGTCGGGAGGGCGCTGCTTCGCTGAGGCCGCCCGCGAGCGGGCCTCGGTGGCCGACATCGTCGTGGTCAACACGCACCTCTACGGGGCCCATCTGGCCAGTGGCGGCGTGGTGCTGCCCGAGCACGACGTGATCGTCTTCGACGAGGCCCACGAGCTCGAGGAGGTCATGACGTCCAGCCTCGGCGTCGAGGTGACGCCGGGTCGCTTCCGCTCCCTCGTAACCTCCGCCCGCTCCCTCGTCGAGCCGCGCGACAGCGAGCTGCTCGACTCCCTGGCCGCGGTGGGCGACCAGCTCGGCACACTCCTGGCCGACCGGGTGGGTGAGCGCGTCCTGCACGACGAGGCCCGGCCGGCCGTCGACGATCGGGAGCTGGCCGAGCTGCTCGCCCGCGCCGCCGAAATCAGCCGGCGCGTCACCGACGCGCTGCGGCGCGGCGGGGCGCAACGCTCCTTCCTGGCCGAGGGCGGCGGCTCCGAGCCCGATCCCGACCGGGCCAGCCGCAAGACCCGCACCCTGCAGGCCGCCGTGCACATGGCGGATGACCTGCACCGGTTCGAGACTCGCGGCGACGGCGAGGTCGCCTGGGTCGACGGGACGCGGCGCAACGTCAGGCTCCGCCTCTCCCCCGTCGACGTCGGACCGGTGCTCGCGGCGAAGCTGTGGGGCGAAGTCACCTCTGTCCTGACGAGCGCGACGATCCCACCCCGGATCGTCGAGCGGGTGGGACTCGAGGCGTTCCCCACCGAGGAGCTCAATGTGGGCAGCCCCTTCGACTACCGCTCCCACGCACTGCTCTACGTCGCCCGCCACCTGCCCGACCGCCGTGCCGCCGGGGCGCAGGAGGCACTGCACGAGGAGCTCTCCCAACTGCTGGAGGCGGCCGGCGGCCGCACCCTGGCGCTCTTCACCAGCAGGCGGGCCACCGAGGCGGCGGCGGCGGCGCTGGCGCCGGAGCTCCCCTACACGCTCCTGCTGCAGGGCGATCTCCCGAAGAGCCGGCTGCTCGAGCAGTTCGCGGCAGACGAGACGTCTTGCCTGTTCGCCACCATGGGCTTCTGGCAGGGCGTGGACATCCCCGGCCGGGCCCTCTCGCTCGTGACGATCGACAAGCTCCCCTTCCCGCGCCCCGACGACCCGCTGCTCCAGGCGCGCCGGGACCGGGCCGGTGGGCGCGCCTTCTCCCTGGTCGACCTGCCGCGCGCGGCCACGCTGCTGGCACAGGGCTCGGGCCGGCTCATCCGCAACGCGGACGACCGGGGCGTGGTCGCCGTGCTCGACCCGCGGCTCGCCACGGCGTCGTACCGCGGCGTGCTGCTGGCGACCCTCCCTCCGATGCGACGTTCCGTGGACATCCGCGAGGTGGAGTCGTTCCTGCGGCGGGCACTCGAGGAGGAGACCGCGTAGCCGACGGAATGCCGGCGACGCCCGGTCACTCGGCGAAGTCGAAGACGAGCTCGCCCGCTTTGTTGCGGGTTCCCTCCGTCGACACTCGCATGACCCACCGGCCTGCCACTCGGCGCAGCTGGCTCGTGTTGAGGGTGTACGCACGCTCGTTCGAGCGAACGTCGCACACCAGAAGCCCAGCCTCAGTAAGGATACGAAGATGGCGCGAGACGGCCTGCCACGGGAGCGTGAATCTACGGGCGATGTCATGGGAACTCAAGAACCCGCCATGGTCATGGAGCGCGGCGAGGATGCCACGTCGGATCTCATTCCCCAATGCCTTGAACACCAGGTCGAGCGTTTCGGGATCGGCGACATCGCTGAGCGTCGGCGGATTGGTCCGTCCCGCTGTGAAGGCGGCAGCGCGAGGTCGAGAGGGGGGGCGGGACATTTCTGAGACTATAAACCAGTCTGCTTATAGTCCCGGAGGGGCGGTGTCCTCCCCGGCGTCGCTGGCAGGAGCGGAGCCCGGCAAGGATCAGTAGCCGAGGCGGTTGAGCATCTCGTCCCGGTTCTGCCAGTGGCGCTCGACCTTGACGTGAAGGTCGAGGTAGGTGCCCTCTGGCAGCTCCTCGCGCACGGCGATCCCGACGGCCTTGAGGACTTCGCCGCCCTTGCCGATCACGATTGCCTTCTGGGAGTCGCGCTCGACGATGATCTCGACGCGGATATGCGGCCACTCCCACTCGGTCACCCGACAGGTGATCGCATGCGGAAGCTCGTCCCGGGTCTTGGCCAGCAGCTGCTCGCGCACGAGCTCGGCCACCCAGAGCGCCTCGGGTGTGTCGGTGATGACGTCGGGGGGGAAGAAAGGCGGCCCTTCTGGCAGCCGGGCGATGAGATGGGCCGTCAACCCATCCACGCCCTTCCCGCTACGAGCGGAGACCGGGAAGTATTCGACGTCGGCCAGCTCGACGGGTGCGGTCAGCGCGTCGACAGCCGCCTTTGCCTGTGTCAGGCGTTCCATGACCTGGGCGTTGTTGGCCTTGTCGACCTTGTTCACGACGACGATCAGGCCTGGTGGTGCGTCGATTTCCTGGTGCTCGGGGTCGTCGGGGTCGCCTGGGTGATCGGGGTCGTCATCTTCGGCGGCGCGGGACCTCGCCGCGGCCGCAGTGACCTGCTGGACCTGACGCACCGAACGCTCCAGCACGGTCCTGTCCCCCGGACCGATGGCCGCGGTGCCGTCGACGACGACCACGATCACGTCGACGTCGTTCAGCGCGTCCGTTGCGGTCTCGTTGAGCCGGCTTCCCAGCGTGCTGCGGGGGCGATGGATGCCCGGCGTGTCGACGAAGACCACCTGGGCGTCGTCCGCCGGGTCGTGCAAGACGCCGAGTATCCGGTGCCTCGTCGTATTCGGCCGCGACGAGGTGATCGCCACTTTCGTCCCGACCATGGCGTTCACGAGCGTTGACTTGCCGACATTGGGGCGGCCGACCACGGCCACGAAGCCGGAGCGCATCGTCCTCAGTTCCCGTTGTGCGACGCGCCGCCCGCCCCATTCCCGCGGTGGTCGCGGTCGGTGTCGCGGTCGGGGTCGCGATCGGTGTCGGTATCCGCGTCGGCGCTGGTCGGCGCACCCGTGGGCTCGATTCGGACGCGCCCGATGCGCCGCCCGCGCACGTCGACCGCGGTCAGCCGGAACCCGTCCACCTCAACCGAGTCACCCGGGTCGGGAACCCGCCCGGCCAGGTCCAGCATGAGCCCGGCGACGGTGTCCCAGGGGCCATGCGGGAGCTTCGCCCCCAACAGCTCGTCGGCGTCGTCCACCGAGTAGAGCGAGCTCACAAGCACCGATCCGTCCTCGCAACGCTCCACGGTCGGCTCCTCCACGTCGAACTCGTCAACGATGTCGCCCACGAGCTCCTCGAGGAGGTCCTCGAGGGTGATCAGCCCCGCGGTGCCGCCGTACTCGTCTACGACGATCGCCATGTGGAACTTCTCCTCCTGCATCTCGCGCAGGAGATCCGAGACCTCCTTGGACTCGGGGATGAACTTGGCCGGTCGCATGCTGTCGCGCACCGCCTGCGCGGCCTTGCCCGCCCGCTCGGCGCGCACGAGGTCCTTGGCGTAGGCGATGCCGATGATGTCGTCGATCCCGTCCGCCTCGACCGGTATCCGGCTGTAGCCGGCGCCGAGCGCCGCCTCGAGCGCGTCGCGGACGGTGACGTCGGATTCGACCGTGATCATGTCAGGACGCGGTGTCATCACCTCACGGGTGACCGTGTCGCCGAAGTCGATGATGGAGTGGATGAACGTCCGCTCTTCGTGCTCGATCACGTTCTCTTCGTGCGCCACGTCAGCCATGGCCTTCAGCTCGGAGTCGGTGATGTACGAGCGCGGCAGGCCCTCCCCGTCATCGCCGCCGGCGCCGATGATCCGGTTGGCCAGGCCGATGAGGACGGCCGAAAGCCAGCGGACGGGTGGGAAGCGGATGAGGGTGCTGACGAGGGGTGCGCTGAGCAGGGCGGCCCGATCCGCGTGCTGCACGGCCCAGTTCTTCGGGACGGCCTCGAAGAACACGAAGATCACCACGATCTCGAACACGATGCCGAGGGAGACGCCCAGCCCGCCGAAGAGGTGTTCGGCGACGATGCCGACCAGGGTGGCGGAGATGAGCTGGCAGATCAGCACCAGCAGCAGAATGGGGTTGAGGAAGTTGGCCGGGTTCTCGACCAGCCGGGCCAGCTGGCGGGCCCCGCGCTTCTTCTCGTCCACCAGCGACTTGGCCTTGATCCGGTTCATCCGCACCAGGCTGGTCTCGGCCATGGCCAGGACACCCGATGCAGCCAGCAAGATCGCGATGATGAGGATGAGGATGCCGTCCTCGACGTGGAACCCCGATGCCGCCAGCAGGGTCAGCACGCTCACGCCTCTCGGCTGCCCCGGTGGAAGCGCGTGAGCAGCTGCTGCTCCACAGTCTCCATCCGTTCCGCCTCTGCCTCGTTCTCGTGATCCATGCCGAGCAGGTGCAACAGCCCGTGGACGACGAGTAGCGCCACCTCGTCCTCGAAGGGCACCTCGTGCTCCACGGCGTTGCGTGACGCCACGACCGGGCAGATGACCACGTCACCGAGCAGTGTGAGCGCGCCCTGCTCGGCCGAGCTTCCCGGACCACTGCCGCCGAAATCCGGTGAGCGGCCGGTGGGCCCAGGCTCGTCCTCGATCGGGAACGACAGCACGTCGGTCGGACCCGTCTTACCCAGGAACTGCTCGTTGAGCGCGGCGATGGCGTCCTCGTCGACGAAGAGGAGCGAGACCTCGGTCTCGCCCTTCACCCCGCGCGCCTGGAGCACCTGGCGTGCGAGCCCCGCCCATCGAGCGACGTCAATCTGATGAACCTGCTGCTCGTCAGCGGCAAAGACGTCGATCGTCACTGCGTGGAACCCGCCCGCCCTTCTGCGACCTCGTAGGCGTCGACGATGTCGGCCACGATCTTGTGGCGGACGACGTCCCGGCGGCTGAGGTGCACGAACGTGATGTCGTCGATCCCGCCCAGTACCGGCTCCAGGCCAATCAGTCCCGAGCGGCCGCCGGGCACGTCGATCTGGGTCACGTCACCGGTGACCACGCACTTGGAGCCGAACCCGATCCGGGTCAGGAACATCTTCATCTGCTCGGGGGTGGTGTTCTGGGCCTCGTCGAGGATGATGAACGAACTGTTCAGCGTCCGACCCCGCATGAAGGCCAGCGGCGCGACCTCGATGGTGCCGCGGTCGAGAAGGCGTTGCGCGCCCTCGGGCTCGAGCAGGTCGTAGAGCGCGTCGTAGAGCGGGCGGAGGTACGGGTCGACCTTGGCCATCAGGTCCCCCGGCAGGAAGCCGAGGCGCTCGCCGGCCTCGACGGCGGGCCGGGTCAAGATGATCCGCGTGACCTGCCGGGACTGCAGGGCGTGCACCGCCTGGGCCACCGCCAGGTAGGACTTCCCGGTTCCCGCCGGCCCGATCCCGAAGGTGATGATGTTCTGCGAGATGGCGTCGACGTAGCGCTTCTGCCCCGCCGTGTTGGGGCGCACCGTCTTGCCGCCGGCGGCCCGGACCACTTCGGAGCGCAGGACGTCGCTCGGACGGATGTCGTCGCGCACCATGTCGATGGCGCGGGCCACCGCTGAGGGGTCGAGGTTCCGTCCGGCCTGCACCATGAGGATCAGTTCCTCGAAGAGCCGCACCACCAATTCGGCGTCGGGGCCCTCGACGGAGATGCGGTCGCCCTGCACCACGATCTGGTCGGCGGGGAAGGCCTGCTCGATCTGGCGAAGGTGCTCGTCGCGGGTCCCGAGAAGCCCGGCCATCAAGTGGTTCCCCGGCACGAAGCATTCGGCGCGCAGGGTCGTGGTCATGGTGCGGTCATGTGATGGCAAGGTGCCCCTTTAGTGGTTCGCCCCCCAGGACGTGGAGGTGGAGATGCGGGACCGAGTTCATGGCATCGGGCCCGACGTTGAAGATGAGGCGATAGCCCCGATCCGGTGTCGCCAGGCCGGCGGCATCGGCGACGGCCCGCGCCGCCATGAGCATGTCGGCCAGGACCGGCCCGTCTTCGGCGGTGACCGCCGACGCATCGTCGATGTGGCGACGGGGCACGATGAGCACGTGGAGCGGAGCGGCCGGGTTGATGTCGTTGAAGGCCACCGTCGTGGGTGTCTCGTGCACCGTCTCGGACGGCACCTCATCCGCCACGATCTTGCAGAAGAGGCAATCGCTGGCGTCCGTCATGCCCCGGGGTCGCCGTGCCTCTGCGCCAGCCTGATCACTGGTCCGAACTTACCGGTCCCCGGGTCCCGCCGGTGACCATGGGCGCTCGAGTGGGTCGCTCGTCGGCCGGCTCACTCCTCCGCCTCCGCCACGGTCCCGGTGCGCAGGGAGGCGAGGAGGGCGCCGGCGGTGACTGCCGCCGTCTCGGCCCGCAGGACGCTCAGCCCGAACCCCACCGTGGGCAGAGCCGACTCAAGCTCCTCGGTGCTCCACCCGCCCTCGGGCCCGACGGCCACCACGCGCTGGGTCACCGTCGGCCGGTCCCCGCTGAGCTGGGCCAGAACCACCTCGCCCGGCCCACCCAACGCAGCCAGGTCGGCGAAGGGCAGGGTGTCGCAGACCTCGGGCAGCCAGACGCGGCGGCACTGGCCCGCCGCCTCGCGCGCCACCCGGCGCAACTTCTCGACTGCCGCCTGGCCGCGGGCGCCGGACCAGCGAACGACGCTGCGCTCCGTGCGCAGCGGGACGATGCGGTCGATGCCCAGCTCGGTCAGCTTCTGAACGACCCATTCGGGTCGTTCCCCCTTCACCGGCGCGAAGGCCACGGTGAGCGCCGGTTCGGCGCGCGGCTCGGACTGCACGGTCCCGTCGCCGCCGACACCCGTGCCGGCCGTGAGACGCTCGAGGGCAGCCTGGCCTCGCCATGCGGTACGTGCCCAGTGTCCGTTCCCGTCGGCGGCGATGACCTCCTCGCCGTCGCGCAGCCGCAGCACGCGACCCAGGTGGTGCGCGTCCTCGTCGGACACGGTCGGTCGGCCCGGGTCGTCGACGAAGACCTGGGCGGCGGCGGCGGCGCGCACGGCGACGGCGGCGTAGGTGGGTCCGGCGCTAGCCAAAGGCAGAGCGCAGGCGCGAGAACACGCCCTCACCGCCGCGGGCACCCGGGGCGGAGACGTCCTCACCTCGTGACGCGGCGAACTGCCGCAAGAGCTCATCCTGCTCCGGGCTGAGATCGGTGGGCGTCGCCACCAGCACGTGCACGTAGAAGTCACCCCGGCCGCGGCCGCGGAGGTGCGGCACGCCGAGGCTGCGGATGCGCTCGATGTGCCCGTGCTGGGTGCCCGGTCCGATCGTCAGGTGCTGCGGCCCGTCGAGGGTCTCCACGTCGGTCTCGGTCCCCAGGGCCGCCTGGGCGATGCTGATGGTCAACGTGGTGTGGATGTTGTCGCCCTGGCGCTCGAAGCGCTTGTCGGGTTGCACCGTCAGGTGGACGAACAGCGATCCGCTCGGGCCGCCGCGCTGACCGGCGGCCCCGCGGTCGGCCAGGCGCAGGGTGGACCCGTCCTCGACCCCGGCGGGCACCTCGACGGTGAACGTGTTCTCCTCCATGCGGCGCCCCTCGCCGCGGCAGCCGACGCACGGGTTCGGGATCATCTCGCCGGTCCCGCTGCAGCGCGTGCATGGGGCGCTCGTCACGACCTGCCCCAGCAACGACTGGCGCACCCGGCGCAACTCGCCGGAGCCCTGGCAGTCGATGCAGGTGACCGGCTCGGTGCCGGGGGCGGTGCCCCTGCCGTCGCAGGTGGTGCACAGGGTCGGAAGGCGGACGGAGATCTCCTGGCGGCTGCCGAACACGGCCTCGGAGAACTCGATCCCGAGCCGTACCTCGGCGTCAGCGCCGACCTGGGGGCCGCGCCGCCGGCTGCCGGCCCCTCCCATCTGCCCGAAGAACGCCTCGAAGATGTCGCCCAGGCCACCTTCGAAGCCGAAGCCACCCGCGCCGGCGCCCTGCGACCCGAACACACCCTCGGGGCCGAAGCGGTCGTAACGGGCCCGTCGCTCGGGGTCGCGCAGCACCTCGTAGGCGACGGTCACTTCCTTGAAGCGCGCCTCGGCGGCGGGATCGCCATGGTTGGTGTCGGGATGCAGTTCGCGGGCGCGGGCGCGGTAGGCCCGCTTGATCTCGTCGTCACTGGCCTCGGGGCTGACGCCGAGCAGCGCGTAGAGGTCGCCCAGCCCGTCAGTGACGGCCATCGTGCCCCCCGCTGATGCGCTCCCCGAGCCGCTCGCCCACCACGTGGGCTGCGGCCATGGCCCGCGCGTAGTCCATGCGGGTAGGGCCGAGTAGCCCGACCGCGCCGAGGTCCTGCCCGTCGATGGACACCGGCGCTACCACGACGGCACACGACGACAGCGCCTCGAAACCGTGCTCGGTGCCGATGGCCACCGAGAGCCCTCGGTCGAGGACATCCCGCAGGAGGGTCACGACGACCAACTGCTGTTCGAGGATGGCGAGGACCGAGCGCACCGTCTCGACGGCGTCGAAGGACTCGGCCAGGCGGGAGTTGCCTCCCACGAAGACCTGATCGGACTCCATGGCGCCCTCGAGGGAGTCGAACGCCCGGCGCGCCGCGCTGACGAGCTGGTCGACCTGCGCCGACCCACTGGCCGGGACGGCCCAGGGCTGGGTGAGCGTGCGCCCGACCAGGGAGGAGGAGAGCACCGTGCCGGCGCCGGCCAGCGCCTCGTCTGCGGTCTCGGCCTCGAGGTCGATGGTCCGCTTCTCGACTGCGCCGTCGGAGAGCACCACGACCAACAGGGCGTGCATCGGCGACAGCCCGACGAGCTGGATGGAGCGGATGGTGGCCGTATCGTGTGAGGGACCGACGACCACGGCGGCGTAGGAGGTCAACTCGGAGAGCAGGCCAGAGGCCCGCTCGAGCACCGTCTCCATTTCGCCGTGGACCTGCTCGAAGAACTGCGTCACCTGGCGGCGCTGGATGGGCCCGAGGACTCCGGGCCCGGTCAGGTGATCGACGAAGAAGCGGTAGCCCTTGTCGGTCGGGATGCGGCCGGCACTCGTGTGGGGCTGGACGAGGTAGCCCTCGCGCTCGAGCGCCACCATCTCCGAACGGACGGTGGCCGAGGACACCCGCACACCCGGGGCGCTGGCGACGTGGGAGGACCCCACCGGCTCGGCGGTCCCGATGTACTCGGTGACCACGGCCTCGAGGATGGCGGCCCGGCGGCCGTGCAGGGCGCGCTCGTCGTCCGCAATGTCGGTGAGAGGAGTGGAGTCAGTGGGCGGTGTCATGGCGTGCCTGGCACTCAAGTCTACCGAGTGCCAGGGAGACAGCCGTGGGCAGCACCAGGACACGCGGGCGAGGGGACGGCGGTCGCCGTGCCCGTTTCAGTCATCACCCAGGCGCAACGCGGAGATGAAGGCCTCCTGGGGCACTTCGACCCGCCCGATGTTCTTCATCTTCTTCTTGCCTTCCTTCTGCTTCTCGAGCAGCTTGCGCTTGCGGCTGATGTCGCCTCCGTAGCACTTGGCCAGGACGTCCTTGCGCTTGGCCTTGACCGTCTCCCGGGCCACGATGCGCCCGCCGATGGCCGCTTGGATCGGGACGTCGAAGAGCTGGCGCGGGATCAGCTCGCGGAGCTTCTCGGCCATCTTGCGCCCGTAGAGGTCCGCCGTGCTCTTGTGCACGATCGTCGAGAAGGCGTCCACGGGCGCATGGTTGATCAGGATGTCGACCCGCACCAGGTTGCCGGTGGCGTAGGCCTCCGGCTCGTAATCCAAGGAGGCGTACCCCTTGGTCCGGCTCTTCAGTTGGTCGAAGAAGTCGATCACGACCTCGGCCAGGGGCAACGTGTAGACGAGCTCGACGCGCTCGGGCGAGAGGTACTCCATCCGGGTCATCTCCCCCCGCCGGGTCTGGCACAGCTCCATGACCGTGCCGGTGTACTCGGTCGGCGTGATGACGGTGGCCGACAGCATCGGCTCGTCGATGTGGTCGATGCGGCTGGCGTCGGGAAGCTCCGTCGGGTTGTCGACGTCGAGCTCCGTCCCGTCCGTGAGGAAGGCCCGGTATTCCACGCTCGGCGCGGTGGCGATGAGGGACAGGTTGAACTCACGCTCCAGCCGCTCGCGCACGATCTCCATGTGCAGGAGGCCCAGGAAGCCGCAGCGGAAACCGATGCCCAGGGCGTGGGAGGACTCGGGCTCGAAGGTGAAGCTGGCGTCGTTGAGCTTGAGCCGGTCGAGGGCATCGCGCAGGTCGGGCAGCTCGTCGCCGTCGACCGGGTAGAGGCCGCAGAACACCATGGGCTTGGGATCCCGGTAACCGGCCAGCGCCTCGGTGGCACCGTGCTGCGCGGTGGTGACGGTCTCACCCGAGCGCGCTTCTCCCACGTCCTTGATCCCTGCGATGAGGTAGCCCACCTCGCCCGGGCCCAGCACCGCCACGGGGACGGCCACGGGGGTGCGCACACCGACCTCTTCGATGTCGTGGACCGCGTTGGCCTGCATGAAGCGGAGGCGCGCCCCTTTGGGGAGCGAGCCGTCGACGATGCGGATTGAGCTGACGACGCCCCGGTACTGGTCGTAGGAGGAGTCGAAGATCAGGGCGCGCAAGGGAGCCGCTGGGTCGCCCTTGGGCGGAGGGATGCGGGCGATGATGGCGTCAAGCAGGTCCGGCACCCCCTCGCCCGTCTTGGCCGAGATATGGAGGATGGACTCGGCCGGGAGTCCCAGCACGTGCTCGATCTCGAGCGCGCAGCGGACGGGGTCGGCCGCCGGCAGGTCGATCTTGTTGAGGACCGGCACGATCTCGAGGTCGTTCTCAATGGCCTGGTAGCAGTTGGCGAGCGTCTGGGCTTGAATGCCCTGCGACGCGTCGACCAGGAGCACGGCTCCCTCGCAGGCCGCCAGCGAACGGGAGACCTCGTAGCCGAAGTCGACATGGCCGGGGGTGTCGATCAGGTGGAGGATGTGCCCGGCGTGCACGACCCGGACGTTCTGGGCCTTGATGGTGATCCCCCGCTCCCGCTCGATGTCCATGGAGTCGAGGTACTGCTCCCGCATGAGACGGGGGTCTACGGCCTTGGTGATCTCGAGAATCCGGTCGGAGAGGGTGGACTTGCCGTGGTCGACATGGCTGATGATGGAGAAGTTGCGAATGAGCTCGACCGCTATGGGTCCAGAAGCGGTGAGGGGGGGCGGCACAGTCCGTCGATCGTACCGGTCCAGGTAGGCGGCGCCGGTCGCCCGGCCAGGGAACTCGGGAGTCGGCCTGCCCCCACGGCGCCCGCCGAAATGGCCCCGCCACCTGCTACAGTTGTCCTCCGCACCGGTGAGGCCCCCGCCCACCGCCGCCCCTTTCGAAGAACACTGAGGATCGACACGTGGCCAACATCAAGAGCCAGATCAAGCGGAACCGCCAGAACGAGAAGCGCCGGCTTCGCAACAAGTCGGTGCGGGCCGAGCTGCGCACGCGCGCGAAGTCGGCCATCACGGCCGCCGAGAGCGGCGCCGAGGACAGCGTCGAGGCGCTGCGCCTGGCCGTGAAGCGGATCGACAAGGCGGCCGCCCGGGGCGTCATCCACAAGAACACGGCCGCGAACCACAAGTCGCGCCTGGTGCGGCGGGTTGCCGCCATCGAGGCGGCTTCCGCCGAATAGCGGCGGCCTCCGACTCCCCCACCGCCGACCTCTGCGGCGGACTCGTTTTTCTCGCTTCTCCTTCGGTGCGCCTCAGTCGTCCATGTGGAAGGTGAACATCCTCTCCGGCACGATGCGCACGCCGACGGCGCCGGCGTTGTCCAGCCATTCCTCGAACGACGGCCCCTGCTTGGGCAGGTACTCGTCGAGCATGGCCTGACGGAGCTCGCCAAAGGCGGGGTCGTCGAGGCCGAAGCGCTCGGCTCTCCCGTGCACGGTCACCGCGAGCTCATCGCCGGGCAGGTGCGTGGCGCTGCAGGCCGGACGGGCCGCAAGGTGGCGTATCCGCACGGCGTCGTGCCCCGAGCTGAACCAGAACGTGCCGTGCAGGAAGTAGCCGTCGACCGGTCCGGCCAGAGGCCGCCCGTCGGCGGTCACCGTTGCCAGCACCAGGAGGCGCATGCCTTGGAGGCGCTCCGTCAGCTCCCACGCGTTCAACCGGCGATCATCCGTGATGATGTCGCGTAGGTGAGGCCCGGCCGCCGCCATGGAGGCGTCGAGCAGGACCTGGAGCCGGGTGAGTTCTTCCGGTGTCTCGAGCATGGGCCCAGTCCAGCACCAGGGTGCTCGGGCCGGCCGGCCATGGAAGACTGGAGCCATGGCGGACGGGCTCGTCCTCACCCGTCAGGTGTCCGAACGGGGCGTGCACGAAACAGTGCAGCGCGCCGGGGGTGCGAAAAGCAGCGCCGTCGTGCGCCATTACGTCGGCTACGAGGAGTGGGTGGCCTCCGGCTTCCTGCGCCGTGAGATGGCCCGCCATGGTGTCGCTCTCATTCTGGGCTTCGGCGACAGCATGGAGGTGTTCGCGGGCGAGGCCGAGGGCCCGGTGCGCACCGTGGGCGCATTCGTCGTCGGCAACCAGTCCGGCTCGAGCCTCACCGGCGTCCGGGGTCACCAGCTCGGCGTGCAGGTTGAGCTGACACCCGCCGGGGCCCTGGCGCTCTTCGGTGACGTGGGCGACCTGAACGACGCAGTGATCCCCCTCGACGAGGCACTCGGTGCCCGCGGGACCCGTCTGGTGGGCCGGCTGAGCGAGACGCCTAGCTGGGAGGCGCGGCTGCAACTGCTCGACGAGTTCTTCGGCTGCGACTTCTTCGGCTGCGACGATGCCCCCGCCCTCTCGCCCGAGGTCGCCTGGCTGCGCCGGCAGCTCGAGGCCTCGACGGGTCGGGCCCGGGTGGAGCGCCTCATGGACGAGACAGGCTGGAGCCGGCGCTACGTCACGGCGCGCTTTCGGCGCCAGCTGGGGGTGGCGCCGAAGGCCTACGCACGGCTGTTGCGCTTCGACCACGCCCGCGCGTTGCTCGGAGGATTGTCCCCGGGCCGCACGCTGGCCGACGTGGCGATGGAGGCGGGCTACTACGACCAATCCCATCTGACCCGAGACTTCGTCGCGCTCGCCGGCATGACGCCTGGCGCCTACGCCGCCGACGCCGTCCTGGCGCCCGAGGTCAGGTTTGTCCAAGACGTGGAGCCCGCCACGCCCGCATAGTGGGGTGATGGACACCATGAACGACACCACGACCGAGAGCACCACGACCGCCGGGACCGCCGTCATCCCCATTCTCGTCTACGAGGACATCGAGGCCGCGCACGACTTCCTCGTGACGGCGTTCGGCCTCACCTCGGGTGGGCTCCACCGCCTCGACGACGGCACGGTCGTCCACGCCGAGGTGCGCCACGGTGACGCTGCCATCTGGCTGCACCGGGTCACCGCCGAGCACCAGATGGCCTCCCCCCACGGCGGGGCGATGGCGCACGGTGGCCTCGAGGTCATCGTGCCCGACGTCGATGCGCACTTCGCCCGCGCCAAGGCGGCCGGGGCCCAGATCGACTCCGAGCCGACGGACCAGGACTACGGCCTGCGCGAGTACGGCGTCCGGGACCCCGAGAACCACCGGTGGTGGTTCTCCACCCCGCTCTCCTGACCTGTCAGCGGCGGGCGCCGGCCCGCGGGCGCGCCGTCCGAGCCGGGCGTGTCTGCCGGGCCAATCGGGCGACCAGGATCTCGATCACCACATCGGCGTCCATGCCGCTCGCGCCGCGCACGTCGAGGTCGGCCGCCGCGATGAGGTTGATCGCCTCGGCGATCCGTGTGCTGCCGAGTCGTCGGGATTGCTCCAGCGCCTTCTTCGCCACGAAGGGAGCGGTGCCGAGGACGGCCGCGGCATCCCGGTCGTTGCTGATGTCGTCTCCGTCGAGGGCCAGCATGTTGGAGAAGTGGCCGTGCAGCGTGGCGAGCACCTGCACCGGTGCCAGGCCGCCCGCCTCGAGCATGCGGCGCAGTACCGTCAACGCCCGCCCCGGCTCACCCCTGTCGATGGCGTCGGTCAGCTCGTAACGGGGGACGTTGCCCGCCTCGCCGAGATAGGGCGCCAGATCGTCTGCAGTGATGCGGGCGCCTTCGCCGTAGGCGGCACTCAGCGCGCCGAGGAGGCCCTCGACACGGCCGAGATCCTCGCCGACGTGGCCCGACAGCAGGTCGGCCGCACGCGGCTCGAGCTTCACCGGGGCCGCGCGCAGATGGTCGTGCAACCAGGCCTTGCGCTCGCCCGCCTTGCCCGTCGTGACATCGATGATCTGGCCCGCAGCACCGATCGCCTTGACCAACGGCGCGGGAACGGTCCCGCCCCCACCGACGAGGATCAGCACCGTCGTCGGGAGGGGGTCCTCGACGATCTCGACCAGCCTGGGCGTGTCGGCGGTGAGCAGCCGCCCGGCCTCGCGCACCACCACGACCCGCCGGTCCACCAGGAAGGGCGGGGTCAGGCAGGCGTCCACCACGGCACCGACGCTCAGCTCGTCGCCGGCGCCCCCGCCGATCTCCTCCACGATGAGCGTGTGGTCGCCGTCGCCCACCACCTTGTCGAGGAGCCCGCGCACCTCCTGGGCCACCAGCGCGGCGTCGTCCCCCTTGACCAGATAGACGGAGGAGGCGGCCGCGGCGCTCATTCGGCCTCGCTGATCGCGGCCAGGACGTCGCGGGCCCGCCGAGTGCCCTTGACGTCGTGCACGCGTACGACGCGGCAGCCCCAGGCGATGCCGAGGGCCGCCGCGCCGATGGAAGCCCCACGCCGCTCGGTGAGCTCCAAACCAAGGATCTTGCCGAGGAACGTCTTGTTGGAAGCCGAGAGCAAGAGCGGGTAGCCCAGCGCGGCCAGGGTCGACGACGCCCGCAGCAGGGCCAGCGACTGCTCGGCCGTCTTGCCGAGGTCGAGTCCGGCATCGAGCACGATCCGCTCGGCGGGGATACCGGCCGCCCGAGCGCCTTCGGCGCGCTCGGTGAGGAAACGGGCGACGTCGGCCACGACATCGTCGTAGTGCGGGTCGGGATCCGCCTCCCGGGGGGCGAGGCGGATGTGCGTGACGACCACGGCGGCATCGTGGTCGGCGGCGGCGATCGCGTAGTCGGGATCAGCCAGGCCGCTGATGTCGTTGCCCATGGCCGCACCCTCGGCGTAGGAGGCGCTGCGCCACCGTGGCGCGCCAGGTGTCGACCGACACCGGCGTGTCGAAGCGCGCCACCAGGCCGGCGACCACCGGCACGACGCGATCGAGCTCCTCGGGCTCCGTGACCTCGCGGTCCGGGTCCCGCCTTGACCCCACCGATATCGAGGATGTCAGCCCCGTCGGCCACCAGCTGCTCGGCCCGCCCGTAGAGCTTGCCGAGCTCGAACGTGGCGCCCCTGTCGTAGAAGGAGTCGGGAGTGCGGTTGAGGATCCCCATGACCAGCGCCCGGTGGGTGAGGTCGTAGCGCCGGCCGCCCAGGTCGAGCACCGGGGCGAGGTGAGGGGTCGTGGTGTCGGTCGTCGGCATCCCCGTGGCCGGCGAGGTCATCAGTACAGGCGTGCGGTCAAGGCCCGCCGGTACTCCTTGCTGCGCGGGTCGTCTGCCCCCATGGCCTCCAGCAGGTCCACGAACTCCTGGCGGGCGGCGTCGTCGTCGCGTACCCGGTCGAGGAGCTCGTTCAGCTTGGCCTCGATCTCCTCGCGAGCCGTGCCCGACACGTCGACTCCCGCTTCGAGGAGGCGGGCCTCGGCGGCCAGGACCCGGCCGGCTTCGGTCTCGGGCAGGCGCTGCAGGAGGGCCAGGGCCTCAGCGCCCTCGCCGCGGTCGACGAGAACGCGGGCAAGACCCTCGGTGGCGGCGGCGTGATCCGGCTCGAGCTCGAGGGCCCGGCGCAGGGAGGCCTCGTCGCCCGCGGCGGCCAGCGTGTCCGCCTCGCTCGGTGCCGGCGCCAGGCGCTGGACGAAGGCGGTGATCTGCGCCTCGGGGACGGCGCCGATGAATTGGTCCACCACCTGGCCATTGCGGAGAGCGAACACGGCGGGAATGGACTGCACGCTGAAGGCCTGCGCCACCGCCGGGTTGTCGTCGACGTTCACCTTGGCCAGCTCGACCGCGCCCCCGGTGTCGGCCACCGCCTTCTCGATCATGGGCCCGAGGGTCTTGCAGGGCCCGCACCACGGGGCCCAGAGGTCCACGATCACCGGGACCGTCGCACTGCGGTCCAGCACGTCGGTCTGAAAGGTCTGGTCTGTGACGTCCATCGGCCACGACGCTAATGGCTGTTCCCGGAGGGGACGACGTCCCCACGTGGACAGGGGTGGCAACCTCGGGCAGCGCCGAATCTGAGCGGCCGCTGAGCGCAGGGGCGTCTGATCGGGTCACACGGCACCGATTAGCGTCGTTCGCGTGTCGCAGGTACCCGAGGGCATTCACGAGACCGAGGTCACCGCCTGGATGGCGGCGCAGCTTCCCGAGCTGCGCGCGCCGCTCACCTTCAGCCTGATCGCAGGCGGCCGCTCCAATCTCACCTACCGCGTCGAAGACGCGGCGGGACGGGCCTGGGCCCTGCGCCGTCCTCCGCTGCACCACGTCCTGCCCACCGCGCATGACATGTCCCGCGAGTACCGGCTCATGCACTCGCTCGGGCCTGCGGGCATTCCCGTTCCGGTCACGGTCGGCCTTTGCACCGACGAGGCGGTCAACGAGCGGCCCTTCTACGTCATGGAGTTCGTCGAGGGGCACATCCTGCGCAGTGCGCCCGAGGCCGAGGCCGCGTTCGACGAGACGACCCGGCGTGGCGTCGGCGACCACATGGCCGACACGCTGGCCGCGCTGCACGACGTCGACCCCGATGCCGTCGGACTGGGTGACCTCGGTCGGCACGAGGGGTACATCGAGCGGCAGCTCAAGCGCTGGCGCGGGCAGTACGACCAGATGCAGGTCGAGGGCGTCGACCACGGCGGGCTCGTCGAACGGGTGAGCGACGACCTGGCCCGCCGCATCCCCAAGCAGCAGCGGACGTCCGTCGTGCACGGGGACTACCGCATGGACAACGTCGTGCTGGCTGACGACGGCACCGTCCGGGCGATCCTCGACTGGGAGATCTGTACGCTCGGCGACCCCCTGGCGGACCTCGGGCTGCTGTTGGACTACTGGTCCGACCCGGGCGACTCCATGGCCGTGCTCGGGCTCTCACCGACCACGGCCCCCGGGTTCTCCACCAAGGCCCAGATCCTGGAGCGCTACGACTCCGTGTCCGACCTCGACGTCTCCGGGGTCGGCTACTACATGGCCTTCGGGTACTGGAAGCTCGCCTGCATTCTCCAGGGGGTGTACGCCCGCTACGTGGCCGGCGCCGGCGCAGGCGACCAGGGCAGTGTCGAGGGGTTCCCGATCCAGATCGGGCGGCTCTTCGAGATGGCGGCCGCGGCGCTGGAGACCGCCCCGTGAGCCCCGAGGGAGGCGGCCTCACCGAGATCTTCGAGGTCCACCAGGAACCCGCCCTGCGCGAGCCGATCCTCGTCGTCGCGCTGGAAGGCTGGGTCGACGCCGGCCTCGGCGCCACCACGGCCATCGCCACGCTGCTCGGGCAGGGGCACACCGAGCCCATCGTCACGTTCAACGGCGAGCACTTCCTCGACCAGCGGGCCCGGCGCCCCGTGGCCCGCATCGTCAACGGCATCACGACCGACCTGACCTGGCCCTGCACGGTCGTGCGACAGGGGACGGACGAATCGGGGCGGGACATGCTCTTCCTCGTCGGCCCCGAGCCCGACTTCCACTGGCGCGCCTTCACCGACGCGGTGGTGGGGCTGGCCCGCTCCTGGCGTGTGCGCATGGTGGTGGGCCTGGGCGCCTTCCCGGCACCGGCGCCCCACACGCGCCCGGTGAAGCTGGCCGCCACGGCGCCGTCCGGATCGGCCGATCTCATCGAGCAGGTTGGGATCGTGCAGGGTGAGCTCGAGGTACCGGCCGGAGTTCTGGCCGCGCTCGAGATGGCCTTCGGCGCCAACGGGACGCCCATCGTGAGCCTGTGGGCTCGGGTTCCCCACTATGTGGCGGGCATGCCGTTCCCCGAGGCGAGTGCGGCGCTGATCGAAGGGCTGGCCGCGGTGGGCTCGCTGTCGCTGGACTCGTCCGCGTTGCGCCGGGCGGGCGACAGTTCGCGGCGCCAGGTGGACCAGCTCATCGCCGACAACGCCGAGCACCAGGCCATGGTGCGCAAGCTCGAGGAGAACATCGACGCCTCCGAGGGAAACGCCATGGGGGTCGACGCGGTGCCCTCGGGCGACGAGATCGCCGCCGAGCTCGAGCGCTTCCTGCGAGGCGAGGAACAGTAGGGAGAGGTTGCACATGAAAATCGACGGTGGCATCGGGTTCGATCCCAACGGCATCGCGGCGCAGGCGGTCAGGGCCGAGGAGAGCGGCTACGACGGGGTCTGGTCGGCCGAGACCAACCACGATCCATTCCTCCCCATTGCCGTGGGGGCGGCCGCCACCGAGAAGCTCGAGTTCGGCACCGGGATCGTGGTCGCCCTCGCCCGCAACCCGATGACACTGGCCGTCGTCGCCAACGACCTGCAGCTGCTGACCAAGGGCCGCTTCATGCTCGGCATGGGCAGCCAGATCAAGCCGCACATCACCAAGCGCTTCTCCATGCCGTGGTCGCACCCGGCGCCGCGCATGCGCGAGCTCATTCTCGCCATCCGGGCCATCTGGAAGGCATGGGAGACCGGCGAGCCGCTCGCCTTCCGCGGCGAGTTCTACACGCACACGCTGATGACGCCCTTCTTCGACCCGGGGCCGAACCCGCACGGCAACCCCAAGATCCTGCTAGCAGGCGTGGGCGAGCACATGACCGAGGTCGCCGGCGAGGTCGCCGACGGCTTCCTCGTACATGGCTTCTCCACCGAGCGCTATCTGCGCGAAGTCAGCCTGCCCGCGCTGGAGCGGGGTGCGGCCAAGGCGGGCAAGTCGCGGCTGGATCTGACCGTCTCTTACCCGGGCTTCGTCGTCACGGGTCCGGATGCGCAGACCATGGAGGCGGCGGACAAGGCGGTACGCCAGCAGATCGCCTTCTACGGATCGACCCCGGCCTACCTTCCTGTCCTGGAGCTGCACGGGTGGGGCGATCTGCAGCCCGAGCTCAACACGCTCTCGAAGCGAGGCGAGTGGGTGAAGATGGGCGAGCTGATCGACGACGACATCCTCAACGCCTTCGCCATCGTCTGTCCGCTCGACAAGGTGGCCGCCGAGGTG
Organism: uncultured Acidimicrobiaceae bacterium; assembly: GCA_963764305.1. Lineage (GTDB taxonomy): Bacteria > Actinomycetota > Acidimicrobiia > Acidimicrobiales > RAAP-2 > Bog-473. The sequence goes on along the minus strand of CAVXSD010000001.1, from coordinate 382,408 downwards.
CGCAACCGCTTCGAGGGCATGGTCGACCGTTTCAGCTTCTACGCGCCCTACAAGGTGGAGCCCGAGGTGTGGAAGGGCGTGCTCGCGGGCTTCCACTAGGGCGGGGCGGTGGCCCGGCGGGGCGGTGGCCTGGCGGGGCGGTGGCCTGGCGGGGCGGTGGCCGGCGGGCGGTGGCCCGGTGGCGCCGCCGCCGGGAGGAGCGAAGGGCGGGAGCGACTAAGCGACGACGTTGACGAGGCGCGGCGGGCGGACCACGACCCGCTTCGGTGCGGCACCCCCCAGGGCGTCGATCACCTTCGCCGAGGCCAGGGCGGCGGCCTCGGCGTCGCCCTCCGAGATGCCGGCGTCCACGTCGATGCGGTCGCGCACCTTCCCGTTGACCTGCACGACCATGGTCACCGTGTCCTGGCGGACGAGCTCGGGGTCGAAAGAGGGCCAGCGCTGCAGGTGGACCGAGGGCTCACCGGGATGGCGCTGCTCCCAGAGCTCGGCCGTCACATGCGGGGACATGACGGCGAGGAGGAGGAGCAGGGTATCGAGTGCCTCGTTCCACACGTCGGCGTGGGGCGCGGTGCCGGCGGCGGTGCCGGCGGCGTTGCCGTTGCCGCTGGGACCGGCATTCCCGTCCGTGTCGGGATCGGCGCTCCGCCCGTAACGCTGGACCAGGTTGAGCAGCTCCCTGCAGTGCGCCACGGCGGTGTTGTAGGACCACCGCTCCACGTCACGGGTCACGTCGGCGATGGTCCGGTGCACGGCCTGGCGTACCGCCAGGTCGGGGGCGGTCTGGTCCCCTGTGCGGAGCGGCGGGTCGGCGGTGCAGGTGCGCCAGAGCCGATCGAAAAAGCGCCCGCAGCCTTCGATGACCTCCTCGGTCTGGTCCGTCCAGTCCATGTCGTCGAACGGGGGACCCGCGGCAAGGTGGAAGAGGCGCAGGGCGTCCGCACCCACAGTGTTGAAGTGATGCTCGGGCGCAATGAGGTTGCCCTTGGACTTGGACATCTTGGTCCCGTCCATTCGGATCATCCCCTGCGCGAGGTAGTGCTTGAACGGCTCGGGGTCAGGTCGGGTGCGATCCCCACGTCAATGAGGGCACGCGTATAGAAGCGGGCATAGAGCAGATGGAGGATGGCGTGCTCGATCCCGCCGATGTACTGGTCGACGGGCATGAAACGACGCGCCGCGGCCGGAGCGAACGGCTCCTCGGTGTTCCAGGGATCACAGAAGCGCAGGAAGTACCACGACGAGTCGACGAACGTATCCATCGTGTCGGTCTCGCGCCGCGCCGGGCCGCCGCAGATCGGGCACGTCGTATGGAGGAACTCCTCGTGTGAGGCGAGGGGCGACTGCCCCGTCGGCAGGAACTCGACATCGTCGGGCGCCACGATCGGCAGCTGGTCCTCGGGCACGGGCACCACACCGTGGTCGGGGCAGTACACCGCCGGAATGGGGCAACCCCAGAACCGCTGGCGTGATACCAGCCAGTCGCGCAGCCGGTAGTTGACCTTGCGCTCGCCGAGGCCCTTCTCCTCGAGCCAGTCGATGGCCCGGGCCTTGGCCGTGACGACGTCGAGACCGTCGAGGAACCCACTGTTGACTTTGGCGCCGTCGCCCGTGTAGGCCTCGCCCCCGTTGGCATCCCAATCCTCGGGGGGCTGTACGGTGCGCACGATGGGGAGTTGGTGTTGCGTGGCGAAGGCCCAGTCGCGCTGGTCCTCGGCCGGCACGGCCATGATCGCCCCGGTCCCGTAGCCCATGAGGACGTAGTCGGCCACGTAGAGCGGAACGGGGTTACCCGTGAAGGGGTTGACGACGTGGCTGCCCGTGAAGGCACCCCGCTTGCCGAGAGCGGCGGCGTCGCCCTCGGACATGCGCTCGATGTCGGTGGCGGCGGCGGCACGGATGCGCAACGCATCGACGGCAGCTCGCTGGTCGGGCGCGGTGAGCTGGTCAACGAGCGGGTGCTCGGGGGCCACGACGGCGTAGGTCATGCCGAAGCTGGTGTCGGGGCGGGTGGTGAAGACCCGCACCGTGAGGTCGGGGCGCCCCTCGACGGGGAGGTCGAACTCGGCCCCCTCGGACCGCCCGATCCAGTTGCGCTGCATGATCTTGGCCCGCTCCGGCCACTCGAGGTCGTCGAGGGAAGCGAGGAGTTCGTCGGCGTACTCGGTGATCCGGAAGAACCACTGCTCCAGGTCACGCTTGATGACCACGTCACCCGAGCGTTCACAAGTGCCGTCGGCCAACACCTGCTCGTTGGCCAGGACGGTCTGGCAGCCGGGACACCAGTTGACCGGAGCCAGAGCCCGGTAGGCCAGCCCGGCCTCCCAGAATCGCAGGAAGATGAACTGGCTCCACTTGATGTAGGCAGGATCGTGGCTGTGGATCTCCCGCCGCCAGTCGTAGACCGCGCCGAGCCGCCGCAGCGAGGCCGTGAGCTCGGCGATCCGGGCGTCGGTGAAAAGCCGCGGATGGGTGCCGGTCTTGATGGCGGCATTCTCGGCCGGCAGGCCGAAGGAATCGAACCCGATCGGGCTCAGGACTCCTTTGCCCTGCATGGTCTGGTAGCGGACGGTCAGGTCACCGAACGTGTAATTCCGGACGTGGCCCTGGTGCGCCGGCCCGGAGGGGTAGGGGTACATGCACAGCGCGTAGAACTTCTCCCGGGGGTCGTCGTTGTCGATCTGGTAGGTGCCCTCGTCTTCCCAGTGGCGCTGCCACTTACGCTCCACTCCGACCACGTCGTACGCGCGTGCCATGTCACAAGGGTAGGCGACACCCTGGTGGCGACTGGGCCGAGGCGGCCGCCAACGGCCACGCCGGGAGTCGGTTTCGGCTCGGTTCCGGGCCCCCCGGGGACGGGTTGGGGGTATCTCCGACTGCTAGCCTTGTCGACCACCACTGGGGGCGTAGCTCAGCTGGTAGAGCGCCTGACTGGCAGTCAGGAGGTTCGTGGGTTCAAGTCCCATCGCCTCCACCATCGCCTCCACCAAAGAATCTGTCCAAGTGGCGGCGTATTTCCGGCTCTTCGGGATCTGGCGGGGAGTTGCCCTCGCTGAGGGTCACCCAGAAATAGGCGAAGGCGCTTCAGGCTTGCGGTGTGAGCCAACAATCGAGAAGCACCTTCGTCCTCGTCCACCCTAGTGAGATCCTCGCCGCTTTGGTGGGTCTCAAAGACGTCCGTGTCGTGCACTACGAACGCCGCGGTCCCGACGTCGAGTTGATGATCGAGCAGGTGACCCGAGACGTGCGCTGTCCGGGCTGCGAGGGACCGGCCCAGGTCAAAGAGCGCCCGGTGGTGCACTACGTCGACCTCCCCGTCTACGGCACCGCGATGTCGCTGGCCTGGAAGAAGCATCGGATGCGCTGTGTGGACCCACGGTGTGCGAAACAGACCTGGACGATCGAGGACCACCGCATCGCGGCCAAGAGCTGCCTCCTCACGACGCGGGCGGCCAAGTGGGCGACCAGACAGGTGGGCGGGGGCCGCACGGTCTCAGAGGTGGCGGCAGAACTGGCCTGTGACTGGCACACGGTCAACGACGCCGTGACCACGTACGGCAGCGCCTTGCTCGCGGCCGACCGCAAACGGCTGAACCAGACGAGCGCCATCGGCCTCGACGAGACCTCGTTCATCAAGCTCGCCTCGAAGAAGCAGGCGGACTACGCCACCACGGTGGCCGACGTCGAGAACCACCAGATCATCGACATCTTGCCCACGCGCAGATACACCGATGTGGCGGGCTGGATCGACAAGCAGCCCCAGGCCTGGAAAGAGCGGATCGACTACGGCGCCCTCGACATGTCGGCCACCTACGCCGCGGTGTATTCGGTCATGTTGCCCAAAGCGGCCCAGGTGGTCGACCCGTTCCATGTCATTTCCCTGGCCAACCGCTGCCTCGACAGCGTCCGCCGCCGGGTCCAGATCGAACAGCTGGGCCACCGCGGACGCCGCGACGATCCGCTCTATCGGGCCCGCCGGGTGCTGCTCATGGGAGAAGAGAAGCTCGACGCCGAGGCGACCGAGCGCTTGCGCTCACTCCTCGAGCTCGGAGACCCCAGCGCCGAGGTGGCCATCGCCTACCGGATCAAGCAGCGTCTCCGTGAGTTCTATCGGGACGACCGATCCCGACGAAGGCCGCCACATACTCGAAGAGCTCCGGAGCCACTGCCTGCGACGGGCCATGCCGCCCGAAGTCCAAAAGCTCGGACGCACCATCAGAACCTGGTTCGACAAGATCGCCAACTTCCACCTGGCCCGGTTCTCCAACGGCCCGACCGAGTCGCTCAACAACCTGATCAAGCGCATCAAACGGATCGGCTTCGGGTTCCGCAACTTCGAGAACTACCGGATCCGGGTCCTGCTCTACGCCGGCAAACCCAACTGGCGCGTGCTGGGATCGATCGTCGTCCGGTGACGTGCGCGACCCCGCCAGAATCCGAAGAGCCGTATTTCCTGCGTTTCGCAGACTCGCCGATTCTCCAAGCGATGTGGGGAGAAAGAAACGTTCGAACGAGAACGCCACCAAGCAGTGGAGCTTGAATCCGAAGAGGCACCTGGACCCTGCACCCAACGTCGGGTGCGGGTATCAAGAATGCTTGCAAATTCTTGCCCGCCTTCATCGATGACTTGATCGATACATCATGTTCCGGCGTGAGGTTGTCGACGGATGTCCGTGCAACGCTCTAGCCGATACCGCACGATCTCTTGGTATTGAACGGGGTTCAAGTCGCGTCACCCGCTCTGGTGCCCTGAACTTGCGTTCCTCCCACCGACGCCGAGAAGATCCAGTTCATCGAACCCTTCTTTCAGAGGTCGCATCACCCGATCAGCTGCTGTTGGTGCTGGTGGCCAGGTCTTTGACCGTGCCAGATCGATGAACCGTGCTGCTTGGCATGGAGAGTTCGAGATCTCGATGAACGAACCCGACGGTGACGGCCTGATGGGGCGTGAACGGCCTGATCTCAATGCGCTCGTGATCGGCCACGACGCAGCGATAGGAGAGGAAAGACCCCATGCCAGCCTGGGCAGCCGCGATCCACGATCCTCGGTCCTCCAAGACGACCGTCGCCTGAGGGGTCGCCCCTGAGGCCCTCTTCGCCATCTCGTTGATGAGTTCACGGCGTCCTGAGTCGGGCGGCGGCACGATCAACGGCTGCATCACCACGTCATTCCACGACACTTCCGCAGGGAGATCGGTGCCCATCGGCGAAACGAACACCACTTCCAGCTCGGCGATGGGCAAAGCGGTCAGCTGGCGATCGCGAACCAACGGGTTCAGCTCGCTGAAGCCGATCTCGGCCACCCCATCGTGGACAATTCGGAGGACATCGTCGGCGTCATCGGCCCGGCACACCCTGATGACGAGACTGCGCTCGCATCGACTGAGCTCACTCAACGCCTCGGTGAGGAGCAACCCGTTCGTGGGCGTGGTGGCGATGACGAGTTCTCGCTTGTTCCTCACAGCCTGCGCCGTCTGTCCCACGGCATCGATGGCGGCGAGGGCATCTCGCGCTGCGTTCACGATCCCCTGGGCCGCCTCGGTGATGACGAGGCGCGTGCCGGAAAGACCGAACACTGTGACGCCCTGTTCGATCTCGAATGCGTGGACGGACCGTGAGATAACCGGCTGAGTGACACCTAGCGACCGGGCTGCAGCGCTCACCGATCCGAAGTCACTGACTGCGACAAGGTAGCGGAGCTGCTGGACGTTCATGCTCGGAGAGCATAGATGGTATGCCCAGGGTGGGGCTTGTGGTCATTCGAGCTAGATGCTCTTGTAATGGCGATCGAGGAGTGGGGGGTCATGGTGAATGGTCTGAGGCAAAGAATGACGGGAGGCGCCGTCGGCGCGCTTGTGGTGCTGACGACCGCAACGTTCGGTCAAGTTGCCAGCGCGCCGGGGGCGGGAGCTCAGGTCCCGGTCGTTCGCGCCGCGCTCGCTCCGGGTTCGATAAACAACGTCCTCGTCATCCAGCTCGAGAATGAGGACTCCACGTCCACGTTCGGGTCCGGTTCTGTGGCGACCTACCTCAACGGGACGCTCGTCCCGAAGGGAGAGTTGCTCGAGAACTACTACGCCACCGGTCACGTGAGCCTGGACAATTACATTGCCGAGATTTCCGGCCAAGCGCCGACACCCTTGACCGACTCGGACTGCAACCTGACTGGATACGTCAACGTCACTCCGGGGACCGACGATCCGAACAGCGCAACGTATCCGGGGCAAGTCGACGGAAACGGCTGCGTCTATCCGGCGCCGACTGCCACAACGAATGGGGCGCCGACCATCGCCGACCAGCTCGACGCGGTCGACCCGCCAAGCCCCGTCACCCACGTGGCCTCCTGGCGAGAGTATGCCGAAGACATGGGCAACGATTCGGCGCGAGACGGCGGAGTCACCGACCCACTTGGTGGGACCGACTGTGCGCACCCGACCATCGGTGGCACGGATGGCGCTGCTGTAGCCGAGGCTGCCGACGGGTACGCCACGCGGCACAACCCATTCATGTACTTCCATTCCATCATCGACAACACGGCAGAATGCAACGCCAACGTCGTCCCGCTTGGAACAGTGGCCGTGGGAACGCCCAGCTCGTTCAATGGCGCACAGCTTTCGGACACGTTCGCCGGTCATTTGGTCAATGATCTCTCCAGCGAGGCAACGACTCCCAAGTTCGGGTTCATCACCCCGAACCTCTGCGACGACGGCCACGACGCGACGTGCGCCGGCACGAACGTAGAAGGCGGCAAGACCGGTGGGCTCACCGCGGCGGATCTCTGGTTGAAGCACTGGATGCCGCTGATCATGGCGTCTCCCTCGTACCAGTCCGGTCAGATGCTCGTGGTCATCACCTCGGACGAAGGTGACATCTCGGACACCACCGCATGCTGCAACGAGCAGCCCGGACCGAATTGGGCCTTCCCCGGTCACAGCCCACTCCTGGGCGCCGCGCCGACGACACCTGGTGCCGATCCCGGAGGCGGGAGGGTCGGCGCGCTGCTGCTCAACTCCACGTACTTACAGCCCGGGACTGTCGACACGACCGGGTACTACAACCATTATTCGGCCTTGCGCAGCTACGAGGACCTGCTCGGGTTGACGACCGGCGGCACAGACGGAGAGGGGCACCTCGGCTTCGCCGCCGCTCCCGGGTTGACGCCATTCGGGCAAGACATCTTCCAGCCCGATCAGACACCGACCATCAGCAGCAATCCACAAAGTCAATCAGTCGTCACGGGGGGATCTCTGACCTTCACTGCATCGGCAGACTTCACAACGCCGACCATCCAATGGCAGGCCTCGGTCAACGGCGGCAGCAGTTGGATCAATGTGCCCGGCGCGACCAACCCCACCTTGACCATCGGCCCACTGAACACATTCGAAAACGGGTGGCAGGTCAGGGCCATCTTCACCAACTACCTGGGGTCCGCCGCATCCGGCGCAGCGACGATCACGATCACTGCGCCGACGACCAACGTCGTACTGCCGTCGAACGCCGCCACGCTGTCGGGCACCCAGTATCTCGATGCCACCGCCTCACCGGGCGTGACCCAGGTGCAGTACGAGTTGACCGGGGGAAGCCTGAACAACACCGTGATCGCCACCGCCACCCCGACTCTTTACGGCTGGCTGGCGAGTTGGAACAGCACGACGGTGGCGAACGGGACGTACACCCTGCAGAGCGTCGCTTCCTCGGGCGGACTCAAGGGCACCAGTCCGGGCATCACCCTCACCGTCAACAATCCGCCACCGACGACCAACGTCGTACTGCCGTCGAACGCCGCCACGCTGTCGGGCACCCAGTATCTCGATGCCACCGCCTCACCTGGCGTGACCCAGGTGCAGTACGAGTTGACCGGGGGAAGCCTGAACAACACCGTGATCGCCACCGCCACCCCGACTCTTTACGGCTGGCTGGCGAGTTGGAACAGCACGACGGTGGCGAACGGGACGTACACCCTGCAGAGCGTCGCTTCCTACGCCGGTGGTGTCAGCGCCGCGAGTGCACCCATCACCCTCACCGTCAACAATCCGCCGCCGACGACCAACGTCGTACTGCCGTCGAACGCCGCCACGCTGTCGGGCACCCAGTATCTCGATGCCACCGCCTCACCTGGCGTGACCCAGGTGCAGTACGAGTTGACCGGGGGAAGCCTGAACAACACCGTGATCGCCACCGCCACCCCGACTCTTTACGGCTGGCTGGCGAGTTGGAACAGCACGACGGTGGCGAACGGGACGTACACCTTGCAGAGCGTCGCTTCCTACGCCGGTGGTGTCAGCGCCGCGAGTGCACCCATCACCATCTCGGTGACCAATTGAGATCCATATAGTCCCGCCGGACTTCTCGCGAGGGCCACCCGATCCATTCAGGCACGCCCGACCGATCGCCTCGATGTCGGGTCGCGTCCGGAACAGGTCCACGTGCCCAGTCCATGGTGGTATCCGGGTCACGCTCGGGTCTCCACGGCGTGCCGGTTCAGGCCCGCGTTGAAAATGGTTGGCGTGTCAACGGTTTGTCAACGCAACTCCACGGTGTGGGACCCAACTACGCCCCACCAGACTTCATCTGGTGGGTCCAAACGACCCGCACGGCCTGCCAGAATCCGTCTCGACCACACTGCACCCGACAATCTCCAGGGGCTTGGCCGTCAGGAGGTTCGTGGGTTCAAGTCCAATCGCCTCCACCAACCCATGGTGGATGCTGTGTTTCTGCATCCTCGCACTCGAGCCGCTCGCTGGCCGTGGCCGCGCAGACTGAATCAATTCCTGGCCTTCGGGCGCGTAGCTTGGCCGCCCTGAAGACATCAAGCCCCGTCGGTACGGGCAACACCCCCTGAGGACACCGTGATACCACCATTGGCGCACTGGCCCCGGCGTGGCTAAATACTGGACATGGGGCAACGGAATCCTGGGAAATAGTCGAACCATGGGTCTCGTCTGGATTCGGGCGCGATCCGAGTTGCGGTCGTCTTGGCGGACGATGTCGGTCTTCGCTCTGGTCTTGGGCATCGGTGGCGGCATTGCGTTGACCGCTCTCGCCGGCGCTCGCCGGACCGACACGGCCATCGGACAGTTCGTCTCGTACAGCCACCCTGACGACGGTGCAGTCCTCTTCGGTAGCCCGACCACCCCACCGGCCGTCTCGGGAACTGCCGCCTACTCGCTCAGTCTCCTGCCCGTCGAGAGGCGGGTCGTCGACCTACCACAGGTCGCTCAGTATTTCCGAGCTCCGTACCTCTACCTGACCTCGAGTCGTACGGGATACACAGGCCATAGTCTGAATGCCATCGGTGCGGCCGACACCGCCCTCTTCCGCAGGGTTGATCGACCGCTCGTCGTCGCTGGGAAGCTGCCGGACCCGAAGCGACCTGATGAGGTCGCGATCAACGAGTTGGCCGCGAATGGGCGGCACCTGCACGTCGGAAGCCACCTTCTTCTGTACGCGGCATCGGCCGCACAGTTCCGCAACGGCGGCCTCACAAACTCGGCCTCGTACAAGCCGACTGCGCTACAGGGGCCGACGTTCCGCGTCCTGGTCACGGCCATCGTGCGCTTTCCCCAGGACATCGACGCCGTCCTTCCGTTGGCGGCCAAGCAGGACGTCTCGTACGAGGGTCAGCAGAACGTGTACCTCACGCCGGCCTTCTTGCCCCAGTTGGCAGCAAGGCTCGGTATTCCGGTCCAGCAGATCCCGAGCCTCAACTTCGTGGGAGTCCGCCTCCGACACGGAGCAGCCGACTGGAGCGCCTTCGCGGCAGGCGCCCGAGCCGTGGGCGGCACGAAAGTGTTCACGTCACCTGGCAACGTCTACAACATCCGGGCCAGCGCGGCCAGCACGCAGCGCGGCATTCATCTCGAAGTCGTCGCCCTGCTCCTGTTCGGGGGAATAGCCGCCTTGGTGACCCTCCTGCTCGTCAGCCAAGCGATTGCTCGCATGGTGATGCTGGAGAATGACGACTACCGGATCTTGCGCGCCTTCGGTGCGTCCCAGATGCAGCTGATCGCCATCGTCTTGGCGCGCGTCTGTCTGATCGGAGTTGCCGGGAGCACAATCGCAGTCGTCGTTGCGACCTTGGGATCTTCGATCATGCCCATAGGACCGGCCCGACAGGCTGAGATCCACCCAGGCATCAACCTCGATCCCCAAGTTTTGCTCGGTGGTTTTGTCGGCCTCGTCGCTTTCGTCGCCGTCTGTGCCCTGGTTCCGGCGTGGCGGGTCAGCCGATCCCCTGCCGCCGCCTCTCGACCCACATTCGAGGGCACGCGCTCTGCCGACGCCGGCGCCGGCGTCTCGTACGGCTGGACCCCGCTCGTGGCCAGGATCGGCATTCAGTTCGGTCTGGGTTCGGGACGCGGGACACGGAGGGTGCCCGTGGTGGGGGCCGTTCTCACCGCCTCTGCTCGCGGTGGCGGCCGTGGTGGCCGCGCTGACCTTCGGGGCAAGCCTTGGGCATCTGATCGAGAGCCCGCGCCAGCAAGGGTGGAATTGGAATGTGCTGGTTGGCAATCCGAACAGCACCACAGACCTCGAGGGCCAGACCGAGGCGTTGCTCGCCCATAACCACTTCGTCTCCGGATACTCGGCCATCTCCATTCTGGCCGGAGCCAGTCAGGGGACGATCGTCGTCGACGGGAAGACTGTCGACTCCCTGCTCGCCTTTGACCCCCTGAAAGGTTCGGTCTACCCCCCGCTGCTCGAGGGCCATGCCCCGCGTGCGGCAAATCAGGTGGTGTTCGCCGACCAGACCTTGCAGCAGTTGCACCGGCGGATCGGCCAGACGGTCCAGGTCCAGGGCCCCGGTGGGCGGCCCATCACGATTCACATCGTCGGTCGCATGATCTCTCCGTCGGTCGGCGACCTGTTCACCAATGGCATGGGCGACGGCGGATGGGTGTCCGGTGCGGTCGTGCACGAGCAGCAGGCCAACGAGGGGTCCAACCCCAGCGACACTCCCCCGACGGTCTTCACCCTTTTTGCGGTGCGCTACGCGCCGGGCGTCTCGCACGCCGCGGCACTGGCCAGCCTCCGGCATGAGTTCGGAGCCACCGTGCTCACGCAACTTCCGTCAGAGGACGTCATCAACCTGCAGAGCGTCGACGGACTTCCGAGGCTGCTTGCGGGGCTCGTCGCACTCTTGGGTCTGGCGACCGTTGGCAACGCGCTCGTGTCCTCGGTGCGCCGACGAGGGAAGGATCTCGCAATCTTGAAGACTCTCGGATTCTTCCGTCGTCAACTCATGCTCGTCATTGCCTGGCAGGCCACGTCGTTCTCTGTCCTGGCCCTCCTGATCGGAGTCCCTCTGGGTGTGGTCGGCGGCCGTTGGGCCTGGGTCCTCGTGGCGTCCGGAATCGGGTCCGTCTCACCTCCCGTCGTGCCCTTGCTCAGCGTCGCGATCGTTGTTCCGGTCACGTTGCTGCTCGCCAACCTGCTCGCAGGGTGGCCGGGCTACGACGCAGCGCGGACTGTCCCATCGGCTGAATTGCGGACGGAGTGAAGCTCCCTACAACGTCGACGCCGTGATCGTCTACGCCAACGTGGGAACAACACCGCCGGTACCGCAACCCGACTGACTCGCTCATGCCGCCACCGGACCTCAGCACCGGCAGCTCGACGATACCGGTGGCTTGCAGCCACGCCCCAGGGGCTCCTAGAGCCATGGGCTGGAGCTGAGCGCCTTTCCTCTTGCGCCGCTTCCGGCTCCAACGCTGGAAATCATGGCTCGAGAACTTGAACCGATACACGTCGCGGGCGTGTCGTGTGTCATCAGCGAGGGCGATTCCGGAGATCAGTTCTACGCAATCGCAGAAGGTGTACTCGAAGTTACGCGACAGGGCGGCCACCTGCGCCAGATCGGCAGCGGCGATGGGTTCGGAGAGATCGCACTCATTCGCGACGTTCCTCGGACGGCAACCGTGACGGCCCTGACGGACGCCCTCATTTACGGACTCGACGGTGACTTGTTCGTCGAGCAGTCACCGGTAACGCTTCGGCGAGCCGAGTGGCCGGGCTCGTCGTAAACGATATCCTCCAGCAACAACAGCCTGGCCCTGGCGATTCCGGTTCGGAACCTTCCTCGCCGATCTCGTAGAGGGATTCAGCTTGGCTCTGGGCCAGGCTGCCACCAGTGTCGGCTCGAGGCCCGGTTCGCCGGGCTCGCGCTCGGATCGGGGAGGTTCTCGACCTGGTCAAGCTCCTGAATCAATGCACGGGATCCGTAATCTGTCCCCCGTCCGAACGTGGTCTCATCGTGACCATTGCCCTACAGCCGTGTGCCCTACAGCCGTGTGCCCTACAGCCGTGTGCCCTACAGCCGTGACGATTGTCTTTACGGCCCACCCCTCCTTGGATTTCTGTCATCCACGGCCGGATCGGCTCCGTAGCAAGTAGAGAACAAAGGGATGAGGGTGAGTCACCGCACTCACCGGGAGGAGTCCAATGGGCCGTGACATGGCGAGCCGGGCACCCTGGTCGCTTGATCTCAATCGGCGCGACCCCCAGTCGTCCGACCACCGCAAATTCTACCGTGGTCGGTTCACCCGCGGTGACCCGTGAATTCGCATGTTTCCTCTCCGTGTTCTGACCTTCCTTCAGTCTCTGTCGTCTTGGCTTCCCAACAAAAGGAGAGATATCTATGACAGTCAATCGACGTGACTTCCTGATCCGCGGTTCCGCCGCGGTGGCCGCCGTAGGAGCGGGTACTCTCGTGCCCAGCCTTCCGACATCCGCCGGTGCCTCTGAGACGCAAGGCCACTCACCCGACACTGAGACTGAATTGCCGACAGGAGACGAGGCTCTTCCACTCGTTGCTCGGATCCGTAATGTGCGTACCGGTGAGATCGATCTCTTCGTAGGCGAGCACGAGGTCTCCTACCGGGATCCCAAGTTGGCCGCCCGCCTCTTCAAGGCGGCGCAGTAGCCGCACCATCGTCCGATTCGGACACCCCCTATCGACATTTCCTTCCGCAGGCGGAACTCCATCACGTCCCGCGACGCGCCCAATCCCTGAAAGGTGACCCATGTCCTCTCATCGTGAAGCCCCCGAGATCTCCAAGGATCCCGTCGCCGACAGCACTGACCTCTACGCCTTCGTCAGTCCGGATGCCCCGAGCACCGTGACGCTGATTGCCAACTATCTGCCGCTCGAAGGACCGGCGGCGGGGCCCAACTTCTATGAGTTTGGCGACGATGTTCTCTACGAGATCCTGATCGACAACGACGGGGACGCCAGACCCAACATCTCGTTCCAGTTCCGCTTCCAGACAACGATCCGGAATGCGAAGACCTTCCTCTACAACACGGGCCCGATCCAGTCGCTGGCCAGCCCGAATTGGAATCGGGTGCAGACCTACAGCCTGCAGCGGGTCGACTACCCGAGCGGGCGCGTCACGGTGCTGGGTACAAATCTTCCTTGCCCGCCGTGCAATGTCGGCCCCCTCTCCACGCCCAACTACGAGTCCACCCTCGGAGCAGTGGCCATTCAGTCCGTCGGCAACGGGATCAAGGCCTTTGCCGGCCAACGGGCAGAAGGCTTCTACGTCGACTTGGGGTCCATCTTCGACTTGGGGACCCTGCGACCGTTCCAAGAACTGCATGCCACATTCGGGGTCTCCGGGCCCCTGTCCGCCATGTCCGGTATCAACTCGACCAACACCCTGAACGTCCACTCCTTGGCGCTGCAGATCCCGAAGAATCAACTCACCGCAGGGGGCATCAGTCCGACCGACCCCACGAAGCAGAACTCGGTCATCGGGGTGTGGACGGCTGCGAGTCGCCAAAAGGTGAAATTCAATGAGGCGTTCCTCGGTCAGCCCTTCGAGATCGGACCATGGACACAGGTGTCACGGCTCGGCAACCCACTGTTCAACGAGGTCATCGTCCCGATGGCCTCCAAGGACTTCTGGAACTCCAGTCAGCCCGTCTACGACAGCCAATTCGCCAAGTATGTGGCGAATCCCGAATTGGCCAACTTGTTGCCCATCCTCTACACGCCGCCCTCGGCCGCGGGGCCGGCACAGGGGGCGTTTCCGAAGCTCTTCTCGTACAACAACGGCAGTCCCAACCGGGTTGACCTCCTGGCGATCCTGCTGACCGGGATTCCGACAGGGACCTTGTCCGTGGCGCCGACCTTCCAGAACTTCACTGGACCGACCCAGGCCGACATGCTCCGTCTGAACATGGCGATCGGTCCCTCGGCCGCGCCCAACACGCTGGGGCTGCTCGCACTCGATGCCGCCGGCTTCCCCAACGGTCGGCGCGTCTTCGACGACGTGGTGACGATCGAGCTCCGCTGTGTCGCCGGCGTGCTGGCGCCCGGCATCGTCCCCGGATTCCCGAGTCCGGCCGACGGCGCCGCGGGGGCCATCTACGACCTCGTGGCGCCCGGAACGGACACGACTCTCGGTGGAACGGAGAACTACCTCCCCAATTTCCCCTATCTGGGTGTCCCCCACAGCGGGTACAACGCACCCAGCGTCGCGAGCTAGCAACCGTGGCGCCAGACCAGCACCCACATGGCGCGGTCGAGCAGTCGCCAGGCCCCAGCGAGGGTGCGGTCTTCATCGACGTCGGGGACGGCGTGGGGGCGGCCGTCATCTACACGGGGCCCGACCTTGAGGGCGCCGAGCTGGAGATTCGGCCCGCATCGGACGAGTGGCGCGGCGTCCACACGGCGGTCCGGGAGAGGAGGAATGCCGGAGTCGTCCGATTCGCGGCGGTCTTCGGGAGCCTGGCCGAGGGCGACTGGGAACTCCGGGTCCGCGGAAACACGGATCTGCCACCTGCCCTCGCCGTGCGAGTGCTCGGAGGATCGGTGGTCGAGGCCCCCTGGCCGGAGACCTGCTGATCTCCTCCATCGTTCGCAGACAAGTGCCGCCGGGCCGTCAGCCTTCGGAACGCCGCTCCACGTGCTGGAGCTCGATCCAGAGCGGCAGCAGGAACCAGATATAGGCGTTGGTGAGCGTGTACTCGTTGTCGTTGTGACGGGTCACCATGGCGCCGACCTCCGTCAATCGGACGCGATCGTCCTTGCCCTGGTAGGCCCTGGCCCGGTCAAGAATCTCGAGGAGCTCCTGCTTGGAGGACACCTCCATCCCGAAGTGATCCATGTTCGGAGTGACCATGAACTCGTCCTGCGCCGGCAACAGGTAGACGAACTGGCCCAGCGTCCCGGTGTAGAGGATCAGGGGATTCCCCTTCTCCGTGCTGTTGTCACCTTCGACCCATCCGAACACCTCGGAGAAGAAGTCCAAGAGTGCAGCCCGGCCCTCGTCGTCCATGACGGCCGCATCCACGCTGATCGCCACGTGGTTGATCCGGGGGGAGAACGCGGTCCCACTCATGACGGCAGGCTCGGTTGGACCATCACTTTGCTGGGGATCTCGAGCGGCAAGGTGCCGCTGTCGAGCAGGTCCACCGCAGGCTGGAAGCCCTCGTCGTTGTAGTTGTAGGCCCCGATGATCTGGAGCTCGAAGATGATCAGGCGGTTCTGGTTGAAGCGGGGCGGTTCGAACCCGGTTCCGACGATCACCAGGGTGCCGGCATAGTCCAGCTGGCCGAGGGCCGACTCGGCCGCGCTGGCGTGCCCCGAGCACTCGAATGCGACGGCGTAGGGCTCCGGCACCGGCAGTGCCATGGGTGGATCCTCGAGGGCATCGGGTGCCACCACACGGGTGGCTCCGACATCGACAGCCTGCTGGCGCCGGACCGGTGAAGGCTCGCTCACGGTGACGTCGGAGATCCCCTGGGCGCGCAGCACGGCGACGAGCAGCAGCCCGACCGGACCGGCCCCGGTGACCAGCACCCGGTCATCGGGCCCCACGTCGGCCAGCCGCAGTGCATGGAGGATGATCGCCAACGGCTCGGCCAGTGCGGCGACCCTCGTCGGGAGCGAATCGGGGATCCGGATCAGGCCGTCGGCCGGGACCGTCTTGTACTGACAGAACGCCCCCCGGTACCCGACGAAGTCCGCCGCGGCACGGTGCAGGCAGACCGACGGGCGGCCGCGCCGGCAGGCCCGGCACACGCCGCAGCCCGGGCTCGGGTTTCCCACCACCCGGTCGCCGGGAGACCAGCCGGAGCCGGCGGGCGCGGCGGCCACGATGCCCGACCACTCGTGCCCGAGAATCGCCCCCGGTTTGGCGTAGCGCTCCATCACCATGTGCAGATCGGACCCACAGATCCCGCACTCGGCAATCTCGACGAGGACCTCCCCCGCTCCGGGCTCCGGACGGGGCACGTCCTCGACGGCGATCCGGCCGTCGCCGACATAGACGGCAGCCGTCATCAGATTCGAGGGCACGAGGCCAACACTAAGGGCCTTTCCCGGACGATGCCGTGGAATCGCCCGAGCGTGCTGCGAACCTCTAGAAAGAGCGCACGAGAAAGGTGCAACGTGGGCACTGCCGAGCGCGTTTGGTACGTCAGTTATGGCTCGAACCTCAACAGGGCCAGGTTTCTCGCCTACCTCCAAGGGGGCCGTGTTGCCGGGAACGATGTCGTCTACCGGGGCTGCGCGGACACCGCTCCACCTGTCGACGACGTCCCTCTCGTGCTCCCCCACGCCCTGTACTTCGCCGGGTGGTCGGCTCGAGTCTGGGGAGGTACGTCGGCCGCGTTCACCACACTTGCCGCGCAGAGCGCGTCGACCCTCGCCCGGGCCTACCTGATCACCCAGCAGCAGTTCGTCGAGGTCGTGCGGCAAGAGAACGGCAACCGAGCCGAAATCGACGACTTCGGCGTGAAGCTGGAGGCGGCCCGGCAGCAAGGGCACGCTCGCATGCTGGCCACCGGCGTCTACACCGAGCTCATCTACTGCGGCGAACGAGACGGCCGTCCCATGCTCAGCTTCACCGCCTCGGAGAATCGAAGGGACTTCAGGCGTCCCTCGGCGGCCTATCTCCACGTGATCGGGACCGGCCTGAAGGAATGTCACAGGTTGCCCAATAGCGAGGTTGCCGCGTACCTGGGCGGAAGGCCGGGAATCCGCGGCACGTGGACACACGGCCAGTTGCTGGACATCCTCACGACGGCATCTCCAGATGGCGATGTCTCGCCGGGACAGGCCTGAGCTCGTCGCTCACGCTTCCGAGCGTTCTTCGAGTGGCAGCGCGGCGGCGGCCTCGGCCTCCTGGGGAGTTCCATCCTCTCGCCTATGCGGCCTGGTCAGGATGATCTGCACCGATGCCACCACCAGCACCACGATGGTGACGACCCGCTCGCTGCGGCCCACCTCCTTGAAGACAGCGTAGAGCTGTATCCCGATGGCCAGAGCCTGTGCGAACAGGGCCAGCGCCACGGCGCGCATGCCCGCCACTGCCTCCGGGCTGGCCTCCGCTTCGGGAGCCCGGGCCCAGGCGGCGAGGGCGATGAAGAGCGCGCCAGCCGTCCAGACGAAGTCAAAATGATTTCCCGAGACGACAGCGCGGGCCTGGGCTTCCTGGACCGCAAAGACGGCATCGGCGATGGACGTGCTGACGATGGCGAACCCGATCAGCAACCACATGGCGTCGGGCTTCCAGCCGAGAAGCCCATAGACGCCGAGGACGGCCCCGATGAGCAGCACATCGAGAACCGGGTAGGCGAAGGCCACGACCGCGGCGAGGAGCCCGACTGTCTTGTGCTCCGTCGCCGGCTGGATCACAAGGGCAAACCCGGCGGCCAACACCAGCAGCGTCACCGCGATCCCATCCATCCAGCGATGCAGCTCGAACTGAGGAACACGGAGCCGGATCAGATAGAACATCCCGATGGCCACCAGCGGATACCAGGCCAGCCAGAAGACGTCCGAGAACGACGGGTAGGGAACGTCTGGTTGCGCGGCATAGGCCACGGCCCAGGCGGTGCTGCCGATGGACCAGAGAAGGAGCGCCATCCCGAACGCGAGCCAGGCCGACCGGGCGATGGGCTCGTAGGCGGCGCGGCGAGGACGAGCACCGCACAGATGGCGAGGATCACGTTGTGGATCCAGTTGTCGTAGAGCCAATGGGGCCCGGTGAAGCCGAACAGATCGTTGAGTGCCTCGAGGATCGTGAGCACCGCCAGCACCAGCCACAGAAAGCCGAGCGGCAACGGAACCGACAGGAGCTCGCCCTCCTCGTCGGCGCGCCGCGGGTCCCTGCGCCGCCAGCCGACGTCGACCACCCCCGTGGTCACGACCGCTCGACGACGAGGCTTCGTCGGACCCAGACGCTCCTCAGTCGAATCAGCCACACCGCTCCATGACGGCCACCATCTTCGCCGAGGCGGGCGTGCAGGGCATTTGGCGTTCCTGTAGCGCCGGTACGATCGCCCGATGGAGCATTTGGAGGGGCGGACGGCGGTCGTCACCGGAGCGGCCAGCGGAATTGGCCTCTCCATCGTCGAAGCCTTCGTGGGCCAGGGTCTGCGCGTCGTCATGGCCGACATCGACGAGCAGAGCGTCCGAGCGCATGCGGCGAGGCTCACCGAGCAGGGCGCGGAGGTGCACGCCGTCACCGTCGACGTCCGGGATCCCGACGCCGTCGAGCGCGTCGGTGCGACAGCCGTCGAGCGTTTCGGTAGTCTCCACGTGGCGGTGAACAACGCCGGCGTGGTGACGGGCGGCTATTCCTGGGAGATCCCCCTCGAGGACTGGCACCGGGTGATCGACATCGACCTGTGGGGCGTGATCCACGGAATCCGTGCCTTCGTCCCGCGCATCCTGGCGTCGGGCGAGGAGGGGCACGTCGTCAACACGGCCTCGATGGCAGCAGTCATGGCGTTGGGCCGGCTCGGGCCGTACACCGTGGCCAAGCACGGGGTGCTCGGGCTCTCCGACGTACTGCGAGCCGAATTCGACTCGTTGGACGCGCCCGTCGGGGTGAGCGTCGTGATGCCCGGAATGATCAAGACCGCCATGAACCCGATCGGCACCGTCTCATCGGCCGTGGTGGCGGCGAACGTCGTCGACGCCATCCGGCGCGAGCGCCGCTACGTGTTCACTGACGATCACAGCACCAACGACGTCGAGTCCCGCCTCCACGCGATCCTCGCGGCGCGCTGGCGACGTCATCGGCTGAGGCCGGTGAGCGGGGCGCCGGGCCGGCGCAAGGCGTCCCCCTTTCCTTTGACTGCGCGCGTGCCGATGCGGTTCTTGCCGACGCGCCGGGTCATGCATCGGCCGGGGTCCTTCGAGGAATTTCTCGAACTCGAGGGCGATGGTGCCACGGCCCGTGTGCTCCTCGTCGCCCTCCGCCGGGAGCAGCCGCCGATCTCATCGGGCGGACCGCGCCGGGCCACCTTTCGAGGCGACGGTGCTCTGCTTTCGCCGGCCGGAGGAGGACACCCCGGTTCCGGCCTCAGGTACGGGCCGGAGTGCGGCCGTCGAGGCGGCCCGCCCGGCCAGGATCACTCCGAAGAGGCACACGGCCGTGCCATGCATGGCCGTACACCACAGGCAGATGGCGCCGATGCGGAAGAGCTCCACGTACACGAGGTAGAGCACCATGACCGCCCCGGCACCCGAGGCCGCCAGGCGGACGCGGTCGACCGACGCGGTCCCGACGTGCCAGGCCCAAGGCACGGAGAAGCCCGTCATCACGAGGGCCCAGACCAGACCGAGCACGGCCAGCGGGACGCCCAGGACCACGGACCACGAGCTCGTGGTCACCAGCGCGCAGTTGACGATGCCCGTATCGGGGCAGGCGAGCGCGGTCGGGTCGGTGTAGTGGGCAACGGTGAGGTACGAGGCAATGGCCACGGCGACCAGGGAGAGCCCGAGCGAGGTGACCGGGACCCAGCCAGGGACCCGCCGCGTCGTCGGGTGCGCCGCCGTCGTCACGTCCCCAGCTTCCGGGCGATCGCCGCGATGGTCGACGAGTTGGCCACGCTGCCGGGCTGGTTCCCGGTGACCGAGGAAATGGCGGCGGTAATGTCGTTGGCCGCCCCGTCGATCGCCTGAGCCACGGCACTCGTTGGGTCGTCGAGCTGCGCCGCGATCTGGCTCCGCGACAAGCCCTGCAGCACCTGGGGCGAGAAGCTCGCACCCGTGATCACGTACCGGTTGGCGATGTCGAGGAACGGGATGCTCCCCTGCGGGTCGTCCTCGGCCATCAGCGCGCGCTGCGCCGCCGTCGGCGTCTGGAGGGTCTGGTAGGTGTTCCCGACCTGCTGGTTCGTGGCCTCCTCGACAGCCTGAAAGTCGATGTACGAGCTGGAGTAGGTCGATCCGTAGAAGGAAAGTGTCTGCGTGTCGGGGTAGATGTCGCTGCCCGACGAGTGGGTCCCCGACAGGTGCGAGAACGTCCCGAACCGGGACAGCGCCACCGCCAGCGCCCACCGTTCCGCGGCGCAGTACGGGCAGTATTCGGCGCCGACGTAGGTGATCAACGGCTTGTTGTCCGCTCCCCGCAGGATGGTGCCGCTCCCGACCGTGGTGGGCAGGAGGACCGAGGCGGGACTGCCCACCGAGTCGAGCGTCGCCGCCGGCACCGAGAGCGCGGCCACGACCTCTGGAGAAAGGGCCGTGGTGCCGGGGTCAGCGGTCGCCGACGTCCCTCCCACGGTGAGGTGGGACGACGCAGCGGCCGACGGGCCGGAGTTGCCTGCCGCCTTGACCACGATCATGGTGCCGACGGCTGCCACCACCACCAGGACCGGCACGAGGGCCGCCAGGACCGGGTGGCGGGAGCGGAACCGGGCGCGTTGCGGCCCGGCGGCGGACGACGCCCGGGCCTTGGAGGTGGGGCGCGAAGTGGATTGGTTCTTCGTGGCGGGTCGCGCCGATCGCGACCGGCCGACTGGGGATTTCGACATGGTGTGCTCCTGTGATTGGACCGAGGTGGCGACAGGGCGCCGACGCTCGGAGGCTCGATGCGGAGGCGCCGTACGGCCTCCGGGGGACTGATGCGGGCACGCGCCATCCCCATCCGGGGCGTGTCGGCGCACGCGAGGCGCAGGTCGAGCTAGGAGAACTGGGGAGGGTGGAACAACGGGTCGCGCACACCGGCGGGGAGGGTCACCTGCTGCCCCCGGCGGTGGCGGACACCGGTGCCCGCAGCCGCGGCCGCCACGAGGGCCGCCAGCGCCACGGCCAGCGCGACACCCGGCGACGGCGCCACCGGCACCGGGCTGCCCTTGCCGCAGGTGGCGTCAGCGCAGTGCAGCGGCGCGGAGAGCGGGGCTTCGACGTCCCGCACCACCTGGATGGCGGAGATCTCGACGGCGGACGGCTCGCCGTGCGGCATGAAGCCGCCGACCACCGCGGTGGCGATGACCACCACCAGACCGACCAGCCACCGCAAGGACATGCCTTCGAGGTTACGGGGGCCGGATAAACGGGCCCTAAGAATCGGGCCCGTTGCGGGTCCCGTGAGGAGCCGCCTATTTCGAGGTCACGGTGATCTCTGCCAGCAAGCCCCGTTCCTGGTCCCGGTATCGGCCCGCGCTATGCGGTACCTGAGGTCACCGTCGGCCCGGGGTCAGAACCCGGATCAGCGCCGGCGCCGGCCCCGGCGCCGGACACGTTGCGGGCCCAGGCAGCCACCAGTTGCAACAGCCCGAGATACGCCACCAATACGATCAGGATGACCAGCAGGCTCCACCCGGTCAGGTTCCCGCCGAATACGAGGAAGAGTCCCGCCACGATCACCCCGACGATGCGCAGGCCGTTGAGGTGCTCGACGATCCAGCCGCCGGTGCGGCGCACCCGGTCGGATCCGGCCGCGGCGCGGCCGGTTCCCGCCGAGAGCGCGTGGGCCTGGGCACCCACCCAGCGGCCACCCTTGGCGCACGTCGAGCGGATCCACACCGCGTAGCGGCCCGGCCCGGCCAGCCACGCACCGAAGGCGACCAGCACGAACACAAGCAACGTCCAGCGCAGGTCGGTCTTGAGGAACCGCAGCACGGTGTCCCAGACCGCGCCGGCCGCCTCCGTGTTGAAGCCGCCCCCCCCGGCCTTGTTGAGGAAGGTGATGCGGCCGAGCGACAGGCCCGCCAGGATCAGCAGGGTGAACAGGGACACCCCAATCGCCAGCCGCAGCAGCGTCTTGCGGCGCTCCATGGCGATCACCACCGACAGGATCGCCAGCACGAGGGCGACGATCGGGATGATCCACTTGAGCTTGACGATCAGGTTGAACAGCCCGGAGAACTTCGAGACCTGCTGCTGCGACACGACGGTGAACTCCAGGCCCCTGCTCTGGCTCGTGACCGTCTTGGCCGGGTTGAAGAGCCTCACGCCGCGCGAGTTGGCTTCCGAGATCAGGTTGTTGAGGGTCGTCGACAAATTGAGGGTGATCGCCCCACCATTCGCCAGCTTCTTCTGCAGCGGTGTCTCCTTACCGGTGAGGATGTTGACCACGGCGGTGTGGCTGCGCCGGTTCAGCGCGTCCCACAGGTGGCCGAACCGCGGGCTCGAGAAGAACTTGACCGCCAGGCCCTCCATGTAGGAGTGCACCTGGGTCACGATGGGCGTCACGAGCGACTTCGCCTTGGGCGGCAAGGCATTGGTGACCTTCTTCTGCACGACATGGGTCGAGAAGAGCGCGTCGGTCGCCCTGGCCGCGAGGTGATCCACGATCACCGGGTCGCGCGCCAACGGCGCCATGG
Organism: uncultured Acidimicrobiaceae bacterium; assembly: GCA_963764305.1. Classification (GTDB taxonomy): domain Bacteria; phylum Actinomycetota; class Acidimicrobiia; order Acidimicrobiales; family RAAP-2; genus Bog-473. The sequence continues at coordinate 359,839 of CAVXSD010000001.1, read as the reverse complement.
TGGCGACGTACTGATCCGTGTCGGTCACCGTCCGTATCGCCCACACCGAGATCACCGACACGGGGATCAGGATCGACGCCAGGACGACGAGGACCCAGGCCGAGATGCGCCGGGGCAGGTGCCCACGACGCAGCTTTGTCGTGGTCGGCGCCGCCGGCGTCTCAGTCTCCGCCTTCGCCTCCGACCCGGACTCGGCCCCGCCGGCAGCGTCGGCAGCGCCGGCCCCGCCGGCGGCGCCGGCAGCGTCGGCGGGCAATTGGGGTTCAGGGTCGCTCATCTGGATCTCCTCACTCCCCAATGCCTAGTTCCAAATGGACTGGTGCGCACGCCTTTCACGGTGTACGACTAGTGGGGTGGAGAAGACGGGGACCAAGTCGAACGGCCTGCGCGTCGTCGTTCTCAGCGCAATCTCGGCATTCGCGGCCCCGCTCGTGCTCGTGAGCGTCATCGTCCTCCGCAAGGCCGAACGCCGGGTCCTTTCCCATTTCCGGTTCTGGACCAAGCGCCTGCAGCACGAGATCTCCCGCTGGACCTGAGCAGGCCACAGCACTTTCGACCCTCGGCGTACGCTGACGCGATGCTGACCGCGATGGCGCACACCGCCGTGTGCGTCCCCGACGTGGAGGCCGCCACACGCTGGTACGCCGAGGTCCTGGGCCTGAGGGTGCTCTCGCCCCCCTACCGCATGGAGGGGGCCCAGATCGATCGTGACATGGGCGAGATCGTGCCCTCACCCGTTGTCGTCCACGCCGCCATCGTCGGCTTCGCCGAAGACGACCGCGTCATTGAGCTGATCGAGTATCCCGCGGCCGGCGTCGCTCCGCCGGAGACCGGACGACCCTCTGTCACAAGAGTCGGCATCACCCACATCGGGATGGTGTGCGACGACGTCAGCGAGACGAGGTCCGAGCTCGAGGGTCGCGGCGTGGAGTTCCTCACAGCCGGGATCGCCGACGTGGCGGGGCTGAGGACGACCTGGTGCTGCGACCCGTGGGGGACGGTGATCATCCTCCTCGAGAAGAGCAAGGAGAACCGCCCCTACTGGGGTCAATGGACGGCCTAGAGAGTCGGGATGAGGATTCATATGGTCGGTGACGGCCGTTGGATCCGACGTCGCTGACCACTGTCAAAGCGACTATCCGCCACAAATATCTATATTCCTGCCCAAAAGATGTGCATTGGAGGGTGCGCGTCGGCCACAATGGGCGCCATGAACAAGCGAGAACTAGCAAAAGCCGTTGCGGTCCAGGCCGACGTCGAGCTGAAGACAGTGATCACCGTCATCGACGGCTTCACTGACGTCGTCACCGCCGTCGTCTCGAAGGGTGAGCCCGTTTCCATTCCGGGCTTCGCCAAATTCGTCAAGGTCAACCGCGCGGCGCGCATGGGTCGCAACCCGGCCACGGGCGAAGCCATCCGGATCAAGGCGTCCAAGAAGGCGCGCATCACGCCGGTGAAGGCCTTCAAGGATGCGGTCCTGGCCCCCGCTACGGCACCCAAGCTGGCCAAGGGTGCCTACCCGACCAGCGACGCCGCCGTCGCCGCCGCCGGCAAGTCCGCTGCTCCGGCAGCCGCCAAGGCTCCGGCCCGGGCCGCCAAGAAGGCACCGGCCCGCAAAGCGGCGACCGCGCGCAAGGTTCCCGCCAACAGGGCGCCGGCGCGGAAGACCGCCAAGCGAGGGACCGCCAAGAGGTCGTAGGCAACACCGGTCCCCTGAATCGGGACCGGTGTTCGATGGCGCCGCTCCGATGGACGAACCGCGTGCCGACGTGTCAGCAGGCGATGGTACGGCCTCCTGTCCCCAACTCATCGCCGATCGACACCTCGGTGAGCCACATCCGGACCGGTTGTCACCGGACGATCCCGCCTATCTGCAGATCATCGAGGCCCACGCCGAGGCCCTGCGCGCCGGATCCGACACCTACGTCGACTCGCGCTCAGGGCTGACCGTGCTGACGGCCGGCTTTCTCGCCCGGCGCGGCTATTGCTGCGATTCCGGCTGCCGACACTGCCCCTACCTGCAGTAAGCCCGGTGGGCCCGTGGGTACGCCCCGTATGCTCGAGAACTGCACCCGGCGTACGCGGAGCGGTCACGGCATGAGCGACACCTCACAGGGTCATGGATGGTGGTTGGCATCCGACGGCAAGTGGTACCCCCCCGAGCTCTGGACCGGACCGCCCAACTCCGGACCGCCCAGCTCCGGACCGCCCAACTCCGGACCGGCTAACTCCGGAGCCGGCCGGGGCGGCGATTGGCCAGCCGGTTCTGCCGGCCTACCCGGCGCGAGCGCCCGTCTACGGTGCAGCGGGGACGGTGCCGCCCGGACAACCAGGCTTCGGCGCGGGTGGCCCGTCCGCCGGCTACGGGTACGCGTCGCATGGGCGAAGCGCGCCCGACGACCAGCCCGTGCAGAGACGGACCAACGGTCTCGCCATTGCCTCGCTCATCTGCTCGTGCGCCGGAGTCTTCTTCCTCCCGGCCATCCTGGCGGTCGTCTTCGGCTTCGTCGCCCGCAGCCAGATCACACGGTCCAACGGGCTGCAGAGGGGTGGCGGGCTCGCCATCGCCGGCATCATCGTCGGGTTCGGTTGGCTGGCGCTCCTGGTGCTGGGGATCGCTCTCGGCGCAGGCAACCACAACAACGACGGCGTCATCGGCCCCTTCATCTAGAAACGAGGAGCGCAACATGCAAGGTCTGCTCTATGGCGTGCGCGGGGAACGCTGGACGCCACCGGACGGGTCCAACACCCTCATGGTCGGGCTCTCCCGGACCCCGATGCGCCTCCAGGAGCTCGAACGCCCGCGGCCCCTCCGGGACGACTGGTGTGTCGCCAAGACGCGGCTGACCGGCATCTGCGGCTCCGACGCCAAGATGGTCTTCATGGACTTCGGTGACGACTTCGGCGACGGCGCGCTCAATGGTTATTTCACCTTCCCTACCGTCTTCGGGCACGAGGTGGTGGCCGACGTCGTCGAGGTCGGCCCCGCTGTCACGACCGTCCAGGTGGGCCAGCGCGTCGTCCTGAATCCCTGGCTCTCGTGCGGGCCGCGCGGAATCGAGCCGCCCTGCCCGTCGTGTCAGGCCGGTGACTTCAGCATGTGCTGGCACTTCACCCAGGGCCCGATCGCCGCGGGGATCCACACCGGGACCTCGAAGGACGCGCCCGGTGGCTTCGCCGACTACCTCCCCGCCCACGAGTCGATGCTCATCCCCGTCCCCGAAGGCCTGCGCGACGAGGTGGCGGTCCTCGGAGACCCCTTCGCCGTCTCGCTGCACTCGGTGACCCGCCACCCGCCACCGCCGGGAGGCAAGGTGCTCGTCTACGGGGGAGGCGCCCTGGGCAGCACGGCCGTCGGCATCATCAAGGCGCTCTACCCCGACGTCGAGGTCATGGTGGTCGCCCGCTGGGCCGCTCAGGCCGCGCTGGCCCGCAAGCTCGGGGCGACCGTGGTGGACCCCTTCCCGGTCGAGCAGCTGCTCGAGGAAGCGGCGGCATGGTCTGGTGGCGTGCTGCAGAAGTTCGAGGGCACGACGCTGCCCATGGCACACCCGGGGGGATTCGACGTGGTCTACGACACGGTGGGCACCGCGCAGACCGCCGAGATCGGCGTCCGCCTGCTCAAGGCCCGCGGCACCATGGTCAAGAGCGGGGTGCACGCGCCGGAGCGCTGGGATTGGTCGCCGCTCTACTTCAAGGAGATCTCGTGGGTGGGCTCCAACGCCTTCGGGATCGAGGAGGTCGACGGCCTGCGCATGCACGGCATCGCGCACTATCTGCGCCTGGCGGCCGACGGTCGGATCGACATGACCGGCATGCTGACGCATACCTTCCGGCTCGAGCAGTGGCGCGAGGCCTTCACGGTGCTGGCCAACCAGCAGGAGAGCGGCGCCATCAAGGTCGCGTTCGACTTCCGCTGAGCGTCGGTTGCCGAGGAACGATGCCGGGCCGGCTCCGGGCCGCAGGTCCGCCGGGTCGCAGCGGAGCGACCTGCCGGATGCTGACGCGCCCGCCAAAGGGGTAGCGTCGCGGGGTGGCGGCACACAACCACAGCTGCAGCTGGAAGTGACCCAAGGGGGCATCATGACCACCAGCCCATCCATCACCGATTCGGACTTCGCTTTCGAGCCGAAGTGGGGCGTCGAGTCCCCGTCGACGACGATGTTCGACTTCAACTACACGGGCGGGCGCGACCAGCTCCTGCGCCTCTACGACAAGGGGACGCGGCGCCAGTGGATCGGCAGCGACCGGCTCGACTGGAGCCAGGACGTCGACCTCACCAACCCCGTCGGCATGCCCGACGAGATCATGCCGATCTTCGGCACCGAATGGTGGGACAACATGTCCGACGAGCGCAAGGGCGAGCTCCGTCGTCACACTGAGGCCTGGCGCTTCAGCCAGTTCATGCACGGCGAGCAGGGCGCCTTGATCTGCACGGCCAAGATCGTGCAGACGGTGCCGGACATTGACTCCAAGTTCTACGCCGCCACGCAGGTGATCGACGAGGCGCGCCACGTCGAGGTGTACAGCCGCTATCTGCACGAGAAGGTGCAGCTCGTGTACCCGCTCAACCCGCATCTCAAGGCGCTGCTCGACGACGTCATCTCCGACAGCCGGTGGGACATGACGTATCTCGGCATGCAGGTGCTCATTGAGGGCCTGGCCCTGGCCGCCTTCGGCATCATCCGCAACAACGCCACCAATCCTCTGGCCAAGGCGTTGAACGCCTACGTCATGCAGGACGAGGCGCGCCATGTGATGTTCGGGCGGCTGGCGCTACGCGACTACTACCCACAGCTGAGCGAGACCGAGCGCACCGAGCGGGAGGACTTCTGCATCGAGGCCTGTTACCTGATGCGGGACCGCTTTCTCGGCGAAGAGGTGTGGGAGCGGCTGGAGCTCCCACCGGAGATCAGCACCTACGTCGACAACAGCGACACTCTGCGCGAGTTCCGCAACTTCCTCTTCATGCGGATCGTCCCCATCTTGCGCGACATCGGCCTGTGGGGGCCCAAGTTGCGCACGGCGTTCCAGGAGATGGGCGTGATCGGCTTCGCCGACACCGACATCGACGCGGAGATGGCGGACGACGAGAAGGCGGCTCAGGATCTCGACGAGGCCCGTGACGCTCGGATGGCGCACGTGGAAGCAGTGGCTGGGGAGGCGGAGACCTAGACCCGCCGCTGTCACCTGACAACCATCTAGCAGCACAGAGCCCAGTGCTCGAGCAACCGCTCGGTCACTACCGTGTCCGAATGTCCGCAGCCCAACGTCCGGTCATGTTCCGCGGGCCGCCATCGTGAGATTGTGAACAATCCTCGTCTCGCGCGTGGCGCAGGTCCTCTCACCAATCCAATTTGAGATTCGACGACTCAACAGAGGGCACCGCCGTCTCGAGGACTGCCACCGGTAGCTTCGCTACGATCCGCAACGTGACGCGTCGTGACGAGATACCGGCCTCGGTCCGTTTAGGCCTGACGGCCCTCCTGTTCGCGTTACCGGTCGCCCTGTATCTCTGGCTCGTATCTGCGGACGCAGTCGACATGGTTCGCGCTGATCAATGGTTCGACATCAACCTGATTCAGTCATCACTCACCGGTCACCTCAGCTTCTCCATGCTATGGGGCCAGCACGGGGACAACAGGATCTTCTTTCAAAACCTCGTCACCCTGTTTCTCGGTCACGTGGTGCATTACAACGTGATCGTCGAGGAATACATAAGCGTCGCACTCCTGATTGCAGCCACGACGTTGGTGATCTTCACTCACCGTCGGCGGGCTCCGAACATCCACTGGATTGCCTATGTGCCCGTGGTAATCGTCCTTCTCTCCGTCGCCCAATCAGGCGACACTCTGTTCGGATTCCAGATCGGCTGGTATCTCATCATGGCGACCCTTTCCGTCGTCCTTTTTCTTCTCGATCGTCCCGTTTTGACGCGGATTGCCTTCTGCCTCGCGCTGGTCGCTGGTGTGGTTGCGAGCTTCTCGTCGCTGCAGGGACTGTTCGTCTGGCCGGTCGGGCTCGTTCTCCTCCTTCAACGGGCACGAACCAGGTCCTACGCGCTCAGTTGGATCGCGGCTGGAGTAGCGACGACTGCCCTCTACTTCTCCAACTGGAACACCCAGGAGAGCGGGGGGGTCTCCTACGCACTACGCCATCCGGTCGTGGCTTTGAAGTTCTTCTTCTTCGCCGTTGGAGATGTCGTCGGTGTGCAAATCCCGGATTCCCCCCACGGAGCTCAATATGGAACGTTCGCACTGGGCGTTGTGATCGTCGGCGTCGCGCTGTGGCTGCTTGTCAAGTTTGGTTTTCGCGTCGACGAGTCGAGTTCGCGTCCAGTTGGCATCGCGCTCATTTGGTTTGGGCTGCTGTTTGCCGCCGCCATTTCGGGTGGTCGCAGTTCATTTGGGCTGAGTGATGCCGGCACCACGCGTTATGTGACATTCGATCTGCTGATTTTGGTCGGTTCCTATCTCGTCGTGCTTGATCGATCCCCGCAGACTGATGCAGCTTCCGTTCGTGGCATCCGTTGGTTGTCGGGCGTGACAGCCATCGTGGTCATTCTGACCTGTGTGCAGGTCGTTCTCGGTACGGCGAACGGTATTTCAGACGGCAATACGTACCGCAACTATGAGATCACGGGTGCGGTCGTCACTGCCAACATCCAGCGTGCTCCCGACGGCCTTGTCACCACCCAATTGGGCGCTGGGTATGAATCTGCGGGTTTCATCCGACGGATGGCACACGCTGCGCGAACACACCACCTCTCGCTCTTCTCAACCGCAGACATCTCCTCCTATTCCAGGCAAGCGCTTCCAATGAACCGGACGCCGCCGACAACGTCGCTGATCAAGCCGAAGGCCGGGGCTGTCCTGCATGGCAAGTTGTTTCTGCTCGCCTCTGCATCCAACCCCTTCGGGATCAGCAAGCTGCAGTTTGAACTGCGCGCTGACAACGGAACGCCATCCGTCATAGGCCAAGGCTCCCATACCCCTTTCGGCTATCTGGGCGGGTGGGATACACAGTCAGTTCCCAACGGTGCCTATTCCATTCGCAGCGTCGCGCATTCGCCTGGCGGAATGACGGGAGTCAGCCCGTGGATCGTCGTGAAGGTCGCCAACTGACATTTGCGCTCCAGGGATCTGGGTGACCACTTCGGTGGTCGCGAGACGGAGCCTCTCCCTTCAGCCCCGCTTCCTTCCCGGGACCGGGCGGCTCAGCCGCCTTCCAGAGCCCGTTCGAGCCCGGCCGTGATCTGCTGCGTCGGTTCGTTGGTGTCGAGGTAGTCGCGCCACGTGGTGACCTTGCCGTCGGCGTCCACGTCGATCACAGTGGCGCCCGTCATGGAGATGGCGACCCCGGCCTTGCCCTCGCCCGGGTGGAACGTCGCCGTGCCCGTCCACTCGAAGACGGCCCAATCCTCACCGCCACGGATCCGGTCGACCTTCTGACTCCAGTCCGGGAAAATGGCGTCGGTGTCCCGGGCCACCTTGTGCAGGTCGGTCGTCCAGGGTGTGACCGGGTCGCAGAACTGACCTCCGGGGGCGAAGAGGGCGGCGAACTCGTCAGGCCCGTCGATGGACTCGAACGAGCGGGCCCAGGCGTCCCAGTCTCTGGTCGAACTCATCGATGTCTCCTTTGTCTGGCGCTGCTCTGTGTGGCGCTGCGCAGGCTCTCTGCTTCGAAGGTGATCACCGCATCATCGAGCGGCAGGACCACCTGGGGCTGCACGAACTGGTGGGCCCCGGCCACGAGTTTGACCGCTGTGCCCCAGGCCGTAAACCCGACGGCGTGACGCGCGAAGCTCATCGGGCCCTCGGTCACCTTGACCTCGACGACGCCTTCGCCCCCGGCATCGAGGGCGGAGCGCTGCATCTTCTCCATCGCCGACTCCCGGGCTGAATACATGGCCTCGGTGTAGTTGGTCAGCTCCACGTTCTGTCGCGTCTGCTTCATTGCGGTGCCGGCGGAACGTCGGGGGGCGTAGACGAAGCTGGCTCCGAACGCGAGCCCCACGGGCATCCAACCGGCGCGCTGGAGCAGGGTGAAGTCACGGGCCGACAGATCCGACACGAAGGGTAGGGCCGGGGCGGCAGTGGCGTTCTTGCCGCTCATCGGCCGCACGGCCGTGCCCACGAGCTCGACGTCGATGTGATGGGTCCGCACCGACACGTCGACCCGCACCCCGACCACGCCGTGCCCGTGGACCTTGCTGCACTCGCCCCGCAGCACCCGGGCGGCCTGGTCCACGGCGGCGTTGTGCGCATCGGAGGCCAGCGAGATGGCACCCCTCCCCCAGTTCCACACGCCGACCGGGACCGACACCACGGCCACCCCGCACACGAGGTCGAGCGGCTCCCATCCCGTGGCGTGCAGCAGGAGGGCCTCGTCGACCGAGAGGTCAGAGGTGATGCCGCGTTCCTTGGATGGGGACGCCGGGATGGCCAGGGACTGTGCCCCCCGGAGCATCTCCGCCCGGATGTCCTGGATGGGGGCCGGAGTGCCGGCATTGGCGCCGGGATTGGCGCTGGCGCTGGCGCTCACGTCAGCCGCACCGTAGGCCTCGGCAGCACGACCGGGTCGAAGTCCTTGAACCGCCGCACCCGGTTGCCCCGCAATGTGCAGTCGATCACCTCGTCGCCCTGGGAGAGCTCCCGGGTGACGACGTCGATGGTCGCGCCGTGCAGCTCGTCGCCGGCCAGCTGCGCCCGCACGTGTTTGCGGGCGAGCTGCCGTGACGCCATGTGCGCCTTACTCACCTGCTCGACCAGTGCGGGTCCCCTCGTCCCCCAGCCGCCCATTGAGCCCTCCATGTAGTACTCCGTCATGCAGTAGGCCCACACCCGGACCGAGGCAAGGGCCGCCACCACCGCCACCGGCATGAACCCGGCCTCTATCGACTTGGTCAGGCGTTGCCCCGCCAGATAGGTGCTCCACGGAATCCCCCCGGCGGGCGGCGGCCCGCCTTCCACCCTCACCGCCGTGCCCACGAAGTGGAACTCGGTCGTCCCGCTGTCGGCCACGTCGGAGACCCGGTCGACCACGCCGATGACGCCGTGGGCACCCAGCGTGCCGGCCTCCTCGAGCATGCGCCGGTACGCCGTCCCGTAACCGTGGGACCAGGCCTCCTCGACCCACGACTGCTCGAGGTTCTGGCCCCAGGAGCGGTGCTCGTTGGAGACGAAGCCGTGCGGGCAGCGGTAGGTCTCCGAGTACGAGCCGGCGGTCTGCTGCCCGCCGATATACGGCGACATGCCGCGCATTGTGCCCGAGCCCGGCCCGTACCAGCCCCACTGCATGACGCAGAAACCCTGCACCAGGGCCACCGGCTCCAGGCCGAGGTCGAGGCAGGCCGCGAAGTCGGGCACGCTCAGTCCCGAGGAGAACGTGTCGGACTCCAGGCGGCGGACTGCCGCCTCGGGGAGGTCGCCGGCCGGCCCGCCGGAGGTGACCGGGGGGCCGGGCTCCGGCGTGGTCGAACCGTCGCTCATCAGTTGTCGAGCGAGATGATGGTGGTCGGCTTGGGCAGCGTGACCTCGCCGCTGCGCTTGGTGACCGCCGTGCCGAGCGCCAGGAACTCGATGGTGTGCGAGCCCCACTGGTGCGACTTCTCCTCCAGGCGCACACCCACGATGCCGCTGGCCTCCAAACGGGTCGCCTCGTCCTGCATGCGCGTCATGGCCAGCTCCCGCGCCTCGTAGAGCGCCTGCGTGAAGTTGGGCAGCTCGACGTTCTGGCCCATGGAGCCGAGGGCCTGGGTGAGCTTGCGGTGCGCGATGTGGAAGACGCAGGTCCCCATGACCAGACCCTGCGGGACGTGCCCGGTCTGCATCAAGGTCCAGAAGTCCTGCCCCGAGAGGTCGGAGGTGAACGGTTTGCCCTGGACGTTGCGGTACGAGTTCCCGTCCTCGGCCTTGACGGCCGTGCCGAAGGCGATGAACTCGGCCGAGTCATTGCCCCACTCGTAGTAGTTGACGTCGAGACGCACGCCGACGACACCGTCGGCGCCGAGCTCCTGGGCCTCCTCGTCCATGCGGTTCATGGCCAGCTCACGCGCGGTGTACATCGCCTCGGTCAGCTTGGTCAGCTCCTGGCTCTGCCCCCACTTCCGGGTCTGGAGGCCGATGTGGTAGATCGACGACCCCATCACGAATCCCAGGGGGTGGAAGCCGGCCTCCTTGACGAGGAGGAACTCATTGACCGACAGGTCCGAGGTGAACAAGCCGTGCTCGAGCTCCTCGAGCCGGTGGGCCGCATCCTTGGGCAGGTCGCGGGGTACCGGCGGAGGCGGCTCCATCGCCTCCGTCGCCTCCGTCGGCTGCGGCGCTTCCTCGGTCACGATTGGTCTCCGATCACGATGTTCTCCAGGGCGAGGCGGGTCTGCTCGCTGTGCGCCGCCTCCGATTGCAGGGTGGTCAGCAGCCGGGTGAGCCAGGCGTCCATGCCGACCTGCTCGCTACGGATCCGGATGCCTCCCGAGGAGTGCCCGATGCTGCAGCGCACAGAGCCGCCGTCGACGAGCGCCTCGAGGGTGTCGTCGCCGAGGGTGATGCGCACCGACTTGATCTCGTCGGACTTGCGGAAGCGTCCCGCCCGCTCGACGGTGATGCGGTCACCGAGCACCTCGGAGAGCTGCGCCACGAGCAGCTTCAGCATGATCCGCAGATCGGTGCTGTTGGACGCCAGCTGGGAGACGGCCATGCTCAGGTCGAAGGCGGCGCCCGACGCTCCCGCACCTTCCACTGATCCACCTGGCGAGCCGGCAGGCTCCATTGACATCGGCCGCATCGTACCGCCACCTTCCGCCGGCGGTCCGCCGGTCCTGTCCCGCGGCTTTGTCCTGCGGTCCTGTCCAGCGCCCGCCCCCCGCCCGGCCGCGCCGGCGCAGCCGCCGTATCCGCCGTCAGGCGGGGCGCGGCTCGCAGATCACGACCGGGATGTCCCGGCCGGCCTTCTTCTGGTACCTGTCGTAGCCCTTGTAGGCAGCCACGATCTCCGGCCACATGGCCGCCTTCTCTTCCGGCGACGCCGTCCTGGCCCGCATGGCGCGGGTCTCACCGTTCATGGTGATCTGCACGTCGGGGTTGGCGCTCAGGTTGCGGTACCACTGGGGGTCACGGACGTCGCCACCCTTGGAGGCGATGAGTACGACCCGGCTCTCGTCGTGGATGGGTGAGGCAAGCATGGTGGTGCGAGGCTCGCCGGACTTGCGCCCGATCGTCTGCAGCTCGACGCCGGGCATCCCGAAGAGGTTGTTGGGCCACCGCCCACCGGTCACGCGCAGCGCCGCCTTGTGCGTGAGGTTCATGAGCTTGAAACCGGCATCGACGACTGACTTGCGTTGTTCGGTCATTGTCTTCCTTCTTCTCTGTCAACTCCGTGCCGCATGGAGCGTGCCTCTCCCCGTCTCCCCGTCGCCCCGTCCCTCGGGAAACCTATAGGGAACCGGCGTGGCCGGAGAACGCCCTGCCCAAGGTGGCTCCCGGTGAACGTCCGGTTCCCACCTGTCGGCACGGCCCACCGCTCGCTACGATGGCGGCCCGCACGGAAACAGCTGGGAAAGCGATCGCGGATCCGACAGGGAGGATGGTGGCCTTCACACCACTGCACACGCGACACCGCTGCGCTGGGCCGAGGACTCACCCCGTCACCACCATGGCGCGGAGCCTGTTCGCCGCCGTCGCCCTCGCCCTCGCCGTCGTCATCGGTGCCGTCGGCTCCGTCGGCATCGCCACCGTCGCCGCACCGGCGGCCGACGCCGCCAACTGGTCCCCCGTGCACGCCGGCGACTTCCCGGACCCGAGCACCCTCCAATGGGGTGGCGTCTACTACGGCTTCGCCACCCAGAGCTTCGCCGCGCCGAGCCAGACGATCAACATCCAGGAGTCCACTTCTCCCGACGGGGTCAACTGGACCCAGTTGAACGGCGTGGACGCGCTGCCCACGCTCGGCTCGTGGGCCAAGCCCGGTGAGACGTGGGCGCCGAGTGTCGTGCACGACAGTGCGGACAACGACTTCATCATGTACTACACGGCCACCGAGGCCGCGGCGCCCGGCGACCAGTGCATCGGCGAGGCCACCTCCGCGCTCCCCAACGGCCCCTACTCAGACACCAATGGGTCCCCGGTCGTGTGCCAGGACGGGAACGGCTGGGGCGCACCGACGGTCGACGGTTCCTACGGGGGCAGCATCGACCCGGACGTCTTCACGGACTCGTCGGGCAACTCCTGGCTGATCTGGAAGAGCGACGGCAACCACCTGAACCCACCCATGAGCACCATCATCTGGTCCGTGCCACTCACGGCCGCACTGCTGCCCGCGAGCAACAGTGCGACCCAGCTCCTGCAAGACGACGAGCCCTGGCAGAGCGGCATCGTCGAGGGGCCGGACATGGTGGAGACCGCGACGACGAAGACGACGAACGCCTACACACTCTTCTACGCCGGCAGCGACGAGGGCGCCTCCACCTACGCCATCGGCTGGGCCAGCTGCTCTGGTCCCGCCGGGCCCTGCACCGACATGTCGACGTCCGGACCGCTTCTCGCGACGTCGCCGGGCATGTCCGGGCCGGGCGGTCCCGAGGTGTACTCGCTGCCCCCGTCGGGGAGCACACCTGGACAGACCGTCATGGCCTTCGCGGCCTGGCAGGGGACGACGATCGGCTACCTCTCCTGCGGCATCCGCCCCATGTACCTGGCCGACCTGAGCTTCCAGGCGAACGGCGGCAGCCCACCGACCCCTGCGCTCTCGCCCTACAACCCCGGTGCCGCACCAGCCTCCAGCCCGGTCTGCCCGCAACCGGCGCGCCCCGCGCCTGGATACTGGCAGGTGGGCGCGGACGGCGGCATCTTCAGCTTCGGCGCCGCCCAGTTCTACGGCTCGACGGGCTCCATGAAGCTCAACAAGCCGGTGGTCGGCATGGCGGCGACCCCCGACGGTCGGGGGTACTGGCTGGTGGCCAGTGACGGCGGCGTGTTCGCCTACGGGGACGCCAGGTTCTACGGCTCGACGGGCAGCATCAGGTTGAACAAACCGATCATCGGCCTCATCGCCACGCTCAACGGCGGGGGCTACTGGCTGATCGCCAGCGACGGCGGCGTGTTCGCCTACGGCAATGCGCAGTTCTACGGCTCGGCTGCGGGTGACGGGCTCGCCGCCCCGGTGACGGCGGCGGCGGCGAGCTTCCTCGGTGGCGGCTATTGGCTCGTCGACGCCAACGGCCAGGTGGTGAACTTCGGCGACGCCCGGAACGAGGGCCAGCCCGTGTTCTTACCGCCCGCGTACCGCATCGTCGGGATGGCGGGCACCCAGAGCTCGAACGGGTACTGGCTGGCCAGCGCGAACGGCAATGTGGCCAACTACGGCGACGCGGCGCCCTACGGCTCCATGATCGGCACAACCCTGAACGCGCCCGTCGTCGGGATGGCCGCCAGCAGCGAGGCCACCGGATACTGGCTCCAGGGCGCCGACGGGGGCATCTTCACCTTCGGCCACGCCCAGTTCTACGGCTCCATGGGCGGGCGCCGGCTCAACGCGCCGATGGTCGGCATCGCGGCGACCTGACGCCGGCGCCGTACGCCGGCGTCGCAGCATCAGCGTGGCGACCCGCGCAGGCCGGCCCAGGACCCGACCGAGCTCGGCTCGGGGCCCACGGGGCGACTCGCCGGACCCGCACGCTCAGGGCCTAGAACGCGGCCCCTCCACCCGTGGTGGAGGGAGCCGTGGTCGTGGTCGTCGGGGGTGACGTGGGTGGCGCAGTCGGGGGCGGTGGTGGTGGCGGCGGTGGTGGTGGTGGCGGTGCCTGCGTAGCCGGCGTCTGTGTGGGTGCGGTCGAGTTCGACCCCGTGCTCGAGTGGGTCTGGGTGGTCGGCGTCGATTGCATCGTGGGCTGTGTCGTTGCCGGGGCGGGCGCCGTGGTCGAGGTCGGTGCCCCCGCCCCCGCGCCTGCCACGGCCCCAGCGGCCGCCGTGGTGGGAGGGATGCCGTTCTTCAACACGGCGAACCACACCTTGCCCACGTCTTGCCCGTGGGCCTGACCTTTCTTCTTGTCCGCTGCGAAGCGGTACAGGGGGACGTTGTGGAACGCCACCTGCCAGTGGCCGTTGCCGACGTTCATCACCGAGAGGCCCTTGACACCCCGTGGCCCCGAGACGTGCGCTCCCTTCGACGCCAACAACGGCGGCCAGATCTTGGCGCACACTCCCGTGCACTTCGAGGTCCCCTGTGTGTCCTCGGTGAACCGGTAGAGGGTGAGGCCCGAGGCGGTGGTGAGGACGATTCCCACGTTGGGCACCTTGGCCGTCGAGACCTTGATGGTCTTGGCGTGCGAGCTCGTGGCCCCGGCGACCCCGGCGTTCCCGGCCGGCGTGGCCACGGCCGCGACCAGGGCGACCGAGAGCGCCCCGAGCGTCAGCAAGGATGCGGAGAGAGTCCCGGCAACGGCCTGACCCCGGAGACGTCGGGCCCCGCGTGCCGGGACTCTCCCCGCCTTCCAACCACCTGGACCTGTTCGGCTCCCGTTCCTGCGTCCGCTCCGCGCTGCTGCCATGTCGCGCCGTCCCTTCATGGTTTCGGTTGCCCGACGGTCATACGGTCTGGGCCTGCCGCAGGATTGCGACCTAGTCTGGGCCCGCGTCACCCGGACCTGGGCCGGACCTGGGATCGGGACCCGGGAGGTCACACCCGGGAGGTCACACAGGTGGGGGCGCCGCCGAGGGAGGGCAGGCTCATGACGGGCAACAGGGGCGGTTTCGAGTTGCGGGGCATCAACCATCTCGCTCTCGTCTGCCGCGACATGGAGCGGACGGTCGACTTCTACACGAACGTCCTGGGCATGCCGCTGGTCAAGACGATCGAGCTGCCGGCCGGGATGGGACAGCACTTCTTCTTCGACTGCGGTGGCGGGGACTGCCTGGCCTTCTTCTGGTTCCCCGACGCGCCCGACGGCGTCCCCGGCATCAGCGCGCCCGCGGCCCGCCCCGACCAGGGTGACCTCACCAGTGCCATCGGGTCCATGAACCATGTCGCCTTCGACGTGGCGCCCGAGAAGATCGAGGAGTACCGCGACCGGCTCGTCGCCGCCGGCATCGACTGCACCGAGATCGCCAATCACGATGACTCCGAGTGGGGCATCAGCGAGGCCATGCACTCGGGCGTCTTCGTACGCAGCATCTACTTCCAGGATCCGGACGGCATCCTGCTCGAGTTCGCCTGCTGGATGCGGGAGTTCACCCCCACCGACATCTCCCACACGGCGGCCACGGCCGTCGACGCCGTCCCCGCCGAGCCGATCCAGGTTTGACCGAGTCCGCCCCGACACCAACACCCACACCGACCCATGCCCCGCCTCCGCCAGGTCCCCAAGGACGAAGCCACCGCGCCCATCGTCACCACCATGTACGAATGGCTCTTCGAGGGCCGCGACCCTGTCGCCGAGCCCGGCCGCTGGGATGGCACCACGGGCGACTGGTGGACGGTCTTCGCCCTCAGCCCCGACATCCTCGACCACTGCGTCAAGGGGTTCGGCCTCTACCAATCGCCCACCCGCAACCTCGACCCGACGCTGCGCGAGCTCGGCCAGATCCGCGCCGGCTGGGCCGCCGGCAGCCAGTTCGTCTTCAGCCAACATGCCAAGTCGATGCGCGAGCTCGGCATGCCCGACGAGCAGATCACGCACATCCCGGCGTGGAGCGTCGCCCCCGAGGACACCTACAACGCCGCCGAGCGGGCCGTGCTCGCCTACACCGACTGCCTCGTCTACGACCACGGCCGCGTCCCCGACCAGCTCTTCGCCGAGCTGCAGCGCCACCTCGATGAGGTCGCCATCCTCGAGCTGACCTACATCACCACGCTGTACTTCCAGCACGCCGTGATGTCGAAGGCCCTGCGCACGGAGTTCGACGACCGCGACGATCCCATCGTCGAGGTGCCCGGTCCTGCGGGGGCCTCCGCCATGCATCCGGGCCCGGGCGAGTGACGGCGGACCACGTCGTCCTGCCAGACGACGAAGCCCGGCATGTCCCCGACGACGAGGACCTGTGGAACGAGTCCTATTACTGCGACTTCGTCCGCTCCGACGGCACCATGGGGGGCTGGCTCCGGCTCGGCCTCTATCCCAACCGCCAGCTGGCCTGGTGGACGGCCTGGATCGTCTGGCCCGACCGCCCCGGCGTCTGCTCCGCCAATTACCGGGATGCCGGTCCCCCCGGAGAACGGTCTCGTCAGCGAGGGCAAAGACGGCGAACGAGTCGAGATCGAGCTCCGCCGGCGGCTCGAGGAGTTCCGCCTGTCCGCCCACGCCCCGGCTCGCATCATCGCCCCGCCCGAGGACGTCTACGCCCACGGCGAACAGACCGGCTCCCCCGCGCAGCTCGACCTGGACCTCACGTGGACGACCGACGGCGTTCCCTATCACTACGACCTGACGACCCGCTACGAGATCCCGTGCCTCGTCTCGGGCACGGTCACCGTCGACGGGGAGACGTTCACCGTCGACGGGCAGGGCCAGCGCGACCACTCCTGGGGGGTGCGGGACTGGTGGGCCTTCGGGTGGTGCTGGTGCTCCCTGCGCCTCGACGACGGCACCCGGGTCCACCTGGCCGACATCCGTATGAACGTCGGCGTCCCCGTCTTCTTCGGCTACATCCAGAAGAACGGCCAGGTCTATCCCGCCACTGCGCTCTCGGTCACCGAGGACCTCGGTGACCACGGATTCCCATCCAGGGCGCGCATCGAGATCGCCGCCGACCCCGGCCCCGGCCCCGAGCTCGACCTCGGCATCGACGTCACGCCGGTCGCCTTCGGGCCGGTGCTCCTGCGCAACGACGATGGCCGGGTCAGCCGGTTCCCCCGGGCCCTCGTCCGCTGCCGCGCCGACGACGGCCGTGAAGGCATGGGCTGGATCGAATGGAACCAGCCCGGCGCCCCACCCATCGACACCGCCTGACCCTCTCCGTGACGGTCCCCGTGTGAGCACGGGCCGCGCCGGCGCCGCCTGCCGGAGCAGTTCCGGCGGACGGACCGCAGCAGCCTCCCCGCAGCGGCCGCACCAAGAAACGGTGCCCGGATTACTTGAAGATGTCGCCGAGGACCTTGGCCGCCCCGACCCCGGCCGCCGCACCCTCGACGCCCCGGTGGTCGTCCCGATCGGGCATGTACTCGCCGATCACGCCGGCGAGCACCGGCAGCGGCATCGACTGCAGCCAGATGCGGCCCGGGCCGGTCAGCACGGCGAAGTGGTGCCCGTCGGCGCCCATGTAGCGGTTGGCCAGGCCGGGCACCTTCTGCACCGAGAAGGTGACGGAGGCCTGGAAGAGTCCGGCGTGGCCGGGGTGCACCCGCATCGTCTGCCCGGCGGCGAGGTCGTAGACGATGACCTCGCCCGAGAGGTCGACGAAGGCGCGGCCGGCGCCGCCGATCTTCTGCAGGATGAAGCCCTCGCCGCCGAAGACACCGCCGCGGAACGACTGCTGGAATCCCATGGACAGCTCGATCCCCTGCGTGGCCGCCATGAAGCCGTGGCGGTGCACCATGAACTCGTTCCCCGGTGCCACATCGATCGGCAAGATGTGGCCAGGGAACTTCGACGCGAAGGCGATCGAGCCGGCGCCGCCCTGGGCCGTGTACGTGGTCATCATGAAGCTGGCGCCCGAGACGGCCCGCTTGACCGCTCCCATGAGGCCCTTGCCGCCCATGCCGCCGCCGGTGTTGGTGGCCATTTGGATGGCGTCGGACATCCAGCTGAACTCGCCGGCCTCCGACACGATGGACTCGCCGTCGGCAAGCGAGAGCTCGAGCACCGGCATCGTCGTTCCGTGGATCGTCTCTTCCATGGGGGCTCTCCTCGGTGTGGCTTTGGTCTCGGTTGTCCGGACGTTCTGGGTGCCCGGCGGTCACGGGTGATGCGATTACGCGATGGTCATGGCGGAGATCCGTGCGCCGGATCGGGGCGGTGCGCTGGATCGGGGCGGTGCGCCGGATCGGGCAGCTCGGTCAGCTCCACGTCCGCCGACAGTAGGTCGTCGCCGGGCCCCTGCGCTCCCGTGACCAGGCGCTCGGCCAGGGTCACCTCCATGAGGCCCAGGGCCATCCCGAAGAGATCACCCAAGATGAAGGTGGTCAGGAACACCGCCCAAATGTGCTCGTGGGGGATCAGCTCGGCGACGAAGATCACAACCTCGTGCTCGATCGCCAACGGCAGCGAAATGAAGCAGAACACCAGCACGAAGTGCGGCCACACCAGCTTGAGCGAGCGCCGGAAGGCCTCGGGCACCGACGAGTCGAGCAGGTTGATGAGCGGCCCGACGAGGGCGAACAGCGTCCCCACCACCAGGCCCGGAAGGAGGAAGAGCAACGAGGCGGCGCCGCCGATGACGACGAGGACCGCTTCGGCCGCCAGGAGGCGCAACCAGGGCAGGCTCCGCAGGACCACCAACACGGGCTGGGCGGGCTCGTTGCGCTCCACCGAGCCAACCAGGCGCTCGAGCATGCCGGCGTAGAAGGTCAAGCCCAGGGTGGACGCGCCGAAGAGGAACACGCCGGCGATGGACTCGGCTCCGAGATGGTCGACGGCGATCTCGGTGTAGAGGGTGCCCTGGAGCGCATCGAGGCCGAAGATCACCAGGGCGGGCACGATGACGCGGGCGGGCTCAATCTTGGCCGTGCGCCACGCCATGGAGATGAGCTCCAGCGGATGGAGGCGGTGGCGGGGCGGCCTGGTGGCCTGCGCGGGTGTATGGGCGGGCCGCGTCTGGGCCGGCTGCGTCTGGGTCGGCCCCCCCGCCGCCGACTCCGCCTGCGACTCCCGGTCGCCGGCGCTCATGCGGGGTTCCAACCGTCGCCGACGAAGTCGAACAGCCGCTGGTCGGGGTCGAATGCCGCGGTTGCTCCATCCAGACGGTGACGGCCGACGGCGAGGATCGTCCCTTCGGGGGCCTCGTAGCCCAGCTCGGTGAACCCGGCGGCGGCGAAGTCGGCCCGGACGGCCGGGGTCAGGTCCGGCGGACGCCGGTGCCGGGTCCAGAGGACCTGGCCCCCAGGGACACAGAACCCCCGCATCGCCTGGATGGTGTGGGTGATGTCCGCCGGGCTGATGTTCCCGAACACCCCGCAGACCAGGACGATGTCAGCCGGGACGGCGTCGGCGTAAAGGCCGCACTGGGACGCATCGCCCTCGACGACCCGGACCCGATCCGCCACGCCGGCGATGGCGGCACGTTCTCGGGCGAAGGCGACGAGGGCCGGATCGAGCTCGACCAACAGCGCCGAGACCTCCGGACCCCTTGGATGGGTGGCCACCACATCGATCACGTCACGTCCCTGGCCCGCACACAGGCTCACGATCCGGATGTGCTGTGGATGGGGACGGGTATCGAGGTCGGTCACGTCGGGCGCCGTGGGCCCCTGGCGCAACGGGGGGCGGCTCCCGACCGGCACCTCGTTCAACGCGGCGCGCAGCATGGACTGCACCGCCCGCAGCCGGAGCGAGAGATTGGACGACGGATCCTCGTAGGACGCGTGCCACTCCACCCAGTGCGAATCGGCAGAGTCCGCCGAGTCCGCTTCTGTATGGTCCCCGGGCGCCATGACCGCCCATCGTAGGGTGGTCCGCCGTGACCCCCAGAAGGCCCCGATGATCAAATACATCGGCTCGAAGCGCCGCCTCGTCCCCGTCCTGACACGGATCTGCCAGGCCTCCGGCGCCCGCACGGCCCTCGATCTGTTCACCGGCACCACCCGCGTCGCTCAGGCCTTCAAGGCCCAGGGCGTGCACGTCACCGCCGTCGACAGCGCCCGCTATGCGCACACGTTCGCCCGCACCTACATCGAGGCGGATGCCGCCGCCACCGATGTCGGCGCGCTGCGGGCGGCCGTGACCCACCTGAACGGTCTCCCCGGACGGCCGGGCTACGTCACCGAGACCTTCAGCCGGCAGGCCCGCTTCTTCCAACCGCACAACGCCGCTCGGATAGATGCCGTGCGCGACGCCATTGACTCGGAATATGCGGGGTCACCCCTGTTCCCTCTCCTGTTGACATCCCTCATCGAGGCGGCGGACCGGGTGGACTCGACCACGGGCGTGCAGATGGCGTACGTGAAGCAGTGGGCGCCGCGGTCGTCCAATCCCTTGGAGTTGCGGTTGCCGGAGTTGCTGGCGGGGGCGGGGCGCTCCATCCGGGGCGACGCGGTGGCGTTGGCCGGCGGACTCGGGCACTTCGACCTGGCGTATCTGGATCCGCCGTACAACCAGCACCGGTATTTCACCAACTACCACGTGTGGGAGACCCTGGTGGCCTGGGATGCGCCCGAGGCCTACGGCGTGGCCCGTAAGCGGGTGGATGCCCGTGACCCATCCACGCACTCGGTGTTCAACTCCAAGCGCACGATGCCCGGGGCGCTGGCGTCGGTGGTGCAATCCGTGGACTGCGACCTGCTCGTGTTGTCCTACAACAACGAGTCGTGGCTGGCGCTGGAGGAGCTGGAGGAGATGTGCTCCATCCCCCGGCGTGAGGTGGCGACGCTCGCCTTCGACTCGACTCGCTACGTCGGGGCCCGCATCGGCATCTTCGACCCATCCGGGCGCAAGGTGGGCCGGGTGAGCCACCTCTCCAACCAGGAGTTGCTGGTGATCGTCGGGGAGCCGGCCATGGTGCGGCGAGTGGTCGAGGCCGCCGGAATCACCGGCGCTGCATCGGATGGGGTCGCCGCCGACCTGGTGGATCGGCTACAACAGGCAACGTGAGCAAGCACGATCACGGTGGCCATCACGGCGGCCCCCATGACGACAGCTCCCCGGACGAAGGCACCGCTCTCGCCGGCGCCGCAGCGGGCACGCGGAGGCACAGCAGCCCCTATCCACGGCTGGAGGATTGCGACCTCTCGCTGAAACTCTCCAAAGACGAGGAGGCCAAGCGTCTCGGAAGGGCGCAGCGCCGCCTGCTCCACTTGCGGCTGATCAACGGCGGTCAGCTCAACGAAGGCAACCTCGGCCCTCCGGTGTGCGTCGTCTTCGAGGGGTGGGACGCCGCCGGCAAGGGCGGCGCCATCAAGCGGCTGGTCGAGCCGCTCGACCCACGCCACGTGCACGTCGCCCCGTATGCCGCCCCGACGCCCGACGAGCTGCGCCACCACTTCCTGTGGCGGTTCTGGCCGCCGTTGCCGGGGTGGGGCGGCATGACCATCTTCGACCGCAGCTGGTACGGGCGGGTGCTCGTCGAGCGGGTCGAGGATCTGGCGACCGAGGTGCAGTGGCGGCGGGCTTACGAGGAGATCACCGATTTCGAGCACACGTTGGCCGAGGAGGGGATGATCGTGATCAAGCTCTGGATGCACATGTCGCACGGAGAACAATTGCGCCGGTTCGTGCGGCGCCGGGACGACCCGCTCAAGGCCTGGAAGCTGACCGACGAGGACTGGCGCAACCGGGAGAAGCGGGCGCTGTACGACGGGGCGGTGTCGGACATGCTGCGGTTGACCCACGGCCCGTTGGCGCCCTGGGACGTGATCTCGTCGGAGAGCAAGCGGTTTGGGCGCGTCGAGGTGATCGAGACGGTGATCCGCCACATGGAGGCGGGGATGGCGCGCTGGGGCGTCCCGGTGCCGACGGGTGACGACGAGGAGGCGACCGAGCTGGCGCTGTCCTTCGACGACGCCGAGTTCCAAGTCGATCCGAGCGGGGCGGTCCGTGGGGCCGATGGGTCCGGTCGGGCGGATGGTGCGGATGGTGCGGATGGTGCTGCCGGATCAGAGGAGCGCCTCAACGCATGAGCCCCACCTCCGGAACTCCGCCGGCCCGGCCGGGCATCACGATCCCGTTCGAGGGGATCCCCCTGCACGCCCACCGCGAATGGTTCGCGCCGGCTGCGGGAGCTCGGCTACACGGACCTGTGGTCGGCCGAGGTCGACGGCGCCGACGGGTTCACGCCACTCGCCCTGGCCGCCGCCTGGGAGCCGGAGCTGAATCTCGGCGTGGCCATCACCCCCGCCTACACCCGAGGGCCGGCGCTCCTGGCCCAGAGCCTCGCCGCCATGGCCGACGCCGCCCCGGGGCGCTTCTTCTGCGGGCTCGGCGCGTCGTCCCAGGTGATCGTGGCCAACTGGAACGACATGGTCTTCGAGAACCAGTACCGGCGCATCCGGGACACGCTGCGGTTCCTGCGAATGGCTTTCAGCGGCGAGAAGGTGACCGAGGACTTCGAGACGTTCAAGGTGAAGGGGTTCCGGCTCGCCCGGATCCCCGAGCAGCTGCCCCCCATCTACCTGGCGGCGCTGCGCCCGGGCATGCTGCACCTCGCAGGGCGGGAGGCCGACGGTGCCATCCTCAACTGGCTCAGCGCCGAGGACGTCGACACATCCGTGGCGGAGGTGGAGAAGGCCGCCGGCGGGGCGCCGCGGGAGATCGTCGCCCGCATTTTCGTGATCGTCACCGAGGACGCCAACGTCGCCCGGACGGTGGGACGGCGCATGATCACGGCCTACCTGAACGTGGACGCGTACGCGGAGTTCCACCGCTGGCTCGGGCGCGGTCCGGCCCTCCAGCCGATGTGGGACGCCTGGGCCGCCGGCGATCGCAAGGGGGCACTGGCCGCCATCCCCGACGAGGTGGTGGACGATCTCGTGGTGCACGGGTCCGTCGATGAGTGCCGGGCCCATATCCAGCGCTATGTGGACCACGGGGTCACCATTCCGGCTCCCGCCGTCATCCCGATCGGGATCGACCTGGCCGAGGCCGTCGCGGGTCTCTCCCCGTCGGCCGGATAGGGCCGGACGGGGCCGGACGGGGCCGGACGGGGCATCGAGCAACATTTCGACGAAGGATTGTTCGACGAAGGATTGTTCGACGAAGGATTGGGAGCGACATGGCACAGGCACGCGCAGAGATCGACTTCCGCACTACCTCGCTCGCCGACCTCACCCGCTCGGTACGCGCCAAGGAGATCAGTGCACGCGAGCTCACCCAGGCCGCCCTGGATCGGATCCGAAGGCTCGACCCGACATACAACGCATTCGTCGCGGTGGATGGGGAGCGTGCGCTGGCCGAAGCCGACGGGGTCGACGCCCGCATCGCCGCCGGCGCCGACCCGGGGCCGCTGGCCGGGATCCCGCTCGGGGTCAAGGACCTCCAGAACGCCATCGGCTACCGCACCACCTACGGCTCGGCGCTGCATGCCGACGACGTGCCGGCCACGATCGACGACCCCTTCGTGGCCCGGATGCGGGCGGCCGGCTGCGTCGTCGTCGGCAAGACCAACACGCCCGAGTTCGGCTGGATGGGGAACACGACCAACGCCATCTTCGGCCCGTCGTTGAACCCGTTCGACCCATCCAGGGGGCCGGGCGGGTCGTCGGGCGGCGCGGCGGCGGCGTTGGCGGCCGGGATGGTGCCGCTCGCCACCGGGTCCGACGGTGGGGGATCCATCCGGATCCCCTCGGCATGCTGCGGCCTCTCGGGCATGAAGCCGAGCCTCGGGCGCGTCCCGGCCGGCGGCCCCGACCCGCCCGGCTGGATCGACCTCTCGACCAACGGCCCCATGGCCCGCCGCATCGCCGACGTCGCCCGGGCCCTCGATGTCGCCGTCGGCCCCGACCCCACGGACCTGCGCTCCCTCCCGCGCCCCGAGGCCAGCTGGATCGCCGCCCTCGACGACCCCCACGTCCCCGTCAGCATCGCCTACGCCCCGACCCTCGGCTACGCCACCGTCGACGCCGAGGTGGCCGCCGCCTGCGAGCGCGCCGTCGGCGTGCTGGAGTCGCTTGGCGCCGACGTCGTCGTACTCGACTCCGTTTTCGATGCCGACCCCGCCGGTGACTTCCTCACCTTGACGGGGGCCGCCACCTTGCGCACCCTGCGGCCCTTGATGGGTCACCCGCGTTGGGACGAGGTCCATCCGGTGCTGCGCCACTTCGTGGACGCCGCGCAGTCCACCACGGCCGAGCAGCTGCTCCAGGTCTTCGACCACTTCCACCTCATGAACCTGCACCTCGTCGAACTGTTCCACAGCTGCCGTATCCTGGTGACGCCGACCTGCTCGGGGCTGGCGCCGTTCGCCGACGACATCACGAGCTCGGTCAACGGCACAAACACGGCCAATTGGATCCAGTTCACATATCCCTTCAACATGACCCGGTCGCCGGCGGCCAGCGTCCCCATCGCCCTGAGCAGTGGCGGCCTGCCGATCGGCCTGCAGCTGGTCGGGCCCCAGCACGGCGACCTCGTCGTACTGCGCACCGCCGCCGCCCTCGAGGCCGCAATCGACCTCGATCCGCTCGCCACCCTGCCTGACTGAATCCCGCCCGTCTCAATCCGACCCGCTGAATCCGAACCGCTGAATCCGAACCGCTGAATCCGAAGGAGCCGTACCAATGTCGATCGCCATTCCCGCCAACCCCACCGATGCCGTCCGTCTCGTCACCATCGACGACGCGCCCTGGGCCGATACCGGCACGGGCGTCCTCCTGAAAGTGGTCCGCTTCGACTCGCAGCACGGGACGTGGGTGATCCTCAACCGGTTCCAGCCGGGTGTGCAGCTGCAGACCCACCGCCACACCGGCTCGGTCGACGCCTACACGTCGGCGGGACGCTGGCACTATCTCGAGTACGACTTCTACGTGACGGCCGGCTCCTACCTGTACGAACCGGCCAACTCCGTGCACACCCTGCACGTGCCTGCGGAGAACACGGAGGACACGGACGTGTGCTTCATCATCGAGGGCGCGCTGTTGAACCTGGCCGAGGACGGGTCCGTGGAATCGGTCTCCGACGGGCCGGGCACACTGGAGGCCTACTACGCGCTGCTGGAGGCGCAGGGTGACCCGCGCCCCAACGGCCTGATCGTCTGATCGTGACGGCTCGGTCAATGGCCGCCGATGCAGGCCGCCTCACGGATCCGGCGCTGTATGCGGTCGGCGACCCCTTCGAGCTGTATGCCGAGCTCCGACGCACGGCGCCCGTGTGCTGGGTCGAGCGGGAGGGCGGCGGCTTCTGGGCCGTGACCACGCACCCCGAGGTGTCGTCGATCGGCGCCGACCCGGTCGGATTCTGCTCGTCGCGTGGGATCCTTATCGACGAGATCGGCACGACGTACGACGCGCCGCCGACCATGATGCACACGGACCCGCCGCAACACACCCGGTACCGGCGCCTCGTCCAACCCGGCTTCAAGCCTTCGATGGTGCGGCTCATGGAGGAGGGCGTGACGGCCAAGGCAAGGGCGCTGGTCGAGCACATGGAGGCCGGCGTGGCACTCGACATCGTGGACTCGCTCTCTGTGCCCTTCCCTCTGCAGGTGATCTGCGAGCTCCTGGGCGTCGACGGCGGGCAGTGGCCGCGCTTCTTGGAGTGGTCCGAGGTCGCGATCCCCGGAGCCAGTGACCATACCGAGGAGCAGCGCGCGCTCCTGCAGATCGAGATGTGGGAGTACCTGATCGGTGTCGCCGAGGAGCGGCGCCGGGCGCCGGCTGACGACCTGGTCTCGGTCTTGGCCAATGTGGGGGTCGAGCGGGCCGATGGTGCCACGGGCGCCGTGCACCCTGACTCGGATCAGCTGAGCGAGGCGGAGCTGGCGATGTTCCTCATCCAGCTGCTGATCGCCGGGAACGAGACGACGCGCAACCTGATCTCGGCCGGCTTGGTCGCGTTGGCGGACCACCCGGACCAATGGACGGCCCTACGGACGGACCGGGCCCTGATCCCGGGTGCCGTCGAGGAGCTGCTCCGTTGGACGACGCCCGTGATCTCGTTCATGCGCACGGCGACGGCGGCCACCACCATCCGGGGCCAGGCGGTGGCGGAGGGGGACCCGGTGCTCCTCGTGTACGCCTCGGCCAACCGTGACGAGGAGGTGTTCGGCGCCGACGCCTCCGAGTTCCACATCGACCGCCATCCCAATCCACACGTCAGCTTCGGCTTCGGGCCCCACTTCTGCCTCGGTGCCGCGCTGGCCCGGCTCGAGGCCCGGGTCGTGCTCGGCGAGCTGCTCGACCGTTTCGAGACGCTGGCGCCGGCCGGACCGGTGGAGCGATCGCCGAGCCCGGTCATCGCCGGCGTCCGGCACGCACCGCTGGTCTTCTCATAGAGTCCTGGGATGTTTTTGGTGACTATCAACGAGTTCGTTCGTCTATACCTCCGGAACACACCCCTGAATCCGCCCACCCCGACAGCTGCATCCGGGCCGACCGTCATCTAGGCCGTGACGTACGGCCCCCTAGGCCGTGACGTACGGCACGTACTCGGGATAGCGCTCCACGTCGGCGACGGGCTTAGCCGCCAGCTGCACCTCGGGGTCGCCCGGTCCCGGTAGGAGTCTGAACGCCGCCAGCGCGCCCAGCACCGCCACACCCGCGCCTGCGATGCATGCAACGCGCAACCCGCTGTGGAACGCCGTGAAGGCAATGGACTCCAGCGCCGGCCGCGCTGCGTGCGGCGCGTGGGCGACCACTGCGAGGGCGGCCGCCATCGATTGATGGGCCTCCGTCTTCGGCCCGGCCGGGATGGGGAGCGGGCGGAAGGCGCTGATGATCCGGGGGGCGTACGACGAGGCGAAGATCGAGCCGAAGACCGCCACGCCGAGCGTTCCACCGAGCTCTCTCGTCGTGTTGTTGACGCCGGCGGCCGCCCCCCGCTGCTCGTCGGCCACCGAGCCCATCACCGCCTCCGCTGTCGGCGCGGTGATGGAGGACAGGCCGAGCGCCAGGAGCACCATCGCCACGATGATCGGCCCGAAATACGCGGTGTTCGCCTCCGAGTTGAAGGCCGCCATCACCAACCCTCCCCCCATGAGCAACAGGCCAGTGGTCACGACGAGGCGTGTCCCCACCTTGAGCGCGACGACCGCAGCGATGGGCGTGAAGATCGCGGCGACGATGGCGAACGGGAGTGTGTGCAGGCCGGCGGACAGCGTCGAGTACCCCTTGACGAACTGGAAGTACTGGGTGATGAGGAAGATGAAACCGAAGAGGCAGAAGAACGCCACCGATATGGACACCGCTCCGCCGGTGAAGCGGGGGATCCTGAAGACCCGCACGTCGAGCAGGGGTCCCTCCGTGCGCAGTTCGAGCAGTGCGAAGACGACCAGGAGGACCAGGGCGCCCGCGAAGCACGCCAGCGTGCCCGTGGAGGCCCAGCCCCACTGCGGCCCCTCGATGATGGCCAGCACCAACATCGTGATCCCCACGGTCGAGATCAACACGCCCCGGATGTCGAAGGGGTGCTGGGCCACCTTGGGCAGCTTGGGGATCAGGATCCCGCCCGCGATGACGGTCACGATGACGATCGGCACGTTGACGAGGAAGATGGACCCGTACCAGAAGTGCTCGAGCAGAGCCCCGCCGACGATCGGGCCGAAGGCCACCGCGATGCCCGACGTCGCCCCCCAGATGCCCAGAGCCTTCTGCCGCTCGGATGGATCCGAGAAGATGCTCGTGAGGATGGCCAGGCTGGCCGGGAAGACGAAGGCGGCCGCCACACCCATCAGAGCCCTGGTCGAGATCAGCGTGCCCGTCGTGTGCGACCACGCAGCGGCGGCGGAGAAGATGCCGAAGAAGACCAGGCCGATCTGCATGGTCCCCTTCCGCCCGAAGCGGTCCCCGATGCCGCCGCCGGCCAACAGCAGCCCGGCAAACGCCAGGCTGTAGGCGTCGACGATCCACTGCAGCGATGTGATGGACGCTCCGAGGGTGCGGTTCAGGGTGGGCAGGGCCACGTTGACGATGGTGTTGTCGACCACGACCAGGAAGACGGACAGGCACAGGACGGGCAGCACTATCCAGCGGCGGTCGTTGGATCGGGAGTCGGCGGATCGGGAGTCGGCGGATCGGGAGTCGGCGGATCGGGAGTCGGCGGATTTGGAGTCGGCGCCTCCGGTGGGAGCCACGGCAGTGGTTTCGAGTGCTGATCCGGACATCGACGGCTCCTTTGGACTCGGTTCAGATGCCTATAGAACGCTGTACTATGGTTATAGCACGATGTTCTTCAGTAAGCTAGGGGGGTGAAAGAAATCCGCCGGACCAGGACTCCCAGCGCCGGGATGGAGGCGGCCCTCCTCGGCTCAGCCGCCGAGCTGCTCGAGACCGAGGGACCCGACGGCCTCTCGGTACGCCGCATCGCCGCGGCCGCCAACGTGGCCCCGATGGGCGTCTACAACCACTTCGAGTCGAAGTTCGGGATCGTCGAGGCCCTCTTCATCCAGGGCTTCGAGCGCCTCGGCGCGGAGATGGCCGCCATGGGACAGATCGACGACCCCTCAGAGGCACTGCGCGAGGGCGCCCGCCGCTACCGGGCCCTGGCGCTGGCGCATCCCATGACGTACCAGGTGATGTTCCTGCGGGCGGTCCCCGGGTTCGAGCCGAGCGATCACGCCGTCGGAGTGTGCACAGGGACGTTCGAGAGCCTCGTCACCGCCGTGCAGCGCGCCATGCGCGAGGGCGTCATCGCCGAGGGATCCCCGACCGAGGCGGCGCAGCTGATCTGGGCCACCATCCACGGCTGGGTCTCCCTGGAGCTGCTCGGCCTCGGCTTCGTCGAGGATCGGGACGGCGCCTACGACCGCCTCTGCGAAGCGCTGCTGCGAGGTCTCCGCCCCGAACCGCTCTAACCCGTAGCGGCGGGCATCGCCGTTCCGCCTACCGCGGATCGGGTCGGTCCAGGTTCCAGTGGCGCGCGACGTTCGGGAACCACTTGATGTCATCGATCGTCTGCAGGGGGATCATCCCGAAGCGGGTGATGGTGCGCTGGCCGCCTTCGTGGTCGCCGTACAGAACGTCGATCGTGAACGGCTGCACGTCGCGGACGTCGCGGCTCAGCGCGGCGTAGTGGGGATCCCCCGCCTCCCGGATGGCGGCCTGCCAGAACCCGATGTCGCCGGGCGGGATGTACAGGTCACGTGTCTGCATCCGGAAATCCTCGGGCGCCGCGTGCGGGACTTCGTTGGTCCGGACGAGCTCGGTCAGCACCGACCATCCAAAGATGACCGCGAGCCCTGAGCCCACGTTGCGTACCGAGATGGCGAGATAGATGCTCCCGTCGACCATCTCGACAATGGCCTGACTCCCCTCCAGACGGGCCCAGTGCTCGTCGACCCAGCGGATCTTCTGGATTGGGTCCTCGAGGCGGGACGTGACCAGGACGGGCCGCAGGTTCACCTGGAACGCCTCCTCGGCGATCCGGGCCGAGCGGTTCGAGGAGCGCACGGCGGAGAAGGTGGCGACCGCCAGCACCAGCGTACCGACGGCGGTGGCGAAGGACGCAATGGTCGCCCAATCCGTGGTCGCGATCACCGCCGCAGGCTAGATCGGTCCGCCCATGGCAGACTCGGCCTCATGCTCGACCATATTTCCATCCAGTGCGCTGACTTCGCGAGGAGCACCGTCTTCTACGACGCCGTCCTCGCCCCGCTCGGAGGCCAGCGTGTCATGGAGTTCGGCCCCACCATCGGCTACGGGGTCCCTCCAAATCCGAAGTTCTGGATTGGGCAGCAGCAGACGGGCGACGGCTTCAGGGAGACCCACATCGCGTTCACCGCCGCGGACCGCACCGCCGTGCACGCCTTCTACGACGCGGCCCGGGCCGCTGGCGCCGAGGTGCTGCACGAGCCCCGGCTTTGGCCGGAGTACCACCCCAACTACTACGGCGTGTTCGTGCGCGATCCGGACGGGAACAACATCGAGGCGGTCTGCCACACCCCCGCGTGACCTCCCCGCCACCGTGTCCGGAGGCAGCACCCGGGGCCGGCTCCCCTCGGCGCCTCAGCCTTGTGTTCTATGCGTCGACGGTCAACGTCTCCAACAGTGCGGCGAAGCGCCGCTGCGCATCGGCCCGCCGGGTCGGGATGTGCTCGGTCGGCACCTCGTGCGGCTCGTACCCCTTGAGCACCCGCCGGGCCACGGTCTGGCGGTGCACCTCGTCGGGCCCGTCGTAGATCCGGGCGGCCCGGGCGGCCCGGTACATGTGCTCGAGGGGGAGGTCGCTCGAGAACCCCAGCGACCCGTGCACCTGGATGGCGCGGTCGATGACGTCGTAGAGGACCTTCGCCCCGAAGTACTTGATCATGGCGATCTCGACCCTGGCGGCCGCCGCCCCCTCCTGATCCATCTTCCAGGCGGCCTGCAGCGTCATGAGGCGGGCGGCGGCCATCTCGGCCATGGAGTCCGCCACCCAGTTCTGGATGGTCTGCTTCTCGGCCAGCATCGAGCCGTGGGCGTAGCGGGAGACGGCCCGCTCGCACAGCATGTCGAAGGCCCGCCGGGACTGTCCCAGCCAGCGCATGCAGTGGTGGATCCGGCCCGGGCCCAACCGGTGCTGAGCCAGCACGAAGCCCGAGCCCTCGTTGCCGATCAGGTTCCCGGCCGGCACCCGGACATCGGTGTACGTGATCTCGGCGTGGTTCCCGAAGCGCCCGTAGGGCGTGTGGGGGTCCTCCATGGTGGACACATCCCGGACGATGTCGACCCCGGGCGTGTCGACCGGCACGATGATCATGGACGACCCCTGGTACGGGTGGACGTCTGGATTGGTCACCGCCATCACGATCAGGAAGTCCGCCACGGATCCGTTGGATGTGAACCACTTGTGCCCGTTGATCACCCACTCGTCGCCATCCCGGACGGCCGAGGTCTTCAAGAGCGTTGGATCAGATCCAGCGGTGTCGGGCTCGGTCATGGAGAAGGCCGAGCGCAGGTCCCCATCGAGGAGCGGCTGCAGCCACAGTGCTCGGTGCGACTCGTCCCCGCTCATCTCGATACCCACCGCCAGCAACTCCGCGTTCCCCGAGTCCGGCGCGTTGTTGCCGAACACCACGGGCGCCAGCGGCGACTGCCCGAGGATCTCGTGCATCAGCCCCAACTTCACCTGCCCGAAGCCCATCCCGCCGAGGTCCGGCGGCAGGTGCGCCGCCCACAACCCCTCGGCCTTGACCCGGTCCTGCAGCGGCCCGATGACGACGCGCACCTGGTCGTAGGTCAGATCCAAGGTCTCGAGTGGGAACACCTCCTCGCGCACGAAGCCACGCATCCACTCCAACTTCGCCTCGAACTCGGGTTCGGTCGAGAAATCCCAGGCCATGGCCACTCCTCCCAGCGCTCCGGCCGACTTCCGGAGGCCCACACCCTGCCACTACCGTGGGCGCCGTGACCACCACGAGCCCTGTCTCCTTCCGGTCTGCCTCCGCTGCCGGCGCCGCTGCCGCGCCGCCGCCCCCTCCCCAGGTCGCCCTGGGTGCGGCGGACAGAGCCGTCATCGCCACCGCCGAGCACGCCCTCCTCGACGAGCGTCGCCTCCTCACCGCGGACGAGCTGACCGCCCTCGCCGCCCTGCCCGACGGCGCCGTCATGGCGCTGGCCTCCCTGGCCCACCAGGTCCGGCTGGCCTGGTGCGGGCCCGAGGTCGAGATCGAGGGCATCCTCTCGGCCAAGACCGGTGGCTGCCCCGAGGACTGCCACTTCTGCTCGCAGTCCTCCCGCTTCGACTCGCCCGTCAAGGCCACGCCCTTCCTCGATACCGACGAGGTCCTCGCCGCCGCCCGCGAGACCGCCGCCCTCGGCGCCTCCGAGTTCTGCATCGTGCTCGCCGTGCGCGGGCCCGACGAGCGCACCATCCAGCGCATCCTCGACCTGGTCCCGCAGATCCACGACGAGACCGGCCTGAACGTCGCGGTGAGTGCGGGCATCCTGACCGAGGCTCAGGCGCGGCGGCTGGCCGAGGCCGGCGTGCACCGCTACAACCACAACGTAGAGACGGCGCGCTCGTACTTCCCCACCATCGTCACGACGCACACGTGGGACGAGCGGGCCGACACGTGCCGGCTCGTCAAGGCGCACGGGATGGAGCTGTGCTGCGGCGCCCTCATCAACATGGGCGAGACCGACGCCCAGCGCGTCGAGCTGTTGACCCAGCTGCAGGAGCTCGACCCGACCGAGGTGCCGCTCAACTTTCTCAATCCCCGCCCCGGCACCCCCCTGGGCGACCGCCCGGTCCTGAGCCCCTGGGACGCCGTCCGCTGGATCGCCCTGTTCCGCCTCGCCCTGCCCTCGGTGATCCTGCGCTACGCCGGCGGCCGCGAGGTGACGCTCCGCGACCTCCAGGCCATCGGCATGACGGCCGGAATCAACGCGCTGATCGTCGGGAACTACCTGACCACGCTCGGCCGCTCGGCCGACGAGGACCTCCAGATGCTCGTGGATCTGCGCATGCCCATCGGCGCCCTCACCGCGGCCATCTGACCCTGGTCGAGTCGGCCGCAGTGATGGCACCTTCGGACACGCACTGCACCGGCTGCGGTCGCGCCGAGACGGAGTGCCCCGGCTGCGGGCGCGCGTTCGATCCCCCGCGCTTCTGCCCCCAATGCGGGCGTCGCCTGACCGTCACCGTGGTTCCCACCGGATGGGTGGCCCGTTGCCGCAACCATCCGGGTGGCGAACTCCGGTCGGCCTAATCGAGCCTGCCGTGTCGGGGTACCCGCCTCGTCTGGACCTGTGCATCAGCTGAAGCGGTCGTCGCCGAACCAAGTTGTTAGCTTGCAGTCTGGCCTCGCACGAGTCCCGCCAATAGGCGCCGACCCCAGCCGGCACCCCGCTCGGCCTATCCGACCCATCGCCAGGTGCCCTTCTCCGTGACAACCGCCACGACTCACTGCACCGGCTGCGGTAAGCCGTCCACCGATTGCGCCGGCAGCGGGCGGCGCATGACCGTCACCGTGATCCCCACCGGCTGGATGGCGCGCGGTCGCGAGTCCGCTCACCCCGAACTCAAATCCCACTAGAGACCTCTCAACGCCGCATCGGCCCGTTCCGGCTTCGTTGGGTGGATCGGGCCACCGACGACTTTCGCCACGTCGGCGACGGCACCGAATGCGCCGTGCGCCCGTGCGGGCCGGTGAACGTCAAGACGGCGTCGGCGTTCCCCGATACGGTCCACCCCAACTCGTGCACCGCACGGTGGTGCCGACCGCAGAGCGTGACCAGATTGTCCAGATTCGTCAAGCCGCCGTCGACCCAGTGCTCGATGTGGTGGACGTTCGTGAACTCCGTGTAGCTGCAGCCCGGGAACCGGCACCCCTTGTCCCGCCGGTCGATTTCCACCCGCTGCACCACCGTCGGATCACGCCGAACCCGCCCCTGATCGAGGATCGACCCCTCCCGATCCTCGACGGAGAGGTCCACGTTGGCGTCGCAGGCCAGCCGTCGGACGACCTCCGTCGGCACGGGACCGACTCCGGCGATCTCGGCCACGCCTTCCGCCGAACAGCCCACGAGCAACTCCAATGGTGCATGGACCACGACCCGTGGCCGGACAGACTCTCCTCGGGCCCGACCGCTCCCCGCCCTGAACAGATCCAATAACGAGTCGTACAGGCGCTGGTCGTACGGTGTGTAACCGACCGCGTCAGACCCCGGCGCCGGTGACGATGACGACGACGCCTCCGCCGTCACCCGCCCCACCAGCACCGACCCACCGACTTCACCACTGCGTAATCGTCCTTGGTGAACGCCACCCAGACCGACCGTCGCGTGTCGTTGAACCGCAACGTCCGGCGCCCGAACTCCCGGGCCGCCGACCCACCGACCCCCTCGTCGCCCGCCGCAACCCCGGCCGGCGCACCTTGCGCAGCCCCGGCCGCAGACGACGCCTCCGCCTCGACTTGACACTCCACCTGCGCTCGATGCCACGCCACCAACTCGCGCGCCTGTCGCACACTCCAATGCGACGACGCCTCCCGCAACGCGGCATCGCTCGACGGCGACGCCACCTCGGCCAACGGCTCCACCAGGTCCAAGGACAACTCCCCCGACGCCAGCCCCTCCGCCAGACACGGCAGCGACTCGAGGTTCGCCGCCGACCGCACCCACTGCCGAGCGGTCGACGTGCTGACCCCGCACTGCCCGGTCACCCAGGCGATCATGGAGACGGCGCCGTCCCCCCGCCATCCCTCGGCTCGATCGAACTCGGCAATGTCGGCCAGCTGCTCCCGATGCAGCGCCGAGATCTGCGCCGCCCGCTCGACGATCCTCCCCGCCAACTCCTGCGAGCGGGCATCGCCACCGAAGTTCCGGCACGGCGGTCGACGCCGCAGCGGCCGGCCTCCTGCAGGCGGACGTTGTTCCTTCACCAAGCGAGAACGGTCGCCCCCGTCTGCCTGAGCGTGCATTCGGGTCAGCCGACCCCGACGAGAACCAATCGACCCGGCTGAGGGGGCCGGCCCCGGATCCGCCTCAGCGCCGGCGTCCGTCAGCCGTCAGCCGTCAGCCGGCGACGAAGGCGGCGAGCTCTGGCTCCCCGCCGGGCACCACCACCACAGCAAGCGCGTCACGCGCCTGCAGCCACTCGCGGTTGCGCACATGCAGATCTACCGAAGCATCGAAACGGTTCAGCACGACCATCACCGCGGCAAGTGGCGCGGCCGGTGCCGAGCGCAGGGCGTCAATGGTGAGCCGCACGGCATTGATCGTGCCCAGTCCCGCGTCTGCGACCAGCACCACGGCGTCGGGGGCCACGGCCACGCACAGAGCAAGACAATCACGGTCGTCCGCCAACGGCGAGCGCACACCGCCCGCCGTCTCGACCAGTCCCACATCGACCGCGTCTGCCGGCCAGCGCAACTCCGAAACGAGGTCCTCGATGGTGAAGGGCGGGCGGCCCAGCGACTCGGCCGCCATGGGGGGCGCCATCGGGACCTCGTACCAGCGATGCGCCGGGCAGACGTCCAAGGGGGTCTCGCCACTGGCCGCGCCCAGGATGGCCGCATCTCGACTGCCGGGGTCGTCGCCCGGGTCGAAGGACTGCGCCGGCTTCCGGGCGGCCACGCGCACACCCGCGGCGCGGAGGTCGGTCAGGAGGCGGGCGGCCACCCAGGTCTTCCCGACGTCAGTACCCGTGCCGACGACGGCGACCAGTCGGCGAGGGCGCACTCCGGTCAGGCGAGGGCGCACCCCGGTCAAAGGGTGGCGGGTGTCGGGCGTGGAAGGAGGAGCAACGCGTGAAGCAACCGGGTGACATCCTCGTCACCGTGAGCCGCCGACAACGTGACCCGCAGCCGGCTGGTGCCGACGGGCACCGTGGGCGGTCGGATGGCCGGCACCCACAAACCCTGCTCGAGCAGCGCCGCGGACGCATTGAGGGCGGCCTGCTCGCTGCCGAGGATGACAGGGATGATCGGACTCGGATGTCCGGGCCGTACGAGGCCGGCCTCGGCGACCCGGTCGATCAGGGCGGCGAGGCGAGCCGTCAATGCGGCCCCTTCGGCGGATTGCAGGACGCGGAGCGCCGCGACGGCGGCGGCGGCGTCGGCCGGCGTGGGCGCGGTCGAGAAGATGTAGGAGCGGGCGCGGTTGATGATGAGGTCGACGACCTCGCGGGACGCCGCCACGAACCCGCCCATTGCGCCCAGTGTCTTTGACATCGTGCCGACCCGCACGACCGTTCCCCCCTGTACGCCGACCCGGTCCCGATCTCCCGTCCCCCCGCCTCCGTCCCGCCCGGTGGCCAGAGGGAGGTCGGGGCCGAGGACGGCGTGGGCCTCATCGAGGATCAGGAGCGCGTCATGGCGCCGGCAGAGTGCCGCCAGCTCGTGGAGGGGGGCGGTGTCCCCATCCATGGAGAAGACCGAGTCCGTGACGACGATGGTCGGGGTCGGCGTCAGGCTGGTGGCGTCGCGGTCGCGGTCGGGGTCGCTCGTCGTGCTCGTGCTCGTGCTCGTGCCGTCGGCGAGCAGCTCCTCGAGGTGTGCCATGTCCCGATGGCGGTAGACGGCGAGGGCGGAGCGGGAAAGCCGGCACCCATCGATGATGCTGGCGTGGTTCAACTCGTCTGAGAGCACGCGGACCCCCGGACCGCCGAGCGTGCACAGCACGCCGAGGTTGGCTGCGAACCCGGTCGGGAAGCAGACGGCGGCACCGGTCCCCTTCCACCCGGCCAACGCCCGCTCCAGCTCGCTGTGGATTGGGCGCGTCCCGGTGACCAGGCGCGAGGCGCCGGCGCCGGCGCCCCAGCGGGTGAGCGCATCGTGGGCGGCCGCCACCACGGCCGGATGGGCGCTCAATCCGAGATAGTCGTTGGACGCGAACGAGACGACCGGGCCGCCCTCGAGCACGCCCGCCGGGCCGAGGGCGTCGAACTCCCGCGGCGCGCGCCAGCGCCCCTCATCGACGACCTGATCCAGCGAGGCCCGGATCCGTGCCTCCCAAAGGCTCCCGCTCATGGTGATGCCGTCGCGCCGTCGCCTGCCACATCCTCGAGCGCCCCATCCAGAGCGTCCACGATCCGCACGATCTCCTCCGCCGTGACCGTCAGCGGCGGCATGAGCACCACGACGTCGCCGAGGGGACGCAGCAGCACGCCCCGAGATACCGCACCCGCACACACCCGCCGACCCCAGCGCAGCCCGGGCGAAGGCGGGGCAAGCTCGACCCCCACCATGAGGCCGTGTTGGCGAATCTCGCGCACCGACGCCCGGCCGGCGACCCGTTCTCCGAGGAGCGACGACAGCTGGGCGGCGCGCGCCCGCACATTGCCCAACACATCCCACGACTCGATCAGCCGCAGATGCTCGAGCGCCACCGCCGCGGCCAATGCATTCCCCCCGTAGGAATGCCCGTGATAGAAGGTCTCAGGCCCGAGGTCGGCCCCGAGGAAGGCGTCGAACACCTCCCCTGACGCCACCGTGGCCGACATGGCCAGGTACCCGCCCGTGATCCCCTTGCCCACGCACATGAGGTCGGGCTGCACGCCGCACTGCTCGGAGGCGAACAACGTCCCCGTCCGCCCGAACCCGGTCGCCACCTCGTCACAGATCAGGAGCGTGCCGGCCTGACGGCAGGCCTCGCCGATCCGCCGCACGTCGGACGCGGAGGCGCACAGCATGCCGGATGCCCCCTGGACGAGCGGCTCGATCACGACCGCGGCCAGCTCCGCTCCGTGCGCCTCGATCGCCGCGCACGCCTTGTCCGCCCAACCCGGGTCCGCGTAGCCCGGCGTCCGCACGACGGGGAAGCACAGCGGCTCGAAGACGGCGCTGAACACTCCGCCGTCGCCGAGGGAGAGCGAGCCGATGGTGTCCCCGTGATACGCATCGCCGAGCGCGAGGAACGCGGTGCGCCCTTGGACGCCCCGGTT
This sequence comes from uncultured Acidimicrobiaceae bacterium, assembly GCA_963764305.1. Taxonomy (GTDB): domain Bacteria; phylum Actinomycetota; class Acidimicrobiia; order Acidimicrobiales; family RAAP-2; genus Bog-473. The sequence continues at coordinate 322,740 of CAVXSD010000001.1, read as the reverse complement.
GACCCAGTACTGGAACGCGATCTTGAGCGCCTGCTCGACCGCCACCGCGCCATCCGCGGCGAAGAGGAAATGAGGATCGTCGACGGGCACCACGGGGGCGAGGGCTTCGGCCAGCTCGATCACCACGGTGCTGCCGTTGCCCAGCATGGTCGAATGGGCGACCTTCCCCGCCTGGGCGGCCAGCGCGGCGTCGAGCTCGGGGACGCAATGGCCGAGCGTGTTGACCCAGAGGGAGGAGATCGCATCGAGGTAGCGTCGCCCGTCTGCGTCGATCAGGTCACGCCCTTGCGCCCGCTCGATCACCAGCGGTGCGTTGTCGGCGTAGGCCGCCATCTGGGTGAACCCGTGCCAGACCACTGCGGCATCGCGCTCGACCCAGGTCCGGGGCTCTGGATTGGGATGCCGATCCTCTGGATTGGAGCCGTTCACCGGGCCAGTGTGGACCAGACCGCGGCGGCCGGACCAGGCGACGCCGTGCGCGAGAATGGGTCATGGACCTGATCGGCGTGGTCGACACGATGTTCGCCCGCTACGACATGGGCGCCGAGGCGCTCGACGAGCTGTCCGAATGCCCTGGATATGGCACCCAATTCACCACACTGCGTCGTACCGTCCCGGGCTTCAAGGACCTGGCGGTGGCGGCCAAGAAGATGATCGAGGAGGACGGCTGCCGGATCGTCGTCGCCCTCGGGATGCCGGGCAAGGAGAAGGTGGACAAGGTCTGCGCCCACGAGGCCTCGACCGGGATCATGACGGCACAGCTGATGACGAACACGCCCATCCTCGAGGTGTTCGTCCACGAGGACGAGTCCGACGACCCCGCCGAGTTGGCGATGGTGTTCAAGAACCGCTCGCGCGACCACGCCCGCAACGCCTATCTCATGCTCTACGAGCCCGAGCAACTCACCGCCCGGGCCGGCCAGGGCATCCGGCAGGGTTTCGCCCACGCCGGCCCGCTCGACCTCTAGAGCCCGTTCGACTTCTTCGATCCCGCGCGACCCTCCGAAACCGGGCGCGGGCCGATCCCCGACCGATGGCGGGGGTCGCCACGCCGATCGGCGCCAAGGCACCGGACAGAACGACCGTCCGCAGGGAACCTCCCGATCATGGGCTCACCTGATCCGTTTCCCACCGCACCGGGCACGGCGGGCACGGAATGCCCGACGGCCGTTGCAACCCTGCGGCACGTCAACCGTGCGGCACATGTCGCGGGCGCACGGCGCGGGCAGGCAATCGCACCCCCGCACCGTCTGGGTCACGGTCTGGGTCACGGTCTGGGTCACGGCGGAGGGTCAGGGATCTCGCGGCAGACCGAGAACCTTTTCGGCCACGATGTTGCGCTGGACCTCGGCCGTGCCGCCGCCGACGGTCAGCGCCGGGGCGAACAGGAAGCCACGGGACCAGGTGGGGTCGGCCGGCATGGGGTCGGCCGGCTTGGGGTCGGCCAGCATGTGGTCTGTCGGCATGGGGTCTGTCGCCGTGGATGGGGCGCCGGGTCGGCCCCAGCCGCCTACCGGACTCGTTCCGGCCAGCATGGCGTGGGGGCCGGCCAGGTCCCGGGCCACATCCATGATGTGCTGGCCGTGGGCGTCGGCGATGGCCTTGCGGACCGAGGCCTCCGCCCCCGGAGCCCGCCCCGCCAGGACGGCTGAGACCATGCGCAGACGCAACACCCGGAGGATCTGAGCCTCCATCCAGACGTCGACCAGGCGGCTCCGGGTCGAGGGATCGGGCGCACCGCCGGCGCCCCGGATCAGATCCACGAGATCCTCGGCCGTCGGGCCCATCCCCCACAGCGCGCCCTCGCCCGAGAGCGACACACGCTCGTTGCCCAGGGTGACCTTGGCCAGCTCCCAGCCGCCGTGCTCGGGCCCGACGAGATGGTCGGCCGGGATTCGCACGTCGGTGAGGAAGACCTCGTTGAAGGCGTGCTCGCCGGTCATGTCGATCAGCGGCCGGATCTCGATCCCGGGTGCATTCATCGGGCAGACGAAATAGCTGATCCCCATGTGCTTCGTCGCCGTCGGATCGGTGCGGGCGAGCAAGATCCCCCACCTGGCGATGTGCGCGTAGCTCGTCCACACCTTCTGCCCGTTGACGACCCAGTGGTCGCCGTCCCGCTCGGCCCGGGTCGTCAGCGAGGCCAGGTCCGAGCCGGCGCCGGGCTCGGAGAACAGCTGGCACCAGAATTCCTCGCCGCTGAGCAACGGCCAGAGCCAGCGGTCCTTCTGCTCCTCCGTGCCGGCGTACATGAGGGTTGGCCCCGCCCATCCGATGCCGATGGGGTTGACCGGGCGCCTGACGCCGGCCCGCCGCAGCTCCTCGTCGATCATCAGCTGGGTCAGCGGGTGGGCATCGAGCCCGTAGGGCGGCGCCCAGTGGGGTGCCACGTAGCCCGCCTCGGCCAGCTGGCGGCCTGTCGGGTGGGGGTGCTTGTCGAGCCAGTCCCTGACGCCCTGGCGCCGGGGGTCGTCGTCGCCGGGGAGGCCGAGGTCCACGCGCGGAGCGTAGGCTCAGCGGTCGCATCACGCACCTCAGAGGGGGCGTGGGTCGAGTTCTGGAGGGTGGGATGGTCGGAATCGTGGGATGGCCGGGATGTCTGATGTGGTCGGAGCAATCGGAGCGAATCAATGACTGACTGGAATTACGCAGACGTCTGGGAGACGGTGGCGGACGTGCAGCCCGATCAGATCGCCGTCACACAGGGCAGCCGCAACCTCACGTGGGACGAGTTCGACCGCGGGGCCGACGGCATCGCGCAGTTCCTGCTCGACCTCGGCGCCGTCCAGCAGGACAAGGTGGCGATGTACCTCTACAACTCGCCCGAGTACCTGCAGACCTCGTTCGCGGCGGTCAAGGTCGGCCTGGTCCCCGTCAACACCAACTACCGCTACGGCGACGACGAGTTGAGCTACCTGTGGCAGAACGCCGACGCGGTGGCCGTCGCCTTCCATGGTGCGTTCACCGAGCGGATCGAGGGCATCCTCGATCGCGTGCCCGGCGTGAAGGGTTGGCTCTGGGTCGACGACGGCTCGGGTCCGTGCCCCGACTGGGCCACCCCCTACGAGGACGTCGCCAAGTCCGGCATCGGCCGGGTGCGTGCGCAGTGGGGGCGAAGCGGCGACGACCTCTACATGCTCTACACCGGCGGCACGACCGGCATGCCGAAGGGCGTGATGTGGCGCCAGGACGATCTCTTCGCACGCCTGATCGACGGCGGCGTGCGCCACTACGACATCAACGGCGGGCTGGCGTCGGTGCGGGCCGCGCTCGAAGCCGGCCCAGGCGGGATCACGCTGATGCCTGCCTGCCCTCTCATGCACGGGACCGGCGCGTTCACCGCCAACACGGTGCTCGCCGAGGGCGGGCGGATCTGCCTGCTCGAGTCGCGCAAGTACGACCCGACCGAGATGCTCGACACCATCGAGCGCGAGAAGGTCACCGGGCTGGTGATCGTGGGCGACCCCTTCTCGCTCCCCCTGCTGACGGTGCTCGATGCTCAGCCGGGCAAGTGGGACCTGAGCCCGCTGGCCATGGTGATCTCGTCGGGCGCCATGTGGAGCGAGCCGGTGAAGCAGCGGCTGCTCGCCCACCACCCGAACATGATCCTGGCCGACGCGTTCAGCTCGTCGGAGGCGCTCGGCATGGGGATCTCGGTGTCGGGCGGCGGCTCGGCGGCGAAGACGGCGTCGTTCACCCTCGGCCCCGACGTCAGGGTGCTCACCGAGGACGGTCGCCAGGTGGAGCCCGGCTCCGACGAGGTGGGCGTGCTCGCGCTTGGCGGGCGCAACCCGCTCGGCTACTACAAGGACGAGGAGAAGTCCGGCCGCACCTTCAAGGAGATCGACGGGGTGCGTTACTCCGTCCCCGGCGACTACGCCCAAGTCGACGCCGACGGCACCATCCACCTGCTCGGCCGGGGCTCGGTCTGCATCAACTCGGGCGGCGAGAAGATCTTCCCCGAGGAGGTCGAGGAGGCGCTCAAGACCCACGACGCCGTCCGGGACGCGGTGGTGGTCGGGATCCCGCACCCGACGTACGGCGAACAGATCGTTGCGGTGGTCGAGCTGCACGAGGGGCTCGCCGAGCCGGCGGAGGTCGAGCTGATCGAGCACGTGAAGGGCCACCTGGCCTCGTACAAGGCACCCCGGCGCGTGCGCGCCGTCACCACCATCGGCCGGGCGCCCAACGGCAAGGTCGACTACAAACGCCACCGGGCCGAGTCGATGGACGAGTTCGGGGTCACCGCCGGCTGATAGGGGGCCGCCGGCACGGTCGGCGGCGCACCCTGGCGCCGGGCCGATCCCGACTGACTTGCGCCAGACTGCTTCACATGTTCATCGCCCCCGTCGACGCCACCCTCGGCGAGGACGAATGGCGCTCCTTCGTCGCGTCGCATCCGTTCGGCCATCTGGTCGCGCCCGGTGGCCCCGGGCGCGACCTGCCCGTGGTCGTGCCCACGCAGTTTGTCTTGGAGGGCGACACGGTGTGGCTGCATCTCGTGCGGGCCAACCCGGTGTTCGGGGCGCTGGATGAAAACCCGCGGGTGCTGTTGAGCGTGGCCGACGACTGGGCCTTCATCCCTTCGTCGTGGAAGGTGGTAGGAGACGAGGACCCCGCGCTCGGGATCCCGACGACCTACTACGGCGCGGTGCAGCTGACCGGCATGGCGACGGTGCACGACGAACGGACGGCGCCGGGCAGCGTGGCCGCCATTCTGCGCCGCCAACTGGCGGTGTTCCAGCCCGACGTCGAGGTGGCCGACCCGGGCGAGTCCCACGCGGCGAAGCTTCTCGGGATCTTGGGCATTGCGATCAGCGTCGAGCAGGTCTCCGCCAAGTTCAAGTACGGCGGCAACGTCGACGCGACGCACCGCCGGGCGGTGGTAGACCGTCTGCACGAGCGAGGTGGGCCAGCCGACGACGCGGCGGCGGCACACGTCGTGCGCAGATTGCCCGAGGACCAGCTGGGTTTGAGCTGAGCACACAGGTTGCAGATGATGTACCGTCTCTTCGGGCACCTCGGCGGGTGCGCTGGAGAGGCGAAAAAGGGTGCGGCGATTTTTCCTCGGGTTGGCCGGTTGCTGGGCATTGGTGGCGGCAGGTTCAGCGATCACAGCTGGTGGATCGGCGGCGACGACCGTGCCACCGACCGTCACTGCTTCAAACTGGACCTCGGGCAGTGCGCCGAGCGTGCCGACCACCCCGCAGTCGGTCAGCCTTTCCGTCAACGGGGTCGCGTGCGCGACGTCGAACTTTTGCGTCGCCGTCGGCCAACAGGACGAGTTCAATGCGATGACGCTGATTCAGCAATGGGATGGGTCATCGTGGACCCTCGTACCCGGAGCCACCGCGAATCAGGCAGGCGTCCTGGACGGCGTCTCGTGTGCCGGACCCTCGTTCTGCGTCGCGGTGGGATCAGGGAGCTCTGGAGCACTCATTGAGATGTGGAACGGGTCCACCTGGTCACTCGGTAATCCCGGCCCGTTGCCGGCCGGTGCGACGACGGCTCAGCTCTTCGGCGTCTCGTGTCCGAGCAGCACCTGGTGCATGGCTGTCGGCTCCACCGGCGCCGGCACCCCGGCACGTATGACGTTCAGCGAGGTGTGGAATGGTTCCACCTGGCAATCTGTCGCGGGTCCGAGCCTTCCCGCCGGGTTGAACCAACTGAACGGCCTGTCGTGCGCGAGCACCTCCTTCTGCCTCACCGTCGGCCAACAAGGGTCGATCACCTCTCCGGGCGCTCTGGCAGAAGAATGGACAGGCACCTCGTGGTCGGCGGTCACCGTCGCGGCCGGTCCGGGCACCGGCGCAATTCTGCGGTCTGTTTCGTGCGCGGGCACTTCCTTCTGCGTGGCGGCCGGACAGTCCCTCAATGGAGACGCGACAACCCTCGTCGAGACCTGGAACGGTCAGGCCCTCTCGGTGACGCCAAGTCCGAATATCGCCGGCGGCAACACAATCCTGAGCGGTGTGACCTGCTTCAGCCGAACGGGATGCAGCGCAGTTGGCCAGTCCAACACGGGTAGCACGCCGAGCAATTTTGCCCTGTCGTGGAACGGCTCGGTGTGGACGATCGCCGCCGCGCCCAACGGGCCAGGCTCTGCTCCCACGGCGACGAATGCGGTGGCGTGCCTCACCAACTGGGAGTGCGTGGCCGTGGGGCAGTACGTCACGGACAGCTCGCAGAGCGAGAACCAGCCCTTCGTGATGTCTACCCCTATCGCCCGATCCGGCTATCGCTTCGTGGCCAGTGACGGTGGCGTCTTCACCTACGGTGTCGGCGCACCGTTCTTGGGCTCCATGGGAGGCCAGCCGCTGAACAAGCCGGTCGTTGGGATGGCGGTCATGCCAGCCGGCGACGGCTATGCCCTCGTCGCCTCCGACGGCGGCATCTTCACCTTCGGCTCGGCCGCCTTCTACGGCTCGACCGGGTCGATCCACCTGAACAAGCCGATCGTCGGGATGGCGATGACAGCCGACGGTGCCGGGTACTGGCTCGTCGCCTCGGACGGGGGCATCTTCTCCTACGGCGACGCGCAGTTCTACGGTTCCACCGGTGGCATCACGCTCAACAAGCCGATCGTCGGCATGGGCGTGACGCCCGACGGCAAGGGGTACTACCTCGTCGCGTCCGATGGCGGCATCTTCGGTTACGGCGATGCGACGTTCTATGGATCCACCGGTTCCCTGGTGCTGAACAAGCCAGTGGTCGGCATGGCCGTCCCGACCTCGGGTGGCTACTACCTCGTGGCTTCCGACGGTGGCATCTTCAGCTTCCCGACGCGGAACGGCCCCCCGTTCGAGGGCTCGACCGGGTCACTCCACCTCAACAAGCCCATCGTCGGGATGGACGCGGTCGCCCGGGGCTACTACCTCAGCGGCGCCGACGGCGGCATCTTCGCGTTCCCGGGCCAGAACGGGCCGCCATTCCTCGGATCCACCGGTTCCATCGTGCTGGCCAAGCCCATCGTCGGGATCGCCGGCTGATCAGCTGTCCGGCGCACGACGATTCGATCGGGCCCCGGGCACGCCGTTCGTTCACCCCACCCGGCCGGGGACGATCCGGCTGCTCGGCTGCTCAGCTGCTCGGCTGCTCGGCTGCTCGGCTGCTCGGCTGCTCGGCTACTTCACGGCGGCGGCCAGGTTGGCCAGCGTCGTCGCCATTTCCTGCTCCGCGTGATCCGCGCTGTGGTCTCCCATGACCCGGGCCAGTGTGACGAACCAGGACTTGCGCCGATCCGACCATGACTCGGTGACCCGGCACCCGGCCTCGGTCTCCTCGAACTCGTAGCGCCAGTTGGCCACCTCCAGCGGTCCCGACGTCACGGCGAACTCGAAGACCTTGCTCGGCTCGCAGGCAATCACGGTCACCGTGGTGGACCAGCGTCGGACCCCGTTCTTGTTCGTGCCCTTGAAGACGGCGCCGAGGGCGGGGCCGGTCGCACCCTTCACCCATTTGCCGCCGGCGTTCTCGGGTGACCACTCCCCCATCCGGGGCAGGTCGGATACGAGGGCCCACACCTTCTCGGCAGGGGCGTTGATGTCCAGGGTGGCGGCGGTGGGGTAGGCCATGGGGCAGACGATAGTTTGTGGTCATGGAACAGTCCCGCAGGCTTCTCATGCCGTCACTCCCGACGTTCGCCAACGTGGAGGAGGAGCGCCTGCACCGCAAGCAGAAGCTGGCCGGCGCGCTACGCCTGTTCGGCCGCTTCGGCTTCTCCGAGGGCGTTGCCGGCCACATCACGGCGCGCGACCCCGAACTGACGGATCACTTCTGGGTGAACCCGTTCGGCATGAGCTTTCGCCATGTGCGGGTCTCCGACCTCATCCTCGTGAGCCATACCGGTGAGGTCGTCGAAGGCAACCGTCCGGTCAACCCGGCCGCCTTCGCCATACATTCCGCCGTGCACGCGGCGCGGCCCGACGTCATGGCCGCCGCCCACGCGCACTCGATCTACGGAAAGGCATGGTCCGCCCTCGGGCGCCCACTCGACCCCATCACCCAGGACGCCTGTGTGTTCTACGAGGACCACACCGTGTGCGAGGAGGGCGGCGGGGCCATCGTGCTCGAAGAGGCCGCGGCCAAGGCGCTGGCGGCCGCACTCGGTCCGCACAAGGCGACGATCCACCGCAACCACGGCCTGTTCACCGTCGGGCACACGGTCGACGAGGCCGCCTGGTGGTTCATCACCATGGAGCGTTCCTGCCAGGCCCAGCTGCTGGCCGAGGCGGCGGGGACGCCGCTGCTCATCGAGGACGAGGGGGCGCGGTACACGCGTGACCACTCGGCCTCGCCACGCGCCGGATGGTTCTCGTTCCAGCCACTGTGGGACGAGATCTCCCGGAGCGATCCCGACCTGTTCGACTGAATCGGGTTTCGGGCCGTCCGCCGCGGGCGTCCGATTGCCCGCAGAACGAGAACGTGTTCTAATCTCCCACCGATGGAGTTCAACCTCGCCGACCTGTTCGAGGCAGCCGTCGACGCCTATCCCGAGCGGGAGTACCTGGTCGCAGACGGCAAGCGGCGGACCTACGCCGAGATGGAGGCCCGGGCCAACCGCCTGGCGCACCATCTCGCCGCCCAGGGGATCGGCCCAGGGGACCACGTCGGGATCTACGCCTACAACTCGGTGGAGTGGGTCGAGACCGCCTGGGCCGTCTTCAAGCTGCGGGCGATCTGGATCAACATCAACTATCGCTACGTCAAAGACGAGCTCCGCTACCTGTTGACGAACGCCAACCTGCAGGCGCTCGTCTACCAGCGGGAGTTCTCGCCACTGGTCAGCGCACTCCTTCCCGAGCTCCCGCAGCTCCGGGACGTGATCGTGATCGAGGACGGCAGCGACGTCGACCCGGCGCCCGGGGCGGTCGGGTACGAGGACGCGCTGGCCGGCCAGTCGGAGGACCGCGACTTCGGACCGCGCTCGGGCGACGACCTCTACATCCTCTACACGGGCGGCACGACCGGGATGCCCAAGGGCGTCGTCTGGCGCCACGAGGACGTCTTCTTCGCCCTCGGCGGCGGGACCGACCCGGTCACGAACGCGCGCACCACGGACCCGGCGTCCATGGTGGCCAAGGGTGCCGGCGGTGGCCTGGTGCACCTGCCGGTGGCCCCGCTCATGCACGGCGCCACGCAGTGGTGCGTCATGGGCCAGAGCTTCGTCGGCTCCAAGATCGTCCTGATGGCCAAGTTCGATCCCCACGAGGTCTGGCGGCTGGTCGGCGACGAGAAGGTCAACTCCGTGATGATCACCGGGGACGCCATGGGCAAGCCGCTGATCGAGTCGCTCGACGACGAGGGCACGGACCACGACCTCTCGTCCCTCCTGGCCGTGGTGTCCTCGGCGGCGTTGTTCTCCTCACCGGTCAAGGATCAGTTCTTCGAGCACCTGCCGAACCTCGTGATCACCGACGCCATCGGCTCCTCCGAGGGCGGCAACAACGGCATGACCGTCGTGACCGCCGGCAACACCGCGATGAAGAGCGGGCCGACCGTGCACCTGCTGGGCGAGACGGTCGTCTTCGACGAGAACCTGGAGCCGGTGGAGCCCGGGTCGGGCGTCACCGGCAAGATCGCCCGCTCGGGTGACATCCCACTCGGCTACTACAACGACCCGAAGAAGACGGCCGAGGTCTTCATTCAGGTGCGCGGGACCCGCTACGTCATGCCGGGCGACTACGCCACGGTCGAGGCGGACGGGTCGATCACGCTGCTCGGCCGGGGGTCGATCGTGATCAACTCCGGTGGCGAGAAGATCTTCCCCGAAGAGGTCGAGTCGGCAGTGCGCTCCCATCCCGACGTCATGGACGCCATCGTGTGCGGGGCGCCCGACGAGCGCTGGGGCCAGACGGTCGCCGCCATCGTCCAACCCCGGGTCGGGCACGAGGCCCCGTCGCTCGAGTCGCTCCAGGAGCACTGCCGGTCCACCATTGCCGGCTACAAGCTGCCCCGCCGCCTCTACGTCGTCGACGCAGTGGAGCGCTCGCCGTCGGGGAAGCCCGACTACACCTGGGCTGGTGCCATGGTGAACGCGGACAGCGGGAGCAGCGCACCCGAAGTCCTGAGGGTATCCGGCCCGGCCCGAGGGGTCCGTGCTCGGGCCGGTCGACAGGCATTACCTCACCGCGTTACGTTGCGCCGATCGGGCGACGCACGAACAGGCCACGCCGGCGCAGAGGCTGGAGCAAGGCCGTGGTCGAAGGTGGCGCGCGGTGGATGCCCGCACCAATGTTCGTTGCCGCCGGCCTCCTCCCATTCCTGATCGGCGCCACGGCGCTGACGGCGGCCGGAACCGGCTCGGCGGCGGGCGCGACCAGCGCGCCGCACGCCGACACCAGCTCATCGTGGACCGTGTACCACGGCAATCCGCTGGGCACAGGCGCGGACACCTCGGGCGTCACCTTCAATCCGCCGAACCCGGCGTGGACGTCACCGGTCCTCGACGGCCAGGTCTACGGTGAGCCGCTCGAGGCCACAGGGCGCGTCTTCGTGGCGACGGAGAACGACACCGTCTATGCGCTGGCCGCCAACACTGGAGCCGTGTTGTGGTCCACTCATGTCGGGACCCCGGTGCCGTCGGGCGACCTCCCCTGCGGGGACATCAACCCGCAGGTCGGCATCACCGGCACCCCGGTCTTGGACGCCGCTCGGGGGGAGGTCTTCGCCGTGGCCGACGAGCTGTTGGGCGGTGCGCCCGCCCATTTCCTCGTAGGGTTCAACATGTACAGCGGGACCATCGACCTCGACGTGGCCGTCGACCCGACGGGACAGGGCCCGGCCGCCATCCTGCAGCGAACCGGTCTGAATCTGAGCAACGGCAACGTCGTCTTCGGCTATGGCGGCAACGACGGTGACTGCTCGACCTACAGCGGCTGGGTCGTCTCGGCGCCCGAGGGCGGCGGGACGCCGGCCTACTACCAAGCGGTGCCGATCGGCCACGACGGGGCTGTGTGGATGGGCGGCGCCGCGCCCGCGGTCGATGCGGCGGCCAACATCTGGGTGACCACGGGGAACGGGTCGTCGTCGACTCCTTATGACTTCAGCGACTCGGTCCTGCAGCTGTCGCCGGGCCTGGCACGCACGCAGTTCTTCGCCCCGAGCACCTGGTCGACCGACAACGCGACCGACTTGGACCTCGGGTCGAGCTCGCCGGCGCTGCTCTCCAACGGGACCATCCTGCAGGTGGGCAAGTCGTCGACCGCCTACCTGTTGAGGCAGGCCTCACTGGGAGGGATCAACGGTCAAATCGGCGCGCCCATCAGCGCCTGCGGCAGCAACGCCGACGGCGGGGACGCCATCTCGGGGACCGTCGTCTACGTCCCCTGCGGCAACGGGGTCCAGGCGATTCAAACCAGCCCTCTCGGCGCGCAGTGGCAGACCACGTCCGGGGCACACGGCCCTCCGATCACCGCCGGCGGGCTCGTATGGTCAATCGGTGGGTCGTCGCTCTACGGCCTCAACCCGGCGAACGGGGCCAAGGTGCAACAGGTCTCGGTCGGCGGCGAGGCCAACCACTTCCCGACCCCGTCGGTCGGCGACGGGCTGCTGCTGGCACCGTCGACCGATCAGGTCTACGCCTTCTCGGGCTCGGCCGGTCTGCCAGGCCCGCCCTCGCCGCCGCCACCGGCGCCGCCCAACTCGTCGTACTGGATGGTCGCCTCCGATGGGGGGATCTTCACCTTCGGCAACGCAGGCTTCCACGGCTCCGCCGGCAGCCTGCCGTTGAACAAGCCGGTGGTGGCGATGGCGCCGACTGCATCCAAGAACGGGTACTGGCTGGTGGCCTCCGATGGGGGGATCTTCAGCTATGGGGACGCCGCGTTCCATGGCTCCATGGGCGGCAAGCCGCTGAACAAGCCGATCGTGGGTATGGCTGCCACTCCTGACGGAGCCGGGTACTGGCTGGTCGCCTCCGATGGGGGGATCTTCAGCTTCGGCGGCGCCTCCTTCCATGGTTCCATGGGCGGCAAACCGCTGAACAGGCCGATCGTGGGTATGGCTGCCGGCGCCGGCGGGCTCGGGTATTGGCTGGTGGCCTCCGATGGGGGGATCTTCAGCTTCGGCGGCGCCTCCTTCCACGGCTCCACGGGTGCCCAGCCGCTGAACAGGCCGGTCGTGGGCATGGCCGCCACATCAGACGGACTGGGGTATTGGATGGTGGCGTCCGACGGCGGCGTCTTCAACTACGGCGACGCGCGCTTCTTCGGCTCCGCCGGCGGCACTCGCCTGAACAAGCCGGCCGTGGGCCTGAGTGCGACGCCCGACGGCGGCGGGTACTGGATCGCCGCGTCCGACGGGGGCATCTTCAACTACGGCGACGCAAACTTCAACGGGTCCATGGGCGGCACCGTGCTGAACAAGCCGGTAGTCGGCGTGGCGTCGGCGAGCTGACGCGCCGATCCCTCGCCGACACACAGACCGGGGAGCTGCGCACCCACACGAAGATGCAGGCGTGCCCGCAGGCTCCCTCCTCCTCCTGACCGGCTCCCCTGGGTGCGGGAAGACCACCATCGCGCCGCTGGTGGCCGACGGCCACGAGCCCTCGGCCTGCCTCGACCTGGACTGGTTCTTCGCCAAGCTCCGGCGGGGTGCGATCGATCCGTGGCGGGAGGAGGCGCACAGCCAGAACCGGGTCGTGCTGCACGCCGGCGCCGAGGCGGTCGCCGCCTTCGCTGGCGGGGGCTACTTCACGGTCGCCGAGGGCATCCTCTATCCGTTCATGCTCGACCTGTTCGCCACCGCCTGCGCCCGCTATGGCATCGTCGTCCACTACGCGGTACTGCGCGCGCCGATCGAGCTCGTGCAGCAGCGCGTGCATGATCGCAGGGTCGAGCCACAGCACGCCGGGGCGCTCGCCGACGCGGCCGTGGTCGGAGATCTGTGGACGCAGTTCGAGAACCACGACGTCGACGCGCGGCACCTCGTCGACGTGGGCACGCGCGGCCCCGCCGAAGTGGCGGAAGAGATCGACCGACGCCTGCGAACAGACGAGTTCCGGCTGGAGGGCTAGCCGGAGCGCAGCCGGGCCAGCCGGGCGCAGCCGGGCGAGAGTGCGACGCCCGAAGGTTGAAGGTTAAGAGGTCAGGAGCCGCCGGCGGCGAGGCGCTGCTTGGTGGTGAGGTGCACCGGGTCCGTGTCGAAGTCCTTCAGCACGTGCTTGCCGAACGTCTCGGTGGCTTCCTCGCACAACTCGATCGGCATGGAGGTCGACAGCATCCCGAACGCCAGCTGGTCGGCGCCCGTCGCCACGAAACTCTCGACCGCCTTGCCCACCTCGTCGGGGGTGCCGACCGCAGTGACGCCAGCCGCGATCGCTGCGTCGAGCGTGGCGGCATCCATGCCGGGGATGATCGCGGGCCACTCGGGGATGCCCGGCGGCTTGGGGAACGTGTCGAGATAGCGGAACACGAGGCTCAGGTGGTAGTTCGAGTCTGCCTCGAGGAACGTCTTGCGCGCCTTGGCCCCGTCCTCCATGCAGATCATCTGGGTCGTGATCATCACGTTGTTGTTGATGAAGCCACCGACCGGGTTCGTGCAGTCCTGGATCTTCTCCTTGTAGCGACTGACCAGTGGCGTGAGCTGATCCGGCGTCGAGAAGCCGAAGCACAGGACGCCCACCCCGAGCTCGGCGGCCAGGTCGAAGGTGGACGGGCTCCCCGCCGCCATCCAGATGGCCGGGTGGGGCTTCGAGTAGGGCTTGGGCAGGACGTTGCGGGACGGCATGGAGAAGAACTTGCCCTCGTAGCTGTAGTCCTCGTCCTTCCACATGCGCACGATCTGCGGCAGGGTCTCCGCCACCATCTCGCGGGTGAGGTCGGGGTCGTTGATCCCGAAGCCCCGCTGCTCGGTGGTGGAGGAGCCGCGGCCCGTGCCGAACTCGAAACGACCCCCGGAGAGGTGGTCGAGCATGGCCACCCGCTCGGCGATCCGGGCGGGGTGGTTCACCGGCGGCGTGATGTTGAAGATGCCCGAGCCGATGTGGATGTTGTTCGTCTTGGCCGCAACGAAGGCCAGGAAGGACTCGGAAGCGGACAGATGCGAGTACTGGGTCAGAAAGTGGTGCTCCGAGGCCCAGGTGTACTTGAAGCCGGCCTTGTCGGCCGCCACGATGAACGCGACCTCGTCCATGATGCGGTCGTGCTCAGCGGATGCTCCGTGCTTCTCGGCGTACCGGGGCAAAACGCACGCGGCGTTGAAGATGCCGAATTCCATGGGGTCGCACGTCCTCGTCTACGGTGCCGCGGTCCGTTTCCGCAGGCGCTCCCCCGACGGTAACACGGGTCTGACTAAAATGCAACGTGTTCCAATAATAGTAGTATAATCCCAGGTCAAAGACATTTGGAGATGCAGTGACCCCTGCTGAGGCGCAATCGTCACCCGCTGGTGCCAGCCCGGCGGCGGCACTCGAAACCATCACCCGTGCCGTCCTCGACCTTTCCGACATCGACGGTCTCGGCTTGGTGGCGAACGACCTCCGGCTCAGCCACGCCGAGGTGGTCGCCCGGGCGGCGGCGCGGGCCGCCTGGTTGCGGGCCAACCGCCATGAGGGACCCTTCCACGTGGCCGTCATGCTCGACAACGTGCCCGAATTCGTCTTCTGGCTCGAGGCGGCGGCCCTGGCCGGGGCGGTGGTGGTCGGGGCCAACCCCACCCACCGAGGGGATGAGCTGGTGCGGGACCTCGCCCACACCGAGTGCCAATTCCTGATCACCGACTCGACGTACCTCCCTCTCGTGGCGGGCGCCCGCATCGGCGACACCCTGGGGGAAGTCGGGCACGCCAACGAGCGCGTGCTCGTGCTGGACACCGAGGCGTCCCGGGCCGCGCTCGCGTCACACATGGGATCGGCGCCGGCGGACGTCGCCGATCTGTCGGTGACCCCCGACACCCTCGGCTATCTCCTCTTCACGTCGGGCACTTCGGGCGCGCCCAAGGCCTGCCTGTGCAGTCAGGGCCGGTTGGCCCGGATCGGCGGCATCGTGGCCCAGATGTACGCGCTCGAGCCGGCGGACGTGTGCTACCTGTCCATGCCGCTGTTCCACTCCAACGCGCTGATGGCCGGCTGGGGCCCGGCGCTGATGGCGGGCTCGGCCTTCGCGCTGCCGGCGACGGGCCGGTTCTCCGCTTCGGGTTTCCTGCCCGACGTGCGGGCGGCCGGCGCGACGTACTTCAACTACGTCGGGAAGCCTCTGTCCTACATCTTGGCCACGCCGGAGCAACCCGATGACGCCGACAACCCGCTGGTGCGCGCGTTCGGCAACGAAGGAACGACCGAGGACGTCGCCCGCTTCACCGAGCGCTTCGCCGTCGCCGTGACGGACTCGTACGGGTCCACCGAAGGCGGCGCCGTCGTCGCCCGCACGCCCGACACGCCGCCGGAGGCACTGGGGCGGGCGCCGGAGGGCACCGTGGTCCTCGATCCGGCGAGCGGTGCGGAGTGCCCGCCCGCCCGCTTCGACGATCAGGGCCGGTTGCTCAACGCGGAGGAGGCCATCGGCGAGTTGGTGTCCAAGGCCGGCGGCGCCGGCTTCGAGGGGTATTGGCGCAACAGTGATGCCGAGACCGCTCGCTTGCGTGAGGGTTGGTACTGGACCGGCGACCTTGCCTACCGCGACGACGCAGGCTTCTTCTACTTCGCCGGCCGGGACCACGACTGGCTCCGCGTCGACGGCGAGAACTTCGCCTCGGCTCCGATCGAGCGGATCCTGCAACGGCACCCCGACGTCGTCCTGGCGTCGGTCTACGCCGTGCCGGACCCGGTCGTGGGCGACCAGGTGATGGCGGCTGTGCAACTGCGGCCCGGCCTGGATGTGCTCGACGCGGAAGGACTGGTCGAATTCCTGGCCTCGCAGGGCGACCTCGGCACGAAGTGGTCACCCCGGTTCGTCCGCATGAGCGACGCGCTGCCCGCCACGGCCACCAACAAGGTGCTCAAGAGATCGCTGCGGGCCGAGCGCTGGAACTGCGCCGAGCCGGTGCTGTGGCAACCCGACAAGGGGGGAACGTACCAACTGCTGGATCCCGAGGATGCGGCCAGGCTCGAGGATGCGGTGGGCGACCGGCCCATCTGACCCCGCAGCGACCGCACCCGGCGCGGCGCTCGTCGGGCGCGCGGAACGCGCTGACCTACGCTGACTTCCAAGCCGTCCTGCCGGCCAGTGCGGTGGGAAGGCGGATACACCGCAAGTGATGACGAGCTACGGGCCGGAAAGGTCTAGGGACACCACCTCGGGGACGACGAGCCCGATCCCGAGACCCAAGCCCGAGCCCGGTGCTCGGTTCAGCGATCAGCGATCAGCGATCAGCGATCAGCGATCGACGCCGAGCACCAGCCCGCTCGTCGGCACGCCGGTCCCCGCCGTCACCACGACGTGCTCGAGGCCGGGCACCTGGTTGACCGAGGTACCGCGCACGAGGCGGGCGCCCTCGGCGATCCCGTTCATACCGTGCAGGTAGGCCTCGCCGAGCTGGCCGCCGTGCGTGTTGGTGGGGAGCGCGCCACCGAGCTCGAGGCGGCCGTCGCGCACGAAGTCCTTGGCCTCGCCCTTGGCGCAGAACCCGAGCTCCTCCAACTGGTAGAGGACGTAGGGGGTGAAGTGGTCGTAGAGGATGGCGGCCTGCATGTCGTCGGGGCCGAGCCCCGAGGTCTCCCACAGCTGGCGGGCCACCACCGCCATCTCGGGCAGACCCAGCAGGTCGTCGCGGTAATAGCTGGTCATCATGTCCTGGCCCGCCCCGGAGCCCTGGGCCGCCGCCCGGATGACCACCGGGTCGGAGCGCAGGTCGCGGGCGCGCTCGAGGGAGGTCACGACGAGCGCCTGTCCCCCGTCGGTCTCCTGACAGCAGTCGAGGAGGTGCAGCGGCTCGACGATGAAGCGGCTGGCCTGGTGCTCCTCGAGCGTGATCGGCTGCTCGTAGAACCAGGCCTTCGGGTTGGTCGCCGCGTGCTTGCGGTCGGCCACGGCCACCCGTCCGAGGTCCTCGCTCGTGGCGCCGGTGACGTGCAGGTAACGCTGCGCCGCCATGGCCACCCACGACGCCGGGGTGAGCAGGCCGACCGGCAGGTACGAGGCCATGTGCGCGTTCTCCGCTGTCGGCAGCGGGGCCCTGCCCTGGACGCCGGCGCCGAAGCGGCTGCCCGAGCGCTCGTTGAAGGCGCGGTAGCAGACCACGACGTCGGCCACCCCCGAGGAGACGGCCAGTGCCGCCTGCTGGATGGTGGCGCAGGCCGCCCCGCCGCCGTAGTGGATGCGGCTGAAGAAGCTCAGGTCGCCGATGCCCAGGCTGCGGGCGATGTCGATGTCGGGATTGGTGTCGGAGCTGAACGTGACCATCCCCTGCACCTCGGACGGCGCAACGCCGGCGTCTGCCAGCGCGGCGGCGACCGCCTCGACGGCCAGGCGCAGCTCCGAGCGCCCGGAGGCCTTGGAGAACTCGGTCGCCCCGATGCCGGCGATGGCGGTCGAGCCGGAGAACGAATGGGAACGTGCCATCACGCCCCCTCCGACGCCGACGCCGGCGCGCCGGCGCCGGAGCCGGAGCCAGCCGGCTCGACCGGGAGCAGCAGCGTGACCGTGCCCGTGACGTGGTCGCCCAGGTCGTTGGCGCCGCGGATCGAGACCGTCACGACGCCGTGGTGGCCGTCGTCGGTCAGCGACCCCTTCTCGGTGACCGATCCGGTCAGCGTCATGGTGCAGTCGGGATGGTTCGGCGCGCCCAGCCGGATGTTGACGTCCGACAGCCGGCTGCGCGGGCCCGACCAGTCGGTGACGTAGCGCCCGACCAGCCCGTTGGTGGTCAGGATGTTCATGAAGATGTCCTTGGAGCCCCGCTCCTTGGCCAGGACCGAATCGTGGTGCACGTCCTGGTAGTCGCGGCTCGCAATGGCGCCGGACACGATCAACGTGCGCGTGATCGGCAGCACCAGGGTCGGGAGCTCGTCCCCCACCGCCACCGCGGCGAAGGTCGGGCCCGAGCGGTCCAGTCCAACCGTGCTCACGTGCCCGCCTCGGCCTCGGCCCGCGCCAGCGCCTGTTCGGCGATCTCCGCCCCGAGCCGCGCCAGCTGCGCGCTCGGGCCACCCAGGAGCAACTCGATCTGCTTGCCCCAGAGGAAGTAGCGGTGGATCGGGTAGGAGATGTCCGCCCCCATACCCCCGTGCAGGTGCTGGGTGGCGTGCACCGTCCGCTGCCCGCGCTCGGCCGCCTGCCACTTGGCCACCCGGGCCGCATCGGCGGCGTCGCGGCCGGTGTCGAAGCGCCACGCCGCGTTCTGCCAGGTGACCCGCATCGCCTCGATGTCGATGGCGGCGTCCGCCGCCCTCAGCATGGTGCCCTGGAAGGTGCTGAGTGGTCGCCCGAACTGCTGGCGGGAGTTGAGGTAGGCCGCGGTCTTGGTCAGCGCCGCCTCGCACACGCCGACCTGCAGCGCGCACAGCGAGATGGTGGCCGCCACGAGCACGTAGTGGAGGACGGAGTGCCCCAGGTCCGGGCCGACGAGGATGTCCCCCGGCGCCACGGCCACGCCGGCGAGATGCAGGTGCGGGTGGATCTCGCGGTTGGTGGTCACAGCGCGCTCGAGCGTCACACCCGACGCCTGCGGATCGACGAGAGCCAGCAGCACACCGCCGTCCTCCGTGCGGGCCGGCACCAAGATGCGGTCCGCCAGGTGGGCCTGGGGCACGGCCAGCTCGGTGCCCTCCAATACCCAGCCCGACCCCGTGTCCGAACCCGTGTCCGAACCCGACGCCGTGGCGCGCACGGCGGGCATGGACGTCGGGCTGCTCGCGCTGCCGTTCAGGGCCGCGGTGAGGAGCACCTCGCCGGCCACCACGCCGGGGAGCCAGCGGCCGCGCTGGGCCTCTGAGCCGAAGCGGGCGACGGGGAGCGCCCCGAGCACGAGGGTGGCCCACAACGGCACCGCGGCCACCGCGTTCCCCTGCGCCTCCAGGAGCAGGCAGAGCTCCATCAGGCCGTAGCCGGCGCCGCCGTCGGCCTCGGGGACGGCGAGCGCGAGCAGGTCGGCGTCGGCCAACGCCTGCCACAGCTCGCGGTCGATGCGCTCGGCACTGGCCTCCACGGCGGCGGTGCGTTCGGCGTCGACCAGACCCGAGAGGAGACCGGTGGCGGCCTCGGAGACCGCGAGCTGCTCCTCGCTCAGCTTGAAGTCCATCAGGCTCCCTTCCCTGCAGCGGTCTCCGCCGGCACGAACACGGGGAGCGACAGCTCCTCGTCGTGGTCGACGAACTCGGCGCGCACCGCCATGCCGACCTCGATCGCATCGAGCGCGACCCCGCCGAGGTTGGCCACCACCCGCGTCCCCTCCTCCAGCTCGATCAGACCGATCGGCAGCGGGTACTCGAACGCGGGCACCTGGGGGTAGTGCACCACGACGTAGGAGTACACGGTGCCGCGCCCGCTCGACTCCACCGTGTCCCATTCGAGGGAACCGCAGACGGCACAGGCCGGCAGCGGCGGGTGGCGCAGGGTGCCGCACGAGGTGCAGTGCTGGATCAGCAGCCGGTGGGCGCGAGCGCCCTCGAACCAGAACGCGTTGTCCTGGGTGAGGGCCGGCCGCGGGCGCGGCGGGCGCGCTGGCGTACGGTCCGGCGGCAGGAACTTGAGGATGCGGAAGCGCATGGTGGCCACCGGTTCGCCGGCGTCATAGAGCGCCTGCACCTCGTCGTCCGACTCTGAGAACGCGGGCACAGAAGCATCGGGGACAGCTACGTAGTCGAGCCGGGTCGTGATGAAGCGCCCGGTGCCCAGGCCGGTCCGCTTGGGGTCCGAGATCGTCTCGATCAGCGAGCGCACCAGCACCCGGTCCCCCACCACCAGCGGGCGCTCGTAGTGCTGCTCGCAGTTGGTGGCCACGACCGAGGTCAGCCCTTCCTCGTCGAGCAGGCTCATCATCATCTCGTTGGGCCCACTTCCCGTGACCGCGCCCTCGGCCCGGGCCTCCTCGAGAAGCAGCGACGTACGCAGACCCCGCATGATCCAGGCCTGCAGCATGGTGGGCGGGGCGATCAACTGGTCGTAGCCGGCGGCGCGCGCCGCGTCGTCGGAGATGTAGACCGGGTTGTGGTCGCCCATCGCCTCGACCCAGTGCCGGATCATCGGCACGTTGACCGCATCGGGCGCCAGGCTCGGCGGACCGGCCGCCTGCCCGACGAGCGTCGCCAGCGCGGCGCTGTGGTCCGGGAACGGCGCCAACTCCTCGAACCGCGTCGTCACCGCGTCGTCACCGCGTCGTCACTGCGTCGTCACTGCGTCGTCACCGCGCTCATCGCGTTCCCCGCGTCATCCCCAGGCCGGCCGTGGCCACGATCTCGCGTTGCACCTCGTTCACCCCGCCCCCGAACGTGTTGATCTGCGCCTGGCGCCCGGTGGCCTCGAGCCGGCCGCGCAGCAGCGCGCCCGGCGAGCCCGGCACCAGGTAGCCGGCCGCGCCCACCACCCCCAGCAACAGACGCGTCACCTCGACGATGCGCTCGGTCCCGAAGACCTTGATCGACGACGACTCGGCGCCGGTGAGCTCCCCGTCGGCCACGTGCACCGCCATGCGCCAGTTGAGCAGCCACATGGCCTGGAGCTCGGCGTGGCACTTGGCGAGATCCATCTGCACCCAGCCCTGGTCGATCAGCGTCCTGCCGTCGTCGGTCTGCTGCGCCGCCGCCCACTCCACGATGTCCTCGTAGAGCGAGATGGCCAGACCGCTCCACGCGGCCAGGCCGACACGCTCGTGGTTGAGCTGGGTGGTGATCATGCGCCAGCCCTCGTTCTCGTCCCCGACACGGTTGGCCACGGGCACGTGCACGTTGTCGTAGAAGGTCTGCGTCGTCGTCAGCCCGCCGACGGTGTGGATGATCGACCACTCGAAGCCGGCCGAGGTCGTGGGCACGCACAGGATCGAGATGCCCTTGTGCTTGGGAACGTCCGGGTCGGTCCGCACGGCCAGCCACACGTAGTCGGCCTGGTCGGCGCCGCTGGTGAAGATCTTCGCCCCGTTGACGACGTACTCCTCGCCGTCGCGCACGGCCCGCGTGCGCAACGAGGCCAGGTCTGTGCCGGCCTCGGGCTCGGTGTAGCCGATGGCGAAGTTGAGCTCGCCGGCGAGGATCTGCGGGAGGAAGAACGACTTCTGCTCGTCGGTGCCGAAGCGCATGATGGTCGGCCCGACGGTGTTGATGGTGACGAAGGGGAACGGCGCACCGGCGCGCCTCGTCTCGTCGAAGAAGATGAACTGGTCGGTCGCCGGCCGGCCCTGGCCGCCGAACTCGCGCGGCCATCCGATGCCGAGCCAGCCGTCCTTGCCGATCTGGCGCACCACCTGGCTCCAGGCCTCTCCCCCCTCGCCGCCCTCGGCGAGGCCGGCCCGCACCTCGTCGGTGAGGAGCTCGCAGTAGTACTGACGCAGCTCGGCGCGCAGCTGCTGCTGTTCGGGGCTCTCTTCGAGGAACATCGTGGGGCAGCCTCGCGTGCATTCGGCGGTCCCTGCCAGGTCAAGGCCGCGCTGCCAAAAACTGTAACACGTTCTCGTTTGCGGGGTCCCGGTCCGCGACTGCTCCCGCCGGCCCGGCCAGGCCGCCGCCCCGGGACTCCCAGAGCCGGTCCGGCGGCCTTCAGGAAGCTGCCGCCGATCGCCTCTATTGGCGAAGGTCGTCGACGAGCATGCCGAGGCAGCGATCCCATCCCTCCCGGTGTGAGGGTTCGCGGTCCGGCGGGAGGTCGCAGTGGGTGAGATTCACGATCGTGTCGGCGCCGTCGGCGACGAACACCACCTCCACCGTGCTGCTCCCCGGCGGCAGCGTGACGTCCTCGGGGATCCCCCAGGTGAAGACGACCCGGTGGGGTGGCTCCACCGCGACGTAGCTCCCGTGGGCGGCGGACTCGCCGAAGTCGACAGCGAACGTCCCGCCCGGCCGGGCGTCGAGGTCGGCGTGCTCCCCGATCCAGGTGATCATCAGCCGGGGTTCGGTGAAGTATGGGAACACCACCTCCGGGGGCGCGGCGATGCGCACGCTGGTACTGATCACATCGGTCCTTTCCTCTGGGTGCGGGGGTGGGCTCGCTCGACGGACTGCTTGAGGCGGGCGAGGGCGTCCGGCCAGAACTCCTCGAGCAGGGTGCGCAGCGGCTGGAGCGACTCGGACCGCAACGAGTAGAGACGGCGGGTGCCCTCCCGGCGCTCGGTCAGCAACCCGGCCCGTTTGAGGACGGTCAGGTGCTGGCTGACGGCCTGCTGGGTGAGGTCGAAGTGGCCGGCGATCTGACCAGCGGGAAGCTCGGTGTGCTGGACCAGCCGCAGAATCTGTCGCCGGTGAGCATCGGCGAGCGCCCGCAGGACCGCGTCGGGTCCAGCGGGCGCTGCCGTCTCTTCGGGCGAGGGCATCATCGGTGCTTCCTAGCGGAACGCGACCCCCGCCGTCCACGCTTGCTCAGTGGGCCGCGTGCTCGGCGCGCCAGGCGGCGAATCGCTCGACGTCGGCGGGCGGGTTCGGGGTGCCGGTGCCCCGGTCGACGTACTCGACGAGGCTGGCGAGGTGACGCGTCCACCCCGCCTGGCAGGTCTCAAAGCATTCGAGGTCGGCGTTGAGGCCGTCGTGCTCGAAGCGCAACTCGGTGCCGGCGCCGACCGGCTCGAGGTCGAAGGTGATGGAGGTCCCGACCCAATCGGAGGCGGCCTCGCAGACGAGCACGCTCCAGCGGACCCGCGAGGGTCGGTCGGCTTCGTCGACCCGCATGACGACCTCCTGGTCGCCCATGAGGAAAAGCAGCGTCTCGCCGGCGTCGGCGCCGCCGCCCGCGGGGGTCCACCACCCCGTGAGCGCGTCGATGTCGGTCAGCGCCGAGTACACGGCGTCGGGGGCGGAGGTGAAGGTCTTCGTGCGCTGGAAGTCCTCCAAGGTCTCGGTGCGGTCAGTGGCTTTGTTCATGAGGGCATCCTTTCGGGGAGTCACAATGGACTACTTGTACAAGTATCTCCTTGTGGATGCCGCCTGTCAAGCCTCCTGAGGCGCACCGGCGTCCGGGACGGGAGCCGAGGCGAAGAGGTTGAGCCCCAGGCGCTCCGAGAGATAGGTCGTCATCCGCTGGCCGCGCACGCTGTTGCCCGCCTCGTCGAGCGGTGGTGAGAAGGTCCCGACCCCGCCCTTCCCGGGGGACACGGTCACCAGTCCCCCGCTGACCCCGCTCTTCCCCGGCAGCCCCACGTCGTAGAGCCAGTCGCCCGAGCGCTCGTAGAGGCCGCACGTCGCGAGGACGGGCAGCACCCGCTGGCAGCAACCCGCCGCGATGGCCCTCTTCCCGGTCAGCGGGTTCACACCGCCATCGGCCAGTGTCGCCCCCATGACAGCCAGGTCGCGCGCGCGTTCACGCGCAACGAGCACTGCCTCGTGTAGATGTCGGTGGCGACATCGGGATCGCAGTACATGCGCCCGTAGCCGCTCAGGAGGTGTGCGATGCCGCGATTGCGATCGTTGTTCGCCGCCTCGGACTCGTACACCTCTTCGTCCAGCGTCAGCCTGCGCCCGGCGAACACCGACAGCGTGGCGGCGATGCGTGCGAACTTCTCCTCGGGCGATCCTCCCGGCACCAGGCTGGTGGTCGCCAGAGCGCCCGCATTGACCATGGGATTCATGGTGCGGTCCGCGTTGAGCTCAATGCCCATCACCGAGTCGAAGGGCAGCCCGGTGCTGTTGACCCCCAGCTTGCGACGCGCCTCCGCCGGACCGATGGTGTCGCAGACCAGCGCGAAGACGAAGAGCTTCGAGATGCTCTGGATGGTGAACTCGTGCTCGGCATCGCCGATGGCGAAGACCCGCCCGTGCACTCCGGCCACGCACACGCCGAAGGCCTCCGGCGAGGCCTTGGCCAGGGCCGGGATGTAGTCGGCCACCCACCCCTCATCCAGATGGCGGAATTGCTCGTAACCCGCAGAGACGATCGTCTGTACCTCCAGGTCGGACGGCAGGGTCCCGGTGGAGACCCGCTGGGGCGCCGGGTGCTCGTTGGGAGCGTTGCCTTCCTCCATAACCTTCCTCCATCACCTTTGCCGCGGCATCAACCTGCCGCGGCGCCCAGGCCTCGGTAGGTCGCATCCATCACAACGGGCCGGCGGCGCTCCCCCACAGGGCGAAGCGGGGGGTGCTCACGCGGGGCGATCCGAATGCCGCACTGAAGACCCGGACCACGGCTGCCGCTCCCTTGGCTGACCGGTCGACAAGCAGCATCCGGACGTCGTTGCGTTCGGCGGCTAACCGGGCGGTCGCGATCGAGCGCGGGCGTTACCGCCACCGGCTGGTCGGTGACGGAGGCCTCCCGCCCCTCGAGGAACAGATCGAGCCCGGCTGGATTCATCTGGTCCGGCCCGAAGGACAGGGCGCCGGTCAGGTCGGGATGCTCCGCGTAGCCTCCGACGAGTCGGAATTGGTCGCCGGCCGCCGCCTGCCAAAGCATCGCCTCTGCGTTGAGCGGCGAGGCGATCGGGTAGGAGATGGTCACGGGATCCCCCTTGGGAATGGCGTCGCGTACCACCGTCGGGAGGCCCCCCCCAGGCTGCGACCCGACCGGCCACGTGGGCAACTGGGTGACGACGAGGATCACTAAGACGACGCAGGCCACGGTGGCGGCCACCGCTCCCCCGGACCGGCTGGAACCGTGGTGATGACGGTACACCCGCACGCCTGCACGGCGGATGTCGTCCAGGCCAAACGCCACGATGGCCGCTGTGCAGGCCGCAGTCGCCATGGAGATTCGGACGGGGAGGAGGTTATCCAGCAGCGGAATGTGCTGAATGGCCTGGAACGGGAGCGGGATCCCCGTGTGGTGCCCGTCGATCCACAGGTGCGGGCCGAGCGAGAGCACCACGGCACCCGCCCAGACAGCGAGCGCGAGCTGCATACGTGGGCTACGCCGTGACCGCCAGGCGAGGAACGCGACGACGAGCAGTAGAGGGATGCCGATGTACCCGCCCTCCTCCGAGAAGTTGCTCATCGGGACACCGGCGAAGTGGATGCCGACCGAGAACCGTTGGAGCGGCCCGGGTGCGACCAGACTCATCACGTCGTTGTAGAAGGGGTTGTTGATGGGCTGTGCCGTTCCCGAGTAGTGCTGCGGACCCTTGATCATCATCCAGATCGGGTAGGCCAGGAGTGCCAGGGCGACGCCGGCGGCCAGTCCGAGTGACCTCAGTACCGACCCCGCCGCCTCACGGACCTGGGACCGGTAGCGGATGGCGACGCAGGCGACCCCCCAGGCGCTCAGCAGGGCGACACTCGCCAGCACTTCCGGCTCGCTCAGGAACTGCACTGTCACGAGCAGTCTTCGGGGGCCCGGCTCGCTACGCCGGTTCGTCTACTTCCGTCAGGTCATCCTGGGTGATGGCGGGGAGCTCGGCGATGCCATTGAGGAGGTTGCGTTCCCATACCTTGCGCAGCTTGTCAAGCAGTGGCGAATCGCTCTCAATGCGAAACTGGCTGAGCGAGCGCGAATCGTTGAAGTAGATGCCGATGTCATACGGCGGCCCGACCGAGAGGTTGGCCCGTGCAGTGGACAACATGGACCCCAGCGCGATCTTGGCCGCCGTGACGAGGTCGACGTGCGCCTCGACCGCCAGCTCCAGCATGAACTTGCCGTACTTGCTCTCGCCGATCTGCAGGAAGGGACGGTCGTCCGAGACCCGGATGTAGTTGCCCTCGGGATACACGAGGAGGACGTCGGGTGGCTCGTCGCCGACATGGCCGCCGAGGATGAACGTCGCCGTGCCGTCGGCCCCGACCTCGCCGAGCGCTTCCTTGTGCCCCTTCGCCACTTCCCGGCTCAGGCGCCCCAGGTACAGCGCCGCCTCGAACAGATGGGCGACCGTGGCCAGGCTCTCGGTCGCCTCACCGGCCGCCAGGTCGCGCGCCATGCGGTCGAGAACCTCCTGCGTGGTCGCCAGGCTCCCGGCCGACTCGATCACGAAGAGGCGATCGTCGGCGGGTTGGAGCACGTGCATCTTGCGATAGGTGCCGACATCGTCGACGCCCGCGTTCGTGCGCGTGTCGGCCAGGAAGATCATGCCCTCGTGGAGTCGCAGAGCCAGGCAGTAGGTCAACGAGTGGTCCTCGATTCGCTTGGCCTGGTCGGGAGGTCCGACGGCCGCCCGGCGAAGATACCCGCTGGCTCCATCCGTCCCCCGGAGCCGGTCCCGTCTGGCGGGTCTGTGCCTATGATCACTGACACACGTTCTAGAAATTGCCCGAACGGGCTGGCACCGGGCAGCGTCGGGCGGGTCGCCGGAGTGCGCGAAGGGGGGGCCTTGAGCCTCGAGGAGATTGACCTCATCGACGGGCGCAACTTCGTGGCGGGCGTGCCCCATGAGTGGTTCGCCGAGCTCCGCCGGGAGGCGCCAGCCTTCTGGCACCCCGAGGCGGCCGCCCCCCGCGGCGGGTTCTGGGCCATCACCCGCTACGACGACTGCGTCCACGTCAACCGGGACTGGGAGCACTTCTCCTCGGCCCGGCGGGGCTCCCTCTTCACCGAGATGGACGATGACCAGCTGGCCCAGCAGCAGCTGATGATGGTCAACATGGACCCGACCATGCACACGCGCTACCGGCGGCTGGTCAACCATGGCTTCACCCCCAAGATGGTGCGGGACCTCGAGCAGCAGATCGTCGGCTACGCCGACGGGATCATCGACGCCGTGTGCGAGCGCGGCACGGCCGACTTCGTCGAGGAGATCGCGGCCGAGCTGCCCCTGCTCGTCATCGCCGAGCTGCTCGGCGTGCCCCAGGAGGACCGCCGCATGGTCTTCGACTGGTCCAACCGCATGATCGGCTCCGAGGACCCCGAGTACCAGACGCCCGGTGTGGACTCGGGCGAGGCCGCCATGCAGGTGTACAGCTACGCCGAGGAGCTGGCCACCAACCGGCGTCTCGAGCCCAAGCAGGACCTGGTCTCGGTGCTCCTCGACGCCGAGGTGGAGGGCGAGAAGCTCGACCAGCTCGAGCTCGACCTCTTCTTCCTCCTCCTGATCGTCGCCGGCAACGAGACGACCCGCAATCTCATGTCGGGGGCGATGACCGCCTTCTTCGACCACCCCGAGCAGTGGGAGCTGCTCCGCCGGGACCGCTCGCTGCTCCCCGGCGCCGTCGAGGAGATGCTCCGCTACGTGACGCCCGTCATGCACTTCCGCCGCACGGCGACCGGTGACATGGAGCTGCACGAGCAGGAGATCAAGGAGGGCGACAAGGTCGTCTTCTGGCACACCTCGGCCAACCGCGACGAGTCGGCCTTCGACAACCCCAACTCGTTCGACATCACCCGGTCCCCCAACAACCACATCGCGTTCGGGGCCGGCGGGCCGCACTTCTGCCTGGGGGCGAACCTGGCCCGCATGGAGATCATGGTCATGTTCGACCGCGTCCTCGACCGCCTGCCCGACCTCCGCCTGGATGGCGACGTACAGCGCCTGCAGTCGAATTTCATCAACGGGACCAAGCACATCCCCGTCGCCTTCGCGCCGTCCGCCCCCACCGGGGGCACGCCGTTACCCGCCCGGGCCCGCTGAGGCCGGCGCCGTGAGCGACCACGCGGTGCGCTTCCACCAGGCCATCTCCTTCCTGCCGACGCGCCAGGCGATCCCGCTGGCTCAGGCCTCCGACGAGCTGGGCTACGGCGGCATGTACGTCTCCGATCATCTGTTCAACCCACGCGAGCTCGAGTCGCGCTACACCTACTCGACCCGCGAGGACGGCGCGCCCGGCTGGGATACCGAGACGGCGTGGCCTGACCCGATGTGCGTGATCTCCGCCATGGCCGCGGCGACGGAGAACCTCCTCTTCACCACGGGCGTGTACATCGCGCCGTTGCGCGACCTCATGACGGTCGCCAAGTCGGTCGGCACGACCGCGGTGCTGGCGGACAACCGGCTGCGCCTGGGCGTCGGGGTCGGCTGGTGCCAGGAGGAGTTCGAGCAGACCGGACAGGCTTTCGCCTCGCGGGGCAAGCGCCTGGACGAGATGATCGTCGCCCTGCGTGCACTGTGGCGCGGCGGCTGGGTCGAGTTCCACGGGGACTACTACGACGTCCCGGAGTGCCAGATCGAGCCCGCCCCCACCGAGCCGATCCCGATCATCGGCGGCGGCCACTCCCCTGTCGCTCTGCGCCGGACGGCTGCCCTGTGCGACGGCTGGATCGCCGCCGGCGCCTACACCGAGGAGGAGGCATGGATCCACCTCGCCGAGCTGCACGACGCGCTCAAGAAGGCCGGTCGGGACGAGGAGGGCTTCACCGTCTACCTGTCGCTCAAGGAGCGGCCCACGGTCGATCTGTACCGCCGCTTCGCCGACGCCGGCGTGACCGACTTCGTGTGCGCGCCGTGGATGTTCGTCGACGTCAAGCCGGGCACGCCCGACAAGGAGGCCCTGGATGCCCGCCTCGGTGCGGTGCGCTGGTTCGCCGACGAGATCGTCGCCCGGGTCTGAACAGCGCATCTGCGCGGCGCATCTGACACACTGCGCAGCGCGACACGAAGCCGAGAGGAGTCGCACGTGAAGACGATGAAGATCGGCCTGCAGCTGGGTTACTGGGGCTCGGGGCCGCCGCCCAACGCGGTGGAGCTCGTGCAGGAGGCCGACCGGCTCGGCTACGACTCGGTGTGGACGGCGGAGTCCTACGGCTCGGACGCCCTCACGCCGCTGGCCTGGTGGGGATCACGGACCGAGCGGGTGCGGCTCGGCACGTCGTTGTGCCAGCTCTCGGCGCGCACCCCGACCGCCATGGCCATGGCCGCGCTGACGATGGACCACCTCTCGGGCGGCCGCTTCGTGCTCGGCCTCGGCGTGTCGGGACCACAGGTGGTCGAGGGTTGGTACGGCCAGCCGTTCCCCGCGCCCCTGGCGCGCACGCGCGAGTACGTCGATGTCGTGCGCCAGGTCCTCGCCCGCGAGAAGCCGGTGACCAACGACGGCCCGCACTACCCGCTTCCCTATCCGGGGGGCACCGGCCTGGGCAAGCCCCTCAAGCCGATCGTGCACCCGTTACGGGCCGACATCCCGATCATTCTGGGGGCGGAGGGCCCGAAGAACGTCGCCCTGGCCGCGGAGATCGCCGACGGCTGGTTCCCCATCTTCTTCTCCCCCCGGGCCATGTCCTCCTTCGAGGCGTCACTCGACGAGGGCTTCGCCCGCCCGACCGCCCGGCGCGGCGCGGCGGACTTCGAGGTGCTGGCTTTCGCGCCGACCGTCCTCAACGACGACACCGAGGCGGCCGCGGACGGGTTCCGGCCGTATCTCGCCCTCTACATCGGCGGCATGGGGGCCAAGGAGATGAACTTCCACTTCGACGTCTTCGCGCGCATGGGCTACGAGGAAGCGGCCACCAAGATCCAGGACGCCTATCTCGACGGGCGCAAGGACGATGCGGCGGCCGCCGTCCCCACCGCCATGGTGGAGGACATCGCGCTGGTCGGACCGGTAGCGAAGATCCGCGACGACCTCGAGGCCTGGCGCGAATCGTGGGCCACCACCATGCTCATCAACGGCGACGTCGCCACCTTGCGCACCATGGCCGAGCTCGTGCTCGGCTAACTCCACCGGCTGACGCCCGGCGGGCACGATGACGACGACCATTCCGCCATCGGAAGACGCAAGCATCAGAGTGGGTGTCAGCCTTCCGGCTCTACCCGACCCCGCGTGGCGGCCGCATCGATCGCAGGCAGTCCGCATCGCCTGATGCAGGAATGCTGACCGGGCATGCACGACCCGGTCACACCGGTCGGCCACAATGCCATCCATGACGCTGTTCGACGTGGCCGACCTCTTCGGGGCCGAGCCGACGCCGGACCGCACGGCCAGGTTGCCGAAGGCGCCGGAACGCGTGGGCGAGGCAGAGCCAGAGGCGCCGGCTCAGGCCCTCGAGGCGGTCGAGACGGTCGATCGAGACGGTCGAGGCGGTCGAGGCGGTCGAGGCGGTCGAGGCGGTCGAGACGGTCGAGGCGGCTCCACCCCGCGACGACGTCAGCGCGGTCGACCCGACGCCCGAGGTCGAGGTCCGCATCAGCAAGCGCCGCAAGAGGACGTCCGAGGCCAAGTGGGTGGGTGGCCGCATCGTCGTGTCGGTGCCGGCCCATCTCGACGTCGAGAGCCGGCAGAAGGCGATCGACTGGTTGGTTGATCGCCTCCTCACGCGTCACCAGTTGCAGTCCGGCCTCGACGACGACGGCCTGCTGGCCCGCGCCATCGAGCTGAGCGACCGCTACCTCGTGGGGGCCCGTCCCGTCTCGGTGCGCTGGGTCACCAACCAGACGGCCCGCTGGGGCTCGTGCTCGACGTATTCGGGCCACATCCGCGTGTCACACCGCCTGCGTGTCGTGCCCGAATGGGTGCTCGACTCGGTACTGGTGCACGAGGTGGCGCACCTGACCCACCCGGACCACTCCCGGGCCTTTCACAGGTTGGCCGGCGCCTACCCGCGCCACAAGGAGGCGGGGGTGTTCCTGGCCGGCTACGGCCTCGGCCTGTCGAATCCCGCCCCGCAGACCTCGCCGGGCTGAGCACGGGCGCCTCCTCGATCCGGCTCCGGCCCCGCCCCCGCCCGGCCCCGCCCCGGCTCGGACCGACGGCCGGTCCGCGGCGGCGCAAACAGTCGCCTCGGTCCGATCCAGCTTCAACCAACGGCCCGTCCGCCGGCAGCAAACAGTCGTGAAGCGGTACACGGGATTGGTCAAGGCGCTCTGATAGACCCCGTGCCCGCCATCGATGAACAGCGAGTGCAGCGTCCAGATGGCGAAACCGTCGTAGGCGAGGATGGGCGACCGGAGCGCCTGCAGCGGCCACAACACGGCCAGGCCCATGACGACGACCGTGATGCAAGACCACGCCGAAGGAAGGGCCCACGCTCGGGCGCGGTCACCGTTCCGCCCGACGCTCTGCCGATCCCATCCCCGAGGGAGGCCCACGATCTCCGTCAGCCGGCCTCGGAGCAAGGCCAGCGCGGCCACGTTGGCCGCCACAGCGGTGATCACGAACCAGGTCAGGATCGTGCCTCCGAGTGCGGCCTCCATTTCCGCGGCGACAGCAGCCAGGATGGCCCCGACCAGCGGCGTGACGAACAGGGTCATCGGGCGAGGCCCGAGCAGGGCCACCGAGGGAACCAGGGCCGGGCCGACCAGCAACGCCAACACCGCGAACAGTGTGCGCTATCAATTGCGCCGCAATCGATCGGGCACGGGCCTCGCCCACAACGTCCTGCCTCGAGAACTGACTGCCTGTCCGCGGCCGCGGTCAGACGGGCTCGTCCGCCAGCATCCGCCCCAGCCGGCGCAGGCTCTCGTTGGCGCCGCCCAGCGTGAGCTCGATCTGCCGGGTCAGGAGGAAGAAGCGGTGCAGCGGGTAGTCGCGGTCGACGCCCACCCCGCCGTGGAGGTGCGACGCCGCGTGCACGACGCGCTGGCCGCCCTCGGCAGCCCAGTACTTGGCGATGGCCACCTCGGCCGATGCCGGCAGGCCGGCCGCCAGGCGCGCTGCCGCCTGCCACGCCGTGAGCCGGATCGCCTCCGTATCGACGTAGGCGTCGGCGGCGCGCTGTCCCACCGCCTGGAACGTGGCGATCGGCTTGTCGAACTGCACCCGCGTCTTGGTGTACTCGGCCGTGAGCTCCAGCGCCGAGGCGCAGACGCCGGCCTCCTCGATGCAAAGGGCGGTCGTGGCGAACTCAGTGATGCAGTCGATCACCGCGGCGCCGTCGGCGCCCTCGCCCAGGAGCCGGTCCGCGCCGAGGCGAACGTCATCGAACTCCACGATCGCCTCGGGCCGCCCGGTCGTCGTGGTCTGCCGGATCATGGTGAGACCTTCGGCACCCGCGTCGATGACGAAGACGCCGGCGCCCGTCGAGGAACCTTCAGCGGTCCGGCGGGTGGCCGGCACCAAGATGGCGTCGGCCACGAAGGCGGCCGGGACGCAGGCCTTGGTGCCCGCGAGCACCCACGAGCCGTCCGCCTGCGCAGTCGCCGTGGTGGCGGGCTCTGTCCCACCGGGCAGGATCACCTCGCCGACCAACTCGGCCATGGCGGCGGTGAGAATCGTCTCGCCGCTGGCCACCCCTGTCAGCCAGGTTTTGCGCTGCGCGTCGGTGCCGAAGCGCGCGATCGGTTCCGCGCCGTAGACCATCGTCTCGACCACGGGGACGTAGGCCGCCGTCCGCCCGGCCGCCTCCACGACCAGACAGGCCGCCACGAAGTCGAGCCCGGCTCCGCCGACGTCCTCGCTCAGGTGGATGCCGAGCAGCCCGGCGTTGGCCAGGTCCCTCCAGAGGTCGCGGTCGAAGGGCCCCTCGTCACCCGCCGCCGCCTCGATCTCCTTGAGCCGGTCGTGCGTCGACCGCTCGCCGAAGATCTGCCCCGCCAGCTGGCGGACCGCCTCCTGCTCTTCGTTGTAGTTGAAGTCCATGTGATCTCCTGGCTCGTTGGCGGGCTCAGCGCAGCGACCGCGGCATGCCGAGGCCGAAGATCGCGATGAGGTCCCGCTGGATCTCGTTGGTGCCGCCACCGAAGGTGAGGATGATCATGGAGCGGGCGTACATCTCCAGGCGCCCGGCGACGACCGAGGCGGGTGAGCCGCGCGTCAGGTAGCCAGCCTGCCCCAGGATCTCCATCAGGGAGCGGAAGGCCCGCAGGTAGAACTCCGTGCCGAAGACCTTGATCGACGAGGCGTCGGCCACGTCGAGGTGCCCTTGGGTCCCCTGCCACGCCACCTTCCAGTTGATGAGGCGGAGGAACTCGAGCTCGGCGTACACCCGGGCCAGGTGCTCCTGGACCCATTCCTGGTCGATGACTCGGCGACCGTCGGGGAGCTTGGTGGTCTGGGCCCAGGCCCGCACGTCGGTCAGGACACGCTCGATGATGCCGGGCGAGCACAGCGTGACCCGCTCGTGGTTGAGCTGGTTGGTGATCAGGTTCCAGCCCTGGTTCTCCCCGCCGACGAGGCTCGTGGCCGGGACCCGCACGTCCTCGTAGAACGTGTAGTTGATGTTGTGGTCGCCCAGGAGCTTCATCGGCACCACGCGGATGCCGGGGGTGTTCATGGGGATCACGAACATGGAGATCCCCTTGTGCTTGGCCGCATTGGGGTCGGTGCGGGTGGCCAGCCAGATGTAGTCGGCGTCGCCGGCCAGGCTCGTGAAGATCTTGGCGCCGTTGATGACGTACTCGTCGCCGTCGCGTACGGCCCGGGTGGTCAACGAGGCGAGATCAGTGCCCGAGTTGGGCTCGGTGTAGCCGATGCAGAAGGAGATCTCGCCGGCCAGGATCTTGGGGAGGAAGAACTCCTTCTGCTCCTGCGTCCCGAAGTTCATGATCGTCGGCCCGACTGTGTTGATGGTCAGCATCGGGACGGGCGCGCCGCTGCGCATGGACTCGTCGAAGAAGATGAATTGCTCGACGGCCGAGCGCCCCTGCCCGCCCCACTCCCTCGGCCAGCCGATGCCGAGCCAACCGTCGCTCCCCATCTGCTTGACGACCTTGCGCACCACGGGCCCGATCCCGCCCGCATGCGACAGCTCCTCTTCGAGCTCGGGGGTCAACAAGTTCTCGTAGTAGGCGCGCAGCTCGCTCTTCAGCGCCTGCTGCTCCTCGGTCAAGGCAATTTCCATCGTGTCCCTCCCGGGTGGCGGGGTCTGCATCGGCCCACGTCAGCGCCCACATCGTCGCCGGCCCGGCTGTCCGTCCGGGCCCGGCGCGCTAGAACACGTTACAGTCCGCCCCGCTCGGGCGGCCAATGAGACAGGCGAGCCCACCACTACCGCCAAGTAACCTGCAATCCGCCCTGGGGTGGGACCCCTGGGCGCACGAACGACACCCGAGGAGCCGTCACCATGCCTGAAGCCGTCATCGTCGCCACCGGTCGCACTCCGATCGGTCGGGCCAACAAGGGCTCGCTCGTCGAGTGCCGACCCGACGACCTGAGCGCGCTGGTGCTCCGTTCCGTGCTGGAGCAGGTGCCCCAGCTGAACCCCGTCGAGGTGGAGGACGTCATGCTCGGGTGCGGTCAGCCCGCCGGCGAGGCGGGCTACAACGTCGCCCGCGTGGCCGCGCTCCTGGCCGGCCTCGACAACGTGCCCGGCGTCACGGTCAACCGCTACTGCTCGTCCTCGCTCCAGACGATCCGCATGGCGGCGCACGCCGTCCGCGCCGGCGAGGGAGACGTCTTCATCGCGGCCGGCGTCGAGACGGTGAGCCGCTACTCGCACGGCGCCTCGGACACGGGTCCCCACAACGCCGCGTTCGCCGCCGCCGGCGAGCGGACCAAGCTCCGTGCGCCCGCCGTGACCGAGCCCTGGAGCCCGCCCGACGGCCTGCCCGACGTCTACATCGCCATGGGCCAGACGGCCGAGAACGTGGCGGAGTTCGAGAAGGTCGGGCGGGCCGAGATGGACGAGTTCGCGCTCCTCTCCCAGACGCGGGCGGTCGAATCCCAGCAGAACGGGTTCTTCGAGCGCGAGATCATCCCGGTCACCCTGTCCGACGGCACCGTCGTGACCAAGGACGACGGCCCCCGGCCCGGCACCACGCTCGAGGGGCTGTCCGCCCTGAAGCCCGTCTTCCGCGAGGGTGGGACCGTCACCGCGGGCAACGCCTGCCCGCTCAACGACGGCGCCGCCGCCGTGATCGTGATGAGCGACACCAAGGCCAAGGCCCTCGGCATCACCCCCCTGGCGCGCATCGTGGCCAGCGGCGTGACGGGGATCAACCCCGAGATCATGGGCCTGGGCCCCGTGGACGCCTGCCGCCAGGTCCTGGCCCGGGCGAACATGACGATCGACGACATCGACCTGGTCGAGATCAACGAGGCCTTCGCCGCCCAGGTGATCCCCTCGGCCGAGCACCTCGGCATCAGCTGGGACAAGCTCAACGTCAAGGGTGGCGCCATCGCACTCGGCCATCCCTTCGGCCAGACCGGCGCCCGCATAATGACGACGCTGCTCAACGCGCTGGAGGACACCGGCAAGACGTTCGGCCTCGAGTCCATGTGCGTCGGCGGTGGCCAGGGCATGGCCATGATCGTGGAGCGCCTGAGCTAGCACTACCTTCGGCGAACGACCATCGCGATCGCCAACGGTGACGATCGCAGAGACCTGACTGCGTGGATCGCTGTTTTCGGAACTTTTCGAACGGCTTCTACATCGATGTCGGAGCCTGGGACCCAGTGGTCGACTCGGTGACGCACCACTTCTATGAGAAAGGTTGGCACGGGATAAATGTCGAACCGTACTCAGAGTTTTACGAAGTTCTTCGAGCTGCCAGACCCAGAGATACCAACCTGATGCTCGCTCTCGGCGACCGGGAAAAGGAGTCACATGAGTTCACGATTTTCAGCGGCGGTGGCATCTCAACGCTGAGGAAACTTTCAGCAGCGTATCTGGCCAACCTTGAGTCCCGCGGCTTCATACCAAAGGCCGTCGAGGTTCCAATGACCACGCTTTCGAATGTCTGCCGGGACCACGTCGGCACGGAACAGAGAATCGATTTTCTTAAGGTGGACGTCGAGGCTGGAAGAGCCAGTGCTTCGGGACACGATTGGAGCCGTTGGCGTCCCCTGGTCATCGTGGTTGAGTCCATCACTCCGGTCTCATTCGACGAGGTTAAGCCGTGAAGCGAGTCCCGTCCTTCGACCGCAGATTGCGCTCGCTGCGCCGTACCGGCTTTATTCTTGCCAGGCGCCTCTACATCGTGACTGCTGTCGTAGGCATGCACGAGGAGGCCCCTGGCTATGTACGACGGTATCGGTCTGGCCGAGTAGATGTTCGGACTGCGCTAGTTCGTGTTCCTCTACGTTGTAGACTTCCCCATCTATTGTTTATCCATCCTAGTCTACTCTTACCTATCACGAGCCCATCGAGTCGCTGCAGCACAGGAGCAGGAACGCCAGTCGGGTGCCCTGCTCGAACTGCACTTCTTCAGGCGGCCCACCCGACTCTTGATCCTATATCTCCTCTATATTTTTCTTACCATCTTTTTCATCTATTATACCTTTACCTATTATCTTTCTTTCATCTCCCCTCTCCATTTACTTACCACCCTTTCCTTTTCCTATTTTACCCTCCATTTCTTCCATCTCTTCCTTTCTTTTTCCTCTTTTTCCACCTATTACTTTGGGCTTGGTCTCGCCTGGACGGCCGTCGACTCGATGAGAGCCCCCTTGTCGGTCCGTTCCTTTCGATCCCGTGGCGGCCTCGCTCGTCGGGCACTACTATCTCTCGCCGATCCCGTCCATGCGACCATCTACGCCATGGATCTGGTCGATCTTTACCGGCGCATCATAAGCGACATCTTCGAGAGCTTTAGCGCGGCCAACCAGCGTCTTTTTACCTCTATCTCTCTTATCTCTCTCTCATTTTTTTACTTTCGTCGGCTTGGACCTTACCTATACCTATCTTTTCTTTCTCTCTCCCCATCTCTCCCTCTCCCATCTTTTTTCTTTCCTTTCCTCTTTACGTGTTCCAACCGGATGCACGACTAGTCCGCCGGCCGGTGCAGAACGAGACGCTCGGCGCCGCTCCATCAACGCCGTCCCCTCTTTCGCTTCCGCCAGCTCTTGTTGGATCCAACGTGCACCTCGACCAGCGAAGCCTGTACAAGACGCTGCAGGTCTGCTCTTCATCTACCCCCACGACCATGTCCTCGGTGCCTCGTTGCCTTGACGGTGCGTTCCATCTTTTGACCGGCGTTGTCGACGAGTCCACCGTTCTTCTCTACAACGCCTCGGGCCTGCTACTACGTCGAGGTCCCGGTTCCGCATCTTGGCCCACACCTTGTCGCGCTGGCGCTCCGAGATCTTTTACCATCTTCTTACCTTTGCTTCTAACTTACCGACCGAAGGTCTGATCTTCTGTTCCTAGCTGTTCTATCTTTCCTCTCTGGTTCACGAATTCGATCACTGCTAGCTCGGCGGTCGCCTCCACGCCTTCTCGTCACCTGCATCGAGCCGTATCCATCCGCCACGTCACCTCAACCCGGCTGGTTCCTGGCCGGGCGATTCGACGTCGAGATCATCGTCAGCCCGGTGCAGGACGTTCGACATCGCCCGCTTCACGGCAGCTAGAGGCCGGCGACTTCCCTCTTCATCGAGCTGTTCTTGCACGTCGTCAAGACGGGGAGCGACCCGCATCTACCTGATCACCCGGGTGCTCCCCATCGTGCCCTCCGGCGTCTACATCCACATCCACGACATGTTCTGGGCCTTCGAGTATCCGCCGAGGGTGCCTGTTCTTGACCATGGCCAGTACGCACAGCGTGCTCGAGAGAAAAAACCCGCTCGGAGTCATCGACGCCTTCGAGATGGCCTTTGGTGACAGCGATCAAGTTGGACTCGTTATCAAGGTAACCGATCTGCACCACCGACCAGATATGGCGGAGGCCGTCCTTGAGGCAGCACGCCGAGCTCCCGTCTACGTCCTCGAAGAGAGCGTCTCGAGGCCGGAGATTCTCGGCCTCCTGGCGTGCACCGATGCCTTCCTCTCCCTTCACCGCTCCGAAGGATTCGGACTGCCGATCGTCGAAGCTATGGCCCTCGGCAAACCGGCAATTACGACCGCCTACTCGGGCAATATGGACGTAACGATTTTCCGAGACGGCTTTCTCGTTCGATACGACCTGGTCGAACTCACACGATCTCACGCGGTGTACCCGGCCGGGTTTCATTGGGCCTAGCCCTACCTGGAGTCAGCCGCCGGCGAAATGCGATCAGTGTTGCTCGATGACGACAGGCGATACGGTCGCCCGAGCCGGACGAGAGCATGTTCAAGTCCAGTGCGATCCCAGCGTCGGTGCGGCCGTCATCAGTGATCGCATGAAAGTAATCGCCGGGCGCTGACACTCGCTCGTGGGGTGGACCTCTGTCACTCTTCGCCGATAACTAATTTCTGGCGGCCCTACTCGGGGAATGGGCACATTGGGCTTCTGCTCCAAGAAAGTAGCGACCATTCCGGCCTCGTCCGCGTTGAGTTGTCAGCGATGCAGTGCAGGTCTAGTTCTTTGGTTTTCCACCAGATCGGCCAAGAAGTCCACAGAGTTCTGTCAGCGGGTCGAATCGGTGACCCAGCTCGTCGAGGGCGCCGTCGTGGACATCGAGGGCGGCGAAGAGGACGGCAGTGCCGCTGCGCTTGTGCTCGAACGCTCTTCGAACGGGCTTACCTGGCACCGCCGGCTTAGTCGGGTTGATGCCCGACTTGGCCGGCAGCCGCTTCGCCCCCTGCGTCGGGTTACGAGAACGATGCGGCGGCCTGGGCCTCCTCGACGGCGGGCACCGGGCCGGGGTCGACGCCTTCGCGGGCGGCCAGGTGCAGCGAGACGAGCTGACCAAGCAGCACCAGGTCGAAGAAGCGCGTCAGGTCGTCGTCGCCCTCGCCCTGCACCTCGAAGATGTCGGCCATGACCTCGTCGGTGGCGGCGCGGACCGCCGCAAAGAGAGAGGCCGCCCGCGGCCCCTCGCCGGCATGGCGCAGCAGCACGAGCGACATCGTCTGTCGTGTCACGTCGCCCCCCTGGCCCCAGCCGGCCAGCTCGTCGTGCGTCAGGCCCGGCAGGGTTGCCGCGAACGCCGGCGCCTTGGCGTTCAGGTTCACCTGGGCCTTCCACCAGTCGGCAGCCACGGCCGCCACGCCGGCGGAGCCGTAGACGAGCGGGATGGTGCGCCCGAGGCGGCGCGCCAGCTCTGCCGCGGCGCGGCCCGGCGCCACCAGTGCGTCGCGTCGTCGGGCCAGCGCCTCTGACGCCGCCTGCACGGTGGCCGTACAGTCCGGCCGCAGTCCGGCCCGGGCCAGCGCGACCAGCACGGGCACGGTGGCCGCTCCCAGGGCGACCCGCGCCGTGGAACGACTCTCACCGCCCGCACCGCCCGCATCGCCCGCATCGCCCGCATCGCCCGCGCCGCCCGCATCGCCCGCTCGCCCACGTGGACCGGGCACCAGGGGAAGCCGGCGCCGTCGGCCAGCCGTGCCAGCGCTCCCTCGCGTTCGCCCCCGACGGCCACCACCGTGGCGCCGCGGTCACCGGCTTCGGCCGCCGCATCGAGCGTCTCGGCGGTCGCGCCCGAGGACGAGATGGCGAAGACCAGCGTGTCAGCGCCGACGAAGGCCGGGACGCCAGACCCTTCGCCCCGCCAGAAGGGAACCGTCAGGTCGGGCGCGCAGAGGGCGGCCGCCGCGGCAGCGGCCATCCCGCCCGTGCCCAGCCCGAACGCGGCCACGGCGCGGTACGCACCGCCGCCGAGGGGAGCGGTCCCGGCGAACGCGTCGCCGGCCGTGCGGAGCGCCCCGGACAGCTGCTCGGGCAGGGCGGCCGCGGCCTCCCACATCCCGAGCGTGTCGAGGGAGGCCCGCTCGCTCACCCAGATGCCGGGCCCGTGGCCCGCACCTGGTTGGTCTCGGCCTTCGCCATGAGCCGCTCGTGCTCGGCATCGCCGACGGAGACCGCCTCGTCGACCAGCAGCACCGGCACGCCGTCCACCACGGCATAGC
This sequence comes from uncultured Acidimicrobiaceae bacterium, assembly GCA_963764305.1. Lineage (GTDB taxonomy): Bacteria > Actinomycetota > Acidimicrobiia > Acidimicrobiales > RAAP-2 > Bog-473. Next base: position 283,237 of record CAVXSD010000001.1, on the reverse strand, counting down.
TCCGCTTCAGCCGCGGGTTGTAGAGGACGTCCTCGTCCTCGAACCACAGCAATGGCCCCTTGTCGACCGGGCAGGCCAGGACGTCGAGCAGGAGTGGGTCGAGGCTCATCGGGTCCTCCTCAGTTCGGGCCGGCGGCAAGGCCGGCGTCGGCGGCAGTGGCAGCGGCAGCGGCAGCCGCAATGAGCTGTTGCACCTCGGCCACGTGGGCGGCACAGCGCTCGGCTGTCTTCGCCTCCACATTGAGGCGGAGGAGCGGCTCGGTGTTGGACGGGCGGACGTTGTACCACCAGTCACCGTGCTCGACGGTGAGCCCGTCGAGCCGATCGACCGACGCGCCGGCCTTGCGCTCGTGCGCGGCGATGGCCTCCACGGTGGCCGCCGGGTCGGTCACCGTGGTGTTGATCTCCCCCGAGTCCACGTAGCGCTGGTAGGGCTGGAGCATCTCCGAGAGCGGTTGACCGCTCTGGCTCAGCAACTCGAGGACCAGCAGGGCGGTGATGATCCCCGAGTCGGCCCGGAAGTTGTCGCGGTAGTAGTAGTGGCCGGAATGCTCCCCGCCGAAGACGGCCCCCGTGTCGGCCATCACCTTCTTGATGATGGAGTGGCCCACCTGGGTGCGCACCGGCTTGCCGCCCAGCTCCGTCACGACCTCGGGCACCACGTGGGAGCAGATGAGGTTGTAGAGGATCGTCTCGCCCGGGTGCTTGGCCAGCATGGACGCGGCCACCAGTGCCGTCGTCAACGAGCCCGACACGGGCTCGGCCTTCTCGTCGACCAGGAACACGCGGTCCGCGTCCCCGTCGAAGGCCAGGCCGATGTCGGCGCCCTGCGCGAGCACGGCCGCCTTCAGCGCGACCAGGTTCTCGGGTTGGATCGGGTCGGCCGGGTGGTTGGGGAAGGTGCCGTCGAGTTCGGGGAACAGGATCTCCACCGAGAACGGGAGCCGCTCGAAGACGATGGGCACCACGAGCCCGCCCATGCCGTTCGCGGTGTCGGCCACGACCTTGAGCGGCCGCAGCGACCCCACGTCGACGAAGGACACCACGTGTTCGGCCCACTCGCCGAGCAGATTCTTCTCGGACAAGGTGCCGGTGAGGGGCGGCAACGGCGCGCCGAGCAGCTCGTCCGCGACGGCCTCGATCTCGGCCAGGCCCGTGTCGCGCCCGATCGGGCGCGCCCCCGACAGGCACAGCTTGAGCCCGTTGTACTGCGCCGGGTTGTGCGACGCCGTGAACATGGCGCCGGGCGCATCGAGATGGCCCGAGGCGAAATACAAGAAGTCGGTGGAGGCCAGGCCCAGGTCGGTCACGTCGACACCCTCGGCCCGCACCCCGTCGGAGAAGGCGGCCGAGAGCTCGACGCCGGTCTCCCGCATGTCCCGGGCGACCACGATCCGGGAGACCCCGGCGAAGCGGGCCATGGCCCGCCCGATGGCCCGGCACATGTCCGCGTCGAGCTGGTCGGGCACCGTGCCCCGCACGTCGTACGCCTTGAAGACCTCGTCCATCCGGCTCACGGGCCCACCATAGGTGCCAGCACTCAAGTTCACGAGCGAGGTCGGCGCCGTCGGCGGATGGCCGACCGGGCCTGCGACGGACTCACATGGCTACCGTCGGACTCGGTCGCGCGCGCGGCCGAGCGCCCGAGAGGCACCGCCCAGTCCCGTGGAATCGAGCGCTCGGACCACCAGGCGACCCTTGGAGGCGGCTACCTCGGATTGCGCGGCTTGCAGATCGGTGTGAGCGGCTTGCAGATCGGTGTGAGCGGCATGGAGCGCGTCAAGCGCGTTGTCGCGCTCGGCGGTGCGGCGGGTCGCTGCTCAGTGGATCAGCGCACTCCCGTTGGCCGCAATGGCGATGATGGCGACCAGGTTGAACGTGGCATGGGCGACCATGTTCATGCCCAGGCGCCCGGTGCGGTACGACACCGCGGCCAGGATCATGCCGAACGTGGCCAGGCCGGCCAGCTGCACCCATTCACCGTGGGCCAGGCCGAAGAGGAGCCCGTCGACGATCACCGCCAGGACGACTCCGGCGACCCGGGCGCGGCCAGCGCCCCGCAGCGGCGTGAACAGCCGGACGAGCGCCTTCAGCAGCAGGCCGCGGAAGAAGAGTTCCTCCATGGCCGGGGCGAAGACCACGGTGGCGATGGCGATCACGACGAACCCGGAGCCGTGCGAGCCCCCGGTCAACTTCTGCGAGGGCCCGTTGAAGTCGTGGATGTCGTGCTGGAACGGCGCGTACATGATCGCCACCAGGATCTGGCCCCCGATGCCGATGGCGATGCCGACGAGGTCGATGACCCGGAAGCGCAGGCCGAGGTCGCGGACGAAGTGGCGCGTCCCCTGGGTCCGGCTGGCCAGCCAAGGGGCGCCGATGAACCCGATCCAGAGGCCCAGCAGGGTGGCCACGACGTACCACTCCGGCGGGACGGCCGCCGTGGCGATGGCCGTCATCTGCGCGGCGCTCTTCCCGGCGATGGCCCCGGCGACGTAGCCGAAGATCAGGGCGCCGAGCTGGCCGACCAGGAAGCCGACGACGGCGTAGACGAGCCAGATCCAGCCCTGGCGCTTCGTCTGCGGGGGGACCCACGGGGTATCGAGGAAGGGAAGGTCGCCGGTGGGCAGGACCGACGGCGGGGGTGGCAGCAGCAGCGCGACCGTCGGGTCGTAGGGCGGCGGGGGCGGCGGGGGCGGCGGCGAGGCCTGGAGCCATTCCCGGGGCACGAACCCCTCCGGGACGGGCCCGGGAGGGCGCGCAGGCGGGCCCGGTGGGCCGGGAGCCGCCCCGCCGGGCTCGGTGTCGGTCATCGGCAAGACGTTACCGGCGCCGAAGTGCCCGCTCCCTGCAGGAAGAGCGCTGCGCAGCCGGCTGACGAGGGCGGTCACCGCTGAGCAGGGTCGGCGCCTAGCATGGCAGGGGTGAGCCCTCAGCGTACGGACAAGCCACCCGGCAAGCCCAACACGCCCGCGGGCGGGGACGGCGCACCGCCCCAGGGGTCACCCTCGGGGCAGAGCTGGCGCTGGCTGTGGGGCGTCCTGGCCATCGGGATCGTGGCCATCCTGCTTGCCGTCGGCACGATCAAGACCAGCAACGCCAAGACGATCTCGTACACCAAGTACCTCCAGGAAGTGACGTCCAAGCAGGTCTCGACGGCGCAGATCTCCAACGCCAGCGGGCAGATCACCGGCAAGCTCAAGGACGGGGCGACCTACACCGTCCAGGGGCCCAGCCCGTCCCTCCCCAACGACGTCACCGAGATGCGCAGCAACGGCGTACAGGTCAGCTTCCCGACTCCGTCGTCGAGCCTGTTCGCCGCCCTGCTCCCCTACATCTTCATCATCGCCATCGGCGCGGCCTTCATCTACTTCATCGGCCGCCAGACCCGCGGCCAGATGTCGGGCATCATGTCGATCGGCCGCTCCAAGGCCAAGACCTTCAGCAGCGACCGGCCCTCGACGACCTTCGAGGACGTGGCCGGCTACACCGGGGTCAAGCAGGAGATCAGCGAGGTCGTCGACTTCCTCAAGACCCCCGCCCGCTTCAAGGAGATCGGCGCCAAGATCCCCAAGGGCGTCCTGCTGGTCGGCCCGCCCGGGACGGGCAAGACGCTGATTGCCCGGGCCGTCGCCGGCGAGGCGGGCGTGCCCTTCATGTCGGTCAGCGGATCCGACTTCATGGAGATGTTCGTAGGCGTCGGGGCCAGCCGGGTGCGCGACCTGTTCCAAACGGCCCGCAAGCAGGCGCCGGCCATCGTGTTCGTCGACGAGATCGACTCCATCGGCCGCAAGCGTGGTGCGGGCCTCGGCGGCGGACACGACGAGCGCGAGCAGACGCTCAACCAGATGCTCTCCGAGATGGACGGCTTCGACACCGCCGAGGGCGTGGTCATGATCGCCGCCACCAACCGGCCCGACATCTTGGACCCGGCGCTGCTGCGGCCCGGCCGCTTCGACCGCCAGATCGTCGTGCCCCTGCCCGACCTCGAGGAGCGGCTCCCGATCCTGCAGGTGCACTGCAAGGGCAAGCGCATGGCATCCGACGTCGACCTCACCGTGGTGGCCCGGGGCACCCCGGGCATGAGCGGCGCCGACCTGGCCAACCTGGTGAACGAGGCCGCGCTCCACGCGGTGCGCCGGGGCAGCCTCGAAATCGCCATGGCCGACTTCGAGACGGCGCGGGACCGGGTGCTGCTCGGGCAGCGGCGCGAGTCCATGGTGCTCTCCGACGACGAGAAGGAGCGCATCGCCTATCACGAGGGCGGCCACGCCGTCCTGGCCTACGTGCTCGAGCACGCCGACCCGGTGCACAAGGTCACCATCCTGCCCACGGGCATGGCCCTCGGGGTGACCCACCAGCTGCCCATGGAGGAGCGCCACATCCACCCACGCAACTACATCGAGGACTCGCTCTGCGTGCGCATGGGCGGTCGCGTCGCCGAGCTGCTCGTCTACGGCGACCTGTCGACCGGAGCGGCCAACGACCTGGTCGGCAACACGGAGCTCGCCCGCAAGATGGTGCGCGAGTGGGGCATGAGCGACGCCATCGGCCCCATGGCCTGGGGTTCGGCGGGCCAGGTCTTCCTGGGTGAGGACCTCATGCACACGCGTGACTACTCCGAGGACACTTCGAAGATCATCGACGACGAGGTCGAGCGGATCCTGCGGGTCGAGGAGCAGCGGGCCATGGACGTGCTGAGCAGGCACCGGGGTGGGCTCAACGCCATCGCCCGCGCGCTGCTCGACAACGAGATCATCGACGGCGCCGAGGTGGCCCGCCTGGTCGACGAGGCCCACGGGTCGCCCGTCCACGACGAGGGTGCCAAGTCGGTGCCGCACTTCCACGAGGCGGCTATCAGCGCGCCGGCCGGCAACGGTGCCAACGGCAGTGGCAACGGCGACGCGCCCCATGCCGACGACGGCATCGCGGGTGGGCCCGTCACCGTCCCGGCCGCGCCGCCTGCCCCCGCCGGCCAGGCTGAGCCCGAGACCTGGGCTCCCCCGCCCTGGCCCCCACCGGCCAACCCCGCGACCGGTGCACCGGAGGGACCCCCGACCCGCTAGGCACGGCGCATACCGGATCGAACCGAACCGGGCGGCGCAGCGTCATGAAGGGGGATGGTGGAGCAGCAGCTCGCAGACTGGCTGGAGGACGGCTACGTCGCCTCCTTCCGGACCGCCTGTCTGATTCTGGGCAACCGGGCCGACGCCGAGGAGGCGGTGCAGGACGCCTACCTGCGGGCCTGGCGCTTCCGCGACTCACTCTCGTCCGTGCCGAGCATCCGGCCGTGGCTCTACCGGGTGGTCGTCAACTCGTGCTACTCCAAGCTGCGCCGCGAGATCCCCCACCGCGACCGGCGCGCCGGTGACGAGCCGCTGGCCCACCTGCCCGCGCCGGGCGCCGACCCCGAGGCCCGGGCCGAGCAGGGCGAGGTGGCCGAGACCGTGCTGGCCGCGCTGCAGCAGCTACCCCTCTCGCTGCGCGTCCCGGTCGTCCTGCGCTACTACGCCGACCTGAGCGAGCGCGACATCGCTCTCGCCATCGGCCGGCGCCAGGGCACGGTGAAGTCCCGCCTGCACGAGGCCCGCCACCGCCTGGCGGCCGACCCCGCCCTGTGCGCCCTCGCGGCCGCCGGGGCCGCACCTCGTTCCGGGGAGGCCGGCCCATGACCATGCTCGACGACGACCGCCTCGCCTCGCTCTTCGCCCGCGCCGGCGCGGCCTTCGACGTCCCTGCGTCGGGCGCCGCCGACATCCTGGCCCGGGCGGCCGGCCGCCCCCCGGTGGACGGGGACGGCGATGACGACGGCGGACCGGACGGGGCGGCGGTCCTCGGGCCGGGCCGGGAAGGCAGCGGCCGCCGCATCACCGCGGTGGCGCGGCGCCACCGGGTGCTCTCGGTGGCCGCCTGCGTCGTCGTCCTCGTGCTCGCAGGGGCGGTCGGCGCGCTGGTGCGCGGTCCGTCGCGCCCGACGCTCACCGCCGGGCTGCCGAAGGCCGGCGTGGCGGTTCCGTCACACGGGCCGACCTCGACCGCCGCGCCACCCGGTGCCAGGAAGGGCGCAACGGGATCATCGGGCGCCACCGCCGCATCGCCCTTCAGCACCAACACGCAGCATGTCGGTGCGGCGGGCCCGTCCACCGGCAGCCCGTCCACCACCGCGCCGACACTGCCGAGCGGCGCGGTCGGCCAGTCCGCCAAGATCGAGCAGACCGGCTCCCTGAGCCTGACCGTCGGGCGCGGCAACCTGAGCCGGTCGGTGGCGGAGCTGACCAACCTCGCCGCGGCCTACGGCGGCTTCGTGGCCAACTCGGAGACGCAGTCGGGCGCCGCCGCCGGGAGCGCGCCGTCGGCAAGCGTGACCCTCCAGGTGCCGGTGGACAGCTTCGCGACGGTGCTGCACAGCGCCCAGGCCCTCGGGAAGACCTCGGACCTGACGACGAAGGCCACCGACGTCACCGGCGAGTACGTCGACCTGCAGTCGCGCATCACCGCCCTGCAGGCCAGCCGCCAGCAGTACCTGACCATCCTGGCGAAAGCCACGACGGTGGGCGATGTCCTCTCGGTGCAGCAGCAGCTCGACACCATTCAGTCCCAGATCGAACAGCTGCAGGGCCAGCTGCAATTGCTCGCGAGCCAGACGTCGTTCTCGACCCTCGCCGTGACGGTCAACGAGCGCACACCGGCGCCGCGGCCGGCGCCGGTGCCGGCGTCAGGGCTGGTGCGGGCGTGGCACACCAGCATCGGCGGCTTCGTGGCCGGCGTCGAAGGCGTGATCGGCGTGGCCGGGCCACTCCTCTTCGCGCTCCTGCTCCTCGGCGCCGTCCTGGCCGGCGGCCGCGCTCTGTGGCGGCGCTACCAGCGCCACAACCTGTAGGACGCCCGGGTTCAGAGCGCGATCGGGGCGGCCAGGGGGATGCCGGGCAACGACACCACGCCCACGCCGCCCGACGGGCCGGCGTCCTCGCTCACCGCCAGCGACCCCGATGCGCGCACCAGAATCGGGTCGAGCCCTGCGACCGCGAGGGCCGATCCGTCGACCACCACCACGGTGCCGGCGGCCAGCGAGCCCGTGGCCAGCACGTGCTCGCCCGAGCCGGCCGCGGCGAACGCGGTGTAGCTCTCGGTGCTCCCGGACGTGTTGAGCAGCGCGAGGGACGCGGGAGCGGCGCCGGTCACGGCGGGACTGCCGGTGCTCCCCGGCGGCGGCACGACCCACTCGCCCGTCGGTGACGCGGCGCTCAGGCCGTCCACGGCCACCGCCATGCCGGAGCGCGGCGCCGACGATGCTGCCGGGAGGTCGACCGTGCGCGCGACGACCACACCTGACCCGCCGGTGGCCTCGATGGTCGAGGCGTAGGTCTCGCCGTCGGGGATCCGCGTCTGCGAGCTCGTGGTCAGCGCCCAGGTCGTCCCCGGCAGGACCTTCTGGGTCAACGGGGCCAGCGGCCCCGACGGCAGCCGGAAATGCACCGTCACCGCTTCGGTGGTCCTGCCCGGATTGAAGATGTCGACCTCCGAGGTGCCGCCCGTGACTTCCTGTGCCTGGGGGATCGCCCATTGCGACTGGGCCCGCGGGACGCCAGGGACGAGCGAGAGGCCGCCGGGGGCCCCGCCCGGGCCCACGAGCTCCTGCACCGCCGACGCGACGACACGGCCCGTCCTGGTGGAGACCACGGTGCTGAGGGTCGCGATCTCCTGTACCTCGGTGGTCACGTTCTCCACGGCCACCTGACCCGCCGGCAACACGATCCCCTGGTAGTTGATGGGGTGGACCATGCCGGTCGGCGTCAGGAAGCTGAGATCGACCACGACCGGCGTCGACGTGGGATTGAGGAGCGAGACGTAGAGCGCGTTGGTGCCCGCGGTGGAGCCCCCGCCGAAGTACCACCGGGCCGAGGTCGTGCTCTGGCACGGCGCCTGGGACCAGCCCGAGGAACTGCTCACCGTCTGGGTCACCGCCACCCCGCCGCCCGACGTGATCACGGTCTCGGACTCCCACGAACCCGTCGACACGGCGGGGATGGGCGGGGCCACGACGCCGCTCGCCGGGACGGCCACCGCGGCGTCCGCGGTGGCGCCTGAATCCGTGACGGTGGTGATGGTCGCGGTGACGGGTCGCATCGTGGTGTTGGTCAGCACGAGGGAGCCCGGAGACACGCCGCCCGCCGTCGACTGGCCGGTGCAGTACCAGGCGGACGACTCGGCATCGGGCGCGGCGACCATCGCGCTCGGGGACGGCGCCGCGCCGGCGGGCGCCGGCGTGCCACGGACGCCCTCGGCCACGGCGACGCCGGCGACGACGAGCACCACGAGGGCGAGCACGCGCCACCGGCGTTCGCGGCTGAGATGCGCCGGGGTCACGACGTGACCGTCTCGGTGACCGCCGGCGCGGCGTCGGCCTCGGGCGGTGGGGAGTTGCGCGCCCTGGACAGCCCCCGCGCCCGCAGGCGGCCGGTGACTGCTCCCGCCACCGCCACCCAGGCGGCCAACTCGAGCAGGACCGCCAACGGGATGAAGGGGAACTGGGACAGCGACAATGTCGCCTGGCCCTTGTCCGCGACCGCGTACTGCGCCGCCCAGCCGAAGGCCGCCTGTCGTGCCGTCGCGTGGCCGTCGACCGTCAAGGCGAAGCTCCCCGACGGCGCGTACCCCGCGTAGAGTGTGCCCGCCGGCACCGGTCCGGTCGCCGCCCCGCCGTCCGAGAGCGCGCGGAGCACCGGCTGCCAGCCCGTCACGTCCGCCGCGCCCGGATAGGGCGACCCGTGCGCGGAGAGCGCAGTGGTGCGCGTGGCCGTGACCGGCATGTCCGCACCGTTCTGGTAGACCTGCACGCCGTTCACGCCCGGCACGACCTCGAGGTCGTCCTGGTCGAGCAGGTCCGCGTTGAGGCCGGGCGGCGGTGGCGCCCTCACCGACGCCGTCGTCGTACCGACCATGGACGGGGCCAGCGCGTCCACGACGACCACGTAGCGCACGCCGGCGGGGGCCAGGAGACGACCGAGGTGCACGGTGCCGCCGGCGACGGCCAGCTGCACGGCGTTGGCGACCAGGTCGGCCGGCCCCGGACCGGCGGGCGTGAACACCTGCGCCGCGTCGGGCAGGTCCTCCGGGGTGAGCGCATAGGCCAGGCCGGACTGTACGGACCATCCCCCCGCCGGCAGCGCGCGGGGGTCGCCGAGCCACAGGACGCGCGCCACGCCGGTGCTGGGTCGGGCGAGGAAGGACAGCGGCTGCTCGACGCCCTGCGCCGGGAGATCCCAGCGACCGCCGACCGCGCCACCCACGACGGGGAGGAGACCGAAGGCGACGAACACGAGGGCGGCCACACTCACCAGCTGGCGCCACCCGAACTCCCGGCCGCTGAGGTCATTCTCGAAGGCGGCGATCCCGATGCCGACGCAAGCGGCGACGGCGAGCGCGGCCGGTGCGAGCACCACGGTCTCCGACGGGGTGAAGGATCCGAGGTCACCGTGCGAGGCGGCGAAGGCCAGACCCCAGGACCCGAGGGCCATCACCCACAGGCGCGCCGCCCACCCCAGCCTCGTGCCCCGGGCGATGAAGAGTGGGAGCGCCGCGGCCACCACCAACAACCACGCGATGGGCGAACGGACCGCCGGGCCGACGGCGAAGCGGACGACCTCTCCCCAGTTCGGGGCCGTGGCGCCCGAGACGGGGAGGCCGAAGATGGCCACCGATCCCTTCCCGGCCAGCAGGGTGCCGACCACCCAGGGCAGCGCGAGGGCGAGGGCCACGGCGACCGCCTGCAACGCGACCACGAGGACGCGCCAGGTGGGCTCGCGCTCCCCGACGAGGACGGACCCGAGCACCCAGGCCACCGCGGTGACGAGGACCATCGGCACGACGGCGGGCGCAAAGCCCGCCGCAGCGGCGATGACGGCACCGAGGATGACGACCTGGCCCATGGGCCGGCTGCGCCAGTGCGGCCCCGGCTCGACCTCGTACGGTGCCACCTTGGCCGCCCGGGCCAGGCGCAGCGCGATGAAGGGGAACACCGCGAAGGCCACCAGCCCGTCCCAGCGCCCCGTGCCCAGCGCGCCGTAGGGCAACGGCAGCCCGAGATAGCAGATGACGGCGATGACACGCGCCCGGGCCGACAACAGCGGGCGCGTGAACCGCGACACGCCCCAGGCGCCGACCGGGATGCACCCGAGGAGCAGGACCCGCTGCAACGTCCCCATGGCGCCGAAGAGCACGGTGCCGGTGATGCCGACGAGCCCGAAGGCGGGAGAGGCCGGCGCGGTGGTGCCCACCCCGGCCGACTGCCAGCCCGAGAAGAAGTGGTGCCAGCTGGTCGACCACGACGGGAGCGGCGCCAGCTGCCCGACGAGGGGAAGAGTCCCGAAGAAGAGGTCACGGGTGCCGATGGCGATGACGAGGAGCGCAATGACCATGGCGACAGCCCGCTGGCGCCCGGTGCCGAGCGGCGCCGACCGGACCCGGCGCCCGAAGCGGTCCCGCCCGGCGCGTCGGCCCAGGTCGTCGAGCTCGTCGAAGTCGGCGTCCTCGCTGAAGGCCGATCCGACGCTCCCCGTGAGGACCGCGACCTGGCCTGTTCGCTCGGTCTCGCGCTCCGACCTTTCCCGCGTCCGCGGCCACGGCGTTGGCGGCTTCGAGGCCCTGATGGGAGAGACGGCTGACGTAGCGAGAGAGCCGGGCGCTGCCCCGGACCTGGAGGCGGCGCACCTCGGAATCGGGGAAGAGACGATGCCCGGCCAGCTCGCCCCGGAGCACGGACAGTTCGCGCAGCCGGCGGGCGTTCCAGCGCCACGCGCCGGTGACGGCCCGGACCCGGTCGCGGTCGCCGGCGAACACGGCGACGACGACCTCGCCGAAGGCCAGCAGCGCGGCCTGCGGCAGCACCCGAAGCAGATGGATCCAGGTGTAGCACTTGAGCACCGCACGCAGCTCGTGCCGGCGCTGGAGCGACTGCAGCGTGACGGGGTGGCGGCCCTTTCCCTCTCCGGGCACCCTCAGCGGCTCGAGCCCACTGGCCACCGCTTCGCGGTGGCGCACCCGCGCGTCCGGGGCCACCACGACGCGCGAGCCCGCCACCTGACTGCGCCACGACAGGTCGAGGTCCTCCCCCATCGCCACGATCCCGGGATCGAAGCCCTTGAGCTCGGCGAAGAGGTCGGCCCGCACCAAGACGCACCCGCCCGGGGCCACGAAGACGTCGCGCACGGCGTCGTGCTGGCCATGGTCGACCTCGCCCTCGAGGATGCGATCCACCACGGCACCCGTCTTGTCGCAACTCATCCCGACGTGCAGGAGGATGCGGGGGTCGTCCCAGTTGACGAACTTCGGGGACACCACGCCGGCATTGGAGCGGAACGACTCCTCCACCAACCTGTGGACCGCATCGGGGAGCAGCGCCACGTCGTCGTGGCAGAGCAGGAAGAACGCCGCACCCTCCACCATCCCGAGCGCCTCGTTGGAGGCGCCGGCGTAGCCGGGACGCCCCGGCAGGTGCCGCACGAAGGCGTCGGGGAGAACCCGCGCCACCCGTTCGTTGACCTCAGAATCCCCCGCCGCGGTGGACAGGACCAGGACCGAGAGCTCCTCGTAGTCCTGGGCCGCCAGGGAGGCGAGCGCCTCCTCCAGCCAGGGTGCGGGGTCGGACGTGACCACGACGGCGACCACGGCCGGCACTTGGGCGTCCATCAGGGGGACGAGGCTATCCGGTTCGGCTTCGGGCCCTCAGGCACGGAATTCGTCCCCTGGTGCTTGCTACTGTTTAACAGTTGTGATACTGTTGCACGTGAACACAGCGGCCGGCCGGCGGTTCGTGTGCCCGAATGTCGGAGTGAACCGACCAGACAGGAGACTCCCAAATGCCTGAAGTACCCACACAGATCACCACCATCTCCAAGGGTCTCACCGACCTGGCCCGCGACGTCGCCTATGTGGCCATCGGCCTCGGCGTCCTGGGCTACCAGCGGGCCCAGGTGCAGCGGGTCGAGCTCCAGAACCGGCTGCCCAAGGACCTCCCGCTGGACCAGCACATCGGCGCTGTCCGCCAGAGCGTGGCCAAGGGCTACCTCCAGATCGACGACCTGACCGAGACGGCCGCGCAGTTCGTCGAGACGACCCTCCAGCCGCTGGAGGACAGGCTGCCTTCTTCGGTCACCCAGGTGACGGTGAAGGCACGCAACCAGGCTCGTGAGGTTCGGATCCAGATCCGCCAGCGCGTCGGCGCCTGAGCCACCGCACACGCGACGTCCCGACGACGCTCGCCGTCAGTCCGCCTCCCACGAGGCCAGGACGTCGGCGAGCGTTGTCGCGAGCGGGATGACGGGCCGCCAGCCCGTCGCCGCCTGCAGCCGGCCGGCATCGCCGCGCAGCACCGGTACGTCGACCGGCCGCACCAACTCGGGGTCGGTCTCGAGGGTGAGATCGGCCTGCGCCAGCTCGAGCAGCTGCGCGGCCACCTCCGACATGGCGACGTCGCGCCCTGAGCACACGTTGTACACCCCACCCGGGGTGCCCTTCTCGAGCAGCAACCGGTAGGCCGCCACCACGTCGCGCACGTCGGTGAAGTCGCGCCCGTGTGGTCAAGGTGCCCACCGGGAGGGAGCGGGCCCCGCTCCGGCGGGCGTCCACGATCCGCTTGGCCAGCGTGGGCACGAAGAAGTTGGGCGACTGGCCGGGCCCGATGTGGTTGAAGGGCCGGACGACGAGCACGGGTTGGCCGTAGCCGCGCCAGGCCTGGAGCGCCACCGCCTCCGCCGCCAGCTTGCTGGCCGCATAGGGGCTGGCCGGCGCCGTAGGGGTGTCCTCGGCGAGCGGAAGTTGGTCGGGGCTGACCACGCCGTAGACCTCGGCCGAGCTGACGACCAGGACGCGGGGACTCCCGCCGACCGAGCGGGCGGCCGCCAGGATCTCCGCCGTCCCGAGGACGTTGACGCGCAGCACCTGGCCGGGGTTCTCCCAACTCTCCCCCACGTGGGTCTTCGCAGCCAGGTGGTAGACGGCCTCCGGCGCGACCTCCGCCATCACCCGCCGGACGGCGGCGCCGTCCGCCACATCGGTCTCGATGTCCATGACCGCGACATCGTCACCCCGGTCCTTGAGGTGCGAAGCCAGCCAGTGGCCCACGAAGCCCTTTCCGCCCGTGATCAGCGCCCGCATGCGCGGAACCCTACTGCGAGGCCGCCCGGGCGACCGCATAGGCCTCCAGGTGCCGCCCGACGCTCGCCTCCCAGGTCCGCTCCCCCGCCACCGCGATCCCGAGCGCCCGGCGGGGCGTGGCCGGGCCCTCCCCGAGCACCGTTTCCAGCGCGGCGGCCAGCCCGGTGGCGTCGCCCGGTGGCACGAGCAGCGCAGCGCCCCCGGCCATCTCCGCCATCGCCGTGCCCTCCGTGGTCACGAGGGGCGCGCCACAGGCCAGGGCCTCCAGGGCCGGCAACCCGAACCCCTCCTCGAGCGCCGGGTAGGCCACCACCGACGCCTGGCGCAGGAGCGCCGGCACCGCCTCGTCGGGCAGATAGCCGGTGCGCACGATGCGCTCGGGGTGCCTGGCCGCGGCCAGGGCGCGCTCGGTCTCGGCCATCCCCCAGCCGGTCTGACCACCCAGCACCAGGACGGCGTCGGGATGGCGGCGCGCCACGAGGTCGAACGCCCCGATCAGCGGGACGAGGCCCTTGCGGGGCTCGAGCGTGCCGATGTACGCCACGAGCAGCCGGTCGACCGGCACGCCCAACGCGCCGAGCACGGCCCGGTCCGCCTGCTCGGCCGGCTCGCGCGGCGTGAACCGCTCGTGGTCGACGCCGTGCGGCGCGACCACCACCGGGACGCGGACGTCGCAACACGCGGCGCAGCCGATCCTCCGTCACCTGGCTGACGCAGAGCAGCACGCCGGCGTGGCGCGCCGCCCGCCGAATAGCACGGCGGAAGAAGGTCGCCTTGGAGCGCAGGTGCCATTCCGGATGATCGAAGAAGGTGCAGTCGTGGATCGTCACGGCGCACGGCACCGGCGACCGGGCCGGCATCGTGTAATGCGGACCGTGGTGCACCTGCACACCCAGCGAACGCAACACGGAGGAGAGGCGGAGCTGCTCGAAGGCCAGCCGGGCCGGCCGCGACACCGGGACCGCGCCCCGCACCGCGGCGCCGCCGGCGAGCCTGCGCCAGCGCTCCTCGTCACCGCGGCGCGCCACGAGGGTGAGCCCGACGTCACTGCGTCCGGCCAGGCCGCGGGCCAGCGCCATGGTGTAGTACCCGGCCCCACCCGGCCGGGACGGGACGGCCGAGACATCGAGCGAGAGCGCAAGGCGGTCGTCGGTCACGGCAGGGAACGCCACAGATCGATGTGGGCGCGCGCGCGGCGTCGCGCCAGGTGCGCGCCGACGCGTAGGCGGCGCCCCGGCGCGCCAGGTCGGCCCGCAGGGTGTCGTCGGTCAGGACGGCGGCCAGGCCGTCGGCGATGTCATCGACGTCCAGCGGGTCGACGATCTGCGCCGACGCCGGCTCCGCCGCGCCGAGGTCGTGCACGCTCGGGACCTGGTCGGACACCACGGTCGGCAGACCGGCGCGCATGGCCTCCAGGGGCGGCAGGCCGTAGCCCTCCGTGAGCGGCACGTAGGCAAAGGCACGGGCCCGGCGGTAGAGCGCGGCCAGCACCGGGCCCGAGACGGCGCCGGTGAAGACGACGCGGTCAGCCTGCGCGGGTGCCGCCGGCTCGGGGCCCCACCCGTCCGGCCCGACGATCAGGAGTGACCACGGCTCGGGGAGCGAGCCGCGCGCCCGGCCGAAGGCCTGGACGAGCCGGTCCAGGTTCTTGCGCGGCTCGAGAGTGCCCACGGTGAGGAGGAACTCTCCAGCGACCCCCGCCCGGCGGAGGAGGGTCTCGGCGGCCGCGCTGTCGGGAGCAGGCAGGTGATCGGCGCCGCTCGGCACGACCGTGACCCGGCTCGCCGCAATTCCCATCGCCATGAGGTCGGCGGCCACCAGCCGAGACGGGACGACGAGGGACGCCCCGGACGCAGCGGCGCGCCCCAGTGCCGCCTCGTGCCAGCGCACGCCTCGCCGCGTCGTCGCCTCGGGATAGCGGCGCCAGGCCACGTCGTGGACCGTCACGACCGGCCGCGCCCTGCTCGAACGGCGGAGCCGGGGCGAGGCCAGGGACACCGAGTGCACGACGTCGAAACCCTCCGGCGCGTGGGACAGACCGTGGTCCCAGGCCCGGGTCAGCAGCGGCCCGGGGAGCCGCGAGACGATGGTCGGTCGCCCGAGGGCCACGAGCGGGTCGTCGGCACCCCGCGGCGCCCGGCTGGCCCAAAGCGTCACCTCGACCGGATCGCCTTCCGCGGAGCAGGCGGCCAGCCCACTGAGGAGGCCGCGCGTGTAGGCGCCGATGCCGCCGGGCACGCGCCGGCGGAGCTGCTCGACGGCCAGGAGCACCGTCGGCGACGATCGCTCAGCCACGGCCGTCCGCGGCGTCGCGATAGAGCGCTTCGAGGCCGGCGCCGCATTTGTCCCACGTGTAGCGCGCGCACCAGTCCGTGCCGGCGGCAATGAGGCGGTCGCGCAGGGCCTGGTCGCCCAGGGCCGCCTCGAGCGCCACGACCAGCCTCTCGTGGTCCCCGGCATCGACCAAGAGGGCGCCGTCGCCGAGCACCTCGGGCAACGAGCCCGCGCGCGTCGCCACGACGGGCACGCCGGCCCGCATGGCCTGCAACGGCGGGAACCCGAATCCCTCGTAGAGGGAGGGGTAGGCCAGCAGGCTGGCGTGCCCGAGCAGCGCGGCCAGATCCGCCTGCTCGACCCAGCCCGTGCGGACGATCCTGTCGCGGGCCCCCGACGCCGCCACGGCCGACGTCAGCGCCTGCTCGCCCCACCCCGGCGGCCCGGCCAGGACGAGCGCGACGTCCCCCAGGCGCGCCGCCACCGCGCTGAACGCCCGCACCAGGCCCGGAAGGTCCTTGCGCGGCTCGGCTGTCCCCACGGCCAGGCAGAAGCGTCCCGTCCCGGGTGGGAGCAGGCGATCCAGCGCCGCTGCCCCCGCGCCCACCGTCGGCGCGGGCAGGTCGGGGATTCCGGGATGGACGACCCGGACACGACGGGGATCGGCCCCGAAGGCCTCGACCACCTCGCCGGCCACGAAGGCCGAGTCGGTGTGGACCCACGCCCCGCGACCCAGGGCGCGCCGGATCAGGCCCGGGTACGCGAGCGTGGCCTCGTTGCAGAGCTCGGGATGGTGCAACGGGGTGAGATCGTGCACCGACACAACGGCGGCCGCGCGGCCGGTCGGAGGCACGAGGAAGTTCGTCCCGTGCACGACGTCGGTGGGGCCGATGAACCATTCCAGTGGTGGCCCATCCCGGCGTGCCCACAACGCGTGGAGGGGCCGGGCCGGCATGGGCCGCTGCCGGGCCGTGACGCCAGGGGGCAGCCGCGCCTCGATCAGCCGGCGTCGGCGCCAGCTCACGGCATAGGCCCGGACGTCGACGCCGGGGCGCTCGGCCACGGCCGCCAGGGCGCCCCCGCAGAACGCACCGACGCCGGTGGGGAGCCCGAGCAGCGGCGTTGCGTCGAGCGCGACGCGCAGGCGTGCCGGCTCAGTCGCCCGGGACGTGTCCACGGTGCTCAGGTCGTGATCGCCCCGTCGATGGAGAGGATCGCCCCGGACACGTAGTCGGCTTCGGACGAACCGAGGTAGGCGAACGCGCCGGCGATCTCGTGCGGGAAGGCGAAGCCGATCGGGGTCATCAAGCGCTCAATCAGCTTGAAATCGGCGTCCGCGGGCGGGCCGAAGTTGTGGATGATCGGCGTGTCGACACCCCCGGGGGCCACGCCGTTCACGCGGACGCCGCGCGCCATGTACTCGACGGCCAACGCCTTGGTGAGCATCTTCACGCCTCCCTTCGAGGCGCAGTACGCCGCCGAGTAGGGCTGGCCGATGACACCCGCCGTCGAGACCGTGTTCACGATGGCCCCCCCGTGCTCGAGCATGCCGGGCAGCACGGCCCGGCACATGAGAAAGGTGCCCGTCAGGTTGACCGCGATGATCTTGTCCCAGCCGCTCAAGGACTGGTCGGGCGTGTGGGCGAAGCCACCGATGCCGGCGACGTTGCACAGGTTGGTGATCGGGCCCAGTTCCTCCTCGGCCAGGGCCACGACCCCGGCCACGGCGTTCTCGTCGGTGACGTCGCAGCGCAGCGCGATGGCCCGCCCGCCCGCCCCGGCTGCCTCTTCGTTGATTTCGGCCGCAACCGTTTCGATGGCGTCGGCGGCCACGTCGAGGCAGGCCACGCCGCCGCCCTCCGCGGCCAGACGGCGCGCCGTGGCGCGCCCGATGCCCGAGCCCGCCCCGGTGACCAGCGCCACCCGTCCCGCGTAGCGACCCGGGGTGATCGCCTCGGGGGCAGTCCCCCGGTTGGGATCCGACTCCCCGACTCTGGTCGTGGGGCTCATGCACGCTCCTTTTCGTCCACTTCTCCGGTGGGGTCACTTTCTCCGGTGGGGTCACTGCCTAGCACCCCGGCGCCGGGACGACGACTCTGCGCCAGGGTGGTGCGGCGCTCGTCCGCACCGCGCGCGGCCAGGGCAGCCAGGCGCACCGGGTCCACCTTCATCATCGGGGTCAGCGGCAGCTCGTCCACGACCACCAGCGCGTCCGGGGCCTTGTAGTCGGACAGCTCCCGGGCGCAGTGGGCGCGCAGCTCGACGAGAGCGGGCTGTGCTCCAGCTGCGGCGACCACCACGGCCACGCCGACTTCACCCAGGATGTCGTCGGGGACCCCGATGACGGCGGCCCGGGCCACAGAGGGGTGCGACGAGAGGGCTTCCTCGACCTCGGCCGGGTACACGTTGTAGCCACCCCGGATGTAGCGCTCGTGCGCCCGGCCCGACAGCTGCAGGTTGCCTTCGGGGGTGAGCCGCCCGAAGTCTCCGGTGGTCAGCCACCCGTCCGGGCCGAGCACGGTCCTCGTGGCCGCGGCATCGACGAGCTCGTCCACCCGGCGACCCCTCCCCGGGCCGCTCCCCCAGTAGCCGCGCATGGCGGCCCCGGACCGCAGGAGGACGCGTCCGACCGCGCCGTCGGGCACGGGCTTCCCGCCGTCGTCGACGATGGTGAGCTCGACCCCCGCCACCGGGCGGCCCACCGTCGTCGCCACCTCCTCGTCCGACGACGTGAGCGTGGTGCCGGTCCCGAGCGAGGACTCCGTCGAGGTGAATCGCACCACGACGGGCACCCCGAACCGCCGGCGGACCTCGGCCACCATGGACGCCGTCATCCGCGCCGCACCGGTCGCGGCGACTCGCAGGGCGCCCAGATCCGCGTGTGCGAGCTCCTCGCTGGCCAACATGAGCGCCCACTGCGTGGGCACCCCCTGGGCGACCGTCACCCGCTCGTCCGCCATGATGCGGACGGCGTCGTCGGCCCGCCACGGCGTGGGAGTGATGATGGTCGTCACCGCGTTGGCGATCTCGTCCCAGGCGCGTGTCATGTAGCCCACATGGGCGAACGGCACCGGCGAGAGCCTGCGGTCTCCCGGATGGCTGAGCACGTCGGTGCCCCGGGCCACCGCGGCCAGGTTGGCGTGGTCGAACACCGCCCCCTTGGGCCGACCTGTGGTCCCACTGGTCCACACAACGGCCACCGGATCGGAGGAGGCCAACCGGGGCCCGGTGCCCAGCGCCTCCCCGGTCCACCACGTCCGGGCTTCGGCCCGGTCGACGACGTGTGCCGCCCCTGCCGCCGGGAGCTGGGCCACCTCCGGGTCGACCACGAGCATCGCAGGCGCGGCCCGGTCCACGACGGAGGCCACTTCGCCGGCCCCCATGCGGGGGTTGATCCCCGATGTGATGGCCCCCAGGCGGAGCAACGCGGCGTAGAGCACCGCGTAGTCGATGCACGAGGGAAGGAGCAGGCAGACGACGTCTCCCTTGGCGACGCCCTCGCGCGCCAGCTGGCCGGCCACACCGTCGGCGGCCCGGTCCCATTCGGCGAAGGTGAGGGAACGGCGCCCGCCTCGCGCGTCGGGCTCGACGTACGCCTCGACGTCCCCGTTGACCTGAGCCGCTTCCCGCAAAACGGACACCACGGTCTCGTGGCGATCCGAGGGGATGCGCACTGCCATGGCGGGCGGCGATCGTACCAGGGCTGGGCGGAAGGGCCGACGGCCGGCCGCTCCTATGCTCGCGGCGTGCTGGTGGCCCTGTGCGGCGGCGTCGGGGCCGCTCGGATGCTCTCGGGGCTCGTACGCGTCGTGCCGGCCGACGGCATCACGGCGATCGTCAACGTCGGCGACGACACGGTGCTCCACGGGCTCCACATCAGCCCCGACCTCGATACCGTCACCTACACCCTCGGTGGCATGGACAACCAGGAGACCGGGTGGGGCGTGGCCGGCGAGACCTGGGCGGTCATGGACGAGCTGGCCCGGCTGGGTGGGGAGGACTGGTTCCGTCTGGGCGACCGCGATCTGGCCACGCACCTGTTCCGGACGGGCCGGATGCGTGCCGGCGAGCCACTGAGCACGGTCACGGCCGAACTGGCCCGCCGGCGCGGCATCGGGGTGCGACTGCTGCCGGTCACTGACGATGCTCTGCGGACGCGGCTCACGCTGGCCGGCCCGACCCCGCTGGGGCCGCCGGGGACCGAGGTGGGCTTCCAGGACTACTTCGTGCGGCTGCGCCACGACGTCGCGGTCCGGGCGGTGCGCTTCGAAGGCGCCGAGGTGGCCCGCCCGGCACCAGGCGTCATGGAGGCGCTCGGTGACGCGGACGCCATCGTGGTGTGCCCGTCGAACCCCGTCGTCTCGATCGGTCCCGTCCTCGCCGTTCCCGGCGTCCGCGAGATCCTCGTGGCGCGCCGGGCGCAGGTCGTCGCCGTCTCGCCCATCGTGGCCGGGGCGGCGCTCAAAGGGCCGGCCGACCGGCTCATGGCGGAGCTCGGCAGCGAATCGTCCGTGGTCGGCGTGGCCCGGCTGTATGCGCCTTGGGTGGGCTCGCTCGTGGTCGACGAGGCCGACGGCTCCCATGCCGCGGCCGTCGAGGCGGAAGGGGTGCGCTGCATCGTGGCGCCCACGGTCATGAGCACGCGGGAGCGGGCCGAGGACCTCGCCCGGGTTGTGGTCGATGCCGCGGGCTGAGGGAGTCCAGGTGTTCCCGGTCGGCGGCATCGGCGAGGTGACGCCGGGGACGGACCTGGCGGCCCTGATCGTCGGGGCCGTGGCGCCGGCCGACCCCGATGGGCCCGAGCTCGCGACCGGCGACGTGGTCGTGGTCACCCAGAAGGTCGTCTCGAAGGCGGAGGGCCGCCTGGTCGAGCTCGATCACGGTGATCCGGCGGCGAAAGTGGCGTTGGTGGAGCAGGAGTCCGTGCGCGTGCTGCGTCGCCGGGGCGACCTGGTGATCAGTGAGACCCGCCATGGCTTCATCTGCGCCAATGCCGGCGTCGACCTGTCCAACGTGGCGGATGGGACCGCGGCGTTGCTCCCAGAAGACTCGGATCGCTCAGCGCGCCGGATCCGCGCCGGGCTCCAGCACGCCCTCGGGCTCGAGCTCGGCGTCATCGTCTCCGACACCTTCGGGCGGCCGTGGCGGCGCGGCGTCACCGACGTCGCCATCGGGTGTGCCGGCGTGGCCGCCGTCGTCGATCTGAAGGGCACCGCCGACGCTGGTGGTCGTCAGCTGGTGGCCACCGAGATCTGCGTCGCCGACGAACTGGCCTCCGCCGCGGAGCTGGTGATGGGCAAGGACCGCGGCGTCCCCGTCGCCGTCGTACGCGGTGTGCCCGCCGCCTGGCTGCGGCCAGCCTCGGTCCGCTCCGAGGTGATCCGGCCGCCGGACGAAGACCTCTTCCGCTGACCTCAGTCCGCGCCGGCGCGCACGAACTCGAGCACGGCACGGGTTCCGTCGTCCAGATCGGTCCAGGCGCGCCAGCCGAGCTGGATCGCCGCCCGTTCCACGTCGAGGCTGGAACGGAGCAGCTCCCCCGGGCGGAACGGGGCGTGGACAGACGTCACCTCGGTGCCGGACCGGGACGCCATGGCGCCCAGGAGCTCGTTGACCGACGTCTCGCGCCCGGTCCCGATGTTGCACACGAGGCCCCCGCCACGCGTCGCGGCCCGGACGAACGCGTCGACGACGTCGTCGACGAAGACGAAGTCCCTCGTCTGCTCGCCGTCCCCGAAGATCGTCACCGGCTGACCGCGCGTGATGCGGTCGGCGAAGATGGCGACCACGCCCGCCTCGCCGTGGGGATTCTGCCGGGGCCCGTAGACGTTCGCCAGCGCCAGGGCGCAGAACTCGAGGGAATGGAGTTCCCGGTAGGCGACCAGGTAGTCGATGACCGCCTTCTTGGCGACGCCGTAGGGCGAAAGAGGCTGCTGTGGGTGCGACTCGCGCACGGGGAGGTCCTCGGCCGCCGGCTCGCCGTAGAGAGTGCCACCGCTGGCAGCGAAGACGACTCGCTCGGCCTCGGCCTGGCGTGCCCCCTCCAGGACGTTGAGCGAGCCGACGACGTTGACCGTGGCGTCGAACGCCGGGCGGGCCACCGAGACGCGGACATCGGCCTGAGCGGCGAGGTGGAAGACCAGCTCGGGACGCCGGCGCGCCATGAGCTCGATGACGGCTGGCGCGCTGATGTCGAGATGATGGATGGTGAGCGCCCGGCCCGCGCTGCCGCCGCGCCTCGGCCAGGTTCGACAGCGAGCCGGTCGAGAAGTCGTCGACGACATCGACCTCGTGGCCCTCGACGAGCAGGCGGTCGACCAGGTTGGACCCGATGAATCCGGCACCTCCCGTCACCAGCGTGCGCATGCCCTGGACTGTCTAGCCCGACACCCGCTCGCCGTCGACCAGCGTCCCTGAAGAGACCACCGCGTCGGCGCCGAGGACGGAGACCGCCCGGACATCGGCCCTCTGTCCGACGATCGACCGCGGCCCCATCACGGAACCGGCCACCTTGGCGTCCGCCGCGACGTGGCACCCTCCCATGAGCACCGAGTCCACGACGGAGGCACCGTCCGAGACCACCGACCCGCGCCCGAGGATGCTGCGTTCGATCCGCGCGCCCGGCTCGATCACGCAGCCGGAGAAGATGACCGAGGGACCGACCACCACGCCCTCGACGTCGCTTTCGCCCTGCATCAGGACGCCGTCGCCGCGGTCGACCACCTGCGGGCTCACGATCGGGCCGCGCTTCTGGTTCACATAGTCGAAGTTGGCCTCGAGGTACGCGGCCGGTGTCCCGGTGTCGAGCCAGTAGCGGTCGTCCGAGCGAGCAAAGAGACCCCGGTCCCGCACCATGGCTGGGAAGGTCTCCCGCTCGATCGACACCCGGCCGCCCTCGGGGATCCGTTCGAGCACTGACGGCTCGAGCACGTACGTCCCGGCGTTGATCTCGTTCGTCGGCGCCTCGTCGCGGGGCGGCTTCTCGACGAAGGCCGTCACCCGCCCTTCAGCGTCGGTGGGCACGACGCCGAAGGCGGAGGGGTCCGCCACCGGGTGCAGGGCGATCGTCCCCTCGGCACGCCGCGCGCGGTGGAAGGCAACCAGGGCCGTGAGATCGAGGTCCGTGAGCACGTCACCGTTGACCACCACGAACGTCTCGTCGATCCCGGCGAACGTGGCGGCGAAGCGCACGGCACCGGCCGTGTCGAGCGGCTCGGGCTCGACGGCGTAGGTCAGCCCCATTCCCACGACCCGCCCGTCCGGGTAGGCCTCCATGAAGGCATCGGGCAGGTAGCCCAGTGACAGAACGGCGTCGTCGATGCCGTGGGAGGCCAGGTGTCCGAGGACCCGCTCGATCATGGGAACCCCGACGATGGGGAGCATCTGCTTGGGCGACGAGAGCGTCAGAGGACGAAGCCTCGTCCCCTCGCCCCCGACCAGGACGACCGCTTTCATTACTTGGTCGTCGTCGTGGACGAAGGTTTCGTCGTCGTCGTCGCCAGCGGCGCCGTGGTGGAAGAGACCGGTGCGTTGGCGGGGGTGGTCGTCGGGGTCGTCGCCGTGGTCGTGCTCGGAGTCCCGGCCACCGTCGTGCTCGTGGCGGTCGGTGCCTGGTTACCCGCCAGCACCTGCACCAGCGCGGTGATGGTCGACGCCGGCGGCTTGGGCAGTGGTGTGCCCTCCGGGCCGAACCCGGCCGTGATCAGCTGGCGGTTCAGGAACTTGAGATTGGCGGGCTTCAGCGTCGTGACGCCTCCGGTCTCCACCTCCTCGTTGTTCTTCGTCTGCGTCGAGATCACCCAGGCGCGAGCCTGGACGACGCCGACCTTGCCGGCGTCAGGCGTGCCGGATGGGCACTTCTCACCGTTCTTGTACTCGGGGGCCGAGGCCGTGGTCGACGGGTACCTGAGGGTCGTGTTGGTCAGCGTCAGTCCGGTGTAGCCCTCGGCGAATTTCCCCAGCGTGGCGTTGTTGCCCGCTTCGCTTGCGGTCTTGGGCGCAATGAGGAGCACGCCGTTGCCGGCCGAGGTGAGCCCCGTGGTCGCGCTGCTCGGGGAGGCGGGGAGCGCCGGCTCCATGGTCCCGCAGATGTCGAAGGCGAGGCCGGCGTGCCACGAGGTGCCGACCGCCGGCTGGACGACGGCCGGGACCTGGTTGTAGTTGTACTTGGCCACGGCAATGGACCCGATCCCGACCAGGATGATCACGACGAGCGCGGCGTACCAGTTCACCGGCATCTGCCCGCGATAGGTCGTGCCGCCGCCGGTTGCGGCGGCGCGTGCGACTGATTTCCCAGAAGAGCTTCTCGCCATGGCGGGTGGCAACCCTACAGCCTGGAGGGGTGCCCTCCGGCGGCAGGCGACCAGCGGAGCAGGTCACGGTAGAGGGCCGTCGTCTCGGGATGGAGGCAGTCCGTCGGGACGCGCACCGGCGTCCCGGGCGGCGGGCCGGCCCCTCCCGCCAGTGTCAGCAGGTGCACCATGGCCGAGCGCAGCCCGACCCGGTTGCCCTGCGCCGCCGTGGCGGTCAACAGGGCGCGGTAGAGGCGCTCGTCGTACGGGCTCAACTGCAGCGCCTGCCGCACCATCCACTCCGCCTCGTCGGCGCAACCGAGCCCGACGAACGCGTCCGCACCGCGGAGCGCCGTGCGCACGACCAGCGACTCGATCTCTGCCTGGGTGCCGTCGAAGACTGCCCAATCCGCGCGCTGCAACCCGGCGAAGAGCGGGCCCCGGACCAGCCCCATGGCCTCGAGGAGACGGTGCGGGTCGTCGGATCCGGCCAGCGACGCGAACCGTTCGGCATCGGTGTTGACCGAGGCACGGAGCCGGAGGTCGACGCCGCGGGGAAGGTGCAGCTCGCCGTCGGGGGCGCGACCCAGCGCCCGGCGTGCGTCCGAAGAGGTCGAGTGCACGGTGGCGAGGGACACCGGCCGCTCGGGCCAGATCGCCAGCGCACACTCGGCGTGACGCACGCCGCGCCGGTGGAAGGCGAGATAGACCACCAGCTCGCGGGCGGCCGAGCGGTGAAACGGTGCGGCCGCGCCGCGCACGACCACCGGGCCGAGGACAGCGACTTCGACGCCGTCGTGGCTCACGCCGGGGAACGGTCCGCGACGGGCTGGGTGGGGGCGGAGGGATTCGAACCCTCACTGGGGACGGTTTAAGCGCCCTGCCTCTGCCTGTTGGGCTACGCCCCCGCCGCACCATTCTTGACCCACTCGGGCGCCGTCGTGAGGATGGCCCGGCGAAGTCGGTGGCGTCGGGAGAGTCGTGCTCCAGAAGTCCGACGGAGCCGCTGAGGCAGTGGGCACCACCCGGGCATGACCGACGGTCCCCTGTCGCGCCCAGCCCTGCTTTATCCGGGCACGCCCGACACGAGCGGGCGATGCCGCTCCAGGACCGCCAGCTCCTCGTTCCGAGGCGCATTCTCGAGCCGGGTGTCGGCACCGAAGATCATGGTGGCGCGAACGGCTGGGTCCCATTCAGGCCAGCTGCCGATCCTCTCGTGAGAGGGATCGCCGGTGGCGGCGAAAGCGAGCCACGCCCGCTGCATCTCCATCGAGAGTTTCTCGACCACCGGGCCAGCTCCGGAGAAGACCTGCACCACCGGGAGGTTGACCGCTCCGAACACGAACGGCAACTCCAGGGCATGGCACGAGCCCAAGATCCCGCCGAACGCCGGCGATTCCCAGTCGAACAGGTAGACGTAGGCCCGGGAGCCTCGCGCCACATGGGCCGCGGCGAGCTGGAGGCTGGGCCAGCGGAACACGATGTCCGTCCCTACGGCGACCCAGACGTCATTCGCGTCGATCGACTCGTCCCGAGCCCGCCGGGCCACGCGGTAGGCGTCGATCACCTCTGCCCCGGACATGTCGGGAACTGCGTTGCCCACCCAGCGCTCCACCCCGTCGTCATCGAGCGCCATGAGGGCCGGGTTGCCAAGACCGAAGAGCGTCAGCTCGTCCCGGTTCGTCCCGATCAAGAGGTCGATTCCGGACGCGGCGCCGGTCGCCACGGCGGCCAGTGGGTGATCCGGCAACAGGACGCCATCGACGATCGGGAGGAACGGGAGCGGGATCATCCCCGGGTCCGGGCGCCGCTTGCCCATCTCCTCGGTGGCGGCCACCAGCTCGGTCGCCGGCACCCGTTCCAATGCACTCCCTGCTGCACGACCCGACCCCCAGTGCCGCGGCCAATCGCTGCGCCGACCGTTCGCCCTCGCCCACGGAGTGGACATGCGCCCCGCCGCTCTGCACCACGGCACGGTGGAAGAGGCCCGCGGCGGCCGGCGTCCCGAGCAACGTGGCCACACTGAAGCCTCCGGCCGACTCGCCGAAGATGCAGACGGAGCCCGGGTCACCCCCGAAGGCCGCGATGTTGTCCTGCACCCAGCGCAGCGCTGCCACCTGGTCGTGGATGCCCCAGTTTCCGATCAGTCCGTCGGGGTCGGCCAGGTCCCGATGGCCGAGGAACCCCAAGGCGCCGAGTCGGTAGTTGATGGTGACGACCACGGCGTCGCCGTTGCGCACCAGATTGCCGCCCCGGTAGAGGAACACGGAGCCGCTTCCGGACGTAAACCCTCCCCCGTGGATGAAAACCATCACCGGGCGGCCCCGGCCTGGCTCCAATGTGGGCGCATCGGGTAGCTCCGGGGTCCAGACGTTGAGTGAGAGGCAGTCCTCGCTGTGCGGTTCGGATGCTGCGGGGTCAGACGGGCTCGTGATGCCAGGCACGGCGGCCGACTGCGGTGCGATCGGCCCGAAGGTCGACGCGTCACGTACCTCGTCCCAACTCTCGGCTTCCAACGGCGGGCGCCAACGCAACGTGCCCACGGGTGCACGGCCGTAGGGGATCCCGGAAAACGACCACAGGTCCCCACGCCAGACACCCCTGAGTCTTCCCTGAGTGACCGTGACGACGCCCTTCATGCACGAGGACCCTATGGAAGCAAACCCGACTGGTCAATCGAGCGCAAGGTGAACGGGGCGCGAACTCAGGCTGCAGCCGCACAGCAACGCGAGGATCCCCAATTTCCCATCATAGAGTCGTTACCCTGGTGAGCCGTGGATGCAGTGAAGTGTCGGAACACTGTCCGCAGGCGGGCTCCCTTCGTGAGGGTCACCATGGTTGCGGCCCTCTTCGGAGCGTTGGTGTCGACCGCAGCCGTGGCGAACGCGGGCGCAACGACATCCACCACGCTGCCCGGGCCGGCACCCAACCAGTCGCAGATCAACGCCACCCAGTCGCAGGTGAGTCAGATCGAGGCCACACTGGCGCAGGAGGAACAGCAGACCTCCATCCTCGACGACAAGTACAACACCGCGGAGCAGAATCTCCAGAACGCGCAGACGGCGCTGCAGACCATCGACGCGAACCTGACCCGCGAGCGCTCGGAGGTCGACGTCGACCGGCGCCTCGTTGCGAAGGATGCGGTCCAGGCCTACGTGTACGGCACTCCCCAGACCGGGTTCGCATCGTACTTCTCCTCCTCGGCAACCCAGAACTTGGAGCGCAACCAGTACACGAGCCAGATCGTCGGCAATCTGACCAAGGACGAGACCGCGCTGCTGCAATCCGAGGCGCAGCTGCAGACCCAGGAGGCAGCGCAGCAATCGGAGGCGGCGCAGGCGCAGTCCGAGGCGGCGCAGGCAAAGACCCTCGCACAGGCCAATGTGCAGGAAGCGGCTGCGACCAAGGCGACCTTGAACCAGGTGCAGGGGCAGCTGGCCCAGGAAGTCGCACAGGCGGCGATCGAAGAGGCGCAGCAGGAAGCGGCGGCAGCAGCAGCAGCGCGCAGCGCGGCAGCAAAGCAAGCGGCGGCGGCGGCGGCGGCCGCGGCGGCGACCGTTGCGGGTGCGGTCGGCGGATCGTCCAGCGGTGCGGCCGCGACGACGGCGGCCAACCAGGCCGGGAGCGCGGTCGGGCCGGTCGGCGGATCCGCGCAGGGCGGAAGTGCCGGCATGGCCGCGGTGCAGGCCGCCGTGTCCCAGCTGGGAGTGCCTTACGTCTTCGGCGGCGAGCAGGTTGGGGTGGGCTTCGACTGTTCCGGGCTCGTGCAATGGGCCTGGGGCCAGGCCGGAGTCTCCATACCGAGGACGACCGAGACCGAGTGGCCGGCCCTCAAGCACGTCTCTCTCGACGCGCTCCAACCAGGTGACCTGCTCTTCTACTACAACCTGGACGGCGACAGCCAGGTTGACCACGTCGTGATGTACACGGGCGCAGGGCCCTACGGGACCACCACGGTGATTCAGGCACCGTTCACGGGGTCGACCGTGTCGTATTCGCCCATCTTCACCGCGGGCCTCATCGGGGCTGCTCGGCCGTAGCGCCGTCGGCCAGGATCCCGCCCTCCGGGTGGTCGGTACGATGGCCCGGTGGCCGGGCGTCAGGTAGTAGGTGAAAAGGATCGATCGACCGCCATCGTCCCGATCCGCATCGCCTCCGAGCACACCGGCGAGCTCGAGGATCCCCGGCTGTCGGACGTCGACGAATGGGGTCGCTCGGAACGGACGCGGGCGGTGGCGCGAGCGATTTACGAGCCCGTCTATTCCAAGTGGTTCCGCACCGAGTGGGAAGGTATCGAGAAGATCCCGTCCGATGGCGGCGCGCTGCTCGTGGCCAACCACGCCGGCGCCATCCCCTCTGACGCGCCGGTCATCATGCACGGGATCGAGAAGGAGCTCGGACGTCCCGTCTACGGGCTGGCCGACTACTTCTTCCGGACCGTTCCCGTCGTCGGGACCCTCTGGGCGCGCGCCGGCGGCGTTTCGGCCCGTCCAGCCAATGCCTACCGACTGCTGAAGGAGCAGCGCCAGCTCGCACTTGTCTTCCCCGAAGGAACGAAGGGGACATCCAAATCGTTCACCGACCGCTATCAACTGCGCCGCTTCGGGCGCGGCGGTTTCGTCGAGATCGCCATGCGAGCTGGCGTCCCTGTCATCCCCATCGCCGTCGTCGGATCAGAAGAGGCGATGCCAGTCGTGCTACGCCTGCCGACCCTGGCCCGCGCGCTCGGGATCCCCTACTTTCCCATTACTGCCAATGTGCTCGCCATGGGCCCGCTCGGCGTCGTCACACCGTTCCCGGCCAAGTTCAAGCTGCGCGTCCTCAATCCCGTGCAGTTCGACGTTCCGGCGGACCAGGACCGCTACTCGAAGAGCCGGATCATGGAGGAATCCGAAGGCATCCGCTCGCTGCTCCAGGAGTCCGTCTACGACATGCTGCGCGACCGGCGCAGCGTCTGGTTCGGCTGAGGCACCGGTGAACCGTCGCGTCCTCGTCACGGGAGCTGACACCTTCTGGGGTGGCCGCATGGTGCAGGCCCTCGAAACGGATCCCGGCATGGACGTGATCCTGGGGATGGGCACCCGGGCTCCTTCGGTGCCCTTCGAGCGTGCCGAGTTCGTCCGGGCTGACCAGACCTACTCCATCATGAAGCGGATCGTGAAGGCGACCCAGGTCGACACGATCCTCCACACCTTCATGATCACGAACTCCTCCTCGGTGCCGCGGCGGGCCATGCACGAGATCAACGTCATCGGGACGATGAATCTCCTGGCGGCCGCCGGGGCCGCCGGCTCCACGGTCCGCCACATCGTGGTCAAGTCCTCCACCTTGGTCTACGGCTCCGCAGCCAGCGACCCGAACACATTCCTTGAGGACACTCCTCGGACGAGCGTGGTGAAGAACGGCGTGGAGCGCGCGCTCGTTGAGGCCGACGGGCTCATACGCGACTTCGCAGAGGACAATCCCGGCACCCGGGTGACCGTGCTCCGCTTCGCGAACGTCCTCGGCGAGCATCTGACCACACCCATCAGCCGGAACCTGTCACGACCCGTCTGCCCGGCCATCTTCGGCTACGACCCGCTCCTCCAGTTCATCGAGGAGGACGACGTGGTGCGCGCACTTCTCCACGTGACCCAGAGCGGCGTTCCCGGCCTCTACAACGTGGCCGCCGACGGGCGGCTCCCCTGGAGCGAGGTCGCGAACATCTGCGGGACCCGGCTTGTCCCCCTCTCACCGTTCAGCCCCCTGAAGATCCGGCCGCTGGCTCACCTCTTCGACCTGCCCGCAGAGCTCCTCGACCTGCTCCGCTACGGCCGCGGCGTCGACACGAGGCGATTCGCTGCAACGGGCTACACCTACAACGCCACCAGTGCCGGCGCCGTGCAGGCCTTCATCCGGTCCCAGCGCCTCCGCCGGCAGACCGGCAGGCAGCCGACGTCATACACCTACGAGCACGACACGGAGCAGTTCTTCCGCCACTCACCGTCCGTCGTGGGTGGCAGCGAGACCTGACTCCTAGCCCTCCAGCCACTCCTCGACCAGTTCGCGCTCACGCGCCGCCCATTCCTCTGCGGTGATGGCGTAGCGCACGTGGTCCTCCCACTCCCCGTCGATCTCGAGAAAGCGGAGTGCGATCCCTTCCTCTCGGATGCCGAGCTTTTCGACCACCCGCCGGCTGGCCGTGTTCCTCGGGATGATTGAGATCTCCACCCGGTGCAACGAGATCGCCTCGAAGGCGAACTGGAGGGTGACGACGACCGCCTCGGGAACCAGTCCTCGACCCGCCAACGCCTCGTCGACCCAGTAACCGATGAACGCGCTCTGGAACGGTCCGCGCTGAATGGAGGACAGCGTCACCTCACCGGCGAAGCGCTCGCCGATGAAGATCCCGAATCCGTACCCGGTGCCCAGGTGGCGCTCGCGTTCGCGAATACCGCAGCGCGCCGCGAAGCTGGGCCGGTCCTCCGAAGGCGCCGGCGCGCCCTTGGGCCGAGGCTCCCACCGCAACAACCAGTCGGCGCATCTCGTGCGCACTTCGTGCCAGGCGGGAAAGTCGTTCTCCGTCAGTGAGCGCAGGAGCACCCGCTTCCCCTGGAGTTCCAGGGGTGCATGACGCACCGCCCTGGCCGCACTCATCGTCCAAGCACCTCTTTCATTGCTCCCAGAAGGGCGAGGACGTTCCGCCTTCGCGCGGTGTGGCCCATGCAGCCGATGCGCCAGATCTGCCCGGCCAGCCGGCCGGCCCCGGCGCCGATCTCAATCCCGTACGAGGAGAGGAGCTCCCGCCGGACCGCGGCGTCATCGACGCCGGGCGGGATCCGCACCGTGGTGAGTTGCGGGAGACGGTGGTCGTCGGCCACAAGCAATTGGAGGCCGAGCTCGACCAACCCGTCTTGTAACAGGCGGCCGCATTCGGCGTGCCGGGCCCAGGCGGGCTCGAGAGCTTCGTCGAGCAGCGCACCGAGGCCGGCGTGCAGCGCCGCCACCATCACGACCGGCGCCGTGTGATGGTAGACGCGGGCTCCGCCCGAGCTGTCGTTGACGTAGCGCGCCAGGAGGTTGAGGTCCAAATACCAACTCGAGGGCCTCTCGACGATCCGCTCCAGGGCCCGCTCGGAAACGGTCAGCGGCGCCAGGCCAGGAGGGACCCCGAGGCACTTCTGGGTGCCGCTGTAGGCGATGTCCACCGACCAGTCGTCGACGGCGACCTCTATCCCTCCCAGTGACGTCACCATATCGACCAACAGCAGGGCGTCGCCCTTGCCTCTCCCCAAGGACGAAATGTCGTTGCGCACACCTGTCGATGTCTCCGCGTGGACGACTGCGATCATCGCCGGGGCCGGGTGCGCCGAGAGCAGCCGGTTGGGGTCGATCGCCTCGCCCCACTCGGCGTCGACGCGGACGACCTCAGCACCGTGACGGCACGCCACTTCGCACATCCGCTCGCCGAAGACGCCGTTGACGCCCACCACCACGGGATCGCCCGGCCGGACGAAGTTGACAAAGGACGCCTCCATGCCGGCGGATCCGGTCCCGCTGACTGGCATGGTGAGCCGGTTCGAGGTCGCGAAGACGTGCCGGAGGCGGTCATTTGTCTCGTCCAGCACGCGCAGGAATTGCGGATCGAGGTGACCCAGGACCGGTCCAGCCAGCGCCATGGTGACTTCCGGGTACG
Source organism: uncultured Acidimicrobiaceae bacterium (assembly GCA_963764305.1). GTDB lineage: Bacteria > Actinomycetota > Acidimicrobiia > Acidimicrobiales > RAAP-2 > Bog-473. The sequence continues at coordinate 251,845 of CAVXSD010000001.1, read as the reverse complement.
GATTCGAGGGCCCGGGGCCCATGAGCAGGCGGTCGGAGATCACCACCGGCGCATCGTGGCAGGTTGGCACTCACCTGCGCCAACGCGCCTGGCTCCTCGATGAGGACCCCCAAGCCGACGCTCCGAGGACGCAGCATCGCGCAGTTGCCGGATGCCGACAGTGCGCAACGACGCCTTCTATCCACGGGCTTGGAGGAGACTCGCGTGTCGTGAAGAGCCGCTTGCTCCCACCGCCAGGGGCGTTCCGCCCAGCCGGTACAATCCGGCGGTGCTCGGGAGGCCAGGAGGCCATGGTGCTCCTGAGATCATGGTGCTCCTGAGACCACGGTCGACTTCGCGTGAGTGAGTCCGACCTTCCCCCGACCACCGGCGACGTCGACCGGGTGCTCTGTGCTCCCCGCGAACTTCCGCCTCTGCGCCCTGACGCAGGGAGCTGTCCGGATGCGTACGCGGCGTGGTCGGCCGCCCAGCGCCCGGCAAGCCCGGGCAACAAGCACGATGAATCGGTCGACGTGGTGGTCCTCATGGGAGCGGACCAGCCGGGGCAGCTGGCCGACTGCCTGCGATCCTTGGCGGCGCAGACCCACCGTCCCCGGACGGTCTCGGTGGCCTCAGCGCGCGCCCTGCCTTCCGAGGCCCTGGCGGCGTTGGCGTCCGTGCACGAGGCGACCCAGGTTCGGGGGGCGACCGAGTCCGACCCGGCAACGGCCCTGGCCGCGGCGGTGGATACCGGCACGTCACCCCTCGTCTGCCTGGTGGACCACGATGCCGTGCTCGACCCCGCGTGCCTCGCCCACCTGCTCGATGCCCTGGCCGACGGTGTCTGCGCCTATGCCGACCACGACACGAACCTGGGACCGGGCCCCGTTCCGTCGTTCAAGCCCGACTGGTCGCCGGAGCTCGCGCTCTCCACCGACTACCTCTCCTGGCCCCTCCTCCTTCGAAGGGACCAGCTCGAGGAGTCGGGCGGGATCCGCCCATCGGTCGGCGGCGATTGGCGTCACGACCTCGTGCTCCGTCTCACCGAGCTGGGTTCGGTTGGCCATGCCTCTCGTGTTCTCTGCCATCGGCGCACCGCCACCGCGGAGGACGCCGGACCAACCGCCGTCGACGACGCACTGGCCCGGAGCCACGAACACGCGGACGTCGGACCCGGGCCACTCCCTGGTACCTGGCAGGTGCGACGACGGCTCCCGGCACGCCCTGCGGTCACGGTGATCGTCCCCTTCCGGGACGCGGCACCGCTGTTGCGCACCTGCGTCGACACGGTCAGCGCCACTGCTCCGGGTTGGCCGTTGGAGTGGCTGCTCGTCGACAACGGGTCCACGGAACCCGAGATGGCAACCTTGCTCGAGCGCCTGGACCGGCGCCCCGACGTCACGGTGCTGGCCGACGGCCGGCCCTTCAATTGGTCCGCCCTCAACAACATGGCCGTGGCCCGGGCCACGGGAGAGCTGGTGCTCTTCCTCAACAACGACATCGAGGCAGTTCGCCCGGGCTGGCTCGAGGCTCTGGCCGTTCAGGCGCTCCGTCTCGATGTGGCCGCCGTCGGAGCCCGCCTCCTCTACCCCGGCGGACGGCTCCAACACGCCGGGATCGTGCTCGGCATGGGCGGAGCGGCTGGACACGTGTTGGCAGGACTGGCTCCGGGAGAGCCCGGCTACGGCGGCATCGCAGTGCTCCCTCGCGAAGTCAGCGCCGTCACCGGGGCGTGCCTGCTCAGCCGTCGATCCGTCGTCCTGGAACTAGGTGGCTTCGACGAAGATCTCGGCATGGACCTGAACGACGTGGATTACTGTCTGCGGGCGTGGGCTGCTGGGTACCGCGTCCTCTACGAACCGGCTGCTGAGCTGGTGCACCACGAGTCACCGAGCCGGGGGACTTCAGGGAGCCCAGCCGACATCCGACTCTTCGTCGACCGTTGGGAGGGTGCCATCCGCCGCAGCGATCCCTTCTTCAACCCCAACTTGACCAGGGTAGACTCCTCTTGCGCGTTGCGATCGCCAGGCGAGGAGGAGTGGTGGCAGAGATGGCGCTCGATCCTCGAACGATCATGAGCGCTGTCTCCGCAGGAAAAGGCGATCCCCCAGAGGACCCGCCCGCACTGCTCTCCCAGCCCCTCGGGTCTGCCGAACCCCTCCCGCCCGTCCGTCAGACGAACGAACTCCAACGCATCCACCGGGCCTGGGCCGAGCTGACGGCGCCCCCATCGATCCCCCGGGGCAACGTGTCCGGTCGTATCCGGGCCGTGATGGCCGGCGAGCCGGTGGCCACCGCCGAGCGCCAGGATCGGAACCTCATCGGCCAGCTGATCCAGGCGGTCGACACGCTCGGAGTCCGATGCGACCAGCTGAACGACCGGCTAGAGCGACTCGAGACCCTGCTGGAAGAAACCGTGGGTGCACTTGGCGCCGACCTGGTCGCCGTGCGGGCGGCTCTCCCGCGACCCGACCAAGGCGTCGGTGACTGACCGCAGCGCTCTCGTCGTCCTGTTGGCGGCGCGTTGGGGAGATCCTCAGTCCGAGTCGGCTTTTGTCGCCCGTGCCCTCGCCGGAGCCCTCTCCCGGCATGCCGAGGTTGCGATCGTCACGCCGGGTGATCCCGCTGAGAGCGGCGCCGACGGCGCCTTCGACGTCTACCGCATTGGCACCGGGACCGGAGGTTGGCCCGTCACGATCCGCTGGCCGGCGCCGTTGCGCGGAGCCGCCGCAGCCGTGGTGGTCGGCGGCGGGGCTGGGGTCCACGTGGCTCGCGCCCACCTGCCGAGGGCGGAGGTGGTCGAGGTGGCCGGTCCTGAGGATCCCACTGCAACCCGGGTGTGGACCCTCACACCCGGACGCGCCGCCCAGCTCGGCGAAGGCTGGGCGCACGAAGTGGGAATGGCCGTGCCTCTCAATCCCCTCGCAGCCCGGAGCCGTCACAACGGCTTCGGCTTCACCGACTACCTGCTCGTGCTCTCGGATCGCCGTGGCGGCGGCGGCCCTCGCCACGCCCCCACCCCGCTGGCCGCCTGGATGGCAGCCGGGCTCCCCTCGGCGTTCCTGGTGGTGGTGGAGGATGCGAAGGCCACCGCCTTCCGTTCGCGCTCGTGGTGGGGAGAGGTGGCCATCGACACCAGGACCGACCTCCACCGCCTGTTGGCCCACGCCCGCGCCTGTGTGGATCTCTGTCCCGGGGTGCTGATCGGACGCGAGTGCGTCGAGTCGATGCTCCTCGGCACCCCGATCCTGGTGCCCCGCTCCAGCCTGGCGATGCGTTACGCGGCGGGAGGCGGCGGCCTCTGGTTCTCCGATCGGGCCGAGCTCCTCGGGGCGTCCAAGGCGTTGTGTCGGCCCGAGCTCCGCGACGTACTCGGCCGCCAGGCCCGAGACCTGGCTGCGACACAATTCGGTGACAACACCTCCTTTGTGGGACGGGTCGGCGAGGGCCTCCGCCATGTGCTGGCGGCCCCGCGCCCCCTCGATCGAGCGTGACCGCGATGGACCGGCCGGGGGTTGGTATGGGGCATCGGGGGAACCCTGTGATTTAATGTCGGCCCAATTCGCCCCAACTTCGAAACAGTCCCATATCCGCCGCTCACCGAGGAGGTCCATGAGCTTTGAACGCGATGTCGTGGTTGTCGGAGGATGCGGCCACGTCGGATTGCCGCTGGGTCTGGCTTTTGCCGAGCGCGGCCTTCAGGTGGCGCTCTATGACGTGAACCAGGCGGCCGTCGACGAGGTTGCGTCGGGGCGTATGCCCTTCGAGGAAGCCGGGGCGCAGGCGGTCCTCGAGCGCGTCCTGACCTCCCGACTGACGGTCAGCACCGATCCGACCGTCGTCTCGTCGGCCGAGCATGTAGTCGTCGTGATCGGCACCCCCGTGGACGAGCACCTCAACCCCGATCCCAACGCCGTCTCGTCGGCCATTCGTGAGCTCCTCCCGCACATGGTGGACGGACAGCTGATCGTGCTGCGCTCGACGCTCTATCCGGGAACCACCGCTCTGGTCGAGGCGACGGTGGCCCAAAGCGGCAAACGGCTCGAGGTCTCCTTCTGCCCCGAGCGCATCGCCGAGGGGAAGGCCATGACCGAGCTCTTCGAGCTTCCCCAGATCGTGTCGGGCCGCACCGAATCCGTTCTGGACCGCTCGGCCAAGCTCTTCGGGACCCTGGCCTCCCAGATGGTACCGATGCAGCCCGAAGAGGCAGAGTTGGCCAAGCTCTTCACCAACACTTGGCGGTACATCAAGTTCGCCACGGCTAACCAGCTGTTCATGATGGCGACTGACTTCGGGCTCGACTACGAGCGCATCCGCAAGGGCCTGCGCCTCGACTACCCCAGGGCGGCCGACCTGCCGGGTGCCGGGTTCGCCGCTGGGCCGTGTCTGCTGAAGGACACCATGCAATTGGCTGCCTTCAACAACAACAACTTTGTGCTCGGCCATGCGGCCATGCTGGTGAACGAGGGTCTGCCGCTCTACCTCGTCTCACGTCTAGAGGCCCGACACCCGCTCTCGGAGATGACCGTCGGCATTCTCGGAATGGCGTTCAAGGGTGAGTCCGACGACGTCAGATCGAGCCTGAGCTACAAGTTGCGGCGGATCCTGCTCTTCAAAGCCGGCGACGTCCTGTGTCACGACCCCTACGTCCGAGTCGACTCGACGCTTCGCCCGCTGGACGAGGTGCTGGAACGATCGGACCTTCTGATCCTGGCCGCGCCACACCACTGTTACGACCAACTCGAGACCGATCTCCCGGTCGTCGACATCTGGGGACTCCGGGGGCAGGGGACCCTTTTGTGAAGCCCCGCGTCTCAGTCATCGTCACCGCGTACAACGAGGGGGAGGCCATCGTCACCTGCCTCGACCGGCTCCTCGACTCGATCACTCTGCCCTGCGAGATCTTGGTGGTCTTCGACTCGCCCACTGACACCACGGCCCCTTGGGTGGAGAAGTACCAGCGGGCCGAGCCTCGGGTCGTGCCCGTCATCAACACCTACGGTCGAGGTCCGGCCCGGGCCATCCGCTGCGGCTTCGACCACGCCAACGCCGACGTGGCGGTGGTCACCATGGCCGACGGGTGCGACGACCCAATGCAGATCGACTCCCTGGTGCGCCTCGTGGAGCGCGGGGTCGTGGTCGCCGCGGCGTCACGCTACATGCGCGGCGGCAGCCAGATCGGGGGTCCCCTGCTCAAGGGCACCCTCTCGCGGCTGGCTGGCAAGAGTCTCTACCACCTGGCCCGGGTGGGCACGCATGACGCCACTAACTCCTTCAAGGCCTATTCGACGAGCTTCGTCCGCTCTGTCGGCATCGAGTCCGACGCTGGCTTCGAGGTGGGGATCGAGCTGGTCGCCAAGGCGCGTCGCCGCCGAGTGCCAGTAGCCGAGATCCCGACGATCTGGCTCGACCGGGTGGTCGGCGCCTCGAACTTCAAGCTCGCCAGCTGGATCTCGAAGTACCTACGGTGGTATTTCTACGCCTTCGGGCCCCGGCTGCCCGAGGCCACGCCACCGGTCCCCGCCACCCCCGCGATGCCCAGCGCATGATCCTCCCGCCGGGGGGACACTCCCGTCGGCCCACAACCCACACGGAAAGCGGAACTCCCAACATGGCAAAAGTGCTCATCACTGGCTCGGCCGGCTTCATCGGCGGCTATGTCGTCGAGGAACTCCTGCGGCGAGGGCACACAGTGATCGGAATCGACAACCTCTCGAAGTACGGGAAGGTCGCCAAATCGTACGACGACCATCCCGCATACACCTTCGTCGAGGGAGATTGCCAGGATGTCGGGCTCATGACCGACCTGATGAGCGACTGCGACCACTTCATCGCAGGCGCGGCCTTGATCGGCGGGATCTCCTACTTCCACACCTACGCCTACGACCTGCTGGCCACCAACGAGCGGATCATCGCCTCGTCGTGCGACGCGGCGATCGCCGCACACGCGGCGGGGCAGCTCCAGAAGGTCACCTACCTGTCCTCGTCGATGGTCTACGAGTCGACGCCGACCTGGCCCTCCTTCGAGGGTCAGGAGCGCGAAGTCCCTCCCCCGCTCTCCTCGTACGGCTTCCAGAAGCTGGCCGTTGAGTATTTCGCCCGAGCTGCCTTCGAGCAATACGGACTCCCGTACACGATCGTCCGCCCGTTCAACTGCGTGGGTATCGGCGAACGACGGGCGCTCGGCGACGTCGATGTCATGTCGGGGAACGTGAAGCTGGCCATGAGCCACGTGGTCCCGGACCTGATCCAAAAGGTGGTGAAGGGACAAGATCCCCTCCACATCTTGGGTGACGGCTCGCAGATCCGTCACTACACCTATGGCGGGGACCTTGCTGAGGGCATCGTCACGGCGGTCGAGCACCCGGCCGCCCTGAACGACGACTTCAATCTCTCGACCGCCACATCGACCAGTGTGTTGGAGCTGGCCGAGCTCATCTGGCACAAGGTCCGCGGCGCGGACGAACCCTTCCGCTACGTCTCAGACCCGCCCTTCGAGCACGACGTGGCCAAGCGCGTTCCGGCGACCGACAAGGCCAAGGAGGTCCTCGGCTTCGAGGCGACTACCAGCCTCGACTCCATGCTCGACGAGGTCATCCCCTGGATCGTCCAGGCGGTCGCCGACGGCACCATCTAAGTGTTTCTTCGTGGTTCGCGGGAGCGCTGAGCACAGCGGTACACCCACGGGAATTCTGTCCTCGGCGCTCCCGGCGCCGGGGACCGGCTGGCAGATTTCCTCGTCGAGGCCGGCTTGGCGCGCGCGCTGCCGTCGGACACCCGAGACGAGCTGGCGGCCGGCAGCGAGCGCCTGGTGCGGGCAGCTGGTGGGACGCCCGTAGCGCCGCTCCTCCTGCCCTGGCCCGAACTCGACTCTCGGCTCGGATCCCTACGGGAGGAGGCCGAGGAGCTCCTGGCTGGCGCAGTTGCCTCGGGCGAGCCAGGGATGCAGCCGTGGGTCTGGTGGCACCCCTTGAGCGCCTTCCTGGCCGACTTCTGGGCCGAGGTGGCGGCGGGCCGAGTCGCCCGACTCTTCGCCGTCGGCCCACCGGGGCCGGCCATCGGTGCGCTGGCCGAGGCGCTCGGAACCTCGGACGCTGAGGCTGAGCACCTCTGGTCCGCGCTGCAGCGCGCTGGCCCTCGCCTCATCTGACCACCAGCCGTCGATGATCGTGTCGACGACCACGCTCGAGGAGCCGAAGGTCCTTGCCGGCAAGCTCGCGCAGTTCTTCGATCTGCCGGCACCGACAGCGGAGAGGCTCCCTCCCGCCAGCCGCCCAGCGGCGAGGGTGCCGGCGGTCAACCTGGCGCCCACGACCGTCGTCCTCTGGACCTTCCTCGAGCGCTTGAGTAAAGAGGAAAACGGCTCGACTGACGACGGGCTGGTCGCCGCCCTCCAGGGCTTCTACGACGAGGCTTACTACGACCACTACGACCACAATCCGGGTGATCTGCCGTACCGCCGTGGGATAGAAGAGTGGGACCGGTTCTTCGCCTCGGTGTCCGAGCGGATCGCGGCCACCATCGGGCCCCGCACCGCGCTCGACGCTGGCTGTGCCATCGGCCTCTTGGTCGAAGGACTCCGAGCAAACGGCGTGGACGCCTCGGGTTTCGATATCTCGCCCTTCGCCATCAGCCAGGCTCCCCCCGCACTCACCCCCTACGTCTCGGTGCGTTCCATCACCGACGAGATTGCGGGCCAGTACGACCTCATCACGTGTCTCGAGGTGGTCGAGCACCTGCCGTCGCGTCTGGCGGATGCCGCCATCGCCAACATCTGCCGACACAGCGATGCCGTGCTTTTTTCGTCTTCTCCCGAAGACTTCGAGGAACCGACCCACATCAACGTCCGGCCGACGGAGGAGTGGGCACGACGTTTTGCCGACCAGGGGTTCTACCGCGACTTCTCCTATGACGCTTCCTACATCTCACTCCATGCCGTGCTCTTCCGACGCGGTGCTCTCAGTGTCGAGGATGTGATTGACGGCTACGAGCGGCGGCTCTGGCACGATGCCGTCGCAGCATCGCCAGCAGGCCGAGACGGCCAGAGACGAGGCCCGGGCGCTCCAAGACGGTGCCCAGGCGGCGCGGGCCGACGAGGCGCAGGCGCTGGAATCCCAGGCCTCCGCCAATCACGCCCTGCACCAGCTCGAATTGCGACGGGATGCCGAGCAGAAGGCGGCCGCGGCGGCACTCGACGAGCAGGCGAGGAACCAGGCCCTACTGGCCTCAGTCGTGGCGCGCCGAGAAGCCGAGATAGAGGAGCGCCAGCGCGAGGTGGAGCGGATCTACCAGACCAAGGTCTTCCGATACTCCCGCGTCCCTCGGCGGATCTACAGCCGACTCCGTCGTCGGCGCCTCACTCAACCGGTGTCCCTGGTCAATGACGACGGTCCGTCGTCATTACCGATGGGAGGGTCCTACGACCTGTGGGTGGCTACCTACGACACCTTGACCGACGAGGCACGCGACGACTTCCGTCGCCGGACAGCCCGCCTCGACGACTCCGCCGGTCTTCTCGATACTGGTTCCCGTCTACAACACCCCTGAGCCATATCTGCGAGCTGCCATCGAATCGGTACGGCGCCAGCTCTACCCCCACTGGCAGCTCTGCCTCGCAGATGATTGCTCCACCGACGACCGGGTGCGGGGCCATCCTCGACGAGTACGCGGCCGCAGACGAGCGGATCTCAGGCTGTACCGCCGAGCGGAGAACGGCCACATCTCGGCTGCCTCCAACTCGGCGCTGGAGATGGCCACCGGTTCGCTGGGTGGTCCTCCTCGACCACGACGATGAGCTGGCCGAACAGGCTCTGGCGCTGATAGCCATGGCGATCGCCGACCACCCAGAGGTGTCGCTACTTCTACAGCGACGAGGACAAGCTCGACGCCGACGGCCGCCGGTTCTCGCCCTTCTTCAAGCCCGACTTCGACCCGACCATGCTGCTCTGGGCGAGAACTACCCATGTCACTCTGTTCGTCGTCCGTCGGGAATATCTGATAGAGGTCGGCGGCTTCCGGGTGGGGTTCGAGGGGAGCCAGGACTGGGACCTCGCGCTCCGGGTGACCGAGCGCCTCGAGCCCGCGGCGGTCCGCCACATCCCGCACATCCTCTACCACTGGCGATTGCACCCCGAGTCGACCGCGGCCTCGGGTTCGGCCAAGCCCTATGCCGCCGTGGCCGGCGTCCGCGGGCCGTGGAGGAGCATCTGGCCCGGACAGGCCAGCCCGGCACAGGTGCACTGGAACCCGGCCACCGGGTCACAACCGTGTCCGCTGGCAGCTGGCCGAGGATCCGCCGCTCGTTTCGATCATCATCCCTACCCGGGACGGGCGCTCCTGAGCCGCTGCCTCGACAGCGTGCGCCGCCACACGACGCTACGAAAACTACGAGATCCTGGTCGTCGACAACGGGAGCCGGACGACCCCGACCCTTGACTACCTGCGCGACACGAGAACGTGATCACGATCATCCGCGACGAGCGACCCTTCAATTACTCGGCCCTCAACAACGTGGCGGCCGAGCAGGCCGGCGGCGAGTTGCTCTGCTGCTCAACGACGACATCGAGGTCGATGGGCGGGGACTGGCTCGAGGAGATGGTCAGCCAGATCCTTCAGGCCGGCGTCGGCATCGTCGGGGCCAAGCTCGACTACCCCGACGGGACCATCCAGCACGCCGGCGTCACCCTCGGCATCGACGGTGTGGCCGGCCACCTGCACAGGGGCGCCGACCGCTTCGACCTCGGGTACTTCGGCGACCTGGCCCTGACCCGTCGAGTGTCAGCGGTGACCGGCGCCTGCATGTTGATCCGTCGGGACGTCTGGGACGACCTTGGCGGCCTCGATGCCACTGACCTGGCCGTCGCGTTCAACGACATCGACTTCTGCCTGAGGGCCCAGGAGTCGGGCTGGGCCGTGATATGGACGCCCTTCGCAGAGCTGATCCACCACGAGTCGATCTCGCGTGGACCCGACGACGTGGGGCCCCGGGTCGACGAGTTCGCCGCGAGGTCGAACACATGAAGCGACGGTGGGCCCACGTCTTGCGCAACGACCCGGCCTACAACCCGAACCTGACGCTCATGGGCGAGCACGCCACATTGGCCTGGCCACCTCGTGTCAGCTTCGCCGACTATGCCCCCTAGTCCCGGGTCACCGGAGCCTGCTCTGGTCCCGACCGTCACATCCGAAAGGGCTCGCCACGCTCGGGTCCGCTCGTCGTGGTTCGACCCAATCTTTCCGTTGAGCGAACGGTCGAGGGCCCCCACGTGGCTCATCGGCGTCCTCTACCCGCTTGCCGTGATCTTCCTGGCCGGACTGGCCCTCCGCGCCAGTCCGGCGCCCCTGCGACCAACACCATCTGGGCAGAGGACGGAGCGATCTTCTACGAGCAATCCCGGCTCAACGGGTTCCTGCATACGCTGACCATCCCCTACAACGGCTACCTCCAGCTCGAGCCCCGCGCTCTTCGTCCAGCTGACTCGCCTGGCGCCGATGCCCGATGCCGCCGCCGTCATGGCGGTGACCGGTGCCAGCTTCCTGGCTCTCGTCTGTTGCTATGTCTTCCACTCCTCGCGTGGGGTGATCCCCCCTGTGTGGGGCCGGCTCTTGCTGGTGGCCGTGATCATCCTCCTGCCCCTCGCCACGGGGGAGATCCTCGACAACAACGTGAACATCGGCTGGTGGTTCTTCTTCGCCGCCTTCTGGTCCCTGGTCACCCGTCCCCGCACAACCACCGATGCCGTCCTGGCCGGCCTGGTGTGCCTGCTGGCGACGGGCACCGAACCGTTGGTGGCGCTCCTCCTCCCGCTGGCCGCGGCGCGGGTGCTCGTGGTGCGCACAGACCTGCGTCAAGGGGCGCCGGTGATCGGCCTCCTCCTCGGTCTCGCCTACCAGGGGATCGGGATCATCAAGGCCAGTGGGGGCCCCTCTACCTTCGCCATGGCCAGCACCCACGGGGTGCTGCGGGCGCTGGGCATCCGGGTGGGCTGGGGTTGGCTTAGCGGCAACGACCTCAGCAACCACATGCTGACCTCCTCGAAGGCGGTCCTCTGGCAGGTGACCGGCTACCTGGTGCTGGCGGGAGTGGTGGGTGTGGCACTCATCCTGCGTCACCGGGCCACCTCGTTCTTCGTGGTTACCGCCGTGGGGTTCGCCGTCATCACGTTCGTCGTCCCGGTCTTCGTGCGGGGGTCAGGCCCGAACCTAGTGACCGGGCCTCTCTACGTGGGTAGTCGATACAGCGCCACTCCGATCCTCCTGATCTGGAGCGCCGTGGTTGTCGTCGCGGTCCGCCTGAGCCAGGTCGCTCCGCGGCCGGTGATCCGCTACGTCCCGGCCGTGGCCTGCCTGCTCCTTCTGGTCCCCGTCTGGGTGCTCGACTTCCGAACGGCCAACCTTCGAACGCCGGGGCCGCCCTGGAACGAGCAGGTGGCCGCCGCGACCACCACTTGCCGATCCCACCCCGAGGGGCAGGCCATCATGCAGACCAGCCCGCCCGGTTGGGAGGTCGTGCTGCCTTGCCGGTACGTCTCCTAGTCAGAGCATTCGCAAATTCGCAATTCCAATTACAGGGTGGCTAAACGCGAGGCCTTCGCCGACGAGCTCATCGCATGCACGCGATCAGCTCAGCGCCCTCCCCACGGGTTGGGCGCTGAGCTTGAGGCGTGAGTCGACCAAGCGGGCTAACACTCCCCACGGCACGATCGCCTCGATGGGGCTCGACCATTTCCGCCTGAGGGACATGAGAAGCTTGTAGCGAATGATGTCCGGCCACCCGGCGCCATAACCCGGAAACTCGGGCTCGAATCCTGCTGCCTCGAGGGCGCGCGCAAGTGTTGAGGGCTCAAAGTAAGAGATGTGCACCTCCGGAGTGACATAGCGCCAGCTCGTGATGCGATCGTGGAATGATTGCGCGTTACCTGTCGTGATGAAAAGAAGCCCGCCGGGCCGCAGGAGGCCGCGGATCGACCGCAGCATTGCGACAGGGTCCGGCGTGTGCTCGATCACCTCCACGGCGCTAACGATGTCGAAACTCCCCCCGTATCGATCAAAGTCGTCCTCGTCGATCGTGGGGTTGCCATTCTTCCGGAGCAACTCGGCACACCATCCCTGCTCGAAGCCGATGGCATCGACTCCCTGGGAACGCAGGTACTGCACAAGCCCGCCCGTTCCGCACCCGAAGTCGAGCCATTTCGTGTCTTGTGAGAGCGGAGCCAATGTGCGGACCCGTTCGAGCACTCCACGCCACTCGTATTGCCGAACGCTACGCGTCGGCTGCTGCACCTCTCCCACGTAATTGAGTTTGGTATCAGCCCCCCTGCCGTTGTAGTAGTCCTCGGAGTAGATGAGGTCGTAGTCCAGCCAGGGGTCTGCGACGAACACGAACTGGCACGAACGGCACCTACGGAGAAGGTATTCGCGCGGATTCACCGTGCCGGAGACGACGCCAACGTCAGCGAGATCCATGCCGCCGCAGATCGGACATGCATCCACACTCACGGGCGGACGGTATCTCGACTTGCCTCGGAGGGACAACCAACGAGCGGCGGGCGGCAACCACTTTCAACCGACGCCGCAACCGGTAGTCCGATTACGGCGCTGACTGACGAGCTCGGTGCTCGGCGCCTGGACCCCAGGCTCGGGACCAACGCCGGAAGGACCAGCTCGCCCCGAACGAATGCTCACCCTATGCCCTGTTCGGGCGTACTGGGTCCCCTGACGTACCACGTGGGGGCACCTCAGCGGTTTTCCGGGGCCCAACCCATCGAGGGCGGCGCGTTGTCGTCCGACGTCATGAGGACTTCAACATCAAATGGAGGCGAGGGACCACCGACCTCGGTCTGCTGAGGGTCCTAGGTTGGCTCGTGGTTATCCTTCTGTGCTACCTGGGCGGATTACCCAAATCCCGCCTCTGCAACCTTCGTACGTTCACCCTCCAGAAACCAGCTCAGTGCTATCCTCGGGCGGTGGTATTTCAGGTCTCCCGCCGGAGTCTCATGCCTGTTGCACCCAATTTCCCCAGCATCGTTCCACAGGGTAAATTCCCAGCTCAAGTTCCCTGAGAAAGTGCACGTGACGTGGCATTTTACGCGGGGGCGGGGGCGCGACCGCTCCTCCCAGCGACATATCGTCCATCCCCTCCAACGACTCTTGGCTCTCGATCCTCCGCCGCGGTTGAGCAGAATGACGCAATTCCCAAGATCCGCCGGCGCCGGGCGGGTGCGAGCGTTGAGCGCCTGGTCCAGGTCCTATGTAGTCGATTCTGCCAGCGAGGTGAGGGCTGCTGATGAGTGAACAGGTAGGCAAGAGCCTGGGGTCCCAAAGCTCGTTTGAGCAGGGCGCGGTCACGCTTCCCGCAGCCGACTCAATGGTTGACCTCACCGATCCTGAGGTTGAGCTTCTCATTCCGAAGAACGACGTGAGCGACCCGGAGTTGTCGATCGTCATCCCCGCCGTCAACGAGGAACTCACGATCTCAGACTTCATCGATTGGTGCAAGGAGGGAATCGCTGCCGCAGGTGTGCGAGGTGAGATCCTCATCATCGATAGTTCCACCGATCGAACGGCCGAACTTTCTCTCCAGCGCGGCGCACGCGTGCTGAAGACACCCAAACGAGGTCTGGGTCGTGCCTACATCGACGCCCTGCCCTACATCCGGGGTCTCTACGTCGTGATGGGAGACGCCGACTGTACCTACGATTTTCGCCAGCTCGCGCCCTTCGTCGAGCGCTTACGCGAGGGCTACGAGTTTGCCATGGGCTCACGATGGCTCGGATCGATCGAGCCGGGGTCGATGCCGGCGTTGCACCGTCGGGTCGGCACCCCGGCGACGACGTGGATCCTCAATTGGCTCTACGGCTCAGAGTTCACGGACATCCACTGCGGGATGAGGGGTATTTCACGTGACGCCCTGTACCGGATGGGTCTCTCCTCCCAATCCTGGGAGTATGCGTCCGAGATGGTCCTCAAGTCCGTTCGCATGGGCCTGCGGACGACCGAGGTGCCGGTGACGTTCTACAAGGACCGGGACGGTCGGGTCTCGCACCACAAGCGTGCGGGTTGGTTCTCGCCGTTCCAGGCGGCGTGGATCAACATCCGCGCCATGCTGATCTACCGGGCGGACTTCTTCGTGCTCAAGCCGGGACTTTTCATGTTCTTCTTGGGTTTGGTGATTACGCTGCCACTCAGCCTCGGCTCGATCACGATCGGCCCCGTGACCTTTGAGCTCTACTGGATGCTGCTCGGCCTCACACTGACCGTCCTCGGGTTGGAAAGCTTTCTTTTCGGCTGCCTGGCCGAGGTGTTCTGCGACTACGGGGGGGAATCGCGCCGAAAGTGGATGGCCAGATTCCGCTACACCCCCTCGGTTCTCGCAAGCATCGGCCTCATGATGGTCGGCCTCGCATTCGTGGCCACGCTGTTGGCTCGCTACCTGGCTAATGGGTTCAGCCTTCCTCCCGCGACCTCCAATATCGACCATCTCGCCGTGACCGGGATCCTCTTCATCATCATCGGCTTCTCCCTCTTCGGCTTCACGCTGCTGTTGCATGCCACGAACGTCCGTTATGGGACTTCGTCCGCTTCAACCTCGGCAAAGCTGTGAGCGACGCTGGCTCCGAGCGATCGGCGTCGTTCGGCCAGGAACACGAGCTCACATATGTCGACCGCCTGGGTGTCTGGCTGTCGCAACGCAAGGCACTCACGCAGGTGGCGCCCTGGCCGGGCAAGGACGTCGGTGATTTCGGCTGCGGGTACGAAGCCGCCCTGATCCGAAGGATCCTTCCCGAGGTGGCGAGCGCGACCATCGCGGACGTGGCCATCGCGCCCGACCTCAAGGACAACAAGAAGGTCCGCGCCATCGAGGGGACGATGCCCGAGGTGTTGTCCAAGGTGAGCGACGCCTCACTCGACATCGTATTGTGTGTGGCGGTGCTCGAGCACCTCTGGGAGCCCGAGGTCGCTCTCCGCGAGTTCCATCGGATGCTCAGGGTGGGAGGAGTCGCTTTTTTCACAGTCCCGACCTGGTTGGACAAGTGGCCGCTCGAGTTCTCGGCCTTCAAGCTCGGGCTCAGTCCGCCAGCAGAGATGAACGACCACAAGCGCTACTACTCCCCGAAGGACTTCTGGCCGATGTTGGTGCGTGCGGGGTTCTGGCCCCAGGACATCCGTTGTCGACGTCACAAGTTCGGCCTCCATACCTTTGCCACCTGTCGAAGGCGAGATGAGACCGGTGGCCTTCGCTGACGCTTTTCTGGCCGAGTCGACCGCCATCCTCTCGGACCTGGACCGCAACGCCATCGAGGAGTGCGCAAGTGGGCTGGCAGCCGTGCGCGAGCGCGGTGGTCGGCTCTTCATCCTCGGGGTCGGCGGATCGGCCGGGCACGCCTCCCACGCCGTAAACGACTTCCGCAAGATCGCAGGCTTCGAGGCCTATGCGCCCACCGACAACGTCTCGGAGCTCACCGCCCGGGTCAATGACGAGGGGTGGGACACCACCTTCTCGGAATGGCTGCGCGGGTCCCATCTCCGCTCCGAGGACGCCTTGTTGATCTTTTCGGTCGGCGGGGGCAACCGCGAAGCGAACGTGTCGACCAACCTGGTGCGTGCCCTCGAGCTGGCCATGGAATGCGGCGGCGTCGATTTTTGGCATCGTGGGACGAGACGGCGGGTTCACCGCCAAGGTGGCCGACGCATGCGTGATCATCCCCCCGCTCTATCCTGATCATACGACTCCGCACACGGAAGGGCTGTGCGCCGTCGTATGGCATCTGTTGGTGACCCATCCCGCCGTGGCCCAGCACACCACCAAGTGGGAGTCAATGTGAGTGTGAGCAATGCTGCCGACGATCGGCCGCGGCGAGTGGAGGTCATCGGGGGCGCTGGGTTCATCGGGGCTCACTTCGTCGATCGCTTCCTGGGAGACCCCTCGACCGAGATCGTCCGGGTGTACGACAACTTCTCCTCGGGGCGCGAATGGCACTTGGCGGCCCATCAGGATGACCCCCGACTCGAAGTCATCGTGGGTAACGTCGCCGATCTCGACGCCCTGACCCAAAGCATGTCCGGGATCGAGACGGTGATCCACCTCGCTTCGAATCCCGACATCGCACGCGCCGCGACCGAACCGGCCGTGGACTTCGATCAAGGCACCCTCCTGACACACCACGTGGTCGAGGCCATGCGCCGAGCCGAGGTGCGAAGGATCCTGTACGCGTCGGGCAGCGGCGTCTACGGTGACCTCGGCGAGTTGGAGCCGACCGAGGATTACGGACCGCTGGTCCCGGTCTCGACTTACGGCGCGAGCAAGCTGGCCGGCGAAGCCCTCATCTCGTCGTATTGCTTCATGTTCGACCTGGTCGGCGTCGCCTTCCGCTTCGGCAACGTCGTTGGACCGCGCCAGACCCACGGGGTTGGCTTCGACTTTGTACGGCGGCTGCTCGCCGATCCGACTGAGCTCACCATTTTGGGCGACGGATCGCAGAGCAAGTCCTATGTCCATGTCAGCGATGTGATCGACGCCGTCCTGCTGGCCGCGACAGCAGCCCCTCGGCCCTTCGCGGTCTTCAACGTCGCCACCGGTGACTACATCACCGTCAGCGAGATCGCCGATTTAGCCGTCAAGGCCATTGGCCTGGAGCCAGGCACCACCACGTTCGCCTACACCGGCGGGGACCGGGGTTGGCGGGGCGACGTCCCGGTCGTCCGTCTCAATACGGGTCGGATACGGGCCCTCGGCTGGGCCAACGCTCGCACCACCAGGCAAGCATTGGCGGACTCCCTCACGGCCATGTTGGAGGACGCCCGGACAGGCCGGCTGTCGTGACATCCCGGCCCGCTGTGTTTTTGGACCGCGACGGAGTGATCAACCTGTCGGAGGTCCACGATGGAGTGCCTCGGGCGCCGGTGAGGCTCGAGGATTTCGCCTTGTTGCCCGGCGTCGTGGAGGCGGTGCAGCGGCTCCGCCAGGCCGACTTTGCCGTTGTCATCGTCACCAACCAACCTGATGTCATCCGCGGCGATCAGCAGCGATCGGTCGTCGAGGCCATGAACGAATTGGTGCGCCTGGCGCTCGAGCCCGACCTCATCGTGGTCTGCTATCACGACGAGACCGACGGCTGCGATTGCCGCAAGCCCACGCCCGGGATGCTCTTGGCGGCGGCTGAGGAACTGGCACTGGACCTCGCCGCGAGCTTCATGGTGGGCGATCGTTGGCGCGACATCGACGCGGGTCGTCGGGCGGGCTGCCGGACCATTTTCGTGGACCGGGGCTATGCAGAGCGCCAACCGGACGCTCCGGATGCCGTCGTCGCCGACCTTCCCGAAGCCGTGACCTGGATCATCAACAAGGTCGCCCAGAACCAGGAGACTCGCATTGCCTGACGCCCGCCTGCTCCGCATCAAGGTCTTCGCGGATGGCGCGGACCTCGAGGGAATGCTCGCTCTCGCCCAGGACCCACTCATCTCCGGCTTCACCACGAATCCGACACTGATGCGTCGTTCCGGAGTCACTGACTACGAGACGTTCGCCAAGGAGGTGCTAGCAGCGGTGACGGAGCACCCCATCTCTTTCGAAGTCGTAGCCGATGAATTCGAAGAGATGCGGCGCCAGGCACGCCTGATCGCCTCATGGGGAGCCAACGTCTTCGTCAAGATCCCAGTGACGAACACCCGGGGGGAGAGCTCGGCAGACTTGATCCGGGAGCTCAGCCTCGAGGGACTGAAGCTCAACGTCACCGCGATCCTCTCGTTGCAGCAGGTTTGGACTGTGGCCAAAGGCCTTGACCGAGAGCCCCGGCGCCGTGGTCTCCGTCTTCGCCGGCCGCATCGCGGACACTGGTCGGGACCCCGTCCCCCACATGGTTGCCGCGCTCGAGATCTTGACCGAGGTCCCCCAGGCTGAGTTGCTCTGGGCAAGTCCACGGGAGATCCTCAACGTCGTGCAGGCAGACGGCATCGGCTGTCACATCGTGACTGTCACCCACGAGCTCTTGAAAAAGATCGGGGGTCTCGGGCGCGATCTCGAAGACGTCTCCCGCGACACCGTCGTCATGTTCCACGACGACGCGCAGCAATCCGGATTGGCCTTGTGAGACGGGCGTCACACCCCGGGCCGCGACGACGTGATCATCACCCGGACACCGCTCCGGATCAGCCTCGGTGGCGGAGGGACCGATCTGCCGTCCTACTCGGATCGCTACGGCGCCATGGTGATAGCTGCCGCGATCAACCGTTACATCTTCATCGCGATCAACCGCACCTTTACCAACGACTACTTCCTGAAGTACTCGGCTCTCGAGCGGGTCGACACCATCGAGGAAATCGAACATCCGATCGTCCGCGAAGCGTTTCTGCGCGCACCCCGTCGGCCCAGGAATTGAGATGGTCAGCATCGCCGACATCCCCGCGGGTACCGGACTCGGCTCTTCCGGAGCCTTCACGGTCGGCCTCTTGCGAGCGCTGTGCGCCTTTCGCCGGGAACACGTCACAGACAGCGCTGCTCGCTGCTGAGGCATGCGAGATCGAGATCGAGTGCCTCAGGAGGCCGGTTGGCAAGCAGGATCAGTACGTTGCCGCCTTCGGCGGTCTCACGTGCATGGGATTTGAACAAGACGGCGGAGTTGACATCTCTCCGCTGCGCATCTCCAACGACACTCTGAGGGACCTCGAGGAGCATCTCTTGATGTTCTTCACCGGCTACTCACGGGCCGCCGACTCCGTCCTGGCGGAGCAGAAGACGCGGTCCGAAGAGGGCGACGCCGAAATGGTGGACAACCTGCACCGAATCAAGGAACTGGGATTCGAGGTCAAGAAGACGCCTCGAGAGTGATGACGCGCTGGGGTTCGGACACATTCTGGACCGCCATTGGCAGTTCAAGAGGCATCGGTCGAAGGCGATGTCCAATCCCGAAATCGACAGGTTCTACGAGAAGGCCATGGCGAACGGCGCAGTCGGTGGCAAGCTGGTGGGTGCCGGAGCCGGCGGCTTCCTGCTCTTTTACGCCAAGGACCAGGGCGCGCTCCGCTCGGCGCTCGAGGAAGACGGGTTGACGGAAGTTCGCTTCACTTTCGATTTGGACGGCTCCGTCGTACTCGTTCGCGACTGACCATGCAGGTCGTGATTCTGGCTGGCGGGCTGGGGACGCGGATGCGAGCCCTCGCACCAGCGATCCCGAAGTGCCTCATTGAGGTGGCGGGACGTCCCTTCGCCGACCTGCAGTTGGATTGGTTGTCCAGCCAGGGAGCATCCCACGTCCTCTACAGCATCGGGTACCTGGGTGACCAGGTCCGAGCCTTCGTGGGAGACGGTTCCCGCTGGGATCTCGACGTCCGCTACGTCGACGAGGGAGCCCGGTTGCGGGGGACTGGCGGAGCATTGCGGTTGGGCCTGGACCTGGACCTGCTCGAGGATCGTTTCCTCGTACTCTACGGCGACTCGTACCTCACCGTGTCGCTCGGTCAGGTTGCAAGGGCCCA
The DNA here is from genome assembly GCA_963764305.1 of uncultured Acidimicrobiaceae bacterium. Classification (GTDB taxonomy): domain Bacteria; phylum Actinomycetota; class Acidimicrobiia; order Acidimicrobiales; family RAAP-2; genus Bog-473. Next base: position 232,393 of record CAVXSD010000001.1, on the reverse strand, counting down.
CCAGATGGGTGGCCTGCCCGCGCTGATGACGGTCTTTCGCAACGACGGCCGCTGGGAGGAGAGCAACGCGTCGTTTGACGGCACCATGATCACACGTTACGAGAAGCACGCGGCCAGTCCAACGGAGGACATGCACTTCGTCGACTACGGCCTTTCCGCGCTGTCCAGAACGACCGTCGAGCAGGAGGTTCCGGCGGACACCGAGAGCGACCTGGCGACACTGTTCGGGAAGCTGAGCCTCGAGAGGCGGCTCGGGGGCTTCGAGGTGCACGATCGGTTCTACGAGATCGGGTCCCCGCAGGGGCTGCGAGACCTCGAACGCCTGCTTCTGTCGCCGAGCTGACCCGATCGCGCAGTCACGGGACCAAGTCGAACGGGGCCGCTTCTCCGCTGCCGCCCGGTTGCCGGGCCGACTTCCCCCGTCGACGGCTAGCAACGCTGCGAAAGCACCAGACCGTCGAGGATGTCGGACTCCGAGACCAGGCAGTCGTGGAATGAGAACCGCCGCATTACTTCTCGCAAGATCAGGGCACCACCGTAGATGACGTCCTGCCTGCCCTCGGACATCCCGCGTCGCTCGGCCCGTTCGGCGCACGTCTCTCTTCCGAGGTCCCGGCACCATCCCTCCACGGCGTCGAGCGTGAGCACGTAATGATGGATCGCATCCCGGTCATAATCGGCCAGGCCGAGGTCGAGCGCGGCCAAGGTCGACACCGTGCCGGCGAGCCCCACGAGACGGCGGGTCGCGGGCAGGTTCCCGAAGACGGGGGCCGCGAGGCAGGCGCGCGTCAGCTCGTCGCCTATCACCTCGACCGCCGCTGCTTCCTCGGCCGCTGTCGGTGGATCGTGAACGAGGCATCGCTCAGTCAGCCGGACGCAACCCAGGTTCATGGAGACGACGGATATCTCGCCGGCCGGCGCCGTCACGATCTCAGTCGAACCGCCACCGATGTCGAGCACCACAGGATCCGCACCCTGCCCCAGCAGATCGGCGGTAGCGCCCAGAAACGACAGGCGACCCTCTTCGTCCCCCGACAGAACCTCTGCCCCCACGCCGATGATGGCGGAGGCCGAACTCAGGAACGTCTCGCCATTGTCCGCGTCCCGCACGGCGGACGTCGCCACGACCCGGGTGGGTCCCGCCGCATACGCGTCGAGCAGCTTTCGAAAGTGAGTCAGGACGCCCAGCGTCCGTTCCACGGCCTCCGACCGCAGCGTTCGGCTCTCATCGACGCCCTGGCCGAGCCGCGTGATGATCATCTCCCGCACCGTGGCCCGACCCGCGCCGTCCACGATGAGCAGACGGGTCGAGTTCGTCCCACAGTCGATCGCCGCGACCACCTCGACACCCGTCATCTCACCGGACTACCACGGTCCGATGTGTCGTCATGTACCGGGAGTCCTCGACAGGCCGATCCGCGACGCCACCCACGCCCCGACCGGATCGTCGCCTCCCGCCAACCACCACGCGACATGTGCGTGCAGGCACTTCACCCCGACCCGGGTGCCACCGACGCCACCGCTCGGACGCGGGCCCTTCCAGCCCTCCGGAAGGAAGGCATCCCTCTCCTGGGCATAGCGCCGGTGCGCAGCCGCAAGGAGCTCCGGATCGACGGCGGACCTTGCCTCCTTGACCCCACCGGCCGCTTCGAACTGGCTCACCTCGGCCCGGATCAGGGGATCGACGAGCCAGTAACGGGTCGGCATCGGTGTGCCGTCGAGGAGGAGGGGTGCGTTTCCTATGACCACCGGGCACCCGTCGGGTCGACGGACGACGACGGTGAACGCCCCGCTCGGCGGACGGCCGAGCAGTGCGGTGACGTCCGCGACATCTCGAGGCGCCACGCGGAGGTCAACGCCAGAATTCGAGGGCCTGTGCCATGCGCGACAGCAAGCCGCCCGACGTCGATGCCGCACCGTCCGCCCGACCGCTGTGGGACGACGCCGGTGTGGCGGCTGGCGTCGTCGTCGTTGTGGTCACGCCCCCGGGCGGGAGCTCCGGCGTGGCGGACGGGGTCACGGGTCCGTCCGCCCCCGGGTCACCGGCATACGGGGTACCGGCAGAGGTCGCGCCCGAGGGCGGGAGGACCTGGTAGGCCTGCTGACCGGGGTTGACCAACTGGTACTGCTCGCGGGCGATGCGACCGATCTCGCCGGCATCGCTGAGATTCTTCCTCTCCTGCGCCAGCGCCGCGTCCTGCTTGTGCAGCGCCGCCCAACTCGGCTTCGGCGCCGGTCAGGTTGGACCGCTGGCTGAGGAGGGAGCTGGCGGGGAACCAGGCGAAGAGGACGATGGCGGAGACCACGAGCGCGCCCAGGAAAGCCAGGCGCGCCCTCCCTACCGAGCCGACTCGGCCGTCCCGTCCCGCCCGTGCCGCCTGCCTTGGTGGCGCGGGCCCGAGGTGGTGCCTTCTTCCGGCTAGCCCGCGCCATGCCGGGCCCCTCCGTTGCCCGACAGTGCCGCCAGTCCGGGGAAGCTCGCCGACTCCCCCAGGTCCTCCTCTATCCGGAGCAGCTGGTTGTACTTGGCCACGCGGTCCGAACGCGCCGGCGCGCCCGCCTTGATCTGCCCGGCGTTGACCGCCACAACCAGGTCGGCGATCGTCGTGTCCTCGGTCTCCCCCGAGCGGTGCGAGATCACCGTGGCGTACGAGGCCCCGTTGGCGAGCGCAACGGTGTCGAGCGTCTCGGTCAGCGTGCCGATCTGGTTGAGCTTGACGAGGACGGCATTGGCCACCCGTTCGCGGATGCCGCGCTCCAGGATCTCGGCGTTGGTGACGAAGATGTCGTCGCCCACCAGCTGCACCCGATCCCCCATCGCTTTGGTGCAGGCGGCCCAGCCGTCCCAGTCCTCTTCGGCCATGCCGTCCTCGATCGAGACAATCGGGTAGCGGTCGGCCAGGTCGACCCAGTAGTCGACCAGCTCCGCCGGGCTCAACGTCCGGCCCTCCCCCGCCAACACGTAGGACCCGTCGTCCCACAGCTCGCTGGTGGCGGGGTCGAGTGCCAGCGCGATCTCCTCCCCGGGCATCCGGCCCGCCCGCTCGATCGCCTCCAGCAGGAGCTTGACGGCATCCTCGTTCTGCGGGAGGTCGGGCGCGAAGCCGCCCTCGTCGCCAACCGCGGTCGACAGGCCCCGCTCGGCCAGGAGCGCCCGCAGCGCGTGGTAGGTCTCGGTGCCCCAGCGCAGCGCTTCGCTGAAGGACGCCGCGCCCACCGGCATCAGCATGAACTCCTGGAAGTCGATCGAGTTGTTGGCATGGGCGCCGCCGTTCAGCACGTTCAGCATCGGCACGGGGAGCGCATGCGCGTTGGCCCCGCCGATGGAGCGGTACAGCGGGACCTCGAGGTCGTCGGCCACGGCCTTGGCGTTCGCCAGCGAGACGGCGAGCATCGCATTGGCGCCGAGCCGGCCCTTGTCCGGCGTGCCGTCGAGATCGATCATGGCGTGGTCGACGGCGCGCTGGTCGAGCGCGTCGAGCCCGCAGACGGTATCCGCGATCTCACCGTTGACGTTCGCCACGGCGCGCTGCACGCCCTTCCCTGAGAAGCGGTCGCCCCCGTCGCGGAGCTCGACCGCCTCGCGGATGCCGGTGGAGGCTCCAGACGGCGCGATGGCACGGCCGCGCGCACCGGAGTCGAGCAGCACCTCGGCCTCGACTGTCGGGTTGCCGCGGGAGTCGAGGACCTCGCGCCCGATCACGTGCTCAATGGTGCTCACGACATCTCTCCTTGGCTGTCCCCCCTGGTAGGACACCGGAGCACAAGGTTAGCGGTTGCCCACCTGGGGCTCGGGGACGCCCTCGGCCGCGATGATGTCCGCGCGCAACGACAGGACGCGGTCGCGCAGCGCCTGTTCGGCGTCGACACCGAGGCGCTGGGCCAGGTTCGCCACGGCGAAGAGGAGCTCGCCCGACGCCCCGTGGAGATCGCCGGCATCGGTCGATAGCGGGTCGTCGGGCTGCGGGTCGGTCCCTTCGGCGCGCCGGGTGAGCGCGGCCAGCCGTTCCGCCGTCTCCGCGGCCGTTGCGTCGTCCGGCTCCAGGCCGACGGCACGGGCCTTGCGCGCCAGCTTGGTCGCGAGCATCAAGGCCGGGAGCGTCGACGGGATGCCCTCGGTGACGCTGCTGCGCCCCTTCTCGCTCTTCTTGATGGCCTCCCAGTTGGTGACGACCTGGTCCGCGCTGTCGGCGTCGACGTCACCGAACACGTGCGGATGGCGGTGCACGAGCTTGTCGTGCACGCCGCTCGCCACGCCGGCCAAGTCGAAGCGGCCGGCCTCGTCGGCCAGGCGGGCGTGGAAGACGATCTGGAAGAGCAGGTCGCCCAGCTCCTCCTCGAGGTACGCGTACGCGGCGGCGTCACCTTCCGACCCGTCGACCTCCGCCAGCGCGTCGAGCACCTCATAGGTCTCCTCAACGAGATGGGGCATGAGCGAGCCGTGCGTCTGGACCCGGTCCCAGGGACAGCGCTCCCGCAGCGTGTCCATGAGCGCGACGAGCTGGGCCACCGCCGCCCCGGCCGAGCGGCCGTCGACGCGCACCATCGCCGGCACGTACAGCGAGGTGAGATGGTCGGGTTCCACCGTGCGGTCGAGGTCCCACCAGTCGACCGTCGCCACCACCTCGTCCTCGAGCCCGAGGTGGTGCAGCACCACGGGTCGCGGCAGCGCCAGTCCGTGCTCGTCGGTCACGGCCAGCTTCACGTCGGAGAGCAGGTGGCGCGACCAGCACTGGGCCACCAGGAAGGGCCCGCCCTCGGGTGACACCACCGAGCCGAAGTCGCTGGCGTCGACCAGGCGTACCCCCTCGGCCAGGGGATCGATGGCCAGCGCCGCCCAGGACAAGTCCAGGAAGGAGAGGGCGGGCCGGGCGGTCACCTCCACCCGGCCGTCGGCCCGCAACAGGTCCACGCTGCGCTCGGCCACCAGCGGCGACCCGGGCACGGCGTAGACGACCGGTTCCGGCGCGGCGTCGACCGCGGCTGCCACGAGGGTCTCGACGATCCCTGCGTAGACCTCGTCGAAGGTCGCCGCGGCCTCGTAGAGGTGATCGAAGGCAGGCACCCCCTCGAAGCGGGCCGCCGCCGGGTGGCGGGCGGTGCGCAGGTAGGCGCGCCCGGGTGCGGCCGCCACCAACTCGGCGACGCCGGGGCCCAGGAGTTCGGTGCCCGCGGGGCCGAGGCCCACCACCGTGACGTGGGGCCGGTGGCGCGGCACGCTCAGCCGTTGGAGGGGATGGTCGAAGCCGAGCCCGAGACCGACGCCGGTGCGACTCGGCCCACGTTCGCCGTGGCGTTGAGGACGTCCGTCGGCTCCGGGGTGAGCGGCGTGAGCACCGATGCGTTGGCGGGCACCCACACTCCGTACTGCGGGTTGACGCTCACCGAGGACTTCCGCTCGTCTGTCGTCAACGCTTTCTGGGTGGCCGTCGACCCCGCCCGCTGGACGACGTTCGCCACGGCGGACTGTGCGTTGCTGTAGGGCGTCGGCGTGCGCGAGGTGATCTGCAGCAGCAGGTACGTCCCGTTGTCGTTGACCGGCGCCGAGACGGCCCCCGTGGCCAGGCTCTTCAGGTTGGCATCCGCGGGCAGCTGGGACACCAGGTCGGCCAGCACGGCACAGCCCTGCGGGCCGCCTCCGCTGCTGCTGGTATTCGACGCCACCGTCGCGAACGGGGTGCCGGAGGCGACCTGGGCCGCGGCAGCCTGGGCCGCGCTCTCACTGGAGAAGACCGCCGCGGTGAGGCACGCCGTGTCGAACTGCGCGCCGTGTGCGTGGAAGTAGTTCTCCAGATCCGTCGCGCTGGAGCCGACGCCGGACAGGTCCTCCTGCAGGGCCGTGGCGGTGGCCACGAACTGCACCTGCTGGTCGACGAACGAGGACGGCATGGTGTCGAGCACCTGCTGCCCGGTGAGCGGCTGGCCGGTGACGCTGCAGCCGTAGCGGACGTCCTGGCCCTGTTGCGTCTGCAGGATCTGGGACATCACCTGCGAGATCTGCTGGGTGAGGTTGGCGCGAGCCGTCGTCAGCTCGGCCTGGGTCAGACTCACGTGGCGCTCGTCCGCCAGTTGCAGGACGAGCTGGTGCCCGATCTTGGTCTCGAGGTAGTTGGCCACGAAAGCACTGGTGGCGGTCGGGTGGTCCCCGACGTACTGGCCCGTGCCGGCGCCCACCACGGGCGGCAGCTGCTGGCTCCCGCTCGACGAGAGGTACTCCTGGGAGTTGAGGTAGCACTGGTAGGACGGGCTGCCGGCGATGGCGCTCACGTCCGAATTGAGGTCCTGCTGGCTGATGCCGGAGCCGTTGACCGTCGCCGCGTTCGATGGCACCGACAGCGCGGCCGCGGTCAGGCCGCCGGCGAGGACGATGAGGAGGACGATGAGCCGCTTCACGCGCCGCGCACTTTACAAGGTGTCCCCACCGGCCCCCACATCGGCCAGCGGGATCAGCTCCTCGATCACGGCGCGCACGGCGTCGGGCGCGGAGTCGCCGTTGGTGAGGGGCACCAGCAGCTGGGCCGCGTTCTCGCGGTAGGTGGCACCCGGGGCCACGCGCCGGAGCCGCACCTGGGCGCTGGCCGGCAGCGTCACCGGAGCGACCCGCACCGTGGGTTGTCGGGTACCACCCGGCCGCACCGCGCTCATGGTCACCTCGCCGATCCCGCGTGCCAGCGCGCTGGCGCGCAGTCGGGCCAGCGCCAGGAGCCCGTCGGCGGCGGCGGGGAGAGGGCCGTAGCGGTCCGCCCACTCGGCGCCGATGTCGTCCACGTCGGCCAGGGAGGTCGCCGACGCCAGGCGGCGGTACGCCTCGAGCCGGGCGTCCTCGGCCGCCACGTAGTCCCCGGGGAGGTGCGCATCGCCCGGGACGTCGATGGAGATCGTGGGCGGGGTCGGCCTCGCCTCACCCCGGGCCTCGGCCACCGCCTCGGCCACCAGCTGCACGTAGAGGTCGTAGCCGACGGCGGCGATGTGACCCGACTGGTCCGAGCCCAAGAGGTTGCCCGCCCCCCTGATCTCGAGGTCGCGCATGGCGATCTTGAAACCCGAGCCGAGCTCGGTGTGCTCCCCGATCGTGCGCAGGCGCTCGTAAGCCTGCTCGGAGAGGACGCGGTCCGCCGGATGGAACAGGTAGGCGTAGGCGCGCTGCCCGCTGCGGCCGACCCGCCCCCGGATCTGGTGCAGCTGACCGAGCCCGAGCAGGTCCGCCCGGTCGACGATGAGCGTGTTGACCGACGGCATGTCGATCCCAGACTCGATGATGGTCGTGCAGACGAGCACGTCGTAGCGCCGCTCCCAGAAGTCGAGCACGACGGTCTCGAGGCTCCCCTCGTCCATCTGGCCGTGCGCCACCGCCACGCGGGCCTCGGGCACCAGGTTGCGCACCTCGCGGGCCACGCGGTCGATGTCCGAGACGCGGTTGTGCACGTAGAAGGCCTGACCCTCGCGCAACAGCTCACGGCGCAGCGCCTCGCTGACCGCGGCGGGATCATGCTCCCCGACGTAGGTGAGAATAGGGCGCCGGTCGGCGGGCGGCGTGTTGACCATGGAGAGGTCGCGGATCCCCGTCAGCGCCATCTCCAACGTCCGGGGAATGGGGCTGGCCGTCAGGGTCAGCACGTCGACGCCCTCGGCCATGCGCTTCACGGCCTCCTTGTGCGTCACCCCGAAGCGTTGCTCCTCGTCGACGACCAGGATGCCGAGCTCTTTGAACTGCACGTCCTGGGCCAGGAGGCGGTGGGTGCCGACGACCACGTCGACGCTGCCATCGGCCAGTCCCTGCACCACGGCTCGCTGCTGGGCCGGCGACAGGAAGCGGCTGAGCAGCTCCACTCGTACCGGGTAGGGCGCGTAGCGGTCGGCGAAGGTCTGCGCGTGCTGGCTGGCCAGGAGCGTCGTCGGCGCCAAGATGGCGGCCTGCGTCCCGTCCTGCACCGCCTTGAAGGCGGCCCGGATCGCAACCTCGGTCTTGCCGAAGCCGACGTCGCCGCAGACGAGGCGGTCCATCGGCCGCGGCTCCTCCATGTCGCCCTTGACGTCGACGATCGCCTTCAGCTGGTCCTCCGTCTCGACGAACCCGAACGCGGACTCCATCTCCGTCTGCCACGGCGTGTCGGGGCCGAAGGCCCTCCCCTCCACCGCGAGGCGGCGCCGGTACAGCTCCACCAGCTCCGCCGCCACCTCGCTCGCCGCGGCACGGGCCTTGGCCCGGGTCCGCTGCCAGTCCGCCCCGCCCATCTTCGAGAGCGTCGGGGACTCGCCGCCGCTGTAGGGGGTGATGGCCTCGATCTGGTCGACCGGCAGGTAGAGGCGATCCGAGCCCCGGTATTGGAGGATCAGGTAGTCGCGGGTGGTCCCGCCCATGGTCCTCGTCGTCACACCCTCGAAGCGCGCGACGCCATGCTGGCGGTGCACCACGAAGCTCCCCGCCTCGAGGTCGTCGAAGAACCCGTCGGCGGCCCGGGCCCGCGGGCGGGCCCGGCGGTGCGGGACCCGCCGTCCGGTGACGTCGGTCTCCGACAGCACTGCGACCTTGGCGTCGGGAAGGATGAACCCGCTGGTGAGTGGCGCCGCCACCACGCAGGCCCCCGGCGTCCCCAGCGCCCTCTCCAGCACGGGCGCGTGCACGCCCTCCGCGGCCAGGGCGCGGGAGAGCCGCGCCGCCCCCGGAGCGGTGGCGGCGCACAGCGTGAGCGAATACCCCTGGCCGACCAGTCCCGTCACGCCGGCGGCCAGGCGGGCGGGATCCCCCGCCACCGGATCGAATCGGCGCACGGTGAGGGCCGCGGTCGACGGGCCCTCGGGCACCGGCGGAAGCGCGGTGACACCGGCCGCGCTGTCGCGCAGCAGGCGCTCGAACGGGACGTGCAGGCGCGGGAAGCTCTCCTCCCCCACCTCCTTCGCCCCCCAGGTCGCGGCCAGCGTCTCGGCAAGTGCGGCCTCCTCGTCAAGCAGCTGGACGCCGCGGTCCCTGATCCGGCGCGGCTCCATCAGCACCACCTGCGCACCGGCCGGCAGGAGGTCGGGCAGCACGCGCGCCGTGTCGTCGAGGAACGGGAGCCACGACTCCATGCCGTCGAACTCCTCACCCGCGGCGAGGTGCTCCCACACCGACGCCCCCCAGGGGCGCCGGGCCACGAGCGCCGCCGCCGCGGCACGCAGCGCCGGGGTGACGACGAGCTCGCGGCACCCGTAGAGCGCGACCGCGTGCAGGTCGTGCGACGAGCGCTGGTCGCTCACCGAGAACGCCGTAAGGCGATCGACCTCGTCACCCCAGAGGTCGATGCGGACCGGCACGTCCGCCGTCGAGGGGAACACGTCGACGATGCCGCCGCGCACGGCGAACTCGCCCCGGTGCTCCACCTGGTGCTCACGGCGGTAGCCCTTGGCCACCAGCGCGGGGAGGAGCTCCGCGACATCGACCTGCTGCCCCGGCCGGATGACGATCGGCGCCGTTCCCTCGAGCGGGCCCAGCCGCTGCAGGATGGCGCGCACCGGGGCCACGACCACCCGGGGCGGCGGCGGGAGGTCCGGATCCGGTGTCCCGATGAGCGCGTGGAGCACGGCGAGACGGCGCCCCATCGTCTCGGTCTCGGGGCTGACCCGCTCGAACGGGAGCGTCTCCCAGGCCGGCAGCACCGTGACCGGCCCGGACAGCGCCCCGACGACCGGCTCCCCCTCCCCGACCTCGTCGTCGCCCTCTGCTGCGATCAGGCAGGACAGGTCGTCGCCGAGCCGCTCCGCATCGAGCCCAGTCGCGGTGACCACGAGGAGTGGGGTGCGCTCAGTGAAGGCGGCCAGCGCCGCCGCAACCACCGCCTGGGCCGATTCGGGGACGGCGACCGTGGCGTCGGCCGCGCCGACCAGCACCGCCAGCGCCGGGTCGGTGCGCAACAGGCGGGGGACGGCAGCCAGGCTGCCGGCTGGGTCCGGCGCTATGGCCGCGGGGATGGGAGTTGGGGCGACGGAAGTCATCGGTCAGGTCGGGAGCGAATGGCACCACAGCATGGCGGCATCCATGCCGTCGGCCGCGATGCGTTCGACGGCGTCCGCCGCTGTCTGTACCGAGGCGGCCAGGAGCTCACGGACGGCCTTGGGCGGCCGGCGCAGGACGTGCGACGCGCCCTGGGCGGCGCTCGGGGGCTTCCCGACCCCGATGCGCACGCGCAGGAAGTCCGACGAATGGAGGTGCGACTGCACCGAGCGCAAACCGTTGTGGCCGGCCAGGCCGCCGCCGGCCTTCAGGCGTACCGTGCCCGGCGAGAGGTCGAGCTCGTCGTGCACGATCACAATGGAGGCGGGTTCGGCGACCCCGTACCGCGTGGCCAGCGCGCGCACGGACGACCCGGAGTCGTTCATGTACGTGGTCGGGACGGCGAGGGCCACCCGGCGCCCGCCCAGCGTCACGACGGCGGCGCGGGCATGGACGCCCTTCTCGGCGCGCAAGGACGCGCCGTGCCGCTGCGCCAGCAGCTCGACCGTGTCGGTCCCCGCGTTGTGCAGGCTCCCGGCGAATTCCGCTCCGGGGTTTCCGAGCCCGACGACGAGCAGGTCGGCCGGTGTCCCCCGGTACTCCGACCGGGCAAAGGGGCGGCGCAGGGCCTAGCTCTCTTCGCTGCCCGCCTCGGCCGACGCATCCGCACCCGACTCGGCACCGGCGGCGGCCTCCGCCCCCTCCTCGCCTTCGCCTTCGCCGGTCGTCTCCTCGACGACGACCCGCGGGGGCTGCCCCAAGGCGACCGCCGTGTCGGGATCGATGTCGGTCGTGACGCCGGTCGGCAGCGTGAGCTCCGACACCCGCACCTGCCCGCCGATGGTGAGCGCGCTGATGTCGGCCTCGATGGCGGAGGGGATGGCTGTCGGCAGCGCGTTGATGGACAGCGTGAACATCTGCTGCTCGACCAGACCGTCGCCGTGCTGGACCTCGATCGCCTCGCCCACGAGGACGATCGGCACGTCGGCGCTGATCACCTCGTCGCGGCGGACGATGACGAAGTCCACGTGGGTCACGGTCTGGGCCACGGGGTGGCGCTGCATATCGCGGGCCAGCGCAAGGTACGTGCCCGTGCCGGTGTCGAGGGACAGGAGCTGGTTGGCCCCGGCTTCGCTGTTGAGCGCGACGCGGAGCTCGCGGGCCACGATGGCCACCGGCAGCGGGTCGGTCCCGTGGCCGTAGATGACGGCGGGGATCTTCCCCTCACGCCGCAGGCGGCGCACGGCGCGTGAGCCCGTGGGGCGCCCGACTTCAGCGGCGAGTACGACTTCGGCCATTGCGGATCTCCTCAGGTGGCGAGAGCGGTGATCGCGGACGGCACAGGGCCTCCGGCGAACGGCCTACCAGCGTAGCCGCGCCGCGGGGCGGCGGACCAGCGGGGACCTAGACCAGGTTGTCGCCGCCGAAGAGCTCGGAGACCGAGGTGTCCTCGAAGACGGCGTCGATGGCGTCGGCGATGATCTTGGCCACCGAGAGGACCTCGAGCTTGTCGAAGCTCCGGTCCTCGGCCACCGGCAGGGTGTCGGTGACCACGACCCGGGAAATGGGCGCCGCCTTCAGGCGATCAACCGCGGGGTCGGACAGGACGGCGTGCGTGGCCATGGCCGAGATGTCCGAGGCGCCGGCCTCGGAGAGCAGCTCGGCGGCGGCGCAGATGGTCCCGGCGGTGTCGATCATGTCGTCGATGAGGACGCAGTGGCGGCCCTCGACGTCGCCGACGACATGGCGGGCCTTGACCTCGTTGTAGGTGCCCCGCGGCCGCGTCTTGTGGATCAGGGCCAGGTCGAAGCCGAGATGCTGGCTGTAGCGCTCGGCCACCTTGACCCGCCCGGCATCGGGCGCCACCACGACGACGTCGTCGCCGAAGTGCTCCCGCATGTAGGCCTCGAGCACCGGCGCCGCGACGAGGTGGTCGAACGGCGTGTCGAAGAAACCCTGGATCTGCCCCGAGTGCAGGTCCACGCTGATGACGCGGTCGGCGCCCGCCGCCGAGAGCATGTCGGCCACGAGCTTGGCGGTGATCGGCTCGCGGCCGGTCGACTTGCGGTCCTGGCGCGAGTAGCCGTAATAGGGGCACACCGCGGTGATGCGCTTGGCCGACGCGCGCTTGGCGGCGTCGATCATGATGAGGTGCTCCATCAACGAGTCGTTGACCGGGCTGGCGTGCGTCTGCACGATGAAGACGTCGCAGCCGCGGATGGAGATGTCGTACTTGCAGTAGATCTCTCCGTTGGCGAACTCGCGTAGGTTCGCCTCACCCAGCTCGACGCCGAGGTGGCCGGCGATGTCGCTGGCCAGCGCCGGGTGCGCACGTCCGGAGATCAGCTCGAGGCGACGCCGGGGGATCAACTCCACGACACGAACGCTAGTGCGCCGCAGTGCGCCGCGTCTCCGGGCCGTTCGGCCGATCAACCCGATCAGCCCGGAGGGCCGGCGACCACCGAGTGGGGAGCCAGCTCGGTCCCGGGTGCCACCTCGGCCCCGGGCTCGAGCACGCTGTAGGGGCCGATGCGCGCCCCGGCCCCGATGGTGGCCAGGGTGCAGACGCTGGCGGCCACCACGGCGCCCTCGCCGACGGTGGTGTCGGTCAGCACGCTGTTGGGCCCGATCTCGGCCCCCGCCCCCACGGCGCAGTTGCCGCGCAGGATGACTCCGGGCAGGAGGGAGACCTCAGCTTCCAGGTGGACCTCGGCGTCGACGTACGTGCGCTCGGGGTCCCACATGGTGACGCCGCGGCGCATCCAGCGCTCGTTGATGCGGTCGCGCAGCTCGGCCTCCGCCACGGCCAGCTGGGCCCGGTCGTTGACCCCCGCCGCCTCCATGGAGTCGGGCAGGACCAGGGACCGCACGGAGTAGCCGGCGCTGCTCAGGACGCCCACGGCGTCGGTCAGGTAGTACTCGCCCTGGGCGTTGGCTGGGCTGAGCCGCCGCAGGGTCGGGGCCAGGATGCTGCGCCGGAAGCAGTAGATGGAGGTGTTGACCTCCTCGATCCGCTTTTCCTCCTCGGTGGCGTCGGCCTCCTCGACCACCCGAGTGACGTCGCCATCCTTGCCGTGGACGACCCGGCCGTAGCCGACGGGGTTCTCGACCTCGGCCGTCAGCAGGGTGGCCCCGGCGTCCTCGGCCCGGTGGGCCCGGACCAGCGCGGCCAGCGTCTGGGGGCGGAGCAGCGGTGTGTCGCCGGGCAGGACGACCACGTCCTCGACCTCGTCATCGTCGTGGGGCAGACCCGTCAGCCCGACGGCCAGCGCGTCGCCGGTCCCCGTCCGGGCCAGTTGCTCCACGAACTCGATCTCCATGGTCGGCGGGGCGTGCTGCACCAGGGTCTTGGTGACCCACTCGGCCCGGTGGCCCACCACGACCACGACCCGCCGCACGTCGACCTCGGCCATGGCGTCGAGCACATGCAGGATCATCGGGCGGCCACACAGGAGGTGCAGCGGCTTGGGGCGCTCGGAGCGCATCCGCGTCCCCTCCCCGGCGGCCAGGACGACGGCGGAAAGGCGGCGTTCGGGCATGTCGGCATTCTTAGCCCGCCGGGACGGCCGGCGTGCGTATGGGACACTCGTGGGCGTGCCGGAGTTGGAGCCCTACGACGAGTTCGGGCTGTTCCACGAGAACGCCGCCGAATACGGGTTGCCCTATGACGGACCGCCGGACGTCCGGCGGGTCGAGGTCGAGGTCTCGCCGGGCCGCATGGTCTCCAGCCTGGTCTGGGGCAGCGGTCCGCCGGAGCTCGTCCTCGTGCACGGGGGGGCGCAGAACGCCCACACTTGGGACACGGTGGCGTTGGCCCTGGGCCGGCCGCTCCTGGCCGTCGACCTGCCGGGGCACGGCCACTCCGACGGGGGGCCCGAGGGCTCCATCTCCATCGGGAGCAACGGTCGCGACCTGGCGAAGGTCATCACCGAGCTGGCCCCCGATGCCCGCGGCGTCGTCGGCATGTCGCTGGGCGGCATGTCGTCCATCGCCCTGACCGCCGAGGCGCCCGAACTCGTGCGCGCCCTCGTCCTGGTCGACATCACGCCGGGCGTGAACGCCGAGAAGGCGGCGCCGGTGACCAACTTCGTCAACGGGCCGGCAAGCTTCGACAGCTTCGACGAGTTGCTGGCCCGGACGATCGAGCACAACCCCGGCCGCTCGGAATCCTCTCTGCGCCGCGGCATCCTGCACAACGCCGTCCAGCGCGACGACGGCAGCTGGGTCTGGCGTTACGCCCGCTTCCGCACCGACCCCGCCTCGGGGACGCCGGACTTCGGCGACTGGTGGGAGGCCATCTCCGGGATCACGGTCCCGCTCCTGCTCGTTCGCGGGCTGGCCTGGTCTGTGGTCGACGACGCCGACGTCGCCGAGCTCCGGCGACGCCAGCCCACGGCGACCGTCATCGGCGTCGAAGGGGCGGGTCACAGCATCCAGGGCGACCGGCCGCTCGAGCTGGCCGGAATTCTGGCCGACTTCCTCTTCCCCAAAGGCTGATGGACAAGAAGGTCTGGCTCTCGCGCCGCGCCCTGAAGCTCCACGTGGTGATCCTCATCGTGGTGCCGGCCTTCCTGGCGCTCTGCCTGTGGCAGGTCAGCCGTGCCCTCGGCGGCAACAGCCTCAGTTGGGCCTACGTGTTCGAGTGGCCGATCTTCGCCGCCTACGCCATCTACATGTGGTGGCGCTTCGTGCACGAGGCGGCCGAGGACGCGGCGCCGCCGGCCGCCGCTGGCGCCGATCCCGATTCCACCGCCACCGCTTCCTCCACCGCCGCTGGCACGGCGCCTGCACCGGAGGGAAAGAAAGAAGAGGACGCGGAGCTCGCGGCCTACAACGACTACCTGGCCCAGCTGGCGGAGCGGGACCAGGCCACCGGCCGCTGAAACACTGCGGGGAGGTGCTCCGGGGGGAGGGCTCGAACCTCCAACATCCGGCTCCAAAGGCCGACGTTCTGCCGATTGAACTACCCCGGACCGAGGTGCGATCGCCGACTAGAGGTTAAAGCGTGCACGGGAGGGCCCCACTCACCGCCCTTCTCGGGCGTCCGGCGGGGACGCGGGCCATTGCGAGAGCAGTTTCACCACCACCGATCTGGGGGCCAGCGCCGCGCTCTCCACAGGCATTGTCGACCCGGCCCCTGCTTGGGGTCCGGGGCCCGAGATGCTCGAACACGCTCGGCGTTCGCCCAGGCGGCGAGGTTGATGGCCGCATTGAGATCCCGGTCCATGACTAGATCCACACGAAGCACAAACGAAGGTCGGGTCTTCGAGCGCCATGTCGCTCCAGAGCCACTCACAGCCCGAGCAGGTCTCCGTCGAGGGGTAGACCTTCGGCGCCACGGAGAGTTCGCTCCCGTACCAGTCGGCCTTTGTAGACGACCGTCTGGGCCCAGCGCCCCCACGAGGCGGCTTCGGGGTACAAGGACAGGGCTCTCCCCTCTCGTCAACGGCACGGCCAGCTTCGTCATCGACTCCGACGGCTCGGCCCTCGTCGGCGTCTGGCGCAGCTGGGGGTGCCAAGAACGCCCGGGGACGGGGAGCCCCACTTCGCTTTGGGCTCGGGCTACCGTCGTGGAACATGAGTGACACGAGGGTTATGGACTTACCCGACGGTCGAGAGCTTGCCTGGCTCGAGCTTGGCGACGTCAAAGACCCGGCAGTGTTCGTCTTCCACGGAACCCCTGGGTCACGACTCCAAGTCTCATTCAACGAGGGCGCGATCAATGCAGCTCGAGTCAGATTCATCGCGGTGGATCGCCCCGGCTATGGCCACAGCTCGTTCCAGCGGGTCCGTCGGTTGGCCGATTGGGCATCCGATATCTCCTGCCTTGCCGACCACCTGCACGTCGACGGGTTTTCGGTGGTTGGCATTTCAGGAGGCGGACCTCACGCCGCAGCATGTGCTCGGTTTCTTCCCGATCGAGTGCGAGCGGCGGCCATCGTCAGTGGAGTAGGCCCGTTGGCGGATCCGCGATCCGAAGACGAAATGATGATCTTCAACCGGCTGATCACGCGATTGGCCCGCAAGTCTCACTATCTCCCCTATCCAATCTTTGCGCTGAGCACTTCGTTCTTTCGTCGGTGGCCGGAGAGGTCGATACACGCCACTTCTGGTCAGCTCCCAAGCTCTGATAGCGAGATAATGAGCCGCCCTGAGGTGAAATCGGCTTACATCGATTCGTACCGACGTGCCCCCTCGACCAGCGCTCTGGCTGCAGCACAAGATTTCTCCCTCTTCGCGAGACCCTGGGGGTTTCGCCTCGAAGACATCAAGTCCCCTGTCCACGTCTGGCATGGTGATGACGACCGCAACGTCCCGATTTCACATGGATGGCTCCAAGCGGAGCGGATTCCTGGAGCTCGCATGCACGAATGCCCTGGTGAAGGACACCTGCTTGTACTGGACCGCCTCGAAGAAATCCTGCGGACTGTCAGCGCGGAAGGTACGAGAGCGGCGGGAGGTTGCGGTCGCTAACCCTGATTGACGAGGGCGACCATGAAGCCAGTATCTGCCTCTCTCCTGTAAAGGCGGGTGGGCCGGGCGGGGCCGGGCCCGGCCGAGGCACGGCGATAGGTTCTGTGCTCGTGCGCATTCTGGTGGTCGACGACGACCCGGCCGTCCGGCGATCGATCGACCGCGCCCTCCGTCTCGAGGGCTACGACGTCGTGGCGGTGCCCTCCGGCGGCGAGGCGCTGGAGGCCCTGGCGCAGGCCCCACCCGACGCGCTGATCCTCGACCTCGGGCTGCCCGACCTCGATGGACTCACCGTGTGCCGGCGCATGCGCAGTGCGGGCGACGACACCCCGGTGCTCATGCTCACCGCACGCGACGCCGTCGACGACCGCGTGCAGGGGCTCGATGCCGGTGCCGACGACTACCTCGTCAAGCCCTATGCGCTGGCCGAGCTGCTGGCCCGCCTGCGTGCACTCCTCCGGCGCCGCTTCGAGGGCGAGGGCGGCCTGCTGCGCGTGGGTGACCTGACGCTCGACCTCTCCACGCGCGAAGGGCAGCGCGGTGAGCGCACCTTCGCGCTCACCCGCATCGAGTTCGACCTCCTCGAGCTGTTCCTGCGCCACCCCCGCCAGGTGCTCACCCGCGAGGTGCTGCTCCATCGGGTGTGGGGTTTCGACTTCGACTCGGGGACCAACTCGCTCGCCGTCTACGTCGGGTACCTGCGCCGCAAGCTCGAGGAGGGAGGCGAACCGCGCTGCATCCAGACGGTGCGCGGCGTGGGCTACGTGTTGCGGGACCCGTGACCTTCCGCACCCGGCTCGTGCTGGCGGCGACCGCCGCCGCCGTCGTCGCCGTGCTGGCCGCCTCTCTCGGCTCCTTTCTGGTGGCGCGCCACACTCTGCTGCAGGCGGCGGACAGTTCGCTCACGACCGCGGCGCAGAAGGTCGTGGCCGGCCAGGAGATCGGGTCGACCACGGCCACCCTGGGACAGGTGATCGACACCACCGGGGCCGTGGTCTCGGGAGGCGGCCTGCCGGTCACCGGCCAGGTGCGGCTGGTCGCCGTCAACCTGGCGCCCGCCTTCTTCACCACCGTCACGGTCGACGGGAACCAGATGCGCGAGTACGTCGAGCACCTGCCCGCGGGCACCACGGTCCAGTCGGGCGTCCTCGTCGACGGGGGCGCTCTGCAGATCGCCACGCTGCTCAACGTCGACACGGTGCTGAAGAAGCTCGCGTTGCTGCTCGGATCAGTCGCCTTTGTAGGCGTCCTGCTCGCCGTGGCCCTGGGCTGGCTGGTGGCCCGCACCGCACTGGTCCCGCTCAACGCGCTCACCGACACCGTCGAGGACCTGGCCGAGACGACCGACGTCTCGCGCCGGCTCCAGCCGGGCCGCCCCGACGAGCTGGGGCGGCTCCGCCGCACCTTCAATCGGCTGCTCGAGGCGCTCGAGTCGTCACGCCGGGCCCAGAGCCAGCTGGTGCTCGACGCCTCCCACGAGCTGCGGACCCCCCTCACCAGCCTGCGCACCAACCTCGAGGTGATCCGCCGGGTCGAAGAGCTGAGCGCCGAAGACCGCTCCGTTCTGGTCGACGACGTCCTCGTGCAGCTCCAGGAGCTCACCGACATCGTGGGTGACCTGGCCGAGCTGGCCCGGGGTGACCGGGGGCCGGCGCCCCGGGAGCTGCTGCGACTCGACCTCCTCGTGCAGGACGAGGTTGCCGTGCAGAACACGCACGGGCGGGCCAAGGACGTGCGCTTCGACCTCGCCGCCGAACCCTGCTGGGTGGTGGCCCACGACGACGGGCTCCGACGGGCCGTGGGCAACCTGTTGGACAACGCCCGCAAGTGGAGCCCGCCCGGCGAGCCGGTAGAGGTGGAGTGCCGGGAGGGCACGGTGGTGGTGCATGACCACGGACCCGGCATCGCCACCGAGGACCTGCCCCATATCTTCGATCGCTTCTACCGCTCGCCCGCGGCCCGCGGCTTGCCGGGGTCGGGTCTCGGCCTGGCCATCGTCGCCCAGGTCGTCAAGGCTGAGGGCGGGACCATCGTGGCCGAGAACGACCCGGGCGGCGGGGCGCGGATGTCCATGCGCCTACCGACGGTGGCCGGCCCCGACGAGCCGGCGCCCCCCGCTGGACCGGCCTGACCGTGTGACCGCGATTCCTACGCGTCTCACCGAGCGCCAACCTGTCGCCCAGGTGGCGGGATCGTCGCCTCCCTCCCCCGCGGCGCTCCGCCGTCTTCTCCTCCCTCTCGATCTCGACGAGCTCGGCGCCCGCGGGCGACCTCAACTCTCCGCGACCAGCTCGATCCGGTTGCCGAAAGGATCGTCGACATAGGCGCCCGCACCCGGTGCGCGCTCGGCGTTCGGCCGGACCTCCACCCCGGCGGCACTGAGGGCCGCCTCGAGGGCCGGGAGGTCGCGGACCACCAGCGCCGGGTGCGCCTTGCGGGCAGGCCGGAAGTCCTCCTCGACGCCGAGATGCAGCGACACCGGCCCCCCGCCGAACCAGCAGCCGCCCCGCGCCTCCAGGGGCGCCGGCTTTGGGAGACGGGCCAACCCGAGAAGCCCCGAGTAGAAGGCCTCCGCTTCCGCTTCCCGGCCGGCGGGCATGGCCAGCTGCACGTGGTCGAGCCGAACGATCTCGAAGCTCAAGGCTGCCTCCTGACGGCGGGGCCGACCTGGCAGTCGACCCCAGAGACCGCTAGCCTGCCGCACGACATGGGATCACTGATCAAAAAGCGTCGGAAGCGGATGCGCAAGAAGAAGCACAAGAAGATGCTGAAGGCCACCCGCTGGCAGCGTCGGGCCGGCAAGTAACTCGCGCCGCCCGCCTCGCGCCTCTCTCAGTCCCCTTCCCAGCCCGCCGGCACGGTGCGGGCACGCATCAGCTGCGCCGTCTCGGTGCCGATGCGCACCGCACCCGGTGCCACCCTCCCTGCTGACGGCGGTGCCTCCTCGACGAACCAGGTCGAGCCACTGCCCGCCAGCGCCGGCTCGCCCCCCGCGAGCTCGCCCAAGGCATCGCGCCATCTGGCCAGGCGGGGTTCGACCGCCAGGGCCGCCGCCGCGAGTGCGTTGGGCGATTCGTCGCGGGGATCGTCGTCCCAGGCGCGGTACACCCGGGCGGTGTCCACGCCGAAGGGCGGCAGGAGCAGCAGGTAGTCGCGCGCCACGAAAGGCAGGGGGGTGACGCGCTCCCCCACCCCCTGGACGCGGGCCCGGCCCCCCACCACGCAGAAGGGCACGTCGGCTCCGAGCCGGACCGCCACGTCGGGGTCGGCACACCCGGCCCAGCGCAGGACGGCGGCGGCGTCCGCCGACCCCCCGCCCAGGCCGCCGCCCACGGGGACGCGCTTGATGAGGCGGACGCCCGCGCTGCGCCCACAGGCGGCCAGGGCCTGCTCGACGAGGTTGTCCCCGGGGCCCGGGAGCTCGCCGGGCCGCACGCCCGGCGGCGCCTCGACCGAGAACCCCGCTCTCCCCTCGTCCAGCTCGAGCTCGTCGGCCAGGCTCAGCGTGACCATCTCGGCGTCGAGCTCGTGGTAGCCGTCGGGCCGCACCCCTGTCACCCGGAGCGACACCGTCAGCTTGGCCGGGGCCAGCACCCGTGTCACAGCGCTGCCAGCCTGCCCCAGGCGGCCACGTCGAGCTCCTCGGCCCGGGCGTCGGGCCGCACCCCGGCCCGCTCGAAAGCGTCAGGGTCGACCACGCCCGCCAGGGAGCGCCGGAGCATCTTGCGCCGCTGGGCGAATCCGGCCCGGACCACCGCGTTCAGCCGATCGTAGGTGACGAGGGAGAGGTCCACGGCGGGCTGGGGCAGCCTGACCAGGCGGACCAGGACCGATTCGACCCGGGGCCGAGGGATGAAGACCGAGGCCGGGACCCGGCCCACCACCTCGGCCCGGGCGAAATAGGCGATGCGGACCGAGACCGCTCCGTACGGGTCCTCCCCTGCCGCGGCCGCCATACGCTCACCCACCTCCCGCTGCACCATGACCAGGAGGTCGGCCACAGCCGGCACCTCCACGAGGGTCCTGAGCACCAGGGGAGTGGCCACGTTGTAGGGCAGGTTGGCCACCAGGCTCCACGGACCCGGGCTTCGCTCGTGCAGGAGTGCACCCAGGTCGAGCTCGAGGGCGTCACCCTCGATCGTCTCCACCCCGGCACCGCCCACCACGGACCGCAGGACCGGGAGCAGGCGGCGGTCGGTCTCGACCGCCACCACCCTGGCCCCGGTCTCGGCCAGAGCCAGCGTCAGGGACCCCAGCCCCGCCCCGATCTCGAGCACCCGTGAGTCAGGGCCCGCCCCCGAGAGCCGGGCGATGCGGCGGACCGTGTTGGGATCAGCGACGAAGTTCTGGCCGAGGGCACGGCTGGGCCTCAGCCCGTGTGCCGCCAGCAGTTGGGCGATGTCGGCGCCGGAAAGGGTCACCAGGAGATTGTGACGTCCACCACTCCCTGGCCGAGGCCGGCGATCTGCGAGAAGCCCGCCGGCGACAGGTCGACCACCCGCGGGTAGCCCGCCCCTTCTCGGTCGTCCACCCGGCAGACGGTCGACGCACCGGTCGCGTTGTTGACCACCGTGAGCACCGTGCCGAACGGGAGCGTCGGGCTGGCGCACATGCCAGACGGGGCGGCCGAGTACCACGTGGCCTGTCCGCTCTCGTGATTCGTCGCCGCGGGCCGTGCCGTGGTCGTCGTCGTGGGCGGCGGGGGTGGCGGCGGGGGAGGTGGGGGTGGCGGTGCCGTCGTCGTCGTGGTCGTCGGGAGCGGTGCCGTGGTCGTGGTCGTCGTCGCGGGCGGTGCTGTCGTGATCGTCGTTGCGGGCGCGGTTGTCGGCGTCGTCGTCGGCGCCTGGTAGGCGACGAGGTGCGACGGCAGCTTCACGCCGTCGAGATGCGACGACGGGAACACGACTCCCTTGTGCTTCTCGTGTGCGCCGCGCGCCGCGGCCTCTGACCGCGACGTGTGCGCAGACGCGCTTTGCAACAGCAGGAGAGGCACGACGAACAACGAGCCGCAAATTGCTGCAGCAACGCCGAGGCGCCTCCCCCCAGTGCTCTGGTTCCGCAGGGCTCCACCCTTCTCCGGGGACACAGTGCACCCGCGCCGACATACGGGTGGCGAGGGGTTACTGGAGAACATAGATAACCAATCACGGACCACGCAAACCAGAAATCGAGCGAAACCTTTTCGCGCGCTCTTTTCCCAGGTCACGAACCTTGTTGTCCGTGATATTTAGATGAACCCCCAGGTCAACCCCTCTTTTTCGCTGAATTCAGGGTCAAACACCCAGGTCACAAGGTTCTCGTATTACGCACAACAGCGCGTGATTTAGCTCCCTGTGGAAAACACCATGGCGGCCGCGGCCGCGCTGCGCTCCTTCACTTCGTCGACCGAGCAGCCCTTCACCGCAGCGATCGCGTCGCCCACGAACGGAAGGTACGACGGCTCGTTGGGACGGCCCCGATGTGGCACCGGGGCGAGGAACGGACTGTCCGTCTCGACCAGCAAACGGTCGAGCGGGCAACGGGCCGCGGCCTCGCGTACGTCGGCTGCGTTCTTGAACGTCACGATCCCGCTGAACGAGACATACATTCCGGCGCGCAGGCACTGCTCGACTTCCTCGGGACCCCCCGTGAAGCAGTGCAGCACGGTGCGCGCGGGCACGCCCTCCGCCCGCAGCACGTCGAACAGATCGGGCCACGCTTCGCGCGCGTGGATCACCAGCGCGAGGTCGTGCGCGTGGGCCAGCGCGATTTGCGCGGCGAACGCGATTCGTTGCGCAGCGCGGGGCGAGTGCTCGTAGTAGTAATCCAACCCGCACTCGCCGACTGCAACCACCGTGCCGTCGTTCGCCTCGAGCTCGCGCGCCAGCAGGGCGGCCACCTCGTCCACACCCTCAATGGCCTCGTGCGGGTGCAGCCCGATGGAGGCCCAGGCTCGGGGGGTCGAACCCTCGGCCGCCGTGGCCCGTGCCACCGCCACCGCCTGCCGCGAGGTGGCGGCTCCCGTCCCGATGCAGACGAGGCGATCGATGCCGGCCTGGCCCGCCCGCGCCAGGACGGGCCCCAGTTCGGTCGCCCCAGCCCCGTCCCCGGGGAGGTATTCCTCCTGGACGTGGCAGTGGGAGTCGAACCAGCCGGCCAACGCGGTCAGGCCTTGCGGCGAGGGAACAGGGGATCGCCCTTCACCACCGCCACGCCGCCCGTGTAGCCGCCCCAACCGGCATCCCCGGGGACCCGTGCCGCC
Organism: uncultured Acidimicrobiaceae bacterium; assembly: GCA_963764305.1. GTDB lineage: Bacteria > Actinomycetota > Acidimicrobiia > Acidimicrobiales > RAAP-2 > Bog-473. The sequence goes on along the minus strand of CAVXSD010000001.1, from coordinate 209,708 downwards.
GAAGGGTCTCCCGCCAGGCCGATCCGCCGCCACACCTCGACCGCGGTCGACGGCATGGCGGGTGCGACGAGGACGGCCACGATACGCAGGACCTCGAGGGCGTCGCCCAGGACCGCGTCCACGGCCGGCCCGGGGTCCATCTTCCATGGCTCGGCCAACTCGAGCTCCGCGTTAGCCGCCCCGATGAGCCGCCAGGTTTCTTCGAGCGCGTCGTGCGGGGCCCAGCGGGACCAGGCCGCGGTCGCCGCCTCGAGGACGGCGGCCGCCACGCCCGCGAGCTCGCTCTCGGCATTGCAGCCGGGGCCGACGCCGCCGCACTTGGAGGTGACCACCGTGGTGACCCGCGACACCAGGTTGCCCAGGTTGTTGGCCAGATCGGCGTTGTAACGGGCGACGATGCCCTCGTAGGAGAAGTCACCGTCTCCGCCGAGGGCCACGTCGCGCAGGAGGTGGTAGCGCAGTGGGTCGACGCCGAAGTCGTCGGCCAGGGCCAGCGGCGACACGTCGGTGATCTTGAGCGGGGCGGCGCCCTCGCCGCCGGCCAAGCCCGACGCGATCAGCGTCTTGCCGAGCTTCTGGCCGCCCATCAGCAGGTAGCCGTGGACGAAGATCTCGGCCGGCGGCTCCAGGCCGGCCGCCATGCACATAGCGGGCCACCAGACGCAGTGGAACTTGAGGATGTCCTTGCCGATCAGGTGGTGGGCCGCGCCCCAGCGGGCCTCGAACGTGGCGGCATCACCGCCGTACCCGGCCACCGTCAGGTAGTTGATCAGCGCGTCGTACCAGACGTAGAAGACGTGCCCGCTGTCCCACGGCACCGGGACGCCCCAGGTGAACGAGGTGCGGGTGATGGAGACGTCACGCAGGCCCCCCCGGATGAATCCCAGGGCCTCGTTGCGCTTCGAGCTCGGCCTGACGAAGTCGGGGTGGCCGTCGTAGTAGTCGAGCAGGCGTTGCTCGAACTGGCTGAGCTTGAAGAAGTAGTTGTCCTCCTGCATCTCAATGACGGGGCGGCCGTGCACGGGGCACTTGCCGTCCACGAGCTGGTCCTCGGTGTAGTAGTCCTCGCACGAGACGCAATAGAGCCCCGAGTAGGGCCCGAGCTCGATGAAGCCGTTGTCGTAGATGCGTTGCAGGAAGTGCTGCACCACCGCGTAGTGCCGCGGCTCGGTGGTGCGGATGAAGTCGTCGTTCGAGATGTCGAGTCGGTCCCACGCCTCTACGTAGCGGGCCGCGGTGCGGTCCGTCCACTCCTTCGGAGTGGTCTCGTTCGCCTCGGCCGCCTCGACGATCTTGGCGCCGTGCTCGTCGGTGCCCGTCATGAACCAGACGTCGTCGCCCAGCAGGCGGTGCCAGCGCGCCAGCGCGTCGGCGTTGACCGTGGTGTACGCGGTGCCCACGTGCGGCGCGTCGTTGACGTAATAGATCGGGGTGGTCAGGTAATAGGGGGGCACCGCCGGTAGCGTACCGGCGCCCTCAGGCGCCGCCCGACGTGTCATCGCCGCTGGTGGCCGCGTCCGCCCCCCGCACGCGCAGTGCGGCTTCGTAGGCGCGCCGCCGCGGCACGTCGAGCGACGCCGCCACGCGCTCGGCCACCTGGCGCGGCCCCGCCGTCGGGTCGTCGTCCAGCGCCGCCCGCACCGCCGCCTCGACCGTCGCCTCGTCGGCCGGCGCCGGCGGCCGGGGCCCCGCCGATCACCAGCACGATCTCACCCCGGACGTCCCGCGCCGCAAAGGCGCTCGCCGCCTCGCCCAACGAGCCGCGCCAGACCTCCTCGTGCAGCTTGGTCAGCTCACGGACCACGGCGGCCGGCCGCCCGGGGTCGGTTGCCGCCAGCTCGGCGAGCGTGGCCGCCAGCCGGCCGGGGGCCTCGAGAACGACAGTGGTGCGCGCGTCGGCCATGAGCGTCGCGAGACGGCGGCGGCGTTCGGTCCCCTTGCGAGGCAGGAACCCCTCGACGCAGAACCGGTCCGCCGGCAGGCCGCTCACCACGAGCGCGCCCACCACCGAGGACGGACCCGGCACAGTGGTCACCGTCTCGCCCGCGGCGGCGAGCTGAGCCGCCAGCCAGGCGCCCGGATCCGAGATCCCGGGGGTACCCGCATCACTGACGACGGCCACCGTCGCACCACCGGCCACCGCGGCGGCCACACGCTCGAGACGCGTCGCCTCGTTGTGCCCGTGCAGCGAGAGGAGACGGTCGCCGTGGGGGCCCTTGGCCGTGATGGCGCAGGCCGAGAGCAGGGCCCGGGTGCGGCGCGTGTCCTCGCAGCAGATCAGGTCCGCCGCGGCCAGCACCTCGCGCGCCCGCGGCGAGAGATCCCCCAGGTTCCCGATCGGCGTGGCCACGAGCACGAGCCGGCCGCGCCGCTTCCTCGCTCACGGCATGCCGCTTGCTGCACCGTTCGGGACCTCGCGCACCTCGAGCTGGTCTCCCACCCGCACGCCCCAGCGCTCGAGCGATCCGGCCTCGGTCTGGACCGCGCTGTGGGCCGCCCGTCCCCCCAGGGCCACCCGCCACGGCTTGAGACGGGCCATGCGCACCACGGTGAGGTCGGTCGAGAGGAACGCCACGTCGATGGGGAATCTCATGCCCGCCGTGTGCACCGTGCGGGCGCCCTCTACGTGCAACGCCCCCTCGCACCCCGGGCGCCCCCGGAGCACGCCGCGCTCGGCCGGCGAGTCGGCCATTTCGAGCGCACACACCACATCGCCGTCCCGCAGCAGCCATCCGGACCGCATCCGCCTGAGGCTACCGGACCGCCTGCCGCCCTCCGTTCGATCCAAAACTCTTGGTTCAAGCGGTCCGTGGCATCACCTGTCGGCAGAGGTACCTTGCGCTACGTCTCTGGCGGCAGCCCGAGCCGTTCAAGGAATCCGCGGGCCTCAAGGGTTGAACCACACGTGAATGAATTCCCGAGCTTGCTCCCTACCCGAGGAGTTCCACCGCGTTGTGACGTTGTGGTTGCAACACGCATTCGGGACATCTGACGGGCTCTGAGGCCCAGGCCTTCGGGATTCGATGCCATCAACTCGCCGATGACAAGAATCGCTCTCTTCGATTTCAAAAACACACACTCTTCGATCGGCGATCGGCCGCTGAGCGCTGGGCACGGTCGTTTGCGAGCCGACCAGCCCGGGCGATGAGGCCGTGCGGGTGCTGGTCGAGGCCGATAAGGAAGGTCTTTCCGACCGCCACGACGTATTCGAAGCTGCTCGGCGCCACCTGCAGCAGCCGATCGCCTTGTTGCCGCCGATGTCCTAGAAGCGGTGGGTCAGATCTTGCTTGGGCCGCTCGAATGCGCGTGACATCCGAGCGACATTATCGTTGGTGGCGGCTGGATCGCGCAGTGCCGCAGACACATCGGGGCGTGACGCCCCGGTCTGACCTGTGGCCACCACCTTCCCATTCACGGCGGCCAATATCTCGGTCGCTGAATCTCCCGTCACCCCGTCGATCGCCCAACCTCTGACCGCGTACTCATAATTGCCGATCTCATGGGCATCCAGTCGAACTCCTGGTTGACGGGCGACTGACTGAGGAACGTTGAAGAAATTGGGTATATCCCCGAAATCACAGGTGGTTGTGTCGAAGTACAGATCAGCTGCCGAGGTTCCCTTCGGGATCGACGGTGCCGTTGAGAACAGGTCGTCGCGCAGCAGGACGAGCTGGCCTTGCACGTCGAGCAGCGGCCGATAGTGGGCGAACAGATACACGCTGAGCAAATAGGACCGCAGGGACTGCGGGATGCCGTCGTACAAGGTCAGCCCGAATCCGGTATTGCTGAATATGACGACCCGCGGGCGGCTCACCTTCAGGTCTGAGATGGCAGCCTTTTGCGCCGATCGTGTCTGGATGACTGCGGAGTAGTAAAACCGCGTTCCGGGGACACGATTCAACAGGTAGTAGACGATTCCTAGTTCGTTGGAGTAATCGAAAACCGGGGATGATCGCCCCGCGTATCTATCGAGCACCTCACCAAGTGCGTCGATCTGTTGGGTATCGACAGCGCCGGGAACGGTATAACCCAAACGATTCGAAGTCACGTCTTCTTGCATAACCGACTTGTGAAAATTCTCTGGAACGTTCCGCAACACGGCCGACACCGTGGTGGTATATCCGAGCACACCAGTCGTACCGATCAAAACAGCCACGACCGCAGTGCCAGTCGCGACATGTCGCATGGCTGACCAACTTGGAAGGACTCGGCGCAGGTTTCGATCACCTCGATCCAGCAGATCGATCACCCAAAGTATGAGCAATGGCACGGCGATCGCGTAGGACAGGAACACATGTCCTCCGTCAGCTCGGGCTAGTGCTTGCGGAACGTACACGGCGGTACACATGGCTGCCGAGACCATCACCCATTCTCGGACCTCCCATGGGCTTCGTGTCCGCAACTTGCTCACGACTCTCCAAATTGTCGCAAGCACAAGAACGGTGGGCAGCATCCATTCGAATGTGATCATCAATCCTTGCGCGAGGTTCCATGTTGTCGGGTACGCACCCTCCAAACCGTGACCTGGTATGAAGTACAGGAAGTAGCCGATAAATGCCGATAGGGAGCGCGTCGCAAGCAAATACATCATCCACGCACCGCTGAGTACACCACCCACGGCAAAGCAACGCCATGTCCGGATAAAACTCCTCGAGAGTGAATTACCTCGCGTACGGCCCGCGAGTTCGAAGAGGATCACGGTGCAAAACAGACACGGGACGAAAAGGGTCGCCTCTGGTGTCAAGATCGCTTCTGTGAACAACACGAACATGAACAAGGCGCACCTCATCCAGTCGGGTCGCCGGAGCACCTGATCGAGAAGGATGAAGGAGAGCGGTACCAACAAGAACCGTGGCACGTCCGCAGGGAGGAGCCCGGTCGCGATGGCAATCGAGAACCCCACCAAAATGAGACGATTCTTCCGACAGAAGTAGGCCACAAACGCATAGAGGACGATCAGGTAGGTGGGATTCACAAATATGGTCGTGCCCGCAGCTTCTCCCCATCGCGTGTTTCCGAAGACAACCATCCCGATCCAGCCATCCACGACGTCGCTGAGAATTCCGTGAAACGCGTAGATGTCCCGCCATGGAAGCAGTCCGTGGTGGAAGATCAGTTGCGGTGTCGCGAGAAACTGGGCATCGTCGAAACCCCCGAATCCGCCGAGGGCCGCTGGGAGGGATGCCAGGACAAGAAGGAGGAGGACGGGTCCCACGACCCAGGTCAGCACCTTGGCCTCGAGTTCTCGTTTGTCAGCGGCGGTGTTGGCGCGGGTATCGCTGCGTCGCCACGCGAGCAGCGCGATCAAGGTCAGGGCGATCGCGAGCCACAGGGGAAACCAGGGATACCTCACCACGTCGGCAGAACCAACCGCCACGGTTGTGCCGCGTGACGCAAGATAGAGCAATGGGATGACTCCGAGTGCGGCCACAGCGTTGGCTCTGCTCACGATGGTTGTCCAAGGCTCCCTAATCGGCTCGCTGTCCGAGTCCCTCTCTGCAGGAGCCAATCGGTGGAGCAACCCGGCGACGCCGACGATCACGCCGACATATGTGATGGCGCCCAAATACGATCCCCCGTTACCCAACCGCAGATTGCCCGACCCATTGAGGGCTATTTCCAGCGCAACCGTCAGCGCCACAAGTGCCACTCGGGCGAGGCACCACACTGAAACGATGAGATCGACGTGACCTCCACGGTGGACCGCCTTCGCCGGCTCGTGTTGAGCGGTTTGTGCGATGGCGACAGGGAACATCGCGTTGTCAGGAGCGGGCCATCGTCGCAGAGGGCCCCTCCAGGACACCGTCACGTATATGAGGACAGCCAGGATCGGGAAGACCGAGCGCGATGAAGTAGTACCCGTTGGTGTAGCGCGTCGCATTGAAGTCGGCGAAGATTGGGGAACCGACGATGTCGGTTTTGACCGAGAGCTGATTCGGAACGAGTGACCAGAGGAATCGGCTTATCCCCGCCGCCGACACGACCGCTAAGAGGAATCGCACTGCAGGTCGCCACGAAGGTTCAACTCTGTCCGAGCGGACGATCTCGTCGATTTCTCGGACCTTCAGGTCACTCATTGCGTGCGTAAGTTAGTCGACGCTCACTTACGCGTGGCATCGGCTTTACTTCTGAGGAATTGGTCTAGTTCTGCGATCCCTGCTGGCGATCCGATCTCGTAGAACGGCTCGAATGCTTCTAACCCCTCCCAACAGCTGCCGATGACTCAACACCTCCACTGGGACTGAAAACTCGCTTGGCCGGGCCGGCGGCATGTGGTCAAAGAAAGGCCACGGTCAAGCTTCAGCAGCCCATAGTCGATGTACCGCATCTCGGGCGGGGGATTTCGCACTCCCTTCTGGTACTGGACGACCCATTTCCCGTCGAACACGACATTGCTGGCATCCCCGCGTCCTAGATTTTCGCAGACAGTCATCAGCGCAGACAAGCCCCCCCCCCCCGCTCAAGTGCGTCGTCGACCGCCTTGAAGCGGACCTGCAAGAACGAATCGCCGTACAGAAGAACGAATCGCCGCACAGGAGGAAGAACCGTTCCTCGAGCGAGCCGCTCTCTTCTGCCAGCCGGACCACTCCCTCGACACCTAGCAGGCCAAGCCGCTCCTCTAGGCATTCGACTTCGAGTCGCCATCGTTCGCCTGCGCTAACGAATTCCCGAATCACTTCGCCCATGTCCGATGCTGAACACCACCGACTCGACTCCTTCGGATGCGAGCCACTGCATCTGCCAATCAACAAACTGGCGCCCGGCGACGGTCAACATCGCCTTTCGGCACTGAAGGGTCGAACGACTGCATCCTCGTGCCTCTTCCTCCAGCGAGGATCAGGCACTGCATGGTCGTGTCACGGCAACGATCTGCCACCCAAAGGGCGATCTGGTCAGGTTCAGATGAAACGCGGCGTCGAAGGCCTTGGCCACCCACGACTGCATCTTTGAAACAGGCCGATCGACTGATTCGTCTCCCAGGTCGTCGATCAATTTCTGACCTTCTGCGATAACAGCCAAACGATAGAGATTGAAAAATGGGAATCCAGCTCGGAACACAGTTTCGACCTCGTACCCTGACGCCTCGAGCAGGTCGCGGAGGGATTCGGGAGTGTAGTGACGGCGGTGACCAATATGGCGATCAAAAGCCGACATTGGCCCGCCCGGCACAGTGATGACCAACCGGCATCCTTCGGCCAAGTACTCGGACGCGTTCCTGAGCAACAGGTCGGGATGGTCTACGTGCTCCAGTACCTCCGAACACACTGCCAGCGCTCCCTTCGGGAGATTCTCGGGTGTGTTGTCATCGGTGGGAGGTTGCAAGAGATCGCGCTGGATGAAACACGCGGCAAGCCCAAGTTCTTCAGCGGCCCGGGAGGAGCGCTTCACGCCCTCTGCGCTGTATTCGAGCCCGATCACCCGCGCCCGCGGAAACACATCCTGCATTTGCAGAGCAAGCTGGCCCTGTCCGCTCCCTATGTCGAAGATCACCGATCCGGGTTCGGGAGCGGGCAGCAGACGAAGAATCAGTCGGTTCCTGTATTCATTGGCGGGATTATTCTGGCCGGCTTTGCCGTACGAGGCCCAGTGATCGTCCCAATCGTCGCGATGAGGCTCGGGCGTTTCAACTGCGTCTGGTGCCATAGCGCTACAGCAAACGACTCTCTGAGTTTGTGGCGAACCATGACGACTGAGCGACCCAGGTCGAGGCGCCAGTCATGCGTCTAGCACCCTACTAAAACTCGGTGCGGGGTTCGTCGCAACTGCGCGTGGAATTGCCTGTCCAAATGTGATGAGGGCCTCCGCGAATGCGCTGCCTAAAAGGTCCGTGGATCGAGGCTAAGCTTCCCTCATGTCGAAGCGAACTGTCAAGCGCAAGCTCAGGACGAAGAAGAAGGCCAACCACGGCAAGAAGCCGAATTGCGGCCGCGGCTGACGCTGCACTGAGGGCCCCCGCGTCGCCGCGCCTGAGGCCTCACAATCCTTCCCAGGCAACTCCCCGTGAGCCCAGCACGCCGCAGAGCGTGGTGGGCACGTCCGAGATGATCCCGTCCACCCCGAGGTCGATCAGGCGCTCCATCGACTCCGTGTCGTTGACCGTCCACACGTGGACCGCCCTGCCGGCGCGGTGGGCCGCCGCCACGAACGGCTCGTCGACGACGACGAGGTCGCCCTGCCGTTCGGGCACCTGGTAGGCGACCGCCGGGATCTCGGGCAAGTCCTCTCCGGCCTGCACGGCCCGCCAGGCCTCGGCCGTCGCCGTGGTCCCCGCCGAGGTCGGGACCGTAGGGGCGAAGCCCCTGAAGGCGTCGGTCGCCGAATCGAGGAACGAGGCCACGATCACGTCGTCGGCCGCGCTCGAACTCCGCCAGGAGCCGGGCCAGGGACTCCTCGTAGGGGGCGACCACGGGCGCCGTCTGCTTGATGTCGAGGTTCAGGACCACGCCGGGAAACCGCTCGAGGACCTGGCGCAGCGTGGCGATCCCGAACGACGGGTCGGACGGGGCGCGCCCCCGGAAGGGGTAGTCGGCCTCGGGCCGCCCCGGCGTGACGTCGTCCCCGGCGATCCACCAGTACGAGAAGTCCATCTGGCGCAGCTCGGCCAGCGTGTACGAGGCGATGGTCCCCTGCCCGGCGGTGGTGCGGTCGACCGTGGCGTCGTGGCAGACCACCAGCTCCCCGTCCGCGGTGGCGTGGACGTCGAGCTCAACCCCCGTCGCTCCCGCCTCGAGGGCGTGGGCAATGGCGTGGAGCGTCGACGAGGGTGACTCCCAGGCGCCGCCCTGGTGCGCGTAGGCGATCACCCTGCGCTCGAGCCACATGAACGCTTCGCCCATGCGCCGACGGTAACAGCCGTTGGGCGGCCCGGGGCCGCCGGTGCGGGGCGAAGCCGGGTGCAGGCCTTGCGGGCCTATCCTCGTGCGGCGTGTTCGATCATCTCCTCGTCGACGTCATCGGCACCATCCGTGCCTCCTTTGACCGGGCACTGCTCCAGCGTCAGGCCGTCGAGGAGCGTTTCCAGGTCGACGTCTTCCTCGGCGACGTGTCCTGGGAGACGTCCTACAGCCTGCCGGGCGAGGAGCAGCCACCCCGCGTGCGGGCCGACGTGTCGGTCGACTGGCCCACATGGAGCCAGACCTCGTACCGCAGCTGGTCGATCGGCGAGCCGCCCGACGAGCTCCCCGAGGTGGTGATCGAAGTGGCCCTGCGCGTGCAGCGCATGGCCGAGGCACCCGACACGGAGAAGGTCATGGCGGCGTTGCCGGCCAGCGGGCCGCTGGGCGAACCGGCGGACCTGGTCCGCACCGCCACCACGATCGAGCAGGTGCGCACCCAGGCGGACGAGGCGGACGGCAGTCTGCGCTGGGCCGCCGAGGCGACCTACGAGGGCTCCGTGCACTTCAGCGAGCAGCAGTTGGAGGAGCCCTCCAGCTTGGCGCCCATCTTCGACGACCTGACCCGCTGGATCGCCTCGACGCTGATCTCGCTGGCCGACCTCCCCTTCACCTTCCTCCCGCCCGGGGAGGACGACGCCTGACCCGCTTCCCTCCGCGTCGAGCCCCCGTCACCGTCGTCGCGCTCACCCTCGCCTTCGCCATCGCCGCGCTCCTCGCCGCCTGTGGCTCGGCCGCGCCCGGCGCGCCGCCGCCGAACGAGGGCCTGGTTCTGGACCGGCCCACGCCCCAGACCGTCCCGCTGGTCAACCAGCAGGGCCGGGCCGTGTCCCTCGCCGCGCTGCGCGGCAAGGTCGTGGTGCTGGCGCCCTTCCTCTCCCTCTGCCAGGACGAGTGCCCCCTCGTGACCGGCGCCTTCATCTCCTTGCGGCGCGACTTCCGCGCGGCCGGACTGGCGCACCGCGTCGTCTTCGTCGAGGCCACGGTGGACCCGGGCCGCGACACGGTGCCGCGCCTGGCGGCCTACGAGAAGGAGTTCGGAGCCGACTGGGACCTCTGGACCGGCACGCCGGCCAACATCGCGGCGTTCTGGAAGCCCTTCGGTGTCGAGTACCAGATCGTCCCGGAGGAGCAACCGCCGAAGACGGACTGGTACACCGGCCAGCCGCTGACCTACGACGTCGACCACACTGACGGCTACATCCTCATCAGCCCCACCGGCCGCGAGCGCTTCGTCGACGCGGCCGCACCGAATGAGAAGGCCGGGCTCGACCCGAAGCTGCGCGGGCTCCTCAACGACGGTGGCCTGCAGAACCTGCAGAACCCGGAGGCACCCGACTGGACCACCGCCGACGCCCTGGCGTCCGTCAGCTGGCTCCTGGGCACGAGCGTCCCGGCGCCGGGCTCGTGATGCAGAGCCGGCTGCGCCGTCCCACCCTCGTCGTTCCGGCAGCCCTCGCCGGCCTGGCCCTGGTTCTCGCCGCCTGCGGCGGCGGTGGCGTGACGACGTTGTCGGCCCCGCCGACCACCGACACCTCGCTCACGCTGACCCTGCAGCACTCCCCCGCCGGGCCGATCCTGGCCACGGGCGGTGGCGACACCCTGTACGACTTCGTCCCGGACACGCCGACCCACAGCGCCTGCCTCAACGATGGGTGCGTGTTCCAGTGGCCGCCCCTCGTCGACAGTGGCGCTGTGCGCGTCGGCAAGGGAGTCGACCAGTCCCTGGTGGGCACGCTGCGCCGGCCCGATGGCTCGACCCAGCTCTCCTACGGCGGCCACCCGCTCTACACCTACAACGGCGACGTATCACCCGGCGTGGTCATGGGGCAGGCCATCGACCAGAACGGCGGCCTCTGGTACGTGCTCGGGGCGGACGGGAAGCAGATCACGACCGGGTTCAGCGTCACCCCGTCGAATGGCAACGGCTGAAGCCCAGGGCCTGAGGGGGCCGCGAAGGATTGTCCAAGCTCGGCGGGTATAACGGGGGATGCCTACGTCAGTCACGAGACATGGGTGCGGCGGCCTCTCCTCCACCCAAACGAGGGGCCGCTTCGCGTGGCGGCTTCTCTACCTTCTGCCCGTGAAGGGAAGGCCCCAGGCCGGCGAAGGTCGCTGAGCAGCCACTACGCCGTCGGTTGTCCCTGGTCGTTGCGAGAGGTGAACCACCGATTCGCGGACAGTTCGCTGACCAAGGGTCTGCGATTCCGGGCGCCCGGGTCCCGACAACTCGTGATCCTTGCTCGGACTCAGCCGCCTCAGCGACGCGGAAGCTCGGTGGTAGAGCCACCTACCGGCAATCGGCGTCGAGAACGGGGTGACTTTCATGCCGTCCTGCGAGGCAGTCCCGCCTGCCCTCATCCGCTCGCTCAACGGTCCGTCGGCGAAGCGATTCTCCATGCCGATACGCCGAAGATCAGGTGTTGAAGCGGAACTGCTCAGGCTTGAGCGGTTGTTTTGGGCAGTTTCTGATTTGTCGTTCTTGACCTGGTCTATTGCTTGTGGCAGCCGTTGAATGTTTGCGGTCCTTTTGGAACGTTCTGCGGACCTTTTGCGGACCGCTAACGCCACCCGCCCACTTCGCCGTCTACCAGTCTTGGCTTCCTCCGGGCCGAGGTGGCGGGGGCTCCGGCGGGTCGGTCTACTCGGCGGGGCTGTAGGGGGCCTCCTCTGGCCGGACGCGGTACTCGATGTACTCGGTGACCTTCCATTCGGAATCGAGTGTGGGGAGTAGGTCGTCGAGAACCTGGTCGAGACGGTCCAAAACCTGCCACCAAAGCACCTTGAACTTTGAGTCCGGCATCCTTTCGATAGAGCCGACCAGCCCGACCCAGACATCCAGAAGCGCCTCCGCATGGTGCCGTAACTGCTCGTCGGTCAGTCCCATGGGGGCATGCCGCTCCCGCCGGCGCTCACGCCGATCGAGCGCTTCCTCGTCGTCGATGATCTCGCCCCTCCATGTCGCCCCGCGCTCGGGCACGTGGACCGGCGTCGCCCTGGGCCGCCGCATCGCCTTGCGCATCGCCTTGCGCTCGTCGCCCGTCGTCGCGCCAAAGAGCCCTTGGAGGTCCGGATTGGCCAAGGCGTAGTCCAAGCACTCGACGCGTACCGGACAGGTCAGGCAGAGCCGCCGGTCGTATTCAGGCCACCGTCCCTTCCCCGGCGTAAGGACGAATGCATCGACGCCGACGCCCCTGCAGGCTGCCCGCTGGTGCCACTCTGGCCGGTGCAGGAAGTCGGCGAGTGTCAGTGCCTCGTCTGGGGGCAGCGGGCGCCATGAGCCAGCGAACGACTGCATCGTTCATGGACCCGAGGGTACGGCGGCGCTGTGACGAGTCGCATGACCCTGTCCCAGAACGGTGTGTCCTCAAGCGGTCAACGCAACGGCATCGGCGAACGCCTGAGATGGTGTCATCCAGCCGAGGGTCTGTCGAGGCCTCGTGTTGAGTGAGCGAGCGATGGCGTCGAGTTCTCGTTGGGTGCACTGCGAGAGATCTGAGGACTTCGGCAGGTACTGGCGGAGCAATCCGTTGGTGTTCTCGTTGCTGCCGCGCTGCCAGGGGCTCTTGGGGTCGCAGAAGTAGATCTGCACACCGGTCTCGACGGTGAAGCGGACGTGTTCGGCCATCTCCTTGCCCTGGTCCCAGGTGATCGAGCGGCGCAGCTGAGCCGGCAGCGTCAAGATGCGCTTCGTCATCGCTGTGCGCACCGCCTCGGAGCCGTGACCGTTGGGGAGCTTGAGCAAGATCACGTAGCGGCTGTGGCGCTCGACCAGGTGCCGACCGAGGTCATCTTCTTGCCGAAGATCAGGTCGCCCTCCCAGTGGCCCGGCACGCCCGGTCTTTGACCTCAGCCGGTCTCTCCGAGATCATCACCATGTTCTTGAGCTGGCCCCGCCCGACGTGGTTCGCCTTCACGTAGGCCTTGGCCCGACGCATCGCACGACCTCTGCGCAGACATGTATGGAGCTCTTTGCTCAGGCTCCACGGCTCTGGACGAAGAGCGACTGGTAGATGGTCTCATGGGACACCTCCATCTCCGGGCTCTCGGGATACTCCAGAGCCAACCATGCCGAGATCTGCTCAGGTGACCACATGGCTCGAGCTTGCGCTCCACGATCCAGCGCAGCCGTCGACACTCGGCGAGCTTGGCCCGCTTGGGTCGCAGGCCCGCCGCATGCCGCTCGATCCGCCACCAGAGCGCGGTACTTCCTTCGCCCACCGTTGGCGTTCACCTCGCGGCACACCGTCGAAGGCGAGCGACCTCAATTCCGTCGGCGATGGCACGGATGGAGTCGCCCGCAGCCAGGCCCCTCGAGATCTCCTCACGTTCCTCGAGGGAAAGTCGCAGCTCGGAGCGCTGCTCGAGAGGTCGGTCTCCGCCCACTGTCATCGGCGATGAACTTGCGCAACGAACGTTCTGTCGGCCAAGGTGCTTGGCAATGCGATTGACGGGGACTCCCGCCTCACGCATGTCCCAAATCGTCTGCTGTTCTGCCTCGCTGAAGCGCCTCACATCTGCTAAACCTCCTGATCGACGAACATCAATGTTCGCCAATCAGTCTGGGTGTTGCAATGACAGTTGAGGCACAGGACTTCGGGGTCAGGCCCACCTCAAAAAAAAGACTCTTACCAACCCACAGAAAGGCTCTTCGGATTCTGGCGGGGTCACGCACGTCACCGGACGACGATCGAGCCCAGCACGCGCCAGTTCGGTTGCCGGCGTAGAGCAGGACCCGGATCCGGTAGTTCTCGAAGTTGCGGAACCCGAAGCCGATCCGTTTGATGCGCTTGATCAGGTTGTTGAGCGCCTCGGTCGGGCCGTTGGAGACCCGGGCCAGGTGGAAGTTGGCGATCTTGTCGAACCAGGTCGCCGATGGTGCGTCCGAGCTTTTGGATCTCCGGCGGCATGGCCCGTCGCAGGCAGTGGTCTTGGAGCTCTTCGAGTATCGTCGCGGCCTCCGTCGGGATCGCGTCGTTCGATAGAAGTCACGGAGGCGCTCCTTGACCCGATAGGCATGGCCACCTCGGCGCTGGATCCCCAGCTCGAGGAGTGAGCACAAGCGCTCGTCGCCTCGGCGTCGAGCTTCTCTTCGCCCATGAGCAGCACCCGGCGGGCCCGATAGAGCGGATCGTCGCGGCGTCCGCGGTGGCCCAGCTGTTCGATCTGGACCCGGCGGCGGACGCTGTCGAGGCAGCGGTTGGCCAGCGAAATGACATGGAACGGGTCGACCACCTGGGCCGCTTTGGGCAACATGACCGAATACACCGCGGCGTAGGTGGCCGACATGTCGAGGGCGCCGTAGTCGATCCGCTCTTTCCAGGCCTGGGGCTGTTTGTCGATCCAGCCCGCCACATCGGTGTATTTGCGCGTCGGGCAGGATGTCGATGATCTGGTGGTTCTCGACGTCGGCCACCGTGGTGGCGTAGTCGCGCCTGCTCTCTTCGAGGCGAGCTTGATGAACGAGGTCTCGTCGAGGCCGATGGCGCTCGTCTGGTTCAGCCGTTTGCGATCGGCCGCGAGCAAGGCGCTGCCGTACGTGGTCACGGCGTCGTTGACCGTGTGCCAGTCACAGGCCAGTTCTGCCGCCACCTCTGAGACCGTGCGGCCCCCGCCCACCTGTCTCGTCGCCCACTTGGCCGCCCTCGTCGTGAGGAGGCAGCTCTTGGCCGCGATGCGGTGGTCCTCGATCATCCAGGTCTGTCTTCGCACACCGCTGGGTCCACACAGCGCATCCGATGCTTCTTCCAGGCCAGCGACATCGCGGTGCCGTAGACGGGGAGGTCGACGTAGTGCACCACCGGGCGCTCTTTGACCTGGGCCCGTCCCTCGCAGCCCGGACAGCGCACCGTCTCGGGTCACCTGCTCGATCATCAACTCGACGTCGGGACCACGGCGTTCGTAGTGCACGACACGGACGTCTTTGAGACCCACCAAAGCGGCGAGGATCTCACTAGAGTGGACGAGGACGAAGGTGCTTCTCGATTGTTGGCTCACACCGCAAGCCTGAAGCGCCTTCGCCTATTTCTGGGTGACCCTCAGCGAGGGCAACTCCCCGCCAGAATCCGAAGAGCCACAGAAGAGGCGTACAGTTGAATTGAAGAACGGTTTCCGTCCTCGGTCGACCAGCGGAAGGGCATGATCTTTTGCTGTGTTTCGGCCACCACCCCGTTCGTATGGGACAGCCGTTTGTGGGCAAGCAGGATGGGCGTGGACCGAACCGAGAGTGGAGCGGCAGGCATGCACATGACACTACGCAAAGTGGTTCTTCTTTCCGGCTTGGTGCTCGCGGTCGTCGCACTGAACCCAACAGCGGCGATGGGAGCGGCAAAGGGAACCAGCCGCCCCCTGACAGGCACAAACACATTGATCACGACGGTCAACCTGACCACGGGGGCAGGGACCCAGGTAAGTTCGGGTCATCTCTCCCACCTGGGAGCAGTCACCGGTAGCGGCGTCGAGCAGTTCGCCCTTGTGGGTTCGAACGGGTTCAGCTTTACCGAGACGTCGACGACCGTCGCGGCGAACGGCGACAAGCTGTTCACAACCGCCTCGGCGATCGGGACCTTCGGACCTCCGATTACTTCAATGGCTGTCGACACGATTGCTGGCGGCACCGGTCGGTTCGCGGATGTTAGCGGTACGTTTACAGTGACAGCCGTTAGCACAAGTGTCTCAATCATTGGGTCGATCGAGACCGTTACATCAACCAGCACTTTGAGAGGAACCATCAGCTACTGAGCGAGACCGGCTTGGGAAGGGGCTCTGGCACACAGCGCGGATGTCGTCTTCTGCAAGCCCCCAGGGCGCCGTTCTAATCGGGCTAGCCGAAGTTGAGGGGCCGGATGACCTTGCCCCCATACAGCTCGCCGGACTGTGGCTCCTATTGACGTCCGCCGGGTATCCGGCAGTTGCCGATGGCCTGAAGAAGGGCGACGTGCTCGACCGTATAGCGGCGATCCCTCACTAGTTTGAGGCGAGTTATGCCCCATGCGAAGTACAAGCCACAGACGGTGTCCCCAAGTTTGTTGAAGTGAGGTGGTGGTCCCCCTCCTGAGTCCTGCCGTGAGGTAGGTGTTCAGGAGACCAATCCAAAGAACCACCCAGAAAGGGGACCACCAATGAAGAAGAAGCTACCCGTCGTGAACGTCGCGCAGGTGGAGGATGCAGATCGCCTCGCTGGCCTGCCGCTCGAGGCGACCGTCGCCTTGGCCGAGGTGGCCGGGGCGCTCAAGGACGGTCTCCTGGCGTTCGCCTCGGCCACCGGGCTCGTCGTGATGCGCCAGATGATGGAGGCCGAGCTGACCGAAGCGATCGGCGAGAAGCACGCCAAGATGCCGACCCAAGAGCGGGTCGGAAACTGGCACGGCAACGCGCAGTGTTCGGTTGTGCTCGGCGGGCGCCAGGTCAGCACCGAGCGCCCGCGGGGACGCAGCAGCGCCGGGAAGGAGATCGGGCTCGACACCTGGAAGGCATTCAGCTCGACCGATCTGCTCAACTCCCTCGTCGTCGAGCGCATGCTGGCCGGGGTGGCCACCCGACGCCACGCTGACGTGGCCGAGCCAGTCGGAGCCGAGCTCGAGGAGCGCTCCAAGTCCATGTCCAAGTCGGCAATCTCGAGGCGCTTCGTGGCGGCTACCACCAAGGCCATGGACGAGCTGATGGCCCGGAATCTCTCTGACCTCGACGTCGCCGTGCTCATGATCGACGGGCTCGACGTGGCCGGTTCGTGTGCCGTAGTCGCCCTGGTCATCACGGTCGACGGCACCAAGGTCCCCGTCGGGCTCTGGCTGGGCGACACCGAGAACAAGACGGTAGTCACCGCCCTCTTGGCCGACCTCGTCGCCCGGGGCCTCGACGTCGAGTCGGGCGTGCTCTGCGTCATCGACGGCGCCAAGGCGCTGGCCGCGGGCATCAACAAGGTGTTCGGCGATGCCGCCTCGGTCCAGAGGTGCGTGCTGCACAAGCGTCGAAATGTCGAGGGGCACCTGCCCAAGGAGCTGGCCGGGGTCACCGACAAGCGACTGGCCCTCATCTTCGCTCAGCCCGACGCGGCCAAGGGCCTGGTCGCCGCCAAGGGACTCGCCAAAGAGCTCGAGGCCGACCATCCCGACGCGGCTGCGTCACTACGCGAAGGGCTCGACGACATGTTCACCGTGCGGCGTCTCGGCGTCGGCGGCACATTGGCCGCGACGCTGACCACCACCAATTGCATCGAGTCGATGATCTCAATAGCCAAGCGGACGACCCGCCGAGTCACGAAATGGAAGGACGGCTCGATGAAGAAGCGCTGGGTCGCCGCCGGCATGCTCGAAGCAGAGCGCTCGTTCCGGCGCGTACGAGGTCACAAGGACATGGCCAAGTTGGTCGCCGCCCTTGGCCGCCAGGTCACACCCGCCGTTGTTACACCCCAAGACTACGATCAGGCAGCAGCCTGAATGAGCTGTGGCCACCGCTGAACTTCAACAGCGAACGGGGCAACGTCCCATTCCCCTATTCACGCCCGCCGGGTATCCGGCAGTTGCCGATGGCCTGAAGCGGCGACGTGCTCGACCGTATAGCGGCGATCCCTCACTAGTTTGAGGCGAGTTATGCCCCATGCGAAGTACAGGAGGCCACTATGGCGGAGTCCATAAAGATCATCATGGCAACGGACGGGTCTGAGGCTGCGATCGACGTGGCGCGACGATCGATGGATCTGCTACGCCCCCACGCTCAAGTCGCAGTTGTGATGGTGATTCCCGAGCATGAGGACCCCATGGACGACGCTGGGGGCTTCGAAGGCCCCGTGATCACCGACAAAGAGGCGGACGAGGATTGGGAAAAATGGACCGCCGCGGGACAATCCGCCCTCGATCGGACGGCGGCGGTGCTCGGACCTGACGTGGAGGTACGCCTAGTCCCGGATCACGAATCGACTGGCGCCGCTGTCGTCCGAGTGGCCCACGAGATGAACGCAGACGTGCTTGTGATCGGTTCTTCACGCAAGAACTGGTTGAGCCGACACTTCGGCGGCTCCGTCAGCGACTACGTAGCGCATCATGCGCCGTGTCCAGTCATGCTGATCCGCCACGACCAATGAGTGCGGCGGCCACCAGCACGCCGTCCCTGGACCCCATGGCAGGGGGCCCACAACTTTTGGGGAGGCCCTGTGGTGGGTGACCCCGAACACGGTTTGGGCGCTGTGTAGGTCACGAGATCCACGGTCGGTCTACCCTCGCCCCATGAGCCCGATGCCCGAGCCCGGCGACCTCATTGCGGCGTTCAGCCCCCAGCGGGACCGTGCTTCCGGATGGTGCAGTCCAGCCAGCTACAGGCGACCCACTGCCGCCAGGAGCGAGCCTGGAAGGGGACCTTGGACCGATCGGAAGGGCAAGGGCTGGAACGTCGAGGCGTGCCGGCAACATGCGCCGAAGCTGACGTGCCAGCCGGCGGAGGGCTTCTGACTGGGCGTGCCCCGGCACTTTCGGGGCAGAGGACCTGTTCCTGATTGCGTGCAGCGATTAGCCGCTGGCGGCAATGCCAAAGACCGGCTGAATCGGGGGGCTGTGGTTCGCCATTGAACCCAGGAATGGGGCGCCTCCAAACGCGAAGGCACCGCCATCTTGAGCCACTGTCCAGTAGCCGGGTCCGTCCGGGTTGCCTGCGATGCCGATCATGGGCGCGTTGAGGGGCTTGCCCCCCATGGATCCCGAGAACTGGGCGTCCCCGAAGGCGAACACGCCACCGTCCCACGACACGAGCCAGTACCCATGGCCGTCGGACGTGCGGGCGATCCCCGCCACGGGGGCGTTCACCGCCTGCCCGCCCATTGATCCGTAGAAGGCGGCGTCCCCGTAGGCGAATACGCCTCCGTCGATCCCCACGAGCCAGTATCCACCACCGTCGGGGGTCGAGGCGATGCCTGAGAAGTAGTCGATGTCACTCCCGTATGGCGGCCAGCTCCCACCGCGATGGTGGATGGTAGAGCCGTCGCCGAACCAGGTGGCATCCCCGAACGGTACGACGGTGCCACTCTGTCCGTACAGGACCCACCCACCGCGACCAGACGGGGTGGACGCCACGGCCGTGGCACCGCCACTCAGGTTCGGCATGGATACGGCGGCGGCGTCACCGAAACCGTAGAGGTTGGTGACCGACGGGTTGTGGTACGGATAGTTGTCCACAACCCAGTAGCCGCTCCCGTCCCCCGTCGCGCCGAACCCCCAGCACTGGAGTGTGCACTGTTGGGTCGCCGAACCCAGAAACGGGGCAGCACCGAACGCGAAGACGCCGCCGTCGCGTGACTCCAGCCAATAACCGGGGTTCCGAGTCGCAGCCGCAGCCGAAGACGCACCCGTCGGCGCGAGAATTGCCGTCGCCCCGACGAGGCCCATGATCGCTACAAACCTCGACAGTCGCATCACCCGCTCCCTTATCTCTTCGTCGCCGAGCCAGTGCAACCATCGCCCTGTATGGAAGATTCATAGTCGAACAACCGGGTCATCGGGTCCAAAGTCAATATCGCGGTCCCATTTGCAGCTAGCTCGGAGACCGGCGCTCGCTCCGCGAACGCGCCGCCTGCTCTTCAGGGAGAGTCGTAACACGACCTGCTGGCACGCCATCGCAGCATGGCCGTCAGGCCACCGTCGATTGAGCATCCATCGCGAACACCGGTCGGGCGAGCGGTGTACCCCCCATCGACCCCAAGAAGGGCGCTCCGCCAAGTGCGAAGACCCCACCGTCGGCACCCGCCAGCCAATATCCGGTACCGGACCGGTTCACGGCCATGCCGACGATCGGCGCGGCGAGCGGTCTCCCTCCCATCGACCCATCGAATGGTGCGTCGCCGAAGGAAAATATGCCACCGTCGGATGCCACAAGCCAATAGCCCTGTCCATCACCTGTCGCCCCCATTCCCGCAATCCCCGCGTTCAGCCGTTTGCCTCCCATCGAGCCGTGGAAACCGGCGTCTCCAAAGGCAAAGACACCGCCATCGGAGTCGACGATCCAATAGCCCCCTCCGTCTGGGGTTGCGGCCATCGCGACCGGCGTGCCGTTGTGCCCGCCCTGCGCTCCGAGTGTCAGTTCATCGCCATAGAAAGTGGCATCCCCGAAGACTTGGACATGACCCAATCCGGAAAGCCCTCGCTCGAGCACCCAGTAGCCCTTGCCGTCGGGGGTCGCAACGATCGCGATGGCGTTGGGCCAGAGGTCGGCGCCACCTGCGTAAGCAGGTGTGTCCGAGGGTTGGCCGTACGAGACGGCGTCGCCGTAGGCGAAGATCATGCCGTCGTAGGAGTTGAGGATCCAGTAGCCAAGGCCGTCCGGGGTCGATGCAAAGGACCAGCAGGATCCACCGGGCATGGAGCGTCCTGGCGGATTGACCGGGCAACGAGTCGGATCGGACGCGGCGGAACCCTCGAACCCTGCCGAGAAGGAGAACACGCCGCCGTCGCCTCCGAGCAGTCGGTAACCAGGGATGCCGCCGGTGTGCCCCGTCACTCCACGAGCCATTGCTTCGTGAACCTCAGCACCGGAGGGTCCAGCGAAGGTGACGAGAACTGCCGCGGCCATCGTCATGGACGAGATGACCACGGTTGCGAGCGATGAGATGAGCGCAGAGTGACCTCTGCTGGGGCGGAGAAACGAGAAACGCCAAGAGTGCACGCACCCCAACGTAAATCCGCGAGACGGTCGTACGTTAGGGTCGAAGGACCCAAATCCGACGATAGGTCCAGAGCCGAGGCGGCGGGATTCCGAACGTCGGGAGAACTCGCTCCAAGGCTCCCCTCCGGGCGGCGCCAGATAGTGAAGGCCGGCGGCGACGCTCAAGGCCGGACAGGGGCGGAGGCCGGAAGAAGGAGATTACTCCCCCGCCCCGGGCTGTGTGTCCGGCCGGGGCGCTGGCGTCCAAGCACGCGCTAGGCGACGAGAGAAGGGGCGTCACCACACCCCGACCGGGACATACGGGACTGACAGCGACAACCGCTCGCAGAGGAGTCGGCGGACGCAGCCGTCGTCTGAGGTGCGGAGCTGGACCATGGCCCGAACCATCAGTTTTTTGGCGTCGGTCAGCAGTTGGTAGAGATCCAGAAACGCCTCGACGCGGCGGCTGGCCGTCATCATCGTCAACCTTGCTTCTTCTTCGGCTTCGCAGCGAGAAGGGCACGGATCCGGTCGGGCTCCGTCCCGGGGCGGCGCTCGAACCCGTCCTTGTCACGCAGCATCGCCATCAGCCTGCGTGTGGACCACCGCTGGCGCACGGTCCGGAATCGGGCCGGGGTCGGGCCGATCCGCCTCCATGACATGCGCCACTTCTACGCGAGCGGCCTGATCGCTGCCGGTTGCGACGTTGTCACGGTCCAGCGGGCGCTCGGACATGCCAGTGCCACGACGACCTTGAACACCTACAGCCACCTGTGGCCGACGGCCGAAGACCGCACCCGAAGCGCAGCCGAGGGACTGGTTCGTGAGACGTTCGACACGATTCCTGCGGACTCCGTGCGGACTTCTGGCAGTCAGTAGCCTCTGACATGGGACTACGTCGTCTGTCAGGTGTTGAAGCGGAACTCCACGACGTCGCCGTCGCGCATCACATAGTCCTTGCCCTCCATCCGCGCCCGGCCGGCGGTGCGGGCCGCTGCCACCGAGCCCGCCTCCATCAGCTCTTCGAAGCTGATCACCTCGGCCTTGATGAAGCCGCGCTCGAAGTCGGTGTGGATGACGCCGGCCGCCTTGGGGGCCGTGTCACCGATGTGGATGGTCCAGGCCCGCGCCTCCTTGGGCCCGGCGGTGAGGAATGTCTGCAGGCCGAGCGTGGCGAACCCCACGTGGACCAGCTGCTCGAGGCCTGACTCCTCCTGGCCGTAGCTGCTGAGCAGCTCGGCGGCGTCGGCGGCGTCGAGGCCCGCGACCTCGGCCTCGATCTGCGCGCACAGGACGATCGCCGGCGCGGGTCGGACGCCTTCGGCCAGGCTGGCGGCCAGCCCGGCGTCACCCAGGGCGCCTTCGTCGATGTTGAAGACGTAGATGAACGGCTTGGCGCTCAACAGGTGCAGGTCACGCAGCAGTGCGGGGTCGACCTCGCCCTTTGCCGCCGCGTCGGCGATGGTGCGTCCCGCGCCGAGGATCCGTTCCGCGGCGGCGACGGCGTCGACCGTCGGCTTCAGCGCGGGAGCTCCCTTTGCCTCCCGCACCAGGCGCGGCAGACGCTGCTCGACCGTCTGGAGGTCGGCCAGGATCAGCTCGGTGTTGACCGTCTCGATGTCACCCGGCGGATCCACCCGCGCGTCGACATGGACGACGTCGTCGTCGTGAAAGGCGCGCACCACCTGGCAGATGGCATCTGTCTCGCGGATCGCGGCCAGGAATTTGTTTCCCAGGCCCTCCCCCTGTGACGACGCCACGCACCAGCCCCGCGATGTCGACGAAGGTCACGGTGGCGGGTACCACCGGTGCGCCATCGTAGAGATCGGCCAGCTGCTGCAGGCGGGGATCGGGCACGGCCACGACGCCGACGTTCGGTTCAATGGTGGCGAACGGGTAGTTGGCCGCAAGCACCTCGTTGTTGGTGAGCGCGTTGAACAGTGTGGACTTGCCCACATTGGGCAGCCCGACGATGCCGATCGACAGGCTCACGCGGCCGGCCGACTAACCCGCGAGCAGGCCGGCATCGGCGGCCAACTTCTTGAGGTCGGCCTCCGGCCGGGCGCCCGTGTGCGAGATCACTTCGCCGGCGCACAGTGCGCCGAGCTTGGTGCTCTCGACCGGGCCCACCCCGTGGGTCAGGCCGAAGAGGAGCCCCGCGGCGAACAGATCACCGGCGCCGGTGGTGTCGACCACCTGCGCCACGGAGGAGGCCGGGACCTCCTCGGGGCCCCGGGCGGTCAGGACGGTGGCGCCCTGGGCGCCCCTGGTCATGACGACGAGCAACCCGGTCTCCTCGGCCGCCTCCAGCGCGTCCCGGTACGAGGACACCCCGAAGAGCATGGTCACCTCCTCCTCGTTGCCGAGCAGGATGTCGACGTCGTCGATGAGCAGGTCGAGGAACTCGCGCTGATGGCGCCCCACGCAGAACGGATCCGACAGGGAGAGAGCGACCGAGCCCTCGTGGGCATGGGCCGTCGCCGCCGCGTGGCGCATGGCCTCCTTGGCCGCCGGCACGTCCCACAGGTAGCCCTCCAGCAAGACGACCGATGCTCGGGCGACGAAGGAGGTCGGGACACCCACGGGCGTCAGGGTGGAGGCAGCGCCCAGGTAGGTCCCCATGGTGCGGTCCGCGTCCTTGGTGATGAGAACCATGCAGCGTCCGGTGCCGAGCCCGTCCCCCGCGGCCGACTCGCTGAGGTGTGGTTCGAATTCGACGCCCGCCGCCCGGAGGTTCTCGGCGTAGGTGCGACCCACCTCGTCATCGGCGACGGCCCCCAGGAAACCCGCGGTGCCGCCCAGGACGGCGATCCCGGCTGTCGTGTTGGCCACCGATCCCCCCGAGACGAAACGGGGCGCGCCCATGAAGTCCTGGACGGCGTGGGCGGTCTCCAGGTCGATCAATGTCATCGACCCCTTCTCCAGGCCGACCTGGGCCAGCTGCTCGTCGGTCGCCAGCTCGATGACGTCGAGGAGAGGCGAACCGATGGCCACCACATCGAGGTCATGGCCGTTGGCAAGGTTGGCGGGAATGGCATTCTCATCGGGCACGGCCCGAGAACCTACCCGCGGTACCGCGGGTAGCCTTCACGGATGCCTTCAGCTCCCACCCCAGCCGTCGCGTCCGGCTCGGAGCAGTTCCGCTTGCCACGAACGATCGAGCCGGAGATCTACCACATCGAGATCGAGCCGGAGGTGGCGTCCGCCACCTTTTCGGGCACCGTCAGGATCGACGCCATGGTCCATGAGACGGCCGACGAGATCGTGCTCAATGCCGCCGAGCTGGCGATCAGCGACGTCGAGGTCCTGACGGCCGACGGGCTGACCGTGTTGTGCAGTGTGAGCTTCAACGACGAGCTCGAGCAGGTCACCTTCGAGCCGGCTGAGCTGCTTCCGCCCGGGCCCTGCACCATCAGCTGCCGTTTCAGTGGCACCCTCAACGACAAGCTGCGCGGGTTCTATCGGTCCACCTACACGGGCCTGGACGGCGAGACCCAGACCATGGCGACGACCCAGTTCGAGTCGGTGGACGCCCGGCGCTCCTTTCCTTGCTTCGACGAACCCGACCGTAAGGCCGTCTTCGAGATCGCCCTGATCGTGGGGCCAGACGTCGACGCCATCTCGAACTCACCCGTGGTCCGCGAGGACCAGGTGGGGCCCAAGCGGCGCATCCAATTCTCTCCGACGATGAAGATGTCGACCTATCTGGTGGCCTTCGTCGTCGGCAAGCTCGAGACGACAGAGACGGTGGACGTGGACGGCGTCCCCCTCCGGGTGGTCTGCACGCCCGGGAAGCTGCCGCTGGCCGAGTTCGCCTTGGAGGTCGGGGCGTTCGCCCTGCGCTTCTTCACCGAGTACTTCAACATCCCCTACCCCGGCGAGAAGGTCGACCTCGTTGCCATCCCCGACTTCGCGGCCGGCGCCATGGAGAACCTTGGCTGCATCACGTTCCGCGACACGGCCCTCCTGATCGACGAGGACGAGGCGGCCCGGGCCGAGCTCGAGCGGGTGGCGGACGTCATCGCGCACGAGCTGGCCCACATGTGGTTCGGCGATCTCGTGACCATGGGCTGGTGGGAGGGCATCTGGCTCAACGAGGCCTTCGCCACGTTCATGGAGACACTCTGTGTGGACGCCTTCCGGCCCTCGTGGGACCGCTGGGTCGGCTTCGCCCCGTCCCGCGAGGCTGCCCTGGCCGTCGACGCCCTGCACCTGACCCGTCCGATCGAGTATCCCGTGGGACCGCCCAAGGAGGCGGAGGGCATGTTCGACGTGCTGACCTATGAGAAGGGCTGCGGCGTCCTGCGCATGCTCGAGCAGCACATCGGCGCCGACGTGTTCAGGGACGGCGTGCGCACGTACCTCAAGGCGCACGCGTACGGGAACACGGTGACCAGCGACCTCTGGGATGCGCTCGAGAACGCCAGCGGCGCGCCGGTGCGCGATGTCATGGACACCTTCATCCTGCAGGGCGGGCACCCGCTCGTGTCCCTTCGCGGCGATGCCCTCAGCCAACAGCCGTTCGCACTGGGCCCGGTCCCCCCTGGCGCCACCTCGTCGATCGGGTCCGAGTGGCGCGTGCCCGTCGCGGTCCGGGCGCTCCCCGCCCACGGCGAGCCGGGGGCGCCGGTGCGCCACCTCGTTCTCGGCGCCGACCCCGAGCCGATCGCCGAGGCCGGACGCGGGCTCGCCGTGGTGAACGCCGGTGGGTGGGGCATGTTCCGGGTCGGCTACGAGCGCGTGCACCGGGCGGCGCTGGCCGCGCAGCTGCCCGAGCTCACCCCCCTCGAGCGCGCCAACCTGCTCGCCGACACATGGGCGACCGCCCTCGCGGGTCACTCGACACTTCGGGACTTCCTGGTCCTGGCCTCAGCGCTCGGCACGGAGCCCGACCCCGCTGCGTGGTCACCCGTCGGCAGTGCCCTCGTCCTCACCAAACGGATCGCCCGGCCCGAGGACGAGCGCGCGCTCCACGAGGCGGTCAGCGCTCTGCTCGGCCCCACCCATCGCCGGTTGGGCTTTGACGGCAAGCCGGGTGAGAGCGACCGCACGCCGACGCTGCGCGCGCTCGCCATCAACCTGCTGGGCACCGTGGGCGCCGACGCCGCGGTCCGGGCGGAGGCGGCGCGGCGCTTCGATGCCTCCGCCATCGGTGGTGGCTCCGGTGATCCGATCCCGCCCGACATCGAGTCGGCCACGCTGGCCGTCGTGTCGCAGCTCCTGCGGCCGGGCGACTACGACGCGCTGCTGGAGCGCTACCGCACCGCATCCACACCACAGGAAGAGATGCGCTCCCTCGGGGCGCTCGCCGGGTTCCCCGACGTCGACCTGTGCCTGCGCACGTTCGACCTGGCCATGACCGAGGTGCGCAGCCAGAACGGGTTCGCGGTCATCAGCTCGCTCCTGGCCAACCCAATCGGAAACCAGGCGGTCTGGACCAGGCTGACCGAGAGCTGGGACGCCGTGCTCGACCGCTTCCCGAAGAACGCGCCACCGCGCATCATCGAATCGATCCCTGCCCTCTGCGGCGACGCCGAATTTGCCGAGCGTGCCATCGCCTACCTCGACGCCCATCCGCTCTCGTCGGGGCCGCGGCGGGTGGCCCAGTCAGTGGAGCGGCTGCGGGTCAACGTGGCGTTTGCGTCCCGTGAACGAGCAGGGCTGGCGGATTCGTTGCAGGCCGCCGGCGCACCGACAGCTTGATGATCCGGGCTGAACCAGCGGCCGGCGCCCGCGACTCGACCCGCGTGCAGGCGCTCCTCGAGACGGCGCACCGCACCCGCGGCTTCATGCCGGACGATGAGGGCGAGGAGCTCTTCCGGGCCGCCCTGCGGGCCGGCCGAGCCGAGGTCGCGGCGGCCGCGCCCCCCACCTTCGTGGAAGTCGGGGCCTGGTGCGGGAAGTCCACGGTGTACCTCGGTGCCGCCGCCGAGGCCACCGGGGCAGCACTCCTCTCCATCGACCATCACCGCGGCTCGGAGGAGAACCAGCCGGGTTGGGAGTATCACGAGCCCGATCTCGTCGATCCCGAAGTGGGTCGCATCGACACGCTCCCGCACTGGCGCCGGACCATCACAGAGGCAGGGCTCGAGGCGTCTGTCGTGGGTATCGTCGGAGACTCTCCCACGTTGGCCGCGCGTTGGGACCGGCCCCTCGCCTTCTGCTTCATCGACGGTGGACACGGCGACGAACCCGCCTGGGCGGACTTCCACGGCTGGGCACCGCACGTGGCGCTCGGAGGTTGGCTGGCCATCCACGACGTGTTCCCCGATCCGGCGGACGGGGGCCGCCCGCCCTACGAGCTCTACTGCGCCGCGCTCGACTCGGGCGAGTTCACCGACGACGGCGCCTGCGGCAGCCTGCGTGTTCTGCGGCGCGTGACGGCGCCGCGCTCGACGAACACGGATCGCCATCCGCGGCGGCGCCGGGACCGGTCCCGCTAGTCCACGCCCTCGACCACCACCTCCGGCACGACGCCGGGCTCCGGCGCGGCAACACCGGCCCCTGAGCGCAGACCGACGACGGCCACGACGGCCGCCATGAGCGTCGAACCGGCGGCCACGAGCAACGCAAGGTGGTAGCCCGACACGAAGGCGGCCACGGCATCGGGCCGGTACTGGGGACCGAGGGCCTGGGACACCGGGCCGATCTGACCGCCGGCAACGTACTGGCTCTGGCCGGCGGCCACCGCCACACCGGCTGTGCGGCTGGCCCAGGCGGTGGTGGCGGCATGGACCCCGATGGTCCCGAGCACGGCGCGCCCGACCGAGGTGCCGCTGCCGGGCCGCGTTGACGAGGCCGGACGGGCCGCCCGAGACCCCCGGAGGCACGTCACGCATGGCGACATTGACGACGCCGGGCACCAGGGTCCCCCAGCCGATCCCGACCAGCACGTAGCCGACGAACGCCACGGCGAACGACGTGGTGTCGGACAGCAACGCGAGGACGGCCACGCCCGCCGACGGCCCGATCCGACGCGGAGGCGGGCGGAGCTCCCCGCTGCGTTCAGCCGCGGAAAGAGCCTTGCGGCGGGTCGGAGACCGTGCAGCCCTCAATGGCGTCTCCGCAATGCGGCTCGGCCAGGTCGAGTGAGGCCGGCAGGCCCTCACCCCGGAACAGCCCCGCCGCCGGGCTGGTGTTCGACAACGCGTCGGCCGCCAACACCATGGCACCGAACGTGTAGGTCGTCCGC
The DNA here is from genome assembly GCA_963764305.1 of uncultured Acidimicrobiaceae bacterium. Taxonomy (GTDB): domain Bacteria; phylum Actinomycetota; class Acidimicrobiia; order Acidimicrobiales; family RAAP-2; genus Bog-473. The sequence goes on along the minus strand of CAVXSD010000001.1, from coordinate 181,994 downwards.
TCGTGCTTGGGGAAGGTCTCCTGCTCGGGGTAGACCATGCCCGTCCAGTACGACCCGTCGCCCAGGCGCAGGTTCTGCCCCGCCGAGAACAAGTCCAGCGCGGGACCTTCCATGCCAAGGGCATCGAGCGTGAGCACGCACTCGGCCGTCTCGGCTGCGGTGACCCAGTCACCCGTGGACACGCAGCGCACGCCGAGGCCCTCCATGACGAAGGTGGACCAACCCTCCGCGATGCGACGACGGCCGGCCTCACCCTCGAGCGCCCCCGAGAGCATCGGGTAGTACCAGTCCATGGCGAACTCGACCTTGGGGGCGAAGGCGCCTGGGTGATGCGCCACTGCATGCCCGAGCCGACCCGCCGCCAACTCCCAGTCCGGGCGGTCCTTGGCCAGGCACTCCGCGATGGCCACCGCGCACCGCGTTGAGTGGTAGATGGACGACGAACCGGTGAGCAGCGCGTAGCGCTCCGGGCGGCCGGCCGAATCGAGCGACCACAGCACCGAGCCGTCCGGCTGCTGCCAGCGCAAGATGAAGTCGATCCCCTTCTGGATCGTCGGCCACAGCTCGCCCAGGAACTCCACGTCGCCGGTGATGAGATGATGGTGCCAGGCCCCGGCCGCCAGGTAGCCACACACGTTCGTGTCGAGACGCGGATCCTTGACGGTGTCGCCCTGGTAGTAGTTGAACCAGCTGCCATCGGAGAGCTGGTTGCGCGCCAACCAGCGGTAGGCCGCAACCGCCTCGTCCACCAGGCCGCACACGGTCAACGCCATGGCCGCTTCGACGTGGTTCCAGGGGTCGCAGTGGCCGCCCTCGAACCAGGGGATCTGTCCGTCGTGGCGCTGCACTTCGGCGATGGCGTGGCCGGTGGCAAGCACCTCCGAACTCGAAAGGATGCCAGACACCTCGGGGAGCGCGGCCGAACGGATCTCTTCTGTGGTCATGCTGCAGCTCCCTGGCTCGGTGTGGTCGGCCCGCGCCGCCCGGGCACGCCGCGGGGCAGTGTGGAGCGCGAGTCGGGCAGGTCCGCCACGCTGGCGACCGGCTTGGTGAGGTACAGCACCAGGCTCTTGCCGATGACCGGGCTCAGCACCCGGTCGGCGGTGCGCGTCACGAGCGGTGCCTTGACGATGTCCCAGACGAGCACCTTGTGGTACGCCTCGACCGCCGGGTGCGAATCGTTGGACGGACCGACGAGGCAGCGCAGCCACCAATACGGAGAGTGCAGGCCGTGTGCGTGGTGGTGTCCTGCCGGCCGGAGTCCCGTCGAGCTGAGCCGGCGCTCCAGCGTGGAACGCCGGTAGATGCGCACATGACCGCCGGGGGTGTCGTGGTACTCGTCGGACAGTGCCCAATTGATGGCCTCGGGAACACAGCGCGGCACGGTGACCGCCATGGCGCCGCCCGGCCGAAGCACCCGCGCCAACTCACGCATGGCCGCGGTGTCGTCTGGGATGTGCTCGAGCACCTCCGATGCGATCACCCGGTCGAAGGTCCCGTCCGGGAAGGGCAGCGCCAGCGCGTCACCCTGCACGGCCGTCGCCGGATGGCCCGGGGCGATCTCCCCCGCCTCGATCATGGCGGCGAGGGTGCCGCGTACCTGGGCCACCTCGTCAGGACCGGCATCGAGCGCGACCACGGAGGCCCCGCGCCGGGCGGCCTCGAATGCGTGGCGGCCGAACCCGCACCCGAGGTCGAGCACCAGGTCCCCGGGTCCGACGCCCAGCCGGTCGTAGTCGACGGTCAACATCAGGCCGCACCCCGTGCCAGCGCCGTGTCCGGGCCCTCGACGGCGGCCAACGGAGCGCCCGGGAGCGGCTCTCCGGCAATCACGGCCGCGTAGCACGCGGCCGTCCCCGCAGCGGTGACCTGCCAGGTGAAGCGACTGACCACCCGTTCCCGGCCGGCTGCACCGAGTCGGGCCCGCAGCTCGGGGTCGTCGAGCAGCCGGGCGATGGCACCCGCCAGCGCACCCGGATCGTCCGGGGCCACCAGCAGGCCGGTCTCCCCGTCTCTCCCGACGACCTCGGGCAACGCTCCACCGGTCGTGGCGACCATGGCCACGCCGCAGGCCATGGCCTCGATCGCCGGCAGCGAGAAGCCCTCGTACAGGGAGGGCACCACAGCCACCTCGGCCTCGCCGTAGAGACGGGCGAGCTCGCCGTCGGTGATGCCGCTCACGCAGTGCACGGCGTCGGCGAGCCCGAGCCGGGCGATGGCCCGCTCGACCCGGCCGCCCTCGTTGGGGCGGCCGATCACGGTCAGCTCGACGTCCCGTTCGGTCCGCAGCTTCGCCACCGCCTCGAGCAGCGGCACGAGGCCCTTCATCGGGACGTCGCTGCTCGAGGTGACCATGATCCGCCCGGGCACCGGCGTCACGTCCTCGAACGGGCGGAAGACGGTGGGGTCGACGCCGACCGGGACGACCGTCATGCGTTCGGGGGCGACATCCATCTGCGCGGCGATGTCCTGGCGCGAGTTCTGTGAAACCGTGACCACGGCGGGAAGCGCCCGGGCCGCCCGCACCTGCATGCCGAGGAAACCGAACCAGCGACGCGTCGTGAAGCGCTGCCAGGGGTTCGTCGTGTGGGACAGGGCCAGCTGGCGGTCCACCGTGATGGGGTGGTGCAGCGTCGTCAGAAGGGGCCACCCGTCCTCTACCATGCCGAGCATCCCGTTGCCCAGGCATTGATTGTCGTGCACGACGTCGAACTCGCCGCGACGCTTCGCCAGGAGCTGGCGGGCCCGCACGGAGAAGGCCAGGGGTTCCCCGAAGCCGGCGGTGCACATGATGGCGAACTCGGTCCAATCCTCCCGCGAGGTGAATTCACTCCGGTGAGGGACCCGGAACGGATCGGGCTGGCGGTAGAGGTCGAGGCTCCGGACGGGTGTGAACCCCACGCCCTCATCGAGATCGGGCCAGGGCGGTCCGGAGAAGACCTCGACCGAATGACCGAGGGCGACCAGCTCACGGGTGAGGTGGCGGGTGTAGACCCCCTGCCCACCGCAACGGGGATTCCCCCGGTACGTCAGGAAGGCAACACGCAAACCCCCAGGTCGGGGGGGTGCGGCGGGAATCGGGGCGGGCAGCTCAATGTGGCGAGAGCGCTCCCAGGACTCCTTTGTCTCGATCCACTTCTGGCGAGGCGTTTTAGGCAACGGATGTCCCGCCTCGACTCACCATGACCCTCCTAGCCTCCCCGAACCCCCTGGTCGTGCGCAAACGGCGCCGTCGAGCGACCCGCCCGGCCCACCGTTCAGCCGACCCCCACCCAGCTCAGCACGGTGAGCAGGACGTAGACGCCGGCCACGATCGCGACCGCGACGATGGCCAATCCCCCCACCCAGCGGGCGACCGGGCCGTTGGCGGCCGAACCGAGGAGCGAGCGGCGGTTGGCCAACACCAGGATCAGGATCAGGGTCATCGGCGTGATGACTCCTTCGAGCACCTGGGTGTTGAGGATGAGCGTGATGAGGTTGCCCGGGATGAGAACGACCGCCGCTCCGATCAGGATCTGAAACGTGAAGATCCCGAGGAAGACGGGGGCCTTGCGGAAGCTCGAGGAGACCGAGCGCTCCACCCCGATCGCCTCGGCCACGGCGTAGGAGGTCGACAGCGGGACGACGGCGGCGGCCAGAGCCGACGCGCCGAGCAGCCCGACCCCGAACAACGTCGTGGCGAAGGCGCCGGCAACCGGCTTGAGCCCCTCGGCCGCTGTGGTGGCCGACGTGAGCGGGCCCGTGCCTCCGATGGTGGCCCCGGTGGCCACGATGATCGACATGGCCACCAAGGCGGCGAGCACGGCGCCGGTGATCGCGTCGACCCGCTGGAAGTGGTACTGCTCGGGCTTGACGCCCTTGTCGACGACCGCGCCTGCCTCGTACAGCTGGATGTACGGGGTGATGGTGGTGCCGATGAGGGCGACGGACAGCAGCAGGAACGACTTCGACGCGACGAAGTGGGGCCACACCGTGTTGGCCGCCACCTGTCGCCAGTTGGGATGGGCCAGTACTGCCGCAATCGGGTACGCGATGAACACCAGGGTGAGCAGCAGGAAGATGCGCTCGGCGTAGCGGTACGAGCCGAAGAGCACGAGCGACCAGATGGCGATCGCGGCAATGGGAACCGAGATGTAACGCGACACGTTGAACAGCTCGAACGACGTGGCGATGCCGCCGAACTCGGTCACCATCAGGCCGACGTTGGCAATGGCGAACGCCGTGATGGCGAACGCCGTGAGGCGGAGGTCGAATTCCTCCCTGATGAGGGCGGCCAGACCCTTGCCGGTGTAGGTGGCCAGGCGGGCCACCATCTCCTGGACGATGACGTAGGCCACCGTGATGAGCACCATGAGGAAGAGGGTGCGATAGACGAACTGCGCGCCAGCGGACGAGTAGGTGACGATGCCGCCGGCGTCGTTGCCGGCCGCCGCGGCGATCAGCCCTGGTCCGGCGGCGGCGAGGTAGACCAACCACCGCCGCGAAACCCGGACCCTCACGACAGAAGACGGGGAAAGTGGAACCGGCCTTTCGTTGGCACCAGTGCATCGAGAACGTCGTCGGCCAGGATGCGCCCGATGGGGCGCCCATTGTCGTCGATGACCACCATGGAATGCCGTCGGCCTTCCACCAGCTGCCCAGCCACGTCCCCCGCCGATGCGTGGGGACTCACCGTCACCTCGTCCTCGTCGCCCAGGAGCGCCGACATGCGCGTGTCGGTGGAAGTCCGCAGGGCGAACAGGATGTCGAGGACCGTGACATCACCGAGGAGCCGGCCGTCACCGTCGACGACCGCCACCGCATCGAGGTCGACGCCGTGCGCACGCGCCTCGGAGAGCCGGTCAACCACTTTCTTGACCTTCTCCCCGGACTTGGCCGTCACCAGCGCCGTGGTCATGATGCCGCCGGCCTCGTCCTCCTCGTAGCCGAGCAGCTCGCGCAGTGCGAGCGCCGTTACCGCCGGAATGTGGCGGAGCACTTCGGCTCGAACTGCTATCGGGAGATCGCGCAGTGCGTCGACCGCCTCATCGGGCTCCATCGCCGCGAGCAGGCGCGCCGCCTCGACCGGATCGGATTCCCTCAACAGCTGCTCCAAGTCCTCGGGCTGCATCTCCTCGAGGGCATCGGCGGCCTCGTCGGGACTCAGGGCGGCCAGGAGCTCGCGGCGCTCGTCGCGCCGCAGGTCCTCCAGCAGGTCGGCCAGCTCGCCGGGCCGCAGGCGGTGCAGGCCCTCGTTCGTCGTCTTGAGACGAACGTGCGTCGCGGCGCCGCTGACGTCCTTGGCCGACTCGGTGAACGGTTGAATGGCGGCCCAGTCGATGACGCGATCCGGCGTGGGACGTGGTCGCCACCGTCGTGGGCCGAGACGGCGCAGCAGCGTGGCGTTGGAGATATCGGCCCCGACGAGCCGGATACGGCCGATCACCTCGGCCAGATAGAGGTCGGCGGCGCGGATGACCTGGACTCCCTCGACGTCGACCAGTTGGTGGTCGAGGACGTCCTTCGCCAGGAGGACCTCGCCGGACCGACGGATGACGTCGCGCAGGTCGAGCCGGGAGGAGCGGAGGACGACCTCGGCATGGCCGATCCGGTCGATGGCGGAGGCCGGGACGAAGGCGAGTCGGCGCCCCACTCGGATCACGAGACCGCTCACCGGCGGGTACATCTGCCCGTCGTCCCAGCGGGCGACGACGTCGTCCAGCCGGCCGATCTCCTGGCCGGTCTGATTCCGCACCGGGCGGCCGAGAAGGCCCGCCAACGACACGATCGAGTCGAAAACGCCCTCTGATGCGAGGATCCGCCGCGTCCTGCGGCGGCGCTGGTGCGGTGGGCGATCCGCATCACGGGAACGACCCGGAATCAAGCGTGAGCGGCTCGGCCCGCTCGTCGACGGTGGCGTGGCCATGGAGCTCCCTCCTGTGGCGTCCTCGAGGGACCGGTTCGGATCGGACGTCTGGTCGGCGCAGCGCCATACCAGAGGATCAACGACCGGCGTCTGCCTCCGTGCAATACCGCGTTCGGGACTAGGGCACGCGCGTGGCGCGCATCAGCAGGTGCACGGGGTTGGGCATGCGCCGGCGGTGCTACTTGGGGGTTCGCCCCTCGACATGGCCGCACCTCCTTCTCCATCGTCCCGTGCGGAAGAGATCACACCGACAATTCCTGGCAGGAGATCCTAACGGGCCGTTCCGCGCGACATCGGCCCGGTCGTCCGGTCGCAGAGGGGTCGACGGGGCGGGTACCGTGCCTCTCATGGACCTGGCCTACCCACCAGAAGCCGAGGAATTCAGGACAGAGATCGCAGGATGGCTCAAGGAGAACCTGCCCAAAGGCTGGGGTGGGCCGGACTTCTCCCTGACGCCAGAGGAGCGCAAGGCCTTCAATCAGGAGTGGACGGCCAAGCTCTACGGCGGCGGATGGATCTGCGCCAGCTGGCCGACCGAATACGGCGGGAAAGGCCTGAGCCTGCTGCAACAGGTCGTGCTCAACGAGGAGTTCGCCCGGGTCGGTGCGCCGCTGCGCGCCGACTTCTTCGGCGACACCCTCGTCGGCCCCACGCTCCTGCAATGGGGTACCGAAGATCAGAAGCAACAGTTCATACCCGGCATCCTGAAGGGCGAGATCGCGTGGTGCCAGGGCTTCAGCGAGCCCGATGCCGGCTCGGACCTGGCCAGCCTCAAAACGCGCGCCGAGCTCGACGGTGACGAGTGGGTGGTCAACGGGCAGAAGGTGTGGACGACCCAGGCGCACTATGCCGACTACATCTTCCTGTTGGCGCGCACCGACCCCGACGCGCCGAAGCACGCCGGCATCTCCTACCTCCTCGTCCCGATGAAGCAGCCCGGCGTGGAGGTGAGGCCGATTGAGCAGGTGGATGGCTCGGCCGAATTCAACGAGGTCTTCTTCACCAACGTTCGCTGCCCCAAGGACAATGTCATCGGTGGCGTGAACAACGGATGGAAGGTTGCGATGACAACGCTCGGCTTCGAGCGCGGCACGTCGTCGACCACGGGCCACCGCCGCTTCCAGAAGGAGTTCGACGAGATCCTGGCCGAGGCTCGCCGGAGAGGTCGCGACATCGATCCCCTGATCCGCCAGCGACTGGCGCGGTCATGGTCGAAGATCAAGATCATGCAGATCAACGGCTTCCGCACGCTGACCGACGTCCTCAACGGCACGCACACCACCGCCGCGCTCGGGGCGTGCAACAAGATGTTCTGGTCCGAGGCGCACCAGGAGACGCTGCTGCTCGGTATGGACATCCTGGGCATGGAGGGCCAGGTCCTCCTGGGCGACCAGGGTGAGGACACACTGCTGCCCGGTGCGCGCCGGGCCAAAGCGAGCTATCCGGTCAACAACCTCCAGTCGCTCTTCTTCTTCTCGCGATCGGAGACGATCTGGGGCGGCACGGCCGAGATCCAGCGCAACATCGTGGGCGAACGAGCGCTCGGCCTCCCCAAGGAGCCGAAACCCAGCTAGCGCCTCGAGGGCTCAGGGACCTGACCGGACCGGACCGGATCAGGAAGCAGGACGCGGAACGCGGCACCCCCACCGGGTGCGTCCTCCACCCAGGCCCGCCCGCCTTGGATCTCGGCGAATTTGCGTACGACGAACAGGCCGAGCCCGAGACCTCCCGGCGCGCTGCCGGCCCGGCGCTGGAACGCTTCGAAGACCGCCTCCTTCTCGGCATCGGGGATGCCGCGGCCGGCGTCCTCGACCGTCAGGAGGACGCCGTCGGGACGACGGGTCACGGCCACCTCCACGGCGGTGCCCTCCGGCGTGTGGCGTAGTGCGTTGCTGACCAGGTTGTCGACGATCCGTGCCGTCAGCTCGGGGTCGAGCGTGACCGTCTCCGTCCCGGATGGGAGCGCGAGATCCAGATTGGATCCGTTCCGGCTCCGGGCGCGCTCGACCACGAGGGCCACGATGTCGAAGGATTGTCGCTGGGGCGCCACGTAGCCGCCGAGCACACGCTCGGAGTCGAGCAGATTGGTCAGGATGCCTCGCAACTCCGCACCCGTCGAGGCCAGACCCTGCGCCATCCTCGCGATACCACCCTCAGGCAGGTCCGGGTGCCTGACGAGAAGGTCGGCCAAGCCGGCCACCGTCGCGATCGGCGTGTTGAGCTCGTGCGCCGCCGCCAGCAGGAGCGCGTACTTGGCGGCGTCCGCGTCGCGTAGGACGGCGGCCGCCTCCTGCTCGCGCGTCAGCGCCTGCTCCAGGGCGGCCCTCGCCGCTTCGCGCTCTCGTACATCGCGCAACGCGTACTGCATGCCCAGGCCGCGCCCGTCTGGCCGCCGGAACGGGGCGACGCGGGCCTCCATCGGAAGGTACCCGCCGTCGCCGAGGCGAAAGCGATAGACCGCGGCGGCGCTCCTCCCGACCAGCGCGTCCTCCCGGAGGGACGAAAGGCCGGGCCAGTCATCGGGGTGGACGAACGCGGCGATCGTGTGGCCCTCCATGGCGTCAGGCTCGAGTGAGAGCGTCGTCCTGGTCGACGGGGACGCGAACGTCACCTGACCCGCGTCATCGGTGGCGATCACGACGTCCGCCGCGCTCTCGGCAATGAGCCGATAGCGGGTCTCACTGGCGGCCAGCGCGCGTTCTGCCTCGGCTCGACGGCTGACATCGCTGAGCAGCCAGCGGACGCGTGGCACAGCTGGGTCAGCCATGCCCCCGACGGTGAGGTGCACCGCGGCGTGGAACGGTGCGCCGTCCGGCGGTGCGAACCGCGCCTCGAACGCCGCCACCCGACCATCCGGACCCGTCACCGCATCGTGGAGCTGGTTCAGGACCTCTCGGCGGTCGGGCGCGTCGACGAAGACGATCACCGGTTTGTGCGCCAGGAAGTGGTCCGGGCTCCCGAGCAGCTCACTTGCCGCCCGATTCGATTCCAAGATCACACCCGACGTATCGGTGACCAGGTACCCGTCGGGTGCCAAGTCGAACAGCTCCCGGTAGCGGGCAGACTCCAGGTCGAGTTGCCGCTTGGCCTCGGCCAGAGCTTCGTTCTGCCCCTGGATCTCCTGTGCGCTGACCTCGAATTCCTCGACGGCCGCGAAGAGCTCCTCGACCACCTCGGCGACCAGGGGGACGGGCAAGCTCCCCGTGGCGTCGAGGATGCGATCGGTCAGGGCCGTCAACCGGCGGCTCAGCGCGTCGACGTTGCGTGCCAGGTCCGGATCCCCCCCGGGGCCGGACGGCTCGGTCACGAGACCGGACCCCCGACTCTGTCCATGATCAGCATGGCCGCTGTTTCGGGCTCCCGCCCGGAGATGGGCATCACCTGCACGCGACAGGTGAACCGGCGCCCGGTGTGATCCGTGGCCTCGACCTCCACGTTCGACGCCACGGCTCCCGCGCTTCGGCAGGCCCGGACCGGCTCCTGCAGGGTTCCGAGCGGCAGCCCGAAGTCCAGCCCGAAGAAGGGCTCCCCCGCGACGGCATCCTCCTCCAACCCCCAGAGAGCGGTCGCAGCTTCGTTCCATTCCTCGACGAGCAGGTGCGAATTCAGCACGACCACGGCGGAGGGAAAGTGGTCCATCACCTGGCGGTGCAGGCTGCTGAAGCGCCGGAGCTCCAGGTTGGCGTCGACGAGCGTCTCGTTCAGGCGCTGGACCGCGTCGCTCGCCGTTTTGAGCTCGAGGTTCGTCGTCTCGAGCTCCTCGTTGGACGAGCGCAACTCCTCGTTCGTGGTCTCGAGCTCCTCGTTGGACGATTGCAATTCCTCGTTGCCCGTCTCGAGCTCTTCGTAGCTCGACTGGAGTTCCTCGTTGCTGGTGACCAGCTCCTCGTTGGTCGACTGCAGCTCCTCGTACGCGGTCTCGAGTTCCTCGTGTACGTGGCGGAAGCTCTCACGAAGCTGCAGCGTGCTGCCGACATCGGCGAAGGTCACGGCGGCGCCGAGGACCTTCTCGTTCTCGTCGAAGAGCGGCAGCACCCAGACCTCGAGATCGAGGGGATGGCCACTCGGCGGCTCGTACCGTGTCAGCCCGACGCGGTGCGACATGCGCTCGATGAAGGCGCGTGCCACATGCGAGTCGAGATCCAGCGACTGGAGTACCAACCCGATGCGCTCGCTCGGCTCCCGGCCGGTGTTGCCCGTCCCGATGCCGAAGAGCTGGCGGGCCAGGTCGTTGGCCCCCATCAGGTGGCCGTCAGGGTCGACGAGAAGCTCGGCCACCAGGGACTCCCCAGGGTCCGTCGCCGACTGGGCCATTTCATCGCGGACCTGCGGCGCCTCCAAGGCACCGATCTCGAAGGGGTGACCCGGCGCGGCCTCACGGGCGGCGGACCCAATCGATTGCTGGTGAGGCAGCGCCACGAAGATGCGGTGCCGCAGGCTCACCGGAGCGAAGCGACCGCCGCCGCCGCGGAGCACCATCTCGGCCCGGCCGAGGAAGAGAAAGCCGTCCTCCCGCAGTGAGTACTGCAGGCGCGGGATGACGAACGCCTGCGTCTCGGCAGTGAGGTACATCAGTGTGTTGCGGCAGGTCACGAGATCGACGCGGGAGATCGGGGGATCCCTGGTCAGGTCGAGGCGCCCGAAGACCACCGTGCGGCGCAACACCGGGGTGACCACCCAGCCCCGCCCACGCAGATCAGGCTCGAAGTAGGCATCCCGAATCTCTTCGGGCACGTCGTGCAGCGACTTCTCGCTGTAGATGGCAGTCCGTGCTCGCGTCAGCGCGTCGAGGTCGATGTCGGTCGCGTAGATCTTCACGCGCCGGGCCATCTCCTGGGGTCCCAGGTGGTTCGCCAGAATCATGGCAAGGGTGTATGCCTCCTCGCCCGTGGCGCATCCGGCGCTCCACAGCCGGATCAACTGATCGTCGCCGCGCCGGGACAGGATCTCGGGGACGACCTCGCGCTCCAGGTAGCGCCATGCCGTCGGATCGCGGAAGAAGCCGGTCAGGTTGATCAGGAGCGTGTTGAAGAGGGCCGTGAACTCGTCGACGTCGGACTCGAGAAGGTCGCGATAGGCCGCGAGGTTCTCGAAGCCGAGCTCGCGGACGCGCCGGTGCACCCGGCGGCTGATCGATGCCCGCTTGTAGCCCGTGAAGTCGAACCCCCGCGCATCGCGGAGGAATCGCAGCAACTCTTCGAGCTCCTCGTCCCGTTCGTCACCCGGTGGCACGGCGCCCGGCCTGGCACCCGCGAAAGGGCCACCGCCAGCGCTCACGGGCGCAGCACCGCCTCGGCGTTGTTCCTCACGGCAACGTCCTCACGGCAACCGTCCACGCGTCACCAGCGCGACCAACGCCGGACCGATCTCCTCCAGCGTCAGGACGTGCTCGACCCCACCGGTGGCAATGGCCGCCTGCGGCATGCCTGCGAACTCCGCCGAGGCGGGGTCCTGGGCGATGACCGTGCCCCCGGCCTGGTCGATGGCGCGTACCCCCATGTTCGAGTCGCTGCCCGTCCCGGTGAGGACGACGCCGATGACCCGGCCCGGGAAGGCCCCGGCGGCGGACTGGAAGAGGACGTCGGCGGAGGGCCGGACGAAGTGCACCGGGTCCGAGTGGGACAGGCTCAACCGGCCCCCCGGTTTGACGAGCAGATGGTCACCGGGCGGGGCGACATAGACCGTCGCCGGCTCTATCGCGGCACCCTCGGTCGCCTCCTCGACCCGGAGCGCGGTCCTCCGCTGCAAGATTTCGGCCATGAGGCTCGTGTGGCGAGGGTCGAGATGTTGGACGATGACCACGGGAACCGGGAATCCCTCAGGCAGGGCGCCGAGCACCGCGCTGATCGCGGCCAGGCCCCCGGCGGAAGCCGCCACCAGGACGATGTCATACCTCGGGGGCGTGCGGGACGGCCCCTCGGACTTCGCTCCCGAAACCGGCTGCTCCACCGCGATCCCCTCAACGACCACGGAGATCTCGGGCGCCACGCCGGGCGGCAGTCTGGGTAACTAACATTGGCAACCCCGTAATGGTCGCATATCGTGCTCGAAACGGGCTCAGAAGCCGCGGATGTTGGCTGGGAGTGTGATGCAGTGAAGGACGGAGCGCCGATCACGGTGATGGTCGTCGACGACCACCCGGTGTTCGCTGAAGCGCTGGCGCTCGCCATCGAGGCCACGGGAGACCTGGCCTGCGTGGGCACCGCGCCCGACATGGACCGGGCGACCCGCCTGGCCGACGAGCTCGAACCCGACGTCACGGTCATGGACCTCCAGCTCGACGGTACCGACGGCGTGACCGGGACCCGGGACCTGCTGGAACGGCACCCCCGGATGCAGGTGCTCGTGCTCACAGGTCTGCCACTGAGCCCCACGCTCATCCGCGACGTCGCCGACTCGGGCGCTTCGGGCCTCCTGCCCAAGTCGGCCAGCCTCGGCGTCGTCGTCGAGACCATCCCGGCGCTCGGGGGCCACAGCTTCGCCGTCGACCGCAAGAGCCTCATGGGCCTCTGCGAGAGCGCCGGCGCCGAGGTCCGCCGGAATCGGGGCTCCTCACTGCTGACCGGGCGCGAGCAGGACATCCTTTCCCTCCTCGTCAGCGGGGTCGACCTTCAGGCCGCCGCGATGCGGCTGGGCATCACGGTGAACACGGCCCGGGGGTACGTCAAGAACCTCTACCGCAAGCTCGGGGTGCACAACCAGCTCGAGCTCCTGGCGGTGACCAGGGAACGCGGCCTGCTCGAACCGGCGGAGTGAACCACCGGCGGACGCCTTGTACCCCGTGCGGTGGCGGCCGTTTCCCCTAGCCTGAGCCGGGTGAGGCGAATCATCGAGTACTGCGAACGGGGTGAACAGCCATGCTGGTGAGAGAGTGCCTGCGAACGGCGCCGGTCACGGTCCCACCCGGGTGCACCCTGGAGGAGGCGGGTCGGCTGCTGGGCGACCACCGCGTCGGCTCGCTCCTCGTCGTCGACGGCGACCGCCTGGTGGGGATCGTGACAGACCGCGACATCACCGTGCGCGGCGTCGGGGAGGGGAAGCCGTCTTCCGTCCCGGTGGAGAGCGTCATGAGCGCGGACCCGGTGACGATCCAGGGCTCGGCGGACGTCTTCGAGGCGTTCACGGTGTTCAAGACGGCCGCGGCGCGGCGCCTTCCCGTGCTCGAGGAGAAGGACCTGGCCGGGATCATCTCGGTCGACGACCTCTTGCTTTCGCTGGTGGCCGAGTTCGGAGCAGTGATGTCTCCGGTGACAACCGCTGTTCGTCCGAGCACCGGGAAGCCCCAATGAGAACGCGACGTCGGAAGAACGTCCTGAAAATAAGCTGGGGGCCAGACACATTCCGGCTGCAAATGCCGTAATCTTGCTTCTCACAGGGCCTTCGAAGGCTCGTGGTGGGACGTTGGGAGTGAGCAATTCGTGCGGTCATATGATGAGGCCTCCATCGCCAGTCCGAGGCCAACGTCTCTGACTCTGGTGGTGCCGCTCTTCAATGAGGTGGACAGATTCGAGATCTACGCTCCGGAGCTCGTTACGTTCATTTCGCGCTACCAATCGGGCAGCGAGATCGTGTTCGTCGATGACGGAAGTTCGGACGGTACCGCGGAGATGGTCGAGAAGTTCGTAATAACCCACGACGACGAACCGCTCCGTTTGCTCCGGCAATCCCACAGAGGAAAGGGGTCTGCTGTCGCCACGGGGCTCATGTCAGCCAACTCCGAGATCGCCGGCTTCTGCGACTTGGATCTCGCCACACCGCTCGACGATCTCGCCCGACTCGTCGAGGCGGCGGCGGGGGTCCCGCTCCTCGCAATCGGATCGCGTGGCGTTGCGTCTGCTCGAATCACACGCCACCAGACGCGTGTCCGAGAAGTCCTTGGCCGTACCTACAACAAGGCCATTCAGTTCTCGCTCCTGCCGGGCATCGTGGACACCCAATGTGGAGCGAAGCTCGCGCGGACATCAGTGTGGGCGCGCATCATTCCACACACGAAGGAAGAGGGATTTGCCTGGGACGTGGAAGTCATTGCACTTGCTCGGGCCATGGGAGTGCAAGTGCGCGAGATCGGCGTCGAGTGGCGTCACCAAGAAGGCTCACGGGTCAACGTGCTGCACGATGGCGCACGAATGGTACGCGCCATCCCCCGGATCCGGCACAATCTGAACGACTTCATTCGATCGAGAGCTTCGGTCTCCAACGAGGGTGGCGATGCTTTCGACAGTGAAAAGGCTGTTCTTCTCACCTCAAACGATACGACGCATTGGTGGTTTCGGTCGAAGGCCACGTTCGTCTCTCTCCTGATTCGCCGTTTTGCACCAACGGATGGGTGGTTGGTCGATATCGGTGCCGGCCCCGGTGGTGTGACGGCAATGCTCGGATGGGCGCCGGGCCGAACCATTGCGTTGGAGCGCAACGTCGAGCTAGTGCAGGAGACCAAACGTCGAAATGCAGTGCAAGCTGTCGCAGGAAACGCGAGTCAGCTGCCCTTCGCGGATGCAACGGTAGACGTCGTCTGTCTCCTCGATGTGATCGAACATCTCTCAGATCCGGTGTCAACCATTCGCGAAGCCGCCAGAATTCTGACGAATGACGGCAGTCTCATCATCAACGTGCCGGCACATCCCCGTCTCTGGAGCTCAGCCGACGAGGTGCTCGGGCACGCCAAGCGCTACACCAGAAAATCGCTGAGCGCCGAGCTCGAACAGGGTGGATGCAGAATAGTCTGGTCGTCGCACGTCTTCAGTTGGCTTGTGCTGCCCGTCTGGTTTCGGCGGCGCACGCAACCATCAGGGGAGCCACAGCTCGGACTCGATGTCTCGTCGTCATTCATCGACCGCATCGCGATGTTGCTGACCCGCATTGAGTGGTTCGTCGCCTCCCATGTTCCTCTTGCCCTGGGAACCTCGGTGCTGTGCGTAGCCCAGCGCGCCGATCGCTGCGATGGTCGCGTATCAGGGCATCGACACGTATGAAGGATCACGGCGAGGAACTGTTCCTGCTCCAAAAGACCTTGTACGAATCTAACAATCCGACGCGTCGATGGTTGCACCGCTCCAGACGTGATTGGATCATTGCAGCCATTAATCGTTGGGGTTCGAACGCTGAACGTGCGCTCGAGGTCGGCCCGGGATCGGGCGTCTACCTACCGACTCTGGCCGCTGTAGCAACCGAAGTGGTAGCCGTTGATATAGAGGACGCGTACCTCGACCGACTCCGTCCGACAGAACACGAGTACCCGCACCTCCGTCTCGTGCACGACGACATTCTTCACTCAACATTCCCCGACGGATACTTCGATCTGATCCTCTGCTCGGAGGTTCTCGAACACATCGTCGATTCACAAAGAGCGTTAACGGAAATGCACCGCGTGCTCGCTCCGTCCGGCCTGCTCATCATGTCGACACCGCAGAGATACAGCCTGATGGAGCTCAGTTCGAAACTCGCATTCCTGCCCGGAATCATCGATGTCGTACGATGGATCTACAAGGAGCCCATTCTGGAGACAGGACACATCAACCTACTGACGAAACAGATGCTTCGAGGTCAACTCGCACAGGCAGGCTTCAAGACGGTGGAGACGCACACCTTGGGTCTCTATATTCCCGGCGTCGCCGAATCGCTGGGGTCTCGTGCGCAGCGGATCGCACAGGCGCTGGAACAGCGGGTCCGCGGCACACGATTGGACGGTCTTCTCTGGACGCAACTCGTGATCGCATCGGTTGATCCCTGTTCGAAATGAGCACTCCGGATTAGCATCTCTCCGATGCTTCAGCCCAGAAGCCTTCGCACCTGGGACTGGATTCGATTGGCTGAGGTTGTCAGCTTGGTTCAGCCTCGCAACGAATACACGGTGACGCAGCCAAACTTCCGATCGGACCTCAAAAGGGATCCGAGTTGGGGGACAAGGTCGACGTTGTGGTGACAGTCCGACAGCAGGAACCTGGTCCCGCTCCCCTCAACAAGGTTGCGAGCCCCCGCTGACCCAAGACGGCCAGCAAAGAGGTCGTTTGCGGCCGCGACCCGATATTCATAGTCGGGTGTCCACGAATAGATTCCAACCCAGGTACGCCGACCTGTTTCGGCAGGCACGGCTGCACCGAGTTCCACGGGCGCCAGAACTGCGCCGGGGAGGTCATTCCGTTTCAGGTACAAGAATGCTTGCTGTTCGTCTGCCGAAATGAAGATCGGTTCGACAGCGCCTGTCTCCGGACTGCCAATGCTTCTGGCGCTATTCATTTCCCGCCAGACCGAGGGCACGACAAATACGGCAAGAAGGGCGGCAATGATTGCACCTGTCCGAACTGGGCTGCCAAAGCGAATCGGAACATGTCCCACCACGGTGACGAGAAGGACCGCAAACGGGACGCTCAGTCCCTGAAGTGCATGAGAAGGAAAAGTCCCGACATGTGCCAATGCGATCACGCAGTAGATCGCCAGCGCGGTCAGTGGCCACAGGCGAACGGCTACGTCGTTGAAACTCGGGGCCCGGTAGCGGCAGGCGAGGATGGTCAACAGCGCGAGCGGAAGGAGTGTAAGCAAAACGGGTACCCACGGGTAGACCACGAGATTCACCTTCCCCGACAGAATCCAGGTGGGATCGGTGCGGCTCAGAATTGAGTAGTAGACGAGCGGAATCGCGGTAGCTAGACCAGTGACGATCACGAGCCGGACGTCTATCGCACGTTCCCGTCGCGCGCACACACCTTCCGTCCCAATGATCAAGATGAGGAAGGTCGCGCCTTGCCAAGGTTGCAGCCAGGCGCAAGTGAGTCCCAGCAACGGTGCCCACGGCCGGAGTCTCCTATCTACACGGTCGCGCTCGTAGGCAAGCAGAGCCCCGACCAGTGAGGCAATGCAGAGCGCGGTGAAGGGGTAACCCCACAGATACAGTCCCGGCCACATTTCCAGACCCGCAGCCTCGACAGTGATCGCGTCCAGGGTGTTGAACCAATGAAATCGTTGGCCTAACTCCGCCAGCGGCGAGATGTAGAACAGAGCGATCACCAGGGCCACACGCCGCGCCGCGGTGCCCGCACACAGGTGGCGGACATAGGCGCGAACGGCGATGAACAGCAGGACGCTGGCGACGGGCTTCCACATCAGGTAAGCAGCCGACGGTGACATTCCCAACCGGACGAGTCCTCCAGACAACGCAATGCCCGGCTGGTCGTCGCGAGGCCGCGCACGACCGCAGTCGATATAGGTCGCACCTCGAAGGCCTACCCGCTGCTCGTGATCGACGCCGTCTGGAGGTGACCATCGGCATCAAAAGACCTGGACCGAGAATGCCGATGTGACCCGCCAGGTCGCCAGCTCTGCCGTTCTGTTGCCTCGGTGGCCACCGAGTACGGGGTGGGCTGGGACACCGCCTGGGCGGCCGTCGAGCTCCACGGCAGCCCCCTTGTCGAAGATCCCTTCCGGGTGGGTCCCGTGCGCGCCCTCGGCGTCGACGAGCACTCCTATCTCTCGGCCACTCCCGAGCATGCGACCATCTACGCCACGGGTCTGGTCGATCTGGACCGGCGCATCATGATCGACCTCTTCGAGGGCAAAAGCGCGGCCAAGCTGCGACGATGGACCGCGAGGCGCTCGGAGCGCTGGCGCATTGGGGTACGGGTCGTCGCCTTGGACCTGACCGAGACCTATCGGGCCGGGCTCTCGCCCCATCTCTCCCACGCCCAGCGGGTGGCCGATCCGTTCCACGTGACGAGGGTGGCCAACCGGATGCTCGACCAGGTCCGCCGGCGGGTGCAGAACGAGACGCTCGGGCACCGCGGGCGCAAGGCCGCGGTCCGCTCGAGGACGACCCACCACTACAAGCTACAAGGGTCTCTCCACGCCAACGTCACCTGCACTAGTCGGGATCCGTCCCCCCGGAACTTCAACAGCCTCCACTGCCTGAGGCTGCACGGCCGACTGATGAACGGATTGGAAATCAACAGATGGCGGGCCGAATCCTCGATCCAACCCAGATACTGCAGTTGGTCTCCGATGAAGGGGCCATCCGTTCCGGTCCAGATGTGATTCGGGGAGGATTTGCTGTCCAGCAGAGCAAATACCCACATTGACAGTCCGACGAAGAGGAGAAGCACGCCTCGGTCGAAGGCGTCGACCGTGTGCCACCGCTGACGCAACCAGGAGATCCACCCTGGACTGGCCTCGCTCACCTCCACCAACCGCCCCGTCCTCATCCGAAGTCGGTCACTACGAGGGCGTTCCTTCCACGTGCCCTAGGGTCGGCGATGAACAAGCCGATACGTTCAGGTTGCCATTCAATCGGAAAACCGAGAGACCGAAATACTCCTTTGTAGGTCCGAACGTCACTCCCAAAATCTTTCGATGGACAAGCTTTGAAACACGATCTTCCCCCGTCCAGACCGTGTAGGAGAATGGCGTCGTAAACACACTATTCCGACTCGGGACAAATCCCGTTGTGACGACGACATAGCGATAGTGACCGTCGTTGACCTGTTGGCGCCACTCACTGCAGTTCGCTGTCGGTCCGTAGCTGCCGTGAGGGCCGCGCACCCCGATGTACTGGACGTAGTTCGAGAGATTGCGACCATAGAGGGCGTACTGAAGTTGCACGGAAGTGCCGGCGACGCCGATACGCGATCGGGAGATCGATTGCGCCCAAGCGAAGACCTCAGGGCGGTTGGAATCCGAATACCGGTGTCTGAGGTAGAAATCCTGGAGGCCGAAACCAGCGGCAACGAGACCGGCCACAGCGACGATCGCCAACCATCTCCCGGGTCGCCAGCTATGCATACCTCGTCCACCGACGATCAAGGTTCCCGCTGCCAGAACGATGAGCCCGACAAGTAAGCCGAGAAGCGAATCCCAACCCCTGATGGGAGCGGCAAATCGTTTCGCAAAGACGTCAAGGGGCCAGATCGTGCCGTCGAGTTGGGTAGCGACGATTACGGCCACGAAGCCTGCCAACAGAGCCCAGCTCCGTCTCGCGCTTATGAGAACGCGAATCGTTGGCAGGAGCACCAGTCCAAAGACGATGGCGGGGTCCACGTATCGCACATTGTCGACGAAAAAATTTGGGACACCAAACGTCGCAAGGACTTGAGGCGTGATCAAGAAACCGACGCCAGTCACGAAACCCACTACCGCCAACATCCGGGTCGTCCCGTTCGATCCCCACACAATCCCAACGATCAGTCCAGCGACGGCGAGACCGAGCAACGCCCACCAGGCCGGGCCGAAAGCCAGCCGTAGACCAGGCAAGAAGTATTCTCGCCAATCGAACCATCGTGTGAGGAAGTGGGCGACGGTGGTAGAAGGAGTTGTGATCTCGGGATTCGGCAACGAAAAGGGTCCCACCTTCACGTGCACCGAAGGAACCGGGTTGCCGACCGTCACCCAGTTCCGTACGTACCAGAATGACCCAGTCAGCGCGACACCCGCCAACCAGAACGACGTGTCCCTGACACGCCTGCCGCGCCCGGCCAAGACGAACACGCCCAATGTCAAGACGCCTATCGGCACGACAAACGTCCATTTTGTTCCCAACGCCAACCCTGCAGCGAGCGAAGCTATGACGATGCCTACCACCCGGCTGCGACCTCCAGCAGCGTGGTTGTTGATCAGGATCGCGGCACATGCGAGAAGGAGCGCCAGACCGACGATGTCGTCGTAACCGCCGCCAGGCTGCGTCGCCACCAATGACGGAGTTGCCATGAGTGCGGCCGCGCCACACAGCGTCACCGCCCCAACCCCGAATGGCCTCCCGACGCACCAGCTCGCGAGCAGGGCCAGCGCCAGCCAGCACAAATTCAACACCGGGGAAAGGACGTCATTCCCCATGAGGAGAATCCCCATGCCGTGAAACAGCTCGGAGTTCGCGGGGTAGAAAGCGGTGACCAACCCCAGATCGAGGAAATGGAGCGGGATGATCGAACCGTCCTG
The DNA here is from genome assembly GCA_963764305.1 of uncultured Acidimicrobiaceae bacterium. Classification (GTDB taxonomy): domain Bacteria; phylum Actinomycetota; class Acidimicrobiia; order Acidimicrobiales; family RAAP-2; genus Bog-473. The sequence continues at coordinate 162,172 of CAVXSD010000001.1, read as the reverse complement.
TACGAACCGGGCAGCCAGCGGCAGGTGGTACCAGAGGGTGTCAGCCGTGGTCATGCCATGGTGATACGCATCTAAGGTCCGCGTGGCCCAGTCGGCAGCGACCAAAGCGACAGCCAGCACGGCTACGACGTTCATGGAGCGTGAGGAGACAGGTGCGAATCCGAGCACCTCGTCGGGAGCCGCTCGGGTTGCCTCACCTGCGGGCCATCGCGATGCGGCCCACCACCCCGCTATGCCTACAACGGCCAGCCCGGGAACGACTACCGCGGCGCGAAAGAGCGAAATTGACCCCACGAGCTCCAGCACAACCAGCGCGCTGGCCAAGCCTACGACGATCTCGGCCAGCCGAGCGATGGCGCCCGACCAGTCAGGACGCAATCGAGACACCCAAGCGTGGGACGCCGCACCGACTGGCAGGACGACAACCAATAAAGCGAGGACTCCGGCCATGTAGCGCGCGAAAGCCAAGTTATTCGGATCCTTCCGAATCTTCAGTGCGAGGCATGACCAGCGTGAAGGATGCCGGTATTTCCACAGAACGCGCATGCTTCGTGCGGATCCGACAAGGAAATGGCGAATCGGGGTCTGCTGCGGACAATTTGCGCATCACGAGCCGACCGTGAACAAGCCGGTCGTTCAGCACAACCATTATCAAGGCCTTCCCTCCGCCAGCGGGTCTTTGAAAAGCGACAGCAAGTGCCGAAACACTAGTGCCCCAACTTCATGTAGAAGGTCTCAGGAACTCCTCAATCCGGTCAACTCGTGCGACGCTCCCGGCCTTCGAAGCCCCTCTCCTGGACCGGCAGCGGCACCACGTTCGTCGACGTTGGGCCCGAGAGACCCATGACCATTCCCTCCGTGCCGCGGCGACGCTGGCGGGCACCGAGCACGAAAAGCGGGATGCTGGCCACCAGCGTCCCGATGCCGCCGATGGCCAGGGCGACGCGGGGGTTGGTGACGTCGCTCAGGTAGCCCAGGAGCGGGGCCCCGATGGGCGTGCTGCCGAGGAAGGCGATCGCATTGAGCGACATGACCCGACCGCGCATGGCGGGATCGGCCCGCAGCTGCAGGGTGGCGTTGTTGGTGGCGACGAAGGAGATGCTGGCCGCCCCCATCGGGACGAGCAGGACGATGGCCCACCCCTGTGTCGGCGCCAGCGCCACCGCCAGGATCGCCACGCCGAAGATCAGGCCGATGGCGGCCAGCAGCCGGGTGGACGGCCGGCTGCGGAAGGCCGTGGCGAGACCGCCCACCACGGCTCCGGCGCCCATGGCGGCCAGGAACCAGCTGTAGAGGCCGGCCCCGCCGTGAAAGGTGAACTTGGCCAGAAGCGGCAGGGTGACCGTGAAGTTGAAGGCGAACACACCGACGACCGCCATGGAGAGGAGCGGGATCTTGAGGTCCGGTGTGCTCCAGACGTAGCGCAGGCCCTCCCGGACCTGGCCCCTGGCCCGGCCCACACCGGGACGCCGGATGAGCTCGGCGGCGCGCATCATGGCGAGGGCGACGATCACCGCGGCATAGGACGCCGCGTTGATGAAGAAGCAGGCGGCCACGCCGAAGGTGAGGATGAGCACCCCGCCGATGGCCGGCCCTATCACTCGGGCCGAGTTCATCAGCACGCTGTTGAGGCTCACCGCATTGGGCAGAAGGTCGAGCCCGACCATCTCGGAGACGAAGGTCTGGCGCGCCGGGTTGTCGAAGAGGTTCACGAACCCGAGGCCCGCCGCCAGCACATAGATCTCCCACAGGTCGGCCGAGTGCGTCACCACCAGCACGCCCAAGACGAGGGCCAGGATCCCCGCCGTTGCCTGCGTGGCGTAGAGCACCCGGCGCTTGTCCACCCGGTCGGCGATCAAGCCCCCGAAGGGACCGAGTAGAAGGAGGGGCAGGAACTGCAGGCTGGTGGCGATCGCGACGTCGACGCCGGTGCCGTGGAGCGGGAAGAGAATGAGGTAGGCCTGCGCCACGGTCTGCATCCAGGTGCCCGAGACCGAGATGACCTGGCCAGTGAAGAAGAGCCGGTAGTTGCGGACCGAGATGGCACGGAAGGTGCGTCGCCCGGCGGCACGCATACGCCGCCTCACGGCTCGACCAGGAGGTGCTCGAGCAACTCGACCAGCTCCGTCGCACGCTGCTGCTCATCGGTGGTGAGCTCGTCCAGGCGACGCAACAGGAACGCGTTCTTGCGCGTGCGCATCCGCTCCAGCGCCCGCTCGCCCGCGGTCGTGATGCGGACACGGGCGCTCCGCCGGTCGTCGGGGTCGGCCACCCGGGTCACCATCCCCGCCTCGCTCAGGCTGGCGACGATCCTCGTCATGGTCGGCGGTTGGACCTGTTCGATGGCGGCCAGCTCGCCGAGGGTGGGGCTGCCATGCCGAACCACCGAGCCCAGGGCCGAGGCCTGCGCCGGCGAGAGGCCGCCCAGGGACTCCTGACGGAGGCGCCGGTGCAGCCGGTTCACGGCGATGCGCAGGCGGCCGGCCACCTCTTCCTGGGTCAAGTGGACGGGCTGCGTACGCATGCGTCCCATTATAGTTAGTTGGGCTAACTAATCAACCGGTCGCCCGCAGTCTCTCGAGTGGAAGCGCTCTGCGAGTGAGTGCGGGGAGCATTAGAAGCTGGGGACGTAGCCACCAGAACCGAGGGCGGCGCTCTCGTCGATGCTCAACGAATCGTCGATGCCGCCCGCGACCTCGGTGACCCAGGGCAGGCGATCCCGCAGGATCCGCTCGACCCCACCCGAGAGCGTGGCGGAGCTGATGGCGCAGGAGCTGCAGGCCCCCTGGAGCTGGACCTCGACGACGCCGGTCTCGACGTCGGCCCTGACCAGAACGAGGTCACCACCGTCGGCCTGCACGGCGGGCCGCATCAGGTCCATGATCTCCTGGAGCTTGTCCAGGCGATCGGCCCGCTCGGCGTCGCTCAGCTGGGGCGGGGTCTCGGTCACCCTCCCATTCTGCCGTGCCCGCGGGCCGCCCATGCACCGGCAGGCCGCCAATGCCCGGGGGTTACGATCCCCGGCAGGAATGTCGCCGGTTCGCCGGATGATCGAAGGAGCGTGTCCGTGAGCGCGAAGGTCTTTGGGGTTTTCAAGGGTGCGACCGACACAAGGGACGTCCCCGAGGGGACGGTGATCTTCGAGGCGGGCGACTCGGGTGAGGAGATGTTCGGGGTCATCGAGGGCATGGTCGAGCTCCGCCTGGACAACGGGCGTGCGTTCGCCCTTGGCCCCGATGAGACCTTCGGAGAGATGGCGATCGTCGACTCGTCGGCACGCAGCGCCACCGCCGTCGCCGTGGCGGACTCCAAGCTGGCCGTCATCGACAGGCGGCGCTTCCTGTTCCTGGTGCACGAAACTCCGACCTTCGCGCTCCAGGTCATGTCGAGCCTCGCTGAGCGCCTGCGGGACCTGCAGAAGGAGGGCTGAGGCTCACCCGATCCCGACGGGAACGGGTGGCCCACCCCGGACGACGGGGTTGGAGAGCTCGCCGATTCCTTCGATGGCGATGCGGACGGTGTCGCCGGCGGCGAGGAAGCGCGGCGGGTCCAATCCGGCACCCACACCGGCGGGCGTCCCCGTGGCGATGATAGTGCCCGGCTCGAGCGGAAAGGCCGTCGTGAGGTACTCGATCATCTCGGCGCAGCCGAAGATCAGGTCGGCGGTGGTCGAGTCCTGGCGCAGCTCGTCGTTGACCCAGGTGCGGATGGCGAGCGACCCCGGGTCGCCGAGCTCGTCGCCCGTCACCAGCTCGGGCCCACAGGGCGCGTGGGTGTCGAAGGACTTGCCCAGGGTGAACGTCGGTGAGCGCCACTGCCAGTCGCGCGCGCTCACATCGTTGATGACGGTGAACCCGGCCACGACCTCGAAGGCGCGGGCCGCCGGCACGTGCTGGCAGCGCGGGCCGATGACGAGCGCCAGCTCCCCCTCGTAGTCGACCATGTCGGAGACGGACGGCAGCACGATCGGATCGCCCGGTCCGGCGATGGCCGTCCGCTGCTTGTTGAACCAGTACTGCCACTCGGGTGGCTCGCGGCCCATCTCGGCCACGTGCGCCCGGTAGTTCATGCCGATGGCCAAGATGGCGGGTGGGTCGGGAACCGGTGCGTGGCGCCGCACCGCCGCCAGGTCGTAGCGGGCCGCCGGGCCCGCCGCCGCGGCGCGGGCCAGCTCGAGGCCCGCCGAGCCGAGGGCCAGCACGCCGGTCATGGTGGGCGGCAGGCCGGTCGCAGGGTCACTCAGGTCGAGGACCTCTTCCCCGAGGATCAGGCCGGGCCGGGCTGGCCCGTCCGCGAAGGAGAAGCTGGCCAGCCGCACCGCCGCTCCCTGCCGCGCTCAGTACGCCTGTGCCTTGAATTTCTCCCAGTGCTTGGTGGCGTGCCGGGCCGAGAAGGCGCCGAGGACCTCGACGGCGCCGAACACGATGGCCAAGATGCCTATGAACACGACCAGCGCGGTCAGTGGCGCGCCGGGGTGCCGGATGCACAAGAAGCCCAAGCCGACGGCGATGACGCCGCGGATCAGGTAAGCCCACCAGTAGGGCAGGTAGTGGTAGTGGATGGAGTTGACGATGTCGAAGATGCCCAACACCAGGAAACCCCAACCGACGAGCACGGCCACGATGAAGATCGTGATGTGCGGCCAGACGAAGCCGACGATGCCGGCCCCGATCCAGATCACGCCGAACACGAGGTGGAGCCAGCGCTGCCGGGCCGCCCTGATGGCGCCGATGATCTCGAACAGCCCGACGGCGATGAAGAAGCCGCTGGCCAGGTAGATGACGGCGTAGACGCTGGCGTGCCGGTAGCTGATCACGAAGAAGCCGAAGATCATCGAGATGATGCCCCCGACCAGGTACCAGCCCCACATCTTCTCGAGCTGCGTGCTGACGGCATCGCCGACCGCGATGTCGTCAGTGGTCAGTACGTCGGTCATCACAATCCCCTTTGGCGAGTAGGAACACAGACGGCGTGTGGGGCAGCGTACCGCCGAGGCCGGGGAGATTAGGGGATGCAGGACCGCAGCGCGTCCAGGGCCCGGCGGCCCCACGACGCGCCGACGTCGGGCCACCGGGCGGGGAACGCGACGACGTCGTCGGCCTCGGCCCACAGCTCGTCCTCGACGGGAGCGAGAGTGGCGCGGAGGGCCGGCAGGGCAGCCGGGTCGGCCTCGACGAGCTGGCGCAGCGCGTCGGCGGCGTGCCACAGGTCATCGCCGGAGAGCTCGAGGGGGACGAACGGGGGCGGACCGGCGACCGTGCGCGGGAAGGCGGGCACGTAGATGCTGGCGCAGGGGCTGCCGGCCGCCACGTAGACGCGCAGCGGCGCCCCGTCGGCGAGGGCGGCCGGCAGCTCGGCGATCATGGATGCGGCGGTGGTGCTCAGGCCGCGGACGTGCATGCAGATGCTCACGCCGCTGCCGCCCGCCCCCACGCGGCCGGGCGGCACGTGCACCGGGCCTGCGCTGCCGGGGGCGCCCCAGGGACCCGTCCCGTGATCGCGCAGGTGGGCGGCGGTGGCGGCCGGTGTCAGCCCGCCGGAAGGGGTCGACGCGAGAAAACGGCGGCTCGCCGCCAGGCGGACATCGGCGTGGGCCGTGTCATCCCCGTGGTCACGGAAGCGATCGAAGTCGTCGCCCGGGACGAGGCCGGCCGAGGCCCTCGTCCATCCGGTGCCCAGCGAGATCCGGTTGGAGATGGCCACGCCGGCGGCGAAAGGGGCGAGCGCGTAGTCGGCGCCCGCTGTCTCGAGCACGAAGGCGTGGGACGGGTCGGCGATGATGAACGAGGAGTCGTAGGCCTCCTGATGGGCGGCGTCGGCGATGCCGCCCTGCCCGCATGCCTCGAGGAGCCCGGTCATGACGTCGATCGCCTCCGCCGCGCTGCGGGCGCGCTCGAGCCCGAGGCGGACGAGATCCATGCCGATGAGCGCCGGCTTGGCCGACCCGGCATCGTGGGTCGTGCTCACACGCTCGTTCCCGATGGCCACGCCGTGCTCGTTGACCCCGTGCTCGGCTCCCCACAGCCAGGTCGGGCAGGAGAGGAAGGTGGCGTGCGCGCCGGTGTCGCCGATGGAGAGGTACTGCGTGCGCAATGTGCAGCCGGCCGAGGCGCGGCGCCCGAGGGGCCACGCGATCTGGATCTCGCCGGGCGGGCGGTCCGAGTTCTTGGCGAACACCATGCCCGCGCGGACCAGGGGCGCACAGGGTGTCGCACATGGTCGCAGTGTAGGGAGGTGGATAAGGTGTGATTTCGTGGAACCTCGCGCCGTGCTGACCGTTGACGACATCGACCTCTCCGACATGGAGTTCTGGGCTCGGCCCTGGGACGAGCGCGAGGGGGCGTTCCAGACGCTCCGGCGTGAGCGCCCGATGCCCTTCTTCGACGAGCCCGAGATCCCAGAGGCGCTCACCTTCGTCATCCCCAAGGGTCCCGGGTACTACGCGCTGACGCGCCACGCGCACATCTCGGAGGCGAGCCGGCATCCCGAGATCTTCCAATCCGGCCAGGGCGCCACGTCCATGATGGACATGCCTCCCGAGATGCTCGACTTCTTCGGGTCGATGATCAACATGGACAACCCGCGCCACGCCCGCCTGCGCCGCATCGTGTCCGCCGCGTTCAACCCGCGCATGATCAAGTCGATCGAGGACCGCATCGATTTCGTGGCCAACGACGTCATCGACCGCGTGGCCCCCCTGGGTGAATGCGACTTCGTGACCGAGGTCGCATCCCGACTGCCGCTGGAGATCATCTGCGACATGATGGGCGTCGCCGCGTCGGACTACGACACGGTCTTCAACGCCTCGAACATCATCCTCTCCAACGGCGACCCCGAGTACGTGGATGAGGGCGCGGACCCCATGGTGGCCTTCATGACCGCGGCCCAACAGCTCAACCTGCTGATGACCGACCTGGCCACCGTCCGTCGGGAGCACCCGACCGAGGACGTCACCTCCGCCCTGGTCAACACGAACGTCGATGGCGAGGCGCTCAGCGACACCGAGGTGGCCGCCTTCTTCATCTTGCTGGTCGTCGCCGGGAACGAGACCACGCGCAACGCCATCAGCCACGGCCTACTGGCCATGACCCAGCACCCGGACCAGCGGGCCCTCTGGCACGCCGACCCCACGGGCATCGCCGCCACCGGCGTCGATGAGGTGGTGCGCTGGGGCTCGCCCGTGATCTGGATGCGCCGCACCGTGGCCCAGGACACCGTCCTCGGCGGGACCGAGTTGCACGAGGGCGACAAGGTCATCATGTTCTACAACTCCGCCAACCGGGACGAGGACGTCTTCGCACGACCCCTTCACGTTCGACGTCCGGCGCGACCCCAACCCCCATATCGGGTTCGGGGCGGCGGGGCCGCACTTCTGCCTCGGGGCCCACCTGGCCCGTCAGGAGATCGACGTGATGTTCCGCCGCCTGTTCGAACGGCTGCCCGACATCGAGGCGGTGGGCGAGCCAGACCGGCTCCTCTCCCCGTTCATCAACGGCATCAAGCACCTCGACTGCCGCTTCACGCCGGTGGCGCCCCGCTGAGCCACCACCTCGCGCAGGCCGCGTCGCGCCCGCTCAGCCGTCCTTGAACTCCAGGTAGGCCGCCAGCGCCGCGGGCCCCACACGGTGCCGGGACCACCGTTCATGGAGATGGCGACGCCGATCATCTCGGTCACCTCTTCCGTGGTGGCGCCCCGGCGGGCCAGGTTGCGGCCGTGGGCGGCGACGCACCCGTCGCACTCCCGGGTGATGGAGATGGCGAGCGCGATCAGCTCCTTGGTCTTGACCGAGAGCGCGCCCTCGGCGAAGGCCGCGTTGTGGAGCGCGTGGTAGCCGCTCATGACGTCGGGGATGGCCTTGCCCAGCGCCCCGTAGGGCTCCCGGAGGTCGTCTTGAACCTGATGAAAGTGTCAGTGTGCCATGGCAGATGCTGGCACGGCGGCGGGGCGAGAAGGAGCCTTTCTACAGAACGGCCGCTCAGACTCGAGGCCGCCCAGACTTGAGTCAGCGCCGGTGTTGCTCTTTACCCGAACAGACTCAGATGGTGATCTCGCAGAAACGCCGCCTGTGTCCTGGTCCATTGTGGGGGCCTGACGAAGTACAGGCGAATCACATTCAAGTCTGATTCGTGGTTGATATTGCGCGTCAGGGCTGCATCGTGTTCGTAGCCCTGATGCTCAGAGCGCGCGCCTTCAAGCCCGTAATGAAGGCTGAAGACCAATTGGATCGCCATCGCCACCAGGGCGACGCGCACAACGATGCGGCGATCGATGCGATCGACAACAGCCCGGATCGTCGAGATCGCCTGATGGGGTCTTCCCGTCGCGCCACGCCTCCCGGCCCGGCTCTTGACCTGATCGCGTGACGGCGCGGGGCTGAGCATCGTCATATAGATCCCCGCCAGCACCATTACGTCGTAGGTCGTATACCGCGACTGAGACGCACCCCAAACGCCGAAGAAGAGACGGCCCTCCGTGATGAACGCGTCGAACAAAAGCCCGAAGGCGATCATGGCGATACCGATCGGAACTCCACCCCGCTCGTCTCGGCGGATCCCCCACTTGAGCACCACGAAGACGGCCAGGACGAAGATGACGGCGCCGAACGCGATGACCGCGGGGTTGCCCGGTGCGCCCCCGTTCATCTGCACGCCGACGACATCACCCAGTGCAAAAAGGAAGAACTTCACGACCAATGTCGGGTGATGGAGCGCGTACCCAGGAGTGGAGGATGGGGCGTGGTAGTTCCGGAAATAGAAGGCAGAGGTCGCGAGGGCTGCGACGATCCAGCTTACGAAGGTCCATGCGGGCCGACGGCGGTGGTAGAGCAGCACCAGGCCAACCGGCCAGATGAGCAAGCCCTGGAAGGAGGAGTAGCTGCCGACGACTGCGACGACGACCGAGGCGACGAAGATGGGCCAGCCCAGCCTGGGCCGGTCCAGCAACGCCACGGTCAGAGCCAGCGCGAACAGCACCAGGTACCAGGCCATCTGAAATCCCCACAGCGCGTTCTGCCACTGGGTGAGGGTGAGCATCACGATGGCAACGGGGCAGTAGAAGAGCAAGGGCGTGTCCGGCGAGCGGCGCTTGTGGGCCCAGATGAACAGGGCGACGGCGCCCAACAGCATCAGCGCACTTAGGTACTCCTCGACCTTGATGTTGAAACTCACGGCGTGAGCCAGCCCGATCACGATGAGGTTCGGGAAGAAGATCCGGTTGTCGGTGTGCAGTGCCCACAGTGACGACCAGTCGGGAAAGTGCACGTAGGACCGCGCGATGATCGGCACGTCTTCCCACTGGTCGCCCACGACGGCATTCACCTGGTAGTGCGCCAGAATGGCGAGGTAGGCCCCCACCGGGAGCGCGAAACCCACGAAGGTCAGCACCTTCACGAGGGTCGGATCGAGCGAACCCACCTGCCACGTTCCCCTCGGGTGCGGTGCCCGGCCCTCTGCTGGCGACCCGTGGCCCGGAGCAGCGCGCTCGAGCACCGACGCGGCGGTCGGGGGTCCGCCCTCGAACCCGACAGCCGAGGTGCCGGCGTCGCTCATGCAGACTCCCTCCCGCCGAGGCCGCGTCTGCCCCTGGGCCCCCTGGCATATGAGGAAGCGAAGGGACGATGGCGACCGCCTCTATGACCAACCCGTCCGATCACTAGAAGATAGTGCCCACGGGATCTCCCCCGGGAGGCGAGGGGAGTATCCCGGGCGGCTCAGGCTCTGCCGCCGCCTCCCGGTCCCCGATTCCGCGCCGCCTCGACCCCGGTCATGGCGTCTCTGAGCTCTTGGATCCACTCCGCCTCGTGCTGAGCCACCAGCCGGACGCACCAGGCCAGCGCCTCGCTGCGGCTACGCGCCACCCCGGCGTCGATCAACGTGTCCAGCGCCTGGCGGTCGGCCATGCGTAGCCGGGTCATGACAGGCACCCCGGCTGTCGTGAAGAGGACCTGGGAGCCCCCGCACGCCGCGCCCCACGACACGGCGCGTCGAAAGGCGGGCTGGGCCTCGTCGGCGATGCGCATCCGGGCGACCCGGCTCTCCTCGCGAAAGCCGCTGATGCGGGCCTGCTCGGCGACCCGCACCTCGTCCTCGCCCGCCCCGTCCGGCAGCTGGGGCGGGGCCAGGGTGCCGACGACCTGGATCTCGTCGCTGTCGATGGCGATGGTCGGGCTGGCGGCGAACCAGGTGTCGGGCACCCTGCCGGCGAACCAGGCCCCGATCAGCCGCTCCTGCTCCGGCCCCGAGGGGGGCGGGCTGGCGGAGCGCCTCCTCCCCCGCTGGGTGCCCTTCCCGGTGTCTCTGGTTTCGCTCATATTACTAGATTACATGATTACGTCTAGATGGCAAGCGCGCGGGCACTGGCGCCGGCGTCACTCGAGCACCAGAATGGGGCCGCCCCGTCCCGGCGACTCGCGCAGCGCCGCCCGGCACGAGGCCAGGTCGCTGGAACCCGGTGCTCGAGGGTCCGCCGGGCCGAGGAAGCCGACCTCGCCCCCATCGTGGAGCTGTCGGGACTGGGCGCGGTGCCGGGCGGAGCACCCGCCCGTAGGGGGGTCATGGACGCTCCGCTCGCACGCCTGCCATTGTGACCGTGTCGCGACCCTGAGCTCAGTGACCGCCTTTGCGCTCCCGCAGGGTGATGGCACGCCGAGGACAGTCGCGGGCCGCACGCCTGGCCGCATCGACGAGCTCGGGCGGGAGTGGTTTGCCGTCCACGATCGGATAGCCCCACTCGTCGAGCGTGATGGATTCGGGCAGCAGCTCGGCGCAGTAGCCGTAGGCGTCACAGGCGACCGGGTCGATGAGGATGCGGATCACGGTCTCGCCACCGGGACCGCGCTCGGGAACCGGAGCTGCGACGGTCGGTTCCAGTGCGGGCACGGCGCTCCCTTGGCGTGCGCAGTGAGGTCGGCAGCAAAGACACCGAGCGCGCTGCGCACCAGGTTCACCGCGCCATCGGGATGCCGGCAGGCCCCGCGGCCGTCGACCTCGCGCAGCCGGCGCTCGAGCCGCGCCCGGAGGCCGGGGTCCACCTGGCCCCGGGCCAGGCGGGTCAGGTCGTCGGCGATGGCGGGAAGCCCGTAGACGCACGGCCCGCACTGGCCGGCGCTCTGGCCGGCCAGGTAGTGGGCGATGCGCGCCGATTCCGTCAACCCGCAGGCGTCAGGGCCGAGCACCACGATGATGCCGACACCTGCTGTGGCACCAACGGCCCGGAGCGACAGCGAGGCGTACGGCGTCGTGAAGTACGCCGGCGCAACCCAGGCGCCGCCGTAGCCACCGACGAGAAGCGCCTGGGGCGGGGCGGTCGGCACAGCCCGGTTGGCAACGTCGATCAGGGGTGCGCCGCGGTCGATCTCCACCACACCGGGATGCTCCACGGCGCCGGAGATGGTGACGAGCGAGGTCCCGGGGTCTTCGACCAGCCCGTGGGCCCGGAATGCGTCAGGGCCGGTGCGGGCGATCATCGCCACGTGGGCCAGCGTCTCCGCGTTGTGGACGAGGGCGCCGCGACGCCCGATGCGCAAGGCCGTGCCCTTGTCCGGACGGAAGGACGGGAGAGACTGGCCGGACTCGACCCAGCGCGCCAGGGCCGACTCCTCACCGGCGATGAAGCGGTCCGGTGGCCGCACCATCGCTTCGGGGACGGGCGCACAACCGGCTGCGGCGCGTTCGGCGAGCGCCCGCGACACCGCGGCGGCGACCTGGTCGCGCCCCTCGGGCACGCACACCGTCGCCCGTTGCGCGCCGCTGGCCGCGGCGAGGAGCTGCGCGCCGTCGAGCACCAGATGGGGCGACCGGATGAGGAGGAGCTTGTCCTTGTCACTGGCCGGCTCGCCCTCCATGGCGTTCACGAGGACGGTGCCGCCGGCCCCACCGGCGTGCGCCACGGCGAGCTTGATGGCGGCCGGGAAGCCTGCGCCGCCCCGGCCAGCCAGGCCGGAGGCCTCGAGCATCGACACGAACGCGTCGCGCCATCCGCGGGTGCCGTGTGTAGGTAGCGGGACGGGACCCAGGGAGGCGACGTGGCCGGCCAGATCGGTCGGGTGGCCGAGCAGCCGGTAGCGGCCCGTGGTCGGGATGGTCTCGCTGGCGCTAGGCACGACGGCTCCCGGACTTCCGCGGCGTCGTGAGCACCAAGTGCTTCGGCGGGACGCCCGGCACCGACGCGTGGGCCGTCCTCGCCGAAGCCTGGCGAGAGACCTCGCGGAGCCGCCAGGCCAGGGCGAGACCCACGGACGCGACGCACACCACGCCCACCACGATGACCCAACCCTCGCGGGAGTCGGTGCCCATCCCGAAGGTGTGGGCGAGCGCGATGGGCCAGCTGAGGTAGGCCAACCAGTGGACGGCTCGCCAGGTGCCCGGCCGCATCCGGGCCCGCAGGAGGCTGGTCACGAACACGGCGATCATGAGGTCGAGCGAGATCGCACCCACGCCGACCCAGAACCGCCCGTAGCTCGACGTGAACGGGATAACGATCGCCGCCCAGCTGATGCTGACGAAGGTATCGAGCACGCTCGTCAGGACGTGGATGCCGAGGAACACCACGGCGATCAAGGAGATCCGCCGGTGCATCTCCTGCTGGGCAAAACCCGGCCAGTTCCGGGCGCGGGCTCGCGTCGTCGTGGTCACGCCGAGCACCATGGTCATCGTCAGAAGGATCAGCGCCATGATGCCGCTGGCCCGCGTCGCGTACCAGATCGAGGTCGAGCTCACGCCGGCTGCTCCTCTGGCCACCCGTTCAGGCAGAAGACCTTGCCGTCGGCGCGCACGAGCCGAACTGATTGCCCGAAGCGAGCCAGCTGGTCCGGGGCTCGCTCGCCCCACACGAGGGAGGCGGTCGTCACGAGATTGGCCTCGACACAGCTGGAGCCGGTGGCCGAGACAAGCGCCCAGTAGGGCTCGACGCAGTCCCCGGTCCGCGGATCCACGATGTGGTGGACGTCACGCTCGCCGGCCCGCCAGCTCCGGACCGAGGTGGCGGAGCTGGCCAGGCCTCCCTGCGCGATGGCCACCACCTGGTCGACGCCCTCGGCCGGCGTCGACGACTCCCTGGCGATGCCGATCGCCCAGCCGCCGGCCGGGGGTGGGCCAGCGACCGCGACGTCGCCACCGAGGCTCACGAGGGTCCCGGTGCCGATCCGCGCCGCGATGAGGGCGGCGCCCCGGTCGGCGCCCAAGGCCTTCGCGGACGAGCCGAGGTCGAGCCGCACGCCACGCGGGATGCGGACGGTGCGATGGCGCTGATTGAGCTGCACGTGCTCGTAGCCGGCCACCGGACCCAGCGCCTGCGGAGGGGTGGGCGGACGGGACTGCACCTCGGCCAGGTCGGCGTCGTAGCCGAGCGCGGCGATGGCGTTGCCGATGGTGGGATCGACGGCGCCACCCGTCCGCTCGGCTGTCTCACACGCGACCGAGAGCGCTTCGAAGAGCAACCCGCTCACGGTGACGGCACGCCCCGCGTTGGCGTGCACGGACTGGAGCTCCGAGTCCGGGCGGAACCGGCTGCAGGCGAGATCCAGGGCGGCGAGCTCGCGGCCGAGCAACTGCTCGGCCTCGTCGGCTGCACCTGGATCCTGTACGACGACCGTGGCGGTGGTGCCGATGGCCCGGAAGGAGCGCGTCGTCAGCACTGGCTCCATGAGATCGGTCGCCGGCGTCATCGCGACGTTCCTCCCGACGTCACGGTGGGCGATTTGGAGCTCGCCGTCGGGCCCGAGGAGGCCCCGGTATTGCCGGTATTGCCGCTGGTGCCGGTATTGCCGGTGTTGCCGGTATTGCCGCTGGTGCCCAAGTCGGAGTTGCTGTTGCTCGAAATGGAGGACGAGGAGCCTGCATCGGACGTTGCCTTCGTCCGGGCCGCACCTGCGCCGGGTCGGTCGTGGGCCACGACGACCCCGATGGCCACTGTGGCCCCGGTGGCGGCGACGATGGCCCCCCTGGTCAGCGCGCGCAGCCGGACCCTGGCCCTCTCCCTCTCTGCGGGTGTGCTCGGCTGGCCTGAAACGGTCATGTGGTGGAGTTCCTCGGTCGGGGACGCCCCTTATCCCAACATGCTCAAATCGACACGGACGCAGGACCCGCTGTGGTTCTGCTGTGACATTCTGCCCCAAGTCCCCCGTCGGTAATCGCCATGTCCCGCTACGATCTCCCGCGCCCGCCCAGCGGGAAGCAGACAAGGGGACGAGATGGCCCAGGTCAACACCGTGCGGGGACCGGTCGACGGGGGGCGCCTCGGACGCACCCTCATGCACGAGCACATCTTCGTGCTGAGCCCCGAGATTGAGAAGACGGCGGCGGAATGGGACGAGGCGGCCGAGCAGGCGCGTGCCGTGACCAAGCTGCGCGAGCTGAAGGCGCACGGCATCGACACGCTGGTCGACCTCACCGTCGTCGGACTCGGGCGGTACATCCCGCGGGTGGCGGCGATCGCCGCGCAGGTCGCGGAGATCAACGTCGTCGTGGCGACCGGCGTGTACACGTACAACGAGGTCCCGATGTACTTCCATTTCCGGGGACCGGGAACCATTCTCGGGGGGCCCGAACCGATGGTGGGCATCTTCGTGCGCGAGATCAGCGAGGGCATCGGGGAGACGGGCGTGCGGGCCGGCATCCTCAAGTGCGCCTCTGACCGTCCGGGGATCACTCCGGGCGTGGAGCGTGTGCTGCGCGCCGTGGCTCTGGCGCATCGGGCAACGGGCGTGCCCATCACCACGCACACCCCGACACCGCCGGAACCCTGGGGACTCGAGCAGCAGCGCATCTTCAAGGAGGAGGGCGTCGACCTGACCCGGGTGGTCATCGGCCACAGCGGGGGCACCGTCAACACGGACTACCACCTCAGCCTGATCGACAACGGCTCGTACCTCGGCTTCGACCATTTCGGCCTCCCGGGCATCACCCTCGAAGCACACGTCGACGCGGTGGCTCGCCTCTGCGCGCGGGGCTACGCCGAGCGGATCGTCCTCTCACACGATGCCATGTGTTTCGTCGACTGGTTTCCGCGGGACGTGATGGACGCGTCGAACGACTGGCGCTGGACCTACATCTCCGATGAGGTGCTCCCGGTGATGCGGGACCGCGGCATCAGCGACGCCGACATCGCCACCATGCTCGTGGACAACCCGCGCACCATCCTCGAGGGCGGGGCGCCGTACTGATGCGCCGACGGGGTGCCCGGGCATGACCCTCCTCCAGCCACAGCTGATCGCCCAGCTCGCCGAGGCGTTCCCCGACGCCGTGGCGTGGCGGAACCTGGCCGACGGTGCCGAGCTCACGCTGGATGCGTGGCACCGGCGCTCCAACCGTTTCGCCCGCGGCCTGCAAGACCAGGGGCTCCAGCGCGGCGACCGAGTCGGGCTACTGATCGGCAACGACGAGCCGCTCGAGTGGCTGGTGTCCTACCTCGCGATCCACAAGGCCGGCGCGATCGCCGTCCCCCTCCTCTCCCGACTGGGACCAGTCGAGCTGGGCCGGATCCTGAAGGACGCAGGGGCGTCCGTCGTGCTGTGCAGCGAGGTCACAGACCCGGTCCGCGCCGCGGCCGAGACAGTGGTCTGCACCGGGGCCGGCGGTGTGGCGCGCTGGGCCGATCTCCTCACATCGGATGATCGTGACCTGGAGGCCATGTCCGGGCCGGACGACGTGGCCGACATCATGTACACCTCGGGGACGACCGGACGCCCCAAGGGCGTCACCGTCCGACACAGCGGACTCTCCACGACCGAACGG
Organism: uncultured Acidimicrobiaceae bacterium; assembly: GCA_963764305.1. Lineage (GTDB taxonomy): Bacteria > Actinomycetota > Acidimicrobiia > Acidimicrobiales > RAAP-2 > Bog-473. The sequence continues at coordinate 146,440 of CAVXSD010000001.1, read as the reverse complement.
GTGCCATCGGCCTGGCTGGGCCTCGGATTCCTCTCTTCCTCGCCGTTCGCCACGACCAGCGGGTCGCTCCTCATCTCGGGGCCGCTCCGGGGCGGATTGAGCGGGTGGTTCCTCCCCCGCTTCGAACCGAACGTCTGGATCGCCGCCGTGGAGCGCGAGCGTCCGGTGGCCGCCTTCCTCGTCCCCGCCATGGTGGAGCTCATTGTCGGCGCGCCAAACTTCGAGTCGGCCGATCTGTCCAGCCTGGCCGTCGTCAACGTGGGCAGCGCACCGATTGCCGCGGCCACCCTGCGCCGCTTCGGGGCGGCGCTGCCGTCGGCGGAGGTCCTCTGCGGCTACGGGATGACCGAGTTCGGCGCGGCGACCGCCATGCCAATGGGCGACCGCGGGCGGCACCTGGGATCGGTGGGGCTCCCGCTGCCCGGAGTCGAAGTTCGCATCGTCGGACCGGAGGGAGGGACCCGGACAACGGGCGACATCGGGCAGGTCGTTCTCGGCGGGACCCGGCGTGCCCGCGACTACCTCGGCGACGGGGAGAGCGCCGTGGAGACCTGGGTCGGCGGCTGGCTCCAGACCGGGGACCTCGGCTACCTGGACGGCGACGGGCACCTGTGGATCGTCGGTCGGGAGAAGGAGATCATCATCCGGGGCGGCCACAACGTGGTGCCCGGCGAGGTGGAAGCCGCCCTGTTCGAGCACCCGGCAGTGGCCGAGGCTGCGGTGGCGGGCGTCGAGCACCCGGTCCTGGGCGAGGATGTGGCCGCCTGGGTCGTGCTCCGCCATCCCGCATCCACCGCGGCGCTGCGCGCCTTCCTCCTGGAGCGGTTAGCCGACTACAAGGTGCCTCGCCGGATTACCGTGATGGACGAGCTCCCGCGCAACGAGAGCGGCAAGGTCATCAAGTCCCGCCTCGAGTTTGGAGTCGAACCGGAGTGACGGCAGAGTTCACGACGTTGACGGTCGAGGAGTTGGGACGCGTGCGGCGCCTGACACTCAACCGGCCGCACCACCACAATCCTCTGACGCCCCGCTGCATCCGCGAGCTCCTGCGGGCGGTCCAGGACGCGGAGGGCGATGCCGGAGCGAGCGTCATCATCATCCGGAGCACAGGGCGATCGTTCTCATCGGGCTACGGCTACATCGCAGAGGACACGGACCCCGGCGACTTCCCGCAGCATGCGGCGATGGAGGGCGACGTATCGGCCATGCTCGCCCTGGGGGACGGGTGGGCGCGGATCTGGAATTGCGCGCTCCCCGTGATCGCCCAGGTCCAGGGGAACTGCCTGGCGGGCGGGACCGATCTCGCCCTGCACTGCGATCTGGTCGTGGCCGCTGACGACGCCAACATCGGGTTCCCGCCGGTACGTTCCATGGGCGTGCCTCCCACGAACATGTGGCTGTACCACCTGGGCCCCCAATGGACGAAGCGCCTCGTCCTGACCGGCGACACGGTCTCCGGCGCCGCCGCCCGGGACATCGGCCTCGTCGTCGCCAGCGCGCCGGCCGATGCGCTCGACGACGTGGTGCTCGAGCTGGCCGGGCGGATGGCCTTGATCGGCCGCGATCTGCTGGTGGCGAACAAGCGGGTGGTGAACATGGGCGTCGAGCTGATGGGGCGCTCGCAATTGCAGCGATTCGCCGCGCTCAACGACGCCATCGGCCACCGCGCCCCGGAAGCGAAGGCCTTCTCGAAGCAGATCGCCGAGGTCGGTCTCCGCCAGGCGGTCAAGGACCGGGACGCGGCCTTCGACCCCGCGGGGGGCGGCTCCGGCTAGAAGTCGGTCAGCGACGTCTCCGTGATCCCCAGCGCCCGGAGCGTCCGCCCCAACCCGAGGAAGGCCGAGAGGCAGATGGTCAGGTCGAGGATCTCGGGATCGGTGAAGCACTCCCGCAGCCGCGCCATGAACTGGTCGTCGATGCTGGTGTGATGGATAGCGAAACGCTCGGCGTACTCCACGGCGAGGCGCTCCTGCTCGGTGAGCGAACCGTCATCGGGCGACCCCACCGCATTGTAGAAACCTTCGTCGAGGCCCTGTGCCTTGACTGTGTCCGCTCGGAAGGCGAGGCACACGGTGCACTCGTTCAGTTGGGCGATCCGCATCCGTGCCGCTTCCCGCACGCGTGTCGGGAGAATGCTCTTGTTGTAGGCCGCACTCACGAAACGGGTTGCCGCCGCCCCGAGCTCGGGCTGCAGGGACCAGATCTGCACCGCGTCACCGCCCTCGCCAGCAGGGATGTCCAATCGGGCCATGCGATGACTTTATGCCAGTATTCGGGATCCGCGTGCGGTGGATCCGGGTGGACGACGCTCCCGGGGAACGGAATTCAGGATGGCGCTCATTCGCTACACACTCGACTCGGTCCGCTCCTGCGTCTGGATCAGTGGACGCTCCAGCCTCCACCCGATCAACACGGAGACGCGCGGCATCACCGGCTGGTTCGAGGCGGCTCGTCGCACCGACGGATCGCTCGACCTGGAGCATCCTGTGTCCGGTGAGCTCGAGCTGGCGGTGGAACGGCTCACGTCGGGCAACCAGCTCTACGACCGCGAGCTGCGTCGGCGCATGGATGCACGGCGCTACCCAACCATCACCGGCCGGGTCACCGATATCGTCCTGGGCGGTTCCCACCCCGACTACGAGGTCACCGGCGAGATCTCCTTTCACGGCAAGACGCGGACGTTCTCGCACGGCATGCAGATCGTCGCGCACGAGGACGGCATCGCGTTGACGGGAGAGGACGTGTTCGACATTCGCGAATTCGGCATGAAGCCTCCGAGCATGTTGATGGTCCGCGTCTATCCCGAGATCAGCGTGCGGGTGGAGCTCCACGGCGTCCGTGACGCTTGACGGCCAACGCGCGGTCGGGGCAGCGAGCTTTGCCGCCCTTCGCAGCGGGTATTGCCATATCCGGATCGGCTCAGAACGGGGAGCGCGTAGAGTTGATATCGATTCCACAAAAGGGGACAACCATGGCGAACGATGACGTGCATCCGACCACGACGGACGCCGGGATCCCGGTGGCCAGCGACGATCACTCCCTGACCGTCGGTCCGGATGGCCCCATCCTGCTGCAGGATCACTACCTGATTGAGCAGATGGCGAACTTCAACCGGGAACGGATCCCAGAACGCCAGCCACACGCCAAGGGGGGTGGCGCGTTCGGCCACTTCGAGGTCACCGCCGATGTCAGCCAGTTCACGAAGGCGGCGGTCTTCCAACCCGCGGCCACCACCGACACCTTGATCCGTTTCTCGACGGTGGCCGGGGAGCGGGGAAGTCCCGACACCTGGCGTGACCCACGCGGCTTTGCCCTGAAGTTCTACACGTCGGAGGGCAACTACGACTTGGTGGGGAACAACACGCCTGTGTTCTTCCTCCGTGACCCGATGAAGTTCCAGCATTTCATCCGGTCGCAGAAGCGTCGGGCCGACTCGGACCTCCGCGACCATGACATGCAATGGGACTTCTGGAGCCTCTCCCCTGAGTCGGCCCACCAGGTCACCTGGCTGATGGGTGACCGCGGGATCCCCAGATCGTGGCGACACATGAACGGGTACTCGAGCCACACCTACATGTGGGTGAACGCCAACGGAGGGAGGTTCTGGGTCAAGTACCACTTCAAGACCGACCAGGGCATCGACTACCTCGCCCAGGAGGAGGCCGACAGGATCGCCGGCGAGGACGGCGACTACCACCGACGCGACCTCTTCGAGGCGATCGGGCGCGGGGAGTACCCGAGCTGGACGCTGCGGGTGCAGATCATGCCCTTCGAGGAAGCCAGCGCGTACCGCTTCAACCCATTCGATCTGACCAAGGTGTGGCCACACGGCGACTACCCGCTGCACGAGGTCGGTCGGCTGACGCTGGACCGCAACCCCACGGACTTCCACTCCGAGATCGAGCAGGCCGCGTTCGAGCCGAACAACCTCGTACCGGGAATCGGCGTCAGTCCGGACAAGATGCTGTTGGCCCGCGTCTTTTCCTACGCCGATGCCCACCGTGCCCGCATGGGCGTCAACTACAAGCAGATCCCAGTCAACGCGCCCCAGTCCCCGGTGCGCAGCTACAGCAAGGACGGCGCCATGCGGATGCAGAAGGTCTCCGACCCCGTGTACGCGCCCAACTCAAAGGGCGGTCCGGCGGCAGATCCGGAGCGCTATCCCTACCTCGAGAGGTGGGACGCCGACGGCGAGTTCGTCCACGCGGCCTACACGTTGCGTCGGGACGACGACGACTGGGGTCAGGCCGGGACGCTTGTACGCGAGGTCATGAACGACGCCCAGCGTGACCGGTTGGTCTCCAATGTCGTCGGACACCTGAGCCAGGGGGTGTCCCCGCCCGTGCTCGAGCGCGCCCTGCAGTACTGGCGCAACATCGACAAGGAGACCGGCGACCGTATCGCCGGTGGGGTCGGAGGCTCCTAACCCGGGACCCAGGCTTGGGACTCCTCGGACTCCGTCCCCGGAGGGAGGATCCAGTGAGGTGATGTTCAGCCTCGAAGTAGCGAGCCAGCTGTCCCGCACTCGGTTCGTGACCTCATCCACGAGCCTTAACCTACGAGGCCGACTGGGCGACCCGCACCAATGCGCGGACCAAGAAGGCTTGGAACGGAACTTGCTCGACCGCGGGCGAGATCATCTGCTCGCTGCGACCACCCTCGTCACCCTCCTTCTCAGTCGTGGGTAGCCAGGATCCTGGCGCATCCGGGCATCGTCTTCGTCGGACTGATCTCCTGCTCGCCGTATCTGTGGAATCCCTTTGCGATGCTCATTGCGCGCAACCCGGCTACCGGGACTGTCGGGCAGGCGCTCCACCTGTTCGTCGGGCTGATCCTCACCTTTGGGGTTCGCGTCTCGCCGCGAGGTCTCCCGAGGGGGAGCGGAGCACTTCGCCGAGCAACAAACGAGGTGCTTCTGGACTGATTGAACTAGCCCTCCGAGCCCCAACGATGCCAGAGTGAATACTGAAGACCAACTGGACCGCCATGACTCCCAAAGCGATGCGCGATGCAATGGTGTCGCAGTCGACTGCGCTCAGTTCGTCCGGACGACGGCGCACTACCCTGTGGTCATGGAACCCGTTGCCACCTCTCCACCGCGGAACGGGGCTCCCGTGGCCGGTGGTGATCTGGTGGTCGACGAGGCGCACGACGAGACGGGCTGGTTCGTGCTCGCGCACCATGCTGGACCGGAGCCGCGATGGACGTGAGTCCCTCGCCATACGAGCCCTTGGTGCGGCGAGGGACCCGTGTGCCGGACGATTCCAGCGTCTCGATCTGCATCTTGGTCCTCGAGCGTACGGAGATGGCCCTCGGTTGCCTCGATGCCCTGCGGCGACCCGGCGCCAGTCCCCCAGGGACCGAGCTGGTGGTCGTGGCCAACGGCACTCCGTCGGACCAGCTCGACGGCCTAACTGCGCACGAGGACGTCGTCCTGATCGTCAACCAGAAGAATCTCGGATTTGCCGCCGGGTGCAATCAGGCTGCGTCCATCGCAAGGGCCCCCCTGCTGGTCTTCCTCAATGACGACAGCACAGTCGACGCCGGATGCATCGATGCATTGATCCGAGCAGTGTCGGACGACCCGGAGATCGGTGCCGTGGGGGCCCGCATCGCGTGGGACGACGGCACGCTGCAGGAAGCGGGGTCGGTCCTCTGGCGTGATGGGTCCACCTCCCACGTGGGAGAGGGCCTGCCGCCCGGGAGCGATGCCTACCAGGAACCACGAGACGTGGACTGGGCATCGGCTAACGGCTTGCTGGTCACACGCCGCGCATGGGACCTCGTGGGTGGGTTCGACGAACGGTACTTCCCCGCCTATTACGAGGATGTTGACCTATGCTTGGCCTTGGCCGCGCAAGGCTTAGGAACGCGCTACGAACCGCAGGCTCGACTGGTGCACCGGGGAAGCCAGAGCTCGTCGAAGGTCTATCGGGACTTTCTCTTGACTCGGAACCGGCGAAAGCTGGTCGAGAAATGGGGTCAGTCCCTCGACCGCTTCGAATGTCAGCCTCCGAAGGACTCTGGACCCGTGTTCGACGCCGCAGTGCAGCGGGCGATCAAGCGGGTAGATGCGGCCGAGACCTTGTCACGCCCCACGACCGTCCGCACGGCGATCGAGAACCAGCGCTCCCCTGCACCGGCCGACCTAGCACGGGCGGCCGCAGACCTGCAGGCCGACTACCATGCCGATCTCGAGCAACGCGTCGTTGACCAAGAACGACGGATCGTCATGCTCGAGACCTATTTGTCAGGACTGTGGGGAGTTCGGTTGCGACGTTGGGTGGGGAGTCGTCTCAACCGGCGCCGGAGCTAAACCTTCGCGCCGACAGTGGCAACACGTCAGCCGCAGACAAGGTGCCCTTTCGGTCTATGGGCGGTGTGATCCGTCGAAGGAGACGGGTGATCCACCAACTGGTGGAAGCCCGATAAGATATCTCATTGGTCACCCGGGCGAACAACGCTCCGCCCAAGGCTGCGAAGGTCCCGCCGTTGGGCACGGCTCGCGCAGCCGACGGGTCACCTGCTGGGCCATCACCGCAACGCAGGGTGGCACAGCTCGAAGTGCCGGCGGCGGTGTCCCCGCAGATGGCCGCGAGGAGCCGGGCAACGCCATCTGCGGGTAGTCGACGAAGCCGAGATCGTCCGCCACTCTTTCAGGGATAGCTCCGATTTCAACCATCACAATGTCGTGGCAACCAATGCCCCCAAGTCGGTGTTGATGGCCTCTACACCCCAACTCTCCGGTGCCGCATGAGCGGCGAAAGGCGCAAGGCCGAGCCGAGTTCGACGACCAGGCCGTAGTGTCCAAGACGTTGGAGGCCTACGAATGGGTCCTCAATCCCGCCACATCCTCGACGAGGCGACGGACGGCCGCGTCGGCCACGCGGCCGTCGTAGCGTTCGAGGTAAAGCGTCTCCGCCCCCTCGGCCAGGCGCACGCGCAGTCGGGGGTCACGCAGCAGGCGCACGGTCGCTGAGGCGAACGCTTCCGGATCGTCGGCCAGCAGCAGATGCACTCCGTCCTCAACGTCCAGTCCCTCCGCGCCGAGGGTGGTGGACACGACCGGGACGCGGTCCGCGAAGGATTCGAGGATCTTCACCCGGGTCCCGCTGCCGTAACGCACCGGCACCACGGCCACCGAGGCCCGGGCCAGCTCCTCCTCCATGGTGGGGACCTCGCCGACCACGGTCAGCACCCCGGGCTGGTGCAGTTGCGTGACGCTCATTGCGGGACGGCCGACGAGTCGTACCTCCGTAGCCGAGATCGCCGCCCGAATGCGGGGAGCGATGGTGGCCGCCAGCCATTCCGCTCCGTCGACGTTGGGTGGGTAGTCAAAGCTCCCCTGGAAGAGCACGACCGGCGGCCCATCGGCGGCCGGTCTCCCGACCGGCAGCCGTGGCCGCGGGTATGTGTTGGGGATTACGGTGACATTGGAAAGCCCCGACCGGCCCACGTCGAGGTCGCTGGCGATCACAACCCGCTCCGCCTGAGACGCCACCGACTGCTGGAATCGGCGCCAATCGCTGCCATTGAGTCGGACCTGATGCAAGGCCAGGCGGTTTCGCACGGAGATTCGCGTACCAGCCGATCGCAGCTGGTCTGCCAGTAGGTCGGCCCGCAGCCGAGCCTTGACGTCCTCGAGGTTGTCCAGATCCACGATGGTCGGCCCGAGGTCGGGCCGCCCCGTCCATTCGTACGAATTCGCCGTCGAGAACCACACCACGTCATATGGCGGGCGGCCCGATCCTTCCAGCACGAGTCGCGGGGCAAGGTCGGCTCGGGTCATGACCACTTCGAGCGGTACACCCCGGCGGGCCGCCCATTCCAGCCGCCATCGGATCTGGGGAGATGTGCGGGGAAATTGCACGCTTTTCGACCGTTGCACGGCAACTGTCGGAGGAAGGATGATCCTCGATCGACTCTGGTCGTGGATGACGAACAGGTCGAGTTCGGTCACGGAGCCCATGGACTCGACAACCTGAGCTAAGCGGACGAGGCCGCCTCCGAGCGACGGCCACGGCACGTCATGGGCCACCAGCAGAGATCTCACGGAGCTGGCAGCGTTTCCGATGCGGCAGCGGCCTGCGCCACCGCGGTCACCTGGCGGTTGTGAACGGTGATCGTGATGCCGGCACTCGTCGCGCTGACGTTTTCGAAGTTGGTGGCGACGCTCTGCAATGTGTAGGCGCCGTCGGGGACGGTCGTCGTGTTCCATTTACCGATCCAGCCACCGAAGGTCTGCCTGGAACCGGAGATGACATGGTGCCGCAGCGTTCCGCCCGTGAGCTCGAAGCTGACGGAGGCCACGTTGGCCGATGCGATCGCGTCAAGGGGCCGTCTCCCGGAAAGCACAGTCCCGTTCGCGGGAACGATCACGCTGGTGGTTGGGGGAGGGATCAGAACGGATCCATTTGGGAGGGACAGGGGGAGCGACTTTGCCAGTACTCCGGCAAGGAATAAGGCGTAGGCGGCTGTGATGTGGTAATCGTCCCAGTAGACCTCGTACTTGCCGATCACCGCCGTGCAGGTGCTCGAACAGAACCACGGGGTGACGTTCACATAGCGCGCCCCTTCTTCGGTCGCCGCCATCTGCTCGGCGTTATTGAGGGAGGCATCCCACTGGCAAGACAGGACCTGAGCACGCCTGGACGTCATTGGGGTGCCGGGAAAGGCATTCGGGCCCGCTGGTGGGGAGTAAGGGAACGTTCCCGAGCACCGCGACCCTGTCCTTTGGAACGTGGATGGGCGAGATGGTCTTGACCAGACCCCGCTGCCATTGGGCGTCGCTGTAGGCATCGCCGTCGGGCTTGCTCCGGAACTCCTGGGTGATGATCACGAGGTTGGGATGGAGTTGGTTGATGCGGTTGATGGCGAAGCGATGCCACTGGTCGCACGCCGAGTACTCGCCACCCGGACTCCCGAATCCGGGTGGGTTCTCGTAGGGCAGGGAACCGGCCGGGCAATAGCCCTTGCCCAGGTAGGCGAGGCGCCAATGGATGAGAGTAGCGATGAAGTCGAGCGTTTGGAACCACATGCCGGCATGCGAGTCGCCATAGACCACCATTGTGTGGGTACTGTTGAGATCTCCGAACATGCATGCGGGGATGGATGACTGACCGGTACCGGGCCAGCACGGCGGTACCGGACCTCCCCAGGAGTTGGCAACGTTGGTCAGGGCCGGCGTGAGATCCGTGGGTAGGTTCTTGATGTTGGTCGACGTCGCTAACCAGCTGTTCGACCTCGGCCGTGGAGCCGGCAACGAGCGGAACGTCGCCCTTACTTCCGTACGACGACGCTGACGATGGCAGCGGTGCCGCGTGAGCATCGATCTCGACGGTGGCCACGATCAGGGACACGGCGATCAGCACTGCACCAAGGCCGATAGGCGTCCAGCGGCCGTAGCGTGAGAGCCGGGCATGGCGTATCGGGTTCTCGACCAGGTAGAAGGAGGCCACGGATGCGATGAGCGCGACCAGGAGCCAGATGATGTTCCGGCGGAAGGGGAGGCTGGTCGTGCCAGCGACGTCGGCGGCAATGATCAAGAGCGGCCAATGCCACAGGTAGATCGAGTAGGAGAGTTTCCCGAACCACTGGAACGGACCGCGTTTGAGCACTGACTCGGCCGCCCACGGCGGCGTGCGTGTCCCTCCGGCGATGACGAGTGCCGCGCCCACCACCGGGATGGCAACCAAGGACCCCGGATAGGCGGTGTCACCGTTGAAGACGACGGCACCGAAGGCGATGCCCGCCAGCCCCACCCACGTGAGGACGGCGCAGACAGCCTTCGGAAGAGTGAGTAGCCACTTCGTCGACACCGCCACTAGAGCGCCGATGGCCAGCTCCCAGGCGCGGGTGAAGGGGGAGAAATACGCGACTGTCGGGCTCGAAGCGGTCTGGAACACCGACAGTGCGAAGGAGCCGGCGGTGATTATCACCAGGCCGGCGAACAGCCTCGCCTGAACCGACAACCGGGTACGGATGGACGCGATGAGCAAGAAGAGCGTGGGATACACGAGGTAGAACTGCTCCTCTACGGCGAGCGACCAGAAGTTCTGGAGCGGCGAGGGTGGCAGTCGCGCCGTGAGGTAATTCGTCCCGATCGACGCGAAGTGAAAGTTGGCGAGAAAAACGGCAGCCCACCGGGCGTCGGTCGCGGTCTGCGCTCCGAAGACGACGCCGGCCCTGGTGTATGTCATCACCACGGTGACGACGATGACCAGCGTGGCGGCCGGGATGATGCGCCGGCTCCGGCGTCCGTAGAAGGCCACGAGAGAAGTTCGGCCGGACGTCCCTCGCTCTCGCAGCAGGAGACCGGTAATTACGAATCCGGAGATGACGAAGAACACGTCGACGCCGACATAGCCGCCGCTCATCCAGGTCAGCCCAGCGTGATAGAAGACCACCAGCAGGACGGCCACAGCACGAAGTCCCTGGATGTCGGGACGGAAGCGGCGGTCCCCGGGAGCGGTTCCCGCCTCGTCGCTCAAGACCGAACCGTGTTCCTCGGCGGTCGATTCCGACGCGATCGTCATCGCATCTCAGCTCGCGTCAGGCCAAACCTCAGCATCACCTCAGGTAGTCGTCGTCAATGCGGTCTCGGCGCTCATATGCAGTCTCACTTCATCCGTTCAGAGAGTCGACGAGCCGGTCTCTTCCGCCAACCTGGTACGGATACTGACCGCATCAGCGAAGCGTGCCAGGTCTCTCCGGACGTTTAGACCATAGCCCGATGGCCCGAGACGACGGCGTCGGTCATGATGGTCTTCGCCCTCGACAGGGCGGACTCAGTGCCACCGCCTCGAAGGCGGCCCAACCTGTCTGGCGCGAGCCCTGCTTGGTCATCCAGCCCGGTTAGGCGTGGGTGTCGGACTCGCTGTGCTCGGGGTCAGTCCGGTCCGAGACCCGGAGCCGTCACGGGGGGCGGAGGCCGCGCTCCGTCGTGCCATCACATCGGGGATAGTGGCGAACGAGTCCGATCCGTGCGACGATCACCGGGATGATCCGACCAGGGCCGTACAAGAGATTTAAGCGAAATGACGAGGCATGGCTGAAGACGCTTCTGGATTCGATTGACGGACGCGCGCGGGTCCCTATGCCGTCCTTTCCACCGCAAGATTTCCAATCGCAGTCCGTTGGCTCATCCAACGAGACGGCCATTCGTGAGGCTTGGGCGTTCTATATGTATATGGCCAGCCAGAGGAAGAAGTACGGACTCGCTCTTGGCTCGAAGTCCAATGTGCTTGATTTCGGTTGCGGATGGGGTCGGTTCGCCCGCATGTTCCTCCGCGACATACCGGCGGACAACATCTGGTGCGCCGACATCAGTGAGGCAGCAAGAACCGTGTGTCGGGAGACCGGCGTCCCTGGCCAGATTGTCGCGCTCGAAGATATGCCCCCATCGACCTTACCGTCAGAACATTTTGATACGGCCTTTGCATACTCCGTCTTTTCGCACCTCTCACCCATCGCACATACGGCGTGGAAAGAGGAATTCACCCGGGTAATGAAGGCGGGGGGTCTCGTGTTCATCACGCTACAAGCAAGATGGTTCCTCGACATGTGCCAGGAACTCCGCGACAACCCGGACCTGGTGAATAGCGTATGGCACGAGCTTCTCTCAAAGTCCTTCGTGGACCACGACGATGCGCTCGCAAGGTATGACCGCGGTGAATTCTTGTATGCGCCGAATCCCCGGGCCTCCATGAATGGCAAGTTCTACGGTGATGCAGTCGTGCCCAAAAGCTACTTCGAGTCGACGTGGAGCGACTCGTTCGAGATCCTCGATTTCGTGGCAGACCGGTCACGATTCGAGCAGGCAATCGTTGTCATGCGAAGACGAATATGAGAGAAGTACCTCTTACCAAACGCGGAGAAGCAGCCGCCTGCGCCAAGCCCTCGCCCGCCCTTGCCGCTCTGCGCACGCTCACCGAGGGTTACGCTGGCGCCCGGGGCCGTCCGAGCCCCGAGCGAACAGGGCATCGAAGCGGCGCACGGCGGAGACGGGGGAAGTGGACCTGGCGGAGCATTGCGGGGTCCCCTCGCAGAGGCATGGATAGGAAATTGTTCTCATGTTGTTCATATAGAACTTCGATGGATGGACGCAGCCAGGTGACCAGCGGTTGCGTCAATCGATGAGCTTGGTGGTGGGCACGAAGGTGACCCCGAGGGCGAGCTGAGCCAACGGTGGCTGATCTTGCGGGCGGCGTTGCGCCGCAGGGCGCCGACGTTCGAGAGCCAGGAGTGGGCGCGCTCGACCGACCAGCGCAGCTCCATGGGCTGGACATTCCTGGCTTCGTTGTGCCGTCTTGCGCCTCACCACCAGCAGGAATTTTTGTGCGGAGACCCGTCGTAGGCACCGATCGCGTCGTGGGAAGAAACGGTGAAGACCCCGGCTGCCTGCCACTCGTCGCGCCGAATCCGTTTAGCGAGGGGGCGACTGCGCCGCCGGAAGTACGTGAGCCCCAGGAAGAGCAAGAAACTCCGATCCGCAACCACCAGATTTCTGCATGGCGAAGTTCCGAGCGGGACGACAGCGTATACCAGATCAGCGACGTCGGTCCGATACGGCCAGGTGCGAGTCAAGCCCCAGATCGGGCAGCGGATCAGCCCCATTCTCGAGCGCGTCCACCGCCTCTGCGCACAGCGAAACGCTGACTTCGCGCTTGCGGTAGCTCAATATGCTGCTCCTTGACCCGATTGATCGTTGATCGTTGAGTACTGTAGATTTCGAGCCGGAGAGGGCTGGAACCATCCCTGGAACACAGTGAACGCCACAGGCGGGAGCACGGTGGGCAACTGGTAGCGCTGAGGAAATCGATTCACTCTTAGGTGGGGGACGTGGCAACGGCCATCCCAGAAGTCGAACTGCTCACAACCGATGAGTTCCTGCCTGACGTGGAACCAGCGCGCCCTCGTTCGTCCTCCGATCTGAGCCGTCGACGATTCACCGCCGCAACCATCGTAGGTAGTGCAATCATTTTGCCGATATTCCTCTGGTTGCAGTGGGACTTGTGGTCCGGAACGCTCAATCCTCTGCGAGCAGTCCCCTACGCCAACTTCTACGACCTGCAGGCCAGAGCACTCTTCCACGGCCATCTTTACCTACCCAACGGGAAGATGGGCATCGAGGCCTTCGTTCACGGTGGACACGATTACACCTACTTCGGCGTGTTCCCCTCAATCATCCGCATGCCCATCTTGCTCGTGACCAACCGGCTTGACGGCCAGATGACTGCCCCCTCAATCCTCTTGGCTTGGCTCCTCACTGCCCTCTTCAGCTCATTGATGCTCTGGCGTCTCCGCATTCTGATGCGTGGAGAGTCCGTGGTCGGACGGGCCGAGGCGGTGTCGTTCGGTGCCCTCATGGCCACCATCATGGGCGGCTCGGTCGTTCTCTACCTGGCCTCGACCCCGTTCATCTACAGCGAGGATTTCGCCTGGAGCGTGCCGCTCACCGTGGGCAGCCTCTTTGCCCTGCTCGGCGTTCTCGAGCGACCGACGTGGGGACGGGTGACAGCCAGTGGCGTGCTCGTCCTGTGCGCCAATCTCAACCGGAGCCCGACCGGCTGGGCCTGCTCCATCGCAGCCATGGCCATCGCAGGATGGTTCGCCCTGGGTCGAGACCAGGCATCCAACCGGCGTTGGGTCCTCCCGATGCTGGCGGTCGGGATAGTCCCATTCCTCGCCACCTGTGTGGTCACCTACGCCAAGTTCGGCATTCCGATCGGCCTACCCATGGCCGACCAGGTCTGGGCCACTGTCAACGCCCATCGCCGTTATTTCCTGGCCGCCAACGGCGGAAAGGCGTTCAGCTTCGCCTTCCTGCCGAGCACCCTGTCGGCCTATTTCCAACCTTTCGGCCTCCGTTTCGGCGGCCTCTTCCCCTTCATCGGTCCGCCCGGCGCCCCCGCCCCATGGCTCGCCGGCGCGGTGCTTGACCAGACCTACCCAACCGCCAGCTTCACAGACACCAGCCCACTGCTCTTCCTCCTCGGCTGCTGGGGAGCCGTTACAGCCTTCCGGCCGCGGGGGATCGGACAGGTGCGGCTGACGAGGATCATTCTTCTCGGTGCCGCAGCCGGAGCGGGCGGAGTGCTGCTGTGGGGGTACATCTCGCAGAGGTACCTGGCGGATCTGATGCCCTTTTTCATCATCGCCAGCGGCATCGCCCTCATCGACGTATGGCGCCGGTTGGAGGCCCGTTCTCAGCGCGTCAAGGGCCTCGCGCTCGGTTCCGTCGTCGCCATCGGCGCCTACTGCGTCGCTGCGAATTTGGCCATCGCGGCGTTTCCGGTTGCCCAATGGACAATGAACCAGAGCGCTCGGTTCGTCTCCGTCGAGAAATCACTGAGCATCGATTCGCTGGCAAACAGTGTTCGGCGAGGGTCAACCCTGCCGTACTGGGCGCCGGCGGGACAGCTTTTCGCCATCGACAATTGCTCGGGGCTCTACATCTCAACCGGCAATGACACGAAGAACGTGCCTGGGCAACAGCTCGAGCACTACACGTGGAAGCCAGTCGAGCAATCGCCTGCATTTACCCATATCATCGGCTTCAAGTTCAACCGCCCGGTGAGCGACTTCACCCATGCCTTGACGCTCATGACCTACGGGAAGAGCAGACTCGTCATGGAACGGTCATCCGTTCCGGGCTTTGTGCAACTGCACCTTTACAATGCGGGAACCTCCATCAGCTGGCCGTCACCGATCGGGTGGAAGTTTCCCATTCCGAATTCACTACTGCACCAGCAACTTCAGGTCGTCGTGACGGTAGACCCGAATCTGAATTGGTTCAGCGTTGGGTGGTACGACGACGAAGTAATGATCAACCACTACGTGGCTGGCGATGGGCCCGCAGTCGTGAAGCCGACAGAGGTCTCGCCCGGTTCGGCGCTCCCGGTCGTGACCGTTTCCAACGTACCTCTTCGTAGCTCTGCGGACCAGTACCTGGGCCAGTTGTCCACCCACTCGCCAATGTCACTGTGCCGGAGCCTGACCCAGAGCAGCTGACACTTCCATGTGAAGACAGTGAACTTGGGGATGTGAGATAGCGAGGCATCCGCCGGCGGAGGCCAGGGGTCCTGACATCGTTGAGGTTGCTTGACGACCCGAAAGGGGAGACCCCTGACTATGAGCGACGCTACCGGCCGGGCTGAGCGCCGTGGTGGCCAGGAAGCTCGGGGTGTGTTGGTGGACCGATAGACGCCCCTAGTACACCGGCCCCGCTCAGGGGGAGGATCCACCTCAGTGTTGATTGAAAGGGAGGGTCAGTTCGTAACACGCTGGCCGTATGCCGCGCAGTTCGGTTCAAGCAGATTCCTCGCCCACTGGTCCAGGCGTAATGGTGTCCCTAGGTAACTTCTGCAATCAACGTGACGATGCCGAGGCATGCCGCGATCAAGATGAGGCCCATGACCACGCTTAGAGGAGGATTCTGACTCAGCAGCCTGGAGTGCCGAATGGGAGACGATGGGCCTGCGGATCACGTACGACCCCACCACCGCGTCGATCGAGATCGAGGCACGTCCCGCGTGTACTCAGGTGCGTGTCGGAGGGGGGACTCTAACCATAAACCCGCCGCACGTCTGCGCTACCGAGGTAGCCGCCTGACGGCGCTACGCCACGCCGGCGGCGCATCGCCTGGCGCTCCTTCGACGTGGTCCCGCCCCACAATCCAGCCAGGTCCGGATTGGCCAGGGCCGTCTCGAGGCACTCCTGACGCACAGGGCAGTTCTCACACAACTCCCTGTTGTATTCACTCCACTTCCCCTTCCCCGGTGTGAGCACGAAATGTTCGACGAGCCCGTCCCTACACGCTGCCCGCTGGTGCCATTCTGGGCGCCATAGAAGTCCTCGAGGAGCAACGGCTCGTCGGGACATCTGGAGCCATTAGCAAGGCTGTGACGGCCGCGTTCATCGCCGACAGGGTACTGCGGTATCAGCGCTGGACTGTGGACCTCACTAACGACCGGGATGACGCATTCCACAGCCTCCACAGGACGGACTGCGCTCCGTCTGGTCCGAGGGCGTTGACGTGGCCGGCCCAAACCTTCGCACATTGGGGGTTGGGCCGCGAGCAGAGTTGCGTCTACGGTCGCCTCATGAGCCCGATGCCCGAGCCCGGCGACCCCCATCCCCTACCGCACCATGGGGACAGCCGAGCCAACCTATGCAGCGTGCGATGTCGGGATACCGCAACTGGGGCAGAGGCGGGGGGCAGTACTGATATGGCTCCTGGCGCTTAGGGGTAGCGTCGCCGGACACACTGAGTAGGTTCAGCGAGAAGGGACCCAGATGGCAGTCAGAGAAGCCATTTCTCTGCACGCGCAGGGCGATCCGATCGTCCAACGGCCTCCCGCGTGGCGTCACGCGCTTCTCCCAACGGGCGTGATGCTGACGTACCTGGTGCTGGGTCTCGTCGCCTACTGGCCGGTACTCCCTGGTATCTCCCATCGGCTGTTCGGACAGACGGCGGACTACGTGCTCTCGGCATGGTTCATTGGCTGGGTCCCTCACGCCATCGCTCATGGGCTGAACCCCTTCTTCACCAATGCGATGTTCGTGCCGACTGGCGTGAACTTGGCGCAGAACACTGAAAGCCCGCTCCTCGGGCTGATTGGCGCTCCACTGACGGAGTCGTTCAGCCCGTTGGTCGCTACAAACGTCCTCATGGTGCTCGCCATGCCGGTATCCGCAACGGCGGCGTTCGTGGTGTTACGGAAGTGGAAGGTGTGGCTACCGGGGGCAGCGCTGAGTGGGCTTCTCTACGGATTCTCGACGTACATGGTCGGCCAAGGTTCCGATCACCTGGTCTATGCATTCGTCCCCATTCCACCATTCATCGCACTGACCATCGTGTCCATCCTGCAAGGCAAGGGATCACCTTGGCGGCTCGGTATCCAGCTCGGGCTACTCGTCGTGGCCCAGTACCTCATCGCACAAGAGGTGCTCGTCGACGTCGCCATTCTCACTCTCATCGCTCTCGCGTTCGTCGCCCTTCGCAATCCGCGGAGAATCCAACTGATGGCTGCTGCGTTGGTACGGCCTGTCTTCATAGCGCTTCCGGTCATAGCCGCGCTGTTGGCCTATCCCGTCTGGATGCTGGCTGCTGGCCCTCAGCATTCAACTGTTGGCGCATATCCCTTGGGGAATCCGTATAGGAACGATCTGCTCAGCTTCTTCGCTCCCGGACCACTGCAACATGTGTCATTTGGATTGCGATCCCTCGGGCAACGCCTGATGGTGGGACCCAACCCTCTAAGGATCGGAACCTTTATCTTCAGCGGTAGTAACCCGGATGAATTCGATGCCTACATCGGCGTGGTGGTCCTCGCTCTCGCGGGCTTTCTCGTGTGGCGCTCTCGACGCAGCCTACGGATGCAGTTGGCATCCGTGTTGTTCTTGGTCGCTGCGGTTCTCTCCCTCGGCCCTTATTTGGTGGTCGACGCTCGTTCGACGCATCTTCCGCTGCCGTTCCTTCTCCTGGCGCATATCCCCCTTATTGAAAATGTCCTGCCCGTCTCGCTTCTCATTAGAAGTGTTCGGCTTCCTGGCAGCAATGGTCGCCTTTGGCCTTGACGATATGCAACGCAATCGTCCACAGCCCAACTGGTTGACGAGCCGCGTCTTCGCCGGTGCTCTCGTCGCGGCACTCGTCGTCACCCAGCTACCCCAGTGGCCGTACTCGACGAAGCAGGAATCATATTTGCCGACTGCTTTGCGCACAGCCATCCCGGCCGGCGACCCGGTGACCATCACTTTCCCATATCCAACGTATGGGTTCATACAGCCGATGCAATGGCAGATGGACAGTGGTTACACCTTTCGCCTACTGGGCAGGCTACGCGCATGTTAAGGACTCGAGGGGAGACATGGTGACGACACCGAGCCTCATCAGTCCCCCGGTCTTCAGCGATTCCTTACAGCGCATGCATTTCTTCCCATCTATGGGCTTCCGTTACCGTTAGGCCCCGCCTTGCTGTCGAACACTCGGACCACGCTGTCCAAGTATGACGTTGGAATGGTCATCGTTGACCGCTCGGTATATGGAGGCGATCCGGTCATGAAGCTATTCATCGAGGCCCTCGGGCGACCGAACTTCTCGTCAGACCGGTTCTCATTGTGGCTAACCGGCACAAATGCTCTGCATGGGTGAAGGTTTCGCGATACCCATGACTGCCCCAGTGCCGGTTTGGGGCGCTGTGAAAATCACGAGAGCCACGGTGCGTCTACCCTCGCCCTGTGAGGCCCGATGCCTCAGCCCGGCGACCCATTCCCTGGCTTCATGACCGAGCCTGGGCGGTGCTGGCGCATGGTCTACAGCCGGCAGATGCAAGCGACGCATTGTCGCGAGGCGCCGTCGTGGACGGGGCGGTGGTTCAGCCCGAAGAGCGATCGCTGGTGGCAGGTGTGGAGCTTGTGCGGACCACATCGAGGGTCTGACGGGCTTGCGGGAGTTAGGTCGACCGAAAGCCCAACCCTGAGCGCTCATCCCGTTCGCCTGCGTCCCGTCTCGACGTATGGCCAACATGCCCCCACGGGCCGGCCTGAGCGTATCCCCCTACCGGCACCCATGGGGACACACCCAGG
The DNA here is from genome assembly GCA_963764305.1 of uncultured Acidimicrobiaceae bacterium. Taxonomy (GTDB): domain Bacteria; phylum Actinomycetota; class Acidimicrobiia; order Acidimicrobiales; family RAAP-2; genus Bog-473. Next base: position 127,849 of record CAVXSD010000001.1, on the reverse strand, counting down.
TCCGGGTGCCGACGGCCTACTTGGTCGAGACGGGTCAGTGCTGCAATCATGGGCTTGATCTGGGCACAACTGCCCGACTTCGGGGGGGTTTAGAGTTGGCGTTTCCCGAGCTGCAAGAGAAAACCAGCCGGTTCTACTCCGCCGAGTGGTCCACCTTCGCGTCGAGCACGGGGTGTCACGGTCACGTTGACCAGTGTTCGCCGGTTCCAAGCGGTGTGCGTCGCAACAGTCCTCGCGTCGTCCATTCCGTATCTCTGGGTTCTGTGGGATCTCTGGACCGGAACCGTCAATCCCTTTCACGTCAATCAGGTCGACCGCAATCCCATTTATGACGTTCAGGCTCGGGCAATGATGCACGGCCATCTGTGGCTTCCTTCGGGCAGCATCGGTAGTGAGGCTTTCGTATCCAACGGTCACGAGTACACGTACTTTGGGATCTTCGCTTCGCTCTTGCGGATCCCCGTATTCGTCTTCACGAAATTCTCGACGGGCGGTTCTTCTCGGTCTCGATCCTTGGGGCCTGGATCACGACGGCCGTATTTTGCTCCCTGCTCCTGTGGCGGCTGCGCGTGTTCTTCCGCGGCAACGCGACACTGGGATGGGCCGAAGCCGCATCGTACGGGATCCTTCTCGCGTCCGTGCTCATTGGTTCGGTCCTGATCTTTTTGGCGTCCAACCCCGACGCGTTCTGCGAGGACGAGGCGTGGAGTGTGGCGCTAGCCTGCGCCAGCATACTTCGCCCTCGTCGGCGTGGTGGAGCGCCCGTCGTGGCGCCGGATCCTTCTCTGCGGTCTCCTTGTGCTCCTGACCAACCTCAACAGGAGCACGACGGGATATCCCGCCATGTTGGCAGTGGTCATGATCGCCGTATGGTTCGGACTCGGACAGCGCGGACACGATCGACGCCAGAAGGCAATCCCGCTGGCTCTTGCCGTGGTTCCGGCTTTGGTTGTCGGATGTGCAATCGACATGGCCAAGTTCCACATGCTGTTCGGGGTCCCGTTTTCGGATGAATTGGTCTACCAATACTTCGTGAAGGAGACGAGCGGGACTAGCCCATACCTTGCCGTGGGATGGCTCCCGAAGACCTTAGAGGCGTATCTCGATCCGGCCAACTTCCGGTTCGTCTCGATGTTCCCTTACATCACATTCCCCGATGCGCCGAGCGGAGTTATTGCAAGCGACCCGACAGCGTCGATTCCAGCCTCTATGCCCTTGCTGTTCGTTTGCGGACTCTGGGGTGTCGTCACCGCATTTGTACCTGGCCGAAATCTGAACTTCAGAGCGTTGCGGATCCTGCTCGTTGCAGCGGCGATGACGGGCGCGGCGGTGTTGGTATACGGATGGATCTATGAGCGGTTCGTAGCCGACTTCATGCCATTGTTGATCCTCGCCAGCATGATCGGGCTGATAGATCTGTGGCGCCGGATCGGCGTGTGTTCACACAGGGTTCGCGTCGCCATTCCAGTCGCTGCAGGAGTCTTGGCTCTCTGGAGCTTCTGGGCCAATATGGGTTACACCGTCTCGCCACAGCAAACTTGGGACCAAGCGCAATCGAGCAACTACGTTCGAACAGCGGTTTCTCTGAGCGATCTCACCGGGAACCCGCTCAGCAGAAACGTGGCTAGCGGGAAGGGGCTGCCCCGCAGCGCCGCACAGGGCTCACTTTACGTCGAGGACCATTGCGCTGGGTTGATCGTGGCTTGGCGCACCGTGTACATGCGTCGGTCTCTTCCGCTGCTGACCGGCGGCGCCCTTCTGAGGGAACTCGGCTTTCTCCCGGTGGAACAGGCACCACACACGCCGATCTGTCACGCCCTGATAGGACATCGTTGACGATCTGATAGCGCAAGACGAACGCGAGGAGCGAGGGCGGAGTGCACCGACCGCCCTCCCCGACGCGTTTGGGTTCGGGGCATCGCCAAGAGTAGCAATCGGCATAGCTGGTCTTCCACGTCTTTGCCCCACAGCTGCTGCTTCCTGCCCGGCCCGGTTCCCGCACCAGAGTGTTATCAACCTGCCGGGACTGTCCCCGAATGCCGGCGTGGGGTCACACTGTTCTTGGTAGAATTCGGCATTCGCTTGCTGCAGCGGTTCACCCGGATTTTGCATGGGTGGGAAGCGCCGGTGGATAGAGGTCGAGGCCACCGCAGCGGAAGTAGATGGCCGTCTTGAAGTGCTCCTTGTTGCGAAAGCCGTTGGCCATCTTCTTGATGGTTCCGATCTTGGAGTTGAGGCCTTCGGCAGTTCCGTTGGTGATCCTGGCGGCGGAGAAGTAGTTCAGGATCCCTGTGATGTGTCTGGCGAGCATGCGGGCCACCTCGATGACCGGACGCTTGCGGCTATAGGTCGCCCAGAAGTACCACTGCTTCCAGAAGCGGCGGGCCCAGGCGGGGTGGCGAGAGTGCCAGAGAACCCGAAGACTCTCCTTGATCGCCCATGCCCGGGCGGTTCTCAAGTTGGTGACCTTGAGAGCGGCAAAGCGCTCCTTGTCGGCCTGAGGGAGGTTCTCCTCCGCGTAGAGCCACAGGTAGCGCGATCCGCCGAGCAATTTGTTGCCTTGTCGGCGCAGGAGCTGGTGCTCTTGTCGTCGCACCAGGTCGACCGCTAAGCCCATGTGGTTCATGATGTGGAAGCGGTCGAAGACGATCTTGTCCTCCCCGTCGGGAAGGTGGGTCTTGATCGCGGCGATGTAGGGCTCCCACATGTCGATGGCCACCGCCTTGACCTGGGAAAGCTCCTCTTCGCTGAAACGCTCGAAAGTAGGCACCCAGGCTCTGCCTTGCGATCCTCTGCGATGTGCTCGATCGTGGATCGCTCCAGGTCGCATACAAGGGGTGAGGTACTTGGGGGACTTGGCGATTGCCTTCTCGTCGACACCCAAGAGCTCGGGGAGCCGCCGTGTCTTTCGGGCCTGGCCTCGGGCGACCGCCCTCTCCATCAGATGCCATGCCTCGTCCCAGCTGATCCGAAGGATCTTGCAGGCGCCCGAGACGTCGGTCTCGCCGAGCACGTCGATGGCCAGCCGCTCGAACAAGATGGTGAACCGGGAGTGGGGTTCGGCCCAGGGCAAGGCAACCTGACGCACCCCGTACTCGGGGCAGTGCACGCGAGGCGGGCGGGCCCGGAGCCAGGTGGCGAATCCGCAGGAGTCCAGGTGCCGCCTGGCCCGCTCCTCTGAGTGGTCGTAGACCGAGAAGAGTCCGCCACACTCGGGGCACGCGAAGCGCACCCCCCGGGCATGGGTGACGACCACCTCCACTTGCTGCTCGGGACGGACATCTCGACCGTCTCGACCTTCCAGGGCGCTTGGATCCCCAGCCGTTGCCGGTAGAGCTCCACGTCTCGCATGGCCCACCTCCCTGACCACGCGAACCGTATGCCATGCAAGACCAGGGCAAAGGCCGAACCTTGACGCCGGCGGGAGGCCGTCCCATCCACGCAAAAGCCGGAAGGACCGCTGCCGTTTGCACTTTCTCGCAACGTTGGGTCATCCGTCAGAGATCTCGCAGAACCATCACCAAGATGAGCGGATCAAATGGGGATTCGACGAATCCGTAGTGCAGGTAGAAGCCCTTGGCTTCATCGTCCTTGGCGTGAAAGAGCAGCAGCCGTACTCCGACGGATTGGGCCACCTCGAGGGCTTTGAGCATGAAGTGCTTCAGGAGAGCTGCGCCGAGACCGCGATCCTTAGGTCTCGAATCAACCGCCATGCGGGCCAAGAGGATGGCAGGGATCTCTTCGGGCTGATTCCGTCGCATCGCCTTCGGTGCGGATGATCGGAGAAACGATGCCGTTGCCGACGCGTAGAAGGCGGCGACTTCACGGGAGCCAGTTTCGATGACGACCCACGTGCGGCTCGTACCTCTCATCTGGTTGTTGGGTGCGTGACGGATCAACCACTCGTTCAGAGCCGGCTTGCCGCAGTCGAACCCGCCGAGGAGATGCTCGGGAGTCAACAGCTCCGGACCGGCAAAGGCCACTAAGCGGGTTGCTCGAGAACCGAGGGATCCGAGAGCAGCTTGACCAGCGCCTCGGGAAGTGCCGGCGGGGCCGAAAGAAGATCCTGCAGCTGGCCCCAAGCGGCCTCGTCGACCACGAACACGCGGCGGTCGGCGAGCTCCAACTCGGCTGCCTCGACCGCATGGCGAAGCACGAAGTCGTTTGCCGATTCGCCCCGAGCCTCAGCGGCCCGCCGCAGGACGGCGTCCTGTTCGGGGGTGAGTCTCAGGCTCAGTCGCTCGGTCTACCTGGCCTCCCTGGGCGCCCTCATCGGCACCGAGGGCATCGACGACACCCTCGGCGCCGTCGGGCAACATCTGCAGAACTACGAGATCATCAGCCGGACCGCCTTCGCCGAACGGGTGGCCCGCCGCCGCCGCGAGCTGGAGCCGCGGTGAGCACCGCCGGGCCCGATTACGAGCGGGTGGCCGCAGTGCTCGTGCGTATCGGGTTGCGAATGGTGACCGAAGAGGTGGAACAGGAGGGCAGCAATGCTGACGGTGGCCTACTGCCGGGTGTCGACCGAGGAGCAGGCGGCGGAGGGCTTCTCGATCGCCGGGCAAGCTGACAAGCTGCGCGTCTACGCCGAGCTGCACGACCTCGGCGAGGTGACGGTGATCGCCGACCCCGGGGTCTCGGGCAGGAACCTCGAGCGCCCCGGACTTCAGAAGCTGCTGCGCATGGTCGACGAGGGTCACGTGGCCAACGTCCTCACCTGCCGCCTCGACCGACTCTCTCGGAACCTCGGCGACCTCATCATGCTGGCCGACCGCTTCGGCCAGGCCGGTGTGGCCCTGCACTCGTTCACCGAGAAGATCGACCTGTCGTCGGCGACGGGCCGGATGTTCTACAACATCCTCGGATCCTTCGCCCAGTTCTACCGGGAGCAGCTGGCCGAGAACGTGCGGATGGGCATGCAGCAGGCCGTCCCGGCAGGGCAAGTGGATCAACCGTCCGAAGACCGGCTACGACCTCGTCGACGGCGAGCTCGTCCCCAACGCAATGGCGCCCGTCGTACGGCGCATCTTCACCTTGCGCTCCCAAGGCCAGAGCCTCGCCACCATCGCCGACGACACCGGTGTGAAGTACTCGACGGTGCTGACCATCCTCGACTCTCGCATCTACCTCGGCAAGGTCCAGATGAACGGCGAGTGGTTCCCCGGGCACCACGACACGATCATCGCCCGGAGCAATTCGCCGCCGCCCACCGGGGCCGCATCAAGGGTCGGGCCCGGGGTCAGGATCTCCTCTCGGGCAAGGTGCGCTGCGGGCTCTGCAAGCGTCTCATGTCGCTCGACCAGAACGGCGAGGGCCGCATGCTCTACCGCTGCCAGCACCGGGGCCAGGGTTGCGCGCAGCCCCGCCGGACGAACCACGGCCTGATCCGGGCGGCCGTCCTCGGCCTCCGGCTCATCAGCGACGCTCGGCGGTCCCGGCACGTGGTCGACCTCTTGGAAGGGGAACGTCGCAAGCTGTTGCGGCTGTACTACGACGACAGGATCGGGCCCGACCTGTTCGCCGAGGAGGAGGCTCGCCTCTCCGTGGCCATCCGTGAGGCCAAGCGTGAGACGGAAGCGGCCTAGGCCGAAGTAGCACGGTCAGACGATGTGGCAGGCCACTTCGAGGATTTGGTTGCCGTGCTCACCAAGCTCGATATCGACCGCACCTGGGAGGCCGCGACAGAGGTGGAACGGCGCATCCTCCGTGACGAAATACTGGAGGAAGCGACCGTTTTGCCAGGTTACATTGACGTGACAATTCACGGAGCGCCTCCTGTGCACGTCCTCTACCAAGAGGTTGGTCTCAGGGAGTCGGAGTTTGATGGTGTCGGTCTTACTCCGTGGCACGCCCTTCGTGGAGGATCCGGTCCGGGTCAAGAAGGTCCGGGCACTCGCCATCGACATGACCCTTTCCTGAGCGCCAAGGTGGACCACGCGACCATCCAGTCACAGGCGTCGTCGATCCCGACCGCTGGAGAATGATCGATCTGGTGGAGGGCAACGCCCCACCTGACGAGACTGTCGCATGAGTCGCGGAAATGGGTCGAATCGCTCTTTGCAGCAGGACTTGCGGCGGACGCGACCAGGCCGATGCGTCGGCCTCCATCTTCCTCCCGTCGATCGAGATCAGGCCGGCGGCGACGAGCCGGCGGACACGCACAGTCCCAACACCTGGACGAAGAGGTCGGCGATCGCTTCGACGGGCCGGCCCTGGAACCGAGGTAAGGTGGCGTGGTCAGGACATTGGTTGGCGGCGACTACCCGGGGGCCTCGTCCTCGACCAGTCGTTGCTGAATTCGCCGCGACGAACGCTCACCTACGCAAACCATGCTGCTCGAGATACGCCTGGCCCTCGCGAAGGGGACGGGTGATTCGCCAGCTGGTCGAAGCCTGCATCCGCTCGTACAACTCCACCATCTCAGCCAAGTCTTCCCGCGTCGTCTGGAGTTCGGCATTGAGTACCGACAGCTTGCCCTGGTCCTCATGCCACTGCAGCCGGAGCGCGTCGCGTTGGCGTGATAGGGCGGCCAGCTGGTGCCGATCGCCCAGCACGGCGGTCGTCCAAGGCGACTCGGCGCCAGAGGGAGCGGACGTCAATGGTTGGTGCGGACCTTCGAGCTGCTCCAAATGCTCCACCAGCCGCCTTTGTTCGTCGAGTAGCAGATCTGAATCGGTGGCCTGCTGACGGAGGAGCCCGGGGGAAATGCTCTCGACGGCGGCCGCCAGATCCCAGTGAGGGGCGTACGCAGCGAATTGCGGGAGGCTCCCGAGCCAGCTGGCGAGGTCACCCAGCCTGCCCAGTGGGTCCTCGACGATCGACTCGTAACGGGTCACGAAGGTGTCGACGCCGATCAGGCCGGCGAGTCCCGACCGGTTGTAGCGCTCCCAGAGGGCCACCCCGTCGGCCAGGTGTGTGCGGTCCCTTGCCTGGAGCGATCGGGCCACCGGCAGGGGCGAGCGCCAGATGAACACCGCGGCCACCGGCTGCGGGAGGTGGGCCAACCAGTACGGCAGGAGCAGGCAGGTGCGCGGGTCTTTCCACACGACCGGACCTGGGTTCGGGAACGCGTCGCCGGCGGGTTCGGAGGGGTCTCCGAGCTTGTCAACGGTCAGGTCCCGGTCGGACTCCCAGCCGAGGTCGGGATCGGGTGGACGGTCCCACGTCCCGCCCAATCGTTCGAGCAGCACATCGCTGTAGAGGCCCAAGGCGCGGCTCTCCCAGTGTTCAGGATTGTCCTCCGAAGGCGCCCACCGGTCGCTCTGCGGCGGGACTGCCAACCCGAGGTGGCCCAGAGCTCCGGTGACAGCCGAGGTACCGCTGCGGTGCATGCCCACCACGAGCAGCCAAGGTCCGGTAGGCATGGTGGGCTCGACTGCTGCGGGCGGAGGGGCCGACATGGGTTCCTGGGTCACGGCGTCGATCGACCGAGGAGACCATAGGCCCGCCGGAAAGCCGCAGCGCTGCGGGGGGAGCTGTAGATGACCTTGAGGACCGTACGTTTCGGCAGCGACAGTGATGCACGGTATTCCGCTTTCCGCTTGGCCTCGAGGGCGCGCCGGTTGGTCTCACTGACGACGAGACCGACGGAGGCCAGGTAGTCGGCGACCGCTTCCGACGCCTTCGGGTTGATGGACGCGGCCGTGAGCGGTCCGGGAGGCGCGACGGCTTCTCCGTACGAGCTGGGCGCCATGTCGACCGGGCACGGCTCCAGTGCCCATACGAAGTAGGTCACGGACCAGTTGGGGTTTACGGCCTGGGCGCTCGCCAGGAGCAATCCGACCAGCTCCTCGGGAAGGCCGTCGCGCAGCCCGTCGTCGTATTGCTCGGAGTAGAGGGAGTGGAGGTCGTGCCGGCGCACCACGCGCCACCCCGAGCGGTCGAGCAGGCGCTGCAGTGTGTCCTCGGTGAAGAAGCGCAGGTTCGCCGGATCTAGGGGGCCACCCTCCCGGATCCCCTCGAACTGACCGCACAGGACCTGGAGGGCCATGTCCACGTGGGCGACATGAGGTACGGCGACGAGCAGGGGGGGCGAGCCGTGGTCCAACGACCACGCCGCGAGTGCGGTCAACAGATCCTGGGGCTCTGCGAGATGCTGCAGCACATCAGTGAGGAGCATGACGCCGATACCGTCAATGCCGTCGAGGGTCGATTTCAACGACGACACGTCGCTGAACGGGCCCGGCACTATGTCGATTCCGGGGTACGCGGGTCTCGCGGGCTGCGATGCTTCAATCCGCTGCTCCGCCAGGTCGACCACCTGCCGACCCGCGGGCAGTTCGAGCTCGGCGAGCAGACCGGCGACATTGGCCGCCGCTTCGCCGAGGATAGCCCGGTCGTGCCGTGGGGCACCTGCTCCCGCCAGCATCGGGTCGTCTGCCGTGGGCTGTCCCGGAGCGCTGGCGTCTGCCCCGAGGACGGGCGGGCTATCGACCAGCACCGCACGCGTGGCTTCAAGAAATGCCCGACCGTAACGTTGGTCAGGTTCCAAGTGGTTGCCTTCGGCCCACTCGTTCCAGGCCAGAATGAAGAGGTAGTTCTCCTCGGAGCGGACCCCGGCGAGCGAGTCGGCCGTGGCCCTCAGCCAGTGCTCGTAGCGGGCCGGGGTGGCGCCGTGGTAGATGGTGGCGCCTTGGGCCCGTCGGGCGGTGTTGTCCCACCCGACCATCACCGAGGGGAATCGTTTCCATGGAAGGTCGAGGAGGTTCATGGCCGATTCGGCGGCCGACTGGTAGTCGAGAACCCGGTGGCCTCTGAGCGACTCGAGTGCTGGGTTCAGCTGTGCCCCATCCACGGGCATGAAGCCAACGGAGGCGTCGAGACCGAAGGCCCTGGGGCCGCGGCCGCCGGGAGGCATCCCCCATGCCTCGACCCAGCACAGGTAGAGGTCGGGGAACCCGGCCCTCTGCACCTCGGTTCGCCAGATCTCGCTGGTACGTTCGAGGTCGGGGACCAGCGTCGGCCGGTAGATGAGCATGAGTGGCCGGCCGTCGATGGTGATGTAGCGAGGATCCTTGAACGCTCGCAGGAGGTCACGGATGTGGGCGCGATCGTCGGCTTCGCTGAACTCTTGGCGCACGAGCACGTGACCCGTCTGTGAGTCCCAACCCCGGGTCCACTCCTCGTTGGCCCAACACAGGGCAAAGGGAAAGTCCGGCACGCCGGACGCAAGCACTTCTTCAAACGGCCGCTCCAGTAGTCGGCGGCCGTGGAACCAATAGTGGTAGTAGACGAACCCGTGCACGCCGTGCTCGCGGGCCAGTTCGGCTTGGGCCATCCGCACCTCGGGAACCCGCAGGTCGTAGTAGCCGAGCTCGGCCGGGATGTGCGGTTGATAGTGGCCGGGGAAGAGCGGGCGAGCTTTGGTCACGTTGCGCCACTCGGTGAAGCCCTTGCCCCACCACTCGTCGTTCTCGGGAATGGGATGGTACTGGGGAAGATAGAAGGCCAGGGCCTTCGGCTTGCGCGTGGTCACGCTGGAGTCCGCCTGGTGCTCATGCGGTACAGGATACGACACCCCTTTCGGACCTGCACACTTCTGAACTGGGATTTTGTTGGCGCCCCCGGAAGGATTCGAACCTTCGCACACGGTTTAGGAATCTGTTGGAGCCGGTCCACCGAGATGGCGTGAGTCACGTTCTGGCTGTTCAGGGGCGTGGAGAATCCAGTCAGTGACGTCAGATCCGGCGAGTACTGAGCGTTTGATTCCCAAGGGATTCCCAAACTCCCCCTGGGCGTGTCAATCGCTGACCTAAGGCGACCGTCGCCGTGCAAGGTGAACCGGCCAGATCTGCAACAGGATGCCGCTGGACGGTGTCCGGCTCAGATCGGCGGCCATAACCGTTGGGGAGCCCCGGGTAGAAGGCGAACGGTGATGCCATCATCCAGACTGTTGCGGCCCGGAAACGAGCTCAGACAGCCGGTTGGGGTTGGACCGGGACAAGATCTCGAGCGGGTCGGGACGGCCGTCCATTGGCAGTGAGCGCGGCGGGGAACTCGAGCGCGCAACGCCCGCCTGGTTCGAACATCTCAGCTCGAGTCCTCGAGCGCCGTTGAGACGACTCATCCGGACGTGCATCACCAAGGCTCGGTGGCGGGCAGCGGCAGCCGGGCCAGGCGTCTGGCTTTGGCGGCGGGCAAGCCGAGCAGGCGGAGGCAGGCCTCGGCGAGCTCGTCGACCGAGCTCTCCTCGACCCGATCGGGATGCCGCTGGTGCAGGCGCAGCAACCCGATGAGGCCGCCCGCAACGGCGCTGAGAGCGACCTCGGGGTCAGCCACGCTGAACTGACCCGCGGCTTGCCCGGCCTCGATGTCCCGCAGGGCGCGGGGGGCCAGGCCGCCCGGCGCGTCCAGGAGGTCGAGGCCGGCGCCGGTGATGAACCGGGCCACTTCGGGATGGGTCCAGCTGAGGCGGGCGGAGAGCCGCAGCGATATCGAGAAGACCTCCGCCGGGTCGGTGATGCCGGCGGTGGCCCCGTCGATCATGTGGCCCCAGCGCTCGAGGACCTCGCTCGACGCGGTCTCGAACAGCTGGTCCTTGCTCTCGAAGTGGTTGTAGAACGACCCGAACCCGATGTCGGCTGCCTCGGTAATCTCTTGGATGCTGGCCCGTTCCCCGCGGCCTTCGGCGATCAATCGGACCGCCGCGTCGATCAGTGCCTGCCTTGTCCGGGCCTTGCGCCGGTCCAACCGGGTCGGGCCCCCCGTTGTGCTCGCGGATACCGAGCTCACATCAGCCTCCTTCTCTTCGACGTCGTAGACGGGTTTCACCCCGGCGGTTCCGCTCGGCCGAGACTCGGGCGGATCCGCCAGGGTGGGAATCCCGATCACTTCTGAGGGATCACTACATGACTGACGCTAGCTGACTGACGCGAGTTGGTCGCGCTGCCGGGACTGTTCGTCGACCTACGAGTCCACTGTGCGGTGGGCCCGCCGCAGGTCGATGCCCTCGATGAGCGCCCAGAACCCGTACACCAGGTTGAACAGGCCGAACAGCAAGGCCAGGGTCACCGCGCCGACGCCGGGACGGGCGAAGAGGACGATCCCGAAGGCGATCGAGATCAGCCCGCTCACGAAGAACAGGGCGCGGGTTCCGGCTGACTCGCCGACTTCGAAGCCGGCGTAGATCTCGACCAGGCCGGCCACCATCGCCCACGCGCCGACGAGCAACACCAGCACCAGTGCGGTCGGCCCAGGCCAGGCCAGGGCGATCACCCCGGCGCCGACGTCGACCAGACCGAGCAGCAGATGACCCATCACGGGACCGGCTCTTTCGCTGCTGAAGGCCTTGACGGCCTCCATGCCGGCGGCGATGAACGCGTAGATGGCGAAGAGAATGACCAGCGCCAAGACGGTGATCCCTGGCCACGCCAACGCCACGATGCCGACGGCGACAGCGAGAAGGCCCCGGACTATGAGGGATGTGCTCAATGACTTCAACATGACAGCTCCTTTCGGTGGTTGTGGTAGCTGTGGAGACCAGTTATTGTTACGGTACCACAGAACTGATGATAGATTACAGACTCGATGATAGACCGTCAAGAGTTCGAACGAACGCCCCGAGATGGAGAGGTGAGATGACGGATTCAAACGAACACAGGGCCGCTGCACCCGGTCCTCGTCGTGAACCCGAGGTCCGGCGGCGGTAAGGCCCAGCGTTACGACCTGGTCGCTCGGTGCCGCGCCCGCGGGATCGAGCCAGTCGTGATGAAGGAGGGCGACGACCTGGCGTCGCTGGCCGCGCGCCGCCGTACATCGGACGCCGACGCCATCGGCATGGCCGGCGGGGACGGTTCCCAAGCGATCGTGGCCGCCGTCGCCTCCAGGCACGACATCCCGTACGTCTGCATACCGGCCGGGACGCGCAACCACTTCGCCTTGGACATCGGCGTGGACCGGGAAGACGTGATCGGCGCCCTCGAGGCATTCCACCACGGTGCCGAGCGCCGCATCGACTTGGCCCAGGTCAACGGTCGGGTCTTCGTGAACAACGTGTCGATCGGCTTCTACGGCAAGGTCGTTCAGTCGCCCGAGTACCGCGACGCCAAGCTGCGCACGGTCATCGAGATGCTGCCCGACCTGCTCGGCCCGGGTGCGACACCCTTCGACCTGCGCTTCAACGACCCGGGCGGAGCGGCATACGAGAGCGCTCAGCTCGTCTTGGTGTCCAACAACCGCTACCAGCTCGACCCGCTCGGGGCTCAGGGCACCCGGGGGACGATGGACGAAGGGACGCTCGGCGTGGTGGTGGTGCCCGACGGACCGTCGTTGCGCCGTTGGCGGGAATGGATCAACCCTCGCTTCGAGATCGACTCGGGGGCCACGATCGATGTCGGACTGGACGGCGAGGCCATCAGGCTCGAGCCACCGCTCCGATTCGAGTCGCTCCCGGCAGCCCTGCGCATCCGCACTGCAGGCCGGCGCCATCCAGGACCGCCGCCGCTCAGGCGGAGGCCTTCTTCATAGCGATATCCGGCGCCGGAGCGACTGATAGAAGGGGGGCAGGGCCCGATCAGACGATCTCACCCTCTCCCCTGATGTTGGCGTCGCGATCAGCGGCATCTTGCTCATGTTCCGCTACATCGTTGGCCTCGTCTGAGAATCGCTGACGGGAGTTCGGCTGCCTCTTCCTTCTCGGTGGTCGGCGCGCGGTCAGGCGATAGCGAGGCGGCCGCCTCCCGTCGCTCTTCATCCTGGGTCCCAGGGTTGGACTTGTCCGTCCCTCTGGGCTCAGGGACGGGTTACCGCCTCAGCAGTGGATTCCGTTCTCACGGTCTTCTCGCCGTTGCATTGTGGCCTTCCGTTCACGCCGAGACATGCGAGCGCGAGGCGCCGTCACCTGATGGTCATGGCCTTGGCAGGAGATCAAGGCACTCAGCGGTGTGATCGTCGACAATCTCGAACAGAAGTGGATGGGCACCGAGCGGAGGCCCCACGGTATATGCCACGCCGGGATAGCGGGAGGCTGACTGGGCCACAAGCGCCGGGATGTCACGCTCGAGGTGCACTCCGGGCCAAAGAAACAACGGCAGGATCACTACGTTGGTCGCGCCTGCGGCCACGCACGAGTCGAACGCCACGCTGATAGACGGTTGTGCGAACTCCATATGAGCGGGTTCGACGATTTCATAGCCGCTGTGTTCGCGCCAGCTCGCCACGAAGCGCTCGTGACGGAGGTTTGCATCGGCGCGCCGCGATCCATGGTCAACGACGATGACGCCGACACCGTCATTGTCGTCAGTCGGACTGTCTTCAGATGGGGCAGTGATCAGGCTCGCCGGCATGGGTGATGTCGTGCGGCCGACCGCGCTGATACTGCTGTTGGTGCTCACATTCGTCTCCTTCAGATCATCAAGGACATCCGTGTCACTTCTCGGCGCCCGGCCCATGCGGCAGTCTCGACGTCCACTGGTTCCGGGCTGGCCGGTCGTGGGACGAGCCTGCGGGTTCAAGGCCAACGCGCTCACCTGGACTGGGCAAGACGATGCTCGAGTCCCTCAATTGCCCGTTCGGCAACGCCACGGAAGCCGAGGGCCAGCAGGGGATCGGCGATTCGAAGCAGGCCGCGAAAGTTGATCCGGGCGTCGTAGGTCACCTCCGTGGTCCACCCTCGGCGGGTCACCGTCACGGTGTCCACGGACTGAAGGATGACAGAGCGCGACGAGAAAGTGACGCGTCCCGGGGCGTAGTCGGTGACCTTATAGCGCATTGGTAGGCGGCGGCCTCCGACCAGCACGGTAAGGTCGAAGGCGCTTCCCTGGCCGATGTCGCCACTGTCCACGCGGGACGCCTCGTCAACACCGGGATCCCATTCGGCGGCGTGGCTGAAGTCGGCCATGTAGGCGAAGGCCCGCCCGGGATCCCACGCGGTGCTCACCATCTTGATGACATGGGCCATGATGCTCCTTTTTAGCACTAAAGTGGGCGACGGTGTCGGTCGCGGGAAAAGCGACCGTCGTCAGCACGAAGCGATAGGGGAGCAATGACCGTCGAAACGGACGCCAGCGGTGCGCGCATGATCGGTCTGCAGCAGGCCGCCGATCGCTTGGGCGTCCATTACATGACGGTCTACCGCTACATCCGCACCGGACGCCTCCCAGCTGTCAAAGAGGCCGGCGAGTGGCGCATCGAGCGCACGGCCGTGGACCGGCTTCGCCGCCGCCAGGCCGGCCCGCAGCGCCGAGCGCCGCGACGCACTTGGGCAGCCAGTCGAATGCTCGATCGCCTGGTCGCTGGCGATGAGCTGGGTGTCTGGCAGCTGGTCGAGTCGGCGCTTGCCGGGGGCGCCGAGCCGTCCGAGATCCACCTCGAGCTGCTCGTTCCGGCGCTGCGCGCCGTCGGAGAGCAGTGGGCGGAAGGAGAACTCAGCGTGGCCGACGAGCACCGTGCCTCGGTGGTCGCTCGCAGGGTCATCAGCAGGCTCGGTACACGCTTCACGCGACGGGGCCGAAAGCGAGGGACGGTCCTCCTCGGGGCAGTGGCCGGCGAGCGACACGAGATACCGGGCGCCATCGTGGCCGACCAGCTCCGCGGTGCTGGGTTCGATGTCATCGACCTTGGTGCCGACACCCCAGCCGATTCCTTTGTGGCGGCAGCACGGCAGCACCGGCCGGTCTGCGTGCTCATCTCCGTGACTGGCCCAGGGCACGAGAAGGCGGTCACAGAGGCGGTCGCCGCGCTCCGAGCCGGGATCGAGGTCCCCATACTGCTCGGCGGGGCTGCCGTGGCCAACGAGGAGGTCGCCCTCAGGCTTGGCTCGGACCGATGGACCGGGGTCGATGCCCGCCAAGTCGTTGCCTCTGTGGAAGAGCTGCTGCGTAGCCGAACCCACCGCTGAGCCGGCCCGTGTACCCGCATCCCGGCTGCGGGTCATGTTCGCAGGAGGAGCGGTGGCCGCCAGTGTGACTTCGCCAGCACGATCTGGACGTCGCTCACGTGGCGCTCGATGAACGCCGCTTCGCAGTAGGAGAGGTACAGCCGCCATAAGCGAAGGAAGCGTTCGTCGAAGCCGAGGTCTTCGATCTCCGATCGGCGGTCATCCACGTGGGCCCTCCAGCGCCGCAGCGTCTCGGCATAGTGCGGTCCGATGTCCTCAAGGTCAACGAGGCGCAAATCGGTCTTGGCCACGGAGGCGGCAATGGCCTTGACCGAGGGAAGGCAGCCACCGGGGAAGATGAACGCCTTGATGAAATCGCGATCGTTTTTGGCTCGGTCGTAGCTGCGATCCGCGATCGTGATCGCCTGAAGGGCCATCAGCCCCTCGGGGCGCAGCAGCCGAGCGCACCTCTTGAAGAACGTGTCCAACAGGCGCCAGTCGACCGCCTCAATCATCTCAATGGACACCAGCTTGTCGTACTGCCCTCGCAGGTCCCGGTAATCTTCCTGGAGGATCGTCACCCGGTCGGACAGACCAAGATCGGCGACCTTCTTGGAGGCGTAGTTGTACTGCTCTGCCGAAATCGTCGTCGAGGTCACCCGGCATCCGAAATGGGTCGCCGCGTGAATGGCGAAGCCGCCCCACCCGGTTCCGATCTCCGCGACGTGGTCGGTCGGTGACAGTGCGAGCTTGTGACAGATCCGGTTCAGCTTGGCTATGGAGGCTTCCTCCAAGGTGAGGTCCGGGCGTTCGAACAGGGCGCAGGAATAGCTCATGGTGGGATCGAGCATGCGGCAGAAGAACTCGTTGCCGATGTCGTAGTGGGCACGTACGTCACGGCGATCCGCCGTCGGCGATCGTCGCCACAGCCGGCGGAAGGGATCGGTAAGAATGCTCGTGGCCCGGCCGAAGCGATCCTGGGCTTCCCCGAGGACCCTGCGATTTCGAAGGAGGACCCTGACGAACTCTGTCAGGTCGTCGCAGTCCCACCAACCATCGACGTAGCTCTGGCCGAGGCCGATGGATCCCCGGCGCAGCACCGCTCCGTAGGCTCGTGGGTCGTGGACCTGCACCCGCACCCGCGGTTCTGCGCGACCGAGACGGAGGTCACCGGTCTCGTCCTCGACGAGGATAGTCCCAGAGGAAAGCGTGCGACCC
Source organism: uncultured Acidimicrobiaceae bacterium (assembly GCA_963764305.1). Lineage (GTDB taxonomy): Bacteria > Actinomycetota > Acidimicrobiia > Acidimicrobiales > RAAP-2 > Bog-473. The sequence goes on along the minus strand of CAVXSD010000001.1, from coordinate 111,816 downwards.
ACGATCGACGCTGCCCGGCCTTCCAGTCGGGCAGCGGGCCCGGACCTTCCCCTGGCGCGTGACTTCCCATCCGACCGGACCGAGCGAGTTGCTGCGGTGGACTCAGGCATGTGCCACCTCCGTAGAGGCGATGAGCACGGTAGCCCCTTCTGCCGTGGTGCATCGAGAAGGTTCAGCGAGTCTAGAGCTCGGTTCTGGCCCGAGGACGTGGCGCCGCTGGCAGCGCGGATGAGCCACAAAGGGTGCACCGGCGCGCCGCAGGGCGAAGGCCTGGCGGTAGATCGCAGCGGACACCCGCATCGTCATGAACGGATGCGAGAAGACGAGCCGGCTGAGTTCCCGGCGGCTGGCCTCTCTCCGCACGAGGTGCATGACGGCGTCGAAGACGGCGCTGCCCTCCCGGATGGTGCTGATCCGCAAAGACAGGCGCTGGCCCGGGGCGCGGTAGGAGAGCTCGTATCGCATGTCCATGCCGAAGAACGGCGACACGTGCAGCGCCTTGTCGAAGTGGTGTGTGCCGGGCCGGCCCACGACGTAGGCGTGGCGTTCGCGCCACGGCGTGTTGGTGACCTCGGCGACCAACGCTTCCACGCGGGTGCCTGTGGGGTCGAAGCAGTAGAAGAGCGTGACCGGATTGAACAGCCAGCCCCATGTGCGGGGATGAGCCAGCATGGCGATGGGCCCCGAGAGCCTGGTCCCGAGGCGGTCTTCCACCGTCTCGCGCACGGCCTGGGCGAGAGGCATCGGGCCGCCACCCAGATAGTCGCGACGCCGGTAAGAGACGACGTTGGAGCGCTCGTTCGACCAAAGAGGATGGAGGCTGCACAGTTCCTCCATCTCGTCGAGGTCGAGAAGAGGCATGGCGACCCGATACTGGAAACGGTGGTCGATCGGGTGTCGCCGGTGGTGGATGACGATTCCCTCGTAGACGACACTTCTCATCGTTTGCTCCCCCACGTCACAGGGCCACTCCGAGCGCGGCGGCAAACCCTCAGCGCGCTCTGGACGCCATCCTCGTGGAAGCCGTAGCCCCAGTACGCACCGCAGTACCACGTGGAGCGCTGCCCGCTGACGTCGTTGTATCGCTTCTGCGCCGCGATCGCCGGGGCATCCAACACCGGATGGGCATAGTCGAAGACCTCCAAAATCCGGGCCGGGTCTACTGCTTCCACCTCGTTCAGCGTCACACAGATGTCCTGAGAAGAGTCGATCGACTGGAGACGATTCAAGTGGTAGGTGACGGTCGCGCCCTGTTGCCGGGTTGCGGGCAGTCGATAATTCCAGCTGGCCCGCGCCCGCCGGGTGCGAGGGAGGAGGCGGTCATCCGTGTGCAGCACCGCGTTGTTCGGCTGGTAACGGATCGCCCCCAGGACCTCGCGCTCGGCCATCGTGGGATCCCCGAGCAGGCCGAGGCTCTGGTCGCTGTGGCACGCGAGGATGACATGGTCGAAGGCCTCGGGGCCATACGGGTCACTCAGCACCTCGATCCCTTCTGGCAGACGGGTCACCTTCGTAACCGGGGTTCCCAGGCGCACGCGACCTCCGAGGGGGCGGAGGATCCGCTCGACGTAGGTCCGTGCTCCGCCCTCGACGGTTCGCCAGCGTGGCTGGGCCCCGAGCTGCAAGAGGCCGTGGTTCTCGAAGAAGCGCGCGAAGGCGTGGGCGGGGATCTCCAGGGCCTGCGTGGGACGGGCCGACCAGATGGCCGAAACCATCGGGGCGAGGTACCACTCGCCGAGGCGACGCGACCACCCACCCGCCGCCAGAACGTCCTCGAGCGTCATCGTTTCGGGAATGCCCACCCTCAGAAGTCGGCGCACGGACCGGTTGAATCCGATGATGTCGGCCAGCATCCGGAGAAACTCTGGTCGGAGCACGTTCCGCCGCTGGGCGAAGATCGTGTTGGGCGAGGATGCCCGCCACTCGATCCCCGTTGTCTCGTCAGCGACGGAGAAACTCATGTCGGACGGCTTGGTGGGGACGCCCAAGCGCTCGAAGAGGCGGACCAGTCCGGGGTAGTTCGGCTCGTTGTAGACGATGAAGCCAGTGTCCACATCGTGAAGTTCGTCCCCGAATTCCACACGGACCGTATTGGTGTGCCCGCCCGGACGGTCGTCCCGCTCGAACACGGTGACATCGTGGTGAGAGCCGAGGAGATGGGCACAGGTCAGGCCGGAGATCCCCGTCCCGATGATGGCGATGCGCATGGAAGTGTCGGGTCCTCTGTCGTCGTCGTTCGTCGGTGGGTCCGGCTCTGGTCATCTCCGGGGCCGCTCTCGACGCCTCTAATTTAGCACTAAACTCGTTCTCGTGTTCACTCCACCCAATGCGGCGCCCACCCGCCGGGCCGAAAGCCACGCCGAGCGAGGTACAGGAGACCCCCAGCCCGGCCCGTTGGCGAGAGTGCTCGACAGGCTGCTCGAGGTGACAATCGTCGGCGGCTTCAGCCGCGTCGGCTCGATGGCCCGCCGGGCGACTCAGCCCTGGCCGCAGCCGCCGCGTCTGGACGGGCAGGTGGTCGTCGTGACAGGTGCTTCATCTGGCATCGGCCGGGCAGCCGCGCTGGCACTGGGTGGCCTCGGCGCCGAGGTATGGGTCGTCGGGCGCGACCGTGATCGGACCGAGGCGGTGGCCGGTGCCATCCGGTCGGCCGGCGGCCGGGCCCAAGGAGCGCTCCTGGACGTGGCCGACGGGGCGGCGGTCGACGCCTTCGCGGACCGCTTCGCCTCTCGACACGACCGGCTCGACGGACTCGTCCACAGCGCCGGGGCTCTCCTCCGCGACTACGCGGTCTCGGCCGAGGGTTTCGAGCTGACGGTGGCGACCCATGTGCTGGGGCCCTTCCGGCTGACGTGGCGTCTCGCCCCCCAGCTACGACCTGCCGGCCGATCGACCATCGTCACGGTGTCGTCGGGCGGCATGTACACCGAGCGGTTCGACCTCGACCGTCTCGAGATGGACCCCGCCCACTACGACGGCGTTCGGGCCTACGCCCGGGCCAAACGGGCTCAGGTGGTCTTGGCCCGCGAGTGGTCACGGCGCTGGTCGGCCTGGGGTGTCGCCAGCTACGCCATGCATCCGGGCTGGGTCGACACGCCGGGTCTGGCCAGCGGCCTGCCTTCGTTCACCCTCCTCGGTCCGCTGTTGCGGCGGCCCGAGGAGGGTGCCGACACTGCGGTCTGGCTCACCGCCGGTGCAGCACGACCGCCTGCGGCGCCAGGGTGGCCCACCTCCTTGTCAGTCGAGGACGGGTTCTGGCACGACCGACGCCTCCGCGGCGAGTACTACCTGCCTTGGACAAGACCCCGCGACGGGCACGAGGAAGGCCACCGGTTGTGGGACTGGTGCGCCACGCGGACAGGGCTCGGGAGCGATCGATGACGACCGACGAGACCGTCGCACTGGTCGTCTTCACCCGTGACCTCCGCGTCACCGACAACCCCGCGCTCACCCGAGCGACACGGGCGTCGAACGTGGTTTGCGTCTTCATCCACGACGACGCCGTGCGGTCGGGCCGGCCGATGCACCCGCTTCGCACCCGCTTCCTTTCGGAGTGCCTTGCGGACCTCGACGCCTCCCTGCGACGCCTCGGCTCTCGGCTCGAGGTGTGTGAAGGCAACTGGGTAGACGAGGTCCTCGGGCTCGTTGCGCAGACCGGTGCGCGGTCGATCCACTTGAGCGACGACGTGACGCCGTATGCCCAGCGACGGTTCGCTCGCCTCGAGGCGGCCGCAGGACAGACCGTCGAGGTGTGCCGGAGCCCCGGCCTGACAATCGTGCCCCCGGGGGTCCTCACGCCGGCCGGCAGCGACCACTACCGCGTCTTCACACCCTTCTATCGGCGATGGCTCACCACCCCGCGCCGGCAGCTCTTTCCCCCACCCACCTCGCTCACTACGATCGACACCACCGGCCCGAGGCCCAGATCCCGGTCCGCGGCGGATCCCCCCGTGCCGCCGCTCCCACCCGCCGTCGGCCAGGGGGGCGAGCACGCCGCCGCGACACGGCTTGCATCCTGGGCTGCTGGAGCGATCGCCCGCTACGGCGAGCACCGCGACGACCTCGCCGAGCCGGCGACCTCCGGGCTCTCGCGGGACTTGCACTTCGGCTGTCTCTCCCCGCTCCAGGTCGAGGCTGTTATTGACGGCCTGCCAGGGGCGGGACCGTTCCTGCGGCAATTGTGTTGGCGTGACTTCTACCTCCAGATCCTCGCCGCGCGACCCGGAGCAGCGTGGTCCGACTACGTCGACCGGGGACGTCGGCCCCGTAGGGACCCTTCGGGATTCGAGGCATGGCGCTGGGGCCTCACCGGCGTGCCGATCGTCGACGCCGCGATGCGGCAGCTGGCGCTCGAAGGTTTCCTGCCGAACCGCGCCCGCATGATCGCCGCGTCGTTCCTCACCCGGAACCTCGGGCTGGACTGGCGCGACGGCGCTCGACACTTCCTCGAACACCTTGTCGACGCTGACGTCGCGCTCAACAATTTGAACTGGCAATGGATGGCCGGATGCGGCACGGGCGCGAACCCCCACCGGGTACTCAGCCCGACGCGCCAAGGGCACCGATTCGACCCGCACGGCACTTACGTCCGGCGTCACGTGCCGGAACTGCGCGGACTCGACTCAGCCAGCATCCACGAACCGTGGCGCCTCGAGCGTCGCGAGCTCGCCCGCCTCGGCTACCCGGCGCCCATCGTGCCACTCGGTGCGGTGGCGGCGTGAAGGCCGAGCGGTTGGTCGGCCGATCCGACACTGAGTTCCCAGCGGGCCATCGTGTGCCGTCGTCGAGGGAGGTGGCGTGGTGAGCATCGAGTACTCGAGCTCAATCAACCATCCGATCGAGACCGTCTTCGCGTGGCACGGACGGCCTGGAGCCTTCCAGCGCCTGGCCCCGCCCTGGCAGCACGCGCGGTTGATTGAGGAAGCGGGGTCACTCGCTGATGGCAGCGCGGTGATCCGCCTGTCAGGCGGGGTCCGCTGGGTTGCGCAACACAGTGACTACGACCCACCGCACGGTTTCACCGACGACCTCGTGTCTCTCCCACTGCCGTGGCACCACGTCCACTCGTTTGCGCCGGACGGCCCAACCCGCACGCGCATCACGGACACGGTCACGACCCCGGTTCCCGCTTCGCTCCTGCGGACGATGTTCGCATACCGGCACACCCAGCTACGCGACGATCTCGATGTGCAGTCCGATCTCCAGGGCCGTGATCCAACACGACGAACTGTCGCGGTGACCGGATCATCGGGGCTGGTCGGTACCGCGCTCTGTGCGTTCCTCTCAACCGCGGGCCACAGGGTGATCCGCCTCGTTCGGCGCACCCCGCGCACCGACGACGAACGCACCTGGAACCCCGACGATCCCGATCCCCGCATCTTCGAGGACGTCGACGCGGTCGTGCACCTCGCTGGCGCGTCGATCGCCGGGCGATTCACCGAAGGACACAAGGCGGCCATCGACTCGAGCCGGATCGAGCCGACCCGCCGGCTCGCCGACGCGATGGTCCGGGCGAAGGGTCCGCGAGTGCTGCTCGCCGCCTCGGCGATCGGGTACTACGGCCGAGATCGGGGCGACCAACACCTCGACGAGGGAGCCGGTTGTGGCGACGGCTTCCTCGCCGACGTGGTCGCCCGGTGGGAGACGGCGACCCAGCGTGCTGGCGACGCCGGCCTGCGTGTCGTGACGGTGAGGACCGGCGTCGTGCTCTCGACCCGCGGCGGGATGCTCCAACTTGTGCGCCCCGTGTTCCTGGCCGGCCTCGGTGGGCGGGTTGACGATGGTCGGCAGTGGCTGTCCTGGATCGATCTCGACGACCTGACCGACGTCTACGCGAGGTCTCTCGTCGACGGGGACCTGGTCGGTGCGGTCAACGCCGTCGCCCCGAACCCCGTGCGCAATCAGGAATTCACGACGACGCTGGCCCACGTGCTGCACCGGCCGGCGCTCATTCCAGTCCCGAAGGCGGCGCTCGGTGTCCTCGTCGGAGCCGACGGTGTGCGCGAGGTCGCATGCGCCAGCCAGCGGGTCGCGCCGGCGTGCCTCGAGTCGGCCGGGTTCCACTTCAGACGACCGTCGCTCGAGGCCTCTCTCCGCCACCAGCTGGGCCGCCCAGCACCAGCGTCGTGACACGGACGTCAGCCGCAGACGCGGAGGGCGGCGCAGGTTGTCTCGCGTCCGCCGGGCCGACGGTGCTCGTCACCGGAGCGTCTGGGTACGTCGGCGCCCGCCTCATCCCCGCACTGCTCGACGCGCAGTGCGAGGTCCGCTGCCTTGCCCGCACGCCCGCCAAGCTCAAGGACGCGCTCTGGCGTGACCGAGTCCCTGTTGTGCGCGGCGCTGTCGATGGCGACCTCAGTGGGGCGCTCACGGGCGCCGATGTGGCCGTCTATCTCGTCCACTCGATCGGTGAAGGTGACGACTGGGAGGAGGTCGAGCGGCGTGACGCCGAGAACTTCGCCCGCTATGCGGCTGCCGCCGGAGTGCGTCGGATCGTCTACCTCGGAGGTCTCGGGCGGGACAGCGACGCCTTGAGCGTTCACTTGCGGAGCCGGCACGCCGTCGGTCGAGCACTCGCATCGACCGGCGTTGAGGTCGTGGAACTCCGCGCCGGTGTGGTGATCGGGTCGGGCTCGGCCAGCTTCGAGATGCTTCGGTACCTGGTCGAGGTCCTGCCGATCATGGTCACCCCCCGCTGGGTGACCACGCAGTGCCAACCGATTTCCATCAGCGACGTGGTTGCTCTGCTCGTCCAGGCGGTGACCGACGCCGAGGTGCACGGCGGGATTTACGAGGTCGGGGGGCCCGACGTCGTCACGTACGCCGAGATGATGGCGATCTACGCCCAGGTTGCCGGCCTGTCGCGCCGCCACCTCATCCGGGTCCCGGTCCTTACGCCGGGGCTCTCGGCCCACTGGGTGGGCCTCGTTACCCCGGTACCCGTGAAACTCGCACGTGAGCTCGTCGAGAGCCTCATCAACGAGGTCGTGGTGACCGATACGCAGGCCACAGACACCTTTTCGGTCCGGCCGATCGGGCTCGCCGAGTCTATCCGGCGCAGCCTGGCCGCAACCCGCTTGGGGCAGGAGACGACCTCGTTCGTCCACACCGATCTCACGTACTTTGCGCCGGCGGCCACCGATCCCGAGTGGTCGGGCGGCACTGTGTTGCGCGACGTGCGCACCGTCGCGACCTCGGCCAGTCCGGCGCAGGTGTACGCGGTCGTCTCGTCGGTCGGCGGTCACCACGGCTGGTTCGGGAGCCAGTTGCTCTGGGAGGTCCGCGGCGTACTCGATCAGCTGATCGGCGGGCCGGGGCTCCGCCGGGGGCGGCGCAACCCCACTGCCCTCGAAGTCGGAGACCCGGTGGACTTCTGGCGGGTGGAGGCGGCTGACCCGCAACGGCACCTGCGACTCCATGCCGAGATGCGCCTGCCCGGTGACGCCTGGTTGACCTGGGAGCTGAGCCCGTCGGGTGACGGCGGGACCTTCGTGACCCAGACCGCCGAATTCCGGCCACGCGGTGTGCTCGGCCGCTTCTATTGGCTGGCCGTCGCGCCCTTCCACCGTTTCGTCTTCCCGACCCTCCTCGGTGGCATCACTTCCGAATCCGAACAGAGCGGCAGAAGAGCGCCGCGCTGCGCTCGGTACCGATGAATTGCACGGCAGGATTCGGGCACGGACCCGTTCCTCCGCTGGGGGTGCACGGGCCTCGGGCTCGGCCGGCCGCGCTGGATGCCTACCAGCCGGCGCTGCCCGGGACGCCCTTGAGCGGACCCGCCAGATCGGCGGTGACCCAGCCCCCGTAGAAGCCACCCGGTTGAGGGACGACCCTCTCGTCATCGCCAAAACAAGCATCCATGCGGCCCGCATAGAACGCCACATAGCCAGCGATGGCGCCGAACCCGGGCTCGGGCGGTCATAGCCCCAGGCGGCGTCTGACTCGACCCGTTCACTTGCACACACGTCGAAGTACCGGGCTTCGCCCTTCCACTCGCAGAACGATCGCCGGGAGTAGGGCACGACGCTGCCCGGTCGGATATCGCAGGGCGGCACGTAGTAGTTGGGCGGGTGACTCGTCTCGAGGAGGCGGTACGCGGCGGTCGTGTCGACGATGACAAGACCTCCCAGCTCGACGCGGATTCGACGCCGGGCCGGTTCGAGGCGCGGGGGCCGCGGATAGTCCCACACCGACTCCGGGCCGGGTCGCACGAGATCAGGCCGGTGCCGCATGGAGCCGGAGCCTCCGATCACGTGATCGACGTGGCGACGCGGTCGTCGTCGCCGGCCGCCTCTTCGCGACTCACAGCAGGGCACGGAGAACGCTGGTCTGCGAGTGGACCGGGTTCCCGTCGTCGGACTGGAGGCTCACATCGACAGCGGAGTACCCCGCCATGAGTCCGGCGGTCACCACATAGTCTCCGTTCCCCGATGGCGGGAGCACGCCCACGGCCAGCATCTTCTGGGTGGCCGGGTCGAGAAGCCAGACCTCGTAGAACTTCTGGCTCGAGAGCCCCGCCAGGTCCCGAGTCCGCACGATCATGTGCCGGGTGGTTCCCTCGGCCAGGACCGTCACCGAGCCCGTGGCGGCGCGCGGGGCCTGGAGGGGCTGCAACGAACCCTGCGCGACGACCGGTTGCGTCGAGGGTTGGTGGTGGGTCAGCACGCCGACGGCGCCGAGCACTCCCAGCGCGATCACGGCGGCGGCCGACGCCACCACGACGGCCAGGCGGCGACGTCGCCCAGAGGTTCGCTGTGCCTCGTCATGCACAGACGGCAGGATCAGTGGCGGCGGGGCCCGCTCCGGGCGCTCGAACTCGGGCGCCAACGGGACCACCGCACCGGTGGTCGTGCGGTCATCGTGGGGACGCCCCGACGGGGCGACGAGTTCCCGATCGGCGCGGGCAGCCGAGGTGAGTGCCCCGTGAGCGACGACGAGGTCGATGAGCTCCCTGGTGCACGATCGGCAAGCCCTGAGATGCCGGCCCATGGTGATGGTGGCGTCTCGGCCCACCTCGCCGGCGAGCAGTCCGACGAGATCGGGAGGCGCGTGCCCGCGTGCCGTGTCGTCGCTCACGAGCGCTGACCTCGCTCCACGATCGCGGCCAGTCGCCGCATGCCGCGGGCCATGCGAGCCTTCACGGTGCCGATGGGAATGCCCAACCTCGTGGCAATTTCCTGCTGGGTGAGGTCCCCGAAATAGGACAACTCAATCGCCTCCTGCTGATCGACGGAAAGCTGTGTCATGGCCGCACGGACCTCGGCCGCCCAGGCCAGGCGCTCGACGAACTGGTCTCCGTCCTCTCCGGAGAGCTCGCGGATCGCGTCGACGGAAACGACCCGATGGTGGCGGCGGCGCAGTTGGTCGATCGCTCGCTTGCGCGCGATCCCGAACAGCCATGCCTCGAAGGGCCGGTGGGCATCCACTCGGTCACGGGTCCTCCAGACCTCCAGAAAAACGATCTGTACCAGATCGTCGATCTCATGGCCGGCGACGAAGCGCCGCAGGTAGCCGCGAACCATCGGACCGTACAGCCGATAGCTCTCCTCCAGGGCCCGCTCGTCCCCGCGGGCGAGGCGCGCGGCGACAGACGGCGGAGACACCGTGGTCGTCACGACCGTGCGGACGAGCCCGTCGCAGCGCCGCGGTTCGCCGTTGACCTCGGGATCACGATGTAGCAGGGGGCAGGAGCACTCCGTTTATGACGTGGATCACGCCGTTGGAGGCGATGATGTTGGTCTTGATGATCTGAACGGTCCTGCCTTTCCCGTCCGTGATGGTCAACTTCCCGTTGGCCGAGTTCATGGTGAAGGTCGCACCATTGACCGTCTTGACAGGACCGGGGGAGATCTCGGAAGCCTTCAGGGCTCCCGGCACGACGTGGTAGGTGAGAATGTTGGCCAGCTCTGCCTTATTGGCCGGCTTCAGCAGTGTCCGGAGCGTGCCCTTGGGAAGCGCTGCGAAGGCCCGATTGGTGGGGGCGAAAACGGTGAACGGTCCGGTGCCCTCGAGCGTCTTGGCCAATCCGGCCGCCTTGATGGCTGCCACCAGTGTCGAGAACTGGGGATTGTGCTCGGCCATCTGGACCACGTTCACCGATGACGTCGCCATGGGGACGGCGGCCGAGCCCGGAGAGGACGCGCCCGAACCACTCGCGGTGCTGACGCCGGCAGCGCCGAGCACCCCGAGTGCGATCAAGGCAGTAGTGGCCGAGAGGCCCTTGCGAAGTCTCATGTCTGCGTGCTCCTTGTGTGAGGGCCCCTTGTGGCCCGTTCCTCTTCTCGGTCACCTTCGGAGGAAAGCGAGGCTCGGTTGCCGTCACCGCAACTAATTTAGTACTAAATACGAAGGGAGCGGTGTCGGCCACCTGTACCGACGGGGGCTGCCGCCCTCAACGAACCTGGAGGAACAGACCATGAAGAAGCGATCCGGCCTGCTCGCCACGGCCGCCCTGGCCGTGGGGCTTGCCCTGTCCGTCGTTCCCGGCGTCGCTGGGGCCTCGACCACTTTCACTCCCTACGGCCACGGAGGATGGCCCGGTTGGAACGCCAGCAGCGCTCATGCGGTGACCGATCTGAGCCTGGTCCACGGCCTTCCCGGCCTCGACGTGGACATCTACGTCGTGAAGAACTTCACCTCCTACAAGGAGCTGCCGGACGTGCACTTCGGCACCGCGGCGGATCTCATCACGGCGTTCCCGGGATGGGTCACGCCGGGCCGCTACATCGTCGACGTCGTCCCCACCGGCACGAGCCCGTTCAAGCCACTGCTCATCACGAGCTTCTTTCTCGGCTACGGCCAGAGCAAGACGGTCGCGGCCTACATGACGGCGACTCCGGCCGGGGTCGCCGGCCAGCCCACGCTGGGAGTCTTCACCAACGACGTGTCGAGCACCGGTGGCATGGCGCGTGTCACCGTGCGCCACCTGGCCGTCGCTCCCAACGTGGGCGTCTATGCAGACGGCTCCGTCGCCATCACCCCGTCCTTCTCCAATGGCCAGGCGGCCGCGGCGGTGGTGCCCCCGAGCAGCTACGACGTCACGGTGACGGCGCCAAACGCACCGGGGACCGTCCTCTACGACCTCGGCAACGTGTCGTTGGCGGCCGACACCAACACGCTCGCCTTCGCGATCGGCGACTACCCCTCGACCTTCACCGTGGTGGCACTGGCGATCCCCACCGCCTGAGCGACCGCAGAGGAGTCACACCGACGGCGCCCGGCCCATCGTGGCCGGGCGCCGTCGCCTCGCGGGGCGGGATCGGATCGCTTAAGCGCTCTCAGAAAGTGGCACCCTCCGGGCAACCCGACATCAGGGTCAAAGGATCGGAGCAAGGTCGACGACCGATCGTCCCCGACGCGCGTTCTTGGCCGCAACTTCGGACCCGGATGCTGCAGGTGAACCTCTGGAAAAAAATTTGTCCTGACAACTTGGCACTCTCATGGGGAGAGTGCTAATATTCCTGGTGGCACCGCCAAATAATGGTGGGCGCAAGAGCGGAGCATATGCGCACATAGGAGGTGATCGGTCATGGCTCTTGTACGAAGTGACCCGTTCCGGGACGTCGACCGTCTGTTCCAGCAGCTCTGGACCGCACAGCAGAGCGGCTCTCGGTCCATGGCGATGCCGATGGACGCCTACAGGAAGGACGACTCCTTCTTGTTGAGGTTGGATCTTCCTGGTGTCGAGCCCGATTCGGTGGAACTGACCGTGGAGGAGGACGTCCTCACGATCAAGGCCGAGCGGCCGGCACGGCCCCAGGCGGAAGGCATCGAGTCCGTCATCGCTGAACGGCCCTACGGCTCGTTCAGCCGTCAGGTGGTGCTGGGTTCCAACCTCGACACCGAGCACATCAAGGCGGACTACGAGACCGGGGTGCTCACGGTGGTCATCCCCGTGGCCGAAAAGGCCAAGCCCCGTCGGATCGAGGTCACGACTCGTTCGGACCAACAGCAGATCACGACTGCCTGATCACCGCCCCCCTTGGGGGTTGCGCGTCAAGCCCCCAGGGGGCAGTCGGGTAGAAGGCCGGCGGTATCCGACATCCCGGTTGTTCCGACGTGGTGCCACATCGGAAGCTGACGTCCGGACTCAGAACCGGTGGTACTGCAATCCTCAGGGCGGACCCAAGCTCAGTGCTGGGATGGGCGACGTTGCTCGGTCCAATGAGATGCGTCGGCTGGCATGGGTCTTGGTGCTCTTCTCCGCCAGCTCGTCGTTGCGCTCGCCGACCAAGGATCGGGCGATCCGGACTGTGGCGGACTTCATATCGATGTCGGTCCAACGGAGGGCACACAGCTCACCCCGGCGAGCCCCCGTGACGACGGCCAGCCGAAGGAAGGAAGCAAGGTCACCGTCCTTCTCGTCCGCCTGCTCGATCAGCTTGGCGACGACCTCCGGCTTGGGAATCATCAGCTCATGCCGATGCACCCGAGGGGGACTCGCTCGCGTGACCGGACTCGTTGTGATCCACCCCCGGCGGACGGCCTGGTTCAACAATCTGCGGAGGAGAGCGTGGATGTGGTGGATGCCCTGCGCGCCGAGCGGGCCTCCGTCGGCCCTCCCCCGCCGCTGGAGGTCCGCATAGAAGGCGTCGATGTCAGCGGCCCGGATCGACCTGACCTTGCTCTGGCCAAACCTGGGCAGGATGCGCTTATCGAGCAGACGGTCGTATTCGTGCAGCGTCGTCGGCGAGCGGTTGACCTCGGCTATGGGTCGCCATTGCCGAACGAGATCCGCCAGCGTGCCGTCGGTCGTGACTTCGTCGGTCCGACCCACCTCCATGAGGAGTTCGGCCAGCTTGCCTTCAGCGAATCGCTTGCCGTGGATCGTGCGGGTGACGTACAGACGTCGGCCGTCGCCCTGGCGGCCGGCATAGACCTTGGCTCGCCAAACGTTCTTGCCGCGGTCCTCGAGATGACCCCGCATGAACAGGGAAATAGTAGGGATTCCCAAGGGATTCCCACAAGGTTCATTGTTGTGTATGAAGTGACGCAGATCTAGCCTCTGATCTGGTCTTTCTCTTGGCGCCCCCGGAAGGATTCGAACCTTCGCACACGGTTTAGGAAACCGATGCTCTATCCCCTGAGCTACGGGGGCTCAGCGCTGCAAGCCCCTGAACAGTACCGTCGCGACACGTGCCGGCCGCCACGAGGGCGTGGCTCCGGGCCGGTCCTGACCACAGTTGGCTGCGCTGGCCGTTGGGACCATTCAGACTTCGGGGCCGAATCAGCACCTGGGAGATGAGTCCGGGCAGGTGCTCGTCGGTACGCAAACACCCAGCTCGAAGCGCTCAGTTCCCTCACCATGTCCCGGACCGGTGACCTCCCCTTCCTCACCCCTCAGGGCAGGGAGGGCATGCGGAGGTTCCGCAAGCACGCCGTGAAGGGAGTGTGCCGCACCACCCCCCGCCGAGGCCCTATCCTGTCAACCGGGTACGCGGCCTCCGACAGAGGTCGGAGCACGTGCGTTGCGCTTCCGCCGTCCGGCCCGCCGCAATGTTGCGCGCCTGCGCACGTCCATCCCATCCAAAGGAGCATGCAATGACTTCCCCCGACCCCTTCAAGGTCGCCGACCTCTCCCTGGCCGCGTTCGGCCGCAAGGAGATCGAACTGGCCGAGCACGAAATGCCCGGCCTGATGGCCATGCGGGACGAATACGTCGCATCCCAGCCCCTCGCCGGTGCTCGCATCACCGGGTCCCTGCACATGACGGTCCAGACTGCGGTGCTCATCGAGACCCTGACGTCTCTGGGGGCGCGGGTGCGTTGGGCCAGTTGCAACATCTTCTCCACCCAGGACCACGCCGCCGCCGCGGTGGCCGTCGGTCCGAACGGATCAGTCGACGATCCCCAGGGCGTGCCGGTCTTCGCCTGGAAGGGCGAGACGCTGCAGGAGTACTGGTGGTGCACCGAGCAGGCCCTCCTGTGGCCCGGCGAGGGTGGCCCCAACATGATCCTCGACGATGGCGGCGACGCCACGCTGCTCGTGCACAAGGGCGTCGAATTCGAGAAGGCCGGCAGTGTGCCCGATCCCTCCACGGCCGACTCGGAGGAATTCGAGGTCGTCCTCACGCTGCTCGGGCGGAGCCTGAGTGAGGACGAGGGCCGCTGGACGTCCATCGCCAACGGGATCAAGGGCGTCACCGAGGAGACCACGACCGGCGTGCACCGCCTCGTCGACATGGCCAAGAAGGGGGAGCTCCTCTTCCCCGCCATCAACGTCAACGACTCGGTCACCAAGTCGAAGTTCGACAACAAGTACGGCTGTCGTCACTCGCTGGTGGACGGGATCAACCGGGCCACCGACGTGCTCATCGGAGGCAAGGTGGCGGTCGTGTGCGGCTACGGCGACGTCGGTAAGGGCTGTGCCCAGTCACTCGCCGGCCAGGGTGCCCGCGTCGTGGTGACCGAGGTGGACCCGATCTGCGCGCTGCAGGCGGCTATGGAGGGTTTCCAGGTCACGACGCTCGAGGACATCCTGCCCCAGGCCGACATCATCATCACGACGACCGGCAACAAGGACATCATCACTGCCGCGCACATGGCGGGCATGAAGCACCAGGCCATCGTCGGGAACATCGGTCACTTCGACAACGAGATCGACATGGCCGGCCTGACCAACACGCCCGGTATCGAGCGGGTGAACATCAAGCCCCAGGTCGACAAGTGGATCTTCCCTGACGGCCACGCCATCATCGTCCTGTCTGAAGGCAGGCTGCTGAACCTGGGCAACGCGACGGGTCATCCCAGCTTCGTCATGTCCAACTCGTTCACCAACCAGACCATGGCGCAGCTCGAGTTGTTCACCCAGACCGGCCAGTACGTCAACGACGTCTACGTCCTGCCCAAGCACCTCGATGAGAAGGTCGCACGCCTGCATCTCGACGCGCTCGGCGTGAAGCTCACGACGCTGTCCCAGGAGCAGGCCGACTACATCGGCGTGCCTGTCCACGGTCCCTACAAGCCCGACACCTACCGGTACTGAGCAGTCGTCAGCCCAGCGTGGCGGTGGCGAGCACCGTCCCGCTGGGCGACACGACCTCCGCCGTGCGCACGTCGGCCGGGTCCACGTGCAGCGGAGAGCTCCACGCCCCATAGCCCTCGTGGGCCACGAAGGTCCCGACGCGGTGGGTGACGCCGTCGTCGGTGACGACGACGCAGTTGACCCTGCCGTGGATCGCCGAATCGGCCAGCATCATCGACATCCACGGCGCGTGGCCGCCGACGGTGACGACGTGCCCGACCGTCTCGCCATTCTCCAGCAAGGCCGCCGTCTCCACCTGGTGCGATCCGTGCGCCTCCGCGGTCAACGGCGGCGGCGAGGACGAAGTCAGGCTGAGGCCCAGTCCGAGCGCCAGGGCCGCCGCGGCGACGCCCACCGCGGCCGGCACCCAGCGCGACCGGCGGAACCGGCGGCGGCGCGGACGCGCGTCGGTCACGCCCATCCGCTCGAACAGCCGCACCTCGAAGCCCAGCGGGGGCTCCATCTCCGGAGCCGACTGCACCACGGTGTCGGCGACCCGGGACAGGTGCTCCAGCTCGTCGGCGCAGCGCGGGCAGGACTCGACGTGGGCCAGGACCTGCGCCCGCTCGCGCCCGGTCAGCACGCCGAGCGCGAGCTCAGCCAGATCGTTCGAGTACTGCTCGCAACCCCGCTCCCTCACGTCATCGCTCACTGCCGACCCCCTCCGCCCGCTCGACGGCAGCCCGCAGTCGTATCAGGCCGGTCCTGATACGCGTCTTGGCCGTGCCGAGCGGGATCCCCTCGGACTCACTGATCTCGAGCGCCGTCCTGCCGTAGACGGCGGCGAGCACGACCGCTCGGCGTTGCTCATCGGGCAGCACCTCGAGTGCGTTCCGGACGATGTGGCTGATGTCGCCGCGGCGCACGGCGTCCTCGGGGTTGTGCTCGGAGCTGGCCATCGCGGTGGCAGCGAAGTCGTCGGGGTCCATCGGCACGGCGCGCCGGAGGCGCAGGGCGTCAATGGCCAGATTGCGGGTGATGGTGAGGACCCAGGACGTCACCGAGCCGCGCCTGGGATCGAAGACGGGCGCATGGCGCCAGACCCGGATCATGGCCTCCTGGGCCACGTCCTCGGCGACCCCGGCATCACTCGTCATGGAGTAGGCCAGGCCGAACACCCGCCGCTGGTAGCGCCGGGTGAAGGCGACGGCCGCCTCCTGGTCCCCCACGGCCATGCCCGCCAGGAGGGCCTCGTCGGACAGCTCGCCCTCGGCCACGCTCGATTCTCTCATCCACAGGTCTACGGGCGGAGGCCACCCGGGGATTCACCTGGCCGGCAATCCCCGGCCGCCACCGTCCCGTATTCCTAGGCGTGGCCACCGCCCTCCCCGACATCCGCCAGCCGGCAGGGCCCCGGATGCCTCTTGTGCAGAGGCTCTGGAACCTGTTGCTGCGTGGCCCGGGGCGTTCCCGCCGCCCGGTGGATCTGGCGGCCACGGCAGCGTTTGCCGTGGGCGGCGTGCTCCTGATCTGGTCGGCCTCTATCCACTTCCAATTGTGGAACGAAGCTGATGGCTACCGCTCCATCCCCACCATCGGCCCCCTCTTCCTGCTCCAGTCGATCACGGGGCTCGTCATCGGCATCGGCGTCGGGGTCCTCCGGCGCGTGTGGGCGGCCGTCATCGGGATCTGCTTCGCCCTGACCACCATCGCCGGGTTCCTGCTCTCGGTGTCGCGCGGGCTCTTCGGGTTCAAGGACTCGTGGCTGGCCCCCTTCGCCAAGCAGGCCTTCACAATCGAGCTCCTCGTCGCGGCGGTACTGATCGTCGCCGCGGCCCTGTGCTTCGTCGGATCGGTTCCCGACGCCCGCACCGGCACTACCCCGGCCGGCACCGCGACGTAGGGACCCCCCGGACCGGGCCCTGCGTCCCCTTCTCCCGGTGGGGCGCAGGCCCGGCTCGGACTCCTGCTTCAGCGGAGTCCGGCGAACAGGTCGTCTTCGGGCACCGGCGTGTGCGTGGAGTCCAGCACCCGCACGAAACTCTCGGACCCCATGACCCTGGAGAACAGCTCCTCGCCCATCTGGAGGAAGAAGATGTTGTCGCTCTGGCTCGCGTGCGCGCCGAGCGACGCGTACTTGCGGCCGGCAACGGCGCTGCAGTCGACCGCCGTGGTGATCAGCTCGTCCGGGGTGCCGAAGTCGGGGTTCTCCTCCACCTCGGCCGGGCGCTCGATGCCGGCCTCCTCCAGGAGCTCGCCGAACCCCCGTATGAGCGAGCGGGCGACGGCCGTGTAGTACAGCTTGGTCGGGATCCCGCACTCTTCGATGGCGGCGCGGGTCACCCGGTTGGCCTGAATGTGGTCGGGATGGCCGTAGAAGCCGTTCTCGTCATAGGTCACGACTACCTGAGGTTCGAAGGCGCGCATCAATGAGGCCAAACGACTCGCCGCATCTGCGACAGGCGTACGCCAGAAGGAGCCCGGCGCATCATTCTGCGGCCAGCCTTCCATCCCCGAATCGTGGTAGCCGAGGAGCTCCAGATGGCTGACGCCCAGGATCTCGCAACTGGCTTCGAGCTCTTGACGGCGCAGCGGTACCACGACCGCCTCGTCGTGCCCCGGCTCCCCCGGCTTCACTCCTCCGGGCGCGTCCCCGAGCTCGCCGTTGGTGCACGTGACCAGCACGGTGCGCACACCCTCGTCGCTGTAGCGGGCGAGGATCCCGCCCGTCCCGATCGCTTCGTCGTCAGGATGGGCGTGCACCGCCATGAGGGTGAGAGGGCGCTCGGACATGGAGGCAGCGTAGGGGTCGGTGTCACGTCTGCAGGTCGCCCACCGCGTCAGCCAGGTGCTCGAGCTCGCGCTGCCACTCCCCTGGCGGCGCCATGGGGCGCACGATGAATTTGGAGAACCCGGCCTCCAGGAACTGCCCGAGCATCGACCGCAGGCCCTGGCGGCCCACCGGAATGATCTCCTCGAGCGGTCGGCCGCGGGCCCGCCGGGCGAGTGGTGACGACGCCAGCGCGGCGACGTCGGTCCCCGCCGGTGCGTAGGCGAGGCTGACGCCGAAGTGCTCGGGGCTGATGGATCGCCCGTGCTCCGCGGCCACGCGGTCGATCACTGCCTTGCCGGCGGCGGCGTCGGCCGCGGTGCAGAAGGCGGGGATCCACCCGTCGGCCAGCCGGCCGCAGCGCTCCAGCGCGGCGGGGACATTGCCACCCAGCCAGACGTCGAAGGGGTCCTGGGCCGGCTGCGGGGAGACCGAGACGTCGGTGAACGATCCGGCCGGCCCCTCGTGGCTGACCACGTCACCGGCCCAGAGGCGGCGCAGCACGGGCAGCGCGTCCTCCATCTGCTCGGCCCGCGCCGCGCTGGGGATGCCGATGGCGCTGCGCTCGCCGCCGACACCGAGCCCGGGGACGAACGTCAACAAGAAGTGCCCGCCCGACAGCACGTCCAGGGTCGCCACCGCCTTGGCCAGCCACACCAGGTTGCGGCCCGGCAGCAGCATGGTGGTCCCGATCTTCAGTCCCGGGCAGGCCCCCGACGCCCAGGCCAGCCCGACCAGTGGGTCGGGCCCGGGCCGCGTCAGTACCTCGGGCAGCCAGAGTGAGTCGAAGCCGGTCCCGGCGATTCCCTGGGCCAAGGCGACCATGGCGTCGGGACCGAGGCTCTCGCCGCCCGCGCTGATCCCGATACGGACCTTCACTTCGCGTCCTCCAAAGCGGCAATGGTGCGCGTCACGCCGGCGTCGTCCACGTCGCGGTGCGTCACGAAGCGGACTGTCCCGGGAGCGATGGCGTGGGCAAGCACCCCGTGACCTTCCAGATGCGCCAGGAGCTTCTCCGGTTCGGCATGGGTGAACGTCACGATGTTCGTGCGGACCGAGGCCGGATCGAGACCGCAGCGGGGCCAGCGCAGGGCGACGGCGTCCGCGAGCCGGGCCGCCCACGCGTGGTCCTCGTGGAGGCGGTCGACCATCTCGTGCAGCGCCAGCAGTCCCGGGGCCGCCAGCACGCCTGCCTGGCGCATGCCGCCACCGAGGCGTTTGCGGGCGATCCGGGCCTCGGCCATCACGTCCTCGTTCCCCGCCAGCACCGAGCCCACGGGTGCGCAGAGACCCTTGGACAGGCAACACATGACGGTGGTGGCCGCCGACGCCCACTCGGCCGCGGGCACCCCCGTTGCCACCTCGGCGTTGAACAACCGGGCCCCGTCCATGTGGATGGGGACCGGCCCGGCGGCATCGACCAGCGCGCGTAGGCGGCCGGTCGACCAGGGCGCGCCCGATGCCGCCATGTGGGTGTTCTCGATGCTGACGAGGGATACCGCGGGCTGATGGTGCTCGGCGGACTGGCGGGCCCACCGCACTTCGTCCACGTCCACCATGCCGTCCCAGTCGTCGAGCGCGACGAACTGAATGCCGGCGTTCATGGCGGCGGCGCCGAACTCGTAGGCCACGACGTGTTGACGCCGTCCGGCCACGACGGCGGACCCGGGCTCGGTGAGGACCCGGAAGGCGATCTGGTTCGCCATGAGCCCGGAGGCGACGAACAGCGCCGCCGGCTTGCCCAGCCGCGCCGCGAAGGCCTCCTCGAGCGCCCGCACCGTCGGATCCTCGCGGTAGTCGTCATCACCGACGTCCGCCTCCGCCATGGCGCGACGCATGGCCCGCGTGGGTCGGGTCACGGTGTCGCTGCGCAGGTCGACCGCGTCGGGCACATGCTCAGGGTAACGGGGCCCCGTTAACCTGCGGCCGTGACCACACCCCACTCCGCCCCCGGGGCTGGCGCAGCGCTGCCCGACGGCAGTGCCAGCATCCACGAGCTCCTCGACGTCGAGATCATCGAGGCCGGTCCCGAGCGCGTCGTCATGCGCCTGCCGGTCGATTGGAAGGTGCACCAGCCCTACGGCATCCTCCACGGTGGTGTCTCGGCCCTCCTGGCCGAGTCCGCTGCCAGCTTCGGGGGCGCATTGGCCGCCGAGCCCGGCCGTAGCGTGGTCGGGATCGAGCTGAATGCCAGCCACCTGCGTTCGGTGCGGGACGGCCATCTGACCGCCGAGGCAACGCCGGTACGGGTGGGACGCACCATCCAGGTCTGGCGCATCTCCCTCACCGACGACGACGGCCGCGCCATCTGCGAGGCCCGCTGCACCCTCTCGGTCGTCGGAGCACCGGGGGATGCGCCCGGCGCCGTCCGCCCACCCCGGACCCCCCCAAACTCGGAATAGTCACACCATTCGCGGCAGGCGTAATATGTCGGTGTGACCCCGGTAGGAAGTGCACCGCCGCGAACCTCACTCGGGTTCATCCTCCCCGCCACCACGCAGGGAGAACTCTCTTCCACCGCAGGTAGTACCGAAAGTCGTACCGGGAGCGCCGCGGAGCTGACCGAACTGTGCCGGTGCGCCGAGGCCGCCGGGGCTGACTCGCTGTGGGCCGTGGACCACCTCTACTGGCCGCACCCCATCGGCGAGGCATTCACAACGCTGGCCGTGGCCGCCGTGACGACCACCCGGCCGCTGCTGGGCACCTGCATCCTGCAGCTGCCCCTGCGGCCCGCCTCCGCCGTGGCCAAGCAGGCCACCGCTCTTCAGCTCCTCTCCGGTGGACGCTTCGTCCTCGGTCTCGGCGTGGGTAGCCACGAGCCTGAGTACGTGCGGGCAGGCGTCGACTACCAACGGCGCGGCCGGCTCATGGACGAGGGTGTCGCCGGGCTGCGGCGCGCGTGGGCCGGCCCAGAGAGGCGATCCGCCGACTACGTGCAGGAGCCGGCCTCGGCGCCCGTTCCACTCTGGTTCGGGGGATCGAGCGATGCCGCCCGACGTCGGGCCGCGGCCGTCGGTGACGGCTGGGTGCCCCTCTTCATCGCCCCGGACGAGTACGAGGCCGCTCTGGCGGCCCTCCGGCGCGAGTCGGCCGAGGTCGGCCGGGATCCCGAGGCCGTGCAGGCCGGTGTCGTCGTCTTTGCGCGTGTCGGAGATGACGACCAGGCGCCTGTCCTGGGCGCTCAGTGGCTCTCCGAGCTCTACCGCCTGCCGCCGAAGGCCTTCCAGCGCCACCTCGTTGCGGGCTCGCCCGAGACCTGTGCGGCCGCCCTGACCCGGTACGCAGACGCCGGGGCCCGCCATATCCTCGTGATGGTGGCGGGGTCGCCCGCCGTCGAGCATTTCGGGTTGTTGCGCGCCGCGTTCGCCGGTGAGCACCTCCCGGCGCTGGCGGGAGTGTCCGCATGAGCAACACCACCGACGTCGCGATCCTCGGCACGGGCATGACCGACATGAGCCGGCGTGACCTCGACCCCGACACCATGGCCTACGAGGTGGTGCACGAGGCCCTCGGGGACGCGGGTGTGTCGGCCGACGAGCTCGGGCTCGTGATCGTGGGGAACGCCATGGCCGGGCGCCTGAGCGATCAGGGATGCATGCGCGGGCAGACCTGGCTGCGCAAGGCAGGCCTCAACGAGGCGGCGATCATCAATGTCGACAACTCGTGCGCCGGCGGGAGTTCCTCCCTCCACCTGGCGACGATGGCCGCCACCGTCCAGGATCGCCCGGTGCTGGCGCTCGGCGTCGAGAAGATGTGGACCGGCGACCGGGCCGAGACGATCGCCGGGATCGAGGACGGCCTCCCCTCGGAGTACCGCCACGACCTTCACGATCGCCAGCATGCGGACGAGAATCCCGCCGGCAGTATCCTCATGGGGCTCAACAACGGCTGGGCCCGCCGGCTGATGGCCGAGGTGGGCGCCACGGTGCGCCAGATCGCCGCCGCCGCCGTGAAGGCGTTCGATCATGCGGCCCGCAACCCGCTGGCCCAGTTCCAGCGGCGCGTGACGATCGAGGAGGTCCTCGCCTCGCCCCAGGTGGCGGGCGTGCTCACCCGTCTCATGTGCAGCTCGTTCACCGATGGCGCCGCCGCCCTGGTGCTCGCCGGGCCCTCGGTCCGAACCCCTGCATCCGCGCCACGTATCGTCGGCTCGGTGGCGCGATCGGGAAACGGCTTGCTGGACTACCACGACCGGCTGTCCCAGGCCGCCGAGGCAGCCTGGGAGGTCTTCGGCTTCGGCCCGGGCGAGGCCGACCTCGTCGAGCTGCACGACGCCACGGCCGCCGAGGAGCTCTACGCCTTGGAGTCGCTCGGCTTCTTCGCCCCCGGTGAGGCGGGACCCGCCACCGAGGCGGGCGACACCGGCATCGACTCCCCCGGTCTCGTGGTCAACCCCAGCGGCGGTCTCGTCGGCCGTGGCCACCCGCTCGGGGCCACCGGCCTGGCGCAGGTGGTCGAGCTGGCCACGCAGTTGCGTGGCCGGGCGGGCGCCCGGCAGGTCGCGGGGGCGCGCACCGGCGTGGCGGTGAACACGGGGGGCATCATCTACGGGGACGCGGGATTCGTGGGCATCCACGCCGTACGCTCCGGATCTGCGGCGTGACGGGCATCAAGATCACCGGCTGGGGCATCGCGGTACCGGACAAGGTCGTCACCAACGACGACATGGCGGTCAACCTCGACACCTCCGACGCCTGGATCGTCGAGCGCACGGGTATCCGCGAGCGCCACATCGGCGGGACCACCTCGGGCCTGGCCATCGAGGCGGCCACGGCCGCCTTGTCCCGGGCCGGCCGGACCGCCGATGAGATCGACCACCTCGTGCTCGCCACGACCACGCCGGACGGCATCGTCCCCGGCACCGCACCCAGCGTGCAACACGGCATCGGCATGCACGGCGGGGCGTTCGACCTCAACGCCGCCTGCTCCGGCTTCGTCTACGGCCTCGTCACCGTGGCCGGCCTCATCGCCATCGGCTCGGGACCCGTCCTGCTTGTCGGATCCGAGACGCTGTCGCGCATCACCGACATGGACGACCGCAAGATCGCCATCATCGTGGGCGACGGGGCGGGCGCCGTCGTCGTCGAGCCGGTCGACGGTCCCGGCAGCCTGCTCAGCTGGAACATGAACTCGGACGGGTCCCTCCGTCACCTGCTCAAATGCGAGCACGGCGGGACGCTCTTCATGGACGGCAAGGAGGTCTTCCGCCGGGCCGTCCGCGTCGTGGTCGAGTCGGCCGAGCGGGCCATGGCCGACGCCGGCCTCGGTCCCGACGACATATCTCTCATGGTGCCCCACCAGGCGAACGTGCGCATCATCCAGGCTGTCTGCCAGCGCCTCGGCATCCCCGAGGAGCGCACCGCCATCGTCATCGGCCGTTACGGCAACACCTCGTCGGCCTCCATCCCGCTGGCCCTGTACGACTCCATCGAGTCCGGCCGTGTCAACGAAGGCGACCACCTCCTGCTGACGGGATTCGGCGGGGGAATGACCTGGGCCAGCGCGGTCTTCCGCTGGAGCGCATGACCGAAGAGGCGGGTGGGGCGGACCTGGCGCTGGTGATCCTGGCGGCCGGGCGGGCCAGGCGGTACGGCGGCTGCAAGCCGCTGGCGCCGGTGGGCTCGCGCGGCGAGGCGGTGATCGACCTGGTGGCCTCCGACGCGCTGGCCGCCGGCTTCGGCACCATCGTCCTGGTTCTCGGACCGGAAACCGGTCCGGCTATCCGCTACCACGTCGAGCACACGTGGCCGGACGCGGTCGACGCGCGCTTCGCCGTCCAACCGGCGCCTCTGGGCACCGTGCACGCCGTCCTGAGCGCTTCCGAGCACATTGGTGATGCCCCGTACGGTGTGGGCAACGCCGACGACATCTATGGGAGGGCCGCCTGCGCGCAACTGGCGGAGCACCTGAGGGCCGCCGCCATCGCCGACGCCGACACCAACGCCCTGGTGGGCTACCGGCTGGCCGACGCCGTGATCGGCTCGTCACCGGTCACCCGCGGCATCTGCCGCGTGGGAGACGACGGCGAGCTCCTCGGGGTGGACGAGCGCCGCCAGGTGACCCGAACCCCCGAGGGAGGGTTCGTCGCCGGGGACGGGCGGGAGCCCGCCACGCTGTCGCCCGACGCCCGGGTCTCGATGAACCTGTGGGGGTTCACGCCGGTGTTCCACAAGACCCTCCAGGCGGCCATGGACGCCGCCGTCGACGCCTCCGAGGAGGCCGAGGTCCTCCTCCCCGAGGTGGTGGCGGCGTCGCTCGCCTCCAGCACGTTCACCGTGCTGCCGGCGCAGGGCCGCTGCATCGGGGTGACGCATCCCGATGACCTCTACCTGGTCCAGGCCGAGCTCAACCGCCAGGTGGGGGCCGGTGAGCGGCCCGCCGGGCTCTGGGCCTCCCTTCTCTGAGATCGAGGGCTTCCGCCGGGATCGTTCCAGCGGCGTTACCCCATATGGGAAGAGAACGGAACACAGGCCCCGGACGCGACGCAACCCCGAGTAACCGCTCGGCCGAAGCCTCCCGTGCTCCTCGGGGCCACGTCAGCGATGGGCCGCTGGCACCGTGCCGGGGTCGTGTCGGACAACCCCGCCCGAGCCGGTCCCGGCGACTCCAGGGAAGCCACCGTGACGCACCACGGACCATCATCATTCGGAGTCTCCTGCCCACTCCGGTCACACTCCCCTTGCGGGACGTGCTCCCTTTCCTCGATCCCGCTCTGCAGCGTTCTCTCGGCTTCCCCCCGTTCCGCCTTGCGGCTTCACTTCGGGCTTCCCTCGCTCCCACCTTTCGGTGCTCGCTTGAGGTTCGGCGGGCTCTTGTCTCCGAACTGGAGACACAGTGCGCCTGCCGTGATCCGAGGTCAATGCCGATTCGCGAAATCCAGATGTTCTCCCCACCTTTCTCCGCGTCATCCCCAACCCGCGGCGCTTCCGTCCCCAGTTCTTCCCCATGGTGAGGTCGACCGGAGGCCAGCAGCCACCCCTCGTCCGGTGTCCGTGGCTCACCTCGGTTTCGGGCCGTCCGGCGGCACCACCCGAACTCCGGGCCGGGCTGATCCGGGCGGCGGAGCTCGTTTTTGGCGGCCCGTATGCTCCCTGCCATGCAGTTGAGCCCGGAGTGTGCGCGGGTGCTGGGCTCGCTGGTGGAGAAGGCCCTCACGACGCCCCAGCAGTACCCGCTCACCATCAACGCCCTCGTGGCCGCCTGCAACCAGACCTCGAACCGGGAGCCGGTCGTCAGCTACGACGAGACGACGGTGCTGGGCGCCCTGATGAGCTCAAGGACCAGCGACTGGTCCGCTTCGTGCTGCCCTCGCACGGCCGCTCGGTCGTCCGCTACCGCCAGGTGCTGGAGGAAACGCTGGGGCTCGATGCGCGGCAGTGCGCCATCTTGTCCGTGCTCCTGTTGCGAGGGCCGCAGACGGCCGGCGAGCTGCGCATCCGGACTGAGCGCATGACCCAGTTCGACAGGCTCGACGAGATCGAGCACGAGCTGGACCTGCTGGCCTCACGCGACGAGCCGCTGGCCGCCAACGTCGGGCGCCGCCCGGGCCAGAAGGAGGAGCGCTGGGCCAGCCCGCTCCATGACCCCGAACCTGTCCCCTCGCGCATCGACGCACAGGCCGACGCCGGCACAGCCACGGACGTCGCTGCGTCATTACCCCAGTCCGGCAGCGGGAGCCGCCCACTCGGCGACCGCCTCCACGATGTGGAAGCTGAGCTCAGCGGCCTCAGAGCCGACGTGACCCGCCTCCGCCAGGAGCTCGAGGACCTGCGGACCGGCCTCGGGGGCTGACGGGCCTACAGCGGCGTGACGTAGGCCCCCGAGATCCCGCCGTCGACCAGGAAGGTCGAGGCGGTCATGAAGGACGAGTCGTCGGAGGCCAGGAAGGCGGCGGCGGCGGCGATCTCCGTGGCCTCTCCGAAGCGGCCCATCGGGATGTGCACCAGGCGCCGGGCCGCCCGCTCGGGGTCCTTGGCGAAGAGCTCCTGCAGCAGCGGCGTGTTCACCGGCCCCGGGCAGAGCGCATTGACCCGCACGCCCTGGCGCGCGAACTGCACGCCGAGCTCACGCGACATGGCCAGCACTCCGCCCTTGGATGCGGTGTAGCTGACCTGGCTGGTCGCCGCGCCCATGACGGCGACGAACGACGCTGTGTTGATGATCGACCCCTTGCCCCGGGCGAGCAGGTGCGGCAGCGCGTGCTTGCAGCACAGGTACACCGACGTGAGGTTGACCCGCTGCACGCGCTCCCAGGCGTCGATCCCGGTCTCGAGGATGGAGTCGTCGTCGGCCGGGCTGATGCCGGCGTTGTTGCAGCAGACGTCGATCCCGCCAAATTGGGAGGCGACCTCGGCATACAGGGCCTCCACCTCGTCGGAGGACGTGACGTCGGCCCGGACGAACAGACCGTCGACCGACGCGGCCACCGCGCCGCCGGCGTCCTCGTCGACGTCCACCACCGCCACCGAGGCACCCTCGCTGGCGAAGCGTTCGCACATTGCCCTTCCGATGCCGCTGGCGCCACCAGTGACGACCGCCACGCGCCCAGCGAGGCGGTGGGCGTACGGAGTCGGGTCGCTCATGTTCCTCCTATTCCGAGCTGATGAAGACGTTCTTCACGTCGCAGAACGCCTCGAGCGCGTCGGGGCCGAGCTCTCTCCCGATTCCCGATTGCTTCACGCCGCCGAACGGCGTCCAGTAGCGCACCGACGAGTGCGAGTTGACCGACAGCGTCCCCGTGTCGACGGCCCGGGCCACGCGCAGCGCCCGGCCGACATCGCGCGTCCACAGCGAGCCGGACAGCCCGTACGGGGTGTCGTTGGCCAGCCGGACGGCGTCGGCCTCGTCCTCGAAGGGGATCACCACGACCACGGGCCCGAAGATCTCCTCGGTGGCGGCGGGCGCGCCCGGGTCCATGGGGGCCAGCACGGTCGGGGCGAACCAGTTCCCCGGACCGTCGGGGCAGGCGCCCCGAAGCGCCACCGGGGCATCGGCAGGCACGAACGCAGCGACGCTGGCCAGGTGGGCTTCGGAGATGAGCGGGCCCATCTCCGTCGCCTCGAGCGTGGGGTCACCCACCACCACGCCGGCGACCGCGGGCTCGAGCAGCGCCATGAAGCGCTCGTAGACGCTGCGCTGCACCAAGATCCGCGAGCGGGCGCAGCAGTCCTGGCCCGCGTTGTCGAACACGCCGTAGGGCGCCCGCGCCGCCGCCAGCTCGAGATCGGCGTCGGCGAAGACGATGTTGGCGCTCTTGCCGCCGAGCTCGAGCGTGACGCGCTTGATCTGCTGGGCGCACCCGGCCATGACGGAACGCCCCACCTCGGTCGAGCCCGTGAAGCACACCTTGCGCACGGCGGGGTGGGCCACGAAGCGCTCCCCCACCACGCTGCCCTTGCCGGGCAGGATCTGCAGGACACCCTTGGGCAGCCCCGCCTCGAGCGCGAGCTCCCCGATGCGCAGCGCGCTGAGCGGGGTCAGCTCGGCCGGTTTGAGGACGACGGTGTTCCCCGCGGCCAGGGCGGGGGCGAAGCCCCAGCCGGCGATGGCCATCGGGAAGTTCCAGGGCACGATGATGCCGACGACCCCCAGCGGCTCGTAGAAGGTGACGTCGAGGCCGCCGGGCACCGGGATCTGCCGGCCGCTCTGGCGCTCGGGGGCGCCGGCGTAGAACTCGAGCACGTCGCGCACGTTGCCCGCCTCCCAGCGCGCGTTCCCGATCACGTGGCCGGCGTTGGCCACCTCGAGCGCGGCCAACTCCTCGCCGTGCGCGTCCACGGCTTCGGCGAAGCGCCGCAGCAGGCGGGCCCGGTCCCCCGGCGGTATGGCCCGCCAGGGGCCGAAGGCGGCGGCGGCCCGCTCGATGGCGGCGTCGGTCTCGTCCGCCGTCAGCCCCTCGACTCTTCTGATGACCTCACCGGTGGCGGGGTTGCGGACGTCCACGCCGTGATCTTTGCCGATGGCGAGCGGTCCGCCCCCGAACCGTCGGCGTCATGGGGAGCGGGGCCCGCCGATACAGTGCGAGGCCGTGCCCCAGACCCCAGCGACCCAGTTCAACCTGGCCAAGGCCTTCGACACGCTCGTCGAGACCCTGGCCGACCGGGAGTGCATCGTGTGGCGGGACCGCCGCCTGACCTACGGGCAGGTCTCCGAGCGCTCGCGCCGCCTCGCCTCGTACCTTCACGGCCGCGGCCTCGGCCTCAACCGCGAGCGCGCCGACCTCCAGGGGTGGGAGTCGGGCCAGGATCACCTAGCCCTCGCGCTCTACAACGGCAACGAGTATCTCGAGGGGATGCTGGGCTCGTACGGGGCCCGCGTGGCCCCGTTCAACGTCAACTATCGCTACGTCGGCGAGGAGCTGCAGTACCTCCTCGACGACGCCCGGCCCCGTGGAATGATCCTGCACTCGTCACTCGCACCGACGCTGGCCGAGGTGCTGCCCACGCTGGACTCGCCCCCCGAGGTGCTGCTCCAGGTCCGGGACGAGTCAGGCACTCCACTCCTTCCCGGGGCGGAGTGGTACGAGGAGGCCCTGGCCGCATCCTCACCCGAGGGCGCGCCGGTCGAGCCGTCTCCCGACGACCTCTACGTCCTCTACACGGGGGGCACCACTGGCATGCCCAAGGGCGTGCTGTGGCGCCAGCACGACATCTTCATGGCCGCCATGGGCGGGCGGAAGGTCGGCACGTGGGAGGTCGTGACCAGCTACGAGGACATCACGACGCGCCTGGCCGACAGCTTCCCGTTGCGCCTCGTGGTGCTGCCGCCGCTGATGCACGGTGCCGCCCAGTGGGCCTGTTTCATGTTGATGGCGCAAGGGGCGACGCTGCTCTTCCCCGACGAGACGCGACGGGTTGATCCTGATGACGTCTGGAGGCTCGTCGAGCGGGAGAAGGGCAACACCATGACGATCGTGGGCGACGCCGTGCTGCGCCCGCTCCTGCTGCAGCTCGACAAGAAGTCATATGACCTCTCGTCGTTCTTCGCCGTCGGCAACGGCGGCGCGCCACTCACGCCGGCGGTGCGGGCGATGGCGATCGAGCGCATCCCCAACCTCGTCATCTCCGACTCGGCGGGCTCGTCCGAGACCGGCGCGCAAATGCACGTGACCTCCGTCGACGACGTCGAGGTCGGGACGTTCCTGCCCGGGCCGGGCACGGTCGTCACCGATGAGACCTTTGGCCACGTGCTCGAGCCGGGGCACGAGGGCAACGGCTGGCTGGCCCAGACGGGGAATGTGCCGCTCGGGTATCTCGGTGATCCCGAAAAGACGGCTCGCACCTTTCCTGTGATCGACGGCGTGCGCTACTCCATCCCCGGGGACCGGGCCCGGCATCTCGCCAACGGCGAGATCCAATTGCTCGGGCGCGATTCTGTGACGGTGAACTCCGGCGGCGAGAAGATCTTCGTCGAAGAGGTGGAGCGGGCGATCGCCGGCCACCCTGCCGTCGCCGACGTCGTGGTGGCCGGGCGGCCCTCGGAGCGCTGGGGCCAGGAGGTGGTGGCCGTGGTGCAGCTGGCCGAGGGGCAGGCGACCGACAGCGCGTCGGTGGTGGAGCACGCCTCGGCCCACATCGCCCGCTACAAGCTGCCCAAGGAAGTGGTGTTCGTGACGCAGATCCAGCGCTCGCCGTCGGGTAAGGCGGACTACCGCTGGGCGGCCGAGACGGCGGTCAAGGCCGCCACCGCCTCGGGGGCCTAGCCACGACGGGATCGGGAGCCGGGCCGACGGTCAGGACGGCGCGGCTCGTGCTGCGACCGTTCACCGACATGGACCGGGCACCGTTCTTTGCGCTCAACACCCATCCCCTCGTCGTGGAGTCCCTGGGGTCGTCGCCGACCCGGGCCGAGAGCGACACCATCGTCGACCACATCGGCGAGGAGGTGGCGCGCGATGGATGGGGTCCATGGGCGGTCGAGGAGCCGGACGGGGCGCCCTTCGTGGGCATGGTGGGGCTGCACCGGGTGCGGGCAGAGCTCCCCTGCGCGCCTGCGGTGGAGGTGGAGTGGAGGCTGCATCCTGACCACTGGGGGCACGGCTACGCGACTGAGGCCGCGGCGGCCTCGCTGCGCTTTGGCTTCGACGAGGTGGGCCTCGACGAGATCATCGCCTTCACCACGACGCTGAACACCCGCTCGCAGGCGGTCATGGAGAGGATCGGCATGCTCCGCGACCCCGACAGCGACTTCGACCACCCGCGCCTGCCCGAGAACAGCCCGCTGCGGCGCCACGTCCTCTACCGGGTCACGGCGTCACCGGTCGCCCCTAGCGTGACGCCATGAGCAAGAGCGACACGCCGACGCGCTGTGAGTGGGCCGGGAGCGATCCGGCGATGGCGGCGTACCACGACACCGAGTGGGGCGTGCCCGTGCACGACGACCCCACCCACTTCGAGTTCCTGGTGTTGGAGGGTGCGCAGGCGGGCCTGAGCTGGTCGACGATCCTCAAGCGGCGGGCCGGCTACCGCAAGGCCTTCGCCGGCTTCGACCCCGCCAAGGTGGCCCGCTTCACGCCGGCCCGGGTGGAGAAGCTGCTGGGCGACCCCGGCATCATCCGCAACCGGGCCAAGGTCGAAGCCACCGTGCGCAATGCCCGCGCCTTCCTGGAGGTGCAGGAGGAGTTCGGCTCCTTCGACTCCTACATCTGGGGCTTCGTCGGTGGCCGGCCGCTCGTCAACAAGTGGCGCCGCATGGGACAGCTCCCGGCCGCCACCGCCGAGTCGGAGGCGGTCAGCGCCGACCTGCGGCGGCGCGGTTTCGGTTTCGTCGGGCCGACGATCTGCTACGCCCACCTGCAGGCGACGGGACTGGTCAACGACCACGTCGTTGGCTGCTTCCGCTACGCGGAGCTCACAGGCGGCGGCACATCAGGACGCGGGCGCCGAAGCGGGACATGATGGGCTCCTCGGGCGGGAGCCCGTGGGCGACCATGAACTCGTCGACGGGGCCCACCTCGACGAAGCCCTCCGAGGCGTAGAACGGGCCGTTCCACGGCACGTCGCGGTAGGTGGCGAGGGTGAGCTCGGCGTAGCCGTGGGCGGCGGCCCAGTCGCACCCGGCCAGTAGGAGGGCGCGCCCGACGCCTCGTCCTGCGTGGTCGGGAAGGACCGAGAGCTGCTCGAGATGGGCGCCGCCGGCGATGACGTCGAGGCGGCACAGGCCCACGGGCGGGTCGGCGGCTACCAACACGACGAGCGCGGCGGTGAACTCCTCCACTGTGCCGGGGCCCGGCAGCGGCCCGATGCCGAGGCGCTCGAACATGGTGTCGGCGGCGGACTCGATGTCAGGCAGCAGCACCAGCTCGTCGGGCCGGACCGGTCGGATGGGCGGGACGGCGTCCACTGGTCGACGGTAGCGTCTCGACCCGTGCGCGCCGCCGTCTGCAATGAGCTCGGTCCGCCCTCCGTGCTGCGGGTGGAGGAGCGGCCCGACCCCGAACCGGGCCCAGGTGAGGTCGCCGTCGCCGTGGAGGCGGCGGGGGTCAACTTCGTCGACGGCCTCTTCGTGGCCGGGCAATACCAAATGAAGCCCTCGCTCCCCTTCGTGCCGGGCAGCGAGGTGGCCGGGCACGTCGTGGCGCTGGGGCCCGATATCAGCGCCGTTGCCGTTGGCGACCGGGTGCTGGCCTCGGTGGGGCTGGGGGGATTCGCCAGCCGCGTGGTGGTGCCGGCGGCGTCGGCCATCGCGCTGCCCGAAGGGATGGACGCGGCCCGGGCCGCCACGTTCACCCAGAGCTACAGCACGAGTCTGTTCGCCCTGCGCGACCGCGCCCATGCCGCGCCTGGCGAGACCGTGCTCGTCCTCGGCGCCGGCGGTGGCGTCGGGTTGGCCGCAATCGGCGTGGCGCGGGCGCTGGGCTGCCGCGTGCTGGGCGTGGCATCGAGCGCGGACAAGCGGGAGGCCGCGCTCGACGCGGGCGCCGAAGCCGTGTTGGACCCGGGGGCCGAGCCGCTCAAGGACGCGGCGCAGAGCGTGGGCGGGCGGCAGCGGCGTCGACCTCGTGGTGGACCCCATCGGTGGCGTGCTTTCGGAGCCGTCACTACGCGCCCTGGGCGACCGCGGCCGCTACCTCGTCGTTGGCTTCGCGTCGGGCGACATCCCGTCCGTACCGCTCAACCAGGTCCTCCTGCGCAACCGCTCGGTCATCGGCATCGATTGGGGCATCTGGGCCATGACGCACCCGGCCGAACAGCGTGCCCTCCTAGGCGACCTATTGGCCATGGTGGCGGCGGGGACACTCGACCCGGTCCGCCCCGCCGAGTACCCGCTCGACAACGTGTCGGGAGCGCTCGAGGACCTGCTGGGCCGCCGCGCCGTCGGGAAGATCGCGCTGATCCCCTAATTGCAATTCCGCGACTGGGTGCGGGCGGTCCAGAGCGGAGAAGGGCGCGAGGTCATGACCCGGCCCTTCGGCCCGGTGAAGGTGAGCTCCTCGTTGGCGTTGCCCGTCATCTCCCAGCCCGCCGAGTGCACCAGGTGATGGTGGTGCAGGCACAACGAGCGCGAGGTTGTCGAGGTCGGTGCGCCCTCCGGGCTTCCAGGCCACGATGTGGTGGACGTTGGTGAAGGTGACGTTGCTACACCCCGGGAAGCGGCAGTGGCGGTCCCGGCGCATCACCTCGCGGCGCTGGGCGTCTGAGGGGGTGCGCCGGGCCCGGCCCTCGTACATGGTGTGGCCGACATCGTCGTCGACCCCGATGGCGACGGTGGCGTCGCAGGCGATCCGGCGCACCGTCTCGGTGCTGATGAGCCCGTCGCGCTCGAGCTCACCGGCCAGGGTGCTCGCCCTCGCCGTCGTCGTCGACCAGGGCACCGAGGGGGACGTGGGCGACGACGAAGTACGGGGGCGCCGTCGTCGTGGTGCCGTGCGCCTGCGCACCCGACGAGGAGGTATGGATCATCTCCATGAAGGCGTCGCAGAGGCGCTGGTCCCAGGGCGTCTCGCCGTTTGAGGGGACCTGGCGGGCCCGGGCCTCGAGGCAGGCCCGGGTCCGGGCGAAGGACTCGGGGGGAAGCTGGACGCTCATGGTGCGGAACGCCTCGTTGAAGCGCAGGTAACGGCGATCGTGCTCCGAAGGCGAGGTGGCGACGGCGGTGGCGCTCGTGCGGGCGACCTCGGCCAGCTCACGCACGGTGCACTCGCGGGCCTGGTCACAGAGCTCCTGGTCGCTCTCGGGCGTGGCCACGTCGGCCACGGCGCGGACCTTGTCGATGGACAGGTCCCCGGCGCAGAGGGATCCGACCAAGTGCGGGATGTCCCAGGCCTTCTCGCCCAGGCGCCCATAGGCCCGTGCGGTCGGGGTCGAGATCCCGAAGCGCTCGGCGGCCCAGGCCTCCGCCGACGTCGCGCCCGTCGTCCCGGTACAGCTGGCGCCGGCTGGCCTCGCCCAAGAGCACGACGATCCTGCCCTCGGCGGCGGCCTTCTGCCGGAAGGCCTGATCGAGCTCGTCGACGACCTCCTCGTTGGACAGAGCGGCCGCGGTAGAGATCGCGTCGGCTGCGTGCGTGGGAGTGGGAGTCTCGACCATCGGGCGGAGAACGGTCGGCGGGCGCCGAGAGACAGTTCGGATATCTCAGGCGTCGCGGCCCAGCACCCACCAGAAAGCGAAACCGACAAGGGCCGCGGCCAGGAACGACGAAGATCCCCGCTTCGATGCCCTGGAAGGCCCAGAACCGACTGTCGGGCTGATAGGTCACCAGCTGGTGGAACCCGTGCGAGGTCAGGCACCGACCGTTCACTCCCTTCCCCTTCAAGAGGACGTTGCGGCAGTCGGCGGGGAGTTCGTAGATGGGGAACCCGGCCCCGAGGTCTTGGCCACGACCGTTCACGAAGCTGGTCGAGAGGACCCAGGCGCCGGGCGGGGTGCTGGACGGACCGACGGGAGGGAAGAGCTTGGTGATGGGCGCCATGAGATGCGGCCGCAGATAGACGCCGATGACGGCGCGCAGCCCCACGAAAACGGCGAGGGTCACCGCGAGGCTGGGGAGCACGCGTCGCAGCACCGACCCGACGGCGATGCCGAGCGCCACGGCGAAGAGCGCGTAGGCCACGGGGACGACGCCCTGGATGTCAAAGGCCTGGAAGCGTGAGTTCAGGGCATTCTCGGGGAAGCGCCAGTAGCTGACGAGGGCCGCCAGTGCGGCTCCCCACAGCGCCGCGGCGACGAGAGACCATCCGATGTTCACCCGGAGCCAGTGCCGGCGACTGACCCCCTGTGTCCACGCCAGGTTGTGCGTGCCGTCCTCGAACTCCTTCGACAAGAGCGGGGCACCCCAGAAGAGGCCGAAGAGCAGCGGGACGATCATCGTGAGGTCGACCAGGTCCACGATCGCCCCGTCGCCGCGGAACAGTTGGCTGCCCAGTTCCCCGCAGCTCTGCGTCGCCCCACACGAGGCCAGGGCGCTCCGGTAGTCGTCCCCCATCACGGTGCCGGTGATCAGGAGCACGACCGCGAGCACGGCCAGTGCCGCCACGGCGAAGTACACCTGGTTGCGGTGCAAGCGCCAGACGAGGAAATTCACTGTGCCACCTCCAGGTGTGACCGGGCCGTGTCCGAGCGCGCCTGCTCGCTGCCCATGTAGGCGAGGATCACGTCCTCGAGGCCGACGTCGGCCTCGTCCCATGCCGGGTCGAGCACTGGCCCGTCGCAGCGCACGAGCAGTCGGGTCTGGCGCTGCGTCTGGGTCGCGCTGATGACGGTCAGGCCGGGCTCCACCTCGGAGAGCGGGCGCCGGGGACCGACGAGCATGCGGTGCGTCGCCAACACGGAGTCGATGTCGGCGCACAGCGCGACGCGCGACGCGCTCAGCAGGATCACGTGGTCACAGACCCGCTCGAGGTCATGGAGGAGGTGCGACGACAGCACCACCGAAAGCCCGCCCTCGGCGACCGCCTCGCTGAGGGTCGAGAGGAACTCGCGACGGGCCAGCGGGTCGAGGGCCGCCACCGGCTCGTCGAGGAAAAGGAGCCCGGGCTCCTTGGCCAGGGCCAGGCCCAAGCCGACCTGCGCCCGCTGGCCGCCCGAGAGGGTGCCGACCGGCCGGTCCAGCGGGACCTTTAGCCGCGCCAGGCGCACCCGCGCCTCGTCGGCATCCCACCGCGTGTTGAGGTGGGCACCGAGGGAGATGTGATCGGCAGCGCTCAGGCGCCGGTAAAGGGGGACGTCCTGGGCCAGGTAGCCGATGCCGGCCAGGAACTCCTCGGACCCGTCCGGGGGCCGCCCCAGGACCTCGACGGTGCCGGTGCTCGGCGCAGCGAGGCCCACCAGGAGCCGGAGCAAGGTCGTCTTGCCGGCGCCGTTGGGGCCGACGAGTGCGGTCACGTGCCCCTCTGGCACCCGGAGCGTGCAGTCCTGCAGGGCCCAGGTCGCGCCGTAACGCTTGCCCAGTCCGGTCGTCGCGAAAGCCGACGCACTCATGCGATCCTCATTGCGTCCGCGGCTCGCAACGTCTCACGCAGCATGGATTCCATCGCCTCGTCGTCCATGCCCTCAGCCCGTGCGGAATCCACCCACTTGTGCAGGCCCCGGGCCAACCGGGCCTGCGTGCCGGGCGGGGGGCCCTCTGGGCGACGGGCGACGAACGTCCCGACGCCCTGTCGTCCCTCGACCAGCCCCTCGTGCTCGAGCTCGCGGTAGGCCTTCTGCACCGTGTTGGGGTTGATGGCGAGCTCCGCCACTACCTCCTTGACCGTCGGAAGCCGGTCACCGACGTCGAGCACCCCGCTGCGCACTGCCTGGCGTATCTGCTGGACGAGCTGCAGGTAGGGCGGCACGCCTGAGTCGGGCCGCAGGTGGAAGCTGATCGACTGCGGCAGCAGTTCACTAGTCATCTAGGCAACTATAGAGGACGGCCGCCTCGAGTCAAGGCCGCTGCAGGCGCAGCCGGACTCAGGAGGCGAAGTGGGGGATCACCTCGGTACCCATGAGCTCGATCGTCTGCATGACCGACTCGTGCGAGATCTTGTAGGGGTTGACCAGGCACAGCAGCAGGTCGACGCCGGCGGCCTCATATTGACGACAGGCCTCCAGGCACTCCTCGGGCGTCCCCAGCACGCAGGCGTTGGCATCCATGAGGTACTCCAGGCTCAGAAGGTCGAGCGTGCCCTCGTCGTCGGTCTTCTTCATGTCCGCTGCGTAGGAGTAGCTGCCGAGATCCTGCTTGCGCTCCGCCATCCAGTCCGTCAGCGTGGCGATCTGTCGGGCGCCGGTCTTGGGGTACCACTCGAAGGACTCCCGCGCCTCCGCCACGGCGGCATCACGGTCAGGCGCGCAGATGGCCATGGTGAAGGTCGCCGCCTGGTTGTGCACGAACGCGCCCAGCGGCGCATCGCATCGCCCGACGGCCTCACGGTAGATGTCGATCTTGCGCTTCACCTCCGACGGGGGCAGCCCGACCGCGAAGGAGCACAGGCCCAGGCCGAGGTCGCCCACCTGGGCGTGGCCCTCGTCGCTGGTGGTGGCGCCCCACAGAGGAGGGTGCGGCTTCTGCCACGGCTTGGGCTGCACCCGGCGCCGCGGCATCTGCCAGAACTCCCCGTCGAACTCGTACTCCTCGTTGGTCCAGCAGCCCACCACGTGCCCGATGGCCTCCTGCCACATGCGGCGGCTCTCGGCGGGATCGATCCGAAGCCCTCGAGCTCGGCCCGGGTGGCCGATCGACCGGTGCCCAGATCGACGCGCCCCTTCGACAACAGGTCGAGCACGGCCACCGACTCCGCCGTGCGCACCGGGTGGTTGTAGGGCTTGGGCATGAGGCGCACGCCATAACCCAGGCGGATGCGCTCGGTCCGAGCGGCGATGGCGCCGTACAAGACCTCGGGGTTCGAGCAGTGCGAGTACTCCTGCAGGAAGTGGTGCTCCACGGTCCAGAACGCGTGCCAGCCGTGGCGGTCGCCGGCGATGGCCTGCTCGAGCGTGTTCTGGTACGCGATGAGCTCGCTGTCCTCCTCCCACGGACGTGGGACCGGGATCTCGTAGAACAGCGCGAACTTCATGGCGTGGGCTCCCCCCGGACGGCGACCCCGGGGACGACCCGGGCTAGAACAGTTATCAGCCCGGGTCGCCCGGGCGCAACCAAGCGGAGGGGTCATGCGTGGATTGGACGGACGGACCTACATCGTGACCGGAGCCGCCTCGGGCATCGGCCGGGCGACGGCGGATCGCCTCCTGAGGAGGGAGCGCGCGTCGTGGGAGCCGACCTCGTGGATCCCGCCGGGACGATTCCGGAGGGACGGGATCGGTGGCTCTTCACCAACGTCGACGTGGCGGACGAGGGCTCGGTCGAAGCGCTGGTGGCCGCCGCGGTGGCCTTCGGCGGGGCCGTCGACGGGCTGGTCAACGCGGCGGGCGTGGCGGGCGGCGGCCCGGTCCACATGCTCCCCGCCGTGGAGTGGTCCCGGGTCATCTCTGTCAACCTGACCGGCACCTACCTCACGGCCAAGCACGTGATCGGCCAGATGTTGCAGCAACCCCGGCACGCCGACGGGCAGCGCGGGTCGGTGGTGACGCTGGCCAGTATCGAGGGGCTCGAGGGCACGGCGGGGGGCAGCGTCTACAGCGCGTCGAAGGGCGGCGTAGTCCTCCTGACCAAGAACATGGCCATCGACTACGGCGGGCGCGGCATCCGGGTCAACGCCGTCTGCCCGGGGTTCGTCGAGACCCCGATGACCGACTCCGTCTTCGGCCCGGGCATGGAGGCCGCGCTGGCCGACATCGTCCACGAGCACAAGCTGGGCCGGCGCATGGCCCGGCCCGGGGAGATCGCCGCCGTCGCCGCGTTCCTGCTCTCCGACGACGCCTCGTTCGTGACGGGCCATGCGCTCCCCGTCGACGGCGGCTACACCGCAGGCCGGGACCACGGCGTCACCGACATGTTGGGGCTGTCCGGGCCCGACTGATCCCGACCGCTTGACAAGCCGCCTTTTCGTCGGGATACTTAAGTCAATGCTTAAGTATCAACGGGTCGACGAGGTGTTCAGGGCGCTGGGCGATCCCACCAGGCGCGACCTGGTGGAACGCCTCAGCGGCGGTCCCGCCACGGTGAGCCAGCTGGCGCAGCCGCTCGAGATGAGCCTGTCGGCCGTGGTCCAGCATCTGGCCGTCCTCGAGTCGTCTGGCCTCGTCAGCTCCGAGAAGGTGGGTCGCACCCGGACCTGCCGGCTCGAGCCATTGGGGCTTCGTGTGGCCGAGGACTGGTTCGCCGGCCAGCGCGCCGAATGGGCGCGCCGCCTCGACCGGTTGGGCGAAGTCCTCGCCGAGGACCTCGCCGCCGAACAGACCGCAACACCACCCTCGAGAGGAGCTTGAGATGACCACCCAACCGCACCGCCGAGCACGGAACCTTCACCCTCAGCCGGACGTACCCGGTCCCGCCCGAGCGCGTCTTCGCCGCCTGGTCCAGCCAGGAGTCCAAGTCACGCTGGTTCGGCGCTCCCGGAGCCGCCGGGTACGAGCTCGACTTCCGGGTGGGCGGCACCGAGATCAACCGCGGCGGTCCCCCCGGAGGGCCCGTCTACACCTACGAGGCCACCTACCGGGACATCGTGCCCGGCGAGCGCATCGTCTACGGCTACACCATGGAGGCCGACGGGACGCTGATCTCGGTCTCGGTGACCACCGTCGAGTTCACCCCGGCACCCTCGGGCACCACCCTCACCTTTACCGAGCAGGGCGTGTTCCTCGACGGCGGTGACACCCCAGCCATCCGCGAGAAGGGCACGGGCGAGCTCCTCGACGCCCTCGGGGCCGCGCTCACATGAGCGACGGCATGGCGCCGCGCGCGCCGGGTCGGCGGAGTGCACATCACCCAAGCACCATCTGGCCTCCGGTGTAGTCGAGGACGACCCACCCGAAGCGCCGGAGCTGGTCCGAGCCCAGCAGGCCGACGGTGCCGGACAGGCTGATGGTGCCGAAGTTGGTCGAGCCGATGAGCTGGGGATGGAGCGCCAGGCCCGGCACGGACCACGGCCCGCTGTGCACCAACGGGACCGTGATCACCGAGCACACGGTGGACTGGCGCTGCGCCAGCTCGGTAGTCGCCAGTGACTGCCTCTGGGAGACCGAGGACGACACCACACTCTGGGAGGAGCCCGTGTCGACCACGAAGTCCCGCCGGCGGCCATGGCCGAAGCGGACTGCCACGCTGAGCGACACGTCGCCCTGGGCCGGCGTCACCGTCAGCGGCACCGTCGTCCCGCCCTCCCCCTGCGTCAGCGCCGCTGGTGGTGGGCTCTTCGGGCCCGTGTAGGGCGAGGACGCGTCGAGCGGTGCACCCTCGGGTCCGAGCAGGACGAGGGCACCTGCATCGAAGTCGATGCGGACCCCACCGAAACGGGACAGGACGTCGGAGCCGAGCAGGCCGACGGGCTCACCCTTCCCCCCCATCTGGGGCAGCGTGGCTGCCGTCAGCTGCTGCGGCGCCAGCTCGACGCCGTCGAGTGACCACGCGCCGACGGAGACGGGCTGGGCGGCCCCGGTGCACCCGACACCAGCGAACTCGCTCGGCGCGCCCGCCGTCGCCAGGTGGAGCCGATGGGCCAGCCCGGCATCAATGGTCGACTGCCCGGCGCC
This sequence comes from uncultured Acidimicrobiaceae bacterium, assembly GCA_963764305.1. GTDB lineage: Bacteria > Actinomycetota > Acidimicrobiia > Acidimicrobiales > RAAP-2 > Bog-473. The sequence goes on along the minus strand of CAVXSD010000001.1, from coordinate 72,455 downwards.
CGAGTCGAGGACGAAGGGGAACGGTCCCAGGCCGCCGATGCAGACGTCCGCCGTCTCGGCGACCTGGCCGGCGACGACGCTGACCGTGAGCGGCACCTTCTCGCCCCCGCCGGCCTGGGCCGTTGCCCCGTTGCACCCGGTGGCGGGCGGCGGGAGGGCGAATGTGACCTGCGGCTCGACCTGCAGGTGCGCGTGTGCAGCGGTCTTCTGCGCAGGCCCGCTGACCACTCTCGCCAGCACGAGCCCCAGCGCGATGACCCCCACGACCACCAGCACGACGGCGAGCCGGCCCCGGTAGTCGCGCAACGGCAACGGCTACGGCCTAACGACCGAAGGCGAGCCGGAGCGTGGCCATGGCCATGCGCGCCCCGAGCACGAGCACCGCCAGGGGCAGCGCGACGCGGCGCCAGCCCGAGGTGGTCCGAAACGTGAAGCGGAGTGCCGAGCGGTGGTGGGCCACCATCATGCGGTACGGGTGGCGCGCCGTGCTGACCCCCTGCACGTGGGTCACCTCCGCCGTGCCGACGAAACCCACGCCCCAACCGGCCTCGTGGGCGCGCCAGCAGAGGTCCATGTCCTCGGCGTACATGAAGTAGGCCTCGTCGAAGCCGCCGAGCTCCTCCAGCGCGTCGCGGCGGCCCAGGAAGCACGAGCCCGACACCCAGCCGCCCGCGGTCACCACCTCGCCCTCGGGCGTGCCGGGGTTGTAGCGCTGGGTGAAGGGGTTGTCCGGGTTGAACAGCGCCAGCAGTGCGTGCCCGGCGGCGTCAATGAGGGAAGGGAAGTTGCGCACCGAGGGGTAGACCGCACCCGTCTCGTCGAAGATGCGGGGCCCGACGAGCGCCCAGGCGTGCTGGGACTCGAGGGCCTGGCGCAGCGCCGCCAGGGCACCGGGATGCACGAGCAGATCCGGATTGCAGACGAGGATCCACTCCGGCGGCGGTGACTCCCCCGCCAGCGCGGCCAGGCCGCGGTTCACCCCGGCACCGAAGCCGACGTTGCGGCCGGGCCGCACCATGCGCAGCGGCGCGGACGGGAGGTCCGCCAGGGCGGTCGCGGCGCTGCCGGCCGCACCGTTCTCCACCACCACGATGGGGGACGCCCCATCCTCGAGGAGTGACCTGACGCAGCCTTCGAGCAACGGCCCGGCGTCATGGTCGACGACGACGGCGGCGATGTTGCCGGGCACCCGGCGCTCAGTACTCCCGGGTGAAGCGGAACTTGACCAGGGCCTTCATGGCGCCGAACCCGTCGCGCCAGGTGATCTTCTTCCCCTCGTTCGGTTCGCGGCCCGCATACGAGATCGGGACCTCGTAGATCCGGTGGCCGCGCCGCAGCACCTTGGCCGTGATCTCGGGTTCGAACTCGAACTTGTTCGACACGATGGTGAGGCCCTCGAGCACCTGGGCGTCGAACACCTTGTAACACGTCTCCATGTCCGACAGCGTGGAGCTGTAGAGCACGTTGGTGACCAGCGACAGCAGACGGTTGCCCACCCAGTGCAATGGCAGCATGTTCTTGCGCTCGCCGGTGAACCGGCTGCCATAGACAACGCGGGACTTTCCGCGCAAGATCGGATCGAGCAGGCGCGGCCAGTCGTTGGGGTCGTACTCGAGGTCGGCGTCCTGCACCATGACGAGATCGCCGTGGGCCTCGGCCAGTCCCGTACGAATGGCCGCGCCCTTGCCCTGGTTCACCTTGTGATGGATGACCCGCACCGTGGAGTCCTCGAGGGCGTTGAGCACCTTGTCCGAGCCGTCACTGCTCCCGTCGTCGACCGCAATGATCTGGAGGACCAACGGCAGTTCCACCGCCCGCATGCGCCGGATGACCTCGGCCACCGTCGCACGTTCGTTGAACACCGGCATGATGACGCTGAGTGTCCGGTAGACCCGCGGCGCCGCCAGCGGGTTCAGGTCTGCGTCGGTCATGGTCCCGTCACTTTCTCTGCGAAGTAGTCGATCGTGCGTTCAATCCCCTCGCGTAGCCCGATCTTCGGCTCCCAACTCAGCTCTCGCCGGGCCAAGGTGATATCGGGGCAGCGGCGGGTGGGGTCGTCGGTCGGCAGCGGCTGAAAGGCGATGTCCGATGCCGACCCGGTAACCTCCCGGACGAGGTGGGCCAGTTCGAGGATTGACCGCTCGTCAGGGTTGCCGATGTTGACCGGGCCCACGAGCGACGAGTCGAGGAGGGCCATCAGGCCGGCGATCTCGTCGTCCACGAAGCACAGGCTCCGCGTCTGGCTGCCGTCCCCGTAGACGGTCAGGGACTCGCCCCGCAGGGCCTGCACAATGAAGTTGGACACCACACGGCCATCGCCCGGCGAGAGACGGGGCCCGTAGGTGTTGAAGATCCGGGCAATCCCGACGTTGAGGCCATGAGCGCGGTGCATGGCCATGGTCAAGCTCTCAGCGAACCGCTTCGATTCGTCGTAGACGCTGCGCGGCCCCGTGGGGTCGACGTTGCCCCGGTACGACTCCACCTGAGGGTGTATCTCGGGATCCCCGTAGACCTCGCTCGTGCTCGCCATGACGAAGCGGGCCTCATGCGCCCGGGCGAGCTCCAGGAGACGGCGGGTGCCCTCGCTCCCGACCGCCAGCGTTTCGAAGGGCCGCGCGAGATACTCCAGTGGTGACGCCGGCGAGGCCAGGTTGCAGACGGCATCGACCTTGAAGCCGTTGTCGAGCTCCACCTTGTCGCTGACATCGGTGACCACCAGAGTGAAGGCATCGAGGCCCAGCAGGTGGGCCACGTTCTCCCGAGACCCGGTGGAGAGGTCGTCCAGGCAGACGACAGTGTCACCCCGCTCGACCAGCCGGTCGCAGAGGTGCGAGCCGAGGAAGCCGGCGCCACCGGCCACCACGACGCGGCTCACCGGCGCCCGATCCCCGAATAGGAGAAGCCCATGCGCCGCACTGCGGCGGGGTCGAGCAGGTTGCGGGCGTCGACGATGTTGGGCTCCGCCATGGCGGCGAGCACGCGGGCGAAGTCGACCCAGCGGAACTCGTCCCACTCGGTGAGCACGACGAGGGCCCGGGCTCCCGCCGCCGCCGCGTAGGGATCGGGGTGCAGCTGCATGTCCTGCAGGTCGGGGACGTCGGCCTCGGCGTCGACGGTGGGATCGAACGCCTGGACGGTCGCACCCAGGCCGGCCAGGCGATGGGCGATCTCCAGGCTCGGCGAGTCGCGCCGGTCGTCGGTGTTTGCTTTGAAGGTGAGGCCCCAGACGGCCAGCGTCGCCCCCTCGACCGAGCCGCCGCAGGCCGTCTCGACCTTGGCCACCACCCGGGAGAGCTGCTCGTCGTTGGAGGCGATCGCGCCGGCCAGCAGCGAGAAGTCGTAGCCGGCCTCGCCGGCGATGTGGAGCAGGGCCCGGGTGTCCTTCGGCAGGCACGAACCGCCCCAGCCCGGTCCGGGGCGGAGGAACTCGAACCCGATGCGCTTGTCGTAGCCCAGCCCGAGCAGGACATCGCGGGCGTCGGCGCCGACCTCCTCGCAGAGTCCCGCCAGGGCGTTGACAAAGCTCAGCTTCGTGGCCAGGAACGCGTTCGACGCGTACTTGATCGTCTCCGACGTCGTGGCGTCGGTCACGATGAGCGGCGCCCGGGTCGATGAGAACAGGTCCCCCACCCTGGCGGCCACCCGGGCATCCTCCGCGCCCACGACGATCCGGTCCGGGTTGAGGCTGTCGACCACCGCAGTGCCCTCCCGGAGGAATTCGGGGTTGGACACCACGCTGATGTCGGCGCGCCCGATGACCCGCTCGACCATGTCGGCCGACCCGACCGGCACGGTCGACTTGTTGACCACGATGGCGCCGGGCTTCAGCTGCGACGCGATCTCCTTGGCCGCCGCCTCGACGTAGGACAGATCGGCCGAGCCGTCGGCGCTCTGGGGCGTCGGCACGCACAAGAAGACGAATTCCGCCCCGGCCACGGCTTCGACCGCCGACTCGGTGAAGGAGAGGTTCCCGGCCGCCACACCGCCCGCCACCAGCTCGTCGAGGTCCGCCTCCACGATCGGCAGGCGCCCGTCGCGCAGCGCGGCCAGCTTGAATGGCTCGCGCTCGGCCAGCACGACCTGGTGGCCGAAGTGTGCCAGCGTGGCCGCGGTCGGCAGCCCCACGTAGCCGGCGCCGATGACGGCCACCGTGCGCCGCTCTGCCCGGCCATCGCCCTCCGGTGTCACGTCGCCCGCGCCCGGAGCGCGGGGACCAGCCGGGCCAGACCGTCCTGCCACGCGGGCAGGGCCGGCAGTCCGCTCAGGCGCAGCGCCATGTTGTCGAGCACCGAGTTGGCCGGGCGTGGCGCCGGGCGCGGCGGGTCGAGCTCGGCAGTGCTGATGGGCCGTACCCGCTCGGGGTCGGCTCCGGCCTCGGCCAGAACCGCCCGCACCAAGCCCCACCAGGTGGTGGCACCGCTGTTGGTCACGTGGAAGATCCCGGGGCGCCGGTCGAGCCCGAGCGTGACAACCGCCGGCGCCAGGTCGGCGGTGAAGGTCGGCGACCCGTGTTGGTCGTCGATGAACTTCAGCTCCCCCTCGCCGTCGGCCAGGCGCAATGCCGTCACGACCATGTTGGCTCCGTGCGCACCACACACCCAGCTCGTCCGCACGATCGTCGACCCGGGCCGGCACTCCCGTTCCCCCGCCAGCTTGGAGGCACCATAGACAGACGTCGGGCCGGGGCTGTCCCACTCGCGGTAAGGGCGATCCGAGGTGCCGTCGAAGACGTAGTCGGTCGACACGTAGACCATGTGGGCCCCCACCAGGGCGGCGGCCTCGGCCACGTGACGGGTGCCGACGGCGTTCACGGCGAAGGCCAGGTCGGCCTCGGTCTCGCAGCGATCGACCGCGGTGAGCGCGCCGCCGTGGAGGACCAGCTCGGGCCGGAAGGCGGTGAACGTCGTCAGGACGGCATCCCGGTCATCGACCGCCATGTTCCCGATGTCGGTGGCCAGGACCTCGTGGTCGAGGCCGGCCCGCGGACCCTCCGGGCCCAGAAGGGCACAGCGGCGACCCCCGGCGGGCACCCGTCCCGCCAGGCAGTCGAGCAGGTCACGGCCCAGCTGCCCGTCCGCCCCGGTGATCAGGATGCGCACCCCTCAGGCGGTCCCGGACCCTGTCCCGGTTCCCCAGGCCCCCTCGGCAATCGGCGCCCGGGCCCGCAGCGGCTCCCACCAGTCCCGGTTCGCCGCGTACCACGACACCGTGTCCGCCAGGCCCTGCTCCCATTCCACCGAGGGCGCCCAGCCCAGCTCCGTACGCAGCTTGGTGGCGTCGAGGACGTAGCGCCGGTCGTGACCGGGGCGGTCGGGCACGATTCTCTTGAGCGAGTCCGGCTTGCCCAGCGCGGCGAGGATGCGGTCGGCCACCTCCATGATCGACGCCTCCACGCCGCTGCCCACGTGGTACGTCTCACCCACTCGCCCCCGGGCGAGCACGGCGTCGATGGCGGTGCAGTGGTCGTATACGTGCAGCCACTCGCGGCGGTTCTCCGTGCTGGCGTAGAGCGTGAGCGCCTGGTCGTCGAGCGCCAGCGCGCAGAAGTGCGGGATCAGCTTCTCGGGGAATTGGTACGGGCCGTAGTTGTTGGCGCAGTTGGTGATGGTGATGGGCAGCCCGTACGTCTCGGCGTAGGCCCGCACCGCGTGGTCGGCCCCGGCCTTCGAGGCGTTGTAGGGCGTGCGGGGCCGGTAGGGGGAGTCCTCGTGGAAGACCTCGTCGGCATCGAGCGCCAGGTCCCCGTAGACCTCGCAGGTCGAGACGTGGTGGAAGCGCGCCACCTCCGCCTGCCGGGCCGCCTCGAGCATGGTCTGGGTCCCGAGAACGTTCGTGCGGAAGAACAGCCCGGGGTTGAGCACGGCCAGCGAGTTGTGCGACTCGGCGGCGAAGTGGACGACCGTGTCGATCCCCTCGTCCCGCAGCGACTTCTCGGCCGCCGCCGGGTCGCAGATGTCGCCCTGGACGAAGACGATCCTGTCCTCGATGTCGGACAGGCTGGGTCGGTTGCCGGCGTAGGTGAGGACGTCGTAGACGACCACATGGTCCTCGGGGTGCTGTTCCACCCAGTAACGGGCGAAGTTCGACCCGATAAAACCGGCACCTCCCGTGACGAGAAGGCGCATAGTGCCGGGCATGTTAGCCCAAGCCCCGCACCCCTCTCCTGCCCTGGTGAGGCCGCAGATGCACCACGTCGCCGGCGCTCACGGCCCGGGGTCCCGAGGCTGTCTCGATCACCAGGTGGCCGGCGTCGTCGATGGCGGCGGCCCGCCCGGTCAGCTCCTCCCCGGCCAGGATCACCCGCACCTCCTGGCCGAGCGTGGCGCAGCGCCGGCGGACTTCCTCGGCCAAACGCCGCCGCCCGTCCGCCTCGTCGAGCAGGGCGAGCCGGGGGGCCAAGGCGCCCAGCAGGTGCCGGAGGAGGACCTGGCGGTCCACTGGCTGCGCCGTCACGCCCACGTCGTCGAGGCAGGTGCCCCCGACCCCCGCGGGACCGGGCCAGGCCACGTTGATCCCGATGCCGACCACGACGGCCGTCAGGGAGGGCCCTGCGAATTCGGCCTCGGCCAGGACCCCGGCGAGCTTGGCGCCGTCGAGGAGCAGGTCGTTTGGCCACTTGAGCACGGGCTCCACCCCGGCCACCTCCCGGCAGGCATCGGCACCGGCGAGGGCCACGGCCCCCGAGCACAGGTGCACGTCCCCGCTGCCACAAGCTGGACGGAGGAGGATCGAGGCCAGCAGGTTCGCTCCCGGAGGTGACTCCCAGCGGCGGTCGAGGCGCCCCCGGCCGGCCGTCTGGTGGTCGGCCACGGCGACCAGCCCTGCAGGAGCCCCCTGACGGGCCCGGTCACGCACATAGGTGTTGGTGGAGCCGACCTCGTCGAGCCGGTGGACGTCCCACTCACCGCCCCACATGGCAGACACCTTAGGGCGCGTGCAATTGTGAAGGTCCGCCTCAGGGAGGAAGAAGGAAGTGCTCCAGAAGGTCCTGATTGCAAATCGCGGCGAAATCGCCGTCCGGGTGATCCGGACGTGTCGTGAGCTCGGCGTCGCCACGGTGGCGGTGTACTCCAACCTCGATCGCGACGCCCTGCACGTCCGCATGGCGGACGAGGCCTACGCCCTCGGTGGCGAGTCGGCGGCCGAGAGCTACCTCAACACAGAGGCGATCCTCCACGCCATCGAGGAGAGCGGCGCCGACGGGGTCCACCCCGGCTACGGCTTCTTCTCCGAGAACACGGACTTCGCACGTGCCATCACCGAGCGCGGTGTGACGTTCATCGGTCCCCCACCCGGGGCGATCGAGGTCATGGGCGACAAGATCAGCTCGCGTCTGGCCGCCGAGCAAGCCGGTGTGGCGGGCGTCCCCGGCCGGTCGGAGCCGCTGACCTCGCCCGACGAGGTGGTCGCCTTCGGCGACCTCCACGGCTGGCCGGTGGCGATCAAGGCGGCCTACGGCGGCGGCGGGCGCGGCATGAAGGTCGTCGGCCGCGGCGGAGGAGGCGGCGGAGGCCATGGAATCGGCGGCCCGCGAGGCGCAGGCCTACTTCGGCCGGCCCGAGATCTACCTGGAGCGCTATCTCGCCTGGCCCCGCCACGTCGAGATGCAGGTGCTGGCCGACCAGCACGGCACCACGCTGTGGCTCGGCGAGCGGGACTGCTCGGCCCAGCGCCGCCACCAGAAGCTTATAGAGGAAAGTCCGGCCCCCGACTTCCCCGACGAGGTCCGCCACGCCATGGGCGTGGCTGCGGTGAAGGTGTCCGAGGCCTGCGGCTACTACAACGCCGGGACCGTGGAGTTCCTGTACCAGGACGACGAGTTCTACTTCCTCGAGATGAACACCCGCCTCCAGGTGGAGCACCCCGTCACCGAGCTGGTGACCGGGCTGGACCTCGTCGCCTGGCAGATCCGCATCGCCTCGGGCGAGCCGCTGGACTTCACCCAGGAGGACATCACGCGGAACGGGCACGCCATCGAGATCCGCATCAACGCCGAGGACCCCAGCGGCGGGCGCTTCTCGCCTTCACCGGGCACCCTGACCTCGTTCCACGCGGCCTCGGGCCCGGGCGTCCGCCTCGATGCCGGCTACGAGTCCGGCGACACGGTCTCGCAGTACTACGACAACCTGATCGCCAAGATGATCGTCTGGGCCCCCGACCGCGAAGCGGCTCGTCGGCGCATGCTGCGCGCAATCGGCGAGACCCGGATCACCGGAGTGGCGACCACACTGCCTGCTGACGTGGCCATTCTGAGCCACCCGGACTTCGCGGCGGCCACCCATTCGACCAAGTGGGTGGAGGACCGGCTCGACCTCAGCGGCCTGGTGACCGAACCGGCAACTGCTCCGGCGCCGGCCGAGGACGAGGTGCCCACCGTCCAACGCGACGTGACAGCGGAGGTCGACGGGCGGCGGTTCTCCGTGCGGCTGTGGGTGCCCGACCTGGGGACGACCGCCCTACCCGGCCGCGTGGCCGGACGGCCCAAGCGGGCCGCAGCGTCGGCGGGCGGCACCGGCTCGGGCCAGGTCACGATCCCCATGCAAGGCACCATCGTCAAGGTCCTCGTGGCTGTGGGCGACGTCGTCGAGGTGGGCCAGACGATCTGCCTCCTCGAAGCGATGAAGATGGAGAACGCCGTCGCCGCGGAGAAGGCGGGCGTGATCAAGGAGATCAAGGTGAGCGCCGGCGACCCGGTTGGTGCCGGCGACGTGGTCGCGGTGATCGAGTAGGTGAGCCGCTCGCCGGTCACCACGTCGTCGGCCAAGGAGGCCGCCGCCGCGGTCGTCGATCGGCACCTGGACCAACTCGTCTCGCTGAGCCACTCGGTCCACGCGACGCCCGAGCTGTGCTTCGGAGAGACGGCCTCGGCCCGGGCCGTCGCCGAGGCGTTGCGCGCCGGCGGGCTCGCCGTGAACGAGGGCGTCTACGACCTGCCGACGGCGCTCGAGTCCCGGACAGGTGACGGGGACCTCGTCGTGGCCGTGTGCGCCGAGTACGACGCCCTGCCTGACGTCGGCCACGCCTGCGGGCACAACATCATCGCCGCAACTGCGGTAGGGGCCGGCCTGGCGTTGGCTGCGGTGGCCGACGAGCTCGGGCTGAGCGTACGCGTGCTCGGGACCCCGGCCGAGGAGGGCGGCGGTGGCAAGGTGCTCATGCTCGAACGCGGCGCCTTCGCCGGCGTCCACGCCGCCATGATGGTGCACCCCTGGCCCACAGAGCGGCTCACGGCGACCTGTCTCGCCGTAGCGCACTACGACGTCCATTTCGGAGGACGCGAGGCCCACGCCTCGGCTGCGCCCTGGGAAGGAGTCAATGCGCAGGATGCGCTGACGATCGCACAGGTGGCCATCGGCCTCCTGCGCCAGCAGCTTCCCCCGGGAGACCAGGTGCACGGCGTGGTCACCAAGAGCTCGTCTGCGGCCAACGTCATCCCCGCCTCGGTCACCGCCCGCTACATGGTCCGTTCGCGCACCGCCCAGGGGCTGGCCGCCCTGCGGCCGCGCGTCGACGCCTGTTTCGAGGCTGGAGCGCTCGGCACGGGCTGCTCGCTCGACTACGAGGAGCTGTCACCGGTGTACTCGCACATGGAGGCCGATCCCGTCCTCCTGCAGGCCTACCGGGCCAACGCCGAGGCGCTCGGACGGCACTTCGACGCCGATGACGACGGGACACCGCGACCCACGCTGTCGACGGACATGGCCAACGTCTCGCTGGCGGTGCCCACGATCCACCCCCTCATCGGGATCGAGTCCCACGGTGCCGTGAACCACCAGCACGAGTTCGCGGCCGCCTGCATCACGCCATCGGCGGACGCCGCCGTGCGCGACGGCGCGGTGGCGCTGGCCTGGACGGCCATCGACGCCGCAACGGATCCGGCGCTGCGCGCGCGGTTGCTCCATCGGTGATCACGGAGCACGCGCTGCTCGAGGTCATCGCCGGGCAGGAGGACGCCTTCCTCGAGGCGATGGACAAGGCGAAAACGCTCATCGCGGCCAGCCCGGGCTTCGTCTCGCTGCGCGTCGAGCGCGGCGTGGAGCGACCGGGCTGCTTCCTGCTCCTGGTGGAGTGGGAACGCCTCGAGGACCACACCGAGGGCTTCCGAGGATCTGCGGCGTACCAGGAGTGGCGCGCTGCGCTCCATCACTTCTACGACCCCTTCCCGGTGGTGGAGCACTTCCAGGCGGTCGTCACCGCCTGAGTCACATCGGCGCAGAGGGCCGACGGCATCAGCAGAGTGTCACCGCATTGCAATCACATTCCAAGGCCTCGGCCAGGTCCCTCCGAGTTCAGGTTGAGGGTGGCCGGTCAGGCTCACCCCATGCACATCATCACGTTGGAGTCGTGCCACAGCACTTGGATCTTCGATGCCCTCCAATTGCGGTTCTGTCGCATCCTGAAGGGCATCGACGTCGGGCATCGCCGTGTCTCCACGGAGTGGCGGCCCTACTGGGACCTCGAGTTCGATCCCCTCGGAAGGAGCTTCACGGTCTTCCTCGACGAGGCTCGGACCCATCTGATCCGGACGTCGATCCACACGAAGTCGTGCCGTCATTGCGGCGGCTCCCAGACGACCGAGCTCTCCCTCGAGGACATCCACCGCGCTGTTGCTTAGGCGGGTCCAGTCCGGGCTCCTGTGACCAAGCGCTGAGCCGAAACCGTCCTCGCGGCCGATATGGTCGGCACTCAATGGACGATCGCGAGGCGCGTCATGTAGAAGAGGCTCGGCTGCTGCTCCATGCTCGGCAGGAGCTGTACGGAGAGTCCGATCCAGCCACGTTCGAGGCAATGCTGCAGCTCGGGCGGACGCTGCGGGATGCGGGGGAGCTCCGTCAATCGGAGCGTGTGCTGACCACGTCACTGTCCCTGCAGAACCGTCTGGCGGAACCCGACGACCAGAGCGTGGCAAGGACGGAGTTCAACCTGGCCATCGTCCTCGACCGACTCGGCGAGCACGAGGCGGCGCGACGGCTCTGGGAGCGCGTTCTCGAGTCATCCGACCGGGAGAACGGCCCCGACAGCGAACTGTCAGTCCGGACGGCCACGAACCTGGCCATCACGCTGCGCAAGCTCCGTCGCTACGGCGACGAGTTCCCGCTCCGGGTGCGAGTGCTCGAGTCGACCCGGAGAAGGAGGGGTCCAGACCATGTCGAGACCTTCAAGGCCGAAATCGACCTTGCCCAGACCCATCGGCACCTCGGCAACCACGAACTGGCGCTCGGCCTCTTCACCGAAGCCCTCGCCGGCCTGGAGCAACACGGAGGAGACCAGCGCACGATCCTCCACCAGAAGTGGGCCATCGCCACCGAGCTGGTCGCGCTCAAGCGTTCGAAGGAGGCCGCTCAGATGTTCGATCAGGTCGTGGCCGGTGCCGTCGAGCACCTGGAGCCCGACGACCCCTTCCGGCAGAGCGCCGTTCGGCAACGCCGGGGCTACTGGCTCCTCGGGAAGTTCTCCGGACTGGGGCGGAAGTCAAGTCGGAACGCCCCACCGGGCGAGTTGCTGTCATGACGGTTCGGGCAACGCTCCTGGGTCTCGACGGGGTGATCCTCGACCCCAACCGGGGCAGGCGCCGGCCCGTGGCAGGCCGTGTTCAGCGAGCGCTTCGGGTGGGTGCCAGCCGCTGATCAGCCGGGCGGGCCGACGAACATGTCGAGGCACCCCTCGAGCCCGATGATCTCGATGTCGGCGCGTCGACGGCGTTCCCAGACGTCCCGCCCGAGGCGGAAGCGGACCGTGCGCCCCGAGCCGTCGCGACGGTGCTCTCTGGCCTCCCCGTTCTCCTCGTACCCGACCGCGCGCGACGTGGCCAGGGAGGCGGCGTTGTCCTCGAAGGCGCCGCTCAACGCCTCCTCCGCGCCGAGGCCGGCGAAGGCCAGGTGCAGGACCGCCTCGCGCATCTCCCGGCCCAGACCCTGACCTTGGTGCGCCCGGCCGAGCCACGATCCCGTCTCGACGGAGCGGACGGCACGAAAATGCGTGGCCTCGAGATCCTGGGCGCCGACCGGTTGCCCGTCCACGAAGGCGACACCTGTGAACGTCCACTTGCCGGGCGACCACTCGGCCCGGTGCCGCCACCACCACTGGGCGGAGTCGCGGGCGCGCTGCGTCGGCTCGACCTCGGTCCAGGGGAAGAAGAAGGGCATGGTCCCCGGATCGTGGATCCCGCGATCCACCAGCTCGATGACGGCCGCGAACTCCTGATCGCGGGGGAGGCGCAATTCCAGGCGCGGCGTGCGGACGACGAGGTCGAAGAGGGGCCAGAACCTCGTCGGCCCCTCCCCCGCCACGGCTCAGCCCCCGGGTTGGTAGACGCCGAACTCCGCGCGCAGGACGTCGGACACCTCGCCGAGGGTGGCCATCTGCTTGAGGGCGGCCTTCATCGGAACCAGCAGGTTGCCCTCGCCCTTGGCCGTCTCGGCGACGTCGGTCAATGCCTGGTCCACCGCGGCCTGGTCGCGCTCGGCGCGCACCGAGCGGGTGCGGTCGATCTGGATCTGTTGGAGCTTCACGTCGATCGGGAAGACCTCGGTGGGCCCCCCCTCGGCGTCGGTGAAGCGGTTGACGCCGACCACGACCTTCTCGCCGTCGTCGACCGACTTGGCGAAGCTGTAGGCGGCGGCCTCGATCTCCTCCTGCATGAACCGCGCCTCGATGGCGGCCACCGCGCCACCGAGCTGCTCGATGCGCTCCAGATACGCGTGTGCCGCCTGCTCCACCTCGTCCGTGAGGGATTCCACGAAGTACGAGCCGGCCAGGGGGTCGACCGTGTCGGCCACGCCGGACTCGAACCCCACGATCTGCTGGGTGCGCAGGGCGATTTTGGCCGCCCGCGTGGTGGGGAGGCCGAGCGCCTCGTCGAAGCCGTTCGTATGCAGGCTCTGGGTTCCCCCCAGTGCGGCAGCCAGGCTCTGCACCGTCACCCGGACAATGTTGTTCTCGGGCTGCTGGGCGGTCAGGGTCGACCCGCCGGTCTGCGTGTGGAAGCGCAGCATCTTGGAGCGCTCGTCCTTGGCCCCGAACCGTTCGGTCATGATGCGGGCCCACATGCGCCGCGCCGCCCGGTACTTGGCCACCTCCTCGAAGAGGTTGTTGTGCGCGTTCCAGAAGAACGACAGGCGCGGCGCGAAGGCGTCGACGTCCATGCCCGCCGCGATGGCTGCTTCGACGTAGGCGATGCCGTTGGCCAGGGTGAAGGCGATCTCCTGCACCGCCGTCGAACCGGCCTCGCGGATGTGGTACCCCGAAATGGAGATGGTGTTCCAGCTGGGGAGGTTCGTCGCGCAATAGGAGAACGTGTCGACGATCAGCCGCATGGAGGGACGCGGCGGGTAGATGTAGGTCCCCCGGGCGATGTACTCCTTCAAGATGTCGTTCTGGATGGTGCCGCGGATCTTCTCGCTCGCCACCTCCTGCTCCTCGGCTACCAATTGGTACAGGAGCAACAAGATGGCGCCCGTCGCATTGATGGTCATCGACGTCGTGACCTTGTCCATGGGCAGGTCGGCCATGAGCAGGCGCATGTCGGCCAGCGAGTCGATGGCCACGCCCACCTTGCCCACTTCGCCCTCGGCCCGGGGATGATCGGAGTCGTAGCCCATCTGGGTCGGCAGGTCGAAGGCGCACGAGAGCCCGGTCTGGCCCGCCTCGAGGAGGAACTTGAAGCGCTGGTTGGTCTGCTCAGCGGAGCCGAAGCCCGCGTACTGGCGCATCGTCCACAGCTTCGAGAGGTACATCTGGGCGTGGACGCCCCGGGTGTACGGGAACGCACCCGGCTCTCCCAGCTGCGCTGTCGGATCCCAGCCTTCGAGGTCCTCCTGCCGGTAGACGGGCTGAATGGCGATGCCCGAGTCGGTGTGGCGCTCGGGGCTGCCCTGGCGATCCTTCTTCTCAGGTGTCACGTTGAGGAGCCTACGGAGGATCCGGGTGGCCGGGCCACACGGGGCAGAATACGAGGCGTGGACGACACCGGCGAACCCGTTTTCTCGCACTTCGGCATCTGCGTGAGCGACCTCGAGCGGTCGCTGCGCTTCTACTGCGACGCGCTCGGGGTTCGAGAAGGCCGAGTCGCACGCCATCGGCTCGGAGTTCGCCCGGCTCATGGAATTCCCCGATGTGGAGGTGACCTCACAGTTCATCCGACGGGGCCCGACCGCGATCGAGCTCCTCGCCTTCCGGGACCCTGCGCCCTTCGGTCCACGGGAACGGCGGGCCGTCAACCAGCTCGGGTTGACCCATCTGTCCTTCCGGGTGCGCGACGTGGGGGCGACGGTGACCCGGCTCGTGGAGCTCGGTGGCGCGGTCGTTGAGTCGAGCCGGACGACCATCGACCTCGGCGGGACGGCCCTCGAGTTCGTCTACTGCACCGACCCTGACGGGGTGCGGGTGGAGCTGATGGATTTGGGGGGCTGATCGGGCACGGGGCCGGCGCCGGCAGCCTCGGCCAGCGCCTGCGCGTCGAGCTCGCGGTCGATGCGCACCGCCTTGCGCTCCTCGAGGTGCATCCAGCGCAGCGCGACGGGGATCATCGGCCACAGCATGAGGGTGTCGCCTACGACCCACATGATGTCGCCCCCCACATGGAGGTCGACGACGTAGGACAGGCCCCAGGTCCGGTGGGTGACGAGATACGCGGGGAACATCTCACGCGTCGCGCCGGCCAGAGAGAGCCCGGTGAAGGTGTCGATCGGGATGGCCATGAACAGGTAGAAGAACTGCAGGGCCGGGTGGAGCCGATGCGCGTTGGGGTCGTTCCCGAAGATCTGCCGCCAGAACAGGTAGCCCACGAGGAGGAACACCAAGTGCTCCGCGTTGTGCACGCTCTCCTGGGTGAGCGTGTAGTTGTACCAGACGGTCAGGTGGCTGATCGGGATCACGACGGCGTACAGCACGAAGGCCACAATGGGGTTCCCGAGGATCTTGGCCACGCGGGAACGCAACGCCTCGGTGACGACCAGGTGCGCGGTGCCCGAGGTGGAGCAAAAGGCCAGCCGCAAGGGAGAGGCGACGGCGAAGAGCGGGGCGGCCACCATGATGAAGATCAGGTGCTGGACCATGTGGTCCCAGAAGAGCTCGCGGTCGTAGACGCCGACGAAGCTGAAGACGCCCACACCGGTGGTGAGGAGCGCACCGACCCACGCCACGGTCTTGCCGACCGGCCAGGGGTGGCGCGGGTGGAGGGCGTTGTTGCGGCGAACCCCCCACAGGTAGAGGACGAGGGCGGCCACGATCATCGCCACCGGGACGAAGTCGAACTGGGTGACGAAGAGCTGCGACCCCCGCAGGGGCGAGAGTCCCGCGTCGGCGAGCGCGGCGATCACCCCAAGACGGTACCGCCGGTGTCAGCCGTGCTGCCACACGCGCTGGGCGATCCCCCGATTCCCGTAGAGCGCGGCCGAGTCGAGCCGATCCAGCTCCTCGCCGGTCAGGCGCCAACCGAGGGCGCCGGCGTTCTGCCGGGCCTGGTCCCGGTTCTTGGCCCCAGGAATGGGCACCGCGCCCTTGGCGATGAGCCAGGCCAGCGCCACCTGGCTCGGGGTGCGGACGCCGTGGGCCTCGCCGATGCGGCGAAGCAGGGCGACCACGGCGTCCACCTCGGCCATGGGGTGGGCGGAGAACGAGCGACCGCGCGGCGGCGGGTTGGCCGCCGAGTACTTGCCGGTGAGGCGCCCCTGCCCGATGGGCGAGTAGGCCAGGGGCACCACCCCGAGTTCGCGACAGGTGCTGATGAGCCCGACGCGCAGGGGCATGGCCCGCAACAGGGAGAACTCGATCTGGTTGCTGGCTAGCCGGAGGCCCCGCTTGCGCAGGGCGTTGTCCATGGACCGGGTCTCCTTGGCCGAGTAGTTCGACACGCCGACGGCGCGCACGATGCCCTCGGCATGCGCGGTGGCCAGCGCCTCGGCCAGCGCGTCGTGGGAGCGCAGCGAGATCGGCCCGTGGATCTGGTAGAGGTCGATGACGTCCGTCCCGAGCCGCTCACGCGAGTTGCGGGCGGCCGACAGCAGCGCGGCGCGCACGTTCAACTTCCACGGGCTGGGCATGAACTTGGTGGCGATGACGACGTGATCGCGCACTCCCGGGTCGGCGGCGAGGAGTCGGCCGATGATGCGCTCGCTCTCGCCGCCCCCGTAGACCTCGGCCGTGTCGAAGAGGACGACACCGGCCTCGATGCTGGCCTCCCAGGCCTCGCGGATGGTCGACTCGGTCAGGGACTGGTCGTAGCCGCCCATCCCCCACGTGCGCTTGTCGCCCCAGGCCCACGTCCCGACGCCGAGGGGCGGAACGGCGACGTCCGTGCCGGCGAGCTCGATCCGATCTCCGGCCTGTGGGGGCGAGGCGTCGGTCATTGCGTCCCTCGGGAGGGCGTGACCCAGGCCAGGTGCGCCTCGACGGCCGCCCTCCACGCCTCGGCATGCGTCAGCTGGGGTGAGTGGTAGGCCCCGGGAATGACGGTCAGCCGGCCGTCCGCCACCTCTCCGGCCAGCGCGGGCGCCTGGTCGACCAGCGGGTGGTCGTGCTCGCCGACGATGACCGTGGTCGGGCAGACGATGGAGGGCAGCATGGCGCGCAGGGTGTCGTCATCGTCGGCAGCGTCGCCCATCAGCTCGCTGCCGAGGCCCTTCACGGCGTAGGCGTCCATGCCGGCGAAGACGGCCTCCTTCTCCTTTCGCCATTCGGCGGGGGTGCGCTCCTCGATGAGGACGTCCTCGGGCCCACCCATGCTGAGGGTCGCCGGCATGCCCCGGGCCGGGTCGAACGAGTTGATGAAGCCGTGGACCATGGAGCGGATCTCCTCGTCGGGCGGCAGGAACGACCACGCGCTGGTGTCCATGAGGATCAGCGAGCGGACGAGGTCCGGCCGGGCCAGTACGACGCCCATCACGACCCGCCCACCCATGGAGTGGCCCAGCACGTCGACCGGCCCGTCCCCGACCCCCTCGAGGAATGCCGTGAGGTCCGCCGAGAGCTGCTCGACGGCGTACCCCTCCAGCCGCCCCGTCCTGGTCGAATGGCCGTGCCCCCGCTGGTCGAGCGTCACGACACGCCGGTCGGCGGCCAGCGCGTCGACCTCGAGCGAGAAGTCGAGGGAGGAACCGGTGAAGCCGTGACAGAGGACCAGCGTCGGTGTCCCTTCGGGGCTGGTCCCCCGCTCGGACCACGCCAGGTCCACGCCATTGACGTGGAATGTCCTGGCCGAAGCTGCGGTCTGTGTCATGCCCCCTGTCTAGCTGGTGGTCCCGGCCTCCGCTTGTAGGCGGCTGCTCCGGCTGTGGCTCGGGCGCTGCGGTCGGGCCGAGAGTGCCTACAGGCGTCGCCTTGGCGCCGCACCGGGTCTGATTCCAGGCGCCAACGCATCAGTGGCGGCGTCGCCCCAGAAGCGGTTGGAGGGAGGTCGTCGACGATCACAGCCGTGCGCCACGTCACGGGTGATGTGCCTGCCAGTGGCCGTGATCACCAGTGAGCCGCTGGCATTCTCGGGAGGCGAATTGTCGTAGAGGCGAACTTGCCCAGTCCGTAGTCGACGTCGGCCGACCCGAGGAGTCGGCTTCGTCCCAGGGTCCCACCGCCTCAGTCGAATCAGTCCTCAGGTGGCGCTACCGCGGCGCTGCGGGCGTTGAGTCTCCTCGTACGGAGCGTCAAGATGACCCTCGGATCGACCTTCTTCAAGCTCAGTGCGCGCTTCTCAACGAGATGCCAGCTGAAAAATGCCAAAGCGACCGAACCAGCACCGCTGACGCGCTAAAGACCGGGTACCCCCAACGCTGCACCCCCCATATCCCGAGAAGCTGCGTCACGGGCCAGCATAGATGTACACGCCATAGGAGTAGTCGTTGCGTGCTCCAACTCGTTGAAACAGAGCCGGGAGGTGGATGCCCAGCCACATAAGCGGATACGCGAGGGCTGGCGCCATCACGCTGGTTGGGCCGGGAAGGAAGTGCAAGAAACGGACCTAGCCATCACCGAAAAAAGGCAGGCAATGAGCCCCCCGCGAACACGACAAGAAACCCAACGCGAGCCAGCCTGAATCCGGCACCTTATCACGGTAGAGGTAGAGGATGGTTCCCGCGAGAAAGGCCGGAGCGAGCGTTATAACGCCGAATATAAGGCTCGGCGTGCAGCATGAATGGGCCGAAAGAGTGGGCGACAGTGTTTGCCGGTCCCCGCCAGGCGATCACCACCTCGAGAAGCCACACGCCGCAGGCGAGTCCGACCACAACGTGCCGACGATGGAGGAGTTTGAGGGAGGCCAACCCAGCAAGAATCAAGTAGCAGCACACCTCAGGAAGGAGTGTCCACACCGAGTTGTTCCAAAAGTATGGAACCGGTCCGCCGGAGGGTGTCGACCCGATATTGAATTGATTCCATCCGAGGAGCCAATTGTGGTACAGGTAGGCGAACGGACCGTTATGACCAATGAAGTAGTAGCAGGAGGCGATGCTGCAAGAGGGCGTGTGGGATTGATGGATCCACGCGAGCGCTCCGATGATGAACGCGGTTATAACCAGGCAGAGCCAGTAGGCAGGCATGATGCGCAGGAATCGCTGCCAGAGGTAGCGGCCGACGCGGTTCCTCGTGGCTGAACCAGCGATGAGGAACCCGCTCAGGCAGAAGAAGCCGTAGAGGGTGGGGACGGCGATTGTGGTGCGGTCCCCCAGTATCCACTCACTACCGAAGCCGCCGAGGGTGATGGCATGCGAGAAAATCACCGTAAGACAAAACGCCAGCCGGAGGAAGTTCAGACTGTTGTGCCTCGGGGAAAAGGCTTCTCCCATGGTGAGTCGACGCGGAGAACCGCTCGTGGTTGTCGGTTCTGAGATGGCGTCGCGAGTCAACCTGCAGTCCTCCCGCCCAGTTCACGTGGCCCACCAGCTGGTCGCAAAGCTTCATCGACGATCCGATGCCGTGTCAACCAGGGCCACATTTTCCGAAGCGGACTCCTTCTTCGCGTCATCGGGATCTGAGCGGGGTCAGTAGCCGGAAAGGATCCACGAGGCGTACCGGGGACCCACCATTCTGAGGTTCTTCGACAACTTCAGAAGGCATCCCGACCATCCTGCCCACACGAAGCCCACCAGGAGCACCTGGCCAACCCCGAACAGCGCAACGTCAACGCGGCCCCGACCTGGTGGGTGCCACCCGCTACGACGAAAACCCACGCCCGGCGCAGTGGGGGCCACGCCGCCGAGGCCGCTCCTCGGTAGGCCCACGGCCAACGGTAGCCAGCAGCGCCCTGCCAGAAAGGACCGACCGTGTTCAGCTGGGTTGTTCCGAAGCGGAAGTCACGCCCCTTATCGCTCCCTGCATTGAGGGATGGGAGGACTAGCGCCCCGGTTCGTGCGTAAACACACTCAGCCTCTGCTCGCGTAACGTCGATACGAACGAAGCTGGCAGATCTGGCACGTAGTAGAAGTAGAGCTTGGCGACTGCGTAGCAGGACCGCTCCGCTGGCGGAGGTGCATTTGCCGCGGCCAGCTGTTCAGCGGTGAGCATCTTGCTTCGCAGTTGGGCCGCTTGACTGATTCCGTAGGCCGATGACACCGCTACCTGAACAGCGATCGCGGCGAGACAGATCATCGCCGCCTGCTTGACCTTCACGTGCTTCCACACGTAGACAATGATGCCCAGCAACATCACGAGACCGGGCATCGACCCTAGTAGATTGCGCTCGGCCATGACGGCACCGCCGGATCATGCGCTCGGGCTCGTCGGAACCGGTTCCGAGCTGCGTCGCATCAACCGCGCCCCGATTCAAAGCCCTAACGCAACGAACGCCCAACGAAAGACACGGGGCGCGGCTGCCTCCACGGCGCCGAGGATAGCCATCTCGTCGATTCGGGAAACGGTACACGTCTTCCTATGACCACTGGCTGGCCCTGATCGGCTCCGGTAGCGGCGCTCGTCGGCGGAATTGCAGTCACTTTCTGCGGTAGATCGAATCGACCCCCGCCCCCTGGGTAAGGGCTTTGTAGTGCTAGAACCCCTTGCACGAACTGGATCTCCGTATTGTGATCCAGTTCAAGCTCGTGGACGGGAAATTATTCAGAGTCTGGGAATCCGAGACGACATTCACCGTGTTCTTCGACTTTTGGAGTGCGGCCGACCGCGTGGCTCTTACCCGAACTGGGGGGCACTCGGCCGTTCACGTCTCGACTTGAATAACCGGACCATCGTCGGGCCTATCCATACAGACTCAGGTGATGTTCTCGCAATAAATGCCGGCATCGTCCCTGATCTCCTGTGGGGATTCGCCGATGTCCAGGAAGTAAACGGTCAGGGCTGATTCGTGGTCAATGTTCCACGTAGAGGGTGACAGTCCTGACCTCGGCTTGATGCTCTGATCGAGCCCCAGCGATGCCGTAATGAACGCTGAAAGCCAACTGGACAGCCATGACCCCCAACGCGATGCGTGCAACTGTGCCGCCGATGCGTTCGCTTCGCTCGGGCGGCGGCGCTATGGCTCAGAGCTGTGAGGTAGATCCCGACCAGGACGAGCACGTCGTAGGTCGTGTAGCGCGATCGGGAGACTCCCCAATACCCGAACAGCACTCGACCATCGGTGATGAAGAAACCGAAGAGAAGGCCATAGAGGATCATCGCAATGCCGACCGGCGTGCCGCCTTGCGGATCTCGGCGGATGCCCCACTTGACCACCACGAAGACCGCCAGGACGAGGATCACGGCTCCAAATATCACAACCGCAGCATTTCCAGGTGTGTCGATCGCGTGCTCAGACTCGCCAAGAAGTACCTGGCCGCTGAGCGCCGCCACGGGGCGTTTGGAGTCCAACGACGTCACCCAACGCGAAGAGGAAAAGCTTGAAGGACGAAAGCAGGTGTCTTAGGCACGTGGTAGAAGGGGCTGACGGACTTTGCATGGTAGTTGTAAAAGTACAGGGCGCTTGTGGCGAGCCCGGCCGCGATCCTAACTTATGAATGCCCACGCCTGCCGCCGACGGTGGTAGAGCAGCACGAGGCCGACCGGCCAGATGAGTAACCCTTGAACGGAGGAGATAGCTGCCGACGACAGCCACCAATGCGGCGCCGACGAGGACGGGCCACGCGAGGGTGGGCCGATCCAACAACACCACGCTTAGGGCCAGCGAGAGCAGGACCAGGTACCAGGCCAGTTGAAACCCCCAGAGCGTATTCTGCGACTGCGCGAGGGTCAGCATCACGAAGGCGACCGGGCAGTAGAAGAGCAACGGCGTGGACAGCGACCGGCGCTTGTGAGCCCAGATCAGCAACGCCACGGAACCGAACAACATCAGTGCGCTCAGGTATTCCTCGACCTCGATGTTGAAGCTCACCATGTGGGCCAACCCGATGACAATGAGGTTCGGGAAGAAAACCCGATTGTCGGAGTGAAGGGCCCACAGCGAAGACCAATCGGGAAAATGCCCGTAGTTCTGAACGAGGACGTGCACGTCGCCCCACTCGTCAGTCCAAGGGACGTTCACCTGGTAGTGCGCCAGCATGGCCAGATAGGCCCCCACCGGGATGGCGAAGCTCAGCACAGTTAGGACCTTGAACGCCGTCGGATGGAGCGAACCGACCTTCCACGTCCCGGCCGGTTGCGGCTCTCGACTCCCCGGTGGTGCCGCCTGGGCCGGGACGGCGGGCGCGCTCGCCGCACCTCGGGCGAACCCGGCGGCCGGCATGCCGACATCACTCATGCGGGACTCCCTCCCCCGAAAAATCGTCCGCTCCATACCCCGGTCGTAGGATTGGATTCGGGAACGGTGACGATGACTGATGGATGACGGTCACGTGGAGCCAGCAGAATAACCCAGTCGAGTCAGTTCTGAACCGGATCGGCTCGATATGGAGAACGCTTACAGAGATGGCGGCCGAAACTCAACTTCCTTAACCAAAAGGGCACCTCGAAGGGTTAGATTGTCACTCCAATCTGGAGGTGCATCCCCATGCGGCTAGAGCGGTGGCACTATCCGATCATTTCAGACGGCAACCAGCGAGGATGAGTGCCCTGACGAAGGCTGGGACCCTCTGTTCCCGCGGGGTGTGGGAACAGGGGGTCTTAGAGGGCGAACCACCCTCAGCTGAGGACTCCAGCGGGCTGCGGCGCAATCGGACTAACCCGACAGACGGACATCCGTAGGGATATCGAAGGACTCCGTGCCCTTGCGATCCTGCTCATAGTCGGCTATCACTCCGGAATTCCGGGGTCTCGGGAGGATTCATCCCACGTTGACGTGTTCTTCGTCATCTCTGGCTACCTGATAACACGGCGCCTTATTAAGCGATTCCATTGCGGCAGAAGCAATTCCGTTCAGCGACTTCTGGGCTCGCCGAATCCGTCGTCTTCTCCCAGGACTGGAGCTGATGGTCGCCGTGACCCTGTTGGTAAGCCTCGCCATAGTCAATCCATTCGACATGCTCGAGACGGCCAAGCAAGCGGGCGTCGCAGCGCTCCATGTGTCGAAGATCTTGTCTGCTCAGGACACGCAGAACTATTTCGGAATCCAATCCGAACAAGAGCCCGTTCCTTCACACCTGGTCCCTCAGGGTCGAAGAGCAGTTTTACTTGGTCTGGCCCTTCCTCGTGTGGCGCCTGCTACTGCTTTTCCGGCGTCGTCAAGCCCTGATTCGAAACGCAGCTCTCGTGCTGCTTGCGGGGGTCTGCGTTGCCTCATTTGCTCTGAACGTAGTCTGGACAAATCAAGGCTCCGCATGGGCTTTCTTCAGCCTTCCCACACGGGCCTGGGAGTTCGCTGCCGGCTGATTCCTCGCCAGCCCCGACCGACCCGTCAATACCTTCATACCAAAAGCCACGGGCTTCCTCGGTCTAGCGCTTCTCATCGGAGCCAATGAGTTATTCAATTGAGAACACTACGTTTCCAGGTGTAAATGCACTGGTCCCGTTCCGAGGCTGTTCGACGCCTTCAGAATGCGCCCCGCAGCCGGGTGCGGGAGCTAAGCAAGCTCCTTGGGCCGCCGGGACTTCGTGATCGAATGCGAGCAAGGATCAGAAGAGTCGCCAAGCCCAACACGCACAGAGCCAAGATAATTCCGACGGTAAAGGTCTTCGGCCAATAGTGCAGCTCGACCACATGTCGGCCGGGGGGCACTCGAACCTGCAACATTATACGTGCAAATTGACGGACGTTGACAGGCTTCCCGTCAATGGTTGCGTGCCAACCTGGCACGTTGGAGAGTCTCAGGCGGAGCGCACTTCGAGTAGTAGTGTTCGTGGCCATCCTCCAGGTGTTGGGGCTCGGATGAGCCACTCTGACGGGTGAGCCAAAAGCATACTTGTCGGGCAACGACCCATCTCGTCGCAGCGCGACCAGTGTGGCCGCACCCGCACCCGGTACGCGATACAAGTCCTCGTTACCTACCTTTCGATCGAAGACAGACCCCTTGGGGCCGGGGACTCCCGATGGCTCGAGCACATAGCTGATCCCGTAGAGTCGAGCAGCTTGAGAAGATGTGATGGCTGGACTGAATATGTCTACGAACTCGTCCAGTACGAGCTCGGAGTCTTGTACAGCGAGAAATATGCACGAGGCGTCATGGGGTCATATGCCGCGAACTCCTGAACGTCGTAGAGAAGATTGGCATTTACCATGGTTCCCGCTCGCAGGGAACGTAGGCGAAACTCCAATACCGACGACCGAATTACCAACGGCACGCTGTAAGGATGCGACCTCCGGAGTCGAGGTTGGGTAGTGGGAGCTGGACGAGATAAGGGGGGCGCCCGAAGCGAGAAGGAAACCGGTCACCACAAGGAGGAGCAACGACCCGGCGACGCTCCCGGCGCCGGCCGCAGACAGCCCGGCCCGTCTGAGTCCGAGTGGCCACTCTCGCCAACGTCCACACGACCGCCAGCCCGGCAATCACCTCGACAGTGGGCCAAATGAAGCTGTGCGAGCGGATGTTTGCCTGCGATGGCGTAAGTCCTCGTCGGGCCACGAGCCAGATGATCCCGAGCAACACCGCCATCGCACCGAATCCGATTCCGAGCACACGCCTAACGCGCCGCTCCCTGTGGGACTTGACCAAGACGTCCATCCCAATACCGGAGAGAACCGCGACCGCAAGGACCATCGGCGTCAAGGCGAAAATCCAGTAGATCCGTGTGACGGAGCTGTCCAAGAAAGACACGAGGGGCGGAGCGAACACGAGCAGTCCCATTACCACCGCCACCGAAGCGAAGGAGCGCACCTCCGGCCGCCTCCAGCGCACGGCGAGTGCTGTTGCCGCCAGCACGAGAACGATCACTCCGACATACGCGGAGGTCACCTCGTAGGCGGAAAGCCCGAACCATTGGCTGTGCAACAACGGCAGGCCGTCGAAGCCCTGGAAGATGAGGTGGAGCAACTCGTTGGGAGGCAGACCCTTAGGAAACAGGTCTGGTCCCACGACAGTGCGGTTGGACCCCCGCCGCAAGTTGAACTCCCGGCAGGATGAGCGGCGCCGCAAGGGCCGCGCCTGCGATCGCCGAAAGCCCTAAGTCGATTGCAGGCCGTATGACGGGACCTGACCCTCCGAGTGCGGGTGCTCTGAATAGGAGCATCGCCAAGGCGAAGGTGGCTGCCGAGAGTGCGAGCAGGGCCAGATCCTCGGGATTGCCTGCATAGATGGCGAACGCGACGACGATGGCGAGAAGCACGATCGCCCGGGCCCTCTTCTCGCCGCGCAGCACCAGGACTATGGCGGCAAAAAGCCATCCCCCCCAGGACCACACCGAGGCCAGCGGCCATCCGATGTTCCCCATGAAGGCGCCGCTCAGCTCGAAGACGATCGCCGCCGTCATGCAGCCGAGCGTCCCGAGACGAAGCACCTTCCCGAGCACGTAGACCCCCGTGCCCGCGATCACGATGGTGACGACCACTTGGGCGGTGTAGGCGAGCCGAACGGGGAACAGGTATCCGATCAGGACGGGAAGGCTCAGGGGAGCCGACTCCCAGTTGAACACGAGGGGCATCCCTAGCGCGCTATAGGGGTTCCACAGGGGAAGGTGGCCCTGATGGACCTGGGTCCACACCAGATTCGTCCACGGGATGAAGAGGCTGATCTGGTCGAAGAGCGTTGAGTTGTGGACCTTGACGTTCGGGGGTCTTGTTGAGTCCAGTGTTCTGGAGGATGTCGTACGGCCCGAGGAACGTCCCGTGGGCAAGCGCGGGCACCAGAACCAACACACCTGCGACCACGACCCAAGCCAGCCCCAAGGCGTCGACGATGCTCCAATTTCCGCGAGACACGCCCGTCGTCGTGTTCCGATGAGACGACTGGCAGATCAGCGGCATGCTCGTGCGGGACACTCAACAACTCAACGGAGCGGCTCAGAAGAGCACGAGCGAACCGGGCGAAGCTGACGGACGGCTGATGCGGGTCCCGACGCTCGACGCCAGCTGAAGCATGGAGAGAGTCCACTTTGGGACCAGCGGGCAAATCACCGCTCCGGTGTCCTCCCTCGATGGTGGTCTTCTCAAGAACTGGCTCCCTATTTGTCAAGAAGTTGTGCCATAACACGCCCTCTTCGCACCCGTCCGGCGACATCGTCACCCAAAGCAGGGATGACTATAAGCAAGTCGCCAGCCCGCCAGACGGCACGTCTCGCATCTTAAAGTCAGGACAGCGGCCCAATGATGTCGAGGTAGCCCCCCACTCCCGGGCCACCTGCGCCGCCCGCTCCATTCGGCGCACCGCCTCCCCCGCCGCCACCCCCTGCTCCACTCGTGAAGATCCGATTCGTCGAACCTGTTCCGCCGTTCGCTCCGGTCATGGCACCAATGTGACCACCTGGCGCGATGGTGCCGGCGGTGCCGGCTGCTCCTCCACCACTTCCACCCCGACCTGACCCAGCAGGGCCGCCGCCACCGCCACCCGGCCACGCGTACAGGTAGGACGACCCCGACGGCTCCCCGGTAGTCGCGCTTGCCGCTCCGCCTGACCCGGGTGCCTGCATTTCGCCGAGGCTCGAACGACCCGCACCGACGGGTGCCAGGACCGTCGAACTGCTGTTCCCGGCTCCACCAGGTCCTCCGGTGCCACCGTCCGCAGACGCAACATCGGGAAAGCTCGAAACGCCGCCGTTTCCGCCCGTTCCACCGGAACCGCCGTTTGCAGACCCTCCCGCGCCCGGCGGTGCCGCCTTTGCCTACCGAGATCCTGAATCGTCGGCCAGCGCGTGTGATCACGTCGTTGATGGTCACGGAACCTGCAGACCCACCGGCACCGCCTACCTGATTGGCGACACCACCGACGACGCCGCCGCCCCGCCGCCGCCTCCTCCTCCGCCTCCCCCGACGGCAACAACCATGTACATACCACTCTTGGGCGCCACCCAAGTTCCGGAGTGAGTGAACAGATGAAAATCCCCCGGCAGTAAACGAAGGTCCGCAGATCCGATTGGTGACGGGGAGGTCGCTTGTGATTCTGGGACGCTGGCATCGGCAGCACTCCTCCGCCCTGATAGATGAGGGCGCTGATCGCTCCGATCGCCCAGAGAGCGAGTGCCAGCCCGAGCAGCCTGCAATTGATTCGACGATACCCGCGGCAACGCTGCGCTCGTGAGTCCCTTGTGCGACTGATCGGTTCATCGGGCGTTACTCCTGGCTTTCAACCGTGACGATAGTGAAGCCCAAGCTGCGTCGATGGCTTCGTCAGGGACTGAGACCTTAATTCACGTCTGACCCTGTCGTCCCTTGGGCAGCCGCTGTCTCGGCGAGACGAATCCGCGGCTCGGCGAGGCGATCGTTCGCCGTCAGAACGCAAATGTAATGAGGACGCAGGTGGCGACCAGTGCTCCTGCGGCAGCGAGGGTGAGCCAGTGGTTTCTCGTGAGGATGGGTGATCGACGGATCGGGTCCTCGATGAAACGGTAGGACGCGGCCGACACTCCGAGGCCAGAAGGACCACCCCGCACATTCTTGGCGATCGACGATTGCAGGACGGTCGTGTGCGCCGCTTCCGCAGCAATCACCAGGAGAGGCCAGTGCCAGAGGTACCAAGAGTACGACCACTGTCCGACTCTGCGGAAGGGAACCGTTCCGAGTACCGATTCGGCACCCATTGAGGGCACGGCACTGCCACCTACGATAACGAGGGCCGTCCCGAGCATCGGTATGGCCGCCACCCAACCGGGGTAGGGGTTGGTGGCGAGTGAAATGGTCCCGGCGCTCACGAGTATCACCGCCAACCCAATCCATGTCATTGTTGCGGCAGCGACGGGTTTGATCCGCTCAGCGGCACCCGTACCGAGTGCCGCGAGTGCCCCGATGCCCAGTTCCCATGCACGGGTCGAGGGGTGAGTCGTAAGCGTAAAGATTCCCGATATGGCTAGTGAGTACGCAGGCTATGAACGAAGAGACGACGACAGCCCCGATCCCCACGGCCAACCGTGTCCGCACGGACCATCGCCCCGGCACAGAGAGAAGGCCGATGAAGAGCGCCGGATAGACGAGGTAGAATTGCTCTTCGATGGCAAGCGACCAGTATTGTTGAAAGGGCGACGGCGGACGCGTGGTGATGATGCCGGGTGCCACGGCGAAGGAATGGAAGTTGGCCAGAAAGAGCGCCGACCACCTTCCGTCACTGGCCGTTACCACAACGGCCGAATGCGGGGCAACGATTGCAACGGCAAGCGTGGAGACAACGATGACGAGAAGCGCCATCGGTAGAATGCGTCGGGCCCGCCGAGCATAAAAGCCGACTACGCGGATACCGCCCGCCGCGCTCTGCCGCAACAGAACACCCGTGATAACAAAGCCGGAGATCACAAAGAAGACGTCCACTCCGATGAATCCGCCTTTAGCCTGAGGGATTCCGGCGTGGAAGAGAACCACAAGAGCGATGGCGACGGCCCGCAGTCCCTCGACGTCGGGCCGGAAGAGACGATCTTCGGGCGCTGTCCCTGCTTCGAGCGCTCCCTGTTCTGGAGAAATTGCAGCGTTGGTGGGTGGCGGCTTCCTCGAGCTTCGACTTGGCATGTCCGCCGCCTCCCTCGGCCCGATGAATATTTTGGCAGCGTAGCCGTCGAGGTAAACCTAGTGCTCTGACTCCCCGAGATCGCACGCGTGGACCCAGCCGAATGGGCCCGTTCGTCGAGTTTTTACATCCACCTGCATTGAACCCAAGAAACGACGACCTGCTCGACTTGATCAGATGCCCGTGACGCTCATCGTTGGTCCGCCCTCGTCCGTCAACTGTCGGAGCGTCAGGGCCCCATGAACATCTCGAGGCAAGGTTCGAGCCTGACTACCTCGATGTCGTCGCCGCGTCCAGTGCTCCCAGGCTCTGCGGCTCAGACGGAACCGTGCTCCATCCTGAGCGGTCGCCACGATGCCACCGGGCCTCCCCGCTCTCCACGCAGCCGATGGCGCGAGAGGTGGCGATGGAGGGCCGTTTTCTCCTCAAGGCACCACTGTGCCCTCGAGCGCACCGAGGCCCTCGAAGGGCAGATGCAATATGTTTCCCGCATCTCGCCCGAATAAATGCTCTGGGTGGGCGCGGCCGATCCGCGAGCAGGCGAACGTGACCGGTTTGCCCGCCCTGGCAGTCCGAGGTCGAGGTGCGGGTTGCGGTGTGCGGTGGCGCCTTGCGGTGCCCGAGGTGGTTGCTCATACCGCCGCGCCTCTGCCCGGCCGCAGAAGTGCGACTCCCGCCGCGCGTGAATACGCAGGGGAGGAAGCGTGCGACCTGGGGCAACCCGAGCGCACCCACATGCGCCGTTTTCGTTCGACCGCCGCGAGGTCAGATCGGGTGGTCGCGGGCGCCCCGGCGGGACGGACGAGGGGACAGGGCGAACCGGGAACGGAGCCGGCGCGGCCACGGGCGCGCGCTCGTGAGCAGATCGGTCGCCGACGTGCGCACCGCGCACGAAGGCCCGCCGCGGAAGCCGAGACCGCCTCGGCGGCAGACCTACAACACCTAGCCCAGGTGGGATCGCTCTGTTCGGCTCCGCCCGGTTGGGCTCAGGTTGGTGGGCTCAATGTGCGTGCGGCATGCAGAGGTCGTCGTACTCGGCGATGACGATCTCGCCGGCGTCGGGCCCGCAGGCCGGGCAGGCCGGGTCGCGGCGCACCTTGAACGTCCGGAACGATTCCTCCAGCGCGTCGTAGGACAGAAGCCGCCCGATCAGCGGATCACCGAGACCGAGGAGCACCTTGATCGTCTCGACGGCCTGAATGGAGCCGATGATGCCGGGCAGCACGCCCAGCACGCCGGCCTCGGAGCACGACGGGGCGAGCTCGGCCGGAGGCGGCTCGGGGATCAGGCAGCGGTAGCAGGGACCGTTGTAGGGGTCGAAGACCGTGACCTGGCCCTCGAAGCGGAAGATGGAGCCGTGGATCACGGGGATCCGCTTGAGCAGCGAGGCGTCGTTGACGAGGTAGCGGGTCGGGAAATTGTCGGTCCCGTCGACGATGGCGTCGTAGCCCTCGATGATGTCGAGAATGTTGTCCGCGCCCAGTCGGACGTCGTAGGTGACGACATTCACGTCGGGGTTCAGCGCCGTCAGCGTCTTCTTGGCCGAGTCGACCTTGCGGTCGCCCACCCGGTCCATGTTGTGCAGGATCTGGCGCTGCAGGTTGGACTCGTCGACGACGTCCATGTCGATGATGCCGATGGTCCCGACGCCGGCGGCGGCCAGGTAGAGGGCCGCCGGAGACCCGAGGCCGCCCGCGCCCAGCAGGAGCACCTTCGATCCGAGCAGCTTCAGCTGGCCCACTTCGCCCACCTCGGGCAGCAGGACGTGGCGCTGGTAGCGGTTGCGCTGGGCCGGCGTCAGGGTCTGCGGCGCCGCCCAGGGGCGGTCGTCGTCCTTCCACTTGTTGAACCCGCCGATCATCGACTGCACGTCGGTGTAACCGAGGTCGCCCATGGTCTTGGCGGCGAACGCGGAGCGCACGCCGGCGGCGCAGTAGACGACGATCGGGGCCGCCTTGTCGGGCAGCTTGCCCTCGACCTGGAACTCGAGATGGCCGCGGGGCAGGTGGACGGCATTGGGGAGGGCGCCCTGCTCGTACTCATCGGGCTCCCGGACGTCGAGGAGCGTCACGCCGCCCCCTTTCAACAGGGATTGCGCGTCGTTCTGGTCCACCTCGCGGATGGACGCCTTGGCCTGGTTCAGCAGGTCGCGGGGAGTTGGCACAATCGAACCTCCGGGTCGCACCAGCCCGTTCCTGGCGCTGGTTCCGAACTGTTAAACACTACCAGCGGGGTCGACATTCCCGAGGGAACGGCCGGCACCGCACCCCGGTGGGAGACTCCCGTCCGTGGAGCTCCACGAGGCCATCCGACGCCGCGCCATGGTCCGGAGCTTCTCCTCCCGCCCGGTCGAGCGGGCCGAGATCGACCGGATCCTCCTGGCCGCCCTGCGCGCGCCCGACCGCGGGCAACACCCGGGGACGGCCTGGGTGGTCCTGGAGGGGCCGGAGCAGACGGGGACCTATTTCGACGCCACGACCGACGAGCTGTGGCGCAACCAGTACACGGAATGGTCCGACGGCCTGGCGCGGGCGCCCGTGGTGCTCCTCGCCTACACCTCGCCCGAGGCGTACGTCTCGCGCTACGCCGAAGCCGACAAGGCCGCCGCGGGGCTGGGCGTCGGCGAGGCGGCCTGGCCCGTGCCCTACTGGATCGGCGATGCGGCCTTCGGTGTCATGACCGTCCTGCTGGGGGCGGTCGATGCGGGGCTGGGCGCGTGCATCCTGGGCACGTTCAGGGGGAAGCGGAGCTGGGCGCCCGGCTCGGGGTCGCCCAGGGCTGGCGCCTGTTCTGCGCCGTGCTCCTCGGCCATCCCGACGGCCGGGACCACCGGTCCGCGTCGTTGGACCGGGGCGCCCCGACCACCGCCGAACGCATCCGCCGGGGGCGATGGGCCTGACCCGCATCGCTCCGGCCTGGGCGCGGGCGCCTTGGACAAGACGTGTTCGGGCCCTTCCTGCCAGCGCGCCATCGCCCACAGGAGGTCCGACAGCCGGTTCAGGTACGCCACCACAAAAGAGCCCTCGGTCGGTTCGGCCACGGCGATCCGCTCGGCCCGGCGCACGATCGTGCGGGCCAGATCGAGGGCGGCGGCCACGCGGTTCTCGCCCGGCACGGTGAAGTCGCTGGGCATGTCGAAGCGGGCGAGCAGGCCGTCGATCCCCTCCTCCAGCGCGCGCACCATGTCCGGCGTCACCAGGCTGGACCCCGCCTGGAGCTTCGTGCGGTTCTCCGGGGCGGTGGCCACCTCCGCCATCAACACATAGAGGTCACGGGCCAGCGTGGTCAGACGGTCGTTGACCTCCGTGCCCGCCGGCGTCTGTGCCCGGGCCACGCCGATGGCGGCCTGGGCCTCGTCGACGACCCCGTTGAGGTCGATCCGCCAGGAGTCCTTGAGGCGCCCGGCCGCCGAAGAGCGGCCCGGTGGTCCGTCGTCGCCCTTCTTCGTGTAATCGTGGTCCTCCATGGCCGGATGCTCCCGGCCTGTTCGGGAGGGTCTTGGGAGCCCCCGGTATCCTGTGCCGGTGGTTGCTCCCTCTCCCGAATTGCTCGGTCGGCTCGACCCGTCCGCGTCGACATACCTCCAGGCCCTGCGCGAGCGGGTCATCATCTTCGACGGCGCCATGGGGACGAACCTGCAGATGCCAACCTCGGCCCGGACGACTTCGGCGGCCCCGAGCTCGAGGGCTGCAACGAGTGGCTCGTCGAGACCCGGCCCGAGGTCGTGGCCCAGGTACACCGCTCCTTCTACGAGGTCGGCTGCGACGTGGTCGAGACGGACACCTTCGGCTCGACGTCGGTGGTCCTCGCGAGTACGGGCTGGCCGACCGCGCCCGCGAGCTGACCCGCCGGGCGGCCGAGCTGGCCTGCGCCGTCCGCGACGAGTTCGACGCCCGAGCGGCCGCGCTGGGTGGCCGGCTCCATGGGCCCGGGCACCAAGTTCCCCACGCTCGGGCACATCTCGTACGCCGAATTCCGCGACGCCTACGAGGAGCAGGCCCTCGGGCTGCTCGAAGGGGGCGTCGACCTGCTGCTGATCGAGACGCAGTTCGACCTGCTGTCGATCAAGGCCGCGGTGAACGGCGCCGGCGGGCCATGGTGGCCCTCGACCGCTACGTGCCACTGCAGACGCAGGTGACGATCGAGCTGACCGGACGCATGCTCCCCGGCAGCGAGATCGGCGCCGCGCTCACCGTGCTCGACTCCATGCAGGTCGACGTGGTCGGCCTCAACTGCGCCACCGGACCGGTCGAGATGAGCGAGGGGCTGCGCCACCTGTGGGGGCCAGCCGCGTCCCCATCGCCTGCGTCCCCAATGCGGGCCTCCCGTCGGTGGTCGACGGCCTCATGCACTACGACCTCACCCCCGAGGACCTGGCCGAGCACCTGCACCGCTTCGTGACCGAGTTCGG
This sequence comes from uncultured Acidimicrobiaceae bacterium, assembly GCA_963764305.1. Lineage (GTDB taxonomy): Bacteria > Actinomycetota > Acidimicrobiia > Acidimicrobiales > RAAP-2 > Bog-473. The sequence continues at coordinate 40,091 of CAVXSD010000001.1, read as the reverse complement.
CGTCTCCGCCGTCGGCGGGTGCTGCGGGACCACGCCGGCCCACCTGGCCGCCGTGGTCGAGCGCTGCGCCGGCGCCACCCCGGCGGCCCGCACCCCCGTGCACGAGCCGGCGGCCGCCTCCATCTACACCTCGGTCCCCTTCCTGCAGGACTCCTCGTTCCTCGCCGTGGGCGAGCGCACCAACGCCAACGGCTCCAGGGCCTTCCGCGAGGCCATGCTCGACGCCGACTGGGACACCTGCTTCGCCATGGCGCGGGACCAGGTCAAGGAAGGCTCGCACCTCATCGACGTCTGCGTCGACTACACCGGGGCCGACGGCGTGTCCGACATGACCGAGGTGGCCAGCCGACTCTGCACGCAGTCGAGCGTCCCCATCATGGTCGACTCGACGGAGGGCCCGGTGGTCCGCGCCGCGCTGGAGTGGATCGGCGGCCGCCCGGTCCTCAACTCGGTCAACCTCGAGGAGGGCGACGAGCCGGGCACGCGGCTCGACACGTTCCTGCGGCTGGCCCGCGAGTTCGGGGCCGCCGTCGTCTGCACCTGCATCGACGAGGAGGGACAGGCGCGCACGGCGGAGTGGAAGCTGCGGGCGGCCCGCAACATCCGCGACATCGCCGTCGAGCGCTACGGCCTCGCGCCCGAGGACCTGCTCTTCGACCCGCTCGCCCTGCCCCTGTCCACGGGCATGGAGGAGAGCCGCAAGGACGGGATCGAGACCCTGGAGGGGATCCGGGCGATCAAGGCGGAGCTGCCCGGCGTCTCCACCATCCTCGGCCTGTCCAACGTGTCCTTCGGCCTCAACCCCGCCGCCCGCCAGGTGCTCAACTCGGTGTACCTGCACGAGTGCGTGCAGGCCGGGCTCGACGCGGCCATCGTGCACGCCTCCAAGATCCTCCCGCTGTCCCGCATCGACGACCGGGTCAAGGAGGTCTGCCTCGACCTCGTCTACGACCGGCGCACCGACGGATACGACCCCCTGCAGGAGCTGCTGGGGCTGTTCGAGGGGGTCAAGGTCGACGCCGGCGCGGCGGACGAGCACCTCGACTGGCCGGTGGACCGGCGGCTGTCCCAGCGCATCATCGACGGCAATCGCAACGGGCTGGAGGGCGACCTGACCGAGGCGCTGGAATCGGGCACCGCCGCGTTGGCCATCGTCAACGACATCCTCCTCGAGGGCATGAAGGTCGTGGGGGAACGCTTCGCCTCGGGCGGATGCAACTGCCTTTCGTGCTGCAGTCGGCCGAGACCATGAAGGCCGCGGTCGCCTTCCTCGAGCCCCACATGGAGAAGTCGGACCAGGGCGGCAAGGGAACCGTGGTGCTGGCCACCGTCAAGGGCGACGTGCACGACATCGGCAAGAACCTGGTCGACATCATCTTGACCAACAACGGCTACGAGGTGGTCAACCTCGGGATCAAGATCGGCATCAACGAGATGGTCAACGCGGTCGAGGAGCACAAGGCCGACGCCATCGGCATGAGCGGGTTGCTGGTGAAGTCGACGCTCATCATGCGCGAGAACCTGGTCGAGCTGAACGACCGCTCGATGGCGGACATCCCCGTCCTCCTGGGCGGGGCCGCGTTGACCCGCACCTACGTGGAGCGGGACCTGCGCGAGGTCTACGACGGACGGCTCTTCTACGGGCGCGACGCGTTCGAGGGGCTGCGCACCATGGACCGCCTGGTCGAGCTCAAGCGGAACGGCGAGGAGGACCCTCTGTTCGGGCGCGAGATCTCCGAGAAGAACGTCCCGCGGCGCAGCCGGCTCGACGACCAGGAGACCACCCCGGTGGAGGGCCAGCCTCCCCGGTCCGACGTGGCGGCGGACAACCCGCTGTTCACCCCGCCCTTCGTGGGAAGCCGCGTCGCCGTGGGGATCCCGATCGACGAGATCGCCGAGTACATCAACCTGACCGCGCTGTTCCGCAACCAGTGGGGCTTCCGGCCCGAGAACGGTGAGAACGACACCGAGTTCAAGGACCGGGTAAAGGCGACGCTGCGCGAGCAGCTGGGCAAGGCCAAGGAGGCCGACCTGCTCGTGCCGTCCGTGGCCTACGGCCACTTCGCGGCCAACGCCGAGGGCAACGACCTCGTCATCTGGAAGGACGAGAGCCGGTCCTCGGAGTGGATGCGCTTCACCTTCCCGCGCCAGCGCAAGGAGCCCTGGCTCTGCATCTCGGACTTCTTCCGCCCGGCCGACTCGGGCGACGAGGACTTCGCCAGCTTCATGCTCTGCACCATCGGCGCGCGGGCGTCGGAGGAGACGGCTCGCCTGTTCGCCGAGAACCACTACCAGGAGTACCTCTTCCTGCACGGCCTCAGTGTCGAGATGGCCGAGGCCACGGCCGAGTACTGGCACCGCCGGGTCCGCGAGGAGCTCGGGTTCGCGGGCGAGGACGGCCCGACGTTGACCGGGCTCTTCCGTCAGCAGTACCGGGGCGGCCGCTACTCCTGGGGCTACCCGGCCTGCCCCGACCTCACCGACAACGCGAAGGTCGTGGAGCTCCTGGGCGGGGACCGCATCGGCGTGACGGTCACCGAGGGCTTCCAGCTGAACCCCGAGCAGACGACCGACGCCATTATCTGCCACCACCCAGAGGCCAAGTACTTCGTCGCGTGAGGACGGCGCGGGCCGCACCGCGTGGGCCTGGTCCCGTGCCGCCGGCGCCGTGGCACGGTGCGGCCGGGCGCTCCTCCTGCTGGTGGCTCTCCTGCTGGTGGGCGCCGGCGCCGCCGGCTCCGCCGCCTCGGGGCCGCCGGGGCCTCCGGGGCCGCCGGATCGCTCGGCACCGTCGTCATCCCCGATCTCGGTCCGGGCCACGCGGCCACGTCCCAGGGACTGCTCGGTTCCGCTCTGTTCGCGGCGAATGCTCGCGACCCCGCCGCAGCCAGGGGCGCGCTGTCCATGCCGGCCACGTCCATCTCCACCTACGAACAGGTGGAGCAGGCCGATGGGGGCCTCAACCAGGTGCAGGACCTGCTCGTTCGCTTCCCCGGTGCGGTGAGGGCCCAGGTGTTCCCGCAGGCGGCGCAACACTCCAGCGCGTCAGGCGCCGAGCGCGCAGCCCAACTCCCCCGCCGACGCGGCGAGGGTGGTCCGGACCCAGCACGCGGCCAAAAAGCGGCTCTCGGCCGGCGCCATCGGTGTGGCCCTGCTCGTCGTGGCCGTGCTGGCACTCGCATTGGTCACGCCACTCGTGCTCCGGCGCCGGCGCGCCGTGCAGGAGGAGCGCGCCGGGAGGGTGGTGCTGCCCGCCGCCCCCTCAGGCGGCGACGCGGGTGACGATCTCCGCGAAGGCAGCGGGTGACGTCACGGGCAGCAGGTGGCCCGAGTCGACCCCGATGACCTCCGCCGGAGCCGGGAGGCGCCGCACCATGACCTCCTGGTCGTCCCGGCGGACGGGGCGGTCCCGCTCGTTCAACACGTAGGTGATCGGGACGCCGGCGGCGGCCGACCAGTGCACGGGCTGGAAGTAGTGCTGGACGGTGTCCTCGACCGAGCGCACGGGGTCGAGCACGAAGGCCAGGGTCGCATCGTCCAACGGGTCGCCGCCGTAGGCGTGGCGCAAGGCGTCGAAATCGGCGGCAGGGGCCGGCAGGGTGACCGTGCGGCCGTCCTCCTCCGCGGCGGCAACGGCCAGGCGCAAGCCGTCGCGGTGCCGCTCCTGCATGCAGTCGATGCCGCAGCCCCCCTCGACCGGCACGAGGGCGGCGTTGAGGACGATGGCGCCCACCCGGCCCCCGAGCGCGGCGACGACGCCGGGCACGACCAGGCCCCCCGAGGAGTGCGCCACGAGCGTGACCAGCCCGGCGGGCGCGGCCTCCTCGATGTCGGCCACGACCGAGGCCACCTCCACCGCGACCGTCAACGTCGCCAGATCGGCCGGGTGCGCGCCGCGGCCGGGCAGGTCCACGGCGAGCGGCTCGGTGTCCAGGTACGGCGTCATCCTGTCCCAGAAGCGGGCGGTGGTGCCGCCGCCGTGGATCAGGACGACCGTCATGGCGGCGGAGACTAGTGCGGACGGGTGGTGTCGACTAGGATCCGGGAGGTGACCGAGGGCGACGGAACGGGCTCGAGCGCGCCGATCACCGGGCTGTCGCACATCCAGTTGCTGGTGTCCGATGTAGGCGCCAGCGCGCGGTGGTACAGCGCCGTGCTCGGCCTACGTCCCTTCGCGGACGACCCTGACATCGGGTACGTCGCGCTCCAGCATCCGGGCGCGAAGTTCGTGATGGTGCTCACGAAGGCTCCGGGAACGTGGGAGCCGCCGCCCGACTCGGCCAACTGCGGTCTGGACCACGTGGCCCTTGCGGTGCCCGACGGTGCGTCGCTGCGGGACTGGGCCGAGCACCTCACCGAGGTCGGTGTCGACCACGCCGGCGTGGTCCTCGAGGGCGGCCACCCGTCGCTGCAGCTGCGTGATCCCGATGGCATCGCCATCGAGCTCGTGGCGCCCTGATCGTCCCGCAGGCCCGCCGTACCTCGTCTCACCGCCTCGCACGGTGCTGTGCTCCCTCTCGGTGCGGGAGCTCCTGCGCCTCAGTTCCACTCGGTCAGCTTGCGAAAGCGGGACTTGCGAGAGGGCCGTTCCGTGGGATCCTGCAGTGCCGCAGCCCGGTTCGTCCTCAGCCACGCGGTCAGGCCATCGGCGTCCGCGAAGACGATCTCCTTATCGGTGTCCATCACGTAGAGGTGGATCGAACCCCCCTCGACCGTCACGGAGAATTCGATCTTGCCTCCGAAGACGAAGCACCAGAGCGGTGTGGCGCCAGGCGTCGACCTCGGCTCGAGACGCCACCCGGGTCGGCCGACCAGTAGATCGACGAGCTCGTTGGTCGACGGGTCGGCCTGATCGTTCATGTCTGCTCCCTCTGTTCTGGCTCGTCGCCGTCGTGCGCATGCCTCCGTCGTCTCCGTTCGATCCCCGTGCAGGGTCGTCGCCCGGTCCACCAGCACCTGTGAGCACTCAGGCGAACAGTGACTCACGGTGGCGCACAATGGCACAGAGGGTCTCGTTGTAGGGGGCGTCGAGCCCGAGCTCCCGGCTCAGCGTGACAACCTGCCCGTTGATGACGTCGATCTCTGAAGGCCGCCGGGCCAGATGGTCGAGGCGCATCGACGGGCTGGCGTTCGGAATCGTGGCGGCGAAATCGGTGACGTAGCGCAACGGATCCTCGAAGGGGAACGGGACGCTCATGGCGGTGCCGAGACGATAGGCCTCGGCAGTGCAGCCAAGAGCGACCCCCCAGGCCTGCGGATCCGACATCAGCTCGCCCACGGTGACGTCGAACACCGCACACGGAGCACTGAGCGTGACGTTGCAGAGGAACTTCTCCCAGATCATGAGGGTCACGTCGGCAAAGGCCTGGACGTTGAAACCGGCGTCGTGCCACGCCTGCTCGATGCGCAGGACACGGTCGGTCAGGCCACCGTGCAGCTCGCCGATCCGGATCAGGCGCATCCCTTCGTGATGGACGTGGCCCGGCTCCGGGATCGACGAGCCAAAGCCTTCGGCGATCCCGATCATGATGTGCTCGTGCGGAAGGTGGCGCGCCACCCGCTCCCCCGCACCGAGCCCGTTCTGGAAGGCAATGACCAGGTTGTCCGGCTCGAGCAGCGGCGCGATTCCACCGCCACCTGCTCGACCTCCGACGCCTTCGTGGCGATCAGCCACACGTCGCAGGTCCCGGCGTCCTGCGGCGAGCGCCCGACGTGGAGGTTGTCGACGACGAAGCTGCCGCTGGCGCCCGAGACGGTCAGGCCGGAGGCGGCGATGGCATCGATGTGCTCCTGCCAGACGTCGATGGCCCACACCTCGTGCCCGGCCTTGCCGAGGAGGCTGGCGTACACCGAGCCCATCGCTCCAGTTCCGACAACCGCGATCTTCATTGCGTCCTTTGGTCCAGGGCTCAGAGAGCGTGCCTGCTCATCGGTGATCGTCCGATCCGATGCGGGCCCGCCGGCACTGCTGGTCCGGCGAGGCGTTGCGGAGATTCTACGGAATTGACGGGCTGCTCACGAAACACTGGCTGGAACCCCGGGGAGAGACCCACGCGTGACCTCCCGACCGGGAGTACCGGAGATCCTCCCGGCACCGTGGCGTCGTAAGTGGTGGCAAGCGGCAGCCTCCCGGTAGCGTGCCCGGTTCATGCCTCGCTCAGCGAACCGATGACCGACTTCTTCAACGAGACCTTCTCCGTTCCGGCACGACTTGGTGTCGTGGCGGAGAACTGTGACGGCGAGCTCCGGCTGAGGTTGCACCCGCGGGCGGAGGTGCTCCACCACGGTGCCGTGCGGGCGAGCGTCATCGCATTCATGATCGACGTCGTGGCCGGAATCGTCCTCGACGATGACCCGGATGCCTGGATGTTGACCTCCGACATGTCGGTGCGGATGCGACCGGTGCCGGCACCCGCGTCGCTCTCCACCCGCCTGACGATCCTCCGGCGGGGCCGTCGATCGGCGACGGCCACCGTGGATCTCGTCACGGGAGAGGATGTGACCCGTGGCGACCGGCGCCATCGGCTTCGCCCGGGTGCAGCGCCGTGAAGCCGATCCCGTCAAGCCCCCGTCCTCCGGGACGCGCATCACGACCATGTTCGACGGTTCCAGCACCCTGACCCGCCCCCTCCGGGAGGAAGCGGGCATCGCCGTGCTGGACCCCACGGCGGGTGCCCTCGAGATGCCGGTCACGCCCGAGCTGCGCAATCCGGCGGGAACACTGCAGGGCGCCATGGTGGCCCTCCTGGCGGAGGCGGCCGCCGAGGAGATGGCGTCGAGTCGATTCGACATCCCCGCCGTAGTGACCGAGCTCGATCTTCGGTACCTGGCGCAGACAGGCGCCGGACCAGTCCGGTCGAGATGCCGGCTGCTCGGAGAAGGACCTGACGCCCCGATTGAGGTGGAGCTCTTCGACATCTCCAGGGAACGGCTCACCACGCTCGTCTACGCCCGCACCGCCGTCATTCCGCGTCGCTCAGGTCGCGGTCGAACAACCTCAGGTCTGAGGCGACCGCGGCACCGCAAAGGCCAAGGCAAGGGCAAAGGCAGCTCGGCCTCGGTTGCGCGTCACACCCAGCCCTGACCCGAGCGGCTCCTTACCACCGGGGACCGGAGTCTTCGGCTCGAAAACGCGGCGCCGCTCTCCTGGATCGAATGCAGACCCCGGCGAGCTTCTTAGCCGGCGGTCGCGTTCAGGGCTTCCGTGATGTCGTTGATCGCCGTCTGCTCGGACTCGCTCACTTCTTGCCCCTGCTCCCGATGAGCCGCTGCCACCTTGTGGGAGAGCGTGACAATGAACCGGCGATATTCGTCGACCTCTTCCGGCGTCGCCTTCCTCTCCAGCAAAGCGGCCGAATCACGCAGGTGTTGCAGCCCGTGCTGCCTGAGCTCCTCCAGCGAGTGGTAGTGCGTGTGATCCCGCTCAGGTTTCGCCGCAACGATGTCATCCAGTAGTTCGCTCTTGCCGTGCTGCTGGCGCGCCTCTGCGTAGGCCTTGGCCATGGCGATGGTCTCGCGGAACGAACCCCCTCGTTGGGCGGTGACCACGATCATCCCAGCACTTGGTGGCGCCTCGAGGATCAGCTGCCATTCCTCAGTTGTGAAATCAGACTTCGAGGTCATCGCCAGTCTCCGATCTCTCACAATCTCCATGTCCGCTTGTTGCACGCACCGTAGCGTCTGCCCGCACAGACGCGAAAGACCGCACTCGCTGGTCGCCTCCCAACCGCCAGGGACCCGCGCTCGAGGTGCCGAACCTGTCTCACGTCCCCGTCACAGGTAGACCCGCTGAGCCGGACTGTCCGTTGTGCACTGTTCGGGATCCCGCACGTTGGCCGACAAGTCCCAGCTGCCTCACATGATCATGACCTGGATCCTCTTGCTCCGCCCTCGATCAAGCGAGCGGAGTGAGTTCGTGTCCAGGCCAAGGACCACGTCAGCGGCGGAAATCGATGCGCCCACCCGAGTGCTGTCCGTCAATTCGAGCGTTGTCGACGATAAGCCCCACCCATGGGCGCGTGATCTCGGGAGCGCCGAGATTCAAGTACCTGCCGAGAAGCCTGTCGGCACCATCACGGTGGGCCTCGATCAGTCCTTGCTTCAGGCCGCTGTCCCAGTCAAAGAGGATGAATACTCGGGTTCCGTCCTCTTAATTCGTACTTCGCCGTGCCCAACCTGCCAGTGCAGCCCGTCGCTCCTCCACGGGCTCGACCAAGTTCCCTCTATCGATGAGTGATCTCCACCTCGGACGTCAGCCCAGCTAGCTGCGTTCGGATCACTGGCGGACCCAGTCAGGCTCACCGAGGCGGCAAAGACGACGACATCTTCGCCTTCCGGTTCGGGCACATCCTCAACGTCAAACGGGTTTCGGACCACTATCCGGCCGTACCCCGCTCGAGAGAGCCGAAACGCGTGAACGCACAAGATGACGGCTCCCACTCGTCCAGGGAGCAGTGCTCGGCAACGGTATGCGCCATTGCGGGCCGAGGGAAGTGATCGGGTTGTCCCACGACGCCTGTCATGGGGACTATGAGAATCATGGCACGTCTCCAGTCGAAGGCGGTTGCGGCCACCAGCCTGTGGCTGTGGGCAGGCAGGGGATTCTGAGCGGCGCGCTGACGCTACGGGTGGGAGTAAGATTCAAGAGAGCTGACCGGCCACCTGGCAATTTGCCACCTGCAACCTTCGGCGGAAATGGCATCGCCGTGTCGCCCGAGTTCAGCTTCACCGTGCGTGAGCTTCCCGGCGTCCACGTCGTGGCACTCCACGGCGAGTTGGACATCGTGTCCGCCTATGGCCTGGCTCTTGCGCTGGTGGAAGTAGCTGGCTCCACCGTCGTTGTCGATCTGTCGGGCCTCACGTTCATTGATTCGAGTGGCATCTCAGCTCTGGTCATGGCGAAGAATCGGATCCTGGCCGACGGAAGGGGCAGGCTGGTGCTTACGAAACCGGGAGGGATCGTCCGTGCAGCATTGGAGATCGTGGGCCTGAGTTCATGGATCGTGGATTGGTCGGAGGACTGGGATGAATAGACACTCTGAGCACGACTCGTGCCCGCGTTGCGGCAGTGCGGAGATTGCTACACATTTCGAGAGGTCCAGCGCACCGCAAACCCCTCAATGGCAGGGTCGATGCTCTGCCTGCCAGTTCACATGGTCGGAGGCCTGACCGTCCCACGTCGCTCAGCACGCGCGATTGCAGGTCGCAATGTGGCGCGTGCCGGCCCACTCACCCACCCGCCTCGCTGACTGGGAGAGGACGCATCGAGGGTCGAGCGGATGTACGCGACGAAGGTCCCAGCGGTGCGGTATCACGATGAACTTCGTATCGGCACGAATCGAGCGTCGATGGCGTGGGCCAACCGGTGCGGCGGCTCGTCTTGGTCTTGCCGGTCGTCAAGCCCTCCACGAGGCCCGAAAGCGCCGCACGGCGGCAGTCTCCGCTCAGAGCACGTTGGGCGGCATCAGGCTCCGATGACGCCCCGCTGCCCGCTGCCCGCTGCCATGGCGGCTTCGCGGGCGTGGTAGCTCGACCGGGTCAGCGGCGACGCCTCCACGTGTGCCAGGCCGAGCGCCACGCCAGCCTCGCGGAGGTGGTCGAACTCTTCTGGTGTCCAGTAGCGCGACACGGGGAGGTGATCCCGGCTCGGCCGCAGGTACTGCCCGATCGTGACGATGGAGACGCCCACGCCCCGCAGGTCCGCCATGGTGGAGATGACCTCGTCCTCGTGCTCGCCGAGTCCCACCATCAGGCCCGACTTGGTCACGAGGCCGGCCTGTCCCGCCCGGGCCAGCACGGCCAGGCTCCGCGCGTAGCCCGCCGAGGGCCGGACCGCGCGTTGGAGGCGGGCCACCGTCTCGATGTTGTGGTTCAGGATGTCGGGCCGGGCCTCGAAGATCATGCCGAGCGACGCCGCGTCGCCACGGCAATCAGAAATCAGCGTCTCGACCGTCGTGCCCGGAGTGCGGGAACGGATCGCCCTGATGGTGTCCGCCATGGCCCCGGCACCGCCGTCGGGGAGATCGTCGCGGGCCACGCAGGTGACGACTGCGTGGCTGAGCCCAATCCGCTCCACCGCCTGCGCCACCCGGTCGGGCTCGTCGGGCGACAGCGGGAGGGGGTGGCGCGTGTCCACCTGGCAGAAACCGCACGCCCGCGTGCAGCGTTCGCCGTTGATCATGAAGGTCGCCGTGCCATCGGCCCAGCACTCGTAGATGTTCGGGCACCCCGCCTCCTCGCACACGGTGACGAGCCCGAGATCGTGGACCGTCGCCCCGAGCCGACGGTAGCCCTTGCCGATCTGCACGGGCACCCGTACCCAGGTCGGCTTGCGCTGCCCGATGTCGAGGCCCTCTTCCGGTGCCACGCCGGCTTGGCGCAGCCGGCGCAGGAGCGGGCGCTCCTCCGTTGCTGACGCACCGTTGCCGAGAGCCGGGCCGCGCACCACGTCGTGGCGCTCCACACCCCCCTGGCCGAAGACCTCGATCGCCCGCGCCACGAAGGCGTCGACGACGGCTTCCATCGTGACGTCGATGCCCTCAGCTGTGAGCGACGTCACACCACGGTCGGCGATGCCGCAGGGCACGATGTGGCCGAACATGGCCCAGATCGGTGGTGACGTTGAGCGCCACGCCATGGAGCGTGCGACGGCGCCCCGAGCCGGCCCGCATGGTGCGCACCCCGATGGCCGCGACCTTGCGGGCGTGCCGGCCGCCGGCGTCCAGCCACACACCGGGATACCCGTCCTCGCTGGTCGCCCCGGCCAGGCCGAGGTCGGCCAGCGTTGCAATCACCACCTGCTCGAGGCGATGCACGTGCGCCGGACCCGAGGCGGGGTCGTCGGGCACCGTGACGATGGGATAGCCCACGAGCTGACCCGGTCCGTGGTACGTGACGTCACCTCCGCGATCGGTGCGCTCGAGCACCGCGCCGACCGCGGCCGGGTCGACCAGGACATGGCGCTCGTCGGCGTGCGCGCCCAGTGTGTAGGTGTGCGGGTGCTGCAGTACGAGCAGGTAGTCGTCGGCCGCCTCGGTCGCCAAGGCGTGTTGCAGCGCGTAGGCCTCGTTGTAGGGAACCGTCCCGAGCGACCGGACGCGCAGCACCGGCGCGGCCTAGAGCTCCGCGGCCCAGTCGCGGCTGCCGAGGAGCTCGGAGACCTTGGCCAGGAACAGCGACACGTAGGCGCCGTCGACGGCGCGGTGATCCCAACTGACGCCGAGGATCCCGGTCGAGTGGATGGCGATGGACTCGGACCCGTCGGGTTGCGTCACCACCACCGGCCGGCGGGCGATGCCGTCGGTGGCCAGGATCGCCACCTGCGGCTGGTTGATGATCGGGACGGTGAAATAGGTGCCGAAGGGGCCGTCGTTCGTGATGGAGAACGTTCCGCCGGCGATGTCGTCTGCGTTGAGCTGGCGGCCGCGGGCCCGTTCGGCCAGGTCGCGGATGCGGCGGGCCACGCCGCGCAGTGTGACCTCCTCGGCCCGGTGGATGACGGGGACGATGAGGCCCTCGTGGGACAGGTCGACGGCGATCCCGAGGTTCACCTCGGCATGGACGAGCAGCGAGTCGTCGACGACCGACGCGTTGAGTAGGGGGAAGTCACGCAACGCCTCCACCGCCGCCCGGGCGACGAACGGGAGGTACGTCAGCGCGAACCCCTCCTCGGCCTTGAAGCGCTCGCCCCAGGCCTTGCGCACGCGCTCGACGCTCTCGAAGTCCACCTCATTGGCGATGAACGCGTGGGGCGAGGTCGCCTTCGATCGCACCATGTGCTCGGCCGTGCGTCGGCGCATGTTGGAGAAGGGCACGATCTGGTCGCCGGCGGCCCGGAACGAGGCCATGGAGACCGTCGGGGCCTGCGGCACCAGCGCCGCCGGTGGGGCCGGCGGGGCCGGTGGGGCCGGTGGGGATTGGACCACCGGCGCCGCGGGTGGGGCTGTGGCGGCCGGAGGCGGGCTGGTCGCCGGAGGCGGGGCCGCGGCCCGGCGCGCGTCGACCACCCGCAGCGCGTCGTCACGGGTGATGCGCCCGCCGGAACCGGTGCCCGTCACCTCGGATTCACTGATGCCGTTCTCGGCCAGGAGCTTGCGCACCATCGGCGACAGCATGCGCGGCCCGACGCCATCGCTGTTGTTCTCCGCAGTCGGCCCGGCTGCCGGCGCCGGTTGGGCAGGCGCCGGTTGGGCAGGCGCCGGTTGCGGGTGGGGCCGCCGGTGGAGGAGGCGAAGGTGGTGCCACCTCCTGCGGCGCGGCGGCGGGTGCCGTTGCCGGCGCTGCTGCTGCGGGTGGCGCGGGCTCGGACGCCGCCGATGATGCGCCGTCCGTCGCGGCGGACCCCGCGCCGTCACCGATCACCGCCAGCTTCACGCCGACCTCGACCGTCTCGCCCTCGGGGACGAGGATCTCGCTGAGGACGCCTGCAGCCGGGGAGGGCACCTCGGAGTCGACCTTGTCGGTCGACACCTCGAAGAGCGGCTCGTCCCGCTCGACCGCGTCGCCGACAGCCTTCATCCAACGGGTAATCGTTCCCTCGGTCACCGTCTCGCCGAGTTGCGGCATCATCACGTCAGGCAACGTGCATTCCCCTTCCGCTCAACGTGAGCATGGTCTCACCGAATGTCTCGGACAAAGAGGGGTGCGGTTGCATGAACTGCGCCACCTCCTCGGGGAAGGCCTCCCAGTTGACGGCGAGATAGCCGGCCCCGAGCTGCTCGGTTACCCAGGGCCCGCAGAGGTGCACGCCTACGATCCTCCCGGCCGTCCCGTCGGGCCGCTGCTCGGCGATGATCTTCACCATTCCTTCGGTGTCGCCGATGATCTGTGCTCGGCTGTTGCCGCCGAAGGGGTCCTTCTTGGTCACCACGGGGAGGCCGGCCGCCTGGGCCTGCGCCTCGGTCATGCCGCAGAAGGCGACCTCGGGGTGGCAGTAGATGGCCCACGGCACCTTGCCGTTGTCGACGGGCACGACCGGCTCGCCCAGCATGCCCTTCACTGCGACGATCGCCTCGGCGAACCCGACATGGGCCAGCTGCGGCGTCCCGGCCACGATGTCACCCACCGCCCACACGCCGTCGACGCCCGTCCGCTGATATTCGTCGGTGACGACGAAGCCACGCCCGTCGATCTCGACGCCCAGGCCGTCGGCCACCAGTCCCTCGGTGCGGGGGCGCCGACCCACCGACACCACGACCGCCTCGACGTCGTACGTCTGCTCGCCCGCCGTGACCGTCGTGGTCGTCCCGTCCTTCGACGGCGTGTGGCCCTCGACCTTGACGCCCGTCACGATGTCGATGCCCCGCTTCTTGAAGGAGCGGACGAGCAGGCGGACGATGTCCTCGTCGCAGCCGGGGAGAATGGAGTCGAGCGCCTCCAGGATCGTCACCTTGGAGCCGAGGTCGGCCAGGAGCGAGGCGAACTCGCACCCGACGACGCCGCCACCGATGACGACGACCGAGGCGGGGAGCTCCTTGAGGTCCAGGAATTCGTCGGAGGTCATGATCAGGCGCCCGTCGACCTCGAAGCCGGGCAGTAGGGACGGCACCGATCCGGCCGCCAGCACCACGTTGCGCCCGACGACGACCCGCCCGGCATCCTCCCCGTCGACCACCTCGACTTGACGGTCGGCCTTGAGCGTGCCGGTGCCCGAGAGAGTCGTCACCTTGCGGCCCTTGAGCAGGCCGGCCAGTCCCTTGTGGAGCTTGCCCACGACGGCGTTCTTGCGGTCCTGGCTCACGGCGAAGTCCACCGACACTCCGGAGACGCCGATCCCGAACTCCTTGGAGCCCTCGATCGTCCGGTACACGGCGGCCGTCTCGAGGAACTCCTTGGCGGGGATGCAGCCACGGTGCAGACAGGTTCCACCGACCTTGTCTCGTTCGATGATGGCAACCGACAGGCCTGCCGCGGCCCCGTAGAGCGCAGTTGCGTAGCCACCGGGACCGCCGCCGATCACGACGATGTCGAACTCGTCCTCGCCTGCCATCACCGGTCCTCTTCCTGTGTGCTCACGACGTCCGTCCGGCGCGCTCGGCCTCCCCGGAACATCCCGATCGCACTGGCGAGAGTCCTCTCCATACCCTGCACGTGACCTACGCAGCCTACCGGCCGGGCCGTGCGCCCGAGTCCGGCAGTTGCCCTCGCTCAGCCGCTCGTCCCGGTCCCCAGATCCGCCGCCTGCGTGGCCAGCTCGTCGACCCGGTCGTTCCAGCGGTCACCCGAGTGGCCCTTCACCCAACGGAAGCTGACGGCGACGTCCGGGGACAGCGCGAGCGCCAGCAGCGGCTCCCACAGGTCGCGGTTGGCCACCGGCTTGTTCTGCGTGTTCTTCCAGTTACGGCGTTGCCAGCCTTTCCACCACTCGTCGGTGAAGCACCTGACGACGTAGGTCGAGTCGCTCACCACCTCCACCCCGTCCGGCGCGTCGCGACTCAGGGTCCGCAGAGCTTCCAGCGCCGCCGTGATCTCCATGCGCTGGTTGGTGGTGCGGGCCTCGGCCCCGCTGGCGTACGCCCCGCCCGGCACGGCCCAGGCCCAGCCACCGGGGCCGGGATTGCCCCGGCAGGCGCCGTCCGTGTACACGACGATCGGCCCGTTCGGTGGTGGCATCACAAATGTGTAACACCCTCGACCGGCGGTCGTGGTGGTCCCCTCCTGCCGGTACCGTGGGGCAATGCTGTTCGACGGGATCAGTCACCAGGTCCCCGACACCGATCCGGGGGAGACCGAGGAGTGGATCGACTCCTTCGACGCCATCGTCGACGGCAGGGGCCGGGCGCGGGCGCGCTACCTCCTCATGAAGCTCCTGGAGCGGGCGCGCACCAAGCAGGTCGAGTTCCCCGCCACCGTCTCGACGCCCTACGTGAACACCATCCCGGCCGACGCCGAGCCGTGGTTCCCCGGCGACGAGTACCAAGAGCGCCGCATCCGCGCCTACATCCGCTGGAACGCCGCGGCCATGGTGGTCCGGGCCAACACCCGCACCGAGGGCATCGGTGGGCACCTCTCGACCTACGCCAGCTCGGCCGCGCTCTACGAGGTCGGCTTCAACCACTTCTTCCGCGGCAAGGCCGACGGCGGCTTCGGCGACCAGGTCTTCTTCCAGGGGCACGCGTCGCCCGGCATCTACGCCCGGGCCTACGTCGAGGGCCGCCTGACCGAGAGGGAGCTCGACAACTTCCGCCACGAGGTGGGCGGTGACGGCCTGCCCAGCTATCCCCACCCGCGCTCGCTGCCCGACTTCTGGGAGTTCCCCACCGTGTCGATGGGCCTGGGGCCCATCGCCGCCATCTACCAGGCCCACGTCAACCGGTACCTCAACCTCCGCCGGCTCGTCGACACCAGCGCCAGCCGCGTCTGGTGCTTCGTGGGCGACGGCGAGATGGACGAGCCCGAGTCCATCGGCGCCCTCGGCGTGGCGGGCCGTGAGCATCTCGACAACCTCATCTTCGTCGTCAACTGCAACCTGCAGCGTCTCGACGGGCCGGTGCGCGGCAACGGCAAGATCATCCAGGAGCTCGAGGCGGTGTTCCGCGGCGCCGGCTGGAACGTGATCAAGGTGATCTGGGGCTCGCGCTGGGACGCGTTGTTGGCCAAGGACGTCGACGGCGTGCTGCTCGACCGCATGAACACCACGGTCGACGGCGAGTACCAGAAGCTGGCCGTCGAGTCGGGTGCCTACATCCGGGAGCACTTCTTCGGCCCCGATCCCCGCCTGCGCAAGATGGTCGAGGACCTCACCGACGACGAGCTGGTCTCGCTCCCCCGCGGCGGGCACGACTACCGCAAGCTCTACGCCGCCTACAAGCTGGCCACCGAGCAGAAGGGCTCCCCCACGGTCATCCTGGCCAAGACGATCAAGGGCTGGACGCTCGGTCCCGAGATCGAGGCGCGCAACGCCACCCACCAGATCAAGAAGATGACCAAGGCGCAGGTGCGCGCGCTGCGCGACCGCCTGTACCTGACCGATGACATCCCCGACTCCGCGCTCGAGGGCGACCCGCCCTACGTCCGCCCGGCCGAGGGCTCCGACGCCATGGAGTACCTGCGCGCCCGCGGGCGTGTGCTCGACGGCCCACTCCCCATCCGGGTGGTCCGGCCCGCGCCCCGCTGCGCCCCGACGCCAAGGTGTTCGAGGAGTTCGCCGCAGGATCGGGTAAGCAGGCGGCCTCGACGACCATGGTGTTCGCCCGCCTGCTGCGCAACCTGGTGCGCGATCCCACCGTCGGCTCGCTGCTGGCGCCGATCGTGTCCGACGAGGCCCGCACCTTCGGGCTCGAGCCGCTGATCGCCGAGGCCAAGATCTTCGCGCCCGAGGGCCAGCACTACATACCCGTCGACGCCGACCTGCCGCTCAATTACGCGGAGAGCTCCTCGGGGCAGGTCCTCCAGGAGGGCATCACCGAGGCCGGCGCGCTGGCGACCTTCATTGCGCTCTCCACGGCGTATGCCACCTGGGGGCAGCCGATGGTCCCCGTCTACCTCTTCTATTCCATGTTCGGCTTCCAGCGGGTCGGCGACCTCGCCTGGGCCCTCGGCGACATGCGCGGCCGCGGCATCCTGGCCGGGTGCACCGCCGGGCGCACGACCCTCATGGGCGAGGGGCTGCAGCACGACGACGGGCAGTCGCCGCTGCTCGCCTCCACCAACCCCGCCGCCCTGGTCTACGACGCCTCGTTCGCCTACGAGGTGGCCACCATCATGGAGTCGGCCGTCACCGACATGCTCGGGTCCGAGCCCAGGGACCGCTTCTGGTACCTCACGCTCTACAACGAGACGTATCCGATGCCGCCGCTGCCCGAGGGGGCCGAGGGGGAGGCCGTCCGGAAGGGGATCATCGACGGGATCTACCGCTTCGCCCCGGCGCCCACCGTCGAGGCCACGGTCGAGGGCGATCTGCGGGCGTCGCTGTGCTTCTCCGGGCCCATGTGGAAGGTCGCCGTGGACGCGCAGCGCATCCTGGCCGAGTCCTATGGCGTGGCCGCCGATGCCTGGGCCGTCACCTCGTGGACGAACCTGCGCACCGACGCCCTCGAGGTCGAGCGCTGGAACCGCCTCCATCCCGAAGCCGAGCCCCGCGCCGCCGTGGTCACCACGGCGCTCGGCAGCGGTCCCGATCCCGTCGTCGCCATCACCGACTACATGCGCAGCGTGCCCGATCAGGTGGCGCGCTTCGTGGACCGCCCCTACGCGTCGCTCGGAACGGACGGGTTCGGCCGCTCCGACGCCCGCGATGCCCTGCGGTCGTACTTCGAGGTCGACAGCGCCAACCTGGTGGTGGCGGTGCTCCAGCAGCTGGCCCGCGCCGGCCGCATCACGCCCGCGGTCGTGGCCGGGGCGATCGCCGACCTCGGCATCGACGTGTCCGGAACGGCGCCTTTCGTGGTCTCCTGAACCGATCGGCCTGCCCGGCCCACAGGCTCCATGGGGTGAGGTCAATCTGTGATGGCGCGTTCCAAAGGGATCTGGCCGGACGTTTGTGAACGGGCCGGTGGCTGCGTTCGAGCGAAAACCAGGGCGAGCGACCGCCGGACTCCATGGGACTGACAGTTGAGGTCGTCACGTACCTCTGTTCGCCCGGGTGGGTCTCGGTGGTGGTCAGTTGACCACCGCTAGCTACTTCCCCCTGAAAAAGTAGATCCGGTGCGGTTCCCCCGCTGTCCTGAGTGACCGCCGCGTGTGTCCACGTGCCCCCACTCCGACCTCTCCGGTCGCTTTTGATCCCGTTTTCCGACCGTTTCTGGCTCGGAGGGCGCGAAGGGAGAGGGTCGGGGCGAGATCAGGCGGGTGCTCGGTGCGGCGCTGGCGGGGCGCGTCCTGGGGGTTCGGCAGAGGTTCTCGATCGTTGTTTCGGAGAAGGAGTGGGACTGTTGTTCTGTCCGCGTTCGTCGATCAGCACGGCGATCTTGGTGGCGTTGTGGGCCAAGACGCCCCAGCCGCACCATGTGCGCGCCCCGTCGATGCCGTCGATCCTGGTGCGCTCCCAACCCCAGGAGTGCTTGAGGTATGAGATACGTCCTTCTGATCCGGTGCGCCACTTGACGAGCTTGCGGAAGCGACGCGCCGACTCGACGCCTTGTCGGGCTGCACCGGGGCGTCCCTTGCGCGGGATGGCGACGTGGGTGACGCCAAGCTCGTGGAGCTCGGTCTCAACCCTGGCCTCGCCATAACCGCGATCGGCGGTGGCCGCTCTGGGCACCTTGGAGAACCTTTGCTTGATGCGGCCGATGGCGGCCCCGAGCATCGGAGCGTCGGGAGGGTTGCCCATCTCCACGCAGTGGTCCACCACGATGCCGTCGGTGTTGTCCGCCACCTGTGCCTTGAAGCCGAACTCGACGGGGCGCCCCAGGCGTCCCTTGGCGATGGGCCGGGCGTCGGTGTCGTGGAGCGACACGATGCGCGTCGATCCGTCGGGGACCTCGCCGCCGAGTCGCGTGCGCGTCTGGGCCACGACTCGCTCGAGCACGCTGATCGTGCGCTCGAGCTCGGCGACCAGTGCGCTCGCCTTGCCCGAAGCTCCCGCGCCGGCCCGGCGCAGCGCCCGGCGGGCATTTGTGGCCACGACCTGGGCGTCTTTGATACTCGCCTCGGTGATGGTGGCCAACTCTCCGGTCAGCACCAGCACCTCGTCTTTGGCCTCCCCGCTGCGCCGGCGCAGCCAGGCCGCGATCTGATGGGCGCGTCGGCGCACCGAGCGGGTGCGGTCCCGAAAGCGGCTGCGCCGCGCCAGACCGAGCATCTGGAGGGCGCGCACAGTCTTGGTGAGCTTGGCCACCCCTTTGGTGAGCAGACCCGAGTCGGTCGGATAGGCCACGTTCGCTGGGACGACCGTGGTGTCGGCGCGCACTTTGTCGAGCTTGACCACGTGGGCGGCCATGGCCTTTTTGAGCAACGCCTCGTTCAGCTGGTCGACCGCACCCTCTCCGCAGCGGGCGGTGATCTTCATCAACGTGCTCGGGTGCGGCACCGCATCGGTGATGGCGATGCGACAGAAGCGTCGCCAGGCGAGGCTGTCGGCCACCTCGGCGCAGAGCGTCTCGAAGCCGAGCCGGTACCTGAAGCGCAAGAACATCATCCGCAGGTAGGTCTCCATCGGGATGGACGGCCGGCCGATCAGCGGGTCGAAGAACGGGACGAAGGGCTCGAAGAAGACCGGGTCCTCGAGCAGGCGGTCGATCTGCGCGAGCCCTGGTGGGAGGGCCAAGAACTCGGGCGGGAGGATTGTCTCCCACAGGGTGGGCTGAGGGTCTACCTTGGTGCGCAACACGATGGCTCCGTTCTCTCCGGCAAGAGGGATGGAGCCATCGTTGCTTCATTCGGGCCAGAACGCGAGCACCCTCCGAACATGAACGCGCTGGTCGCGGGCGAATTTCACATCGACTTTTTCAGGACGAAGTAGCTACTGAGGACTTCCTATAGGTCGCTGGCGATGTCGTTGGCCGAGGCATCGAGTCAGCGCTTCATGACTTTGGCCCACATTCGCAGTCACGATCGTGGCTTCACATTCCCAGTTGCGTAAAGAACTTCGATCTGCTATGCACCGCAGAGGAATTTGCCAAGGTCCAGGAGAACGGCGGGGGTTTGAAAGACATGGTCCAGTTGGCGCACGTGACAGGTCTTGTGGCGAACATGCGGGACCATACTCGGGTGGACGGGGACCTGGATGCGGAGCTGGCGGCTCTGGCGGAGGCGCCCACCTAAGAGTAGTCATCAAATGATGACCTTCGATCTGTGCTCACCCACCGGCATGGATCGCAATCGGATCCCATTGGAATTCGTCGGCACCCGCGTCAGGTTTCGTTTGTCCCGGTCGGTGAAAGGAACGAGGTGAGTGTGGTTGGAGTCTGGAAGAAACTTCGAGAGTTTCTGCGGGACCGGGAAATAAGCAACTTAACGACGGCATAAAGACCAAAGGCGCGAGGTGGGGCTGAACGTTTTCCGGGCATCATCGATTCTCAAGGGTGGTCAAACAGTTCTTCGTGTCGGTTCAATCTACCGGCTCGCATCCCTCAGCAAGACCGTTGACTCTCGGCTGCGGAGTCATGGATGAATTCTGGTATGCAAGAACGGGCACTTCAGTCAAGACACAGACAAATCGCGCGCTCAATCGGCACCGGTCTGGCCTTTGTCGGCCTCGGCCTCTTACTCGCGGCGGCGTTTTTTCCATCCCTGTTCGATCAAGCCGCAACCCAATACGACGATGAGGGTTACTTCCTCACAACCTTAGGACAGTTCCTTCATAACGGTAGCCTGTACGCCCACACCTCAGGCACCAGTTATGGACCCTTCTATTGGTCGTTCATCGGTCTGATCTATCGCTTGACTGCTCATAGCCCGACGCCGACCACCGGTCGCCTCCTTGTGTTGGGATTCACAGTGGCATCTTCCGCATTGTTCGCAGGAGCGGTCTGGCGAGTAACACGTGATCCCCTCATTAGCATTTTGTGCCAGGTAGCGACCTTTTGTGCCTTGATTTCCGTGGCGGGCAGGGAACCGATCAGTCCAGGATCGACGATCGGACTTTTCCTCTCCATTCTTGTCTTCGCGCTTGCGAGCTATTCCGTTACCCAAAGCAATTCTTCCCTCGTTTTCGCCGGAATTGCCGTAGGTGCGCTAACAATGACGAAGATCAACATTGGGATTTTTGCTTTGGTTGGGCTGGCCGTCGGATTGATCATCGGTAACTCCAGATGGCCGAGAACACTACGCGGCATCATCGGCGTGGGAGCTGTTCTCTTGCCATTTGTCCTAATGTTTCAACGACTCTCCATGGTGAGTATTGCGACGTGGGCGTTCCTCGTCGCAATATCGATGGTCGGCACTTGCACCTTGCTGTCTGTTGACGCGGTTGCTCTCCAACCCAATGGAGCACGTGCAGCGGCTTATGGGTTGGCCGGGGTCGTCCTTGTATCGCTGCTCTGGCCGCTATCGACCGGCACATCTTTGAGGGTAATGGCGGCTGAGGTGTTGATTCGGCCATTACATCAAGTCAATCTCCTGACCATCTTTCCGCCCATTGGGATTCAGTGGCTTTCAATTCTAATCACCGGGCTCGTGGTTATCATTGCGATATGGCCACACCATTCTGAAATCGAAACTCTGTCTCCAAAGTCCCGAATCCCCTGGTTGGCCTTGTCTGCCGCGGCCGTCGCTGTTCTGGTGCTCGCGGTTGATTCGATTCCATTTGCTGTGCCTTTCGGAACCTGGCTTCCAGCCATCGTCCTGCTTCCTGCGCTGGCACTGATCGCTGATGTCGAACCAAAGACCAGGTTGGCCCTCCGACTCATCGTGCCGATCGCAATTCTCCAGAGTTTGCACGCATATCCTGTCGCAGGTTCGCAGCGAGCTTGGGCAACAGTCGTGGTCTTTGTCCCCTCTGCGATTGTGCTGGCCGCGGGCAGCAATGGGCTGTCTATATGGCGCGATACACCATTTGCAATTCGAGTAGGTGCCGTCGCGGTACTTTGTCTTTTCTCCGCGCTTGCTCTGATTCAATGGCCAGTCGGCGGATGGGTTACCTACTATGACAACGTTTCGCTTGGGCTACACGGGACAAAAATGATCCGAGTTAACCCGCTGATTGGTGCCGAACTCCGCCAGCTAACCTCCGTGGTCAAACAAAACTGCGACACCTTCTACTCAGTACCTCCCATCGACAGCCTGTACATCTACACGGGAATCCCTGCGCCTACTGGACAACTTGCGAATTTTGCAGGCATGTTAACGACTTCTCAGGAGCAGGAAGTGTCGGCGAAGTTGAATCACCTGCAAACCACCGGCAAGAGAGTATGTGTCGTGCGGAATCTCAATGGCTTGAACATTTATGCGTGGACAGCTAATGGTTCAGAAGCGAATCGGCCAATTGGAACTTTCATTGAGTCGTACCAGCGGGTAATTGCCAAAATTGGTCCAGCGTCGGGGTCTCTTCCCGAGTATTCGGTGTCCATAAAGGGCAACGGCTCGTAAAATGTGCAACGCCCCAGAGTGCCCCGCAAATCGATTTCCTGGTTTTCTTATGTTTAGCGTCGGCCGACCACAGGGCCATCTCGGGCGAACTGCATGCATGGTGCCGGTTCGTCGCCATGAGGCTTCCGCTCCCGCGTTGCTATGCTCCAATTGGATCGTTGTGGAAATGGCGGGACGCATAGGGGCGGCCCCTGAGATCTCTCTCCGTGTGGGAAGGCGGATCTGTTGAGACGCACGAGCGTCGATATCACCATCCCGGTGCTCAACGAGGAGGGCTCGCTCGTGAGCACCCTGACCACGCTGGCCGCCCACCTCGATACCCAGTGCCCTTACGACTGGTGCATCACCGTGGCCGACAACGGCAGCACGGACGAGACGTTTGAGCTCGCGACGGCCTTCGCCGCCGTGAACCCGCGGACGAGGGTCATCCGGCTCGAGGAGCGCGGCCGCGGGCGGGCCCTCAAGCGGGCGTGGACCACCAGCACGGCCGAGGTCGTCGCCTATATGGACGTCGATCTCTCCACCGGGCTTGAGTCGCTGCGGCCGCTACTCGACCCCGTGGTCGGCGGCCGCTGCGATGTTTCCATCGGCTCGCGGCTCGCCCCTGGCGCCGAGATCGCCCGAACCTTGCAGCGCGATGTGATCTCACGCATCTACAACCTGCTCGCGTGGCCTTTCTGCACTATGGCATCGCCGACGCCCAATGTGGCTTCAAGGCGATCCGCGCCAGCCTGGCCCGCGATTTGATCCCGAAGATAGAGGACAACGGGTGGTTCTTCGACACCGAGCTCCTCGCCCTGGCCCACCGAAGTGGCGCGCGGATCAACGAGATACCGGTGCGCTGGATCGAGGACCACGACTCCAGGGTCCGGATCATCAAGACGGCGACCGACGACCTGAAGGGGATCTGGCGGCTTTGGCTAGACGGCCGACGGAACGGAGCCGAAGGGGCTGATCGAATCCCGCTGTCCGCAAGCGACGCGTTCTCGTCCCCAGTCGTAGGGGGAGGGCTGCGGCGTCGACTTCGACGTGTACGCGACCACCTACGAGGACACAGTCGACCGATCGGTCTCCTTCACCGGGAGAGACGCCGCTTTCTACGCACGGCGCAAGGTGGAGATCCTCGAGGAGATCGTCCGTCCCCGGCTGGGCTCGCTCCAAGGCCTTTCCCTCCTCGACGTCGGTTGCGGGACGGGGACGACTGATCGCCATTTCGCCCCGCGAGTGCGGAAGCTCCACGGCGTCGACGTCTCCGAGGAGATGCTCGTTCACGCCACGCGCACGGTGCCCACGGCGGAATTCAGCTGGTACGACGGGGAGAAGCTCCCGTTCGCCGACGAATCGTTCGATGTGGTGGTCGGCATCTGTGTGCTGCACCACGTCCCCGTCTCGGAGCGGTTCAAGATGGTGAGCGAGATGGTGCGCGTGACCCGGCCCGAAGGTGTCGTGGCGGTCTTCGAGCACAACCCGCTCAATCCGCTTACCCGTCATGCCGTGAACACATGTGCGCTCGATCACAACGTCGTACTCCTTCCTTCCCACCAGGCGGTCGAGTTGCTCAGGGACGCGGCCGAGGTGGAGCCCGGCGTCCGCCACTTCCTCTTCTCCCCGCTGGAGGCGCTATCGGCTGCTCGCTCGACCGACATCTCCGGCGTGTCCGCCTCGGCGGCCAGTATGTCGCCTGGGTACAGCGGGCTTCGTCCAGCTCGTAGCTACTCCAGTTCGTCCGTAACACCGTGCGCTTTGGCCCCATGAGGCGACTCTGAGCACCCAGACCTGGACCCGCGCTGGTCGAAATTCTCCTCCAAGGGAAGCGGAAATAGCGAGAGTGGAGCTCGAACTCATTGCGCCCGCACAAGTCGAAGTGGGCGAGCAGCGACAAGGTTCCCCAGCTTTCGGAGGGGCCCTCTCCGGTGATCTTGCCGCCCACACGTTCATTTCTCAAGACTGCCAGTCGCCATTATCTTCGCCGGACCACGCTTGGCGCCCCGCGCCGCATGCATGATGAATGGCGGTTCTGGCCCCGCAGCGGGAACTCGCTGTCGGCGGGTTCGGCCCCCTAGTGTCCTGACCCAAAGATTCTTGTCCAAATAGGAATTTTCCTGTCATCTTCCGCGTTCTCATCGTCATCAACGACGATGGGAGGCAGTGATGGCGAGACGGGGAAGGCCGACTGAAGATCTCGTGCTCAGCGATGACGAGCGCGAGACGCTCGAGCGCTGGGCGCGACGGCCGAAGAGCGCGCAAGCACTGGCGCTGCGATGCCGCATCGTGCTCGAGTGCGCAAAGGTCAGACCAACACGGTCGTGGCTGAGCGCCTCCATGTCACACGTGCCACGGTGGGCAAGTGGCGCCGGCGGTTCGTCGCGCAGCGCCTTGACGGCCTCCACGACGAGCCCCGACCCGGCGTGCCGCGCTCGGTGAGCGACGAAGACGTCGAGAGGATCGTGGTCAAGACCCTCGAAGAGACGCCCGACGACGCCACGCATTGGTCGATCCGTTCCATGGCCCAGGCGACGGGGATCAGCCGCTCGAGCGTGAACCGGATCTGGCAGGCCTTCGGGCTCAAACCCCACCTCAGCGAGACCTTCAAGCTCAGCCCCGACCCGCTCTTCGTCGAGAAGGTCCGCGACATCGTGGGCCTCTACGTCAACCCACCCGAGGCTGCACTTGTGCTCTGCGTGGACGAGAAGACCCAGGTTCAAGCCCTCGACCGCACCGCACCGATCCTGCCGCTGCGTCCCGGGCTCCCCGAGCGGGCCACGCACGACTACGTCCGCGGCGGCACCACCAACCTCTATGCCGCGCTCGACATGGCTTCGGGGAAAGTCATCGCGGACATGACCGAACGCCACCGAGCCATCGAGTTCAAGAAGTTCTTGAACCTCATCAACCGCAGCGTCCCCCAAGACCTCGACGTGCACTTGATCGTCGACAACGTCTCGACCCACAAAACCCCTGAGATCCACCGCTGGCTGATCCGTCATCCCCGCTTCACCTTGCACTTCACGCCTACCTACAGCTCATGGATGAACGTGGTGGAGCGCTGGTTTGCCGAGCTCACCACCAAGTGGTTGCGCCGAGGCACGCACCGCTCGACCAAGGAACTCGAAGCATCGATCACCGACTGGATCGACACTTGGAACGAGAACCCGCGCCCGTTCATTTGGCACAAGAGCGCCGACGAGATCCTGACTGCGCTAGCTGGATATTGCGCGCGAATCTCCGAGTCAGGACACTAGGCGGTTGCGGCATGTGCACGACGATCCGAACCGCCGGTGCCGGCCGCGAGCCTAAGCGACGAACCACGATGCCGCGCCGTTCGGCGAGCCCGTCTTATGCCGTGGGCCGGTTCTTCCCGCGCCCTCGCGAGTCGAGCAGCAGGGCGACGAACGCGGCGAGCGCCTCCTCGGCGCCGTCGGGCACGGCCAGGACCAGCGTGCGCCGGTCTGCCTCGAGCGCGATGGACACCTCGAAGAAGGCACAGCACCGCTTCTCGCGTTGGGCCAGCGCGGCCGCCGCGGTGAGGGCGCCGTCCGAGTCACGCAGCGCCAGGCGCACCGTCGTGGCGCCGGCCTCCACCGCCGTGACCGAGGCGGCGACGAAGGCACGCCACTCCTCGGCCCGCTCCCCGAGCGCCGCCCCGTCGAGGCTGCAGGCGATCGGCACGACGGCGCGCTCGGGTGTCACCGGCGCTGCGCCGCCACCAGCGCGTCGCGGGTGAGCTCCATCTGGCCGAGATGCTGGAACAGTTCCTCCAGGATGTGCAGCAGCACCGCGCCCTTGGTCCCGGTGTAGGGCACGGGGTCCTCGGGGTCCCAGCGCACGTTGGCCGGTCGGTCGGCGGCATCGAGGCCGACGATGTCCTCGCGCAGGCGCCGGCGGGCGAAGTCGGTACGCCGGAGCAGCCCGGCCACCTCGCCGCTCGCCGTGAACTCGGCGGCCCGGTCGCGCTGGACGGGGCGCTCGGCCACTGTCGCCCCGCCCCAGTACTCCAGGACACCGAGGCAGTGGGTCAGGATGGCGTAGGCCGAATTGCTGTCGGGGAACGGGGGACGCCGGTTGGCCAGGTCGTCCCCGAGCTCCTCGACGATGGCGGCCATCCCGCCCAACGCCAGGTCGACGAACCACAGGTAGTCGCTGGCCGCGACGGCGACCGGCGCCAGCCCCTCGCCGTCAGTGGGCGACCCAGGCATCCGGGTCCGTGACGAGCTTCTGGACATGCGGGGGGAGCTTGCCCGAGATCACGTCGGTCAGCGTGATCTTCTCGAGCACCGAGCGGAGGCTGGCCCGGACGGCCACCCAGACCTGCTGGAGGTTCTCGGCCGCGCCGTCGTAGCTGGTGGCCTCCGGCCGGTAGCCCCGCACCTCGGCCAGCGGGCCGTCCAGGGCGCGGATCACGTCGGCGATGGTGATGGCCTCGGGCTGGCGGGCGAGCCGGTAGCCGCCCTCGGCGCCCCGCTGGCTGGCCACCACGCCGGCCCGGCGGAGGTCGGCCAGGATCGCCCCGAGGAAGCGGGGCGGCAGCCCCTGCTCCCCGGCCAGGTACTCGGCGGTCTGCGGTGTCCCGGCCGCCGCCAGTGCGAGGAGGGCCCGGATTCCGTAGTCGACCTTGGCCGGGATGTGCATGGCGAGAGTCTGCCCGCGCCGGGCGCCGCGGTCACTTCCGATTCGGGCAGGGCGCCGTGCCAAGATCTTCCCCATGACACGGATCGCGCTCCACATCACCGGCGTCGACGAGGCGGACGCGGTCCTGAGCCGCGACCCCCTGGCCCTGCTGATCGGGATGGTGCTCGACCAGCAGGTGCCGATCGAGAAGGCTTTCTCCTCCCCGGCCGACCTGCTGCACCGCCTCGGCACGAAGGGTCCGCTCGACGCGGCGGCGATCGCCGCCATGGATCCCGAGGAGCTCGCCGCCATGTTCCGGGAGCGGCCGGCCCTGCACCGCTACCCCGGGTCGATGGCCGGCCGGGTACAGGCCGTCTGCCGCGTCGTGGCCGACGAGTACGGGAACAAGGCCGACGCCATCTGGAAAGGCGTGGGCAGCGGCGCCGAGCTGATCGACCGGCTGCGCGCCCTGCCGGGGTTCGGCGAGCAGAAGGCCAAGATCTTCGCCGCGCTCCTCGGCAAGCAGCTCGGCGTGCGCCCCGACGGGTGGCAGAAGGTCACCACCCCCTACGGCAAGCCCGGGAGCTCCCTGTCGGTGGCCGACATCACCGACCCCGAGAGCCTGGCCAAGGTCAGGGCCACCAAGAAGGCGATGAAAGCCAAGGCCCGCGCCGACGCCGAGGCCGGCGCCGAGGCCGGCGCCGACGGCGGCGCGTGAGCGGAGGGCCAGACCTCTCGGAGCGCCGCCTCTACCTCTGCACGCCGGACCGGCCGGACCTGGCCGCCTTCCTCGGCGAGTGCATCGCGGGCGGGGTGGACGTGGTCCAGCTGCGCGACAAGGAGCTCGAGGCCAGGCCGCTGCTGGCCCGGGCCAAGGCTGGCGGCGGCCGTGTGCCGCGACCACGGCGTGCCCTTCGTGCTCAACGACCGCCCGGACCTGGCGCTGGAGGTGGGGGCCGACGGCGTCCACGTCGGCCAGGACGACGCGCCGGTCTCGCTGGCCCGGCGCATCCTGGGCCCCGAGGCCATCGTCGGGCTGTCGACCCACGGCCCGGCCGACCTCGAGGGCGCGGCGGACCAGGAGGTCACCTACATCTCGGCGGGGCCCGTGGAGGCGACGCCGACCAAGCCCGGCCGTGCGGGGACCGGGCTGGGCTACGTCACTCGGGCCAGCGCACGCTCCACCTGTTCCGGTCTTCGTGACAGGCGGCGTGACCCCGGAGAAGATCGGTGCTCTGACGGGTGCCGGTGTCCGCCATTTCGTCGTCGTGCGCTATTTGACCCAAGCCCCCGACGCTCGGTCCGCGGCACGGGCGCTGCGCGCCGCGATCGATCGAGCGTTGAGGAGTGCAGCCGCTCCGGCCTGACCTCCTCCTCGCACGTCGGCACCGGGACCGCATCGTGCGGCTCGACGTCGCTCGACGTCGAGCGCCCGGTGAACTGCGCCGGGCGAGCGAGCCCGGCTGAGCGGCTCAGTGCCGGCGCTCGAGCCAGCCCACCAAAATGGCGATGACCCGGGGGTCGGCCCGGAGCCAGTGGCCGGCGCCGAGGACGGTGTGCAGCTCCGAGGGCCCGGTGGCCGCGTCGGCCAGGGCCCGGGCGTCGGCCAGCGGGACGTCGGCGTCGTCCGAGCCGTGCACCACGAGCAGCGGCCGGCCCTTGAGCAGCGCGGCGTCCTCCATCGGGTGGAGGACGGAGAGCTCCTTGGCC
Source organism: uncultured Acidimicrobiaceae bacterium (assembly GCA_963764305.1). Classification (GTDB taxonomy): domain Bacteria; phylum Actinomycetota; class Acidimicrobiia; order Acidimicrobiales; family RAAP-2; genus Bog-473. Next base: position 11,807 of record CAVXSD010000001.1, on the reverse strand, counting down.
CAGGTGTCGACGGATGCCGGGAACCCGGGCGACGTGACGACGCCGGTCCGGCGGCAGCGGGCCAGCAACCGCTCGGGGTCCACGGACAGCGGGCCGAGGTCCCCCGGGGTGCCGAGGCAGGCCACCCCGGCCACCCGCTCGTCGCCGGCGGCCAGGTGCAGCGCCAGCACGCCGCCGAACCCGAAGCCCACCATCAGGCGGGGGGCCGCCTCGGGGATCTCGCTCGAGGCCAGGAAGGCCAGGTCGTCCAGCCAGCCCAGCGCGGAGAAGTCGCCGGCCGACTCGCCGGCGCCGCGCAGCGACGCCGTGACGACCCGCCAGCCCGACTCGCGGGTGAGGCGGTCGGCCAGGGCCGGATAGGTCAGGGCGACGTCGGCCGCCGCGCCCTTGGGCCGCGGCAGGTCGTGGCAGAGCACGACGTGGCCGTGCACCGGCGCGCCCAGGCTGGTGGCACTGGCGTAGGTGGCCAGTTCCCCGACCGGCCCGGGCCGGAGCCTGAATGGCCCCGGCATGTCAGATGCCGATGCGCTGTGCCAGCAGCTCGCGATGGTACGAGGGGTCGCCCAGGAGCAGTTCCGAGGACTTGGCCCGCTTGAAGTAGAGGTGCGCCGGGTGCTCCCAGGTGAAGCCGATGCCACCGTGGATCTGGATGTTCTCCGCCGCCGAGTGGAAGTAGGCCTCCGAGCAGTACGACTTGGCCAGGCTGGCCACGACGGGCAGCTCGTCGGAGTCCTCGGCTGCGGCCCAGGCGGCGTAGTAGGCGGCCGACTTGGCCGACTCGACCTCGAGCAGCATGTCGGCGCACTTGTGCTTGATGGCCTGGAAGCTGCCGATGGGCCGGCCGAACTGGATCCGGGTCTTGGCGTACTCGACCGATGCATCGAGCACGTGCTGGGCGCCACCGACCTGCTCGGCCGCCAGCGCCACCGCGGCGAGGTCGAGCGTCTTGGACAGGCCGGGCTCCGCGCCGCCGTCGGCGCCGATGAGGGCGGCCGGCACCGCCGCGAACTCGAGCCGGGCCTGCTTGCGCGTCTGGTCCATCGTCGGCAGCGGGGTGCGCGTCAGGCCCGCTGCGTCACCTTGCACCGCGAAGAGCGAGACGCCTGCGCCGGTACGGGCGGCGACGATGATGAGGTTGGCCACGTGCCCGTCGATGACGAACATCTTGTGGCCGTCGATGACCCAGCCGTCGCCCTTCGGCGGGCCGCGCACTCGATCCCGCTGAAGTCCCACTTCCCGTTGTCCTCGGTGATGGCGAGGGTCCCGATCGTCTCGCCCGAGGCGATGCCGGGCAGGTAACTCTTCTTGGCCTCGTCGTCGCCGGAGGTGAGCAGCGCGTTGGCGGCCAGCGCCACCGACGAGAAGAACGGCGCGCACAACAGGGCGGCGCCCATCTCCTCGAGCACGACGAGCAGCTCCACATAGGTGAAGCCCGAGCCGCCGAACTCCTCGGGGATGGTGAGCGACTGCAGACCGAGCTGGTCCGCCATCTGGCTCCACACGGCCGGGTCGTACCCGTCGGTGGTGTCCATCAGGCGGCGCACCTCGGTCTCGGGCGACTTCTCGGCCAGGAACCGGCGCACCGAGGCGCGCAGTTCCTCCTGCTCGTCACTGAAGGCGAAATTCATGCCAGGGCTCCTCTGCCTCTTGTGCCTCTGCCCCCGGCAGCCGGGCCGGCGGTGCGTCGCTTGGTCTACCAGACACGGAGGCGGCGCGACCAGATACCTCCCGGCTCCGTGCGGGACCGACGACTCGGCTGTGCCACGCTGGAGCCATGGGACAGCTTGAGCAGATCTGGAGCGACACGGCCGCCGAGGTCCACCAGATTGTGGTCGGACCGATGGACAACAACGTCTACATCCTGCGTTGCCGCCGCACCGGTGACGCCATGCTGATCGACGCCGCCAACGAGCACGAGGAGCTACTGGAGATCTGCCGGCGGCTGGGCGTGAACCAGGTGGTGGAGACGCACGGGCACTGGGACCACATCCAGGCCGTGCCCGCGGTCCGCGAGGCGGGCATCTCGGTGGCCGTGACCAGCGCCGATGCGGGCATGCTCCCCAGCTACGACCTCATTCTCGAGGACGACGAGCAGCTCAGCGTCGGCGACCTGCGCCTCAAGACCCTGGCCACCCCGGGCCACACCCCGGGCTCCATCTGCTTCGCCGTCGAGGGCACGAACCTCCTGTTCACCGGCGACACCCTGTTCCCCGGCGGCCCCGGCAACACGTCGTTCGAGAGCGGCGACTTCGACACCATCATTCGGTCCATCGACCGCCGCATCTTTGCCAAGTTCGGCCCCGACACACTGGTCCTGCCCGGTCACGGCGCCGCCACCACGGTCGGAAACGAGTCTCCCCACCTGGGCGAATGGGTCGAGCGAGGTTGGTGAGGGCCGCCGCGGGGAGTCCGCCGGAGCCGTCCCGGCGGGCTGTACCGGAATACCTGACCAAAACGGTAGGCTTTTAGGAGATGACCGCCACGCCCCCGCTGCTCGAGATCCGGGACCTCCACGTCTCGGCGGAGGACGGCCCCATCCTGCGCGGCGTCGACCTCACGGTCGGGGCGGGCGAGGTCCACGCCCTCATGGGCCCGAACGGCGCCGGCAAGTCGACGCTGGCCGGCGCGCTGATGGGACACCCGGCCTACACGGTCACCGCCGGCTCCATCCTCCTCAACGGCGAAGACGTCACCGGCTGGGCGACCGACGTGCGCGCCAAGGCCGGCCTCTTCCTGGCCTTCCAGTACCCCGAGTCGATCGAGGGCGTGTCGGTGACCCAGTTCCTGCGCCAGGCCATGGCGGCACGCAAGGGCACCGACGAGGTCTCCGTCCTGGAGGTCCGGGTGCTCATGACCGAGTGGATGGAGCGCCTCGGCATGGACACCTCGTTCGCCAGCCGGCACCTGAACCAGGGCTTCAGCGGCGGCGAGAAGAAGCGCAACGAGATCCTGCAGATGGCCCTGCTCGAGCCGCTGGTCGCCGTCCTGGACGAGACGGACTCGGGGCTCGACATCGACGCGCTCCGCGTCGTCGGCCGCGGCGTGCGGGCCGTGCGCGAGGCGCGCCCCGAGCTCGGCGTGCTCGCCATCACCCACTACACGCGCCTGCTCGAGGAGCTGGTGCCCGACGTCGTACACATCCTGGTCGACGGGCGCGTCGTGGCCAGCGGCGGCGCCGAGCTCGCCTCCCGCGTCGAGACCGAGGGCTACGAGGGCTGGCGATGACGCCCCACGCCCGCTCGACCGGCACCCCCACATCGACCGGCCCGCGGCGCCGCTCAACGTCGAGGCCCTGCGCAAGGACTTCCCGCTCCTGACCCGCACGGTGAACGGCCGGCCCATCGTCTATCTCGACGCCGCCGCCTCCGCGCTGCAGCCCCGCGCCGTCATCGACGCCATGAGCCGCTACTACGAGACGACGCACGCCAATGTGCACCGGGGCGTCTACGCCACGGCGGAGGAGGCCACCGCGCTCTACGAGCGGGCCCGCATCGTCTCGGGGCGCTTCATCGGCGCGCCGGACCCCGCGCACGAGGTCGTGTTCACCAAGAACACGACCGAGTCGCTCAACCTGGTGGCCCAGTCCTGGGGCCGGGCCAACCTGCGCGCCGGCGACGCCGTGCTCCTGACCGAGATGGAGCACCACGCCAACATCGTGCCCTGGATGATCCTCTCCGAGGAGCTGGGCGGCCTCGACCTGCGTTACATCCCCGTCGACGGGGACGGCCGCCTCGTGCTCGACGACCTCGACCGCCTGCTCGACGGCGTCAAGGTCGTCGGCGTGTCCTCCATGTCCAACGTGCTCGGCACCATCAACCCGGTGCGCCAGATCGCCGACGCCGCGCACGTCGCCGGGGCCGTCGTGGTGGCCGACGGCGCGCAGCTCGTCCCCCACGCGCCGGTCGACGTGCGCGCGCTCGGGGTCGACTTCCTCGCCTTCTCGGCCCACAAGATGATGGGCCCGACCGGCATCGGCGTCCTGTGGGGCCGCGCCGAGCTGCTCGAGGCCATGCCGCCCTTCCTCGGCGGCGGCGGCATGATCCTCGACGTCAAGCTCGACTGCTTCCGCCCGGCGCCGCCCCCGGCCCGCTTCGAGGCGGGCACGCCGCCCATCGCCGAGGCGGTCGGCCTGACGGCGGCCATCGCCTACCTGAACGACATCGGGATGGACCGCATCCGGGCCCACGAGCTGGCGCTGACCAACCACGCGCTGGACCGCCTCGACGAGAAGCTCGGCTCCGACGTGCGCGTGTTCGGGCCGCCGGCGGGCGACGACCGCGGCGGCGTGCTCTCGCTCGCCTACCGGGACGTGCACGCGCACGACCTGGCCCAGGTGCTCGACCAGTTCGGCGTGTGCGTGCGGCCGGGCCACCACTGCGCCAAGCCGCTGATGCGCCGCCTCGGCGTCCAGGCCACCGCCCGCGCCTCGTTGTCCCTGTTCAGCGACGAGCACGACATCGAGGTGCTGATCGAGGGATTGCTCGAAGCCGGTAGATTGTTCGGCTAATGGCCGACCTCGAAGAGCTGTACCGCGAGATCATCCTCGACCACTACCGCTCGCCGCGGAACCGCGGCGAGCTGGACTCCCCGCCCGCCCACCGCGTGGAGGGCTTCAACCCGCTGTGCGGCGACGAGGTCGTGGTGTCCCTGCTCGTCGAGGACGGCAAGCTGGCCGACCTCAAGATCGGCGGCTCGGGCTGCTCCATCAGCCAGTCGTCGGCCTCGCTGATGTCGGCCGCCGTGAAGGGCAAGCCGGTCGACGAGGTGCGCCGCCTCATCGCGACCTTCAAGGGGATGATGTCGATCCACGAGGCCCCGCTCGACCCCGAGAGCGACGGCAACGGCGCCGAGGTGGTCGAGGGCGAGCCCGAGGAGATCGACCTCGACAAGCTGGGCGAGCTGGCCGCGCTCCAGGGCGTGGTGAAGTTCCCGGTGCGCATCAAGTGCGCCACCCTGAGCTGGAACGCGCTGGCCCAGGGCCTCGACGAGGTGGCGGCCGAAGCCTCCTAGCTGTACCGACGGTGGCGGGTGGGCCTGACCGCCCTCGGGTCCGCCACGCCGGTAGGTGAGGGGCTGTCATCTCTGGCGTGGCCGGCCGGAGCCACGATTCGGGCGGTAACTCGACGCAGTGGGCGTCGTCTGCCGGGGGCCGGTAACCCCACGGTGACGCCTCCCGTCGAGCTCCGATCGACCAGGCTGTGACCCGTGCAGCCGCTGGCGCTGCGGGCGGCTGACGCCGTGGCCCGACCGGCTGCGAGGACCCCGGCGTATTTCTCCCGAACTGTAAACAGATCCGTTGAGAGTTCACGAGGACAGCCGACCACCCCGCGCGCTTCCAACTGCGAACGGCTCGGCCGGCTCCGCCGGCTCGGCTCAGCTCCGCTCGGCTCGGCTCGCTCAGATCAGCTCGCTCAGCTCAGATCGCCTCAGCTCGGGCTGCAGGGCGTGGGGTTGAACGACGGCGGCGGGACCGTCGTCGGGGTCGTGCTGGCGGTCCCGGACCCGGCCGGCGGCGTGCTCGGGCTGGCCGGCGGCACCGTGGTCGGCGTGATGGTCGGTGGCGGGTTGGGGTCACCTGCGGCGTCGGGCGGCGGGTTGGTCGGCGTGACCAGGTCGGAGCCGAAGATGTTGACCAGCATCTGCTGCGCCTGCGGCTGCTGGACTACCAGGACGTCGCCCAGGTCGCCGAACCCGTTGGCCGCCTCGGTGGGCAGGGTCTGCCCCTGCAGGTTGGTCGGGTCGAACGAGCGGTAGGTCAGGGCCAGCCCGATCAGCTGGTTGAAGCCGAAGCTGTCGTCGATGGTCACGCCCTCGTGGATCGAGCCGATGAAGGCGTTGACGGTGAGCGGGTTCACCTTCGACTTGGCCGCGGTGATCAGGGACTTGATGAACATGTCCTGGCGCTGGATCCGCCCGAAGTCACTCGTCCCGTCGGAGTGCCAGTAGCCGTTCGCGTAGTACTCGTAATGGCGGGCCCGGGCCACGGCGAGCGCCTGGGCCCCGCTGAGCAGCTGGCAACCGGGCGTGGTGATGTTGAGTCCCGAGTAGGCGTCCTTGGCCGGGTAGGGGAAGTTGAGTCAGATCCCGCCGAGCGCGTTGACCGCGTCTTGGAACCCGGCGAAGTCGACCTGGACGACGTGGTTGATCGGGATCCCGAAGTTGGCCGTGATCGTCTTGACCAATTGGTTGGCGCCCGTGTTGTACGCGGAGTTGATCCGGTTGTAGGTGCCGAACTGCGCCGTGTCGGGGGGGAGCATGGAGACGACGGTGTCACGCGGGATTTACACGACCTGGATCGCTTGTTCGCCGGCGTCGACCCGCCAGAGCTGCACGACGTCGCTGCGCTGGCCGGTACCACCGAGGACGACCCGAAATGCTCGCGCTGGCTCGACTCGCCGCCCCGGGTGTCGGAGCCGATGACTAGCCCGGGGAAGGGGCCGCCGCTCTCGACGCCGCGACCTCGTCGCTGATATGGATCTCGCATCTGGTTGTAGCGGTACCACAGGTAGGCGTACCCGCCCCCGACCACGGCGACGGTCAGCACGACCGGGCGCGAGGACGACCACCACCTTCTTGCCGCGTTCCATCGCGGCTTGCCGCTGCGCCGACGCGCCTCCCGTCCGAGTCGATGCGCGGCCGAGGGCCTAGCCCCGACTCGTCGGCCACGCTCCGGGTTCGGGCCCCGCGCGCATCTGTCGCCCAGAGCCGCCAGCCCCTCCTGGTTCGCGACCGGGCGCGGCCTCCTTCGGGAGGAACAACCCGACCTGTCGCCCGGTGGACGACCGTTCGCCATGGCGCTGTACGGTACCAAGCACCGTCGAAGGTGGCGGCAGCTGCCGGAGTCCACGGCCTGTCGGCGCACGCGCTCAGCGCGGGTCCCGGTAGCCGGCGTATCCCGTCCGCTCGAGCTCCAGCGCCAGCGTCGCGTCGCCCCTGGCAACGATGCGCCCGCCGACCATCACGTGCACCAGGTCCGCCTCGAGCTGCACCAGGAAACGGTTGAAGTGGGTGATGGCCAGGATGCCGACGCCCCACTCCGTCGTGGCCTGCTGCAGCCGGCGCGCCACCTCGCCCAGCGCGTCCACGTCGAGTCCGAGTCGACCTCGTCGAGGACGCAGATCGCGGGGCGCAGCACGCCGAGCTGCACCATCTCGCTTCGCTTGCGCTCGCCGCCCGAGAGGTCGACGTTGAGCGGGCGGCTCAGGAGACGGGGGTCGAGCCCGACCGCCTTGGCCTCCTCGGCATCCGTTCGTCGAGGTCGACGTCGGTGCCGCCCCCAACGTCTCTCCTCGGAGGCTGCCCTCGCTCGCTCCGCGCGGCAGCAGCGAGTGCAGACTGACACGGGCACCTCCAGTGGGTCTTGCAGCGCCAGGAAGAGCCCGGCCCGGGCCCGCTGCCAGGAGGCAGTCCGGTCAGCTCCTGCCCGTCCATCACGATGCCGCCCGCGGTGACCTCGGTGCCCGGACGTCCCATCAGTGCGTGGGCGAGCGTGCTCTTGCCCGAGCCGTTCGGCCCCATGATCACGTGCACCTCTCCGCTCCGCACCGTCAGGTCGATCCGTGGAGCACCTCGCGGCCGCCCGCGGAGGCGTGCAGGCCGCGGACCTCGAGCACGTGTCCGCCGCTCACGGCACCACCACCGAGACGGTGTCGCCGTCCACCTCGACCCGTAGACGGCACCGGCTGCGTCGCCGGCAGGGAGCAGGGCTCACCGGTCAGGAGGTCGAACGTGCTGCCGCCCGCGGGCACTCATCTGACACTCGTCGACCCAACCTCGCCCTCGGCCAGCGAGTAGTCCTCGTGGCTGCACCCGTCGTCGACGGCGTGGAACGTTCGCCGATCGCACGAGCGCGATCCGTCGTCCCGCCACGTCGAAGCGGCACGCCTCGCCCGGCGCCAGCTCGTCGCGGCCCGGACAGCGCCACGGTCTCAGGCATCGGCCGTCACCCCCGCCCGCCGGTCGAAGGCCGCACGGAGCCGTCGTGTACTCCGCCTGCTGGAGCAGCGGGGTGGCGGCGGCGATGGCCCACCGCGGTCGACGATGGTGTTGGAGAATCCGCGCACGATGAGCCCCTCGGCCACCTCGGGTGAGATTCCGGCGACTCGAGGTAGTAGCGCTGGTCCTCGTCGATCGGCCCCACCGTCGAGGTGTGACTGCAACGCACGTCGTTCTCCTCGATGTCAAGGTTCGGCACCGAATCGGCATGCGCTCCCTCCCCGACAACACCAGGTTGTGGTTGGTCTGCAAGGCACGCTGGCCCCGACGCGCCGTTGCGGATGTGGATGAGTCCGCTGTAGACGGAGCGGGCCTCGTCGGCCATGGCCCCCTTGGAGAGCAACTCGCTCCTGCGTCCGTGGTGCGTGGTGGTCCTGCAGCGTCCGGAAGTCGTGCACCTGTTCGTCGGTGCCCAGATAGGCGGCCGACACAGCAGCGAGGTGCTTCCACCTTGCCCGACGAGATTTCGGAGTCCGCTCCGACTGGGCGTAGCTGCTCCCAGGCTGACGGTGAACGACCGTAAGGTTGCGTCGCGGCCCACCCGCGCTGGACTGCACGGCCAGCTACTCCCCGGTGCAGGCCTGATCGAGCACCTGCAGGTTGGCGTAACCGAGGTGCCCCGCATCGTCCTCCACCTCGAGCTCGGTGACCGGGATGACGAGAATGGGGGCGGGACGAGAGACGCGCCGATCGGCTGCACCGGCCGAGATCGGCGGCACCCGCACTGGCGATCAATTCGATGACGCCCGCTTCGGCTCGCACGCAGGTGTCGGGGAAAGGCGGCCGCGCGGAGGGTCGCACGAGTGGACGACCAGCACCGGGGTATCCCGGACAGCCCGCGGGCCACCACGATGAGGACGGGTCAGCCGCGAACGCGTCGTTGAGCCGCACCAGCGCGTCGCCGCCCGCGCGAGGGAGCCGGGCTTGCCGGCCCACCCGGTCACATCGAGGGCCCGGCCGAAACCTTGTCCTGGCCTCGGCGGTCCGTGGCTCGTGGTGAACGAGTCAGCACCGACCCTTCCGAGCGACGACCGTGCGCGGCCCTGGCCCCAGCCCGTGGTCAGCGCCGAGGGCAGCCGGCCGGCCTCGGGGGCGCGACACTGCCGGCTGGGGGCGCAGAGGCGTCGAGCGCGAGCCGGTCGATCCGCCTGTAGCGCCAGACCTCTTCGGCCTCCGACGGCAAGGGCCCCGATGCCGCGCCTCGAAGGCCGGAGCCCCGCCGCCGGCCCGGAGCCAGGCGGGCCCGCCCAGGCCGGCCGACGCCTCGGCGGTGAAGGCGGGCAGGGTCACCACCTCGTTCGAGTGGGTCAGCGATACGGCCAGTGAGGGCACGGCCGGTGTGGGCGCAGGCACTCTGGGGGCCGCGGCGAGCCTCCTCACCGGCGGCTTAGCCTTCGGCTCGATGGGCGAGAGGGTCGTCGGCTTCGATCCACCGGTGCTGAGCATCGAGCGCGAGGCCCGGAGGCGGTCGCCACCGTATGGCTCGATCGGCCCGAGGCTCGCAACGCCATGGGGCCCGCCCTTTGGGGAGACCTTCCACGGGCCATGGCGGCCGCTCAGCTCGGACGAAACCCGTCCGGGCCGTCGTGATGGCGGCCAGGGGCCCCACTTCAGGGTCGGGCTGGACCTGAAGGTCATGGGCGGGCTGCTCACCGACGCGGCGGTGGCGGCAGCGGACGCCCCAGGGCGAGGAGCGGGCCGCGTACGGTCCCCCCTCCATGGTGGTTCGGGTGGGGCGAGGCCCGCGCGAACAGCCTCGAGCGTGCAGGACGCGGTCAAGGCGGTGGCACGATGCCCGAAGCCGGTCATCGCCGCCGTCCACGGCTACTGCATCGGGGGGGGCGTCGACTCATCGCGGCCTGCGACATCCGCCTGGCGTCGGCCGACGCCGTGTTCTCGGTGCGCGAGACCAAGATGGCCATCGTGGCCGACCTGGGCAGCCGCAGCGTCTCCCAGATCATCAGCGCCGGCCACCTGGCCGAGCTCGCCTTCACCGGAAGGACATCACGCGGAGAGCGCGAGGAGATCGGCCTGGTCAACGACGTGTCCGCCGACGCCGAGGACGTCGAGCGGCGGCCCGTGCGCTGGCAGAGGATATCGCCGCCAACTCTCCCCTCGCCGTGCAAGGGACCAAGGCCGTGCTGGCGGCCAACGAGGACAGACGGTCGACGAGGGCCTCGACTACGTGGCGACCTGGAACGCCGGGATGCTCCCGTTCGACGACCTGGTGGAGGCGGTCACCGCGTTCATGGAGAAACGCCCGGCCGAATTCACGGGCCGCTACGCGATCGGGACCGCTCAGCGCTTGCGGCTCCACCGCGCTTGGCCGAGGTTCATCCGAGCCTCCTCGGCGGACCTCCTCGAGTAGTTGGGGGCCACGGCGTTGACGATGTCCTCGGCTGCGTCGAGCAGCGAGGCGACGTCGGCGCCGCCGGTCCCGGGTTCGTCCTCGATAGCGGGCTCGACCAGGCTGCCGTGCACCCATCCCACGTCGGCCAGGCGCCGCTCGTACGAGGGCAGTTCTCCGGGCAGCGCCACGGTGCCTCGGGCGCGAGATCGAGGACACAGAACCGGGCGACCTCACCGATTCGTAGGTCCGGCTCTGGAAGTGCTTGCATTCCTCCCGCATCGGCACGGTTTATGGTTCCACGCGGCCGCAGGCCGATTCGGCGATCAGCCGACCGACCCTTCCATCTGCAGCTCGATCAGCCGGCTCCACTCGACGGCGTACTCCATCGGCAACGTCCGTGTCACCGGCTCGATGAATCCGTTGACGATCATGCCCATGGCCTGGCTCTCGGAGAGTCCGCGGCTCATCAGGTAGAACAGCTGGTCGTCACCGACCTTCGAGACCGTCGCCTCGTGGCCGATCCGGGCGGTCCCGCTCCCCGACCTCCATGTAGGGCCGCGTCTCGGAGATCGACTGCTCGTCGAGGATGAGGGCGTCGCACCGGACGAAGCTCTTGGCCCCGTGCGCCCTCGTCGACGTGGACCTCCCCCGGTAGGTGGTGATGCCACCGTCCTTCGAGATCGACTTCGAGACGATCTTCGACGTGGTCTCGGGGGCGGCGTGGACCATCTTGGCGCCGGCGTCCTGGATCTGACCGGCACCGGCGTAGGCGACCGACAGGACCTCGCCCGAGGCCTTGGGACCCATGAGGTACACCGACGGGTACTTCATCGTGAGACGGCTGCCGATGTTGCCGTCGATCCACTCGACGTGGGCCTCGGCCTCTACGCGCGCCCGCTTGGTCACGAGGTTGTAGACGTTCGCGACCAGTTCTGGATCGTCGTGTAGGTGATGCGGGCCCGGCGCGCGACCAGCTCGACGACGGCCGAGTGGAAAAAGTCGCTCGAGTACACCGGCGCGGAGCACCCTTCGACGTAGTGCACCTTGGAGCCCTCGTCGGCGATGATCAGTGTCCGCTCGAACTGCCCGGTGTTCTCGCTGTTGATGCGGAAGTAGGCCTGCAGCGGCATCTCCACTTGACGCCGGGAGGGACGTAGATGAACGAGCCGCCCGACCACACCGCGGAGTTCAGCGCCGCGAACTTGTTGTCGCCCGGCGGGATCACCGTGCCGAAGTCACGCTGCGCACGAGTGGGGTACTCCCGCACCGCAGTGTCCATGTCGCAGAACAGGATCCCCTGGGCCGCGAGCTCGTCCCGGTTGCGGTGGTAGACGACTTCGCTTTCGTACTGAGCGGTGACGCCAGCGAGGTACTTCCGCTCGGCCTCGGGGATGCCGAGCTTCTCGTAGGTCGCCTTCATCTGCCTCGGGCAGGCGCTCCCACTCGTCGACCTGCCCGCCGG